>NZ_RXNV01000009.1 GCF_003966265.1 Shewanella atlantica | reverse complement strand
ATAAGAAGTTGAGGTTAGTAAAGGCGCATTGGCAAGCTGCGATACAGTCACTACTGGATTTAGTCAGGGATCCACAAGCATGCTATTAAATTCGTGGGGATCCCACAGGGTCAGAGTAAATATTAGCTCGCCTTGTCAGGAAAGCACACATTTTAGTAATTAAGAAAGTGGTTAACATTTTTCTATATGCTCTGTTAAGCCACACATTTGACGGTGACTGGAATGTAGTGGTCAATAGGTGGGGAAGTTGTGTTTCATTCGCATACTCTTCACCATTTGCATTGAACAAATTAACTCGTTAACTATTATTAGTGTATCCCTCTCCGTACAAGGTGGATCTAATGTCATCTTCACCTCTTGATTACGCCAAGCAAGCGCAAAAAATATGCGTGCTATCTGATGTTTATATTACATTGAATCGAATGTTATCCAGTGACGACTGCAGCATGGAGCAGTTGGCCGATGCCATTGCCTATGAGCCTGCTATTGCCGCATCGATTTTAAAAATCGCTAATAGTGCGATGTTCAGTATGCCAAGAGAGATAGACAGCCTTTCTAAAGCCCTTGTCCTGCTTGGTATTAAGGAGGTAAAAAAGTTGGTCAATGCTTATGGTGTTACCGCAGCATTTTCCAGCATAGATCCTAAAGTCGTTGATCTGGATAAATTCTGGGAGATAAGTGTAGATTGTGCCTTGATTTGTAAGTATTTTGCAAAAACCAAGCAGACTCCCGATACCGATAATATCTTCCTGTCCGGGCTATTTCATAATCTGGGAATGTTGGCTATTGTCCACAGCGAGCCGGATAAAGTCAGGTATTGTGAGGATTATGATCGCGAGGAAACACCTTGGCTTCGCCAGAGCGAGGTATTTGGTTTCACCTTTGCTGATTGCACTACCGAGCTGTTAAAGCTGTGGAATCTACCGGACACTATCATACAGCCTATTGCAGAGTTTAATCGTGCAGAGGGTGATCCCTTGCCCGATAATAGCAAATTGCTTTATATTGCTTCACGTTTAGCCGTGATTAATGCCGAGCCTGGGCTATATGCTAAGGAGGAGTTGATCAACCCGGATATTTTGGACGATCTGGGTATTGGCTTAGATGAGCTAAACGAATCGCTTGAGTACTGTAATTTGCAAGGGATACAGCTTTTAGCGACGTTTCCGATACAAGGCTCGAGACGATAGAAGCCTAGACTGAGTTAGAAAAATCTGTGGGGACAAACTCTGCCCCCACTTACTGGTATTCTAGAATCTCTCTACTGGAGCGGTAGCTAGCTCAGGAATAACATTTTTAACTTTCCCATCTTTTAGATATTTAGGGTGATATTTACCGACTGGTAGTGTAGTTACAGCGTTAGCATGTACACGTCTTGCCACTGGGACGTAATCTGTTGCAGCTGTTGATATTGCCGTTACGATTATATCTGCAATCAAGTTACCAGAAGAGCCAGAAGTATCTAATACGAATGTGTTTTTGTATGACCATAAAACGTTATTTGTTTCTGCTGAAACTAATATGTACTCCATGCCCACAGTAACATTACCAGAAACTACCATATAGTTAGTTTCCCAAGATGTCAGCTTGATAAACAATACCGACTCAGCCCCAAATTTATCTTTGTAGGTTGAGAAAGGGATCCCTTTTAGCTGTGTGCCATCAATAATGCCCGCTTCTTTGAAAATATTGCTCACAATTGGAACTGGTAGTACATAGTAGCCTTTATCTGCCAGAGGTTGAGCAACCGTCGCATTTAGGAAGTCGGGGGCTTCAGCGGCTGTTGTTTCATTGATAACAGGGACGATGAGCATGGCTTGACGATTGACGTCTGAATACATCTCAGGAAAGGCTGCTTCTTTAGTTGTTGTCGTTGCTGCACAGCCCGACATAAGCAAAGCAATAGTAATTGAAATTAGTAAGCGCATGTTTATTCCTATTTCTGATCTGATATTAAGCGTTCAATAAAGCCTTTGGACTCCGGGTACAATTCGGCTTCTTGACGGTAATAAGCAATGCTGTCATCGCTATCCCCACGTTTAGCTGTAATGTAACCAATTTCAGCGTAAATTCCTGGAGGAACTTTCAAACCTTTTTTCTTTGATGTATCCACAATGTTGTTTAATTCATTGAGATGGTTTGTGACTGTTTGCTCTGATGGTGCTTTAATATATTCGTAATATGTCTCTGAGTAATTTCCCCAGTAATATCCACTTTCGGTTACCGAAGCACAGCCTGCAAACATAAATGTTGCGGCAAGTATAAAAAGGTATCTTGTTTTAGTTAGCATTGGTTACTTTCCTTTTAGAGTCGTATTGTTCTTACTTGACCATCAGCTAGGTAAATGTCTTTAGCAAAAAGAACAGCACCTGCTGGACTCTTGATAGAAAGTCTATGCGAGCCTTTGTCCAATTTTATTACCAGAATTTGACGATTTTCATCTGCAGCATCAGCAGCGCCCACAACACCCGTTGCATAGGGAGTTAAGTCTTTGCCATTAATTATATGGTTATTGATTGCTGCAACAGTAATTGAATTGCCAATTAACACGTCGGCAATGATGACGACTTTTTGTTCATGCTCTAAACCCGTTTCACTTCGCTGAACATTTGATCCGCATGCAGCCAGAAACACACTTAAAAATAGAAATAATATTGTTCTCATGAAAGTCTCATTTTATTTATCAGAAAGGTAATATTTTGACAGGTCATCACTAATCGACCCTTCAATAACATCTACGAAAGAGATTTGTTCAAACTCGTCATTTCCGTATGTTGAAAGCACTTGGATTTTACCTATCTTCTTTCCAGGTAAAGAGATAAGGCCACCGGTTTGCGGGTTCTTCACTTGTTTGCCATTCTGGTAAACGATCAATTCCATCCCTTCAGAAAGACCCTGTGCTTCTCCTCCAGAGATGATGTATGTTCCATCTTCATTTGATAGGAAATATGATTTCCAAGGCTTGGCTGTCATGTTTTCAACCAAATTACTGATCATTTGAGAAATCGCTTGTGATAACGCTTTATCAGTTAGACTTTGATCAAATGCAGCAGATGTACCAGCCCCTAATGTTTTCTTGGTCTCAGTAGTTGCTTCACCAGCGCCCTCAACAGAACTTATTATTCTTCCTGTTGTGACATCAACTAAACGAACGTTAACCTTTGTATAAGCTTTTTGTATTTTGGACTGAGAGAACAAACCTGTAGTGCTCTCTGCCGAGCGGCCAAATTCGCTTACGGAACCGACGATTAAGTAATCGACAGAAACGCCACTATCACTTATGCCTTTTAATATGTTCTCTGAGTTGACTTCTTCACTGTCAAGGCGTTCAAACATAATAAACTTATTAGTGTCAGCCAGGCGTGCGCTAAGAATATCAGCCGCTTGTTTGCCAATTCGATTGTTGGAGCTGTCTACGAGAAAACTATTCGCAGCTTGGGTTTCATTTGAAAACCTTGCAATTGCTACTTTACGCTTTAGAAACGTTTGAGCTGAATCAGGCTTTGCACTTGTGTTTGCAGAGGTTGCATCTAAACCTGATGCAAACGCCGGGGCTTGAAGGCAAAAAAGTGCCATCCATGCCAATGTTAAAATATTCCGTTTTTTCATTTTGCTCTCTTTTTATTTTTAAGCATTAATGCTTAATCTACTTTGAAAATCTGTACAATAATCTTGCGGATTATACATGTGACTACTTCAGTGTCTACACTTGATTAATGATGCTTTTCCTTAAACCTGTTATCTACACTAAAGGACCCAAAAATGAAATTTGAGCTACAAGGATAATAACTAAAATACCCATTGCTAAATCTAATTACTGAGGTGGTTTTTGGGAGGCATTCTTGCGAATTTATGGAGGAAGCTTATTGTTAATCAACTGCATGCATAGCTATCTATGGAGATAGTACTCTTATAAATGGCTACGTGTTTATCTTCATCCCTGAAAGGCCAAGTTCTACTTTCCCTTAAAATAGAGTAGAGTCTTGCTTTCGTTTCCCTAACTGCACACTTTAACTTAAATTAAGCGTGGAGTTCAATATCTCTACCACATATTTATGTAAAAACGTTGTGTTGTAGGTATTTGTTCTCGTTACTTTTTTGATTAAATACCCAGAGTGAAATTTCAAGGGTTATAAATGAAGCCATGATTGAAGACATCACCATCTCACTTCCCTCTCTTATTCATCGAATAGGAAGGGAAGCTGTCAAACAGGCCCAAGACGTGGCCAAGCAGTATCACTGCGGGCTTAAGCGTGTGCGTCGCTCCAGGAATTGGGGGCTATCCGGTGAAGCTACCAAGATCCAATCGTTTGCTGAACAGTTGAAACAGAGGCAGTTGAAAGCGGCTCAATTGCAGAAGGAAGGTGCTGCTGAGTTTCGTTACCTTATCCAGAAAATTGAAACCGCTTTGCTCGATCATACCGACAAGCTGGAACCTTTAGAGGCAAAGCTTGCGCGTTTGATTAACGATAACCCCAATATCACCTTGAGTGAGTTGATGCACATTACCGATTGCACCATGGCTGAAGCCAGAGCGGCACGATTCCATGTCGACTCTTGGTAAAAGAGGGAGGTGATTACTGTGAGTCCATTGTCTGCATCTCCCCATGTTCAAAGTAGAAGGGCACCATCCATATTCATTGTTCTTCTTTAGATATGCCGGACTAATATAGTAAAGCCTTACTGTGATCTGTATCATACGTGCCAGACTTTTTATGATGAAGACAGACACGATGAGCAATGCTAATAAACCCGCCACCAATGCACTGTTAAAACAGGCCCACAACAACATGCCTCTGGGTGTGGCTGATAGTTACCGTTACTGGGGTGAAGAGAACACAGTATTCGTTAAAAGCAGCCTGGGCTGCACCATTACCGATGCAGACGACCAGCAGTTTATCGATTTCCGCCTCGCTTACGGGCCTATCATCTTGGGCTATCGCGATTCTCGAATCGATCAACAGGTTGTGGCAGCTATTACCGAACGTGGCACTATCTCCGGCTTCTCAACCGATCTAGATTCTCAGGTGGTCGAACTCATAAAGCAGATGTGTCCGAATATTGAGAAGGTGAGATTTGCCAACTCGGGGACAGAAGCTGTGATTGGCGCGGTACGCACCGCTCGTGGTTTTACCGGCCGTAACAAGATTGTGGTGGTTGAAGGCGGTTTTCATGGCCTTTACGATGAGATGATGTGGAAATCAGACGTCGATAACTGGGATAGCGAAACCGAAGCGGCGCCAAAGATCGCTGCTTTTGGTGGCGGTATTCCAGAGGCGAGTCGCGAGCACCTGGAAACTGTGCCTCTCAATGACTTCGCAGCCATCGATGAAGTCTTTGCTCGTGTCGGCGATGATATCGCAGCCATCGTCATTGAGCCGATATTAGGCAACTGCGGCAGCATCGCATCGACCCAGGAATACATGCAGAAATTGCGTGATATCTGTGATGCCAATGGTACCCTCTTGATTATGGATGAAGTTAAAACGGGTTTCCGTGTCGCTAAAGGTGGCGCACAGGAGCTCTATGGCATCCATGCCGATCTCACCACATACGCTAAGGCTATGGGCAATGGTTATCCGGTCGCCGCCTTCGGTGGTCGCAAGGAGGTGATGGACGTGATCAGCTTTGGGAAAAATGGCGTTACCCATGGCGGCACCTATACCGCCAACATGATTGCCCTAAGTGCCGCCAAAGCGACGCTGACAATTTTGAATGAAACCAATGCCTACGACACCATCAACAAAGCCGGCGTCGATATTCAACGGGTGTTATCACGGGTATTTACCAAACACGGTATCGAGCACAGGTTCGCCGGCCCCGATGCCATGTTCGGTATTCATTTTGGCAGCCAGGTACCGCATAACTATCGTGACTGGAAGAAGACCGACAGCGACCTGTATACCGAGTTTGCCCATAACCTGATTAAGAGCGGCATCATGCTGGAACCAGATTCTCGCGAGCCTTGGTTTATCTGTGAATCCCATAAGGATATTGATCTGGCCAAGCTCGAAGAGATTGCCGATGCCGCGATGGCAAAAGCGATAGCCGGTCGAAAGTAATAACCGATGACTAAAGGGTACATCACTTAGGCAAAAAAAAAGAGGTTAGCCATTTAGGTTAACCTCTTCTGCCTCAAGACAAAAATAAGACACAGGATTGATGATTTTTAAAAACTTTTCACACTAAATTTATTGAAGCAAACTCCTCACACTTATCTCTTTAAACTAGTTTTTACACTAGGCTGGTTAGCATCTCATCTGAATATTCAACCAATTCACTCCCTTCACGAACTCGGGCGACATAATCGGGATTAGCGATAAAAGGTCTACCGATCGCTAACAGATCAAATTTATCTTCGGCTATGGCGGCGCTACCCGCTTCTGCGCTGTAGCTGCCAACGCCAACCAAGGTTTTACTATAAACGCTACGTACGTAACTCGATGCGCTGCCACCCAGATAATCAAACTCCATGGCATCATCGAAAATACCTATATGTAAAAAGGCTAAATCACGTTTATCCAGCTCAGTGAGGAAGTAATCAAACACGGCGCGGTCTCGTTTGTCTCCGGCCATGTTGACATAGGCTCCCGGTGAAACCCTTAGCCCTGTTCTGTCATTGCCAATGCGGGCAGAGATCGCATCCACAACAGCCAAGGGAAAGCGGGCCATATTTTCGGCTGTTTGACCATATTCATCGGTGCGACGATTGCTGTCGTGATGCAGGAA
Organism: Shewanella atlantica; assembly: GCF_003966265.1. GTDB lineage: Bacteria > Pseudomonadota > Gammaproteobacteria > Enterobacterales > Shewanellaceae > Shewanella > Shewanella atlantica. The sequence continues at coordinate 154,445 of NZ_RXNV01000009.1, read as the reverse complement.
CTGATCGATAAGATAACCATTAGCTCCGTGGATCTCGACACCGTCGAAGCCGGCATCTATCGCGTTCGCCGCAGCTTGTGTGTAATCGGCGACTAATTGCACTATCTCATTATGGCTTACAGCTTTAGGAACCTGATAGCTCAATTCTCGCATTCTGGGCAGACTTCCCTCCAGGCCAACGGCGGAGGGGGCAATTACCTGAGTTGAACCAGATTTTTCAAAGAAATGAGGGTGGGCTACTCGGCCGGTATGCCATAACTGGGCGAATATTTTGCCACCGGCTTTATGCACTGTATCGGTCACCACACGCCAGCCATCTACTTGAGCCGGGGTAAACAGACCGGGGGTATTGGGGTAGCCCTGACCGTCGGAACGAACAAGCACAGCTTCAGAGATGATAAGTCCAGCTTCGGCGCGGCGACCATAATATTCAGCCATAGCCTGAGTCGGTACTAATTCATCATCTGCCATACAACGAGTCAGCGGTGCCATCAGGATACGGTTTTGTAGGGTGATAGTCTCGTTGAGCGCAAAAGGTTGAAATAGGTTCTCAGTCATAGCGGTCTCTTTTTCTTGAATGTCCATTCAAGATAATCTTATTTGAATGTTCATTCAAGTATTATTTTGAACAAACATTCAAACTTAAGTACAATCAGGATATAGACGATTAGTGAGTCAAAGCCCGCATGCGCAACGCTGAATTTGATAGAGATAAAGTACTGAGATCCGCCATAGCCGCCTTTATGGAGAAAGGTTACGCTAAGACGAGTATGCAAGATCTGACTAAAGCCACAGGTATACACCCGGGCTCTATCTACTGCGCATTCAGTAATAAACGTGGTCTTCTGTTAGCGGCCTTAGAGCTGTATAAGCATGATAGTAGTGCCGAGTTTCAGAGTTTTTTCGCAGGTAAAAGACCGGTATTAGTCGAGCTGAAAGCCTATCTGGATAACACAGTTCAGGAGTGCATCAGTGGTGAAGCGGCGAAGGCCTGCCTGCTCACTAAAGCGCTCAACGAGATGGCTCAACAAGATGATGAGGTGCAAAAAACTATTACGGATAATTTAGCCAGCTGGCAGCAGGGACTCGCCGATGTTTTTGCGCAGGCCCAAGTCAGTGGTGAGCTCAGCGCTAAACGTGACAGTCAACATCTGGCACGCTTTCTAGCCATGGGGATTTATGGTTTAAGAACCTTTGCACACACCCAGCCAAAGGCCGAAACCCTGCAAGAGTTAGCTGACCAACTCTTCGAGGATATTTGTGCTTAGTGTTTTTCAATTAAAGGTCTAAAAATTAAACGCCCCCCTTAGGAGGCGTTTCGGTGCCCACATGATGACGGTAAAGCAATATTTGTCTGAGTCTATTATCAGCCTTTACGTCAATCTAATTGAAGCCCTCACGCTTGCCTTGGGGGGTTAATAGCAGTTGTTGGTTTTGCTCTAATAACTGCTTGAGTTGTTCCATTTCCAGCTGAACTTGTGCCAGAGCAGCGCTGTTATTTGCAGCGTTATTTTTCAGTAACGCTGTATCTGCCTTTAGTTTCGTCACATCAGCTTTTACATCTACACCATTATCTCTTACGCTTTTCAAGCATTGTTGGGTAGTATCGTCTGCAGATGCCGATACAATTTGTGCAGCGATAACGAGCCCTTTCTCGACGGCCCCGACGACTTCTCCAACCATCTTGGAGATACCCGCTACTAGAGCAAATGGAATAACAGCGGAGCCAGCATTAAAACCTGCAACAGTCTGATTAGCTGCGGGCTTGACATTATTTTCTGCTGTTTCCAATGCGGCGGTCGTGAAAGAGACTGCACTGTTTGCGATGGAGACACCTGTTGCGATAATTTCAAGCAGGGCTGCGACATCGAAGTCCGACTCACAAATATCTTTGGTGGACATGCTAGCGTTTAGAGGGATTAACTGCCTCTCTAGTATGGTCAGGTTCCTCGTAACGTCGTTAATGGTGTCAGTTGCCCTTTTGGCTGTATATATTCCATCGGTCAATCGACCAACGACTCTCTGCTTTCTTTCCTCTTTTCTGGATTTTCCTGAGCCATTGGTATTAATTTTGTCAGCACAGATTTCCTGACACATATTTTCTGCTCTTTCATTTATCCAGACGTCGGTGCCGTCATCTTTTATCGCCGAGAAAAAGTCACATTTACCGTTACCTAATTTATTTTTCCCATTTCCACTCTCAAAGCTGGAATATCCCATCAGAATATAATTATCTTCCGCCAGAGACTCATAGAAAGGCATATCTGAGGTTTTGCACTTCTTACCTTTTTCTTGGTCGGCCTTGGTTAACATTTCATCATAGTCATTACTTTCCACCGCGTCGTTCGCTTCTTTTGCTCGTTTATGTTCGTCACGAAGGAATTGTATTTTGTCGCCAAGATCATCGTTCATGACACTCTTTTGCATACCGAAAGGGGATAAGTTCAGTGCACGCGTCTGATGGAGCGCCCCCTCCACCGCTTCTATCATATTTTCCTGGGACTCGAGTAGTTCCCCCATACAAGATGAAATGGAAGTTTCAGTTTCTCCTACTGCGTTGGCTACTTGCCCACAATCTCCACTGCCAGCTGCTCGGGCCTGGCCCGTATTGGCGAATAGGTAGCAGACCGAAAGAAGGCTAATTACCAACAGTTGCCGTGGCAATCGGGAGAGCATCGAATTTAGTGTCCATGGTTCATGGTTAGTTTGAAAAAAGCTCATCGTATATTTTCCTTATAGTTAAAGAAGCTATTCCTTATAGGTAAACGACAGCTTGGGTTATGGAAAGCTGTGACTGAGGAGTTACTTTTTTAGTCGTCTCACCTTGGTCATATTCAAGCCTAGATGGACTCAAGTTATCTTCAAGCGGGTTGGGGGGGAATCCTTGATGTAGATCAAATATCCATAGGCAAACCCGCCAGATTTTTTATAGGGGAAGCAGTTGTTCGTTTATGAAGAAACGTATGGGGAGCAAGGTTTAGTAAGTAGGGCTGAATAAACTTTTTCTTATATGATCCGAGGCTAACTCGAATTGGTTCTTCGCCGTTATCGAAAACGATGGTTTCAAGTTCTCTGGCGCTGAAAAATTAACGTGACTCAGTATTAAGCTTATTCTTGAGGCTGACACTAGCACTGTTATTACCAACGACTATCTTCTACGGCAACGGCCATGCAATAGTCTTGATGCTTAAAGTGGGCAGAGCAGCAGGAAAGAGCGCTTAGGAAGAGCTACTTAGACAAAGTGGGCACAAAGCTTGGTCCCACGTACCCTCCGTTGTGTCTGTTGATCACATTTTCTATGGTCATGATCCCGAACATAATCTTTTTTACGAAGGATTCTGAATTGCCAACGAAGTAGTAAGAGGGGTGTCGCGACCATATATTCTGTAGCTTCTTGTCCAACGCAGCTGCCTGCTTCGAAGACTCGTTTCTGATGGGGTTATTACTTTGAATGTCACGTCCGCTGGCAGCGGCAGATTCGAAGAAGATGACGGCGTCATAACGACTCAGCTCTTTTTCAATGGTAGAGTCTACCTCTTCAAAAAACTCATCTTCCGTTCCGGGCCAGTAGGCCAGACCATCTAATGTGCCTCTGTCACAGATAAGTAGCCTGTCGGGATATTGTTTCTCCTGGATGTTTTCTACATTTTGCTGCAGAGAAAAGATGGTCTTTTGAACATTCTTGATCACCTGTTCATCAGAGGATCTCGGGATACCACCGGAAAAGAGCAGGGTTGCCGATTCGGGAACGATAGCAACCGTATCGCCGAGCTCGCGGCGAAAAAGGTCGAGCGCCGTGGTCTTGCCACCACCGGGGCCACCGGTTACCACTACTTTTAATTGTTTTTTCATCATCACCTCTGCCAAGGGCCAGGGTTGTTAGGCCGGAGAAAAAGCAGCTACTACAAGCAATTATGGCATGTACTGTGAAATTATCGAGCACGAAACCGACATATTAACTCGATCTGTTCTCCTTGTTTTCTCTCTTTATGCATCACTGGCTTGCAGGAAGTTTACCTGTGAATGAGATTCAGGCGAGCATCAGGATTCAACTTTGCCCGCCCTGTTAATTTGGACTCTCTCTCTATTTAATCCCCCATCAAAGAGCAATAAGAGGGCCTATAAGATTAACCGTGTTTGTTTTGAACATCATCTATACTCTGACGAGTAAGGATTAACGATTCTTGGTTCACTTTTCTTTAATGCATTACCTACCTCTAGGAGAGTTGACTATGTTAGGCTTGCTACATAGTTAACGGCAACAAATGGATAACATGGCAGTTAAGTGCGTATCGGCATTATTGTTGCTCTGGATGGCGACGTTTTTTCCCTCTTTTCCAAGCTTTGCATTGGAGGGGAGGCAACTCACAGAAACTACAGATATCGTCATTCAAGACATCGACAGTTGGCGCAAAATTGACGCCGAGCCAGACTCGCCTCCGGCATCGCTGGAAGCGCTTCAACACCTATATCGATCATCGAGCCCCGTCGAAACCTCAATCGTTAATCACTCTGGTGCCTATGTCGCACGGTTAAAACTGAATAACCAGATGGCGGGAGCAGCAAGCTGGTTTGTCAGAATCAATGCCAATTTTATTGACCAGGGGCTCGGCTTCTGGCAATCAGAACAATATGTAAATACCCGCGTGATTAACTTTTCACAGCATGGCGACATTAGCAGCCCAAAATTAATGCACACTCAGGCTTTTGAACTGCCTCTGAGTCAGCAAGAAAGTGGCTTCCTTTGGCTTTACATTAAAGCCGAGCATTACGCGCTGCCGCTATCGGTCGAGATAATTAACAGCGCGAGTTTTTACCATAAGCAATTTATCACCAACTCGGTGACACTCTTTTCAATCGCTGTAATGCTAACGTTGGCTGCCATCGCCTTAACCCTGTACGTTAAAACGCGCTTAGCCGTCACTCTTGCCTGTTCGGCTTACATTGGGCTACACGGTTTAGGCTGGGCGGCGGCCTCGGGCTTAATCGATGATGTGTTTAACATCGAGAGCATCAATACCACCTATCTCGGTGTCGTAATATTTCCTTTTGCCATCGCCGCAGCCAGCCAGTTTACCAAACTATTATTTAACTTTGACTCTCTGCATAAACGTCTGGCAAAGCTATTCAATGGAGTGTCCATCGTCTGTCTGATTTTTGGCTTAACCATGCCACTGCTGAGCTTTTCTATCTCATTTACGATCTCCCATATCATCGCTCTGATCTGGGTGCCGCTTGCCATTGTTACAGGCTGGAAAATGTTGATTTATAGTGATTTTCGGGCTAAGTACTATCTACTGGGTAACCTATTGTATGGTCTATCCATGCTCTACTATATCTTGTCTCATAGTGATGTATTCACGGGGCAACAGCATGCGGAGCTCATCGTCCTGTTAGCCTTAGCCGGCGATTGCTTCTGCATACTGCTCTCCCTAGCTGCCTGGTTACAGCAAAAAAAACAAGACTACTCCCGCGCCTATTACCTGGCCCGAATCGATCCCCTTACTCACATAGGTAACCGCTATGCCCTGAGCGAAGCGCTGGCCCAAGTCGATGGCAATTACATTATTACTTTTATTGATTTCGACGGGATTAAGCAGGTTAACGATAAACTCGGTCATGATCAGGGGGATGCCTTACTGTGCTATGGCGCTAAAACCATGGCCAACACTCTCGATAGTAAAGGTGAAGTGTTTCGCACCGGCGGGGATGAATTTGTTTGGTTGCTCAATATCCCACTGTCTGCCGATATGGAGCTTGCCGATATGGCGTCAGCGACAGAGGAAATTGAGCGGATGATGACTCAATGTCAAAATGCACTGCAGTCTAAATGGCCCCAGTCCGGCATCAGCTATGGTGTTGCCCACGCCCGGGAAAGTAACAATCAATCAGAATGTCTCGCTCTCGCCGATAAACGTATGTACCAGAACAAGCGCAGCAAAGATAAACGCCGGATAGCCTGATATATACACAAATGCTAACCTGTTCAAATCATTGTCGGCGGGAAAAGATGATGGCGCTGGTATCGCTGGCTGGTTGCAGCCTCTAGCTTTCATGAAGAGTCTGATGACAGACTAAGCACTAGTATTAGTATTAGTATTTAGACTGTCATCACTTGTTCATTCGTTCACTTAAATGGTCTTAGAACTGGTAGTTCACGCTAACATTAAAATAGCGCCCAGGTTGAGTGAAGTTGGTATCAGGCGTGCCAAGTGAATTGAGCAGGTATTTCGATTGGCCAGCCACATCGGCATAGTCGATATACTCTTTATCAAACAGGTTGTACACGCCGGTTCTTAGCTTCCAGCTTTCGTTTATCCGCACACCTAAGGTTAAATCAACCACGGCATAGCCAGCGGTGTTATATACGCTATTGAATGTATCCATCCCCGGAAAAATATCCAGGTCAGTGGTGCGGTCCATTTTGTCTGCAAAACGCACGACCGTGGCCAGATCGGCTTCCATACCTGCAAGGTCGGTGTAGTAGTTGGCACCTACTGTTCCACGCATAGGGCTGACACTATTAAGATAATCGCCGTTTTCATCTTCGCCATGGGTGTAGGATAGGTTTCCCCATAGCTCTAAGCTATCGCCTATCCACTGACTCACCTGAGCTTCAAAACCGTATAGTTTTACCTCTTCACGGTTAAAGTAGCCGTACTGAAGGTTCATCTGGGGGAACATCTCCATACCCAGGAACTGCCAGTCTATATAATCTTTTACCTGACTGTAGAACAGGGTTAGCTCGTAGCTGGTATCGCTGTGGCTGCCACGAACGCCAGCTTCGAAGGTGTTGCTCTGTTCTGACTCCAGATCATAGTTGGGTTTGAGTAGTACCTCCATCGGCATGCCGGGCTCATGGATCACCAGCTCTCCCCATTTTTGATCCGGGGTCGGCATCTTATAGCCATAGGTGTACTGCCCGTAGACGCTGACATCATTGGTTATGTGATAGATAAGCCCCAGCTTAGGTGACCAGAAGCTTTCACTCATGGCATCAAAATTTTCCGGGTCTTGGTCAGAGGTCAATGTTGACTTGTCAGGTGTGTTCTCGAAGTTGTCGAAACGGATCCCAGCTATCAGGTTCAGTTTTCCATCGAGCAGTTTGATGTCATCTTGAGCAAAGATACCGATACGTTGGCTATCGGTATCGGCGAAGGTGAAGGGGTGGGTGACTTGCCATTCTCCGCTATTCTGTTCGGCGTAGGTGCGGTGGCGCAACATGCTCGAAAGTTCCAGATCCATTCCGTAGGTAATGTTATGACCATAGCTTTCTTCACCTATGTATTTATTGAAGGTGCTGGTGATCCCAAGGCGCTCGTCTTCAAAGATGTACTCTCTGGCGCGATCATTGGTAGCTTGCTTGTTACCGTCAAAACTGTAGTAGTCACGATCTTCGTTTTGCTTAGTCGTACCGTAGTACATGACTACAGTCAGGTTATCATGCAGCGAACTGGATTTATCTGAGCGTAGCTGCAAGGCACCGTTAAGTACCTGGGTGTCGCGCCGGGTATCGATCTGCTCAGTTAATGCTGAACTCTCGTCAAACATCGGCTCCCAACGTTCAAGTTTCTGCTCAAGGTAATCGACGCTTAGCTGCAGGGAGGTATGCTCATTGAAGTGGTACTTACTTTTCAGCAAGATGCTGTCCTGCACCAGTTCTGAGTCCGGTAGGTCTTGCTGATAATTTTGTGTCTCTTCCCCCTCATGGCGCTGGTAGGTAAGTAAATTTTCAAAACTCCCCACGCTGTTGGCGGCGGTAAAACCGGCGCTGTATTCATTATTAATGCCGCTATAGCCGCTGTTGAGCGACAGGTAGCTATCATCACCCATCAAGTAATCACTGGCATCTTTTGTACGCATAACCACCACACCACCGAGGGCGTCTGAGCCGTACATGGTAGAGGCCGCCGCTTTGACCACTTCAATTTGCTTCAGGCTCTGTACTTCGGTGAGTCCACGTCCGGTCCCTTCGGCTCCCGGCCCCAGTGGAGAGGCATACTGGTTATTGACTCGTACACCATCTTTTACCATCATCACCCGGTTACCACCAATACCACGAATGGTCACCGTGGTTGGTTTACCAGCCCCGCCCTTAACCCCTACAGCGGATTCGTTACGGAACAAGCTACCAAAGTCATTACTCATGCTTTTTTCGATAGCCGCTTCGTCTATCACTAAGATTGAGCCTGCAACCTGTTCTATCTCTTGCTCCACACGTGAGCCGGAAATAACTATTACTTCAGGTTTTACAGCGGCTGAATCCTGTTCTGATTTGGATGGTAAAGAGATCTCTTCGGCTTGAGCATGTAGTGCTACAGTGACTGCCAGTGCCAGTACACTAACTTGGAGCTTGTTCATCGTACACCTTAATTGTCATGGTAATGATAATCATTATCTTTGGTGGCGATATCTTATACCCTTTTGCCAGTGTGGTCTTGTCGTTCATGTGTAAATCTGGCTACCTGGAGATAAAACAAGCAAAATATGGGGAGGGCGGATCACTTTTAACTAAACGGCAATGTTCGGATCTTAAGACTGTTAATAGCTGTGTAACCTATTGTTAAATATGAACGATAGTGAGCTTGGGGCTACCCGGAAGACAGCCACCGATATTTGGTGGCTGTCTGAGGCTATGTCGGTACTGCATTATCGCGGCTTTGAGTTCTTAGTGTAGAGTGCTTATCCGTCGATAATGCCATTACAGTCATTATCTTTTCCATCATTGCCCCATTTGCGCCCACGATCGTTTCTGCCGGGATTGACTTGTGGATCGTTATCATCACAATCTCCCTCTTCGACGCACCAGCCATCTCCATCGGCATCGGTACAATCACCGCCGGGATCCGGATCGCCACCTCCGAGGTACTGTGAAATATCTGAGTAGTAAGCCGCGAAAGCGCCATCGACGGTGGCGTTACTGCCGCTGTCGCAGACATCATTGACATTGTAGCCACAGCCTCCGCTAAGTTGACCCACGATCTCGGCATTACTGTTTAACACAGGTGAGCCACTGCTGCCACCTTCGGTCGCACCAAATAGATCGCGACTGTAGATCCAGTTTCCCCGTGGCCAGGAGCTGCAGTTTGGTGCGTCTGTATCCACCCAGTGTTTTGAGTATGCCTGAGGTGCACCGCCCGGATGGCTAATGCGAAACAGTTCGGCGGCATCAGTGGAGGCAATTGGGTCAGAGTTCCAGCCCAAGAACACAGAACCGGAAGGGGGAATCTGCGAGAGCCTAAGTAGTGAGTAGTCCCCCTTTCTGCCGCTCTTGACTATGCTCGAGCCAACCGTGCTGAAGTCGGGCTGTGTACTACAATCTTGCGGTTCGGTAGAACAGCTCTGAGTATATTGAAAGAAGGTCTCGACTGAATTAGCTTCCCGCCCCTTGCTGACGCAGTGCCTAGCGGTCAGAAAGTAGGGGATTTCACTACCGCTGTCGCTGTCGGCGACAAGGCCTCCGGAGCAGACATAATAGAAGCCACCGGATCTGAATAGTATGCTGGCGTAGGCGTTACGGACGTCATCAATATTGTCTGGCATGCCGATGTTTTTACATTCGGCGTTCTCGACGCAGGAAGCATTGAAGTCACACAGATTCCCTCCCTTGTTAACGGCACCTGCGCCCTCTATATGAGCCGCGCCACGAACTGTCACCTGCTCACCGATAAAGGTATGGGTGAAGCCATCCTGTGAATACTGGTATGCCTGTCCCGCCTCGTTGAACACAGCAACCACGCCTCTAACATGGGTCAGTTCCAGTCGAACAGCATAGGCACCGGGAATGTTGATGATCAGATCCCTGTTATCGTGGGAGACCGATTTTCCGACGGCGCGATGTACGCCGACCCTGTATCGGCCGGTGGGATCCATGCCCGGTGTGGTTAAGGTTTGTAGTTCACTGCTGGTCAGTTCGACTGTGTGTCGCTCGGCCGCGCGCAGTGATGCTTTAAGTTTTCCATGTAGGTTTTTCATTGCCTGTTTCTGCTCTGCTATGACCTGACCTTTAGATGTAATTTCCGGGGCCTTACTTACGGCCAAGGCTTGGGCGGAAGAGAGTATGGCAAGCCCTAATGATAGGGTTATGAGGAGTTGATTGAAGTATTTCATCTGTTTTACCTGCGTAGTTTCCCCTCTATTAAATATAGCTGTTTTTGTCAGTGATGAAGCCCTCCACTTGGCTCGCTGGCTCTGGCCTGTAGCCCCCTTGCTCTAACTGTTTCATTGCTCTGGGAAACTGTTCGTCCCGGAGAAAAATATTTACTAAAATTAATAGTGCTTCTCATGCTGATTGGCATTCAGAGGTGGCAAGCTTGGCTTCCTTTTATATGTTCATTGCATGGCTGGGTGGCGGGCAAGGAGTGTTACTTATTCTGTCTAAGTCGCCATTACGGGCTTCAAATCATCGACTATGATCTGTAGAGTACGCCGCATATTGCCGTTGAGGCTGCGCTGCCTGCAGTCGGTTAAAAACTAAGAGTATTAAACAATGAATGACGAATTAAATGTTATCGATAACCTGGAAGAGTTGGAACGCTTTTTACTGTCGGTTGAAAATGGTGGCTTGGGCCTGGAAGGTGTTGCCGGCGTAGGTATGGCTACCAACAACGCAGACGGACGCCACTTCGTTGCGGTATTCGATAACAATAATAAACTGCTTCATGCTCGCTGGATCACTCAAGAAATCTTCGATACAGGTAAAGAGATGGTACGAAATGGGGTCAGTACTAAACACTAAGTATGATATGCCTCGGAGGTGTCAGGTCAATCGACATCTCCTCATTCCACTATCTCATTATCACAGAGGCAAGAGGCGGGTCATGAGATATCCTCGCACCTCAAATTCTCACACCTCAAATCCTCGCATCTGAAACACCCGCTTCACTATTCAACAATTATTTTTACTTTTTCGTCCAAAATACGACCTTAATTTCATTAATGCGGTAGATATTCGCATACTATCAATATAGTGTTTTTACTCTAATTTGAGTGGCAGCCAATATGGCTTTGTTTACTCCGTTAAACCAAGTTCGATAAACCAAACTCGATAAGCTCGGAAAGGGCGGGAGTCAGAGGTTAGCAATCTATGAGAAAGATGAGTCGATTGAACAAAACAATCATTATTGGCGCAACGATATTATTACCACAGCAGGCAATCTGTGCCGGCTTTCAGTTAAACGCGCAATCGAACGCCGGTCTGGGACGCGCCTTTGCCGGGGATGCGGTGATAGCCGATAACGCATCCTCTATGGCGCGTAACCCTGCCACCATGGCACTGTTTAATGAGACCGCTTTGTCGGCGGGTTTCATCAGCATCACTTCTATGGTCGAAGTGAAAGATGCGCTTTATACCCGTGAGCTGTATAGCCAGGGGGCACTCGTCGATAGTTCGGTTCAATCTGCTAATTATGATGATGCCGGCGACAACGCCATTGCGCCCAATATTCACTTTATCATGCCAATCAATGACAAGTTTGCCTGGGGCATTAACGCGTATTCAAATTTTGGTACCAAAACCGAATATAGTGATGATTACATCGCCGGCGAGTATGGCGGTATGAGTGAAGTTAAGAGCTACAACCTGGGGTTATCGGGCTCCTATCGCATGAGTGAGCATTTCAGCATAGGTGCCGGACTCGATATCATTGCCAGTACCGGCAAGCTAAAAAGAAGCCTGCAGCCTACAGACACGAATTTATTGACCGTCGATGCCAAAGGGTTTGGATTGGGATTTAATCTTGGCGCCGTGTATGAGCTCGATGATAACAACCGCTTCGGTTTGTCTTACCGTTACAGTCCTGAGATGGAGACTGAGGGGGATGTCGACTACGCAGGTTATCTTCCCGAGTCCGGCCCAATCGACGATACGGTAGTGATCCCGTTGCCGAATATGGCTGAATTCTCCGGTTTTCATCACCTCGAAAACAGCAAGCTTGCGCTGCATTACAGCATTCAATGGATAGGTTGGAGCGTGTTTGAAAATCTCGAGGCCGAGACCAGCGGTACCCTTAATCGCTATCAGTGGCAAGATGGCTGGCACTACGCTATCGGCGCAACTTATTACCTGAACAGCGACTGGACCCTTAGGGCGGGCTATCTGTACGATACCAGCGCACAGGATAAGCTTACCTCTATTTCGGTTCCCGATTCCGATCGACAGTTCTTCTCAACCGGCTTCACTTACCGGTTAACGCCAGACTCCGATTTGGATTTTGGTTTTACCTATGTATTGGGCGAAGATGTGAGTGTGGTTGAATCGAAACCTATGATCCCGGTAGATATGGCTAGTGGTACTTATCTGGCTACCAACCTTACTGCGACCAGTCATGCCAATGCCATGATGGTTGGGTTGCAATACAACCGGACTTTTTAGATTCTTCAGTTAAAGGGACCGCAAAAAAATGCCAGTCAGGATTCTGACTGGCATTTTTACATTTTTCTTAAAACTTACAGCTTATGATTTAAAGCTTACAGCTCGAACTTCGAACCCTAAAAGCTTCGCGGCTAAAGCCGCTCCTACATGGATCATATTAACCTAGAACCTCAAGTCTCGAACCTCGAAGCTAAAAGCTAAAAGCCTTTACCAAATACGTACGCGCTGATCTTCAGGTAGATACAGTTCGTCACCTGGCTTAACATCGAAAGCTTTATACCAGGCATCGTGGTTACGTGGTGCCTGTGCGCGATATCGGCCCGGTGCGTGAGTGCCGCCACGGAGCTGGTTAAGCATGCTCTGTTCGGTGCGTTTCTCTTTCCATACCTGTGCCCATGCCAGGAAGAAGCGCTGATCACCGGTGACCCCATCTATGACCGGGGCTTCTTTACCATTCAGGCTGAGTTTATAGGCATGGTAAGCCATAGCCAAACCACCCACATCACCGATGTTCTCGCCCAGACTGTTACGGCCATTGACGAAGTTATCCGGGATAGGCTCGTACTTACTGTACTGCTCGGCTAACTTATCCGCTTTAGCGTCGAAGGCGGCACGGTCTTCGTCTGTCCACCAGTTACGCTGGATGCCATTGGCATCGGACTTTGAGCCCTGATCGTCGAAACCGTGTCCCATCTCGTGGCCGATAACGGCACCGATACCACCATAGTTAACGGCCGGGTCGGCGTTAGGGTCAAAGAATGGTGGCTGGAGGATGGCAGCCGGGAAGACAATCTCGTTAAATGAGCTGTTGTAGTAGGCGTTAACACGTTGTGGCGTCATGCCCCAGCGATTACGGTCAGTCTTTTTCAGCTCTTTGGCGACACTTTCAGCCTTAAAGAACTGGCGCAGCTGGGCAATGTTGCCGACTAAGTCTTCGCCAGATAGCGTTAATCCTTCGAACTCCTGCCATACATCCGGGTATCCAATTTTAGGGGTAAATGCAGCCAGTTTAGCGTGGGCATTGACCTTGGTATCAGCGCCCATCCAGTCGAGACCATCGATTCGTTGACCCAGAGCTGTACGCAGGTTTTCAACCAGCTCAGCCATCTGCTGTTTAGATGACTCAGGGAAGTAGCGCGCCACATAGACTTTGCCTATGGCAAAGCCCAGAGACTGTGTGCCTGACATCTCTGCAACGGCACGTTTCCAGCGAGGTTTAGGTTCCTCCTGACCGCTTAAGGTCTTGCCATAAAATGCAAAGCTGGCGGCGTAGATATCTTCAGATAATAGGTCAGAATTGTTACTGATGGTGTGGAAAGTCAGGTAGTCCTGCCAAATGCCGAGAGACTCTCCATTGACCAGATCAATCATAGCCTTTACCGGCTCTGGCTGAGAGATGTTCAGTTGCGGCACCTGGTAACCAGTTTGAGCGAAGTAGGCGTCCCAATTAAAGCCTGGGTACTGCTTGGCTAAGTCTTCGCGTTTTACCTGATTCAGGGTGAGGTCGCGGTTACGGCGTTTCTCTCTTGGCCATTGACCCTCGGCCATCTTAGTCTCTAAGGCTAAAATCTCAGTGGCGCGTGCTTTGGTGTCTTTAATGCCGGCAAAGGTCAGCATCTTGGCAATATGCTCAACATAGGCGCTGCGGATTTTGACGAAGCGTTCGCTCTGCTCGAGGTAGTAGGAGCGGTCGGGCAGACCTAAGCCGCCGGCGCCGATAGACATCTCGTACTGATTAGGATCGAGGCGATTAAACCACATGCCACCACCGATGGGAGACTTAGCACCTGTGAGCCAGGCATTACCAAATACCTTAGTTAGATCATCGGTAGATTTTATGGATGCTATCTGATCTAAGGTACCTTGGATTGGGGTGATACCGAGCTTGTTGATGGTGTCGGTATCCATGTAAGAGTGATAAAACTCGGCGATCAGTTGCTCTTCATCGTTTAGGTCGCTGCGACTAGCGATGTCATCGATGATCTCTTTGACCTGCTTCTCACTGCGCTCGGCCAAACCGGTAAATGCACCGAAGCGGGTTTTATCGGCAGGCATGACATAGTTGTCATACCAGATACCGCTGGCATACATAAAAAAGTCATCGCCGGGTTTAACGGCTTCGTTGCGCGCCGATAGATCGACACCGAAGCTACCTAGCTCGGCTTTGCCGGAGACCGCTTTAGTGACTTCGCTCTTCGATTCGTTGTTGTTGATGTCTGAAGTGCCGCAGCCCGCTAAAAAAGTCGTGGCTAAGGCAATAGCTATTAAGGATTTATTCATTGTTGTATGTTCTTCCTTGCTAAGGGGGAGTGTTAATTAATCGGCACCATATTCTAAGACTGCCATAAAATGTCAACCAAAGAATTGTTACTAAAGATTGAGAGGTATACCAATAGTATTAAGTACCTGATCATTCAGCGTGGTTAATTATTTAATGCAATGGGTATTATTCCCACATCACGTTTGATTCCGATTCCACTGCAGAATGCAGCAACTCGATGAGAGGTAGGGCACGCTGTCTTAAACTTACCACCGGCTCATTATCTTCGTTATCGTCATCATAGCCGGAGCTTGGTGCGGGTTTTGGGGAAGCCGACTGCTGCTCGATAGCCTTAGATAATCTTTGCAGTGCAGCGGGCACATCTTCCGCTCGAATGGCTCCCGGTACCGTGCCGCCATGGCCCATGATTTTGATAAACGTGAGTGCGATATTCCCAAATAGGGTGATGTTTGAATAGTACTTTGTTTTAAAGGTAACCAGCATGTGAGCCCTCATCTTATATGGGTAAATCGCTAAAAGTTTGCCTGCTTTTAGGATATAGCACCAGTATGGAGGTGCATTGAATCGTCCGCCAGTAAAAAGGCTTCACTATGAAGCTTTTTGTTTAGCCAGATCTCTGCGTGTGAATGAGTCGATGTTGTTAGTGCGAATAATAGTCATTTCGCTGTCTGGTCTATACTCAAAGGTGTGCATATCAAGTAAACCGCTACGGGTAACAAACTCTCCAGTGTTATTTCAACGGTGGACATATCAGGGAAGATAGATTGAATTTTGAAAGGATGCATAAATTGAATTGGGCTAGTGCTTGTCCCTTAGGTTTCAAGTGCTTAGGTTCGACATTTAAATAGTGATAATAGATTTGGAGATGAATTTAATGAATATTTATAAAGTGTTATTGGTACTTTTTCTGATGCTTGGCATGGCTGTGAATGCTAATGCTGCGGCTTATGTGAAGCTTGGTGATATTAAAGGTGAGTCGACAGATAATGAGCACAAAGACTGGATCATTATTGAGTCGATGAGCTCACCGCTTTTTACGGCTCAAACCGGTTCTGATACCGGCTCATGTCAACTTAACCTGCCGCCGAGGGGGGATACCACTCCTGGGGATGTGGTCATAGTCAGAGAGCTTGATAGGTCATCGGTAAAATTACAGCAAGCCTCTTGTGATGGTGTCCAATTTGATGAGGCTATTATCGATTTGGTCTCATCGAAACGACGTGGTAGCGAACCATATCTGCGTTATAAATTAAAGGATGTTATCGTTACCAGTTATAGCGTTGGACCCGGGACTAACAGTACCGGAGATACGGTGCCTATGGAGAGTATCAGTCTTAATTTTTCGAAAGTGGAGTTTGAATACGTCAAAGGCAAGCACGATAGAGACTAGTGGAAAGTAGGAAAAATGGGGACAGGCAATGTTCCCATCCTCATGTCAATTTCAACACTCATCCCCCTCCATTTTTATACTTGTTGCTATGTATAGAAAACAGCAAGTTTACATATTAGAGTGTCACTTCCCCCGCATTTTATGTGTCTTGTGTTGAACCCTTGTAACAGCCTTTAATTGAACCTGAACACTTGCTGAATAGGGCTTAGATTCCAACAGAATTGATTAACTCTTTTACCTGGTTTGCATTAATCTACGCGCCACATCTAAACAGGTGTAACGAAAAATAATTTTTTTGGGGAATATTGTGAAAAAACTTTCTATCGCGGCAGTATCATTATTAGCTATTTTTGCATCAACGAATGTGTTGGCTGCCAATGACCACACCGGCTTCTATGTCGGTGGCAGTTTAGGTCAACTTAAAGCTAAATCTGGTGATAGTGAATCTGGTATAGGCTTTGGTGCATACGGTGGGTATAACTTTAACGAGTGGTTTGGTTTAGAGGCCAACATGTTTCTCTCAGGCGATCTGGGTGACAGTTATACAGACATCGGTGCCGGTACTTTCGCTATTACGCCTAAGTTTACCTATCAGATCGATGATACCTTTTCCGTATACGGTAAAGTCGGTATTGCGTCTATAGCCGTTGTTAAAAGACCTAATTACTTTCGAAATGAAGATTTCACCGGCTTCGGTTGGGCCTATGGCGTAGGGGTTAATGCCTCTGTGACTGAGAATCTGAATATTCGTCTTGGCTATGATTTTGTGACTGGTGAGGTGGACTCAGAGTATTCTAATGGACTACAAAACGCCGATATGGATATCTCTAACTTCGCGTTAGGCATGCATTACCAGTTCTAATCGGTTCCCCCTCTATTTTTTGCTGGGGGCGATAGAAGATGAAAAAGGGATATCTACTATATACTCACCCAAGTATCCCTTTTTTTGTTTTCGCTATGGTAATTAGTGGAGTCAGGCTCGACCCCACTCAACTCCACCTCAGCTATATAGCTAAAGATTAGTTCGACTCTGACTTATCTCTGATATCCATGATTGGCATCACGCCTTCACCCATCATAGTGGTCGGCAGTTTTCCGTCCCAAGCTTGCGCTTCTGTCAGCTTAACAATCAATGGATTATTCTTGAGGGCTTTAGCCTTAGCATCGATTGCCTGAGCTTCTGCTTTACCCTTTAACAGAATGGATTGTGCTTCAGCTTCGGCGATCTTCAAAATTCCTTTTGCTTTGGCATCGGCGGTGTTGACCGCTCTTAAGGCTTCGAGGCGTTGACGTTCGAGCTTGTGCTCCTCTGCCGCCGCGAGGTTCTTCTCGGTCTGCTTGATCTCAATCGAGTTAATGTACTTTTGCGGCAGAATAATATTTTCAATTTGTATGTTATCTACCACAACCGGGAAGCCTTCCATCTCTTCTGCCAGGCGGTGTTCTATGCCTTGAATTGCACTGGCCCTGTCTTGAATGAGTTGTTCGGCTTCGAATTGCGGAATCGTATCCTTGGTGGCAGAACGAAAGCGCGGATCTAAAATGCGTTGTTCGAACTGAGTCAAGCCACCATAGCGCTTGAATAGATCGAGGGCGGCTTCTTTGTTGACCGTCCAGTTGACGGATACCTCGATGGTGACCGGCATCTGCTCCTTCGTGCTCGACGCCATTTTTTCAGCATTCTTACGTGTACGAACCTCGATCATCTCGACGGTTTCAATGAAGGGGATCTTAAAGTGTAAACCCGGATTCTCCTGTCCCTTAGCTTCACCGAAACGTTTTACCACTCCGACATGGCCTTCAATCACAATAAAGTAAGAGTTGAACAGGGCAATAGCCAGCAAAATAAGTGGCAGGAATTTAACGATTGAGATTGATTTGAAAAATTTGGGGGACTTTAACTTTTGTTCCAGCATTTGAGTATCCTTTCTAAATATGCGGAGCAAAGATACCAGTTAATGTAATCTTATGAAACATTTGTAACGCTTTGGTTGCGAGCTCTTTTTGAAAGTGTGGTTTGAAAGTGTGTCGTGGATGAGGCACAAAAATAAGCGGGCCTGAGTAGAATTATACTCAGGTCTGCTTATTCTTGAGCTTTCGGTTAAAGCTGGGCTAGGCGCTAGTAATTAATAGCGCTATGCTTTTTCAATTGCTAAGCGCTGAAACAGTGAATCTTTCAGTTCGGCTCTGTCATGTTTCAGTTGATGCATGGATTCATCATCGATGGGCGCGCCCTTTAATTCGAGTTCTCGAATTTCTCTGTCTAGCGCATCGTAATGTTTTGCCCCTTTTGCAAAGGATTCGTTGCTTTGAGAAAGCTGGACAATTATTTCTTGGTACTCAGGAAACTCATTGATAAGAGAGTGATCTTCGCCTAACATAAAAACCCCTTTTAATTAGGTAGTTAATAAACAGTGTTATCGCTTTATAAGTAAAGCTAACCCTGTCGTTAATTACAAGTTTGCAAGCAAGCTTTATATAAAATCCGTTTATCGTTTTGTTGGCATTAACGTGAACTCATAGGCGACACATAAGGTTGGCCGACTAACGTCAATTAAGAACTCAGGGTACAGAGAAAGTTGCATCTGACCCTGATTAAAATTTAACTCATTAAGTGCCATGGGAACATAGGTTTTTGGGTGAAGTTTGATGTAAATCAATTGCTGGTTTGAATATGTTAGCCTCTATCCGCTCTTCTGAACCGAAAATAAAATATCTTAAGAAAGCCTGAGATAGAGCAAATAGGGAAGCGATTATGCTTCCCCGTCTATTGTGGCCTGTCATGCTAAGTTAATAAATTACAGCTAGATTTTTATCGCGGTGCAGAAACTGACATCGCTTACATATGTTTGTGGGTCGAAGCTATGGTATAGCTCGAAGCAGGGGCGCTCATCCGACTCGAGTCCGGTTTCGACAACCTGTTTCATCAGTTCATTCCATGCCCGGCCATACTCGTTCACCTGCTTGACGGTTTGACGAATACAGGCATAGCTTCCACCGGGAAACGCCTGTAGCTCAACCCGGCCACTTGTCTGAGTGTCTGCCGGTACCCTGAAGCAGATATCGGTACGGCATTTATCATCCGGGGTGATCTCCGGGTTATCGTGGTAGATGAAGATCGCATTCTCACAGCTAATCCCTTTAGCACCGGCCCAGATGCAGAGGTTTTTCATCGCCTCCTCATATCCCTGTCCGTAAGGCCCGGTAACTCTAATGTAGGCTAAGGTACCGGCTTCAATTGTTGTGGTTTCCATTGTGACTCTCCCTTGTTGGTCAATATCACCATGGTAGGGAGTATCGCCTTGGCTGGCGTTTCCGATATTGCGCAGCGTGTGTCCAATCTTGCTATTTCGCATCAACTGACACAGTTTCTCGCTGCTTTCACATTCCCTTAGTTCACTCGGTGTTAAGCCAAAGCGCTGTTTAAATGCCTTGGCCAGGCTTTGAGAACTTGAGAATCCGTTATTCAATGCCAGCTCGGTGATTGAAATCTGTTTATAGAAGAGATCTGTGGCTATACGCTCCAACCTTAAACGTCTCAGATACTCCGCCAGCGTCTCGTTAGTGACAGCCTTAAATACCCGATGGAAATGGTAGGGGGAGATATTGGCTTTGGAGGCGACCTCGGGCAAGTTCAACGGTTGATTGAAATTTTGCTCAAGGTAGCGGATCACAGGCTTTAATCGCTGCTGGTAATCGGTTCTCATCGGATAGGCTCGTGATTCAGGGGGATGTTGGAAACGAAATTGTCCGTCAGTAAAACAGATTTTCATCCATTAATAAATAGAGGTTATCGCAACATTGGTATCGACTATTGAATGTCATACCGGAACCTTCCTCATGTAGGCAATAGTTGTGTAAACATATGGCAATAAACATATTCTGCTTGGTTCTATTTTCTCTTCTTTAGTGGCTGCTTAACCTATATTGATCTAAGTTAGCAGTGAGCCTGGATGATTTTACACTGAAGGTTTGTTGGTCATGACTGAGTTTTTGTTGCAACGCTTTAGCGAGATAGATTGGAGTATCGGGAAAGGTCAGCTTCTCTCGATAGCCGCGTTGCTGCTGTGGTTGTGGGCAATATGGCCGAGTGATGATCTCAGGGCGCTGGTAAAAGATAAAGCAGGGCAGTCACGGCTGTTGCTGGTGGCAGTTTGCGTTAACGGCTTGTGGTTGATGGATGCCAGTATTACCCCTGGGATACATGCTCACTTTCTGGGGCTGATCACCTTGATGCTGATGTATGGCTGGCGAATGGCGACTGTAGTTGCCCTGCTGCCGGTGCTGTTTTTTGCCACTTTTATGTTCAAGGTGCCGTTCGATTTTGCGATCTATGGCTTGTTGGCTATCGGTCTGCCGCTGTTTCTCTGTTATGGGGTCTACAGCCAGATATTTAAATATTTACCTCACCACCTGTTCGTCTATATTTTCGGCAGCGCATTTCTCAACGGTTTCCTATCTATCCTGTTTCATATCTTCGCCTGGTCCGTCTGGCTGTGGCTGACGACGGATTATGACTGGGCCTTTCTTATGGATAACTACCTGGTGCTGATCCCACTACTCGGGTTTCCCGAGGCGCTGCTTAACGGTATGGCTATCACCTTCCTGGTGGTCTACCGTCCGCAGTGGCTCTATGACTACTCCGATAACACCTATTTTTAGGAGTTATAAGCTATAGCTTATCGAACTTTAAAAGCCTATCAGGTTTAAAGGGGTACCAGTCAGTTTGTCTACTTATTAAGTAACGGCCTCTTTACTTTTGCATGCTCTGGAATCGATTCCAAAGTGTGATTGTGTGGGAAGTTTCAAGTCTAAATAGTTATTTTTTATACATGTTAGTGACGCTAATCAATTATAGTTCCCGCCAGAATACGTATGTTAAAAGATTGTTGGTGCTTTCGTTTCGATAGTGCTTCTAAGGAACAATATTACTGAACCGTTTCTGCCTGAAACCCAAACATGGCAGCTTTAGTTGCTCAAGGGAAAGTCCAGCGGTTTTTTGTGGTGGGGTAAGTCTGTGAAACAGAAGGCAATTACAGGCCGTGATTCATATTGTTAGCGCGATTAACTATATGAATATAAAGATTACGAGTCTACCTGTTTAAGAAAGTCTGCTGGCAGGTAGTGTGGGTGAACTATTGCGTGAAATGGTGTGCCGCTGAAGATAATAGTATTGCCACAATTCATACAAGAGCCTCCATAGGTGGCATTGCACTGTTTATATTATTTCAATTCGCCATTGAAAATGAAGAGTGCTTTTACTAAACGAGCCATATAACTATGCCCTATGGTTATTAGCTTTGAAGGATTGTTTTTAAGTTTATTAGAGATAAAACAAATGGATTCGTTTGAATTGATAACACCGATATCATACTGGGTATTGGCTACCCTATGGTTAGTTATTGTCTGTATTTACCTGGCAAAACTCAGACAACTAAAAGAGGTTGATGGTGCCATTGGTGGAACGATTGCAGTTCTTCTTACTATCCTTACTATTGATGCCTTCAGGACAATAATTGAAAGTGTCTATTTTGGGCTGTATTTCAACTCATTGTACGGACTGATACCGAAAGCAATCAACGAGCTGTTGTCGCAACCCTCTTTGCTCATTATCCCCAAAGTAATCAATATTGTTGCTGGCCTGCTGGTGATCTTGCTTCTCCTCAAGCGCTGGGTACCAAGAGAGATTAGCGAACGCGAAGAAATTTTACGCGCCTTAGAGAAAGCTACAGCAACATCAGTAAATAATGAAATCCTGTACCGATCAATTTTTAACGGTGTTAGCGATGCTTTCATTTTCGCCGATTCAGAGCGCCGGATTATTTCGATAAATCATGGTATGGAGGTGATGTTAGGCTATAGCGCTGATGAGCTAGCAGGGAGAAAAACATCGGTTATTTATGAAAGTGATGAAGAATACGAGCGACAAGGTCACAGATATTTCAATCTAAATGCAGAGGATAAACTTAAACCTTATGAAGCCAACTATGTGCGAAAAGATGGCACCATAGTTGTCGGCGAGACAAGCAGAATAGTGATCAAAACTATTGATGGTCAAATTCAGGGCTATATGGGCTTTATTCGGGATGTCACTGAGCGCAATAAGACTGCGATGAAGTTACAGGCTAGTGAGGCGATGCTATCTCATCATATTCAGAATACTCCGCTTGGGTATATTTCATGGGATAGAAACTTAAACTGTATTGAGCTGAACAGCTCAGCCGAAGAGATCTTTGGATATTCTGTTGATGAAGTCAGAGGACGATCTTTAGTAGACTTATTGGTATCTCAAGAGGTTAGAGGTGATATCAATAAGATCGGTAAGGCGTTATTTAAAAATAATGAAGCTTCCAGAAATATAAATGAGAACATAACAAAAGATGGCAGGGCCATCATTTGTGAATGGTATAACACACCAATTGTTAGTGAGAGTGGTGAAGTCATCGGTGTGACATCGTTGGTCCAGGATATTACCCGAAATAGGCAAACCCAAGCTGATTTGCATGAGACTGAAAAGAAATTTCGCGAGCAAAGTCAGCGTTATGCTGAAGTGATTTGGGGCGCCAATATAGGTACCTGGGAGTGGAATGTACAAACTGGTAAAACCATATTCAATGAACGCTGGGCCGAGATGTTGGGGTACACCCTTAAAGAGCTTGAGCCAGTAACTATCTACAGCTGGGAGAAACTACTCAATCCCGACGATGCAGATAATGTCCATGAATTGTTAAATAGTTGCTTCAGGAGTGAGCTAGAAATCTTCGAGTGTGAATTTCGGATGCTGCACAAGAACGGTAGCTGGGTCTGGATACTCGACCGAGGACGGGTGGTTGAATGGACGAACGATGGCAAGCCGGTGCGAATGTCAGGCACGCATCAAGACATCACCAAGAGCAAGCAATCTGAAGAGGAGCTCAAACTTGCCGCCAGAGTATTCACCTATGCCAGAGAAGGTATTACCATCACCGATACTTCAGGTGTCATCATAGACGTAAATGATGCTTTCAGTGCTATTACGGGTTACACACGCGATGAAGTGATAGGAGGAAATCCGCGGCTTCTTCAATCTGGACGTCATCTACCTGAATTCTATAAAGAGATGTGGGCAACGCTGCAAGAAAAAGGTCATTGGACCGGTGAGATCTGGAACAAGCGCAAGAATGGCGAAGTTTATCCGGAAATACTCACGATAAGCGCGGTACTCGATGATGCAAGCGTAGTGCAACACTACGTGGCCCTATTCAACGATATCACGGCGATTAAAGAGCATCAGGGGCAATTAGAGCGCATTGCTCATTATGATATGTTAACCCACTTACCTAACCGTACATTATTGGCAGACCGTCTGACCCAATCCATGAGGCATTGCCGACGTCAAAACTCATTATTAGCGGTTGCATTTCTTGATCTGGATGGATTCAAAGAGGTTAATGATACCTACGGTCATGTCGTTGGTGATGAACTGTTGATTGTGGTCTCGTCTCGTATGAAAGAGGCTTTACGTAGTGTCGATACGCTGGCACGTATAGGCGGGGATGAGTTTGTCGCTGTGATGGAAGACATAGAAACGGTGGAGGATTGTGAGCCTATGTTAGAGCGGCTGTTGCAGGCTGCGTCGGAACCTGTGCTGGTGGGGGGAGTAAGGCTGGAAGTCTCAGCCAGTATTGGTGTCACCATTTATCCGCAAGATGGCGTAGATGCAGACCAGCTCATGCGTCATGCAGATCAAGCCATGTATGTAGCGAAGCAGGAGGGAAAGAACCGTTATCGTTTGTTTGATTCGGCACATAATGCGGCGATGGTTAATCAGCATGAAAGGTTGGATCGCATACGTAAAGCTCTAGACCAGAATGAGTTTTTGCTGCATTACCAACCTAAGGTCAACATGAGAACGGGGAAGGTGATTGGTGCCGAGGCCTTAATACGGTGGCAATCTCCTGAGTGTGGCCTAGTTGGCCCTAATGAGTTCTTACCTGCCATCGAGAGCCATATTCTCAGTATAGAAGTAGGCGAATGGGTTATAGGCACCGCACTGTGTCAAATTTCAGCGTGGAAAAAGCTGGGGCTGGATATCCCTGTCAGCGTTAATATTAGTGCGCTTCAATTACAGAGTGAGGATTTTGCAACGCGCTTGGCTGAGCTGTTGGCAGCATTCCCTGAGGTGGCACCTAGCTCTTTAGAGTTAGAGGTACTTGAAACGAGTGCGATAGGTGATGTGTTGCAAGTTTCTGAAACCATGCTCGCCTGTATTGAACTGGGGGTTAACTTTGCATTAGATGACTTTGGTACGGGTTACTCCTCACTGAGTCATCTCAGACGCTTACCGGCAAGTTTGATTAAGATAGATCAAACCTTTGTGCGTGATATGTTGGCTGACCCAGATGATTTGGCGATTGTCGAGAGTGTTGTGGTCTTGTCTAAGTCATTTAAGCGTGGAGTGATTGCCGAAGGGGTAGAAAGTATTGAACATGGTATCGCACTGTTGCAATTAGGCTGTGAGTTGGCGCAAGGCTATGGTATTGCGAGACCTATGATAGCAAGAGATATTCCTACTTGGGCGGCAGACTGGCAGCCTGATGACTCCTGGCGGGGTTATTGTCTATAACTGCTATTTTTAAGCGATAGGGCTTGAGGCGCAGATAGTCGCTCTATCATCGGGGGAGAAAGCTGCCTGTCGAGATATCCTCCAGGTAACTCTTGAAAAGCTTTTTAAATGGATGATTTTGCCTTGTTGTTTTACCTTCTATTGTCTCTTTAGCTGCTCTGGATTTTACTCAATATACTTTGTTGCAAAAGCTCGGGCTCTCAAGTTGACGAACTGTGCTAGCTTATTAGTCATGACTTAACACAGTAGCGAATAGGGAAATACTAACTGTGAAGAATGATTCAAATAAACAGCGACTTGTCGAGACAAGACTGAGCTATCTGTTTTGGGCAATAACCGCCTTGCTTGCGTTAGTGGTCGGTGCTATCGGAATAAACAACCTGCTCTATATCGAGCAGAGTATTAAGATCAACGCCACAGTCTATAACAAGGTGGAGTCTCAGAGCCGTTCAAATACCGGCAGCGGCACGTCGACATCGACCTCGCTGAAGGTGATCTATCAGTTTGAAAACCCTTATAAGAAAGACAAAATTGAGCTGGCCAGTGAGCTTGCACCTCTGGTGTATGGCAGGGTTAAAAAAGGCGGTGATCTGGAGATCTATTATAACGAGTTGGCCAAGCCAAAAACACGGATCAGTCAGCCATTTCACTTCTGGCTATTGTTTATTATCAGTGGCTTGTTCCTGTCCTTTGCATTTTTTATTGCTACTTTGCTCACCAGACACAGTCAGATAGCAAAGGGTAGGCGTCGTCAGTTCGTTTATGGTGTAGCGGTGATGCTTATCTTACCGGTTGTTACCAATTTGCTGTTATTTACTCAGCAAACCCGGCAACTTGCAGAGGAACGTAGCAGGGAGGAGAGTTGGCCGAGTTGGTTCGCATTCGAGGTTGCCGTACCTAAACCCGAATGGTGGGATAGTGTGTCGATCAAATATCTGGATCCTATGGATTACACTTCAGAGGAGTACTCCTATTATGTTGAACATAATACGGATTCCGACAAGTTTCATCGCTCTTTTAAGCTGACCTATGCCCTGATGCTGCGACATCAAGATGATCCTCTGGAGTTGGGTTGGCTACTCGCCAAGGGAACGACCCGCCAATATATGCCTATGTATGAGTTCTTCCTGTCGCATTTTATGTTCCAGGAGTGGGAGGGCGAGTATTGCAGTCAGCCATGTAATGATGCGACCCAGATGGTTGAGATGGCAGGCGATTTAATCTCGATGAAGTTAGATGAAAACCAGGTAGACTCCTCCATGAACTTGGCGAATGAGATAATGGAGTACAAGTTTTCCAGAGCCGGTAATCGTGGTCAGTATTACTTTCTCTACTCCTACCGTCGATTGCTTGAGCACACACAGGGGCAAGAAGTTGCAAAATTGAAGTTGGACTCCTTAGTCGAAGCTGGCTTACAGGATGCGATTGCTCAAGGTCTTGCCAGTCAGGAGAGGAAGTGGCGACGCTTCTGGAAGGGATCACAGCGGGAGGTGGGTCTCTACTCGAAATAACCTGTACTGAGTTTACAGCTTGATGTTCAATTCAAATTATCGCCTGTGCAACGGATGCTTAGGGGTGATAAACGGCACAGGAGTTCGGCTCGTTTGGAGAAGCAGGTCAACAATCGGGGCCGTTGATATCTATTTGTAAGTTGCTGTTAAATAGAGATTCTTGAAAGGCATGACTAAAGATGGCATTATCCCAAAAAAAGGAATTTGATATGTCTGTTAAAATATTAAAAGCGGTAGTTAAGTTTAATGAAAATCAAAGGATTGCCCCTAGGTTTATTCTCACCTATCTCTTGATCTGGTTTATCTGGCATAACCAACTGTTCACCACCTTTTTTAGTACAAGTGGCGACCTATTAACCCGCTCGACAGCGGCACTGTCTGCGGTTACCGATAATCACTATCTCATCGTTCTGGCGATAACCTGCCTCTTTTATTCGGCGCGAGTCGGCTATTATTTTTTGAAGAATAAGACTCATGCTCTGTTAGAGGAAGACGATATCGCCGAGCTGAAGGTCGGCAGTGACCAACGTTTCACAAAAAATGAAGATATCGAAAGATTAATGTCCATGGTTACCGACCTTAAAACTCAAGTGGTGGCAACGAAAGAGAGAGAGCAAAAGGCGAATGCTGACAAAAACTTAGTGATTAAGAAGTTCTTGGCCATCCGGGAAGAGTTAGATGAAGTGAAGGCAGAAAATGCCCTGCTGACTAAGTCTAATAAAGCGCTGAAGACTCGACTCGCAGAAAACTGCGGCATGGAAACGGGTGTATTAGAGCCGAGCTGATACTGATACTTATTCTTTAAGATTAAGAGACAGATTTATCATTTCAGGTTCAGAAGATGCCTGCTAGGTACAGGCAGGCTTATCTTTTGTCACTCCCGATAGCTCTAACCTTGAACCTCTAACCTTCTGGATTATGGTGTAGGTGAGTTTAGCCATCGTAATATTAATTCCAGCGCCACTCCTCTCCAGAACCCTTTATTCCTGAACACTTTTATTCGTCAATATTTATTGGTCATATATACTTTACTTTAACCGTGAATAAACATTGGTCATCACCTATATGAAGTCCCGGGTCCCCTCTTTTGAAATTCAATTGAAAAAAGAGATGCAGCTATACCTGCTCAACTCCGTTGGCTGGGTAATGAAAATGTCTATATTGCTGCTCTCGGTGATCATTATCCACACCTATTTCTTACCCTATGGGCTCTTTGTATTACTGCAGGCACTCCCCTGGTTTATTCCACTGCTGCTCATCATTGGAATACGTTTCCTGCTCATTAAGAGAGTTAGTTTTAAACAGTTAAATATAAATAATTTTTATATCTTCTTGTTGCTGTTTGATTTTTCCTGGATGCTGGTTTTCTGGGGACTAAAAGATGTAATGGATGAATCTCTTGTTGCAGTAGAGGCTATGATCGACATCCTGATACTGACCTGGGCCATTGCGCTGTTTCCTAACAGGCGGGCAATGATGATCGCAACGCTCCCCCTGATGCTCAGTGTCTGCGCGATAAGGCTAAATGCTTATCCGCAATCGCCCCTGTTTCCTATAACTAAACTTTTATGTTTCGTCGCTATCGTATCGACCGGACAGAAAATTATGGAGTCCTGGTTTATTAAGGCGGTAAGTCGGGATGTTGAAAAAAAGAAGTTAGTCTTACAATTCAGGCGGCTGGCATTAATCGATGGCTTAACGCAATTGAGTAACCGACGGCAATTCGACACCATATTGGAGCAGGAGATCAGAGCCGCAGAAAGAAATCATAATCCGCTGAGTCTGATCATGATGGATATCGATTATTTTAAGCGCTTCAATGACAGTGCCGGGCATTCTGCCGGAGATGAGTGTCTCATTGCGGTAGCACAGGTACTGACAGAGACAGTTAAGCGTCCCCGGGATCTGGTGAGTCGTTATGGTGGTGAAGAGTTTGTTATTGTACTGCCATCAACCGACCTTCAAGGCGCCTCCAAGATTGCCGAGTCGATAAGAAGCGCTTTAATGAGCAGGGCAATCCCCCATCCCGCTTCAGATATTAGCCCTTGGGTAACTATGTCTCAAGGAGTATGTCAGTGGCAGTCAGGTATGAGCTCTGAGGCATTGGTCGTTGCAACAGATGAGCAGCTATATC
Source organism: Shewanella atlantica (assembly GCF_003966265.1). Taxonomy (GTDB): domain Bacteria; phylum Pseudomonadota; class Gammaproteobacteria; order Enterobacterales; family Shewanellaceae; genus Shewanella; species Shewanella atlantica. The sequence goes on along the minus strand of NZ_RXNV01000009.1, from coordinate 126,151 downwards.
GCGCCAAGCAAGCCGGACGAGACCAGTTTAAAGTGACTGATTAGCTGCGCTACCCATCGACTCTGAAGGATAACATTCCAACTTTTTAGTTTTTATTTTACCGAGCCTTCGAAGATATCCCTGCCATAGTGCGGGCAAACCTCTGTTTGGCTGTGGGTAAGTTCTCAAACCGTTCGAAGCCGCTGGCCATACCCATATCTAAGCGGTTGAGTCGTTCATCCAGTGATGGGTGTGTTTTAAACAACATGGCGAGACCCGCGTCATCGGGATGTATCATCTCCAGTCTCTGCAGTGCGGCGGGCAGACCATAAGGGTTGTAACCGGCTCTGGTGGCCAGGACTATGCCCATCAGATCGGATTCAAACTCATCTTCTTTATCTAACCCTCGGGTATATAACTCTGTTCCTGCATTAATGAGTTTTAGCGACTCCGTATCTTGCTCTTTTGCGGTTAAGATGACGCTGGTGATATCGGTCAACGCACTCATGCCACTGGCTTTTTTCAGTGCATTTAAATGGTGTCTTCGCAGAACATGAGATATTTCATGGCCGAGTACCCCGGCCAATTCAGCTTCGTTGTTGAGAGTAAGCAGTAAACCTTTGGTGAGTACTATGTAGCCACCGGGCGCGGCGAAGGCGTTGATGCTGTTGTCATCGAGTACGGCAAAGCTCCATGGTAGTTCCGGACGCTCTGAGTGCATGCTGACCCAGCGACCTACCCGGTTGACATATTGCTGCACCTCCCGGTTTTCGAGTAAGGGGGCGACACCAAGAAGATTGGTTGCTATATCTCGGCCCAGGGCAATTTCGGCCGTTTCATCGACCTCGGTCAGTGCGTCCTGGGTATGCCCCAGAGCCGAAAGCCCTTTACCTATATCGATATTGTTAAACACAAAACTCTGATTCGATCCGCAGCCGGAGCAAGCGACAGCGAGACTGAAGATCACAAGCGATAAGGTTAGATGTTTCATGATTTATCTCCGGAACCAGGTGTTGATACCTGAAGATAATCCTGTTGCTGTTCACGAAGGTTTTGCTCTTTAGCGAAGGAGTGAGCTTCAGTTTTAGATGTTGTCAGGCTTTGCATGACTGCAAAGGCATCCGGGTTAGGGGCGGGGTCTGAAAACTTGTTCTCATCGAGCCCGCGAGAAGCGGTCGTGACTGTGCTACCACTGCTCCCCGTGGTGATGAGGTTGAATAACTCTTTGGTACCGGCGAAAGAGTCTGATGTCTGTGCTGCATAACCTGTAAAACGCACACTGAACATCTTCACCCAGCCGGTATAATCTTCAGCCCTGATCTGCAACCAACTGGATTGCCGTGAAAGTACAAGGATATCGAGCGCCTGGGGGAGGGTTGTGATCGTGGGCGCATCGCTGAATGGCTTGCGTTTAAGCTCAGTATCTCTTACCAGACTCGCGTTTTCCTGCTCTGCTTTATCCTGTCCGAGGCAGGGGCTTGCCACTGCGAATAAAGGCATTATCAGCCAGAGTCGCATCGCTTTTCGAGCCGCTAAAAATTGTTTCATCAGGTTTTCCTTACCGGTGCGAAAAGTTCAACTTCTTGTGCACGACCCTTAACCTTATAGAAGCCGTAGGGCTTGAAGTCAAAGTGGTCGGCGCACAGTTCCATGGTGTCACCGGACACTAAAATTCGGGAGACCCCCTTAGTCAGGCCTTCTATTCTGCTGGCTAAATTTACCGTGTCTCCGATGGCGGTATATTCCTTACGTTGCTCCGAGCCGATAAGGCCGACCACGGCGGGGCCCGAATGGATCCCGATGCCAACATCAAAGTTGGCATCCTGCTCCCCCAGCTCCTCTTTGAATTGCTGCAGAACCTCCGCCATCTCCAGTGCGGCATTGATCGCATGAGTTGCGTGCTGCGGGTCGTCCAGAGGAGCACCCCAGAAGGCCATGATGCAGTCACCGATAAACTTATCCAGTGAACCTCCATGCTTAAATACCACGGCCACCTGCAGGGTAAAGTAACGGTTTAACAGGCTCACCACCTCTTGTGGCGTACGGTTTTCTGAGAGGCTGGTGAAGCCGCGAATATCAGAAAACAGTACAGAGACCTGTCGGCTCTCCCCTTCACGACTTAAGCCCTCGCTTGAGACTAGCTCTTTCACCACAACCGGGTCGACGAATCGGCTGAAGAGTTCAACCGTTTTTTTCCTCGCTCTTAGCTCGATCAGGTACTCGCGCAGCGATAGAGAGAAGTAGTAGAGCCACATCAATAAGAGTGGCGTTAACATATGAAGTAAGATCTGCCGGTTCAATAACAGATAGCTGGTGAGCAGGGCTACAGCGCTTACCCCCAGGAGTGAGAGTCCCACGAAAATGGCGTTGACCCTGAAGATGAAACACACATAAACGCCGATAATGGCGGCCAAACATATCAGCAAGTAACTCCATAACGGTAGCGTCGTCATATAGCTTTGGTTCTTCAGGTTATCTATGGCGGTAGCGAGAATGTCCAGGCCGGAATAGAGACTATCGATTGGCGTCACTCTAACATCATGTAGCGCCGAGGCGTCGGCGCCAATGATGACAATTTTATTCGCTAACTCCTTGGGGTCTCTGAGGGGCATCTCCCGATTAAAGTCTTCATAGAGATCGGCATAGGATAGCCTTCCATAGGGATTTTTCGGGCCACGCCATGAGAGTGTAATATGCTCGACCATGGGAAGCTCGTAACCGAGTTCACTCACGACCCGGGCTGGCAGAGAGGGCAGTAACCAGCCGTAAAGATCCCTATAGACATCATATTTTCGTCCCACACCATCACTGTCATTAAGAAAGTTCACCGTGCCTAAACGCCAGAATTTAGAATCGATCGCCAGCGGTGGCATAAGCGCGGCTCTGGCATTTTGCATCGCCTTTTCGGTTCTGATTAAGCCAACTTTATCGGCGATAAGCGCAAGTTCGGGTCCATTCTTATCTTGCTCTGAGTCGAGGCGCACCATGGCGAAAAAGATATTCTGCTTATCCTCGAGAGCCTGATTGAACATGGTGTCACTCTCTGCTCGATAGAGATCCCGTTCGACGAAAGAGAGATCGAACACTATGGCCTTAGGGTGTTGCTTGCTGATCCCCTCGACCATTTCACCATGAACCGAGCGAGGCCAGAACCAGCTGCCTACCTGATTCTCCATTCGGGCCAGGCTGGCATCATCGATATTAACAATCACTATGTCAGGGTCAGGCTTTACGCTTTGGGCATGTATCTTGACTAAATAGTCTGAAAGACCAAATTCCAGAGGCTCCAGCATCTTAATCCAGAACACCTCGGTGAGGACCAATAACAGGAAGCCTAAGCTGAATATATTGAGAAAGTGGCTGCTCTTATTCATCAGTTCTGCTTATTGAGGCTTCGAGTAACCGGGGATCTTGCTTTCATCTACCTCATCAATTTGTGCGCTATCCATAAATTGATTGGCGTACTCCAGATACACTTTCTGTGTGACAAAAATATGGAACAGCTCGGGGTCGATATGTCCATTGAGACTAAATTTTCCCAGAATTCTCAAGGATTCTGACAGCGTTTTCCCCGTCTTATAGGGGCGGTCCTTAGCCGTTAAGGCTTCAAAGATATCGGCGATCGCCATAACCCTTGCCTGTACCGACATATCTTCGCCGCGTAGGCCTCGGGGATAGCCTTTCCCGTCCATCCGCTCATGATGCCCGCCTGCAAACTCAGGAATATGTTGCAGATGCTTCGGCCAGGGCAAGGTTTCCAGCATGCGTATGGTGACTGAGATATGGTTGTTGATAACCTTTCGCTCATCATTGGTCAGGGTGCCCGCCGGGATCATCAGGTTTTCAACCTCCTCTTCATTGAGCAAAGCTTGCGTATTGCCCTGATGATCTATCCAGGTGTAATTGGCGATGGTGGCGACGCGCTGCAGATCTTCATCTTTCATTCGCTCGCTGCCGATATTGGCATAAGCCAGAAAAGTGCGGTCATGCTCGAATTGTTTTAGCTTATTCTCCAACTCTCGGGATTTCTGCTCAGATGGCCCCTGTATGGCTTGCTGTTTCAGGAAGTCGATCTCAACGTCTCGCCTGAGGAGCTCGAAGCGTGTATCGATCAGATGGATACGGTCGAAGATAGTCTGTAACTTAGTGGCTTTCTCGATGACATGCACAGGTGTCGTTATCTTACCGCAGTCATGTAGCATCCCCGCTAGCCAGAGCTCGTAGCGTTCACTTTCGGACATGGAGAAATCTTTTAATGCCCCCTCATTGGTCGCTTGTGCGGCATCGGCCAGCATCATGGTTAACTTAGGCACCTGTTGGCAGTGCCTACCCGTATTGGGTGACTTCTCATCTATGCCTATGTTGATTAAATTCACCAGAGACTCGAGCAGGTTTTCCAGCTGTAATATCAGTTCCTGATTGGTGATGGCGATAGCAGCCTGAGAGGTGAGTGCCTCAATAAACAGCTGGTCCGTCATCGAGAATGGTTGAACCAGATGGGAGAAAGATTCTTTGGAGTTCACCAGCTGCAGTACGCCGACTAACTCGGAGTTATGATCCAGCATGGGAACTGTCAGCAGAGACTGGCAGTGATAGCCATAGAACTCATCGAATTTTCGCATCCCCAAAAAGCTGAACAGGGGAGTATCGTAAACCTGTTCGATGTTGACGGATTCTTTGCGGTTTGCTGCGTAGGCGACAACGGCTTCTAAATTAGGCTCCCCGTTGTCCAGAGTCAGAGGAATGGAGCGCATCTGCTCCGTTTTCTCCTGTGTACCACCAAAATGTAGCCCCAGAGAGTCATTGATAAGGATATCGAACTCGAGCGAGCATTTATCGGCGCTGACCCGGTAGAGGGTACCCCCATCGGCATTGGCGATGTTTCTTGCGGTTTGTAGAATTTGCTCCAGCAGGACCTTGATGTTCTTGATGTCATTAAGGGCAATACTTAAGGTAGTAAGGTGGTGTAACCGCTCTGCAATCTGTTTGTTACTGAGTGCCGTCATATTAAGAAATCACTTAAAATCAGAGTTCAGGGAAAAGAACTAAGCCCTATGTCGAGGTATTTTTGTTGTGCTTCTACTTCATATAGTCGCGATCGCAGGTGTCGTCAAACTTGTGCTCCAGTGGGAGAATTTATATTTGAGAAGAGATGAGACTCCTATAGTGTTCCGCTGAACCGGTAGCGGCAAAGCTGGCAGGGAAGAAGGAAATGTTCTATTTAGATTAACCATCTGACTTAAGAACTTTATAACCGAGATAGCGGAACTACAATTGAGTGATAAACAGTTATCTAGTCCGATTTATTCTTGATGAACCATAGGAGTAACCCATGAAAGTTATCGCTTTTGCCGCAACGAATCACAGTAAATCGATTAATAAACAGTTAGTAGAGTATGCTGCGTCTCTCCTGACTAAGGTTGAGGTTGAAGTATTAGACATCAATGACTACGAACTGCCCCTCTATGGACAAGACAGAGAGGAGGAGTTGGGACACCCCCAACTTGCAAAAGATTTTCTGGCCAAAATAGGTGAAAGTGATGGGATCATCATCGCCTTCGCCGAGCATAATGGTTCTTATACCGTGGCATATAAAAACTTGTTCGATTGGTGTTCCCGTATCGAGCCAAAAGTTTACCAAAATAAAGCTATGGTGCTCTTAGCTACCTCCCCCGGCTCAATGGGCGCTTCCAGTGTTTTAGCCATGGCTATTCAATCGGCGCCATATTTCAATGGTGTTGTGAAGGCCAGTCTGTCAATTCCCAGCTTCTTTGATAATTTTGATAGTGAAAAGCTGGTGATGAAGCACGCAGAGCTTGATGAACAGCTAAAGGATGCGGTCAGTCATCTGGATCATTTAAAGTAAGTGAGAGCGAGAGATAAGGTTGGCTACGGTCAAGCGATTAGAGAGCCGTGATTGAGGTTATCACGGCTTCAATGGACCGACTGCGGAGCAGCTCAGAATCGCCCCTCATATGCCTGGCCGATTAAGTTGTTATCCCTCTGTTTTAAGTACTTATCGATACCCTGAGGGAGATAATCGGTGCGGATACCCCCGTTTGGGAGTCAAGGATCCCGGGGTTTGAAAATATGTATGGTTATAAACGCTTAGTTTAATGGCGGGCTACTTTTCGTATAAAGATATTGCTTGAGAGAGTGAAACTCTCTCTTATCTGACTTAAAGCAAAAATTCGAGCAAGGCCTCCAGTGCCGGACTCTTCATCCGTTTAGCCGGGTAGACCAGATACATAGGGATTGGCGGGATGACGAACTCCTCCAGAATACTTACCAGTCTGCCGTCTTCAATATGCTTTTGTACCAGAAAGTCGGGGAGTTGGGCTATCCCCTGATCGGCGGCGGCAAATTGAGCCACCATTTCGCCACTATTCACTTCGACATCGGCGCTGACCCTGGCCTGCTGTTCTTTGCCTGATCCCCGGTATTGCCAGCGTCCGGGCTGGCGGTTGGAGCTGTCTAAGATACAGCGATATTTTGCCAGTTGGCTGGGATGGTCGGGGTTGCCATGGAGTCTCAGGTATTCGGGACTGGCGACAAATTTCAGTGTAAACATACCAAACGGACGGGCGACCAGGCTGGAATCCTGCAGCTCACCCACTCTTAATGCCAGATCGACCCCTTCATCGACCAGATCCACGTAGCGATTTAACTGTAACCACGAGATTTTCACCTGAGGATGCAACTTCAGGAACGCTTCTATCGAGACCTGAATACCTATCAGAGAGCTGTCCTGGGGAGTCGTTATCTTGAGATGACCGGCAATGATCTCCCCACGATGGCGGGAGAAAGATTCGAGATTATCCAGCCGGGCTATGATCTCCTGAAACTGGCGCAGGTAATGCTCACCCTCAGATGTTAGATGCATGGCTCTGGTCGTACGGTAGAGCAACTGACAGTTGAAGTGTTTTTCCAGATCCGCGACCTGACGACTGACGGCAGAAACCACGATATTCAGCTCCCGGGATGCAGCGCTGAAGCTGTGCCGTTCGACCACGACCAGGAATGTTCTCATGGCGGTGATAAGGTCTATATTTCTCTTCATGAGAAAATTCAATTCATTTTAAGGTTATTTTTCATATTTAATCACAGGTGTAAGCTGTAAAACAAGTTAACAGGTATCGAATCGATATCTGGCTTTAAAACAGATGAATATCGACAGGAGACAGTATGAAAATTCTTATAATCGGTGCCAGCGGCACCATAGGTAAAGCGGTATATGAGCGTTTGTCCGGTGATAATGAACTGATCACTGCCAACTATAACGATGGTGATGTCAGGGTCGATCTCGGCGATAAAGATTCGATTAAAAAGATGTTTGAGCAGGTAGGTCAGGTGGATGCCCTGGTGTCTGCCGCCGGTCTGGCAAACTTCGTGCCTCTGGATGCACACAGTGATCAAGACTTTGAACTTGCACTGAACAACAAGTTGATGGGGCAGGTGAATTTATTAAGAGTAGGGCGCGATTATATTAATCATGGTGGTTCTATGACCCTGACTTCCGGTGTCCTGTCACGTCAACCTATGCCTGGCAGTGCATCGATCAGCATGGCTAACGGTGCGTTGGAAAGTTTTGTTAAGGCGGCGGCATTGGAGCTTGAACAGCTAAGGCTGAATGTCATTGCACCGGCGTTCGTTAAAGAAACTATGGTGATGATGGGTATGGATCCCGATTGGGGTATTTCGGCTGCCGATACAGCAAAAGTTTATGAGCTGGCGGTTAAGGGAGAGATGCATGGGCAGACCCTGGATGTGGCAGCGCATCAATAATTATCTGGCTCAATGACGCTTTCCGGTTATTAGCCCATGCCTATGGGCTGAGTCTACCGGGTTCTGCACCAGATTAGGCACCGTCTACTTTGTGTGAGTTATCAACCCTGACTCACACTCGGTTATGGCGGTGCCAACTGATTTTCACGACCAATATCTCAGCACCAAGCATCTTCTTTTTAAATTCTAAACCTGAGACTTTACCTCTTCGTACATCGGCTTTGCATCCTGAACTTAAGCTATTACTTTCGGATTTGATGAAAGTATCAGCGCAAACTCGTAATAATTAACTAGTATTTAGGGTAAATGTGAGTAGAAGCAATCCCGCATCTGAAGCCTGTTTGACCTGGTCCGATTGGCCGATTTCTGTTTCTTACTCAGATCATCGTCAACTAAAGCAATAAGGAATTTGTTATGCCGACTCCCCACATTAATGCTAACCCCGGTGATTTTGCCCCGACCATACTCATGCCGGGCGATCCTCTGCGAGCAAGATATATTGCCGACAAGTATTTGGAGAATGCTAAGCAGGTCTGTGATGTTCGTGGCATGTTAGGTTTCACGGGTACGTACAAGGGAGGCAGGATTTCGGTCATGGGCCACGGCATGGGGATCCCCTCCTGCTGTATCTACGTCCATGAGTTAATCACCGAATTTGATGTGAAGAATGTCATTCGAATCGGCAGTTGCGGCGCGGTCCGCGATGATGTGAATATGATGGATGTGGTGATAGCCATGGGGGCTTCGACCGATTCTAAGACCAACCGCATGAGGTTCAGCGACCATGATTTTGCCGCCATCGCCGACTATCATCTGCTTGAGACTGCAGTGAACAAGGCTCGCGAGCAGAAAGTGAAGGTTCGTGTGGGTAATATTTTCTCGGCGGATCTCTTCTATACGCCGCAGCCCGAACTGTTCGCCAAGATGGAGGATATGGGGATCATGGCGGTGGACATGGAAGCGGCGGGGATCTATGGTGTGGCCGCCGAGTTGGATGCCAGAGCGTTAACCATACTCACGGTGTCGGACCATATTAAACGCGGTGAGAAACTCAGCTCTGAAGACAGGCAAAAGTCTTTCAACGATATGATGAGTGTCGCCTTAGAGACAGCAATCAGTATCTAGGCTAATATCGATTGGTATTATCTCACCATCGGTGGCCGCTTCTTATCAGACGGCAGCCGTTATCGATGTCTCTCCAGGTTAATATGAGCCGGCAAATATTGTGAAGTGGTCTGTCGGCTCATAGTTTCACTTATCAAAAGCAGAATCCTGTTGGCGGCTTTACGGGGCTAAGGTAAAATTTATACTTTCATCTTTTGCCCGTTATTGGAAAACAGCCCACCTATGAAAAATTTCAACCTTATCCTGGTCATTGGAGCTACGGCTTCGGGTAAAACCCGTTTGGGTGTTGAGCTTGCCAGACAACTCAAGGGAGAGATTATCTCAGCCGACTCGAGGCAGGTTTATAAGGGGCTGGATATTGGTTCGGGTAAAGATCTTGCCGAATATGGCGAAGTGCCGCATCACCTTATCGATATTGTCGAGCCCGGCCATGAATATAATGCCTTCCAATTTCAAAATGATTTCTTCGAGGCTTTCACCGATATTCAGTCTCGCAATAAACAGCCTATTCTGGTCGGTGGTACGGGGTTATATGTCGATGCCGTGGTTTCCGGTTATGAATTTGTGCAGTTGGATAAAGATTTAGCCCTGAGGGCGGAGCTCGATCTGCAACCTCTGGAGCAGGTTCAGAAGCTGCTGCTGGAGCTCGATGCCGTTCAATATGAAAAAACCGATCTCACGGTAAGGCCCAGATTATACCGCGCCATCGAAATCGCAAAAAGCAAACAGGTCGACCCCAAGCCACCTAAGGCACTTCCCGAGATCAGGCCGCTCTATTTTGGTATCCAATGGGACAGAAAGGTTCTGCGTAAGCGAATCAAGACCAGATTAAAGGAGCGCTTCGAGCAGGGCATGGTCGAAGAGGTGCAGGGGCTATTGGACAAGGGCGTGTCACACGAACAGCTGGAATATTATGGTCTCGAGTATCGATTTGTCAGTCAATATATCGCTGGGCAAATCAGCTATGAGGATATGTTCGACAGGCTGAATATCGCTATCGGTCAGTACGCAAAACGTCAGGAAACCTGGTTCAGACGAATCGAACGTCATGGCGGCAAGATCCATTGGTTACAAGGCTCGGGGGATATCCACCAACAAGCTTGTGAGGTGTTGGCTGAGTTAAATCAAACCTGACGTTATGAATGACTCATCGCAGCCATAACGAACTCTATGAAAACCCGCGTTTTCAGTGGCTGGGCCTTGCTCTTATACATGAGATGTATGGGGGCAGGAGTCGGCACTCGATGACTCAACACTTCGATTAGGTCTCCACGCTTCAACTCTTCAGATAGCAGTAAACGTGGCTGCAGTAGTATGCCCGCTCCTTTTAATGTCGCGACTTTCAGCGCCTGACCACTGTTCGAGGTCAGTCTGGAGTGTTGTTGGTCAAATGCCTGTGTATCGATTTGCAGTGCCAGACTCGCCTGAACATCACTATAGCTGAAGCCCAGGCATTGATGCTCAATTAAGTCAGTCAGCGAAAGTGGTATTTGGTGTTTGGCAAGATAATCCGGTGAAGCACAAAATACCATTTCATAGACGGCAATCTGTCGGGCTATAAGTGTGGAGCTGGCAAGTTCACCAATACGGAACACAAGATCGACCTGCTCATGTAGTGTATCGATTAAATCGTTATCTAATGTCAGTTCTATATTGATATCGGGGTATTGTTGCAGGAAGTCAGCGACTATTGGCGCGAGAACTATATTACCGAAGGTGACGGGAGAGTTAATACGTACCTTTCCCTTGGGCTTATTTTCCAATGTCTGCAGGCTATTTTCGGCTTCGGCTATGTCATCCAGAATTCGTTTACATTCCAGGTAATAGAGCTGCCCGGTTTCGGTTAATGATTGCCTGCGAGTGGTACGGTTAATTAGCCTGGTACCCAGGTGCGTCTCTAAAAACTTAATGTGTTTGCCAATCATGGTCGAAGTGACGGCAAATTCTATCGCGGCGTGAGAGAAGCTGCCGTGTTGTGCCACATAAACAAACACCTGCATGCTCTTCAATTTATCCATACTGATAACTCATTAACAACCTGTAGTTCATAAAGAATGAATCAGATGGTAGTTTATCAATCTTGAGGTTTTAATTAAATTGCTATCTAAATATCTGAACATTTCTCCGGGTTAATTTAAAAATTTATGTTTGAACAAGGCTTATTTATCACAGCAGAATTACGCATCAAACCAGACATCGATCTCGAAACGGCTATTCAGGCCATTCGCACATTTTGTGAAGGGATGAATAGCGAAGAGGGATGCTCCATGGCCGTTCCACTCCAAGACAGAGAAGACCCTCGTCGATTTATCTTCTGGGAGCGTTATGAGGATAAAGCCGCCTTCGAGCAACATTTCCAGGCCGAACATACTCAAAGGTTTATCCGCTCCGGCTTAACGGATCTTGTTCAGGCGTTTGAAAGCCAGTTATTGACAATGGAGAGATAAACCATGAAAAAACGATTGAATTGGGGAATTCTGGGGACCAGCTTTATCTCAGGGGTTATGGCCGATGCCATTATCGAAGAGGGGAGTACAGCTCTCTATTCCGTGGCGGGACGTTCTGAAGAGCCCTTAACAGCCTTCGCAGAAAGGTACAGAATAAAGCAGGTCTATAGGGATTATGATGCCCTGATTAATGATGAGGCGGTAGATATTATCTACATAGCGTTACCCAACCATCTGCATCATGATTTTGTGGTCAAGGCGGCTAATGCGGGAAAGGCGATTCTGTGTGAAAAATCGCTATCTGTCGATATGGATAAAACGGATGAGGCGCTCGCGGCAGTAGCAAAGAATGATGTATTCTTCGCCGAAGGCCTGATGTACCTCACGCACCCGTTTGCCAGCAAAATCAGCGAGATTCTTCGACTAGGCACCATTGGCGAAATCCGTTCCATCAAGGGACAGTACTGCGCCGCCATATCTCAATTCGTTAATCCTGAAAGTAAGGGGGCGCTGTATAATCTCGGTTGTTACCCGGTGTCTCTCATGCACCTGATTATGCAGCAAAGCTTTGGAGAGAGCGTTTTCGACAATTACCATGTCGCGGCATCCGGTCGTGTTGGTGAAGACGGCAATATTTGTGAGTCGGCAGCAACACTTCAATTCAGTAATGGTGTTATCTGCCAGCTTCATACGGCGGAAGATTACGGTCTGCATGCCGATTTTACGGTTCTTGGTAGCAAAGGCAGTTTAGTGCTTGCCTCTAATCCCTGGTTACCGGAGTCGGAGGGTAATCGGTTAGTGATTAGTGAATATGAACAGCAGGAGGAAACGGTCACTGTTTCCGCTGAGGGTAATGGGTTCCTCTACCAGGTTCGAGCTGTACGCGAGGCCATCGAACTGGGGAGAGATTCACTGCAGCGCCCGGCAGCGACAGCGAAAGATTCTCATCAAATTATGAAATTACTGACGGATTGGGAAGAAGCTACCCGAGTGAGATAAATGCGTTCGGATCGGATAGGTTTTAGTGATTCAGAGGGGGAATTATTTAATTCGCCCCTTTTAAGCTTTGATCGTGCAGGACCTTCTTTTTACTTACGGAGCCTACAAACTTGAAGAGTTAAATACCCGCTGCTAATTTTAAATCTGGAGTTTTCTTATCTCTGCCTGTTGCTGTTTTCTGTATTCACTTCAGCTCGACTTAACGTCTTGAAAGCGCAGGTGTTAATTGATTAGTCGTATCTAGGTGTTCCAGCCTGTTTAATCTGTGACAAAACATATTATTTAAAGGTACCTAAGTGATGAACCCTATTCAGATTATAAGACGTATTGTTTTACTCGCTGCCATGATGCTTTCTATTAGTGTATTCGCCGCTCACCACGAGGGTGCACCCTCGAGTGGGGCTAAGGATATGCCGGGTGCGAAAGGCACATTCGAATTTAAACCCGCCGACTGGATGTCGGGGCAGAAGAGCTGGTGGAAAGATAGTGACGGTGTGGCTCCTGGAGTCGCCGGCTGCCATATAGGGACAGATGAAAACGGTGTGCCTAATGGCAGAATGTTTGGTGAAGCTTGTCTGCCAAATGGCTTATTGGTCGAGTCTAATCCGGGGAAAGATGTACTGCATGGCCATAAGGATGACATAGGACATCCGGATACATTCGATTGTAATGCCTGGTGTGTGGGCACGGGAAAAAAGGGCGGTATGTGCACCGTTGCCGCCGCCGCGCCTTGTGAGCAATCTGCCGTATGTGCCTGTGAATAAAGTATAAAGATAGGCACGAAAAGCGAATCCAATAAGGTTCGCTTTTCGTGTTTTGTATCAGTGCCTTGTATCAGTAGCTGAGATACCTTATTTAAAGGTGTATTCGCGGCAAGATCACATTGCAGTGTCTTTGAAACCGAACTTGCCGTTATTGTTCTTCCATTTGTCTTTGCTCGGTATTGGCTCGATGACGTCCCAATGCTCGACAATCTTGTCATGCTCTACACGGAACAGATCGTAGAAGGAGACGTGTTGGCCGCCAAAGCTTCCCTCACTGATGCTGAGTACGAAGTTCCCCTCACCCAACACTATATGGTTCTTGGTATAGGCCATCTTGATGCCCTGCTTAGCCATCTCCTCCAGCGCTTTACCGAGTCCGCTCAGACCGTCGGCGATAGCCGTATTGTGTTGAATATAGTTGGCCTCACCCTTATCGATAAAACGTCCAAGCTGAGCGAACTCTCCTTTAACCAGAATGGTGTCGACGAAGTCGGCGACTAACGCCTTATTCTGTTGGGTCTTAGCTAAGTCTATGGCTTGGGTTGGGCCATCGAGTTGAGTGTGACCACTTGGGTTCGGTGCCGCTTTTTCTGCCAGATTGTCCCAGTGTTCTACGATCAAGCCATCTTCGAAGCGGAACAGATCGAAGCCGACTTTTGGACCAAAGAAGTTATAATCAGTATGGGTAAATACATAGTCGCCATCCTGAAAGGCGCGTTTAATATCTACCTTGGCGCTACCTTTCGGAAGTGCCTGGAGCAGCGCCCCGAACCCTGCTAAGCCATCGGCTACAGCCAGATTATGTTGGATATACTTGTCTGGATGGACATAAGCCACGGCTTCTCTGTCGCCGGTTTCTATGCTGTTAAGCAGGGCAACAGCCTTGCCTTTGTTAGATAGGCTAATGGTCTTCTCCTCAACAGAAACCGGACTGGAACAGGCCGCGCAAACCAGGACCGTCGTGGCCAATGCCGCAGAAATACTTTTCTTCATCATAATTACCTCTCGTTGGTGTGAGGTAATTATGATGAAAGTGGGCATGGCTTACATGGTCAGAGCTGGCCTTAAAATGGTCAATTACGAACCTTTAAACTGTTTCTGAAAGCGAGAAGGGGTGAGCAGGGTATGCTTTTTAAAGTACTTCACGAAATTACTGGCGTCCTCGAAGCCGAACTCATAGGCAAGCTGCTGAGTGGGCAAACCATCAAGGATAAGGCGCCGTTTGGCCTCTAATATTGTATGAGCGTCGATAAGTTGTTTAGCTGTCTGGCTGGTGGCCATCTTGCAGATCTGATTCAGGGTCTTATAGGTAGTATGCAGCCTATCTGCGTAGTAGATGGCATCTCGGGTGCGTTGGAAATTATGTTCGAGTAGCTCGATAAAACCGGTGAATTTAGCCTGCTGATCTTTGCTTAATCTATCATGTTGGTTCTCAGGCATGACCCGGTGCAACATCAGCGACAGTGAAGAGAAGAGGAACATGACGATTAAAGGGTTAGATTGAGGGTGCATCAGCTCTTTATTGATCTCAGCCAGTAATTTCTTACTACTGCTCATGACCTCTGAATTCGGAAAGAAAACCGGTTGGTAGGAGTAGGCCAGATGTGTCGGTGTGAAGTCAGACAGCCTCATATTCATCAACGCCTGATCAATAAATGCCTGGGTGAATATCAGTAGCTTACCTTTCGGTTTATGACTGAAGTCAAAGGCGTGAACCTGATTTTTTTGAATAAAGATAAATGCGCCGGACTGGTAGGGGTAATTAACAAAATCGATCAGGTGGCTACCTTCTCCCTCTTCGATATAGATCAGGTTGTTGAAGTGTACTCTGTGAGGCACTCCGGGGTGATGAGAGTGGCTATATTCCCGTCCATAGAGCTCCTCTAAGTCGATGACCTCAATTTCGCGGTTGTCCGTTTTCCTATGGTTAAAGCTAACTTCCGGGATCTTCATTTCGAAACAACGACTCCTGTAACATGCTGATTATCTTGATGTCTAATGTTTTCTCTTACGAGTTGTCTTTAAGCGTTAAAACCAACGACCAGATAAAACGTGAGTGAAAGTAAAGCCACAGCCAAAGTATAGGGTAACTGAGTCACAAAGTGCCGCTGTGGCGGACAATCGGCAGCCGTTGAGGCCACTATGACAGAGTCTGAAATGGGTGAGCTTTGATCGCCAAACACCGCGCCGGAGATCACCGCCGCTATCGCTACGGGTACAGAAATATCGACACCCACGGCGAGGGGAATAATAATCGGCGTCATTATGCTCACGGTGGCACCGGAGCTGCCGGTAGAAAACGAGATTAAGATACAGATAATAAAGATGGAAGCAGGAACCAGCCATAAAGGTAACTCGCCGGAGACAAAGCCTGCTATGTATTTTCCGGTTCCGAGTTGCCCGGTAATATTACTCAATGAAAAGGCCAAAACCAGAATGATAACCGCCGGTAGTGTCTGCTTCATCCCCTGTATACACCATTGAATGTATTGATCCATCTTAACCTTACAGAGACTAAAATAGATGCCCGTGCCGATAAGAGAGATAAAGCCGCTCCAATAGATTGCCGAACTGATATCACCCGCCAGAATATTGCCCTTACCCGTTACTAAACTGATGACAAAAATTGAGCCCAGCAAGATGACAACAGGCAGTAACATTGCCCATATTCCTGTACTTGGTTGATGAGCTAACTGATCGATGGACTGATTATCGGACATAGAGTTAGAAGCTGAATCTGTCTTTTTTGCTTCGCTTAACTCAGTGGCTGTGAAATCGGATTTCTTATATGCCAATATCGGCACTAAGGCCAGTATTGCTATGCAGTAGACTTGGTAAGGTAATGCCGCAAAGATATAGATAATTGGCTTATCGGTTAAGGTGCCGTTTTCCACCTGAGCACCGATTAAGCTGATAAGAAAAACACCTGTGCCACTGAAGGGCATTAGCCAGGCCAAGGGAGCTCCGGTGCTATTGGCCACAAATGCCAGCTTTTCACGGGAGATATTAAATTTATTGAATAGTGGTCGCCCGATGAGACCCACTAACATCATAGAGCCCACCCCTTCCAGACACATCAAGAATCCAAAAGCGAAGGTGACAAGTTGAGCCCTCGGCTTGGAGTTTACCAGATGGTATTTGTGGGATACTTGATAGATAAGGGCATCGATACCGCCTGATTGCCTCATGACATTGATGATGGCGCCAATTATCAGGATAAAGATCAGGCTCTTCACCGAGCTTGATGATTGAAACGTATCGGCTATGGCGTTAAAACTGTTTGCTACACCGAGTAAAAAATTATTCGACAGCAGGATTGAGCCTGCCATGATACCGGCAAAAATGGCCACATAGACCTGTCTTGTGGTAATGGCGAGTAATATCGCGATACAGGGAGGGAGTAAGGTAAGCCAAGTATTCATAAGAGGGTTAGTATCATTACATCATGTGTGCAGGTAAGTATTAAGCCGATCGCATCAAGTAGTCTGGCTGAACGTCAGTTCGATACCCGCGATAATTGAAAAGGAGATAATCAGTAGGTTATCTCTTTTTCGTTTAAATTAATTTGATCTGTTACTCTTCGAAGACAAACTTTGCATTCTTTAATGCATCTTGCGGACGTTTACATACGTAGTCTGGATAGAGCTCACTGGCACGTAGAGTCTGGTCTGTGAATGCGGCAAGCTTATCGATGACATAGATGACATAGTTGATCCCCCAACGCTCCTTGTCTGTTTCAGCTCCTTTCTTGGCGGTTATCTCATCCCCCGAGCTCTCTTTCTGCTCGATGATGTACTCAGTAGAGAAGTGTTCATATTCAAACGGAGTGTCTGGCCAGTTATTTTTGAGCTGGGTCAACATCTCATTCTGAGTCAGCGCGTTGTAATCCAGCTGAACACATCTATTTACGGTGCGGTCATCGGTTACGGCCATGGCGGCGAGGTAACCAATATCTGCAATATCGTGGGTATAGATAGGAATATCCAGGTCACCGAATGTAGTGATCTTGCTGAAAAATCGTAAATTTGGCATAAAATAGTCGAAGATGCCGCCGTTGTAAAAAATGGTCCAGTCTAAGCTTGAATTCATGAGTAGATCATGGAAGCGCTTCTTCTGATCGAAGATCTCACCATCTCCCATCTCCAGTGCCTGAGTATGGGCGCCAAACTCGGTGGGGACAAATCGTTTTACGCCGGCTTTAACCGCCGCCTCAAGCCAGAGAGGTTCAAACTTCTGGATGATCTCCTTCGAGCCGGGCACGCTGGCGACAAAGGTATCCACACCTCGAAGGGCTTTTGTCAGTGCATTGACATTTTTCATATCCGGACACTCGACAAGTGTTGCCCCCAAGGTTTCGAACTCAGTTAATTTAGCCTCATTATGCGTGTTACGGGCGCGAAATATGATGGTGACCTTATGTCCTAATGAGAGTAAACCCTTAGTTAATGGCGTACCTACCTGACCAGCAGCACCAATGACTGCTACATGTTTTTTGTTCATATAAAGCTCCTTTCGGCTTAGCAGGATGACATTTGATAATGGGGAGGAGTATTGAAGCGGCAATAAGTGTTCGAATCATACTCAGCTTTTTCCTGACTCTAATGTTAATCAAGCCTGAGTGGCATTACATGGTCATACCTGGACTAAAAATGGTTAATATCGAACCTAAATCCTATTAATGAACTTTTATCGCCCACATTGCTATGCCGGATCCCCCTATTCGGGCTTGAAGAGATTAAGGTGATTAAATTGCCTGAGGTGGCTTTGGGAGCCAAAACGCTGAATGGAAAGGAAGAGTAGGGAGGGAGGCCTGCCACATTCAGGATGGGGCCGAATGTCTATTGCTTCCCGTACTGCGATTCGTGGGAGCTACCGTTTCCACTGCCTGAGTTCGATAATCAGTCCGTCAGGATCTCGTATCTCTGCGCGATAGGAGTCGCCTAAATCGACAGGCTCGACGGCTAGCGGTATACCTTTAGCCTTGAGGTAGTTGACCGCCTTCGTCATATCGTCAACCTCAAGCGCTATGGCGCGATAACCAACCTGCCAAGCGGCCTCCGATTTTTGTTCAGGAGTCTGGGTAGAGATGATCTCAACGACAGTGTCGCCCAACTCCAGAAAAATGACCTCCTGCATGGGGGCCATATCTACTTTTGTTCGACTCTTAATCTTGAAACCCAGAATATTAACGAAGAAACCTATGGTGACGTGGGGGTCTCGGGGAACAATTTCTACGTGGTCGACTCTCTTGAAAATCATGTTAACGCCTTTTCACTCTATGGATTCATGTTCAATTTTTAATTGCAATCGGTATAAGTGCTGAGGAACTCAGCGAAAAGGGATTTTATCGGTAGTGAATTAGGTGGAAAAGTAAAAAAAAGCGGTGAATTTATTCTAATAAATCGAATGCTTGCAGGTTTTTAAAACAAGGGACTATTAGCCAATCGGTGGGGATTGAGCCTTTTTGTTACAAATGGAATGAAACTAAACGTAATAAACCTAACCGCTGCTCTTTCTATTTAACTGTAACCAGCAGTGCAGCCACCCTCCAAATCAGGTGACAACTGTGCAATCGGTTACCTGTGATAGGGCGTGCTCATATCCCACTTGGATAGCGGGCACAGAAGGCAGACGATTACCTACCTTCAAAGAGCGGGCGTCCTCTTATGGCGCCAATGAAATTAAAGGATGCAAATATGAACATTCTCATAAGCAAAAGATATCTATTGGCAGGCGTGCTAATTGCGTTGGCCAGTACTTATGTTTCGGCCAGAGGTGGCGGGCAAGGTTTTGGCGGCTTTAATGCAATCACTAAGGCTCAACTCGAGGCAACCTGGAATGGTCAAGCCGGTCCGCAGCATACGGCGGTAAGAGGCGTTAGGGTGCAGTGGTATGCAGATGCGTGCGGAGTGGTCAACGGGCACACTAAGGATGCCAAAGAGTGCATGAATAATACAAAAAAGGCTAAATAGGCTCGCTACGCTTCGAGTTACGAGAGCGGGAACAAGTTCCCTGCGAGTGCGTCAACAAGTTGTCTGCGAGGAAAGGAGACTGCTTGTTCTCGAAGGCCTAAGGCCGGACTCGAACCTCGTAGCTCGAACCTTAAGTCCTATAAAGAATCTTAATCACATGCCAGCCGAACTTTGTCTTTACAAGATGCGGAGTGATTAACTCGCCGGTGAAGCAGACTTTGTCGAATTGAGGCACCATCTGTCCCTTCTTGAATTCACCCAGGCTGCCGCCCTTCTTACCCGATGGGCAGGTGGAGTGCTTCTTGGCCAGCATGTCAAACTTAGCACCTTTATTCAGTTGCTTAATGATATCTTCGGCCAGCTCTTTATGTTTGACTAATATGTGCAGTGCAGCAGCGGTTCTTGCCATCTATCTTAACTCTCATCGTGTATTCAATAAACTGACTCAGCTGGTCAGTCAGACTCGTTAGGTGAATTATACTCGTTTATGGGCGAGTAATACTACCGACTCATAACCAGCTTTCTCCCCGACCGAAGCGATAGACCAACTGCCCTACGGCCAGGTTATCCCAACTGGATAGCTTAGCGCTATAGAAGTGACGCCAATCCAGTTGCAGTGCCCAGTTGGGAGACAAGCGGTAGTGCAGGCCCGCTCCGCCATTGACCTGAAAGGCTTTCTTCTCCTTGTCCAACTCTATCAAGGATTCGCCGATACCAAATGTCAGGTAGGGTCTCAGTGTATTTTGGCCATTGAAGTAGTACTGGCCGTCAAAGCTATAGTTCTCGAAGGTGGTGCTTTGTCCCGTTCGCTTGTCGTTTAATTTTCCGCGGGCATAGCTTAGCCTGGTCGAAAAACTGCGGGAAAAATAGAGCCCCACACTAGCACTGGGTGCCCAGCCACTCTCAAGGTTCCACACCTCTCCCGGTGACATATAACTGCTACCAATAGATATTCCAACGATGCCAAAGTCGACCGGGTCTTCGACTGAGCTGGCCTTGTTGTTAGCGCTCTGGTGACGACTGACACCTTCGTTGGCTTTACCCGCACCTATGGCGTATTGCACCTGAAATTGCACCTGTTTATCGATGCGGCCATTATCCAGAGGTACCTCTGTCATTGAGAGATAACCTGTACCGGCTTTGACAACATCGTCACCAAACAGGGTGTTGACTCCTCGTCCCAGTGAGTCGATTGGGTCTAAGAAAAACAGTGCCGTATCTCCCCAACCCTCAGATCCCCATACTGTTCCTCCGCGTTGGCGGATCTCTCGCTCTTTATTGAAGGCCCATTCTCCATAAACCCAGCCAAGTACCGGAGTCACGACCAGATCCTGGATCGATGGCACTTCGGCAAAGGCTTCGACACCATACTCCCAATAAAAGGTCGACATCATGAAGGAGTACATGAAGGCATCCCACTGGCGATAACCTGATTTTCTAGCGGTCTGGTAATAGACGCCGCCAAAGTAGGGATGACCTATGTAATTGATGGCAAAATTGTCTCTGTCCCATACCGGGCCGCTGCTTACATTGTCCCACCATTTTTTGTGCAACTTCTCACCACTCTTGTCCCAGTTGGTGATGGAGGAAGGGAGCAGGGCAAGAAAACCGGCGAAACCTACGCCGTAAGCGGCGACGGATTTTGTCTGAGACCACAGACGTGCACTATCTTCACCATGTTCGGCACTGAACAGCGATACGTTATAAGGCTGGTCATATACCGAGGGGGCTCTGATGGTATCTTCCCAGCTGCTGTTGGTGATTGAGGGACGATATATCTCTGCGGTTTCATCGCTCTCACCTGTTGCATGTACAAGACCGCTGGAAGCAGCCAGAGCAACGGCTAAGGAGATAGATTTGTAGCAGGAGGTTGGGAGATATTTCATTAAACCCTCTCATGTGTACGGCGCCGCAGCGGGCTCTTAAAGCACTATTTCTTTATGAGTTTAGTTACTTAAATGACTTTTGGAAAATTAGCATCAATATTGGTATATGATTATATTTCTGTTAATATCGAAATATGATTTTGTATAAGTATGGGCAGAGTGCGTGATGGATATTGAAGTGGTTGCTAAGGCGTTGAAGGAGTTGGGTCATACAACTCGATTAACCATCTATAAGCGAGTGGTGCGCGCGGGTTTTCAGGGACTTGCGGTAGGCAGCTTGCAAGAGCAGCTCAAGATCCCGGGTTCAACCTTATCACACCATATCTCGAGTCTGGTTTCTGCCGGACTCATCTCCCAGCGACGTGAAGGCAGAACCCTATTTTGTGTCGCCGAGTTTGATAAGCTCGAGGGCGTGATTGGTTTCCTGCAGGATGAATGTTGTATCGACGAGGAGTGTGCGCCTAAGTTATCCACTCAAAAGTCTTAGCGACGCATGAGTTATAGCCCATTCATTTTTATCCCCACAATAGTTCGCAGCCCTCAGGGGCTGCTTGTCTGTCACACATAAGTCTGTGCCATATCATTTTTCACTTCAACAAGCCGGGCTTTATCCGAACAGCTTGGTAGTAATCTGCTGTTTTATACTGCCTATTTTGATGAGTTGATTCATTTTGGCTTCGTCTGTTAGCAAGTTAGTTTGAGCATTTATTTCGAAGATTCTGGAAATATGGTTGACATGAGCCGTTAAAAAGTTATTATTTCGATATTGTTCGAAATGATGTTCTCTCACAGAATTGCTGAGTTACCTGGTTATAAGGGATATCGACAGTTTGAATGAGGGGAAAATTAAATAAATTGGAAGCGATTATGAGTCCTGAAATATTAACCATGGCCCGTGAGGCCGCAGATATGTTTGCCTTTCTGGCAACCGAACTGATCATCCTTTTTCTTGTCATCAGCTACTTTGTTGGTGTACTGCAGGAATTTATTACCCCGGAAAAAATTCAATCTATTTTGAGTTCCCGTAACGGCAAAGGCTACGTGATTGCGGCGCTGCTGGGGGCGATCACACCATTTTGCTCCTGCTCAACTATTCCGTTCCTCAAAGGCTTACTGAGAGCCAGAGCGGGATTCGGCCCTATGATGGTGTTCCTGTTCTCCAGCCCGCTGTTGAATCCGGTGATTATCGGCCTGTTTGTGGTGACTTTCGGCATCAAGGTAGCGCTGTTCTACTTCACCATAGCTCTGGTTGTAGCGGTTACCGCAGGCTTTGTATTGGAGAAGTTGGGCTTCGAGCGTTATGTTCGCCCTGAAGCTTATGAAGCAAGCGATACATCAAGCTGTGCAGCCACGTGTAGCGATACGAAAACAGCAGCAGAAACTAGCGAGTCGAATTGCTGTGATAGCCAAGCAAAGACTGCAGCTCAACCTGTAACAAGCTGCGGCGCAGCACCTGCTCCTGTATTAGCAATGGAAGCGAGTGGCTGTGGAGCAACCGCATCAGTTTCCTCTTGTGATACCGACTCATCATGCGGAACTGCAAACACTAAGGCTGGAACTGCAGAGAATCGATGGATGCGGATCTGGCGCTCGACCTGGAAAGATTTTAAGCAGGTATTTCCCTATCTGTTGCTGGGTATCACCTTAGGTTCGTTTATCTATGGTTTTATCCCGACAGAATTGATAGCTAAATATGCGGGTGAAGGGATGTGGTATGCGATCCCTGTGGCGGCAATTATCGGTATACCGCTCTATATCCGAGCCGAAGCTGTGATCCCGTTGAGTGCGGCGCTGGTTCAAAAAGGGATGGCGCTGGGTTCTGTGATGGCACTGATCATAGGCAGCGCGGGTGCGAGTCTGACCGAAGTGATTTTACTTAAATCGATCTTTAAGAATCAGATGATCGCCGCTTTTCTTACCGTGATCTTGGGCATGGCTATCGGCGCAGGCTATCTATATAGCTATATGTTCTAGTTCAGGCTTGCCTGTACATGAAGAGAAAAGCCCGCTGATGCGGGCTTTCTGTTATCTAAACAAAGTTAAAACCGGGTTTAACTCTTTACCTTCCAGTTAACCTCTTCACCGGCGAAGAGAGGCTGTTGGGACCCTAGGTTTTTCTTTGACTTGGATGATGGCATGTTGGTCGTTGTTTTCACTATTGCCTTCTCCGTTTTATTTGCCTTGTCCGATTAGGTTGGAACCAGATCGAGGTCACATACTTTTTTAATACAATACATATACTAACCGAATCATCCAGAGTTATTAACTTGGTTAACCGTATTCTTACAAAGGTCGGCCACTTTCAACATGTCAATCACGAGTACTATATGACTATCTCTATGGGAAAAAGTTATCTAGGCGCATTCATTTTTGCATCTCTGTTAATTCCGCTAATATCTCAGGCATCAGAGGAATTTAATTACCAGGACTTTGCTGATTCGTTTTCGACTATAGAGACCATCGCAGGCAAAGGGGATGATGGCGATAAGTATCATAATGGTTGGCAGGCTAGTTTTGAAAACAGACCGGCTAAGCGGTCTGAACTGTCGAGGCCACACCAAGCGATAGCGGATTCAGATGGCAATATATTTATTGTCGATAAAGATGCCCACGCAATAAGAAAAATCGACTCTAATGGAATGATTTCAACTTATGTCGGAACCAATGAGTCTGGTTTAAACGGTGATGGTTTGTATCGAACCGAAACCCAGCTTTCATTCCCTAACGGTATCTGGTTAACGTCTAATGAAACGCTTTTCATATTAGACACTGGGAATGACATGGTCAGGAAGGTGAGTCATGATGGGGCTGTAACCACCTTGTTTACTGATGAAAAGGGAATTGAAACTGGCCGAGGAGTGTGGGTCAGTGATGATGAATCCACAGCTTACTACTCCTCAGGTTCAGAGTTGAAAATGTGGCATCAAGACTCGGGAGTTCGAGTCCTCGCCGATGGATTCGATGAGCTGGCTAATCTTGCTGTGAATGCTGTAGGCGAACTCTTCGTCACTGACCGGGATGCGAGTCTGGTCTACAAGATCTCCAATAATGGTGAAAAAGAAATTGTCGCCGGAACAGGTAAACGCACGGGTTGCGGTGATGGCTGCTTAGCGACAGAAACCGCCTTAAATCAAGTACGGGGGATATGGTTTCACCCTAACGGAGGTTACTTCTTAGCGACCCATAAGGGAGGACAGATCTGGTTTGTTGACCCTGATGGGATCATACATCTGTTTGTCGATGGCGGTAAAAACGATCAGCATTCGGGGGATCGCCGCGCCTATAATTCTCCCGGAAAAAAAATCAGTGAACCAAGAGCTATATCAATTGATCATGAGGGTAATCTGTTAATAACAGAGAGCGATTATGGTTTTATCAGAAGGGTAAAGCGGGATATAAAAGCAGACAAGAAGTAAGAGTTTTCAGTTGAAATTATTTCTCTTAGTTTCAACCTCTTAATACGTTTGTTTTGTTGTGGTATTTGGTGAAGCTGGCGGCTCTTATTCTGGTCTTATTAAGGAGTTGCTTGGACTCTTTTATGTCGCTTAAATGCAGAAATAAGAAAGCCCGCATTAGCGGGCTTTATGTTTTATGAAACCTTGTTGCTATCTAAAGCACAGCTAAAACAGGGATTAGCTCTTCACCTTCCAGTTAATCTCTTCACCGGCGAAGAAAGGCACTATGGGGTTACCGTTTGGCAAGATTATCTCACTCGGAACTGTCCACTTCTCTTTGACTAAGGTGACGGTACCAGTGTTTCTTGGCAGGCCGTAGAAATCCGGGCCATGAGTACTGGCAAAGCCTTCAAGCTTGTCGATGATACCCAGGTCATCGAACACCTGAGCGTAAAGTTCCAGTGCACTCCAGGCGCTGTAACAGCCGGCGCAGCCGCAGGCCGACTCTTTACGGTGTTTTTCGTGTGGCGCCGAATCTGTGCCTAAGAAGAATTTACTCGAACCGGTTGCTATTGCTGCGCGCAATGCTTCCTGGTGAATGTTGCGTTTAAGAACCGGCAAACAGAAGTTGTGCGGGCGCACGCCGCCAACCAAGAGATCGTTACGGTTAAGTAGCAAATGTTGAGGCGTGATGGTTGCAGCCACATTGTCTGATGCAGACATCACGAACTCGGCAGCTTCTTTAGTGGTGATATGCTCGAATACCACTTTAAGCGTTGGGAAAGCGTCGACGATACGCCTTAGGTTTCGTTCGATAAACTGTTCTTCACGATCGAAGATGTCGATATGAGACTCGGTCACTTCACCGTGCACCAAAAGCAGCATGCCGATTTCAGCCATCTGTTCAAAAACAGGGAAGAGTGCATCGAGTGCCTTTACTGCGGCATCTGAGTTGGTGGTCGCGCCAGCAGGGTAAAGCTTAGCCGCAACGACACCCGCCGCCTTGGCATCTATGATGTCCTGCTTAGTGGTGTCATTGGTCAGGAAGATAGTCATAAGGGGTTCGAAATCAGAGCCCTCTGGACGCGCGGCCAAAATACGCTCACGGTATGCATTTACCATCTTTGCATCGGTTACCGGTGGCAACAGGTTTGGCATGACGATAGCACGTTGGAAGAGTCTGGCCGTGGCAGGTACAGTTTCTTGTAACATATCACCATCACGGAAGTGAAGGTGCCAATCGTCGGGAGTAAGTAGGGTGATCTGCGTCATTTGGGGTTCCTAAGGGTTTACGATAAGCATATGCTCGCTTATTTCTGCGCCATATTATGCCTGAAATCGGCTTTTTTTGATAGGTGAGTTTGAGCTATATCAAGATGATTCCTTCAGCTTCCGCTATGGGAGAGCCAGGGAGTCGGTTCACTGCCTAACCTTTTTTGAACTACACTGGAGGTGTAATACCAATTGCATTAAATAATTAACCAATTCAGAGTCCCCCAGGATTTTCAATTCAAGGCGCATTGATGAGGAAATGGTTATTCCCTTTTAAGTCAATGCAAAGCAGAAGTGGGAAGCCTGGGGGACTCACGTAGTGCGAGCTTCAAAGCCCTTTATGCTGCACTGGATGCTTTCGATATAGAATAACTATTAGCTTCAATCATCCTACTTGCCTAAAGAGCTTTGAATTCTCGCTGAATGGTCAGGTACTTAATGCAATTGGTATAAGCCAAGGGTCCTCACGATGCGCCGATTATTTAAGTTTCTATTGCTACTGTTATTTCTTCCCTCTCTTTTCGTGTTCGCGCAAAGCAGACCCCTGAAGATCCTCTCTCACGATCGCCCCCCTTTTCATTTTGCTGACAGCCAGGGCAAGGTCGTGGGAATTTGCGTCGACATTATCGATACAATCTTTGGTGAGATGGAGCTTGAGTATCAGGTGGTCGATCTAAAATGGGCCAGGGTCTGGTATAAGGTTGAAAACGGGGAGGGTGAGGCGGCATTTTCCACATCCAGAAAGCAGCCGAGGGAACCCTATCTTTATTACCCGGAGACAGACATGTGGCGTTCCGATTTTGTCTTTTTTGTTCAGAGTGTGAATAAGCATCTGACACCCAACGGCAGTTATGAGGAGGTGGCGAGCTCCGGTGGCAAAGTTGGGGTCTGGCGAGGAGCATCCTATGATGATGCTTTTTGGAAAACCTTCCCGTATAAGGATGGCACGACAACATATTCTCCAAACCTTAAGAAGCATGACTTGTACAACGAGCAGTTGTTTATTGTTAAGGGCCCAAGCCATGCATTAAAAATGCTGGGACGTGGAAGGGTCTCTTTTTTCATTGAAGACCGAATTGCCGGGCAATATTTAGTTAATAAGAATAACCTGCAAGCAAGCGTCGCCCCCTACGAGCAGTCGGTTTTCTCAAAAGGTTATCCGATGCCATTCATTAAAAACTCCGATTACCCCGAACTGAAGCAGATCAGCGAAGAGTTTGAGAGGCGATTGATCATATTGAAAAATGATGGCCGTTATGAGGCTATTCTAAATCGCTGGCTCAATGAGTAATTTATAGCTTTAGCTAAAGCGCTTGTCACCAAAGCAGTTATTGGAGGCGGCCGAAGCTTCTTAATGGCCAGCAAGGCTAATACAGTAGATATATTCCCAGCTCTAGCGTCGTACTATCCCGCCTGATGAGGTGATACCTATGAGTTAAGAGGGCGCATTTGTTCCAGTGCTGTCATATAGAACTTAAGCGGGCCTTCAAGCAGTGGCTCAATCTCATGAGCATCATGGGCACAGTTTACAGCCAGTGCCAGCCCGTGAAGATAGTCGACCCAAAGATCCAGGCTATTCTTCAGTGTTGCGTCGGTTAAATTCAGCGGGGTTACCGCGACTTGAAAACGCTCGATGAAAACCGCAGCGGGCCCATCTGTTGTCATGGCTAACATGGTTTCCAGCAAGCCCGGGTATTGCTGTAGCAAACCGAGATAACTCAATGATAACTGTTTGAGTTCGGCTTGCCATTGCTGACTTGCCTCAGGCTGATAGATGGCTTCAATCAAAGAGAGTGTGATTGCTTCGAGTAGTGCATTCTTGTTTTCAAAGTAGTGATAGATGGCCATAGCATCTACTTGCAAACCGTTAGCAAGCTTACGAATACTGGGCACCTTTCCCTCTATGCACATTAACTCTTTTGCCTTGTCGACGATCACTTCGCGACTCAATTGTCCCGCCGATGCCATGGGACGGCCGCGTTTTCTTTCCTTGACAGACATTATCGATGCTCTTTAATATAATACGAATTCTACAGTGTAGAATATTCTAGACTATTGAGTCGAATAATCCAAGTCATAAAGCTTACTGAATCTGAATCGGTAACTCTATCCGGCTTGATAAAATTAGTGGAGAGAGTGATGAGTAACATAGTGTATATCGCGGCGAGTTTGGATGGTTATATCGCCGATAAAGCAGGAAGTGTGGACTGGTTACACTCAATTCCAAACCCTGAAGGTTCAGATATGGGCTTCGGTGAGTTTATCGCAAGAGTCGATGCCTTAGTTATGGGCCGCAATACCTTCGATATGGTGCTGAGTTTTGGGATTGATTGGCCTTACAGCAAACCTGTATTTGTGTTGAGCAGTACGTTGACTAAGGTCCCCGCAGGCTACGAAGATAAGGTGTTTTTGGTTAAAGGACCGCTCGATGAGGTGCTGGCCACACTGAGCCGGCAGGGATACAAAGATCTTTATATCGATGGTGGTATAACGATACAAAATTTTCTTAAAGCGGACCTTATCGATGAGATGATCATTACTACAATACCTGTGCTCTTAGGTGGAGGATTGCCTCTGTTTGGTGACTTAGTGACGCCGTTAAATTTCAAGCATGTGAAGTGCGAAAGGTTGCTCGATAATTTAGTCAAAAATCACTATCTGAGAGTACGTGATACAGATAACGGGAAATAAAGTGGCTTGAAGAGCAGCTTTGCCTCAGACTAGCACTCAGAGTCAGATTAGTTAGCGAAGAAGTACGAGTGTTAAAACATAGAGAGTATCGACGCCAGGGCCCCGATTACCGCTTCGGTGAGCAGGTGAGCTTTCATGATATCAAAGAGACCTTTGGGCTGAATCATATTCGGCTGGGTAGCTGGGTCGAGGAGGATGAGAAGGACAAAGCCGCCAATTTAATCTTCGATTCTCTGGCCGATTTAGCCTTTATTCTTAAACTGCCTCCTAAGGCCCTTGGTCTGAGACAGACACTCAACCTGGCTTTCGGGAGCGGTGGTCAACAGGGCGTGCAAGCTCATTATATGCCAGCAGGCCGGGAGCTTGCGCTGGCTAAGAATGCGGGAGCCGGAGCCTTGGCTCATGAGTTTTGGCACGCTTTCGACCATTATATTGCGTCTAAGGCTTTCAGTACGTCACCTAATGGTATCTCTTTTGCCAGCAGTAGCTGGCTGGCCGATGTGAGTGCTATCGAGCATCCATTGAACCGGCGTCTGGAGCAGGTCTTTGCGATAACTATGCTTAATGATGATGGTAAGGACTGCCATGACTTTGTCAGCCGCGCCATTGCATTAGATAAGCAGTATGGACGACAATATTTTTCTAAACCAACCGAACTGATGGCGCGTGCCTTTGAGGCATGTATCGAATCATCCGCCGAGATCAATAATCCCTATCTTGTCGCCGAGACATTAAGTTCATCTCTTGCCGATTCAGGTGGTTATCCGGATCTTGCACATAGAGAGCAAATTTTCACTGCGCTTATCGCATATTTTGAACCACTGGGCGAAGCCTTGGGCCGTGAAGGCTAAAGTCTAGAGAGATAAGTGTTGAAGGCGGATAAGTGGTGGCTTAGAGTGACTTATACAGGAATCAATCTAAGCCGCCTTTTTTAATAAGCAAGGGTGCCGCGGATCGGGTAGTCGTTATCCGGATCGCTTATCCACTCCAACCCCGAGACAAGAGCTTCAAGATCCGGGCGGCAGAAGGGGTTATTGGAGATATCGATGACCTGAATAACTCCTACCCGGTTAACCACAAAGAGTCCTGGCTCGGCAAAGTCATGGTCGGTCTCCTGTTCAGAGCGAGGAATAGAGATATATAGCCCGAGTTGTTGCATCTGTACTTGAGTCAGACCGTAAGCGATTGGGAAGCTGGTGGTTAACTTCTCTTTATGTGCTTCAAGCTGAGCCCTTGAGTCTGCCGAGACGGCAACAATATCGAGGCCGATTTTTAGCAAGCGAGTTTTAAACTCTTCCAGTCGATTCAGGAATTTTGTGCATAGGGGGCAATGCTGCCCGCGGTAGACCACCACCATTTGCCATATGGCGTCATGGTGAGTACGTCCCAACGCGATCGTATTGCCATCGAGTGTATTGGCGCTCATCGTAGGGAAGTTTGAACCTGCCGATAACTTTACTGAAACACTCATAATTTTTGTCCATTTTAAGATGGTGAATAGCGACTAAATTACAGCACAATATAATTTTAGCTCATTAATCATCTATTTGAAGGGATAAAGTTTAACCTGCTTTTTGAGGAGAAAGCAGAGCTTAACTTGAGGTCGCAACCGCGGATTATTGAATCATTGTCTTACGTTAGTGCACATTATCGAGTCGCATTGAATTGCGGATGCTCTAAGGTTAACCTATTTAAAATCAGTTACAGGTAACTTACCTATATATGTTCCTTCCTGTTCATATCCTATTTATTAAAGGCTTGTTATTTATCTGAGCTATTGGCAAACATAAGAACATGGCCTGATGACTCAGATCACAGCTTTGATATATCGGAGGCGATCTGTTCAGCAAGTATTCAGAAATTTTAAGTTTATTAAGTTTAAATTAATAATGATGCTTAACATGGTAAGTAATTGGCAAAGATAATCTTATCTTCGATTCTTTAAGGAATACTTATGAAATACCTGACTCTGTTAACTGCCCTTGTTTTTGCAGGTTCTGCCGCTGCGACAGATTGCTCCGATTGCCACGAAACAATCGATCTCACTGTGCATTTAGAAGCGGAAGCAACACTGGCTACCTGTAATGATTGTCACGATATGGGTAGTGCACATGAGGTCGATATGGAGCTTCATGAAGCAACACTGACTATGACAGAGTGTGCCGACTGTCACGGGATGTAATACCAGATTTTAACGTCCTCGGCCGCTCGTGCCGAGGACAAATTTCCTGCTTTCAACTTCTCTTCCCTGATATCTTTTTATGCTCGACCCTCGACCCTCGACCCTCGACCCTCGACCCTCGACCCTCGACCCTCGACCCTCGCTACCGGTTTACCTGTGCGCCTCGGTGATGAATTTTTCCAGAGATTGCTGTAGCCATTGAGGTGCGCTTACCTGACCTTCCTGATTGTGCTTTAACCATAAGTAGGTCGTTGGATAACTGAAGTTTTTCAGTATGTCTTTATCTTGTTGGTAATCCAGTATTTCGGCGTGGAGCCCTTTGATGTTCTGTAAAAAGTTAACCGCCGCCCTGACGCCGACAATGATGATTGCATTTGAGTTTAACAGGGTATTGGCGGCACTCCCCAGATCTGAAACTGTGGCAAATACCTCTAATTTCTTCCCCTGTCTCTTCGCATAGTTTACCAAGGGTGATTTATTGGCGGGGAAGGGCATGGTGATCAGCTTCACTATCGGGTAGTTAATCATCTCATCGATAACTGGGTTGTGCCAAATGGGGTGCCCTTCACGCGCAATTAAGTGCCCGCCTCTGTGTTGAATGATGGGTTTTGACAGTATTCCCTTTCTATCTGCCGGTTCGAAGCAGATAGCTGCGTCCAGGTCTCCATTTTGGAATTCTTCTATGCTGGATTTTGTCCAGGGACAGAGGGTGACATTTGTCTTGGTATTATTCTTTTCTGCAGCCTTAAGAATGGTTTGAGGTAAGTTGATTTCAAGTTGTGGCACTGTGGCAATAGTGAAACTTGGCTCGCGCTGGTGCTGAATATTGTTTAAGTATTGCTGTGCCTGAGTACTTGCCTTAAGCATCTCCTGCAACTGAGGGTAGAGGTTGTGAGCAAGCTCTGTGGCCTCGAGACGGTTATTCTGCCTGATAAACAGTGGATCTGAAAATGCCTTTCTCAGTGCATTTAGTTCGCGACTGACCTTGGGCTGTGACAGTGCTAAATGATCGGCTACATCAATTACTGCCTGCTTCAGATAGACTTGGCAAAATATTTCAATGCTTAGTAAGTTGAGATTCAGCAACTTATCTATGGACATTTATCTTTCCTTTTATTCAGGGCTTTAATGCGACGTTTTCGAATATAAATTGTGTTATCGCTAACTGTAACCAACTGGGGATTTGATGGTTCTGCTTTCTTTTGGTCAAATAATGACGGGGAAGACCGCTTCTCTGGCAAAGTGAGAGTTGTTGCTCTTGTGATAACTTCATCGAACGTAAATCGCTATTTTTATTTAGAAAGGTTATGGCATTTAACGGACTCACCAATGCTAAAGCATTGCTGGTTTCTAAAAGGGTGCTGAGATCGGCCAAGCCACTGACCTTAGCCTCAATATTTAGCTCCAATCCCTGATCTTTTGCGTAGAATTCTAACGGATCTCTGGGGTCACTGAATTCAGGCATGTCGATAACGATATAGGCTTGTTTGAGAATATTATCTAATGCCGTAGGGTTGACGGTTTCCCAAATAGGGTGACTGTTGTTACCAACGAGATATAAGGACTCTCCCTCGGCGATAAAGTCCGATTGCAACTGTTCGGTATTATAAGCTCTGTGGGTGATGGCCAGATCGATCTCTTTCTGTTTTATTAAACTGCCGACATCGCCAGTACAGGGTTTAATATTAAACAGATAATTTTTCTGATGCTCGGTCGCCTTATCTTGTAACAGACGACTCAGTTTTAATGAAAGTAGCGGCGGACAGGCGATAACAATTTCTTTCTTATGGGTATTATCCGATTCAAGGTTAAGCCGACTACAACTTTCCGCAATCTGGATGATTTTTTTCATCGACGGATAGATCTCGTCGGCTAACGGGCTACGCTCGAAGCCATGCTGCTTACGGATAAACAGTGGTGCATCGAGAGAGTGACGTAATGCCTTTAAACTCCGGCTTATCTTAGAGGCAGGGACATTCATCGCCTGACCGACTAATGTTGAATTTAATGATTCATAAATTAGTACAAACACTTGGATATCAAAGAGATTGTTCTGTTTAAATTTACTCATTATTATTTTTTTTATATAAAACACACCTAGCTAATTTAGGGAAAAATAAGTGGTAATGCGAGGATTGATATCATGAAAATGAATGAAATGTAATTAAGGTTACGTTTTTGTGACCTTAAACATAAGAGCAAATTAATTTTTGATAATATCTCCTCCTCTCATTTCTATTATTCGTTGTTCGCAATTCCAGTTATCGAATATTGGCGGGAACATCTGTTAAATATAATAATATTAAGATCAAGTGTTGTAATAGTTGAGTTTGGCCTGTGGTTTGTTTTGTTTTTTTGGTTTGCTTTAGTGTTTAGTACTGGGGTTTGAGCCGTATGGCAAAGTGATGTGCTTCAAATTTATTTATCTGAATTATCTTTAGCATTTTGTATGAACCACATGGTGGTTACACATTAGGGAGATAAAATGATTATAACTAAAAGAAAAACATCACTCGCACTGTTAATTGCATCTGCAATGATGGTGACTGCTTGTGGTGATGATGGCAAAGATGGGCAAAACGGTGCAGATGGTTCAAATGGTGGTGATGGCGAGAATGGTCAGCCCGGTACTTCCGGTCTTCATATCGACATGGCTGCTGAAGCGACTGCAAATATTACTAACGCAGCTTATGCAGACGGTATTATTACTGTCGATTTCGACTTGGCAAACAAGGAAGGGGTCGGCCTATTTGGACTGACCGGTGAAAATGAGTTCCATGATTTTCGCTTCTCATTAGCTCAGCTGCAAACTAACACAGGTTCAGAGCTTAAACAGTGGATGTCACTGCTTAACGAAACGACCAATGATGCAGGCACGACATTTGAGCAAGGCTTCGAAAAGTTAAATGATTGCCCCGAGTGTTTAGTCGATCATAATGATGGTACTTACACCTATATATTTAAGACTAATCTAACGACCGCCGAAGATGCTGCGGGTATCGTGTTTGATGCCGGCCTGACTCAGCGTATCGCTATCGAGATGCAGTTCGAGTATGACTCGGGTCATGAGTTGGCAGAAAATGCTCACTATGACTGGATCCCTTCGACTAATGCACAAGAGGGCATCGCGACCCGTGATCTGGTCACGCTGGAAACCTGTTACACCTGTCACCAGCCAGATAGCTTAAAGGCCCATGGCGGACGTCGTCTGGACCTGGAAAACTGTCAGTCTTGTCATAATGGTGTTGTCAGCGATCCTAATGATGTGTCAGTTGAACTTGGACATATGGTGCACGCTATCCATATGGGACCAAATCGCGAAGGTAAAGATGCTGAAGGTAACGTAGTTAAAATGCCTTACACCATCGCGGGCTATGGAGGCGATCATGCTTTCGATTACCCAGCATTCCCTACTAAGCCATTTATGGATTGTGCGGCTTGTCACGTTGAAGATGAGAATCTGGCGGACAAAGATCTATGGTTAGCGAATGCTAATGCAAATGCTTGTACGGGTTGTCATACTGACTCGCCTGCACAGCATAAGTCGGATAAGAATCCAGCTCTGACCTGTACAGACTGTCATAGTGCTGCCGTTCACTCAGACCACAAGAAGCCATATGACGCAGCACAAGACTACAGTGTTGAAGTTAGCAATGTTGTCTTAAACGTTGACGGCTTACTCGAGTTTGACGTTAAGGTTATGGACAGTGCAGGTGCACTGGTCACTGAAGATGAGATCTATAAGCAAGGCTACAGCAACCCATACATGGTTGTTAGCTGGGATATCGAAGCTGATTACCCAGAGCAGCTTGTGTCTTCAGAAACTGATAGCCTGACTATTGGAACAACCTACGATCACAGACGTTTCAGCTTGAAGGGTGATGGTTCAACTACCTACGATGCTACAACTAAAGTGTTCCATGTTACCACTGAGAAGGTGAAAGGAAGCAAGACATATCGTACTGATGTACCAGCAGATATCCTGACTGACAGATCTTTAGAAATCTTACCGTTGGTTAAGGTTTGTTTCACTGAAGGCACTAACGTTCGTACAGACTGTGCTGCAGATGATGCATATCCTGCTTACGTTCAAACAGAACCCTACCGTATATATAAGGCGGGTGCTTACGGACCAGAGATGCGTCGTGCAATTATCGATGAAGCTACCTGCATGGGTTGTCATAGCCAAGAGCTATACCATGATGCTAACGGTGTGAACTGTATCGCCTGTCATACTAACGATAAGAAGTTAGGTGCAGTTGAGATCGACCATGCACCTGTACCTTGGGGACAGATGAAGTCTTCAAGCTTTATGTATAAGGCACACAAGGCTGAAGGACATGATAACGGTCATGGTGGTAGTGGTACTATCTTAAAGACTGACTGTATGACTTGTCACGCTACTGAGGTGAGTTGGAACGGTGGTAAGGACTATGGCTTCGAGTTAGGCCGTAACGCTGGCTCTGCTCATACTGTACCTAGCTTCATCGCTAGCGAAGGTAATACAGACCCTGTATTGACTTGGTACGCTTCTCCTGATGCGGCTGCATGTATGAGTTGTCACCAGAAGTACCTGTCTGATGCAGCTATGAGCCACTTCGAGAGCAATGGCGCATACTTTGGCCCAGACAAGCAGATGGCTAAAGATGCTAAAGAAGCCTGTGCAACTTGTCATAGCCCAGAGAAGATCATGGAGCACCACGGTCACTCTCTATAAAGAATTAAGCTCCCGGAAGATAGAATCCCTGCGTTTACTCCGGGAGCTTATATAGTGAAGTAAAACAGTTAAGAAAAAAGTTTAAAAGTAATTAAGTAAGTTTTTCCTGCAAAGTCAAAGGCACCTTAGGGTGCCTTTTTTTATGGCAAATATTCCGCTCAGATAACTAAAGACTAAAAGTTGTAGTGCTTACTGCGACAGGCTAAAACATCTGTTTAAAGGACGATATAAGCTCCCCAATAACTCCTAAGAGGTCATTTGGCCCTATCAGGCAGGATCCGTATCGCATTTTTTCAAAATAATAGAATTGGTTATTTATGCTTTTTTGGGGCATTAAAATGGTCGAAAAAGGGATGGAACCACTAGCCGTGGCCGTTTAGCGTCATAATTCAAGCTAAAAATCGGGGGAAATGTTGTTTTGTTACATTGAGAGTGATTGTCTTGATTTCAGAACAGACTCGCTTTTGTATAGGGTGCTGTTGTGTGCGTGTTAACCATTTGTTTGTTACTTTGGCTGTTATACATGTGTCTAATCTTTATAATCTGCTTTTTTCTCCTTCCCATATTACGAACAGGTGCTATGTTTATTGCGCTGTTTAATTAGTGGTCAGTGATAAGGTTAGGGGAAATAGCAGACGGGTATCTCTATTATGCCGTAAATAGCCTGCTTTTTCGTTCTAAAATTACATGAATGCTAATCGTATCGGTTACTTAGGTTGAGTGGGAGGCAAGGTGCAATTAGCCCTAGCAATTCTATACTTTCCTGCTGTAAGCTCTATCTTCGTTAATGTACAAAGTCAGTATCTGAGTCAGTAATTTTGCTACATAGCAAACTGAGCTTAGGGGCATAAAAATACTGAAACGAAAAATTATAAAGTTACTGCCCATATACATATCTATATACATACTTACATACCTACAACGAGGACAATCATGAAGAAAATCCTAACAACTACTGCGACAGCTGTGTCTTTAGCACTATGCTCGTTTGTCGCAAACGCTGCAGATTTTAAACCAGCCGTAGCCTATGACTCATCGGGTAAGTTTGATAAATCCTTTAGTCAGGCGGTTTATCAGAACGGCGTAATTAAATTTACCGAACAAACTAAGATTGATGTACGTGAATTTGTACCGGCAAACGATGCGCAGCGTGAACAGGGCCTTGAGCGTCTTGCACGTCGTGGCTTCAGCCCAATCGTTGTTGTTGGCTTCATGTATGGTTCTGCATTAGAAAAGGTGGCTAAGAAGCACCCAGATAGTCAGTTTGTGATTATCGATGCTGTTGTTGATCTACCGAATGTTAAGTCTCTTGTGTTTAAAGAGCATGAAGGTTCATTCCTTGTCGGCGCATTGGCTGCTATGAAGTCAGAAAGTCACAAAGTGGGCTTCGTTGGCGGTATGGATATTCCATTGATCCGTAAGTTTGCCTGTGGTTATGAGCAGGGCGCTAAGTACGTCAGTAAAGATACTGAAGTATTCCAGAACATGACGGGTTCGACTAACGCTGCATGGTCTGATCCTGCCCGTGGTGCCGAGTTGACTAAGAGTCAGTTCACTAAAGGTGCCGACGTAGTCTTCGCTGCTGCCGGTGGTACTGGTGTCGGTGTCTATCAGGCTGCGAAAGATGAAGGCAAGTTTGCCATCGGTGTTGACTCAAACCAAAACTACCTGCATCCGGGCGTAATGCTTACCTCTATGGTTAAGCGTGTCGGCTTGGCGACATTTGAAGTATTCAAGGCTGCCGAAGGTGGAACATTCACTCCGGGTATCGATGCCCGTGGTCTTAAAGAGAACGGTGTTGGCTGGACTATCGATGAGTATAACCGTGACTTAGTGAGTCCTGAAATGGAAGCTAAGATCGGTGAGATTTCAGCGAAGATCGTAGCCGGAGATATCAAGGTTCACGATTACATGGCTGATAACAGCTGTAAGTACTAATGTTAAGTGCTGATGTTAGGTGCTGATGTTAAGTACCAATATTAGTGTTTCGCATCTGTAAGAAGTGAGAGTTTGCTCTCCTGCCTCAAGCGGGAGAGCTTTTCGAGAAGTACCCATAGGGCGGCAAAGAGAAACATAATTTATGTCTACACTCCCTAGCGACAAACCTTTTGCACTAGAACTGCGCGGTATCGACAAGCGATTCGGCGCAGTCCATGCTAACCGAGATATCGATCTACAAGTTCCTCCCGGCACCATTCATGGCATTATCGGTGAAAACGGAGCGGGTAAATCGACCCTGATGAACATCATTTACGGGTTTTATACCGCAGATGCCGGTGAGATCCTGATTGGTGGTAAGGTCCAGAAACTTGCCAATTCGAAAGAGGCCATCAGCCACGGTATCGGCATGGTTCACCAGCACTTCATGCTCGTCGATAATTTTACCGTTCTTGAAAATGTAATTTTAGGCGCCGAAAATGGTGCTCTGCTCAAGCATAGCCTCCATGATGCCCGCACAGAGTT
This sequence comes from Shewanella atlantica, assembly GCF_003966265.1. Classification (GTDB taxonomy): domain Bacteria; phylum Pseudomonadota; class Gammaproteobacteria; order Enterobacterales; family Shewanellaceae; genus Shewanella; species Shewanella atlantica. The sequence goes on along the minus strand of NZ_RXNV01000009.1, from coordinate 88,474 downwards.
AGAACGGTTAGCAAAAGATTACCAACTCGATGTGCCACTCGATGCCTTAATTGAAGATTTGCCGGTGGGCCTGCAACAGAGGGTAGAGATATTAAAAGCCCTGTACCGTGGTGCTAAGATCCTCATTCTTGATGAACCTACGGGCGTACTTACTCCTCAGGAAACTGATCACCTGTTTCATATTTTCGATGCGCTGCGCGAGCAGGGTGTCACGATTTTACTGATCACTCACAAACTCAGAGAGATCCTGGCCGCTACAAATAACGTGTCGATCATGCGCCAAGGGGCGATGGTTGCACACAGAAAGACGGCAGAAACGAATAAGGAAGAGCTGGCCGAGCTCATGGTGGGACGAAAGGTACGCCTGAAAGTCGATAAGGTTAAAGCTAAACCCGCTCAGGTTGTACTGTCCACCCAAGATCTGACCTACACAGATGATATGGGTGTCGATCGTCTTAAAAAGGTCAACATGGATATTAAGGCCGGTGAGGTTGTCGGCATTGCCGGGGTCTCCGGTAACGGTCAGTCTCAGTTGATTAATGCCCTTGCAGGCTTACTCACGCCTACCAGCGGTTCAATCACCATCGGCGATACGTGTATCTCTGCAGAGCACCCCAGCTCGCCCGATGGAGTGCGTCAACTTAGCGTGGGTCATGTACCGGAAGACAGATTGGACATGGGGCTGATTAAAGCCTTTACCGCCGAAGAGTCAGCCATCTTAGGACATCAGAATCAACCGCAATATAATGGCTTGGTGATGAATAAACCTAAGGCGATCACACAAGAGTGTGTACGTCTTATGAAAGAGTGGGACGTAAGACCGCAAGATCCTAAGCTAAGAAGTTCACTATTTTCCGGTGGTAACCAGCAGAAACTGATTATTGCCCGGGAAGTAGAAAAGAATCCGGATGTATTGCTGATTGGTCAGCCGACCCGAGGCGTGGATATCGGTGCCATCGAATTTATTCATAAACGTATCATCGAACTCAGGGACCAGGGGCAAGGTATTTTGCTGGTGTCAGTGGAACTCGATGAGATCATGGCCCTGTCCGATAGGATTATCGTGATGTTCGATGGTCATATCGTGGGTGAAGTGAGCGCCGATAAGGCGAACGAGAAAATTCTTGGAATGATGATGGCCAACATAATGCCCGATGAGCTAAGCGAGTCGGATGCAGGACAAACGACTAACGGAGGTCAATCGTGAACGACTCCAAAATTCCGGCGTGGGTAAATATCATTGGGCTGCCCTTGGTCAATATCTTCTTCGCCTTTGCATTTTCTGCCATTATTTTCGTTGCGGTGGATGTGAATCCTCTCGAGGCTGCGGTAGTGATGGTGAAGGGAGCCTTAGGTTATCAGGAAGGTGTTGGTTATACCCTCTACTATGCGACCAACTTTATCTTTACCGGTTTAGCCGTCGCGGTGGCGTTCTCTGCCGGGCTGTTTAATATCGGTGGCGAAGGTCAGGCTTATCTCGGTGGCTTAGGTGTGGGACTTGCCTGTTTGGGCTTAGATCATGCCTTGCCATTCTGGGCTCTGTTACCTATCACTATGGTTGCCAGTATGGCATTTGGTGCCCTGTGGGCGCTTATACCTGCCTATCTGCAGGCCTATCGTGGCAGCCACATAGTTATCACTACTATCATGTTTAACTTTATCGCCTCGGCGCTGATGGTTTACCTGATGGTGAACGTACTTAAGTTGGATGGTCAGATGGCACCGGTATCGCGGGTGTTTGAACAATCCGCGGTGATGCCTATGTTCCACGAGATAGCGGGCTGGTTCGGTTTCTCTTTCTCCGAGTCGCCGATGAACCTGAGTTTCTTTATCGCACTGGCATGTTGCGTCCTGGTTTGGATATTACTCTGGCGCACGCGTTGGGGCTACGCCATCAGGGCCATGGGTTCAAGCCCTACCGCTGCCGAATATGGCGGCATCAATCATAAGAAACTGGTCATCATAGTGATGCTCATATCCGGTGCGCTTTCAGGCATGTTAGGCCTGAACGAAGTACAAGGTTATGGCCAACAGTTGAAGCTGGACTTCGTGGCTGGTTATGGTTTCACCGGTATTGCCGTTTGTCTGATTGGTCGCAACCATCCTGTCGGTATCATATTAGCGAGCCTGCTCTTTGGTATCCTGTATCAGGGCGGAGCGGAGTTGGCGTTTGATTTTCCGAATATCGACCGTGAGATGATCCAGGTTGTGCAGGCCTTAGTGGTACTGTTCAGTGGTGCGTTGGCCTTGATGTTAGTGAAGCCAACAGAGCGTATTTTTGTGTTATGGGATCGAAAGAAAAAGTCCCTCGGCAAAGCACAAGCGGAGGCCTAAGTTATGTATGAGAATCTGATTTTAATCTTAGATGCGACCCTCAGGGTATCGGCGCCGCTTATTCTTGCTGCACTGGCTGGCCTGTTCTCGGAGCGTTCGGGAATAGTTAACATCGCCCTGGAAGGTAAGTTGCTGTCGGCGGCGTTTGCCGCTGCAGCAACCGCTTCTGTCACCGGCAATGTTTGGTTGGGCCTACTTGCCGCCATAGGTGTTTCTGTTTGTCTGTCATTGATCCATGGTTTTGCCTCTATCACACACAGAGGCGATCAGATCGTCTCGGGTGTGGCGATCAACATGTTGGCTGTGGGTCTGACTGTGACGTTGGGACGCTTCTGGTTTGGATTGGGCGGTCAGACACCGGCCCTGCCTGACAGTGCGCGTTTTACACCGATTACGCTGCCTGGCGCCGATGCTGTTGCGGATGTACCTGTGATTGGTCCGCTCTATAGTGAACTTATTTCCGGACATAATATTCTGGTCTATCTCGCGTTGCTTATGGTGCCTTTTGTTTGGTGGGTAGTGTTCAGGACCCGTTTTGGATTGCGTCTTCGTGCGGCGGGTGAAAACCCACATGCAGTCGATACTGCGGGTATCTCAGTTGCCTGGATCCGTTATCGCGCTCTGATCTGTGCAGGTATATTGTGCGGTATTGCAGGTGCTTATCTGTCTACCGCACACAGCGCCGGCTTCGTGGCGAATATGAGTGCCGGTAAGGGATTCATCGCCCTGGCTGCATTGATCTTCGGTAAGTGGAAGCCAGTGCCAGTGTTGTTTGGTTGTCTGTTGTTTGGTTTCCTCGATGCGGTGGCTATTCGTCTGCAGGGCGCCGAGTTGCCGATAGTGGGTGAGATTCCGGTACAGGCAATCGAAGTCTTACCTTACATACTGACCGTACTCCTGCTGGCAGGCTTTATCGGCCGCGCCGTCGGACCTAAGTCAATTGGTGTACCGTACGTGAAGACGCGTTAATAGCGTAAGCTAGTGAGCTAGTTCTTAGCATTAGTTAGTAGCGTTAGTCAGTAGCATTAGTTAAAAAGCCGGGTTAATACCCGGCTTTTTTGATTTCAGAATTCGGAGTTGGGAGCTGTAAGTCGTAAGCTAAAGATAGGGCAAAGAAAGTTGCGAGTAACGAGTAACGAGCAGCGAAGAGCGAAGAGCGAAAACAAAAAGCTGGATTCCGGCTAACAGCATGCCGGAATGACGTGTGATGATATGCCTGATGTGTTGATTTGGGCATGACAGGTGTATTGATTTCAACATGACGTGTAGGACCGGCTTTAGCCGGGAAGGATGGAACAAACACGCCATCGCGGTTAAAGCCCTTCTGCATAAGGGATCTTAACTCGTTATCTCAAAACATTCGCGGCTAAAGCCGCTCCTACATAAGAACTCGCTCTTTAATCCACCCAATGCAACACATCGCGAATTACCGACCAGCGGGGCTTAGGTTCGGTGGCACCCAGACCCAACATCCAGTAGTTATAGAAGCTATCCTGATGGCCATCGACCTTACGCAGGCGTTGCCAGTTGTTGACATAGTTGAGCAGGGATTGGTTGTTCTGGGCCACGGCATAGGCAACCGGGTAACGGGCCTTGCTTTCGAGCAGGGCGATTCCATATCCGGGGAAGAACAGGGTCCAGGCCGATCCCGCCTGGGCGCTGATGACCATGGCATCGTACTTATCATCCTTCTGTCTGAAGAAGTTTTTATATCCCTCGATTTTAACAAACTCGATATTAGGGTAGCTTGCGGCAACATCTTCGATGGCATCGCCATGTTCGGCGTAGGCGATCGTCACCTGCTCCATCTCTAAGATGCTCTGGCGAGTCTTGAATCGGTTAACTAAGTGATCTTTAGTGGCGATGGCAAGGTTCAGTTCGAGCACCGGCTCACAGTAACTGAGTTGATCCATCTGTCTGATATCCATGGCCAGGCCGGACATGGCGATATCGAAAAATCCCGATTGAAGCGATTGGGCTAACTCTGCCTTGCGAAACGGAATAAACTCCACCTCGACATCTAAGTCTTCGGCCAGTTTAGTGGCCATCGCGCTATCGAATCCCACTAACTGACCGGCATTGTTGTAATAGCTGAAGGGGACGTTACTGGGGATATAACCGACTCTTAATATTCCTCGGCTGCGAATGGCTTGTATATCGGCGACAGGAGATGAAGGGGTCTGGCCTAAGACCGGAAACTGCTTCTTCACCTTAGTCGGCACCTTATCGGCAACCTGCATATTGGCAATCACTTCACTGGTTATCTCAGGACTATTAATAAACACGCCCATGCCTACGCGGCAGACAACCAGTGTCAGTATGACCCCACTGACGATACCCAGTCCCATCTTGATAAGTTGTGGCGGTCTGAGTCTGAGACTCTTTTGAAACAGGGCTGCGGTTAGCAGAGTCAGGGCAAACAGGTTCATCACAGCGGTAATTGAGCCGAATTTCCCCGTGATAAATCCGGCCATCACGAATAACTGGAACAGATCCGAGGGCAGGTGAACCAGATCCAACATAAACGGAATGGAAACATAGACACTGCCAAACAGTGATAGCAGACCACTGACGGACAGAGAGGGGATGCTGGTGGGTTCCACCGGGGTGCCATTGAACCAGCCGGCAAAGAATACAAACAGGATAACGGTGATCTTGCCGATATTGGGAAAGGTAAAGGCAATAGGGACTAAAATTTCGATGAGTGTCGCGCCATCTTCGCTGAGATTATCGTGCTCACGCATGATCTGCTTACACTCCTCAACAATCACAGGGATCACAATAAAGATGTTTCCGGTGGCAAATGCGGTGACCAGACTGGCCTTTGAGATCCTAAGGGCCTGAGCGAAGGTGACGGGAGTGATAGATGCGATAATCCAGGGCAGAACCCAGAAGGTGAGGAGCAGGCAAAGAACGAAATAGCTGATCAGATAGACCTGCATGCTGGCAAACTCATCGACCCCCATAGTTCCGGCTGCCGATGCCGACATAGCAAAAATACCGATAGGCAGCACTTTTACCAGTCCCTGTGTGATACGGGAAAAGACCTCACTGGTGGTGTGCATGAAGATGAGTATATGTTGCTTATGCTCGCCCTCCATGCCGATAAGCGCCAGCCCCATGGCTATGCTGAATACCACCATGGCGGGCACATATCCCGCTGCCATCGACTCGAATGGGTTAGAGGGAATATAGAGTTTGAAATAATCGATTGCCGCGACAGGCTCTATGGTACTGGTGCTGAAGAAAGAGGCTGACTCAACGAAGGGGAATGACAGTGGCATCAAGGCGACTGTGATGAGCCCGATTAACCATAGCAGTAGCATGATGAGCCCGGCTCTGCTGAAGATCAACATGGCGGTGCTCTTTTGCAGCTTTCCAATACCGCCAACCAGTGAAACCACGATATAGGGGAGCACCGTCATCTGCATCAGTAAGATCACACTGTTACCGATAGAGCTAAGCCAACCTACAGATTCGCCGAAAAATATGCCAATGGCAAAACCGATAAACATAGCTACCAACATCTGGCTGGAGCTGGTCATAGAGAGCATTTTTTTAAACACAGATTTCATTCCAATTGAGTCGTGTAAATTTAAGTCGCTGGCTTTACCGCTGACACTCTTGCGTGGGCGATTAAAGTGGGCCTTTATTCCGTCAATTATAGATTAGGCTGCCAATTAGATTAAAGTATTAACTTTCAAATAGTAACACTTCTTGCGATTGTTATTATCATTCTAGCATGTGCTTAAGTATCTCTTTTAGCAATGACCTCTCTTTAAGCCATTGGTCGCATGTTGCTTCAATCTCGTGGAGTTGGTTAACCAAGATTATTGGGAAGACTTGTAGTCTTAGAGGTTTTATTACACTCATTTGAATAATTTTCACGAATTAATCAATTTACCTTCGTATCTTCAGCTATCCTATGTGACAAATCGTAGTTTTTTTATAGATTTAGTCGTGTCTAAATCAGCAATGATTGATTTCAATTTTTATTGTTATAAAACTACATTGATAACACGTGGTAGATCGATAAGTGGAGCTGGATCACAAAATTGCGCGAAATAATGTTACTAAGTTACAAAACGGCTGAGTAATGTGACGCCAATAGCGGAACTTCAGTTAACAAAGATATACTATTAACTATCCAAAATTTTAACGGTTGATGTTGTGATGGCAGGTTTCTCAGACCAGATTAGAATAGTAAAGAAGGGCTTAGATGTGCCCATTGCCGGGGAACCTCGGCAAGAATTAGACAACGCCTCAAGGCCATCGCATGTGGGCCTTCTCGGTGAAGAGTATGTCGGCTTGAAGCCCACCATGATGGTGGAAGTCGGTGATATGGTCAAAAAAGGCCAACCACTTTTTGAAGACAAGAAGACGCCGGGTGTACTCTTTACCGCACCAGCTAGTGGGGAAGTCACTGCAATTAATCGTGGTGAACGCCGCGTATTACAGTCTGTGGTCATCACCTGCCAGGGCGACGAACAAGAGACGTTTGAGACCAGTGCTGACGTATCGTCGATGAGTCGACAGTCGGTACAGGATAACTTGGTTAAGAGTGGTCTTTGGACCGCACTTCGTACCCGTCCTTTCTCCCGCGTGCCTCAACTCGACAGCTCTGCAGCCGGCATTTTCGTGACTGCGATGGATACCAATCCTCTCTCTGCTGATCCTCGTCTGGTTATTGCCGAAAATGAACAGGCATTTGCCGTGGGCATGTCGGTTCTGACTCGTTTGACCGATGGCAAAGTGTATCTTTGTCACGACGAAGGTGAATCACTCCCCGGCCATGAGTTATCACAGGTTGAGACTCATCGTTTTGGTGGTGTCCACCCTGCCGGGTTAGTAGGTACTCACATTCACTTTATTTTACCTGTCAGCATAGAGCGTCCTGTTTGGCATATCGGTTATCAGGATGTCATTGCCTACGGCAAGTTGTTCCTTACCGGCGAACTCTACACCGATCGTGTCGTGGCTCTTGCTGGTCCTAATGTGGCCAACCCTCGTCTTATCCGTACCCAATTGGGCGCCGAGTTAAGCGAGATAGTTAAAGATGAACTGAAACCTGGTTACTCTCGGGTAGTTTCAGGTTCGGTACTGTCCGGGCATACCGCTACCGGCGTTCACGATTTTCTGGGGCGTTTCCATGGTCAAGTCACGGCATTAACTGAAGACTCTGAACATCACCTGCTTTCATGGATGCGTGGTGGATCTGAAAAGTTCTCTATCACACGTGCAATGACATCTCGTTTTAAGCCCGCTAAGAAGTTGTTTGAAATGACAACTCACACAGGCGGTTCTGCACGTGCCATGATGGCATTTGGTCAGTTAGATCGCGTCATGCCTTTAGACATCTTGCCTACATTACTGGTTCGCGACCTTGTGGTTCGTGATACCGATGAGGCTCAACAACTGGGTGCTCTGGAGCTGGACGAGGAGGATTTGGCCCTGTGCACCTTCGTTTGTCCCGGTAAATATGATTTCGGCAAAGAGCTGCGTGCCTGCTTAGATATTATTGAAAGAGAAGGTTGATGACTGAGTTAACTAATGAGTCCTACGTGCTGAGCCCGGCCTCGCACGTACCTAACCTATTCAAATTAAGTATTCAGAGGGAAGGTTAATGAGTAGCAAAGATAGAAAGCCCGACGCGCAGGAAGATTACTACGCTCCCGGGCACGCGATGAAGGGCTACCTTCGTTCGCTGGTCGTTGCTCATGGTCGTAGCACTAAAGGTAAAGTGCACGTTCGTGACGCGATTGATGTTAAACGTACTATGACCTTAGTGGGTCTATGTCTGCTGCCTGCCATCCTGTTTGGTTTGTACAACTTAGGCCTGCAGGCGCAGCTTGCTGTTGCCGGTGGACTGGCTACACCCGATGTATGGCAACTTGTCCCGTTTAACCTGATATTCGGTGGTTTGACGGAGCAGACGGGTCTGATTGGCCTGTTTCTCTACGGCATCAGTTTCTACATTCCTATCTACCTGACTGCGCTGGTTGTCAGCCTGTTTTGGGAGATGGTTTTCGCTAAGGTGAGGGGACAAGAGCTGCACGAAGGCTTCTTTGTCACAGCCTTACTGTTCACCTTAATCTTACCTGTGTCGACGCCGCTTTGGTTGGTCGCCATGGGTATTACTTTCGGTGTGGTGATTGGTAAGGAAGTGTTTGGCGGAATGGGTTATAACTTCCTTAACCCTGCCTTAGCCGGATTAGCATTTATCTACTTCGCGTATCCAACACAGGTCTCTACGGTTGCTCAATTGGTTGCTGTCGATGGTTTCTCAGGTGCGACAACCTTAATCCAGACAGCAGCCGGCAAGATGAGCTTTGCCGATTATGCCTGGTATGAAGCCTTTACCGATCCAAACTGGTGGAATGCCTTCTTCGGTTTTACCGCGGGTGCGATTGGTGAAACCAGTACCTTAGCCCTGTTAATCGGCGGCGGACTATTGATCCTGACGCGTCTGGCTGACTGGCGTATCGTTGCCGGTGTCATGTTGGGCATGATAGCGACTGCAGTCCTGTTTAATCTGATCGGTTCGGCGAAGAACGAATTGTTTGCTATGCCATGGACCTGGCATCTGGTCACGGGTGGTTTTGCCATAGGTATGATGTTTATGGCAACCGATCCGGTCACAACCGCTTACACCAATAAAGGTAAGTTAGCTTACGGTCTGCTGATTGGCTTTATGACTGTGCTTATCCGTGTGGTTAACCCGAAAATGCCGGAAGGCATCATGTTGGCTATCTTGTTTGCTAACTTATGGGCACCCATTTTTGATTATCTGGTCGCTAAAGCGAATATCAAGCGGAGACTGAAACGTAATGGCCTTTAAAAAAGATACAGTTCTTGGAACTATGGTCTTCACAGTAACACTGTGCTTGTTATGTTCATTTATGATCACAGGTACCGCGGATCTGCTCAAAGAACGCAAGCTTACGAAGAAGCGTGATGAACTCAAACGTTATGTGTTGATGGCTGCCGATGTAGATATCAGCGGTGATAAAGACTTTCGTTCTATTTTTGAAAAATCTGTGACACCTATGTTGGTTGAACTGGATACAGGAATGGTCACGACGGAAGGTGAGATCATGGACTTTGATGACCGCATGGCGGCTATCAATCCAGAGACATCGCGTAAACCGAAAAAAGATACCGCTAAGATCAAGAGCCGCGCCGACCAGGTTCGGGTATTTAAAGTCTTCGATGACAGTGGCAAGTTGAGCAGCGTGGTTGTGCCTATCTACGGTAAGGGACTCTGGTCAATCATCTATGGCCTTGTCGCGGTTCAGCCAGACATGAATACCATTGAAAATGTGGTTTTCTATGAGCACGGTGAAACACCGGGTATTGGTGACTTCCTCGGCGAAACCGATTGGACCAATAAGTTCCAGGGTAAGCAACTCTTCGATGAAAAAGGCAAAGTGGCTTTCAGAGTGGTTAAAGGCGGCGCCAAAGAGGGTGATGTTCACGGTGTCGACGCTGTCAGTGGTGCAACCATGACGGGTCGCGGTGTGCAACGCTCGATTCAGTTCTGGTTCGGCAAGGAGGGCTTCCAAACCTTCTTCAACAAGTTAAAAGCTTCGGAGGTCTAAGGTGAGTACTAATTCAGCAGCTACTCGCGAGATACTGGTTAGCCCGATTTTTACTAACAATCCTGTTGCTATGCAGGTGTTGGGTGTCTGTTCGGCGTTGGCAGTAAGTAACTCTTTGCAAACCGCATTGGTGATGACATTAGCCGTTACTTTTGTATTGGTGTTCTCCAATTTGATCATCTCGATGATCCGCCGCCTGATCCCAAACAGCGTGCGTATCATCGCTCAAATGACCGTGATCGCATCCTTGGTGATTATCGTCGATATGGTGCTGCAGGACATCGCTTACGAGCTGTCCCGCCAACTGTCGGTGTTTGTCGGCTTGATCATTACCAACTGTATCATCATGGGCCGAGCGGAAGCGTTCGCCATGAAAAACCCGCCTCATCTGGCGGTTGTAGATGCAGTGGGTAACGCCATGGGTTATGGCGTTATCTTACTCGGTGTCGCCTTCGTGCGTGAACTGCTTGGCAGTGGCACCCTGTTTGGTCATGAGATCTTAAAAACCGTTGAAAACGGTGGCTGGTATCTGGCTAATGAGATGTTCAAACTCCCACCTAGTGCGTTTTTCCTGATCGGATTAATGATCTGGACGATTAACGTAATACAGCGCAAACGAGGTTAAGGAAGAGATATGGAACACTACATTAATCTTTTTATTCAGGCAGCCTTCATCGACAACATGGCGCTGTCATTCTTCATGGGTATGTGTACCTTTCTGGCCGTATCGAAAAAGGTGTCTACCTCTTTCGGTTTGGGTATCGCGGTTATCGTGGTGATGACCCTGGCTGTACCGCTTAACCAGCTGATCTATGCCAACGTACTGGCACCGGGTGCACTGGCCTGGGCGGGTATGCCTGAGCTGGATCTGAGCTACCTGCAGTTGATCACTTTCATCGGTGTGATTGCGGCTCTGGTACAGATCTTAGAGATGGTTTTAGATAAGTATATCCCGAGTCTGTATGACTCTCTGGGTATCTTCCTGCCGCTACTGACGGTGAACTGTGCCATTTTTGCCGGTGTTATCTTCATGGCAAACCGTGACTATAACTTAGCTGAGTCGGCAGTATTTGCAATGGGCTCAGGTGTCGGTTGGGCGATGGCTATTGTGATGTTGGCGGGACTGCGCGAAAGAATGAAGTTTCATGCAATACCCGAAGGGTTACAGGGTATTGGTATCATCTTTATCACTACTGGCTTGATGGCTCTGGGCTTTATGGCTTTCTCTGGTATTTCTATTTAAGCGGCTCTTTTAACCTTTCTTGTTTAAAAGAACAGGGCTTAAAGAAAACGAATTATTGAAAAGGTAGATTCGATGGAAATGGCAATTGGTATCGGCATGTTTACTCTGGTTGTGAGTATGCTGGTTATGGTGATTTTATTCGCCAAAAGTAAACTGGTGTCTACGGGTGACGTCAGTATTCGCATCAACGATGATGCAGATAAAAGCATTACAACCTCGGCAGGCGATAAGCTGTTGGGCGCGTTAGCGAACAAAGATATCTTTATCCCTTCGGCCTGTGGTGGCGGTGGAACTTGTGGTCAGTGTCGCGTAACCGTTAAATCCGGTGGTGGCGATATTTTGCCAACAGAGCTCGACCATATCACCAAGAAAGAGGCGAAAGAGGGCTGTCGTCTGGCCTGTCAGGTTGCGGTTAAGACAGATATGGAACTCGAAGTCGAAGATGAGATCTTTGGCGTTAAGAAGTGGGAGTGTGAGGTTATCTCAAACGATAACACTGCTACTTTCATTAAAGAGTTGCTACTTAAGCTTCCTGAAGGCGAAGACGTTAAGTTTAAAGCCGGTGGTTATATTCAGATTGAAGCGCCTGCACATAAGGTTAACTACTCAGACTTCGATATTCCTGCCGAATACCGTGATGATTGGGAGAAGTATGGCCTGTTCGACCTGATCTCTAAGGTCGATGAAGATGTGCTCCGTGCATACTCTATGGCGAACTACCCTGATGAGAAGGGGCGCATCATGCTGAACGTGCGTATCGCTACGCCACCTTCAGAAGGTGTACCACCGGGTAAGATGTCCTCGTATATCTTCAACCTTAAAGCGGGTGATAAGGTCATTATCTCTGGACCATTTGGTGAGTTCTTCGTTAAAGAGACCGATGCCGAGATGATCTTTGTGGGTGGTGGTGCGGGTATGGCACCGATGCGCTCACATATCTTCGACCAGCTTAAAGGGGTTAAAACCAAACGTAAGATGAGCTTCTGGTATGGCGCACGTTCGACACGTGAAGTCTTCTACCAGGAGGATTTCGATACCTTGGCGGCCGAGAATGATAACTTCGTCTGGCACGTTGCCCTGTCCGATCCTCTGCCTGAGGACAATTGGGATGGGTACACAGGTTTCATTCACAATGTCTTGTATGAGAACTACCTCAAGAACCATAAGGCACCGGAAGATTGTGAGTTCTACATGTGTGGCCCTCCAATCATGAACTCGTCGGTCATCAGTATGCTCGAGAGTCTGGGCGTGGAAGAGGAAAACATCTTACTGGATGACTTTGGTGACTAGAGCATGTGACTCGATTAGCCACTTTAGGCTGATCGTTAACAGGTAAATCATCAAAAAGCGAAGCCCTGAGGCTTCGCTTTTTTGTTGGGTCATTTCAGTAGAGATGTTTTTATCTGGTTTTATCTCCTTCCTCTCCCGGTTCAATCCTGAAATTAAATGCCTTGCCTTTGTGCGGCAGGCTGATGTGAATTTCACTGCCCGTGACATTTTGATTGTTGACGATAAGAGAGGCGATGGGGTTCTCTATCTGCTTCTCTATCTCCCGCCTTAGCGGGCGGGCACCATAGGCGGGCTCAAAGCCGTCTTTAGCTACCCGCTCTATCACATCGGCGTCGATATGCAGGGTGATATCGTTGTCCTTCATCTGTTTACACAGCTCGGATATCAGTAACCTGGCTATCTTGAGTACATCCTCCTGAGTCAGATAATGAAATACGATCACCTCATCGAGCCGGTTGAGAAACTCGGGTTTAAAGAACTTCTTCACTTCGTTCATCACGGTGCGGCGGGCAGCCTCGTAATCCGGATCTTCACTATAGATAAAGCCGACCGGAGTGCGGTCGCTTATCAGAGACTCGGAGCCCAGGTTCGATGTGCCTATCAGCAAGGTGTTACGAAACGAGATGGTGCGTCCCTGAGCATCGGTGAGCCGACCATCTTCTAAGATCTGTAACAGCATATTGAACACATCGGGGTGTGCCTTCTCCATCTCATCCAGCAGTATGATGGTGTAGGGGTTGCGGCGTACCTTCTCCGTGAGCTGTCCCCCTTCACCGTAACCGATATAGCCCGGTGGTGCCCCGATCATCTTGGACACCTCGTGGCGCTCCATATATTCAGACATATCAAGTCGTACGATGCGGCTCTCATCATCAAGCATAAACTCGGCCAGCGCCTTAGCCAGCTCGGTTTTACCTACACCGGTCGGGCCGAGAAACAAAAAGGAGCCGATGGGGCGATGACTGCGGTTGATGCCGGTTCGGTTGCGGCGAATGGCGTTGGCCACCGCAGACACAGCATCTTGCTGACCTATGATGCGCTTATGCAGCTTATCTTCCATATGCGACAGCTTCTCTACCTCAGACTCGGCCAGACGGGCGGCCGGGATCCCGGTCAGGCGGGCGACCACACGGGCGATATCCTCGGGATTGACCGCTTTATCTTCACTGGCTATGTCAGTAGTTTGTTGTTCACGTTGCTGCTTGAGCTGCTGCTCGAGTTTGAGGATCTCGGTCTGCATATTGGCAACGCTCTCGAAGGCCTGTTCGTTATAGGCTTTCTGCTTGCCCGACAGAAGCGTCTGACGCTTGCGTTCCAGCTCTTTCATGGGTCTCGATAGCGCCAGCAGGTGCAGGTGTCTGTCGGCTCCGGCTTCATCGATAAGATCAACTGCCTTATCCGGCAGGTGCCTGTCGGCGATATAACGCTCCGACAGTCTGGCCGCGGCTTCCAGCGCCTCCGGCTGATACTCTATATCATGGTGGCCTTCATATTTCCTGGCCAGGCCATTGAGGATATCTATGGTCTCCTCTATGCTGGGCTCGCGCACTAAGATAGGTTGAAAACGCCTCTCCAGTGCCTTGTCGGCCTCGACGTACCTGTGATACTCATCGAGAGTGTCGGCTCCGATCAGCTGCAGGGTGCCTCTTCCCAGTGCACTCTTTAACAGGGCGGGGGCATCCAGTCCGCCAGCTCCGGCGCCGGCTCCCACCACGGTATGCAGTTCATCAATAAAGAGAATGATCTCGCCTTTAGCTTCGATCACCGCATCCCTGACACCTTTGAGGCGCTCCTCAAATTCTCCGCGCATATTGGCGCCGGCGACCAGTTCGGCTAGATCCAATGAGAGCAGGCGCTTATCACGCAGGGTATCGGGCACCTCTGCATCGGCGATACGCTGGGCTAACCCCTCGACTATCACAGTTTTGCCCACACCGGGCTCGCCTATGAGTACCGGGTTATTCTTCTTACGTCTGGAGAGGGTTTGAATGACTCGCCCTATCTCATCCTCTCTGCCGATAACCGGATCGAGCAGGTTATTACGGGCCATCTCGGTCAGGTCCTGGGTGTATTCATCCAGAGGATCGCTGCGACCCTCGGCATCAGGCGTGTCTAATGTCTTGCCGCTTCTCAGCTTGACCAGCGCCTCACGAGCAGGACCCACCTTTATCCCTTGATTACTCAGGTGGATGGCGGTGACGCCGGAGCGCTTATCGCATAGGGCCAGCAACAGGCAGCCTGTACCTATATAGGCATCCCCGAGCCGTTTGGCTTCGCTGAGCGCGATGCCGAACACCTCTTCGACTTCATGGGCGGCGACCACCTGAGTGGTATCTCCCTTGAGCGGGGTATTTTCATGATCCTGGTACACGGCCCGGGTCAGGGCTTCGATATTTTTTTCGGGATCTGGCAATATCTGTTGCAGTAGCTGAGCCGCCTCAGAGCCGGGAAGTGACAGCAAACCCAACAGGATATGTTCCGGCGTCAGTACATTTTGATGGGCATTGGCCAACTCGGCGATGGCGGCGTTGAGGGTCTTGTGGACCTCTTGATTGCATTGGCGGATATATTGCTGAAACACGTTGGACTCCTTTCATCATTGTCAGCAGCATCGATAGGCTCTGTATCTCACCGGCTGATAGCGAGTGTATCGGCCAGCCCATTAATATCAGTCGCTTAAGCTTCTTCTATGAGTTTAGACGAATTTTTTTACGCCAGAAAACTTTCCATAGGAATTTAAAATCATAAAGAAAGATTAAGCTGAAAGGATGGGGTTTTGAGCCTCTATGCAGAGGTGTTTTTGATGCCGGAGATGCGTGCAATGATGCCTGTGATACCCAGCAGCAGGAACAAGAAGCCCAGATAGGTGCCGGTTTTTAACCAGCCGAAGGAGAGTTCGACCCATGCCGGTTTCGAGTTGGTCGGTTGATTGGCCTGCAGCAGAATATCTATGCTGTCTCCCTTGTTTAAACCGGAGAAATCGGCGCAGCTATGTCGGTAGCTGCCGTTAAGAAGATGATTTTCGAAGGGGTATCGATAAAGCAAGGTGCAGCTCTTCTCCTCGTCAGAACTCGGTCGCTGAGCGTTACCTAAGATGTTGCGCTCGACCCTGACAACCGTGGCTGTGACCGGCAGTCTGAAACTGTCTGCCAGGGCTTTCTCCTGCAGGTAATAGGGCAGAAACTCGACCAGAACGAAGGCGCTGATGACGATAAAGGCATAGACGTAGCGGGATAAGAAGCTGAGTAGCTTGTGTATGAGAGAGCTATTCTTAGCTGAGTGTTTCACGCCGATGATTTCCGGTTTGTTTGTTATTGAGGTCGTGAGCTGAGTCGTAATTGGCACTGTAAGCGCCTGCTACTAACTATAAAGCGTCTGCGATATTTATAGTTAAAGTTAAAGTTAAAGTGTCAGTTGACCCTGACGGCTTTCTATTCCTTCGCTCTCTGCATTTTCATCTGAATCGACGAGACCGAAGACGGTGGTGCGGTTGCGGCCATCGTGCTTGGATTGATACATGGCCATATCCGCATCGGCGGTGATCTTTTCCAGATCATAGCCCGATAGCTTAGCATCTGTGACACCGAAGCTGGCGGTGATCATAAACTCGGCGCCGGAATCTGAGCTATCTATCTGCGCTATCTTTTTGCGGCAGGTCTCGGCCAGCTTAGTCGCCGTTAAGAGGTCGCAGCCCGGCAGCAGGATACAGAACTCCTCACCGCCCAGACGCGCAAAGATATCGTTGCTTCTGCCCTGCACCTTACAAACATCTGCCACCTTCTTCAACACCCAGTCACCGCAGGCGTGACCGTAAGAGTCGTTGATGGTTTTAAACTTGTCCAGGTCGAACAGGATACAGCTAAGATAGATATCGCTGTTGTGACAATATTGCAGGGCACTTTGGGCCAGCTGAGTAAAGTGACCGCGGTTAAATACCCCGGTGAGGGCGTCGAATTCGGCCAGCTGTTTAAGGCGTCGCTGTGTCATCCAGGACTTATAGCCCCAGAAGCTGAGCAGGGTAATAATCGCGATAAGCAGGGCTATAAACAGGCGGTTATTCTCCGCCTCACTCCTGGCCAGCCTCTGCTCAATCTTGAGCAGGTTATTCTGTTTATCCAGCAGCCCGATACGGCTCTTCTGCTCCGCGGCCTGATGCTCGGCCAGCTGAAACGCCAGATGCTTGGTCTTGATGTCATCCAAGTAGGCCTTATCGGCCTCGGCGTAATTCTTGTGGTACTCCAGCGCCATCATATGATCGCCACGGGACTCGGCTATCTGGTAGAGAACCCTGTAGGCGGTGACCGTGGGTTCGTTGTTACCTATGTTGGTAGAGTAATCGATAGCCGTTAAAGCATGTTCTTCTGCCCGCTCTAAAGTATCGGTTTTAAGATACGCCACAGAAAGAAGCGAATCGAATACGGCTAGAAAGTGAGCGTACTTTGTTGCTTTTAAATCGCTATAATTTGATTCAAGGATGTTGATTGCCTCATCGGGCTTATCTTTATTCAGATAAAGTGCGGCAATATAGCTATAGATGGCGCTCTCCATCACCACTTCGTTACTCTGTTGGCAAGCCTCGATACCTTCCCGGATCTGCGGGTCATCTTCCTCCAGAAGCTCGAGTTTAAACAGTGACTCTAGTTTCAGGTTATGGGCGATACAAAAGTTACGGCCTTGGCTCACTTTAGCTTCGAGGCGTTTCGCATAATTAAGCCCAAGCTCATATTGACGAATTTGGTTGTAAAACATTGCCGCAATCAGTAAGCCAAGTTGGTGTATTTCTTTTGGTTGAATTGACGGTAGAAGATCTATGTTGATGGCTAAGTGAGCTAATCCTTGGCTCCAATTCTTGGATATGGCGTGAGAGTTGATTATTGACATATTTGCGCGAAAGCGAAGTGTATCGTTGGCATTTGAATTGAGTATTTGAGAGTAAATTGTTACTGCTTTATCAAATTGACCTTGAAAAGATAATTTGTATGCTGATAAATAGTTGAAATAGTGGAGCTGCTCTGTCGACATTTTGTCCACTTGTGTCTCTAGCGCGGCTAGTATCACTTTAAACTCAGCAGGCTCGCTACTTCGTAATTGGTCGGCTCTTAATAAGGAGTGCTGGATATCATCGGCAGCATAGGGCCGATTTGGATAAATGATACTCGATATGGCTAGTATAATTGCTAGCCAATGAGCAAGATTCATTAGGCGCATTTCTTTAACTTTAATGCGGTAATTTATGACATTACCTTAGTTAGTATTGTCAGTCTTTTCATCCTCATCTGAATCTTCATTTGGCTTTTCGTCTTCAGCAGGTAGAAAAATACAAACCACATCCGGGCAGACATCCAACTCACGTTTCAGGCTGATATCGTCTCGATTGATAAGGGATTGTTTGAGCTCACTGGTGAGTTCAGATTCAAGAATTGCTTTCTCGAAGCTCTGCTGCGTTTGCAGGCTGGCATCCTGTCCCATACGTTCCAGCAGTTCAATTACATTTGACATGGTTTCTCTTCCTTATTGTTGTTTTTAAGAAGCTTTAAGTCTTAAGTCTTAAGTCATAAGCGCTAAGTGATAGGTGCTCAGACCTTGCTTTTCAAAACTTACAGCTTACAGCTTATGGCTTATAACTCAGATTTGTTCCCGGCTTAAGCCGGTCCTACACTGCAGCTTCCTCGAGCTGACGCTCGATCTGCTTCAACCTCTCTAGTACTTGATGATTGGGCTGCATCTTCTGGCTCGGCGGGATCACCAGTGTGGTGTGCATAAATATCTCGGCATCGGCCAGCGCACTGAGTGTCAGTGTCTGCTTGCGTACCGTGTCTATGGGCAGTACGGCGGCCTCATATAAGATCACCTCATGGTCCAGCGGATATTGCTCGGCGAGCAGCTCTATCAATACCTGTCTGTGGGCCGCACCGGTGGCGAACTTGGCCATGCTCTTATCGCCGGCTAGCCCAATCTGCCACAGCACCAGATAACAGGAGGGATCGAAGCGGCGCTGATAAAACATAAACTGACTGGCTTCGAACTGCTGACAACCGAACTTGCCGGGATCTATGCCTAAGTCGGCGATAAGGCAATCTTCAGCCGATATGCCCGGCACCATGACGGCATCGAAGCCCTCGGCCTTGGCGAGCTCTATCGACTTGTGCGGCGCATGGGCGAATACGCCGGGATGTCCATAGAAGGCACCGACCACCTTTTTGCCGGCGCGTACTTCGGTCAGCATGGCATCGACCATCTCGCGGTAGGTGATATGACGGGACTTGCCTTCGCTGTAGTAGACCTGCAAGGAGCGTACGTCGCTATGCATCTCCTGCAGCCAGAGTTCGACTATGCCATTTGAGACGCCGGAGAAGACTACATCTGCCTGCTCGATATAGCTCTTAGCCAAGGGGCAGATATGCGCCCCCAATGTCATGCCGATACCGACACACGCTAAACTGCCCGAATGACTCAAGTTGATGCCTTTTCAATCTGATTTTTACGTAACATGAAGATAACAAATAGGGCGGGGGATGCATAGCTTTGTTTTTATCTTTTGTATCAGTTATTTAATATATTAAACTCTAAGCGAATAACAGTACTTTCTGTTGTTTTATCCGTCTCAATAGTCTGAAAGTTTGCTTTTTTGAACAGGCGTAAACTATCTGTGTTGCCGGCAGATACATTCGCCTGCAGATGGGTTAACCCTTCAAAGCAGTTGCACCTGCTAAGAAAGTGTCTGATAAGCTCAATGGCAAAGCCTTTCTTCACCGATTGAGGCGTGAGTAAGATGCCTATCTCGGCCTTGGTGCTTTCAGCTCTGGTGCTTTCTGTTTTAGGGCTGGCTGTTTTGGTGCCCTCTGCTTTAGGGGACGCAGCTTTTGTACTTTTGGGCTCGGGCCATGTGAGCCCAAAAATGCCGACGGGCGTGCCACTTTCTTTGTTGAGCATGACCCAAACCAGATGTTTCGGCTGCTCTTTTTTCAAGATTTTCATGGCGGTATTAAAGCTCTGTTCCGCCTTGGTTTGAGTGAAGGGGGCAGCGATATTTTTCATCGTTTCACTACAGGTATATAGAGAGCAGTAGAAGGGTTTATCTTGCTCTTCGAGCCGCCTTACCTTGAGCCTCTCAGTTTCAAATTTATGCATCTATCTTCCTTGTCTCTTCTCTTTATGTTTTTTATCTTGCTCGCTACTCGCTTCAGCAAACCGGATCACGCCGGTTTTATGCACCGAGCGGTCGAATATGACCAGATGGTCGTTGAGCAGGGGGAGCCCTAACAGGGTTTGATTGGGCCAGTTAGGCAGTTGGCTCAATATCTTAAAGCAGGCTCGGCCTTCGCTTGGGGCGTTAAGCTGCCAGTAGCTTTCGGGCTTGCAGACTATGCTCACCTCTTGTCGGTCGGGGCTTTCAGTACTCGTCCCTTTTTTTACATCCATATCGCCCACGAAGGTGAAGCTGATATCCGGCCATTGGCTCAGCTCCAGGGCCGATGCGTCTATGCCTGTCTGCTGGGCGGAAATATCTTTAAAGGGCGCTATCAGAGGGGCAAACTTCGGCGATATGGCCGCCAGGTCATTTAACATGGCTCGATACAGGGGCTCGGTGAGGGCGATGGCGGAGGCACCGGTATCGACGATGGCATTGCTGTAGTAGTTTTTGCGGTACTTCTCTTCGAGAGGAGCTGCGGCAATCGGCGTCTGATCGCCGACGCGTATCGAGGTGAGGGTGACGTTGTAATAGATATCGTGCTCGACTTTGATGCTGTTAAGCTCTCCTTGATAGAACTCGGTATGCTGCTCTGCGTCGCCCAGGATAAGCCAGCCTTGGTTGAGCGGATCGTCGGCCAATTGTTGTGGCGTTGAAGCGTCGTTGCTGACATGGACGCTGGAGCGGCGGCAGTAGAAGGCAAATTTATTTGCGGTGAGGCCATGCTCTTCGAGGTCGGTGAAGTAGGGGATAAGATCCCGCTCCGGCTGCTGCCAGAGAAACTGCTTAAATTGTGTGAGATCTTCGCTGCTCAAAGGGGCTTCTGCTTTGGGATTATTCGTAGATGAGTCTTGGTTGTTACTCTTTGCTGCGCACTTTACATTCGCTTCGCTCTGGCTGCGATTCTTAGCGTTAGTATTGGCGAAGGGCCAGGGATAGGTCACGGCCGGTGAGTAGTTATGGCGGTCGAGATAGGCTTTTAGATCATAGCTCTTGTTGAGATGATGGTAGCCCAGCCCAAATATGCCATCGGCGTCACCGAAGCTTTGCTGCTGTTTAGCACCGGAGACTATGGCGAGGTGGCAGGACTCCAGCACCAGAGGCTGGTGAGGCAGGTGAAGGTGCGGCTGTTTATCCAGCGTTTTCTTATCTTCACAGATAGCGACCCGGGTGGTTATCACGGGGCCGTCCCAGCCGCCGATGCCGTAGTTGACCTCCTGAGCCAGGCTGGTGGGAGTCAGTAGTTTGTCATCCTCAGGGCGGTAGGCGCTGTGGTTTTCCAAGCTTTGGTTTACATCACTTTGATTCTCTACGTTTTGCTTCACGGCACTTTGTTTAACGACCAAGGTGCTGCTACCGGTGTCGAGGATAAGGTTGACCCTCTGTGGTGGCTTGCCCAGATTAAGCTGAGCGCAGTAATCACCCTTGGCATAGACATTGGTGATGGGGACTTTCAGGGTACGCGCTTTTATCTGACCGGCCATGTAAAGTTTTCTCCCTAACTTTCTTATGTGCTGTGATATGGCTTGCTGTTGAGTGGCTTGCAGCTAAATGCAGGCCGGGTTCATCCTCATCACTCTCATTGGCGCGATGCACCTTGTTTGAACTGCCTCTTTTGTAACCTGTAAGGCCATATTTAGCAATGGCTGTAAAATGCTCCTCTGGCGCCCCTCCGCACTGTATGCTGCTCAGAGCAAAGCTGCTTTTTTTTAGCACTTTTACCGGGTTATTTATCAGGCTCCTTGTTAGTCTTTTTATTAGTCTTTTCATTAGTCTCTTTATTAGGGACGACTGATAAACTAAGGGTTTGCAATGTGTGATCTTGTTCACAAATGCGCATGTTTAAAAATGATACATATTAGAATTATTTAATTGTTACCTAACTTCGCAGTTGCCTCAAACCCAGATGTGTCACAGGTTCTCAGAGTTTTATTATTTCTTACCAGTACTATCGATGACACTTTTGTAACAAATGTAAGCCTCAGGAGAGTGATTAATGTTGAAGAAGGTGAATCGTCTGGATTATTTCACTTTGATGGTGTTGGTTGGCTTAGTCGAATTGAAAAATGGCTCCGCTGTTGCCGATAAATTACATACGACTCAATCTAAAGTGAGCAGGGCACTGAACTGTTTACGTGAAGTGTTGGATGATGAGCTTTTTATTCGCCAGAAGTATGGCTTTGAACCTAACTCAGTTGCGCTACGTATCTATCCCATGGCGCAATCCATTCTCGAACAGTACGATAAGATAATATCGACGACACGTAATACTGTGGTGGCGCCCTATGAGCTGACGGTGGCCGCCCATGAACAGTGGTCCATGATGGTATTTAACTGCGTGACCCATCAATGTTGCTGTGTCGAGGGGGGGGTGAATGTGAACGTGCAGCCCTGGACTGAAAATGTGAGCGAGCGCCTGTGTCAGGGGAAAATTGATTGTAGTATATCCATAGAACCCATCCGGCATGAGATGGTTGATGATGTGAATATCGGTGACATTACCCATTTCTTCCTGGTGGCCAGAGTCGGCCATCCTATTCTGACCTCGGCCGACCCGCTGACTGATATGTTTGACTATAAACTTGGTCTGGTAAATTCAAACCTACAGAACAACCGACTGCATCGAATTGAAGAGTATGCCCATGAACAGGGGATAAAGCTTAGGATCGCGCTTAAGAGCCCGAGCTTGCGCATGATTGTAGATCATGCCAGTCGAACTGAGGATGTGTGTGTGTTGAGCTCCGCCATGGCCTATGAGTACTTTGAGGACAGAGATGATGTGGGCTTTATCGATATCTCGGCGCAATGGCGTGACAGCGTTGAGCAGCAACCCGAGAGTTATTTCCTTCACTGTCACCGCTCGGTGACCCCCTTATTGGCACAATGTATGGCGAGATTACTGACCGAAAAGCTAATCGAGATCCAACATCATTATGAGAGCTCGCAGGGGCTTGCCTCCACGCCTGTTAAACCGGGTTTAAGTGTGCTCTTTTGAGTCAGCCTCTATTTGTTAATGGATGCTGCGGTTGACGATATGGCCTATGGTTTCAACCAACCAGGATATATTCGGCGATAACGACCCTTTTCTTGTGGCCAAATATAGGGTCGGACTGTTAATTGAAAGGTAGAGCCGTTCGGTTTCTACTTCTGATAATCGACAAACATGTAAGTTCGGCATCTGATTACTATGATCATAGATCTTGCTGAAGGGGAGCAGGGCGATCGCATCGGTATCGGTTATATGTTGCTTAAGTGCCGCAATATTGAAGTTATGGTTAATTAGATCCCCGTTCTTAAGCTGATAAGCAAGCTGATGCTGGCTGCAATAGAGTAAAAATGGATCCGATGTCGCTTGTTCCGGCTTGCCTAAAATACTTACATAAGGATATTGAGCGATGGATTCTAAGGTGATCTCCTGTTTTAACAATGGATGGTGAAGATCGCACACCAGGTAGAGGTGAGACAGGCGCTTCAGTGCCACGACATCGATATAGGTGTCTATCTGTTTCAGATATTCATGGTCAGACTCACTAATTAATCCGATATCGATTCGATTCTCAATAATATCTGTGATCAGCTTGTCCGAATCAGGACTTATGGTGAATTTAAGATCCAGATGGTTCTCCGTGATGGCGTTTTTCAATAGTTGCGAAAATTGATGAACGATAAGATCGCTGACATGAATGGTGACATGTGATTTGTCTGAACCGCCGTCGTTGTCATTGAGTTGATACAGGTGCTCAGAGCATTGTACTATCTCTTTAGCGATCGGATAGAGTTGCTTGGCAAATTCGTTTGGAATTAAGCCGTGCTTCTTTCTTATAAAGAGTGGGTTATTAAAAATGACTCTGGAATGTTGTAGGCAGCGGCTGATTTTCGGCGCAGGAATATTCATCTGTTTAGCCACCAGTGTGGCTGAATGATGTTCATATAAATTAACCAGAATATTAATGCTGAGTAGATCTAAAGTATCTAGTTTTAGATTGTGCATTTTAATCCCTCCTACGAAACACATTTGTAAAACTGACAATATGTGAATTTCATAAATTAATATAAACCTATTCTTGTATAATCGCTAATAAAATGTTTAAAATAACTAAATGATTTTTTGTTTATTTCGCCTCTCTCGCCCGCTCAGCTTAACCTGTTGTTTTTTAGTTTCTTTTTGGTTTTACTTTCTAGATATGCAATATGTGAAAACATTATATTTAACTGTTGATAATCTGTAATAGGTAATATCTGTATATTGATAATATGACCATGAGTTTACTTTCATTATTAAATGTGAAAAAGAATTGCATATATTTTAATTTGAGAGCAATACTTAATTGCAAACTAAATATAAACAGATGTTTTGGAGGTTTATCATGAACGCCACCGTCATACTCAGTTATACATTTATGTACTTTGTTTTGTTTGTCATCGTTCCATTAGTTGTCGTGACGTTTGTGATGACTTGCATTAAGTTTTTCCAAACAAGCGATGTTCAGATGGCAGCAACGGAAGTCAGCATTAAACCACACCTGCTGGATACGCAATCCATGGAGTTTTTAAAGACATTAAAAACCATAGCTCAAGGCCGCTATGATGTGCTCTATGACGCTTCTTTAGTGAACGTTGTCGATATCGATCAGACCGTTAAGAATCATGATGAGGTGCAGGAGTATATGGAACACTGCCATCTCGATTATGTGGTCGTTGATAATGAGTCATCATCGGTTAAGTTAGTGATGACCAACCCTGAAGAGAGCAGCAGCGATCAAGTGGAGTTTATCGAGAAATGTCTTGCATACACAGGCGTGCAATTTATCAAGCTGAATAAAGATAAGCACTGTGATGAAGCATTGATCAGAAACGCGCTTGCTGCATAGCCGATAATGGCACCAAACAAACCCGTTTGGTGCCATATTCCACCGAGATTTTAGCACTCATCTATCGATGTAAGGACAAGTCATGTCCAGATTATCCCGCTATTGGCCACTATCTCCAGCAATTGAGTTGCCATCAATCCTGTTGGCATCAATCATCTGCTTAATCATGGCGGGAGTCTCTTTTCCTGTCGCTGCGCAGTCAAGTGAGTCTCTGACCATCAACCAAGATTCTTGTTTGAAGTGCCATAAACGCAACGGTGCCATGTTTGGGCTACATGCTAATACCGCACTTGCAATCCAATGTCAGTCTTGTCATGAGCAGAGTGGTAAGCACCCCAGGAAGGGGTCGAGCATACGCCGTTTTTCAAGCGGTAGCATGACGTCAGTGGCCGAACAAACGGGGACCTGTCTCGGGTGTCATGATCATGAAACCCTCGCCATGTCTGATTGGACCCATAATGTCCATGCCGACAAGGTCAATTGCGCCAGTTGTCACCAGTTGCATGTGGAATACGACCCTATCGTTGGGATCACGGCTAAAGATCGCAGCCAGCTGTGCCGCGGGTGTCATCTCGTTAAATAATGGGAGTATCAATTATGGATATCTCAAAAAGACAATTTCTTACCGGCTGCGGTACCTTGATAGCGGGGTTCTCTATCTACTCTGTGGCGAAAGAGCTTGCAGAGTCTGAGGCTGGTGTCAGTGTCGACCAAACTCAAACAATTAAATATGCCATGGTACACGACGAAAACCTCTGCATCGGCTGCAACGCTTGTGAGCAGGCTTGTAGGCAGGTTAACCATGTGCCCGATGGCGTTTCCCGGGTTGTGATCAATCGAACCGGTCCATTTGGTGAGTACCCGGATCAGAGTTACCGTTTCAGTCGTAAATCTTGCCAGCATTGCGAGGACGCGCCCTGCGTTAAGGTATGTCCCACGGGCGCCGCCTATATAGATCAGGACACAGGGATTGTCGGTGTCAATTCTGATAAGTGTGTCGGTTGCCAGTACTGCATTGCGGCTTGCCCCTATCAGGTCAGGTTTATTAATCCTGAGACTAAAACGGCCGACAAGTGCGATTTTTGCAAAGAGACTCAGCTTAAGCAGGGTAAAGAGCCGGCTTGCGTAGAGGCGTGCCCGACTCATGCTCTGGTATTTGGCAATATTAGAGATCCGAAGTCTGAGTTAGTTAAAACATTAAAATCGAAACCGACGTATCGTGCCAAAACGGATTTAGGCACCCGCCCTAAGTTGTTCCATGTATCGACTATTGATGGGGAGATAGTGTTATGAGTGCATTTCATTTCGATGGATTAGTCTGGCATTGGCCTATCGCTATCTACCTGTTTCTGGCCGGCTTGTCGGCAGGGGCGGTATTTTTCGGCATCTTGTTGAAACACTTTAAGTTAGGTAAAAAGGCTTACCAGTCTCGATTTATTCAGGCCGCCGCCCTGATAGCGCCCGTTACGGTTTGTGCTGGCTTAGGCATCTTAGTTATCGATCTCACCAAGCCTTTCGATTTCTGGAAAATTTTGGTTTTTTACAACTCTACCTCTGTGATGTCCATGGGGGTGCTGGTATTGATGGTGTATCAGCTGATGCTGTTTGCCTGGATAGGCGCCATATTCAGTGCCCCGGTGGTGCAGTGGTGTGAAGGGCGAGAGGGACGTTGGCCCCTGCTGACAAGAGCCTTGATTAAGTTGCAACAATGGGAAGATGTGATCACTGGGGTATTGCTTATATTATCACTATCATTAGGCGCTTATACCGGCTTCCTGCTGTCAGCCCTAATCGGCTTCCCACTGCTCAATAATCCGGTTTTGCCTGTCTTGTTCCTGGTGTCGGGGCTCACCTCCGGCGCGGCGGCCACGCTGTTGGTTGGTGTGTTGCTCAAGGGAAATCCGAATGGGACAGAGGTGCGCTTTATCCATGGGATTGAGATCCCCATGATTTTAATCGAGATGGCGATACTCTTTACCTTCTTCGCCGGCCTTATTTTGTCGGGTGGACAGAGTCAGGTTGCGGCGTTCAATGCGCTGGGCGAAGGCTTTTGGGGCTGGATCTTCTGGGGAGGCGTAGTTGGTTTAGGTTTGACACTGCCACTGGCGTTTAATCTGTGGATGAAGGTTTCAGCCGATAGAAAATTTGCTTATGTTGCCGTGACGGCCAGCTTTAGTTTACTGGGCGTGTTACTGCTGCGTAATTTTATTCTCTATACCGGACAGATGACTGGGACCTAGCCAGAGGTTTAGTTTAGAAATAAGTTAAGGAATGAGTTAAGGAGTTAGTTAAGCTGTGAGTGGGATTGCTTTAGATATTTAGAGTTACTCAGAAGAGGTGAGGAGAGTCGTTTCCCTTGCCTCTGTTTTTGCCAAACCCTCTATCATCTTTATTGAGTGTTAATTTATTCGTGTAAACCTCTTTGCGTATTTTTTATGCTCAGGTAAAATCGAACAGATAAGCTAATCAAGGATGATAAGTATGAAATTTCTCAGTAAAGCAGATCTCTATGCGCCTACTCTCTATTCTCGTTCTCTCTATTCTCGTTCTCTCTATTCTCGTTCTCTCTATTCACCTACTCTCTATAAAGTTAGTAGGCTGTCGCTAAAGCCACTCTCAGCCCTGTTTAAAACGACTCGGTTCTCTGCATCGATAATTGCCACTTCCGCTTCTGTCATTACAGCCGCTATTACTGCTGCTGTTATTACTGCTTACCTGTTTCCTCATGCGGCTCACGGACAGGCATTAATTTTGGATGATTTTCTCGATGGCTCAGAGGAGAAACCGGCTGGTATTCAACATAGACTTCCTATATTCAGTCAGGAGGTTAGCTTTAATCTGCCCAAGGAGTGGAAGCTTGCTTTTAATGAGCAACAAGCCGGTATGTTCGCCGCCGAGTTTGTTCCGTCAGGCCAGGAGTTAAGAGCCTGGTCTGCGATGTTCTGTGTGCAGGGCTTTGAAGGTTTGAGTGAAAATATTGAGCCGGAGACGTTTCTCGATTCGCTGGCAGCAGCCTATAGAGAAACCTGTGAGGGGGAGGTTATTTATAACAAACTCGGTGAGAGTGAAGTCGATGGCCTTGAGGGATTCAGTGCCATCTTAGGCTGTACCCGCATGCCTGATACCCATAAGGCGACTCGTTTGACTGCTGTTGGTAAGACTTCGTCTCCACTGGGGGAGATTGGCCATTACACCGCGATCTCCGGGGGGGAAGATCTGTATCTTCTGCATCAATCCAAACGCGGCGATGTGTTCAGTGTAGATAAGCCGCCATTGGAGTCGTTAAATCATACAGGCTTTATGTCGGCTATCTCTCCCCTGAGACTCAGCCGCTGATTGGTGACAGATAGAGCCGGAAGGGGGGAGTCTATTACTCGTAAATATTAGACATTTATACGTATAGACGTCTATAATGCGGCCAATCGTGATCCGGCTGTTAATCCGGAGACGTTTTAGAGCAAATCGATAACAAGATTTATGCTGTCAATCTTTTGTGGTGCCTGCTCTGTCTTCTTTTGGGTGCGATGCTTTTTTAGTGCAAACGCCTTGGGTGAGAGAGAAAGGATAATCGGGAAGCCTGTGAAAATCTGGCACTGCCCCCGCAACGGTGAAAGGTGAAAGTGAGGTGCGCCTATCTATTACAAAGGTAATGGAAGGGTGTTAAAAAAACCTCTACTTGCTCGGATAAAGATCGACAGATCTTACCGAATAGCCTAAGTCCGGAGACCGGCCCATTAGATGATTTTGAGATTTCGGCGGGCAGATCTCGAGATGCGACAGATGGATTGAGTTCAGTGAACTGAACTTGCCATCGTCGTGACATTTTTGCCCCGTTTTCCTTTCAGGAGTTAAAGGTAAAATGGGTACTCAAGCTAGACCATCAAACAAATTATCAAGATTAGCCATTCTAATCGGCAGCGCTCTGACCTTGTCAGCGTCGACTGTGACTTACGCGGCTGATTCACCACAAACCGATGCCGGCGTGACTAACACTGTGGATGAGGTGATAACCATCATCGGGCGCAGTGAAAATACACCGCTGAATATCGCTTCCAATGTCAACATCATAGATTCGGCTGCCATCGAGATGAGCGGTGCGACGACACTGACCGAAGTGCTGCGCGGCCAGAGTGGCATACAGATCTCTGATTCAAATTCCGGCGCCGTGTTCGCTATGCGTGGTTTCAGCGCCAGCCAGGCCGCAAACAATACCCTGATCCTGGTCGATGGTCGCCGATTAAATAATATCGATATAGCGGCCCCGAGCATCAATGCCATCCCACTTAATCAGATAGAGCGCGTCGAAATACTGTCGGGTAGTGCTGGTGTACTCTATGGCGATCAGGCGGTGGGTGGTGTGATTAATATCATCACTAAGGCACCAGACAGCGCAGGCGGTGGCATTCAGCTATCGGGTGGCAGCTTCGATACCTATGAAGGTAAAGCCGATATTTCCGGTGCCATCAGTGATACCTGGCGTTACTACGCTGCGGCGAGTTATAACCAGGGCGATAACTATCGTGATCATAACGCCAATAAGACCTCGTCTGTTTTGGGTCGCCTGCAATATGCTGACGGGCCACAGGACTTTTTCGTTGAGGCCAGCTACTACGATAACGACCGTGAGTTGGCAGGTTCTTTGACTGAGGAACAGATTAAGGAAAACCCTCGTCAGTCGAATGCAACCTCACCGGGGGCATTTGATAGCTATATGCACGAGATGACCACGGCTGCCCGTAGTGGATATAAGCATCAACTCAATGATCAATGGTCTCTCGGTGCGGATGTAAATTACTCAGAGACCCTAATTACCGGGCTTAATGATTGGGGGACATCGAGAAGAGATACACGTTCATTACTAGAGTTCACCCCTAAAGCTGTGGCCAATATCGCTACCGAAAAGGGTGATCTGAATATCGTTACCGGTATAGACTTGAGCCGTGGAGAGTCTGAATTTAGCAGTGGTCGTGGCAATGTTCAGAAACTCGCCAGTGCTTACGTACAAGCGACAGTGCCTTTATCGAAGAGCCTCAGCTATGTAGTGGGTGGCCGCTACGCAGAAGTGACCGATGAACTGGTTGACCCTAATGCATACGTCAATGGTGTTGAGTTAGATCAAGACGCTCACGCCTTCGAACTGGGTTTGAACTATCGTCCGAGCACTTCTCACAGATTCTATCTGCGCGCCGATGATAATTTCCGTTTCGCTAAGGTCGATGAGCAGGCTTATACACCTGCAAGTGTTGTTGGCCTCAAGCCTCAAACGGGCCGCTCTTATGAAGCGGGCTGGGACTGGACACCTGAGTCACATACATTACGTTTGAGTGCGTACCGTTTGGAGCTTGAAGATGAGATCGTATTCGACCCAAGCGCCGAAACGCCAACGGGTGGTAGCTTTCCCGGTGCCAATGTGAATGCCGATGCGTCGCGCCGCTACGGTGTGAGTGCTGACTGGGATTGGCAGCTAAGCGATAAGGTACAGCTGGGCGCCGAGTATAACTATATCGATGCCGAGTTTACCGAAGGACTCAATGAGGGGAAGCAGCTTTCCTGGGTTGCTGAGCATACGGGCCGTGGTTACTTCAGTATCGATGCTAACCAGAACTGGCAGGTGTTTAGCGAAGTGGTCTATACCGGTGAACGTTTCATCGAAGGCGATAACAGTAATGCCGATCCTAAATTGGATTCATACTGGCTAACTAATCTGGCGGTTAACTACACTCGCGATGCCTGGCTTGCCAGCCTGCGAGTCGATAACCTGTTTGATGAGCAATATGTCAGCGCCGGTTATTATAGCAGTTGGGGTAATGGTTATTATGCCGGGACCGGACGTGCCCTGCGTCTGACGGCAAGTTATCGCTTTTAAAAAAGAAGTTGTAAGTTATCAGTCGTAAGTCTTAAGCGATAAGTAAAGTCACCAGCCTGATAACTTATTCTCAGGACGGGACAGGCCGTTAAAGGTTGAAGCCAGACCTTAGGTCTGGCTTTTTTATGTGTTAAATTTGAGCTACGAGCTACGAGCTACGAGCTACGAGCTACGAGCTATGGGATTCTCTATGTAGGAGCGGCTTTAGCCGCGATTGTTTAAGGGTTACGGCTTATGGCTTGCGGTTTTTTCGTCGCTCGCTACTCGTGACTTTCTTTGCTCTATCTTTAACTTAAAACTAACGTTCAAAGGAGAGAGGATGAAGAGTGTATTAGCCGGATTGTTTTCGATAGGTTTGCTTCTGCTAACCGCCTGCTCTGGTCCTAAACTTGAGCCGCTTTCCAGTGATGCCGAGATCTGGGCCTTTGGAGATAGTCTTACCTATGGCAAGGGGGCGGCGAGCGGGCAAGATTATCCGGCGGTGTTGGCTGACCTTTCACAAAAGCGGGTGATCAATGCCGGGGTCTCCGGCGAGACCACCACACAGGGGCTGGATAGGTTACAGCAGTTGTTAGAGTACGACTCACCTGAGCTGCTGATCTTGATGGAAGGCGGTAACGATTTTCTGCGTAATCATGATATTGGTCTGACTAAGGCTAATCTGGCACAGATGATAGAGCTGGCTCAGAGACGGTCTATTCCTGTCGTGCTGGTGGCCGTTCCAGAGAAAGGTATCTTTCTCTCTCCGGCAGAGATCTACAGCGAGCTGGCTGAAACCTACGGTGTGATCCTGATAGAAGATGAATTAACGGATCTACTGAAAACGGCAACAATGAAGTCAGATGCTATTCACCTTAACGCTAAGGGGTACAGTGCTTTAGCTGAAGCTATACACCGTCGCCTTATTCAGGTTGAAGCGCTTTAAATTCATTAACTTATATTTGATAGTCAGATGGATGGAGATAAAATAGATGCACTCAAATCTCTCCATCTGCTTGTGTACTGTGCCTGCTACGTATCGGTGAGAACTGTTTCTAGGGTTATTATTAATCGAACCTATGATTATGGCGATAAAATGACCATACTTTAGGAGGTGGGGGTTCACTCGAGGCTTAACTGCCCTTTTTTATCCGCCGAATGGTGGGATATTATCCTCGTTATCAGACATAAGGCAGATAAATCGAGTTAAAGTATTCATTTGGGCGAAATCAACTTGACCATGGTAGCCCTTTTATGGGTAAATTCCCCGATAACAAATGGTGTCGTACCATCATAAAAAGTAGGTAAAAAAGTTCTCATGACAGATCTTGAGCATCAAGTATTCACTCAAGTACGTGCAATTATTAGTAACGAAGAGCAGGTAATTGGTCGCCGGGGGATTTTGATCCCGTTAAAGAAAGCCATTATTGCCGATGGCGATATTCGTAATGTCATCGATATCGTGTCATCAGATCCCGCTTTAGCTGCCCATATGCTATGGCGTAGCCAGTCGGCCGCTTGTGTCAGTGGCAATACATCGAAGAACCGTTCTCTCAAAGATGCGCTCGTAAGGTTAGGTCAGGTCAATATCTACCGCTATGCATTCACTTTTTATCTTAAAGAGCGTCTCGACGAGTTACCTCAGCCATATAAGAAGCTGGTGTTTGGATATTGGGCGCTGACCGAGAGTATCGCTACCGATGCCGTCGATAGCCTGCATTTGATGGAAGGGGTGGATATTAACCCTGATGAAGTGCAAACCTTAGCCTTGTTCAGCGTATTCGGCGAGATTATTGCTCTGACTGCATTTGCTTACCTGAATGCCGAATCGGAAGAGTCTTTCCCCTTGAGTATCATCAAGTCACTCATCGACAACCAAAAGCAGACATTAACCATAGAAGCGTTCGAATCTCTGGGGTTAGATGAAGAGCTTAAAGATGAATTTATGATCGCGCATAATTTACGACAGACTCGCGACCCTAACTCTCCAGGCCTGGTACTTCGCCGTGTATTATCGATGAGAAATCAGCTGCTTAAACCTTTGTAGATAAAGTTATAAGCTGTAAGTTTATAGCGGTAATTTAAAGAAAAGCGAGCGTCTGATTTCAGATTCTCGCTTTTTTGCTAATCTGCCTACCACTTACCACTTACCACTTACCACTTACCACTTACCACTTACCACTTACCACTTACCACTTACCACTTACCACTTACCACTTACCACTTACCACTTACCACTTATCACTTATCACTTCTTCTTAATTCAACCTATGTTGTTTCGCTACTCCCTCTTTGGCGACTAATTCTAGCCATTTCTGAGCGAGTAATGCATTGGTTCCGTCTTTTCTGTAGGCCCCGAACAGCGGACGTTTAAGTCCCTCAGGGCCCAGCTTAACTGCGGTGAGGTTCAAGCCGTGAGACTCGCTGATAGACCAGGTCGGCAGGGCGGCGACACCGTCTTTGCAGGCGATGCGTTGCAGCAGCATCATGGTCAGATCGCAGCTAAGCTGTTCACCCGCCTCGACGCCAGCGGGTTCAAGAAAGTGTCGGTATAGATCTAAGCGCGCTAAGGGAACCGGGTAGCTGATGATGGTCAGCTTCTCCAGTTGCTTTGGGGTGACATATTCCTGTGATGCCAGAGGATGATCGTTGGCGACCACAAGTTTCACCTCGAAATCGAATAGGTGCTGATAGGCAAGGGATTGACCGGGAACCGGGTCAGAGGTGAGCACCACGTCCAGTTCGCTCGTTTCGAGCGCATTGAGAGAGTCAAACAGGTGACGACTGGAGAGATCTAAGTTGGCTTGAGGGTAGCGGCTTCTGAACTCCTCCATCACCGGCATCAACCAGCGAAAACAGCTGTGACACTCGATGCCGACCCCTAAATTATTATCCTTTTCGTTGAGCCCCTGCTTCAGATCTGATTCAGTCTCAATCACCTTAGGCAGGATCTCCTCGGCAAGATTCAGTAGCCGGGCTCCCTCTTGGGTGAATGACAGCGGTTTACTCTTTCTGACAAAAATAGAGGAGTTAATTCGGGTCTCGAGCTCCTTAATCTGATGGGAAAGAGCCGACTGGGTGACGAAGCGTTTCTTGGCGGCACCAGCAAGGCTTCCACTCTCCTTCAGGGCGACTAATGTTCGTAAGTGTCTAAGCTCTATCATATATATACCCGTTTATCCCCACATGAATATTGTTCATGTTGCACTTGAAGTCAATTCGTTTGTCAGCAGAGAGACTATCACAATAAACTTCTAGACGTCCAGACGCCCAAGTGTGTTTTGCATCGTCAGATGCTAAATCACCATGAGCAAAATAAGGCTCTTGGCGCGTTTACTCTGAATTCTGCTCACATTAAAACAAAAAGGTATACAATATGCAAACATCGAAATCGATACAGATATCGAATCTGGGTTTTCCACGAATTGGTCGTCAGCGTGAGCTTAAGTTTGCTCAGGAGCGATATTGGCGTGGTGAAATAACCCAGGCCGAATTGGAGCGAGTTGCTAAATCGCTACGCAGCACTCATTGGGAATGGCAAGCGAAGGCCGGAGTGGAACTCCTGCCGGTTGGTGACTTCGCCTATTACGATCAGGTGCTGACACTCAGCGCCACACTGAATGCGATTCCCACCCGTCATCGAAGCGAAGGGCAGGCCGATAGAGTCGACTTAGATACCCTTTTTCGGGTCGCTCGTGGTCGTGCGCCAACGGGGGGCGATGCGACTGCCGCCGAGATGACCAAATATTTCAATACTAACTATCACTATATCGTCCCTGAGCTGGAAGCAGATCAAAGCTTCACTGTCGCCTATGAACAGATATTTGATGAAGTCAGCGAGGCTCAGGCGTTGGGTTATAAGGCCAAGCCCGTCTTGTTAGGGCCTGTCTCTTACCTCTATCTGGCTAAGGCGGTGGGAAGTGAATTTGATAAGTTATCTCTGCTAGCCGAATTGCTTAAGGCTTACGGGGCTATCTTAGCGCGCTTCGCAGCTCAAGGCGTCGAATGGGTTCAACTGGAGGAGCCGATTTTAGCTCTGGAACTCGATAGCGATTGGCAAGAGGCTATCACTTCTGCGTATGTAGCTCTGCAACAGGCCGATATCAAAGTATTACTTGCCACTTATTACGGCACCATTGCTCATCACCAGACGCTCGTCTCGGCCCTGCCAGTGTCGGGTCTTCACCTCGATCTGGTTACTGCCCCCGAGCAACTCGCTCTGTTTGCCGCTAACCTTCGAGATGAACAGGTTTTATCATTGGGGGTGATCAATGGCCGTAACGTATGGGCGGCAGATATCGACTCGATTGCGCAGTGCATCAACCCTGTGGTGAACGATCTTAAGGGACGGGTGTGGATAGCCCCCTCCTGCTCACTGCTCCATAGCCCGGTGGATCTGGATATCGAAACCGAGTTAGCCCCGGCGCTCAGGCTGCAGCTCTCTTTCGCGAAGCAGAAACTGTCTGAGCTGGCTCAGTTAAAAACCTTACTCATCACTCCCGAAAGCAGTAGTGTTAAAGCCGAAGTTGAGGCGATTAAGGCCAGCTGCGCCGCACGTCGAAACGCTCGGGCGGAGGCCGCCGACAATCAAGTGAACGAGAGAGTCGCAGCGCTGAGCTGTGATAATTACGAGCGTGATAGCGTGTTTTCCGCCAGACAGACCCTGCAGCAGCAGAAGTATCAGCTGCCATTGCTACCGACCACGACCATAGGTTCATTTCCGCAAACACCGGCGATTAGAGGGTTACGCAGTCGCTGGCGTAAGGGCGAGATCACCGAAACGTTTTATAATGACCAGCTACGTCAGGTGACTAAAGATACGGTGGATCGTCAACTTAAATTGGGTATAGATGTGTTGGTGCACGGCGAGGCCGAACGTAACGACATGGTTGAATACTTTGGCGAGCAGCTACAGGGCGTTGGCTTTACTCAGTTTGGCTGGGTACAGAGTTATGGTTCCCGCTGCGTGAAACCGCCGCTTATCTATGGTGATGTATCGCGCCCTAAGCCTATGACGGTCGATTGGGCTACTTACGCTCAGAGCCTGACCGATAAGCCGATGAAGGGAATGCTGACCGGCCCGGTGACCATTTTGCACTGGTCCTTTGCCCGCGAAGATATCAGCCGTGAGCAGATAGCTACACAGATCGGCTTGGCTATTCGGGATGAGGTGGTGGATCTTCAAAATGTGGGGATCGGTATCATTCAGATCGACGAGCCGGCGTTTCGTGAGGGGCTGCCGCTGAAGAGAAGCGACTGGGATGCTTACCTTAAGTGGGCGGTGGATGCCTTTAAACTCAGCGCCGCCGGCGTGAGCGATGAGACTCAGATCCACACGCACATGTGTTACAGCGAGTTTAATGAAACCATCGAAGCTATCGCCGCCATGGATGCGGATGTGATAACGATTGAGACCTCGCGTTCACGAATGGAGCTGCTCACCGCCTTCGAGGATTTCGAGTACCCCAACGAAATTGGCCCGGGAGTCTACGATATCCATACGCCGAACACCCCGACGGTTGATGAGATGGTGACCCTCATCGAGAAGGCGGCCCATAAGATCCCGGTTCGTCAGCTCTGGGTCAACCCGGATTGCGGACTCAAGACCCGCACCTGGGATGAAGTGGAGCCGGCACTTCAGAACCTGGTGGAGGCGACTAAGGTGCTGAGACGTAGGCTGGGGTAAAGTTGAGAAGTTACGAGGTTCGAGCATCGAGTCGCGAGTTCAAGAAAGAGCAAAGATAGCTGTAAGCGGTAAGTACAAGCTAAGACAAAGAAATGACGAGCTTCGAGTCGCGAGTTCAAGACAGAGCAGAAGCCAAGAAGGTTCGAGTTTCGAGTTAAAGAAAGAGCTGAGATAGCTGTAAGCGGTAAGTACAAGCTAAAACAAAGAAGTGACGAGCTTCGAGTTGCGAGTTCAAGACAGAGCGAGGAGTCAGGTCCCCGCTCTGTCTGTTTCTGGCTGTTTAATCTCTGATAGGTGAGTTTATTGAGTCGGTGCCGTTTGCTGCAGGGCTTCTGGGGTGGCAAAGCCACGCAGAATATTACTGAGGGTGATCGCGGCAAAGACCACAATGATCAAAGAAAGGTGCCACGCTTGGCTCAACCCTAAGTTGACCAACATCATGCTGACGATGGAGGAAACCACCATTTGTCCGCCTCCGGACATGGCCGCAGCGGCCCCCGCTTGTTTCTTGTATGGCTGCATCACCATGGCTTGAACGCAAGGTAAAGAGATGCTGTTACCCAGAATCATCAATAGCTGTCCCAGCATTAAATACAGAGGTTCGAGTGGGCAGAAGAATAACCACAGTGCTGCGGCCACATGCAATACAGGGGTATATAACAGAAGTTTCTTACTGCCGATAATAGGGCGCACACGATTACAGATGCTGGCACCAGCTAGCATCCCCAGTGCAGGGATCAACGCCCACATCGCATATTTATCAGACGTCATACCAATTTGGTTTTGCATGATGAATGGCATCACCGAAATCGTGGTGATCATCAAACTGAAGTTCAGCCAACCTATGCTGGCAAAGCTCATGAAGTAACGTGAGCTCAGCAGCTCACGATACTGTAGTAACACCCTCTTTGGAGATGGAAGGGGAGTGGTTTGGCCTATAGTCTCCTGGAATCGCAATGCAATGATAGCCCAAACGAGACAGAGATAGCCCATTAAGGAGGTGAACACCATAGTCCAGCCAAAGTGGAAGTTGATGAAGCCACCGATCACGGGAGCTATCAGAGGGGTAACCGATGCAGCCATTGCAATGTAGGACATTGCAACCGGAAGTTCTGCACCACTGAATCG
The DNA here is from genome assembly GCF_003966265.1 of Shewanella atlantica. GTDB lineage: Bacteria > Pseudomonadota > Gammaproteobacteria > Enterobacterales > Shewanellaceae > Shewanella > Shewanella atlantica. The sequence goes on along the minus strand of NZ_RXNV01000009.1, from coordinate 51,287 downwards.
ATCTCGTGTGGAGGCACGTGCCAGTACCGCACAACATCCTGTCCCTAAACCTTGCAGGAAACGGCCTACCACCATTCCGGTAAATGAATGGCTGAGAAAAATGATCATCAATAGGCCCATCATGGCGATCATAAGCCCTATCAACAGTACTTTCTTACGTCCTAGCGCATCGGAAACCGGGCCGTAAATAAATTGAGATGGGCCAAATCCAAGCAAGTAAATACTGATTAATATTTGAACCTGCTCGTGGGAAACGGCAAAGTCTTTGGCTATCCAGGGTAGTGATGGAAATACTAGCCCCATGCTCAGTTGCCCGACACTGATGATCAAACATGCCAGTAGAATTGTTTTAAATTTAATCGGTCTACTCACTATGCATCACCCGAAGGTGAGTGCGTTTTGGCTCTGCGTCTCAAGCTGCCTTCATCATCAAATGTATTCAACTTAGCTTTGACCCGTTTCACCGTAGACAAGCTGACGTCACATTGTTCTGCAACACTTTGTAGAGTCTGTCCCTCAAGTAACAATGTGGCGATCTGCTGATGTTTTTCTTTATCTGCGGGTCTGCCGCAGAATTTTTGTTTCCACTGCTCAGGTTTGTCTTTGAGTGCTTTTCGCCCTTGTTCTGCGGCGAATAGGCGGCGCTGGGTTTGTACCTTTCCGTAACCCGATAATAGAGCTAGTAAGGCATGACGATGAGGAGAATCCGGTTCAAATACCAGTGGCTCACACAAGGTCTGCAAGATCACCCCTTTTTCTAACAAATCGGTAATGACTTGCAGCGTTTGACTGAAATCATGACCAAATTCAGTTAGCCACCAAATGAGCACCGTATCACCAGATCCCAGAGACTTAAATAGTTGGCTAAACGCCGTTCGCTCCATTGGAGGAACATCACCACGCACTTTGTCTTGAAAGTGCTCAGCCCCAGGAGCTAACGATGTCATTGCAGCTAGTTGCTCCGGATACGCTTTATTCTTAGGTGAAAATCGAGTGTAAAGATAGGTCGCCATTATGTCTTCCTTTAGTGGGTCACATGGTGTTATGGTTCATAATTGTATGTTAATTCTTCACCCCATTCAAGCCCAAGTGAACCGTGAGCAATCTGAATTTCTGGTTTGTGAGCGCATTAGTTTGAATTACATATGAAAAAATTGATGAATATATTTTTAATTGGCTTAGGTTGAAACGGGTGGTAAGTACGAGCCCTGAGTTCAAGAAAGAGCTGAGACAGATGTAAGCGGTAAGTTCAAGCTAAGGCAAGGAAGCGACGAGGTTAGAGTTACGATTTAAGGGCTGAGCGAGGAGTCAGGTTCTCGCTCGCTCTGGCAGTTACTTACAGCAGAATACTTACAACTTATTCCTAAAGGCGTTAATCCAAGCGGGTGAATCCAGCGTAGTTGATCCCGGATAACAGCGCCATCTCTCTGTGCCATGTAGCCAGGTCGTCCTTGTTGAAGTCACTCAGGTTACTATGTCCGCAGGCTCTGGCCATCACCTGCATCAGCTCTATCGAAGCGTTGAAAAAGTTGGCCAGTTGTTGTGATGACTTGTCTACGTTCAGTCGTTGACGCAGGTCGGCATCTTGGGTGGCGATGCCCGCAGGGCAGTTGTTGGTGTTGCATATGCGCGCCGCGACGCAGCCGATTGATTGCATTGCACTGTTGGAGATTGCCACCCCATCGGCGCCTAAGGCCATGGCTTTAACAAAGTCCATAGGCACTCGCAGGCCGCCGGTAACGATCAGGGTGACTCTGCCGGTGGCACCTTGCTCATCGAGGTAGCGTCTGGCTCTTGCCAGTGCTGGAATGGTGGGGACACTGATATGGTCTCTAAACATCTCGGGGGCGGCGCCGGTTCCACCACCACGGCCGTCGAGTATGATGTAATCGGCGGTGGCATCGAGGGCAAACTGGATATCCCGCTCAATATGGTTGGCACTGAGTTTAAAGCCGACGGGTACACCGCCGCTGACCTCGCGCACCCGATCCGCGAAGCGCTTAAAGTCGCATGCACTTTTCAACTCCCTGAAAGTAGGAGGAGATATGGCGGATTCTCCCTCGGGAATGTCTCTGACCTGTGAAATCTTACCATGGTTTTTTATGCCGGGAAGGTGTCCTCCGGTGCCTGTTTTAGCGCCTTGTCCGCCTTTAAAGTGAAAAGCCTGTATCGAATGCAGTAGCTCCTCTTTATAGCCAAATTTAGCACTGGCCAGTTCGTAAAAATATCTGGAGTTGGCGGCCTGCTCTTCGGGTAACATGCCACCCTCACCCGAGCAGATCCCGGTGCCTGCCAGCTCAGCGCCTCTGGCAAGGGCAGTCTTGGCCTCTTCTGACAAGGAGCCGAAACTCATGTCGGAGACAAACAGCGGGATCTTCAGTTTCAGTGGTTTTCTTGCCTGGGGCCCGATAATTAGTTCGGTGGAGACGGTTTCATCTTCCTGCAGAGGTTTAGTCGCCATCTGCGCCGTCATGATCTGAATATCATCCCAGTGGGGCAGCTCATGGCGGGGAACGCCCATGGAGGTCATGGGGCCGTGATGACCCAATTTGGTTAATCCGTCTCTGGCAAGCTGGTGGATAAACTCGACAGTAGGCTCTTCGGTAGTAGCCTTGGCTGTGGGAGCATTATCTTTATCGGCAGTAATGTTCGGCCCGGGACCTTCACTGCCGACCTGTTTAGCGGTGAACTGTTTATGACTGCCATCGCAAAATGGAGCGTCGCTCGTGTGTTTACAGGCACATAGATATGCATCGCCGTCTTGTTCTGCGGTAAAGGCTTTGGGCTTGAATGAGGTACCCGCGTGAGAGCCATCGCAAAAGGGTTGTTTGGCGGATCTGCCGCAGGCGCAGAAGTAATACTCTTTTCCTTTGGTGAGCTCGACTTTTTTAGGTTTATTATCTGCAACGATAGGATTGCTCATACCATCTCCTTGATGAAGTTTTACCCGGTGCCATGACCCGTGGCATGTTCAAGTGAGTCAGCGGTTCCTTTTTCTATAGATTTTAGTCGATTAACGACCACTTAGAGACAAAGGAGCATAAATAGTCAGGAGATTACAGGGTTGTTGATTTTTTATGCTCTTTTAAGGATAACTTAAGCGATGGGGGATTTTTCTGCAATAGATTGTTTTTTATTCAGTCATGGTCTCAGACTGGAAAAAAATGTCGTTTTAGATGAACTAATTTCGACTAACTCCGGTCATATACTCATGCACAAAATAATCCCTATTTATTTTTCAGGAGCTGATAATCACTAAGGCATTTGCTAAGCGCCACGGAACTCGATGGACGGCGATAGTGGTCACTATCTTAACGCTGTTTTGTCTGGCTCAAAATAGTGGATTATTCAACTTGGTTCTTAATTTAGAAAGATCACAAGGGGCTGCGGCTGAGCCGTTATCTGTTTTGTATAGTTCAGCCCTTAAGTCCGGTGCTATTAACTCCAGTGCTATCGAAGGCGATAATAAGTTAGCCATCGGCACATCGGAGACCTCCTTATCCGATGTCCGCGCCTCTGAGGCAGGAAGCTTCGAATTTAAGCGCTGTGAGCTCTCTGAAAAGTCGATGCGTTTATGTCTGGAAGACACCAGTGTTGTCGCCCTGTTAGTCCTGCTGTTTCTTCTTCCTCTCTCACCTTCGTTTGCCAGGGTGTTAAGTCGGGTACCTAAGAAGGCCTCATTCGTAAGATATCGGCGAATTCATCTTACCTTCTGCCGCTTTCAGGAGTAGAACGCTGCCAGCGTCTATTTAGAGATTGTCATTAAGCACTTTTTTGAGTGTATGCTTTTCAAAACCGATCATTATCGATTGGATTAACTCTGTTTGTTGTGTATGTGATACGCAATGGAGATGAACTTGAAGTATCTAAAAAATCTATTCGCGCTCTGTTTGATTCTGTTATCGAGCACGGCGTTTGCGCAATCCACTCCCTGGATTGAAAATCCTAATCACCCGCCGGTGAAGCTCAGGTTTATGCTGACTGGTGAGTTTGATCCTGTCACTAAAACCATGCCTGCCGTACTGGAGGTCAAACTAGAGGATGATTGGAAAACCTATTGGCGTAGCCCGGGAGAGGGCGGAATTGCCCCCGGCATAAAGTGGGATAAGTCGACCAACTTAAAGAGTGTCGACTGGTCATGGCCGGTACCCGAGCACTTCTCCTTGATGGGGCTGCAAACCTGGGGTTACAAGCATCATGTCAGCTTTCCTCTGCTACTTAGTGTGGATGATAGCGATGCTGTCACTAACCTAAGGGGCAAGGTCACCCTGTCATCGTGTACTACCATCTGTGTGCTTACCGATTATGAGGTGTCACTGGATGTGACTCCGACTAACTTGAGGGCCGATAGCGAGGCGATGTTCACTTATAACAAAGCCGTGTCTAAGGTGCCTCAGAAGGTCGAAAATGGTGTCGACTCACCGATTATTATAGGTTGGGACAGCGCTAAGAGTAAGTTGATGGTTGAGATCGATGCGGGTCAGTGGCGACAGCCTCAACTCTTGATCGATGGTGAGCCTGATACGGTATTTACCCTTAAGTCACTTAAAGAAAAAGACAGCGATAGTAACAGTAACAAAGGGCCGACTAAGCTCATTGCAATCTTCGATGGTTCCAGTTGGCTGGGTGCCCCAGAGGTGCTTGGGAAAACCCTTAATGTCACTATCGTGGACAGTAATCAGGCGCTGGAGTATTCAAGTGAAGTGATACCGACTCAGGTTATCGAGGATGATCTGTCTCTCCTGAAGGTGTTATTTATTGCGCTTCTTGGTGGCCTTATCCTGAATGTTATGCCCTGTGTTCTCCCGGTATTGGGTATGAAGTTAAGTACGGTTATCGCGGCTCCTGAGCTTAAACGCAACGAGATCCGTCAGCAGTTTATCGCATCGGCACTGGGTATCTTAGTCTCGTTCTGGCTACTTGCCGGATTTATCTTAATGCTGAAATTAACCGGACAGGCAATTGGCTGGGGCGTTCAGTTCCAGAACCCTTGGTTTATCGGCTTCATGGCTATTGTGACCTCCATCTTTGCCCTCAATATGCTCGGCACATTTGAGATAAACCTGCCTTCGAGTTTGCAGACCAAGCTGGCAACCACCGGCGGTAACAATAACCGGGGGCATTTCCTGCAGGGGATGTTTGCGACCCTGTTGGCGACACCCTGTAGTGCACCTTTCTTAGGAACTGCGGTGGCATTTGCCTTAGGTGCCGATCTGTTAACCTTGTTTGTTGTCTTCACTGCACTCGCCGTCGGGATGGCGTTGCCCTGGCTGCTGGTTGCTCTGTTTCCTCAGGTGGCGAATTACTTCCCTAAACCCGGTCGTTGGATGAATATCGTTAAGGTGTTCTTCTCGGTGATGTTGTTGATAACCAGCCTGTGGTTAATCACTCTGCTCAGCAATTTCGTTAATCCAGGCATTCTGTGGGTATTCGCCGGATTATTGGTATTGATATTTTTTGTCTTTATGGCGAAGAAGCATGGCGCTCCCGCCGTGGTTGCTAGCGTGAGCCTGGCGATTTTATTCAGCGCCGTGACGGCCTTTATGACCTCCGAGCAGTGGGCCAGACCTTTACCCACAGATTTAGTCTGGACGCCGTTAAATGAAGCCGAAATCGCTCAACAGGTCGCAAGCGGCAAGACAGTGTTTGTCGATGTGACGGCGGATTGGTGCATTACCTGTAAGGCCAATAAGGCCGGGGTGATATTGCAAGACCCTGTGTATAGCTCACTCAAGCAAGAAAATATGGTGATTATGAAGGGGGATTGGACTAAACCATCGGCCCCTATCACTCAATATCTGCAGAGCCATAATCGCTTTGGTGTGCCTTTTAATGTGGTCTATGGTCCCAATGCACCTGAGGGGATAGCCTTGCCGGAAATTTTGAGTACCGCTGAGGTATTGTCGGCGATTGAGCGGGCCTCTTCAGGGGCAATAGCGGCGAACCGTGCAGGTGGTGAGACTCCCGAACAGCGCAGTTATGACTAGCCCTGCAATTTGAAGGTCTTAGATCTTTTAAATCTGCCTTCAATCGTTAAATTGAACAATTGTGTGCGCAGGGCTGTTTAATCAGGCCTGCACACCGAAGGAAAATCATGAAAGTTTTATCACGTTTTTTAAGCGTCACCGATACGCTGCTTCAATCCCGTAAGGCAAAGTTTGCCATGCTGGCTACCGTTGCCGGTTCTGTATTTTTACTCTCATCACAGCTGATGACCAGTCAGCTTGCTCATGCCGATCATAGTGGATTCACCGAAGAGCAAAGAGTGGAGATCAGGGAGATTGTTGAAGATGCTTTGGTCAATGATCCTGAGTTGTTAAAAGAGGCCATTATTGCGCTGCAGATGCGTGAAGAGGACCAGATGGGCCAGGTAAGAGAAAGTCTGGTAGAACAGAATCACGCGGGCTTATTTGATACCCAAACCGACCCATGGAAAGGCGCCGAAAACCCAGAGATCACTATGGTCTATTTTACCGACTTTAACTGTCCTTACTGTAAGAAACTCGAGCCAACTTTGGATAAGTTAATCGAAGAATATCCAAAGTTGAGAGTCATCACCAAGATGGTGCCATTACAGGGAGAGGGGTCTCAGAAAGCGGTCGTGCTGGCGCAGAAAGTATGGCTTAACGAGCCGGAAAAATATCACAAGTTAAAGGATATGTTGATGTCCAGCCCGCGCAGACTAGACGGCGATGCCATCGCTAAGGTGGCTAAGCTAACGGATACCGAGCAGTGGCTTAGCAAGGATGATGACCGCGTTGTTAAAGTTGTGCGTGATAATGTCTCCTTGATGAGAGACTTAGGGTTAAGTGGTACGCCGAGCATGATATTTGGTGACACGGTTATTCCGGGGTTGGTCACTTATGAGGTGTTAAAAGAGCAGCTTGAAGAAGTGATCCAGGCTAAGGGCTAAGGATTAAGGACAAAGGGAGAGTGGCTATGAGCGATATGCGTAATGCCGATAACACCAGTACTGAACTTAAGCCCACTTTTTTCAGGCGCGTCCTGGGCTGGGGGAGGCAACTTGCTCTGTTGATACTGTTCTCAATGGTATTCAGTGCTGGTCTGGATATGTGGCGTGGTAAAGATCTTCCTAAAGATAACCTTCCCGATATTTCGGGCATTAGCCTGCAAGGGGAGAGTCTGGATATCGCCGCGCTGAGTAAAGACCAGGCCGTATTGGTGTATTTCTGGGGCACCTGGTGCCCTGTATGTAATCTCGTTAGTCCCGCTGTCGATATCCTGGCGAAGACCTACCCTGTGGTTACGGTGGCGATGAACTCGGGAGCCGATGACAAGCTGGTCAGATACCTTAAGCATAAGGAGTATGATTTTGAGGTGCTTAATGACTCGAGCAATGATATTGCCAGAGACTGGTCGGTACAACTGACTCCGACCATCATGGTATTCAAGGGTGGTGAACTTAAACATTACACTACAGGGTTTACCAGTCTACCGGGTATGTGGTGGCGAATGCTATTTGCATAAATTGAGCTAATCGATGCGGTGGTCAATATCGATAACCGCATCGACCTCTACCTCTATTTATTAATCGGTGTTAAAACTGATCTCATAGTTTTCTTTGATGGTGAAGGTGAGTGTCGTCCCCAGCTCTGCCAATGGACTCTCGTCACCGATATAACTCAATTGGCCCTGCGCCACCGTGTTACCTGAGTCGGAGAGGAGTTGGTATGTGATCAGCCCAATCTGCTTTTGTGGGGAGAAGTAGATAGTTTGGCGGCTTCTCGGCTTGATGGCCGAGAAGGAGAGCTCATTCGATGGAAAAGAGAAATTTAAAGCCGAGTAGCTTTTATCAGACTGGTTATCGACCACGACTTTGGGAGACAGGAAATGATAAGCGATGGCGCTTATCATGATGAATAAACAGAGGCCGAACGCGATTCTTCTCTTCATACCTATTTCGCTGCGATGAGTCGCTGTGATGATGACATCTCCAGATTAAGCTATTTTCTCCTCGCTGTGAAATCTATTGGGATCGAAAGGACCGAGATTGACGCTGACTGTTGAGCCTGTGATTATTTCACTCACCAGCTTGCCGGAGATAGGCCCCAGACTCAGCCCCATCATCGCATGCCCCGTCGATACCGTTAGATTGGTGTATGGTTGACAGCGGCCTATGATAGGTAATCCATCGGGAGAGCAGGGTCTGAAGCCTGACCAGAACTGGCTTTGGTCGATATTATCAGCCCTGAATGCGGGCAGGTAACGACCGGCCGATTTCAATAGCCCCTTGATCCGGTTTGGACTGATGCCTCTTCGCTCCTGATCAGCCAGTACGCCTAACTCCATCGTGCCGCCGAAGCGGATCTCATTGTTAAATGGCGTGACGGCAACCTTAGCTTCACTCAGGATAAAGGGGGTTTTACAGTCAAAGGTGGTGGGGGAACACTTGTTGTTCGGATCGTTACTTATGGTGATGCTGATCCCTTTCCCCGCCTGAACGGGGAGTTTCAAGCCCAATCGCTTGCCCGTTTCTCCCGACCAGGCACCATTGGCAAGAATAAATTCATCGGCGCTAATGAGGCCCTTTTCAGCCCCCTTGCTATAGTGCGCCGAGACTATCTTGATTGGTCCGGATCTGTTGGCAGGGATATCATCGCCCTGAAGAGAGCCGGTATTAAAGTTCGTAACCTCTGCTTGCTCGATAAACTCCACCCCCACTGTTTCAAGATAGATTCTTAAGCTGCTGAGTAACTCATAGGGGGCAATGTGTGCATCTTCCGGGTAATGGGCGGCGCCGATGACATCGAAATCGATATTGGGCTCTAAACGTTTAAGCTCATTCGGGCTGAGCAACTTTGCATTGAGGCCTAGTCTGTTGGCCTGTTTCACGGTTTTGGCCTCCTCCTTTAACCCTTTCTCTGTCTTATAGAGCATTAACAGACCCTTTTGATAGAACTGAAACTCGAGGGCATCTTCAGCGTGGAGCTCTTCATAGAGGGCTAAAGATTTAAGGTTGATATCTAAGATAGCCTCTTGGGTATTGACGGTGTGCTGCTGAGTGCATCTCTTAGAGAAGGACCAGAGCCAGTGTAAAAAGTCGAGATTGAGGCTAGGACGTACGAAGAAGGGGCTCTGAGGGTTTAACATCCACTTTAAGCCTTTTTGTATCATACCCGGCGCCGCCAAAGGCACGAAGTGGCTGGGGGTGATATAACCGGCATTACCGAAAGAGCAGGCCTTGCCAATCTCTCCTTTATCTATGACGACCACTGACTTACCAGCCTTGTGTAGGTAATAGGCGCTACAGAGTCCGATAATTCCTCCGCCTATCACTGCCACCTCTTTGTTTTTATTTCGATTAGATTCTGGATTCATCATCAGTGTCCGAGGGAGTCAATGGTAGACAAACTACCTTGGGTGGGCGGTTAAAACTTGTTCTGTATCAAGTTTTAACCAGAAAGTGATTTAACATGAATTATTTTGTAGATGAATCCGGTCTGTTAATTCAATGTGACTGTAAGGTTGTCAGTTTTGGCGTTTATCCTATAGTGATAAGCTAATGCATCTAGGCAGCTTTCGTGATTAGAGTGGGGAAGAACAGCATGAGAAGAGATGTTTCACTGTTTTCGATTTTGAATTTTTGGATTATCAGGACTCTGGTTTCAGTAAGGGTTTCAGTAAGGGCTTCAGTAAGGGCTTTAGTAATGACTTTAGTGTTTGGCTTGAGTATTGCCTCGGTCAGCGCAGAGCCGTTAAAAGTAGGCGAGATAGCGCCAGATTTTACAATCAATCAAATCGATAATACCTCTTTCAAGCTGAGCGAGTTTAAGGGGAAACAGTCGGTCTATCTGGTCTTTTGGAATACCTGGTGTGGCCACTGTATGAAGAAGGTGCCTCAGCTGATGTCCATCGAGCGTGAGTTCGGTGAGCAGGTTAAGTTACTCGCCATCAATACCAGTTGGAGTGATTCATTAGCCGAGATATCTCAATTTCAGATCCGATTCGAGGCTAATTATGCCATCGCTTTCGATGATGATGCCGACATTACCCATAGATATGGGGTGATGGGAACACCTACCGGTTTTCTTATCGATATCAATGGGGTGATAAGACAGGTCGATGGCATCCCCCATACGCTGGCTGCCAACATTGAACAGTGGAATCAAGTGTCCGACAGTGAATATAAGCCTGTGAAGCTGGCGGGGGCGGTGTGCGACAAGGACAGCGTATGTTAGAAAAAAGTACCTTAGGGAAAAGTAGTTTAGAAAAGAGCCTGTTAGGAAAGCAAACCGCTTGCTCAAGTGATCACGACAAGGGGCTCATCTCTGCCAGATCTGGTAAGCGTGAGAATGGCTCAATTAAACCTGAGTTTGTCAGCGCTTATGATTCCGGGCTCAACCGGCGTGCTTTTTTAAGACAGACGGGAGCCGCCGCAGTTTTGCTCGGTCTGCTGGGGGCTAAACCCAGCATCGGAATAGCTGAAGAAGCTCAGGATAAAATAGAGGGCGACAAAGTCTTTTCTGACTTCAATGCCCATAGCCGTGCGGTTGTCGAGGCGGTGCAGTTGCAACTATTTCCCGATGATGGTGATGGCCCTTCGGCGACACAGCTAAATGGATTTCAGTATCTGAGTTGGGCATTAGAGGACCCTGAAAATGCAGCCGATGGCGATAAGGCGTTTATTCTCAAAGGGGTTGGCTGGTTAGAGGAGCAGTCGGAGGCCACACAGGGGGAGAGCTTCATTAAGTTAACCCTCACCCAACAAGATATTGTGATGAAGCAAATTTCACAGACCCGGGCCGGTGAAAACTGGTTATCCCTGCTGCTCTATTATCTGCTCGAGTCACTGACCCTGGACCCTGTCTATGGTGGCAATCCCGATGGCATCGGCTGGAAGTGGCTGGAGCATCAGCCGGGTTTTCCTCAGCCCGTTAAGGGAAAAACCTATTTAGATTTTAGCTAAAAGTACTCCGTCTTTATTTTAGGTTAGGCACACAAGATATGAAAAATACTAGAGAATTTGATATCTGCATAGTAGGCAGTGGTGTGGGGGCTGGTCCTGTGGCCCATGAACTGGCCAAGGCGGGTTACAGGGTTGGCGTGCTCGAGAAGGGGAAGTGGTTTAAAGAAACGGACTTCTTCAAAGATGAGCAGCTTGGACGTCATAGGGTATTTAGATCTCAATTTAAGGATGAGCGTCATACCTTAGAGGAGCCCAACACAGACGGCACTTGGTCGAGAGAGACTACCGCACAGTTTTGGGGCGGTAATATTGTCGGTGGCGCCTCTAATTTTATGAGTGGCTATTTTCATCGGCTCAAGCCGCAGGATTTCCGATTAGTCAGTGAGTTTGGTGAAATAGAAGGGGCCAATACCGTCGACTGGCCAATCGACTATGACGAATTAGAGCCTTACTACACTAAGGTCGAGCAGCTTGTGGGTGTTTCCGGCAAGGTAGTTAAGCACCCTCATCTGGAGCCGCGTTCAACCAACGACTTTCCCTTTCCTCCCACTGCCGAACACCCGGTCGCCCAAAGGTTCGACTTAGCCTGCAAAACACTCAAACTTCACCCGCTGCCAATGGCGCGTGGGATCCTGTCGGTGCCCTTTAATGGCCGTCTGAGCTGTGAATATTCAGGCTATTGTGGCAGTTATGGCTGCCACTCCGGCGCTAAGGCCAGCTCTCGGGCGGCCTTGTTGGATGACGCCGTTGCGGGGGGCAATTGCGAGGTTATCACCCAAGCGAAAGTGTATCGGCTTAACACCGACGATACGGGTAACGTGAGCTCCCTCGATTACTTTGATAAGGATGGGCACTCACAAGGTGTCACCGCCAAGATTTTCGTGGTGGCCTGTTACTCCATCGAGAGTGCGCGTCTGTTATTAAGTTCGAACGGTCACAAACATCCCAACGGCATAGGTAACAGCAAGGGGCAGGTAGGTAAGAACCTGCACTGCTGCGCAGGTGGAACCGGTCATGGTGTGTTTAAACTCGATAAGCTAAAAGAGTTTGAGGCTAAGCAGCTTAAGATCAGGGGACCATTTTTCAATCGTGCCTTGCAGGATTGGTACGTCATAGATGACAGGTCGGTATCGGATAAGCCGATAAAGGGTGGCACCTTAGATTTTGTGTTCGATCCGCCTTCACCCACCGCCGAGACGTCAGGCCTTAAGTGGCAGGGTGATAACCTCTTATGGGGCACGCCATTAAAGCAAAAGATTAAGGCGCACTTTACCCAATCGAAAGATTTTAAGTTTGAGGTGTTCTGTGATTGGCTCACTAACGACGAGTGTTATGTCAGCTTAGACCCTGATGAGAAAGATAAATGGGGCCAGGCTGTCGCTAAGGTGCGCGCCGGTTTTCATCCCCACGATGAGAAGGTCGCTCAGTATCTGGTGGATCGTGGCGTCGAGGTGATGAAAGCCATGGGAGCCGATGAGGCCTGGGGCAATGTGTTTACCTCACCGACATCCAACCTGGTCGCAGGAGGCTGCCGTTTCGGTAATGACCCTGACACCTCGGTGCTGGACAGAAACTGCCGGGTGCATGACTGCGATAACCTCTATGTCACGGATGGAAGTTTTATGCCTAATGGAGGTTCTGTTACGCCGACACTGACCATCTACGCCAACGCATTTCGGGTTGCGGATAAGATATTGGAACGGATGAAAGCCAATAAGTCATAAGTTTTAAGCGGTAAGTCAAAAGGTGAGATGATGGTCTACCGCTTTGTGGACGGCGCAGACCTGTAGGAGCGGCTTTAGCCGCGAAGCTTTTTGTAGCTGGAATCTCAAATCTAGCACCTAGCACCAAGATCCCCTCCCAATACCCTCTCTTAGAAAATTAGCTGAAATCTGAGACAAATTTAGTCTTTATGGCGAGCAGGTTGAGATATCCCTTCTATACTTAATGTACTGAATATACACTCTAATCCCGGGATTCAATATGAGCCATACCTATAAAATAATTGAGATAGTTGGAACCTCGCCAATCAGTTCCGATGAGGCGATAAAGAATGCCGTTAAGACTGCGGGTCAGACATTGCAGCACCTTAGATGGTTTCAAGTGGTCGAGACTCGCGGGCATCTGGAGGCAGGGTTAATTGCCCATTGGCAGGTGACGCTTAAGATAGGTTTTACATTAGAGCCGGAAGACTAAGAAGCCTTGAGTTTTAAGTGATAAGTTTTAAGTGATAAGTTATAAGCAACAGCAAACGATTAAGCTGCTCGCCTAGTCGCTGAGTTGATTACAGTTGTTGCGTTTGAACTTATACCTTACCACTGTCTTTGCTTTGTCTTGAACTTAACACTTCTTTACGCATCCCTTGGCAGGCCTTTTTCGACGCTGCGGATCACTCGCTGGGTTTTTCTGTTGGGGGAGGCTGGCTCCTGTACCTGCTTTTCTTGCTGTTGAGCGAGCGCCCAGTCGATATGCTCGATAACCATCTCATCCACTTCCTCTGATGCTTTTCTCTGTTCGAGAGCTGTGATGATATCTTCTGAGCCGGGAGCATTTCCCAGAGCTACCGCAATATTTCTCAGCCAACGCTTATGACCTATACGGCGTATTGGACTGCCTTCTGTGATCTTGAGAAACTCGGCTTCGCTCCAGCTGAACAGGTTAAGTAGTTGTGGTTGTATCAAGGGCTCTCGGGTATGGAAATCATGCTCATTCGTCAGTGGTGCCTTGCTGTTTACCGGACACACGAGTTGACAGTCATCACAACCGTAGATTCGATTACCGATAAGAGGCCGAAACTCTTCTGGGATCGCACCTTGAAGTTCAATTGTCAGGTAGGAGATACAACGTCTGCCATCGACGACATAGGGTTCGATTATGGCATTCGTCGGGCATGATTTGATGCAGGCTACACAGGTATTGCATCCCTCCACCACAGGAATATCGACAGGCAGAGGCAGGTCGATGAAGAGCTCGCCCAGGAAAAACCAGCTGCCGGCATCTTCATTGAGTAACAGGCTGTGTTTTCCGGTCCAGCCCAGACCAGCTTTGTCGGCAAGTGGGCGTTCGAGAACCGGAGCCGAGTCGACAAATGGCCTGAAACCGGGCTTGCAGGCTCCGAGGTTGACCAACTCCGACTCTATCATCTGGCCCAATTTTTTAAGCCTGTTACGGATCATCTTGTGGTAATCGCGGCCGCCGGCATAGCGAGAGATATAAGCCAGGTTGGGATCGCTTAAGTTTGTGGCAAATCCAGCTTCCGGAGGCAGATAATCCATGCGCGCGGAGATCACCCTTTTTGTCCCCGGATGAAGTTCATGGGGGCGAGCCCGCATCATGCCATGACTCTCCATATAGCCCATATCACCATGATAGCCACTATCAAGCCACTGCTGCAGTTGAGGCTCTTGCTGCGTTAAGTCGGTGTCGCATATCCCTATTTGGGCAAAGCCCAGCTCCTGGCCCCATTGTTTGATCTGCTGTGCGAGCCTGGTGAGATCACCAGACGAGAGAGTATAGAAACTAGATTGGCTAACGGGAGTGTTTGACATAGGTAACATTAGGGCTAAGGTTAAGGGCTAAGGGATACAGGTACATGATAGCAGTATTTATGCTATCGAATAAATCTCTTCCAGTTTCAGCTCTAAGAGATAACCCATGTAATGTGATTGTAAATCATATATTCTTAATGCTCTTTATTACATCAGCGTTCCGGCTAAGGCTCCCTGTGAGGCAATTTTTCGGACATATGGCTCTCTTTCCCAGAGAAAAGGTTGTGGCTTGAAAGGCATTAATAAAAACAGTGATAGAAGCGCGAGCAAAGCTTCGAGTCTCAGTGGAGCGCTACCTGTGGGGAAGGTCTTTTATGGCTGGTGGATTGTCTTAGCCTCAGTTATCGGTCTATCGCTTGGTTACAGTGTCATTGCCATGTCTTTCGGCACGTTTATCAAGGAGTTTGAGGAGACCTTTGGTTGGACTCGAGGTCAGATATCTTTCGGTTCCACCGTAATCGGCATCACAGCGATCTTCTTCTTCCCTTATGCCGGTATGCTGGTCGATAGGTATGGGGTGAAAAATATCCTGTTACCCTCTACTTTTCTCTTCGGTCTGGTCATGGCCTCGATGTCACTGCTCACCCCATCGATATGGCATTTTTATGCCATGTGTATTCTTATTCCACTTCTTGGTGCCGGTACTGCGCCTATGGCCTATTCTCGTCTTATCGTGAGCTGGTTCGATAAGAAACGTGGGCTAGCTCTGGGCATAGGGTTAAGTGGTGTGGGTTTAGGGACGGCTATAGTGCCGTTTATCGCGTCTTATTTTATTGAACACTACAGCTGGCGCCAGGCTTATCTTGCTATCGGCGGCTTAATTATTTTGTTGGTGTGGCCGATGGCCAGGTTTGTATTAGCCGATAAACCCAGGGATAAAGGGTTGCTCGCCGATGGGGGCCTATTGAGTGACGAAGCGAGTGCCAAGGCTCAAACACGAGTGGGACAGACAAATATTAAGCTTGGTTACACTGCTAAAGAAGCGATGAAGAGCAAGGCTTTTTGGTTGATGTTAGGCTCATTTTTTATCACGGGGTTAACGACTTCGACCCTGCTGGTTCATCTCGTTCCTATGATGATGGATAGAGGTGCCAGCCTGCAAGAAGCCGTGGAGACGTTCGCTTACTTGGGAATATCGGTTATCGGTGGACGTTTGGTTGCGGGTTACTTGATGGATAAGTTCTTCGCTCCCTACGTGGTGGCGATCTTCATGCTTGGACCTATCCTGGGATTAGCGGCCTTTTCGATGGGAGCTACCGGAGAGATGGCGGCTATCTCGACTGGTCTTATCGGTATTGCTATCGGTGCAGAATTTGATGCCATGGCCTATTTCACCACTAAGTATTTCGGAAAGCGCTCTTTCGGTGTTATCTACGGTTATAGTTACACTGGTTTTAAATTAGGTGCCAGTATCGGTCCACTAATAATGGGATTAGCCTATGATCGATTAGCTCGCTACACCGAGGTGTTGTGGGCCATGTCGGCCACTATGGCACTGGGTTGTACACTCATTTTATGTATGGGAGCGTACCCATCGCTTCCATCGAGAGAGTCGACTTCAAAACCTGGTCAAAACAGCTCTCGGGCAACAGAGGTGCTTAGCAGTAAATGAAGATCGTTAGGTATTGCTGAAGCCTATCTGTGCATTGAAATAAAAAAGGGGAATCGTTTTTCGACCCCCCATATTTCGTTTAGCTGGCTGTGATGTTAATTGCTATTCGGCGAACTGCATAAGATGCTGTTTGACCTCATCGGACGCGAACGCCTGCTCGATACTGATCTTATAGATGTTGAAGTAATCTTCACGGCTCAAACTGAACTCTTCCATTACCTTGCGAACCTCATCTGTCATCGTGGTGTTCGATACGGTTCGATTATCGGTATTGATTGTAGTGGGCAGTTTAGCTTGATAGAAGGCCTTAAACGGATGCTCACTTAACTTATTTACCGCTTTGGTTTGGATATTACTGCTCGGGCAGGTCTCTAAGCCAACATTTTGCTGCTTAACCAAGTCATAAGCCCCCTGATGGCCTGTGATATGGATACCATGACCCACACGTTCAGCATTCAGCTGTGAGACAGCGTCATACACGTTCTGGCCAACCCCTTGTTCACCGGCATGTATGGTGATGTGATAGCCCTTATCTTTGGCGTACTTGGCATAGGGGATGAACTCTTGGCAGAAGCCCGGTAGCTCTGCACCGGCAAGATCGAAAGCGGCCACTCCTTTACCTAAGAAATCTGCACCGGCATCTATGACGGCATTAATGTTATCTTTTGGAAAGGTTCTTAAGATAGAGAGGATGTAATTGCCCTTGATATCATACTGAGCCTCGGCGCGCTGCATGCCCTTGACGACACTATTGATGATCTGCTTGAAGCTCAACCCTTGCTGCTGATGCAGTTGTGGACCGAAACGAACCTCGAAGTATTTTACATTCTCTTTGGCCGCATCTTCAAAAAGTTCAAATGAGATCCGCTCAATCCCGGCTTCGGTCTGCATAACTGACAGAGGCAAATCGAAACGCATCAGGTATTCTTCAAGGTTTTGGCAAGTCTCAGGAGCTATCATTAATGAATTGATTTCATTGATATCTTGGCTTGGAAGAGGGATGTTTTGCTCTTGAGCGAGATCGATAATGGTTTGTGGGCGAACGCTGCCGTCTAGGTGACAATGTAGATCGATCTTGGGCAGGTTAAAATAATTCATGAGTCTCTACCTTTATTGGATAGTACCTAAATAGGAACACCGTCTATGGATTGAATTAAATAATTCTACCTATAGAGATAGTACATATTTTGGATAGTGCATAAAGTTACAGACTTCATAATCAAGAATTTGTGGCTCTTGGTAGAAACTCCCAAACCATATCATTGGGATTATACGAAGCTATTCGAACGCGTAGATTAACATTATGATAAAATGGTCGCAATATATTAGATTTACAAATCATTCAGAAATTTTCACTTTTGTTGTTCTCACTAGCCTTCTGATCACGCTCCCGAGAATTATTAGCGGAGTTGATGGTTTGAAAATTACCGTCTTCTCACTTTAATACCTCATAGTTATCCAGTTACCTGATTGGTCTCTGTCTGGCTGAAAGATGGAACTTCCTTCGGTTTACTTTGATTTGGCGCTTAAGTTATCTTTGCCATGAGCAATGGCAAGCCGATTGGAGGAGTTACCTGCTATTTTCTGTTTTAGTTATTTTTCCCTCTGGTTGGAATCGCTTAGGTTTGAGTTTAGATTAAACTTACAGTGATGAACGGATATGGGGGCAAACCGCTCGTTGTGAGTCGACTGATATTGTCTGGCTTTGGTGGGGTGAACAGCTTTTTCTTATGGAGTCTTATGAGGTGTTTAGGTCATTTAATTGGAGTTATTCTGTGCTCATCTCTTATGGGGTATTATCTCGTTGGGGGCAGTGCAGTTGCCGAACAAGATGAAGCGCAATTAAGGTTAATTACAGAGCCTTGGTCACCAGTATCTTATGAAGATGATGGCATTGCCAAAGGCTTTGCTGTTGACTTGGTCAATCAATTACAAGCATTGATGGGAACGGATTCTCCTATAGAAGTTCTCCCCTGGGCTCGAGGTTTCTCTATAGCAAGCGCAACGCCGAATGTTATGTTATTCGCCACCTCTGTCGATGAAGAACGTCGGAAGCAATTTGATTTTGTCGGCCCGATTCTAACTAGTAAAATATCCCTCTATACCAGAGCCGAAGATAGCATAGAGATCGATTCAATCGAGGAGCTGAAGAGGGCCGGGTTAATAGGTGCATATCGTGGTTCTTTGGGAGAAGGGGTGTTAAGGCGGGCAGGGGTGAGTCAGTTGTTGATCGCCAGCTTTCCCCAGCAGAATGCTAAACAATTGATGCGTGGACGGGTTCGGTTCTGGTGCCAGGCCGATATAGCCGTGAATAGTCTGCTGGCTGAGATTGGGATAAAGCCCGATCGGGTCAAGCCGGTATTCGTCATCTCCGAAATCGACCTCTATCTGGCATTTTCGGCTGGCACCGATGAATCTGTGATAACTCGATGGAGTGAGGCACTTATCGCATATGAAAGCTCTGGCCAGTACAGCCAACTTTATCATCGATGGTTTGGCGAGTTGAACGTGCCTGCTGGGGTAGACATTCTCTGGCGAGAGAGATGATTAGGCCTGGCGTGTTTCAGTTTCTGTTGAGCCTGTGTTGCTTACGGTGCGGTTTCTCCCCTCTGATTTTGCCTGATAAAGTGCTTTGTCTGCCCGTTGAAGCAGGTCTGAGAAACTCTTATCATTTTCCTGTACGGCAACGCCTGCGCTGATGGTCATACCAAAGTTAGCTGCAATATCACTCAAGTCTGATTTAGCGGTAGAGTTTACGAGTCGCTCGGCTATCTCGGTGGCTTGTTCGAGTGTCGTCTCTGGTAAAATAATCAAAAACTCTTCTCCACCGACCCGGCCAACCAAATCACTCTTTCTCATTTGGGCTTTGCTTATTCTTGCCAGTTCTATCAGGGCTTTATCGCCAATATCATGACCGTAGTTATCATTGACCGATTTAAAGTTATCGGCATCGAAGAGGATGATTGCCAGCGACGGAGGCTTAACTAAAAATTGCTTTTCACCTGTGGCATATGTATGCCTGCGGTTTGGCAGCTGAGTCAGGTGATCTGTCATGGCGAGCACCTCCAATAGCTTTGATTTTTGAGCCTGTTTGAAGGCAAAGAAGGAGATATTCAAGATAATAATGAACGCCAAAATCAATACCGCGTATTGCAGCAGCTTGTTCTGCCGCATGATCTCGAGTTCATGCTCTTTAATTCGCTGGCGCTCGACTAAGCGCTCATTTTCAGTTTCAATTCGTTTGGTGTTGAAGCGGGTGCGCATCTCTGTGGTGCGGTTAGATTGCAGTTTTGCATCCAGTTCATTATGCAATACAAGGTACTGCTCTAACGAGGAAAAGGCCTGTTTCCAATCCTGCTGAGTACTAAAGGTCTGGCTCTCCAAAAGAAGAAGTTGTGCCATGCCTCGTGTGTTTTTGACTCGGGAGAATGCCGCTTTAGCGTCATCGATTGCAATCAAGGCTTGAGCGGGAACCCCTTGCATCAGGTGGACTTGAGCTTCGAACAGTTTCATAAAGCTGTAGAAGGCTTCCTGATCCTGTTTAATAGATTGACTCGCTTCAGCCAGATAAGTCTTTGCTTCATCTATTCGGTTTAGTTTGAGCAGAGTCCCTGTCATATTGACGGCAATCGTACTCGACCCCAGTATGCTTCCCTGTTCAGTCCAATACTTATGAGCTCTTTGATATTTTTCCAGCGCCTGCTCATATTCCCCAAGCTCCTCCAGTGCTATGGCCATATCAGATAATATGCCTGTCGCCGAATTTATATCTCCGAGTTCAATGAATTTTTCTTCAAGCTGCTGATAATACTTTATCGCTGTTAGAGGATCGCCGAACCTGCGGTAGCTGGTTGCCAGTTCGGCCAGATTATAGAGGGACCAATATTCCAGTTCCAGGCTGTCATAAAGGTGTTGAGCCGTGATGAAGTCTTCTAAAGCCTGAGCAAAGTTGCCCTGAAACGAATACATGGCTCCACGGACACTACGTGCATCGGCAATGAGCTTAGGTGACTCGAGTTGATATGCATCCCCTACGACCTGGTTGTATTCCTCTAACGCCAGTTCTACACGCCCCTGATGTTGATAGAACCAGGCGCGACAAAGCTTAATGTCTGTCATTATCTCAGAGACCTGATTAATTTTGTCTGAGGCTAAGTGAGTATTGGCAAGCTCAATAGCCTTGGCTCTTTGCTTCTCATCTGTTGGATCATGGTTCCAGCAGAGTACACTTTGTAGTCTGAAGTAATGGGAAGTGTCATCGGCTGATATTTGCTGTTTTAGGTACTCAATTTTTTGAGTTAAGTCGGCGGGTGTTATCGCAACACCGCTTTCTATCTCGGCAAATATAGCATCGACACTGGGTTGATCGGCGGCGAGCAAAGGGGAAGAAAAAAGCGCAGAACAGAGGCCGATATTCATCAGCAAAAAGTACACTCTATTCAGCCATCGCTTATTCATCTTATTGAATTAATGCCTTTGAAATTATTCATCATTTAAACATAGCATACAGTTTTTCATAGCCGCATGCTTTTGTTGTATTAATTAACCATCAATTAGTTTTTAATCAATGAGATTAATGTCGGATAATACTACACCTACATATAGGCAGTTGTATACTTTTGCATTTGAGGTTGTCTGCAGGTATAACTGCTCGCTCAATTAAACAAACATGAGTGAGTTGCCGCTGTGAGACTATTTTTTGCGGGCATATTATTGCTAATGTGTGGGCCGGCAATGGCAAAGTCTAATCTGGAAAAGTCCGGAGATATATTACACCTGCTTCTGCCCGCAGCCACTTTTGGCGCGACATTAGTCTATGAAGATGACTTTGAAGGTAGCTGGCAACTCATCAAAACGGGTGTGGTTTCACGTATCGCAGTCGAAGGGCTGAAATATGCGGTAGACAAAGAACGTCCCGATGGATCCGATATGGACTCATTTCCCTCTGGCCACACCGCCGATACCTTCGCCGCCGCGACATTTGTACAGCAGCGCTATGGTTGGGAGTGGGCATTACCTGCTTATGTCGGTGCCGCTTATGTTGGTTATACCCGGGTTGCCAGCGATCAACATCATGTAGAGGATGTACTTGTGGGCGCCGCGATCGGCGTACTATCCGGCCTCTATTTTACAGATCCTTATAAAGGCATCACCATTACCCCAATTGCGGGAAATGGAAATTATGGCCTCTATGTGAGTGGAAAGTTCTAAGCGCTGACAAGATAAAGTATATTTCCCGTGCCCGAAAACCGGGCACATAAACGAATAATTTTAAACGACACCGAGTTAACTATGACAGATATTACCCCTGAGTATAAAGCGCGCGTAGAGCAAGTTTCATTGAACGTATGTAACACAGTGATTCCTATGGATCAGATCCCTGAAAACCTGATGGAGGCCTACGCCAACCTGTGTAACGAATTACTCGAAGACAATGATGAGAAGTTTTCTAAGGGTTGGGAAGCGCTGCCAAATAGTGCACAAGCCTTGTTACCAAGGGAAGACTTTCACGGTTTCTACATTGCCAATGCCTGGTTGCAGCTGAGCCGTGTAGCCCAAGATATCTCAGATATGGCAGACAGCGATGAAGCCATCGACGAGAAGGAATATAACGGTATCTTCACCCGCATCTCAGATGAATCACTGAAAGAGAGTGGCAAGAAGCTGAAAAAATCCCGTACCGACAGAGCCCTGCTCAACAGCATCCGTGCAGTTATTGAAGGTAAGTAGTCGACGGAAAGTAGTCACCTCCCGAGTATGAGGTGTTAATCCTTTTACAGGGTGCTGATTGAGGCTATGGGAAACCATAGCCTTTTTTGTATCTGCCGCCAGCAGATACTGGGCAGGTAATTGACTTTATATTAAGTCAGTTTATTGGGTGTCGTAGCTTAAGAGTTATCTATAGCCTGCGGCTCGCAGAATGTGCAAACACTTCTGCGAGACGCCGCGTGTACAGTCCCTGTAGGCTCTGCCAAAACATCCATGTTTTGGAAGCTCGCAGCTGCGTTTACACTTGAGTGTTTATCTCTTCGATTGGACTCTATTAGGGGACCACTATTTTAATTGTGGGTGAAAATTGTAAACACTTAGCAAATATTATTGATTAGAGCCTACAAACGTAAACGTACAAGTTGTATTTGCTATCCCTGTTACGCCGTTGTATTCGTGTGCTGTTACTGTGACTTCATTCCACGCTATTGGTGAGTATTTCTTAGCTACAAAGTTTAGTACCTTACTACACTCCTGATAATCAGCCTGAGTATCAGGGAGGAACCTGTGAACACTCCGAAAAGCGACAACAACTAAGCCTTGTTCAGTGTTCTTTGAACTAAACTCGGCAGGTCCTTCATATGTAATAGGGCCTACATGATTTACTAGTTTTAATGTTGGTGCAGCGCAACCAACCAGTAACACACTGAAAACTAGTGCTAAGCCACTGTTAATACTTCTTGTCTGAATCATATCTATACCAATACAGGAAACAATTTGTTAGGAAATGAATATCAAAAGATACGACTAATGTTGTCGCGTCAAAATTGACTTTCATATGAGAAGCTTATTAGCGTTAATTCCGATAAATACTCCGTAGATTTCCAACTGACAACACAAAAGAGTACTACTTATTCATAATGATTTTAGTGACTTATAAGTATGTTTTCTGTGAAGTAATGACCATTTTGCCGGAGAAACCGAGAATTTAGATAATCGAAAAGATAAATTACCAAGTGTAAGTGAGATCGAGGGCTTCGATTTCAGGGATGAAATCGTAGAGCGCCCATGGATGGGTCTACAGCGTACCGAGAGATTACTTGCACATCCCCCGCTGGGAAGCGGTAGATAACAATGAAAGAACGGCATTCAACGTACCCAATAAACTTCAAATATCCTTAATTGAAAATGTAATAACCTTCATTCCAAGGCATAAAAAAAGCTACCGATATTACCCGGTAGCTTTAAGCTGTTCTCGAACCTCGAACCTCGAACCTCGAACCTCGAACCTCGAACCTCGAACCTCGAACCTGAAAGAGTTAGAACGACGTTCTCTTATAACGTCGATACTCTGCGGTCCAGAAGTTATCTTCGATAGCCTGCTCTAGTAGTTCATCGGTACAGGGAAGGGCGTGTCCCTGCTCGATGGCGACCTTACCTACGGCAAAGGCGATATGCTTACTGACCTTATGGATCTCTTCCAGCGGCGGTAGCAGTGGGCCTTCGCCGTCGAGTGCTAGTGGTGAACATTCGGCTAACGCACGACTCGATGCCATCAGCATCTCATTGCTTACCCGTTTAGCTCCGGCGGCTAAAACTCCCAGACCTATGCCGGGGAAGATATAGCTGTTGTTACACTGGGCGATTTCAAACGTTTCATCTTCCACGACTACCGGTTCGAATGGGCTGCCCGTTGCAACGAGTGCCTGACCTTTTGTCCAGTGCAGCAGATCTTTCGGTGTGGCTTCGACTCGGCTCGTTGGATTAGATAGAGGGAAGATGATTGGACGAGGACAATGGCTATGCATCGTCTTGATTATCTCCTCACTGAATACACCTGGGGCACCGGATACGCCAATTAATACCGTAGGTTTAGCGTTGTTGACGACATCCAGCAGTGAGATATTTTCACTGAAATTGTCCCAGCCTTCAATGTCATCACACTTCTGTGCCAGCTTTTGCTGGAATGGCAACAGGGTTGGCATGTTATTTTGCAGCAAGCCCCAGCGGTCGACCATGAAGACCTGAGCGCGTGCCTGCTGTTCGCTGAGCCCTTCAGCGACCATTTGTGCCACGATGGCTTCGGCAATACCGCAACCGGCAGAGCCAGCGCCGAGGAAGGTAACGCGCTGCTCACTTAGTTTGGTTTTGGCCGCTTTACAGGCTGCCAATAATGAACCTACGGTTACGGCCGCCGTACCTTGCACATCATCGTTGAAGCAACAATATTGATCTTTGTATCGCTCCAGCAGTGGCATGGCATTTTTTTGCGCAAAATCTTCAAATTGAATCAAAGCATCGGGCCAGCGGCGATGTACCGCTTGCATAAAGGCTTCGACAAACTCGTTATATTCTTCGCCACCGATACGCTGATGGCGCCAGCCCATGTACATAGGATCTTCGAGCAGATTCGGGTTATCGGTTCCGACATCGAGTGTGATAGGTAAGGTGTAGGCCGGACTGATGCCACCACAACTGGTGTAGAGTGATAGCTTACCAATCGGGATCCCCATGCCACCGATACCTTGGTCACCCAGACCCAGGATACGTTCACCGTCGGTGACCACAATAATTTTCACTTTCTGACGGGTGGAATTATTTAACAGATCATCGATGCGATCTTTATTTGGGTAGGAGATAAACAGGCCACGGTTACGACGATAGTTTTTTGAGAAGCGCTCACAGGCCATGCCAACGGTTGGGGTATAGATGATCGGCATCATCTCGGTGATATGATTCTGGACCAGGCGATAGTAAAGCGTCTCGTTGGTGTCCTGAATGTTTCTCAGATAGATATGTTTGTCGAGGTCGTTGGTAAAATTAGTGTATTGGTCATAGGCTCGAGAGGCTTGCTCCTCGATGGTTTCAATCACATGGGGAAGCAGGCCTTCCAGGTTGAAAAAAACTCGTTCTTCATCGGTAAATGCGCTGCCCTTGTTGATCAAAGGGGCTTCGAGAATTGCTGGACCTGCGAATGGAAGGTAGAGCGGGCGTTTGTGATCGTCCATGGGTAACCTTTATGATTTTTTAGTTATTTAGGATGCTGTTTTCTATGCATGGAAAGACTAACACAAAGTGTGATCTTTGTTGTGTTTTCGCAGACGAATTTTCGATTATTTTTTATCTTATCTGTTTAAAACGCATCAAGTATCAGCCACAAAAAAGCACAGCCTGAGCTGTGCTTCTGTTTAAGCCTTAATTCACCTAAGTATCAGGTTTATTTACCGCGATGTTTTAGCGATAGGCCGGTCAGGAAGTTACGTAATACCTGATCGCCACACTCTTTGAAGTGTTTATGACCCGGCTTTCTGAATAGCGCACCTAACTCAGATTTTGACATGTTAAACTCTGCCAAAGTTAGTGTGTTGATGATGTCATCTTCACGCATCTCAAGTGCCACTCTTAGCTTCTTGAAGATAAGGTTGTTATTGATTTGCGATACCGGCTCAGGGATCTCTGCGCCTTCTTTCAGGCCACGCTTTTCGATAATTAAACCATCGAGGAAAAGACACATGGTCTTATCGTTACACGGCTGGTAACCCTCTTCTGATTCTTTCTTAAGCATGTCGAGCAACTGCTCTTGAGTTACTTCATGGTTTACCTTACCAAAGATCTTGATCATCTTGGCATTCTGGTAATCGAACACGAAACGTAAGCGGCGTAAAATATCGTTGTTAATCATGATGTTTATTTCTTCATCTCGATGATTCCGCGTCTGCGGGATCTTGTGGTGGCTATTATAGCCGAATTTCCCCACCAAACCCCGGAATTATTTAACATCTTGAATCTGCGTCGATATCAAGTTGCTTCTGATGATTGCCCGGATCTGGTTATGCAGTTCAAATACCCTGTCGAGAGAGTTTAGGTTTAATGAGATGTTTTCCAACATCACTAAGCTTAAGTTAAATTGCGGATAGTAGAGTGTCATTGACATATAGCCAGATAGATATCCGGTATGGCTGTATTCTGTGAGGTTATCATCAAAGTTTAAGCGCAAGCCGTATCCGTAACTCATATCTGGCCAGAGGAACTCTATCTCTGTGTGGGGTGTCGTCATCGACTGATAGCTTTTCGGGCTGATGAACTTTCCTGAATGCAGTTTTTGCTGGAAATCTGAAAAGGCTCTGGTAGTAGCTATTATTCCGCCAGCCGGAATCAAGGATGCGGTGATCTCCAGATCTGATTGGACTAACCCGTTTGCGGTTTCTGTTAGCCCTCTGGCGAGAGCTGGGGCACGTTGACGGATATCATCGATATCACCGATTTCGGCATAGAGGCCCCCTAATCCAAATGTCAGTTTAAAGTCGGCTATCTGTTGATAGAGGGGTTGTTGATTTACTTGTTCCAGCAGTTCGCCCAGGACTGTGTATCCATAGTTTGAATATTGAAATTTTGAGCCGGGTTCGAAACGATTGGGTTTACCTAATAGATCTATACCCGATGTGTGGCTCAATAGGTGATGTAGGGTGATCCTTTCATCGAAGCGATTAGGGTTGAATGTCAATTGCTCGTGAGTTTGTTGCTTCGAAGTGCCATAGAGGATCTCTGGGGGGGGCGTTTGGGCTTGGTTCTGTGGAGCCGGGACGGTGCCGTCCGGTGACCCATCGTCATCGGCTTTAGTTGTTTTTGCAGCTTCAGTTTCTGCTTCAAGCTCTGGTTCGGGCCGAGTTTCAAACTTAGCATCAAAACCCGTATGCTGCTCAGTGTCATTCTCATGATTCCCGCCCATCTCACTACCGATTAGCGTTTCATTGTGAAATCGATAGCTGTTGAGAGTGCTTTCAAGCTGTAGCTTTCCTGCATCGACGGCTCGAAGTATCAAGGTTGCAGTGATCTGCTTAGAGAGAGAAGCGATGACAAAGCTGGACTGTCGATTAATCCCTCTTCCTTTATGTATGTTAAGCAGGGGCTTTCCCCCTTGGGTCAAGAGGACACTGCCGCTGAAAGGTTGCAGGGAGCTATCGATAGCTGTGCGAATTTCTGTTTCAAGAGTGCTTTCCAGTGAGAGGGGCGCAGTGGTGTTTACTCTGGTGTCCACAGAACTTGCTTGAGTTTTTTCGGCGCTTGGTAGCCCGGTTTCTTCACTTTGGCTTTTTGTCGATGGTTCCTTATCTTGAAGCGGTGGAAAATCGGCATGGACGGGAGCTGATAAACAACCAAGCAGTATTACGCTCCGGCTTAAAGCAGTTAAGTTAATCCTTAATTTCATTTTTTACTTCCTTACTTCGATGCCATCCAATAAATAAACAAGCTTGCAAAACCGACTAAGTAGAGCAAGCCAAAAATAGAAAGTGATCTCATTTTCCAACCGTAGCGGTCAGTTCCAGGCAGGGCTGAGCTTGTCATCAATTTATAGTTTAACCAAGCGAACACCACTGTGGTCATAAAGGCTAATATCATTACAAATTCAAGCAGAGGCAATAACGCACCTTTGAAAAATAGAACGATGGCAAGCCCGAAAGCACAGATGGTGAGCATCACCCCTGTAAGCCGTTTTTGAGAGTCGCTTTTTTTGGTCAGCAGTTGCCAGCCCATATTCAGGGTTCGGCTATAACCATCTATGACAGTCACAGTAGTACTGAATATACATAACAGGGCAACGGCGCCAATCAAATAGCGGGTTTCATGACCCAATATCTGGCTATATAAGGTGATAAGTTGGCTGGCAAATTTCACCCCGGATGATGAAAAATGCTCACCGCTACCATGCATGACTAAAGAGCCTAAGGCTAAGAATACTATGGCAAGCAGGGCCGTAATAAGGTAGCCAAAGTTAAAGTCGAAGACGGCTTGCGCTTTGGTGACACTCTGGTTTTTCTGTTTTTCCAACAACCACAGTGAGTTCCATGAACTGACTTCTATCGGTGCCGGCATCCAGCCCATCATGGCGACTAAAAAGCCGATATGGCCCCATTGCCAAGGGGAGGGGGATATAAAGCCAGGGCTCAGAATTGAGGGGGCATTAAACGCTAAGGCGACGGCAATTAAGGTGGTGAGAGTCAGACAAAACATGATCACTTTAGTGAGTTTATCGAGTAGTGCATAGTGACCCAGTATGAGTAAGGCTAAGCTGGAGATTAATACGATGAACGCTAATATATCGATAGATAACGGAATGAAAAGTGTCAGCATTGCAGCCGTTAACATAGTCACCCCAGCCGTGCTGGCAATTGCAGCTATGGTGTTGAGTCCGGTAAACAGGAGTAGATAGCCTCTACCTTGTCTCAAGTAACCATGGAGCAGGCTTTCATTGGTTGCTGCCGTATAGCGAGCACCAGCAGCAAAGAATGGATATTTTAGAAGGTTGACCGCAAGAATTAACCAGGCTAGTTGCCAACCGAACTCGGCGCCGGCTCTTGTGGAAGCGACCAGGTGTGAGGCCCCTATCGCTGCGGCGGCCATTAACAATCCAGGTCCCAATGCCCTTAAGGTTGTCTTTAATGACATTAAAGGTCGTTTTTTTGAGTGTGAAACAGGGCTGTCGGCTAGTTTTTCCATGGGGAAGTATCTGATTTAATGTCGATGGTTTATATTATCAATTAGGTTAACAAGATGTTACCGTTAAACCAATGGTTACATTGTGAGTATCTCATTTATTGGGGGAGGTACTTGGTGAGGAGCTCTTTAAACTCCTTCCTGTTAAATGGCTTGCCGAAGCTCGCTACG
Source organism: Shewanella atlantica (assembly GCF_003966265.1). Taxonomy (GTDB): domain Bacteria; phylum Pseudomonadota; class Gammaproteobacteria; order Enterobacterales; family Shewanellaceae; genus Shewanella; species Shewanella atlantica. The sequence continues at coordinate 22,825 of NZ_RXNV01000009.1, read as the reverse complement.
ATATTAACCCGTTTCATCTTTAATATACCGAGCGTGGAAGATAAGGTTAAAGGATCCATGCCCGATATCAGGATGACCGGGGTATTGTTTTTTAGCTCTATGATACGATCGATATGTGAAATACCAACCATATTAGGTAATTGTATATCGGTGATGATGAGATCGGCGCTTTCCATTACTTCTTTACCGGGTAATGAATCGAAATGAATAAAAGTGTCGAAACCTGCAGCATTTACCAAGGTTTTGAGCTGTTTTACCATAAATTCGTCATCTTCTATCAGAAGCACTGTGGCTGATGTCATTAACTTTCCAACTGTTGGGGTATCACATTTAGTGTAGCTTCAGTCGATAAAAAACTCATCTAAAGAAACAAAAACCATTGTAGCTAATCGTCCCGGTTTTAATCATTGTGAGTAGGTTTCTCATTAGTAAAAGGTAAGAGAATGTTAGTAGGGTCTTCCAACGGACGTTCTTTTCTTTAAATATAAAGTTGCTTTAAATAAAAAGCTGCTTTTAATAGAAGCAATTTTTGATATTAAGATCAAAGGAGTGTGTAATGATAAAGTTGTATGGTGTTCCCCGTAGCCGTTCACTGCGAGTGTCCTGGACGCTGGAGGAGTTAGGAATAGATTGGCAGTATCACTTTATTAACTTTGCCAAAGGAGACAGTCGAAGTGCAGACTTTCTCGCGGTGAATCCTTGCGGTAAAGTGCCCGCTCTGACCGATGGTGAGCTGGTTCTGACCGAGTCGGCAGCTATCGTTTTACACTTAGCGGAAAAGTATGGCGACAGGAAACTGTTACCCGAAGCCGGAAGCGATCTTTCTGCCATACACCATAGGTGGGTGAGCTTTATTATCTGCGAATTAGAGCAGCCACTGTGGACGATGGGAAAACATAAGTTTGCCTTGCCTGAAAACCTACGTCAGAGCAGTATCTTACCTGTGGCCAAGTGGGAGTTTGATAAGGCGGCCGGTGTCGCTGAAAATTGGCTGCCAGATAGTGATTACCTGTTAGGAGGCAGCTTATCTGCAGCAGATATATTATTAGCGCATACTCTGTTATGGGCGACGCGTTTCGAACAGGATATCCCGCCCAAACTTGCCGCCTATCGCGACCGGGTGACAGCAAGGCCGGCAATGGCAAAGGCTCTGGAAAAAGAGATGGCCGGAGCCGAGTAAAAACAACCTAGTTGCAAACAAAAAAAGCATCTATTTAGATGCTTTTTATTTATGCTCTCTTCGCAACTCGCAACTCGCAACTCGCAACTCGCAACTCGCAACTCGTTACTTATAACTGAGTCGCAGCCCATTTCGCGCGGATTTCACGGCTCTCTTTTAGACCCTCTTTCTCGCGATAAGCTTTGTAGCCTTCAACATCGAGTGGAACTAAAGTCACCTCGACTTCGAGAACAAGCTTACACTCTTTCTTGATACGCCAAGCCGCGGTGTTATATAGCTCGGTGAGGGGAAGAGAGCTTAAGAATTCCGGGTTGTACTGAGTATAGATGGCTTGGGTTGGGTAAACCACAAAGCTGAGTCGACGCTTAGGCTCTTTCTTAAATAGTTCTTCGATACCATCACAGGTGTTAAGCACCTGCATTTCGATGATTTCATCTATCTCCAGTAGCTTTTTCTCTGCAAGACCCGATACCGGTTTCTCACCCGCTTCCCAGGCTAGTACATCTGCTTCGGTCGCTTTCGAAAGGTCAGCAACTTGCGCAGGGGTTAGTCCTACAGATAAGCGTAGGTATTTTATTTCGATGGCATTTAAGCCGGCATTTTTTGACATGATTTTTCCAAAATAGAGATAATTTTCGCGAACTTGATGCGAAAAAATAGATGCTTAACTTGTTAGAACCTAGAACCTTAGCTCTGTATCCAGACCTCTTCGGCCCATTGCCAGAATGATTCCCAGGTTTCACTTTCCATATCGTCTTCGCTCCAGAGCATGACCTGACCTTCCTGATCGATACAGTAGAAGTTGTTACCCTGCTGGCAGATAGCAACATACTCGCGAGGCATGCCAATAGACCACGCATAGGCAGTCACTTCAGAGAGATAGGTGTGCGAATATGGGTCGCTGGCCGTTACCGGTTCGATGGTTCCGTAGATGACATCACTGGCGTAAAGAAGGTACTCCTTTAGCTCTGAAGGCAGAGGCATAAGGATCTCCTCTTCAACGACCACTATTTGTTCAAAGGTCGGGAGTTCTAAAGGGATAGGAACCGTTTCGCTCAGTTCCCGTAGTTGCTCAATGATGTCGTGCATCGTCTCTTCGCTGGTTATGTTTCAGTGAGGGGAAGTATATCCTGATTGACGTTATTTTGTTAGCTAGGGTTTGTATCAATAATCAGATTGCGTGCTTGCTCAGTTTAAAGGGGGTTGGTAGGTCTTAGAACTCCGGATGAGTGACTAAGGAGGTTAACTGAGTAGGTGACCTCCTGAGCCGATTGTGGAGTTCTAGGCTGCTGCGGCGGTAATGATACCAGCCTCATCGATGCGCTTATATTGAAGCCAGGCTTTATGGTATTGCTTATGTGATGTCTGACGCAGGCTTGTTATTCGTGCCGCTTCTATCTCATTGAGCTGTCTGTTTTCATTTTTAGCCAGGGCTTGTATCGCTTGTACCTCTTCATATACGTGATGTTCTGCACCACTCTTGATTTTTGCTATTTCGTCTAAGTGCAGTTGTACCTCAGCTATCATCTGTGTACCAGGGAGTCTGATAAGTACATTGAGATCGCGATAGCCTGACTCTTTAGGCGAGGCGAAACGGTTTTTTACCTGAACGATTTGCGTTTGAGTGCTCAATGATTCATAGGCTTGCATAAGATCATGAATATTGTTGCTAACCAGGGTGGCTCTCGCAAGGTCGGTTAATTGACTCGCGTCACCATCAAATTTAGCCGTCACTTTCTCCTGTGCCCTCGCGTAACTCTTGATGGGAGGGAGTAGAGGTGAACTATGAGAATTGTCGGCGATGGTGTTCATAATGTGGTTTAGCTCATCTTGCGCGGGTTGCGCCTGAGAATATAGAGAGTCTAAATCGGTGCTGGTTTGTCTGGGGATCTGGTGTTGGTGACTGGATATAGATGTCAGACCGGTTAAGTTTTTGGTCAGTGATTGCCTGACGGCATAGTTATCACTCTTCTCTTTGACGTTGTTTTGAAGTTCGTAAGTTGCCGCGAACCCTGTCCGGGTGGATAGAAGAAGTAGGAAGATAAAAAATGTACGAAACAATCTGTTCATACTATTCATAAACATAAAGTAGACCTCTTTTCTCGCTGAAATACTAAACGATAAGGTTAATTTAGGCTCTGGTTGCTTAATCTATGCTGAATGGATGATTAATGTTTGTTCATGAAAGAGTATATTCGATTGAGATATAAAAAAAGAGCGCTTAACGCGCTCTTTTAAAAGATAAATCAGGTTTGTTTGACTACCAGATCTTTACACGTTTTTCGGGGGGCAGATACATGGCGTCGCCCTCTTTAACATCAAAAGTAGTATAGAATTCAGGCATGTTAGACAGGGCACCCAATGAGCGGAACTTAGCCGGAGAATGCGGATCGGTTGCTACACGGTTACGCATAGATTCCTCTTTAATCTTTGCACGCCAGATTTGAGTAAATCCGATAAAGAAGCGCTCATCGCCGGTTAAACCGTCGATAACCGGAGCTTCTTTTCCGTTAAGTGACTTCTTATAGGCTTTATAAGCGATAGTCACACCAGAAAGGTCGCCGATGTTCTCACCAAGGGTCAACTCACCGTTCACGTTGAGGTCGTCAAATACCGCATAACCATTATATTGTGCGACTAAAGCACTTCCCTTTGCGGCAAATGCAGACAGATCTTGTTCTGTCCACCAGTCACGCATGTTGCCTTCGCCATCAAACTTAGCACCCTGATCATCGAAACCATGGCCCATTTCATGACCAATAACGGCACCGATTCCGCCATAGTTTACGGCATCATCGGCTGCCATATTAAAGAATGGAGCTTGGAGGATTGCCGCCGGGAATACGATCTCATTCATGGTTGGGTTGTAATATGCGTTGACCGTTTGTGGGGTCATGTGCCATTCCCATTTACGGATTGGGCCTGCCAGTTTTTCAAGCTCTTTCTCATGACCGAGTAGACTCGCACGAATACCATTACCGACGAGATCGCCAGCTTCAATCGTCAGTTTATCGTAATCTTCCCATCTATCAGGGTAACCAATCTTAGGATCAAATTTAGCCAGTTTGTCTTTGGCTGCAACTTTAGTGTCGGCGCCCATCCAATCCAGATTGTCTATGCTGTCTCCGTAGGCACCACGCAAATTTTCAACCAGAACCTGCATACGTTCTTTGGCTTCAGGTGTGAAATGGCGCTTAACGTAGACTTTACCTACGACTTCGCCAAGCACTGAGTTCACCGTGCTGACACCGCGCTTCCAGCGGGGCTGCTGCTCGGCTTGACCATTTAATGTTTTGGAGAAAAACTCGAAGTTTTCTCTATCAAGCTCGGCAGTTAGCTGGCCTGCAAAACTCGTGAGTAGTTGCCACTGCATGTAAGTTTGCCATGTGGTCAGATCATTCGCTTTAAGCACTTCATTGAAGCCTTCGATGAAACTTGGTTGATTGATGATAATGTCAGATTGTTTCTCGACACCGAGTGTCGTCAAGAATCCGGTCCAATCGATATCAGGTGCTAATGTAGGCAAGTCTTTAACTTGCATCAGGTTGTAAGTTTTAGTGCTATCTCGGGTCTCAACCACATCCCAGTGCCTGCTGGCTATTGCAGTTTCGAGGGCTAACACCTTCTCTGCACTGCCTTTAGGATTAGCCAGGCCTGATAAAGTGAACATCTTTTCGATATGCTCGACGTAAGCCTTACGAATATTAACGAAACGCTCACCTTCATTGAAATAGTAATCTTTCTCCGGAAGGCTCAGGCCATACTGCCAGATATGTGTGGCGTAACGGCTTGAATCTTTTGCATCAACATCGATATAGAAAGCCAGTGGTGTACCACCGCCGATGAGTTGGCTATGAGCAAAATACTGGACCAATTCATCTTTCGACTTTAGTGCGGCAATCTTATCTAACTCGCCTTTAATTGGAGCAGTTCCCAGCTTGTTAAGCGTGTCGGTATCCATAAAGGAGCGATAAAGATCGGCAACTTTTTGCTCGTCACTGCCTACTGTTAGATTAGGTGTTGCGGCTACCTCTTCGATAATGGCTTTCACATCATCACGGGATTTTTCACGAAGATCATAGAATGCACCGGCGCTGGTTCTGTCGCTCGGGATCTCGGTATTGTTAATCCAGGTGCCATTTACGTAGCTGTAAAAGTCGTCTTGCGGACGAACTGACTTATCAAAATTAGCAAAGTCGATACCTGACCCCAGTGCTTTTGATACCGCTGCTGCAGTCTCTGTTTGACTGGTTTCAGGTGCTTTAACTTCGGCTTCTTTATTATTGCAGGCACTAAGACCTACAATCAGTGAGGCACAAAGTCCCCCAACGAGTACTTTCTTCATTATGCTTCCTTTATCTGCTGGTTGCCCATCTTTGGGTCATTGTTGTTATGTCCAATGCCACTGCTTTAGTGATACGGCAACTGGATTTTTGGTAAGTATGTATATGTGGATCTTACATTATGCTACATATGTTAATGGTATGGTGTGGGTGTAGACAAGTGTTGAGGGCCACTTACGTGTGTTTCTACTCATTTAGTTGTGTAAGTAAAGGTTTCTTCAACCATAAACCGGATCCGTATCGGCCTAGTTGCTTGAGTACCCTCACAGGATTTCCAGCTACCAGTGTCTTGGGTGGGACATCTTTAGTCACTATCTAGCCAGCACCGATTAGGGTTCCATCTCAGACCGTTATGCCCCTGTCGACCTCATAGCCATGGCTGTGTTTCTCTGCCTCGGTCTTAGTTGTACAAGTAAAGGTTCTCTACTACGAGTTTTGCTAGTATGAGGCTATAGCGTCTTGATTATTCTCGCTGGGTTGCCAGCTACCAGCGTCTTGGGCTGCACATCTTTGGTCACTACCGAACCTGTACCGATTAGGGTTCCATCTCAGACCGTTATGCCCCTGTCGACCTCATAGCCATAGCTGTGTTTCTCTGCCTCGGTCTTAGTTGTACAAGTAAAGGTTCTCTACTACGAGTTTTGGTAGTATGAGGCTATAGCGTCTTGATTATTTTCGCTGGGTTTCCAGCTACCAGCGTCTTGGGCTGGACATCTTTGGTCACTACCGAGCCTGCACCGATAACCGCTTCGTCCCCGACAGTTATGCCCGGAAGGATAATGGCTCCACCGCCAATCCAGACGCGCTTGCCTATGCTGATGGCTTTGGCGATCTCATAGCCTTGGCAGCGCTTTTCGGCTTCGAGAGGGTGGTTGGCGGTGTAAAGTTGTACATTGGGTCCAATCATAGTGTGCTCCCCGATGTGGATTGGAGCATTGTCTTGCAGGGTGACATTGCTGTTGATGTATACCCTACTACCAAGGTGAATGTGTAAACCGTAGCTGATGTAAAAAGGCAAAACTATGTTGGCATCGGCTGACTTGTGCGGTAGCAGTTTTTCATCATGTTGATAATCGAAGGAAAGGTTAGCCTGGCGATTGAGCACCTGTTGCTGCTTTCTCAGCTCCATGATCTCTGCATCTAAGTAGTTATACTCCTGGCCGGAGACCATTTTTTGATAGTTGCTAAGTTCTTGGTTCATAAGTGTTCCTACTCATATTGACGAATACAGGTTAGTGTGAAGCCGGCATCTATGCCAAGCAAAACTTTGCCCTTTGTGAGCTTGGGCTTCATAATGTCGCCAATTCTGTATTCAACATTGAGATCTATTGTGCGTCTAGACAAATTTATCTGCGAATCGACTTCGCTAACCCGTTCTTTAGCGAAGAAGGCCATGCATAGGGGCGATGTGACTTGCGATGGTGAAATCATTAAGAACTCAGGCTTTAAAGTGACCGATGCACATACCATCTGTCTCGATGGAGAGCAGTTATCGATTATCGGCCCTCGTTTTATCATGCTCAATAAGCCTGTCGATACCATCTGTTCGACCATAGATGAAGAGTATCCATCTGTGTTGGGATTGTTAGATGTTATCAAACCAGAAGAGTTGCACATTGCAGGGCGTCTGGATGCGGACACCACCGGATTAGTGTTGATAACGAATGATGGTCAGTGGTCCCATAAAATCACCTCTCCTAAGAAAGAGTGTGGAAAGCGTTACTTATTGGAAACGGCTGAGCCATTGGCTGATTCATTGGTAGAGCAGTTTGCAACTGGGTTACAGCTCAATAACGAAGATGGACTGACAAAAACTGCCGTATTGGATATCTTAGCCTCTCATGAGGCAAGGTTGACGATAACTGAGGGTAAATATCATCAGGTTAAGCGTATGCTCGCCGCAGTGGGGAACAGAGTTACCAAGCTGCATAGAGAATGTGTCGGCACGATAGAGTTAGACTCAGAACTTGAATTGGGTGAGTGGCGTTATCTTACCGATGAAGAGATGAAGTCGGTTAAGTAAACTAATACCGAACGATATAAGGCCTGCATCTGCAGGCCTTTTGTTATCTGCTTATAAGATCAATTATCGGTATAAGGTCGCTTAATCGGAGAGCTTGATTGAGCCACTGATGGTTGATATTTTTATATCAGCGTCGGCGCTGCCGGTTTGAAATTTAAGGTAAGAGGTCGGAGAGTACTTCTCTTTCTTTGGCTCGTCATCGGTCAGGTTGTTTCTAATCTTACCTCCCGGTCCGCCATTGATATTGAAGTTGGCCGCCAGATTCTTTGGGAGCTTTAGCTCTATATCGCCACTCACGCTATCTAAGTTCGCTCTGGATTTAAGACTGCTCATTGCGAGCGTGATATCGCCGCTGATCGTTTTTACTTTTAACTCATTCACTTTTTTCAGTTGAACTTTGCCATCTCCCGATATCTGTTCGATAGAGACATTTTTAGCTGAGGTATTTGCTGTAAGCTCTCCACTAACCAACTTATAGCTTATCTCTCCGTCACTGTTTTTATCTTTTATCGAGCCAGATATTGTGTCGAGTTTAATTTTTCCGGTTAGTTTGGATGTTTTTATGTTTCCGGATACGGTGTGAATGAAGATTTCATTCTCGATATCGGATGCATCGACATTGCCACTGACTGAGTCGATCCCAATGACTCCGGAAAGCGAGGAAACAGTATAGCTGGAGGAAAGGCCCTCTGCGTCCAAAGTTAAGTTTTTAGGCACCATGATAGTTAAATCTGAACCACTCTTATTATTACCATTGAAGTGACGGGGCATCTTATCTTCGAGAGTGACCAGGCTTCCCTGCTTATCTAATATAAAGCCTTCACTGAGTTCATCTAACGTCCCCTTCACGCTGATCTCATCTTTGTCCCAGGAACTCACCTTCACCTCGCCTCTCAGTACCTTGATATTGAGTTTGAGGTTCTCATCTACCGGTAATTGCTTATCAATAGATTGTGCTGCTATGGCCATATTTGCCACTAATATAAGGGGGATGGTGAGATAATTTAATAAACGGGTGGGTTTCATATTGTCGCTCCTTGTGAATTTTGTGAAACAGGCAGCTTCTGCCCCTGTCTTAGAAGTTCTATCTCTCTGTGTTGGGTCCATAGCCACAATTGCCAGAGTTGTTTGTCTGTTGGATTACGCTTCAGTGATTCATAAATTTGCTTGGCAGCTTCTCTTAGTTGATCTATGCCTGTTTCGACGGGAGAGCTATATGGGCTGCTTTGCCAGTTAACCAGTTCACTAGTTTGTTGAAGTTGTGCTATTTGAATCTGGTGTTGAGTTTTTATCTCTGCGAGTGTGTTAATTAATGCTGAGTCGATCTCAGGTTGTGGGAAAAGCGGATTAAAAACCTTCTGACCGATAAAAGCAGTGATTAACAATAGGCAGGCTACTGCTGCACTACGCCAGAGGTTATGGCTGGCACGCTTAGTCATATTGCGAACAGGCGCATCGAGGCGTTTATCTATCTTTTCCCACAGGTCATTTTCCGGTGTGAGTTCCTTTGGGAGGTTCGCGATTAAGCTGTCGAGCTTGCTATCTTTGCTATTCATTACAGCATCTCCTGTAGTAGCTTTCTGGCTCTGTGGTACTGTGCTTTGCTGGTACCGGAGGCTATGCCCAACAGACCGGCGATCTCATCGTGTTTGTAGCCTTCAATCGAGAACAATATAAATACGATGCGTGCCCGCTCGGGAAGTTTGAGTAATAGCTTGTCAAGTTTCTCATATTCCAGTTTGTCGCCGCTCATTTCGGTATGTTCACTCATTGGTGTGAAGCGAGCCCAAAAGCTTTTATGTTTCTTAATACTGCTCAATGCCTGATTGACTGTCATGCTGTGTAGCCAAGTTGAAAACTGACTATCCCCCCGAAATTGAGGCAATTTTTGCCATAAGCGAACAAAAGTTTCCTGTGTTGCTTCCTCTGCCAAGTAAGTTTGTCCGGAGAGCCTGAAACAAAGGCCATACACTCTTTTGTGATGACGCAAATAGATCTGCTGGAAAGCTGCTTTATCTCCTTGCTTAGCTTTCTCTATCAGCTCTGGTTCTGAAACCTCTTGGTTTGCAATGAACTCTATCTGTGCATTCACTCAATATTCCCTGTGTTATGAGTACTAAATCTTTTTGATACCTATTAGACATAGGCAGAGTGGAAAAAGGTTTGAATTAATATTAATTAAATGTTGCGCAAAGGTATATCGGTTATGTGGGGGGAAGATAAATCGGCGGGAAAAACGAGGTAATAACTTTCAGTCGGCTTACCGAAGGGGGAGGGATGAGAGGGGGGAAGCCCTCTCTATATTTCGGGCTATATTGTGGACGATTAAGTCTCATTGAGCTCTTTAAATGCTATTTGTGCCCCGACGAGATCCGCTAAAGCGGTGCCAACCGTTTTAAATAATGTGATCTGCTTGTCGTCGGTTCTCCCCTTGAGGCTGGCATCGCATAGTTGTGCCAGTTCGCCTTTGACTCGATCTGTGCTGTAGACCCCCTCGGCGATAGGTAGCAAGATCTCTCCAGCTTCGGCAAAGACATTGATTTTTGAGTCGACATAGACATCCGATTTCAAGATTAACTTGGTATCGCATTCACGCCTGTCATTATTATGGTTACCGACAAAGTCTGTATGTGTGCCTTCCTGTACCCAGGTTCCATCAAACAGCGGCTTCGGAGAGCCTGTTGCGCAACTGATGATGTCGGCATTACGCACGGCAGATTCTAAGTCGTCACATACTTTTACGTCGATTTCTGGGCGGCTACTTTTTACTATATCGACTACCTTTAAAGCGCTTTTCGGGTTGCGGCCCCATATCATAATTTCGGTGATAGGCCTGACACTTGCGTGTGCGAGCGCCATAAATGAGGCAAGGCGACCGGTACCACACACCAGCAACTTTGAGGAGTCTTCTCTTGACAGAAAGTCACTTCCCAACGCCGAGATAGCCGCCGTACGCCAGTAAGTCACGCTGGTACCATCGACTAAAGCTTGAGGAATACCAGTCTTACGATCAAAAATCATTATCTTGGAGTAAAGGCTCTCTAAATCTGCCGACTTGCTTGGGTTATTTGGAAAGTAGGTAAATGCTTTAACCGCTATTGTTTGTTCATTCCATGAAGGCAATACGGCAAAGGCATCGCTGTGGGCGGAGGTTTCATCCAGGCTGAAAACTTGTCGTTGAGGCATGCCTGCGGGTTTAGAGAAAGTCTTTCTAAGAGCACTAATCAGTGCAGGGAAATTAAGTGTTTGGTGAATTTGTTCTGCATCGATGACTAGCATACATACTCCATAGTTCCGTTTTGGATATTGTATTCTAAATTCTCGTACAGATAAACATGACACTCAACATGAAGAGGAATATGTTGATTAAAGGTGATAATGGTGTGTTTGCATGATTTTATTGTGTTTTTTAACTATTATTAGCTAATAATGCTGATTTTTTTGCCGATAACCAGTGGTGGTGTAGCTCAGCAGTTGTATTTGTTGACTAACCAACTTAGCCCTGTGATTTATTTACAACTATCCTTAATAGAGTGCTCTCATTTATAAAGGTGCCAATATGCTTATTCGTCACAAATTACTGCTCAGTGCCGCAGTGTCTATTCTCTCAATATTTGCCATGTTTGGTCTGCAGCTCTATTCCGGTGGTATACAGGATGAATTGTCTCATACTGCTCAAAATGTTATTGACTTAGAGAGGGAGGTGTTGAGCCTTAGAAAAGACGAGAAGGATTTTTTCGCCCGTTTAGAGCTAAGTTATCTGGATAAGCACCAAGCCAACTCAGATGATATTGTCATAGTGGTAGAAGCGCTAAGAAAAAGCTTTGCTGATTATGATATTTCAAACGAGGCTCTGCAGAGTTTTGAGAAGAGTTTGAGTCACTATGAACAGTCATTCAAGAATGTCGTTCAACTGCAGCAGGAGATAGGGCTAACACCGAAAACAGGTCTTTATGGTACTTTGCGAGAAGCCGTTCGTAACGTCGAGACTCTGGTTAAAAAGTATGATGAGCCGGAACTTATGGTGGTAATGCTGCAACTCAGGCGTAATGAAAAAGACTTTATGCTGCGCCGGAATATGAGTTACGTAGAGAAATTTGATGGCAATATTAAGAAATTTGAACAGAGCTTAGTCAATTCCGGACTGGCTGAGAGTGTCAAAAATGAAACCATGACGCTTATCTCAAGTTACCAGAAAGATTTCGCAACTTTAGTCGCTAAGGAGCAAGCATTAGGACTCACTAAAAATGACGGTGGAATGGCAGAGTTGCGTGATGCTATTGCTACGGCTGAGGCGGACTCTGAGCGATTGAAAGAGCAAGCCGTTGAAGCGATCCATGCTGCTGAAGAGTCGGCTCTTACGATGGGAATTGTTGTATTTATTCTGATTGCTATCATTCTTTGCGCTTTCACCTTCTTAATTATTCGCAGCATTATGGATCCTGTCACACGTATCACTCTTGCTATCTCAAATATTGAAAAGAATAAGGATTTAACGGTTCGCTGTGACGCAACTTCAGATGATGAACTCGGGCAGATCGCTAAACACTTTAACCTTATGGTTGAGAGCTTCCAGAAGCTGATTGAAGAGGTTATTGAATCGGTTCAAATCATGAATCACTCCTGTTCTGAGCTCTCGTTAAATGCCACGAAAGCGTCCGAAGGAGTGGGACAGCAGCTCAATGAAACCGATATGGTAGCTACTGCAATAACCGAGATGGGTGCCACTATCGATGAGATTGCAAAAAATACCGAGTTAGCCGCCGACAGAGCCGGAAATACTCATGACAATGCTCAAAAAGGACAGATCGGTGTCGAGCAGACCATCGAGAAGATTCAATCATTAGCCGAACAGTTAAATGGCTCTGCGCAAGTAGTCGGTGAGTTGGAAAAAGACAGTGAGACGATAGGTAGCGTACTGGATGTGATTAGGGGAATCGCCGAGCAGACGAATCTTCTTGCACTCAATGCGGCTATCGAAGCGGCCCGTGCCGGTGAGCAGGGACGTGGTTTTGCTGTCGTCGCCGATGAAGTTCGTAGCCTGGCTATGAGAACTCAAGAGTCAACAGAGGAGATCGCAGGGATCATTCAAACACTGCAGGCGAGAACCAGATCTATTGTTCAGTTGATGGAAGCGACTCAGAGGCAGGGAGGAGAGAGTGCAGAGCAGGCCGCAACTGCGGGTACTCTACTCGAGCAGATAAACGTAGATGTAACGAATATCATGGACATGAGCACTCAAATTGCGGCTGCAATTGAAGAGCAGAGTATGGTTGCCTCAGAGGTTAACAAGAACGTCGTGGTTATCAGGGATATCGCTCAAGACTCGGCGACCGCTGCTGATGAGAATGCACTGGCTTCGAGTGAGGTTCAATCCCGTGCCGAATCACTTCAACAAGCTGTGAGCTTATTTAAGATATAAGTCAGGACATAGCGGGTACGTTAAGCTGAAAAAGGTTGGTGCGAGTTGGGTGTATGAAATTAAATCACTTTTTAAATTTGCTTGGCCTAGTGATTCTCTTATTCTCACTTTTTGCGGCGAGTGTGCTTTATCATTTTGTATACTTGCCTGCTATTGAGTCGCAGATACGATCTCAGCAAGAAAAAGAACTCCTTGCGGTTCAGCGAGGCATTAAGTTTGCTCAAAAGGGGTTAGAAACCCTTTGTTATGATTATGCCGTCTGGGATGAGATGGTTAAATTTGTATATTCCAGAGATCCAGCCTTCATCGAGTCGAATTTAAGCGTTAATACTTTTGAAGCGGCCGATATCGATGGTGCGTACCTCTTCGATACCGAAGGTAAGTTACTGTGGCAGCATTTCGTAAACCCTGATTTTTCATCGCATAGCTTACAAAAAGATAACTCAACCTGGGTTGGAGAAGTGTTACCAGATGAGAACATCTTTACAAAGCAACTACCCTCGACAAGAAACGGAATAATTAATTTAGACGGTACAGTGGTCTATTTCAGTAATGCCGTCGTGTTACCAACGAAAGGAGTGGGGGAGATTGCCGGAAGCCTGCTGATGGTGAGGGAGATAGATAATAATCTGGTAGAGCAGATCAGACAGTTGAGTCTGGTTAACTTTAATATTGAGAGTTTAGACGCTGAACAATCATATTCAGGGCTGACCAATTTTAATAGTATGCCTCAAATCGATGAGCTGGATTCTAAGCATGAATGGTTGATAAATGATGTCTTCGGTGTACCTACTCTGAAAATATCAGTGATTCATGATGAGAGAATCACACCTTCAATACTGACTCCGGAATCAATGCTCCTCTTTGTCACTCTTATTATTGCATCGATTTGTTCTGTTATTCCTGTGTCGGTCATGATTTTAAGGCCAATACGTAGTGCCAGCCTGGTTTTAGATAGAATGGCTGAGCGTGGAATGTTGTACAAGATGAGGACCACATGGCACATCGATGAAATAGTCCGTTTAACCAGTTCCTTTAATCTGATGGTTGATAAATTAGAGCGGCATCAGAATTATCTGGAGTCTTTGTCATATAAAGACCCATTAACGGGGATTGCCAATCGGCGCAGCCTGGAGGTTTTCGCCCAACGCGCCTTTACGCAGTGGAATGAGGGGAAAGGTGTCATAGGTTTCTTGATGATAGATATTGATTTGTTTAAGGAGTACAACGACACCTTAGGGCATCAGGCCGGAGATAAGGCTATTCTCTCTATCGCTCAAACCTTATTGCTTGAATGCAGGCGAAGGGGGGAGTTAGTCACACGTTATGGCGGTGAGGAGTTTTGTGTCGTCATTCAGGGGGATAACTTTGCTCAAATGGAGCTGTTATCGAAAAGGATGCTGGAAAAAGTGAGGGAGCTAAATATCTATCACCCTAAATCTTGTTTCGATGGGAGGGTCACCGTGAGCATAGGTGGAGTGTTCTATGAACGTTTTCATCCATCATTTTCTGATGTTAGCTGGGAAGGTATGATCGCCCAAGCTGATGAGCAACTCTATAAGGCAAAGTTATCGGGGCGTAATAAACTGATGCTTGAGTACAAGAGGGGGGAACCGTTAAAACTGGTGGAATAAACCATAGATATTAGGCGGATGAAAATAGCCTTTAAGTTATGAGCTTAGAATTAACTTACTGAGGAAGTTTTGAATCCGGGGATACATCTAAAGGGGAGAAAATTGGTGCCCGAACCCGGAATCGAACCAGGGACACGAGGATTTTCAATCCTCTGCTCTACCGACTGAGCTATTCGGGCAACGGGCGCTATTAAAAGGCTTTTAGACTTTTGAGTCAATAACTTTTTTCAATTTAATCCCATTCCTCGTTTGTTTGGATGACTTTTGCTCTAATTCGATTGAAGGAGTGTCTGGTTGAATGAAAAAGCAACACTGTGAAAAATTGATGCAATTTTTGTTTACCCATAAAAAAGCTCCGGTACCGGAGCTTTTTTATGGCTTCGCCAGGCTAATAGGTTGTTTAGCGAGATAACATCTTATTATTTGGGAAGTTAACTTTCATTACAGACAAGACATTCTCTTTGAGCTTTTCCTGACCTAACTCATCATAAGCCTCAGCCATAATCTCTAATGCTCGTTCAGTCGATGTTGTGCCAGGATAAGTTTCCATGACCGATTGTGCTCTCGTTGAAGCTGCACTCCAAGCATTCATCTTTATATAGTATTCAGCTACGCTGATAGAATATTTTGCTAAACGATTTTTCAGGTAGAGCATACGCTTAGCAGCATCAGCTGTGTACTTACTATTTGGATATGACTTGATTAAACGGTCGAAATCTTTAAAGGCATCTTGTGCTACTTTTGGATCCCTATCTGTTCTGTCGATATCTAACATATCGTGGAACATGTAGTTATCAGATTGCATATTGACGAGTCCACGCATGTAATAAACATAGTCAATATCTTTATGAGTCGGGTTCAGTCTGATAAAACGATCGATATTAGCGATACCCGATGCAGCGTCATCTAGTTTATAATAGGCATAGATGAGGTCGAGTTGTACTTGAGTTTTATGCGGGCCAAAAGGATAGCGAGAGTCTAATGCTTCTAATGAGCGGACCGCTTTACTGAAGTTTCCAAGCTCCATTGACGTTCTTGCTTGTGAGTAAAGTACATCCGGTGAGGATTTACTTACCTTTAGATCTTCTTCTGGGCTACTACTACAGGCCGCTATGGCCAGTGAAAATAGGCCTACTACGGCACCTTTAGCGAATTTATGCATACTTAAGTTCGATTCTTTTAAAGTTATGGTTAAGAATTTTTCCATTTCAATATAAAATAGAAACAATTCGATTGTAACAGATAGCACACATTTTTGGACCCCGAAACGCGGGTACGGTTCCTATGACACAAGAGATTAATCTAAAAAGTGAGATAACAGCAACACAAACAGGTCAAAGATTGGATCAAACTTTGGCCGAATTGTTCCCTGATTACTCACGCACACGCATCAAAGAGTGGATCCAGGCTGGTTGGGTTTACATTGATGGCGCAGTTTCTACCAAGCCTAGAGAAAAGGTGCTTGAAGGGCAAGAGATTCAAGTTGAAGCTACATTGGTCGAAGAGACTACAGCTAAAGCACAAGCGATAGACTTAGATATCGTTTATGAAGATGATCATATTCTTGTGATTAATAAACAGGCTGGACTCGTTGTTCATCCTGGCGCAGGTAATAGTGATGGCACTTTGATGAATGCTTTATTGCATCATTGTCCGAATATCGAACTTGTTCCACGCGCGGGTATCGTGCACCGTTTGGATAAAGACACAACCGGACTGATGGTCGTGGCTAAGACCGTTGAGGCGCAAACTCATCTGGTTGCGGCTTTACAGGCAAGAGAGATCACGCGTGAATATGAAGCCATAGTACAAGGCTCTATTATCTCTGGTGGTACAGTCGATGAACCTATCGACCGTCATCCAACTAAGCGTACTCATATGGCGGTGGTTCATACAGGTAAGCCTGCGATGACTCATTACCGTGTTGCTGAAAAATTTAGGGCTCATACTCGATTGAGATTGCGCCTTGAATCTGGCAGAACCCATCAGATCCGTGTGCATATGTCTCATATCGGGCATACCTTGGTTGGTGACCCTGTATACGGCGGCCGTCCCAGACCACCAAAAGGGGTGACGCCTGAGTTCTTTGACATTTATATGGGCTTCAAGCGTCAAGCTTTACACGCGATCAGGCTTGAGCTTGCACATCCTTATACTTGTGAAATTATGAGTTGGCAGGCACCGGTTCCTGAAGATATGGTGATTTTGACTAAGGCGTTACGTCAGGACACGCTCGAAAACCCATCGATTGTTTAATCGATGTCACCACTCTTTAAAAATAGAGATTGGAATATTCCTCAAGGAGTGAGGATCGCTTTTTCTACTCGTCGAGATGGCGTGAGTGAATGTCCGTACGAGAGTCTTAACTTGGGGCTGCATGTCGGAGATAGCGAAGAGAAAGTACTGATAAACAGAGCGCTCATTCACGAGCGCTTTGGCCTTCCTGATTTTCCCGCTTGGTTAGAGCAAACTCATAGTACCAGAGTCATAGAAGCTGATAATCAGACGGTTCATAATGCCGACGGCAGCTATTCAGAACGTTTAAAACAGGTATGCGTCGTGATGACCGCAGATTGTTTGCCGGTGTTACTCTGCGACAGAAACGGAACTGAAGTCGCCGCAGTTCATGCCGGCTGGAAAGGACTATGTGATGGAGTTATTGAGGTCGCACTCGATAAGTTTAAGTCTGATAAAGCACATCTCATCGCTTATCTTGGGCCGGCTATTGGTCCCGACGTTTTCGAAGTTGGTGAAGAGGTCAGGGAGATGTTTGTCTCTCAACATCCGCAGAGCAGTATTTTCTTTCTTAAGAAAGAGCCTTCAGCTTCTCTAAAGAATGAGCCCTCAGCTTCTGAAGGTGAAAACTCCACCCCTAGCAATCAAAAATACCTTGCTGATTTGCAGGGACTGGCCAGATTCAGACTTAATCTAGCTGGGGTCACTGAGATCTATCAAGCTGATATTTGTACTTTTAAAAATTCTGATGATTACTTCTCCTATCGCAGAGATAAAGTCACGGGTCGAATGGCTTCATTTATTTGGCTGGAATAGAGCTCACTCGTATTTGGAGATAAAGAGGTAACCAGCCCTTGAAAAATGACCTTTTACTCCCCATCTTTTAGCTATCGAAGGTAGTTATTTTTGCTTGTGGAGGCTGTATGCGACTCGATCGTATGACCAATAAATTTCAGACTGCAATTTCCGATGCGCAGTCGTTGGCATTAGGGCGCGATCATCAGTTTATTGAACCTATACATCTGATGATGGCTCTACTTAATCAAGACAATGGGTCGATTCATCCTCTGCTCACTCAAGCCGGTATACGAGTCAGTTCACTTCGCTCACAACTCAATCTGGAATTAGACCGTTTACCTCAAGTGGAAGGGACTGGCGGTGATATTCAATTATCACAGGCCTTGATTAGGCTCCTAAATCTTTGTGACAAATTAGCTCAGAAACGAAAAGATAAGTACATCTCCAGTGAACTCTTTATTCTGGCGGCGCTTGAGGGAAATGACACCCTTGCACAGAATTTAAAAAAATCCGGTGCGACTAAAGAGCTGTTAGAAGAGACGATAAAGCAAGTTAGGGCTGGAAAGAACGTTGATGATCCCAATGCTGAAGATCAGCGCCAAGCCCTGAAAAAATTTACAGTAGATCTGACTGAGCGCGCAGAGCAGGGAAAGCTGGATCCTGTCATTGGTCGTGACGACGAAATCCGTCGAACAATTCAAGTATTACAGCGTCGAAGTAAGAATAACCCTGTTTTAATTGGTGAGCCGGGTGTAGGTAAGACTGCCATTGTCGAAGGGCTGGCCCAACGAATTGTCAATGGTGAAGTGCCCGAAGGGATTAAGAACAAACGTGTTCTTTCATTAGACATGGGCTCATTAGTGGCGGGAGCCAAATACCGTGGAGAATTTGAAGAGCGACTGAAAGCCGTTCTGAATGAGCTTTATCAGGAAGAAGGTCAGGTTATTCTATTTATCGATGAACTGCATACTATGGTCGGTGCCGGGAAAGGGGATGGTGCAATGGATGCGGGCAATATGCTTAAGCCTGCGCTGGCCCGTGGTGATCTGCACTGTGTTGGTGCGACGACATTGGATGAATATCGTCAATATATTGAGAAAGATGCAGCATTAGAGAGACGCTTTCAAAAGGTGCTAGTCGAGGAGCCTAATGTCGAAGATACGATTGCGATATTGCGTGGGCTTAAAGAACGTTATGAACTGCATCATCATGTAGAGATCACCGATCCTGCAATCGTAGCTGCGGCCAGTATGTCAAATCGATATGTCTCCGACCGAAAGTTACCCGACAAAGCCATTGACCTTATCGATGAAGCTGCTTCCAGCATACGTATACAGATAGATTCTAAGCCTGAACCTTTAGACAAACTAGAGCGTCGCTCGATACAGCTAAAGTTAGAGGAGCAAGCGTTAGCGAAAGAGAGCGATGAAGCGAGTCTGCGTCGCTTATATACTATACGAAAAGAGTTGAGAACCGTTGACGCAAAGGCATCAGAACTTAATGAAATTTGGCATACAGAAAAAGCATCTCTGGCAGGAACTCAACATATAAAAGCGGATCTTGAGCAGGCTAGGTTAGATCTCGATGTGGCTCGTAGAGCCAGTGACCTGACTCGTATGTCTGAACTTCAATATGGTCGAATTCCTGAGTTGGAGAAACAGTTGGATTTGGCATCTCAAGCCGAGATGCAAGACATGACCTTATTGAGAAATAAAGTCACAGATGTTGAGATCGCCGAAGTTTTGTCAAAAGCGACCGGGATCCCTGTCTCTAAAATGCTGGAAGGTGAGAAGGAAAAGCTCCTTCATATGGAAGAAGCGCTTCATTCACGTGTCATAGGGCAAAATGAAGCTGTCGATGCCGTTTCTAATGCTATTCGAAGAAGTCGTGCGGGGCTTTCAGATCCAGACCGTCCAATAGGCTCATTTCTATTTCTGGGTCCAACGGGCGTAGGTAAGACTGAACTTTGTAAATCTTTGGCGAAGTTCTTATTCGATACTGAATCCGCATTGGTTCGTATCGATATGTCGGAGTTTATGGAGAAACATTCTGTTGCGCGTTTACTTGGGGCTCCTCCAGGATATGTTGGTTATGAAGAGGGAGGCTATTTAACCGAAGCGGTAAGAAGAAAGCCTTACTCTGTCATTTTGCTCGATGAGGTTGAGAAAGCGCATCCGGATGTTTTCAATGTTTTACTTCAGGTGCTCGATGATGGTCGTTTAACCGATGGCCAAGGTAGAACTGTGGATTTTAGAAATACAGTGGTCATTATGACCTCTAATCTTGGCTCAGATATTATTCAAGATAGATTTACTGAGCTCTCCTATGGAGAGATGAAGTCAGAGGTTATGGATGTTGTTGTTCATAGCTTCAGACCTGAGTTCCTGAACCGAATCGATGAGACTGTGGTATTTCATCCTCTTGATGAGAAGCATATTAAGCATATTGCAGGTATTCAGATCGAGTCGTTAAGACAACGTCTTGCGGAGAAAGAGTTCGAACTTATCTTGAGTGAGGAAGCGTTAGCGCTTATTGCACGAGCGGGCTTCGATCCTATCTATGGCGCAAGACCATTGAAAAGAGCATTGCAACAAGAGGTAGAAAATCCATTAGCTCAAAAAATACTGAGCGGTTCTCTGGTGCCCGGTAAGCCAATCAAGGTTGATTGTGCGGGTTCGGAATTAGCGTTCGGACAATAGCTTACTGAGATTCGCAGATGTTCTTTAATTTATGAGGTGAGTGACAGTTAAGCCTCAGTTCGTATTTAAGATGATTCTGAGCACCTAAAGAAAAACAGGCTCTGAAGAGCCTGTTTTTCTATGAAGCTGAAATGATTCAACCATTGGATGGTTTGTTTTAGGGTTGCCGTCTGTTTGGAAAGAGACTGGTTACTATTTACAGAATAACCTGATGCGTTCCTCCAGCTCCTTAATTTTAGCCTGACGGTCTTCCTCTCTCATTGCGACCATCTCTCCTGTGGTTTCATCTTGACTTCTGATCCGGGAGTGGCTCGTTAACACATTCAAACTATGTTTGGCATTGTCGCAAATATCGGCTGCATGCTGTTTATTTTCTTCCTTTATCCTTGTAGCATTTTTTTCCTCTTCGCTTGGCTGTGGTTCTGCGGGTCTTTCCTTCGGAGCGATAAAACCTATAGGTTGCTGTTCGATATCTTCACTATGAATCTTGTCTGTTGAGGCATTTTCCGGCTTCTGCTGGCTGTAGTGAGTTACGCCGTCTTTATCCACCCACTTATAGATGACTGTTGCGGATGCAGATCCTATCGATATCAGTGCTAATACGAGTACTAATGTTTTTGTGAACATAATTCCTTCCAATTTGAACTGAAAACTTAGCTATAGCTAGAGTCAATAAGTGTGTGGATTAATGGATAAAGCAATGGATACACAAAGTATGGTATCTTTTTCATACAAGATACTAGTGTTTTAACATTATGCAAAATTTTGATAAAGAATCGGTTAAGAGTAAAGGCATCTATCTGCTACCCAACCTGTTTACAACGGCTGGGCTATTTTCAGGGTTTTATGCGGTAATTGCATCAATGAATGGGCAATTTGAATCTGCTGCAATTGCAGTCTTCGTTGCCATGCTCTGTGACGGGCTGGATGGGCGTGTCGCCAGGATGACAAATACTCAGAGTGAGTTTGGTGCTGAGTATGACAGTATGGCAGACATGGTCTCGTTTGGTGTTGCCCCCGCCCTGATTGCCTACAATTGGGGGCTGGCTGATTTAGGTAAGATTGGTTGGCTTGCAGCTTTTATCTATTGTGCGGGAGCGGCTCTTAGATTGGCTCGCTTTAATACCCAAGTAGGGGTTGAAGATAAAAGGTACTTTCAAGGCTTGGCAAGTCCTGCCGCTGCGGCACTTATCGCAGGTAGTATCTGGTTTGGCGTGCAAAGCGGTGTCGAGGGGGCAGATGTTAGCTGGCTGGTAGCTTTAGTTACGATACTTTCCGGTTTACTAATGGTAAGTAATTTTCGTTATCACTCATTTAAAGATTTCGACTGGCGCGGGAAAGTAAATTTTATTGTTATTCTTATTGTTGTTGGAATATTTGTCTTCGTCTCCATAGAACCTGCGCTAATTTTATGTGCAATTTTCTATATTTACGCATTATCAGGACCCATCATAACTATCTACCGAATTCGTAAACTTAAGCACCCTGTTACAGAGAATGATTCTTCAGTGAAAAAAGAGAGGGAGGAGTAAGCACTCTCAGAGTTAATATCTGCTCATTCGATTAAGGGAACTTATATAGATAGCTATTTTGTGTCTATGATGAGTTGATAAGTTCAGGTGTTGTTGGTCGAGTTATCATAGGCTTTAGAGATATTATTAAAGCCAGTAGCGTGAAACCAGTTTTTAAAGCACATCTCTAATGTTCGCACTAAAAATCATTTTTGCGATTTCCTATCTCTTAAGGGCTGCTTTCATTTTGGATAAATAGAGGGGTTATTGGGGGTAAAGCACGCCTGGCTAACTAGGAAAAATAATCTGGTAAAGATTTTTTGAAATTAACGTGCAGCAATTTCAAAATGTGCCAGACTTAATTTCCTGAGATATTCATTTGCATGTTATCCATTGAACAAAGCTGAGCTTCAGCAGAGATTAATGAGAGTCTCGGGATCTTAATCGGAGAGGCTATAGGCTAGATATCGGAAGGCTTTGCAACTTCTGATATCGCGGTGTAAATATCGGAATAAGCTGAAGGCTCCCCTTAGATGGGTGAAAAACATTCATTCGATGGGGTTTTATTAAAAAGCCCTTGCACTATGAGTTGGCATCCCTATAATGCGCAACCACTGACACGGCACAGCAGTCTTCCAAAGCGTTAAGCTGAGTGAGGCAGAAACCAGTCAGGGCAACAAGTTAGCTAAGTTTAATAATATTTTTTAACTCGTTTTAAACGATTAAAAATCTTTTTTAAAAAAGCACTTGACGTCAACCAAGGGAAGTGTAAAATACGCATCCCTGACCAAGGCGAAGCGTCTTGGGTAAGTTGATAAAAACCTGCGACCTAGCGTCAACGGACACACAGTAGTGTGAAGCTCTTTAACAATACGAAACAAGAAATCTGTGTGGACACTCACAGGTGTTGAGTTATTCGAAATTGTCTTCTGTTCTTCGGAATGTCGGCAATCAAAATATTACTCGATGAATGAGTGTTC
>NZ_RXNV01000008.1 GCF_003966265.1 Shewanella atlantica | reverse complement strand
TGGAAACCATAGCATTGTGGTCCCACCTGATCCCATCTCGAACTCAGAAGTGAAACGCAATTGCGCCGATGGTAGTGTGGGGTCTCCCCATGTGAGAGTAGGTCATTTCCAGGCGCCTAATTTCTCTTTAAGAGAGTCGAAAAAGCCCGTTGCTAACGCAACGGGCTTTTTTCGTTTTTCGCGTGGACTCTTTGCTACAAGAATTATCACTTGAACATGGGAAGGTGTAGGACCGGCTTTAGCCGGGAATGGCTCATGTGTAATATAAGCATCGCGGCTGAAGCACGCTCCTACATAAAGAGGGGGATTTCCGCCATCCGATGTTTAGGGTTAACAAATACCTTGATGGCAAGGAAAAGCCATGGCGGTTAGGGTCTATAGTAGGTGTTGAAATCCTTTCTCTTTAAAGTTGTGCAGTCTAAGCATAACTCTCCGCCAATTTGTTCTGCCTTCGACAAAATAGTATGACAGTAATTGTTATCAGGAACTAAGTGATTTGTATACTTTCTGAGCTTAGTGCCTAGAGCTGTCTTCTTGAATGAACATATTTAGAATCAATTAAATAGGGTGTAAGTGTTGCTATTCATTCATGGGTTACTTATTTTAGCTTCAAATAGTGAAATGCAGATTTAAGGATATTCAATGAAGCTCGAGATGATTTGTACTGGTGAAGAGGTGTTAGCGGGTCAGATCGTTGATACTAATGCTGCCTGGTTTGCCAATACCTTGATGGAGAAGGGCATTGAATGTCAACGACGAATTACCGTTGGTGACCGTCTTGATGATCTTGTCGCTGTATTCAAAGAGCGCAGCACACAAGCCGATATCATCATGGTTAATGGCGGATTAGGGCCAACGAGTGATGATCTCTCTACAGAGGCTATGGCGTTAGCTATGGAGGTTTCTTTGGTAGAGAGCAGTGAATGGCGTATCAAATTAGAAGCTTGGTTTGCCAGAAATAACCGAGTCATGGCCGAAAGCAATCTAAAGCAAGCACTATTACCCGAGGGGGCTGTCATGATCGATAACCCTGTTGGTACTGCTTGTGGCTTTGCCGTCAAACTTAATCTTGCGTGGTTGTTTTTTACACCCGGTGTACCATTTGAATTCAAGCGTATGGTAAAGGAGCAGTTCATTCCTTTCGTCGAGAAACAGTTCGCGCTGTCTGAGCCTGTTTCAGTTAAAAAACTGCTTACCCTTGGCAGAGGTGAGTCGTCTTTGGCCGATGAGTTGGATGTAATTCAACTGCCGGAAGGCGTCACCCTAGGCTATCGTTCTTATATGCCCTATATTGAAATTAAATTGTTTGCGCGAGGCCGGTCTGCTATCAATTCGCTACCCAATATTGAAGCTGAAGTTAAAGCAATACTTGGAAATGGAGTTGTTGCGGAGGATGTTACGACGTTAGACCAGGAGGTTCATGAACGACTCGTTAATTCCGGTCTGAGTTTAAGTGTCGCTGAATCTTGTACCGGCGGGATGATCACCAGTGGTTTAGTCGCGTTTGCAGGAAGCTCTAGCTATCTTCACCACGGTTTGGTCACTTACAGCAACGAAGCTAAGGTTAAGGTGCTTGGTGTTAATCCACAGACTCTGGATGATTATGGGGCAGTATCAATAGCGACAGTAGAAGAGATGGCAAAAGGTACTCGTGGTATTCTCGACAGTGACTATGCACTCGCCACAAGTGGCATTGCTGGCCCTGAAGGTGGAACAGAGGAAAAGCCTGTAGGTACTGTGGCGATAGCACTCGCTACAAAGTCAGGTGTGTACAGTCAGATGGTTAAGTTGCCTGGTCGGTCGCGTGCTCTTGTTAGAGCGTTAAGTACTGCAGTTGCTTATGACATGCTTCGGAGGGAGTTGTCAGGTGATGCTGTGATTGTTGATTACTCCTCTTTCTCTCGTTTCAGTAAGTAACCAAAAATGTTTAAAAATGCCATTAACGAATCACCTCATTAATGGCATTTAAACATCACTTATTTAGCAGATGTTTATCAGTTACTTATCAAAGATTAATTTAAGTTTCCCCGGCTTAACTTCTATTCTCTTGGTCATCTCAGCAATTAATGCCTGATTTGAGTCTGAAGTATCGAGTACATAAACAGGTTGAGTTTCCAGAAAATGGGTTAAGAAGCTCATCATTTGGGGGGCAACCTGTTTGATCGCTTTCTCAATATCTTTTGGATTCGATTCAATACCGATAAGCCTCAGCTGCCTTAAATAGACACTATGGTTTTGGGCATCGTACCAGGGCTCGGCTTCGAAAGTCGTCTTCATCTCTGCGCTAATTGGCAATAATGGGTTTCTTACCTTGACCAGACTGTCGGCGGTAACAGACATGATGTCCGGCTTATGCCCAAGTTTTACATCTATATTATTGATACGCATCTCAATGCCAAAGAGTTGATTACCCTCTTTGACTTCGAAATGTATCTCATCAGATAGATAGCCTTCTAATTCACTCTCGGTAATGCTGTACTGACTGACACATCCAGTCAGTAACAGCGTGAAAAGTGGAATTAGGGATTTTAATATCTTCATCAACCGGTATTTCTCATGCCAGCAGCAACACCTGCAATGGTTAGCATCAACGCCAATTCCACATTGGTCGACGCTTCCTCTTCTTTACGGGTACGGGCCAGAAGCTCTGCTTGCACAAAGTTTAGTGGATCGATGTAGGGGTTACGAAGCGTTACCGACTCCCGGTTCCAGGGGGTATGTTCCATAAGTGCATTAGACTGGGTTAGCTCTAAAACTGCTTTGATACCTGTTGCCAGGCGAGTTCGAAGCGCTGCGCCCAGGTGGTGGAGGTTTTCAGGCACCAGACACGTTTCGTAATATTTTGCTAGGTTTGGTTCGGCCTTAGCATAAACCATCTCCAGCATAGATATACGAGTCTTGAAGAAAGGCCAATCTTGTTCCATCTCCTGTAGTAGTTCCATCTCTCCGCGATCGCTTGCGGCTTGCAATGCTTCGCCAGCGCCTAGCCAAGCGGGTAACATTAAGCGGTTCTGTGACCATGCAAATATCCAAGGGATGGCACGTAGACTTTCGATCCCTCCATCTACCCTGCGTTTAGCTGGTCGGCTGCCTAAAGGCAATTTACCCAGCTCTACCTCTGGGGTTGCTGCGCGAAAATAGGCGACAAAATCCGGCTCGTCTCTCACTATGGAGCGGTAGGCATCGACAGACTCTTCGGCCAGTTTTTGCATACAGGCTCGCCACTCGGGTTTAGGCGCCGGAGGGGGAAGTAGAGTGGCTTCCATTACCGCTGATGTATAAAGGGCAAGGCTTTGAACTGCGAGTTTAGGCAGGCCAAATTTAAAACGGATCATTTCGCCTTGTTCGGTAACACGAATACGTCCATCGACAGAGCTTGGTGGCTGCGAAAGGATTGCCTCATGCGCAGGCCCTCCACCACGACCAATAGTACCGCCGCGACCATGAAATAAGGTTAATTTAACTTCTGCTTTTCTGCTTATCTCAACCAGCTCTTCTTGAGCATGGTATTGAGCCCAGGCGGCTGCCATCACTCCGGCATCTTTTGCCGAATCAGAGTAACCAATCATCACTTCCTGATGGCCCTTGGTGTAACCGCGATACCAATCAATAGCAAACAGTTCTGACATGCAGCCAGATGCGTTATTAAGATCGTCGAGAGTCTCAAATAGTGGAACCACTCTCATCGGGTGGGGACAACCCGTCTCTTTTAGCAGTAATAATACAGCTAAAACGTCTGATGGTTTGCTGGCCATTGAGATGACATAGGAGCCCAGCGCTTGTGAGGGCTGAGTCGCGATAAGCCGACATGTGCTCACAACCTCAGCAACATCATCGCTCGGCTGCCAATTCGATGGGATCAGTGGGCGTTTGCCCGTAAGCTCTCTTAATAGGAATGCTTGTTTTTCACTCTCGTCCCAATGATTGAAATCTCCCATGCCTAAGTAGCGGGTCAGTTCCGCAATCACATCGCTATGGCGCTCGGCATCTTGTCTTATATCTAGTTTCAGCATATGAATACCAAAACAGGCGAGTCGGCGTAAGATATCCAGTAGGAGTCCATTTGCAATTAGGCTCATACCCGAATCGGTCAGACTCTTGTATAGCATTAACAGCGGCTCTTTAAGGTCGCTTTCGTGCCAAATAATCGAATTTAGATCTACCTCGGGCTTATGACCTTCCAGACGTTCATTTAAGTAATCAACGGTGTTTCGTAATTTTAGTCTTAGGTCTTTAAGGACATCTCTATAGGGCTCAAGACTATTATTGGTATATTCCAATAATTCCTCATTGGCCTCTTCCACCGAGAGTTCATTAACGAGTACGACAATATCTTTCAGATAGAGGCGAGCTGCGGTATGACGGTTACGGTCGAGTACCTCCTGGGTGACTTTTGCCGTTACGAAAGGGTTGCCATCACGGTCTCCTCCCATCCAGCTCGAGAAGCGTACCGGTGCAATGTCCGTAGGCAGTTGTTTACCAGTGCGTTCCTCTACCTGTTCGTTGAGTTGTCTGAGAAAGTCCGGGATAGCTTGCCAGAGAGAGACTTCAATGGTGCTAAGGCCCCAACGTGCCTCATCGACAGGAGTTGGTCTTTCGTTTCTGATCTCATTGGTATGCCAAATCTGAGCAATCAATTGACGTAAGCGCAGGTGCTGTTGCTTCTTCTCTCGCTCGGTAAGTTGCGGATTTTCCAATGCCGCCAAAATATCGATCACCGATGAATATTTTTGAATGAGAGTTCGACGAGAGATCTCTGTCGGGTGCGCGGTTAGCACCAGATCGATATCCAGATTATTCAGACAATCGAGCATCTTCTCCTGATCGATATTGCTACTCAATATCCGACCCAAAAGCTGTTCAACCGGATCCGGAACACAGACCAGTTCGTCGCAGTTACGGCTGATGGTGTGGAACTGTTCGGCGATATTCGCCAGATTGAGAAATTGGTTAAAGGCTTTCGCGAAGGGAACCAGCTCATTATCTGGCAGCGCTGTGAGCAGTTTGAGCATCTCCTCTCTGGCTGCTTCATCTCCCTGACGTGAACTTTTTGCGAGTTGACGGATCTGCTCGATCTTTTCAAGAAAAGCATCGTCTAAATTGGTGCGTATTGTCTCACCAAGAATTTGCCCTAAGGTACCCACATTTGACCTTAAAGACGCATACATATCTGCCATACGTGCTCCATACCTGAATTAATGCTAATCAACCACAATACCCAGCGTCTGCGCCTGAGGTCAATACAGCAGTCACAGATAATGTAAACTTATGTGCTCTATATCACTCAGCCGGAGTGCAATGTTTTGAGAGTATGGTTAAGCATAGCTTATTTATTTAAGGGATAATTACGCATACATCATTTGATACATGCATGATAGATAAGCTGTTTTAACAGGGCCTTTGTTTTATCTATATAGGCTATATCGAGGTATTCGTCGGGTTGATGAGCTTGTTCTATGCTGCCTGGTCCTAATACGAGTGTTTGGCAACCTAGTTTAGATATATAGGGGGCTTCGGTGGCATAATTCACGACTTCGGGTGCGTTTGCCGACAATTCTGCAACCAGATGAGTCCAGCTACCATTGGCATCGTTAGCGAATGATTCAGAACCCGGATAAAGAGGAGCAACGTTAATACAGCCTGGATACTGCTCATTGATTGGTGCGAGGTAATTGGTGACCATTTGTTCAAGCTCTTCCAGTGCCAGCCCCGGTAGTGGTCGAATATCGATATGGAGATCGCAGCATCCACAGATGCGATTAGCTGCATCGCCACCATGTATATGACCGAAATTCATCGTAGGGTAAGGAACACTGAAGGCCTCCTCCCGGTAATTATCGGCCAAGTGTTGCTTCAGTTTAAGCAGTTGCCCCATCACTTGATGCATTACCTCTATTGCATTAAGCCCTTTAGCCGGATCGGAGGAGTGTCCGCTTCTACCTGTAACTCTGATACCTTGAGTCAAATGCCCCTTATGCATATACACAGGCTTCAAACTGGTGGGTTCACCGATTATTGCATAGTCTGGTGCGATCGATTTGGCTGCCGCAAATGCCTTGGCGCCATTCATGGTTGTCTCTTCATCGGCACTGGCGAGTATATGTAATGGGCGCTTAAATTGCGCTAGTGGCATATCTTTGATGGCTTCTAATACCAAAGCAAAGAATCCCTTCATGTCGCACGTGCCAAGCCCGTACCAACGATTATCTTTTTCGGTTAATTTGAATGGATCTTGGCTCCAACGCCCCTCATCAAATGGCACTGTATCTGTGTGTCCCGCAAGTAACAAGCCGCCTTTTCCTGTGCCGAAGCTCGCAACCAAGTTATGTTTCTTCCGCGAGTTAGGCACTGGCTGCACCGTACATTGGAAGCCTAAATCATCAAACCAGTTATGCAATAAGTCTATAACACCTTGGTTGCTCATATCTTGATCGGCTTCGAGAGCACTTATTGAAGGGGTTGCAATAAGTTGGCTAAAGCAGCTTTTAAGATCCGGGAGTGTAGTCATAAATCATCCGTAAAATATATATTCAAATATATTGCATAATTAGTTTGTTGTGATAGTCTATCAAACAGCTAAGACAAGCACCACACTACAGCGATTATTATTGAGAGTAAAAATGATGATTTCATATCAAAAAATTAACATAAAGGTTATGTGTACAGACTTCCTGCGACGATAAACTTGTCAAATTGGTATTTCTACCAGGGCTTAAGTTGTGCCCCTCTTTTTTCTTTAAAATATAGCACCAAAATTAAGAAGTCATAGAATATGAAAAGTATTGCTATCATTGGCGCAAGTGGATACACGGGCGCACAAATTACATCTCTCATTAATGCCGATGAAAAGTTGACGATTCAGGGATTGTACGTTTCGGAAAATAGTTTAGATAAAGGAAAGCCTTTGTCTGACTTATACCCAAGCTACAGTCATATTTCACTCTCTCTTTCTCCTCTCTCTGATGAAGCTAAAATGCTAATTGTTGAGCAAGCCGATGCGGTGGTTCTTGCAACCGACCATGCTGTGAGTTTGCACCTGGCTGCATGGTTTTATCAAAAAGGGCTGGCTGTATTTGACCTTAGTGGGGCGTATCGTTTTTCAGATGTAAAGCAATACCCTAAATGGTATGGCTTTAATCATGAATATCAAGAAGTTCTTTCCGATGCCGTCTACGGGTTGGCGGAGTGGAACGGTGAGCAAATCGCTAGCAGTAAGATGATTGCTGTTCCCGGCTGTTATCCGACTGCATCGCTAACTGCACTGAAACCTATCGGGTCATTTTTAACTGATGCATTTCCGGTGATTAATGCTGTCAGTGGTGTAACCGGTGCAGGTAGAAAAGCTCAGTTGCATACCAGTTTCTGTGAGGTGAGTTTAACCCCGTATGGTGTGTTGGGTCACAGGCATCAACCTGAGATCGCAACTCAGCTGGGACAAGAGGTCATATTTACTCCTCATCTTGGAAACTTTAAACGTGGAATTTTGGCGACGATTACGGTGCAGCTAAAACCTGGTACCACAGAAGCGGATGTCGCTGCCGCATACTCTGTCTATGATGGTGCCTCACTCATCACTGTTAAACAAAATCAATTCCCTAAGATCGATGATGTTGTAAATACTCCAAACTGCCATCTGGGATGGAAGTTCGATCCAGAGACTAATTATCTCGTTGTCGCGAGTGCAATTGACAATTTGATGAAGGGGGCCGCAAGCCAAGCTCATCAATGCATAAAGATTCATTTTAATTATTAATTTTCAGTTTCGCGAGAGAGTAACGACTATGTCAGTAAATAAAAGCACGTTAGTACTAAAGGTTGGTGGTGCCCTGATGCAATGCGAAATGGGTATGGCCAGACTGATGGAGACGGCGGCAAAGATGATCGCTAACGGACAGCCCTTGATCATGGTTCATGGTGGAGGTTGCTTGGTAGAAGAGCAGTTAACTGCGAATGGCATGGTTACAGAGAAACTGGATGGCTTGAGAGTGACTCCAAAGGAGCAGGTCCCTGTCATTGTTGGAGCATTAGCCGGAACATCCAATAAGATCCTTCAGGGAGCTGCAATAAAAGCGGGTGTAACCTGTGTTGGTATGAGCTTAGGTGATGGCGATATGGTTTCAGCTAAAGTTAAGGATCCACGTTTAGGTTTTGTTGGTGAGGTCAGCCCGAAAAATGCAACATACCTTGAGTTCATTCTATCTCAAGGATGGATGCCGATAGTCAGTTCTATTGCCATAGATGCCGCGGGTCAGTTACTGAATGTTAATGCCGATCAAGCGGCTACAGTGCTAGCCAAGCTTGTCGATGGCAAGCTGGTTCTACTCTCAGATGTATCGGGTGTTTTAGATGGTAAGGGACAATTAATTAATAGCTTAAACCGTGCCCAAGTCGAAGAGTTGACTCATATCGGTGTTATCGAGAAAGGAATGAAAGTTAAAGTTGAGGCTGCATTGGAAGTGGCTGAATCGATGGGACAGCCGGTACAGGTGGCTTCATGGCGTCATGCGGAACAATTGATTGCGTTATCAAATGGCGAAGCGGTCGGAACACAGATCCAGCCTGATTAGCCTCTGATTCAAGACAAAGTTTAGGATGGTGAATCAAGTGTCATGAAGCACCGCCACCCTATAGACATAATAGTGTAAGGCTTGGTTAGCATACCCAGCCGCAGGAGAACAGCGAATGAACCATCTACTCTCGATAAAAGACTTAAGTCAGGATCAGCTCAAAGATTTGTTGGCACTGGCTAAGAAGATTAAGACTAATCCGGCCGAATACCGTAATGCACTGGATGGGAAGAGTGTGGTTATGCTATTTGAGAAGCCCTCTTTAAGAACCCGCGTTAGTTTTGATATCGGTATTAATAAGTTGGGAGGTCATTGCCTCTATTTAGATCAGCAAAATGGCGCGCTAGGTAAACGGGAACCCGTATCAGATTTTGCTGCAAATATTTCCTGTTGGGCCGATGCGATTGTGGCGAGAACCTTTCTGCATTCGACGATTGAGGGGCTGGCAGAACACGGCAGCGTGCCGGTGATAAACGCCTTATCCGATCTATATCACCCTTGTCAGGGATTAGCCGATTTCTTAACTCTGTCTGAGAAATTTGATGATGTCAGCAAGGTCAAACTGGCATACGTGGGTGATGGAAATAATGTGACGCATTCACTCATGTATGGGGCAGCTATTTTAGGTGCAACCATGACAGTTATCTGTCCACCGGGACAGTTCCCAGACGGTCAGGTTGTTGTGGAAGCTCAAGCATTAGCGGCTCAGCATGGCGGGAAGTTAATACTCACTTCGGAGATTGAAGATATTGCTCAGCAAGATGCTATCTATACTGATACTTGGATCTCTATGGGAGACGATACTAACCTGGATGATATTGAGGCTAAATTTAAACCATATCAAGTTAATGCCGAGATGATGGCGAAAGCGGGTGCTAACTTCTTTATGCATTGTCTGCCTGCATACCGTGGTGTTGAAGTGACTGCCGATGTGGTCGATGGCGAAGGTTCACTCATCTTGCAACAGGCTGAAAACCGCATGCATGCACAAAATGCAGTGTTGGTGACTTTATTAGCTAAGTAGCAGGCAAGATAGCCCATATACCTCTTATTGAAGCTTTCGATAAGACAAGTGAAAGAATTAGGATAGAAAAATGACTATTGAAACAAAGAAAACAGATGTGAAGAAAGTGGTTCTGGCGTATTCGGGAGGCTTAGATACATCGGCGATTATTCCCTGGTTGAAAGAGGCCTATGATAACTGTGAAATCATCGCCTTCTGTGCCGATGTGGGCCAAGGTGATGCCGAGCTGGAAGGTTTGCATGAGAAGGCCATCGATTCCGGTGCATCTGAATGCTACATCGTAGATCTGAAAGAAGAGCTGGTGGCAGATTATATCTACCCGACTATTGCTACCGGCGCGATTTATGAAGGGACCTATTTATTAGGTACCTCAATGGCCAGACCGATTATCGCTAAGGCGCAAGTTGAAGTTGCACGTAAAGTCGGCGCCGATGCCGTATGTCATGGCTGTACCGGAAAAGGTAACGATCAGGTACGTTTCGAAGGTTGCTTTGCAGCCCTTGCGCCAGATCTCAAGGTGATCGCCCCTTGGCGTGAGTGGGAGATGGTTAGCCGTGAAGATCTGCTGGACTACCTTGCCGAGCGTAATATTGAAACAACAGCCTCCGCAACTAAGATCTATAGCCGTGACGCGAATGCCTGGCATATCTCCCACGAAGGTGGTGAGCTGGAAGACCCATGGAATGAGCCAACTAAAGGTGTTTGGACTATGACAGTCGCGCCTGAGGATGCACCGAATGAACCTGAGTATGTGTCATTAGAGCTGGAGCAAGGCAAGATCACTAAAGTTAATGGTGAATCGCTCTCTCCTTACGCGGCGCTTATGGCATTAAATGATATCGCAGGTGCCCATGGAGTTGGCAGAATCGATATTACCGAGAATAGACTCGTGGGAATGAAATCCCGTGGCTGTTACGAAACTCCAGGTGGCACAGTTATGTTTGCCGCATTAAGAGCCATCGAAGAGTTGGTGTTAGATAAGAGTAGTCGTGAGTGGCGCGAGCAGATTGGTGCCCAGATGGCTCACCTTGTTTATGATGGACGTTGGTTTACGCCATTATGTGAGTCCTTACTCGCTGCATCAACACCTCTTGCTAACCTGGTCAATGGTGAAGTGGTGATTAAACTCTATAAGGGTCAAGCTCACGCGGTGAAGAAGCGTTCAGCCAATAGCCTCTACTCAGAAGAGTTCGCGACATTTGGTGAAGATGATGTCTATGATCAGAAAGATGCCGAAGGTTTCATTCGTCTTTACTCTTTAGCCAGCCGTATCAGGGCATTAAAAGCTAAATAAGTATTAGTTTTAACGATATTTCAGTTACTAAAAATCTTCACTGTTTAGAAGAATTAATTCAGTCATTATTAAAGAGTGGGGCCCAGAACCTCACTCTCAGTTAATAAAAAAGAGGAAGTCAGCATGGCATTATGGGGTGGAAGATTTAGCCAGGAGAGTAGCGCGCTATTTAAATTATTCAATGACTCATTGCCAGTTGATTACCGCTTGGTCGAGCAAGATATTGTCGGCTCAATCGCTTGGGCTAGTGCGATCACCCAGGTGGGAATTTTGTCTGAAGGTGAGTGTCAGCAATTACAGCAGGCATTAAAAGAGCTATTGGCCGATGTGGAAGAGAAGCCGGAGCTTATTCTGGCATCGGGTGCCGAAGATATTCACAGTTTTGTCGAGCTCTCTTTGATCGCTAAAGTCGGAGATCTTGGAAAGAAGCTTCATACAGGGCGTTCCCGGAATGATCAAGTGGCAACCGATCTTAAGCTTTGGTGTAAGAAAGAGGGTCTGCAACAGCTGGTATTATTAAAGGGTTTAAGACAGGCGCTACTCGATCTTGCTGAAAGAGAACTTGACGCAGTTATGCCTGGTTACACACATCTTCAGCGTGCACAACCTGTGGCTTTCGGGCATTGGTGTTTAGCCTATGTAGAGATGTTTGAGCGTGATATCAGTCGTTTAGAAGATGCGCTTAAACGTGCTGATACCTGTCCTCTGGGAACCGGTGCACTAGCTGGTACTGCATACCCTATGGATAGATATAAGCTGGCGGAATCCTTAGGTTTCGCGTCGCCTACACTCAATAGTTTAGATACGGTGTCGGACAGGGACCATGTGGTTGAGATCTGCAGTGATGCTTCAATTAGCATGATGCATCTAAGTCGTATGGCGGAAGATCTTATCTTCTTTAACAGCGGTGAAGCCGGTTTCATCGATCTCGATGATGAAGTTACATCTGGATCTTCGCTCATGCCACAAAAGAAAAATCCAGATGCTCTTGAGTTGATCCGTGGTAAAACTGGGCGGGTTTATGGCAGCCTTATCGGTATATTAACCACCATGAAGGCATTGCCTTTAGCCTATAACAAAGACATGCAGGAAGACAAAGAGGGCTTGTTTGATGTGATGGATAGCTGGGCTATCTGCCTCGAAATGGCCGCATTAGTTCTCAGTGGCTTAAAGGTTAATCGTGACAATACGCTAAGTGCGGCGCAGCAGGGCTATGCCAATTCTACCGAACTTGCCGATTATCTTGTTGCCAAAGGTATGCCTTTTAGAGAAGCGCACCATGTCGTCGGTGAAGTTGTTGTTAAAGCGATAGCGCAGAAGAAACCTTTAGAGGACTTTGAGTTGAAAGAGCTGCAATCATTTGCAGATATTATCACAAGTGATGTGTACGACTGTCTGACAATTGAATCATGTCTTGAGAAGCGAGAAGCACTAGGCGGAACGGCTTTGCCTCAGGTTAGAGCCGCATTGGCAACAAAATTAGCCGCAGCAGAGTAGAAGTTAAAAAAATATACAATTAAATTAAGTCTGACTGTCAAAAATAAGTCGTTAATTTTTTTGAGTTAATAAAAAGCGCGATGGAGATTTTACTCTATCGCGCTTTTATTTTTATAAGCTTGGCTGAAACTGGTCGCTTGCTAACTCTACTGGAACAGTTCCTCAGTGGAGTCTTCGATGAAAATGTCATTCACCTCTTCAGCT
This sequence comes from Shewanella atlantica, assembly GCF_003966265.1. Lineage (GTDB taxonomy): Bacteria > Pseudomonadota > Gammaproteobacteria > Enterobacterales > Shewanellaceae > Shewanella > Shewanella atlantica. Next base: position 158,195 of record NZ_RXNV01000008.1, on the reverse strand, counting down.
TCAGTTGCGAATTCTTTAGGTTCTGTGCCAGATATAAAATACTCAAACCTGCTGGTGTAATCTGTTTTGCGACTTAACTTTCCGGTTGCCAGATCTATTCTTACAGAGACGATACCTTCCGGCGGAGTCGTCGGAACTTCAGGAGTACCGGACAGAGCATTTTTCATGAACTCATTCCATCCGGGTCCAGCGGTCTTTGCTCCAGCCTCTGCAGCAGAAATTTGATCTTTTGCGGCATTCGCATTCCAGCTGGTTCTGCCAAGCTCCTTACTATGATCATCGAAGCCTACCCAAACCGTTGTGGCAAGCTTGGGGTTAAATCCACTAAACCAGGTGTCTCTGGATTCGTTGGTTGTCCCCGTCTTCCCGGCTATATCATGTCTTTTTACAACTCTTGCTGCTCGCCAGGCCGTACCATTCCAGCCAGTCCCTTTGCTCCAGTTTCCGCCGCCCCAGATAACACTCTTTAATGCATCGGTGATCAGGAATGCCGTTTGTTCAGAGATGATTTGAGGTGCATATCGACTGTCTTTACCACCACAACTTTGCTCTTTTACTTCAGCCATTGGAGGCTGTAACTCATCTGCCATAGAGGCAAAAGGATCATCTTTGTCTGCTTCTAACTGCTCAGGTTCAGGCTTACAGGCAAGTGTCGGATTCGATTGTTCGAGGACCTGTCCGTAAGAATCTTCAATGCGTTCAACAAAATAGGGTTCGACTCGATATCCACCATTAGCAAAGGTAGAAAATGCTGTAACGACTTGAAGTGGAGTTACTGAGTTTGAGCCTAATGCGATTGACTCGTTTCTAGGGATATCTTCGGCATCGAACCCAAATTTAACTAAATAATCGATAGCCATATCCAGACCGGTATACCGCATAGTCCTGACAGACATTACGTTTACAGATTGTGCTAGCCCGACACGTAATCTGGTTGGCCCTGTATAGCGGTCTGGTGAATTTTTAGGACGCCAAGCTGTACCTTGTCTGGTATCGGCGTTATTAATCGGTGCATTGTTGATTAAGGTCGATAGGGTATAGCCTTTCTCCATAGCCGCGGTATAGATAAAGGGTTTGATATTTGAACCTAGTTGGCGTTTAGCCTGAGTGACGCGATTGTATTGGCTGGTATGGAAACTAAAACCACCGACCAGAGAACGTATAGCACCGTCATGAGGGTCGAGGGAGACTATTGCACTGGCAACTTCAGGAATTTGAGCCAATTGCCAAAATTCCCCATTATTGCGAATCCATACCTGTTCACCGACGGCGATCACTTCTGAAGCCATTTTAGGGGCTTTTCCCTGACGCTTATTAGAGATGAACTTACGCGCCCATTTCAGTCCTTGCCAGTCAATCTCCAACGTTTCACCTTTGGAGGTGAGCACTTGAACGCTTTGCTCACCCATACTTATGATGGCAGCGGGCTCTAGACCTTGGAATGCTTTGGTCTGTTTTAGACGGGCAATAATATCTTGATTATTTAGTGGTGTATCAGTCCAAAGCACGGCTTTAGGGCCGCGGTAGCCATGTCGTTCATCATAGGCATAGACATTGTTTCTCAGCGCCTGTTGAGCCTCTAGCTGAAGCGTGGAGTCAATGCTGGTGTAGATGTTGTAACCACCGGTATAAGCTTCCTCTTCGCCAAATTTATCGACTAAGTAGTCTCTTGCCATCTCCGATATATAGGGTGCATAGAGATTGATTTCTGCGCCGTGATATTTTGCAGTTATGGGAGCTTGAGTCGCTTCTGAGTACTGAGTTTGAGTGATGTTTTGTTTTTCTAACATGCGACTCAATACCCAATTTCGACGATTCATCGCTCTTGCTGAATTGCGAATCGGATTGGCCGCCGAGGGAGCCTGAGGCAGGCCTGCTATCATTGCCATTTCTGGTAGGGTTAACTGATCTAACTCTTTACCATAGTAGACCTGTGCGGCTGCACCGACGCCATAAGCACGATTACCGAGGAAAGAACGATTGAGGTACAGCTCTAAAATTTCCTCTTTAGATAATGCCTTTTCAATTTTTATTGCCAGAAATATCTCTTTGATTTTTCGAATATAGGTTTTTTCATTGGAAAGGAAGAAGCCTCGAGCCACCTGCTGGGTAATGGTGCTCGCCCCTTGGCTCTTTTTACCTGTGGTTAAAAGTATGAATGCTGCACGAGTGATGCCTATCGGGTCAATACCGTGGTGCTCGAAAAATCTGGCATCTTCCGTATCTAAAACAGCATCGATAAGAAGCGGGGGGACATTTTTAAACTCAACAGGAATTCTTCTCTTTTCGCCAAATTGAGAGATCAGCTTGCCGTCACTACTGTATATGCGTAGTGGGGTTTGAAGTTTTACCGTTTTTAACGTGTTTACGTCAGGGAGTTCCGGCAACACATAAAAATAGGCTGCAGCAATGGCGCCAACGCCTAAAAGAGCTAGGCTGAATAGAGCAATAATAATACGTTTTAACCACTTCACCGAAATATTCCAAAATTTTTTGCAAGGCCAATAGTATATAAGGTGCTTGAGCATTGGTGAAGTTAAAAAAGGTTGTCAAAAAAATGGCAATTGTAAAAGCAAGAAACATTCTGTACAAATATCTATAACGAGTTGATTTTGTGCTAATCTAATTCTTGAAACAATAACAAAAAAGTGACGATGGACTATGCTTTCAAAATTATGGAAGCGTCAGGCTCCGCAGATGGTTGGAATCGATATCGGTTCTCACGAGATAAAGGCAATACTGCTGAGTCAGACGGCTGATGGTTATAAAATTGTAAGTCATGCTGCGGTGCCCGTGAAAAAGGGGGCCGTTAATGATCACGAGATCCGAGATGTTGATGCGGTCGTTGAGTCTTTAAAGCAGGTTAAACGCATACTTCCCAAGAGCGCTAAATTTGCTTCAGTTGCAGTTTCCGGTTCTGCCGTTATGACAAAGGTCATCTATATGGATGCATCCCTCAGTGAAGAGGAGATGGAGAGCCAGATTGAAATCGAGGCTGATAATCTTATTCCGTATTCGCTCGATGAAGTCAGTATCGATTTTGAAACCTTAAATGTGAATAGTACGGACCCGACTAAGGTCGATGTTCTGCTCAGCGCGTGTCGGACAGAGAATATCGATGCCCGGGTCGATGCCCTCGATGATATAAATCTTGAAAGTAAGGTCGTCGACATAGAAGGTTATGCATTGGGAAGAGCCTATGAGGTTGTCGCCGCTCAATTACCTGAGGGAGCCGAAGGCAAGGTTGTTGCCTTAGTCGACATCGGTGCAAATATAACCACATTTGCTGTCGTCGAAGATGGTGAAACAAGCTTTGTGCGTGAGCAGGCTTTTGGTGGAGAGCAGTTTACTCAATCGATTCTCTCTTTTTACGGGATGTCACACGAACAAGCCGAAAAAGCCAAATTGGAAGGTGATTTGCCGCGAAATTACATGTTTGAGGTTTTATCTCCTTTCCAAACTCAGCTATTACAGCAGATCAAGAGAACATTACAGATATATTGTACTTCCAGCGGTAAGGATAAAGTCGACCATATTATCTTGTGTGGTGGCACATCTAAGCTTGAAGGGATGGCAAATTTATTAACGAATGAGTTAGGTGTTCACACCATCATAGCGGATCCATTTCAGGGATGCCTACATGCCGATGATAAAGTGAAAAGCCAACTGCAACCGGATATTGGCAAATATATGGTTGCCTGTGGTCTAGCGCTGAGGAGTTACTCTCAATGGCGAACATAAATCTTTTACCCTGGCGCGAAGAAGCGAGAGAAAAGCAAAAGAGAGATTATATTGGTATATTAGCGTTAGTTTTTCTTGGATCTTCACTGATTATTTTTCTTTCATTAAGTGTAATTGACATGATGACGGATAATCAAAGGTCGAGAAATGCCTATCTGCAGAGTGAGATTCAGCTTCTGGAAAAACAGATCGCCGAAATAAAGCAAATACGAACACGGAAGAAAGATATTGAGCGTCGTACTGAAATTATTTTAAATTTGCAGCAATCCAGAAATTTACCTACCCACGTGTTAGATGAGCTCGTACGTATCGTTCCACCTGGAATTTACCTTTCCAGTATTGAAAAGAAAGGTAGCTTGTTGTGGATAGAGGGGCGAAGTGAGTCTAATAATAATGTGGCAAACATGATGAGAAAGGTGAAAACATCTAAATGGCTGCTGGATCCTAATATGCAGTCCATTGTTGCTCACAACGAAGAATTGAGACAGTTACAGCGATTTAGCTTGAAAGTGACGATCAGCGAAGCTGATAGTGCAAATACTTCAGACCAGGGAGCGAGTAAATGAACCTTGAACTGAGTCAATTTAACGATATCGATTTTGAAAATATTGGAGGTTGGCCTCCACTCGTTAAAATTGTTTTTGCTGCTATATTGTCAGTATGTATCTTCGTTGCCAGCTATTTTTTATTTATTTCCGATGCGATAGATACGCTAAACTTCGAGCAACAAAAAGAAGTCACATTAAGAGATGACTTTAAGTCTAAATACCGGCTCGCGGCTAACCTGAAGCTCTATCGTGAACAGTTAGCTGCAATGGAAGTTCAGTTTGCCGAACTACTTAAGATGCTGCCATCTAAGAACGAAATGCCGGGTTTACTCGATGATTTAACCTTTGTAGCTACAGACTCAGGGTTAAAGATTGAGAGTTTGGATTGGCGGGAAGTGATCCCAAGAGATTTCTATTATGAATTTCCCATCAGCATGACTGTAAGCGGTGAATATCATGAACTCGGTCAGTTAGTCAGTGGTGTGGCTAAGTTACCGCGGATTGTGAGCCTACATGATTTCGTTATTAAGAAGTCTGATACCGGCGGCTTAGGGATGGAGATACTGGCAAAAACCTATCGCTTTAAAGAGGGAACAGATTTACCTGCCGACTTGAAAAAAGCGAAGGGGAAATAATAATGAAACTTCTTCCTTTATTAGTTTTTAGCTTTTTTTTGGTAGGCTGTGTTGGCGATCGAAGTGATTTAGAGCTATTTGTTACTACGACGAAGGCGCAACATGTGGCACATATTCCACCATTGAAAGTACCACCTAAATTTGAACATTTTGAGTATCAAGCCGATTTAATGCGTAGCCCCTTCGTTCCTCCTTCACGGGAATTAACGGAGGAGATAATAGATACCACAAAGGACTGTTTACAACCCGATCTTAAGAGACGTAAAGGGCGTTTAGAAACTTATGCCCTGGATAACTTAAAGATGCGTGGGACATTAAGTGAAGTTGAGAGCATCTGGGCCTTAGTAGAAACGAATGATGGTAGTGTTTATCGTTTAGGTATTGGAGAATACTTGGGGCTATATCATGGAAGAATTGCTAAAGTTACACCACAAACAGTCGAAATAATTGAATTAATTCCAGATGGTTCTGGTTGCTGGACGGAAAGACTCAGCAACATAGAACTAACTGGGAAATAACAAGCGAAGGATGAGGGAATAATGGAATCTTCTGCCGCGAATAAAAACTTTTTTAATATGTCAGCTCTTTTTAGAGTCGTTGTTAGTTTAGCGCTAATTTCTGCAGGAACATCGTATGCGATGGCTGCGAATCGCCTGGTGGATGTAAAGTACCACTCTATCGTTGACCATCAGTTAGAGCTTCAATTGATTTTTGAAAATGAAATCATAGAGCCAGAAATAGAGCTAAATGCATCCCCAGCTGAAATTATTCTTGGCTTTAATGATAGCGTATCAGGCTTAGAAAAAGAGTCTCTGCCAATTAATACTGTTGGGGTCGAGACTATTGAGGTTAAGCAGGATAACAGTGTTATGCAGGTTGTGGTTACACTGGATAAGGTTAAAGCTTATCAAGGTAAACTTGCCGGTAATGTTTATAGTCTGACTATTAATGACGAGGTGGCGAATAGCGCCACAAAAGAAACAAACCCATTTATCAATGCTGTTGATAATATCGATTTTAGAAGAACCTCTGAAGGTGGGGGCGAACTGTTGGTTAAGCTGAACAATAGTTCTGTGGCAGCGAATGTTGAGCAGGTGGGAGCTAAGCTTGAATTGAAGCTGTATAACACTGAAATTGCTTCAGAGTTGCTCTATGTGATGGATGTTCAGGACTTTGCCACGCCTGTGAGAAGCTTTGAGACCTTTAAGGATGAGTTGACCACCCGTGTGCTTATCGATATCGCCGGAAACTATGAGTTTAACTATAAACAAGAGGGAAGCCTGTTTCGGTTAAGTGTGACTGAGGTTGAGCGAGTCAATGTCGTCAAAAAAGAGAAAAAATATGATGGGCGCTCTTTATCGCTGAACTTTCAAAGTATCTCAGTTAGAACTGTTCTTCAGATCATTGCCGATTATAACGATTTTAACTTAGTGACCAGTGATACGGTCGAAGGTGATATTACTTTACGTTTAGATGATGTTCCCTGGGATCAGGCTCTGGATCTTATCTTGCAGACGAAGGGGCTTGATAAGCGCATTGAGGGGAATATCCTGATGATCGCTCCCAGTGAGGAGTTAGCAATTCGCGAGAGTCAGCAATTAAAGAATTTGCAGGAAGTTAAAGAGCTTGCACCGCTATATTCTGAATACTTACAGATAAATTATGCCAAGGCGACTGATATTGCGGAGCTATTAAAGAGTGACGATTCCAGCCTGTTGTCGACCCGTGGTAGCGTAGCGGTCGATGAACGTACCAATACACTATTGGTAAAAGACACCGAAGATACATTAGAAAATGTTCATCGATTAATTGAGGTCCTGGATATTCCAATTCGACAGGTGCTCATCGAGTCTCGCATGGTGACAGTAAAAGATGATGTCTCTGAGGAACTTGGTATCAGGTGGGGAGTAACAGATCAGCAGGGCGATAAAGGTACTTCCGGAAGTCTGGAGGGAGCTGAGAGTATTTCAAACGGCATAGTTCCTGCTCTTGTTGACCGGTTGAATGTGAATTTGCCGGCATCTACCGGCTCTGCGAGAGTTGCATTCCACGTGGCTAAGCTGGCCGATGGAACGGTTCTCGATATGGAGCTGAGTGCGTTAGAGAAGGAAGATAAGGGGGAGATCATTGCCAGCCCCCGCATCATGACCTCTAATCAAAAAGCTGCTTATATTGAACAGGGTGTTGAGATCCCCTACCTGGAGGCAAGCTCGAGTGGTGCCGCTACGGTTAGCTTTAAGAAGGCTGTGTTGTCACTGCGTGTAACACCTCAAATCACACCGGATAATAGGGTGATACTGGATCTGGAAATTACTCAGGATTCTCAAGGTAAAGTCGTTTCAACACCTTTAGGCTCAGCGGTTTCTATCGATACTCAACGAATTGGAACTCAGGTTCTGGTCGATCATGGTGAAACTATTGTGCTTGGTGGTATCTATCAGCAGCAATTGATTAACCGAGTGAGTAAAGTTCCTGTCTTGGGAGATATCCCCTTTGTCGGCTTCCTGTTCAGGAGTACAACGGATGAGAATAATAGACAGGAGTTATTAATTTTCGTGACTCCAAAAATTATTTCTGAAGACCTCTAAAGAATTAATATTTGATGAGAAGGCCAGTGCTTATAGCGCTGGCTTTTTCTATCCAAAAGACTAATTTTACAGAATGTGAGCATCACTACTTGCCTTTAATGGTGTTTAACTGAGATAATCACTGGTCAAGTCTCATTAGAGCAAGGTAACATTTAAGGTCGGTTCTATTTTTCGAACCGGCGTCGGCAAACTTCATATAAGATTCAGACGTAAAAGCAATGGCTGAGAAACGTAATATTTTCCTCGTAGGCCCTATGGGGGCTGGTAAAAGCACTATTGGGCGTCATCTGGCGCAGATGCTGCACCTAGAGTTCCACGATTCCGATCAAGAAATTGAAAGCCGCACTGGTGCGGATATAGCGTGGGTTTTTGATGTCGAAGGCGAAGAAGGTTTCCGCGTTCGTGAAACACAAGTAGTCGCTGATTTAACTGAAAAACAAGGTATTGTTTTAGCGACAGGCGGTGGTTCTATTCAGAGTAAAGAGATTCGTAATAACCTCTCTGCTCGTGGAATTGTCGTATATCTAGAAACAACAATCGATAAACAGGTTGCTCGTACTCAACGAGATAAGCGCCGCCCATTATTGCAGGTAGACGATCCAAGAGAAGTTTTGGAAAATCTTGCTGCGATTCGTAATCCTTTGTACGAAGAGATTGCAGATGTCATCGTAAAGACTGATGAGCAAAGCGCCAAAGTGGTTGCAAATCAAATTATTGAACAGCTAGGTTTCTAGGTAGGAAGATGAAGCAAATTCAGGTTGATTTAGGTGTGCGAAGCTATCCAATAATTTTTAGCCAGAATTTGACGAGTTGTGGCGAGCATTTTGCTCGCTACCTCCAAGATAAAAATATCCTTATTGTCACTAATGAGACGATAGCGCCTCTTTACCTTGAGAAGCTGCAAACAGCATTATCCTCATTCAAATGTGTTGCCCCCGTCATTTTACCCGATGGAGAGCAATACAAGACCCTTGAACAGATGGATAGTATCTTCACCTCACTGTTGCAACAAAACCTGGGCAGAGATACCGTTCTTATTGCCTTAGGTGGTGGTGTTATCGGTGATATGACGGGCTTTGCCGCTGCAAGTTACCAGAGAGGAATCGACTTTATCCAGGTGCCAACCACGTTACTGGCTCAAGTTGACTCATCTGTTGGTGGTAAAACTGCTGTAAATCATCCCCTCGGTAAAAACATGATAGGCGCGTTTTACCAGCCTAAGATGGTGATGATCGATACCGATTGTTTAAATACACTTCCCCCAAGAGAGTTTTCTGCCGGGATGGCCGAGGTCATCAAGTATGGGATAATCTGGGATGCTGAGTTTTTTGAATGGTTGGAAGATAATATCGAGCAGTTGAAGTCATTGGATACTCAAGCCTTGACCTACGCTATCGGGCGTTGCTGCGAAATAAAAGCCGACGTTGTTGCTCAAGATGAAACGGAGCAAGGGGTGCGTGCGCTTCTTAATCTGGGTCATACTTTCGGGCACGCGATAGAAGCCGAGATGGGTTATGGTGTTTGGTTGCATGGTGAGGCCGTTGCGGCTGGCACAGTACTTGCTGCTAATACTGCATCTGGGATGGATCTAATTGATGAGTCAATTGTTTGTCGGATAATCAAATTATTCCAAGCATTCGACTTGCCGGTTTCTCCTCCTGAATCAATGGATTTTGAAGATTTCATTAGGCATATGCGGCGAGATAAGAAGGTACTTAAAGGTCAACTCAGATTAGTTCTTCCTGAAGCGATAGGTCAGGCTGGGATCTACTGTGAGGTGAGCGATGAACTACTGGAAACTGTTATTCGCTGCGCATAGTTTTGTGTGGTGCATGAGTGACACTTAAAGACTCAATTTTATTACCAAGTCAAGAAACCTTACTGCAACGACTACAGCACGTCAGTCTCTATGGACAACAGTTGCTGGTGGTCACTGGAGCCTATGGTTCCGGTAAAACGACTCTTGTCACTTCCCTTCTGAATGAGCTGGATGAATTTAGTTCTGCGCTGGTCACATGTCCAAAGCATAGTGATTGCAGTGAAATACGTAGAAAAATATTAGTTCAGCTACTGTCAGAACCTGTTTTCGATGATGAGATCCCTCTGCCTGAAACTCTATTAAGGCTTTCGGGGGCTTTGCCTCAGGCTTCTTGTATTGTACTCGATGACGCTCACTACCTTCCTATGGAGATCATTGCTGAGTGTATTGTGCTCAGTCAGCTATCAATCCCCGGTAAGTCACTCTCGGTGGCATTAACGACTACGGCTGACTTTTTTGAAGACCTGCTTACTCAATTACCTGAGCAACAGCAGGAAATTCTATTATCTATCAATATCGAACCTCTCATATCCCAAGAGCGGGAGGCGCTCTACTACACCTTGTTGAGTCGAAGTGAACAGATCCCTTTTACTCCTAGAGAGATCGTCAAAGAGCAATTGCTAAAGCAGTCCGGCAGCCCACAAGAGGTCGTAAATCTTCTGGAGTTGGCGTTACATGGTGAGCCGGAAATTCCCGCATCACGTCAATGGCACAAAATGGCAATCGCGGGGATGCTGATTTTTTTATGCTTAGTCATAGGTTATCTGCTTCTACCCTCAGAAGAGAGGGAGGAGGTGCTTGCTGGGCCGGAAAAAACGGTATTTGAAGTAGAGCCAAGTTCTTCGATGCTCTATCAATATGGCGAGCGGTTAATGGCCGGTTATTTTATCCTGCATCAAGCCTTGCCAGTAGTTGAGAGCGAAGAGGATAGCGCATTATCAGCAGAGAACGATGATGAACAAGTAGTGCAACAACCTGATGTCTCAGTAGTTTCAGCTGATAGCACCCTAAATCCTGCGGAAGCCGATTCGGTAACGGACACCGGTGATGAGGAGCCTTCAGTAGAGGTCTTTAAGGGACTGGATGATATAGAGTCGACTCAACTGTCTTCGTCAATTGTCGAGGACAGGCAAGATGAGAAGGAGCTTGAGTCTAAGGTAACCGGACAGCTCAATAGTGAGGCATTGTCTACGGGCTATACCTTGCAGCTGGCAAGTGTTAGTAAAGTAAAGTCTCTCTATAACATACTCAATCAGTTACAAGGTGAGACGGGTATTAAGGTCGCCAGGTACAAGCAGAGGTGGGTTGTTTTACTTGGCCAGTTCCCTACTTCGAGTCTGGCACATAAAAAAGCACTGGATATAGTGGAAAAATATCAGTTGAATGCTCCCTGGGTACGTTCATCGAAAGATTTAGTTGATTATGAGCTGCAAGATAGCCTTCCCGCTCGTGATATTCCTTAATAAACAGAGTACAATCGGTGACTTCATTTTTCTTAGCATTCAATCAATTTAGATGAGTAAAAAACAGAGAGCCTTTCTTAAGTGGGCTGGCGGGAAATTCAAACTGATTGAAGCACTCTCAGAGCATCTTCCTGAGGGGGAGCGCTTAGTGGAGCCTTTCGTTGGCGCGGGTTCTGTATTTCTAAATACGAATTACTCAAGTTATCTTCTGTGTGATATCAATCAGGATCTGATCAATTTATATAAAATTGTTCAGACAGAGCCTGAGCGATATATTGCGGCGGCTAAAGCGATGTTTGTACCTGAGATGAATGAAAAGGATGCGTATTATAGAGTCAGAGCCGAATTTAACTTAAGTCGCGACCCGTTTCTTCGTTCGGTCTATTTCTTATATATGAACCGTCATGGTTTCAATGGTTTGTGTAGATATAACCGTAAAGGCGGATTCAATGTGCCATTTGGATCTTATAAGAAACCTTACTTCCCGGAAAAAGAGATCAGATTTTTTTCAGAGAAGGCTCAATGCGCTGAGTTTCGCTGTATAGGTTATGAAAAAGCATTCGACTTAACGACTGACGGTGATGTTGTATACTGCGACCCACCATACGCCCCTCTTTCTACAACAGCCAGCTTCACGACTTATGTGGGTGCCGGATTCAGCTTAGACGATCAAGCCCTGCTTGCTCGTAAGTCTCGCCATACAGCGATTGAGCGCGGCTTCCCTGTTTTAATCAGTAACCATGATATACCTCTGACGAGGGAGCTTTACCATGGTGCTAGATTCGATACGATTCAGGTGCAGAGAAATATCAGCCAAAAAGGCAGTGCGCGTAAGAAAGTCGATGAGTTAATGGCTCTGTATGATGACCGCTATCATAGTGAAAACGATTAGCGACAAGGTGCCATTGGTGTATTTTTCGATGAAAGGCTGCAGTGCTATGAGAATGGGACTGCTTTTTTAGCCCAGCACTTTTCTAACGATAAACAGTAACGTGAATACTAAGGCTATCGCGAGCACTATCCCCATAATGATAAATGGGAGGGGGGAGTTTGTTTGGAAATCCCGTTTTCTGTTTTGCTCACTCTGGACGCCGAAGAAAGCGGCCAGAGTACTGATCAACAAGTCCCAAACCTTTCGCAACATAACCCTTAATTCTAGAAGCGATTTTGCTGGCTGTTTGCCGGGGTAACATCGTCCAGTGGACCGTCGCTATGTCCATGAAGCAGTTCGAGCAGGTCAACAAAATGAAGCTGATTCGAGCGACTCTTACCCGCAAACCAGTTTGTCCAGTTGAGGTCTTCCGATTGGCGTGCACATCGATTGCTGGGATGACTCGCAGGAAGGGAGGAGTTGTAGCTGGATTCAGAAGTTGTGCTGCATGCGCAGGCAGATAGAGCATTGGCAGAGGTAATGCTCTGAAAACTCATCGCTGTCACGGCAATAACGCTTGCTGAAGTGGCAATAAAAGCAGCAGACTTCATGCTTGCTGTGAGTTTTATCCTTTTGTTCATCATATCTTCCTTTATCAAACCTCCCTCGCAGGTCGACTTATTATAGCAAAGCCGATTATATTTTGAACATTAATTTTTCTGTGCTGTAAAATATTGTACAAATGTATGAGGTTTTTGTGATTGATCATATCTAAATCCCTCATAAGCCCTAGAGGCTTAAGCCTGCAAAAGGTAGAATAGCGTATTTCTTAAACACTGTAGTGAGTTTGCTATGCGCCCATTTCTTATTGCTCCTTCTATTTTATCTGCCGACTTTGCCCGCCTAGGTGAAGACGTCGATGCTGTCCTCAATGCCGGTGCCGATGTGGTTCACTTTGATGTAATGGATAATCATTATGTTCCTAACCTGACTATTGGCCCTATGGTATGTCAGGCGTTGCGTGATTATGGCATCACAGCTGATATCGATGTTCACCTGATGGTAAAGCCCGTTGATCGAATTATTCCTGACTTTGCTAAAGCCGGAGCTACATTCATCACATTCCACCCGGAAGCTTCTGAGCATCTGGACAGAAGTTTACAGTTGATTAAAGAGTCAGGTTGTAAAGCAGGCTTAGTATTTAATCCGGGGACTCCACTGCATTACCTGGACCATGTAATGGATAAGCTGGATGTCATCTTATTGATGTCAGTTAACCCAGGTTTCGGTGGTCAATCCTTTATTCCATCGACACTGGATAAGCTTAGACAAGTTAGAAAGTTAATCGATGACAGTGGCTATGATATTCGTCTCGAGGTAGATGGCGGTGTTAAGGTTGATAATATTGGCGAGATCGCCGCTGCGGGGGCCGACATGTTTGTGGCTGGTTCTGCGATCTTCAATAAGCCTGATTACAAAGCTGTTATCGATGAGATGCGTGTCGAGCTAGCTAAAAGCGAGTCATAATCCATGAGTCGTTGGGGAAAACTTAAAGCTATCGCTTTCGATCTCGACGGCACACTTATCGATAGTGTGCCGGATCTTGCTGCCGCCACTCAAGCTACATTATCTGAGTTTGAACTATCTGGCTGCACTGAAGAGCAGGTGAGAAGTTGGGTGGGGAATGGCGCAGAGATGTTGATGCGCAGGGCTCTCTCTTTTGCGCTTGAGCGTGAAGTGGAGCAATCTCTGCTCGATGAAGTGATGCCTCGTTTCATGCATTATTATCAGGAGCACCTTCAGCGATATAGCAAGTTATACCCGAATGTTTTAGCCGTATTGGAAGAGTTGAGTTCATCCGGATATCCGCTGGCAGTTGTGACGAACAAACCACATCGATTTACCATACCTCTACTGGAGGCATTTAAAATCGATCACCTATTTTGTAAAGTGCTTGGTGGTGATTCCCTCGATAGAATGAAGCCCGACCCTTTGCCGTTAACCCATCTTCTCAACCATTGGGAGTTGGAGGGTGACCAGCTTTTGATGGTGGGAGATTCAAAAAATGATATTTTGGCGGCTAAAGCTGCGGGTATTACCTCGATAGGCTTGACCTATGGGTATAACTACGGTGAAGATATCAGTCTTAGCAGTCCAGATGCGGTCTGTGAACAATTTAGTGAAATTTTGACACTAGTAAATAATAGCGTAAATGTAATGGAGCAAGAAAACGTATGACTAACCCCGCCAAACCCATAGTACTTAGCGGTGCACAACCGTCAGGTGAGCTGACCATAGGTAACTATATGGGCGCATTGAGACAGTGGGTTGCCATGCAAGATAGCCATGACTGCCTTTACTGTGTCGTGGATCTTCATGCCATTACGGTAAGACAAGATCCTAAACTTCTAAGAGAAGCTTGCCTGGACACGTTAGCACTTTATCTTGCTTGTGGCGTCGACCCTAAGAAAAGTACGGTATTCATCCAGTCTCAGGTTCCACAGCATACACAGCTAGGTTGGGCGCTAAATTGCTATACCCAGATGGGTGAGCTAAACCGCATGACTCAGTTTAAAGATAAGTCTCAAAAGCATGCGAGCAACATCAACGTTGGTTTATTTGCTTACCCGGTCTTGATGGCTGCAGACATCCTCTTGTACCAAGCCAATGAGATCCCTGTAGGGCAAGATCAGAAGCAACATCTTGAGTTGACTCGTGATATCGCAACTCGTTTCAATAATGCCTATGGTGATACCTTTACTGTTCCTGAGCCATTTATTCCGGAGCATGGCGCTAAGGTTATGTCGCTGCAAGATCCTCTTAAGAAGATGTCGAAGTCGGACGATAACCGTAATAACGTTATCGGATTACTCGAAGAGCCTAAGAAGATCCTGAAGAAGATTAAGAAAGCTGTGACCGATAGTGATGAGCCGCCAGTGGTGCGCTTTGATACAGAAAATAAGCCTGGGGTCTCTAACTTACTCAGCTTGATGTCTGGTGTATCGGGTAAGAGCATTGCCGGTCTTGAAGCTGAGTTCGAAGGCAAAATGTATGGTCACCTTAAAGTCGCAGCCGGTGAAGCGGTAGTCGAGATGATTGAACCTCTTCAGGCCAGATATCGTGAGTTCAGGGAAGATCAAACCTTCCTGAATCAAGTGATGCAAGAGGGCGCTGAGAAGGCTCAGGCTCGTGCAGAAGTCACACTAAAAACGGTATATGAGAAAATTGGCTTGCTAGTATAAGCCTGTTTTAACTTATCTCAGGACGGGACACTGTTTCGTCCGGAAAAGCCGACCATGTGTCGGCTTTTTTGTGTCTGGCCACAAATGCTCCTGCATTTACTGGCATTGCCACCATCCCTGGCGGTCAGAACACTTATGAAGGTTTACCACGGATGGTTTAAAACCTTCGTTCTGTCTGGCCTATTGTCATAAAGAGTTATGGCTATTTACTATGTATGGTTAGGGCTCTGCTTTAATCTGATGACTCGTGACTCGTGACTCGTGACTCGTGACTCGTTGTCATCAATTCTGATGGTTAATCCATTCGATGAAAGCGGCAATGGCAGGTTCTTTCAGCCTTCTCTGCTTACAGCTGAAGTTAAATTTAAAGCCAGTGAATATATCCGGTAGATCCAATGCGATTAAACGTCCCTTTTCTATGTCATTGACAACCATGAAGTCGGAGGCTAATGCAATGCCCTGGCCAGCGATTGCAGCTTCGATGGCTAGTAGTACATGACTAAAGATATGTTGCTGAAAATCATCCGGGAAAGGTGCCTCATTGGCTACACTCCAGCGGTTCCAGTCAAGTCCCAGAGGTCCTTCATCTACCGTCAGCAATGGGTATTGCCACAAAGACTCGATGTGTACCGCCTCTCCTCTGGCAAATAGATCCGGGCTGCAAACGGGTATGAGCCGTTCCTTGTGTAGTAACTGATGCCAAAATCCCGGGTGATTACTCTGTCCGCTGATAAACATATCGGCAACGCTATCGGACAGCTCCGGATCGTCGGTGATCATATCCAGACGAATTTTTATCTCCGGGTACTGTCGTCTGAAGTCACTGAGTCTGGGAATTAACCATTTCACCGCAAATGAGCTGTAAACCGCGAGCCTGAGCTCCTGACTCTCCCCACCCGATATCTGCAGGTTAAGGTCACTTAACTCATTAAAAATACGTGACAGCTCGCTGTAGAGTAACTTCCCTTTAGCACTCAGCTTCAGTTGTCTCCCCGCTCTTTTAAAGAGCCGTTCGTCAAAGTGTTCTTCGAGTACCCGTACCTGATGAGAGACGGCACTCTGTGTGATACAAAGCTCGTCTGCGGCTCGGGAAAAGTGTTCCTGTCTGGCCGCGGCTTCAAAAACCTGCAACGCACGTAAAGGGGGGATTTTTCGCATGATAAGCGGTTCTCAATAGTCATACTTAGTATGAATCTAATTCATCTATGATTAAAAAACATCATTTCAGCTAACGTTTTGTGGTCTATATCATAAGCACATCTGTTGTTAGTTGTATGAGTATGAAATGAAACGCGCAGTCGTCATTGGGATCGGAATTTTAGTCTTTGGAAACATCTTTAGTGCACTTTATGATGTCTCGGTTAAGTGGTTATCGGACGATGTGAATGCCTCGACATTTTTGCTCGTGCGTCAGCTCTCTGCTGTGTTGATGATACTACCGTTCTGGCTACGGGAGAGGGCACCGAGGAGTAATCATATTAAGCTTCATCTCTTTAGAGCCCATGTGGGAACGTCTGGTGCCTTGCTGCTAATCATGGGGCTCATGTCACTGCCTCTTGCCACTGTCAGCTCACTGTTTTACTCGGCTCCATTGATGATCATGATGATGGGGTGTCTGTTTTTAAAGGAAAAGATGAGTGGAGCACAATCGGTAGCGGGGATATTAGGCTTTGTTGGTATCTTAATCATATTACGGCCCAGTGAAATGAATATCTCCGGCATTGCCGTGCTGGCGGGGGCGCTGACATTTGCCATCAATCAGTTGGCACTAAAAAAATTACCCGATACAGAGTCCCCAATAGTGACTCTTATGCTGTATAACCTGTTTAGTGTACCTATCGTCGTAGTCTTTACTATCGTTCAAGGCGTATCCGGACTGAGCTGGCAAGTATTGGGCCTGGCCATAGTAAGTAATGCCTTCTTACTGGTGTATCAGTGGTTAAGTGTGCTTGCATACCGTAAAGCCAAGGCCAGCGAAGTCGCCATTGCAGAATATACTGGGCTCATATTTTGCGTTTTCTTCGGTTGGTTATGGTTCGATGAATGGTTAGACGGATTAAGCTGGATTGGGGCAGGCTTTATCGTGCTGCCATCAATCTTGTTACCCTGGATTTTTTCGGGTGTGAGTAAGCGACAGGTTAGCTCGCGTATCGCGGAGATGCATACTCATTGATTGCAATTATTGGCTAGGGTAGCAACCTGGCTCCTATCAAGGTTCAGGAGTGGGGGGATTCGAATACCTTAATAACTCTTCGCACGCCGGCGGTATTACGGGCGACATCGACAGCAAGGTCAACTTGATCTCTGGCCACGACACCAAGCAGGAAAACTTCACCGTTCTCTGTGATAACTTTGATGCGGGTGACATCTAAGTTATCGGTATTGAGCATACGAGTCTTAACCTTAGTCGTTATCCAGGTGTCATTACTTCTGGTGGTGAAGGAGGTCGGGTTGCCTATTCGGATCTGATTATGGATTTTTCCACCTAATTTCAACTCTTGAACGGCGCGAATAGCCTTGTCTCTTAACATTGAGTTGGGAGACTGGCCTATCAAGAGTACATTACCATTCATGACCACACCGGTGATATTGGCTTGGTTTTTTACATCTTCCAAGGCGGCGAGTTCACTGGCTATCTGGAAGTCTGCGTTAGTGTCGTCAAGCTGAGTGGAAAAACTGCGCTCATCATTTACCATCATGGCGCCACCCACCGCACCTACCATTACGGCACCGGCACAGCCCTGAAGAAGTAGCGCTATCGCTGCAAGTGAGAGCAGTCTGATCATTGTGTTTTTTCCTGACGGGGTGGAATACGAGATGTCATCTTGTCATAAAAGGCAAGATGACACTTAGAGGCATTTGATGACTGCTTCTTACTGCTGCTCGTCCTGAGGGAATAGAGTGCGGTCGATATTGTCACACAGGCAATGAATGGCAAGCAGGTGGACTTCCTGAATGCGAGCCGTGCTGTTAGAAGGCACTCGAATTTCAACATCGTTAATGCTGAGTAAACCGGCCATTGGGCCACCATCTTTACCGGTCAGAGCCACGATGGTCATGTCACGGCTCAACGCTGCCTCAATGGCTTTAATCACGTTGCCAGAGTGTCCACTGGTTGATATCGCCAATAGAATATCGCCAGGCTGTCCCAATGCTAAGATCTGTTTAGAGAATATTTCGTCATAGCTATAGTCATTCGCGATAGCTGTGATCGTAGAGGTATCGGTTGTCAATGCGATGGCTGGAAGGGGAGGACGCTCAACTTCAAAGCGGTTTAATAGCTCTGCCGAAAAGTGCTGTGCATCACCGGCGCTACCGCCATTACCACATGCCAGAATTTTATTTCCACCTAATAGACAGTGGACCATCATCTCTGCTGCTTTAGCAATAGACTCTGGCAGTGCTTCTGAAGCATCGATCTTGGTTTGAATTGAATGTGTAAAGCTATCTTTAATACGTTCTAACATAGGTAAATCCTTAATTTTAAATCTCTTGTTATCATGCCATAACAGCTTAAGGCACAAGTCATTAATTTGGTTTCAGAATGCGTTTGGTAGCCATTGTATCTGGCCCGTATCTACAGCGATTAGATCGAATCGACAAATGGCATCGATATTGTGGATCTGCATATAATGCTCAGCTGCACGTCTCAGTCTCTTTATCTGTCCTGAACTTAACGCATTTAAGGCGCCGCCATACTGGTTTTTTGAGCGGAACTTTACTTCGACGAAGATCCACTCTTTGCCATTTTTCATGACTAAATCAATTTCCCCGAATTTGAACCTGACATTTCGTTCGATGAATGTCAGCCCCTGCTCTACCAGGTAATTCATGGCCAGGTTTTCTCCTGTTTGACCATGTTCTGCAGATATCGGCTTGTTATTATCCATCATTGAGGACGTAAGTTACCCCTCTGATAACGACCCCAGCTAAGCTCTCTGTTTACTGTGCCATCGGGTGAGACAGATAGCATACCGCTACGTCCGGAAAACTGATAGCCAGGCAGGGCTCGCATTTGAGCTAGTTTACCTACAAGTTCGAGGGCATCATAGCCCATGATATACAGGCGCTTCTGACTATAGCTCCAAGATGGCCAAAGTTCTTCGACTAACTGAGTTTCTTTACTGCTTTGTAGTAACCAAGGAATATCACTGATATTGAGGTTATTGAGCTCTTGGGCCGTTTCTCGTGAGCTTCCCTCAACACGACTCCTGCTACTGGTATACAGGGGAACCGGATCGGCAAAAACACTAAAGTTTACGTCGATAAAAGGTTTTAATAAAGGAAGATCACGGTTACCCGAGATCATATAGATGGCATCAATATCACGCCTCGAACGGAAATCGGCTTCAATATCATTGCCAAGCAACGCCTTGATTCGTGCAATACGTTCCTTGCTGTCGATGACGCCTAAAGATTTCTGTACCGTTACTTTCATCTGATCGCCAGCATCATAGAAGTGAACTTCAGCAGGTTGCTGTGCCAGCTCAGTCCATACCTGGTTGAAGCTATCGGCCATTCTATGACCTATAGAGTTATTACTCGCCAGGATAAGTGGCATGGTAATGCCATCATCAAACAGCTTCTTCGCTGCATCACGCGCTTCATTAGCGGGAGAGAGAGCAAAATAGAATTGATTGTCGTCAGGGATAAAGTTTTCAATATGGTTCAGGTATAGCTGTGGCACCCGCTGCACTGCCGCATCAATGTTTGGGATTTGAGGTGATTTGGGTTCCGAAGAGGAAACCGGTTGCTGTAACTGCTCAACCTCAGATTGTAATAGTGGACCGATAATGAACTCAGCACCGGAGGTTATGGCTGCCTGATAAGCGGTCTGAGCCCCTTTTGCCGTATCGAAAAAGTTGATGGAAACGTTATCATCAGGGTTAGCCAAATAGCGTGACATTATTCCCTGTTTTACTGTGCTGGCGAGCGTTGCTCTGGCACCACTCAGGGGGAGAAGTACAGCGATGTTTTTAGGGTTATAGGGCTTCACGTTGAGCGCTTTTTCCAGATCCGTAGGCAGTTTGATTGCCGCCGGATGAGTGGCGTTCACCTGTTGCCAGTCACCTAAGTGTTGAACCAGCTGATTGGGGTCTATGGCATAGTGTTTTGCTATGTAGGCCAGTTGTAGCCAGCCCGCAAATACAGGGCTGGAACTATCTTGGCTAAACGTCAATAAGGTCTGTTCATGCATCGGCTGTAGAATTCGCCAAATGCTATCGTTCACTTCACCGGCTTGAGAGGACGGAAGATATGAACTTAGAAGACTGAGCTGTCTTACCTGCTCAATAGGCTGTTTAATGTGTTGGTATAACCGAGCTTTGAATTGATGAAAAGCCACCATCTGCCAGTCGGCAAGCTTCCATTGGCTTGGATATTCCAGTTGACTGAGGGCATCATCATAGGTTGAAGTCAGCTCGAGAACTCGAGCCGTCAGGTATTTATGCTCGGCAAGTATTTCAGGTTGCTGTACTAAACTCTTCTCGATTGACTTAAGCGTCTTATTTGCAGAAACCGAATCGCCATCATTAATAAAGGCGTGGGCGGCAAGTAACGCGTACCTGTTCTGCTCTTCCTGATTATCTGACTTTGCTGCTAAGTCAATATATTCAGCAGCTTGCATAGGTGCACTCACCAGTGAGATTTGTTTCACAGTTGGCTTCACCGGTGCGGGAGTCGTTCCGCAACCGAATAAAACAGCACTCAAAACTGCGATAGAAATTAATTTAGTTGTATTCAGTCTTTTCAACACACTTTTTTTCAACACAAGAGGCCACTCTGGTAAGATGCTGCCAATAGTTTAACCTTCTCTCACGCTTGACGAAAGTCTTGTGATAGTCAAACCGAGGTAGATATGGATCTGGCGGTCGCACTTTACATAGTTCCAACCCCTATTGGTAACCTTGCCGATATCAGTTCTCGCGCCATAGAGGTGCTTAATAATGTTTCATTGATTGCTTGTGAAGACACGCGTCATAGCGGAAAACTTCTGAGTCATTTTGGTATTGAGACAAGGAAAACCGCGCTGCATGATCACAATGAAAGGGATAGAGCCGATTGGATCATTCAAAAGCTCAGCAATGGTGAGTCTGTTGCATTGATATCCGATGCCGGAACGCCGTTGATTTCCGACCCGGGTTACCACCTCGTCTCCGCAGTGAGAAGTGCTGGCTATCCAGTGTCTCCCCTACCGGGACCTTGTGCGGCAATTACAGCATTGAGTGCGTCTGGCCTGCCATCTGATCGCTTCTCCTTTGAGGGATTCTTGCCATCGAAAGAGAAGGGACGTTTAGATAAGCTGACGGACCTGAAAGAAGACCCAAGAACCTTGATTTTCTATGAATCACCTCATCGTATCGTTCACAGCTTAGAATCTATCTTAACTGCGCTCGGTGGCGACCGACAAATTGTCATGGCCCGGGAAGTGACAAAAACATTTGAAACGTTTTTATCAGGACCCGTCAGTGAAGTGCTGGAAACGGTGAAGAGTGATCCGAACCAGCAGCGTGGCGAAATTGTTCTGATGTGCCATGGTTATCGCACCGCACAAGAGTCAGAGATTGCCAGCGAAGTGGTTAATACCCTTAAGTTACTCGCCGATGAACTGCCTTTAAAGAAAGCGGCTGCGATAGCCGGGCAGATCTATGGGCTTAAGAAGAATGCACTGTATAAACACGGTTTAGAGATTGGTCTTTAAAAAAGTGTGAGCCGCATTTCATCCATTTCGTTTTATTTTGTTGGTGTGTTGCGATCCCTTAGGCTATAATCCGCGCCGAGTTGGCCAGACAGTTGCCGCGTTCAATAGAACGGGG
The DNA here is from genome assembly GCF_003966265.1 of Shewanella atlantica. Lineage (GTDB taxonomy): Bacteria > Pseudomonadota > Gammaproteobacteria > Enterobacterales > Shewanellaceae > Shewanella > Shewanella atlantica. The sequence continues at coordinate 136,473 of NZ_RXNV01000008.1, read as the reverse complement.
AGGAAAGTCCGGGCTTCATAGAGCAGGGTACCAGGTAACTCCTGGGCGGTGTGAACCGACGACAAGTGCAGCAGAGAGGAGACCGCCTGCCTGATTTATCAGGTCGGTAAGGGTGAAAGGGTGCGGTAAGAGCGCACCGTGCGGCTAGAAATAGTTCGTAGCAAGGTAAACTCTACCCGAAGCAAGACCAAATAGGGTTCCATACGGCGCGGCTCGCGTTGGAACCGGGTAGGTCGCTTGAGCCTGTGAGCGATTGCAGGCCTAGATGAATAACTGTCCACGACAAGACCCGGCTTATCGGCCAACTCACCTAATAAAAGAAAGCCCGTTTATCGAAAGATAAGCGGGCTTTTTGTACCTTGTTAAGCAGGCTTGGGCTTATTGGGTATCAACTTCCCGAGTTAGCATTTTCACTATTAGAAATAGTAACCGAAGTTAATGTTCAGGCGCTTATTAGTTTCACCATTACCTACCATAGAGCCACCGATAAAGGGCTGGTTCTCGGCGACAACAAAATCGACGTAGGTGTAAAGGCCACCGGCGGTGATAGCGACGCCTGTGACGTTCATAAAGGTGTCTTCCTGAACACCTGGCTTATCGGTGACAAGTGAATAATCATTATAGAAAGTCAGGTTTGAAATTGGTCCCATGCTAACAGGTAGACTGTAGGCCACGTTGGCCACATAGCTGGTGGCCTCTGCCGGGATTGAGTCATAGAAGGCATAGGCGCCCACGACCATACGTTCTACATCCATACCATCTACATCATATTCGTAGTCGGTCAGCTGCAACTTAAGGTTCCAACGGTCATAGTTGATCACACTATGCAGTGCTGCTGCCATATGATCGCCATCGGTACCGTCTTGAATTTCCAGTTGACCGGCCTGAGCGGATACCCCCAGTTCAACTGCAACATCACCGAACGCCAGGTTGTGAGCATAACGTGCGTTGAGGGTGTTGGTTTCACCCGCAGCCTTGCCTTCGCTTGGGGCGTCATAGATCCCTTCTCCTGCTAGACGAACGCCGACAACATCGTAGGAATAACGCTCGCTGCGATCGGATACATATCCATCCAAACCGCCCTGCTCATCATTTTTGTAGAAGGCCAGATCCAGTCGGTTAGCATCACCGCTATAGGTGTAATTCAGACCCATATCGTAGTCGTCTTCCAACCCGGTATAGAAGTTAGAACTGAAGAAAAAGCTGTTAGACGCCCAGGTCAAAATGCCGAATGGAACCTGAGTGATACCAATTTTAGCCTGTTGCTTTTCATCGAAGTTGTAACCGACCCAAGCATGGTGAATGACATCCATATATTGGTGCCAGCGGTACTGAGCAGAAAAAATAACGTCATCGACGTTGCCATTAACATCGATGCGGAACAGGTCGAAATCAAAATCTCCCCCCCGGTCCTCATTATCGACATCATAGTCTTCATAGGAGTATTGGAAACGAGCGGCACCGCCAAACTTAATGGAGGCGTCCTTATCTTCTTTTACCTGTTCCTGTTCGGATTCCAATTGCTCGATACGGTTTTTAAGAGCCTCCAGCTCTTCGTCAACCTGTGTGGCGTTGGCATTAGCGGTCAATGCCAGGGCGATACAGGAAGCAGCAAGTGTATAGCGGATCATCATTTATCCTCTTTAGTTGAGTTTAGTTTTTCTTCGTCAGTGCTGTCGTCATCATCTGTGTAGAAATCCGATAGCACGTCGGCCAGATGAGCCCGGGAAAGTTCACCCTGCAAGTCACCATCGGAGTCGACAACAGGCAGGGGAAAGTCTGATTCCATCGTTGCCGGAATGATGCTTTCCAGCAGTGCATCCTGTGATATCGGAGTCAGCTCCTCGACCTTAAAGTCTTCCATCAGTGCTTCTTTATCTGTCTTTACGGCATCTTCCAGCGCTTCCTGGCACACGACTCCCTGGAAACCCTCATCGGTAACGTAATAGGCATAGTTAGCCGGGATACGCTTCATCTGTTTGAGTGCCTCACCTATAGTGTCGGCGGTAAGACGATACGCGGGTGGCTTCATGACGGTTTCGACGGTCAGGGCTCGCGGACGGTTTACATCTTTGACGAAGGCTTCGACATAATCGTCGGCAGGGTTGAGCAAGATATCCACCGGTTCACCAACCTGAACCAGGTTGCCATCTTTGAGGATAGCGATCCGGTCGCCAATTCGCAGTGCTTCATCGAGATCGTGGGTGATGAAAATGATGGTCTTATGTAGTTCTTTTTGCAGCTCAATCAGTTGATCCTGCATTTCACTGCGTATCAAGGGATCCAACGCTGAGAATGCCTCATCCATCAGCAAGATTTCTGCATCAGTACACAGGGCTCTTGCCAGGCCGACGCGCTGCTGCTGACCACCGGAAAGCTGAGAAGGGTACTGCTCTTCATATCCGGCCAGACCGACTGTTTCAAGCCATTGGGCGGCTTTGGCGTTTCTACTTGCTTTATCTACCCCTTGTACACTGAGGCCATAAGCGACATTTTCCAGTACGCTTCTGTGGGGCATTAAACCAAAGCGTTGGAATACCATGGCCATTTTATTGCGGCGAAATTGCTCCAACTCCTTGGTATTGAGCCTCATCACATCGATGCCTTCAACCAGAATTTGCCCCTCTGTGGGATCTATTAGTCGGTTGAAGTGGCGGATCAAGGTTGATTTTCCCGAGCCTGAAAGCCCCATAATCACAAATATTTCACCCTGATGAATATCGAGGTTGATGGCTTTGAGGCCCACGGTATGGCCGGTTTTCGCCAGAATGTCATCCTTGGATAAACCATCCCTAACCATAGGCATGACGCTGGTTGGCTTTTTGCCAAAGACCTTAAATAGATCCTTAATCTGAATAAGTGGCTCTGTTGGTGATGCGTTACTCATGATGTCCACCCTGCATATGTTTCTGAGACCGCTTGGCGTAGGCTTGAGAGGCGCGATCAAAAATGATGGCCAGAGCGACGATGGCTAAACCGTTAAAGAGCCCGAGGGTGAAATACTGGTTGGTGATCGACTTGAGTACCGGTTGACCCAGCCCCTTGACGCCAATCATAGACGCGATAACTACCATCCCCAACGCCATCATAATGGTCTGGTTGATGCCTGCCATTATGGTGGGAGAGGCCAGAGGTAACTGAACACCCATCAGGCGTTGCATCGGATTAGCACCATAGGCGGTGGCGGCCTCAAGGACTTCTTTGTCTACCAGACGGATCCCCAGGTTGGTCAGGCGAATGACTGGCGGAATGGCATAAATCACCACGGCAATAACACCGGGCACCTTGCCAATTCCAAGCAACATGACCACGGGGATCAGATACACGAAGGCCGGCATGGTTTGCATCACATCCAGAATCGGTGTCACCAATGCCTGAGTTCGATTGCTGCGGGACATTAAGATCCCTATGGGCACGCCCAATACTATGGCCAATAGCGTACACACGGTAATGATACTGAGGGTGCGCATCGTATCTTCCCACATGCCGAAATAGCCGATCAGCAGAAATGAAACAACGACGCCCAGAGACAATTTCCATGAACGGCTGGTGAAGTAAACTAAAGCGGTAATAGAGAGCAGTACTGCCCACCAGGGCGATTGCACCAACAGCTTTTCAAACCAGATAAGAAAGTCGAGCAGCGGATCGAAGAAAGACTCGATGACATCACCATACTCACGGGAAAAGTCCCGAAAGCTGCCATCCAAATATTTGCGAATTTCCAACAAAGTGGAACGGTCCATTTTCGGAAATTTGCTGAGCCAAGAATAGTCAGCCATTACTACCTCTATAATGTTTTACACGGGATAATCCAGATGGGGAGCAAAATAGCGAGGCTCAGAGCCCCGCTTTTGTTGTGTTTAAAGTGCTTCGATTGCCGCTTTTACCTTTGCGCCAACATCGGCAGGAACCCATTTAAGCCAGGTGTCTTCATGATTCATCAGGAAATACTCGGCTGCGATATTGCCGTCTGCCTGATTGTCTTCCATCCAAGCCAGCAAGCCGTTCATCTGGGCATTGGTCAGGGAGCGTTTACCAAGATACGCGAATGCTTGGGTTGATTTTTCAGCGAAATCTGTGGTGGTGACAGTTTGTACCAATGCCGATGGATACATGGTGACCTTGGGATCGGCGCACTCGACTTTGGAGATACAGTCACGGAAATGATCCACATCTATACCGCTACCAAAATCCACCTTGGCCATTTTGTACTTACCCAATACCGCTGTGGGTGCCCAGTAATAACCAAACCAAGGCTTTCCACGCTCGTAGGCACGGGCGATGGAGCCGGACAGGCCTGCTCCTGAGCCGGGATCGATAAGATCAAACCCGGCATCACTTAGCTTAAGCGCACGATACAGATTTTCAGCCGAGAGTTGACAGCCCCATCCCGCAGGGCATCCATAAAAAGCACCACGGTCAGGATCTTCCGGATGTTTAAAGGTTTTCACTTTGGCGATAATACCCTCAATGGTTTTCAGGCTTGGGTCCTTGTCGACCATATATTGGGGTACCCAGAAGCCTTCTTCACCGCCATCAGAGAGTGAATGACCCGCGATAGCCAAGCGTTTGTCGCTGACACCTCGTTCGATAAGCTCTTTAACGCTGTTGCTCCAGATTTCAGGCGCGATATCAGGTTCACCTTTTTCAACCATAGAGGTGCTGGTAGGCATAGTATCACCAGGGATCAGCTCGGCTTCGCAGCCGTAACCATGCTCCAGAATAAAGCGATCTACATTAGCGATTAATGAAGCCGAGCTCCAATTCATATCTGCGATGGTGACCTTGCCGCATTGCTCTTCGGCAAGGGCTTGATGTGTCGCGGTACTAAGGAGTATTCCGCCAATCAAAATCATAGTTTTCATAAGAGCTCCGTGCTCGAGGTGAGAATGTTTTGCGCGCGTGCCTTTAATTAACAATTGTTAGAGTTCAAACTAGGGGCTGTGCTACGGTTCTTACAGGCGACGGCATCAGTATAATCCTATTACTAGAAACAGGACGACAGTAAAGGATTTGATACAATAAGTTAGCACAGTTCACAGCCTGTTAACAGTTCTGTGATCTGAGGCGGTTGTTTCAATCTATTTCCCCTTTATTTAGGTGGTTAGAGTTCAAACTAATAGTGAGCCTGGAGGCCAACTTAATCTATTAAAAATAGAAAACCGCATTCCTTTAGGAATACGGTTTTTAATGTCTAAAGTTGGATAGATCTTGACGAAGGCTGGCTGGTGATATTTAACCTGGCTGGAAAATACATTTTAATCGCTTCGCTATGATCAGGCGTGACATGGTAAATACACCACTGACCGTTTTTTGATGCAAGCGAAAAATCGTGTCGTAGAGGCGGCGAACTAATCGTCCCTTTAAGATTAGCTTGTCATTCATCATGGTACTGATAGCGAAGTTATGGCCTATTGCGACGACCATGCCGCCATCTTTATAGATGAAAGGTGTGAGCTGTTTTCCTTCAATCAGTCCGCTTAAGCTTTTGGCTAAATGTACCGCTGCACGATTAGCTGCCTGAGCCTTAGGAGGCACCATTAAACCATCGTCTTGAGGGATTGAGGCGCAGTCTCCCAGTGCAAATATATTTGGATCCAGGGTGCTGGCTAAAGTCTGATTTACCATTAGCTGATTGGCGTTATTGCTCTCAAGACCACCGATGTTCTTCAACCAGTTAGGTGCTTTAATACCCGCAGCCCAAAATTGAATGTCGGCGCCGATAGTGAGCCCATCGCTGGTGGTCATACCCAGTTGTTCAACGCTGGCAATTCTGGTGTTCAGCATGATATTGATATCATACTTCTCCAGCATCAACTGTGCCTGGCGGGACATCTTTAACGGGCTATTGGGTAAGACTCTGTCGGCGGCTTCTATCAGGTTGATGGTGAGTTTAGCCGCATGTGGGTTTGCCTCTAACCTGGCGCTAACTTTAGCGAGTTCGGCGGCCAGCTCGAGACCGGTCGCACCCGCGCCAACGATGTTTATCGTACGCTGGTATCCGGAGCGTAACAGTGAGCTAATTTGCAGCCAACTGCTGCGTGCTTGTTCCGGTGTATCTAGAAACAGACAGTGTTCTTGCGCCCCCTGGGTAGCAAAATCATTGCTAATCGCGCCTATGGCGATAACCAGATAGTCATACGTAATGAAATCCGTTTCACCGTTAGGCTTACTTACAATCAGCTGTTTCTCCTCGCGTTTAATATCTGTCATCCAGCCCTGGTAATGTATATAGCCATTTCTTGCTCCATGGCTAAAGTAGCAAAGAGTATCGAGATCGTTATCGAATGTACCGGCGGCTATCTCATGAAACCTGGGTTTCCAGTAGTGGTGGGTCTCTCCCTCCACTAAGATGACTTCATCTTGACGGTTTACGGAGCGGCCCAAGATACTGGCCAGTTCTAGTCCTGCGGCGCCACCGCCGACAATTACAATACGAGACATGATAATTCCTTAGCGCACTCAGAGTGGTGCATTACAAAAAGTTGAACGATAGAGCCTCAAAACTTCACTGTTGATACGAAAGGTATGAGAGATAAAGCGGAGGAACATCAGATGTTGGCTATTATAATTACCGTTCAATGAGGAACAATTACCGTAAAAGGAAAATCACTTTTACCCATGTGTAATAAATGAGTGGTGCAGTGGTGGCTCTAATGAAATCTTGGGAGAGATGAATGAGCAAGGGGGCTGTAGCCCCCTCATTGGTTGAGGTTAATTGAGGGCTTCACTCAGATAATCGAGTAGCATGCGCACCTTAGGCGACAAGTGTCTGTTGTGAGGATAGAGTGCCCAGATCCCCTCGTCAGGTTGACGGTTTTGCTCAAGTAGTGGGATTAGTTGGCCATCTTCCAAATAAGGCAAGACATAGTAGTCAGGCAGCTGAATGATACCTATCCCTTTTATCGCGGCATCGACGAGAGCGTGGCCACTGTTACAGCTCAGATTGCCCTTAACCCTGACATTTCTCGTCTTACCATTTTCCTGAAATCGCCAGTAATCTAATGTTCCCTGCAGACAGTTATGTTGCTCCAACTCAGACAGTGAGTGAGGGATACCAGAAGTTGAAACATAATCCGGAGAGGCGCAGACATATTGAGTTCGGGAGCCCAACCTTTTGGCCATCATGCTTGAGTCTTCAAGCTGTCCCAGTCGAATAGCGAGATCGTACCCCTCATCGATTAAGTCGACCTTCTGATTCGTCAGGCTTACCTTTACTTCAAGCTCCGGGTATTTAGCGATAAAGTCGTTCACCAGCGGCGCAAGCGTTCTTTCACCATAGGTAACCGGGGCGGTAATTTTTAACAGCCCTCTCGGTGTACTCTGTAAGTTGGTAATGGCGCGTTCGGCCTCTTCTAATCCGTCCAGCACCTGTCTGCAATGTTGATAATAGATCCGGCCCACCTCAGTCACCGACACTTTACGTGTGGTGCGGTGAAACAGCTTAGTTGCCATCCTGGTTTCTAATGCGCTGACCTGCCTGCTGACCTGAGCGGTCGATATCCCAAGACGTTTTGCGGCCTTGGTAAAGCTCTCTGCCTCTGCTACGGCAACAAATTCGCTTACCCCCTCCCAGTTGAACATTATTACTCCTTGGTAATTATCGTTGCGCTAATTCTCTTTATTATCGTCAATCTATGGATAAATTCAATCTTAAAATTTAACTAACCTTGGTTTCAGTTGCAGTTGTTAAAGTGGCATAAAAACAGTCGCTTAACTATTTTCATATTGTTACTCAGGTGAAAAAGATATTTTCAAATCAAGCGGATTATCATTTTTTAAAAGATAAATATAATTCTTCTCATCGAAATGACATCAGCATCAGCGCCGAAGTCATAGCGTCAATACCGGGATTGCTTGTAATCCATGGATATAGACCGCAGAACTATTTTATTAAAGATAAGGAAAGAAGAATGAGCACTACATTTTATATGCCCCCCATGTCTCTGATGGGGCAAAACGCGATAAAGCAATTGGGTGGCGAGCTGAATGCCAGAAACTTCAAAAAGGCACTGATCGTTACCGACAAGGCATTGGTAGATATCAAGCTGGTTGATAGGCTGACTGATGAATTAGCTGCGCATAATATCGACTTCGCTATTTTCGACGGCGTTAAGCCTAACCCGACAGAAAATAATATTGATCGGGGTCTGGCCCTGCTCGAAGCGCAAAAATGTGACTTCGTTATTTCGTTCGGCGGTGGCTCCTCACATGATTGTGCCAAAGGCATCGCCCTGGTAGCGGCCAACGGTGGTCACATCCGTGATTACTCTAAAGGCGTTCATCTGTCTACTAAGCCCCAGCTTCCTCTGGTGACGGTTAACACTACGGCAGGTACTGCTGCAGAGATGACGATATTTGCTATCGTGACCAATGAGGAGGATGAGACCAAATATCCGGTTGTGGATAAAAATCTGACCCCTATTATCGCAGTAAACGATTCTGAGTTGATGGTTGCCATGCCTAAGTTCCTCACGGCAGCGACAGGCATGGATGCTTTGACTCATGCGGTAGAAGCCTATGTTTCGACCGCGGCCACGCCGATAACCGATGCGTCGGCTATTAAAGCCATTGAGCTTATTGCCCAAAACCTTAAAACGGCAGTCGACAATGGTGAAGACCGTGAGGCTCGCGATGCCATGCAATACGGTGAGTACCTTGCCGGTATGGCATTCTCTAACGCTTCATTAGGCTATGTACACTCTATGGCTCACCAACTCGGTGGCGTCTATGATCTGGTACACGGTCTGTGTAACGCCATCTTGTTACCGGTAGTGTCACGCTTTAACGCGACTGAAAAAGTGGAGCGTTTTGCCGATGTGGCGAAAGCCATGGGTGTAGATACCACGGGCATGACGTACGCCGATGCCGCTGAAGCCGGCATCATTGCTATCGAGAAGCTGTCTGCTTCGGTTGGCACTGCCCAGAGACTAGCCGATCTTGGTGTTAAGCAAGACAAGCTTGAGTTTATGGCAATCAACGCCCTGAACGATGCCTGCTCATTAACTAATCCAAGAAAGGCAACCACTCAAGATATCATCAATATTTTCAATAAAGCCATGTAATTAACTGATAAAGCAGGCCGCCTTCAGGTGGAGGCTGGCTTGGCTAAACTAAACATCCAGGGAGTAATCACTATTAACACTTTAATTCATCCTCAGGTCGATAACGGTATTGTAGCTGGTCGTGATGGCTTTGCAGGCGGTACCTTGTTGTGCAGCTGCAGCAACAAGCCCGTTGAAGTCACAATTGGCGCTCAGACTGCCCACAATCATGTTTGTGGCTGTAGCAAATGCTGGAAGCCTGAAGGTGCCTTGTTCGCTCAAATAGCCGTTGTGTCGCGAGATCACGTGAGCGTCACTGCCAATGCTGACAAGTTGACCATTGTCGATGAGTCAGCTGCAATTCAGCGTCATGCCTGCACAGAGTGTGGTACCCATATGTATGGCCGCATCGAAAACACGGGTCATCCCTTCCACGGTCTGGACTTCATCCACACCGAGCTGTCAGCAGAAAAGGGCTGGTCTGCACCGGAATTTGCGGCGTTTGTCTCTTCTATTATCGAGTCGGGGGCTGCGCCAGAATCTATGGGGGGTGTGCGTAGCACTCTTAAAGACTTGGGGCTTGAGCCGTATGACTGTCTGTCTCCCGTGTTGATGGACGCCATAGCCGCTCATGCAGCGATCAATGGCTAAAAGCTACTCTATAAACCTATGCCAGTTGTACCTGCATGGAAACTAAAAAAGCGCTACGGCGCTTTTTTTATGTCTGATTAAAAGTGACTGCTCTAAATTGAGGGCTCCACCGAGATTAGCATTACAGCGGTTATCCCCACGGAGCCTAATACCATTCGGTATAAGTGAATGCTGTACTTGCCATCCCAGCTATTGACTACACTGTATTGCAGCGTTCCTATCTGAACTGATTGTTACTACATGGTAAAAGTTATTTGTGTTCTAGGCGGATTATCATCCTGGGTAAAGGTAAATATAATACTTCCATCGAAACGGCGTAGGACACTTGGTCTGAATGCCCGTTTAAAATAATTTTTAGTGCATTGAATAATGCCGGGGAGCCGAGATGGAAAAGATAGAGAGAGAGCCGCTGATTAATAAGTTAGGACAGGTAATCCATTATGCGGTGCGGGTGTTAGCCATATTAATGACTCTGGTCATTTTGTGGAGTGTCGTCGATGTGGGACGAGTGCTGCTTATTGAAATTATCACCCCGCCTTATGGACTGATGGATATGAAGGATATTTTAACCATCTTCGGTTCTTTCTTGGCGGTGTTAATTGCTATCGAAATCTTCCAAAACATTACCATCTATCTGAAAGAGGAGGTGATCCATGTGCAGATAGTCATTGCGACCGCACTGATGGCCATCTCAAGAAAAATCATCGTCTTAGATTTTAAAGAGGTGGGGCCGGAATATGTATGGGCATCGGCTGCCGTGATTATTGCACTGGGCGTGACTTATTGGTTGGTATCAAGCAAACGGGCTCATTAAGTAGTAAAGGGCAGAAGGCAGTAAAAGATAGGCAATAAAGAGTAGGAGGAAGAATGGCTGGTGGTTGGTCTAGAGGTAGTGGCTGAGTGAAGGTGCAAGATCGAATTAATCGCAGTTTTAAATAATGTAGGCAGTAGGCAGTAGGCAGTAGGCAGTAAAAGTAGGAAGAAAAAGTAGGAAGAAAAAGTAGGAAGAAAAATGGCTGGTGGTTGGTCTAAAGACGGTGCAGTGCAAGATCAGATAGATAATAGTGTTGAAGATGGCGTCGCCCAAGCCAGGAGTCGATTGCCAGTCGGCCTGAGTTTACTTTTTTGTGAGGAATGTGACAGCCCAATTCCTGAGGCTCGCAGGAAAGCTGTTGCAGGTGTTCGACTCTGCATTGAGTGTCAGAGCGAGTCGGATAAGCGACAAAACGATCAGGGCAAGGTCAATCGACGCGCCAGTAAAGATAGTCAGTTGAGGTAGTCCGTTAAGGTCAGCTCTGAATTTCAGAGTCATAAAACAAAAGTTTAACTTAGCAATTAGTGGGTTATAGCTTTCTCTTCGATATAGATTGGAGGGGCGGTAACAATCAATTATTACCATATGGTAAAAGTAATTTACATCAGCATGGGATTATCAATTCCTGAGAGGTGGCTATAATACTTACCATATTAATCGCGGCACTGATTCAGATAAGACCGTTTTTTCAATTTTATAATTTTAGGATATAACGATGACAGCACAGACAATTAAATCCAAAGCCGCAGTCGCCTGGGCTGTAGGTGAGCCACTATCTATGGAAATCGTAGATGTTATGCCGCCTCAAAAAGGTGAAGTTCGTATTAAGATGATCGCCACCGGTGTGTGTCATACCGATGCCTTTACTCTTTCCGGTGATGACCCTGAGGGTATCTTCCCATGTATTCTTGGTCACGAAGGTGGCGGTATCGTCGAGTCAATCGGTGAGGGGGTGACCAGTGTGCAAGTCGGTGACCACGTTATTCCACTTTACACCCCTGAGTGTGGTGAATGTAAATTCTGTAAGTCTGGCAAGACTAACCTTTGTCAGAAAATCCGTGAAACTCAAGGGAAAGGTTTGATGCCTGATGGCACCACTCGTTTCTCAAAAGATGGTGTAGATATCTTCCACTATATGGGAACCTCTACCTTCTCTGAGTACACTGTACTGCCTGAGATCTCATTGGCTAAAGTGAACCCGGATGCACCACTGGAAGAAGTCTGTCTACTCGGTTGTGGTGTAACAACAGGTATGGGCGCTGTGATGAATACGGCTAAAGTTGAAGAGGGCGCTACGGTTGCTATCTTCGGTATGGGCGGTATCGGTCTATCGGCAGTTATCGGTGCGACTATGGCCAAAGCGGCTCGCATTATAGTTATCGATATTAACGAAAGTAAATTTGAGTTAGCCCGTAAACTGGGTGCTACCGATTTTATTAACCCGAAAGATTACGACAAGCCAATTCAAGATGTGATTGTAGAGCTGACCGACGGCGGCGTTGATTACTCATTCGAGTGTATAGGTAACGTTAACGTGATGCGCTCAGCACTAGAATGTTGTCATAAAGGTTGGGGCGAGTCTGTAGTTATCGGCGTAGCCGGGGCCGGACAAGAGATCTCAACTCGTCCGTTCCAGTTAGTCACGGGTCGTGTATGGAAAGGCTCGGCATTCGGTGGTGTTAAAGGCCGTTCTGAACTTCCTGAGTATGTTGAGCGTTACATGGCGGGTGAATTTGCGTTGAATGACTTTATCACTCACACCATGGGCCTTGAGCAGGTCAATGATGCGTTTGATCTTATGCATGAAGGTAAGAGTATTCGTACCGTTATCCATTTCGATAAGTAATAGCTATCGATAAGATATCTGTCCTGCAGTTCCGGCTTAATCAGTGGTATCACAGGCTAAGCCGGAGCGATTAAGGAGACTCAAGCGTGACAATTGAAAATATTAGTGTGAATAAGAGTTTTGGTGGTTGGCATAAGCAGTATAGTCATCACTCTCAAACGTTAAATTGTGGCATGCGATTCGCTATCTATCTGCCGCCACAAGCATCAAACGGCGAGAAGGTCCCGGTTCTGTACTGGCTTTCCGGTTTAACCTGCACAGATGAAAACTTTATGCAGAAAGCGGGTGTACAAGCACTGGCCGCCGAACTTGGCATTGCTATCGTTGCACCGGATACCAGCCCAAGGGGTGATGATGTAGCCGATGATGAAGGTTACGACCTTGGTAAAGGGGCGGGCTTTTATGTTAATGCGACTCAGGCGCCGTGGAATCGCCATTACCGCATGTACGATTACGTCGTCGATGAATTGCCAAAACTGATCGAATCTATGTTCCCTGTCAGTGATAAACGCTCAATTGCGGGGCACTCAATGGGCGGACACGGTGCGTTAGTTATCGCACTGCGTAACTCAGAGTCATATCAGTCTGTATCGGCATTTAGCCCCATCAGTAACCCGATTAACTGCCCTTGGGGCAAGAAGGCGTTGACCGCCTATCTGGGCCGGGATTCGGCAACATGGACAGAATATGACGCCAGCGTCTTGATGCGTAAGGCGATCCAGTTTGTGCCGGCTTTGGTCGATCAGGGTGACGCCGATGATTTTCTTGTTGAGCAGTTGAAGCCCGAAGTGCTTGAAGCCGCAGCTAAGGTTAACGGTTACCCGCTGGAGCTCAATTATCGTGAAGGGTATGACCACAGTTACTATTTCATCTCAAGTTTCCTGGAAAACCATCTACGTTTTCATGCTGAGCACCTGAGTAAGTAACTGCTGTTTCCCGAATAGGATTCGATTGAAGAGGTGTTGCCATTTATGGCGACACCTTTTTTTCGGCTCCCAAATATTTATTACAACTCGGTAAAAGTGATTTGTTATTTGAGCTGATTATCATCTGAATCAATATAAATATAATAGATGCAACTAATCACAATCAATGCTGCTGACCTGCCGCACATTTTAAATTAAGGCCTTTATTATGAGTTGGATCTTTCTGTTACTGGGCGTCATGGCTGAAGCCTTGTCTCATGTGGCGCTTAAGGCGACCGATGGCTTCACTCGCCCACTTCCCGCAGTTATGGTGATCTTGGGACATCTGACGGCTTTTCTTTTCTTAGGTCAGGCGATGAAGGGAATGCCTGTCGGTGTTGTACACGCCCTCTGGGCTGGGATGGCCATTGTGACCGTGACACTGCTTTCTGCACTCTTCTATCGTCAGCATCTGGATATGACTGCCTGGATTGGTATGTTGTTGGTAGCCCTTGGTGTTGTCATGATCAACCTGTCTCAGGGACATAGTCATTAGTGATGCTTGCTGTGAACTGACTTCTGGTAAATCTTATTGAAGCCACTTTATTTGTGTGTGACCCATTAATATTTTTGGGTTACCATCATTCAATATGCTGAATTATTGAGCTTATACTGATTGGTATTAAATATAAGGTTTTGCGAAACAAGGAAAGAAGCGGCCGCAATGAAGAATTATCAATGTCTTTACTTCGATCAGAAAAATCATCGATTCTGTTTATTTACGGATGATGCGCAGAAGATCTACTTTACCTATTGGCATGAGCTTAAGCGGCATGGGATCAGGTATCTCAATGGCAATACCACATTTCTGGCCGATATCGAGAAAAGAGAGGATCTACCCCACAGCAGGGGAGTCCACATACGCGAGATCAATCTCGATAGTAATATTGAGCTAACACCTTGTGTCGTTATAAAAAACAGAAATATCTCCTATCAAGACTTCTACGAATCCATACTATCGGAAAAAACCATTATTTTTATGGGCTGCATTTTCGAAGATATTGAAATTGATAAAGTCGTTATCCCTAAGAGTCTCTGCTTTATTGATTGCTGCTTTGAGGGGAACTTCAGGCTGATATCTTGCAAGCTTTATGGCGACCTATGGCTGCCAAATTGTACCTTCAACCAACATTTCAGTCTCAAATCGACTCAAGTTAACGGCGACGTACATCTTGAAAATGCAGACTTTTCCGGATTAGGAGGAGCTTCGTTCAGAGGTATTGAAGCTGAGAACCTCTATCTCGACCTGGGAGTTAAGGGAGGAGATGACCTATTTTGGCTTAATGAGATGGTGATCCCTGGCGTGGTTTCCATTGGAGGGGAGTTTAAAAATGAAGTTCAGATCCTATATCAGCAGGATAGGGATGAAATTTTAGATAAGAAACCATCGATTGGTTCAATCATTGTCGGTAAAGAGCTTTATGAATATGAGAAAGCGAATCGCACGACAATACAAAGCATGTTCAAAATTGAGGATATCAGACTCAGCGGCGAACTTGTGATTGAGCACTTGATCTCCGATGAACTGAATATGTCGGGTATATGCAGTAAAAGTATTGAGCTCAATCACCTTTCAATTACTAACGACCTCGCCATATACGATTGTAGAACCAGCTCGAGCAAGCCTGGAAGCGATACGGCCGTATCATTGATACACAGCAGTGTAGGGCGACACTTAAGAGTCGATAGAAATGACTTTCAGGGCAAGTTTGATCTGTCGGGTACGGCGGTCAGTGAGGTCACCTATTTTGAAGATAATAAACTGAGTGACTCAGGTGGACTAAACTTACATCGATTCACGACGGCTAAATTTCTGCTGCACCCGGTTGAGTCGCTTTATGGCAATGGTAGAGGCGGTATTTTTAAACCCAGGAGCTTTGCAACCTTGTCAGAAAAAGATCCCCGACTATTAGGGGATCAATATTGCGCGCTGAAACATTGGTTAGCCGATGCCGGTAAGTTAGAGATGGAGGATGTGGCGTTTTTTTATATGAGGCAATGTTATCACCCACGGAAGTTATCCCGGTTTCTTTTGGGAGGAATTTTCGGCTGGGGTGTAAGGCTGTCAAATATCGCCATTTCATCTATCCTGTTAATAGCATTATTTGCTGTGGGTTATCTGTTTATAGAGCCTAAGGCAACAATATTAACCGCTTTCGCATTGAGTATTCAGAGCTTTATCAGTTCATTTTTTGGTACCTGGACCGGTTATGACCCCGACGGTATGATTGCTAATGTAGTAACACTCGAGTCATTTATCGGGGTGCTCTTTATTACTGTATTTATCGGTGCATATATAAGGAAATTATTGCGATAAGATGTTTTATTACCTTTCAATCGGAACCAATATCACTCCCGAGCTGAATGCCGTGAGAATTACCTCAGCCTTATGTCAGAGTTTTGGGGACGTCATAGGCTTTCCCTTCATTTACACCGAGCCCGTGGGTATCGAAAGCGAACACAGGTTTCTAAACTCCTTGGCCATCGTTGAATCGGCTAAGGAGCCCGGTGACATTAAGCTGATGACCAATGCAATAGAAACGTCACTCGGCAGAGATCGTACAGCTTTAGATTGTTCGCGTGTCGATAGGGTGGCAGATATCGATATTGTGACATGTTCAGACAGGTTAGATTTTTCACTCTTCCTCTCTTCCAGTGAGTCTTATGTCTCCAGTCTGCTTACGGTAGAGAAAAGTCTATATGTCGATCTGACACGATACGGCCTACCCTCTACAGATGGACCTACCGCCATCAACTTTAATGCTGGTTCCGGTAACATAATGGTTATCGAGCAGGAAAGTCACGGCTTGAAAGACCGGCATATAGCCACCTTCGAACGGTAGCAGGGTCTCCTTATACACCTCTGACTTTTGCTGTTCTGTGTGTTGTTCAAGAAACTGTATCGGGCCGGGCATGATTGAGTTGCAACGTATCCCGGGGGCAAATTTCTTTGCAAATGACCGAGTCAGACTCTCTAATCCAGACTTAGTCGAACAATACAACGAATATTCCGGGTTTGGGTTATCGGCATAAATATCCGTCATATTAATCACTACACCGGGCGTACTTTCGTTGTACATTCGTTCTTTCAAGGCTGAGATTAACAGGCTGGGAAACAACATATGGACATTGAACAGTGATAGATAGTGGTCTTCTAACTCTTCAACACTCTCGGGATCTGCGTCATACATTGAGGCATTGTTAATCAGCAGATCGACTCTGTCAGCCAGAGCCTCGATCGCCTGCATCGTTTTCGTTATTCCTAATTGATCATAACTGTCTATTTGAATGAGATGTAAGTGTTCTGAACTGATTGGTTGAAAATCTTGAGGATCACTTCTTGTCACAGCGATCACGGTGTCGCCCATAGAAAGAAATTTTTCTACCAGGAATAAGCCGAGCCTTCGGCTAGACCCGGTGATAACTATCGTTCTCATCTCAATATCCCCGCTACTTTTTAATGTTATTAGAGAAGTAATCTATCACAGGAGCGGTACCATTTAAGGCTTTTATCTGATGGCCAAAATTGCAGAATGCTTGGATGAAGCGGTCTATCTAGTGATTATTGAGAGCGTTAGCGGGCACACACTTAAGCACCTCTTTGCCGGCTGGGGCTTGTTAATTTATCTTGTTGATGTTGAGAAGGCGGCAGCTCAGCTAGATATGATAAAAAAAGCCGACCGCAGAGCGGCCGGAAAGATTGACAAGAAACCTTAGTTTTTACTCCTTCTCATTAATTGAAACGTAAACCAGTAACTATCTTTTGCGCTGACGGCGTAAACCAAGTAAGCCAAGCAGTAGGACACTGATACTTAGTGCACCACCGCTCGATTCAGGAGTTGGCTCTGGTGTCGGAGCTATTTCTGCCACGATAGATATCGTTACTATTGCTGCCACGGATGTCTTCTCACCATTGCTTATGGTTAGCTCCAGCACGGCGACATCATCATTTGTCACATCAGGCAGTACCAAGTTGAGCTCAGCTTGACTCATATCTTCTATGCTGATTTCAGGACCTGAAACCTGGGTCCAGGTATAGGTTGCTATATCATCACTGTTCGGTACAGTACTAGAGGCTGCGGTCAGAGTGACTGAGGTTTGCTCATCGGCTGACAGAGTAAGCTCACTCTCTTCGTTAATCAGAGCTACTGGGATCCCCTCTAGGTGTACAGGTTCTAGTATTTCGCTCTGTTGATTGTCGTTGACGGTATGAGAGACCTCAAAGATTAACTCTTCTGACATCACCATGTCGTTAGTACTTAAGCTTAGAGTGATCGTTTGAGCATCACTCTGCGGTGCTTGAGTGATCTGCCAGCTAATGACCTGTCCATCCAGACTACCTTCATGGCTGTCACTTTCGATAACGACGCCTTCAGGTAGTGTGGCTTGAATATCGAAAATCATATCGATATCGCTTGTATTAGCCACTAGTTCAACCGATAGAGTCAGACTCTCACCAGTGTTGAGCTCGCTCTTATCTAAGCTGCTGCTTACAAAGGTCGCGTTTCTATATAGCTCGATAGGCATCAAGCCTATGTTAGCTGGAGTATCGACTCCTGTTCCTATCTCAACGGCAGTCATATAGAGAGTGTCTGGTTGCAGCGTTTTATCCCAGTTGAGTACTAGGCCTATATCTTCTCGAGCATCGACTTGTGTTTTGAAATCTACACTGATACTCGAGTCATCTTTATCGATAACAGCAAGTTCTATAGTGATGTCATCTACCGTGTCTGAAGGTGCTGAAGTATCACCAAAATTGTGCACAGCTACGTAGTAACTGCCAGGTTGGGGGTTGTCGACTACGCAGTTCTCTAGTGCGGTTTCTGTGGCGCTCATACACAGCAGTTCAGCCATTTCAAAGTAATCGTCAGGCTTGCCGTTATAGTTGGCGTCTCGGCCGATATAGAGGTCAAGATCCGGTGATGTAGTCTGTTTGATTCGCGCCACAATACGCTTGGTATTTGGTGTGACGTTAATGAGTTGAGAATGGAAAAAGCGGCTATCATTCCAGACATTAGTCGGCCAACTGGCATCATCGCTATCATCTCGTGGAATAGCGACGTCGATACGTTCAACTTCTGCCAGTTCGAAAACAGCAACTTGAAGCTCACTACTACCAACTGTTGTGACACCTTCTATGGCTGCACTGTCTTTATTTTTACTGGTTTCAAGATAGGTGGCTTCAGGGAAACTGCCAGCGACAAATGTACCGATTACTGGCATAGCTGACGGGGTTAAACTCCCATTGGAAGGGGTGAGTAGGAGTCGACCCATACCGTATTCTGAATTGAAACCGTTAGATATGGTGGCATTCACTTCCAAGGTGATACTTTCTCCAGCTGCTAGGCTAAAGCTGCTAGGGGAAGCACTAATGGTTAAACCATTCACGCTAGTATCGCCGCTTACGGTCCAAGTCGACGGCGAGGTTGCAGTGAATGTGCGTGTCCAGCTACAGCTTATCATGCAGTTTTGTTGTACCGCCGATGGCATGTTCATCGCTTCAGGTTTGCCACCAATATCTGGGTTGGCATCCACGTACTCTTGATAGGTTACATCCATAATTAGACCCGTATTGAGGGCGTTATTAATACGAATGCTACCTGCTCCCGAGTCAAAAAAGTCCGATGGCGTCACCCCGTCATCTTTGCGGGTATTAAATTCTGCACTCAGCATCAACGCCGATTGTAGCTGCGCGGGTGTCCACTCGGGCTTAAGGGCTGTCATCAGCGCCATCGCTCCAGCTACATGGGGGCTAGACATCGATGTGCCATCCATAAAGGTGTAAGGCGACTCGGTTTTTTGCTCTCGCCATGGCTGATATTCAGAGTTGGCGGCATAAATCGCTACGCCTGGTGCGGCAACATGAGGGGTTAGCCAGCGGTTCATGATGGGCTCAGGTCCGCGAGAGGTAAATACTGCTGCTATGTCAGCGTTCTCGGGAGCATTCTCCATGGTTGAGGCGCCAATCGTCGCCATATGATCTTCGCCGGTGGCTAACCAAGCGGTGAGTTCACTCCCCTGTAAAGCATCGATATGGATTGCAGGTAGCACATGGAAGTCGGCATCGATGGTTTCAGAACTGCCATCCACGTTGACTAATATCATGCCTCCCGCACCGCCAGCCAACACATTTGTTCCTTTTGATACGCGGGCAATTTCGCCACGTTGGCAAACCACAATTTCACCGCTAAAGGTGTTTTCCGTAAATGGGTTTAAACAGTCTGCATCACCAAAATCCTCGGCGTGTACCACTTTAGCTGAGATCCCATTTGTCGCGCCTTTGCCAGATAAACTCGCTAGGGCAAAGTCACCACCACTGAAGCTCACTTCTTTATCGGTAAATCCGCGGTCATGGGTGTAGGCGGCAACGGTTGTTAACCAAGGGGCATTACCGGGAGAGCCGACAGTGCCAGCTTCAGGGCCAGAATTCCCGGCAGAGGTGGCCACATGGATCCCAGCCTCTCGGGCCGCTAAAAAAGCTTGAGCATCGGTATCGTACCAAGGGTTACTGGCTCCGCCACCTACCGAGTAATTGAGTACTTGAACGCCATTAGCGATAGCATGTTCAACTGCGAGCGCACTAACGTCGGGCCAGCAACCCGCGTCGGCGGCGCAAACTTGGTAAGAAACAATGTTAGCGTGGGGGGCTACGCCGCTGATTTGACCGAAAGTAAACTCAGCCTTATCACCCATCACATTGTAGATAGGAACGTTTTTTACTACGTTGCCAGCTGTGGTTGATGCTGTATGGGAGCCATGACCATTATGGTCGATTCCAATCACATCATCACCTTCGGGAGTATAGTCAGCCAAAACTCCGTCATGGGCCCAGATCCCAATCAGCTTATCGTTGCAGTAATGGGCAAGTTCAGAGTCGTTGCAATGGCCTAGGTATACGCCTTCCCCCAATGGGTTGGTATGATCGTAGCCATCGCCACCAATATCGGCAAATGAGTGGTTGAAGGCGCTGATCCCGGTATCGAGAATACCGACGATAACACCTTCGCCTTTGCTGGCTATTCCCGTTGCAGTGCCATCCCAAGCTGAAGGCGCTTGAATGTAACTGGGGCCAGAATCGGTAGTGAGGAAACGTCTTTCTACTTTTTGAACGAATTTAATCCCATCAACTGTACCTAAAAGCTTGGCTTCCTCTTCTGTTAATTCAGTACTAAAGCCGTTAAGGGCAATTTGGTAATTATTCTGAATGGCCAGCTGGCGCTTGAGGCTCTTTTGAGCGCGATTAATCGTGCTACGTTTTTGCGTGGCTAAGTAGCTGAGATAGTTTTGACTCGCCGCACTTTGCACATCTAATGTACCAGTACTTTTTCGTTTGTTAGCATCATTGCTTAGTAAGCTGGTGGCTTTTAAGTTGGCAATATCACCCCTGTAGGTCGCCAGTGGTTGCTCATCAAGCATAACCATGTAGAGGTTATCTGTATTTCGCTTGCTAGGTTGGAGTTTATTGCTACGTTGACCGCTGTCGGGGTCAAGTCCTCGACTGTCTAGCATTGATGCTTGGGATGCAGGGGTGAGCGTTATACTCAATGCCGCTGCAATAAGGCTTTTCTTATAAGATAATTTCACAGGTCTTCCTCATTTTTTGTTATTTTTTTGCGCTGCCGCGCTGTGATAGCGAAAGCGAAATCGGTAGAAGTTGTTAATTCGACGTCAACTTGATACCCCATCAAAACGATGAAGGGCAAATCGTGCTCTACATTTCGACTTCACTTATGCTTCATTTCTTTTTCAATTTCTTATAAAACAATGGCTTTCGGTGTTGTCGTGTATCGAAATGTATCCTTTTTTGCTTGTGACAGATGTAGTTCTAATAACCCTTAAAAAAGAGGTTGGCGTGCCAGATTGCAGTGGTAGAAACCTCTGTATGTCATGGTAATTAAGGAAGAGTACGGGATAGGAATAACTTGGATTCGCCAAAATGGAAATTGCATGAGTATAAGCAATGGTTTGGTGATGTTCACAGTGGCAACCTTCGTTTTAAGGGGGCGGAATCACAGTTAAAGGCTTTAGTTAACTATTTGTTTTTTAAGGGCTTGAAAATAAATAGAAAGAGAAAAGAAACAAAATCAAAGGCCGAGTGCTTGTTGTTTAGCCGTATTTAAAAGAAAACCATAGAGGTTAGCGTTAATGAGTTGTTATTCGGTCGAGGTGAGATTCCTAGTCGGCCTTAAATGTACGACTTGAACAATAAAAATAATGTCGCAACTTCTTAGGGAAAAAAATATGTCATTTAAAAAATCTAAACTGGCAACATGCATTGCACTGGCTGCGATGGTTCCAGCATCAATTGCCATCGCACAAAACTCAGATACTTTACCCGCCTTCAGTACACAGGCTCAGAAAGTGCAACTACTGACTTTCAATGTCTATCTTGCAGATGTCGGCTCACTGACTAAGGCCACTTTAAATAACAAAAAGAAATTCGCCGAAAGCCTTAAGCAGGTTGAAGCTAAGCAGAAGACCGTACTTAACGATATTCTAGCGTTGGATGGCAATATTGAAGTGTTACCTGGGGCGAAAATCTTTGGTAATTTTGTGCGGGTTCAAGCCGACGCTTCTTATGCTGAGAAAATTAAGGCTATCGCAGGTGTAAAGGCTGTTATCGCTGAAACCACCACCGCGGTGGTGCCTATCAATGCGATGAGTAAGCCAAGCGCCAACACTGCTTCATCTATGATAAAGGCACCAGCTTTAGTCGGTGACGCAACGGCGGGAGAGGGCGTTAAGGTCGCCATTATTGGCACAGGGGTGGATTATACTCATGTGGGCTTAGGAGGAGATGGCGAGGCTGCAACTTACGCTGAGGCGATGGCCAATGCCATGAATACTTTTGATGGCTTCCCAACTGATGTGGTTGTGGAAGGGATGGATTTGAGGAGTGATGCAGGCTGGGGACTCGATCCTAACCCAATTGATCAGAATATCTATTACACCCGTGATTACGACGGTATGACCCATAATACTGGCCATGGCACACGCCTTGCGAGTGTGGTGCATGCTTTGGCTCCTGGGGCAAAAATCGCCGCATTTAAAACCTCAAATGTGTCCGACCCATATGGTTATGGTTATAGCTTAGCGCCTGAGACAAGTAGTACATTTATGCTGGCTTTAGAGTATGCGTTAGATCCTAATCAAGATGGTAGTTTCGATGACCGTGCAGATATCATCGTCGTTGATGCTATCGGTGGTAGTGCATTTTACGCACCGTCAGACAATGGGATCTCGAGCCCAGTTGTTGAAGCTCACGCCATCGAAATGGTATCGGGTTTAGGGGCTTTGGTCGTGGTCAACGCCGGTACGGGTGGCGAGTGGTTTGATAACCGCTTCAATATGACTTGGCGCGGCGCCGCACCTACTGCCTTGACGGTTGGCGGCATGAAGACTGATGCAGATAACAATATGCAGGTGACCGAGAGTACTCCCCACGGCCCAGTGCGTGGGGCCAATGCTTATTCGAAACCTGATATGGTGAGTTACGCCGAAAATATCGATGTTGCTGTTGTGGGTGGTGGCGATCAAACCGATACAGAGTCACACACTGTGATGGCTGCGGCTCGAGTGGCTGCCGCAGCCGCAGTGCTTAAATCTAAGCGTCCAGAGCTATCTATGGTAGAGATCAAAGCACTATTGATGAACACCGCCGATAACAATGTTATGAATCTCGCTAATGAGCAGGCCGATCTTGTTTTGATAGGTAACGGTGTTGAAAACATCGATGCCGCCATTAATTCATCGGTGGTTGCTTGGGAGAAAAATAGCTATCAACCAAATTTAAGTTTTGGTTTTGAAGAAGCTGTGGGTCTGCAGCGCTTTGTGAAAGAGATTCAACTTAAAAACCTCGCTGAGGAGACGGTTACCTATGAAGTCACTATGACGTCTATGGGCAAGGGCGGTGATTCAGCATTGAGTTGGGATGTGCCTACAAGCGTGAGTGTGCCGGCAGGGCAGACCGTTATTTTCCCTGTGGTACTGGAGGTTGATTTTTCAAAACTAGACAACTGGCCGATGAAACAAGGCAGTGATCTTATATCGGAAAACTGGTCCCAAGTAGAGCTTTCTGGTCAGTTGCAACTTTCAGCAGAGGAAAAGCCAACAGTCAGTATGAGCTGGTTGGTAAAGCCAAGAACTGCGACAGATATAGTTCGTGATTTTACGACATTTAGAACTGAATCAGGTACAGAGCTGGCAAACAAATTTAGCCCGAGTGCTTCTGCTTATACGCAAGAGTTTACCAACACGGGCACAACAGACACCACGTTTGCCGTGTTTCCTGCCATGTACCATCAAAAGCAACTTCCAGAAGGCAAAGAAAATACTCAAGGCAACATGCTCAATGCCGTTGGTGGTGGCGTCTATAACGAAGCTATGTGTACAACGGGTAAGAAGTTAGTGGTTGCGAGTCGCTTTTTTAGGCCTAACGATGCAGGAATGGCAAACCACTTCGATAAAGGTGGTGCAGCACTGATGTGGTGGAGTGTTTATCAGGAGCAGTTTGTCCTCGATAATGAGCTGGACAAAGAGATTAGCGGAGATCCATTTATAACGGATGAAACGAGCCAAGTCGTTATGGGAGGCTTTATTGAGCCCGATGAAAATGGCTCTCCAGCGGCGTGGTATATCAATTATAACCAAGAATATGACTGGACCCAGCCTCGTAAGCGTTACATGCAATCTAAGTTACCAACATTGATGACGGGGCACGGGCAAAATGTCGTCGCTCAATACTGTTTAGAAGAGCTTTTCCATAGCGAGAGTATGGACAGTGTTGAAGATTTAGATCAAAACCATGGTTGGATTTTCGCCACTGACCGTGATGCCGTCGCTAATCTTGGTGAGCCTATCATCCAATATAATCCAGTTAAATACGGCAAAGTGAAGGTCGAAACGTATTTTGACTGGTTTACTGGCGAGATGGGAGAAATGGAAATTAACGGTGGGGGATTGCCGCTGATCTCACGTTTGGTTGCCGAGGGAGAAACGAAAGATTATCAGCCTATGGTAACCCTTGCATCGGGTGAAACCGCAGAGCTTGGGATGGCAAGTGAATGTGACTTTAGCTTTGGCTTTGGCAGTGGCGGCGGTTGCGAGAATCACGGCATGATGCTGATGAGTTTAGAGAATAACTGGGGCATGTTGTCTCCCATGGGACAAGGGAGTTATTCATTAATGGCTCATCCACTCGATGGGCAAGTCCACAGTGTAGATGAAGACGCTGAAATAGGCGCTATAGTGGCAAAGATTCAGCTCGATTCTGAGAGTTTCTTTGCTATGGCTGACTTCGAGCGTGAATCATCACCTTATAGCCTAAGTCTTGCAAATGCGATTCCTGGCGATCCATTCACCATCAGTTACCAAGGCGAAATAGTCGTCAACAACACTGACGCACTGGACTACGATGTCGGTAACCTTGGTTATACCCTTGAAGTTATCGCTAGCCAAGGTCAAACCTATAGCGCCGTGTCTAATGTATATGTGGCAATTAATAATGTTAACGACATTGCACCTGAGCTTATTTCTGACATGCCTTCTGTGTTATTGACGGAGTCTGGCAGTGCCGATCTTGATGCTTCGGCTTACTTTATGGATGTCGAAGGAGATGCGCTTACTTACACCGTTGAAGGGCTGCCTGAAGGTATGGAAATCGACAGTGTGACAGGTGTTATCAGTGGTGATGCTATGACCGGAAGCTCCGGGGAGTATGAGGTGACGGTGACGGCCGACGATACGGTTAACAAGACTCAGGCAAGTTTTGTTATGACGATTGAAGCGCTAGCAGCTCCTGTGGAAGAGCCAGTAGAGAGCAGTGATAGCGGCGGTAGTTTAGGTGGTGGACTGTTGGGTCTGCTTGCACTTCTGACTATTCGTCGAAAAACCTTTGGTTAAGAAATTAATATAGGGACATACATAAGAGAGCCCCGCAAGGGCTCTCTTTGTACAATTTGATACAACTGACTTGATGTAATAGAAGAACCTAATACTAAATAGCTGCTTTAATTAAATTAGTTTATGTGATTACTACATTAGTGTAGGCATTAGTGTATTGTCACTTTTCCATTGTGAGCGTGTGTATCTCAGCCTTGCTATAGACAAAGTGAATAGGGGCTTTATGATGGGTGTTAATAAAACGTTAATGTCTTAGTGTGTGTTTGTGGTGAGTTAATTTTTCTTAGCGATCCCATTTTCACCCCCGGAGTTCGCCCCTAGATCATGATCTCATTGCCATATCAAAAATACCAACTCGGCGAATGCGTGATTAATTGCCATGATATGACAATTTCAGTTGGCGATAAATCGGTTCAACTTCCTGCTAAGGTATTCGAGTTTCTCAAGCTTCTCATCTTGCATGCTGGGCAAACTGTCACTAAAGAGCAGGCAATCGATGAGGTGTGGCTGGGAAATATTGAAGTCGGTAAGCGTGGAACGGGTAATGCGATATGGCAGTTAAGAAAGTCGCTAACTGAGCTTGGCATAGAGCCGGAAACCTATTTTAAAACGATCACCAAAGTGGGTTATCAACTGCTTATTACTCCAAGCTGTATTGAAGAGACCCCAGATATTCAATTACGCTCTAACACCAAAAACTCAAAAACTCATAATCGTTACACACCCTTCCTTTTAGCTGGGATCATATTCACTCTGATCTCTGTCATGTTTGCTGTTATCGAACTTACCCATGACTCCGCTCAATCCAATACTGAAAAGCTTGCAACCCGTATAACCAATTTTGAAGGGGTGGAGGAACAGGCCGCTATTTCCCCTGATGGGCGTTACATGGCATTTCAGTGGCGCCGTGAAAAGCGCAAAGGACAGCTATATATTAAAGACCTGAGTGATCAAGATGCGCCACTTAGGCAGATAACCATGACTTCAGATAGGGAGACATCACCGACCTGGTCACCGGATGGTCTCTCATTAGCCTATTTTCGATTTAATGAGTCGGGTGAGTGCTCGGTACATGTCCGTGAGCTCATCACCAATAGAGATAATAAAATTGATACTGGTTGTATGAGTATCGGTTATCTGCATAGTTTGGAGTGGTCACCCGATGGTCAACGACTCGCTTATGCGAAATCTCAGGAGGATCGAGTATCCGTTGTTACTTATCGTTTTGAGTCGGCAGGGATCTCCCCGTTTACCTTTCCTGCTGCCGGCGAGGAAGACCTGCTGATGAGCTGGTCTGCCGATAGTAAGCAGTTAGTCTTTGTTCGGTCGGTGGAGATGAAGGCTAAGGTGTTCGTTAAATCCTTAACTCAGGATGCCCAGTTGTTGGTTGATGGTGAGACTATGGTGATAGGGCTGGAGTGGGATCAACAAGCCAATCAGATCTATTTCAACGCCCTGCGTGATGGCAGCTTTGTGATTGAGATTTTTGATATGGGAAGCAAAAAGCTGATGGATTTTCACCATGACGATACGATCAGTAGCTTAGCTCTGAATTATGGAACCCAAGAGTTATATTATTCCCGCCACATTGCTCAGGAACATATCACTATCCGTTCATTAACCGATGGCCAGGTACATCGCCAGTTAGCCTCATCATCGAGGGATATGTTTGGTCAGGCGGTTATGTCTACAGGGGATATACTCTTCCTCTCCAATAGAAGCGGGACATGGGAGCTATGGCTCAAGCAAGAAACAGACAGCAAGCAGTTAACCCGTGAACAAGGTTTGGTGAGTATTCCTGCGGTATCTCCGGTAAATAATCAATTTGCAATCGCCATGAAGCCAGCGCAGAGTCTCAACTATGAGCTGTTTTTAGGCCGTTTGCCTGGTGGAAAATTAATGAGCCTCAAAGGTATAGACGGAGATATAAGAAATCCGTCATTTTCACGAGATGGAACTCAATTGTATTTTTCATCTAATATGGCGGGGAAATGGGGAATATATCGCTATACCTTAGCCAGCGAGAAGGTTGAAGCGGTCGTTGAAGATGGAAAATATGCTATCGAAGATCAACATGGTGGACTCTATTACAGCAAAGATAATCTAGCGGGGATATTCTACCTTCCCGCCGATGAAGCCCGTGAGTCTCTAGTTACTGACGAGTTGGCTGCTGGAGATTGGGGCAGCTTTTTTTATCACAACTCTGAATTGTACTTTTTAAAGCGAACCGTTAATGAAGATATTGTGGTTCGTATAGATGCTGAAGGGGGGGAGCATGTTGCGTTTAGTTTGCCTGCACTGTCGATAAGAAATGAACGTGCACTCGCTATAGCCACTGAAGATAGAGTGGTTGTGAGCATGCTGGGGATCAATGATGCTGATATTTATAGTGTGTCGCTGAAGCATAAAATTTAATAGGGAATATTGAGCCCCGGATATTCTGACTGATTGAGTTTAGGGGGGGACATATTCCAACGATGAAAAAGTGAGTCGAACCTCCCCTGTTGGAAGAGTGACTCCAGATGATGGTTGAAAGACTTGATCGTTTCATACTTGTTAAATTGTATTTTAAAGCCAAGATGATATTGAATAACTTTTCCGCTACTCAGATAGTGCAGGTTCTGAATATCTAGTCTGTCCGCGTAATAAGCGCCGACATCCCGATTGACAAAATAAGCATTAAAGCGAGCCATAGCCAACATTTTTATAGGCTGCTCATTAGCAGGTGCAAGCTGAATGATATTCATGGGTAAGTGCCCAAGTTGTTGGAGGCTTTTGTCTATTTCTAACAGTGACTCATAGGTATTTGAAGGAGCTAAAACGCCTACATTTTTTTCTGCGAGTTGTTCAACTTTACTGATTCTTTTATTTTGTAGCGAGTAGAATCCATATTCTGTTTGCAGGAGTGGAATAGAGAACCATATAGATTTTGCTCGGTCTTCATTCCACCCCATAAAGTGACCATTAGCGAGTCCATGATTAAAGGTCTGTTTGGCCCGCCGATTGGGTAGTAACTCGATCTCACATCCATCCTCCCAACTTCTACAAGCTATTTGTGCTATTTCAACCAGAATCCCTGTCGTCTGGTTTACATCTTGAAAGCTGAATGGAGCAAATTCATGACAGACGATCTTCAATGGTTGAGCCGCCAGACATCCGCTAATGAGGCAAGTAAATAGCGAGATTAGGTATAAGGGGGTTGAGTTCACCAGGGGTCTTCTCAGTCTGAACTCCTACGGGGTTAGATTATTGAACTGAATTATAGTTGGTTAGAAATGGTTTTTTACCTGAAAGCGCCACTCCCAGCTATTGACCTCTTCTCCGGAGGTGTAGGGCACACTGAAGTCGATATGAGCCACATTGCCATAGCTTGAGTGAGAGGAGAAAATTCGGGCTCCAATACCTAAGCTGCCAATAGGGCCCGATACTTCATTATTCTCATCCGGGCCCCCGAAGGCCTGACCGACATCGACAAAGGCGGCCCAGCCTAACTCTGCGAGTTGGTAGAGGTTAATGTGCGGATAGTGGCGGATCTCTGTGGTTAATGACCACTGATTATCACCATGTTGATAATCATTGGGGTAGCCTCTGATCCCGGTTTCATCCCCCAGGGCGAATGTTTGATCCAGGTAGTTATTCTTGGAAGTGCTGATCCGTGTTTTAGCATAGGCCGTCCACTTGGGGTGGATTTGGTAAAAATATTCGGCTGATGCATTGACCCGATAGAAGTCATCCTGGCTGGTGGCTAAGGCTGCCGTTCCGTCAAACTCCAGTAACAGTAGTTTAGCCTCATCTTTATAGCCACGGGTAGTTTTCCAGTCTATATGGTAGCCAGGGGATGAGCTGCTATTGGTATCATTGATCTCTAAACCAAGCTTCAGATAGTGGTGCCAGCCTAAGTTAAAGTCTTCGTTATTGTGTATCAGGTGTACATTATTGAGAACGGTGTAATCATCCTGAAGAAACTCATAGGCGACCCAGGGATAAAAAAAGTCTCTGTCTTGAGGAAGCTTCGAATTCGGGTAGCTGTCGAGATGAGAGAATTGATTTTTATCTTGGGTCAATCCGGTGATAAGTCGAGATCTGGTATCATCGTTTTTCGATATGCGCCAACCATAAAGCAGATTAATGAAATCCTGCTTAACCTCAAACTCGTTGATATCCATTCCATTCTGTTTAAGGGTGTCGTTGCGTAGGTCCTCCAGATAGACAATGGAGTAGCTATCTTTGGTATCTAAGGTATAAAAGGGTTTGTAAAAGTATAGCTTTGTCGACTGGCCATCACTGTTGTCGTAAAAGCTAACACCTAACTTAGAGTGTTTGATGACATTGTCCAGTGGAGCCTCAAAAGCAAGTTTATAGCCTGTTCTGTCGGCGTCAGACTGATAGTTCATTCTGGTTTTTATGCCATACCCCAGCAGGTTATCTTCTTTTATTCCAATCGAAAATTCACTCTCTCCTCCGCTATGTGAGAAGCTAACAGTTGGCAATAGGGACCAGTTATCCCATGTCTCTACCAATACAGTTTCACCTTCAATAGGAGCATCTGCTTGAGGATCTTTGTTTGAGAAGCTGATTTTAGCGTCTCGTATATAGGGTTCTGCTCTTAAGTTTCTCTGGGCCTCTTCGAGATCTTTTTGGCTAATACGGCTCTCTTCTGAGAAAGGGAGTTTATTTAAGATCACCGACTCTCTGGTATTGATATGCAGGTAGTTGGCCCAGCGATGAATGAAAAAACTATCGGGAGCTGACTCATCGAAAATAGGATTGCTGGTGACGATTACCTTACTCAGATTTTTTTCCCGGGTTAGCGCATCGTCCGTCGAATTTACCTCTTCTCCCCAACTAGCCCCAGAGGCTAAAAGGCTGGCAATGAAAAGAGATAGATACGACTTATTACCCTGCATAGGTGCGCCTTATATGATTACCTTTCGATTGACTGAGGAGGAGATGAACAAATTTCTTACAATTTAATAACACACGCGAGTGGCGATTTAGTCAAGAAAAAAAGCAAAATAAGTGGATGATTTTACTAATACCCAAGCTACTTCAAGATGCTCGTTTCAGAGCTCCCGTAGGATAACTGAACAAGGCAGTGATTGAGATAATGGTTATTCCCTTTTCAATATCACTAACGCAGTGCAGGGATTCTACGGAAGCTCCCGAAGGGCAAGCCGAGAAGCAACATGTTTCTACGTTATGAAATATTGAATTAGAATAACTAGTACTGCAATTTCATGCCTTGATCTCTGTCACTTCTCTACATGCTGAATCCTGCATGTTGAGGTTGCTTGGGTATACGCAAATGCAAATGTAGTCGTGATGTTTTCCGGGGGAGAAAACATCACCATTATGGATTTTTTCGCTGGTAATTGATGCGTTTTACAGCGTTCTACGCGGTGATACGGCTACGTTGGCAAAAATTAACCCGGCGACGAGTGACATAAATATCAGGAAGATTTGGCTGCCAATATGAGACTGGTTAAGCATAGTCTCACCTAAGATAAGCGTGTTGAGGCCAATATAGGTTTTACTACCGGGGACTAAAATAACGATGCCCTGAAGCAGGGCGATGGAAGCGGGAGCTTTCATCCAACGTGCAAACAGGTTTGAGTAAACCCCCACTGCGAATGCGCCAAAGAAGATACCGATAGAGTCGCCTAAGTAGATGCCACCCAACATAGATGAGAAGAAGGCGACGATACCTGCGAGCACTCCCCAGGGGGAGTCTTTCATACGGGCCTTAAATATGATCACCAGTGCCATCGATAGGATAGGCACTGCAGACCAGATAGCGACTTGTGGTACCGGCTCTGGTTCAAAGTAGATGGCTTCACCAAATATCGCCTTGCCAACCACCATGCCGAAAATTGCTCCAAAATAGAGCTTAAACAGCAGCATGCACGCATCCATGACACGAGCGGTCCCGGATATCAGATCTCTGGCGGCGAGTTCCGCTAAGCCTAAGGTGAGCGCGAGACCGGGGACAAAGATAATGATGCCGGATAGAATTACCACTGGGAGGTTGATATGGGGATCAACTTGAGCGATGCCACTGGCAATGATGGCACATAGGATGGCCGCTAAGGGTTCAAGCATTTCGGCCATACGTCTGGACCGCTCGGCGCGATAGACCAGCCCATAGACCATGAAGCCAAGCAGGGCCGACCAGAATACATCGTTCCAGCTCGTTCCCATCAGCATAGCAAAGGCACCAGCCGAGCTGCCAAATGCCAATAAGGTTAGCAGCGGGCCATAAGCATTGGGTTTATTGGCGATCTCATCGAGTCGCTCTAAGGCTTCCTGGAGGGTGCGCTTCCCCGACACTAACTCTTCGACCAGTTCATCGGTACGCGCCAGAGCGCCGAGATCTAATTCACCAGGCTTAACCCTGGCTACATGGTTGTACTCTTGATCGGTATCGTGTTGCAGAACGAAGGTCATGGCGGTGGGGGAGATAAGGAAATACCCCTCGAGTCCCAGGAGTTCAGATACCGCTTGAAGGTGTGCCTCCAGTCGGTAAGCCGGGGTGCCAAACTTGTGCAGAGACTTGCCTAACTTAATGATAAATCTGCGCTTCTCAAGGAATTCTTCGTTGTTCACTAGCAGGGTCCATTGTTGTTTTAGTTTTCGGGAATGCCAAACGAGCGCATATTAACCTAGTTTGTGGGAAAAAGGTTAATCAGATGGAAAATATTTACTTATACCAACCAGTATAAGAAAGTGGTCTTACGGATTGGTATTACTTCTAATAAGTTGTAATGCTGGGTGAAACTACAATAAAAGGAAACCTTATGTCAGTTGCCATCTCAGGTCTGTATATCAGCATCACTGCAGTTTTAGTCGTCATATTTGCAATGCGAGTGATTCAGTTACGTAGAAAGCATAAAATTGGTTTGGGCAGTTCCGGTAATGAAGAGTTAAGGTTAGCTAACCGTGTGCACGCCAATTTAGTGGAAAATGCACCCATGGCCATGATTTTATTGCTGGTGGCCGAGCAGAATCATCTACCTGGCCTGTTTTTGCATATTCTGGGTATAGCGTGGATCGTCGGTCGAATCTTACACGCGATAGGCTTGACGCAAGGCCGGGGCGGTTATCATCTGGGGCGTTTTTGGGGAGGATTACTGAGTTGGCTGGTTATTCTTATCTTGGCTGGTATTAACTTAGGCTATTTCTTCTCGAGTCTGGCATAAATTAATGGAGTTAATACCCTCTACCATAGTGTGGCTAAGCAACCCTACCTTTTATAGGGGGAATCAAATTTGAGAGGCTTTAACTAAGCAATATTGCCTGGCTGGTTGTTTTTTGTTCGCACTCACCCCCTGTCCCCTGTTATACTCCGCCTCCCTTTCGGGGGCGCGAATGTTTGTATATTTTCCATATTAGATAGTCAGGCTGTAAAACTCATGCAAGTTGAATCCACATTATTTACTTACCCTAAGCATCGCTCTGAACTGAAGCGTCCGGCTCCTTTTTTACCTATGTCTCGTAAAGAGATGGATAAGCTGGGTTGGGATAGTTGCGACATCATCATAGTGACAGGTGATGCTTATGTGGATCATCCAAGCTTCGGCATGGCCGTTATCGGTCGTATGCTCGAAGCTCAAGGCTTTAGGGTGGGGATCATCTCTCAGCCTGACTGGTCGAACAAAAATGACTTTATGAAGTTGGGTAAACCCAATCTCTATTTTGGTGTTACCGCTGGCAACATGGATTCGATGATTAACCGTTATACGGCAGAGCGCCGCATGCGTCATGATGATGCCTATACCGCAGGTAACATTGGCGGTAAGCGTCCCGACCGAGCCGTGACCGTTTATACCCAGAGATGTAAAGAGGCCTTTAAGCAGGTTCCCGTGATCATCGGCGGCATCGAAGCGAGCCTGCGTCGTATAGCCCATTATGATTACTGGTCCGACAAAATTCGTCGCTCGGTCATTTTAGACGCCAAGGCGGATATTCTGGTTTATGGTAATGCGGAGCGTCCTTTGGTGGAGCTTTCTCATCGTCTTGCCGGTGGTGAAGATATAGCGAGTCTGCATAATATTCGTGGTACTACGGTTATTCGAAAAGAGCCCTTACCAGGCTGGAAAGGGATGGATTCTCGCAAGTTAGATCAACTGCATAAAATCGATCCTATTCCCCATCCCTATGGTGCCGATGATGTGGGCTGTAAAAATCTGTCGGGTCCATCGGATGTAAAAATTTTCGATAACGAAGCACCGAAAGCGATTAGCGTACAACCGCCCCGCCCAAAACCCTGGGAAAATACCTATGTATTACTGCCAAGTTACGAAAAGGTATCCGGCGATAAGTACCTCTATGCCCATGCATCGCGTATCTTGCATCAAGAGCAAAATCCCGGTTGTGCCCGAGCCCTGTTTCAGAAGCATGCCGAGCGTGCTATTTGGGTGAACCCGCCAGCTTGGCCACTGAACACAGACGAGATGGATGGTGTGTTTGGTTTGCCCTATGCGCGCGTGCCCCACCCTTCATATGGCAAAGAAATTATTCCCGCCTACGACATGATTAAGACCTCGATCAATATCATGCGTGGCTGCTTCGGTGGTTGTTCATTTTGCTCTATTACCGAGCATGAGGGACGTATCATTCAGAGCCGTTCACAAGAATCCATTGTGAACGAGATTAAAGATATTCAGGACAAGGTTCCCGGATTTACCGGTGTTATCTCAGATCTTGGTGGCCCGACGGCTAACATGTACCACTTGGGCTGTAAGAGTGAGAAGGCGGAGAAAACCTGTCGTCGTATCTCCTGTATCTTCCCCGATATCTGTGGTCATATGGATACCGATCACCAGCCAACTATCGATCTGTACCGAGCGGCTAGGGAACTGCCGGGCATTAAGAAGATCTTAATCGCATCGGGCGTGCGTTATGACCTTGCATCCGAAGATCCCCGTTATGTCAAAGAGCTCGCGTCCCATCATGTCGGCGGCTATCTTAAGATCGCCCCGGAGCATACCGAAGAGGGGCCGCTGAACAAGATGATGAAGCCTGGTATGGGTACCTACGATAAGTTTAAAGAGCTTTTCGATAAGTACTCCAAAGAGGCCGGTAAGAAGCAGTATCTCATTCCTTACTTTATCTCGGCTCACCCGGGGACGACTAATGAAGATATGGTTAATCTGGCTTTATGGTTAAAAGGTGAGAAGTTTAAGCTGGATCAGGTTCAGAACTTCTACCCATCACCTATGGCCAATGCAACAACCATCTATCACACCGAATTAAACTCGCTGAAAAATGTGAAGCATACCAGTGAGCAGGTGACCGTACCTAAGAAGGGGCGCCAACGTAAGCTGCATAAAGCCTTGCTGCGTTATCATGATCCCGTCGGTTGGCCGATGATCCGTGAGGCTCTCATCGAGATGGGCAAAGAGAAGCTTATCGGTAACGGCCCTAACTGTTTAGTGCCGGCAGAGACCCGTCAAGAGCGTGAGGCGAACCGAAATAAAGGTAAAGGCGGTGGTGCGGGCAAAGGGGCGAGTACGAATAAAAACTCGGGTGGTAAGAAAGCCTTCACCCGTTTCTCTGAAGATCAGTTTGCCGATCGCAAGCCTAAAGCTAAGGGCGGCGCAGGTGTTAAGGGAAAAAGTGACTCATCTCCTAAACAGGGCTCGGGTAAAGCCGGGACCGGAAAAGGGAATAGTTCTAGTTCATCGAGGCAACGTCCCGCGAAGAAAAATGTCTGGGGTACCACGCCTAAGCACCAAAGATAGGCCGGGTGATAGCATGATTCGCTTACGGATTATGCTATCTTTATTGCCTTAGCTTTACGTATGGGAAAAGTGCTATGAGTGATCCGAATAAGCCAAGCAGTGAAGATTACAGTGACCATGATTTTTGGCTCAAGGTAAAACAGTTTGCTAAGAAAGCGGGCCGCGAAGTAATAGACAATGCTCTATGTCTCTATTACGCCGCCCAACGCCCCGATACACCTAAATGGGCCAAGACAGTTATCTTTGGTGCCCTGGCCTATTTTATTGCCCCTCTCGATGCCATTCCCGATCTGACACCCTTTGTGGGATTTACCGATGACCTCGGCGCTCTGGCTGCGGCTCTGGCCATGGTTAGCGTCTATGTCGATGATGACGTGGAACAGCAGGCTGCAGAGAAGTCATCTGCCTGGTTCGATTAATCAATCGCTCCTGACATGAGTGGCTATTAGTTAGCTGACAGCCACTGCTCTGTTGTTTTAATCTCTGCACCACCGAATGAGAGCGATAACAGATTCGCTGCGACCAACTCGGCACCATTAAAATTATGTTGACCGTAATCCAGCTTCGGTGCTGCTATTGCATCGCTGATCACCTCACAAAGGTAGCCTTTGTTGGTAGCACTACGACAGATAGTTTGCACGCAGGCTTGAGCCATGGCGCCGACAACGACTAAACGCTCGATACCTGACTCCACCAACGTCTGCTCAAGAGAGGTATCGATAAAGCTGTCTATCTGATGCTTGACCACAACCGCTTCGCCATCGGTAGGCTTAACGCTGGCCTCTATCTCGATACCTTGAGTGTTGGCGGCAAAGAAAGGGGCATTCTCATCCTCGAAGATATGCTGAATATGAATCACAGGTAACTTGTTCGTTCTGAAATGTGTGAGTAGGGACAGAGCTTGTTTGGCCGCTTTGTCGGTATTTTCCAGTTCGAACCTGCCTTCGCTGAAGTAATCATTTTGCAGATCGACCAAAATCAGTGCCGTTCGCTTTTGTCGATCGAGAGGGACCGTTAATTGAGTGAGCACGCTGAAGTCATCCTCTTCCAGGTACCATTGACCATCATCACTTAATGCCCAAAGCTCCTTACTTATGAAGCCACTGGCAATATTCATCGACCAGTTAGCCGACAGTATGGCTTGCTTGTCGCTGAGTACCTTAATTTCAACATTTCGATAGACCAGCTCGCTAGGGCCACTCTTAGCGAACTCACTCCAAAACCCACCGATGGCATCTATACCCTCGAAGCGACCGAAGGGGGAGACCTGCATGCTTGCATTTGGCAGGTAGCGTTCGATGCAGGTCTGGGTGTTACCTTGATTAAAGTTAGCTATCCACTCTTGGCTGGCTTGCATGACTGACTTTCGAATTGATTGGCTCATATTGTTTCTCCCGGTTAATTGATTTGTTTTCCAATGTCGGGGAGTTTATTGTTGTTTCACTTGGTGATAATTAGCCTTAAGGTGAAATGAATGTTCAATAAAAATGAACAAAAGCGGTTGGCTTATCAGATGTTGGTATTTGATGAGGTGATTAAACAGGGCTCCTTCACTGCGGCAGCAGAGTCTCTGGGACACACTAAGTCAGCGGTCAGCCAATATGTGAGCCAACTCGAGAGTGGGCTTGGCGTTCGCCTGCTTAATCGCAGTACGCGCCAGTTAAACTTAACTGTGGTTGGAAAAAAACTGGCAGAGCGAAGCGAGCAACTGCTTGAGCTGTTATCTATGACGCTCGAGGAGGTTAAGTCTCACGAGCTGGCTCCTGCGGGTCGAATCGCAATTACGGCTCCCCATGCATTCGAAGCGGGGCTGGTGACGCCGATTATCGCGCATCTGTGCCATGAGTATCCCAAGTTGACGCCTGAGTTGATGTTCACCGACGAGCGCTTGGATCTGCTGCAAAATAATCTGGATATTGCCATCTCGGTGGGGCCACAAAAAGACAGTAATTACCATGCTATTCCAATCGGCACATTAGATAGTATTTTGGTGGCATCGCCGGGCTACTTAGCTAAAAGGTCGGTAGATGAAATGGAGCTGGGGTCTCATCATCTGGTCACACTTCCCTGGCAGCACCAAGCGGTTCTTCACAAGAATTATGGTGAGAGAATTTTGTTTAGTACCGATAAACAGTTGAAAGTGAACACCTCCATCAGTGCGATCAATAGTGTGAAATGTGGTGTGGGTATCGGCCTGATGCCCTCAATATTTGTACGCGAATATCTCGACTCCGGCCTGTTACAGCGTGTGCTGCCAGAGTATCGGGGTGAGATTAGAGAGGTGTATGCCTTGCACTCCTACCAGCAGCAACTGCCACTGGTGTTAAGGCGATTTGTTGATAAGTTGAAACTGGCGTTGAACAGGGGGGATTGAGCCGGTAAAGGCCGCCCTGACCCAAGCAGGACGACCGGACATAAATGGTTATTTTAAGACAGCTTAAACTGCTCCACGATCATTCTGAGTTGATGGTTCGCGGTGGCCAGGTTTACGGTTTCATTACTGGTGGCTTCACCGTTGGTGGATAGCTCGTTTGCCATCTCCCGGATGGCTGACATATTGCGGGTGATCTCGCCCGACACAGAGCTTTGCTCCTCTGCAGCTGTGGCGATCTGGGTGTTGAGGTCATTGATCTGATTGACCGAACTGCCGATGTTATCCAGATCAGATGCGACCCGCTCCGTCGTCTCGGCCGTTTTAAGGCAGGTTATCTTAGTGACATCCATCGCCGTGATAGCCGCATTCGAGGCTTCTCTAAGCTTAGTGAGAGTCTGCTCGATTTCGGCCGTGCTTGACTGAGTTCTGGCAGCCAGTGCGCGCACTTCATCGGCGACAACCGCAAATCCCCGGCCCTGTTCTCCGGCTCTGGCCGCTTCAATCGCGGCATTTAATGCCAACAGGTTGGTCTGATCGGCAATCTCCCCAATCACTTTCAACACTTGAGTGATATTTACCGTATCTCTGTCTATCTCGGCAATGTTGGCGGAGGTGTTTTCAACTTCCCTGACCAGTTGAGCCACGGTGTCGGTGGCCTGACCCACGACGGCCTTCGATTCAAGGGTTTGGTTATTGGTGACTTGAGTGAAAGATGCAGTTTCCGCGCCATTTCTGGCCACATCATTGGCGGTTGCACTCATCTCTTCGATAGCGGCGACGATCTGCTCGGTCTCCGTGGTGTGCGCGACAAGGATATGGCTGTTGGCTTCGGTCTCTGACTCTAGGCGCTTCACGCTGCTACCGATATGTGTCGATGATTGCAGCACTTCGAGCATCATAGATTGCAGGTTGGCGATGAACTGGTTAATCCCCTGGGATATCTCTCCCAGATCATCCTCGCTCTTGACCTCCAACCGGCGGGTCAGATCGCCATTGCCTTTAGACAGATCTGTTACCATCTCCTTGAGCAGTAATATGGGTTTATAGATCACGAATAACACGCTCAATAACACGCTGATAGCCAGCGCTAGCATGATCAGAGATGAGATAGTGGCGTTGGTAAGCGCCTTATCTACGGCCGCATAAGCGACAGACTTTTTCAGGCCGATAAGCAGATACCACTTCTTACCGTTTACCAGGTTGATCGCCTTGGAAAACGCGATTTTATCTACGCCGTCTAAGGTGTATTCCTGCATAACCTCGTCCTGTGA
This sequence comes from Shewanella atlantica, assembly GCF_003966265.1. Classification (GTDB taxonomy): domain Bacteria; phylum Pseudomonadota; class Gammaproteobacteria; order Enterobacterales; family Shewanellaceae; genus Shewanella; species Shewanella atlantica. Next base: position 97,867 of record NZ_RXNV01000008.1, on the reverse strand, counting down.
CAACATATTTCGTTCGACTTCAGGCAGGCCAAAATCGGAGAAGTGAGTGCCTGAGACCAGGCGTTTGGATTCAGACGCCAGCACTTTACCCGTCTGATCGGTAATTAATACCACGGCGCCGGGGTAATCCACGGCCTTAACCGTATCTGCCAGAAAGGTGAGTTCGATATCGCCCAGGACAACGCCGTCGCCGAGATTTTTCAGGATAGAGATAACATTGTGGCCTGTGCCGTCATCGACATAGATATCGGTGACATCAAGGGCTGTGGTGGCTTTACCTTGCTGATACCAGGGGCGGCTGCGTGGATCGTACTGTTCCGGTATCGCCTTACCGTCAACCCACTTGCTATTGGTTTCTGTCGAGTAGGCCGAGCCATCGTCGAAACCGAAATAGATTCGGGCGACGCCGCTGATATCGGTAGAGAGTCTAGCTGCCTGAGCATAATTGCCTCTGTAGGTACCTTGTTGGTAGTGGGCGGCCAGAGCATCGATGGATTTGGCCTTCTCTGAAAACCACTCCTCGATGTTATTCGATTCATATTTTGCGATGCTGGTTAGTTTTTCATTGGTATTGGCTATGGTGCTCTCTTTTAACTCCATATATGAGAGCCAGTTTGAGATTAAAAGGCAGAGGGCGACCAGAGTCACCATTGACGCTATCAGCGATTTTCTAAATCCTAACAATTGCTTATCTCCACAACAGTGACAGAAATGAAAAGAGACCACTAGTAGGCCTCTTTTATTTGGGTTAGCTCTTTTGCTTTATGGCTAGCTCAATAGCGACTTAGCCTTTCCAGTTAAGGTTGAAGTCGTATCTGAAGCCTAAGGTCAATGCTTGATCGTCGGCGCGGTTGTCAGAGTTCTTGGCTAAGTACTCAAGATGAACACGTACATTCGAGATTGGGTTCCACTCAAGGGTAGTGTTGAAACCATCATAGTCGGCTGAGGTGTTGTCTTTGATGCCATCTTTAAACTGGAAGTAACCCACTTTTACCTTGTAGTTTTTAGCAATAGGGTAGGCCAGTGCACTGTCTAATGTGCTGCCACTACGGTCTTGGCTTAAGGCATCGAAGTTATATTGCTTATCCTGGTAGCTGACTGCAACATAGAGATCGTTGCTGAAGGTATAAGCGACAACGCCGCCGATAGTCTTGTCATCGCCTTCGATACCGGCATCGGTCATTGTGTTTTGGCTGACATAACCTAAGCCTACGTGCAGCTGGTCGATGTCGTAACCGACACCTAAGTTGACCATATCGGCACCCGTGTCACCGCTATTGCCGTCAACCTGGGCACCGGCCATCCAGGTGAAATCACCTGTGACCAGCTTATAGGTAACGAAGTTATCGACGAAGAACGGGCTCTCATGGTCATAAGCGTATGGGCTGTTGCCATGGTTAAAGATATCGACGTACTCGGCGACTAAGGTGTATTGAGCCGGACGCTGTTTACCAATACCCACTTGTCCGTAAGGTGAAGCGATAGCGGCATAGGCCTGACGTGCCTTACCAAAGTTACCCGAGTTGGCGATATCGACGCTCCACTCACCTTGAGCAATCGCGCTCCAGCCATCGGCAAATTCTGTGCTGGCCTTGATGCCGACGCGAGACAGGGCGTCACGAACATCCCAGGTTTTATCTTGATCATCATCCAGGTAGCTAAGGGTTGGGCGGATTGAACCGTACAGGCTTACCTGGCTGTTTTTAAACTGTGATGGTGCGGCGTTGTTTTCGAGGTTCGCAATGCGCTGCTCTAGAGATAGTGCATCATCGGCATAGGCATTATAACTACATAGACCAACGGCAATAGCCACGATTGATTTTAGTGTTTTCATCGTATTTATCTTCTTATTCTTTATGGTTCAGGATGCAACCAGCCGCCATCCTCTTAGGTAAGAGCCGGTTAGTGCAAAGCTGAATAATGTATTGTCAGAGCCTGGGCTCTATTTGAGAATGCTCACCACCATATGAAAGCGATGGTGAGCAGGACTTGGTATTAGGGAGTCGCCCGTTTACTTAAGCTCTTTGAACCAAAGGTTATGGTGCTGCTTAGCCCAGTTTTCGTCACAGTAGCCGGAGGTCATGTTTGACATGCCGCCTTCTGACATGACTGTCGCCATGAAGATGTGTACCACAGAGAAGGCGCTGATGATGATGGTTGAGGCAATGTGCATCGCCAGCATCAAGTTAGCGGTATTCTTAGTGACGACGAAGGTTTCAGGGAACATCATAGTCAGACCTGAAATAACCATCAGACCACCGAATAGCGCAAATACCCAGAACCACAGTTTCTCGCCGGCGTTGGCAAAGCCTGCATCCGGGTGATGTTTCTTACCTGTGTTCAGGTAGCCACCCAGTACAGCAAACCACTTAAGGTCATAGCTTGCAGGAATTTGCTTCGGTGCCCACATCAATATCATCAGGATGTAACCCAGGATGAATGGGAAGGCCATCAGCTCATGCAGGCCGCTCGAAAGACCGACAAGCGATGTCCAGCTAGATGCATTCATGCTTGGCTCGAAGTAGTGTCGACCACCGGCTAAGACCAGACCCGTTAGCATAAGCAGGATACAAGCAATCGCTCCCAGCCAGTGCACACTGATGCTTAGGCCTGACCAACGTTTGATCATCTTACCCGAGAAGCCGTTATCCAGACGTGAGATACCGTTCACCAGAATAAAGATGATAAATAGGGCGATGACGCCAAACAGGCTGGCAAAAACCAGAAATGCGATGCTATCTGTGTTGCTTAAGTAACCTAAGATAGTCTCATCGGCTTCTTCCGGTATTGATGCAGGCATCAATAACTCAACTTGTGTTGGCATGCCACGCAGTTCCGGGATGTCGCCCGGGATTGCGTGTTCCTGGATAGTTTGCCACTGCTGAGGCTGCAATGTTGCAACATCAGCGGCCATTGCTGCCGTCGAGACAAACAGGCTGATGACAATAAAACTAAACAATCTTATTGCTCTGTTCATTCATAACTCCTTTAGCGACTTTAGGTCGCCTATTCGGTTCTAGCCGCCGAATACCTGAGGGGATTGTAGATTCAGGTATCGACGGATATCACCATTTTACTTGGTACATAGTGCGTTAACTTATCTTGTATAAAGTCAACGCATCACTGCATTTGCTGTGTGATAAAAAGGTGCAGTTCGGTAGCAAATTCGCGCCAAAAAGCTTGCTGGGCATGGGTTTTTACCCCTTCACAGAAGGGAGTGGTCCAAGTGCCAAGGTGCTTAATGAGAAATTCGTCGGCAATGGCCGTGAGTTCCTCGAAGGCCTCGATATTATTTGCCGCTTTCTGCTCACTCGCTAGAGCGTGAACACAGTAAAGAAACTCGAGTTCGTTACCGATAAAGTCGGCCGGTTCATTGAATTTTTCGTCGATGACCAGGCCAATCTCTTGGTAAAACTCGGCAACTCTGACGGTTTCGTCTGTATTCATGACATGATTGCCGCTGCGATAAACGCCCTCGTAAGGAGCAACCAGGAGCTTATATGGACCGATACACATGCGGTTGAAGTCAAACTCCAATTCCGATGAGTCACCGACAAGTTTCTTTGCTTCTGTGAGCAAAGGGCTATCTGAACGATTCGCTTCGAGATATGCGATCATGCCAGTTAACGCCTCAGTCCCTGATGGCGAAAAAATCATCGACTTATAGGCAAAGTAAGCTGTTGCCGTCGGGCCATATTGCGTTGTCATTATGCGCGTTCCTTAATAATCACCATGTTAGGTTTCGTGATGCAATCGCCGTAACCGACGCCTTCTTTACTGGCTGAAGGCTTCTTCAACACCTCATCGATGTTTCCGGTTTCGATACACTGCACAGGGCAACCTGTCACACACGCTGGCTTCATGCCACGGTCGAGAAGCTCGACACACATGTTGCACTTATCGGCCTTACCATCGTCTTCGCGAATGCTGACGGCTGAGTAGGGACAGGCACTGGCACAAAGACCACAACCGGTACACTTTTCACGGTCCAGAACGACGATGCCGTCATCTCTGACGTGATAAGCCTTAGCCGGACAGACCATCAAGCAAGCAGGGTTTTCACAGTGCATGCAAGAGTGAGATAGCCACACATCAATCGCGCCATCTTCGCGCTCTACTTCATAGCGATCGACTTTACGGAATCTGTGGTTCTCGGGTAGTTCGTTGTGAATTTGGCAGGCGACTGTACAGGCACCACAACCGACACAGTTTTCTTGTCTGAAGACAAAGCCCACTTTTTGATTAATAGACATCTTTTACTCCTTAGGCTTTTTCTATCGCGACATTAGTCGAATGGTAGGCAGAGCAGCCGCCCATATCGGTTAACTTGTCGGTGGTGAGGTTGTTGGTACAGCTGGCCTTGCCCTGTGGGTCCATACGGCGCCAGTTGTTTTTCGGTGCCATAACGGTACCGCGGCCAACCTGACTCGAAACCTGTGCGATGAAGAAAGCCTCACCTCGATGGTTGCTGAGTCTGACCCTGTCGTTATTCTTAATCCCAAGCTCTTTGGCATCTTCGGTGTTGACCTTGGCAAAATAAGCAGGGAAGTTACGGATATACTTCACGTTGTAGAAGGAGCTGTTAGCACGTTGAGGGATCGCAGGAGATAACATGCGGAATGGCAAGTTTTTCTCTTCAGAGATCATCTCATCTTCAGGCAGACCAAAGTCGAGCACTGGGTGGTAGCCTGCGTCAATCATCATCTGAGAGTAGAACTCGATCTTGCCGCTGTCAGTCTTGTATTTGCCGTCACCGAAGTAAGGACGCTGATCGTAAACAGTCACAAACTTCTCTTCGATGATCTGTTCGTAAGTGATGTTGTTGTGTCTGAATGCCGGCTCTTCGGTGTCTAAGAAGTCACGAAGGATCTGCTCATAATCGACACGCATCTCTGGGTGGTGATCCAGTCCCATATGAGCGGCTAACTCTTTGAAGAAGATCCAGTTATCTTTAGACTCACCTAAAGGCTCAATCACTTTCTCTGAAGTTTGCATGTGGTAACAGTTGTAATCGGTACCCATATCAGGGAACTCGAACTGTGTAGTCGATGGTACGATGATATCTGCTAACTCGGCGGTATCTGTCATCAAGAAATCATGAACGACTAAGAACAGGTCATCACGCATAGCGCCGCGGCGACAGGCGTTAGAATCCGGTGCTACCGATACGAAGTTACCATTGTAGTTAATCACAGCCTTGATAGGCTTGATTGGCTTGCCATAGGCGGTCGGGTTAGTCGGGTGAATCGCCTTGGCGATCTCCGTCATATTCACATGACCTACCGTATCTCCATGTGGATGGATATGGTCGGCACGACCCTTAGAGTAGTTTAAGCTGTCATCGGCTTGGGTGTTGTCATAGATAAAACCGTTACCAATTTTACCGTACTGACCCGCAACGGCGTGCATCATCGCGATAGCGCGAGACATACGAGCGCCGTTGTAGTTACGCTGCATACCGTAACCCAGACGAATAACTGATAGCTCAGATTCACCGTAGACTTTGGCAAATTTGAACATCTTCTCTCTCGGTACGCCTGTGACTCGCTCAATCTCGTCATAGCTCATTTCGGCGATACGTTTAAGCAAGTCCTGGTAACCAAGTGTGTTGGCTTCGATAAACTTAAGATCGGCTAAGTTGTTCTCGATCAGGTACTTCATAATACCGGTAGCAAGATGGGTATCTGTACTTGGTTTTGGCTGTAGCCAGATATCGGCTTGAGATGCGATAGGCGTACGTATTGGATTCACAGCCAATAATTTTGCACCTTTGTCGCGTGCCTGGTTGATGAACTTGATGCCATGAACGTTAGTTGCCGTCTCGTTCTGGCCCCAGGAGATATAACAGTTAGTGTGAACGCTATCATATGGATCGGGACCTTGGTAAGTACCGGTCACAGATTTAAGGCCTTCATAGGCAGCGAATACACACACCTTACGGTCGAGTTTGCGTGCACCAACGGCGTTGAAGAAACGGCTTGGTCCGCCGTATTTACCGATAACACCTTCATGACCTGAGTAGCTGTATGGCAGAATAGAATCTGCGCCATGTTCTTTGATGATCGTTTTCAGGCGAGCGCTGATCTTTGCATAGGCTTCATCCCATGAGATACGACGCCATTTGCCTTCGCCCTTTTCACCCGCGCGTTCCATCGGATGTAAGATACGATCCGCTGCATAGGTGTACTGCACATAAGCATGACCCTTAACGCATGGTGAGGTGCCCATCTTCTTCATCTCTGAAGCACCTTCAACATAGGTCATACGGCCATTTTGTACGGTAAATTTAAGTAAGCATCGGTCTGCACAGTTACGCTGACACGTGTGATATACAATTTTACCTTCACGCTTGAGTAACTTATCAGGCGCGCCGCCACGTTGTTCCGTAGCACTAGCAATGCCGGGCATCAAGCCTGAGAGAGAGCCAACAACCGAGCTGGCTCCGACTCCCTGCAGGAATGTGCGTCTGTTAATCTTCATATGTGTTCCCCATCTTGGTAGTGTTTATCACTACTTATTTTCATCTGCAAAGTTCGATCATTTTTTATAATTTAAGCAATGTGTGATACCGGCTTCAGGCGTAGCTTTTAGGTATCATCTCTTGCTTTTTTACTGCTCACATTTACTACTCACATCTGTGTGTTTATATTTTAAAGCTCCTTGTTAAAGTGGATCTGCCAGTAAAACAGAGCGGTCAACTTGCAGGGAGACCAAGCCCATTTTCCTTGGCGTCGTTAAATCAAATTACTCTTCACTCGCTTGTCGCCACTCTCTCTCTAATCCGCAGATCAACTTGGATTTTACCCAGTTGAAGGCGGCGGAATTATTGGTGTCTCCAAACAGCACATAGTTACCAATTTCACGGTTCTCCCGGCGGCGGGTACGGCATTTCTGTGCCAGCTCTTCGGGGAGCTTCACGCATTGGATCTTAGGGATCATCTTGACGAACTGCCGGGTGAACTGATTACAGCTCAGGGTGATGGCATCTGATTCGCTGAGAAGTCTGATGGCCGAAGCCAGGCTGTCGGTATAACCTTCCACCTCCATGGGGGAGAGTCCCTTCTCGCGGCACAGGTTCACCAGCAAGGGGCAGCTAAGATCGTCATAGTTATCGATCTCCAGGCAGGAGTAGTTGGAGATATTTTCTAGTGTGAGCTCCTGAGTGAGAATGGGATGCTCGTTGTTCACCAATAGGTATAAGCTGTCAGTTTCGGCAAACATCTCGTAATTGAGGTTCTTGCCGTTGAAGCCTTCATAGACTACGACAAAATCCATATCGCCATTGGCAAGCTCGGTACTGCAATCATGGGTGAGTACACGGACATCGAAACGTAAGTTAGGTGCTTCCAATAGAATGTCATTGCGTATCACTTTCTGGACGGCGTAGACAAATTCATCGTAAGCATGGATCGTGTACTGGCCTCCCGACTCAGCGGGGGTGAAAACCGAATGTTGCATTTCGATCTTTTGATACTGCGCGACTAAAGCTTTAGCCATTGGAATTAACTGGTGAGTTTTCTCTGTGGCTATAAAGCCTGAGGTGCGGCGTATAAAAAGTGAATCTTTAAATATATCCCGCAATATTTTTAATGTTCTACTTACGCCGGAAGCTGTCATGCCTAATTCATTTGCAGCTTGGTGACTTTGTCCATGCTCGTATATAGCAATAAATACTTTTAATTGATTGTAATTAAGTTGATCAATTTTATTCATTATGCATGGCTTGTTATTTGTTGGTGCGAGTATCATCTATATATGTTGAATAGTATTCAGTGTTATATGTCACACTTTTAATATGGCTATTATTAGAACTTTGATACAACTCCCGAATTGCAATTATTAATAATTGCAAAATTCAGATGTCGATATTTACGCGAGAATATTTCAATTTTTGTAAGTTGCTGTTTTGAAAGACTTTAAATTTCAGGTATGAATGTGCCGCCTTTGTTTATCTTGTTGTTTTTTATCGCTAAAATCACCTTGTGGGTAATTCTTGGTATATATTGCAAAAATGTTAAGTTTGAAAAAATTTCACCATTTTTATATTTATTTATTAGATGTGACCTAATGCAAAAATAGTCCTCTTGTTCATAAATACCTTATGCTGTTTTTATTTCAAAGTATTTCAATTTATTTTTTAAATGTGATCTTTATTTAATTGTGACTCTTTAAATGTGTCTTGTGTTATATATTAATTCCAGTTGCGTGTATTTTAATAATAAGACTTCTATAAATGTATGGAGTAAAAGGCGGTCGCTTTTTACTCTCATATTTAAGGGAAATGTATGTTAGATAGACGTTCCATATTAAAAATGGCGGCCGGCGGCGCCATGCTTGCAATCGTACCTAGTGCACAGCTGCAGGCTAAGACTCCAGGAAAACGCTTGGCCATGGTGTTTGATGTACGCCGCTGTACCGGCTGTTTATCTTGCACCGTATCCTGTGCCATGGAAAACCAGACTGAGGCCGGGCGCGGTCGAACCCGCGTCAATCAAGCCTGTATTGAACAGGGTGACAGCTTTGCGACTCTGGCGGTACCTAATCAGTGTAATCAATGTGATAACCCTGCCTGTGTATACGTTTGTCCCGTTGAAGCGACTTATAAGCGTGAAGAGGACGGCATCGTGGTTATCGACCACGAAGAGTGCATTCATTGCCAGCTCTGTGTCGATGCCTGCCCTTATGGTGCAAGACGCAAAGATGAAACCTTAGAAACGCCTCCTGAAAAATGTAACTTCTGTATTCATCGTGTCTCTGCGGGCCTGCTTCCTGCCTGTGTGGAAACGTGTATCGGTGAGGCCAGAAGTTTCGGCGATCTGAATGATCCCCAGAGCAAGGTCTCTCAGTTAGTCAGAGACAATAAGGTGTATGCCATGCTTTCAGATTCTGGCACTAAGCCCAATATTTTCTATATTGGTTTACCCGAGCAGACAGACGATCAAGAGATCTTGTCGCTTAATTTCCTCGAATGGCAACGCTAGGAGCTGATGATGGACAGACGTAAATTTTTAACCCGAGCGGGTATCGTTTCTGTTGCCGGCGCTGCAACAGTCGCCTGTGGTGATAAAGGCCATAAAAGTGGGCCAGTGCGTAGCCAGGATGTGGCACACTTCGGTCACCCCATTCCTCCGGAGTGCCAGCAAGGCAGTGACGGTCAGTGGCAGAGAACGCCGGGTATACGTACCGCCTATTCACGCTGTTTTAGCTGCTACAACATCTGTGGCCTGCGGGTACGTATCGACGAAGCCAGTGACAAGGTACTGAAAGTAGGTGGCAACCCCTATTGTGAAAACAATTCCGGTGCTCCGCTTCCAATAGATACTGCAGTTAAACAAAGTTATGTTGCCCTGGCGGGTGAAGCCGGACTCGAAAACCGTGCCACTACCTGTGCGAAGGGTGCAAGTTGTGCCGATTCGGTCGATGATGAACGCCGTGTGACGCAGGTGCTTAAGCGTGCGGGCAAGCGTGGTGAAGGTAAGTGGGTCAGTATCAGCTATGAACAGGCACTTTCTGAGATAGTAAATGGTGGTGATCTGTTTGGCGAAGGCCATGTAGAAGGTTTAAGGGCTGTACGCCAGCTCGATAAGCAAGTTAAACCCGGGTTCCCGGAGTTTGGCACTGCGGCTAACCACCTGTTTGCTACCTTTTGCGCCGAAGATACGTTGCGTGGCAGTTTCTACGCACGCTTTATGCAGCAGTCATGGGGAACCAGCAACTTAGGTACCAAGCATGCCTATTGTGGCGCGGCGCAAGCAACCGGCTTTGCTCTGGGTATGTCACCGGGTTTCGAAGAGTGGCTCAACGATGTCGATTGGGAAAATGTCGAGTACGGTTTGTTTATGGGAACCAGCCCCGGATCATCGGGTGCCAGCCTTAACCGTGTCGGCCGTGGACTAGCCGATAGCCGAGTCGATAGAAAGTTCAAATATGTATGTGTCGACCCACTACTGCGTACCACAGTTGCTGCAGATACCAACGCCAAGTGGTTAGCGGTTAAACCTGGCCAGGATGCGGCATTCTCCTTTGGTGTGATCCGTACCATGCTCGAAGAGGGCTGGTTCAATAAGGTCCATCTTGAAGGAGCGAGTGAGAAGGCTGCGAAGGCGGCGGGCGAGCTTAACTATACCAATGCGGGTCACTTGGTGGTGATGGATCCTAAGCATCCTAACTACAAGGGGTTTGCCAAAGCGGCTGATTTCGGCCTCGGTGGCGATGAAGCGTTGATCATCAAGTCGGGTAGTCAGACCTTAGTGTCTGCCGAGTCGGGTGATAAGGCAGAGCTGTTTGTCAGTAAGACGCTAAAAGATAGTAAGGGGCGTCGGGTTAAACTGGTTTCTTCCCTGTCTCTGCTTCGGGAAGAAGCACAGCGCACCAGTATGAAGGTCTATGCCGAGCAATCTGGGATCAGCGCCGAAGATATGCGTCAGGTGGCGAAAGATTTAGGTCACTATGGTCGTAAGGCCTGTATTGCGGGTAACGGTGGCACTAACTCTTCCGACGGCTTTGTGATGGGCTGGATCTGGGCAACATTGAATACCTTGGTCGGCTCTCACGATGCTAAAGGTGGCGCGAGCTACGGTAACGGACCAATAGGTGGCATGGAGGGGCGCTACGATCTGGCCAATATCGCCGATGGTGTCAGTTTAGACGGCGTAGTCAATGCCTGCCGTGATGGTGCCTACGAGTCTTCAACCGAATACAAGCAGAAGGTTGCCAAGGGGCAAAATCCTTATCCAGCCAGCACACCATGGCACGAAGCATTGCCGGCCATGAACGCGGCCGAGCAGTGGACCAGTCATGCCAACGCCGACCCATATCGGGCCAAGGTGTTGTTCAACTGGCGGAACAACTTCCTCTATAGTGCGGCCTCGATCAGCCAGGAAGTGGTGGCGAGTATCGCCGATCCAAAACGTCTGCCGTTAATTGTCGGCATAGATTGTCATATGAATGAGACTAACCGCTATGCGGACTATTTCATTCCGGATCGTTCAATGCTGGAAGAGTATGCGGCCGATCGTATGTGGGGATCACATATGCTGGGCGTCGTCGCGGCATCGCCATTGGTAACACCGAGAACGGTTAAAAACGAACGTGGTCAGCATGTGTGTATGGAGCAGTTGCTGATCGATATCGCCTTAGAGATGAAGCTACCCGGCTTCGGTAAAGGAGCTATCGCTCACGCAGATGGCCATCAGGCTGATCTGCTGTGTTTCGAAGATTGGCATGCTAAATATCTGGCTAACGTGGCTGCTCAATGTGAAGGCCTACCTAAGGTAACGGCCGAGGACAGAGAGTGGGCAGGGCTGGATTATGCGATGAAGCCGCTGACTCCAAGACTAACCCCAGCTGAAACCAGTCAGGTCGAGTCTCTATTGTCACGAGGCGGTTACTATGTGGCGGATGATCGTTATGACGGTGATTTCATCAAGGGAGCGGGGGCTAAGTGTCTGCAGATCTATCATGAAGCGGTAACACACTTGCGCCATGCCTACTCCGGAGAGCGTTATCCCGGCACTATCACCTATCAGGAACATAAGTTCTGGAATGGAGATACCTGGGAGAGCCATTGGCCTAAGTCTGAGTACCCTCTGTTGTTTTCAAGCTATAAGGCGACAGTGCGCTCTAACTATGCGGTGGCCTATAAGCGTATCGCCGAAATTAGTCCGACTAATTATGTCTATATGAATCAAGACACCGCTAATGAGCAGGGCTTAAACGACGGTGATAACGTCAAACTGATAACTGCGAACGGCAAGCCTGCCGTTGGCCTGTTACAGACCGATTCGGGTGTCGCTAAAGGTGCGGTATGTGTATCTCACGGTTTTGGGCACTCACAAGGGTTCGGTGCAGACAATCGAGTCATCAATGGTAAGTCAGTCCCTGGCCTTCAAGAGCGTGCGGGAGGCGTCGCGATCAACCAGATGATCCCGTCTGATCCAACCCGTCAAGCCAAGGCCAGCATGCTCAACGACTATTGGACTGGTGCCAACTGTCGTCACGGTGTACCGGTACGTGTAGAGAAGGCATAACGGTAAATCGGAATCAGCCCTCCATCAGAGTTGTCTGTTAGGGCTGATTCCTTGACTCCTCTTTGCTGGTAACCCTGCAAATAGTCCACGACCTTGAAGGGGCACAAAATGGATGGTGCCGCTAAAGGTTGTTAACAAGCATTCCAAGTTCATCTAACCACACCTAACCACATCATCATATTTGGTTGCCTCTATAACGTTTGTTGTAGAGGGTCTTTTTTTAATAACATCACACTCTGCATCAATCTCTATCCAGTAAGCTCATTGAACCCAAGCGTCAGGTAAGCTGTTGAGTCGCTCGCCTTTCAGTCGTTAAAGAGTATTCAGTTTTAATTTATCTCTCTGTGCTAGTCTGTTTGATTTGGACTGAAAAACAGATAGTCAAATTGACGGAGAAAATAATGAAAACAATAAAATACTCAAAGTTTGGTCTGTTGGCTGCTTCGGCAACTATATTCTCGCTGCCTGCGTTGGCAACGACACCGGAGCAGGATGCTTTTTTCGATAGTATCGCAGCGCATTGCGGTAAGGCATTTGAGGGAAGCGTCACCGCCGGTAACAGTGCTGACTCGGCATTTAGTGGTAAAAAACTGATTATGCATGTTCGTGAGTGTAATGACAGTGAACTTAAGGTGCCGTTTCATGTAGGAAACGACCACTCCCGTACCTGGGTTATCACCAAGACTAAGTATGGTTTGCATCTAGCTCATGATCATCGTCATCAGGACGGCACGGAAGACAAGGTGACCATGTATGGTGGTATGACATCGGATATGGGCAGCGCGACTGAGCAGTCTTTCCCGGTTGATGCCTACTCGATTAATAACTTCAGAGAGAATGGCTTAGATGTGTCAGTCACCAACGTGTGGCATATGTACGTTAAGCCTGAAGAGTTTACTTACCGCTTAACGCGAGAAGAGCGTGATTTCAGGGTCGATTTCGATTTGACTAAACCCGTGGCGCTACCGCCGGCGCCTTGGGGACATGAGTAGCTCGCCTTCGAATGAAGGCTGATTACATTTTCACCTTGGTTCATTTTGTTTTACTCGTTACCTTTCGTCATTCCGGCAGCGCTTTTTAGCCGGAATCCAGTGACTTTTGCTGTTGGCATATGTCATTGAAGGTCATAGCTAAATTGGAATCTAACGCCTGCCCGGCGGGGGATGTGTAGATACTTCAGTGGCTCGCTGCAAGTACTTCCTTGTAAGCTCGACGACAGCATCCATGCTGTCAACGGCCACTGCTGCATCTACACCTGGATATTCAAAAGAAGGTTTTCTCTCTACGATTCGGCTTTGTCTGCTGAATATCCATTTGTTGTGCAGTCCAGTAAAGAGTTATGCAGACCTCATAAGCACCCACGCATCTTTTTATCGAACAGATCTTATTGTTTTTGTTCATGAAACAAAAAACAATTCATTTGCTGCAATAAGTTGTAGATGATAGCTTTAGCTAACTGAGCAAGCAGCCAAGAGGATTATCGTGCTGCTATTGAATAAGACGTTACCTGTTCTTTGACTGCCATTTTTATGTGAAAACCAAGTTTTGCATATAAATGACTGTCAGCATCTAAGTTGCTTCATGAGGTTAAACATGAATTACATCATTCCATTCTTAGTAGCCTATATTGGCTCTAAGTTGATTTTCAGCTTTTTCAACTTTAGTTATAACTTCATTTCAGACCCCTTTGATTTGATTAACCTTCTTATAGATACGGGGATGTTTGTTTTGCTATGGGTACTGGCTGATTTGGCTGTTAAAAAGTTTACTGTAAAACGCAGGGTCACAAACAGCTAACTAATAAGGATAGGCTTCACAAGGAGTGTAGATGAAAAATCACAGAATAAACCTTTTGCAAATAGCAGGAGTGCTTACTGTATTCGCAGCATTAATTCATATCGGATGCATAGTATTTGGTGGTGATTGGTATCGCTTTCTCGGTGCAGGTGAACAGATGGCTCAAATGGCTGAAAGCGGGCACCCTTATCCAACTACTGTCACCAGCATCATTTCTGCTGTTCTATTGCTTTGGGCAACCTACGCGTTTTCTGGTGCAGGTTTAATTTGGTTCGGTTTGCTTTGGCACTAATTTCAGCTGTACTGTTAGCCCGAACACTGGGATTTTACTTCATAATGCCAGCTTTTCCAGGTAACTCGTTAACCTTCTGGCTCATTAGTTCGGGCATATGTTTACTCCTAGGTTTAACATACGCACTAGGCCTGAAACAGCGTTGGCACTTAATCAGTGGCAAAGCTTAACAAGGCCACCTTGTTTCGCTGACTGGAGAAATTTTCCGTGGTTTTTTTGTGCTCACGCTTCGCTAGCACAAACAGCCACTACAGATTTGTCGCAAATGCAGGCGTTATCCGACAACAAGATAGAAGCAGGTTCGAGTCCCTAGATTCCAGGAACTCGGACCCAGGACCTTTAATTCCTACTTCTCTTCGAAGGTAAATGACTGTCCCGCAAGGGCTGCTTCAAACATCAGGCCGCCTTTGGCTAAGGTGTAAACTGCCATGCCGTTGATGTAGGCTGCTTTTGCTGCTGCCTTGCCAGCACTGCTGGAGTTACCTGTGGTGCCGGCTTGCGCGTTAGCGCCTATGGTTATTGCTACTGCGGAGGCTTGAGCGCCAAATTCGAAGCTGCCACTGGTAAACTCATTATAGGATTTGGCATCTTTAAAGAAGATGATCTCGCTGTAGGCCTGGCCGCCAATCTGAAAGCCCAGAGATAGCTGAGAGAGGCTGGTATCTCCCTTATAGCTGTTTCCCTTATAAACACGCCCTTTACCGTAGGCAGCACCAATCCCGAATCCGCCTTTTCCTACTGTAGGGAAGATGGCGTATCCGTAGGCATTATTGAAGAATTTATGTGTATCACTGGCCTGTTTAAAATTCGCGATAGCTTCAGAGTAACTGTCATCGGCAGCGGCAACTTGGGTCGCGAAAATGCTGGCGATAAAACAGGTTGCGATTGAGATAGCTGAGATGAATTTTTTCATTTTGGACTCCATTTCAAAAAGCGTTCACATTAGTACAATTAGCATACGCATCAAAGTGTAATAAATGAATGACCGGAAATGAAAAAAGCGCCGGTTATGGCGCTTTTTTATCTGCTTGTCAGCTTAGGTTCAGTGAAATGTTGAACCTGGTGTTAATCGATGGCTTTACCCAGGACGTAGTGGTTGAACCATTTCTGATCCCACTCCATCTTGGCTTTTCTGTGTTGGTACTTACTCAGTCCATGACCTTCGTCCGGATATACGATCAACTCAACCGGTATATTGAGGTAATGTTTGAGTGCACGATATAGCCCCTGTGCATGTCCGACCGGAACGCGTTGATCATTTTCACCGATATGGATAAGGGTTGGTGTTTTGATCTTGTCTGCATGAGTGAGTGAAGAACCATGAGTGTATGCGTCTGGCTTCTCCCAAGGTAACCCTTCCATAAAGTTGACCACGTGACCCGGTGTATCTTCTAGCATCCACTGCAGGCGTTGGTCGAACACTCCGGCACCGGAACTTGCCGCCTTGAAGCGCTCATTGGTACTGATCAACGCATTGGTGAGATAGCCACCGTTGCTCCATCCCATGACCGCCATCTTATCGCCATCGACAATCCCTTCATCGATCAGGTGATCGACACCGGCCATAATGTCATTGACCTCGATAACATGCTCCTGACCCACAAGGTCGGTGAGGAACTTATCGCCATAGCCGGTTGAGCCACGATAGTTAGGTGACAGCAGTGCCCAGCCATTTGCGGTAAATGTAGAGCGGCCGTAAGACCTGTGTTGCAGCGCATAAGGTGTTGCCGAGGTGGGGCCGCCATGGATCTGCACGATTAAGGGAAGTGGACCATCCTCTTTCTTATATCCAGCCGGGAGATCCAATATTCCTTCGACAGTGCTGCCATCTGGAGCTTTCCATTTAACCACGGATATTTGCGGAAGTATCCAGCTATCGACCTGAGGGTTGATATTGGTGATACGCTTAAATTTAGCGCGTTTGCTATTGGCATCGGCAATGAACATATCTGAGAAGTGATCCAGCCCATTATGGCTAAATGCTAACTTCTTACCGTTGTGGCTGAAGCTGTAGCTGCCGATCACCAGATCGCCATTAACGACCGCTCTGGTATCTCCCTGCTTACCATCTTCAACCTCAGTACAAAAGAGTTTGACCCTGGCATGATCGGCGCCGCGGTAACAGAGTTCATCACTATTCGGACGCCAGTGAATGTCTGATGAGTTTAGCGTCACATCATTGATACGCGCCACTTCAGTCAGCGACTTGGTCTTGGTATTTGAGACAAACAGCTTACCCGGGTGGCCATCGAAGTCGATACGAAAGGCGAGCTGTTGGTTATCTGAGTGCCAATCGAGTCCGAGTAACCAACCGTAGGGCGAAGGAGCCTGTTCGCGCCATGCCGTATCCTCCAGAACCTCGTTGGTTTTACTTCGGGTATTATAAATTTCTATATCGGACCAACCTTCTAGGTTGACCAGCTCATTATCGGTCGTAGTAATTCGGGCAACTTTACTGCCATCATCGCTGACGCTGAAATTCCACACGACCTTGTCATCATCCAGAATGAGTTGCTGTTTGAAATGCTGAAGATCGAGCTTATATAGTGGGTTGGTTTTTCTTTCGCCATGCGCATATTTTGGCGCGCTGTGGCCGGCGCGCATAGCAGCCCATTCATCTTTGTCTTTGACCGTCTTACTGCCTAAGAAGTAAAGGGTATTACCATCGGAGCTGAGTGAAAATGAACTGACACCCTCAACCTCTTTGGTCACGGGCACCGCATCACCGCCATCTTTGCTGATACGAAAGACCTGACTCTTACCGTTGTAGGGAGCTTTCTTGTCTTCATGGGTCACTTTGCCAATATAGTAGATATACTGGCCATCACCGCTCCACTTAGGGCTGGACTCACTTTCGTTGGTAAAGGTTAAGCGGGTCGTTTTTTTATTTTTGGTATTAACCTGCCATAGGTCTCGCTGGGATTTATCCAGCTCTTTATCCCAACGCGTCTCGAGCCAGACCGCCTGTTTTCCGTCGGGACTTAACTGTACGCTACTCATCCCCCCGATGTCGAAAAAATCATCTGTGGTTATTTGATGAGTTCGTTGCGAGGCTAAAGCGTTTGTCGAGCCTCCTAAAAATAGTCCGGCCGAAATTACGGCCAACACTGTGAGTTTATTTGCCCTTGCCATCTTTATCCCCCTCATTTTTTATTGTCGATGTTGAAAGCCAGACCCTCAGGTAGGCATTCAAATCATTTGTCGATTGGTATCATAACTATTTGGGTCAATACATTAGCGCAAACCTCATCCTCATTGCTATGACAATGAGTATTTTTCGTGATGCCGAAAAGAGTTAAAACAGATAGCCTTATTCGCTGAAATGGGGACGTAGATCATTCCCGGAATAAGGTATGTGCTCCGGCAACCTCTCAGCTCATGGCTTTGCTCAGGGGAAACTATTTTCAGGATGTGGTGCTGGGCATGGATATCCCATCCGATGAAGAGATGATGCGATACTCAGTTCAGGCGGTAAGGTGTTTCTTACAGGGCCATGAAACCATGGCTTGAATCGACTTCCGATGTGTTGATGAATTGTGTTAATTGTGCTTTTTTTCCTCCTGCATCAACTGTTGCAGATAGTTGAGCTCTTCAGAGTTGAGGGGCTGGCTGCTGGCTTTAGCCTTAGACACATTCTGCTCGGATTGACGTATTAACCGCCCCCTTAAATAGGCCGCTTTAGTTACTTGTTGAAGTCCATAGAGGGCGAGCAGGTAGACGGTCAGCAGTAATATTAATCGGGTAAATGCTTGAGTGATCTCTGAGATATGGTCACCCATATAAAACGGCAGAATGACTAATGTGGTACGTACCAGCCAATTGCACATCATGGCCAGAGTGAGCACCAACAGCCAGCGGAATTTGATATCCTTTAAGCTCTCCTGATCTACCCTGCCAGAGCGTCCCCGGTACTTTCTCAGCATCTGGATAATGAGTATGAAATAAAAACCGGTCTGCAGGCTAAGCAATGCGGGTAAAGCGGTGCCTATTTTGAAATCCCTGAGGCCTGAGCCGATACTTTTCTGCAGTAAATCGGCACCGGAAATTAAATTGTTACTTAGCAGCGATGTGACAAAAATGACAATGGCGATCAGGATTGGCAGATAAAAATGTTTAGATAGACTTATGGGAGCACGAATATTATGCAGGCTGCGATAGCAATACAGGTACAGCAGAGGCATAAGGAGAAAGTACACTGGAATGATCAAGGTAAAGAGCAAGTGAATCGGTGCCGGTGAGTTGTCCCGGTTGAGCATACCGGTAAAAAAATAGAGTGCCATCAGGCTAAATAGACCAGCCAGTAGCTTGTGATTACCACTCTTGTCTCTGTAAATATAGCGAATATAAAGACCTAACCCGATACAGTGAATACCGCCGAGCAGAGACAACCACCAATAACCTTGAGTGAGAAAGGTGCTAAATTCATTCATAACAACTCATTGTCATGGCAACAGATACCCGGATGCAAGAGTTATAGAATAAATTTTAAGCAGGTCACACAAACCTGCCCCAAATGGCTTTCTGAGTTATCGGTGAGTTAAGTTCTTAACAGGGTAGAGTTGCTCTAATGTCATCGTCGATTAGAGCAGTTGTTAGCTGAATATCCCGGGCTGGTTAGCCCTGCTTTTTTCTGTTTTTTCGAATATGTCGATTAGAGCTTTCGACCGGTACGGTTTCAGGTACCGGGGTTCGTTCAGCAAACAGGTGACGAATAGCCATGATAGGGTGGGGCAAAATCATCTTAGGTCCCGAGAAAATCATGATCTCTCTCGCCTTTGTCTTCATATGAGGCTTATAGCAATGTACCGGACATTTATTACAGGTGGGTTTAATTTGACCATAGGGGCACCTGTCTAGGCGTGTGTGGGCGTACTCGAGAAATTCCTGGCATTCCTGACACTCTGAAGCCTTACTATGATGGTGCGACTTACAGTAGATCTCAACCATAGCCTGGATGGTTTGATACTCACGTAATAATTTACCACTGAGAAGTTCATGCTCTGCCATCATTATCCTCCAACACCTAAGCCTTTAACCGATACTATGAATATATTAAGAAGATTGTCTTAACGTTTAAAGGGTCAAAATACCCTAGTAAATTACTAAGGTACTTTAGCGGCTGACTTAACAGGAAACAAAATTGAATGTATAAAGTATGAAGATGTGCACAAAAAAGGGGAGGAGGAACTATCTGGCAATTGTTGGCATTTATTTACCTCAATGGCTCATAGTAAGCTCTATATATGCATAACTTTAGTCGCATCGAGTGTCCATTGGGTCAGTTCGCCTAATGTGCCTATATTTGCCCCCTCGATCAGCATCTCTTGCGAAATTCCGCGTCCATCGGTACAGGTTTTACATAAGGATACCGGGATACTCTGCGCGATTAAGATGTCCAGCATCTGCTGAATGTTATAACTTAAATCCGGTGTTACCTGGTTTTTCACCGCGCCATAGACAGCATCTGACATTAAAAATAATTTTAGATTAATAACTTCTGTTTCCTGCTCTTTGAGCGCTATAGCTATACGTAAGGCATTAAAAAGTTTTTCACTGCCATAGGGACTTTCATGGGCTACGATGAGGATATTTTGCATCTGGAATGTCGTTATCAGAAAAAATGCAGTGTAGCAAAATTGAGATTTATGGAATGGAAGGTTTGTCACAAGGAGTAAATCGTCATAAAAGTCGCTTTATTTTGATACCTATTTGAAAAAGAGATATAAATACTTGATTTAAAGCAAGAGAATAGATTAATAATATCGGTTACTATCTGTACATATTCAGATGGAATAAATATAGCCTGATAATTTATACCTACTCATTCAATCACTGCCTTATTCAGCTGTTTTTGAGGTGGTCTGAAATTCGCATTGCTGAGTGGGTCAGGTATTATGGGTTAAGGTCAATCACTGGTGGACGACAATGAAATATATAGCCATTATTTTGCTAGTTGCTTTAGGGGTTTATTTATATAAACGGGCTCAGCGACTGGCTGAAGAGGAACGACAACAGGATCTTAGTGAACCTGTAGAAAAAGAGGTTTTCGATGCCTCTGCAACAAAGGACGTTCAGAATGAAGACCATGCCTTTTCTGAAGCCGCGTCTACGGCGGAAAAGGCTGAGAATGCTGAGGTGGAGGAGGTTTCCACTCCGGCAGACGAAGGGATCAGTTTTGAGACTAAAGAGGTTCAGGTAGAAGTTGCGCAGGCTGAGGTTGTAAAGAGTGAAGCTGAGGCCGATACTCCTGCAGAGCCAGAGCCAGAGCCAGAGCCAGAGCCAGAGCCAGAGCCAGAGCCAGAGCCAGAGCCAGAGCCAGAGCCAGAGCCAGAGCCAGAGCCAGAGCCAGAGCCAGAGCCAGAGCCAGAGCCAGAGGATACTCCCGTGGTAGCCACAGATGAATCTTGGGCGAATGCTAAGTTATCTCAAGCTTTGTCAGATTACCGAAGTTCCACCGGAAAAGCCGTTAAACACCAGGCTTTATTGGGGGCCATTGCTGAATGTTATAAGCAACGTAAGCAATCTGAATACTGTGCATATGGGGCGGGATTAACGGCCGAATATCTAACGGTATTCTCTGAACTCGAGTCACCATCTTCGGAGAAGGGGGTGGGCTTTATGCATCTATCTACACTTCTCAATGATAGTGGTCGGTTCGACAGCGCCATTGGAGTTTGCCACAAGGCGATCGAATATGGTTTGCTTGATGGTACAGTTACCGGTTTCGAAGGGCGAATAACCCGAATTGAAAAGGCCAAAGCCAAAGCGGCGAAGTAACTGGCTAATCAAGCTACCGACCCTGACCATTAAGTGGTTTAGGTATATTAGCGTAAGCGGTGTAAAATAAGGCGAACTAAGTTTCGCCTTTTTTATTGGGCCGGATGCGCGAATGATTGGAGAGGTTATGGGTTTTCGTTGGTTGGTATTATTGTTTCTGTCGCTTTCAAGTTTGACGGCTTGTACCCAAGATCCGCAATGGACATTGTTTTATTATGCTGACTCGAAAGCGATCCCCGAGTCGGTAACCTTGAGTGAAAACATTTCGGGCTACTATGCGACATCGGAGCAATGCATTGCCAAGGGAAAGGGATTGATTAGGTTAAGTGACTCTGGTGTTGGCAGCTTTCAATGCGGCCACTTATGTGTTGCTACCGAGGATGGTGGTTTAACTTGTGAAAGCATGCTCGATTCACAGCAACCCTGATATAAGTAAAGAGATCATATTTAATGAAGTTCGATTCATTACAGCTTAATCCGGAATCTAAGAGTCTGTCTATTCAGGCCGCTATTGATTTTGAGCAGTTTGAAAAATTTGCTGAATCATTGGCTCAGGCCACAGACTCGCGTGTGTTAGATCGACAGTGGGGAGCCGACAGACACCAGTGGTTGCTGGAGTTTGAAGGTACACATATGCAGCTTAACTATGAGTTCTATGGTGATATCTGCTGGTTATCAGTTGAAAACGACGATGAATTTGAAGTTCTGGAATACTTAGCTGGTCTGTTGGAGGCCCATACATGAGTCAAGTCAACCAAGGCTCAGGCTTTCATTTTCGGGCGTTAACCCCGGATCTTATCTTAGATGCGATTGAGAGTCTGGGTGTATACCCGGAAACAGGCTTAATGGCGCTTAATAGTTATGAAAACCGTGTCTATCAGTTTCGATGTGATAACGGTGTTCGCTACGTAGTTAAGTTTTATCGTCCCGAGCGCTGGAGTGATGAGCAGATCCAGGAAGAGCATGACTTTTCACAGGCGTTAGTCGATGAAGAGGTCCCTATCGCGACACCTGTGATTATCGATGGCCGTTCGCTGCACCACTATCAGGGGTTCAGATTCGCTCTGTTTCCATCGATAGGAGGCCGCTCATTTGAAGTCGATAACCTTGAGCAGCTGGAGGCTACGGGGCGTTTCATCGGTCGTATTCATCAATTCTCTCAGCAGGCAAAGTTTAAGCATCGAGTCGTGGTTAATCCACAAATGCTGGGTGATGAATCCTTGCTCTGGCTTAAAGAGTCTGGCCATGTGCCCCAGTCACTCATAACGCCCTACTTCACCATCGTTGAACAGGTATTGGAAAAGTCTAAGGAGATCTGGTTTAAGCAGCCTCATAAGCAGATCCGACTTCATGGAGACCTTCACCCCAGTAATATCCTGTGGACGCCGGATGGTCCTGGCTTTGTTGATCTCGATGATGCACGTACCGGTCCGGCTATTCAGGATCTATGGATGATGTTAACCGGCGATCGGCCACAGCGCTTGTTGCAGCTTGAGATCTTACTCGAAGCCTATGAAGAGTTTTGTGAGTTTGATACTCGAGAGTTAACCCTTATCGAACCCTTAAGGGCGATGAGAATGCTGCACTATAATGCCTGGTTGAGTCGTAGGTGGGATGACCCCGCCTTCCCGATGAACTTTCCCTGGTATGCGGAAGAGAAGTATTGGGAGCAGCAGATCCTCTCTTTTAAAGAGCAGTTAGCCGTGCTCGATGAGCCAGTGTTGAGCCTGATACCCGGTTACTAATCGTGTTGTATTTGAGTTAGTAACTCATTTTGTAACAGAAAATTGAACTTTAAGCTTTGGATACTCTCAAAATGTAGATTATGTTAGTCTCCAATGAATTAAATAGAATCCGCTTTAGAGTTAAAAGGATAAAAGCATGAAAAAAGCATTACTTATTGCCGTAGCTATGTTGATAGCACCTATTGCTGCCATTGCAGCCGATTATAAAGAGGGTGTTCACTACACCGTAATCAACCAGGGCCCTGCGACGGCTAAGCCTGAAATTGCAGAGTTTTTCTCATTCTATTGTGGCCACTGTTACAACTTTTCTAAGACAGAAGTGCCAAAGATCAAAGCGAATAAGCCTGAAGGTGTTACGTTTAAGCAGAACCATGTCGAGTTTATCGGTAAAGAGATGGGTATCGAGATGTCACGCGCCTTCGCCGTTGCTCATCAGCTAAAAGTCGACGAAAAAATCGAGCATGCACTGTTCACAGCAATACATGACAAGAAGCAGCATTTCACCAATCGTGACGACATTCGTAAGTTGTTTATCGCCAATGGCATAGATGGTAAAGATTTCGATGCTGCGGCAAACTCATTTATGGTCAGCGCTCAAATGTCACAGATGAAGCGCGCAACATCAAATGCTCAAATTTCTGGCGTACCGGCCTTAGTGGTTAATGGTAAATACCGTGTAGAGACCGGCGCTATCAAGTCATATGATGAGCTTCTCGATATCGCTTACTACCTGACTTCTATGAAGTAAGCTATTGATGAAATAGCTTAATATTGCTATATCGATTAAAGGAGCCTGATGGCTCCTTTTTTGTGTCGGGAACACTTATGCCAAAGCCCATGGACGGAAAGCTTTGATATTTATGTCTGGAACATTTATGTAGATTAACCAGGGATGGTTCATAATCTGCTTTATGTCTGGCTTCTTGTCACAAAGAGTTGTAGTTGAGAGTTATGCCTGTCTTTTTCAAGGAGAGGCCTTGGGCCGATGATGTTCCTGACATCATCTTGGCATTCCCCACGTCCGTGTGGGTCAAGGCTGTAAATCTGCTTTGTGTCTGGACTTCTTGTAACAAAGAGTTGTCACAAAGAGTTGTAGCTGAGAGTTATGCCAAAGCTCATGGATTTGTGATGTTACCGACATTATTACGGCATTAAGACATTCCGCCTTCTATCCCATATGGGATGGGACATGTCTTTGACATGTAGGAGCGGCTTTAGCCGCGAATGTTTAAGGGCTGTAAGGTTTGAATGTTTCAGGTAATCCATGCCTTAACGCTTTTTCGTGGCGTTGATTATGCTGTCTTTGAAAGACCATAAAAAAAACCGTATTTCCTGGTCGCAAGAAATACGGTCATCGAGCCATCAGGCTCAGTTTTACCCTGAGTAACTATTCTAATTTAACAGGGTGCCAATTTGTTGGCAAGCGTCAATTTAGTGTTCTTCGGTGGCTATTGGTCTGATAGACAATGAGATTTTTTTTGTAGTAAGGCTTGGTTTACAGCTTTCCAAAAAAAAATTTTTTTTAATGAAACTCCAAGGGTAAAACACCTGTCAAAGACAGAGTATTATCCAAATATAAATAATAAAGCGGTCGGAGGCTATGTGAGAGTTTTCCCTGTCTATGCACCAAAGCTTATCGTTAAGCACGCGCGTATTTTTTTATCTGGGGTGATCTGGGTTAAAGACTTAGGTCGATTAGAGTTTGAGAAAGGGAGGTTTTTATTACCGAGACGAACCCAACCAAATGTGAAGCTGGCAATTCTGGAGCTGAATGAGCTTATCGAAGCTCAAAGTAGCGAAGCGAAGATTGCTTAGATCTTCGCCAAAGCTATAGCTGTTTTTTAGTTCACTTCTTCATTGAGCAAGCCAACAAGTCCGGTGACTTTTTCATTCCAAGAATTCAGATCTTGGCTCAACTGTTGGTTTTGCTCTGTCAGGCTAATACTTTTCTGCTTCTCTTCTTCAAGCTCCATTTTTAGTAGCTCAATAGTTTCGAGTGCTGCCTGGATTTTTGTCTCCAGTTTGGACAGTAGTTCAAGGCTCATGGGGAGTCCTAATAGTTTCTGGATGGTAGTATGATTCTATCAGTGCAGATACAGTAGTGAATAGTTAATTATGCTGAATGTCCAATAAATTAGTGTGAATCGTGGTTTTTTTGTACGTGTTATGATGTCGTTCTTATTCTCTTGCTTATTTCCTTGTGGATCATTTCAATGACAGCGAATGTTGCCGTGCTCTTGCCCTTGGCCCTGACCCTCATTCTAGCCCTGACCCTCAGGCGAACACTCCTGGCTTTAGGCGTTGGAATTGTCTCCGGCGCTCTTATGATTACCTCGTTTAACCCCATTGTGACGCTGGAGTATTTAGCGGTAACGGCAGGTAAGCAAGTCTATGCCGATGGCAGTTGGCAATCCTGGCACTTGAATGTATTAATCGCGATGGTATTGCTTGGTGCTATGACCCAACTGCTGGCGCGAGGCGGCGCCGTCAACGCCTTTGCCGATTGGCTATATCACCGTATTCGAAATGGTAGGCAAGCGAGGCTGGGTGTGGTCTTCTTAGGCTGGGTTGTCTTTATCGACGGGATCTTTAGCTGTATCGCCGTGGGTCATGTTTGTCAGCCCCTGAGTCAACGTTATGCTATGCCCAAAGAGCAGATCGCATATTTAGTTGACTCGAATGCCTCCCCTTTATGTTCATTGCTGCCTTTCTCGAGTTGGGGGCCTTACGTTATGGCGATACTGGCTGGGATCACCTTGTTGCCTGTCTCCCCATTACAGGCATTTATTGAGATGGCTCAAATTAACTTTTATGCGATTACTGTTATCGGTCTGTCCTTACTGGTCGCCTGGTTTGGTAGTGGCTTTAAGTCTCTTAAGAATAACGATTCGGTTCCGGAATCTATGGAGGTAGGCAGTCCCTGGTTATTAGGTGTCCCTATGGCGACATTACTTGTTGCTTCGATTGGGTTCACACTGTGGTCCGGCGCAGTATCGTCCACTAATTGGAACCTTACCGATTGGCTAACAAATGCCGATATAGGCAGTTCGATGCGAAATGCCTGCATATTGGCAACCCTAACCAGTATCGTATTGCTTAAATACTCCGGGCGAAGCTTAGGCCAATTGATGAAAGATATATTGGCGGGTATTCAGGCCATTAGTTTTGCCATCGGAATTTTGATATTTACCTGGATGATAGGTGGTGTTATTAAAGATTTAGGTGTTGCTAAATTATTGGCTGGCTGGGCCGAGCAGTTTCTGTCTGTACACTTTCTTCTGGCGGGTACTTTTTTATTGTGTGCCGTGATGGCATTTACGACTGGCTCCAGCTGGGGAACGTTTGCGATAATGATCCCCATAGGCGCTGAGATAGCAGTGGCAGTCGATGTTTCTATGCTGATCCCTACGCTCAGTGCCGTAATGGCGGGGGCGGTTTTTGGCGATCACTGCTCTCCCATCTCAGATACCAGCGTGTTGAGCGCAACCAGCAGCGGTTGTGAGCCTCACGCTCATGTTATCACTCAGCTTCCTTTTGCAATGATCGCGGCTGTCACCTCCCTCATGGGTTATCAATTGACTAACCTGGCTCTACCTGGCTATGTCGTTTGGCTCACCGTTATGATGACCGCAACGGGACTATTCTTGTTAGTGACTAGATTCAATGGGAAATTTTCCCGAAGAGGTACGTTACAGGAAGAGGGCTGAGCAGAAGTTAGTGCGATTTGATCGAGTCTGTTACTCATAACAAAAAGCCCCTTGCGGGGCTCTTTTATTAGCTGATTAGCTTAGAAACGGTAGTCAACACCCAAGTACAGTTGCTGGCTGTCATTGAGTGACAGGTTAGACTGAATGCCCGGACCCGTTGCTGCAGCTGGTGAGATTGCACTCTCGAAGTGTGATACATCGTAATCTTGCTTCAGGTAGCGATAACCAATTTCTGTGCTTAGTTTGTCATTGATTTTATACATCAAACCAGTTTGACCACCCCAAACGAAATTGTTGCTTGAGCCTACTTCGTTTGTATCAGGGCTGACGTGGTTAACACCGGCTGTGGCACCGATAAACCAGTTTAGCTTATTGCTGGCATCTAAGCTTACCAGGTAGTCATATGACATCAATAAGCTCTGCTGTTTTGCGAAGTCATCAGAGTTGTAAGAGTAAGTACCATATACTCTGTTGTTATCATTCAGGTAAACACCGGTACGTAGTTCGTATACGGCATTGTTTTCTTTTTCTGAGCCAGTCATTGGAACTGAGAAGCCAGGGTCGATTGGCTCGATTACATTGACTGAACCTTCATACTTGTTTTGCTGCGCACCGACGGTACCACCGACGAACCAATCTGCTGCGAAGGTAGGGGCTGAAATTGCTGTTGCTGCTACTGCTGCCAGAACTAAAGATTTGTTTTTCATAATATGCTCTCACTCTCAGAATTAATCGTTGTTTTGTTTCGTTGGGGGCATATTAAGTGACATTAGCTGAACGCTGACTGAATGGTATTACCGTATGAAATACAGCTAACTTTTGATTTTTACAATCGATACTATGAAAAATACCTCTTTGTTTTTAAAGTGTTACCAATTTGATTCTGGTTTGTCTTATTTTGAAAGAGTATTTACTCTATGCCTGTGAATTGGCTTAACCGGAATCATTCAGCTACTGAATTCAGAAACTCCAGCTAAGATATAATGCCTTTAAACTGACTCAATATGGGGGGCGGAACGGTGATAGTGGCTGATTGCTAGCGGGTAAAATGAAGGTGTCGCGGCCGATGGTTCTCGGCCGCAGCTCATAAACGATTTACTTCTTGAAGAAAGCTTCGTTAGTACCATATGGACCTAAGTTAAGATCGCGCTTACGGATCTCATCCACGCGATCGAACGCTTCTTCTGCAACGCGAAGGTTTTTCACGTCTTTACGCCAGTAGTACTTGAAACCATCAAAATGGGCATTCTTTGGATACCAGTACATCACACCTAAACCTTTATCGCTCATGATTGGTGTGTTGTGAATGGTGGCACCAGGAATGTAGAAGTACTGACCCAAACTCAGAGATTGAAACTTGTTGTCGGCCAGAGTCTTGCTGCCACCGGTAACTACATAGTAACACTCAGGTTGGCCATGGAAGTGTGGTGCGTGATCTGACTTACCGCCGTTTGTGATACCCATTACCATTGGGCTGTCTGAAAGCTCTTTCCACAGGTATCCAACCGGTGCATTTTTCAGGTCACAATTCTTGGCTTCCATGATGTTGCCGTCATCGTCCATGGTCTTACAGAAGCGCTGATCTACGGCAATGCTGTCATTTGACTTGATGCTGTTAAAGTCGATTTTACCCGCTTCCCAGTCG
The DNA here is from genome assembly GCF_003966265.1 of Shewanella atlantica. Taxonomy (GTDB): domain Bacteria; phylum Pseudomonadota; class Gammaproteobacteria; order Enterobacterales; family Shewanellaceae; genus Shewanella; species Shewanella atlantica. The sequence continues at coordinate 69,875 of NZ_RXNV01000008.1, read as the reverse complement.
GCAATATAGGCTTCGACCATAGGGTCGCTACACTGGGCCGGCATAGTATCTTGTGGCGAGTATGGAGTGCTGTCATAAGGAACCGGTGTCATCTGCTGGAATGGCAGCTGTGCATGGTTACACTGTGGACCCGCAGCTAATGCTGTGGTTGAAGCTAGCGCGGCAAGGCCGAACATCATTTTAAGTTTCATCATTCATATCCTGTTATGGCTTGATGCCCGAAAGCTGCGATATTGTGCTTGTTCTTTTGGGCTTGAACTAACAATAAAGTGATAATGATGCTGTAAAGGTGAATTGGATCACGCACTCTTTTTAGCAGCAAACTTATTCGTGACAGAGCTCGCGAATAATCTTACCTATCGGCTCCGTTTATGACGTTTTTGGCGTCTAATTAAATATGGAATTGCAGGGTGAACTGAGCATAGTTAGATTGCCCGGTCTTTACTTGCTTGTTAGGCAATGAGTCTTGACTGTCATCAATCTGATAGCGACCAAGCTCAACCCCGACTTTCAGCCCCGGGGTCAAGCTGGTGAACAGGTTCACGCCGAAGTGAGCGCGATCCGTCTGTTCCACCTCTGTACGGGTGTGACCATAGAACACAGTCGAACGGGTTGTCTCACTCCAGAAGTGCCGATAGGCGACCATCGCCGAGCTGGTGGTCTCTATCTCCCCGCGGATGATATCTTTAGCCGCATCGGTTCCGACATAACGCCCCAGATTGCCATAGTGCAGTTGAAATCTAAGGTCGTCTTTACCAAAGGTATTTATTTTAGCCGCGAGTGAACCGCCCAGACCCAGCTGCGCCGTATCGCTGGGATCCAGATATCTGATGAGGCCTGACAGTGAGATGTTCCCCCAGCTGCCCTGTTGGTCATAACGGACGATGGCGTCGGGAATATAGTCATTATCTGTCTCTATCCAGTTTCTTTGTTCCGGGCTATCACCAGCTTGAGTGCCGTAGGTGTATGGATTTTCCAGAGCAATTTGCCAATGAGCCGTTTGGTACCTCAGCAGTGCCTGCCTGACCATAGCTTGCCCCACTAAGGGACCACCAAGATCTGCCGTTTCGGCGAAGGTGCTGGTGTTGACTAATGTTGACCAGGTTTGACCGGCGGTGAACTCCTGGTATTGGATCATCGCATGTCTGAGTCTCGGGCTGTATGAGTTAGAGATGACCGGGTTGCCCTGAGTGGAACCGACAAAATCAATTTCGGCAAATCCGGTAACCTCTCCGCGGGTTAGCTTGAGATTAAATCGACTTTCCTGAGCGCCAAACTGGGTGCGTTTGGCCTCCTCTTGAATCGTTCCATCCCCGTTCCAGCTGGGTTGGAAAGCAATGCTGCCGTCGACATAGCGGGCATTGGCTTTGAGAAAACCACCCAGCTCATATTCGGTTTCTGTGGCAGCAAGGGCTGGAAGGTGAGTCAGTAACAGGGTAAGGGTTAGGCTTATTTTTATGTTCATAATCTACTACATGAAGGGATTGGTCTAAAAAAAAGCCCTATAAAATAGGGCTTGATTCAATAATCTACGGGGAAATCAGTAAGTAAAAGTCATGGACTAATATGAAACATGATCCGTATTAAAATCAGAAGTTTGAGCTACTATGTTTGCACTAAGAGCTGGTTCAGATGCGGGAGCGAGCCTGAACCAGCGATTACTTAGGCTTTGGTTACTAGAAGTAGTAACCAAAGTTGATGTTGACGCGCTTATCCCAGTCATCGCCCATTTCAGGCAGACCGACATGATCATTGTTCGCGGTTGAGAAGGTCATGTTTTTGCCCATGACGAAGTCGATCATGGTATAAGTTGGGCCTGCTGATACGGCGCAACCAGTGACGTTCTGCATGCTGTTGTCGTAGCTGCTGTCATCGACGTCAGGTGTCATAAGGCCGAAATCGTTATAACACTTCACGCTACCCCAGTCAGTATTGAAGGTCTTAGCTATGTTAGCGCTATAAGCTTGACCCTTAGAGGCGATCTCATATTGCCAACTTACTACCGATACACCAATCTTGTTTGAATCGACCGCATCCGCAGCATCGTATTCATACTGCATCGCTTGTAGCTGTAGGTTCCAGCCATTGTAGCTGCTGTCTAAATGAAGCGCAGCGGCGTAGCGATCACCGGTATTACCGGTTTTGTTATTGTAGATCTGACCATATTGAACTGAGCCGCCGAAGGTCGTTGAGCCACCTTCATGTTCAGCTGTGTAGGTCTGACGCACGTTAACCTGGTTGGTCTCTTCGTTGTTATACTCGGTACCATTGATGGTACCTGTGTATAGGTCGGTCGCGTAACGTTTATTCTCTGTTGGACCATATTCAGCATTCTTGTAGAAAGCTAAATCAGTGTGCCAGCCGCCGCTGTTGTAAACGGCTTTAACCCCGACATCATGATCATCTTCGAAACCTAAGTAGTAAGGAATACCAAACCACCAGCTGTTAGAGATAAAGTCACGGTTACCGAATGGCACCTTGTTGATACCAAACTGTAGCTGCCACTCAGGATCGATATTGTAGATACCGTAGCCGTATTTGATGTAGTCGGTGCTTGAGGTGAAGCGATATTCTGCTGCTAGCCCCCAGTCGCCTTTCTTACCGTCAAACTTGATGGCGGCCATATCAAATGTCAGATCGCCACCCTTGTCTTTTGAAGCTTCACTGTAATCTTTGTAGCCATAGTTAACGCGAACCGCGCCGCCTATGTTGATCCCATCTTCCTGCTCTTCTGCACTGGCGCTAAAGCCGGTTAGTGCTATCGCTGTTGCCACCATCGACAACATGAACTTGGTGGATTTTTTCATCATCATTACCCATTTAGTATTTTTGTGTTTTATGTTTAAGTTTTCGAACTCATTACATCACATCGAACCAGGTACGGTGACACTCGGCGCATACCGGTGCCTTTTTCTCGTGTTCGCCGTGACAAGCTAAGCAACTGGCGCCCTGGTTGTAGTGGAATGATTTATGAGGATTAGCTTCTTCGATAGCCAGCTTGCTCTCATCAATCTCTATGCTGTTGATATCGCCATGACACTCGACGCAGGCGCTATCTGTCGCATTCTTTTTTCCTGAACCCTGGTGGCAGCTCTGACAGCCATCTTCATAGATAAATTCATGATTGGTCCGGCCTTCAGTCTTGCCCTTCATTTTTACCAGATCGCCGGCAAACGCACTGCCAGAGAGGGATAGGCCGATAAGAAGCGTTAACATTAATTTGTTCATAGTGATTAAGCCTGCACGTCAGATTTGATGGTTTCAGATACGACGATACCCATCGTCAAACATTCCAGGCAGGAGGTAGAGCTCAATCGCGCCTCGCCATGGACGCCACCGGTAGCTTCACCTATGGCATAGAGTTTCTTGATTGGCTTCATTGAGCGGCCATCGATAACCCGGGCACCAATATCTGTCTTTAAGCCACCCATGCAGTAATGAACCTTAGGCCAGATACGTGATACGACGAAAGGCGGTTTTAGCTCGACTGCGGTATCCATCTTTCTACCGAAGAGAGGGTCCTGACGTGTGCTGACTTGTGCATTAAACTCTTTCACCGTCTGTTTTAACTGGGCCAGAGGAATATTGAATTTTTCAGCCAGCTGCTCGAAACTGTCCACCTTCCAAGCCATATCATCGCGAAGTGCACGAACGACACGGTCGTCATCGGGATGATCTTTGTGGTTAAAGAAGACAACCGGATAAGCAGGTGAACCATCTTGGTAGCGGTTCTTCATGATGGCTTCCGAGCAGGTCTTACGATCGGCTCTCTCATTCATGTAGCGCTTACCATTCAGTACGCTGACTGAGATCCCTTCATGCCAGCCGATAGAGAGCAGGGCATTTGACCAACCGAAGCCGCCCTCATCGGGTGAGCCCCAGTGACCGGTTTGAATAAGGTTCATATGTACCGGCAATGCGCCATGTGCCATGGCCGTCAGGGTTACTTCGCCCGTAGCGCCTAAGGCATTGGTACCATCGAGTGTCGGATCCAAAGATGGGTCGACTGCGGCGCGCAGTTCCATGTTGCGGGCAAAGCCGCCATTGGCGAGGACAACCGCCTTGTTAGCCTTGATATAGATGCTCTTACCGGTTTTTAGATCCGGGAAGCGGTAGTTTTGACGTACCTTAAGACCGATGATCTCCTGTCCATCCATGATGAAGTCTTCGATGTAATGCTGCAGGCGATAATCGATCCCCTCTTTTACACCGGCTTCATAGAGCTTAGTGGTGATGTCACCACCAGTACCGTGCTGGGTACGGATAGCGCGCGCCTTGTTGTGGCCGCCGACCTGAATATTAAAGTCCTTACGGAATTTAACGCCTGTTTCGATACACAGGTCATAGGCATCAAGTGCACGGTTTGCGATCTGACGTAGCATGGCTTCGTTCTGCATTCCGCGTCCGGAGATGATCTGATCTTTAACCAGCTCTTCCGGTGAGTCGTCATTCACGCCTTGGGCTAACTGGGTTGGGTTCTTAGGGATAGCCAGCCAGCCGCCATTGATGGCGGAGTTACCGCCGAAGACCTGCATCTTTTCAAGCACCAGCACAGAGCCGACACCACTGCGTTTTGCATTCAGCGCAGCAGAAAGACCCGCAAAACCAGAGCCGACGACAATTACATCGGCCGATTCGTTCCATTTTATCTCGCCGCACTCACTGGCCATGACAGTACCTGGCATAGTCGATGCCAGTCCGCCCAGTGCCGCACCAGCACCCAGTTTTAAAAAACTTCTTCTATCTTGCATTTGTGTACCCTCAACTTCGGAATGACACCAAGATAAAGGGAACTCGGGGCAGTAAAGGTGAACTAAATCACGGGATTTTTTCAGTGACAAACTTATTCGTGAGTCATGTCCCGAATAAATTTACTCGCGATTAAATCCATATTTGACGACCTGTAAAAATGTTGGAGGAATTCTATAGAGTGTTATTAAACTTTGCCGGAATGTTTATATGAGGTAACTCACAAAGCCTGCTAATAATGTCATTTTTGCGTGAAGTTAATCCCGATTAGTGAAGGGACACCTGTAATCCATATTTGTTAACGGCGCATAATCGGCTCAATTAGGTAAATAAGGTCTTACTGATGAAATGTCCTACTGAAGCATTGCCCATGATACGCTGCAACCAAATACTCGATGCCGCAGAGCAGCTGATCGAGTCACAAGGTATAGTGTCATTTAAGTTTTCACAGTTGGCTAAAGAGGTGGGCTGCTCTACGGGAACCCTATATAAGTTTTTCGAACGCAAAGAGGATGTCTTAGTCTGCCTGTTTCTCAGGAGTGCGACTTCTAATCATTTACCTATCTTTATTGATAAACACCCTGAGCTGACCGCTCAGGAGAAAGTACTGCTGCCAATCCTGTTTACATTCGAAACCATCAAGCGCAGCAAGAGTTTCTTTACCCTTCGCTCTGTGTCGGTCAATACCATGGTCTGGCAGCTGGCCAGCGATGAGAAGGTCGAACGTTTTAAGAAGCGTATCAATGCATTCTGGGAATGGTTTACCGCCTCTCTTCATGAAGCAGTGGATAACGGAGAGTTAGATGCGACGCCACTACAGATTAAAGAGCTGGTACAGGGGATCGCCTTTTACCTGACGGGGTCACTGACCCAATTTGAGAGCGAGCTCATTGCACCTGAATACCTGTCGAATCGTCGTGATACCTGCTACCGTCATCTGTCTAAGCTGATGGGGCAATACCGATGGGAGAAGCCGCTCAATCAGGCGTTGTTCGATTCACTCGAGGCGCAAACGACGCAGTTTTTCGATAAATACTACCGAGAACATATGACATGTGCGGCATGTAGTGCACTTGCCTGTTCTCAAAAAAAAGACGAGAGCTACAGCAACTCATTACAGCGGTTAGCGGGTTAAATCATCTCAAGAAAAAAGCCTTCGATTGAAGTCGAAGGCCGGACCCAAGTTGTCGATATGGCGTGATGTGATGGAGCAGATGCTCTGAGGTCCTAAAATCAATTTGAGGAGCACCCGGCAGGGAACGATGCCGGGACTCACTCTATTTACCAATCGGTATCTTCTATCTCTCTTAGAAGTAATAGCCGAAGTTGATGTTGACGCGTTTGTCCCAGTCATCGCCCATCTCGGGTAGGCCAACGTGGTCGTTATTGGCGGTCGAGAAGGTCATGTTCTTACCCATGATGAAATCGATCATAGTGTAAGTTGCTCCCGCCGCAATCGCGACGCCGGTGACATTCTGCAGGCTGTCATCATAGCTCTGGTCTTCTACATCCGGGGTCATCAAACCGAAGTCATTGTAGAACTTAAGGCTACCCCAATCCGTGCTGACAATCTTAGCTATGTTGGCACTGTAGGATTGCCCCTTAGAAGCGATTTCATATTGCCAGCTCACGACTGAAACACCGATCTTATTAGGGTCGGCGGCGTCGGCGGCATCATACTCATACTGCATCGCCTGCAGTTGCAGATTCCAGCCGTTGTAGCTGCTGTCCAGGTGAAGCGCTGCGGCATAACGGTCACCCGTGTTGCCTGTCTTACTGTTGTATATCTGGCCGACTTGAACAGACCCACCGACTGTAGTTGAGCCGCCTGCATGTTCAAACTTGTATGTCTGACGAAGGTTTAACTGATTAGTCTCTTCGTTGTGATATTCGGTGCCATTGATGGTGCCGGTATAGAGATCGGTGGCATAGCGTTTGTTTTCGCCTGGGCCATATTCAGGGCTTTTGTAGAAGGCTAAGTCAGTGTGCCAGCTATTGCTCTCATAGACAGCCTTGATACCGATATCATGGTCATCCTCGAAGCCTAAATAGTAGGGGATGCCAAACCAGAAGCTGTTAGAGATGAAGCCAGGGTTACCGAAAGGCACCTTGTTGATACCAAACTGCAGCTGCCAGTCGGTATCTATGTCGTAGTAGCCATAGCCATACTTGATATAGTCGGTACTCGAGGTGAAGCGGTACTCGGCAGATAAGCCCCAGTCGCCTTTCTTACCGTTGAACTTGATGGCCGCCATATCGAATGTCAGGTCGCCGCCCTTGTCCTTGGAGGCTTCGCTGTAATCTTTGTAGGCGTAGTTAACGCGTACAGCGCCACCAACATCGATACCATCCTCTGCCGCTACAGGAATCGATAACCCCACTATGGTCATCGCAGCCACAAGCGCGGAAAGCGCAAAGTGTGTCGTTTTCATCATCATTACCTTTATTATTTTATCGGTTACTTATATTTTTTATTGATTGTTTATATTTGCTATTTAGCTTATTCGTGTTGGTGAGCTTGCTCTGTATCTGGTGTGCTGATGTGTGCTGGATATGCAATAGCCTCAATGCCTTTCAGGTGATATCCGGTTTTGGCAAATCCTGCTTGGGCACTCTTTACGCTCAGAGTTCCGGCGATATACATAGGTTGCTGTAGATCGGGAATAGCGATAGGTACATCGAAAGAGACATGGATCAACTGGTTGGCTGGTGAAGGCGGTTTGTGAAAGCAGGCGCCTTGTTGCGGTGTTAATAGAAAATTCTTCACATAGCCACTATTCTTGCCATCTAACGGGACCACAAACCCGGGAATAATCACCTTTTTTCCATCCAGAGCAAGGTTGACGTTGGTTTCTACAGGTAAGTCGGCTGCTCCCGGAGCTAAGTTATGCCAAAGGATTGATATCGCCTCTTCGGCTAAAAGGGCTGGGCTAAAGAGTATGGTTAGTGCCAGAATTAGTTTTTTCATATTATTTAATGAGGCCAGCTCAGCTGGCCTCATTCTCCGCTTAAGGGTTAAGGTTGATTACTTAGATTTTTGGACCACGTCCCAACCGTAACCACCATTACCTGAACGCACGAGCTTAGAGTTTGTGTATGGAATGAAATCAAACATCAGTTGCTCACCTGGGCCCACATCTTGTGGCCACTGGTACTTGAAGGTAGAGAACTTGCCATCGAGTGGGAACCAGTACATGTAGATCAAGTCTTGATCGTCATAGGTGTTTGGTGTGTAGTGCATCGCCTTACTTGGGATCTCGATGTAGTCGCCAGGACCGAATGGTTGCATGCGCTCCTGTGCCCAAGTCAGACCTTGACCACTTAGGCCGTAGTAACATTCCATTTCACGGTGGTAGTGTGGCGCTGCTGTACCCGGTGCAACACGGACAAGACCGATAACCGTTGGTTCATCGTTAAGCTCTTTCCAGCACATGCCGACTTCAGTTGCAGATGCGCCACCAGCAGGGCATGGGATAAGGTTGCTTGGGTCATCCACGCGCCATGTTAACCAGCCTGAATCATTGGCGCCTTTACCGCCGTGATCGTTTGACTTGATGTTGTAAATATCTTTTTCACCCGACTGAAGCTCTTTCAGGTACGCCATCGCCTGCTCTTGCTTACACACCATAGGCATAACCTTGGTTGGTGCGTTAATCGTCGAAAGCGTTGGCTTTGCATTGTGCCAAGGTTGATCCGCTGGCTTGTCGGCTGCGGTAGCGCAACCTGTCACAAGGATTGCCGAAGCGACTAGTAGTTTTTTCATCATCATTTCCTTTTATTACTTTAATATTATGTTGTTGCTTTTACTTTGGAGCTGGCAGGCAGCTCCATATTCAGATTGAAATAAATAAACTTTGCTTATTTATGCTCATATTTAAATTTAGGGAAGTCGAAGTTATGGCAGTCCATACAGATAGCCTTCTTCGGTGTATGTTCGCCATGGCACTCCATACAGGGGGCTTCCTGGCCGTAATGCATACTGTCGTGAGGGTTTTGTTTGGCATCGTGCCCCTCACGCTTTGTTTGCTCTGCTAACTCAGCCATGTCATGACATTGCAGGCATGAGTTATCGGATGGGAAGGCTTTCAGCCCCTGGTCATGACAGGATTTACAGCCTGAGTCATAGACCATCTCGTGATAGTCTCTTTTCTCCCTGGCTTGAACCGACATCGCCAGACAAGCACCGAGAGTTAGCACAAGTAATGTGTTGAATTTTTTCATTTTAAAGTCCTTATGCTTTCATTATTGAGCGAGCGGCGGTGACACCAAATGCCATACATTCTGGCGTTGAGCACCCACCTAGACGGCTGACGCCATGAACACCACCGGAGACCTCGCCAGCGGCATATAGTCCTGGAATTTTTTCACCGGTTTTTGCGGCAATAACTTCTGCCTTGGCATTAATTTGAATACCACCCTGGCAGTAGTGCACTTTTGGCCACAGACGTTGAACTATGAAAGGTGCCGTCAGATAGATACCCGTACTCATGTTCATGCGCTTACCAAACTGTGGATCTTCACCGGCCTTAACGTAGGAGTTCCAGTCTTCAATCTGCTTTTTCAATGGCTTTAGCGGCACATCGAAATGCTTGGCAATCGCTTCGACGCTATCGAACTCCCAGGCAACGTTATATTTCAGCACGTTAGCCATCGATGGATCTTTCTTCGCTTCGTGTTTAGGAGCGATAAGCAGTGCAGGATTTGGCTTGCCATCTTTATCACGACGCTGAACTTCCAGATCGGCGCGGGTTTTACGGTCTGCCGTTTCATTCATGAAACGTTGACCTGTGCTGCGGTCGATTGCGACTGAGTGTGGGAAGTTATAGAGTGAGAAGCCTGCGCCGTATCCGAATCCACCTTCATCTGGTGATGCCCATGGGCCCGATTGAATGAAGCTCAGGTGAACCGGCATAGCGCCTTCGGCCAGCATGGCAATCAGGCCATCACCCGTAGCGCCACGAGCGTTAGTGCAGCCAACCTCGGCACCCAGGTTTGGATCCAGTGCCTGACGGAAGCTGACGTTAGCACCGAAGCCGCCAGTTGCAATCAAGACACCTTTCTCAGCCTTAACGTTGATAAGTTTGCCTGAATCTTCGTGGCCGAAGTGGTATCCCTTACGAACCTGAATACCCAGTACCGTGCCATCTTTTGCGGTGATAAGGTGCTCAAATTTATGGCGGATTTTGGTTTTCACGCCGTAGCTTCTTGCTGTTTTAAGCATAGGGCGGATAAAGCCCGCGCCGCTGCGCTCGACAACCTGATGGCTACGTGTCGCGCTGGTACCACCTGTGTTGATGATATGGTCGCGATAGATACAGCCACAGTCTTTGGTGAGTTGATAGATATATGGACCCAGCTCTGCACTATGTCTTAACAGCTCTTCACTGGCATAACCACGCCCGGATTTTAGTTGGTCCTGAACCATAAGCTCGGCGCTGTCTTCGATGCCAAGTTGCTTCTGCAGATCGGTATTAGCGAAGCAGGCCTGTCCGGCGTTGAGTGTGCTGTTGCCGCCATAGACGCCGAGCTTCTCGAATACGGCGATATCTTTGGCGCCTAATTTACCCGCTTCGACGGCGGCTGCTAGTCCGGCAAAACCGGAACCTACGATGATGATTTCGTGTTCTTCATCCCATTTGACGTCAGATGAATTTGCGCTGACGGTGAGGGGAGCCAGTGCGCCAACGGCTGCAGCTCCCGCACCAAATTTTAAAAATGAACGTCTTGTTTGCATATTGTTATCTCCGATTAACTTGGGATTACAATATGCTTGGATGGCTTATCCAAATATGCGCGAAATCACACTTTGGATTTGGGAATAAAGTTTTTTGTGGGGGTGTTCAAGAAAATGTTTCTTTTAAGTATCTAATTAGTAAGAGCGGAATAATATTGATGTTGAAATAATATTTATAGGTTTTAACTATGCATTGTCCCAGTAGCCATTGTGATGCAATAAGATGTAATCAATTACTCGACGTTGCAGAGAATTTGATTGATAAACAGGGCGTTGTGTCTTTCAGGTTCGCGCAGATAGCAAAGGGTGCCGAGTGCTCAACTAATACACTTTATAAATATTTCGAGTCTAAAGAAGATGTGTTGGTTTGTTTATTTTTAAGAAACACAACATCGACTCAAATACCTGTTTTTATAAAAGAACATCCAGATTTAGATATTCACCAAAGATCTGTTTTGCCTATTTTATTTACTTTTGAAGTTGTTAAGCGTAGCCCAATATTTAATATTTTGAGAGTTGTATCAATAAATAGTATGTTCTGGCAGATGGCGAGCCCTGAAAAAATAGAGGTGCTTCGTAATCGGGTCAATTTATTCTGGAGTTGTATTCGTGTGCCATTGGAAGATGCCGTTAATTCGGGGGAGCTTGATGCCACCGAACTCGATATTCGCGATCTGACCCAGTCACTTTACTTTTTCCTCGGTGGTGCATCATCGACCTATGAAAGCCGATTAATGGACGAGAAGTATTTCACAGCCGATGATGAAACCAGCCTGCGACACATCAGCCGTTTGATGAATCGATATCAATGGAAGCGACCTATTACTCAGGAGATGATGCAGGGTATGAGATTACTGATCAGTGAGTTCCTCGATAAAGGTAAGACTAAGATCCGAAGCTGTGAGACCTGTTTGGGCATAGGCAAGCAACTGACTTGCCGCGACGATAAGTAGAGTGAATGACCCGATCGGCTTGTTCGGCAATCGCCCGGATAGCTAAGCGAAAAAACGCGTTAACTTTACACTTCAATAGGTGGCTTATCTTAGTGACAAGCCCCATTCCCCTTGACTTTATTGCCTTGCATCCATACGCTGCTTATTCAGTAATCAAGGTGGTAAGCAATGCAAATAAATTATAATTTAAAACCTGCGTTAGAACGCCGTACTGAGCAGTTCGAGCCTGAAACAGATGTGGGCTTCGGTAACCTCAGAACCGATCATATGTTTTTAATGGATTATCGCGACGGCCAGTGGTGTGATCCCAGAGTTGTTCCCTATGGGCCATTTGAAGTTGCACCCGGTGCAATTGCCCTGCATTACGGTCAGTCTGTGTTTGAGGGTGCGAAAGCCTTTATGCATGAAGACGGCGAAATTTACACCTTCCGTTTAGACAAAAATGCGGAGCGACTCAATCGTTCTGCCGATATTCTATGTATTCCAGGCCTGTCTGAAGCTATGCAACTGGAAGGCATTAACGCCTTGATCGATGTCGACAGACTCTGGTTCCCGATGCAAGAGGGGGCTTGTCTCTATATTCGTCCCTTTATCTTTGCCACCGAAGATAGGTTGTCTGTCAGCCCGAGTGAGCAATATACCTTCTGTGTGATGCTGAGCCCAAGTGGCCCCTATTACTCTGACGGCTTCGATAAGGCGATTCGTCTGCTTATTAGTGAGCGCTTCCACCGCGCCGTATCCGGTGGTACCGGAGCCTCTAAGGCTGCAGGTAACTATGCTGCGTCGTTGAAGGCAGGTAAAGCGGCCGCCGAATATGGTGCCGCACAGGTGCTTTACCTCGATGCCAGCAACAAGCAGATCGAAGAGGTCGGCGCCATGAATCACTTTCATATCCTGAAAGATGGCACTGTGATCATTCCAAGTTTTACCGATACCATACTTAAATCAATCACCTCGCAATCTATCTTGGACCTGGGTGAGTTGCTCGGCTGTGAAGTGCGCCAGGAGACGGTGATGTTAGATAAGTTTATCGCCGATATCGAATCCGGCGAGATCATCGAGGCTGGTGGATTTGGCACCGCTGCCGTCGTGTCACCTGTCGGTTCATACATCTTCGAAGATAACCGAGTTGTTACGGTAGGAGATGGGCATGTTGGTGACAATACTCGTCGCCTGTATCAGGTGCTCACAGATATTCAGAAGGGGAAAATTGAAGGCCCCGAAGGATGGGTACAACATGTTGCGCGAGTGACTCCATAAGTTGGCTCATTAATAAAAGGCGCCCATCGGCGCCTTTTTTTATGCTTTATCCAGATAACAAGCCGTTTTAAATAGACGATTGTTAGTTTATTTGAGCTGTGATGGTTACTGCTTGACGTAGATAATTAGTTTTCGTTGCGATAAAGGTCTGCTTAGAAAAGTCTGCATGCATCTGTTGATCAGCCTTAAAGTCGCCAGCAATCTTTTCCAAGTTCAAATTCTCTATTTGGCCTTGCGTATTAATGGTAAAGGTAGCTGAAAAACTACTCTCGTTGTTATTACCGTTAAGTAAAGCTGACCAGTCTAATACCCCATTTTCCACTAACCAATATTTTCCCAGTTCAGTAGCATTGACTTTCAGCTCTTTGGATGAGCTTGTTAAAGGTTGAGAAAGAGTGGAGCATCCTGATATTAATGCAATGAATGCGATGAGCATAATGCTCGATACTCTTTGTGATACTGGCTTCATAGTTGGGTCGCTTTTGGTTTATATTGTAATAAATATTAATTCTGTCTCGGGCAGCATCATAATGATTTACTGCTGACATGACCAGTCAATAAAGTGACAGTTGTCACTTTATTGTGTAAATTTTTCAAGGTTTGTCGCAATTGTTTAACATTGTGTGAGCGGTTCTTCGGATGTTAAATGATCACTATGAGTGTTAAGTGAACACTATGAGTGTTAAGTAATCATTATGGATAAGAATATATATGGGAAAAGGACATAGCAGTCATGATCAATAAGATTAATAAACTCTTAGTTAATGCCTGCTCCGGACGCGCGACTAACGAGTCAGATCGCGGAGCATGACACGCACGGGAGTCGGTGAGAGCACTGAATGTATATCTGGGGCAGAGCAAGCGGTTGAAATTATCAGAGGTTTGGGGATTAAGATGTTCAGCGAAGATTAGGTTGAGGAGCTAAACATATACTTAGATTAAATTTATCGTGCCTGAGCTTTGGAGAACAGGCACGATATGTTTTAAGCCTTATCTTCTTTGGCTACGCCATTTTTTAGCATCACCTGGTGGATCTGCTCATCTTTCTCTTCCCATAGCTGGTTTAACCAACGCTGGAATTCGACACGATACTGAGCTTCTGAAAAATAGCGTTTATTATCGACTTCGGGTACCGGCAGCACCTCTACTTTTACCGTGATCTTCTTAATTTTACCGTGCATCACCTCAGACAAGGGATCCGACTCTGCATCCGGGTACACTAAGGTCACATTGAGCAGGTTAGTAAATTGCTCACCCATGGCCGACAGCGTGAAGGCGATGCCACCCGCTTTAGGGCGTAACAGATAACGGTAAGGCGAGTCCTGGCGTATACGTTTCTCTTCTGTGAAGCGACTCCCCTCAACGTAATTGATGATGGAGGTAGGCATTGTTTTAAATTTTTCACAGGCACGCCGTGTCGATACCAGATCTTTTCCCTTAAGTTTCGGATTCTTCTTCAGTTTAGCCGGACTGGTTCGGCTCATAAATGGCATGTCCAGCGCCCAACAACCCAGACCCAAAAGAGGGACATAGAGGAGTTCGCGTTTTAGGAAGAACTTCAGCATAGGAATATGGTTGCGCAATATATAGGTTTGAACCGCAATATCGAAGCCACTGAGATGGTTACTGATCAACAGGTACCAGCCATGTTTGTCCAGTTTTTCTAAACCTTCGATGTCCCATTCGATATCTGCAAGCAGGAAGAGTATACCGCCATTACAGGTGGCCCAGGCCCACATGAATTTGTTCATTATCTTGGTGAGAAAGTTCCGCCCGGCAGTAAATGGAAGGAGAAGTTTTATGAGCCCTCCTATGCTGATCAAGCCGGCCCAAATCGCCGTGTTGATGACAAGCAGGATTGAGCTGATGATATATAGCACTGGGCCAGGTAAAAAATTCAACATCTTGCTATGACACCTTCTGATTTACATTGTGTTGCTGGGCGAGTTGTTCGAGCCTTTGATCTTTCTCTTGCCATATTTTGTTGAGCTGCTCCTGAAACGAGATCTTAAACTCTCTGTCTTTCATGTAGTCGCCGCGCATCTCGGTTGCTATCTCTGAGACCTTAATATGTACATGTACCTCTGTAACCTGTCCGCTGATATAGTCCCAATAGGTAGGTACTTTTTCTGGGTAATAGATTGAAACATCGACCAGTTTATGAATATGTTCCCCCATTGCCGATAATGCAAAGGCCAACCCACCTGCCTTAGGTTTTAACAGGTGTGAAAATTGGGAGTTTTGTTTCGTGTGCTTATGGGCTCTGAAGCGAGTTCCCTCAACAAAGTTCATCACGCTGACCGGCGTGGATTTAAATTTTGCGCAAGCCTTTCTGGTGATCTCGATATCTTTGCCCCTTAGCTTCGGGTTTTTCCTAAGTTGAGCAGTGCTATACCGGCGCATAAACGGAAAGTCGAGCGCCCACCAGGCCAGGCCGAGAAACGGCACGAAGATCAGCTCTTTTTTCAAAAAGAACTTCAGGAAAGGAATTTTACGGTTCAGTACCCTTTGTAGTATCAAGATATCTACCCAGGATTGATGGTTGGCGATCACCATGTACCACTCTTTGGGCGAAAGTTCGCCGTCACAGTGTAGGTGGACCTTTACGGGGTGAAAAATGCGTTCTATTACGCCGTTAATGCTTATCCAGGCGCTCGCGCAGTTATCGAGCAGTGAAGAGCAAGCTGTCCGTATTGCTGGGATGGGGATAAGTTTAATAGGGCTTAGAATGACAATGGGCAACACCCAAAAAATGGTATTAATGACCCAGCATACAAATGCGAGACAGCCTCTGATTAATGAAAAAACTCCACCCACTTAACATCCCCCGATAAAAATTGGAGACTTATATTACTAGCAGTAGGGCTTTTGCTCAATCTAGATGTGCCTTAACGTGGAAATATTCATAAAATCTTATGCAATTTTATGCTAATCAGTCCTCTTGATGCAGTGAATGACAAATTGCGGGATATTTGGTTAGGCAGTTTTAGTTAGCTACACTTAAAGCTGTAATGATTATTATTTGCCAATAGGAAGCAGAACTGTATGAGATTCGCTTATCTGTTTTGTATGCTTTTTATGCTTTGCGCACAGGTGAAAGCAACTCCAGATGTCGTTTTTTTTAATCCTGGTAAAGCGCAAGAAAGCTTTTGGGGGGATGTGGATAAAGCGATGTCTGAATCGGCAACTCTGCTTGGAATAAAACTTGAGATTTTTCATTCCAGTCGTGATCGCTTGCTGATGATCGATCAGGTCAATAGGTTGGCCCGTTCCGCGGTGCTACCCAAATATGTAGTGCTGGTTAGCGAGGAAGGGAGCGCCAGCAAGATGCTCAAATCATTATATGGTCGACCTGTGTATGTCGCCTTGATGCTCAATGATATCAGTAAGGAGGAGAGAGCCCAGCTTAAGCAGGATACTCATTGGCAGAAATACCTACTTCCGGCGGTGGTGCCGGATAACTATTCTATTGGCCACAAGTCAGCTAGTGCCTTAGTTGATGCTATGAGCTCAGAAACTCCCGAAGTTGTAGGAATTTCAGGAGATACCTTAACCCCAGCATCTTTGGATAGAACTTCCGGTGCTGTGGATCTCTTCCAATCGCAATCCCTGCTGACTTTGCATCAGGTGGTATACGGTAACTGGCGAGAAGATTCGGCTTATTGGCTGACGTTAAAGATGTTGAAACGTTATCCCGAACTTAAGGGAATATGGACTGCGAATGATCATATGGCATTTGGCGTGTTGCAGGCTCTGGAGGAGCAGGGAATTGTCGCGGGTAAGGATATTTTTGTCAGTACCGTTAATACCTCAGAAAAAGTATTGCGCTTGCGTCAGCAAGGTAAAATCGCTGCATTGGGAGGAGGTCACTTTCTTGCCGGGGCGGTGGTCATGGATAAAATTGCAAAGCATCATCATAGTGGCCGATATACCGCCGCTTCCCCATTCCCACTGTTCAGTTTATTAGAGCCCGATAGCGAATTCTTTGCCGCCTTGCTTAATCGGGATTGGAAAGCCATTATCAGCTACAAGTTTTGCTTAGCAGATGCAGAGGTAAACCTTAGTTGTAATGTCCATGCAGGTTCAAAACATTAGGCGGAGCATAGCCTAACCACATCGATTGGATAGCTCTGGACAGTTAATAGCTTTGTTTCAGGCTCGAAAGCAGTCTATCCATGGCACGATAACCCAGGGCTTGAGCAATGTGATTGCGCTCGACATTTTTGCTGCGTTGCAAATCTGCAATAGTACGGGCCACACGTTGCAACCGATGAAAACTTCTCACCGATAAGCCCAGTTTGTTGACGCTCTGCTCGAGAAAAAGCAGATCGGACTGCGCGAATCCGCCACTCTCTTGCAGTTGTCGTCCACTTAGTTCGCTGTTCAGCACACCTGCACGGGCAAGTTGAAGCTCTCTGGCACTCTTTACCCGCATAGCTATCGATTTACTGGTTTCTCCCATATCCACTTTTTGGGTCAAGGCGCCGGCAGGTAGCTTAGGCACCTCTATGGTCAGGTCGAATCTATCTAAAAATGGCCCTGACAGTCGCGACAGGTATCGCTGGATCTGATCTTGTGTCGCTCTGGCATTATCCACATCGCCACAGGGGCTTGGATTCATCGCCGCAACCAGCTGGAAGCGACTGGAGAAGGTGAGTTTAGCAGCGGCGCGGGAGATGACGACCTCGCCTGTTTCCATCGGCTCTCGCAGACAATCGAGTACCCGGCGGGGAAATTCGACCACCTCATCTAAGAAGAGTACCCCCCTGTGTGCCAATGAGATCTCTCCTGGTTTTGGGTTGCTGCCACCGCCGACTAATGAGATGGCCGAGCTGGTGTGGTGTGGGTTTCGAAAAGGACGCCGATAAAATTGTTTAGGCGCGAGGGACATGCCGGCTACGGAGTGAAGCGCTGCAACCTCCAGTGCCTCGTCATAGCTTAGCGGAGGCAATAGCTGCATCATTCGGCTGGCCAGCATGCTCTTTCCTGTGCCGGGAGGGCCGAGCAGCAGTAGGTTGTGATTACCCGCGGCCGCTATCTCTAATCCCTGTTTGGCTTGATATTGGCCAATGACTTCACTCATGCAGCTTGTGTGTTCTTGCGCCTCTGTGTCTATCCACTCAAGCTCAGTCTGTATACCCGGTAGTGGAGTTTGTCCGTGCAGGTATTCGCTCAGGTTTTGCAGATGACTGGCGAAGTGGACTTTCTGATAACCCACAAGTTCGGCATCATCCCTGTTACCCAGCGGAATGACCAAGGTGGTATCTTGTTTGCGGGCATCGACAATCACGGGCAACAGGCCATGACAGTGACGTATGTGGCCGGAGAGGGCCAGCTCACCAACAAACTCATGATCTTTGAGTGAGTTTTTAGGAACCTGCCTGGATGCGGCCAGGATACCTATGGCGATAGGAAGATCATAGCGCCCTCCCTGTTTAGGCAGGTCGGCTGGGGCCAAGTTGACTGTGATACGTCGCATCGGGAATTCAAACCCTGCATTGATAATAGCGCTACGAACCCGCTCTTTAGCTTCCTTGACTGAGGTCTCCGGAAGTCCGACGAGGTTGAAGGCCGGAAGACCATTGCTGAGGTGAACCTCTACGGTTACCGAGGGGGCCTCGACTCCTTTGCTGGCACGGGTGGCGACACAGGCGATTGCCATAAACAAATCCTTTTGTTTAGTTTGATTGCTTTATCAATGTATTAGCTTGCTGTATTGAGTGTAGCAGGGGATTGGTGATTTCGACTGAATGAGCCGAAATCGGATCTATTCTGTTTGATAGGGACTGGAAGCTTGCTTATGTTGTCATTCCGGTATGCTTGTTGGCCGGAATCCAGTTTCTTGTGCTTGAGTTTATAGTTAGATGAAGTCTAACTATAAGTAGTTATTGGCTCTGCACCGAAAGCCTGATTAAAAAAAGGCTTTCTATTGCATGGCGCACATTTTTAGATACAGTTGCAACCCAATTGTTATGCCATATAACTAATCGCTCTTATAACGAGATGTTTTATTCATGGATTGAGTTAAGATCGTTATTCGGCATTTTCTTCATTATTTTAAGAGCAACAATATGCGTTATGAAGTTTGGGAACAGCTCAGAGTAGAAGCTGAGGCTCTGGTAAAACAAGAACCCCTACTGGCCAGTCATGTCTATACTTCGATACTCAACCATGAGTGTTTGGGCTCTGCATTAAGCTTTGTCGTTGCCAATAAACTCTCCGATGGTGTGGTGTCACCTTTTACCTTCCGTGAACTCTTCGATAAAGCCTTTATCCATTGTGATGAGATGCTAACGAATGTGGCGACCGATATTAAGGCGGTAAAGGATCGCGACCCTGCGGTGAGTAGCTACTTAACTGTGATGCTCAACCTTAAAGGCTTTCAGGCGATACAGGTGCACCGTTTAGCGCACTGCCTGTGGCAGCAGGACAGGAAAGAGTTGGCTCAATTTATTCAGAGCCGAAATTCAGAGGTGTTCGGAGTCGATATTCATCCCGCCTGTAAGATAGGCACGGGGATCATGTTTGATCATGCGACCGGTATCGTAATCGGCGAAACGGCCGTGATAGAAGATAATGTCTCACTGCTGCAATCGGTCACGCTTGGCGGAACGGGTAATCAGCAGGGTGATCGCCACCCCAAGATAAGACAAGGTGTCATGATTGGCGCCGGGGCTAAGGTATTGGGGAATATCGAAGTGGGTCAGGGGGCAAAAGTAGGTGCAGGTTCGGTGGTATTAAGCGATGTCGCTCCCCATACAACCGTTGTTGGAGTGCCGGCAAAGGCCGTAGGTACACCGGTATCTGACTGCCCGGCCGAGACGATGGAGCAGAACTTCTTCGACTCAAGTGCGATAGCTTAAACTTATTGCAGAAGGCATAGGCCTAACGGGCTGACCTAACTTACCGGATTAGCCCATATGTGGCGCAAATATCTGTAAATGTTTATCGTGCTTTTTCGCATGGTACATAGCGATATCGGCACTTTTCATTATGCTCTTGCGAGCATCTCCATCCTTTGGGTATTCGGCAATACCTATGCTAATACCAATCACTAATGAGTGGTTTTCACAGCTAATATCCTTGAGCAACTCCTCCTGAATGGTTCGGGCGACGATGAATGCATCTTGAGCCTGAGTGCTGGGAAGAACCACCGATAGTTCGTCGCCACCTAGCCTTGCGGCTATAGCATTGTTGGGTAACACTCTGTTTATACGCTGGGCTACGATTTGCAGCACATGATCGCCTTCGGCATGACCGAAGGTGTCGTTGATCATCTTGAAGTCATTGAGATCCATCATCATGCAGCTAAACTTATTACCGTCAAAAGCGATCAGTTTATCGATCTCTTCATAAAATAGATTACGATTGGGCAACCCGGTTAATTGATCATGATGGGCCTGATAATGTTTGGCTTGGATCGTGTTTTGCAGCGTGAATATGGTTTCCCGGCTCATTTTCGTGATAACAAAAACAAATATCCCTCCACCACAAAAGATAGTGGCTACGATCATCTCCAGAGTGCCGATTTCACGGTTAATCAGCATCCAGATGTAACCCAGGTAGCCCAAAATAAACATAAAAATCAGGTTAAGCAGAAGTAGCCAGCCCTTGTGCTGGTGATCGGGGATATTGCACATTTGATGAGTTGGGAACAGGGCGGCAATCAGTCCCGTTAACCCTGATAGTACTAAGAAGATAGCCAGTATATTCATGGGCTCTTTATATCTTATTCATAATCAATCAATTAACTATCTGTTTGCTTAAGGTTAAGTATAGATGAACAAATAACTTCTGAGAGCCTGCTCTGTGATTTTGAGTTTACTCGTCCCTGTAATGTGAGAACTAGTCGTTATTCTTGGCATTTAGCCTGAGCTCATGGAGGTGGTGATCGAGTAGTTTTTCAAGCTCACCACTGAGAGTGAGTTGCTTGACCTTCTCATTGAATAGTTTATTGATTAGCTCTGCCGAAGAGGACTTGCGTGATATCAACATATGAAAGGGTTCCGGCTTGAGATTCGGAACGGTACTTCTTCCCAGCAGTCGTTCAAACCGATAGAGATGATTAAGGGCTAAGGTACCTGCCAGGGTCTCTTTACGGGCCAGGAAGAAGCGGCAGCGCTTTTTTTGTAGCATAGTCGGTAGATGCGCAATCTCATTGATTTCATAGAGCCGGGTTAGGTTTACCCAGCCAAAATTTATATAGTTGAACCCCTTTATCCCACATATATTTCCATGGGTTTCCAGTTCAGAGAGGGCCTGGATCTCCAGCCCGTCGGGGAAGTCAGATCTGAGATAGAAGTAGCTGGGGTTAAGATAGTAATAGGCGTCAGAGTGAAGATAGTCTTTAGCTCGTTGAGGGCTGAGAGAGGCGCTCATCACGCCATCGATAATTCCTTCGCTGACCTCTTTTAGGCATCGCCGCCACGGGAGGGCTATCACCTCATATTGGATGCCGGAGGGCTCGAAAACGAGCTTGAGCAGATCGATATCATAGCCGCTGGACTGGCCCTTCGCTCCATCGATTCGTTTGAAGTAATTGAAAGGCGGAAACTCAGTGTCTTCTACACAAAATTTTAACTTAGGCTGTAGGTAACTCTGCTCCGCCATCGAGGGCGCCGCAAATAGGGGAAGTAAGAGGGCAAGCACTAAATAGTAAGGACTTAAGGTCATTAGATTTATTCTGCATAACGCCGGTGATACTGAGTATAGCAAAGGCCATACGCTTGGTTTATTTAACCTGAACTCAGGTTAAGTAAGTGGTCTGTTCATAATATAAGCTACTTTGTGAGATGTATATGCCTTATTGATCGGTATGCTTAATCTCAATTCAGGTGATTGATTTAAACCACCTTAAGAAACGCGGCCACTATAGGGTCGTCTAATCGCTTACGTCTGCAACAGCAGCCTAACTCGAAAGGCGGGATCGGTATGGGGGTCGGGATTATCTGAATTCTATCGCGAACCGGGCTATTGGTGATGACCACTTCCGGGGTAATGCTGACTCCGCAGCCAAGCGCAACCATTGAGGCGATCGCCTCCTGACCCGAGACCTGGGCATAAATGTTGGGTGATAAGCCAAGCTGCTTAAACCAGTTGTCGGTTCTTCGTCTGCCCGGGCCGTGCTCGGGGACGATAAAGGGCAGTCGATCCCATGGAATGTAGGACTCTGTCAGTAACTCCTGCACCTGGCAACGAAATGTCGGGGCGATGATAACCAGAGGAATGTCATCAATTTTCGCGAAATGTAGATTGTCGGGAAAGGGATCCGGCAGCGCGGCAATGGCGATATCGGCGTTGTTATTTTTCACCTCCCTGACGGCATTGGCTGCATCGCCTGTCGTTAATGCGATTTCGACCAATGGGTGTTCGCGTCTGAATCTATCGAGTAATCCCGGTAGGTGGCTGTAGGCCGCAGTTACTGAGCAGTAGAGGTTGAGTTTGCCCCTGAGCAAATCTTGCTTGGGATCTATCTTAGTCTTTAGCTTGGTCCAATGATCCAGAGTCTGTTCGGCAAAATGACGATACTCTACGCCGGCGCTGGTCAGCGCGACACTGCGGTTATCCCGTTGAAATAGTTTAGCACCTACCTCATCTTCTAATCTTTGCATTGCCCTGCTCAGGGTTGAGGGGCTGACATGCATGGCCTGAGCGGTACGGGAAAAATGGAGACTCTCAGTAAGGTGCAGGTAAAGCTTGATGGTTTTTATATCCAAATCGGGTCTCCTTCATTTCAGATCCCACTTAAAATTTCACCTCCTGCAAGAGGAGTTGAACTTTGCTGGTGGATAACTTGACGTTGCAAAAAGCGCAACACTATCTTTCGAATATATCATTTTCAGCAATTAAAATCATGCGCTATAGTGATCTCAATCACTGCTCAAGTAAGATGAATTGAGCGACTTTTCTAAATTCGATACAGAAGGTGGTATATCAGATGGCTAACTATTTTAACTCTCTGAATTTGCGTCAACAACTAGAACAACTGGCTCAATGCCGCTTCATGGATCGCAACGAATTTAGTGAGGGTTGTGACTTCATCAAGGGCTGGAATATCGTTATCTTAGGTTGTGGCGCTCAAGGCCTTAACCAAGGTTTAAACATGCGTGACTCTGGCTTGAATATCGCTTATGCGCTCAGGGCTCAGGCTATCGAAGAGAAGCGTGCCTCGTACCAAAAAGCGACCGGAAATGGTTTCCGCGTAGGCACGATTGAAGAACTCATTCCTGACGCAGATCTCGTACTTAACCTGACACCGGATAAGCAGCATACCGATGCCGTAACCACGGTTATACCGTTGATGAAGCAGGGCGCCACCTTGTCCTACTCTCACGGCTTCAACATCGTTGAAGAGGGGATGCAGGTTCGTGATGACATCACAGTAATCATGGTTGCCCCTAAGTGCCCGGGTACCGAAGTGCGTGAAGAGTATAAGCGTGGATTCGGCGTACCGACTCTGATTGCGGTTCACCCTGAGAACGACCCTAAGGGGAACGGTTTCGATATCGCTAAAGCTTATGCCAGTGCCACAGGTGGCGACAGAGCGGGTGTGCTTCACTCATCGTTCATCGCCGAAGTTAAGTCTGACCTTATGGGCGAGCAAACTATTTTATGTGGCATGCTGCAAACTGGTGCAATTCTTGGTTACGAGAAGATGGTTGCCGATGGTGTTGAGCCGGGCTATGCCGCTAAACTTATTCAACAAGGTTGGGAAACAACGACCGAAGCGTTAAAGCATGGTGGTATTACCAACATGATGGATCGCCTGTCTAACCCAGCCAAGATAAAAGCGTTCGAGATGGCCGAAGAGCTTAAGGGCATTCTTGCTCCTCTGTTCGAGAAGCATATGGACGACATCATAGGTGGTAAGTTCTCAAAAACTATGATGGAAGATTGGGCAAATGATGATGCCAATCTACTTAAATGGCGTAAAGAGACAGGTGAGACTGCCTTCGAAAATGCACCTCAAAGTGATGAAAATATCGATGAGCAGACCTATTTCGATAAAGGTATCTTCCTTGTCGCTATGATCAAAGCCGGTGTTGAGCTGGCGTTCGATACTATGGTTGCCTCGGGTATTGTTGAAGAGTCGGCTTATTATGAGTCGCTACATGAAACGCCACTTATTGCGAACACGATTGCCCGTAAGCGTCTTTATGAGATGAATATCGTGATCTCTGATACGGCTGAATATGGCTGTTATCTGTTTAACCATGCCGCCGTGCCTATGTTGCGTGATTACGTTAATGCCATGTCTCCGGAGTTTCTTGGTGCCGGCCTGAGTGACAGTGGCAACGGTGCCGATAACCAGCGTCTAATCGAAGTAAACGCAGCGATTCGCGGCACAGGTGTTGAGAAAATTGGCGCTGAACTACGTGGCTACATGACTGAGATGCAACGTATCGTCGAAGAGAAGTAATATTTTTCTATGACTGGCCCGGTGCATTAACCGGGCTTACCGATAAAGCTAAGCAATACAAAATCAAAAAAAGTTTAACCATTGAAGTAAAAGATAATTTCAAGTGAGTGGCTCGTTAGCCGACACATCTGAACGAACGTTTTATTGGTTATCGTTCAGATAGAAAAACGGTCAGTTTTTTGTGGGTGAAAAGGTTTTTGTTGTGTTTTTTATTGGCTTTGTGGTATTGATTAATAACTCTTCACAGGTGAAGAGACAGAATTTAAGCAAACTAATTAGGAAACAGGTCAAGTATGTTTAACCAAGTAGCCCTACTCATTATTGAGATTATTACCGTCGTGATTATTAGATCACAGCGGGGGCTACGCACGGCGCATCGACAAACCTAATCAGGTAAAAGATTGCAACTAACCCCCCGCTCCGAAAGGACCGGGGGGTTTTTCGTTTAGGGCCCTAAAAAATCAATATTAAACGCAGAGTTAGATAGGGCTCTACCCTTACAAATACAGGTCTTAAGTTAGTTTTTGAGCGAGTACTCACCTAAGACCGACAAATAGAGAGAGTGGCAGATGGAGCAAGGGCAGATGAAGCAAGGGCAGATGATGAGGGGCGCTGACGCGGTCATCAAGGTATTAGCGGCTCACGGAGTCACCAATATATTTGGTTACCCGGGCGGTGCCATCATGCCAATCTATGATGCCCTCTATGGCGCGCCGGTAGAGCATCTGCTGAGTCGCCATGAACAAGGTGCGGCCTTTGCTGCCCTGGGTTATGCCCGCGCCAGCGGAAAGACCGGGGTTTGTTTCGCAACCTCGGGGCCCGGTGCCACGAACCTGGTAACCTCACTTGCCGATGCTCTGCTCGATTCCGTTCCTCTCGTTGCTATTACCGGCCAGGTATCAACCGCCGTGATAGGTACCGATGCCTTCCAGGAGATCGATGTCTTAGGCCTGTCACTGTCATGCACTAAGCATAGCTTCATGGTTACCGAGATGGATGAACTGATCCCTACTCTGTATAAGGCCTTCGAAGTGGCCGCTTCTGGGCGTCCCGGACCTGTGTTAGTCGATATCCCTAAAGATATTCAGATAGGCATGCTCGAATACAAGACGCCACTGCAGGAGCGCAGTTCTGAGCCCGAGTTCGATGAGGAAAGAGTTGATGCGGCACTGTCTCTGCTCAGACAGGCTAAGCAGCCAATGCTCTATGTTGGCGGTGGTGTGGGGATGGCCAGCGCCGTCGATCAGTTAAGGGCGTTTATCGACGCCACAGGTGTGCCTTCGGTTGCTACCCTCAAAGGCTTAGGTTCGATTGCGAATGACAGCCCGGGTTACTTAGGCATGCTAGGCATGCACGGCTCGAAGGCGGCGAACATCGCCGTTCAGGAGTGCGACTTGTTGATCGTTGTCGGAGCGCGTTTCGATGACCGCGTTACCGGACGCCTGGCCTCATTTGCAGAGCATGCGAAGGTGATCCACCTCGATATCGACAGTGCCGAATTGGGCAAGTTGCGCCTTCCTGATGTCGCTATAGCCGGTGACCTTCGTCAGATCTTACCGGCCCTGTGCACATCGCTTGAGATAGCTCCCTGGCAGGATGAAGTGGCGCAGCTTAAGCGTGAGCATAGCTGGAACTACGACAGACCCGGTGAGCTTATCTTCGCCCCCGCCATGTTGAACCGGTTAGCCGACAAGTTACCCGAAGACAGTGTGGTGTGTTGCGATGTAGGGCAGCACCAGATGTGGGTGGCACAGCACATGTGGTTCCGTAAACCTGAAGATCATCTCTCAAGTGCGGGCCTTGGGACCATGGGGTTCGGCTTACCCGCCGCTATCGGCGCTAAGGTGTCCAGGCCCGATGCGACTGTGGTCGCCGTATCCGGAGATGGCTCATTTATGATGAATGTCCAGGAGCTGACCACGATTAAACGCCGTAAGTTACCGGTCAAAATCCTACTCATAGACAATCAAAAGCTGGGCATGGTGA
The DNA here is from genome assembly GCF_003966265.1 of Shewanella atlantica. GTDB lineage: Bacteria > Pseudomonadota > Gammaproteobacteria > Enterobacterales > Shewanellaceae > Shewanella > Shewanella atlantica. The sequence continues at coordinate 43,774 of NZ_RXNV01000008.1, read as the reverse complement.
AGCAGTGGCAGCAGCTGTTTTTCGAAGAGAGATATAGCGAAACCGATCTCTCCGATAACCCGGATTTTGTCACTATGGCGTCGGCGTTCGATATTCCCGGCCGCACTATCACCACAACCGACCAGGTCGAAGCGGCGCTGGATCACTTAGTCAATTGTGAAGGGCCTTACCTGCTGCATGTAAGGATCGATGACGCGCATAACGTGTGGCCCCTCGTTCCTCCGGGAGCCTCGAACAGAGACATGATGGAAGAGATGGATAAACAGACATGATGCTCTCATTAATGATGTGGCCCCTCGTTCCTCCGGGAGCTTCGAATCGTGACATGATGGAAGAGATGGATAAATCAACATGATGACGTTATCGGACACAAGTAAGGCCTCGTATAAGACTGAAATGATGGAGAAGCAGAGATGATTTACACATTAACCTTAACCCTTGCTCATCGCCCTGAGGTGTTGGAGCGGGTACTCAGAGTCGTGCGCCATCGAGGCTTCAAAGTCACCAAGATGAATATGCAGCTAGAGGACGGAAAAACCGCCAGCCTGGATATGGCCCTCGAGAGTGAGCGCGCCATAGAGCTGCTCACCACTCAGTTGGAAAAATTAATCGATGTTATCGAGTGCCGGGTGGTAAGTCTTGAGTCGGTTAATGCTGAGAAAGTCGCCAGTTAGTCGTGCTTGAAAGACAAGATAAATTAACAAGTTGTAGCTGCTAAGAAATTGAAAGAGATTGAGGGAAGAGATATGACCGCAAAGAAAGCTGAGTTCATTTGGTTTAATGGTGAAATCATGCCTTGGGGTGATGCCAAGGTGCACGTTATGTCACATGGCTTACACTATGGTTCATCTGTCTTCGAGGGGATCCGTGTCTATGACACCCATCTTGGGCCCGCAGGGTTTCGTTTGACCGATCATGTCCGGCGTCTTTTCGATTCGGCTAAAATCTACCGCATGCCAATCCCTTACACTTTTGACGAGGCGATGCAGGCTTGTTGTGATAGTGTGCTAAAGAATGAACTCAAGAGTGCATATATCCGCCCTCTGGCCTTCTATGGCGATATCGGTATGGGGATCACGCCGCCGAAAGATGCCGTTTGTGACTTGATGGTGGCTGCATTCCCCTGGGGTGCCTATCTAGGTGAAGACAGCATGGAAGCCGGAGTCGATGTAGCGGTGAGCTCATGGAATCGCCTCGCGCCTAACACCATACCAACCGGCGCTAAGGCCGGAGGTAACTACCTGTCATCGATACAGATATCGACGGAAGCTAAGCGTAATGGTTTTCATGAAGGGATAGCGTTGGATGTCAATGGTCTGGTCAGCGAAGGTGCCGGTGCTAACCTGTTTGTGGTCAAGAAGGGCAAGATCTACACACCACCGGCAACTGCAGCCATCCTGATGGGCCTGACCCGGGATTCCATTATGACGTTGGCACGGGATTTAGGTTACGAAGTGGTAGAGGAGGCGATGTCCCGTGAGTTCCTCTATCTTGCCGATGAGATATTTATGACAGGCACCGCGGCCGAAATCGTACCGGTACGCAGCGTAGATCGCATCGACATAGGCTGTGGCAAGCGCGGGCCGGTGACTAAATCGGTTCAGGAAAGCTTCTTCGGTCTGTTTACCGGCGAGACTCAGGACAAGTGGGGCTGGCTGGAAGTGCTTTAAAAGCAGGTCCTAGAATCTAGAAACTAGGGTAAGCAAAGAATAACGATGCCTGAGAGTTTGTGCTCTTGAGCTTAAAGAAATTAATCAGAAGGTTAAGTGGATTGCTCCTCCTAGTAACTAGGACCCAGTAACTCGAACCTTCCCAAAAGGACAATCGCAATGCCAAAATTACGTTCAGCTACCAGTACCGAAGGTCGTAACATGGCGGGAGCCCGCGCTTTATGGCGAGCTACCGGAGTGAAAGAGAATGATTTCGGCAAGCCGATAATTGCGATTGCTAACTCCTTCACTCAGTTTGTCCCGGGACACGTTCATCTTAAAGATATGGGCTCATTGGTGGCTGGCGCCATCGAAGAAGCGGGTGGTATAGCAAAAGAGTTCAATACTATCGCCGTCGATGATGGTATCGCCATGGGACATGGTGGCATGCTTTATAGTTTGCCTTCACGTGAGCTTATCTCCGACAGTGTCGAATACATGGTGAATGCTCACTGCGCCGATGCCTTAGTCTGCATCTCAAATTGTGACAAGATCACCCCGGGCATGATGATGGCGGCGCTTAGGCTCAACATTCCGGTGATCTTCGTCTCCGGCGGCCCGATGGAAGCGGGTAAGACTAAGTTATCAGACAAGATCATTAAGCTCGACCTGGTCGATGCCATGGTTGCCGGCGCCGATGACCGAGTATCGGATGAAGAAAGTGAACAGATCGAACGTAGCGCCTGCCCGACTTGTGGCTCATGCTCCGGTATGTTCACCGCCAACTCGATGAACTGCTTAACTGAAGCCTTAGGCCTGTCCCTTCCGGGTAACGGCTCTATGTTGGCGACCCACGCCGATCGTCGCGAGCTGTTCTTAGAGGCAGGTCGCCGCATCATGGATCTGACTACTCGCTACTATAAGCATGACGATGAGTCTGCACTTCCACGTAATATCGCTAACTTCAATGCATTCGAAAACGCCATGACCCTGGATATTGCCATGGGCGGCTCGAGTAATACTGTATTGCATCTCTTAGCGGGTGCACAGGAAGGTGAAGTCGACTTCACCATGGAAGATATCGATAGATTATCCCGTCAGGTGCCACATCTTTGTAAAGTGGCGCCTTCTACGCCTGAGTATCATATGGAAGATGTTCACCGCGCCGGTGGCGTGATGGGGATTTTAGGCGAGCTCGACAGAGCCGGCCTGATCCATAATGACGCTTATCATGTGGCGGGCGCGAGCCTGAAAGAGGTGCTGGCTAAGTGGGATATCGCTCAGAGCAGTGATGAAGCCGTGCACAGATTCTTCTCGGCGGGTCCTGCCGGGATCCCGACAACCAAGGCATTTAGTCAGGCCTGTCGATGGGATAGTGTCGATAACGATCGCGAGGGCGGTTGTATTCGTAAGCGCGAATTTGCTTTTAGTCAGGAAGGCGGCCTTGCCGTGCTGTCAGGTAATATTGCTGTCGATGGTTGTATCGTTAAGACTGCGGGCGTGGATGAAGACAACCATACCTTTATCGGTTCGGCTCGGGTCTATGAGAGTCAGGACGATGCGGTTGCCGGGATCTTAGGTGGCGAAGTCGTTGCCGGTGATGTGGTGGTTATTCGCTACGAAGGACCTAAAGGTGGTCCGGGTATGCAGGAGATGCTCTACCCAACTAGCTATCTTAAGTCTCGCGGACTCGGTAAGGCGTGCGCCTTAATCACTGACGGTCGTTTCTCCGGCGGTACTTCGGGTCTCTCAATCGGCCATGTTTCACCGGAAGCTGCGGCGGGTGGCACCATAGGTTTAGTGGAAACCGGTGACAGAATCGAGATAGATATTCCGGCCCGCTCAATCAAGTTAGCCATCAATGATGACGAGCTGGCAGCACGTCGCACCGCGATGGATGCCAAAGGTAAGCAAGCCTGGAAGCCTGTGGGTCGTGTAAGAGAAGTGTCATTAGCCCTTAAAGCCTATGCCATGCTCGCAACCAGTGCCGATAAGGGCGCGGTTCGAGACACCAGTAAGCTGGAGGATTGATATGCTGGCACTAGCCTCCAAAGAGAAATTAGATTTAGCCCACTATTATCTGCAGAAGATATTGCTCTCTTCTGTCTATGACGTGGCAAAGATAACACCGTTATCGAGCTTGAATAAGCTCTCGGCCAGACTCGGCTGTCAGGTGTTTCTTAAGCGTGAAGATATGCAGCCGGTTCACTCCTTTAAGTTACGTGGTGCCTATAACAAGATATCTGAGCTCACGGCGCCTGAGTGTCAGCGCGGGGTTGTATGTGCCTCGGCGGGAAATCATGCGCAAGGTGTGGCCATGTCTGCGGCGGCGCGTGGGATCAGTGCCGTCATCGTGATGCCGGAAACGACACCTGATATCAAGGTCGATGCGGTCAGGCGCCTCGGCGGCGAAGTACTGTTATATGGTCAAGCTTTCGATCAGGCCAACGCCCATGCTCAGAAGCTTGCAGAGGCCGAGGGGCGTGTATATGTGGCGCCTTTCGATGATGAAGCTGTGATTGCGGGGCAGGGCACTGTCGCTCAGGAGATGCTGCAGCAGCAGCGCGATCTCGAGGTGGTCTTCGTTCCGGTTGGCGGTGGTGGCTTGATTGCCGGTATCGCCGCTTACTATAAGGCGGTGATGCCTCAAGTTAAAGTTATCGGCGTAGAGCCGGAAGATTCAGCCTGTTTGAAGGCGGCGCTGGAGGCCGATGAGCGGGTCGTCCTGCCACAGGTTGGCCTGTTTGCCGACGGCGTTGCGGTTAAGCAGATTGGCGATGAACCTTTCAGGCTTGCCCGTGAATATGTCGATGATGTGGTCACTGTAAGCTCCGATGAGATCTGCGCCGCGGTAAAAGATATCTTCGAAGACACCCGTGCTATCGCAGAACCCGCAGGAGCACTCTCTCTTGCTGGCTTGAAGAAGTATATGGGTGATGAGGGTAAGGGTGAGAAGGTCGCGGCTATCCTCAGTGGTGCCAACGTCAACTTTCACAGTCTGCGTTATGTTTCCGAACGTTGTGAGCTGGGCGAGCAGAAAGAGGCCATTCTGGCAGTTAAAGTTCCTGAACGTCCCGGTATCTTCCTGCGATTCTGTGAGCTGCTAAATAAGCGTGTGATGACCGAGTTTAACTACCGCTTCAGTAGTCGTGATAGGGCCGTTGTGTTTGCCGGTATTCGCCTGTCGGGCGGGAAAGCGGAACTCGATGAGATCATTGCTACTCTCGAAGGAGATGGCTTCGAGGTGCAAGATCTCTCCCATGATGAGACGGCAAAACTGCATGTCAGGTATATGGTTGGTGGTCATCCACCGGAAAAGCTTGATGAGCGTCTGTTCAGTTTCGAGTTTCCAGAGCATCCGGGTGCCCTGTTTAAGTTTTTAACAACCCTGCAGAGCAAGTGGAATATCAGCTTGTTTCATTACCGTAACCACGGCGCGGCCTATGGCCGGGTACTGGCGGGATTTGAGGTGCCGGAGGGTGACAGCTTAGCCTTTCAGCAGTTTTTAACTGAGCTTGGTTTCGTCTATCAGGAGGAGACAAGCAGCCCGGCTTATAAGCTCTTCCTGGATAATAGAGAGTAAAGAATCTGAGAGGACGCAACCGCGTCCTTTTTTATGTTATTGTTATTTTTTAAACACCAGTTTGAATTTCTAAGCTCGAGTTCGAGTTCGAGTTCGAGCTTAAGTGTAATGGGAACGCAGGCGGCGGTTAGCCTTAAGTCCACTTGCGCTCATTAAAGCTAAAAAATAAGATGCCTTAAGGCACTGAGATGCCAATATACCAGTTTAATATGTAGGGAATCCGTGTCGACTTTACCAGTCAGATGCCAAACCTTAACCCCTTATCTTTCAGAGAAGGCCTTACCGAGGAAAGAAGATGTTAGTTGCACCCTATATCGATGCGTTTAATCCCCCACGTAGAACCTTGATGGGCCCAGGCCCCTCGGATGTTTATCCCGAGGTGCTTGCCGCACAATCCCGCCCAACCATTGGGCATTTAGACCCCTTGTTTGTTGGCATGATGGATGAACTTAAGGGACTGATTCAGTATGCGTTCCAGACGACTAATGAGATGACGCTTGCTGTCTCGGCGCCGGGCTCGGCCGGTATGGAAACCTGTTTCGTGAATCTGGTCGAAGTGGGTGAGAAGGTGATTGTCTGCCGTAATGGCGTATTCGGTGAGCGCATGCGCCAGAATGTCGAGCGTGTGGGCGCCATTGCCGTTGTCGTCGACAATGAGTGGGGCGAAGCGGTTAGTCCGGCAGATGTGGAAGCTGCCCTGAAGGCGCATCCCGATGCAAAATTTTTAGCCTTCGTTCATGCGGAGACCTCTACGGGGGCACTATCCGATGCCAAAGCCTTGTGTGCACTGGCTAAACAATATGATTGTTTGTCGATCGTCGATGCGGTGACATCATTGGGCGGCGTCGAACTGAGAGTCGATGAGTGGGGCATCGATGCCATATACTCCGGTAGCCAGAAGTGTCTCTCCTGTGTGCCGGGATTGTCACCGGTCTCTTTCTCTCCCGCTGCGGTTGAGAAGCTAAAGGCCCGTAAAACGCCGGTGCAGAGTTGGTTCCTGGATCAGACTCTGGTGATGGGTTACTGGAGCGGCAGCGCCGCATCCGGTGGTAAACGCAGTTATCACCATACGGCTCCGGTGAATGCGCTCTACGCGCTGCATGAGTCACTGCGTTTATTAGCTAACGAAGGCTTGGAAGCCGCCTGGCAGCGTCATGCCGATATGCACCAGGTATTGCGTCAGGGCCTGGAAGGGTTGGGGCTTAAGTTTGTGGTCGATGAAGCATCACGCCTGCCTCAGCTCAATGCGGTCTATATTCCGGAAGGTGTGGATGACGGTGCCGTGCGTTCACAACTGTTAGAGAGCTATAACCTGGAGATCGGCGCAGGATTAGGCGCGCTGGCGGGTAAGGCATGGCGTATAGGCCTGATGGGCTTCGGCGCCCGCCGCGAGAATGTCGCCCTATGCCTGAAAGCATTGGATGATGTACTGAATTAGTGTACTGAACTAATTCCTGATATTGTTTGAATATCAGATGGTAAACAGAAGCAGCATTGAAGTAATTCAATGCTGCTTTTTCTTTTATAGGTAGGGACATAGTCTATTCTTAAAATAAGAGGGGATAAAAAAACAGGTCAAGGATATGAGAATGACGCTGCAGTTTTTAGGGGCGACGCAAGAGGTCACCGGCTCTTGTCATCTGCTGGAGGTGGATGGCCAGCAACTGCTGTTAGACTGTGGGCTCATTCAGGGGGGGAAGGCTGACCAGCTACGTAACCACGAGCCTTTTTTGTTCGATCCTAAGTCCATTGCCGCCGTCGTATTAAGTCATGCTCATATCGACCATTCGGGTCGTCTTCCGCTACTGGTTAAGTCCGGATTCTCAGGCCCTATCTTTACCCATAAAGCGACCGCAGAGCTGTGTGCCATCATGCTAAAAGATGCGGCCATGCTGCAGCGACGTGATGCGGAAAGATTGAATAAGAAACGGGTCAAGCAAGAGATGGAGCCCATCGAACCACTCTTTATTGAGGAGGACGTCGATAAGGCTATGGCTCAGTTTGTGCTGCTGGATTATGGCGATATGGCCCGGGTCATCCCCCATGTGGATATCTGCCTGTCTGATGCCGGCCATATATTGGGATCGGCGATAGTCGAGCTTTTCTTAGGCGAAGGGAGTGAGCAAAAGAAGCTGGTTTTTAGTGGAGACCTGGGCCGTGCGGGTATGCCCTTATTGGAAGACCCCAGTATTGTCGACAGTGCCGATCTGGTGATGATGGAGAGCACCTACGGTAACCGCATGCATCGTAGTTGGGATGACACGATCGAAGAGCTTAAACAGATCTTCTCTAAAGCGATCAGTGAAAGCCATGGCAATATTCTTTTGCCGGCATTTTCTGTGGGCCGTGCACAGGAGCTGTTATATCTGTTTCACCTTTACGCAAAGGAGTGGGATCTGCAGCGATGGAAAATCTGCCTCGATAGCCCCATGGCGATAGAGGCGACGAGTGTCTACCTGAATAACTACCCCTTGATGGACGATGATTTTAAGCGTTTCACCCGCATGCATCCCGGTCAACATCCCTTGTTATCTAATGTTGAGTTTATTCTCAGCACCGATGAGTCCATGTTGCTCAACGATGTACATAAGGGACTCATCATCATTGCCGGTAGTGGTATGTGTAATGGTGGGCGGATCCGATGTCATCTGGAGCATAACCTTTGGCGTCCGGAGTGTGACGTGATCATCTGTGGTTATCAGGCCATCAGTACGCCGGGTCGGTTGATAGTGGATGGTGCCGAGCAGCTCACGATTAATGGTAAGAGTATTGATGTGGCTGCGACCATTCATACGGTCGGTGGTCTTTCTGCACATGCGGATCAGGTCGAGTTGTTACGTTGGTATCGTCATTTTAAAGATAAGCCACCACTCGTCTTAGTGCATGGTGAGTCTGAGGCGCAAAATGGTCTGGTGAATAAGTTGCAACAGGAGAGCAGCACATGTCCACAAGCCCTCGCTATTGCAACCTATGGTGACAAGCTGGACCTGAATGCCTTACCTGAATTGACCTGGATAAAGCCTTAACCGTTTTTTAAGATGTCCTTGTTGGTGTGATGAAGTTCTGCGCCGTCATAAATGAGTGGCGCAGTGTTTTATGTATGTAATATGCATTGATTAAATTGATACTTACTCCCACCCGTCCTATGGAGGGGTTAACCATTAGGACAGCTTGCGAGAGGTAGTGGTGTGTCCGCAGTTATCTTTAATTCACCGAAGCGTTCTGATATTTGGCTGTAGAATTCAGGATATTTGAGACGAATAAGGGCTAACTCTCTTTTGTGGTAATCATATACTGGTGGCGCGAGTTGCATCAAAACATCTAAGTAACTCAATACAGTATTTGGAGAAAATTTGTAATGGTCAGTATCTAACAGTAAGTATAAAGGGTCCTTACCTATAGGATTATCATGATAGTCACTCTTCTGGTTGACTAGATAGACGAGTAAGTCTAACTTTTGTTTTTCGATGCTATGATAAATTAGGCTTTTCCCTGTGTGATCCGTTTCAGTAACATCTAGTCCATTGACGAGTAACTCTTCGAAGTAAGATGAGTTATTACTTCCAAACATCATCAATAGCCTCCAATCTATTTGCTCCTGCCTTAATTGACTATTTTGTAAAGGCTGATAAAAAGCGGCATTCCATGGGAGGATTTGATAAAAAAACCAGCGTAGTTGTTTCTCTGTTAAGTTAGCGGCTTCAATCGTGTTTATTACTTCATGAATTTTATTGTCGTTGAGTGGCTTGCCAAAAACTTCGGATTTTAGCTCTTCATTGTCTACGTAAGTAAATGGGAAGTGTCTTTCTTGCGTTACTAAAAAACACGCTGCCAGTACAGGCTCTATCTCGTGAAGATTGGCGGCATTTACTTCTAAATTTTGATTTTTTAGTTGAGTCATATAGTGGTTGAGCGATTTGGGCTGCCACACTTTATCGATTTTAGAGACTCTAGTTTGACAGGATAGTAATCTGTCTCTTGGTATGGCTTTTTCAAGCAATTGATTGAGCTCTTGTCTGAGTCTAACGATTAACTCTGCGTCTGGGTCGAAATCTAACTGTGTTTTAGCCTGTATTTGAGAGAGGTCTAATTGATGACTAATTAGCAGTGAGTTGAGCTGCTCTTCGGAAAAAAGATAAGAGTGCCTTGGGAGTGATCCCGATACTAACTGAGCCGTGTTTTTATCAAAGAATGCAGGTGCATTTAGATCTTGGAGTTGTTTAATGATGTGAATTTGTTTGGTGACTGCATCATCCTCTATACCATTTCTTAGTTGGTATAGCCTTGCTAAGGCAAATTCCATGGTTGAACCAAGATAAGGGTCCTTAGATATTTTGCTGTTTTGTTTTAATAGTTGAGTGACGACTTTATCTCGTCCATGAAAAGCAGCGATATCAATGAGTAATAACTTTTCGTTTGCGGTTGAAGCGTAATCGTAACCGATCAATTGATTTATATTGTTTAATTTCTTTGTAGATTCGATTAATACTTTTTGAGGTACCTCTGCCTGTTGTATTAACCAAGCTACATCGTCAATGCTCAACTCTGTTGATTCGATTAGCTGTAAAGCTGCTTCATCAGTTAAATTGGCAATATTGTCTAATGCTGGTGTGGGGACTTTTGTTGATATGATGAAATATTCAGCTAGGTCAGGCATTTCATTTTTCAATGATTCAATTAAGGTTGAATTCTTCAGAGCTAATTCTGAATGTTTTTTTAATTGTTTAGCACGCCAACTTGCTGCGAAATTTGAGTTTGAGAAATGATCGATGGCCAGTGTTATCTCGTCAATTGAGTATCCCTCGTCAAGGTATCTGTTCCAATCCTGGGCTCTCCCAAAGTTAAGCTTTTCATTCTGATTATGTTCAATGAGTTGCTTACATTCTTGATAATTGGTTATGGGAGGCATGGGAGCATTAGTAAGGGGGTCTTCGGATAAATTAACCGTGTTGTGGTGAGTCTCAACATCACGTATGACAGAGTGCGTCAGCGCTTTTTGAGGGCTAGGCCATAAAAAATAAAACATGATGGCGCTAATAATTGAAATTGCAGCGATGAGCAGGATACGTTTTTCTTTCACTTAGTTTCTTCCCTAAATCTGAGTAAAATTAATTGGTTTAAGCTTTGGTTTGAGTAAGTAAAAGGTTGTAATAAATTCGATTTTATTGTCTAAAGCTCTGAATTGGAAGAGAGTATTTTATATTCATTTTTAACTCGATTAAGCGGATTGTGGGCGAGATGTGTTGAAGCAATACACCTAGGAGATAGATGTATTGCCTAATAGACCAGAAGTAGGGCTTAATTTATGTTAGCTAAGTTAACTTGTGGGGTAGATTAAAAGGTATAGTCCAGCTTCACCCATGCTGTGCGGCCGGGTTCATTGACCTGAAACATCGGCTCGCTACCGGGGATATCGTTACCGGCACCGGAGCGACTCACGTGTTCGGCGTAGGTGATATCGAACAGGTTCTCGATACCGAAGCTCACTAAAACCGTGTCGCCATGTTTCCATGTGCCATTGATGGCGAGCGTGCCGAAGCCACTGCTTTCTGCCAGATCTTGACCTGAGATATTGCCTTGACCGATGGAGACGCGATCTTGAGCCGCAACAAGGCGCCAGAATAACCCCGCAGTCCACTCTTGTCCCTCATAGTTGACCGAGACTCGGCCCTCCAGAGGAGATATCTGTCCCAGAGGCGTATTTTGAGTGTCATTATCGCCATGGCTATAACTGACGGTCGTCTGCGCCGACCACTGGTCTGTGAATGGATAGGTCATGCCTACCTCGCCACCCCATATGGTCGCATCGATATTGTAGGCGCTGGTCATAGGCGTGTTGGAATCAACTAAGATGTAATCATCGACCTTGCCATAATAGAGTGCCGTCGATATTTCGATATCGGCTTGATAGATCCAGCCAATGTCCAGTTGGGTCGTTTTCTCGGGCTCAAGCTCGAATGCCTTGGTGGACAGGTTATCGGGATTGGCCTTCATGATTTCCCAATAATCGGGGATCCGCTGCGCATGACCCGTTCCCAGGTAATATTGGTTATTACCATTAAGGTATTCATAACGAATGAAACCGCTGATCAGCTTATCACTCCGCTTTCCCGCCTGCGCGACAAAGAGTTCAGTATCCCAATGGTCAAAGCGTAAGCCGGAGAGTAGCTTGCCCCCTCCTATGGCGTAGTCTGACTCGATAAATATCCCCATATTTTCATACCGCATATTGTCCTTAAAGGGCTTAGATAGCAGGTCGTCGAGACCGTTATCAAACTCAGGATTTATGCTGCGTCCCTCATGGGTGCTTTGCATGTAATCGACACCTAAGGTGGCCTCTAAATTCTCACTCGGGGTGAGCTCCAGCCAGAGGTGACCACCAGAGGTTTTGCGGCGAACATTGACCCCGGAGTTCACCCCTTGGTCGAACTGGTCCATGATATGGTCGTTCTTGTTGGTATAGGCCTGAAATTCGACTGCGCGGATAAGATCCGAGTCGAGCTCGAACTGAGTCAATAGAGTGACATTTTCATTATTGATCACCCGGGCCTTATTGGCTCTGTCGGCGTATTCCGCTTCGCCGTCAGACTTACCGTAGGCGAGTTCAAACACACTGGTGTCTGTCGGGGTCCATCCCAGCGCGATGTTGTAGTTGTTACGATCGTAGCTCGATTGCACCGTGTTTCCGTCACCATCCTGATAGTGGTCACTACTCGATTGATTGACATCCAGATCCAGATAGTGGCTTTCATCGCCGGCTTTCAGTTCGACGATATAGTCTTGTCGCTCGAAGCTGCCCGCAGTGACGCTGGCCCGTCCCTCGACGCCGGGTTCGACAAAGCTATGCCTGTCTTTTTCAAATAAAACGGTTCCGGCTGAGCCTACCGGACCATATTTTACGGTTTGCGGCCCTTTGATCACTGTGATGCTGTCATAGGCCTCCGGGTAGATATAGGCTGTCGGTGGATCCATGCGTCCACCACAGGTGCCATACACATGCTGGCCATCATCGACGATGCTGATGCGTGAACCACCCATGCCTCTTAACGATGGATCACCACCGGCGCCCCCTTTTCGACCGATACTGAATCCGGGAATGGTTTTCAGGAATCCTGCTCCATCGTATGAGGGGAGCGGCAGTCTGGGTTTCTTGGGATCGGTGACCACTTTCGTAGGCTCACGCATTAACTCACCCGTGATGACAATATAGTCGTCACATTGGCGATCTTCACAGTCTCTTGGCTCATCGGAGGCGAGGACTGATTGAGGGAAAACCAGAATCGGGATACTCATGGTGGCGGTGATCACTGTGGCCAGTGTTATTGTTTTATGTTTCATGGCGACGCTCTTTTATTTTTAGTTGCGTCTTTTTCGCAGATGTTTAGCTTGTTAACAAAGGGAAAGGTAAGTTGTGCGACAATGTGTCACAGCTGAAATCGATCTCTCTCACATCTCCATTCGTTGTCACTATCTGCTTGTTGAAATATCCTCCAGTGTTCCATGAATGCCAGAGATGAAAATATGTGCGGAAACAGATGGCAAAGCACTTGTTTGGGTCTTCCTCTGCTGCAGTAAAAGGGAGTTTATCTGAGAGTGGTGAAGAATGATGCCACCGAGCTTGCTAAGGCCCGGTGGCTTTTCGGCGAACTGATGGTTCTACTTATTAAACAGCTGCACGATAATGAGCGTAATAAGCAGTGGACAGATAAATTTCACATAAATGGGCCAGACGCGCCAGAACAGGCTGTTGCTATCGGCGCCATCCTGAGATTGGATCTCTTTCAGCAGGCCGTTTCTCTGCCATACCCAACCCAGGTAGATGGCGATACCTAAGGCGATGAGTGGCTGTGCACGCTCGGTGGTTAAGGTGATCATAAAGCCAAACAGATACTCGAAGTTCATTACCACGGTAAGGGACAGAACAATAACCAGTGCGCCAACCAGATAAGTAGCCTTGTTACGGCCCATATCCCTCTTCTCCATCAGGTAGCTGGTGGGGACTTCGACAATCGAAATTGCAGATGTCAGGCCAGCTATGGTCATCAGCACGAAGAAGATAAAGGCGAGCAGGTACTGTAAGTTCCCCCCTAAGGTGTCAAACAGGGCGGGCAGTACAGTAAACACTAAGGTGTCAGAATTTAATAAGCTGCCATCTTCACCGAAGATCTGCACTCCATTGTGTTGAGCCACATACATAGCCGGGATAATCATTAATGCGGCTAAGAAGGCCACACTGGTATCGGTAAGGGTTACATAGGCCGTTAGCTTACCCAAGTGCTCATTCTTATTTAGATATGCGCCATAGACCATCATGGCTCCTGTACCTATGGTCAGAGAGAAGAAGGTTTGCCCCAGAGCGCCGACGAGAACATCAGGCTCCCAGACTCGGGAAAAGTCCGGTATTAATAGCACTTCAAGCCCTGTCATCGCACCGGGCTGAGTCAGGATATAGCCCACTCCTAATACCAAGATCATCAGAAGCAGTGGCATTAAGCGTTTGGACCAGCGTTCGATCCCTTGCTGTACTCCCTGGCGTATCACGTAGACAACCATCAGGATGAAGAGGGTTGTGAAGAGCAGATTACGTGACAGGGAGAAGTCCATTAACCAATCAGATGCCGTTGTGAATCCAAATATCTCCGCTATAGGAGCCAGAGCAAAGCTGACAAACCAACCCGACAATATGGTGTAGAAGGTACAGATTAAAGTTGCGGTGACGATCGAGGTGAAGCCAATGACTTTACCGATATTACGACTCAGTGTGTTGTTGCCAAGTTTAGCCATTGCATCGGCAGGGTTTGTCTGGCCGTGGCGTCCAATCATCAGCTCGGCGACCAGCATGGGATAGCCTAAGATTAAAATCAGCACCAGATATACAAGCAAGAAGGCACCACCGCCATGGGTTGCTGCCTGGGTTGGAAACCCCCAGATGTTGCCGACGCCAACGGCCGAGCCTGCCGCCGCCATAATAAAGCCCAATCGTGAGCTAAAGTGATTTGAATTAGTGCTGGCCATGCCTGTCTCTCTCAGTTTTCAAGAGGGCGAATGATAGAGGTTTATCAACATGGGTCAATGGTGTTTTATGTCGTAAAGTTGTTACTTTTTGAGCGTCTAAATCGTAAAGCTCTCGCTTTGTGAAAATATATTCTAAATTTAAGTAATTAAGCGAGATAAGTTTGCTTAAGGTGGTTTTGTGCTTGTTACTGACGCAAGAAAGTTGCGTTAGAATTAATTCACTATTTTGAGTCCAATCTCACTCATCAAGCGGCTTTGATTGAAGCTTCGCTCATCTCTTGAACTATGTTGCTTCAATCTGGGGCGGGGATTAAACAGTGGGCTGAGGAAGAGGTATGCTGGTCTGGTTTTTTACCTGCTTGAGCACAAAGCTTGAATGGACTCCGGCAATGTGCGGATCTGTGGTGAGCTTATCCAGCAGGAAAACCTTAAACTGACTCATGTCTTCAACTAAGACCTTAAGTTGGTAATCAGCGTCACTCCCCGTAAGCAGGCAGCACTCGAGTACTTCATCGTAACCACCAATCCGGGTTTCAAATGATTCTAAGATCTCGTGTGAGTGCTTCTCGAGTCTCACTTGAACATATGCGGTCAGTGACAGGTTGAAATGCTCGGCCGAGAGTAAGGTGGCATAACCTGCAATGAAACCGGATTCCTCCAGTGCTTTGACACGTCTGGAACATGGTGAAGGGGATAAACCAATCTTTACAGCCAGCTCTTGATTAGACAGTTTTCCATGACTTTGGAGCAGCCTTAAAATTGTGAAATCTATCTTATCGAGTTGTAGCTCTGCCATGTTATCGGGTCTCGTAAAAGTTCGAGGTTAACTATTGAAGGGGATAGCATAGCCTTATCTGCTCCCATTAGCATCTATTTCACTGACCGTTATCATCAAGGTTTGAGCATTACCTGCTTCTGTTTTAGCTTGGTGCTTAAATATGTATAGGCCCTATAGCCATAGGGAAAGGTTTTATGGATGAATAATAGACTGAATAGGCCAATCACTCCGCCGAGCACCGTCGATGCCAGTACGTCTTGCGACCAATGCATGCCTAATAGCATGCGACTGAACCCCATGGTGATACTCCAGATGAATAGCATAGTCGGTAGTACCAGATTTCCCGCTAACAGAAGATAGTAACTCGCGATCATGGTGAGAGTGATGGCGAAGAGCGTGTGACCCGAGGGAAAGGCGAAACCGACCTCATTCTTCCAATGTTGTTTTATCAGGGGAGAGAGGTCCAGCTCTGTTTCGGCGTGTTCGAGTCGCTCCAGTGACGCCGTCATCTGCGCCTTACGCTCAGCCTTCGCTAGGGTGTAGAAGTTAGTGGTATTGAGCAGGTATTGCTGCTCCAGCCAAACCGCGTTGGGACGAGCCTCGTTGAAGAAAGGTTTGAGGTAGTGATTAAGCCCCAGTGTGGTGCACATACCCAAAGATATAGTGAGAAACAGGCTGACAAACTGGGCTCTACCTAGACGCTGGTAACTAAGCAATAATATTAAGAGTACAGTTGCGACGCCATAGGGGGCAGTACCTGATGTCGTTAACCAAAATAGCACCTCTGCCGATAGTGAGTTCAGTGGCAACAGCGGAAACAGCGTGGTATCTGATATTAATAATATCGCTGGTATGATGGTTAAAATGGCCCAGCCTATCATCATGAGGCCAAGTGGAAAGCGCGATTTCAGTAAAGATAATAGTTTCAAGAATAGGGCCTCATACCGATACTAAAGGCGTCTTTGCCAAATAGGTTGATAGGCTAACGTGCAGCAAGATCATTGCCAAGCGGATAGCCAGATAAACCGACTATTTAGCTCCATTGACGCCAAAGCGTTAACACTGAATTAGCACAGATGTAAAACTTCACGCATCATCATTCACAGTAGCGGCTTTTACGGCGAGTGATGAACATCAGAATCAAGAGGGCAATGAGTAGTAAGCACGTTCCCATCAGTAAGGCGAAATCTTCAAGTTTTAAAATTGAGTAGAGCACCAGATAGAGGCTGGTTAACATGGCCGCGATGATGCCACCTTTTCTTATGCTTGCGGTGGCGCTGGCGACATAAGGCGATATAGATAACACCGGAATAGTGGCCGCGATGATATAGGCTTGAACGAAGGCTAAATGCTCAGATAACGAGAGTAACAGCAGGTAGAAGAGGGTGACCGAGCAGCCGACGAGCAGGTATTGAACCAGACTAAGCGAGCTTTGTTGCCCCAGCTCAAATATCAAAAGTACGATAAAGGTTAGTGCAATAAATAACATGCCATATTTGACCGAACGCTCCACTTTTCCATAGTGAGTGACGGGTTCAAATAATGCCGTACCGGCTTCGACTTCGATATGATTAAGCTCACTATTTTTAGTGAACACTTGCGGGTAGTTACGGGTCAGGTGGCTGATCTGCCAATTTGCCTTAAACCCGCTGTCAGTGATCTCTCTACTCGTTGGTAAGAGCCCGTTAAAACTGGGGTGAGGCCAGTCGCTTGAGATGCTTATGTCGGTTTGTTCACCTAAGGGCAGTGCACTAATGCCCCGTGAGCCCCGCAGCTTTATCGCAAAGTCGAGGATAAATTGAGTCTGTTTAAGGTTTAAGTCTATTGGCATATGGAAGCCGCGTTCCAGACCTATTTGCTGGGGTAACCCGGTTCCCGGCATTATGTTGCCTGGAATATGCGGATCTGATGACGCCGCTTCTTGACTGGTCACTTCAAATGATTCAATTTTCTCAATCGCCTGATTGGCTGAAATGCCGAAGACCAGCCGGGCATGCTCAGTTTCAATGGAGGTAAGGTTAGGAATATCTATATCGGGAATGGAGAAGCTAGCCTTGCCACTGACCATGGCATTGTAGACTAAGGATTGGTATATCCCTCTGGAGCGAAAGTCATGGGTTAGCTCCATATCCAGGGCTAAATTTTTGGGTAAAATGATTAACTCATCTTGAAAACTAGTCTTAAATTTTACCGTTTTCCCCTCATCATTGCTCTTCTCCTGAACGACCTCGTAACGATAGGGTAAGACAAGCGCCGGCCCTGAAACTCTCTGCTGCTCCCCCCATGAACGACCAATTTCATTGACGACGTCGTGATAGAGGTATTCTCTGTCTGAGGTCATGTTCATGACAAGTCCCAGCGGAATGAAGGAGAGCAGTAACATCCCCACCAGAACGATGATTTTATGGGTTAAGTTAGTCGTAGCCGTAGTGAAGAAATTGAGCATGAAAAATCCCTCTATGATGATGAAAGTATTGAAACAGAATTTATCTGGTCTATGGGGGCAAGCTGGTGATCAATAGTGGCGAGAAAAAGGCAATGAGGTGGGCATTGCCACATCATCTTCCGGTTTAATTTGGCTTATATTATTAATCGATGAAATAGCAATTTAGTTTTCAGGGTCTATTGGTGCATCTGATTTGGAGACTAATATGTTTGAGATTAAATCGACAACTGGCCTGACTATGGCACGAGTGCTGTTAGGGGGCTTTTTACTGGCGACGGCGATGAATCGTTTTACCGCAGTCGATGTGAGCTATTTTACGAAACAATTGGCGGCGGTAGGCTTGCCTGAGCTGGCCTGGTTATCAGCCGTATTAGGCGTTATTCAGTTAACTGTGGTTGTCGCATTAATCTTTCCATGGCATAAGCTAAGCCAGTATATGCTCTATCTCTATTCACTGCTGGCGATGACACCTATCTTGATGTTATTCACTCACCCTGTGTGGATAGAGAGCTTAGGCGGCTTTCCTGCCATAGGGGCGGGGCAGGGGCTGATTAAGTATCTGGCTATTGCAGGAGTAACGGCTTATATCGCCTCCTATTACGCAGGAGACCGTAACCTGAATGACCTTTCACTTAAGTTGATATGGGCGGGGGTGATATTGGTGATGCTATGGATAGGAGGCATGAAGTTTACTCAGATAGAAGCCGATGGTATCGAACGTTTGATGGCAACGAGCCCGTTTTTTAGTTGGATATATGATCTGTTTAGTGTGCTTCACGGATCGTACTTTATCGGCATCATCGAATTAGTGGCGGTACTTGGACTTCTTCTCGGCGGTAAATACGTGTGGGCGAGGACATTAGGATTATCGGTTGCCGGATTAACTTTTCTGGCTACACAGAGCTTTATTATTAGTTTGCCCGCCTATGAGTTGAGCCATGGTTTCCCATTGCTAACGGGAAGTGGTCAGTTTATCGTGAAAGATCTCGTCTTGTTGGCGGGATGCATCTTACTTTATGCAATGAAAAATAAAGCGGCGAAATAACGCCTTCTACATAATAAAAAAGAGCGCTAAAGCGCTCTTTTTTTATTATCAACGAACTGGCGTAAAAGATGCTTATTGGCTTTCACTCTCGTTGAGTCGCTTCTCCAGTGCATCGACTCGTGCCTGAAGCGCTTCAAGTTTCTCACGTGTCTTTAACAGTACATGTTGCTGTACTTCAAACTCTTCGTGAGAGACAACATCTAATTTCATCAATTGATTTTGAAGGATCTGCTTACTTTTTTCTTCAAACTCACCAGCGAATTGTTTCAGTCCGCTAGGCAGGTTTTCGCTCAGTTGCTTAGCAACTTCTTCGATTTTCTTTGGATTGATCATAATCTACTTCCGCTGTGAGCTATCGTCTTTGATTCTTAGCTAAGATTGTACCTGAGCCTAGGTTTATTGGAAAACAAAAGCTGTGTAAATAAAAAAGACCCGAGCTATGAAGATAGTTCGGGCCTTGTACTTAAGCGATAAGTGGGTTTTCACTAGCTCGCTGCGATATGTCCCTCTTCATCGAATACCGGAAGTGGCACATGTTTCTCTGCCAGATAGGTATAGATAACCGGCAGTACAAACAGGGTGAACAGGGTACCGATAGCCAGACCTGACACAATCACAAGACCGATGTTGAAGCGTGCAATGGCGCCCGCACCCACTGCGAATAGCAGTGGGATCAAACCGGCAATCATGGCTGCAGTCGTCATCAGGATCGGACGTAAACGTATCGTGGCTGCAAGTTTAATTGCCTCCATCCTACTCAGGCCATTATGCAGTTGCTCCTCTTTAGCAACTTCACACATCAAGATACCGTGTTTAGTGATCAAACCGACCAGGGTGATGAGGCCGACCTGGGTATAGATGTTCATCGATGACAGGCCAAATATGTGAGTCCAGCCCAACGCGATAAGTGCACCACTTATGGCCAGTGGCACAGACACCAGAATAACCAGAGGATCTCTGGCACTCTCGAACTGACTCGCCAGAACCAGGAAGATGATGGCAAGTGCCAGACCGAAGGTCGCAAACAGAGCCGAGCCTTCGGTGACATATTGGCGCGCTTCACCTAAGAAGTCATAGTTGTAGCCCTTAGGAAGATCGTTATCACCGATATTCTTAAGGAAATCGATAGCATCGCCGATAGCCACACCGGGTGTTGCCACTCCGCCCACAGTCAGTGCATTCATCTGATTGAAGTGAGGCAGTGAGCGTGGCTCGGCTATCATCTCAATATCGACTAAGCTCGATAGTGGTATAGATTTACCGTCGGCGGCCTTAACATAGAAGCCATCGAGCGCCTCTGGGTTGGCACGATATTGACGCTCAACTTGTGGGATCACTTCATAGGAGCGGCCGTCCAGGTTGATACGGTTGACATAACCATCACTCATCATGGTCGTTAAGGTCATACCTATGTCCTGCATCGTGATGCCATAGGTTCCCGCAAGGTCACGCTTGATATGGATCTTCATGGTGCCGGAGTCAAACTTAAGGTTTATCTCCGAGTAGACAAATAGCGGGCTCTGTTGCACTTTCTCCAGCACGCTGCTTCCTATCTGGAACAGGCTCTCAAAAGAGTTAGAGGTCGTGATAACAAATTGAATAGGCAGACCGCCCGATGCACCCGGAAGTTCAGGCATCTGGAATGTAGTGACTGCCATACCCGGCACTTGCTTCACCTCTTCGCCGAGCATCTTCTGCATCTCTTTCTGACTCTTATCACGCTCACTCCATGGCACTAAGGGAGCGATACCGAAGGCTTGATTCGAGTTAGGGATCCCGACGAAGGCCAGAGAAGCCGCCGACTCCGGATGTGACTTAATCATGTCGGTAACTAACGCCATATTAGATTGGATGTAATCTAAGTTGGCGGTAGAGGGGGCGGTTCCCATCATCATGACAACACTCTTATCTTCGTTTGGTGCCAGCTCTGACGGAATAAAGCTGAACATCACAGGCAGAGAGGCAAAGACAATAGCGGCGAAGGCGATAACGACGGGTCTGCGCTCCATTACAGCACTCAGCATTCCCTGATAGCGTTTCGTCATACCCTCAAGGAAGTTCTCGACGGCAAGTTCAAAACGGTTGGGCGCCGAATGAGGCTTTAAGATCTTCGAACACATCATAGGTGACAGGGTCAGGGCCACAATTCCCGATATAAATACCGCTCCGGCTAAGGTTAAGGCAAACTCCTTAAACAGTGAGCCGGTGATACCGCCCATCAGTGCAATTGGTGCGTACACCGCCGCCAGCGTGATGGTCATAGATATCACGGGAACCGCTATCTCGCGAGTACCGATAATTGCGGCTCTGAATGGCGACTCGCCTAACTTGATATGTCGGTCGACGTTTTCTACCACCACGATGGCATCATCGACCACCAAGCCGATGGCGAGTACCATGGCCAGTAGCGTCATCAGGTTCAGCGTAAAGCCAAACATCATCATTATGATGGCAACACCAATCAAGGAGAGCGGAATGGTGACAATGGGGATGACAACCGCGCGAAGTGAGCCTAAGAACAGAGTGATCACTATGATAACGATGAGTGCCGCTTCACCTATGGTCTTGATCACTTCCTGAATCGACTCATCGATGGCAAGGGAGGAGTCATATAAGATACGTGTCTTCATCGACACAGGCAGGTTGCGTTCGATATCGGGCATGAGTGCGCGAGCATCTGCAGCGACAACTAATGGGTTTGCCGTTGGAGTCACATCCAATGCAACAACTACGGCTTCCTGGCCATCGGCAAGGGCGCGGTAGACATCGTGACTCTTCTCTAAGCTCACATCGGCAATATCACCAAGACGAACGACAAGCCCATCTTTACTGCCTATGACCAGCTTTTTCAGCTCATCTACGGTAGCGACCTGAGTATCGGCGGTGCCATTAAACAGGGTAAAGACCCCATTAGCCTGGCCGACTGCAGATTGATAGTTATTCGCCTGTAAAACCTGCATCACCTCAGATGATGAGAGACCGAAGGCGCCCATTCGAGCCGGATCTAACCAGATCCTCATGGCATATTTAATACCACCGTAAAGGTTAACTTTAGCTACACCATCGATGGTGAAGAGTTGAGGCTTTACCACTCGCTCCAGATAATCGGTGATCTGGCTCGAGTTAATCTCATCGCTATAGAAGGAGATGTAGAGGACAGAGGTTTGTGAACCCGTAGACATATCAACGGTTGAGTCTTCGGCTTCTTTAGGTAGCTGAGACCGCACCGAGTTTACCTTGGCAAGTATGTCTGCCAGGGCGCCATTGGGGTCGGTGTTAAGCTTCATGTATACGGTGATTTTCGAGCTTCCTAAGAAGCTATCCGATGTCATGAAGTCGACGTTATCAGCCTGAGCCAACGCCTGCTCAAGTGGCTGGGTGATGAAGCCCTGAATAAGGTTTGCATCGGCACCATAGTAGCTGGTGGATACGGTGACCACTGTGTTGGTCATCTCAGGGTATTCACGTACCTGCATGCTGCTCAGGGAGTAAAAACCCAAGAGTAACAGCAGGAAGCTTATCGAGGCGGCGAGTACCGGCCTGCGAATAAATATATCAGTAAAGCGCATTGCCAGCTCCTGTTATAGTTGTGGCATAGTGGCTGGAGGAGTTAATGCTTTATCCTCGGTCACTTTGACTTTGCTGTTGTTACTTAATCGGATCTGCCCCGAGGTCACTATGTGATCGTTTGCTTTAAGCTCACCTGTGACTAAGGCGTTATTTCCGTTACGCTCAAGTACTTCCACATTTATCTGTTTAACACGTTTTACCGTTTCTCCCTCTTCAGACACTTCGTTAAGGACGTAGATAGAGTTGCCGTAGAGCGTGAAGTTAATGGCGGTTTGAGGCAGCACGAATTGGTTGGTCATCTCCGGCAATAATACTTCGACGCGCGCGAACATACCGCTACGCAGCTTTGCATCGATATTTGGAATGGTTGCCTGAATTTGAATGAGACCACTCTGATAGAAAACGGCAGGCTCAATGGCAGATATTTTTCCTTCAAACGGCTGCTTTGGATAGGCATCGACGAAGACGTGGATGGTCTGTCCGGTTGAGATACGTGGCAACTGGGTTTGTGGCACGGTAAAACGTATCTTCATGGTGCTGATATCTTCGAGGCGAACGATATCGGTACCAGCCTGCAGATACTCACCCAGGTTAATACTGCGAATACCAACTAAACCATCGAAAGGTGCGTCGATCTCTCTGCGATCTATGGTGGCCGTTAAGCTTTCGATATCGGCTTTAAGTGCCAGATATTTTGATTCACTATTATCCAGGTCTTGCTTAGATACTGACTTTTGTTTGTAGAGGCGGGTGAGTCGTTTGAAGTCGGCCTCGGCGGCAGGTAATTGAACCTTCTTGCTCTTTAAGTTGGCTTTTTCGACCTTAGAGTCGAGCGCGATCAGGCTGTGGCCCTTACTTATGCTGCTACCATTTTCAAAGTTTATCTCAGCAACGACACCCGATAGTTCATTGGCAATAGTGAGACCTTGGTTCGGTTCTACAAAACCGATTGCATCTATGGTGGGTTGCCAGTTTTCCGGGATGAGTGTCATGGTGGTCACCGGCGATTCAGGTTCCGGCATATTGGCAATGGCATCGGCAATTTTACCTTTAACCATGATGTTAAAACCTATTACTGATCCAAAGGCCAGTAATGCGATGATCAGCATAATCAGGGTCCATTTCTTCATCTGCCTGATTGCTCCTTATGAGTAGTGTTTGGTGGTGTAAGTATGGATTGCCAACAAAGATTGCAGACAAACTCTAGTTCAGTTTTATCATATGGCATCTGGCCACGACGTATGCTTCTTCCCAGCGCTATAGCTGGTTCTAAAGAGGTGGCAAACAAGGTTTTATCTTGCAAGTTATGAAATATCCCGGTATCCCTTCCTTCGGTGAAAATATGGTGCAGCCCTTCGAATGTGCTTCTTTCGAAAGCTTGATGTGGGCCGGTGTCTATACCCGGAAGGTGGATATATTGCTCGTAACTCAGGTTCGCGTTTGTTCTTTGGCGTCCAAAATCGACAATGTTGAACCAGACACGTTTGAACCTCTGTTCGAGCGTACCCTCTTCACAATTTTCGAGAATATGGCTCGCCACTACACGTAACACATCTTTACGGAGTTCAGAGATCAACTCTTCCTTATCGGTGAAATAGCGGTAAATCGTGCCTGCAGCAACACCGGCTTCCTGAGCTATCTGTTGCATCGAGAGACCTTGTAGCCCTTTGGTGGCAATGATCTTCTCGGTGGCTTTGAATATAAGATCGCGTTTGTTATCCATAATGCCTTTCATACGAGGGGGTGTTCTGAATGAACGTTCATTCACTATTCTATGTCACCGGCATGAATATCGCAATTATCGATTCAGGCTGACAGATAAAAAGTTGAGAGATAGACGATTCAAGCTTTACTCAGTGTAGTAGATATCCGAGATATTTGATTCGTTTAGTCTGTGTATGTTGCTGATATAAAACAATGGGCAAAACTGTAGGCTTTACCTCATTCTTTTCTGGTATGATCTAGGGTTCCCAAAATATTTCTTAGTTTGTTGGTAAAAGTTAAAAGATGAAGCTAAACCCCGGACAAAATGATGCTGTGCACTATGTTACTGGCCCTTGCTTGGTGCTGGCCGGTGCCGGCAGTGGTAAAACCAGGGTGATCATAAATAAGATCGCTTATTTAGTGCAGAAGTGTGGTTATAAGGCACGGACGATAGCGGCGGTGACTTTTACCAACAAAGCTGCGCGCGAAATGAAGGAGCGTGTCGCTCAATCTATGGGACGCAAAGAGGCTCGTGGCCTATGGATATCTACATTTCATACATTAGGCCTGGAGATCATCAAACGTGAGCATAAGGTTGTCGGCTTAAAGCCCGGTTTCTCCCTGTTCGATGATCAAGACTCGCTGGCACTGCTAAAAGAGCTCACCGAAGATGAGTTCGATGGTGATAAAGATCTGCTCAAGATGCTGATGACGGCGATCTCAAACTGGAAAGGGGATCTGGTCGTTCCCGACCAGGCAGTGAAGATTGCCAAAGATGAGCAGTCACAGCTTTTTGCCAGCCTATACCAAAGATACGCTAAGCATATGAAGGCGTACAATGCGCTGGATTTCGATGATCTTATTTTACTTCCCACCTTATTGTTAAGACACAATCAAGAGGTGAGGGAACGTTGGCAGAAGCGTATTCAATATATGCTGGTGGATGAGTATCAAGATACCAACACCAGTCAGTATGAACTGGTTAAGTTGTTGGTTGGAGAGCGCGCCAGATTTACCGTGGTAGGGGATGATGATCAATCTATCTACTCCTGGCGTGGCGCTAAGCCGCAAAACCTGGTCTTGCTGGGTACAGATTTTCCTAAGCTTAAGTTGATCAAACTCGAACAAAACTATCGTTCGAGCCAGTGTATTCTTAGGGCCGCCAACATACTTATTGCTAACAACCCCCATGTCTACGATAAGGCGCTGTTTAGTGAGCTTGCCTACGGTGAGCCATTGAGAGTGCTGATCGCTGCGAATGAGGAGCAGGAGGCAGAGCGGGTTATCGCTGAGATGGTCCG
Source organism: Shewanella atlantica (assembly GCF_003966265.1). Lineage (GTDB taxonomy): Bacteria > Pseudomonadota > Gammaproteobacteria > Enterobacterales > Shewanellaceae > Shewanella > Shewanella atlantica. The sequence goes on along the minus strand of NZ_RXNV01000008.1, from coordinate 18,683 downwards.
GCATAAATTTGTTGGCAGGACCCAATATGGCGATTATGCGATTCTCTATCGGGGTAACCATCAATCTCGTTTGCTTGAACGGGCACTGATGACCAATAGGATCCCTTACAAGCTCAGTGGCGGGACCTCTTTCTTCGGCAGGGCTGAAATTAAAGATATCATGGCCTATCTCAGGCTGGTGGTAAATCCAGATGATGATAATGCGTTTCTGCGTGTGGTTAACCTACCCAAGCGGGGGATTGGCCCATCGACTCTTGAGCGTTTAGGGAACTATGCTAACGAGCGTCATATCTCAATGTTTGAAGCTATCTTCGAAGTTGAGTTAAACCATCACCTTCCTCCGGCCGCTATGGCGTCCCTGTATAAGTTTGGTAAGTTTATTGTCGATACCGGAGAGAGTGCGACTCGCGGAGAGCCCGTAGAAGCGGTGAAGCACCTGATCCGTAATATTAACTATGAGGATTACCTCTACGAGACGAGTACCAGTGCCAAAGCCGCTGAGATGAGAATGAAGAACATCTCTGAACTATACCGCTGGGTCACAGAGATGCTCGAAGGCGATGAGCTGGACGATGGCATGACTTTGCCTGAGGTGGTCACTCGTTTAACGCTCAGGGATATGATGGAGCGTAACAGTGAAGATGAAGGGGGCGATCAGGTTCAGCTGATGACACTGCATGCTTCTAAAGGGCTGGAGTTTCCTTACGTATTTATGGTCGGCACCGAAGAGCGGATATTACCTCACCAGAGCAGTATCGATGAGGATAACGTGGAGGAGGAACGCCGCCTCGCCTACGTGGGGATCACCCGAGCTCAGAAAGAGCTGTGGTTTGTTCTGTGCCGTGAGCGTCGCCAGTTTGGTGAGACCATGCGCTGTGAACCAAGCCGTTTCTTGATGGAGTTGCCCCAAGATGATCTGGTTTGGGAAAACCGGAAGCAACCTCAGAGCGAACAGCAGCGCCAACAGGCGGGTAAATCTAACATTGCCAACTTAAGAGATATGTTTAAAAAATAGTAGGGTTAACGGGTACCTGCTTCACCGTCAAAGTGGTGCAGCAGGTGTCTGACTGGTTTGTGTATATGGCATAGTGCATTGCGCTAAGCGCAAACCAAGTCCGATATTGTCGTCAAACGTAATACTTTCCCCAGCGCCTGCCCCTGTCCCAGAGTGAAACCTATCTCCTGCAGCGCCTCTCTTTGTTGCTTTGTGCCAATTCCATCGACAAAGACCGCAAGCTCTAATGCTTGAGCCGTCAGGAAGTGAGCCTTTAATAGCTTTATATGCTGTTTGCTTTCAATGTGATTGGCATAGCTGGGATCGAGCTTAAGGCCTTGCAGCGGCAGGAAGGTGAGGCTGCTTAGTGCGCTGTGAGCGCTCCCGTAGCCCCTCAGGCCAAGCTGAACATTCAGACCCGTCAATATTTCGAAGGCATTGATATGATTATCGGTATCGAGAATGAAACCTTGTTCATCGAAGAATAACCATAGTTGCTCAGCTTTGAAGTGGCTCTGCTTGAGCGCAATTTTTAGTTGTCTCACAGCATGCTTATGCTTCAGGTGTTTTCCGGATATATTGATATGCAGAGGTAGCAGGCTGAGTGAGTGTTTTTGCAGTGCCGGGTAATCACTATTTAGTCTCTGAAGCAGGTGGATATCGAGTTCGGTGGTGAGTCCGCAGTGTTCGGCAATATTATTCAAATGAGCCTGTTTGATTTTCCCTAATCTAGGATGGTTCCAGTAGAGTCGTGGTTCCAATGCCACGGTAGTCTGCGTCTTAAGGTTTTGAACTGGCAGGTAACTTAGAAGTAGCTCATGATTAGATATCGCATTTTGTAATTCAAGTTCTAGCTTTACATCTTGGTTGAGTAGTTTGTGAGATTTGTCATCGTATATGACATAGCAACCTTTACCATTCGTTTTGGCCTGATACATGGCCGCGTCAGCATCCCTTAACAGGGACTCGCTGGTATCTGACTTATGATTATAACTAAACGATATACCAATGCTAGCTCCGGAAATAAAGTGCTGGTTGGCGAGTTTGTAGGGGCGTGATAGTTCGGTTAGCACACGCTCCGCTACTTCTTCGGCATCGTCTGTTCCATTGATGCTGTCGAGTAAGATGACAAATTCATCGCCGCCAATCCTGCCAAGGGTATCATTGTCGCGTATACAGAGTTTTAGTCGAGATGAAGTCTCAATCAAAAAGCGGTCGCCTTCGAGGTGACCCAGAGTATCGTTTATCAACTTGAACCTATCCAAATCGATAAATAGCAGGGCGAATCGGTCTAGTCCATGTCTTCGAATATGTTTTACGGCCTGAGAGAGTCGCTCCATAAACATTGCGCGATTAGGGAGGCCTGTTAGCGTATCGTGATTGGCATCGTGCACTAATTGCTGCTCTATTTTTCGCCTCTGAGTGATTTCATTCTCCAAGTCTTGATTTAGCATGGCGAGCGCCTGCGTTCTCTCAACGACTTTCTCTTCTAACTGTTCGTAGCTGTTTTTCAGTGATTCTGCGGATAGCTTCTGCTCAATCGCCGTTGCGATATGCTGAGAGACAAAGGTTAGTAGCTCAAGATCTTTCTCTTGATAACTGTGAGACATGCTAAGGCTGTAGATAGTCAAGGCCCCCCTAACCTGGCCATGAATAAACAGAGGGATCCCGATCCATTGATGAATATCTTTGGTGCAGTTGAGTTCCGGGGTTTTGGAATAGATCTCACCGGAGGCAATAAGTGATTCAAGTTCACTGTTGTGCAGCAGCAGAGGTTTTCTTGTTTTTATCACATATTCCGTAAGCCCATCACATACTTTCCGGCTATCGGGCAAGCAAGTGCTGGCTTGGCTGACGTAAAATGGAAAACTAACATGAGAAAGCTGTTTATCAAGCAGTGCAATATAGCAATTGTTCGCGGGTATAAGGTGGCTGATAACTCTGTGCAATTCAGAATAAAAAACTTCACTCTCAATATTTGAGGTTGCCAGATCCGCAATCTCAAATAACGACTGCTGTAGTCGTTCGGCGCGGCGCCTCTCAAAAACCTCCTGCTTGAGCTTATCGTAAGCAACACTGAGTTCTTTGGTTCGTTGAACTATCGCTTGTTCGAGTTGCTCCTGATGCTGCAGGCGCTCCATGACCCCGGATATGTGGTGACTGACGAAGTTCATCAGCTCGATATCCATCTCGGTGAAGTTGATATTGGGTGAGTAACTTTGTACGACTAAGGCACCGGCAACCGAGTTATTGACCTTAATGGGGACTCCGAGCCAATGATGGCTGGGGGCTCCCCGGCTCACTATCTGCTTAGCGTTTATCAGTTCATTGAATTTTGACTCATCACAGAGCAGATACTCCCCTGTTCTTAGGACATAACCGGTAAGTCCACTGACTAAGGTCTCTGAGAGCTCCTCTTTAGGATAGGATTCGTATGGATGGGTATCTTTTTCATCCAGGAAGAAGGGGATTTCAAGAATGTTGGTGTCTGGGTTGAGCAATGCGACAAAAAAATTATCTGCATGTAGCAGGATATTGAGGGAGCGATGGATCTCTGAATAGAACTCTTCGGGTGAATTGACCTGAGCCGCGAGATTTGAGATCTCCAGCAGCATATTTTGAGTCACTTCAGCTCTTTTATATTTCAGAGCTAATGTCTTTAGGCGTGCAATCCTTTTTTGCATACGCCCAACTTCGTATTGTGAATATAGAGTCGATTCTTCCCTAAACATGTTTTCCGCCAATCGCTATTTTGTATTTTTAGAAGCAGGATTTGGACTAACGAGTATTGATAGCATAAAAAAGCAGCATCGCCAAGTCATAAATTTGACGCTACGTGCTATTTTTTTGACCATAACCAGTAAAAATTCTCGAAATCAGGTGAAATTGAGTTAAAACTTGAGCAAACAGAAAAAAAAGCATTAAAAGGTGTGGACGTAGGGGCAAATAATCCATAGTATATGCGGCGCTAACAAGGCAGGCACCCATAGCTCAGCTGGATAGAGCGCACCCCTCCGGAGGGTGAGGCCGAGGGTTCGAATCCTTCTGGGTGCACCAGATTGATTAGGACGTCATGTTAGCAAGGTAAGTTGAAAGTCAGTGGTGATTGTAGCTCAGTTGGTAGAGCCCCGGATTGTGATTCCGGTTGTCGTGGGTTCGAGCCCCATCAGTCACCCCATTTCATCTCATCTTTAAAAATTCTTGAAAAGATACAAAGACTCGGTGATTAGCGCAGCTTGGTAGCGCATCTGGTTTGGGACCAGAGGGTCAGAGGTTCGAATCCTCTATCACCGACCAAATTTAAAGATAGTGAGATATTGTCTCGTTATTAGTAAGACAAAAGATTACGGTGATTAGCGCAGCTTGGTAGCGCATCTGGTTTGGGACCAGAGGGTCAGAGGTTCGAATCCTCTATCACCGACCAACTTTCGAAAAGCCTCTTGAGAAATCAAGAGGCTTTTTTCGTTTCCAGCTTTCTCATTATCTGAGATCTTGATGATTAGAATCCTGCTGTTTATTAAATCAGCCGACCATCTAAAAAGCTTTCGGACTCTTAATGAGGTAAAAGGGTGCAGCTCGGTAGTGCATCCTGATTTGAAGTAAGAGTGGACCAGAGGATCAGAGGTTCGAATCCTTCCTCTTTATCAAAGCCGGCCGACCAATTTTCGAAAAGCCTTCTGAGAAATTAGAAGGCTTTTTTCGTTTCCAGCTTTCTCATTATCTGAGGTCTTGAAGCTTAGAATCCTGCTGTTTATTAAATCAGCCGACCATCTAAAAAATTTTCGGACTCTTAATGAGGTAAAAGGGTGCAGCCCGGTAGCGCATCCCGATTTGAAACAAGAGTGGACCAGACGGTCAGAGGTTCGAATCCTGCTTTTTATTAAAGATAGGGCCGACCACATTAAGTTTCAATAATAAAAATTTACGGTGATTAGCGCAACTTGGTAGCGCATCCTGATTTGAAGCGAGAGCGGACCAGAGGATCAGAGGTTCAAATCCTTCCTCTTTATCAAAGCCGGCCGACCAATTTTCGAAAAGCCTCTTGAGAAATCAGAAGGCTTTTTCGTTTCCAGCTTTCTCATTATCTGAGATCTTGATGATTAGAATCCTGCTGTTTATTAAATCAGCCGACCATCTAAAAAGTTTTCGGACTCTTAATGAGATAAAAGGGTGCAGCCCGGTAGCGCATCCCGATTTGAAACAAGAGTGGACCAGACGGTCAGAGGTTCGAATCCTCCCTCTTATCAAAGTGGTCTTAGGTACCTAGTGAAAAAGGGCAGAGGTTCGAATTCTCGCGCTTATCAAAGCCAGCCGTCAGATAGTAAAAAGGCCTCAGAGTTAATCTAAGGCCTTTTATTACTGCTCTTGATGAAGATTACATTTAATCCTCAACATCTACTGGTGGGGATATGTAGCCCATATAGGCATTAGTCTTAAGCGGGATAAAGCGGTCTAACTGAGCTATCTCCTCTATGCCTGTAACTATGACCTTAATATCCAGACCTCTTGCAACATTGATCAATGCGCGGCACAGTTCGCTACTGTGTTCACTCTCATCATAATAGGCAAATGATTGATCGAGTTTGACATAACTTGGTCTTAGGTTTTGAAGGTAAGACATGGAACCAAACTGACGACCGAAGTGGTCGATACCGAAGTGTGCGCCATTATCTCTAATAATCGTGCAAAGCGCCTGACAAGCGTCAGGATCGCTATAGACGCCGGCTTCAGGTATATCGAAACAGATGCGTTCAGATAAGCCTGTTGAGCGTAAGAATTGGTTTAGCCATTCATGGAACTTAGGATCGCTCAAACTTTGGAAGGTTAAGTTAATTGCGATAGGTTCAAAACTCTTATCCAGAAGGCGATCTTCATGTACTTTCTCTATGAGACACTTATCCAGTAAAGAGCCAAGTGATAACAGCTCTACATAAGGCATAAACTGCCCCGCATGGACCATCTTTTCACCGAGCTCAAGTTGACAGTACAACTCTCTTTGCATGATATTATCGCTGTCATTGAGCTGTACGGGTTGCCACTTAAATTTAAAGCGACGCCCATTGATTGCTGCGCTCAAGTGTTCACGCCACTGCTCACGGGTGAACAGTTGTTTCTCAGTATTTTCAAACCAATGAAAAACTTTATCCTCTTTTATTGCTTTTTGAAGTGCATTATCCGCTTGCGCCAAGATGTCTGATACAGTCATTTGACCTATGCGCTCTGCAACACCTATAGCAAAGTGTTCATTGGGCTTGCAGCCTGCTTTAGACATCTCTTGGTTAATTGTGCGTATCAGAGTCTGAAGATATTTGCTGGTTTGATCATGTTCGGAACTGGTAATTAAGAAGGCAAATTCATAAGCTGCAATTCTTGCTACAACAGAAGTCGCGACCTCATCTAAGTGCTCGGTCAGCTTCTGAGAAAGTAATTTAATCGTCTCATCCCGGACCTGATAGCCGTATTTGCTATGCACTTCCTCTAACCAATCCAACTTAGCCATGACCAGAGCACCACTTTTTGGCTCATTGAGCCAACTACTTAAATGGCCCATCATATATTGACGGTTTGGAAGACCAGAGACCTGATCGACTAAGTTCTTTTTACGTAGCTCCCCCACCTCTTCATCGAGAGAGTTAAAGATTGATTTTAGTTGATCTGACATGCTGTTAAAGGCGAGTACCACGGACTTTAGCTCTGTGGTCTTAGGTACAGGCATATCCGGCCCAAATTTTCGTTGTGAGATCTCTCGAGCGTGTTCCGCAATGGAGTGCAGAGGCTTGAGAATCCAAGTTAGTCCTACTCGAGCGAATACAATTGCAATTAAAAAAAGTAGTGAGAATACGATAATCGCATTGCTCATGGTGCGCCACAGTTCGTGATAGCCAAATCCCGGGTGAGCGGTTATCTCGAGTCGAGCCAGCTGGATCCAGCCGGAGGTGATGGTACTTTCCTTCCTGATTGTCTTGAATAGATCCAGGTCGATAAACCATTGCGGGACGCCTTCGATCTTAACTGAGTTTTCCCAAACCTGTTGCTTGCCATCGACTAACCATGTCAGTTTTACCTGCTGGTAATATCCACCTTCAAAAATAACATTGATCAGTGTTTCAGCACCGACAATATCCCCTGCTTCAAGATCGGGTACTAACATGATCCCAAGAGAGTTGCTGGTGTTGTTAAGATCTGACTCCATCTGCTTGGTGAGAAAGCTTTGAGTCTCAGTGAACTGCACATAGCCTAGACTCGCCACCACCAGTAGAAACAGGCCAAACAGTAGTGAGTATATCTGTCGAAACAGTGTCATCTTTCTAGCTACTCCAATCTTAATTTGGGCTGTCTAAGTCTTTCGACACCCAATCTGTATTTGAGATCATTCCATTTCGCAAGCTTTTTAGAGGAACCTGCAAGAACGCCTCGTCCTTTTTCCTTGTTAAGCCACAGCTGTCGACCATTAAAGCTGTAAACCGGTAATAAGTCTTTTCTCTGGGTAGCGGGTTTAATTCTTGTATCTAGATTATCGAGTACCCAGGGGATAGCAGAAGGTGTTTCATAATAAGCCAGAACCATATGATATTGGTTAACGCTCGTTGCTTTTACCATGGTGATCCGCAATTTTTCTTCCGGCACACCAAGTTGGAGTAGGGTGAAATACTTAGCTATCGAAAAGTCTTCACAATCACCGCCGTTAACACCAATAAACTCCATAGGCGTCGACCAGTAGTTACTATCACCCCAAAGTTTAATGTCATCGACAAAACGAAAAAGATTAAAAAAGTTGTTCACTTTAGTCATCTTTTCCTTTTCGCTTAACCCTTGCGCTTCATCAAGCACCCTAAACCATGCTCTGGCTCGTTTACCTGCGCGTTCACCATACTTGGACTCGAGTGTCGAAGTGATATGTTCCCTATCCAGCTTTTGCGTGGGTGAGGCATAAAGGCATGATATGGCTAGAGTCAGTGCCAGTAATATGAACTGGCAGACTTTTCTGCATGCTAATTTACTACAATAAAGCCTGCCATTCATGATGCTTGGTTTATTTCCTTACTTCACTTCTTCATCAACGGTATAGATATGCCATTTCATATCTGCCGTTGTGTCTTCTCCGGTTACTTCAGCAATGACGCGTCTGTTACGGGTATGGGCAATACTCGTCTCACTCATATCTACGGGGCGGTCATAACTGTAACCTATAGCGGTTAACCTGTCGGGCTCTAGGCCGAACTGCTCAGTCAGTACGCTTGTTACCGCATTGGCCCTGTTCTGTGAAAGCGTTACGTTATGCTCATAAGAACCCGTCTTACTGCAATGCCCTTCAATGGTCACAACAGTATTTGGATAATCAGTCATAAATGTTGCTATGACCTCTATTTGACCATAGTACTGAGGGTCTATGTAGTAAGAGTCGTTTGCAAACAGAATCTTAAGCTCAGAACGTTCATTAATCGGCCTAACTTTACCACAGCCGTAGTTGTCTATTGTTGCACCTAATATTGTATCATTACAACGCTCTCGGGCGACAATAACACCGTCGGTATCTAGATCGTTTAGATCATGGATTTGTTTGGTTGGTTCATCCATGGTGGCGATATCGCGGGATGAACAGCCGCCAAGCAAGGCAATACTTAATATGAATATGAAGGTTTTCATTAGTTAACTCCTCCTTCGTAGTTACGCTCACCTTGCCATACATCCGGGCGAGTGACTCTTAATGATTCCAATAATCGGCCTGTAGCATTCAAAATACGGTATTCAGAAAGGATCTCATCGTATTCAGCTTCCAGGTAATCTTTACGGGCTTCGAATAGCTCGTTTTCGGTATCCAATAGATCGAGTAGAGTACGCTGTCCCAGGTTGAACTGTTGGCTATAAGCGACTTGGGTATCTTTAGCCGCGATAACATGTTCACGAATATACAGTTTTTGTGGTTCCAGCAGTTCGTAAGCATTCCAGGCCAGGTTGACCCCCTCAACGACTTGACGATGAGCGCGTTGACGTATCTCTTTGGCTTCACCGATCTTGTATGCGGCTTCCTTCTCGCGGGCGAGGTCTTTACCGCCTGCGAAAAGGTTATATTTAACTCTGACCATGGCAACCAGATCGTTACTGTAACCACCGACATCGTTTAGAAATAGGCCTGAACCAGAGATCCCCTCTTCACCATCTAAATTGTTATTCCAGTTACCCTCCAAATCTAAAGTGAACTTCGGATAGTAGTTGGACTGAGCGGAAGATTTTTCGTATTTAGCCGCTTCAATATCGCTGGCAGCCGATTTTAAAATCGGATGATTCTCTTGGGCTATTTGCACACTTGTGCTGAGATCTTCTGGTAGCATGTCGTCATCGGGCACCGGAACAATTAAGCTTTCGGGTTGTTGCTCTACCACACGGATAAATTGTGCTTTTGCATCGAAAAAGTTATTTTTAGCCGAGATAAGGTTGGCATTGGCACGAGCCAGACGACCTGTTATCTGCGACAGATCGGCAATTGAGCCTAAACCTGAATCGGTTCTCTGCTTAATCTGATCGTATATCTCTTGATGGCTGGCCAGGTTTTTCTCTGCCAACGTCAGTACTTGCTCGCTACGGATGTAGTTGACATAAACTTTAGCCACGTCGAGAGCCATATCTTCGGCAGCCGAGAAGAGTGCCCATTGCTCGGCACTGGCTTCGAAACTATATCTGTCGACCTCGCTACTGGTATAGAAACCATCAAACAGCATCTGCTTGATGCTGAAACCAGCCTCACCACGTTCCAACTCAACAACACCATCAGAATCTACTTCACCTACATTTGGCTTTCTGCGTGTCGATGGACTATCGGTTTGCTCATATCCATATCCGCCACTGATATCTATCGTTGGCATGTAACCGGCTACTGCCTGATTTACCTGCTCTTCACGTGCTTTAAAGCGATTGAAAGCGATTCGGATTTCAGGATTAGTATCTAAAGTGTGTGCGACTGCCTGTTCCAGAGTCTGGCTGAAAGCCGACGCAGGAATGAGCAATGCGCTAACGGCTAACGCTAAGCCGCTGCGTTTTAGTTGCCGAATTTTACTGGTGTTCATGTTAACCCCTCCAGGTTGATTTTCTTAGGCTAGCGCTCTCTGAGCGCCGTATCTTTCGCCCTTAAAATTGGATTAAGTATGTACTCTAAAACGGATCTTTGCCCAGTAATTACATCAACCGAGGTTAACATCCCTGGTATAATTGGCATTTCAGTGCCGTCGTCCTTTTTTAAGCTAGATAGTTCAGTTCGTACTCTTACAAGATAGAAGCTGTTCCCCTCCTCATCTTGAGTTGTATCCGCACTAATATGCTCTACAACCCCGTTTAACCCGCCATATCTTGTAAAGTCATAGGCAGTGACCTTAACGACTGCGGGTAAACCGGGGTGCAGGAATGCGATATCTTTCGGAATTATTTTAGTTTCGATTAATAGCTGATCTTCCGACGGGACAATTTCGAGTATGTCGATACCCGGCTGCACTACGCCGCCAAGGGTGTTGATATGAATACTCTTAATGGTTCCATTTACCGGTGATGTTATCTCGGCTTTACTGACTTTATCCTGCGCACCGACTTGAGCCTCGCTCATCCTGGATAGCTTGGTTTGCATCTCGTTGAGTTGGGTTCGAGTTTCGGCGGCAAAGACAAACACTGCCTCACGACGCTTCAGAATTGCTTCATCTTGTGAGGCTTTAACTTTTGGCCTTAACAGGCGAAGAGAGGAGAGCTCACCTTGAATATCGTTAACGGTTCGCTCAAGTTTCAGTAGTTCAACTTCGGGAACGATCCCTTTATCTGCTAAAGGTCTTGTGAGTTCTAATTCTCTTGAAACCAGTTGGAAACTTCTTGTGAGTGTATTGATTTTCGAGGCGAGCTCTTCAGTTTCCTGCTGTTTTTGCTGGATCTGTCTGGCTAGAATTTCGAGTTGATTGCTCAGACTATCTAATCGCCCGGAATACTCTTCCGATTGACGTTTTACCAGTTCAGGCTCTTTCTCTATTAGCTCTCCTGAAAATAACAGAGGTGTTTTTGTTATTTTTACCTGTTCTCGCCAATCAGATGACATATCAGAAATGATAATACTGTTCAGCTCGGTTTCGAGTCGCTTTACGTTAGCTTGCAGGCTAAATACCTCCTGCTCCTGTTGATCGAAGTCGGAACGGAAACGCGTATCATCGATGCGGACCAGGGCTTGCCCCTTAGTGACATGCATACCCTCCTCAACGTAGAGTTCCTGCATTACCCCGCCATCAAGGCTCTGAATCACCTGAATTTGAGAGGAGGGGATAACCTTGCCCATACCTGTTGTGACCTGATCTAACTTAGAGAAGTAAGCCCATAGAACAAAGCACAACGCAAATGCTGAGAGTGCCCAGATGATCAATCTGTGGCTGGTCGGTGCATCTGTCATCATGGCACCGTATACATCATCGACCATTTCCAGATCTTGAGTCGTCAAATGTTTACTCATTTCTCTGACCTCCAGCGAGTAAGCCTTTGCTCAGTTTTTCCAGTACTTCATTTTTGGGGCCATCGGCAACCACATGGCCTCTGTCGAGCACGATAATACGGTCGACCAGCTTTAGCAGATGCATCTTATGGGTGATAAGCAGCAAGGTCCTGTCTCTCGTGACGTTCTCCATGGCTTTTATAAATTGTTTCTCGGCTCTTGCATCTAAACTTGCCGTCGGTTCATCCATAAGGAGTACAGGTGGATCGTTCAGCGTCGCCCTCGCCAGAGCGACGGTCTGCCTCTGACCCCTGGATAGTGCGCGGCCACCTTCACCTACCTGTTGATCTAACCCTTCAGTTTCCAAGTCGGTAAACTGGCTGATGCCAGATAGTTGCACTGCCCGGATCAGCTGGTGCTCAGATACCTGACGGGTGCCAAACAGGATATTGTCCCGGATAGAACCATGGAACAAAGTGATATCTTGAGGGAGGTAACCAAAGTTACGTCTGAGATCTGTAGGGTGGATCTGAGCCGAGTCCAGTCCGTCATATCTCAGGCTTCCCTTGCTTGGTTGATAGAGTCCGACCAGCATTTTGGCCAGGGTACTCTTACCCGAACCATTTCGACCTATGATAGCGACTCTCTCGCCAGGCTGAATGTTAATTGACATAGGATGTAAGACTGGCTTTTCCGAACCAGGATAGGAGAAAGTAACATGGTCGGCACTCATCTGTCCCTGAAGGCGCTGTCGGCTAACCAGATGCCCCTTATTCTCAAATTCATCCTCTTGGGTCATTATTTCATTGAGTTGCCGCAGTGCACTCGCCGTGTGGTTACCGCGGGTCATAAGGCCTGCCAGTTGAGCCATCGGAGAGATTGCCCGGCTCGATAAGATCACTGCCGCGATGATGCCACCCATAGATATCTCGTTATCTGCAACGCGATATACTCCCAAAATCACCACTGACACAACAGAAAGCTGTACTGTAAAATTAGCCAGATTGGTCACCGAGGTTGAAATTTTCTTCGATTTCAACTGCCAGTTGGCAGTATGACCAATCATCTGCTGCCAGCTTTTCTGTACTAATCCCTCTGCACCACTGGATTTTATCGATTCTAATGAGGCCAGCGATTCGATAAGGTGACCATGTTTCAGGCTGGAAAACTTGTTGCTCTCCTCGATCGCGGCTTTTAATTTGGGCTGCATGATCAAGGTGTAGGTGATAATTATAATTCCGCCAAATAGAGGAACCAGAGCTAGGTCGCCTGCAACTAAGTAAATAATTAACATGAAGAGGATGGCGAATGGTAAGTCTACCAAAGTGGTAATCGTTGCCGAAGTGAGAATATCCCGAATACTGTCAAACTCACCTAACTGTCTGGCCATGCCGCCGACACTGGGCGAGCGATTCTCCAGCGGAATGCCTATAGCTTTGGCAAACAGTTTGGAAGAAACGATGATATCGACCTTTTTACCCGCTACATCGATAAGGTATGCGCGAAGTTGCCGCATGATCAGATCGAAGATATAGGCGATACCCGCACCTATGGCTAACACCCACAGGGATTCGAATGCCAGATTAGGGACGACCTTATCATAGACATTCATGATAAATAGCGGTGAAACCAAAGCGAAAAGGTTGACCAATACCGATGCGATTAACGCATCCCGATAGATAGGTGCCGAATCTTTAATTGTTTGAAATAACCAGTGCTTATTACTGTCATGAAGGTGAATATCGAAGCCCATGTCGCCACGATACTGCTGCTTAACCATAAACAGGTATCCGACATAGATGGCTTCAAGATCTTCAAGTGATAGCGTCTCTTCGCCCCCGGTCTCCGGCAGCTGAATGACAGCCCTGTCTTTCTTAACATCCAGCTCTCTAAGCAGACAGGCTTTCTTATCTTTTAATAGCAAGATACAGGGCAGGAAAATAGGTGATATCTGGTTTAACCCTTTACGGGTTAACTTTGCTGCCAACCCTGCTCGAGCAGCGGCTTGAGGCACCAAGTCTGGTGTGAGTACACTACCGGACAGGGGGAGTCCTGCTGCCATAGATTCACTGGAGCAAGGGCTGCCGAAATATTCGGTTAATAACACTAAACTGTCTAACAGTGGATCGACTGACACTCTTTGAGAGGCAGAGACGGTCCATTGCTCAGTTTTCTGAGAGGCTGAAACAGACACCTAAAAGCTTATCCTTAAGATTTTATTATGGAATTATTCTTATTGTATTATAAAAGTATTAGTCAAGATGGTCTATTTTGCTATAGACCATCTTGATAATTAGCGGGTTTATGGAAGTAGATAGGTAATTTGATCATCATCCGGGTGTTGATTAGACCCTGGACCTTCAGAAAATGTGGTCGAAGTCACCTCTGTATCGGTTGAGGTGCTGACTATTAACGCTCCCTCGCCACTAGTGCCGAGTAACCCTTGAATAATCGCCCCTTCACTATCTCCAAACGCATCACTGAGGTCGACCCCATCTAAGACGATATGCTGCTCGTAATTACCATCGAGATTTGCATCGATATCGATAGATGTCGAAGGCGTCGAAGTTGTATTATCGACAGTAAAGTGGAGGTATTCAGAAAGTTGATGTCCATTCTCTACATGCAAAAGGTCACTAAGATCTAGTTTATCTTCACCGAGGTTGAAATCAGTAATATGATCTGTACCGGTCGAACCCGCGGACCACACGAAGGTATCTGCACCTGTGGGGCCGGTAGGGGCGTCGCCGGTTAGAGTATCATCGCCTAAGCCACCGATAAGCGTATCGTTACCGATTCCTCCAATGAGGTGGTCCGCCCCCGAACCGCCGTCCAAGGTATCGTCACCACCCTGACCGAAGAGGATATCTTTACCCTGGCCGCCGCTGAGCGTGTCATCACCGTCATTGCTGTTTGATATATCAAATTCTGATATATGGTCACGAATGTAAGCATGAATATCTTCCAGATTAATATCGTTAGCAGTTTGACCTGTCTCATCTGCAATATATTTTTGCAGTGCTACAAAGCCTTGACCATCAATATCTTCAAACTTCACCAGATCACCGAAGATAATGTCATTACCTTGTCCGCCATCAGAGTTGTCATCTCCTTGACTTAGCAATGTTTCTGAACCAAGGATTACACTGGCTAGATCGCTAACATTAATCTGTGCTTGAACTTCACCGTCTGTGTCATAGAGTTTGAGCGTTTCAGTTGATACGCCTCCCCCTATACCTACTGCTCTGACTTCAGATACGGCATTTAACAGGCTAAATGCATGCAGGGTTTGGTTATTTGTACCAGAGTTATCCGTATAACTATAAGTACCATTTTGATTGACAGTGACCTGTCCTAGGTAATCACCAGTGTAAGCCGAGTAAACACTTCCACTGCTATTTACAAGTGTCTTACCACCAACCTCAATGGTTTCGCCATCCTGATAATTACTACTGTTGAGTAAATCCGTTAACGAAATAAAATGATTCGTCTGACTGTTAACGCCGATATAGAGTGAATCTGCGCTATCAATATGCCTATTATTCGGGTTTCCATCGGTAATAAAGTAAGTCAGGTTACTGCCGCCATTATTTGCGATACCGTCACTATTAAACCACTCGATGACAGAATCAAAGCCTGCTTCGTAATTCGTATTTTGATTCTCTCTTGTATTAACAAGGTTTAACTCAGCTAAAAGTTCATCTAGTGCTTGGTTGTTTGCTTGCTCTCCTAAGTCACCCAGTTCGATCGATTTATAGTGCTTTGTATTATTGGAAAAATCGACCAATAGAATGTTGAGCGTACCAGCTTGAACGCCATTTGCGCTATCAAGTAGAGTCTCAAAAACACTGGCCAGCTGGGCTTTTGCCGTTTCAATCTCACGGCTCATGCTACCTGATGAGTCTAAGATAAAGGCCAGGTTATAGTCTTCTCCTGAGACTATCTGCAGGCCTTCGGTATCACTTACTATGATGTCATGGTTGTCGGTACCACTAAGCGTGTTATCTCCGTCGGTACCAGAGTTATATTGGTAACCCCTTGTTGGTATGACATCAAAGAAAACTGTCGCAGTATCAACCAGACCTGAAGGATCTGTGATGGTGTAATCGAAGCTGGCAGGCCCTGTATAACCCTCTTCAGGAGTGAATAGTAGGTTACCGAGTGCATCAATTGAGACCGTTCCATGACTTGCATTACCGGCACTGATAATCTCGATGGCATCACCATCGGGGTCACTATCATTTCCTAAGATTGTCGAGGCCTGGAAGGTAAATGCTGTGTCTTCCATAACATGAGCTGGCTGAGTGAGAATCTGATCACCCAGTGGTGTGTAGCCACCAATTTGGCTGCCATCTTGTTCAAATTGGCCAATTTCAATATCTAACTCGTAAGCACCACCTTGGTCCCAATAAACGATCTCTATTTCATGGCTACCACTTGTTGCTATGTCAAAATAGATATGGCCTTTATCACCAGGCTCACGAGTCTTAGCCGATTGGTTAGCAGAGAAGACTGCTACGAGTTCACCATCAATCTTAATCGCATATCCATCATCGGCTGTCACTTTTAAGCCATAGCGGCCAGCGTCAAGTTCTACTGCACCTTGCATATGCAAGATAGCATCTGAGGTGTTACCTGGATCAGCTGTTAGACTCGCTGCATCGCTACCTAGGAAGGTTTGTAAACTCTGCCCAGTGCCTAAATTACCATCTCCCCAGCCATAACTTAGGCTAGTCGCAGTAAACAGAGCGTCTGGATCATTGTTGTTAATAAATCTCATCACCTGATCAACTGATGAGAGGTTTCCTCCGTCAGGACCTTGGTTATAACCATAGTAGCTACTCGCTAAGCCGCTACCAAAATAGTCGTTTTCAGCATCGGGTGCTTGGTTATGGTCAGCGACATTAACAGTGACACTCGATGTTGCACTCGCCCCTGAACCATCGGTGGCAATGACTTGAATACCCGTTACTAACAGGTTGTCGACGTCAATATTGTGCGGGAATTTTCCAAGTAACTCGACATCGAGAATGACCGAGCCTTGTTGTCCTGCTGCAATTGAGTCCCAATCCAGGGTCAGTTTAAGCAGATCTCCACGTCCATTCATTGAACCAATGAGGTCGCCACTTTCGATACGCCACTCCATATCTTGGCCCTTAGGTAGGCGAATACCCTGTACCTCAATGTTGTTGGTATCACCAAAGCCAAAGGTATTGATCTCAGTATCACCCGCTTTGAACAGCAATGACTCAGTGTCATTGTCAGCAGCATCAGAGAGTAATGTGGCTTCATCGAGCTGTGCAACTGCGTTGGTAGTTACTACTGATAATGATGCTGGGGCATTAAGTACCACGCTGAAATCATTATCACTGTCCACATCACCATCGCTGTCAATTATATCCACGGTAAAGTCGAGTGTCGTACCGGACGTATCGATTGTAACTGTCTCGGTAAATAAGCCCTGAAGGTTAAAGTCACCGCCACTATCAGCCTTCGAAAGCTTCAAAACGTTGACTTCAACAATCGATGAACTGGATAGGGCTGCTTCAAACTCATCACTTGTGCCGGTGAAAGTGAAATCATCGCTCTCTCCCAGCGCATTCTTACCCTGCACATAGAAGGTGGCATCGCCAGTATAAACTTTACCACTGTTTAAACTTAAGGATATTTGAATATTGTTAGTTGTGGGCTGCTGGAATGACAGAATAAGTGTGTCGCCGGCACCAATATCTTTTCCTGAGCCGACCCCTATACCATTGTTGCTGTTGTTTACAGATGCCACATTGCCATTGGAGATACCTGTCACAGTACATAAGGTATCTACAGTGGCATTGGTACCGTATTGCAGCTCACCGTTAAGATAGATAAACAGGTTGTCACCGTTACCTGCCGTTATGCTTCCGGTGAAATCAGCAGTGGTTTCTTGAATAACTGTGATCGAATCTTCCAGATTAACGACATATTCGCCGGAGTTAGGATCCACGGATAGAGTAAAGACCAGTGATTGCCCAGCATTTGCATTACTATAGCCCGATATCGTGGTACCTGAATCTGTATAGGCATACATAAGATCTGGATTAGCTGGATCGACATAGTAGTAAATTGTCTCCCCACCGGTAGTCAGGCCTGAGTCAGCAAAATACAGTTCATTACCCGTCTCGTTACTCCAACTCGCTACATTGCCTGTCAAATCTGCAGAGTAATCAGTATCAGCACCACCAACTGTAAGGCTTCCAGTGTATGTACCAGTTAGGTTGTCACTAACAATGCTGTTTACTGATGCCTCAGGTGCATCATCTTCGATAATAACGTTGAAACTGCCGTTGGTTGTTCCACCATTGTTATCGTCAACGTTTATACCGAAATCTAAGGATAGTTCGTCTTCAGATGTTGTATCTGAATGTTTGACTGGAGCTAGTAGAGTAACGTCATAGCTCCACTCACCAGAATCGCTACCATCGGGTGCTGTCAGTACAACAGTCATGACTTCTTGGTATGAGTCGGCCCCCTCAACGCCGATATAACCAGTTAATGTACCTGTCTCCTCATCCCATGACCACTGAACCGTTTCACCACCTGAGATCAATGTTGTTGCAGGACCTGAAAGAGATACAGTTAAGGTGTCGCTATCAACATCTTCAATATTGATAGTACCGCTTGCAGTCACTGCGTTAGTCGTATCTGTATTGCCTATATCGTCAATCAGGCCACCAGTTAGACCCTCTTCAGAGACTCGGGTGTTGGTGGTTGATTGGATTGTTGGATCGTCATTAACGTTGGTGAGGTCAATAGTCACGGCGGCGATATCGGTGAGGCCAGCCGTGTCGGTTACCACAACATTGAAGTCGAAGCTGCCCAGGTCGGCATCATCGATATCTTGGTTCAGGGTGATCACACCCGTGGTGGCGTTGATGGTGAATACGCCATTGGTTAATGCGCCACCTTCAAAGCTGTAACTTAAGTTGTCACCGGCATCCGGGTCATCGGCGATAACCGTTCCGACGACGGTGCCAGCAGTGGCAGCCTCTGCCAGCTCACCAAAGTCATAGGTATCGGTGTTAGCGGCGTCACCGGCCACATCGGTCCCGGAGCGGAATTCAGGGGCTTCATTAACGTTGGTGAGGTCAATAGTCACGGCGGCGATATCGGTGAGGCCAGCCGTGTCGGTTACCACAACATTGAAGTCGAAGCTGCCCAGGTCGGCATCATCGATATCTTGGTTCAGGGTGATCA
>NZ_RXNV01000007.1 GCF_003966265.1 Shewanella atlantica | reverse complement strand
ACAAGGATAAGAAGTTGAGGTTAGTAAAGGCGCATTGGCAAGCTGCGATACAGTCACTACTGGATTTAGTCAGGGATCCACAAGCATGCTATTAAATTCGTGGGGATCCCACAGACTCTGAGCCTATTTATCACAAAGAGGACATGGTCATATTGCTAGTCATTTTTGTTATAGTCAGATAATCCTGGTGCAATAGACCTACTATCAACATCGTATAGTGAATCATGGTTTCTTAACCAAAGTTGATATTGATAGCCTTCAAGCGAATGATCTTTAGTACAGTCTATAGTCCACATTGCTAACCAAAAACCTGCAACAGCCGCTCTTACTGGAAGTTTTAAAACACCATTTTCCATATTAAAATCTAGTGCAATGGTTTCGGGGTTTTTAACATTTTTTCTATTAGGGTGAGGTACAATCTCTAAATTAACAATTCTATTCCAGCTTTCGTCTCTACTTTTGCTACTTTTATTTGCTTTTATTTCATCTGAAATTATTATCTTACTCGCAACAATCCTAGTCAGCGCATAACTTCTAAACTTCTCTTTTTCAAGATCATAAGCTCTCATATACCAATGTATTCCATTGTCAAAAATAGAATGTGGAAGTAGTTTTTTTGTTGAATGACCATTTCCAACTGAGTGATAATCTACTTTTAAAGTATGTTCATTTGAAATTGCTCTGGTTATATTAGATAAATCATCTAATTTCGGAATACTCAACCTTGGAAATGCTAAAACACCGTTACACTCCCCCATATCTAACGCTTCACATATTTTGGGGTTTCTAATTTTTGATAAAGCATGATTTATAGATATATCGAATAAAGGAAAGAAAGTATCATCTTTTATTTCATATTTTTTTGTTACTTGGTTAAACGTAACATTTAGATCTTCTTCATCCTTATTCTTTGCTGATTTTCTATAATGACTTATATCTCTCGTTGCTGCCGCATCGCTAATGCCAAACCTATCTTTTAAGTCTAGCCTTGAAAACCAACCTCTAAACCTCAGCATAAATTCTAAATACTCAAGCCTCTCATAAATATTTATCGGTAAGTCTTTAATATTATTCATGATATTTTCTCTAGAGTCCTTTTTAATTATAGTATCGCACAAGCGAGTCACTTTTGCCAGTTGACCAACTCAAATTGAGCGGGTATTATAGTCATTAGTCAACCACCAGAGGAATATTGTAATGGCTACGAATGGTAAATCAGGCGACAACCGCCGACATGGTATGGTAAAAGAACGCTCCCAAACCCAGACATCTTCTGGGCATTGGATCAAGCGTGATGCAAATACAGGCCGCTTTATGGATGTGAAGCAAGATGGCACCCCTTTCAAGGGGGTGAGAAAGGAAAAGTAAAAAGGCACTTTCAGCAATAGCTAAAAGTGCCTTTTTACCAAGTGAGATAAAATAATTTTATCTGCGCCAACAGATAAAACTAAGGCTCTACACTAAGGGGTTCAAGCCCGCAATAGACTTGGGTATTTGTTTTACACATACATCGTACCTGTCTAACGCGTTTATCTCAATAGCTGGAATCCCCCTTTACATTTTTTTTGGGGATATTGATCATGAATCATAGCCAAAAAGTGGTACATGTTTGCGCGTATACTCGACGCAGAGCTGGCCAGTTAGAGTACGTATGTAGTCACTTTCGTTCTTTACCGCGTTAGTTATCAAAGCCCCGTTGTACGGGGCTTTTTTTATTAATGTAATTGTTTGTAGCTACACTGTGTAGATTATAGGGAGAACAACCATGGCACATGATAAATGTTGTGCAAAAGACAGGGGAACTACTGCAAAAAGTAGCAACCCCCATCATTGTTAGACTTAATCTATACAGGTTGAACGGTATGAGTACAGTGAGGATGGTCAGGGATTTTTACATCCTTATTCCAATGACCTTCCCTATATGCTTTTAGCAATCTATCTAATAACATTGAAGCATCATGAGTACGACCAGCTAAATTCTTTGAACAGTTAGAATCAGCACTTTCAGCTGAACTATGGTCTACATAACATTCAGAACTCCCAGACTCTATAATCCTCATCAAAACAGCTTGATTATAAAAGCAGCTAATGTTTGTTCTTAATAATCGCTCAGCCCATCCTTGTGGAAAAACTCGATTATTATTTTCATGAGGACTGTAATTACGAGGAAGCCTAAACTCAACTTCTTGAATAGATTCCTCGACTGTCCATTTGCCATTGAAAAAATCAGCGAGGATAATTCTTAGAGCCTCTAATCTACCTTCACCTTCAATAACCTTACCGGGTATAGGCTCAGACTCTATCAGTTCAAGAATTTTCACCTTAAGGCTTTCATTGTTTTTCAAACATTCAATAATTTCGCTAAATTCACTTGCATACGACATACTATTTTCCTTGTATATATACCTATAGAGTGTGTGCGAAACTTAAAAATCAGAACTACCATTTCTTATCCAAAACAAAAGCTTAGAGTTAATCACTTTTCCCTCTAAGTCTATGTCGTACCTGAAAAAGGACAAAAAACAGAAACTCCACCTATTTCTAATCTAAACCTTTTATAGAGGATGGGAACCGGCATCTGGAAATTTATTGATTTATATCAAAGGCTTAACCTAAAAGCATCTTAAGTGTGGCGCTGACTCTTTGTTAGAAAAAGAGAGTTGATATCCTAATCTTAGTGATAGTGTTAGCCATCTTCCTGATGTGAGTTCCGCCAAAGCTGTGGAAGCTTTGGGGTTCATCCTTGTTGTGCTATTTACGCTTTCTTTTACACGCTATCGCGCTCAGTTTTTACGCGCTCATTTTTGCATCTGCAAACATACCGCAGAGTACATAATCTGTCCATCGCTTTTTGTTAATGTAACTTAATTCTTGCTAAAGATAACAATTAGTTAAGCCATAACTAATGCAAAAGCTAATGCAAAAGCTAATACTAAATCGAAAAAACAGCTGAATGCGGGTTGGGGCTGGATGGCTCTTATTAATAACGGTATAGAAGCTGCGTCAAAGCAGCATCAAAATTGTCGAGAGCAACAGAAAGATACATCTGTTCTGCTTTTATTGTTTTTTCTCATTTTCCCTACAAGCTTCACTACCTTCATTAACGTCACTACCTTCACGGGCTCACCTTTCCATCATAGCCCCCTGTCAGGCACTGCTGGAGTGACAGAATAGAGACAGTGGAGTGGCTGATGAGTGGCTTTGGAGATCGCAGTCCTGCCTTTACTGATGTCACGTTTAGACCTTTTACTCTGGTTTATTTTATTTTTGTGAACTGTGCACCTGTATTTCAGCGCACACTTGTACACATAATAAGTAATCAGCAATATTTTTAACGTATGACAACTGGAGTCTGCAATGAAAAATAGTGATTGCCCGCGCTCTGAATGTATTGAGTGCAGCCAAAAGCTCGATCCGAGTTTGGTTATCTGCCCACAATGTCATACTGCGCAAGGGTTAGAGGCTTTAGCGGGAGTCGACCCGAACATTCGCATTAAAAATCAAAAACTCGCCATATGGTTTGGTTTTTTATTCGGCATCTTAGGCGTACATAAGTTCTATTTGGGTCAATACGGAATGGGCTGTTTGTACCTGGGGTTCAGCTGGACTCTGGTACCAATGATTATTGGCTGGGTCGATGCGATTCGCACCATGAAGATGAGCTCATTTAACTTTGAACAACGATACTATCGTAGAGTGGCCCACCAATACGTTTAAGCCAGTGATGTTTAGCAAAATATGCCATTTGCCCTCTATTTAAAACAAGTAAGTAGAGTCAGAGTAACCTTTTACCTCTGACCCTACCTATTTAGCTAGTTATCTAGTTAGCTACTTATTCAGCAATTCACCAACTCACTTACCGGCTTATCCTTATCCAAAGATCACAGCCCTTGGCTGTATTGGGCGTGGGTCGATACCGTTACCATGGCATCGAGCTGCGCCTTGGCATCAGTGTCACCCTTGATTAGGTTTTCAAAGTGATGGATTAACTGCGCCTTATCTAATTCCGCCTTTGAGCCCGAGCCTATGTTAGTCAGGTCGATAAAGAACTCATCGAACAGGTGTGAGAAATCATCGATGACATCCATATTCAAGAACTGTTCATGGTTATAGATGCTGGGGTAACCGCCTTTTTGCTTGTCGACGGCGAAAGAGATCCCTTTCACATTGGTGATGGTGGTGGCTTTTTCACACTTGAGCATACAGCCATCTTCGATAGCGGGCTTGTTGCAGCCGACGGTCTGTTGGAAGAAACACTGTCTGCTGGTCATCATCAGGATGGGATGGTAGATGCTGTATAACAACTTAAAGTTATCCGGCCGTGCAATATTTCTGATCTGGTTTTGGTTGATCTCGTTAGAGATAAACGCCCCGGCACAATTGAGCTCCTCCTGCAGGGTCAGTAGCGCATAGGAGTTGGTCGTATTGAGAAAAGGCCCGGCTATCCAGCTGATGCCCATCTCATACGCCTTGTATGCCACCCCGGTGTTATTGCTGACGATTCGCGCAGGCTTAACTTGCTCAAGAATTTTGACCGCTTCGAGATAGTCTTTGCCGATGAGAACCGCGGGAAACCAGGGGATAAGCCTTGGATTTCTTAACAAGATATCGATGTACTTAGTGCAGTTTTTCTTAAAGCTTTCCGGCAATTT
Organism: Shewanella atlantica; assembly: GCF_003966265.1. GTDB lineage: Bacteria > Pseudomonadota > Gammaproteobacteria > Enterobacterales > Shewanellaceae > Shewanella > Shewanella atlantica. The sequence continues at coordinate 183,909 of NZ_RXNV01000007.1, read as the reverse complement.
AAAGTAGATGTCGGCATCGGTGACATCAGCAAGGTGCAGGTCTTTCTCATCGCTTATCAATATCGATAACGTGGGCGTGTCGGTCAGCTTGCGATGTTTTGTCAGCTTAGGCAGGGTAACCGGCGGGATCACTTTGACCGAATCATTCAACACAAAGGCGACCTGCTTTTTAATTCGGGTCAGCTCCTTAAACGGCATGTTGAGGCCGGCATCGAGGCCGCTGAAGTCGAATGCTTGCAAGGCGTATTTGCCCTGTTGCAGGCTCTTGAAGCGCTTTTCGATGGCGCTTTGATCGACCGACGCTTGCTCGGATGCGATAAGCGGCATCTCAGATTGCACGCAAAATGCGTGCTTGCCAGTGGTGACATCGACCGTTAGCGGCTTGCCGGCCTGTCCGCTGAAGCGGATGGTTAGTGGCTCTTTGGCGATGCTTAAGTGCTTAATTTTTTCGACGACCTGAGCGCCGATGGCATTTTTCTCTTCGGAAAGGTCTTTTTGCACGGCCTGGATCTGCACCACAGAGATGGCGTTATGTTTATCGTTGGCATGCTGAAAGCTGTTATCGCGGGGGTTATCGATAAACATCTTCTTGGTGAGATCGCCCTTCAGGAAGGAGTTAGTGAAATCACGGTTAAAGACCTTATAAAGGTTGGTGTTGTCGGATAGCAACTGGCCGGTTTCGACAAATTTATCTATCTGCTGGCGCCAGCTATCCACCACGGTATGGACATATTGTGCGCCTTTAATGCGCCCCTCGATCTTCAGTGAGTCGACGCCGGCGTCGACCAGTTCCGGCAGGTCGAAATAGGCCGAGTTATCTTTGAGGTTCAATGGGAACCGGTTGCCCGCATTGGTGATCTCATATTCATCGCGGCAGGCTTGGCTGCATCGACCGCGGTTGCCCGAGTTGCCGACGCTGACCGAGCTCGAATAACACTGGCCCGAGAAGGCGATACACAGCGCGCCATGAACAAAGACCTCGGTAAGCACATCATGCTCATGGGCGAGTGTGGTGAGGCTCTTAATCTCTCCCAGGTTTAATTCCCGCGACAAGTTGGCTCGGGTAGCGCCAATTTTGGCCAGAAAGCGTATTTGCCCCGAATTGTGGGTGGTGAGCTGGGTAGATGCGTGCACGGCTAAGCTGGGAAAATGGTGTTTAACCAGATTAAATATCCCCAAGTCCTGCACGATAATGCCATCGATGCCGATATTAACGATTTGATTGAGCAGCTTAACTAAGCCCGTGACCTCGTGCTCCAGGATCACGATATTCATGGTGAGGAAGACTTCACACTGATATTGGTGTGCGAGCCCGATGATCCCCATTAAGTCATCGAATGAGAGGTTAGTCGCCCGGTTACGGGCATTGAATGTATCCAGGCCACAGTAGACGGCGTTTGCACCGGCAACAATCGCAGCTTTTATCGCATCGACATCCCCACCCGGTGCCAATAATTCAATTTTTCTACTCATCGCGACATTACCCATTTCATTGCTTAGTTAAATTTCCGGCGGGGATCCTACCACAAGCTTAAGCATAAATTAGGATTTACTGTTGTAATGGTCAGGAATAAATGGAGCCTGATCCCACTTGAACAACTTGAGCACTGTAGATGTTCTAATCTAAATTTTTATAGAGGATAGACACTGATTTCGGGAGGTTCATTGATTTGTATCAGCCAGTTATGTTGTAAGTTTTTCTATTTAAATATCTTTTGTGTTTTTTATTTCGACAACTTAGATGGTCCCACACTCACTCCCCCCTCCATGGGGCATTGATTTTCGCATTAAATAACAAAAATTTAGATAACTTAAAATGCAGGGCAGGAAAAATAATAAGTACTGAGTAATATAACGCTGTAATTTTTATCTCATACAGAAGTTTTAACTATCCATGATGCTTTAAACCATATCTTTTGATATTTAATTGATAATTGCTCAACTTTCCTTCCTTGCAAAAACACACAATGCTAACCTAAACAACCAAATTGAGTAACAATAATGTAGTTCATCAATTTAGGAAATAATCATTTAATCAGTTTTTCAGGGAAGACGTATGAAGTTAAAGAAATGGACTCCGATCCTTTTATCGGGTGCACTGCTATCAGCCTGTGGTGGTAGCTCAAGTGATGAAGGCAGTTCTGGTGGGGGTAACGTACCTGAGCCTACAGGACGCGCCATCGGTGAGTTTCAACAGGTTGCCAATAAGTGTGAATATACTGAGCCACAAACAAACGTGACTGTTGTCGTCCAGCGTGGTGATGGTTCGGTATTGAGTCAACATCAGGTCGATGCTCAGGGAAAATTTGATATCCCTTGGGGCGGCGATGCCAAGCACCTAACGACTGTCGTTGAAACAGATGGTCATTATTCGATTGATACCCTAATGGAATTTACCACGGGTGATATTGGCATACAAAAAAACTACTCTCAGGCGCTAGATACCCATTGTAATTGCCAGGATATCACCGTTGATTTTAGTGATTTAGGGGCCGCTTACCCAAACCATCAGCTTTGGATCGGTTACCGTAACCAAGATACTAAATCCCCCTATACCTACGAGGCATGCAGAGTTGCACAGGAAGACTATACGCCGCTAGATATCATGTTGCGCCCGAAAGACAATGTTAATGATGAAGCGTTTGGCGCATTGATAAAAATCGATCCTATGAATACATCATTTGCAGTGTCTGCTGACATACTCAATGAGCCTAATAATCAAGCCACGAGAGTTAACTATTCGGCGGGCACCTACGGTATTGATCATGTACAGTCCTATGCAAATAGTGTCGAAGGAAGGCGCCACAGATCATTTGAACCAGCGGGCAATGCTGTATATAGCGTACCTGGGCTAAATCAGGATAGCTTTATACAAGCCTATCGGGATATCAGCTTTGGGTATGTTGAGCCAGGTAATGTCGATTACTCCGCCTACCGAAGATATCGCATCGAAGATCCAGCTTCACACTATGAACTATTCACTCCGACAAACGAAGCAGAGCTGTTAGAACGATTAAATTCAACACTGGCCAATGCCGGCTCCTCCACGAGCTACGACTTCAGTAATCTTGATCCTGGTTATCAAGCATTAACTCTCTCGATCAAGAGCGCAAATATGGTATGGCAAGTCACAGGGGCTCTTACTGGCGTTATCCCAGATTTTAAATTACCTAGAGCTATAGAAGACGATTTATATGAACAAATTGAAGAGTTTTCGCTTTTCACTTTTGGTTATAACAAGCCCGGCAATATAGATGAACTTCGTAGCATGTGGGCGAAAGAGTCTAGAAGTCACGGCTATTTACGCCCCGCATATTTCGATAATTATGTAGCTGAAGTTATTTCAATAAATATTGAATATTAAGGTTTAGTGTTTATTAATTAAACCGAAATACGTATTTGATCGTATGCCTCCGGCGAGTTATCTGAATTGATGCTTGTTGGAGGCAAGAAAAATAAGCCTGCTACCTCTTTGATGTTTGATAAGTAGGGCCAGAGCAAACTTTCAGAGCCCATCTGAACGACTTGCCCACTATTCTTTTAGAATCGTTTTTATCGTGCCATTAATCACATCTTCAGTACGGATTTCAACATCACCAGAATCCCGGTTGCTTCTTTCGTTTCTTCGCTGGCTTGCTTCGATAGTTTCTGTTCCTAGCGTGACACCAGTTTCGAGCACGCTCTTTGTTGAACAGCCGCTAATCTGCAACGCAACAAAGAGTAAGAGGTAACTAATCCATGTTTTCATATTTTTTAAATCCATCTATTTCAGCTTATCCATCAGCTCTTTATAGCATGCAATTTAAGAATAGCTAAACTAAATTCCCCATTCCAGCGGCACTCGCCAACCGTGACTTCGATGGGCTATGGGTGTTGCCCTTTTGCCTTTAATTGAGGCTGGCCATATTTACCTTATGCTTACCATTTGCTGTCAGATAGAAAACACCAACTACAGGCAAGAGAAAGACCGCCAAATCATCTTTGCTGGGTAAACAGTGCCTGCAATCGATGAGCAATTTAACCCGTCAAATACCCAAGTAAAAGGTTGCGAAAGCCAGGCATGGCTGTACCATGAACTAATTGATGATAAACATTTTTATCACGCCTATAGCTAATCAAGCATAAATGTTGATAGCAAGTACTAAGGGAAACACCATGACCAACAAGACTTGCAATCACACCCGCCGAAAAGTGCTTAAAGGGTTAGCCGCCGCCTCATTATTAAGCCCGCTGGGGATTTCGCCTGCATTTGCAGCCGCCAAGAAGCGCCTTTATATCGATGGTCTCTCTTTTCTTCCTGAAAACCTGGCAGATATTCGCGCCTCCAAGCTCGATGCCTACCTTTGCGACATTTCAGCCATTGAAACCATCGAGCAGGCCGACGGCACCCTGAACTATAAGCGTACCTATGACGCCTGTATGAAAAGCATTAAAGAGGCGAACCAAGTCGTTAGCGCCAACCCAAGCATATTAATGCCGGGGCTGACCGGCCAGGACATCGAACTGGCCGTTGAGCAAGCGCGCACCGCGGTCTATTTTCAAATTCAGGGCGCCGATTGCGTTGAAGCCGATAGCGATGCCAACTCATGGCAACATCTGGAACAATTTCACCAGCAAGGTTTACGGGTACTACAACTGACGCACCACTACGGCAACCGCTTTGCCGGCGGCGCATTAGATAATGATGGTCAACAAGGGCTAAATAAACCGTTAACAGCAGATGGCCACCAATTGATCGCGGCACTTAACCAGCGCAACATCCTCATCGATGTCAGCCATTCGAGCCCTCAGACTGCGCTGGATACCATAAAGGCCAGTAACAGCCCGGTTGTACAAAGCCACGGCGCCGTTCGCTCTATCGTTAACAATGCCCGTTGCTCACCCGATGAAGTCATCCGCGCTATCGGTGACAGCGGCGGTGTATTCGGGGTGTTTATGATGAGTTTTTGGTTGACCAATAATCCGCTGCCGACCATTAAAGATTACGTGAAACAACTCGACAGAGTCGCCCGCATCGGCGGCATAGATTGTGCCGTCATCGCCAATGACTTTCCACTGCGTGGCCAGAAAAACCTGCTGGCACTTAGCAACAATAATGCCGAAGGCATCAAGGAATACCTGCCTTGGTGGCACAGTTTAGCTGAAAAGAGTGTATTGGGATTTGAGCACGAACCCACACATGTCGTGATCCCCGAGCTCAACGATATCGACCGCATGAGCCGCATCGACGATGCGCTGGCCAAAGCACGCTACAAATCCACAGACAGAGACCGCATCCTGGGCGCCAACTGGCAACGGGTACTTAAAAATGTATTGGTATAAGTTACAGCAATCGCGGGGCTGAAATTAACTGGAATATATAAAACAAGAAAAAACGCCTGTCGGGTCTGACAGGCGTTTTGTTGTTTGCTCAGCGATTTACACCGCTATCTGCACAGTAGAACAAAGTTAGTGAGCCGAGGCCGACTTACCGTGGGCCGCTCGCATCTCTTTCGCTTTCTCTTTTATCTCCTGCAGATCTCTCACCATCTCACTCCAACCATACCAGAGGGCATAGTCGGGGTTGGCATGGAATGCGCCCTGGAAGCCGCGCATGCGATGTTTGAGGTGCATTTCAAACAGAGTTTGCTCGATAGTGGTCGGTGCATCCTGGAAGGTTAGCAGATCCGGGAAGGCATGGGCGTAGCCCTCGGGCTTAGCTATGATACCGTCCTGGTATAGCCCCGTGATGATACGAATAGCTTGTGCCAGCAGATGGTCAAGATCTCGGATAAGCTTATCTGCATTTTCCAGTTCGTTACGGGCAAAGTTCGCTGAGTGACAGTCGCCGCAGACGGCCAGCATCTTGTTGCGTTCCTTGTCGAAGGAGGCCTTGTCCAGGCGGGCGACATCGGCAGCCTTGACCACGTCGAGTCGTCCTGTTGGCTGGCCTTTAGGATCGAGCACGCCCAATGCCTGTAAGATGGTTATCTGATCGGCTTTCCACTGCTCATCATCTTCGGGTAGTGGCAGTCTTACCGCCAGAAAGCCCCAGGCGGTGCGCACTTCATGGTCGCCATCGACCATATGGCAGGTCTGACAGGTTGGCGCCGGTGTGCCTTCTGGCAATACACCGTTTTGCTTTAGCAGATAGCGCACACCATGCTTAGACGATGACCACATCTCCCATTGCGGATGGTCGAAGCCCATATGACATGTCTGACAGGCCTGAGGTTGCTGCGCCTCTTTAACCGAGAAGGTGTGCCTTGTATGACAGGCATCGCAGGAGGCATGGCCGAACTTACTGCCCTGCTCCTTAAGTTTGGCGATTTCGGCATCGGTTTTTATACCCAACTTATGACAGCCGGTACAGCCCTTCATCCCCTGATTCAGTGCCATAGGTTGTGCATGGGTAGTAGGCATGGCGTTAACCGCGGCCCACGCCAGGGCATGTTTGCCCTTAGAGAACTGCTCCAGGCGATCGCCATGGCAACCACCACAGGTGTCGGCAGTGATTGTGACCAAGTTGTCTACATCCTTAGCCGATGAGTGATCGCCCTCATGACAGGTATCGCAGCTCACATCATTCTCGCTATGGCGGCTCAGTTGCCAATCCTTAACGGCATTGGGCGTGACCTCCTGGTGGCATGACACGCATTTATCGGCTGCGTAAAGTGGCGCGCACAGCAGTAACATCAGTGAAATTAACAATCCCCTCATCATATCCGCCTTTTTTATGTGGTTATAGTGACAAAAAGTATAGTCAGCCATCCCCGACGCGCCAGTTTCATTCTGAAATTATTGAGAATTTTCATATTTAATGAGGTGGCGTTGAACTGGATATAGTGAATAGTGTGCGAGGTGAGGTGCAAAAAGGCTGCGGAGCCATAAGTTTTGCAATTATAGGTATGCGGTAGCACTACTTAATTACCGACGATCGCTTGCTTTCATCTTGCCACTTATCACTTATCACTTATCACTTATCACTTATCAGAGTAACTAATTATTCACCTTTCGCTACTGTAGAACTCGCTCAACATCAACAACCCAAACAGCTCAACAACTTGTTAAATGGCAGTTGCAAACACGCCAAGCCGTTTATTTATTGAGCATTCAATCCACCAGAATTGAATTTATAATCATTTTTTACGCATAATTATTGACTTCGTTTTATATCAGCTTATAGTCGTTGCCAGTTGAGTATTTTGGTGATGAGAGTTAAAGATGAAGAAGTCGATGTTGTGTTTGGGGAGCTTAGGTTTAGCAGGCGTATTGATGTTAACCGGATGCGGTAAGAGTGATGACGTGCTTGTAGTGGGCACTAATGCTTCGTTCCCACCTTTTGAATATGTCGGTGGGGTGAGCGGCGATGAGATAAAAGGCTTCGATATCGATTTAGCCCGTCAGATCGCCAAGGATGCCGGCAAGACGCTTAAAGTTGAAAACATGAAGTTTGATTCACTGATCGTAGCGCTCAATGCGGGCAAGGTTGACCTGATCGCCTCCGGCATGACGATTACGCCAGAGCGTCAGGCGAGCGTTAACTTTTCAGAGCCTTACTATGAAGCGACGCAGGTGGTCTTGGTCAAAAAAGATAGCACCAGCATCAAGAGTGTCGATGACCTAAAGGGAAAGCATATTGCGGTTCAGCTGGGTTCCACCGGCGATATCATGGCCAAAACTTTCAGCCAGCAGGTCACCGCATTCAACACAGGTTTTGAGGCCATCATGGAGCTTAAAAACGCTAAGGTTGATCTGGTGCTGTTTGACAGTGAGCCTGCGGCCAGCTTTCTGGATAAGAACCCAGGACTTAAAATGGTCGAACTGGAATTCGAGCCCGAGTTTTATGGCTTTGCTGTCGCCAAGGATAAAGTTGAGTTGCTGCACAGCATCAATAGCACCTTGAATGCGATGAAACAAAACGGTGGCTATGACGCCCTCGTCAACAAGCACATGAAGTGAGTCGATAATGATTGATGCAATTAACGCTTCACTGTTTACCCCTATCGGGGAAGATGGCTTAATCGGTATCTACCTCATCTTAAATGGCCTTAAAGTTACCCTGATTGTGACCTTCTTTGCCATGATAATGGGATCAATATTGGGGGTGACGACCACCCTGATGAAGATGTCACCTAAGTGGTATCTGCGTTGGCCGGCTAACCTCTATGTCAGCGTTATTCGTGGAACACCGGTAGTTGTACAGTTAGTGATCCTTTACTTTATTGTATTGGCCGCATTCGATGTCGATAAGATCACCGCCGCCATTATCGCCTTCGGCCTCAATAGCGGTGCCTATATTTCAGAGATCATTCGCGCCGGGATCCAGGCGGTCGATAAGGGCCAGATGGAGGCCGCACGATCCTTAGGGCTGTCCCACGGGGCAACCATGAAGGAGGTCATTCTTCCTCAGGCGATTAAGAACATTCTCCCCTCTCTGGGTAACGAATTTATCGTATTGCTGAAGGAGACGGCGGTGATAGGCTTTATCGGCGGCGTCGACCTGATGCGCGCCGGCGAGATCATTCGTAGCCGCACCTTCGAAGACAGTGTGCCGCTATTTACCTGTGCGCTGATCTACCTGCTACTGACATATAGCTTCACCCTACTGCTGTCGAAATTTGAAACGAGGTTAAAGCAAAGTGATTAAGATAAATAATTTACATAAGAGCTTTGGCGATAACCAAGTACTGAAGGGGATCGATGAACAGATAAACCATGGCGAGGTAGTCAGTGTGATAGGCCCATCGGGCAGTGGCAAGAGCACCTTCCTGCGTTGCATTAATCTGCTTGAGCAACCGACTCAGGGGGATATTCTTATCGATGGTCAATCTATCACGGCGCCCGATGCCTGCATCGATAAGCTAAGGCAGAAGGTGGGAATGGTGTTTCAAAATTTTAACCTTTTTCCCCATAAAACGGTTAAGCAGAACATCACCCTCGCTCCGGTACAGCTTAAGCTGATGACTCCGAAAGAGGCCGATGTTGAAGCCGAAGCCTTACTCGAGCAGGTAGGATTGAAAGATAAGGCCGATGCCTACCCGTCCAGCCTGTCCGGCGGACAGAAACAGCGGGTCGCCATCGCCCGAGCCCTGGCGATGAAACCAGAACTGATGCTGTTCGATGAGCCCACATCTGCTTTGGATCCCGAGATGGTTGGCGATGTACTCGATGTGATGAAATCCCTCGCTCACAAAGGGATGACCATGGTGATAGTGACCCACGAGATGGGCTTTGCGCGGGATGTGTCTGACAGGGTCATATTTATGGATGGCGGCGTTATCGTAGAAAACAGCGAGCCCGAGGCCCTGTTCAGTGCGCCGAAAGAGGCGAGAACTCAGGCCTTCTTAAGCAAAGTGCTGAGGTAAAGGTGCTTAGGTGAGAGTGTTGAGCTGAGAGTGCTTAGGTGAAAGCTTTTAGGTAAACCGGTTAGCGGCCTCCCCTTCTATCGAACCATAACAGAAGGGGAGCTGTTAAATCTGTCCGCGAGAATATCAGAGGAATTCTTCACACTCTTCGTTTTTCTTACACTCCTTTTCTTTGCGCTCTTTAGCCTTTTCCTTAGCTTCACGCTGACGCTCTTCAGCCTCTAACCGAGCCTCACGCTGGCGCTCCTCTGCATCTTTACGCGCCTCATTCTCATACTCTCTGGCATCCTTTCTCGCTTCGCGCTCCTCGGCGTCCTTGCGAACATCACGGTCGTACTCTTTATTATCCTTTCTCGCTTCGCGCTGACGCTCCTCAGCTTCTAAGCGAGCCTCAAGGTCATACTCCTTAGCATCCCTCCTCGCTTCACGCTCACGTTTATCTGCCGCTTTGCGAGCCTCACGGTCATACTCCTTGGCATCCTTCCTCGCTTCACGCTGTCGCTTTTCTGCATCTTTACGAGCCTCACGGTCATACTCCTTGGCATCCTTCCTCGCTTCACGCTGTCGCTTTTCTGCATCTTTACGAGCCTCACGATCATACTCCTTGGCATCCTTTCTCGCTTCACGCTCACGTTTCTCAGCAGCTTTGCGTGCCTCTTTCTCACTCTTTTTCTGCTCCTTCATTGCCTTTTTTTCAGCCTTCTTCTCAGCCTTCTCAGACTTAGTGGGCGGCTCGGCCATTGCGCCAGGGGCAATCATCATCAGTGAGGTCGATACGAGTAATGCTTTTACAAATTCAGAGGCTTTCATAGGGAAACTCCTTTTAAACGACGTTAGTTGATAACGCCATCAACTAACGATACTAAAACGGTTTTTTATGGCACTCACCAGTAAAGTGTACGCTATAAAAACGTGTTAAGAGTATGTTACATCCAAAGTCATCAGGTTACTCATAATTTATCGGGCTGAAGAGTACACAAATAACTAAGTGAGTAACTTGGAGGTAAAAGAGAGAGGGAGAGGAGTACATAGGTACAAGCAATGAGCTCAATCCAGGGTTAACTTAACAATAAACAGTCAAGTTCCCCCTGCCAAGACTAGCCCCAGCAAAGGCTAACAAGTAGAACGTTTTCAACTTTGCCGTTCGCCAAAGACAAAGCTGAGGATTATCAGAGATACTTTTCGAGTTTATCCTGTATCACATTTGGCATGATAGGTTTGTTAATGTAGTCGTCGGCGCCCAGTTTGATTGCGAACTCTTTGTCTGAACTCTCGACTAAGGTGCTGATAACCACCACGGGGATATCGATGCGCGACGGGTCTTCCTGGAGGAACTTAAGGACTTGATAACCATTCACTTCCGGCATGGTGATATCGAGCAGGATAAGGTCGGGTGTCTGTGAACTTAATATATCGATGCCACCACTGCCGGAGTTGGCGGTCGTTACATCATAATCGTCACCTAAAATCGCGAGTAATACCCCGGTACAAACAGGATCATCATCAATTATCAGGATTTTACTTTTGTCCATTTTACCCTCTCCAAACTATCACTGTTGCTTACATTGTATCCAAATTCAGGATAAAAGATACCTGCTAATCGGGGCCTATTTGCCAAAATCCAGATGAGTAACTATCAGAATCGACAGGTGTCAATCTCATCTAAATTGATGCCGTTTATAACAAGCTCATACAGCTTACTCATCTAACATGTACATAAGCTGACTTAAGCGATTTTATCTGTCAGTTTTCGCTAATTATCGGTTAATGCTACGACCTTCAAAAATCGTAAAAGTTTAATCCTATGTTTTTAAAAGCTAATTTTATTGGCTTAAAATTTGCTTGTTTTTCACTCAGTTCGATTTCATTTAGCGATATACCAGCTAAAATAACTTAAGTCATAGGAGTGAAAGCATGGATGTGATCCTTGAAGACCGTCCCATTGAACAAGTACGTGAAGAGGTAATCGATCAGTTGATCGTCAACTATAGCCATGGTGTCATCTCGGCTGAGGCCTTCGAGCGCCGGCTCGACGATGCGATGAGCTCCTCCTCCCATCGGGAGATCCTCGAGTTGGTTGCCGACCTCTCCTTAAAAGCAGACACCGACTATAACAACAAGAAAGAGCATCAATTTACTCCCGGCTACTCGAATAAAACCCTGGATGAAGAGCTCACTTTAACCTCAGTTCTGGGTAATAATGAGCGCAGCGGACAATGGCAGGTACCTAAGGTGATTAATCTGCGCAATATTTTAGGTGAGTCGACGCTGGACTTCAGCGACGCCATATTTCAGCACCAGCATGTCACCATTAAATTACATTGTGTTCTGGGCGGCGCAGTCATCTACGTTCCGGAAGGGATCAATGTGATTTGCAAGAGCTACGGCATTGTCAGCAGCATAGAGAATCGGGCACCATCGCTGGCTAACCGCCAGGCCCCTGTCATCACCATCGAAGGTAAGGTTATTTTGGGTTCACTCGATGTTTCGATAAAGCGCACCATCAAAGAGAAGTTTATCGAGTTTGCCAATAATCTGAAGAGTGCGTTCGATATGAAATCGCGCTAGTGCGCCACTACAAAGCTGGTATCAGCAAGACAGGGGTGACATCGAGCCCATATCCTTATGGGCCGATGTCGGGGAGATGACTGTTAACGGCTTTACTTAGTCTCTGAAGCGGCTTCAATTCTGTCGATGGCGATAACGATCACCTCCTGACGTTGAACCTCCTGAAATGATTCATAGAAATAACCAAAGATGAGCAGCAGGGTGATAATCCCCAAACCGAAACTCATTTTAGTTTCGAATGTGCTTATCTTATTGCCGCTCTGTTCATGACCCGTATTGTTTGATTGACTCAAAATCGGTGCCTCATATGTTATCTGTTATTGCTGTGTCTGAACCTTAATTAATAGGCGTCCGTTAATAGACGCCCATTAAGACAAGTCCGTTAGTAGACGTCTTTCAACAGGCGTTTCTCATGTTTCAGGCGCTCGAAATATTGTTGGGCCTCATCAAGGGAGAACTCTCCATGGAGCTCGATGACCTGCACAATCGCCCGCTCTACATCGACGGCCATGTGTGTGACATCGCCACAGATGTAGATAAACGCGCCCTGCTCAAGCCAGGCATAAAACTCCGCGCCCTGTTGCTCGATACGATGCTGAACATAGATTTTCTGTTGCTGATCCCGTGAGAAAGCAAGATCCATGCGGGTCAATGCGCCGCTTTGCAGATGCTGTTTCCACTCATCCCGGTAGAGGTAATCGAGCCCTTCATTGCGGTTTCCGAAGAACAACCAGCTCTTACCTGCATGATTTTGCGCGGAGCGCTGCTGTATGAATGCCCTGAACGGCGCGACGCCAGTACCGGGACCGACCATGATCACAGACGCATCGCTGTTCTCGGGCAGACGGAAGTGTTCATTTTCCTCGACGAACACCTTCACCTCGGCGTCCAGTGCCAATCGCTGACACAGGTAGCCGCTGGCTCCGCCCACATATCGGTGACCTTCGCCACCATGAATGGACTCATATTCAACCACGGCTATGGTCAGGTGAACCTCTTCACCCACTTCCGACTGACTGGAGGAGATTGAGTATTTCCTTGGCGTCAATCTGCGAAGAACCGGCAGTAACTGCTCAGCCGTGAGCCAGGTCGGATACTGACGTACCAGCTCGAAGATCTGATGACGACGGGCGTAGTCACGCATCCCGTCACTGTCGACCACTAAATCGAGCAGCTCGGCTTGTTGACTCAGAGCCGCATATTTTTCGATAAAGCCGGGATGACACTGGGTCAGCTCATAGTTCTCAATCAGTGCCCGCTCTATGGTCTTGATGCTGCCGTCTACCTCAACCTCAGTATCAGCCGGGATAGACAGGCTGGCCAGCAGTGAGGCGACCTCAGTCTCATCATTTTTAAACCAGACGCTGAGTAGATCTCCCGGCTGGTATTGGATCTCCGAGCCCTCCAGTGACAGCACTATATGACGGAAATCTTTTCCACAGGTATCGGATGCAAGCGCGTCATTAGCTAGCAAGCGGGCCGGGAACGGACGCGCCTTGTTGTAGTACGCCTGCTCCGCCCCGGTCGATTCGGTCGGCATTACGGCATTGGCACAGCTGGCTTCCAGCCTATGTTGCAGCACCTTAATAACAGAGGTTATCCATGCATCTGCCACAGCATCATAGTCGACATCACACTCCGCCCGCTCATGAAGGCGCTGTGCACCCAGCTCGGTCAGACGCTGGTCGAAATCTATCCCTGTCTTACAGAAGAAGCGATAACCGGTATCACCCAGAGCCAGTACCGAATAGGAAAGATCGGGTAGTTGCGGCGCATCGTCAGCGAAGAGGGTGTGATAGAAACCTTCGGCACTCTCCGGTGGCTCACCCTCACCATAGGTACTGGTCACGATAATCAGGTGGCTTTCGCGCTGCAGATTATCGGTATTGTAATCGGCCATAGACTGTATACGCACCGGCAAACCATTGGCATCACAACTCGCTTTTAACTGATAAGCCAAATGTTTGGAGTTACCGGTTTGAGATGCAAACAAGACAGTAAGGGTATCGGTCGCCTTAGAGTAAGCCTCAGCTTGATTTGACGAATCATTGGTGACATTTTTCACTAAGATGTTGCCTACAGTGCTGACCGTGGCGTGCTGCAGACGCACAGCCTCTGACAGATACAGACCCACAGGGCAGAACAGGCGACACCAGAACTGAGGCACGAAAAATGAGCCCAGCAGGCTGAAGGGTAAGATGTACCATTGAATGCCCATCCCCTGCAGTGAAAACATCATGCCGAAAGGTTCATAGGAGCCTAAGGCCGGGTGGCGTGACAGGAAGATCAAGATAAGCGCGAACCAGCTCAGTCCATAGATGACGCGTCTGGCGTTTCTGGCCATTCCCGGACGCAGGGCCAGCTTGATGCCACTGACTTTTTGCAGCAGATCCTGGATCACGCTGAAGGGACAGAGGTAACCACAATAGAGGTTGCGCCCCAGCAGTATAATACCGCCCAACACACCACCGACGATGATCCACCAGATAGGATACTGCCTGAACTCGGGCACATAGCCCATGACTATGCCGGCTAACGTACCCAGGCTGATCGAGGCATTGACATAAAAACCGACGAAGGCCAGGCTGGCAAAGGGCAGAATAATTTTAAATGGTTTGGCTATATTCCTCGGCGCATATACGACCACCAGCACCATCAGGAACAGGGCGACCATCAGGGCTTCATTGAGCCCAGGCGACCACTCAACCTCTTTCCAGGTCTTCTCGTATCCCAGATGACTTTGAGCCCCTTTGTGCAGGGCCTCGGCTATCGCCTTGGTGAAACCTTTAGATGACACTGTCGCGCCGGAGATGCCGTCGACATCCTCCTCTAACAGAAAGTCATCGGTGACAGATTTATTGATAAACTGCCTGAAGAAGTTGTTATTAATCAGCTTTTGCAGGTATGCGGGAGTCTCTTTATGCGACAGCACCACCACCTCTTTGATACGGGCGGAGTTTTCCCCTTTCTGGGCTCTCACACCCAGTACAAACGGCCCGCCATAGCCGGTGCCGGCAGCGATGACCACGGCCTCGCCCGCATTCCCCCTCGCATGAGCAGCCGAGGTGTTGCTCTGGCTATTCTTGCTGCCCTCACCGGGCACAAATACCACAGGCAGGCTGGTATAGTCTTTGGAGGGAACCAAATTGAAGTTGGCAAAATGGGTCTTAGCCATGGTCAGATAGTCGGGCTTCGCCGCTATGTGACCTATGATAAAGGCTAAAATCAAGGTGCTCCATGCAAACAAGAGCCACAGTTTCTCGAGGTGGAGGCCTAAGTTCTTTTTCATGAAATATGTTGTTTGTTTGTTCATCAGTGAAGGGTAATTAAGATAATAGGAGTCGTCTGTAAGCCAGTTCACACTTGCATTTTATCGGATAACATTGCTATGACTTACTGCAGTGATTTTGTCTTTTTATATGGACGGTGTGATGTCGGAAGCGCAGAGGGAAGAGTTTTTTCGCTGACTGAAGGCCTGAAGAACGGGCTCAAATGAAGATTGGACTCTCTTTACTTTAAAAAGTAATAGTTGTTGTAAATGCTCCATATCTCCCCCCATATGTGCCTCACGCCTCTCATATAATGGCGAGCATATTCACCCTAATGACTTCTATTTAATCGAATGATATGCGCACATTTACGCGATATTTGTTCGATACTTTAATTGTTAAGCTGTGACTCATTAGCTCGCCCGTCAGCTTTTTAGAGTTAGCTGCGGGCCACATTGAGGAGTATTTCATGAGAGTCATAAATCAATTTCCCGCCAGACCCGCGATGGATGGCGATGGGGTGAATATTCGCCGGGTGGCAGATTTTGACAATACCAAATTCGATCCATTCCTGATGCTGGATGAGATAAAATCCGACGATAAGCAAGATTTTATCGGTGGCTTCCCGCCTCACCCGCACCGCGGCATCGAAACCTTTACCTATATTCGTAAGGGGGGCTTTGAGCACAGAGATCAGCTGGGTAATGTCAAGGCGATTCGGGCTAAAGATGTGCAGTGGATGAGTACAGGAAGCGGGGTTATCCATTCTGAAATGCCATTAGCCGATGCCGATGAGGGGCTGCATGGTTTTCAAATTTGGGTGAATATGCCCGCTAATCAGAAGATGCGCCCGGCCAGATATGAAGACAGCAGTAACACCACGAACCCTGAATCAACGAATGACAAGGGTGCGGTATTAAGGGCGCTGGCCGGTAACTGGGCCTTTGCAGGGCAAACCAGTATCAGCGCTCCGATACAGGATCTGGCAGGTAAAGCCGCAATTGCGGATCTGATGTTAAGCCCCGATGCAGTGGCCGAGCTACAACTGGGCAGGCATGAATTTGTCGGTCTCTATCTCTACGAGGGAACCCTTATCGACAAGAGTCACCATGACCAGGACTCCCATAAGCACATAGATAAAAGTTACGCTGCAGGCCAATATTTGATCCTTGATAGTCAGGAGTTACTGGAACTTAAGGCTGGAGCAGATGGCGCAGGTCTGTTACTGCTTGCCGGACAACCTATCAAAGAGAAGATTGTCCACATGGGGCCATTTGTAATGAACACTCAGGCCGAAATAAAGCAGGCTGTCGAAGACTACCAAGGGGGGCGTTTCGGCCAGATCCCACTATAATTCAAATCGGTATAACCCTTCATTAAGCACAAGATGCTCCGGTACATTCGGGGCATCCGTTATCCGGCAATCACTCATAAAGCCAGAGCGCTCTATTATTCAGTAACTCACGGCTCCTGCGAGAGAGGTTTGGATTATCGATCTCAAAAACTTTACGACTTTTGAGATTGGCCCGCTGTAATACATCTGCCGTGGTGGGGTGACTGTAGAAGAGCCTGTCGAAACTGCCGTCTTCGATGGCCAGCTCGAGCCCCGACTCGATACGACGCGCAAGCTGCTCATTGTGCTTATTGACGAAAAAATAGATGGGCGCCGAGTATTTAATTAATAGCGATTTTTCAATCAAAATATCTTCGAGCCCCTTTACCTCATCCCAGGGTTCATGCAGTGCCCGTGGAAAGGCATCGAAGCGCCCCCTGGATAACATATCTATCAGGCTGCTGCTCTTGCCTCTCATCACAGAAAAGCCTTGAGATTCGAGAATATCGCTATCGGGCCAATCCAGCCCCTGTCCCCAGGTTAATTGCTGTAACTCGGGCAAGGTATTGATCTTATCGAAACGTTCTTGCTCACCCTTTCGTATTAATGCTATTCGATACCCCATCAAACCTTTCATTATGGGGATATAGATTGCGTTTAATTCTTGCTCGCGCTGTCGCGATGTCATGGTCCATATCACATCAATTAACTGCTCATCGGCAACGAGTTTTATCCTGCGTCCCTGAAGCGTCTCGACAAAGACAGGTTCGAGCAGAAAAGGGCCGAACTCTGCCTCACTCTTCTGTAACGCTAATTTAAGCACGGCGAGGTAATAGTTCTGCTTTGCATCGATATTCTCAGAAGCTACATTGTATCGGACAATTACCGGAGCATTCTCTGCAGCGCCCGCAACGGTACTCACATTAATAGCACTAACATTAGCACTAACATTAGTACTCACATTAGTACTCACATTAGTACTCACATTAGTACTCACATTAATACTCACATTAATACTGGCAGCACCTTGTTCGGCTCCATAAACATCGGCCGTTACCATAGGGTTAACGAGTAACAAAAGCAGAGATAAGATTGAGAAGCGATACACGCAGTTGGCAGACATTAACATCCTTATCATGGTCTAAGGGTACCCGGAACATCATAATCTAAGAGTAGCTATTGTATCAAAGCATCTGCGTTAAAAATCCGGAAGACACCCACTTTTATATCACCTTCGTTATGGGTGCCTTGATAATTTAATGATGCTGCCGACCTGAGCTACTTAAGCTTGTCTGCGTGAGCTTTTCTGCATAAATCTGGCCTTATGAGACCGGGCTTTAAGACCCGGGCACTGAACCTCACGATTTAAGTACCGCAATATGTCGTGTAGCGGCCAAAACCCTCGGGCGCCGGCTTAGTGTAATCGTCGGCGTCGACCTGTGGAGTATAAGGGCTGGCGAGCACGGCGAGCAGTTTCTCAAATGGCTGAAGATCTCCGTTTTGCTCGGCGGCATCGATGGCATCTTCAACCAGGTGATTTCTGGGAATATAGAGCGGATTAGCCCCATTCATCAACTCTACGTGCTCAGGTGTCGACAGGCTCTCTTGCTCAAGACGCGCTAACCAGGACTCTCGCCACAAAAGAAACTTCCCGGCATCTTTAAACAGGGTTTGGCTTTCACTGCTGCCACTTGCTAAATCACCGGCAAGTTGTCGAAACAGCTGGGTAAAGTCCACCTCTTGCCCAGACATGGTCTCGAGTAACTGCTCGCACAGTGCTAAATCGCTCTCCTGCATGGTCGATAAGCCTAACTTGGCTCGCATGCCTGCCAGCCAAGATCTATGGAAGGTTTCCCAGAATCCTGTCACCGCTTCGGTTGCTTGGGCTATCGCCTCGTCTCTATCAACATCTATCAATGGCAATAAGGTTTCCGCTAACCTCGCCAGGTTCCACTGCGCTATAACTGGTTGATTGTTATAGGAGTAGCGCCCCTGCTCATCGATGGAGCTAAATACGGCATTGGTATCATAGTTATCCATGAAGGCACAGGGACCATAATCTATGGTTTCACCGCTGATGGTCATATTGTCAGTATTCATCACACCATGTACGAAGCCGACGAGTAACCACTTGGCAACTAACTCTGCCTGTTTATCCCGAACCGCGCAGAGGAGATCCAGATAAGGCTGCTGACTCTCTTTCAGCTCTGGGTAGTGACGTGCTATCGCGTAATCGGCAAGTTGCTTAACCTTGTCTTGCTCACCACGAGCGGAGAAAAATTGAAATGTACCGACACGCAGATGACTCGATGCGATGCGGGTAAGCACGGCGCCGGGTAGAAACTGAGTTCGCATTACAGGCTCACCGGTAGTAACGACGGCTAATGCTCTGGTCGTAGGAATATTGAGGGCATGCATAGCCTCACTCAATATATACTCGCGCAGTACGGCGCCCAGTACCGCCTTACCGTCACCACGGCGTGAAAACTTTGTCGGGCCCGAACCTTTAAGCTGCAGATCGAGTCGCTTGCCCTCTTTATCCAGTACCTCCCCCAGCAGGAGTGCACGACCATCCCCCAATTGAGGAGTAAAGCCACCGAACTGGTGTCCGGCATAGACCTGTGCCAATGGTGATGCGCCAATTGGTGCATCACTCCCCGAAAACACTTGAGCTAACTCCCCGGAGTCGGTATTGGTCAGGCCAACGCTCTCTGCCAGGGATGCATTTAACTTCACTAATTCGGGGCTCGGCGCCTTATCCCCCAGGCAAGCATCATAAAAACCTTCCAGCTCTTGTGCATAACTGTTGTCGAATATTAAACCCAGGTCTATTTCCATGCTGCTCATCGTTTATGTCCGTGTGATCGACGCGTGGTCGAGATAGTGTATCTTTGATACTCATCCCCCTACTTTAACCCAATTGATGAAAGAAGGAGAATAAAACGTGATCCATATCACCTTATTTTCAAGCCATAGAATCATTAAAGAGCAACAATCAAAACCATAGATACTGCTCTTTACAAAGACGGAGTTCATAATGACGAGCCCAAAAGCTTCGCGGCTAAAGCCGCTCCTACATGGATAATTAACTTACAGCTTATTACTATTCGCCTCTTAAAGCTTCGCGGCTAAAGCCGCTCCTACATGGATAATGCCCCACTGCTGCAATAACGCCCCTAGCTCCTGGCTCGAAGCCCGTAACCCGTAGCCCGTAGCTCGTAGCTCGTAGCTCGTAGCTCGTAGCCCGCTATCTTGTCTTCAACGAACTGACTTTCCGAAACATTTTCCCTCTTGAGTCTCCCACTATCGACTATATTTAAATTCAACAAGATGTTAACTCAGTAATATTTAAGCTCAATTTAGGTCGACAAATATCTACAGGAGACAAGAGTATGTCGATGATATTTCACCGGATCCGCACTGAACGTGGCTGTCAATCTTACTTAATCGGCTGTAGTGAAACTAACTCGGCAATCATCATAGACCCCGAGATAAGCCAGATGGAGCACTATCTGGGCTTGGCCAGTCATGATGGACTGGCCATTCACTACCTGCTGGACACTCACACCCATGCAGACCATTTTTCGGCGAGTAAGCTGCTTGCAAAGCAGCTGAAAGTCCCCGTTATCATGCATTGCAATAGCCCTGCCCCCTTCGTCGATATGTACGTCGATGACGGCGAAATAGTCATAGTCGGCAAACTCAGACTTACCATAATGCACACCCCCGGCCATACTGCAGACTCTATATGTATCGTGGTGAAGGATAGGGTGTTTACAGGAGACACACTGCTCTTAGGTGGAACCGGGCGAACCGATCTCCCTACCGGTGACCCCGAGCAGCTATACGACAGTCTCTTTAATGGTTTACTCAAACTCTCTGCCGATCTGAAAGTCTATCCGGCCCATGCCTACTCGGAGCGGACCCATAGCAGCATAGGGGAGGAACTTTCTAATAACCCAAGACTGCAAAAGAAAGACAGGGTTGAGTTTATCGCCCAGATGCGAGCACTCGATCTTAAGATGCCGAGCCAGCTGACCGAGTCGTTACGCACGAATTTAAGCGGCGGGAAAACTGTCGAACAGTTTATCAGTGATGCCGCAAACAAGATCTCATTTGTCTCATTGGAGCAGGTGCTGCGTTATAGCCAATCGATATCACCTAAGTTCCTCTTACTCGATGTACGCGAACGAGAGGCTTTTGATGAGGGACATATATCCGGTGCAATTCATATCCCCAGAGGACAGTTAGAACTGCGGGTTAATGAACTACTGCCCGATCCAACCCGGCGTATCGCCGTCTATTGTGAGTACGGTAAGATCTCGGTGTTAGCCACCTCAACCTTGAGAGAGATGGGATTCTTACGTGCAGTCGCGCTGGATCGCGGCCTGAATCTATGGCGGGAGCTGGGTTACCCGTTAATTGCAAGTTCGGGTCGAAATGAGAATGAGGTTTAACTTTTTTATCCGTTAAATGCAATAAAACTGTTTACTAAATAGACAGATTTATTCTATAGTGGCGCCCGATAGTCTCCCATGACCGGAGAGTATCGGGCGTTCTTACTGAGAACAAGATAGAGCAACACCAGATAAAGTCACAGGAGTAAGCGATGGCAAAACATCGAAAGTCCTCATCGCATATCGAGCACGATAGCAAACGAGGCACAATTAAAGACAATGCACTAAAAGCTTTGGTCACCAGTGAATTATTTAAGATGAGAACCGAAAGACCGAAGAAAGGCAAAGGTTCATATAACCGCAAACAAAAGGGGCATAAGCTGAAGGGCTTTGCCCCTTTTGACTTTTTAGTCATTCATTTTTCGACCTTTCGATTTTCGTCTTTGGCTTTCTGATAAAATTTAGTCAGGACACCTTCCTCTGCATTAGCCCAATTTCAGCATATACCCTTTAGACTTTTTGCCAGTCTCATCAATCCTCCATAACTCACTCTCGCAACCCCATATACTCCATAAACGTAATGAAGAAAAACCACCGGCCCTCAACAGAGAAAGGTTGACAGTTATCGCCTCGAACAGCAGTATTACCGAGCTATCTAACAGTGAAAGATAACTAAACCACAAGAGCTAAGCCATAAGACTGTCACCGCATCAGAGTCCTCCCTTCAAGATAGCTCGATACTCTCTTTGACTAAGACATAGCTTTGACTAAAACCTGAAGCCATTTCCCGCTTGCTCTGTGGATCAGACAAGTAGATGAGGAGTTAACAGTAATGCAGAACCCAGCTCCACTGCCGAAGATGGTACCGTTCGCTTTTTTATCGGTCGTTCTCATCTGGTCAACGACGCCTCTGGGTATCGTCTGGAGCAGTGCCTCAGTTCACCCGACCATGGCCGTGTTATTGCGTATGTTGCTAGCCTTGGTATTAGGCAGCCTGCTTCTGGTCCTTTTTCGCATCCGCTTACCCTGGACTAAAACCGCTTTCAAGTTATATGGCTTCTCGAGCATTGGTATCGTCGGCGGCATGTTACTGAGCTATTTTGCCGCGCGATATTTAGCATCGGGTACTATGTCACTCATCTTCGGTCTGTCACCGTTAATCTCGGGAATATTAGCTCAGAAACTCCTCGATGAACCAAAATTCGGACCGACAAAGTTACTGTCTCTGGCCATGGCATTCATTGGTCTGGGTATCGTTTGCTCATCGAAATTATCCTTAAATTCCGATAGCTGGATTGGCCTGGTATTGGTATTGGCCGCCGTTTTTCTTTTCAGCCTGAGTGGCGTCTTGATAAAAACGGTAAAAATTAACATCCACCCCATAGCAAACACAGTCGGAGCCCTGCTATTTTCAACGCCCCTGTTCACTCTCGCCTGGTTACTATTTGACGGGACTCTGCCTGTCGAGACCTGGCAGGCAAAATCTATCTGGGCCATTGTCTATCTTGGCGTGTTCGGCTCTCTGATTGGATTTATTGCCTACTTCTATGTACTGCAGAACCTTAAAGCCAGCACCGTGGCTCTGGTGACCTTGATAACACCGATTTTTGCCATGACATTAGGCGCCACATTAAATGGCGAAATGATCACAGAGACCTTAATCATCGGCGCCCTGTTCGTCCTCGCAGGCCTAGCCCTGTACCAGTTTGGTGAAAAATTGAAGAGCTTGTTAAAAAAGTCAGATGTAGGGGCTAGATCCTAGATTCTAGGTTCTAAGTTCTAGGTACTCGGTTCTAGGTACTCGGTTCTAGCTTCTAGCTTCTAGCTTCTAACTTCTAGCTCCTAGCTTCCAGAACCTATTTCTTAAGCCATCTTGGCATCGGAGAGTCCTACAGTTGCCTTGTTGGTCAGCTGGAAAGTGGTGCCATCCATCTCCTTCGCTTTATACATATTGTCATCGGCAACTTTTAATAAGCTACTCAGGTCTGTAGCATCGATAGGGAAGAAGCTCACACCGATACTGGCATCAACCAATAAATTAAGCTCTTGATATTGAATGGGTAAGGCTAACTCTTCGGTCAATTTGTGGATGACGGTTATCACCTGAGAGGCATTCTCGATAGGTTCCAGCCAGATAATAAATTCATCCCCTCCTATCCTGGCAATAATATCCGATGAACGAACTGTCCGTAACAACTTCTGCGCGACCTTGATCAAGACTGCGTCACCCGCTGCATGACCATGGCTATCATTAATACTTTTAAATCGGTCGAGATCGATAAATAGCAAAGCTGCACTCTGTTTTGTCCGGCCGCAACGAGCCAATGCCGTTTTCATCTGCTCCTCAAAGGCACTCCGGCTGTATAGTTTGGTCAAACCGTCATGATTAGCCAGCTGTTCGAACTCTTCGCGCTGTTGCTGCAACTCTTTGGTTTGACGATCGACCTCGAGTTGTAACTGCTCTTTCTTAATTGTCGTCTCCTCCAGAGAGCGTTTCATTAAGTTAAATTGCTCCGCGAGCACCGAAAGCTCATCGGTATCCTTGACCTCTATTCGACTATTGAGGTTGCCCTTAGCCAGATCTTTTATTCCTACGGTTAGTGCGTTGAGGTTGGTATTAAAGGTCTTTAAGGTAAACAGAGTTAAAGCCATGACCACCGCCGAGCCGACTACCATCAGTAATATCACTGCAAATAGTATTTTTCGCTGTGATATCTCTGAATCCTTGATTGCTAATCGTTCCAACTTCCCCAGATCTTCGTTCATCGACTGAAGTGTCATGCTATATCGAGCCGAAAGCATACCGGCAGGCGAGGTGATCCCATGGCTAAACTGAGATTCAAGATCATTCTGGGACAGGTCGAGCAGGGTACCTATGCTAGCGTTCATTCTATTCAGGTTGGCGACTATGGTGTTTTTATTATTTTCAGTAAACAACTTCTGAGCCAATAGCAGCTTAAGCTCTTCATGGGCGCTGCGGGTCTGCGACAGCGCATCCTCGTCATGATACTGCTGCAACAACCAGAGCCTGCCACTGAGATAATCAATTTTGTGCTCAATATCGCTGACCCGATGCAACTGCGAATTGGTCTGCATCTGTACCTCTTTAAGCGTGACAAAAGAGAGCAAGATGACACTCGTCAGCATCAGACTCAATATCAGTAATATTTTAAGACGTAGGGTTACTTTCATCTTCCTGCCAATTTAATTAACTATCTTGCCCCCTTAGCTTGTCTGACTTTTCCACTAAGATAATCAAGGCTGCAAAGGTGTAGTATTTATAGATGTGTATCGGTATTTCCCGCCCGCTCCAGCGCCCGGCCATCGATTAACAGCCTGAAGTCAGGCATCCCGTTCGTGTCGGTAACTGAGTCCGTTGCTATCGCCCATCTTGCCTGAGTCTGCAGGTTGGACAGCAACACGTTACTCAAGGAGAGCCTGAACAGATAATCGCTCCAGCCCCATTCAAGCTCTGTCACCGGAATATTAAGAAAGTCACTGACGATACTCTTAGCTCTCTTCGGGTGTTCGGCAATATAGTTTTGTGCCTCATCGATGGCAGCCAGAACTTTCACATAGGATTCCAGGCTACTTTCTAATGTTGCTTTTTTAGCAATCAAATTAAAGGAGAGGTTATATATTCCCTTCGTCTGGAACTGGCTGATTTGCTCGCCATATTCTTTATTGAGCTGATAACCTAAAGGCTCCCAAATTGAGATGGCATCGACTTTCCCTGACAGTAACGCTGGGCCTAAATCAGACGCATCCATAAATACCCGGTTAAATTTGACCTCTTTATTGCCGGTCAGGATCATGTAGGCATAGATAAAAAACTCACTGGCGCTGGATTCAATCATTCCCACATTTTTCCCCTCCAATAATTTAGCCTCTGTTATGGATGAGCTTTTTAATGTGATAAGTTTGAGATCATTATCCGACTCGACAAAACTGGCTAACACGGTGAAATCTTTACGCAAAAAGCTATTAAACATCACCACAGATCCGGAGCTGGTCGCCAGATCCACCTCTCCATCGGTCATCATGCTAAAGCTCCTGTGCCCGCCTCTGACTGGCAATAGCTCTACGTGAACCTGATGCTTTTCAAACAGTGATAACTTTTGAGCGATAATTAACGGTGAACTCAGAGGCGTCGTCGACATAGCTATCTTAATCGGTGCAACATATTGCTCCTTTGGAGTTTCAATTTGTGAAGCCACGACAAGATATATAGCGATCCCAACAAAGGCTAAAATCAACGACAGTTTCTTTATCATTCCCATACCTATGCTGAAACTAGAGTTCACTTCAAATTGTAGTTCAGTAAATCAGTGAGTGCTTATTCCTCACTTCGCTAGACAAAAGTCCGTTAAAGATAAGATGACAGAGCTCGTCTGCACTATCAGATCCCCTGCCCCATACTGATGAGTTGAGCGTATTCCACCGGAAAACGTTCGATGCAGCCATTAGTGACTTCTGGAGGGTCATCCTCAAACAAGGCTTTGACCTCCCAGAATGACTCACTGATCCTGCTAAAGGCATCGATCATTCTTGGATCAAAATGGGTACCGCTACCTTCAAACATTATGGTTTCAGTCTTATCGCGACCGAAGGCTTCTTTATAAACCCGCTTACATGAGAGCGCATCGAATACATCGGCAATCGCCATGATCCGAGCGGCAACGGGAATATCATCTCCTGACAAACCATTGGGATAACCGCTACCATCCCACTTTTCATGATGATAATGGGCAATGTCCTGAGCAAATTGTAAAAATGTAGGGCCATCATTTTCCGTCAGCTCATGGGTTAGCGTGTTGATGGATGAGCTAATCGCATTACTGCCATAGGTCGTATGCCGCTTCATTATCTCGAATTCAAAATCGCTCAGTTTTGCCGGTTTCAATAAGATTTCATCGGGTATTCCCACCTTACCTATGTCATGGAGTGGCGCAGACTTATACAACAGGTCTATGGTTTTTTCCGACAGAATATCTTGAAAATCTGGATGTTTTTGTAACTCTTGTGCCAGCAGTTTTACATAGGTCTGTGTCCGTCTGAGATGTTGTCCGGTTTCGTTGTCTCGAGTCTCGGCCAGCGTCGCCATACTGAGAATCGTCACATCCTTGATAACGGCTAGCTCCTTCGTTCGCTCCGCGACCCTGAGTTTCAATGTATTGTTGAGGTTTTTCAGTTTCAGCTCGGCACACTTTCGCCCGACTGAAGCTCTGGCCCAAAACCAGATAAGAATTAAGCCTATTGGGTAGATGATTAAAGCCGGGTACAAGAACTTCATCTTAGATAAGACCAAGGTTGGGCCTAATCCCCAATTGGTATTCACTATGATGATCCGCCACTCATCGATAAAATGGTCCCTGTTGGCCACTTTTTTATTGATGTCTTTGATGGGGTGCACAGTAGCGAAGGTAACCAGGCCATTTGAATTCTCAACACTGCCCTTCTCAGCAAGGGATATGGCCTGCCAAAGCTCCGGACTCTCTAATCCGAAACTCTGCTTATGTTCGAGCATAAAACCCCACTCCTGAGAGGGATCCTGACTCGATAGCCAGTAGCCATCCTTATTCAACAGCGCCCCCTCTCCCGGAGCAAACATCATCTGGTTCCTGAACTTGTCGAGTAATAAATTGGCGAAATAGTTTAGAACAATAACCCCTCTTAACTCCCCATTTTCATCTCTAAGTGGCTTAGCAAATCGGATCATAGGTTTCAGGGGCTGCTCGATAACGCCATTTTCCACATTGAGATCGAGCGCCGAGATATACATCTTATCAGTGGTAATCGCGACCGCTTCCTGAAAGTAGTAACGCTTTGACTTGTCTTGCAACAGCTCGGGGACAACCGGGACCGCTTGGCCATCGAAGTAATCGATCCTTACCAGTTCCATTCCGGAGGGAGCGATAAGGCGGATTTGATCATAAAGTTGACTGGTATTAGCTAAATTCAGAAACTCCCTTTCGATATGCGCTTTACTGTCATCGATTCCATTATTCAAAAAGCTTTCAACATGTTCACTGGCGGTTAAAAACTCGAGGTGTGACATGACCGTTGCTAGATCATGTTGAGCTAAGTTGGTGCCTACCTCTATAGCTGCTTGAACCAAGGCCTGCTGCTTAACTTGTTCAACATTGATAAAGAGGGAGTTTGCCAGCATTAATGCGGCAATATTGAGCAGGGTAAGGGGAACAAATAACGCAAAAAAACGGGCCCGAACCAGTCGATTAAAACCAGAAAAGCGTTTATCCCTATCGCCGACTCGGTCACTGAATATCAAGGTCCACTCCTATCCTTGTGATATTGCCAGGTTCTCCATAATGGTGGCCCTCGATAACCTAAACAGGATCGATTTGCTACCTCCTTAAATCTAGTTCACAAAGTAGTTTTAGGCCACTAATCCGCCCCCCTGAGATAAGCTCGAAGCTTTACCAAAAAAGCGAATATCCAGGGCCTGGTATAAAGACTAAAAATTAATTACATAACTACATGAAAAATTTAATGAAGGGGCATGAGCATGCGAATAAATGAGGGAATAAGGAAAATAGATATGGATGAGGATTGATGACTATCGAGTTTATCCGTTCATAGAAATAAGCCCTATATTCTTGCTCGGTTATTTATTTTATTCATCGCTTGTAGCTTCTTTTGCAGCCTACGATCAAACTTAAACCACAACTCTCCGGTAGGACTGACCTCTTTCATCACTGAGTAACCGGCGACTTCTCCCACATAGAAACGAGAAAACTTGTCGGCGATAAATGAGGTCTGAGCAAACAGTTCCACCTCACCTATGGGTTCACACTGTAACTTAATTGGAGAGGTATTGGACAACTGAAAGTTCACGATCTCCAGGGTTTCCCCTTTCATCGTCATCGACTGCCGATTCAATATATCTATCTGCTCAACATAAGTCGTTTTTCCTTCACAAAAACCGGGGATCTTGACCCAAGACCCCATAACTAAAGGTATTAGATGATCATGGTTTTCACTATGTTCAGAATTAAGGTATGCGCTTATCCCGATCCCGCAGCCGATAGCCAGAAGGGTGCAGGAGGTAACGGCAAGCTTAACTAAACTAGAAGGCATAGAATCTCCATGTTGAAGCATAATCGGCTTAAGATAGACTCGGGCCGATAAAAGCCAAGCCCTATTGACTGACACTCAAAAATATTGCCGACCAAGGTAGCTCAATGAATAATAAACATCCAGAGTTGGTTTCAAATAATGTTGAATTTTAGCTTTATAGCCCAATAAGTTAACTCGAAATAGCCGACTAACAAGCAGTGCTAACCGCTATAGATGCTCAGAATGGCAAACAGGCGTGATAATTGAGTTGAAATCCGCAGAGAATTCCTCTGTTTTAAGCTGAAATCAGAAAGGCATATGTTCGACTGATATACTTTGGAAAGTCACGATTTACTCCAAAGTTCATAAAAGCGTCCCTCTCTGAATAGGGTATGCCAGTTTTAATGAGTGTGTCATTGGAGGAAGCGGAAAAAGTGGGAGGAACGAATCTATAAATTTAATCCTGCTAGCTCATCCCTCTATTCCTAGCCCCTCTCATTCCACGCCTCTCGATTCCTCATAATTGAGATTTAGTTATATCCAAGCACAAAGTCTTTCTCCTCATTGATGACATCCGCCCTGTAGTTTAGACATTGATGATTGGCGGCCATCTCTTGACTCCCCAACAACTTAATGACGTAGTCGACTCTGCAACGATAGTGGTTGGAGGTTTGATATAAATGTTGGTTAACCGTAAAGTTAAGTTGCTTTGGCGCTGGTGCTGTATAAGACATAATCTTTTCCTCAGGTTATACCAATCAGTATAAAGATGTGATCGCTCAGCGAGAATTTAGCGCTTCTGAGGCAAGGCCCTTTATTGCTCCTGCATAAAGGGCATTCACAACATCCATGTTGTTTGCAACGAGTGAAGAGCATAGTTGTTCTACGTTCAAGCTCGTTAACACAGCATCGGATGCGCTAAAACTCGCCTGTTAGGCGTGTTTTTGGCTGCCTACTTCTGCGTTGTATGGCCTCACAAGGGAACAACCATTCCATCATCCATTCGCCTTGAATTAGTTGCCAAAAAATACGCTGAGTAGATCACTTTCTTATACTGATTGGTATCAGTCATTAGCACCTCAAGTAAAACTTGTGGATGCTAACCAGTATTCAGATAAAAGCATTTACTATGCCAAGCGAGTGATATTCGCCCACAACATCTTAATTATAATATGCTATTGCTCAAAACGGTCGAAGAAAAAGCCGGGTAACCGGCTGTTTTTACTGGGATGGATTAAACTTAATTTTTTTCAGAGAGAAAGTGGGATTTCAATGGGCAACTTAGGTGCTCCGCTTGAACCAGAGATAAGGCTGCGAGTTTTTTCTCATTTTGCGACTATCTTTCGCACTGGTGTTTTCATTTTGCTAAACGCTGAGCCCCGTTTGTGTTTGAAGCCGGGATAAAATAAATTAAACAACCTAATCATCAAGCTTAGAGATAAATACCCGACTAATGTCTTTTCCCCACAGCTGAATGATCTTTCTCGTTTTATCCTTATTCAAGAAACACTTTCCAAATAGAATAATGCCTGCCCCTTCGATATCACGGCGGTCTTTGATATTGAATCTCTGAAATAAACTATCCTGAAACTCCTCTATAGGAACACCGACATCCCGACAGTCAGAGGGGTTAAGCCACTGCATCGCTTTATCGATATGGGAAACAGTACCCCAATACATACGCGGCGCACCATTTTCTGTCGGCTCTGCATCGGCAAAATTAACGAAGAGATTTTTGGCACGCCAACGATACTTATCATCGGTATATACCCAAAGCTCTGACTCCGCCAACTCACTGCCTCTGAGTAGGCTGTGAAGTAGCTTTTCCAGCCCCTGGGTTGATACACGCTTGTCCTTAGGTAGTTGAGTCTGACTCTTGCTTTCTGTCTTGCTTATGTCGGCTTTGTCACTCTCAACATCCACCTTGTAGGGTTCTTCGACCTCTCTTAGCTCACTCTGCTCTGGAGCAGCCTGTAACGATTTTTCCTTAGAGGCGGCATTAGAGCTTGCCTTAGCTGCATGATGAATCGCGGGACGTTTTGTGAAGTCGATGATCAAGGCGTCACTATCGACCACCAGCTGATTAACTTCGATGGCATCTTGCTCCTCCCTCACTTTAGTCTGTGAAGGTTTAAACTCTTTGCAATTCGCCTGATGATAGCGGGAGCCGAAACAGGCGGCCTTACCGTCCAGCGATGCCTTACGATAATAGGCTTTCCCATGACACTGCGGGCAGATAAGAGATTGCCGGTACCGTTCGATATCGGCATCGCTGAGCTTTTGAAACTTAAACACCGAATAGGTGACAGGTTCATCTTCATCAAACATACAAATGGCATCAAGCATAATATCGACTCAAGGTTAAGAATTACGTGGGTTAGGTAGGTATCTGACACCCATGTTCTAGAAGGGGTGATCGACCATTACCCAGGTATTTGTCCCTTCGTTGGAGTGAGCGATATCGGCCCTGACGACTAACCCCGCCGTTAACGCCCTCAAGGAAACACCAAAATCAAATTTCATATCCGTCAATAGCTCATCGGCACTATACTCGGCACCGACTCTGCCCGCCTCTACAAACCCCACCAACTGAAACCAATCAAGCTTCAGAAACTTAAGCCAGTTCACGTACTCAACGGGATTAGACTTCAGGGTATATCGATATTCAGCGCTGCCATAGATAACAGCCTTATCATGGAAACGGTTCTGATCGAAGCCTCGCATTCGATAGAAGCCCCCCAAGGTTGCACCCTCATTATAGGGCGCATTATCTGTCACCAGCCTGCTACCATCTTCAGCATATTCTAATGACCATGAAGGTGAGTACCCGGTCCAGAAGTTGAGGGCCAATATTCTTTGATGAGCATACTCTGACTCACCAAAGGAAAAGTACTTACTCATGTCGAGGTTGATAAAGGTCCACTCATGATCTGAATCGAGCCAGGCTGCATCATGGGAGATCGAGAAGTATTGACTGCTACCCGTAGAGGGATTAATTGAAAAATCGGTATTATCATAGAGCAGGCCCAACTCGATAGCGTGCACCGTCCCATCCAGATCCCCCTCCTCAAATTCGAAACTCTGATAACGATTAAACTGACGAAGCACTATAACCGTTGCACCACTTTCCCAGGGGTTCCACACCTCCCCGCCACTGGGAGGAGAGATAAGTAATCCATTCTTAAGCTTATATTCAACTAAGCCTTTATCGGCTGTGGCACCTATGGGCAAGGTATATTCTAACTTTATATCGAACCAATTTGAGGCTCCATCGGCTTCAAGGTATTGGGTATTAATTGAATCGTTACTGCCGGGCAGAGGGATAGACCCGGGTGTCGGAATGATACCGCTCCCGGCATAGGCTCGCTGATCCGGATAATAACCCAGCATTCCGTAGACACTGAGATAAAAGCGTTCTGTGCGAGGCAATTTAAAATTCCATACGCCGCCTCCAACCGCCTCACTCACCTCACCACCGAATACGGTTCCCCCTATGGTCATTTGGTCTTGATAATAACCACTCAGCATTCCGCCGATACCCAAATTGAGCCCCATAGATTCGGTACTAAAAAGATAGGGCAATATCAGGCTCTCTTTTACCCGCTCCGGCGTTTCGGTGCGGTTAACCGATGCTTTTACATTTGCCGCAGGCGCGGCCTGCAGTTGACCGGGAAAAATATAACCACACAACACAATGCCGGTGCAGACAGAACCAATAATCTTTATCTTGCCCATAAGTACTCCGAAATCCCTTCAGTAACAACGGCATGTTAACGACGAAAATTAATAATAAAACCACGATTATTCAACTTGCCACAGCCACATATGGTGCGCAACTGATATGCAGGAAATCCAAATGAATTAGTGGCGAATTGAGATGGTTATCATCACTGGAGCATGGTCGGTACTTTGACTATCGCGCTCAAATCTCGGGTTAATCAGGTGCCTGTCATAGGTCTCATACCTGCCAACTTCGGCCAAGCTGCGACTATTTTTGCTATCGAACTCACTCGAAAGCAAGATGTAATCCAGCACAGAGCCTTTAGCAAAGTAATAGTGTGTTGCTGGCCGTTGTTGACAGGAGAGGCTGTACTGAGTCGATTGGTAGAGTTCATAGGCATCTTTTAGTCTGTGATCTCGCAGTTGATGCTCTACCTCCCCCAACAGAGGGTCAGGCTTAATGCGGGTATCGACAGAGGTCAACGAACTGAGCACGCCATCATTTAAGATATCATTGAAATCCCCCATTAATACCATAGGGTTACCCGTTTGCGTGCGGCGTTCGACCATGGCATAACGCAGAAGCGCAGCCTCGCTGCCTCTTTGGATACTGGCCCCCCATTGAGCCAATGCTTCGATGGAGAGTAGCTGACCAAGATTTCCGTCAAGTGTCCTCGCTGGAGATGCCTGCTCGCCCAGCTCCTGTGCATCGAATAGTGGCCGTTTAGATTTAAAGTGCACCACGTAACAGTCACAGGGGCCTAATTTGGGCAGAGAGATGGTCACTCTCAGTGGTTTTCGACTAAAACCGAAGCCACTCGATAACCCCATCATAGACGCCCAGTCATCCCCCGCAGTGACACTGTGAACCTCAGTGATAGGATAACGTGATGCTATGGCAACGACCGGCTTACTATAGATAAAGCCATCCACCACGTCGGGGGTATCTAATACGGCGAAGTATTTTAAGCCACAACGCTCGGTTAATTGGGCCAGGGCGTCGGGGGAAAAGACCTCCTGAAACCCAATGACGTCAGGCTGATGCTCATCTATGTAAGTCGCTATCCAGTCCAGCTTCTTCTGCCACTGCTCCTGAGTATAGATATTTTCAAATTCATAGAATGCCCCTGGCGGTTCAATAAAGTTGAACAGATTGAAGGTCGCTATCTTGATAAACTCAGAAGTCTCTGAGCCATTGGTCGATTGTTTTTGCAAGCTGAAACCTTAATTCGATTACAACTGATTGAATAAGGTAAGGTTACATCGAAATAGCCCCATTGTCCGGTCTGAATTTTGATTAGTTCCCTGCCTTTGCCAGAGAATTTCAGGGAGAGCACACCCGTCACATCTTTGTATTGCGGTGCTGTTGACGATATTCATTGCGCGTTAAGATTGAAAACTCTTATTCTCCCCTCTTTTATTTCAGTTTCTCACTCATCAAGGAACCCCATGCAAGTCACTTCAATCGAACGGGTTAAACGTGCTTTTATTGCCGGGATCTGGGCAACACTCGTCAGTATTACGATTGGTTTCGGATTTAAAATCTGGTTGGCACAGTGGGTTGCCAAAGAAGATCTGGCGCTTTATCACACGGTGGTTGATATCATCTCATTGTCGCTGATCCTGATGACAGGATTTCGCTCCTCTATGGTAGTGAGCTACTCCCAAACTCAAAATGATAGAGATATCACCAATATCTTTCGCTACAGCTTAATCGCTATGGTCTTGCTCACCTGGGGAGTCGTGCTGCCCTACATCAAGCATAAATTACATATCGATGTGGAGTACTTTCACTTAGTCGGGATCATCTTAGGGATGGGGTTTAAGGTCTATTTTACCAATCAAATTGCCATGTACCGTATGTATACCATCTCCAACAGGGTGACATGGATGGAGCCACTGAGTCAGGTAGTGATTTTTCTCGCCTGCTTCTACCTGCTGCAGCAGACAGCCATCGCGTCTCTGTTTTACAGTTTGATGCTCTCCTCCATCACCATGGCCGGTTTCATGTTTATTAACCGAAGAAAGCAGGTAGCAACCACGCCTTTGGGCTCGGTAAATATGGATCCCGGTCTACGCAATTTCGTGAAGAAAAGCTTTACCGCCTCCCTCGAGGCGGGGGCAAGTATCTTGATGATCTATATCACCGTCCTGATGACCATCGGCCACTTCAGCATAGATGAGCTGGGTGACTTTCAGGTTGTTGTCAGGCCCATCATCGCATACCTGACCCTGTTATTTGTTTTCCCCATATATCGATTCGTTTTTCCCGAACTCGCAGTCTGTGTGCGTCAGGGAGACCATGAACAGATCAAACAGATAAAGCATTGGGTATACAAGCTTGCCATAACGATAAGCGCCTGTTTCTTTACGCTTATGCTGTTTTACAGCCATGAGATAGTGAACTGGGTATTTCCTCAGCAATACAGCAAAGCCGCACCAGTGCTGATGCACTTCTCTATGTTCTTCGTGTTTATGATGCTCAACGCCTATCAGTTAGCTTTCATCAAGGCCCATGGCTTGTTCACACAGAGCCTGCTAATCAGACTCAGCGGGATCTTAGCTTTGATTGGAAGTTATTATATCTACAGCAGAATTACAGATAATGTCGTTGCGGTGATCTTGTCTCTGGGAAGTGGTTATCTGTTGATGTTCATTTTATCCAGCATAGTAGAGAGCCGGGTATTAAAACGTAGCGACGAGTGCGTCACCCCGACCTAGTTCTTGACTCTGTAGTAATACCAATTGGTAACTCCCACATCAGGTGCCTGAACCTTTCTGGCTCAGGCTTATAAACTCTTACCACTCCCCGCAGTACTGACTTTATGGTTGGCTTGATGGCTATCTTGATGACCTATAGTGGAAATATCTACAGGCTTAGGTTTAAAGAAGCAAACCCGATTTCTACCTGAGTTTTTAGCCTCATAGAGAGCCAGATCGGCCTGTGTCGTGAGATCCAACAGATCTGAGTCTTTCGTAGGAGAGAGACTGGCAACACCTATGCTGACAGTAATAAATTCACTGGTCATCGAAGTTTCATGGGGGAGGGATAATCGCTCAATATTGTATTGGCATCGTTTTGCCGGAGAGGTGCAGTCTCGGGTACGAGGCAGCAATACAACAAACTCCTCCCCTCCATAACGGGCCACGAGATCTGTGTTGAGGTTGAGAGTCTGGCTCAACGCCTGAGCCACCTCCCGTAAACATTGATCGCCTGCGAGGTGGCCATAGGTGTCGTTGTAGAGTTTAAAGTGATCGATATCGATCATCATCAATCCGATATACGATTCTTCCCTTATCGCCTTTTGCCACTGAGCCTGCAGCGTCTCATCGAAACAGCGCCTGTTTGGGATCTTAGTTAAGCCATCGGTCTGCGACAGCTCCTCCAGTTTTCGTTTGGCCTCATTCAGGTCATGGGTCCTCTGCTCAACCTCATTTTCAATCAAGACTGAACGCCTTAGGATCGCGTAGATATAGGAGGCACCGAGCAGGACAAATAGCCCTCCGAATATCGCGATCATATAGGGCAGTTTACCTCTCCGCTCCGCCACATACCCGACACTGGGGGTTGCAACAATTGCCCACTGCCTGCTGCTGATCCGAGCCAGTGATTTCTCATAGGTAAAGTCAAGTTGAGACCTGCTCAATTGCAGGTTTTCAGGGAAATTGGAGTATAGACTGGCACTACTGCCAGAGGTCCAATCCTCCAAAGAGAAGTAGATGCCGTGAGCCGAGGTCCGCTTGATCGCGCTATCGAACATGTCGCCAATACGATAAACCCCCAACACATAACCCCTAAGCTGCTCGCGACGTTTAAAGACTGTGGTTGGATCCCCCGAGTAGATGGGCAGAAAGATGCGGATCCCTTTCTGGTTCGAGTGATACTGAAGCAGGCTTATGCCGGGGGTCGCCACCGACTTATCCAGATCGCGGGCTTTCTCCAGGGTCTCGACACGTTTGTCACTGGAGGAGAGGTCGAAGCCCATGACCACCTCATTGCCTGAAAAGGGGGCGACATAGGAGACGGGAAAGTAGCTGTCCCTGTCCAACGCACGGATCATCCCTTGAGAACCAAGCTCGGTAATTTCAAAATCCGGAAACTCGACGCGCTTCATCTCTTCATAGGCAGCTCTCTGACTATCAGGGACTTTAGGGGCCCATTCCAGTGCCTGTATATCCTGATGCCTGACCAGAAAACTGTGCGCAATACGGTTAAACTCGGCAGAACTCACCTCATTGGAGCTATCAAATAAACCTTTGATGGCAAAAAGCACCTCGATATTGAGCAGTAACTCCCTCTCCAGAGCCGCCACTTTATCATCGACATCCTTATAAAAATCTTGCTCTATCGCCTTGGTCTCTTTTTCATAGAAACTTATTCCCATATAGGCAGAAAGGGTTAAACCTACCAAGATAGCGGATAGCAGAATGTACTTAGAAAAAAAATTCATACCGGGACAATGTATCCATAGAAACAGGCATTTAATCTGCAGTTTACACGATAAACCGGCATAGAGTTAACATTTTTGTCACATTATAGAGAAAATTAAGTCCCTCATAAGGTAAGGATTTTGTCATAAGAAAGTCGTAGAGAATGGAGTGCATTTTATAGGAGGTATCCCAATGAAGCTTACTCCGGAGTCTGACCCTTGGGGGATTTGAAATCGATAACATCGCCTTGATTAACTATCCGGGTTTTGTCGGAAACAGAAACTCTATTCTTACCGGCTAATCTGGCCTGTGACAGAGCATTAGAGGTTTCATTGATAAAATCATCCGGGTTACAACTTTGAGTAGGGATCACTGTCATCAC
Source organism: Shewanella atlantica (assembly GCF_003966265.1). Lineage (GTDB taxonomy): Bacteria > Pseudomonadota > Gammaproteobacteria > Enterobacterales > Shewanellaceae > Shewanella > Shewanella atlantica. The sequence goes on along the minus strand of NZ_RXNV01000007.1, from coordinate 147,385 downwards.
CCCCAAGCTGATGGTGAGATACTCTGAGACAGGCGACACTTCATCGGGAATGTATAACTTCTCGATATTGACGCGACATTTTTCAGCTAAAATGGCCGGCTCTTCAGTGTTTGGCAACAAGATGACAAAGGTTTCGGCACTATATCTGGCCACCAGATCAGAGTTACGACTCCTTGTACGCAAGAGCTCCCCGGCCACATCTTTGAGAGATTGTTCGCCCGCTAGATGGCCATAATGCTCACTGTACAACTTGAAATCATCTAGCTCGATCATAATCAGCGACAAGGCACTACCATCTCGAATAGCCCTCAGCCACTCGGTCTCAAATTGAGCATCAAATTGCCGGCGATTCGTCACCTTAGTCAGTCCATCGATAAGGGAGCTCTCTTCCAAGGCCCGCGTAACTTTCTGCAGTGCCTTAGAACGCTCAATCACCTCAGCCTCGATAACAATAGACTGCTTAACGACCAGAAAAATATACATACCGGCGACGAGTACGAACAAAATACTGAAACTCCCTGTCATCAAGGGCAGCAAGCTTCTTCGCTCGGCGATATAGCCTAACGTTGGGCTAGCGACCAGTGTCCACTGTCGGCCGCCAAACCGCTTCAGGGGCTTACTATAGCTGAACGCAGCAGGGGTCTTATCCTGACGCTGAATGTCAGAATAGTTGTCATAGAGTTGAGCCGCCTCGATACCCGTATTATCGATTAATTTCAGCTTGATACCCTGCACTCTGGGATGCCTGATAGCGGTTTCAAACATTTCACCAATTCGATATACACCAAGCACGAATCCTAAGAGCTTTTCACGACGCTTACTCATGGTTGCCGGTTCACCGTCATAGATCGGCATAAACATAAGAAACCCAACTTGAGTAGAGGTTTCCTGAACTAACCTAATACTTTCAGTCGCTAAAGGAAGATCTAAATCTCTGGATTTATTGATTATCTTTAATCGCTTTTCATCAGAAGCGAGATCGAATCCCAGGGCCACCATATTCCCCTTAATTGGCTCAGCATAGTAAACAGGAAAATATACGGCACGTTCAGAAGCCCGGACCATACGTCCCTGTGACTCTCGCTCGGTAAATTCAAAATCCGGATACTCAAGCCTGCGGGCTTGCTCATAGGTATCTCTGTTTTCCTTCATTACTCTGGGCACCCACTCCAATGCCTGAATATCATGATGGCGAATCAGGAACTCTGCAGCCAGCTTTTTAAACTCGTGCGCGGTCACGTTTTCAGAGCTATCAAACAAGCCTTTAAGTGCATACAACACCTCTGACTTCAGCAATAGCTCACGCTCGAAAGCCGATACTTTATTATCGACGTCTCTTCTGAAATCAGCCTCTATCGCTTGAGTCTCTTTCTGATAAAAACTGTAACCAATCAAGCCGGAAAGCAGAATGCCAATCAATACAGAGAATAAGATGATGTAACGCACCCGGGGGTTAGATATGGGCATAATTATGTCACTGTAACCTTTGGGTAACGCAGACAATCTTCATGACGGTGACCTCTAATACACTCTTCCACGTTTAATGTTGTCCAAAAAGCGATAACAATCTAAAAATCCGTTATCCATAATAGTTACCAGCCCTCTACAGCAGATTAAAATCTATCGACTCCGAGTCGAAACGACGGGAAAACTCTCTTCATTGAGCTTAGTTCTAAAAAGGGGGAAATCAAATGATAATCGTTTGAGTCTACCCCATGCCAGCGTGAGGTTTCGCCGGTATTTGTCTCCATAAACATGTAATACCGATTAGCTTCAATCATCTACCAGAGTGAGGCTGATTTTAGTCTGAGCCAGTGAGGCAGAAATAGCCTAATAACGAGTCTGATGAGATTCCTGTTTATACAAAATATAACGGACGTTACGAAGAGCTTTTATCAAATAAAAATTGAAAATTTCGGCTTATTATCGGTATTGTTTATATAAAGCTCAGGAATAAAATGATGATTTCTGCCCTACCCGATGGAGATTGTAAATGAGCGAACTGAGCTACCTGACCCAAAAACGTTATATCACCAAGGCATTCAATCCGACCAAAAAGATCGCTGCAGACAAGACTGCAGATATTTAGACGCTGCAGCAATACAGCCCCTCATCTACCAATTCCCAGCCCAGGCATTTTGTTCTGGCATCATCTGAAGAGGGTAAGGCCAAGATTGCTGAATCGACGGTGAACTTTGGCTTTATACCCAAAAGCTACTCAATGCATCATATCTGTTGGTTCTGTGTACAAAGGTGCTGATGGATGATCAACACCTGTCTACAGTTCTGGAGCAGGAGGAGAAAGATGGTCGATTCAGCAATGAGGAGGCGAAACAGGGACAGCACAATGGTCGCTCATTTTTTGCAAACATGCACAGATATGAGCTAAAAGACACTCAATAATGGATGGAAAAGCAGGTGTATCTGGCTCTGGGCAACCTACTGCCGGGTGCCAATGTCATCGACGTGGATGCTTGTCCTATCGAAGGCTTCGATGCAGGCATACTTAACCAGGTATTGGGGTTAAGAGAACAAGGTTATTGCGCTTCGGTCATCGTCGCTCTGGGCTACAAGGCAGAGGATGATTTTAATGCCGAACTGCCTAAGTCCAGGCTGCCACAGGAGCAACTCTTCACCGAAATATAATACCAATCAGTATAAGAAAGTTATCAACTCAGAGTTATTTTTGGCTGCATAATTCAAAGCGAACGAGTGAGGGAATAGAGATCCATTTTGAACTCATTCAACACAGAAGTAGGCAGCCAAAAACACTCCTGAAAGGCGAGTTTTAGCACTTGCGATACGGCGTTAACGAGCTTAAACGTAGAATAACTATGTTCCTCACTCGTTGCGAGCAACATGGATGTTGCAAATGTCATTTATGCAGGAGCAATTAATGACCTTGCCTCACAAGCGCTAAACTCTCGCTGAGTGACCACACCTTTATACCGATTGGTATAATACCAGTCGGTATAAAGATCCCCCAATGCCCCTATATTCGTTATCCATAGGGGCAATCACTCAGCCCACTTGTAATCCTCATTCTCTGTGTCATAGTCTGTTTAATGTCATAAGAGCGGTAGCCAGTAGAGGATGGATTCGGAGTATGTTACTAGGCAAAAATTCAACGGCACTCCCCGCGCTATCTGATTCTAAATCAGTAGCCGATATCTCTGTTATCAAAGGGGATAACCCGCTTATCTGGCCACTACTCAGCCTACTACAGACCTCCAATAAGAGCTGGAAAGTGCACCATCTGGCCGCCGAGCTACAGAATAAAGGCTTAATGCAAGATCTCGATGAGGACCAACAAAAGGCCCTCTTCAAACGTAATTTCCTGTTGATGAACGCCCTGTTTGAGCTCCAGGCTATGCTTCTGCCACAGCACTGGCTCCAAGTAAAAGCTATGGAGATACAAATATTCCGAATCATCCCCAGCAACTTAGATTCCAGTCTCAGGGAGGATGATGCACTGAGAGAGTATTACCTTAACTGGATTAACTACGATACTTGTCCCGATATCATACAAGAGATGCTCGAATCCTTCTGGAATCGTTATGAAGATTATATCGGCACCAACCCTAACTTAATGCATAAGAGTCAGGCTTTGGCCGTATTCGAACTGGATGTGAATGCCACGGATAAAGAGGTGCGTCGCCAATGGCGTAAACTGGCATTGAAGTGGCATCCGGATCGCCCCGATGGCGATGCGGCTCAATTCCGTAAAGTGTGTGAAGCCTGGCAAGCTTTAAGAGAGAAATATTAAAATCTGCCTCAAATCCCAACCTAAGTCACACTAGTAGGCCTGTTTCCTGTTCCAAATTCAGTCATAATTAAGCTTAAGCTTCTATGCTAAATTTAGCTGAATTTTTCAGGCACCTTTGCAGGCTCATGTGATATTTGATCGAGCCGCGGGTCACTTTTGAGGACAAAAGATTGATTAAACATATTGCACTAGCATTAACATTAGCCGTTGCACCATTGAGCAGCTTTGCCGCACAATTTGTAGAAGGTAAGCATTTTACTCAAGTTTCTGATAAAGCACCGAGTGCCCAGCCTAAGCTTACTGAGTTTTACTCTTTTTATTGCCATAACTGCTTCAACATGGAAACCCAGTATCTTGGCGATATCAAAGCTAACTTAAATAAAAACGTGAAGTTCGATAGCAAGCACGTTGACTTTATGAATAGCGAAATTGGTACCGAAGTCATGCGTTCATTGGCCGTCATTCAGGAGCTGGATGCGGGTGATAAGATGACTCACGCTATGTTCGCCGCCATTCAGGGCGATGAAGGCGCAAATGGTCATAGCCATGATCACGACCATAGTGCCCATGAGAAACCAGAACTGAACAATCGTGATGACATCAAGAAGGTCTTTGCCGACAATGGTTTTGATATCAGTAAATATGATGCTATCGCCGACAGTAAAGCCGTGAGCGACAAAATTGACTTGTGGCGCGTCCAGCAAAGAGAGTTTCGTATTCAAAGTGTTCCGGCATTTATCGTCAACGATAAATACGCCGTTAATATGGGACAGATCCGTACTCTGGGCGAACTTATCGACCTGATCAACTATTTAGCCGTCGAGCATAAGTAATAGATTCGTTTCTGTTCTCAACATTCAATTAAGGCTCCCGAGGGAGCCTTTTTTTATGGGCGATTTCAGCCTTCATAGATGCTTACTCAACACCTCACGCCACTTTTCGAGTAACACCGGCCAACGCGCAGCCACTATCTTCCTTGCTTGACGGCTTAATGCCAATGACGCATTCGTCTCTTGGGTGCCTTCGAGTTGCTCGTCGGCGCGATCAATCAGCTTATCGACCGCTTCAGCAATCTTTTCAGGGCTGAGATCGGTAAGCCTCAACAAGTCCCCGTTTCCATTAAGCTCCAATGATTCAATCTCCTCAAGCTGCTCATTGATCCCATCGACACCACTGGTGATAATGGTTTTGCCTGCGGTTAAAGACTCCTGGCAAGTCAGACCAAAAGGTTCCCAGCGAGAGGGGATCACCACGGCATCACATCCGGACAAGAATTGGGACACATCGTGGATCTCACCGACAAAGCGTACATGGGGCAAACTCGCCCATTTGGCCTCCAGCCCCTCTAACTCCTCTCCCCCGCCAGCTAACCTGAGTTCAACCTTTTCAGGTGAAAGTTGAGTCATAGCTTCGAGCAGGAGATCAAACCCTTTCTGAGGATCGAAGCGTCCATAGGCTCCGAGCACGACAGGCCTACCGACGGGCTTAGCCGGCAGCATTAAAAACGGGGTTACATCCTTTGCCTGCCCCATCACAATGAGCTTGTCTTGACTCGTCAGTTTTTCCTTTTTCATCCAATAGGCTTGTGCATCCGACACAGCCAGTACACGAGTCATTAATCGGTAACTGAGCTTCAGCATCAGCAAGAAGCGCCAGGGCTCATTGACTCTATGCTTAACAAAGCATTCGCTGTAGTGATGCTCTTGATAGAGGAGTGGCGTTCCAATATTGGCTAAACGAAGTAGACAGAGGCCGGGTAGCTTTCGCCAGGAAGCCGCGGCGTGCAGGCAAATAATATCTGCCTTATAACGACGGGGGAAACAGGAGTGTAAGTTGAGGGAGCAAATTTTAAAATCAAACGTCTGCTTTAAGCTTGAGTCAGACAGACTCTCGAGCGCCAACTTGACGCCCCCCAACTTACAGTCATCAATAAGGTGGATCACTTGCGGTCGCAAAGGCACCTCACAGATACTAGGTACTAAAGGAAATACAGCCTAATTAATGGCTTACCCACAGAGTGTAGATCAATCTCGAATAAAATCTAATAGATGTAAACCCGCTAAGACAATATGCAGCACGATGAAACCAATAAAGCTCTTAGCTAACAGAATATGGTAGCCGCGCCATAAAAGTGCATCCGGAGTTCCCTGCAGGACATACCAGACCACGCCAGTAACACCTACGCCAACGAACACCAACATACCCAAACCTTCGATCCAGCTAAAGAGTCCACTGCCACCGGCAATAGGGATCTTTCCTTTGAATAATCCAATGATGTCTTTCTTTATTTGCGAGAAGTCGCCCTTAAGCCAGGGAAAGTACTGACGCCATTTCCCCTTCAGGCAATTAGAGAGCAGAAAGGTGACAGAGATGATGGCCGTTACGAGTCCCAGATAAACATGGGCCAAATCCCAGAAGGAGGCACTCGCTCTCAAGCTGCGACCGATTAATATCCAACCACTGGTTGCGATGAGATAAGCCGATAAGATGATAATGAATAGATGCTGTAGCTCATTAAGTTTAGAGAATAACTTTGTAATTGCAGATGCTGGCTTAGACATATGATGCCTCATGAATGAGCGAAAAAAATGTGATGAATCTGATACCCGCGCAGCTCTCTTTTTTAAACCGCCCCTTTCAAAGGGCCGTTCATGCCCTTGTTGGCCACTTGCTTAAAGTGCGTGAAACTCTTGAGCGTATGTTTCAAGCTTATCCCAGTCGGTATACTCAATCTTAGTGTTGGCATCGGTAGGACCTTTGGTGATCCACATGATGAAACGAATAATATTTCGATCCATTGCACCGTAACCTTGATAATCTAAATTACCGGCAACGACTTTCAGCAAAGTAGGACGCCAATCTGTTTTATCGAGAAATGCCTTAGTATATGGGTTGGTCTCGACTGTGTTCTTTGCAGGCTTACGCGCCACCAGATTAACCGAAAAGAAGCTGGTTACTTTCTGGTCTAAAATAGCACGGTTGTTAGAGATAAACTGATACACGGATGGGCTGTGCTTCCCGTTACGGATACTTGCACCTAAGATTATCTTGTCGAATACCGCCAAATCGGGTACGTCATCGATACTCGATGCCGTGACAGTATTTCCAACAGTCTCAAGTTGTTGCTTTAAATATTCACAGATCTTACGCGTCTGACCATGCACACTTGAGTAGATAATTAAGATGTTGCTCACCAGCACCTCTCAAAATTTGATAAAAATGACAACTACAATAATAAGATAAATGCCATTTTATTTACATGAAACAGATCACGGCGGTCATTTGCAAAACCCGGGTAAATTTTACCTGTATCACAAATCCTAATTTCCATTTACCAAAACGAGTAAGCTTACCGGCATTGAAAGATAAACGACCACCTCAATTACAGGTGGCCGTTTCATCTATTCAGAAGTTAATACTTAACTTTCTAGAGTGACATCAGAAAAGATACCACCTGCTCCCGCTCGGACTTGTTCAGTGCCATAAAATCATCACGACTCTGCTCGCTCTCACCGCCATGCCATAAAATAGCCTCTTCCAGAGTGGCTGCGCGACCATCATGGAGGAAGCCCGCCTGAGGGTTAACGGTTTGTGTCAGGCCTATTCCCCAAAGAGAGCGAGTACGCCATTCATTGCCATTAGCCAGAAAGTCCGGACGCCCATCGGCCAACTCATCACCCATATCATGGAGTAACATGTCAGTGAATGGATAGATAGTCTGCCCCTTGAGCGCCTCAGCCATAGGTAAACCACCAATTTTTCCTGCAGACTTAGTCACGAAGCTCGCCTTGTGACAACCGGTACAGTTGAGCTGCTCGAACAATAGCGCGCCCTCACGCACGTCAGGGCTTGAAATGTTGCGCCTCGCGGGCACGGCAAGGGTTTCGGCATAGAAGACCACAGAATCACTGAACTCTGCGCTTGCCTCTGGTGCCCCGTTCTCGTCTTCACCCGTATCGGTGAAACCAGTTCTGGTCAGGTAACTGTCATGTAGCGCTGTACCGACGATACTCTCATCGGGAAACAGTGGGTTAGTAATGCCGATATCACCACGCAGGGCGCCTAAAGATTGTACCCGTACGCTGGGCGTGTTGGCTTTCCAGCCAAAACGGCCTAAAGAGACAGGGTTAGGATCGCCGGCCTGAGCCTTGACCGCATCGAACACAAAGTTTGCCCGACCGGAGATCTTGTCTCCATCGGCATCATCAATATCTACCAGGGCTAAGATATCGGCCTCGGGGATAGCTTCGAGTAAGCCTAATCCGAATACCGGCAAGCCATTTCGCCATCCCATCAAGACGTCATCCTGTAATAACTCAGATGTTACGTTGGCACTGTTTAGAGTTTCGCCCGGAGCATCGTAGGGGTTTTCGACGTCAAACAGCGGCCTTTTCAAGGTGACGCTAGTTCCGTCAGGATAGGTCATCTGCTTAGTCTCATAGGAGAGGTACACATCGGCCTGACCACCAAAAAGGTTATCTTCCCAATCCGGTCTGGCCTTCAGCACGCCACGGTGAAACAGTTGCCCGCCAAAATTGGGCACCCCGATAGGCGCACAATAGTCATTTGCCTCCGTCCCCTGAGTACATGGCTCTGCCGCGGCCTTACTAATACGCAGGAAGAGTCCGGCCTCAGAGCCCAGCTTAATACGATCTTTTCCGGTGGGAACGATAGGGGTTGAGTTTCTCCCGTCACGCTGGTGACATGAATTACAGTCGGCATTATTAAATACCGGGCCTAAACCATCGAGATCCGGATGCTCACTGTTCGGCGCGGTGGTAAATGCCGTCTCGAAGCCGAGATCTCCCTCTAAATGCAGCTCCAGATTTTCATCTGACAGGTTGGGAGCCGGCGTCGAGAAGCCGTGTCCCGACTCCGAGGCATCGAATGTTGTTGTTTCACCGCCACTGGCGCTGATATCAGTAAATGCCGGGTAGATCTTTTCATCCGGCTTAGGCTCTGGTGCATCATCACCTGAACCACCACAGGCGCTCAACCCTATACATAGCGCAAATGCTAAACCCGGGTATCTGTGTGTCATCATCATTTTATCTCACACTGTTTGAACTATTCCGCCAGGCTAATCTCTATCCTGAGTTTGCCGCAGATGGAAAATAGAGTTCAATAAACAGGAAAGGAGGCCGCTTTGGTGCCTCCTTTAATTTATCTGCAAAGTCAGCTCATAAATCGGGAGTTACACTTTCCAATCGTTAAGCAATGGCAATATGTCGGACTCTAAGCTGGCTTGCAGCTTGGAGAGGGCGTCGATTGCAGTTTGAACCCTTACGCGGCCCTCAACATCCAATATCGCCTGACGGAAAGGCATGTTGTTTGTACCTGAGATGGCCTGAATTTTGATGATGGCATCATCTATCTCGCTGCCAACACGAGCGGCTAATGTGGCATCGGCGGCTTTAACGAAATCAATAATCCCTTGCTTATCGCTCGCCCCCGTTAACTCTCCCTGATAAACGTTACGAACGCCTACGATGTTATCGCTGAAGTCGGTTAACGAGTTCCAGGAATATTGAGACTCCACCTTAGATGTATCCGCAGTCTCTAACGATACGCCGAATGGGTCGGCAATCTTACCGTTACCCACTTCATCGACGATACCTATCATGCCGTTCACTAACTCTTGAATAACACCGACCTGTGAGCTGTAAAAAGTGTTGCCATCGCTACCCGGTTTTTTAACCAGCTCGCCATATGCCTTGCCACTTTGTCCATCATGACTTACCTGCCATGCATCATCGAGTACCTTAGTGTAGTCGCGGAACACTTCCGCTAAGCCCATCAGATATTCACTCTCGGCAGTAGTTAAATCGGCAATCGCTTTCTCGTTGTCAGCAACACCGTCACCAAACAAGAGATACTCCATGGTGTGGAATCCCTGAACATCGTCGTTCCAGCCTTTGATTGTCTCGGCATCGAAACCGGCATTATTGGCTAAGACGGTCTTCAAATCTGTGGTATTCAACGGCCAGCTATCTAAGTGTGGATCGATGCCTAACGAGTCAACCGGGCCGAAGATATGAGATTCACCTTGCTCCCAAGGTTGGCGGGCCGCTTTCCACGCCTCTTGAGCGGCGAGCAAATTCGCTTGTGTCGGCGTGTTGACCAATGTCTGTGTGGCTAATAACAGCGCCTCACCTTTCATCGCCAGGGCGGCATAACCACTGACTATCACGTCATCGGTCAGATTTGTGATCATCTCAGTCGCCGCAAATTCAAACTTAGACTCATCGATCGGTGGAGTCGTATCATCGCTGCCGGAACCACCGCAAGCAGCCAATGTAGAGATGAGCACAATTGCAATTGCCGAATATTTTAAAGGTTTCATGTAAAGCTCCATTTTTACTTAATGTTGTACTTCATGTTTGATGTGCGCTGTGATTGCGTCGATCACAGCGAGAACTGGTAACCGACACCCAGTGCGAAGAAGTTAGTATCTGGTATTGATGACACGGCTACCTGCTGGCGACCTACCTCGGCCTTGAGCACAATCTCCGGAATTGGGAAATAGTTAACCCCTACACTGGTCCAGGTATTTTCATATCGCTTAGTCGCAGTCCCGGTCTCGACTTCGGCCAACGGATTGGAGTAGTCAATGTTGGCAAAGATCGTGATTGGTACCGGCGTGAATTGACCTAAATCGACCCCGGCTTCGACGAAGAAGGCTTCCGACTTAGAGCCTAATTGCGCAAAGTTACCGGGCTTTAAGCCTGGAGTGGTTTTATTGGATTGGGTAATGGCATCGGCATCGCTCAGAGTGCCATTGAGGTATTGGCCACGTAAGATCCAGGGACCTTGAACAAATGCACCAGAGACGGCAAGGATACTCACGGTACCATCGCCCTGAACCTTGTTACTCTTATGACGGTTGCCAGTGGTATTGCCGTAATAATACGCGACACCGACAGCGGAGCCTTTCTTAAAGTTTCCGTAATCGAGACGCAACGCATAGGCCAGATCATCGGCATTAACATGCTCGAAGCGCTTTTGGTGGCCTGATGCAACCCAGTCATAGGTTCTGAAGTACTCGGAGTTGAGCCCGCTGACTACCTGTGCCTGGTAGTGGAAATTCGCCACCTCACCAAATACGCCGACACCGGTTTCATTCCATACGGCGGGCAACATGGCCGCTTCACTGCGATGACGCAGTACAGTCAGATACTGATCGGGTTTGTGTAGAATACTCGACAGACCGATCGGCAGGTGGATATTACCGAATTTAACCCCGAAGGCATCGCTGGGACGGTATCTCAATTGAGCCTTCTCAATCATGACCTCGCCACCAGCCTCGACCTCAGACTCAAACTCACCAAACTCATCGAAACCGTCATATTCCAGGGCGGTACCTGTACCACCATGCTCATATTCGATCTCCACTTCCATGTCCCACTCGTCGGTAAACTGGTAGCCGAATTCAGTCACAATACGCTCAAGATCGAAACGGCCACGGCGCTCCGGCGAAGTATCTTGCACATTTTCAAAATACTCGTCGCTGGTGTAGTTCATGCTGCCGTATGACTTGAACTTAAACTTACTGAACTTACTCTCGGCAAGCTCCTGTTTGGCCGCTGTGACAACTTGGGCCTGCTTCTCCTGCTCTTGCCGCTGAACTTTTTGCTGCGCGGCAAGTTCCGCCAGATCCCGCTTGAGCTTGTTAAGCTCGGCTTCCTGCTTCGCGATCGCCTGTTCGAGTTGAGCAGGTTCTGCTGCCAACACCTGTGTACTGCTAAAGGCAGTGATGCTCAACCCTGTGATAGATAGCGCCAACAAACTTAACTTAAATTTCATATTCTTATCCGCCCTGAATTAACAGTTCCCCCTGAATTTGCGAACAAAATAATTCAAATACGAATCATTTGCATTAAAATTTACAATAAGAATTACAATTTGGTTACTTTTTTTGCAGCCAAACAGACAAAAAGCTGTTAGGAGATGCGTACAGATAACAGTCAAAGAGAAGCTTTTAAAAGGGATAGTTGTAAGCGGTAAGTTTTAAGTGATAAGTCAGAGCAAAGAGGTTTTCTGTGTAGAAACGGCTTTAGCCGCGAAGGTCTTAATAGAGATAGTTATAAGCTGTAAGTTTTAAGGGGTAAGAAAGAGCTAGAAGACCTGAAGGTTTTTAAGGCCAAAGGGGTAAAAACCTTATTGCCTCAAGCCTTCTTAAGCTCAAACCTTCTTAACCTCAAACCTTAGTTATTGGCACACCTGAAGCCAATGGAACCATAGATCCCTTCACCACTGATTGGTGCTTTGATATTACGAAAAGAGCTGCGCAGGTTAAGCGCTGTCTCATCCCATGAGCCCCCCCTCACGACCTTACGGGGGCTGGGTTTCTGATCTGTAAGGTTCCCCTGGACATATTGTGCAATACCATCTTTCGCATACCAGTTCATGGTCCACTCTCCGACATTGCCATGCATATCGAATAGGCCAAATGCATTAGCGGCTCTTGAGCCTGTCGCCCAGGTACGGTCCTCTCCACAACCATCGGGTTCACCAGCTACAGATCCCATGGTTTTACCATCATCCAAGATGGCTTGCTTACAGCTAACCGCATCTCCCCAGGGATATCGCGTTAAACTCGATGCACGAGCCGCCTTCTCCCACTCGGCCTCATAGGACAGACGCTGGCCCCGCCATTGGCAAAATGTCTGGGCCTGTGACCAATCGACACAGTTGATGGGATGATTATCCCGTCCCTTCGCCCCTAAGTTACAGTATTGATTAAGGCCATAATCTTTAGGTCTTTTGCACTTCCCCGCATCCAGACAGGCTTGATATTCACTGACCATTACCTCATGAGTATCTATGTAAAATGCAGGCACAAAAACGGAGACGCCGCCGGGTTTGCCTTCATCTGACTCACAATCTTCATCTTTGATCGAACATCCCATCTGAAATGAAGATCCCGGCACAAGAATCCCCGGTTTCCGCTGAGCAGAGTCAGCGAAAACCGATGAACTGATTAACATTGCAAGCAGGCTTAATGGCGGCACGATTAGTCGCAATAACCGTGGCAAGGGTAAATGAAATAATTCCAAACCAGACATAACATCTTCCTTATGTAATTTCTGAAAACGGCCCACTCCTCATGAAGTGCTTAACCAAGTGCTCAATTATGCGTTTAATTAAGAGCTCAATAACAAAATGTTCAAGAAGCAGCCGGAGTTACCATGAGACCTTACTCCCCTTAAGTTCCTTTCACTATAGAGTGATATGTTTAAAATAAATACTAACAAGATAAGAATTAACTCATGTAAACTGATTTTCCTGATAAAAATAACAATCATTAGCATGGAATGACCTTATGAGTAAAAGCCCGCAAAAACTCCTTCTCTGGATGACATTTATCATGTCGCTGGTGTTTTCTATATGGCAGGTGCTTTTGAATAATTTCGTCATCGAGCAGGCACAATTCACCGGTGCAGAAATTGGTGTCCTACAAAGCTTACGAGAGGTTCCGGGCTTTCTCGCCTTCACCGCAATATTCATTCTTCTGCTTATTCGCGAACAGGCATTCGCCCTGCTCTCGCTAGCCCTATTGTGTATTGGCGTCGCAATCACAGGCTTCTTCCCTCAGGTATTAGGACTTTATCTGACAACCATATTGATGTCTGTCGGGTTTCATTACTTTGAAACCATCAACCAGTCCCTGACGCTACAATGGGTGGATAAGAAAGAGACTGCCGGTTTTCTGGGCAAGGCACTGGCATGGCGCTCTGCGGCAGCGTTGTCGGGCTACGCCAGCATCTGGTTAGTCATGAGTTGGCTTAAACTGGATTATGTGTGGATGTACGCCCTGATAGGCAGTCTAGGCCTGTTGATGGTTATTACTATCACTGTGTATTTCCCCAAATTTGAGGTTGGAGAGCCCCAACATAAAAAGATTATCCTCAGAAAAAAATATTGGCTCTATTACCTGCTGACTTTTTTCTCCGGAGCAAGACGCCAGATATTTATGGTGTTTGCCGGCTTTATGATGGTGGAGAAGTTTGGTTACAGCGTGAGTGAGATAACGGCCCTCTTCCTCATCAACTATGTGGTTAACTTACTCTTTGCCCCAGCCATAGGTCGTTTCATCGGTCGAATTGGCGAAAAGCGTGCCCTGACGATTGAGTACGTTGGACTTATCATCATCTTTGTCAGCTATGCGCTGGTTGAACACCCTGAAATAGCGGCTGCACTCTATGTTATCGACCATCTGTTATTTGCGATGGCTATAGCAATCAAAACCTACTTTCAGAAAATTGCCGATAGCAAAGATATTGCCGCCACTATGTCTGTCAGCTTTACGATTAACCACATCGCCGCGGTCGTCATTCCGGCGCTGCTGGGACTGCTGTGGCTTCACTCGCCGCAAGCGGTCTTCTACATAGGAGCTGGTTTCGCTGTTTGCTCGCTGCTTCTGGCCAGGAATATTCCAATAACACCGACTCAGGGAAATGAAGTAAATTGGTCATGGAGCTTAAAAAAAATACAACACAGAGTGAAGCCATGAGCCATTTTAGTTAAGATAGCGAATATACTATTCAGTCGAAAAGTATTCAGTGACAATAGAAGTGTAGAGTAGAGCATGGTTGAATTAGCTAGAATCAATGAGGCAAAGGCTGCACAGTCTGATGTGTCGGCCCGAAAAAAAGCGCTGCTGTTAGGGCGCCAATTAGGGTTAAGCAGTGAAGAGGGTTACCGACCAGGCAGCGCTTCTGTCGCCGAACGGGCAGCCTTTCGCCAGCAAAAAGTATCCAGCCAGTACCAGGCCAACTTAGAAACCATATACACGATTGCGCTGAGTCATACTCCCTCAGACGTGACCGGAGTCGACTTGGATCCAGATTGGGCACACCAATTTTTTCAAATCGCCGAGCAGATACATAACCGCAAGATGCAGGAGTTATGGGGACGAATACTGGCCAATGAAATCACCACTCCGGGTAACTTTAGCTTAAGAACCTTATCGACACTGAAGCAGTTAACCCATAAAGAGGCTCAGATATTTGAAAAAGCCCTTGGTATGGCGGTAAAGGTCAATAATGAATCACGCTTAAAGCTAATCATAGGCTATCGATACACAGGCGGTTTTGGGCAAATATTCAGAAAGTCATCACCTATCAATATCGGCCTGTCCAATTTTGGCCTGCCCTACTCCAATATTCTGACTCTGGTCGATGCAGGCATATTGCACCGAGGCGAATTCGAGACAGGACTATTAAACAGCAAGACTCCCATGAGTTTCACCTTGCTCGATGAAAAAATGAAGTTAACCCCTAAGAGCGGTCATCTGCTGTTTAATTATTATCGATTGACGCCTATCGGTGACGAGTTAACTCAACTCATACACCCTAAAACAGATACCGAGTACGTAAAAGCATTCAAAGCATTGTTTTCGCAAGATTTTAAGATTGAGTAACGACGAGAAAAGAAGTTTTAAGTCGTAAGTTTTAAGTTTTAAGTTTTAAGTTTTAAGTTTTAAGTTTTAAGTTCGTTCAGTATGACGACTAAGCGCTTATAACCAGCGGGCTCTTACCTACCGCTTACAGCTTATTACTCTCTCTTCTAAAACATTCGCGGCTAAAGCCGCTCCTACATGAAGAAGTCCCACTCCTGAAACAAGCTCAGGATGACGGGCAATCATACGGCAGCAAAGCCCTAACGCTTTTTCTCTTACTTACCACTTAAAGCTTACAACTTCAGACTCGTAGCTCATAACTCATAGCTCATAGCTTACGGCCGGAGTCTCTGAATGAGTTTCGGGAGTAAACCAGTTAAGCGTATCGGCAAGCTGAACCACCTCGCCGATGATCATCAAGGCTGGCATTTTCAATTCAGGATCTGCCGCGAGTTGTTCCAGCTCTCCCAGGTTACCGATAAAGCGGCGCTGCTCGGATGTAGTCGCCTTAGAGACGATGGCTACCGGAGTCTGCGCACTTCGTCCGGCATCGATAAGTCCCTGACTGATGATTCCGGCATTGAGAATACCCATGTAGATAACTAAGGTATTGTTGGGGTTAGCATAGTTTGTCCAGTTCATAGGCCGGCTACCTAACTGACAATGACCCGTGATAAAGGTTACGCCCTGAGCGTGGTCTCTGTGGGTCAAGGGAATACCGGCATAGGATGAGGTACCGCTGGCCGCGGTAATACCCGGTACAACTTCAAATTCCAGCCCGGCCTCCACTAAGCTTTGCAACTCCTCTCCGCCACGGCCGAAAATAAACGGGTCCCCGCCTTTTAAACGCACCACATTTTTACGGGTACATCCTTTGGTCACCAGGAGTTGATTTATCTCATCTTGATTGGCGCTATGCTTACCGGCTCGTTTACCGACGGCAATTTTTTCAGCATCAAAGGGAACCAGTGACATTATCTCTTCACTGACTAGGGCGTCGTAGAGAACCACATCGGCACTCTTTAGGATCCGGTACGCCTTAAGTGTCAGCAATTCGACATCCCCAGGCCCTGCACCTACCAGCCAAACTTTTCCACCCTCTCTCTGACCCGGTAAAGTTACAATTTCCATCTCACTGCCCCACATACTATTGAATACAGTAAAATATAACGGTCAGCTTATAACTTATTAAATAGTTAAAAGTTAATATTTATAACTGTTGGTTATTAGAAAAGTGATATTCCAACTCAATGTCACCAAAATACAGTATTTATCTAGTGCCAACATCAAAAAATACTTATAAACCCCTATAAAATCAGCCGCTTGTAAAAGATCGAGGATTAAAACATCGAAACGGTTAAGTGAGCACGATACTAACCCTTTCTACTTTTACACTAGCTTATCGCAAATAATTCTAATCGAAAGGCTGGGGTTAGCCGGATCAAAGCAATCTATACTCATTGGCAGCGAATAAAGTGTGATGACAGCTTAGATCGCCGAAAAGATGATGGCATTCATGCCCGGCCCATCTGAAGCCCAGGGCTATAACCCCAAGTCATTGAGCAGTACAAAGCTAACGGCAAACCATGTATATCAATAAGATAGGTAGAGACTGGTATCCACTAACCGACATCCTTTTATGAACGAAAAGGTTATGAATAGAGACAGGTAGACTACAATTGAGATACACAAACTGAGTATTCATTATCAATCTTGTGTATCTATTCGGTGCTTTTGGTCTGTTTTATCTGAAGCTTCTCGCACACAGAGCGATAAGTATACATATCAAGGAGTGATATGAAGTTTGGATTTAAAGAGATAGTCAATACATTTGGCTTATGTTTATTGATAAGTACGCTGCAGCTCGCGCATTTAACCCTCGCCTCCACAGAATATAAGGTGAGCCTAAGACATAGGGAGATGCGCCAGGATCTCAATATATTAGTTGATGAGATCAGGCAACATTCGGCATTTTCAGGCCTGGATAGCGCACGGCTGAAAAACATTGAGCGGGCAGTGGACTCTATTCTTTATCGCTACCC
Source organism: Shewanella atlantica (assembly GCF_003966265.1). GTDB lineage: Bacteria > Pseudomonadota > Gammaproteobacteria > Enterobacterales > Shewanellaceae > Shewanella > Shewanella atlantica. The sequence continues at coordinate 130,176 of NZ_RXNV01000007.1, read as the reverse complement.
CATCAATATTACCAGCGACAAATTCAAAGCCGAAGTGTTAAAACTCATCGCCATGCTCAATGACCCGGGCACAAGCATCAACGCCCATATACAGCCTTCAGGCATACTACCGTTACGGTTAAGGCCCTTGGGGGATACCTGGCTCGCACTGAACGAGGACGAGCAACTACTGGACCCTGAACATCCCTACATTACTCACATAGATGGAATTCCGCTTTCTCGCTGGATAGACGTCAGTTTACGCTTTGTTCCTCACTCCCTGAGACTGAGCACTTCTCAACAGATACAATGGCTCTCTCAACTTGACATGCTAAGAGCCGAGATGGGACTCCCCGTTACCGATGAGGTCAGGCTCTCACTGACTGACAACCTCGATTCGAACATACAGATGAGATTAGCGGTACAGACAGATGCCTGGCCCAAAGATACACTCATCATTAAAGACCCCCTCGATATTGAAAGTAGTGCCGCCCTGATTAACATTACAGATTTAACCCGGTTTGACACCGACCCCTTGGCGCTTAAAGAGCTACAACTTGCCTTTACTTACCCGTTAACCATCCTGGACTTAAGAGCGGTTACCGGAAACAGTGACAGGCTATTAAAGTTACTGGTAAGCGAGTTTGCAGGACCTGAGCAATTTAGCGGGAATGATGAAGCCAGCAGATACCTGATGGCGTTGTCGCAATATCGGCGCTCGACCGACTTTAAGGGCGATCTGCTCAGACCGCTTAATTTTCTCCCTTTCGATGAATTTAACTTCTTCGAGCAGATCCAATTTTCAGATATCAGTCAAACAATAAACAATGAAAATGCAGCCCGTTTTGGACACTGGTATGCCAGACGCTCTCCCGCAATGTCAGGAGTAAACACGAATAAAAGCAAAGTTCATCGTCTCGCACTAGTCATTGGTCCCGAATGTCGGGAAGAGTGCGAATGGATAGCCTATGTAGCGAAGAATTGGCCGAGGGTGACACTTATTGGAGAGAAGACCTCCGGAGACTTAGGCAAGCGGTACAGTTTCAACTTACCCCAGAGCAATATCGAGGTAAGGGTCACAGCCAGTATTGCCTATAGCGCACGAGGAGAATTACTATCGGGTAAGGGGACCCATCCTGACATTAAGCTACCAATCAATGAAACCATTCACTGGCAAGGTTTAGTCACTTTGCTCACACAAGAGGGAAGGCCCGGTGAAAATAGACAAGCGACGGTACCAGAGCTATCGCTAAAGCAAGTTGAAACAGCCGATTGGAAACGCTCAGTATCCAATAATTTATGGAGCCCTAGTACCCCATAACTAGTTCTCCATAATATGTATTAACAAGCATTAAATATCCTCCCCAAGTAACCGATGAGAAAGCCGGATATCAATTACGGCAAAGCTTCTGTTAATATTGACTTAACGAGTACCTTAGGAGCAGGCTAGATGTCCAATAAGGCAAAGCACCTGTTAACGGCAGATACCTTTAACCGCGGAGCACTGCGCATGACCGTCGCCCTGCTCCGTGGAGTCAACCCCAGATTGGCACTCAGTGTCCAAAATCAGATGAGTGGGCCGCTTAATCCTCAATCGGATGCCAGCCCAAGCCCAAAAGATAATTTCAGGTTAACGCTTAAACCGATAGAAGTCAGACATGTCGTTGAAACACTCAATGAGAAGACAAAGCATCCTAATGCTGATCCGGGCACAGAGATGCTTATCAAGGCACTCATCATAGATTGGGTAAACTACGCTAACTTTTTAATTGAATTAGAAAACAATCAGGATGCCTAGCAGTGCTAGGAAATGACCAAGATGCATAGTAGAGTGAGTATTCACATTAGCAATAACGAATGTGAAATACTCGCCTCCCCTTAGGGAGTTTGTCGCCTAAAAAAATAATAAAACAGATAATGGAATATAAAATGAGTAGTCCAATCGGTGGCTTCTACCTGAATGCTCAGTACAGAAAGAAGGCTGAAAAATTTGAATTATCGACCAAGCCAAAACTAAGTATCTCCATAGAGCTGCAGCTCGATGACGGTATAATCCTCAATGAGTCCCAAATAAGTTCAGCCGATATTGAGTGTCGGTTTTCAACTGCTCAGGCAGCAATATCTCTTCATCCAACTGTCACTTCAACAGGCATGATACAACTGGATAGTTCAATAAAAATAAAACATCCGGATGAAGATATAGCGCAAATGAAACAACAAGTTGTAAATATCGAGTCCGGCGAAACCCTCTCGACTCTGGTCGAGGGGAATGAGAGGATTAGACTAAAAATAAGCTGTAACATCTGTTAGCTTTGTTTTTTTCAGCCCCTTAGTAAAATTAGATTAATGGATTAACGGATCCTGGAGGTAGTGATGATTAAACTGACTAAAATATTTATCGTTTCTTTAATACTGGCTTGCTCGGCCTATGTGCAGGCAAGCGACCTTAAGGTCGGAGACACAGCGCCGGACTTTAAATTACAGTCCACCAACGGCGAGTTCTACCAACTCAAGGATTATTTGGGGAAGCAGACATTAGTCCTGGCCTGGTACCCTATGGCCAATACCCGCGGATGCACCCTCGAGTGCCGCTCTCTGGTTCAAAAGGGGCATTTAATCCGTGAGTACAATGCGGCTTATATGATGGCGAGTGTCGATGACTTAGAAGATAACCAGGACTTTGCTAAGAAACAGAAAGCTGACTTTCCTATGTTAAGCGATCCGACCAAAGAGACCGCTAAAGCCTATGATGTGCTTAACTTTGTTCGCGTAGCCAGCAGGGTGACATTTTATATCGGTAAAGATGGAAAAATCTTAAAAATTGACGAAGATATTAACGCCGAAACGGCAGCGGAAGATATTGCAGCGACGCTGAAACAGTTGGGAATTGAAAAGCAGTAAAAGATTAATAGGTCCTAGAATCTAGAAACTAGGACCTAGGAACTCTATCCTTCTGCCGCTTCACGGATCCGCTCTTTGCGTTCCTGCTCTTCATCGAAGGCCGCTTCGATTTCAGCCAGCACCGAATCGACATCAGCCGCTTTAGTGCTCTCTTTAAACTTCCCGGTCAGTTCTGACTCTGGATTCAATTTGCCCGACTCGAACAGTGCCCACATCTCTTTGGCATACTTAGTCTGGAGTATCTCTGGGGCAAACTGACCATAATAATGGGTCATATTATTAACATCACGCTCAAGCATTCTTTTGGCGTTATTATTCGCTGCCGCATCGACGGCTTGGGGGAGATCGATGATCACCGGGCCCTTGCTGTCCAGCAAGACATTAAATTCAGACAGGTCGCCATGGATCAAACCTGCACATAACATACGCTGCACATCTTTCATAACCAGCTTATGATGCGCCAGGGCCTCCTCAGCAGTCAGAGAGATATCATTTAATCTGGGGGCGACAAACCCTTGCTCATCGGTAATGAGCTCCATTAACAGCACACCATCGAAACAACCGTATGGCTGAGGCACTCTTACGCCGGCATAAGCCAGGCGAAACAGGGCATCAACCTCAGCATTCTGCCAAGCCTGTTCCTGTTCGTTACGACCGAACTTCGAGCCTTTCTCCATAGCACGAGCTCGTCGACTATTACGGCTTTTTCTACCTTCACGGTATTGGACCGCCTGCTTAAAGCTGCGCTTCTCGGCTTCTTTGTAAATTTTGGCGCATCGCACTTCATTGCCACTACGAACAACAAATACATCGGCCTCTTTGCCGCTCATTAATGGACGAAGGACTTCATCAACTAAGCCTTCATCTACGAGAGGCTGAATACGTTTCGGGATTTTCATAGCGCCCTTATACCCTACTTAAGGGCTTGATGGAATAACTAAGCAAATTATCATTCAAAATAGCGCGGTTCATAACGATTCAATACAAGCCTATACTGCAATGATTAATTACTAATTTTTAAACAGTTAAGTTAGAAACTCAAACGCCAGATCGTAAGCCTTGCCCAGATCGACCGTTTTGGGTTTTAACGCTTTCAGTTCCGATGTGCGCTTATCTGTCGCCCTGACAGTCGCTGGATGCACAAGCTCGACACTCGATGTAGACAGGGCTAAAATCACGCCTTCCATCAAAAATGTCCCCGCACCTCCAGCACCTTGCCCCTTGCTCGCACGCCGATTCAGCACTATCTTATCGATACCATGTTCGATACAGAATGCCTTTATCTGTTCACCGAAAGTGACTACTTCCCCCTGAGTAGGGTTCTTGATTAAGGTGAACTTATTCGTCTTCGGAGCCACCAATTCATGAGTTGTACGAGTCCCGTTAAGGGTAACAATTCGAACCTCATTTGCTTTCAAAAACATTCCGGCAACCAACATATCGCACCTTACTTTTATACCAATGAGTATTAGCCAATAAAAAGAGCCAGCGATGCTGGCTCTATTCAAGAAGAGAGATGTTAACTTACTCTTCCGCTGGTGTAACTTTGTTATTTATATAGGAATCAAAAACGATGCCTTGTTCGTTGATATCCACGCCCATTTTCACCTGCATATCATAATCTTTCATCATAGATAGCTCTTCGGGAAGAGGCTCTCCAGTCATTTCGGCCAGAGTCACGATTGGCGTAAATAACTTCTTATAATCCAGAGCAATATTGTACAAACCATTATCGGTAAGCGGTTCAGAAGCCAACTGTTCGGCGATGACTTTCGCCTTCTCACCATTGAAAAAAACCAGGTGATTGCCTTTCAGCGCCATCTTCGGCTTAATGCCATATTCAGGCGGCAAAGGAAGCAGATGCGAGAGGTCAATAACGCTACCATCTTGTGGCAGTTGAATATTGGCAAGTTCGGGAGCAAAAGGCTTCACCATATTGAACAACATACTCGGATTGTCGGCAGATAAGCTCACGATGGCATCGACACTATCTAAGGCCGGTTCACCCTGGCCTGAAGCTGATGCATCAGCAAATTTATAGTCAATAATCGCAGCACTGACTCCTCTGACGCCATTTGCCATTCCGGTAAACATGCCTAACATTGCCGGGCTTTGACCCGATAACTCCTGCTGAAACTCCTGCAGAACCTGACACTGGTACTGTGGCTGCAACAACTCATCCCAAACGGCAGTCAATGACGGCACCAGTTGGTTAAGCTCAATGCCTACGCCCATTGAAAAAACAGACTCTCCTGGGTTCTTAGCGTAATCGGGTATAAAGCCCCGCATTTCTTTAAGGGCATTGAGCAAGGTCTGGTTCTTACTCTCTACGATCGTTGATATGTCGAAGCTACTCTGCTTATCCTCGATATTGGTACTATTCACCCCAAATACCGTACGCGGCCAGTTGGCGGTGATAGCAGAAAACTCTTGGTGACACTCGGGGGTTCTGAACTCGGCAAGCAGATCTTCCCCCTCTTGCTCCGAGAAAGCTGTTATCTGCTGAGCCAGTTGATTGCCCTCTTTCGTGGTGATAGCTTTGACTATCTCCTGATGGTTCAGATAGCCGATCGCCTCATCGCTGAAACCATGAGTCTTGATGATCTGTTCAATAATTCCTGAATCGGCCAATGACTGAGGTACAGGCCGCACACCCAGAGCTGTTTCCAGCGTCGGCTCATCGATAAACGCACTATTTAGGGTCACCGTAAGCAAGCCATCTTTTTGAGCAAACAGAAGCTCTAATTTTTCCGGGTCTCCGATATCGCTAAGGGTGTAAACACGATATTCCAGACCTTTCAGCGTTCTGGTTTCATGGCTATAACCACTCTCCTGCTCAGCCTTCTCGAGCAGAGCCCATATTGCCTGGGGTTTCTCCACTTCAAATTTAACTACGGGCAAGATACCAAGAGTATAGAAATAACTGCGAATATTTTCCGATAAACCAAAGGTCGCGATAAATTGCTCGCCGCTTTGCAGGCTATCCATATAGGAGCGACTCAGGCTCAAGATGAATCTAGCTCTCGCATCGTCAGACCGCTCTAACTCTGAGAAAAACTCATCGGGGACAGTCTTATAGCTTTTTGAAAGGGAGTTCACGTAGGACTTGATTGGAAAAGGCTTTAGCTGGGCTGAAAACAGTGGTGTGTCAGCTGGAATAGAGGCAAGCACAGTGTCAGACTGACCGGAAGCAGAACCCGGCATATCTTGACTCAACCAATATCCACCCGCACCAGCGGCAACCACGGCTGCTGCAATTAATATTTTCTTCATCCATCAAACTCCATTTAAAATTATGCAAACAAGTGTCTACCTACAAACGGTCCCTGTAGACAGAAGAATTAAATATACTATAACGGACGGCTAAAAGGGAGCGATGTTCCCGAGTAACAAAATAAGTCAATTAAGATAGTTAGCTCATTAGGGAGTGATTGAAAAGGGGAGCGTAAATTGACTCTGAGATACGACCTGAATAGCCACATCGGGCTATTCAGGTGTAACGGCTTTTGATTAAGCAGGCGCCAGCAAGCCAATCAAAACCACTGGCTCATCTCAAGCAATGAAACGAGCAAGGCTTTTGTTTGCTGACAGCTCTGTCAGTGACTCTTAGTGAGCATCATCACAAGGGTGACGATAAGCTCAAGGAAGGACTAAAAACCACTGAGTCTGACTCAAAAAGTGACAGACTCGATACAGAACAGCATTCTAAAACCATCTACGGGAACCACAAACTATAGACTAAAAAAAGAACTGTGCATAAGTTTGTGAGTATTTATGTACAAAAAAATCAAAAAATAAAACTAAAGTATAATTAAACAGGATAAAAACTCATTAAATTAGCCAGATGACAACGATGTCAGGAATATCTGGTTATCCACAGTAGTGAGGCAAGGCACTCGTAAACCTCTATTCATTTCATTCAAAAACAAGAAGAGCCGCTAAAAAGTGGCTCCTCTCTATTTTTCGCTGAAGACGCCTATCGGCATTAGATCTCGAAATGCAGACCACATTCTCGCTTCAAACCATTAAAGCGGGTCTCCTCCTCACTCATTCCCAGCTCCAGAGGCTTGCTGGAATGTACATCTCCAACCGAAACATAACCTTGCTCCCATAGGGGATGATAGGGAAGATCATGCTCGGTGAGGTACTCATGCACATCTTTATTGCTCCACTCGAGGATCGGCAGGATCTTATAGCGCGATCCATGGATAGCGAGTATGGGTAGTGCCTCACGAGTACTCGATTGAGAACGGCGCAACCCCGCAAACCAGGTTCCCACCTCCAGCTCCCCCAGCGCTCGCTGCATAGGTTCGACCTTATTCATCCTGTTATATTGATCCAGCCCATCTAAGCCCTTCTCCCAGAGCAGGCCGAAACGCGCCTCCTGCCAGGCCGGGGTCAGCGGCGATGCAAAGACCTTAAGGTTTAACTTCAATCGCTCGGTTAACTCATCGATAAATTGGTAAGTTTCAGAGAAGAGGTAACCGGTATCTGTCAATATCACAGGTATATCAGCCTTCTGAGCACTGACCAGGTGCAACATAACCGCCCCCTGTATCCCAAAACTTGAGGAAAGCGCGTGATTACCCGGCAGATATTCCAGCCCCCAACTGACCCGCTGAGCGGGGGTTAGTTCAGCCAGAAACTGATTAATACGCTCAAGCTCGAGTTGCTGTTCAACTTGTGGTGCGTTCAATAACGCCAGGAGTTCATCGGATGATACGACCGATTCCACCTTTACTGAGTTAGCCATGAAAATCCCTAGCGGCATCGATAACCGCTTTCACTACACCTGAGCGAACCGTGAAATTGCCAAAGGTTTCGCCCTCTTCACGCTCACTCACATAGCGCGCAAACAGTTGGTCGAGTTCAGATAAAATCTCGGCTTCCTGGATATTTTCACGATAGAGTTTATTCAGTCTGGTCCCTTCGAAGCTAGCTCCGATATAGAGGTTATAGCGACCCGGCGCTTTACCCACTAAGCCAATTTCGGCGGCGAAGGGTCTGGCACAGCCGTTGGGACAACCCGTCATACGGATCACTATGCCCTGATCGGCAAAACCATGCTTCTCCTGCAAGGATTCAACCTTAGTCAGAAAGTCGGGGAAGTAGCGCTCAGCCTCGGCCATAGCCAGTGCACAGGTTGGCAAAGCCACACAGGCAATTGAGCGACCACGAGTTTCACTGATAAGCTTGCCCATCAAGCCATGACTACGTGCCAGCGCTTCGACCACCTCTTTATCTTCCTCGGCAACACCGGCGATGATAAAGTTTTGATTTGAGGTCATTCTAAAATCACCTTTATGGATTTTAGCTATCTCTCTTAATCCGGTCTGAAGCGGCTGACCCGGAAGATCTTTGATACGACCGCCTTCGATGAAAAGAGTCAGGTGCCATTTATTATCGACGCCTTTGATCCATCCATAACGATCGCCGCGATCGCCGATCACCACGTCGCGTTTAGGCTCGAATTTAATCCCGGTACGCTTTTCAACTTCAGCCTTGAAGGCTTCATAACCATGCTTGACGATCGTGTACTTAAGTCGTGACTGCTTACGGTCAGAACGGTTACCCCAATCGCGTTGAACTTTCAAAATTGCTTCGGCAAATTTCAGGGTGTCTTCGGCCTTGATGAAACCAAAGTCATCGGCAAGACGCGGGAAGGTCTCGACTTCACCGTGGGTCGATCCCATACCACCACCGGCGACTAAGTTGAAACCAACAAGCTCACCCTCTTCGGCAACGGCAATAAAACCTAAATCATTGGTGTAAACGTCGACATCGTTATCCGGTGGCACGGCAACGGCCATCTTAAACTTACGCGGCAGATAGGTTTTACCGTAAACAGGCTCAACCTCATCCCCCTCACTGGTGGCAACCTTGTCATCACCTAACCAGATCTCGGCATAAGCCTTGGTTCTTGGAAGGTAAGTATCTGACAGTTTTTTAGCCCAGTAATAAGCCTGTTCATGAAGACGGGACTCAACAGGGTTTGGATTACACATCACGTTTCGGTTTACATCACCACACGCCGCAATAGAGTCCAGCGCCTTCTTGTCCAGACTCTGGATCAAGGTTCTGAGGTTACGCTTCGAGATGCCATGATATTGAAATGTCTGGCGCGTAGTGAGTCGAATGCTGTTAGAGCTGGTTAATGTCGATGAGATCTCATCGACACCTAACCACTGCTCAGGTGTACACACACCGCCGGCGACACGGGCACGCAACATGAAGCTATAGAGAGGCTCTAGCTTCTGTTCCTTGCGTTCGTTACGCAGATCGCGATCATCTTGCTGGTAAAAACCATGGAACTTGATCAACTGCTGGTCGCCCTCGCTAAATGCGCCGGTAACAGCTGTATCGAGCCCCTCTTCAATGCTTCCCCTGAGGAAATCACTGTCGGTTTTCAGATGCTCATTTATCGATAATTTCTCTTCAACATTTTCTACAGTCATGGCAAGGGTCTCACTCATTCTCTATATGCAATGCCTCATCTAGGGCGTTGCATCAATATTCTTAATCGTTTCAATCACACTCAGGGGATCCGCTCGGTATCGAATCAAACCACTATGAGATCAATAGACATCTTTTTGGTAACGTTTATCACTGCGCAGGGTTTCGAAATATTCCTCAGCCTGTTCAGGGGTCTTGCCGCCGAACTTAACTGCAACATCCAGCAACGCCTGATGGACATCTTTCGCCATACGTTCGGCGTCGCCACAAATGTAAAGGTGAGCACCTGATTCCAGCCACTGCCATAACTCTTTGCCCTGCTCGGCAATGCGATGTTGGACGTAGATTTTATGTTCTTGATCTCTGGAGAAAGCCAGATCCAGACGTGCAAGCGATCCATCTTTCAGGTATTGCTGCCATTCAGTTTGATAGAGGAAGTCTTGTTCAAAGTGTGGGTTACCGAATATAAGCCAGCTGTTCCCCTCGATTCCCTGTGACGATCTCTCCTGCATAAAGGCTCTGAATGGTGCAACACCGGTGCCCGGCCCAACCATGATCACCGGCGTTTCCGGGTTTTCAGGCAATCTGAAATGGTTATTGGGCTCAACATAGACCTTTATTTCAGCCCCCTCCTCGGCTTTAGCTAAGAATTGAGACGCACCACCGAATCGGGCCGTACCTTCATGCTCATCTTCGACCAGAGCAACGGTCAGATGAACTTCTGACTCAACTTCTGCCTGACTCGAGGCAATAGAGTAGAGACGAGGTGTAATAGGACGAAGTAACTCAAGCAGTTGAGTGTCTGTGATCTGCACAGCATAGTTAGCAACGAGATCGGCCAGCTGGTTATTAAGCACAAAATGGCGCGTAAGCTCTTTATCTTCGACGATATTAAGCAACTCCTGATTGCCACTTAGTGCTGCCCACCCCTGAACCAGACCCGGATAGATTTGAGTCAGCTCTTTCTTCTCAATCAAGGCTTGCTTGAGCGATAAGGAGTCCTTGCCCACAGTCACCGGTGTATCACCATCGAGCGCCAGCTTAGTCAGAATTTCATCGACCAGGGCTTCGGCATTGGTAAACCAGACACCTAGCGCATCACCGACACGGTAGCTCAGGCCCGATTCATCCAGATCAATCTCGACATGGCGAACATCACGGTCTGAGTCTCTGCCCGTTAGCTTCTGACTGACTAAGATTTCCGCGGTATAAGGGTTTTGCTTGGTGTATTCACTCTCAGCTACAGAGGGAGCGATAGAAACCACACTCGCCCCTGAAGTCTGAATTAATGGCTTAACCGCTTCCAGTACATGCTCTTGCCACTGCTCTGCCGCAGACTCATAGTCCACATCACACTCAACAAGCGGTTGAATCGAGGTGGCACCGAGGTTTGACAACCTCTCATCGAAGTCTTTACCTGTCTGACAGAAGAATTCGTAACTTGAATCCCCTAATGCCAACACTGAATAGTTCAGGTTCTCCAGCCTTGGAGCACGCTTCGATGCCAGAAACTTATGCAACTCTATCGCATCATCCGGCGCTTCACCTTCACCATGAGTACTCACTACCGCCAGCAGCAGAGTCTCCTGCTTAAGCTGCCTTACCTTGTACTCCGACATAGAAGCTAAGTTGACCGCATAGCCCTGAGCTTGAGCCTTCGCAGCCAGTTCGCTGGCAATACCTCGACCGTTTCCGGTTTGACTACCATATAAAATAGTAATGGTTTGCGCAGGCTGCGTATCTGCAACATTAACGGTTGCAGCTTGCCCGGCAGACGCGGACAGATATCCCCCCACCCAAGCGAGTTGAATGGCACTCAGCTCAGAGGTGAGCTGCTTTAACTTATCGACCTGTCCTTGCGACAGGGGAGAAGCGAGTGATGAAAGCTCTTTTAACAACATGAGAAACGGCCCTATATCAGTGTAATGTCGGTTAGCTTAGCTTCTATACAGAAAAGCAAAAAAGAATAAAATCTAATTTTTAATTCCTTTTTGATATATGGTCGTTTAATTATCCGGCAAAAAATGGACTAAAAGGCCATAAATGACAACTAATGAGACAAATTTAAGGATTTTACACACAGACACAAAATAGAGGTGAGGAGCAGGAGTGACACCATGGAAAGAGAAGAAAAAGATTTCAGCAAGGGCTCAAGCTCTGTTGCCAAACCGTGCTTCCGCAACAAATACTTTTTTAACTTCCTGTTTTCATTCTATACTCCCATCACGAGTTCAATAATAACGACAAACTATGAAAAATAACTCCCTGCTCATTAGCTCCATTCTCGCGTTGAGCCTACCCACCGCGGTGTTCGCCTCTCCCGATAACGAGAAGAGCCACGAACTTGGCGAACCACAAACTCAGGTTTACGCGACCCGGTACCAAGCTGAAGATTGGGGGCTCGCGATGGGAGTAAGACGGGGAGATATTCCCTTTGCCGTCGACGATGATAGCGTTAACGATATTCTTCCTTTAATCAAATTCAGAAATGACTATTTCTTTGTCGATGGCATGGAGGCGGGCGCACATATTTGGAAGAATGAACATCATCAGGTTAACGCTTATACCCGCTTCAGGTTTGTCGATATTCCTACAGAGTTACAAAATGAGTCCCAGTCTCAGGCATTCGATTTCGGCCTCCAATATCGATTTATTAAGGGAGCCTGGGAAGCGGATGTCGCCTTCATGTCCGATTCTAACAAACGCAGTTATGGTTATTCACGCACCAAATACCATTGGGAGTCAGGTGACTGGTACCTCAGCCCTTATGCAGAGTTAAATTGGAAGAGTGCTGATTTCAATCAGTTTTACTATGGATTAGACCAATATGACACCTCTGGGGGAATAGAGGTTAATGCCGGTATTACCGCACGCTATCACCTTGTCAGTAATCTGTACCTGTTAGGCAAGTTTGGTGTGGGACGACTCGAAGATGATATCGTTAACCTGCCAACCATAGACTCTCAGTATCAATATGAGTCATTTTTTGGATTCGGTTTTTATCCCGATTCAGGCAAGAAGAAAGCCGCAGGATCTCACGTCAGCTCAAACTCCCATTTAACCTATAAAGCCGACTCAGATGACGAGTTCATCAGAGTTGCCCATGGTTGGGCGACCCCTTCAAATCTGAATGCCATCTTGTCATGGCAGACCAAAACCGATCCCTATAATAACCAGCTCACTTCCCTGTTCTACGGGACACGACTCACCGAAACCCTGTTTACCCTGCCGATTGAACTCTATTTCACTCCCGGCGCAGTTTGGCACCACGACTCTGAAGTTCAGGGAAACCTTGCCGAAGGCGTAGTGGCAATCAAGGCATTTTACACCTTCGAGATCGGACCAAGATGGCGCTTAGGCGTGGCGGAGGGGCTGTCCTATGTCAGCAGCGTCACTTACATCGAAGGCACTGAGATGGAAGAGAAAGGCTATAAGCCCTCCAAGCTACTTAATTATTTAGACTTTTCGTTAGATGTGAATATGGGAGACCTGTTCAGAAACAGTGATTTAACCAATATGTGGATGGGTTACAGTATTCACCATAGATCCGGCATTTATGAGAAGAGTTCCGCATTTGGTCGTATAGGTGGAGGCAGTAACTATCAAACCCTTTACCTTCAGTGGCATTTCTAACTCCAATTAACCTGCACAGTCCCAAGATCGAATAAGCGGTAATTTCTTTGCCGTGAAGGCTACAGGTAGGGAGCGAGGATATGTCGCTCCCAGCCTGAAAGCTCTCCCCCAACGCCAAGCCAGTTGATAATTCTTTCAATTTTACCTCAACCTATACTTTGACAAGTATACGCCAGCAAAAACAGTGTATTACTCTGCCCTGAGCATGGCTATTGGCTCAAGCAGTGCCATTTTGTAACTTGCATAAAAACTCGACATCTGCTTATATAAGTTCGGGCTTATCTAATAGTGACAGCGAGGAGTGGTTAATATGCAGGCATCGACCATGGGGTCTTCTTTTGCAGATTTTAATGACAGAAGAATCACTCAGCCCAATATCGATCAACATTGGCATCGACTCTCAACTGCACAAAGGTTTGCCTTTTATACCCTCGCCAAACTGGGTTATCAATTGCTGTTTGTCAGACAGTCAAAGGATGAGAAAACAGCGGTAGTCAGACAAGATGACAGGCTAGTCACCATAGATGGTGAGGGGGATATCGACTTCAACCCAACTCTGGTTCTTCGTGAAAACAGAGCAGCGTGAGGGTAGAGCATCGTGAGATAGAGGTGCATGACAACAGATACCAGCCTTAAAAAATGTATCGTGAAAAGATAACCATAGAAAAGGAGCCTAGGCTCCTTTTTTTATCCCTTGCCTGTGCCGTCATTCGACCTAAACCACTAGGCCGCCTCAGCCGTTTGAGCAAGCAAGGCTACCGCGCTTCTGCCCAACAGATCACTGACAAGCTTATCCCCTTCTACGCCCAACTCTGACACAGCCGTTTCCCTGGTCAGACTGACAGCTCGAAATAGAGTGACCTCATTGCCGGAATAACCACACAAGCTAAAAAAGAGTCTCAATATTGCAGCATTGGTTGGCTCCGCTAACGCCGTCATCCAGGACTGTTCCAACTGAGTTAAGCCAGAGAAATCTAACTCACGAATAAATAACCGGGCAATATTAGGATCTAACCGAATTAGAAAATCGACTTTACGCGGGAAGTGGTGGCTAATACCGGTCCTGCTTATCCCTGTCGCATCGGATAGGGTTGTGTATGACATAGGCTCATAGCCAAGAGTAAGGATCTGATTTAGCGCCTCGTCAAGAATTTGATTTATCGTTTGTTCGGTCTGAACTTTTGAGCGCTTAGCCATTGCCGATCCTCCGTTCGTATCGTTTATGATCCCTTAGATGCTATCAAACCAGATTGGAGATTTCTTCAGTAAGGTGATGGATATACGGAGTTTCTAATTCTTGTTCAGCTAAGGTTCAGCTAAAGTTCAACTTGATGGCTCATTTTCATGGGAAAAACGTCATTACCCGTCAACATCTTTTGCTCTATCAACCAATGTTCAGCCGCTTCCTCGCCCAGCAACTTAGTCAGAGTTGGCTCAAGATAGCTCCTCAGAGCAGGTTTTCGCCAAGACATATAGTTAGGTAGCGGCTGAAGCACTTCGGTACTGAAAGTACGATGGATCAGGCTGGAGAACTCGGCGAGACTATCGGGAGCTGGAAGTTCCAATTGGGGCAGGAGATCACTCATCAGCTCACTGAATGTCTCGAATGCTATCAACTCCTGAAGAGAGTAGCGACTGAGTAGCTGAGACAGTATCGGCACAGTCCAGTGCGACATAGTATCTACGCTTTGCATCACATCGATGTTTCTTCGATTGTATTGCTGCCAGATAGGCCCTAAGCTTCTTTTCTCTTGCGCCACTCGCCATGCCAGATAACAGTCTGCCAACCATTCATGCATGTATGGCGTAAGTTCATCGATTAAACCACTATCCTGCAGCCTATTGGCCTCCAAGTGACCCATCTCATGCCACAAGGTTAGCTCATGCTGATTTTCAAGGTTTAAGGAGACGATAGAGCCGGACAAATTGACAGAGAGTGAGCCGGGAAGGTTCTCGGGGGAGAGAAGGATAAGCCCGGCGATAGTACTGTCTTCAACCGCCATCACCATGGCGCCTCTTTGGCCCAGAATTTGATTCAATTCAGAGACGTTAGCAGGTAGTTGATGGCGAACTGGAGAGGGTAAGTGATGTAAACAAGGTTGCAGCGACGACACTTCGCATATCAGGGCCTGTTTTGAACCTATATCGGTCCAAAGCAAACTGACACTCAACGCCAACGCAGACAAAATCACTGACTAGCCTTGATATTTACTGAGGAAGCAATCGTTAAAATGCCATCTTCGAAGCCCGGAACTGTCACGGAGCCACCGGGTCTGGTTTCAACCTGTGGGTTCTTCATCACACTCTTGTTTGTTTCAAATTATTGACCGATTGTACCTAACTTTGCCACTTACTAACAGACACGGATGGGAGTGATAATACCTGATAATTTCCCACTTTTCGGTGTACATTTGCGTTAGAATAGCCGGTAATTTCCCAATTTTTCGAGTTTACCGTGGTAGAGAAAGCCCAATTTTCATCGCATTTATATCACCCCAAATACTGGCTACTTTGGTTGGGTGTCGGTTTAATGCGCCTTACTCAACTGCTTCCACTTCATATCCAGATGAAGTTAGGCGCCGGGATAGGCCGACTGGCTAAAACCCTTATGGGCGACCGGGTCAATACGGCAAAGCGAAATTTAGAGCTGTGCTTCCCTAAGATGACAGCCGAAGAGCAGCAGACCTTACTGAAGCGCAACTTCGAAGAGACGGGTAAGGCTATTTTCGACACTATCAATGCCTGGTGGTGGTCGGACGAAAAAATTCAGCGTCATATGACCATCAAGGGCCAGGAGCATGTCACACGGACCCTCGATGACGGCCACGGCGTTATTTTGTTTGCGGTTCATTGTCTGCCACTCGAGATGGGAGCCCGAATCTTTGGGCAATTTCAACCCGGCGTCGGCGTCTACCGCCCTCACGACAACCCCGTGATGGAATATTTGCAGGTTAAGGGTCGACTTCGTTCGAATAAAGCCCTAGTCCCCAAGCGAGATCTGCGAAAAATGGTTCGCTGCCTGCGTAACCCCGATGTGATCTGGTATACCGCCGATCAGGACTTCGGGCGCTCCAGCGCCACCTTTATCCCCTTCTTCGCCATGCCCGATGCCGCAACCATAACAGGTGCGACGACTCTGGCGCGTCTGGGCAAAGCCAAGGTCCTGCCTTTCAGTGTCGAGCGAAATGCCGATGACAAGGGCTACACTATCGAGATACTCCCTCCACTGGATAACTTCCCCGGCGAAGATGAGATTGCCGATGCCAAGCGTGGCAACGGAATTATCGAGCAGATCATTAATCGAAATCGCGCTCAATATATGTGGCTGCACCGCAGGTTTAAGACGCGTCCTAACAAGGACGACCCATCGGTTTATTAATCGCTGTTAGCGATACCAGCCCTGGAATGTGTTCCGGGGCTTTTTTATGACCTTTTCGGTACTGGGTACAGTGCTTGAAGGCCGAACCTTCATTGGTATTTATCACCTGCGGTGAGCTTATGTGTAAGCGATCTCTCGGCACGCTGTAAACCCTTCCTTGGGCGCTCTGCGATTTCAAACAACCTCCCTGTTTAACAGCCAGTTCGATATCCCTATCTCTCGCTCGAAGAGTTTCACTATGTGAAATCTCGCCTTGAAATCGAAGTCCTCGATCTCACTTACACACGGTAATTTATCTCTTCGATTGAAGTTCGATTGTTTTGGCTAACTTGGCAATGCACCATAGTTTGATAGCCTTCGAATGAAGGCGGTTTATATTTTCTATATGGGTTATTGGTATTGAGTGGTGTGTTTGAAAGCCGTATCTTCATGGGCCGTTACCACCTCCGGTGGAGTATGTGCAGATTATTCAGTGGCACGGAGAATAGAAACCTTAGGTTTCTGTACTTATGAGCGAGAGAGTGAATATGGTGAAACCTCACCCTGTTTTCGATACCCTCAGACGCATCCGCACCAGGATATTCAAAAGAAGAGTTTCTCTCTTCGATTTGGCTTTTTCAGCTATTTAGTAAAGAGTTATGCAGACTTCATAAACACCCACACATCTTTTTGTTGAACAATTTTAAGTGCCCCTCTTCACTGAATAAAATATAATCCTTTTGCAGCAATGAGTTGTAGGTTATAACTTACTAAATCAATAGAGCACGTCACCGTGCTGCGAATAAATAAGCAATTAAGGCACAGAAGCGAGTATAGAGAATGAAGGTCAGCAAATTGATGAGCGAAAATATCGTTACAGTAGAAATGGAGGACCGTCTCTGCAAAGTTAAAGATATTTTTAACAAGACTAATTTTCATCATTTGTTAGTTGTAGACTCAGGAAGACTGATCGGCGTCATTTCTGATAGAGACCTATTAAAATCACTAAGCCCAAAAATTGATAGTATTGCTGCCACCACTATGGATTTGGCTTGTCTTAACAAAAAGGTGCATCAGATAATGACCCGTAAGCCGATCTCGATAAATAGTGATGCTACGGTAAAGGATGCAATTGATGTATTTAATACTAATAGAATATCTTGTATTCCGATCATCAGTAACGAAGGAAATCCGGTAGGTATACTATCTTGGAGGGATATTATGAAAGCACTTGGTAAATCAAAGTGACCGGACTTAAGATATAAATTCAATATCTGACACCTTTCAGATCCAAATAGTACATGTGATGTGCTCCTGCTCAAGCAAGATTGAAATTTTGCTATTCAACCAACTAATCCAACACCAAAAAACTCACATATGCTATCTAAAGCATTTGAACTCGACCTCCTGCTCGCTGAGGAAGGCTTCGGCGTGTTCTCCTTGAAGCATGGCCATGGTGGCCAGCATGCCGGCGGTGACGCAGTTGGGTCCGAGTACGGTGACCGAGCGTGGCGCCTTGACTACAGGATAACCAGTCTTGGGATCTATAATATGGCCGAAGCGTTGGCCATCCTTTTCGATAAATCGCCGGGTATCGCCGCTGGTGGCTAATGCTCCCTGGCGAATTTCCAGCAGCGCCACGGCGCTGTCGAGTCGCTGCGGGTTCTCTATTCCTACTTGCCAGGGAGGAGTGTCCGCTTCTTTAGATACCGGGCAGGCGATATCACCGCCGAAGTTAACCAGCACAGAGATAGTTGGCCATTGCTCGGCGAGCAGATAAGCCACTCTATCGACGGCGTACTCTTTTGCGATACCGCCAAAATCTAGGCACATGCCAGACGGAAACTGCAGTTGATAGTAATCAAAGTCCACCAGAGAAAAATCGACTAACACCTTGGCCTGTTTGATATCGGCCGCTGCCGGGATCCCGCCTCCATCGAAGCGCCATAGTGCCATTAAGGGGCCAGCGCTGATATCGAATCGGCCATCACTGAGCCGATAACATTGGCGGGCAAACTGCAGCAGGTTCGCTGTTTCTGCGTCAATGGCAGAGGCTTTCCCCCCGGCATGATTAAGCCTCCAAAGGGGATTACCCTCAATGAAGCGGCTGAATTTTTTTTCGATGCGGGCGGCCTCACAGGCTGCAATTGCCATCATCTCACGGGCAAGGCTCTCATCTTCTGAATTGATGAGTAACTCACAGGGGCTCGCCATCGCGCGAAACGAACCTGAATGTCCCCAGCTGCGATGACTCAACGCCAAATCAGATGGTACCCTTTTCTCTTGAATACTCATGCTCCCTCTTCACTGTACGAGTTTTCGGTTCGCTATCGCCTAAAAAGAGTAACTCACCTGGGCAATGACAGCTTTCACCTCGGGGAACAGATCATGATCCTGCAACTGCCCGACTAAATCAAAGCCGTTATTCTCTGGATTTTGTTGATAGTACTCCAGTCGATAACTCATCTCATGGCCGCCGGAGAGCCGCTGTCCAAACTTCAGCCCCAGAGTATAACTTGTCATGTCACCGATTCGATAATCGGCGCTGGCATAGTCGGGGATAGGCTCGCCCGCCATCATAAAGGGGCGGTAGAAGTTGGCGGCTTGTTGTTGATAATATCTCAGATGCAGCTGGCCATAGAAACGTCTACTGAAATAGTAACGATAATGGGTCTCTAAAGTATGTGAATTCAGATCCCAGTCATCGGTAGTGTAACGGTATGAGAAATCGACCACGCCGGAGTCCAGTGCCCCCTTTGTCATCATATAAAAGCTGTGCTTTAGACGGGAATCCGGACGACTCTCATACAGATAGCGCTGTGTTGTCCCCGTATCGTCTACTTCACTCAAGATTTTGTAAGGGTCTGTCATATAACCCGACACGCTGGACAGGCCATAATTTGCCTGAAACAGCCACCTTCGGCTCAGCACCTGAGTGACACTCAGCATCATGTCTAAGGTCTTCTTGTCATTTGAGCCCTCCATGCGAGTCTGAGCGAAAGCCGCTCTATACTCCTCCTCGCTGTCATAATCACCTCTGAGCGCCATGGACGAAAACGCCACGGGTCTTCCGCCAACGGGATCGACGTTATCGAAGGTATAGGCACCCGATAGCACCAGCGTCGTATTATCTTTATTGAAACTGCGCTCAAGGCCACCATTGAGGCCCAAGGAGAAATAATCAAACTCCTTAGAGGCATTCATACCCACATTGGTTTTCCACACCGGAGAGAGGATCTCCGCCCAGTTGGCGCTTACCTGCACCCGGGTGTCCTTGAAGGTATCATCGAGAGGCGTTTCACCGGGGGCTGTTTCATATTGACCATCACCGGACGGGCGGGTGAAGGTTTGGCTCTGTGACTGTGCTACGGCGCCGGAAGCCGATGCACCGGTCAAACTGTCGACCACCAGCTTCACATCAAGCAGAGACTCATCGCCAAATGCCTTCTGTACATTGCCGATAGCTTCAACGGCTTGAACCCTGTCCTGTTCACCGTAGTACATGATGGCGGCATCGACTTTCCAGTCATCCTGCTTGTCGTCACCGGCATAAACCTGGGCGCTATGACCAAACAGGCTACAGCTGGCAATCGCTAGTGCTGTAGATATATTTGAGCTGTTTTTTAATTGCATCCACAGCCCCCTCCCGCTAACGAGCGACCACCACTACTGCCCTCTTTGCTGAAATAGATATGGTCATCGAGTGCTAAGTCCAGTTTCTCACTGTCCAGCGCCATGTCGGCTCTGGCAAGCTGATCTTTTTCCCAAGGCTCAACCCCAAGGCTCGAACACGCGGATAAACTAAAAGCAATCACAATAGATATGAGGGTTCGGTTCATGGGTTACTCCTTCAGTAATTCTACGAGCTCATTTTCATAACCTGCCGATTTTTCTTCAAAAAAACCTTGGTGTTTTTGTACTAACTTTCCCTGACGATTGAAAATATAACTACTCGGCATACCCAGCAGGTCAAACTGGCTAGCGACATCAGCTTGTGGATCGAACCTGATATGAAAATCGGCGGGTATTTTTGATAGAAACTGTTCAGCTAACGCCTTATCTGAATCCAGGTTAATGGCAACGATGGCTAACCCTTGCTGTTGATATTTTTGATGCATGGCGTTCATCCAGGGAAAGGACTTTCGACAAGGCCCACACCAGGAGGCCCAAAAATCCAGATAGACCACCTTCCCCTTAAACTCATTCAGACTGACCAATTCACCTTGAAAATTTTGTACCTGGTAGTCCAACGAAGGCGCGGCACTTATGCCCCACGTCATAAAGCTCAGTAACAGCAATAGTTTTTTCATGATAAACCCAGAATGATTGCGACCATTAACTCATTAACCCGCTCAACAAGCAGAGCAAATTGCTACACACTATAGTTTCACACTAAACCACAACAATTAGAATGAAAAGCGATCCAATGAAAACTCGTGTTATTTCATAACAATAAGAAAACCAGACACTGACTTCATCATGGTTATTATTAGTCTAACCCAGATAACGTTAAAAAAATGTCAACACGAATTCGACCGTTAAGGTAAAAGATAAGCGATAGGAGGGAAACCTAGCTAGCAAGCTCTTGTGTGCACACTTGCGCTAAGTGTGCACGCATTGATGGCCAGCGAGTCAAATACGATAAAAGTTTAATAACCTCAATTAAAGGCTTATGAGTCAGTGGGTAAACGTATCCCCACCTTAGTGACCTCTCCCTGATTCAGCTCAGAGACAACCCAACTGATTGATTGCCACTGGAACTGATCACCAAGCACCAACTCCTCTCCTAAATGTATTACCAACAGTTCTCCAACAGAGAGAGATTGAAGCTCTTCATCGATAACGAGGCCATATATCGGCGCCAGACTGGCTAATTGAATATCCACATCGAGAAAGAAATCACCGAAGAAGCGGGGCAGTTCCTGCTGCATCGGAGCCTCACTGAACAGAGTACCCAGGGCATCAAGATCTTCTTCATGACCCAGTACACACAAGATATCGCCCGTTTGCAGCTTAGTGCTACCCGAAGGATTCAACATATCATTGCCACGGTACAGGGCCGCTATATGGGTACCCGCAGGCATGTTTAGTCTGCGAACGGGCTCTCCGACACACCACTTATGCTCGCTGAGGTGGTAGACGAATAACTCCCAGTCACTCTTAGGGTAGATGGCCACTCCAGATCTGGAGATGGGACTTGGCTTTGTCGGCAGTTCGACCTTAGCGAGTCTCGCCGCCCTGCCCAGAGAACATCCCTGAACCAACAGGGAGACCAGAACGACAAAGAAGGCGACATTGAAATAGAGCTGAGCATTGGGTAAGCCTGCCATCATAGGAAACACGGCTAGAATAATGGGTACCGCGCCTCGCAGTCCGACCCAGGAGATAAACCAACGGTCCCGACTACTGAAACTCCTGAATGGCAACAGACTCAACCACACAGAGATTGGCCTCGCAAAAACGATCATACCGAATGCCAATGCCAGTGCAGGAAGCGCCACCTCAGTCAGATCCGATGGCGTCAACAACAGGCCCAAAACCAGGAACATGCCAATCTGGCTCAGCCAGGTCATGCCATCGAGCACACTCAAAATGGTGTGCCTTGCCTGTATAGCGCGGTTACCCAACAGTAACCCCAACAGATAGATAGACAAGATGCCGCTACCGCCCAGACTATTCGAGATAGCAAACACGATTAATCCGCCACTCAGCACCAACACAGGGTATAAGCCATCGGCCAACTGAACTCGGTTGATTAATTGCCATAGCAACCAGCCTCCACCTAAGCCCAGGCACGCCCCCAGACCAAACTGTTTGATGAAGCTCATTATCATGAAACTTGCCGAAACCCCATCACCCACACTAGCGAGTATGGCAATTAAGGTAACAGTCAGAAAGACAGCCATAGGATCGTTACTACCAGACTCAATCTCTAATGTAGCACCGACACGTTCGTTCAGACGCTTGCCTTTCAATAATGAAAATACGGCAGCTGCATCGGTAGATCCCACGATAGCCCCCACCAATAGTCCCTGAAGAATATTCAGGTCAAACAGGTACGCCGCCATCATTCCCGTCAGGCCAGTGGTGATAGCGACACCAAATGTGGCCAAGGAGAGTGCCGGCCATAGGGCCACCCTGAAACTGGAGACGCGGGTACGCATACCACCATCTAGCAAGATAACGGCCAGGGCTAAATTACTTACCAGGTAAGCAATTGAATAGTCGTCGAAATGGATTCCGCCGGGGCCGTCCTCTCCCGCCATAATCCCCACACCAAGAAAGACTAATAAGATAGGAATACCGACACGTGAGGAAACCGCACTCAAAAGAACGCTAGCCGCAATTAACAGCGCGCCAATAAGAAAAAAATGATTAATTGTTTCAGCGCTCACGACGACCCCTTCTCCGGTACTTGAACCTTATCTCTGATGCCTGCTTTCTGAACATTACTTTTATGAGCACTAGTTTTATGAACACTAGTGTTATGAACATGTCGTAAGCTCAGTTTTTATCTTGTAAACATCGAATGATGTTTAGCCATGCATTATACAATAGCAAGGGAGAGTAAAAACATAAAATTCAATTAATTTTAATACATAAAGATAAAATCAACACCTTAACACTCAAAAAGACTTAAAATCTAAAAAAAAACCTTTATAAACACTAAGATTAAAAAAAACAAAAACATTTGCAGCAACAACAAAACAAACAAAGACCGCACTAAACGTAAGTTTATACCAACTGCTTAGACTCAAATGTTCGAAATTGATGTTTATATCGGTATACAGTCAAAAAAGTCTAGCTCAGTATGAGTATCAAAATGACAGCGAGTGTCATTTCAACACAAAACCAGAGTGTCTAAATGACATAACTATCACGTAACAAAAATGAATAAAAATATGTAAAACAACCAGTTACCTGATTGGCACGACAAATGCTAAAACTCTGATGCCTGATATCAATGACCGCGCTAAGAGGAAATATGAGCAAACTAAAATTAACCGCAATCGCACTCATCGCCGTGCTAATTGCTTCATTCACTGTACTACTGAGTATAGGCAGTGATATTTATCGAGAGAAACCCCCGATCCCTACGGCATTCATCGCCACCAACGGACAAACACTTTTCAGTAAAGATGATGTTGAGCAGGGACAACTGGTCTGGCGCTCTATGGGCGGCCACCAGCTAGGTTCAATTTGGGGCCATGGCTCATACGTCGCTCCCGACTGGACTGCAGATTGGTTGCATCGAGAGGCGGCAGCATGGCTTAACCTCACGGCACAGGAACGTTTCAAGCAAGATTTCGACTCGCTTAGCAGCGAGAGGCAGGCAGGTTTAGAGCAGCTATTGCGTGAAGATATTCGTCACAATACAGTAGTCATCAATGCCGACGATACAACTCAGGTGACCCTTTCTAAGACTCGTATTCTGGCCATCGAGGAGATAAGCCAGCACTACCTTTCACTCTTTGGTGATGATCCTAAGCTCTCTACGCTCAGAGAGCAGTACGCCATGAAAGAGGGCACAGTTAAAAGTTTAGCGCATCGCGAGCAGCTTAATGCCTTCCTCTTCTGGGGCGCCTGGGCTGCAATCACCGAACGTCCCGGCCTGGATTACACCTATACCAATAACTGGCCATTCGATCCTCAACTGGGTAACACACCAACCTCGAGCAATATCGTCTGGTCTATCCTGAGTATCGTCACCCTGATCGCGGGTATCGGCGGACTCGTTTGGTACCATGCAAGTGGTAAGCATGAGCCTCTGCCCGAGCCTGCCGCTCAAGACCCACTATTTTTCAAGAAACCCACCCCTTCACAAAAAGCGGTCGGCAAATACTTTGTCACGGCCATTGGCCTCTTCCTGCTGCAGATCTTCCTCGGAGGCATCACGGCTCACTATGCGGTAGAGGGTCAGGAGTTTTATGGCTTGCCGCTGGCCGAAATTCTTCCCTATTCGGTCACACGAACCTGGCACACTCAGTTAGCAGTATTCTGGATCGCGACCACCTGGCTGGGCACGGGCCTGTATATCGCTTCGGCCCTATCCGGTCACGAGCCTAAGTACCAGCGTCTGGGCGTCAACATACTCTGGGCCGCACTGGTTGTCGTGGTATTGGGCTCTATGGCGGGAGAATGGGCAGGTGTTCAGCAGTACTTCGATCTGGACATGAACTTCCTGTTCGGTCATCAGGGTTATGAATACATAGATCTCGGCCGTGTTTGGCAAATCCTGTTACTCGGTGGACTCTTGATCTGGCTTGGACTAGTGACGGCAGCAATTCGCCCTGCACTTAAAAACCAAGGTGAGATGGGACCGGTTATCTGGGTCTTGTACTCCTCTTGCATCGCTATCGGCTTGTTCTACGGTGCTGGCCTGTTTATGGGTAAACATACCAACCTGGCGATTGCCGAGTACTGGCGCTGGTGGGTGGTTCACCTTTGGGTTGAAGGCTTCTTCGAGACTTTCGCCACTTCGGTTATTGCCCTCATGTTAGTACGCCTCGGGCTCATTCGTACCCGAAGCGCCAACGCAGCGGTACTCTTTACTACTCTGATCTTCCTCACCGGTGGGTTAATCGGTACCTTACATCACCTCTACTTCACCGGAGCCCCCACCTCTGTGGTTGCCTGGGGCGCCATCTTCTCAGCATTAGAGGTCGTGCCACTGGCCATCATAGGCTATGAGGCGGTAGAGAGTTACCGTATGCGTCAGGCCGCTCCATGGATGATCCGCTACAAATGGGCCATCATGTTCTTCGTGGCAACGGCATTCTGGAACTTAGTAGGGGCGGGGGTACTTGGCTTCCTGATCAACCCACCTATCGCCTTGTACTTTATCCAGGGGCTGAATACCACCGCCACCCATGCTCACGCTGCATTTATGGGCGTCTATGGTATGTTAGGCATAGGCTTAATGCTGTTCTGCACACGAGGCCTGACGGGTCAGATGCAGTGGAATGAAAAACTACTCAAGGGCGCGTTCTGGAGTCTGAACATTGGCCTGGCTGCCATGGTATTCATGTCACTGCTCCCTGTCGGTATCACTCAGTTCTTCGCCGTCATCGAAAATGGTTACTGGTTTGCCCGTTCACCAGAGGTGATCCACAGCCCACTCGTCGAAACTCTGGTCTGGATGCGTGTCCCCGGCGATGTCGTTTTCGGTATCGGTGGTCTGTTCATGGGTCTGTTCTTCTTCGATATCATTAAGAAGGCCATCGGCGCTAAAACACAGGCGGTAGAGGAGGCTATCTCAGCAAAAGCTTAATCCTGAACTATTTGCTCACTCTTGAGGGTCGTTCGCGGCCCTCTTTTTTATGTTTTTATGACAGCAATTAAAAATGTCAAAATGACAAGTACGCCTCACTCGGGTACCTTATACCAATCGGTATTAAGCAGCAAAATATAGAAAACTCACCGGAGATCCAAACCATGGCCTTGAGTCAAACAGAGCTAACCCGTATCGCACTCGATATCACCTCAGGTCTGTCTAATCGGGACCGCTTTTCTCGTCTGCTCGATATCATACGCCAAAACCTCAACTGCGATGCCGCAGCTTTGCTCGCCTTTCAGGGACAACAGTTTATCCCGCTGGCGATCGATGGTCTCAATGCCGATGTACTGGGACGACGCTTTCTTGTGGATGAACACCCCAGGCTGGAAGCGATTGCCCGCGCAGGCGATGTCGTCAGATTTCCCGCCGATAGCGACCTTGCGGATCCCTATGATGGCTTGATCCCAAATCAGGGCGATGAGCTTAAGGTTCATGCCTGCATCGGCCTGCCCCTCTATGCCGATGAGCGTCTAATCGGTGCCATCACGATCGATGGATTCGATCCCGATCAATTTCAGACATTCACCAATAACGAACTGAGAAGCCTCAGTGCGATTGCTGCCGTCTCACTCAGCAACGCCCTGATGATAGACAGACTCGAAAAAGCGGCGTTTCAGTCACAAGACTCGGGCACCGACATGAGTACAGATATCACCAGCGATAACGATGTCGAGATGATAGGCCAGGCACAAAGTATGCAGTCACTCAATGAGGAGATTAACGTCGTCGCCTCAACAGATCTTAATGTGCTTATCTTAGGTGAAACCGGAACGGGTAAAGAGCTTATCGCCAAGGCGGTGCATCAGGGCTCGGAACGTAAAAATTCCCCTCTGGTGTACCTTAACTGCGCAGCGCTGCCAGAATCGGTCGCCGAGAGTGAGCTCTTTGGTCATGTAAAGGGGGCATTTACCGGTGCTATCAGTAACCGCAGCGGTAAATTTGAACTGGCCGACAAGGGCACTCTGTTCCTCGATGAGATAGGTGAACTGCCCCTGACCTTGCAGGCTAAGCTGCTCAGGGTTCTTCAGTATGGCGATATTCAGAAGATCGGTGATGATCGCAGCCGTAAGGTCGATGTGAGAATTATTGCCGCGACCAATAAGGATCTGAAACAGGAGATCCTGGCGGGACGCTTTCGTGCCGACCTCTACCATAGACTCAGCGTCTTCCCGCTTATGGTGCCGGCGCTGCGTGAGCGAGACGACGATATTACTCTCCTGTGCGGGTATTTTGTCGAGCGATGCAGACAAAAGCTCGGGATAAAAAACTTAAGCCTCAGCCCGACCAGTCTGAGCCTTTTGAAACAATATGATTGGCCGGGAAATATCCGCGAGTTGGAACATGCACTCCATCGTGCGGCCGTACTGGCAAAGGCACAGGCGGTCAATGACCTGCCTCAAATTCTGCCTCAACACTTCGATATACCCGGGCAAGCTCAAAAAAGTAAGGCCCAACTCCCCGGCACGGTTTCGAGCCCTTTCCAAGGCTTGCTCACGGGTAGTCTGAAGGATGTCACCGATGAGTTTCAGGCCCAGTATATCCAACACGCATTGGCAGAAAACCACGGACAATGGGCCGCAACGGCACGTCAGCTCAAGGTCGACTCGGGTAATTTACATCGATTAGCAAAGCGGCTGGGACTCAAAAAGTAAAGAGGCTCACTCACCTTGTTAGTCTGGCATAGCCATGCTTTGCAGCGTTATGTCAATTGGAATTAATCTGATAAAGCTGATATAAAATTGTAACCTAAAGACTAAATAAGCCGTTAAATGATTAAGGGAATTGTCTCAAGAGCTAAGACCATTACGGACTCATTAAAAGGCCCGGTTCATAACCAGGTTATGGGTCTATTGACGCTGGTAATCTCAGTCACTGCCGTCACAACAGCGGCATTACTTGCCCCGCCAGTTACGGCCAATGAATTAGATCTACAACAGATGGCAGCTCCCCTGTATCGGACAGAGAAACAGATCATCTTCCACAAGCTGGACAATGGCCTTCAGCTCAGGCTCCTCCCTTTAGCCGATAACCAACTCGTTTCTCTGGCCAGCCAATTCAGAGTCGGCTCCAGAGACGAAACTTCGGGGCAGACCGGCTATGCCCATCTGTTCGAACATATGTTATTCAAAGGCAGTGAGAATGCGCCGGGAGATAGCTACGCCCAAACCATGAGTGCCATCAGCGGGCAATTTAACGCCTCCACCTTCTTCGATTTCACCAACTATTACCTGACGATCCCTTCAGAAGCGCTGAAACTCAGCCTCTGGCTAGAGGCCGATAGATTTATTCGTCCGGCGCTAACAGAGCAAACCGTCAAGAATCAGCAGGACACGGTACTCGAGGAGATGGCCACCAGCATAGATAATCAACCCTATGTCCGTAAGGCGATGGAGTTTTTACTGACTCAGGCCCGAGACACACCTTACGGGCATGCGGTAATAGGCAGTCGGGAAGACGTTAAGAATGCAACCAAAGAGACACTCGAACAATTTCATCATACTCATTACCGCCCCGATGCCATGCAGCTGAGTATCGTTGGAGCACTGCCGGAAAATACAGCCCTATGGGTGGAAGAGGAGTTTGGCCGATGGCAAAACCCTGAGCAGGCGCTAAAAGCGCCCCTAAAGATGCAATTCGATAACCAAGCCGTGCACGGCGAGGTTGTCGATGAAAGGGGGCCCTGGCCAGCACTGTTACTGGCTTGGCATACGGTCGGGCAAACACATCCAGACGCTGCCGCAGTCTCTCTGTTAGAAGCCTACCTTTTTCAAAATCGCAGCAGCTTGATTAAGCAGAGCGGATTAACCGAACCAGACCAACTGCTTACCTATTCAATTCCGTTATCGATGGAGCAGATGGGGGTCTCCAATCTGGTTATGGTTCCCAGAGCAAAGACCTCACTGGACCGGCTTGCCGGCAATGTTGAACGGGCGATAGAAACCTTGGCCACAAACGGGATCTCCGATCAGGCTTTGTCTCAACTCAAGGCCAACTGGCTCAACAAGCGCCTACAGCTCATCGACAGACCTTCACAGCTTGCCAGAGCCCTCTCGGCGACCTTAGCGCAAGATAGCTTAACGCCTCTGACCGGCCCCTGGGAGCGCATCAATGCCGTCAGCCCGGCTCAACTACAAGCCGTAGCACAAACATACTTTTCTCAAGGTTATGTCAGGCTGGATCTGTTGCCACCTTGGTACATACGCTGGACTAAAACTCTACTCGAATGGTTTCCACAGGGGCTGAGTGACACTCTGGAGGATCTCGTCCTATGACCGCTATTCAGCTAAATTTGCTCAAGGTAAAATCGATATTACTCAGCCTGATACTGTCACTGTTAATAGTGTCTACAGTTGGCTGCCAGCAGACAAAGTTAGTGTTCACCGACTCCCAGGAGCCCGTCGTTTCTCAGTTTCCCCCTCTTAAGGGAGCCCCCAATCTGGGCAATGACAATAACACCAGCAGTCAGGATGAAATTGACGATGAAAAATCTCAAGCTAAAGTCACGGCCCTAACTCCGGATTTTACACTGCATCAGTTTCCGGCCAGCCACTCGGGGCTCCATTACATCAACTTGGTGTTAATTAACCCACTACGCCCGTTTAAAAATATCGATGTACTCAACACCGCTCTCTATCACAGGGCAAATTGGTTATCGGCAAAGAAGCCGCTGTCATGTATCGAAAGCCTGAGGGTAAGAGCGGGCATGCATAGCATAGCGCTGCAGATGGCATGCCCGACCCTGGAAATTGAACCGGCTCTCTCCATCTTAGCCGCAAGCTGGCAAGATAACGCCTTCGATGAACTGGATACCGAAACGGTTAGAAGGCAGTTAAAACTCAACAAACATATCAATGCCTTTACGGGATCAGAGATAGAGAAGGTCTGGGCCAGAGAGATATTAGGTAAAAACCACCCCTATAATCTGGCCCTGAACAAGCATGAATTGCAGCAAGAACTCACGCAAACCGACTTAAACCACATACAGAGCGCAATATTGCCCGGCTCGAAATGGCATCTGCTAATTTCAGCCAAGCATTCGGACAGCTCAGAGTCGCTCGACAAGCTTGCGCTGGGTTTAGCCAAGCAACTACCGCAGATCCCTTCAACAGATGTAGCCGCTATTGGCTCTTCAAGAGAGGACAGTGAACGGATCGGGGCAGCATCGAAGAAACAGCTCTTTGTTATCGATGCGCCGGGAGCCGTGCAGACTCAGGTAAGAGTAGGATATAGGTTACCGATAGCAAGTCCCCCCCTCGCCTGTCACACCTTGGCAAGCTGGCTGGGCCGAAGTTTCTCGGGTCGTTTGTATTACGATCTAAGAGAAAAGCGCGGCTTAACCTATGGTATTTACGGTCGCTGTTATGATAATCCTCAGGCACGCACACTGAAGTTTTATGGCAGTACCCAACTTCAACATACCGGCGCCTTCGTCTCCGGCATACTCGATCACCTCAACCTAGCGATGAACCAAGCGGTACAAGTGACTGAGCTCGACGCGATTAAGACCTACGAAAAGAGTAAGCATTTACTGGCTAACAGTTCCATGGTGACGATACAGGCAAGTTACATCAAACGGCTGACTTTAGCTCAAAGCAATGAGGATGTGATGGGTCAACGCGAGGCGATTGCCACACTGTCGGCTCAGGAGTTACAGCAGATGGCTCAGTCAATCTTCGACTCACCGCCAACGATTTTACTCCGCGGCGATGCCGACCTCATCAGCGATGATCTTAAAAGCAAACTCCCCGGTTGGCAGATAAACATGATCACTCCCTGATATGATCGCTCCCGGACTAAGGGAGCTGGTATACCCAAGCCACTTCAAAATGCTCGTTTCAGAGCTCCCGTAGGATAACTGAACAAGGCAGTGATTGAGAGAATGGTTATTCCCTTTTCAATATCACTAACGCAGTGCAGGCATTCTACGGGAGCTCCCGAAGGGCAAGCCGAGAAGCAACATGTTTCTACGTTATAAAATATTGAATTAGAATAACTAGTACTGCTATTTCATGCCTTGAACTCTGTCACTTCTCGACATGCTGAATCCTGCATTTCGAGGTCGTTTGGGTATATACTCTCAGCCCCATAATTGAATCAGGTACCGTAATGACTTTATCGCCACTCGAACGCTACCGGATACGATTAGCTCAATCAGGCTTTGCCTATGATCCGATCCAGGAGCAAGCGACTGAACAATTAGATACCTTGTTTAAGCAGCTCATCACCTCCCCTCACCCGCTCAAATTGGCAGGTTCAGCGTTAAAGGGGCTCTATATTTGGGGCGATGTGGGTCGCGGTAAAACTATGTTGATGGACCTTTTTTGTGAGGCGGTATCAGACTCACAGACTCAACCACCCCTGAGGTTACACTTTCACCGTTTTATGGCCCGTATTCATAGGGAGATGCTGCAGGAGTCGGGGCACAGAGAACCATTAATGCGCATTGCAAAACGCATTGCGAAGGAGTGCCAGCTTATCTGCTTCGATGAGTTCTTCGTCTCCGATATCGGTGATGCCATGATCTTAGGCAGATTGTTCGAAGCATTATTTAGTCAAGGCGTGGTTTTAGTCGCCACCTCAAACACCCCTATCTCAGGTTTATATGAGTCAGGGCTTCAAAGAGAGCGTTTCTTACCCACAATCGCGCTACTGCAAGCTCATAGCATTGAGCTTCACCTCAAGGGAGAGCAGGACCATAGAACACGCGCCCTCGAATTTAAGCAGATCTATTTCTTACGCCAACAAGTTAACTTTGCTGACATATTTGACGAGTCAAACGCTGATTTTACCCACCAAAATGAACCATTACAGATCTTAGGTCGCCCAATTCCTGTCATCAAGGCCAGCGGAAATCAGGCCTGGTTTAGTTTTAATGCTCTGTGTGAAGGGCCAAGGTCGCAACTCGATTATATTGAGCTTGCCAGTCAATTCGATACCCTGTTTGTCAGTGATATTCCCGTGCTTGGCGGCCGTCCAAAATCCTGGATCCGTGCCAGAGGCACCGAAGACGGTGCTATCGCAACACAAACAGGTGAACGCCAGTTATCCTATGCGGTTGGCGACGATCCGGCACGCCGCTTTATCGCTTTAATTGACGAACTGTACGACCAACAAGTGAACCTCTATCTATCGGCCGAAGTCCCCTTGGGTGAGCTTTATAGCGATGGGGCATTAAACTTCGAGTTCAGAAGGACCTTGAGCCGACTACAGGAGATGCAGTCGCAAGAGTACGCCGCAAACGCGAAAAGAGTGCTTTAATAACTTAACCAGTATTCAAACTTACCCATTCAGAAGCTCAGAAGATCTCCAGCTGATTGCCCTCAAAAGACACAAACTAAAGATCCTGGTTTCACGAATTTTTACTTCTCCCGCCCTCAGCTCAAGATAGTGAACTAATATTGAAGGTGAAGTTTATCGTTAGGGGGCACAATGATTCAATTTTCCAGTATTCGACACCAGATATTACTCTTTGCTACTACAAGTTTACTTGCTGTCACCTTAGCCATCATAGGTTATGGCTATCTCTCCAACCAATCCCTGCGACATGAAGTCCACGACAGCGTATTGAGTCAGGTTCAAGAGCAAGTCATAGAGAATATAAATTTGGCCGCTCAGCAAGAGGCATTAAAAATCAATGCCGCCTTCGACCATGCCATGGATATTGCCACCTCTGTTGCCGGCGGATTGTTCCCCGAAGTACCCGGCCTTAGCCGCGAGCAAGTCAACAGCATGCTTAAGAATC
Organism: Shewanella atlantica; assembly: GCF_003966265.1. Classification (GTDB taxonomy): domain Bacteria; phylum Pseudomonadota; class Gammaproteobacteria; order Enterobacterales; family Shewanellaceae; genus Shewanella; species Shewanella atlantica. The sequence goes on along the minus strand of NZ_RXNV01000007.1, from coordinate 97,773 downwards.
TGGTCGAAAATAACCACGATATTCTAGGCATATATACAGGATGGGAAGCCAATCAATTCGATGGTCTTGATTTCGAAAATACCGATAACCGCTACTCTCTCCCCGGTGGTAATTTTGCTCCCTACTGGACGCGCTCTGCATCTGGAAAAATTGATATTCAACCTTTGAGTGATTTCTATTCAGAAAAGCTCTCGGCCACGGGTATCAGAAACTCCGAGTGGTATCTGTGCCCTATGGAGAGTCGCTCGCCATGTGTTATCGATCCTGCCTCTTATGAAGTTCAGGGAGTCGATACACTACTAAGCTCTTTTGTCGCACCAATTATTCGTGATGATCAGTATGTCGGTATGGTCGGTGTCGATTACTCACTCAACTTTTTGCAGCAATTAGCAACCCAGGCCGCCGGTAACCTTTTTAACGGCGCCGCCAGAGTGATCATTCTCAGCCCCAGAGGACTTATCAGCGCCGATAGCAGCAACAAGAGCAACATAAGTAAGTCTGCCACCAGTTCAGACATTAGCTCTCTCGTTTCCTCCAGACAAAAACAGCAAACCTCAATCACCGACAACAGCATTATCGCCAGTAAAACCTTTGCCGTTACCGGCACAAATACTCAATGGGAAATTATCATTCAGGTTCCCAAAGAGTTAGCACTGGCTAAGGCCAATGTCATTGTTGAACAGCTGGAAACGGGCTTTGCCGATAACCTTAGCGGACAACTGCTTGTTGGGTGTATCGCCGCACTTTTTGGCATGTTACTCATCTGGCTGATGTCAGGGTCAATAAACCGCCCTATCCGCGAACTAGTCGACGTCGTCGCCAACTTAACCCAATCGGGGGGGGACTTGACTCAGGAGATAAAAATATCCCGCAGCGACGAGACGGGCCAGCTAGCTAACCACCTCAATACCTTTGTCGCAAACGTACGCTCCATCGTTTCGGACGTCGCAAATAGCATGAGCGAGCTCACCCATAGCGCCGAACGTAATGCGGCGCTTTCAGAATCAGGCAGAGAACAGATCAGTACTCAACAGATGGAGATAGAACAGGTCGTTACCGCGACCAATGAGATGTCATCTACCGCCCACAGTGTCTCAGACAATGCCCAGGTAACTGCGGACTCAGTTTCAACCACCCAAGCATCTGTCTCTAAAGGCCAAGAGGTGGTTCAAGCCAATGCCGAAGGGTTACAGTCCCTGTCTGAACACGTCAACCACGCGTCTAATGAGATCATCGAGTTAGAGAAGCAAACTGAGAGTATTGGCTCCATCTTGGATGTTATTCGCAATATCTCAGAGCAAACCAATCTATTAGCACTCAATGCGGCTATTGAGGCCGCAAGAGCTGGCGAACAAGGCCGGGGGTTTGCAGTGGTTGCCGATGAAGTAAGGGTGCTGGCCACCCGCACCGCCGACTCCACCGATGAAATTCAACAGATGATTGATGAACTTCGCAGCAAGAGTAAGCAAGCTGTCACCACCATGAGTGAAAGCAGAGACCTTAGCCAGACCTGCTTAACCCATGCCAATCAAGCAGTTGAAGAACTCGATGAGGTGAGTAACCAGAGTAGCAAGATTCAAGATATGGCGCACCAGATAGCGAGTGCTGCAGAAGAGCAAGCGGCTGTAACCGAAGAGGTAAACCGCAATATTGTCGCCATTAATGACGCGGCAGAGTCTTTAGCTCGGGGGGCTGTGTCGGCTCAAGAGGAAAGTAGCAGCTCAGCCAGACTCGTCGATGAAGTTAACGAAAAAATTAATCATTTCCGCTACTGAAAACGCTCAACATCAATTGATTTAACCTCCCAATAAGGCTCGAATTTCGGGCCTTATTTCCACTTTCAGCTTGATTTTAACATGGTAAATACAAGGGGATTCCTCCACAAAATTGTTTGCTTTTTTATCAAATCGAACAAGACTTAAAAGGATAATTATAGAGAAGTGGGGGTTATCAATGAGCCAAAGACTGTTAATTCTTCTATCTGTCCTGGCACTGCTTATCAGCGGCTGCGAACAAGATCCTTTGGTAAAACGCCAAGTGAAAGCTGTGGCGCCAATGAACCAAGAAAATATATTATTACAGATAGATAAGCACATAAGTCTGACTCCAAGACCAAAAGAGACCTTCCCTTTCCCTATACAACTCGGTGAAGTCGGCCCCGCCGATAGCCTCTACTCCGGCAAACGACAATACCCCTTTTATTGCATGACGTTGGATGCAGGTCTGGGGCAACCATTAGTCGATAATGAGCAAGGCTATGGAGTACCTGTCTACGATGATAACGAGCAGATTATTGGCTACAGTAAAGACTGCCTCATAAGGTCGAGGCTGGATTACTACTACGCCGTGGCTGGCGATGTAGAGGATGACTACGCCATCAAACCTTACAACCCGGATAATCCACCAGCAAAGTCCGGCATCGCGCATATAGAGATTGAGGGGAAACTTGTCCCTGAGATCTATCGATTAGAAAGAGGCAGCATCAACCGCTACGTCTATCATATCGTCATGTTAGTGCCTGAACATGGCTTGGGTAACCGTCATATAAAACAGTTGTGGAATAAGAAGCTACTCTATCAATTTAAAGGTGGCTCCAGCATCGGCTTCAGGCAAGGTCAGATAGGGGCCGAGCGATTTATCGGCAGACGGAGGACGCTCTTATCACAAGGATACGCAGTCATAGGTTCCAGCGGTAATAACACCAGCTACTCCTATAACATGCTTCTGGCAGAAGATATTGCCAGAAGAGTTAAGAAACAGTTCACCTCTCTCTATGGCGATCCCATTTATACCTTAGGTATTGGCGGCTCTGGCGGAGCGCTAGCCCAATACCTGATAGGGCAAAACAGTAAAGGAATACTGGATGGATTAATGCCGCTATACAGCTACCCGGATATGGTGTCGCAATCAATTTTCATACTCGATTGTGACTTGCTACAGCATTACTTCAATATTACAGCCAATGACAATGACAAGTGGCGGGACTGGGAGCAGAGAGAAAACATTGAAGGCATGAATGGTATCAATGATTTCGAGCACCCCTATACCTTTCTGGTACCTCTCAATCAATTATTCGCAGGAGCATGGCCATCTATGCCTAATGGTAGCAGCGAATGTGTCTACTCCTGGTTTATCGCCTCAACCTTCTTCTATAACCCCAAGCAAGGCTATATTAAGCCCTTCTTCTCTGACGATGTGAAGGCTCAGGTAAACTGGACCTATTGGCAAGACTTAGCACAGATCTACGGCGTCGATAATAACGGCTTCGCACGCACAACCTGGGGTAATGAAGGGGTTCAGTATGGCCTGATGGCGCTACGCCGTGGTGACATCAGCATCGAAGAATTTATACATCTTAATCAATATATTGGCTCATGGGTTCCTCAGGATAAGATGCGGGAGGAGACGGCGTTTACTCCTTTTGGAATGAAGTTTCCCTTGTGGTTAAGCCTTTGGAGCCGTAACAACATTACCGAACCTTCACCCGATATTGCGAAAAGAAAGCCTGCCGACTCTAAGGCTATCAATAACGGCTATCGCTATGGACAGATCTTTATAGGAAAGGCGGAACTGCCTATCTTAGAGATCCGCCACTATCTGGAAGAGGAGCTTAATATGCATCATACGGCCGCCTCTTTTGAGAGCCGCCTCAGAATCCAGAATTATCAGGGCCATAACGACAATCAGGTTATCTGGATATCTCACAAGGACTACACACCACTCAAGGAAGGGGTCGAGTATTTAGACCGCTGGCTAATGAACTTAGCAGTCTCAGATGACAAAGACCCAGTGGCAGCGAAGCCTGAATCGCTACACGATGCCTGCATAGGTAGTCAGGGAGAGATACTATTTGAAGGAGATAACGTCTGGGACGGTGAGTGGAACAATCGATTACCGGGAGAGTGCAGCAAAGTCTTCCCTATCTACAGTAATATTCGGGTTCAGGCTGGCGGTCCATGGGCTGGAAGCATCTTTAAGTGCGGCCGGATACCTGTGGCCAATGCTATCAAAAATGGTACTTATGGTGACATAACTATCACTCCATACCTGCAAAAATTAGAGTCGATATTTCCTGATGGCGTCTGTGACTATAATCAAGGCGATATAGCCAAACCAGATATGGGATTAACCCCGATACTACACGCAAAAAAGCCCCCAAAAAACAGATACAGCAACCGGGCTCAGGCTAAGTAGTGCTCTCTGTGCAACTATCAGCCCCTAATCCACGGAACAGGGGCTGTAACTAAGCTTATTTCAGCTTCTCAACTGGCTGATAATCTGGGAAAAATATCAGTCCGACTCTAGCTGAAGAAGACACAGGTATACTGATGGTATCGAGTGCCACCAAAGCGGCCATGGCTATTTTGACCTCTATCTGAATTAAGCATAAGATCCCTTATCCCTCGATAATTAAGAGCCTAATAACAATGGGATCCACCATAGATATCAGTTGGGGGCAATTAGCCCTTTTTATGTCAGTGCTGTTTATTCCCCTGCTCATCAACCGAAGGTTTGAACTCAGATTGGGGCGGGATATTTCGATTGCCGTTATTCGTATGACTGTGCAATTAATCCTGGTTGGCCTATACCTCGAGTTTCTGTTTGAACTCAACAGTCCCCTGTTAAATATACTCTGGTTAAGCGTCATGATACTCATAGGGGCAAGCGCGATCATCGGCGGCGTAAAGCTCCCCAAGCGCGTCTTGTACCTTCCGGTTTTTACCGGGTTAATTATTGCCATAACGCCGCTTATGCTTATTCTTCTGGCCCTCTTGTTAAAACCGCAACCCATCTTCAGCGCACAATACACTATCCCACTCGCCGGCATGCTACTGGGGAATAGCCTCAGTGGTAATATTGTCGCCTTACAGAGGCTATTTTCTGCCTTTGAGGAGAAACGAATGGAGTATGAAGGGGTCTTGGCTCTGGGCGGCAGGCCTAACCAAGCCGCGTACCCGTTTGTTCAGTCGGCCTTGAAGCAATCTTTAGCCCCTATTCTGGCCTCTATGACGACCACGGGCTTGGTTACACTTCCCGGCATGATGACAGGTCAGATTTTGGGAGGAAGCGACCCTATGGTGGCAATCAAATATCAGTTAGTCATACTGGTTGCGATATTTGTCATGTTAAGTGTCTCTGTGACTATTTCATTAGTTCTGTCGGTAAGAAGCAGTATTGAGCCCACAGGTTTTATCAAGATCCGTATTAACAAGCCATAAAATGAAAGGCGTTAGGTGTTAGCTGATATCTGATTTGCGCCAGCAAGCTGGATATGTAGAGACTGAACTAACGATACTTAGAGATGATCTGCTCATATAGATTATGGCCATCACCAATAAATTCACTCTTTATCTCATCGATAGACAGCTGTAGCTTATTGACTAGCTCAGGATCCGTATCTTTACTGAAGGCAAAATAGAGTTCACTCTCCTGAAGGGTAAAAACAGACTTGAATAAACTAGGGTCTAAACCAGCATTATGAATGTTCCAACCGGCCACATTCTCTTCATAGGCCCACAGTTGAATACGGCCCTTATTCAGCATCTTGAGCAGAGAGTATGCACTATTTGCCCGCTTAATATGTTTCGCTGGCACTCCAAAAGATAACAGGAGTTGCTCGCCAATATCGTCCTTTATCCCGCCTATGCTGTAGTTCGACAGCTCATCTATCGAATGAATATTGATCTCACTCTCAGCCCTTGCTAACAGCACTACCCGGGTTTCAACGATAGGTCCGACCCAGTGAAATGAGTCTTCACGAAGTTGGGTGCGAGTCGTTGAAAAAAGTACTCGTTCAGGGCCCGCTAAGGCCATTTTATAGGCTCTTGGCCAAGGTAAAAGCTGAATATTCTCTCTGGGGAGTCCTTCACCAACTCTGGCTAAGGCCGCACGCAGCAGATCCACCGCAATCCCTTTTAACTCTCCCTCTTCCTGATAGTTATATGGCGGGTAGGATTCAGTTAAATACTCAAGCTCAGACAAGCTGCTGGCCCGCGCATTGAAGATAAGCGTTGTGATAGCTAAACATATCATCACGACCTGTTTTATCCGCACATATACCCCCTCGAAGAATCCCTAGCTTGAGTGTAGCAAGACAAACGAGAAGAGCAATATCTGAACAGATAAGCTTAATCACTCATTAAAGATATAAAAACACTGAATTTATCTCTGAATAGTGGCCCCTACCAACAGTGTGAGTTTAAAGCCCGGAGTTACTTAGACTTTGGTAAGCTTGCTTAAACCTGTCTCGGGCTATGACTAGGTTATTTATACGATAAGTTTTCTATACGAAGAGGGCGATCACACTACCTATGGTGGCGGCCGCTTTAAGGTATTGTCCTGCGGTGTAGGAATCATCTTCCTTCTCTTCCACTTTATCGGGGTGATCCATACCAAGCGCCCCATAAGCAAAAGACTTAACGCCCGAGGACTGAGCAGACTCCCCTTTTTCTGATGTATCTTTCCGGTTTGCAGGCTCGACCAATAACTCGGATGACTTGCCGCTATCCGGCATTTGAGTGCTGCCGTCCTGAGTTTGCAGCTTTATCGCCGTCGGAGAGAGATTGATCGAACTATTTTCCGCTTTGGGACTTGCGGTTTCAGCCATAGAAACGGAGGGGTTATCAGTCTGAGTACTATTTTGAGGAGGTGTTTGTGTGTTTGCCTGAGTGCTCGACGGACGCTCAATCAATAAGCCCCCCAGAGAAGATGGATTACTAATACCGCTTATTATCATTGTCTTACACTCAGTTTTTCACGACACACATTCGACAATATAATGCAAAACGCCATACAGTAAAACAGCCATAGACCCAGACTAATGCTACAAATCGTATCAAGCCACTCTCGAGTCAGAGGTTGATTCCCCCTCAAATTCTTCATACAACTTAAAATCGATACTCAAACTTAACTCCAATAACTTCGAGGCTGCGATCATCGAGTTCAAAGTGATCCCACTGGAACCGAATATCTGATTTGGGAGACACCTTAAAATTAAACCCCACTCCCAAATATGGTGATATTCCGTTTATCCCAGGGTTCTGCTTATTTCCGTGTAACAAGCCATACTCCTGTTCCCAATTGAATGCCCCGACATTGACTAATGCAGATACCCCGGTGGCGAGCGGGAACCGGTAACCTACCCTTGCTCCCCAACCTGAATATAACCGGCTGTCTTGGCTCAGCAGGTCCCGATAGCCATAGTCCTGTGTCGCCCACATATCCTGAGAATTGCTTCCTACGCCCCCCAGTTCGATGCGGTCCAGGTTCAGCTGCCAACCTGAATTTTGCAGCTGTGATATGGGTGCGCTTGTTAGCTCAGCATCTTCTAACCAGGTCACATTGAGTTCATTAATGAACTGACGAACCGAATCACTCTCGAGTAGATTGTCGAGTCGAGAGTCTGCAATTGAAGTCACCATCTGTTCAGAGTGGTAGGTACTGCGCTGTAAGAGTTCCCCCGCAGACACATGGTGACAGAGTAATAAGAAGAGCAAAACAGTCAGCCAGGCCGAAGGAAATGTGTATCGCTTAGATTTAAAACCTGAGTGTTCGGCTTCCCCTTTAAGCTCACCGGGGCTTGAAACGGATCGCAGACTCAAAATAGATAGAGCCGATGGAATATTAATGTCATTTGGATTATCGATGAGCATCTTAATCACTCCTCAACTAAAGCTTTGTACAAATAACAAGCAATAGTCAGGCCAGCCAAACATGGTGACGATAAGTATCAAGTGCTTAGGAAGGAGTCAGGAATAAGGTCAAATGCAACGCCAAATTCTTGCCACAAACTGCGATGCAGTTTGCGACAAGCTAGAAAGGTAAACGCCCCTAGAACTCGAGTACGTTTTGATAAATTTCAATCACCCGCTGTGCATGCTGTTCTACCAACTCCAACGCTAGCTGCCCGGGCTTTTGTTGCAATGTTAGCCTGTGGTTTTCATCGCGTAAAAACAGGTATGCTTGAATTAACTCCTGGGTGTCGAGTAGAGGTAACAGGGCTAACTCTCCCAGGGTTGAAAATATTCTGATGTTATCGGACCAGGTACAGAGCTCACTGTGCTCACCTGCATTAGCCAATACCAGATATTGAGCGATAAACTCGATATCTGCGATCCCGCCTGCGCTCTGTTTAAGATCGAACATATCCGGGCTCACCTTAAGCAGATGCTCTCGCATCTTCAAGCGCATCTCTCTTACCTCCTGAGCCAGAGCCCCTTTCTCCCTATGCAGCTGCAAGACCTCGGAGCGTAGCGTGCTAAAACGGCTGGCCAACGCATTATCTCCAAACATAAACCTCGCCCTGACTAGAGCTTGATGCTCCCATGTCCATGCTTCATCACGCTGATATTGGCCGAAGCTTTCTATCTCACTCACAAGCAGGCCTGAAGCACCTGACGGCCTGAGGCGCATATCGACTTCATAAAGTTCACCCGAGTTAGTTCGGGTGGAAAACAGGTGTAAGATCCTCTGCGCCAACTTGAGATAAAAATGGCCAACCTCTATCGGACGTTTGCCATTAGTCTCTGTATGCTCCGGAAAGCCTTCCCGGGAGTAACTGTGCAGGAAAACCAAATCGAGATCCGAGCCATAACCCAGCTCAATCCCACCGGCTTTACCATAGCCGATAACTGCAAAGCCCATATCCCCCTCATCGAGATGAGTAGGAACGCCATGGCGAGCGCTGACCTGTAACCAGGCTTGCATCACCACTTGCTCAATTATCGCTTCTGCCAGTAAGGTCAGATGGTCGCTCACCTGACTCACGGGCAATACTCCGGTCACGTCAGCAGCGGCAATTTTCAATTGCTGAGATAATTTAAATTGTCTCAGCCCCTCCATCTGCTGCTCCATATCCTCTTCCGGTACACGCAGCAGGTACTGACGTAGCTCACTGCCGTAATCATCCAATGAAGTCGTATCATACAATTGAGCCGGATCGATCAGCTCATCGAGCAACATGGGAAACTTTGCCAGTTGAGCCGAAATCCATGGGCTGGCACAACATAAACTGACCAGTTGTTGACGAGCGCCGGGGTTTTCATACAAGAGCTCAAGATAGGTCGTACGGGTCAGGATCTGATCCAGCACCTTAGACACTGGCTCAAAGGCTTTCGAAGGAGACGCCAAGAGGATTACCTCACGCAAGAGCCAGGGCATCAATTTATCTAAGGTATCCCGGCCGCGGGGTCCGATGGAGCGTTTCGCAATGGTATCACGCCATGATTTGAGCATGGGCCAGAGGTCCGGGTCTTCGATAGACTGCTCACTCATGAGTGCTTGTGCATGCTCATCCTCTTGCACGCTCCAGAGCTGCTGTGTCCACAATTGCGATGATTCATCCTGCTCATTACCACCGACCGTATCATTAAAGTGTCGATGGATCTTACTCATCGCAGACTCGATATGTGTTCTGAGTTCGGCTTCCGACGCCATTCCCATACAGTGACACAATCGATACCAATCCAGACCACTGTCGGGTAAGGTCTGTGTCTGTTGATCGCCAATGGCCTGGAGTAAGTTTTCCACTCGTCGCAACAACAGATAACTCTGCTTGAGATCATCTACCGCCAGATATTCAAGCTGTCCTAAGGTACACAGGGTATCGATAGCGGCGAACAGACTTTGCTGACGCAGTGAAGGCTCCCGCCCACCGCGGATAAGCTGAAAACTCTGCACAACGAATTCGACTTCCCGTATCCCGCCGGCGCCCAGCTTTATATTATCGGTAAGCTTACGTCGCCTGACCTCTTGAGTGATCAACTGCTTCATTTTTCTCAGGGACTCGATAGCCGAAAAATCGATATAGCGGCGATAAACAAACGGCCTAAGCATAGCGTGCAACTCATCAGAAAATGCCGTCCAGGGGCCCAAAGCCCTCGCCTTCACCATGGCGTAACGTTCCCAGTCACGGCCCTGCTCCTGATAATAATCTTCCAGAGCACTGAAACTAACCACCAGAGGGCCACTCTCTCCATAGGGGCGAAGACGCATATCTACACGATAGACAAAACCATCCACAGTAACCTGATGGAGCAGGTTCACCAGACGTTGGCCCATTTTAATAAAGAACTGTTGGTTATCTAAGGCGCGGCGGCCCCCCTGGGTCTCTCCGTGCTCCGGGAAGGTGAAGATAAGATCTATGTCTGAAGAGAAATTGAGTTCACGTCCTCCCAGCTTGCCCATCCCGATAACCAACAAAGGTTGTGGATTCCCCTCACCATCGCGAGGCGTACCGTATTGCTGGCAGAGTTCACGGTAGAGCCAGTCACGTCCGGCAATGATCAGCGCCTCGGCCAAGGCCGAGAGATCGAGCAGTGAATCCTCCAGACTCACGTATCCGAAAAAATCTCGCCAGGCCAGTCGCACCATCAATCGATTTCGGTAGCGCCTTAAAATGGCTTTCGCTTCATCTTCACTACGACAAGGCTCCAGGAGCTCATGCAACTCGCTATCGAAACTCAGCCTCTCAACCTTGTCTAACTGTCCATCGAACAAGTCCGGGATCCAGTCAGGATGTCGGCATAATTGCTCTGCGATAAAATCACTCAACCCCATGATCCGATACAGCTCATCACAGTGCTGCTTATCTAATAAGCTCGAGATCTCAGGCCACGCTTCGTTTAACCTTTGCCAGTAACGATCCGCAACGTCAGTGATAATGGCGGGTAACGACTTGTTACTGATATTTTCCATGGTAATAATAATCCCTAACAATTATGGCAATCGACATATTATCAATTAAGACATATTATGTCTTAACTGTGACTAGCGTGTAACGACCAAGATTTAATCTAGCCACCAAACTGACTTTAAACAAAAAAGATTACTTTTTATTTCAAAGTAAAGGTTACTATAACCTAATGAAATACTAAGCTGATGATATTTATCAGCCTCTACTGAATATAAATGGAGAAAACATGGCAGCGATGTTCATACGTGTTCTCACTCTTACATTGCTTCTGACTCTCGTGGGTTGCGGTGATGACAGACCCGATCGCATTGCGCAATATCAGCAATTAGCGGGTCAGAGAATAGATTCACTCAATCAGATGCTTGATAGCGGGCAGATACGTAATGCCACCTTGCTAAAACAATACACGAGCATTCTGGCAAAACAACAAACCGATATGGCCCCCCTGCTCGACGAGCTGGCAAAAGATGCAACCACTAAAGGTCCTATGTTTACCTCGTTAGTGCGTCGTGTTCGTGAGCTTAGTGATGCCGGCAACTACATCGATCTCGATCAGCAGCTGGCAGAAGCCGAAAATATCTATCAAGCCGCCGATCCCAGTCTCTATAACGACATGCTATCAGATCCGCTCAACGTGGTTGCCGACATGTCAAATGGTGCTCTGGCGCGAGTCAACTCCATCAGTCGTGAGGCTGCAGCTCTCGCCAACGGATCCGAAGATTTTGGGGCCGGTAGCCAATTAGTCGGTAACCCTGGCTATGGCAGCTGGCAAACGGGTTCAAATGGCATGTCTTTCTGGGCTTGGTATGGCATGTACTCCATGTTCTCCAATGTTATGCGCGGCCCTATCGGCTACGATCGCTGGTCCAGTCGAAGGAATTACAGTTACTACAATGATGTAGGCCGCTACCGTTACACCTCACCGAAACAGGCGAGTGCGCAAAACAAAACCTTCGAGCGAACGAAAAAACAGTTCAACTCTCAGGGGAAGAAGTTCGACAGCCCCTATGCAAAGTCACGCACAGGCTCAACAAGCTTATCGCGTCAAAGCACGAGTACACCCAAGGCGAGTACGACAGGTACTCGCAGTAAAAGTGGCAGCAAGTTCCGTTCTAACTACTCTAAGAACAGCAACTTCCGTAATTCTAACAGTCGCACTACTCGCGGTGTACGCCGAGGCAAATAGATAAGGAACTCACATGACATTATTTCAAAACTTCGGTATCACATTGGATCTCGCCATCATTCTGGCCATTGATCTGACTATTGCCATCATATTATTAACCCTGATGCGCTACCTTCAGGGCTGGACAGCCAAGGTAGATAGCCGCATCGAGCTGGCAGAGAAAGATAATTTTGCCTTCGGTATCAGTACCGCCGGTGCCATCGCAGGATTAGGTATTGTGCTCACAGGAGCCATCACAGGTGAAGCCGCAGATTCCTATATTGTTGAGGCTATCGGCATGAGTGCCTACGGACTATTCGGCTTACTGCTGATTAAGCTAGGTAGATACTTTCACGATAAGGTTGCCCTTAATGAATTTAATAAGGGTGAGCAGATCCTTAAAGGCAATATTTCGGTTGCGCTTGTCGATGCCTGCGCCGCCATCGCCACAGCTATTATCATACGTGCGGTATTGGTCTGGGCCGAAGATCTGACTCTAGATACCTTCATTGCTATCTTCAGTGCCTTCGCCATCTCACAGATCATGTTGGTACTGCTGACCCGCTTTCGTGAATTTCGCTACGCCAAACGAAATCAAGATGCCTCGATGCAAGATGCATTGGTTCAGGGCCACACAGCGGTCGCGATTCGTCATAGTGGCTACATGCTGGCCATGGCACTGAGTTTCAACGCTGCCAGCCACTTCATCATCTATAATCCTCAAGCCTATATTGCCAATATTGTTGGTTGGTTCATCTTCTCGATAATCATGCTGGTCACACTTTCAGTGCTGATTAAGATAGTCAAAAAGCTGGTGTTATCGAAAATCAATTTAGCTCAGGAAGTAGAGCAGCAACACAATATCGGTATCGCGACCGTGGAGCTGGCCATCAGCGTGGCAGTTGCACTTATTCTGACGAGCCTGATGTACTAGCCCGGTATTTTTGTAGCAACACATAAAATACGGTTAATCACTTGATTAGCCGTTTTATTTTATCCACAAGCGTTTGACTGTGAGATACGAGTGAGTGAAGTGACAAGTTCCAAACTAACCCAACCTGAAGACGTCGTGCCTGATGTAAAAGGCCTATCCCCTGCACGGGGCGAAAGTTCCATAAGTCGTGAACGCAAGTTAAGCTGGTTCGATGACACCTTACTACTGGGCATCATGGCCGTATTAGCCGGCTGTGGCTTGATCTATGAGTACCTGCTCTCTCACTATGCGGGCCGAATTCTGGGAGCGTTAGAAGCGGCTATCTATACCATGATAGGCCTGATGATCGTCTCTATGGGTGTCGGGGCCTTTGCCGCCAGAAAAATCCGTTGTGCCTTTACCGGTTTTGCCGTCCTGGAGCTCAGTGTTGCCCTGTGTGGCTCTCTGGCGATACTCATCACCGCCGCGATAATCGGCTTCGGCCAACAGTTGCCACTCATTATAGCCAGCACCTTAGGCCTGCCACCGGATCAGCTCCCCGAAGGTGGTTTCATCGGCCTGTTACAACATTTAAGTGAATACCTGCCCTATTTCTGGGGGGTATTGCTCGGCTTGATGATAGGGATGGAGATCCCACTCATTGCGCGTGTAAGACAGTCTTTATGTGATGAACATCTGATGCATAATGCCGGCACCATTTACGGCGCCGATTACATTGGCGCGGGTATAGGCGCTGCCATCTGGGTTAGCTTCATGTTGGCAATCGACATCCAACTTGCCGCAGCCTTAACTGCCAGCTTTAATCTCTTAGCTGGCTTTATCTTCATCTGGCGCTTCTGGGATCGAATTCGATTTGTTAAAACACTTCTTATCGGCCACTTTATCGCGAGTGGCATTCTGTTGATGTTGGCCTGGCATGGTCCGGGCTGGGAGCAGAATTTTAATAATTTGCTCTATAAAGATGAAGTGCTCTACGCAAAATCCACTCGCTTCCAACAACTGACATTTACCGAAAGGCTTAGAGGCAGCGGCCTGGAGCCTGTGTATTCTCTGTATATCAATGGAAGGTTACAGTTCTCCAGCCTGGATGAACATATCTATCATGCGTTTTTGGTCCATCCGACACTGGAAGCCAGCGCACGTCATAACAAGGTATTAATCATAGGTGGGGGTGACGGTTTAGGACTAAAACAGGTTCTGAAATGGCAACCTGAGCGGGTAACCTTGATGGATCTGGACCGGGATCTTCTCGAGCTATTTACCTCCCATGACGCAGATATGCCCACTCGATTAAGACAGACCCTGCTAAAATTGAACGGTGATGCGCTCAATGATCCCAGAGTCGAAGTCGTTGTCGACGACGCCTTTAACGGGGTCGATAAGCTGCTTAAAAGAGGTGACAAATATGATGCCATCATAGTCGACCTGCCCGATCCCAGCCATCCTGATCTCAACAAGCTATACTCAGATCTTTTTTATAAAAAACTAAAGGAACTCTTAAGCGCTGATGGTGCTCTAACGGTACAGTCGACCTCGCCTTATCATGCCCCTAAGGCCTTTATATCTGTCGGAAAAACCTTGGCACTAGCTGGCTTCAATGTCAGCCAATACCATCATAATGTACCCAGTTTTGGTGAATGGGGTTGGAGCATAGCCACAGCGTCGGGCAAGAATGCTAAAAAAAGATTAAGCGATATTGAACAGCTCTCCATAGAGGACGACTGGTTAACACCGGGACTAATCAAGGGCTCATTCGAGTTCCCGGGCAACTTCTATCGGGAGAAGGATAAGATCGAGCCAAATCGCATAGGCTCCATGCAGCTATACCAATATCACCAGAAGGCATGGACAGAAAATCAAGGCGTCACACTTTTCTGATAATGAAAAGATTAAATTTGTTTAACCGAAATTGAAGGCACAGGCCATAAGCGGGCACACAGCGTTAAAGCCTGAATATTTGGGAACATGAACTAAATTCAGTGCATGATATTTTTCGAAAAATAGCACTTGACATATTATGTCGTGGTGCTATCTTTAATCGCAGACATAATATGTCATAAGGACAAATATGAATATTCACACTATTGCCAACCACCTCAATGACCTTTGTGATAAAAGCCATACCGGCTTGCAATTTGATTGCTATCCAATCGACGGCGAAGTAGAGGTTTTACAAGTCAATATCGTTGGACGTGAAGAGATCCCAGTATTCGTATCGGTGACAGAAAACCAAGTTCTCTGCATCAGTTACCTTTGGGGTGAAGATGAAGTTAATCAGGACCGTCGTTTAGCGATGTT
Organism: Shewanella atlantica; assembly: GCF_003966265.1. Lineage (GTDB taxonomy): Bacteria > Pseudomonadota > Gammaproteobacteria > Enterobacterales > Shewanellaceae > Shewanella > Shewanella atlantica. Next base: position 82,683 of record NZ_RXNV01000007.1, on the reverse strand, counting down.
TGAGACAATGTTAGAGCTCAACATCCCGATGCCACTGTCATCATTTGCAAAAATCGATGATAAGTATGTGATTTACGGCGCACTGTCTGTTCAATCAGACATGCAGGAGATCGAACAGGAGCTTTCGGTTCTTTCCGATAACTGCCTGGAAGTCATCGACGAAATGGTCGAATACTTAAAGTAATTTTTTATCAATTTTTTAGTTCTGGCTCAAGTAGCCGTGACTAGGTAGAAGGAGCCACATTATGGGCATACTAAACAAGATTTTAACCGCTTTTCGTGGTGGTGCTACAGAAGTTGGTCAAGGCATCGTCGATGCAAACTCTACGCGTATCTTCGAGCAGGAGATCCGTGATGCAGAAAATCACCTGACGAAAGCTAAACGTGAATTAACTGACGTTATGGCTAAAGAGATGCAAGCCAGCCGTGAAGTAGACCGTCTAAAGCGCTCTATCAGCGAACACGAAGGCTATGCGACACAAGCGCTCGAGAAGGAAAATGAAGCCTTAGCAATGGAAGTGGCTGAGAAGATCTCTCAACTTGATCAGGAGCTTGCAGAGCAAGAGGCTGCAAACGCTAACTTCACCGCTCATGCGACTCGTCTTAAAGATCTCGTGCGCAAGACTGAGCGTCAGCTAACTGATTACCAACGCCAACTGAGCATGGTCAAGACCACTGAAAGTGTTCAAAAGGCAACGGCCAGCATCACAGACTCTTTCGCAGGTAGTAGCTCTAAGCTATTAAATGCTAAAGATTCACTGGAGCGTATCAAGGCTCGTCAGCAGCAGTTTGATGACCGTCTGGTCGCCGCAGAGCAACTTGCCGACGAGAACAGTGATAAGTCTCTACACGATAAACTTGCTGAAGCAGGTATCGGTGAGCAAAAATCGAATGCTAATGCAGTACTTGACCGCCTGAAAGCGCGCAAGTAAACATCGAATAGAATCGGTATCACTCGTATTTGAGCTATGGCGCTTTTCTTATCAATAAGGAAGGCGCTATTTTCGTCTTAGGCTTGAATAATTCTAAGACAGGGATCAGGGATAATCCGAACGAACCGTACTTAGTACCCAAATGTATTTAATAGCCAAGAATATCAGGAGTCGATGATGGGATTTTTAAAGGGCCTGTTCGGTAAGAAAGAGGCGCCAAAACGTCAACTCGATCACCCCTCTCATTTAATGAAGGGAGATATGATCTCCCTCGATGACAGCTTTGCTCTCCCACCTCAGCTACGGGGCCAACAGTTAAGAGTCGAATCAGTCAGTACCTACGAGTATGAGCGCAGTCAAAAAGCCGAATGGGTGCTTAAAGGCCATGGTCAAGATACGCTTTTTCTTTCACTCGATGAAGATGATGAAACCTATCTTGCTTTCTCCATTAAGGTCAACCGCGGACAAGTTGAACAGATTTTCGACCTCGACCACTTTAGCGCTATCTTCGAAGAAGATGAACAAGCGCATCTTTCGACTCAAACTCTGCCCGATGAGCTTGCCACACAGTTCCAGCAGTGGTTAGGAGAAGAGTACCATCAAGTTAACTTCGCTCAGTTTGGTTACTTTCATCGTGAAGATTTTCGTGGCAAGAAGCCGCCACAGGAAGAAGGTGGTGCTACAGGCGAGGCATTTGAATCTTACCTGTTACTGGATGATGAAGAGAAATTTGCTATCGATATCGAAGTCTATGACGGCGGTGAAACCGATGTCATGTTAACCTTGTATCGTCCATTGTCCGATATCAGAGATTATTGGCCAGGGAAGTAGACTCTTTAGAACCTAGGAGCTAGAACCTAGGTTCTAAATTAGATTTCAATTTTTAAGGTAAACGGTATGACTAAGCAGAAGAGCCCACTACCGGAACAATGGTTACAAAACCAGAAAGCGGCCAAGGCGACACAGGTGGCTTTCGATCTCGATGAGAAGTTCCAATACTCTATTCGCAAAGCCGCGTTAGACTCAGGCTTTAGCCCGTCGGATCAGATCCGTACCATTTTGGGACTCTCGGTAACTAAGCGGCCTAAACGTCCCAGGCTCACCGTATCTCTCAGCCCTGAAGATTATGTCCAGTTAGCTGAAAAATATGACCTATCGCCAGAGCAGCAACTCGAAATAAAAAAACATGTATTGGACGATCTCATCCACTTTGTCGATAAAAGCTAGTACACTCATGCAGATGCCTGCCATAACAATGGGTGGGCAATCGATAAAATAAAGTGATATTGGACGAGATCATGGCTGATAAAAAACGCTGGTTACTTCACCCGGAGCAGGCTCCAACCCCTTTCCAACTCGCAATGATGATGCTTTCACTCTTGTCTGTCATTGTTGTTCTTGTTCTCAGCTTTGCTACTCTCGACTCAGAAACTAACCGACTCCTGCTCTTTGTAGATTTCAGTATCTGCATGATATTTTTGACCTACTTCTTTGTTAATTTGTTCAGAGCTGAGAATAAAATTGATTATATCAAACACAACTGGATAGATTTCGTTGCCAGCATTCCTGCGATAGAACCCCTGAGGCTCGCGAGGCTGTTTCAAATTTTACGAGTGATACGCCTGATCCGTATGACTCAGTCTTTAATCATTCCCATCATAAAACAGCGCAGACAAGCAACATTAGCCAGCCTGTTAGTGGCGATGGTCACCATACTTACCTTCGCATCGGTATTGATGCTGATCGTTGAGGCGGGCGTGCCTGACGCCAACATTCATACCGCAGAAGATGCTATATGGTGGACCTTAGTCACCATATCAACCGTGGGCTATGGCGATTACTACCCGGTGACGGCAGCCGGCCATGTGATCGGCGGCGTTGTCATTATTTGTGGCGTCAGCTTTTTCGGTGTTATTTCAGGTTATATGGCCTCTCTGTTTATCGCGCCGGATGAGTCAGAAAAACTCGAAACTCAAAGCGAGCAGATCCGCTGTGAGCTACATGAAGCACTGGCAAGAATGGAAGAGAATCAAGGCGTATTGATGAAACAGATTGAACAACTGAACCTAAAGTTAGAGGAGCGGCAAGACGATCCTAAGGTCTAATATCTACTCGGTGCACATAGATAGAAAGGGATAACAAAAGGGCGCATCGATACCCGCTGCGCCCCCTCATCATTAATACCGATGGGTATAAGTTAGCGCCAGTAAGGTTCATTCTTTAACGCCGAACGCCTGGAGTGCTCCATCGCAAAGAGCAGACTCTGCTCCTTATTCAACAACCAATCTGAAATATCGATATCACAGGCTTCACTCAACTCTGCCAGTTGCCGATATGCCGCTAATGTCCTTATCCCCAATACAAGATCCTGCCACGGGGCCCTGAACAGATCTCTGGCTTTTGTTGGATATAGAGCGCCGTATGCCACACCGACAAAAATACTCTCATCGAGGGCACGTGCAAAAGATTGGTACTCCTGACTATTGCGATCTTCGTCAGAGGGCATAAGTTTAACGATTTTCTGCCAGGAGGCTTCCTGCATCTTATCGGCAAATTCCTGCAACTCCAGCCTTCTATCTATGACCTTTTTTCCCGCCTGAAAGGCAAGCAGCAGATCAACCAAGGCTAACTGAAGGCCGCCATAGCAGGTATCATTCAACATATTGTCTATGTGCTCAGGAATCGATAACCCCTTCAATTGTGCCAAGGTCGCGGCCGTTAAGCGCTTTTCCTGAGGGAGTTTGGCGATCAGTAAACTGTTTTGATCTAAAATTTCGACCAGACTCAAACCTGTTTCAATAAAATCCAGATGCCCTTCGATGCTGTTGAATTTAGACAACAACGTATCATCAAGCAGATTAAATTGCGCCAGTGTACATCTGAGCAGACGAACGCATGCCCTAAGCCTGTAGCAAAGATGAGGAGCTTGTTCATCATCTTTGACACCGGATTCGAGAATCATAGCTTCGAGTAACTGCCAACGTTCGAGCCCCGTGCTCAACAGCGCGATAAAGGTGTGTTTCAGATCTTGCTCTGGTACTAATGCGATAAAATCTAACGCATCCAGGCTCAGAGGGCTCGCCTGAGCGGCTAAACGGTATCCCCTTTGTGCCTTACTCGCCTTACCTAAACGTACCGGGAGCTGCTCAGCAACCGATAACCCTAACTGAATAAGTGCCGATGTTTCACCTGCCATAAGTTCAAATTCGAGCTCACAAATAGGTTCCGATATCACCTGCCCTTCTCTTTTAACACTCACCTGACCAATATCCAGAGCTAGCTCAACTAAGCTATCGCCGACATATATGTGCCATATTCGCCTGACAAAATCCGTATTAAATAAACAGACCAACTCAGATTGCACTGATGGAATTTTAGACAGCTCAGGCCATATTTTTTCAGGAAATTTAGTGAGGTCAGGTGTATCTTGCTCGATAGAAACATTGAATTCCGGCCGGGAATGGATCCCACCGATCACACTGCCAGCTGTTTTTATTGTCTGCTCTCTTTCAGCATCACAACTTCTGACTCTAAGTCCCATATCCCATCTTCTGAGCTGAAGATCTGAGGTATCGAAATAACTATTGATGAGTTTCTTTACCCCCTTTCGCTCAGAGTGAGGTAAACTATCCAGCAAGTGAATCAAGGTTTCTTGTTGTTCTAATTGAAAAAATAATTTTAGTTCTATCTCGGCGTCCATTAGCCTGCAGCTCGCTCTTTCGTCAATGTTAGGAGCTGTGATGTCCACCTCTCCTAATGGTTGTCATTAAAGTTTAATTAAATTTTAATCAAAAAATCATCTATCGTGCACGGTGTAATATTACTGTCACAAACTCGCCGTAGGATGCGGTTTGCAGTTAAGATATAACTCGTTAGAATAAAAACTGTTAGTTTTAATGTAAAAACACAGTTTCAATACGCGGTCGCTTGGGTTAACATGCGCCCGCTTTTTCCAACAGTGGAATAACCTAAATAGGTACACGGCAATGCCAGTAAACTCTATTTTGGGCGTGTTTGCAAAATCGCCAATTAAGCCTCTACAAGAGCATATAGACAAAGTGCACGATTGTGCATCGATACTTATCCCATTTTTCGAGGCTACTGTAGCCGGAGATTGGGATAAAGCTGTTCAACTACGTAAGCAGATAAGCTATGCGGAAAGAGAAGCGGATTCACTAAAACGTGAAATACGTCTCACTCTTCCGGGCGGACTGTTTATGCCTGTCGAACGTACCGATCTGCTGGAGCTTCTAACCCAGCAAGATAAAATCGCTAACAAGGCAAAAGATATCTCAGGTCGAATCATCGGCCGTCAGCTTCTTGTTCCTGAAGCTATTCAAGACCCCTTCTCAGCTTACTTGCAACGCTGCCTCGATGCAGTAGCGCAGGCTAAACAAGCAATCAACGAGCTCGATGACCTGTTAGAAACTGGTTTCCGTGGTCGTGAAGTCGATCTAGTTGCAAAAATGATCGTCGAACTCGATAAAATCGAGGAAGATACGGATGATCTTCAAATCAAGATCCGTCGTCAGCTGTTCGCTATCGAAAACGATATGAACCCTATCGATGTGATGTTCCTCTATAAGATAATTGAGTGGGTTGGCGACTTGGCAGATCTTGCCGAGCGAGTAGGCTCCCGCTTAGAGCTAATGCTAGCTCGCGTCTAACAACAAAGTTATCAAGGTAACAACATGGTTGATGTATTAGTCACCAACGGCCCAATGCTTATTGCTATTGCGGCTGCTTTTGGTTTTTTAATGGCATGGGGTATTGGCGCCAATGACGTAGCCAATGCTATGGGAACCTCAGTAGGTTCAAATGCTATTACGATTAAACAAGCGATCATCATCGCGATGATTTTCGAATTTGCCGGTGCATATCTGGCAGGTGGTGAAGTAACCAGCACGATCCGTAAAGGAATTATCGATTCAGCATACTTTGTTGATTCGCCTGAATTGCTCGTATACGGCATGATATCGGCGCTGCTTGCGGCAGGTATCTGGCTGATTGCAGCTTCGGCACTAGGCTGGCCCGTATCTACAACTCACTCAATTATCGGCGCTATCGTTGGTTTTGCAGCGGTGGGTGTGGGCACAGATGCCGTTGAATGGGGTAAGGTTGCAGGTATTGTCGGCTCCTGGGTTGTCACACCGGCAATTTCAGGTTTTATCGCCTTCACCATATTCCAGAGTGTACAGAAGCTTATCTTCGATACTGAAGACCCACTGGAAAATGCTAAGCGTTACGTGCCTTTCTATATGGCGCTGGCGGGCTTTGTAATGTCACTGGTGACCATCAAGAAGGGTCTTAAGCATATCGGCCTGCACTTCAGCGGTTTTGAAGCCTATGCATTAGCCGTTGGCGTCGCTATCTTAGTCGGTATTGGCGGTATGATTGCCATCAAGCGACTTAAGATGAGTAAAAGCGCCGATCGTCAGACTCAGTTTGGCAACGTAGAGAAAGTCTTCGCAATCCTGATGGTTGTTACGGCTTGTTGTATGGCATTCGCTCACGGCTCAAACGATGTCGCTAACGCGATCGGTCCATTGGCCGCCGTCGTTTCAGTTGTAAACAGTGGCGGCGAGATTGGTGCTAAAGCTCCGCTTGTATGGTGGATCCTTCCACTGGGTGCCGTAGGTATCGTTATGGGTCTGGCTATCTTCGGTAAGCGAGTAATGAAGACCATAGGTAAGAACATCACTCACCTGACTCCAAGCCGTGGCTTCGCTGCCGAGCTTGCTGCAGCCTCTACCGTAGTTATTGCATCGGGTACCGGTCTTCCAATCTCTACGACTCAAACCTTAGTGGGTGCGGTTTTAGGTGTTGGTATGGCTCGCGGTATTGCTGCGATTAATATCGGTGTGGTCAGAAATATCGTCGTATCTTGGGTTATCACGCTTCCTGCGGGTGCAGCACTTTCAATCATGTTCTTCTTCATGATTAAAGGCATCTTTAACTAAGCTCAGTACTTAGCTTAGTTGGTAGCTCAATAAACAGAGTTCGACTAGTTAGTAAGAGAAAAGGAGGGAAGCCAAAAGGCTTCCCTTTTTGATTCTGTAATTTCTACCACTGAGCCAGATTCTCAAATGAGATCTCATCCTGAAGCCTTTTCATCGGCCTCAATACTATGGTTCATAACCCTGGCTTATAGCGATAAGCCCCCAACACTTTGACCCATAGGTATCATGTTCCCCCAACTAAACCTTACATCAAAGTCTTGCATCAAAGCCTTGCAAAAAGCCCTGCAAATCCCTAGCATGTGGCTATATTTCTTCGATGAGAATTCATAGTGTTAAGATTCTTTGCTTTAGTGGGACTGATGTTACTCTCTCCCAGCCTCTTGGCTGAAGGCCAACCCCGTTATATCTCAGACCAAGTATACCTCTATCTTCATGGTGGTCCCGGAACCCAATACCGTATTTTAGGCAGCATAGAAGCCGGCCAGGCAATCTCCCTACTGGGAGAGAAACAGGGAGATTACTCCAAGATCATCGACCATAAAGGCCGCGAAGGTTGGGTTGAAACTAAGATGATCAGCGCTAAGAAGAGCTTCCGTGAGCAATTGCCGGAAGTTCAAGCCGAACTGGACAAAACCAAGGCTGAACTCGAACAGGTTATCAACTCCAGCGACAGTAGCCTTCAAGAGCTTCGCACACTTAAGAGCCAACTCGCTCAGGCTGAAAAGTCTCTCGAACAGGCCAGCACAGAGCGTGATATCGCAACGGCTAAACTTGCCAGTATTGAAAAGAATGAGCGCTTCCAGATGTGGCAGGAGGGTGGAATTATCGCCGCTGCGGGTCTTTTGCTGGGTATTATCTTAGTCTATCTTCCAAGGCCCAGACGTAAACAAAAGAATCGCTGGTAATATCCATTACCTTAAATCCAGGATTCAAATCGTATTACCAAGAAAAGCCAGTGCTCTTAACGCGCTGGCTTTTTCTTTATAGCTGTTTCCAGGCCCCCCGGTGACGCCACATCACACACTCCGCCGACCAGACCAAACAAAGTTCACATACGCAATCACAATAGTGTCCCTCGTCACGTTTTGGTTGTATAATTGCGCGCGAAAGATGTCAGATTGTATACAAAAAATAACAAGCATCTTAATACACTTACCGAGGCCAGACTTCCCAGGCTAGGTTTCGGTAAGATTTTTCTTCAAGCAAACTGTCCCTTAACCGGCCCAGATGGAAGCGATTACTATGTTCAAAGCGAGTGAAGTTCTGACTGGTCACTATGACCAAGCTAATCTCGATGAGCTATTTACAGCCATCACCAATAACTACATTGTCGATGAAGATGAATATCTATCTGAACTTATCAAGCTCGTACCTTCGAGTGACGATGAAATCCAGCGTGTTACCAAGCGTGCCCATGATTTAGTAGCTAAAGTTCGCCAATATGATAAGAAAGGCTTAATGGTTGGCATCGATGCCTTCCTGCAGCAGTACAGCCTGGACACACAGGAAGGTATTATCCTTATGTGTCTGGCCGAAGCATTATTACGAATTCCAGACGGCGCTACGGCCGATGCACTTATCCAGGATAAACTTTCCGGGGCTAAGTGGGATGAGCATATGAGTAAGAGTGACTCGACGCTCGTCAACGCCTCTACCTGGGGCCTGATGCTGACAGGAAAAATCGTAACACTCGATAAAAATATCGACGGCAAGCCCAGCAATCTTCTCAACCGTCTGGTCAACCGAGTCGGTGAGCCCGTTATCCGCCAAGCTATGCTGGCGGCCATGAAAATAATGGGCAAACAGTTTGTTCTGGGCACAGACATCAAAGATGGTCTGAAAAACAGTGAAGCTAACCGAAAAATGGGTTATACCCACAGCTACGATATGCTGGGTGAGGCCGCACTGACCATGGTCGATGCCGACAAGTATTTCAGCGAATACTCTGCGGCAATCGCCGCCCTTGGTGCACAAATGTATGATGAGAGTAAGGCGCCACGCCCGACTATCTCCATCAAGCTTTCTGCATTGCACCCGAGGTATGAAGTTGCCAATGAAGATCGCGTGCTAACCGAGCTTTATGACTCCTTAATCAAGCTGATTAAAAAAGGGCGTGAACTCAATGTCGGCATCGCGATCGATGCCGAAGAGATGGACAGACTCGAGCTGCACCTGAAACTCTTCAAAAAACTCTACAACTCAGATGCAGCTAAAGGCTGGGGCCTTTTGGGTATCGTGGTACAGACCTATGCTAAACGTGGTCTTCCGGTGCTATGCTGGCTGACGCGTCTTGCCAAGGAGCAGGGCGATGAGATCCCGGTTCGTCTGGTTAAAGGTGCCTATTGGGACAGCGAACTCAAGTGGGCCCAGCAATCCGGAGAGGCGGGCTACCCACTGTTTACCAGAAAGGCCGGCACTGATGTCTCCTACCTTGCCTCGGCGCGATATGTCTTGTCTGATGCGACCCGCGGCGCCATCTATCCTGAATTCGCGACCCATAATGCACAATCGGTAGCCGCCATTATGGATATGGCCGGCGACCGCCGATTTGAATTCCAACGTCTGCATGGCATGGGACAGGAGCTATACGACACATTACTCGCCGAAAGTCCGGATACACGTATTCGTATTTATGCTCCGATTGGCGAGCACAAGGAACTTCTGCCGTATCTGGTGCGTCGCCTGCTTGAGAACGGGGCTAACACCTCGTTTGTTCATAAGCTGGTTGACCCTAATGTCGCCATAGACTCTCTGGTAGTTCACCCGATAAAAACACTTCAGAAGTATAAAACCCTATCTAATAATAAGATCGTTCAACCCGCCGATATCTTCGGCGAAGAGCGTAAAAACTCAAAGGGACTTAACATGAACATCATCTCTGAATCTGAGCCTTTCTTCGCCGCACTCGAAAAATTTAAAGACACTCAGTGGAACGTCGGCCCCTTGGTCAATGGTGAACTCTTAAGTGGTGAAACGAAAGAGGTCGTCAGCCCGTTCGATACAACTAAGTTAGTGGGTAAAGTCGCTTTCGCCAACAATCAAGCCATAGAGCAAGCCTTAGCGAGTGCCGATAATGCCTTCTCAAGCTGGTGCAACACACCGGTTGAAGTACGTGCCAATGCACTACAGAAGCTGGCAGATCTTCTCGAAGAGAATCGTGAAGAGCTGATCGCACTTTGTACCCGAGAGGCGGGTAAGAGCATTCAGGACGGTATCGATGAGGTCCGTGAGGCGGTCGATTTCTGTCGCTACTATGCCGTACAAGCTAAGAAGATGATGGCCAAGCCTGAACTGCTTCCTGGCCCGACTGGCGAGCTCAACGAGCTGTTCCTTCAAGGGCGCGGTATCTTCGTCTGTATCAGCCCGTGGAACTTCCCACTGGCCATCTTCATAGGTCAGGTCGCTGCGGCGCTCGCCGCAGGTAACACGGTCGTGGCAAAGCCTGCAGAGCAGACCTCTATTGTCGGTTTCCGCGCCGTTCAACTCGCTCATGAAGCGGGGATCCCGAAAGAGGTACTTCAGTTCCTTCCGGGGACGGGCGCGACAGTCGGTGCCGCTATCACTTCCGATGAGCGTATCGGCGGTGTCTGCTTCACCGGCTCGACGGGAACGGCTAAGCTGATTAACCGTACTCTGGCAAACCGTGAAGGCGCGATCATCCCGCTTATCGCCGAAACTGGCGGTCAAAATGCCATGGTCGTCGATTCCACATCTCAGCCTGAACAGGTTGTTCACGATGTAGTCGACTCATCATTTACCAGCGCCGGCCAACGTTGCTCGGCGCTACGGGTACTCTTCCTGCAGGAAGATATCGCAGACAGAGTTCTGGAAGTGATGAAGGGCGCCATGGATGAGCTTACGATTGGTGACCCAAGTTCGGTGAAAACCGATGTAGGCCCGGTGATAGACGCTACGGCGCAGGCTAACCTTAATGCCCATATCGATCATATCAAGCAAGTTGGTACTCTGCTGAAGCAGTTGGAATTACCTGCGGACACCCAAAATGGCCACTTCGTGGCGCCGACTGCAGTTGAGATCGATTCCATTAAGGTACTGGAGAAGGAGCATTTCGGTCCAATTCTGCACGTGATCCGCTACAAGGCCGCCGATCTGCATAAGGTGATCGATGAGATCAACAGCACCGGATTCGGTCTTACCCTTGGCATACACAGCCGCAACGAAGGCCATGCCCTCGAAGTGGCCAACAAGGTCAACGTAGGTAATGTCTACATCAACCGTAATCAGATCGGTGCCGTTGTTGGTGTTCAACCATTCGGTGGCCAAGGCCTGTCAGGTACGGGTCCTAAAGCTGGTGGGCCGCACTATCTGACGCGCTTTATCACAGAGAAAACCCGCACCAATAACATCACCGCCATTGGCGGGAATGCAACCTTGCTCTCACTGGGTGACAGTGAAGAGTAACCGCGTACTCTAAACACGCAATCTAAAAACCAGGCCAGAGTGCCTGGTTTTTTTATCTCTTCAATTTCTCTTGTTTAAATTCACAATAGCTATACTTGAACTATCTTTAAGCTTTGTTTTATCGAAGGAGAAATTAATGAGTGATGATATTCTGGACTTAGATGAAGTCAGTGAGATATTAAGTAAATCCCCGGCCACCATTAAGCGCTATGCCAGAGAAAACTTACTCACCAATATTGGTGAAGGTGATGAGCTCAAGTTTAAGAAAGATGAGGTGATGCGCTACCTGGAATTTTCTAAGCGTCTGGGATGATCACGAATAACGGGAGGCGTATCCCCCTCCCGCTCCGTACTAAAAGCTGATGTAACGATTAACTAACACTAGCCTAGCTTATGATGCAGACTCGCGTAGTAGTCATCAGTCGCTAACAGAGATTCATGGGTTCCTGAGGCGCTGATTTTCCCCTGCTCCATCAAATGGATCCTATCCATCTGCGCCATAGCCGTTAACCTGTGGCTTATCATTAACATGGTTTTATCGGCTGCAAACTCAAACAAGAGGGCCAAGATCTCCCGCTCAGTGCGTTTATCCAAGCCTTCAGTTGGCTCATCGAGTAGTAATAGGGGAGCATCGCGTAACAGGGCTCTGGCGACACCTATACGTCGTTGTTCTCCGCCAGAGAGCTGCCTTCCCCCCTCACCGATCCAGATATCGAGTGGTTTGTCGCCCTGAGTTAAGGTTGTCAATCCAACCTTATTTAACACCCGGATCAGCTTTTCATCATTCACCGCCTGAGCCTCACGCCTCTGGGCACGTGTAGCCAGTGGTTGAGCCGGTTTCTGAGCTAAGGTGAGGTTACTCCTTAATGTGCCGCTGAACAGATAGATCCTTTGACTGATAAGAGTGATCCCCTCCCTGAGGGAAGTTTCGCCAAACTCGGTAATATCCCGGCCATCGACACTGACACTACCCGATGTCGGCTGCCACTCTCTTGTTATCAGCGACAACAGGCTGGATTTTCCACAACCAGTCTGCCCCAGCAGTGCAACTTTCTCACCCGCCTTCACCGACAGTTCTATGCCTGTTAGAACAGTATGCTCGAACTGTTCACCTGAATTGTTATCCAAACTCGTGCTATTGGCTTGATAGCTGAAGAAGATATCTTTGAGCCCTAGCTCGCCCTTGGTGACCTTAGCGTCACTACCCGGATTAAACAGGATGTCGGGCTCCTGCTCCACCAGCTCATTGACTCGCTTAGCCGCTGTCACACAAGCAGAGAGATGTTGAAACGCCCCCGCGATGGGCATCAGCATCTCGATACAGGCCATGGTCATAAATACCATCATGGCGAGCATGGGTCCGGGAGGCACATGTTCTCCCACACCGGAAGCGGCCATATAGAGCATGATGATCACTGCAACACCGTGGCAGAAAATCAAACAAGCCTGACTCAAGGCGGTGACATTGGCCATCGCCGACTGGCTATTTAACATGGCGGTTTCGGCTTTAGAGAGCTCGGCTCTGAACCTGTCGCTTGCGCCGAACAGAGTGATCTCTGCTTGTCCCTGTATAAACTCCAGCAACTGCACCCTGAAGTGTCGTTTGGTCTCTAGCTGCGCTATGCCGGGCTGTCGCCCCAAGCGATAGAAGATGAAGGGAAGCAGCAACCAAACTGCCAATAAAATTCCGCATAAGGTCATGGCTAGCTGAGCATCGAACCAGGCCACAAACAGATACAAAGCCCCCAACATCAGCAAGGATGCAGCCATCGGAGTCAGTAGCCTCAGATAGAGATGATCTAAGGTATCGATATCTGCAACTAATCTGTTGAGCAGATCCCCTTGCCTTAACCCCTGCAGGTTCTTGGCACTCAAGGGGAGTAATTTACGCCAGGTCCAGCTTCTGAGCTGAGTCAGCAATCTGAAGGTCGCTTCGTGGGTCGCGAGACGTTCGCCATATCGACTCGCCGTGCGGGCAATAGAGAGGAATCGAACCCCACCAGCAGGGGTAAAATAATTAAACGTCTGAGCCGTCACCACAGTTAAGCCTGCAACTGCGGCGGCAGAGAGAAACCACCCCGACAGTGACAGCAAGCCGATCCCTGCCATCAGAGTCGTAATGCTAAGAAGCAAGCCGGTAAACATCATCAACCACTGATGTTTAAAAAGCTTTATAAAGGGAAGTAGAGCCTTCATTAGTTAAGCTCCTTCAGGTTAGTATACTCATCATTGCTCTCTTCCTGCATCTGCTTAAACAGCCCCTGACTCTGGTGTAACTCAGCAAAACTTCCTTGCTGTACTATGACTCCGGCGTCCAGCACTAAGATGGTATCCATCATATGTAGCTGATCCAGTCTGTGAGTCACCATCAGGCAAGCAGCCCCCGACATCGCCTCTCTCAATGCAACCTGCACCGCCTGCTCGCTGTGGCTATCCAGACTCGCCGTCGGCTCATCGAGAATATACATAGGTGCATCTTGTCCCAGTGCGCGAGCCAGAGCGATACGCTGCGCCTGTCCCACCGAGACGCCCGATGCCTGCTCGCCTATAGGGTGGTTTAGTCCATGGGTTTGACGTTCAACGAAATTCATCACCTTAGCCTTCTCCAGCAAGGCCATAACGGTTTCATCATCCATATCGGGATTGCTCATGGCAACATTGTCGCGAATGGTGCCATGAAACAGCTGAGGATCCTGCCCCAGCCACGCCAGATGGCGTCTCCATAGGCTTTTATCGAGCTCGTTAAGCTCGATGCCATTAATTTTAAGGCTGCCGCGATAGGGAAGAAAGCCCAGCAGCGTATTCAGCAGGCTGGTTTTACCGGCACCGCTTGGCCCCACGACGGCCATATGTTCACCCGCGCTCATATTGAAATCCACCGGCCCCAATAACTGAGTCCCATCTAGGCTGTCGACGTACAATGCGGAGGCCTTAATCGATACTCCAGCCTTGAAGCTCTCTGTATCGAACGTTCCGGGTTGCCCCTTAGCAAGCACAGAATCACATCCCACCTCAGCGCCGGGGTCGACTTCATGATTTAACAGCGCCATCAACTCTTCGGCGGCGCCAATCGCCTGAGCCTTGGCATGATAATGCGTGCCCATGTCTCGAAGCGGTTGATAAAATTCGGGGGCAAGGATCAGCACAAACAAGCCGGTAAACAGGGTTAGCCCCGCGCCATAATGGCCGAAATTAAGGTGATCCAGATAGCTGAAACCAAAGTAAACTGCGAGCACGGCAATGGAGACCGCGGCAAAAAACTCCAGCACGGCAGAGCTTAAGAATGCCAACCTGAGTACCGACATGGTCCGTTCACGAAACTCCTCGGATGCCGATTCGATAGCCTCACTCTCACCCTCGCCTCGATTAAACAGCTTGATGGTATTTAATCCCTTCATTCTATCCATGAAATGGCCGCTGAGCTTAGCCAGAGCACTGAAGTTCTTGCGGTTAGCATCGGCGGCGCCCATTCCGACCAGCGCCATAAACATGGGGATGAGTGGCGCCGTCAACAAGAGGATGAGTCCGGCAGCCCAGTTGATAGGAAAAACGACCACGAGTATGGTGAGCGGTATAAAGGCTGCCAAGATGATCTGCGGCAGGTAACGGGCGTAGAAGTCATGCAGATCTTCAACCTGTTCTAACACTATACTTGCCCAACTCCCCGCAGGTTTGCCTTTAATGAAGCAGGGGCCAAGCTCGGTCAGTTTGTCTAACACCGCACCACGGATATTAATCCTGAGCCGCCTTCCTGCTTCAAAGCTCACTCTCTCACGTCCATAGGCCAACGCCGCACGGATAAAGATGAGTCCCACCAAGCAATAGAACTGCATAGCAAACTGCTCTTTGGGCAGTTCCAGAATGATCAATCCATGCAAAATGGTGGCAATCAGGTAGGCTTGCACCACTAAAGATAAACCAGTCAACAGGCCGAATAACACGGTTAAATTCAGATAGAAACCACAGGCTTGTTTCTGCTGTTTCAACCAAGATGTCAGCACTTTTTCTAAGGGTTTGTCCATGCTTCTCCGGCAAGATAGCGAGTCATAGCTTTCGATAAGCTATTGGGAATTGAGAGATGGGACGCAGTATCGCAGGCATCGAAAGAGGAATAAAACGCCAGCCTCGTAAATGTTAACGGATTCACAAAAATTGAGCTAGATCAATAAAAGGGGGAACTAAAACCAAATACTCAATCCGAATAATAACTAGTCAGATAAGCAGTAGAGTTCCATAAAGTGAATAACAGGCAAAAAAAAGGCCGGGGAGCATCTGCTCTACCGGCCTGTTATGACTAGTTGATGACCCACAATCTGAGTCTCAGCGTTGCCGCTTATTTATCAGATGCGTAGTCGTCACTATCTTCATCGAAATCACTGTCATTGTCGCCATCGGCAACGTCGCGAGCATCACGCCATGCGTCAGCCGCTAACTCTTTAGCCGCAGTCGCTTCTGTACGCACTTCACGTTGCTTAGCTTTACGCTCATTTCGTTCCATCAACTTATCGAGGAATGATTTAAGCTCTTTCTCGCCCCAAGCTGTGGCTTCCGCTTCGGTTGCAAAACCGGTTTTTCTTTTCGAAACGATAGTCTTTCTCGCTGTCATACGACGAGTAATTTCAGCGGCCCACACATCTTTGTCTTGCACTATGCGGTAATCGAATTTCTTGGTTTGTGTCATGTTACTTATTTCCTACAGATAAAATCTTATCGCATACAGATATGGGTATGCGTTAAGTAAAAATTGTTTTCAGCTTCCACTCCCCCAAGACTCAGATGTTCAGTCACAGGGGTAAAAGTATATATTCGAGTAGATTCTGACTTGGCGATATGTCGCCAGTCACCAATCTAACTGTCTTTTGGCGCACCGATACCATATTTATTGCAATCGAGTCCCCATGCTATCTTGGTAACCCAGTGATTATCATCACCTATATGGTAGCTGACAATGGCTTGTTTCATAACATACAGAGACTGAAGGCGAATGTGCTACCGCGTTGATAACCGGTTTTGAAGCGCTCAAAGCGGGAGATTAACACGTACAGAGTTTAAACAAAATGATTTAACGACTCATCTTTAACTCTTGATGTAAATTTCTTAGCGCGACCCGGTTCATCAGAACTCGACTCATAGAATAAAAATAGCAGACATAAAAGAAGCCGATGGGTTTACCTATGCTGAATGCCCCCACAGACAAAATAGATCAACTATGCTTGATACTAGATATTAGGCTCGTTGGTATAGCCACCGAAATTTGGAACCGTGACAACTTACGGCAACAGAAAACGCTTTATATAAGCCTTGGATAACTAAATATCAGCCTGGCTGCTGAATTTATGACTAGTTATTGTTTATAAATTAGCGCTTTTGAGGGATATCCTGTAAGCTGCACGCCCGCCAGAATCGCTGGCTTCATGAATTCTGCTGTTTTAAGCACCGAGAGACCATTCTATGAGTTTTACCTCCCTGGGGTTATCAGCCCCGATATTAAAAGCTGTTGCCCAAAAAGGTTACGATACTCCTTCACCTATCCAAGCTCAGGCAATTCCCGCCGTGTTGGAAGGCAAGGATGTGATGGCCGCGGCTCAGACAGGTACAGGTAAAACGGCAGGCTTTACTCTGCCACTATTAGAACTGTTAACCAGGGGAAATCGTGCTCAAGCTAAGCAAGTTCGCGCACTGGTATTAACCCCCACGCGTGAACTCGCGGCTCAGGTCGCCGAGAGTGTAGAAACCTATGGTAAAAACCTGCCGCTACGTTCGGCAGTTGTATTCGGCGGTGTAGGTATTGGCCCACAGATATCTAAGTTAGGCAAAGGCGTCGATATTCTGGTTGCGACCCCGGGACGTCTGCTGGATCTATTTAATCAGCGAGCCCTGAATTTCAGTCAACTGGAAGTGTTGATCCTCGATGAAGCCGACCGTATGTTAGATATGGGCTTTATTCATGACATAAAGAAAATTCTTAAGGTATTGCCGGCGAAACGCCAAAACCTGATGTTCTCGGCAACCTTCTCTGATGATATCCGTAAACTGGCTAAAGGCTTAGTTAACAATCCTGTCGAAATATCTGTTACGCCACGTAACGCAACGGCAAAAACCGTCGAGCAGTATATCTATCAGGTAGATCAGAAGCAGAAAACCGCTGCGCTGATCCATCTGATCAAACAAAATGACTGGAAACAGGTATTAGTATTCAGCCGCACTAAACATGGTGCAAACCGTATCGCTAAGAACCTTGAAGCTAAGGACCTCACCGCTGCAGCCATCCATGGTAACAAGAGCCAGGGCGCACGTACTAAGGCCTTAGCTAACTTTAAGAGTGGTGAAGTTCGCGTATTAGTCGCCACCGATATTGCCGCGCGGGGTATCGATATCGATCAGCTACCTAATGTGGTTAACTTCGACCTGCCAAATGTACCCGAGGATTATGTTCATCGTATCGGCCGTACGGGACGTGCCGGCGCCGATGGTCAGGCGGTTTCGCTTGTCAGCGGTGATGAAAGCAAGCTACTCAGGGATATTGAGCGTCTGATTAAGCAAAAAATTCCTCGCAAAGAAGTGGAAGGCTTTGTACCGACTCAAGTTGTAGCCGAAACCGATCTTAATGAGAGAAAGCATGGTCAAAATCGTGGCCCGCGCAATGCCAGTGGCAGAGGTAATGGTCGAAATGGCAGCAAGCCAGCCCGTTCAAATAACGGCTCACGCTCGCGTAATGACTCTCGTAGTGACTCCCGTAGCGAAAGCAGTCAAGGTGGCAGAGTAGAGCATAAAGACGGTCAACGCAGTGGTGAAGCCGCTCGTGGCCATAAACCAAACGATAGCAATACCAGCCACAGTCGCCGTAGTTCTGGCTCTCAATCCCGTTCAGGCAATAGCGCGAGTTCAGCAGCGTCTAAGCCAAGTTCAAATAGCAGTATCTGGGGTAAGTAGTTAAATAGTTAAGAGGTTCGAGGTTCTAGTGTCTAGCCCCTCGAACCTCGAACCTAAATCCTCGATCCTTCCATTACTTAAGCCAGCAACAAGAAGCCGACAAAGGTTGCCACTGCAGCAAGCAGTGCATAGGGTAACTGAGTCACCGCATGGCTGACCAAGTTGCAGCCCGATCCTTGTGCCGCCAATACCGTCGAATCAGAGTAGAAACAGGCCTGACTGCCAAATGATGACGCCGACAACAAGGCCCCGATCACCAAAGGAATATTGGCATCTACCGACTGAGCCAATGGCATCACTATCGGGATGGATACCGCAAAGATCCCCCAGCTTGAGCCCGTCGCAAACGCCAAAATCGACATGGTGAGAAACACCACTGCCGGCAGCAACTCAGGCGTCATAAACGGACTCAAACTGTCGATCACATATTGAGGCAAGAGCAACTTGTCGCACACATCCTTAAAGATGAATGCCGCTATCACAGTCCCGATGGCCGGCAACATGCTTTTAAAACCATCGATCATCTGCTCCATCATCTCAGACAATGGCATCAATCTTTGCAGACCGTAATAGGGCAGTGTCACCGCTAAGGTCGCGATTAATCCCTTCAATACGTCGATATCGAAATAGACGGTAAAGCCCACCAATAGCAGGATAGGCACGAAAAAGTTACGCAGTTGCCCCTGATTATCCGCGTGCTTAAACTCCTCTTCCAAGGCTTTTACCGCATATTCATCCGAAGTCTGCACCTCATCGAGGTCTACCTGCTCAAGCGCCGGTTCCCCTTGAGCGGCCGCTTGCTGAGCTCGCTTCATCGGACCAAATACCGGCACTATGCCTAAGATAACCAAGAGCACCATGGCCACCGCCAACCAGGCGTAGAGCATATAGGGGATCGCCTGCATATAGACGGCGATGCCCTGCCCCTCGGCGGCGATGCCGTTGTCCACCAGTAATCCGCCGAAAAACACGGCCCAGGTAGACAGAGGCACCAACACACAGATAGGCGCTGCGGTTGAATCCACCACATAGGCTAACATCTCACGGGAGACCTTAAATTTATCGGTCACCCGTTTCATGGTCGATCCAACCGTCAAGGCATTGAGATAGTCATCGATAAAGATGACGAGACCCAATATAAAGCTCATAAACAGCGATGACTTTGGTCCCTTGGCCAGTTTAAGGGCATGACGACCGAATGCCATCGAGCCACCGGTTTTCACCAGCAGCGCGATCAGGGCACCGAAGCCGCCACACACCAGAATAAGCCAACCAATCGTCTCATCGGCCATCACAGACAGAGAGATATCGGCAAAGTTATTGAGCACGTCGGCGGGCTGGTACATCACCAGCCCCACTAAGGCACCAATAACCAAAGATAAAATTGGACGGCGTAGCACAACGGCTAACACCAGAACCACCGCAGGTGGAATAAGACTTAAGGCTGTCGGTTCAGACATGCGCTACTGTCCTTCTAAAAAAGCGCCCATAAGGGCAGATTAATTTAAAAGACTCAAATTAAGCGGGCTTTAGTTAACCGATTTCCTCTGAGTTTATTGCTGCTTTATTATGGAGATACCATCGGCAAAACTAAAAATGGCCGATGCGTATTATGTTCCTGAGTTAAAACATCGCGCGAAAAATAATCCCGATTTGCATTTGAGTCAATAATAAATATTTACTTCAGACCACTTATTTTCAAATCTATAAGGGATTCAGCTAACAGAGCCAATCGACGGCTTTACTTCTTAACCCAAATAGGTGAGCTTTACCCATCAAGTCCAAAGACGTGGCAGGGCCTACTCAGAATGGAAACAGAGCTAAATAGAGAAGCAGCGAAAGAGAGTGAGAGAAGCGTTGCGATGGAGGGCGGCTGCCTGTGTGGTGCACTCAGATACCGGTTAACGGCCATGCCTTTCGACGCCGACCACTGTCACTGCCGTATGTGTCAGAAGAGCACCGGTGCCGTAGTCGGCAGCTGGATGGACTTTCTCGCTGAGCAGGTGATCTGGTTATCCGGTAAACCCACTGAATATGCCTCGTCGGAGACTACCAGACGTGGGTTCTGCTCTAGTTGTGGCACCAGCATCAGCTTTCGCGATACCGGTTACCCGAAATACTATACCTTGAGTATTGCGTCACTGGATAACCCAAATCTGGTACCGGTTAAGTATCACATTCATACTTCCAGTCAGGTAGAGTGGCTGTGTATCAAGGATGATACCCCCAAGTATTCTGGCGCTCGTAGTTAGCGCCTTTTAACTCTGTTTTTGGTTTATTGGTGTTGGGTGGGTTATTGAAAATCGCAGCTTCCTTGTTATCTATCACCTGCGTTTAGTGCCGTGCATGGATGCACCAATGTCGTGATCACATTGTCAGAGATGTTCCCTACATCTCAAGACATTTCCCATATCCCTATGGGGCAGATGTGAAAGAACGACCTTATGTATATAGCTTCTTCTAATCCATAAATAAACTTTCCAAACTACGTTTGGATTAAAGTCGCGGTACTCCGTACCACACCGGGCAAGGAGGACTGCTCGTCCTCATCCTCCTTGCATCCATCTATGACGCCCCGGCGAAGTTACATGCATTGAATACGGGCCTCATCGCTTATGGATAAATTACTATCGCTTCCGATGGTACATCCACTCTTGTAACAAAAAGTCCGAAAGCTAGCCAGACATGCATGTCTGCCTCACGCAATTTATTCCAACGCCCATCGGCAACTTCCAACGGGGAATTGTCGTATCGGAAAGGCTACTTGGTAACGAATGGCAACCTTTTACCTGCTGGGCCCATTTTATAAAAGTAATTACCTCACACCTCTTCGCAATGAGAGCTATCCAACAGAACAACCTTATTTTCAGATATCTAAAAATAATTAACAACAATCAATCGAAGAGAGTAAAAATCCAGTGTGAACGCAGCTGTGACCTTCGGCAGCAGGGATGCTGTCGTAGAGCCCACAGGGATTGTGCTTGCGGCGTGTCACAGAAGTGTTTACACATAAGCCTGCTGCAAGCAATTTTAAACAATGAAGCCATTGGCTTCAAAAAACTAACTAATTCAAAGTAAACCATAACCAACAAAAAAGGGAATGAACCAAGTTCACTCCCTTTTACCCTTGAGGTATATACAACCTCACCCACTAAAAATAAGTTCTAGCTAGCCTTGAACAGAAGGCTATCTCATCTCCCAGGCACGATAAGTTCGGCCCTTGAGCTTGCCGTTGGTGATCTTATGCAGGGCACGCTTTGCGGCTTTACGGTCAACCGCTACGTATGAGCGGAATTCGGTGATCTTAATCTTGCCGACCTCAGAACCCTGAATACCATCTTCGCCGGTCAGTGCACCTAAGATATCGCCGGGACGTAATTTATGCTTCTTACCACCGTCGATCTGCAGGGTGACCATCTTAGGTTGAGTCGGGAAAGTATCGAGCAGGTTTTCTGGCGGCAAGCCTTCGCTGACGATATCACGCTCCAGATACTCTTCTAATAGTTTGATCTTGTAGTCATCGTCATAGGTGTAGAAGGTAAAAGCGGCGCCCTTGCTGCCTGCTCGGCCGGTACGACCGATGCGGTGAATATGCACTTCGGTATCGAAGGCGAACTCGTAGTTAATCACCATGTCCAAGGCTTCGATATCAAGGCCACGTGCCGCAACGTCGGTTGCCACCATGACAGAGGCACTCTTATTGGCAAACTGCATTAGCGTGATATCTCTGTCTCTCTGCTCAAGATCGCCATGCAAGGCCACCACACTGAAACCGTCATTGGCCAAGGTTGCAGCCACATCTTTGGTCTCGCGCTTGGTATTACAAAATACAACGGCGCTCTCGGGTCTATGCTGCAATAACAACAGACGAAGGGCCTTTTGGCGCTCTTTATTGCTATCTATCTGATAGAAATGCTGCTCAATACTGCTGCTGTCATGAGTCGATGTCACCTTGACCATTACAGGCTCATACATGATCTCTTCTGCGATCTTTTGGATCTGCTTAGGGAAAGTCGCACTGAATAGCAAGGTCTGACGCTCACGTGGCATCTCAGCCATGATGTAGTCCAGATCAGGCAGGAATCCCATCTCCAGCATGCGATCCGCTTCATCCAGCACTAAGGTATTCACCTCTTCGAGGCTTAAACGCTCACGTGACAGGTGGTCGATAATTCGGCCTGGAGTACCAACGATGATATGTGCGCCATGTTCTAAAGATCCGATCTGCGGACCCATAGGTACGCCGCCACATAGGGTCAATACCTTGATATTGTGGATTCCACGGGCAAGAGTACGGATCTCTTTCGCCACTTGATCGGCAAGCTCTCGAGTCGGGCACAATACCAAAGATTGGATACGGAAACGCTTTACGTTTAACTTGTTCAATAGACCCAAACCAAAGGCTGCCGTTTTACCTGAGCCGGTCTTACCTTGGCCGATAACATCTTCACCATTTAAAATAGCAGGCAGACTCTGCGCCTGAATTGGCGTCATCGAGTCATAACCCATGGTTTTCAGGTTATCGAGTAGTTCAGGTTTTAGTGGCAATGTCGAAAATGACATATTGTTCTCTTGCGATGAAGAGTCTGAATTTGGCGTTACTTGGCTCAAGGTCTATTCCTATTTTTATCACGACGAAACACTCGTCATGAAAGCGATTGTCTATAAAGAACTAATCAATAGCGCATCATTCAAGAATAGACTAAAAAAAGTCAAATATTTAAATGTAAGCCATTAATATATCGCTGATATAAATCGAATTTATCAAGCTGACTATCACCCTGTGAAATTGATGATATTCAGGCTCAATAATAATGGCCGTGATTATAGCAAGGTTTGATATGAGTTGCTTGTATCCTTGGCCCCGGCTCTTCTATAGTGAGAGCTGCGAACCGGGAAGCGTACCCGAAGATTACTGAGAACCAATCCACAAGCTCTCCTCTGAGCGTCGAGCCTATTCGTTCAACCCACCGGAATCATAACGGGCATCTTTAGCAACTGGGATGCGAAGGTAATGATTACTGAGCACTAATCCACAAGCTCTCCGCGCAGCGTCGAGCCGATTCTTTCAACCCACCAGAATCATAACGGGCACCTTTAGCAACTGGGATGCGAAGGTAATGATTACTGAGCACTAATCCACAAGCTCTCCGCGCAGCGTCGAGCCGATTCTTTCAATCCACCGGAATCATAACGGGCACCTTTAGCAACTGGGATGCGAAGGCAATGATTACTGAGCACTAATCCACAAGCTCTCCGCGCAGCGTCGAGCCGATTCGTTCAACCCACCGGAATCATAACGGGCATCTTTCGCATCGGGTATGCGAAGGTGATGATTACAGAGAACTAATCCACAAGCTCTCCGCGCAGCGTCGAGCCGATTCTTTCAACCCACCGGAATCATAACGGGCACCTTTAGCAACTGGGATGCGAAGGTAATGATTACTGAGCACTAATCCACAAGCTCTCCGCGCAGCGTCGAGCCGATTCGTTCAACCCACCAGTCAACGGCATCTCTTGCATCGTCGGTCGAGTCGATCATGGTACTCAGATCCTTACTGCCCGCTTTTCTGTCGATTACCGCGACGATAGGCTCGCCGGAGTTAGCATCGCTGATCATCATCTCAATCGTGGCGCTGCCAACATTAGTGTGCTCCCCGGTCACGACTTTAGAGATAGTGGAGATCCCTAATCCAAAGGGAAGCAGACTGCTGGTTACCGCCAGAATTGGGTTTGGCGTTTCTATGTTGGTCAGTGCAACACTGATCCTTAAGGTGTTCTCCTTGGGGCTATCGACAAGATCAAAACGCTTGGCTGCCTTCTGTTTTATCTTTTCGATCAGGTACTCAGATACGCCGATAATCTCCTGTTCCGATAGATTATCGTAGCGGGTCTTATCATCCAGAACTAACCAAACCTGATCGACGATAACGCTATCGTATTGTCCCAGGATCTCATTGAGATCTTTGATGCTCTTAATCCCCGGTTTTGCCCAGATAAGGTCGCTGCCACCTTCCGGTCCAGGCCTGAAGTCATCGAAGCTTTTAAACATCTGTGATTGACGATAATCCTGAACAACACCACAGCCGCTTAATAGCAATACAAGTAAACTCAAAGCCAGACTCACAGCTATTCGGTAAAATTTCATAACGTTCCCATTCCACTAATTCGGCTAACTTAACTGGCTCAACTAACTTAACTAACCCAAACAACAATCAAGTATACACATGTCTAGTCATCATAACACATGAGTTTTAATCCTACTCTAAGAAATAGCCGGAGCTGAATTATTCGCTTTTCGACAAAGCAAAAAAAAGCCCCGAATCTTCGGGGCTTTATTAATCTGTCGATTACGACTCAATAATTGATGAACCTACGCCGTAGCGAGCTCAACTTCTTCTGTCTTATTCGCATCTAAGCGCTTAATCACAACGCCATAGATTATTAATGAAACGGCTGAGACCGTTGCTATACCGGCGAAGAAGTACCAGATGTAATGAGCGTGCGATGCCGCAGCAGCCCATTCAACATGGGTATCGAAAGTGCGTGGATCCGGGCAATATGCCTCTAGAAGGTAACCGGACAGACCAAAGCCTAACAGCGAGCTGATGAAAGAGTGCAGATGTGAGAAACCAAGGTAGAGCCCCTCCTCTCCCTTAGGTGCCTGCAACGAGAAATACTCGAGGAAACGCGGCGAGATGAAACACTCGGCTAAGCCCTGGAATACGATACCGATAATCATCATAGCCGCAATGGGGTGCATGCCTAAGATGGTTTC
The DNA here is from genome assembly GCF_003966265.1 of Shewanella atlantica. Lineage (GTDB taxonomy): Bacteria > Pseudomonadota > Gammaproteobacteria > Enterobacterales > Shewanellaceae > Shewanella > Shewanella atlantica. The sequence goes on along the minus strand of NZ_RXNV01000007.1, from coordinate 57,658 downwards.
TGTACCGGCAAACATATTACCCGATGCCATCAAAAGCGCCGAAACAGGCATGATAAACATACCGATAGTCATCGAAGAGAGCGCGCTGCGCTTGCTCATCATGGCGGTAACTAAACTAACCGAAAGAAATACCACTAACGGGTTTACGTTAGCGTACCAAGATGGTGAAGAGCCCTCACCCGCCATACGCAATACATACTTAGGCATAGTTGCATACAACTGATGCTGTACCATCCAGAAACCACTGATGATAATGGTCAATGAGATTAAGCGGCCGTTACCCAGAACCTTGGTCAGTGCAGTCCAGATTTCAGCCAAAGACTTTCCTTCGCTGTTTGTCTCGGCATTCTTGAAGAAGATAAAGATACTGAAAAATGCGATAAGCGTCATGCTGGCCGCGAAATAGTTCAGGTTGATTAAACCCAGATCTCCCATTGACTCACGAAGAGGTTTAACTACGGTTTTTCCGGAGAAGGCACCGATGTTAACCATCATATAAAAGATCGAAAAACCTTTAGCGCGGTTAGCGGTAGTCGTACATTTAGCCACGGTACCTGTGATCACCGCCTTGATAAATGAACCACCGATCATGATAACGATGAGGATCGGCACAATCGCCCAGCGAATATCGGCCTCTTTCAGCCCGTGATAGGTCGCCTCTTTGCCATATTCAACCAGCCCTTGTCCCTCTAGCAGTGCAGGGAAAAGAGCAAGGCCGGAATAACCTACCGTAAGCAGACCGAAGGCCAGCAGTAAGGCTCCCCTGAAGCCGATTTTGTCTGCTAGCGCCCCACTGAAGGTCGGCAGAAAATAGAGACCCGCAGAGAAAGAACCGGCAAGCCATGCGGCCTCAACATCGGTAAATCCAAGGATTCGTGACAAATACAGGGTGATCACAATGAACACGCCATAATAGGCGGCGCGCTCTAAAAGTTCGACGCCGTTAGCAATCCAAAATGTTTTTGGAAAACCCTGCTGCGTCGAAGAAGACGTACTGTTATTCATTTTATAATTCCAGATCTGAAGTTATTATCTGCATCAACATATTATCTAGCCCATGATGACGCAATTGTGACTATATCGATTCTATCTCTATTCTATATCTATTCGTCTGAAGCCTGAGTTTCCTGTCGGTTGAAGACTCGAATCCAACCGATTTTAACCCCATATACGTAGACTTCTGGCCGATGCGCCCTGAACAGCGCCTGACATATCTCTAATAAACAGACATGTCCCTAATAAAAGTAAGGCGGGATTCTATCACGATTTTGTTAATGACAAGACAGTTAATGCGCCATATTGAGCGCTCCACACGCCAAACTCATTAACAAAAAGCCATATCGGCTAACAAGAAATCTTAGTTAACATCTGATTGTAAGCGAATTAATGATGTAAAAATTCCTATACAGCAGTTCAATGTTTATTCAGCTCACGTGAACTTTCCTAACTAAGGTATCCCCATGCCTCGATTATCAGACTAAATAGGGTTACTCTTTGCCCAAAGTAGCCATATACAGACAAGCCAATGACTAAACCTAACATCAGCAAACAGCAACTCATCGACGTACTCAACTCCTGGGGAGAGCAGAAGCTCACCGCAGATCAACTTCAGGACTGGATGGTCACCAACTACGATCCCGATGAAACCGACATAGGTAAAGGAGAGCCGGAGTGGACCGTCGAAGCGATGAATATCGTGATGAATGAGTATGAGATTGCGAAGCAGGAAAAGTTTCGTCTGGAGAACTACATGCTGGCAGTCGAGTTCATTCAGGCCGAAGAATCACGCTTTAACCAGACCCGCCACCTGTTTTTACGTGAAGGATTTAGCGATTAATTCGTAACTAGACAACAAAATTGAGAGCGAACTATCAGCGGCGCTCTCGGTCACTCCTTAAAGTTTAACTCTAGGAATGACTTAAGCCATTATTTAACAACACGAATGCCAGCGGTCTCCTATACTTATTTCAGATTAGGAGACACGCCAATGTTAAAACTGAATATTCGCCGCAAAGTAGTCTTAACCACCTTAGCCTCTGTAGTACTCTCTATACTGATCATCAGTATCTATTCGCTAAGCAGCAGCCGTAGTATTATCCTCGAAAGCACCCTCGAAAGAGAGCTGCCGGCAGTCTTAGGTGAGGTTGCTAATGACATCCATGCCCAACTGCTGATGCCGATAACCATCAGTAAGGTGATGGCCAATAACATCGACTATCAGGACGTGATCCGCCGGGGGGACACCCCGGATACCCACGAGGCGATCGATAACTATCTGACCAATATCCAGAAGAGATTTGACACCATCACCGCCTTCCTTGTCTCGGCCAACAGCGGTCGCTACTACATTCCCGGCGGCATACTGAAAACCATCTCCGAGTCCGACTCGAGCGACCAGTGGTTTTACAACTTTATGAGCAGTGGTAAGCAATACTCTCTCAGTTTAGATGTCGACGAGTCGAATCAGATCCCAACCCTGTTTATTAACTACCTGATGACGATTGACGGAAAACCCAGTGCCGTTGCTGGCGTGGGCTTGTCACTCTCCAGCATGGCCACCAGCATTAAACAATACCAAATTGGCACCCATGGCCAGGTCTTCCTGGTCGATGGCAGCGGCGCTATCAAGATCCACCCCGACAGCAGTTATAGCGGCAAACAGTTGAGTAGCTTAGGTGAGATAGATACCGAATCACTCTTTAAAGAGCAGGAGTTTGCCACCACAGAGTATTCCGATAACGGCAAAGAGATGTTGGTCGCGAGTCGATACCTGCCCGATATTGGTTGGTACCTTATCGCTCAGATCCCACGCGATGAGATCTTTGGCACCTTAGATGATGCCACTTGGTCTGTGGTGATTATGGGGATCGTTATCGCCCTCTTCTTTATGGCCGTCAGCATGTGGCTGATTAACCACCTGCTCTCTCCTTTCGGAGAGTTGGCTAAGATGCTTAAAGCCATTGGCGAGGGTGAAGGGGACCTCACGCTGAGGCTGGATGACTCACGTCAGGATGAGACAGGTAACATGGCACAGGGATATAACCACTTCGTCGATTATCTCAGCCGTACCCTGCAGAGCGTGTCGGCGACGGGCAACGATCTCTACGAGGCCGTCGAACGTATCGATAATCAGGCTAAGCATATGGAGCATGAGATAAATGAACAGGTGAGCAAGATAGAGCAGATAGCCACCGCCATTCATGAGATGGGGATGACGGCCGAGGAGATAGCCGGTAGCGCTAATAATGCCGCTGAAAACGCATCAGTCGCCGAAGAGGCTGTGGTACAGGGTAATAATTCGGTTCAAAAAACCATTACCAGTGTCGCGACCATGAGCGAGCAACTGCAAAATACCAGCTCCACCATCAGTAAGCTGGCCGAAGATGCCAGCTCTATCGACACCGTTCTCGAAGTTATCCGCGGGGTATCAGAGCAGACTAATCTGCTGGCGCTCAACGCCGCCATCGAAGCCGCCCGTGCCGGCGAACAGGGACGAGGCTTTGCCGTGGTCGCCGATGAGGTCAGAACATTGGCCTCACGCAGTCACGCCTCAACCGAAGAGATACGCAATATTATCGAGCAACTGCAGGAGAGAACCAACGAAGCAGTAAAAGCGATTGAACAGAGCACCGAACTGAGTACCGATAGCCAGCAGGAAGCGACCTCATCGGGTGAGCATCTACAGAGCATCTCAGACAACATCAAGGCGATGAACGAGATGAGCGTACAGATAGCCACGGCAACCGGTGAACAATCGAATGTGGTGGGAGAGATCAATCCCCATGTAACTGCCATCGCCGATATCTCAAGAACCAGTAGTCAGGTAGTGCAACAGACCTCTGTCGATTGTAGCGATCTCAGAGAGATGGCAGTACAACTCAATGAGTTGGTGTCACGGTTTAAGTTTTAAGTTTTAAGTTTTAAGTTTTAAGTTTTAAGTTTTAAGCTTTAAGCTTTAAGTAATGAAGCCTCGGAGTATGGAGCCGACAGGCATGCTGAGCATAAGATTATGCTCGATGCCGGAAGCTCCAACCGAACAGCTTAAGCATTTCAGGTAAAATGACTGGCAACTTAATGATGTACCATGGGAGTCGGCTGTTGTTTCTAAGCACGACACGACTAAATATTTGGGATCTGGCTCAGATATCAGCATGGGGTATACACAATTTTATTCCATTTGAATACCTCAAGCCCTATCATCAGATTTGAAGTTGACGTATTGATAACAATTTCAGCACAATCACCTCTACGAAATACTGCACGCTTTATGCCGCAAGGCTCTATTAAATAAACACGATGACTTGAAGCTAAATGGATAAATTTACTGATATACCAGACATTAAGTATCGGGCTCCAAGCAGCGAAAAGTCCGGAATAGAGGTTTTAGATCTCGACAAATTCTACAAGAAACTACCTAAGTATGATCATGATCCCTCAAAGCCTCACAGGCTCCATTACTTCTGCTTTATCTATATCACTCAGGGGGAAGGCAGCCACTTCATCGATTGTAATTACTATCCATTCAGGCAAGGTAGCTTCATCGCCGTCAACAAGAATCAGATACAGGCCTTTGATCTAAAAAATCGTCCCAAGGGGAAGATGATCAATGTCACAGAGAAATTTTTTGACGAAATTCGAGCCAACGTCAGAATGCCGCTGTTCACCCCCACTCACCTGGCGACGGCACATTCACCCGTTTTTGTTATGGACCAATCAACTAATGAGAGTTGTGATAATTTTTTAAAAGAGATCGATAAGGAACAGGCAAGCGAGAATTGTGACAACCTGCTCCTTCAGCTTATTTTCTCTTCGCTACTGCTAAAATTAAGCCAGCAAAGAACGAGTCATATCGAGCAGTTAAACGAAGTGCAGGCACAAAGGTTCAGTCAGTTTATATCATTGATAGAGAAGAAGTTCACTGTCACCAGAGATGCCTCCGTCTACGCCGACATGATACATATCTCTTACAAATATCTGAATCAGATCTGTAAGCTGGCGTGCAACCAAACCGCCAAACAACTGATTGATGCGCATATCATTCTGGAGATAAAGCGCAGACTCACCATAGATAACTCTCAGGTGCAGCAGATAGCCTATGATCTGGGCTTCGATGATGTCACTTACTTCGTTAAGTTCTTCAAAAGAAACACCCTTCTCACGCCATCTCAATTCAAAGAGACCACAAAAGGCTAATCCATTTTAATCCTGATAGGCTCCGGTTGATGCCTGGAGGTGAAAAGTAATTTCCAAGCCAGTGCCCCCCAAAAAAACTTCCACATAAGCTCTGTATTCACTTAAAAAGAAGCAGCTATCTCTCTTTCAATTAACCTTAACTTAATAAAAATGAGGGGGCTCTGAATTGATTAAATATCTACTTAAACAGGTATTAAGGGAGTCAATCTATCCCTCCATCCACTCTCTGGTTCAAAGAATCCTTATCAGGTTCGATTATCGCCATTTCTGGTTCGATAAGTCCATGCTGTTCACAAGGGTAATTAATTAACTTCCCCATATCGTACCACTTACATAGTTTACGTTCGAGCAACAAGCTCTATTCACCTAAAACCCCCATAAAATTAGGAAGCTATGTTGGTGCGATACCTAATGTGTAAAAAGATAATCTATTAAATATGATTACGGGAAAGATAATGATGAATACGATAAATATAAGCGTACCATACAGGAAGCTAGCACTTGCCTGCATGATAGGTATGCTGGCGGCTTGTGGCAGTGATGACCCAGCTCCAACTCCTGAGCCTCCACAGCCGGCGGAGAATACCGCTCCGGTTGCGAACCCGAACGAAGCCGATACCCTTGTGGGAAGCAGCATACTGATCGATGCCCTGTCTAACGATACAGATGCCGACGGCGATGCACTAACCATAGAAGCGGTGACGCTGATTGACGGCAGTGGCACCGCAACCATTGAAAGCAACCAGATCCGGTTTACTCCGGAGCTGGCCGGTACCACTACACTGAACTACAGCATCTCCGATGGTAACGGAGGCGCCGCCGAATCGGGAGTCACAATCACCGTAACCGCTGACACCTTGAGTTATGTTGGTACTGATACTTGTCTCTCCTGCCATACAGATAAGAAGACCTATTATGAGACAGGCCATAACTTTAAGTTGACTAAAGTTATAGACGGTAAGGAGCCTGTGTATCCATTTACAACTCTCAATGGTTCCATAGAGACAATGGACGGAGTCACTAACACTCTGGGTAAACCAGCCAGCTGGGCAGATATCAGCTATGTTATCGGTGGCTACAAGAGTGTTGCTTTGTTTGTCGATACCAATGGCTATGTTATCGATGGTACAAATGTGGTGAGTCCTGCGATGCCTTTGGGTGAGACAGTGACTAAGATGTTCCCACACTATCCTGAGAGGGCGCCGGATGGAACCCCATACGATTACTGCGGCAGATGTCACACTACAGGTTGGAAGGATTACACCGAAGGTGCCGGCGATAACCGAAACCTGAACAGACAAGATGATATGCCTGGAATGGGCGGCACGTTCAGTATGACCGGGGTTCAGTGTGAGAGTTGTCATGGCGCCGGTAGTAAACATGCTAAGGCTCCGGCAAAAGATAACATCGTTAGAATAGCAGAAGCCCGTGTTCCAGGTGATTTCACCGCAGATGATATGGGATATGGCAAGGCGGCCGCCTGTAAAGAGTGTCATACCACAGATGACGCCGTCAGACGCTACCCGGACTATGAGTCTCCCTTCGAGCAAAAGTTTGGAGCACCTAGCCTGGGCGCACGCTTGAAGAGAGTCGACAACGTCTTTAGCCCTGAAGGACGCAAGGATGGCCGTGGTGGTCGCCATGCGGCTTCAACCTTGATAGGCGCCGATCCGGACAGCGGCGAGTTAATGGGTAAGAAGAAGGACTTCGCCTGCTCAACCTGTCATAACCCTCACCGGTCTGAACACTACCAGGACCAACCTGGTCACGAAGATGCGATGGTAAAACAGTGTAGTGACTGTCATAGCAAAGAGTTTGCTAATGCGCCTGATGGTGGTGGAGCAGCAGCTCACGAGTTCATCGCTGAGTGTAAAGATTGCCATATGCCGGGCGAATCTCACCTGTTTAAGATCGATCTCGAGGGGGAAAAGGAAGACCCAAGACACTTCTCCGCAGACGGCAAGTGGCAGAAGCCCTGGCTTCGCGCCTGGGATAGCTGCTCAGGTTGTCACGAAAATGACTACGACGAGAGAGCCGCAAAGATTGGACAAATTCATAAATAATCGTTTACCTGCAACCTTCTAGGGCATCGCCATCGCCTTAGCCTTAGCCAGCCACAGATAGTGGCTGGCATTTTTTTGCAATTCAGTCCGATAGCGACCCCATTGCCCCTCCATTTTTAGCCGAGTGTACCGCCCGTTTACTATCGTGAAGCTGAACTAGCCAAAACCACGCTGTTTGTTCTCACACAATAACCGCCAGGTTCGATAATTACCATTTTTGTTCCCATATCTCCATGCCAGAGGTGGGGGCTTTCTACTACTTTTAGGGTATTAAAGTATGAGTTGTAAAGAGTTAAAGGCTTTTGTTACACACAAATAGAGACACCGAAAAAAGACCGTATTTTATATATCGTCGGTAACTGCATTTTTTTAGTGCATCGGAGGTTTAAAACTTGTTTGTATATGAAGTATTTAATTTATAAATCTCAGTTCATATTTTAATCCCAGATATACAGTCGAGCTTAAACTCGTTGTTTTATAAGGTTTTACTAACTCGCAATGATTAGCTACAACCGAAGAACGTTTATTTTTGACTGTGTTAATAATTCTAAAATAAAAATATCCAATATATTAAGTAATAAATATATTAAGGGCATATCATGATGAACATTTCAGATATACGCACTCCATATAAGAAGTTAATACTTGCCAGTATGATCTCTTTACTGGTGGCTTGTGGTAGCGATAACGACGATCCGGTTCCTCCACCAGAAGATAATAATCCACCAATTGCTAACCCAAGCGATGCTGAAACCGTTATCGGTAGCAGTATATTAATAGACGCTTTGGCCAACGATACCGATCCCGATGGTGACGCATTGACTATCGGAACGGTGACGGTAACAGAGGGAACGGGAACGGCATCGATACAAGATAATAAGATCTTGTTTGAACCCGTTGAGGTCGGTACCACATTAATCAACTACACCATCTCAGATGGTAACGGCGGCGAGGCGGGCTCGACTGTCACCGTCGTTGTGACAGCAAGCGGGGCGGCTTTGACTTATGTCGGTACAGAGACCTGTATCGCCTGTCATACGGATAAGAAGACCTACTATGAGACAGGTCATAACTTTAAGTTGACTAAGATTATAGACGGCAAGGAGCCTGTGTATCCATTTACAACTCTCAATGGTTCCATAGAGACAATGGACGGAGTCACTAACACCTTGGGTAAACCACAGAGCTGGGCAGATATCAGCTATGTTATCGGTGGCTACAAGAGTGTCGCTTTGTTTATCGATAATAATGGTTATGTTATCGATGGTACAAATGTGGTGGCTCCTGCTCAGCCTTTAGGTGGGACAGTGACTAAGATGTTCCCGCACTATCCTGAGAGGGCGCCGGATGGAACCCCATACGATTACTGCGGCAGATGCCACACTACAGGCTGGAAAGATTACACCGAAGGTGCCGGTGATAACCGAAACCTGAACAGACAAGATGATATGCCTGGAATGGGCGGAACGTTCAAGATGACCGGCGTTCAGTGTGAGAGTTGTCATGGCGCCGGTAGTGAGCATATTAAGGCTCCGGCAAAACATAACATTGTCAGGATAGCTGAAGCACGCGTTCCTGGAGATTACACCGCAGATGATATGGGATATGGCAAGGCGGCTAACTGTAAAGAGTGTCATACCACAGATGACGCCGTCAGACGCTACCCGGACTATGAGTCTCCCTTCGAGCAAAAGTTTGGAGCACCTAGCCTGGGCGCACGTTTGAAGAGAGTCGACAACGTCTTTAGCCCCGAAGGGCGCAAGGATGGCCGTGGTGGCCGTCATGCGGCTTCAACCTTGATAGGCGCCGATCCGGACACCGGCGAGTTAATGGGTAAGAAGAAAGACTTCACCTGTAATACTTGTCATAACCCTCACCGGTCTGAACACTATCAGGATCAACCGGGTCACGGAGATGCGATGGTAAGACAGTGTACTGACTGTCATGACATGGAGTTTGACAACGTCCCTGGCAGTGATATGGCTTCAGCCGCCCACGAGTTCATCGCTGAGTGTAAAGATTGCCATATGCCAGGTTCATCTCACTTGCTCAAGATCGATCTCGAGGGGGCAAAGGAAGACCCAAGACACTTCTCCGCAGACGGCAAGTGGCAGAAGCCTTGGCTTCGCGCCTGGGACAGCTGTTCCGGATGTCATGCTGAGGACTATGACTTGAGAGCCACTAAGATAGGAAAAATTCATAAACAATAGTTTTCCTGCAATTTCCTGAGGCAAAACCTCTGAAATCAGTCCCTTGAGGTAATGGTCCAGGGCAATGCCAGTCGATGATATCGACTGGCATTTTTTTGTGGTGTTACTAAATTATCTGCCGGCCGGCGCTCTCGGCTTCATTAGCCCGCGCAGCGGACGTCGCTGAACTCGCAGCAGAGCCTCTATTACTGCTAACATACATCAGTCACATGCAGAGCCTGTCTCTCCTCACCTATCTGGCTCAAGAGTTTCAGCCTCCGGATCTCATGAGCATAGATAAATCAATTAATATTCATCCATATCCACTCATATTCCTCTTCATATTTTTGCTGGAATACTAAAGAATAGTCTTCGTTGCCGGCAGCCCACGTTCATAAAATGATACTCACAAGGAATCGAGCATGACATTAGGAAAGCAGATCAAGCACTTCAGAAACGAAAGAGGCTTTAGCCAGCCGGAACTGGCGGAGTTAGCAGGTATAGAGCAATCTTATCTCTCTAAACTAGAGAATGATAAGTCAGTGCCATCGAACGACATATTCAGACAGTTACTTTCAGCCTTGTCACTCACGACTCAAGAGTTTATCGAGGCTCTCGACACCGATAAGCATAAACAGCAACTCAAATTAATACCCGATATCGAGCTATTACTGGCGCAGAAAAGTAAGTTAAAGATACAGAACATACGCCGTTATCTCTACATCTCCAGTCTTTTACTCATCATAGGCGTCACCCTGTTTTATACCGGTTCGAGTAAGCAATTATTCAATGAGAGCCGCTTTCAGTATCAGTCTCATGGTCTGGTTATGATTGATGAACCCGATGATATCTTCTCATCCTGGCGTCACCGTATCGATACCGATGGTGAAGCTGGTAGAGCCTTAATGAAGGAGATAAGACTGGAGATGGAAAACCGCAGAGACAATAGCTTCCTGTTAACCACGGAAAATAGAGGGCCGGAGTTCACTGTGATTCTGGAAAAAGGAAAAAGACATTACTTCTTCGATAAACAGGAGCAGTTGCCCAGACCTGTTAATGCCTGGCTACAGATATTTGGCGTCTTGCTGGTCACTTCAGGGCTTATCGGCTTCGTGCTGGAAAAGCGGCTTAATAAGTTGTAGGGCCGTTGCTGAATGATAAATAGCTAAACGACAAGATACATAGAATCGAATCGGGTTCTAGGCTCTAGTAACCTAGAACCTTATTTTTAAGGCTTAAATACACCGATCACATCGCCGGTGGCTTTGTTAGTCACCTTTTCATCGGTCTGTTGTTCACTGTAATCACAGTCGATGCACTCTACCGTTTCGACACCGTTAACTTTAAACAGGACTATGCTATCCATCGCCTTACATTTAGGACACTTAGCACCGGCAACAAAACGTCTCTTCACTCTAGCTTCAGCCACTTAACTCTCAACCTTTGATTAGGAACACAACTCAATAGCTGTCTATTTTGCCATAAACAAAGCAAAATCGCCGTATTGTTCGGCAATTTTCCCCTGTTAGTAACGCAGTTTGTGGTTCAGTTTGTGGTAATGGTAGCCGTTTGTGGGATATCATCTGCCCAATAGTCTCCAGAACATCACCAAGTCGTACTCCATGATATCCATCAATCAAGCACAGTTGATCCGCGGCAGTAAAACGCTTCTGGATGAAACCTCTCTCACTATCTATCCCGGCCACAAAGTGGGCTTAGTCGGTGCTAACGGCACAGGAAAATCATCACTACTCGCGTTAATCTTAGGCAAAATAAGCTTAGATAAAGGTGATATTAGTCTGCCCAGTGGCTGGCAGATAGCGACGGTTGCTCAGGAGACGCCGGCCCTTGAGGTATCGGCACTGGATTACGTTATCGATGGTGATGTCGAATATCGCGAGCTTGAAAACCAACTCCATCAGGCTCAGGCAGATGATGATGGTAATGCCATCGCCCACCTGCACGGGAAAATTGATGCCATTGGCGGTTATGCCATTCGCTCGCGTGCGGCCAGCCTATTAGCCGGTCTGGGATTCAGTGAAGCGGAGCAGTCCAATCCGGTCAGGAGTTTTTCAGGTGGTTGGCGTATGCGCCTCAACCTGGCTCAGGCGCTGTTGTGCCGTTCAGATCTCCTGCTACTCGATGAACCAACTAACCACCTTGACTTAGATACCATGTATTGGCTCGAAGGTTGGATTAAGGCCTATCAGGGCACGCTCATCCTGATCAGTCACGACAGAGACTTTATCGATGGCATCGTCAGTGAAATCATTCACGTAGAAAACCATAAGCTCAACTACTACAAGGGCAACTATACCGCCTTCGAGCGGATCCGTGCCGAACGCATGGCGCAACAACAGGTAGCCTTCGAGCGTCAACAGAAAGAGCGGGCTCATATGCAGTCCTTTGTCGACCGATTCCGCTACAAGGCCAGTAAAGCTAAACAAGCACAGAGTCGCCTCAAAGCATTAGAACGCATGACAGAACTGTTACCTTCACAGGCCGACAGTCCGTTTCATATGGCATTTCGTGAGCCGGAAACCCTGCCAAACCCACTCGTTACCATGGAGAAAGTGTCCGTGGGCTATGGTGATACCGAGATCTTAAAAAGCGTTCAAATGAACCTGGTTCCCGGTGCTCGTATAGGCCTGCTGGGACGTAATGGCGCGGGTAAATCTACCCTGATTAAACTGCTCTCCGAAGAGTTGTCCCCGATGAAGGGAAAGTACGAGACCAACCCGGGCCTGAATATCGGCTATTTCGCGCAACATCAACTTGAGAGCCTTCGCCTCGATGATACACCACTGCAGCACCTGTCACGGCTGGCCCCGACGACGCGTGAGCAGGAGTTGAGAAACTTCCTCGGTTGTTATGGTTTCAATGGCGACATGGTTTTATCCCCTGTTCGTCCTTTCTCCGGTGGAGAGAAGGCCCGTTTAGTATTGGCATTATTGGTATGGCAACGCCCTAACCTTCTGCTTCTCGATGAGCCAACAAACCACCTGGATCTCGAGATGCGCCATGCACTGACAATGGCGTTACAATCGTTCGAGGGGGCGATGATTATCGTATCTCACGACAGGCATCTGCTCAGACTCAGTTGTAGCGATTACTACCTGGTCGACGGCGGTCAGGTGCGCAGTTTCGATGGTGATCTCGATGATTATCATCAATGGCTACTCGATGCAGCCAAGGCGGCAAACAAAGAAGAGGTCAGCCTGGAGGCTAAACCTGCCCAGGATAAGAAGCTACAAAAACGTTTAGAGGCCGAGTTACGCCAAAAATTATCGCCGATGCGAAAGGTTCAGCTCAAGCTCGAAAAAGAACAGCAGAAGTCGAGTTCCCGCTTATCTGAACTCGAAGAGATGCTGGCCGACATGAGTTTGTATGAGGCCGATAACAAGGCTAAATTAACCCAGGTCTTAAATGAAAGAACTAAGCTCACTCAGGCGTTGGAAGAGAGTGAGATGGAATGGTTAGAGATTCAGGAGTCTATCGAAGAGATTGAACAAGAGGTTCGTTCAGCTCTCTGATTGTGATTCGGCGGTGTTCCGGTTCCTATTCAGGATAGAGCACCGCAATGACAAAAATGCAAAGGAAACGCGTTAAATGACCTATTTAAATCAGTTTGATCTCTCCCTTTGGGTAATGTGTGACAGCTATTATCACCAGCATCAAACGCTCTGCCTCCAGCTTCAGGATGAACACCAAGTCAATGTGAACTTACTCTTGCTCTCCTTATGGTTAGACAAGCAGGGCTACCTGTTAAACCCGACAGATTGGTCACAGATGAAAGAGGAAGTTCATCACTGGGAAGAGCGGGTTTTATTGCCCTACAGAAAGTTACGTAAACTGAGTAAGAACAGCTTAATCGAGGGAGAGTATCAGCAGATGCTTGAAGTCGAATTGATGCTGGAACGAAAATCCCAGGCACTTATTTTACATAAACTCAGACAACTCCCCCATGAAGGCCAGTCTTCAAACTTGAGTGTCTTTCTGGACCTGTATCGGTTAAATGCGGATGAATATCAGCATCTTGCAGCCTAGTAGGAAAACGTAATAACTATCCCAGACAGGAGTGAACTATTCACTCCTGCTCTTTTTCAGCTAGCGCTAAACATTTAATACTAGCCCTTAGCTGCGCTCAGTCGCTCGGCCAGACGAGTCGCGTTTCTGGCCGTCATACCATAAATCGACAGTTGTGGATTAGCGCCTAAGCTGGTGGGAAAAATAGATCCGTCCATTACCGACATGTTTTCATAGTAATGGGACTGTCCATGACTATCGACCATAGAGATCTTGAGGTCCTCCCCCATAGGGCAGCCCCCCATTACATGCGCCGAAGCAACGACGGTTTTAAGCGGTGCTAACGCCATCGTCGCTATCTTGGTCTTGGCCTCGGCCCAGCTGTTCAGATAAGGCATCCCTTCGCTGATCGGCAATACCTGTTTAGCACCTGCGGCAAACTGTAGCTCTGCCATGCTGGAAAATGCCCTTCTTGCCGCGTTCCAAAACGCCTCGGTCAGAGGATAATCCAATGTAAACCCTTTATCGGTAAGGTGTACCTGCCCCCCTTGACTCTGCTCATGATAGCCGTCTCTCACCAGGGCTATGGTCACCTGAAGCTGATTAAAGTTAGCCATTAACTCTGCATGACTCTTACCATAACCCAATGTTTTAGAACCGATAAGTACAGGGTGAACCGGAGGCACCTCCAACTTGTAACCCAGCTGACCAGCTGCGCCGTCGCGCCAGACAAACTCATCGGAATAGATGGATTGGGGAGCGCCACTGTGGGCATTAATGGGATCACTAAAAATGGCTCCACTCAATAGCGTCGGATGCAGGAAGGTACGCTTACCGAGTATTTGATTGGGATCGGTGACGCCGGATCGCATCAACAGCGTCGGCGTGTGTATGGCGCCCGCCGCAATAATATAGTGCTTAGCCTTAAAGGTTAACTCTACAGAGGTAGGCTTCAGGTTTTCATCCAACGCGATGGCCTTAGCCGCGAAGATCTTCTCCTTATGATGCTCTAGCTTTACCACTTTGGCGCGACTCACCAGGGTTGCCCCCTTCTCGAGCGCCGCCGGTATGGTGGTGACCAACATAGATTGTTTCGCATTCACGGGGCAACCCATACCGCAATATCCGGTATTCCAGCACCCTTTGACGTTGCGCTTAATCACGGTGAAATCCCAATTGAGTTTCTCGCAACCGTTTTTTAATGCCTCATTATTTCTGTTGGGGGCAAAAGGCCACTCGGTGATATTCAGGCGCTGCTCCATCTTCTCGAACCAGGGATCCAGCTCCTCCCTGGACAAGCCCTCAACCGACTTGTCTTTAGCCCAATAATCCAAGGCGTTTTTGGGTGTTCTGATAGATGTGGTCCAATTGACGGTGGTCGAGCCTCCCACGGCCCGGCCCTGAAAGATACCGATGGCTTTATCTTTCGTTTTCATGGCGGCTGCTTGGTGATAGAGATCAGGATAGGCGCGCCGCTCCTCCATATTAAAACTCCGGGATGACTTCAGCGGGCCTCCCTCGATGATAATAACCCTCAAGCCAGCATCGGTTAAGATCTCGGCGGCGACACCGCCACCGGCACCGCTGCCAATAATAACGACATCGGCTTCGAGTGTTTGACTCTGACTCAACTGGCTGGCATCGATATGCTTCCAGCCCGAGGCCAGTCCCTCTTCAATCGGATCTGCTATTACCACCTCAACTACCTCCAACGACTGACTATTTTAGTTATAATTTTAAATTCGTTACAGCAATGCTAAGTCGTTAATATCTAAACTTCCTGACCCAGAAATGTCGGCTTCTCATAGTTCAATCGACTCCAGTGCTCGGGGCAGGAGTAGTAACTTGCAATGACCAACTCCCTGAGGCCCTGATAAGCGGTCACCATCAGGTCTAAAAAACTGCTACGCCAATACTCTAACATTGAGACCAGCTCTTGAGGGCTGCGCATCATCAGCGGCGTCACGCTACCGGTTAAGATCAGCAGACCCAACCTCTGCTCCAGCATATCCAGTAGCTGCTCCAGCTCGACTCGCCCCTCTTCGGGTAAGATGGCGATGGTCTGCCCGATGGCATCTAAGGTACGATTCTCAGCGGCTCTGCGAAGATTTTCGACATCGGGGAGCGCCCCATCCAAAAATACCGGAAGTAACACACTAAATAACAATCTATGTTGGCTATCCTGTGATCTGTTAGCCGAGATGAATTCAGGCGAATAGATGCTGACACCCAGTGCTAATGCTGCCGTGCCCACGAATGCCGATGTCAAAAAAGTCCGTCTTTTCATGCCCCCCCCTAATTTTTTCGATGAGGATAAATATCCAACATAGAAAATCGTTGTTTTTCTATACTATACCTATGCAGGTCATTCTGCGAAGCTGACTCGAGTCTAAAAACCCGGAGCTAAGATGGCATGGCTTTTTCTCATCGAGAAAAAGAAACAAACAGGTATGCTACAATGCAACTCACATTAATAATTAAACACACGTTTTAATTTTCAGCAATAGCCAATATATTATGACGCAATCTTTTTCACCTCCATGGTGGGCAAAAAGCCCGCATATTCAGACGATTCTGCCGGTATTCACCAAGGTGGACAGACCAGTATTGAGTCGAGAACGTCTGGAGCTTAATGACGGTGATTTTATCGATCTGGACTGGTTAAGCTTTCCCAAAGACGGGCAAAGCATTCTGGTTATCATTCATGGGCTGGAAGGTAGTGCAGAATCCCATTACGTACGCAGGCTCTTGCAAGGGTGCCGCGATAGAGGCCTATCTGCCGTCGTTCACCATCACAGAAGCTGCTCAGGTGAGCGTAACCGCCTGGCACGCAGCTATCATAGTGGTGATACCCAAGATCTGCAGGCACATCTGACCCACTTAAAATTGAGATATCCAAACTCAAAAATAAGGGCCGTAGGTTACAGTCTCGGGGGCAACGTGCTGACTAAATATCTTGGTGAGCATGATGACTCGAGTCTTATCGAACGTGCCGTTGTGGTATCGGCACCGTTAAAACTTGCAGCATGTGCCAAGAGGCTGGAAAAAGGATTTTCGAAGGTTTACCAAAGCTACCTGATAAAGCAGTTACAACAGAAACTCACCGAAAAGGTCAAAGACAAGCAACTTGGGGAGAGCATGCCGGTCTCGATGTCGCAGATAGATGAGCTCAACACCTTCTATAACTTCGACCATAGGGTAACGGCTCCCCTTCACGGATTTACCGGAGTGGACGACTACTACCATAGAGCCAGCGGTATGGACTATCTGAAACATATCAGTCAGCCAACATTGGTCATACATGCGCAGGATGATCCTTTCATGACCCGGGATGTGATCCCAGCCGCTGATAAGTTGTCGCCTCAGGTGGTCTATGAACTGCATAATCGCGGTGGACATGTCGGCTTTATCGAGGGGGGCACACCATTAAAACCCAAATACTATCTGGAAAGGCGGATCCTCACCTTTCTCTCACAGAGTGATACTAAAACATGTTAGTCCCCTATGATGCATTGCAGCAGTTACCAGATGAAACATTAGAGAGTCTGATTAAAGAATATCTCTTCTCTCAGGTCGAAGATGGCAGTTTTTCCGGCACAGATGATGAGACACTAAAGCTTGCGATAGTTAAATGCAAACAAGCTCTGAAGCAAGGAGTGTTAGTTGTTGAATACAGTGAAGATGATGAGTCGATTGCGATCCGTCAACATGATCACCTCAATAACCAGATAATAGCGGGTAGTCGCTAAATCACATATGAGTTTGACCTGATAGGTCTGATTACCGTATAAATATGAGTCAGCTACACGATATCTATGGCTCTTTTTCAGGTTCCATTTAGGAAATTTAATGTCAGCAAAACATCCCATCATCGCAGTGACCGGCTCTTCCGGAGCGGGTACGACGACCACGACAACGGCCTTTAAGCATATCTTCCGCCAACTAGGGATCAATGCAGCTTCGGTCGAAGGTGATAGCTTTCATCACTTTACCCGCCCTGAAATGGAATTAAAGATCCGCCAGTCTAAAACCGAAGAGAAAAATATCAGTTATTTTGGCCCCGAGGCAAACGACTTTGAAAGGTTAGAGCAATGTTTCAGCGATTATAGCGCAACAGGACAAGGCGAAACCCGTGCTTATCTGCATACTTTCGATGAAGCCGTGCCATTTAACCAGATGCCGGGGACCTTTACCCAATGGCATCCGCTGCCGGAAAATACCGATATGCTCTACTATGAAGGACTTCATGGTGGTGTGAAAACTGACAGCTGTAATGTCGCGGAACATGTCGATCTATTGATAGGCATGGTGCCGATTGTCAACCTGGAATGGATACAAAAGATCATTCGAGATACCTCGGAAAGAGGCCACAGCCGCGAAAAAGTCATGGGTTCGATCGTACGTAGCATGGACGATTATATTAACCACATGACCCCGCAATTTTCTCGCACCCACATCAACTTTCAGCGTGTGCCGACCGTAGATACCTCCAATCCATTCAGCGCGAAGAATATTCCCAGCTTAGATGAAAGCTTCGTAGTGATCCGTTTTCGTGGCATCAAGAATGTAGACTTTCCCTATTATCTGAAGATGATCGATGGTTCATTTATGTCCAGGGTTAATACACTTGTGGTACCGGGTGGCAAGATGTCTCTGGCTATGGAGTTGATACTCACTCCCTTGATCAGAGATCTGTTAGAGAAGCGTCAGCAGCTTTTATTGCTGGATAATGAATAGTAAGTGGTGAGAAACGAACAGGTAAGAAACCTGCTGTTTTTATTTCGACTCAGGAAAGCTTAAGCTTTATTTAAGTATGTTCGAGTAAACTTTCTCTCGTCGGGATTTCAGGCGAAAGACTGATAAGTTAGCATGCTCTTGGGAGTAAATTCCCCCATCTTGATCTGTTTGTTTCCTCGAGTATGCTAGCTGTTCCGACCCTCTTCATTATCATCGAAAGTAAATTCCACGTCTATGCTTGATCCGCTCGTTCCTCGAGTATGCTAGCTGTTCCGACCTAATTAAATTTAACTTCCCAAGTAAATTCCACGTCTATGCTTGATCCGCTCGTTCCTCGAGTATGCTAGCTGTTCCCTTCAAAGAAGGTACGAGGATCAAGATAAGTTCCTAGGAACTAGAAGCTCAAAGCTCAAACCTCTCAGTAAATTCCAAAGCTCTAGGATCTCGAACCTCGAACCTTTTCAGAAAATTCCACATCCATGCTTGATCTGACTCCTTGTTTATAAGAAGAGTTTATAAAAAGTCCTCGATTATGCTGGCAGCTCCCTTTCCTAAAGAAGACGCTAGGACATAAAGAAGTTCCTAGACTCTAGAACCTCGCTTCTGATGTGACCCCCCTCATAACTCGAAACTCGAAACTTAAAACTTAAAACTTAAAACTTAAAACTTAAAACTTAAAACTAAGAAGATGAGGTATTAGCGGGAGAGTATCTCCCGCTATCTGAAGCAAACCCGAATTCAAGCTTACTTTACTTAGCTTCTCCCTTCTTACTGAAACGATACACCAGCATATAGAGCACGGGCAGGATGACGAGGGTCAGCAGGGTCGATGAGACTATGCCGCCAATCACCACAGTGGCAAGCGGACGCTGTACCTCTGCACCGGTACCGACGTTCAATGCCATAGGGACAAATCCAAGACTGGCGACCAATGCGGTCATTAGCACCGGACGAAGACGTTGACTCGCGCCTTGCTTGATGGCCTCCAGCAGCTCGAGTCCCTGTTGCTTTAGCTCCTTGATAAAACTCAACATCACCACACCGTTAAGCACGGCAATGCCCGACAGAGCGATAAAGCCGATCGCCGCAGAGATAGACAATGGCATATCTCTCAGCACCAATGCCAAGACGCCACCGGTCAATGCCAGCGGAACGCCACTGAAGATGATCAACGAATCCCTGATTGAGCCAAAGGCGCTATACAGCAAGCCGAGGATAAGTAGCAGAGTCAAAGGTACTAAGATCATCAAGCGATTAGATGCCGACTCCAGCTGCTCAAAAGTGCCACCATATTCACTCCAATAACCACTGGGCAGCTTCAGCTCACTCCCCATCAGCGCCTTAGTGTCCTTAATGAAGGAACCCAGATCCCGACCTTCGACGTTTGCGGTCACCACCACATGGCGTTTACCACTTTGACGATTGATCTGATTTGGTCCCACCTTGAACTTAATATCAGCCACCTCGCCAAGAGGAACATAACTAAGATCCGGATTGAGCTCTGTGGGCAAGGCGATAGGCAACCTCTCCAGTGCCTTGAGATCCTGGCTGATGCTATCATTCATACGAACCACGAGCTTAAAACGCCGATCCCCCTCATAGATAAGACCGACTGGTACACCGGAGACCGCAGTTTGCAGCGCTTGCTGTACATCGACTATGGTGAGGCCCAGTAAGGCTAGATGATCCCGGTTAGGCTCGATAGACAGCGTAGGTAAACCTGACATCTGCTCGACACGCACATCTTTGGCGCCATCGATTTTATGGAACAGCACTTCGGCGCGATCGCCGGCAGCTTTAAGGGTATCGAGATCATCACCATAAATTCGTAAGGCAACATCTGCACGAACTCCCGCAATCAACTCGTTGAAGCGCATCTCGATAGGCTGGGTAAACTCATAGTTATTGCCCGGAACCTGCTCAACATGTTCTCTGAGTTCATCAATAAACTGATCTTTACTCTTAGTAGGATCGGCCCACTGATCGCGAGGCTTAATGATCAAGATGGTATCGGCAACGCTTGGCGGCATGGGATCGGTCGCCACTTCCGGGGTACCAATTTTCGAGAACACATGCTCGACCTCATCAAGTTCGCCAATGACCAGCTCAAGTTTCTTCTGCATCTCGGTCGACTGCTCAAGGCCGGTCCCCGTAATGCGCATGGCATGCATTGCAATATCGCCTTCATCGAGTTTAGGCAAAAACTCAGAACCTAAACGGCTGAGTTGATAGGTGGTGACGCCCATCAAGGCTATCGCGGTGACGACAATAATGGCTGGGCGTTTAAGAGAGAAAAACAGCACCGGCTCATAGACGCTACGCGCTTTAGCCATCAGAACGTTTTCTTTCTCGTTAACTTTACCCTTAACAAATATGGCGATGGCTGCGGGCACAAAGGTAACCGAAAGGATAAGAGCACCGATAAGCGCTGCAACCACGGTAAATGCCATTGGGTGGAACATCTTACCTTCGACGCCACTGAGTGCAAAGATAGGCAGATAGACCAGCATGATGATCAGCACACCAAATACTGCCGGGCGGAACACCTCTTTTGTCGCATCGAACACCACCTTTAGACGTTCCTCGAGTGAGAGTAGCCTGCCGTAGTGATGTTGAGCCATACCGAGTCGACGCAAAGCGTTCTCGACGATGATCACCGCACCATCGACGATAATGCCAAAGTCGATAGCGCCAAGGCTCATCAGATTACCTGAGACACGATTAGTCGTCATGCCTGTGATAGCAAACAGCATACTGAGCGGAATAACCAAGGCTGCGATAAGCGCTGCACGAAAGTTCCCAAGCAAGGCAAACAACACCACAATAACCAGTACGGCGCCTTCGAACAGGTTTTTCTGCACCGTGGCAATGGCCTTGTCGACAAGGCCCGTTCTGTCATATACCGCTTCTGCGACTATTCCCTCTGGGAGGCTGGCATTAACATGTTTTAGCCTGTCACCCACCTCTTTAGCGACAACGCGGCTATTTTCACCTAAGAGCATAAAGGCGGTGCCCAGCACTGTCTCTTCACCATCTCGAGTCGCTGCGCCGGTTCTGAGCTGCTTACCGTAGAACACCTCGGCCACATCGCCGATTCGAACCGGCGCATCGTCACGCTTAGTCACAACGACTTGGCGGATCTCCTCCAGATCTTTAAGCTGCCCCGGTGAACGAACTAACCACTGCTCACCATTTCTCTCTATGTAACCTGCACCCGCATTGCGATTATTGAGCTTAAGCGCCTCGATCACATCATTATTGGTCACCTTAAATGCCAGTAACTTGCCGGGATCCGGCGCGACCTGATATTCACGCTCGAAGCCACCCAGGCTGTTGATTTCGGTAACCCCGGGCACCTTGACCAGCTGAGGGCGGATGATCCAGTCCTGAATGGTACGCAGGTCTTCGGCGTTATAGGGGCTACCATCCTCTTTCAAAGCGCCATCCAGCGCGCGAATTGAGTAGGTAAACACTTCACCCAAACCACTACTCACAGGGCCCAGTGCCGGTTCGGCTTCTGCGGGTAACTCACTGCGGATCCCCTGAAGTCGTTCGGCGATCTGCTGCCTTGCCCAATAGATGTCAGTGCCTTCATCGAAGATCACTGTCACCTGAGACAGACCATAACGTGAAATAGAGCGGGTATGATCCAGATGAGGTATCCCCGCCATAGCGTTTTCAATTACATAGGTGAGTCTCTGCTCAGACTCGAGTGGAGAGTAACCCGCGATGGCTGTGTTTATCTGTACCTGCACATTGGTGATATCGGGCACGGCATCAATAGGTAACTTTAACGTGTTGTAGACACCCAATAGCGCGATGAGTAGGGTCATCGCCAGCACCAGTAACCGTCGCCTTAATGCAAAGGAGATAATTGTATCCATGATTATTGGCTCCTAGTGCACGTGTTTAGCGGCATTTTTCATGATGTCCGCTTTTAATAAGTAACTATTTTCAGTGACATACTCACTCTCACTATCCAGTCCTGCCAACACCTCTACATACACGCCATCGCTCTCGCCAAGTTTCAGCATACGAACCTCGAAGGTGTTGCCATGTTTGACAAATACAGCGGGATTTTCCATAAAGGTTTGCAGTGAATCGACACGTACCGCTAAAGGTACCTGCTTGGTGCGGGTCTCAATGTCCGCTTGAATATGCATGCCTGGTCGCCAGTGTCCATGTTCGTTATTGATCACCGCTCGCACACGGGCGATGTGACCGCCTGTCATAGTTGGCGCTATGTAACTGATGGTGCTTCGGGCTGAAGCGCTGACATTGTCGGCATTGTGGCCCTCTGATGTATCATGACTGTCATCACGACTCACTTCGTCGCCATGAGCTTCACCGCTGTGATCGTCACCAATCGTCACGGGCTGACCCAGAGATAGTTTGTCTATGCTCTTTGGGAAAGCAGAGAGATCTATCCAAACACTCGACAGATCACTGATACGTACTAAGGCGCGATTAAATGTGTTGTCACCCAGGCTCAATAACTGCTCGGTAACCTGACCACTGGCCGGGCTCTTGACCTGATACGTTTGCAGTGTGCTTGAGTTGCGCACACTTGCGATAATTTGTCCCTTCTCAACCGTGTCACCTATGCTGACATGAAGCTGTTCAATCACGCCGGCGTAAGGCGCATTAACACTAAACTGCTTATCGGTAATAGGAGCTACGATACCAAACAAGGTGTCGACGAAGGTGAGCTGCTTACTGCCGGCTTGCTGAGTTTGAATACCGGAAAGTTTCAATAAGCGATCGTTTATCTCAGTCCGGCCGGTATAATTTTCATAGTGCCAGTCGAAGGACTCGCCCTTAAAGCCGGCATGAACCTCTACCTCGAAAGAGTGCGGTTCGGCGACGCTCTGCTCACTCACAAGGTAATCTTCTTCACCGATAAAGCTTATTCTGTCTGTCTTGCCGCCAAGGCGATTAAGCAATAACTCGAGTTTAATCTCACCCGGATCCAGCTTCACACCCTTATGATAAGCATACACCCGCATCTCCGGCGGGATCCCCGATTCGACCATAGTGATCTCGACCTCAAACTCGCCGCTGTGCAGGAGTCTGCCCCCATGAGGTCCCTCGGGAGTATGCTCCTCCTTCTCTTCATGACCATGACCATGATCACCACTGGCCCAGGCTAAATTTCCCGGTAGTAGAGTTGAAAAGCTTAAAGCCGATAGTGTGATAGCTGCCGCCATAAATGCAGATGAAAGCTGATTCAATTTAAAATTCATTATCTGTTCTCCGGTGCCACAAACGGCGTCATATTTGAACGAACACTTGAGCTAAAGTTTGAGTGGGTGGCTGTCATAGATTGTCCGGTGATGCGCTCGAGTTCGAGCCTTTGTTGATAGACAGCCACTTTGGCTTCGATAAGATCCCGCTCTATGGCAAATAGCTCAGATTGGGCATCGACCAGCTGTAGCACACTGGTTTGGCCCGTTTGATAGGCGCCTTGCGTGTCTTCGAGTAACCTTTGCGCTAAAGGCAAAACTTGCTGCTGAATACGGCTTGCTTGCCGGGCGTTATTGACCATGGCCAGATGAAGCTCCATCAATGACAGCTTGAGCTGACCGCGGGCCAATTTTTGTTGCTCCATAGCTCTGTCTTCACGGGCTTTAGCGGCCAAAATATTACCTTGATTGGGGTTAGAGAGCGGAATGGGCATAGAGAAGTTGAACATCAAAGCACCATCATCGAAACCGTCATAGCTTCGAACTCCCATCCCCAATGTCACATCATATTGTGCCTTAGACTCCTCCATTCGGCGTTTGGCATACATCAAACGCTCGACGCTTAACAACTGCAGGTATTGAGGGGCGGTTTCGATAGCGTTGAGCACGCTCGCCGCAGTGGGCAGCGCCGAAGACAAATCGAGGGTACCAAGGGCATGAGAGAAGTGAGGTTCGCTCGACCACATGGCCGCTAAACGCAGACGGGCAAGTCTTGTCTCGCCATCGAGCTGCTCCTTAACCGACGTCGATCGTGACAGGCGCAGAGCCATCTTAGTCACATCTGCTTGAATCACCGCCCCGGCATTGGCGCGGGATTCGATCGCCTTTAAAGCGCTCTGCTCAACTGAAATACGCCTTTCGATCCAGTCTTGCAGGGCTTGCAGGCGAAGTAGCTGATAGTAACGCCCGGTGGCCTCGGCCAGGATATCCAGACGCAATATCTCATATTCACTTAGCTTTTGACGCTCAGCGGCTTGAGCCACATCGACGCGGCGCTGACGTTTGTCACCCAGCTCGATAAGCTGGCTTAATGCCAAGGTGATCTCGGCATTGTCGACGCCTTGCATCTCCCCCGTACCCAGCACATTTTCGACTTCGACTGAAAACTCCGGGTTAGGCGTGATCCCAGCCTGTAAAGTCAGGGCTTCACTGACTCTGACTTCATAAGGAAAGGTTTGTAATTGTGTATTCGTTAATAAGGTTTTTTCCAGCACCCAAGGCAGACTAACCTCGCCTTGCTCCGGCTGGGCTACACTTTTGCCTGCATATAATGCAAGCACGCACAGACTCACGGTGACCAACACGCGTTGGCAGGCCACGAGTGTGATCTCTTGATATCTCTTCACGAGAATAAACTCCGGTTATCGCCTGAACACCTGGCGGTGCGAGTCGCGTCATAATCAAAATAGACACGGCAACTCACCTCGGCCACAACTTGTGCAGGCAGATTTAATTAATAAAAATTATATATATAACGTGGAGTTAACTATGAGGAGGGGGAATAGGTGGTGCGTAATTTCTGTCTTGATAGCTTATAAGAAATGGACTTTCACCTTCGACGGCCTTGTGAGCGCAGGCAAAATTTAGCTCTACTGGCGGATGGCAAGAGGTATGAAAATCATCATCATGCTCATCTTGGTCACTCCCCGCTCTGGTGTGCACACAAGTGCAGGCGGGAGTATGACAGCAAGACTCCTGCTCTTCATCCGAAGGCGTGACTTGTGAGCGTGCTTGCGAGACCTCTTGTAAGGCATCTTGTGAGAGTTCTTGTGAGAGTTCTTGTGAGGCAACGTCATTGGTGTGGATGTCTGATGCCACACAGGTTGGAAATAATTGAGACACGAAAACCACCAGCAGGAGAACCAGTGTCAACTTAGATTGTAAAACCTGTGTTGAAGCTTTCATGTTGAACAACAATTATTTCCTAATAAGATGATATCTCGCCCGCTAAAGTTCAAAGATAAGTAGCAGGCGGTAAAAAACTAAACTCTAATAATAAAGTAAGTCACGTATTAGACCAGAGTCAGATTTTAAGATCTAGAAACAAGATATCGATATTGACTAATTTACACGGATAAATAGGATTTTCGTGAGATAGCACTAAGAATCAAGTGGTGAATAACCGGATATGATCCAGGCCACCTTCTTCGATGACCCGGAGTTAAAAGTGTGAGATCACATCAGGGGAACGATTTCGCGGAAAGGCTTATTCTGCTCATAGGTCTGAAGACGCTCCTCAAACTCACCAGAACGATGCGCTTCCTCGCTATGTTTCAGTGCATCGATGGCTTTCAGCTGCGTCATAATCGCCGCACTGTAGTCACCGGTTTCAGCATAAGCGGCAGCCAGATTATCCAGGTTAGTCGGATCATCACGATTTGCGTCAACCAGGCTCTGTGCTAGCTGCAGGGCCTTATCACCATTTCGGTATTCCTCTTCCGGACAGGTAGATAAGATCCAGGCTACATTCCCCAATGAAACTTCATCGCCGACCGAACTGAATCGGTCAACCGCTTTGCCACAGTTCCGTTCTACACCATTGCCACCGGCGGCATAGATAAAACCGAGTCTGAATTGAGCCCACTTATTGCCCTGTTCGCTTAAAGAGAGATACCAGCGCTCTGCAACCGTCAGGTCACGTTCAATAATATTGCCTTCGAATGAGAGATCGGCCAGCGTCTGTTGAGCCTTAGGATGACCCTGCTCTGCTGCCAGTGAGACCCACTTAATCCCCTGTTGTTGATCTTGCTCTACGAAACGTCCGGACAGATACATGAGGCCGAGAAGAAACTGTGCTTCCTTCTCGCCTTGAGAGGCTTTCAGCTGAATATGTGCTAATTTGCTCGCGGCAACTTCTGCCACAGGCTGAGGGATTGAAAATGCATTAGTTGTAGTACTCGTCAAGAGTAATATGACAAAACCAACGCCTACAAATAACGGATGATATTTCAAAACAACTCCTAATTGAAATCAGCATACGAACCAGCCCACAACGGGGGTTTACTGTTGAAAAAAGTAAATTGGAACAGCAAAAATAAAGCAGTAAGAACTCAATACAAAACGCTCATTTCCCTTGAGTTAGCCAGAAATAACAGCCAAAGTCGAGAAAAAGTGTGTTTCACACTCTGTTTATGACAAATAAATATCGCACAAGTTCTACTGTAAACAGAGGTAAGATGTGATTAAGTCGGCATTGTTAAACCAATCAATGCATATTTATACGGTATTAGTTGACTTATATCACTAATGTATCAAAATAAACATCAATATAGATAGCCTGTTACGAATATTCATTCTTTCTAAATCTAGATCTCTATCTAGGTTTTGTTGACTTAATTGACGTAAACTGCTTATTTAGCATATTCTTGTATTTACATTAAACTGTCGAGGAACATAGGCATGGCTCTGATTGGTAAGCCTAAACCGGATCCTACTTTGGAATGGTTTTTATCACACTGTCACATTCATAAGTATCCAGCCAAAAGCACTTTGATCCACGCTGGTGAAGAATCAGATACGCTTTATTACATCGTTAAAGGTTCTGTTGCTGTTTTGATCAAAGACGAAGAAGGCAAAGAGATGATCCTCTCTTACCTGAATCAAGGCGACTTCATCGGTGAACTTGGTCTGTTTGAAGAGCAAGCCGAACGAACTGCTTGGGTTCGTGCTAAGCAACCTTGTGAAATTGCAGAAATATCTTACAAGAAATTTAAGCAGCTTATCCAGGTTAACCCTGAAATTCTGATGAAGCTTTCTTCTCAGATGGCATATCGTCTGCACAGCACCAGCCAGAAGGTCGGTGATCTTGCATTCCTTGATGTCGCCGGAAGAATCGCCCAAACATTATTACATTTGGCGAAACAGCCAGATGCGATGACTCACCCGGATGGCATGCAGATCAAGATCACTCGTCAAGAGATTGGTCAAATTGTTGGTTGTTCACGTGAGACTGTTGGTCGTATTCTTAAGATGCTTGAAGAGCAAAGCCTGATTCAAGCTCACGGTAAAACTATCGTAGTTTACGGCACGCGCTAAGCTAACATTAAGTTAGATTTAAGACAGCTTCGATAAAGTGGCCTGAGATAATCTCAGGCCATTTTTTTTGGAGATAATATTAATGACAAGGGCACTAATTGTTAGCTTTTTAGCTCTTGCGGCCTTAATGCCAATGACAGGTCACACATCCAGCCTGATTGAACTTGAACATTATGAAGCTAAACAACTAGTTAGCTCTGGAAAGATTCTATCTCTCGATGTTACCCTCTCTAAAACCAAACATTTCTGTTTCGGCAAACTTATCGATGCACACCTCTATCGTGAAGATGGAAAGTGGCGTTATGATTTGCAAATTAAGTCGCAACGTGGCCAAATCATAGATCTGAGTCTGGACGCTAGCACCGGACAGCCCGATCCCTACAAATCGTTACCCAATGACTGCAGAGCTTTTGAGAATTAGTTCCATATTTCATTTGGGCCCACGATACCATTTGATGACAGGTTAATATGAAACTACTGCTCGTTGAAGATAATGCACTACTCGTTGAAGAACTCGAAAAACAGCTTAAGCAAGCCGGATACGTTACGGACGTAACAGATAAGGCCGCCGAGGCCGACTACCTGCTAAAAGAGACGAATTACGATTGCGTGATCTTAGATATCGGTCTGCCCGATGGCAATGGCCTCGAACTACTCGAACGCTGGAGAAATCAAGGCATTAATACGCCGGTTATCATGCTAACGGCGCGAAGTCAGTGGCATGAAAAAGTGGAAGGCTTTAATGCCGGTGCCGATGATTACTTAGGTAAGCCTTTCCATACTCAGGAACTGCTGGCAAGAATACATGCACTCATTCAGCGTGCTCACGGCAAAGCAAGCTCACCATCGAAGGAGCTGAGTTTCTCAGGCGTCACTCTCGATGAAAACCAGCAATCTGTGATGGTTGGAACGAACTTATTTGAACTCACGGCGATGGAGTTCAGGTTACTCAAGATATTTTTGATGTCACCACAGAAACTGCTTTCGAAGTCTCAACTCACAGATAAACTGTATCAATTCGATGATGAGAAAGAGAGTAATGTCGTAGAGGTGTATGTCACCCATCTACGTAAGAAGCTAGGTAAAACAGCCATTGAGACACGACGTGGGCAAGGTTATATCTTCCACGGCATCAAAGAATGATCTCGATTCGAACCAGGCTCAGCCTCTGGCTTACGGGCTTAGTCATCTTGTCGACAGCCGTTGCGATTATCTTCTTCGAATCCATGCTGAGACAGGCGTTTCACGACTCAATCATAGCCAGATTACAGGAAGACTTGGAGCAGGTTATGCTGGCGACTCATCTTCAGGGCGATGAGCTGAGCATAGATCAGAGCCAGCTTTCAGGCTTCTATAAACCGGTATTTTCAGGTCGTTACTATCAACTAAACCTACCGGGCCAGGAGATCCGCTCACGCTCTCTGTGGGATCAGAAACTCGAAATAGAGCCTCTAGAGAGGGGAGAGAGCCGTGTCTGGCAGACCAAGGGGCCACAAAATCACGATATCCAACTGCTCTCGCTCGGGCTCAGCTCTGACTCTCTGGATGTCGATGCCACATTGACCGTCGCTCAGGATCTGAGTATCGGACGAAAAATTTTCACCCAGGTTTATGGCACAAAAATGGGCGTAAATCTGGCAATGTTATTGGCCATGATCACCGGGATTTTCCTGGTTTTAAGACAATCCTTTAAACCGATTAACCATATGCAATCGGCTCTATCAAAGCTGAGAGAGGGAGAGATCACCTCATTAGAGATAGATAAGATCCCTCCGGAGCTGCAGGGATTAGCCTCCACCTATAATGAGCTGTTGCAATACTCCAGCAAACAGCTGGAAAGAAGCCGCAATAATATTGGTAACCTGAGTCATGGGCTAAAGACACCACTGGCTGTTATGCAGCAACAGGTTGAGGCTTTGGGACTCAAAGATCCCGATGCAGCTATAGCGCTTCAAAAGCAGTTGGACTTAGTCCATAAGATGATCGAGAGAAAACTCGCTTCAGCGCGGATCACCGGAGATATGTTACCGGCGGCTCAGATGCAGCTCCCCAAAGATTTAGACGATCTTTGTCAGACATTGAGCAAGGTCCACTTTCATAAACATATACAATGCAATGTCCATATTCCGGAGAAACTTTTAAGACTGCCACTTCATAGAGAAGATGGCATGGAGCTTATCGGAAACTTACTCGATAATGCCCACAAGTGGGCTAAGTCTCGGGTAGAGATAAGCGCAGGCGTTGAAGATGACCGCATCAGCCTCACCATAGAAGATGACGGTCCCGGTGTAGCCAGTGAGGAACTTGCTCAACTGACCAGTCGCGGTAAACGATTAGATGAGGCGACCATGGGTCATGGCTTAGGCCTTTCTATCGTCAAGGACATCGCAGAGCAATATGAGATAGATTTGCAATTTACCCATAGCGAACAATTCGGTGGGTTAAGAGTCAGCTTAACGTTCTAATACCAATCGGTATAAGAGGGTCAATTCCAGGCTCACTTCCCCACACACAACGAAGGCCGGAGCTCGACTCCGGCCTTTTTTATGTCTGGAACATTTATGCAGTCGCCATAAGCGACGCCGCTCAGAAGATTCCTCCCTGCTCCAAACCCATTACTTTATGTCAGAGATAGGAACACCATATTGATGCCGGGAGCATCATTGGCCCCTGGCCTCTTATTGAAAAGCCCTTCATAAGTGTTCTGACTGCCAGGGTCTAAAGCGTTCCCTACGCTTTTAAGACATTTCCCATATCCATATGGGTCAGAAGCGGGAATGCCAACAAATGTACGACTGTATGGTCTATTTTGTTCCATACAAAATAAGACATTTCCTCCTTCCATGGAGGTCAGATTCAGGAGGTAGAGCGAAGCAGGGCGAAAATTGTGAAACGATGTGCTATTGAGCGAGAGAGATGGATGTCGAACTGGCTTTTATACAGGGACGTAATTGCCAGAGCCGAGGGAACATTTGTGGCCAGACACAACGAAGGTTTCTTCCCATCCCTGGGAAACCTTCATAAATGTTCCAGACATAGAAAAGCCACAGCACGGAGTCTGTGGCTTTTCATTTATAGCTTATTGAAGCGAGTAAACTGGAGAGAGTTATCCGCTTCTAAGCATGCTCGCTCTTACTATTAAGAATGGAAGATTACTTCTTCTTAGAGTAAGCCGCAGCTTGTTCACCGGCTAATCTACCGAAGGTGATGATATCAGAGATAGCATTACCACCCAGGCGGTTAGCACCATGAACACCACCAGTCACTTCACCTGCGCCATATAGGCCAGGGATAACCTGCTGCTTAGCATTCATAACTTCTGCTTTAGAATCAATCATCACACCACCCATAGTGTGGTGAACACCTGGAGTCACTTCGATAGCGTAGTAGTTACCTTCATTGATTGCACGAGGTAGGTTTGGACGCTCAAAATCGGCATCTTTACCACTGGTCACGAAAGTGTTGTAACGAGCAACAGTTTCTTTCAGAGCCTTACCATCGATATTCTCTAGCTTACCTAGCTTAACAAGCGTGTCGGCAGTAGGAGCAACGCCCAGACCAATATACTTATCAATTTTCTTCAATGACTTACGTACTGAATCATCGAAAATCAAGTAAGCTGATTTGCCTGTTTGTTGTAAAATCGCAGCAGCGGCTTTATCACGAGTAGTGATCTCGTTGACGAAACGCTTACCTTCACGGTTAACCAGGATTGCACCGTTACCACGTACAGCTTCAGTCACCATCACACCACCTTTCACAGAAAGTGTTGGGTGAGCCTGGATGTACTCAAGATCCTTC
Source organism: Shewanella atlantica (assembly GCF_003966265.1). Classification (GTDB taxonomy): domain Bacteria; phylum Pseudomonadota; class Gammaproteobacteria; order Enterobacterales; family Shewanellaceae; genus Shewanella; species Shewanella atlantica. The sequence continues at coordinate 26,371 of NZ_RXNV01000007.1, read as the reverse complement.
ATTGCTGCGCCGGCATTGCCAGCTACATCGATACCATCACCGGTTGCACCAGGTTGGTTAGTCGATACGAAGCCTTTCAGCTTAGGATCAAGCTTAGAAACACGTTCATTATTCTTAGCGAAACCACCGGTAGCAAGAATAACGGCATCGGCCTTAATCCAGTAGTAGCCTTTGTACATACCCTTGACTAGCAGGCCTTTAACGTTACCTGAGTCATCTTTAAGGATTTCGATTCCACGTGTGTTCATACGCATATCGATATCACGCTTAACGGCGTTATCGTAAAGCACCTGAACTACGTGTGCGCCAACACCAGCACCACCAGTTGGACGGTGAGTACGGTTAACCGATGCGCCACCCATGCGGCCAACATCGCTTAAATCAGCACCCATGGCTGTCATCCAATCGACAGAACCTTTTGAGTGAGAAACAAGCACGTCTACAAGCGCTGGGTCATTGATGTTACGGCCACCTTTCATGGTGTCTTTAGTCATCAACTCAAGGCTATCTTCGATGCCTTTAGCTTTCTGCTGATCGGTCCACGCAGCGTTCATACCACCAGCTGCAAGTTTTGCATTACCACCGATCACAGGCTCTTTCTCGATAAGAATCACTTTTGCGCCATGGTCATGGGCTGAAACAGACGCAGAGAAACCTGCTCCGCCAGAACCTACAACGACCACATCGACTGTATCTTTTGGTGCCAGAGCTAATGCCGCTTCACGCTCAGATTTATCTTTAGCAAGTTCAGCAATGCTTGGTTCATGACGTTCCCATTTGCCTACATATGGCATATCGAAGTCGAAGCTGTGGCAAGAATCACAATAGACCATAGATTTTTCATGGGCGCTATGACAAGAGGTACAAGCGATGTCACCAGGGAAGTGAGAATCATGGGCATTGTAGTGCTCATGTTTCGTCTCTTCAGCAACCTCTTCCATGGAGCCGTGACAAGAAACACACTGCTCATTTTCATAAGTAAGGCTATCGTTAGACAGCTCACCATCCGGTGTATGGCAGCTATCACACTCTTGATTTTCAGCATGAAAGTCTGCAAGGTTATCAGCAGCAGTTGCGTTCGCTACCATTCCAGCAGAACCAATTAAGGTGGCCAGGCATATAGCTTTTTTAAAGTTTTTCATCACGTCTCCTAGCTTTTCAATAGAACAACTCATTTATTTAAATAGTCGCAATATCTACAAGCTCATCTCTGTTATGTGAGCTGAGTTTTTAGACCCCATAAGAATAGGATACTCTCAGCTTTCTGTTTCAAATAAAGTTTGAGCCATATCAAAAAGGAGCTCAATATGAATGAAAAAAGAGGAGATAAAAATCAAGCTGGCTTCACAGCTAAAAATAACCCTCATGCAAAGATGCATAATTTAGCAAGCCGTTATGCAGTTTTGCATAGGCCATAGATGGATGGATCACAGAAAAGTAATTCGATGGCATTCTTAGCGGCTCAGCACTTCCCCGAGCCTTTGTGTTGCAACAAATTTGTTAATTGGGTCCATCACCACAGTTCATCAACGAATGAACATGTTAAAATCGTCGCCATGAAATATCTTCTTATATTAGTCATGGTGCTGTGTTTCCATGCACCTTCCCTGGCCGCACAGGCACAAGACTTATCACACAAGAGTATTGTGTTTGGTGTTCATTCAAAAACGGCCCCGCTAGAGTGGCGTAACAATGGTGTCGACCAAGGGTTTAACCTCGAACTGATAGGCAGAATTGGACAACTCATAGATAAAAGAATCGTTGTCAGACGCAAAACGTTTCAGCAACTGCTGACCGATGTTCATGATCCCGACTGTCCTATCGATGTTATTGCCGTCGTCAGCCCGGTCAGTATAGACAGAAAACTCAGTCAGTCTGATCCCATCTATGCCACCCACGCCAAAGCTTACACACTGCAGGGGAAATCCTTTATCAACAGCTGGCACGACCTTGTCGGTAAGCGGGTTGCCATCAAGAAAGGCGCCTTCGTGGACGTCTATATCTCGGGTCAGCCACAGGAATTTGAGCGAGTCGATGTGGATCTCTATGAGACTGGCTTTCAGCTGTTAATCAAGGGGGAGGTCGATATCGTTCTCGCCGAAAACTTTGTCGCCAGACGCTTGATGCCCCTCTATCCAAAGATTAGAAGTTCCAGCGACCCACTAATTTATGGGGCATTCAACTTCGTGAGCAATAAAGTTAATGCTGCTCTTATGGCTCAAATTAACGACGCCCTCAGACAGTTAAAACTCTCCGGTGAATACGACCGACTCGTCAATAAGTGGTTTGGTACAGGGCGGGAAAAAGTCGATCTGACCTCCACCCAGCAGAAGATGTTATGGCTGGCCATAGCTGTGAGCATCATCTCGGCACTTGGCATGATACTCACCGGCTATATCAGCCGAAGTCTGCGAAAACGTACCCGGTCTCTGAATATCGAGCTGTCACAAAGGCGCAAGGCTGAACATCAAATATCCAACCTATCTCAACAGTTTCAATCTGTGCTCGATGGGATCCCCCACGGCGTGACACTATTTAATCGGGAATGTGATTGTTTGTGGAGCAATGATAATAATAACGAACTACTGGAAAACCCTGAGTTTCACTTTACCGATGGCGAACCTTTCGAGCTGAAGATCACCCTACTTGAGGTCTTGAACAGCCAGAAGTCTCTGATTGAAGATATGAGTTTTCTGGATCAGTTTTGGCAGATCCAAATTCACCCCATAGGGGAGGATCAGGCTGTCATTCTGTTGGAGGAAGCCACGGAGCGTCAGCAACTCAGGCAAGCCAATGATGAAGCGAGCCGCCTGGCCTCATTAGGCGAACTCTCTGCCGGGATCGCCCATGAGATAAATAACCCTACGGGGATTATTATCCATTCGGTGGCCTTCTTAAATGATGCACTCAAAGATCTACAGCCGGCAAGCGATGCCTACCAGAAGCAAAACCCTTTTTGGCTAATCGCAGGGCTGGAACCGGAACGTGCTCTACATGAACTGCATTATAGCTGTCTCAATATCGATGAAGGGGCGACCCGAATAAGCCGAATCGTGAACGATTTGAAGCGCTATGCCTTACCCAATATTGCCTCCGAGCACCAAAGGTTAAGCCTGAATGAGGTGGTGCAGGTATCACTGCGTCTGACGGCAAATCAGATTAAAATATTTAAAATCAGAACCCAACTACAGCAGCCAGAACCGATGATCATGGGTGATGCGCAGCAGCTGCATCAGGTACTGATTAATCTTATTCAAAATGCCTGCCATGCATCGCCACCCGATGATGGAACGGACACAGATGACGGCATGATCTCAATAGAGACCAGCATTGTGGATGGCAAAGCCTGCTTAATCGTCTGCGATAACGGTTCCGGCATGGATCAAGCAACGCTACAACGCATTACAGAGCCTTTCTTTACGACTCGTCGCTCCTGCGGCGGCACCGGGCTCGGCTTATCTGTGTGCAGCCGAATAATCAAAGAACACCAGGGTGAAATGCAGATAACCTCTCGCCAGGGTAAAGGAACCTGCATCAAACTTCTCTTTTCATTGGAACCCGCATTGGAGTCACTAAGATGAAACTCGCGCGAAATATTTTGTTAGTCGATGATGAGGCCTCGTGGTTGAGAACCTTAGCCGTGACCCTCAATCGACTCGTTCCCGAAGCGCAGGTCGATACTTGTGTTGATAGCAGACAGGTCGTTAACCGCCTTGCTGTGGGCGATTACGCGTTAGTGCTACTCGATCTGACGATGCCGTTTCATTCAGGCGAAGAGCTACTCGAGATGATCCGCTGCGATTTTCCTAAGACCCGCGTCATCATAGTGACCGGAGTCAATGAGGTCGACACCGCGGTTCGCTGCATTAAAAATGGCGCCTATGACTACTTTATCAAGACAGATAATGTTGACGATTTAGCCCGAACGGTACGCAGAGCCCTCGAGGTCGTTGGCTTAGAGCGAAACTATCTGCGAATAAAAGAGAGCTTCCTGAGTCGCACTCTGAGTCAGCCGGAGGCCTTCAATAATATCTTGACCTGTGAACCCGCCCTGCTGGATCAGTTCAGATACCTGGAAGCCGTCGCACTGAGCCCCGAACCTATCCTCATCTTCGGTGAGAGCGGCACAGGAAAAGATGAATTTGCCAAGTCTTGTCATCAACTCTGTTGTCCCGATGCCCCTTTCATCAATGTAAACCTGGCCGGAATAGGTACAGATGCATTTGAATTACAGCTGTTCGGACAGCTCCATACCCACGAAGACGGTCAGGTTTCGGCGCAGGCCGGCGTGTTACATCAGGTCAATAGCGGCCTGCTCTATCTCAATGAGATTGGCGATCTGCCCTTAGAAGCTCAGGCAAAACTGGTCGACGTGATCGAGCATAAACAGTACTATCCGATTGGCAGCGATCGTCCCTACCCGGTTAACTGCCGGATCATCACCTCGACTCAAAACGATCTGTTGGCACTGAATCAGGCCGGCAAGTTTCGCAGCGACCTGTTATATAGATTGCGGTCACACAAGATAAAATTACCTCCACTGAGAGACCGTACTCTGGATCTCTCTATGCTTATCAATCATTTTATCAGCCTGGCGGCTGAAGAGATGGGACTCGATGCCCCGCAGCAACCCGGAAACTTAGCGAGCCAACTGGCGGACTATGCCTTCCCGGGGAACCTCCATGAACTCAAAGGCATGGTCTTCGATGCGGTAAGTCGCAGCGATGGCGTTCAGCTCAATACATCTCCCTTCATGGAGGCGATAAAAGAGCAGAAAGGTGACCATGAGGCCCCGCAAAATACTCTTGTATTTCCAAAGAGTTTGCCAACCTTAGCCGAGATGAGCAATGCGCTGATCAACGAGGCTATGAGCCGCACGGCAAACAATCAAACCGCTGCAGCTCAGATGCTGGGGATAAGCCAAAGTGCACTGAGCCGGCGAATGACAAAGGAGAAATAACAGTTCATTAAATCGATATCAGGCTCAGGCAACTCAGTACGACCTGAACCTGTGTTATAGCAAAGGGCTCAACCTTCGACAGGGCAAGTGATAATAAACTCAGTTCCTTGCCCCAATATCGACTTGACCTCAATATCGCCATGAAGTTTTTGTTTAACTATGTTGTAGACAATACTGAGCCCCAAACCACTGCCGCCATTACCGCGTTTAGTGGTGAAAAAGGGCTCGAAAATACTGCTACAATTTTTTTCCGGGATACCTTTGCCATTATCGGAAACAGTGATGATTAGCAGCTCCTCAACTATCGATGCATCGATAATTAACCCTCCAGCCTGGTGACCGGTAAAGCCATGGATTAATGAGTTAAGGATTAAATTGGTAAACACTTGATAGAAGTCCCCCGGATAGGAGTTAACGACAATATCCTCCCGAACTCTATTGGATATTTCGACAGGATATTTTTTGGTCTCCGGAGACAAGCTGGTCAATAATGATTCTATCAACTCGTGGAGTACAAACTTCTCTTTGTGAAGGTTAGTTTGTTCGACGGCCACTAATTTAAAGTCTCTCACCAGTGAAGCGGACCGCTTCAGGTTTTTCTCCAACAGGGTACACGCGGCTTTAATATCATCCAGATACTGTTTAAATACCGCCTCAGTCAGCTCATCACTACTGTAACTCTGCTCTAAGATGGTTAGCTCTCTCAACAACAGTGAAGATGCCGTGATGGCAACACCTATTGGGGTATTCAGCTCATGGGCAAAGCCGGCAACCAAGCCACCCAGCGCCGCCATCTTCTCCGATTCTATTAACTGTGACTGCATCGCCTGCAGGTTTTTCATCGACAGATTTAATTTTTTATAACTTTCAGCAAGTGCAGCCTCTTTATTCTGCCGCAAATCAATCTCATCGGTGAGCTCTAAGGTACGTGCTTCGACCTGCTGTTCTAACGTCTCCCTGGCCAGAGAGAGGGCATGAGACATCTGGTTAAAGCACAGTGCCAATTCATAACTCTCCCTGAAACCTTCTGGCTCTATTCGGGTATCTGTCTTCCCCGAGGCAATGGAGCGGGTCATCTGTGTCATAGACTCAAAGGGTTTAGCTAACATGCTTCCAAGCAAGCCGGAAACAAGCAAAACCCCAATCAGTACAACAAACAAGGTCAGCAGTCCCAGTTGAAAAATCTGATCGTAAACCTGAACGACTTCACTCATATCCTCCTTAAACACTAACCCCCATTGTACCGATGGGATGTAACGAGAAGCCGCAAGCACTTCCACTCCGCGATAATCAATATCGACACCGATATGCCTGCGACCCGATACCGCGTTAGAAAGTGATTCGGATAACGCAGAAATAGGTTGTGGTTCACCAACTATCGCATCGGCATCATATTTAAGCTCTACCTGATAACTAAAATAATCTCCCTGTCTGGCCGCGACAACGACCTCCCGACTCGACCTCGAACCGCCGACCTCCAAGGTCACCTTCTGAATGATCTGACTGTCTACCTGCAGCACTACTATGCCTATCAGACGCCCCTGAACTAACACAGGAGAGCCTATAAATGCCACCGCCTGTCCAATTGGAGGGTAATACTCGAAGCTCGATGATGAGGACTCCAGAAAATACTTCGCTCGCTTTACAACGAAGTTTAAGCCTTTGCCCCTCTCAGACTCAGCAATTCCCTTTGCCTGCAAATGACTGTTCATCGCTAACGAAAACAAAAGATCACCAGATGGAGAAATAAGTAACAGGTCTAGGTAACCATCATCCTGGTAGTGCTGGTATACCTTTTTAAGCTCGACCAATCGTTTAAGATAATCCTGAGTATGTTCACCACCATGACGATATAGAGGGGAGAGTTTTGAGAAGGCTTCTACCGTCTCGGCCGACTGGGAAAGACTAAATACATCCGCTATTCGTTCGCTTATATAATCTTCAATCTGTTTCACTTTATTGTCGGCAAACTGAGATAGGTGTACCTGCTCCTGTTGCAAAAAAGCTTGCTTGAATGAACTGAGATATAAACCGGATAAAATCACAGTCGGAGTCATGACACTTAAAAGTAGCCAGACAAAAAGCATGGTCGATAAGTTATATCGTCTCATCGATACTTGAGCTCCTGCAGGCGTTGCAGCCAAATCGATCGGCTATGATATTTGGGAAAAGGTGTGGGCCTGATGGGAGAGTCACTTCGCCAGACGATTTCAAACTGCCCATCGCTTCGTACCCGTCCGATGCGCACAGTTTTCCACACATGTTGACTGCCCATGTCGACCGATACTATGCCTTGAGGTGCATTTAGGCTCTGATAACCAAGGGCATGCTTAACCCTTAGAGGATCGAAAGTACCAGCCGCTACCACCCCCTGAACCCACAACTTAATACCGATATAGGTGGCCTCCATAGGATCGTTAACGACTCGATCTTCACCAAAACGTGCTTTAAAAGCACTGACAAATTGCCGATTCTCCGGACTTTCAATGCTCTGGAAATAGTTCCAGACGGCATAATGCCCCAACATGTGTTCGATACCTATGGCCGATACCTCAGGCTCAGCAATGCTGAATGAGACCACCTTGGTCTCCTTTAGCCCATCCAGAGCATTGAAAAATGCGATGTTACTGTCACCGTTAATGGTGTTGAACACCAAATCGGGCTTTAACCTGCGGATATCTTCAATTGCACCTGAGATATCAGATGATCCCAGGGACAGGTATCTCTCTCCCAGAGGCTCAATACCTCGATTTTTTAGCTGATCTTTAATCAGCATATTAGCGGCTCGGGGGAAGATATAATCTGAACCAAGGAGGTAGACACTCTTACCGATATTTTCCAGCGCCCAGTGAACACCTGGGATGATCTGCTGATTCGGTGTGGCGCCCGTGTAGATAATATTCGACGACTGTTCCAGCCCCTCATACTGCAGGGGATAAAACAGCAAGTGATCATAACGCTCAACAATAGGTTTAACCGCGATACGGCTGCTCGAGGTCCAACAACCAAAGAGTACCGAAACCCGCTCCTGGACAATAAGTCGCTCCGCCTCCTTTGAAAACTGCCACCAGTTCGATGCGCCGTCCGCTAAAACAGGTTCTAACTGTCTCCCCAATACTCCACCACTGCCATTTATCTCTTCGATTGCCATGGTGAGTACATCGACCAGATCCCGTTCACTGAACGCCATAGTGCCACTCATAGAATGCAAGATACCGACCTTAATGGTGGAATCATCTTTTTTATCACAGGCGACAATCCCCATAGCAACAAAGATGGCTATCACTAACCATCTCCATCTGCAGAGATACCATTGAGGTGCAAACTCACTTTCCATTGCCATAGGTCATTGTCATAAATCTGGATTCACCAGATTTAATTTTGGCAGATAAGTGAAGTTTATCCACTCGAAGCGAGCAGGGAGAGCAGGCAAAAAAAAGCCCACAGAGTTAATCTGCGGGCCATTGTAATTATCAGTTGTTACTTTTAGCTTTCGCCTCTCAGCAAATGACTAAGCCTGATTGGTTTCCTGAATAGGAAGAGCTTGTGCATCAATCTCATCCCCGAAACCTTTCTCGGTTTCATCGACAATAGTCAGTACAGCCGCATCGCCGACAACGTTACACGATGTAAGTACCATATCGATTAACCTGTCTAACGCGGCCACAATGGCGAATGCTTCTACGGGCAGACCCATCTGATGGATCAATACACCTATCATTACCATTCCACCACCGGGAACGCCACCAGCCCCCACAGACAACAAGAAGATGCTGAATAACAAGGCAGGAAGCTGATCCATCGCAATCGGTGCACCGAAGGCGTTAGCAACGAAGAAGATGGCAATCGTGATATAGATAGATACGCCGCCCATATTCATGGTCGCCCCAAGAGGGACACCGAAGCCGGCAATAGCACGCTTAACGCCTAGTTTATCGGTCAAGGTTCTCATGGTCACAGGAATGGTAGCATTCGAGCTTGCAGTAGAGAGTGAGAATAAGATCTGCTCCTGGGTTTTAGCCCGGAACTCTTTCGCCGATACTGAGGTAAAGGCACCGACCGCCATCGGATAAACGATGAAGATCCACGTCAACAACAGGCCTAAAATAACCACCAGATACTCGAGTACACTCAGGAAGATACTCGCCTCGAGTGTTGCACCAAGCTTCAGCATCAGGGCGAAAACACCAATGGGAGCCAACTGCATCACAATAGTAATAAGCTTCATCATCAGCTTATTGCCTTCCTGAAACCCTTGAACCAACAGAGGTACAGCATCACCCAGAGACTTAATTACACCACCAACAAGCAGTGCCATGAAGATGACTTGTAGCATGTTACCCGAGGTAAAAGCCGCGACCGGGTTATTAGGAACGATATTAACGATGAGCTGAACCAGATTAGGCAGCTCTGTTGCGGTAATTTCCGCGCCCGTTCCACCAGACATATCTACGCCTAACCCTGGCTGCAGTAACAATGCCACAGTCAGTGCCGCAAATATTGCGACTAACGTATTGATGATGTAGAAACCGAATGTTTTCCCGCCTAAACGACCGAAGCTCTTAAGGTCATCCAGCTCCAAAACACCACATACAATACTGACGAACACCAGCGGCACAACCAACATCATGATCATATTGACGAACATGGTGCCTACACCGGAGGAGAGCTCGACCACAGTACCGGAAAAGAAGCCGATATCGCCGAGAAGGTATTGAATAATGGAACCGAATATTAATCCGGAGAACAGACCGATAAAGATCCGCGTAGAAAGTGATTTTGTCATTTGCCTGCCTTCAATTTGGCATCTCTTTTTGTATGCCTTTTTTAATTCAACATCGACCTCTAAGAGTGTTGATGCCTTAAATTGAGAGAATGAGTTCCCTTCTTTGCACACGATAGTGAATCATGCTGGCCACAATTTCAATCAGAATCGAAAAAATGCAATTTGATACAATTTTGTAACCCACACATAAACAAGCATAAAATCACGAAGAAACAAGCGACAAGGTCAAAATCACCAACAATAACTTTTACATCATTATCACCTGAGCAACATACACCCCGTTCTGCCCCCACCTTATGCAGACATAACAGCCACAACAAGATGCTATAGCAGTCAATTAAACTACAGGCGGGATCTCAAGTAGTGTCAAAGGCTGGCAGTGAGCGAGCGTCAGGATGGTTAATTTGTTTTTTGGTTAAAAAAAAGCCGTTAATAGGCCTCTATCAACGACTCTTCATACTGTTTGACTAAATAACCTGAGCTTAAATTAAGAACCTGAACCTAGGCTAAGCAATCAGGCTAGCCAGATCTCTACATCCCGAATAATGAAGTTACCTGTGTAGACCGGATCCGGATCACCGATAGGCTCCAACTCAAAATAGGCTCTATGCTCTTCGGGAAGGCCTTCGTAGCCACAAATAACCTGATACAGCCAGCTTTCCCTCTCCCAGGGCAGCTCCTGCTCATCCAGGTACTCAAGCGCCGATTGATTCCGTCCCGAATCGATAACTGAGCAGAAATATTCATCGACGGCCAGCTTCAACGGGTTATCCGGGATATCAAAATCTTCAGCCTGACTCAGGGAGACACTGACATCATGCTCACGAAGCTGGGGATCCTGGCCCGTTCGCGTGATGGCTTTAATGCGCGAGACGATATCTAACAGCTCAGGTTCATATCCCGTGTTATGTACATCCACCGCAGCTGGCGCCAGAATGGCTTCTGCGCGGTTAAACAGCGTGGGCAGCTGTTTGTGGCTGACATGATCGGCAGGAGTGTAATCAGGATGCAGATCGGTATAGAGCAGCCAGCCCTTCAGCAGACGCGTGCGCCCTCTTATTTGGCGGAACCGGCCGAGCAACTCGAGCAATCGGCTCTGAACGACGCTAAGTTCCTGGGTACAGTCACTCAGGGTCTCTTGCAGGCTGGTGACCAGGAGTTTTCGCAGTTCTCGAATGTCTCCGGCAATTTCACCCAGCTCACTGAACTGGAACATCTCCAAGCCGTTGAGCAGTTCAGTTACCTGGCTCTGGGCTAACTCATTTTCACGGATCTTGGCATTGATGGTTCCCACATAGCCAAATTCGTTGTTGATACGACTCCAGAGCACACGTATCGAGTATCTCAGCCCTTCGGCAAAACTGTAGACATGCTCATTCAAGTCGGACAGATAGGCCTCTGAAGCACTGTAATCGACGTTGTGGCGTGCCTCTTTATAATGGTCGGCCAAAGTTTTAATGCTGGCTAAGGAGGAGCCGACGTTGGAATCTATCTGGCGATTACGCTCATCACTGAGCGCCTCTTCGAGCAGGGCACGTACCGAACGCTTAAGGCGTAGCTCTTGATCCGGCTCCGGACGCCATAATATCTCGCTCTTACGCAGTTTCTCTATCGCGGCCGCGTTCTCCCCCTCTTCAGGCACTGAACCCGAAAGGTAGACATCCATAACGAGATCGGCGTGTCTGCCTAACTGCTTAAGCAGCTTAACCCCGGCCTGATGTAAGTTTGTACTCATCTTAAACCAGATCCCTTTGGGTCGCGGTCTCAGCCTGTGCTTCCAGGCTCAGCCCTTCGGTTTCATCGATAAAACGGATAACCTCATAGAGATAATCTAACTTGCCGGTGGCAATAAAGATCTGCTTCTCGGTATTGGGGCGCGTAAGATAGCCCAACTCGACCAGACGTTTGAACACCAATTTAATCTGGGCATCGACATTGCTACTGGTCGAGCCAAACAAGCGGTAATGGCTGATCTTAGCCAGCTGCTCCCGAAATGCCGGCGTGTCTTCTATGCGGGTTTGCAGCTCAGTTAAACGTACCGCGGCTCCCTCAGAAAGCGGGGCATCTTGTCCACTGGACTCCTGTACCAGCACCAGCCACTCGACCAGCGGAATGAGTGCATTACAGATATCCCTGAACTGAGAAGAGATCACTTTACGCTCTCTGTCTCCAAGTTGCAGATAACCACAGAAGAACACCTCACCCTCCCCCGCCGAACCGATAGTCCGGTTTATCTGGTTCAGATAAGTTTCGACCCGCTCTTTTGTGGCTGAATTTTTCAGTGAACGCCAGGCTTCTTCATCGGTCGTACGACAGATAAACTCCCCCTTAAGCAAACGTTCTATGATGGCGCCCGTTCCGACGATTGCGGTTTCTGTCATCTCACTCATTACACCGCCTCCCTTGCGAATCGTTTATTGAGCTTATCTGCGATAGGGTTAGCCTGAGGCTTCACCACCTGAAGTTTTCTGGTCTGTTTATTGATGATATATCGGTTAGCAAACAAGTTAAGTACCTCAGACTCAGGGTTAGGGAAGGCCCCCAAAACGGAAATATTGTTGTTTTCACAGGCATCGAATATCTTTTTCACATTGCCATGATGCAAGGTGCCGAGCTCATCGATAGGCCAATGAATGGTGACATCCGAACGGCCACGAAGCAGACGGGTAAATGCCAGCAGGAACTTACACAAGATCAAATACGCCATACCGTGACTGGAAGACTCATTGAGCTGACGATCGGTGCGGATCACCAGATCGCTGTTGCCCTCTTTGAGCCTCAACTCAATCTCGAGCAGTTTAGCAATACCACCTGAGAGTGCAGCGCGGCCGATAATATCCAGGGCCCGGCGCATGCTATTGGTGTAGTTTTCATCGGGAAGTTCGCTGAACCCGTCGGCTTTCCATTGACGGAAGGCTTTAACAAATTCCTCAAGCTCAGGCCAGAATTCAAGCTCGCTGATCCGTGAGCGGATCTTAACTGCAGACTCGGATACCCCATCTAGGAACAGCTCTTCACCCACTTCACGAGTGATCCGCGCACTTTGCGAGGCGATGCGGCGGTCAATATCGGCCAGTACATCGTAAAATGCGGTGAGATCGACACCAAAAATTCGCCCCTGCTCACGCAGCGCCATAATCGATTGCGGCACCATCACATTGAGTAACTGCTCGAGTTGAGGGACCAGCTTGCGATAATCCAGCAGACGGATCCCTTTATCGTTCACAAAGCTCGACTCTTCACGAGCCCGCTCCCAGGTCTCAGATAGACTCGAGCCAGACTTGCTGGCAATAACCGAGTCGAAATGCTCCACATACTGCTTAACCGAGCCTAACAAGCTGTCTCTTTTCAGCAGCTGCTCTTCACCCTGACGCAGACGTTCGGTCAGGCCACCCTGAGCATCATCATTATTGGCCGGCAATTTAAGCTCACTAAGCTTACGCATCACACTACGCAGCTTAGTTAAGTTCTCCGAAGCCTCTACCTGTATGGCATCGGAGCGCTTACGCTGACCATCGAGCTCCAGTCTTTTAGCTTTAACCTCATTGGCTTTAGACTTGAGTTGCTGCTCAAGCTCTGAAGTCGCATGTTTAACTGTGCTCAGCTCAGTTTGTAACTTAGGCTTACGCATTAACCAGGTATGCTGATACCAATCTTCATATCTGAGTACCTCGTTACGACGCTGCTCGGCCTTACCTATACTCGACTCCAGCCCCCGGATCTCCTGCTTAAGAGCCAGGATTTTATCTTCATCGACACCGCGGGATTTAAGCTCGCTCTTATACCATTGCTCACAGGCCTTGAGCTCGCTCTTAGCGTGACTGCGCCTGTGTTGAATATTTTCCTTTGTCTGCTCCAGCTGAGTGTCTAACGCACCGACGACCTCCTGCCAGTAGGCATTTTTCTCCATTCTGGCTTCCAGCGCCTGCTCTTTCTGCTCTTCGAGCCATGCCAGGTGCTGATGCTTCAACTGCTTGATATCACTATCTAAATGACTAAGCTTCTTCTGCGCTTCGGCTTTTCGCTCCTTGAGTGCTTTATTGATCTTATCTTGCTCGGCGCGCTTCTCATCAAACAGACGACGCAGATCGTCACGACTGTTCTTATATGCGGTACGGGCAAAGGTCAATTCCCGGGTCAATCCATCCAATTCAGTATTGATGGCGACCAGGCTGTCTTCGGCCTCGGCCTGCAACTCTTTGGCGCTGAGTAACGCCTCTTCGGCCTTAGCATGGCTAATACGCAGCTCTTGCTCCGAAGCCGCATATTCCGGCGACTCGATAGCCTTCAGATCCAGGTGAATTCCGTAGAACGCCTCTAAATTATCACTAAGCATGGCCGGATGCAGGTCACTACGATGTAACAACTCAGGGTTAATAACTTTACCTAAGCTGTTCTCCCAGCCATCGGCTTCTTTGCGTAAAAACTCAAGCAGAGTATGAGATTGAGGAAACAGGATGTGGTGTAGCTCGTCGAGTTCACTCTGGCGCTCTGTCACGCGAATACCGGCCAGACGCAGACTCTCATTGGCCTGGTCCCGCTTGGCACGAAGCTTACGCTCCTCAACGGTTAGTCTGTCGACCTTGGCATTGCATACTTCCTGCTCTTCATCGGCGCGGGTGATCCGCTCATCGAACACGGCCAATGCCAACTTTTCCTCTTCGGTATAGGTCACGCTATCGACGCGCACCTTGAGTTCGGCTGTCGATAACTTAAGTTGGTACTCCTCTTGATGGAACTTTTCACGGCCATTGTCCATCAGTTCGCGCCATTGACCGTCGAGGGCCTCCAGCTCGCCTCGCCCCTTCTCACGCTGTTTGTCTCTGGCTTCGCGCTGCTTATCTTGAGACTGATGCAGGTTTTCCAGTTCTCTGTTGAGCCCCTCACCAATCTTACTGCGGCGGGCATTGTATGCCGCTTCGATATCCTGATGCTTCTCAGTCTGCAGCTTATGGCGCTCGGTTAAGTTCTCCAGACTGCCACGCCAGTTGGGCAGCTGTTCTAAGTCCAGTTTGGCCTGTTCGATATCGGCATCGAGAAAGGCACCGTGCTGATCCTCTATCGCATCTAATTCATATTCACATTTTGCGACATCACCCTTAGCCGCCGACAGATCTAAGCTGAGCTCATCTCGCTGCTCTTTCCACTCATCATCGAGCTGCCTTAACTCGCCATTGAGGGCTTTAGAGAGATCCTGATTATGCTCCTGGCGCTCCACCTCGCTGGTTTCATCTTTACTGTAACCACGCTTAAGACTCGAAAGTCGCAGCTCGGCGCTCAAGAGTTGATTAAACTCCTGCTCAAGCTTTTCAAATTCCGGACGGATCTGCTCGAATCCCTGAATAAGCTGGCTGTCTCTGATCCAGGCCTCGACCCGCTGAGGATTCAGGCGAGAGCTGGGTGGGTTAACCCCATCCTCTTCCAGGATGGCGGCGATCATCGACTTTATCGTCTCCATCTTGCCCTCTTTCGAGTGCACCGCCTTGGCTAACTTTTCGATATGGCGCAGTGAATGCTCGGATTCACATAGTGAGAACTGCCGCGCATAGGTACGAAGCTCGGTTCGATTACTACCGGTGCTCAACAACGCGCGATCGTTTTGAATAATGGCGCGAAATTCCCGGGTATTAAGCAGGTTAGTCACCGCGACGCCGGCACGTTTCATCTCCCGGCCCAGCTCAGCCATGGTGTGGCAAAGCACAGTGTCGCCATTTTTTGACTTTACATAATCTTCAAGCTCGAAGCCCTTGGCGATGAAACGATAATTAACCCCTTTACCATCACCGGCAGAGGCCAGAACCGCTTGATTTAACAGGCCGTCATCGCGCCTATACTCATAGATGATAAAACTAGAATCGTGAGGCAGGTACCAACGCTCGAAGCTATCTCGGGTAGAGGGCACGACTCGACTTGGATACTCACCATAAAAAACCGGGACCAAACGCTGCAGCGTGGTCTTTCCTGAGGCGTTAGTACCACAGATATTGGTGTGGCCGTCGAGGGCGAGTTCCACTACGCCGGGTAGGTGCGTATCGATAAGCACAATTCGATTCAAGCTTGGCATTTCTTTCCTTATCCAAACAGCGCCTCTTTTGAGGCAAAAGCAGGCAATAGAGCATCACAGACACAGAGCCGGGATCGGTTCTGCGCACTTTTCGTCAACCTTGGGGTTAACCAGTCTCTCTTTTCAGAGACACTAAAATAGATCAAAGCGGCAGCGAGCGCAATCACGTGCACGCTGGCTATTATCAGTGAAGTTTAAAAGCGGGATCATACGCTAATTTGCATCAAAATGACGTTCAAGGAAAGAGCAATCGAAAAAGAGGCTGACAGTCAGGTTCAGAGCGAAGAGATAGGGCAGAGAAAGCCACAAGGCAAGCGGGATTAACCTGAGCAATATGGTCAATTAAATTGAAGGTGCGAACTTAAAATTATTCGCACCTTCATTACATGTAACCTTAGCCAGGCATAACTTCGGCATTATCCACAAGCTTACTGTCACGCTTGGAAAAGTAACGTACTGTTTCTGCATGGATAATATGACGTAAGCCAACGATCGCAATAAGGTTAGGGATCGCCATCAAGCCATTAACGGTATCGGCAAGCAACCAGATCATATCCAGTTGTATGAAGGCACCCACGGCAATAAGGCCAAGGAACAGTCCCTGATAAAGACGTAAGCCTCTGTCTCCCATCAGATAGTACCAACAACGCTCACCGTAATAGTGCCAACCTAAAATAGTGGTAAAGGCAAAACAGACCAGGGCGACAGTCACTAAATACTGTCCGACCAATGCCGAGCCACCGCTGGCAAAAGCCGCACTGGTCATGGCTGCACCCGCAGTTTCACCGCTCCACACTCCGGTTATTATCAACACCAGTCCGGTCATGGTACAGATGATAATGGTATCGAAGAATGTGCCCGTCATACTGACCAAGCCTTGCTCTACAGGCTCATTGGTCTTGGCTGCAGCGGCGGCAATCGGCGCACTGCCCAGTCCCGCTTCATTTGAGAATACGCCACGGGCAATACCGATTTGCAGCGCCTGTGCTACCGTCGCGCCGAGGAAGCCACCGGCGGCAGAGATAGGGGTAAAGGCTGACTCGATAATTAATCCGAATGCCGGCAGAATTTGCTCTGAAAAAGCGACTAAGATCCACACGCAGGCAAGCACATAACCCAGCGCCATGGTCGGCACTAACCTCTGTGCCACATTGGCAATACGCTTAACCCCACCCAAGGTGACCGCAGCCACAAGCACAGTTAATACCAGAGCAGTAACCCAAGTCGGTACATGGAAGGCTATCGTCATAGCATCGCTGATAGCGTTGACCTGAGCAAAGGTTCCGATACCGAAAAACGCGACACCAACACCAAACACAGCGAACAGTTTAGCCAACCAGCCCAGTCCCAGACCACGCTCAATATAATACATAGGGCCACCGGCGATCTGTCCCCGTGCATCTGTGGTGCGATATTTTACCGCCAACATACACTCGGCATACTTAGTGGCCATGCCGAAGAAGGCCGCCAGCCACATCCAAAACAGGGCGCCGGGACCGCCAATCTTAATAGCGGTGGCGACACCGACAATATTTCCGGTACCTATTGTGGCAGAGAGCGCTGTACAAAGGGCGGCAAAAGAGGAGAGGTCTCCCTTACCTGTAGCGGGTTTAAACAGTAATTTCATCGCTAATGGCAGACGAAATACCTGGATAAGCTTGAGTCTCACCGTGAGATAGAGTCCCGTACCGACCAGCAGGCATAAGGTGACAGGTCCCCAAACGATGGCATTAATGTTGGCCAGCAGATCGGCGATTAAGAGTTGAAAATTCATACATTCCTCGTGTATTAAACTACTTAATTAATAAACGGAGGAGGAAAAGAAATGGCTGTTGAGCGACACGTCGGACGCAATAGCAAGCCAAATTCACCGGGCAAGGGAGCCAAACGGTAAAAATAGCCCACGACGACAAACGACAGGGACTGTGCAGTCATCCTCTCCTCTGTCCTTTTGCCTGAGCGTTTCGCGTCTATACCCAAACCTGTGGTTTGGCTATTGGTAAGTGAACGAGTTCACTTTGACACTTTCGCCTTCGGCGCCGCAATACAGTTATCCTGATTTGAATACTTGTTTACGATCTCTCCAGAGGCTCGTCCAGTAACAGTCCACGCCAATCACAATTGGCACCTGAAAGAGTATTTGGCTTAAACGAACTAAAGCGTTAAACCAAGTTGCCTCGTCGGTGTGGGGGCAATTCCCCACTCTCCTGCTACCTTCATCCGAACGGATTGCCGAATCTATTGTGAATAATCGCGATAGATTTGGCAGGTTGCACAGGATGCAGCAATCTCGAACATTGCTCAAGCAGGTTAGATCACACTTTTAGCTTAGATTCGACAGATGTGCTTTTTTTGGACAAAAAAGGAAGATGCTAGGTTCCAGGGGCGAGGAAGGGACCAGAGTTCTTTTATGTAGGAGCGGCTTTAGCCGCGAATCTTTAAACGTTTCGAGCCATGAGATAAAGGCTTTAGATACATGGCCAGGCTCCAGCTCTTTACAAAGAGTGAGTCCAGAATGACGGGAAGGGCTAAGGTTCTTTTATGTAGGAGCGGCTTTAGCCGCGAATCTTTAAACGTTTCGAGCCATGAGATAGAGGCTTTCGATACATGGCCAGGCTCCAGCTCTTTACAAAGAATGAGTCCAGAATAACCGGAAAGGCTAAGGTTCTTTTATGTAGGAGCGGCTTTAGCCGCGAATCTTTAAACGTTTCGAGCCATGAGATAAAGGCTTTAGATGCATGGTCTGAATTCAGCTCTTTACAAAGAGTGAGTTCAGAATGACAAAATCAACTCATTCAGACAATAAACTAGCACACCCAAGATGACGCTAAATATTGGTATTCGGGCAGGCTGCTGAAAACTCAGAGCCTGCCTGCAAACACTAAAACTGTTCAAGCTTTAGAAGCTGGTTCTGCGGCCTTCATAAGTATCGCACATACCTTGCACTTTATCTGCCTCATAGGGACGCAGGCCACTCATGACCAAGGTTTTCACTCCCGTGCCCACTAAGGTATCGCCACTGTGTAACTCAAACTTCAGGGTGACATTACCTCGC
This sequence comes from Shewanella atlantica, assembly GCF_003966265.1. Lineage (GTDB taxonomy): Bacteria > Pseudomonadota > Gammaproteobacteria > Enterobacterales > Shewanellaceae > Shewanella > Shewanella atlantica. The sequence continues at coordinate 7,506 of NZ_RXNV01000007.1, read as the reverse complement.
TTACCGTCGACGATAAGTTCCTGTTCAACCAATGAAAGGGTTACCTGTGTAAAATCGAGTGTATTGAGGTCGAAAGACATGCTCTCGTAGATAACCAGTGGCCGCGCCGGATTTATCATCACCTGATGTTGTTCCATCATAGGCACAAGCACATGAATAAAGTTCAATCCGGAAAAAGCAACATAACTACGGATAAAGGACTCAATCTGAGCTTCACAACTTCTCACATCGCCATGTCGCTCAACACTCAGGTAGTGCTTATCTTTATCATCATGAACGTCAAAACTCTCGCCGACAGACTCGGGGAACTCCAACTTCACTCCATCTCCCACCATGCCGGCGAAGGTAAAGCTCATCTTCTGACTTAACCCATACTCCCCTAACACCAAAGAAAATAGCAGGTCGCCGGGCACACAGAAACGCTTGGCACCTTCATCATGGATAGGATTAAAATCCTGAGCCACGATTTTTGCAAAGTCACTCGCCTGAGATGGGAGAATTGAGACCGATTGATTTTCTTTTTTATAATATGGAGTTAGGAACATAGTCACTCAAATAATTGTTGAAGCATAAAATAGCCGCACATTTTATATCAAAATCCCCAAAACACTCACCCGATGACTTAGCTGCCACAATTAGCGCCGAAGCCAGCACCGATACCAGCACCGATACCAGCACCGATATAAGTGTTGAAAAAATCGCCTGATTATTTTCAGGCCAAATACTAATTTACCAGCCTTTAAGAGTTAACAATTGTAAAGAAAGCTGAGCTTAAGTTAATTTTAATGAAGCGAGCCTAAGATGCGCATACAAATGATAATCAGTCTTATTAACAGTATTTAGTAGGTTGACTTGAATTGTTTTACCTTTGGTATTAATTGCGTAACGGAGATCCTATGCCCCACCCTAAAGTCTTGTCACTCAGTCTAGTTTCCACGGCACTGCTTACTGCACTGTCAACCTCATCATTCGCTCAGGAGGTTCAAGGCGCTGAACATGCTGGCCCTATGGAGCAGATCAGTATTTTTGGCAAGCGAAACCCGCTCAACACGGTTCCGGGTAGTGGGCATCAGATCACCGAGGCGCAGCTCGAGACTTTTAAATACACAGATATTATGCGCACTCTTTCATCGGTTCCGGGTGTCTATATTCAGGAGGAGGATGGTTACGGTCTTCGCCCAAATATCGGTATGCGTGGTACGGGGCAAAACCGCTCTGAAAAGGTCACCATCATGGAAGATGGCGTTATTGCAGCCCCTGCCCCTTATGCTTCTTCTGCAGCCTACTACTTCCCGACTTCTGGACGCATGGAGTCAGTTGAGATCCTCAAAGGTAGCTCAACGGTTAAGTATGGTCCCCGTACAACTGGCGGCGTGATCAACATGCTATCTCGTCAAATTCCCGAGGAAGAGCTAGCAGGTAAGATTGACCTGGCAGCTGGCCAAGATGGCTTCGGAAAACTGCATGGCTATGTGGGTGGACAAGGCGAGCGTGTCGGTGGTGTTGTCGACTTCTACCGCTATCAGGCCGATGGCTTTAAAGATATCAATGGCGTAGGCGGTGACACCGGCTTTAAGAAGAACGACGCCATGGCCAAGTTCAGCGTACGCTCAGCCAAAGATGCCAAATACGATCAGGTACTGGAATTTAAGCTTAAGTATTCAGATGAAGCATCAAACGAGACCTATATGGGCCTCACCGATGAAGACTTTGCTGCTAACCCCTATAGCCGTTACTCGGCATCACAAAAAGATGTGATGAATACCGAGCACAAGCAGCTGCAGATCAACCATATCATCGACTTTAGCGACAACGTTACCTTAGGAACTACGGTTTACCATAACGACTTTAAGCGTAACTGGTACAAGACCAACAAGGTTAACGGTGAAAAAATCAGTGGAGATGGTACCCGGATTGCTGCTGATTTCGATAAAGATCCCACATCTGGTGATCTTGAGGTCGATGTCAAAGCTAACAACCGTGCCTACCTATCCCAAGGCATTCAAACTGAACTTAACTGGTATTTAGATAGCCATGAGATTGCCTTCGGCGCTCGCTACCACGAAGATGAGATGGACAGGTTCCAGTGGGTTGATACTTACACTATGGGAGCGAACCAGGTGATGCTGATGTCCGAAGCTGGCACTCCTGGCACCGACTCTAACCGTATCGACAGCGCCGAAGCGTTAGCACTTTATCTGCAAGATAAGATTAACTTCGGTGACTTTAATATCACCGCAGGTGTGCGCTACGAAGATGTCACCACCAAGCGCCGCGACTGGGGTAAAGAGAACCCTGGACGTAACGGAGAAGCAGGTAAGATAAAAGACAATAGCTTCTCGGCGTTCATGCCTTCGCTGTCAGCCACATACCAGGTTAACGATTCCCTGCTTGTGCTTGCCGGCGTTCAGAAAGGTTTCTCACCTGCATCGCCAGGTAATAGCCAAGGCGAAGAGGAGGAGAGCTGGAACTATGAAGCCGGTGCCCGTTACAACAGTGGTGAGCTAACTTCTGAAGCGATATTCTTCTACAGTGACTACAGCAATATGCACGGTGACTGCACTGAGTTCGCTGGTTGTAATGATGAAAATATTGGTGATCAGTACAACGCAGGTGAAGTGGACATTAAAGGTTTGGAGCTTAGTCTGGCTTATAACTTCAATACTGGCGGTCAGATCAACTTCCCGGTCAAACTGGCTTACACCTACACGAGCTCAGAGTTTGGTAATAGCTTCGAATCTGATTTTTGGGGGGATGTTGAGAAGGGCTACGCACTACCTTACCTTGCTGAAAATATCCTATTTGCCTCGGCAGGTGTTGCAGGTGACAACTGGGAGCTGACCTTAGCGGCACGCTACACAGATGATATCCGTACAGAGGCCGGTGAAGGTAGCATCCCAAGCGATGAGCTTATTGAAGCCAAAACTATAGTCGATCTTTCGGGACGCTATTTTATATCCGAAGCCCAGGAAGTTTACCTGACGGCTGAGAACCTGTTCGATGAAGAGTATGTCGCGACTAAGATCCACGGTTCAAGCTCAGCGGGTAAACCAATGACGGTAACTGTTGGATATTCGTACAAGTTCTAGCATAGAATTAAAAAACAGATAAATTTTTTAAATCTTTTAAAAAGGTGAGCCTCGGCTCACCTTTTTTATTGCCAAACACAAATTACCGCTAATAAACAAATAGATAAACCACCTAACACCAACACGAACAAGTATCAAAGCGATTTACCTCATCTTTACATTTGTTGATCTTTATCAAGAAACCAAATGATAATAGTTTGCATTATCGAACTCAATTGTTAGAATCGCTCCAAATTAAATAACCCTTACATAACAACAGGGAACAGAATGATGATGAAAAAGACGCTGATAGCAACCGCACTCGTTGGCCTTTTCGCCAGCCAAACTGCATTTGCTTCACAAGAGACTCAAGAACTTCGTAAAGTGATCGAACAGCAGCAAAAGGTGCTACAAGATCTTGAACGTCGTCTCGAAGCCACTGAATCTCGTGTTGAGAAGACTGCCGATGTAGTAGAAGAGGTAGCAGAGTCTAAAAGCGCAACAACTATCGGTGGTTATGGTGAACTTCACTACAACAACATTACCGATAACAAGTCTGGCAGCGATAAGAAAGCGATCGATTTCCACCGCTTCGTATTGTTCTTCGGCCATGAGTTCACCGAAAAAACACGTTTCTTCTCTGAAGTTGAGCTTGAACACTCACTTTCAGGTGATGGTAAGCCAGGTGAAGTAGAGCTTGAGCAAGCCTATATCGAGCATGACTTCAACGAGATGTTTACCGGTAAGGCGGGTCTGTTCCTGATGCCTGTCGGTATCATCAACGAAACCCACGAGCCACCAACTTTCTACGGCGTCGAGCGTAACCCTGTTGAAAAGAACATTCTTCCTGCAACTTGGTGGGAAGCCGGTGCGGCACTTAATGTTAAAGCCGCTCCAGGCCTGGCTTTTGATGGTACTGTAACGAGTGGTCTTGAAGTGGCTACTGAAGGCAGTAAAGCCTACAACATACGTAGCGGTCGCCAGAAAGTCGCTAAAGCGAATGCTTCAGATCTAGCCTACACGGCGCGCGCAAAATACACAGGCGTTCCAGGTTTAGAGCTTGCTGCAACCGCTCAATACCAAGCCGATATCACTCAAAGTGCTGGCGGCGTAGACACAGCATCTGCAACACTATTGACGGCTCACGCTATCTACAGCATTCAGGGTTTCACAGTTAAGGCCCTTTATGCACAGTGGGATATCGATGGCAAAGAAGCCGAAGCCTTAGGTCGTGATGAGCAAAACGGTTGGTACATCGAGCCTTCATACCGCTTCAACGAGAGCTTTGGTCTTTTCGCACGTTATAACGAATATGACAACGAAGCTGGCAACAGCGACGACACTAAAATTGAGCAAACCAATGTAGGTATTAACTACTGGTTGCACGAAAACGTGGTATTCAAGGCTGACTACGAGAAAGTTGGCGGCGCTAAAGATGCAGACGGTTTCAACCTGGGTGTAGGTTACCAGTTCTAATCTGAGCCCGATACTATGAGCGTCCTTAGTGGGCGCTCATCTATACTCAAATAACTTGGCAGATTTAAGCAAGCTGATTAGGTTATTTGACTATAGATTTTGATAGATAGCAGGTTCTGTTAATAGTGATAGCGTGTATGAACTTTTTATTCGCTCTCCCCCGTAAACCCGAGCCCCGAGCACTTTATGAAGCTAAACTCTTTTCTCCTTGTCCTTCTAGCACTGACCCTAAGCTTTAATTCGCATGCAAAGGGCGTTTATCAACAATCTGAAGATTTTATCAGTCAGGCATTTAATGCCCCGGCGCCAAAGTCGAAAGTCTTTTGGCTGGACGATGAAGCACAGGAAGTTATCGAACAGATATTGGCACATAAGTTCAAGAAGATGCGCCTGAGATATTGGCAGCAGGAAAGCGAAACGGTTTGGATATTAGAGGAGATAGGTAAAGAGTCGCTTATCACAGTCGGTATTCACATAAAAAACCAACAGATAGCCCAAACTAAGGTGCTCGTCTACCGGGAGAGCCGCGGCGATGAGGTAAGGCATGACTTCTTTACTGATCAGTTTAAATCGGCCAAACTAAAGGACGATCTTCAGCTCGATCAGCATATCGACGGGATAACCGGTGCTACACTGTCCGTCAGGGCGCTGACCAAGCTATCACGCATTGCACTGTGGTTGGATAACCATGTCACTAAGGGGTAAAAGCGGAAGAGGTATCTAACCTTACAGCTTGAGCCCTCGATATGCCGGCGATGCAATTCAGAAAAGAATTATAAAAAGAATAATTAAATGATCCATAAGCATCACCATCATCGTAAGAAAAGTCTCACAACTCAAATAACCAAACAGCTTCGCCCCTGGCATCGCAGCCTTGGGATCCTGAGCGCGCTCTTCATCTTGTTGATGGCCCTGAGCGGCATGCTGATTAACCATAGCAACCACCTATCGATCGATACTGCCCATGTAAAGCAGAACTGGTTGCTGGACTACTATGGCATCACTCCCCCCTCTCAAATAGATATCTACCAGACATCGCCACTTAAGCTTGCCAGTTCAGATAACCTTATCTGGATAGACAACCGACTCGCCGTCGAAGCCGATTCATCGATTAAGGGTATGTTATCTCTGGGCAGGATGCTGGTAGCCGTAGACAGCAACAACCTCTACCTGCTCTCGAAAGGGGGCGAACTGCTAGAGAAACAAGATGCCTCGACCGGGCTGCCAAGAGGAATTGAGGCTATCGGCTTCGATGAGCAGGTCTGGTTAAACACAACTAGCGGCAGCTATATGGCCGACGATGACCTTATCGAGTGGAATCAGGCTCAGCCATTCGTCCCTATCGCCTGGGTCACACCGCTTACTGTGGATAGCGAAGAGATGGATATTAGTGTGAGAGACGAACGAGAGGCGATAACGCTTCAAGCCCGCTCGCACCACCTCACCTGGGAGCGCGTCCTGCTCGATATTCACAGCGGACGCTTCTTCGGCAGCTTAGGCCTCTGGTTTATGGATCTGGTGGCACTGGCACTGATCATCATGGCCATCTCCGGGATCTATATCTGGCAACAGCAGAAACCTAAGAAACAGAGAAAACGAAAGTAAATTCGTTTTATCCTTTATTTGTTGGTTGCTGCTTCATTGCGAGCTATCGCCAACTTGTGGGTGCGTGCATTGTTGCTATAAAAGTGAACTAACCTTCGAATGAAGGCTGATTATATTTTCTATGCTGGTATTTAGTGGCGTGTTTAAAAGTCTTACCATAACAGCCATCTATCGCTTGCTGCGGGCTTACGTGCAAGTAATCTCTCGGTACGCTGGCTCTTGATTTCAAATGAGTCATCCCTGGGCGCTCTGCGATTTCAAACAACCTCCCTGTTTAACAGCCAGTTCGATATCCCTATCTCTCGCTCGAAGAGTTTCACCTTGTGAAACCTCGCCATGAAATCGAAGCCCTCGATCTCACTTACACCGAGTATTTTCTCTCTTCGATTGAGATTCTTTTGGTTAAGTTGCTAACAAGAAAATGCCCCATAGAGAGTTACATTTGGTAAGCAGCCTAGATAAATTTCCTGTCAGTTAACCTAGCTTTACTAACCCACTTACAGTAATAACTGGTTGCCTTCAGCAAGACCTCTGTATCAATGCAAACCTTTTCGGTTAAGCGTGCTCGTTTTTTCTTCGCCACCCTGATAGAGTGCCTATGAATCAATAGCTTTGCCAAAGCGAGGCTTAGATAATAGGTTTATTAAATGTGCATGCGCGTTTTGCCAAATATACGCGCATGCACACTATACAAATGTTAGATGCAAATATGAATAATCACATTAATCTCATAGTCGAAGGATCGGAAGGTGGAACTCAACCTGTAGAGGTGAAGTTAATATCGTCCAATGTATATCGAATTTTGTTTTCGCCTGGATTCGTTGAGGGCATTGCTGCGGGCGATGTTATTCGTTTAACTGATCAGGTAACGGGTGAATTCGAAGTCATAGAATATGGTGGAAATGTTTCTGTAAAGATATCTGATATATCTCGAATAGTTGATAAACTTCCGGAGATTGATAGCATTTTGACTAAGATTGGCGCACGCCGTGATGGAAATCTTGAGCATGTTGCTGTTTGGACTATCCCTGTTAAATTCGGGTTTAATGATATCGAGTTATCTGTAGCCAACGCTTGTAAAATATTGAAAGAACCGGAATGGTGGTATGGCAACGTATATGATTCACAAAACAATCCGATTAACTGGTGGCTTTAGTCAGGCCGCATCTAACAAGAATATTAATGATCGCCAGCAAAGCTGGCTGGACGCGCAAAAAGCCGCGCGCCCATTATATTGGCGTTGGTATGACTCCCCACGTCAAGTTAAACATAGCGATCCCTGCCATTTGCTTAGCACCATTACTCATAGTTAGATGAGTTAATACATCAGATGAAGCAAGTATATTCGTCGGTTTTC
>NZ_RXNV01000006.1 GCF_003966265.1 Shewanella atlantica | reverse complement strand
AGGAATTTAATTCCTCTAAAGAGCCGTTCGAGACTAGGACGTTGATAGGCAGGGTGTGTAAGCGTTGTGAGGCGTTGAGCTAACCTGTACTAATGACTCGTGAGGCTTAACCATACAACCCAGATGGGTTTTGCAAGTGGTTTTGCTTAACTGAAAGAATACAGTACTTGATTTTAGTGTGACTTAATTATTTAAAGCTTTTCAAATTTTACCAAATTAGTCTGGAAACCATAGCATTGTGGTCCCACCTGATCCCATCTCGAACTCAGAAGTGAAACGCAATTGCGCCGATGGTAGTGTGGGGTCTCCCCATGTGAGAGTAGGTCATTTCCAGGCGCCTAATACACGAATAAAGCCCTAGCAGAAAACGCTAGGGCTTTTTTCGTATATACGCTCCGCGGAGGGCTACCTCACATGCAGCCCGTAGCGACTTCGTCGATGTGGCCGTTAATTGCATCCTGCATTAACGGCATTTCCGCCATCCATGGCGGTCAGGGTCTATATTTTCGCTCTCTTTTCTGGCCGACCATGGTTGTTGGCTAAGCGCAGCTTTGCGTCTATTGAACGCGGAGGATTTATCCGTAGCTGACCATGACAGGCGCACTCCTTATTTTAAGTAGAGAAGCCACCTTCTTATACCTTATACAGAGTGGTGGCTTTTTTGCGTTTGGGAATCAGTGATATTTTGAGTGTTCAGCTCGAACTTGTTCGCATTGATATCAGGTGACCTCTCCACTTAAGCACGTACATGCAATGCTTACCCCCGATGTCGGTCGATAAATGCTCCTTCAATATCGACACTTCCACTATCTGATGTTTAGGGTTAGCAAATGCCTTGATGGCAAGAATGCCAACGAAAGACCATGACAGGCGCATTCGCTTTTATCTATAAAGCAGTGTGTCCGTTAATTACGTCCATGCATTAACCGCATTTCCGTCATCTAATGTTTAGGATTAACAAATGCCTTGATGGCAGATATGCCAAGGATAGGCCATGGCGGCATATCCGTAGCTGAGCGGGCTCCCAGCTTCGAAGACAAGCTTCTTCGCGCTACGGGTTAGCAATGTATTTTGTACATTAAGCGCAACCTCTTCGCCCTATGTGAGAGGTCTTCGGCAAAGTAATATAACTTCACCAGTGTGATGGTGTGGTGCTTGCTATTAAAAGGAAGAAGTCTTGTAAACTTACCGAGCGTACAGCTATTTGTTCTCAAGGCTGAGTTGGATGAGAGTGAGGAAGAGCCTAAGTCATCTTTAGCTTAGGCACTAAAGCCGTCTACAAGGACTGCAGCTTGTCGATTATCGGTGTATTGGCGTCAGGGAAATCATATTCGTTTAAGTTATCTAAATCTACCCATAATACTTGCTGTCCTTCCAGCCCCTCAGCAATACCTGTAAAGCTACTTACTGTATGGATGTCTAAGAGTACTTCTTTGTCAGAGTAGTCATGTGAGATCGTCATTAAGGGGCTTGTATCAATAACATTTAGGTTTACCTCTTCTCTGAGTTCTCTGATCAATGCTTGTGAACAAGTCTCATCACTTTCAACCTTGCCTCCGGGAAACTCCCATTTGCCGCCTTGGTGTAAGTGAGCGAGTCGTTTGGCTAACAATACTTGATTGTCTTTGTTAAGAATAACGCCTACGGCGACATGTATCCGTTTCATTGATTATTGATCCTTAAAGAAATCAGCTTCATCATAGCCTAAGCTATCTAGAGTTTCAGGATCAAATTCGGGTTTAACTGGAATTGCATGTTTCTCTGAGGCCCAATCACCCAAGTCAATAAGTTTACATCTATCGCTACAGAATGGCTTAAATTTGGACTCGCTGTTCCATATGACTTCTTTTTGGCAGGTTGGACACTTCACGCTTGTTGTCATGTTTAGTTCTCTTGAACAGTTTTAGTGACTTTTTAGAAACAGATCATTTTATATAGTAGATATGACAATAATACTAATTTTAAGAACAAGTGGCTAATTTGAATTCTATGCTTTTATCAGAATGTTTCTGCTGGTCGAATTGTACAAAATGGATAGCGTAACGATTTTTATGACCACTGATTGTTGGATAGCATCCTTGCTGGGAGTCTAATTTTACTCGGATTAAAGATAAGGCCTGATTACTGTTTCCTTGAAAAAAGCCCGCTGACGCTACAGCCTCTCTATATTCCGTGGTTTGTCTGGTTAGATCCAGTAGTAACTTAATGGGGACGAGTAAAGCGGTAAAATGAGAAATCCACTCAGAGTATTCATGCTGGCGAATGTCCCAGGGTTTTGCAAGCCAGTAGTGAAGCTGAGGAAGATCAAAGTTACAGCAAGCGCCCGGCATATTAAATCTTTGCCGTATAGCTGCAAGAAATCGATTGAGTTTAAGCTGGCTTCCAGGCCTCTCACAAACGCTTAGTGCTTCCCTTGCATCAGTAAGTTGGGACAAGTATGTACTTACTTGCATGGTGTCTATATGAGGAAGACTTTGCCAGTTAGAGAGTTGAAGGATCTGTTTATCAATGTCTTTTAATACTTCGCCCCGATAATCACAGCGCTCGGTTAATTCGCACAGAGAAAAAAGTGGGTAGAAACATCTATGCTGATGATCATGAGCTAAATTTGTTTGTAGTTGCTGTTCCAGATATTCTAGTCGCAAATAGCTTCTTGTTTTTTCATTTAAAGGCTGTTCATAAATTAGTTCAGTCATGGTGTTTTTTAAGCATTATTGGCTAATTTAAAATAATTATTATGTAATGTAATTACCTTCCCTTTTAGTGCCGATATCTTTCCATGATTGTCTATTACATCATCAGCTTTCGATAGCCTTTCGGCTCTGGGAGCCTGACTATCTATTATGTTTTTAATTTGTTCTGAAGAAACAGAATCTCTGTCAATTGCTCTATTCAATTGCTGTTCAGGTGAAATATCAACCAAAAGAGACAAGTTTACTAACCTATCTAAACCATTCTCAAATAGCAAGGGAGCAACCAAAATTGCGTAGGGTGAGGTGGCGGATTCAAGGTGTTTGAGGATTTTATTGCGGATCATGGGGTGCATCAGATCATTCAGCCATTGTCGTTCATCGGGTTGACTAAAAATTAGCTCTCTGAGTTTAGCCCTATTCAGGCTTTTATCCTTGTTTAGTATTGTGTCTCCAAAGTGCGCACTAATTTCATATAGTCCTTTGGAGCCGACCTCTACCACCTCCCGGGCAATAATATCTGCATCGACAAGCTCAATTCCTAACTCTGCGAACATATTGGCAACGGTTGTTTTTCCGCTACCAATACCACCCGTCAGGCCAACTATAAACTTTGACATTGATCTGTTCCTGCTTACCGTATTTCAACCAAAGGTTTTGTTCGTTACAGTGTAGAAAGGTACCAGTTAGTTATATCACTTCCCCAGATCATGGCGATCCAACCTGCTGCAGCTATATAAGGGCCGAAAGGAATAGGGTTAGTTTTATTTATCTTCTTGCTTACTATCAAGGCTATGCCAACAACAGCGCCGACTAATGATGATAGTAAAATAATGAGTGGTAACATCTGCCAACCAAACCAGGCTCCGAAAACTGCCAACAGTTTAAAATCACCGTAACCCATGCCTTCCTTCCCGGTTAATAGCTTAAACGCCCAGAAAACACTCCAGAGGCTTAAGTAACCTGCAGCGGCACCGATCATTGCATCGGTAGGTGATGTGAAAGTGCTATCTAGATTGATTAGTAAACCAAGCCAGAGTAGAGGAAGGGTCAGTTGATCAGGCAGTAACATTTCATCCAGATCGATACCGGTTAATGCAATTAAAACAAATGTCAGAACCGTAGCAAGAATGAATTCCCAGCCGGGACCAAAATGAAATGCAAGTAATGCTACAGCAAGCCCGGTCAGAAGCTCAATAATTGGATATCTGGGTGAAATACTTGTACCGCACGCAGCACATTTTCCTTTAAGCATAAGCCAACCGACAATCGGTAGATTGTGCCAAGGCTTAATGTTTGCCTTGCACTTAGGGCATGCAGAGGCTGGAATAATTAAATTGTATTTTTCCGGGTAGTTGTCTATAGGGTTGTTTAGTTGCTTCGAGATAGGAGCGATTAGCTTTTCATGGTACTCGTTTAAATACTGATTACATTCTTGTTGCCATTCACGCTTTAACATAACCGGAAAGCGGTGTATGACCACATTAAGAAAGCTACCTATGACGGCTGCAAATATAAAGCTGATAACACTGAAGAGCCAAAGGTTCTGGTTCAATATTGAGAGAAATTCTGACATTGGTTTTTTATTCTTTTATATTAGATGGTTATTAACACTTTTTTGAAAAGCTAGCCTACCACGTTACCCATTTGGAATATAGGCAAGTACATACCTACAATCAGGCCACCGACTACTGTACCGATAACAACCATCATTACAGGTTCAATTAGGCTGGACAGGCCATCGACTGCATCATCGACCTGCATCTCATAGATGTTAGCCACTTTATTGAGCATCTCATCGAGTCCGCCAGACTCTTCACCGATCATCACCATCTGAATTAACATATCAGGAAACAAACCTGTTGTGCGCATGGCGACATTCATCTGCATACCTGCCATTACTTCTTGGCGCACCTTAACTAGAGCGCTGCGATAAACATAGTTACCAGATGCTCCAGCTGCGGATTCTAAGCCGTCAATAAGAGGGACCCCTGCTGCGAAGGTCGTTGAGAGAGTTCTGGCAAATCTAGCCATAGCACCTTTATCCAGTATATCGCCAATCGCGGGAATTTTTAATACAAATTGGTCCACCCTGTTTCTAAAGTTTTGGGAGTTTAGATGAGCCTTCTTAAAGCTGAATATTATAATGATTATTGCTATGACAAAGATATACCAGGAAGCTTGCAACCAGCGAGAAATATTGACAATCATCTGTGTAAAAGCGGGCAACTCAGCGCCAAATCCTTGGAAGATACTTTCAAACTGAGGCACTACAAAAAGTAACAGTAGTGCGGTAACCAGTACCGCTACAATAACAACAGCGACAGGGTAGAACATCGCCTTCTTGATTTTAGATTTTAATGCTTCTGCTTTTTCCCGATAGGTGGCAATGCGGTCAAATACCGCATCGAGTGAACCAGAATGCTCGCCTGCGGCGACCAGATCGACATAAAGATCATCGAAAAACCGTCTGTGTGGTCGAAGTGAGTCCGATAAGGGGATACCCGCCTGAACATCGGTGACAATAGTACTCAGTAGTTCACGCATCTTAGGCTTTTCATGGCCACGACCCAGTAATTCCAGTGTTGTTACTATGGGGACACCGGCAGACAACATGGTAGCAATCTGCCTGGTCATCATGGCGATATCCATGGCTGTAATCTTTTTATCACTCTTAAAGAGTGAATTTGCCTTTTTACGGACAACTTTAGGTTTAACACCTTGTCGCTTAAGCTGACTCTTTATCTCTATTACGGAGGAACCTCTTAACTCGCCAGAGGTTTTCTTTCCGTCGCGATTAACTCCCTTCCATTCGAAGGTGAAGACCTTAGGCTGAACCTTGGCATTGGTTTTTTTTGTTTTTTTTGTTTTTTTTGTTTTGCTTGCTGTTGCCATAGCCCGTCTTCCTCTGGATTATTTCATTAGGTTTAACAAATAATGAAGTGCTTATTTCCGGCTAAATTAAAAACTCGTTACTCGATTTATTTCAGCAATGCTAGTTACGCCTTGGATGACCTTCAGTAATCCAGAGCCTCTGAGATCTCTCATTCCTTGCTCAGTGGCTTGATTGGCAATTTGTAATGAGTTGCCACCCTCCATAATAGTACGGGCTATCTCATCTGACATTCTCATCACTTCATAAATACCTACACGGCCTTTATAACCGCCGGAGCAGAGGTCACAGCCTGTAGGTTTATAAGCAGTGATGCCTGCTTCAATATCTTTTGGATTGAACCCCAGCTTTTCCAATTCGTGTTCGGGAACCTCTTCTGGTTGTTTGCACTCGGGACATAAACGACGAGCAAGGCGCTGGGCAATAATCAGATTGACTGAGCTCGCAATATTGTAGCCGGGCACGCCCATATTAATGAGTCGAGTGAGGGTCTCTGCAGCTGAATTCGTATGTAGAGTCGAGAGTACGAGGTGACCGGTTTGAGCCGCCTTAATCGCAATCTCGGCCGTTTCCAGATCTCGGATCTCCCCCACCATGACGACATCGGGGTCTTGACGAAGGAACGAACGCAAGGCTGACGCGAATGTGAGGCCGGCTTTAAGGTTGATGTGTACCTGATTTACACCTTCTAAGTTTATCTCTACCGGATCCTCAGCGGTAGAAATATTACGCTCTTCTGTGTTGAGAATATTGAGTCCGGTATAGAGAGAGACCGTTTTACCCGAACCAGTTGGGCCGGTCACTAAAATCATGCCTTGTGGCTTTGCGAGCATCTCTTCGTAAAGCTCTCGTTGATCATCTTCATAACCCAGCTTCTCAATGCCCAGCTGGGCCGAGGAGGAGTCAAGGATACGCATCACTATCTTCTCTCCCCAGATAGTGGGCAGAGTACTAACACGAAAATCGATGGATTTCGTTCGAGATAGCTTCATCTTGATGCGTCCATCTTGAGGGACGCGGCGCTCGGCAATATCCAGTTTAGACATTACTTTGAGGCGGGCCGAAATACGACCGGAAAGGTTTACCGGCGGTTCTGAGACTTCATGTAAGATACCATCAATACGAAAGCGGATCCGGTAGCGCTTTTCATAGGGTTCGAAATGAAGATCTGAGGCGCCTTTTCGTATTGCATCGGTGAGAATTTTATTGATGTAGATAACAATCGGCGCATCATCGGAGCTATCACCGCTCTGAGCATCATCGCGTTTACTGGTATCTTCGATTTCTATGCCAGCTAAAGAGTCTTCATCTATGCCGCCGATATCCAGCGCCGAGATGTCCTCTTCGAGCACCTTTTCCAATGCCTTGGTCAATTTATCATCTTCAACCAGAATTGCTTCGGCGTGTAGGCCGGCACTAAATTGAAAATCCTCTAAGGCGGCAATATTGGTTGGATCCGAGGTGCCGATATAGAGACGGTTGCCACGCTTGAACAGCGGCAAACATTTATGTTTTTCAATCAGCTTCTTATTGAGAAAATCTTCAGGAATACTGGTGATGTCAAATTCATCGAGATCCAACAGCGGCGTACCGTATTCTTCATAGCAGAGTTCCGCTATTTCTCTGGCCGAGATCATTTGCTCGCTGACTATGGTTGAAACGAGTGATTGTTTAGACTGGCGGGACTTTGTTATTGCCGATGCGATCTGCTCTTCGCTGAGCAGCTGCTTACGAATAAAAAGAGTGGATAAACCTAGATGAAGCCCTGTGGTTGGCATGCTTTGAGTTGATGACCCCTAAGTTAAAGGTGAAGAGGTAAGCATTGTACTGCCTACCTCTTAATACTATTCAAGCTTATGGAGCTGCTGCTGCGGTACATCCTTTAGGAAGGAATTGAGTGTCAACACTTGATGTACAAGTCCATACACCATCAGCACTTCTGTCTAAAGTTATTAATTTGCCATTTACCTTAGCTGCGTTGCCACCTTTCAGAGTACACAGTAGTTGCGTTGCAGCTGTAGTGCTTAAAGTACAATATGTACCAGTGTCGGCTTGCTGCCCGATGTATCCTGGATCATTCAGTACTAAAGATGGAGTAGTACCTTCAGTAGCTGCAACCTCGAAAGCGGTTTTAAGACCGGCAACTTCTTTATATCCACCACCAATTTGAGACTTTACAGTGTAATCCTGGTAAGCAGGTAGTGCAATTGCGGCGAGAATACCGATGATTGCAACAACGATCATTAATTCAATAAGGGTGAAACCCTTAGCGTTTTTCATACTCTTGTTCAAGTTAAGACCTTTCATTTTCAATCTCCAAGTGGCACCGCTTACTTTAGTTTAGTCTATGTTACTTAGCCGTGTTGCTCCTGCGCTAGCTAATCTGTCCTTAAATAAATCTTGTTACTAAGTTTCTTCGTTACCGTTTAGTTATGGTAATGATGAAGTGGTAACTAAATTCGTAATCACAACTAATCTAAAATTTGCCTGTTATGCCATATATGCTAAGTGTTAAAAGTTTGTTGTGCTATCCATTGTCGTTTCGGCAAACCGCACCTTGTGATCTCTTCCTTTATCAATTGCACATTTAAAACCGAATATGTGTCAGCTATCAGTGCACTTCAAAGGTTGAGCGTCTACCTAATGGTGAGGTTGACCGAAATGGCCATCTCGCCTAAGTCCAAAGTTAGTACAAAGTTAAGGAAAATGGAACTGGAAATTACAACAAAGTACTAATTTGACGATGAATTCGTCTAATGAATGTTGTTTTATGTTAAAAAGTTCTAACATTTTTTTGGCTGTGTATCGAAAACTGGCGCTTTGGTGAGTTGTGTCAATTTTTGGGCGTTTTCAGAATCTAAAATCCTGTCTATTTTACAGACGACAGTTTTATGTCTTGTATGAATGTTGCACAGTTGTTTTTTGCGAGGTGTAGTATGAAGCATGAGTTGTTAGAGTTGGGTTAGGTGTTTCGCACCGCTTACGATGCGAAGTACCATTCACTATATTACCTATCTCTTGTTGGCTATTTGTTACGTGTTTTTTAGTCGAAGTGATAGATCGAGCGCTCTAACATGTTTAGTCAAGGCTCCGACGGAGATGTAATCGACCCCGGTTTTAGCGTAGTTTGCAATGGTCTCAAGAGTTACATCACCGGAGACTTCCAGCTTGGTTTTATTGCCGCTCTGAGTATCGCCTAACTGGGCATAGCACTGATTATTCAACTCGACGGCTTCCAGCATCATAGTGACATCGAAGTTGTCTAACATAACTATGTCAGATCTGGCTTCCAGCGCCTGCTTTAGCTCTTGTATGCTTTCAACCTCAACCTCTACAGGTTTATTGGGTTCAAGCTCTCTGGCGGCGGAAATAGCTTTCGAAATACTGCCACAGGCCATAATGTGGTTTTCTTTAATGAGGAAAGCATCAAACAGGCCTATACGATGATTCTTGCCCCCACCACAAGTGACGGCATATTTTTGAGCCGTGCGAAGGCCGGGAATGGTTTTACGTGTATCGAGTAATTTAGTGTGAGTGCTGGCAATTTTATCTATGTAATGCTTGGTATGAGTCGCAACGCCTGAAAGTGTCTGGATGAAGTTCATTGCAGTGCGCTCGCCTGTAAGAATAGCTCTGGCTGGTCCTGATAACTCACACAATAATTGATTCGGTACTACGAGATCGCCATCGTCAACATGCCAGTGAAGCGCGACTTCACCACCTAATTGATTGAATACCTGCTCCGCCCAGGCCTTACCGCAAAAAACGCCCTCTTCGCGGGTAATTAATGTCGCCTGAGCGTATCTGTCGGCCGGGATCAGTTGGGCTGTGATGTCCGAGTTGGCCTTATCTCGTCCAGAGACAGCTGCATTATCTTGATAACCTAAGTCTTCTTCGAGTGCGGTTTTGACTGATAAACGAATGTCATTTTCCAACATACTTGATGTCCTTAATCGACTACAACTGATGAACAGATGTTGTTAAGTATAAATTTAGCTGTTTGATATAATTATAATAACAAATTTATTTTCTAAAGTAGAGAATAAGGAAAGTTGAAACCTTTGGAGCGCAGAACTAGCTCCCTGAGTGAGACGGCATTTATCTCACGACCCTTAGGCTAATTTTCTGGCTTAGTAGGTTGCTCTGTTTTTTGGGTGAAACTTGAATGACTAAATCAGCCGCTTCTCAGCTGTATAGCTTACTGATAGAGTGTATGTAAACACCAAATTAAGAGCTGAGATATCTTTGTTATGCCCTCACACATAAAAACGTCCTCCTCGGTAACTGCGCAAGAGCGTTCCCCATCGGACAATGATACTTGTCATGAAAAGCGCTGTGTCAATGGTTGGGTAAACGATGCCAGACAGTGTGAGTCGCCACATTTTAACGGCCGCCCGTTGAATGAGGTCAGCCTATTGGTTATTCATAACATCAGCCTGCCTGCCGGCTGTTTCGGTAAGCCCTATATTGACCAATTGTTTAAAGGTTGTCTGGATGTCAGTGCTGATCCCAGCTTTATAGACCTTAAGGGACTTGAGGTGTCTGCTCACTTTCTTATTCGCCGAGATGGCGAGTTAGTACAATATGTGTCATGTGATGAACGTGCCTGGCATGCCGGGGTTTCCAGTTATGGGTTCCGGGAAGGCTGTAATGATTTTGCCATTGGAATTGAACTCGAAGGGACCGATACTCAGACTTACACGGATCTGCAGTACCGGGAGCTGAAAATGTTAACCCTTGCCTTGTTTGACGCATATCCTATGCTAAATACTGATAGAGTCGTTGGCCATTGTGATATTGCGCCGGGCCGCAAAACAGATCCAGGTGAAAGCTTTGATTGGCAAAGATTTAAAAAAGATTTAACTTAAAGTGTTGAACATAAGAGATTAGATGTTGGCAATGAGATAGTGGTTATACAGCGCTTAGTATATAGTGAACTATTGTCTAAGTTATGAACGTTAATTGAAGAGTTTTAAGCTAGCTCCACCTCATGAAAGGATACTTTAAATGGCATTGTTTTCTTTATTAGTGGCGATTATTGTCGAGCGATTAAAGCTTTTGCCGAAAAGTTGGCAGCTTGAGTCGTTCTTAAGCGTTTATTCCAACAATTTTTTTGGCAAAAAGCAGCTTAATTCTAAAGTGATGATGGCTTTGGCTCTTGTGTTACCCGCCATCGCCGTTCAAGTCGCCTCATGGGCGATTGCCGGTCTATTTTGGGGCGTGTTAAGTCTAATGCTTTGGGTCGCAGTTTCAATACTCTGTTTCAGCCATCTAAAGCAGAGGCAGACGTTTAAACGTTATATGCAAGCTGCCTGCCGGGGTGACTCGCAAGCCTGTTACCACTTTGCCGAAGAGCTGGATTGTAACAGGTCAATTGAAGCCGTTTCCGAAGGGGATTTAGGCGCTAAGGTTGGTCAAAGTGTCGCTTGGTTAAATTACCGCTTCTATGGTGCTGTCGCCCTTTACCTTATCTTTTTCGGGCCCGCTGGAGCCGTTTTTTATTGCACGGTTCGGTTTTTCTCCGATGAAAACCAGCAAAAGTCACTCGAGCAGCCTCTGGTTGGGCATGTGCTCACATTACTGGATTGGCTTCCAAGCCGGGTGTTTGCATTTGGTTATGTGCTTAGCGGACAGTTTTCCCAAGCCTTTGCAAGTTGGAGAAAACTCGGTTTTAGTTTGAAATACAGTGCCCGAGAGATCGTGACTCAAGTCGCTCTGGCTGCTGAGCCAAGCCCCGAACCATCTGCTAAGCCAATTTGTGTGCAGGCTACATTAGCGCTGCTACAATTGAGCAAGCGTAACTTTATCCTTCTTCTTACCAGTTTGTCATTATTGACGATTTTTGGTGTCGTGGCTTAAATAGCTTATAACTTAGATGGTTGGAGCTCTTGTTTTAGCTGAACAAGGTCTTCCATCTAGCCTCTTAGCCATTATGGATTAGGGCAGGGCTCACTTTTCATTTGTTTGAAAGTCCTAAATATATCGATTGTATGCTGATGAGTTGAGTTTTCGGATAAGATTTTTTTATAAAATTTTTTGTGTCATCGTCCTCACCAAGAGGAGAAAGCTCTGTCGATAAGCATATGAAAATTAAAGTTCAGTGATAATGGTCAGACCCCTTCGACTGATTTTTCAGCTATGCTCACATATCGCGAGCATATATGATGTAGATCACAAGCTGGACATTCAAAATGTGATTTGATAAAGTGCGCTCAGTCGACTAAATTGGTAAGACCAATTTACAATAGGAGCTGAGGGCCATATGGCTTATAGCAAAATAAACCAGCCAAAAATTTCTGACGTCATCATGGGACAGTTGGAACAGATGATCCTGGAAGGAAGTCTCCAGCCTGGTCAGAAACTACCTCCTGAACGCGAACTTGCACTACAGTTCGAAGTTTCCCGCCCCTCATTGCGAGAAGCCATTCAAAAGCTTGAAGCCAAAGGTCTACTCTTGCGTCGTCAAGGTGGTGGCACCTATGTTAAAGAACAACTTTGGCAGAGCTTAGCCGATCCTATCGTTGAGTTGATGCATAGTGACTCTGAGAGTCAGTATGATCTGCTTGAATTTCGTCATGCTACAGAAGGCATGATGGCATATTTTGCGGCGCTACGTGGTACCGATTCAGATATGCAGAATATCAAGCGCACGATTATGGAAGTTGAAGCAGCATCTGAAATTGAACAGCAAGCGGAAGCGATTGTAAGGTTCTACCGTGCGGTTGCGGAAGCCTCTCATAACGTCGCCATGCTACACCTAGTCTTAAGTTTATCCCCTGTGCTGCATAAAAACGTGGCACAGAACCTGGAGCTTCTGAATCGAAGAGAGGAAGCCTCCACAATGGCAAACGATCATAGGCTGGCTCTGCTTGCCGCCATCGTTCGCCGAGATCCCGAAGCAGCTAGAGAAGCCTCTAATGAACACTTAAGTTACATTGAGGAAGTCATGCTGTCTGTAAGGGAAGAAGATAGCCGGTTGCAGCGTAGCCTGCGCCGTTTAAAAAGCGGTGTGTAAGCCAGGGGCTTAACACCTGAAAATATTCTGAAAATGACAATTTTCATGATGACTATTATTACTACGTATGGGGAAGGACTGCGAAATGTCTGAACATATGCTACAAGACTTAGATCCATTAGAGACCCAAGAATGGGTCGATTCTCTGCAGGCAGTACTTGAGCAAGAGGGTCCTGAACGCGCACATTACCTTCTGGAAAAGCTTATCGACAAAGCACGTCGTAATGGTACACACCTGCCTTATAAGGCGACTACAGCTTACCTTAATACGATTCCGGCAGGCCACGAACCTCATATGCCTGGCAACCAGGAGATGGAGCGTCGAATTCGTGCCATTGTTCGTTGGAATGCATTGGCTATGGTACTTCGTGGTTCTAAGAAAGACCTTGAACTCGGTGGCCACATATCTAGTTTCGCTTCAAGCGCCACTATATACGATGTCTGTTTTAACCACTTCTTCCGCGGTCCAAATGAAAAAGATGGTGGCGATCTGGTTTACTTCCAAGGCCATATTGCTCCAGGGATCTACTCACGCTCTTTCCTTGAAGGACGTTTGACTGAAGATCAAATGAACAGCTTCCGTCAAGAAGTTGATGGTAAAGGTCTGCCTTCATACCCACATCCTAAGTTAATGCCTGACTACTGGCAGTTCCCTACGGTATCTATGGGTCTGGGCCCTATCCAGGCGATCTATCAGGCTCGTTTCCTAAAGTACCTTACTGATCGTGGTTTAAAAGATTGTTCTGAGCAAACCGTTTACTGTTTCCTTGGTGACGGTGAGTGTGATGAGCCAGAGACTCTGGGTGCTATCGGTCTTGCAGCCCGTGAAGAGCTGGATAACTTGGTCTTCATCGTGAACTGTAACCTACAGCGTCTTGACGGTCCTGTACGTGGTAACGGCAAAATCATTCAAGAGCTTGAAGGCGAATTCCGTGGCGCAGGCTGGGAAGCGGTTAAAGTTATTTGGGGTCGTTACTGGGATCCATTATTGGCCCGTGATACCAGCGGTAAACTACTGCAGTTGATGGAAGAGACAGTCGATGGTGAATACCAGAACTGTAAGGCCAAAGGTGGCGCATATACTCGTGAGCATTTCTTCGGTAAGTACCCGGAAACAGCCGAAATGGTTGCTAACATGTCAGATGATGACATCTGGCGCCTGAACCGTGGTGGTCACGATCCTGTTAAGATCTTTGCTGCACTTCAGCATGCTAAAGACACTAAAGGTCGTCCAACTGTCATTCTTGCTAAAACTGTAAAAGGTTACGGCATGGGTGATGCGGGTGAAGGTAAAAACATCGCTCACAACGTGAAGAAGATGGGTGTCGATTCACTTAGATACTTCCGCGACCGTTTCAATATCCCAATCAGCGACGATCAGTTAGAAGATATTCCTTTCTATCACCCGGGTGCAGATTCGGAAGAGGTTAAATACCTCAAAGCACGTCGTGCTGAGCTACATGGTGCAATGCCTGCACGTCGTGAGAAGTTCTCTGAAGATCTTGAAGTACCATCATTGAAGATTTTCGATTCGGTACTGAAAGGTTCGAATGGCCGTGAGATTTCAAGCACAATGGCATTCGTGCGTATTTTGACTGCACTGCTGAAAGACAAGAAGATTGGTAAGCAAATTGTCCCGATTATTCCTGACGAAGCACGTACCTTTGGTATGGAAGGCCTATTCCGCCAGGTGGGTATTTACGCTCACGAAGGGCAAAAGTATGTTCCACAAGATTCAGATCAAGTGGCTTACTACCGTGAAGATAAATCAGGTCAGGTATTGCAAGAAGGTATTAACGAGCTAGGTGCAATGTCATCTTGGGTCGCAGCGGCAACCAGTTACTCTGTTAACGATACGCCAATGATCCCGTTTTATATCTACTACTCAATGTTTGGTTTCCAACGTATCGGAGACATGGCTTGGGCTGCTGGTGATATGCGTGCCCGTGGCTTCATGGTCGGTGGCACATCGGGTCGTACAACCTTGAACGGTGAAGGTCTACAGCATCAGGATGGTCACAGCCATGTATTGGCTAATACTATTCCAAACTGCGTCTCTTATGATCCTACTTACGGTTATGAGATCGCAGTAGTTGTTCAGGACGGTATTCGTCGCATGTATGGTGAGCAGCAAGAAGATATCTTCTACTACTTAACTACAATGAACGAAAACTACGAGCAGCCAGCTATGCCTGAAGGCGCTGAAGAAGGCATTGTCAAAGGTATCTACAAGCTGGAGACTGTTGAAGGTTCGGGTAAAGGTAAAGTTCAATTAATGGGTTGTGGCACCATTCTTGAACAAGTGCGTAAAGCGGCTCAGGCTTTGGCTAAAGACTTTGGTATCTCTGCAGACGTATTCAGTGTGACCAGTTTCAACGAGCTGACTCGAGATGGTCAAGCTGCAGAACGTTATAACATGTTGCACCCAACTGAAACTCCACAAGAGGCTTACATCAGTCAAGTCATCTCCAGTGAGTCTCCTGCCATTGTCGCTACCGATTATATGAAAATATATGGTGAGCAACTTCGTGCGTACGTGCCTACAGATTACAAAGTTTTGGGTACTGACGGTTTCGGCCGCAGCGATAGCCGTGACAACTTACGTCACCACTTTGAGGTTGATGCGAAATTTATCGTGATTGCATCACTTAAGTCACTTGTTGACCGTAATGAACTGCCTGTTGATGTGCTAACAAAAGCCATTAGCGAGTACGGTATCGATGTTGACAAGATCAACCCACAGTACGCGTAAGAGGGAAATAAAATGTCTGAATTAAAAGAAGTTTTAGTCCCCGATATCGGTGGTGACGAAGTTCAGGTAATTGAGGTCTGTGTTGCAGTTGGTGATCAACTTGCAGCAGAAGAGTCAATTATTACTGTAGAAAGTGATAAGGCGACTATGGACATACCAGCGCCTTTTGCCGGCAAGTTAACCGAGCTAAAGGTCGCCGTGGGTGACACAGTCTCTGAAGGTACCTTGATTGCTATGATGTCTGCACAAGGTGCAGGCACTGAAGTTACCGCACCCGTAGCTACAGAGGCGGCTCCGGTTGCACCTGCAGCGCCTGTTCCAGCTGCAGCTACTGGTACACAAATTATTGAAGTCACAGTGCCGGATATTGGTGATGCGGCCGATGTCGATATCATCGAAGTGCTGGTGGCCGTTGGTGACAGCATAGATGTCGATACCGGTTTGATCACCCTGGAAACCGATAAAGCCACCATGGAGGTGCCTGCACCTTCTGCCGGTGTGGTGAAAGAGCTGAAAGTTGCTGTTGGTGATAAAGTCTCTGAAGGTTCGCTTGTGCTTATGTTGGAAGTTGGTGATCAAGCACCAGCTCAAACGGCGACTCCGGTAGAAGCCCCTGTTGCAGCTCCATCTGTTGCTAGTGTGAGCGAAGTGAAAGAGGTTGCTGTTCCCGATATTGGTGATGCATCAGATGTGGATGTTATTGAAGTCCTTGTCGCTGTTGGTGATACGGTCGAGGCAGATCAAGGGCTAATCACCTTAGAAACTGATAAAGCGACAATGGAAGTACCTGCTCCATTTGCGGGTAAATTGGTTTCACTGACGATTAATGTTGGCGATAAGGTTTCTCAAGGAACGCTCATTGCGACCATAGAAACTCAGGCCACTGCAGTTGCGAGTGTTCCGGCAGCACCAACTCCTGTTGCGGCGCCTGCAGCTCAACCAGCTCAGGCTGCGGCGGCAAGCAAGCCTCCGGTTCCGCATCATCCAAGTGCGGGCAGCAAGCCTAACACCGGAGCGGTACACGCTTCACCAGCGGTTCGCCGTATGGCTCGTGAGTTCGGTGCAGATTTGACCTTAGTTAAAGGTACGGGCCGTAAGGGGCGTATTCTTAAGGAAGACGTTCAGGCTTACATTAAGTATGAACTCTCTCGTCCTAAGGCGACTGCTGCCAGCAGTGTTGGCGCCGGAGAAGGTGGATTACAGGTTATTGCTGCACCTAAAGTCGATTTTGCTAAGTTTGGTGAAATCGAGGAAGTGCCACTAACACGTATTCAGAAGATCTCTGGTCCTAACCTACATCGTAACTGGGTTACCATTCCCCATGTGACACAATTCGATGAAGCCGATATCACAGAGATGGAAGCATTCCGTAAGCAGCAAAATGAACTTGCCGCTAAGCGTAAGACAGGTATTAAGATCACACCACTTGTCTTTATGATGAAAGCCGTTGCTAAGACGCTACAAGCTTTCCCTGTGTTTAATGCCAGCCTGAGTGCCGATGGTGAGTCTTTAATTAAGAAGAAGTACTACCATATCGGCGTGGCAGTCGATACGCCAAACGGACTAGTGGTTCCGGTTGTTCGTGATGTTGATAAGAAAGGTATTCACGAACTGACTCAAGAGTTGACTGAGATCTCGATTAAAGCACGTGATGGTAAGCTTAAGTCTGCAGATATGCAGGGCAGTTGCTTCACTATCTCGAGTCTGGGTGGTATCGGTGGTACGGCATTTACGCCTATCGTCAATTACCCGGATGTGGCTATTTTAGGTGTCTCTAAATCAGAGATTAAACCAAAGTGGAATGGTAAAGATTTCGAGCCTAAGCTAATGTTGCCGCTCTCTTTGTCTTACGATCACAGGGTGATAGATGGGGCGATGGCAGCACGCTTTAGCGTGACACTGTCAAGTATGCTGTCCGATATACGCACGCTTATTTTGTAATGATGAAGGCTACTCATGTTGAGTAGCCTTTTGTTTATTGCAATTGAGGGTTAAAATGCGGCCACCTTACAGAATAAAAATTCGATAGCTGGCGTCATTTACCGTGAAGCGACCCATTCGCCAACGGAATGAAATAAAAAGAATAGAGGAAAACATGAGTAACGAAATCAAAACTCAGGTATTGGTATTAGGCGCAGGCCCTGCAGGTTATTCAGCGGCATTTCGTGCGGCTGACTTAGGTCTGGAAACTATTATCGTTGAGCGTTTCAACACGCTTGGTGGTGTCTGTTTGAATGTAGGCTGTATCCCATCAAAAGCGCTGCTTCACGTATCTAAAGTGATCGAAGAGGCGAAAGCGGTTGCGAGTCACGGTGTAGTTTTTGGTGAGCCACAAATTGATCTTGATAAGCTTCGTGGCTTTAAAGAAACAGTGATTAGTCAGCTAACAACGGGTTTGGGCGGAATGTCCAAAATGCGTAAAGTTGATGTTGTTAATGGTTTTGGTAAGTTTACCAGCCCTAATACCATCGAAGTTGCTGGTGAAGATGGCGTCAAAGTTATTCGCTTCGAGCAGGCAATTATTGCCGCTGGTTCACGTCCTATTCAATTGCCATTTATCCCACATGAAGACCCACGTATCTGGGATTCGACCGATGCGCTAGAGCTTAAAGAAGTACCTGGAAAGCTACTTGTTATGGGCGGTGGTATCATCGGCCTTGAGATGGGTACTGTTTACTCATCGCTGGGTAGTGAGATTGACGTGGTTGAGATGTTTGACCAGGTCATTCCTGCCGCTGACAAAGATATCGTTCGTGTTTACACTAAGAAGATTAAGAAGAAATTTAATCTTATCTTACAGACTAAGGTTACCGCCGTAGAAGCTAAAGAAGACGGTATCTATGTGTCTATGGAAGGTAAGAAAGCGCCTGCGGAACCTGTTCGTTACGATGCAGTGCTTGTGGCAATTGGCCGTACGCCAAATGGCAAGCTAATTGATGCAGAAAAAGCGGGTGTTAATATCGATGAGCGTGGTTTCATCAATGTTGATAAGCAGATGCGTACTAACGTTCCAAACATCTATGCAATCGGTGATATCGTTGGCCAACCTATGCTTGCACATAAAGGTGTGCATGAAGGTCACGTTGCAGCAGAAGTTATCTCCGGCCTTAAGCATTTCTTCGATCCTAAAGTTATTCCTTCGATTGCCTATACTGACCCTGAAGTCGCGTGGGTAGGTTTAACTGAGAAAGAAGCGAAAGAGCAAGGTGTTGCTTATGAAACCGCTACTTTCCCATGGGCCGCAAGTGGTCGTGCTATCGCATCCGATTGTAGCGATGGTATGACTAAGCTTATCTTCGATAAAGAGACACATCGTGTGATCGGTGGCGCTATCGTAGGCGTTAATGGTGGCGAGCTACTGGGTGAAATCGGTCTTGCTATCGAGATGGGTTGTGATGCTGAAGACTTAGCGTTGACTATTCATGCTCACCCAACCTTGCATGAATCAGTAGGTTTGGCCGCTGAAATCTATGAAGGTTCAATAACTGATTTGCCAAATCCAAAAGCAAAAAAGAAAAAGTAACCTGACACAGAACTGATAAAGCGCTCTTTTAGAGCGCTTTTTTTTTAATTGCGTTACAAATATGTAAATAAGCAGGTGAATTAGGCTCAATGAACTGCTACATTCGAAGTAAGCCTATGAGATGTTTATTGAATGCAAATCGCTTACTTAAAAAGAATACTTTTTCCATTGTTATTGCTTCTTACTTGCCTGACGCCCGTCATGGCAGGCGATCTCGTGTCTCGTGTTTTTAATGAACGTGAAGGTCTGGCTAACTCCCAGATCAATGACATCAGCTTCGATGAATATGGTTTCGTGTGGCTGGCCACCGATGAGGGACTTTATAGATTAAGTAATTCAAAAGTCAGACGAATCGACAAAGTCGAATTCGACCTGCGCCTCTCCGATGAATATATCAATATTGTTGAACCCCTGAGTAAAAAACATCTGCTTGTCAGTAACTATTCTGATAACTATCTCTATGACATTCTGAACAATCAGTTTATCAAATTCGGCAGTGATGAGCTTTTCCCCGATTTTAAGGGGGAAAGTATAATGGCTCAGGTAAAACTGGCGGATGGGAGCTTCATTTTTCTCACCAGAGAAGGGGAGTTGCTTAAATTTTCCTACCAGCAATCTTCGTTAGAAAGAATTATCTTCTTACCTAACAATGCCGATGTTCTCTGGCATAACCTGGTTGCACTCGACGATGGCCGCATCATGGTCGGCACCGAATATGAGTTACAACTACGAGACAGCAAAGGACGACGGATAGCGGTTTTACCCTGGGAAGAGAAAAACGGCTTAATGAAGTGGCTGTTTAAAGACTCAAAGGGAAGAGTTTGGTTAAGCTCGACGAATGGATTATATCGGGTCGATGTTGATAATTTACAGATTAACCCTGTTAAAGAGCTACCCTATTATACGACCAAGATTGCTGAGGATAATAATGGCAATCTTTGGATCTCCAGCCATATAGGGTTAATCAAGTGGCATCCGGGAGCTACTGACCATAAGCTATTTAAAGAGCAGTTAAAGCTGAGTGCTGATATCGATTATATCAATGATATCGCAATTGATAATACAGGCATTATATGGGTCGGAGGTTCGGGAGATGGCCTGGCTGTTCTTGCCGATGATCCTGATTTCCTTATTGATAAATTCACTATGTCTGAGCCCTATAATATCAGTAATGAGATGGTGTGGGGAGTGTTTGCTGAGGAGCAGTACCTTTGGCTTGGTACCGATAACGGTCTTATCGTTATCGATAAAAACACAAAGCAATCTAAGACCTTGGTTCCTGATGGTATCGAGTTAAATGACAGTATCTATAAGATTGATCCTTTAGATAGTAACCACCTGTTACTTTCAACGACCAATGGTCTGTTTGTTGTAGATAAGCGTAATTTTACTTCTCAACGTTTTGACCAGTGGGCTCAGGGAGATTACTCCTTAGAGCACAAAGTGGTATATACAAGTTATAACGATCCCTTGATAGAGGGACGTTGGTGGTTTCTCACCATGACCGGCCTGTATTTTTGGGAGCCGGGAATGCTTAACCCACAAGAGATGCTGCTCGAAGGAAGAGAGAGCAGCTCCAGCATGCGAGACCTGCGGGCGTTATTTCGCGACGGGGCGGGCAGATTATGGGTCGGCGGAGGAAGCTTTTTTGGTTATCTGGATAGTGATGAGCAGTTTCATTCAAAACTAAGTATTTTCAGCGATGAAGGTACTGATGTCGAAGTCAATTACATTAATCAAGTCGAGCCGGGTGTATTTTGGCTTGGTACATCTCCCAAGGGACTAATTGAATATATTCCGGTTACGGGCCGGGTTAAGTCATTAGATCAGGAGTGGTTGATAGATTGTTCCTCTGTTTATTTCATTCACCAAGATGACGACTATCGGGTCGTTGGTTGCCCATATTCGATAATCAGGCAGGATATCCAGAGTAAAGATATTTTGGTTATCGGTGAAAACGACGGTCTTATTGGTGACGAGTTGAACGACGGGGCCTATTTTTATGATCCCGGCTACGGACTCTATCTGGGTACGCCTGACGGAGCCATGGCGCTGAATGTCGATCACTTGAGCAATCGTATTCAAAGAGACAAGGTGTTTCTGGAAGCCGTTTCGGTATTTTATGACGATGATACTCAAATCGATCTCATCCCTCTGGCCGATAAAGTGATTTTACCTGGTGCGAGACTGATTAGTTTCCAGGTCACCAGCTTGGATTACCTCGATGATACACCTATGACATTGCAATATAGGTTGCGCCGTGAAGGGGACAGCACTGAGAGCCACTATCTCTTGTTGGAGGGGCAATCTCAACTGAATATCACCGGATTATCATCCGGGAAATATCACTTGGATATTTTAAGTCAAGAGAATGGTGTCTGGTCAAAGGATCCTCATACCTTTGAATTTAGGGTTAAACAATTCTGGTGGCAGACTCAATGGTTTAACGGCCTGATATTATTCACCGTTCTCTGCATTGGTATCGGAGTGATTGTTTACAGGCAGCGACAAGTGAAGGCCTTTAAGCTTGTTAACAGTGCCTTGGTTGAAAGTGAGGACAGGCTTCGCCAATCACTCAAGGGGAGTGACTCAGAACTCTGGGAGTGGCGTTACGACACACAGATGTTCAGCCTGGAGAATAGAGGTGCGAAACGAAAAGAAGATCGCAAAAATAAGTTGCTTACACTGAATGAATTTCCGGTTCATCGTGATGAAAAAGATAAGGTATTGGCCTCCTGGAATAATATGATCGATGGCTATAGCGATCGATTCGATATCGAGTATCGCTACCGAAGAGAAGATAAGACCTGGGGGTGGACAAGAGTTAGAGGCAGGCCGGTAGAGGTTGATCCTGAATCGGGACAAATCTTACGCGTAGCGGGGATATATTCAGACATCACGACGCAACGTCAACTCGAAGACGATGTGAAATTGTTAGCCCAGGCATTCGGTAACACCTCTGAAGGTGTGTTGATTTTGGATGCCAGTGAGCGGATAAAGGTCTCCAATAAGGCGGCTCAGAAAATTATAGGTTCAGATGCGAGAGTGTTAACGCATAAGTATTTCTCCGACCTTATGGTCGCTAAAGAGGGGCGCTCAGATGAAATTGCGCACCTTCTGGATCAGGGCGTCTCATGGACGGGGGAACGTGAGTTTGTATGTACGAATGGTAGTAGCTGTCCGGTGTGGCTTAATGTATCGACAATGCTCGGCGGCAAAGGGAATATCACCCATTATGTCGCCGTATTCTCCGATATCACAGAACGAAAGCGAACAGAAGCAGACCTGCGTCGTCTGGCTAATTATGACGTACTAACGGGACTCCCTAATCGTTCTCTGTTTTCTACCCGTTTGGCTCAATCTATTCATCGTGCTGAACATAGCGGTGAGAAGTTGGCTCTGATCTTTCTCGATCTGGATCGCTTTAAGCATGTAAATGACTCATATGGCCATAGCATGGGGGATGCACTCTTGGTTGAAGCCGCAAGCAGGCTGCAGTCGTGTATATCAGAGGAGCACACCTTATGTCGCTTTGGCGGTGATGAATTCGTGCTTCTAATCAGAGATGCCGGCAATATTGATAAGATAAATCATGTTTGTGCCGAGTTACTGGTACAAATCGAGGCTCCATTTGAGTTATTTGGCCGAGAGTTTTTTATCTCTACGAGTATTGGTGTCAGCTTATGGCCAGATGATGCAAGGCAGCCTGAGGTGTTAATTAAAAATGCCGACCAGGCTATGTACCATGCGAAAGAGGAGGGGAGAGGGAATTTCCAATATTTCTCTTCGGATCGTAATGCTGAGGCCTTATACCATCTGCGCCTGGAGGGGGAACTGCGTAAAGCGATTGAACGCGATGAATTTGAGCTTCATTATCAACCTCAGGTCGATATTCTCAGGGGGGATAAATTAATTGGTATGGAGGCATTACTGCGCTGGAGGCATCATAAAGATGGGCTGGTTCGGACCGATGTCTTCATCAAGGTGGCCGAGTCATGCGGATTAATCATAGATATCGATCGCTGGGTGCTACGGCAGGCTTGTGTACAGGGGGCGCTCTGGGCCAACTCTTATGATGAAAAGTTTAAGTTATCCGTTAATATCTCTGCTGTTCACTTTCGTCAGCCTGACTTTATCGATGGTGTAAGATCTATTCTGGAAGAGACTAAGATCCCTCCATCTGCATTGGGTTTTGAGATCACCGAAGGGGTCTTGATGAAGGAGTTACATATTGCAAAAGATCATCTGAGGGACCTGAGAGAACTCGGAATAGATGTGGCTATTGATGACTTCGGTACCGGTTACTCCTCGCTGGCTTACCTGCGTCACTTCGATGTCGATACATTGAAGATCGATCGCTCTTTCCTCATAGATATCGCTACTAATGAGACCGATCAGGCCATTGCGAGTAGTATCATAGAGCTGGCCAGAAACTTAAAATTGAATGTGGTAGCGGAAGGTGTGGAAACCAAAGATCAACTCGAGCAAGTATTTAGCCGGGGTTGTTATGTTATCCAAGGTTATTACTTCTCTAAGCCGTTAACGCTGAACGATATGGAGTCATATATGGGGCTGGAAAAAACTGAGTGATCGAATGATTTCATATTGGTCATTGAACATCCCATATTAGTTCTCTGTTTGTGTTTTAACCATGTTACGTTTTTTTTGTTAGAATATGCCCGCCTGCATCAATTAATAACTCATAACTAAGAACTAAGAACTAAGAACTAAGAACCAATATCCTATGATACGTAATCTAATATTTTTTCTGGTGGTTAGCTTTATCACTACTCCCGTCATGGCTGAAGCCAGACCTAAAATCGGTTTGGTACTCAGTGGTGGTGGTGCGAAGGGAGCGGCACATATTGGTGTATTAAAGGTGCTTGAGGACAATAGAATACCTGTCGATTATATCGCAGGAACCAGCATAGGTGCTTACGTCGGCGGCATGTATGCCCTTGGATACAGTGCAACAGAGATTGAAAAGATCATGATGACCGAGTCATGGTCCGATGGATATTCAGATACGATTCCCAGAGAGTCATTAAGCTATCGAAATAAGCAGCAGAGGGATAGATTTAATATTCCTGTGAATATGGGTTATAGCGATGATGAGATGAAAGTACCTAATGGTCTGCTGCGTGGGCAAACCATGTCTACACTTCTTCAGCGATCTACCGGGTTAGTTCATCAGTTTGGTCACTTCGATGAATTAGCTATCCCATATCGCGCCGTGGCAACGGATCTTGAAACCAGTCATGCCGTAGTTATCAATAATGGTAGTGTCGTTAAGGCCATGCAGGCTTCGGCTACCGTTCCCGGTGCGCTCCAGCCGGTTGAATATGAAGGCAAGCTTCTCGTCGATGGTGGCATCGCTAATAACATGCCAATCGATGTGATTATGGGGATGGGGGCTGACATTATTATTGCCGTCGATATCGGTTCATCTCTGGTAAAGAAAGAGGAGTTGAATAGTACTGTGGCGGTATTGAACCAGCTATCGACCATGCTGACTAATGCCAGTTCAGAGAGACAAAAGCTCCTCCTTGGCGAAGGTGATATTCTTATTCGCCCAAAAGTCGGTGGTATGAGTACTACAGACTTTTCTATCATGCCTCAGGCATACGCCTTGGGTGAGTCGGCTGCGCTGGAGCATATTGAGTTACTCAAGCAGTTACGTGTCACTGAGGCTCAATACGCCAGTTATCAGCAAGGAAAAAAACGCAGAAGTAAAGCCTGGGTCAATGAAGTCGATCACCCCTTAGTCGATGTCGTGTTTAACAATGAATCAAGAGTGAGTGAATCTCTGTTAAGGGAGGCCTTTGGGATTGATTCCGGTGAGGTTGTCACTACTGAGCAACTTGAAAAAGGCATAGCTAATGTATATGCCCTGGACAAGTTTGAGCTTGTTGATGCAGAGTTTACCGATACCGAACAAGGTCGTGTACTGACCTTAAATACCAAGGCAAAATCATGGGGGCCTAACTATTTTCAACTGGGTTTCAGTTGGGAAGATGATTTCTCTCTGGACTCTGTCGTGTCACTGGATCTGGCCTACACACTGACCGATATCACCGATACCGGTGGTGAGTGGCGCAATGAATTAAGACTCGGTTTTGAAAAGTTGATCTCGACTGAGTTTTATCTGCCTATGGATTATGATCAAGGCTTCTTTAGTCGCGCCAAATTAGCTTATGAGTTAAGGGATTGGGATTTCTATGAAAAAAATGCTAAGACATTACAATTATCTCAGACTCAGTATAGAGCGGATCTTGGCATCGGATATAACTATGTAAAAGAGGGCATGGTTGAGCTGGGAATAACGGGTGAAAAGGGAATTTTGGAAAATAAGGCGCTCATTGATGAACTCAAATATGAAACCTATGGTGCTTATTTCAAGTTTGGTTTCGATGATCTCAACAGCATTAACTTCCCCACTTCAGGTAATAGATTTACCTTAAACCTCTATTACAGAAACGAGTCGGCGCCGGATCTTTTAGGTTTTCAGAATAGCGAGAACTCTTTCCAAATAGAGGCTGACTGGCGCGGGGCATTAAGTTTTGGCAACCATGCATTTGTTGGAATCGCATCACTGGCTACCGTCGATAAAGATGACAGTTTCAGCGTGCATGTGTCTGAACTCGGTGGCTTCCTGAATCTATCGGGTTATCACAAGAATGCGCTGGTTGGCGCTCATAAAGTGTTTGGCGCCTTCGTCTATCAGTATGATCTGGGACGAGATGTGCTAGGTATGACAGATTATCCGCTCTATCTTGGTACGAGTATCGAGGCGGGTAATGTTTGGGACTACAGAGATGGAGTGGATCTTGATGATCTTATCTATTCCGGCAGTTTATATTTCGGAACAGATACCTCCATGGGGCCTGCCGCATTAGGTTTTGGTTGGGCTGATGATGGTGAGATGACGTTATTCATTTTTATAGGAAAGAACTGGTAAGCCCGAAGGTTAGCTTATACCGATTGGTATTAATTCATACAAAGTTACAAAAACTTACTGTAGGCGAAAATAGCTCAGTGGTAGTGTGTGATCGGATAAATTTATAGAAAGCTCCACCATAGGAGACTCTATACATATACGTTAAAAGGACAGATCGGGGATGAAAATGAACAGAGTAAGTAAACTGGCAGTAGGTATTGCACTTAGCTTAGGACTCGCTGCCTGTAGCAGTAATGAACCAACGACAATCGCCACTCAGGAAGTGGCTAAGGTGTCAGGAGTCGAAAAAGAGAATTTCGACAATTCGGTTCGCCATCAAGATGATTTTTACTACAGCGTAAATGGCCATTGGCTTGCTAATACTCCAATTCCTGCTGATAAGTCTAACTATGGCGCATTTTCAGTTCTTTATGAGCAGAGCCAAAATGCACTGAAAAAAATTATCGATGAAGCTGCGGCTAAGAAAGATAAAGTTGAAGGCTCCAGTGAGCAAAAAGTGGGTGATTTCTATGCCAGCTATATGAATACTGATGTCATCGAGAAGCTAGGTATCAGCCCGTTGAGCGAGCAACTGTCCGATATCGCTCAGGCAAAGACTCACAAAGATATCGCTGGCTTGATGGGCACACTGCTGGTAAGTGGTGTTCAGATGCCATTCGGTTTTTACGTTAACAACGATGCTAAAAACTCAAGCCAATATGCGGTTTACCTCTATCAATCTGGTTTAACCTTGCCCGATCGTGATTATTACCTGAAAGATGACGAAAAGTTTGTAGCTAACAGAGCCGCATTAAATACTTATATCGCTGATATCATGACGCAAGCTGGCAGTAAAGATGCTGAGCGAGTCGCTACCAGTGTAGCCAAAATCGAGTATTTTATCGCTCAGAGTCAGTGGAGTCGTGTCGAGTCACGTGATGCGAACAAGAGCTATAACAAGATGGATAGCGCTGAGCTTCAAACTACAGTAAGCGATTTTGACTTTGCTCAGTTTGCTGCCAGTGCCAACATGAGTGCGGTAACTGAAACCGTTGTACGTCAGCCTTCCTATTTTGAAAAATTTGGTGCCCAGTTCAATCAGTTTACCGTGAACGAGTGGCAGGATTACCTCTCTTTCCATCTGGTTGATAGTTATGCTGAGCTTTTGAGTAAAAACTATGTTGATCTTCACTTTGCTTTCCATAGTAAAACCTTGATGGGAATCGAAGAGCAGAAGCCACGTTGGAAGAAGGCTGTCGATGCTGCGGATCAGGTCATTGGTGAGCTTGTAGGTAAGGAGTATGTGAAACAACACTTCAAACCGGAAGCCAAAGAGAAGATGGAAGTACTCATTCAAAATCTCATCAAAGGATTTGAAGTTAGTATCAATGAACTGGAATGGATGACACCGGAGACTAAGGTTGCAGCTCAAGAGAAGCTGTCTAAGTTTACCTATAAGATTGGTTATCCTGATAAGTGGAAGGATTATACCCCTCTTACAATCAAAGCCGATCAGCTGGTAGGTAACTATAAGCGTTATGCTAAGTTCGAGTATACAAGCATGCTGGATAAGCTAGGTAAGCCTATCGACCGTACTGAGTGGCACATGACGCCTCAAACAGTAAATGCCTACTACAGCCCTGTGATGAACGAGATCGTGTTCCCTGCTGCCATTCTTCAGCCTCCCTTCTTTAATATGGATGCCGATGATGCGATAAACTACGGTGGTATCGGTGCCGTTATCGGCCATGAGATCAGTCACGGCTTCGATGACCAGGGTGCCAAGTATGATGGTGATGGTAACCTGCGAGATTGGTGGACAGATAAAGATCGTGAAGAGTTCCAGAAGCGTGGGGCGCAACTGTCTGCACAGTACTCATCCTATGAAGCGCTACCTGGCAAACACGTTAATGGTGATCTGACTCTTGGTGAGAATATCGGTGACTTAGGTGGTTTGACTGTTGCGGCTCGCTCATATCATTTGAGCCTGAATGGCAAAGAGTCGCCCGTAATTGAAGGTTTAACCGGTGAACAGCGTCTGTTTATTGGTTGGTCGCAAGTATGGCGTCGTAATTACCGTGATGAAGAGTTGGGCCGCCGTCTGATGACCGACTCTCATTCTCCGAGCCACTTCCGCGCCATGGGGACACCTAGAAACATCCCGGCCTTCTATCAAGCATTCGACTTGAAAGAGGGTGATAAGATGTTCCTGAGTCCGGAAGATCGCGTTAAGATCTGGTAATAGACCTGCACGCATCTCTATCGATACCACTTCGTGGTGTGACCAAGATAGAGAGCAATAAAAGTAATCACAAGTAAGCCCATCTTTTTAGATGGGCTTTTTTATTTTAAACAGACAGTGCTTAGGGCAAAAACTAAGATGATGACCTTAGGTCTATCGCTATGCGGACGGCGAAGCCTGTTAGACGGGCTTTGCCCTAAAATCAAATCGTCTCCGCGTATGTTTAATATTTAATATATTTACTTAGCTCGATTAGCGCAGCGTCTTCCAGCCAACGGGTTGGCGTCTCTTAGCGACAAAGTCGCGTCCATTTTCCCGCACTTTGACCTAGAACTTAGAACTTCCTAATCCCATCTAAATATTCTGGAAGCTTGGTGAGATCGGTGAGCTGCTGGTGAGCAATAATCCACTTAGATTCGAGGCGTTGCTCTGGGGCGGGGATAGCTAAAGTCTGCATGTTTGCCGCACGGGCGGCGACGAGTCCGTTAAATGAATCTTCGACAGCAATACATTCCGTAGGGGATACGCCCAAGTCCAGTGCACAGTTCAGATACACTTCCGGGTGTGGTTTTCCATAGGCCAAATGCTCGGCTGATTGAATCGAGTTAAAGTAATGACTGATATCCAGTTTGTTTAAAACAGCATCGACGATAGCGTGTGATGAGGAGGTGGCTAAACCTATTTTGAGGTCTCTTTCCCGGCAGTAATTTAATGCAGAGATCACTCCCGTCATGGCGATACCGTCTTTGTTAATATAGCTAACAACCTGATCGACGATCTGCTTAGCCACTTCACTGTTGTCATAATTATCCCAGGGAAAACGCTGATACCAATAACTCACCACTTGATCGATTCTCAGGCCTGTAGTTTGAAGGGTATCGTCAAAACTGATCTCTAACCCTAAATCTCTCATGGTCTGAAATTCTGCTTTCTGCCAGGTTGGCTCTGAGTCGATAAGTATGCCATCCATATCGAAAATGATGGCCAATAGGTGCGAAGAAGTCATAGGGCTCCGGTATGTTCATTATAACTACGGTGAATAGTACTACTAATTATCATCATTTTTGCATGATATTGGGAGTGTTTCTGCTAATAAAGTTTACTTTTCACTGCCTTCTTCAATGGTCTTAGCGGTGATCTTGTTGTGCTTAACTATATGTTTTTAAGGTGTTTATATAGTTTTTAAAACTATTGTCTAATTTCATTTTGCACGAGTAACGATTAAATTACAGTTCCCCCTAAGCAAGCTGGCGGATTAATCATCGGTTTATGGCCCATAAGAGTGTGATCTGATTCAAACTTTTGTAAACCTGTTGTATAATGCCGAGCAGAAATAAGGGTCGAGCCTGCAGGACTGTGAGCTTCATTTATGAAGACGTGCAGTTTCGTTGTTAGAACGCCAAACAAAGAGGAATGTTGCCGTGCTAGAAGCATATCGTAAACACGTCGAAGAGCGTGCTTCAGAGGGCGTAGTCCCTAAGCCACTAGATGCCCACCAAGTTGCCGAACTGGTTGAGCTGGTTAAGAACCCACCTGCAGGAGAAGAGGAGTTTATCCTGAACCTGCTGGAAAATAGAATTCCACCAGGTGTCGATGAAGCCGCTTATGTTAAAGCTGGTTTCCTGGATGCTGTCGCAAAAGGCGAAGCCAAGTCATCTATTCTGTCATCGGCTCGCGCCGTTGAACTGCTTGGCACCATGCAGGGCGGTTACAATATTCAACCGCTCATCGCTCAGTTAGATGTTGCAGAGCAGGCGCCTTTGGCCGTGGCTGCACTATCTAAAACCCTGTTGATGTTTGATTCCTTCCACGATGTGGTTGAGAAGATGCAAGCCGGTAATGAGTTTGCTAAGCAGGTCGTTCACTCTTGGGCTGAGGCACAGTGGTTTCTTAACCGCCCTAAGCTTGAAGAGAAGATCTCTCTGACAGTATTTAAAGTATCAGGCGAGACAAACACAGATGACTTGTCTCCAGCTCCCGATGCATGGTCACGCCCGGATATCCCACTGCACGCCTTAGCTATGCTAAAAAATGCCCGTGAAGGTATTGTGCCCGATGAAGCCGGTGTGATTGGTCCAATTAAAGAGATCGAACAGCTTAAGACTAAGGGATTCCCATTAGTTTATGTCGGTGATGTTGTCGGTACCGGCTCTTCACGTAAATCTGCGACTAACTCAGTGCTTTGGTTTATGGGTGATGATATCCCTAATGTGCCAAACAAGCGCGCTGGCGGCTTCTGTCTGGGTGGTAAGATAGCGCCAATCTTCTTCAACACTATGGAAGATGCCGGTGCACTACCTATCGAACTCGACGTTAGTAAGATGAATATGGGTGATGTGATCGATATCTACCCGTATCAGGGCGTCGTTAAGCGTCATGATAGCGATGACGTTATCTCTGAATTCGCACTTAAGACTGACGTGTTAATGGATGAAGTTCGTGCTGGTGGTCGTATTCCATTGATTATCGGTCGTGGCCTGACGGCTCGTGCCCGTGAAGTTCTTAAGCTTGAAGCATCAACTGTTTTCGTATTACCACAAGATGTGGCCGATACAGGTAAAGGTTATACCCTTGCTCAGAAGATGGTTGGTAAAGCTTGTGGTGTTACCGGTATCCGTCCTGGTCAATACTGTGAGCCTAAGATGACTTCGGTTGGTTCTCAAGATACTACCGGTCCTATGACTCGCGATGAGCTTAAAGATCTTGCATGTCTTGGTTTCAGCGCCGATCTGACGATGCAGTCTTTCTGTCACACAGCGGCTTATCCTAAGCCTGTCGATGTGAATACGCACCACACTCTACCTGATTTCATCATGAATCGTGGTGGTGTTTCTCTGCGTCCGGGCGATGGTGTTATCCACTCTTGGTTAAACCGTATGTTACTGCCTGATACTGTTGGTACCGGTGGTGATTCACATACTCGTTTCCCGTTAGGTATCTCATTCCCGGCAGGTTCGGGTCTCGTGGCCTTTGCAGCCGCGACTGGCGTAATGCCGCTCGATATGCCTGAATCAGTCTTGGTTCGCTTTAAAGGTGAAATGCAGCCAGGTATCACGTTACGTGACCTTGTCCATGCGATTCCTCATAAAGCGATTGAGATGGGTCTGCTAACTGTTGAGAAGCAAGGTAAGATCAACTTCTTCTCAGGGCGTGTACTTGAAATCGAAGGCTTGGAAAGCTTGAAAGTTGAGCAGGCATTTGAATTGTCCGATGCATCGGCTGAGCGCAGTGCTGCAGGCTGTAGTATCAAGCTGGATAAAGAGCCTGTTATCGAATATCTGAACTCTAACATTGTGATGTTGAAGTGGATGATAGCCGAAGGTTATGGTGATCGCCGTACTATCGAGCGTCGTATTATCGCGATGCAAGAGTGGTTAGAAAACCCAGAGTTGATGGAAGCAGACAGCGATGCAGAATACGCCGCAGTTATCGAAATTGACCTGAATGACATTAAAGAGCCAATTTTATGTGCACCTAACGATCCTGATGATGCGGTACTGCTATCAGACGTTAAAGATACTAAGATTGACGAAGTTTTCGTGGGCTCTTGTATGACTAATATCGGTCACTTCCGTGCTACGGGTAAGATGTTAGATAAGTTTGCTACGACGCTACCGACGCGCTTGTGGATCACGCCTCCAACTAAGATGGATCGTGATCAGCTCACCGAAGAGGGTTATTACGCTATCTTCGGTCGTGTTGGTGCACGCGTTGAGATCCCAGGATGTTCTCTATGTATGGGTAACCAGGCCCGTGTTGCCGATGGTGCGACAGTGGTGTCGACTTCGACTCGTAACTTCCCTAACCGTTTGGGTACAGGTGCTAATGTTTATTTGGCATCGGCTGAATTGGCCGCGGTTGCAGCTCTCCTTGGTCGTCTGCCTAGTTCTGACGAGTACCAGGAGTATGCTAAGCAGTTAGATGCCACGGCTGCCGATACCTATCGTTATCTGAACTTCGATGAGATGAGCTCTTATACTGAAAAAGCGGGCGAAGTTATCTTCCAGTCTGCGGTATAAAGTCAGAACGGGTCGGGTCCACTTAAAGCATTAGCTTATAAGGTGGACTTTATCCCTTAGGGCGTAGTATTGAGCGTTATACCGGTTGGTATTTCAGTGCAGCGAACCAACAAAAAGGCTAGATTCATATCAATGAATCTAGCCTTTCTTATTAAACTTTTTAGCACCTAGCACCTAGCACCTAGCACCTCATTATGAATGCTTAGTGTGTAGCACTTCCAGTAACTGATCTTCTAATTCGAATCGAGTTTCCATCGCATGGCCTAAAGATGATAGATCTTTGTCGAGCTGGAATAACACTTTATCATCTACGAATTCGGTATATTTATCATTGAAATCTAAGGCTGAGTCTGTAGTTTCACTGATGCGGGGAACCAGGTTCTGGGCGAGCTTCTGACTCGAAACCCCATGTTTTTCACAGGCTGTCACGACACGATCATAAACCTCGAAGTGCCCTTCAGAAACATAATCCATCAAGAGATCACAAAACTCTTTGATTGCTGTAATAGCCGGCAGTGATTTCTCGCTTGGCTCATAGGGAGGAATGCCTGCGATCTGACAATAGTTCACGAGTAGTTTGCGACGGTTGTTGAGCCAATGATCGATAAGAGTGTTAGAACCACCCCATTTTTGTTCGGCTTTCTCTAGTTGTCTTAGCATGATAGTTCCCGTTAAAGAGTTCTTCCCTGACTTCTAATGTAGGTGACAACTAGGGTAATGATCAACCATTATTCGCTTATTTAGGCAGATATTATTAATTCGAAGAGATGATTATTTTGTATACAGAAAAATGTGGAAATAGGGGAATTAAACAGCCAAAAAATAAAATGCCCAGCGATAGAATGCTATCGCTGGGCGAGTAAAGGTTTTGCGGGCTCGATGCGACGAGCTTCTTGATTGTTCTTGCTAGCGCAGACTTTTTATACCAAAGGCTGAAGATGTGTGCAACTTTTTTCTGTCATATTGGGAACATTAACACCTAATTTTTGTCAGGATATTTACATCCCGATGTTTCTCTATCTGAGTGCAGCGGGAAATACAGAGATGGATAAGTCGGTAGCGCATTAACCTATTTGAGTATGAAGAGGTTAATGTCACATAAATGAGCTGATAGAGGTTACTTTATTCGCGTAAATGCTAAACTACTGACCCAGCGGAAATCAATAAATCTAGGAATAGAGCCAAATGGCAGAATTAAAAAATGATCGTTATTTACGCGCCTTACTAAAACAGCCTGTCGACAGAACACCTGTCTGGATGATGCGTCAAGCTGGCCGTTACCTTCCAGAATATAAAGCCACACGTGCAGAAGCCGGTGACTTTATGTCTTTGTGTAAGAATCAGGATTTGGCTTGTGAAGTGACACTACAGCCACTTCGCCGTTATGACCTCGATGCAGCTATCTTATTCTCGGATATTTTGACCGTACCAGATGCCATGGGCTTAGGTCTGTACTTCGAAACGGGTGAAGGCCCGCGCTTCCAGCGTCCGACCGATACGATCGATGCGATCAAGAAGCTTTCAATTCCTGATCCTGAAGACGAGCTTGGTTATGTCATGCGCGCCGTCAGTACTATTCGTCGTGAGCTTAAAGGCGAAGTACCGTTAATTGGTTTCTCTGGTTCTCCATGGACACTTGCGACTTATATGGTTGAAGGTGGTTCAAGCAAGACATTCGAGAAGATCAAGAAGATGGCCTATGAAGAGCCAGCTACATTGCACATGCTACTCGATAAACTTGCTGATTCAGTGATTTTATACCTAAATGCTCAAGTGGCTAACGGCGCTCAATCACTGATGATTTTCGATTCATGGGGTGGTGCACTTTCACATCACGCTTATCGTGAATTCTCATTGCGTTATATGCAGAAGATTGTCGATGGTTTGACTCGTCACGCCGATGGCCGTCAGGTTCCGGTTACCTTGTTCACTAAAGGTGGCGGTTTATGGCTAGAATCAATGGCTGAAACCGGCTGTGATGCACTTGGTTTGGATTGGACTGTCGATATCGGTGATGCACGTCGTCGTGTTGGTCATAAAGTGGCCCTTCAAGGCAACATGGATCCGTCGGTACTTTATGCTTCACCTGAGCGTATCCATCAAGAGGTGGATCAGATCCTATCTAGCTATGGCGAAGGTACTGGTCACGTGTTCAACTTGGGTCATGGTATTCACCAGCATGTAGATCCAGAGCACGCAGGTTCTTTCATTAATTCAGTACACGAGTTATCGGCTCAATACCACAAGTAAACTATCAGCTCTTAGTCTTCTTGTTGTGTTATTAAGGCTCGCCATTGGCGGGCCTTTTTATTGATTGTAGCTAAAGAGGGCAATTTGAGTTCCGAGGAATGACCACAAATGTGTCAAAGCAAACTTCAATATGTGATTGTCATCTGTTTTTCAGCCGATATCTGCGGATTACAGATCTTTTAATGCGCTATATCAAGGCTTACAAAATCAGATAAATGCAGGCTATTGATTACTTTAGCAACGAGTAAAGCAAAACGGGTTTTATCCTGTCTCTAAATGCGCTATTTTGCATGCCGAGGTTATGATTACTGTCTTTATTTATTTTTGAAATCGTTATCAGGGCTTTAGT
The DNA here is from genome assembly GCF_003966265.1 of Shewanella atlantica. GTDB lineage: Bacteria > Pseudomonadota > Gammaproteobacteria > Enterobacterales > Shewanellaceae > Shewanella > Shewanella atlantica. The sequence continues at coordinate 238,541 of NZ_RXNV01000006.1, read as the reverse complement.
TGTGAGCTTTTTTGTCGTTGTTATGAGGTAGATGTTTTCAATGTAATTCTGACTTTTTTGCACCGGGAGCGTGCAAGGCAACATCATTATAGATTAGGGCGCTCAAGGATTAGAACACACCCATCAATATCCTTAAAATTGAAATGCCAAATCGGCTCTGAGTGAAAAATGTTCATTGAAATTGGTATAAGATGCGTATAGGCAAAAAGTTAATCGTCTTTATTATAGGCTTCTGTCTGCCCGCAGTTATCTCTGTCTCTTATTGCTTAAGCATGTGGTTCGATCACAGGGTAGATACATTCAAGAACAGTGCGATCGGCATCGAACTCAGCACCATTAAAACCCATATAGAAAAAGATATAAATCAGCTGCAGTTATTAGCTAATGTCTACGCCTTACCCCTTTCAAAACTCGCTACCGAAGAAAGAAAACTATTAGACGAAGCATGGCGGGACAGTCAGCTTGCCGACCATTTGAGTTTATTTTATCTAAATAATGGTGAACTGCAGCCATTTTCTCCTATATACGATGACACCATGTCATTTGAGTTCGATACAGTGCCTGCTCAGCTTAAACATGCTACTCAAGCCCAGTCCGGTATTTATATGCTGCAGGATAAGAGTTTCATTGTCAGCTTAGTGCCGGTTTCTGAGAGTCGTTCAATTATTTTAGCCAGACAGCTTACACCCGAATATCTCTCTACTTATGGCCTCAAAGGGTTAGTCAGTCGTATCAATATGGTGTCAGGTGAATCAAACCTGGTCTATGACGTCAATAGTGATAACCCAATATCGAGTATTAAGGTACCGAGTTTAGTCTTTGAGAGTCCTATTCATCTGGAGGTTCAGTTCTCCGAAAATGCGTTTAATCAGGTGAAGTTAAAGTATGATCTGGTGACCTTCTCTATCGTGGGGGTAGGATTACTGATACTTATCATCGGGTATATTTGGCTCAAGCTGGGGCTTATTCGTCCCTTCCGTAAATTGATGACTCAGGTTGCCGATATCGATCCCATTGCCAAAACCTATACCCCGCTCGTTGGAAGTGGTTGCTCTGAGCTTGTCATTATGGCTGAAAGAGTGAATATCTTGCTAGCACGAATATTTCAGCAGAAGGAGCGGTTTAAAACGACATTAGAGTCGATCGCCGAGGCGGTGATTCTGACCGATATCGGGGCTAAGGTAGTGTATTTAAATCCCCAGGCCGAGCAGTTACTCGGTGTTAAGAGTGAAAGTGCCATAGGTACTTCCGTGGACTCATTGGTTAAAACAGACAAGAGTATCAAAGATGATCTGTTTGAATTCATGTTTAGTCAGGCTCAGCAACCCGTATTAAGTAAGTTAAAGTTGAAAACTGACAAGACTCGAATTCTGGAGCGTAGTATCAGTAATTTACTTAATCATAAGAGGGGCGTGATAGGGAGTGTTATCGTGCTACGCGATATTACCCGAGAGGAGCTACTGAAAAGGCAGTTAAGGCAAAAGGCCAATTTTGATTCCATCACTTCACTGTTGAATCGTCGCGCTTTCGAAGAGAGGTTGGATAAATTTAGCCATGATGCTCAATCGATAGCGATCTGTTACTTCGACCTTGAACAGTTCAAGTTGATCAATGATTCCTGTGGACACAGTGCCGGAGACACCATGCTGGCCATGGTTGCCAAAGCGATGCAATCTTGTTTGAGTAAAGATGAGATGTTGGCCCGATTAGGGGGAGATGAGTTCGGTTTAGCTATACGGGATCATAACGCATTAGAGGTGGCTCAGCTGGTGAAAAGGATCATTTCCAGTGTTTCCATGCAGGTGCTACGTGATAATGGGTGTCACTATAAGGTCGGTGTCAGCGCTGGTGTCGCAATTGCCAGAGCTCCCTACATCAGCCCGAAAGAGTTGCTCAAAGATGCTGATGTGGCGTGTATTGCCGCTAAGCGAAAAGGGAGTAACCAAGTTCACTTTTACGATGATAATGATAAAGAATCTATCTATCAGCGTAACGCCCCCATGTGGGCGGTAAGAATTGGTCAGGCGATAGAGCATAATGAACTGCTACTCTATTACCAGCCAATCAAAGGTATGGGGCCGGGTGAACATAAACAACGCATGGAAATTCTACTCCGTATTCAGGAGCCTTGTGGACGCATCTTATCACCAGCCCAGTTTATCGAAGCTGCTGAGCGCTTCAAGTTAATGAATGACGTCGATAAAGAGGTCATTCGAAAGGCATTTCTGTGGTTGTCGCTTCATGAGGAGATTTGGGACGATCACTGCATATCGATTAACCTTTCCGGTAATAGCTTAGGTGCCGAAGGCATGGTGGAGTACATTGCCGAGCAGTTTAAGCGTTTCGAGATCCCGAGTAAGTGTATCTGTTTTGAGATCACAGAGACCAGTGCAATTCAAAATAGAAATCGAGCTATGGATATGCTCAACTACCTGCGAAAACTCGGTTTCTCATTTGCGTTGGATGATTTCGGTACCGGCTTTGCCTCTTATGGCTACTTGAAAGAGTTACCTGTCGACTACGTGAAAATCGATGGTTGCTTCGTCAAAAGCTTAGCAACGAATGCAAAAGATTATGCCATCGTTAAGTCTATTCATGATGTCTGCGATGTCATGGGTATTGAGACCGTGGCTGAGTTTGTTGAAAACCAGGATATCATCGACAGGCTTGAGGGGATCGGGATTAACTATGCCCAAGGCTATGCAATAGGGCGCCCTAAGCCTTTAGAGACATATATTGAACTTAGACGCTCCAGAGGGCAGCCGTTGCAAGCTAAGCCTGCACTGGAGCTTATCAGTGCCTGATCGTCGAGTATGCCTGTCCCGATGCTGAACTCGCTAATCCCCTAACGAACACTTGATTAAGCTGCCCATTTTCTGTGAATAAAATAAGGCCTGATACTCTCGAGTATCAGGCCTTAAACGTCCATGAGGAGTCAGAGTGGTGCCGGAACGTAACCGGACTAGTCTTGGGTCAGGTTAACCTTGATCAACCACCAGGCCCTTGGTTGAATGTCACCCGCCTCGATGACACCTCCCGAGCGGTAGGGTTTGGCAAAGTGTACTAAGGTTATCGGCTCCTTAGATTGATAAGTGCCCGTAGACAGAGAAGCATTAAAGGCATCGTTTCTATCGAAGCTCATCGTCACCTCTGAACGTATAGGTTGTTTCAGATCCGGACATTCATAACGAATTTTAGCGCCTACAGGGTAGGCGATTTTACTGCCATCGGTACAGTGACTGGTGTTTTGTAGCCTAACAGTGATTAAGGTACAGGTGCTTAAGACTGATGGGTCATTACAAACGGTAACTGTTTGAGTTGCATAGCCGCCGGGCTTTTGAACGTTACCGCCCATGGTTTCTGCTTCCGAGAGACTATCTGAGGCCGAGAAGTATGTAACATCTCCGGCGGCTACATCGATTGGAGAGGTGATAGGTAGCTCGTTCCCGTCGAAAGTGAGCACAGCCTGTTCGCCGCGGCCCTCTTCGATAGGGTTGACATGAATATCATAATCGACAGAACTTGGCAGGTAATCATCGCCGCCATCATCGGTGGCAGTTATACGGACATATGTGTTGGTACGCGAGGCTGGGTACTTTAGTACTCTTAAAGTTCCGTTTTGGCTTAACTCATAAGTCTGTGGCTTTTCAGTGTATGTGAACTTATAGCTGAGCTCTCCGAATCGATTGGCCAGCTCAGCAGGCGCCATCTCGAGTCCCGGGTAATAGCTTGCTGTGGGTACCTGTTTAGCAACGGTCAATCCTGGGTGCTTCGCTTTACCGACGTTAACTGTGAAGTTGCGTGTCGTGTTTTCAAAGTTACGACTCACCTCGGTAACCTGGACCTGAGCCGAACCAGCGCCTTGTATTGTCAGAGCTCCACTGCTCGGTTCTACGGTAACCACCTGTCGATCGCTATAGTCGACAAAGTATTTAATCGAACTCTCGGTAGCCTTTCCCGATACCGCGGGTGAGGTAAGCTGCTTATCCTCTTCATATATGGTATCTATCAGCGTAGATTTCAGGGTTAAGTCTACATTCGTTGCGGCTTTTTCTACCGTTATTGGTAGATAAATTTTGGTGGAGGCGACAGCTTCATTACCGGAATCTGTGATGATGTAAGTTGTATGGCCCGCATTTTTAACGGTGGCTGTAAGATCAACAAGATTGATATCGACAACATCACCGGGTTGACCATTGTCCAGCTTATAACTTAGCTGTCCGACGACACCCGAAATTGGAAGGCTGACTAACTTATCGGCGACATAATTTGTCCTGATAGGGTCAGCCTGTAATGAACTTGCTGTGTAGTTTACATCAACGTAGAAGTCAGTTGTCTGGCTGTGGTAGTAATCGTTACCATGATCAGTTGCGGTTATCCAGCCTCGACCTGCACCGGTTAATGTGATGACCTTGGTTGTCGGGTCTTGAGTTAACACATTCGCCGTAGAGTTGGCTGAAATCGAGTAGGTCACTGTCCCCTGGCTATTTCTGGGGGTTGGAGTAAACACTGTGTTATTCGCAATATTATTGATACGACTATCATCGACACTGAATTGATTGTTAACTAGTTTATTGATAGTCACAAAGAAACTTGTGGTTTGCGGAATGTAGAACAGATCACCATCATCGGTGACACTGATTTCTGCCTTACCTGGTTTTAGTACCGTCATCTCACCCGATTGTGAATCTATGCTCACCACATCCGTTGCGCTATCTTTTGCAAGAGAGAAGCTTAGCTTACCTTGCCTGCTTGCGACTTGAGCCGATATTACCTTGTTTTCCTGATATGAACTCTCAAGGTCTACCGGTGAGAGCTGCGCAGATTGAATACGCTCAACTTTAACATCGGTCACTATGGTCTTACTCAGGTAGTTAGTGTTACCCGAATCTGTAATTTTTACTTTAGTCTCACCGACACCGCTGAAACGGTATTGTCCGGTTTCACTATTGATAAAGTTGATCACATCAGTCGACTCACCATCGATAATTTCGAAAGTGAGTATGCCCTGTGCACCACTTGTTTGTAGTATTGGTTCGTCATCGAATCCATATGGGGTTGTCAGAGTTCCAGCCTTAAAGCTAGTGTTAGCAGCTTTATCTACGCTGACTTTGAAGGTCTGTGTTGCAATGCCTTGATGATTATCTTCAGCCGTTTGGCTGACGACGATTTCAGTTTCACCTGCTCCCTTGATATTCATCACACCCGTAGTAGGGTGTATCGAGACAACGTCTGGATTGGCATTCTCTGCGATAGTGAAGCTTATTTCACTCGTCGGTGAGCCGGAATAAACAGGAAGTATAGTGCCACCAAAGATTAATGGCTTATTGGTTATGTCTTGATAGGTGGCAGACTGAGAGTTTGCGGCTTCGACGGTAATGAAAAATTTACTCTCGCTGCTTTGGTAGTTTCGCCCCCCGTCATCATTGACTGTGACTTGAGTCTGACCTTCTCCCCACACTATTAGCTCACCTGCAATATCGATTTTGACAACATCATTGCGATAACCGGAGCTGAGTTCGTAAAGTAATTTTCCTTTAGCACCGCTGACACTGACCCGGTGAATGGCTCCTGCTTCATAAGGGTAGGAGTAGTCATTACTCAGTAAGGGGTCGCGATCGGCTTTATCGATAGTGACATAAAATGAGGTGACCGTGGACTTATATTGACTGTTACCGCTATCGGTAACGATCAACTTAGTTTTACCGACATTTAATATGGTCAGAGTATTTTGATTGATTCGCACAACATCATTCGCGGCGCCATCGGCTAAGCTGAAGCTGATATTGCCTTGGGTACCACTGAGTGTTGGTGTCAGATTGCCATCGAGTGAGTAATCGACCCGGATATCGGACGCTATGAGTCCCGGATGAGTTAACTTTTCTTGTGGTGTCGTGCTTGTTTCATCACCTCCGCCGCCACCGCATGCGGTAATAAATAAGGTGATTATTAATAACAGGTATCTCATCGGGCCCCCGGCCAAATTAAAAAGAGCTGGAGTATACGTAGATGAAAAGTCTGTAACAATGGTGTTTTGCAGTGTTTTTATAGTGTTGTAGTGGTCGGTATTTAGTTATTGCAATGGTTATTCACTTTTAAGGAGTATTTTTTCTACTGCTTTGTTCCAGCCCTTAGAAAATAGAGCACCTAAAAATGTTAAGGTTATTAGGTGCTTTATTATGCAGAAAGTCTGCATGCGGTTATGAGCGTGACCTCAGTCTCGTTTTAAGTTGATTACCTCTTAATGGGTATTAAAACGTCAGCCACCTAAATAATCTGCTTTATATTTGAAGCGTTTGGCTTCTAACTTTCTCTGGATATAGCGCGGTAGGCGATATCGGTGCGGAAGTAGACATCATCCCAGTGAAGCTTATCGACGAGCCCGTATGCTGCTTGTTGTGCCTCGGTGACATTATTACCCAGAGCGGTAGCACAGAGTACGCGGCCACCATTGGTCACCACGTGACCGTCTTTCATGCTGGTTCCTGCATGGAAGACCTTAGCGTCATTGTTACCCAGATCTAAACCGTCAATCACATCGTGTTTACGGTACGCTTCCGGATACCCTCCGGCGGCCAATACGACACCTACGGCGGCGCGTTCATCGAATTCAGCCGTCACCTTATTCAACTCACCACGAGTGGCAGCGAGGCAAAGCTCAACTAAGTCAGATTTCAGGCGCATCATGATCGGTTGAGTTTCAGGGTCACCGAAACGGCAGTTGTACTCTAATACCTTAGCGCTGCCATCGGGCGCGATCATCAAGCCCGCATAAAGGAAGCCGGTATAGACGTTGCCTTCTGCTGCCATGCCATCGACCGTTGGGCGGATGACGTTATTGATGGTCCAATCATGTACGGTTTGTGTGACAACCGGAGCGGGTGAATAGGCACCCATACCGCCGGTGTTAGGACCATGATCGCCATTATCACGGGCTTTATGATCTTGGCTGGTGGCCATGGCAAGAATGTTTTCGCCATCGACCATAACGATAAAGCTGGCTTCTTCACCTTTGAGAAACTCTTCGATCACGACGCGAGAACCCGCTTCACCAAACTTGTTACCCGCCAACATATCTTCGATAGCTGCATCTGCTGCAGCCTGATCTTCGGCAATGATCACCCCTTTACCCGCGGCAAGGCCATCGGCCTTAATCACGATAGGGAAACCTGTCATACCAGTCACTTCAGTAACATAGGCTTTAGCCGGCGCTATTTCTGTGAAATTAGAATAGGCTGCCGTTGGAATGTTATGACGCGCTAAGAAATCTTTGGTGAAGGCTTTAGAAGATTCCAGCTGTGCTGCGCCTTGGGTTGGGCCAAAAATAGGTAAACCCGCCTCATTAAACGCATCGACCACACCTAGCGCCAATGGAACTTCAGGGCCGACAATGGTTATCTCTATCTTCTGCTCTTTAGCAAAAGCGACTAAAGTTGAGATCTCTTCTACATTAATGGCTACATTTTCTAATTTTGGTTCCAGAGACGTGCCAGCATTACCCGGGGCAACAAAGACTTTTTCGACCTGTGCAGACTGCGCCGCTTTCCATGCCAATGCATGTTCACGACCGCCGCCACCTATGACTAATACATTCATTTTTTTATCCTTAAAGAAGTTCTTAGGATCGAGGAGCTAGGAACTAGGAACTAAACCCTAGAACCTAGTTCCTTCTTATCATTAATGACGGAAGTGGCGCATTCCGGTGAATACCATCGCCATGCCGTGCTCATCTGCCGCGGCAATGATCTCTTCATCACGAATCGAACCGCCGGGTTGGATGATACAGCTGATACCCGCAGCAGCGGCTGCATCGATACCATCACGGAATGGGAAGAAGGCATCGGACGCCATAACTGAGTCTTGGACTTCCAGCCCTTCATCGGCAGCCTTAATACCAGCCACTTTCGCGCTGTATACGCGGCTCATCTGGCCTGCACCCACACCGATAGTCATGCTATTTTTAGCGTAAACAATGGCGTTTGATTTAACGAACTTAGCCACTTTCCAGCAGAACATCAGATCTTTCATCTCGGCTTCGGTGGGTTGACGCTTAGAAACCACTTTCACGTCATCCAGGCCGACCATGCCCTGGTCTCTGTCCTGGATAAGTAGTCCACCGTTGACGCGTTTATAATCTAGGCTAGTGGTCTTTGTGTTCCACTCGCCACACTCAAGTAGACGAACGTTGGCTTTAGCGGCCACGATATCGCGAGCGGCTTGGCTCACTTTCGGTGCGATGATCACTTCGACAAATTGGCGTTCAACAATCGCACTGGCCGTTGCCGCATCGAGCTCACCGTTGAAAGCTATGATGCCACCGAAGGCCGATGTTGGATCGGTTTGGAAGGCACGGTTATATGCATCGAGTAGGTTTTCACCAATCGCGACACCACATGGGTTAGCGTGCTTAACGATGACACAAGCCGGCTCGCTGAACTCTTTCACGCACTCGAGTGCTGAATCGGTATCGGCGATGTTGTTGTAAGACAGTGCCTTACCTTGTAGCTGAATGGCTGTGGCTACAGAAGCTTCATCGCCCAGACCGTTAAGAGAGGGGGTATCGACATAGAAAGCGGCTGTCTGGTGGCTGTTTTCGCCGTAACGCAGATCTTGCTTCTTTACCAGCTGAGTATTGTAGGTACGTGGGAATTTAGAGTCTTCATGGCACTCGTCTTTACTGTGTGCCGGTACCATGGTTCCGAAGTAGTTGGCGATCATGCCGTCATAAGCTGCAGTATGCTCGAACGCGGCGATAGCTAAATCGAACCGAGTCTCCAGCGTCGTGCTGCCTTCATTAGCATTCATCTCTGCAATAACGCGATCGTAATCATGCGCGTTGACTATGATAGTGGTGTCTTTATGGTTTTTTGCTGTAGAGCGAACCATAGTTGGACCGCCGATATCGATATTCTCGACGGCATCGGCCAGAGTGCAGCCCTCTTGTGCCACAGTTTCTGCAAATGGATACAGATTGACGGCAACCAGATCGATAGGCTTGATGTTGTTTTGTTCCATGACGAGTTCGTCGATACCGCGACGCGCTAAGATACCGCCATGCACTTTGGGGTGCAGGGTCTTAACACGACCATCCATAATTTCTGGATGTCCGGTATGATCCGATACTTCAATGACAGGCACACCGTTATCAGCCAAAAGGCGGGCGGTGCCACCAGTAGATAGCAGTTCTACGCCTTGAGCGTGTAGAGATTTTGCAAACTCAAGGATTCCGGTTTTATCTGAAACGCTTAACAGCGCGCGACGAATGGGTCTGGCATTATTCATTTTGGGTACAGGGTCCAGTAGTTATTTTAAGGATCTTTCGGAAAACAGAACAGCACCATAGATTATAATGCTTAACCGCTTTCCAAAAGCCCCTCAATTCTAGCTTCTTAGTCGCTCCCGCTTCGTAGCGCGCGTATTTTAACGTAAAAAGTATCCCTAGGCTGTTTTTTTCTGTGCGATTTCACAATACGCTTTTGAGAACAACCTCTCTGATAAGGGAATCGTTTTGTAGTCGTACTGTTTATGAGGACGGCTGATTTGTGCTGAGCCTCACACTCTGTTTATTTAAATGGAACATAGAGTCAAACTTATCGCACTATAACCCTTGACCTTAGATTAAACTCCAAGGTTTATACTCTGTAATATTCAAGGCTCATTGTGGTCATAGAGTGTGGCCATAGATTTAGTGATAGATAGGGGCGATATATGTATCGAATTGGCGAGCTGGCTAAGCTATGTGAAGTGAAGGCCGACACATTAAGATTCTATGAAAAGCATGGCTTGTTGGCACCTTCGTCGCGCAGTGATTCAGGTTACCGTTTATACAATGAGAGTGATGCGGAACGATTGCGCTTTATATTAAGAGCCAAGGCGGTCGGCTTTACCTTAGCCGAGATCACCGAGCTTCTCTCTATAGAGTTAGACAAATCCAACTGGGCATGCGCCGATGTAAAAGGCTTGGTGGATAGCAAGTTGGCTCAAGTGAATGAAAAAATTTCCGAGCTAAACCACTTTCAAGTATCGCTGCAGCGTCTGTCTGATGCCTGTTGTGGAGGGCCAGAGAGTGCCGAGCATTGCTCTATCTTAGAAGCACTAGAGTCAAACACCGATAACATTAAGTGTGAAAATCACGCTCATCATCATGATAAATCACAGTATACAAAAAATTGTCAAAGTAAGGGTTAGGTATGTTGTTAGCAAATTTTATTGACCTGTTTTTAGATTCAGCCCCCTGGTTATTGCTGGGTCTCGTATTAGCAGGCATGCTGAAAATGTTTGTGCCTATGGCATGGATGCAAAAACAGCTCGGCGGACATGGGTTTAAGACTACGGTAAAAGCTGCGGTACTGGGTGCTCCTTTACCTTTATGTTCCTGTGGCGTTATCCCTGCTGCGGTTGGCTTGAGACGATCCGGTGCATCTAAAGCTGCGACAACCTCATTCTTAGTCTCCACTCCAGAGACAGGTGTCGATTCGGTGACAGTATCTTATGTATTACTTGGCCCCTTCATGGCAATTGTCAGACCTATCGCGGCCGTTATCAGCGCGATAGTGGCAGGCCTGTTGGTTGGACGAGATGATGATATTCCTGCAGAAACTCAACCAAAAGTAAAAGAAAGCGGTGAGGTGAGTAGTTCTTGCTGTGGCAGTAAGAATGAAGCGAGCAAGAAAGCGGTGAACATGACACCTATGGCTGCTGCTGAGCCTTTATTAAGTAGCGTAAAGCCTGCATCTACAACTTGTTGTAGCAGTAAGACAAAAGCTGAGGAGCCTGAAGTTTCGTCGTGTTGTAGCAGTAAGGCAAAAATTGAAGCGCCGAAAGCTTCATGCTGTAGCTCACAAACGAATGAAGTGAATGGCGAGAATGAAAGCTGCTGTGAATCGACCAAAGACGTCGCTACTGAGCTGAAAGGCACTTCGGTTATCAATCGTATCGGCAAGGGGTTACATTTTGCTGCAACGGACCTGGTGCGTGACACTACGGTCTGGTTATTAATCGGTTTATTCTTCGCTGCTCTGGTACAGACATATGTGCCGGGGGACTTTATGGCTAAATGGGGAGATGGCATCTTAGCTATGTTAGTGATGGTACTCATCTCTATCCCAATGTATATCTGTGCCACTGCATCGACACCTATCGCTGCGGGATTACTCTTGGCTGGTGTTTCCCCCGGTGCAGTGCTGGTGTTTATGCTCGCGGGCCCTGCTACCAATATCGCCACCTTAGGTGTGGTGACTAAGGAGCTAGGGAAACGAGCGCTATTTGGCTATCTCGGTGGAGTATTAGGTGTTGCGCTGCTATCCGGTATCTTGGTTAATTATCTGGTTGCTACCTTTGGCTTTGAAGTTATGCCGCAAATCGGTGAACAGCACAACCTTCTGCCATCTGTAGTGGTGTACACATCTGGTGTGGTTCTGGCGATACTGATGCTCAAAGTATTACTCGAGAAGCTGCCAAAAAACTGGTGGCGAAGGGATTGCTGCTCTTAAGTTTAGAGTAAATAGTTTTATGAGAGAGGGCCTTGATAGGCCCTTTTTTATGGCCGCTGTCCTGTAAGTATTTTTTATATGGCCGATACTACTGAATAGCCTGGTAGCCGAACTGTCAGACCCGGTTAGCTTCAAGTTATGGTGTTTGATTATTGCTATTTCTTATTGTGAACTTTAAAGAGTTAAATTAGGGTGGGCTAAAGTTGGTTATTGGTTAAAGTCTTACTATTCAGTATATTAATATTTTTCGGGGTTAAGGATTAAGTTTGTTTTAATCGTACGTTAATTGAAACAAATGTGTTTAATGTTACCCAGGCTTCTCCTCTTTGTTTGTTTGTTTTATATACACTGTTTACCTTCATGGAACACCTGTTTACTGTTTAGTTACCATCCTGATTTTTCGGCTCTACTCCTTTGACTCGGCTCAATAATTTACTCTCTTTTTAAAAATTATATCCCTACAAACGTTAATGTATTTATAGGGGCGAGCAGATCGCAATTAAAAAAGTAAGATTCGGGAGTGGCGATGAAAGTACTAAATAAACGTTATCTGGCCTTGGTTGTGGCTGGAGCGATGGGCTTAAGTGCCTGTGGAAGTGACGGTAAAGATGGCGAAGATGGCACCACACCGCCACCGCCAACGGTAGGGGATTCTCAAGTCACCAATGTTGAGATGCTGTCTCACACCCTCGAGGAGGGGTTGGTTCGATTCGAGTTTGAGATCACCAATGAAGAGGGGGTCTTGATCACCGGACTCGAGCAGGCGAGCGCAGAAGTGGCGGCGTTAACTGAGAAAGGGATCCAGCGTAGCCGCGACGGCTCAGTAGGTGGGAGTGCCAATGTTTCCACAGAAGGTGCCAGCCTCACAATGACTGAAGATGGTCGCTATGAATTTATTGCCCCTATGGCTGCGGTGAACGCGGGCACCGAAGGTCTTATTCGTCTTGCCGTTGGTGGTGGCGATAATATCGCTAAGTCGCGTTATATTGTGGTCGATAAGACCGAGAATATTCACACCACATCCACAGCCACTTGTCAGAGCTGTCACGTGGACTTCTTAGCCTCCTCAATTAAGCACTCGAGTTATACGGCAATAAATGCTGAAGGCGAAACGGACTTGGTTGCCGGCTGTATGGCATGTCATAACCACGTCCCTCGTGATGTAGATGACAGCGGTAATTCATTGAATACCGGTGGTTATGCTAAGAATAGCCTGCAAAAAATAGGTCATATTAATCATCAGCAGTTCGAGGGCGGTTTCGCTCCCTCTAACTGCTATACCTGTCATGCAGAGCCGATAACACAAGTTTATACAACAGATACTTGTCTGGATTGTCATATCGAAGCGGGCGTTACCGTTCCTGTAAATATGAACGCATTCGCCGCAGATCAGGACTTCCGCTCTTTGCATACCCAAATGCCAAAGCAGCAGACTATAGATGAAATCAACTATACAGTCACAACAACACCAGAGTTAAAGGGAGGTTTAAGCTGTACGACACTATCTCTTTTTAATACCGCAGATGAAGATGAGATCCAGCTTAATATTGGCGAGATGGTCGAGTCTGGCGAAATCGCCATTAGCATGAGTTTTATGAAGTTGCATGGCAATATCACAGATACCGCATCAGGAACCTCAAGTTCCACTGACAATGAAGATGGCAGTCGTGAATACTGTACAACTTATATCACTCCCGAGGGAGATGCGACTGGCCTTATGGCTCTTTCTCGAGTGACATTTGCACCAAATGAAAGTGATAAAGTGATCATCAGTAGTAAGTCGCCTGCACTGTTTGCCGATGGTAGTGAAGATACACGCCGCTTCAATGTTACATCAGAAAGTTGCACCACTTGCCATAATACTCATGGTGAGTTCCATAAATCCGGTGGGTTTGCAGACGGCGGTATGAGCTGTTTGTCGTGCCACTATACTGGTAAGGACAGAAGATCGGGTTATTCGGGACCAGGTTTTGGTCCTATGATCCACGGTAAACACTGGGGTGAAGGCAGTTACAAAATAATTGATGGTGAAAAAGTATATAACTCGGCAGCGGCGCTCGATGCGGTTAACTGTGTCGCCTGTCACGATGGTGTGGTCGACCTTTATGAGATGCCAAATCAATACATGCCTTCTAAATCATTCAATGGCGGCTCAGATGGTGTAGTCACGAGTCAAATTACTGCAAACTGTTTCGCTTGTCATAACGATGAGCAGGCAAAAAATCACATGATGAGTAATGGTGGCGAGATTAACACGTTAACTACAGATTTAGGTGACGAGTGGTATTTAACCCCGACTAATGAATCATGTGCAACTTGTCACGCAGAGGGTAAGTCTTACGGTATCGAGAAGTTCCACCTGTTCGAGCGCTAAGTTAAATGGACTTTCATTTGAGGATGGCCTTCGTTAGATATTGCATTTATACACGGTTCCCCTGCAGGCCGCTGTTTTAAGACACTAGATATCGATGTGACAGACCAGATGAGTGTTCAGTTAGCCAAGGGCCCCTCGGGGCCCTTTTTGTTGCCTGAAGTTTACACATTTTGAATGGTCATAAATTCAGTGAAATTGGTATTGTTCGCCTTTATGTTCATTTTCCTCTAGGTTATATCCAACTTGTTTAGTCCTGATTGAGGATTGTCAGGGTTATTTATGATGTGAAGTATATGGATTTTTGACTAACCAAATATTTGGGATAATTAAAGAGGGAAATATGAAAACGTCTCTTCACCTTAGTGCGCTAGCGCTAGCCGTAACCTTAGGTTTAGGTCTAACAGCTTGTTCAAATACAGCTAAAAACTCGAATGAACTTGTGGCTAATGAGCCATCGGCAGTGCAGACATCAGTACAGAAATATGATGCTAAGACCTTCTTCGAAACCACAACCTATTTTGGTTCCTCCTTTTCGGCAGATGGGCGTTCCATCTTGATGGGATCCGATGAAACCGGGATCTTTAATCTTTATAAGATGGATGTTGCCTCCGGTGATAAAGTGGCTCTGACCAACTTTAAAGACACCACCTATCCGATATCCTGGTTTCCTAATGATGATCGCGTATTGCTGACTCAGGATGAGGGCGGAAATGAGCTCTATCACCTGTTTGTCCGTGAGATAGATGGAACTATCACGGACCTGACAAACAGTGAAAATACCCGTGCTAACTTCGTCAATTTTACCAATGATGGCGAGTTCTTTTATGCGACCACTAACGAGCGGGATCCTAAGTTTATGGATCTCTACCGTTATGATGCAAAAACATATATGCGCACTTTAGTCTTTAAAAATGAGCAGGGTTTCGATATATCGGAAGTGTCACCGGATGGGCATTTCCTGTCATTAGCGAAAACACATACCAACAGGGATAGCGATACATACCTGTTGGATTTCAGAACACGAACCCAAAAGCCAACGCTGATCAGTGAGCATCAAGACCCGGCTAATTACAGTCCTATGACCTTCTCTTCCGACAGTAAGTCCCTGTATTACAGCACCGATGCCAAGGGGGAGTTTTCACAGGTTTGGCAATACAATATCGCCAGTGACGATCATGCTTTAGCGGTGAAAGATGATTGGAATGTTAGCTTTGTCTACTTCTCTGAATCGGGAAGATATCGTGTCAGTGGCGTCAATGCCGATGCCAGCACCCGGATCAGCATCTTAGATACCGAATCGGGCGAGCAGGTGAGCCTACCTAAATTGCCGGCTGGCGACCTGCGCAGTGTCAATTTCTCTAAAGATGAAAAGACTCTGTCATTCTATATCAATTCAGATACCTCACCCTCTAACCTCTTCGTCTGGAAGATGGACAGCGGCTCGGCAAGGCTGCTTACTCAAGCACTGAACCCTAAGATTAGCCCTCAAGACTTAGTCGCGAGTGAAGTGGTACGCTTCAACAGCTTCGATGGATTAGAAGTGCCGGGTTTACTGTTTAAGCCTAAGGGAGCGAGCGTAGAGAATAAGCGCCCAGCCGTTGTATTTGTTCATGGTGGACCCGGTGGTCAGAGCCGCACCGGATACAGCGCGATGCGCCAACACCTGGTGAATCATGGCTACGCGGTATTTGCGGTCAATAATCGTGGCAGTTCAGGTTACGGTAAAACCTTCTTCCATCTTGATGATAAAAATCATGGTGAGAACGATCTGCAAGATATCGTCTACGGGAAAAAGTATCTCCAAGGATTAGGTTGGGTCGATGCAGATAAGATTGGCATCATGGGCGGGAGTTATGGTGGCTACATGACAGCCGCTGCCTTAGCCTTCGAGCCGGAGGAATTTAAGGTGGGTATCGATATCTTCGGTGTCACCAACTGGGTGCGTACGCTCGAGTCGATTCCACCTTGGTGGGAGTCATTTAAGAAAGCACTTTACGATGAAATGGGCGATCCGGCGACAGATGCTGAGCGTCACAGGGCCATTTCTCCCCTGTTTCACGCCCAAAATATCACTAAGCCCTTGATGGTGATCCAGGGGGCTAATGATCCTCGTGTACTTAAAATCGAGAGTGATGAGTTGGTGGAAAAGGTTAAGCAAAATGGGGTGCCGGTGGAATATGTGGTATTCGATGACGAGGGGCATGGTTTTAGTAAGAAAAATAACCGTATTACTGCATCGGAAGCCTATGTGAAGTTTTTAGATACCTACCTTAAAGGCACTGGGCTGAAAAATCCGGGAGAACGGGTGGCGACCAAGTAGGCCTGATATTCATCCCAATAAATAGATAAGGCACTCAATCGAGTGCCTTATTTGTGTTTAGCTTAATCCCGGCTTAAACCTTTTATTAAGCCTCCGGGTCAAATGTTTCAGGGAAGTGACGCGTGATGGTTTCTCCTAGTGTTACTTCAACCAGCTGCTCATCGGCATTGAAAAAGAAGGGGGGGATCTTATCTATGTCATTCTCATCTGAGTCATCTTGTTGAGCGACACAGGTATAGCCTAAGCTATACATGCCTGCATCGAGGAAGCCAAACTCATATCCCTGACCTATCTCATTCTCGTCAGCGTCCAGAATGGGATTAACTCTCGCAGAAGCAAGGGGAGCGACCTCGGTCTGCAGGTAAGGCTCATTTTCTGCTCTGAAGTCGGCCATGTTAATCAATGCTGTATTTATCGGGTAGAGGTAAACCGCCGGACTATATTCATCTGGCAGGCCTAAATCGACAGCTGCTGACTGACAGTCAGAGAAAGTAGCAGAGCTTATCTGCCCGGAAATCCCGCCTATCTCAGCGGCATTGACCAACTGCACAGATGTGGGTTTCAATGTCCAGTAATCTTTATTACCGTGAGGGGCCTGCAGGCCTTTGGCCAGATTGAACTCGGCAACGAAGGTATTGCTTCCCTCTTCGATGGTAAAGGTTTTATTTAAGAACAGCCGACCCGTGTCCTCATCTTCGGCGCCAACGCCGCCACAGGAGCCGTTGCTGTTGGTGGTAAGTCCGGCGGTGCCATCGGCGGTCTGAACATAAGAACTGTTTTCATCTGCAGTTTCATTCTTCTGCATATAGATACACATCTGGTACTCACCTACCGGAACCGATTCACCACTGATGAGTGTTGCGACCTCGGCTCCTTGTACCGTAAGCAGATCGATATGCTTGAGTCCACCCCCCTCTATGGCATCAAATGAGATAGAGCCTTCATCATTCTTCAGGACGACTTGCTTAAATGCGATGTTAACTATTTTTGCATCGGCGGGGTTATCCGACACACCCAGATTAAAGACACCGGATTCAGGGAGAGGCGGGGTCGAGTTATCATCGCTGCCCCCACATGCTGTAAGCAAACTCGTCAGGGTTACAGCGAGTATTGTCTTAGTATGTTTCATAGGTTACCTATTGAGTTTTAGAACATTAAAAGCTGCAGAGCAGTTGTTGTTATTTTTGATGTCTGCAAATCGGTACTCTCATCCATTAGCATGATAAATCCCTCTCATATAATGATAGGAACGCTGAGGTAAAAGTCCACCTAATGCGTGTCTTTATCGTTGAATGTTATTGAACTCAACAAGTGAAGGGCTTGCGGTAAAAAATCTTTAACTTGATTAAAGCCTAATCTCACTGTGTATCAGGCTTTCAGCTTGAGATTGCTGGTCATTATTTTGTTACTGCTGATTGTGGAAATATTAAATGGTGGGGAAATTTATGCAATAAAAAAGCTCAGCTGCAATGCTTCATATTGCGGCTGAGCTTTATTGATTTAGTTATCGAGTTTACTCTTGTGCAAACTCAGCGTTGTGGTAGACGTTTTGCACATCATCACAATTTTCCAGGGCCGCCAGGAATTTCTCTAACTGCTCGATCACTTCAGGATCGTTAATGTCAGTCATAGTTTGTGGAACGAAGGTGATCTCTTCAACCACGAATTCGACTTCAGGCATAGCTTCGTTCAATGCTGTCTTAGTCTTGTAAAACTCGGTATTAGGCGCATAAACACTGATCATGCCATCTTCGACTTCGACATCTGTCACGTCAACATCGGCCATCATCAACATCTCAAGCACTTCTTCTTCATCTTCACCTTTGAAAACGAAAATGGCTTGATGATCGAACATATGACCGGCGGTGCCCGGGCCACCCAGTTTGGCATCATTCTTTACGAATGCCTGACGTACTTCTGTAAAGGTGCGTTTGACGTTGTCGGTTAGGCAATCGACAATGACCATGCAGCCACCAGGACCAAAGCCTTCGTAACGTGCTGTTTCATAATCTTCACCACCGCCACCCTTGGCTTTTTCGATAGCACGTTCGATAACGTGAGCCGGTACCTGATCTTTCTTAGCCTTGGCGATCAACTGGCGTAGCGGGAGGTTGCCGTCAGGATCGAAACCACCATTTTTAGCGCAAACGTATATCTCTTTACCATAGCGAGAATATATTCTGGTTTTCTGACCAGCCGTTTTAGCCATGGATTCTTTCTTGTTCTGGTATGCTCTTCCCATCTTGCTCTATCTCATTAAGCTTAAAAAATTGCCTGCAATGTTAGCAGCTTTATCATTATTTTTGCAGGGATGAGCTTTTTAATTTAAGAATCTTTGATTTTAAGCCCGAAAAACTCACTCTAACGAGACAAAGTCAGGGATTTCCAGCAGATGATTATCGGGATTTTCGCTCATCGTCCGATAGATAAACTCGATAAAGACACGATACTTTCTGGGCAGGTAAGCGCGCTGGGGTAGGCTCATGGTGATCTTTGTCTGTGCCATGGGGAAATCTTCCAGAAGCGGAATGAGCAGGCTTTCATCAATGGCTTGCTGGGCTATCAAGGTTGGCACCGAGGTGATCCCTAAGCCCTCTATCGCAGCCTCTCTGGCGAGGGTGACATTATTCACGGCGAGTTGAGCTTCGGGGTCGACAGTGACCCACTCCTTCCCATCAAAGAGGGTCCAGCTGCCGTCAATGTGTGCCGACTCTAGCTTGACCGCCCTATGTTTGTTGAGGTCTTGTGGGGTCTGCGGTGTGCCGTATTGTGCCAGATACTCGGGGCTCGCCATTAAGGTCTTGCTGGTATTGAGCAGTGAGTATGTCTGCAGGCGGGTATCGGAGCTGCTGGTGATTTGAAACAGGACATCTATTCCCTCTTCGATGACATCTACCTTGCGGTTACTCAGCTCTGCTTCGATGGAGATATCCGGATATTGTTTTAAAAATCTCGCGAAGATCCTGCCAAAAAAAAGCTGACCCATTTCGATAGGGCAGACAATTTTCAGTTTTCCCTTGATCAACTGCTGACTGGCACTGAGTTGATCCTCGGCATTTTTTAGATCGATAAGAATTTGATGAACACGATTGTAATAGGCCGAACCCGCTTCGGTGAGTTTTAGCGACCTTGTGGTACGAAACAGGAGTTGCACACCGGCATCGGCCTCTAACTCGGCAATTTTTCGGCTAACCGTTGCTTTAGTTAATCCTAAGGCTTTTGCTGCTCCGGTAAAACTGCCCTGTTCGACGACCTGAGCAAACATCTGAACACGATTAAGATCCATGATTGTTACACCTGTGAAACAGTAGGTTGATTTTAAACTATCTAATAAACTAAAGGAGACAGTAGTAGACTATAGGGCTCTAATCAAGGAGTCATGTATGTCCAAGAGTAAATTATTCATTGTGGTGCCACTGATATTTGCAGCCTTTGCTGGTGGCGCTTATTACTGGTGGACGCAGGTTCGTTTCTTCGAGTCGACCGATAATGCCTATGTGGAAGCAGATATCTCCCATATCAGCGTCAAGGTGCCCGGCTATGTCGTGATGACAGACATCACAGATAACCAGCATGTCAAAGCCGGTCAGTTATTGGCTCAGTTAGAAGATAACCAATATGAGGCTAAGTTAGCCCAGAGTCAGGCTGAACTCGATAGTTCACAGGCTGAATTGCAAACACTCTCCGCTAAAGTCGAGCTGCAACATGCGCTGATCTCTCAGGCTCAGGCTGGGGTTGCTGCGGCCGGGTCGGATCGGTTGCGGGCGGAGCAACAGCTGAGCCGTTCGAAGAAGTTAAAGGTGAAAAATTACAGCTCTCAAGATGACGTAGATCAGATGCAGGCGAGTTTCGAGTCGTCTGTAGCACATCTTGATGAGGCTAATGCGGCCCTGGTTGCAAAGCAACGGGAGCTTGCAGTATTTAATGCGCAACTATTACAGGCCGATGCGAATGTCGTGAAGGCGGGGGCAGGGTTAGAGCTTGCCAGAATTCAGTTAGCAGATACACAAGTCAGGGCGCCGTTTTCTGGCGTGATAGGTAAGCGCGGAGCCATGAAGGGGCAATACGTTCAACCCGGGCAGGCACTTTACAGTTTGGTACCGGATGGGGCTGTTTGGATCACGGCCAACTTCAAAGAGACCCAGATCCAGCATATGCAGCCCGGCCAGTCGGTTCAGGTTAATCTCGATGCGTTTCCCGACAAAACCTTTACAGGTGTTATCGATAGCCTTTCACCGGCATCCGGTGCCAAATTTAGTCTGTTACCCGCCGAAAATGCGACGGGGAATTTTACCAAGATCGTTCAGCGTATTCCGGTGAGGATCCGTCTGGAACTCGGTGAGGAGAGAGAGAGGCTCGTTCCTGGCTTGAGTGCCATCGTGAAGGTCGATACCACGACCTTGCCATTAGATAACGCACTTGCTGCCAACACAGGTCATTAACAGGTGAGTGCTATCGCTAATGCGGAAGTGAATCGCGATGTTAGTCTCTCTACTGAGGCAAGACCACAGGGTTATGAACGTGGTAGTCGCCGGGCTTGGATAGCGGTAATTGGAGGCCTGATTGGTGCATTTATGGCGATCTTGGATATTCAGATCACCAATGCATCGATGAAAGAGATACAGGGGAGCTTAGGTGCGACTCTGGAAGAGGGCTCATGGATAGCGACGGCTTATCTGGTCGCAGAGATGATAGCTATTCCTCTGTCCGGGTGGTTAAGTCAGGGCTTGTCGGTGCGCCGTTACTTGCTATGGACGACGTCGGCCTTCATCTTCGCTTCATTGTTATGTTCAATCTCATGGAACCTGGAGTCGATGATCGCGTTTCGCGCGATGCAGGGGTTCTTCGGTGGCGCACTTATTCCCTTGGCATTTCGTTTAATACTCGAATTTCTTCCCGATGAAAAGCGTGCCGTGGGGATGGCGTTGTTTGGCATTACGGCCACTTTTGCTCCATCGATTGGACCCACGTTAGGAGGCTGGTTAACCGAGCAGTTTAGTTGGCATTACCTGTTTTACATCAATGTTCCACCAGGGCTAATCGTCATGGCTATGCTGGCCTATGGTTTGGAACGAAAACCTGTTATCTGGGAAAAGCTAAAGAATGTGGACCTGTCCGGTATCGTCACCATGGCCATAGGAATGGGCTGTTTAGAGGTGGTGCTGGAAGAGGGCAACCGTAAAGATTGGTTTGGCTCTGAACTGATTCAATATCTATCGATTATTGCCGTGATAAACATAGCCTTGTTTATCTATATTCAGCTCAAAAAGAGTGAGCCTCTCGTCAATCTAAGGTTGCTGGGGCAGAGAGATTTCGCTATCTCGACCGTGGCCTATTTTTTATTAGGGATGGCGCTGTTCGGTGCTATCTATATGATCCCTCTCTACTTGTCACAGATCCATGATTATAGCCCGCTGGAAATTGGTGAGGTGATTATGTGGATGGGGTTTCCCCAGCTATTGGTGTTGCCCCTAGTGCCTAAATTGGTAGAGCGCTTCGATGGCCGTTATCTGGCTGCGTTTGGCTTCTTGATGTTTTCGCTGAGCTATTACATGAACAGCCATATGACTGCCGACTATGCCGGCGAGCAGATGATTGCATCACAAATTGTCCGGGCATTGGGTCAGCCGTTCATCCTTGTGCCTATAGGTATTATCGCGACCATGCATATCAAGCCCCATGAGAATGCTTCGGCCTCAACGGTACTCAATGTGATGCGTAATTTAGGGGGGGCATTTGGTATCGCCTTGGTGTCCACCTTGACCGATAACCTCTCCAGAGAACATCTGGCTCATATTAAAGAGACCTTGCCGGCCGTGAGCCCTATAGCCAATGATTATCTGATGCAGACGGCTAATGTTTTCACTCAGGCGGGGTCCGACCCTGTTACCGCTGCGGCGCAGGCCAATGCGCTTTTGGGGCAGACAATGACGCAGCAGGCCTATATCAGTGCCTATAATGATGTGTTCTTCATTATCTCATGTTTATTGCTCATCGCCGTAGTCGCCGTGCTCTCGATAAGGAAGCGCAGCGATTAAACGCTTGGTCATGGCCAGTTATCTGACGAACTCCACCGTTAGGAACACCTCTTTCTCCTTAGTGGTGTTACACTGCTTTTTACTCTTTATTTTTATATTCTTTAATCATTCAATAAGGGAGATGATATGCAGTGGAGCGTTCTGACATTTAATGTGCTTTCGGTAGATGAGCTGTACGAGTTACTAAAGCTTAGGGTCGATATTTTTGTGGTTGAGCAAAACTGTCCCTATCCTGAATTAGATGAAAAAGACCGCCATAGTGAAACCCGTCATCTGCTGGGGCGAAATGATGCGGGGGAGATCGTGGCTTATGCTCGATTACTCGCACCCGGAGTCAGCTATGCCGATGCCAGCATCGGGCGAGTGGTTGTAGCCGAGCAAGCCAGAGGAGCCGGGGTCGCACACTCATTGATGAGTGAGGCGATCAGAGTGACACAAGAACTGTGGCCCGAGAAAAACATTCAGTTAGGCGGACAGGAATACCTCAAGGCATTCTATCAAAAGCTAGGTTTTGAACCAGTCTCTGAAGTTTATCTGGAAGATGGGATCCCGCATCTGGATATGCTATACCAATCTGGTGAAGCTGATATTTAATATCTGTTTTCGGGAGACCATAATAAATAAAAGGAGCACTTTTCAGCGCTCCTTTTTGAGAAATCACCCAACGAATTCGTTGAGATTAGTCCCTTAGTTGGATATCTGTTCTGTAATCAACTTCACCATGGGAACTTATCGTCGCCAGATGGTTTTGTTGAGAGATCACAGCCAAAGGTCCAGAATGCATATGGCGAACAAACAACAGCCGATAACCAAATCGGTGCAGGTTATAGAGAGCAATTTTCTGCTCTGCGGTCATAGAGTCCCAATGAACGTCATGATGCAGATCAGTCCCTCTTCTGTCTTTCAGTTGTTGTGCTATTTGCATAATTATTATTCTTTACGTATGTAGGCCGATGCGCCTGTTTTCTTCACTTCCCAGATGGGAAGCGTGAGTTTGCCAAAGTGTTACAAACTCTGAATGGGTGCACTTTAGCAAAAAAAATTGAATAAAAATTGCACTAGATCAAAACCTATCTATTTATGAGTAGTTGATTTTAAAACATGAGACTTGGTTCACAATTCATCGTTTTTTTCTTTATTAGTGAGTGTTAACCTTTGAGCCAATTTGAAACCACTATGTTTACGGCTGTGAATGTATGGTGCAGATTATAGCTTGCCCTTTATTAGGGATATTAAGGAGTGTCAGCCTTTGAATTATATTGAGCCTTTGTTTCGTCCCCCATCGGAATGGAAGTCACTTATCCTGCAGGTTACTAACGGTTGCAGTTGGAATCGTTGTGCCTTTTGCGACATGTATACCGCGCCGCAGAAACGCTTCAGGGCGCAGAAGCTGGATAAGATTGCTGCGGATATTATTGCAGTTGCAGAAACTGGTGGCGCGGTTCATCGGGTGTTTCTCGCCGATGGGGATGCGATGAGCCTGCCCTTTGACAGACTGGAAGCCATCTGTTTGTTGATCCGTGAGCACCTGCCCGGCGTCACCCGGATCAGTAGCTACTGTCTGCCAAGAAACCTTAAGAATAAGACGGTTGAGGAGTTGACCAGACTGAAGGAGCTTGGTTTATCACTGCTGTATATTGGTTGCGAGAGTGGTGATGATGAAGTGCTGCGCCGTATCGAAAAAGGCGAAAGTTTTGACTCGTCACTGGTCGCACTGAAAAAGATAAAAGCGGCAGGCATCAAATCTTCGGTGATGATTTTAAATGGACTCGGCGGCACTGGCTTATCGCAGCAACACGCCATCAACTCGGCTAAATTAATGAACGCCGCTCAGCCGGAGTATCTCTCTACATTGGTGGTCACGCTGCCTATGGGGACGGAACGCATGGATAAAAGCTTCGACGGGAATTTTCAGCTGCCGGACCAACATGGTTTATTCGTCGAGATGCACACCCTGTTGAAGCACCTCGAACTGGATAAAACGATTTTTCGCTCGGACCACGCTTCAAATTACCTCGTGTTGAAAGGGACTTTAGGTAAAGACAAGGACAAGTTAATAGCTCAAGTAGAACAGGCCATGACTAAGCCACTGTCGAGCGGTTTAAGGCAGGAGTGGCAGCGGGGGCTCTAGTCCTTGTTGTTAAATCTTGCTCTGACCTCTTTAGAGCAAGATTTAGGTCACATTGACAGAACTAAGTAAGTTATCTCTCTATATGAACTTCTCTGACCGGGCATGGGATCTCGATTCCTGCCGTATGTAACGCCTTATATATCGCTAAGTTAGTTTGGTATTTATTTTGGTAATAGCTTTGGGTGGGTACCCAATATCGAATACCTATCTCGATGCCGACAGTGTTAAAACCATTTATACCGATATGAGGTGGCTTGTCCTGATTGACCTGCTGGCTCTCGGCCAGTACTTGAGTGGCCAGGGCTACCACCTCCTCAGGATCCGACTGATAGTTAATGTTGAATTTTGTTTCTACGAGTTTGTTCGCAAAGGAGTTGTGTAGTATCTCTCCGACAATGTGCTTGTTAGGGATGCTGATCTGCTCCCCCTCCTCGTTAGTCAGTACCGTTAAACCCAGATGGATATCCTGCACTACACCGGTGACCTCTTTAACTGTGATGGTATTACCTATTATAAAAGGGCGAGTAACTATGATGGTGATACCGGCGGCATAGTTAGAGAGCATCCCCTGAATCGCGAGCCCTGCACCCAAGGACGCCGCACCAATGGCTGCAATCATAGGTGTGACGCTTATCCCCAGTTTTCCCAGTGCTATGATGGCGACCATGGCAACAATAATAATTCGTACTAAGTTACTGACAAAGTTGCTTAGTGTTATGTCGATATTGTGTTTTTCGAACTGTCTCGTGACCAGTTTCGCGACCTTGGAGGCGAGCCAAAGGCCGATAAGGAAAATAAGTAGTGCGCCCACAAGGCGAAAACTGTATTGAACCAGAAACTCAGTGATCAGTGTATAGACATTTTGCAGTTGCTCAAGCTCTTGTGCGAGTTGATCTTCCTTCATGGTATCGGCCTTTAAATAACATCATTTTTATAGTGAATAGCTTACTGAATTTTAGCTACTTTGGTAGCAAAACTGTTGCATTTTTAGGGCAGATTTTTAAGTTTATTTCTCGAGGTCGATTCTGCGTGAAGAGGATCATGAATTGTCCATAATTTTAATGTGGTTTTAAGCGGACTAAGTTAATGTTTAATGAACTCAAGACCTAGCTAGGAATTAAAGCATGCGAACTCTGTTATTCGTTATCTGTACTCTGTTAACCAGCTTTGCTCAGGCATCATCTTATGTTGAAGGTGATCTGGTTTCTCAGATAGAGCTTCTGGATCAGTTTGAAAATAAAATAGCTGTTTCTGAAGAAACCCGGACCTTACTTTTTAGTCGTAATATGAAAGGCGGAGATATTATCAAAGAGGCACTGGAAGTGCTGACAGCAGAGCAAAAACAAACATCGGATAAGTTAGTTTATGTCGCGGACATCAGTGGTATGCCCTCCTTGATTGCTAAGTTTGTCGCTATTCCTCAAATGAAAGATCTGCCGTTTTCCATGGCATTGGACAGAGAGGGGGAAACGACACGTTTGTTGCCTTCTGAAAAAGATCAGGCAACCTTGATCAAGTTAGACGGTTTAAAAGTGATGAGTGTGAGTACCTTCGACTCCAGTGCTGAACTCATTAAGGCGTTGAGGTAGATAGATACTTTATCTCGTTAAACAGATAAAAAAATGGGCTTAATTGCCCATTTTTATATCTAGTATTATTCCTGCACGCTAAATAAGTTGTGGTGATTTCTTTAAAATCGTGTGTAACTCCTCCTTAAGATGTAGCTTTTTTATCTTGAGCTCATGAACCTCATTGGTAAAGCCACTGGAACTATGTTGCTCTAACTCCTTAATTTCATCATCCAACGCATTATGCTTATTAAACTTCTTCAGGAAGTGTGCGTCTTCGCTTTTTAGTTTGGTGATGAGCTCTCTGTATTCCGGAAACATAGTTGTGATCTCCTCCGTTTTATTTTGTTTATCTCTAAATTAGCGCGATTTTTACCGACCAAATGTGATAGAGGTCAACAATTGAACACTCATAATAAATATCTGCTTTGTCTGGCGTAACGCACTAAATGAAAGTGCCTGAGAACTATGGAAGTGCCTGAGAACTGAGGATGTAAAAGTTATTAGGTCAGGTATAACTCCTTATTTTTCAAAGCCGCCTATACTGGTACTGAATCAAGATGTGTCTCGATCTAAATCTGTGAGTGATTAAGGACTTCTTAAGCGATGCAGTTTGTTAATGCAGATGAATCGTTTTAGTAACTGCATTACAGCAAAACATTTACCTGTCGCCCAACAAAGTGTGATCTTGCTAACCTTTTTGGCTTCGATACTAGGTTAAAGTCGCAAACAGAAGAATTTTTTTATCAAAATTGAAAGGGGTTTTCATAATGTCAGATGTATTTCATTTGGGATTGACCAAAAAAATGTTGGATGGGGCGAACTTGGCGATTGTGCCTGGTGATCCTGAGCGTGTTAAGCGTATTGCTGAGTTGATGGAAGGCGCTACGTTCCTGGCCAGCCATCGTGAATATACAAGTTACCTTGCCTATATCGACGGCAAAGCTGTTGTTATATGTTCTACCGGTATTGGCGGACCATCGACCTCTATCGCAGTTGAAGAGTTAGCTCAGCTAGGTGTGACAACCTTCCTGCGTGTCGGTACCACCGGCGCTATCCAGCCTCAAGTGAATGTTGGTGATGTTATCGTAACTCAAGCTTCGGTTCGTCTCGATGGCGCAAGTCTGCACTTTGCTCCTATGGAGTACCCAGCCGTTGCTAACTTCGAATGTACTACAGCTATGGTTGAAGCAACCCGTGATGCAGGCCTGGAGCCACACATCGGTATTACAGCTTCTTCAGATACTTTCTATCCTGGTCAAGATCGTTACGATACCGTTTCTGGTCGTGTAACGCGTCAGTACAGAGGGATGATGCAAGAGTGGCAGGACCTTGGGGTTCTTAACTACGAGATGGAATCTTCGACGCTATTTACCATGTGTGCTTCGCAAGGTTGGCGTGCGGCATGTGTTGCCGGTGTGATTGTAAACCGTACACAGCAAGAGATCCCTGATGAAGCTACGATGAAGAAAACTGAAGTGAGTGCAGTTTCTATCGTCGTTGCAGCAGCGAAGAAACTTCTGGCTTAAATCGGCAGGTTTAATATCGATCGATATAAGTTAATAAAAAGGCGCCTGGGGCGCCTTTTTTGATCTGACATCTCAATCAGGACTGATGGATAAAGCTAATTATCCAAAAATGCCGATTAGAAGTGATACTTAGCTATAACCGAGTAGGTGTTTTGATCGACTCCTTTTACACCGTACTTGTTCTTCCAGTAATCGTACTCGACACCGACAAGAAATTTGTTTTTCTTGTGGCTACCGAAGATGACAGCACCCAGATCATATTTCAGCTGAGGGTTGAAGTGAAAGTTCTCTTCATAGCCTTGGTTATCGGCGGAGAATACCCAGTCAAAGAAGCCATCGAATACTATGTTCGAATTGCCAACAGGAAAGTCCATTCTAAAGGCGGGAGTTAACTGCCAACCATCACTGATGTTGCCACTGCTGATGGCATCACGTCGATAGGTGTTGAGCTGAAAGTAGCTAAAGTAAGGGATAGAAATATCCATGCCCAGACCGTACAGGAAGCTCTTAACCGGCCCTTCACCCTCTTCGAAGGTCATAGCCAGAGACAGGTCGGTGACAGGGCCAAAACCGATCTCTTTGCCTAAAATTTTACCGGCACTGAGTCGAGTCGAGATCTCGCCGTAGGTTGTGCTGTCACTGCTGACGTTCGAACCGTTAAAATAGATCAGATCCTGAAACGCAAACCAATCACCATATTGCCATGCGCCGGCAGTTTCGAAGGTGAAAGTGGTTTGTTTATCAGAAGGCGCCAGATCGTAATTATCACCGTATAACGCGGTCACGCTGGCATCCCACCAGTGAATCATATCATCGGCCATCGCCTGTGGTGCGGCGAGAAGTGCGAGTAAAAGCCATTTTTTGTTCATCTCGTTACCTTTTTATTAATGCAGCCATCGGGCCGCTATCTGTGACAATCTTTGCACTCTGAGTTGCTTTATTGATTGTTGAAAATATCGATCGCCAAGGGTACGGCGAAGCTAAATTGAGATGACCGCTGAGCACCCATCTCATAGGGCGGAGAATATATTCATAAAGGCACTATTGTTCAAAGGGTTTGTTGCTGTTTTGAGATAAATTGGCATAAATGTGTGTTAAATCAGCTTTCTCGTTATGGAGCGGGAGATAAGCTTAATGAGCTGGGTATTCATTTGGTGATAGGATACTGAAAATTTTGGTTTGCTATAAATGTAATAACTATCTGCTTCAAATAGGTTTTATAATGTTATTGAAACGATTTTTGACATATTATGTCGCGAGGGGCAGAAACAACTGATATAGTGTTTTGACGGATACTCACATTTCAGGGGGAAATATGGAGTTATCAAATCCCATCATTATCTGGGGCTGCATTGGACTGGCATTGATGCTGGCGGAGATCATTATTCCCGGGGGAATAGTCATCTTGCTCGGTGGTGCCTGTCTGGTTGTCGCATCTGCACTGGCTATCGGATTAGTCGAAGGAATAGTGCAAAGCCTCACACTCTGGTTTATCGTTTCTATTGTCTTGTTGTTAAGTTTCAGGCAGCTGACACAAAAACTGGTCGGTGGAGATTCTCACGTTGGTAATACCGATGAAGAACTGGATATCTATAATCAGACGGCCATCGTGAAAGAGACTATCGGTCCGGCGCAACATCAGGGGCGCATCGAATTTCAGGGGACCGAATGGTCTGCACTGGGTGATGGTAGCGAAATTGCAGCAGGTACCCGCGTAAGGATCATCTGCCGGGATAATATTGCTCTGGTTGTCGAACCCTGTCCTGAGTAATTAGGCATGAGTCATTCTGCCTGATTGAAATAGATCAAAACCCTCAGGCTTAATTCGTTTGGGGTGATTAGTTTAGTTTGATTCATTTAGTTTGAGTCGTCTGAATCAATGAGCTTGATGAGCCCTGTTTTTTTGCTCAGAGTTTAGTGCACTGTTAGCTATAAGTGCAGTTAGCTATAAGTGCAGTTAGTTTAAGTTAAGGAAGGAATCTATGTTTGTATTTACAATCTTTGTCCTGTTTGTCTTTTTTATTCTCTATAAGCTGTTGTTAATCGTGCCTATGCGTGAGGTCAATGTGATCGAACGTTTAGGTAAGTTTCGGACTGTGCTTAAGCCCGGTTTTCATTTTCTTATTCCCTTCTTCGATCGCGTGGCCTATAAGCATGAGATCCGTGAGCAGGTATTAGACGTACCGCCACAGAGTTGTATCTCGAAAGATAACACTCAGCTCGAGGTCGATGGTTTAGTCTATCTCAAGGTGATGGACGGCAAATTGGCGAGCTATGGTATCGAAAATTACCGTCTCGCGGCGGTGAATCTGGCGCAAACGACTATGCGCTCCGAGATCGGTAAATTGTCCCTGAGTCAGACCTTCTCAGAGCGGGAGTCACTCAATGAATCAATAGTAAGAGAGATCGATAAGGCCTCAGATCCATGGGGAATTAAGGTACTGCGTTATGAGATAAAAAACATCACACCATCTCGTAAGGTGATACACACACTCGAGAAGCAGATGGAAGCCGAGCGGAGTAAGCGTGCGGAGATCACCTTAGCGAATGCAGAGAAAGCCGCGATGATTAACCTTTCCGAGGGGGAACGCCAAGAGGCGATCAATATCTCCGAGGGCCAGAAGCAAAAACGCATCAACGAGGCTAAAGGTACCGCGCAAGAGATCAGCATCATTGCCAAGGCGAAAGCCGAGGGGATGGAACTTGTTTCTACCGCACTGGCACTTGATGGTGGCAATGAAGCGATGAATATGCAGCTAAAGGAGCAGTTTATCGGTCAGGTAGGCAAAATACTCAATGAAGCTGAAATTTCCGTTGTTCCTGCTGAGATGGCAAAGCTTGAAGGTTTCTTCGAAGGTATGGAGCAGGTGACTCATGCTGTGAGTAGCGGCTCAGCAAGTTCAAATCATGTGAAAGGAGGTCGCTCATGATCGCAGGAATTAATACAGATCTAATCGTGTTGGGAATTTGGGCGCTTATCTTTGCGATCTTTATTATTAAGCTGTTTCAATCGATTCGTTTAGTACCGACTAAATCGGCTTATATCGTAGAGCGTCTTGGTAAATATCATTCGACATTAGATGCAGGTTTTCATGCCTTAGTGCCCTTTGTTGATAAGGTATCTTACATTCACGATCTTAAAGAGGAGACTATCGATGTTCCTCCACAGGAGTGTTTCTCCAGCGATGAAGTGAATGTCGAAGTCGATGGTGTTATCTATATCTCTGTCGTGGATCCGGTGAAAGCCAGCTATGGCGTGACTGACTACCGCTACGCCGCGATACAGCTGGCTCAGACTACGACCCGCTCTGTTATCGGAACTCTGGATCTCGACCGTACCTTCGAAGAGCGTGACGTGATCAGTGCCAAGGTGGTCGAAGTTCTCGATCAGGCTGGCGCCATGTGGGGCATTCGCGTGCATCGTTATGAGATAAAAAATATCACTCCGCCGGAAACGGTGAAAAATGCCATGGAGATGCAGGTGAACGCCGAACGTGAGCGCCGTGCACTGCTGGCCAAGAGTGAAGGTGATAAGCAGAGTAAGATCAATCGCTCAGAAGGTATTAAAGCCGAGATGATAAACCTCTCGGAAGGTGAGATGCAAAAGCTTATCAATGAAGCCGAAGGTAAAGGTGAAGAGATCTTAACTATTGCCAAGGCCACCGCCGAGTCTATCGAACTCATGGCTACCGTTATCGCCGCCCCCGGTGGGAAGAATGTGGTTCGTATGCAACTGGGTGCTCAATATCTTAAGCAACTCGATGGTTTGAGCTGTGGTGCCAGCAGAGTGGTACTGCCTGGGAACATGATGGATTTCGATCACTGGATGGACAGCATAGGTCTTGAAGAGAATAAGTCCTGAGCAGGAGTGTAGGTTAGAGCAGGCCAATCTTTTAAGGGTCGTATTTAAAGATCGTATTTAAGGATTGTATTTAAGGATTGTATTTAAGGAAAGCTAGCCTGCTCTCGAGATGGAGTTCTTTGATGAAAATAAGCCAAACACCTTTTCAGTATGGGTGGTACTCGATAAGCCAGAATCTTTATCTTGCATTGAGTGCAGCATTAGGAGCCAGGCTTGCCAGCGGTGAGGCAGCAAATATTCCGGTTATGAAAGTGGCCGTTTGGAGCTTTATTGGGGTTTTGTGCTCAGAACTCATCTCTTTGGTGTATCTGAATTTGCGTCATCGCCCCTGGCGACAAGAACTTGAGGTGAACCATCTTGGGGTAAAGTACCAATCCAGGGGTAAACAGCGGGAGTTGAGCTGGCAGCAGATCACCAAAGTTAAAATGCCCGGTTCTATTCGTTTCCCATTGAGGGATATGTGCTTCATAAGCGGTGAAAACAAAAAAATATCATGTGATTTGAGGTGTTTTTCACTGGAAGATAGAGACAGGATTATTGATAGGATTAAGCTCTATCAACCCCATTGAATATAGCTGACAGCGCATAGCATGCAGAGCAACGTCTTTATTCAAAGGCGTTTCTTCACTGGCCTGATTCAAACTGCTTCGACTATGAGTCGAAGTCACTCGCTTAAAACTCTTTCGGACGTTACTATTCCTCCCATTGAACTTCCCTCAAAAAATGAATTGGGACAAGCATGACTATAGAACGTATTGAAACCGGCGCACGTATGAGCCGTATCGTTAAACATAACGGCACCATCTACTTATGTGGTCAGGTTTGTAAGGATGCCGAGCAAGGTATTACAGAGCAGACTCAAACTATGCTCGACAAAGTTGATGTCTTACTGGAACAAGCCGGCAGCGACAGAGAGCACATCTTATCGGCGACTATCTATGTCAAAGATATGTCTTACTTTGCCGAGATGAACGCGGTGTGGGATGCCTGGGTACCAGAAGGTCATGCTCCAGCGCGTGCCTGCGTTGCGGCTAAGATGGCAAGAGAAGCCTTGCTGGTTGAGATCTCTGTGGTGGCGGCAGAGAAGGTTTAATAGGAGAAGCTCGGGTAAAGCTAAGATGACGGCCTTAGGCCTATCGCTACGCGGACGGCGATGCCTGTTCGACGGGCTTAGCCCTGAATTGAAACATCAGTGACCCGCTTCTGCTTTCAAATAGCACGTGTCGTCTTAGCTTTTACAGAGCTGCGTCGATTAGCCAGCCCGTTGGCGTCTGCTTAGCGGCAGGGCCGCGTCCTTCTCTAGGTATCTAGGATCTCATCCCCCGCACCTGCTATACTGCCTCCTCGATTTTTTGGAGGCAAGAATGGACGTATCTTCTTTACTAGACGGCCTGAATGACAAGCAGCGTGAAGCTGTAGGGGCACCACAATCCAGCATGTTGGTATTGGCGGGCGCCGGCAGTGGCAAGACTCGGGTGCTAACCCACAGAATTGCCTGGCTTATGCAGGTTGAACAGCAGAGTCCATATTCTATTTTAGCGGTGACTTTTACCAATAAAGCGGCCGCCGAAATGCGTGAACGTGTGGAAAAAGTCAGCGGCAGTAACATGGGGCGCATGTGGATCGGTACCTTCCACGGCTTGGCTCATCGCCTGCTTCGTACCCACTATCAAGATGCCAACTTGCCTCAAACCTTTCAGATCATCGACTCAGACGATCAACTAAGGCTAATCAAACGCATTCTTAAAAGCCTTCATCTTGATGAGAAGCAGTATCCGCCTCGTCAGGCTCAGGGCTATATCAATGGTAAGAAAGATCAGGGATTACGTCCTAAGCATATCGATGCGGGTGGTTTTCCTATCGAGCAAAACTTGCTGCAGATCTATCAGGTCTATCAGGAGTCTTGCGATCGAGCCGGATTAGTCGATTTCGCCGAGATCTTACTGCGCGCCCATGAGCTGTGGCTCAATAAGCCCCATGTGTTACAGCACTATCAGGACAGATTTAAGAACATTCTCGTCGACGAGTTTCAGGACACCAACGCCATCCAGTATGCCTGGATCCGCGTGCTTGCGGGTGATGGCGCCAACGTGATGATAGTCGGTGATGACGATCAGTCTATCTATGGCTGGCGTGGGGCCCAGGTAGAGAACTTACATAAGTTCCTCGAAGATTTCCCTAAGGCTGAAACCATACGTCTGGAGCAAAACTATCGTTCGACGGGTCATATCCTGAAAGCGTCCAACGAACTCATTGCCAACAATCCTGAGCGATTGGGTAAGAAGCTCTGGACCGAAGATAAAGATGGTGAGCAGATCTCTCTGTATTGTGCATTCAATGAGATGGATGAGGCGCGCTTTATTGTCGGCAGAATTAACGATTGGCATGATATGGGAGGCGATCTCAGTAGTTGCGCCATCCTCTATCGCTCCAACGCTCAGTCTCGTGTACTCGAAGAGGCCCT
The DNA here is from genome assembly GCF_003966265.1 of Shewanella atlantica. Classification (GTDB taxonomy): domain Bacteria; phylum Pseudomonadota; class Gammaproteobacteria; order Enterobacterales; family Shewanellaceae; genus Shewanella; species Shewanella atlantica. The sequence continues at coordinate 204,763 of NZ_RXNV01000006.1, read as the reverse complement.
GCTTCATAAAGGCTTAGCCTATCGGATCTATGGTGGTCTGCGCTTTTTCGAGCGTCAGGAGATTAAAGATGCGATGAGCTACCTGAGGCTTATCAATAACAAAGACGATGATGCTGCCTTCGAGCGTGTGGTTAACACACCGACACGTGGCATAGGTGGCAGGACGCTGGATATCCTGCGTTCAACCGCCCGTCAGCAGGAGTTAACCCTGTGGCAGACCTGTTTGCGCGCTCTCGAAGAGAAGCTATTGAGCGGCCGTGCTGCCAATGCGGTACGTGGCTTTATGGATCTCATCGTTGAGATGCAGCAAGACACAGATGAGATGACATTGCATCGCACCACAGATCATGTGATCAGAGAGTCTGGCCTAAAGGCGATGTACGAAGCGGAGAAGGGTGAGAAGGCGCGATCGCGTGTCGAAAACCTGGACGAACTCGTGACTGCCGCCCGTACCTTTATCATGCCCGAAGACAGTGAAGATATGGGCGAGCTCAATGCCTTCCTGTCCCATGCCGCGCTAGAGGCGGGCGAAGGGCAGGCCGATGCCTTTACCGATGCGGTTCAGCTGATGACACTGCATTCGGCCAAAGGGCTGGAGTTCCCTGTGGTATTTATGTCCGGAGTCGAGGAGGGAATATTCCCGAGCCAGATGGCCATGGATGAAGGCGACAGACTCGATGAAGAGCGACGCCTTTGCTATGTGGGCATGACTCGTGCGATGGAGAAGCTCTATATCACCTACGCCGAAACCCGCCGCATTTACGGTCGTGAAAACTTTGCCAGACCATCACGTTTTATCAAGGAGATCCCAACTGAGCATGTTGAGGAGATCCGCCTTAAGACCCAAGTGACCGCACCACAAAGGGCTACCACCTCGTTCTCTAGAAGTACGGTTGTTAATGATACCGGCTTTAAGATTGGCCAAGGTGTGATGCACCCTAAGTTTGGTGAGGGCAAGGTTACCAGTACCGAAGGTAGTGGTCCTCAAGCCCGGGTCCAAGTTAACTTTCTCGATGTTGGCAGTAAATGGTTGGTTGTCGCCTATGCGCGGCTCGAGACTTGTTAGAAACCATTTGAATGCTGGCGCGCGTCAGTCATAATGGCGTGATAATTGATTAAAGGCCAAAGTGGTATTAGGAGAGCCTCGAAATGAGTTTAAGGGATAAATTAGACGTTTATTTGCGTTTAGCCCGTATGGATCGCCCCATTGGCACCTTATTATTGCTATGGCCGTGTCTGATGGCCTTGTTGTTAGCTGCTGGTGGTATGCCGGATCTGAAGGTGCTGGCGATCTTTATTTTCGGTGTCGTAGTGATGAGAGCATGTGGCTGTATTATCAATGATTATGCCGATCGTGATCTCGACGCTCATGTCGATCGCACTAAGTCGAGGCCGCTTGCCAGTGGCGAAGTGACGGGAAGAGAGGCACTGATTCTGTTTGCCGTCCTGGGACTTTTCGCCTTTGGATTGGTCTTGATGCTCAACCCGCTGGTGGTCAAGCTCTCTGTCGTTGGCATCATCTTGACCATTATCTATCCCTTCACTAAGCGCTTTACCAATATGCCGCAGATGTTTCTCGGTGTGGTATGGAGCTGGTCTATTCCTATGGCCTATGCGGCGCAAACCGGTGAGGTTCCAGCCGAAGCCTGGTGGCTGTTTGCCGCGAATTGGTGCTGGACGGTGGCCTATGACACCATGTACGCCATGGTCGATAGAGAGGATGACCTTAAGGTAGGGATTAAGTCGACGGCTATCTTGTTTGGCAAGTATGACCGGCAGATCATCGGCTTATTTCAACTTGCGGCGTTGGCTTGTTTTGTCACGGCTGGCTGGGCGGCGGATCGTGGTTTAGTCTATGGACTCGGTATCATCACCTTCGTAGGATTTAGCATGTACCAACAAAAGCTTATCCATGAACGTGAACGCGCCCCCTGTTTTAAAGCTTTTCTCAACAACAACTGGGCTGGCTTTTCGCTATTTATCGCCCTCGGTGTCGACTACCTGATTTGATTCGTGGTTTATCTAAATTAAGAGAGGCCTGATGGTCTGGCTTCTCTTTCTTACTGCTCGCTATCTTTACCTCCAATATTTCATCTGTAACTATCACTTTCAATAAGTTAGCCTCCATTCCGTTCGAGATTTAATCGAAATATACTTGGGTTAATAGCAAAAATCGGATATTGTATTGCAACATAAATACAATATTTCACAGGGAGCCTTCGATGAGGCAGGTCGTGAAGTTAAGATTGTTATTCTTGAGTGTGGCTATTCTTTGTTACGCTTCAGGTTTTCAATTTTTACCCGAGACACTTGAGGTCTCTAATGGGCAACTGCTAACAACTGCGTTTGCGGCCCTCTATTTTGTGTTTCTTCCTCTGCTCTACTGGTTATGCATTATCAAGTTGGGTAAGCAGAAGTTATGGAAGTTGCTGTTGATCGTCAGCCTTAGTTGCTTGATGGCGCGATTGAGTTTTCCTGTTGAAATTGCTAGTCATTTAGAATTTATTATCTGGTTAAGGTTCCCCATTATCGCCGTGCTGTTGGGAATAGAGCTTTTCTTGATGGTGAGTATAGTCAAAGCCCTATGGCAAGCTCGCAACCTATCGGGCGATCCCAGAGTGAGCATACTGGAGCAATTCGGACAAGAGGATGAGCGTAAGCGCTCGCTGGCTTTAGCGCTAGCCATGGAGCCTGCAAGTTGGTTTTATGCCATTCCCCGATTCTCCCGCAAACATCTTCCCTCAGTTACACATATCAACTTGCTATCAGCCTCTCGTTGGCATTGGCTGTTGCTTGCCTGTGCAACTGTTCTGCTGGCTGGTGCGAGTTATGTAGTCATTCAGCCCTGGAGTGAGTTAACGGCGATTATCGTCTCGAGCTTTATCATGTATGGCTTAATACTCATTACCGCAAATTATAGAGTTTCCAGACACTTTTCTGTTTATCGACATGGCGACCAGTTGATTATCAATAATAGTGTGTGGGGGTTTAGCGTTGTCAAATTCGAACATATTCAACGGGTTATGGTCGGTCCGCCGCCATGTGAAAATCGCACCGGAGTCATTAATTTTGGACAGGGGGAGAGCAGTAATATCATAATCAAGTTCAAGAACCCTCAGACCTATTTTGGCGGTTTAGGCTGGCTTCCCGAAGAGGTAAAAGCCATTGCCATGAACGTCGATAAGCCGAAAGCGTTAGCGGATCTTATTTTTGATATCTTAGATGAGAGAGAGCTTGAGGTTCGCAGAGCTGAGTTAACCCCATCGAGGCAAGAGAGTGTTTCGCAGGAGGTATTCGAGGGGGACGCAGATATACCGGCAGAGTTGACCTCCTGAAGGATGGCTGCGAGTCATGAGCTACTAGTCACTAGTCACTAGTCACGAGTCACGAGTATCGAGTTTCCAGGCTCTCACAGGTAATAAGTACCGATGAAGTATTGGTTTTCAACTCAGTAACCAAACACGAGTATCGTAAAAATTGAAAACAAAAAAGCACTTCATTTGAAGTGCTTTTTAAGTTTTGGTTCGTTGATTCAAGTAAATCAGAAATTAACTAAAAGCTGGAAAGCTTCAAACTAACCAAACAGAAATGAACAACCTAAGCTTTCACTAGCTTAGCCAGATCTGCTGGTCGGTAGTAAACCGATTTCAATACTTTACCCTGGCGTACGACTTTACCCGCCATGTCTACATCTTTAGCGCACTTAGCGATGATGAAGTCACCTTTCTGACTGCCGACAATCTCGACGCCTTGCTTGGCGTAGAACTCGATAGTTTCAGTTAATTCCTGCTCGTTACGACACACCTTACTCATGTTGCTCGAGTGAACTTCATCCCAGCAGGTCACGAAATCGATTTCGCGGTTCTTGGCGACATGTAACAGCAGGTCGATTACGTAGCTGATCTCGATGCGATCGCTTAGCTGAGTAGCACCCAGATGAACTAAGCGGCCCATAAGGACATAAACAGAGTCAACGATGGCATCTGCCTGCTCGATGCGGCTATCGGCTTCGGCAAGTTCAGTCAGCTCTTCTATAGCCAATGAAGTGTGCAGAGTGTCAGCCTTGTCATCCAATGTGGTTTCATCTTCGCTTGGCAGATCGAAGGTTGAGCGGAACTGGAGGATATCACGGTAAAGGTGATCGTAAAGTGGCTGAGAGAGTGCAGTGAGTTTCATTGAATATGCCTTGAAGCCTGAGCTTTGGTATCTGTTAATTTGAGTGGCGCAATTTTAATTTACTGGGGGGATAAAGGAAAGGGGGAATCGAGTGGCCGGCTTTGCATCCATATCCGCCTCATATGCTTGTTATTAGAAGTAAGTAAAACTCTATTTGCAAATTGGTTGGCAAAAATAATCAATTCTTTTCTTCTGCTCTGTTTGGTTATCTTATCCTGTTTAGCTGCATAACTAGTTGGGATTTGACTTTTATGGTGCATTTTTAGTCTTGCATGGCTTAAAGGCGGGAGCAGGCTGTAAATCAGCTAATGTAACGAATATGGACGTTAATGTTAATTTTGTGTAACCATGGTTAGCCTTAGCCTGAGAGCTGCCACCGCAAGAGTGGGTCTTACGGCAAGTCAATTACGCTCCAAAGCGAGATAAAAACAATAATAAGGAACACGTGATGACCTCAACCAATGAGCCCCGGCAATCGCCGTCTGATGCACCGACTGATACACCTCAACATAAACCCGCTAGTCTGCTCGATGCGTTAACTCCCATTATTGCTTTGGTCGCTATGCTAACGACGGCCGTGTATCTCTTCTCGTCGGATAGCTCCTCGGGAGCAAACCAAATAGCCCTTATTATGGCAGCCTGTATCGCCTTGGTGATTGGCGCTAAAAATGGTTATAGCTGGAAAGAGATGGAGGCGGGGATAGTACACAGCGTCTCTATGGCGACGGGTGCATTACTGATTTTATTCTCGGTGGGTTCCTTAATTGGTACCTGGATCTTAGCTGGTACGGTGCCGACGATGATCTTCTATGGTATGAAGGTACTTAATCCCGAATACTTCTATGCCGCATCCTGTTTACTTTGCGCCGTGGTGGCTATCAGTATCGGTAGTTCATGGACCGTGGCGGGCACCTTAGGTATAGCCTTGATTGGTATCGCCGGAGCCATGGGGCTAAGTGTCGAGATCACCGCCGGTGCCATTATAAGTGGTGCTTACTTTGGCGATAAGATGTCACCCATGTCAGACACCACTAACCTGGCGCCTGCCGTGGCGGGTACGGATCTGTTCAGTCATATCAGACATATGGTGTGGACGACGACGCCGAGCATTATCATCGCCTTGATAGGCTTCGTTATCTTAGGCTTTAGCACCCAGAGCGCTGGAGGCAGTAGCGATCTTGAAGCGACCCTGAATATCCTACAATCTCAATATGAACCTGGCGTGCACCTGCTCTTGCCTCTGTTGGTGGTTTTAGGACTGGCTTATAAGAAAGTGCCTGCATTTCCCACGGTGATCTTGGGTACCTTTGCCGGAGCCGCCTGTGCAGCCGCTTTTCAGTTTGACAATATTATTGCTTTTGTCGGCGATGACAGTTTAGTGCCGGCAATTGCATTGGTAAAAGGGATCTGGATTGCAATGTTCGACGGCTATACGGCCAATACTGGCGATACTGTGCTTGATAGTCTACTCAGCCGGGGTGGCATGAGCAGCATGGTTAATACAGTTTGGTTAATCCTCTGTGCCATGGCCTTTGGCGGGGTCATGGAGCGCACCGGACTGCTGAAACGTATTTTGCAGAGTATCTTGGGGGTGGTGACCTCGAGCAGTAGCTTAATCATCACGACTCTGGCCAGCTGTATCGGGGCTAACTTGATCACCGGTGATCAGTTTATCGCTATCTTACTGCCGGGTCGCATGCTCAAGGTGGAGTACACCAAACGAGGCTTAGCGCCCGTTAATTTGAGCCGTGCTCTGGAAGATTCGGCGACGATCACCAGTCCTCTGGTTCCCTGGAATACCTGTGGTGCCTATATGGCCAGCACCTTAGGGGTCGCGACAATTGCTTATCTGCCTTATGCCTTCTTTAACCTTGTCTGTCCGTTGATCAGTGCCAGTTACGCTTACTTCAACTTCAAGATAGAGAAGTTAGAGGAGGGGAGTGAAGCGCAAGAGGTGATTGCGTAAGAGAAGATTCCTGGAACCTAGGGATCTAGGTTCCAGAAACTTGTTAAATTATAGCCGGCTTACATCAACCTTTAGCGTATCTAGATGGGCGTTAAGAGTGGGAGTCACCCCGTTATCGATACGGCCGCCAAGATGCTCACCGAAGAACTGCTCCATGGCCACTATGTAAGCTAATTTATTATCCCGCTTACGGAAGCCATGGCCCTCATCTTTTGCCAGGATGTATTCAACCGGCAGACTGCGGTTATACATCACCCGGGCGATATTATCGGATTCAATTTGAGTCACCCTGGGGTCATTTGCTCCCTGAACTAACATCAAGGGGGCCTTGATGTTATCGACGAAATTGATAGGAGAGCGAGCCTTCATATCTACTCTGTCCGTGTCGATCTCTGGATCGCCTACCGCACTGTAAAACTGACCCAGGTAGGGACGGAAATGTGGCGGAAATGATTCCAGTAATGTAATGAGACTCGAGGGGCCGACATAGGAGATCACTGCCTGGTACAGATCGGGAGTGAAGGTCGCACCGGCAAGAGCTGCATAGCCACCATAAGATGCGCCCATGATCCCTAAACGCTGTTTATCGGCGATGCCTTCCTTGATGAGATAATGCGCCCCATCGGTCAGATCGTCCTGCATGCTGCCTGTGCCCCAGTTTTTGTTACCTGAATTCAGGAAGCGCTTACCAAAACCCGTCGAAGCTCGAAAATTAGGTTGTAATACTGCATAGCCGCGGTTTGCCAGTAGCTGTGCAATTGGGTTGAAATAGCCGGAACTCAAGGTCCAGTAGTCTCGAGACCAGGGGCCACCATGGGGCAGTACGATAGTGGGTAAATTTTTGCTCTGACCCTTAGGTAGAGTCAGGTAGGCCTGTATATTCACATCATCGCGAGCCTGGTAGGTGATGGATTGACGTTTTGATAGCAGCTCAGGGCTAATCGATGCTTCTTGCTCAAGCAAAAGGCTCACGAGTCCAGTATTGGCATCAAAGCGATAGTCGCTTCCCATATCGACATCACTGGCGATATGTAGCTGCCACAGACCGGTTTTCTCGTTTCTATCTGTGATGGTTATCTCCACATCTTGAGTGAAGTGGTCGTTAATTTTTTGCCAGTTGCCAGCAAAGGTATCATCCAGCGGGTAAGTGCGTAAACGACCGCCATAATAGGAGACGGCAAGTGGTGCGCCTTCATCGTTAAAGAGCACATCATAAACATCAGATTCATCCAGCGGATCTTGATGTAGAGTGACGATTTTACCTGTGGTCATATTGAGCCGTAACAGTTGTAGCTTGTCTCGTCCTTGGATGTTGGCACGAAGATAGGCCAAGTTGGTATCTTCATCGAAGCTGAGAATATCTATGTCTTCACCAAATTGGGTCTTGATCAGACTCGTCCATTTCCCAGCAATTTTGGCGTAGAGATCGGAAGTATTGTCGGGGTTACTGCTGGTGCCGAGTACAGGAATGCCTAGTTGGTTTGTCTCTATGGAAGAGAAGCCGTAGGTGTTAAAAAAAATATTGGTTATTTTTGCGGAATCGATATTCAGACGAAAGAGATCCATCTGCTGAGGATTATCTTGATTCGACATGACAACCAAAGTGTTGGGCTTATCTTTGGGTTGTTTGAGCAGGTCATATCTGATGTCTGCATTACTGGTGAGCGCAGTGATGTTCGGGACAGGTTTAATCTGGCTCGTATCCAGAGAGAGTTTATAGATCTGGGTATTTTCATTACCACCGGTATCTTTAAGGAAGAAGATCTCACTGGCATCGCTTGACCAACGAAAGCTGTCGATCGGCTCTTTCGAGTGAGTTATCGGATATGCTTCTTCCAGACTGGAACCTGCTGCCATCAGGTAGATATTTCTGGCTCCCTGATACTCTTTGAAAAAGGCTAACCATTTTCCGTCACTGGAGCTCTTGAGTCCACTGATCCCTTGCTCGTTGAAAAAGGCTTCAACAGGTAGCAGTTGAACTTGCTGACTTTGATCTTGGGTAGTGGCTCGATCTGACAAGTTTGTTGGTGAAGGGGTCTGCGAGCAGCCTGTTATAAATAAGCTAGCGGCGAGCGCTGTCGAGAGTACGCTAGGTAAAATCTTATGTGTCTTCATCGTTCATTCCTTTAAATAACAGCTCAGATGCCTATTTGTCTTATCAACAAATCAGTTATCCATGAATTGCTAATTAAACTAATACATAAAATAATTATTGTAAAACGATAATTAAATATTAATTTACAACCAAATGTTTCTGTCTGGTATAATCGGTGTAATTCACGGGTGAGGAAAACAGAAACAATGAATGCCAATATGCAGAAGCTAATGAAGGTCAGCGGTTTTTTTAGATTGCTGGTTTTGATTGCGACAGCAATCATGATGGTTTATCTGGGATACAGTTTCTTCGTCAATGGCGATATTCGCTTTGGGGCCAGTCACCTGTTTCATGAACTCTGGCAGGATGACCGAGCGAGCAGAGGTATACTCTTAGGGCTCCAGTCTCCGCTGTTTATCATACTATTGGTTGGGGTTTATTGGTTACAGAAGTTGCTCAGCCATTATCAACAGGGACAATTTTTCGGCCATGAGGCGATGCGCTGTTATCTGTGGTTGGTATGGTTAAAGGTATTCGACTTCGGGACGGAGATCATCCAGCATCTGGGAACGGGCTACTACCATAAACAATTCTTTGAACATACCAGCATACAATTGACGATAGATTTTGGTGATGTCACTACAATTTTATTAATGCTGTTAATTGTTTACCTGCTTAAAGCGGCGAGAGAGCTCGAAGCCGAGAACAGAGAGTTTATCTAGGTCGTGGAAATTTAAATCATGGAAATTATCGTAAATTTAGATGTCATGATGGCGGTTCGTAAAGTCAGCTCGAAAGAGTTGGCCAAGGCGATAGGGATCACCGAAGCTAATCTCTCCTTGCTTAAACGCGGCAAGGTAAAGGGGGTGCGTTTTGAAACTCTGGCGAGTATTTGTGACTATCTGGAGTGTCAGCCCGGAGATATTCTGGAGTATCGAAAAGCATCTGAGTAAGCAGAAGTCCGGGTTCTGTCTTAATATCTGAAAAAAATCCGTCCGGTAAAAAATAGGGGAAACAAGCCGGACGGGAGCAATGAAATTTTTATAAGCCTTAAAGGGTTAGTTATCTCTTTTCGTTATCTCAGTTCCTGTCACGTTTTAGCGTTTAGCGTATTTGGCGACAAGCTTTTCCAGATAAGGTTGTACATCTTCATCCCCCCAATCCAGATATCCCCGCAGAAAACCGATGAGATTCCCCGAACCATCGAACACATAGGTCGCGGGGACAACGTCTGCCGGCATGACCTGATCGATATCCTTATTGGGATCCAGCCAGGTCTTATAATGGGCCAGTCCATGACGGGCCAGAAAAGGTTTCACTTTATCTGTCTCCTCATCGATGGAGATCGGCAGTACGACCAGATCCTTGTCGATGTTGGTTTGACGGATATTCTCCATCTGCGGGATCTCTTTGATGCAGGGGGCACACCAGGTTGCCCACAGGTTAACCATCACCACCTTACCCTTATATTGTTTGAGATTGACCTCACCACCTTCGGTATCGATAAAGGTGACGTCGGGTACTTCTCTGGCCGATTGCATCTCAATAAAACGAGACATGATCATTGGCTTAATGATGGGCTCCCCGGTGTTGTAGACTTTATTAGACTTAGCAACGGCTGGGATGAATACAGAGGTGAAAGCCAATAAGCAGGTTAGTATAAGTGTCTTATTCATAGGAGTTACCATTAGTTCTTTGATGTTTGTGTTGCTCACGGATAAGCACCGCGGCGGTGGCGATAATTGCCAGCAGAAGAAAGAGTGGGCCAAACCAGAGAATGGCCGTTGCCGCGGAGAAACTGGGCTGATACTTAATTTTTTCACCGTAGCGTTGAACCAGAAATTCGATAATGGCCTGTTTAGACTCGCCTTGATCCAACATGAGGAAAATCTGAGCCTTTAGTTCATTGGCAATGGGGGCTTGTGAATCAAACAGGTTTTGATTTATCGACATGGGGCAGCGCAGTTCATGGGAAATTTCAAAGCCGAGATCCCGGATCTGATCTTGGGTATAGCTGTTCTTCCCAGGTGCAGAGGCCATTACGCTCGCACTCAGGCTTATCATAAGTATCAAAATAAGAGCCCGCATCACGCTACTCCTCCCATGGTGGCGGCAAGGAGGCTGCTGTTTGAAGAGTCCCTTTTCTGTTCCCGCAGGCGATATAGGCCGGTAAGAGCCGCTATGGTTCCACCCAACATCATCAAGAGTCCACCTAACCAGATCCAGCAGGCAAGGGGTTTATAGCTAATGCGAATGAGATATTCGGTATCACTGAGTTGTAGACCGCTGGAGACATAAAGATCCCTGAAGATATTACGCATAATGCCAGCCTTGGACACTTCCATGGCATTGGTCTTGAAAGTCTGGCGTTGAGGTGTGATGTAGCCGATAAAAATATCATCGGCATCTGTCACGCGGATATTAGCCTGAATAGCGGTATAGCTCTTAGCATCGACCTTGACCGTATCTTCATACACGAAGGTATAGCCGGCAACTACCTTGCCTTGCGCCGGCCCCATTCTCAGCAGTTCCTGCTGTTCAAAATTTGAAACCGATGTGGCACCTATTATGCTGATGGCAACCCCCAGGTGAGCGATAATCATCGCAGATTTTCGAGCTAAGCTCTCTATTCCCTGATGGCGTAAACGAAATAGCAGATAGCTTAAGCAGAGAAGCAACCATGTGGCCGATGTTGTCCCGAGAAATAGCCAGATATTAAAGCCTGAGCCTGTCAGCATACTCAGGGCTTCGGCGATGGCGAGGGATATGATAAAGAGAATGGTTAAGGGTCTCAGCGCCGAGAACTTCTCCCTTCGCCATGAGATAAGAGGAGCCACGCCCATCAATAGCACTGCGATGAAAGTGAGCGGGATGAAGATACTGTTAAAGTAGGGGGCGCCAACGGACAGGGTGCCAATATCGAGCAGCTCAAACAGCAGTGGATAGAAGGTGCCGAGTAACACGGATATGGCCGCGACCACTAAGACAATATTTCCCAGTAATATAACGCTATCTCTCGATACCAGAGTAAAATTCAACTCAGATTTAATCTGATTAGCCTTTAGGGCGAAAAGGGTTAAGGCGCCACATACAAATACGCCGAGCAGAAACAGAATCGACATCCCTCTGGTGGGATCGGATGCGAAAGCGTGCACCGACTGCACGATGCCCGAACGTACAAGGAAAGTACCCAATAGACTCAGTGAAAAGGCCAACAGACACAGGAGCAGGGTGGTCACCTTAAAGCTGTCGCGTCTGTGACTCAATACCACAGAGTGTAGTAATGCTGTTGCGACCAGCCATGGAATGAAAGAGGCGTTTTCTACCGGATCCCAGAACCACCATCCTCCCCAGCCAAGTTCGTTATACGCCCACCATGAACCGAAGGCGTTGCCACCCGTTAGAAATACCCATGCCAGCAGGGCCCAGGGACGCAGGTAGCTTGCGTGTGTGCGGGTCAGCTTACCACCTAGCAGACCCGCAATAGCTGCGGCGAAGGTAACCGTGAGGCCGACATAGCCAAGAAACAGGAGCGGTGGGTGAAAGATTAATCCTATGTCTTGCAGTATGGGATTAAGATCCCGACCCTCTATCGGAAAGTTTGGCAGTAACCTGGCAAAGGGGTTCGAAGTGAACAGCATAAACAGGTTAAAGCCGGCGATCACAGCGGCTAATATTGCGATCAACCTGCCGATAAATAAGCGGTCTCGATATTTGGAGGAGAAGACGATGATGCAACCCCAAATGGCAATAGCGACAACCCAAAACAGCATAGAGCCTTCATGGCTGCCCCAGACTGCTGCGACTTTATAGAGTAGGGCCAGTTGTGTGTTGGAATGGTTGGCAACATAGGCGACGGAGAAGTCATCGGTAATAAACGAGATGAGCAGACAAAGAATAGAAGCCGTAATGGTAAATGTCATTAATCCAGTTAATGTTTTTACATAGCTAAAAAGGTAATGGTTTTTAGTATGTAAGGCAACGAGTGGAATAACTGCAAGCAGCAGAGATGATACTGTACTGATAATAAGAAGTATAAGTCCGAGTTCTGGGATCATCTTAATTAACTCTCTATTCCAGATAGACTTTTTGTGTAGAATCTATCCTGTTTGTAAAAGTGCTTTAATATTAATCTTAATAGATGTGGTTAAAGTTAATTGTCTAGTAATTTTAACTCCAACAGTTACCGCTTAAAACATGACTAAATCATAAAGTGTATTCATAGATAAAGCTGTTTGGTTAAATCGCGTTTAGGGTAGGTTATATTGATCATAGATTATGTGACCTTGTAAGCCTTTATTGAACTCAGTCGTTAACCTCATATCTTTTCACATGTCAGCAGGCCTTTTTTAGATCCTTTTAGATCTAAATGCCGGTCTCAATAACTGAAAAACAGTACTTGCAGTTGCTTGTAACTCGTTGTTTTTGCTCTGTTTTTATAAGTTTTTTACTGTCTGTTTTTTGCCGTGTCTCATTTCTTGCTGTCATCCATATTTTTTGTCAAATAAATATGGAAAATGGCCTCAACTCAATTGTTTTAGTTGTTCGGCTAAACAAGTGAGCTGCTTAGTTGAATGATAACAAAACGATGAAAACTAGGAGAGATGATGAAAAACTGGAAACTAAAAACAGCCGCAGGTTTGCTGTTTTGTTTCACCGCAGCAGCGAATGTCAATGCCGCTGGTGGTAAATATAATAGCGTTCCTGAAATGGGCGAGTCAGCAAAGGCAGCAATTGCTAATTACCAAGGAACAGAAGAAACTAAAGGTGTTAAGTCACTTCACGATTATGTTGTTCAAGAAAGTGAGTTGTTTGACTTTCTATTTCAGAATCACCCGATGTTTAAATATCACGAAGAGGGCAACCTCATTGGTGAATATCATATTAGTGATCGTGGTGAAGAGTATTTCGATACGGGTAATTCACCAAAATATAGTGAACGTGTCGGTCGCCCTAGTGCGGTTCAATATCGTCTGGGGGCAAAATCGACACTTGATTTCCCAAACAATTTTGTTGGCCCGGAGAAGTGTGGTGAGTGTCACGCGGTTCAGTATGAGAAGTGGCAGCGTTCTCGCCATGCTAACGTGGTTCGTTTCCCAAGTGAAATTACCGACAAAGAAGTACCAAATGGTGATCTAAGCGCGCGCCTTTATGGTAGTGAAGCGGGGATGCTTCCAGATGGAATTCAGCCAGATGATGTCTATGCGATTATTGGTACCCCTCGTACTAAATATGGCCTACTAGATAGCTACTTAGTGCGTGGTACTTATCATATCCGTGATGGTCTGCTCTCTGAAGGTACAGGTAAGATGGTTGCAGGTGCTAACCAGTTCTCACGTGGCTGGGCCGAGTGGTTAACTCCAGAGATGGCTAAGAAGATCAACAAGGTTATCCCTGAGTTCCCAACAACGATTGAAGATTTTGGTGCTTCAGGTTCTCACCAGTGGGGCATGAGCTCTTACGGTGCTAAGTACGAGAAAGAGATGTTGTTCCAACCTGGTAGCTCATATTGTGAAATGTGCCATACCTACAAGTTCGACTTTCAATCTAAGCAAGAGTTTTTCGATGCTCTTGGTGATAGCAAGAAGCTACAAGAGCACACAATCTCTAAAGGTATCTCTTGTGAAGAGTGTCATGGCGCGGGTGGTCACCTGGACGGCGGTACCGGCGGTATGCAGTCTAACTGTGAACGTTGTCATCAGCGCTTCAACTTCGTCGATGAGTTGGCGGATACAGAGAAGGGACAAGAGAAGATGGAGTACGCCTTTGGCGTGAAGATGAAGTCTGCTTGTCCATCTTGTGGTACCGAAGGTTCACAGATGTTTGCTTCTGCTCACTACGAGAAAGGTATGCGTTGTACGACTTGTCATGATCCACATGAAGTGACAGATGGTGACTTCTTATCTGGTTTCACTAAGCCTAAGTTGAAGAAAGATTGTGTTGATTGTCACGAGGCGCAAGCGACTATCGTCGACAATACCGATACTCATAGCAACCAAACCTGTCAGAGTTGTCACATGCCTGCAATGGGTAGCTGTGAAAACTTCACTGCGGTTCAGTTCCCGGATATGGCTGGTTTCGACGCTGTTCGTAAATCGCATATGTGGAAAATTGATATTCATCCAAAACGCAAGACACTAAATCCACCTGAAGGTAAGCCACGTGACTCGGCTGTTAAGGGTTGGACTGTAGCCAAGAACGAAGAAGATCATAACTACCTGGATCTTATGTGGTCATGTGCTCGTACTTCAGTCTCTGATCATGACAATGTTGAGAACAAGGGGTGTCACAGCCCATTCCAGTCTGAGCTTGAAACTGGCATGCATTATAACGATCAGATGGAGATCTACGGTGAAGTGATGAAGTGGCAGACACCGGTTAAAGAGGTGTATGCAGAGGTTGAGCAGGCGCTTGTTCGTATCGACCAGCTTCTTGAGGTTACTAAGCTTCCAACTGAAGAGAAGACCCAAGTGTTGATGTTAGCTGAGAAGGCGCAAGAGACAGTCGATCTAATTAAGAAAGATGGTTCTTGGGGAGTACACGGCTTCCGTTACAGCCAGAAGCGTCTCGATGCTGCACTGACTTACGTTACACAGGCTCAGAAAATTTTGGACGGTATTGGCTACTCAGCCAAAGCTAACTACTAACTGAGTTGTTACAAGCTTCGATCATTTTTATGAGTAGAAGTGATCGAAGCAAATATGAGAATCATTATGAATAAAGTACTTGGAATAATTTTTTTAACTTTCTTTTCAACTGCACTATCTTCGAATGTTTTTGCTGGTGGAGGTTCGGAAATGGCTCCGGCTAAACATCATGAGTTCCAATTAAATACCATCACCATGATGGAAGCTGAGACATTAGTTGGAAAGAAGGGAGTTTACTTTTTTGATGTTAATACATTAGAGCTGTGGGCAGAGGGATATATTCCGGGTGCTATCTATTTTAATGTCCGAGACTGGAAAAAGTTACTGCCAAAAAATAAAGATACAGAGATGATTTTTTATTGTGCGAACCGTCTATGCAATGCAAGTGAAATAGCAGCGAGAGCTGTAATGAAGCTAGGTTATACCGGTGTTAGACAGATGCCTGACGGTATTTATGGCTGGAGATTGTCAAACCGACAAACAGAAAGGCCATAAATCAGATGTTGTTTCACCGAGTCCAGTTAAATATTAATTATATAGAGTGATTTATGAAAATGTTTAAAAAAAGTATCCTTGCAATTTCTTGTTTGCCAGTATTTTTATCTGTGCCATGCATGGCCGAGGCAGAGTTGCTGGCCGACAGTAATAAAGAGTCATATAGTATCGGCGCATCTTTTGGTAATTATATTTCCAGCCAATTATATAGTCAGACACAGCTCGGCGCTGAGGTCGATGTTGATATCGTCGTAGAGGGGCTGCTTGATGCATTGAAAGGCAAGTCAAAATTATCTAATGAAGATATTGTCTCTTACCTCAATATTCGATCCGAGCAGTTAAATACGGCTAAGGAAGAGAGAGATAAAGATCTTGCACTTAAAAACTTAGTTGCCGGTGAGAAGTTTTTGGCCGAAAACAAAAAAAGTGCAGATGTGAGAACTACTGACTCCGGTCTACAGTATGAAATCATTAATCTGGGCAGTGGTGCAAAGCCACAAGCTAATGATGTCGTTACTGTTCACTATAAAGGTTACCTCATTGATGGAACTGAGTTTGACAACTCATACACACGTGATGAAGCGAATCGGTTTTCACTGGTAACTGTGATTGAAGGTTGGCAAGAGGGGCTGCAGTTGATGAAGGAGGGGGCTAAGTATAAGTTCAATATCCCTTCTGACCTTGCCTACGGGGAGCGCCAAGTTGGCATGATATCTCCCAACTCTGCGTTAGTTTTTGAAGTTGAGCTCATCAAGGTTGAAGCACCCGGTGAAAACTCTCATGGCATGGGCCTCAGTGGTATGGGCATGGGTGGCATGATGGGTGCTAATCCACATAAATAAGCACCACTATCGCAGTTAAAGAGAGTCGCCATTATGAATATATTACTAATTAGTATTGTTATTGTTTGTATATTATTGTTAATGACATTTTTTGGTCATCACACTTTATATAGAATTAAATATACGCCATTTTTTGGTAGTTATGATGAGTTTGACTCTAATCGAACTAAGTATAATGGCTCCAGTTTTGCATTTGTACTGTTGTTAAATGCTACTGTTCTTATCAGTGTTGTTACTATCTATTCATATTTAGGTCGTTACAACGAAATTGATTTAGCCAGAGCCGATACTAATGTCGATTATTTACTCGCTGCGGAAATAAACAGAGCAAGAAAACAGGCCGATGAGCATCCGAACGATAAATTTGTGCTCATGGGCTTGGCTAAAGTATCAATGGATGGAGGCCTATACCTTGAGGCTATTGAGGCTTTAGATGAGTTGTTGAACTATATGGGTGATGATGCCGAGGTTATCGGGTTAAAAGCGACAGCACTTTATTATATGAACCATCGTTCTATGACTAGTGAAGTTAAACTGCTGACTAAAAGTGCGCTAGCTTTATATCAGTATGATTTCAACACTAGAGTGTTATTAGCTAATGATGCCTATATAGATCAAGACTATCAAATTGCCATAGAACACTGGCAAATTTTATTAAAAAATACTAAGCAGTCATTTAATAGAAATGCAATTGAGTTTGCGATTGATAATGCAAAGAAAAAGTTAATCGCTAGAAAATGATTTGAATTAATAAAAAATATAGTTCGTCTAATGGCGAATATCGGAGGATGCTGTGAGTGAAAATTTAGAGAGGCGGAGGTTCCTTAAGTGTTTAGGAGCCAGCTCTTTGATTATTGCACCGCTAGGGTGTAGCTCTGTCAAAGAGGATGGGGAGAGTAATAAACCCCACTACACAATGGTGTTCGACCAAAATAAGTGTACCGGATGCGGTGAGTGTAAGCTTGCCTGTACCACTGCAAATAATTTACCTGAAGGTAAATCACGGCTCCTGCTTGAACAGCAGTCCGGTGGCGTTGTGGGCGAGAAGTGCCCTCATTGCGGAAAACTTGAATGTGATTGTGAACGTAAATATGTTCGAGTTTCTTGTCAGCAGTGTAAGAACGCTCCCTGTGTCACTGTGTGTCCAACGGGTGCAGCGCATCGAGATGAGAAAACCGGCATCGTCACTATGGATGCAAGTAAGTGTGCAGGTTGTAAATACTGTATCGGTGCTTGTCCATATGATGCCCGCTTTATCAACAAAGAAACTGATGTTGCTGATAACTGCGATTTTTGTTTGAACTCAAAACTGTCTAAGGGTGAACTGCCTGCCTGTGTTCAAGCTTGTCGGTACGATGCATTAATTTTTGGTGATCTCAATGATCCAAACTCCTATGTAAGTAAGTTGCTCAGAGTGAAAGATGCAGTTCGAATGAAGCCTGGCTTCGGAACTGAGCCTAGTTTGCGCTACATACCCATAGTTAAGTTAGGAGTGTAATAATGGACGGTAGTATTGAATTTACCATGGGGCTATCTCAAGGGATTGCCTGGCCTTGGCCGATTGCTGTTTATCTGTTTTTTGCTGGGATCTCTGGTGGTGCACTCTCTGTTGCACTGTTTATCCGATTCTATAAGCAGCAAACTGAGAATACAGCATTTCTGAAAGCGGCATCTTTACTGTCGCTGGTAACGATATCACTGGGAATGTTATGTCTGGTATTAGACTTGACTAACCCGCTGTTTTTCTGGCGAATACTTGTCTTCTATAACCTTAACTCTGTCATGTCTATTGGTGTGATTGCGTTATCGGCTTATATACCGTTAGTTGCCCTGGTGACGCTGTTTGCAATGGAAGATGAGATCAGGGCATTTCCTGCGTTGCATTTTCTGTTGCCTGTCATCGCTAAGTTGCGTGGAGTACGTGTCCCGTCAGAGAGAGTGGTATTGGTGCTTGCGCTGTCTGTGTGTGCCTACACCGGCTTCCTGATTTCGGCGTTAATTCGCTTCCCAATTATCAACACCTCGGTATTGCCGGCACTTTTTGTTGCATCGGGCCTTTCTGCCGGTGCTGCAGCTGCAAAAATGTTGGCTGTTGGTCTGTTTAAAGAGGAGGTACACAGCAGCGACATGAAGATTTTGCATGGTATTGAGTGGCCAATTATGGCTGCCGAAATCCTGTTTATCTTTATGATTGCTATGTCTCTGTTTACAGGTAATGCAGGTATGCAAAGTGCCTTTGCTGCTTTTCATAGTGGTACCTGGGCGAGTGTCTTCTGGATTGGTATTGTCGGAATTGGCTTTGTCGGCCCACTGTTCTTGAACTTTGCAACAGGTAAAGCATTCAGCCATTCGGCTAAGGCGCTTTATATGTCTGGTATGTGTGCGGTTACCGGCATGATGTGTCTGCGTTTATTTATCATCTACGCCGGCCAAAACCATGGCATTTAGTTACCTATACATCTGAACTAAGGTGTTTTGCTGGTCAATATTAATTGGAAATAATAGTGAGTTTTCCATCGGAGTGCGTTCCCCTAAGCGTATCTTTCGATGTGGTGAATCCCTATTTGCATGAGCCATTATTGATTAAATGAGACTAGCTGTGAGTAAGCCGGCTCCTGTTGAATCGCCCCTGCAAGGTTGTAACAGGAGCTTGGCCTGAAAGCATCATTGGAGACAATATGAAAAAGTTAATCTGTACATTATTCCTGATCCCAACGCTCTTCGCCTGTACTCAAGGCGCTGCAGATGTTCAACAAGTTAAAGCCGAAGCAATTGAAAAGCATGAACGATGTCACCTGTGCGGGATGATGATCACTAAATACCCGGGTCCTAAGGGGCAAGTTCATCTGAAAGGGCAATCGGTTGTACCTAAGTTTTGCTCTACCCGAGATATGTTTAACTTTTCACTGCAGGCCGAAAATAAGCGCCAGATTTCTGCGTTATTTGTTCATGATATGGGGTCGACGGATTGGGATCACCCGAGTGATGATGCCTTTATCGATGCCAAAGCGGCTTGGTATGTATACGGTACCAGTAAAAAAGCGGTCATGGGACCTGCAGTTGCCAGTTTTAAGAGTGAATCTCAGGCCGTGAAGTTTGCCCAAGAGTATGGCGGCGCCGTTCTTCCGTTCGAACAGGTCGATATTGCCCTGCTATCCGGCGAGTAACAGACAGTAATTCGATGATAAATATCGTGAAAAATGCCCTTCTTCGTCAAATGCTCAGACATAGGTGTCAATGTCATGGCTTCAAACTCTTGTTTGCGCTTGTGACTTTATGCCTGTTTATGCTGTCAGCCCTGCTCTTCTCTTCGGTGAGTTTTGCTGCGACCTACAGTGTTAGCGATTCCGAAGAACTTAAGGCACTTTTAGCAGAGTCCCGCCGGGGAGACTCAATTTTACTGCGCGCCGGAATCTATCCGGGGCAGTTTGAGATCCACCATGGGATCACATTAGCGGGGGAGAAGGGTGCCGTCATCGATGCGCAGGGCAGAGGTAGTGCCATCATCATCTTCGCTTCCGATGTGACTATTAAGAACCTTGAGATCCAGAATTGGGGAGCCGATCTTTACGAGCGAGACTCCGCCATCTTAATCCAGGATTTTGCTAATCGAGCGAGAGTCGAATCTAACCGGTTAACCGGTGGCGGTTTCGGTGTTTGTGCCGAAAACTCGGCGAATATTACCGTCTCTGACAATATCATCTCCGGAGACCCCGAGCGGTATAAATTAGACAGAGGCGATGGTATCTATCTCAAGAGGGTTGAGTCGCCGGTGATCGAAGGCAATCAAATCTTCCATGTCAGAGACGGAGTTTATATCGAGGAAGGGAAGCGCAGCCTGGTGATTGATAATCGATTCTCCGAGCAACAATACGGTATTCATTATATGTATTCCAAGCATGATGAGGCCTACGGCAATGAGGCGATGAATGTCGATGGTGGCTATGCCTTGATGAGTTCAGAAGATATCAATCTATATCGTAATCGCGTCAGTGGAGCCAGAGAATTCGGGGTATTACTCAACATGACCCATAACTCGAACGTATCCGCGAATCGGGTATCGGAAGCACATAACCCTCAAGGAAAAGTTGAGCTTGGAAATGAGGGCAAAGGGATCTTTGTTTATGGTGCCTTAGATAATGAAATCAAGCATAACCTCTTTACAACCAGTGATATAGGTATCTATATGGCAATGGGGGGAGAGGGCAACCTTGTCTATGGCAACCACTTTGTGAATAACAGAACTCAAGTTAAGTATGTCGGGGATCAACTTCTGGAGTGGAGTAATGATAACAGAGGTAATTACTGGAGTGGTTATATGGGCTGGGACAGTAACAGGGATGGCATTGCCGACAACTCATACCGACCCAATGACGGCTTAGATAAGCTTTTTTGGCTTTATCCTGAAGCTGGTTTCTTAATGAATAGCCCTGTGGTGGCTCTGCTTAGATGGGTACAAAGCCAATTTGAGTTCACAGAGCCTAATGGCATTGTGGATAGTTTCCCCCTGATCTCTGCCGATATGGAGTTGTGAGGTTGTTATGAATGAAATTCCGATAAAGCTGACCGATATTGGCCTCAAATACGATGACTTTACCGCCTTAGACGGAGTCAGTTTTGAGGTTGAATCCGGGCAGACAATGGCGCTTCTGGGTCATAATGGTGCCGGAAAATCCAGTTTAATCAAAATTATACTTGGGTTAATCACACCCAGCTCAGGTTCTGTAAATATTATGGGCTCGCAGGGGAAATTATCTCACCATAAGCATAAAATTAATCTGGGTTACCTGCCTGAAGATGTTAGTTTTTACGACAAGCTAACCGGTAGGGAGGTGTTGAACTACTTTGCGGCCCTTAAGCGAGTGCGTCCAACTCGTGTCGCCGATCTTATCGATGAGTTTGGGCTTGGTTATGCTCAGGACAGACAGCTTAAGACCTATTCGAAAGGGATGAAACAACGCTTGGGTGTGGCACAGGCCATATTATCTGAGCCGGGCATCTTGTTACTCGATGAGCCCACTGTCGGACTGGATCCTCAAGCTTCTAAATTTCTCTATGGAAAAATCAATCAGCTGAAACAGGCTGGATGCGCTGTAGTAGTGAGTACTCATGAACTCTCGCTTGTCGAGTCTCATATGGATACCGCTTTGATAATGTCTAAAGGGAGGCGACTGGCGCTGGGAACAAGCTCTGAGCTGAGTGCCGGCAGTTCGATTAAGACCGGGATTGAGTTCGCCGAACTGGCTTCATGGGTTGAGCGTGATCACTACTTGAGGCGCTTTTTTATCGATGGCCGCTTACAGGTAGAGTCGGCTCAAAAGCAACAAATGATTAAGTATTTAGTATCACAGTGTCAGATCTTCGATTTCACCTTACATAAGCCAAAGCTCGAAGATATTTATCATGATTTGATGATGCATCCCCTTGTGGATCAGTCAGCACAGCAATAATAGAGTGTATATGAACAAACTAACATCTCCCGTTTTGATTATCGCCGCTAAAGAGATATGTGATTGCTCCCGAAATCATTGGATGGGCTTCATGGGTAGCATCTTTTTGCTACTCTCTTTGAGTGTGACTTTTGCCGGTAGTGCAGTAACCGGAAGTCTCTACCTTCCGGATCTAGCCAGCTTGATGAGTAGCCTGTCGACCATATCGGTATTTATCATCCCTTTAGCGGCAATCTTACTCAGCTATGATAGCTTCGTCGGTGAAGATGAGTCCGGAACTCTGCTCCTGCTGCTCTCCTACCCTCTGACTCGATCGCAAATCCTCTGTGGGAAATTACTCGGGCACATGACTGTTATGCTGTTGGCAACCGGTTTTTCCTTCGGGCTGACGGCAATACTGTTACTGCTAATCGGTGAGCAATATCAAGCTTCTGAGTTAATAGCTGCATTTGCTCAGTTCCTGCTAAGTAGTAACTTGTTGGCCTTGACCTTTATTTTATTCAGTTACATCGTCAGTCTTAAAAGCACTGAGAAGGCCAAGGCGGTGGGCTGTCTGCTCTTGGTGTGGTTTCTGTTTGTACTTATCTATGATCTGTTATTACTGACGATTTTGGTTTCAGATCTCTCTTTCGTGAATCAATATGTCGTGAATATATTAATTGCGTTAAGTCCGACCGATCTCTATCGGGCCATTAACCTGATGGCTATCGATGGGGGAGACGCGAGAGGGAGTCTTGCGATGATCTCTCAGAGCGATTGGGGGTTAGCGGGGACGTATGCCTTGATGTTGTCATGGATAGCGGTGTTAAGTTGGATCTCTCATGGTGTTTTTAAGCGTAAACGCCTTTGATTCAGCATGAAAAGTGACAACGGCTTAACCTAAAATTTAATGGCAATAACCGATTGTAACTATGCGCGATAATGGATTTATTTTCGGTTAGAGTTTCGAGCGTATTCACCTGCTTTTAACCTTGAATATCATTAAATTCTAAATTTGTGAACATTACCTTTAAATAGGGGGACGCACACTACAAATTATGAGTGAATTATCACATTCTCCTCGATTGCATAATTGTAAAATTTAGAGTGTTGTTAAAGTGACAAATAACGCAATAAGCATAGAGAAATAGTAGGGGTTAATGGTGTTAAAAATCACTCCTTATCTGGAGTTAGATACAGAAGCCAATCATTTAGTTGATCACGTAAATGGCAAGAATATTAGCCTGACATTCTCTGAGTCTGCGGTGCTGAATCGCCTGCTACTCTCTTCCAACTCTGTCTGCTCTAAAGATGAGCTGCTCAGTGCCGGTTGGCCCGATCGCGTGGTTGCAGCAACATCCTTAACTCAGTGTATCAGTACGCTGCGTAAGAAACTCGATCCCTATAGAGAGGTGCAACTCAAAACGATTGCTCGTCGTGGATATCAGCTGCATATATCGACACAATCTCATGTGAAAATGTTGGCCGTTAATGATGCCGAGTCTATGCGAGCAGCTATTGTCGATGTCTCACTGGTGGTAAAAATTTCGGGTATTTTGTTTGCGTTATTTTTGGTTTTACTCGCCTGGTACTCTAGTGATTACCACAAGGTAAATAAGAGCTTGTCTCTTTGGAGCGCCGATAAGCAGGTTGAGCTTAAAATTGGCGGGATCACCGGAGATGCGCAGCTGCTTTATAAAGATGGCGCTCCTCACCTCCATCCATCCATGTGGGAAAAGCATCTCGATTCTGATGGTAATTACCTTACCTCCTACCCGGGTTTTAATGCATTTGTAGCCACTGATGGTACAAATTACTCGATGGCCATCTGTCCGGGCGATGATAAAGAGCTGTGCTCCGGAAACGGATTAATCAATATCACCTCCGTCGACTCTGAGCCAGCTGGCTTAAATATGAAAGATTTTGCCGAGTTGTCGAAAAAGATGGAGCAGAGGATTCGCTACAACCGAATCATGTTGCCTGAGAGCGAAGAGGGTGTCGGGGCGCTTATCGAGCATCACTATCATGCCGATGTCTATTTTCCAGTGAAGGGGGAGTTGCTGATCAGGTCTGATATCAGTATGTCTCTCATCTATGATTCGGACAATACGGGTGAGTTTCACTCTTCGACCTGTATTACCGACGAGGATTGTCTGACAACGCCGATAAAGTACAAGATAAGGGGCAAGTTTAAGCAATACAGCGAGACAATTGATGATCTCAAAGTCGATGCTTTTCAGGTGAGCGTACAGCAGAAAGATCTGATTAAACCCGAGAGACTCAATGCCTCGGCGGTTCCCTTTTATCGTGATCTGAGAAAGCGCGATATTAAGGATGAAGAGCTCTACTTCTTCCGTATATATCAGAATGATAAGACCGCGGTATGGATCACACCTCTATTCGGTCAGGTTACGGCATGGTACAAATATGACAAGGTCGATATCTAATACCTATTTGGTACGATTCCTACCCTGTCAGTTGAAGCCCGTATAGATTACGGGCTTTTTTGTATTTGGTCGTTTCGTTTCTTCCGCAAGGCGGTTATGTCCACATCTCTCTCAGCCTCTTTACAAGCCACTGAGGCAGATTACATGCCCAAAGCAGGGCTAGCTTTACATTCCTTCCTCAGCTAGCGTACTCGTCCCGTGACAGGTTATACCGATTGGTATTATTCACATCCCGGTTTTATTCCTTCTCAGATACTCTGCCTGCTCTCTCACTTCAATACCTTATTGTGACCCACTCAAGATTTTGCTCACTTCTTCATCATTTTTTGACCCTAAACAGAACTAAAAGAACGACTTTTATTTCTAAAATGATATTTTTTGAAATGTTTAACCTACTGAATTTAATTGTAAATATTGGTTTTACATCTGATTGAACCTGATGTTTTTTTTAGTGTGCTTTGAAGCAAATTTTTACTGTTTTTTATCTGGAAAATAGGTGTTGCTCAGTTGTTTAGGTCAATCGGTGAACGGTTAGATTCAAAAAAGCATGTTTATAAAGACATGCCAAAAACATGAAAAATAAAACAATGATAAGTAGGAGTGAATGATGAGACGATGGAAACACAAGGTAGCCTTAAGTGTGCTGTTTTGTTTTGGTGCCATTGCCAATGCGAACGCTGCCGGAAAGTATGACAGCATACCTCAAATGGGAAAAACGGCTAAAGAGTCGATTGCTAATTACCAGGGAACAGAGAAGATCAATGGCGTGAAAACGCTGCACGATTACATTGTGCAAGAGGAGGAGTTGTTCGATTTCCTTTTTGAAAATCATCCGATGTTTAAATACCAGGAAGCGGGAAATCTGGTCGGTGATTACCACATCAGTGATCGTGGCGAGGAATATCTCGATACCGGCCACAGCCCTAAATACTCTAAGCGTGTAGGAACGCCTCGAGCGGTACAGTATCGCCTCGGTGCTAAATCAATTCTTGATTATCCAAATAACTTCGTAGGTCCTGAAAAGTGTGCCGAATGTCATGCGACTCAATATGAGAAGTGGCAGCGTTCGCGTCATGCTAAAACAATTCGTTTCCCAGGTGATCACCCTGAGGTCGATAACGATCTTGAACAAACCATGTATGAGACAAAAGATACCTCTATCTTGCCAGACGGTATTACTCCAGATGCTATCTATGCAACCGTAGGTACACCTCGTACTAAGTATGGTTTTATCGATGCATGGATGGTGCGTGGTACCTATCATATCGAAGGCGGTCTGCTTAAAGATGGTACGGGTAAGATGGTTGCCGGTGCTAACCAGTTCTCTCGTGGTTGGGCAGAGTGGTTAACACCTGAGATGGCGAAGAAGATTAACGACGTTATTCCTGCCTTCCCTACAACACTTGAAGCCTTCGGCGCTTCGGGTTCACATCAGAAGGGGATGAGCTCATACGGTGCGAAATACCGTGAAGCCATGCTGTTCCAACCAGCGAGTTCTTACTGTGAAGTTTGTCATACCTTCAAGTTCGACTTCCAAAGCAAGCAAGAGTACTTCGATGCCTTAGGTAATCCTGAAGAGCTACGTAAGCACACCATCAGCAAAGGTATTGCCTGTGAAGAGTGTCATGGCGCAGGTGGTCACTTAGATGGTGGTACCGGTGGCATGCAGTCTAACTGTGAGCGTTGTCACCAGCGTTTCCAGTATGACGATACCTTAGCCGACACGCCTCAAGCACAAGAGAAGGGCGAGTATGCCTTCGGCGTGAAGATGAAGTCACTATGTCCATCTTGTGGTACCGAAGGTTCTCAGATGTATAACTCTGAGCACTACGAGAAAGGCATGCGTTGTACTACCTGTCACGATCCGCACGAAGTCACCGATGGCGATTGGAAGTCAGGTTTCACTAAGCCAAAGCTTAAGAAAGACTGTAAAGATTGTCACGAAGCTCAAACGTTAATCGCGAGCAACACAGATAGCCATAGCGAGCAGACGTGTCAAAGCTGTCACATGCCTAACATGGGTAGCTGTGAGAACTTCAAGGCGATGCAGTTCCCTGATCAAGCTGGCTTCGACGCCGTTCGTAAGTCACACATGTGGAAGATCGATGTCGACCCAACTCGTAAGACACTTAACCCACCAGAAGGAAAGCCACGTACCGGTGGACCAGAAGGCGTTAAGGGTTGGACCGTTGCTAAGAACGAAGAGGGACGTAACTACTTAGATCTTATGTGGTCTTGTGCACGTACCGCAATCTCTGATCACGATGTAGTTGAGAACAAAGGTTGTCACAGTCAGTTCCAGTCTGAGCTTGAAGTTGGCTTACATTACGAAGATCAGAAAGAGATCTACGGTGAAGTGATGAAGTGGCAGACGCCGGTTAAAGAGGTGCATGCCAAGGTTGAGCAAGCGCTTGAGCGTATCGACCAGCTACTCGAAGTCACTAAGCTGTCTGTTGAAGACAAGACTCAGGTACTGATGCTAGCCGAGAAAGCACAAGAGACCGTTGACCTGATCACTAAAGATGGCTCTTGGGGTGTACACGGTTTCCGTTACAGCCAGAAGCGTCTGGATGCTGCACTTACTTATGTAACACAAGCGCAAAACATCTTAGATGGAACGGGTTACGCGGCTAAATAAGGCTTGCTGACTCATTAGCAAAACCTACCCCGGTACCTCAGCGGATTAGAGGTACCGAGGTAAACAAGAGATAAAAATATGAAGAAAGCACTTGGTCAAATCATAGTTTCAATCGCTTTACTCTTGAGTACTACAAGTTGTTTTGCAGGAAGTGGTTCAGACTTTGGCCCAGCTAAGGTCTATGAGCATCAACTTAACCCTATCTCCATGATGGAAGCGGAAACGCTGGTGGGTAAAGAGGGGGTCTACTTTTTTGATGTTAATACGCTTGAGCTTTGGGCCGAGGGATTTATTCCAGGTGCTATCTATTTCAACGTGAAAGATTGGAAAAAGCTACTTCCTCAGAACAAAGATACGGTCATGGTTTTTTACTGTGCCAACCGTCTGTGTAACGCCAGTGAAATAGCGGCAAGAGCCGTGATGAAACTGGGTTATACCGGAGTAAGACATATGTATGACGGAATATATGGGTGGCGTTTATCTAACAGAGTGACGGAAAGACCATAACAGATGGATCTGCAGTAAAGCTCAGAATTAAAGATGTTTGACTAATTTAAGAGAAAATTGATATGAAAAAATTTACTAAAAGTTCCCTTGCTGTGATCACTGGTCTCTCTCTGTTTGTATCTGGTTACAGCATCGCCGCTGACGATACCTCCACAGATGTGCAAAAACAGTCCTATAGCATAGGTGCTTCATTGGGTAAGTATGTTTCCAGTCAGATATACAGCCAAACACAGTTAGGTGCCGAGGTCGATGTCGATCTAGTGGTGAAAGGCGTGATCGATGCGCTTAAAGGGGAGCAGAAATACACGGATGAAGAGGTGTTAACTTTTCTCAACCAGCGTGCCGAACAGTTAAATGCAGCCCGTGAGGCAGAGGATGCCCGAATTGCCCTTAAGAACATGACCGAAGGTAGCACATACCTTGCCAACAACAAGAAGAGTGACAAGGTTACGGTCACAGAGTCTGGTCTGCAATACGAAGTCATCACTATGGGAGAGGGGCGTAAGGCGAACCCTGAAGATGTGGTAACGGTTCACTATAAGGGGCTGTTAATTGACGGCACCGAATTTGATAACTCCTATGAACGTGATGAGCCGAATCGCTTTGCGTTGATGAGTGTTATTGAAGGATGGCAAGAGGGGATCACCCTGATGCCACAGGGCTCTACCTTCAAGTTTTCTATACCGTCTGAACTGGCCTACGGCGAAAAACAAGTTGGCATTATTCCGCCGAGCTCCACATTAGTTTTTGAAGTCGAGTTAGTCAAAGTTGAAGAGCCTGGTGAGAATTCTCACGGTATGGGGCTAAGCGGAATGGGTATGGGAGGAATGATGGGAACGGGCAAAGCCCACTAACAATAACAGGATTTCAATTACAGAAATTCGACATGTTTAATTCGTTTTTAGAGAGTCACTATGAATAGTCTTGCTATCGGTATCGGGGTAACACTTTGTGCTTTTATAGCGCTGATTTGGCGGCATCATCTCCGGTGTCACAATCAAGGGGTCATTCATATTGCGAAGCAGTCAAACGCATGTGATAGCGAAGTGATTACGTCTTCTTTAGACATAAAGATACCTGTGCTGCTATCCATAGTGCTCCTTTTTACGAGCGTATCGCTTTACTCACAACTGGGTCACTTCAGTGACTGGGATAAAGGGATCCTAGATGAACATATTGATTACCTGATCACCGCAGATATCAATAAAAATGCAAAAACAGTTAATGAGCAACCAAACAATGAAATTGCATTATTAAATTTGGCTCAATCTTATGCCGATGGTGGGCTTTATTCAGATTCAGTGAAAACCTTCGATGAACTACTCAAGTTAACGGGCGATGATGCAGGCATTTTAGGCATGAAAGCCAATGCCATGTATTACCGGGATAACCGAGTGATAAGTCTAGATATCGATCTCGTTATCGCCAGAGCTCTCGCCATCGATGAATATGAATTCCAGTCCAGATTACTACTGGCCACTCATGCATACCTTAATGGAGATTTTGAAGAAGCCATTAAGCAGTGGGAGTTGTTACTCAAGAGTGATAGCCAAAGCTTTAATAGAGACTCAATTAATAATGCAATTTTAAGAGCCGAGCAAAAAATAGCTAATCGTTCAGTGACTGCATCTGAGTAGAGTCACGTTAAACCGAATAAATATAAAACAGATCAGCAAAATAGCTGATAGATGGAGGATGCTGTGAGTGAAAATATAGAGAGACGGAGGTTCCTTAAATGCTTAGGGGCCAGCTCTTTGATAATAGCGCCCTTAGGGTGCAGTTCGGTCAAAGAGAAGGAGTCAGATGCAAACAAGCCCCATTATGCGATGGTGTTTGATCAAAATAAGTGTACTGGCTGTGGTGAGTGTAAGGAGGCCTGTAATTTAGCTAACAACTTACCTGAAGGTAAGTCTAGATTGTTGTTGGAGCAACATTCTGGTGGGCTGGAAGGGCAGCCTTGTCCACACTGCGGTAAGACAACTGAATGTGGTTGTGAACGTAAGTTCGTCCGAGTGTCGTGTCAGCAGTGTAAGAATGCTCCGTGTGTCACCGTATGCCCAACTGGTGCGGCCCACAGAGATGAGAAAACCGGCATCGTGACTATGGATGCGAGCAAATGTGCAGGTTGTAAATACTGTATCGGTGCTTGTCCTTACGATGCACGCTTTATCAATAAAGAGACCGATGTCGCCGATAACTGCGATTTTTGTCTACATAGCAAACTGGCGATTGGCGAGCTACCGGCCTGTGTTCAGAAGTGCCGTTATGACGCATTGATCTTTGGTGATATCAAGGATCCGACATCCTATGTCAGTAAGTTGCTAAGGGTAAAGGATTCTGTGCGTATGAAGCCTGGATTTGGTACCGAGCCAAGTCTTAGATACATACCTATTGTTAAGCTGGGGGTATAGAGATGGACGGTTCAATGGAATTCACTATGGGGCTGTCTGATGGTATCGCCTGGCCCTGGCCAATTGCGGTATACCTGTTCTTTGCAGGGATATCGGGTGGTGCGATAGCTACAGCGATATTTATTCGTTTCTATAAAGGCCAGACGGAAAATACACCTTTCTATAAGGCGGCTGCACTGATCTCGTTTGTGACCATCAGCTTAGGTATGTTGTGTCTGGTTTTAGATTTGACCAATCCACTGTTCTTCTGGCGGATACTGGTTTACTACAACCTTAACTCAGTGATGTCGATAGGTGTTATTGCACTGACTGCGTATATTCCGCTGGTTGCCTTAATCACCTTGCTCGCTTTCGAAGATGAGATCCGTAAAATCCCTGCATTGGGCATATTACTACCAGTGATTGAGAAGCTAAAAGGAGTGCGTCGCCCGTGTGAGGTTGCAGTACTGATTCTGGCTATGGCGGTGTGTGCGTATACCGGATTCTTGATCTCTGCTTTGATCCGCTTCCCTATCATTAATACCTCTGTTCTGCCGGCACTATTTATTGCGTCTGGTATTTCAGCCGGTGCAGCAAGTGCAAAAATGCTGGCTGTTTCAATGTTTAAGGAAGAGATGCACAGCCAAGATATGAAGCTTCTACATGGTGCTGAATGGCCAATCATGGCAGCCGAGATCCTGTTTATCTTTATGATTGCTATGTCTCTGTTTACCGGTAATGCAGGTATGCAAAGCGCGTTCTCAGCCTTCCATGTAGGTGACTGGGCCGGTGTATTTTGGCTTGGGGTTGTAGGGGTAGGATTTTGTGGCCCACTATTACTTAATTTTGCAACGAGTAAGCGTTTTAGTCACTCAGCGCAAGCCTTCTATGCATCAGGTGTATGTGCTGTCACTGGCATGATGTGCCTGCGGTTATTTATCATCTATGCCGGTCAGAATTTTGCGATTTAACCCGGAACTGTAATTGCCCTCACTCCTGATACGCCGCCCTGCAAGGTTTGTATCGGGAGTAGCGTAAACAGTTACAGCTATACCGACTCACGCCTTATCGCTTTTTCCCTGCAAGGTATCGATAAGGTGTTGAGTGTTACCCCATCACTTCTTATCGAGTTGGACAATGTATGAAAAAACTTATTCTCATCTTGTTGGTTATCCCAGTTCTTTTTGCATGTAGCCGAGGTGATGCCATTACTAAGTCTATAGAGGCTCAAGCTATTCATGATCATGAGCGTTGTCACCTGTGTGGCATGATGATAACGAAATACCCGGGTCCTAAGGGCCAATTACACCTAAAAGGTGAAGAGATAGTTCCTAAGTTTTGCTCGACCAGAGATATGTTCAATTTCTCTCTTCAGGCGGAGAATCAGCGTCAGATCTCCGCGC
Source organism: Shewanella atlantica (assembly GCF_003966265.1). Classification (GTDB taxonomy): domain Bacteria; phylum Pseudomonadota; class Gammaproteobacteria; order Enterobacterales; family Shewanellaceae; genus Shewanella; species Shewanella atlantica. The sequence goes on along the minus strand of NZ_RXNV01000006.1, from coordinate 173,728 downwards.
TTATGGTCCATGATATGTCTGCAACCGAGTGGGCACATCCGGATGATAAGTACTTTATTGATGCGACTCAGGCCTGGTATGTGTATGGGACGAGCAGAAAAGCTGTGATGGGGCCTGCCGTCGCCTCGTTTGCCACCGAAGAGGGGGCCGTTCAATTTGCTAAAGAGTTCGGGGGAGCCGTATTAGGCTATGAACAGATCACCCTCGAGCTACTCGCCGGCGGGTAACCGCCTATGATCCGCATCTGTATTTTGGCAGTTGTTCTTGGTTTCTCCGGCCTCTCTCAGGCCGGAAGTATCAAGGTATTTGACGCCAACAGCCTCAGGTTAGAGTTAGAAAATGCCAAGCCGGGCGATCACATCATACTCAGTCCTGGTCTATATGAAGGCCGGTTCGACATCGACCGTTCTCTCTCTCTTTCCAGCCGTGGCGATAGCATTATCGATGCTCAGGGAGAGGGAAGTGCTATCACTATCCACGCCTCAGGTGTAGAGATTTCGGGTCTCACTATTCGGCACTGGGGAAACGATCACTACGAGCGAGACTCGGGGATCTTGGTGATACAGGGCAGCGATGATGTCAGCATCAATAATAACTGGCTATCCGGCGATGGTTTCGGGATCAGAGCCGAAGCGCTAAATCGAATCAAGATTAATGACAACATCATCACCGGCAACGCTTCGCTGTTTAAACTCGATCGGGGTGATGGCATCCATCTCGACCATGTGATCGGGGCAGAGGTGTGGAGTAATGCCATCTCTCAAGTTCGCGATGGTGTCTATATAGAATCGGGAAGTCATAGCAAAGTATTCTCTAACCGCTTTTTCGATCAGCAGTACGGCATTCACTATATGTACTCCAGCATGGATGAAGCCTTCGGTAATCAAAGTTATCGTGTCGATGGGGGATACGCTCTGATGAGTTCAAAGCAGATCCATCTGCACAGTAATCAGGTTTGGGACGCCGTCGACTTTGGCATCTTGCTTAATATGACCCAAGATTCGGTCGTTGAGGGTAATCGAGTCGAGCAGATCCATAATCCAGCCGAAAACCCCATTCAGGGTAAAGAGGGAAAGGGGATCTTCATCTATGGTGCCAGAGATAATCGGGTGGTCGGAAATCGTTTTGCCCATTGCGATATCGGTTTCTATATGGCCATGGGCGGCGAGGGTAATCTGGTCTACGAAAATCAATTTTTCGATAACTTCAGTCAGGTTAAATATGTGGGCGATAAGCTACTGGAGTGGAGTAAAGATGGGCGTGGTAACTACTGGAGCGGATACCTGGGCTGGGATCACAACTCTGATGGTATTGGCAATAGTTCCTATCGGCCAAATGATAATATCGATAGGCTATTCTGGCTCTATCCGGAAGCTAACTTTTTGATGGGGAGCCCTATAGTGATGGTGCTTAGATGGGTACAGAGACAGTTTGAGATTGGTGAGCCCAGCGGCATCATAGATAGCTATCCACTATTGAATTTTAGCCCCCCATTCGATTTCGAATTTGGTGTTTCTCATTGAACGTTGAAGGTTACTCAGGAGGTAAGATGAATACTGCTGTTTCTGCCAGAAATATCAGCCACAATTTTGGCTCGAGTGTCGCGCTTGACGATGTGAGTTTCGAAATGAAACAAGGTCAAACGATGGCACTGCTCGGTCATAACGGTGCCGGTAAGTCGACTCTGATAAAGATCTTGCTCGGTTTGATAACGCCTACCGGAGGTGAGATACAGATATTAGGGCGAAATATCAGAAAAAACACCAATCGCTCAACCTTGAAGTTAGGCTACCTTCCTGAAAATGTAAGTTTTTACGACAAGTTGACCGGAGAGGAAATTCTAACCTACTTCGCTGAACTCAAGGGCGTAGGAAAAAACAGAGTCTGTGAGTTGATTGAGGAGTTTGGTTTAGGTTATGCCAAAGATCGGGCATTAAAAACCTACTCTAAAGGAATGAAGCAAAGGTTAGGCTTTGCTCAGGCTATTCTCTGTGAGCCGGAATTATTGCTGCTCGATGAGCCAACTGTCGGGCTGGACCCTGTCGCCTCTCAATTTCTCTATGGAAAAATTGATGAACTTAAGCGGCTCGGGTGTGCAGTGATTGTCTGCACCCATGAGCTATCACTCATTGAAAACAATATCGATACCGCCCTTATTTTAGGTCAGGGGCGGTGTCTGGCATCAGGAAATCTCAGTGAACTCAGATATGAGAGCCGGTTAAAGACAAGGTTAACCTCTCCTTCATTAGCCGCGCTGGTTAATGACAGCGAGCGGCTGGCCTCACTTTATACCGATGATGCGCTATTGCTGGATAGGGAAAGCAAGCAAGATGTGGTGCAATTTTTAACGTCTGAGTGTGGTCTGTTTGATTTTGCCTTGAAGGAACCCGGCTTAGCCGAGATCTATCATTTCCATATGAAAAAATGTACTCAGATTGGGGTCGTTAGCTAACATGTTATTACACTCACCAGTATTGGTCATCGCTAAAAAAGAGATCCGGGATAGCCTGAGGAATCGATGGGTAATCTTTATCTCTCTTATTTTTTTACTCCTGTCTCTTAGTGTTACGTTTGCAGGTAGTGCGGTTGTTGGCCAATTGTCGTTGCCGGAATTGGACGCCTTGATATCGAGTCTGTCCACAATTTCTGTATTTATTATTCCTTTAGCGGCGATGTTAGTCAGTTACGATGCCTTCGTTGGCGAGGATGAGTCCGGGACTCTACTGTTACTGCTCTCCTATCCACTGTCCAGATTTCAAATTTTATCGGGTAAGCTTATCGGGCATGGTGTGATAATGAGCTTTACTATCAGTTTCGCTTTTGGGCTGACAGCAGTGCTCTTGCTTCTATTCGGTGAAAACTATGATGTTGCCGCCACGTTAGGTCAGTTCAGTCAGTTTATTTTGACCAGTATCTTACTCGCGATCACCTTTATTTTATTGGGCTATATTGTCAGCTTAACAGCGACGGAAAAAGCCAAGGCGGTTGCGACGGTTCTGTTTGTTTGGTTTCTGTTCGTGCTCATCTATGATCTCTTGTTGTTGACGCTATTAGTTGCCGACATAACGTTCGTCAATCAGTACATTATCAATGTCTTAATTGCATTGAATCCTACGGATCTGTATCGCGCAATGAATCTTATCGGTACCGATGCGGGCAGCGGCAGCCTTGCAATATTATCTGCATCGGATTGGGGAAAAGCGGCACTCTACTTTGTGATGTCTTTGTGGGTTTTTGGTTTAATGTTTGTTGCCAACTTTGTCTTTAGACGTAGGCAGTTATAATGAATTATCTTGTTGGATTAACAGATGTAAAATGGCTTGGAACGCTCAATAAGCTTAGCTTTGGTAAAGGTTATTTTTGCCTTGGGTAAAATGAGTTTTAGGCTTGCCTTGTTGTCTTTGTGTAAACGATTAAATGCTATATATGTGAACGTAGGCGTCTTGATATTTTATATCTGATTTGATTTTGGGGTACAATCACATTCTTCAAGTAATTTATTAAGTAAACTATCACTAAGTTCATTGCTAACTCATTGATGTTAATTGATTCATAGAGGTTCAAGGTGCTAAAAATTACTCCTTATTTGGAGTTAGATGAAGAAGCTAAGCAATTAGTTGATCATGCTAATAATATGACCGTGACATTGACAGTGTCAGAGTCCGCTGTCTTACATCTGCTATTACTTTCTTCTGGCTCCGTTTGTTCTAAAGAAGACCTTCTCTCCGCAGGCTGGCCCGATCGCGTGGTTGCAGCTACATCGTTAACTCAGTGTATCAGTACTCTAAGAAAGAAGCTTGAAGCCTATCCTGAAGTGATGTTGAGAACGATTGCCGGGCGTGGTTATCAGTTGAATGTGTCTACCCGTTCTCATATTAAGATGCTTGCGGTTAACGATCCCGAGTCTGTGCGTGCGGCTATCGTAGATGTATCGTTGCTGGTTAAGTTCAGTGGCATACTCATAGCGTTAATGATTGGTCTGTCTATCTGGTATTTCAGTGATTACCATGGGGTGGTAAAAGACACCGCTAGTTGGAATGCAGATAAGTCTATCGAGCTGAATATCGGTGGCGTTAAGCAAGATGTTCAGTTGTTGTATAAAGATAATGTCGCACACCTGCACCCATCTATGTGGCAGAAACATCTGGCACCTGAAGTGAACCACTTAACTAATTTGAGCAAGTTTAATGGGTTCGCGCTTACCGATGGTAATTACTACTCTATGGCCGTGTGCCCCGATGCCGATGACAAAAGCTGTTCCGGCAAGGGTTTGATCAACATTACAGCGATCGATTTGACCCCAGCCGGGTTAAATATGAAAAACTTTGCGGCGTTAACCAAAAAGATGGAGCAAAGGATCCGCTATAACAGGGTCATCATTCCTCTTACCGAGCCGGGAACCAGCGGGTTTGTTGAACATCATTATCATGCCGATGTTTACTACCCGGTTCAGGGAAATATGTTGGTTAGATCCGATATCAGCTTGTCGCTCATTTATGAGGGAGAAGACTCTGGTAAGTTCTATTCTGCTGCTTGTATCACAGATGAAGAGTGCGCAACCACGCCGATTAAATACAAGATAAAGGGTAAGTTTAAGCAGTACCAAGAGCAGATTAACGGCATGGATGTCGATGTTTTTCATGTCAGGGTTGCCCAGAAAGAGCTGATAAAACCTGATAAGGTGAGCTCTTCCGCGATGCATTTTTATCGTGAAATAAGAAAGCATGAGATTGTGGAAGAGGACCTCTATTTCTATCGGGTCTATAAAGATAAGGACACGGCTGTGTGGATCGTACCAATTTTGGGCAATCTGGTTGCCTGGTATGAGTATGATAAAGTGAAGCTGTAAAGAAGGTCCTAGGAAAATCTAAGAAAGACACCAGATTTTAGGTTCGAGGGCGGCTGAAAAGAGCCTGCGAGTTCGGGCTATGCCCTACGAGAAAAAAGCAGCTGCTCTTTTCTCGTAGCAAAGCGTTCTCGTAACGCTTTTATACCGATTGGTATTACTTAATAAACGCGAAGGCATCGCCGTAGAGGTGATTCTCCTCTAGTCCCATAGTGCGGAACAGCTCCCGCGCCGTACCCACCATATCGAAACGACCTGCAATATAGATGTCATAGCCATTGAGGCTGACAAAGTCTGTCTTTATCTGGTCCAGAAGGTTAGCTTGCTTTCCCTTCCAGTCATCATCGGCCTGTTCTACGACAGGTACAAAATGCATCCATGGATGAGCATCATGCCATTCCCGTGCGATAGTCTCGTAATACATGGCATCCTGAGTTCGACAGCCCCAGTAGAAAGTTGTTTCCACCTGCAGATCTAATGCTATCTGATGTTCAACGATACTCTTGATATAGGAGAAGCCGGTGCCGCCTGCAATCATGAGGCGTGGACGTTTACTTTCATGACGCAGGTGAGCATCACCGCCAGGCACTTCAATCTCAATTGCGGCGTTGTTTTGTAAACACTCTTTCATGCGGTCTACAACCTGCATCGGGTAGCTCTCACTCACAGCCGCCCCGATATGCAGCTCAATATGTTCGGCATCGGGCGCGGAAGCAATGGAGAATGGACGTTTGTCATTTTCACCCATAACGACGCAAAGATACTGCCCAGCCTTAAAGTCAAAAGCTGTTTCAGGCTTTAGAATGATCTGAAAAACCGCCTCATTAAACGGGGTGACTTGTTCTATCTTACAGCGAATCGTTTTCATCTAACGTCCTTTTAATGCCCCTCTGTGGAGGCTTGCAATAATCGTTTAGCTAAATTCTATAAATAAATATCAATTATAGGGTAGGGGCATCGTCTATGCCCAAGTCGTCCCAGATGGTATCGATTCTTTGTTTTACGGCTTCATCCATCACGATTGGAGTACCCCATTCACGATCGGTTTCGCCTTCCCACTTGTTGGTGGCATCCATTCCCATTTTCGAGCCTAAGCCTGCAACGGGAGACGCAAAGTCGAGATAATCGATAGGGGTGTTTTCTATCATGACAGTATCGCGTTTTGGATCCATGCGTGTGGTAATGGCCCAGATCACATCATTCCAGTCACGGCAGTTAACATCTTCATCGACGACGACGATAAACTTGGTATACATAAACTGACGCAGGAAAGACCAGGCGCCCATCATCACTCGTTTTGCGTGGCCTGGGTACTGTTTACGTATCGAGATCACCGCCATGCGGTATGAACAGCCTTCGGGCGGTAGGTAGAAGTCGATAATTTCAGGGTACTGCTTGCGCAGAATCGGCACGAAGACTTCATTCAATGCCACGCCTAACATGGCTGGCTCATCAGGTGGACGGCCGGTGTAAGTGCTATGATAGATAGCGTCTTTTCGGTGTGTAATATGAGTCACGGTAAAGACAGGGAAAGAGTCGGTCTCGTTGTAGTAACCGGTATGGTCACCATAGGGACCCTCTTCGGCCATCTCTTCGGGATCGATATAACCTTCTAAGATGATCTCGCTGGTGGCGGGAACTTCCAGATCACAGCTCACGGCCTTGCAAACATCGGTGCGCTCACCACGTAAAAGCCCCGCGAAGGCATATTCGCTCATCGAGTCGGGTACCGGAGTCACGGCGCCTAAGATGGTCACGGGATCGCTGCCGAGTGCGACCACAACCGGGTAACGTTCACCGGGGAATTTCTCTTTAAAATCTTTAAAATCTAGCGCACCCCCACGGTGATCGAGCCAACGCATGATCAGTTTATCTTTACCGAGCAACTGTTGACGGTAGATCCCGAGGTTCTGCCGTTTCTGACGTGGTCCCTTAGTGATGGTCAGTCCCCAGGTTACCAGAGGAGCGACATCACCGGGCCAGCAGTGCTGAATAGGTAGTTTGGTCAGATCGACATCACTGCCGGTTTTTATTACTTCCTGACAGGGGGCGTTTCGAACCGTTTTCGGCGGCATATTCAAGGCTTGCTTGAACATAGGGATCTTGGAAATGGCGTCTTTAAAGCCTCGTGGTGGCTCAGGCTCCTTAAGGAATGCCAGTAGCTCACCCACTTCTCTCAGTGCGATGGGATCTTCTTTACCCAGTGCCATGGCGACGCGTTTCGGTGTGCCAAATAAGTTTGCCAATACGGGCATCTCGTTGCCAACCGGGTTTTCAAACAGCAGAGCCGGGCCCTTGGCGCGCAACACACGATCGGCGATCTCTGTCATCTCAAGATGGGGATCGACCGGGTGGCTGATACGTTTAAGTTCACCATTCGCTTCCAGGTGGCTTATAAAACTGCGTAAATCCTTAAAACTCATGTGGAATTACTCGCTGCTATTAAAATGTGATATGGCGCGCACTATACCATTTTTAGTACACATGTTTAACTGCTTAGGATTATTTATCAGGAGACAGCAAATAGATAAGATAGAGGTAAATTACTTCTTGCTGTAAATAGGAGTAATATGGAGATAGAGTCTAGTTTTGTCCTGATGAAAGATCGAGTGTGGAGGGAGACAAAGTGAGTAGATTTTCTGGTGTTGGTCAGGCAATTATCTTGTCTGGCTTGTTATCTCTTTCCAGCCTGAGCGTACAAGCCTCAGATCGTTTCAATTGGAGCAGTAATGTCTGGATACAGCCTAGCTGGAGCAGTAGCTGGGGTCACCACTATCCAAACTACAACAGTGGTTGGCGTTGGGGTGTTGGAGTAAGCACTGGTTCACCTTACTGGAATAATCACGGCTACTACTGGAACAGACCATGGTATCGTCCTTACTGGCGTAACAATTGGGGCTATCCTTATCGCTACGATCGTAGAGAGTATAAGCGTCCAGAGCCTAAGGTCATAGCACCACCACAGCGGGTGACCACCAGTGTGCAATATGCATCAGGCCTGAAGAGCCTGCCCGCAAATGCCCGTGTCATGCAAAAAGATGGCCGCACCATCTATGAGTGGCAGGGGGTCGAGTATGTGTTCGACTGGAGCAGCGAGACCTATCGAGAGTTGAAGTAACTAGTCTTGAAATAGCTGGTTCTGATAAGGATTATCCTTCTTACTTAAAAACAGCGTAGTCGGTTATCAGCCATCGGCTATGTTGCTTTTAGATTCATATGCTGGTCTTGAGCGCTTACTCATTCCCTTAACTCCTCTATTTGATTACTAGCTTCGTCTTCGCTTACTAGCTACAAAGCTTACTGAAAGCGTAGCCTGGAACTGTCGAGAACAGATAAAGCGTCATTTCTTTCCTATACTCATAATTGTCCCTCAATTTTTCATTGCCAGTGTTTGCCTGAGTGCCGCTTATGAATGACTTGAAAAAATCTGAGATCCTTACCGAGAGCGGAACTAACGAGCTCGAAATTATCGAGTTTCATCTACACAAGTTACTTCCCGATGGCGGCTATAAAGTATGTCATTACGGCATTAACGTGGCTAAGGTGCGGGAAGTTATTTTGGTGCCGAGCACATCCGATTATCCAAATGCTCAGCCGCACATGGTGGGCGTTTTCTCCTTAAGAGATATCTTGATCCCCTTGGTGGATCTGGCTGGGTGGCTTGGGATCCCGACTCAGGATGATTTGACTCATAAGGTTGTGATCGTCACCGACTTTAACAAGATGATTAATGGTTTTTTGATCGATAGTGTTCGCAGTATTCATCGGGTGTCATGGGAACAGGTTGAATCCCCCAGTCAGTTTTTAGAGGCAGGGGAACAAGATTGTGTCGTTGCTGTTGTCAGGCGGGAGGGGCACCTGATTATGGTGCTGGATTTTGAGAAGATCATCGCGGATATCAATCCGGAATTGAGCATGGATAAGTATGATGTGCTGCAGGATAAGAGTGTCATTATCAACGATACCATGCTCGCGAAGCGCGAAGCCAAGACCATATTGGTTGTCGACGACTCTGCATTTATTCGTAAGATGATTGAAAGTACATTGAGATCGGCCGGATATAACATTATCACGGCGAAAGATGGCGGTGATGCCCTCGAGATGTTGCTGGAGTATGAGCGCTTAGCCCTTGATGAGGGCGCTTCGGTAGATGATTTTGTCAGTGCGATTATTACCGATGTAGAGATGCCGAGAATGGATGGGATGCACTTAGTGAAGCGTCTGCGTGATACCAGTGCTTATAGCAAGATGCCTATCGTGATGTTTTCGTCACTGATGAGTGAGGATAACCGCAGTAAGGCGCTGCAACTCGGGGCAAACGACACCATAACTAAACCAGAGATCGGCCGTATGGTCGGAATGATGGATGGTTATGTGCTCGGTGGTTAACTCCTGGTTTTGTACTTTAAATTTAAACGTTTAGAGTGGCGGTAACGGGCCTGTTGTAGGCTGGTTTTCAGCAACCGCCCCATGGTTTTACTTCGTTATTGTTGAGCTATATGGTCTTTTTTTAATAACGAAAATAGTGTCAGGTCATGATATCGACCTTTCCAAAAGCTATGCTCCCTCAGTATACCCTCGGCTTTGAATCCGAGTTTGAGCAGTAGGGACTCAGAGGCAAGGTTGCCCATCATGGTATAGGCTTCGATACGGTTAACTGTTGACGGGCAGGAACTTGAAAATGCAAACTCGATAACAGAAGTTATCGCCTCGGTTGCATAACCTTTTCCCCAAAATGCCCGGCTAAACTCATAGCCGATGACGGCAACGTGACGATCCGGTTCGAATCGATTGATGCCGCAGCCGCCGATATAGCTCCCTATATAGTCCTCCGATGATTTTTCACGCACCGCCCATCTCAGCATCTGATTATCTAAGGCCTTCCTACTGTCGCCCTCAATTAAATCCAATGCCTGCCCGATAGAATCGAAAACATCTAAATCGTAATATTCGGTAACCCGTTTATCGGAAAACAACTCAAATACAGCCTGAGCATCGTCTGCGGTGGTCTCATTTAACACGAGTCTCTCGCTGCTCAGTGTTGGAAATCTGTTCATCGGGGACTCTTTCCGCTCTTGAGGAACATCTGATAACGATTGACGGTAAATTGATCTTCCAGATACTGCTTTTCGAAGCTCATTCCCAACTTGAGCAGCACATTGATCGAGGCTTGGTTTTCGGCTACGGCGTCACCGACTACTCGATCTAACTTCATCTCTTGTCTGGCATAGTCGACACATGCCATATTCGATTCGGTTGCGTAGCCCTTGCCCCAATGATCCGGGTGAAAGCGGTAACCGATATCGACGGCCCCGATACGAGTTTCGTTCTTAAATCCGCAAAAGCCTATTACCTTGCCTGTTTCTTTCAGTACCACCGCCCAGCGACCAAAGCCAAACTTGCCATACTCGACTAGCCAGATATCGCGGATGATAGCTTCTGCATCCTGCAGACATTCACACATGCCGGAATCTCCCGTGTAACGGTTGACCTCTTCCGGGGCATTGAAATGGAGTACGGCTGCGGCATCGTTAAGATTAAACTCACGGATAATGAGTCGGTCGGTCTCGATAATTATACGGCTCATGTCACTCCTACCTTTTTTGTTCGGTTAGCTTTTGCATTAGCTTTTGTATGAGTTTTTTTATTCACTCTTGTATTGGTTTTTACTTTATCTGGATAGTGAAAACCAAAACAGATACAGTTTGTGTAAATAAAACCCAATACAGTTAGCTTAAGAGTGTTCAATTCATGGCCCAGTTCAAGTATCGCAAAATTGTAGATGAGGTGATCCGTTCCATTGAGCTTGGTGTTGTTTCGGATCAAGAGGGAGGAGGGAAGCTTCACTCGGTGCGTGAATGTGCAAAAATGAACGAAGTCGGCGTGTCCACCGTGATTCAGGCTTATCATGAGCTTGAGAGATTGGGTTGGATCTATGCCAAGCCCAAGCGGGGCTACTTTGTCAGCCCGAGGCGGGGTCTTCTGCAGCCCGACTATGGATGTAAAGTGAATAGGGGTCATGCGGGGCAGGATTTAGCCAGTGCAGTGCAATACTCATTCAATGATCCCGATATTCTACCGCTTTCCTGTACGGCACCCAGCACAGTTATCGATAATGAGTTGGTACTTAACCGCCTTCATAGGCAAGTGTTGAAACATCGTCCATATAAGTTGATGATGCAAGATCCTATCGAAGGTATTGCCGAGCTAAGAGAGGAGATCTGTCGTCATCTGCTTCGTAGCGGTCAGGTGTTTTCACTGCAGCAGGTGCTGGTGACAAATGGCCGGCAGGAGGGACTGCTATTAGCCTTGACTGCGGCACAGGCAATAGGAAAAACCGTAGCGGTAGAGTCTCCTGTCTCTTTCTATTTTCAGGCCATATTGAAACAGTTTAATGCCGATGTCATTGAGGTGCCCATGCAGGGGAAATATGAGGATGAACTTGCACTACTCTCTCAAGCCTATGAAACCCAGCCGTTCGACACTTATCTTGTTAATCCCAGCTTTGCCGATCCTACCGGACGTCTGTTATCGAACGAGGATAAACTCGCGCTGATCGATTGGGCTGCAGCTCATCATGTTACCTTGATAGAGTATGATCGCAGTGAGCTCTATTTCGGTGGCATTCGCCCCGCCACTATTGCCAGCCTGGTTAACGAGTCGACCGCCTGCAAGGTGATAAGTATCGGTGATTTTTACGATACGATCTCACCTTCAATCAGTTTAGGTTACCTCTTGTGTATTAATACTTTCGATGCTTGTCAGTTCGCTAAGCAAACGGTGGCCGAGGAGCCTGGTATGGCTTTACAGCATATGGTCTCGAATCTACTCGGTTCGGGGAAATATCAAAAGTTGCTCTTTAAACTCAGGGAACAGATCCGCTGCAATTACCAAAAGTCTATAAACTTGCTGACACCTGTGCTCGGGGAGTCTCTCTATATGAGTCAGCCCGATGGTGGCCCCTGTTTATGGTTTAAGTTGCCCGGTGGGCTCTCCAGTGAAGCCTTATGGGCTAAGGTTATCGAATCTAAGCTATCTATCGCACCGGGAGCGATGTTTTCATTCAATCATAGTTATGATGATTATTTCAGGATCACCTATGCCTTGCCCTGGGACGAAAAGATGGAGTCGGGTGTACTTCGTCTTGGGGAGATCATTAGGGATTATATTGAAGGCGCTAATTCGGGGAGGGCAGTCTAAGTAGTTGTTAAGTAGAGGTTCAGCTCGTGATGCTAGAGTGAATAACATAAAGCGTATTACCGCTAATTTTTGACTCTTAGGAAAGACTGAATGATAAAGAAATTAATGAACAGATCTATTATCTTAGCCAGTAGCCTTATTTTCTCAATAAGCCCAGCCTTTGCATCCACCCAAACAGCCGTAACCGCGCAACTGATTAAGTCAGAAGCCGAAGGTTCGGTACTTATCTGTCAATACCGAACCATAAAGCAAGTTCATTTCAAGGTGCTATTTACCAATCAGACCTGTCCGCTGGAGATACAGGTTGATCATTAGAGCTGTCAGTTCAATGTCATATATGGTCAAGCATGAACTCTACCACTGAACTTGGGCTAAAGGATTGTCGCCCTCGGCTATGATTGTTTTTACTATGTGATTCTCGCCATCGAGCAAGATGAGTCGTGGGACCCCTGCGTTGGCAAACTTGGCGTAGATGCTACGGTCACTATCGGCGACTAATGGGAAGTTTATTTGATATTCATTGGCAAACTTATCTAATGCCTCTTTGTTCTCTTCGCGGCCTATACCTATGATATCCAGATTAGGATCTAAAATAAGATCAGATGCCTGTAGTGCTTTCATCGCTCGTTGAGAATCGGGACACCAGGTCGCAAACAGTACCAATAACTTGGCATTTTCTGACTCAGTAAGATCAATGTTATTTCCTTGAGAATCGGTGAATTTTTTGACAGGTACGGATTCCCCGGCGCTGACATAGGTCAGGTATTCAATTTTATCCGCCTCAGAAACAGAGCTGGCACAACCTGTAATTGTGAGCGCCATAGTGAGCATAAATATTGCAGCTAGCTGTTTCATTGGATATCCATTTATTTAACAGTGAGTAATACTAATCGGAATAACCTATCAAAATTCTACTTTCATGTATAAACAATTGTTCACTGTTGACAGATGTATGAGGAAAAACTAAGGTAGAAGTTCTACACTCCATTCTGTTTATTAAGTTATTGATTAACAGTGATTATCAAGGGTAATAACGTGTCATTAACACTTAGCAATACTTACTACTATCTATAGCCACAATGGCGTAGATAGAGGTTCATATTAATCCCCCCTCATTTTGATCACACCATTGTGGCAATTCCATCTATTTTTCGGACATTGGCCACGGTACAGCGCCTGTTCCGGATACATTTTCTCTATTGTGGAACACCATAAATGAATAAAAGTAAAATCTTCGGCAGCATGCTTATCATTGCCGGCACGACCATAGGTGCGGGTATGTTAGCCCTGCCCCTTGCCTCCTCGGGTTTAGGTTTTGGCGTAGCCAGTATTATTATGTTTCTGATCTGGTCTCTTATGACCTATACCGCATTACTGATGATTGAAGTGCACCAGTTTGCCCCCGCCGATGCGACCCTGCACACCCTGGCGTATAAACTGCTCGGCAGAAAAGGGCAGCTTATTGCCAGTTTTTCGATGATGTTTCTGTTTTATGCTTTGTGTGCCGCCTATATTGCCGGCGGTGGTGAGCAGATCCATAGTAAGCTCACAAGCTGGTTTGAGCTGGATATCCCTATGCAGTTGGGGGCGATACTCTTCACCGTGTTAATTGGTACCGTGGTGGCGATAGGTACTCGCTCTGTCGATATGATTAACCGCAGCTTATTCTCTTTGAAATTAATTGCCTTAGTCTTGATGTTGTTTCTGCTATTACCTCATATCTCTGTCGATAACTTAGTGGCGCTGCCAGTGCATCAAGGACTGGTATTAGCCTCATTGCCGGTGATTTTTACCTCGTTTGGTTTTCATGGCTCAATTCCATCTATCGTGCGTTACTTAGGAAAGGATACTAAGGCATTAAGGTGGATCATTGTGGTGGGCTCGGCACTGCCACTGGCGGTTTACCTGTTATGGATGCTGGCCAGTCAGGGGGTCCTGACACAAAATGATTTGATGGGGAGTCAAAGCCTCAATGGATTCATTGGTTCTCTGAGTCGCCTGCTGCATGACCCTATGATAGCGAACACGGTATCGATATTTGCCGATCTCGCACTGGCGACCTCATTTCTCGGTGTCAGTTTAGGCTTGTATGATTTTATATCAGACCTGTTGAAGCGCAGCGCGAAGCCAGGCCATAGGGTTCAGGTCGCCCTGGTGACTTTTATGCCACCATTGGGGTTTGCTATGTTTTACCCACAAGGGTTTATCGCAGCTTTAGGTTACGCGGCATTTGCGTTGGTGGTGCTGGCGATCTTTCTGCCTGTGGCTATGGTATCGACCCAGCGCCGTCAAGTCGGGCTAGGTGGCTATCGAGTTAAGGGCGGGGCACTGGGGCTGGCATTGGTAACATTAGCAGGTATTTTAATCATGACAGTGCAATTGTTGCAGATGTTTGATGCTTTACCTGCGGTTGGCTAGGTATCCTGCCGTTGGCTGGTTAGCCGATAAATGAGGATATTCATCGACTGTAAGGCGTAATTGTCTAAAAAGTGGCTAATCAGGCATTAATTTGTTTTAAAGGATGTTTTTTTAGTCATTTAGTTCATATGGGGCTTTACATTGAACTCAAGTATCCCTATTATCAGCGGCGTTCGGAGGGATGGCAGAGTGGTCGAATGCACCGGTCTTGAAAACCGGCATGGGTTTGTAGCCCATCTAGGGTTCAAATCCCTATCCCTCCGCCACATTAAAGAAAAAAGGCTCATCATTTGATGAGCCTTTTTTCGTTTCAGTGTCCCGTCCTGAGATAAGTAGAAAAGTGGGGTTTGTAACCCATTCAGATGAAGCCCCAAGCACTTCTTATAACAAAGAGTGCTTGGGGCTTTTTCGTATATTCAATTTAGAACCCTAGGGTTCCTATTGTTTGAATCAGCTATCCCGGTGCCACATTCAGATGAAGGGCTACTCGAAAGAGTAGCCCTTTTTCGTATGTTCGATTCAGAACCCTAGGGTTCCTCTCTGCTTGTGATAGTGGAGAGTAAAGTCAGCTATCCCTCCGCCCCGATCTTTCATCGAGAGTCAGATGAAGTCCCAAGCGCTTCTTATAAAAAAGAATGCTATCCCTTCGCCATCTATTTCAGTGCAAAGTAGATATAGGTGACACGTTCACTTGGGGGAAGTACCTGCCGATAAGGTTTACGTTTTAAGTGCATTAATAATCAAAGAGACGGTATGAGTACGATTAGGGGGAAAAGTCTTTTTGATTGTGTTATGCATGAATTGCAAATGATTCTTCTAATTTGTGGGTAAAAGAAAGTCGATTACTATATTTGCAAAGTGTGATTTGAAACGATGGCACCATACTTTAACTGCAGTTAAAGTATGGCGCATGCAGCAAAAAATATTTCCGGAATACACTCATGAAAAAAATTGATCACCTTGATTCCTTTACATTATCCGTATTTGTAGAGCTTTATGAACAAAAGAGTGGAACCGCTGCAGCCTCAAAGTTAGCGATAACCCAGTCAAAAGTAAGCCGAACATTGACGTCCCTTCGTCATATTTTTGAAAATGAACTTTTTATTAGACAGCAGCATGGCATGAAACCAAATCATCTGGCTGACAGACTCTACCCCCTAGCCAAAACGTTAGTCGCGAACTTTCGCTCTCTGGCTCACACCATGGAGATCACTGTAGCAGAAAATAAGGCGGTTAATGTTGCTGCTCAGGGGAATTTTCATAACATAATTTTTGACTGCTTGAATCAAATTACTAACGGTGAAGGGGCTCAGTTTTCTTTCGAACTACACACAATTGCATCAGACTTTCAGAAAAAATTGGTTAACGGCGTCTTTGATTATTGTATAGCTGTCAACCCAGCCCAAGCGGACGGCATCACCCAGTATGAAATAGGAGAAATAGGCCGCTATTTCTTGGTCGCAAAGAAAGGGCACCCTGTCTTCAATTCTAAAATCACATTAGAGAGTATTCTCAAATATAAAGTAGCCATATCAAATTATGCTTTAGACGAGCAGAAAATGCCCCGTATCGATAAGATTGCCTACCAGAAAAAAATCCCAATCACCGTTGCACTAAAAATTTCTGACATGAGACTGCTTCTTGATTATCTCGAACTTGGTGACAGTGTAGGATTGGTGGCAGGATCTGTTTTTCTTCATACTCTGCAAGAAAGAGCGGAGCTTGAGTTCCTCGACATTACTGAATTATCAACTAACTTGTTTAGTGAGACATCCACCTACAAAGAACATAAATACTATTTACTGGCAAATGACTCTAGCGATGATATTTTAGCATTGAAGTTGACCGAGAAGTTGCGGGAGCATTTTTCTAATGATAACCAGTGATATTAGTCTTTGTTGAGTAAATTATCCTCCAGGCCGCTCTGTCCCATAGGCTTTCCAAGCTTAGAGGTCACTCCTATTTGCAATGCCTGAATGTCAGTTAAAGCCATATCGTTGCCTTCCGTGTACCAAAACACCTGAAAATTGAGTTTTCTCCCTGTTTCTTGCTCGCCAAATCTTTCCAAGGAGTTAGATTTTCAAGTGAATCATGTGGCCGCACTGTAAATTGTTACACATGAAGTTCATCGGCTGATATGGATTCACCGCGTCAGATACCACTAACGGTAAGGGGGATTAAGCCGATGCTTCTTGTCCTTACGCCTCAAGCTCAATTTAAGCTAGCAATACACGTGCTATACACGTTTATGGTTGCATAACTTTTCCGAGCTTATGCGGGTTTGAAAGAGCTTGATCCCCCTCCGTATTCCGGATATTTTCCGACGTGTTTCTTACGTGGCAATAACGGGGTCATCCAGGCAACGACCAGACTGATAACGCAAGATTGATCCCAACGATTTGCTTATGAGATATTTTCCAACATGATCTTTGGGGATTTAATGTTCCAAACTGATGTCTGCAAACATCCCCTTAAAATCTTCAGGTCGCATAAGTACCTAATATTTAACTCTTCCATACCACCGAACTTACCTTTCCAGTTGTAATAGGTTACCTCTGAAATGCCATATTCTTGGCAGACCTGCTTGATAATTTAGTTATCAAAATTGTTGAAATTTTGTTTGTAAACGTTTTGTCGATCACAATTTGAATTTTGCTTTAGGGCTATTATCTTTTCGTAGGAAAAACGCTAAGTTGTTGTTTTTTAAGATATTTATAATTGGGAAATGCAATTTGTCACTATGTTGAATTGCAGAATTTCAATAACTGGAGAGATGATTATGAATTTAGATAGACGTCAGGCGATGGGAAAAATTGTTGGTTTTGCCGGTGCGGCCGCAGTCTCACCCGCCGTGTTCGCCGCTGATACTTGTCCGGTTGATGGCGCCATAGGTTTGGGGAGTGATGGCAAAGATTTGGCAGATAACTTACTGGGATATATTGAGCTGGATCCTTTTGCAGTCGCCAAACGTGCCTATGAAGGCTATTTTCGTGGTGGTTGTATGTATGGTGTATTCAATGCCGTAGTTAAGGAGCTTGCCGCTCAAGGGCATGAGGATGCCTGTAATTTTGCCGCCATCCCAACCAATATCACTGTCTATGGTGGCTCCGGCGTTAAAGGGTGGGGTTCTATTTGTGGCTGCGTCAATGCCGCGGCTATGATTATTAACATACTGGGCGGTGTCGATCAGTTCCAGGTTATCAGTGCTGTCAACCGCTACTATGAAAAGACTCCTATGCCTCGTGGCGATGATAAGTTTCTGAATTATATCGGTGCGCCGATTATGCACAATGATGCTGGTGAGTTGTTAACAGCTGATATGATTGGCCAGTCGGTCGCCGGCTCCATCTTATGTCACACCTCGGTCTCACACTGGTCTGCCACGAGTAAGCTTGGTGGGAAGCATAAAGCCAAGTATGAGCGTTGTGCTCAGGTAACGGCAGAAATAGCATTCAAGACGGTCGAATTTTTAAACCTTGCGCTCAAAGGCGAGCTAGCAACCGATCCTAAGTTTGAGATACATGCTCAAGGCAATGATGACTGTTCCGGTTGCCATACTGGCACCAAGCGTGAGCCTGATACCTACATTGGTTCGGATGTGAATTCCTATATGGAATGTCAGACCTGTCACGCACCACATGATGTTACGTCCGGTCTGACTGGCATGCACGCGGATGCGACTTGTAGCACTTGCCACAACTAAGGGAATTCTTATGCGTAAATTACTTATAACCGCATCCCTGGCACTGCTGTTGTCTGCCTGTAGTTCCGATGATGATGTGAGCGTTGAGCCAATTGATCCAGTTGTTCCGGTAGAGCCGGTCGATCCTGCACCAGCCAGTGTCACCATAGATCAGGCTAACGAGATTAGAGTAGTCATTGGGTCGGTTGATCCTCAAAGTTTCGCCATCGCCTTTACCTTGACCGATGCTGATAGTCAGGTGGTAACTGATGCTGGTAGCGATTTCGAGATAATGTACCTGAGTATGCCTTCCGCGATCACTTCGGCGTTTAGCATGCCCTGGCATAATGCATCTAAATTTGGCTGCGATGCAGAAGAGTCTGACTGTATAGATACACTGGTCGAAGTGAGTCCGGGATCTTATACCTTCACTCCTGCCAGTCAACCTGTCTTCAATATGGAGACTCAAACCTTAAGGCTATCTGTTATGGTTGCTGGCGCGTTAGCGCAAAGCAAACCAGAAATAGTAAAACCCATAGGCAAACATTTTTGGTTACCGGCGAGTTAGCGCAAAGTAAACCAGAAATAACTAAACCTTCAATAAGTTAATGTAACTGAAACCACCGTTCCTCGGAGCGGTGGTTTTTTATTTTGGTGATTATATTTATTGTGTAATGAGTGGTTTTCTTTTTAATTTTAGTTGCTTAGGATGTATCGTTAGACTCGATGATTTCGATTGCCAGATACCTTCGCCAGTGGACATTTGGTTTGACTGGTTAGTTTATCGAAGTCCTCCCGGATCCTGATGATGATAAGTGTGTTGGCTGTTCGGGCAGCCTATCCATCAGTTAGAAGCGTATTTACCTAAGAAGAGAGTGGTCGGCGATCTTGATACGCCTGCGCGATACCCAAAGTTGGAAGTTTAAGGGAGTGACGCATTGCAAACTCCAGGCTTCATTAGATTGGCAGATTAATGAAATTAAGCTTAATTCTGAGTCAAAAAGCAATTTCATTCTATGGAGTATTAAGTTCTTGATTTTGAAGGTAGCTGACTGAGCATCAGTGGGTAGCCTAGTTCTAATGCTAAAAATAAAAATGTCACTCTACAGAATAGAGTGACGAACCCATTTGGAGGTTGGGTACAACAATTAATAACGACTATTAATCTTGTAAATTTAATGTGGCTACCTGCCCAATAACTTCCCTGTGAACTCGCTGAAATGAAAGGGTAACACTTCAACGAAATTAATTAGCCATGATGAGGTATGGCTAATTAATTCATTCATTGCACGTTAATAAATCACCATTATTAGTGACAATTAACGCAAGAATCACTAGGTGTCACTTCATCGTGAGCAAGATGACAGTTACTGCATTCTAAAACATCATGGTGCCCTTGATGCGTTTCGTCAGCAAAGTCACTCAAAGGGCCATGACACTCAACACATGAACTATTTTCATGAACCATGTCATCAGATGGTTCACCGTTAATATGACAAGATTCACAACCACTCATTTCAGCATGGGTATCTGCTATTGGTTCTGCAAGTACGTAACCTGATAATATTAATAGGAATGTTAATCCAAAAATTCTAAGCATGTAATAAACTCCTGATATTGGTTTATGCGACAGTCATTTGTCCGGTGTAAAGAATGAAGTTACGCAGCAGTAAAACGCCCAATAAGCTGCAGCTAGCTGTAATAGCAACATATGATAGTTTTCGTTTAGAGGAGGCTGTCATAAATAAATTGAAGGCGAGCGGTAGTGTTAAGCCTATTACAATGATCCCTGCCCAGAATATCCATCCCCAGAAACCTTCTCCGAGGGCCGTAAATGCCGCAACTTGGCTCTGTCCGCCAGATATAATCAAACCAATGAAGAAGGTAAAAAGCAGAACCAGTTCAAGTAAAATGATTGGTATTTCAATATGATGAATAAAATGGACTTCTTTACTATCAGGATTCCCCTTGAGGAGTAATCCACCTAACAAGGTTCCCGCTGCCCCTGAAGAAATACCAGAAACAAGAAATAACATAGGTAGTACAGGATTGTTGAGCATAGGAAAAGTGGTCAATGCAGAAAGTAAAAAGCCAGTATAAGCACCTAAAGATAGGGCTAACATCACTAGTAACCCTGTGATGCTAGGCTCATGCTTATCTAATATATTTAATATTCTATCTATCAACGGCCAGCGATGGTCACACCAATTGGATATTGGCTCTTTAAATAAACAAGCTAACCATGAAAATAAGGCTACTTGGTAAATCATTAGCACTGCAACTCCAACAGACATAATTGAAGTTGGATTGTAAAATACTAAAATTTTCCAGAAATCAAATGGCTTAGTTAAATCGAGAACGAGTATGCCAAGACCGGCAAATACAGCTAGTGGTGCAAGTAGACAAGCTGCTTGAACAAAACTTGATTTGTAAGCATTTTTACCTAATTTAAAGTGCTTCAGTAATACGGCGAAACAAATAGCCCCGGCCGATATACCTGCTAAAAAAAGGTAGATTGCGATAGGCCAATGCCAAACAAGGCTATCAAAATGAAATGGATTCATAGCTTTATTTCCCCATCTTTTGCTGCAATACGGAATAGTTTTGGACGAGTTCCCAGATCTGTTTTGCTTCGATAATTTGGTGTCGTTTTTAGAACCTTAACAATTTCAGAATCAGGATCTTTTAGGTTGCCAAAGACAAGCGCTTTTGTTGGGCAAGCAGCGACGCAAGCAGGTGACTTTCCTTCTTTAAGACGAGTTTCTTTACAGAAATCACATTTATCAGCGGCTTTAGTAACCGGATTGATAAAGCGGATTTGATATGGACATGCGGCAATGCAGTACATACATCCAACACATTTCCAACTGTCTACTGAGACAATGCCTGTTTTAGGATCTTTGTACGCAGCCCCTGTCGGGCAGACATTGACACAGGGAGTTCCATCACATTGCTGACATGATTTGCGAGAGAAACTAAAGTACTGATCAGGATATTCACCAAATGGACCAGTTTTAACTATTTCTAATCTACTTACACCTTCGGGGACATTGTTCGTTTCACGACAGGCATCAACACACACTTCGCAACCAATGCACTTAGTTTCATCATGAATGAGTGCGTAATTGACCTCGGCTTCGGTATCATCTGCTCTAGTATCTGATTGGGCAGCTATAAGCTTTGTTGATCCAACCGCTCCGACCGCTGTAGCACAAGCACATTTTAAAAAGAGTCTTCTTTTATTTTCCATATATCCCCCTGGTTATCGGCTTTCATGGCAGTTAACGCATAGCTGACGGCGATCATCTGTTGAAATTGCAATAACTGGATCTGTCTCAGTGTGTAATTGATGGCACTTAGCACAATTAACCTTGTTTGAGTGAACTGCATGAGTCCAATCTACTTCGGTTAAATCATCGGAGTTATGACATGTAGTGCAAACTGCGGTTTGCTCTTCAGCAGTGCTGAGTGAATCGTCACTAAATTTGATTAGGCTTGATCTTTTCCTTGGGTGACCTTCTTTTTCTCTGTGGCAATTTTGGCAACGTAACTCTAATGAGTTGCTAGAATGAGCGCCGAACATTTTTCCATTTTTCTTATGGCACATCATGCATTGCTTATTGGTGTTTATTGTTAAGTTAAGCGTATTTGCATAAGAAGTAGATGATGGGCTTAAAATAAATGTAGTCAAAGTTAATATCGAAATTGTTAATATGTTTTTTAATCTAGACATAATGAAATCTCATTGCACAAATTGGCTGTTTAAAACATTAATTAACAGTACTAAATCAATGCTGTTTAGTACTGATCAATATTAAGCAACCAACAACTCCCTTACTAGTAAATCGTCACATTGCTTGTTATCAGATATATGGATAACATTCACACCAACTTTAGCTAGAGATGAATCGATAAAGTCACTATTTTCCGGTGTGTTATGTTCAGGGTCTGTGATGACCAGTTTTACTGATGATTTTTCGTCAAGTATCACATAGTCCAAATGGCAATTTTTAAGGTTTTCATGGGCATTTCTATTGCTTTTTACCTCAAGAATGCTATCCAAAGATGCTCCATATAATACGTTGTATTTTTCTCTTGCTATTTCATTTAGCTTTGACATAAGTTCTGAATACTTAGCTTTTGTTTTTTTAGGGCTTAATTCAATATCGATCTCTTCAGTTTCAATTGCTTCTGATTTGAAAAACTTAATACATGTCATTGTGAATATAACAATGACGGATGGTACGACTAGAAATAATACAAAGTAAATGAATGCATAATTAAGTATTACTGTTGCGTTCATAATGTAAACCTCCAAATTAAAGTGTGTTTGCTTGTTTTGCGAGTCAATTATTCACTTCGTTTCAACTATTAACATTGATTTAGATCAATGTTGCCATTTTGAAGGTCGGTGGTGATTATTATCTGCAATGTCTGACATATTTGTAAAATACGCATTTTACAAATGCACGGCCTACAAATACTTAATGTAAACATTGAATAACTGTTATTAAGGAGTGGCAAGATTAAGGTTGAATTAAATAACACTATTATGAAGCGAACCTGATAAATTGCAGTGTTCAGTCTATCTTTTTGTTTTGTCGGGTTTTATTTTTTGAAAAACAAATTTTATAACAGGTTGATGCTATATGTGAATAAATGCTATGCATATTGTGGGAATCTTAGTGATGTGATGAGATCGTTGTTTTTTTATATTTTTTAAGAAAGTAATTTTAAATGGATGTAATATTGAATTGTTATTTTCTATTGCTGGACACCTTATGAATAGTATTTCCTTTAGCAACCTGGATTTGTTAAGTATAAATATTCTTGTAAATCTTTATGAAAAGAAGTCTGTTACAAAGGTTTCTATCAAACTAAATATTTCGGCACCTAAGGTGAGTAGATGTCTTAAGCATACTCGAGAGGTGTTAGGTAACGAACTTTTCATTAGAAAAAAGCACGGGTTAATCCCCAATGAATTTGCTGATAAGGTTTACCCGGTAGCAAAAAAAATTTTAGTATGCTGCTCAGAACTGCAAAAAATTAACTGCGGAGTAACAAATGATGATCTTTATCATTTTGAGATTTCCGCTCCTGACATTATCTCATTTCCCTTCCCAAAGTTGCTCTTGTCTATGATTCATAGTGGAAAGGAAAATATAAGCTTCAATATCTCTCAATGGGGACGTTCTTCTATAGATGACGTGATATCGGGAAAAACTGATTTTGGGATATGCAGTAGTGATAGTGATGATGTGGTTGATTCTTTTGATAAGAATTTGATATCTATTCCACTTGCTAAGCTTGACTCTATATACTTGATTTGTGACCATAATCACCCATTGTTAAAGCAAAATATTAATCTTAATTCAATCGCAAACTATCCATACGTTGATTGTAATATTGGATCTGTAGTTCAGAGTCGTAGCCAATTTCAGGAATACTGTACACAAAATAATATTCAGTTAGATGTAGAGGTTGAAGTGTGTGGGGCATATAGTTTATTTGATTGCTTGCGTGAAAGAAATGCCGTAGCACTACTACCATTTAGCTCTATTTATAATGTGATTAATAGTATGCCTGATTTTCATGCTTGCAGGTTATCGAAAGTTGAGGTAGAACATTTCTATTCTAACTTAAATATTCCAACACTTTACCTCGTGTATAATAGGAATAATCAGAAGCCAAATCTACCATGGTTAGTCGATGCCATTAAATCTTTAGTTCATTCCACTTTGAATTAACTGTAGAAAGGGTTTCTGTTGACTAAAATTAGGTCACTAGTGTTTTAATCACTTCGCCTATTGCTATTTGGTTGTCTCTAGATTGAGCTAAATTGTTAGGTCTAAATAATTGGTTTGTGACATGAATATTTAGGGCCACCTCTTTCAGCTAAAGGGTAAGAGCAAGGATGTTATCCCTCTGCCTTTTTCGAGCCTGAACCTGAGCCATTCGAAGAGTGGCTAACAGCCTCTTCTTTTCCAGAATGATGCAATCTTCTCTGCGTCATCATCCATTTGAATACTCTTATTTGCTTGCAGCGGAAGCTCATCGTTCAAGTGAACTTTAAAGGTCTTCTCGGCAATGACTTTCCCCTTCAGCTCTAATGTCATGCGCCACTTGCCGACCTTGTTATGTTCCGGTGCCCAGATGGTATCGCCCAGATAGAATTTCCAGTCATTCTCTTTGACGTAAACCTCCCCATCGAATGGTGGCCTGATATTACCGTTTTCATCAGGGATATCAGGATGGTAGATGCAATACCTGAGTTTTTGGTTTTTAGCTTTTTTGATCTGCGCGATAAAGCCAAATTCAATGTCTACCTCGGCGGGAACGTGAACCGTGGCCTTGGTTAACCTTGGCAGCTTGTCACTTTGCTCGTTCCACTTAGTGAAAATCCCGCTATGGATAATGTTAACGTCAGGTTTGAGTTTGGACATGATGGCTGCATTTGAGTGGTTGGCATGATAGTTTATCAAAATCTTCAGATAAGTATGCGTCAACAGTGAGAGAAAGCAGTGACTAAGAAAACCGTAACGTTTGAATATGAAAAAGAGACCAAGAATAGTGTGCGATATCAAGAGGTCCCTGAATCTGGCCAGGCGCCAATAATGGGTACTATTTACGTACAAAAGTGGTTTGCTGGTGATGCCAAACGGTTTGAGGTAACCATTGAGAAGCAAGATTAATCGTCAGTGATTATGGCTTACTCATGGCCGCTTTAATCAAGGACGATTAAAAACGGCCGGTATCATTGTACTGACCGTTTAGATTCTGGCAGTTTAAAATATGGCCATTTAGATTCAATAGCGACTAGTCTGCGGTTGTACCTAATTGCTCACTTTTATGAAGTCCTGCGTTGCTCATTGGTGACTTCGCCGAGCAGGCGGTCTATAGAGTGAACGACGCCCTCACTGGCATCCTCCATCGCTTCAACGTGTTTAATTAATGCTTGTTGATCACTATCTTGACCCGCTTTTATCGCATTACGCCCGGAGTCATGAACCAGTTGATGAGGCGGATTTAAGCCATTAAAGCTTGGCAGGTGGCTATACTGCTCGGCTCCTGCGCCCTCGAAATACCACTTACCTAAGCGACATTCGGTATGCTTATTCACCTGGGCTTGATAGTCCCGTTGCTCAAGATAGCTATAGACGTTGTTTTTCCATACCGCATGGTCGAGTTTGACGGTATCGAGGAACGAACGCGCAGTCGCTATATGGATAACTTTCTGCATGTGTTGAGACTTGGATAGTACTTCATTGACGACGACATCTATCTGCTCAGAAGATGCTGATATATCAGCTGCATACAGTTGGTTTTCACTAATTGATGTTTTTATCTCTTGGGTCTGGCTTAAGACACGATTAACTAAGCTCTCAATCTGATCACTAGCTTCGTGGGCTTTCCCTGCCAGGGTGCGCACCTCATCGGCAACGACAGCAAAGCCTCGTCCGGCTTCACCTGCACGTGCAGCCTCAATTGCTGCATTAAGCGCAAGTAGGTTCGTCTGCGATGAAATCTCCTGAATCGCGACGATAAGCTGACCTATTGATTTAGCCGTTTCGTCTAAAGCCGTTGCTGAGTTCATCGTGGTATCGGTTTGTTCACTTATTTTTTGGGCGCGGGTTTTGAGCTGCTCCAGTGCGGTATGGGTTTGGGCAAACATTTCATCGAGTTGCTTGAGTGCTTCATTTTCATGGATCAGCTCTTCAGCACTATTTGCGAGTCCGGTGCGAATGGTTTCCAACATTCTCCCGCCTCTAAGGTTGCTCGTTATCAGAGTGGCGTCGAGCTGTTGCTCTTGATGTAATTTATTATGTTCAATATCCTTTCTTTTTAGCTCTTCGACAAGCTCCTTAATCTCCGTATCGTGCTGCTCCTTCATTTCTTGAAGTTGTTGTTTTAGAATCGCATTTTCTTTTTTTAGTCCGTTATTGAATAGCATTCTTAACCCCACTAATAGATAGCTGCTGACAGTATGGCACATGGCGACATTTTTACTTAACCGCCAACAGGCGATTATCATCATTTGGATCAATCATTTCTGAATTAATTCTCGCTAAATTCATCACGGAATGACAATCGGACCTATGTCTGACCGGGACCTTCATATGCACCTCCTAAATTCTGGCGATATATTAGAGTTCAACTAGCTTTAAGAGAGGATTAATTTTCTTCGCTTTGAGACTACTTGAGCATGAGAGTAAAGCATGCCAGGTAGTGAAATCATCTGAATGAATAAGGTTGTGACTATGCCTAAGATCGCCATCGTACAAGAGTCTCCGATATTGCTGGATCGCGATGCCACAATAGAGAAAGCGGTGATATTGATTGAAGAGGCTACATCGGCAGGTGCCGAGTTGGTGGTATTTCCTGAGGCATTTATCGCCGGGTATCCAGCCTGGATCTGGCGGCTTCGCCCCGGTGGAGATTGGGGAACCAATGAAGCCCTGCACACCAGGTTACTCCATAGTGCCGTCGATATTGAGGCCGGTGAGCTTGACCCGCTTTGTAATGCCGCACGGGCAAATAAAGTTACGGTTATTTGCGGCATGAATGAACGTGATGGGTCACACAGTCGTGCAACCTTATATAATACCGTGGTGATTATCGGCAGTGACGGCAAGCTAATCAATCGCCATAGAAAACTGATGCCAACTAATCCCGAGCGTATGGTATGGGGGTTCGGAGATGGCTCCAGTTTGAAAGTTGTCGATTCACCCCTTGGTAGGCTTTCGACTCTGCTATGTTGGGAAAACTATATGCCTCTGGCCAGGTATACCTTGTACTCTCAAGGGGTTGAAATCTATGTCGCGCCTACCTATGACAGCGGTGAGGGGTGGATAGGCACAATGCAGCATATCGCCAGAGAGGGGCGTTGCTGGGTCATATGTAGTGGAGTCGTACTCGAGCATAGCGATCTCCCCGATGATTTCCCCGATAAAGATAAGCTCTACCCGGAGAGTGATGAATGGATCAATCCTGGAGATTCGGTTGTTGTCGCTCCGGGTGGTGAAATTGTTGCGGGACCTATGAGACAAGAGAAAGGCATACTGTACGCCGAGATCGACTCAACAGCTGTGGCAACATCCAAAAGAGCGTTGGATGTGGCGGGGCACTATTCCAGACCCGATATTTTCACTCTCGAGGTGAATACCCAGGTTCAGAGCTCAATTAAGTTCAGATAGCTTACCCGGAAACACTCATGTATGAGTGTGTCTGATACGAGAATATAGGGTCGCTATCCAGGGCTCTATCTCATCGCTAACCGCTTAGCGGTTAAGAATATCAAACTATAATAACCCACTCTGATAAGCCTTACTGACCAGATTGGTGCGGTTTCTGGCGGTTAAAATTACTCTTGCTCTATCGATGTGATAGTTGACGCCCCGTTCGCTCATATAGAGTTGTTTGCCAACCTCTTCACTCGAGCAGCCCTGTGCCACTAACGAGAGTATCTCTACGCAGGTTGGGGATAATACTCTGAAGTTAGAGATAGGGTTGATGGTCTTAAATGCTAAGGCGTTAAATGTTTCGGCGAACTCCCTGAGCAGCGTCTCCAGCTCATTTGAAGCAGATGACATGTTGCCGATAATTTCTTCCCGGCCATTACAGGAGAAGAGGTTACAGATCCCTATCCAACCTTTTTTATCTTTAACCGGGTGATAAAAGCTCATTCTGGTCCGTATTTTGTGTAGGTTAAGTAGCTGTTCGAAGCTCTTCTTTCGTCGCTCCGGCATGGTGTTTTCCGGCCATATATAGGGGTTGTATCGTTTTCTGATTGAGGGGCCGGATAGCTGGTATCCCTCATCACTTCTGGCGAAGCGATGTAGAAACTCCTCCCGAAATTTCAGTATTTCAGGATCTGAGGCGACGGCGAAACGCATCTTCTTTAGATCGATCATCTTTGCGAAATGAAGCTCTTCGTTGCTGTCGCTGTTTTGAGTATTTGCCTGTTCATCGGGAACTATGCAAACATTTGATAGTTCATCCGGAATGATGCAATAGTAAAACCGATCAAGGCCGAAGGGTTGTAGTTTTTCCAGAAAGTTCTCGATGATCCTGTTACAGACCAGCTCACTTTGTTGTGCAGACATAACGACTCCTCTTCTATCGAGAGGAAGGGGTTACCTTCCTCTGATTAATACCAATCGGTATAAGGTATGAATTACTGAGTGCCTTCCTGTTTTTCTACATGGCAAGTCAAGCAGCTTTCAGGCTCTTTAAAATTGGTTTGCTCACTGTAGTAATCATCTTTGGTCGAGTAAGCATCGCCGTGTTTTGTTAAGGTCTTGGCATGGCAGAAACCACAGGTCAGTAGCTCGCCATGACTATCAGGTGCACCATTATTTCCATGACACTCAGCGCATTCCCATGGCGCCATTTCCTGAGTTACATGGCTGTTGGCGGCATTGTGGCAGGTCGTACAGTCTGGTATTTTCCAGCCAAAGTGAGACGGTGTTAATGGTGCTCTGGCCTGGCTGATATCTTTGATCCGAGTCGGATCGATCTCTGGCGCTTCGGCATCGCAACCAGAAGTCGACTCTTGGTTACCGTAACCATTGCCGAAGGCGGCACCAATATAGTTGATATATTCTGGGCCATAGATGATCATGGCATCACCGGTCAGGTGTGGATCGTTACCACCGAAAGGCAAACCAAACTTCATATAACCACGCCCCTTAGGGTTATGGTTTTCAAATTGCTCACCTTCACCGTAGTGGCGGGCACGATAGCCAAGGATCCCGGGGATCTGGCCATAACAGGCTTTACGATATTCATCGCCGCCCATGTCGGTTCTGGCTGAACACATCACCCACTGATAGAGACCATTTTGGGCGCCTGAGTCCATATAGTTTTCCCACTCACCTGTGTGGTGAACGAATCCGCAAGAGCCGTTGTTAGTATATCGTTCGTTAACAATATTGCCCACATCATCGCGGCCGTTAAAGCTGATCGCCGTCGCAACATAGCCCTGAACATTTGAATTGGTACTCAAACGTGGCCAGTAGGACCAATCAATCTTCAGATCGGGGCGCTGTTCGACCAGAGATAGCCAGGCATCAAGCTCGGTTATGGTTCCCTCTTTATAGATGTCGGATCTGAGGTTATGGGGAGTGACCTCGATATCTTTAAATACCGCGCGTTGATTCGGAATAAGGATTTCGCCTGTTTCCGTGGTTTTAGCTGGTTTAAAGTCGATGACGATTTCCGGGATGATCACCTTGCCACCATTCTCGGCTAAACGGTCCATCTCTTTCTGGTATTTCTTCTTACGAATATCCATCTCACCAGGCTGTGCGGCAACCAGAACGATACTCATCTCGTTCTTAAGTGGGTGGTGATCCATACGGAAATAGATCTCCTCCTCCTTGTAGTAGTAGTGATCGGTTTCGTAGCTGCCCTCTTTCTTATGTTCCCAAATACTAGGTCCTACAAGGTACTTCCAGCCTTGCCCTTCGGTTTTACCCAGATTATCTTGATCTACCACTTCCGGCAGGCCGGTGATGCCTTCGATCGAGGTGATAAAGTGAGTCTTGAGGTTTTCATCTTTTTCATATTCGATGTCGAGGTTATATTTCTTGGCTGCCCATAGCAGTAGATCCATCACAGAACCACGGCCATCCTGAAAGATATCCGGGCGGATAGAGTCGATCTTTACACCTGACATGTTGATGGCCGTAGGTGGCAGCAGGTAATCAACCTTGAGTCCCAATTTTGCCGCATCTGCAACCATTTTAGACTCGAGCACACCTTCTATCTCATGACCACTGGAGTAACTCTTTGCATTACTCTTCTTGGCTGCGTCAGAATCATCGAGTGGGCTGAATCCTTTTACAATAGCAAACTGAATCACCTTGTTTAGCTTTTGCTCATCTTCAGTAGGGCCACCAAAAACATAATCCGGCTTTACAATCGGCGGCTCCGGCGGGATCGGTGGCTCCGGGGTGGGGGAGTCATCGCTGCCACAGCCACCGAGGGCAAAACTAAGGGCTAACACCGCTATAATGGAATTGCGTTTCATCATCTATTCCTTGTTGTTCTAATAAGTCCGATAAGAATAGGAGGTGTATCTGGTCGCCATCACTAGTAGAAATGACAGTGTCGAAACTCGCTGTGATTAAGATCCCTTTAGAAGCGTTTTTTCATCTGATTTTTGCCATATGGGTATGGCGATTTCTCTCTGTGAGTGATTTTGCTATGTCTTACAAATAAGGAAGAAGGTGGATTAACTCAATGTGGGGGCGAGTATGATGTGAGTGAAATGTATTGCGGTTAACCAAGGAGTAGCCAGTTAGACAAATCAACAAAAGAAAGGGAGAAGGAGCTGGTGAGTCTTAGGTTGTGTTTGTCTATAAGGCTCTGTATCTATTTAACATCAGAGCCTTATCTGCTTAGTCGAGGGCTGGCCCCTGCACTATTTATAGTATTTAACCGCCATATCAATTAACGGCTCGCGGCTAGCTTTAGCTGCGCGCAGTCTGGCGAGATAATTTTCCCATAGTTCGACTTGGTTAGCGGCGAGATCGTGCAATATCTTCCATGAGAACAAGCCAGTGTCATGACCATCATCGAAGGTGATTTTCACTGCATAGTTGCCAACAGGCGTCAGCGCTTTAATGTTGACGTTTTTCTTGTGGGTGACCAATACCGGGTTGCCATGTCCATGCACTTCGGCCGAGGGGGAGTAGACACGTAACATCTCACAGCTGAGCTGAAACGTTTCACCCGTATCGAAGGTGATCTCGAGCTGGCGTGATTTACGTTTAAGCTTAAGGGCGGTAACCATAGGTGATTCAGGATTCGTCATAGTTGCAGTTGTCGTCGTATCTTCAAATTAAACGTGCAGACAGGGTAGCGCTTTCGAGGTAAAAAGTCCTGAATTTCGGTCAAAAGATAATGCTAATCCGGAATAGGGTCAGGTTTGTGTGACCCCATGGGATATTTAGTAGGATTGTTATTAATAACGAAATGAGGCAACCATAGATTTCAATTTGCTAGCCTGGGCCGACAGCTGCTCACTGGTCTTAACCATCTCGGATGCACCAATCGATGTCTGCTCTGCTCCGCTTCTGATCATCTGTACGTTTTGACTGATATCTAAGGTCACGCTTGCTTGCTCCTCTGACGCTACGGATATCTGACTCGCCATATCGACAATCTGCTGACTCGACTCGGCTATTTTTGAGAGCGACTCACCGGAACTCCTCGCTTCAGAGATGGTGTTTTCTGCACTGTTTTGGCTGGACTGCATTGCCGTGGCTGCTTCATCAGCACTTTGCTGGAGTGACAGAATCACGGAGTTAATACTCGATATGGACTCCTGGGTCTTGGAGGCGAGTGCCCTGACTTCATCTGCTACCACGGCAAACCCTCGTCCCTGCTCTCCAGCCCTCGCTGCTTCGATAGCGGCATTTAAGGCCAGCAGGTTAGTCTGCTCGGCAATACTGCCTATCACCTCGGAGACCGAATTAATTTGGGCGCTCTTCTCCTGCAGAGATAGTATTACCTCTGTTGCGTCGTTGATATCGCCTGAGAGCTTTTCAACATTACCGACCGTTTGCAGGACATTTTCCTGCCCCTCCTTGATGGTTGTTTCAGACTCCTGTATCACGCTGAGGCAGTTAGAGGCGTTGAGGCTAACTTCATTGACTGTGACAGTCATCTCCTCAACGGCGGTGGCAACTAACTCAGTCTGCTGGAACTGTTCCTGAACATTGTTATTGGTCTGCTCAGACATCCCCGAAGTTTGAACGGCAGTATCGGTTAACTGTTCGGCTGCACCGGCTATGTTGCTGACTAACTCTTTGAGCTTGGCGTGCATCTTATACATAGACAGATACAGGCCCTTCGCATTGGCGGCATGGGTAAAGCTTAAGGTCAGGTCTCCTTCGGCTATGCTGTTGGCAATGTCGACCATTTCAGTCGGTTCACCACCCAGTGGCCGGGTTACAGATTGACTGATAGCAACTGCGATAACACCACCGAAAATGATCGTTAGCATGCCGGACAGGAGTAAGACAAAGTTCAATGTGTCACTGGCTTCGGTAAGGCTTTGCTGATCGGCTTTAAACAGGTTTGCCTGAGAGATCCGCATCTCTTCCAGAATACTCTTTATCTTACGGGCTCTAGGTGCCGCTAATGTACCTAGCCAATGGTTAGCCTGGTTCCACTCGGCGCTGGAACGAGAACCAAACATCTGGATTACATAGGGGGCAAACTCGCTTCTGGCCTGCTTAAAAATATCCCACTGCTTTCTTTGCTCGACCGACATCAATTCAATTGAGCTTTCGAGAGTCAGCATTAAGTTGTCGCTTCTTTCTTTTAACTCTAAATAGTTGTTTTTGAACTTAAGATCACCGGAAAGTAAGTAAGCCCGAATATTGGCTAAGCCCATTGCAAATGCAGCGCGGCTGTCGGCTAAGGTTTTGAGGAATACCTTGTGTTCGATATTACTCGGATTAGCCATTTCACCCTCTATGATAGCGGTTAGCGCGGTCAGGGTTCTGGCCGCCGTAGGTGCCGCTTTAGTGAGGAGAATATCGAAAGAGGGGATGTTTTTATCTGTATGAGCGATATCCTCAATTTGTTGTTGTGCTTGCTTAAACTGGCCGATAATTGTTTTCATCTCTTTGAGCCGCTCTATGTTTCTGGGCACGGTCCAATTTTTTGCGAACCCCTCCAGACTCATGAGGGATTGCTCTAATTTATCCCAGCCCTGGGCTCGTTCGTCCATGAATAGTTTAGCCTTGCTTGGATCGCCGCCAAGAATAAGGTAACCCCTCAGGCCTGATAAAGTTTGGGTGATGGCGCCTTCAAGATTCATTCCGGCCTGTACAGTGGGCGTCCTGAGCTCTAGCAGCCGGCTTTGTGTGGTGTTGATGTCTTGCAGCTGCATATACACTATGCTCGAACTTATGATGAAAATTGCGATAACCAAACCAAAGCCCAGTAGTAGTTTTAGCCTCACTGTCAAATTCAAGATGGCATTCATATATAGTTCCTAGCTGCCGGACGCACCAACACATTCTCACTGAACTAAATTATAGTTGAGCCGATAGAGTTCACTTACATTTAGTATGGTTATATTGATCTGAATGTAGCCATTTGAACTGATGTTGGGGAGAGCTGATGATTTGGCGAGGGCTATTGAGTTGTAATGAGGAGTATTGAGTCGTAGATAATAAAAAGTCACGAGCGAAGCGTTTGTGCTTCAACTCGTGACTCTTTGCGATATCTGCCTTACAGGATAAAGCGGCTTAGATCTTCATCTTGTATTAAGTTATCTAAGTGGCTGCTGACATATTCAGCATCGATAACGAAGGTGCTACCGGACTTGTCAGACGCATCATAGGATAGTTCTTCCATCAGACGCTCCATCACAGTATGAAGACGACGGGCCCCGATATTTTCGGTACGCTCGTTTACTTGCCATGCGGCTTGGGCGATGCTCTCGATACCATCTTCGGTGAACTCAATTTTAACATCTTCGGTGCCCATCATAGCAACGTGCTGTTCAGTGAGTGAGGCATGAGGCTCGATTAAGATACGCTTGAAGTCATCGGCGGTCAGGGCGCTGAGCTCGACACGAATCGGCAAACGGCCCTGCAACTCAGGGATTAAGTCTGACGGTTTAGACATCTGGAATGCACCGGAGGCGATAAACAAGATATGGTCAGTTTTAACCATGCCGTGTTTTGTGTTGACCGTGCAACCTTCAACTAAAGGCAGTAGGTCACGCTGTACGCCTTCACGTGATACATCCGGACCTGAAGACTCACCACGCTTACAGATCTTATCGATCTCATCCAAGAAGACGATACCGTGCTGCTCAACCAGTTCGATAGCCTGTTCTTTCATGTCATCTTGATTGACGAGTTTTGCAGCTTCCTCTTCAATCATAAGCTTGTAAGCTTCTTTGATTGGCATCTTACGACGCTTGCTGTCACCGGGTCCCATATTTTGGAACATACTCTGTAGCTGGTTTGTCATCTCTTCCATGCCCGGAGGAGACATGATTTCGATACCGACCTGAGGTGCAGCAACGTCAATTTCGATCTCTTTGTCGTCCAGCTGACCTTCACGAAGCTTTTTACGGAAGATCTGACGAGTGGCCGAATCATCTGGCTTTTCGTTGTCCCAATCTTCTTTAGGCTTAGGTAGAAGTGCGTCGAGAATGCGCTCTTCGGCAGCCTCTTCGGCTTTGAATTTGCACTTCTTCATCTGTTCTTCACGGGTCATCTTAATCGCTGAATCGGTTAGATCGCGAATGATCTGTTCCACTTCTTTGCCGACGTAGCCCACTTCGGTGAACTTAGTGGCTTCGACCTTGATAAACGGCGCCTTTGCCAATTTAGCCAGGCGGCGGGCGATCTCTGTTTTACCGACACCGGTAGGGCCTATCATTAAGATATTCTTTGGGGTCACTTCCTGGCGGAAATCGACATCGAGTTGCATACGACGCCAGCGGTTACGCAGGGCGATAGCCACCGAACGTTTTGCATCGTGTTGGCCAATAATGTGAGAGTCTAATTCATGGACAATCTCACGTGGGGTCATTTCAGACATATTCTTTCCTCATGCATTAGCATCAGTGTTGAGCGTGCGCCGCTGCTTGTGGTTCAAGTTGAGCGGCACTCGATCAGTAATTTAATTCTTCGATTGTTTTGAACTGGTTGGTGAACACGCAGATATCACCGGCAATGGTTAGCGATTTTTCAGCAATCTCTAACGCGCTAAGTTCAGTATTTTCGAGTAGTGCAGTTGCGGCCGATTGGGCAAAGTTGCCCCCGGAGCCGATAGCGATAAGATCGCTTTCCGGTTGGACGACATCACCGTTACCGGTAATGATTAATGAGCATGTGTCATCGGCAACCGCAAGCAGGGCTTCAAGCTTACGTAGCATCTTATCGCTACGCCAGTCCTTTGCCATCTCAACGGCGGCTTTCATCAGATGACCCTGATGCATCTCTAATTTTGCTTCGAAACGTTCGAATAGGGTAAAAGCATCGGCGGTGCCGCCAGCAAAACCAGCCAGGACTTTATTATGATAAAGGCGACGAACTTTTCTGGCGTTACCTTTCATCACGGTATTACCAAGTGATACTTGGCCATCTCCAGCGATGACGACCTGGTTATTACGGCGAACTGATACGATTGTGGTCACGATGTTTCCTCTTCTCAAACTGTCGAGTCGATACTCGTCAGTGGGTGATAGAAGATATATGGGGGGAGGTTAGTCAAATATCAAGGAAGAGGAGTGTAAAAGAGGAAAACATCGATGGTTTTATTGGGTTGGTTTTATCTATTAGCCCGCAAGGAACCGTCTTTACCTGAAAGCGTAGCGTCAATCAGGGCTTTATACCAATTGGTATTACCCGCCTATCGGCTACGCAGTAACGTGTCTAATCGATATAGATCTGGTTGGGATCACCCTTCCCAGTATAAAATGATACAACCGTTGATACCGGCGCCCTGCAGGATGTGACGGTGTTTCTCAGCCAGTCGCTTACGATCGTACGGACCTAAGCTAACCTTGTACCAATCGCCTGTTGTACCCTTAACCTTACGCACATTGGCGGATAAGCCCTGAAAAGCAATAACTGCTTTCATCTGTTCAGCCTGAGATTGAGTTCTGAATGAACCACACTGCATCTGATACGGTCGAGTTGGTGCCGTTTTTTCCGGTATATCGACTTCAACTTTCTTATTTTCAAGCTCTTGCTGATAGGTCCACTCCTCTTTTGGCTTCGGAGGGAGTGCGTTGGGATCTTTTTTTACGACAGTCTTCTTGGGCTGCTCGACAACGACGGGAGCAGTTGTTTCTGCACTGTCGTTGATGCTCCATAGGAAGTATCCAAATCCACCGAGCAGGCTGACGGTAATAAGCAATAAAAGAACAGGAAAGCGTCTGGGTGCAGGCGCTTGCTTACCTCTTCGTGCTGTTTTGCCTTTACCTTTGGCCGGCTTTCTATTGGCGTAGTCGCGATTTGTCATTGAATAGTAATACCGTTATTTCTGATCTGTTCTGTTTTGTATATGGCTTCAATGCCGGGAGCTATCTTAATTTAAGATTTTACCCCGGCATTGTTTAGGTCATAAAAGCTAGATTACATGCGATCCAGCGTTTCGATACCAAGCAGGTCCAGGCCTTGCTTGAGTGTCTTCGCCGTGAGCTGAGACAGGAGTAAGCGACTCTTCTTCTGCTCTTCAGATTCTGCTGCAAGTACCGGACAAGCTTCGTAAAAACTAGAGAAAGCACCAGCCAATTCAAACAGGTAGCCACATAACGCGTGGGGCTGACCTTTGGTGACCATGCGAGACAGAACTTCACCAAACTGAGCTAATTTGTTACCCAGTTCCTTCTCTTTATCATGATCCAGCTGCATTTTTGCATCGCTAAGGTCGATATCTGCGGCACGTTTAAAGATGCCCGCGACTCGCGTGTAAGCATACAGGAGGTAAGGTGCCGTGTTGCCTTCGAAGCTGAGCATCTGCTCGAAGCTGAAGATATAATCGCTGGCGCGGTTCTTGGAAAGATCGGCGTATTTAACCGAGCTGATCCCAACCACTTTGGCAATCTTTTCCAGTTCGGCCTGATCCATATCCGGGTTCTTGCTTCGAACCAGTTCGAGTGCTCGGGTGTCGGCTTCAGTTAGCAGGTCAACCAATTTTACAACACCACCTGAACGGGTTTTAAACGGACGACCATCATCGCCATTCATGGTGCCGAAGCCCATGTGCTCCAGGCTCATATCCGGATTAATAAACTCTGCAGTTCGGGCGAGTTTAAATACCTGCTGGAAATGCAGTCCCTGACGAAGATCGACAAAATAGAGTGCGCGATCGGCTTTCAATACATTTGAGCGGTAACGCATCGCTGCCATATCACTGGTGGCATACAGGTAGCCGCCGTCTGCCTTTTGGATGATTACAGGTAGAGGGTCACCGTCTTTGGTTTTGAACTCATCCTGGAACACGACTTTAGCGCCATTACTCTCAGACAGCAGGCCCTTAGCATCGAGATCTTTAACTACCTGCTGCAGGTCGTCATTATAGGTACTTTCGCCACGGACATCTTTACGTGTCAGGCTAACTCCTAAGCGCTCATAGACGTCATGACAATGGCTGAGTGAAATGTCGTTAAACTCACGCCAGAGTTTATTGCAATACTCATCGCCAGACTGCAGTGAAACCACAAGCTTACGAGCACGGGTTGCAAACTCTTCAGATTCATCGAAACGAACTTTCGCTGCGCGGTAGAAGGTCTCCAGATCCGATAGTTCCATCTGTGCCTGTTCACCATTTTGAGCACGTAACTCTTCCATGTAAGCCAGTAGCATACCGAATTGAGTGCCCCAATCGCCGACGTGGTTTTGACGAATGACATTGTGGCCCTGGAATTCGAGTGCGCGCACCACACTGTCACCAATAATTGTTGAACGCAGGTGACCTACGTGCATCTCTTTGGCTAAGTTTGGTGAGGAGTAATCGACAACCACGGTTTGTGGCTCAGGCAATTGAATGCCTAAGTGGTCATCATTTAATGCTGTCATTAGCTGAGTAGCGAGGGCATTCTCATCGATGAAAAAGTTAATAAAACCGGGCCCGGCTATTTCAACTTTTGCTACCTGGCTATCTTCCGGCAGACTGTCGATGATCTGCTGTGCGAGTTCTCTTGGATTCTTACGGGCAACTTTAGTGAGCATCATCGCCAGGTTAGTCGCGAAATCACCGTGAGTCTTATCTTTAGTTCGGTCTACCTGAACGCGAGCTTCAAAATCAGTTGGGATCACACCCTGTTGTTTAAGGGCGTCTAGGGCTTGTATGAGTAAAGATTGAATATGTGATTTCATTGGCGTTAATTGGCACTTACTAATGATAAAA
Source organism: Shewanella atlantica (assembly GCF_003966265.1). Lineage (GTDB taxonomy): Bacteria > Pseudomonadota > Gammaproteobacteria > Enterobacterales > Shewanellaceae > Shewanella > Shewanella atlantica. Next base: position 135,689 of record NZ_RXNV01000006.1, on the reverse strand, counting down.
AGATTTAGGGATAACCGCACATTTTAGCCGCTAGTGATGGTCAATTGCTATCTTCGAAATCACTTTTATGGCTTTTTTTAACTTAAAAGTGACCGATTGACCATCATTGGCTTGGCAAAAGTCGGTAAAGCATTCGATTAGAGCAGATCTTGCGGGTCTCTGTCTAAGCTCCATCGACACCGTTTCGCCAAAGGCAGAGACTCTATCTGAGGCAAGGCATGTTCGAATGCACTCTGTAATTGATTGCGCGACTTGGTCTGGAAAATAAGATGTCGGCGGTATTTTCCCGCCTTCTTATCCATAGGGGCGGGCATAGGTCCGATAACCTCACTCTCCTCGTTCTGCGGTAAGAGTTCGGCAACCTGGGATAAAAAGTTGTCGGCGTCTATGGCCTGATGTGCCTCGGCGCGGATTAACAACATATGCCAGGCCGGCGGTAGCAAGGCTTGCTTACGTTCATTGAGTTGACCACGAGCAAATTCGCCATAGCCTTTATGCATTAATTCCCGTAACACCGGGTTATCGGCCTGATGAGTTTGCATCAACACTGTACCCGGCTTTCTGGCCCTTCCGGCCCGGCCCGATACCTGAGTATAAAGTTGGCCGAACCGTTCAGGTGCCCTGAAGTCGGCACTGAACAGGGCACCATCGACATCTAATAAACCTACCAGGGTCACATCGGGGAAATGGTGTCCTTTTGCCAGCATCTGTGTGCCGACGAGGATCTTATACTCGCCTTTATGTATGGCATTGAGATGTGCTTCCAGAGAGCCCTTCCGGCTTGTGGTATCGCGATCGATTCGAACCACAGGGTATTTCGGGAACTCTTTCTCCAGAACATTAGCCAGTTGCTCTGTGCCAACCCCTTGCCCCATCAACATGGTGCTGCCACAGTTATGGCACTGTTTTGGAATGGCGTATTGATTTCCACAGTGATGACAACGGATCTCGCCCAGTGACTGATGCACGGTGAAAAAAGCATCACACCGGTCACATTCATGGAGGTGACCACACTCATGGCAAAGTAGCGCAGGAGCGAAGCCTCTTCGGTTCAGAAATAACAGGACCTGGTTACCCGCATCGAGATGAATACGCATCTCATTGAGCAGAGCATGGGAAAGGCCGGTGTTCAGGGGCTGGTTGCTGATATCTATGATGCCCTGACGTACTTTCTCTGCATTGCCCGCTCTTTGGCCCAGCTCAAGGTGTTTGTAGCGGCCATTGAGTGCATTTTGCAGGCTCTCGAGGGAGGGGGTCGCGGTGCCGAGCAGGACTGGAATATCTTCTAAATGCCCCCGCATCACAGCGAGATCCCGGGCATGGTAACCCACGCCTTCCTGCTGCTTAAAGCTGGAGTCATGTTCCTCATCCAGAATTATGACTCCCGGAAAAGCCATAGGAGTAAATAGGGCTGAGCGTGTGCCGATAATGATCGCCGCCTCGCCGGATTTTGCCTGTTGCCATGCCGCTAACCTTTGATTATCGGTTAGCCCGGAATGAATAACGGCGACCTGCACCTTGAATCGGCTTTTGAAACGACTGATCGTTTGTGGCGTTAAGCCTATCTCGGGAACTAAGATCAGTGCCTGTCTGCCCTTACTGAGTACTGATTCAAGCAGGGCCAGATAGACCTCAGTCTTACCGGATCCCGTAATACCTTCGAGTAGAGTGCAGTGATAGCCGGCTTGCTGGTTGAGCGTAGCAACGGCGATGGCTTGTTCCGGATTGAGCGTTAAGGGGTCTTCATCAAGCTCAAGTTTATCTCGCCAGGAAAGGTCGATAGTGTTGACTCGCTCATCCCGGGTTATCCATGTTCTCTCCTGAAGGGCCTTCAGCGCTGATTTACTCAGGGCTAAACTGGTGACTTCATCTTGAGTCAGCTCCCCCTTAAGCAGATGCTCCATGACTTTTTTCTGTGCGGGAGCACGTTTCAGGGTATCGAGTGATGCAGAACTGCCGGCCCCGGTCAGGTGCCAGAAAGTGGTGGTGTTTGATGAAACCTCAGCTCCCTTACGCAAGGCGACAGGAATGGCTTGCGAGAGCATTTGACCTAAGCTACAAAAGTAATATCTTGCAGCCCAAGCGGTTAGTTTATAAAGTGAATCAGGTAGCAGCGGTTTCTCATCTAACAGTTCGATAATAGATTTTATCTGCTGAGGTGCTAAGTTACAGGTATCGGAAATACCCGTGACCAAACCGATTAATTGCTGACGACCAAAGGGTACTTTAACTCTCATCCCTTTTTTAGGAAGGGTTGAAATGGACTCAGGTACTTTATAACTGAAGGCTTGCCGCATAGGCACAGGCAAGGCAACCTCGACAAACAGGGGCATAGGGTGACAAGATTTATCAATGGATACAGCAAGTGTACCCAGCCTGTCGGTCAAGGGCTACTCTTATCTATAGACGGAGAGATCCAATGACAAGAATTATCCAAATCGCAGTGTTTTCATTTCTCATGATAAGCGTCCAATTTCTCGGGGCTAGCTTTGCTCATGCTCAAATTTCTCATGTGAGTATTAATCAACAACTGTTCGGTTTAGGTGATTACCCTAAGTTAAGGGTGAACATTGTCTCCGGGCATGAAAATCTGGATAAGATGCAGTTTATTGTTCGCCAGAGTAGCGGCGATGAGCGTTTAATGGTTAAACCTATCAATAACTTTATGTTGCTCCTGACAGGAGTCGACGATGTGGTCGATCCTTCGGCGCAGTTAATCGTCAAGGAGTACCGGGTGAATCAGTGGCATCTGGTTAAAACCTTGCCTCTGTTCAGTGATGAGCAGATAGCAAAGGGGATTAGCGATAAGACTAAAGCTAAATCAGAACTTAAACCAGAATCTAAATCTAAGACAAAGCAGAAGCAGGTTGAGCAAAAAGCTGAATTCAAATCAGATGTGGTCGTTAGTACTAAAAAAGCAAAGCCAGCCTCAGCCGTGTTGCTGGCAATGCAGACAAGTAACGACTCAAAGGTTGTGGATTTAACGGAAGATAATTGCGTGCTCGAGTATGGCGGCAATCAGACCCTGTGGGGAATTGGTACTCAATACAGTCAAGAGTGGGAGATGGGTACTTATGGTGCCATTCTTGCTATCTTCGAGGCCAACCCTAAGGCTTTCAATAAAGGCGAGATTAGTGGTCTGAGAGCCGATGTTATCTTGCACTGTCCATCGGTGTCGCTGAAAGAGAAATATAGAGATAATAGGACGGCAAAAAGAATCTACGAAAAGTTATAAATTCAGAGTAAAATTATAAGTCACAGAAAAAGTCTTATTTCGGGGGAGAAGACCCAAGGGGTTATAGCTACTGCGTTTTATTCAGCGCCTCCTTTTTGTTGACTCCCAGCCCTGCTTTTTCTCTTGTATCTCTTTTCCACATCCTGTATTATCTCGCGCCTAATATTTTATTAACTTCATGTGGTGTCCGACTTCGGGTTGGGAGAGCGACATGGCCTTCAACTTAGAGGTAATCCAAATGAAACCAGGTATTCACCCTGAATATGCAGAAATCACTGCAACTTGTACTTGTGGTAACGTAATTAAAGTAAATTCAACTGCAGGTAAAGCTCTGCACTTGGACGTATGTGGTGCATGTCACCCATTCTACACTGGTACACAGAAAGTTGTGGACACTGGTGGACGTATCGACAAGTTCAACAAGCGCTTCGGTGCTCTTGGTAAGAAGTAACTTTTACTTTAAAAGTATTTCTACAATGAATTTTGAAAAGGCGCCTTTATGGCGCCTTTTTTGTTATTCTGTATTCAGCTTTTATTGCGCCCAAGCTAAGGAATATCGGGCCTGGTCATAAGGAGATCACATGAATGCATTTCAATTGCTGTCTTCCTCGAAGTCATTGACTAGCATGCTTTTTCTGTCCCTCATCCTCAGCTTCTCATCTACGACTCAAGCAGCGCAGGCAAAGCTAGCTCAACAGGAGAGTAAAGAGCAGAGCGCCGTGATGACGTCCGCCTTATGTGCTCCCACCTATTATGATGAGCAGGTTGAACTTGAATATGTTAATGATGGCGATACCCTCACGTTGACAGATGGGCGTCTGGTACGCCTGATTGGCGTCGATTCGCCGGAAATCGATTTTAAATCGTCAGAACTGTCACAGCCATACGCTAAAGAAGCGCGACACTTTCTGCAGAAACATCTCAAACCTGGTCAGGTATTAAACTTATCCTTCGATCAAAAGAAACTGGATCCCTATGGCCGCACTTTGGCCTATGTTTATACCGAGAGTGGCGAGCATCTTCAGGAGCTTCTATTAAGCCAAGGCCTCGCTACGACCCGGGTTTATCAGAATGATTATTTTTGGCAGTGTTTAAACCTGATCGAGTTAACTGCCAGGGATAAGAAGCTGGGGTTATGGTCACATCCTGATTATCGCGCTAAGACGGTTGACGAGTTAGGCAGGGAAGATCGTAATCGATGGGGCGAGGTCAAAGGGGTCGTTACCGGATATGAAAGAAAAGGCCAATATTTGTGGCTTATTTTAGATGAAAAATTTTATGTCGGCATACCTAGAGCGGAATCTGGTAAATTTAGCAACATTTTGAACCTTAACTTGCTTGAAAGCCCAGTAATCGTCCGAGGTTCGTTGTATTATTCCTACAAAAAGTGGCAGTTGATCAGCAGTCATCCTTCGCAGATAAGTTTGCAAAATAGACCTTAGAGCAATACTTACTAACTTCGGCTGAATTTTCCTAATCTTATGTTTAAAAAGTGTGTCATTTCTAGTATCTTAGCCCAACCAGTCCCCTTCATCTTTTAATGCCTAAAGAGTCGGGAGATTGCAGGCCCTATGAAAAGTTAACTTGTCGCATTTTCAGGATTAAAAAAATGTCAGATCTTCGTCAACAAGCCCTCGATTATCATGAATTCCCAGTACCAGGTAAAACAGCTGTTTGCCTGACTAAACCAGCAGAAACCAGTATGGATCTCGCACTTGCGTATAGCCCAGGTGTTGCAGAGCCTGTACGTGAAATCGCAGCTAATCCTGATGATGCTTATCGTTATACGGCGAAGGGCAATACCGTAGCTGTTATCTCAAATGGTACCGCTATTTTGGGATTAGGCAATTTGGGGCCATTAGCTTCTAAGCCGGTTATGGAAGGCAAGGCATTGCTATTTAAGCATTTTGCTAATATTGATGCGACTGACATCGAAGTTAAACATCGTACAGCCGAAGAGTTTATCAATACCGTTGAAGCCATTGCCGATACGTTCGGTGGTATTAACCTTGAAGATATCAAAGCCCCAGAATGTTTTGAAATTGAGAAGGCTTTGATTGAGCGCTGCAGTGTACCTGTGTTCCATGATGATCAACATGGTACTGCCATCGTCACTGCGGCGGGTATGATCAACGCACTTGAAATTCAGGGAAAAGAGATAGAGAAGGCGATCTTTGTCTGTATGGGCGCCGGGGCTGCGGCTATCGCGTGTATGACAATGCTGGTTAAGTGTGGCGTTCAGCGTGAAAATGTCTATATGCTTGACAGAAAAGGCGTTATTCATACTCGTCGTGAAGATATCAATGAGTATAAGGCATTGTTTGCCAATAATACCGATAAGCGCACCCTGCAAGAAGTGATTAAAGGCGCCGATGCGTTCTTAGGCCTGTCGGGCCCGGATGTACTGGCTGCCGAAGATGTTGCTTTAATGGCAGATAAGCCGGTTATCTTTGCTTGTTCAAACCCGGATCCTGAGATTAGGCCCGAGATCGCACACGATGTCCGTAAAGATCTGATAATGGGTACAGGCCGTAGTGATTACCCTAACCAGGTTAACAATGTTCTTTGTTTCCCATTCATTTTCCGTGGCGCGTTAGACGTCAGAGCGTCGAAAATTAACGATGAAATGAAGATAGCTGCGGTCAATGCCATTGCGGCACTGGCTAAAGAGGAAGTTCCGGCTTCGGTCTTAGCGGCTTATCCGGATGTCAGTGAATTAAGCTTTGGTCCCGATTATGTGATCCCTAAACCAATGGATCCACGCTTGCTTTCTAATGTTGCTAAAGCGGTGGCCCAGGCTGCCATCGATTCAGGTGTCGCAGCAATCGAAACTTTGCCGGATAATTACATGCTTTAATTTTTCCGTTTTAGACTGAAAGGGGCCTTTAGGGCCCCTTTTTGTTTTTTTACTAATAAGACATAACTATCTGAAAAATACTGTTTAATACAAGGTCTGAAGTTTCATTGACCGAAATCTTTAACTTTGGCTACCGAGCCGCGACAGATAATTATCGTTGTGAAGAACGGAATTTGTTTGTATTGTGGGATTTTAGGCGTTAACTAAAAGTTAACACTTAACGTGACCAGCTGAATCCATATTTCTGAAATTAATAATAATAAATTCTGCAGGAAAGCGGATTATGAAACTAACACGACTTTTAACGAGAAAACTGACCGGATTTTGGCTACTGTCTCTTGCCGCAGTGGCTTTTATATTCTTACTTACCGCCTTGGTAAGTTTTGCACAGCTGACCTATAAGTTTCAGCAACAAAAGGTGTCAGAGATCGAGTCTATGCTTGTGCATCATTACGAGCACGACAGTGACAGAGATCTATCCTCCTGGCTGCCTTCTATTTTGGCTGCCTATAAGGCGTCAAAATTTCAACTGCTGGAAAATGGTCAAGTTGTCTATGAGTACCAAGCTGATGCTGCCGATAAAGGCCATGTGACCTACGAGAGCGTGCTGATAAAAGATCGACATCTTAAGCTCTCTATGACTCTCCCCCAGCCGTTTCAAATGTATGACTTGAGTTGGTATGAACTGCTTATCCTTTCTGGTGGCATCATATCAGTTGCGTTTTTTGTCCGATTTGGACATCAATGGTTGTCTGTTCAGCTGGTGGGTATCGAAGATTTAGCCGCTCGAAGTAAACTTATTTTGAACAATGAATATGAGCAGGCACTCGCCGAGAAAGGGCATGGTAAGCCCAGAATGATCAATCGAGCCTTGACTCATATGCTGCTCGAACTCGATGACGCTCAAAAGCAGAGGGCGAGGTTCGATCAATTTATTCGTTCAAATACCTTTCTCGATCCTGAAACCGGGATTGGTAACCGATTGTTTTTGAAGAACCGCTTAGATGCACTAAGTAATGATCGTGGAATGATGGCTCCCGGAGTGATGTTTCTGCTGGAGATGGAAGATCTCGATCTTTTGCAGCAAGAGGTTGCCGATGAGTCGATAGATGCACTGCTGCTGCAGACCATCAATGATATTAATCAGATTTTAGATACACAAGCGAACAGTATCTTTGCCCGACGTTCTTATAATCAGTTCGCCATCGTTGTCCCACAGATCTCCTTGAAAGATGCCGAAAAATTAGCAGTTAAACTGCTTAAGGTCTGTTTAAGTCAGGCGCTGCCGACAACACAAAATAGTGATGATTTTTACCATATTGGTGTTGCCTATTTTAAGGTGGGTGAGAGTAAAGAGCAGTTGCTGGACGAGTCTGAGCGGGCACTGAGAGCGGCTCAATTTCAAGGTTCCAGTGGTTGGTTTATGTATGATAAAGGGGCCGTAGACGAAGAGTTTGCCAAGGGGTCTGTTCGTTGGCGAAGCTTCCTCGAATATGCCCTCGTTAACCGGCGGCTGGTCGTTTTCTCTCAGCCCGTCGTTGATAGCGATATGGAGACGCATCATTTCGAGATATCGAGTCGTATCCGCGATAATCAGGATAACTTAATCAGGGCGACCCTCTATATCCCTATGGCGATTAAGTGTGGCCTGACGCCTCAGTTTGAGAGGCAGGTTATCGAGACCGTGCTGTTTGATCTTCTCAATGACCGCAGCGATACCACCACCAGATACAGTGTGAATTTGAGTCTGGATACCCTGTTAAGTCGCGCCTTTATTCGCTGGCTTAAAACTACCTTGCTCGAATATCGACACCTGACCTCCAGGCTGATATTCGAAGTCAATGAAGATATTGTCGTCCATCATAGAGAGCAGCTAAAAGACCATCTGGATATGATCAGAAAGATGGGGGCGAGCCTCTGTGTCGACCGGGTGGGGCAAGAGGTTGTGAGTACTCAATATATTCAAGAGTGTCATTTCGACCTGATTAAACTGCATCGTTCAATCGTTCGTCAGATTCATCTGAGACAGGAAAATCAATTGTTTGTCCGTAGTTTGATCGGTGGTTTATATCGCACCGATGTTCAGGTTTTTGCCGATGGCGTAGAGTCATTTGAGGAGTGGCAAACCTTGAAGATTTTAGGGGTGAGTGCCGGGCAAGGGAGTATCTTCAGTGACCCTATTGAAGAGATCTAGTTTGAGGCAAAGCAGGTGACTGTGTCCGTAAAGCTACATTTAATTAGCGTAAACAGGACTGTTGTTTTGGTTCTATTTGCGTTGCTATCTGGTTTATTGCATGTGCATGGCTTGTGATCTACCAATAACAAGCCTACTTTAAACCTATATACCAGTTAATCAGTCGGTGTTTTTTCTATAAAATTATAAGATTAGTCGTTACAATGAGCGTAAGAAAATTGACGCTCCCCGTGTATGTTTAATACAAGGGGAGCTACTTGTGTAGGCAAACTAGTTGCAATTGTTTCCGGACAATCTCAACTTTAGATACACATCGGGCTAATGGGTAAAGGGATTATAGGCATTCTTTGATGGGAAAGAGTCTTTTTAGCAGATTGGCTTTCTGGCAGAAATCTAATTCAAAAATCAAAATTGGCATCTATGTCTGTCTTGATAAGCTTGTTGTTTATCGAGCCATTGATGATTCCGAAAATGCTGATGAGCATAAAGATACCTATGAATTTGTGTTCGACGGTACTAATTGGTCAGGGGTCTTTGCACTTATAGCAAAGCAATTTGAGCCTGCTCAGGTTCAGATAACCTTGTGCTCCGCTTTTTATCAGCTTCTATTAGTCGACAAGCCCAATGTCGAATCTGAAGAGATGACACAGGCACTGCTTTGGTCGGTTAAAGATATGGTTAGCCAGCCTGTTACCGATATTCACCTGGATTACTTCGAGCCTCCATTACCGGGTAATACCAAATTAAATGTTGTCGTAGTTGAAAAGGCGAGTTTGAGTGCCTTAGTGTTAGCGGCGCAAGATCACGATATGGAGGTCGTGGGAATAAATATTGAAGAGATGGCGGTTACTAACCTATTCACCGAAGAGGCTCAGGCGAGACTGGTATTGAGTCACACCTCTGGTCAGGAGTTGTTGTTGACTGTTATCAGGCAGGGCGAATTATTTATGCAGCGACGTGTGAGGGGGTTTAATCAGCTCGATAGTGTGAGCGCCGAGGATCTTGCATTTGGCCTGGCCGATAATCTCAGCCTGGAGCTACAGAGATCCATGGATTATTTTGAGAGTCAATTGCGCCAGGCTCCTGTGGTATCGATTGAGCTATTGATCAATGGTCATGTCGGAAAACTTACCGAACTGGTTAGCGCTAACTTTAACCAAAAGGTTAATACGGTTGAAGCCGACTCTGTTGAGGCGAAGATGGCGGCCTTGGCTCTGGATGAGTTTAATCGGGATGAGTCGGCAGAAAGAGGTGTTAATTAATGACGATGAAGACCAGGGTTAATCTCTTTTCTGCTTCACTTTTACCACCTGAACTGAGGTTATCATTTAATCACCTTACTCTGGTGTTGTTGGTTTTGGTTGGCCTGTTCACCATCGCATGTGGTGCTAGTTATGCCTTAGTCTCTGCTCTTGAAACCGACAAAGCAGAGCTGAGTATGCAAAAACGTCAGCTGGATAACCAGAAGCAAGATCTTGAGACCGCGCTGGCTAATCGTGCACCGGATTCGGCGCTTGTCGATGAAGTCGATCTTCTGTCTCAACAGGTGGAGCTGAAACGTATGCTACTCGGAGAGTTGAGCCAGAGAGAAGCCTTGACCAGTCATGGCTATTCACCTCTGATGAAAGATCTCGCTCGTGTTGCCAATAGCAATATTTGGCTCAGCAGGATTCAGGTTGATAATAATAGCTTTATTTTCGAAGGTTTTAGCTCCGCGCCTCACAGTGTGCCACTTTGGGTCGATCGCCTGAAATTAACCGACACGCTTAAGGGGCATGCATTTGCTTCGATGACAATGAGCCGTGGAGAGGGCAAGCCATTAGCATTTACCCTGACCAGCAAAGCGGGCGAGAGTGTGGAGAATAATCAATGAAGCAGAGATGGCAAGCATTGGGTGAGCGCTTCGATCTGTTGAGTCAACGTGAAAGGGTGATGGTGGCAACGGCTGCTTTTATCGTGATAGGTATGCTTTGCTACCTACCGCTCGAGTCTCTGTTAATGAAATATAGTTCCCTGTCTAAACAGATAACGGTGATCGCCGCAGAAAATAAAATATCGCTGCAACAGATTGAACTATATGAGCAACGCTTAGCTCAAGATCCCAATGATGAGTACAATAACCGCCTTCAGGTTCTCAGGCAGCAGAGTGCAGATCTCGACGAGCAGCTGTCATTCCAGATGGTCGATATGATCCCTGCGGATCATATGCCTACCCTCTTGAGTCAGTTATTAGGCAAGGTGACGGGTATAAAGTTGCAGGAGTTTAAGTCCATTGCACCGACACCGCTCCTGGCTCTCGATGATGAGAAGAAAACGAACCTATATAGCCATGGTATCCGTCTCACATTAGAGGGGGATTATTTCTCATTGTTAAAGTTTATCGAAGCCGTTGAAAGTATGCCTAACAAGCTCTACTGGAAACAGATGGATTACAAGGTTGAAGAGTATCCAGGCGCCAGTGTCGTTTTGGAGCTTTACACCATAAGTGTCAATAAGGACTTCATCAGTGTTGCAAATTAAGGCGAGCTCACTCTTTTCAGTATTAGTGTCATTGCTGGTGCTACTGACGAGCACTGTCCATGCTGAAACATTACGTGACCCAACACGGCCAGGAAGAGGTGCAGTGATTACTGACGCCAGAGCGTCTGGCCAAGCCAATGCTTTGATTCTTAATAGTATAGTGAAGGGTAAAACCTCATCTCATGCTGTGATCAACAATAAGATCTTTGTCTTAGGTGATAGGGTGCAGGGTGTGAAAATAGTTAGAATAGACTCAAGTTCGGTGTCCTTGGCCGATGGACGTAAATTGAAAATGTACCAAGCAATAACAGAGACAAAGGGAAATAAATTCAAATGAGAGCGATTAACATTATTACGCCTCTGATAGCGCTTTTGTTGGCAGCCTGCCAAACAACAGACAGGCCACAGCCGATAGAATCGAAGCAAGTTTTGTCTGATTCGGTACAAGCTGAGCAGAACAAAACCACGACACCACCTCCTGCTGTCATGCCCGATGCTATTCAAAAAGAGTTGGCATCGAAAGAGCTACTCAGTGGCTTGTCTCCGGTGGTGAGAGCGGAGCGTCGTTTCGATGTATCGGCTAATGATGTCGATGCAAAGGTCTTTTTCCCGAGTCTGGTGCAAGGTTCTCCCCTGAGTGTTGCCGTTCACCCGGGCGTGTCCGGGACGATTTCTCTCTCGCTGAAGGGGGTTACGCTCAGTGAGGCACTTCAGGTCGTGGAAGATATCTATGGTTATGAAGTCAGCCGTGAAGGCAGAATTTTACGCATTTTCCCATCGGGCATGCGCACGGAAACGTTTCCGCTGAACTACCTGTATATGGAACGCCAGGGATTGTCGTTGACCTCGGTTAACTCGGGTCGTATATCCGATAGTAACGACTCAAATTCGAGTGGCAGCAACAATAGCAATAACAGCAACAGCAACAGTAACTCCTCGAATAATAACTCCGACTCGAACGGCAACAATAGTAGTAATGACACAACCAATGGCACATTCATTCGCTCTACGACAAAGACAGATTTTTGGGGTGAGTTAGAGAAGACATTGGTCTCGATTGTGGGCAGTACTGCTGGCGGGCGTCAGGTGGTTGTAACGCCACAAGCCGGCTTAGTGACGGTTCGTGGTTATCCTAACGAATTAAGACAGGTGCGTACCTTCCTACAAACCGCTGAAACTCATCTGCAGCGTCAGGTCATCCTGGAAGCGAAGATTTTAGAAGTCACCCTCTCTGATGGTTATCAGCAGGGGATCCAATGGGATAACGTTCTGGGCCATGTTGGTAATACCGATATCACCTTCGGCACCAGCAAGAATACCGAAGGTTTGGGTGATGCTATTACCAATGCCATCGGCGGTGTGACCTCGTTAAACATCAAGGGGTCTAATTTCACTACCATGATCAACCTGCTCGATACTCAGGGTGATGTCGATGTGCTTTCGAGTCCCAGAGTAACGGCTTCAAATAACCAAAAAGCGGTGATAAAAGTCGGTACCGATGAATACTTCGTGACCGATGTGTCATCGACGACGGTTGCCGGAACAACACCTGTGACGACACCGGAAGTTGAGTTAACGCCATTTTTCTCGGGCATCGCACTGGATGTTACTCCGCAAATTGATGGTGAAGGCAATATCTTATTGCATATTCACCCCTCGGTTATCGATATTAAAGAGCAGACTAAAGTCGTTAAGATTTCGAATAGCTCCCTTGAACTACCGTTGGCTCAGAGTGATATTCGTGAATCCGACACTGTGATTAAGGCTAAAACCGGTGATGTAGTGGTTATCGGTGGTCTGATGAAGAGTGAGAACATAGAGGTTGAATCTAAGGTGCCACTCCTTGGCGATATTCCTCTGGTTGGCGAACTGTTCACCAACAGGTCAAAGTCACTGAAGAAAACAGAGCTTGTTATCTTACTTAAGCCAACCGTTGTCGGCGCCGACACCTGGAAAAAAGAGTTACAAAAATCCAAGGCACTATTGGATCGCTGGTATCCGGAAGAAGATGCAAGCGGACAAGGGCAGTAAGTTTTGTATCTGGATCACTTCGGGTTAGCGGAAACTCCTTTTTCGCTGACCCCCAATACCGAGTTTTTCTTCGGACTAGCGCCTCATGTCGAGGCGTTACAGGTACTTCAGACTGCGCTACAAACCGGTGAAGGCTTCATTAAAGTTACCGGTGAGGTGGGGACAGGTAAAACCCTTATCTGTCGAAAGTTGATCAATGAACTTCCCAAACGATTTCATTGCGCCTACTTGCCCAACCCCTATCTTTCTCCCGCCGAGCTCAGGTGGGCTGTGGCCCTCGAGTTAGGGCTTAAATATTCTGCCGATATCGACCAGATGCAACTTACGGGGCTGATCCAGCAACAGCTGCTGGCTTTGTGTGCCCATGGTCACTCCATTGTATTAGTACTCGATGAGGCGCAAGCTCTGCCCGATGAAAGTCTCGAGGCATTGCGTCTGTTTACCAACTTGGAAACTGAGAGCCGTAAGCTATTGCAGGTGGTGCTTTTTGCTCAGCCAGAGCTGAATCAGAGGTTGAGCTTGCACAATTTTCGTCAATTAAGACAGAGGATCACCTTTAGTTACAGCCTGAGACCCTTGACCTTAGATGAAGCCGATGCTTATGTGCAGCATCGATTGTCGGTTGCCGGCAGAGTGGGCAAGCCCTTGTTTACCCATAGGGATACACGCCTGCTGGCCAAGGCATCTAAGGGGATCCCCAGATTGATTAATATTTTGGCTCATAAAGCACTATTGCTCAGCTTTGGAGAGGGGTCACACAGGGTCGAATATCGGCATGTGAAGGCTGCAATTGTGGATACAGAGGATACGAAACTGGGTTTTCAAGCTAAGTGGTTATGGTTTACGGGCTTTGGCATGATGTCAATGTTGGCGGGTGCAGGGCTTCATCTGTTTTATGGAGGCGTATCATGAGTGTGATCAATACCATGCTTAAAGATTTAGATAAGCGCCAACAGTCTCACGAACTGGAAAATTTGAATGTGGCACCGGTGCAATATCAAAGTGCCACGCCTTCAAAACTTCCCTGGATATTATTGGGGCTCGTCTCCTTTGTCTTAGTGTCAGGTATCGTTTTCAGTTGGGATCGATTAAACGCTAAGGTGTCTGACGATAGCGAAGTACTCACGATTGATACTCCTGTTGCAGATATACAGTCTACAGAAAACAGGGCCGTTGATAACAAGGTTGCTGAAAATACGGCAACTGAAAATAAGACCGGCACATTAAATGAGCCTGAACTTACGCCAGTGGCTGAACCTTCGATTGATGCTGGTGTTGCAGGCAAGAGTGAGCAACCACTAACCAAAGAGACCTCCACTGCCGAACAAGAACTTAGGTCTGAGACTGAGAGTGGCTCGAAAGCCGAATTTGTAGCCAAGCCGATTACCGACGATCAACAAGTGGTAACCGTAATAGAAGAACAAGCTGCCATAACCGGCAAAAAACAGATCGCGGCTTCTGCCCCTGTATCGCAGGCAGTTAAAGGCGAAGCGCCAGCGGCTCGCTCAAGTCGTAATGGCTCAATGGCAGTGACAGAAGTGAAACTGTCTGATGAACAGTTAGCACAGAAGAGGCTCACGTTGGCGACCGAAGCGGAGCGGCAGGGAGGGCAAAATGATGCCATTATTTATTACATCGAAGCCCTCGCACTCAATCCCAAACTGCATCAGGCAAGAAAGCAACTGGCCGCGTTATATTATGGTAAAGGCAGGCTGGATCTTTCCGCCGAACTCTTAAAGCAAGGGATCAGCCAGTTTCCCGCAGAGTTTGATTATGTCCTGCTGCTCGCTCGCGTTCAGCAGGCATCGGGGAACAAGGAACAAGCCTTGTCCACCCTTAGTCTGATCCCCGATAGCAGCTTGCTGGCAAGACAGAAGTGGGTCGAACAGAGTAGTCTGGCGCAAGAGATCAGCGACTTTGTATTAGCAGAGCAGGGTTATCGTAACTTACTCGGTGTGGAGGCTAATCAGGCCAAATGGTGGATGGGATTAGCCTACTCACTGGATGCACAGAAAAAGTATAGTGCGGCTAAAGATGCCTACAAACAGGCTGTCTTATACAAGTCTGTGCCTCGCAAGGGGTTATCGGCTCAGGCATTGGACTATATTGAAAACAGATTGGCGCAGTTAGGAGAGATTGAGTGAAACCAAAGTTAAAGATGCGTCTGGGTGATCTCCTCGTTCAGGAGCAGATCATCAGCGAGCCTCAGCTAATGGAGGCTCTGACCGAGCAGCGAAGCACCGGCAAGAAGCTGGGACGTACCCTGATCGATCTCAATAGTATCTCCGAAGAGCAGCTACTCAGGTTTCTGTCTCAACAGCTGCACATCCCTTTTATCGATATCAGTAAAAAACCAATTCCTCCGGAGGTTGTTAACCTGTTACCCGAGGTTCAGGCGCGTCGTTTCCGTGCGCTTGTCGTAGAAGATAATGGCGATAGCGCCTTGGTGGCCATGAGCGACCCTGCCGATCTTCAGGCGATGGATAATCTCGAGGTTTTACTCACCCCTAAAAGGTTAGAGATCGCGGTGGTGACCGAGAGTCAGCTGCTCGATGCCTTCGATAATATCTACCGCAGAACCGATGAAATTGCTCAAATCGCCGGTAAGCTCGAAGAGGAATATGCCGCCGATGATCAATTCGATCTCGCGAGCTTAACCGATAGCGACAGCGATAACGAAACCACAGTTGTTAGGTTGCTGCAGTCGATATTCGAAGATGCGGTGCAGATGCGTGCATCAGATATTCATATCGAGCCCGGTGACAAGGTGCTGCGCATCAGGCAGCGTATCGATGGCCAGCTGCACGAAAATATTCTGCCGGAGGCGAGTATCGCCGCGGCCTTAGTGTTAAGGCTTAAATTGATGGCGGGCCTGGATATCTCTGAGAAGCGTTTGCCACAGGATGGCCGTTTTCATATGGAGATTAAAGGTCATCAGATAGATGTTCGTATGTCGACTATGCCGATTTACCACGGTGAGTCGGTGGTGATGCGTCTGTTGGATCAATCGGCAGGCCTGTTGACCCTGAACGAAACGGGCATGCCACCGGAGATTTTGGATAGGGTACGTAAGCAGATAAAACGCCCCCATGGCATGTTGCTGGTAACCGGGCCAACGGGTAGCGGTAAAACTACCACCTTGTATGGTGTCTTGAGTGAGCTCAACACCGCAGACCGCAAGATTATTACGGTCGAAGACCCGGTGGAGTATCAACTCCCCAGAATTAACCAGGTACAAGTTAACCATAAGATTGGCCTAAACTTCTCTAACGTACTGAGAACCACCTTGCGTCAGGATCCGGATATCATCATGGTCGGTGAGATGCGAGATCAAGAGACCGTAGAGATTGGACTGCGAGGTGCCTTGACCGGTCACTTTGTACTGTCGACTCTGCACACCAATGATGCTGTGACCAGTGCGTTACGTTTGCTTGATATGGGTGCCGCGAGTTATCTGGTTGCCAGTGCTCTGAGGGTGATTATTGCCCAGCGTCTGGTGAGGCGGGTATGTCAAAACTGCGCCAGAGATTATGAACTGTCGGCTCAGGATCGGGCGTGGCTAAATAGCACGAGCCAGGATGATTTTTCACAGGCTAAATTCAGAATTGGATCGGGCTGTCAAAGTTGTAACGGTAGCGGTTACCGGGGACGAATTGGTGTCTTTGAGATCCTAGAGCTCGATGAGGCGATGATCGATGCCATGCGTACAGGTAATCCCCAGGACTTTGCCCGTGCAGCATACCTAAGCCCTAACTTTACTCCTTTAGCCGTTTCAGCCTTTAAGTATTTAGCCGAAGGGATGACAACCATCGAAGAGGTGTCCAAACTGGTAGAGGATCTCAATGACAACGAGTCTCCGGTGTCCATGAGACAGCCCCAAGGAACTGAGCTTTAACTGGATAAAATGCCGTTAAAGGAAAACGGATTTATGATTTTAGAAGCAGTGTCTGAGAGTAATAGAGAATAATTGAACATGGTAAAAGCTTATGGCTACCTATAAATATCGTGGGCGGGATGCACAGGGGCAGCAGGTGACCGGAATGGTCGATGCGGCCTCTGAGAGTGCGGCTGCCGATCAGTTGATGTCACGAGCGGTGATACCATTAGAGCTCAATGAAGCCAAGGAGAAGCGAGAGTTCTCCCTTGTTTCTCTGTTTAAGGGCAAGGTTTCCTTAGATGAGCTGCAGATCTTCTCCAGACAGATGTATTCCCTGACCCGATCGGGGATCCCGATCCTCAGAGCGATTGCAGGACTCTCGGAAACGACACACTCACAGCGAATGCGAGATGCGCTGAATGATATATCAGAGCAGCTGACCTCGGGCAGACCACTGTCATCGGCGATGAATCATCACCCCGATGTATTCGATCCGCTTTTTGTCTCTATGGTCCATGTCGGTGAGAATACCGGTAAGCTGGAAGACGCCTTTATTCAATTGTCGGGTTATATCGAGCGAGAGCAGGAGACCCGTCGACGGATCAAGGCGGCGATGCGCTACCCCATCTTCGTATTAATTGCCATCGCGCTGGCCATGGTGATCCTCAATATCATGGTGATCCCTAAATTTGCCGAGATGTTCTCTCGTTTCGGAGCCGATCTCCCTTGGGCGACGAAGGTGCTTATCGGCACATCCAACCTGTTTGTTAACTATTGGCCTGCGATGCTGGTTGGCCTCATCGGCACATTTATCGGTATTCGTTACTGGCACAGCACAGAGAAAGGGGAGAAACAGTGGGACAGTTGGAAGCTGCATATTCCGGCCGTCGGTAGCATCATCGAACGTTCGACTCTGTCACGCTATTGCCGAAGTTTCTCCATGATGCTGAGCGCTGGCGTGCCTATGACTCAGGCACTCAGTTTGGTCGCCGATGCGGTCGATAATGCCTATATGCACGACCGAATCGTGGGCATGCGCCGTGGTATCGAGTCTGGTGACTCTATGCTCAGGGTCTCAAATCAGAGCCAATTGTTCACCCCTCTGGTACTACAGATGGTTGCCGTGGGCGAAGAGACGGGACAGATAGATCAGTTGCTCAACGACGCCGCGGATTTCTATGAAGGGGAGGTCGATTACGACCTGAAAAACCTCACCGCCAAGTTAGAACCTATCCTGATCGGATTTGTGGCAGGGATCGTGCTTATATTAGCATTGGGTATATATTTACCTATGTGGGATATGCTCAACGTCGTCAAAGGCGGTAGCTGATAATGATACGAAGAATCGGCATTGACTCAAGTGAACAGGGTATCTACCTGGCTTTATGGTGGGATATGTTCAATGTCGTTAAAGGCGGTAGCTAGCTTTGCTGAATTTGGTTAAGGGAGGCTGCTAATTATGCAGAGCCAACAGCAAGCCGACGGTGAGTTGCTGCAGATGTTTGGCAAGGTGATAGCTATCGTTTTGCTACTCACATTGCTTAGTATATTAGGATTCCGCTATTTCGGCTCTGTCGATAAAATAAGTGCCCAGGGGCTGAGAGTTGACCACACCAAGATGCTCAATATTCTGGCCATGGTCAAGGCGCAGTGGCTGGCCAAGGGCCGACCACCCGAGATGAAACTAGAGTGGGATACCTTAGGTTTTGGGGAGCTGGAACCGCTCGATATTGAAGGGCAAACTAGTGAAGGGAATAATCTGGTAAAAATGAGCCATGGTGGCTGGCCTCTGCCCGATGTAGCCGATTCAGTGGGCTGTAAGCTGCTTTGGCGTCAATTGTTAGGTAGAGGGCCTGTTGAGCAACATATTGTAACGCAGCTCAACTCTGAAGGAGATGTTTGTAGTTATATTGCTAATAATTCAGATCGATTAAGTTATCAGCTAACAACCGGGCGCGTTATTTTTTTGACGAAAGAGTAAATATAGCAAATTCATGGGTTTCTAAAATTTGGCGAACTGATAGAATTGTAAAATTAGACATGGGGTGATATATGCGGGTAAAAGATCGAATGCAGAGTAGAACAAATCTGAAACAGCAAGGTTTCTCGTTAATTGAACTTGTGATTGTGATTGTGATCTTGGGCCTGTTAGCCGCGACCGCAATTCCACGGTTTCTCAATGTCACCGAAGATGCCGAAGATGCCAGCTTAGAAGGCGTTACAGGTGGCTTGGCCACGGCTGTTGGCTTTGTAAGGGCCCAGTGGGAAGTGGATGGCCGCAATAATAGCAACGTCGTACTGGACGGGACTACACTGTCTCTCGATACACGTTTCGGGTATCCAACAGGAATGGTAACAAGTGCTGATAAAACAGGTAGTGGCAACACCGGAGCGACAACCATGACGCACGCTTCTTGTCAGGAAGTATTTCAATATGTTCTTCAGAGCGCACCCAGAAATGTTCTTTTTAATGCCGATGCAAGAAAGGCAAGGTACACAGTTCGTGTATTAGGTGGTTCTGGCGGGAGTGCGATTGCTAATAACGGCGTAAATGTTGGTGGCCTAGACCTGTGTGTTTACCATCAGGTAGCATCGTTAGCACTTAATGCCAATAACGGGATTGCAAGTCCTGCACCTGATTTAAATATTGGTAACGGGATCGCATATAATGCCGGTACCGGCACCGTGGTAACCTTTACCAATGAATAGGTTTCATGCTGCACAGCAGCCTGAAGTACAGCCTGAAGTAGTTCTAGAAGTGAATCTAGCTATTTGAAGTAGATAGATATTTTAAGTAGATAGTTATTGAAGTTAATAGTTATTGAAGTGAATAGTAATAGAAATTATTACTGAACTCGCAAACATAAAGGTCAAGACTGTGAAAAGACAAAATGGTTTTACACTAATCGAATTAGTGGTCGTTATCATCATATTAGGTATCTTAGCCGTCACGGCGGCGCCAAAATTTATTAATCTTCAGAGCGATGCACGTCAATCAGCCCTTCAGGGAGTGAAAGGTGCAATTCAAGGCGCGAACGGCCTGGTATTCGCTAAAGCGGCGCTAGATGGAAAAGAAAAAAGTAGTACTTTTACCGGTACTGATGTCAATATTGGAACAGAAACGGCAGTTATTAATGTAAAAACCTTGTACGGATATCTGCTTGCAACTGAGACTGACTTTTCTAAGGCTGTAGATGCTACTTTCTCATTAGAAAAATCACCTCAAGATGGAACTGGTGATTGGATCTATACCGTAACGGCAGGTAAAGTAAATGCTCCTGGCACAATGGTTATTTATCAGCGTGGCGCGCCAAATGATAGTGATACATGTCAACTAACATATACAGAAGCGACGTCAACAACGACTCCAACATATGTAATCGTAGATACAGGTTGTTAATATGAAAATTCAGAGACAGAAAGGCTTTACTTTAATTGAGTTGGTAGTGGTTATTATTATCTTGGGTATTTTGGCTGTAACCGCCGCACCTAAGTTTATAAATCTGCAGTCAGATGCACGTAAGTCAACACTTGATGGCATGAAAGGCGCTATTCAAGGTGCTAACTCTCTTGTTTATTCAAAGGCCGCTATATCAGGGGAGGAGACGAAAGGTTCGGCAGATGCTTCAACAACAGGCTCGGTCAACATCGGTACAGAAAATCCTGCTGCAACTAATTATGGTTACTTGCAATCAACAGCTGCTGAATTAATAAATGCTATGGATTTGAATATCAGTAATGATGAAGATGACACTGTTGATTGGTATATTGCTGAAGGCGATGATGGAGCGAAATCAGCTCAACTTTATCAAGCCGGATCTGCTCGCTTCGGTAATACAACCGCGGCTACAAACAAATGTTATGTGACTTATACTCCTGCAACATCAACTACAGCGACTCCTACATATGTTGTCACTGATGATGATTGCTAAAAATAGTTCTTAATAAAAGGCCTGCCTAGCAGGCCTTTTTTGTATCTAAACATCTAAATCTTATATTTATTTGCCATACTTATTAAGTTGTTGGACACTGGAGCTAGGAGCTAGGAGCTAGGAGCTAGGAGCTAGGAGCTAGGAGCTAGGAGCTAGGAGCTAGGAGCTAGGAGCTAGGAGCTAGGAGCTAGGAGCTAAGAACTTACAGCTTAAAACTTAAACCTTAAACCTTAGAGTTTCCCGGATACTGAATGCGAAGAGTGTTGCCACAAAGCGGCTTTACCTTGGTAGAGCTGGTTACCACCATCATATTAATTGCCATTCTCTCAGTGGTGGTATTGCCGCGCCTGATGACCAGCTCCAGTGCATTCACCCTGCGAGACGAATTTGTATCTGAGCTTCGAAAGGCGCAGTTGTTGGCGATGAATAATCAAGACTACTGCTACCATATCGCCGTAGACACGACCGGCTATCAACTGCAGGGGTTTGATAATACGACTTGCACTGGCACTGCTAAGCTGAGCGAGACCAAGCAAACATTTGAAGGGCGCGCCAGCCTGGAATTAGATAGTGACAGTTCAAAAAGCTTCAAGGTTAATTTCGACAGACAGGGGATCGCTAGCTTGGGCTGCAGCGGAGCCTGTATCAAGGTTATCGCCGATGAGACCTTGACCATCAATATTGAGAGTCAGGGGTATATTCATGGCCGTTAACTCACTCTCGATAACAAAGCGAGCGGGAGCTCTTGTGAAAACAAAGGGTTTTACCTTAGTCGAGCTTGTGGTTGGAATGGTGGTGCTGAGTATCGCTCTGGTCATGTTGACTAGTATGCTATTCCCCCAGGCCGATCGCGCCGCAGAGACCCTGCACAGGGTGCGCTCAGCCGAGCTGGCCCACTCGGTGATGAATGAGATCTGGGGTAAACGCTACGATCAAAACACCAACCCCAACGGTGGTGTGCCGGCGTGTGGCGCTGAACCAAGATCCGATCTGGGTCTGCCAGCAGGTTTAGCCTGTACCACTCAGGGGAATCTTGGCCCTGATATTGGTGAGAACCGTAACAGTTATAATGATGTCGATGATTATGATGGCTTGAATCAGAACAGCTTGATGCTGAATGCCGCCGTAACAACTGGAGTTAATGCAGATACTTACGCCAGCCGCTACCCTAATTACCTGATGGCGGTAGCCGTTACCTATCACGAACATCCGGATCTGAACCGTAAATTGATAACGGTTACCGTGACGACGCCAAGCGGCGAGCAGATCGTCTACAATGCGGTCAGGAGTAACTACTGATGTCGGGCTTAAGACAGCTAGGCAAGAGCGCCGGTTTTACTCTGGTTGAGATGGTAATGGTGATCATCATCTTAGGCATCTTAGTGCTGGGGGTTAGTAGTTTCGTGATCTTAGGTACCCGCATCTTCGTCGAATCGACCTCGGTGGATCAGGTGCTCAGTCAGAGTCGTTTCGCCGTAGAGCGTATGACCCGCGAGATCAGAAACGCCGTGCCAAACAGTTTGCGTGTGAGCAATACAGCAACAGTTCAATGCATCGAATTTGTGCCAATTCAGAGCAGTGCCTCCTATATAGATCTGCCTATCGCCCCCGAGGCGGCCAGCAAGACCGGAATTATAATCACGCCGGCAATGGGAATAAACACTGCTCATCGTATGTTGGTCTATCCTCTGACACCGGCTCACATCTACTCGGCCTCATCCACCGCTACCGAAGGCCGCCTGTTGAGGATTAAAGAGTATGACGCGGCAACAAATACCGTGACTTTCGGTTCTGCGACTCAGGAGTTGGCTATGCGCTTCAGCGAGGCCTCTCCGAAAAATCGTTTCTTTATGATACACGACGCCGTGAGTTACTGTTTCGCTAGCAATGGTGAAGTCAGGCGCTACAGCGGCTATAACATGTTTAATACGACGCAGCCCACTCCGGCGAAGATGGGAGATGGAGTGTTGATGGCAGAAGGTGTGGTTACTGGTACAGGCACATGGCCAATCAGCTATACTCCCGGCAGCTTAACCAATAACGCAGTGGTACAGTTAACGCCGAAATTTATGGTCAATGGTCAGGAGTTTCAATATCAGCACCAGGTGCAGGTGGTCAATGTCCCCTAGCTATTATAGAAAGAATTATAGAAAGAATTATAGAGTGAATAGACTGAATCACAGAGCTGTTAGGCTGGATCATAGCGCTAACAGACCATTTTCAGGATTTTCTCACTCTCTGGTAAGAGAGCAGGGCAGCGCGCTGGTGATAGGTATCTTTGTTATCACAGTGATGTTCCTGATGTCGGCCGCACTAATCAATGTGCTCGAAGATGCCGATAAGCAGGTAAGTCTCGAGGTGTGGGGCACCCGCGCCCTCTTCGCCGCTAACTCAGGCGCCGATAATGCGCTGGCAGAGCTGTTCCCGCTAACTGCGACCGATGCTACCGCAGCATCTTGTACCAATGTGAAAGCTAAGTGGTCACCGCCGAGCGTGCCGGGCTTTCATGGATGCGAAGTCGTTCTGACTTGTGTAATTAATACAGTAGGTAGCGTAAACAGTTACCGGATCACCAGTACGGCGACCTGCGAGACGGGAAATTGCACCGGTGATGATAGCAGCTGCTTGCGCGTTAACCGCCGGGTGGAGGTCGAAGCCCGTGATTAGAATTTTTAAAATAGTGCTCAGTCTCGCGTTGCTGTTCCCGGCATTGGCGATAGCCGTTCCCTATTGTAGTGATATCTTTACCGACCCACCGACAGGGGATCATGGTGAAAATGGCTTAACACCACCAGCGAATATCGGTCCTCCTCTTGGGGATCTAAGCTGTACTAGAAAGAGGGGTTGTGATAACAGCACATCAGGCCATTTTTTACCAGGAGACTACAGCTTTAGTGAAGGTGATTTTCACGGAGGCGGTCCTTCTCTTGTCAATCACATTACCACTAACGGCACCACCGCTAGGCTCTATTTTGATCGGGTGTCTTTGAGTGGTGTTAGCTTAAATACCTATGGTAAAGCCGAAGATCTAATTATCTATGTAGGTAGTGATCTCACTATTGCCGGCCACAACCACATTAATGGCATTATCTATGTGGCTGGAAATGTTTCGCTAACCGGAAACGGCTCTGTAACGGGTGGCTTAGCGGCTGGTGGCAGTGCCGGAGTAGGTGGCAACGGTGATTTCGTCTTCGATGAGGATGCGATAGACAATGCTGACTTTGGTGGTATGTGTATCCCAGGGCCAAAGCCAGACTTAAACCATTACCGTATCGAGTTTTCATCAGATGCACTGAGCTGCACAGCAAAGTCCATTACAATCAAGTCATGTGCCAACGATGATTGTTCTAGTTCATCACCACTTCCATCAAGTGTTGAGCTCACCAAAGATGGGGTGAAATATAGCGATGTCAGTTTTACCGGTGAAACAGACACTCAACTTTGGCATGGCGAAGGTGGGCTGACGACGATAGGGCTTGGTGCCACATCGCCTGTGGGTCCATATCGCTGTTATATAGATGGTAATTTAGTCGATAATAGCGCTTGCTCACTGAACTTTGCAGAGTCGGGTTTTATCGTCAGTATCGATAACTATCTTTCTAACAAGCCTCAGGAAAATATAGCGATCTCCGCGGTAAGAAAAAGTGATAACTCGCTTCAATGTGTACCGGCATTTGCAGATACCACCAAAGAGGTTAACTTTTGGAGTGAATATATAAGCCCGTCTCCTGCTGCGATCGTCACAGGAAGCTCGGCCTTGGTTAATGGCACTAATATTGGTACAAGCGCCTTAAATCCCACTCCACGAACGTTAACTTTTAACGGTGAGGGTAAAGCCGAGTTCGAATTGAATTACCCTGACGCGGGGAAGATTGCCATCCATGCCAAATACACTGCCCCTGCCGGTGAAGAGGATGAGGGCTTGGTTATGGAGGGCTCAGATAGTACGGTGCGTTACCCTGTCGGACTATGTATTAAGCCGGAAACGGTATGCTCTGCAGGTGATGATACCTGTCCCAAGTTTAAAATAGCCGGTGAAACCTTCAATACCTCAATACAGGCGATGGCGTGGCAGCTGAATAGCGACACAGATTATTGTAATTACTCCTCGACAACACCAAACTATGTTCAGGCAGGTATAGCCCTGGGACACGCATTGAAGCAACCTGTGGACGGCGCCTTGGGCGAATTAGGGCTAAGTTCATATGACCATGTCGCTAAGGCAAATAGTCTTAATGGGTTTGAACAGTCTATCGGCGAGGTGGGTGTATTTACCTTAACCGCAACACCGCCGAATGGTTATCTTGGGGAGAGCATCAATATTCCCTCGGCGGAAAGCGAACCTGTTGGTCGCTTCTATCCTCAAGATTTTGAGCTTTATGAAGAGAGCATGCTTGCGACATGTGGCACCGGAGTTACCGCATTTACCTACATGGACGAACCGACTCCGCTGATGATGAAGATCAGGGCGAGGAATCTCAGCGGCGTTACAACACGAAACTATTTCAAAGATGATACCGTGGACTTCGCATCAGGCACAGCACTGCTAGTCGCTGAAAATAGTAATGCAGGGGGTGATTACCGATCACGGCTTACCGGCTTAACGGAATTGAATTGGGAAAAAGACGACCAAGGTGTGCAGGCCATAGAGAGTGATATTCAATTCACTCGCTTGCTTGATAGCAATCTCGATGGTCCCTATGCCTCGATGGCGATCGGTGTACAGATGAGTGATAAAGATGGCGTCTTGATAGCCTCACCGGATATGAATGCGGGCACAGTTGATGACTGCTCTATTTCTGACAGCTGTAATGCGAAGCAGATATCTACCCAGCATTATCGACACGGCCGTATCGTGTTGGAGAACGCCTATGGTCCCGAAACTGATACGATAAGGATGCCCGTGACAGCAGAGTATTGGGATGGCGCTCAGTGGGTGGTTAATACCTTAGACAGCTGCACCGATATTGCCTCAGCGGCGCTTCCAGCAACCGATGTGACATATAACCCTGCATTGATTTCCCCTCAATCTGTGACTCGAGCGGGAGGGACAAACACTGTACCGGACAGCGACTTTTCAATGGGACGATTTGAGCTACTATGGCATTCTTTAATCGCTACTCCCAATCGCTACCGAGGTCAGGTCACCGCGCCGCTTGCCGTACCGGCTTGGTTACAATGGTATTGGAATTGGAACAGTGATGGGGCCTTGTCCGATCCAAGAGCCAGCGCCTTCTTCGGAACTTATAGAGGTCATGATCGCGTTATACAGTGGCGTGAGGTGCTTTAATCCTTTCTATCTCTATGAGTTACATAGGGTTAACAATCTCAATTTCGTTCAGAATTGAAGGCGAAATCACCGCAAAAAGGTATGTTGCTCAACCTGTTAAGTCTCATTTTCGTGATCCAGTTAACAAATTGAGTTTATGCTCTAATTTTAGCCTTACTTTTCTGATTCTTACATGGCACTAAGTGATAATATTTCGCCGAAATTTGCTTTTTGCGGAGTTATCACTGGTGCACAGCTATCTGTCAGCAATTAATTCTGATTGCTTCCTACTATTCAGCCTCAGCGATTTGGCGGAAACCCGAAGTCACATTCAGTTCCCGTCTCCATGAGGCTCTCTGGTTCTGAATGCTTTATTTATAAGCTCTCTATTATTAACTCCCTGTTTCCAGATTCATTTTTACAGTGAGCTTATAACCTTTTCATCCTTTGTATCTAAGTCTGTTATGCCTAATTTTCAGTTTAAAGAATCGAGTTTCATCTATCGCATTTTTCTTACCTATCTTAGTGACCTAAGTAATCGGGCTAGGGGCATTACAGCATCTTGCATTTGGGCTAATCACATTGGTGATAAAGCGGATAAGCGGTTGGTTTGTCGCCGGGTGGAGGCAGAATTTCGTGGCTAGATTATATAAAATGATAGTTAACCAAAAACATATTAATATTTTTAAACTGGTGCGATCTTTTGTCCTGTTAGTTTTATTCCTGCTGTCGCCTACGGTTATGGCGGACTGGAGTGATACTTTTATCGAGGGGGTAAACTCATACACTAGCCGAGGTCAGGTTATTCTTCATAGTGGCTCAAAGCTTTACAATCCTCCGAGTAATCGTAAGTTGCCATCCCATTCGGTGTTTGATTATCAGCGTTCTGCTTGTGTTCATCGTAATGGGAGGCCTAAGGAATGTAGGGCTGGATATTACTCTGCTGAACTGCCTGATGACAGAATTCCGTTTGCGCGTTGTACTTCCAGTAGTAATCAAAATATCGGCCCCTCTAACGCTGAGAACTACATCATTAATGTACCTGAAGGTGAGTATGCGTCTATTTCGTCAAATCGCTATTATCACACCTTAAGATTTAGCGCTAACGACAATGATGGAATATATAAAATCAAGTCGTTAAATGTTCAAGATGGAACATTAGATCTAGCTCCTGGCCAATACTGGATTGAAGATCTACAAATCTCTGATGACGTCGAGGTTAAGTTTCCATCAGATGGCACAGTTAGTTTCTTTGTTAAGAATCATTATGTGCTGGATAACAGTCTATTGTCCTACGGTTCTGAACTGTTTTTGATTTATGGCTATTCAGATATCGATTTGGCTACGGATTCCTACTTACGAGGTCACATTGTCTCTGAAGGTAAGCTGATTTTTAGTGATGGCGCAAGAGTCGAGGGGGCTATTACCTCGGATTATATTAGCATCGCTGATGAAGGTTGGGTTGACTTTGATAATAATGCTTCACGTATTGATGTTGTGCCGGACTGTAACATCGAACCTGTTTATCCCTCAATTCCTGCTCAGTGTCCAGCAGAGCAAAATAATGTTTCGGGTATAACCTATCGAACCTATGATGCCCGTAATTGGCAGCCGGGGGTAGAGACGAGTCCTGCCGATCATGATGAGTTTAATGAGCTGATTGCAACGGTTAAGAATACTCAAGAGCAGTTAGGTGAGTCGATAGTTTCAAGAGTGGAGGGTTATGGTGTCAGTATTAATCCTCATGCCAGCCAGGGGGATTATTACACCGGTATTTTCGAGGGATATATTAATGCGCCTGAGACCGGTAAGTACACTTTTGGAATAGATGGTGACGATGCTATAGAGTTACTTATCGATGATCAGGTGGTCGTTGGTTTCTATGACCGTCATGCGCAGTGTGGTTGGCCTTGTGAGACCGGAAACATTTCACTGGAAAAAGGCGCCCATAAGATTGAGATGCGTTTTCATGAGGCCACCGGTGGAGAGGGTTATCATCTCTATTGGCAGAGGCCTTCCGCATCGAGCCTGACAAAGGTACCAGAGAGTGCCTATCTCACCTGCCCATTCCCTCAGTTTGAATTTGGCCGGGTTGAGTTAGGTACTAACGGCAGCGCATCGTTCACTTTCGATAAGAGTTATGCGAGTGCGCCGATGATAATGGTGATGCCGACCATCGATGGCGTCAACGCGAATAACGATGGTCCGTCGACACTCAGGGTTTCATCGAGTTCAAGTACAGGAGCCATCATTACAGTAGAGAACCCGCCGAATAATAACACTACATCTAAGGCGATGCCGGAGTTCGATTATTTCGTGATGGAAACGGGTTACCGCTTTCTTGAGAAGGGAAAGGCGCTGCAGGCGGGCAAGGTATCGACCAAAAAGTATCAGGGGAAAAATTTCTCTGGCCCGGAAGAAGGTTATGAGAGTGTGACTTTCAAACATAGTTTCGGTGCCAAGCCTGCCATGTTGGGACAGACGCTCTCAAGAACAAACAACCGCTTTATCACCGCAGTGATAGATGATGTCGACGATAGTGGCAGCGGCTTCGA
Source organism: Shewanella atlantica (assembly GCF_003966265.1). Lineage (GTDB taxonomy): Bacteria > Pseudomonadota > Gammaproteobacteria > Enterobacterales > Shewanellaceae > Shewanella > Shewanella atlantica. Next base: position 107,219 of record NZ_RXNV01000006.1, on the reverse strand, counting down.
TATCGCAATCGAGGGTTCAGAGGTGAGTGGCTCAATTAATAGTCATGAAACCCTTGGTTATGTTGCTGGTCTGGGCTCGGGTGTGATGCTCATTGATGGCAAGAATAAAAAATATGAATTTGGCTATGCTAAAAACAACGACCGTTCAGGGGATCTGTCTCAGCAGTGTAAGTATACCAATGGCTTGCAAAACATCTATCCGAGTCTGCCCTACACCATAGCGAATAAGAACAGCCGCGAAGGTGGCGATGGTGGCTGGTTAAGGCGCTGCAGAACCGACAAGTTCAATAATACCCTGAGCTTCGCTGTCGATGAAGATCAACAATTTGATGATGAACGTCGTCATATGATTGAAAATGTCGGTTACTTCGCCTTCGAAGCGCCGCATGAAGTGCCTGCGACTAATCACTATCGTATTCAGTTTACTTCCGGTGCACTAAGCTGCACGGCAAAAACTATTACCATCAAGTCATGTGCTAACGATGACTGCAGCACCTTAAGCTCGGTTACTTCATCAGTTGAGCTGATTAAAGGCACAGATAAATATAGCGATGTCACCTTTACCGGTGAAACCGATACCCTGCTTTGGCATGGTGAAGGCAAGTCAACGACTATAGGGCTTGGTACCACATCACCTACGGGTCCATATCGATGTTATATAGATGGTAATTTAGTCGACAATACCGCTTGCTCATTGTATTTTGCAGAGGCGGGCTTCATCGTCAATATTGATAATTACCTTGCTAACAAGCCTCAGAAAAATATTGAGATCTCCGCAGTTAAAAAAAGTCATGCCAGTACTCAATGCGTCCCCGCATTTGGCAGCACCTCCACCACTAGAGATGTTAACTTCTGGAGTGAATATATAAGCCCTACTCCTGCCGAGATCACCTCAGGAAGCCCGGCGTCAGTTAACGGGGATAATATTGGCACAAGCTCCTTAAATCCCACTCCACTTTCGTTAACTTTCAACGATGAAGGTAAAGCCGAGTTCGAATTGAACTACCCCGATGCGGGTAAGATTGCCATTCATGCTAAATACACTGCCCCTGCAGGTGAAGACGATGAAGGCCTTGTTATGGAAGGCTCTGATAATACCGTGCGATATCCCGTCGGGCTTTGTATTAAGCCGGAAACGGTATGCACTGTAGGTAACAATACCTGTCCCAAGTTTAAAATTTCCGGGGAAACTTTCAACACCTCAATTCAAGGCATGGCTTGGGAAACAGATGGCGACACGGACTACTGTAATAACTCGACGACACCAAACTATGTTCAGGAAGGTATCACCCTTGGACATACATTGAAGCAACCTGAACATGGTGTTTTAGGCGAGCTTGGGTTAAAAACATATGACCATAAAGCCAAGGCAGATAACCTGAACGGGGTTGAACAGTCAATTGGCGAGGTGGGCGTATTTACCTTAACTGCGACGCCACCAAATGGTTATCTGGGCGAGAAAATCAATATTTCAGCAGCAGAGAGTAAACCTGTTGGCCGCTTCTACCCTAATGATTTTAAAGTCTATGAAGAAAGCATGCTCGCGGCATGTAACAAAGGAGCAGCCCCATTTAGCTATATGGATGAGCCGGTATCGTTAATGATGAAAATCAGGGCAAGAAATCTAAGCGGTGTCACGACACAAAATTATTATGGTGATTTTGGTTCAGGAAAGGCACTTTTAGTTGGCGAGAACAGTAATGCAGGCGCCGATTATCAAGCCAGGATTAAAGGATTAACAGCCTTGAGCTGGGATAAAGATGATAAAGGTATACAGGCTGTAAATAGTGATATTTCGTTTACTCGTCTCTTAGGCAGTGCAATTGATGGCCCCTATACCGCGATGGCGATAGGATTGCAGATGGTTGATAAAGATGGCGTAAAGATAGCCTCACCCGACATGAATGCGGGTACAACCGATGTTTGTTATATATCAGACAGCTGTGATGCTAAACAAGTATCTACTCAGCATTATCGACACGGTCGTATCATGTTGGAAAATGCCTATGGTCCAGAAACTGATAGCTTAAGAATGCCGGTGACAGCGGAGTATTGGAGTGGCACTCAGTGGGCGGTCAACAGCCTGGATAGCTGTACCACAGTCACTACCCCTGCACTGCCAGCAACGGGAGTGGTGTATAGCCCGGCACTGGAAAATACTCAGCGAGTGACCCGCTCCAATGGAACCGGAACGCTTGTTGGTGCTAAATTTGTGCAAGGGCGATTCGATCTCCTGTGGCAATCCTTAGTCGCGGCACCCAATAGATACCGTGGTCAGAGCACCGCGCCGCTTGACGTGCCAAACTGGCTCAAGTGGTACTGGAACTTTGATGGCGATAAGCAAAACGATCTCTATGATCCGCGAGCTTCGGCCTTCTTCGGTACTTATCGAGGCCATGACAAGGTGATCTACTGGCATGAAGTTAATTAGGTTCTAAGTCCTGAGAATCTAGGGTCTAGGCTCTAGATTTGCTTTTGAGGAGCGATTTCGTGAAACAGAGTGATTAAATCTCCCCTTTGGCATGATATTTTAAAAAAAACCGCTTCATTAGCAAATGTTAACCTCATCGCCCTTGTGTCATCAGGGTGTCGTTGATAGAGTTACCTGATTTTTCTTTTTCCGACTCCACAGAGACAGGCTGGTTACATGTTCAAGAAGCTGCGTGGCATTTTTTCTAACGATCTTTCGATCGATTTGGGTACGGCTAACACTTTAATTTACGTTCGCGAAGAGGGAATCGTACTAAACGAACCTTCTGTTGTTGCAATTCGTGGCGAACGAGGAAGTGGCGGACAGAAGTCCGTGGCGGCTGTAGGTACAGAAGCTAAGCAGATGTTGGGTCGTACTCCGGGCAATATCCAGGCTATCCGTCCAATGAAAGACGGCGTGATCGCCGATTTCTACGTGACAGAGAAGATGCTGCAGCACTTTATCAAGCAAGTGCATAACAACAGCGTGTTCCGTCCAAGCCCTCGAGTACTGGTTTGTGTGCCTGTAGGTGCAACTCAGGTCGAGCGTCGTGCTATTCGTGAATCTGCAATGGGCGCTGGCGCTCGTGAGGTTTACTTGATCGAAGAGCCAATGGCTGCAGCGATCGGTGCCGGTCTGCCGGTATCTGAAGCGACAGGTTCTATGGTTGTCGATATTGGTGGCGGTACTACCGAAGTGGCAATTATCTCACTCAACGGTGTGGTGTATTCATCTTCAGTTCGTATCGGTGGTGATAAGTTCGATGATGCGATCATCAACTATGTTCGTCGTAACTACGGCAGCCTGATCGGTGAAGCGACCGCCGAGCGTATCAAGCATACTATCGGTACCGCTTATCCGGGTGATGAAGTACTCGAGATCGAAGTGCGCGGCCGTAACTTAGCCGAAGGTGTACCGCGTAGCTTTACACTCAACAGCAACGAGATCCTCGAAGCATTGCAAGAGCCGTTATCGGGCATCGTTAGTGCCGTTATGGTTGCCCTCGAGCAGTCTCCGCCAGAACTGGCGTCAGATATCTCTGAGCGCGGTATGGTATTAACCGGTGGTGGCGCATTAATTCGCGATCTGGACCGTCTGTTAATGCAAGAGACGGGTATTCCTGTGATGGTTGCCGATGACCCATTAACCTGTGTTGCTCGTGGCGGCGGTAAGGCGCTGGAGATGATCGACATGCATGGTGGTGACCTCTTCTCCGAAGAAAACTAATTTGGTATGAACAAGGCGGTGTTTAACCGCCTTGTTTTTTTCTGTTCCTCATTATCGTTGCAGGTTGTGAAGACCTGATATTGTTTTATGACCCCTTTTAATGCTGATTAGCATTTCGAAACCATTTTATAGTTTTTTATGAAGCCCATTTTTGCACGTGGTATTTCTAACCAATTCAGACTGACACTGGCAATTATTTTGTCGGTGATCCTCATCGTGGCTAACAACCGTCTCGACCCCGTTCGTAAATCCGTTTCATCAGTTCTGAGTCCTCTTCAATATGTGGCTAACGTTCCCGGTGCACTCCTGGATTGGTCGGCCGAGAGTCTCGCGACGCGAAATATGTTGGCAAAGCAGAACAAAGAACTACTGAGGCAGCAGCTTCTGATGAGCGAGCGACTGCAGCGTTTCGAGCACCTCAGACAGGAAAATGATCGATTACGTGCTCTGCTGGGTTCTCCCGTACATATGGATTCGAAGAAGGTCGTCGCCGAGGTGATGGAAGTTGCCAGTGATCCCTATCATCAATATGTTGTGCTCAATCATGGTGCCATGAGCGGCGTGTTCGTTGGTCAACCCGTTGTTGACGCCCAAGGTGTGGTGGGACAGGTGGTGGAGGTTAATGAGTTAACCAGTCGGGTACTGCTGATCTCCGATGTTACTCACGGCATCCCCGTAAGAGTCACGCGTAATGACGTACGCCTGGTTGTGAAAGGCACAGGTGTACTCGATGAGCTCGAACTGAGTTATGTCTCTAAGAGTACAGATATCAGGGTTGGTGATCTCTTAGTCTCATCTGGACTGGGTAATCGTTTTCCGGAAGGATATCCCGTGGCCCGTGTAATGAGTGTGGTTAAAGATGACGGACAAAGCTATGCCAATGTGACAGCTCAACCGTTAGCCGCGCTCGATAGGATTCGCTATCTCTTGCTGATCTGGCCCGATGGAACCCTACCCGATGAGCAGGAAAAGAGTTTGAACACAGATTCAAGCAGTGAAAATACCCCAGAATCTAAGTCTGAAACCTCTGAGGTGAGCCAATGAGTATGCATATTGCCAATGGTCGCTGGGTGGTATGGCTGAGCTTTCTGGTCGCCATGTTATTCCAAATCATGCCACTGCCGGATCTTGTTGAGCCGTGGCGTCCCGACTGGTTATTGCTGGTCATCATCTATTGGGCGATGGCACTGCCCCATAGATATAATATTTTATCAGCCTGGATCTTAGGGGTGCTGCTCGACATCATGTTGGGGGCCCATCTGGGGATCCGAGCTTTATCGATCTCCTTAGTCGTCTATGTGGTGGTGTTGCATTTTCAGCGTTTACGTAACTTCCCCATGTGGCAGCAGGCACTGATGATCTCCAGTTTGATCTGTTTACATCATCTGGTCATCTTTTGGGTTCAATTTGTGGTCGGAACCGCCACATTCGATGTGAGTCTCTTTTTGCCCGCCATTTCCAGCCTTATTATCTGGCCCTGGGTATTTTGGATCTTACGTCGTATCAGACGTTTATATAAGGTGAGATAAAATGACTGTTTCAGCTCGATTACTATTAGCCTCTGGCTCCCCGCGTCGTAAAGAGTTACTGGCACAACTCGGTTTTTCAAAGCCCGGGTTCAGCTTCGATACGCTCTCTGCCGATATCGACGAAACCCATCAGGCGGGTGAATCACCGCAAGTGTTTGTTTCTCGCCTGGCGGTAGAGAAAGCCGAGGCTGGTTTAGCTCTATGTGATAATCTGAAAACTCCTGTGGTACTAGGTTCTGATACTATAGTGGTGTTAGGTGAGCAGATACTGGGTAAGCCCGTCGATGAAGCCGATGCCTTGAAGATGTTAACCGAGTTGTCGGGACAGTTTCACAGCGTGATGACGGCGGTGGCCTTAACCGATGGTAAGACGACAATAACGCGTCTGGTCGAGACCAAAGTCCAGTTTTGTAAGCTCGATGAGCAAGATATCCTGGCCTATATTGCCACTGGCGAGCCTATGGATAAGGCCGGAGCCTATGGGATCCAGGCATTAGGTGGCAGCTTTGTGGAGCGCATAGAGGGCAGCTATTCAGCCGTAGTGGGCTTACCTATGGTAGAGACCCGTGAGTTGCTCAAAGAGATGAAGATTATTTAGTTAACGGCAGCTGCGAGCTAAAGAAACTGCGAAGAAAGTGGCGAGTAGAGAGAACTGTTCTGTAGCTCGAAGTCCGTAGTTTAGAACCCAATTTAAAGTGAGTATGAATATGAGTCGCAACGTCAGAAACAGAGTACAGCGAAAGATTGGTTCTGAACTATTGATCAATGTGACGCCGACCGAGGCTCGTGTCGCTTTGGTAGAGCATGGCGTGCTGCAGGAAGTCCATATCGAAAGACGGATGAAACGCGGTTTGGTCGGCAATATCTATAAGGGCAAGGTCAGTCGGGTACTGCCGGGTATGCAGGCAGCGTTTGTCGATATTGGCCTGGATAAGGCAGCATTTTTGCATGCATCAGATATAGTTCCCCATACCGAATGTGTTGCCGATGTTGAAAAGGGCAATTTTGTCGTCCGAGATATCAATGAGTTAGTTCGTCAAGGGCAAGATATTATGGTCCAGGTGGTGAAAGACCCTCTGGGTACCAAAGGAGCCCGCCTGACAACCGATATTACGCTCCCCTCCCGCTACCTGGTCTTTATGCCCGGCTCAAGCCATGTAGGTGTGTCTCAGCGAATCGAATCAGAAGAGGTTCGTTCACGTCTCAAGGGATTGACTGAACCTTTTGTCGATGAGGACGGCGGATTTATTATTCGTACTGCCGCAGAAAGTGCCGGCGAGCAGGAGCTGGTTCAGGATGCCGCTTTTCTTCGCCGCGTTTGGGGGCGGGTGAGTGAGCGCCGTAAACGCAGAGGCGTGTCGCTGCTTTATCAGGATCTGGCCCTGCCGGTTCGTATCGTGCGTGATTTTGTTGGTACCGAATTAGATCAGATCCAGGTAGATTCGAGCCAGACATTCGAAGAGTTACACGCATTCTCTGAAGAGTTTATGCCTGAGATTGCCGATAAGATTGAGCACTACAATGGTCCGGTGCCAATCTTCGATCTTTATGATGTTGAGAATGAAGTACAACGGGCCCTAGGCCGTAAAGTTGAGCTGAAATCCGGTGGTTATCTCATCATAGATCAAACCGAAGCGATGACCACTGTAGACATCAATACCGGTGCTTTCGTTGGTCACAGAAATCTCGAAGAGACCATCTTCAATACCAACCTCGAAGCGACACATGCTATCGCGCGTCAACTCAGATTGCGTAACCTGGGTGGTATCATCATTATCGACTTCATCGATATGCTGAAAACTGAGCATCAGAAGCGTGTCCTTGCTAGTTTGGAGCTTGCCTTGTCTGCCGACAGGGTTAAAACCAATATCAGTGGTTTCTCCGGTCTTGGTTTGGTGGAGATGACCCGTAAACGAACTCGAGAGAGTTTAGAGCACGTGTTATGCGGAGAGTGCCCTGCCTGCTATGGCACCGGCAGTTTGAAAACCGTTGAAACTGTCTCTTATGAAATATTCAGAGAGATCATTCGATTAGATCGTAGCTACGATGCCGATGAATTCTTAGTCTATTGCTCGCCTGGCGTCTTTAACAGCCTGACGGGTGAGGAGGGGCATCTGGTCGCAGAGTTGGGGGTGTATATAGGAAAACGTGTTCGTTTCCAAAATGAACCTATGTATGCGCAAAACAAGTTTGATGTGGTAATAATGTAGTGTCTCGTCAATTCTGTCCCCGTAAGTTCAGCCGTTTCTGCTGGCAAATACTAGCGATCATATTGGTGCTGTTTGCCTTGGCTGTGAGTCTCTTTCGGGGGCTCCTGCCCCAGCTTGCTGAGGTCAGACAGGAGCTGGTCAAATATATTGAAGAACAGTACCAGGTTCAGGTCGATGTCGGAGAGCTAAATGCCGAGTGGCAGGCCTTTGGTCCTGCCCTGAAGGTGAAAGACTTAGTACTTCCCCCTCAGGAACGCTTGCCGTTTACCCTGATAATTCGTGATGTCCATGTCAAGCTCGACTTCTGGGAGAGTTTGATGACGACCAGCCCTCAGATTGAGAATGTTATTTTCGAAGGTGTCCAGGTTGGGCTCGATATCGATAAACTCAATCAGGCTGATCCCTCATCTGCGGCGACAGAAACCTATACCGATACCGATTGGTTATATCGACTCCTGCTGGAGCAGTTAGAACACTTTTCGATAACAGAAGCCAGATTACAGCTACTCAGCAAGAGTCATGATTTCAGCCCTATCTATATCAAGGATCTGAGATGGCAAAACATGGGCGGCAAACATCAGGGCAAGGGCAAGGTCTACCTGGATGAGAAAGCTTCCGAGGTTGAGCAGCTCTCTCTCTCACTTGAGATCGATGGCAATGGTTTCCGGCCCGATAGCCTTAAAGGGCAGGTTTATCTCGCGGCTAGCTCTTTGGATCTCGGTGAATGGGCCTCCAGACAAACGAACCCCTATGACAAAAAAAGTAAATTGCCTCTCGAAGGTGTAGTGAACCTGCAGGCCTGGTTGAGCCTGGGGAATCGCTCGATCGAATCCGGACTCGTCCAGTTTGAGCCCAGCTGGCTCGAGTGGCAGTTAAGTAATGAAGTGCAACATTTTGAAATTAAAGGGGGGCAGTTTGAGTGGCTCCCTACCGATAGAGGTTGGCAGCTAAGTAGCAGAGCACTCGAATTTGAGACCAATGAACACCCCTGGCCTGAGCTAAACTTTGTTGCAGAAAAACGAGATGAGCAGCTATATGCCTATCTGAATCGATTAGACACCAGTACCCTGTTACCTCTTCTGCCTTTGGTGCCGACGGTCGACCTATCTGTTCTGAAAACCTGGCAGTCAGTAAACCCCCTGGGCTATCTGGATGATATTAGATTCTCTCTGGATGGTGATCTGCAGCCTCAAGCCTCGCTGGATATTAATCAGCTACAATGGCAAAGATTTGAGAGCATACCGGGCAGTAAACCATTAACTCTCCAGCTTGCCTGGAATGGCGATTCACTCTATTTCAGCGCCCCTGAGCAAACCTATACCTTAGATTTCGGTACGGCATTCAAAGAACCTATAGTGCTAAGTGGCACCGCTTTCGATGCTAAGTTTAATACTAAATATAGTGAGCTAACCCTTCCTCACCTTCAATTCAGCAATGAAGATATTGGCTTAGACGCTTCCCTGAAAATGGGCTTTGCAGGTGACACTCATCTTGCACTTCTAGCGGATGTGAAGATCAAAGATGTCGCCGATGTGGGCAATTACTTTCCGCTACATGGTATGGATGCCGGGTTAGTCGATTACCTTGAGGCCGGGCTTGTTGCGGGTAATACCCAAGATGCCAGAGTGGTATGGCATGGTCCATTGAATCAATATCCATACAAGGATCATTCCGGGATCTTTCAGGCAGCCTTCACCCTGAGCGAAGCTGAGTTTAAGTTCCAGCCCGATTGGCCGGCGGTAACCTCTCTGGAGCTGTCCGCTCTGTTTGAAAACGCCCGCATGGTTCTCACTATTGATAGAGGCGATCTCTTAGATGTTGTCGTCGATGGTGCCGGGATCAGTATTCCTGAATTGGGCGCCCGCTCTTTGCTGGAGATCGATGCCGAGCTGGCAACCCAAGGTGTTGCCGCAACAGAGGTTATTCAAGCCTCCCCTCTGGCAGAGTCTGTCGGCTCTACATTGGAAGTGGTTCAGGTGCAGGGCGATGTTACCGCCACTCTGGATCTGTCCATTCCTCTCTATGATGGCGAGGAGGAGCAGATCCGTGGCTTAGTGAACTTCGACAACACGCCGGTATATATCACCGAACCAGGGGTACAGCTCGACGGAGTGACAGGGCAGGTTAGCTTCGTTAATGAGGTGGTAAAGGGCAAAGATATCTCCGCGCTGTTATACCAACAACCGATATCCCTGAGCTTTGACACAGAGAAGGTGCGTGACAATTACGGCTTGAACCTGGACCTGAAGGGCGTTTGGCAGCTTGCTGAACTCCCGGCCGAGCTTGATAACCCCTTAATGGACTTCTATTCCGGTGAGGTGAGCTGGGATGGGGCCATGACGCTTATTTTTGATCAGACCGGCTATCGCATTCAGGCGCAGGTGAATAGTGATCTGCTTGGCACCGAGCTGACGCTTCCCCCACCGTTTGCTAAAGCCATCGATGAGAATCGCAGGCTATCAGCCGAACTGATAGGCGACAATAAACAGTCCTCTCTGGGGATCAAGCTGGGCAATCAGATGGAGTTCTGGGGAGGGTTCGATCTCGAGTCGGGTGATCAATTAGATCATTTCGATCTTCTTCTGGGACGGCTATTTAAACCGGGCGATCAACTAAAGAGAGACCAGGGGCATCTGCAGTTGGATATTGCTCAAACTGAATTCTCCCCCTGGTTACCCGTTATCACAAACTTTATCTCCTCTGAAACTTCAGAGTCCAGCGTTGCTCCGGTTGTGCCCGAGTCTGAAACTAAATCTGTGCCAGAAATTGAAACCGAGGCTGAGATTGAGACTGGTAGCGAATCGAATGCATCACTTCAGGAAGAGCAAACCAGAGGCTTTTTTCCTCCTCTTATCAGCATCGATGCTGAGATTGCCGATCTGAATTTAATGGGACAAACTCTATCTGAATTGACCATGACCGCTAAGCCTGTCGAGCATTTATGGCGTTTCGAGGCTCAGTCGAACGAGTTTGATGGCAGGATAGATTTCTATCCTGACTGGTCGACTCAGGGCTTGAAGATGGTTGCTAAAAAGTTTCATATTGCGCCTGAAGTGAAAGATGAAGCTAAGGCTGATTTTAAGCCCGGTACTGTACTGAATAACCTGCCGCCACTGGCATTAGATGTCGATGATTTTCGTCTATATGGAAAGCCTTTAGGCCACTTGGTACTGCAAGGGACGCCCAAAGAGGGGCACTATCAGATCCAAACTCTCTCTTTGACCACGCCTGAGGTGAAGCTGAGCGGAAAAGGGGCATGGAAGAACGGTGAAGGCGAAAATATCACCGAGTTTGACGTGAAGTTAGACGCGACAAAATTTGATGCATTATCATCCATTCTCGATATGGATCCGGGCTTAAAAGATGCGCCGGTTGAGATCGACGCTAATATCTCCTGGCAGGGAGCCCCCTATGCGTTCTCACTCGAGTCGCTCAATGGCAAGATAAACTTTGAACTGGGTAAAGGACACCTGTCTGAAGTCAGTGATAAAGGAGCCAGAATCTTCTCGCTGTTTAGTCTGGATTCACTGCTGAGAAAGTTATCTCTCGATTTCTCCGATGTATTCGGTAAAGGCCTCTACTTTAACTCGTTTACCGGTACTCTGGAGATAGATAACGGAGTCATTAAAACCCGTGATACCGAGATGGATGCCGTTGCCGGAAATATGAAGGTCAGGGGTTACACTGACTTAGTTACCGAGAGTCTGAATTACGATATTCGCTTCGTGCCTCAACTTGCCTCAAGCGTGCCTACGGTTGTGTTGCTCACCACGGGTGGTTGGACGCTAGGCCTGGGGGCTTTTGCCCTGACTAAAGTACTCGAGCCTGTCATTGAAGTGATCACTGAGCTAAGGTTCAGACTAACCGGAACCATGTCAGAGCCTAAACTCGAAGAGCTGGAGCGCAAGAGTAAAGAGATAGAGATCCCTGAGTCTGCACTGCCTCGCGCAACAGAGGACCTGCCTGTTGATAAACAGCCTGATAATAAACAACCTGCTGAAAAACAAGGGCAAGAGAGTCAGGGAGCCGATACTGCTGAGTCCGGTGTTCAGAAGGCAGCTATGGAGCCACTGGTGGATAGTGGCCCGAAACAGAACAAACAATCGGCGGCTGAGTCTTCTGCTCCTGCAACAATTACCGAATCCGGAGTTGAAATTCTTGCACCAAAAGTGATTGAGATGCCAGACTTTAAGGAGACAAAGGACGCTTATCCTCCTGCCAGCAATGAAGGCTCTGAAGATAAGCTCCGTACACCAAAGGAAACAATAGATGCAGATCAGCCTGTTACAGTGCCAAAGCAGTCGCGACATATCGGAAAATCTACAGTATATCGAGTCGCAGCTTAGTCTTCTGCCCCGAACTCCGGGGGAGGAACAACTCGTGGTGTTACCCGAGTGCTGCTTACTGTTCGGTGGACCTGAGAGCCAGCAAGGTGAGTACGCGCTTAATTCTTGCTCTGAAGAAAACCCGCTGAAAACAGCGATGTCAGATCTTGCTCGAAAATTTAATGTTTACCTTGTTGCCGGTACTATCCCGGTGCTTGCGGATGATAAACGGGTTTATAGTCGTACTTATCTGTTTGACTGTGCAGGTAAAGTCTTAGGTGAGTACGATAAGCTGCATCTGTTCGATGTCGATGTTTCCGATGGTACAAAGGAGTATCGTGAGAGTGATGCCTTCTGCCCAGGTGAGAAAATTAGTGTAATCGACACCCCCTTTGGTAAGTTAGGGTTAGCGATATGTTACGATCTGCGTTTTCCGGATCTGTTTAGGGCGATGAGACTGGCGGGAGCCGAGATCATTGCCTTGCCTGCCGCGTTTACTAAGGTGACGGGCGCCGCACATTGGCAGCCTTTGATTCAGGCCAGAGCGATCGAGACACAATGCTTTGTTTTGGCAGCCGCTCAATGGGGCCAGCATAATCAGGGGAGCCGGGAAACCTGGGGGCAGAGTATGATTGTCGATCCCTGGGGACGGATTAAGGCGGAGAAAATGACTGGTTGTGGCTGGGTTCAGGCGTCACTGGATAAAAGTGAACTTACACAAATTAGAAGCCAGATGCCGGTACAGCAGCATAACCGTTTTTCATCGCCTCAATTACAACAAATTAAATAAGATCTTGGGGACTGTTTCTGAGATCTTCTTATAAAGATTAAGCGTGATTAAGCTCAACAGAGCAAGAAGAGAGAACTATTAATGCCATTTTTAACTCAAGTAGAAGCAAGCTTACTGCAAGATGGACAGTCACTGAATGATCTGCAGGGCTACCTCAATTCGATTCATCAGCACAATGTCGATTTTTCCGACCTCTACTTTCAGGGAAGCCGCCATGAGTCTTGGGTATTAGAAGATGGCATAGTAAAAGAGGGCAGTTTCCACATAGAACGTGGCGTCGGCGTGCGTGCTATTACCGGTGAGAAAACCGGATTTGCCTATGCCGATGAGATCACACCTGCGGCGCTCAAAGCCTCTGCCGAAGCTGCGCGTAGCATTGCCGTCGCAGGAAAGAGCGAATCGGTACAGGCCTGGAAGCAACAAGAGGTGAAAGCCCTCTATCAGAGTGCAGATCCGATTGCGGCGATGGAAGAGATGAAGAAGATTGAGCTTCTGAAGCAGGCCGATGCTTATATTCGCAGTCTCGATAGCCGTATCATTCAAGTGGTAGTCAGCCTCTCGGGAGTGCATGAAGAGATCTTAGTCGCAGCCAGCGATGGTACGCTTGCCGCCGATATTCGTCCTCTGGTTCGATTCAACTGTAGCGTGATCTTAGAAGATGAGGGTAAACGTGAGCGTGGTGCCAGCGGCGGTGGTGGACGTCATGGTTATGAAGTCTTGATGAACAACGATGATGCGGGCTTACCTGCTTGCTTCTCCTTTGCTCGCGAAGCGGTTCGTCAGGCATCGGTTAACCTCAATGCCATCGATGCTCCTGCCGGACAGTTGCCGGTTGTACTCGGCGCCGGATGGCCGGGAGTCTTGCTTCATGAAGCCGTCGGTCACGGACTGGAGGGTGACTTTAACCGTAAGGGGAGCAGTGCATTTAGCGGGCTTGTCGGTCAGCAGGTCGCCTCAGAATTAGTCACAGTCGTCGATGACGGCACCATACCAAACCGTCGCGGCTCTCTTAGCATCGATGATGAAGGCGTTGCAACCCAGAAGACAGTCCTGATTGAAGATGGGATCTTAAAGGGCTATATGCAAGACAAGCTCAATGCCCGCTTGATGGGCGAGTCAACTACAGGTAACGGCCGCCGTGAATCCTATGCGCACTTACCTATGCCCAGAATGACTAACACCTATATGGAAGCGGGTGACAGTGATCCTCAAGAGATTATCAAGTCGGTAAAAAATGGGATCTATGCGCCTAACTTCGGTGGTGGTCAGGTGGATATCACCTCGGGCAAGTTTGTCTTCTCGGCCTCTGAAGCTTACCTGATTGAAGATGGTGAAGTGACTCAGGCGATTAAGGGAGCAACCTTGATAGGTAACGGCCCCGAGGCCATGGGACAGATCTCTATGGTAGGTAACGATCTCGCATTAGATCAAGGTGTTGGCGTCTGTGGTAAAGATGGCCAGAGCGTGCCGGTCGGTGTGGGTCAGCCTTCATTGAAGCTAGACAGCTTGACGGTCGGCGGAACCGCTTAATCTTATCCATGAGCTGAAAGTAGGTGCCCGGCTTTAGCTTTTAAGAGCTGGCTCCTACTCTTGCTGCTTAAAAAATGTTAACATTCGCCAAGGAATTTAGAGTAAACACTCTAGGTCGAGTGTAGAGGAAAGGGGATGAAGTTTTCACATATAGCCTTATTGTCGCTGGCGGCACTAGGGCCTTTCACGGCTGGGGCGAAAGAGATGGGGTTCTCTCAAGCTTGGCAACAGCTGTTGACGGTGAGCGATAAGTTGCAGGCCGGTGCTCAGGAAGTTAATCGCGCCGAGGCCGAGCATGAAGCCGGAAAAGATCTTTACCTTCCCTCAATTAGTCTCAACGGTAGTTATACCCGACTCGAAAAGCCGATCGAGTTAGACCTTAACGATCTTAACCCTCTTGCCTCTATGGATCCCAGTACACTGCCGCCGTCTATCGGTGGTGCACTCGCCGGTATTCCAAGCTCTATGTTCGTTACCCCATTTACCGAACAGGATATCTTCCGCTCCAGTCTCCAGGCCATGTGGCCCATCTATACGGGAGGCAAGATCTCAGCGGCTCAGGGAATACATGCCGCACATGTGATAGAAAAAGAGCAGCAGTTACAGCTCTCTACCCGGGATCTCTTTATTCAACTGGTGGATCGCTACTATGGCGTTGCGGTGACTCAGTCACTAGCTCAGACCCGTGGTGAATTGGTTTCTTCTCTGGAAGAGCATGCCAGCCATGCACAGAAACTCGAAGAGCAGGGACAGATAGCGAAAGTCGAACGACTCAATGCGCAAGTAGCACTGGAAAACGCCAAGGTGAACTTTACCAGCGCTCAACGTCAGGCGGAGATGGCAGTCATAGCCCTATCCCGTATGCTGCATGAGCGTGAAGTTGATACGACATCCAGGTTGTTTATGCTCGCCGACGCCCCCTCTCTGCCGCACCTTAGTCAGCTTACTATGGTTCAACACCCTGCGCTGAAACTGCTCGAAGCGAAAGAGGAGCAGGCCAATGGATTGATCGATCTGGAAAAAGGTAAGTATCACCCTACGGTATTCCTCTATGGCAATTACACCCTGTATGAAGATGATAGCCTGTTTTCTAAGATGGAACCCGACTGGATGCTCGGCGTTGGAGTTAAAGTGCCGCTACTGAGTCGAGACGGACGCAGTGGCAAAGTACAGGCGGCTAAGAGTGCCTTGCTTCAGGCCAGATATACCAAGGCGCAGACCCGGCAAGATCTGAGCCTGCTACTGGATCAAAGTTACCGTCAGCTGTTACAGGCACAGGAAGAGGTATTGTCACTGGAGACCTCCCTTAGTCTGGCACAAGAGAACAAGCGTCTGAGAGACCTGGCTTTTCGTCAGGGGCTTTCGACCTCCATCGATAAGGTCGATGCAGAATTAAAGCTTACTGCGGTAGAAACACAGCAGCTAGGTGCTAAATATCGTTATATTCAGGCGTATGCCAGACTCATGGCCATCAGCGGTCAATTAGAAGAATTTTTAGGTCGTAGCGTTAGTAAGCATACTAATATCGCGATGCAGGAGAGTAACAATGCAGGCTAATCGTATTATTGGGGTTGTGGCAATTATCGGCCTGGTTGGAGCTTTAGCTTATGGCTTAAAGCTGGCCTATACACCTCAGGATGAGCGCATACAGGGACAGGTTGAGGCGAGAGAATACAATATCTCTTCGAAAGTACCGGGTCGGGTAGAGCAGGTGTTAGTGCGTCGCGGCGATAAAGTTGAAGCCGGCGATCTGTTATTTGCCATCGACAGCCCCGAGCTGAGTGCAAAGTTGATGCAGGCGGAAGGTGGCAGAGACGCGGCACAGGCGATGCAGCTGGAAGCCGATACCGGTGCACGCAAGCAGCAGGTGATGGCGTCGAAAGAGCAGTGGCTGAAGGCGAAAGCGGCGGCCACATTGGCCAAGACCACTTACGATAGAGTCGAAGTACTGTTTGTCGAAGGTGTGCTTGCAAGACAGAAGCGCGATGAAGCGTTCACTCAATGGCAAGCCTCCAAGTATACCGAGCAAGCCGCTCTGGCAATGTATGAGATGGCAAGCGAAGGAGCCCGTGAAGAGACAAAGGCGGCCGCCGCAGGTAACGCCCGCATGGCGGAAGGCGCGGTGAATGAGGTGAGTGCAATCTTAGCCGATAGTCAGATGCGCGCACCCAAGTCAGGTGAAATTAGCGAAGTACTGCTGCAGCCCGGTGAACTTGCCCCAAGCGGATTTCCTGTGGTGAGTGTCATCGATATGGACGATTCCTGGGCTGTGTTTCAGGTTCGTGAAGATCAGCTCAAAGATTTCAAGATGGGCCAGAAGCATCTCATCTTTATTCCGGCCCTGGGGGGAGAGTATGAGTTTTCAATCACTCATATCAGCGTGATGGGAGAGTTCGCTACCTGGCGTGCCACCGAGAGCGGCCATGACTTCGATATGCGTACCTTCGAGATGGAGCTTCGCCCGGTGAAGACCATTCCCGATCTCAGAGTTGGCATGACAGCCTTAATGGCGCAATAAGTTCACGTGCCGACTTCAATGAAAAGTCTGATACGGCGTGAACTGAAGGCCCTGTGGAATGATCCCTGGCAGTTTGCACTCGTTACCTATATCCCTATTCTGGGCATCATCTCTTTATGGTGGCTGTTCAGTGCGGGTATGCCCAGACAACTGCCGGTGGCGATTGTCGATCACGACCAGAGTCAGTTGAGCCGCATGTTAGCAAGGCGTATTCAGGCTAACCCGGCGGCTGAGACAATCGGTTATCAGGATATCGCCAGCGCAAAACGAGCGATGACTCAAGGTGAAGTGTATGCGTTGGTGGTGCTGCCGCACCGTTTGAAGCGGGATCTGCTTACGGGGCATAGCCCGACGGTTGAGATACGCTATAACAGTCAATTCCTCTTGGTGGGCAAGTTGCTTTCGAGCCAGATCCAGCTCAGCCTGTCCGATGGACTGCTGCATGTGGCGAATAAGAAACAGCTGGCGCTTGGCGTGCCTAAGGCTCAGGCGAAGATCAATCTTCGCCCGGTGACCAGCCAGACGACCGCACTGTATAACTCCAACAGCAACTATATCGGCTTTTTGGTACCGCCTGTTCTGCTTGCGCTGGGACAGCTGCTCGCCATGTTGGTGTTTGCCAATAGCCTCAATCGTGAGTTACGGCTCAATACCATGAGTGAATGGTTCTGCCTGGGAACGAGGCGTGTGCTGTTTGCCAAGATGCTTGTCTATACCCCCTTGATCGTACTGCAGGGGCGCTTCATTCTCGCCATCTTATATCAGTTCCTGAACCTTCCTCTGGCGGGAGATTTCGGACTGTTGCTGGTGGCTCAGGTCGCCATGTTACTGGCCGTCTGGTTGCTGGTTCTGGTGATCTTCTTCCTGCTACAGGATTGTGCCAGGGTGGTCAGTTTTTGCACCGCACTCTTTGCACCGGCATTTCCTTTTATGGGGATCACTTTTCCTACCCTGGATATGCCCGTGCTGGCTCAGCTGTGGCGTAAGTTGATGCCATCGAGCCACTACATCGACACCCATGTCGGCGTGGTCAGTTATGGGCAGGGTTGGGATACCCTAGCCGATCAATTGATTAACTATTGGGGATTCCTGTTTCTGATCCCCGTGATTGTCTTTCTGGCTACCAGAGTCAAGCGTGCACACATGGCAGAACAATCTCTGTCCCCGGAGGCCGTCAAATGACTTTTTGGCAATTTTTATTGGCAGATCTACGTGCAATCGTCACGGATAAGGCGATCGCTATTACCCTGTTTGGTGGTGTCCTGTTTTATTCCGTGCTCTATCCTCTGCCCTATCTGAACCAGGTGCCGACCGAGCAGATGTTAGTGGTCATCGATCATGATGGTTCGTCTCTGAGCCGCCGTTTGATAAGACACGCCGATGCCAGCCCCAAAATTACCGTGACCGGCCAGGTTAACACTATCGAAACGGCTCAAAGCTGGATAGAGTCCGGCAGAGCCAATGGCTTACTGGTGATCCCCCATGGATTCAGGAAAGATCTGATGTTGGGGCGAGGGGCGACTTTAAGCTACGGCGGCGATGCCAACTACTTTTTGATCTATTCCGCCGTGGTAGAAGGCTTGGTTTCTGTGGGGCTGGATGCGGGTAAATATGTGCAGCTTGTGAGTCTGCTGGCCCATGGAGAGAATGCCAAGGCCGCTGAGCGAAGCCTGAATGCGGTGAAGCTTAACAGTGTGCCCGCCTTCAATCCGAGTCTGGGATACACTCCCTATGTGGTGCCTGGCGTACTGCTTCTGGTGCTCCATCAAACGCTCTTGATAGGTACCGGCATCTTGGGGGCAGGCCAGTGGCAAAACCAGGGCTACTGGCGCAGGGTTTCACCCCTGATGCTGATTAGCGGACGTATCAGTGTCTTCTTCCTCATCTACACCCTGTTTACCAGTCTGTATGTGGGGCATTGCTATTACTGGTACGGGGTCAGCGTACAGGCCACTTTGGGGCAGGTGGCGCTATTCCTGCTGCCATTTTTGCTATCGACAGCCGTTACCGGTATAGCGTTTAGCTGCCTGTTCACCAGACGGGATCTGCCGACTCAGGTACTGCTGTTGATCTCTATGCCGATCCTCTTCGTTTCCGGATTTGTGTGGCCGCTGGAGTTGATCCCCGACCCTCTGATCTGGATCTCCACCATCATCCCGGCTG
Organism: Shewanella atlantica; assembly: GCF_003966265.1. Lineage (GTDB taxonomy): Bacteria > Pseudomonadota > Gammaproteobacteria > Enterobacterales > Shewanellaceae > Shewanella > Shewanella atlantica. The sequence continues at coordinate 88,457 of NZ_RXNV01000006.1, read as the reverse complement.
TACCGGCGATTATCGGTATGCTACAGCTCAACCAGATGGGCGCTTCATGGGCCAGCATCATGCCTCTATGGCTTCATCTGTGGGGCTTGTTCGCACTCTTCTTCATGTTAGCCCTCTATGGGGTTAATAAGCGCTTGAAGCGAGAGCCGAACTGCGAGAAGTTTTAAGTCGTCAGTTGTAAGTTGTAAGTTGTAAGTTTTAAGCTACGAGCTACCAGCCGCGAGGTGTAGGAGCGGCTTTAGCCGCGAAGCTTCGAGAAGCGGATAGTGATAAGCCGTAAGTAAAAGTCATTAATCCGATCGTTCTAGACACAAGAAAGCTCACTCAGATTAACTATCTGAGTGGGCTTTTTTGATCGGCATGTTTTGTACTGAAATAGGTTGAGGGTTTTATCAGGAGCCTTTTAGCAAGATATTGAAGCTCATGCCTGACTCAATTCCTTTTGGTGTTTTGACATCTATGGTAATAAAGGCACTTTTATCCGGCTCACCCGCTTCAATATTATTGATGAGGCTAAAGCCAGTTGAGCTACCATAAACTCCATCCTCTTTACCTAATGAGATATCACATAATGGAATAGCTTTACCATTTAGGTCTAACTGGGATGCCCCTTTGATCTGGCAACCATAAGTAGTATTAGGAACCGTAAACGGGTTAAATATTAACTCACCTTCAGTACTTTCAACATCCAACGAAGTATTAGCTGGCATGATCTGATAGGCACTATCGAAGAATCTGATACTCAAAGAGGCGGAGCCTCCATTTGCGATCTCCAATTCACCCAGTGAATTTATGCCCTTAGCCGGATTATAAACAACGGTTCCACTCTGTAAGATGATGAAGTTAGCAGTAGAGCCTGACATGGTCATAACCAACGCCTTACGGATATAGGTCTTATTAGCTTGTTCTGTACCGCACTGCAGACCTTCGCATTGAGGGCCGTTAAACATTTCATCTCCCTCTTCGTATTTATTACTGTTTTCAGTATTGAAATATTTTTCACCTTCAGAATGCTTAAAGCTTTCATCATCGTCACGGAAGGCATCGCCTAAGTCGCTAAAGCCATTAGAATGGTAAGTCTCTATATCCATCCCATTGCCCGAGCATGTGACCGGAGAGCCATCACTCGCAAGACAAGCATTCTGAATAACAGAACCATCTTTATCATCGAAGATGTTGTTGCCGTTAGTATCGAAGAAGGTCTCATGTCCCAGCGCATAAGCCAGCACTGTGATGCGATGATCCGGAACCCTTGGGTTCGCCGATGTCCACTCGACGCTACAGCTGCCGTTAACGGTTAAACAGCTGGGAACTATCTGGCCACCTTCGCTGGTAAAGTTGATGGTGGTGTCATCGGGTGCCGGGTTACCGAAGCTATCAGAAGCGAAAGCGGTAAGGGTAACCTTCTCACCGTTAAAATCACCGGCTTCCGGGTTAAACATGCTGGTCGATATACTGAAGCCCAGCTGTTGCGGCAGGCCGGTGTTGACGGTTAGCTGCTCAGACTGGCTGGTGATGGTATCACCTGTGTCACTATCGGTAGCCGAGGCAAGGACACGTACCGGGGTCGGCATGGTGCCGGCCAGAACGCGAATACTAGCCACACCCTGTGAGTTCGTCAGGCTCTCGGTGATGGCCGCGCCGTTTGAGAAGCTTAATCCACCGACGACAGTGTCGAGAGTAAATTTAACGGCCTGCTGCGCTGCAGGCTGGCCGTTAGAGCTTGTGACCTTAAAGGTTACCAGAGAGGATTCTGTGCTGCCGGTGCCGCCTGCGCCCTTGATACGGATATTTTTAGGCTCTGCCGATACGAAGCTCAAGCTGGCCAGCGTTTGACGCTCCAGGGTGAATGGCAGGTTAGCAGTCAGGGTCTGATTACCCGCCTGAGTCGTCGCAATTATCTGATCGTCACGTTCGCTGTTACCGCTACAGCTGGTATCCTGGAAAGTTGAACTGGCGCTACCCGATAGTGTCGTGACCGGGGTATCCAGGCTAGCGTTATTGCTGGTAACACAATCGGAGCTAAAGCTTATCGATGAGGGGGTCTGTACCCGGCTAATGCTGCCGTCGTCGGCCATGCTGACTAAGGTTGCCGTAATGCCGAAACTACCACCCGCGCTGATACGATATTTACCATCGACCAGAGTAAGCGTAGTGCCCAGCTCATCTTCAATGAAATTATTGTTAGCATCAAAGTGTCCCAGTTTAAGGACGCCGTCATCACCAATCGCATTGGCTGGGAGCACTTCATACAGACTGCTTACCTGATAGCCTTGATCTTTATAGCTCAAAGAGACGTTCAGGCTGGCTGCACCTAGTTCACCCTCCGATGGAGTGTAACTGACCTGTGCAATGCCCTGCTCGTTAGTGAGCGCCGTGTTCGGATTGAGTGTGGTGCTTCCCGCGCTAAAGGTGACAATCTGCTGAGCGATGCCCTGGCTTGAGCTGTCTAAGAACTGTGCCTGAAGCTGTACTGTTTCGTCGACCTTAAACTGAGTGACAGTAGCTGCACCGTTAATGATGCTGGCGCTGATCTTAGGGGTATCTTCATCCGGAATGCCACTGTCGATAAACTCATAGTTACGAGTAACAGCAAGGATATTATTATCTGCCGACTTGGTATCGAATTGTGCGGTCAGCGTTCCGGCGCCTAGTGAGGCCTGAGCATTACCCAATATGACTTCGGCAATCCCTGAACTGTTAGTCAGCTTAGTTGCTGGCGTCAGCTCGCCCAGACTTGCACTGAAACTGATTAAACCACCATTACTGTTACTGCCTCCCTGAGTTAGCTTAGCCACAGCACAGATACTGGCGTTATTGGCAAAACTCAACTCGTTGGTCGCTTCGGCGCATTTGCCGTCGACAACCGTTTTATAGCTCAGTGAGAGGGCGTACTCGCCGGTATTCTCTCCACCGCTATCATCGGAAGAGCCATTACAGCCCCCCAGCGAAGATAGAAGCAACAGGGATAAAGGGAGGGCAAAAGCAGTTTTTATCAGTCGCATAAGCAACATCCTTGTGACGCAAAAAGGGCATAAACGAAATACAGTTAGAGTTTTTAATATTGATTAACTTTACTGAGTCAGCAGGTTATTCAGATATCTCACTTCGTAAGTATTTGACCAGCTCGATTGAAGATTTTGAAGCCTCGTCGGGTTTCTTATCCAGCTCTTTCTTTGACTGACGGATAAGTTGACGTAACTTCTGTCTCTCTAATTGAGGGTGCTTCTCGAGCAGGTTTTGAACGGCAGTATCGCCCTCAGTGAGCAGTTGCTCTTTCAGTTTCTCGGCAACATTAAGCTTCGCGCTTTCGTTACTGTTTTGATTCAGCACATTCTTAATATCGAGCTGTAATGCTTCAATATCGACATTGCGCATGATCTTGCCAATAAACTGTAACTGACGACGATAGGCTTCAGTATTGATTTTAATCGTCTTTGTTTTCATTACATTATCAAATAAAAGTTCATCCAAATCTAACTTAACAATTTGACTTTTACTCAATGCAACCAGCTTGGTACCAAGTTCTTGGTAAATCGCTATTTCACGTTTTGTTTCAGCTCTGCTGACATATTCTTCATCATGGTCAAAGGGCTGTTTAAAGTGTTCTGAATCACCGACTATTTTCATTTAAAAAAATCTCTTACATAAACTGAGTTAATAATAACATTTCAGGAGAAAATCGCCTATCTCTTCCTATCAGATACTGTGATGAGCTTAGGTATCCTGGTCCTATATCATCGGCATCCGCTTCACTTACTCTAATTAACCGGCACAGAGCGGGCTTCGGCAGTTATTTAATGTGATTGGGAATTGGGTTTGTTATGCTTAAGGTATTCCAGATAACAAAAGAGCAGATTTGTGACTACACCTAGCACTGACATTGAATTGAATTCATTAAAAGACGCCGTATCTATGGCCCTTGATTATGCAAAAGAACTGGGGACAACGGCTGCTGAAGTTGCCATAAGTAAACAACAAGGCTTATCGGTTTCTACTCGGCTGAAGGAAGTCGAAACGGTTGAGTTTAACAAAGATGGTGCGCTAGGTATTACCCTGTTCCGTGATGGTTGTAAGGGAAGTTCATCCACTTCAGATCTGAGTCCGGATGCTATTAAGCAAGCGGTAAAAGCCGCCGATGATATTGCCAAATTTACCTCGTCCGATCCCTATAATGGTTTAGCCGAAGCAGAGCTAATGGCGACCGAGTTTCCGGATCTGGATCTATTCCATCCCCAGGATATATCTGCCGATGAGCTGACCGATTTGGCGGCGCGTTCTGAAGAGGCGGCCTTGAGTGTCGATAGCCGGATCACTAATTCAGACGGTGCCAGTGCCAATGCTCACACCGGCCTGAAGGTTTATGGTAATAGTCATGGTTTCCTTCATGGCTACTCAAGCTCTCGCTACAGCCTGAGCTGTGTGGTTATTGGTGAAACCGATGGCAATATGCAACGTGATTATGATTACACGATCGCGAGAAAGTTTGGAGATCTGTTGTCGCCTGAAGAGGTAGGCAGAAAAGCCTCCGAGAAGACCCTGAGTCGTTTGGGTAGCAGAAAAATTGCCACGACAGAGTTGCCTGTGTTGTTGGCACCGGAAATTGCGACGGGCCTAATCAGTCATCTGGTCGGTGCGATCAGTGGTAGCAGTTTATACAGAAAGTCGAGCTTCCTGCTCGACTCTATCGATACTAAGTTGTTCCCTGACTGGTTCAGTATCGAAGAGCAACCTCATTTGAAAGGGGCGTTAGCCAGCGCAAATTACGACAGTGAAGGCGTCGCGACTCAAGAGAGGCATATTATCGATAGCGGTATTTTATCGACCTACCTGCTAACCAGCTATTCGGCCCGTAAACTGGGGCTGAAAAATACCGGTCATGCCGGCGGTATCTACAACTGGACGCTGTCGCATACGGGCCAGACGTTCGATGAGCTGGTCAAAGAGATGGGAACCGGCCTAATTGTGACTGAGGTGATGGGTCAAGGCGTTAATGCGGTTACAGGTGATTATTCTCGCGGCGCTGCAGGTTTTTACGTTGAAAACGGTGTGATTCTATATCCTGTTGAGGAGATCACCATAGCGGGTAACCTGAAAGATATGTACCAAAATATTGTTGCGGTGAGTAAAGATCGCGATCTGCGTTCATCGATACGTACCGGTGGTATTTTACTCAGCGATATGAAAATCGCGGGTAATTAACTGACCGAAAATAACTGTCCGGGAGATCGGCTGAATTCGATTTAAAGCTGGTTCCCGACACGTTGTTTAATATCGACTCTTCTATAGAGGAGAGTCTTGTTTGTGAGAGCAGAGTACCGGGATGATCTTTTATAGGATATCGGTAAGGAGTTCATATGAACAGGTCTTCAGGTTTTACTCTTATAGAGCTCGTGGTGGTTATCATCATCCTGGGCATACTTGCTGTGACAGCGGCGCCTAAGTTTATTAATTTACAAAATGACGCGCGTATCTCGACAGTACAGGGAATGAAAGCTGCTGTGGCCTCCGAAGTGCTTCTGCTCCATTCCAAGGCATTGATACAAGGATTAGAGCAAAACAGTGAAGTCGATGTCGATCTGGGTAATGTGACAGTAAAAAGCGTCTATGGTTACCCTAAAGCCGAATTTAGCTCAACCTGGTCAAAATTGCTCGAAGCTGAGTTTGGTGAAGCCGGGTTTGTCGATCCCGACGAATATGATTGGATCTGGCGAAATCGCACTAGTGGCAGCAACATCGGCCTCTATTTTATGCCCCGGGGCTACTCCAACGACAATCAGAATTGTTGGGTAAGGTATCAACAGGCGATAGAAGTTGGTGGGGAATATCAGTTAACCATAGAGACGAGCGGCTGCTAGTTTTCTTTTTAGTTATTTTTCCAAATGATCATTGCCCCAGCTACAGAGGCCCCCTTGATTAACATACGGTTATACCACCACCTTTAAAATTCTTATCAGAAAATTAAAAAACACCCTTGAATATATGGATAATCGTATATATGCTTATCCACATATTGTTGTCTTTTATTTTTAAGACGCATTTTCTGACATCAGTTTTCTGACATTAATTTTTTCACATTAGTTTTTTAGAGTAGTTTTTTGAGAGTAGCTTTTTGAGAGTACATATGACCGCATTAGATCTATTTAAAGCCCTGAGTGATGAAACCCGATTACGCAGTCTGCTCCTTATCCAGGCTGAGCAGGAGCTCTGCGTCTGTGAGTTAATGCAGGCGTTGGAAGAGAGCCAGCCAAAAGTTTCCAGGCATCTGGCTCAACTAAGAAAATTTGGCCTGCTTACTGACAGGCGTCAGGGCCAGTGGGTCTTTTATCGTTTGAACCCGACACTCCCGACATGGATCAATCGGGTTATCGACGAAACCTGCTCGGCTAATCGAGCCTTGATCGAGGAGGAGCTGTCCCGCTTAAATAAGATGGGTGACAGACCCGAGCGTGTTAAGAGTTGCAGTTAGAGTTGCGAGCCACGAGCTAAAAGCTCAAAGCTAAAAGCTACGGCTTAGGTCCACTAGGTGTAGGAGCGGCTTTAGCCGCGAAGCCTCAAGAAGCAGATAGCTATTAGCCTTAAGCCCTAAGCCGTAAGCCGTAAGCTTTAAGTAAGAGCCTGCTGACATTAGTGTCGCGAGATGAGATACAAGATTAAGAGAGATAGAAATTATGGGACTGTTTGAGCGTTATCTGAGTGTATGGGTTGGACTGGCAATTGTCCTTGGGGTGATCTTAGGTAACCTGATGCCGGATGTGTTTGCCCTCGTTGCCGCGGTTGAATACGCGCACGTAAATTTAGTCATTGCCGTGCTTATCTGGGTGATGATCTACCCTATGATGGTGCAGATAGACTTCGCGGCCGTCAAAGATGTGAGAAAAAGCCCTAAAGGCTTGGTACTGACGCTGGTGGTTAACTGGTTAATTAAACCATTTACCATGGCGCTGCTGGGTTGGCTGTTCTTTAAGGTATTGTTTGTCGAGTGGGTTGACCCACAAACGGCGACCGAATATATCGCCGGTATGATCTTACTCGGTGTTGCCCCCTGTACCGCCATGGTGTTTGTCTGGAGTCAGCTAACGAAGGGCGATCCCAACTATACCTTGGTGCAGGTATCTGTTAATGACCTTATCATGGTGGTTGCCTTCGCCCCTATCTGTGCCTTTTTGCTTGGGGTCAGTGATATTCAAGTGCCTTGGGAGACTCTGCTCTCGTCGGTATTTCTCTATGTGGTTCTGCCGTTAGTTGCCGGGGTATTGACCCGCAGGAAGCTGGAGTCCGATGGTGACCCCGAGTCCCTTGCCCGCTTTGTGGGTAACCTGAAGCCCTGGTCGATTGTAGGCCTGCTGGCGACGGTTGTCCTGCTGTTTGGCTTTCAGGCCGAGACTATCCTCAATGAGCCACAAAACATTCTGCTGATTGCCATTCCTCTGCTTATCCAGACCTACGGCATATTTTTTATCGCCTACTACGCGGCTAAAAAACTTAAGTTGTCCCATAAGGTGGCGGCTCCGGCTTGTATGATTGCGACCTCTAACTTTTTCGAGCTTGCGGTGGCGGTCGCCATCTCACTGTTTGGACTACACTCAGGGGCGGCATTGGCAACTGTTGTCGGGGTATTGGTAGAGGTACCCGTGATGCTGTCACTGGTGGCATTTGTCAATCGTCATAGAGCACAATTTGAAGATGACACAGCTGAACATACTGCGGTTTCATAAGCAGGGTGTCATAGATTGGCTAGCCAGGTTGAGAAGAGTCCGGCAGCGGAGAGCACGTCACACTCTGAACGCGAGAAGATAACATTTAAGGGTTTAATATGAGTATCAAGATAGGTATCAATGGTTTCGGCCGCATGGGACGCTTAGCGCTTCGCGCCGCCTGGGATTGGGATGATGTTGAGTTTGTGCAGATCAATGACCCCGCAGGTGATGCAGCGACACTGGCGCACCTGCTGACATTCGACTCGATTCATGGTCGCTGGCACCATGAGGCTACAGGTGAAGAGAGCGAAATACTTATCGGTGATAAACGCATCGCCACGACTCAAGATTCGCATATTGGCGACACCGACTGGTCCGGCTGCGATCTGGTTATCGAAGCCTCGGGTGTCATGAAAACTAAGGCACTACTGCAGGCCTATTTAGATCAGGGCGTGAAGCGGGTGGTGGTGACGGCTCCGGTCAAGGAGGAGGGAGTGTTGAATGTGGTCATGGGGGTAAATCATCATCTCTATGATAAGGCTATTCATCCAATTGTGACGGCTGCTTCCTGTACCACTAACTGTCTGGCACCTGTGGTAAAAGTGATACATGAAACGATTGGTATCAAGCATGGGTCCATGACTACTATCCATGACATCACCAATACTCAGACGATTCTCGATGCCCCCCATAAAGATCTGCGCCGTGCAAGGGCATGTGGCCTGAGCCTTATTCCAACCACTACCGGATCGGCAACCGCCATCACCCATATCTTCCCCGCGCTTAAGGGTAAGCTTAATGGCCACGCGGTGCGTGTACCGCTGGCAAATGCGTCGATAACCGACTGTGTATTCGAGCTGGAGCATGCCACTACAGAAGAGGAGATAAACGCCCTGCTTAAACAGGCCGCCGAGGGGGAGTTGAAAGGTATTCTGGGCTATGAGGAGCGACCATTGGTTTCAGTGGATTATAAGACCGACCCAAGATCCAGCATCATAGACGCGCCGTCGACCATGGTGGTTAACGGCACTCAGGTGAAGCTCTATGTCTGGTATGACAACGAGTGGGGCTATGCAAATCGCACGGCGGAACTCGCACGCATGGTCGGGCTCTCAGATAAAGGTTGAACGAGTTTTAAGTCGTAAGTAATAAGCCTTAAGCTCAAGACAGGGCGAAGAAAGCTACGATAGCGGCTTTTCGATTGTAGCTTTACAGGCTTAATTTTTTGCTCGAACCTCGAAACTACCCCCTCGAACTCAGGAGAGTTATGTTAGCCAGTATTAAGGCATTGCCGGAGCAGGTCAGACAATACTTGATCGTGACCGGTAACTACTGGGTGTTTACCCTCACCGATGGTGCGCTGCGTATGCTGGTGGTATTGCACTTTCATCAGCTCGGTTACTCGCCGCTGGCGATAGCCATGTTGTTTCTCTTCTATGAGATCTTCGGTGTCGTCACTAACTTAGTCGGTGGCTATCTGGGGGCGTGCCTAGGGCTGAATCGCACCATGAACCTGGGGCTTGGTATGCAAGTGCTCGCCCTGGCCATGCTGCTCGTGCCCACTTCTATGCTGACCATAGCCTGGGTCATGGCCGCACAGGGTCTGTCCGGTATAGCTAAAGATCTCAATAAGATGAGTGCCAAGAGCTCGATTAAGTTGCTGGTCACTTCTGGTCAGTACGGAAATGGTGAGCAGGAGAAACTCTATATATGGGTGGCACGCCTCACCGGTTCTAAGAATGCCCTCAAGGGGGCAGGCTTCTTCTTAGGTGGTGCATTGCTATCCTTATTCGGTTTCACCGGAGCCATTGGGATAATGGCCGCAGTACTCGTCCTGGTCTGGCTCTTTAGCATAGTGAAGCTTAAGAAAGACCTGGGTAAAGCCAAGATCAAACCTAAGTTCAGTGAAATTTTCTCCAAGAGTCGCAGCATCAACATCTTATCCGCCGCAAGACTGTTTCTGTTTGCGGCCAGAGATGTCTGGTTCGTGGTGGCTCTGCCGGTCTATCTGGCCAGTCAATTTGGCTGGGATCACTACTATGTAGGTGGCTTCCTGGCGCTGTGGGTGATCGCCTATGGCGGGATCCAGACGCTGGCCCCGCGAATTACCGGGAGCCGTCAGCGTAATATTGGAAGCCGTCAGCGTAATATAGGAGGCCTTCAGAATGATCACTCTAAGGTGCCCGATGGTCGTTCGGCGCTGCTCTGGGCGAGCTTATTAACTGCGATCCCGGCAGTGATCGCGCTCTTTATGAGTGCCTCTAGCTCGCCTCAGTTAGTCCTCATATCAGGTTTACTGCTCTTCGGCGGCGTGTTTGCAATTAACTCCTCCCTACACAGTTACCTGATTGTCAGCTATGCCAGCGACGATGGCGTGTCCCTCGATGTGGGATTCTATTATATGGCCAACGCCATGGGTCGTTTGTTGGGCACCATATTGTCAGGCTGGGTCTATCAGGTCGCGGGGCTGGAGGCCTGTTTGTGGATCTCATCGGTTTTCTTAGCCATGACTGTGGCGATTAGCGTCTACTTACCAAAGAGGTAGGCGGCCTTGGAATGAAGGCCGGTAGCGTTTTTTGTTTTTGCGTCTGGCAGGTTTGTTGAAGGTCGAACCTTCATGGGGATCTATCGCTTGCAGCGTGCTTATGTGTAAGTAATCTCTCGGTACGCTGTAAACCCATCCTTGGGCGCTCTGCGATTTCATCCCTGAAATCGAAGTCCTCGATCTCACTTCCACCGGATGACTTACAAAAAGTTTCTCTCTTCGATTATTTGAACTCTCGATTTTTCTAGGAAAAGTGGTAATTGCTTCATTGAAAGCATACTGATAGGTTACTAAAATCATTGTGAATAAGTTGTGCTCCGCGACCAGAACTACAGTATATGGAGTATTTGTCTTAATTCATGCTTAATAAGCTGTAGGTAGCTATGAAAGTATCACATTCAGAATATAAAGTTATTTCAGTGACTCGCTATTTAATTGTAATTTCATCTATATTCTTTGTTGTTGCCATTTCATTGTTTTTGTTGCCTTTTGATCAAGTGTGGCCAGTGATAACTTCACTATCATGGATCACCATAGTTACATTCAGTTTTACTTCTATCTTGAATGCCATAAAGGCAATTTATGTGTCTCAATATCCAGCGCCAAATACATATGTGTTGAGTAATTGGAGCGTACATAAAGGATCAAAGGCAATTACTTATGGCAAGGTTCTATTGATATTGTCTATTGTTATATTTGTATTTAGTTGTGCCGCAGTTATTTATCAATTGGGAGCATAATCTATCTAGAAAACACCTCAAAAACGGATGTAAAACGCTTGGTTTACGCTCGTTCCTCGCTAATTATAACCAAACATTATTGCACCGCTTAGGCGGGCAATATGGGCCATATCGAGCATAAGGTGGTTTGATGGTTTTGATTAGAAAGGCGGTTGAGAGTGATGCTCAAGCTGTTTATGATCTGAGAAGCCGGGCTATTCTTGAAGAGTGTTCGGGATATTATAGTGCGGAGCAACTATCACTTTGGACGAAAGGTGGCGTGTCAGAGAGTTTAATTACCGATATCGTAAACTCATTTTATGTCTCAGAGAGTGATGGGCAGGTAATAGGGAGTGGCAAGTTAACGATTGAAACCGGGATGCTAGATGCTATTTTCGTTGAGCCTGAGTTTTTCGGTAAAGGTGCTGCCAGATTGATGGTTGCCTTTCTTGAAAGCCTGGCTTTAGAGAAGGGGCTTAGTTCATTAAAACTTGAGTCTACGCTCAATGCGGCTTCATTCTATCGTCGATGCGGGTTTATAGGTGATGAGATCTCAACTTACCACTCACCGAGAGGCATAAGCTTAGATTGTGTTCCAATGCAAAAAACGTTGGAAACGAAAGAAAAGGGTTCTACAAGTTAGCAATGAACTTGTTTTCCATTTTTGGTTTAGGCTAAGTTAGCTAGCTTGTTGAAGCTTGTACCTTCATGGTTATGCAGCGAAATGCAAAATATGATCTAGCTAATAGCCTTAATGCGCATGCTTTTGAGCCAGTAAGTAGAGCCTTACTGAACCAAGACATCTCAACTCGGCTTAATTCGAATGCATTAAGCACATTCAGCCGCTAAATAAACCTTATTTTTACCTGAGAATTTCGCTCGATACAGCGCATCATCCGCTTGTTTCATCAGCCCTAATAAGGTTGTTGTATGTTCATTTAACGTTGCGACACCTAAACTAATGGTAAACTCGATAGTCACATCATCAAATTGAAAAAATTGTTCCTCTATGCTTTGTCTAAGTCGGTCTGCAATATTATAAGCTTCTGTTTGTGGGGTGTTTTCAAGCACAATTAAAAACTCTTCACCGCCGATCCTGCCCACTAAATCATGCTTCTTAAGCCATCTTCTGGCTCGTTTGGAGACCGCTTTTATCGCTAAATCACCGATATGATGTCCATAACGATCATTAATAGATTTAAAGTTATCAATATCAAACATAATTACTGACGCTGGTTGTTGCTTTTTAATGGTTTTCCCAATGATTTTTTGGCCTTTTTTGAAGGTATGTCCCCTATTGGCAAGCCCAGTTAAAAAGTCGGTTTGCGCACGCACTTTAAGCGTTCTACGTGAGATTAGTAAAAGTAGTACAATGCAAAATAGCACGGTGACGACAACAAAAAACAAACTCAACTTAAGCTCATTAATCCGCTCTTTATCTTTGACAGAAGCTAAACTCAACTCATTAATGGCTAAACGATTACCCAGCAGTTCATTTTCAAACTCAGCCAATGCAGAGTTATGATCGAGCGATGACCTGATCACCTCATTATCAATCACACTTTGGTTAATCTCTCTTTCTATATCTATCACTTGAAATAGCTTATTCAGAGCACTAACAGGGTCATGATCATCAAGTGCAATGATGGCATCAGCTTGGAGCAACATCGCTTTTTGGTTTGCAGCAAAGCTCTTATCTTGTTTAAAGATTCGCGCCATATCAGCGGCTTTTACAGCCTCACCACTTCGCATATAAGCTAGGCCTAAATAGAGGTAGTTACTGCTAATAAAATATTTTTCTTGAGTTGTATGATTAAGTGAAACAGCCTTTTCTAAATGAAAAACAGCCTTATCATAATCATACGTTCGCAATGCTACACGACCAGCATTTAAGTGCGAAAAAAACAACATATCATTATCGCCTGTAGATATGCCTGCCAAAGAAAATTGTGCTTTAACACTTTGATTTGCCTTATCCCAATGCCCTAGACTAATCGCCTCACTTAACATGTTGTATTGCATATTAAACATGTCTTCAATGTCATTAATGCTTTGCCATGTTTGATAAGCTTTTTCAAAACTGTCATAACCACGTCGATGTAGTCCAGCTTTGCGATATAAGCTACCTGTTGCGTTATAAATCAGCGCTTTACGGTTTGCATTAAGGTTGTTTTTATCGACAATGGCCATAGCTTCATCGAGCAAGGCAATCCCTTTAGGTATCGAAGTGGGTTCGATAAAGCAAAAAGCATTTTGAGTTAAGGTCTTAGCAAGTAATTCGGAATTGTGGTGTTGGCGAGCATAAACAAGGGCTTTTTTTCTATCGATGCAATATGCCGCTGGGTCGTTGGATTGCAAATATATCGCAAATGAACGTTCTAAATGACTATCGATAAGCACATCAGTAATCGGCAGGTATCTAACTAATTCAATGCCTTTGTCATAACTGTCGATTGATTGATCGAGTTGACGGGTTTTCTCATAAAGCTGGCCATAGAGAAAGTGCACTTTAGCTTGTTGCTCTGCTTCAAGTTTGCTGTTTTTTAGATCAAACTTATTCAACAACTCGATACCGTCAGCCGGGCTAACCGCTTTGGCTGCACGTTCTAATTCAGTTAACGTATCACTAGCAAATCCATTTGTACTAAAAACGAAAAGTACGCAGCCCAACCAAGTCAGCCACTTTTTCATCAGTAAAAAAAACATGTTTAGCCTCCAGCTAATACTCCTTTTGGAGTATATCGATTCTAGACCGACATGGTAATTATTTAAAGCTAAAACGTTGATTTAAAGTTACATTAATTGTAAGTGTGGTCAGAAAGATTGTTTGTTTTTAGTTAGCAACATATTGGCCCGTTTTTATTTTGTAATTAGTGCTTATAACAGTATAAAAAACTATATTTATGGGTTTGAGTACTGGTTTTAATTGATTTAATTTAGAAAGATGTACAGAAATTTACAGATTATTTGTTAGAAATTATTTTTGGATTAATCATTATCATCCTAACGATCAATGTATTGAAATATTGAAGGAGAAAGGACAAGCAAATACTTGTGAAATGCTTAAGTTATGAAAAGCTAGCAGTGATCACCTTGCAATGATTGAATGTGGTCACGTATGTGACAAAAAGCAGAGCTGTAGACATTCCGGAGTGCGGAATGTCTATGATTGCTATCAGCCGAAATAAACTGCCACAGTTATCTGTTTTCCCAAGGTTGAATCGCGTTGTCCCCTTTCCACTTAGTCGGACTGATCGCTTTTTCTTTTGCATGCTCAATACTAAGACGTCTGCGTGTCTCTTCGCCTATGTATTGACTGAATTCACCATTTAGATATTCGTGGAACAATCGTGGACCATCCCCTTTAGTCGCTACCCAGATATTCTTATCATTCGGGTATTTTTCAGCCTGACCTATACTGCCACTAGAAGTATCAGCGATATGGTAGACAGTATTGGATATGAGTACTAGCTGGTCAGAATTTATTTGATAAACATTTTCACGATACGCATATCGATTACCACGAGACCAAAGGTATTCTTGAGTACGCAGCTTATCGCTGTTAACTTTCCAAGCTCCACTCTTTATCGACCCATTTTCCTGTTTGTTGCTGTTTGGATTCAAGCGCCAAGATAAGCGTAAAAAGTATCCTTCCGGATAGAAAAATAGCTCATTGTATAATTGGTACCCTCCGCGAAGAACTTCGGGGAGTTTATTCAGTTCCGTTTGGGTTTGCTTCCATTGGTATCCGCCGTCAGTAATGGAATTAGAGTCCACAACAGGTGCTAAGTTTGCTGGTTGCTTAGTTTTCTCTGGTTCTTTTGTACTCTCTGGCGCAGCGACAGGCTCATGCTTCCCCTGTGAAGATGTTGGTTTGGTTGATATGTCCGGTGTCGCACTTGCTGGCAGATGTGATTCACTTTTAAAAGTTGTACCGGTGCTTGGGTCTGTATCATTTGTAAGAGGGGAGACTAGCTCAGTGGTTACCCCAATGTTATTAGTACTTACCCCGGTGGTGCTGGTAACTGCTGCAATTTTTTCAATATGTGATTTCTCTGAAATCGACGTGGCCTTTTCCTGTCTAGCATGCTCAATTACTTCACTAGGTTTCATAATGAGTGCCACATCGGTTTGATAGACGGTCTGTCCATAAGCATCTGGATGGACACCATCAATAATCCCGCTTAACCTACGGCAGCCACGTGGTAAGTTTGGGTTTCTGAGGGATTCATCAAAATAAAGGCTATAGACATTTCCAGCGTCAAAATCAGCCTTGAGGTTACAAACAAATTGACTGTCAGTTATTTCTGATGGTGTCTGAGATAATTCAACGTAGTTGGATGGTATAACGAAGGTAATTGTGTGACTGCCTGGCTCTAATTCTACTTCAACCAAACCGCTACGAAACTCTGCAACTCTTTGGTCATTGATGAAAAAAGCAGAGTAGACACCGCCATTTATAAATCGAGCATTACGCCATAAAAGTAATTTTGCTTTAGTACTGTCTAAGAGCGATGATTCACTTGCCCTAAATTCTTGCCCCATGTCTTTAGAAGCATTTACTGCGCAACCACCCATCATGGTTATGGCTATCCATATCATAATTAAGCGAGTTATTTTTGTCATTTTTGTCACCTAAAGTTATCTCTCCGTGGCTGAACATTATCGCTCAAATTTTAGCTATGTTATTGAGCTATCTACTGGTTACTTAATCCAAATCAAAAATACAGCGAGTTTATGAGGTCAGATCACACTTAAAATAAGTATTCGGTTGGGTGGATGCTCTTTAATCGAAACTTCTGGAGTTAGCAGGCACTTACTAATCTATTTTTTGTTAATCCACCTTAAGCAATACCAGTAGGCTTTCTCAACATTCCAAATCGAAGATAACAATCTCTACATCATTGTGGCTCTCATCGTGTCAGTTCGACTTTGACTTCACCACTTGGCACCACCTCAAAACTGGCTATAGATTATCCAAGTCTAGGGGCTGCCTTGTTTAGGTTTATCTGGTCTATTGGCTTCGTGGGGCGGGGAGTCGAAAGGTGTTAAAATAATACTGTTGTAGGAAGATCGAGGAGGTATCAGATTTCATACCTAATTGATCTGTAACCTGTAAACTCGCTTAATCCGGACATCAATGTGCTTGTTCAAGATGACTAAGCTTACGTGATTGGCCCAGCTAAGGCGCCCAAATATTCACAGGAGCAAGATATGAGTAAAGGTAAAAGTATTCGTAAAGAAGGCAAGAAACAGCCACAGAAAACGGCCAAAGAGAAACGTATGGCAAAACATGCGAAAAAGGAATCCAGAGGCCTGTTGGATAACGTAAAGTAATCCTCTCTTCTGCGACTCTCCATTCGCGAAACTCTTTTTTTAGTGAGGAGCGAGTGAGGAGTTCGTAAATAGTTATTGGAACGCTAGTTAAAAGCTAGCGAAGAGTCTCTGTTACTGTCTGCCGGCAATTGCCATGGCAAACATGGCAAACATGGCAAACATGGCAAACATGGCAAACATGGTAAATGTGGTAAATGTGGTAAATGTGGCAAATGTGAAAAGTCGAGTCGGGCTAACTTCGGGTTAGCCCTTCTGTTAGTCGCTTGTGCTCTCTCCAAATCAATCCTCCCCCAATTCAATCCTCTTAAGCTAAAGCATTAGACTTAACTTCATTTCTTCAAAATTTAGCTAACCGTTACGCATAAACTCCAATCGAAGAGATTATTCCCCTAGTGTAAACATGGCTGAGACCTTCGGTTTCATGGTGAGGTTTTACAGGGTGAAACTTTTCGAGCGATATCCATGCCTCTCGTTCATATACTCAGAAACCTAAGGTTTCTATTCACCGTGTCGAAGACGTGTTTGCACATCCAGATCGTTTATTGGCATCCTGCCACCACGACATTTATGCATCTCTGCATGGCACAAGCCGCAGGCTATAGGTAGTCATGAAGGCGAGACTTTCAATTATCCCTACCAATCAGCCACTAATGACAACTATCAACTATAACTATCAACCACAACTATCAAGCATAACTATTTACTACAAAAAATGGCAGAACCTTACTCTTGCTTTCATTTTGTACACTTTTCGTTGTACTCTGAGATGCAATCAACAAATTCCGGGCATTAGATCACGGAATGAATATAACAATAATGATAAAGCGTCGACGAGGTTTGAATGGAAGGAATTACTGAATTTGTAAGTATGATCAATGGCTTCGTTTGGGGTACCCCCATGCTGGTCATGATCTTGGGTGTGGGTCTGTTCCTCTCGGTTGGCTTGAAGTTGATGCCAATCCTGAAGCTGGGAACCGGCTTTAAACTGCTCTGGTCGGGTAGGATCCCCGATAAAGATAAGACCATGGAGGGGGAGATCAGCCCCTTTAACGCCTTAATGACCTCCCTCTCAGCCACTATCGGTACGGGTAATATCGCGGGTGTGGCTACCGCCATCTTTATCGGTGGACCGGGCGCGCTGTTTTGGATGTGGTGTACGGCGCTGGTCGGCATGGCAACCAAGTTTGCCGAGGCGGTATTGGCGGTGAAGTACCGTGAAGTAGATGATAATGGTAACCACATCGGTGGTCCCATGTATTACATCAAGAACGGTCTAGGAAGTAAGTGGGCCTGGTTGGGTACCGCTTTCGCGCTATTTGGCTCCTTTGCCGGTTTCGGTATCGGTAATACTGTGCAGTCGAATTCGGTTGCCGATGCACTGAGCAGTAACTTCGGCGTACCGACCTGGGTGACAGGTGTCGTTCTGATGGTGTTGGTAGGAGCTGTGCTGGTAGGTGGAATCAAGCGTATTGCCGATGTGGCCGGTAAGCTGGTTCCCTTGATGACGCTGTTTTATATTACTGCAGGCCTGGCCGTGTTGGCCGTTAATGCCGCCGCTATTCCTGATGCTATCGCTATGATAGTGCATAGCGCATTTAACCCGGTTGCGGCGCAAGGTGGCTTCGCCGGTGCTGCGGTTTGGGCAGCGATCCGTTTTGGTGTGGCCCGTGGTGTATTCTCGAATGAAGCGGGTCTGGGTAGTGCGCCGATCGCTCACGCCTCTGCTCAGACCAATAATCCAGTGGCTCAAGGCTTAGTTGCCATGTTGGGTACATTTATCGATACCCTAATTGTCTGTAGTATTACCGGTCTGGCGATTATCGTATCGGGAGCCTGGACATCGGGTGAGAATGGCGCTGCACTAACCTCGCTTGCCTTCTCGACGGCCCTGCCAATGGGGAACTACGTCGTTGCCGTAGCCCTGTCAGTTTTTGCCTTTACGACTATCTTAGGTTGGAGCGTCTACAGTGAGAAGTGTGTCCAGTATCTGTTGGGTGTTAAAGCCGTCAAGCCTTTCAGAGTGCTTTGGATAATAGTGGTGCCGCTGGGCGCCGTGAGTTCACTGGACTTCATCTGGTTACTGGCCGATACATTGAACGCTATGATGGCTATTCCTAACCTTATCGCGCTGGCGCTGCTAAGCCCTGTGGTGTTTAGTCTGACCCGTGAATATTTTATCAAGAAGCGTGAAGATGAAGCCAAGGCGAAAGCCGAGGCCTAAAAGTTAACTGTTATCTGGTTTAATAAAGAGTAAAAGCGCCGCGAGGCGCTTTTTTATTGTCTGAAAATCGGGTCGTTTATTGAGTATTCACGAGGCGATGCTACTACCTATTAATATGGAGTCGATAAGCCGTAGTGCATCGAAGCGCATGTTACTTATCTCGTCTTCGCGAAGCACGACGGCTTGGATGATCTTTATTAAAGGGGGGCAATGTTTAGTTTATCCATTAAGCCTGTTTAGGCATGATCTGGGAGGGAAACATAAAGTGTCGCAGGAGTAGGATATATGGATCATAGACTCGCTATTACTCACAGTATCTAAAGTCTCTTGTTATCGAGATGTAATGTTTTTTTGTTTTCCGTCATTGCTCTTCAAATATTCAGACAATATGACTCTGATCTGATTGGGTGTAGCTCCAGCTCCAGCTCATATATGGTCACGTTATAACGTATTTTAGGCTAGGTTTGTAACATCTTGGTGGAAGGTGCTCTGGTTGAAGATCAAGATAATTGATAGGTAGTGGCTCACCTCAAAATGTGTTTGATATTATATCTCTTTTTCTGTTTCTTTCGGCTAAAGCTATTTAAATCATGCCTTTGTGTTGAGTGTTATACCAGAAATCACTTCTCACCATAGTCCATGTCAGTGATGTTAAAAGTAATTCCCCGCAAATTTTATTAATCCCCTTGCTTATAACTGCAACAGCCGTACCACTTAATTGCTTTTTTTCTCGCCAGAGTGCCATTTACTGAATCTTGATATCTTCATCACATATACGTTCGAAATCACACCTATGGGTAACTGAAACGCAACATTTAAATGATCTAGATCAAAACTATCGACTAACTTCGGATTTAGAGTAAAGACTCTAATTTAGAGTAAATGCTCTAAGTTAGAGCTTTAACTCTAATGTAATTTAAGAGTTTGTTTAAATAAACATTTTAATTGAATGTTTGCGCTGCTGAAGGGTAAACGTTCTGAATCGATAGATAACTCGTACCTGGAGGCATTATGGACATTCCTGTCTGGCAATATGTCGTTTCGATGACTGGATATATTGTGTTTTTGCTCGTTTTGGTGGAAGGCATGCGCCGTGCACCAAGAATGACAGCCGCATTTTGGCTGCTGTCCCTTTTAACTGCGCCTCTATGGGCAGACAACCTTGATGGATGGTTCCGTTGGGTTAAGACGGTCAGCGTTCTTATCCCCACTGCTATTGTCGTAGGTGGCGCCAGAATTGCCTGGCTATACCATGATAACCCAAACAAATTCCTCGCGTTTTTCCGCGGTGACTGGGTGTTGAAAGTGCTCTACATGGTACTTTTCCTCAATATTGCTGAAGCGACGGCTAAAGATTTCGCCACCGCCAACTACTTCAACGCTATCTGTGGTGTCATCTTATGTATCACGATTCCGTTCCCACGTTATAAGAACGGTAAGCGTCTGTACTGGGTGATAGGCCGTGATAAGCCTAATGACCTGTTGTTCTATTCAACTGCGGCATGGAACTTCCTCTACACCACCTGGAACCTGGCATTCGTATTCGGTGAGAACCCAGGCTTCTTCGCCAGCTCATTCTGTATCCTGATGGCTGCTGAGCTTTACCCAATCATCAAGGGGCGTCCCGAGCTTTATATCATCGCTCGAGTCTACACCCTGGCGTTCCACATTCTTGTTCGTGCAAACGGCGACATCTTCACTCCGATTATGGACTCTTCGAGTTGGGCCAGCGACAGCGTGGTCTACTACTGGGGGGCGATTAACCTGGCTATGCATATTCCGTTCGTTATCTGGTACTTCAAGACTAAGAATAAGAGTGAAACCAACGAACCTCCATTTGGAGAGAAGTCTCCACCACCGCTCATCTCAGATTATTCAGACACCAAGTTGAATGACGAGAGCAAGCTAACTACAGCCTGATCGAAAGGTCACATCGGATACCTAATGGGTAGGTATCCGATACCAAATTCATAGAGAGAGTAGTTGATATGAAACTCAGGGCGAGAAGTATCTATACCGCGATGCTGGCGTTATTGATGATGTGTTGGGGGTCAGTTGCAATGGCCGAACCCATACAGAGTCAAGATGGCGGAGCCGACAAACTTCAGGGCGAGGTATGGCAAGGTACCCGTGATGGTAAACCCGGCGAAGGTAGCCTGTTTTATCGATTGGAGTTCAATGCAGACAATAATGTTGAGGTAACCAAGCAGTCTGGTGGCTTTAACAAGACAGAGACTCAGAAGTGGAGTCTCAATGGTGACTCGGTAATGATCGAGAGTCTCACCGGTGACGAAATCACCGACTTCGATGGCGCATCCATGGCGTTTGTCGATAGTGAGGAGATACGTTTCTCCCTCGATGGTGACGGCTTCAATATTCACAAGTGGTACAAGTACCGTGCATTCGCTCACGTCCTTTTTGTACTCATTGGTTTGATGGCACTGAACGAGCTTTGCCGCCACTTCAAGTGGAGTAACTATGTCTTATGGTTCGCTCTGCCGATTGTATTAATTCCATTATGGTCAAGCTATGAGATCTCTTACTGGTTTAAGTGGGTCAAGCTCTACTCGGTTGTCGGCGCGGCGGCACTGTTTACGCTGATCCGTTTTACCAAGGTTGGGGATATGAAGTGGGCCAAGTTTGGTGCCGGAGCCTTCCTTGCAATCAATATCTCAGAAGCGGTAATGCAAGACTTTAGCATGGGCAATATGGCTAACATTCTTAACGCTATCGGTGGTGTGCTCTCAATTATCACCTTAGCCGGTTGGGCAATGATCCATGCCGATAAGAGTAAGCAGCAAGATATGATCTGGCCTGCTATGACTACCTTCTGGATTATCGCCTATGACGTCTGGAATATCGTATTTGTCTATCTGAACTTCCCGGGCTCAGCTACCGCTCAGATGATGGTTCTGATTGCAGCGACCCTGC
Source organism: Shewanella atlantica (assembly GCF_003966265.1). GTDB lineage: Bacteria > Pseudomonadota > Gammaproteobacteria > Enterobacterales > Shewanellaceae > Shewanella > Shewanella atlantica. The sequence goes on along the minus strand of NZ_RXNV01000006.1, from coordinate 67,004 downwards.
CTTCACTCTTTATTAAGAAAGGCACCTGGTTACAGGCGCGTGCATTCACCCTGGCGGGTTCATTCATGTACTACTTCAGCTGTCCGTTTATGTACGAAAGCAACGTAGTGCCTATGCCACGTAACGATGAGCTGATGTTGGCGGCTGGTGCAGCCAGTTTCATCATCAACGGCATCTATGCCTACGTCTTCTTCAGTAAGAAATTCAGACAGCGTCAGGCGGTAGCCAGCGCATAAAGATTAACCATAGCCAGTGCTGTCGGTAGACCAACCGATGGCGCTGAGAGGGGCAACCCTCAGAGTAAACCCGTTTGGACGATACACTGTTTTTTAAAATAATTTATTAAAAATATTATAAATATGATGGAGTTACTATGAAAAAGCGTATTCTTAGCATTGCTATTCTTGCTTCAATGACATCAGGTTTAACCTATGCGGCCGATGACGCCGATATCGATATGTCGAACCCAACCGACGTATACACCTCTATCGGTGCTTCATACGGTAGTGAAGGTGCCAACCTCAAGGGACAGTTGATGCTGTCTGAAAAGACCGCAAATTCTGGCCAGAAGACAGGCATCATTTTCGAAGCCAAAAATATCTTGAATGAAGGGGATAAGTCTCCTCAGTTCACTGGCATGGTGCAGCATCCTGAATATGGTATGGTGCCGACATTTAACGATGAAACCAGCAAGCGTTCATATCGTCTTCGTTACGGTACCATCAATACTACTAACGGTACTGGTTGGTCTATCGATGCGATTTTGGCTGATCATCCTTTCTACGGCAGCATGGCCGTAGTTCAAGCCGGTCCGGTAATGACGATTCCTGTAACCGATAACTTCTATATCTGGCCTATCTTGTACGCAGGTGGTGTTGTTATTGAAGATAATATGTCACAAATTCTTCCACCTGACATGGCGGGAAGTACTGCAGTATCGAGTAGTGGCATCGACGTTCCTTCATTGATTCTGACCGGTATGGTCTATGCGCGTTATGCCTTCAACGATAACTTTTGGGCACTGCTAAGCACTTCATATACAGAGGAGATACAAGGTAAATCCTGGAGCGATGACATCATGGATGGTGGACTACAGATGGCGAGCTTCTCCGGTGAGATCTCGGTGGCCTACCAGATGAACAAGCGTCAAAACGTACGTGTTAACTATAAGACTGATAACAGCGATAGCACCGATGATAGCTACTGGATTGAGTATAACCACGCGTTCTAATTACTCATCAATCAGTTTTGATACTGCCGATGCATTGCCTGCATCCATGTATTGGCAGTTTTATCTATTGTTAATTATTAATACTTTATCAGGAGTCTTACATGATTAAACGTGCACTCGTACTCGGTACTATGCTCTTTGCCTGTGGCAACGCAGTCGCTGGCAGCGAGATCTCCGGCGTAAACCTTCCCGACAGCATCACCTTGCAGGATAAGGTGCTTAGCTTTAATGGCGCAGGCGTTCGCAGTAAGTTTTTTATCGACCTCTATGTGGGTTCTCTTTTCACCGTAGGTCAGGTCGATCAGGCCTCGAAGGTTATCGATAGCGATCAACCTGCGGCAATTCGTCTGAATATCACCTCAGGTATGATCACATCGGAGAAGATGACCGATGCCATGAATGAAGGCTTCGATCGTGCGACAGATGGCGATCCTGCTTCGATCCAGGAGAGTATCACAGAGTTTATCGCAACCTTTGAAGAGCCAATTAAAGAGGGAGATCAATTTACCCTGCTGAGCGTGCCCGGTGAAGGGGTCATCAGCTATAAAAATGGTAAGCAGTTGTCTGTGACTCGTGGCGAAACCTTCCGTAAGGCCGTTATGGCCATCTGGTTAGGTAAGAACCCGACAGATAAAGGCCTGAAAGAGGATATGCTTGAAGGCTAAAGTATTGAGAGACCACCTTATTCAGGGTTGAAAAGGTGTTTCATGGCGATGGGGAGTTTCTGTGTCCCCCAGCTGCTCATCTGCCATGAAAGTCTCTTAAATAGTCTCACTTTTCATCGTGATTTGTTTGTGCTCATTACGGGGTAAAAGCCCGGAGGATATGGTGATATGACGCCACTGGCAATTTGGCGGGCGATGTTTATGCCCCAATCTCATCAATGGCGAGCGGAGCAGTTACGCTTCGTCGATACCTTGATGTTCTTTACCTTACTCTCACTTTTTACCGGCCTCTATAGCCTTTTCAAATGGCTGCAACACGATCACACTCTCCTTATCTATACCTCATTTCTTCTTATCGGCGCCGAGCTTTTAGCCGGGGCGATAGTGCGCTTTGCCCGTATGCCGGTGTTGGCTCTTAACGTCGGTTTTTTTGGCATGGTGATACATGCACTGAATATGATCTATCAGGGAGGAGGGGTATTGAGCTCGACTCAAACCCTGTGGATCCCGGTGTTGATCATCTCTTTTTTTCTTACTGCTAAGCTCTTGATGGCAACGCTCTGGAGCCTTGGGGTTATTCTTTTCTCGTCATGGATGGTGGCGAATGCACTGAATGGCATCGCTATGCCTCAGATGGCGCTTTCACCGTCCGCGCTGGCAACCGAGACCTGGTCGGGGCTATTAATGCCGCTGCTGGTCATCGTGGTCGCCCAAGGCTTTACCGCTAAACAACGCAACAAGGCGATGAACGCCGCAGAGAAGGCACAATTTGACACCTTAGCTACGGCCGAAAGGGCTCAACTGGGAGAGTTGCAGCTATCTGAGGTGTTAGACAAGGCGGGTGATAATGCGGGTCAACTCTCTGTGGTGGCCGATGAGCTTGAGAGTCAGTCGCTGGATCTGCATCAACAGGTCAATAACCTCAATCAAAACTGTGAGTCTCAGGCGAGTGCGGCCGAACAGATGAGCCAGCAGCTTTTAAGAATGACATCGGACATGGAGCAATCTGAGCGCTTCGTGACAGAGATGAGAGCGCGCAGCGAGGTGATTAACCGCCAGGCGCAGAGCAGTGCCGAATCGCTGGCAGCGTCAACCGATGCGATCGATAAAATATTAATCAGTAATGAAAAAATCATGTCGGTAGCGGGCTTAATCACCTCGGTAGCGGATCAGACCAACCTTCTGGCCTTGAATGCTGCTATCGAGGCGGCCAGAGCCGGGGAGCACGGGCGAGGCTTCGCCGTCGTCGCCGAGCAGGTGCGTGAACTGTCGGCAAAGAGTAATGCATCGGCTGTGGAAATTAGGGCCTTGCTGGATCTCAGTAAACAGGAGGTCAACCATGGTCAGGTGGTGATACAGGCGACGGCCACCGAGCTGTCCGGCATCATAGAGCAGGTAAGTGAGACGGTCACAGACGTCAATCAGTTGGCCGATACCATGGTGCATCAGGTTCAGGCGGTGCAGGAGTTGAATTCGGCCAGCGCCGAGGTGGCCAACAGTGTGGTGCAGACTAATCAGGTATCTGAGTCGGTAGCGACTCAGGGTCAACAGCTTACGGAGCAGGTCGACACATTGAAGACCCTTGCCAACGGTCTCAGGCTCGCCATGCTCTCTAAGACCGAGGCATAGACAAACGAATTTTTACGTCATTCCGTAAAGTGAGGAGCGAATTTATCCGGGTACTAAGGCTTGCTAGTGGCTGAGGAGCCGGGATACTCGTTCTTCGCTTCCGGGATCTTCGCCCGACGCGCCAATTCGTGTTACACCCGGCGTGTGTCCGGTCCAGAGTTTGTAGGCACGAAAAAAGACTCTGGCATCACTGAAGCCCAGTTGCAGTGCTATCTCATCCATAGATAGTTCACTGCAGGTGAGCCAGTAATCTGCCATCTCATGGCGGATCTGATCCAGTAACGTCTGGTAACTGCTCCCCTGTTTAATTAAGTGTCTTTGCAGACTCCTGCCGGCCATATGCAGGTGGCTGCCAACCAGCTCCCGTTGAATTTTCCCCTGGGGCAGGAGTTGGCGTATTACTCTGGCGGTTTTTAACTCCAGATCGTCGACATCACCGATGTTATTCAACCTTAAGTTGGCGCTTATCTTTAACTGACTCAATCGTTTCAGGTTTCCACCGGGAAGTGAGCGGCTCAGTAGCGCCTTGTCTATCACTATGGCGTTATCCTTTTGAGCGAAATGCACCGGGCAGCCGAAGAGCTGTTCATATTGTTTCACTTCGGCCTGGGAGGGCTTATCCCTTTGCAGCTGAATAGCTCGCGGCCTTGCCTGATTGTCCGCGAGCAGGAAACGGGCAAAGTTGACCCAGGAGGCGAGCACATTATCGATAAGATGAGGGATCACCAGCGGGTGACTGTATTGGCAGTGCCAGACCATCTTGATGCCGTCGCTATGCTCTCTGATTTCGGTGACCCCCATGTCTCCGACCAACTTCTCTAATGGCATCGCCTCCTTCAAAGCCTGAGACAGATCCGTCGAATGAAGACCTATCTGGCCTAAGATATAGAATCGATCCGGCTGGATAAATCGGGCGCTATAGAGACCAAAAAGTGGATGTTTCGACTGCTCGATAAGATAGTGGAGCAGATGCTGGAACTGCTCACCGCTGAGCCTGCCATCGACTTTATAAAGCTGCGATAGTTCGATGTCTGCACGCACTAATGCAGCAGAGACGTCAATTTTACAGTGCCTGCCCGCTTGCAAAAACTGCTGTACCGGGGGAATTGAGGTTGTCCCTAACGAGCGGTTAGCCTGTCTCTTTATCATAAAATTTACTCATATTTGTCCATATTTGTCACTGACAAACCATGGTGACATTGTAGGATAAACTAATATAGATGCAACCGGGTTGGTGAAATATGGACAAGTCACAGCAAGATAATCGAAATTGGAATGGTTGGGGCGACAGAGAAAAGCGCATGGAGCTGTCACCAGATGGTGCGGCTTTTATCAGCCTGAAGCTTGGAAAGGTTAAACCTCTGGGGGTGTCGACACTGGCGCGGGTGATCGATAAGGTGCCCGATTCCAGACTCAATGACAGCCAGCTATATTCCACCGACGCAGAGATCCGCTTGCGCCACGCCCGTGGGCAGAGTCTCCCCGATTGGCTGGCCATGAAGAGTGGCGAGTTTGGCGTATTTCCCGATGCCGTCGCGTTTCCAACATCCGGTGAAGATATTCGCATCCTGATGAAAGAGGCAAAAGCGAATGGCTGGCAGCTTATTCCCTATGGGGGTGGAACATCTGTGGTGGGGCATATCACGCCGTGCCTGTCAGACAAGCCCGTTATCACCGTCTCTCTGACTAAGATGAATCGGCTCCTCGAACTGGACAGGGTGGATCAGATCGCCACCTTCGGCGCCGGGGTGAAGGGACCTTTCCTGGAGGCTCAACTTCAGGCACATGGTTATACTCTGGGGCATTTTCCTCAATCCTTCGAGCTGTCTACATTGGGCGGCTGGGTAGTGACACGCTCCAGCGGGCAGCAATCACTGGGTTACGGTCGTATCGAAAATCTGTTTGCGGGTGGAGAGATAGAAACTTTCAATGGCACGGTGGATATCCCAACCTTGCCGGCATCATCGGCGGGGCCGGACTGGCGTCAGTTGGTGCTGGGTTCGGAAGGGCACCTGGGGATCCTGACCGAGGCTAAGGTGAGGGTCACCCGCGTCGCCGAAGAGGAGTTTTTCGGTGTGGCCTTTATGCCCGATTGGCGAAGTGGCATCGACTGTGCCCGGGAGATCATTCAGCAAAAGCTACCTCTGTCTATGCTGCGGGTCAGCAATAGCGAAGAGACGCATACTCAACTATTTCTGTCGGCGACTGAGACTCAGCGAAGCTGGTTGAATCGCCTGCTCTCACTCAAGGGCGTCGGTGAGGGGAAATGTATGTTGGTCTACGGCGTTACGGGAGACAAAGAGGCCAACAAACAAAACTATAAGCGACTCAAGCAGGTGTTGCGTCGGTTCAAAGGGGTTAATACCGGGCAGCGTCTGGGCAAGAAGTGGGCTCAAAAGCGGTTTAGCTTCCCCTATCTCAGGGAGACGCTGTGGCAGATGGGCTATGCCATCGATACTCTGGAGACGGCGACGAACTGGTCGAATATCGAGTCTCTGACAACCAAGATAGAGCATAGTCTGCGAGATGGATTAACCGAATTTGACTCTAAGGTACATGTATTCTCGCACCTGTCTCATCTCTATGGCGATGGCGCCAGTATCTATACCACATACCTGTTTCCTGTCGCGGATAGCTATGATGAAACCTACCGCCGCTGGCAGAAGCTGAAATCTACGACATCGAAGATGATCGTGGAAAGTAACGGCACCATCAGCCATCAGCATGGCGTCGGCAGCGATCACGCCCCCTACCTTACAAAGGAGAAAGGCGAGCATGTGATGGCGTCCCTGCAGACCTGCTTCGACTACTTCGATCCCGATAAACAGTTGAATCCGGGTAAGCTGTTTAAGGCTAAGCCTGCGGATGCTCCGATGACTCACACTGAGAAAGAACAATGAATACCCTGAGTCAGGCATCAGCCCTTGCTCGTCAGGCGTTCGCCGCCGAACAAGCCTGTGAGTACGATCTTGTCGTGATCGGCGGCGGGATCACCGGGGCGGGAATATTTCACCTGGCTGCGAACCAAGGATTAAAGGTGCTGCTCGTCGAGCAGCAGGATTTTTCATGGGGCACATCGAGCCGCTCATCTAAGATGGTCCATGGTGGACTACGTTATCTGGCTGGTGGCCAATTGCGAATGACGCGGGATACGGCCAGACAGAGGGAGGCTCTGCTTGCCGAGCTGCCGGGCTTGGTGGAACTTATGCCCTATATGATGTTGCATCGGGAGGGGGATTTCCCTTCGGCGGCGTTGTTTAAGCGGGTGCTGTCAGTCTACGATAAACTCGCCGGATGTGATTACCATAAGCCTCTTACACTCGAGAAAGCCCGAACCTGGATGTCAGATCTCTCTTTCGATGGGGTAGCCGGGGTGAGTCTGTTTGCCGATGGGGTTACCGATGATGCCCGTTTAGTGTTGCGCCTGCTTCAGGATGGAGTGCTCGCCGGGGGGCAGGCGCTTAATTACGCCAAAGTCACAGGACTCATCGAGTCAGAGAGTGGGGTCTCGGGGATCGAACTCAAGCTTGACGAGGGTAAGCATAAGATAGGCGCCAAGTGCGTCATCAATGCGACCGGTAGCTGGGCATCACTGCTTCATCCACTTGAGAAAGGCTTGCTCAGGCCGTTGAGAGGCAGCCATCTGGTACTGCCTTTCGAGCGACTTCCTGTCTCTGCATGCATCACCTTCTTTCACCCCATAGATAAACGCCCCGTCTATATCTATCCATGGCAGGGCTGCACTGTGATCGGCACAACGGATCTTGATCATAAGCAGGGGGTCGAAACTGAGCCGGGAATATCTGCAACCGAAGTAGATTATCTGCTGCAACTGGCCCGGCACTATTTTCCTGATAAAGATATTGATGAGGAGGATGTGATCAGTTGCTGGAGTGGTATCAGGCCGATATTGAGCGCATCCACCGATACGGCACCCTCTAAGGAGTCCCGTGAACATGTTATCTGGTCTAAACCCGGCCTTGTCTCAGTCACCGGGGGCAAACTCACCGGTTATCATCTGATGTCAAAAGAGGTATTGGAGAGTATCAAGACTCAATTTCCCGATCTGTTGAGCGATCTTAAACAGGCTAAGTTCAGTCAACCTGCTACGGGTTATGCGGACAAGCGGCTCATTGGGTATTTTGGCCATTTTGCGACACGCATTTCTGAGATGAAAAACAATCAGCAGATCGGCATAAGCCGCTGCCAGTGGCGTGAGCTGGAGTGGTCGCTGGCCCATGAGAGTGTGGTGCATCTCGATGATCTCCTGCTGCGACGTACCCGTTTGGGATTATTGTTAGGAGATGGCATCATAAAGTATCGCGAGCAAATTCTCGCGCTGTGCTGCCAATCACTGAACTGGTCTCAGTCACAGGCTGAGCAGGAGTGGCTCAGGTTTGAGCAGATCTTTTCGAAATACTACTCTCTGCCAAACACAGACAACTTACTAAGTACAGACAGTCTATGATGAATGAAAAAGATAACGGCTACCTACTGGCTATCGATAATGGCACTCAGAGTGTGCGTGCATTGATCTTCGATCTACAGGGGCAATTGGTCGCCAAATCTCAGGTGAAGCTTGTTCCCTACGTGTCACCACAGTCTGGTTGGTGTGAGCAGAGTGGCGAATATTACTGGGATAAGTTGTGTCAGGCCTGCCAGTCACTCTGGGCTCAGGGGATAGATAAAACCAGGATCAGAGGCATGTCAGTGACCACACAGCGCGGCACTATGCTGCCACTGGACAGCGAAGGCAACCCACTGCATGACGCCATTTTATGGCTCGATCAGCGTAAAGCCGAACCAGAAAAGAGCCTGGGAGGTTTCTGGGATCCGCTGTTTAAAATGATGGGGCTTGAGGAAACCATCAACACCTTTCGAAGCCGGGCACAGCCTAACTGGCTCTATCAGGCCAGGCGAGAGCTATGGGATAAAACCTATAAATTTACCTTTCTGTCGGGCTTTTTTCATCATAGATTGACCGGCGAGTGGCTCGATTCATCGGGCTCCCAGGTGGGCTATCTTCCATTCGATTATAAGAAGCACAGGTGGGCGAAAAAATGGGATTGGAAGTGGCGAGCGCTGAATGTGAGAGAAGATCAGCTGTTGCCTCTGGTGGATCCCGGCGATCGGATCGGTGAGATCACGGCTCAGGCTAGTGCATTGACCGGGATCCCGGAGGGATTACCTGTGATAGCCGCTGCGGCGGACAAGGCATGTGAGGTCTTAGGCTCTGGCGGTCAACACTCAGATGTGGGTTGCCTGAGTTTTGGTACTACCGCGACCATAAATGTCACCATGAAGCGTTATGTTGAGGCGGTGCGCTTTCTCCCGCCTTATCCGTCAGCCATTGCCGGTTCTTACTGCAGTGAGGTGATGTTATATCGGGGCTTCTGGATGGTGAGTTGGTTTAAGGAGCAGTTTGCGCATATCGAGAAGGCAAAAGCGGATGAGGCGGGAATAGAGGCCGAAGCGCTGTTCGATGAGTTGGTCAATACCGTGCCCCCCGGTTCCATGGGCTTGATGCTTCAGCCCTATTGGGGGCCTGGTGTTAAGCAACCGGGTCCTGAAGCTAAGGGCGCCGTGATAGGTTTCGGTGATATTCATACCCGGGCCCATCTGTATCGGGCGATATTGGAGGGGTTGGCGTTCGGCCTTAAAGAGGGGCTTGAGGCCATCGAAAAGCGCAGTGGCTGCAAAATAAAAGAGCTCAGGGTCTCCGGTGGCGGTGCCCAGAGCGATGCGGCCATGCAGATTGCCGCCGATGTGTTCGGTCTAACCACGGTAAGGGCTCATACGGTGGAGACTTCGGGACTGGGCGCCGCCATCGATGCCGCGGTAGGACTGGGCTTGCATCCTGATTTCGACAGTGCAATTAAGGCCATGGTGCATCAGGGCAAACGCTTCGAGCCCGACGATGAGCATTATAAGATGTATCAGCGACTCTACGGTGAGGTCTATCTCAATATCTATAAGAAGCTGCAACCTCTTTACTCTAAGATCAGAGATATCACGGGCTACCCTGAATAAAGCCCGGTCGTCAGAGTGGGCGTTTTGACTTTTAGTAAGGGGATTGTGCCTTGTTAGGTTATATTGGCTAAATCAGATGATAAATCTAAGGGATAAATGGAAGTGAAAAATTGAAACTCTCTGATATGAAATATAACTTTTGCTCCTTTGGATTGGTGATAGGCGCTCTGGTATCAGTTTTGGTGACATTAATTATTCTGGTATGGGAGTGGGTCGAAAACCCGGGCGGTATCTTTCATGATAAGAATGGTACCAATTGGAATTTTGTTTTTGATACGGCTTCGAGCTGGTTTGTGCCTACATTCATGTATGCTGCGCTCATAGTTACAGTACTCTACCTGCTGCTCTATGTCATACAATGGGTTAAACAAACTCGCCGGAAATAGCAAATGCTAGCCATTTATTAAATAAAGACAAAGTGGTATCTGTTGTGTTTTTTATTGCACTTTGTCTGTACGGCAAAGTGCAATTAGCGTCTATGACATGATTCTGTTGACGATATCACATTCGTCCAGCTCGGCAGACTTCTCCCTGTTTATGTATACCGCTATGGGGCCGTCAACAGTACCTGAAGTTGGGCCTTCGCATTTTTCTAAATTTTCATTTTTCAGTATCATCTGTTCGGGGAGTAGGCCAATCCCAATGCCTCTCTCGATGAGTTTTGATGAAAAGTCAGGGGTATCGATGATCATTATCTGCTTATAATCTGCGCCCTCAGGCATGCACTGACTCAGGTCGTGCCAATGATTCCAGATATCTGAATGAACGAAGGTGGGGATGGGAGAAGTGAACTCTGTATTTGTCTTTTTTGCCCAGTAAAATTGAAGGTTATCCAGCTCAACAGCGTGTTCGAAAACGGGGTGGTCGTTGAATATACCTTCGGTTATCACTACGTCGACCTCGCCTGAATCCATCCAGTTTTTAATCGTAGTCAACTCTCCGGTACTGATCTGCATAAAGAACTCAGACAGGAATTCTTTAGTTAACTTAGGTTCAAGGTACTTTTCATAAAGTCGTGGCTGAGTGGCTATCTTAATTAATGCCTTACCCTTAATCCTTCTGATCCCCTGTTCGATATTTTCAAAGGACTTTATTGCCTTTTCGACTTCGGCATACAAGACAGCCCCTTTTTTGGTGAGGTGGACACCATGCTTGTCTCGTTCAAACAGCTTTATCCCTATCTCTTTTTCTAATGCGATGATTTTTGAGCTTACACCTGGTTGTGAAACCTGCATAAATTCAGCTGCCTTGGAGAAAGATGAATACTTAGCAGCGTAGTAGAAATAGTGGATTTTTGTGTTCTTTAGCATGTGATTGTATTTCTTATGTCATTGTTTTGTTAAAAGCGTGAGTTCCATCAAAATACCAATGGAATTATCAATTGGTTCGAAATTGTGATTATGACTCTAACCGCTTGCTATTAGGCTGACTCGGTTCAAACTTCTGTCACCCTGTCAGGTATAAGCTGTAGTTATGCGTCGGTATACCAGACTTTTATCACATAAACTTAGTCCACCTCCCAATATTATTCTCGGCAGAATTAATGAGAAGCAAGAAAAGGGTTTGATGATGACAAAGAGCAAGTTGATTACACGCACGCTACCAGTGTTGATTGGTGCCGTTCTAATGGCTCCGGCCAGCTATGCCGAAACATTTACCTTGGATGGTAAGAGTCTGACAGTAGAGACGCTTCGGGAAGCTGCACAGCCTGGGAACGATGTTCGAATATCTAAAGCGGGCTGGAGTCGTATTAAGAAATCATATGACATATCTATCGATGCCACTAAACATGGTAAAACGGTTTATGGGCTTAACGTAAATTTTGGTGAACTCAAGGATCAACAGGTAGTTAACGGTGACGTCACTAAAGAGCCAATGAGAAGCGCATCCATCGCGTTCAATGAGCGTCAAATGCGTATACAAGCGGCTGGGGTTGGTCCATTCCTGGCCAATGATATCGTTAAAATGTCGATGATTATTCGCTTGAACCAGATGGCTGCAGGGCTTACTGGCATGACGACTGACGCCGCCAATGCGTTCATACAGCTTGTGAATAACGATGCTAATCCACTTATACCTAGTCGCGGCTCTATGGGGTTAAACGATTTAGCCTGGCCGACTCATATCGGCTTAGCGCTTATGGGTGAGTGGGACATTAACTATAAGGGTGAGCGAAGAGACTCAAAGGAGGTGTTGAAAGCGCTTGGGATGAAAAAATTCCGTCCTTTTGGTCTGGATGGGATCTCAATCTTATCGAATGCTAACGTCTCTATGGCGATCCTGGTCGACGCGATGCAAAAGGCCGATAAGATCATCAACTACTCTCCCTATCTGATTGCTGCAGGCCTTGAAACGCTTAATGGCAATGTCAGCCCATTCCTGTGGCATTCTGTCGAGGGAAAGGGGATGCCGAAAGGACATGAAGCTGCCGAAGCGATACTTTTATCATTGAAGGGGTCTTATCTGTGGGATAAGAATGATCAGCGTGGTTTACAAGATGCACTATCATTTCGTAGTGCTCACTGGACTCTGGCGACAGCATTGAATGAGATGGATCGCCTTAAGGATTTGGTTAATATTCAAATTAACCATACGTCAGATAACCCTCTTGTGACGATTGCCGGTAAGAGTGACCTTTGGTATTCAGATACTCCGGTCGTTAAGCATTATGCTGTCGACCCCAGCGGTGCCAAACGCGATTACATCAACTCGAACTCAGCCTTTGATTTCACTCAGATAGCCTTACAAACAGAAAGTACCATAAAGGCGATGGCACATCTGTTACATGGTTCGGGATGGAGAATCATGCAGGTTGATGACTCACGTCGTACCCATATGAGTAAGTATCTGTCTGCTAAGTCTAATGTGACTAACGGTGTCCATGGTGATGGTTTTGCTAACATTGGCCAGCCGATGGTCGGTCTTTATGCAGAAGCTATGTCGTTGACCAATAACGTGACGCTTTACGGTATGCCAACCTCTGGTGGTATCGAGGAGATGTATAGCAACGTCAACCTAACGGCGGACCGCTTACGTCAGATGGCTAACGTGGGGGCTGAGATCTTATCTTTTGAAGTCTTGCATATGACTCAGGGGGCTCAAATGCGCAGAGACGAGCAGGGCTACGAGCTGGGCGAAGGTACCAAGCGTCTGCTTAAAGCCTACCGCAAAGTTGTTCCATTCGTAGATAAAGACAGAGCCTACACCAGAGATATCAACAACGGCGTCCAGTTCATCAAGAACTTTCAGCTGGAATCACTATACGAGTAATCGTTCTTTAACCCCCCTCTACTTCATCGAGGGGGGAGCTTTCCCGAGAGAGAAATTATGAAACGTAGAGACTTATTAAAGGCTGCGGCGATATTGCCTGTGGCAACGTTAGGTATGGCTCATGCTGCCAGTGCCGACAAAAAAGAGAAGATGTCATTCGACGAAGTGTATGACCTTATCATTGTAGGTAGTGGATTCGCTGGATTATCCGCGGCCTACTCGGCGAATAAAGCGGGACTGAAAAACATCTTAATTATCGAGAAGATGATTGCCTACGGTGGCGCGTCAGCTATCTGTGGTGGCATCGTGTGTATGCCAGGTACCAAGCTACAAGAGAAACATGGCATCGAAGACTCAGCAGAACTATTGGTGCAAGACATGGTTAAAGTAGGCCGTGGGTTCAACCACCCTGAGCTTGCAATGACGATGGCAACCCAAGCCAGCACAGCCTACGACATGATGATGGACTGTGGTGTTGAATTCAAAGATAAACTGCTCCGCCTTGGTAGTCACAGCGCGCCAAGAGGACACATCCCATCGAACGCATCGGGCGGTGGAATCGTAGTACCTATGCACAAGCATCTACTTGAGAAAGGTATTAAGTTCCAGAACCGTACAAACGTGTCGGCGATCATCAGCGACGACAGCGGCGTTAGCGGTGTTGCCGTTCAAACGGACTTCGATTCTAGGACAGGAAAGTTTGCTAAAGAGTTAACCTACAAATCACGCCACGGTGTAGTGATTGCATCAGGTGGCTGGGGCAGCGACAAGCAGTTCGTGAAGACCACTATGCCGGTTTATGCAGACCTGAGAACCACTGCTCAGTCGGGTGCTACGGCTGACATGATTAAGTCGTTACTGGCAGCGGGTTCATTGCCGGTTATGTTAGACATGTACCAGTTAGGGCCATGGGGGTCACCAGATGAACGCCCGGCAGGCCCGGGTTCTTTCTTCTCTGATTATGCCTTCAGTGAAGGGATTGCCGTAGACCCTAAGACGGGTAAACGTTTTGTGAATGAGCTTTCATCTCGTCGCACCCGTTCAGAAGCTGAATTAGTTGTGATGCAGAAAGGCACCAAAGAGACGCCAAACTATCCATTTACGTTCTGCAGTGAAGAAACTACCGAGCATGCTGAAGGGTTTCATGCGGCTTATCGCGACGGTGCGGTGAAGAAGTCTGACTCAGTAGCCGAGCTGGCAAAGCGCCACGGCGTTGACGAAGCAACATTGACACAGACTATCGCTGATTGGAATGAGATCGTAAAAGGCGCACCGGACCCATTCAACAAACCATTGGACGTAAAAACCGAGCTAAAAGCGCCGTTCTACTCATTCCGCTTGTCACCTGTACTGCACTACTGCATGGGTGGTGTTGCGATTACTCCAGATGCACAGGTCATCGATGCAACGACATGTGAGCCGATCAAAGGGTTATTCGCTGCGGGTGAGATTGCTGGTGGTGTTCACGGTATGGATCGTCTGGGCGGTTGTTCGTCAATTGACGGTTTAGTGTTTGGTCAAATCGCAGGTCGTACTGCTGCAAAATATAAGGCGAATGCGTAATGAAAACCTCTTTAATCGCAGCCGCTGCTGTAATGCTACTCTCTTTCGGTGCTAATGCTGCCAACACCATGAAACCTCATCACGAGGATGCGTTAGATTGCCGTACTTGCCACACAACCAAAGGTAAGTTTCAGCGTCCGGAGGCTGAAACGTGCATTGAATGTCATGGTGGGATGAGCGAGATCCCGACAGATCCAAATCGTTGGGATAAAAACCCACACAGTTCACACCACTATGAAGACCTGCTTGAGTGTACAGCCTGTCATTCAGAGCATAAAGCCTCACGAGCTATTTGCTCAGAGTGCCATATCGTTGAATTTCCAAACCTAAAATAAAAATATAGGCAAAACTATGACAAAATTTACTGCGATTGCTGCGTCCCTGCTAGCAGTACTTGCAGTCCCTGCGGGGGCTGCGGAAATAAATGAAAACCTCAACATTGGCGGTTCTGTACGTGTTAATTACAGCTACATCGACTACAGCGAGTCATCAAAAGATAAGCTTGGCGATATCGCGTTTGACACACTATCGCTGACAGCAAGCGGTCAGAGCGGCAACTGGGGTTTTGCCTCCGAGTACCGACTGAACAATAGTACAGACTATCTGATTTTAGGTTACGCGACCTATGACATGTCACCTGAGTTGCAGATCCAGGCCGGTGTAACCCATGTTCCTTTCGGAAACCATGGCTACATATCAAACTCTTGGTGGATGGGCTTGCCTTACTACCTTGGCTTTGAAGATGACCGCGATGTTGGCGTAAAAGCTGTCTACAAGACAGGTGGAATGCAGACAGACGTTGCCTTCTTCAAGAGTCCTGAATATGGTGCTAGCAATAACGCCAGATACGCCGCAGATTTGTTCACAGGCACTATCAACGGGACTGAGTACAACAATGAAGAAACTAATCAGTTCAACCTGCGCCATACCCAGACGTTCAGCGGGGTTACGGTCGGTGCATCGGGGCAGTATGGTCAGATATATAACAGCGGGACTGGCAATACAGGCGACCGCTTTGCTCTTGCTGCTCACTTAAATGGTAACTTCGGTTCCTGGAACGTTCAGATGCAGGCTATGCACTATGAATTTGATGCTGCAGATGCTGAAGACGAAAACAAGATCGGCGTGTCCGTTGTTGGCTGGCAGTATGAAGTTTCGGCTAAGGGCCAGATCTATAACTTTAACGTAGCAAAAACCATGGCTACGGACTGGGGCAGCGTTAAGTTCTATAACGATTTTGGCTTACTGACTCCCGATGTTGAAGACGACTCTTATGATAATAGCTTTCAGAATGTAACTGGTATGGCAATTGCCGCAGGCCCAACTTATACCATGGTTGATCTTATCGCCGGTAAGAACATGACCTTCTCGACAGCGAACAACGATCACGTTGGCCTGCCTGAGATTGGTGATGATTGGGATTATCGGGTCAATATTAACTTCGGGTATTACTTTTAGGAGTCCTTAGCTTTACCCTGAATAATCACCCCGTCTGTAAATCTCCTTCATCTCTTTCAGGCGGGGCTGAATTCATCAAAATACCAGTATCCCAGAAACACAGGTGCAGACAAATCTAAGATGTTTATACAGATATTAGCTGGGGTGATGAGTGTGTAATGATTGAAGTCTGGTGGAGTTCACTACACTTGACTACAAAAGGATGTTTGAGGGGCTGCTGAGTAAAATAAGCTTGAATCCAGGGGGAGAATCCTAGATTCAAGTCGTAGTAAGCAGATTAATAAAAGTCTCTGCCTATGGCTCGCTGAAGTGCTGCTGCAGCGAGTCGCTCTTCCAAGCGTTTTTTTACTTCACGTCTGTGTTTTAGATCATCGGCGGCCCGTTGATTTTTTGGGGCCGTCATCGCTTCTATCTCTGCATCGTTGGGCACAAGGTCAATAATCTGAGCCATAACCAACTCCTCTCTTGTGAAATACTTATGGCATTTTAATAGGTGCCATTGATTAAGAAATGACACCGTTACGGGTGTCAGAAAGTTAATGTAAAGAACAACAAAAAAGCGCTATAGCTTAAGACGTTAACTCGGGTGAGTCGGAAACATTAGTAAGCGCTGATGAGAAAGATATCAGGCTCTTGTGAGGAAAAGTGAGATCGATTTAACATTATCTGTAGAAGAGTAAAAAACTAACTTTTTGATTTCTTTCTAACCATGAGGAATAAAATGTTACTATATATCAGTGGATTAAAAATGTTTTGTAGATGCGCTATCGCTATTTTAGCGATGACGCATCTAGCTTGAGATCACAAATTGAAATTCTGGTATTAGCTTAAGGTGTTTTTCAACAACAGCAGGTCGCTACACCAATTTGCTGGGTTAATTCGTTTAGATGTTATATAGCCCGAAGTTATAGATCGAAGCTATAGCTGTACCCCAAGATCACTTTGGGATCATCTTGGTCGAGATCGGTATCACTCACCATAAAGGAGACAGTGCCGATATCGGTATCCTTATTCAGCGAGAGTGAATAATCGGCGTAGTTGTCGACATCAAACCAGGCGGTACTCACATCGCCGGATGAGTAGCCGTAATGCAGATCTAAGCTTAAGGTGTCCGAGAAAGGGAATGAAAAACCTGCCTGGATATAGGAGAGATCTTTTTCATCCAGTGGATCTGATGCGACATCACTGTCGGCATTGGCTATCTGGGAGTAACTTACCGAGAACCATTTCCAGCTTAATGCCGCCGTGATCTCTCCGAAGTCTACACTGCTGTCGCTGTCAGGGTAGGCATAATAGAGATAGCTGACATCGTAACCAAAGTCTTCACCTATTGAACCAGCATAGCCAACATAGAAATCAATTTCATAGCTCGTATCATCACCAAAATCTACATTCGAAGCCCATGTGCCTAAGTAGAGTCCGCTATCATGCTCATAATCGATGCCGGCTTGAACGGCGACAGCGTCTTGAGTCTGAGTGACTCCTCGCCAAAGGTAGTTAGAGCTGGCGCCGATATTAGCTGTGACACTTGCATTGGCGCAAAAGGCCATTAATAGGCCTGAGACCAGGATTACGGTAGATCTGAGTGCTTGTTTCATATTCATCCCCTTTCATTGAGCTGTAAGTTCATCTTTGTTTTTTATTACTGCTTTATAAAGGATTGCTAATCTTGTGCCATGTTTTTTTATCAATATTATCAATGGATTAATATTTGCTTACTCTAGAGTGGCGAGTGAGATGGTTATTATTGGAGCAGGAGATGCACTCGAGTAGTGCATAGCAGCCGAATGGGGCGCGGAGAGTGTTTCGATAAGCGGATACAAAAAAACCTCCATAAGGAGGTTTTTATTTATAAACAATGAAAAAGCGTGATTAGTTAACGCTATCTTTCAGAGTCTTACCAGCTTTAAATTTTGGAACGGTTGCTGCTGGGATTTGGATCTCTTTACCCGTTTGAGGGTTGCGACCAGTGCGTGCAGCACGATTAGAAGTTTCGAAAGAACCAAAACCAACGATTGAGATCTTATCACCATTTTTCATCGCTTCGGTGACAGTCTCTTCAAAAGATTTCAGTGCGCGTGCAGCTTCTGCTTTAGTCAGTTCCGCATTCTCAGCCATTTTTGCAACAAGTTCAGTCTTATTCATTTGAATAGTCTCTTCTTTCCGTAGATTTAATTATACCAATCACATTAATTACTTAGTAATCGCTGGACCTAACATGCCATAAGCCATGGCATATTAAAAGTGCTTTAGCGCTCAGAATTGCCCTTTGAGGTCAATATTTGTCTAAAAATAGATCAATTCATACTTGTTGGACTAATGAACAAGCATTCTACCGAGCCGTTCAGCTGCTTTCCTGGGGAATTAGCTATCCGCTGCCTCTCTTTAAATCCCTGTTTTGTGGTCACTCATCGAGCAGTTGATAGAGAATCTGTTTAACAAGTTGAGGTTCAAAGGGTTTATCACAAAGGGCATTGACGCCTGCCTGAGATACATTACTGAGGTGGGTATCATTTGCCTCCGAGGAAACCATAAGTATAGGGATATGAGATTGCTGACTATGATTACGAATAAATTGGGTCAAGGCTAAGCCATCGACACTGGGCATATTGTAATCTGTGATCACTAAGTCAAACATATTCAATTTCATTATTTCGATGGCTTCCGCACCATCTTCGGCCTCGGTGATCAACTGAAGGCCTAAATTTGAAATTGTTCGTCTGATGATATTTCGAGCCATCTTGCTGTCATCGACAACAAGGACTCTCAGGTTATGTACATCGAAGTGATTGAGATCGAGCTCATCTTGGCTTAAGAGGTCGATTGTGGCATTGAGGGCTTTACCTAAGTGTTCAGATGAGAATGGCTTAGGAAGAATGGAAACCACGCCTGACTGCCTATAAACCTCAAGCTGTTCACGGCGGCATTCACTCGAAACCAGCATAAATTGAATGTCTCTGTATTCATCAGTCTCTTTTAACTGTTTCAGTAGATCTAATGCTGTGCCATCTTCGAAATGCATGGCACTGGCAACTAGGTCGGGATGATGGCGACTAATGATAGTTTGGGCTTCAGTTAGACTCGTTGCGGTTTGAATATTGCTGATGCCTTCATGGGTTAACCTGCTACAGATAATTTTTCTCTGGGTATCAGAAGGCTCTACAAGAAGTATTGAAAGCTCACTAGGCAATAATGTGCTCATAGTCTCGATTCTTATTATTAGTATGTGGCGGCTAAACTACTCTAAAGACAACATCTTAGCAACAACTTCCCACCGTTCACACCGGCTCTGGTCGTCTTTATTCTGTAGTGCCACTGACCAGATATGCTTTTGTTGTTTTAGAGAAGGCGACCCAAAACTGAAAGGCTAATAGAAGTACACCAGAGACTGCGATTAATGGTACTGGGATCTCTTGATTATTGATCACCACCTTCACATCTTCAGGTGTTATTTGATAAGCGATGATGGCGGCCCCTGCAAGCGCGGCTAAGCCTAATGTCTGAATGAAAAGATAGACTTTAAATGCGATACCAGCCCAGCTGGTTCTCATCGCCAATCCAACCAGCACAGGGATCACGCCTAATGAGAACAGGTCTATGGCTTGAATGCTCAGCGCACGCCAAATAGCGATAATGGCAAAGATCGCATACAGCAACATGATGATAGAGAGTGCGGGAGTAGGCTTTTTCATTGAGTGTCTCTTTGGTAGCGCGTTAGTAGAGTTAATGACCGGCGAGTGTAAAAAAATCAGAGTTAAGAGTCAAAATCAAACTGATATAGATTAGAATAGCGTGAGGAAAACAAAGTGAGAGTTTTATGACCGAAACAGAATTTTGGCAGCTAGTAACGAGAACGACATCTGACCAAGACCAGATCAGTTTAGCCGAGAATTTAAAGGGTAAACTTGAGGCCCTTAGTGATGAGCAGCTTATTGAGTTTGATAAGTTCTTTGGACAACAGATGCGTCGGTCATATTCCTGGTCGGTATGGGGAGCCGCCTATATCATTACCGGGTGTGATTCAGAGTATGCCTTTGCTGAGTTCAGATGTTTTCTTATCTCATTAGGTAAAGAGTGGTACGACAAAGTTGTTCTTAACCCGGATGATCTTGGACAGCTTGTTCAATGGCCGGAAAAAGATGGCTATGCTTATCCATTTTTAGATGAATATGACCTGATAGCCGGACAAATTTTTGAAGAGAGAACGGATGGGGAGTTACCTTTCGTACCTTCGGGAATGGCGACTCCTCAGGGAAAGAAGTTCTCGACCAAGAAGAAGCAACTTAAAGCTACCTATCCTCAATTGAGTGAGACATTTCCGTTTTAGCCTGCTTTACCAATTGGTATTATATCTACTGTTATTAGACAAAAAGCGAGGATATCCTCGCTTTTGATAGATTCTTTTTTTTATCCGATAGTTATTCGTAACAGACCTCGGCATCATTGTCGTAGTGCATTCCGTTGTCATCACAGGTCTTATCCATAAACTGCTCCTCAGCCGTCGACAATTCGAGATCAAATTCATCTTGCTGGCTCTCAATCAAAGAGTTTTCTGATTTACTCTGTTGTGTGGCTAAAATCTCTAAGTGGTGATTCACAGCAGCCTGTTCTGTTGGCGTCAATTCATCTGCTTTTGCCTGCCCGACAAATGCGCTTGCGATTAGCAAGGCAGCGATGAAGGCGACCTTTCCTGAAAATGCGATCTTGGTTTGTGTGATTGAGTGGCTCATAAATAATCTCCAGATTTTGAAGTTGTGACCATAATGGAACCGTTTTCTCTTGATCCTGTCTCTTTCAACAAATATGGATAAGAGGTGTCATCCTAAGGCTATTAGTCTTGATTAATTAATGCGTATATTACCCGGTAAAAGATGTACCTAAGCTGAATGAAAAACGAACAGTTTTGGAGTCTGGAGCTTGAAGTACCAATTATTGCTGGAGTTAGAGATGAACTGGTTTAGAAGCGGCTCTGGCCGCGAATGCTTCTTTGCACGCTGTTTTGAATGCTCGAGCCTGAGTCGTCATTCTGAACTTGTTTCAGAATCTATATTCTTGAAGGTGAGACGAACGAAGAGGGGGAATGGCTAACTTAATTTGCCTTATATATAAGAGAGGCCATATAGCCTCTCTATATTTAATGCATCAATTACTGCCCTACACAGACTTCCTCGCCCGTATTCAGGTCGATACTGTATTCGCTGCAGATTGGTTGTAATAGGTTAAGCTCTTCATCTTTGAGTTGATTCTCAATAGCTTCTAACTGTTTATCTGCGCTCATATCTTCTGCGAGAGCTTCATATTGTGACAGTATTTCATCGGCAGACGTTGCGCTCTCCTCAATACTTATAAGTTCGCTTGCGTTTGCACTCACACCAACACCCATCAAAAGTGGGAAGGTAAAGATGCTGATAATTAAGGTGTTTTTTATGCGAAATGTCATAGTGTTGCTCCTATACACATAATGAGGGATGCCCTCCGAAATATGGAAGCGGGATATTAACATCGGAAACTTGAATATTTGCTGAATTGGTAGTGAAACTGTGGTGATCTCTTGTTATAAAAATGCCGTAAACATAACGCTGGCTACTCTGAACCAGCATTTAACACCGTTTCATCTACTCATTTTCCATCGTCTCGCATTGGAACCCTTGGCGGCTAGAGTCAAAACGGCACCTTAAACCACATTCCCATGGAGCTTGTCCGTTCTCTGCTGACTTCTCTAATGAATAGTCTCTGCACGAGGGGTAGTCCTCGAAATCATCGACCTTTTTATATCGACCTGAATTATAGCCATTGGTATAGACAAAAGAGGACCAGGTTTCCGGTTCATCAGACGCTTCGGATTGGTTAATCAGATAGAGCGTGAGCCCAAGGGTCATGAAAAGGGTAACAACAAAGATAATGGGTAGAGAGTTTTTCATTTATGAAACAGCCCTGTATAGAAGGAGCGGATATTCTATACCCAAGTGATACCAACCGGTATAAGAAAGTGAGCTACCCAGAGTATTTTTGGCAAACTAATTCAAGGCTGTGATTGATGAAGTGCGTACTCCTTAAGACTCTTTCCTTGTTGGTATCATATATCTGGCCATGATAAGTATTGATACAGTTTTTTCCGGTATTGATGAGAACAAATCGCGAGGGATACGGTCTATTTTCAATAGTGTGCTATACAGTTGGATAGGCATTAATTCTTTTGCATTAAGCCCATATTCAGGATAGGTTTTGTATATTAAACCAGCACCGTAAGAGTGCCATATTAATATCGACATTTGTGGCAGTCACAAAGATTTAGCTATAAACATCCGAGTTCAGCCTTAGGAGGCTCATATGAAGTTAACCTACATCTTATTAGCGGGAGTATTAACTTCCACTGCTGCAATTGCAGCAGATGAAATTGTTGAGAATCCTGTGACCGAGCAAGGGATGGTCAAAATTGAGTGGCAAGAGCCTAAGAACTTTCGTGATGTGAAAGCCGTCGGTGATATTCAATCCCGCTATGAAAAAAGAACGTTTGAGCTCCTGACCAAGAACTTGAATAAAGAGGCGGGTAAAACATTAAAGAGCGAGCAAAAGCTTGAGATGCTGGTGACTGATCTCGATCTTGCCGGGGATGTCAGGCCTACATTTGGTGCCACAATGAATGATATTCGCTTAGTTGAAGAGCTCTACCCTCCACGTATCACTTTTAGCTATAAAATTCTCGAAGGAGACAAGGTTATTATGGCTGGTGATGAGAAATTGACCGACATGGGCTTTATGCAAAGAGTCGGACGTGCGAGTGATAAGCCGATGAGATACGAGTCAAAAATGCTTGCTGACTGGCTGAAAAAGACGGTCGAACCTAAATTGTAATGGACAGTTAAGCGATTCTGTCATTGGGTTGTTTAAAAAGGCTAAATGAGCTGACTGCTTGTTTAGCCTTTTTTTGTCGATTACCGTTATCATCATAAACAAAACAGCAAGAACACTAGGGTGCTAAAATGATGGTCAGGTAACCGAATCACCCGTGGATTTCACAGTTTACTTTGATTGCTCTTTAAACGCTTGCAGGGTTTGCAGCAATACACCAAGTTTACGGACAAATTTTTCTAAAGCCGCGGGTAGTTTTTCTGCATCGGTCGGCATCTTGTCCAGTTCATCTGCAAGCTCTTGAACATAGGGGCGGAAGCGGTTGCTGTTTGTGCTGAAGCCCTCTTCTTGAGTAAAGATGGTATTAAATTTTACGTGACCGGCTTTTTTTAATTCATCTAACTTACCGTCGGCATCGATCGATTTGCGATAGGCTGTTTGTAAGTTGTCTTTCAGTTGTTCAATAACACGTGTGTGTGGCATAACAGCCTCTCATTTACATAAATTTTAATTGTCGGGATTATAAGGGGCGAAGCAGATGGCAACAAGTCAACTGAAGCGATTAGTTGCATTGGTATGTATGTTTATGGCTATGGGGCTAGTTGGTGCTCAGGCGGCGCCACTGGATACACCACCATTTTATAAAATTGAATACAGGGGGAAGGTGTCCTACCTGCTGGGTTCGATTCATGTGGGTAAGGCAAACTTTTATCCCATGCCTGATCAAATTGAATCTCTGTTTGATTCGGCAGAGTCCCTGGTGGTCGAAGCTGATGCGGCCAGCGCGGATATTGCCACACTGATCAGAAAGTACGGAGTAGGCCAAGCGCCTATCGATATTGAGACTCAGGCTGTGCTCGATAGTTATTGTCAAAGAAGGGCCAGAGAGTGTGCAGCGTTAAGTGGTTACGCCCCTTGGTTGCAGTCGATGCAGCTGGGAATGGCCCGATTTGAAGCCTTGGGTTACAGCGCTGTATATGGGGTCGAACAGGTATTGATCTCAAAGAACAAAGGGCGGCCTGTTTTGGAGTTGGAAAGTACCGAATTTCAGTTTCAACTTATGGCTTCATTCGATGATAAGACTCAATGGAGCATGGTTAAAGAGGCCATCGAGGGACCCGATGAAGATATGCATGGCCTGATTAGCTCATGGCGTACAGGAGATGAACTTCATCTTGCCGAGCTGATGGAGGGGCAGATGTCTGATGGAGACGATAAACAGTTGCTCGAGAAGATTTTATGGCAAAGAAACATCGACATGGCGGCAAGAATAAGAGAACTCATGCTCGACCCTGCCACACCACAGCCTATGTTTATAGCTGTTGGAGCCGGGCATGTTGTCGGTGACCGAAGCATGGTGCTTGAGATGCAAAAGCATGGTGCTGAGACCACAAATTGCTGGCAACAGAGTTGCAATTAAATTGCTGTCTGCGCTACGTGCTTCAGGTAAATAACAGGCAGCTTGAAGAGGAACTGACTATACTCTGAAAGCTGGCCTGTGTACTTAAACGACTTCATCGGTTTAGTGCTTAGGTTCAGTGTTTAATAGTATTCTTTCTACAGCAGGGAGGCTGAATGCAAGCTGTCGCGATACCACCGCCACGAACTGGCTTTGAGGCGATCCCGAGAAACTGGGACAACAAACACAGTAAAGTGATTGCCAGAGTAGATCCCGGAGCCTTTTATATAACTTCCCACGATGAATATATATTTACCCGGCTCGGATCTTGTGTGGCGGCCTGTATCTGGGATCCACTCTTAGGTATTGGCGGTTTAAACCACTTTCTTCTTCCGGAAAGAGAGCTCCATGAAGATTGGCACCAATTAACCAGTTACTCCTGTCGATACGGGAATCTGGCGATGGAGCAGTTAATCAATGGTATCTTAACCTCGGGGGGTCAACGTCACCGATTAAAGGCAAAAATTTTCGGCGGCGCACAGATGACAAGAACTTCGGTGCTTAATGTCGGCCAATCTAATATTGAGTTTGTAAAAAACTACCTGGCGCTGGAAGATATCCCTATAGAAACAGAGGACTTAGGCGGTCCCTGGCCGAGAAAAGTACTTTTTCACCCCAACAGCGGTAAGGTGTTACTGAAACGCATGTCGCCGGATAGAATCGCTCAGATGATGACTGAGGAGAAGGTCTATCTCAAAGGTATTGTCACAGAGCAGGAAGATAATCAGGTCGAGTTATTTGATTAGATTCATCCCACGCTTCGTAACCCTATCCTCGAAATTTGAGTCTAGTAATCAGAGTCACGTAACCAGAGTCTCGTAGTTTGGAAACTGCAATCTGATTGATGAGTCCTGAGTAACGAATTTGTATCATTGCCTTTAATTCGTTGTTCTGCTTATTTTGCACGCCTGTTAGTCACAGGTGTTACATCCGCTTTCTGGTCACATAATGTCGGAACTAAGGACAAACTCACTCTGTTTGGGTATAATCGCTCGCTTGATATCGTTTGGTGATTTGAAATTTGAAAGGTTCGGTAAGCGTGGAAAAAGAGTATTCGATTGAATTAAAGGCGATGCCTTCGCTGTTCTCCTTGTATCGCAAGATCTTCTTTGGTCGTAAGCCGGGCTGGAATGAACAAGCATTACCGAAAATCCAGGTCAGTAGTTCAGGCGTATGCCTGTCTCGGGAAAAAGTTGAGCAATATGCCTCTGTATGTGGTTTCGACTTCGATGGTAAAACATTACCTCTGACCTATCTCTATGTGATGGCATTCCGTCTGCATGCGGTGATTTTTACCCATCAGGCTATCACCTTTCCACTGCTTGGCATGATACACCTTAGAAACAGCATCACCTTGCACAGAGCTGCCAATGTCGATGAGAAATTCAATTTCGAGTGCGAGTTGACCGATAGTCAAGTCACTGATTCCGGACTTGAATTTGATTTAGTCTCCCGTGCTTTCGTCGATGGTGAATTGGTGTGGGAGTCATTATCGACTTACCTGTATCGTATCGAAGGTGCCACGCGCCGTGTTCGCCCGCCTAAAGGGAATGGCATGGCATGGGAAACGCCCCAAGCCTGGTCTTTGTCCGATGATCTCGGACGCCGTTATGCGAAGGCTTCCGGTGATTACAATCTGATTCACCTGCATCCGGTGCTCTCTAAGCGGTTTGGTTTCGACCGGGTACTGGCTCATGGCATGTGGTCTAAAGCCCGCTGTATTGCACAGATGATGACTCAGATTGGCGATCGTCCCTGCACTGTGGATGTCGCTTTTAAGCTGCCACTTTTCATGCCTTCCGATGTGAGCTTTTCTGCCGAAATTAACGAAGATAATTTAGTGTTTGAATTGAGAGATGCCCGCGGACGCCGCCCACATCTCTCCGGAGAGCTTAGGTTTCTTTAGGCCTAAGTTTTTATCAGATAGCTCTTATCAGAATGAATGATGAAAGGCGTGAATGCGCCTTTTATTTTTTACACTTCACTACATTTACGTCACCTCTCACTAACGAGCGGAGACACATTTCTTGATTTAGATTCATAAAAGCTTAAATAAGTAAGGCATTTCAAAGTCAGCTATTTAGCTCACGTCGTAGATCCCCTATATTCGGGGCGCATATTTTATTCTACCTAGAACTATCCTACATATTATTAAAAAAGGGGAACATTAGAATGCTGACAGATATTGAGATCTCTCGTCAAACCAAGCATCGACCCATTACCCAAATCGCAGAGCAATTCGGCATTACCTCATCCGAACTTGTCCCCTTTGGCGACGCTAAAGCTAAAGTAAAGCTATCGATTCTTAAGCGCCTAGATGACAACTTAGAGGGAAAGTTAGTGGTAGTCACGGCCGTGACACCCACACCATTTGGTGAAGGAAAAACAGTTACCAGTATAGGTTTAACTCAGGGGTTAAATGCTCTGGGCAAGAAAGCCTGCGCCTGTATTCGCCAGCCCAGTATGGGACCAGTTTTTGGCATTAAAGGTGGGGCTGCTGGTGGCGGTTACTCCCAGGTGGTTCCGATGGAGGAGTTGAATCTGCATCTGACCGGTGATATTCATGCCGTGAGCAGTGCCCACAACTTGGCCGCAGCTGCGATCGATGCCAGGTTATTTCATGAGTCCAGAATGACGGCCGAGGAATACCGAGAGCTGTCGGGGCAAGTGCCTCTTAATATCGATCCGGAGAAGATCTTCTGGCGCCGGGTGGTGGACCATAATGAACGCAGTTTAAGAAATATTACCGTAGGATACGGAGACAATAACGGCCCTATACATGACTCTGGGTTTGATATTACCGCCGCTTCAGAGCTGATGGCAATATTGGCTTTGAGTCTGGACTTAAAAGATATGCGCAGGCGTATAGGAAAGCTCGTGCTTGCACTTGATACCCAAGGGCAACCGATAACCGCTGAAACCTTAGGTGTTGCCGGAGCTATGACGGTGATCATGAGTGATGCGATAGAGCCTACGCTTATGCAGACATTAACGGGTGATCCTTGCCTTATTCATGCCGGTCCCTTTGCCAATATTGCTCACGGTAACTCATCGATTATCGCCGACAGAATAGCCTTGAAACTTGCCGATATCGTGGTGACTGAAGGTGGTTTTGGATCCGATATGGGGTTCGAAAAATTCTGTAATATCAAGGCGCGTGTATCGGGTAAGACGCCCGATGCCGCCGTTGTCGTGGTGACATTAAAAGCCCTGAAAGCCAACTCGGGTATAGATTCACAAAATGATATCAATCAGCCCGACATGGCGCGTCTACAAGCAGGCTTTGCTAACCTGAAATGGCATATCGATAACGTGAGTCAATATGGCGCTCCGGTTGTCGTGGCGATTAACCGCTTTCCAACCGATACCTTTGAGGAGCTGACATGGCTTAAAGCCAAGGTGCTACAAACTTCGGCTTTTGGCTGTGAGATTTGTGATGGTTTCAGTCAGGGAGCGAAAGGCGCAGAGGCATTGGCCAGAGTCGTTGTCAGCGCAACAGAGCAGAAGTCTGATTTTAAATTCCTATACCAGCTCGATTCGAGTATAGAATCGAAACTACTTACCATCGCCGAGGCGGGGTATGGCGCCTCAGGGATAAAATTGTCAATCGATGCCGAAAGTCAGCTGCAAGATATCAAATCTATGGGGTTGGACAACCTGGCAGTGTGTGTGGCAAAGACCCCGTTATCGATAAGCCATGAACCTAAGGTTAAAGGTGTTCCAACCGATTTCGAACTGCCTATCACTCAACTTAAAGTTAATGCCGGAGCGGGCTTTATCACAGCCTTAGTCGGTAAAGTGATGACAATGCCCGGACTGGGTATCAAGCCTGGATATCTGAATGTGGATATTAACCAAGACGATGAGATAGTTGGATTAGCTTAGAAAAAAGTTCCTAGGGCCTAGGTCCTAGGAACTCATGCTACAGTGTGTTAGTTCTGATAAATATGAACATCGCGCTGTGGGAATGGAATGCTGATGTTCTCGGCATCGAAACGCATCTTCACGGTGCGGGTCACATCCCAATAAACTTCCCAATAATCTTCCGGCTTAGCCCAAGGGCGCACAACGAAATCTACCGAAGATTCACCTAATGTGTGTAATTTAACGATAGGCTCAGGGTTTTTAAGCACCTTAGGGTGTTCGAGTAAGATCGCATTCATTACCCGTTCTGCTTTTTCAATATCATCGCTGTAGCCAATACCAAAGGTCATATCAACACGTCTTTGATGTTCAACCGTGATGTTGTTGATGGTATCGCCCCAGATCTTATTATTGGGAATAATCAATCTCTGGTTATCTAAGGTCTTAATAGTGGTCGACACCAGACTCATATGGCTAACCTTACCCGTCACGCCTGCAGCATTGATTAGATCGCCGACGTCATAGGGGCGATAAATCAGGATCATCATTCCCGAGGCAAAGTTCGATAGTGTGTCCTGAAGTGCAAAACCAATAATCACACCGGCAACACCGAAACCGGCAAGAAGAGGGCCGAGCTCTATCCCCAATTGAGAAAGGGCAATCAGTACACCTAAGGTGAATACGGCCTTACCCGATAATGAGATAAAGAACTCCTGCAGAAGAAGGCTGAATTGCAGCTTGGAGTTGCTCACCGTTTTCTTAACGATTTTCTGAGCCAGTTTACCCGCCAGGTTGGCGACAAACAGAATCAATACGAAGATAAACAGCTTAAATATGACACCGGGTCCATTGTCTATGGCCTGAGTCTTAGCAGCGGTAAACCACTGCTCAATCAGGCTGGACGCGACATCAATATTCAACACATCCTGAGTGATGTCCCCGGAAGTACTGAACAGAGTCTGTTTTAATTCGGCGGTGTCCTGCCCCACTATGTCGAGCAGACCGATAGCGACGGCTAAGCTGGAGCTGCTCTGAGCCAGTCTCTCGTTGAGCTGAGTGACCAGTAGAGTCTGCTCCGAGCTAACATCACTGCCAGCAAGGCTTGCCTCGCTCACTGCGACCTGGAGCTTCTCTTGCGTGTATTGAACCAGGCTATTGAGCTTATCCGCACGCTTAACCAGTGTTTGGGTAAGGAGGTCAGCCTGTTCGCCTGTATTTATCGCTAACTTTTCTGCCCATTTGAGGGTGTCGAGTTTTGCTTCCAATTGTACATCTCGCTCTCTCTCTCTGAGCGATAGTTGCATCATGATCTCGGCGTCATTATCTTTACCAAGTTCACTTCTCAGCTGCTTAATGTCGTTTGTGTAATAGATATCTACCCGATTGATGAACTCCAGATGTTCCCGAACCAGCGGAAGTAATAGTTTGCTGTTTAGAGGGGGCTCATCCATCAACTCCTGGATCTTGAGGTGCAACAACTGCGCATTTTTCTTGATTCTGTATTCGGTGAAGCTGGTTAGTTCCCCTTTCGTCAGTTTGAGGCGGTTGACGTCTTGGGTGATCGAATCCTGCAGTGAAGAGAGTTCACTGGCTTTTGTCTTGGCTTCAACCGAGGGTTCTGTTGTGGGTGGTGTTGGGGTTTGGGCTTGCGAAGGCATGCCGCTGAGCCCGACTATTGCGAGCATCACCAGAGAGAGTATGCGATACATAGGTAAATTCCTGTTCCTTTTGTAGGCGCTTATAATATTACGTTGATAGCGTTACTGTAAATTGAGAACGCTAATTTTCATTATCAGTTATTGAAATGAATGGCTAACCTAGGCGAGCTGGAAACCGTATTTTTGATAAAGATTCTGTTAGACTCACGCATCGAATTTTTGTAAGAAGTAGAGGCTCAACACGTGTTGTGTACCCACTGTAGTCAGCCTTTTGGTGTCGACCAGGTTAAAAATCAACGAGGTAAAGGTCTAAACTCTCAGATCCAGTGTCCCCACTGTGAGGCTTGGTTAGGTAAGAGTCCAACCCTATCTCGTTTGAAAATTTTGGGGTTTTATGTCGGTCTCGCCGCCTTAGTCTATGGGTATTTCACTCCGGAACTTCGTAACGTTACCACCGCGGTCGCAATTTTTTCGGCTATGATTTTACTGGTTAGCCATATGATGGATCACCTGAAAGTCACCGAAGCCCCAGAAAGGGAAGTTGTCGATGACAGTGAACACAGGCGTAAGTATCGTTAGCCGGGCAGATGTAATCTAGATTTCTCTAAATTGAATCAAGCGGCTGCGAGCCGAGTCGGGATAGATGTGCTCTAAGGGAGTTGGCTTTCTGCTACAAAGGCTTAGGTTTTAAGTGGAGGCAAGGGCAAATCTATAAGATGACTCAGGTCGTTGCCGTTATCAGCATAGCCGATATTCGAACAACCACCTGAACATTCATGCTATCACTCAGAGGTGCCAGTCACCCAAAGGTGAGCGTTAGCAGAGTACTAAATTTAGTCGATCACCTGAACCTGTGCTTCTAAGGCCGCTTCGACGTAGTAGATCCCACCGCCAACGGCAATGAAGAAAATTGAGGTCCAAAGGATCATTTTAAAGTTTTCGCGAAAGAATTCTAACATGGTCGTTAACTCCCCTGATGGGTATATTTTAGCATCTGTTATCAATGTATCTGATGCAATATTAGTCTGTACAGCTTAAGTCAGTATTAATTGTTTGCCGAAAACAATCGATCTGGATCACCTTCCTGTAGAGAGCAACTTACCTTTTCTTACATTAATTGTATCAATAGTTGCCATTTATATTAAAACGGTAACTTGACTTAACCTTCTGTTTGCATAAACTTGAGCGCGATCTGTTGGTATTAAGTTTTAATAAAATTATCTTTGGGCATTTTTATGGTGATAAGTAGCGTAAGACGAGGAGTTGCAATTTGGCTATCAGCCATATTGATCTGCCTGTCGTTTGCCGCTTCAGCCCATAGTGTTCAGCATATTGATGATGGCGCTCAGGGTCACTGTACCCTCTGTTTTCATCAACATCAGTTAAATAAGTTACTGCCAAGCAGCCTTTTCAATTTTCCTGTCTCAGTTCCAACCTTTGAAGTTGTTAACTATCAAGCCTGCGGGTACCGCGCTGCGCACGTTAACGTCTTTCGAAGTCGAGCCCCTCCGGTTCAGCACTCAATCAAACTCAATTCATAGAAGTTTACAGTCTCAAATAATCCATTTTGATTATTGAGCGTTTTGATTTTGTTCACCTGCCCAAAAATAGAGGCGGGGGATTTTGCTGTATTTTGGAGAAATAAATGACCGTTTTAAATAATCGCATCACATTCGTGGCCGCCGCTTGTGCCCTGTTTTCGACTTCAGCTTTTGCACAGGACCCATCATTAACCAACCCTGCGATCAGTGCCGTCCTCGATGGCTACTATCAAAATACCGAGCGTCCTATGGCGGAGCGTGTTGAAGGGTTTGGTTTAGGCCATACCGAGCTGGCGATGAGCGCCAACATCGATGATATGTTTTATGGCAAATTGACCGCCGTGGTTGAGATGCATGACGGTGAAACTGAACTGGGTCTGGAAGAGGCCTTTATTCAGACACTCGGTATGCCAGGCGGCTTCTCTGTTCGTGCGGGTCGCTTCCTGTCTGATGTGGGATACCTGAACAACCAACATGTACATACGGATGCCTTTTCCGATCGACCAGCCGCTTACCGCGCGTTTTTGGGCAGTCACTATTTTGATGACGGTGTTCGTCTAACTTACGTCGCGCCGACAGATATCTATTGGGCCATGGGCATCGAAGCCTTCAAGGGTGACAATATGCGTGCTGAGGATGAGCACGGCGAGCGTGAATTCAAGGATTTGGGCATCTATACTGCTTATACCAAGTTAGGTGGAGATATCGGCGCCAACGGTTCCTGGCAGGCAGGTTTGAGCTATATGCGAAATGAAAATGGCCGCTTGACCGCTGACGAGCATGAGGAGCACGAAGAGCATAGTGATGAGGACCATGGTCATGATCACAGCCACAGTGCTAACTATACCGGTGAGAATACCTACATTGCCGATTTCGTCTATAAATGGGCGCCGAATGGTAACTATAAATATCAGCATCTTACAGTCAGCGGTGAGTACTTTAAGGTGACTGATTTTACTCCGGCGGTCCATGCAGATGAGCACCTGTCGGAGCAAAGTGTCGATGATCAGCAGGGTTGGTATCTCAGCGGTGTTTACCAGTTCTCTCCTAACTGGTCAGCGGGTGTACGTTATGGTGAAGTCGATACTCAGGAGATGCATGGCGATCACTTCCATGGTCAGAAACTGAAAGAGAGTGAGGTCAGCTTGGCCTGGCATCACAGCCACTTCTCTACCGTGCGTTTGCAGTATACTAACCAGAAAGGCACTAACTTCGACGGTATCGAAGATGATAACGTCATCACTCTTCAATATGTTATGACTCTGGGGGCTCACGGTGCGCATCAATTCTAATCTGATTAAAATATCCGCGCTTGCCTTGATGGCAAGTTACTCCAGTGTTGCGAGTGCCGGGCTGAATATTTTTGCCTGTGAGCCAGAATATGGTGCGCTCGCAAAAGAGCTAGCCCCCGACGCTAAGATCTACTCTGCGACTACGGCGATGCAGGACCCACATCAGGTGCAAGCCAGGCCTAGCCTTATCGCCAAGATGCGCCAGGCGGATCTTGCGGTTTGTGCCGGCGCCGATCTCGAGGTGGGTTGGTTGCCCATGTTGCAGATGAAATCTTCTAATGCCAAGGTTCGCTCGACCGATCTGGGACTCTTCTTTGCCGCGGAACAGGTGGCGACATTAGACAAGCTCGAGTCTGTCGATCGTAGCATGGGAGATGTACATGCCCAGGGGAATCCGCACCTGCACTTTTCTCCGCAGCGTGTGTTAAAGGTTGCACAGGCATTAACGGATAAGCTGATTCAGCTGGATCCGGACTCGAAAGCCGAATATCAAAAGTCGCTGACTGACTTCAGTAAGAGATGGAGTGATGCGATACCGGTATGGGAAGCAAAGGCTGCTTCTCTGCGAGGCAAGAAAGTGATCGCTTACCACTCAAGCTTTCGCTATCTGTTCAGCTGGGTTGGGATAGAGCAGGTCGCCGATCTGGAGCCTAAACCTGGTCTGCCGCCAAGCAGCAGTCATCTGGCAAGCCTGCTTAAGCGCACCGAAGCCGGAGATATCATGGCTATTGTCGTGGCATCTTATCAGGATGAGCGCGGTGCCAACTGGTTAGGTGAAAGAGCGAACCTTCCCGTTCAGGTCTTACCTATGTCGGTGGGGGGAAATGAGCAGAGCCAAGATCTGTTTAGCCTCTATGACAGTGTGTTAGATCTGTTGTTGGGTGTTAAGAGCAAGTAAATAGGCTTGTTTTAGTTCAAGATATCGACACCTCTGGATCATATTTGAGACAGAGGTGTCGATTTTTCTCTCTATATACGAATGATTTCAATCAAAGAGAATCAGTTATGTTTGATCTCGATCTTCTCTCGATTTTATTACCGGCTTTCGCTGCCGGAGTACTGGTGTTATCTACCCATGTTGTCCTCGGACAGCAGGTGTTAAAACGTGGCATCATTTTCATCGATCTGGCTATTGCTCAAGTGGCTGCTCTGGGGGCAATTGTCGCTCACCTGAATCATGATATTGAGCATCTCCCCTTCTCAAATATCTGGATGCCTGCCCTGTTTGCACTAGCTGGAGCGGCTTTTATCGCCTGGTTATCTAAACGAATGGCCGATGAGCTGGAAGCCATCATAGGATGTTTTTATGTACTCGCTGCTGTAGCTGCGATGCTGATGTTGTCTAATGATCCCCATGGCGCAGAGATGCTGAAACAGTTGATGTCTGGTCAGATCCTCTGGGTTAACTGGTCTCAACTTATCCTTCCCGCTTCTGTCTCGGCAATCGTGTTGGCTGCGATCTACTTTAGACCCCGACTGCTTGAGGGAAGTGGGTTCTATATCATGTTTGCTCTGGTTATCACCCTGTCTGTCGAACTGGTCGGAGTTTACTTGGTGTTCAGTACCCTTATATTACCCGCACTGGCGGTTAATAAGTTTGGCAGTAAATACCGTTTAGTGGCGGCTTATCTGGTGGGACTAACCGGGTATATCTTCGGCTTAGTGCTATCGGCGAGCTTCGATCTGCCAAGCGGAGCGGCGATAGTCGCAACTCTTGCCGTCAGTGCCATATTGTTCAGGCTGGTGTTGGGGCTATTAAAGCCGAAACATAGCGGTGGTTCGGATGAGGTTCAATTCGAAAAAAACCAGAACTAAACCAAAGTTAATCGTGCGCTGTTAAACCAGGATTAAGCTTGAGCTTATATAGTCTCAGTGACTGGTGTGAAGTCTAATCGGAATTAAAATTTAGCCTTATTTCGACTGAAAGATTTTCCAGGTTAAACCTTAGTTCCGGTTAGGTGCAAATTACGCCGTCTCAGTCTACATATGTAAACAATATATTGAGTCGTACCACCTTGCTGGCTATACTGTCACCACTGATATCAAGGGAGTTAGTTGTGCTTTTAATCCTCAGATCGTTGATTTTAGCAGTCATGTTACTGCTATCATTTGTTTTTGGTGGCCTTTTCTGTTTAATCAGACCGCGCCATCGAGACAATGTACACATGTTCGCTAAAATATTTTCCTTTGCTGCGCCGGTATTAGGCATCAAGGTGATCGTTCGTAAACCGGAAGTAAAAACCGAAGAACCTTGTGTCTTTCTTGCTAATCATCAAAATAATTTCGATATGTTCACTCATACTGCGGCAGTGCCGAAAGGGACTGTGAGCTTAGGTAAAAAAAGCTTAGCCTGGGTACCATTTTTTGGTCAGATCTACTGGTTGTCCGGTAATATCTTGATCGACAGAAAGAATCGTAGCCGAGCCTTCGACACCATGGCTCAAACGGCGAAAAAGATTAAAGAGAAGTGTCTCTCTATCTGGATTTTCCCCGAAGGAACGCGTTCTCGAGGCAAAGGCCTGTTACCATTTAAGTCGGGTGCCTTCCACACCGCCATAGAAGCTGGGGTTTCTATGGTGCCTGTGCTTGCTTCTAACCAAGGCCATATAAAACTTAATCGCTGGAACAATGGCGTTGTTATCATAGAGATGATGGATCCTATCGAAACGAAAGGATTAGCAAAATCTCAAGTCAAAGAGCTTTCATCCAGGATCCATACAATGATGTCGGCCAGACTGACTCAACTCAACCTGGAAGCTACGGCCTTAATGGCTAAGTAACCTGAACTCGGCGGGTTAAGCATGTCGCCAAATAGGCAAGTGTATCTCGCATTTTCAATTGTGTTGCGTATAATCACACCAGAATTTTTATTGGGAGTTATCCATGTCAGTTGATCGTTTACTTAAGGCACAGAAGCAGGAAAATCTGGAGATCGTTACGGCTATCTTAGATGATGGTTCTAAGCCTGATGCTGAGTACACAATCGAGCATCACTTTTCATCGACTAACTTCGATCGCCTGGAGAAAGCGGCGGTTGATGCTTTTAAAGCGGGTTTTGAGGTAAATGATGCCGAAGAGATGGAGCTCGAAGATGGATCTGTTATCTTCTGTTTCGATGCCATCGCCCATCATAAGCTTGAAGTTGAGATGTTAGATAAAGCCTGTGAAGCTCTACTCGTGTTAGCTGCGAAGCAGAAAGTTGATTATGATGGCTGGGGAACTTACTTCATCGGTGAAGATGGTGAAGAGTATGTTGACGACGATGAAGAGCTTGAGGAAAAACCTGTTCATTGATCGAGAATGAAACCTACTTCATATAATAAAAATGCCCATCTGTGATGGGCATTTTTATTGGGCAGTGTTTTATTAGAGTTCTTTTTCAGCGAGCTTACAGAGTAGAATCCTGATCGAAAATGACGCAATTATTTCGTCCGGACTCTTTGGCTTTATACAATGCCTGATCGGCGTTGGCTAACCATTGGCCGCTGTTTTCAAGTTGATCACTAATATCACAGATCCCCATACTCACCGTGACTTTTATCGAATTCCCTTCGAAAACAAGCTCTGATTTTTCAATTTTCTTCCGCAACCTATCCGCAAAGTTAAGTGCATCCTTGGCACAAGTATTAGCCAGTACCACAGAGAACTCTTCTCCTCCATACCGACCGGCACAATCGGTTTCACGCAAAGATAGTTTCAGCAGATGGGAGATATGTTGAATAACTTTATCACCCGCCAGATGGCCATAGTTGTCATTGATCTTCTTGAAGTGGTCGATATCAAACATGACCAGGCTGGTTTTATCACCGTAACGGGTATGTCGGTCGAACTCTTTTTGCATACACATCTGCCAATGACGTCTGTTATGTAGCTGAGTTAGACCATCGGTCTGGCTCAGGTGCTCTAAACGTTCGTTGGCTGCTTTTAGCTGTAGCTTATTGATGGCAACATCGGTCACGTCATAGACTATCAAACTGATATGGGTGATCTGCCCGGTCAACGATGACAGCGGGAGTAGAGTGACATTCTGGTACATGAAGTCAGCTCTGCCTGTGATTGGACGATAGTTTTTAAACTTAAACACGTAGGGTCGTTGTTCCCAACTGATAAAGGCGCGATTCTTAAGCAGGAAAACCGATTCCATCTTCTGTTTTAGCCAAGATGCCGGAAGGTAGTCAAACTGCTCGAACAGATTGCTGCCCTTAATGGAGTTAGGAGAAACACCACTGTGGTTCTCCATAAAGCCATTCCAAAGCTGAATATCAAAATTTCTATCTAATACCACTAAGCCTACTTCAATGGTTTGAACCATATCTATCAACCAGTGGAGTTCGTTCA
The DNA here is from genome assembly GCF_003966265.1 of Shewanella atlantica. Classification (GTDB taxonomy): domain Bacteria; phylum Pseudomonadota; class Gammaproteobacteria; order Enterobacterales; family Shewanellaceae; genus Shewanella; species Shewanella atlantica. The sequence continues at coordinate 30,154 of NZ_RXNV01000006.1, read as the reverse complement.
TTGCGCTTTGGTCATATGACATATGATTGGTCCAACTTATTCAAACAGGTAACCGAGCTTAAAATTAAGCGTCGGTAGTGAGTCTTCGGTAAACAGCAAAAGAAGATCGCATTGGATATCATGATCTTCGATGCGGTAATTGATCTCCATTGCCAGAGTGCGTGACCATTTTTCTGAGTTATCATGGATCAGGTCATTGACCGTGCAGTGACGTCCCAGCACGACCGGGTGACTCTGACTGAACTTCATATGCAACTGTTCAGATATACCGTTCAGGAATGCTCCGATAAGGACGTTACCGGTATCAATCATCACCTCGACTTCGGTATTTCTATCTTCGGGGTTCGCCAGTCCCATCAACTTCGCCATGTCTTTAAATGAAGAGTCATGAAACAGTAACAAGGCTTCACCCGCCACCCCTGCACCGATAAAGCCCTGACACAGCGCCGAAACGGTACTGCGCTCCTCGGTGGCCTTGAGTGTCATGGTTAGCTCACTGACTTCGAGCACATTTACGTTGGGAATGGGTAATAGTACAAATACATCGAGTAGTTTTGCCAGAAGATCCGCCGCGCGTCCCATGGCGACATTTGCGACCTCCTGACAGGCATCCCTAAGATCGACTTCGATCATGGGAGTATCGGCCGCCTCCTCCCCCAGAGCTATGGTGAGTATGCCGTATTCCTGCAGAATATTACTGATGGCATCGGCGCTAACTGGTTTTTGAATAAAGTCCAGAGCACCCAGAGCTTTGACTCGCTCATGGGCTTTGATTTGAATATCGCCGGAAACCACAATGACTAGGGCTGGAAGGTCTTCCTGTTGGATGGTTTGCAGCACCTCATAGCCATCCATTACTGGCATATTGAGGTCGAGAAAGACCACTTCGCCTTTACCGGCACGAATAGCCTCGATGCCTTCGGCACCATTGTTGGCAAAGGTGATTTCGACATCCCATTCTTTGGGAAGTGTTCGGGCCATCTGCTTTCTGGCCAGTGCAGAGTCATCGCATATGAGTACTGGGATTGGCATTATTCTTTTAACATCCTAATTTGCTCATATATTCAAGATAACACTTATTATTGAACTAGGTTGTTCAAATGATGAATTATGGGGCAGTATTTATTGTAATTTTTTTGAGGCTCAACTCTTTTCGAACTATTTCAATGTGAAGTGTTCGGCGAGACTATTGCTGTGTTTTATGGCTCTATTCCACGAAAGCCCCGACAGATACCTCTTAGGCCTTGAATATATTCGGGCTTTATCGATTCATGGTAAACCTATCTGACCATTGTCTATCACTCTGTATGCAAATAGTAAATCAGAGTGCCATTTATTTGACTGGAGTCAAATTTTCCCTGCATGTTAACGCTATTAGTTAAATATTCCAAATATGTTAACCTTGAAATCTGGACAGACCAGTTTGAGCTAGAGAGGATGCGATGGCAAGGAAGTATATTGAGTTACATATAGACAATGGAGTGGCACAGGTCGTTATAAACCGACCCGATAAATACAACGCGCTTAACTTCATTATGTTTAAGGAGTTAGACGATGTTATCTCTGATTTGAGAAAAGATCTCAAGGTTAGAGTCGTGATCTTATCGGGAGCTGGCGGAAACTTCAGCTCAGGACTCGATGTAAAAAGTGTTATTCAATCGCCAATTCAACCAGTCAAGCTACTGTTTAAGTGGCTACCAGGCAATGCTAACTTGGCCCAAAGAGTCTCCTTTGGTTGGCGAAATTTACCTATTCCAGTGATCGCCGTGTTAGAGGGGTGCTGCTTTGGTGGGGGAATGCAGATCGCACTCGGCGCCGATATTCGTATCGCAGCCGAAGAGACTAAATTATCGATCATGGAGGCTAAGTGGGGCTTAGTGCCTGATATGGCAGGTCTGGTATCCCTGCGAGAGTTGGTCGGTAAAGATCAGGCTCTGCTCTTAACCATGACCGCTAAAATTATGTCGGCTCGTGAGTCTCTCAATAAAGGCTTGATCACTGAGGTCGACAGCGATCCCATGCAAAGGGCCTTGACCCTCGCCAATGAGATCGCCAATACATCTCCGGATGCCAATGCCGCGATTAAGATGAGCATTAACCGAAGCTGGGGCGCGAGTGTCCGAAGTTTACTGTCACGTGAATCTATCAGTCAGATCAGGCTACTCTTAGGGCAAAACCGGATCATTGCGGCAAAAAGACAGTCTCATAAAGCCAAACTTGGTGGTAAAAAAGAGTCTGACAGTAAACCAGATTCTAGTAGTAAACCAGAGCCGGGCAGTAAGCCAGAGTACAAGCAACGGCAGGCATGGTGGTAAGCTCAGTGGACAGGCATAACTTTCTTTAAGGGTATGCCTTGTTAATTCGTTGAGCAAAGCCTTCGATCAGTTCCAGACAGGTTTGCCAGGCGGTCTCCTGATTCAGGTTCAGCGACATCAGCTGCTGGCTATATCGGTAGGGTGAGTTATGGGGAGAAAGCTCACGCCTCATCTTTACCGTGTCCAGAGAGGCCCTGTGCCCATCCCTAGATTGAATATCGAGTACAGGGATATCTAACTCTGCCAGCAATTTAGGGAGGGCCTGATTCTCACCTGTTTGACGCATAAATGGGTTGATAACGACTAAAATATCGGGTTTTGGCAGCTTATTCTTACTGAGGAGTGAGATAGTCAGGCCCGCGCCCTGAGCCGTCGTGATGAGTATACGTTTTCCCGAGTAGGGTTTACCCAAGGCATCGAGCTGGTCCATCGAGGTAACGACAAACAGTTCCTGCTTTTCTCTGATTTTTTGCCAATCTTCCTCGGTGAACTGTTGGGTGGGCTCACTGCTCTTTTGGATCGCTTTGCCTTCCCCTGCCTTGGCGACCTCCTCTGGGGTGGTAGCGAAATTGGGTGTCATAACACTGTTGGGCGGGGTTATCGAGATTGTCGCCCAGCCCGTATGAGTTAATTCCCGTCGTAAAAATGCCTGCAATCCTGCCGCATCTGCATCCATGCCGGTATTGGCAAACATGATAGCCGCTCCCAGTTTTTTCTTACCTATCCAGGAGCGAATAAGCACTTCAGACTTTTGCTCACCGACATCGATTGAGATCACTTCGTCACTGGGAAGGTAGTCATATTTCGATACTCTTTCAGCATCTTCTGCCCATGCAGTAGAAAAAATAGTTGAAGATACAGTAGAAATAGCCAAAGAGATAAGCATAAAGCGGAAGGAAAACAGGCGGATAAGACTCATAGAGACCGAACTGAATGTTAATCTGGGATAGAGCAAGTATAACAGGTTGGAAAAGAAGGTCCTAGAATTCAGGAAACGGAAACTAGGCTCTAGGTCCTAAAACCTAGCGCCTAGTACCTGAGCTTAAGCGTGGCTTACTAGCACCAAGCGAATCGCATCGAGCTGTAACAGACAGCCATCCAGGTATCCGTTGAGTTCATTCATCTGCTCACGTATGTGTTCAAGCTCTTCATCACGGATGTTTGGGTTCACCGCTTTAAGGGCTTCGAGACGCTCTAACTCAAGAGTGAGCTGAGAGGTCATCTTGGCTCTGGCACTCTCGGCTAACAGATTTAGCTCTACCTCGGCAAACTCTTCACCCTTGGCAAACAGAGGATGTAAAATCGTCTGCGACGCATTCACTAGCTTGCTGGCTATATGACGGTTCACCGCACTGAGCTGCTTGTTAAAGCTCTCATAGGTGACATTGTCAGACAGGTTATTACCGTTCTTATCCAGTAAGATACGTACCGGGGTTGGCGGCAGGTAACGGTATAACTGGCTGGACTTAGGCGCCGAAGCATCGGCCATGTAGATCAGCTCAAGGAAGATGGTTCCGGCCGGTAGTGCCTTGTTCTTTAACACGGCAACACTGGTGGTACCCGTCTCAGATGAAGTGATCAGATCCAGCCCTGTCTGGACTATCGGGTGCTCTTGAGTGATTAGTGCAATATCGTCTCGCGACAATGCCATCTCTCTGTCGAAGGTGACTGTGATGCCATCTTCGGGCAGTCCCGGATAGGTTGGGAACATCATGTGTTCACTCGGATTCAAGACGATAGCGTTTTCACCGCAATCCTCCTGCTCGACGCCGATAACATCCCACAAGCGTATGACTGAGCCGATAAGCTGAGTATCTTCATCTCGGGCGGCCAGGCTTTGCACTAACTTGTTCGCACGTTCGCCACCATGTGAGTTAATCTCAAGTAGCTTGTCCCGACCTTGCTCCATCACAGCCTTCAACTCTTTGTATCGAGTCTGGGTATGATTAAGCAGCTCGGTGAGCGAATCATCATCTTGATTAATCAGCACATCTAGCAAAGGCTCTGAAAACTCACTGAAGAGAATATGTCCACTCGGACAAGTCTGCTCAAATGCGTTAAGACCTTTGTGGTACCACTGCATCAAGCACTCTTGAGCCGTTTTTTCGAGATAAGGTACGTGGATCTCGACATCATTGTTCTGACCGATACGATCCAGACGACCGATACGTTGCTCGAGCAGATCCGGGTTGAGTGGCAGATCGAACAAAATAAGCTGGCTGGCAAATTGGAAGTTACGACCTTCCGAACCAATTTCGCTACAGATAAGAGCCTGAGCACCACCGGTTTCCTGAGCAAAGTAGGCTCCCGCCTTATCGCGTTCAATGATAGACATGCCTTCATGGAATACAGTCGTTTGAATACCTTCACGGGTACGCAATGCTTCTTCGAGGCTGAGGGCCGTCTCTGCCTGACTGGCAATGATCAGCACCTTCTTTCTGCGATTTTCTTTCAGGAAATTGATGAGCCAATCGACCCTAGGGTCGAACTTCCACCAACTGGCACTGCTGCTGTCAAAATCCTGATAGATTTTTTCGGGGCTCAGTGCTTGTTTGACTTTACCCTGAGTATCGAGATGGCCATTCATCATGGCACCGACGCGCGCGGCTGTGACATATTGAGATGGCATAGCCTGAGGGTAGGCATTGAAGATACGGGTCGGGAAGCCTTTTACCGAGGCTCGGCTGTTACGGTACAGGACGCGGCCGGTACCGTGTCTGTCCAGTAACTCCTGCAATAGTTCATCGCGGGCATCCTGCTGTTGATCGGGATCGATATCTGTCGCCTGAATCACATTGATACTAGGCGTGATATCTTTCTCTGACAGTAGCTCTGTCAGGCTATTGATGGCCTCGTCGGGTAGTTTTTTGCCGCTGGCAAGGGCGTCGGCAGCACTGGCAACATCTTTATAGCTGCTCTCTTCTTTAAGGAAGGCCTCATAGTCGTAGAAACGATCCGGGTCCAACAAACGTAAACGGGCAAAGTGACTCTGATGACCTAATTGATCCGGAGTCGCAGTCAACAGAAGTACGCCCGGGACGACTTCACTGAGTGCCTCTACGACACGATAAGCACGGCTAGGTGCATCTTCGGTCCACTCAAGGTGATGAGCTTCATCGACAACCATCAGATCCCAGTCGGCATCTAAGGCTTGCTCTAAGCGTTTCTTTTTACGCAGAAGTTCGAGTGAACAGATAACCAGTTGTTCGGTATAGAAAGGGTTATCATTATCGGCATAAGCTTCGATGCATCTGTCTTCATCGAAGACTGAGAATTTGAGGTTAAACCGACGCAGCATTTCGACCAGCCATTGATGGCGTAGTGTATCGGGAACGATTACCAAAATGCGTTCTGCGCGACCGGTAAGCAGTTGCTGATGAATAATCAGGCCTGCTTCAATCGTCTTACCCAGTCCTACCTCATCGGCCAGCAATACCCGTGGGGCAAAACGGCGTCCGACTTCATGGGCAATCCACTGCTGATGAGGGATTAGACCGACTCTTGGGCCCTGTAAGCCAAGAAGGTCAGAGGTCGCTAACTTGTGTCTTAATAACTGGCATTGATAGCGGACGCCGAAACGTTCGAGGCGATCAATTTGTCCGGCAAAGAGTCTATCTTGTGGCTTATTGAAACGTATGTTATGGCTAAGCAAGGTCTCTCTCAGACTCGCCTGCTCACCGGTTTCGCTATGAATGCCATGATAGATAATGAGGTTATCTTTCTCCTCGACTTCACTAACGGTCAGGCTCCAGCCTTCGTGGCTTTCTGCTTTATCGCCCGGATTAAAAATAACACGAGTTAAGGGAGCATCGGTGCGTGAGAATAATCTATTCTCATCCGTTGCCGGAAACATCAGGGTGACCATACGGCCTTCCAGCGCGACTACTGTACCTAAACCGAGTTCAGATTCGGTATCACTTATCCAGCGTTGACCTAAGGAAAAGGGCATTACTTATTTCTCATCTACAGGGTGAATCTCGAGGGGCGCGTATTTTTACCCAAACTCCCTCAAAGTGCAAGGCTCAAGGCCCGGTCGCTTGAACTAAATCGGCTAGCTTTTAGGGCTAATGCTCCTTGTTTCGGAACAAGTCCTTTTCAGTCGTGCTGATGCAGTCATGGCAAGCGGACCAACTCCCGCAGGGCGAGGGGCATCTGGCATTAAGTGTAGCAAGTTTTTTGTACTTATTGCTCAATTAAAAACGAGTTACAGCCGCCTGAATTACTGACGCTAAGCTTGAACCTGAGTCAGGTGGACTGGCCGTTATGCTGTGAAAACCAGCCTACGGCTTGGGTATAACCAAGGGGCTATAAATTATAGAAAGTTCTAAGTAAGTGATTGATGCGTTACTGTATTGGTGTCAGTATGGATTCAGGTGATAGCTTTAAATCGCTACATTCACCGACAGTTTATTCTTACTTGTTGGTTATACCGTTCACACAGGAGCAGCTGCAAAGATCCAAACATCAGACCGATAGAAATTATGGAGGCGCCATGGAACAAGACGACAGAAAGTTGTTTGTACTGGATACCAATGTATTACTACATGAACCTTTAGCTATCTATTCATTTAAAGAGCATGATGTAGTGGTCCCGATGACAGTTCTGGAAGAGCTGGATCAGATAAAAGATAGAAAACGAGATGTAAGTAGAGATGCCCGGGTGGCGATTAGAGCACTCGAAGATATTCTAGGTGGCAAAACGACTCCAGAGGAGATAGTACAGGGCGTTAAACTTCCCCGGCGAGAAGATCATGGCGACGCCAGCGGTACACTCGCTATCTTCCCCGATCATCAACTCGAACTGACCGAATCATCACTTCCCTTAAACAATAACGACAACCGTATAATCAACACGGCGTTACACCTGCAAAAACTCCATCATCCTCGCACCGTTGTCCTGGTGACGAAAGATATCAATATGCGCCTCAAAGCCAAGGGTGCCGGGATCATACTGGTTGAAGATTATCGTACCGATCAGTTGATCGATGATATTCGTTTCTTAACCAAAGGCTTTCATAATTTCAGTGGCGATTTTTGGGAGAGAAAGGAGCACGTCTCAACCGAAACCCATGGCCGGCACACCTACCATACCGTTCCGGCTGCCGAGGTGGGTGATGAAAACTTCTATAGCAATCAATATCTTTTAGATGAAGATTCGAACTTTTGTGGCCGAGTGGTCGAACGTGATGACAAGAACCTGAAATTACTGGATCTCGGTAAAGACAGACTCATGAATCTCGATGCATGGGGGATAAGGCCCAAGAATATCTATCAGGGCATGGCCCTGCAGGCGCTGCTCGATCCCGATATCGATCTGGTCATTCTGACCGGTCCGGCGGGCTGTGGTAAGACATTATTAGCTATGGCCGCAGCATTGGAGTTGGTCGTAGAGCGGGGCATGTATGAAAAGGTTATTGTGACCCGTAATACACCGGAAATTGCCGAGTCCATAGGTTTCTTGCCCGGAACCGAGGAGGAGAAGATGGCTCCCTGGCTCGCGGCAATTACCGATACCCTGGAGGTGCTGCACAAGAACGATGTTAACCCCAGCGGCAGTATGAATTACATCATGGATAAGGCGAATATTCAGTTTAAATCGATCAACTTTATGCGGGGGCGTTCTATCCAGAATTCGGTGGTGCTGCTGGATGAGTGTCAAAATCTGACAGCGTCGCAGATTAAAACCATGATCACCCGAATGGGAGAGGGCACTAAGCTCATCTGTAGCGGTAACCTGGCTCAGATCGATACCAACTATCTATCTGCGGTCACATCCGGGTTAACCTATATTGTCGAGCGGTTTAAAGACTTCGACGGCAGCGCCAATATCTATCTCAATGGTGTCGTGCGTTCACGTCTGGCCGAGTTTGCCGAGGAAAACTTGTAGCGTCGAACATGAATGTTTTCTGTCTGATGTAAAACCAATGAGGCCCGGGGATAATCCGGGCTTTATCTATATGAATAAGTTTGAATTTTTAGAATGCCTGTTTTTAGGCAAATTCTGCAACAAATGTGACTTAAGCTAATGAACACTCCGATTTCATGCCATTAAAACTCTAATCACCTCTGTATCAAACTGTAAGGCCTTCGTTTGCGAAAAGTCGTTTATCTGACCTGGGTTAGCTTTTTATACTAATATAATGTATTCCAACCCGCTATCTTCCTGATACTATATATACTCAAACAACCTCGAAATGCAGAATTCAGCATGTCGAGAAGTGACAGAGTTGAAGGTCGTTAGTTGCTCCTGCATTAACGACATTTCCACCATCCGTGGTGGTCTTCATGAAATTGCAGTACTAGTCATTCTAATTCAATATTTTTTCTTATAAATAAAGAATGCAGAGGAAGGTTGCTTCTCGGCTTGCCCTTCGGGAGCTTCCGTAGAATCCCTGCACTGCGTTAGTGATATTGAAAAGGGAATAACCATTCTCTTCATCACTGCCTTGTTCAGTTATCCTACGGGAGCTCTGAAACGAGCATTTTGAAGTAGCTTGGGTATAGTTAATGAATTCATATGGCCCTGGCGGGAGATGCCGGGGAGATATCGCTTTATTCAAGGGTCATGAATGAAACCGACTGAGCAGGATCTTCAACTGAAGTCGCCGATACAGAAAAACTATAATCGTGCTGTTTTTTATACCTATATAGGTGTCATCATCATGGCGTTGGTTACGGCATGGTTTTTCTTCGAGCGAGAAAAAACGCACCTGATGGAGATGAGAGAGGAGCAAGTTGAACGTCACGTTCTTCAAATCGACCTGCTGCTCGAGTCCAGTATACGCGCGGTAAAAAGCCTCAAGAACGTGGCGGTCGATCATTTGCGGCTGGGCGAACTCGTTCGTACCGACAGATTGCCTCAGTATGAAAAATTCAATGAGAGCGGGCAGTTCTTTACCTTAGAGCCCAGTTATGCCAAAACCGGTGAACCGTTTACCAACATGGGGCGTATCACCGGAGCGGGGTCGCTCAACGGCCGCAGTGACAAGTTTTATCAAGAGCTGGAGATGCTGTTTGAACTGTCACTCTCTTTTCCCGTTGCGACAGAGGCCGCGCCCAAAGCCTCGTCGATCTATTACATCTCTAAGCGCCGTATCATGTCCTATTTTCCCTGGCCATCGGATGAGCAAAGATTCAGGGAAGAGCTACTCAACAAGAACCAGTTTCAGTTAGCTACACCGGCGATGAACCCACAGCGCAGCGTGTTCTGGAGTCCGGCTTATGTCGATCCGACCGATAAAGGGTTATTGACGACAGTTGGTGTGCCCATCTATCTGCAGGATGAGTTTATCGGCTCCATTAATCTGGATATGACGCTGGCATCACTGTCTAAACAGATCAGGCTCTATTTTAAGATGCCCGGTACGGTTATCTTGCTGGATCAGAACAACAATATTCTCTCCCATAACGGTAATGATGCGACAAATATCAGCCGTGTATTTCATATCAGCCAGAAGATCCCGTCCGAGCTTCACTCGATACCGGAATCTGAACTATTCGATGCCCATGAAGGGATAATCCGCAATGGTTACTATATCCACTCGGTGGCATTACAGAATACCCCCTGGCGTTTGCTATACCTGCAAGATGAAGACGAGCTCTTCATGGATTCCTGGGAGAAACTGGAGCTGACCTTTATCTTGGTGGTACTCGCGCTGTCGATCCTGGTCACCATAGTTCACTGGCAAACGCGGCGCTCTTTCGTGAACCCCGCCTCCCGCCTGCTGACTCACCTCGAAGGTTGTTCCCAGGAGCCGAGAAAGCCACCTGAGACCATCACTCCGGGCTGGGAGCCCTGGTTCCTGCTGGTGAGTCGCATTTTCGAAGAAAACCAGCAGTACACGAGGCACCTGGCGGAGCAGAACCGTCGCCTGGATAAGCTGGTGGCGCGTCGTACCGAGAGGCTAAAAGAGACCACCGAGCGGCGTGAACGAGAATACGCACTACTACGTTCGCTGTTCGACTCCATTCCTGAAGCGATTGTGTTTAAGGATAAAGAGGGCAAATACTTAGGCTGCAACAAGTCTGCCGAGCGCATGCTGGGCTACACCGAGAGTGAGATGATAGGGCAGGAGAGCATCAGGCTGACGACCGATGAGCAGTCGGTGCGGATTAAGGCCGAAGATGAGCGAGTGCTGTCTGAACGAACGCCGCTACGTTATCAGGAGAAAGTCGAGCTGGCGGGCAAGCCGGTACTGCTCGATACCCTGAAACTGCCTTTTTATAATCGACGTGGCGAATTGCTGGGCTTGATTGCCGTATGGCGTGATGTGACCCGGGAATATGAGTCGGCCGAGCAGTTAAGGTTGTCTGAAGAGCGTTATCATCTGGCCATGGATGCGGTAGAAGATGGATTATGGGACTGGTACTTAGACTCTGAGCAGATCATCTGTAATCCGGCCTACTACTCTATGTTGGGCTACAAGAGTAATGAGTTCCCCGCGTTGGTTTCAACCTTAGATGAGTTGATTCATCCCGATGACCGTATCCGTGTCGAAGAGTATCGTGACCAGTACCTGGCAGATCCTATCGGTGCCTACGATATCGAGTTCAGAATGCGTGGTAAGAGTGGTCAGTACCACTGGGTGCTCTCACGTGGTCGAGTGGTCGAGTTTACTGTCGATAGCCAACCTAAACGTATGGTGGGAACCCATAAAGACATTACCCGCCATAAGAGTAACGAAGTGGCCATGCTGGAAGCGAAGCAAGATGCCGAGTCCGCTAACCTCTATAAGAGTGAATTCCTGGCTAATATGAGTCATGAAATTCGTACCCCTATGAACGCGATTATCGGTATGCTCCAGCTCGCTCAGCGCACGTCGCTGACGCCACAGCAGGAAGATTATCTGGATAAGGCCGGGTTCTCGGCGCAATCACTGCTGCGAATTATCAATGACATTCTCGACTTCTCTAAAATTGAAGCGGGTAAATTAGAGTTGGAGCGAGTCGGGTTCCCGCTGGACAAGGTATTGGATCATGCACTCGATCTCAATGCCTTAAAAGCGCAGCAAAAAGGTGTTGAACTACTGCTCTATGCGCCGGTGACGGCAGGACTTATTCTGGAAGGGGATCCCCTGCGTCTGGGTCAGGTTCTGATCAACATGCTCTCTAACGCGGTTAAGTTTACCCAGAGTGGTGAGATTGAGCTTGGCTGTGAGGATGTGGGCGAACGCGACCATAGAATCACCCTTAAGTTTTGGGTGCGCGATACCGGTATTGGTATCAGTAAAGAGCAACAGGCCAGCCTGTTTGATGCCTTCGCTCAGGCCGATGGTTCTACCACCAGAAAGTATGGTGGTACGGGGCTGGGTCTATCTATCAGTAAGCATCTGGTGTCTATGATGGGCGGTAAGATGCAGGTTCAGAGTGAGATGGGGGTTGGCAGTACCTTCAGCTTTACCATTAGCTTCGAGATCGCCGAAGAGGCAGAAGTTAAGCCAATGATCGTTCCTGAAAAATTAGGCAATCTTAAGACCTTAGTGGTGGATGATAATCCGACTGCACTGCAGATCTACTCTTCGGTTATGCAAGATTTCCACTTCGAGGTGGACACGGCGGCGAGTGGCTCAGAGGCTATCTACAAGCTAGGCAGATCTTCGGTGGATCTGTTACTGCTTGACTGGATGATGCCGGAGATGGACGGGATCGCTGTGATAGAAGAGCTGGATCGTATGGTTGCCGATGGTCGATTAGATAAGCGTCCTATCGTCATCATGATGACGGCATACGCGGCCGAACCCCTGCAAAAAGATGTTGAGAAGTCGAATATTTTCGCCATGTTGCAAAAGCCATTTAAAGCATCGGCACTATTCGATGAGATCATCTCGGCCTTTGCCGATGAACCAAAACTCAACCCGGTTGCCGAGTTGCCGGAAGAGGAAGTAGACGAGCACGCCGGCAAGGTCTTGTTAGTCGAAGATAACTTTATTAACCAGCAGGTTGCCACTGAGCTACTTAAGAGTGCGGGTTATGAGGTGGATGTGGCCGAAAATGGTCAGATCGCTATCGATATGATCGAAGATAAAGCGTTTGATGCCGTGCTTATGGATATCCAGATGCCGGTAATGGACGGGTTGACGGCAACGAAAGAGCTGCGTAAGCACTACAGTTCGACTGAGTTGCCTATTATCGCCATGACTGCACATGCTATGTCAGGTGACAGAGAGAAGAGTTTGTCGGCCGGAATGAATGCGCACATAACCAAGCCAATCGTGCTTAATGAATTATTTGATACATTAAGTCATTGGATAAATGAGAAAAATTAATTAGCAAACTTGTATCCTGAAAGGCAAATTCTTGCTCGCATCGGGAGATTTATCCGCTGATGGAGATAGTGTTATTTCCATCGGCGGTAGTCATTGAATTATTTGCACTTGAGACTGACTCGCGAGCAGTTTAAGCTCGTTTTATTCATCAACATTTCATCTCTGCAGCCAACAACAAGAACTAAAAGTATTTAAGCTGTAGTCCCCCTTTCAAGGAGAGCAAATGAAGCCCTATAACATCGCCTTGGCAATTGCACTTATGTCTATCCCTGCCGCCAACGTTATTGCCGCGCCGACAAATACCGCCACCATCATTAAAAAGAGCCAGTCAGCCAAAGGTTTTATCAATCTCTTTTACTCTAAAGCCGACGGTGAGTTATATCTGGAGGCTAACAAGCTTAATCAGCCCTTTCTGTTGCTGACCAGCTTACCCCAGGGGGTCGGTTCTAACGATATCGGACTCGATCGCGGCCAGCTGGGTTATACGCGAATGGTGCAGTTCGAGCGCCACGGGCCTTACCTGCTACTTAAGCAACTCAATACTCAATATCGGGCCAGTACAGATAACAGTGCCGAGCAAAGAGCCGTTAAAGAGGCGTTCGCCGAGTCTGTTCTGTGGCGTGGGAAGGTGATTGACGGTAAGAGGGATCTGGTATCGATCAATGAGTTGGTTGTGAGCGATCTCCACGGAATAGCCGAGACTCTGGAGCAGACAAAGCAGGGCAGTTACCAGCTCGACAAGGCGCGGTCGGTTATTTTACCCGAAGGGGTCAAGTCCTTCGAGCGTAACAGCGACGTCGATGTGCTGCTTTCATTTAACAGCAAAAAAGCCGGAGAGTATGTCGCTCAGGTTACCCCAGATGGCAAACATATGTCGGTGCGCCTGCGTTATTCATTTATCGCGCTGCCTGAAGAGGGCTATACCGCCCGTGATTATCATCCCATGAGTGGTTATCTCTCGGATGAGTATCTCGATCATGGCAGTGAGGTTGATGAGGATATTCGTCAGCATCACCTCTTGCGCCATAGGTTGCAGAAGGTGACCCCTGGGGATGCGCCCAGCGAAGTAGTTAAGCCTATCACTTACTACTTGGATCCCGGTGTGCCGGAGCCGATCCGTAGTGCCCTGTTAGAGGGGGCAAGCTGGTGGGAAGAGGCGTTTACACAGGCAGGATTTATCAATGGTTTCAAAGTTGAACTGCTTCCCGAGGATGCCGATCCCCAGGATGTGCGTTACAACGTGATCCAGTGGGTACATAGGGCAACCCGTGGCTGGTCTTACGGCTCGGCAGTGGCCGATCCCAGAACCGGTGAGATCATCAAGGGACATGTCACTCTCGGCAGTCAACGCGTACGTCAGGATCACCTCATCGCTCGTGGCTTAACGGCGGGTTGGGAAGACAGAGCGGCGGCCGATGAAGCGGCTATGTCACTCTCTCTGGCTCGAATACGTCAGCTTGCGGCCCACGAGGTAGGACATACTCTTGGATTCGATCATAACTTCGCCGCCTCGAGTAATGACAATGCGTCTGTGATGGATTACCCCCATCCACAGGCGACCCTGCAGGGAGGTAAAATCGACATTTCGGCTCCCTATGGTACTGGACTTGGTGCCTGGGACACCTTTATCGTCGAGTACGGCTACGGCGAGTTTGCCGATGAAGTTGAAGCGTCGACTCAGCTTTCGGCACTAATGAAAAAGGTGCAACTGGATGGTCTACGTTTTATCGGGGAGGCGGATTCCCGCGCTAAGGGGGCAAGCCATGCCTATGCGAGTCTCTGGGATAACGGTAGCGATCCCGTCGCCGAGCTGATCCGACTCGGTAAGGTGCGGGCACAGGCGATTGAGGATTTTTCAAATCTGGCGCTGTTAGCTAAGCAGCCGATGGGAGAGCTTAGTGACACCTTTGTGCCGGTCTACTTGCTGACTCGTTATCAGATAGCTGCAGCGGCTAAGTTTATCGGTGGTACCGATTACAATTATTATGATGGCATGGACGGTGAGTCCTGGCATTACCTTGCTCCACAGCTGCAGAAAAGTGCGCTGGATGCTTTGGTACAAACTCTGCAACCATCGGCGCTGGCAATCTCTCAACCCTTGCAGGAAGCCTTAGTGCCTAAATCGGGCAACTATAATCGCAGTCGGGAAAGTTTCGATTCCGGCCTGGGAGTCATAAGCGATCCTATGGGGATGGCCGAAGTATTGAGCCGTCATACCGTACAGCAACTTCTGGCATCCGAGCGGTTAAATCGGGTGAATCAGGCCTACCTGAATGACAGGGAGGAGCAGCTTTCGGTTCCCGCTATCGTAGACAAGTTGCTCGGCAGCACCCTGTACGCGGATATTCCCACAGGGAGTAAGCTGGGAGTCTGGATGCGCGTCAATAGCGTCATCATAGATGAGCTGTTATCGGCATACCATGATGAGCGGACTCGCCCGGAAGTTAAGGCACAAGTTGCCGATAGATTGCGTTATACCCTTAAGCAACTTAAACGCAAAGTTAAACGTGCCAGTGCCTATGAGGCGGCACATTTTGCCTGGTTAGCCGATGGGGTGGAGAGGGGACTTAAAGACGCTAAGGTGAAACTCATTCCTAAGCCACTTAAGATGCCACCGGGATCGCCTATCTAGATGATCTGCAAAGTTAACCGGTGAAATAAAAATCCCGACTCGCATCAGCGAGCCGGGAGTGCCGGGAAGCATTTTTTATCAAATTGTCAAGCTATCAATTCATCAAGCTTTCTTGTTAATTAATCAGACCTCATTAACCTCCTCGACGTGGATAGGGAATTCTAAATGCCAATGTGTAAGTCACCGGCAATACGATAAGCGTCAATACCGAGGCAAAGCCTAAGCCAAAGATGATGGTGATCGCCATGGAGCCGAAGAAGGCATCACTCAGCAGCGGTAACATACCCAGCATGGTCGTGATGGCAGCCATCAGCACGGGGCGTACGCGGCTGACCGATGAGTCAATGACAGCAAGATAAGCCTCCTTGCCCTGACTCAACTCCAGATTAATCTGGTCAACCAACACTATGCCATTCTTGATGATCATCCCCGTAAGACTCAACAGGCCGAGCAGGGCCATAAAGCTAAATGGTGCATCGAACAGCAATAGTCCTGATACTACACCTATGAGTGATAGTGGCACGGTAAACCAGATAACCAATGGCTGGCGCACCGAGTTAAACAACAGTACCGTGATTAGAAACATTGCCAGATAACCCATAGGAATTGAGCTGAATACCGAGACCTGAGCCTCGCCGGCGGTTTCAAACTCGCCGCCCCACTCCAACTCATAGCCACTTGGAAGCTCGATGGCTTCAATATCGGCTCTGATTTTTCGAAATACCGAGTCGGCAGTCTCATCGGTGCCATTGATCGGGTCGGCATACACGGCCAGCATACGTTTTCTGTCACGACGCATGATGAGCGGGTTTTCCCATTCGGTGGTGAACTCAGACACGACTTGAGTTGCCGGTACAAATACATTGTTCTCCGAGCTCCAGACCTGCAGCTTCCACAGACTGTCCGCATCTAAACGCTCTTCGGCTGGCGCCCTGGCAATGATTGGCAACAGATGGCTGTTTTCACGATAGACACCCACTTGCTTACCACTGAAGTTAACCAGCAGAGAGTTATCGAGATCTTGCTTGCTGATCCCGGTTTCACGTGCCTGAGCCAGTGCAAGCTGCGGACGAATGAGGGTCACCTGATTGCGCCAGCTATGTCTGACGCCCACGGCTGTCGGCTCAGCATCTAAGATAGCTTCGGCCTGAGTCGCCAGCTGGCGCAGCACTTTTGGATCTTCACCATAGAAGCGTGCCTCTATCTTAGCCGCCGGACTTGGTCCATTTTCCATATATTTGAAGCGATATTCAGCTTCCGGATACTTGAGGCTGAGCTCCCGCTCCAGAGTGCGCATATATTGATTCAAGGTGGTGAGATCTGTCATCTCAATTAACAGCTGACCGTAGGCACTATAGCCTTTCTCCGGAGCATAGGAGAGCACAAACCTTTGTCCCCCTTGACCTATCACGCTGGTCAGATTGACCAAGCCGATATCATGGACCTCTTGCTGCTGCATCAAGTCTTGTTCGATGCGTCCGAGCAGGTGCTCGGTTGCCTTAATATCTGTGCCCTCAGGCATCCACACATCGACAAAGAACATAGGTGTATTCGAGGCGGGGAAGAAGACATTTTTTACATGTCCGAATCCCATTACCGAGGCAATCAGGGCGGCGATAACCATAAGTATGGTGATGGCGCGAAAACGCATCGCCAGGTTTAAGGCACCACGGTATAACTGAAATATCCAGCCC
Organism: Shewanella atlantica; assembly: GCF_003966265.1. Lineage (GTDB taxonomy): Bacteria > Pseudomonadota > Gammaproteobacteria > Enterobacterales > Shewanellaceae > Shewanella > Shewanella atlantica. Next base: position 13,248 of record NZ_RXNV01000006.1, on the reverse strand, counting down.
TTGTAAGGGTCGTCATTTTCATCAATGCTGGCTTCACCGTCTTTAAACATCAGGTGACAGAAAAACGGGGTCAGTGTCATGGCGGTGATCCAGCTGATAAACAGAGAGATCAGCAGTACCTGGAACAGGGATACACAGAACTCACCGGTTGCCGTGTTGGACAAGCCAATAGGCGCGAAGGCAAGGATGGCGATAACAGTGGCACCCAGTAGTGGCCACTGAGTCTGTGACACCACCTCTTTGGCTGTTTCCAGTCGGGATTGACCGCGTTTTATGCCGATAAGGATCCCTTCGGTAACCACGATGGCGTTATCTACCAACATACCCAGGGCTATGATCAGCGCGCCCAGCGAGATGATCTGTAGCTCGATATTGAGCACATTCATCACGATAAAGGTGCCTAATATAGTCAGTAGCAGCACCAGCCCCATCAGCAGGCCCGCCCGCACTCCCATAAATATCAGCAGTACGCCGATCACGATGGCAATAGATTCTGCCAGATTGACTAAGAAGCCTGAGACAGTTTGGTCAACCATCTTACTCTGGTCATAGACTGTAACCAGCTCCAGTCCGATAGGGCGTTGATTATCAAGTTCTGCAAGCCTTTGGTTGATAGCTGCACCTACATCGACCACGTTCACGCCGCCGGAAAATGCAATACCAACCGATAGCGCCGCCTCGCCATTACCGTGATAGATATCTTTTGGCGTTTCATCGTTATCTTTATAGATCTTAGCAATATCGCCAAGGTAGATAAGCTTAGTGCTGCCCGGTGCGCTGATAAGCAGACGTTCCATCTGCTTAACCTGATTAAACTCACCGGTTGGATGGATACGGATACGGTTATCGCCGACCCGGATGCTGCCAGCGTTAGACACGACGTTTTGGCTGTTGATCAGGCTATAGATATAGTCTTGGTCAAGACCTAAGGCATTGAGCTTTTGCTGTGATATCTCAACAACAACCTGTTCGGTAATTTTTCCGGCAATATTGACCTTTTTTACGCCATCGACCAGTACCAATTCACGTCTTAGAAAGTCGGCATAGTTTTGCAGTTCACGACTCGTGTAGCCATCACCTGTGACGTTAAGCAAGATACCGTAAACATCACCGAAATCATCGATGACGCTGGGGGTCATTACCCCGGGAGGTAACTCACTTATCTTGTCGTTGACCTTACGGCGGAGCTCATCCCATACCTGTGGTAGCTCTGTCGCATCGTAATGGTCTTCTACCTCTACCTCTATTTGAGACAGGCCGGCACTGTTCACCGAGGTGATATGTTTGACGGCATCGAGCTGTTGAATAGCGTCTTCCAGGGCAAGAGTGACCTCCTCCTCCACCTGTTCGGGGGAGGCTCCGGGGTAAGCGGTGACCACAAGTGCCTGCTTGAGGGTGAACTCGGGGAATTCGAGCTGGCCAAGGCCAAGAAATGAGATACTGCCCCCAACGAGCAGTAGCAGGGCAAACATCCAGCTGACAACTTTATGTTCGATTGAGTATTGAGCGAAATTCACAGGTTAAATCCTTGCAGGCGAAAGCGATTAATTAAATTTTGAGAGGATAGAGGCAATACCGGGAGCTATTACACCCCACGTTGCCAGCGGAGTGGTTTCACGGTTTGTTCGGCCGACAGGTATTGCACGCCAGCGACAACGAATTGATCGCCTAAGGATAATCCTTGTAGAATTTCGACCCCATCTGTTGTCACACGGCCTAAGGTGACGATTTGAGGCATCACCTTGCCGGTATCGTCATGGTAGATCCAGACGATATTCTCACCATCGAGATCGCGCTTCATTACCGCACTTGCAGGAACGACAGTTTTGCTTAGTTCATTGCCTGATGAGAGGTCTAATGTCAGCTCCGCACTCATACCCGGAAGTACGTTAATCTGTGTGGGTCTTGGAAGGGTATACACCACTTCATAGCTCTGAGTGCCAGGAGTGACCTGGGTCGCGTGTTCCTTCAGGCTTACCTTGTAGCTTAAATCGGGCTGGGTACTGAAACGCACCTCAGGCTGAAACTCGGCGTTTGGGTTAAATTTAATGGCGCGGCCCGCCATAGACTCAGGTACCTGAATGACCACATCGATATTACGATCTTTTTGTAACACTAAAACCGGCTGGTTTGCCTGAACCATCTGGAAATTATCCATAGTGATCTTAGCGACGGTGCCATCATAGGGGGCTGTTAATCGGGTGTAGCTTAATTGGTCACGGGCATTGGCAAGGGCCGCTGTGGCAGACTTTAGCTGAGCCTTGGCCAGATCATAATCGGCCTGAGAGATCAGTTCGCGACGCAGAAGCTCGCCCTTACGCTTATAGTCGGCAGTCGCCAGTTCATGATCGGCTTCGCGGTTAAGCAAGGTGTTGCGGGCATCTCTGTCATCCAGACGCGCTAAGGTTGTGCCTTTCTTGACTTGCTGGCCCTCTACCAGAGTGAAGTCAATCAGTTGACCAGATACTCTGAAGGCAAGATCGGCCTGTTTAGTGGCGGCTATTTTTGCCGGAAAATCCCGGATAGAAGCGGCATTAACATCTGTGACTTCCAACAACTTCACCGGTCTTATCGGTTGCGGGGCAACCTCGGTAGACTCTGCGCTGCAGCCGGCAAGTATTGCTGTGGTCATTAGAGTGATGAGTGTTTTTTGTAGATGCTTCATAAAGCGAGTTCCATATTTGCGACAGAGTGTATCAATTGCCGCTAAGATAGCAGTATCTAATATTGAAGAAAATGGGAATGTATGGAATCATCAGTTCCATAAATTGAAACTATCTATTCTTGATTGTAAAACCTAACCATGTGCATGATCGTTCCGGGTTATCAATTTGGACTATCTGATCGGGATAGTGGTTATGCCTGCAGCCAATGAGTGACTGAATGTGTGACAGTGACATTGAGTGTGAATATGAATGTGAGAGTGAGTTATGAAAACTGAAGATATTTCCCTGTTTCACCGCATCGTAGAAACAGGCAGCCTGGTGGACGCGGCAGATCTGCTGAATCTTCCCAAGTCGACCGTGAGTCGTCGCCTGCAAACGCTAGAGGATGATCTGAAGGTGAAGTTATTTCATCGTCAGAGTCGCTCCATGACGCTAACGGCTTCGGGAAGTCACTTCTACGATAAGACCCAGTCAATTCTCGGTGATCTTGAACAGACCATGGTGGAACTCACCGATACAGAGGCCGAGATTGGAGGTCACCTGCGTATCCTCATTTTCCCGGTACCTCAGTTACAGGATATCGTTACTGGTATCTTTGAGTTTATGGATCACAACCCGGATCTAACCGTCGAGCTGATTGTCAGTACCGAGCCTCAGGATATGATCCGTAACAAAATCGATCTGGCCTTTATGGTTGAGGACGCATTTAACGAAAATGAGATGGTGGCAAGGGAGATGCTCAGTGAAGTGCTGCATTTTGTCGCCAGCCCTGAGTATCTGGCAAAGGCTGGCACGCCAGTCCTTCCGGAAGAACTTTCGAACCACAACTCAATCCTGTTTCGCTACCCTAATGGTCGGATCTTCAATGAAGTTCCGTTCGGTAATGATAGGACCATAGCGGTGAAAGGCAATTTGTGCCTCAATAGCATTGAGCTTTGTTTACAAGCGACCTTAAGTGGCCGCGGGATCGCCTTCCTGCCCATAGAGGCGACTCATGAGTATGTTGAGCGGGGTGAGCTGACTATGCTGTTTGAGGATGTAGAGCCCTATATCGGCAAGTGCTACCTGGTGTATCCCTCCAGACGTTTTATCAGCTTAGCGAGTCAGCGATTTATCGACCATATGATGGCCGCGCTTGAGCGTTGTAACTCAGGCAGAGGCTGCGGCAGAGAAGAGAGATTGCGGGGGGCAATCAAGTCTTGGCATGGATAAATATATGTTTATAACTCAAGGTTACTCCAGGCGCTTACTTCTGCATAAATAACACGACTATGTCATGCACAGGTTTGAGCCACTTACTTCAGCATAAATAACACGATTATGTCATGCACAGGTTTGAGCCACTTACTTCAGCATAAATAACACGATTATGTCATGCACAGGTTTGAGCCACTTACTTCTGCATAAATAACACTATTATGTCATGCACAGGTTTGAGCCACTTACTTCTGCATAAATAACACGACTATGTCATGCACAGGTTTGAGCCACTTACTTCTGCATAAATAACACGACTATGTCATGCACAGGTTTGAGCCACTTACTTCAGCATAAATAACACGATTATGTCATGCACAGGTTTGAGCCACTTACTTCAGCATAAATAACACGATTATGTCATGAACAGGTTTGAGCCACTTACTTCTGCATAAATACGACAACAACGGCATGAACTGGTTTTAAACTGGCGTTGCCGTACTGGTGGGGAAGGTGACCCTTAAAATAGGTGAGATTTCCCGCCTCAATCTCGAACATCTCTCCCTGAACCTCTAAAGTGGCAGTGCCCTCCAGACAGAGAAATAGTTCATGGCTGCCTTCGGGATGGGGCACACCTTTGGTGTTGCAGCCGGGCATCATGATCACATCATTGATCTGCAGGTTTTGGGTGCTGATGGGGCTGGTGCGGGTACTGATAAACTTGCCGTCGTGTTGATGAGATACCGGCATATCCTTTCTTTCGACCTTAGTGACATGCACAGATTGTCTGCGGGTGATCAGGTCGTCGACCGTGACTCCAAGTGCCTGAGCGACCTTCATCACGACGCTGATACTGGGATTGCTGTTAGCCCCCTCCATATTGGCAAGAGTCGCTCGGGGGATCCCGGCCATCTCGGCCAGCTCTATTTGAGTCAGCTTATGCTGGGCACGCAGGCGCTTGATACCTTCGTTGATGGGGTTGGCCATGGTGATTCCTTGTGTTCAGATTTTAAGTTTTAAGTTTTAAGTTTTAAGTTTTAAGCTCGCTCCTCATGGCTTATAGCTAAGATATCAACATCATCTCGAACGGAATTCTAATATTAAAACATATTTCTGATAATTTAGCATTTTACCCCCGGCAGGGCTTGTATCTCTCCATCTGGCGATGATATTTTAGCGCCAGAATTCATATATCATCATTTTTCCGGAGTTATAAAATGAACGTAGATCAGCATTTGAAAGTAGCACAGTGGCACATCGAACAGGCTCGTCTTCACGCAACAAGTGAGCACGCTTGTGGTTGCCCTGCTAACGATCACGATCAAAAAGCGATCGATGCCGTTGAAGCGAACCTAATTCTTGAAGAGAAGACTTGCGATCTGTAAGTTGATTCTCTCTGCCGAAGTCTATTCGGCAAGTTGAAATTTATAAACGCCTTACTCGTGGAGTAAGGCGTTTTTTTATGTCTGAAGAACTATTTAGTGAGTGATGCACTTGGATATTAATCAGGGAGATAAAAATCGTCACTGCTGCAACTAATCACGCTATTGCGGGTCTAGAGATATGTCGATAAATATTATGTAGCTAAATTTAATTGAAAGGCCTGAGTGTTCGCTTGTGATTCAACGTATCGTGCAAGTACTGCTATTGATAACCTTAGTTGGGCAGAATTTTATCTCTCCGGCTTTGGCTATGCATGACCTGTTACATACAATTGATACTACCGGGGAGAAGGTGATACTTAGCTCTTCAGATACCTTAGACAATTCAACGTCCTTAACTTCAGGTTCTCTTCAACCAAGCTCCATCTATCTCAGCTCCGCTATTTCAAGCGGATCAAATCAAAGCACTTCTGATTCAAGCGGTTCTAATCAAAGCTTGGCTGACTTTAGTGGGTTTAAATGTGCAGAGGCATGTACCATGTTGGCGAGCGGTCACTGTGTTAGCCACTGTGTGTCTTTAACCGGTATATTTATCGAGCCTTCATTAACAAAGTACCGACCCGGCAGGAGCCCGCAAAATAGTGTGGCGCTCTGGTCTGCCCAAACGACAGACTCCTCACCTGTTTATCGTCCTCCAATAGCTTAACTCCAACCTGATTCTGAGGTTAGCTGCTGTTTTTATTAGCTAAAAAGTGAGCAGTTTCCTCTACGTCTATACCTGATTATCATACAGGTATGTATCAATTTGCATAATATTTGATTCATTTGTTCACTGATGATGTAATTTAATTTAAGCTGTATGTTAATCATTTGTGGTCAAAAAGATTGGAGTTCTATATGAAGATGTTAACCAGCGTGACCTTATCTGCCCTACTCGTGTTTGCTTCCGCGTCTGCTTTCGCCGAGAAGCCCGACTTCTCGAAGACGAATGCGGCCAAGGCAAGTTATGATTTCTCTCAAAATAAGCCTGCGACAGGCAATCAATTGCAACGCGGATCGTCGCAACATGACTTCTCTAAAACTTTGGCTGCGACAAGCCAATATGATTTTTCTAAAAACCGGTCCGCTGTTGAGACTAAACCTAAGCCATCGACACAGCACGACTTCTCTAAAACTGCAGCATTCTGAAAGGAAGGCTAACTGCTAATGGTTAGTCGCTAATAGTTAATAGATAGTCTTGATGTAACCAGAGAGCGATGAGCCTACAAAGATGAAGCAGTCAGAGATCATGAATTTCTGACTGCTTTTTTATCCATGCCACGACCCACCCGATAGGAGTCTACTACTCCTATGAACCAGGCGATGAAAAACACACAAGTGGCTATGTTTATCATACTCGCCTGCGAAGGGGCGGGCGCTTGCGTTATCAGCGGATAGATGACGTTAAGATCCAGTGGGAGTTCACCGCTCAATATCTTATCCGATATCTGATGCGCCCTCTCTACGGCCTGATTGAGCAGATATAGCAATCCACCAAGCATAGCGACTGAGATCAGTGTGCCAGTAGTGTATTGCTTCAGGTAAAAGTGACCGCCGCCGGGGCAGACAAAGGCCGAGATAAGGGCGGCCTTAATAGCTTTGTTCATGTTTATTCTCTTAGCTTTAGACGTAAAAATCTTAACTTTTGACGTGATATCTAAAGGTAAATCATTCCAGATCGATGCGGCGAATAGCCTTTGTTAAAAATGAGACTCTTTCAATCAGTGCTGTCTTGGCACTATCGTCTTTGGTTTTATGGTCATTGGTTTTATGGCCCTTGGTTTTATGGTCCTTGGTGGCGTCGAGCTGACTCTGCACCCCCGATAGCTCCTGAACTAACCAGCCTCGAATCATCACATAATATCGCGAATCGGTGCCGTATCGGGTAATGATTTGTAGCGAATCCGGCGCATCTGGTGAGGCGATAGCCCGGGACAGTGCCTTAACCATGACGCCAATCTTATACTCTTCACTTAAGAGCTCTTCGCTTAAGAGCTCTTCGCTTAAGAGCTCTTCGCTTAAGAGCTCTTCGCTTAAGAGCTCTTCGCTTAAGAGCTCAGCCTCTTTTGAGACCGTCTTAGGTGTTGAGAAGACAGGTTCTTGCGCCGACAGATAGGAGGTAATTGATATGCCGGCAAACGCCTGTAACGGCAGCAAGCAGGCGAAGGACAATATAAAAGCGGCGGCAGTTTTGGCTGAGGCTCTCATCATTCGTCGGGTCCTCTATAGTGGGGGGGGATAATTACATACAGAGAAATAATGTAACTCAGCCATCGTGCCGCTGACAAGCATCATAGCAAGAAGATAGTGGCCACTAACATAGCGTGAATGTGGCCACTGAAAGGTCAAAGAGAGTAAAACAGTTAAGTGATGAACACATAAACCTGTAGGTACTAAATTGATGAGCTGGCGATAGATGACTAGTTATTCTTCGCGCCTTCGTCGATCCAGCGCTTGATTGCCGCTATCTGCTCTGTACTCAGTGGTTTCCCCTCTCCCTGAGGGAATTTATCATCATGGTGAGGGGGCATCTGAATCTTAGTGTCCACCTTATGGTCTATTACCAGATAAAGTGTGCTGGAGGCGGCGCTTCCCGGTACGACGATCTCTCCCAGCTTTGTGCCCTGCATGACCTGTCCATAGCTGGTAAGATTCAACTCGGTCAGCTGTATGCCCTCACCGGAACCTGAGTGGCAGCTGACACATGAGGCCTGAAGTATCGGCATGACGTCACTCTCAAAGCTGACGGGGCGTTCGCAACCGGTTAGCAGCGCCGGCAGGATAAGTGCGGATAGGATACAGCCTTTCTTAATGGACATTTTCGCCTCCTGTACTCATACCAAATCAGTTACAATCACTACAGCACTGTGATGAACTCTATCTATCAGTATAGTTGGCGATATCTGGATTATCTTTCCGGTTTAACAATTGTCCCTAATATACAGCTGGAATGAGAAACTCAGTGGCAAGAGAAGGTTACGGAGAAGGTTCGAGATCCCGAGGGATTAGGAGCTAGCCACTCCTCGTTTCTCGATTCCTGGCTTCCTCGCCCCTCAAGGCTAATCCGGCGTGACGATAAGGCCTAAGGGGCTTAGCAGTTGTTCCTGCTGCCATTGGTTTATCATGACTCCCTCAAGTTTGACATTACGGGGATCCAGCCCCTCCAGCTCTACCCTACATAGGTTACAGCCCTCAAGTTCGAAGGTGCCCCATTGGGATGACGAGAACTCGCCGCCACTGAGATCTGAGCCCTTCATCGATGCTCCGATAAGGGTGGCGCCATGCCAGCGATTGTCCATCAGCTCACACTTTTCCAGTAAGGCACTCTCCAGGTTGGCATAGGCCAGATTACAGGCGGTGATAAACGCAGAGCAGAAGAAGGTCTTATGGGTTATGTGATTGGCAAAGCTGGCCCGAGCGAAGTCGGCGCCTTGCAGATTGCACTCTCTAAGCTCGATGCCGAAGCATTTGGCGCCGGTGAAAATTGCCATGCTCAGGTTGCAGTGTTTGAAGCTGGCATTGGTTAAGGTGGCGTAGTTGAAACGGCAAGCCTGGGTTTCGCCCTGCTCGATAAACTTACAGTTGATGAAGCTGGCATCACTGAGATCGGCGCGGCTGAAGTCACAGCGGTAAAACTCGCAACGTTCGAATATGGCATCCTGCAGATCGTCTTCACTGAAATTGCTGTCGATGAAAGTTTGGTTTGTAGCCTGCATGATCTTCCTTATTCGTTAAAAGCTGCTGAAGGCTCTCTATTTTACCCTTTACAATTCGCTGAGGGCTCTCTATTAATGCCGCTGAGGGCTCTTTGTTTCCAAAAGTCGCTGAGGGCTCTGCGCTGAAAGCTCTCTATAAAAGCCGCTGATGGCTCTTTGCTTCTTATTTCTACAAGTTGCTGAAGGCTCGTGCTGAGGGCACGAATCGTTAGTGCTTACTTCGGTTGGGGGCTCTACTCAGAGTGCTGAGGGCTCTTTTCGGGTTCAGATACCTTAGTAGCCAGAATATAGCAGGCGATACCCATGACGGTGTTCGTTATCGGCAATGCCAATAGCAGGCCTTTTACCCCACCTAAATAGGAGCCCAATGCGGCTAACGGCAACATGATCAAAAATAGCCGACACACATTGAGTACCAGCGAGCACATGGGCCTGTGATAGGCGTTGAGTGAGGTCGCCATCAGAATCACGATACCGAGCGGACCGTAGGCGGCCGGCAGCATTAAGATATAGAAGGTTAACCACTCGATGACTTGAGGGTCACTACTGAAAATATGTGCGATAGGCTCGGCAAAAAACCATAAGGGCAGATACAGCAAGGTTTGAAATACCAGCACAAAGCGTAGCGATAACAGCAGCGCCTGACGTGCGCGCTCGGTCTGTCCGGCTCCAAGATTCTGTGCGATAAAGGGCACCAGGCTGGAGGAGAGTGCCATCACGACGATCAAGAGTACCGACTCGAGTCTTGTACCTGCACCGAAGGCGGCAACCGCACCATGATCGATACGCGCCAACATGGCCATGATCATGGCATTAGCCAGTGGATTTAACAGGTTCATCAAGGCGGCAGGCTGAGCGATATGAGCCAACTGCTTCCAGTTACATCTGAGTCTGCTCAGATTAAGCGCTGCGAACTCCACCAGATGGCGCTTGAATATCAAGAGGTAACTCGACAGCGACAGGGCCACGACCCAGGAGATCACGCTGGCAATGGCTGCGCCTTGGATCTCTAAGCGTGGGAAAGGTCCTATTCCGAAAATCAATAAGGGATCTAATATCAGGTTTATCAGAGCCGCCAGCATCATTATCTGTGCCGGAGAGTGGGTATCGCCGGTGGCACGCAGCCCCTGATTCCCTACCATGAGCAGCACTAAGATAGGGGCCCCAAAATACCAGATAAACATGTAATCATAGATCAAAGGCAAGCTGGATTGATTGGCACCGAGCAGAGTAAACAGCGGGCCGATGCACAGACTACCCAGCAGGGAGATAAATGCGGTTAAAAAGAAGGTCAGCAGCAGCGAGTCATGTAAAAACACCTTAGCTTTCGGTGCCTGTCCGCTGCCGATAAGCCGGCCCAGATTAGTCGATACTCCGGCACCTATACCTATGGCTATGCTGGATATCACTAAGGTTACCGGGAAAGTAAAACTGATCGCAGCCAGAGACTCTGTGCCTAGCTGGCTGATAAAAAAAGTGTCGACGAGGCTGAACCCCAGAACGGTTAAGATACCGATCAGGTTTGGGAGGCTCATATTTAGCAGTACACGACCAATTGGCTGTGTAAGCAGCCCGTGTCTGTCTTTCATGGGGAAGTCTTGCCTAGTCTACAGAAGGAGGGCAATTCTATCAGGATTGAGTCTGCTTTTATAAACCGGAGTTAAAAAAAATGACATTTTTTTTGTAAAGGCCTTGGATCTGGGCGCTTTGACCCCCATATATCGAACATCAAGCGACAATAATTTATGCGTAAATTATTGTCGAACTTAATAAAAATGCCAACCTTTGTTGGGCTAAAAAATCATTAGGAGCATCCATAGATGAATATTCGTCCATTACATGACCGCGTCATAGTTAAGCGTTCTGAAGTTGAATCAAAGTCAGCTGGTGGCATCGTACTTACAGGTAGTGCAGCCGAGCAGTCATCACGCGGTGAAGTTCTTGCAGTAGGCAATGGCCGAATTCTTGAAAATGGTTCTGTACAGCCACTAGACGTAAAAGTGGGTGACATCGTTATCTTCAACGAAGGTTACGGCGTGAAGAAAGAAAAAATTGATGGTGAAGAAGTTCTGATCCTTTCAGAATCTGATCTAATGGCTGTAGTGAGCTAAATCACTTCGTTTAGACATTTTTCCAATGCTGATGCGTTGCTCGAGCTTAGATGACGATAACGCATAGGTAATTTAAAAAGAATTTAAAGGACAATAAAAGATGGCAGCTAAAGAAGTATTATTTGGTAACGATGCACGCGTAAAAATGCTTGCAGGCGTTAACGTACTGGCAAACGCAGTTCGAGTAACCTTAGGCCCTAAGGGTCGTAACGTCGTTCTGGACAAGAGCTTCGGTGCTCCACTAATCACTAAAGATGGTGTGTCAGTGGCCAAAGAGATCGAACTTGAAGACAAGTTCGAAAACATGGGCGCACAGATGGTTAAAGAAGTTGCTTCTAAAGCCAACGATGCTGCCGGTGACGGTACCACTACCGCTACCGTTCTTGCTCAGTCTATCGTTACTGAAGGCCTTAAAGCCGTTGCCGCTGGCATGAACCCAATGGATCTTAAGCGCGGTATCGACAAGGCGGTTGTTGCTGCTGTTGCCGAGCTAAAGACACTTTCTCAAGAGTGTGCAGACACTAACGCTATCGCTCAGGTTGGTACTATCTCGGCTAACTCTGACGAGACTATCGGTGAAATCATCGCAACAGCGATGGAAAAAGTCGGTAAAGAGGGTGTGATCACAGTTGAAGAAGGTCAGGCTCTTGAAAACGAGTTGGACGTCGTTGAAGGTATGCAGTTCGACCGCGGTTACCTATCTCCATACTTCATCAACAAGCCAGAGACTGGCAGTGTTGAGCTGGAAAGCCCGTTCATCCTGCTTGTTGACAAGAAAGTGTCTAACATCCGTGAACTACTACCTATCCTTGAAGGTCTGGCTAAAACAGGTAAGCCATTGCTTATCGTTGCCGAAGACGTTGAAGGTGAAGCATTAGCGACACTGGTTGTGAACAACATGCGTGGTATCGTTAAAGTTGCAGCCGTTAAGGCGCCAGGTTTCGGTGACCGTCGCAAGGCTATGCTACAAGATATCGCAATCCTGACTGGTGGTACTGTTATCGCCGAAGAGATTGGTCTAGAGCTTGAGAAAGCGACCCTGGAAGATCTGGGTACGGCTAAGCGCGTTATCATCACTAAAGATGACACCACTATCATCGACGGTACCGGTGAGCAGGAGCAGATCTCAGCACGTGTTGCACAGATCAAGATCCAGGCTGAAGAGTCAACGTCAGACTACGACAAAGAGAAGCTTCAAGAGCGTATGGCTAAACTTGCTGGTGGCGTAGCCGTTATCAAGGTCGGTGCTGCGACTGAAGTTGAAATGAAAGAGAAGAAGGCTCGCGTAGAAGATGCACTACACGCGACTCGCGCCGCTGTTGAAGAGGGTGTGGTTGCCGGTGGTGGTGTTGCTCTGGTACGTGTTGCCAGCAAGATTGGTGACGTTTCCGTTATCAACGAAGACCAGAAGCACGGTGTGGTTATCGCACTACGCGCTATGGAAGCACCACTTCGTCAAATCGCGACTAACGCGGGTGAAGAGGGTTCAGTTGTTGCTAACAACGTGAAGAACGGCTCTGGTAACTACGGTTACAACGCGGGTAACGACACTTACGGTGACATGTTGGAGATGGGGATCCTTGATCCAACTAAAGTAACCCGTAGCGCGCTACAGTTCGCAGCGTCTATCGCAGGTCTTATGATCACTACCGAAGCTATGGTTGGTGAAGTTCCACAAGAAGCGGCTGGTGCACCTGATATGGGTGGCATGGGCGGAATGGGTGGTATGGGCGGTATGGGCGGCATGATGTAATCTAACTGGTTAAAATCGTTTATAGCGGCGTTACCTTGCCACTCGTTTAAGAAAGCTAAACGTCGTGGCAAGAAGCCTTGCTCTAAAGCGATTTTTCCTGCGTTAGATGGTTATGTTGGTCTGTAGCTCAAAAGCTTAGAACCGAACTTCTTGAAAAAGAATAGTAAAGCCCCGATATCTAACGATATCGGGGCTTTTTCTTTGCCGTCATCCCGGCGATGCTCTTAGCCGGAATCTAGCTTTTAGTTAAATTTACTCTGACCCTGTGGGATCCCCACGAATTTAATAGCATGCTTGTGGATCCCTGACTAAATCCAGTAGTGACTGTATCGCAGCTTGCCAATGCGCCTTTACTAACCTCAACTTCTTATCCTTGTATGCTCT
>NZ_RXNV01000005.1:209266-314876 GCF_003966265.1 Shewanella atlantica | reverse complement strand
TGATACTCAGTGGCCCCCCATCGCCGCCGTCACTGTCCTGCAGGCCATCGCTGTTATCTATGTGAGTGATGACGTTACCACCGAGTAGGGCACCTTCATCGACACTGAAGCTGTCATCTTCAGCAAACGGCCCATCATTGACCGGACTGATATTGAAGAAGACACTTGCTGTATCCGTTCCTCCTAAGCCATCGTTAATAGTGTAGGTAAAACTGGTTGGGCTGGGTTCTTCACCATTATGATCATAGGTGAAACTACCGTTCTGATTGATGGTTAAGGTGCCATCGCCGATTGGAATAATTGCCGTGCCGCCAATGAAAGTAACGGCAATCCCGTTAATATGGGTGATGTTTAGCGTGCCGCCATCGATATCACTGTCGACACCGGAGCCGGTATTATCGGTAATGATGTTGCCGCTCGTGAAGCCGCCTTCGTTGAGGTTATAGCTGTTGCTTAGTGCGTCCGGTGCATCATTGACAGGCTCAACCACTATGGTCAAAGTTGCCGTTGCACCAGTATTGGTGGTGTAGGTAATTATGGGGACATTGCCGTTCCAGTTGGCATCGGGTGTGAAAACATAGCTACCGTCGCCGTTAAGCACTAAGGTACCGTTTTCTAAGTCGACACTGGTTCCGGCGCTGTAACTATTCCCTTCAACAGTAAAGCTGCTGACGGTTAACAGGTCGTCCTCATCGCTGTCATTATCCAGTACGTTTCCGAGCGCGACAGTGTCCTCATCTATGGTGTTACTGTCGTTAACGATGACTGTGGCTTCATCCTTACCGGTAATATTGATAATGACAGTCTGAGTATCGGTGGCGCCAAACTCATCGGTGACAGTGACTAAAAAGTTTTCCTGTACCACTTCACCTTCGGCCAGGATCTCTGCTGCTTGGTTATCTAAGGTATAAGTCCACTCCCCGGTTACCGGATCTATGCTAAAGCTGCCATAGAGTGAATCGGCATCACCGCTCCATGAGAGGACTGCGCCGGTATCTACATCACCTGCGGAGAGTGTTCCCGTGGCGACTTGGGTGTCAGGATCGAGCACAACACCTTCTGCGGGTTGTTCGTTGACGCTACCAGCTGCATCGGCAGCCGATGAGGTTATAATAGGTGAGTCATTGGTACCCTCGATGGTGATGGTCACTAGTTGAGTCGCGGATGCTCCAAATTCATCGGTTACGGTAACCAGAAACTCCTCCTGAGTTGCGCTGTTTTCGGCAAAGCTATCGACAAGCTGATTGTCTAGAGTGTATGTCCACTGCCCGGTTACGGCGTCGATAACGAAGCTACCAAATGTACCTGTTGCAGTGCCGCTCCAGCTCAGTATCGCACCGTTATCGATATCTGTTGCGGTGAGTGTGCCCGTGGTTTGTGGTATACCGGGCACTATGGTGCCGTCATCCTCATTGCCTGATTCGATAACTGTGCCCAGATCTGCTCCATCACCTATTTCTGTGGTAATGATAGGAGTGTCGTTGGTGCCGGTTATGGTGAGCGTAAGCGTTACCGGCACGCTATCACCGTCACTGTCTGTGAGTTGATAAATGAAGGTATCTGTAACCTGCTCACCTTGAGCGAGAGACTGAACCGCATCGAGCTGGATCGATAACAGATAGCTATAGCTACCGTCGGCAGATATTTGTAATGCTCCGAAGTTGCCGCTAATGCTGGTTGCCTGATCAACTGCTAAGCTGGCTCCATCTGAGTTGGTAATTAGTGAAACGGTAGATGAGTCGGCGCCTTGAGTGTCGTTAATTATGACACTGCCTGAAACTGAAACGTCATCTTCTCCTATGTTGCCAGAGTCATCTTGACCGCTAGGGGCATCATCGAGGAGGTTTGCGGTAATACTCGAGGTGGTATTGTTGCCCAGAATATCGGTAAGAGACACGTTAAAGGTATCGGCTTGAAGATCAGCAGCGCTATGATCGACCGCTGAGTTTAAGGTATAGCTATAACTTAGAATGCCGGTTGCAGCATCATATCCTGTTATATTCAATGTTCCGCTCGCAGAAGTTATTGAAATAAGGCCTGCAAAGATGCCACCTGAAAAGACCTCAATGCCATTAATCAGCAGGAGGGATATTCCATTGGGGGCGGCGAGCGTAATTGTGTTTGCTTGTGATAAAGCACTGTCTAATGGAGAAGAGCCTTGAGGGAGATTTGCTTCTGAAAGCGTGATAGAGCTGGACGTTAATGTGGGGAGAATGTTTTCTTCTGCAATGATAGGCTCATCCACGGCGGCGGCCGCTGCCAGCTCAAACCCACTGGTATCATATCCACTACCTGCTATCGTTTCATCTGCCGTTCTATCTAAGGTAATGAAGTCTGTACCTTCATTCCCACCGGCTCCGGCTGCGGTTCCAGCTGCGGTCTCAGGCAGTCCGGCTGTTGGATCTTCACCCGCTAAAATTTGAGCCTGCAGTGCGGCGATTTCCGCATCGGTAGAGACGGGCGCGGTAGCTAGCTCTTCTTCAGGAGTTGGAGATAGGCTTGGTTCTTCCGATATGATGCTTGTTTCATCAACGACCGAGCCGTCGGCCATCTCCAGAATAAATTGTGCATTTGATGAGAAAATTAATTGCTCACCGTTTTTAATAAGATCGCCTATCGTTACATCTCTGACATTTCCCTGTTCATCTTTGGCCTTTAATTGACCAACCAGGTTAGTGACAACGGCATCTTGTTTAGCTATTGAAACACCCATAATTACATCCCTGAGCAAGCTCATTTATAACTGACATTGAAGGTTTGAAGGTTCAGGAAATAAGACTTTTTCCCTGACTACTTCAAGTCTGATCCAGTTTTAATATGTGTCAAATTTCGGCTAATTTGGGGAAAATTAATGGTGGGGTAAAAGAACTGGAGGGATAGATTTAAAGTTTTATTTATTCAATCACTTAGAGGTGAGGTGTGTAGGTTTATATTGGGCCATAATAAGAAAACTACCATATAGGTAGTTTTCTTATTATAAATAGGTATAGATGTTAGCTAAACATAGCGGCATTTCTATAGCTGTTTACGGCTTTGTTGAGCTCACCCAGATGCTCCTGTGACTCAGCCAGAGCTAACCAACAAGCTTTGTCTGGCTGAAGATTACAGACTTTTTGCCAGTATGTAGTCGCGTGTCGATACTCTTTATTTTGTTGATGGAGCTTAGCAAGAAGGATCTGGAAATTGACCTCTTCAGCATATTGCTTCTCAAGCGAAAAAATGACCTTTCTCTCTTCAACATCGGCTGGTGAGGTTATTTCGGCAAGAGCAGTTAACAACTCCGCTGAGCAGGAATGCTTTAACTGTTTCATCAATATTTTTAATGCTTCAGGCTTACGTTGATAGAGATTGAGTCCGATACAGTAGATGGCCAGATAGCGTATCTCTTTTCTCTCGGCACGGCTGAGCCAATGCCAGGCTTTCTCTAAATCCTGCTCACTACTTTTCTGCGCGGAGGTGAGCAAAGAGGTATTGGTTAAAACTGAGAGTTCATTTAACTCTTCACCTGAAATCAGGTTTCGTTTTTTGATGATAGGGAGCAGTAGCTTCAGTGAGTGCCAGTCAGATTGAGCCTGGTATAACTCGAGTGCGAGCCTAAGCACCGGGAGTTTACTCTTGCTGGTCGGAGAAAGTTTATCCAGCTCTTTTCTGGCTTTTTCCAGCTCACCTTGTTGAAGTAAATAACGGGTACGTGTGGTACCGACAGCCTTAATCGCTAATCTTTCGTTTTCAGCCTGAAGCAGATATTCATCTCTGGATGCAGTATTGTTTTGATGTTGCGCCGCTCGTGCTGCCGCTAACAGGTTCAGAGCCGGGAGTTCCCCCTTTTCCGCGCCCTTAGCCATCGCTTTCTCAGCGGTTGGCCAGTCCTCCTCAGCGAGTGCTAACGCCCCGATCAGAGTATGTTTTCTTGCTGCTTTTTTACGCCATTTTTCTGGTAATAACCGGCTACTAAACAGCAAGTTCAGTAAGAAGATAATCACCCACTCCAGGATCTGCAGTAAGCCATAAAAAACAATCAGCGCAATAATAGCAAATACCACACCAGTTTCGACCTCATAATCCCACACGGTAAAGTAGAGGTAGCCGTTCATGCCTTCAAAAAATGGGCTTATACACAGGCCTAAAAGTATAATCCCGAGATAGATCATAATTCTAATCATAGGGAAGGTTCCTCTGTGACCATCAGGTTACCGTGTATCACCAGCTGTTGAAGCAGGGCTGTAGATTGAAAGTGGTTAATTGTCGGTGTTTGTATCTCAAGTGTTTTTAGTGCCTCAAGAGCCGATAGTGTTTCTTTTGTCTTGGTGTCGTTGAGATCAAAATATTGGTAGATCCACTTTCTTGCGAGTGTCAGAGATTTTCGATAGTTGACCTGATCTTGTCTATATAGGGCAAGTTGAGACTGCAGTAACTTATTACGGATATTTTCAACAAGATACCATTGCTGATCGGGAGCGAGTATCGGCGTGATATCTGTGGTTCTCTTTCGTACCACAACAAAGTCATCCATTATGGCTTTCCAGGACTTTGCCAGATTATCTTTCCAGTCATCTATGGAAGCCGACATCTCGGGATTTTCGAGACGATTAGCCGAATTAGCAACTTCAACTCTATTCAATGGAAGCTGATCTAATTGTTCAATCATACTGTCTAAGGTGAGAACCGTACCTGCGATATCGGTGCTCTTGATTGCTGATACCACCGAGATATCTTGAGCCAATGCTTTTCTCAGTGGTGTCAGAGAGGGATCTTTCATCGATTCGATTCGATCGTCGGCCGATTTAAGCAGACTCGCCGCCGTGCTCGGATCTTTTTCCAGCCAGAGTTTGCTTCCAGCCATTCTGACTAAATATTTTGCCTCTTCTGCCATCCAGTGGTTAGGATTGCGCTGGGCGAGTTTTGCTACGCGCTCATTCAGCTGAGTTTGGCTGTCACTTAACTCTTGCACCTGTTGATTTATGCTGCCGGAGAACTCTTGCTGTTGTCTTTGCAGTGACGATATCTGCCGTGATGGCTCACTCAATGCCAGTTTCAGCTCTGTGGCTAATGCCTGAGCCTTTTCCTGTTGTTTAATTAACTCCTGATAAAGATAGTAACCGCCACCCAGGGTGCCAAAAGCCACTACCAGTATAAAAAACAGGTTGAAGATAAATCCCCTGGAAACACCGTTTTTCTCAGTTTTAGGCTGGATATTAGCAGACTCTTCCTGAGGTTCGCTGACTGCTTGAGTCGTGTCATTAGTATCCGTTTCAGAGCTTACCTCTATGTTCGGTTCTATAACGTTCTCATCTAACTTTTTATTGTCCATTAAACAGTCCTTGAAGGCGATACAGCTACAATGATGACGATTATATACCCAAACCACCTCAAGATGCAGGGTTCAGCATGTCGAGAAGTGACAGAGTTCAAGGCATGAAATAGTAGGACTAGTTATTCTAATTCGATATTTCATAACGCTGAAAAATGTTGCTTCTCGCCTTGCCCTTCGGGAGTTCCCGTAGAATAACTGTACTGCGTTAGTGATATCAACAAGGGAATACCATTCTCTCAATCACTGTCTTGTTCAGCTATCCTACGGGAGCTCTGAAACGAGCATCTTGAGGTAGCTTGGGTATAAGGCTTTACAGTGCTAGATAGATAACTTTAAGGCAGAAAGTACGGCCTTACAGTTTGCAGCTTTGGCATTAGTAACGTGTTGTAATCCGTTGGCTAAGGCTTGTTCCTGAACTCGAGAGCTAGGGACTATAATATGACATGCACGCAGCCAAGCAAATAGCTCTTTTGGTACAAGTTTGATTAGATTATCAAGTATTTCGCCACTGGTGACGACAATCGTGTCTATTTCAGCGTTCTGCCAACCCCGAATAACACTGTTCTTGTCTAACTGGGGGCAACCCCTCTGATAGGCTTCCCAATAGTTGACGACAGCGCCTCTGGAGTTGAGTGCTTCTGCCAGCGCCTCTCTTCCTCCCACGCCTCGTACGATCACAATATTTTTGTTTGAAATATGATGAAGCTGTTCGAGAGTGAGTAACCCTTCGGTCTGTTGGCATTCCTGCGGCGCTTTTTGGGAGGAGATCCCAAGTGTAAGAAGAGCCTGATAGGTGGCTTCTCCAACGGCATAAAATTGTGCAGAGTCTGGGAATTGGTTATTTAATGCTTTAGATGCGAATTTTACCGCATTCGTGCTGATAAAAATTACAATATCAGCTTGGTTAAATTGTTCGATAGATGACTGGTGCAGCTGAATATCAGTTGCTTGAACATTGAGTAGCGGCGTGACGACATGAGAGACCCCTTTTTCATTCAGGGCCTCTATCATCGACTGATTACGCCCTTGTGGGCGCGTCAGTAGTACTTTCATTATCGACAGCGTTTACTTGATATAAACGGCATCGAGAATGGCTTTAGCACCTTTGCCGAGTAACTCTTCAGCCAGTGCGACGCCAATTGCTTGTGCATCAGTCTTAGGACCAACCTTTGTCGCTTCGATGATGTGACTACCATCGGGATTACCGACTAAACCACGTAGCGTCAATGTATCACCTTGGATCTCGGCATAGGCTCCGATAGGAACCTGACATCCACCTTCCAGGTGAGTGTTCATTGCGCGCTCGGCAATAACACGGTGACGTGTTTCTGTGTGCTCAAGTGGAGCAAGAAGTGCCTTCACTCGCTCGTCATTGACGCGACACTCAATACCTACAGCACCCTGGCCATTGGCCGGCAGGGATTCCTCTGCAGAGATAAAGCTGGTAATGCGCTCTTCAAGCTTCAGACGTTTAAGACCTGCTGCTGCAAGAATAATGGCGTCATAATTACCCGCATCCAGTTTTCCTAAACGGGTTCCTACGTTACCGCGAAGATCTCTGATCACAAGATCAGGGCGTGATGCTCTGATCTGACATTGACGTCGTAGGCTTGAAGTACCAACGACTGCACCTTGAGGTAGTTCACTGATATTTTGGTAGTTATTAGATACGAAAGCATCGCGTGGGTCTTCACGCTCACAAATGACCTCTAATCCTAAGCCTTCAGGGAAATCGACTGGGACATCTTTCATCGAGTGAACTGCAATATCGGCTCTGTCTTCAAGCATGGCAACTTCAAGCTCTTTAACAAATAGTCCTTTTCCACCTACTTTTGCCAGCGGTGTGTCAAGGATAATGTCGCCTTTAGTACTCATAGGTAGAAGTTCTACGGTCAAACCTTCGTGGAATTTTTCCAGTTCAGCTTTCACAAATTCTGCTTGCCAAAGTGCAAGTGGGCTTTTACGTGTTGCGATTCGAATGACGTTTTGAGACATGCTCGATATTCCATCAGAGGCCTTAGTTGCAGTAATGCTAACATTGCTCAGGAACAGATGTAATATATGGCTGTTGATTCTTTGAAGTTCACCCATATATTTCCAAGTCTAAAGTGTGATCTTGATCTCATTTATTTCCTAATGGGAATAAAGCTGCTAGCATGAAGATCAACTGTCTATTTCGTTCTGGAATAAAATCATTTGATCAATGAGCAGAGCCAATTTATCGAAAACGCTGAACGATTGAATCGGATCAGGCTGGCTCGTGCGCTCGCAATACTCTCCCCACTTAAAAGAGATCTCTTAAGACTTATTCCGCTTCTATTTCATTACCATAGAGCCGGCTACCCAGGTTACAACGGTTCGATGACGCCTTCCGGAGTGTTCAATTACCTACCTTCGGAGAGTGAACTTGCCGCTTGTGATACGCTCGACCTGGTTAAACCAACCCAGCACCGAGTTAAGCAGACAGCTATTGAAGGAGTCTACAGTATGGGGAGTATGGCCAGCTTTGGTCAGAACCCTAAGAGTGATATCGATGTATGGCTGGTGCACGACCGTTTACTGACTAAAGAGGAGTGCCGGTTACTCGAGGAGAAGTCATCTCTTTTAACCACCTGGTTTGCTCAATATGGCTTGGAAGTTAATATTTATCTGGTTCATCCGGAACAGTTCTCGAAAACATCAATATCTGAGGATGACTGCCTTCACCCTATAGGCCAGGAACACAGTGGTAGTGCACAGCATTGGTTATTGCTTGAGGAGTTTTATCGCAGTCAAATTTGTTTAGCGGGTAAAACTGTTGCTTGGTGGCCAAATGCTCATAGAGCCGATGACTTGTTATATTTAGGTGATGTGAGCCATATACCCGCGAGTGAATATTTTGGTGCATCTCTATGGCAACTCTACAAAGGCTTAGACAAGCCACATAAAGCCTTGCTCAAGGTACTGCTTCTTGAGGCATACGCGACAGAATACCCAAACACCTTACTGGTTAGCGAAAAGGTGTGGCAGCGAACCATAGATGGTGATTTCTCTGCCGCCAATGATGCCTATTATCTACTCTATGAATCGATCGAGGCACATCTTGAAAGACAGAAAGATTTGAGTCGTCTGGAGATTGTTCGTCGTTGCTTCTATCTCAAATGCGGTATTCGATTGAGTGAGTTTGAACAGGCTAAAGATTGGCGTTATCACAAGTTGAGAAGTTTAGTCGATAGCTGGAACTGGTCAGAGAGCCTAATCGATACACTGGATCACTGCGAAGATTGGCATTGCGGACAGCTGCAATGGTTTAATGAACAGCTAAATGAGCTCATGTTAGGCAGTTATCAGACACTCATTCAATTTGCCTCAGCCAATAAGTTAAACGGAAATCTCAGGTTGTCAGAGTTAGGGTTACTGACCCGGAAACTTCATACTTACTTCAGCGCCGATACTCAGCAGATCATCAGTTTAAATCGTCTCTGGAGTGACTCCATTGCCGAGCCGGATTTAACGATTATTTATAGTCACAATGATAATGACTACAGTCTGTATCGTTGTCCCCCTTATTCGAGAAATTTTATCGGCCAGAGAGCGGTTTACCGTTCGAGAAGTAAAGCTAAATTACTCGCGTGGGCGGCATTGAATGGTGTTTCAGATCAAGCTACTACCTGGTATGAGTTTGCCAATGGTAGCGGAAAATCAGAATATCTGACGACAGCGGCCAAGCGGTTAATCACTTTCTTCGATCTCAAAGAAAGACGCGTGTCTAAGATGGATCTGTGCCAGCCGTGGCGATATAAAAAACTGATACTGCTGCTCAACTTCAATAGCGACCCGACTGCTCAATGGCAAGGGCAGGAGATCATGGTCGATTATATGAATGCCAATATCTTTTCTCTGGGTCGACGTCAGCAAAACATGCTGGCATCTATCGATATCATCAGCTTGAACTCCTGGGGTGAATGGCATTGTCACCATTACGAGGGGGAATTGGGCATATTAAATGCGTTGGCGTTTGTCATACCGGGTATAAGGCAGGCTGCCGAAGATATTTCCATAGAAGTCATAAGCTGCTCGGCTAAACTTAAATCTCAGTTCGAGCGAACGGTGACAGGTCTGGTTCAACGGGCGGTGCGTTTAAGCTTACAAGTCTCAACGTCATCGACCCTGGTCTATCCGTTGAAAGTAGGAAAGGTACAGTATGGGATCTTCTTTAACAGTAAAGGGATGGTTTTTCAGGATCTTAAAGATGCCAAGGCTTTCTATCAACAGCTCACTATGAAGAAGGTGATTGAGTTGCCCAGGCCGGATCTTGGCAATGAACCTTTTACTAAAATACCCGATGTTATCCAGGACTTTGCCGCACATGGCGCAATTCAATATTTTCTCCGTCAAAGCGAACATGGCTTAGATGTGTTTGTACTTAATGAAAAAAATGAGTTGAATCACTATGTTCAGCAGGGCGCTAAAGTTGATGAACTGGTGAGCCAGGTCAGCCATCATCACGCATTTGAAGAGCCGGATACCTCTGCACAGCGATTTAACCTGCCACAGTTTTTCAGACTGATACGGATCGATGGACGACTAAGGGCGATCCCTTTCGGTGTGTCCGTGGATGAGGCAGAGATGGACTTCTAATACTAATCGGAATAAAAGAGGCTGGATAATTCAATCGCCTCTTTTATTTATGAACTTATCTGTTTGATGACAAGCTCAGAGCGAAAGCTGGATGTCACCTTGACGCTGAATAGATTCGATAACGAACGGCATAAACTCACCGCCATTTCTTTCATCGATCCACTGACCTTCCACAAATGAGAAGTGGTAGCCACCGAATTTGGTTGCAACCCAGATCTGATGCAAGGGTTCCTGTTTATTGATTACGATTTTTGAAGTATCCGGGAATTCTAGCTGCAGCACATTTCCAGAGGCATCAATGTCGATATCGGCATCTTGTTCATCGATAGCTTGCTCGATGGCGTTATCTATGGCTTGAAACATTTCATCGGCCAGTTGATGAAATTCAGAGTCTGTCATTGCCATTGGGTCTTAATCCTTGGTTGTGGTGATAATTTAGTTTGCCGCTTGATAGTACCAATCACAACCCATCACTCCAATCAAATTTTGTAAAAGCCTCACATCTTGACCTGGATTTGGAATGAAATAGCAGGAATAGCATGGATAAGTTCTTTATCTGCTTGACGTAGAAAGTCTAACTCTGCAACATCACTGAAGGTGTAAGAATTGCTCTTATACCGATTGCTATTAATTCCAATCGGTATAAACAACCAGGACTGATAGATGTTGAGAAAAATGAGAGTGTGTTCATTGATATTGCTTGGTAGCCTTTTTATCGTCGCGTGCGGTCAAAAGGGGCCCCTGTATAAATCGCCGGACAAACAAGATAATCAGGAACAAACACAAGAAAAGCCAAAGAAAGAAAGCAATAAGGAATAGACTCTTGGACCATTTTCTCTATAAGAATAATGAGCTACAGGCAGAAGATTGTCAGGTTGCCCAGCTAGCTCAAACCTACGGAACACCTTTATACATATATTCTCGTGCGACATTAGAGCGTCACTGGCATGCGTTTGACCGTGCGGTAGCGAATCATCCGCATCTCATCTGTTATGCGGTGAAAGCTAATTCAAATCTTGCGGTACTCAATGTGCTTGCACGTTTGGGCAGTGGCTTCGATATTGTCTCCGGCGGCGAACTTTCCCGGGTGATCGAGGCTGGAGGCTCACCCGATAAGGTGGTTTTCTCCGGTGTTGGTAAGACTGTCGCCGAGATGGAGATGGCATTAGAACTGGGGATCCACTGTTTCAATGTTGAGTCGGCTGCCGAACTCGAACAGCTCAACCTTGTTGCTTTGCGCCTGGGGAAAGTCGCACCTGTGTCTTTACGTGTGAACCCGGATGTCGATGCAGGTACTCATCCCTATATTTCTACCGGTCTTAAAGAGAATAAGTTTGGTATTGCGATGGATGAGGCCGAAGCCATCTTCGCCCGGGCTAACAGTTTACCTGGATTAGAAGTTAAAGGGGTGGATTGCCATATAGGCTCACAATTGACTGAGATACAGCCGTTCCTCGATGCTATGGATCGTATGCTTGCCTTAATCGATAGATTGGCCGAGCAGGGTATTAATATTGAGCATTTCGATGTCGGTGGTGGCTTAGGCGTGACCTATGATGATGAAACGCCTCCTCAGCCGGATGTCTACGCTGCCGCCTTGCTTGAGCGTTTGGGTGGGAGATCGCTAAAACTTATTTTTGAGCCTGGTCGTGCGATAGCGGCCAATGCCGGTATTTTTGTTACTCAGGTTCTTTACCTTAAAGGTAACAGTGATAAACACTTTGCCCTGGTCGATGGTGCGATGAACGATCTTATCCGTCCTTCACTTTACAGCGCCTGGCAAAACATTATTCCGGTGAAGCCCAGAGAAGGTGAAACGCGAAATTACGACATTGTGGGCCCGGTATGTGAAACGGGAGATTTCTTAGGTAAAGACAGAGAGTTAAACCTCGACGCCGGTGACCTCCTTGCGGTTCGATCATCGGGTGCTTATGGTTTTACCATGTCGTCGAATTACAATTCCCGCCCCAGAGCGGCCGAAATCATGGTCGATGGCAGTCAGGCACATCTTATTCGTGAGCGAGAAAAATTGGCACAGCTATGGCAAGGTGAACAACTACTGCCGTAAACTGTCTATATGCCCAAACGACCTAACAGTTTTGTTTCTGTTCTGCTTCAAGCTGTAGAACACAGATTTTAAAGGATATTTATCTTGATCCATTTTACTAAGATGCACGGCTTAGGTAATGATTTTATGGTGGTCGATGGAGTAACACAGAATGTGTTCTTTTCACCCGATCAGATCAAGCGCCTGGCCGATCGAAATTTTGGTATCGGTTTCGATCAGTTGCTACTGGTAGAGCCCCCTTATGATCCGGATCTGGATTTTCACTATCGGATATTTAATGCCGATGGTGGCGAGGTTGAACAGTGTGGCAACGGTGCCCGTTGTTTTGCCCGTTTTGTTCGCAATAAGGGACTGACCAATAAACAGAAGATTAGGGTCAGTACTTCAAATGGCAAGATCACACTGCGACTCGAAAGAGACGGTAATGTGACGGTTAATATGGGAATTCCGGTGCTTGAACCCGGGAAAATCCCATTCAATGCCAAAAAAGTAGAGAAGACATATCTGCTTCAGGCGACGACTCCCGATTCCAATATGCAAACCTTTTTATGTGGTGCCGTTTCCATGGGCAACCCTCACTGTGTATTGGATGTAGAAGACATCGAGGCTGCAGATGTTGATGGTATTGGTGCCCTGCTTACCCGCCATGAACGATTTCCTAAAGGGGTCAATGTGGGTTTTATGCAGGTCGTTAACTCGGGACACATCAAGCTGAGAGTTTATGAGCGGGGAGCCGCCGAAACCTTAGCCTGCGGGACCGGTGCCTGCGCCGCCGCAGTAGTTGGGCAACGACAGGGAAAATTAGACAATCGTGTACGCGTCGATCTTCCCGGCGGTACCCTGACGATTAACTGGGAGGGGGAAGGTAAGCCGTTATGGATGACCGGACCTGCCGAGCACGTATATGATGGACAGATACAACAATGAGTGATGCATCTAAAGTGAAAAAAGAAGCCCCCTTCGATGAAATACTAATACGTGAATATCTGTTGGATAATCCTGATTTTTTCAGTCGATATCCGGAACTACTATTAGCCATGCGGATCCCTCACGCAGAGCGTGGAGCCGTATCTTTGGTTGAACGTAAACAGGAGATGCTGCGAAGTAGGGTGCAGCAGCTTGAGGAGGAGATCACCTCTTTGATGGGGGTGGCGAGCCGTAATGAAGCGATCTATATGTTTAATACCTCACTGTCGCTTAAATTACTGCAATGTGAAGATCTCGGCGAGTTAAGGCAAGCCTTATCCGAAGGGTTAAAATCTCAGTTTCATTTCAGCCATGTCAGACTCATTACGGTACATGATATCGATAGTGAACTATCGCGGATCTGGAGTAAACGTCTGAGCCAGGGATATTATTTTGGCCGCCTGACCATCGAAGAGTCTAAACGCCTGTTCGGTAGCGATGTGGGATCTGTGGCCCTGTCCAGACTGTCTGAGCAATGTGGCCAGGTGATTTTTGCTATTGCAAGCCAGGATGCGATGCACTTTCATCTGGAGATGGATAATCTATTGCTGGATCAGCTTAAGCAGCTTTTAGATCACTTATTGCCAAAATTATAAACAGGCCCTAATGGACGTTGAATGGTTTCAGAAATTTGAAAGTTACCTCAGTGCTGAGCGTCAACTATCTAAACATACGGTACGTAATTATCTGTATGAGTTAGAGCGGGTTAGTAAGCGGCTGGATGAAACAACCTCATGGCTTGATGTTACTCGTGAGCAACTTCAAGGGGCATTGAGCCAAATTCACCGACAAGGGCTCAGCCCTCGTTCTATATCTCTCACACTGTCTGCGATAAAACAGTTCTGTGATTTCCTGCTCAGAGAAGGCGCTATCCAGGCTAATCCGGCTATGAGCCTGAGTGCCCCTAAGCAAAATAAACCCCTGCCCAAAAACATGGATCTCGATTCCGTCACTCATCTTCTGGAGATCGATGGCGATGACCCATTGAGTGTACGTGATAAAGCCATTATGGAGTTATTTTACTCTTCCGGATTACGTCTGGCGGAACTGGCAGCCTTGGATGTAAAGGATATCAGCTTCAGTGAGAAACAGGTGAAGGTGATGGGGAAGGGGAGCAAGGAGCGAATAGTGCCTATCGGTAATATGGCGATGAATGCCATCGAATGCTGGTTAACGTGTAAAAAGGGGATAGTCTGTGAAGATGATGCCCTGTTTATTACCGGTAAAGGTAAGCGGTTAGCACATCGAAGTATTCAGGCCAGACTTACTAAATGGGGGCAGGAGCAAGCCCTGAATATGCGCGTTCATCCCCATAAGCTCAGACACTCGTTTGCCACGCACATGCTCGAATCCAGCGCCGATCTCAGGGCTGTTCAGGAGTTGCTCGGACATGCCAATTTATCGACGACACAGATATACACCAGCTTAGACTTCCAGCATTTAGCGCAAGTTTATGATGGAGCGCATCCGAGGGCTAAGGCTAAAGTAAAGTCGACAGCGAAAACAGGAAAAGAGTGATGGCTCAAAGCTATATACGGACACGAAATTTTAATGCGATCAGCTTCGATCTCGATGACACCTTATACGATAACCGCCCCGTCCTAAAAAGGGCTGAAGCATCA
The DNA here is from genome assembly GCF_003966265.1 of Shewanella atlantica. Classification (GTDB taxonomy): domain Bacteria; phylum Pseudomonadota; class Gammaproteobacteria; order Enterobacterales; family Shewanellaceae; genus Shewanella; species Shewanella atlantica. Next base: position 300,286 of record NZ_RXNV01000005.1, on the reverse strand, counting down.
TTGATGGCGTTTCTCTATCGGGAGTACGGTAAGTCCTGTCGATGGGAAAGGGCCGATTGGATAGCATTAAAAACCTCCTTGCTTCACAAGTATCCAGAACTCGTTCACGACACTACGGCCGCAAGGTTTGTGATGTTGGAACAGGGGTTACTCACCTTAGGTTACTCCAGAGAGGATGCTGAGACAGGTGCGCAAGAGGGGCTCGAACACTTTTTAAGGGAACGTTCTAACTTTACCGTATCAAAACCCGTGATCAGCTTGCTTGAGAAGTTGGGTCAGAGATATCCCCTGATAGGATTGACCAATGGAAATGTCGATGCTGACAAAATCGGTTTAGATTCCGTTTTTCAGTTTGTACTCCACCCCGGAGATGGGACGAGAAAGAAACCTTACCCGGATATGTTCTACACCGCATGTCGAAGGCTGAATATTGCTCATCAGACCTTATTGCATGTGGGTGATAGTTATCTTAACGATGTTCAGGGGGCAAGAATGGCCGGGTGTCAATCCGTATGGCTTAACCCTGCATATGACAGAACTCGGGTCGACAAAGGCGCGGGCATGTTACCCCACATAGAGATCGATGATATCTCTGAATTATCAACACTTCTTTCCTAAGTTTTCAATCGTTTGATATGCATCAAGTGACATTCATCTGATGCAGTGTATCTTGCTTCATACCTTCAGAGTGAGTTAATCAAGGATAGGATTGTTGTCATGATGCGTTTAGCTGTTTTAGTGTTTGTCATCCTCTTTTCGTCGCTGCCGGTACAGGCCCATGAGCTTCACTCCTCGGGTGGTTTTATCACGGGATTTAACCATCCCGTGTTGGGTTTCGATCACCTGTTAGCCATGTTGTGCGTGGGGATCTTAAGCACCCAACTCGGTGGTCGCGCTATCTGGACAGTACCCGCCGCATTCGTCATATTTATGTTGGTTGGCGGAGTTATTGGCTTGCTCTCGATTCCGGTTCCCTTCGTTGAGATGGGGATAGCGCTCTCGGTTCTGTTGTTAGGAATAGCCTTAGCAATCGACAACAATCTGCCTCAACTATTGGTGATGGCATTCGTTGGTGTTTTCGCCATATTTCATGGCCATGCCCACGGCGTCGAGATGCCGCAACTGGCTAATCCGGTACTCTACGCTTTGGGTTTTATCAGTGGTACAGCGACGATACATATTGTCGGGGTTTTGCTGGGCATGGGGATGCAGCGTGTGAGCAAGCAGTATAACCTGATGCGGATGTCGGGAGGCGTGATCGCGCTTATTGGCGGTTATCTGCTGATAGGGAGTTAGTCTTAGCCGGAAAGAGAAAAAGCCGGCAATAGCCGGCTTTTTTGTACTTAGTTGTCGCTTTTTGTTTAGAGGGCTAATGCCTTAGGGAATAAAATATTATTCTCGAGGTGGATATGCTGCATCAAATCGGCCTCGAACTCGGCCAGCGTCGCGTAACAAACCCGCCATGTGGTGCATGCATGTTCCGGAGGCTGGAAATGATTGGTAAGCTCATGAAGCTTCTCGAGTATATGACTCGCATCGTCATGTTCATGCTGCATCGCGTTGATCGGATTGCCGATATGGCCGAAACATCCCTCGACGGTTTCGCCACCTGCCATGGCTCGGATAGCCGGAAACAGGATCCGTTCCTCCTTCATAAGATGTGGAGTTAGGTCGTCGACTAATGCGCGCACCCAGCCTGCAAAAGGTTTAATTTCTGCATGACGTTCACCATGTGCCCGTACCATCTTCTGGCTGTATTCCATTAACAGAGGTGCCTTCTCTCTGACATAGGCGTGATGATTGGTTTCTATGTAGTCAATGAGTTCACCGAGTGGCAATTGATTAAGCGCATCATCTTTTTGGCCTTCAGAGTTAATCTTACTGAGTGCCGTTTCGACTTCAGATAGTGCGATACCGGCCTTGTCGCAGGCAGCGGCTAATGTTCGCCCCCCACCACAGCAAAAATCGATACCAAATTGACTAAATACATGGGCATAGCGAAAGTCATCGGCCACAAGTTGACCGACACGATGTTCAGATAAGGAGATCTCAGTTTGGTCTGTAACGCTCATAAACACCTCAAAGCTGCAAATTATTTATACCTTTAAGGTGCATATTATTGGCCTGTTTAAATTCTGGCAAGTAAAACTTGACTAAATTGCTCAGGAATTCACATTTTAGCGTTAATCAGCCTCAACCGGAGCCTGAAGCAACATGGGAATAAGTCTGTTTACCGTTGTCTTAAATGATAGGGGATCGTTGTTCATGACCTTGCCCCAGTTCAGGTAACAGTTAAACAGTTCAGCACGGGTCTTCTGCTCCTGCTCATCGAAGTCTGCGTCGGCAAAGGCCCGCTGAATCACGGCCATTCGGCGTGAGTGAATATTGTCGAACACCGCCATGGCTGCCTCGTCGTGGCTGGCCCAGCCGCGGATGGCTAACTCATATTTGGCTAGATCTTGGCCGACGACGGTATCGGCGATGGCTTGCAGTCGCTGTTTAGGGGGAAGTTGTGGCAGATCCGGGTTGTCCGTTAACACAGCGTTAAATTCAGAGACCCAGTATTCCAGCATATGATCGAGTAGATCTTGTCTGTCTTTAAAGTGCCAGTAGAAGCTGGTCTTGGCGACGCCGACTGTACGGGACAAACTACCTATACTTAGCTTATCAACACCTTGATTTGAAAGCATCTGTAGTCCTGCCTCTAACCATTGGTTCTTAGAAAAACGTTGGCGCGTTACTTTACCGGTCATTGATATACCCATACAAAAGTTGTGGTTGTTGCTCTAAATCAAAAATTGTCTATTTTCAGACCATGTGTCACATTTTTACAACCTCATTATGTACCGACTGGTACATCGAGGGGTATTATCGCTTTCAACGTATGTACTGGTCGGTACTTATATCGTTGGGTAAGCGATTTCGGGTCATTATCCCAAATTAGCGGCCGAAGGTTAACCCGTTTGGTGTTTTCATTCTGTGCTATATGACCCATGCGCTATGCCTGTGGCAGTGTGTCGATAGGAAACTTAAAAAATGCAGAAGACAGTTCTCTCAATAGCTTTGCTTGCAAGCCTGTTTGGTGTTGCGGCAGAGGCAAATTCAATGCCCGATCCCTACGCCGAGCCTGCGGCAGCCATTCAAGCACGCCAGGGGGTTCATCGACTGATGGGCGCAACCTTGATGGATGCAGGTGCCATCGCCACCGGCAAGAAGCCGTGGAATGGTTTCACCATGCTTAACCGTGTCGATTCGTTGGCGGGCTTATCCATCATATATAACGATTTTTTCTTTGTGCCTGACTCCTTCGCAGTGAGCAAGGCCAGCGATGACTTGTTAGAGCGAAAGGAGGAGTTTCAGAGTCGCTCCAAAGCTCTGAAGAATGCCACCCTTGGACTTAGATTAGCGGTTCGTAACCATGATGGTCACTCCAGTATGAAAGCCGTGGTGACCACGATTCAGGCCTGCAATGCCTGTCATCAGAGTTTTATGAAGCCTGATGCAAGGTTGATTTTGCCCCTACCGGATGCTCCGGCTGGACATTAATAACTACTGCTTGCGTACATTTACCTTATCTAAGGAGTCGAATAATCATGACAGATACTAACTCTGTATCGCTCGCGAATGATGAGCAGAAAGTCAGCTATGGCCTGGGGTGGCAGTTCGGTCGCCATCTGCAAACTCATAACTTTGATGGGCTGGAGATGGAAACCGTCTTCAGTGGAATGCTGGACAGTTTCCATGACAGAGCCGCGCCAATCACAGATGAGCAGGTGGAAACGGCCTTTAAAAATATTGCTGCCCGGGTAGAAGCTATTCGTCAACGCGAAGCTGAGGAAGTTGCGGGCCGAAGTCAGGCGTTTATGTCTGAAAATGCCCTTAAGCCGGGGATCGTAATCACAGAGTCCGGGCTGCAATATAAGGTCATAGAGATGGGCGAGGGGCGAACTGCCGGGCAGGTCGACAATGTCATCGTTCACTACCACGGTATGTTGATCAACGGTGGTGTGTTCGACAGCTCAGTCGAGAGAGGTGAGCCGGTAGAGTTTCCGGTGCAGAGCGTTATTCCAGGCTGGACAGAGGTATTACAGATGATGCCTGCAGGCTCTAAGTGGCGAGTATATGTCCCGGCAGAGCTGGCCTATGGTCAGGTGGGGAAGGCGCCTAAGATCCCAGGGAATGCCGCCTTGATTTTCGACCTTGAACTTATCGAAGTCGTTTGACCCTGTACACGAGACATCTATTTCCTTGTTACATGAAGAGAATTAAGCAATATGACAAACCCAATTGAAAACCCGAACTCGGCAGAGCTCGAAGATGATCTGCCGAACATGTCGCGACGTAGCTTCTTTAAGAAAACGGTTATTGGTGGCGGTGCCGCCATGTTAACCGGGGGAGTGGCACTGGGGGCTTCGAAATCCGCTCTGGAAGGGTCGACGAATACTCCGGGTATAGAAGTCGATGCACTCAACTTTAAACCATTCGACCAACGTGACCTGGTACTGACCCATGCGGTTAGCCCCAAGCTGTCGAAGATAGATCATCCCGAGCGCTCGGTTCAATATTCACGTTTGTGGAAGAAAGACTTTAATTTTAATGATGTGGTCCAGACATTCGAGAACCGCGATCATTTCGATAATAGTAAATCCGGATATGGTCAGGCAGACAGGGCTATCGGCCATGCCGCCTGGTACCCTCTGGTTGTCGCAAAATCCCGTGCAGCCGCCTTCGGTCAGCCAAATACCCCTTTGCATAGCTGGGATCAAACCGACGTAGAGGCAGAGCAATATGACTGGGGAAGCGGAAAACGTGCCGCAGATATGATCCGCTCAACCGGACGCCTGTTTGGTGCGGTGCGTGTCGGTATCGCCAAGTTCGACAAGCGTTTCGTATACGACCCTCTTTATGACATGGAAGATGAGAAAACCCTCTCCTGGGAGAAAGATTTCCCGTTTAAGCCCAAGTCGGTGATCGTCATTGCCACCCCAATGGACTATGACAATGTGGCTACTGCGCCATCTTGGACCTCAGAAGGGGCCACGGGTAACGGCTATAGCGACATGGGTAAGATGGCTTGCCAGATGGCGAAATTTATTCGTGGTTGCGGTTACCACGCAGTAGGTGCGGGTAACGATCTGGCTAACTCGGTGGCTTATGCCATTTTGGCGGGGATGGGAGAGGGCGGTCGTCTCGGCTCCTGTATCATGCCAGGCGTCGGACCCAGAGTGAGACTGTGTAAGGTATTCACCGATATCGATTTTGAAGATGCTTACGATCAGCCACGTACATGGGGCGTGCGAGAGTTCTGCAAGACTTGTAAGAAGTGTGCCGACTCTTGCCCGTCAGGTGCCATCAGTCGGGACGATGAACCGACCTTTCAGCCTACCTATGAGTTCAGTGATGAACCGGGTTATACCTGGAATAGTCACGCGGGCGTCAGCAAGTGGCATTCAGACTCCAAACGTTGTTTCAACTTCTGGGTCGATAACGATACCTCCTGTCTGAACTGTATCGCCAGTTGTACCTTCAATGAACCCGACTTCTGGCATCATTGGATGATGATGGCCGTCAACCCTATGATGCCCAAATTCTTGCATGCATTTATGGCTGAAGCTCACCCGGCGTTTGGCTATGGCGGACAGGGACCTGAGCCCATTCCCGGTAAAGTTGAGAAGTTCTGGAAGTCAGGTGCCGATATGCGCACCAATGTTTCGATGAAAAATAACATCGGCACAGCCGGTTAACACACAGGAGAAAGAGTGATGGAAGCTTTACAATGGTTCTGTCTGGGTATTATCAGCATGTTGACAATCAACGTCATGGTGTATGCCCATATGGTGGTAAAACTTAAATGGTATGCGATACCTCTGTTGTTGGTCGGAATTCTGGATATCTTGTTTGGAATCGCCTGGTGTGGATCTTCGTTTATCGAAGGTTACGCTCAATCCGGTGCGCTGGGGTTATCTGTGTTTGCCGGGTCCGGCCTGCTTATGGTAATTGTTACCTGGCGTCATCTGGTGGCCCCTGGCTTCAAGCCTGCTTAATAATACTTATCGATATATGTCTAATAGCCCCCTACTCAGGGGCTATTATCTATGGGTAACATTCCGCTCTGATTCTCTGCTCTGTAGAGTCTTCTTATGGGGGGACTGTGATTAGTCATGTTCTGAATTTAGTGTGTATCTTCAAAAAACGACAGATTAACCCTGATCCGTTTGGCTTGATCTATGGTTTGTGTCTACTGCTGAGTTGTACCTTAGCCTTGATGATTATCATCGGGCTACTCCTGCTGTTAATTACCGGATAATAGCTTTTACCTCACTCAAATAATCACGCGGGCTTAAAGGTCGGCTTATGGTGCTTGATGTGAACTCAATATCACTGCATAAACAGCAGGCATAAAAAAACCAGCTTAGCGCTGGTTTCTTTATTTAAAGCAAGAGATGAACGATTTAGTTCATGCCGTACTTTTTCAATTTTTTACGCAGAGTACCACGGTTGATACCTAGCATGTTCGCCGCACGAGTCTGGTTGCCGCGGGTATGCTGCATGATGATATCTAGCAGAGGTGCTTCAACTTCGCTTAACACCATTTCATATACTTCTTCAGCTTCTTGCCCGTCCATCTGAGCGAAAAAGTTTGTTACTGCACGCTTTACAGCGTCACGTAATAACTGAGGCTTGATGGTACCGTTAGCTGTTTCAATTTTGCCAACTGTAAGCTGATGAGTTTCTGTGTTAGTAGTCTGATCAAACATTCGTATTCTGCTCTTTAATTAATTCTGTGCAATTTCATCAAAATAGCGTTCCACCATGGAACATTGTTCTTCAACAGTTTCCAGCCGATTAAATTCGGCCCGGAATGGACGCTGTTCATCTTGGTCCAAATACCATCCAACATGTTTTCTAGCGAAACGGATACCCTTATATTCACCATACAGAGCATATAAGTTTTTAAGATGTTCCAGCATCACAAGACGCTTTTCATCCATCTCAACAGGCGCTAGCTTTTTACCCGTTTCCAGGTAATGTTGAATTTCTCGGAAAATCCAAGGCCTTCCTTGAGCACCCCGACCTATCATGAGAGCATCGGCACCGGTCTGATCTAACACAAAACGTGCTTTTTCAGGGGTGACAATATCTCCGTTAGCAACAACAGGGATCGAGACATTCTTTTTAATAGCTTTAATCGTGTCGTACTCGGCATTACCCTTGTACATGCACTGCCTGGTTCTGCCGTGAACGGCTAATGAAGCAATACCACAATCTTCGGCTATCTGGGCGATTTGAACACCATTCCTATGCTCCGGAGCCCATCCAGTTCGAATTTTCAGTGTTACCGGTACATCCACTGCAGCAACCACGGCTTGTAAAATCGCTTTTACCTGCACAGGGTCTTGCAGTAACGCTGAACCAGCTAGCTTTCTATTCACTTTCTTCGCAGGACATCCCATATTGATATCAATGATCTGTGCCCCTTGTTGTACGTTGACAACAGCGGCATTGGCCATTAACTCAGGATCGGCACCTGCTATTTGTACTGAGCGTATCCCATCTTCACCAGCATGACTCATGCGCTGGCGACTTTTGTCGGTATCCCATACATCAGGATTCGACGAAAGCATCTCCGACACCGCCATGGCTGCACCATAACGAAGACATAGATTTCTAAAGGGTTGGTCTGTGACACCTGCCATTGGTGCCACGATCAACCGGTTTTTCAGTTGATAGGGTCCAATCTGCATTCTCAACATACCTTGCGCTTCAAAGGGGCGCTATAGTACGCCTTTTTTGAGCCGGTGAAAAGGTCAATAAATGACCTGAGAGAAACTTTTTTTCTTGACTTTTGAAAGGTGAGAATTCTTAGGCGGCACAAGGCGTACCGCCCATTACCGCTATTTGCGTATTCCTGTCAAGCGACTCCAATCCTCTTTGTGAGCAGGCTCATCCATATCAAACCATTGAGTGTAAAACTCCGCGACCTCTTCGGCTTGTTCTTTAAGCAGCCCTGACAAGGCCAATTGGCCACCGGGTTTTACTTTTTCAGCGATGAGGGGAGCAAGTTCTCTCAGCGGGCCTGCAAGAATGTTTGCTACTAAGATATCGGCCTGCAAAGCATTCGGTTGATCTTCGGGAAGGTAGAGGGCTAATTGATCTTCAACGCCATTACGTTCTGCATTGGCCTTAGATGCGTCGATGGCTTGGTAATCGATATCTATCCCGGTAACTTTAGTCGCGCCGAGTTTCAGTGCTGCGACGGCTAAGATCCCTGAGCCACAACCAAAATCGATCACCTCTTTATCGGTAAAATCTAAGCTATCTAACCATTCCAGACAGAGGGCTGTCGTTGGGTGAGTGCCGGTACCAAATGCCAACCCCGGGTCTAAGATGATATTAACGGCCTCTGGATCGGGGATTTCGCGCCAGCTGGGACAGATCCATAAACGTTCACCGAACTTAATTGGGTGGAAGTTATCCATCCACTCACGTTCCCAATCTTTATCTTCGACTTGCTCAATTTTATAGGAAAACTCTTCGCCTAAATAAGGTTGCAGTTTGAGTTGCTCAACCACAATGGCAAGATCTCTATCGGCTTCAAAGAGTGCTGTAAGCACAGTATGATTCCACAGAGGTGTTTCACCTAAGGTGGGCTCATAAATAGGCGTGTCTTTACCATCTTCCAGGGTAATAGACAGAGAGCCTTCCTCCATCAAGAGATCGCTTAAGGCATCTGCATGTTGGTTATCGGTATCAATTTTTAACTGGATCCAAGGCATGGGATCGTCTCTTTAAGTTCTGCAATTGGGCTATTGTAATACCAATCACATTAAATATGTAATCAATTCAGAGCCACTCAGGCTTTTCAATTCGAGATGCATAGACACAGAGATCGTTTTCTCAAGTAAGTATGGGTTAAGCCTGGGAGGGGCGATTGAGATATTCAACCGGAAAGTAATTAATCAAACTTGCTATAAAACGCATATATGGTTGAAGACTTAGAAATGCGCATCGATTGTTTTGTTTGAAAGCTTGCTCTAACTTGTTGAATTAGGGTGGGTAAATGGTATGACCTTTGTTTCGTGTTGCCCCCTTTGTTTGTGATCTGCTTCAAATAGCCGCCGCTAAAGCAGTGAGCTTGGTCACGCTTTAACCAGGCCATTGCTTTTAGTTCTATTCTTCTTGATAAGGTGTAAATCCCGACAATAGGCACTATAAGAAAATGACTGTGAGAACTTTACTTCCCGAAACAAGCATCCCTGGCATTGTAGGACACCCCTGGTCTGCAAAGGCAGATAAAATTCAAAGTGTCACAGGCATATTACTTGGCTGTTTCTTATTGGCTCATCTGCATTTTGAGTCCAGTATTCTGCTGGGAAAAGAGGCTTTCTACCAAGTCGTTCAGATCCTCGAGGGTGGAATGTTCAGTGAAACCGGCCATGGCTTCCCGGTCGTCACTAAAGTTTTTTCTGTATTTATTCTTATTGTCGTCATGTTACATGCCGCTGTGGCGTTGAGACGTTTTCCGGCTCAATTAGGACAATGGCGAGCACTGCGTCGTCATATGAACGGTATCAATCATAAGGATAGCCACGCCTGGTTTTGGCAGCTCGTTACCGGTTTCATTTTGTTTTTCCTGGCACCTGTGCATATCTTTACCATGATCACTAACCCTGAAATCGGGCCACACCTTTCTGCGGAGCGTGTTTACCATGCAAACGCCTGGCTACTCTATGCGCTGCTTCTTCCAGCCGTGGTGGTTCACGCCATGATTGGTCTCTATCGTGTTGCGGTTAAGTGGGGTCTGACCGCAAACAGAAGAGGCTTGAGGAAAATCATCAAGGTGTTGATCATCTACCTGATTGTCATAGGTTCATTGAGCCTGATCTCCTACCTGATTATCGGTAGTGATCTGACGCTCCCTATTCAACCCTTTGTACCTGAATAGTCCGCAAAACCTCATTAAGATGAGTATTTTAGAACTTGGTTGATTATTTAATCCTGTTTTGATCTGCCTCACAGTTTTTGAGTGATATGTGAGCGACATTAGCATTAGTCTATTCGATGATTTTTTTAATGTTGCAACATTAATTCGGTGAGGATGTATGGCGATAACAAAAACAATAAAAAACTGTAGTGGCTGGCTCGATATGAGCCAGAGTGTGTCAGGTGTTATTTTGGCCGTGTTCTTGTGGACACATTTAATACTGGTTTCATCAATATTGCTCGGCGCCGATGCAATGACCTGGATCGCGGGCATGATGGAGCTGAACTTTTTGAGCGCCGATGGCCATGGTTATCCTTGGGTGGTGACATTAATTGCCATCGCTATCGCAAGTTTAGTTTTGGTTCATGTGCTAATTGCGGTTCAAAAGCTGCCTCTGAGCTTGAGACAACAGATTGCACTAAGAAAACAGATGAGCTCAATCAGTCATGGAGATACCAAGCTCTGGGTCTGGCAGGCTATCACGGGTGTCGGTATCTTGCTGATGTTACCCGTACACCTGTGGCTTATCGGCTCAGCACCTGAAACTATCGGCCCTTCAGGGTCTGCTGATCGGATATGGAATGATGGTGTATGGATGTTGTATATGCCGCTTCTGTTCTGCGTGGAGTTGCACGCCGCCATAGGAGTATATCGAGTCGCCATAAAATGGGGCGCCGCCCGAGATCTCAATTCCCGAGCACGAATGAAAAAAATAAAAACTATAGTGAGTGTGGTATTTGTGGTCATTGGCCTGGCGTCATTGCTGGCATTTCTTCCACACGCTTAGCGAGCAGGTGTTAAAGAGCCTGCTGTCACTTAGATCTAAATTACGAGTTTGAAATGATAAAAATAATGAGCCCTCAAGCCCTATGTAAGGAGCAAGTGTGAAACTGATATATACCGATTCTTTAGTAGTCGGAGCTGGACTGGCCGGACTCAGAGTTGCTATCGCCTCTAAAGAGCGTGGCCTCGACACTGTAGTGTTATCACTTATTCCTGCAAAACGATCGCACTCCGCAGCCGCTCAAGGTGGTATGCAGGCGAGTCTTGGAAATACCGTTAAAGGTATGGGTGATGATGAAGATATCCATTTTCAGGATACGGTCAAAGGTTCTGACTGGGGCTGCGATCAGGATGTGGCAAGGATGTTTGCTCATTGTGCTCCTAAGGCTGTGCGTGAGCTGACAAACTGGGGGGTGCCATGGACGCGTGTGACTAAGGGCCCTCGTCAGGTGGTCGTTAACGCCGAAAAGGTCACTATTGAAGAGGCCGAAGAAGCTCATGGCCTGATTAACGCGCGGGACTTTGGTGGCACTAAAAAGTGGCGTACCTGTTATACCGCAGATGGTACCGGTCACTCACTTCTTTATGCCGTCGATAATAAAGCCATCTCTCTGGATATACCCGTTCATGAAAGAGTCGAGGCGTTATCCCTTATTCATGACGGCAAACGCTGTCATGGTGTTGTTGCCCGCTGCATGATAACGGGCGAGCTTCGCGCTTATATAGCGAAGTCGACTACGATAGCTACCGGTGGCTATGGTCGTATTTATGAAGTGTCGACCAATGCCATTATCTGTGAGGGGATAGGCCAGGCGCTCGCGCTGGAAACCGGTGTGGCAAAGCTTGGCAATATGGAGGCGGTACAGTTCCATCCAACCGCCATCGTACCGGTAGGTATTTTGACAACCGAAGGCTGTCGTGGCGATGGAGGTCTGCTCAGAGATAAAGATGGCCACCGTTTTATGCCGGACTATGAGCCTGAAAAGAAAGAACTGGCTTCCCGTGATGTCGTATCACGTCGTATGACCGAACATATTCGTAAAGGTAAGGGAGTCGATAGCCCTTATGGTCCTCACCTGTGGTTAGATATTACGCTGCTTGGTCGTAAACATGTCGAAACTAACCTGCGTGAAGTGAAAGAGATCTGTGAGAGCTTCTTAGGTATCGATCCTGCAAAAGATTGGATCCCGGTTCGCCCGACTCAACACTACTCCATGGGCGGTATACGTACCGATAAAACTGGGCAAAACCCTCAGCTCAAAGGTTTATTCAGTGTGGGTGAAGCTGCTTGTTGGGACATGCATGGCTTCAACCGACTGGGCGGTAATTCGCTGGCCGAGACTGTGGTTGGCGGTATGATTATCGGTAAATATGTAGCCGATTTCTGTCAGGAGAACACCTTAGAGATCAACACTGGTTTGGCCGAGTCCTTTGTGAACAAGGTACGTAATGAGGTCGATGAGCTTGTCGAAGGTCCGGGAACAGAGAGTCCATTCGTTCTGAGAAAAGAGATGGAACGGATCATGATGAACTATGTGGGTATCTTCCGTAATGGCCCAGAGTTAGAGAAGGCCGTGACTGAACTGCAAGTGCTATTAAAGCGCGCCAAAAACTTAGGCCTTAAGTGTAAGAAACGCCACGCGAACCCTGAGCTGGTCGAAGCACTGCGCGTGAAGCGCATGCTTAAGGTTGCATTGACGGTCGCCTGCGGCGCTGCAGCGCGTACCGAGAGTCGCGGTGCACATGCACGAGAAGATTTCCCGCAACGTAACGATAAAGACTGGTTGAATAGAACCCTGTCCAGTTGGCCTGATGAAAATTCACTCACACCTGAGCTTAGCTATGAAGAGCTGGACGTGATGAAGATGGAGTTGCCGCCGGGATATCGCGGCTATGGGATTAACAATGCAATAGCCCATCCCGATACCGATAAGCGTGAAAAAGAGATCACTGAAATTTTAAGTGAGCTGGGAGATAACGCCGACCGTTATCAGCGCCAGCAAGCATTGATGCCATTCGAAGTTCCCGAAGCCTTGATGGCGAGAAATGAACGCTTATGTGACAACTTAGACAGACCTGTCTCAGCCGTGCCTGGAGAAGAGTCAGAAGGAGAGCAAGCATTATGAGTCAGGGCCGCACATTAACCTTTAATATTTTTCGTTACGACCCTCAAGAGCCTGATGATAAGCCTAAGATGGTGAAATATCAGATCGAAGAGACACCGGGAATGACAGTGTTTATCGCACTCAATATGTTGCGTGAACTTCAGGATACCTCTCTGCAGTTCGATTTTGTCTGCCGGGCAGGAATATGCGGCAGCTGTGCCATGGTGATCAATGGTTTCCCGACACTGGCATGCCGTACATTAACCAGTAAATACCCTAAGGGTGAAATTACCCTTATGCCACTGCCTGGTTTCGAATTAATCGGCGACCTGTCGGTTAATACGGGTAAGTTTATGCGTGAGCTTGCCGAGCGCCTGAAGCTATGGCTGCAGCCTAATGCTGATGATGTTGATGTGCATCGCCTGGAAGCGCCTATGGATCCGGAAGAGGCGGCTAAGCTGTATGAGTTAGAGCGCTGTGTCGAGTGTGGTGTCTGTGTCTCAGCCTGTGCGACTAAGCAGATGCGTGATAGCTTTGTCGGTGCGGTAGGTATGATGAAAATTGCACGGTTTGAGCTCGATAGTCGTGATGAACGTACCGTCGAAGACTTCTACCATGTTATCGGTAATCAAGATGGCGTGTTTGGTTGCATGACCCTGTTAGGTTGTCAGGATAACTGTCCCAAAGACCTACCTCACATGCAGCAGATAGCTTATCTGAGACGTAAGATGGCGGTTGCACTGGTTTAATAACGCTCTGATGTGAGTCATTGATATAAAGCCTGCTTTAAAGCAGGCTTTCTTTTTTAGCAAATACCTCATAGCATGCTAATTATACCAATCAGTATAAAGATGTGATCGCTCAGCGAGAGTTTAGCGCTTCTGAGGCAAGGCAGCGAGTGAAGAGCATAGTTGTTCTACGTTTAAGCTCGTTAACACAGCATCGGATGCGCTAAAACTCGCCTTTCAGGAGTGTTTTTGGCTGCCTACTTCCTCGTTGAATAACTTCACAAGGGATCACCATTGCATCATCTATTCGCCTTGAATTAGTTTGCCAAAAAAAACTCTGAGTAGATCACTTTCTTATACTGATTGGTATTAACCCGATTTTGGATAGACGCCATGCAGATACAGGATCTTACCCTTTTTGTACGAGTCGCCGATTGTGGCAGTATTACCGCGGCTGCAATTGAGCTGGATATCTCGCCCGCTACAGCGAGTGCAGCACTTAAGCGATTAGAGAAACAGCTTGGAACTAGTTTGTTTATTCGCAGCACAAGAAGCCTTAGGCTTACCGATACTGGTGAGCGATATTTAATTCATTGTCGCAGAGCATTATCAGACTTAGCACTGGGACAGCAAGCGGTTAATGACGTAAGAGAGAAGATCTCTGGTGTCGTCAGTCTTGCTGTGCCATCGGATGTTGGTCGCCACGTTTTATTGCCTTGGCTAGATGAGTTTATGGGTCAGTATCCTGAACTTAAACTTAGGCTACATATCGGAGATACACTCTCCGACTTTTATCATGACAAAGTCGATGTGGCACTGCGTTTAGGAACGCCCAAAGACTCATCTTTAGTCGCCTTTGAGATAGCTAAAGTGCAAAGGCTACTTTGTGCCTCTCCAACATATATCGCCAAGTATGGTGAGATCACCGCAATCGATCAATTATCAGATCATAACTGTTTGTTTTTTATGTTAGAAGAACGAACTCATGATCTATGGCGATTCAGTAAGAATGGCCGTGAATTTAAGATCAGAGTAACGGGGAATCGTACCTGTAATGACGCTGAGGTCGCAAGGCGTTGGGCTGTGGCCGGCAAAGGTGTTGTTTATAAATCCTCTCTGGACTTAGAAGGGGATATTACCTGTGGAAGGCTGGTACCTATGATGACTGATTACGAGGGGGAGTCGGCCGATCTCTATCTGGTATGCCCGGGGCGTGAGCATGTCACGCCAGTTATATTGTTATTAAGAGATATGCTTAGGGAAAAGTGTAAGCAGAGGCTAGCTGATAAATAGCCATAAAAAAAGCCGCAACATGTGCGGCTTTTTTATGCTTTTTAGAACCTAGAACCTAGAACCTAGAACCTAGAACCTCTTAGGTCTTAGCGCGCTTCATCGCAGTGAAGAACTCATCGTTAGTCTTGGTCATGGCCAATTTATCGATAAGGAATTCCATACCTGTCACTTCATCCATAGGATTAAGGATTTTACGTAGGATCCACATCTTCTGCAGTTCATCAGGCGTGGTTAACTTCTCTTCACGACGCGTACCTGAGCGGTTGAAGTCGATTGCAGGGAAGACACGCTTTTCAGCGGCTTTACGGGAAAGGTGTAACTCCTGGTTACCTGTACCCTTAAATTCTTCGTAGATGACTTCATCCATCTTAGAACCGGTATCAACCAATGCCGTTGCGATAATCGTTAAGCTGCCACCGTGCTCGATGTTACGAGCCGCACCGAAGAAACGCTTAGGACGATGCAGAGCGTTGGCGTCAACACCACCGGTAAGTACTTTACCCGATGATGGGATAACTGTGTTGTAGGCACGAGCGAGACGCGTGATTGAATCGAGTAAGATGACGACATCTTTCTTATGTTCAACAAGACGCTTTGCCTTCTCGATTACCATCTCTGCTACTTGTACGTGACGGCTGGCTGGCTCATCGAAGGTAGAAGCTATCACTTCCCCTTTAACCATGCGCTGCATCTCTGTGACTTCTTCCGGACGCTCATCGATTAGCAGAACCATCAATACCACATCGGGATTATTGTAGGTGATGCTTTGAGCCATGTTCTGAAGAAGTAGTGTCTTACCTGCCTTTGGCGGCGCAACAATCAAACCACGCTGACCTTTACCGATAGGCGAGCAGAGGTCGAGAATTCTTGAAGTAATATCTTCTGTCGAACCATTACCACGTTCCATACGCATACGTTCTTCTGCGTGCAGTGGAGTCAGGTTTTCGAAAAGGATTTTGGTGCGGGAGTTTTCTGGCTTGTCAAAGTTGACTTCGGAGACTTTCAGTAGTGCAAAGTAACGTTCACCCTCTTTAGGTGGACGGATCTTACCGAAAATACTATCACCGGTTCGCATACTGAAGCGGCGGATCTGGCTTGGAGAGACGTAAATATCGTCGGGACCAGCAAGATAAGACGCGTCGGCACTACGCAGGAAGCCAAATCCATCCTGCAAAATTTCTAATACACCACCACCGAAAATATCTTCACCGCTTTTGGCGTGGGCTTTAAGGATTGAAAAGATAATGTCCTGCTTTCGGGCACGGGCAGTATTTTCAACTTTCATTTCTTGGGCTAGTAGTACTAAGTCTGAAATCGACTTGTCTTTTAATTCTGATAAATTCATCTTGGTGGGTCTTTTTATGCGAGAAATGCTATCTGTGATCAATGAGTAATAAAGTATAGGATATTGATCGAATAGCGAGATGTGGTTATTTAGAAATTGTGTGGTTATTAAAGTAGCACTATAGAGGCGGTGCGTCTAGAAATTTAGTGAAACCAGACTGATTTTCTTGTTGATGCTGTGTCAGGTGTCACCTTAGGGGCTGAAACTTGTTCTACAACATAAAAACTCATGTTGTAGAACAGCTGCTATCAAGGCTTATAGCTGGGCTTCGATAAACTCTTTCAGTTGAGTTTTAGAAAGCGCGCCAACTTTTGTTCCGGCTAACTCGCCGTTCTTGAAAATTAATAAAGTTGGGATACCGCGAACGCCATATTTAGCCGGTGAAACATTGTTTTGATCCACGTTCAGCTTAGCGATGGTGACTTTACCAGCGTACTCTTCGGCAACATCATCAAGGATAGGCGCAATCATTTTACAAGGGCCACACCACTCTGCCCAAAAATCTACGATCACTGGTAGTTCAGAGTTAATTACGTCATTTTCGAAGCTGTCGTCACTTAGGTATACAATTTTGTCGCTCATGATGTTCTCCAGTTAGGTTGCCATTGCTGGTTTGTTAATGGCTTAACCTGTATATTGGGTTTGAAAAAAACTTTTCAAGGTAGAATTAATCGACTTTAAAGCTACTTTTTATTATTAGTCGCTATTTCAAACGATTGAGTTTCTTATTGCAACCCTAACTGGTATGCTGCCGCTATGAGCGAAACACATTTATCTAATCAGAAGTTTGCCGACTTTTCTCTTCAAACAGAGATAAAAACAGCACTTAACGAGAGCGGCTTTGAATATTGCACGCCTATTCAAGCGTTATCTCTACCTATCTTACTTCAGAAAAAAGATATAGCAGGCCAAGCGCAAACGGGAACAGGAAAAACATTAGCTTTTCTTGTCGCCACGTTTAATCACCTGCTCACAACCCCCATTCCAGAAGGCCGCGAGCTTAATCAGCCCAGAGCTATTATCATGGCTCCCACGCGTGAGCTTGCAATCCAGATAGCCAAAGATGCGGACCTGCTTGCGAAACACACTGGACTGAAAGTCGGGATTGTCTACGGTGGCGAGAGTTATGACGTTCAGCGTAAGGTGCTGGATAAAGGTGTCGATATTCTTATCGGAACCACTGGCCGTATCATAGATTATGTTCGTCAAGGGGTCATTAACGTCAGTGCGATCCAAGCTGTCGTTTTAGATGAAGCCGATCGTATGTTTGATCTTGGCTTTATTAAAGATATCCGTTTTCTCTTCAGACGCATGCCGGACGCCAAGTCGCGTCTGAATATGCTGTTTTCTGCCACTCTATCGATGAAAGTGCAGGAGCTGGCTTATGATCATATGAATGAGCCAGAGAAAGTTGAAATTGCACCGAACGAAAAGACCTCTAAGAACATCAAAGAGGAGATCTTCTATCCATCTATGGATGAGAAGATGCGTCTGTTGCTTACCCTTATTGAGGAAGACTGGCCGGAAAAGGCGATTGTATTCTCAAATACAAAGCACAGCTGTGAAAACTTGTGGTCTTGGTTGGAAGGCGATGGGCACAGAGTTGGTTTATTGACCGGTGATGTTCCACAGAAGAAACGTATTCGTATTCTTGAGCAGTTCACCGAAGGTAAGCTGGATATTCTGGTTGCTACCGATGTAGCCGCTCGTGGTCTGCATATCTCGGATGTTTCTCACGTGTATAACTACGATCTTCCCGATGATTGTGAAGATTATGTTCACCGTATTGGCCGTACCGGGCGTGCGGGTAAGAAAGGTGTGTCGATAAGTTTTGCCTGTGAAGAATATGCGCTGAACTTGCCTGCAATCGAATCGTATATCGATCACGCTATCCCTGTGACTAACTATGATAACGAAGCGTTACTGGATGACATTCCATCTCCAGTCAGAGTTCATAGGAAGCATAACAGTCGACCTCAGGGACGTAGCGGATCGGGTGGTAAGCCTCGCAGTGGCAGCCGTAATGCACCACGTCGTCACGACAGAACTCGCAGACACTCGTAAGAGTGCTCCGATAGATGTCAAATACTCCTCCATACGCAGCGATTACGTTAGGTTCTAATAGTTTCAATATGTTGGTTGCCAAGACCCTTGGTGGCCAACCTGAAATTGTTGCCAAATATAAACGCAAAGTCAGACTAGCCGAAGGAATCCAAAGTGATGGCACCTTAAGTGAAGAGGTGCTGCTCCGCGGTTTGGATTGCCTGGCTATGTTTGCAAAAATGCTCAAGGAGGAGGGAGTTGCCCCTGATAATGTTGCCGTTATTGCAACCGCAACACTGAGGCATATTGGCAACTCGGATGAATTTTGCCAACGAGCCTTACCCATTCTTGGCCACCCTATCGAGATCATCTCAGGTATGCAGGAAGCGGAGCTTATCTATCAAGGTATGGTCGCGACAACGTGTGCGGAAGGTCGTCGATTGGTGATAGATATTGGTGGTGCCAGTACCGAATTTATCATAGGTGACGATGATAAGGTTTTACTTAAAACCAGCCTCTCTATGGGATGCGTCACTTTCAATGAACGTTTCTTTAACTCTTTTCCATTTCAACAGTTAGATTTCGACGATGCTCAATCGCAAGTCAAAGCCATTTTGGGACAATATTTGGCTGAACTAAAAACCTTAGGTTGGCATTGTGTTGTCGGAGCCTCCGGCAGTGTGCAATCTGTGGTTGAGTTGCTCAATCATCGCAATGAATCAGCAAGTATCACACCGACAGTGCTCAATACTCTGAAGCAAGAGATCTTGGAGCAAGAAGATATCTCGATGCGGGACATTAGCGGGCTACACCCTGAAAGAGCCCCCACTTTTGCCGCCGGCATATCCATATTACTGGCTCTGTTCGAGCTACTTGAAATTGAAAAGCTTAACCTTTCGGGCGGCGCGCTGAGAGAAGGCGTACTACAGAGGCTAGCAAACCGAATTAAGTAGTGAGTCGTTGACGTTATCCCTCTCTGTTCTTTTATTTGTAGCACCTAGCACCTAGCACCTAGCACCTAGCACCTAGCACCTTTTCTCAATTATTCCTGCTTACCTTCGTCATATATCTTGTGCTTTAACGTGAATAATTCTCAAGTTAATCTAGTCGGTATTTGCGTTTATCCCCTAAAACCTCTCGCTAGCTCCCTTTATCAGCTACTTTTTTGCTCTCCTTAGAGGCGGAAAAAGCAGCGCCAAACGAACTCTTAATCGTATATTGCAGATTGTATAAAATATGTAAGCTGTGTTACTGTTTTGTTGCACTTAGCTCGTTTTGCACCCAAATCTACTAATAATATTTCTGCTAAGTGCTTACTCAGAGAAAGTTAAGGGAGAATAAATTATGTCTGGAAGTAACGCGCTTAAGCGATTTACGCCAAGAAAAACGCTTGCTGCGATCGCTGTAGGTTCAGTATTGATGATGTCGGCGCCGGGAGTGATGGCTGCCGATGGTCTTGGAGTATTAAAGGGGCACATCACTAATCAAACGGGTTCGGATATTGGTAATGCCAAAGTCGTTATTAAACATGAATCTAAGGGTATTGTTAAAGAAACCACTACCGGTGTAAATGGTGTCTTCTCGCTAAAAGGGCTACCCATAGGTCAATATACTGTGACTATCATTAAGGATGGTTTCTATCAGGTTCAAGAGCAGCATATTGCGATTACCTTAGGTAATGCACTTACTTTTGATGTGTCACTCGACCCTGAGAATTCGAATGTTGAGCGAATTTCAGTTAGTGGCGCAAGAATAAGCAGAGTGGATACTTCCAGTACGACGACATCGCAAGTTATCTCTATTGAGGAGTTAAACCAACTACCTGTCGAATTAGACTCTACTGCTATCGCCCTGTTAACACCGGGCGCGGTGGCCGGTGATGACGGTTTCGGCGGTGTTGCCATCGGTGGTTCATCGGTCGCAGAGAATGGTTACTACCTCAATGGCCTCAATATCACAGATCTTCGCAAAGGCATGGGGGATATCGATCTTCCATGGGAGGCCATCGCCCAGACTGAAGTACAAACTGGTGGTGTATCTGCCGAATACGGTCGCTTCATTGGCGGTGTTGTTAACTTAGTGTCGAAATCGGGTGATAACGAATGGAAGTTTGGTGCTAAGGCTGAGGTTGCTCCCGATGCACTGGCAGAGCCTTCAATACGAATGAAAGATGATGGCAGTATTGAAGAGATCTCTGATGGTTACTGGCAAGAGACAGAGTACAACATGTGGGCTTCGGGTGCCCTTATCGAAGATAAGCTGTTCTTCTATGGATTATGGAACCCAAATGAAGAGGAGGAGACGGTATACGGTGAGAATACCCTGAGAGATAAAGAGTGGGATACTAATCGTTGGTTCACAAAAGTCGATTGGTTTATGCACGAAGATCACTCCCTTGGTGTGATGGCCTTCAGTAACGAAGGCGATTACACCAGTACTCAATATAATCGTGATGAAGATGGTGGTCGTGGCGACGCAATTGGCCTGACTGAGTCAACTTATGGTGGTATCGGTTGGAATGCACAATATACGGGTTACTTGACTGACGATATCACTTTGACGGCTATGTATGGCGAGATCACTCAATCGACAAAAGATAACTCGGGTACTTTAGATCAATCAACCTATGAAGACTACCGTTCCGGTAGTTATGAGCGTTTAGGTGATTGGGTTGGCTATGGTTCATCTGAAGCAGAAGATAAGCGAATTACCTATCGAATAGATTTAGATTGGGTCGTAGGCGATCACACTCTTAGAGCCGGTTATGATTATGAGCGTTTAGAGATTGCCGATATTTATACGCCACATGGTGATGGCTGGTATGAATATTATTCCGCGGGTGCTGATAACTCTTATGGGTTAGCGGAAGGCACTGAGTATGCAGATCTACGGATCTGGGGTAAGAATAGTGAAACAGAAAATGTTCATACCGCACTGTATATCTCAGATACCTGGGCAGTCACAGATACAGTGACGATCAATGCAGGAGTTCGATACAGCGAGTTTAGCAATACGACAGGCTCAGGCGATAAATATGTAGATCTGGATGGTCAGTTTGCACCTAGATTAGGTGCTACCTGGGATGTGCTGGGTGATGGCTCAAGTAAGGTTTACGCGTCATATGGTCGCTACTTCCAGCCAGTATCACCAAACACTAACTTGAGAATGGCATCGGCGGCTTACGATTCACACATTGTTAGCCTGCTGGAGTCGGTGAATGCCGATGGTTCGCCTGTATTAGGTTCAGAAATCGATCGTCGTGTCGTTGCTGATGGCAGTGTACCTGATGCCGATCAGTTATTTAATAACAAAGCCGGTTCAATGTATTCGGACGAGTTTGCCTTAGGTTATCAGCAGCAGCTTAATGATGATTGGGCCGTGGGTATCCGTGGTGTGTATCGCGACCTGAAGCAATCGATCGAAGATGTCTCGTTTAACTACGGTATGAATCAGTGGATTAAAGACAACTACGACGCTAATACCTGGCACGCAGGTAATGGTGAGACGAGTGCTGAAGATTACTTCGTAGGCGGCTGGTTCCCAACTTTGACTAACCCGGGTATCGGCACTGAGCTCTATTACGATGTCGATGGCGATGGCGTTAAAGAAACGGTAAATGTTAGTTCCGAGCAGATGGGCTTCCCGGACGCGACGCGAACCTATAAAGCGGTTGAGTTGAGTTTCAGCGGCAATGTAACCGAAGATTTTACCATCAATGGTTCATATACCTGGTCTAAGAGTGAAGGTAATACCGAGGGCTTAGTGCGTTCGGATAACGAGCAGGCCGATCCGGGTTGGACGACCTCATTCGATTACCCTGAATTGATGGATAACGGGGAAGGATATCTGCCAAATGACAGACGCCATAATTTCAAACTCTATGGTGTGTACAATATTACAGAAGACCTCAGTGTAGGCTTTAACTCTTATCTACAGTCCGGACGTCCAATCAATGCATTTGGTGTTCACCCGGAAGATCAGGGTTATTGTGTCGAGGCGATTGAGATTGTTGGTCGTTGTTACGGTCGAGACTGGTATGGTGCATCTTCCTTCTATGCCGATGGAGAAGCGGCGCCACGTGGTAGTATGGGACGTACAGACTGGGTCTACAATGTCGATCTAAACCTGTCTTATACCTTAGATATGAAAACTGCGGGTCTGTTGAACTTTAAACTCAACGTTTATAACCTGTTTAACTTCGATGGTGTTACGGGTGTTGATGAGCAGTACGAATTTGATAGTGGAGCCAAGAATGTTCGTTATGGATATCCTGATAGCTTCCAGACGCCACGTTATGTTCGTGCCTCAGTTCGCTATGACTTCTAATACTAATCGGTATTAGTTTAGCTAGTCACAAAAAAGGCC
Organism: Shewanella atlantica; assembly: GCF_003966265.1. GTDB lineage: Bacteria > Pseudomonadota > Gammaproteobacteria > Enterobacterales > Shewanellaceae > Shewanella > Shewanella atlantica. The sequence continues at coordinate 277,639 of NZ_RXNV01000005.1, read as the reverse complement.
GCAGATGCGGCCTTTTTATCTTTTAAAGACAATTAAGACTTAAACATAGCCGCTAAGTCTTTCTCTAAAGATTGCTCCGGTCTCTCAATAATTCGACCTATCTCTTCGCCTTTCTGCATCACGATAAAGGTTGGAATACGGGTAAACTCGTACTGCGCCGCTAACCCTTTAGGATCGGCTTTCTCTCTATCGACACCAATATAGGTAACCTTGATATTTGGGTTATTCAGCTCTTCCATGATGCGGATAAAGCGCGGTGTTTCACGATGGCAATCGGGACACCAGGTACCTATGATAACCACTATTTCCGTTGGCTCTTTCAGGTTTTTAAGTGGGGCAATCGCTGCCGTATCGACCTTGTACTCTTTATAGCCTTCGCTGAAATCGCTGAGTTCGGTGACTAAGGTTTGAGCTTTCACGGCTCCTGTTAATATCACTTCTTGTTTCTCCTCGCTGCACGTGGCAATAAAGCCATCTTGCTTGTCTTCGAATGCACAACCACTTTCAGCTAATGTTTGGCAGCTGAAAAACAGGGCTGTTGTGGCAAGTAATGCCTTGATGTTGGTGTTCATGATAATACCTCAGACCCCGGAAGTTCAACTGGAGTCAAATGAAACGAGTGAACCTCCATTCAATCATTTCGCTACCAGATTTAAAAGATTCGGCTCGTGAGCATGTTAGCTGGATCACTGTCTATATTTGGGATCGGGACTTCAGCTCACGCTCTTGTATCTTGCAAGCAAAGATCTGTATCATTTTCGAGCCAATAGTAACACTGGAGAAACATATGTTGTCCAGTGATACCGCGGGCCTTTCTTGGTGGACAGATACAAAAAAGCCGCATAAATGCGGCTTTCGGACCGTGATGAGATGAATTGAGTTTACTTCACTTCATCTTCTTTTAGCCACTGAGCCGCTCGCTTAGCGAAGTAAGTCAAAATGCCATTTGCGCCGGCACGTTTGAAGCAGAGTAGCGACTCCATAACAATGGCTTTCTCGGCCAACCAACCATTCTCGATTGCAGCCATATGCATGGCATACTCACCACTGACCTGGTAGGCGAATGTTGGTACGGCTAGCTCTCGCTTAACGCGGGTTACGATATCGAGGTAAGGCATGCCTGGCTTAACCATGACCATATCGGCACCTTCTTGAATATCGAGGGCTACTTCATGTAAAGCCTCATCGCTATTTGCCGGATCCATCTGGTAGCTGTGTTTATTACCACCCTTTAGATTACCTGCAGAGCCGACGGCATCACGAAATGGTCCGTAATAGTTTGAAGAATACTTAGCCGAGTACGCCATGATCTGAGTGTTCACGTGACCAGCTTCTTCCAGTGCCTGGCGAATCGCGCCGATACGGCCATCCATCATATCTGATGGGGCAACGATGTCGGCACCCGCTTCGGCATGAGACAGTGCCTGCTTAACTAAAATTTCTGTGGTGATGTCATTTAGAATATAGCCATCTTCGTCGATGATGCCGTCCTGACCGTGAGTCGTGAATGGGTCTAAGGCGACGTCAGTCATGACACCCAGCTCAGGGAAGGCTTCCTTGAGTGCACGAACCGCACGCTGCGCTAGTGCATCGGCGTTATAAGCCTCTTCGGCCATCAGGGTTTTCTTTTCAGCAGGAGTCACAGGGAAAAGTGCAATCAGTGGGATCCCCAATTTGACGATCTCTTCGGCTTCTTTCAGAAGAAGATCGATAGAGTAGCGCTCTACTCCCGGCATAGAAGCGATCTCTTCGGTACGATTGTTACCCTCTAATACAAACATAGGGTAGATTAAATCATTTACCGAAAGCTGATTTTCAGCCATTAAACGACGGCTAAAGTCATGTTTACGCATGCGGCGCATTCTACGCTGAGGAAAAGCACTAGTAATAATATTCACATTCGACTCCTAACTTATACCCATAGATGTTGAAAATGCAGACTTGATATTTAAACTTCATTCGTGACCATAGCTCATCTGCAGAGCCAAACTCTTAAGGCGTGGTTTTGGTTTTTATTAAGGCTCTGGCGTATATACCATCACGCAGTTCCGCCCACTGTTTTTTGCGCGATAAAGTGCTTTATCCGCTTGTTCTAATAAGATGTTTGGTTGATTTTCGGTATTAATGATCTCCGCACTCACGCCTATACTTATGGTGAGTGGGATGGTTGCATTTTCCCAGCTGATAGGAAGTTCGGCAACCATTTTTCTTATCAATTCAGCGACCAGCACAGCCCCTTCTTCGGCTGTATTAGGCAATATGATAGCAAACTCCTCACCGCCAAAACGTGACACCAGATCCGCTGGACGTTTTAAATTCTCTTTTAATGTCTGTGCGATCAGTCTTAGGGTCTGGTCACCGGCTAAGTGGCCATAAGTGTCATTAATGGATTTAAACCTATCGATATCTAACATCAAGATGGCCATAGGCGTTTGTTGTCTGCGACTGAGTCTCCCCTCGGCGAGTAATCGTTTATCGAAAGCCGCCCGGTTTTTAACTCCGGTTAAGCTGTCTACCGTGGCTTGCTCGGTGAGTTTTTGGTTGGCTTCGTTCAACTCTCTCAGCGCGATTTCCAGCTCTAAGGTGCGCTCCTGAACCATCTGTTCGAGCTTCTCGTTACTGTCAGCCTCTATGAGCAAAGCCTCTTCCCGGGTTTGTCTGATCCTCTGTGCTTGTACCAATGCTTCCTGCTTAATCCTTAACTTTGCTTTTCGTTCGTCGTTATAACGGATAGCTAAGATTGCGGCCATAAACAAAATTTCAAACAGTAATCCGAGCATAACCGGTGTCAGGTGTTTGATCGGGAGCTCGATAAAGCCTAAATACATCAAGCCCGTGATAAATGCACCGACTAACATGCCGCTCCATGCCAGGCTATACAGCTTAGCCAGCTTGTAGCCTCGGGATGCTTGAATCATTGCCATCCCCATCAAGAGTACTGTAATAAACAGAACCGAAATGATGTCGATATATAGGGCGAGGGCATAATCTAAAAAGGGTGTCGTTAATGTTAACAAGAGAGCATAGGCGGCACCAAAACGACAAACGCGTAACATGTGCACATTATGGTACTTAAACTGGAGTACTTTTTCGGTAAATAGCAGCGCAAAAAGCATAGTCAGTGGAACGAGTAGCGGGATCATTATCTGCTGCAGTGCAGGTAGGCTCGGCCAGAGAAAACGAAATGCGAAGCCTTGTAATGTAGCAACTAACAGGGTGACAGAGAGTACATAGCCTGAGTAATAGCTGTAACTGAATGAGCGAGACGTTATCGCAATAAATAGGCTGAAAAGACCAATCGCCGTCAGTGCTCCGAGTTGAAAACCATGGGACAGCGAAGTGGCCTCTATATTCTTGGCAAAAGCCTCTTGAGACCATAAGTTCATTGGCAGGGTGGCGCTGCCTTCGGTCTCTATCTTAAGGTAGAAGGTATGTAGCTTTTCGGGCTCTAATTCGAATGGATAGATAAAGTGGTTATTGATCAGAGGCCGCTCAGAGAAGGGCTGGTTATCTCCCATGATCACCTTGTCGATAACCTTGTCCTTAACCAGGTGATAGAGCTCTATTCGGTCAAGGTGAGGGTTCGCGACTGAAAGTAAGCGATCAACCCCTCTCTCTTCGTAATTGTAGACACTAAATTTTACCCAAAAAGGAGCGATACCAATGCGGTTACTGTAGTTGGAGGTTAAGCGGTCCCATTGGCTCGAACTGTACCGTCTTACCTGGTCTATCCCTTCACCCTCATTGTCCTGAGTAAAATACAGCCAGGGGGAGAGCTCGAGTACACTCTCTTCATCGCCACCTATGGCGAGTATGGTCTCTGCCCGTACGGAGGCGGAAAACAGCAGAACAAGAGTGAGTAACAGTAAGCCGAGATACCTAATCAAATCTTCAGTCCAAAAAAGTCGACACTGTTTTGATAGGTTTGCGTCGCAAATTGCTTTGGATCCTGCCCTCGTAGTGTGGCTACATATTGAGATATATAGGGGAGGTACTGGGGCTCATTTTTACTCGATTTAGGCTTTGGTCTCATACTGCGAGGTAACAGGTAAGGACTGTCGGTTTCGATTAAGATGCGATTATCCGGAATATCGACAACGAGCTCAGCCAGCTCCAGGCCTCTGCGTTCGTCACAGACCCAGCCGGTGATCCCAAGGTGCATATCCAACTCGAGATAGGACTCCATACTTTGCCTGTCCCCGGTAAAGCAGTGCAGCAGTGCGCCGGTTAACTCGCTGCGAAACTCTTTCACTATAGCTAAGAAGTCTGTATGGGCATCGCGTTCATGCATGAGTACAGGCATTTTTAGTTCAACGGCAAGGGCCAGCTGTTCTGCGAAGGCTTGACGTTGCATAGGCCGCGGTGAGAAGTCCCGATTGTAATCCAGGCCGCATTCACCTACGGCAACGACCTGAATTTCGCTAGCCAGTTGTTTTAGCTGCTCGCTGCTTTGGGAGTGCCATTCACTGGCGTGGTGAGGGTGGACACCTGCGGTACAATAGAGTTGGTTTGGGTGTTGCAGACAACACTGGATGGCTTTTTCGCTTTCAGTCAAATCGCTGCCGATAACGATAAGCGGCGAAACACCCTGGTTCGCCGCTCGTTGAATTACATCATCAATATTTTTTTCGAGTGCGCTGCCAATCAAGTTGACAGCGATATCTATGTGTTCAGGCATTACTTGATTCGCTTGACTCTTATAGTCGCGTTACGAGTATCGGTACCTAATACGAAAGAGCCCAGTGCGGCTTTTTCAACATAAACGGTCTCACCAGCCTTCAGTTTATAACGGCGACTGTCGCTTTGTTTCCAAACTTGGCCATTAATGAAGCTTATCTTCAGAGCGCCATAGGGATCTTTCTTTACGGAGGCTACCTCCATATAGAGTTTTTCGAGGCTCTTCTCTTCTGCTTTGAAATTGCCACCAAACTCATCTTCGGCACTCTTTGAGAGGGTCGCTGGCAGGGTGGTTGGTGTTGCGGGAGTCGATTGAGACGCTGCAACTGCGGGGGCTGATGCAGCCGCAACGACAGGCGCAACAGATGTTGCGCTTGTCATGCTTTGAGATGTTTTAACCGTTTCGGCTAACGCATCGAAACAGACTAAACGATCCAGCTTGTCTGACTTCATAGCGCACGCTAATAGCTCCTGTTCGACGCCTGCATTAACATTTGTCGATACCAGAATGACTGCCGCTGTGATCCAACTTAAGCGCATAAATATGTTCCTTTATGATATTTGAGCGCGCCATGGTCAACTAATTAGCGTGTATCTATTTAGCTTTCCTGGCCAGGTTTATCCTGCTTCTCTTGCTCATCTTCGTCTTCTTCATCCTTTTTACTGTAGAAACGAGCCGCAATCAATCCCCCTTCGAATAATATCAGCATAGGAATTGCTAACATTGTCTGAGAAATTATATCCGGCGGCGTCAGCATCATACCGACAACAAAGGCTCCCACAACGATATAAGGACGTTTTGCTTTAAGATCTTCTGGAGTCGTAACTCCTGCCCAGCATAGGAGTATGACGGCAATTGGGATCTCAAAGGCTAAGCCAAAAGCAAAGAAAAGTTTAAGTACGAAGCTCAGATAGCTACTGATATCAGTTGCAACCTCAACACCTTCCGGAGCAACACTGGTAAAGAAACCGAATACTACAGGGAAAACAATGTAGTAAGTGAAGGCGATACCCAGGTAGAAGAGAAGCGTACTACTGGCAAGAAGTGGCATCATCAGGCGCTTCTCATGCTTATACAGTCCTGGGGCAATAAATGACCAGACCTGATATAACACATAAGGAATAGCGATAAAAAATGCCAATACCAGTGTAAGTTTAAATGGAGCAAAAAACGGAGCAGCTACATCGGTTGCAATCATGCTGCTGGTTTCTGGCAAAGCTTCCATTAACGGTGTTGCCATGTAGTGATAGATATCGTTGGCCCAATAGACCATAGCGATAAACACTAGAAGTACACTGCCAATGGCTTTTAGCAACTTGTTACGTAATTCGAGCAAGTGGCTAATTAGCGGCTGCTGTTGCGACATGGACTACCCGTTCGGTTTTTCAGAAGTAGCGCTGGTCTCAGCTGTTTTTGTCTCTGCAGGAGTTGGATTCACAGGCGCAGAAGAGCTGGCCGGAGAGATATCTTCTACCTTGTAGGGACGATTAACAGATTGAGCTGCACTTTTTAATTGATCGATGGATTCCTGTAACTCGGGAGAAAGATTCTTGAGGCCCTGACTTTCAGCTTTTTTTAGATCTGAATGCAGCTCTTCAATCTTGAGCTCTTGCTCAAGTTCATCTTTCACTGAGTTCGCCATACGTTTCATGGCTCGGATCCAACCTGTAATTGAGCGGACTGCAACCGGGAGTCTTTCAGGGCCAAGTACAACCAGCCCCAAAATTCCGATCAACAGTAGCTCCATAAAGCCGATACCGTCGAACATAAGGGATTACACCTGTTCTTTATCTTTATCCTTGGACTCAGTTTTATTCTCTTCAGTCTGAGCTGTTTTCTCAGATGCAGAGTCTTCAATGGCTTTTTTCTCTTCTTCAGAAGACATCGCGCTCTTGAAGCCTTTAACTGCGCCACCTAGGTCACCACCCAATGAACGAAGTTTTTTTGTTCCGAACAATAAAACTACGATTAAAGCGATGATAAGAAGTTGCCAAATACTAATGCCACCCATGGATAATCCTCAATTTTTAATACTGGTTCTATTATGAACCTTTGGTTATTTAGTGCTAGCTAAAATTTGCGATTCTTAGGTCTTGATCTCCATCCGAGTAACCATAAAACGGTGCCGGCGGAGATACAGCCATAAGAGGCCCATAGTGTAGCGTTTTGATTAAACAAAAGAGTGCCACAGATCACTAAAACTGCCGCCGTAAGTAAAAGGTAGTTACTTTTATGGGCTTTTTGTTGCTGTTTAAGGTATCTATCCAGCATCTGGTTCTGTGATTTTACAAAATTTCTGCCCATTTTCAGGTTGTCGTAAACCAATTCTGGTAGTTCAGGCAGTTTATCTGACCAGTAAGGCAGCTCTTGTTTAATTTTTTTAGCCATCCCTTTGGGACCGACCTGTTCCGACATCCACTCTTCCAGGAAAGGTTTTGCCGTTTTCCATAGATCGAGCTGCGGATATAACTGACGACCTAAACCTTCGATATAGAGCAAGGTTTTCTCTAACAGGACGAGCTGGGGTTGCACCACCATATCGAAACGACGGGCGGTACGGAATAGCTCCAAAAGAACATGGCCGAAAGATATCTCATCCAGAGGCTTGTTGAACATAGGCTCGCAAACCACTTTCACAGCCTGTTCGAAGGCGCCAATATCGGTATCTGGTGATACCCAACCCGACTCGATATAGAGCTGAGCTATACGGCGGTAATCACGGTTGAAAAAGGCGAGGAAATTTTCGGCCAGATAGCGTTTATCCTCTTCAGATAGAGTCCCCATGATGCCACAGTCTAAACCTATATAGTGTGGGTCCTCGGGGTGTTCCCGGCTTACAAAGATGTTGCCAGGATGCATGTCTGCATGGAAGAAGTTATCTCTGAATACCTGAGTGAAAAACAGCTCTACGCCACGTTCGGCCAGCAGTTGCAGGTTGGTACCTTGTGCCTTGAGCGCCGTCATATCCGAAACAGGAATACCGTCGATGCGTTCCATCACAATTAATCGGGTGAAGCAGAGATCCTCATACATATAAGGAATGTAGAGAGCACCTGACTCTAAAAAGTTGTTGCGGAGCTTAATCGCATTTAAGGCTTCTAACTTTAAGTTTAATTCGCCTTCAATTGTGGTGCGGTAATCTTCAACGACTTCGGCTGGGCGCAGACGATTCCCTTGGCCTAAGATCGTCTCGAGAAAATTTGCAGCCTGAGACATGAGCTGAATATCTGCATGGACGTTTTCCTCGACATTCGGACGCAGGATTTTCAGGACAACAGCTTTACCGTTTGATTTTAATGTGGCGCTATGCACCTGGGAGATAGAGGCTGACGCTAAAGGAGTGTTGTCGAAGTCTTCAAAATAGGTTTCTATGGGGGCGTTGAGCTCTGCTTCGATCATCTCTCTGGCGATGGCTGAATCGAAAGGAGGAACTCTATCTTGTAGCATGTTCAGCTCTTCGGCCCACTCGTCGTTTAGTAGGTCGCGACGAGTCGAAAGCATTTGACCAAATTTGATATAAACCGGGCCAAGCTCCTGCATTGCAAGCTTCAGGCGTTCGCCCCCGACCTTATCTTTATGCTTATTGCCTATCCAAAACAAACTATAACGAAGCAGTCTGAAGTACCAAGGCTTAATTTTAGAAGGTATTAATTCATCTAGCCCATAGTGAAGGGTGGTTTTTATTACCTGGTAAGCTCGCCTGATACTGGTTGCCGTCATGTTTTAGCTTTAGCCCTGTCTTGTAAGTGGTTAATCCGTTTCTCCATGGCGTCGATATCTGCCACAAGATCTTCGATTCTATCACTTAAATGGATAAATTCGATTTTATGGGGAGCTAGCTTATACTCTTCGGTGGTTAATTGACCGATATGAGAGCGACTCTTGGTGAATACTTTAGCAATATCTTGTTTAGCTTGCTTAGCGCCCTGAGTTAACAGGTGCGTGGGGGCATCGCCCAGATATTTTGATATGGGTTCGGCGAGATCGAATTCAACGTGCTGAATGAAGTGGCTGAATGTTTGAAGTAGATTGAGATCGCCTTCGATACTGAGCTTATCTTCTTTGATCAGCTCCGTGAGGTTAGCGCCTTCGGTCAATTGATAGAGTGTAGTGATATCGGCATTGACGCGAGTGGTGACTTCCCCTTCATAGCGGCCCAAAACTTGAATTTCGCGGGCGAAAACTAAGTAAAGAGGCCAGCTGAGCTGGCTCAATTGAATGCACAGTACTTTTCCATGAATGGATCGCAATTTGGCGTATTCATCAGGAGCTTGGTCTACAAGCTGCTTAAGAGCCGTTTCTAATCCAGCGCTGAGTAGCAGTGCACATTCACGTTTCATACGTTTTCCAGTTAGAATTTATAGCCTTTGTGTAGCGCAACAATCCCATCGGTCATATTAGTGTATTCAACCTGCTCAAAACCGGCATCGACCATCATGCCTTTCAGGGTATCCTGATCAGGGTGCATGCGAATTGACTCGGCAAGATACTCATAACTTTCAGCATCTTGAGTGATTAACGAGCCCATTTTAGGCAAGATTTTGAAGCTGTATAGGTCGTAAACCTTACGCATAACGTCATGTTGAGGCTTAGAGAACTCAAGAATGAGTAGCTTCCCGCCCGGCTTAAGTACACGTAGCATGGAGCGAATTGCCGAATCTTTATCTGTCACATTTCGTAAACCGAAGGCGATAGTAATGATATCGAAATGGTTGTCAGGAAACGGTAGTGCTTCAGCATTGGCCTGAACATAGTTCACGTTACCAACGATGCCTTTGTCTCTTAACTTTTCACGGCCAACTTTAAGCATAGAGTCGTTAATGTCGGCAAGTGTGACTTGACCCTTATCACCAACAAGGTGAGAGAACTTTGCCGTTAGATCGCCTGTACCGCCTGCTAAATCAAGTACTTTCATGCCCGGACGAGCACCTGCACTTTCAATAGTAAAGCGTTTCCACATACGGTGAATACCAAAGGACATGACATCATTCATTATGTCATATTTGGCTGCTACAGAATGAAAGACGCCAGCTACCATATCGGCTTTCTGCTCTGCTTCAACTGTTTTGTAACCGAAATGGGTACTATTCTGTGTGCCCTCTGACATCTATCTGTTCCTATACTTTTAATTTATTATTTGCGAGTGTAAGTCATTCATTCAAATTGCAGAATCTTTCTACAGCCACTCTGTGAGCTATGTTAGTTATCTGGACTTGGATTTGTTGAAAATGCGTGATAGCGCAGGGTTTCGCAAATTTGACTGCGCATTACATCATAATATAAGCCGTTGGTGAATAGCCCAAAATAAATATACATTAAATCCTGGGCTCTAGTAGTTAGGGGCCAGTGTCTACTAACCTATTTGCTGAGACTGTAACCGTCCCTGAATATAGGCGTAGATGAGCTCGCTGATGCTTTGCCCGGTTTCCCGGTAACCCGCGGCTATACCTGCGACATGACAGCACGGTGCGGCTTCGGCCAGATGAAAATAGCTGCACGGTGTATTTCGGGCTACGGAACTTACGTAGTGCAGGGCATCCATCAAGGGGATCCCCGCCGCAGTCGAGGCGCTGCTTGGCATATTAATTATCGCATCGAGATCCAGCTCTAATGCGACGGGCATCTGGCTATCGTTTAGCTTAGTGTTAATTTCCTTTAAGGCTGACTCCAGGGGGATCTCTCGTCGAACCCAGATAGACTGGAGTGTATGCCAATGCCCACCGAAGGTGGTCAGTTGTTCAAGTGTCTCTTCACTATTTTTTAGCTCATGCAGGCCTAAGACATGGTAATACCCCAGCGCCCCGCTGGCTGCGGCATAACTGAAGCCGTTGCCACTGTGGCGTCCCTCTCTGGGCCTAAAATCTGAGTGCGGGTCTAAGTTAACTGCCGCGACCTTTTTCTTATGGGTTAACTTGGCCGACATCAACAGGCCATAGGCGTTGTTGTGTCCTCCGCCGATGACGATAGGCTCTAAGCCCGCCGCCATAACCTGACTCACTAATGAGATGACACGTTCATCGAGTCGTTCTACACTCTTTCTCAATGCGCCGGCATCTGCTCCTTCGGGAAGCTGAAGATCCCCGGTCTCTATCTGCCCTAATATCAGACACTCATTGCCACTTAAGAATCGGTTCGACTGCAGATTGAGAAATTGCGTCATGGCCGACTCGAATGCATCGGTTGCTCCGCCACGCCCTAAGTTGGCGCGTGGGCCGATATCTTCACCTATGCCGATAATCGCAAAGCGAACATGGTTACGCTTAGCGCTGGCCAATGTGTCTGCAAGACTCGTTTTCGCAGAACAGGAGTGAACTGACTGAGCCAGCTTAGTTTCGCCGTCCCTCAGTGAAACGAGTTTCTGACACTGCTGGGCTGTAAAGGGGATGAAATGCTGCATGTCTGTTGAGTTCTTATTTTAATGCTTATGGATACATTGTGGCTTAATAGGGGAGCGCATGGCAATGAAAGGATGATAAAGCTGACCGGTACCGGCGAGTTCAACTAGCTGAGTTCCGGATACGTACGCCAATGCAGAAAACAAAAAGGATGGTGAAACCGGGTTTCATCATCCTCTCTTTATCGACTGGGTAATCAGTCCTGCCAGTAAATCTAACAGTCTCTCTTCGGAATTAGTCCATGTCTAAAGGTTCTGGAGAGAGAATGATACCTGTGTTATCGGCATAGACATGATCCATTGGCAAGAAGGTGACGCCACCAAAGTTGACCGGGATCTCCAGCTCACCGACAGAGTTTTCGTCGGCACCAACCGGTATCGAGGCCAGAGCCTGAATGCCGATGTCGAGATCTTCCAGTGCATCCACATCTCTGACCGAACCGTAGATGATAATGCCTTCCCACTTGTTATCCACACCTAGCTGAGCGATAGAAGCATCGAGTAGGGCACGTCTCAGAGAGCCGCCACCATCTACGAGTAAAACCTTGCCTTCACCGTCTTGTTGCAGTGCTTCTGCAATAAGACCGTTATCTTCGAAGCATTTAATCGTGCTAATTGAGCCACCAAAAGAGTTACAACCACCATAATTGCTGAACATAGGTTCGACAACATCAACCACATCGATGTAAGTGTCACAAAGTTCCGAGGTGTTGTATTCCATAGTCATACTCCTGTAGATCGGTATTGTGCTGAGTAGATGCACAAATTTAGTGAGTTACCGACAGTATATAAGGGATTAATAAAAAGAAAAGCGTTATCAATCACGGTATTGCCGATTAAAGCACCTGTTAACATCTTTGTTGTAAGTTTTCGTCACCTGAATAGATATTAAACAGAAAGTATGACCCAGGTCATTAAATAACGTATTTTAATTACATCCATTGGCAGGATTTGTTAGCATGTGCACAGATATTAATTAACTTTACTTTAACTTGCTTTAGGGGCACGGACCCCCCAATTAGCTTATGGATGGCAGAGGGCCTTTGGAAGGTACCTTATGGAAGCTACAAATACGATTGAAATTATTGGTTATTCTGCCTCAGTGATGGTGGCAATTTCACTAATGATGAAAGATATTATCTGGCTTAGATGTTTAAACTTTACCGGTTGCACCTTGTTTGTTATCTACGGTGTTTATATCTCAGCATGGCCAGTTGCCGGCATGAATGCATTCGTTGCCTGCATTAATATTTATCACTTAATTAAAATCTACCGTACAAGATCTCAGCCTGCTGTCACAGCTTAAGTGCGTTGCTTTTAAAACATTGCTTTTAATGCATAGCGCTGCTGTCATAAATTTTTAGGCTGGCTGTCACCTGCGGGTCACGGCATTAATTTAGGCTCTGAATTAGTTTATTAACTGATTAGGAGCCTTTTTTATATCTATTGTTATCTCAGGGGGGCTGGTTTTTATCGTAGAAGTCTGATTTTTATTCGGTTACTGTATAAGCCTGATAAATGGATTTTTGGGGGCTAATATAATGAGCTGGATGCAGTTTGTAGTGGAGTTGTTGGATAAGCTGGCCTGGCCGGTCGTGCTGGTATTTTGCGTGATAACCCTCAAGCGTCCCATCTCCAAATTGATCCCTCTGGCTAAAAAACTTAAGTTTAAAGATCTGGAAGTCGAGTTTGGTCAGGAGTTAAAAGTTATCTCCCAAAAAGTCGAGGGAGCCTTTCCGGAAATGAAACAAGACCGAAAAATAGCGTTAATCACCACCGCCAATCAGCTGCCGAACTCTGCCGTTATCGAAGCCTGGGATGAGGTCGATATCGCTGCGGATCTATTGATTAAATCTCGTTGTAAAAATATCGAACTGTCCGTCGATACCCGTTATAAACATATTGAAAGTATTCTCATCAAAGAAGAGTTGATCAATACCAAGCAAGGAAAACTGTTTAGTGAGTTGCGTCAACTTCGCAATCGTGTCGCTCACGCCGTCGGTTATGAAGTGGGTAGGGCCGAGGCAATGCAGTATATTGAGTTGTGCTTTACACTCATAGAACACCTCAATAGCGTATCCAGAGTTAACCCAATGATTGAGCCCAGAGCGATAGGTTCTTAATTCAGTTCTGTTAGCGCCTCATTTTACGCCGATTTTTCAAACTTAGTCTTGCCGCTTCATATTTAATATCTGACTCATGTATTCGAAATAACACGTTAATTACGAATGGTTTTCGTCAGGATGTTATAAACTTGATCTGAGTCTGTTGTGCATTTAGTGCGGGCGTTGGTTCTCATAAGGGCATTGGGGTAAGCATGAAGTTAACTTTGGGTAACAGTACTAACCAGATCTCTATTCGATTTACCGTTATCAGTATTTTTATTTTAGCCACTATGTTGACGGCAGCGATAGCGATCGGTTTGCAGTATTATTTCAGTAAATCTCTGGCCAGCGAGTCCGCCTCAAAAATTTATGGCCTCACCGCTCACCATACCAGTGACTTTCTGACTCAGGTCGATGAGAAAGCGGTCAATACGGCTAAGCTTCTCTCCAGTCTCAGTAACCTTATAGATGCCGAAAATTTAGATGCTGATGCTAAACCTGTGTTTGCCGATGTCATGCGCAGTAATGCACTTTTTTATGCCATATATGTCGGCTTTCCCAATGGCGACTACCACGGGTTGATTAATCTGGAGATCAGTCCGGGCGCCAGAGAGCAGTTTCAAGCTTCCCATGCCGATCGCTGGGTGTATATTTTGGTAACGGGCCAGGGGAGTGCCCGGCATCGGGAATACTTCTATTTAGATGAGCAATTAAGCCTAAGGGCGCAGCGTTCAGAATCCAGTGACTACTATGCCAATGAGCGCCCTTGGTATGTGAATGCTAAGGTGCACGAAGTGTATAAGTCTGAACCTTACCTATTTCATCACTTGCAGGCCCCGGGGGAAACCTACTCGATTAAGATACCCGAATCTGAAGTCGTGCTAGCCGTCGATATCGCGCTCTCTTCAGTATCTGATTATCTGCAGACCCAAGACCTGGATGAGCATGGTGATGCCTTTAGCGAGATATATCTGTATAAACGCAGCGGAGAGCTAATAGCCTCAAATCAAAAGGAGCCTGAACAGTACCCAATCCCGAAATCTCAACCGCTGAAGCTCACCGCGGCACAACAAAATGTTGTCGCCGAGCATTCGGTGATCAAGGTGTCTAACGAGACCGATTGGGCCCCGATCGATTTTTCAAAGTCCGGAATGCCGAAGGGTTACAGTATTGACCTGCTCAATATCATCTCCGATATGACCGGTGTTGAGTTCGACTATATTAACGGCTTTACCTGGCCAGAGCTGGTTGAGGGGTTTAAGCAGGGGGAGTTAGCCATGCTTAATTCGCTCTATAAAACTGCCGATAATGAAGATATGGGAAATTTTACAGACCCGTTTTTACAGCTGCCATTAGTCGTTGTGACGCAGCCGGGTATCGGAGAGCTTGCCCATATCGATGAATTGGTCGGGAGGACTGTCGCAATTCCTGAGGGGTGGTTTGTGATCGCTGCGATCAAGACACATTTCCCCGGCATTGAAGTGGTGGAGTTGGCCTCTACTAAAGCCGTATTACAAGCCGTTGCAGATGGTGAAGTGTATGCCGGTTTAGATAATGGGGTGATTTTACGCTATACGGCGAAACAGTTCTTCATCGAAAACCTGACTTATCATGAATCGATAGATTTTAGTTTGGCATCGAATTCCGGCGACCTCTATTTCCTGCTCAATGATGCGAATAAGGAGTTGGTGGAGATTTTCAATCTCGCAATGGCGAATGTCACTGCAGATCAGAAAGCCGCCTTGAAACTGAAATGGTTTGGTAACGGAAACAAGGTGAAGCAGGTAAAAAGTGTGGGAGCCGTGCCCTATCCTGAGTTAATTGAGATAGCAAAAAATCCGGACGAATATAACCAGCTTTTATCCAGAACGATTAAGGATGTTAAGCATTTTATTTATGTCACTCAGATTGGTTCTAAAGGGAAGGAGGCTGATTTTTTTGCCGTTATTGTGCCCGAAGATACCGTGTTAGGCCCAAGTTTGGAAAAGGTGACGACCTCTATCTTAATCACCAGTATCTGCTTGTTATTGGTCCTGCCCATCTCCTGGTTGTTCTCTGCACCTATCATTAACCCAATTAAATTGCTTTCCGCTGAAAATGAAAAAATAATGCATCGGCGTTATAAGGATCTTCATACGGTCGATACCAATATCAAAGAGATCAAGGAGCTGGCCGATTCGATGCTCGATATGTCGATGTCGATTCAGCAGTATGAAGAGAGTCAAAAGGAGCTGATGGAGGCCTTTATCAGGCTTATTGCTCAGGCGATCGATGACAAGTCCCCCTATACGGCTGGTCACTGTAATCGGGTCCCCGAGTTGGGATTGATGTTGGCCGATGCGGCGGCAGAGTCAGCATTGACTCCCTTTAAAGATTTTTGTTTCAGATCTGAGGATGAGCATCGTGAGTTCAGGATTGCCGCCTGGCTTCACGACTGTGGCAAGATAACCACCCCGGAATATATTGTAGATAAAGGCACTAAGCTGGAAGCTATCTATAATCGGATCCATGAGGTGAGAATGCGCTTTGAGGTGCTATGGCGTGACGCAGAGCTCAGCTACTTCAAGCAGTTGCTACAGACTCCCGAACAAGAGGAGGCGTTACGCTGTGAACTGACGGATAAACAAAGTCAACTGACAGAAGATTTTGAGTTTATTGCCAGCGCGAATGTCGGTGGTGAGTTTATGGGTGAGGCTCATGTCGAACGTCTACACCAGCTGGCGAATATGACCTGGCTGCGGCACCTTGATAATCGACTGGGGCTGTCTCCTGTAGAGGAGTTACACTATAAAGAACAGCCAGGTACTAGTGCCTCGCTGCCGGTGATTGAGCCGTTACTCAGTGATAGAACCGAGCATATTATTAAACGAATATCTCAAGTAGAGTTCGATCCTAAGTTTGGTATCAAGATGGAGATCCCCGAAGATCTATATAACCTCGGCGAGCTGTACAACCTGTCGATATCGAGGGGCACGTTGACCGCCGAAGATCGCTTTAAGATCAATGAACATGTCACCAGTACCATAAAGATGCTGGAGAACCTACCGTTTCCTCCTGAGCTTGCCCGTGTGCCGCGATACGCATCGACCCACCATGAAACATTGAAGGGAACTGGTTACCCGAGAAAGCTAAGCGCCGAAGAGCTATCTATCCCCGAGAGAATCTTGGTGGTCGCCGATATTTTTGAAGCATTGACCGCAGCAGACAGGCCCTATAAGAAGGCTAAGCCTATCAGTGTTGCCGTGGATATCTTGCATAAGATGGCGCTCGATAATCATTTGGATATGGATCTGTTTAAACTCTTTTTATCGAGCGGGATATACCTGGAATATGCCAACAAATTCCTCGCCCCTGCACAGATAGATGAGGTCGATGTGGCTAAGTACTTGAAGGCGGAAGAGAGGGAGTCATAAGTTGTAAGTAAGGAGCTGATATCACAATTGAGCTGGGTCTGATGTACATGTTCCACTTAGGGAATGCTTCTCTTTGCTCTGTCTTGAGCTTACAGCTTAAGACTTAAAGCTAATTACTTATCGCTTAATACTTTCTTTTCAAGATAATGTATCGACTGGCCGCCTTCTCTGAACCCCTCATCAGCCAATATCTTCTTTAGCAGTGGGATATTGGTTTTTATGCCTTCAATTTTCAGTTCATTGAGCGCCACGTGCATGCGGGCGATGGCGGTGGACCTGTCCTCTCCCCAGGTGATCAGTTTTCCAATCATGGAGTCATAATAGGGCGGGACGTTGTAACCTTCGTAGAGGTGAGAGTCCCAGCGGACGCCTATTCCACCGGGAGCCTGAAACTGAGTAATGGTGCCAGGCGAGGGAGTGAAGTGAACGGGATCTTCGGCATTGATACGACACTCGATGGCGTGACCGTTAAGGGGAATATCTTGCTGCTTAAGTTTGAGTGGCAAACCGGCGGCAATTTCAAGCTGGGTCTTTATAATATCGACACCTGTGATCATCTCTGTGATGGGATGCTCCACCTGAACTCGGGTGTTCATCTCGATAAAGTAGAACCGGTTTGCTTCATAGAGAAATTCGAAGGTACCAGCGCCGCGATAACCTATCTCTATGCAGGCCTTAGCGCAGAGCTCACCTATGGTATGGCTCGTTTGCTCATCGATACCTAAGGCGGGGGCCTCTTCGATAACTTTTTGATGTTTTCGCTGCATCGAACAGTCACGTTCACCTAAGTGGATAGCGCTTCCCTGACCATCAGACAGCACCTGAATTTCAATATGGCGAGGCGTTTCAAGATACTTCTCCATATATAGCGAGTCATTGGCGAATGCGGCCAGAGCCTCGGCCCGGGTTAGTTCGATAGCCTGAACTAGCTCGGCTTCCTCCTTTATGACCCTCATTCCTCGTCCGCCACCACCGGCGGTGGCTTTTATTATTACGGGGTAACCTATCTGCTCTGCAAGCTGTTTATTTAGTTGATTATCGTCAGTTAAGCTTCCATCTGAGCCCTGAACTGTGGGCACTCCGGCTTTTTTCATTGCCGCAATGGCTGAGATCTTGTCACCCATGAGGCGAATAACTTCCGGGGTAGGACCGATGAAAATAAAGCCACTGTGTTCAACTTGCTCGGCAAAGGCGGCATTTTCTGACAGGAATCCATAGCCCGGGTGTATCGCATCTGTGTTCGAAAGTGATGCCGCAGAAATAATGGCGGAAATATTGAGATAACTGTTTAATGCCGGAGCCTTGCCGATACAGAGTGTTTGGCTGGCATAGTCGAGATGTAGTTGCTGGCGATCGGCCGTTGAATGAATCGCCACAGTTTCTATGCCGAGTTCGGCGCAGGCACGCTGTATTCTGAGGGCTATCTCCCCACGGTTGGCGATAAGCACACGTTTTATTGGACGCTGATTTGGTAGTTTCATCAATGACTATCCCTTAATGAGATTTATTACAGCTATGTCTCGATGGCTTTCTCTCAACGACTTTTCTCAAAGAAAGCTCTGGTCTTGCTATGGGTCTTAAGTGCTGCTTCACTTTTAGCAACTAGCAACTAGCAACTAGCAACTAGCAACTAGCAACTCGATCTATTCATCTTCAATAATTATTAAGGCTTGATCGAATTCGACGGCCTCACCACTCTCAACCAGAATAGCTTTAATCACACCGGAGCGGTGCGCCTCAATTTGATTCATCATCTTCATCGCTTCTATGATGCAGACAGGCTCCCCCTGTTCCACGGCCTGTCCCACCTGACAAAGTGGCTCGGTTGCGGGTGACGGCGACAGGTAGAAGGTACCGACCATGGGCGATATCACAAGGTTAGCCTCATCAAACTCATCTGCAGCGCTGCCAGTGCTCGATGATGAAGTGTTCGATGATGTCGCGCTCTGTGATGAAATGGTTTGAGATGCTGTTGAGTTTGAACTCGCAGCCATGTTAGTACTCACTTCACCGGTCGCCTGTTGTACACCTGCGGGGACGTAGATGGGCTGAGTAGGAAAGGGAGAGGGCGGGCTCTGACGGCAGATCCTCACCGACTCTTCGCCTTCCTTTATTTCGAGTTCGGCAATACCGGACTCCTGCACTAACTCAATCAGCTTCTTTATTTTTCGAATATCCATATTTGTCCAAAGATAGTTATTTCAATACTAGTTGTTCACCGTGTCAGAACCTAGAACCTAGAACCTAGAACCTAGAACCTAGAACCTAGAACCTAGAACCTAGAACCTAGGCGTTAATGCTCTGCCTATTTAGCCTTGAGTCGGCCGATCGCCGATTGAAGTGCAAATTGATAACCCTGTGCACCAAGACCACAGATCACGCCGATAGCCTTATCTGAGAAATAGGAGTGGTGACGAAATGGCTCCCGGGCATGCACATTAGAGAGGTGTACTTCGATAAAAGGAATCGATACACCTAGAATTGCGTCTCTGAGCGCGACACTTGTGTGTGTAAAAGCGGCAGGGTTGATAATGATAAAGTCGGCTTCCGTCGCATGAATGGCATCGATGAGCTCATATTCTGCATTTGACTGAATATGCTCGAGAACAACGCCTGCACTTATCGACTCATCTTTAAGCTCTTTGACTATCTGATCTAATGTGTGGTGCCCGTAATGTCCGGGCTCTCTGCGTCCTAATAGATTAAGGTTCGGTCCGTTCACTAATAAGATCTTTGCCTTGCCGCCCATGGAGATATCCTTGCTTTTAAAATCGTGAATTGGTGAGTCATCGCTGGCTATTGCACAATAAGTGACTTATTCGATTTCACCAGAAGTTTAGGGAGTTGTCGACTTTTAGCGTCAATTTCGGCGATTTTTTCTGCGAGATGAGGCAAAGATAGGCAGAGAGAGGCGACAAGATGAAGCAGGTAAGGACGATAGGTGCTAGAACCTAGAACCTAGAACCTAGAACCTAGAACCTAGAACCTAGAACCTAGAACCTAGAACCTAGAACCTAGAACCTAGAACCTAGAACCTAGAACCTAGAACCTAGTCACTTTAATAATCTGACTTACTTCGTCTCAGTGCCTTGGTGGCACCTTTCTGTTTTTTTGCGTCGACACGCCGGCGTTGGCTACCTTTTGTAGGCTTGGTCGCTATGCGCTTCTTCTGAATGATGGCCACGCTGGCAATAAGCTCGATGAATTGAGTTAATGCAGCCTGACGGTTGAAATCCTGACTACGACTCTGCTGACACTTGATGATGATCTTGCCGCTTTTGGTGATGCGATGATCCGCTTTCTTAAGGAGAGCGTGCTTGTAAAAATCCGGCAGAGATGAGGCATTGATATCGAAGATGATTTGAGCCGCAGTAGAGACCTTATTGATATGTTGACCGCCCGCACCACTGGAGCGGATAAATTGCCATTCAATCTCATTTTCTTGAAGAGAGACACTGTTCGAAATTTTTATCATGGCAAAATAGATCGTCTTTTTTTGGGAAGTGTATCTTAACAGAAAATTGAGTTTTTTCAGTATCGATATCTCTGGTATGCTCCAGAGTGACAGACTATTTATCCATGTTCGGAGTTTTTCTATGTTATGCAAAATCCCAGATGTTGCTGAAGGTGTTATCAGCCTTTTTGCCAGCGGGCGTTTGTCTACCTCTGATTATCAGCAACACCTTAAGCCTTTGATTGAGAGCTACCGAGAACAATCGGGTAAGGTGTGTCTTTATATAGAAGCTGATGTGTTATTAGAGGGGTGGGAGTCACAGTCTCTGAAGGGAAGTGGTGAGGTTCAACTGCCTAACTTCGACGGTTTAGTTCTGGTGGGTGGTCCCGATTGGTTCGGTGACGCCGTTCGTCTGATGGGGCCGTTTATGCAAGGTGAGGTGGCCTGGTACCCATTAGAAGAAAAAGCGTTGGCAAGAGACTGGATCGCCACCAATCTTGTGAAGTAAATGTTCAGGCATCCGCTCCGAATAGCAGCTTAGCCACACACTTTTTAGTTAGGTGTTCGCTTTGCCATTATTGTAGAATACAAACCGGCATTAAAGTTGTCACATACGAGCAACACGGCTAGCTATCATAATTAAGGAAAACCACATGCTTTCAAAAAATAGCAAATCACTTAACACCTCGGCTAAATTTATCTCTGTCGCACTTGCAGGTATCTTCATGGTTGGCTTAAGTGGCTGCGCGCCGGAAGTTGGCAGCGAAAAGTGGTGTAAGCAGATGAGCGAAAAAGACTCAGGTGACTGGTCTGCGAATGAGGCGGCCGATTACGCTAAACACTGTGTGTTTAAATAACTCACAGCTAATGGTTGGTTCATCTAGGAGCCATTACACCAGCTATTCAAATTGCTAGGTTCGGCATTGTCCTTATAGGCAAATATAGGTGACTGCCGAATGTGACGCAGACAGTATTTTAGATTCTGAATTCAGTGTTTATATTGTCTGCGTTGAACTTTCAGATACAATTGCACTCTGATTGGTAAGAAGTTACACAAGCATAATTAATAAGGTATTTTTTGCGCTATCAATTTCGTCTATTCACCCATAAGATCGCTTTTGCGTTGATCGCCGTTGTGCTGCTGCAGTTTGCAGGGGCTAACTTAGGCGCGCATCAGTTGCATCTTGGGAGTCATGACGAAGAGTCGGAAAATCACCCTCATCTGCAGTTTACTGCCGAGATCACCAGCCTGGCTCAGTGTGTCGATTGCACATGCTCAACAGAAGCCGAGTTGGATTTCGAAAACGTTACCTCAAACAAGACTTTGGTATTAGCTAACCGTTTGGCATCAGTAAATACTCAAGTAAATAGTAACGATGCCAGTGGCCATTCACACCTTGTGAGTAAGACTGAAACTAAAACCTTCGATCTTTGTCTCGACTGCCAGTGTCATGGTGGTCACGTTACCGCCATGTCTATCGACTCGTCGACGCCTTTGGCCCCTGTGGATGATGCACTTACCAGCATCAGTAGTAATTACCTGCCACCTGAAGCCTTACCGGACTACCGTCCCCCTATCGCATAACCTTTCGTTTCTGGTCATGAGCCATCGGCTTATCGCTGGAAACAAGATCATTTACAGCAGTTAATTGGAATCCAATGGCCCAGTGCCATGTGACTCCTGATAATGATTTAACCCAAGAACAGCTCCGTATATGTGTTGTATTAACGCTTCTGAATTCAGTTTCAGCAGGCTTGATCCCCACATCGGAAAATGCTTCTCGGGATAGGATATGCGATGAAAAAAACAATAATTGCCAGCCTGTTGTTAGCTTACTTAACAAGTGGAGTCACCAGTGCTCAGGCTGCGATAGAAGCAGACTTACAAGTCCCCTCTCTGGCTTATGCACCAAGTGCATCGGTGAACGATAGTGGTAATCAAGCCAGCTTCGAGTCCTGGCTACCCAGCCTGATGCAGAGCTTCGATGCCCTGCCGGAAGTCGTGGCTCAGCAGGCGAGACGAACTCAAGCAGAGTTGAGAATTAAAGCGGCCGATCAGGCGATCTACAATCCTGAATTGGGTTTGGATTACCAGAATGCCAGCGAAGATAGCTATACGCTTGGCATCAGCCAGACCATAGACTGGGGGGATAAGCGCGGCGCGGCGACACGCAAAGCTCAGCTTGAGTCTGAAATTATGCTCTCCGATATATCATTGGAGCGCAGTCAGATGTTGGCTGACTCGATACAGTCCCTCGTCGAACAGGCACAGAACCGCAAGGCGGTAGCGTTTCAAAAGCAGCAGCTCGTAGCGGCTAAGACACAATTTAATATCGCCAAGCAACAGATGCAGGTCGGTGAACTATCGGCTGTGGAGCTCAAGCTGATCCAGCTCGATGTGGCGAGTAAAGCCGCCGATTACGCAATAGCCGAGCAAGCCTCCATCACCTCCGATGCCAATGTGTTGATGTTGCTCGGAGATAGCGAACTGCCTTTTAGCGGATTTCTCGGGGCGTTAACTCTTCCTGAAGTTTCGACACAGGTAGACCCTGAATTACCGGCTTTGAAGAGTGCTTATCAGCAAGTGCTACTGGCTAAGGTGACAGTTCAACAGGTGAAGGCCGACACATCAGCCGATCCCACAGTCAGCTTAAATGCCGAACGAGAGGGGGAAGAGAACAAGTTTGGACTCGGTATATCAATCCCCTTACAGATCCGTAATAACTACAGTGAAGCCTTAGCCGTGGCCAGTCAGGACATTGCCGTCGCAGAGCAAACGTATCTGGCACGTGAAAGAGTGCTTATTCAACAGCAGAAGAAGTTCAAGTTAAGTCTGCCAAGACTCACCGAGCGCTATCAGGATTGGCGTGAACTGGTACTTAACTCGGGTCAGGAAGCCGCATCGGCATTGGGTCAACAATGGCGAGCCGGTGACATCAATACCAGTGATTATCTGCAGAGTCAGCGCCAGCTTTCAAGCAGTTACCTCGCCGGTTTGACTCTGGAAACGGCTCTGTATCAGAGCTGGCTGGAGTGGATGGGAGCCAGCGGGCAACTCGAATCATTTCTTCAGGCACAACTTTTAGCTCAGCCCTCGCATTTGGCATCACATACGGCTGCCGCACTGTAATCAGACGGAATAACGAATATGAAAAACCAGCAATCAGTTAAGAATAGTTTCAAGCTCAATGCGATCAGCAGAGCCATGGGCTTTGGTCTGTTGATCACTTTAGCCGCGGCTATCTCGTTACCTTCGGCAGCATTTGCGGGCGAAGGGCATGATCATAGCGCCGAAACGGTGGATAAAACAGAGTTCAACAATTTTTCACTAGAGAATAAGTCATTAGAGAATGTCTCATTAGAGGTAGCCTCGCCGGAAAACGCCGATGACGGACACGATCATGGAGAGGAAGAGGGGCATGATCATGACGCCGAATTGGCTGAGAAAGCAGAAAGCAAAAACGCCTCATCAGAAACTACCGATGACGGACATGGCCATGGAGAGGAAGCGGAAGAGGAAGGTCATGCCCTGCAGCTAACTGCCGAGCAGCAGCAACTGGCAGGCATTGAGGTTGCCAGGCTCTCAGAAGAGGCGTTCAGTCTTGAAGCTGTGGCTACGGCGACCTTAGTGGTCGACAGGGACAGAACCATGACTCTGGCACCTCAGTTGGATGTCAGAATCGAGCAGCGTCATGTGGTGCCGGGACAAGAGGTGAAAAAAGGGCAGCCCCTGCTGACCTTAGGTGGTGTTGCCGTGGCTCAGGCGCAGGCCGAATATATCAATGCCGCAGCAGAATGGAGTCGTGTTAAGCGTATGAGTAAGAGCGCTGTCAGCGCGAGCCGCCGTCTTCAGGCCCAGGTGGATGCAGAACTTAAGCGTGCAACCCTCGAAGCGATGAAGATGACAACCTCCCAGATCGGCACGTTAGAGTCTAACCCTGAGACTATCGGCAGTTATCAGCTATTGGCACCTATCAATGGTCGCGTTCAGCAAGATCTGGCCATGTTGGGTCAAGTTGTTGCTGCGGGCACGGCTCTGATGCAACTCACCGATGAATCACATCTATGGGTTGAGGCTCAGGTGACTCCAAAGCAGTCTGAGAATGTGAGCATAGGCAGTAAGGCGCTGGTTCGGGTCGGCGATAAAACCTTAGAGGCGAAGATCATCGGTCGCTCTCATGAGCTCGACAGTGTGACTCGCACCGAGCAGATCTTAGTGAGCCTGGAAAACCCCGGCCATGTTATTCATGCGGGTCAATTTGCTGAGCTATATCTGCCCAATGCAGTGCAAGGTGGCGTCATTCTTCCCGATGCGGCGCTGACTCGTGGTGGCGATGGTGATTGGCAGGTTTTTGTTCAAGATAAGGATGGCTTCGAGGCCGTCGAAGTGGAAGTGGTTGAACGTCAGCGCGGCATGAACTTGGTTCGTGGTCTGGCTGCGGGCAGTAATGTTGTGGTATCCGGAGCTTTCTTTCTGGCCTCAGAGCAGGCCAAGTCAGGCTTCGATATTCATAACCACTAATTACCACTAAGGCTCGCTCCGAGAGCGAGTAACAAAAGAGGTTCTCGTATGTTACAGAGACTTATTGAGGTTGCGATCCGTAACCGATTGTTGGTGGTGTTGGCATTGATCGCGGTTGCGATCGCCAGTGTGGCCATGTTACCAAAATTAAATCTGGATGCCTTTCCGGATGTGACCAATGTGCAGGTTACGGTTAATACCGAAGCCGAAGGTCTTGCGGCCGAAGAAGTTGAAAAGCTGATCAGTTATCCGGTCGAGTCGGCCATGTACGCGCTGCCGGCAGTAACGGAAGTGCGTTCGCTCTCCCGTACCGGTCTTTCTCTGGTGACCGTAGTGTTCGCCGAAGGGACTGATATCTACTTCGCTCGTCAGCAGGTGTTTGAGCAGTTGCAAGCGGCGAGAGAGATGATCCCCGATGGCATCGGTGTACCTGAAATTGGCCCTAATACCTCAGGCTTGGGCCAGATATATCAGTATATTCTGCGGGCGGCGCCAGATTCTGGTATCGATGCCGCCGAGCTTCGTAGCCTGAATGATTACCTGGTTAAGCTCATCATGATGCCTGTGGGTGGTGTCACCGATGTACTCTCATTTGGTGGTGACGTTCGTCAATATCAAGTTCAAATCGATCCTAACAAGTTGCTGAGCTTTGGTTTGTCTATGGAGCAGGTCACCACAGCATTGGAAAGTAATAACCGTAATGCCGGTGGTTGGTTTATGGATCAGGGCCAGGAGCAGTTGGTCGTTCGTGGCTATGGTCTGCTGCCTTCCGGTGATAAGGGGCTGAAGGCGATTGCTCTGATCCCGCTAACTGAATTTGCGGGCACGCCGATCCGGGTTGGTGATATCGCCAGGGTCGATTACGGCAGTGAGATAAGAGTGGGCGCCGTGACCATGACACGTCGGGATGAAGCCGGAACGCCACAGGTACTTGGAGAAGTGGTCGCAGGCGTTATCTTAAAGCGTATGGGCGCTAACACTAAGGCAACTATCGATGATATCAATGCCAGAACCGCATTAGTCGAACAGGCATTACCCGATGGTGTGACTTTTGAGGTCTTCTACGATCAAGCCGATCTGGTCGAGCAAGCGGTGACGACGGTACGTGATGCGTTACTGATGGCCTTCGTGTTCATCGTGGTTATTCTGGCACTGTTTTTAGTCAACATACGTGCCACCATGCTGGTACTGCTTTCGATACCGGTTTCTATCTGTTTAGCCTTGATGGTGATGTCCTATTTCGGCATGTCGGCTAACCTGATGTCACTGGGCGGTCTGGCGGTCGCTATCGGTATGCTGGTCGATGGCTCGGTGGTGATGGTTGAGAATATCTTTAAGCATCTTACCCAGCCGGACCGACGTCACTTGGGCGCTGCACGCGATCGCGCCGACGGTGAGGCCGATCCGCACCATGCCGATGAAGATCAACATGGTATCGCAATGCGAGTCATGTTGGCGGCTAAAGAGGTGTGTAGCCCTATCTTCTTCGCTACGGCGATCATCATAGTGGTATTTGCGCCACTGTTTGCCCTGGAAGGGGTCGAAGGCAAGCTGTTCCAACCTATGGCTGTGAGCATTATTCTAGCCATGCTATCGGCCTTAGTCGTGGCCTTAGTTGCAGTACCGGCATTGGCCGTATTCCTCTTTAAGCGCGGTATCACACTCAAAGAGAGTGCGGTATTAAAGCCAATCGAGAGCGGGTATCGCCGCCTGCTAACGGCAACTATGGCAAGGCCTAAGACAGTGGTGGTCACCGCTTTCACCCTGTTTGTTCTGAGTATGTCACTGCTGCCTCAATTGGGTACTGAGTTTGTTCCCGAGCTCGAAGAGGGCACGATAAACCTGAGGGTCACACTGGCTCCGACTGCCAGCCTGGGCACCTCCCTCGATGTGGCGCCTAAGCTTGAAAAGATGTTGTTGGAGTTCCCTGAGGTCGAGTATGCATTGAGTCGAATCGGTGCGCCTGAGCTCGGGGGCGATCCTGAGCCTGTGAGTAATATCGAGATCTATATCGGTCTCAAGCCGGTAGAGCAGTGGCAGTCGGCATCGAGCCGGGTTGAACTACAGAAGCTGATGGAAGCTAAACTCAGTGCTTATCCGGGTCTGCTGTTTACCTTCTCCCAACCTATTGCAACGCGAGTGGATGAGTTGTTATCCGGTGTAAAGGCGCAGCTGGCGATTAAGATCTTCGGTCCTGACTTAGATGTACTGTCTCAAAGTGGTGAGAGGCTGACCGAGTTGGTATCTACCATTCCGGGGGCAGTTGATGTGTCACTGGAGCAGGTAAGTGGTGAAGCTCAGTTAGTGGTTCGTCCAAAGCGCGATCTGCTTGCCCGCTACGGTATCAGTGTCGATGAGGTGATGAGCCTTGTTAGTCAGGGAGTTGGTGGCGTGAGTGCCGGTCAGGTGATCGATGGTAATGCCAGATATGACATCAACGTGCGCCTCGCCGAGCAGTACCGAAATGCGCCCGATGCACTCAGAGATCTGATCTTAAGTGGCGTTAACGGTGCTACCGTGCGTTTAGGCGAGGTAGCCAGTGTCGAAGTTGAGATGGCACCACCGAATATCAGACGTGATGATGTTCAGCGTCGCGTGGTGGTTCAGGCTAACGTATCGGGTCGCGATATGGGATCTGTGGTAAACGATATCTACGCTATTATTCCACAAGCTGAGCTGCCTGCGGGCTATACCGTAGTTGTTGGTGGTCAATATGAGAATCAGCAGCGTGCTCAGCAAAAGCTGATGTTGGTTGTACCTATCTCGATAGGCTTAATCGCACTGTTACTCTACTTCTCGTTCGGCTCTGTTAAGCAGGTCGGCCTGATCATGGCCAATGTGCCTTTGGCCTTGATCGGTGGCGTAGTGGCGCTGTTTATCAGTGGCACCTACCTGTCAGTTCCAAGTTCTATCGGCTTTATCACCCTATTCGGTGTCGCCGTATTGAATGGTGTGGTGCTGGTGGACTCCATCAATCAGCGTCGACAATCGACATTAAATGATGTGTCTGGAACGGATAGGGGTGGAGAGAGTCTCTACGATTCTGTTTACGAGGGAACGGTAGGGCGTCTGCGCCCGGTATTGATGACGGCATTGACCTCGGCGCTAGGGCTTATACCTATTCTTATCTCGAGCGGTGTGGGAAGTGAGATCCAACAGCCATTGGCGGTCGTGATCATCGGCGGCCTGTTCAGCTCGACGGCCCTGACCCTGTTGGTGTTACCGACGCTGTATCGGTGGTTATATCAAGGTAAGGATGTAGCCAGTGTGAGCAAGGAACTTGAGGTGCTGGATTAGCCTTAAGCCTTGGCTTTATTCTAGATTTAGTTTTCGCTCAGGGAAGAGATAGGGGGGAGTCGGTGCATTAGTCTGCCGCCGTGCCTATACTCAAACGACCTCGAAATACAGGACTCAGCATGTCGAGAAGTGACAGAGTTTAAGGCATGAAATAACCGGACTAGTTATTCTAGTTTTATATTTCATAACGCAGAAACATGTTGCTTCTCGTCTTGCCCTTCGGGAGTTCCCGTAGAATATCTGCACTGCGTTAGTGATATTGAAAAGGGACTTACCATTCTCTTCAATCACTGCCTTGTTCACCTATCCTACGGGAGCTCTGAAGCGAGTATTTTGAAGTAGCTTGGGTATATAACCCCCTTTGTTACGGTCTGCCGGTATGACCTTAAGTGTAAGATGTTTGGCTGCTACAATTATTTGAAAGGCAGGGAGTTTCTGACTGGTGTATTTTCACTGATGGTGGAACTTCTGCTTGGTATGTCTAACCATTCAAATGGGTGTCGTTATGTCAAACGCTGGCTAGGTTAAATTTGGTATTAGTATGCGGAGCAGGGTAGCTCCGCTTTTTCAGAAGGAGTTAAGCATGGCACATGCCCACGCTCATGATTTTGAATCAAATAGTAAAAAATTATACATCGCAATTTTAATTAACGTCATTCTGACACTGTTTCAGATTGTCGGAGGCATTATGGCCGGGAGTCTCTCTCTTCTCGCCGATGCCTTGCACAACTTCAGTGATGCCGGTGCTATCATCATTGCCGTTATCGCACGTCGAATTGGTAATAAACCTGCCAGTAGCCGCATGACATTTGGCTATAAACGAGCGGAAATTATTGGCACATTAATCAATAGCGTCTCCCTGATTGCCGTTGGTATCTATCTGGTTGCCGAATCTATCAACCGCTATTTTAACCCGCAACCCGTCGACGGTTGGATTGTCTTTGCCGTTGCTGGCATAGCCCTGATCATAGATATCGCCACGGCACTGTTAACTTACTCCTCCGGCGCCAAAGATAATCTCAATATTCGCGCCGCATTTATCCATAATGTCTCCGATGCCATGGCTTCGGTAGCCGTTATCATCGCGGGTATCTTGATCATCTACTTCCAGTGGTATGTGGTCGACCTTATCACTACCGCAATCATCTCCATCTATGTGATCTACCACGGCGCGATTTTGCTACGTAAGGCTATTTTGATCTTGATGGAAGCCACGCCAGAAGAGATAGATATCGATAAAATAAAAGCCGAAATTTGTAAGCTCGAACCTATAGAATTGATAGAGCATGTTCATGTGTGGGAGATTTCAGATAAGCGTTACATGTTTACCGCCAACCTAATTCTCGTCGATAAGAGTCGATCGGAAACGGCATTGCAGCTCGTCAAACGGTGTTTAGCATCAGAGTTTAATATTGAACATACCACCTTAGAGGTTATCGATAAGACTCAGGATAATGGCCAATGTGTCTAGTGGTTACGGCTAGCTGGAGGATAACCAAATACTCATGCGCTTGATAAAAAAAGGGCAGCCAAGCCAGGCTGCCAAATGCAGAGATGGTGAAGATATTTAGGGGTCTTTATAGCCTCCTGAGCAAGGGTGTATGGATTAGGGGAAAATACGGGATTATTTAGCGATCTTAGGGCTCACATACTTAGTCAATTTAGCGTAACCGCCCTTAAGTATTTTGACATTGTCATAGCCTAAGTGGCGTAACGCAGTTCCTGCAGCCATGGCTCTTGCGCCTGACTTACATACCAATACGACGGGTTTATCTTTGGGAAGCTGCGCTAAATTCTCGGGCACAAACAGCTCATCGATGCCGATATTTAATTTATTCTCCATGGCGAGGCCGAATATTTGGCGCTCCTGTGGCGTACGAATATCTACGGCTAACATGGCTTTATTCGACTGTAACTGCTTAACAAATGCCTCCGCGCTGATCAGACCTATGGCCTTACCCGCTTTGGCTCCTTTTGCCTGACTAAACTGCTGCTGATAGCTTTGTGCCAACTGAGTATCGTAGGCGAGAGCCTGAGTACTCATACCCATCAATGCGCATAGCAGGGTGATGCTTAAGTAGGGTTTCATTCTTCTTTATACTCCTAATTCTATTGGGTAGATCAATATTCATCTGAGGTGGTTAATCACAGGGGTTTATCGGATATGACTCCAGATGTCGCCTTTAAGAGTCATACCATTCACGCAAGAGATGTTGTCCACGACTTGTACCTCAAGTTCGATTCCCGGACATGAATTGAGAGCATTATGTGCAGTGTTATCAACTTGTTCAATTGAGCTCTATCACATAAATTTGCGGGATAAGAACTGAAAAAATATCAAGAGTGCAGGCGAGTTTATATACTGCGGATAAAGCTTTGAGCAGCGGAAGTTGCTAAGGTTTTAGGTGTCTGGCAGAGGGATACGTTGCCTGAAAATATATTATAAAATGTGAAAATGATGGCTTGCTTAGCAAGGTGATAACATTTTAACTCTAAAAGCCTTGAGATGAACTGCATTGAGGGGCTGCGATTGACTCAGCCCCTCAAATTCATAAGCTATGCTGCCTCGAACCGAGGCTATTGGTATTTTGCCTTAACTTGCTCTATCAGGAGCTGCCACTGCGGATACTCTTTCAAGCTGGATTCGAGATCGCCCCATGGGGCCAGTGTTTGCTTTTTTTGTTGCTCGCTGTCCTGTTTAAGCTGAGTGGCTTGATAGAGGTAGTAGAAAGCCGATGCACGATAGTTGGCGGCGCAATGGATCAGGATGTCTTTATCTCTATTCGCGTTCATTATTGAGAAGAAACGTTCGACATCTTCTACGTTTGGCTTTTTCCAATCGACAGAGATGGACTCATACGTCATCCCTGCTGACTTAACCATACTGGCTTCATCCTCATGGCCGCTAGAGTTACCATCTGGGATCAGGTTTATGACTAAGTCGACACCGGCTTGCTGCAAGGTTTCAAACTGGGCTTCGCTTGGCAGTCCGGCGGTAATGACGTTAGCACTGTTGAACTGTACCGCCTTAACATCCTGAAGCGCGTCGGGTAAAATTTCCGCTTGTGCAGTCGTTACGCAAAGTAAACCTGCGAGAAAAATGGTAGGTCGCATCTTCGTTCCCTTTATTATGTTTATATGACAGGCTATTAGAATACTTTCAGATGCCTTAGTTCAATTGCAGTATCTAAAATGCGACTTTAACTCAACATTCAGTAAGCGTTTGAGCTTGTCTCAGATATGTGAAGACCGACTCAAGGTCGGCCCTACAGATGAGTCATTGGCACTGATAAACCTGTGAATCAGATCTTCACCTTAATGACAACTTTACGTACTCTTTTGGGAGTCACACTTGTGCCAGGCATATGCATATCATCCGGGAAGAATATCGCAAACATTCCGGCTTTCAACGGGATAAAGGCAGCCTCATTTTTATTGGTTTCATAATCGAATTCGGCGTAGTCATGTTCTGCATTGTACGCCATAGAGGGGAGCTGATCGGCTAATGGAAGATAGCCAAACTCCTCTTCGCCACTGACCACATACTGCACATCAATATAGTGTTTATGGACTTCGAAGGGTTCGACTTCCCTTGGTTTCGTCTCGTAATCGTTGACGATAACGAACAGGTCTTTGCCCTCTAATTCATAGTTTCCAACCTCGAGTTGAGTGAAATCTGTCTCTGCCAGATGAGCTAATGCCGCTGCGAGCCTGGGGCTGATATGCGCGTAAAGGTCTAAGTTATTTAAGGTATCGACAATCATAATATGCTCTGACTCGTTTGCTGTTTATGGCATGAGTGTAGCGCTCATGCCGTATCAATCAAGCACTGTTTATTCAAAGAGTTTTATTCAAAGAGTTTTGTTTAAGTATTTTGTTCAGGATCATAAGGGAGAACAATCATGCGGCTCAGGATATCAGGCAAGATTTGATCTCAAATGGAATATTGCGCTGCTCGAAGGCATTCCTTAGCTGCTGAGCGATCTTAGATTTTGGTTTGAGAGGAAAGCTAATCTTCCCTTTCTTTGCATGGATAAACAGTTGATCCCCGAGCAGGCGCACTGAGTTTATTTCGTCATACTTGAGGGTTAGGTCCTTGGCGGGTCCCCAGTCACTCTCTATTGAGAGCTTACAAAATTCAACTGAGTCATGGGTAAACGCTATTTTCTGTTGCCAGATAAAAGCTACCCACCAGATACAGGTACAGATAAACAGGAGTGGTACCAGCAGATCCCAAGTAGAATCAAAAACACTTATTTTCATAATGAACAAGATATAAGTGGTTGAAATGAAAGAGATGATAAAACTCAACTTTTTGAAGGGGCGGATCTGGGTGTTTTCCATCTTTGATATTCCTTATCAAGACTGTCCTTTAGTAAGGCTATAGTATAGGCGCTATTTTAAAAAGCTAACTTTTGTTAAATAATGTTCTTTCTATTTTTCTTTTGAATGGGGTCATTAATTTGCCAGCTTTACGTTTTCTTGCCGGACCGACAGCATACAAGCAGATCGCCGAAAATGGCCTGAAACCTGAGTTATTTACTCAACTTCTGGCCGCATCTGGCGGTCCCAAGTGGATTGGTATCGCCGGGCTGGATAGGTACCTGTTCGGAGAGTTTTTTAAAGATCGTAAAAAGCCCCTGCATACCTTGGGGGCGTCTTCAGGCGCATGGCGACTGGCTTGTCTGGCACAACAAGATCCTTTGGCTGCCTACACCAGATTAGAGCAGCTATATATTGGTCAGCGTTATGATGTGAAGCCTACACCTGCACAGGTTTCAGAGCAGGTGGCAGGGATCATCACAGGCCTTTTAGGTCAATCCGCCGGGCAAGATATTGTCGATAACAAGGTGATTAAGACACACCTGCTTGCCTGCCGAGGCAGACACCTTAATCGTCTGCCGGGTCGGCTCTCATTGGGGCTTGGGTTGGCGACGACTGCGGCAACGAATCTGCTGAGTCGAAAAAGCTTAGGCTTGCACTTTGAACGTTTCGTTTTCAGTGCTCAGGAGAAGGGGTCTCCCTTTAATCGGCTAGACGACCTTCCGAGTCAACAGGTGAGTCTGACGGATAAAAATATCGCAAGAGTCTTACTGGCAACCGGGTCCATTCCTTGGGTTTTAGCGCCGGTGACTGATATTTCCGGGGCGCCTAAAGGGCATTACTATGATGGCGGGATCACCGACTATCATTTCGACCTTCCCCTGTCCCATGCCGAGGGATTGACCCTGTATCCACACTTTTATCCGAGTCTTACCGCTGGTTGGTTCGATAAGTCTCTCCCCTGGCGCAAGGCAAAAAGCAATTACCATAACGCGCTGATCATCGCACCGACCCAGGAGTATCTTGCTTCTCTTCCTCACGGAAAGCTGCCCGACCGGGGTGATTTTAAGCGTATGGATAGTGATGAGAGGATACGATGTTGGCAGGAGTCTATCGCTATGAGTGGGGTCTTAGCCGAGGAGTTGGACGAACTGTTAGCGAAGGAGACCATCATGGAACACCTCGAATATTTGTAGCCGGGTGTGATGGCCATGACGACTATTTGAAACCAATTTCCTCATTAACCTGTCTAATATTATGTAGCCTTATCGAGCTTAAATAGTTCGCGAAGCAGTAAATTCTGCAACTGCTACACTTTAATATTATTGCCTTACAGATCTTTTTCATAGTCTTGGGCAGCAGATCATCGGCGGTTACCGACCCTACGGGGAAGGGGGATACTATGCAAACACAGGAGATGGCGTTAATCACACGTGATGCCTTGCTGTTGCCCGATGGAAGGATAGAGATCAGGATGGTCGATCCTTGCTATCTGCATGTTGTGGCCGATGTACTGAAAGGCAAGTATCCCCTGGCATTCGGTATGTTCAAGGCTAATGGGCTCCCTCCCTGTTATCCCAATGCCACTCAATGTGAGATCATAGATTTCAATCAACTCGAAGATAATTCACTCAGCATAGTGCTCGAAGGAAAGCAGAGGGTAAAAATCTTATCGGCGGCCAAACGTAAAGATGGTGCCTGGATTGCGAGAACGCTTCGCTCCAGTAATTGGAGTCAGGAGCCGATACAAGGTGAGTTTGAGCTGATCAGTGCCGCATTAGAGCAGTTTTATGAGGTTAATCCGGAGTTGTGTGGCTTATATGCCAATATTCACCTCGAGGATGCATCTTGGGTCAGTCAACGTTGGTTGGAAGTACTTCCCCTCTATAACAAAGACAAGCAGGTATTGATGAATCAACCTAACTGTCATAAAACCATGGATTTTGTGCTCGATCTTATCAAGTCACATGTGGATTAATATCTTCTTGCCGATCTGTTAAAATGGGTTAGTGTCTCCTGTCTGAACTATTCTATGTCCTCTAGTGTCCGCGCCGCCCAAGCCTCCTATGTGGTGCTTCCCGAAAACGTTACCGATAAACCCAGTGTGCTTAGCTTTCTTGTTGAACGCTTCCCACAGATTGAATCACAGGTGTGGCGAGCTCGCATTGTAGATGGCAAGGTGCATTGGCAAGATGGTTCCCTGATCGAACTCGATACCCCTTACAGACCCAGAGCCAGAGTGTATTACTACCGGGAAGTGGAAGCCGAAGCGGTTATTCCCTTCGATGAAGAGGTCTTGTACCGGGATGAGCAGATCATTATCGCCTTTAAGCCTCACTTCTTAGCCCTACACCCCAGCGGCAATGTGATCAATGAGTGTTTAGTTAATCGATTACGGATCAAAAACGCTATAGAGACCATAGTGCCGGCTCATAGACTCGACAGGGCGACGGCCGGTCTGGTATTGCTCTGTCTTTACCCTGAGCATCGTCAGCAGTACCACGATCTGTTTAAGCATGGCGAGATCCTCAAGGAGTATCAGGCCTTAGCTAAGCTGACGCCTGAGTTGCTTGCCAGCCATCGAGTAGGAGAGTTAGCACTTCCTGTTCATTGGACAGTAAAAAACCGTATGGTGAAGGGGGAGCCCAGTTTTACTATGAAAGTGGTGGAAGGTGAGGCCAATACCCATTCCGAGATTGCTCTAATCGAAGTAAGAGGCGAAATCGGTGTGTTCAGGTTGTCGCCGATAACTGGACGAACTCATCAACTCAGAGTGCATATGCAGAGCCTGGGAATGTCGATACTCAACGATAGGTGCTATCCCACCCTTCAGCCTAAGGCCGCCGATGATTACAAACGGCCGTTAAAGTTGCTAGCGAAAAGGCTTAAATTCAGGGACCCCGTGACGGGCATCGAATTCGATATCGAGTGTGATTGCTTAAATGATGGCTTAGAGCCCCTTGGGTCATAGCTGGTAAGCTGTCACAGCAGCCGGTAAACAGAACGCCCTGATATAAAGTGATTTTAGCTGTTTACCTATTTGACTCATCAGCTTGTATTTGAGAGTCCCGGTGCTGTCGACTCGGTTTGTTAAAGTGTGTCTCTGTCATGTCCGCATGTAGTACGCTGACTTCAGTGGGGGCTCCGTCAGGCCCGAATCTGACCAGACCGATACCACTCTTGTTCACTAATCGCCTGCTGCGTTCGCCATTGGGGCGACGACCACGAATATTCATCCGCTTACGCTTGGTAAAGAAGTTGAGCGGTGAGAAGTGGCCATAAAGCCAGCCATTGAGTTTATCGAAAATGGGCAGTAATTTTTCCGGAAACTGATTCTTAATACCGCTGCAGGTGATTTGATAGATCTGCGGGCCGCCTTTTCTGAAGCGAATATGAATATCGTAGCTGAAGGAGTAGTGCACATCGCCTGAGAGGATGACAAACTGCTCCGGGGTCTTTCTGTGTTGAAAGATACTCAGCAAAGTATTGGCCGTTCCCGGATGAGCCATCCAGTTTTCGGCATCGATCAACAATGAGCCCCCCAGCATTGTAGCGGCTCTCTGCATTGTCTCAATCAGCTTCACTCCAAACATGGGAGCCGCCGAGACGATGATGACCTTACTCTGCCCGACCAGCTCTTGCTGGAGTTCCATCAAGGCCTCCCAGTCCATCAGACCAGAGGGTTTGGCGAGGTTAGACTCACTACGCCAGCGGTTGGTGCGGGTATCCAGCACCACCAGTTTAGGAGAGGTGTTCAGGGTGTAGTGCCAGTGTTCGAATCTAAGCAAGGTATCGATCAGCGAGTCATGTTTTGTCTCATCCACATCGCTAAAAAAGTCATCCAGCAAGGGGTGTATTTCAGGCATGAATTTAGCGGGGGCATTGCCAATTGCCTGGAAAATCGCATAGCCAATCAGTGCGTTACCTATGATGCGTTTAGAGAAGGCATGGCCATAGGCTGCCTCCTCCCATTTAGCGGTGAGATTCCAGTCATCGGTAATATCGTGGTCATCGAAGATCATATAGGTTGGCAGATGAGCCATAAGCCGCCTGACTTGGCTAAGGCCGGACTTAAACTCAAGCAGATGTACCCACTCCCGCTCCCATCGTTTTGTGTTCGCCGCCGATAACCCCACCACCTCTTTAGGGATATCAATCTTTTCCCATAGCTCGGGTGACCAGCTGAGCAAGTAGAAGGCGATGACTTCGCCCAGACTCACCAGATGATTTTCGGCGATGGAAGAGGTAAATATGGGGTGGTTCTTATACCAATGAGTAATGGGGGTTTTAGCCGGATATTGAGTATGCGGAAGTAAGTTTTTATGCCTGCGATAGAGCGCCGCTGGGTGGTAGCTTATCGACTCACTCCCCGGCAGGGCGGCATGGTCAAATTTTTCCTGAGGCAGGCCCAGTAGTTTAATGACCTCACCGATAGCGTAGATCATAGGCCCGGCGACATCATCGACATAGACCTGATCGCCGCTGAGCATCATGAGTGCGGGTCTGGCCTCAACACTCAGGTTCTGTTGCAGCCTTGTGTCGGCGGCCACTAAGGCATCACCGCTATGGTGGTGAGCGTTGCGGCACGAACCGTGTAACATAGTATCGATATCAGGCTTAATGACAAATTCAGGCTTGTCATTTTCCAGGTAGGTGAGGGCCTCTAGCTCAGTAAAAATAGCCCCGTGGCGACTGTCGTCGAGCCGGTAAGCAATAGCCTCGTTGGTAGGCAGCAGCTGAGCCTGAGTGACATGGATGATATATTGCCAGGCATGTTCTCCAAGCCTGAGGGTATGCACCTGTTCGGCAAGCAATGGCTCCTTAAAAATGAGTGCTGAGTTATCATTGTGGTGCTTCAGGGCCAGAGTCAGTGATAACTCATTCATAGGCTTACTGCTGACATACCATAGGGTAAAGTTATCTGAGTCGCAGTGGCGAAGGGCGGGGCCCGCTATGACAAGTGGTAGTTGCGACTCTGGCATTTTTTATCTCTGTTTAAAGCATCCCGGATAGGTCACAGACTAAACAAGTCGCTATGGTTTGAAAAGCTTAATCGCTATAGTATCGCATTGAATTGAGCTAAAAAGTCATTGAAAAGGAGTTTAACGTATGCCCCACAGTTTGCTTCCTAATTTGAGAGCGTCGGATCAGCTGGCTTTTCTGCGCATCTTGAGTTTACTGCTCAAACTAGGACTGACATTCACCGCGGCAGAAACCTTCGGGCTCTCCCTGTATAGTCCTGCGCTGAACTATGCCTTGCTGCTCGAGACCATCTATCTCGGAGTCACCTTCTCGATACGCCACCCGCTACAGTCGAAAGACTCGGGTCTGTTTATTGCGCTGCTGCTCGATACCGCATTTTGGATCACCTGGCTCTATTTTTCCGGTGGAGCCACCAATGCATTTATCTCCCTGTTACTGCTGCCTATCGCGATAGCGGCCGTGATACTGCCCCGCTGGGCACCCTGGTCTCTGACCCTTATCTCTACCCTGGCCTATAGCCTGATGCTCTACTTTGCCCCTCAGGAACAGATGCAGCACCATGGCATGGATATGAGCTCACACTACTTAGGCATGTGGTTTAACTTCGTCATCTCTTCACTGGTGTTGACCACGAGTGTCGCGTTTATCTCTAAACGGATGAGGCGACAAGACTCTGAATTAGCTTATATGCGTGAAGCCCAGTTGCGGCAGGAGAAGCTGTTGGCATTAGGTACCGCCTCGGCTCAAATGGCACATCAGTTGGCGACGCCGCTGTCCAGTTTGCGCCTGCTGGTCGAGGAGGTTGATGAAGAGTTAGGCCACAATTCGCCAGCGGTTAAAGAGATGGATACCGCCCTGTTTCGATGCGAGCAGACGCTGACAGAGCTGCGATGTGCGACAGAATCTATTCGTGAGCATAAGCGGGTTGATATCGAGGTGGGCGAGCTTATCGCTATGTTAAGGCAGCAGGTCACACTGCTCATGCCTCAGTTAAAACTAGAGCTGGAGTTGGATGAGGAAGCGAGTCAGACCTTAGTGCAAACCGATACCAGCTTGCTGCCGGCGCTGCTCTCTTTAGTCGAAAATGCCGCACGCGCCAGCGATGAACACCTGCAGGAACAGAGAGTAAAAATAGAGGTCAGTATCGACCATCTCTACCCATCTATCCGCCTTCGGGTACGTGACTACGGCATTGGGATCCCTCACCGTCTGCTGTCTCAATTGGGACATAAGCTGGTGGACAGCCCAACCGGGATGGGAATTGCCTTGATGCTTAGTCACGCCAGTTTTGAGCGTCTGGGCGGGAAATTGATTTTGGGCACACATGTGGATGGCGGCGCGGTCGCTGAGGTGACTCTGCCGGTGGAGGAAAGCTAAAGCTATGTTACCAATTAATAAACAAGTCAGTTCTCAGGCTAAGTCGAATAAGCTGTTGATCATCGAAGATGATCAGGCCCTGGCCGGAGTATTGGCGAGACGTTTAACGCGTCAGGGATTCGAGTGTCAGCAAGCCCACGATGTGACACAGGGCCTGCTGCTGGCCAGGCAGTTTCAACCCAGCCATATCCTGCTGGATATGAAGTTGGACGAAGACAATGGCTTGTCCTTGATTGAGCCGCTACGTAAGAGCCTGCCTGATGTAACTATGGTGCTATTGACGGGCTATGCCAGTATCGCCACTGCAGTCGAAGCTATCAGAATGGGCGCCGATAACTATCTGGCGAAACCGGTAGACACCCAAACCCTGCTCAGGGCACTGGAAACTGCTCCTGCCGATATGGACGTTCAGGAGTTAGATGAGGAGCCGCTGAATCCTAAGCGCGTCGAATGGGAACATATTCAGCAGGTGTTAAATGCGAATAAGGGGAATGTGTCGGCGACGGCACGTCAGCTGGGAATGCACAGGAGAACGTTGCAACGAAAACTACTTAAGAAGCCAGCGCTCGATCACAGAGCCTAGTTTCTAGTGCTTAGTTCCTAAAGCATAAAGCCGGAATGCGATTCATTTGAGTGAAACAGTAAGAGATTGGGCGGTTCTGGTATAAGATGTATCTGTAGTACATTATTTGCCACAGGAGTTCTTGATGACAAAGAATGCAGAGTTTGAAACAGATCGTTTTTTACTTGATACCCCTCACGATCTTATCTCTATCGAGAAGTGGCAAAAAACGATTAACTTATTAGCTAAGCTTTTCGATGCACCGGCCGGATTTCTGGTGCAGTACACCCCCAATGGATTTCAAGTCACCATCGCGAGTGAGCAAGACTCTAACCCCTACCCGGCTGGAGGGGTCATCGATCCCGATGCAAATATATTTTGCCGTAAAATTGTCGAAACCCGTGAAGAGCTTTATGTATCTAACGCCACGGTCGAACCCTGTTGGGAGACCAACCCAGAGGTACGCGATGATGGGTTTACCTCCTATCTGGGCGTTCCTGTATTTTGGCCGGATGGAAAGGTCTTCGGTACATTTTGTGTGATGGATTATGAA
The DNA here is from genome assembly GCF_003966265.1 of Shewanella atlantica. Lineage (GTDB taxonomy): Bacteria > Pseudomonadota > Gammaproteobacteria > Enterobacterales > Shewanellaceae > Shewanella > Shewanella atlantica. The sequence goes on along the minus strand of NZ_RXNV01000005.1, from coordinate 237,978 downwards.
GAGACTGATTACCAAGATACCTACATAGAATTGATCCATCATCTCAAAGATATTCTCGAAGCAGACCTCTCTATGTTAGGCCTCTATGAGCAGATGCAGAAGCTGGCCATTACCGATCCGTTAAGCGGGATCAATAACAGACGAGGTTTTCTCGTGCTGGCGGAGCAGCGCATAAAGCTGGCGAAGCGCACCGAGAGTCAACTGGGGCTGCTCTATCTGGATGTCGATGACTTTAAGTTGATTAACGATGAGCATGGTCATAATGTCGGCGACCTGGTGTTACAACATATTGCCCGGGTATTGAAAGCGTGTGTGCGTCAATCCGATGTGATCGGGAGGATGGGGGGAGACGAGTTTGTGGCTCTTATCGTGATCGATGATGACAATGATATGGATGCCATACGCAGTCGTATTCTCGATGGGTTTAGCCGCCAAGGCGATGATTTTACCTTGCCCATCTTCTCTGCTTCTATCGGTGGTGCAAAGCTTGAGTTAACCACAGATTTTGAGGCCCAGCTTGAGGCTGCAGATAAAAATATGCTGCTCCGTAAGCGAGGCCGGGCTTAGTCGATTTGGGCAAAAAAATCCCCGGGGACGGAGGAGTCGCTCGGGGAGGGTAGTGCAGTGGATGTTTCCCTAAATTGATTCAGTGAATCGCTTCAATCGTCAAACCCGTAAAAAGTTTCTATCATTGGTTCAGAAAGCGAAAGCTTGAATAAGAAGTAACTAAACGAGTAAATACGCTGCAAATATCTGTTTCTGATGATGCGTCTAAAATCAATGTTTGACAAAGGGTTATAGGAAAACTGCGACAAGTTGTCGCAGGCAAACTGTCTCATGAAAAGCTATCTCAGGAAAACTATCTCAGGAAAGTTGGGTGCAGAGGGGCTGGGAGTCGGTTTAGCTCGGTGAGTCTAAGATCTCATCCAGCTCATCACCAGAATTCATCTGTGAATACTTGGCCAGCTCGGCCATATTGTGCACCTCAAGTTTCTTCATCACTTTTGCACGGTGAACTTCAATGGTCCTCAACGAGAGGAATAGTGCCTCCGATATCTGCTTATTGGTCATCCCTTTGGTGAGCAGATTAAGTACCTCTTGCTCTCGCTGTGAGAGGGTAGACAACTTCTGTTTAAGTGACTGAGCCTCGAAGGTTCTGTGGCTGTAGAGCATCGCCTTATCGATAGCACGGCTTAAGGCTTTTCCCGAAACTGGCTTTTGAAAAAAATCACAGGCACCCTTTCGAAATGCATCGACTGCCATGGGCATATCCCCGTGCCCGGTGAGAAAAATAATGCCGAGAGGGCTGTCTATCTCGAGTAGTTTTTGCTGGATCTCCTGGCCACTGACCTCAGGCATCCGGCTATCGAGTATGACACAAGCAGCCTTATCTAGAGGGACTCTATTCAGAAAATCATAACCATTATTAAACGTTGTGATGTGATAGCCAAACTGATTGAGCATAAAGCTGAGCGAGTCTAAGATTGCGACATCATCATCGACTAGATAAAGCGGCAGTGTGTTTGGCATACAGAACTCATTCGTTGGGATCTTATATTAGAGTAATCGGATGCGGCTTTGATCTCAAAGGGTTTGGGCTAGCTATGATGAGTCAGATCACTAAAACAACTTTTATAGGCAATAAGCCTCAAGTACCTGTGATGAATTGGTCTCGACTCACAGCTTTTTAACACGCCTTAGTCTAATTTAACATGATTAAAGACAGATTCAGTGGATTGAGTTATGCCAGCGGTACTCTTCATCATACTAATGCTTATATCTAATGCAGCCTTAGCTCATCCCGATGATGAGACGGGTCTGGTCAATACAGATATGCGTCTTCCGGAGCATCATTTTCGGGTCGGTGTACTGGCCAACCACGGTGTTATGCAGGGCAAGTTACGCTGGCAGCCTATGATGGACTATTTGTCCGAAAGAGTACCGGGGGCAAATTTCGAAGTCGTGCCTTTAGGCTTTGATGAGATGAGTCAGCAGATGCTCAATCATGATATTCAGTTTATGATCACCAACCCGGGACAATATTTTAACCTGAGCAGCAACTTCCCCCTCTCCTGGTTGGCGACGATGAAAAGCCGCAAGCATCAAGGCACCACGTTTGCCATTGGTGCAACGATTATCGTCCGCGCCGACAGTAATATCTATACCCTTAACGATCTCAGAGGTAAGAGTATCGTAGCCAGCGGCCCTCAGGCGTTGGGCGGCTATCAAGCTGCCGTGGGGTTACTGCACAAGATGGGTTACTCTCCCGAACAGTACTTCGGCGACCTGCGTTTCTTAGGTTTTCCACTGGAGCCTATCGTCTATCAGGTACGGGATAAGACCGTCGAGGCGGCTATAACGCCTTTCTGCACCCTGGAAGAGATGATAGACAGCGGCCTGGTAAAGAAAGAGGACTTTCGGGTTATTCATCCCACCATGCCGAAAGGTTATGACTGTCTGGTCAGTACCCAGCTATATCCCAATTGGTCATTTGCCGCTGCCGAGACGGTGCCGACTCAGATAACCCGGGCAATAACTCAGGCGTTATATGACTTAGAGCCCGGTGATGAAGCCGCAATTAGTGCAAAAACCATGGGATGGACGGCCCCCGTTAGTCAGCTCAAGGTGATCAAACTATTTAAAGAGTTGCAGCTGAAAACTCCGCCACCGCCATTGTATCAATCTGTCTTGAAATGGATGGAGAGAAATAAAGAGTGGGGCGGCACACTGCTGTTGCTCTTCCTTATCGCGACGGTTTATCACCTCTGGCTGGAGTACAAGTTCAGGCAAAAGAGTGAGTTTCTTATCGATACCGAGAGACAGCTGCAGGATAAGGCGCTGCAACTGGAGCGTCTGCAGAGCACGGCTATCTTAGGGGAGATAGGCTCGGGGCTCGCTCATGAGCTTAATCAACCCATCGCAGCGATTACCCAGTACAGTGAAGGGGGGATGATGCATCTCAATAACTCGGGAAGAGCGGACGCTGAAACCTACGAGATATTGGGGAAAATTAATGCCCAGTCGATTCGCGCAGGTGCTGTGGTTCATCGAATAAGGGGACTGTTGAAGAGGCGTGAAACCTCGGCTGAGCTGTTCAGCCTGGATGAGGTGGTGAATAACTCACTGGTGTTATTTGCCGCCGAGTTTAGGCGGCACTCTGTGCAAGCGCAAATCAGTACTAAGGGCACTTCATATAACCTCAAAGGCGATGAGGTCGGTTTGAGCCAAGTGATCACCAATATCATCAAAAATAGCATAGATGCGTTCGATAGCAGTGATACTGATAAAAAAATCTATATCAGTGTGAATTATGACCCTGAATCGGTTCAGATACAGTTATTTGATAATGGTTCGGGGTTACAGAAGTCTCCCCGGGAGTTAATGGCGTCATTTTGCTCTACCAAACGAGATGGGTTAGGGCTGGGCTTGGCGATCTGTAAAGATGTGATCTCGCAGCATGGGGGGCAATTTACCATTCAAAATTGTAGTGAGCTGGCGCATGTCCCAAACCTTCCCTGGCTTCAGGGGTGTGTGGTCAAGATTGTATTACCTAAAGCTATGGAATAAAAAAGGAACACATAGGTTCTGGTTCATAGGTGTCTGATACTTACCGAAGACTTTTTGCATTTTACGTTCACAATAATATTAAGAAGAATATGAATACTTTGTTTACCTACATTAAGGCTATTCACAGTCCAGAATCAGCCGATGAGCTGGTTCATATCGTCAGTAAAGAAACTAAGTCAGATACTTATCTCGATGCCGGTGTCGACGGAGGAGGAGGCGGTGTTGTCGAGGTGAGTGAATATGAGGCCACCTATCACTATAATAACGGCGTCGTAGTTCGGCATAAGATCGAACAGGACAGTGCCCCCTCTGAATTGCTGTGTGAAGAGTGCTGGATCAGCTATGAAGTACTCGATTTTGCCGGGCAAGAGATTAAACCTTTCAGAAAAACGTTTTATAACGGCTGTCAGGAGGAGTTCTGGCTTAAGGTGCAGGATGAACCTGCAACCGCATGACCTGTCGAAACTCCTTCTTCTAGCTAAATGGTGTTTTTCCCCGGAGAAGTGAATAGGGGCTTACGTAAACAGAGGATAGGCCCCTTCAAATTCTTGGGATTTTTGCTTGAGGAAGTCGATGACGGTGCGGACCTTATGGCTAGGATAATCTGTCTGCAGGTAAACCAGTTGCAGCGGAATACTGTCGGCCAGTTGATCCCTAAACAGTACGCTTAAACGCCTCTGATGGACCTCTTTTGCGACATCAAACCAGCTCTTATAAGCGATCCCTTTTCCTGCCAGTGCCCAGTCTTTGATAATGGCGCCATCATTACAACTCCTGCTTGCGCTAACCTCAATCTCGTATTGAGCTCCCTTGTGGCTAAATAGCCATTTGTGCCAAGGCTCGCCGCCTCGATGGAGCAGCAGTATCTTATGGTTGGTGAGCTCTTTGGGGTGAGTAGGCACACCATGGTGATCTATATAGTCGGGGGAGGCAACCGCGACGCGTGGCATCATGGCAAGTTGTCGCCTCATCAGGTTTGAGTCTTCAAGATGTCCGTAGCGCAGAGCAAGATGAACATTCTGGCTGATTAGATCTGTCATCTGATCACCTATATAGAGGTTTAATTTTATCCCCGGCGCACTCTGCGCGAACTCATCCAGCCACTCTCTGACGATGTTTCTTCCCAAGTCGGAGGGAAGGGCAATACGTACCTCACCCTTCAGTTCGCCCCGATTATCGGCTAAGGCATTCTCTGCGCCGTTGAGTAGATGTAGTGCCTTGCGGCCCGTTTCGATAAACAGATGCCCCTCCTCGGTGAGTTGCATCTTTCGGGTGGAGCGGGCAAACAGCTGACAATCGAGTATTTTTTCCAGCCGCTGTAAAGCCGCACTGGCCGCGGCCGGGGTCATGCCGAGTTCCCGGCCCGCAGCCGACACACTTTGTAGGTCGGCGATACGTATGGCTAATTGAAGATCTTTAAGATGGTACATATCAAATATTTTTTGAAAATGATTTTAATATTAGCCTAATTATCAAAAGTAATTAATAAGAATACACTCATTTCATCGGATATCACGGTGCAACAAATATTTATTCACATTACTCAACATGAGGAGCTGTTATGAGCCTTTTTACCCCCTACAAATCTTCACCTGATAAAGAGTCAAAATTGATGCTAAACAATCGTATGGTGATGGCGCCCATGACCCGCTCGCGCACCACTCAACCAGGCAATATCCCTAACGAGATGATGGCTACTTACTATGCACAGCGTGCATCGGCCGGCTTGATTATCACGGAGGCGACCCAGATCTCCGATGACAGTCAAGGTTACTCTTTTACACCTGGCGTTTATACGCCAGAGCAAGTCTCTGGTTGGCAGAAAGTCACCGCTGCCGTTCATCAGCAAGGTGGGACCATCTTTAATCAGCTTTGGCATGTGGGCCGAGTTTCGCACCCAGTGTTTCAACGTGGAGAGGCACCGATAGCGCCTTCTGCGATAAAACCAACTGAAACCCAAGTGTGGGTCGTAGATGAAGAGCATCCTGAAGGAAGCATGGTTGATTGCCCTACTCCTAGAATGATGAATCAAGCTGATATTGATAGAGTTGTCAGTGACTTTGCTCTTGCTGCAAAAAATGCAATCGATGCCGGCTTTGATGGAGTAGAGATCCACGGTGGAAATGGCTATTTGATTGATCAGTTCTTACGTACCAATTCGAATCAGCGAGACGATGCCTACGGTGGTTCAGCGCCGAAGCGTATTCGTTTTTTGCTGGAGGTGGTATCGGCAGTGAGTACAGTGATTGGTGCGGATAAAGTCGGGGTAAGACTGGCACCCTTCGTAACCTTTAAGGATATGGCTTGCCCTGAAATAGTCGACACCATTTTGCTGGCAGCGAAGGAGCTTGGTAAGCAAGGTATAGGCTATATTCATCTATCAGAAGCGGACTGGGATGATGCCCCGCAGATCCCACAATTATTTCGTGTCGAGTTAAGAGAAGTGTTCAAAGGGACGATTATCGTGGCGGGCCGTTATGATGTTGAGCGGGCCAGTGAGATTATCGACAGGGGCTATGCAGACCTGGTGGCATTTGGTCGCTCATTTATTGCCAATCCTGATCTTCCCTATCGTTTGCAAGCCGGCAAACCCTTAGCCGCCTTCGATAAAGGCCCGCTGTTTGGTGGCGGGGCTGAGGGGTATATTGATTACCCTGACTATTTGTAAATAGAGGGTTGATTCTCAGCCTTCGAATGAAGGCTGATTTCATTTACTTTTTGGCTTATCTGATATTGGTAGGAGCTTCAACTTCCCTCTCAATCTAAGGTCAAACAAAACAACAAATGTTAACCTCTAAAATCTGAGACTCTTAACTTAAGATTTTAAATCTGAAAATATCCGCCAGTGTCGTCGTCCCATCTCCAGAATCACACCTACCGCTAACCCCGCTGCCGTATTGAGCAGCAAGCAGATAGCCGCGGTGGAGAGGATGACAAATATGCAGAAGGGTTTGCCGTCGAGCAGACGCTTGGACCAGGCCAGCTGCAGGCCGGCGATGGAAAGCAGGCTGCCTAAGATAGCCAGTGGGATCAAGCCCAGTAACCAGGCGACATTCTCTCCCCAGCTAAAGGCGATAAGCAGGCAGCTGCTACCGAATATGACCGGTGCCCAGATCCCACGGGCGCCAAAATGATGTTGTACGGCTAAGCCTCCTGCGCCGTGGCACATGGCCGTCGCGCCGAAAGGCGTCAGCAGCAGGTTAGCCAGCCCCGAGCTGGTGGCCAGCCGCTTTGGGGTGAACTTCTCTTTGTCCTCGGGAAACTTCTCCTTTGCCATGGCCGATGTCGCGATAACGGCATTGGTCAGGGTGAGTGCCAATTGAGGCAAGACCAGCAGGACTGCGGCCGATGACCACTCAGATAGGGTTGGCCAGCTCAGGCTCCACTGCTGGCTAAGTATCGAGCTCTGCATCGAGGCTTGCGCAGAAACCTGTGCCGTCTCTTGTATCAAGAGCGAGCCCGAATTATATTGCCATAACATGCCGAGGATAATGACCAGTGGCATGGCAAGGTAGCGCAGTGGGAGGAAGCGACTGCTGAAGAGCAGAGCAAATGCCCCCAAACCGATAATCCAGGTCTGGCTCATCATCTGAGCGCCCATCCACATCAACTGAATGCCGATAGCGAGCTGAATGCCTATGCTCACCGCCGGAGAGAGCTGTTTGGCCATCCAGTTTATGGCACCGCTAAATGCCAATATCAGCAGTATGACGCCCATCATCATGCCACTGGCCTGCAGCATGCCAGGAGTCAGCCCTTGAGCTATCACTAAGGCGGCTATTACTTTCATGGGCTGTACGGGAATGGGCCGCCTGTAGTAAAAGGCGGTAAACAGGGCAAAGAGCCCAAAGCCCATAAAGATGCCCTGAGGCGAAAAGTGATTGAGCGCGATAAGCCCCAGTACCAGCGGAAGGAAAGTACCGAGATCGGCAAATGCGCCACTGAACTCACCGGAAAATTGATCACATTTTTTAAGAAATGTGGTTTTACATGTCATATAACTTGCCGTAGGAAAAGAACACACTTGTATCGCAAGTAAGATGCCAATATTTCAAGTTATTTTTGGCAGTTCAGGGAGTAATATGACCCTATTTAAACAAGCTGTGAGACAAGTTGGGCTATTTTCATGAAAGTAAGGGATGTTTTATCCGAAAATGTCTAAAGTCTAATGCTAATTTCTAAAGGCTGGGATGAGGTGTCAGCCGACCTATTGCAGGGCCGGTCGGCTGACGATAGGACACTCATGGGAGGATGAATGTCCTAATTACGCTCGATTGTGCTTAGCTATTTCGCGTGCTTCTCTCCTTTCTTGTTCTTCATTGGATCGCCGTCGTAACCCAGAGCTTGCCAGTTCATGCGAGTGCCTTTCTTATGGCAATCCTTACACTTGAGCGACTCCTCTTTAGGAGAGACCATGTGGTTGATACGCCACCACATCTCAGTTGCGGCAAAACCGTGCTCGCCACTGTATTTAAGCCCCTTCTCTACCATGGCTTCATTGGCTTCCATACCTAGTTTAGCGGCGAGATCCCAGTCAAACTCGGTCCAGTAACCACCTTCACCGAATGTCTTTGGTGAGACAAAGATGTTCAGCTTCTTGTCGTAGATCTGCTTACCCGTATGGACCTTGAAGGGATAGATCTTCGCCTTGGGATCCTTGATATCACCCAGAGGATAGGCCAGCTTGGTTACCTTGGTCGGATCCATTTTGTCACCGGGCATATAGGCATCGGCCTTGCCATTAAACCAGGCATAAGACGGTGTTATCATTTTCTCCCAGACGAAGCTGCCCTTCTTCTTCTTGTAGGTATGCTTGCCGTTTGCATCTACAGTACCTTTCTTGTCCTGGCCTGCAGTTGACCAATCCCAACTTACCTTGGTTGGCTCATTTTTGGCGAAGAACGGAATATGACAGGTCTGACAGGCGACCGTTGCCGTGTGAGTGTTAAGGCGCTTGTTCTTGTGGGGCGCACTATCGTGGCAGTTTTCACAGCCGATATGGTCGATACCACCGGGTGATACCCCCATGGCATTACCTGTGATCTGGTGCTGTTCGGTTGTGTGGCAATCCTGACACTGAAAATCGTTGCCGTCGGTGTCCATATGCACATCGGTGGCCTTGTCGGGGTAGGACATAGATGAGTCCAGATCGCCATGCTTGACACCATCGCCGCCGCCGCCGTAGAAGTGGCAGCTACCGCAGTTATCACGCACGGGGGCACCGACGTTCTGAGCGACTTTTTCAAGATTGACGCTGCTAAATACTTCCCCGGCACGAAGGGGATCTTTAACATAGGTGCCAGTGGTGTCGTGACAAACCAGACAATCGACCTTGGTCATATCGGTAAAGTCGAAGTTATTGTCTTTCCAGCCATAACCGGCATGGCAACCTGTACATCTGGGTTCGTTACCGGAAATGGCAACACAGAAGTTGTTGATGCTATTTTTCTTACCACGTTTCACCGTACGACCCGGAAGCTCTTGTTCCAGTTCCCAGGTCCAATGCGACGACTTCATAAAGTCTTTGGCATGATCTTCATGGCATTCGATGCATTGCTGGGTCACTTGAGTCCCTTCGGTGAAAGGGCCTTCAATATAATCTTTATGTTGATTGGCGGCATTCGCTGGGCTGCTGAGTAGAGACAAACCAGCTAGCGCAAGGGCAAAAGGGATCAGAGTGTGTTTCATATTATTTTTCTCCCACCCCGGCCGAAGCCGGGGGGTTGAGCTGGACTAGAAGTTAACGGTCAAAGACGCGTTGATGTCAAAAGCGGTATCGACCACAGGTAGCATCGAGTAAGCGCTGCCTGCTATAACTTCATCAATATCTTGTGGCGCTCCGACTGGGGTGCCGCTGCCGGTATATTCGAAATCGTAATATAGGCCGGCGAGCTTGATGAACATGCGTGGATTGATATCGAACATGTAGTAGGCTTCACCCACGTGTCCGCGAGTCGCTAACTTGCTTCCGATAGGATCGTCTTGTGCTTGTGTGAATGGTGTCCAGTATTTAGAACCATAGTTATACTCGAGGCCGAACTTACCGTAAGGTGCCGGGATCTGAATACCTGCATAGAAACCGTAACCATCTTTCGCGCCACTGTCATCGGCTGCGCTTGGCATCATGATGATCTCACTACCATCGGCATTGAGTTGAGCTTGAAATACTGCATCACTGAGCATGCCACCGAACATACCGGCATTGCCGTTACCGTCGGCGCGGGTCCATCCACCAGAGAGAAACCACTTCACATCGTTATCTTCTTCGCGAGCGAAACCGATTCCGCCCAGGAACATATCACCAATCACACCACTGGGTTGTACGCGAGTCTCGAAATTAAAGTTGCTGAACTTCTGCATATCCTGGTACATGGTTGGAGCAAAGATACCGGCAAGTTGAGTCGGGAATGCCATGGTGCCTTTGAAGCCATCGTTGACATCTTTGGCGCCGAACAGGGTAAATTGGAGGAAGTTCTTGCCGTCGTTGATCGCATCGATATTGAAGCCGCCAAGGTGAGTATCTTTAGTGACGATATCGCCAAACATCTCGCCGTTGCCGTATTGAGATTCGAAGCCCTGACCATAACAGAAACGAATGACCTGACCTTCTACACCTGTGATGTCACCCAGATGATAGCCCATGGTGGCACCATCGAAGTTGAAGTTCACTAAGTGTCCTGAAGGTGTTCCGCCACGTTTCTCATTTTCACGATACTGGGTTGGCGGGCCATAGGTTGAAGGGCGACGTCCGATAGAGAGGTAAAGTGGTGAGCCACCGATATTCTTCCAGTCGAAATAGGCGCGTTCTACTCTTAACCAGTCACCGCTTGGATTGCCGCCGTTGGTGCCATCCATGGTGAATGAACGCCAGGAGTCGAATACCTGTACGCCCGTTGAATCGCCCCAGTTTTTGAACATACTCAGACGTCCTGCAAAACTGACGTTATCCCATACTTTAGCTTTCAGATTTAGTCTGAGTCTGGTGGTGTAGAATATGTCGTTATCAATATCCTGAGTTGTCTTCTGTGCTAAGACATAAGGCATGATGCCTTGAAGTTGACCGCTCTGAAACGCCGCAGCCAAATTAGGGTCGGCAGCCATCATCTTACCCAGAGGGGAGGCAGGATCGTTTGGCATACCGAATGTGCCAGACATCGCCTTACCGCCGAAGTCGTTGAAGTCCACCTTTATCGCAGGGTTCCAGGTGACATTTTGATAATGGAGTGAGTGTGCCTTGGTACGGAAATCACCGGTGATAAGAATTCTGTCCAGTGCCGAGTGACGTTCATTGTTATCGACACGATCGTTGATATCGTCCAACTCACTGGTGATATCTTCGAGCTGTTTTTTCAGGTCGGCAATCTTTTGATCTTCAGTTTCACCAGCGTATACCGATCCCGATAGCGCCAGTGCATTTGCAACGAGCAGTGATATTAAGGTTCTCATAACATCTCTCCTTGGGAGTGCTCGATCGAGTTTTTGTTCTTGTCGAGTCACTCATGAGTTAAGGTCTTAATTAAGGTCTAAGTCTTGCTTCTATTTACTGAAATCTGACTAACTGTCGACAAATTCAGGTTCAATGTAGGCCTGGGGAATAGCCCCGTATTTCTTGAATTTATCTTTATTAGTAGTTGGTTAGCAGTTAAGTGCTAATCAGATTAACCACAGGTTTGTGGTTGGTCTGAGTCGGCCGCGTGGTCGTAAAGGAACTGCTGAATATCTTTTAGATCCTTTTCAGACACAGCGTCGAAGGCTGCTTGGTCGCCTTTATGTTTCAGACGCTTAAAATAGCGGTCCCATTGACTCATGGTCTTGCTCATAGGAGTAAGCTCTCCGGCTGTGTCACCTTTACTGTGACAAGATTTACATTGCTTCTTGTACAGGTGCTTGCCCTTCTTAGGGTTACCACCATCTGCTGCGTACACCTGAGCACTTAGTGAGAATGCGAGTACGATACATGCGCCTATTGTTATTATCGGTTTCATCATCTTTTCCTTAGTCACTGGAATATGTGACTTACTTATAGTTAGCAGAATGACTCTGCCTTGTTACTAAATTTAGCAAAAAGGAGTAGATGTAAATTTGATGTTGATCACCTTTACAAGAAAAATCTAATTGAACAAAATATCATGAATAAAAATCTAATGGTTTGAACGGTTGCCTGCATTTTATTTGTTTATTATCAGTAGCTTGTGTTTTGTTGCTGATTTTTTACATGAGTAAGTTTTCGTTGTTTTAAACAATTTATAGCTATCCGTGATCACATTTATGCACTTTTGCTATTCCTTTTTATACCAATAATGGAATAACCGAATGTTAGGGGATGGTTACAGAAATAGAGCCGGTTATAGGGGGAAGGGGGGAGGAAGTAAAAATAGCGAGTATAGGTATGGAGTGACGGGGCAAAGTACTTGTTCCCGTCCTCCATTAATTAAAATGCCAATTGCATTTTATATAGGGATTAGTGCTTTAAGGCTGTTGGCGAGTAGGCGCTAATACTATTTCACGAACACAGACACTCTGTGGTTGCTCGAAGGCAAATAGAGCTGCGTCAGCTACGGCTGTTGGTTCGATGACGCCGCCCATGAACTCTTTCCACTCTTGATATCCGGCTTTAATTTCTTCACTGGTGGTGTGGCTAAGCAATGCTGTCTCAACGGCGCCGGGAGCGATGGTGACCAGACGTACGTCATCCATGGCAACCTCTTCACGAATATTCTCAGTCAATGCATGTACCGCAAATTTAGTGGCGCAGTAAGCCGCATGGTTGGGGAAGGTTTTACGGCCCGCAATTGAGCTGACATTGATGATGGTGCCCGTTTTACGTGCCTTCATATCGGCCAGTACAGCGTGGATGCCGTTGAGTACCCCCATCACGTTGATGTTGAGCATTTGAGCCCACTCTGCAGGGTCTTGAGTATCGGCCTGACCGAGTAGCATCACACCTGCATTGTTAATCAGGCCGCCCACAGGGCCGAACTTTTCAACCGCTGAAGCGATCGCTGTCTTAATTGCCTCGCCATCGGTGACATCGACGCTGACGCATAAGCTATTTTCAAGCTCGAGTGCTTGCATAGGCTCGGTACGTCGTGCCAGTAACAATAATGGGTGACCCTTGGCACTAAATGCTTTTGCCATTGCCGCGCCGATGCCCGAAGATGCACCAGTAATTACGATAAGTTGTTTCATGATTTCTGTCCCGTTCACTCAGGCCGGTTAGCCGGACTGAGTAGTAACTTGATTGATGAGCTCTTGTTTAAAGAACATAAGTGTTTAATGGCTAGTTGTTTAAGGACTAGCTGTTTAATGGAGCCATTATAGTGACAGGCTCATTGTTGATATATAATCCGCAGAGAACATGATTGTTTACGTATGGCTTCTAATTGCCTGTGTGAACTAATGCTTAAACGTAAGTACTTAAACTAATCTTTAAACATAAGTGCTTAAACATGAGTGCTTAATATTAGTAATAAACAGTGGGAACGAGTGATGAACAGCGATCTGAATCTTGCGGATATACGCGCCTTTACTGTGATTGCCAAACAGGGCAGTTTTACTCAGGCTGCCGAGGTGCTGGGCTGCTCTCGCTCTCATCTGTCTAAGCAGCTATCCCAATTAGAGCATTTTCTCGGCGTGAGCCTCATCACCCGTACGACCCGTGCCCAGCGATTAACCGAGCAGGGACAGCAATTTTTTGAGCAGTGTCAGGCCGCATTGGAAACCATAGATAGCGCGGTGGCGAGCACAGTGGATAACGCCAGGCATCTGCAAGGGCAGATCAATATCAACTGCGTCGGAGGAGTTATCGGTGAGGAGATCGTCACCGCCTTGGTGAATGACTTTATCGCGCTCTATCCGGATATCAGTGTTAATCTCGATTTCAGTAGTCAGAGAGTCGATCTGGTGGTTGATGAGTTTGATCTCGTGTTTCGCATGGGGGATCTAGAAGATTCGGGTATCGTTGCCCGTAAGCTGATGAGCATAGAAAATATGACCATGGCCTCACCTCTGTATCTCGAGAGACACGGATACCCTCAGCACCCTAAAGCGCTTAAAGATCACCTCTGTATCACAGGCTCTATCGATCACTGGTTGTTCGAGCAGGAGTCAAACCCCAAGAACAAGGTCGAGGTTGCCATCAAGGGGGGATTTAGGTGCAAGAATGGTCGCGCCATGAAGGCGAGTGCGCAAGCGGGCAACGGAATTGTGAGGCTGCCTAAACTCTACTGCCCACAGGAGTTAGCCAATGGTGAGCTGGTGTCAGTATTTGAAGACTGGCGGGTTGCCGATACACCATTTTATCTGCTTTATCACAAGGACAGGTTTCAGCCTGCCAGGCTAAAGGCCTTCGTCTCCTTCGCGACTCAAAACTTTATGGAGTATGTTCAGTAAGCAGCGACTCCACGCCTGTGATGCCAAAGTATTGCACCGAACGTTTAACCGAGATCTTCTTAGCAATCAACTCACCATTTTTGAAGATCTTTACCACCTTCTTACCGCCTTTATCATCGGCAGAATATTCATGATCGTCGTTGAGTCGCAGATCGTCGAACTGACTTTTCATTATGAGATGCATAAATTCCCCTCTCTCACGTTATGACCTTTTGGCTTAGCGATACAGTTCATATCTATGAATATAAACCATATATACCAATCGGCATATAGGAGATTAGTGAGTCATTTTTATGGGTGATAAAATCGTGAGAGACGGCCCTGCCCCCCGGTTCCTCTGTGGCCACCCCCTGTTATTAAGACATCTATTATCCGATTGCAATTTCCTGTGTCAATATGACTTATCGCTGTCATTACTACAGTTTATCTAGTTGTCTTTATGACACTTGTTGTCGATGGGTAATTTGCAAAACCCTTTAAATATAGTCAGTTAAAAACTTGGCCTGGCTTGTGCTATAGAGAAGCTAAGTTTAATAATTTTAGTATTTTTGAGGTTTAATAATGGCTATTCATGTCAAGAACAATATCCAGTGGGTCGGGCAACGTGATTGGGAAGTTCGTGATTTTCACGGCACTGAATATAAAACTGAGAAAGGCACCAGTTATAACAGTTATCTGATCCAAGAAGAGAAAACTGTGCTGATCGATACCGTCGATCATAAGTTCAGCCATGAGTTCGTACAAAACTTAGAGCTGGAGATCGATCTGAAAAAGATCGATTATATCGTCATTAATCACGCCGAAGAAGATCACGCCGGCGCCCTGGCGGTCTTGTTGGCAAAGATCCCCGGTACGCCGATCTACTGCACCGAAAATGCCATCGACTCTATCACAGGACATCACCACCACCCGGAGTGGAACTTCCATACCATCAAAACCGGCGATAGCTTAGATATTGGTAATGGTAAGCAATTGGTCTTCATCGAGACTCCCATGCTGCATTGGCCCGATAGCATGATGACCTATATGACCGGCGATGCCGTACTGTTCAGTAACGATGCCTTCGGTCAGCATTACTGCGACGAGCGCCTGTTTAACGATGAGGTGGATCAGACTGAGTTGATGGATCAGTGTCTGCGCTATTATGCAAACATTCTCACCCCCTTCAGCCCGTTGGTGACCTCGAAGATCCATGAAGTACTCGGCTTCAACCTCCCAGTCGATATGATTGCCACCGCCCATGGTGTGGTATGGCGCGAGGATCCGACACAGATTATCCACAAATATCTGGAGTGGGCCGACGAATATCAGGAGGATCGCATCACCATCTTTTACGACTCCATGTCTAATAATACTCGCATGATGGCGGATGCCATCGCTCAGGGGATCCATGATGTGGATCCCAGCGTTGCGGTGAAGATTTTTAACGTCTCCCGTCACGATAAGAATGAGATCCTCTCTAACCTGTTCCGCTCCAAGGGAGTGCTGGTGGGCTCATCGACCATGAATAATGTCATGATGCCGAAGGTGGCCGGCATGCTGGAGGAGATCACCGGACTGCGTTTTAAAAACAAGAAGGCCGGCGCCTTCGGCAGCTTCGGCTGGAACGGCGGCGCGGTAGATCGCATTCACGCTCGCCTGACCGATGCCGGATTTGAAACCCTGTTAGGGTTGAAGACCAAGTGGAAGCCGGATGGTAAGGCGCTGCTGGAGTGTCGTGAGCACGGTAAACAGGTGGCGCGTCAATGGGCTCTGCATCCGCTGGAAAGTGTGGATACTAAGCAGGCAGCACCCGTCAATGAGCCCCTATTGAACGAAGAGGAGGCATCACAGTCTGATGTTAAGGCCCAAGCGTCAACGGCCTGTGTGGATGCGGCAGCGGGACAAAGCATGCTGTGCAGCGTCTGTCAGTGGGTTTACGACCCGGTACTGGGCGAGCCTAATCAGGATATCGCCCCCGGAACCGAGTGGAGCGACGTGCCAGAGACCTTCCTCTGCCCGGATTGTAGCTTAGGTAAGGGGGTGTTTGACCCCATTAGCGACGAGGTGGCTGCATGAGTCAGCCTATCGTTATCATAGGCAGCGGCTTCGCGTCCTATCAGTTAGTGAAGACGATACGCAGGCAAGATAGCCAGCAGGCGATCACCGTGATCACCGCCGATAGTGGTGATGACTATGCAAAACCTGATCTGAGTCATGTGTTCACTAAGGGACAATCGGCCGAAGATCTGATCAAGATGAGCGCCGATGAGTTTGCCAAGAGCCATGATATAACCCTGTTGCGTCATAGCCGGGTCGAGAGTATAGATGCGGCGCAAAAGACATTACGCTGCAATGGCGAGACTATTGTCTACGGCCAGCTGGTGCTGGCGACGGGGGCCAAGGCTTTCGTGCCTCCCATCGACGGAGACGCGGCAGAGCGTATCATCACACTCAACGGCTTGGAGGAGTACCGGGGTGCTCAGGCGGAGCTTGCGAAGGCAAAGTCTGTGCTGGTGATCGGAGCCGGTCTTATCGGCAGTGAGATCGCTATGGATCTGGCGAGCGCCGACAGACACGTGATATTAACCGACCGGGCCGAGACATTGCTTCCCGGTCTGTTACCCGGCTTTATCTCTTCGCAGCTGTTTCAGTCTTTGGGAAATCAAGGGGTGAAACTAGAGCTGGGGACGCTAGTCGAGCAGTTGCAGCAAGGTGGAGAGCATATATCAGTCAGGTTGAGAAACGGACATGAATACTTTGTCGATGCTGTGGTATGTGCGGCGGGCCTGAAACCCAATATTCAACTGGCCCTTGAGGCGGGTCTGAAAACCAATCGCGGTATCGTGGTGGATCGCCAGCTGCGAACCTCGACGGCAGATATTTTTGCTCTGGGGGACTGCGCAGAAATAGAGGGGCATCTGCTGCCATTTCTGCAACCGATATTGATGAGCGCCAATGCCCTGGCTAAAACCTTACTGGGTCAGGACAGCGATGTGACGCTACCGCCTATGATGGTCAAGGTGAAGACACCACATCTGCCCATACAGTTAAGTGGTAACACCAGCCGCGCCGACGCAAACTGGCAGATGAATGCAAACAGTGAGGGGATGACGGCCAGAGCCTTCGATGAAGAGAAAAAGCTGATTGGTTTCGTCGTTACCGGCGGGCATATGAAGCAGGCATTTTCTCTGTTGCGCGAGCTTCCGCCCAGGATTTAATACACCAGATAACAATGTGTTATATATGGTTTTTGATAATTAATATTTGTTTTTATAGAGTTTAAAGAGAGGTTTTTATGAGTCATCTACGTATTCCGGCCAATTGGACCATACAGCGTTCGACGCCATTTTTTACCAAGTCCAATGTACCTGCGGCCCTCTTGTCCCACCACAATACCGCCGAAGGGGTGTTTGGTCAGCTGTGCGTCATGGAGGGGGTGGTTACCTACTTCGGTTTTGCCGATGAAGATGCAAAGGAGCATGAGGTGAAGGTCGTCATAGAAGCGGGAAGTTTCGCTACCAGTCCGCCGCAATACTGGCACCGTATCGAGCTGTCAGACGATGCGCAGTTCAACATAAATTTCTGGTCCGAAGAGGATAAAGGCGACAGCCCTCTGTTTAATGCCAGGAAATAGATCTTATACAAAAGAAAGTATGACTTATTGCCGGGATCAGGGATGATTCCGGCGATGTAATTTGACCTGTTCTCACCTCCCTTCTCCTCTGTTTCTCAGCCCTATTCGAACTGTACATTAGATAAATATCACATTTCTATTTTGTAGAATAGAGATTTCATTGCACCAGATCACACTCACCTTGCCTATGTGGTTTACCACAATATCCCTTAATTTTGTAAGGGATAACAATAGTCTCAAGCTTCTGAGTTGGCCTGTCAGGCCCGAGTAGAGGCATCAAACTAATAACAGTGTTAAACAGTGAGTGATTTCATCTTCCACTGGAAGTTGATGGAGGTAACCATGATTAAGCTCGATAGGCGGAACTTTTTAAAAGGAGCTGGGGCGGGAAGCGCAACGTGCGCTCTGGCAACTATGCTACCGGGATCTTTAGCAGCATTAGAAAATGCACCACTTCAAGGAGTGGGTAAGGAGGTCGCCAGTATCTGTGAGATGTGCTCTACCCGCTGCCCGATTTCGGCGCGTGTGGTCGATGGAAAAAATGTATTTATTACGGGTAATAAGGAGGCAAAGTCCTTCGGTGGCAAGGTGTGTGCCAGAGGTGGTGCCGGTCATAGCCTGCTCTATGATCCACAACGGATCGTCAATCCACTTAAGCGTGTGGGTGAGCGTGGTGAAGGCAAGTGGGCCGAGATCAGCTGGGATGAAGCCTATGAGATGATGGCGACTAACCTGAACCGGATTAAGCGTGAGCATGGCCCGGAGGCTGTGGCATTTTCCTCCAAGAAAGGTTCGCTCTCAGGTCACTTCTTCCATCTGGCCAAGGCATTCGGCAGCCCGAATACCTTTACCCATGGCTCGCTTTGCCCGGGAGCCTATGTGATTGCCGCCAAGTCCATGTTTGGAACTAAGTTGAAACGGGATCTGGGGAACTCTAAGTACATCATTAACTTCGGTCACAATATCTATGAAGGCATCAACATGTCTGAGACCCGTGGCATGATGAAGGCGCAATCAGAAAGAGGTGCCAAGCTGGTGGTCTTCGAGCCGCGCTTCTCTGTGGTTGCCGATAAGGCCGATGAGTGGCACGCAGTGCGCCCAGGAACCGATGTGGCAGTGGCGCTGGCACTGTGTCATGTGCTGATCACCGACAAGCTGTATGACCAATCCTTCGTTGAGCGCTATGTGGTCGGTTTCGACGCCTTTGCTGCCGAAGTCAAAGCCTATACACCTGAGTGGGCCGAGGGTATTACCGACGTGAAGGCGAAAGATATCCGCCGCATCGCCCATGAGTTATCCGCTGCAGCCCCTCATGCCGTGGTTGATTTCGGACACAGAGCGACATTCACCACCGAAGAGTTTGATATGCGCCGTGCGATTTTTGCCGCCAACGTACTTATCGGTAATATCGAGCGTAAAGGTGGGCTATATCTGGGCAAGAAGGCTAAGACCTATAACAAGTTTGCCGGTGAAACTGTGGCGCCCAAGTTAGCCAAGCCTGGCGTGGAAGGCATGCCTAAGCCGACGGCCAAACGCATCGATCAGATGGATAAACAGTACACCATGGTGTGGAAAAATGGTGGAGTTTACCAGAGCATTCTCGCCGCGACGCTGGAGGCTAAGCCCTATCAGTTACGCGGTTGGGTAATGAGCCGTACTAACCCGATGCAGACTATGACAGATAGAGCTAAAGTGCTGGAAGCGCTCAAAAAAATGGAGTTTGTTGCCGTCTGTGATGTTTACATCAGTGAGACAGCCGCCTATGCGGATCTTATTCTGCCCGAATCTACTTACCTGGAACGTGATGAAGAGATAGCCGATAAATCCGGCAAGAATCCAGCCTACTACCTGCGTCAACGAGTGGTAGAAACCATAGGTAATACCAAGCCTTCCTGGCAGATATTTAAGGAGGTTGGTGATGCGTTGGGCTTAAGTAAGTTTTATCCCTGGGAGAATATGGAGACCTTGCAACTGGCTCAAATGAAGCGGGATGACAAGGCATTGAGACACATCAGGGAGAAGGGCTATGTCAGCTATGGTAAGCCATTGATGTTGCGTGAGCCCTCCATGGTGTCCAAGTTTATCGATACCTATGCCAATGCCAGAACAGCCGATGATGATGGCACCTATGCCAGCGCACTTAAGTTTAAGACACCCAGCGGAAAAATTGAGTTGAGCTCGGCGGCTGTCGAGGCATTTGCACCGGGACGTGGAGTGATTCGTTACCGCGATGCCCAGCTTAAGCGAGCCGATGAACTTTACTTCATTCAGGGCAAGGTTGCCGTACATACCAATGGGGCGACTCACAACGTGCCTATGCTTGCCAACCTAATGGCTGATAATGCGGTCTGGATCCATCCACTAACAGCTGGACGACTGGGGATCAGTCATGGTGATGCTATTCGCCTGACCAGTAGTGTCGGTAGTGAAACCAGTTATGCCATGGTCACTCCGGGGATCCGTCAGGATACCGTGTTTGCATATATGGGATTTGGTTCCAAAAACAAGGAGTTGGTCAGGGCTTCAGGTAAAGGACTACATTGCGGAAATCTGTTGCCGGATAGAACGGCTCCCGTTGTTGGTATGAACTTGCACACCACAGGTGTCAAGGTAGAAAAGGTCTAATCGGAGGCAGTTATGAATAAACGTTATGTAATGGTGCACGATGAAAACAAGTGCATCGGCTGCCAGGCCTGTAATGTGGCGTGTCGCAGTGAAAATGGAACCCCTGAGGGAGTGACACGCTTGCAAGTCAGGGTGGAAGGACCATTTGGGGATGCGCCAAACCTGCATTTTAAGTACCACAGGGTATCGTGTCAGCAGTGTGAAGATGCACCTTGTGTCAAGGTTTGTCCGACCGGAGCCGCCTATGTTGGCGAGGACGGCATAGTTACCATTAAGGAAGATAAGTGTGTTGGCTGCATGTATTGTGTGGCGGCTTGTCCTTACAAGGTACGTTTCGTCAACCCGGAAACCAAGGCAACAGATAAGTGTAATTTCTGTAAAGACACTCGATTGGCTCGTGGCGAGTTACCGGCCTGCGTTACTGTTTGTCCGACCGATGCGTTGACATTCGGCGATGCCAATGAGCCTGACAGTGAGGTTGCCAAGTTACTCAATACTAAGCCAAGTTATCAGGATAAGATTCACCTCGGCACTAAGCCCAGGATCTATCGTATTCCGACTAAGAGAGGGGGGATAGAGTCATGAACAATACATGGGGAGATATGGCGCAATACGATCCGGTCACATGGAACTGGGTCATCGCAGTTTATCTGTTTATGGCAGGCCTGTCGGCCGGTAGCGTGCTGATCGGCATAGGCATGCGCTGGTACAGTAAAGATAAGCTAACGGAGAGTCCGATCCTTAAGGCGGCGGCAATTATCGGTCCGGTGGCGATTAGCTTAGGTCTGGCATGTCTGGTGTTCGACTTGACTAAGCCTTTCCACTTCTGGGTTATCCTGGTCAACTATAATTTCCAGTCGGTGATGGCGCTTGGTGTGCTGGCGCTTTTGGTCTACACGCCCTTAGGTATCGCCTATGGTCTAATCGTGCTGCGAGACGAGTTGCCCAAATGGGGACTAGGCTTCCTGAGCCCGGTTGCACATATGCTGATGGGCTGGCGTAAGGCGATTGAAGTGATGCTGTTTATACTGGCTGTCGGTGTCGGTGCATATACAGGCTTTTTGATCTCGGCGATGAATGCTTACCCTATGCTCAATACGGCTGTATTGCCGGCGCTCTTCCTGGTTTCGGGATTATCGGCCGGCGCGGCGGCAAACTCTGTGGTTGCTCTGTTGATGTTCAAAGTCGATAACCATGATAAAGAGCTTAGCCGGATGCATGCCCTGGAATTACCAGTGATGGCAACTGAGATCATGTTCCTGTTCATGTTGTTCTGCGCCTTGTACTTCAAGGGGGGGGCTGCAGCTCTGGCGCTGGCATCTCTCACCACAGGTGTGTGGGCAGGGGTGTTCTGGATTGGTGTCGTGGGTATCGGCTTCGGCGTTCCTCTGCTGTCTATGCTGATGCCTACGGCTACACGCCACACTAAAGGTGCGATGTTGATGGTGGCTTGTTCAGGGTTAACCGGAGTGTTGGCATTGCGTCATTTCATTCTTTACGCCGGACAGAGTTACATTTACTAGCTTTAGAATAGTTTTCACTATCAGCTGAGCCCGGACGTAATATCCGGGCTTTTTTACTGACAGAGAAATTAGCCGTTTCTACACAAAGGCACACTCAGCAAAATTCTGGCTATTAATCATCATGTCCTAAATTTGTACCAAGATACTTACCGCTTCGATTTTACTGCCCGGTAATTGTTTCGCTGTTTTGCAAAAAAGATTAATTTCAATCGATTAGTTTTCATGGATACAAATGGTGAAATACTATTTGAATTATTTAGCAATTAACTTAGCTAAATTTGTTTGTTTTTTTTAACGTTTATCGCACACGATTTTAATTGTTGAGCTATCTTTAAATTCGACTGTCTTATGCTTTTTGGCTTTTGGCTCACCGCACTAAGTCATAGAGGGTATCAATGCAGTAAGAATTAAAATAAAGATAAGGGATGAATGGATGAAAATATCAAAATTAGCCTTGTGCTGTGCTTTATTATTACCTTTCTCCGCATCAGCAGGCCAGCAGTATTATGAGGCTCGTAGCGATGCTATGGGCGGAGCAGGAGTTGCGTCTTCTAACAGAGAAGGGGCGGCGTTTATTAACCCGGCTCTGCTTGCATTACATGCTCCCAAATTTAATGATTTTGTTCTTTTACTGCCAGTATTAGGAGCAGATGGAGCTGATAAAGATCAGATGGTTGATAAGTTCGATGATTTGGAGGCTTCATATGATGGTTTAGATGCGGCGATTTCAGCGGGAGACGCGGCAGCAATAGATAGTTTTCGCGTTGAGTTGATTGGCGATCTCGAGTCGTTAAAAGGTAACACTGCCTATGTGAGTGCCGGGATTGGGGCCTCTGTGGTTATCCCTAATCAAAAGGTCCCAATGGCTGTTTTCTATAAGAGTTATATCGATGCCATTGGTGTCGCCGTTGTAGAGCAATCAGATATAGACGAATTAACTGCACTTGATCCCAATAATCCCCCCGAGATTTCAGATCTGGACTCCCAAGGCGCTGTCATTGCTGGTGCAGTTTCTGACTTTGGAGTGGCATTAAGCTTTCCTCTTTCTATCGTTAATATGCCGGTTATGGTTGGGGTGTCCCCTAAGCTTCAGCGCATAGATACCTATAACTATGTGGTGAGTGCGAATAACTTCGATTCAAGTGATTTCAATGATTCTAAGTACAGAAATGATGAGACGACATTTAATCTGGATATTGGTGTGGCCATGGAGCCAGTAGAGGGACTTGTTCTAGGGTTATCTGGTCGTAACTTAATTAGCAAAGATGTGGAAACTGTTGAAGCTCAAGGACGAAGATTCACTTATCAGGTTGAACCCCTGTTTACCGCAGGTGTTGCCTATGATTGGGATAAGCTCACATTTACATCGGATATCGATCTTAATTCTCATAAGCGTTTCGATGAGATAGGCGGGACTCAGTACTGGCGCTTAGGTGGGGAGATGAGAGCGACGGATTGGTTGGCACTGCGTCTGGGTTACCGACACGATATGAAGGATAATACTTCGAACATTTACTCTTTAGGTACCGGCTTTGCGATTGGGCAGGTTTTTTATCTGGATTTAACTGGCATGGTTGGCAGCGATGATGCGATAGGCGGTGTACTGCAAACCTCTTATCATTTTTAAAGCAGTCATGAGCTAAAGATAGGGCAAAGAAAGTTGTAAGCTGTAAGTCAGAGATTAAACTGCTGGATTCTGAAATAAATTCAGAATGACAACAGACAAAACTCTGTTTTACTTACCGCTTACCGCTTACCGCTTACCGCTTACCGCTTACCGTTTCTTACTTTTACTTCCTATAGTTCCGCTATCGACTTTATGGTCAACACCAAGGCACTCACAGAGCAGAGTAGTAGAGTTATTTTTCTGGTTTTATTTTTATCTATATAGCCAACCAAGCGTCCCGAGACCAGATAGCCCAATATCACTCCAGGCAATAACATCAGTGACAACCATAGGTGTTCGATAGTCAATAACCCGGTTATGGCTAAGATCACCAGAGCGATCGTGGAGCTAAAGATAAAGAAAGCCGAGAGTGCGGCCCGAAACTGCTTTGCATCTCTGCCTGAAAGCAATATCGCCATAGGTGGCCCTCCGATAGCGGCAACGTTGCCGAATATTCCTGATACGAATCCGGCGGCAAATAAGCTTTTGCGATTAACCTTTAAGTTGAACTTTAGCAGACTGAGAATGACGGCTGCGGCAACGATTGAGGCTATTGCCAGCCCCAGAACGGGCTGAGGGGCAAATATCAGTAAGGCTGCCCCAAGAAAACCGCCTGGAATACGGCCGAGCAGAGCATATTGCAACCCGTTAAATTCCAGAGAGGTACGTTCCCTGAAGAGTGTCAGCAATGAAATAGAAAACCCCATAAAAATAACGGGAGCCGGCACCAGTTGTGGATCGACGAGATAGAGTAAGGGGGTTGCCACGACAGCAAGACCGAAACCGATAAGACTTTGGGTGAGGGCACCGAAGAAGATGATGATCGAGGCTAAGAGTAAGCTGGTTGGGTCGATTATTGAAAGCACTGCATCTTCTCTCGGTTAAGCCTGTAGGTAATGTTATTGAAAAGCAATCTATCTTAAATCATGAACGACAGAAACAGACAGGGATCGCATAGCGATCCCTGAAACTGACTGAACAAGTATTTAATGAAATTGGTGTTACTCTACATCTTCCCACTCAATTCCCATCTCATCCATCAAACGTTTCACCTCGGCCGGAATACTGTCTGGCTTATCTTTAGACAGGTCTTCATCATTTGGTAACGGCTGACCGGTATAGGCATGTAAAAATGCTTCACACAGGAGTTCACTGTTAGTAGCGTGGCGCAGGTTATTGACCTGACGACGAGTACGCTCATCCGTCAGAACCTTAAGCACTTTCAAGGGAATTGACACGGTAATCTTCTTTACCTGTTCATTCTTCTTGCCGTGTTCAGCATATGGGCTGATATAATCGCCATTCCACTCAGTCATTGACTCACCTGTAAATTCAAAATTCGGGGCAGATTTTAACCCTTTAATTTGTACAGTCAAATTATTGCCTCTTATTTGCGACAATTGCAAATAGATTTCTATATGTTTGGACGTCTAAATGGCTATAAGTTGTTGACGACGGCTTTTAGCTTAGGTACATTTAGACGTCCAGACATCTATTTGTGTCAATTGAAATGAAGTATGATGTTCAGTAAATAGTTTAGGAGATGTAGATGACCGAACGTAAGTTAGCCACAATTGCAGTCCGTCAAGGGATTGAGTCCGATACTCAGCATGGTGCGGTCGTACCACCAATCTACCTTTCTACTAATTACTCTTTTGACGGACACAAGAATCCCAGAGATTTTGATTATAGTCGTTCGGGTAATCCGACCCGTTCAATCCTTGGTGATGCGATCGCCGGATTAGAAAAGGGGGCTACAGGCGTTGTGACCTGCACAGGGATGGCCGCAATTACCCTGGTGACGAGTCTGTTAGGTCCCGATGATCTGTTGGTGGTCCCCCATGACTGCTATGGTGGTAGCTACCGTCTGTTTACCAATTTAGCGAAGAAAGGCCAGTTTAAGTTGGCTGTTATCGACCAGACCGATGAATTAGCCCTGAAGGATGCCATAGCGCAGCAGCCTAAGATGGTCTGGCTTGAGACACCTTCGAACCCACTGTTGCGCGTGGTTGATATCGAGGCTATCGCGACAGCGAGTCATGCCGTCGGGGCTCTCGTTGTGGTAGACAACACTTTCCTTTCTCCTATCTTGCAACAACCACTGCTGCTCGGGGCGGATATCGTGATTCACTCTACGACCAAATACATCAACGGACACAGTGATGTGGTTGGCGGCGCCGTGGTGGCTAAAGACGAGGAGTTAGGGGAGTTACTGCACTGGTGGTCAAATACCTTAGGCTTGACCGGCTCGGCGTTCGATAGCTACCTGACATTGCGCGGTATTCGTACTCTTGCAGTACGCATTCGAGAGCATCAGGCGAACGCCCAAAGAGTACTGGATACGCTGACAGCGAGTAGTGCTGTCGAAAAAGTATATTATCCGGGATTAAAAGATCATCCTGGTCATGAGATCGCCGCGAAACAACAAAAAGGCTTCGGCGCAATGTTAAGTTTCGAACTAAAGGGGGGGGAAGCCGAATTAGTGGCCTTCCTCGGGAAACTTAGCGTGTTCTCCGTCGCAGAAAGTTTAGGTGGGGTAGAGAGTTTAGTCGCGGTTCCTGCGACAATGACCCATAGAGCAATGGAGCCTGAGGCTCGAGCCGAAGCCGGGGTGAAAGATACCCTTATCCGTCTTTCTGTAGGAATTGAAGATGCAGATGATTTAGTTGCTGATATACAGGCTGGACTTGCTGCGGCATTGGCCGTTACTAAATAGGAGTTTGAAATGGCGCGTTGTCATTTGCATAAATTTGGTGGTTCCAGTCTGGCGGATGCCGATTGTTACCGTCGTGTGGCTCATATCCTTCTCACGCACGGCAATAGCGACGATCTTGTCGTAGTCTCCGCCGCAGGTAAGAGCACCAACTTTCTTTATAAATTATTAGAGTTAAAAAATACGGCTCAGCCCTGGCAGGAAGAGCTGCAGGTCTTGATTAGCTTTCAACAAAACCTGATCGAGCAGCTGCTCTCAAATGAGCAGGCGAGAAGCTTAAGAGAACGTTTGTCGATCGATAAATACCAGCTTATCAGCCTGTTTTCACAGGATGAACTGAAGGAGCACGAACGCAGCGAAGTGGTGAGCTTCGGTGAGCGCTGGTCCGCGCGCCTGCTGGCGGCCTTGCTCAGAGAGTCCGGTGTTGCGGCGAGTGATGTCGATGCCAGAACGTTACTATTGGCCGACGAAGGTGGCGTGCCGCAGGTAATGCTAGTCGAGTCCCGTCAGCGAGTTCGGCAAGTACTTAACGACCATCCCAATGAAAGATTAATTATCACGGGGTTCATCTGTGCCAATAGTCGAGGTGAAACTCTGTTGCTGGGACGTAATGGATCCGATTATAGCGCCACCCTTATCGCCAGTCTGGCCTCCATCGAACGGGTGACCATCTGGACTGATGTCGAAGGGGTATTCAATGCCGATCCCAATAAGATCAACGATGCTAAATTGCTGAAAAGCCTCTCCCTGGATGAGGCAAACCGCCTCGCTCATCTGGGCTCGCCGGTACTGCATAATCGATCTCTGCAACCTCTTTTCGATACCGAAGTCAGCTTAGCGGTACGTTCGAGTTATGCATCCCATACCGACTTTACCCTGATTGCGCCCAAGAGTTCTTCGGCCAGTGCGCCAGTGGTGACCAACCTGACCAGTGTGTCGCTATTTAACTTTAGAATCACTACCGAGATCTCCAACTTAGCCGAATTATTGGCAGCGTCTGGACTGACCCCCTTGGCTCATTGGAAGCTTGCCCATGGCCGGGTTGAGCTGGCATTTACCCATGAGAATCAGCAGCAGGTGCGAGCTATCCTCGAATCTGAAGTCCCGGGGGTATCGGATTTGCTACTACGTGAAGATCTTGGTCTGGTCGCCCTCGTCAGCGCGGATGCCGAGCTCTATCGCCGTGGCTTTGCCCGTCTGTTGAGTCGTGATGCCAGGCCTCTATTTAATGACGGCTTGAGTCTGGTGACACTGGTGCCCTCTACGCAAGTGAACCTGTTAACTCAGAAAGTGCACCGTCGTTGTGCCGGTCCACGTAAACGTATTGGTGTGCTCTTGCTGGGTGTGGGAAATATCGGAGAGGCATGGGTCGATCTGTTTACTCGTGCGCGTACGTCCCTGAATAAAGAGTTGGAAGCCAGTGTGGAACTGGTCGGCCTATTGAGTTCAAAGAAAGCCTTGTTGAAAGAGGAGGGGATAGGTTTAGCCTCCTGGAAGCAAGAGTTTGAACAGCAAGCGACTCCTTGGCTTTATGATCATCTGTTTGAACAGCTGCAAGCACTGGATTGTGATGAAATTGTCGCACTGGATATCAGTGCGAGTGCCGAACTGACGCTACAGTACCCTGAATTTTTTGCCCGTGGTATTCACGTGGTAAGTGCAAACAAGCTGGCAGGCTCCGGCCCGCTGGCTTTCTATCGTGAGCTTAAGCAGCAACTGGGTAATCGCAGGCTATTTTGGCGTTATAACGCCAGCTGTGGTGCGGGGTTACCGGTACAGCACGCGTTGAACGATCTACACAACAGCGGCGATAGTATCGAGGCTGTTGGGGGGATCTTTTCAGGAACCCTTTGCTGGTTGTTTGAAAATTACGATGCCAATAAACCCTTCTCTGAGTTAGTACTGGAAGCCAAAGGCTTAGGTATCACCGAGCCCGATCCCCGTGATGACCTTTCCGGCCGTGATATGCAACGTAAGTTGCTAATTCTGGCTCGCGAGATTGGCCATGAGATAGAGCTTGAAGATATTGAACTCAACTCCTTAGTTCCGGCGTCATTAGCCGATATCTCACTGGAACAATTCCTCGGACGCATTACCGAGCTCGATGGTGAGATGCTGCAGCAGTTTCAGACTGCGGCGGAGCAGGATAAGGTGCTGCGTTATGTGGCCGGATTGGATCTGATTGAGGGGCAGTTAAAGGCGTCTGTCGGTATCCAGTGGGTCGATAGAGACCATGCCTATGCCAATCTGACTCCGGGCGATAATGTCTTTGTGATCCGCAGTGCCTTCTATCAGGACAATCCTCTAATTATCAGGGGGCCCGGAGCCGGGCGTGAAGTCACGGCTGCAGCGGTGCAATCGGATCTGGCACAGATCTGCAGGGACCTTTTACAGGAGTAAAAAGGGCGCTTCGCTTCGAGGGCGCTTCGCTTCGAGGGCGCTACGCTTCGAGGATGCTTCGCTTCGAGGGCGCTTCGCTTCGAGGGCGCTTCGCTTCGAGGGCGCTTCGCTTCGAGGGCGCTACGCTTCGAGGGCGCTACGCTTCGAGGGCGCTACGCTTCGAGGGCGCTACGCTTCGAGGGCGCTACGCTTCGAGGATGCTTCGCTTCG
>NZ_RXNV01000005.1:0-209168 GCF_003966265.1 Shewanella atlantica | reverse complement strand
AGAGGGCGCTTCGCTTCGAGGGCGCTTCGCTTCGAGGGCGCTTCGCTTCGAGGGCGCTTCGCTTCGAGGGCGCTTCGCTTCGAGGGCGCTTCGCTTCGAGGGCGCTTCGCTTCGAGGGCGCTTCGCTTCGAGGGCGCTTAGCTTCGGGGATGCTACGCTTCTAGGTCGCTTACGCTTTGAGGCCGCTACCTTCGAGAGAAGATTAAACGCTTTTTCTCGTAGGGCGAAGCCCGTCCTAGGAGGCGCTTTTTGCCGAACTCGTAGGCGTTCTTGAGCCGTCCTCCAGCGACGAAGTCGCGTTCCTTCTTTCTAAGAACTATCTTATTTGTATTTAGTACTCTGTTTGCTATTGACTTAGACCAGAGTTTCTCTAATATGGATGTATAGACGTCCAAACGTCTAAACGAATTTATTTATTGAAGATAGACGAGTCGTAGAGGGAATAGAAATGGGTTTTCATCATGCACAACATGCTACATCGCTAAACCAGAGCTTAGCTGAGCTGAATGGCGATATTAACGTTTCTTTTGAGTTCTTCCCTCCTGCAACTCCAGAGATGGAAAAAATACTCTGGAACTCCATTCGTCGCCTCGAACCGCTTAATCCTAAGTTTGTCTCTGTGACTTACGGTGCGAACTCTGGCGTGCGTGACCGTACCCATGGCGTGATTGAGCGTATCCAGAAGGAGACAGATTTAGTTGCAGCGCCTCACCTGACTCTGGTCGATGCCAGTGATGAAGAGCTCAAGGAGCTTGCCAAGCATTATTGGAATTCAGGTATCAGGGATATCGTTGCTCTGCGTGGTGATCTGCCTGAGGGCAGCCCTAAGCCTACTCGTTTTGCCAATGACTTAGTACGATTACTGCGTTCTGTCGCCGACTTTGATATCTCCGTTGCAGCCTATCCAGAAGTTCATCCCGATGCGCTTAATGCTCAGGCTGACTTGATTAACCTGAAGAAGAAGATCGATGCCGGCGCCAATCGTGCCATCACCCAGTTTTTCTTCGACGTCGAGTCCTACCTGCGTTTCCGTGACCGTTGTGTTGCGGCCGGAATTGATGTTGAAATCGTCCCGGGTATTTTACCAGTAACTAACTTTAAACAACTTAAGCGCTTTGCGGGCATGACCAATGTGTCGATTCCCGGTTGGTTACATAAACAGTTTGAAGGCTTGGATGATGACCCGACGACTCGTCAGATGGTAGGGGCCAACGTAGCTATCGACATGGTTAAAGTCCTGTCCCGTGAAGGCGTGAAAGACTTCCATTTCTACACCCTGAACCGCGCCGAACTCACTTATGCCATCTGCCATACCTTGGGTGTTCGCCCAGGGAAGTAATACTGAGTTATAAGCAGTAAGTGTAGGAGCGGCTTTAGCCGCGAAGGCTCAGAAGGTTAAAGCTACGAGCCATGTGAGTTGAGAGTTGAGAGCTATGCCCTGCCTTATCGGTGGGGCATTTTTGTATTCCGAGGGCAAAATTTACTCCTGACTAACTTAAATGGTGAGCTTAAGCTATGACGAGGAGTGATCTGTCTCCGATGAGTCTGTCCCGATCCATTACAAATTTCTTCGATGAATGGTAATGTGTGTAAAGAGCCTGTTGCTTCTTTATTATGCAGTCTTGGATGTGCGGAAAAGTGCTGAATTGATGCGGCTGTTTTCCAACATTCTTTAAATCTATGGATAAGTTAAGGAAGAATTTAAGGATGAATTTGATGAAGTTTTTAGTGACATTTTTTTTACTGTTATCTCTGTCTGCATGTAATGGAATAAGGTTGAATACGACCCCGAGTGTCGATGAGGCCTTGAGAACCTATAAAGTTGAAGAGTACTCCATCGCTGAAATTCAGCGATATAAAGCCGAATCGCTTGGTAAGGTCGTCTCCTCCTATTGCAAGACCAGGCCGACTGAACCTAAACCTACTGAGTCGCTTCTTCTTGGCGAGCTTAAATATAAGACTCAGAGGCTGGGCGGAAATGGCGTGGTGATCATGGAGTGTGTCGATCATCGTCTCAATAACGGTTGCAATGATTATCTGGAGTGCAGAGCCTTAGCCTATCGTGTCGATTTCGATAGCTTGTAAGCTGGTATTAATAGGTCGCTTATGAATATCTAAATCAGGCCGTCATTTTTAAATGCCTTCTCACCAGATACACTAAGTCGTTAGACGTTTTAGAATTTATTCACAATGTGGCTTGTTTAGAGGACGGTTCACTTTCGGTGTTTTTCAAGCTAGTTGGCACTCTTTGCTCAGACATGGTGTCACCTTGTATGATGGGGTGAATCACCCAGCAGATGAGAAATAATACCAGTTTCAATAAATATGTTGTTAATTCAGAGTCACTCAGATTTTTCAATTCAAAGCGCATTGATGAAAGAATGGTTGTTCCCTTGTAAGTCAATGCAATGCAGAAGTGGGATGTCTGAGAGCCTCCCTAAGGGCGGGTTTTAAAACCCTGCATGCTACGTTGAATGCTTTTGATATAGAATAACTATTAGCTTCAATCATCCGCCTTGCCTTCAGCGCTTTAAACTCCCGCTGAATGAACAGAGATTCAATGAAATTGGTATATAAGAGATAATAGTGATGACTCAACCGAAAAATAAGTCCGATATTTGCCCCCTTTGCCAACGACAAAATGGCTGTGCCGTCATTGAGGGAAAGGAACTCAAAGATTGCTGGTGTAATCACACCACTTTTCCACCCAAAAAAGTTGTCGAAGAGGGGACTCTCGATCTCAAGGCATGCATCTGTCAGAGTTGTATCGCTAAACTAAGAGAGGAAGCTGAACTAGGGCTGAAGAGGGTAGATTGACACAAGAAAATGAGAGTGCTCATCCAGTCTCAATCGGTCTCACCCAGTCGGTGATCAGTTTAGAACTTATTTTAGAACTTATTTTAGAACTCGATTTCAAACCATAAATACTCACGATGCGAGTGTCTCCCCCCTCCCCAGAAAAAAGAATGGTGTAATTTGACTGCCCCTAGTGTATTAGGGTCTTGGTGTATCAGGTCTATATTTACTATGCTTGGATCTATTTTCTTAATTGAGTGTTTAATCGGTGAATGCGAGGTGAACTGTGGGCCAAATGATTCGGTTGACTCTGATACTTCTCATCCTCGCTATGTGGGTAACAGGCTGTCATCTCGAGAATGGAGCAGCGCAATCCGGTGGGACATATAGTATGGAGTCAGTGGAGGAGGTGACAGATCCCCTATCTGTTATTGCCATTTTTGCCCATCCGGATGATGAGACCTGGATATCTGGAACCTTAGCCAAATTGGCCGATCATGGCGTTAAAGTCTTCCCTGTATACGCAACTTCCGGAGATGCCGGGAGCGACCGTTCAGGGCTGGAGGCATCGGGCTCTGAGTTAGCGCTGATTCGAGAGCAGGAAGCTATTGCCGCCTCTCAAATATTAGGCCTTCAGTCGCCGATGTTTTTACGCTTCCCCGATGGCAAGCTCAATCAATATCGTCAAGAGGTTGTTAAACAGCTCAACGCTATACTCGAACAGAAAAAGCCTCTCGCTATTCTCACATTTGCAGAGGGAGGTATAACGGGAAATAACGATCATAGAGCTATTAGTACCCTAACAACTGAATCCTTTTCTCTTAATTTGGTCTATTTTGCAATATCTAACACGAGGGCAAACCAACTTTCAAATACCGCT
The DNA here is from genome assembly GCF_003966265.1 of Shewanella atlantica. Classification (GTDB taxonomy): domain Bacteria; phylum Pseudomonadota; class Gammaproteobacteria; order Enterobacterales; family Shewanellaceae; genus Shewanella; species Shewanella atlantica. Next base: position 205,492 of record NZ_RXNV01000005.1, on the reverse strand, counting down.
AGTGAATTTGGAATCGATTACCTGGTTGAGGAGCCAGTAGAAAATGGTGCTATTAGTTTGAGGGTAGATGTTTCTGGTTACGCCGACAAGAGAGCAAAAGCTATGGCAGAGTATTCAACTCAGTTTCCAATAGAAATGATAAATGCATTTGGAAAGTATGTAGAAACTGTGTCGATTGAAGAGCTGATCATAGTAAAAAACAACAGTGTTATTAATGCATTGCTCTGTTACTTAGAAAGTGAGAAGTGCTAGCGATTGCTCCATCACTGAATAGGAGGGGTTAGCCTCCTATTCGGCGCTAAAATTATTATTTCTCAGTAAAAAAACTCGGGTTTATGGTCGCCACCTTATGGTTTCCAGACCCCAGTCATTTAGCAGCACATCTCTGATCCGCTCACGATCTGATTCGGTACTACATCCCCAGAGTTTTGAGCAGGTTCTTCCCGCAATTTTTGAACCTGTGCCACTCGATGTATCGGGTATAGATTTGTTTAACCTGGCAATCTCAGCATCGAAATATTCCGTGTATTCAGGTGCAGTGATGACAATGGTTTCCATTTCATTTATTGGAGGATTAGAGCCGGGAGCTGAAGTGACCTTAATATCAGACTCAATTAAGCTGAATAGCACTGTTAATTCTAAAGATGCTGTTTTGGGAGAGTTTTTTAGTCTTTTTGCAAACTTAATTGTCTCGTAATTATTCAGTTTGTAAGCTGCGGATAACCATTTATCAGCTTGAGGTATGTCCTGAGGAATGAATCTACCATCGAGGTAGATCTTTCCAAGTACGAAGCATGCTGGTGAAAAATCATATTTAGTGGCTTTTTTTATTAGACTTACTCCTTTCTCTACATCTTGGAAATCTGAATCCTGCAAGTAGAGTACGCCTGCTTTATATTGCGCAGAAGTGATGCCATATTTTGCTGCTCTTCTAAACCATTTAAGTGCTTGTTCAGTATTTTTTTCAGTGCCATAACCTGCGTAGTACAACTCTCCAAGAGTTGCCATAGCTTCTGAGTGCCCTCTTCTGGTGAGTATTCTATAGGCTGTGAAGTACTCTTTGCACTCAGCCGTATCACAAGCTTGCAAGTGGTTCGATGCCCTAGCCGTGCCGGGGGTGTAACCTGCGATTAAAAATACAATTATCGCCATCCAATAGATGAATCCTTTCATGTTTAATCCTTACTTTTAAACATTTTCTTAACATGTATGTTCTATCAGTTATTTTATTTGATTGCAAATTGAACTGTTATCATAGCTTGCGAAGAATAGCTAATAATGTGTTTACGATTAATGTCGCTGAATAGATTGGAGTCAACGATGTTGACTTTATGTTTTAGAAGGGAAAATTTTTACATGAAACAGTGATGTAGATACCTTGTCATATAACTGGGTATTCACCTCCTCATCCATTTGTTTTGAATTAATTTGCCAAAAAGACTCTGAGTAGAGTACTTACTTATACCGATTGGTATAAGTCGGAGCAGGACTGACTGATTTACTTTATACACGCCAGACGTCTTGAAAGGTTACAAACCTTGGTGCTCAAACCATGTCTATACAGTAAGGACGTGGCCTTCTCAGTTTGTAATTGTTCTTTATTACTCAAGAAGACTATCTTGTGCTTGTTATAGGCAGTGATGCTAAGCTTGCCGAGCTACCTCTGTTTTTGTTTGATGCTTGTATCTGCTAACCCTGCTTAAAGACCTTGCAAAGATGCGATAAAGGCTCAAAGGCTCAATATAGAGAATCGATTGAGATACAAAACATCAAGATAGAGACACAAATATATTTTCAGAATATTTGCTCTGAAATTAGCGTCATATGAGTTTGGGAAACGCTTTTTTGAAAATTCGTTTCTATTTTATCACTGTTTCTAATATGAAAGTTCTACAGCTTTCTTCGTACATAGTTGATGCTCAAGCCAGTTCAATGCTTTTTGGGTTCCAATGTTAGCTCCCGAAAAAAGTTGGATATTAAGCTGATCGACCTGTCTCATTTCCGCGAATTGCGGCGGGAGCTTGGCATCGGCTTCATCATAATAAACCACCGCCGTAGCCTTTAGGTTTTCTTGTGATCCCATGCATAGCAGTGTTTCATAGGAATAGCAGTAATTATTTTGTTTATTAATGAGTAGGGCAAAGTCGTGATTGAATACCGTACTCATATATTCATCGAACTCGCCCAGCATCTCGAGTGTGACCTCAACATTTGGCTCTATGGTTATCTGAGCAATATTGTTAGTTAAAAGTTCGACTGAACAGCCAAAACTGAACTTATGCATAATATCTTCCTGTTAGTTATTTTAATTATTTTAGCGCCCTTTAAACGTAGAACAGGTTTAGTGAAGCTGCAAAAAATAAGAATCAATTGGTCGTTTTAAAATGACAATAGCATGAAAATGTAAAGCCAGTGATAATTATTACATGAAATATTGTTTACTATGTCTTTACATTCAGTATGTTAGTTGAGTGGTGGGTATGTTTTTACATTCAGTACGTTAGTTGATTGGCGGGTATGGTTTTCTGCTCCGCTTGGGTCGTGAGTCTTATATCGATTGCTATTAGATGTGTGATTTTCATTCTGGACTTATTCTATTAAGAGGTGCCTCTATTTTTGAGTGTGTGTATGGAAACCTTTGATGCTGTGGTGATTGGTGCGGGGGCCGTTGGCCTGGCTGTCGCTGCAAGGCTAAGCAGGACCTTCAATAGTGTCTTGCTTATCGATAAAAACAGCTCATTCGGTCAGGAGACCAGCAGTCGAAATAGTGAAGTTATTCATGCCGGGATCTACTACCCCCATGGAAGCCTAAAGGCAAAGCTGTGTGTTTCTGGCAGGCATGAATTGTACGAGTATTGCAAACGCAGGAAGATACCATTTAAGCCTATTGGCAAGCTCATACTTGCTCAAAACCTGACTCAGGAAATGTATCTTGAGGAGCTGAACCTGAAGGCATGCGCTAATGGGGTCGATGATCTCACCAGGCTTTCTCGAAGACAGTTAGCTCAAGTTTCTCCACAATTGAGCGGTTCAGCAGCATTATTATCCCCGTCGACCGGAATCATCGATAGTCACGCCTATATGGCTAGCCTGCTGGCCGAAGCAGAACAAAATGGGACGATACTGGCAAGCAGAACTGAATTTATCGCCGCCGAGCCCACGGACAAAGGCTTCAACATCACCCTGAGTGTGGATGGAGAGGCCATGGTTTTGCACAGTCGGTACTTGATTAACTGTGCCGGTTTATATTGCTCTGAGGCCGCCAAACGAATAGAGGAGATGGAAGAGGGGCTGATCCCCGAGCTCTATTGGTGTCGCGGTCATTATTTCTCTTATCATGGGCTCTCGCCATTTGATCGCCTGGTGTATCCCGTACCCGAGAAGGAGGGAGCCGGACTCGGGATACATGCCACTCTAGATATGGGTGGTCAGTTGAAGTTTGGCCCGGATACTCAATACTTAGATTCTTGCACTGTGCCTGATTATGCAGTCTCTCCAGAGTTGAAAAGCAAGTTTGTAGAGTCTATAAAACGTTACTTTCCAGCTGTCGATCCCAATAAATTACAGCCAAGCTACTCTGGTATTCGTCCAAAGTTACAGGGGCCCGGAGATAGCTTTCGGGATTTTCAGATCCAGGGAGAAGACGAACATGGGTTAAACGGGCTCGTAAATCTATATGGTATAGAGTCTCCCGGACTCACGGCCAGTCTGGCTATCGCCCGGTATGTGGCAGATAAGTTTATCATTGACTGAGCGCCAGTCTGACAGGCTTTACGTAAGTGGAAGATATTTAGATTTACGATTTATTCAAATTAGAAACATCATAATGTACTAAATTTAGGAGTATCAGGATAAAACTGAGATTTCTTACGGACAAGATATTGATGGTTACTTACGAATAATTTGAGGTTTAGTATGCGTAATATCAGTATCGATTTGTATAAGCTGATAAGTTCCAGCTTACTGTTTCTGCTGTTTTCGACATTAGTCACCGTTGGCTTTGTTGTTACCGTAACGGGGGGAGTTAACCACCTTTTTCAATTAGATGTTCACCTGTCCGGAATAGAGATGGCAATCTCTTTGGCTATGTTTGTTAGTCTTCCCTTTCTTTTTGGTCGATTTTGCTATTACTTTTACTTGATGGTGAAGAGGGGACGGAGGTTTGGTATCACGGTTTTTTGTTATCAGAATTTATTTAACCCATTTAATTTCCTGCTGTTTCCCAGCCTGCTAAATACTTATGGACACGAGTCAAGAAGGCGTTGCCTGGTGTCTGTTATCCTGCTAACCGGTATCTATGGCTTAGTTTTCTTTGCAGGAATTTAATCATTATTTCGCATATGTCTGTATCGCTCTGGATTGGGCAAATAACTTATCCATGATCAGCCTGAGTTGATCATGTTCATCTTCACTTAGAACCGATAGCAGTGCCTGTTCTCTTGCTAAAACCATAGGTGCTAACTCCCGATGCACCTTGAGTCCTTCCGGGGTTAATTTTAATAAAGAAGAACGTTTATCACTCCTATCTTCTACCTTTAAAATCAATGCTTTATTAGTCATTTTGGCTATGGCGCGACTGGTTTGCATCTTTTCGAGATTAATGAGCCCGCCTATACACTTTGCCGACAGCGCCTTGCCTGTTCCGAGTACGGCGACGATTCGCCATTCATGTCGTGTAAGTTCGAAGTGACCCGTATAGATCTCGGCAATAGTATCGCTCACACTCGATTGCAGTTGTGTTAGTTGATAAGGAAAGAAGTTATCCATATCCAAACTAACTTCGAGGTTCTGCCGAGACTTTATGCTGTCTACAGCCATAAAAGGGTCATCCTGCACTGAATTAGGTTCTCGATTATATGCCAGACAGTGGCTTAGCTCCAAACTGGTGTGAGGTCTTACTCAATGGTTATCTTAAGCTTATGAACCTGACGGTCGTTGAGGATATATTGACCTATAGGATGAACAGGAGTAATGTGGTAACACTTGTTACTACATTCGTTAAGGGTTAGATTCGGTATGATTAATATTGAGCAGATACATCATGTGGCTTATCGCTGTAACGATGCTAAAGAGACGGTCGAGTTCTATAAAGATAAACTCAATATGGAGTTTCTGGTTGCCATTGCCGAAGATAAAGTGCCTTCAACGCAAGAGCCCGATCCCTATATGCATCTGTTTCTGGACGCGGGTAATGGCAATATTTTAGCCTTCTTCGAGCTGCCGAACTCTCCGAAGATGGACCGGGACAGAAATACACCAGAGTGGGTACAACATATTGCATTCAGAGTTAAAGACCGCGATGCACTTGTAGAAGCCAAAGCTGAGCTGGAGTCTAAGGGGGTAGATGTACTCGGTATTACCAAACACGGCATCATAGAGTCTATCTACTTCTTCGATCCCAGCGGTCATAGATTAGAGCTGACCTGTGTTACCGGTACCCCTGGTCAATTCGCAGAGTTGAAGAAGGTGGGACCTGCCATGTTGGAAGAGTGGTCAAGAACTAAGAAAGCACCTAAGCACGCAGCCTGGTTACATGAAGAGCAATTCAGTGGAAAGTAATACAGATTAGTAAAAGCATAAAAAAAGGAGCCTTAGGCTCCTTTTTATTTACTCTGTCACTTAGTTAAAAGTGTATCGGTAATTGATTACTCGCCATCTTTCGATGGGTTACCTTTACGGTGTGGCTTTCTGTCACCCGATGGACGACGGTCGCCAGAAGGCTTACGTGGACGACGTGGAGGACGGCTATCGCCACCTGCAGGTAGTTCGGCACCTTCTGCTTCACGGATATTCAAAGGTCTGCCACAAACACGTACTTTCTTAAGGTGTTGTAGAACATCTTTTGGCATTCCGTCAGGAAGGTCAATTGCTGTTACTTGGTCGAATAACTGGATTTGACCAATGTAACGGCTATCGATGTTTGCTTCGTTTGCAACAGCGCCTACGATGTTACCCACACCAACACCGTTGTCACGACCTACATCTATGATGTAACGGCACATCTTAACGTCTGGATTGTCTTTAAGTGAGTCTGCTTTACCCAAGTTACTTGGTGTTGGGCGAGACTCACGACGTGGACGATCACCGCGATCACGCGAGCCACGTTCGTTACGATCACGCGAGTTGCGATCATCACGACTGTCACGCTGACGTTCGTGAATTGATGGTAACTGTAGCGGACGGTCTTTCTGCACTTGTTGTAACAATGCAGCGGCTAGGATGTCGGTATCGACTTCCAGTTGCTGACAAAGTTGAGCTACGGCGCCCTTCATGAAATCTAAAGAGTCTTTAGCGATAATCTCAGAAACTTGCTCACCTAAGCGGGATAGACGACGCTCGGTCACTGTCTCTGGGCTAGGGACATCCATTGGTGAGATACGGCTCTTAGTTGCACGTTCGATAGTGCGTAACATACGCATCTCTCTGTGTGTAACGAAAAGGATCGCCATACCTGTACGACCAGCACGACCAGTACGGCCGATACGGTGAACGTAAGCTTCAGTGTCATATGGGATATCGTAGTTAACTACGTGTCCGATACGCTCAACATCGAGACCACGGGCCGCAACGTCAGTTGCGATGATGATATCTAGTTTGCCACGCTTAAGTTGGTCAACGGCACGTTCACGCGCTTGTTGGTTCATATCACCGTGAAGTGGAGATGAAGCGTAACCGCGAGCTTCTAACTTCTCGGCTAACTCAACACAGCTGTTACGGGTACGAACGAAGATGATAATACCTTCGGTCTTCTCAACTTCTAAAACACGTACCAGTGCTTCAAGTTTATTGTGTTGTGAAACCTGTACAAAACGCTGTTCAATAGTTTCAACAGTCGTTGTTGTCGCAGCAATTTTAACGTGTACAGGTTGGTCTAAGTATTTGTTAGCAACACGCTTAATTTGCTCAGGCATAGTTGCCGAGAATAGCGCAAGTTGACGTTGCTTAGGTGTATGCTCAAGGATCCATTCGATATCATCGATGAAGCCCATTTTTAGCATCTCATCGGCTTCATCGAGTACCATTGCTTTTAGCGACTCTAACTTAAGAGTGCCGCGACGCATGTGGTCCATAACTCGGCCTGGAGTACCGACAATGATTTGTGGTCCACGACGCAAAGCATTTAATTGCTGATGCATGCTCTGTCCGCCGTAAATAGGCAGAACGTGTAGACCCTTCATAAATTTTGCATAGCTACCAAAAGCTTCTGCGACCTGCACTGCAAGTTCACGTGTTGGTGCCAATACCAAAATTTGTGGAGAATTAGTATTTGGGTCGATGCTGTTTAGTAGAGGCAGTGCGAAAGCACCTGTTTTACCTGTACCAGTTTGTGCCTGACCTAAAATATCTTTTCCGGCCATGAGAGGATCGATACTCGCAGCCTGGATTGGAGTTGGTTTTTCGTAGCCGAGCTCGTCAAGAGCACGCAACAAAGGCTCGGCAAGACCGAGTTCGCGGAAAGTTTGTTCATTGGATGACATGGGTTGTAGCCTTGTGGAATAGCGAGCACAATAAATGTGCTTGGGTTTATAGACAGAAAATCAACCCCGTGTCGACTTCCCGCACCGAAAATTCATCAGTAAGCCAGTTATTATAGCAGGGTGCAATTGGTATTACCAATTAACATTGGCATTTTCAGCCAGTAACTAGCTAAAACTTCGTGAAAATGCACTAACATCAGTCATTTGCATTGTTGAAAAAATAATTGTTTGTTGAGGTTATGGCGTGTTTTGTAGCAGTAAACTGTTAATTATCAGCAGTTGATAGGCTGATTCAGTCACAGCTGCCAGAAATTTAAGATCTATTTTTTCTGTAGTGTCTGTAGGGGCGTGGTAGTCCCTATGTGGAGGCACTCCAAAGTAGAGCCAGGGTATCTGAGCTTTATGTAAAGGGTAATGATCTGATGCCCTGAGCCAGTCGACGCGCTTCAGGTCCCGCCCAAGCCTTCCGGGGTGGTTAGCCTTGATACATAGACCATTTTCAGCGGTGATCTGTTGTCGGATCTGGTTAAAGTTTTTAAAACCAGCTTTCCCTTCAAGGTAAATAGCGTAGGGTCTACCCGGCCTGCCGACCATATCCATATTGATTGCCAGATCTATCTGCTCACTGTTGGGAGTTGAAGCCGGGTTATTCAACCGCTCAACCAGTGCATAGCCACCGAAGAGTCCTGGTTCCTCGGCATCTGTCGCCACGAACATTAAGTTTGCTCTCTCTGCACTATCGTCTCCACTGTGGGGCAACCTTGCACTTTGGGCTGCGATTTGCAGCATTGCGGCCACTCCCGATGCATTATCATCTGCGCCGGGGTGAACTCTGCCTGCCTTTTTCCCTAAGTGATCATAATGGGCGATAACGATTCGCCATCGGTGACTTCCTGTTGGGGATCTGAGTATTCCAACTAGATTTACCCCCTGACGCTGGCTGAATTGGTAATCGTAGGTAAAGGGAATGGCATAGTCGGCAATGTCACCGGACTTGGGCGAAACCGACCAAGGGGTGAGGCCTATCTGTGCAAATCGCTGGGAGATATACTCTCGACTCAGTTTGGCGCCCTTGGTTCCGGTTTTACGTCCTTGAAGTGCCGGGGAGGTGAGTTGGCTGATATCACTCTTCAGAACCGTGGTGTTGGCCCATTCGGGTGTCACTCCAGCCCTGCATGAGGAGTTGTCGATAGCACAGCCGGAAATCAGCATGAAAAACACAAAGGTTAACAGGAGATGAGTCATCCTGTTTATCCAGTGTAAGCTATTCTCTTTGGGGAGAGCCGGACATCTCTTCGATACCATAGCTTCAATTTTTGAAATGGCCATAGAGACAAGCTAGCAGTTGAACTGAAGGAATGATAGAAGAGAATGATAAGAGAGCGGAGTCCGGCCGGGTATGCCGGACTCCGATATTATCAATTTAGTGGAATATCTCTACTTCTCTAACAGAGGCTTAAGGAAGCGAGCCGTGTGAGACGCTTCATGTTCCGCTACCTGCTCTGGCGTACCGGTAACCAGAATAGTTCCGCCTCCCGAGCCCCCTTCAGGACCCAGATCGATAATCCAGTCGGCAGTCTTGATGACATCTAAGTTATGTTCGATGACTACGATCGTGTTGCCGTGGGCCTTCAGTCTATGTAGTACGTCTAACAAGAGCTGAATATCGGCGAAGTGCAAGCCCGTCGTTGGTTCATCGAGAATATAGAGGGTCTGGCCGGTATCACGCTTTGACAGTTCCTTAGCTAATTTGACTCGTTGAGCCTCACCGCCGGATAAGGTGGTCGCACTCTGTCCAAGGCTGATATAGGAGAGGCCAACTTCAATCAGGGTTTGCAGTTTACGGGCGATGGCCGGAACGGCATCGAAGAAGGGACGTGCTTCTTCTACGGTCATAGAGAGCACCTCGTGGATACTCTTACCCTTGTATTTAACCTCTAAGGTTTCGCGGTTATAGCGCTTACTCTTACAGCTGTCACATGGCACGTAGACATCGGGCAGGAAGTGCATCTCTACCTTAATGAGTCCATCACCCTGACAGGCTTCACAGCGTCCTCCTTTCACATTGAAAGAGAAACGACCCGGCTTGTAGCCGCGGGTACGGGATTCCTGAGTCGCGGCAAACAGCTCTCTTATCGGGGTGAAGATCCCCGTATAGGTTGCAGGGTTCGATCTGGGGGTTCGGCCAATGGGGCTCTGGTCTATGTCGACCACCTTATCGCAATGATCCATCCCCTTGATGCTTTTGTAAGGAGCAGGCTCATCGACGGTCGCGCCGTTGAGTTGCCTGTGGGCAATCTTGTAGAAAGTATCGTTAATCAGCGTCGACTTTCCGGAGCCGGATACTCCCGTGACACAGGTGAACAGTCCAACCGGAATAGTCAGGTCGACATCTTTAAGGTTGTTACCGCTGGCACCATAGAGTTCGATGAGTTTATTCTCATTATAAGCCACTCGTTTCTCGGTGATGTGGATCTGTTTCTTACCCGAGAGGTATTGGCCGGTAATAGAGTCTTCACAGCTGAGAATATCTTCTAACGTACCATCACTGATCACTTCGCCACCGTGGACGCCGGCACCCGGGCCAATATCGATAACATGGTCGGCCATTTTTATGGCATCTTCATCGTGTTCGACGACGATGACGGTATTCCCCAGATCCCTGAGGTGGATGAGAGTCTGTAGCAGGCGTTCATTGTCACGTTGATGCAGGCCGATGGAGGGTTCATCGAGCACATACATCACGCCGACCAGTCCTGCACCAATCTGGCTTGCGAGTCTGATACGTTGTGCCTCACCGCCGGAAAGAGTATCGGCCGAGCGTGACAGGCTCAGATAATTAAGGCCGACATTGACGAGGAAGCCTAATCTGTCGCGAACCTCTTTAAGGATCTTCTCGGCGATCTGTGCCTTTTGCCCTGTGAGTTCTAAGGTAGAGAAATAGTCCATCGCTTCGCCGATTGACCATTGGGTCAACATGGGAAGGTTCAGATCTTTGATAAAGACATTTCTCGCCTCTTCACGCAGACGTGAACCGTCGCAACTCTGACAAGACTGAGTGTTAATAAATTTGGCTAACTCTTCACGGACCGCATTAGACTCTGTCTCACGGTAACGCCTGTCCATGTTATTGAGAATACCTTCGAAAGGATGATTACGAACAACCACATCACCACGATCATTGATGTACTTAAAGGCAATACTCACGGTACCAGAGCCGTAGAGCACCAGTTTTTGAACCTCAGCACTGAGCTGCTGAAATGGTTTTTCAATATCGAACTTATAGTGTTCGGCCAGGGACGTTAGCATCTGGAAGTAATAGAAGTTGCGCCTATCCCAGCCTCGAATCGCACCGCCGGCGAGTGAGAGTTCAGAGTTCATGATCACGCGCTCTGAATCAAAGAACTGCTGTACGCCTAATCCGTCACAGGTGCCACAGGCTCCGGCCGGATTATTGAAGGAAAATATTCTTGGCTCGAGTTCAGCCATCGAGTAACCACAGTGGGGACAGGCAAAATTAGCCGAGAACAGAAGTTCTTCGCTCTGGGCTGGCTTGTCACTATCCATATTCGCGACGGTGACAATGCCGCCGGAAAGTTCGAGCGCTGTCTCGAATGACTCGGCGAGTCTTTGCTTGATGTCATCACGAACCTTAAATCGATCGACAACCACTTCGATGGTGTGTTTCACATGCAGTTCAAGCTCTGGCGGATCGGTGAGATCGCAGACCTCTCCATCGATGCGGGCACGAATAAATCCTTGTGCAGAGAGGCTGTCCAGCAGTTTTACATGTTCGCCTTTACGATTATTGACTACAGGTGCCAGCAGCATTTGCCGACTGCCTTCGGGTAGCTCAATGACTTTATCAACCATCTGGCTGATGGTTTGCGCTGCCAATGGTTGGCCATGAGTAGGACAGCGTGGTTCACCTACACGTGCAAAGAGCAAACGCAGGTAATCATAGATCTCTGTGATGGTTCCCACGGTCGAGCGTGGGTTATGAGACGTCGACTTTTGCTCGATGGATATAGCAGGACTTAAGCCTTCGATATGATCGACATCCGGCTTCTCCATCAAACTTAAAAATTGGCGCGCATAAGCCGATAGTGATTCGACGTAGCGTCGCTGACCTTCGGCATAGAGGGTGTCGAATGCCAGAGACGATTTTCCTGAGCCGGATAGGCCGGTAATTACGATTAACTTGTCTCTGGGAATTGTCAGGTTGATGTTTTTTAGATTGTGGGTGCGGGCGCCACGTACTTCAATCTTGTCCATCTTTCTCTCTGTATGCCGAATAAAAAAGAGATCGATTATCGCATAAAAATTGACTCAGGTCTCACTTATCAGCTTACCCTGTTGTGTATCCATCTCTGCCAGTGCAGAGAGCTGTAAGGCTCAGCTGATAGGAGGAGTGGCCTGTTCGGAGAACCAGCCTTTTGTTTTTAGCTGCTTATTTAATGCCTCTTTTATGATTTTCCTTTTGAGCTATTGAAATAGTTCGTATAAACTTCTCCGCTTATTTATGTATTCAGATCAGGGCGGAACATGGCCAATAACGGACTCTCAAAGACCGAGAAAAAAGTCGCGTTTTCTTTAGCCAGTGTATTTGGTTTGCGAATGATGGGCTTGTTTATGATCATGCCTGTCTTTGCACTTTACGGGCAACATTTAGAAGGCTTTTCACCTCTGTGGGTGGGTATTGCTATTGGTGCATATGGTCTCACTCAGGCCGTATTGCAGATCCCCATGGGGATCTTATCTGATAAGTTCGGCCGAAAGCCGATTATTCTGGCGGGGCTGCTGTTGTTTGCATTTGGTAGTCTGGTCGCAGCCAACGCCGATACTATCTATGGTGTGGTTGCGGGTCGTGCGATACAGGGGATGGGCGCCATCGCCGCAGCAGTGCTAGCGTTAGCAGCCGATCTGACTCGTGATGAGCAGCGCACCAAAGTGATGGCTATTATCGGTATGTGTATCGGATTCTCCTTCGCACTCTCTCTCTTAGTCGGCCCTATCGTCGCTCAACATCTCGGCTTGTCGGGGCTGTTTGCTATGACGGCAGGTTTAGCTATTCTGGGTATGCTCATCGTACAGGTACTGGTGCCTAATCCAATCTCCCAAGCCCCTAAGGGTGATACTCTCGCGACACCGGCTAAATTAAAGGCGATGGTGACGGACCCACAGCTATTCAGGCTCGACGCGGGGATCTTTATTCTGCACCTGGTGCTGACTGCGGTATTTGTGGCATTGCCACTGGATCTTGTCGATGCCGGCTTGGTTAAAGAGAAGCATTGGATGCTCTATTTTCCGGCGTTTATGGCCGCTTTCTTCCTGATGGTGCCGCTAATCATCATAGGCGTGAAGAAGAAAAATACTAAGGCGACCTTTCAGGTTGCTCTACTCATCATGATGGTGGCGCTGGGCGCGATGGCACTGTTTGCCAATAACCTTATGGTGCTCAGTATTGCGGTAGTTCTGTTTTTTACCGGATTTAACTATTTAGAAGCCTCACTACCCAGCTTGATTGCTAAGTTTTGTCCCGTGGGAGATAAAGGCTCGGCGATGGGAGTCTACTCTACCAGTCAGTTCCTGGGTGCCTTCTGTGGTGGTTTATTAGGCGGTGGTGCGTATCAGTTAGTTGGAGCCGCTGGTGTGTTCGCAGTTGCGTTACTCTTAATGGCTATCTGGTTAGTGTTGACCTTAGGTATGGAAAATCCGGTATTGCTTAAGAGCTATACCCTTGAAGCTACAGTGGAAGGTCGGGATCAAGCCAAGGCTATGGCGACCGAGTTATCTCAGCTTGCAGGTGTTGCCGAGGCAATTGTCGTGCTCGAGGAGAAAGTCGCATATTTAAAAGTTGATGAGCATTTCGATTTGAGAGAAGCCCGAGCTGTGTTAGGCTCTGTCAGTTAACTCGTATTGGTGTGAAAAAAGACCGATTTTTTCGTGGGAAGAGATCCGTCATGAGCTTAATCCTGATGGGATTAAGCCCGAACCAGACGTAGAATTTTTGTAATTTGAAAGAATATCTCAGGAGATTTCAATGGCCAGTCGTGGTGTCAATAAGGTAATTTTGGTCGGTAACTTAGGGAAAGACCCTGAAGTTCGTTACATGCCAAATGGCAATGCCGTAGCCAACTTTACAGTGGCGACGAGTGAGTCTTGGAAAGACCAACAAGGTCAGCCACAAGAGCGTACAGAGTGGCATAACATCGTTATGTATCGTCGCTTAGCGGAAATCGCAGGCGAGTACCTTAAGAAAGGTTCTAAGGTATATATCGAAGGTAAATTGCAAACCAGCAAGTGGCAGGACCAGTCTACCGGTCAAGATCGCTACAAGACTGAGATCAATGCTAACGAAATGCAGATGCTCGATAGCCGTGGTCAAGGTGGCGGACAGCAAGGTGGCTATGGTCAACAGCAGGGTCAGCAACAGCAGAACCAGTACAATGCACCTCAGCAGCAGGCTCCGCAGCAAGGTTACGCACCTAAGCCCCAGCAAGCTCCACAGCAGGCACCGCAGCAAGGTTATGCACCTAAGCCTCAGCAAGCACAACAGCAGGCTCCACAGCCAGCTTATGCGCCTAAGCCCCAGCAAGCACAACAGCAAGCACCACAGCAGGCGGCTCCGCAACAGCGCCCGGCACCTCAGCCTCAACAGCCAGCGCAGCAGCCACAGCAGAACTTCACTCCGGATCTGGATGACGGTTGGGATGATGATATCCCGTTCTAGCCTGGAACTTGAGAAAGGTGTAAAGCAATACTCTTAATGTAGAGTCATAAGGTCCTGTTAATACAGGGCCTTTTTTTATCTCTGTACAAGGCTTATCTACAATGGTGAGTTGGGTACTGTAAGTTGCTCGTTTGAACCTAACCTGAAGCAGTTTGTTAATGCGGGAACAATGGATTGTGTCGGCCTCTATACACCTGAATTTAACAGCATGATGTGGGCAGAATTCAATTCCGGACGCTTGTCCGGGAAGCGGCGCTCAACCGAACGCCGCTGATGGTGAATCTATGATAATCCAGGCATTACTTGTTTGGGTGACAGGTCATGCAGGAGTAAGGATCCGGGAAGGTTTCACTGGTGTGCCAGTCGCTGTTGCCACGAGTCAGCTGCTTATTTGCGTCCTGCTCGCCATAGGTGGTACCGTTGTGGGTGTACAGGTCCAGCATATCCTTGGTATAGGGGTCTTTCGACTTAACGACATCGGCACAGGAGCCCATCTCACCGTTAAGCTGGTTGCCCTTCTGGGTAACGCCAAAACATTGCACTTCATCGAAGCGGAAATTCTTTGAAGCGTCACCATGATTGAGCATTAGCTTGTCCTTGGAGTGGCAAAAATGACAGCGCAGGGTGGCACCATGACCATCAGGTGCGCCGTTGCCGCCGTGGCAGGATGCACAGAAGTAAGGCTCGGTGGTGTCACTGAGCGCAGGTGAGTCACCGCCATCGAGATGGGTGTTCTCCAGACCATGGCACAAGCCACAGTCGGCGACGCCCCAACCAAAGTGAGTTTTTCCCAGAGGTGCAACGGCTTCGTTGATGTCGTGGATCGGGAACTTGCCGTCGTAAGCGATATTGTGCTCAGTCATCTCATATTTAGATCCATACTCAGGGCCCACAAAATACAGAGCCATGAACTCCTTAGGGTTAACCATTACCGAAACATCGGCGGTACGATGGAGGTTGATGCCGCCATAACCGGAATACCAGTGGTCGATACACTCCTGGGCAGTGGTCTCATCCAGCCTGCCTTGGTTGTCGCGCAGGAAGTGGCAGATGGTTGGGTTGTCGTAGGGGGCGGTCTCATTGACCAGCTCATCGGCCTTAGGCCAGGCCGGACCGTTGAAGAAATCAAGTGACGACAGGGCTTCGCCAGCAAGAAAGCCCCAACCGCTAAGTCCTTTACTGCCGTTACGCTTACCTTCTACCTGGGTGATGATATAGGCGTCGATTTGGGCACCGGTGGAGAGAGTGGGCCAGAAGCCTAAGCGAATGTCGATACCAAACTCGTCATGAGCGGTCATCAACACGTCCATCAAGGTGATCACCCCCGGCTGGTACACGTCCGGGCGCAGGTTGTAGGCCTTAACCTCGAAGTTGGTGGCCATTACCTCCGGAGTTCTTCCATCGAGGAACATAGTGTTCAGTACCGGCAGAATCACCTTGCCGCCGTTGGCCTTGAGGCGGTCGGTCTCGGCTTTCTGCATCTGCTTGACCCTGTCTCGCATCACCGGGGAGACAGGCTGGAAGCGAATGTTCATTCCAGGCTGCACCCAAAACTCATCCAGGCGCTCGTAGAGGGTATCGAGAATTGGATTGGCGATCTTGAGGTTATCACCCTGATCATAGGTCGAGGCTACGTACCAGTTCTCACTCTCCTTGTAGTCCCCTTCGGCGGCGTCATTGAAGTCACCGTCGCCGTTGGCGTCGAAGGAGACGCTGAAGTCGTAGGTGTTGAGTTCTGTGTTGAACTCACCCAGCGTCACCTCCAAATCATCGCGGATTGAAGAGACGTAGAGCATGATGTCCAGAATGGAGTATTGGCCCGGGACAAAGATGTCTTCGCGGATGGAGGACTCTCGCCACTCTTTGATATCGTCAGATTGGATCTCCAGGTAGTATTTGCTGTCGTCGCTGGTGCGGGAGTTGTAGTACTTGTTTTTATTCCGATCGTTTTCATCCTTCGGCTTACCGTAGGTGCCGGCCTGGCTACCAGTGGTCGGCAGTTCATAATCCGCTGGCATGTCAGCGGCGCACATCTCCGGATGCTCATCGGTGCAGGGGTACCAGCGTCCCAGATAGACCCGAACTATGCCGTCGAACTGCCGGTTGGGCTCGACGTGCACATCCAGATTGTCATAAAGGGGCGCCGGTGCTGGCTGCTCAGGCGTCGTAGGCGGAGTTGAGTTGTCCGAATCGGAGCCGCAAGCGGTCAACCCAATAGCGGACAATACCGCTAAGGTAATAAGTTTTTTCATCATCATCACTTTTTATTGGTTAGTAAGGTCTCAGGCAAACCAGCTTTGCTGCATGGCCAGGAAGACCAAAACGGATCTATTGCTGGCACCTAAGGTTTTTTTCGCTATATCAAGGTGGTAGTCGACACCTCGATTAGACAGAAAGAGAGCATTGGCTATCTCTTTGGTGGTGAAACCCAATGCGGTCAGTTTTACAATGGTTTTGGTGCGGTCGTTGAGTTCTTCCGTCTGTTCCTGTTGCAGAATAAATGGCAGAACCATGTCATGAAAATATTGCTTAACCTCTTCGATCTTTGGGTGGTGAACTTGGTTAAAGATAAGGATTAAATAACCTTGACGAAGCTGGGCGCTGTAGACTCTCTGACCCTGTGTCTGTTTGTCTTTTGCCTGAGTGAAGTGGAAGGCTGCGTTTTTTTCTGAAGCCACAATTACGCATGCACTTTGCCGCAAAGCCGGATCCGACACGTAGATTTTGCTGCATTCAAACCGGGAATCAAACTTGAGATCCCAGGGGCTTATTTCGTACGAGGCATACCGCGACAGGCCACAATGCTTTGACTGATAAAAGATCCAACCGGTTGGCTGCATGAGTCGATCCCTCCCCATAAGCTTAGTAATTAAACGGTGTGAAAATTATAATGGATTGCCATAAATTCACTGAGTGATGGCAGTTGGGTTTGTTCCAAGTCTGTTAATAAGTAAAAAAAATTGTGAACGATTCGTCCTTATGAGAGGGAGAGGGGGAATTATTTGTGATAATGGTCACCCTAAATTGCGAGTGGGGAGCAGATAGTGGAACACCCGTCCAGACTGCTATTTGCTTTTCTATATACGGTAAATTTATAGTGCACACTCAATCGCAAAATCTGTAACAAGGTCACCACTGTATTATCCAGAGTCTTAAGCCATAGGAGCAGAGAATGGGGAAGTATCGACAACAGGTGTTGAAAGCGGCACGAGAGTTGATTATCGAAAAGGGGCTATTCGAGTTTTCAATGCGTGATCTTGCCAAGGCGACCGGGCTGTCGGTGGGCAGCCTATACCGGGAAGTCCGCAATAAAGACGATCTGTTGCTGCTGGGAGCCGCCGAAAACATTCGACGGCACGGAATGGGCTTGAACCAGGTAAAGACGCTGGGGCTGAACAGCGCCGAACAGATAATGTTTCAGATTGGCTTTGCTCCCTACTGTATCGACTTTGTTGATATGGACAGCGACAACATGGGCACCAACTTCCTGCTTAGCAACTGTGATCTGGTGGGTCGGGCTACTCCCGAGACAGTGGAGGAGCTACAGGGCTATTTTAAACAGTACCGCCAGCAGGTGGTTGATTTGGTCGATGGTCTTATTCATGAACAGGCATTTTCCAATGACAAAGCCCTGGCAATGGAGGTGATCGCCGATCTGTCGATTCTCTGCCGTGGTACCCGGGTGTTACGCGTGATGCGCACCAATATTATGTTTCGTCCCAACTTAGTGCCGACAGAGAAGCTTTGCCAACTCGGCGAGTTGGTTCTTCGTCAACTGGACTGGAATATTGACGGCCCGTTGTTAGATCCGAAAAAAATGGATCTGGCATGGAAAACAGCCATGGATCAGAGCCAAATGCTCTCCATGTCGCTGAAGAAGAGGGCTTCGGCTCGAACCTCCGGGAAAAGCAGTTCGGAGCTTTAAGATAAAGTCGTTGCGAGCTTTCTATCCATAGGTTTGCGGCGTTATGGCCTTTATCATGTTGTGAACTCACTGGAGCCGAGAGGTGTACAATCGATAGATTGCTAATGTCATGCTCTCTTTGGGATAGTGGGCGCAGCAGCCACAGCAGAACTTCACACCGGATCTGGATGATGATATCCCGTTCTAGGCTTCCGGATTTAAAAGGGTAAAGCTATTCCCTTATTAATGAATTATAAGGCCCTGTAATGCATGGCCTTTTTTTATGCCGAAAAATTGATTGGAAATGTTATAAATGCGATAAACCTGTTCGGTTTTCCTTCGCTAATCTATGCCACTTTCCTTCCCATAGGGAACTCCCGGCTTATCCGTCCGTTTTCTGAGTAAACACCGCGTATCTACGCGGTGTTTTTTTACGACCGTAAAAATTGATTTGAAGAGATTTCAAGTGTATCAATTGGGAATGTTTTTACAGCAGGGACTGTGAATTTATGCCTAATCTTTCATTACCAAACGAATTCAGTCATGTGACCTTCGATAAGCCCGGAATGGCCGATGTCATGTATATGACGCGCTCGCCAATGCCGACATTAGCCCCCGGGCAAGTACTGATTAAGGTGCGCGCCGCCGGCGTCAATGGTCCGGACGTAGCACAACGTAGCGGGATCTACCCGCCTCCAAAGGAGGCTAGCCCCATACTTGGGCTGGAGGTCGCCGGGGAGATCTGTGCCGTCGCTAAGGGAGTGGGGCAATGGGAATCAGGCGATAAGGTGTGCGCCTTAGTGCCTGGAGGCGGCTACGGCGAGTATGCAATAGCCTATGCCAGCCACTGTCTGCCGATACCCCGGGGTTGGTCATTTCAACAGGCTGCAGCAATTCCCGAAACCTTTTTTACGGTCTGGGGAAACCTATTTATGCGCGCTGGTATGAAAGCCGGTGAAACTGTACTTATTCACGGCGCCTCGGGCGGCATCGGCAGCACGGCCATCGTCTTGGCTAAGGCATTTGGTGCCCGTGTGGTAGTGACCTCCGCGAGTGATGAGAAGTGTGCTTATTGTCGCAAGCTTGGAGCAGACCTGGCGATCAACTACCAGAATGAGAATTTCGTCAGTGCCGTCATGGAATTTACCCAAGACAAAGGTGTAGAGGTCGTATTTGATGTTGCCGGCGGCGATTTTATCAATCTGAATCTTAAAGTGTTAGCCATGGATGGACGAATGGTTTCTGTTGCCATGCAGCGCGGCGCTAAGGCAGAGGTTGATATCTTCCGTATCATGGCGAAGAGAATTAGCTGGACTGGTTCAACCTTGCGGCCCCAAAGTGTAACGGCTAAAGCCGGTATTGCAGAGGAACTCCTGGAGCATGTGTGGCCAATGCTTCAGGAGTCGACAAAAAGCAATTCTAAGAGTTCGATTTGCAATTTAATCCCTAATATTTTTGCTGAGTTTTCTCTGGATGAGTGTGTTTGTGCTCATGAGTTGATGGAATCGAGAGCCCATAGAGGCAAAATTGTATTGATACCCGACTGACGGATAATCGAACAGAACATTGGATTCGTGTCAATGAGGTGAAATTGTTCAGATCGACCCATCAGTGTCATCTTTAAGGTGCAATATGTGTTTTGGCAAGATGAACACCAGGCAAAGCAGCCGTGCTTCTTTGCTTATCCTGGTGGTCGGAGAAGAGGTTAAGTTTATTGGAAATTGATTTTTTACGCTTTCTATCAACTAGTTGAAATTTTCTTGGAAAGTAAAGCTGTGAACTTTATGGCTTATTAATAATTAAAACTTGAATAACTGATTCTTTATACTAAATTCGATATGAGTTTAGCGATTCATTTATAGACCCCAATATCTGAGGGAAAATGAGATGATTTGCTCGATACGGTGGGGAACATTGAGATGATGTTCTCTGAAATTTTAACGGCATAGGTGAGTGAGATTAGGGCTGGCTTGTATCCCTAACTAATATTCATCCTGTATGTGTTAATTTTAAGGGTATTGGCATATATGTATAACACAGTAAAGGCTGCAGTCTGGTATGGCGAATTAAGAGCATCGCGTGGTAATGCTATCGTTATCCATGACAAACAATTTCCGGAGGCTTCGGCTGGACGCATCTATCTCTATAATGCCGAGAGAGATTCGATCATTGAGTATGCTGAAGAGATAGTCAAAAACAACCTTCATGATCTGGACAAGAAGGCTGCCAAGGCCGCCGAAGAGACTTACGGTAGTGCCTGGAATGCGACTCGAACCCAGTTTATGCAAAAACATGACGGCTGGGTTGAGGCAAATGCGACCAAACATACCCCGCTGATTAACAAGCCGACTCCTAAACGAAAACCCGATGAGGGAGCCGATGATAAAGATATCAACGGCGAGGTCGATCTGGAAGCAGGTTCCGAAAGCCAGGATCGTGAGTTTGCCGATGGTTGGTCCGGTGGTTTAGAAGAGTAATACCAATTGATATAAATCCAAACCCGAATTCAGGTTACCTTTCACATCAATTATAACGACTCGCTCAATCCTGCATTGGGCTGGTCGTCATCTGAGAATCCTGAGTATATGAGCTAAAATGTCTCGAATTGATAGCGGCTGATATGATGATAAACCTGACCGGGTTTTATCCAGGGATCGCCAAGTAGCTCTGTTTGATTAGGCGCATCGGGGAGTTGTTGGGGTTCGATACAGACAGCCTGATGACGCTTTAATTGCTGCCCATTACGCCCTGAGTTGCCTTGCAAAAAGTTGGCGCCGTAAACCTGCACTCCCGGTTGATTGGTATAGAGCGTCATGGTCCGCCCCGATTCGGGCGCGCTAAGGTTTCCGAAACGAATTAACTCCTTATCGTTATTTTTCATAAGATAACAATGATCTAATCCGCCGGTCTCTTTGAGCTCATTAGCCTCTTGAATACTTGAAAGGGTTTTAGCTTGTCTTAAATCTAAGTTGCCGCCGGCACCCTGTATGATACCGATGGGGATCCCGGCTGAGTCTATGGCCAGATATTCGGAGCTATCGATCTGCAGACTGTGGTTACTGTTACTGACGGAGCGGGTCCCCTCCAGATTAAAGTAACTATGTTGTGTCATGCTGAGCGGGCTGGCTCTGTCAGTGGCGGCAAACATCTCTACATAGAGGTTATTTCCTACCAGGCGGTAATCGACCTGAATGTTACAGTTACCGGGAAATCCCATATCACCATCGGGACTAACCAGAGTCAAACGAACACCATCGGGAAGCTGACCTATGTTCCACTGCTTTCTATTGAACCCTTCCCGGCCTCCATGCAGACAGTTGTTTTCTTGATTTTTATCTAAATTATAATGCTCACCATCGAAAGCGATCTGGCCGTTAGCAATTCTGTTTGCATAACGCCCGGCAATAGCGCCTAAATGAGCATCTTGGGCCAGATAATCTTCGGCCGAGTCACAACCCAGAACTATGTTGCCACGCTCGCCGTCCCTATCTTGTGCCCACAGGGAGCGGATGATGCCGCCCAGACTTAATACTTCCAGGGCTAAGATGCCGTTATCTATTCTGACACGCTCAATTTGACCACCACGGGGATCACTCCAGGGATCCAGCGGACGAAAACGTACCATAAAATGCATCCTTTCCTTTGATGGTTATTTCAGCCGTTTTAAAAGGTTACGGCTGATAATGTAGCAGAAGTCTAATAGGCATCTTTTTCAATTCGGGTGGCGCCACCACTGGCAGAGCAGAGGTAAACCGTGGGTTCCAGTCCGGTCTGTTTTGGATACTCAGCCTCAATGGCTTCGACCACAGCATCGGTCAGCTCATGGTCAACGAGCGCCACGACACAGCCACCAAAACCGCCGCCGGTCATTCTGACGCCGCCACGGGTGCCTATCACCTCTGAGATGATCTCTACCAGAGTATCGATTTGAGGAACTGTGATTTCGAAGTCATCTCGCATAGATGCATGGGATTGAGCCATAAGCTCGCTCAAGGTGCTGATATTCCCGGCTTCCAGTGCATGACTGGCATTCTGAGTGCGTCTGTTCTCGGTAAGCACATGACGGGCACGTCGATAGCAGACATCCGACAGCTCGGACTTTGCGGCTTCGAGCTGAGAAAGTTCAAGGTGTCTCAGGGAGTCGAGCCCAAAATGGCTTGCCACCTCTTCACACTGTTCGCGGCGCAGGTTGTATTCTGAGTCGACAAGCCCACGCTGAACATTGGAATTGACTATGATGAGGCTCAGGCTATCGGGGATATGAACCGGTTCGCTGTCTAAGTCTTCACAATCGATGAGTAGCGCGTGATCCTGTTCACCCAAGGCACTGATCATCTGATCCATAATGCCGCAGGCACATCCCACATATTGGTTCTCGCCGCGCTGTGCCATTTGGGCGACAGCAAGAGGAGAGAGCCTGAGTTGACTGCAATCATTAACGGCGGTTCCGAACGCGAGTTCCAGAGCCGCAGAGGATGAAAGGCCGGCGCCAAGGGGAACGTTACCGACGACTGAAATATCTAACCCTTTTGCGGGTAACCCGGACGCCGCCATTGCAGCAGTGAAGCCTTTGAGGTAATTGACCCAGCCATCTTCGGGTGCCATGACACCTTCCTGGCCGAAAGCCCACTCTTTTATCTCGCCGGGATAGGCATCGGAAACGGCGCGATAAATATCATCCTCACGGCGTTTTACGGCAACGATCGTATGGAAGTTGATAGCTGCAGGCAGAACGAAGCCATCATTATAGTCAGTGTGTTCACCGATCAGGTTTACCCGGCCCGGTGCCAGATAAAGGTCATCAGCCGTAGTGCCAAAGGTTTGCACAAATAATTTGTTCGCGCGCTGTGCGGGGTTCGACATGTTTTTACGTTTCTCTATAAATAAAAAATGATATTGCCTGTGACAGGTTTGCCGGTTGCGTTAGTTTTCGACTGTATATACCGATAGGTATTTATCGTTATATCACGACTTAACTCAGGCTGTAACTCAGTTTTTACAGAGTTAATCTATTTTTTTCGTTTGTATCTGGAGTTGGGGTTGAATTTCTTAGTTTGATAATAAAATCTAATGAAATTAGAGCGAACGATACACAAAACGAACGCTCTTTTTACATTTGACTAACTTTCGGCGGCCGCTAATTGTGGAACCTTTCGGTCCGTAAAGACAAACTTGCTTAACAGTAAGGTGACCATAATCGTAGCTGCAAGGGTAATTGCCATCATATGAATAAAGTGGAATGGACTCCATATGAAGGTAAAGATGGCATAGGTCAGCACGCCGAAGATAAGGCCTAACTTGATGGCATTAGCATGTACATTTTTGAAGGCCAGCGCGCAGATAAATGCCGCCAGAACCGGCATGGAATAGAGGCCGTTAAGCTGTTGCAGCAAAGAGATAATGCTCTCAGATTTAGCGAAAATGGGCACCAATCCCACCGAGATTAAGGTGAAAACCAGCGCGACCCGAGTCCCTATCTTACGAACATCGGTATCGGGGTTAACATAGTTTTGGTGAATATCGCAGGTATACAGTGCGGCAGCCGAGTTCAAACAAGAGTTAAATGAGCTCAAAACAGCCCCGGCAATCACGGCAGCGAAGGCGCCGGATAGCCAAGGTGGAAGAATGTCACCCACCAACCTGCCATAAGCCACATCGCCAACATCGCCATACAACTTGAAGGCCACGATACCGGGCAGCACCACTATGATGGGCACGATAAGTTTCATGATAACGGCGGCATATAGCCCTTTCTGTGCTTCTCTCACCGACTTTGCCGCCAGTGCTCTCTGGGTTATTACCATATTGGTTCCCCAGTAGAATATCTGAATGAAGATCATTCCGGTTAATAATGTGTGCCAGGGAATATCAGATTGATCATCGCCAATCAAGGTGATGCGTTCGATAGGGACGCCGGAAAGATCCCAGTTAACGGCGTTCATGGCGAGAAATGAGACCACGATACCCATCAAGATAAGCCCTACCCCATTTAAGCTATCGGAGATCGCGATCGCTCTAAGACCACCGAAAATGGCGTAAACAGCCCCTACAACGGCAAAGATAATCGCCAACAGAGTGACAGATATCTGTAGGCCAAACATAGACTTCATAAACAGCGAGCCGGTATACAGAACGACGGGGAGTAATATAAAGGCATATCCAAGCATAAAGAGCACCGAGACCATGGCGCGAATGCCCTTGTCATTATATTTGCGCTCAAGTAGTTCTGTGGTGGTGGTGCAGTTATATTTGTAATAGATAGGGATAAGCCATTTAGCCAAAATAATCAGTCCAACGGCGGCGGCTATCTCCCACCAGGCAACGAGCAGAGCCTGTGCGCCGTTCATTCCGACAATCTGCTCGGCGCTGATATTGGTCATCATCAGGGAGCCGGCAACCACGACCCAGCTCAAGCCTCCGCCGGCAAGGAAGTAGTCTCTGCTGTCGCTGTTATCGCGTTTGATATTACGGCACTTGAGGTAGGTGATTAACCCCACCGTTGCCGTTAAGCCAAAAAATATGGCGAGTTGAACTATCTGTTCCATCTTGATTCCTTGTCTTTTTTATTATCATTTTTCAATACGTAATCAGCGACGGCACACTGCTGAATTTTAGTTACTAATCGGAGCGGGGGGGATAGCGATAGGTATTACTCCCGGGCCAGTTGCTGTAGTTGGCTCTGCGCTGTTATCGGGACGAGTCTGAACTCGAAACTCATCTTTTCGGCCTTAATTCGGTACTTGTCATGCACCGGGCGGCCCCATGAGGTATCGCCACCGACGCCCATCTGTTTCAGATCTATATTCCAGGTGACAAAGTCACGCAGAGGGATCTCGCCGCCATGGTTCTGTGTCACCGGGACTAACCCAGATGCCGAACCCTGTGCATCGCCTGCCCTGAAGTCGATATCATTCAGGCTAAAGGGCCATAAACTGGTTTGCATCTCGTTTTCTGCAACGGCCATTAGTCCGGTGCCGGCATTGTTTCTGACAGCGGCATATCTGATCTGGGTTCGTTGCCCGGTCTCTTGGGGGCGTGAATAACGGTGAAATAATCTATCTATAGGCAGTTGATACCAGCCCAAAGGGTTACCCGAGGCTCTGTCTGCATAGGTCTCTTCTGGGCCGCGTCCGTAATAACTCAGATAACGCTGCCCGAAAGGGAGGCGAGTCGTAAAGCCAAATTTGGGGAGATCCGGAAGGCTGATCTTCCCAGGGGTGAAGCTGGTTTGAACCATGAGCTCGCCACGCTTATTTACCCGGTATCGTGTCACCATGGTAAAACCTAACTTGGGGTGCCGGTGGGTCACAATAAGCCCGTGCTGCTCGAGAGGCTCGATGGATTGTACGGTGAGCTGCGCCGCCGCGTCTTGCCATACTCCTGCCCAGTCGGGCATGCCGTTACCTAAGTCGTTATCTGTGGGGGCGCGCCAGAAGTTAGCCTGTAAGGGCGCCTCGATCCGGGATTCACCATCAATCTCGACCTCAGTTAACCAGCCGGAGCCTTTGGAGAGTGAGTACTGATTATCCCCATGACTAAGTCGCCACAGTGTTTCAGTTTCATCTAAGCTGGTTGCCTTGCTCACTGGTGAGATGCTCGGGTTGGCTTCCTGCAGTAGGTGCTGTGAAAAAGCTAACTCATGCCCGGCTGGCATCAGAGGTTGAGGAGTCGCAAGTGAGACCGAAAGCAGTAGTTGGTATTCGTGTCTGGCATCGAGAGGAAGCGCAGGTTTGCTTGTGAGCTTGATCGTGACTGATTTAGCTTCACCGGCCGCGATCACAGGCATAGGTTCGCTGCCACTCGCGACGGCTATGCCATCTTTTTGTAGCGTCCAGCTTAATGTCAGCCCGCTGGTATCTTTGAAATCATATTTGTTGGTTAACCTGATACTGGCACTATAGCTATCGAAAGAGTCATCGAATCTGAAATTATCGAACCCTATGGCTTGATAAACCTTCTTTACTTCGCTCAGGTGAGGGTGCGGGTTTCGGTCCGGGTCGACCAAACCGTTATTGAGGAAGTTGCCGTCGGTGGGCATATCCAGGTGGTAATCCTTGCCATAGGCCCAATACTCTTCCCCTTTGTCATTAACAAACTTAAGCGATTGATCTACCCAGTCCCAAATAAAACCGCCCTGCAGGTTCGGGTATCTCTCTATGACATCCCAGTAGTCCTGAAGGTTGCCAACTGAATTGCCCATGGCGTGGGCATACTCAATCATGATAAGTGGCCGATCGTTATCTTCTTTGGCATACCTTTCTATCCGCTCAATAGAAGGGTACATAGGGGCGACGATATCGGTATAGGCAGCCGTTCCAGCGGGTTCATACTGAACCGGACGACTGGGATCGCGCCGTTTTACCCAGTGGTAGAGCTGTTCAAACAGTTCTCCTTCGCCAGCCTCGTTACCTAGAGACCAGATGATAATCGATGGGTGGTTCTTATCCCGTTCAAGCATACGCTCGACCCGCGCCAAATGGGCCGGGTACCAACTCATTTCGTTGCCGAGTTGGGTCTTTTCATCGATGGCGAGAGGATGCGACTCGATATTGGCTTCATCGATAACGTACATGCCGTACTTATCGGTCAGATAAAGCCAGTATGGATCGTTAGGGTAGTGAGATGAGCGAACGGCATTGATGTTGTTTTGCTTCATCAAACGGATATCTTGCTCCATACTCTCACGGCTGACGACGTGACCGGTCAGTGGGTCAGTTTCATGGCGGTCGACACCGCGAATGGTGATGGCCCGCTTATTGACGAACAATTGCCCCGCTTTAATCTCTATATGGCGAAAACCGATATGTTGGCTACTGGCCTGCAGTAACGTGCCTTTATCATCTTTCATGCTGACGATAAGCTGATAGAGCTCTGGCGTTTCGGCGCTCCATAGCAAGGGATCTGCGAGCTTGGCATTGAATGAAAGGTGGCTTTCATCTTTCAATATCAGCTGCTGGTTGCCGCTTTCCTCAAGCACGCCAGCTGGTGAAAATAGTTGATAGCTAACCGAGACTGGGGCTGCAGATTGATGGTTTATTAGCTTGAGGTTAAATGCCAGTTCGGCTCTGTCTAGTTTCTCGTTGAGATTGTAGAGGGCATCGATATCGGCAATTCGTTGTGGCGGCGTGGCGTAAAGGTAAACATCTCTTTCTATGCCGCTCATGCGAAGCATGTCCTGGCTTTCAAGATAACTGGCATCACTCCAGCGAATGATCTTCATCGAAAGCAGGTTTGTACCTGATTTCAGGTACTGAGTAATATTGAATTCGGCCGGCGTCTTAGCCCCTTGGCTGTAGCCTACTTCCTTGCCGTTAACCAATAGGGTCAATGAGGATCTTGCGGCGCCCAAATGGAAAAATACCTGCTTGCCTTGCCAATCATCGGGCAGGGTGAATTCACGTCGATAACCGCCCGTCGGATTATGATCTTGGGGGGCATCGGGCCAGCTGGTGGTGAAGGGATAGCGCTCATCGAGGTAGATGGCATGACCGTAACCTTGTGTCTCCCAGTTGCCCGGGACATTAATGGTGCCCCAGCCCGTGGGATCATAGGTGGTGTTTGCAAAGTCTGCAGGGACAGAAGCTGGATTTGGCGCATAATGAAACTGCCAGGTTCCATTGAGATCCATAAAGTTTTTGCTATCTTGATAATTGTCCGCACTCGCTTTCAGGATGGAGCTATAAGCGAAGAAGCTGGCGTGTGGTGGCTCTTTGTTTACCTCAAATACCGAGTGATCCTGCCAGCGCTCGGCTGCCTGAGAAGTGAGGCTGCATAAACCGATGAGTAGGGTGCTGGCTAGGACGCCGGCTAAGGTGAGTGCTTTTGACATTAAATGACCTTTTCTATTCTTGTTATTTTTCATCGGCATCTGTAATTAATTACCTTGCCCACACGATGGCAAGATGACGATTATCGGGACTGATAGCTATCCGGGAAGGGCTATGGTGAGCCTGTGTCGGGGGCTCAAGTTGAGTAACCGTCTGCCACCGAGCACTTTGCCACCGAAGAGTCTGGTCTGTGTGAGTTGTTTTAGATGAGGAAGGCCAGGCTCTGAGCCGGTTAGCATCAATATTGAAGATCCAACCATTGCCGCTCCAACCATAATCTTCGCTACTGCGTCCCACGGATATCAAGTGGGTGTGACTACCTGAGCCGGGAGCAAACCGCTTAATAACCCTCTCGCCATCGGGTTGTTTATGCAGATAACTGAAAGCCTGCTCGTTTGGAATTGCATGAATACTACGACCGGCATTCGCGACGACAAAGTGCCGTTCATCAGCAACCTCTCCCAAGGGTTCGAAGTAGAGGCTATAGGCGTATCGCGCCCAAATAAGTGTGCCGACCTCAGGGTGGTGAGCATAATAACCGCTGGGGATCATGCTATTGATGGCGCGTTTTCTGGCTGTGCCCGTCTCCTCTATCCAGACACTCTGATGTGGTACGCCTTGTTCGACGACATAACGAGTGCCATTTGGTGTGGGCTGGGGAGAATACTCACTCTCGCCTTTTGTGTCGGTAATTTGGGTTAGTTGGAGAGCAACCTTGCCATCGTCATCCTGATGCTTGTCATTAATCCAATATTGATAGATATCCTGGTGAGTACCACCTCTGTCTGATGAAAACAGTATGGCTTGACTGTCAGGTGTGAAGGCAGGTTGATTGTCATAGCCGTCTCGATCCGTGACGGCTCTAGCTTCTCCGAGCTGCCAGCTGGCATTAATAGCATCGAAGTGCAGGGGATAAAGCCAAATATCGTAGCCGTCAGCCAAAGAGGGCATAGCGATTATCGAAGCCAGCAACGGAAGAGGTGACAGCCTGAGCAGGCTTATCAACTTGGCTGGCTTATTACGCCTCAGCCGCCTGTGTTGTTTGCTCAAGGTTGGGTTTAGGTGGCTGTTTGCTGTAGGGGTCATCATAGTATTGTTTTTCCCATCTTACGTAGGATGGGAAATACAATACTAGATTGTCAGGATAATGTATACAATCTACCTTTAACTAACCTTTGGTTTTCATCTCTTCGGCATTAGAGCGTGCCACATGGGAGTCCGGGAGGAGATCATTAACCACATGGTCGACAAAACCAGCACCCGCCGCTTCATAGAGGTTATAGACACAATGAACACCCGTTGATTTAAGAGATTCTGCATCTTCAGCGTATTGGACTATCGCACTCATTTTGCCTTTATAGTTGAGTCTCTGTAGTTGCTCAACAGCAAATTGATTACCAATATGATGGGGCATAGCAAGTAACACCAGCTCCAGATTCGGGGCATGCTCAAGCTTCTCCCAGAAGTCGGTATCAGATGCATCTCCCTGAACCACATGTCGTCCATGTTCTTTGTGGTAGTCAACGAGATCTTGTTTGTGTTCAACCCCCAGGATCTCGCCGTCAAATTTACTTTTCAGCTCATCGTAGGCCCCGCTACCGATCCGTCCCATACCCAAAATCAGGAACCTTGGATTGCCTACATTGATCTGCCTATCCTCCGGATGTGGCGGGTATTTCTCGAGTCGTTTTAATCGCCCCTGCATCTTTATATACAGCCTGTTTGATGCGGCATTTAATGGCGCAGAAAAGAGGAAGCTGATACTCAAGGCTACGGCCAAAATTACCATCCATTGCGAAGGTAGCCAGCCTTTGCTCGTGGCGACGGCCGCGACAATTAAGCCAAACTCACTGTAGTTGCCCAGACTAAATGAGGTCATCAGCGAGGTACGGGAGCGCAGTTTAAAGTGGGTTAACAGGTAGAGGAACAGGGCGACCTTAACAGGGACCACTAACACTAACAGGCTGGCTAAACCTATGTCTGAAAAGCTAGGCAGTCCATTGAGGCCAACCGTTAAGAAGAAAGCTACCAGGAAGAGCTCTTTGAAATAGAACAGCGACTTTGCCAGCTCCGAAGATTTTGAGTGACCCGCTAATAAAATGCCGATAATCAGCGCGCCTAAATCGGGCTTAAGACCGACAGCCTCGAATAGCCAGGCACCTAATACCAGCGCCATCACTAATCCGAACAACACCAGAAGCTCACCATGACCGACACGGTCGAAGACACGATAGATAAGTGGTCTGGCAAATGGCAACAGTAATAATCCTAAGGCCCAGACAGAAGGAATATCACCTTTCGATATGGTCAGGAAAGCCACCGCAAAGATATCCTGCATGATCAAGATACCGATCGCGACGCGGCCATAGAGTGATTGCATATCACCC
Organism: Shewanella atlantica; assembly: GCF_003966265.1. GTDB lineage: Bacteria > Pseudomonadota > Gammaproteobacteria > Enterobacterales > Shewanellaceae > Shewanella > Shewanella atlantica. The sequence goes on along the minus strand of NZ_RXNV01000005.1, from coordinate 175,163 downwards.
TTATCTTCCAATATCTTGACGGCAAAAATCGTACTGGAGAAGCTGAGTGCAAAGGCCAGCAGGGCTAATTGATTAAGATCGAGACCTGTGAGTTGTTCCAGCCCCAATATTCCAAGCAGCTTGAGTAGTGGGATAAAGAACAGCATAGAGCCCATCAGATGCAGGCTGGAACCTGCCCAGACTTCGGCTTTGAATAAACTTCGGATATCTAATTTAAGGCCGATGGCAAACAGAAGTAAGGTGACGCCAAGCTCTGCCAACTGCTCCAGAAGAGGAAGACTCGATTCATCGATGCCGAACAAAAACAGTACAAAACCCGCTACGAGATAGCCGATAAGAGGCGGTAGTCCTACTCGGCTGACTAACATACCGCAAGCTAAGGTGGTGATAAGGATGGCGGGTTCCATGTCTCTCCTGATGGTATAAGGGTAACTACCTCATATTGTATAAGAGTTTGTTTAACTTTATATTAAAAATAAAAAATGATTTGATAAATTGGATTTGTACGCTAGGGAGCAATCGGAGAGTGGCCTGACTTGTCGCGATAAAGGGGGGAGAAATAAGAAGACCTGCGATTCTGTTGAAGCGCAGGTCTTGATTTTTGTGCGTATCTAAGCGGTTTACTTTTTCAGTAAGATATCTAAATGGGCTGCGAAGGCGTCTGGCTTCATAAAGCCGGTGACGCGTAGATCGTTTCGAAGCTCACCATCGGCATCAAACATCAGTAAGGTCGGGAGGCCGAGTACATCGTAGCTCTCCAGAAGCTCGATATCTAAGCTATCATTCTTGGTGACGTCGGCCTGAAGAAATACTATCTGTGCCAAACGAGCCTGAACTGCCGGGTCCTTAAAGGTGATGGCTTCGAACTCCTTACAGGCTACGCACCAGTCGGCATAGAGATCTAACATCACCGGCTTGCCTTGGGCTGCGGCCGCTTCGACCTCTGCCTTGAGGTCGGCGACAGACTTGATGCGTTTATGTCCATGAGCCTGTTCGCTGGCGACCTGCGTCTGTGACTGAACGCCAAGTTTTGTCATCACGGCTTGTAGCCCATATGAGAAGCTACCTAATAGCATCAGGATCAACAGAACAGAGCGAACTGTTTGCTTCCAGTTAAAATCGGTGAGTTTGTTCTGGTGCATCAGGTATCCGACCAATACCACGCCCCAAATCGACCAGAGTAGATCCGAGAGGAAGTCAGGCCAGATCCTGCCAATCATAACGATGGATACGGCGATCAGCAGGAAGCCAAAGACCGTCTTGATAACATCCATCCAGCTTCCCGCTCTTGGCAACAATTTACCACCTGAGGTACCTATAATAAGTAGCGGTAATCCCATACCCATGCTGAGCACGTAGAGGGCCAGGAAGCCCTGTAGCAGATCACCGGTTTGTGCTACATATACCAAGGCACCGGACAGTGGCGCGGTAGTACATGGAGAGGCGACCAGGCCTGAGATAATCCCCATAATGAAGACGCCAGCAACGTTGCCGCCTTTCTGGTTGTTGGAGAAGCGATTCATCTTCTCCTGCCAGCTGGACGGTAATTTGAGTTCGTACAGACCAAACATGGACAAACTTAATACGAAGAAGAGCACGGCTAATACGATGAGCACGGCCGGGTGTTGCAGGGCTGCCTGATATTTCATACCGGCCGATGCGACAACTAAACCGAGCAGTGAGTAGGTTATCGCCATGCCCTGTACGTAGACCATAGAGAGGCTGAATGCCTTAGCCGTTGAGAGCTTTTCTCCTTGTCCAACGATAATCCCGGATAGAATAGGGTACATAGGGAAGACACAAGGGGTGAGTGCGAGACCAATCCCCAGGCCGAAGAAGATCACCAGTGTCCAGAGCAAACTGTCACCCGATAACATATTGCTCAGGCTATCTTGTTGAGTGATAGGAGCTTGGCCGGTTTCAGAATTAACTTGAGCCTTTGCAAGTTTTTCACCTGTAGGAAGCTCATCGCTCAGTAAGCCATCATTGGCTTCAACCTTACTCAGTAAAGCGGTTTTCTTGGTCGGCGGATAACACAATGTACCTTCGGCACAGCCCATAAAAGTAACGTGAACAGAGCCGCCTTCGACAGCTTCTCTGATAGCTATAGGGATCTCAACGTATGAGTAGTAAACCTCCTGCTCGCCAAAATATTCATCAGTGTGCGCCTTGCCGCGAGGGAGTGCTATTTCACCCAATGTCGCGCCGTCTGCTTCAAACTTCAGCTTATCACGGTACATGTAGTAGCCGTCTGCAATGACCCAACTTACTTTCAGCTGTTCACCTTGCTGCTTGAAGTCGAAAACGAAGGCTTCATCGACAGGCATCAGCTTAGGTTCATCTTTGAGGAAGCTGAACTTACTGCTGCTGAAAACGCCTTCACTGTGTGCCAAAGGCGATAACAGAAGTAAGGTTGAGAAAACTAGTGTAAGAGCTAGGGTAAGTGTTTTTTTCATGGTGTTGTGGTTTCTTTTATCCAATCAAAATATGCGGGTAACCCGTTGGTCACGGAGACGGCAATGAGTTCAGGTACTTGATAGGGGTGCAGCTGCTTTACCTTATTCTCGAGTGCAGAGTAGTTGTCTGCCATGCATTTGATATGCAAGCTAAACTCACTCTCTTCACAGATCTCATCTTCCCAGCTGTAGATTGAAGTCACCGGAGCGGAGATCTGTATACAAGCGGCAATTTTTGCCTCGACCAGGGCTTTAGCCAACTCGGTGGCCGAATCTTTAGTGGGGCAAGTTGTCATCACTAACAGAAAATCATCTTGCATAGTATCTGCTGCCATCTCGTCTAATAAATTAAAGCTGGCTTAAGCCGGCGTCGATAAACTATCCTGAGCTATTCGTTTAGGTAGTTCGTGGTTATTTATGGAGCATACTTTACGTCTTTTCATATCGGCTTGCATTAAGGCATTGCTAAAATAGTGAGCTTATCCAAGTAAACAGAATCACTATATGAGCTAAACTCCAGCTGCTTACTTGAAAATAGACCCGTAAAGCCCCATATAGTTTTCATATTGGATAAAATAGTTTTCATATATGAGTAATTGGTTTGCTCATTGGTTAGTAGTTGTGAGGTCAGTGTGTTTTTCTTTCTGTTAGTTATCTTCATCTTAGTTCCGGTTATAGAGCTAAATGTACTGATCCGTGTCGGAGAGTCGTTCGGGAGCTGGACCACCGTTGGTTTAGTCTTCTTTACTGCTATTGTCGGTGTCTCTTTGGTTCGTAGCCAAGGGATCACTACACTAATGCAGGTGCAGCAAAAGCTTGCACGGGGCGAAGCACCCGGTCAGGAGATTGTCGAGGGGATGATGCTGGCCGTTGCCGGCCTGCTGTTACTTATTCCGGGCTTTGTTACCGATGCCATTGGATTACTGCTGTTGACTCCCCTGACCCGCATCCCGGTTGCCGGCTTTCTTTACAAGCGAATGAAGATGAGAGTCGTCAATAATGGTGGTTTTCATGGCGGTTTTGGTTCCGGTGCCAATGGTGCTCAAGGTCCCTTTGGCGGGCATCAACCATTCGATGACAGTAAGAGTCAGAACCCTGAAGGCGGAGATACATTCGATGGTGATTTTGAGCGTAAGCATGATCCCAGCGACAAGCGTCCGGAAAGCCATCAGATAGATGATAAAGAAGATCCCAGGACCTAGGTTCTAGGTTCTAGGACCTTGTTCTTCGGATTCCTCGGATAATAGTTTTCCTCTTTACAATCTATATGACTGAACTTTCTGGTGTTTTTGTAGGGTAACTTCATAAAGCCCGATACCCCTTTCCCTTGAATCTTATCCACGTGACTCAATATTCTATCGAGGCTGGCACGGAATGCCGCTTGTTTTCTGGGGTTTAATAACCTGAGATAACTGTGGATCTTCATATGGTTAGGCAGTACTTCGAAGATGATGCAGCCGGTATGATGGATCTTATTGATCCATGCCAGTTCATTTATTATCTCTGAAGGAAGCTCCAGGTTTTCGTCAGGGTCTCGTCCATCCTCGAAGTAAGAGTGCAAGCGGGATCTATCTTCCAGTGAAGGCACGCTTCCTACCTCGAAAGGTAACTGCTGCTCCGGACCGATATGAAAAGGCTGTGTGGTATCATCACGCTCAAGGTGCAAGGTATCTCTGGCATTGAAGAAGCAAGCCTTAAACACCCCGATCCTTCTTATTCCTCTGGCCAGGGTCACCATGTTGTTGACCGCTAAAGTCAGTGCCGCTTTTTCCTCGGCGCGATACAGGGCCAGATTCGAGTCGACAAAAACGCCGGTTTCTCGCCAGTGGATCGCCAGACCTCCCACGATCGAGTATTGACCGATACGACCGACAGCGGCGATAAAACCTTTCTCTGTATCGCCCATTCCCGCCATAAAGTTGCGATAATATTTTTCTAACTGAAGGTCATCCATCTTTTCGATGGGATCTTCCGTGTTATGTTCTTTCAGGAATGATTTCCGGGAGCTATAGATAACGGTCTCTACATCGCGTTCCCGGGTGAGCTCCCAAATCGGGATATCCCCTATCAGCGGTGGTTTAACTATATCGGGCAGGTGGAGTCGGTGGCTATGAAGCATACTCTTGAGGAAGTAGTCCCCGGCTTTATTTCGCTGCTGTGGATTATCACTGAGCATGCCATCTAAGGTTTTAGCCAGCTCTACAGGTAAACCTATGCTGGTGGCTGTTATCACCTTGCTGCCGAAACGACTCGCCTGGCCAGATGCTATGGCATATAAGGTTGCTGCGACACCCTGTTCATCGAATCGGGTACTGGAGAGGGAGCCATTTAGTTGTTCCTCTCCAATAAAATAGACATCGCCCATTCTGGCGTTAGTATGCTGCTGATCATTAGAGAGCAGGTCCATCACATTTCCATTGACCGGGTTACCCAGAGCGTCTCGCTGGGCAAATACCGCCGAGCCCCAATCAATAAGTGAAAGGTGATTGGTCTTTATGTCGTAGACTAAGTTGGATGGCTTTATATCGCCATGTACCAAAGGACGACCGTGGTGCAGGTATTGCAGAATATTGGCAAGTTGTCTGGCGATATTCATAACCATGGCAACAGGCAGTGCGCCTCGTTTCAAGCAGAGTTGTTCAAGATCCTCACCCGGCGCCCTCGCCATGACCAAGATGCCTTGTTTACCGGCGTGGGCAAACTTGATGGCGGGAGGCACATTCGGATGTTTGACCTGAGCAAGCATAAACGCCTCCTCTTCCAACCTGTCCTGAACGTGTTGTGGCAGAGTGACTCGTGAAAATTTAAAAACATGAGCCTCGCCCTTGGGGTCTATGCCTGCAAATACGAACCCATAAGCGCCTTTACCAACGAGCTCCAACTCTTTGTAGCCTAACTTACCCAGTTGTTGCTTACACAGACGTATCCAGGCCCTGTGCTTACGCGCATCATCGGCTTTAAGCAGATAGATCGATTGCTCTTCAGAGATATAGAAGTGTTGCAGTTGTGGTGTGGGTAGCTGGCTTGTTGGCATCTTAGGTCATACACGCTTTCTTGAGTACTGGATTCATTAAATCAATAAGCCGGGAATAAGCCAACATTTATTATCGTTAATTATAAGGCTATCAAGTGGTTCATAGTTGAGTTGATCAACACCATATTTGTTAGATCAAAAGGTGCCTATCGAACATTTTCGGTGATGATATTGACCTATATCAATTCTGTTACAAAATTTCACAGGTAACCTCTTAGGCAGAACTAATATATCTTTATAAACATAAATAAGCCTCTCATTCGTTAGTCACAGAGGCGTAATTGAAAGTGAGGAGGGGCATATGACAGAGTTAGACAAAGCCCTGTTAATAGAGTTACTCGAATACCCGAGGAAGCGCATCGTTCAATCGATGGAGTTGAAATTTTGCCCTCATGCAGGCTTTTTCAATACCAGTGATGAGCAGTGCCTATATTGCCATCAGGGGATGGAATGTACCTGGATGAATCACAACGACGAGTTAGTCGCGGTTGAAAAAAAATCAGTTCAGGAGATTAAACAACAGTTGTTGATCGCTGTAGATTTTATTGATTCCAGCTTAACTCCACACCACCTTTCCAGAAGAAACTGCGAGTGTGAAAATTGCGTGTGGCTGAGAAGGGCCCAGAAAGTATTAGCGATAAAATAAAGATCTAATTTTTTTATAGATAAAAGTAGCTGCAGCGCTTAACTCAGTTAGAAAAACTCCTCTTTAAAGATTTAGTCTTAAAGACTTAAATTTTGCATCTCCGTTTTGTTCCCATTAGAGTATCGGAAAAATTCATATTTCCAACATTTATGTTTGGCGTTAGTCATACGTATGTTGAGGCGAACAGGACAAATTATGGAACCCGGTTTTTGGCATAGCAAATGGGATACCCAGCAGATAGGCTTTCATCAAAATGAGGTTAATTCGCTGCTGATGAAGTATTGGCCTCGGCTGAACCTGAGCAAATTAGCTAATGTCAGTGTGTTTGTTCCACTTTGTGGTAAGACGTTGGATATCTGTTTTCTCGCCGAGTTAGGTCATAATGTTATCGGCTGTGAACTCAATGAGACAGCAGTAGAACAATTTTTTACCGAAAATGACCTGAGTTATTCAAGGAATCGGGTAGGTGGGCTGCAAAAGTTCGTTACCGAACAGGTGAGTATCTATCAAGGTGATCTATTTTCTCTCTCCCCTGAGACTTTGTCCGGTCAAGAAGAACAAACAATCGGTGCTTTCTATGACAGGGCTGCACTCATCGCCTGGCCCGAAGAGATGCGCCAGGATTATGTACAGAAGCTGGCTGCGCTTATTCCACCAAAAAGTGTCGGCCTGCTCGTTACCTTAGATTACCCCCAAGAGGCGTTGAAAGGTCCCCCCTTTGCCGTATCGAATGATTGGATAATGACAAATATGGCAGAGTTTTTTGAAGTCGAAATATTGTCTTGCGAAGATGTGCTCAGTGAAAATCCAAGGTTTATCAAGAAAGAGGTACCCTGGTTGACTGAGTCCGTCTACCGGCTTGTAAGAAAGGGTTAGGGAAGATCGACGGCTGCGCCTATTCGACGGCTGCGCCTATTCGACGGCTGCGCCTGTTTTTTCTGAACCGCAATCTTTTCCAATAGCCCGAAGGGCGTCGTCTTAGCTTCTACAGCGTAGCGTCTATTAACCCGAAGGGTGTCATCTTAGATTCTACAGCGAAGCGTCGACTAGCTACCTAGTAGCGTCATCTTGGCTCTTTATAAGACATTTAACACAAGAAAGGCGACCTTAGGTCGCCTTTCTTAATACCGCTACATCGTTTATAGAGTCATGAGACTCATCGATTAGAAGTTGTAACGTACACCCACAGTGAATACGTTGTCATCTTCTAGGTCCATCTTAATACCTGAAAGCTTGTAATCACCTTCGTACATAGCGTAGTGGCCATATACCATAGTTGATTTAGCGATCTTGTAGTCAGCACCAACAGTGATAGTAGTGATGTTTACATCAGTTGTTTCAGCAGTCTGGATTCCAGAACGCTTGGCGTATAGACCAAGACCCGCTTCATCTTTACCGTACTCAGCTTTAAGGTTAACGCCGTTCAGGTTGTAAGCAACGTTTACGAAGTAAGTGTTACCTTCGAGGTTAGTCTTGCTGACATGCTCAGAGTTTTGGAACAGGCCGCCTAGCTTGAAGCCAGCCAATTTAACTTGAGCAACACCACGGTATGCATCGATGCTAGAGATACCTTTGTTGTATGCACCAGCAACATAGAAGTTTTGAGCCTTAAGCTTCTTATCACCGATAGTCGCGCTTAAAGCGTACTGATCATCAGCGTCTTCAACACCAGCTTGGTTGTTGTCTGTCATCAGGTAAGTTGCGTTAAGCGTTACCAGGTCGGCAATCTTTGGAGAGTAGTACCAGATACCATCGGCAACACGTGACTGAGCGCCTACAAGACGGTCGATATCTGCGTTGCTGTTACCGAATAGGTCAATGCCACCTTCAGATTGCTTGAATACAGAGTCGTTACGACCAACAAGTACAGTACCGGCAGTAGTCTTAAGACCTAGGAAAGTGTTACGAGCCTTGAAAACATCGCTGTTAGAAGATGTGTTTTCAACCTGGAATTCCATCTGGTAGATTACGTCGATGTTGTTAGCGATAGTTTCGCTACCTTTAACACCTACGTGAGAGAAGTTGTTCTCTAGAACTGTTCCTTCTTTACCTTCGCGTGAAGTCAGGCCATTGTCAGAGTTAGTAACTGACAGATCCAGACGACCGTAGAAGTTAGGGCCATCGGCTAGCGCGCCAAATGAAGCCATAGTTAGTACAGATGCAACTGTTGCAGAGATTAGTGTTTTTTTCATGTTTTGAGTGCTCCCAAGAACCTAAGTTCTTCTCCATTTATAAATGGTTATTTATGGTTTTTAATTTTGCTACAAGGGTCCATTCTTGTAACAATCATGAGCTCGGATTTTACAGTTTTATGTCAATAAAATTGTGGGCTAGATCATACTTTTGCTTTCTCTAGTATCCATAGCGTGCGTTTTTGTCACAAGTTTGCACTCAAAGTTTAAAAAACAGGCTGAATGATTAAAGTGCTTACTTTATATCTACCTAGATCTAAGTGAGCTAACAATTATATACAGAATGGGATGCGGCATTGTTAAGAAAGTGCTAAAATTGTAAACCTGGTGATACAGCGGTCTGCGAGGCGTTTTAATAATTTGAAGTAATGATATATGCCATGGCCAGAAGTGTGGCGGTCATTCATTGTATTTTATTTGGAACAATGGTTGGCTCGGAGAAACAATAGATGAAAGCGGTTTTTGTGGCTGGTTTAAACCGAACTTTTATCGATTACGTTGAAAAAAAGCGGCCAATGGCCGCTTTTTATATAAATTCATACTAACTTGTTAGTGCTATTGCCGATTTTTTTCGATTAGAAGAATTTAGGGTTAGCCTGTTAGATTAGAAGTCGTAACGCATACCAACCGTGATGATATCGTCATTCAGGCTCTGCGTGACGCTGTTTAGCATCATGTCACCATCGAATTTAGTGTAATGCCCGTAAAACAGTGTGCTCTTGCTGACACGATAGTCTGCACCGACACTAAATTGCTGCAGATCGACATTAGAAACTGTTTCCATCGCTCCGCCTTCGGTATTGCCAACGAATCTGCTGACATACTTACCAAGGCCCGAGTTGTCGTTACCGTACATGGCTTTTAACTTCAGGTTACCCATAACGTAAGCGGCGTTAACGAAGTAAGTGTCGCCTTCAAGATTAGAATACTTATCGTCTAAGTGCTCACTGTTCTGATAGAAGCCACCTAAGATCACATCACCCAGTTTCACTTGTGCCACACCGCGATAGGCCTTGATATCGTCGATACCATCTGTATAGGCACCAGATACAAAGTAGTTCTGTGCTTTCAGCGCTTTATCACCAATAGTTGCACTTAGCGCGTACATGTTACCCGCATCGATACGCTCATTGCTTGTTTCATCATAGGAAACATAGTTATCTTCAACCAGGTAGGTTGCGTTGAATGTCACTAAGTCGGCAATCTTTGGTGAATAATAGCTGATGCCATCGGCGCTGCGAGACTGACCTGCTGCGAGGAGGTCGATATCTGAATTAGTGTTGCCGAAAAGGTCGAAGCCACCTTCGGCCGCTTTGAATACGGTGTCGTTACGACCAACAAGTGCAGTACCGGCAACGGTTTTAAGACCTAAGTAGGTGTTACGGGCGCCGAACGTATCTCCTGAGTTGTCGAAGTTAGTTACACCAAACTCCATTTGGTAGATCACTTCAAAGTTCTCATTGATCTTCTCTGTGCCTTTTACACCTAACCATGAGAAGTTGTTTTCAATTATGGTACCCGACTTCTGGTTTTGTGTAGCGACACCAAGATCAGAGTTGGTGAATGCAAGATCAGCACGCCCGTAGAAATTTGGGCCGTCAGCGAGAGCTGAGAAAGAGGTGATTGCTAGTGTCGATATGATTGATGCAGACAGAACCGTTTTCTTCATTTTTGTCTTCCTGTGGCTATTTGTTTTAACAGCATTTTCGCTGTCGAGCGTTGAGTAAGGCTTGAAAAATTTACGCTGGTCAAGGCTGCGTTATTTAGTGCACACAAGCCTGTTGAATCTGTAATTGTCGAGCCGGAGTCTGTCATAGATAGGGAACTTTATTTTGTGATGCGCGTCACGTTGAGTGGATCTTGTGTGATATTAATCATTCTTATTTACAAGCAGTTATACCTGCTTAAATATCTGATTAACAGAATTGAACAGGCTCGGTAAGTTAGGATGAATTTTAGTGATCTTGATTAACAAGTGTGTGAGAAGGTTGAGAATTAAACTTGTTTTAGTTTTTGTAGTTGAAATGAGATAAAATTACTCTACTTAACTATTCGTCTTGTTGTGGCAATTTGAGCGCCGAACGGTGCCGTTGTGATTTGAAAATGTCAAAGTGGCAGATGTGATAGATGACTATTAGCCTTGTTGGAGTTTGTGTTGGAAGAATTGGTGCTTTCTGAAGCATATATAAATCGATTTGCAGGTATTGGCCGTTTATATGGTCAAAAGGCATTAGCTCAATTCGCGCAGTCACATGTTGCCGTTGTCGGTATTGGCGGTGTGGGAACCTGGGTCGCTGAATCGTTGGCAAGAAGCGGGATCGGTGAGATCACCTTAATCGATCTCGATGATATCTGCGTGACCAATACCAACCGTCAGATCCATGCCTTAAAAGAGACGATAGGTGAGTCAAAGGTTGAGGTAATGGCTGAGCGTATTTTGCAGATAAACCCGGATTGTAAGGTCAATCAGGTGGAGGATTTCATCACAGTGGAAAATCTGGGGGAATATTTCATCGGCAAGAAACAGGATGGCACACTCGACTACGTAGTGGACTGCATCGATGCCGTAAAACCTAAGGCGGCACTTATTGCCTGGTGTAAGCGGCAGAAGCTTCCCATAGTGACTGTAGGTGGTGCGGGTGGTCAGGTCGATCCCACGCAGGTTCAGGTGGCGGATTTAGCGAAAACATATCAAGACCCTCTGTTGGCCAAGGTGAGAAACCTGCTACGCCGGGAGCACAACTTCTCTAAAAATGTGCAACGACGATTTAGTATCGAAGCGGTTTTCTCAACTGAGCAGTTGGTTTATCCGCAAGCAGATGGCAGCGTATGCAATACCAAGGCTAATGCCGATGGCAGCATGCGTATGGACTGCGCATCCGGTTTTGGTGCGGTGACAGTGGTTACCGGTACATTCGGATTTGTTGCCGCGAGTCGGGTGTTGACTAAGCTGGCAAGAAAAGCGCTCTAAATAATAAAAGGGTGAAGTAGTAAAAAATATCACTACCGATTGTTGATCCTGATTCGCAGACCCTCAATCCTTAGTACCAGATTCAGGCGGCGTCATTACTATGACGTTGCCTGTTAACTCTGCCGTATCTTCGCGCACACTTTAAATTAACCAAACTTTGATCAAAATCTAATGATTGCCCAAAATGACTTGATAGACTCTGGTCACTTTTACTTTTGGTAGTCTTCTTATGAGACAAGCACTGTTAGAACGTTTCCTGCGTTATATTAAGATTGATACTCAGTCTGATGGTCAAAATCTTGAGTCCCCTAGTACTCCGTCGCAATTTGAATTTGCCAAGCTGCTAAAGCTGGAGCTGGAAGAGTTGGGATTCCATAGGGTTGAGCTCTCCGATAAAGGTTACTTGTCTGCGAGTGTGCCTAAAACCATTGAGGGGGTTCCCTGTATAGGATTTATCGCCCATCTGGATACCGCTCCGGATTTCAGTGGTGCGAATGTGACTCCTCAGCTGATCCATGATTACGACGGTAGCGAAATAAAACTGGGGGAAGATGAATTATTGAGCCCAGAGTTGTTTCCTGACATGCTCAAATACTTAGGTAAAACCTTAATCACTACCGATGGTACCAGCTTGTTAGGTGGTGATGATAAGGCGGGTATCTCTGAAATAATTACGGCGTTACATTTCCTTCTGCAACATCCCGAGATCCCGCACGGAGAGGTACGCCTATGCTTTACTCCCGATGAGGAGATTGGACGAGGTGCCGATCATTTTGATGTGCCAGAGTTTGGTGCACAGTGGGCTTATACCATAGATGGTGGCCAGCTTGGTGAGCTTGAATTTGAAAATTTCAATGCCGCAACGGCGGTGATCACTGCAAAAGGTAATAATTGTCATCCGGGAACTGCCTATGGTGTGATGGTGAATGCCCAAACCATGGCCGCTCGCTTCCATGCAAAGATGCCACTGCATGATACGCCAGAGGGAAGTAAAGATTATGATGGTTTTTTCCATCTAATCAATATGCAGGGGCAAACCGAAGCAGCCGAGCTTACCTATATTATTCGTGATTTCGATCTGGAACTATTTGAAAAAAGGAAGACTTGGTTAACGGAGCGGGTCAAGAGCTATAATGCAGATCTTGTTCTTGGTAGCTTAGAGATAAATATCACCGATAGCTATTTTAATATGAAGGAGCAGATATTACCTTATCCTCATATTATCGATATTGCTGAAAAAGCAATAATCAATCAGGGTGTGACTCCATTGGTTAAGCCTATTAGAGGTGGAACCGATGGTTCAAGGCTATCTTATATGGGGTTACCTTGCCCCAACATCTTTACCGGCGGACACAATTTCCATGGCAAGCACGAATACATCTGCCTTGAGTCAATGGAGAAGGCTGTCGACGTGATAATAGACATATGTAAACTCACCGCCAAAGAACAACAGGTTTAGTTTTAACGTCCTATTAAAGGGGGCTCTATTACGTGCTGGCTAAGGGAGTTGTTTACCTTAGCCGAGTACGTTCATCTCATCCGGAGAAGGCCATTGTGCCTGTAATCCATAGATATCTGTAAACTCACCGCCGAAGAGCTGTGGGCATAGGTTGATTGAGTCATTTCGACTGATCGTTATGGTCAGCTGAAAGTTTCAGGTAGAAAGTCTGTGTCAGGATCATGATGGGGAACCGTTACCGGAAAAGAAATAAAGAAGCCGGCTCCACCCAAGTCACATTCAGATTCAAGTTTTATATTTCCCTTCAGTAAAGTGGCAGCATTAAATGCAGCTGATAAGCCCAGGCCTGTGCCACCCTGGCTGCGGTTAGTGGTATAGAACGGCTCAAAGATATGAGTGGAGGCCTCTTTAGATATCCCGGAACCATTATCCTGTATCGAAATATTGAGCTGCTCCCCTTTCAACTGAGCCTTGATTAAAATGACACCATGATCTTTCTGTTTGAATGCATGCGAGTAAGCATTTGAGAGGATATTGGTGATTATCTGCTTTAATAGGTTCTGGTTGGTTATTATTTCAAGTTCTGGATCTAAGTCGAATTGAACATCTACATGTTGCTCACCGAATAGAATCTTCATGGCTTCGTGGTTCTCAACCAAGCTCTGTTTTAAATTGAAGCTGCGCTTCTCTTCTAAACTCTGTTGTGCGGCAACGGTTTTAAATTTCTGGATAAGCGAACTTGCTCGTGTAATATTACTGACGATTAATTCACAGCTTTCCTGATACTCTTCCAGAATAGAATTTATCTCCTCCAGAGTGGCGTTCTCGCTGTGGATTAACTTGATTAACTCTTGGATGTGAATGAGCTGAGAGCTGGCAGCCGTCAAACAGATCCCAATAGGTGTGTTTATTTCATGTGCGACACCGGATACCAGACCACCTAAAGCGGCCATCTTCTCTTGTTCGACCAGAACTTCCTGCGCACGCTTAAGCACGAGTAAAGACTGCTCTAACTCCTGGGTGCGTTCTTTCACTTGCCTCGATAATTCGTCTTTATAGCTGGTTTCTAACTCGAGTAAACGCTCTCTGTCTGCCAGAGACTCCTGAAGCTCCTGTTTAGATTTTTTTATATCGGAGAAGGAGCGACGAATTTGATTTTGCATGCCATTAATCGCAAGCGATACTTGCTGGAACTCATCTTCTTTCTTGTCATTTTTATCAAACGTAAGGGGGATTGCTGGGGAATCGAGATCTATCTGTTGGCAATATTGACTTAAACGGTGCAAGTGTCGGGTTACGAAATACCAGACTAAAAATAGGATGAAACCAGCAACGATAAAGGTTTTTATCGCATTTGAAAGCAAGATAATAATGGCGCGGTCCAGTAGCTTTTCATAAACGGCTTTGAGATCTGCTTGGACCAATAGAGTGCCTACGGGGATGCTGTCACTACCTGAGCTGTAAAATAGTTCAAAAGACTTCTCTATCGTATTCTCTGGTGTAGGCTTACCGGCAATCCATACCTGACCACTATCATCGTTGATCGAGATATAGGTGATATCAGGCAGTTGAATCAGGCCATTGAGCTGAGTGTTGATCAAACGTTCGTCGATGACCCAGATACTGGCAGCCAGTACATCTAAGTTAACTTTTTCGATACTGGTAAATTGACGAGATATTCTATCGACATCGCCCTTATAGTCATTGACGAGTTGAAAGCCTGTTGTCAGTAGGGTAATGATGGAGCTAAACAAGACTATCGACAAAGTCAGCTTTCGACCTATGGGGCTTTTAATTAACCGGCCTGTAAATGTCTGCATGAACCCTTTTCTGCGCCTCGAGGTAAGTTATTTTGCTCAATTATGGTGTCTGCGGTCCATAAATTGTGCTGCCTTTTGTAGCTATAAGCATAGACCGCTTCTAGCGTTATTGATCAAGTTAGTGTGTTAAAAACAAAGATAAAAGCCGAAAAATAGACAATGGAACAACTTCGTTAATTTATGGCATTATTTTTGCTTTGTTTCATAGTAAGTACGGATTTTTGACACTAGGTCTTCATATGCAGAAACTAAAATTTCAATTCAATAAGCAATCGACCCCTAAACAGTTTATCTTCAGCTCGATGCTCTGGTTAGCTATCGTGAGCGGAGCGCTGTTGCTTATACCTAAGACACTGCTATCGGCATTGAATCTGGATGTGGCCGTGACAGCCAATTCTCATTTTATAGGCTTAGGTTTAATTATTGGTGTTGCCTATCTTATGACTCAAGTACTTAACTATTTTCTGGATGAAGCGATTGGTTATTTAAAGAACAAACGTAACACAGAGATCATCGAGGAGAAAGTAAAGCTACTCGATCCAACCGAGCGGGCCCTTTTGAGAGAGTTTTTCCTCCAAGGCGAGACCGTTCTGACGTTGCCGCAAAATGAACCTGCAGTGTGTAGCTTACTTACAACGAATATTATTGAACACCTTGGTAATCAGAAACACTATGCTATTCAAGGGCCAACGGCAGACTATAAGATATCGATGAGAGCTAGAGTCTATCTTAATCGACAGGTATTAAGGTTGCCTGCAGGCGAACCAAGTCAAGAGGAGATGCAAAACCTCATAAAGGCAAGACCGCCTTTTGCTCACAATCTGGTAACTGCCCGTAAGCATGCGGCTTAATCCTGGTTAACCTGGGATTGTCGTTCAGCGAAAAATAGTGAGAATTAGAGAGAAACAGAGAAACAGAGAAAAAGATGGGGGCTTCATTGCCCCCATTGCATTAGAAACAGCAAAAATCTTGCTGCTTCATCGAAACCTTGTGTTTATTCCGGCTTAGACTTGTCAATGAACAGCCAGATGAGATAGGACATGATGCCTATAGTGGTGAAGATGACTATCATCGACATTAATCCTATCGGATTACCAAACATTAAATCTAACCAGAAAGCCATGGGCGAAATCCTCTTTCCAAACATCAGTATTCATTACTCTCCCCTAAATTAGTCTTGTTTCGCTGTCAATAAACTGATCTCGATCAATAAAGTTGGCATAAATATGAACAAGTTGAATCCTACCTGAGAGAGAGCCCTGAACTATCTGCGCTAAATTTGTCCGCTTAACACTATTCCTCTTTTAAAAGGCTTGCCATTATCATCTGCAAAGGTATAATCGCCGTCACTTACTGAGGTCTTAGCTTCAGTTAGTCTATTTGATTAAGCCGGTGTGGTGGAATTGGTAGACACGACGGATTCAAAATATAGCGTCTCTAAGTTCTGATTTGCTATAACATATTGAATAGTCGAAGTTAAAAATCCTTTTTAGATACGATTTATCTTGCAAAGGTTTGCAAAGAATTTTATGATTTGCAATGAGATATACAGCTACTAAAGCTTTGCCGGTGTGGTGGAATTGGTAGACACGACGGATTCAAAATCCGTTGCTTTCGAGCGTGACGGTTCAAGTCCGTCCTCCGGTACCAAACTTTAAGACCTTGCTAACGCAGGGTTTTTTCGTATCTGACGTATAGTAAATATTCACCCCCCCTTTCTACCTTCTCATTTTTAAGTATCAGAATGGTCACCTTTGCATGAGATTTTTGCAAGCTATGAGACCATTCACCTTGGTATCTAAGCAGTCTCATCGAATATGTTAAGTTCTGTCATGACCGGAGTTTGACCGTGATAATCACCGTTAGAAGCAAGTAAACCTAGTACAGCAGGTGGTAGGTCACGAAATAAGCTCGCTTGGTATTACTGATAAATGCACCCATAACTCGACTGGATTTAGTCATGTATTGCTTGTGATGGATAGACTTGTGATATTGAACTAAAGCGGAGTTTCATAGGGGATGGCAAATCCCCTGTATTCCTAGAAAATACTCAAATCATCAATAATCTGAATTTGGGAACAGCAAACTACTCATTTCTTGTATGGCTTCAAGTAGTTTGTCTCTTGATGACAGTTCAAAGCACTCGTCTACAGCTCTTTCAGGCTCTGATAAAACAGTTGTGATCGAGTGAGTCGCGACAGTCTTCAATGCTTGTCTGTCTTTGTTGTTTAATTTTAATGATGCACCGAAATATTTTATTGAGCGTGGTTTATCGATCCATAGTCTAGTTTGCAGATGAACATATAGCGCTTTGGTTAAGCTGCCCTCATGGACTATTTGTAATCTTCGATCAGGCCGCAGTGATGTTTTAGTGGCCATATAACCTAAAATATCAGTAAAGCTGCATTCACCTATGAATTTTCGAAATACGTTGTCAATAAAGTCAATAGCTTGGTCATCAACAGCTGTAATTGGCTGTCTTGGCAATAGTTCGCTAAAGTTTGTGGTATCAAATATGACGAAATCAGGGTTTGAAGTGATTAACTCGATATCAAGGGATGCTTTTAATTTAGCCCTTAGATCGAAAATGTATTCACACACACTTTCTTGGTAAAGAGTGGCACTATCAAAGCGGCTAATATTCGGTAAAGGTAGCATTAAGAGGTTATGTTCATTGGTACACCAATGGTTATAAATATCTATTGCTATCATCCATTCGAACCAAGTTCCTCGGCAGTTAGATATAGCACCTGAGGTAACTCTTGAGTCTTCGGTTTGAACTAATTTTTGGATGTAATCGAGGTGAGATTCATAATTCCAAGCGTCTTGAGGGACAACGCCGTTGATTGACGCAATAAAGGCGGCTTTTGTATCTACGATCGCTTTGTCATTGCGATCTTTCTTCACTAACTGTGGCATTAGGTTTTACTCCATATATAAGCTTGAAAAGCTTAGTAGTGGTTGACGCCGTTTTAGTCGGCATGCACTACTAAGACTGTTCAGGAGTATGCTTTTTTCTTTAGCCTAATGTCCAGTGTAAAGGTTTAACTTATGTACATTTCTTTAAAAAATCATTGACGGTATCGGCTAGCCCTTTGGCTGCAAGGTATGGAACACCGTTACCAATGGTTTTAAACATATTGCTAAGAGTCATGTTGGCTGGTAAATGAAACTCAGCTGGTAAAGATTGAATTGCCAAAGCTTCTGCGGCGCTAATTCTACGAGCCTTGTATGGGTGAAGGTGAACTTCGTTATTCCCATATGCGGCGGTTGGTGAATAACGCCATCTGTGAAGCCGTTTAAACGACTTTTTAGAATCGTCACCTTCCTGAATGACCTTGAATTTGTCTGATTTAGGTTGGAAGTGGTGATTTGCGTTTGGATGATTTAACACATCATTTTTATCGAACCAATGCTGGATCGATAACTCTTTTTGTTTCTGACTAATGTAGTCAGAAAAGTCAGTCATTTCACTTTCTACGAAAGGGTGCATATCAGGCCATTTACCTTTACCCATAACAGAGTCTAAGTCGACTTTTAGGTGTTTGTCCCAATCAAAGGCCGTGCTTAGTTCAGAGCCATTCAATTTATTACTTATGTGTTTACGCTTAATGCCGAATAAAAATATCCGATCTCGGTCTTGCGGCGCACCGTACTCAATGCTATTAGTTAGCCTATCAGTGAGTTCATAGCCTGCATTTTCTAATTTGGCTTTCATGCTATCGTAGAACTCTCTGTGGCGTGTTGTGCGCCATAACCCTTTAACGTTTTCAAAGATAAAATAGTCAGGGTTGTCTTTTACTATAAGGTCGATATAGGTGCGAGTTAGCTTACCGTTTTCGCCTTCACTTCCTTTGTTCTTTCCTCCGACAGAGAAATCGGGACAAGGTGGTCCACCAACAAAGCCTACCAGTCGTCCACTTGATTTTGCATCATCGACTTTAGCGCTAAATTTCTGTCCTTCCTCTCCAACCAGAAAGTCTTCAATACTATTTTGGCTGTAACCATGATTAGGTATATCGTGTTTCATACTCGCACGAGTGAATTTGTAGGCTTCTAAAAATGGTGGGTGGAATTCGTTTACAAAGGCCACCTCGAATCCGGCGTTTTCAAAACCGAGATCCAAAAACCCTGAGCCTGAGAAAAATGAAAATAGAATTGGTTTGTTCATGAAGTAATGCAACCGAAATTAAGAATTAGTGAAGTGTCATCAACAGTGAAGCTGTGTATGCTAACACTTTTCTGACTGTGGGTTTAAGCAAATGTTGCGATAGAAATGACGAGTGCAGCTAAGCTATTGAAGGTTATATGGGCGTTACTTCGCTTTCATGAGCTGTTAGCAAAAAAACTAAGCAACTATCGGTATGATTTGATGAGAAAATGATAGTGCTATCTTCATCATGATGTATCTCAGAATATTTGTCTGTACCGCTGTTAACGGCCGTCATCACAACATAGCGATCTTGTTCGCTGTCTTCTCTTTGAACAGGATCTTCATAATCTACCCAAAGCACCATAAAGCCTGTTGGAGCTTTAAAGTAGAAGCTAGGTGAGACATCATTGTGCCAGCTTTTATCTACTAACCAAGGGTACAGAGATAAGTCGAAGCCTAGGTCAAAGTTTTGGCCAAATTCTTGTTTATATAGTTCCATATTTTTCCTTAGCTTGGCATTAAATCACGCGCCTAGAATACCAATTTTTATGAAGTTATCTAGAGGGGGGGAGCTGGTAATCGCTACTCTGTTGTTACCTCAACTTGGTAAGCTTTTATACCCAGGCTATAAGCTAGGAAGTTTTGCTCCCATATCGGGTGAATCTCCCTTGCTTGTTCTAGTGGTGTTGCCCGCATCAGGTGTTGGAAAATGCCATTGTCAAAATCGAAGTCTAGTTCTTTGGTTAGTTCAGCCATGTAGCCAGCACCGACATAGCTAAAGTCGGTGATGTAGCAGATACGCCATTGCTCGCCATGCTCGGCATTAGCCTCTTTCTCTAGCCTAACTTCAACTGGATGAAAGCAACCACGTTCGGCCGAGTAATTAGGATCTCTGAAGTTGACGGTAACGGCTGAAGCAGCTTTATGGTCGCTGATAAGCTCTGCCAAGTGCATGGCAAACATGGGTGATATGGGTAGGCAGAGATCTTGGTGTTTTATCTTGATAGTCATAGTGGTGTCCAGTTGGCGGTGTGAAAGAAAGCGTGGCCTGACGAATATCAGGCACTTGCTTTGTGCATTGGTGGTTAAGGTTGGAATGGATGATTGTGGTAGCTGCTTGCCTATCACTTCTTACTGTTAGTCTTATCCTTCTTTGTGCCCGGCTTATCTCCCTTAATAAGCAATGGGTCTAGCTCACCTGCCACTACAGCCTCGATAATGGTTTCGATGGTGTTAACTAACTCCTCCTCTTCGCCAACCTCAATGGCGTGCATCCCTTTTTGCAGCTCCAATGGTTTGTTACCACTACGCACCTCAAGGTAGTAACGATTGTTGCGTTTGTAGAACCAAGGGCTGACCTTCTTCGGCACCTGTACCTTTTCCCTCTCGCCAGTCTCTTCATCTTTGACCCATTTTTCACGGTAGAAAGTGTGGGTTTCGTTCTCGACTAGTGCATTAGCCAATATCTTCTGCTGGCTGAGCTTGGTGAGTAGCTTTTCCCTTCGTTGAATGAGGGGGTTGCTGCTGCCGTCGGCTGGGCGAACGGTGACCTTGAGTGAACTCAATAATGCTGTTGTCATGGTGGTTACCTTTTGTGGTTGGTTGATGGGCGTACTAATGAATGGCCTAGCCCTGTGTTGGGTTAGACGTCATGGTGTTTAATCAGGTATAAATTAAGGTTGGTGTTGCTACTTAAAGCCGATGGTTCTGTTACCGGGCTTATTGTTGTTCTCGATGGTGAGAATGGCCAAGCACTCATCGGTGCTTAGTTTGAAATTACTTAGCTTTAGCCGTCGTTTTAAGATAGAAAAGTCGCCGGGAGTCAGTAGCTTAAGTGAATTAATTGAGTCTACTGTCTGAGTCGTTAACGTATCTGTGTCTGTGACGCTCCTAAACAGATTCTGAGCTTGTTTCTCTGTCAGATAATCAAACGATAGCTTGAAGTCGAATCGACGCAGTACAGCTCTGTCTAGACGCTCTGAGAAATTAGTCGCAGCAAAGAAAGGCTGATTGAAACACTCCATCTGTGTCAGCAGTTCGTTGACTTGTTGTATCTCCCAACTGGCGTTTAAGCCGCCTCTATCTAGCAGTAGACTGTCCACCTCATCGAAGAACAAGATGCTGTTGTTATTGTCGGCCTGTTGAAAGATACGGGCGATATTCTTCTCACTCTCTCCTACGTACTTACCGAGTACATCAGAGCATCTAATAGTAACCAGTTCACGGTTACTGATATTGGCCAAGTACTCAACTACCGCTGTTTTTCCTGTTCCCGGTGGACCCACTAACAAGGTGCGTATATCGCATTGTTGGTTAATGGTTTTCTCTAGCTGACCAATGGCTTGGTTGCCACCTTTGATGTTGAGGTAGTCGGTAGAGAAGGGAAGTTGTGGCTTATAGCTATTGGTATGGAAGTTGTAGCCACAGGCTTCTAAGTTGCTTTTAACCATCGTATCGATATTGTGTTCGGCAGCCTTACCCGTGAGCCCTACAGCATGGCTGACAAATGCGGCATTAGTGACGTTGGCGGGGGCGACATTAGGCCGTGACGCCAACTGTTTCTTAAATACTTTGGATACCCTTAGCCCTTTGAAGCTGTTATCCATCAGACTCTCCATCACTCGGTTATCAGGAATACTGACATTGAGGATGTAGGAGAAACGGCGAATACAGCTATTGGGGATAGCATCAATATGATTGGTAATCCAAACCGTGGGTATGGTGTTTTGCTCCATCAGCTCATGCAAAATGTCTTTGCCGCAGCCTTGATGGGAAATACTTTGTTCAAAGACGTCTTCGCACTCATCAATCAATAGCAGAGTTTTCTCATCGGGAGATACGAGCCTTTGCACTAGCGTGAGGTATTGCAACCTGAGGCTGGCACTAGAGACCTCCTTTTGGTATTTGGGTTTGATATCCTTCAGCTCACTCCCAACGGGTTTAATAGCGATAAGGTGTGAGTGAGTTCTATCGGCTAACACCTTGGCGAGTTCAGATTTCCCCGTACCGGGCAACCCATAGAGCAGAATATTGATACCCGGCGTGGAGTGATTAATCGTGATTTCGAGGAACTGGAGCAAGGTGTCACACTCAAGGTGGCTGAAGTGACGCAATTTCAGCTCTGACTTGGTTTTGGATTGTATAAATGGCTCAATCAGATTGACGTAATATTTCACCTTGGGACCGAGCAACAGGTTAACGATGGGCTGCGGTATATTCATAAAATCAATCAATTCATTATCGAAGAATTGGTCAAACAAGCCCGTGGTGGCTAACGCCTTTAGAATAAGTATTAACAGGCCTTCCTCAAGGTCAAGCATTGATGCGAACATGGCATTGGCATAGTTATCCTCTGGCAGTATTTTGTTGATGAAGTCGAATAGGCCGCGATTAGCGTTCATCACCACGATAAACCTAACCACCTTCCAGCTATCATTGGGTAGTCCGAGTCCTTTCGCGAGCAGTTGGCAGTTGTGGTCTAAGTCGGGTGTCTTGGTCGGGGTTAACCGAGCCTTTAAATGGCGTTGGATAGCCTTGAGCTTATTGGTTGAACTCTTATCAAAGCCTTTACCACACAGCACTTTAATCATGCGGCTTGTGACGTATTCAAGGTCTGAGTTGCCGATAAACCCAGAGGCTAGGGCGTTATAGGCATAGGTGGTTGCACAGCCTTGGTGTCCCCGTATGGGGGATGCTTCAACTATTAAGTTATCAAAAGAATAAAAGGGTTCTAGATGGATTCTAGTCATGTTCGCCTCCATCTAGCGGACCATTAAGTTGGTCATTAAGCTGATAGTCCAGCTGGTCAATGGCTTCTCTCATTACTGACTCATCACGCTTGTCATAGATTTGGGTGGTAGTGACGTTGGCATGGCCTGCCAGTTTGCTGGCGGTACTTAAATCGACCTTCTGGTTGAGTAGTTCGGTAATGAAGGTTCTGCGTAGGTCGTGGGGGGAAATGGTTATGCCAGTGGCGGCTAATGTACGTGCTTTGACTATCTGATAGAGGGCGGCACTGCTGAGACCACGGTCATGCTTAATGACATTGTTCCAAATAGGGTTGAACAAGTCCCCAGGTTGATGAGTTCTCACTCTAAGCCAGTTGTCGATATAGGTTAACGCCCATGTAGGTATCGGTTGTTTACGTGGCTTCTTCCCCTTGCCGGACTTGACCGTTAAGGTACGTTTATCAAGGTGGATATCACTGACCGTCAGGTTGGCTAACTCAAAGCGCCTTAGGCCAGTACTGAGAAACAGGGCCAATATGCAGCAGTCCCGTTTGCCGATGTACCGCTTGTCCAGATAACAGATGTTAATTAACTGACCAACACTGCTGGATGATAACGCCTTGCCTCGGCTACTCGGGTTGGTGGGTAGTCGCTTAACCGCTTGAACCTGCCGCCATTGAACATCGTCCACCACTCCCATCAGGAAGCCCGTCTTAACAATGGCCTTAAGTGCGAACACCACTAAGTTGACGGTTCGGGGAGACTTACCCTCATCCAATCTATGGCGTTTCACATATTCGATTTGAGCGTAATTCAGCGTGTGAAATGGTTGCTCTTCCACTTCACCTTTCCATTTGAACAGCTTG
The DNA here is from genome assembly GCF_003966265.1 of Shewanella atlantica. Classification (GTDB taxonomy): domain Bacteria; phylum Pseudomonadota; class Gammaproteobacteria; order Enterobacterales; family Shewanellaceae; genus Shewanella; species Shewanella atlantica. Next base: position 151,838 of record NZ_RXNV01000005.1, on the reverse strand, counting down.
AGTACTGTGTTTAGTTGACTGCGCAAAGGTCTACGCCCACTGGGCGCAAGGCGTGACAAAAACAACGCCGTCGGAGTTTGATTATTCATATGGGGAGCCTAGATAGAGCACAAAGAACTTCGTGCTGATAACTTAATTATATCAGGCTGTTGAGAGCGATTTTAGTGGCCGTTTCAGACGGTTGGTTTTCATAGGAAACCTCAACTTCACGGTAACGTACACTAACCGGAAGTGGACTGCATTTTTGCCTGACATCGACGAAAAGAGCCGAGCATTAGAGTTTCTGTATCACTACACACGATGAAAAAACAGGCCATCAAAGACAGCTTAAAACACACCCTAGAGTATGAATTAAGCGCTTTGTAGAAGCTTTTTATTGCGAAAACTAATCTAGTGAGCAATGAGCTAAATGCAAAATTAATTAGCGTGGCTCGATACTTAGAGATTTAAGCACACTCCTTTTTAATGGCTCTGAATTTCCCTCTGTTATTCGGTGTGTATTCAGGCTTGGTTCCATTATGACTCGTTGAAGTTGTTGAGCCAGCAGGTAACATTTCAAATTAATTTCATCGGCATTGATTGGGATTTTGAATTGATGGTCATTGAGTACCTTTTCTAGCTGCTTCGTTTCTCGCTTTCCCAAATTGCCCCAGACAGCATCAGACTTAAAACGTGCAAGCTTAACTGCTACTTTTTCTGGTAAGTGTTGGAATACTTTTGGAGAGTAGATGTACAGACGTTCAAAGTTCGCGTTAACTTTATCAAGGCCTGTAACTAACAATCCACCATTCCCATTTTTACTTGGCAACAAGCGCCGCTCAATCTTGCAAAGTTCTACAAAGCACCCAGCCTCCTCGAGCGTGATTAACCCTTTATCGATAAGCTTGAGTACAGCATCATAAAGGATGAAGTGTGAGTTGTTAGCGTGGTCTCCAGAGTAGGCCGAGCTAGCCATTGACTTGCTCGAATTCTTCGGAAATATAGCAAAGTGCTCAACTGAATGATGAGTGTCTTTCAGCATCAAGAAGGGAAATGGAAGGGCATAAAACTTGGCTTCAAAATCTATTCTGGTTATGTATGCCCCGTTAGTAGTTCCTTTTGTTTTTGAGTCATTATGAAAAACAGCTCTATCATATTCTTGTATGGATAAACTTCTGAGCCAGCTAAGGAATATTCTAAGGTTGTTAATGCCAAGTGATGAAAGGCGAAAAGATATTCTAGATGAGCGTATGGTTTCGCTATTCTTGTGCTTTCCGTTTGGGCTACTTGAGCTGTTATCAACAGGCATATAATGAAAACGAATTTCTCCTCCTGCGCTAAAGCGATATACCCAGTGATGCCCGTAGAGGTGGGCAAGCTCTCCTCCCGAGCCATGGCTGATCTTTAGTACTACTTCTCCGTGTGAGTTCTCCTTTACCAGACGCATTAATTCAGCATGCTTGCCTTTAGGCTTTTTGGAGCTTTGAGCTCCCATTTGTTTCCACACCTCTGAACTTAACTCTAAGGTAAAGGAGCAATCATCAATGCTAACTTCTAAATGCTCTGCAGGGGATCCAAGTGTTGAACTTAGCAACTGGTGAGCGTGCCGAATGTATTCATCGTTCTGTACAAAGCTAGAGATTGTTTCATCACTTAGTTCTCTGAACTTTCCTGATGAATGATAAAAATTTGTGTACTTGCTTGATAACTCAAGGAGCAGTTCTTTGTCTACTGAAGTGGGTAGCTCGGCCAGTGGCTCAAAAAAATAGGGATACTTGTTGATCGCTGATCTTAACTGGTGCTTAGCAAGGCTAAGCTTAAGGGGACATGGCTTAGGAGTAATAAGCTTAGTGACAGTGCTATTAGAAGAGTTATTTCGAATTTTCATCTGTTATAACCTTTGAAGTGTCCTAGTGCTCATATACATCACTATCCAGATGACTTTCGGTAATGGTTAAGTCGAATGATGTATATGAGCAATTTAAAATTACAGTTCTCTCAGCAGTGAACTTCGTGATTAAGCTTCTGGATCTGAAGTCTATTTCTTTAATTCAGCAATCATATTGTTTATGAGAGTGATAACTTCCGGGTTATTGTGTGTTTTGAGAATCACCTTACAGATGGATAATTGCGATAACGGCTTAGTTGTCTCATTGACAGCTATTGCAATTCGCTTGGCAAAAATCTTTGAGTCTGCCTTTTCTAAAGCTTGTTGAAATTTCAGTACTTTTTTGTCGTGGATAGAGATGTCACCTTTCTGTTTAGTTTCATTGTCGCTATCGTCATCTTTGGGGCGGAGCTTCATTTCTTCCATGAACTTTTTTATATTTTCATGGGTTAGATGCTTGTCATTTAGCACTTTTTCATTAAAGTGTTCTTGTGCGTGTTCGAATAGTTCTTTGCGTTGTTCTGCTGATAGTTTTTTCATTTGAAGAAAGGCATAAGAGCTAAATTTACCTATGTTCTCCTCGCCACACATATTTACTGTAATGGTTGCAGTTATGAAGTCATTGTTTATAGAGTCGTAACTACGGCCCAATGCATCCTGATTTTTAACTGCCCACTCCTTTAAACTATTAAAACCAAGGTCTAAAAAATAGTTATTAATACAGAACTCATATATTGGTTTCTGGTTACCTCGACAGTTAGCTACGATTTGTTGTTGAAGTTGTTTTGCCTTCGCTTCGGTTGGGGATACAGGCTTCTTAGCCTTTGCTTTGGTTGGTGATACTTGCTTCTTCGCCTTCTTCATTTTAATTCCTTATGTAGAGTGATGATTTTTGAATTCGTGAATATTGTTAAATAATTGTCCCGATAGAACTCGATCAATCCGAACTTACGTACCAATTAGTGACCTGATAAGGCGCTATAACTGGTTGCCTGCTTGGATGTTGTAAGTATCTATATTTGAACCTAAGATATTTCTTACATCCGAACTTACGTACCAATTAGTGACCTGATAAGGCGCTATAACTGGTTGCCTGCTTGGATGTTGTAAGTATCTATATTTGAACCTAAGATGTTTCTTACATCCGAACTTACGTACCAATTAGTGACCTGATAAGGCGCTATAACTGGTTGCCTGCTTGGATGTTGTAAGTATCTATATTTGTACCCCTCGATGTTTCTTACATCCGAACTTACGTACCAATTAATTAGGTGATAGGCTGCCTTGATTGCATCTCATAGGCACCTCGAAAAGAGTGCTTATACATTGGAATTAAAACTATTCAGGGAAGTAGGTTAGTGATGAGTGAAGATATAAGAGAAATATTGATTCGACATATAAATCATAGGTTTTCTATCATGGGAGTGGAAAGCTTACTAGCCTATCAAATAGCTCTCTTTGTGATATTAGGGCAACACCCGAAAGGGCTATACCGAAAAGACTGCATATTTGTTGAGTATGAGTCGTCAACAGACTTTGCGAGACAATTTCAAGAGTTTGAACAACGTGACGTACCTCGTTCTCGTACGTCTTTAAAATCTGCATTTGATAAGCTTAGTGAAGCAGCCGTACTGCAAACTGCATCATCTAAACCCTCCCTAGAAGAAGTGGAAATTATAGGCCTTAAAAAAAAGCAGTACTTGCAACTGTACATTGATCTTAAATCTTTACGCGATGAATACCCTGATGACTGCATCAGGTATGATTTTATGCGTCATGAGTTCGTAGATACAAAATTACTCCCCCTTATTAGGCAGCTAAATAGTCTGGTTTTTGACGGGAAGACGCCACTCATGGCCTATCAAATGGGATTGTATTTTATATTTGAGCTAACGAAGCAGCAGTTTTGCGATGGTGATGCCGAATTTATGGTTGAAACATATAGCGAGTTTTCTGAATACTTTTCAACATTTGTAGATTCTATTGATGTCCCAATAAGTACAATTTCTGACAATCTAGATAAGCTGCATGATACTGGCTTTGTGCATGTTGGTTTTTTAAATCCAAGGGATGAGTGTGATTTGGTGGAGTATAAAGATAAGGAACATTTATATATTCTGGTTCCCCTTGATTAGCTAAATACTGAGTTGAAAGTTTCAACTCACCTTTACATAGACTCCCTACATACTTTTGATTTCACGGTAATCGTTATTATCATGGTATTGTCTTTGGCTAATGGTTTTCCCCATACTTTCTGAGTGTATTGGTTCGGTTAACTTGGTAATTCTTTAGAGATTACTATAGGTGAAATTTAATGAAATGTAAGTTGTGCGGCAAAGAGAGGCCATTGAGACAATCCCACATTATCCCTGAATTTGCATTTTCTCCGCTTTACGATGAGAAGCATCGATTTAATGAGATATCATTGGATGTAAAAAGACGAAACCGCTTCAAGCAAAAAGGTGTTCGAGAGAGGCTTCTATGTGGACAATGTGAACAGTTTTTTTCTAAATATGAGCAGTATGCCAGCACGGTTATATCCCGATATAGGAAATCATTAGAGTTCAGACAAGTTGGCGATTTGTTTCACCTTAAAGGTTTCGATTACAACAAACTTAAAATTTTCGCATTATCGATATTATGGCGGGCAAGTGTAACCAAACTGGAGTTCTTCGCAGAAATAAATTTGGAACACCATGAAAGTATCATCCATCAAATGCTGCTTACTGAATCACCTGGAGATGAATCTGATTATCCTTTGATGCTGTTTCCGATGTATCACCATGGAAAGATCCAAGAGGACTTGATTACTACGCCTTATGTCTCTGAAATCGAAGGCCATAAGGTGTACTGTTTTTTGTTTTTAGGACTAACATGGGCATTCATTGTCAGCAATAAGGAAAAATCAAACAGGCTTATTGAGTGTTCTTTAAGTCGTACGGGCGAAATAATAATGCTGCCAAGGGCTTTAGAACATTCACCACGAATTGTTGATATGGCCAAAGATATGGCGCGTAGTGGTAAGCTATGAAAAGCATAACAATGCTCAATCTGCGGTGTCTACATTCAAAAACGGAGTAATTAATGAAAGTATCATTTTGGAAGCTGTCTCAAGGAACTAAAGAGTTTAGTTATGCAGAAATTCTTGAGTCTATAGCTTCAGGCGTAGTTTATGTGCATAAATCTACCAAAGCGAAAGGAAGAAGCGAGTCTGCGCAGGGCGAGGACTTCGTAAATGCTCCTATTGGGGATTACTTTTACCTTACACACGGCAATCAAGGAATATATTGTATAGGTCAATTTACAGGGCCAGCCGATATTTTTTCTAAACATGGTCATGGTTGGGTTGAACGGCCCTTTAAATTTATTTGTGCAGGTGTTACTCGTGGGGCATATGATGGAGAGCACAAATGGTGGTCTCCGATGGATAACTCCACATTCATAAAAGTACCAGAGGCTGAATTGAAAATGTTCGAAGATGAAATTTTGATTCCGCATTTTGATCTTAAGCTCAAGAAATTTGGTGTTAAAACTAAGGCTTAGCAAGGCGTAAGTGAATCTGGAGGTAAGTATTCAAAGCAAACTTCATGGTAACGACAATTAACCTTAGGTTTGTTTATTTGGTTGTATGTAATGAGGTGCTTACTTGCACCTCTTATTAGGTGGAGAACTAACTACGGCACTACAAGGTGTTAGTTGCTTATGGCCAAATAGGTGCTGTTGCTGCATCATAGAACGCTATATCGGCTTCAATAAAACGTCTTGCGTTTGCCATTGTTTCTCTATTCACTTGAGAGTTTTCATCACCAAAAATACTTATAAATACCTTGTTCACATCACTTTTATTAATTTGGTCAAAAACATGCTTATCGTTTTCAGCCATAGAATGTCCGTGAATGAACAGTGTACCACTCAGTTTCTTTAGTGCTTTGTAGCAAGCGTTTAAGTATGGGTTGTGTTCAATTCTCGCCAGTTTCTTCTGATGTGTAGGCTCTGATACGAAGAGTGGAAATTTTCCTTGATTGAGGTTGTCTCGAACTTGATCGACAATGCTCTCATCTGCATCTCCTCTAAACGTTTGTTTTTTGATCGTAGTGCCAGAGTCGTAAATATGCAGACCGCCATGTAGGAAGAAGACGTTCTGAGAATTAACGTTTTCCCAGGTTGTGCGTCGAAACCCATCATCAGTAAAGTAACCTTCTGGAGTGATGTTGAATTTGTTAACGATCCAGTAGAGGAGCAGGTCATAGTTTAGAGTGAAAATTTTATCAAATTGAATTATGAACGGTTTAGCTTTCTCAAATTGAACCGTTGTAACGCGACTAGATCTCAATGGATGGGTTTGCGATATAACCTGAATCAATGACTCTTTTAGTTGTATTTGGTCAGTACTAATCTCGTCAATTTTTAGCGGATCTACACCGTAAGTTTCACAAACAGCTTCAGCAGCTTCAAGCGCTCTCATTACACGTTCAAAATCGTAAGTAGCAAACTTGTTAAAGATGTCTTTAATATTTGCATCACGAGCACCGAAGTTAGCTTGTTGAAGTAGGTTCTGATAGTTAAAAATATCGTGATTCCAAGCTTGTGAAAAACCGTTAGCCAACAAAATTGACGGGGTTTCATCGTCGTTAAGAGAGTCCAGTTTCTGCTCAAATGTTTCTAATGTCATTGGCTAATCTTTATATATGTAATGGATATATAACTTTAATATTCTTAAGTATTTTGTTATGCATAGGTCTATCACACTTTTCCTAAAAAGAGCTGTAAATTGCTAGAATGAATCAATTAGATGGAGTGTCATGAAGGAAAATATGTTCAAGATTGCTAATATTCAAACTAGAGAATCAGACAGAGACTTTAAAGAAATTTCAGGTGTCTTTGAAGATATGAGCTTTTCTGTGATGGTTAAAAAGACCAACAGTAATCAGCTAGATTCGAATATTGATGATATGATTATTGAGGCATTGTCAAAGCATTACAATGTAGCAGAGCTTAAATCTGAATTACTTGTGCATGCTGATGGCGACAAGGTTGGAGAGTTGGATGTTGTATTTCATAATGATGCGGGTATTTCGTACTATATGGAAATTGAAAAGAGCAACAAGAAAACGCTTTGGTTTGATTACATAAAAATTCTAACTAAACTGGAAGAGGATCCCGAAGGCAGAGGAATCATTATGTGTCCCACAAATTATGCTCATAAAGTGGGTATATGGAATCTATATAAAGAAGCAGTACTTTATAAAAATCACCTGAAGCGTGTTTTTGGTGGAAGTGCCCTTAATCGCGTTGCAGTGATTGGGTACACTCAATACGCATACCTTGATGGTCAATGGAATGAATATGATCCAAAGGTTGTCCAAAGAATTAAAAATACATGATAAAGCTAGGGAGCAATGAGTGTCTCAGGCATCACGCTTCATATCAGCTTTATTCTGCTCGATGACTAACACAAGCTAGTGTAATAACAGGCCCTATCTATCGTTCATTTTCATACTTATCCAATCTTCGACCTCTTTTCGTACCCAAGCTACTGATCTACTGCTTAGTGAAATTGATTGTGGGAAGTCTTGTTGGTTAATTTTAGTGTAAATGGTAGAGCGACTTAAGCTTGTAATTTGGGTGACCTCTTTGATTTTTATTAAGTCACTTGGCTGCTTTTTCGGATCAGGATGGCTTAGAGAGGGTTGAGTTAATGTCGCTATAAGTGCTTTCTTATCAATACTGGCTCTGAGTTGGGTCTCAATCGTATTGATGTACTTTAGGTTTAGTTCTAGTGCTCTGATAGCGCCCTCTGTAGTAGATTTTATGTGTGAAAGTTCATTACTAACTATTTCGTAATCTGATCTCTTCATTACTCTGCTCTCCAAGCTAATTAATAAAAAGCTAAACTATTCGAAACATCATTAAGCTTATCTTCTCCTCTGACTTTATGGCAATCGTTTCGAGTTTAATATTCAGAAAATCATAGGTAAAAGCCAATTAGTTTTTTTGTGCGTAGGAAGAGCCATTTTCAACCGGATTTCAGGCTCGAAGAAACCATTAGTCTTGCCTACTTTTAACTGGTTTTTATTCGAAAATTCAATTTTTACTAATGGCTAGCCAACTTGATGGTAATAATCATTATCGTTAAGTTGGAGTTAAGTATCGTACGAGTCATGCTGAGCTTCACATTAGAGCGTCATTAGACTAATGATTTATCAATGGAATGTGATGATACCACCTCTAATCATGTAGCTAAAATTAGTGTGATAAACAGAAGCTCGGAGAGGTGGAGGTTGCTCATCAAGTTAAATTAGAAAAGCCATAACTCATTATCACAAGTGTAGAATTAAATGTGATTTCAGTTGTGGCTTAAACCGTTCTGGGATTAAGAAGTGCATTCACAGAAGTTGTTGCTAGTCAGCACATTTCAATGTCCATTTATCATGAGTATGACCGTCTTGCAAATATAGGTGTTTTCTGTGTTCTATTTTGCCGTGCTCAACGAAAGGTAAATTCGCAAGTAAAGTTTCGGGTATATTTCTTCTGGTACCGCTATTTTCTAAAGCAGCATCAACATGTATTACTCCATTCTCAAGTAGTTTTTGAAAGACTTTCTCTACTCGGCTATGAGGTTCCGTGAAATGCTTTCCGTCAGCGCATGTAAGGTGATAGCCCGCTTGATCAATTTTATGCAGTACTATATCAGCTCGTCCAGAAATGCTCTGGAGCTCTATGTCTTCGTGACTTGTAAGGTTTTGACAAACATTTAAATTATAATCCATCGTGGTAGTCTCCCTTTCTATAGTGAATAGATACAGTTATACCTTAAATTTATCAGTTATAACAAGTATGTACAGCTAGGTTAAATCGTAAGTAAGTAGAAATGAGATGTTTTTCCTTGTAATACAATTATACGTAGTTGCTTTACTGGTTTCTGCAGGAGAATTGGCTGCCGTAAATTGACTCACTTTAGAGTAATCTGGTTTTTTCACCGTTTAAGAGCAATGACTTGCAATTGCATAACCAAAGACATATTAATATGAACTATATTTTCAAAACGTTAAAGTTTATATGAAGCTAGATGGTATCCCTTTGTTATCGTTTTTTACAGGCGCTGGCTTTCTCGATATAGGTTTCCTGCAAAGAGGGTTCAATACTTTGTGGCATAACGAAAATCATTTACCTTTTGTTAATGGATTTGAGATGGGTATATCTTCGTTAGGTTATCACGGCCATTTAGCTAAAATTCAAAATGTTAGGTCAATATTGGAAATTGGTCCGAATGAAATTCTGAGTGAGGCCTTTGGTAGCTGTAAGGTACCAGAGCTGTTCGGGATCATTGGCGGTCCGCCTTGTCCGGACTTCTCGGTTGGAGGTAAAAATCGTGGGGAAACAGGTAGCAACGGAAAACTATCTGAAGTGTATGTAAATCGTATTCTTGAAATTAATCCTGCCTTCTTTTTATTTGAAAACGTACCTGGACTGTTGCGCACAAGCAAACATCGAGAGTTTTTGGCCAACCTCTTGGACAAATTAACCAGTCGTTATGTCATTGACATAAAAATACTCAACGCGCTTGATTTTGGGGTCCCTCAGGACCGTGAGCGTGTATTTATTGTTGGTTTCCGGAAGACCTATCTGCGTCCCCTAGTATCATCGTCACGCTTAAAGAAGCTTGTCTCGATATCGAGTACGGTTCCTAAGTTACGCAATTACGCGACAAATGCTTTTTTTGAAATATATGAAAATTGGTTTCCCTGGCCAGAAGTACCTGAATTCAATGGCGCCAAGTATCGCTTTAGCTGGCCCAATGAGCCTGTTGAAAAAGGATGTGTACCCAATCGACCTCCCTGCCCAGCATCATTGATGGTCGGAACGTATATTTGTGACGAAGCCCGATTTTTGCTGCCAAACAGCGATGAGTGGCTATCTCCCAAAAGTAGTAAAATAGGCGAAGTTCTTGAAGGTGATGTTTCCCGCAAAAGCTTCAAGCGTCTTCATCGCTATCGATACAGCCCTACAGCGGCTTATGGCAACAATGAGGTGCATTTGCACCCGACGCTTTCACGGCGACTGTCTGTGCGCGAGGCAATGTTGCTCCAGTCTGTACCAAATGAATATAGGTTCCCTGAAGAAATGACACTAACTAACAAGTTCAAAACGATAGGGAATGGTGTTCCTGTGAAGCTATCTGCTGCTATTTCAGGGGCTATTTTAAGTTTTCTCGAGGAATTAAATAAATGAAGTCTTTTGACCTGACGCCGGATCCAAAAGTTCTTATTGCCTTAACCCATACACCGCTTAAGCCAATGGATGCGCTTTCTGAGCTGATAGACAATGCCATTGATTCCTTTTCCCTATCAAGAAACTCGGGTTTTGAGGTATCGAACCCGATGGCCATTGTAGATCTTCCTTCCCGCAAGGAACTGGAGGATAACCTGGGGACTATCCGTGTCCGTGATAACGGTATAGGTATGTCTCCTGAAATGGCAGAAAAAGCATTAAAAGCAGGCTTTTCTGGCAACAACCCATACGATAGCCTTGGCCTGTTCGGGATGGGGCTCAATATTGCTACGGGTAAGCTCGGTAGTCGGACAACGGTGATAACAGCCCGTAAGGGGGATACACAGGCACTGAAAGTTGTTGTCGATCTTATTGCCATTCAGGAGCAGGCCAGCTTTGAGGTTATTCCTGAATTGGTAGATAAACCTGATGGTTTTGAAAACGGTACGATTATTGAAGTATCGAATTGGTGGCCAAAAGGTAACGCGAACTCAGGCTTCATCCAAAAGCTAATTAGCTACGGCCGTCCGAAGGTTAGGTCAGAAATTGGCCGTCGTTATTCCACTTTGCTGAAGCAAAAATTCGTCAATATTGTTGTTAATGGAGAGCCTTGCCAGCCTTTTCATCACTGTGTTTGGGGCAGCAAACGCTTCGTCGAGCGCAAAGGGAGTGGGCGGGTTTATGCAAAGCGTGAATTTTCTGTAGTTATCGATAAACAGAGCCGTTGTACTGAATGCTTTGCGCTCGTCTCCAAGGAAAGTGATGTATGCCCGGTGTGTTCCTCATTGTCGCTAAGGACTATTGATGAAACCGTTAAGGGCTGGGTTGGGATACAGCGCTATGATGATGAGTCCCATTTTGGAATTGACTTGATCAGAAACGGAAGGGCTATCAGGTTGCTCGAAAAAGCCGCTTTTTTTGAGTTTATTGATGAGTTCGGTAAATCGATCAAGGACTACCCGATAGATGGTACCTATGGTCGTATTGTAGGTGAGATCCAGATGGACCACGTTCCGGTAGATTTCATGAAGCAAGATTTCCAACGTAGCAGCCCCGAGTGGCAGGCTGCTGTTTCTTTCATCCGTGGTGAAACATCACTTCAGCCTGGCAAGACCAATGGGGTTTCAAACGACTCCCCGATCTATACATTATACCAAGGCTTTCGCCGTGTTCGTCAGTTTGGTAAGAAAGATCTCTATATGGGGTACTGGGATGAAACGGCGAATACAGCGAAGCGTATTCCACGCAAAACAGAAGAAGAATATCTCAGAAAGTTTAATGAAGGGGTACCTGGCTATTTTGATGATGATGAATGGTGGAGTTTGGTTGAGGGGGCTGATACTAAACCTGTCGAGTCATTGGTTGAGTGCCCGGAATGTTCGGCTGAGAACCTCCAGTCTGCCGAGAAGTGCCTTGTATGCGATGCCATATTGATTGGTAAACCCTGCTTCGCGTGTGAAGGAGAAATTCCGTTATCCGCCCTGTCATGCGATTTATGCGGTTCTTCTCAAATCCCCGAGGTTGTAGAGCCTTGGTTATGCCTAGTCTGTAATACGAAAAATCTAGCTATAGCTGAAAACTGCTCCAAATGTGACTCTGCCCGCGGTACCCCCAATAAGCTCTCGCCGGAGTACCTAAAGGCAAACTCGGACTATGACGAGTCACTTTCTATATCGGGGTGCTCGATTAGGCTGGCGGATGATAGCAATAGCCAGCCGATTGATGTTGAGTGCTATTCAGTACATAGGCCAATGGTTCTTAATGATAAAGGTACGATATTGCCGGCTATTGTGAGCAAAGGTGAAGCCGTAGAAATCTTTGTTGATAAAACACACCCGCTGTTTAAATCATTAGCAGTTAAGCCTGAAGAAATTATTGCCAGTGAGGTGGCATATTACAAACATGTCTCTAATGGTCGCCTTACAGGCACAGCGTTCCAGCCAGCTCATTCCCTGAACAATCTTGAGTGGGGAATCTTAAATAAATATTGGTCAGAATCACTATCAGATAGTTCGGTGAGCGTTAGGGAAGATGTAGAGTCACTTTTTGCTGAACTGTCTACTCGCCTTCCTGGTATTTTGGTCAGTTCTTCTGAAGAAATTTTTGAGGAGCTGGCTGAAAAAGACAAGAAGGTGCTAGTCGGGAATCTCATCGACAAAGGTGAAGACATATCGAAAATGGAGCAGTTAAAATCTGATGGATCCTTTATGCGCTTTATTGGTGTCAGCACTATAGTTTCTATTTTTGATAAGTATACGGCGTACTTTTTTGACGGAGCAGTTTGGGGCGATCGGTTCTCATCTATTGCGGGCATTCAGGACTCCATAATGGATGATATTAGGCAGCAGACGCGAAATAGATACCTGAACTGCCTTGAAGATTGTGCCAGCTTCCTAGGCTCTCAGAACATTGATCCGGTCTTGGTGAAAAGGACTCGTGCTAGCTTGGAGTTCTTAAAAAAAGGGCTTGAGGGGTAGGATGTTTTTTAACGAAGTAAGTATTTATGGCTCATGGCAGGCATTTGAGCGCCTGGTTTGCCGTTATCTGGCCCATAAAGGCTTTTCCGGTGTAAGGCTGGTTGGTCAGACCCGCGACAAAGGGGCGGATGTTATCGCTCACAAAGGCGGAAAGCGTTGGCTTATCCAAGTTAAGCATTGGAAAACTAGGATCGGTGTTGATGTGGTCGATACAACTCTTGAGTCTTTGCGTTATTACCGTGCCGATGTACCTGTAATAGTGGCTCTGAACGGCTTTCAGGAGAAAGCTGTAAGGCAGCAGCAGGCCTTGATGGCGCAGGGGATCCCGCTTCAATTATGGAGCGCAGACCAGCTGGTGAAAAATACGTCACACCTTTCTGATGACTATCCTTATGGCTGCCCGAGCGAAGTGTTTGAGCGTCGTGACTACCAGGAAAACGCTATTCAGCTATTGGTCCATGAATACCATCGACCTGAAGCAAATCGTGCACTGGTCGTTATGGCAACAGGCCTTGGTAAATCGCATGTCACATTTGAATTTCTTCGTCGAATATTGTTAGGGGAAGAGGTTAGGGTCCTTTTTCTAGCCCACACCAACGATCTTGTTTACCAGCTCGAGCGCTCGTTTTGGCCATACTTGAAAACATCGCAGGAAACGCTGGTATGGAATGGTTATGAACGTCCCGGCGCGGATGAGCTTGAGCGGGTTCCGTTTGTCTTTGCCTGCCTCAATACCGTGTCGTCATATGTACAAAATGGGCATCAGCTACCGCCGTTCGATGTTGTCTTTGTTGATGAATGCCATCACGTAGGGGACGACGGGATGTATGCCGATATTTTGTATGCTGCAGATGCAGGTCGCCCTGGTGGTCCTTTCCTTGTTGGTGCAACAGCGACGCCGTGGCGGCCCGATGAAACCGATTTGACGGGTGTATTCGGTAACCCAATTGTTAGCATTGATCTTGTTAAAGGGCTGAAAAGTGGTTTCTTGTCGAATGTTGACTACCGGATGTTTACTGACAATATTGACTGGAATGCCTTGCGGGATTTGAAAGGTGATAACTTTTCACCTAGGAAAATCAACCGGACCCTATTTATTTCCGAATGGGATGATGCCGTTGTCCTTGAACTGAAAAAGGCATGGTTTGAGCAGCAGGTTCCCCGTGCCATTGTCTTTTGTGGGACGGTCGATCACGCTATAACGATGCGTGACCGGATTAATGCGCTAGGGTTCTGCCGTGCTGAAGCTATCTACTCCAGAACAATGGGGGGAATGGTACTTGAAGGTTATGAGCGAAACCGAATCTTATGCGATTTTAATGATGGAGCGATACAAGTGGTGTGTGCCGTTGACATTTTTAATGAAGGGATTGATGTCCCAGATGTTAACATCATTGTATTTCAACGGGTTACTCACAGTAGGCGAATATTCATTCAGCAGTTAGGAAGGGGACTTCGATTAAGCCCTGGAAAAGATAAGGTTGTTGTCTTAGATTTTGTTTCTGATATTAGAAGGTTTGCCGCAGGGATCAGTCTAAAAGACTCGCTGGGAGAAGATGGTGGCCCGCTGCCTGGTCGCCCTGTCCGTGTCCGCCTGCCTTACAAAGTTTCATTCTGTAAGGTTGGTGGGGAAGACCCAAAGACTGAGACTTTTTTACGGCAGTGGCTCGATGATGTTGCCGCAATAGAAGAAGCCAATGAAGATGCTTCAGTACTTAAGTTTCCACCGTCATTTAACAAGAGGTAACTTTCGACATGACGTTTGATGATGTTATAGGCCAAGTTGAATCGATGGTCGGTTTAGAATTGAAAAGTATCCGTCCAGGTGCAGAAATAAAGCTTACTCAAGTCGATAGAAAAGCCAAACGGGTTTGGTTGACAACATCCAAGGGGAAGAATAAATCACGTCCGTTCAATGATTTGAAACGTATTTGGGACGCTTTTTGTCAAGAGGGTTTTGCTCATGTAGATAGTGTTTTTGGCGGTTCCGGGTCTAGCCGTAATCAGCCAGAAACCATCATGGCTTGTTTGCCACAGGTAGAGTGGCTTTATATCGAGGGGAAAAAGCACTTGGTTATGATGCCCGAGGGTACGCACCCTCTTGGACAATTACGAAAAATGGATGTAGTTGCTGCTGAGGAATTGAAGAAAAAGTTAGAGGCAACAGCGAAAAACGTAGTAAACCAAGAACAGGTAAAAATACAGACAGTTGTTGTTAGCCAAGATATTGCTACCCATTCGGGAATAATGGAGCGGCAGTCAGGAGGCTCTCCACGCATTCTTGAGCAGGGAGTTTATGAGTTTTTTCTTGCTGGTTCAAAAGCTCTGTTGGTCTCTGAGGGAGTAGCACCTGAAAATCTTTCGAGCGGTACCTATGTTGTCTTAGCTGGGCGCCCAGTAATTAATGCCCCTTATAAAGTAGTTCGTATTCTAAAACAGAGATACTTTTTACAGTCACTTGGCGGCTTAAATGCTTTATATTTAGGGCCAAGTAGCTAATGAAAATAACTAGCATTTGAAAAATAAGCACTTTTATACGACCATACAGTTTGGCTAGTACCTCCATGCTTACTTCACCATACATCAACTGCCAAGTAATATAGGTAGCTTTAGAGTATTTAGTTTGTAATCTTAAGTTGGATTAGTTTCACAAGTTCCGCCTGTAATTGGGCTTTACATTGTTTTTATTTGTTTAGCCTTTCAACCATTTTTTGTTGAATCCAGTCTTCTACTTCTTTTCGTACCCAAGCTACAGATCTACTGCTTAGTGAAATTGATTGTGGGAAGTCTTGTTGGTTAATTTTAGTGTAAATGGTAGAGCGACTTAAGCTTGTAATTTGGGTGACCTCTTTGATTTTTATTAAGTCACTTGGCTGCTTTTTCGGGTCAGGACGGCTTAGAGAGGGTTGAGTTAATGTCGCTATAAGTGCTTTCTTATCAATACTGGTTCTGAGTTGAGCCTCAATTGTATTGATGTATTTTAGGTTCAGCTCTAGTGCTCTGATAGTGCCCTCTGTAGTAGATTTTATATGTGAAAGTTCATTGCTAACTATTTCGTAATCAGACCTCTTCATCACTCTGCTCTCCAAGCTAATTAATAAAAAGCTACACTATTCGAAACATCAATAAGCTTATCTTCTCCTCTGACTTTATGGCAATCGTTTCGAGTTTAATATTCAGAACACCATAGGTAAAAATCAATTTGTTTTGGTGTACATAGGAAGATCCATTTTTAACCAGGTTTCAGGCTCGCGGGTGCCATTAGTAATGCTGATTTGCAATGAGATTATTATTAATAAAGGCAAGGTTTACCAATGGCTTGCCAACTTAATAGTAATATCTATTATCGTTAACTCGTTTTAAGATAGAGTCAACAATGACACATAAGGGAAGGGGTTGTGTTAAAAATTCTATATGCACATTTCGATTTTAGGATAGGGCTAATTGAGGTTTAGCCCTAACCGATAAGAAAGTACTAAATGTGTCTATTTGGTAGTGACAAATTCCAACGAATCATATCGCCTATGATGGGGAATATATCATTATGCTTAGCGCCGAATCTCATTGTGTTGGCAAGATTATCAAATTGACCAATATCTCGGTTCTTACCTTCATCATCTGTAGGGAGGTAGTCCTTTAGTCCTGATAACTCTAGTGCTTCAACTTCATCAGAGGTTAGCTGATAGTAACGCCACATAGGGTTACTGTGCGAGAAATCAATTTTGGTAAGATTATTTAGCAAGGTGTCGAGATCTTGCGAGTTTGACTTCTTGCCAAATGCGAAATCATAAATTAATTTTGCTATAGCTTTAAGTACAACAGGCTGAGCTGCAACCGTATTCATTTTTGCACCGGGTACACCAATGAAAGGTATTTGAGAAACTTGCTTCCAGAAACTTGATACCAGTTCTTTTCTAGGATCTACTTGAGCTGGCATAGCCCCGCCGATACTAGTTTTGTTTAAGAAAAGCCTAGCATTTATTGATACTAAATCTTTCCTACTAATAGCTCCTTGATCATCATGCCAATCAGTGACATCTTTTTCTATAATATCCCAACTTAATGTAGTGTCGTCATCAATTAACTCTTCTTTAATAAAGACGTTAACAGGGTTTGAATTATCAAACTGTAGGGCTAAGCTTGCTTCAACTTTTTTACCTAAATTATTTAGGTCATGAAATAGCTGTCTTTCTTGGTCAATATCAAGCCCCAAGTGACATTCCAATTGAACTGTAGCAAAGGTATTAGCCACCTGCTGAATTTCTTGTAACGCACTTACCATGCCTGCATCTAGCTGACCTTTAATAGGCATTAAAAGGTTGTTCTTTATTCCTAGTGATTGGTTCGTGATAGATTGATTTAAGAAATCGAAAAGTAATTCCATAGCTTTTCTTCTATGCTGACCATCAACAACATAAAGTAAATGGTTTTGAGATAACCAAACTTTAAAGCCAACCGTATCACCAGTTGTTTGTGCTAAGACTCTTTCCCCACGAAGGTTACTTAAACCTGGGTCTATATCTCTCAGGTTGCATACTAATGGTTGCATAGATACATAAGGTTGTTTACCTAAGAGCTTTGCTAAGCTCGCTAAATCCTCTGATTCAGGCTTTTTTTCTAATTCTCGCCTAAATGATGCTGCATGTACCAAACCTTTGAGCATGTATTTAGCAAGTTTAGATGCATGAGGAACATTCAAAGGTCTCTGTGCGACTACATCACCATTTTTCCCACGCTCATTTGCCACCATAGAACGTTCATAGAAGCTCTTCATAGGCAGAGAAAATAAAAATGTACGGTTACCCATGTTATGAGCTATTTGAGTCATGATAGGAAGTTCATTCCCTGAGCCAGCACCTAATATATCACCCAAGCTACCAGATATTGGGGTTGGGTTTCCGTCTTTTGAATCGTACATTTTTTTATCCCTTAAATAATGATTTGAAAAGATAATACCTTTAATAGAACTTGGTGTAAACAGCTCCATGGTGTTTTTTATAAGTTCCCAGGGGTTTGTTGTGTGGGTTTCTGTTGTGAGTGGTAAACTGGTAACCATACTTATCTGGCACACCACCTGTTACAAAAGTTAGTGGTTACTTATGTTGAATCCCAATGGAATCGAAATTAATGAGTTGGCTCAGCTGTCATATCGGCCAACTCTTATAGGCTAACTAGATACAGCCGCGTTTTTTATACTCACGCCCCCACTCATTAAACTACTTTGCTAACCTTGCATGGCTTTTCGCTAAAGGAGCTGGCGATCGAGTGGCCTTTTTATGAATAGACTTTCTAACCTCAACACCAGACAGTTCGCGAGTGAACATCTTGGGTACGACATGGCCGTAGTGCTGCTCAATCATCTGAACACTAGTACCGCAGTGTTTGGCTAAAACCTCCATACTCACCTCACCAGACATCAATTGCAGCCAAGTGATATAGGTGTAGTGGTCAACTAATTTTGGCCACGTTTTTTGAATTATCGATTTGATTCATTCGGTGTCTGGCCATTATGGTAAAGGTGTGGTCAAACTTGACAGTAATAGCTACAGATGTAATTGATGATTGGCTCTGTTACACAGAGCTTATTTTTGGGGATTACCCAATCAGCAGATTTATATGAAAACATGATAGGATTATCTTTCAGCTTAAAGGTTTAACTTATATGGAGTTGTAGTTCTTATGAAGGGAATGGGATTGGTAAAGGTTGGTGTTTTGGTTCTTTGTGTTAGTAGTCTGGTGGCTTGTGGTGACGACAGAGAAGATATTGCGAAAGAAGTCGCCATATCGCTTGCATATGATACTGATTACGAAGGAGTTGGAGATCTTAGCTCCCGCTGCAGTACAGAATTCAGAATGAGCGATCAATATAGCAATGCTAATGAGGAAACCCAGAAACGGTACGATAATGAAGTCATACCAAAACTTAAGACGTTACAAAATATAGCATTTTCTGCCTATTATGAT
This sequence comes from Shewanella atlantica, assembly GCF_003966265.1. Classification (GTDB taxonomy): domain Bacteria; phylum Pseudomonadota; class Gammaproteobacteria; order Enterobacterales; family Shewanellaceae; genus Shewanella; species Shewanella atlantica. The sequence goes on along the minus strand of NZ_RXNV01000005.1, from coordinate 133,259 downwards.
TTTACGTATACTGACAACACATCTTTGGCCGTAGACCTAGCGACAGTGCCTTTTCCTCCGACGAAAAAACTATATGACATAATTTCATATCTTAATGCTGCTATCCAACTTTTTAAAGATAAAGATAAAGATAAAGATACTGGGAGATATGAAAGAGCAATTAGAACATACGGCCTTGCTTGCCCATCAGCCATGGATCTCTATCTGAAAAAATTGTCACCGCTGCCGAGCCCTGCACCTGAATAGTCCAGGATTTCTTAGGCAGTAACCCTTGCTTAAAATTTATGTGGTGATCAACAAGTAACCATGGTGGCTTGTTTCACCATCTGTTACATATATTAGCGATTGCTTACTATGAAGCTAAATAGAATAGTATTTGATGAGTTGGCTCAGCTGTCTTATCAGCCGACTCTCCAAGGCTATCTAAAGTATTTAGATACAGCCACGTTTTTTATACTCAAGCTTCCACTCATTAAACTGTTTTACTAGCCTTGCATTGTTTTTTGCTAAAGCGGTTGGTGAGGGAGCTCTTTTTTTAGGTTTTGATTTTCTAACTTCAACACCTGAAAGTTCGCGAGTGAACATCTTGGGAACTACATGGCTGTAGTGCTGCTCAATCATTTGCAGACTTGTACCGCATTGTTTAGCCAGTACTTCCATGCTCACCTCACCGGACATCAATTGCCAAGTGATATAGGTGTGGCGTAATGAATAAAGTGTTCGGACACCATGTGCTGATTGTTTTAATCCTACATCAACTAATGCCTTATCAAACGCCTTTCCAAGCTCTTTAGTCGTTGAGCCATCGGCAAGCCTAAATAACTTATCTGATGGTTTCCGGTCTGGAAATCGTTCACGCAGCTCTTCAATACAAGAGAAGATTTCATCACGACAAACTATCTCCCTTGTGCCTGTGTGTTTGGTTGTTTTGCCCTTTGTTACGGTGACGTAGAAAACAACATTGTGCTCATCGGTTTCCATGTGAATATCACCCCAAGTTAAGCCCTCCATCTCAGTGCCGGGTCTGATACCAGTGTGAACGGCAAACTCCATATAAGTTAATAGCAGCTCTCTGATTTGGCGTGTTTTCTCTTTGCGGCTATTTTCTTCGAGCTTCATGATCGCATCGTATGTTTTTTCGTACTCTTTTTTGGAAAATGCTGCACGGCGTTGGCTGGTTAATCCTTCGCTGTTGAGTACCGGGACTTGCATGGGGATCATCCACTTCCTGACAATGGCTTCTTTGAAGACCATCTGAAGAGCAGCGTTATGTGTTTGGATTGTGGACTTAGCAGGTATACGTTTGAACTCTTCAATCCGCCATTTATCAAATTCACGGATCTTCTCTTGATCAATGGAAGTAATGAATATGCGATCGAAGTAGGGGATATGATATTTACGCAGGGCACCTATGTAATCTTTGTAGATGACCTTACCACCGCCATGCATTAATTCACTCTGCATCTGGTCGATGGCTTTCTCCGCCACATCTTTAAAGCGTTTACTGTCGATTAAGGTATTGGTCTCGGCTCGTATTTCATAATCCATATAAATACGGTGAGCCATCGCTTTGGCTTCATTCAGATCTGTCTTCTTTGTGGCCTTAGCGTACCATTTACCGTACAGCACGAAGCGGCAGTACCAGTATTTACTGTTACTCTGAAGGTAGACATAGAGTTTGTCTGAGATGTTGTGACGTTCGATTTGTTTGCTCATACAACCATCATAATGAGAAAAGCTTGTTCTTGCAAAGAATTTGCAAAGGTGTTTTGTGTTGTTTTTATCTATTGATATTGTTGAGTATTTTTAGAGGTGTTCTTTTCAAAATCCGTTGCTTTCGAGCGTGACGGTTCAAGTCCGTCCTCCGGTACCAATCAAATATCTCTTTATTAGAGACACTCTCGTTTGAGAGATAAGAACCTGCCTTTGAGCAGGTTTTTTTATGCCTGAAATTTGATAAGCCGAAGTCCAGTCATCATACCGTCCTTCGGCTTGCCAAGAATTAGAATTGATAAGATAAAGTGATGAAGTGCACCCGATTCTCGCTGTACTCTCCTGATGGACGAAGCAACTCTCTCCCTTGAGAAGCAATCTCGGCATCACCTAGGTTCTGATATTGATATGCGATCCCCAATTTAGCCCCTGAAGCTAAGGTTTTTTCAGCGCCTATTCCTAATCGCCATTGTTTATCGAGTGGCAGCACCACATCTCTATATTCGGCATCAACTGGACTGCTATCAATGCTGAAGCCCGCTTGCCACAGCCAGTCCCCCGCTTGATACCCGGCAGCGATACCGGCTGAATAGGTGTCTTGATAGTTAGCATCGTAGTCACTCCAAGATTGCCATTTGGCATTCGCCATAATGTTCAATTTCTCGGTAAGCTGGTGATCGATGCCAATGTCAAACGTCGCCGGCCAATTGATGGCCATGCCTTGAATGCCGAGAATAGCTTCATCAAATTCGATATCGTGTTCGCTACCATGTTGATAGTTTGCGCCAATGCGTGTTTTCTCACTCAGCTGATATTGAGCCGAAAGTGCAAATGTTGGTGCCAACTGTTTGCCTGTCACAGTGCGATCGAACACCGATGCTTCAACGCCGGCATAGTTAGTGATGATACTGGCGCCTAAGGCGAGTTGTTCATTAACTTGGTACGCAGCTGAAGCGGTTAGGCTTAGCATGGTAATTTTGTTCTCTTTAATAATATTTTGTGCGCCACCGGCAATACCATTACTGTAAGCAACGCCTAAGCCACCGGGCGAGTGCAGCGCTATGCCTGCCACCCAATCTTCGTTGAGCCGCTTTGCATAGGACAGATGTGGGATAAACTGTAAGCCACTGCTTCGGGTGCTCTCGCCCTCTTCGGGTTCAAAATGAGAGCGCACATCTAATAACTGACCACCCAGCATCATATTTGAATCTTCTATCCCTGATAAACCTGCCGCATTAGTGATTGTTGCTGCGGCATCGGAATTATTGGTGACTCCAGCAACACCAGCGGTTGCTACACTGTCAGCGGTGCCGATTTGAGACAGGCTAAGCCCTGCTGCCATGGCGCTACTTGTGTTTATCACTGCTGTTGCAGAGAGTGCTAAAAGGATTTTACTTCTATTCATTTTATACTCACTCAATTAGCGCAGTTCTACTGCGCTTTGATTTTATGGATCATGGTGTACATCACAGGGATCACTATGAGGGTTAATATCGTGGCGAAGGTGAGACCCGACATGATGGCGACAGCCATCGCCTGGAAGAAACCATCAAAAATCAATGGGATCATGCCTAGTACAGTCGTAACTGCAGCCATACTTACCGGACGAACCCTAGACACTGACGCATCCACAACAGCGAGGTAGGCCTCTTTACCCTGGGAGAGCTGTAGCTTTATCTCTTCAACCAACACAATGGCATTTTTAATCAGCATCCCCGATAGGCTCATGGTTCCCAGCAGTGCCAAGAAGGTGAAAGGCATGTTGGCAAAGTAGAGTCCTATAACAACCCCAATAAGAGCGAATGGCACCACAGTCCAGATAACAGCTGCATCTTTATAGGAGGCAAACAAAAAGATGGTTATCAGCATCATGACTAAATAGCCGCCGCCAAGTTTTTCACTCAAGGCAATCATGGCATCGCGAGATGACTCATACTTTCCCCCCCAAGTTAAGCTGTAGCCTTCGGGCAGCTCAATAGCTTCGACTTCAGCTTTAAATGAGTTTAAAACCGACGCAGTGGTACTACTGCCCATCGGACTTTCATCAGTCATCGCCATAATAGTGCGTTTGCGGTCTCGTCGCATAATGACCGGGTCTTCAAACTCCACCTGTACCTCTTTTAGCACTTGGCCAAGATTGACGTACTGGCTTAACTCGTGACTCCAGATCTGTAGCTCATTAATACCGCCAATATCCATTCTCTCCTGCTCAGGAGGCTGAATAATGATGGGCAATAGATCGCTACCATCTCGGTATAATCCCACGGCTCTTCCCGAGAAATTTGCCAGCAACACGCTATCAACTTGCGCCTTACTGATCCCGAGCGACCGACCCGCAGCATCATTAAATTGCGGGCGGATAACTTTAGTACGCTCACGCCAATCATCTCTGATGGCCGATGCATCTTGAGAATGTTCCATAATCGCTTTTGCCTGCGCCGATAAGCTTCTTAATACATCAGGATCGGGGCCCACAAATCTCGCTTCTACTCGGCCGTCGGGTGCAGGTCCCATCTCGAAGCGTTTAAAGTTATAGGTAGCTCCAGCAAAATCTTGCTCGACTATCTCTTCTACATCACTCATCACCTCTTTGAGGCGAGCAACATCTTTCACCGTGATCAGCAAGTTACCGTAGTTGTTGTAGAGCTTCTCTGGCTTATAGGCGAGCATAAACCGAACATGCCCACCACCTATGCTGGAGGAGACCTGTTCAACTTCTGGGTGTGCGAGTACGGCTTGCTCCATCTTTCTCATATGTTCAGCGGTGGCATTAATATCGGAGTTATATGGCAGCCAGGTATCAACCATAAACTTCGGCAGGTTCATTGGTGGAAAGAACTCATTTTTCAGCATGCCAAAGCCTTTTACTGAGCCGAGCAGCAACACAATGAGCAGCAACATGGTGGTTTTGCGGTACCGAATACAGCCCGTTAAGATCGCGCGGTAACTGGTAAATATGACACCTTTATAGGGATCGACCATCTCACCGTCTGTAGCCACTTTCATCGACTTAAACAGCCTGTCGGCCAAGAATGGCGTGATGGTGATTGCGGTGACCCAGCTAAGCGTTAATGAAAACAGAACCACCCAAAACAGACTACCAACCAGCTCACCCGAAATATCTTCAGATAAACCAATCGGGGCAAATGCGGTTACCGCAATAACGGTGGCACCCAGTAGGGGCCACTGAGTCTGTTTTACAATCTCCACCGCCGCATCGAAGCGTGTTTTACCGCGCTGCATGCCGATGAGTATGCCTTCAACAACAACGATGGCGTTGTCGACTAACATCCCTAAAGCAATGATCAGTGCACCTAGTGAAATCCTTTGCAGATCGATGGCCATCTGCTCCATGGCCATAAAGGTACCCATAACACTGAGTATTAAAACGGTACCAATAATGAAGCCACTTCTGAGCCCCATGGTCAGTAAAAGCACTACAATGACAATGGCAACGGCTTGAATAAGGCTGACAACAAATCCATCTACCGCTTGTTTAACCTGTTCTGGCTGGTTGTAGATAAGCTCCAAATCCATTCCGACTGGGCGATACTTTTCTAGCGAATCGATTAAGGTGTTAATTCGCTCTCCCACGGTGATCACGTTCTGACCCCTAAGAAAAGAGACCCCAAATTCGAGTGCAGGTTGACCATTAATGGTCATCATCTTAATCGGTGTGTCGGCGTAACCCATTTTCACATCGGCTACATCGCTCAGATAAATACGGGCATCACTTCCTTTGGGACTGACCACCAGCTCTCTAAGCTCACCAACGTTGGAGAACTCTCCTGTTGGCGACAGACGAATGGTGTCGTTTTGCACCCTGATTCGGCCCGCATTGGAAACTACATTCTGCCGAGCTAATAGCGACTCAATGTGACTCACCGGGATGTTTAGCGCCGCCAGCTTTCGCTTTGAAAGCTCAATAAACACTTGTTGTTGCTGGGTACCCGCAACACTTACCTTGCTAACCCCCTCTATCGTCACCACCTCACGACGAAGATAATCGGCATAGGACTCTAATTCGGCATAACTGTACCCTTCACCCGAAATGCCCCAAATCATGCCATATACATCACCAAAGTCATCGTTTACCACAGGTGTACCGGCGCCGGGGGGAAGCCCCTTTAAGTCGCCAATTTTGCGCCTAACTTCATCCCAGATCTGTGGCAGGTACTTGCCGGTATACTGCGACTCCATCATCACTTCGACTTGGCTTAACCCCGCTGTATTAACCGACTTTATGTATTTAACATAGGGCAGTTGTTGCAGCGCGTTCTCTATAGGAAGCGAAAGCTCCTCCTCGACTTGCTCCGCCGAGGCGCCAGGATAGCTGGTAACTATCATGGCTGAACGCGGAGTAAACTCAGGATCTTCCAGTCGACCTAAGTCTTGAAAGGCAAAGTACCCGCCGACGCCCAGTAAAACGATAATCAGCCAACTAATGACGGAATTTTTAATAAAAAAACCAGCAATGCCGCTACTTTCCTTTTCGATACCGGTATCCATTACAGGCCTCGCTCACGTGCCATTGGCTTGATTTCCTGCCCCTGTGCCATACGAGTCGGTGCTGCGGCAATAATGCGCTGACCAACACTCAGCCCACCCGCTATAACGGCACCGTCATGCTCAATGCGGTTAAACTCAACCTCCTGTTGCGCAACTTGGTTACTATCATCGACTACCCATACAAATGACTTCGAGTCACCTAGCGCAATTTTTTCATCACTAAACACAGCTGCTAACGGCACTTTAACCAGCTCCGCTTGTGCTAAGTTTTGTGGCAGGCTCAATGATAGGTCGGCACTCATACCCGGGAGAATTCGCAGGGAGTCAGGTGACAACATAGAGAAAGTCACGCGATAACTGAGTGCGCCATGGCTACTGTTCTTTTGCATCTCTTTAAACTGAGCTTCTATCTGTGTATTGGGGTAGGCATCCAACACCACTTTTGCATTGAAATTGATAAGTTTCCCAGGGTCGAAGCGTTCAACTAATTTTTCAGGGAGATCGAAACTCACCTCTTGAAGTGATTCATTTTGGAATGAGAGGATCGGCTGAGCCACGGCGATATGGTCATGCTGCTCTACATGGTTTTTTGCCACAACCCCTTCAAATGGTGCCCGCAACTCGGTGTATTTAAGACTTTGATTTGCTTGTTCTAACGTGGCTTTTGCAACCAGCATTTGTGCCAGTAATGTATCCGCCTCAGATTTTGACGCTAAGCCTTTATTTGTGAGTCGTTGAATACGCTTATATTGTGCGAGCGCCAGATCATATTTGGCTGAAGCATTGTCGACGAGAATGGTAAAATCGGTATCATCAAGTGTAGCGATTAATTCTCCTTTTTTGACTTTTTGCCCCTCTACTACATCCAGTAAATCCACTTGCCCATTCACTCTAAATGCAAGCTCTGTGCTTTGCTCTGCCCCGATTACTGCCGAAAATCGTCTCTCACTATTAGGGTTGGCAGCCTCGACTGTAATGACCTTTGCAGGTCGAATAAGGCTAGGCTCCTGTTCAGCACTCTCTTGTTGTTGAGTTTTACAGCCAAACAATACCGATGAGCCCATTAAAGCTAACAGTAATTTGTGGTTTTTTACGTCAATCATCTCTTGCTCCAAGCTCCACCTTTTACTGTGTGGAGGATGTGGGTAGTCATGCCAGGATTGACCATCTAATACCTGCGGCCTTATGAATGGGTACAGTTAAGAGACAGGCTTAACAGTCTTACGTGACATAGCGATATTCATTAGAATCGGGCGCGATACGTTATCCAGGCGTTGTTATCACTATCCCCCGTGATCACTACAACGTTGTCTTGATCGACCTTGTAACCAATTTGAAACTCGGCGGAAAACCTTCTTGTTTCTTCACCATCTAAGCCGTAGCTGTATTGCGGTGCGATCTGTAAAAAGAACTTTTCGGCAAAGTCATATTTGAAGTAGTTAACACTGGAGATAATGCGAGTTTCTCTGAATTGGTCATTTGCCTCCCAACTCTTGCCGTAGGTTAATGCACTGTATAATTTAACTTTGTCGGAAAGCGGGAAGACCTGCATCACCCCGACTGTGGCGTAGTTGCTAGTGAGTCCATCAACAGAGAAATCATGCCCTGCATCGATAAAAAGTCCGGTGCCGGTCTTCTTATTTGGGGTAAAAAAACGTACCCGATAGTTTTCGAAGTTATTTTTAGCTTCTAATTTACCTAGTGCGCCCCAATCCCCTTTGGAAATACCAAACTGAAACGTCGCGCCCAGCCCTTTGTTGCCCGCTACAATTTCGCCACCGGTATAGACCGACATAGGGTCAGTCATATCAGCGGGCTCTTCAGCGTAAACAAGCTGTGAAATCACGAGTGCCATTAGCGCCGGCAATGTTCTGTTAACCATCTATATATCCCCTGCAAATCAAGAATGAGGTGCGCTTGAGCGCACCTGCTATGGTTATTTTTTGCTCTTTTCTTCAACGACAGACTTGTCGTTCATACCAATGCCGCCGTTTGTTAAACGAGGAGGGAAGGCTTGAAGTGACTGCTGATGCTTACCAACCGCTTTTAGTAGCTTTGGCAGTACCCAAGTCTTCTCTTTCATCCACAGGAACCAACCGCGGGTATCAGGAGAGCGCTCAAACGGATCCGCTTTAATATTGAGGATCATGCCCAATGGCCACTCATCTGCAGGGGCAATCCATTCGGTTTTGGTTTTAAGGTGTACTTTCCACTCATCAACACGGAATGCATTTAAGCTATTCTCGTTATAGAAGAAGAACTCATGCCGATTACTCTTGCCACCCTCAGTCAACATATCCAGTTGGTTATAACCATCGATATGCACCTTGTAGGTTTCGTCGTTAATCTTCTTGCCTGTTAGCAAGTCTTGCTTGATATTCGCGTCACCCGCCGCAGCCATAATCGTTGGCACCCAATCTTCGGCAGACATCAAACCATCGGTGTATTCTCCTTGAGGGATCTTAGCTGGCCAGCTCACTAACATAGGTACGCGGAAGCCGCCATCCCAAGTGGTACCTTTTTGGCCACGGAAAGACGCCGCTCCGGAATCAGGCCAATGGTCCAGATTCACGCCGTTGTCGGAGGTAAATAGGATGATGGTGTTGTCTATCTCTCCGGTCGCTTCTAGCTTGTCGAGAAGCACACCAATTTGATCATCGAGCTCAACTAAACCGTCATAGTAGGTATTATGTTGGCTAGCACCTTGGTACTCAGGGCGCACATGGGTTTTCTGGTGCATACGCGTTGGGTTGTACCACATGAAATATGGCTGGTCGTCATTCGTCGCTTCATGCTTTTCTAGCCAGTTGATAGCAAAATCTAAGAACTCACCATCGACAGTCTGCATCCGCTTAGAACCCAGTTCACCTTGGTCGCTAATTGTTTGCTTACCGACTACACCAAAACGGGGGTCAACAGTATCGTCAAACTTATCGGTCGCGACGGTATGGATCATGTTGCGACCGCGCCCTTTGAAGTTAGGGTCTTTTGGAAACTCAGGCTGCTCGTGCATCTCCATCACGTTTAGGTGATACAGGAAGCCGTAGAACTCATCAAAGCCGTGCACTGTTGGTAGGTGGGGATTATTATCGCCTAAATGGCTTTTACCCACATGCACCGTGGCATAACCTTTGTCTTTTAGCATCTCTGCGAGCGTTGGGTCCTCTTTTTGCAAACCACGAGTCGAACCTGGTTGGCCGACAGAGGTTAAGCCGGTTCGAATAGGATATTGGCCAGTAATAAAGGCAGAGCGACCCGCAGTTGAACTGCCTTGAGCATAGTAATCACTTACCATCATGCCGCGCTCGGCAATACGGTCGATATTAGGCGTACTGACTGCGCCTAAACCGCGGTGATATGCGGAGATATCCATGGTGGTGACATCATCTAACATGATGGCAACGACGTTAGGCTGAGTTGATGCTGCTGACACACCGGTAGAGGCAACAACTGCTAAGGCGATCGCTGACTTGGTTAATTTGTTAACCATAATGGCTCCTAGATCTATTTAACTGAGTAATGAGAAACGTTATTTAAGGTTTTGGATCGCAGGCACTGTCCACTTCATCTCAAGGATCTCTTTCGATGGAATGTAGAGCCTGGCGAGTACATAGAAATTGCCTTCTGGCGTCGGTAACCAGTTAGCGGATTTGTCTCCAGCGGGGTTGTCATGCTGCAGATGGATGTCGAATGAGCCATCGGCGTTTTTATCGAGATCGGTGAGGTTATTGACGCTGTAACGCTTTATCTCATTACTGACCAAGAGTTTGGTTTTGGCGTCGTATACCGTCAGTGACCAAAAAGCACCTACTGGTGGGGCTTTATCAAAGCTCATCTTGTAGCCTTGACCACCATTCAGAGGCTTGCCTTTACCGTCGGTGTAGGTGATTGGGTAGATAGCTTCGTTTGGTCCTTGCCCACCAAGGTACGGTCCGGCAATCAGTGATCTTAAGGCGTTGTCATCACCAAAATCATCGAGTTCAAACGCATAGAACCAGCCATCTTTGACTTCGAGCGTATTCGGGTTTGCCACTTGAGCACTGATAATCTGCTGGGCATCAGTCATGGCTTGCACCAACACCTGCTGCATTTCTGGAGATAGTTTAGTGACGTCAAAACCTTGCTTAGTTAAACCAATCTTTTCAAACTGACCAAACAGTGCCTGTTGGCGCTCATCAAGAGGGTTTTGTTTGACGTACTCTGCCAGCTCAGTGAAGAAGCGTAGCGCATCCTCCTCTTGCCCTGGTCTTGCGCTAAGTTCGGTAGCGACTTGCTTGGCTGGTCGACCTAAATACTCGCTTAATGGTGTGAGCTCATATTTGTCTTGTACGGCATGTACATTGGCATAGTCTTGCTCACCTAAGACCTGTGTGCGGCCCCACAACCAGACTTTGTCTGTCGGTGCTTCGATCACTTTAGTGTTGCGAGGCGCTTCCCCTTTCCAGCCAGGTGGCACGATAAGGAACTCTTTGGCGAGGCTGCCAGTTTCACGAGTACCAACGTATTGAAATAGGTTGTGCCACATATCAAACATGTTGATGACAAAGTATCTATCTTCAACATCTGGCACGGATAGTACGATTGGCTCCTCAGAAACGTCCAATACTGCACTTGAGTACAAGGTATCTCGGTTCGCCGTTGGCATGTCTTTGTCTGCCGGTGAACTGAGTCTTCTGGCGTGTCCAAACTCGTTTAAGGGGGCGCGATAACTGGTATCTGCTTGAGGCGAGCTGATGTCGGTATATTGGCGGGAGATCTGCTCCATTCTTACCAATGCTGAACCCCACAGATAGGCATTTACACCCAAGCTGTAGGTTTCACCGAGTAAACTTTGTTGGATGGTTAATGTCTGTTCTGACTGAGTATTTTGCGAACTTTGCTCTGCATAACAAACTGGTGACGTTGCAATGGCGATAGCCAGTACGACTTTAGCTAAATGGCTTTTAATCATAGTGTTTCTCCGTTTTTTTAAACGATAAATAAAAACGGATAAAAAAGGGGTGATAGTGATTATTACGTTATTTAATAGCCTGAATCGATGGGGAGAACTGGCTGTAAATATACGAGTTACAGCTTATTGAAGGGGAAGGTTGGAGCCTGCGCCGTACTGATTTAAGCCTTGGAAATCATCGGCGCATGCGAATTTGAAGGGCTAGGTTTATGCTATTGGTTCATTAAGGCTAAGATTTCATGCTCTAGCCAGTCCGTTAATGGATTATGTCGATTTCGTTGATGGGTAAATAAGGCGTACGAGCGTCTGAAGGTATCCTTATAAAGCTCTTTAGGTAACCCCTCATAGCGATAGTCATTTCCCAGTACTGTAGCGCATTTTTCAGTAGCCACGCAGATAAAGTCGCTGTCTTTAACCAGTTTGAGCATCATGCTCATGTCACTGCAGCGCAAGTTAATATGTCCATCGAGGTCATATTTCTTAATCAGCATTTCAGCCTTTGAGGGCTCAGTGTAACCTGGAATAGTATTAACGCAGATTGGATAGTTGAGAACTTCGGTAAGCGTATTGTCTTGAAGCGGATGGCCTTTGCGCATAATTAACATGAACTTGTCGTAACCAAGGTCACGCTGATATAAAACCTTATTGGTATCCATCGGCAAGTAAGATATTCCCCAAGCTTTAGGATCGCGCTCTAGAAGTTGTACGGCATTGTGGCCCCAATGAGCACACTCAACGGTGAGTTTAGGGGCGAGCTTAGTAAGCTTACCAATAAGCGGCGCACCGATAACAGCCATCAACGGGGAGGGAAGCAGCAACTTGAGCTCGCCAGACATATCGGCAATATTCCACACCTCTGCATCTAAGTACAACTGCTCCATCTGCTCAAGTAAGTCCGGTAGTTTAGCAATGATAGTTAAACACTTTGGTGTGGGCTCAAGTTGAGTTTTGCTGCGCACGAATAGTTCATCATTAAACTGCTCACGTAGCTTTTTCAGCATAACGCTAATGGTTGGCTGACTCACATTTAAAGCTTTGGCGGCCTGCACTGTTTGTCTTGTTTCATTTAAGACCAATAGCAAGCGCAATAAATTATAATCGTTCGACATGACAACCATTACGATTCCATTTAAAAATTCATTATAAGAACATTTTGCCGCTATAACATACTCATGTTATTGATAAATGCCGGATTGCCGATATTTACTCGCTACCAAATGTTTAAAAAATGGGGAAGAAAGCAGGTGAATAGCCCTGTTTCATCGCATCGACCATCGACAGCATCTTAGGCAAAGCATGTTTAAAAAAGATCTCGTAACCCTCGCAAAGCACGTTATGATTCTCACCTTGCGCTGTTTTTAGCGTTCTATTTTTAGGGCAGCCGCCGTTACATATGTCGAGAAAATCACAATCGCGACACTTGTTACTCAATGCTTCATATTTTGCCGCGCCAAAGGTAACTTGCCTCTCACTGTTTGCCATCGCTTTTAAGCTGGACTCGCTGTTACTGAGCTTGAACTCGTCATAACCATAATGATCGCAGCTATAAACTGATCCATCGGTTTCAACCATCAACTGCTGGCCACAGGTCCTACTGTGGTGGCACATCTGGCTTTTATAGCCCATCAATATCATCAAGCAGTTTTCAAAAAACTGGATATAAACTTTGCCTACATCTTTTTCGCTCCAGAGGTCAAAAAGCTCACAGAGAAACAAGCCCCACTGCTTTCCTGTTAACGACCAGTTGTACTCTGAGCGGCTATCAAGTTCATGATCGACGCAAGGTTGAAACTGCATATAACCACTGCCAGCTTCTTTCAAAAATGGATAGATATGCTTGGCGTGGCGATAGGTTTTATTATTCACTACGGTTAAGGTATTAAACTCAACATTGAAGTTTTTAAGATGCTTTATGCCGCGCATTGTGCGCTCGAAAGAGGAGTGACCTTTCTTATCGATCCGAGCAATGTCGTTAAGCAGGTTGGGGCCGTCGATACTGACCCCCAACATGAAGTTATGGTCAGAAAAGAATTGTGCCCAGCGTTCATTAATCAAGGTGCCGTTAGTTTGCATGGTGTTCATCACCACTTTTCGGGTGGTCGACTCATGCTGTTTCTTCACTGCGCTTTGGTAAAACTCCAACCCCCTAAGCATTGGCTCACCGCCATGCCAAATGAAATCGACCTTTTCCGCTTTATTTGGCTGTGATTTTATGTGCTCTTTTATCAATTGTTCCATTAACTCTTCACTCATTGAGCAGTTTTTATCTGCTTCATCTAAGTGGTTTAAGTAGTAGCAATAGCTGCAATCTAAATTACATTTTGCTCCTTCAGATTTAATGAACAAACTAAACGGTAAATTAAGGTGATTCATACAGGTCTCCAAACATCTTTATTTTAAAATAGAGATTAATAAAGTCTGTCACAATAGCCTGAAAACCCCTCAGCTATTCCATTAGCTCTTCACGCCAACGGCTTGAATGTTTATTCGTTTTAAAACAAGAGTCTATGTATGTCGATTCGCAGTATTAAGATTCTTGATATTCACTATTTAACATTTTTAAAGCCTTGTCTCATACACTCTGGCCATCGCCATTAACTACGCAAGGCTTACTATGAAGAAACGAATTCTCTATCCACTTATCTGCTCTGCAATGAGTGTATTTAGCACGTCAGCAGTAACGGCAAACACAATTGATCCTGAAGAAGAGCTAGCCTACAACTTAGGTATTCAGGCTTTTATATATGGTGCAGGTCCGCTAACAACCTCACAAGTTAGAAAGACATCCACTACAACATCTGTCCCGCTGAATAATGGCATGGCACCAATGAACCAGATGGGGAAAACCCTTAAGCTATCAGGGCCAGAAAGCAGAATTGTGCCGACAGTTAATAACGATACACTCTATTCTCAATCGCACATCAACCTCAATGACACCGGCCCATTAGTCATTGAAGTACCGGTGACTGATAACCGTTATTTTATCGTGCAGCTATTGGATAATTATACCGAAGCGGTCGAGAATTTAATTACCGAAAATGTCGGCACTCAAGGCGGTAAATTTCTGTTAGTCAATAAAGGATGGAAGGGTGATGTCCCTGAAGACATCGACAGAGTAATTGAATCGCGCACTCCTTTTGTCTGGTATATTCAAAGAGTTGGCGTTGCAGGAGAGCGAGACTTAAAAGCGGCGAACAAGGTAAATGCTGGCTTCATTAACTACCCGTTAACTCAGCTAGGCCAACCTCAAGAGCCTGTACAGCTAAGTCAAGCTACGGGCGGCATTCCTCCGATGACCCGGCCTGAAGGGCTGGATTGGTACAAACTCATTGACCAGGAGTTACGCAGTAATCCGATTGCATCAGATTCACCCATTGTAGATCAGTTCAAGTACATCAATATTGGACTGGCTCAACCGTTCGATGAGGAGAACCTATCTGAAGCACAAAAGCGTGGCCTGATGCGCGCATTAAGCTCTGCACAGCAAATAATCTCTTATGCAGGTCGTGACTTGGGGGTTAAAAATAACGGCTGGTCGATGATGTATGAAGGCGGAGTATATGAAACAGACTACCTCAGCCGTGCCAGTATTAACTTTAGAGCAGCAGGCCTAAACACCAAAGAGAGAGCCCTGTATCCGAACCGATATACCGATTCTAATGAGCAACAATTAGATGGTAAGTATGAATACAGAATGACGATGCCTGCAGATGCACCAGCAAAAGCGTTTTGGTCAGTGACCATGTATGATGCGAAAGATCTCTATATGATTGAAAATCCAATTGATCGCTACTCCATTTCAAGTAATCGACCTGACGAATTAGTTTATAACCGAGACGGTACGTTAACCCTGTGTATCCAACATAAGCAACCAACCGAAGCCAACTGTAACTGGTTACCCGCGCCTAAAGATGACTTCTATCTGCACATGCGCTTATATGAGCCAAGTGAAGCAGTATTAAAAAACCAATACCAATTACCTGAAGTATTTAAAAAGTAGGCCGACTTCCCAATGCGCTCCCCCGGGGAAAAGGATTTCTCCCACCTCGAGCAATGGACTTATCTACTCATTGTGTGTGAAACATTATATTTATAGTTATTCAGAAGATACACATGAACTATATCTGAGGTGTTGTGACGTTTGATTTGCTTGCTCACTTTTTCATCACAATTAGATGTGCATGTTATTGCAAAGAATTTGCAAAGGTGTTTCATCTGGTTTTTATTTATTGATATTACTAAGTATTTTTAGAGGTGTTCTTTTCAAAATCCGTTGCTTTCGAGCGTGACGGTTCAAGTCCGTCCTCCGGTACCAATCAAATACTCTTTATTAGAGAAACTCTCGTTTGAGAGATAAGAACCTGCTTTTTAGCAGGTTTTTTTATGCCTGAAACTTATCTTTTAACTCTTCATAAAGTCATAAAAAAGGAAGCTTAGCTTCCTTTCTCAATGTTTTATTAACTTTGCAGAATTTTCAGTGGTAACCCAAGCATGTCGTCACCGGAACCTGCCAGATACCAGATGATTGCCACCAAAGCACCTACAGTTAGAAAGTACCATAGGGTTGAGAATATCTGACCATATCTGTCTAAAGGCAAGAGGTGGCTCTGGTGACGGGTTTTCCACTCAAAAACGATCTCTAAACTACCAATTAGCAATAAGAAGCCTAATAGCGCTAAGCCTAGAGTATAGCTAAGGTATACACCGATCGCGGCTCCCGTGATACAGGCCCCGAGTCCCATGATGCTGTTCATGGAGAAGCTGATACTTTTTAGTATATGGCCGCCATCGAGGGGGAGAATGGGCAACAGGTTAAATAGGTTTAATAGTGCATTGAATGCCGCGAGTCCGGCAAAGAATACATTTCCGGTTAGCCAGTAAGCCAGTAAAGAGATGATTGACATCAGTAAGCCAAAGCTGGGCCCCATGATCGAGATAACTACATCTTGCCAACGGGTATTTATCTTCTCATCACTGAGGGCCAAGCCTCCCATAAACGGGATGAGATAGATCCCTTTCGTTTTCATTCCAAAGTGCTTCATCGCACGAATATGGCCATATTCATGAAACATCAGGCAGGCGATAAGGGCGAGTGCAAACTGGAAAGAAAATAGCCAGGAGTAGGCAGCTATACTGGCGCCCGCTAGTACGACCTTGATGACTTTGGCACTCTTGAGTAACTTAAAGCCAAGGGACGCCAGCCCGACTAAGCTGAACTGTTTTTTTATTTGAATCGGTTTTACTGGGATCTGACGCTCGATATCTTTACTGTTTCGGCTTCCTTTTGCGATTACGACCTCATCTTTAATGAGTCGATAGTCGATATTAAAAGGCTGCCACATCAGATCGATCTCAAGGCTTATCTTAATCTTGGTCGAAGTCATGATCTCTTCATTGAGTGGCGCTGCGTCAGGCTCGCCTGCTTGTATGGGGTGCGGGGCTTGGCTCGTTAGTTCAAAGTTGTGGGTTTTAAGTCCTTCATTATCGGCACTCGCCTGCTTTACCGAGACTAAGGTGTCTCCCCAGAAAAGCTGTTGCCAGCCAGCCATAGAACCTTCCAGTCTCAGCTCTTTTCCCAAACAATCAATTCTTAGTAGTTCCACAGATAATCTCTTAACTTCAGCCGACATGTGTATTTCAGGAGGAGATTATGCATGGAAAACTTAGGGGAAGCGAGAGGTTGGTGCCTGTGCACCAACCTCTCAGGAGTTTAGTTAACTGCGGTTACTGTAATCGAATTTAATTTCTTGATTTTCATTGAATACGATACAGGTTCCATGTTCACGTTGGGTTCGGTTAAAGGCTTGTCCGATATGAAGCTCGACGTTGGCGAAGATATGTTTATGAGCCTCTATGCGGTTATCATGATAATAGGTTTCGACCTCTTGCTTGATAAGCTCATATTCAACCTCCTCCTTAGCCCGCTCCTCTGTGATGCGACTTTTTTCCTCCAGCATCATCTTCACTTGTTCTACCATCATCTCGTCATCTTGCCATTCGCTCTTTGGAGGCAACTTTTTAAGGCGAGCTTCAATGTCTAATTTAGCAACCACCATAGCTTTAACGGCTTGATCTAATTCTTTAAGCTCTTTCTTTAACTCAGTCTGCTTCATGGCACAGAATACTTCGGTCTTAGTTCCCGCGGTTGCTCCTATGACCACAGCCTTTAACCCCTTCGCGGCTTCGACTACACCGCCGACGAGATCTCCTCTGCGATTATTAGCATCGCTTACCGTGAGTCTTTGTTTAGTTCGTGTATGGCTGTGTAGTAACTGCTTAGTCACCAGGATTTCGCCTTCGGCATCCAAATCTGAGTACTGGATGAATTGAGCACATATTTGCCCTTTGGCTTTAATCTTAGTGGAGAGCTCTCTCTCTTTGAGCTGTCTCCCTATGATCCCTTTACTGACAATAACATCGCCGTCTGCGTAAAGAGAGGCCGAATCGACAAAGCCGATGACGGTGATATCACCACTACTCTTTACTTCCATACCTTCGTGAACATCACCCGTGATTAAGATACTGCCCTTAAACTCGACGTTACCATAACCGACGTCGACGTCTTTAATATTGAGAACATCGTCAACTTGCATACCCGACTTAGTTTCGACAGGTTGCCCCGCGACCGTGGCGAGTAACAGGTTGGGGTTCGATTCTGATAACTCGGTGCCTTCCCCCGGTGAGAGGGGGGTATCTTTACCTGATAGGGGAGCCAGTATCTCTCCGTGGATGTTATATCCTTCGACGCCCAGCGTGGCTGGTATTTTCTCAATGAGTAGATCGCCGGGTTTGACCATGATGACAGCGCCTAGGTTACGCATATCGACAGTGCCGTCTTCATTCTCCTGGGGTTGGAGCAGGCGTTCCCTGGCAAGTGGAACTTTTCTTTCAATGAGAGCGTTGTCTCCGTTTACAGCAGGCTTTCCTGTTGCAATAACGCTACGGCAGGTTTTTCCCGGTTCGAGTTGAGATAGCTGCTTGAGAAGTGTCTGAATTTTAACTTTGCTGAGTCCCATGCAAACATTATTCGCCTTCAATGCCTTCAATATATCCTGAATGCTGACCTCCTCACCGCCCCAAGCAGCGGTAAGTTGCATCTCCGACTCCATCTTATCTTCGCTGACTTCTAGCTCTATTGTTCCATTGCGGCGCTCCGCAATTTTAAAAAACAGTTCGAACTGACCATCGTCCTGACCACAAAGTTGGTTAATTTCGATAACAGCCTTCTGGATAATATTTTCTAAAGGAAGAAGCTGCTCGAATTCGGGGAGTGACAGAAGCGCAAGAATGGCTTCCTCGGTGACCGGACCATGGGTATTAGGGATAATTCTTAATTCGACAAAAACATTGTCAGCACTTAGTTCAACGAGTTCTGGATCCAACATAGCCAATTCCAATGCAATGAATAGTTATTATTTTTTTTCTTTTTTACTACTCGAGTATAACAGCATAAAGTTTGACCTATGAAGCCCTAACTGTCTGAAAATTTAACGGAGTTTGTAAGGTTTGAAGTAGAGCATTCTTTTTATACTTTTGAGGTGGAGCGGCATCGAAATTTAATACCGCTGTATTTGTTCGCTTTGTTTTGCTTTAGTTGCTGATTTTATTTGAGTAAACTTTATATTTGTTGTTCTGTGCAGAGACATTTACCTGTTTGAAATGAGTCGAAATTGAATCACTATATGGAAGGTGTCTATTGGCAACAATATGCCAAACCCCCCCTTTTTCTAGCTTTTGCACACTATCTTTTACAAAATTCTTGGCAATGTCAGTGGTACTTCTCAAGCCATCATGAAATGGAGGGTTAGATATGATGCCATTAAAAAGCCCCTTAGTTTGAGTCAGTCCATCTGAGGGATAGGTGACGGCAGTAAAGTTATTGGCTGCTAAGGTGAGTTTGCAAGACTCGATGGCCATTGCATTAATATCGACGCATTCAATCTTTAGCTCAGGCTGTGCCTTGAGTAGGGCTGCCGCTATAACGCCGGCCCCACACCCAAAATCTAACACTCGGCCAGACAAGTTGGGTAAGTGAGACAGGAGCAGTTTTGTCCCTTCATCTAAACGCTTTTCACTAAAAACCCCAACAAGGTTACAAATAGTAATTTCTCCCTGAGGTGTTTCAAGTTGATAATTACGTACCCAGTCCGAGAGGTTAATTTGAGGGGCTTTCTCTATGAGTTGACTCACATAGAGTAAACAGTGCCTTGCGCTGTCTTGCTTAAAAGGGTTATCGAAGTAATCAGGCACCTGTTTAACGATGGAGCGGATCCCCCCCTTATTTTCACCGACAACCAGAAGTTGCCCATTATGCTTGAGATGAACTCCAGCCAAGTTTAGCAGGTATGATGCAAGTGGCTTCGCTTTGGGGTAATAGATAATCACCGTATCGAATAGTTCTTCATCGGGCAGCATGTGTCCAAAATGAAGTGCCAGGTTTGGCTCAGCATATGGGCTCATGATCAGGTGATGATGATAATCGAGCGATAGCGCCGTGACTTTTTGAGCCGTTTCCAATAATTGCTTGGGTAGCAGATCGCCTTCATAGTTAAGCACTAATACATTTTGATCTGTAAATAGATCGCTATTTCTAAGAATGAGTTGAGATGGATTAGTTAACACAACTGGCCAGAGTCTGAAAATTTGACCGCCATTATAGCTTAAAAATAGCTGGATTTATTCGTCTATCTGCTTCCGGTGGTATTTGCTGAAAAGGTCAATATATGCGCCCGATTCGTTTGATGCTTTTCAAGGTGAGTGCGGTTAATTTATTAGAGGAGTGTAAATTAGCGAATTTTGGAAACCGCTTATTTTATAGTTAGTTGATAGTAGTTTTTATAACTTAAAGTTTTAGGTTCAGGATTTGTGATCTATTTTTACACTTAAAATTACTGGATTTATTAACCCATTATCGGGCGATAAGAGGAATTTTTGCCTAAGCTGTAGATGAGTGGAGTTTTAGTGTCGCTTTTTGCAGTTTGGCTTCATATGAGCTTATATCCAAGCATTTCAGGGGAGATGAACATTTGAGGTAAGTCGTGGGCTTAGTCATTTATCATTTGGGCCGTTAGCCTGCAAAGTGATAACTTTTCGATGAGCTAAGCAAGTATCAAATGTTCTCAAACAATATGGATATATAAGGTTATCTTAGGGATAGTAAGGAGACTGGAGAATGCGCCTGCTGGCTACATGGATGTTAGTTTTTTATCTTTTCTGCGCTCACTCGAGTGCGGCTCAGGTCATCGTGAATGATTCGGCCATCGATTTCCCTCTTCCTGCCCAAGAGCTACGTCTGATTTTTTCGATGCAGAAAGTCTATTGGCCGGACGGACATAAAATAAAAGTATTTATCCTCGCTCCAAGTTCAGATCTACATAAAGAATTTTGTTTTCAGAAACTCGATATGATGCCTTATATGCTTCAGCGCAGATGGGACCGGCTGGTCTTTTCCGGTACCGGTGAAAGGCCTGTTATTTTAAAATCTGAAGTTGAAATGAGAGAGCAAATATCGAACACTCCCGGTGCAATCGGTTATGTCAGCGATTCAGTATCTGTAGCGGGAGGCCTGTATGTTTACAACCATTAATCGATACTCATTGTCCTTGTGTCCCTTGCTGTTACTTACCTCATCAGTTGCTACCGCGTCAGAATGGCAATTAAGTGGGTTTGTCGGCCAAGGTTTTGTTGCTGCAGAGGATACTCAATTTATTGTTGGAGATGACAGTAATACATTTGATATCACCGAAGCCACTTTAGCCTTGTCGTGGACGCCCGTTGAGAACATTCGCCTGGCCAGTGCGCTGACTTTCAGGCAGTGGGGAACACTTTCTGACCCGGGTGTCATGTTTGATTATCTGTTTGCTGAGTATACCCATCAGCTTGGGGAGGGGATGCTCGGCATACGCGCCGGACGTTTTAAAAATGAAACCGGTTTCTATTCCAGTACCCGCGATGTGCCCTTCACTCGCCCGAGTATCATGCTTCCTCAGTCAATTTATAGTGATTACTTTCGTGATGCACAGCTTCATATCGAAGGAGGGGATCTCTTTGGTATGCATCAGCTGCTCGATGGTGCCGTCGATTGGCACCTGTCGGTCGGCCAGGTCAATGTGACTGAAGATTTAGATCGCAACGTAATGGGGAGTGCAGATTTTGGCGAGTTCGATTCCGAAGGGTATTACTCCGGGGATATAGAGTTTCAAAATGACTACTTACGTTTAGGTGTCAGCTATTATGATGCAGAGGTTAGTTTCGACCCCTTCATTCCCGGTTACTACTACCCAGGAGAGATACAGTTAAGTAATTGGGTTTTTTCCGGACAATTCAGATATGAACGATTCGAAATAACGGCCGAGTACTTAAGGGGGGACAGGGTAACCAATGGACTGGTACAGCCGTTAGCAGCTGAAGAGCTGACTGATCCCAGTGAAGGGTACTATGTAGATGTGAGGACTTATCTTCCTCACGATGTGGAGTTGTTTGTTCGATATGACAAGCATATCGATAATACTGATGACCCCGACGGTACAAATTCCGAAGCTGTATACGGTTCGCCTGCATACTATGGTTATACGAAAGACTGGACTTTCGGTGTTCGCTGGTTCCCAAGCAATGATTGGCTACTCGCAGTTGAGTATCATGACGTTGAAGGCGCTTCCTGGGTGACACCAATTGTCGCTCCGGATCCAGTCAATCAGGCGAAGCACTGGTCTCTGTTTGCCCTGCAACTCTCATATCGCTTCCAGTGGTGACTCTATGACGTCGCCCGATACCAAGAGTATTTTTATCAGCTTGAAGTGGAAGCTGCTTATTGCTGTCATGGTTATGTTGACGATATTAGGGGGGATATTAGGTGGCTTTACCTTTCGCCAATTGATTAATCAACAAAGCTATCAACTCGCTTCACAGCAAAATCAATTGGCTCAAAACCTTCAAAGTTCAATCTCATTAACTGTTGATCAGTCTTTGCTGGCAGCTCAACAGATATCCCTGCTGGTCAATGATGGAAGCAATGATGATGTGAAGTTTGATGTGGGTAATTATCAGGAGATGTTGGATAAACGTTGGCCGGATATTCAGCTGTACTGGGAGTTGAACACTATTCACCTGATGTCACTCTCTGGGGAGGTACTGGCGCATGCCGGCAATCGGGTAGATGTCGAAGACAGGCAATGGTTTGAAAGCAGCTCTGTGAGTATCGAACCACATTGGCGCATCGTGTGTCATCGTGAATGTGTGATTCAAGTGCTGGTTCCTAATTTACTGCAAGGAGAGCCCCACCTTCTGTTTTTAGAGTCGGGACTGACCGATATCCTGGCTCGATTTCGGGTAAACGGAACATTTGAATTAGCCGTGCTCGGTCCAAAAATCGTGCATCCGGTAGGCCGTAACTATTGGGCCAGAGAGCTATACAGTATAAGTAATAAACGTATGAGTCTGCCCAGGCTGAATAAAATCGCCGATAATTTTAGTTGGGAGCAGATTGCCAGTAAGGGGGGGATATATGAAGTCAACGGTGAATATTCGGCTATCTGGATTTTCCCTCTGGCTGAAGGGGCTAACTCTCCGGCAATCTTAGTGATCAACAACATCAGTGATTGGCAGGCAATACTCAATGAGTTTCAGGAGAGTATGCTGGGAACGCTTCTGTTTGCCCTGGTTTTATCCGGCTGTCTTGTCATTCTTGTTGCCTGGGCGCCCGTGGTGAGTTTGAGTCGGCATGCCAATCTGCTTCCCCTGCTTGCAGAGCATGATTTTGAAACCTTAAAAAAGTTATCGCCTAAATCATCATCCTTGATTGTCGATGAGGTCGATCTTATCAATACGGCTACCAATCAACTTGCGGAAAGATTGCAGAATTTAGAGTTGGAGGTCGATGAGTACACCAGTGAACTCAAGCGGCTAGCCATGCTCGACACGCTGACGGGCCTACCAAATAAGGCCATGTTGATGCATGAGCTCAAAAAGACCATAGCGTGTGTGGGACGTATTCATGATCAAGTTGCCTTGATGTATCTGGATCTCGACGAGTTCAAGCGTATCAATGACACCTTAGGCCATACACAAGGTGATGAGCTGTTGAAGATAGTGGCAGTCCGGTTAAATAATAGTGTTCGTGCTATGGATACGGTATTTCGGCAAGGTGGAGACGAGTTTCTTATTTTACTGCGAGGGATCCGATCTGATCAGGATGTACGTAAAGTGATCCATAAAATATTTGCCTCGCTACAGCAGCCTGTCGTTCTCGGACATCATAAGTTGATCGTGACGACAAGCATAGGCGTCGCCTATTGTAAAAGTATGAATGTCAGGGCCGAAGAGTTAATTAAATATGCCGATTTAGCCATGTATCAGGCTAAAGACGCGGGTCGGAGTAACTATCGGGTATTTACCGAGGAGATGCTGCATAAAGCCAATAACCGCTTAATGATTGAGCAAGACATTGGTGCTGCGATTGCCGAGAAACAGTTAAGCTTGTTCCTACAACCCATTGTAGCTTTACCCGATAGTAAACTAAAAGGCTTCGAGGCATTGATACGATGGTTTCACCCTGAACTGGGGCTCATTATGCCGGGAGATTTTATTCCCGATATTGAACACAGTGAGGCGATCATTCGGGTTGGAAATTATGTACTGGAAGAGGCGGGGGCAATGTTATCCCGATTAAGAAAGCAGGGGTGGGAAGACCTGTATATGGCGGTCAATCTATCTGCCAAACATTATATGGATCCCGGATTGATTCCTCTCGTTCAGCATATTTTGTCTAAATATGACCTTCCTCCTGAAAGCCTGCTATTGGAGGTGACTGAGGAAAGCGTGATTGAACAGGTTGATTTGGCTCTGTCGGCAATGAAATCTCTCAAGCGTCTGGGGGTCAGGATAGCGATTGATGATTTTGGAACGGGATATTCCTCCCTAAGCTATCTTAAACAGTTGCCTTTCGATGTCCTCAAGATAGACAGATGTTTCACTGCCGGAGTACTCGAGGGGAGCGCCGATACACATATTGTGACTACGGTTATCGAGTTAGCCCATAACTTAGGGCGAACAGTGGTCGCAGAAGGGATAGAGACTCCTCAGCAGTGTGAATTCCTGGCTGATGCCGAGTGTGAACTCGCTCAAGGGTACCTTTTTTCAAAGCCCTTAGAAGAGGATAAAGTGTTTGGAATATTAACTCAGATAGAGCGAGACCGAGTCTGGCCGATAGAGGCCGCCCCCCAACTGGGTAAGCTAGGGAGCTGAGCTTGGTTAAAGTCAGAGCGTTTTAATATTGATTAATTTTTGCTTTCCACCGGCACAGTTGCCGCTGCAACCTTGGCTTTCTTAGGAAGCAAACTCATAATCTTCAGTGCAATATCGGTATTGTCCTGATAGCCGCCAAAGAGTTTAGATGCCGGGCCCGATGCAAAGACCTGTACATCCATTCCTGTATGTCCGCCTGTAGTCCAGCCTGTATTTGAGCGGTTGTCGATAAGCTTCTTGATAGCTGTTGCCATCACTTCCAGTCCCTGCATGCGTGCGCGGGACAGCTGTGTGAGTTCATCAGTGCTGAGTTCAAATCCCAACTTAGATACCAGCTTATCTTTCCAGCTACTATCGGCGAGTGCGTTAGCGGCAATGTTTGCCGGGCTAGATTTTACAGCCCTGATAATGTCGGTCTTCCAGCTGTACTCACCATTGGCACCTATGCTCAGGCCTCCTGTGTTGTGATCGGCAGTGGCGATCATCAAGGTATCATTGTTTTGTCTAACGTACTGCTCAACGACCTCTAAAGTATTGGCAAATTCGTCCATCTCGGCCATTGCGGTTGCGATATCATTATTGTGTCCGGCCCAATCGATTAAGCTGCCCTCGACCAATAATACGAAGCCCTTCTCATTCTGAGAAAGTAACTTCAGTGCCTTAGCCGTCATCTTACTGAGTTTGTGGGCACCAACTTCATCGATGGCCCAGGGCAGTTGCACTTCGGCAAACAGGCCAATTACCTTGGGCTCAGTGACAGAATCCAATTGAGAGAAATCTGACAGGTACCGGTAACCCTTAGCCTCAAATTGGCTGATAAGTTTAGCCGGGAAGAACTTTTGTCCCCCGCCTAACATGACATCCGCATCGGTATTCAGGTAGCTGTTGGCTATCTCATCATAATTTTTGCGGCTCTCATTATGGGTAAGAAATGCAGCGGGAGTGGCATGGTTTATCTGAGAAGTCACCGCGACTCCGGTAGACAGCCCCTGTTTTTTTGCCACCTCCATGATAGTGGGTAGGGTTTGTTTGTCGGTATCGACCGATATCGCCCCATTGTAAGATTTTACTCCCGTCGCCAAGGCCGTTGCCGATGCCGCGGAATCTGTCACGTAACCGCTGACGCGGGCCGGATAGGTGCTGGCCGTTCCGACTAGGAGTCGGTCGAATACCGTCTGCTCAATCTCTTGTGTTTCAGGGTTGTCTTTATAGTATCTATACGCGCTGGTGTAGGCCGGCCCCATACCGTCACCAATTAAGATAACGATATTTTTAGGGACGCTGGGAGCGTCGCCCATCATGGGATGAATTGGGGTATCGGCATACACAAAAGCCGACACCGTGGTGGTGAACAATACCGCCACGGTGAGTAGAGAACGTTTTAAACTGAATGATGTAGGTCTCATTAATCTGGTCCTAACTTGCCTTTAATCTTGCTTCGATCGAGTCCATCAACATACCAGTGATATCGACATCGAAGGCGGCTTCGATCTCTTTGATACAGGTAGGGCTGGTCACATTTATCTCGGTGAGTTTGTCACCAATAACATCTAATCCTACGAAGATGAGGCCACGTTTCTTCAATTCTGGTCCAATCGCTCGTGCTATGGCCCAATCGCTTTCAGATAGTGGTTGAGCAACGCCTCTGCCGCCAGCGGCCAGGTTGCCTCGTGTTTCACCTTTTTGAGGGATGCGTGCAAGGGAGTAAGGAACCGGCTCGCCGTCGACGACCAAAATACGCTTATCGCCTGAGGTGATATCCGGAATAAATGCCTGAGCCATCGCATAGCGCTGGCCGTATTCGGTCAAGGTTTCGATGATCACGCCCACATTGGGATCGCCGGCCTTAATTCTGAAAATCAGTGTGCCGCCCATTCCATCCAGTGGTTTGAGGATGATATCGCCTTTTTGCTTATAGAATTCACGGATGCGCTTTGCATCGCGGGTGACCATAGTCTCAGGAGTGAATTCAGAGAACCAGGCGGTGAAAAGTTTCTCGTTGGCGTCGCGCAGGCTCTGAGGCTTATTGACAATAAGCACTCCCTCTTCTTCAGCTCTTTCAAGCATATAGGTCGCGTAGATAAACTCGGTGTCGAATGGAGGATCCTTACGCATCAAGACGACATCGAGAGCCGAAAGTGGGGTATCGACGGGCTCGCCTAACTCGAACCAATTGTCGGGATCTTGCTTTACCGACAGTTCACGCATGTTGGCCATCGCCTCACCATTGACCATGGCAAGATCTTGCATCTCCATGTAGAAGAGTTGATAGCCACGGCTTTGAGCGGCCAATAACATGGCGAAACTTGAGTCTTTCTTGATGTTGATATCGCTGATGGGATCCATCACTATGCCGAGCTTGATCATGAAGTCGCTTCCTTGTACCACCCATTTTTGATGGTCTTAAATTAGGTTAATATTGGATATGGGGGCGTTAACCCAGATCACCAAATTTCAGTTGCAGTGCACTTATTGCCGTTAAGGCTGCCGTTTCGGTTCTCAAAACCCGGGGGCCTAATAATACATCGGTAAAGGCATGTTGTTCTGTCATCGATATTTCGGTTTCAGACAGGCCACCTTCTGGCCCGATCAACAGCCTGACTCTTGGCTCCGAAAGGGTTAATCCTCCAATACCGTGTGCCGCTCTAGGGTGAAGATTCAATTTAAGCGAGTCTGTCTGTTCGGCGCTCCAGGCCTCTAAAGACATCGCGGGCCTTACCTGAGGAACAAGACTACGACCCGATTGCTCACAGGCCCCAATAACGATCTTTTGCCATTGATGAATTTTCTTTTCCAATCGCTCGCCCGATAGCTTTACGCCGCAGCGTTCAGAGAAGAGAGGTGTAATGGTGTTCACTCCCAGCTCAACAGACTTTTGAATGGTGAAGTCCATACGGTCGCCACGAGATATCACCTGACCTAAGTGCAGGTGTAGCGGAGACTCACTATCATTAGTTACAGATGAAAGGATGGTGACTTGAACATTTTTCTTACTGGCGGACTCAATTTGAGCAAGGTACTCATTACCGTCGCCATTAAACAGGCTCACCTGTTCACCGTTGGACATGCGCAGTACACGACCAACATGAGAGGCTGCTTCATCGTCGAGCGCAACTGACATACCTACCGTAAAGGTGGATGCTTGGTATATTCTTGGGATTCTCATCTATTTCCTACTCCGCAACCCGCTGTTCTTTGGCTATTGCGTCACATTGGTTTTTAACAAAGGGGTTATGATTTCCCTGAGTCATGGCTATGGCGTTATCTCTTTTGCATTCGATAGTATCAACTGGATAAGTTTTATCCCATGCCTTGAACAGTTTTAATTGGCTTTTGGCTATTCTGAAACCATATCTCTTTTGCATATAGAGGTAAGTGCGGGCAATTTTTCCTCGCGTATAGCCGGGTGGTTCAGCCTTTCTCGACTTGAAGTCGATAACCATATCACATTGACCTGCCTGGCCGTTCCATTGGCTAAATCGATAGTTGCTTCGGTCGCCATTGACTTCGCCGATGGCGGGCACCAGATTATGTAGATCCGACTCCATTTTCCTGAACAGTTTATCATTCTTACCACAGTTTTTACGACCACCTTGCTGCCAGCATTGTCGCTGGTGTCCAAGTTCCCATGCAGGCACTATGTGTTCCCACTCGATCCGCGCCGCGCGCTTTTGCTGCTTTCTCACCTGATAGCCACAACGGGAGAAATCGGTCTGCCACTTCTTGCCTGAGATCTTGATATCGCAGCCACAATAGAAGCTGGTGGCAGGGAGAGAGTCAGCATAGATCTCTTTTGCCAGTCTCTTGGCTTGGCTGAAACTGCTGGGGTGAGAAGGAGAAGCTGTTGAGGGTGTGGAAAATAGTAGAGTCAGCCCTAAGCCAAATAGAAAGGCTGAGCCAAATTTATCAAACAATTTCAATTATCTTTCCCTTAATGCGCTATATACCGATGGGTATTAAGCGTTGCTTTATCATATTGATGGCAGTGTTCTGCTCTTGGGCGGGATTTTACGGGATGAAAGGGAGACTAAGCAAGATGGCTATGAAAGAATATTGCGGAGCGCGAACTTCTGTTTTGGAGCATGGTTACTTGTCATCCGGTTAATGTAGTTTATCGGTTGTCGGTGTTCAATTCAGAGCTATTCGTCACCAGTGCTACTGAGCTGCCCTGGTTAATTCTCTCTTACAACGCCTGCACCTATATTGAGTCTCGCCCCGCATGACCTTGTTGTGTCGTCTGATACTTAGTTTTACGGGGCCGCATCCACAGTGGTATTCGAATTTTTTCCCGTCGACTGATTGAGTATCTAAGCTATGGGTTGTGCTTGGCTCAAGTCCGAAGACACTTATCATCAGAGACTGCCACTCCTTGCCATGGGGTTTTACCTTGCCATAGAGTCGATATGCGAGCAGGTGGCAGATCTCATGTGGGATCACCTCTTCAAGAAAGATATCACAGTTCTCAGCGAGTAAAACCGGATTAAACCTGAGTTTATTGAGTTGCAGGTGGGCCGTTCCGGCGCTTCTTCCTCTTAGCTTGAAGTTGATCTCCGGACGCGGAAAATGAAGGTTTAGGTGCTTTTCGGCTATTTGATAGCACTCAAGCACTTGCTGGGCCACACGAGTGTGAAGTTCAGTATCAAATTCATAGCAAGCTGGTGTTTGCGACTTGGGAGTAGAAACGCTATCGGGAGACGGACAGGTACTGGTCACAGATTTGAATAACTTAAACATCGATTCTCTATATTGAAAGGTGCTCGGTGGACAACCGAGCACCACAAGTGTATTACCACTGAGCTATTATAGAGCAGCTGTGCCTGCTATGACCATAGCTTTAACCTGCGTCATGATTTCAGCTTCTACTTTCGGGTCGTGACCGGCAACTTTGGGGGTATGTATGTGTCCGACTGCAATACTGCTATTAAACTGTTGTCCCAGTAACACTGCGCGGTAAGATATTTCATTGGAAAGGTAGCCTCCTCCCGACCCTTCAACAGAAGTTTCGCTATGAAGCTCAGCTACGGATGAAGCGGTAAACTCACCTTTAGCAACCGAAGTAACCTTATGGTTATCATTTACCTTCCAATTACCGCTTACCGATTGCATCGCCGCCGCTGGGAGAGAAAACTCAACAAATTCAGGCCCATTTAATGTTTTACCATTAAACAGGGGCGCCATTGGCTTTTGCTTATTTGCACCAGTGAGCAGATTCAAATTATCGGGAGCGGCAGCACTTCGGTTTCGACCAGGGAAGCGCTCCAGATCGAAATCATCACGGCCCATACTGACAGTAATAATCATATCGACACTGTTTTCACGGTATATAGGGGTTAGCAGCGATTCTACGATTCCCTTATCAAAATCGGCAAAACGAACCGGTATCATCACAGTCTCAATCTGCGCTTTTTTGCCGTTAGCGGAAAATGTAAAACCATCTAAGGACAAGGCGACCAGGCCCGAGGGGTTACTCTGGCCGATATTACGATCGAGAAAGAAGGGATCGAAACCTGTCAGCAGTATTTTGACCTGAGTGTCATTAGCAAACTGCACATTGCTAAACCCTCTGGATGATTTTTCAACGGCGTTCAATAGAATACCTTGCTGCCAGGGGGCCATGTTAAATGCGGGACGACTGCGCTTCAATTGACGATGCATGGCGAGGCGACTCCAGTATAGCGGCCTGTCATCGATACTACCTGATTGCACGTCTCTAACGGCTTGTTGCCATAACCTTTCACCTTGACGTGCGACCATCTTGGTCATCTCTAGCTCGTCTGTTTGCTGCCGGTACTTGCTGTCAAGACTTTCAACTAAGGCCTGATAGCGAGTGACAACATCGGGGAGCGTCTGGTTCGCAGCTTGGAGTCTCAGCTCTTCAATATTCAGGGGGGTCATAGCATCAGGGGTGGCTGAACAGGCGATGCTAAAGGCCAGAGCGCCTACAGCTGCAATCGCCATCACGGATTTAGTCATGACTTCATTCCTTTCTATGGAGCGTAATTATTGTTAGTGAAGGTGTCTGGTTTCGGTACTGAGTATTAGCGCCATCGATTTGGCGCGTAATAGGTTCGCTACCAGCTGTTATTACATGAGTTTATTATAGCAGTATGCACGAGTGCTATATGCAAATAAAGTATTGAGGAACAGGGGTAACCTTCGTAGTGAAACAGAGGAAAAAGATGGGGAAAGGCTATTTACTCTAAAGAGAGAGGAAAGGGGGACGGTGGTGTTTAAACACCACCGGGTATGTCAATCATATTGACTCTTATTCGGTCTCACTCTTTTCAGGTGTGTGCTGCTGAACACCTGAGCTTTGCTCTTGTTTCGACTCTTCAGTTTTTTTCTCTGTATCTTGACCGCCACATGCGCCGCAACAACTCATAATTATACCCTCAATCAATAAATGAACAATTTCTAGGCTCGATAGTACTTGAGTGAATTACTCGGGTATATGATCGAGGTCAGGTTTTATCGATATGGTCTATAAAATGAATATAAAAACTTACACCATTAAAGATTGCAGTGACTCATGGCTGCTGAAACGTTTGGTGAAGAAGTCCAGAAAGACGCTGATATTGGTGGCGAGTTGTCTTCTGCTCGAATAGACACCATAGACCTTAAAGGCTTCTATCGGCCACTCCTGCAGAATGGGTACCAGCGAGCCGCTGGCAAGCTCATTTTTACATACCGAATTAGATAACATGGCGATGCCAAAGTCATCCTGGACCAGTTGCTTGACCATGACAGCGCTATTGACTCTGACTTTACGCTTAAAGTTAACCATAGTCTTTCTGGCGCCTTTGCCCAGCGGCCATATTGGCGCAGAGCGGGAGGTGCCGAGCAATATGCCGCTATGATTAATAAGATCTTGCGGGGTCGCGGGGGTCCCGTTGGCTTTCAGGTAGCCGGGGCTGGCGACTAAGATTGGCTGACGCTCGAAGAGTAAACGCGCAACCAGATCGGATGATTGTAACGGCCCATACTTTATGGCTATATCATAGCCTTCGCCGACAAGGCCAACTTCACTATCGGTAAATTGCACGTCCAGCTCAACATTAGGGTAGAGGCGCATGAAACTGCTGCAAAGGTTGGCGATGATCTCCTGGCTAAAAGAGACGGGGATAGCTATACGCAGTGAGCCGGATACATCATTATGAGTATTTTCAATTGTCGCCTTGGCAGCTTCGATTTCATCGCTAATACTGGTGCAGTGCTGATAAAAAAGCGCACCGACCTGAGTGAGGCTCAAATTTCGAGTATCACGTTGTAATAGCCGTACGCCAAGTTGCTCTTCGAGCTGAGCGACTTTACGACTTATGGTTGATTTTGGCATGCCTATTTCGCGTGCGGCTTGTGAGAACCCTTTGGCTCTGACTACCGCTGCAAACAGCATCATACCATTCAGATCAGGCATGTTTTTATCACTGTCTCAAAAATGGAACAAAGCGTCTAATGCAGTTTAATGGTATTTGACACCATAACAAAGTTATATTTACTGGCTAAAAAATTCTAGAGGCTAAGCAGAGGATCAATTGATGACCAGCAACAATAAGCCCACAAACATGACTCAAGCTCAATCTGCCGATCCGCTTTTTTTAAAAGCAGAGCATTTGGCACAAGATTTTTCACTGTTTCCTGAGCACAGTAAACAGAGCCTGGCCGAAGAGATTAAAGGTCTCTTAGACGATGACGCTATCCAGTCGAACTTGAAAGAGTTAGAGCTGCTGGACGTAGATGGCTACGTCACTAAGGTTATTCAGCCTACATTAGATAAAAACCGTCCGGGCGCAAAGCGCGTCATCGCGGATCTTAAAGGTAAGTTAATTGCCGAAACTCACATAGGCGCTTTTTATAGCGCAGAGATCGAACTCAACTTCGGTACCCGTACCCGTCGTCTGGGCTTTATCGCTCAAGAGCGTACAACCGGTAATGGTGCCTGGATGCCTGAGCATCACCTTGAGGCATGTAAAGCCATTCGTAAGTTCGCCGAAATGGCGATGCCTATTATCTATCTTATCGACACCCCCGGTGCCGATGCCGGTGAGATTGCAAACAGTCAGAACCAGGCGCACACCATCTCTAAGGCGATTGCCGAGAGTGCCAATGTTGATGTCCCTACAGTGGGTATCGTGATTGGTGCCGGCTACTCCGGTGGCGCGATTCCATTAGCTGCGGCTAACATCCTGTTGTCACTGCGTGATGGTATTTTTAATACCATTCAGCCTCAGGGTCTGCAGAGCATCGCACGTAAGTACAACCTGTCTTGGCAGGAATGTGCCAAATCTGTGGGTGTATCGCCGGAAGAGCTATACACCTCAGGTTGTATCGACGGCATAGTCGACTTCTCTCCATCTGATAAAGATGAGCGCCAGCATAACCTGCGACGCGCTATCATCAGTAGCGTCGAGGCGGTCGAGCAAGCTGCAGTTCAATTTGTTCGTGAATCCGGTGATCTGCGTGAGCACTATGATCGCAGTTTGACCCGTTTCCTTAACCCGTCTAAGAATCTGGCAGCCCTTGAGCATCATGCCGAGCTTGCGGTTGCAAATAACCCAACGATGCACCTTAACCTGTTTGGTAGTGCCTATCGTTATTTGCGTTACTTGACGCTTCGCAGCCGTATTCACTCTATCTCTCAAGAGCAATATGGTCGCCTCTCTAAGGTCAGTGTTCCGGAAGGTGATCTGCTGGCTCGTATTCAGCAAGAGCAAGACAGAGTCTTCCAGTCCTGGTTATCGAGCCCGGATAAGCTGGTCTATGATGAAGAACTCAATAAACTTTGGGGCAACTTCGTCTCTAAACGTGATGATGTTTCTACCGAACGTAACATGCTGACTCGTCTGATCTTAGGTGAGCCAAAAGAAAATTATAAGAAAGCGCGTAAGGCGCTGCTATTTAATATCGGTTGGTCTCTGTACCATCGCTGGAAAGGCAATGCCGAAAATAACTTTAAGGGATTGATCCGTTACCTTGAGACCCTCCCATCGGAAGTGACTCAAGCAGATTGGCCTGAGCTGAACAAGTTAACCGTTCTCGATGTTGTGATCCACGACGAACTGCGTGAAGACTTCATCTGGCAGTGCTACAACATTCTTATCTTCAATGCGCTGTATGACAATGTAGTGGGTAACTTAGCCTCTATTGCTAAAGAAGCCATGATGTCTAAGAGTCTGTCTCGTGCATCGGTTGATAATCTGTTGCATGACTCTATCGACCGCGCCATTTCGACCCAAGATACCGCGAATGATAAGAGCAAGTTCTATAAGTGGCTGAAGTTCTTTATGTCTCAGTCAAACCGCGCCGAACTTCTGACTAAAACTGAGCAGTGGAAGAGTGTCGGTTTCCCTCAGTTGAATGACAGTCTTTTCGTTATCCTGACTTACTTCTTCGAGCGTCTGCTACCTGAGTATTTCGATAGTGAAGAAGAGAGCAGTGAATATACGGGTTCTATCAACCCTGTACGCATCGGTCGTCGCAAAGACTTCTGGAACCGTCTCACCATGGGTTATCAGGACCTCTTAATCCAGAAAGTGCTTCGTGATGAGAAGCGTGCAGGTAAGATGACGTGGGAAAATATTACCGAGAAGTTCTTTACCGACTTCGAGGAAGTGAACGGCGATAAGATGTCTGCCAACTTGCTTAACTTCCCTGGTTTCCGTCTGTCTATCGAAGATGCACTGGATAAAGGCATCCGTCCTTGTGGCTTGATCACTGGTATGGCGGATTTCGAGCATGCTGGTCAGCAGATGCGAGTCGGTGTCGCCGTTTCTAATACCGCATTCCAGGCCGGTGCCTTCGATATGGCGAGTGCAGAGAAGTTCAGCGCGCTATTAATCGAGTGTGCTAAGCGTAAACTTCCTGTTATCTGTTTCATCAGTTCAGGTGGTATGCAGACAAAAGAAGGTGCTGCAGCATTATTCTCAATGGCGGTAGTGAACGACCGTATAACACGTTTCATCCGTGATAATGAGCTACCTGTATTGATGTTTGGTTATGGTGACTGTACCGGTGGTGCTCAGGCTAGTTTCGTGACTCACCCTCTGGTTCAGACTTACTACCTGTCGGGTACAAATATGCCGTTTGCCGGTCAAATGGTTGTGCCTGCATATTTGCCATCGACGGCGACGCTGTCTAACTACCTGTCGAAAGTACCGGGTGCGATGAATGCACTGGTAACGAACCCATTCAGTAACACCATCGACGATCAGTTAGGCAGTATCGATCCACTTATGCCTAAGCCAACGGCCGAGATTGAGGAAGTTATTGCCAATGCACTGTCTACCTTAGTACCTGAGATGATGGTCGCGGACGAAGAGATCGTTCAGGACGATCCTCGTGAGTTGATGAAACCGATCAATAAGGTCTTGGTTCATGCTCGTGGTTGTACTGCGGTTAAATTGATCCGCAAGGCCCATGACAATGATATTGATGTGGTATTGGTTGCATCCGACCCGGATATGACCTCTGTGCCCGCGGACATGTTGAAAGGCAACGATAAACTAGTTTGTATCGGTGGTAATACTTCTGATGAAAGTTACCTCAATGCCTACTCGGTATTGAAAGTTGCCGAGTATGAAAACGTCGATGCACTTCACCCGGGTATTGGTTTCCTATCTGAAAGCCCGCAGTTTGCTGCACTTTGTGTCAACAACGGGGTTAACTTCGTTGGACCAAGCGTACACAGCATGACAACTATGGGTAATAAGTCTAACGCGATTAAGACTTCTCAGGCGCAGAATGTACCTGTCGTTCCCGGCAGCCACGGTATCTTAACCAACGCTGAGCAAGCGGTGAACGTTGCCAACGAAATTGGTTACCCTGTACTGCTTAAAGCGGTGCAAGGTGGTGGCGGTAAGGGAATTCAGGTCGTTGAACGTTCTGCCGATATGATCAGCTTGTTCCAGCAAACGTCTACCGAAGCGGCTGCCGCATTTGGTAATGGTGATCTCTATCTCGAGAAATATGTCACTTCACTGCGTCACATCGAAGTGCAGTTACTGCGTGATAAGTTCGGCCACACTAAGGTACTGGGTCTTCGTGATTGTTCGGTGCAGCGTAACAACCAGAAGGTTGTCGAAGAGTCCGGTTCGACCATGTTACCGGCCGAACTTCAAGAGAAGGTACTTGAGTATACTCGTGCTCTTGGTGATGCGACCGATTATATGGGTGCAGGTACGGTTGAGTTCATCTATAACTTAGATGCTAATGAAGTCTACTTTATGGAGATGAACACACGTCTTCAGGTAGAGCATCCGGTAACGGAAGCCACATCGGGTATCGATATTGTGAGTGCCGGTTTTGATATCGCAGCGGGTCGCTCAATTGAAAAGCTTGAGCCTCAGTCAATCGGTTATGCCATCGAAGTGCGTGTTACTGCCGAGAAAGCCGCATTAGATAGCAATGGCGTTCTACAACTATTACCACATCCTGGCGTGATCACTGAGTATAAGATGCCGGAACGTGATGATATCGAGATCATCTCTATTGCCGGTGAAGGTAAAGAGGTATCGCCATACTATGACAGCCTGATTGCTCAGATTATCTGTCGTGGTGAAAGCCGTGAAGATGTGATCAACAAGCTACATGATTACCTTGCCGATAGTGTCGTTATTAAAGGTATTGCGACCAACATTCCACTGCTGACTCGTATCCTGAAAGACGGTACCTTCAACGAAGGGGTTTATGATACTAACTATCTACCGCGCTTCATGGCAGAGCTTGATGTACCAGAGCTTATCGCCGAGATGGAAGCCGCTGCGGAAACTGTCGGTGTCGATACTGCGTCACTGCGCGTTGGCGAGAGTAACGAGCTTAAGGTGATGGCACAGGGAGCGGGTATCTTCTATACATCTCCAGCGCCTGGTGAAGCCGACTTTGTTAAAGAAGGCGACATAGTTACTGCAGATCAGACTTTAGCGCTTACAGAGGCTATGAAGATGTTCTCTCAGCTAACTTTAGCCGGGTATAACCGTCAAGATGCAATCTTGTATCCTGAAGATAAGAAGTATCGTATCGAGCGAGTGCTAAACAGCAATGGCCAGCAGGTCTCTCAAGGTGACTTACTGTTTGTTGTTTCACCAGTTGAGTGATACGCCGAAATGAAGAATGAGTAAAATAGGTTGTTACTTAACTATTAACTCGCTTTGGCTTGATTGTAAAAATACCCGTCACTTGTGACGGGTATTTTTTTATACGACTCCTACTGTGAAACCTATGCAATACAAAAAGTAATGCATCCTTTCTATTGTTTTTGTTTATTCCTATTTAACCTTTTGATTTTAAATAATATAGTTATATTAGTTTTTATATCTTTGCTAAGTAAAAAAAGAGGTGTATTTTTGCGCTTTAATTAACCTATTTATGTAGCAAAAAAATGAGCAACAAAATTATTGTCGGTAGTGAAGAGTGGTGCGTTTTACCTGGTTTAGGCATCAAGGCTGTCAAGGCTCGTGTCGATTCAGGAGCCAAGACATCATCGCTTCACGCAATCAATATCTCTACGTTTAAACGTGAAGATGGTACTTGGGTCAGCTATGAAGTCCATCCGCTGCAAGGCAGCCGAAAAGTGGCTCTGCAGTGTGAATCTAAGCTTATCGACAGACGAGTGATCAAGAGTTCTAACGGCGAAACCGAGAAGCGCTTTGTTGTGAGTGAGGTGCTCCATTTGGGGGAGCAATCCTGGGAGATTGAGCTGACACTGACAAATCGCGCCAACATGGGTTATCGCATGCTGCTGGGCCGTGAAGCTATGGGGCAAAAGATCTTAGTGGATCCTTCTGCCACTTGCTGTTTAGGTGAGATGTCAGCTGAAGAGGTGGACCAAGTCTACGGTAAGCTTGTTGTTCCGAGTAGCGGCTTGAAGATAGGTTTGCTGGCAAGTAACCCGGACTTATATAGTAATAAACGCATTATGGAAGCGGGTCAGCAGCGCGGTCATGAGATGTATTTTCTCAATGTGAAACAGTGCTATATGAAGCTGGATGCGTCTGAACCTGAGGTGCATTACCGTGGTGGACGTATTTTGAATGATCTCGATGCCGTGATCCCCAGAATTCGTCCCAGTATGACCTTTTATGGTTGCGCTCTGACTCGCCACTTTGAAAGCCTGGGGGTGATGGCGCTCAATAACTCGGAAGCGATCACTCAATCCCGGGATAAGCTGTTTTCTCTACAGTTATTGCAGAAGAATAACCTGGATATTCCGACGAGCGGTTTTGCTAATTCACCGGCCGATACAACCGATCTTATCGATATGGTTGGTGGTGCGCCTCTGATTGTTAAGTTGCTTGAAGGGACACAGGGAAAGGGGGTTGTACTGGCTGAAACCAGAAAGGCCGCCGAGAGTGTGATCAATGCATTTAAGTCGCTAAAAGCGAACTTATTAGTGCAGGAGTTTATCAAGGAAGCGCAAGGCAAAGACCTACGCTGTTTTGTTATTGACGGTAAGATTGTTGCTTCGATAGAGCGTACGGCTGCTCCGGGTGAGTTCAGAGCTAATATTCATCAGGGGGGAACGGCTTCTATTGTGCAGGTAACCCCGGAAGAGAAAAAGTTGGCCATTAAGGCGGCTAAAACCATGGGGCTGCAGGTTGCGGGTGTCGATATTATTCGTTCCGGTAAGGGACCCTTACTATTAGAGATAAACTCGTCGCCGGGATTGGAAGGAATTGAAGCTGCAACGGGAATCGATGTCGCCGCAGCCATGATCGATTCTATCGAGAAGAAGCTAGGCTGGAAAAAGTAACTTAAGTCATCTGATTCCGGTTGTAATTGGTGAACCTTATTTTAGCAGCTAATCCTCAAGTGGAGGCTTAGCTGCTTTTATTAAGAGGCTGTAATTAAACTTTTATTTATACCTATTAGTATTAGTTTAGTAGTTCATGGTCTTCAGGAAGCTGGCGGCTAATCCACAGTATGAGTTTGTGCTTCATATTAGGCCCATCTTCCTTATCTTTTGCCAAAGGTTGGATTAATTTATCGGTAACCAGTAAACGGTAGATGCACTCGACTTTATCTTTGGGTGATATCCCTTTATCAAAATCGGCAAAGCCACGCTTCTTTGCGTAACCAACGCCGATCTCCATTGCTAGCTTTAATAACTGTGCTTCATGTTTTTGATGTTTCATCGGTCACTCTCTTTGAGCCTGAAATCAGCGGCCTATACTTTTTTCTATGCTCAGTCGCTGAACTCAGGTTGAATAAAAACGTTAAACAACTTCAGCCGTATAAACAAACACCTCTTATAGCTGAGGCGCTATATGGCGTGATTGTGTGCCAACCCATCATAAATTAAAACGGTGATAGCTTCTTGAGTTTTTTAATAAAACATATATTGCTTTGATAGGGCTGAGACCTCATTAACTCAATCACCTTTTACGTAATACCGTCTGCCCCTTGAGTGACCATTTAAGGAGCAAGGGTCCGACTATGCTCGTTATGGCGATAATCAATACCATCTCAGTAAATAGCTTAGGTTGAATGATGTTCAACTGTAGTCCCATTTCGGCAAATACTAATCCGACCTCTCCCCGTGGGATCATCGCACTGCCTATGATAACTTTTCTCCGTAAGGGACCCTTTGCGGCCATCCCCGAGGCCAGCTTAGTGACGATGGCAATAAGTGCCAGCCAAAGAAGCACTAGCAGGCCCGATAGGGTCAGATCCAACTGGCTAAGGTCGACACTGATCCCCACGTAAACAAAAAATATGGGGGAGAAGAGCTCCACGAGCGGTTTGGCCGATACTTCTAACTTGTGGGTAAAGGGAAAGGGGTTAGGCAAATATCGGTTTGTCGGGGAGACAAACTGGCGGGATAGTGCCATTCCGGCAGCGAAGCCTCCGAGCAATGCCGGCGCACCAAACCAGTGTGCCAGCCAGGCAAACAGGCAGATTAAGGTTATCACCACAAAAACCTCAAAGCCGCTCCCCTTAGTGTGAGGATACCAGCTTCTGAATAGGTAGATAAGGGCTCTGGCCATAGGAGGTGCCAGAAACATAAAGCCAACGACTTTCAAGACCAGTATCAACACTGATACCAGGCTCAGGGTTCCTGAAGCGTTAAAGTTTAATAGTATGCTCAGCAATACCACACCAACAATATCATCGACCACCGCGGCACCGAGAATAACCTGGCCGGCAAGTGTTTGACCTTGATTAGCCTGAGTCATCACCCTTATCGAGATGCCGATACTGGTTGCCGTTAAGGCGCAGCCAAAGAAAAGGGCCGTAAATGGAGGTAAGTTAAGCCAGTAGGCGGCCGAAGCGCCTCCTACGACTACGGGGAATATTATTCCACCCAGTGCAACCCAGATAGACCTGCCACTGGCGTGGTAGAGGCGCTTTACTGAGGTTTCACAGCCAATATCGAACAGCAGCAGAATAACTCCAAGCTCCGCCAACACAGAGAGGGTGTTGTGGGGATGAACCCATCCCAGAATCGAGGGGCCGATAATGAGCCCCGCCAACATCTCGCCAACCACTCCAGGGACTCCCACACGGCAGCAGAGTTCACTTAGCAAACGCCCTAAAGTGAGCATGATAAATATTGAGATGACAAAGCTATCTATTGGCAATGTTTTCTCCTCATTTTCAATGGCCAACCCGTTTGATCTCGATCATTTTTTACGACCATTCTAAGGCGTAAATGCACTTGCTTGTCTAAGCTAAAACTAGGTAATAATGGCTGGAGATAGCAATGGATAAGGTGTTTATTATTTCGCAAAGAGAGGAAGCGCATACGGATGCAGTTGCAGTGGGTGTCGACCTGGCCAAGGCAATGGATAAGTGCGCCGAAGTTTTCGCATACAGCTTCGAATATTTCAGTGGTGCGGAATATTATAACCCACGCCTCGGTGCAGCAGCCCAGCAGAAAATAATGAAAGACCGCGCGGCTAAAATTGAGGAAGAGTTGAAGGAGCTCAAGGCAGCCGATGTGCCCGTACACACAGTATGGAGTAAAGATCTGCATGAACATGCCTGTCATCACTCTATTCGTCATGGCTTCGATCTCATGGTTAAAGCGGTACACCATGCGGATCACTATCTTCCTGTCGATTGGAATTTGATCCGCCATGTAAAAATTCCACTCATGCTGCTGACTGATAACCCTCTTCATCGAGGAAATGCCGTATTGATGGCCGTCGATCTCGGTAGTGATAATGTCCTTAAGCAGCAGCTCAATCAGGCCGTTATCAGTCATGGCAAGGCACTGGCAAAAGCGACAGGCAGTAAACTGCACCTCGCTTTTGTGATCAGAGTTCCCAGAGTGCTGCGTGATATGGACCTGATCAATACCAGCACAATAGTTAAAGACGCCTATCAGGAACATCAGAAACAGTTGTCCAAATTGAATATGGATCCGGACTGTATCCATATCATCGCCGGCGACCCCGATATCTGTCTTTATGAGCTCTCCTGTCGTCTGAAAGCTCGTTATCTGGTCCTTGGGGCACGCCAGCGTCAGGGCATTTTAGGCTATGTTATCGGTAATATGGCCGAGTCTATACTCTGTCGAACCCGGAGCAATGTCTTGATTATTCCGGCCGACGATCAGTTATTGGCTCCCCTAAGTTTAGATTAGTTCTCATTCGCCAGCGCTTCTTGTGCACCTCATCTACGATGAAGAGTACAGAGGCGGTGGCCAATAAAATCAACCAATGGGAAAAGCTGATGGGACTGAGTTGCAACGCATCGCTTAGCCCGGGCATATACATGGCACCGATATGGATCCCCTGAGCGATTAAAATACCAACCAGTAATATTGGGTTGCTGAAGAAGGGGACGACCAGTAGCGACCTGTGTTCAGAGCGGCTGTTGAGGGCATGTACATTTTCAAATAACACCATCAGCATTAAGGTGAGGTTGCGTGCTGCCTCCTCACTCATCCCCACCTCCAGTGACATTGCAAACAGGCCGAAGGCGACC
Source organism: Shewanella atlantica (assembly GCF_003966265.1). Classification (GTDB taxonomy): domain Bacteria; phylum Pseudomonadota; class Gammaproteobacteria; order Enterobacterales; family Shewanellaceae; genus Shewanella; species Shewanella atlantica. Next base: position 91,921 of record NZ_RXNV01000005.1, on the reverse strand, counting down.
AATCCCATGACCAGTGCGCTGATGCAGACCCTTTCCAGCATGAGTCTATCGAAGATCGGCTCTTTGGGGGCCCTTGGTGGCTGAGAAGACTCATTTCCCTCGGCGGGCTCGAAGGCCAACGCCACATCCTGAACCCCGTTAGTCACTAGGTTAAGCCAGAGGATTTGCAGTGGAAACAGGGGGATGGGCAGGGCAAATAGCACGCTCAGTATGAAGAGGAAGATCTCAGCAGCGCCGGTACTGACCAGCAGGAAAATAACCTTACGGATGTTGTTGTATACCACCCGTCCTTCGATGACTCCCTTAACGATGGAACTGAAGTTATCATCGGTGAGCACGAGTGAGGCACTCTCTCTCGCCACGTCGGTTCCCCTCAATCCCATCGAAATACCGACATGGGCATGTTTCAATGCCGGGGCATCATTGACTCCGTCTCCGGTCATGGCAACAAATTCACCTTGCCTGATAAGTGACTGAGTGATCTCCATCTTCTGTTCTGGTTTGACCCTGGCAAACACTCTGTGACTCGCCACGAGTCTATCGAATTCACTTTCATTGAGGGCCATAGCCTGGCTGAGTTCATTGCCCGTTACTGCCTTATCATGTTCACTGACTATTTGAAGTTGTTGTGACAGAGTCAGCGCTGTGACCGGGTGATCGCCGGTTATCATCGCGACCTTAATTTGTGCTTGCCGACACGATGCAACGGCTTCTATGGCGTCGTGTCTGAGAGGGTCGCTCATGGCAACCAGACCTAGAAATTCGAGCTTGGAGAACTCGTCACTTTCTGCGGTCCCCCTCCCTTGAGCCAATGCGAGTACCCGGTATCCATGTCTGGCCATCCAGTTAGTCTGGTCCAGGATCTTCTGCTCCATCTCTTCGGTCAGGTGACACATGGTCATGACCTTCTCAACCGCCCCCTTGACGGCAATGAATGGCCCTTGTTGGCTGTCGTTGACACTGGCACTAAACCCTTTTTCAGATTCATAGGGAAAGAGGGCTAGCTGTGTATGATTTTCAACTTCGGCTGTTAGCTTGAGCTTGTGGCCCAGTACCAGGAAGGCCAGATCTACGCCATCTCCATCTGCGTGAACCTGATCATTTTCGTAAGCCAGATGTGCCTCATTGGCAAGCAGCCCTACCAGGGCTAATTGCTTCAGCCCTAACTCCTCCTCAATTGTGACAGGGACTCCATGTCCGTGACGATGCACTAGGCCATTTTGGGCTAAGCCTTCTCCTGCCACATGGTATTTATGTTCGTTGGCAAGCCAGATCTGACCTATGGTCATCTCATTGACCGTCAAGGTGCCGGTTTTATCTGATGCGATAAATGTGCAGGACCCCAGAGATTCAACGGCAACCAGCTTTCGTACTATCACGTTGGCCTTGGCCATTCGTTTCATGCCAATGGCTAGTGCAACGGTAATCGCCGCAGGTAAACCTTCGGGAATGGCTGAGACGGCTAATGCGACCCCTAGCAAGAACACATCGGACAGATCGGCGCCCCGTAAGAGTGTCAGGCTGAATATCAGCGCTATGATGATCACTATGGCAATGGCGATACGCAGGGTAAACTGATCGATTCTCTGCATTAACGGAGGTTTAGTATCTACTCCCTGATGGACTAATTTGGCTATCTGTCCAATCTGAGTATTGATTCCGGTAGCGATCACTTCACCCTCTGCACGACCGTGGGTTACCAGAGTACCGGCAAAGGCTTGCTCTTTATTACTGACTGAAATGGACTCACCCGTGAGGGCTGATTCATCGACTTGAAATTGGCTGGATTGTCTCAGATCAATGTCGGCCCCTATCCGGTCTCCACTACTGAGCATAACCCAATCGCCCGGCACCAGAGTGCGACTATCGACGATAACCGGATGGCCATCGCGAATAACCCGGCTCTGTTGGGGCACCATATTGGCGAGGGCATCGGCAGCTTGTTGGGCAGAGTACTCCTGAATCGTGCCAATAAGGGCGTTGAGCAATAGCACTACAGAGATAAAAAAGGCATTGATAAGCTGGCCGAGTATCAGGCACACGACAACAGCCACCAGCAGGACATAGATAAACGCGCTACGAAACTGGATGATAAAGAGTCGGATAAAGCTGTTTCTTGACGGTTTTGGCAGACAATTTTCGCCATACTCTGTCAATAGAGCTTGTGCCTGTTCACTGCTGAGTCCCTGCGCTGTCACATCCTCTCCCTTTGAACTGGATTTGATACCAATTGGTATAAGAAAGATATATTGCTACCGATTGGTTTAAGCCTTTATCTCTTGATCTATAGTCAATAATTATAGATAAAGATATCTGGTTTGAATAATAATTGACCCGCGTCAAAGGTTAGATGGTTTTTCTTGTTCCTGACGAGTGAGTCATCAGGTAAGTAATTATTAGATAAATAATTTTACCGACCGATGTACCTTGAGTGATACCATTCTGATAGAGTTATTAAATTCGTGAATTAAGGGTATATGGAAGTGCTAAAACTATGGTCTGAAGAGGTTGAATATCGACGTTCAGCATTTAGATTTACACTCATCGTTATTGCTGTTGCGGCCACTGTTTTTACCGTCTTTAACTGGTCTATCGGCCTGAAATCTTATGCTCTGATCGAGTTAGTGCTTGCGCTACTTTCATTGGGGATATTAAGTTTTGTTCGAAGGACTCAGTATCTTCACAACTGGACCCTGGTATTTCTGTTTGTTTTCTATGGGGTCATCTTACTAGGTATTTCATTCGCCAGTTTTCGTTCGGGCCTGTTTGCCTGGATTTTTGTTTTCCCGATCCTCTCCTATCTCCTGCTGGGTAGGCGTACAGGTCAAGTTGTCACTTTTACTTATGTGTCATTAGGTCTCGCTATATTGGGCTGGCGATTGTGGATAAAGGATCCTGACGTACATACCATAGCCATGGCTAACTATGGTATGTGTGTCGCGGCCATCTGGGGCGTGGCACATGTGTATGAGTCTAAACGAGAGCAAGTGGTAGAGCGCCTGCAGAATATGGCCGCAAAAGATCCCTTAACCGGGCTCTATAACCGTTTACATTTAGAGTCTGTGTTTGAGCAGGTAACCCAGAGTGAAAGTCGCTCCGACTCCTCTCTGTTTATGTTGCTTATCGATCTGGATCATTTTAAGAGTATCAACGATAACTATGGCCATGAAGTAGGGGATAAGGTACTGGTGTTGGTGGCCGAATTGATAAAGCAGACGATTGGAGAGAATGACTGGGGCTTTAGGGTCGGAGGGGAGGAGTTCTGTCTACTCCTGGCCGATAGCAATCAAGCATCTGCCCATGACGTCGCGCAGAGATTACAGCAGGCAATCGAAGGTTCTGTTGTGAATGTGGATGAGCATGAGGTATCGGCAACGGTCAGTATAGGTATTGCTCGGTGGCCCGGGTCCGGCACCTTGATACAGACACTTTACCGCTCGGCCGATCGCTGTCTTTATAAGGCGAAAGAACGGGGAAGAAACTGTGTAGTGTTTGAATCATCTTAATAAAAAACCACCTCGATTGAGGTGGTTTTACTTCTTCTGCAGCCTTCTCTTATAGCTTAAGGCTTCTAACTCGCAACTAGAAGCTCAAGGCTTACTTATTCGAGAAGTCGTTCTCAACCAGTTGCTGCTTGTTCTCGGCTTGTGGTACGTGACACTGAGAGCAGTTGTAATAGATGTTATTTAGCTTACCCGTAGCCAATACGTGCGACTTATCGATTGGTGTCGCTTTCATCTTAGCCGGGAAGTGACAGCTTAAACACTTATTCTTCTTGGTTGTGATAGCGTATTCAGCCTTATGTGGGATCAGAGGTGGCTGGTGGACAAAGCCACGTTCGATCGATGCACCACGCTTTGGATAGGTAGGCATTGCATCGGCCACTCGAACATCGGTGATCTCAGATTTACCCAGTGAGCTGACATTTACCGGCTCATCTTGAGTGTTTGCTTGCTGGCCAGAGCAGGCACTAAGCGCCATGACGAGCGCGGCTATAGTGAGTACTTTCTTCATTGGTTGTTCTCCGCCTTTAGGGCAATTCGATTTTGATACTGGAAAACGCGTTGGGCGCAGACATCGATACAGCGGCCACATTGAGTGCAACCACTGTCGGTGATCATCTTCTGTTTTCCCTTAAGCGCAGGTTTCAGTACCTGTCTCTCGGGGCAAACGACAAAACAATCCATACAGTTATCACAGGCCTTGGCATTAACGGCCGATACTTTTACCGGGCTGAGTTTGCCAAACAGGGCAAACAGGGCGCCGGTGGGGCACAGGTGCCCACACCATCCACTCTCGCTGATAAACAGGTCGAGCAGGAAGATGGCCAACAAGATCCACAGTCCGCTACCGGCACCGAATAACACTGCGCGGTAGAGTATCGGGACTGGGTTGACCCATTCCCAAACGGTGATGCCTGTCAGCAGAGGTAACACAATAACCAGACCCAGCAGGTAATAACGTAAATTTCTTGGCATCTCGCTGGTGCGAGGCAAATTCAGTTTACGTCTTAACCAACTCGCGCTGTCGGTGACCAGATTGACAGGGCACACCCAGCTACAGAACACCCGGCCACCCGCTATCACATAAAACACTGTGATAAAGAGGGCACCGAGAATCAGGGTTAAATCGGGAATATGTCCCGTCATCAAGACTTGCAGTGTCACAAGTGGATCCGACAATGGCACAGTACCGAGTAACTCGCTGGACGAGAGGTTTCCTTTCAGGAGCCATAAGCCAAACCAGGGGCCAATGGCAAACAAGGTCAATACACTCAGCTGGCTGGCACGTCTGAGAAACAGGAATTTGTGAGCACGCCACCATCCCAGTTCATCAATCGCCGCCTGAGCGAATCCCGTTTTAGAGGAGTCGTCCATTGCATCGGTTATAGCCTCTTTCTTCACTGTGCTTTTGGTCATAGTGATAGGCCCTTGTTTAACATCTCGAGCGTGGTCTCTTCTGTGTTGATATAAGTATCGTGTTCAGCCGTTTTTCCTAAGGCGATATGTGCCGGCAATACCCTAATCGCAGATTCTTCGAGTACACACACATGTTCACATTTACCACAGCCGGTACAGGTGTCACTGTTGACCGTGGGCAGAAACATGGCGTGATGGTCGCTGCGTTGGTTATGTTGCCGCTCCAGGGTGATAGCATCGTCAATTAACGGACAAACCCGGTAACAGACGTCGCATCTAAGCCCTTTGAAGTTAAGGCAGTTTTTCTCATCGATTAATACGGCAATTCCCATCCTGGCCTCTTCGATCTTCTCGAGACCATGATCGAGTGAGCCCGATGGGCACACCTTCACACAGGGAATGTCTTCGCACATCTCACAGGGGATGTTACGAGCCGTAAAATAGGGAGTGCCCGTTGCTGCACCGTCGAACCAGCGCGCCAGTTTCAGGGTGTCGTAGGGGCAAGCCTCGACACATAAACCACAACGAACACAAGCCGAGAGAAAATCATCCTCGCCTAAGGCGCCAGGAGGTCGGATCGCTAAAGGATCCAGCTGTCGCGATTGTGTCGCCGTTGCTGTGATCCCCAGCCCCACTAAACCCATCACACAACCCGCCTTAGCCGTAGAGGCTAAGAACCGGCGACGGTTTACGTCCCGTGGATTTGATTTAGTGTGCTTCACCTTACTCATGACCTTTTACAACCTTCTTATCAATGTCTTAGCTCAAGCAATTTTGCTTAATAATCTTTCAGTTAAAAGAGTTAAGCCTTCATTACTTTGACTGGGCACTTCTTGAAATCTGTCTCTTTCGAGAGAGGATCGGTGGCGTCCAGTAACAACTTGTTGACCAGTTGGCGTGCGTCGAAGAATGGCATAAATGCCACGCCTCTTGGCGGCTTGTTCCGGCCTTTGGTTTCAACACGAGTCTTCACTTCACCGCGAGGTGAGGCGACAACGACTTCATCACCACGCTTAAGGCCACGGGCCTTAGCATCTTCAGGGTGAAGGAAGATCTGTGCATCAGGGTAAGCGCGATAAAGCTCAGGTACACGAGCCGTCATCGAACCTGTATGCCAGTGCTCAAGAACACGACCGGTCGATAACCAGAGATCGTATTCGGCATTTGGCTCTTCTGCAGCAGGCTCATATGGCAGTGCGAAGATAACCGCTTTGCCATCCGGCTTACCGTAGAAATTAAACTCTTCACCTGCCTTGAGGTAGGGATCTCCGGCAGAGAAGCGACGTAGGGTCTCCTTACCATCGACAACCGGCCAGCGCAGGCCACGAGTCTCATGGTAGGTATCGAAGTCAGCCAGATCGTGAGCGTGGCCACGACCAAACTGCGCGTACTCTTCGAACAGTCCCTTTTGCAGGTAGAAACCGAAGTGCTCGGATTCTTCATTCATGGCACCTTTACAATCAGATGTCGGGAACTTGTTCACCTCACCGTTGGCATAAAGTACATCATAAAGTGTCTTATCTGCGTATTCAGGTTTCTTAGCTATTAGCTCGGCAGGCCATACATCAGCAACCTTAAAGCGTTTAGAAAATTCAACCAGTTGCCATAGGTCAGACTTAGCGCCTTGCGGGGCTTTCACTTGCTGATGCCACATATGTGTACGACGCTCGGCGTTACCGTAAGCGCCCTCTTTTTCTACCCACATCGCTGTTGGAAGAATAAGGTCGGCAGCCATGGCTGAAACCGTTGGGTATGGATCAGATACCACGATGAAGTTCTCTGGATTTCGGAATCCAGGTAAGATCTCTTCGTTGATGTTAGGACCAGCCTGAACATTGTTGGTACACATGGTCCAGTAACAGTTCAGCTTGCCATCTTTGAGCATACGACTCTGTAGGACGGCGTGGTAGCCAGGCTTAGGTGGAATCGTTCCTTCTGGAAGTTGCCACAGCTTTTCGGAGATAGCTCTGTGCTTAGGATTCTTCACAACCATATCGGCAGGCAGACGGTGAGCGAAAGTACCTACTTCACGCGCGGTACCACAAGCCGATGGCTGACCCGTCAATGAGAATGGGCTGTTACCCGGAGTGGCAATCTTACCTGTGAGCAAGTGGATGTTATAGAGCATGTTATTAGCCCAGACACCACGAGTGTGCTGGTTAATTCCCATGGTCCATAGACTCATCACCTTGATCTTTGGATCGGCATAAGCCTTAGCCATCAGCTCAAGCTTTTCTGGCTCTACACCACTCATCTTAGCGGCATACTCAAGCGTGTAAGTGCTGACGAATTTAGCGTATTCATCGAAGCTGATAGGCGTGGATGAGCCCTTACCCGGATTCTTCGCTTTTTGCTCTAACGGATGCTCAGGACGCAGACCATAACCGATATCTGTCGTACCCAGTACAAATTTAGTGTGCTTGCTGACAAAATCTTTGTTAACTGCATCGTTTTCAATGATGTAGTTAGCAATGTAGTTAAGAATAACTAAGTCAGATTGCGGGCGGAAAACCATTGGGTTATCGGCCAGGTCGAAGCTGCGGTTCTCGAAGGTAGAGAGCACATGTACACGGCTATCCGGGCTGCTCAAACGGCGATCTGATAGGCGAGCCCATAGGATTGGGTGCATCTCAGCCATATTCGCGCCCCACAATACAAAGTGGTCAGCTGCTTCTAAGTCGTCGTAACAACCCATAGGCTCATCGATACCGAAGGTACGCATGAAACCACCCACGGCAGATGCCATACAGTGGCGAGCATTAGGATCTATGTTGTTAGTAAGGAAACCTGCTTTATGTAGCTTAGATGCCGCGTAGCCTTCCCACACTGTCCATTGACCTGAACCAAACATACCAACGGCTGTCGGGCCTTTAGTCTTTAGTGTGTGTTTCCACTTTTCGGCCATGGTATCGAACGCGGTATCCCAGCTGATTGGGGTAAACTCACCTTCTTTATCGTACTTACCATCTTTCATACGTAAAAGCGGAGTCGTCAGACGATCCTTTCCGTACATAATTTTAGACAGGAAGTAGCCTTTAATACAGTTCAGGCCTTTGTTGACTGGGCTTTCCGGGTCACCTTTAGTGGCAACGACTTTGCCATTATTGGTGCCAACCAGAACGCTACACCCTACGCCACAAAAACGGCAAGGTGCTTTATCCCACTTGATGTTGTCTTTCTGCTCAGCGGCTTCGACTATCTTCACTGGCAGAGTGACACCAACTGTGGTTGCAGCGGCAACTGCAGCGTTGGCTTTCAGAAACTCGCGACGGCTAATGCTCATGGTGTTCCTCACTCTTTTTTATATTGTTGCAAATTATTGATAAATCAATCTTATTTTAGGTACTCGGTACTTGTTTTAACTTTCTTCTGTTGGCTCGACTTGGTGGTAAATCAGACTCGTATTTAATATCCCTTCGAGGGCATTAATGGCTTCGACGTTATCCAGTATAGCGGCTTGTGTTTCACCTTCGAGAGTAACGACAAACTTACCTTCATCGGTAACGGCATGGATATCGGCCCCGGCAAGCGCTCGAATATTGGTTTCAACCTGTGAAACCGCTTTCGGTACGGCATGCACGACTAAGCTGGTGACATGGTATTCCTGATTCATCTCTTGCTTTACCTCAATCGAAGAAGTGGCAGGTAGCGCTATTAGGGGGGGAAAGCTTTAGGAGAGCTACCTGCCAAAGTTAGTATCGAGTCTAGACCTCATAAAAAATGTGGGTATACCCAACAAGAGGTATTAGGAGTATTAGTAGATCGAGATCATCTTTTTATGTGTGATAGATATCACAGATTTAATAATCGACATTTGTTTCAGAAAGGCCTTATTTAGGCTGGGATATATAACCAGTAACGACTATTAACTCATTGGCAGGGAAGAATAAAACGTATTGATAACGATTCTCACTTGAGTGTTGGGCACGCTACCTCTACTGTGGTATAAGTTTGAAGTCGATAAAGATGAATCTTCTATCTTTACCTTCAGCCTGGCACTATTTTAATCATGGGATTAATAGCCGGTGAGCTCCATGTAACCCTCACCACTGTGGCTACCCTGAATGTTAATGGGTCCCTCCCAGTAGTTGACGCTGAGGGCCATATTCGCATTGGGATTTAACGAGTGAGTGGTGATCTCAATCTGCTCGGACGGGATCGCTATCTTCCAGCTAACGGGGTAACGGTTATCGCCAATCTGATGCCAGTCGATGGCGCTCATCTGTATCATCCCGGACTCAACATTATGGCCACTTCCGTCGGCGAACATACGTCTGGCACTATAAAAGTTTTGTTCACCTCTGAGTTGGAATAGCATTAACGCCGAGCCATCGTTTAGTCTGAGGGAGAACCAGTCCCAACCTTGTTGAGAGCGATTGAGAAACTGTGAACTCCACTCCCTGTCCAGCCACGCCTTGCCACTGACTTTTTGCCTCTCACTCACTCCCCCGTTATCAGGGCTCTTTTCGGGAGTGACCCAACCTTCAACCTCAATAAACGGCTGGCTGTAGTAGTAAGATGCCACCGAACCATCAAGGCTCTTGATACTAAAACCTTTTTCGCCCTGAAGCTGATAGGGGGAGTCGCTGGACAGATTGAGCTGATAAGCAAAGCGATTATCACTTACTGTCAGACTGGCAGGAAAGAGCGCTTCTCCCTGAGACTGCCATTTCCAGTTATCGAGCTTTACGCTAAAGGGAGCGGTATTCACCCCTGCAAGTTGCGGGTGGGATCTGGACCAGCGCTCACTGGCGAGATGGCTTGATTCGGTGGTGACGGCACTATGAGCCATATAGAGCTGATCTGTAGCCCAGTCCCTGTTCTCATCTCGTTGTTTTGAACTATTATCGGCAGGACTGAGCGCGATTCTGAATTGAGTCCATTGCAGTCCCAATGAGTTCCCTTGTTCTGTGGTCAGGTTTGCGGTCAGATACCACCACTCCTGCCGGAATCCCTCGTGGGCCTGATGATCGGCGGGGAAAGTAATATTTTTGCCCGGTAGTACAGGGGTAAACCCTCCACTCTTGTTGCCCAGCAGCTTTCCCATCGACCCCGCATCGATCCCTTCTCTGTCTGGTAATTTTGACTCTGAGCATGCCGTCAGCAAAAGAGCCAAGCTGAGGATCGCCGAGATGGTTAATATCGATCGTTTATGTAGATATTTCATAAGAGGTCACTCTGCAGGCTCGAGATCAGAGGTTTACGGATCAGCTTAAGGAGTGGAAGGGTGATGGCAATGGTTGTAGCCAATAGCGCCAGCAGTACCACCTGGCCATAGGCATGCCAATCCCACACCATATGGATAGTCCAACCAAATGCCTGCAGAGTGACCTTATGAATAAGCAGATAACCGAGTATCGCTCCTGTTGGTAAGGCAACCAGACAAGTTAGCAGCACGATGAGCCACATCTGGCTGAAGACCATAAAACCTAATTGGCGTCTGGACACCCCCAGGCAGTACAGTCTCGCCATTGGAGCCATGCGCGCCTGGGTAAGTAAGAAGCAGGCACTGAACAGGCCTACGGCGGCAACGAGTAAGGTGAGGGTGTTGAGCACCTGAGTGATGGAGAAGGTGCGCTTGAACATGGCGATCGCCTGCCGTTTAATTCCCGTTTGACTGTAGATCTGGCTATCACTGAGGGAGAACTTTTGCTGTAGCTCGAGTTTCAACGTATCGATATTTTCACTGGTCGCTAACCCAAGGCTTGTAGGAATGTCGCTAAAATCTGAACTTTGCCATACCTGTGGAGGCAGGATTATCTCGCCATAGGGGTTGCCGTAATCGAAATAGACTCCTCCCAGAGTTAAGCTGGCATTATTCAGTGCTTTAATGGTGACTAAATCCCCTAATTCCAGCCCAAGTTTGAGTGCCAGAGGCTCGCTCATCAGCAGGTGTTTACCGGCAAAAAACTCCGGCCATAGACCATCGATTGTGCTTTTTAGCACTGTGGTGGCTTTTATCGATACCGGATCACGGGTCAGCAGGAAGGTGGGATGGTCTGATACCTCACTCATCAGGTTCCATTGCTTGTAGACTGCGTCGATTTTGGGATTGTTTTCAAGCTTGGCGACCACCTCTTGCATCTGTGTATCGCCGGGACGTAGGTAGAGTTCGGCGTGGAGTCTGGCATCGAGCCAATTTTTGAGGGTGAGTTCGAAACTACCCACTAAGGTGTTCATTGAAATGTTGGCCGTTAAGGCCAGCAACATGGCCATCATGGCGAGGGAAAGCGGCGGAAGTAGCTCTTTTGTTTCGGCAATCTGATAGCCGACAAGCCCCTTGGGGGCTATCAGGTTAAGCCCAGTGATCAGCCTTGATAAACACCAAGGTAGCGCCAGAGGGATAGCGATAATCACCAGGCCCAGCAGGGACATGGTCAATTGATAATTCTGGCTAAGTGGCATAAATATCGCCGCAAAAACAGCGAATAAGAGTGCGGCGATGATCTGGACCTTCCGCGTCTTTTCGGCGCTTCTTACCTGGCTGAGCGAGTTGCTGTTACGTCCCAAGGGTTGCCTGATGAGCTCGAAAAGTAATGAAGCACAGGCGAGCAGAGCGGCGATAAAGGTCAATACCATAGCTTGCAGTAGCCAGATCCATTGCCACCTGCCCGGTAAGATGTTGGCGCCATATAGCTGCTCCAGGGTGACAGATACCATAGGTTGTAACCAGTGGCTAAGCTGTAGCCCCAAGATAAATCCCACTACCGAGCCCACTATCACCAGTAGCAGCAGCTCGAAACAGAGAGCCAGCATCAGCGGCGTCTTGGCGACGCCCTGTTGCTGCAGCTGAGTAAGCAGTCTCTGTCTTTTTAACAGGCTGTAACGTACACCGTTATAGGCGATAAACAGGCCAACCACAAAGGCTAACAGACTCATGGCACTGAGGTTAAGATGAAAGCTGTCGGTCAGGGCCGTCATGCTTTCTCCTCCATCGCGTTCGTTCAACTCCCCTCTGTCTTCAATGATTGTTTCTATCAACGCTCTCTGTTTGGATATATCACCAAACAGTGCAATGTAATTCAGCTTTCCCTGGCGGCCTAATAGCGTTTGAGCCAGAGAGATATCCATCAGCAGGCGGTTGCCCAAATTCATCGAATCGTCGACGCCAATGATCTCAAGTTTCACGTCGTTGAGCGTAAAACTCTTGCCAGTGGTGAATTGCTTAGCCTGGCTCTGACTCATCAGCACTATGGGGGCGCCGCTTATCAGGGCTGCAAGTGGAATATCGTTTTTCAACAGTGAAGGTCGATGGTTGGCTTCAGTGTGAGTCGACTCAGTGTTATTGGCGTTACCATTAGTTGATAGTGCCGTCAGCGCCGCAATCAGATCGCTGCCTTGGACCTGCCAGCGGCGATTATTCTGATCGGTCAATATCCCCTGAACGACGGCAAGGGCATTATTGAGCCCCTGAGTTCGCAGATCAAAATAGAGAGATTCATCGAGCCGTTTACTGCCAACGCTAGGAACGATGGAGTAATGAGCCTGTTGACTCAGGAGCTCTGTGACATCGCCATAACTGGCGATTGCACTTTCATTGGTGGCGCGAACACCAGTGAGAAGCGTAACCGCGAGAACAATGCCGATTAATATGGAACCAGCCTGTAGCGGGGACTGACGATAGTGAGCCCCAAAAGTAGATAAACACAGCCTGCAACTCAATAGTAGTTGCCTACTCATGGATACGCCCTTGCTCCAGGTGCCAGCGCCTGTCCATGAAACCTGCAGACTCGAGAGAGTGGGTGACCATAAGCACTGTGGTCTGATGCTCGGCCGCTAAAGTTTTTAACAGTGACATGACCTCTAAGCTGGCGCTTTGATCCAGATTCCCCGTCGGTTCATCGGCAAGCAGTAGGGCGGGCTGGTGGGCCAGAGCTCTGGCAATGGCAACCCGTTGCTGTTGTCCACCAGAGAGGGCATCGACGTGGCGATTGAGCAGGGGGCTTAACCCCATGCTCTCGACGAGGGTATCGCACCAAGAACTCCAGGGTTTGCGGTTCATCCTTAAGGGAAAGGCGATGTTATCTTTAACGTTAAGTGGCGTCAGCAGGTTGAATTGCTGGAATACGACCCCTAGTTGTTGGTAACGAAACTGACTCCAGCGATGGTCTTTCCATGTCGTCGTATTGTCACCAAGCAGGAACAGCTCACCCGAGTTGGGATATTCGAAACCTGCGATCAGGTTGAGCAGGGTGCTCTTGCCGCTGCCGCTGGCTCCCGTTAGGGCGACTGTCTCTCCCCTATGTAGCGCCAGGTCCAAGTCGTCGAGCACCCGATGACTTTGTCCGCCATCGATAAACTCTTTAGTGATCCTTTTGAGCTGAACAATCTGTTCGGTCATTCTTATTCCCTTGTACTAAGGCTGGTTTAGCATAACTCAGTTTTTGATTATAGGTCCTATCTATACTGATTTATTTACAGTTTGGATCATTTATTATGAGAGAGGAAGTTAATCCTTGATGTGTCATTCTCGGCTTGTAATTAAAGGGGCAGGTTCCTCTTATTTTAACCACAGAAAATCGTCTCAAAAGCTAGGCGAAGTAATATGTCATTGAGTCGCTGAGTATTCTTTAAAGATAGAAGCAGTCAATCAATAAAAGGCTAATAATCCAATTGCTAATATGCCTGTTTGGCGGTGAATAGTCTTAGCTCTAAATGTGGTTGATTATCATTTACACTGCTACATTTAAGTATGGGAGCCTGTTTAAGTTGCTTGTTTAGTCGGGTTCTTTTAATCAGAGGTAAATATTATGTTCACGATTACTAAAGGGCTTATGACAGGCTTGCTGGCCATAGCATTGTCGTCGGCTTCAGCAGTTGCTATGGCAAAAATGGATACTGTTACTGGAAAGATAAATGGTCATACATGTGCACATTCAGGACATACCTGTCCGCTCAGCAAGTTGGACCCCCACCTTCAATTAGAATCTGCATTTGTACTGCAACAACGAGATGGAAGCTATTACTTCTTATCTAATGTCCCCCGCATTACAGCCGCTCGCTATGCCCTGCAGATGGCGACGGTGAAGGGCAACGTCAATAACAAGTTGAGAGTCATTTTGGTCGATGAGCTGCTGATCGATGGTAAGGTCATTTGGTCTCCTGCTATGGTTGATGAGGCCATTAGGGAATGGGAATCGATGCATAACGCCGACGGGTAAAATTAGACCCAGGTAAATTAGCTACCCGCCTCCACTCTGAAGATGAGGTCGGCGTGTGTAGATTTGTTAATATTCTCGATGTTGGCGTTGGCTGAATAAGGTGTGTTTATGAGACGACGTATTAAAAAGTTTATCAAAAACAGGCCTTTTATCGCTTCCGCAGCATTTATGATGATGTCTATGGGACATGCCGGTCATGCAGTGGCATCGACAAAGAAGATAAAGCTCTATGAGCCCAAGTCCAGACAGATGGCGCCTAAGCTGCATCTCAATGATCTTCAGGGGGAAACCTACTCTCTGAATAGTCATGAGGGGGAGGTGCGTATCGTTAATTTTTGGTCCAGTTGGTGCGGACCCTGTATTAAAGAGATGCCATCCTTATCCGGTCTTCACAAGGAGTTTAAAGGAGATGGACTTCAGGTCGTGGCTGTTGCCGTTGGAGAATCGCTGCATGATGTAAAAGCCTTCCAGCAGACTTCCGGTTTCGATATTCCTATGTTGGCCGATGAAGATAAAGCTGCCAGTGATGACTGGGGGGTATTTGCTGTCCCCATAAGCTACATCATAGATCAGAAGGGATATATCGCCGCCCGAGTTGTGGGAGAATATGACTGGGAAAGTGATGAAATGAAGCAACTGCTGAATAAGGTGAACCAGGAATCCAGCAGCTTATAGGCTTTATCCTTCGGTTGAGGTGAAAGCACAGCCCGTTATGCTTCACTCCTCTCCTGATAGCGGATCAGAAAGGCTAATATCAGCGGAGTCACGATACTGGTCACTATCGCCATGATGACGATAGCGGAAAATAGTCCGGTGATAATCGATGGCGTAGGGTCTGGGTGGTTGAATAATCCGGCTCGTAAGGCGACGCCGGCCAATACTATCTCGACCGCACCACGGCCACTCATTGCCACTCCTATGCGCAGTGACTCTTGAGTATCATGGCCGGTGGCACGTGCACATACTCCGGCTCCGACTAACTTACTTAGCAAGGCAACTATGATGAGCAGGGTAACGAAGCCTGGTATCGATGCCAGTGCTGTCAGGTCCAGATGAAAGCCTATCGACACGAAAAAAATTGGCGCAAGGAAACCGGACGTAATACCGGAGGTTTGCTTATCTACACGATCATAAACTTTTTGTTCCACAACTGCCGGGTGGAAAAACATGCCCGCGACAAACGCGCCGATAATAAAGTGTAGATCCAGCATCTCTGCGAGTACCGCATATGCCAGTGCGGCGATCAACAGCATACTGAAATCGATGTCAGGAATTTCTGTGGCCTTGAGATGACTACCGATAAGTGGGAACAGGTAGTGTCCGACTGGTATGGTGATAGCGAAGAAGAGGAGCACTTTGCCCAGCAATGGCAGCCACAGAGCCGGAGTAAAAGATAGAGTGCCGCCATTGTTAATGGTGGCTAGCAGGAGTGCCAGAATAAACAGGCTTAACAGATCGTCCCAAAGTGCTGCCGCGACAATGGTTTTACCCTCAGCCGTATCCAGTTTGTTAAACTCCATCAGCATACGAATCGTTACCGGTACTGCTGTGATCGCCAAGGCTGTGCCTAAAAACCAGCTCTGAACCATCTTAAAGGGGGATTCAGGGAAGAACATCAAGCCTATTAATGTACCGGAGATGATGGGCACCAGCATGCCCCCAAAGGCTACAGCAGGCGCCGAGCTGGAGGTCTTCTTAAAGTCCAGCGGACTCATGCGTACACCCGCTAATAGCATCAGAAAAAACATGCCGAGATCGGCAAGGGCCTCAAATGCTTCTCCTTGGGTTACCTCCCATAGCAGTGGAAACACGTCTTGAAAGTGGTAAAGAAAATAACCAAGCGCTATCCCTGACACCAATTCACCAACGATGGGCGGTAGCTTTAGGCGTTTGGCGATCACGGCAAATATTCGAGTCGTCACCAACAAGACAAGAACTAAATAAAGGAAGCGCATCTGTAGAACCGATTCTCTGCTTGACTAATATGAGAATAGTTGTGGGTCTGAATAAAGTCTAATATTTGGAGCTAGTTACTTGATGATTAAGAAAAATAATCTCATAAGAGAACAATAAACCTCTTTGTCATGGGAGGAGTTAAAGGGCAGGTAATCCTTGGTCAGAACAGGGTTATTGGAGATGAAAGTTTTACCTCTTAAAGATTTTCCAGCTCCCCCTGGCATTGAATACAGAGCTCTGCTGTGGGATGAATAGTGAGTCTGCCTATGCCGATACTCTCTCCACATTCATGGCAAAAACCATATTCATCGGGGTCGAGAAGGATTTGCCTGATACGCTGGAGTTGCCGACTCGTCTGAGCCTCATTGGCTTGGGCCATCTGTTGCTGCTGTATGGCATCGATGCGTGACACCCGCCCGACGGCTTGTTGATCCAGTTGTACCGGTACGCCACGAATGTGAATTGCGCAGACCTGCTGCTCAAGTTCGGTAAGCTGGTTTTCGAGTCGGGTCCGTAACTGTTGTTTTTGTGGGGGAGTTAGCTCAGTTTGCTTCAAATCGTATCGGTCCATCATGGATGCGTGAATGACTAAGTTAGCCTGCCATATCAAGGAAGTAAAGTTATCGAACGCTAAGAAGAGCTGTTAAGTCGGGATAAAAAAAGCGCACTAAGTATGATTTAGTGCGCCTATCATTTACTCATTAACTCGTAACTTGTAACTCGCTACAGCTTACGCCTCTTCTTCAAGAGAATAGGGCAGAGGCTGAATGGTTAGTGAAGAGCTCTCATCGCCAGCAAGTCTAAGCTTTGCCGAGTTCTCGGTATCGTTTGGAAGTACTGCCGTGAGCAGTACCTGTTCGCCCGATTGTACCACTTCTATGATAGTACCTGTGGTCTTGAACCCATCTTCCAGTGCCAGCTCTAATTTACTCTCCAAAGCCACAGTGTCAGAGGCGTTGCCCGATAAGATATAGAGGGCGCGTTTATTGCCGCCACGGTACTTCATTCTGGCTACGGTTTCCTGGCCCATGTAACAGCCTTTTTCGAAACTGATCCCACCGATGGCCTGCAGGTTACACATCTGAGGTACAAACTGTCCCTGATGGGCGGCGGCAAGGTTAGGGTAACCCGACTGGATCTCGAGTGCCTGCCAGACTTTGTTGCCATAGATAGGGGCATTTAGCGAACCGAGTAGTGCCTGAGATGGCGTCTTCTCGATGACGATGATGAAGCGTGAGCCGTCTTTCAGCAAGGTGCCACCTGGGATCTCAGTCACTGCCTTGTCTATTTCACCGAAGTAGCTATTTACCCACTCTTGCGCCTGCTCGCCGGCGACGCCAAGAATCAACCAGTCATCGCTGACATTCGTTAGCTCAGCCTTGCTGAATACAGCATATTTAGCCAGCTGAGGTAGGTCAATCTCGAGTGTATCTGAGGGCATCATCATGAAGAGCGTATCTTCGATAGCAAACGTTCTGAAGCTGGCCCACATCTTGCCTTTAGGATCGCAATGAGCACCCCAACGCCACTGCTCTTTTTCGAGTGACGTGATATCTGTTGTTACCTGCCCGTGAATGAAGCTACGGCCTTGCTCACCGGTAATGCTCATGAGACCAAGGTGAGTCAGATCTGAAAAAATAAGCGATGGAAGCGGATCATTCAAGTTCCAATCGAGCTGAGAAACTGAAGTCGTCATATCATTTTCCTGGAATGTTAGGCATTGAGAGAGGGTGATTGTAACGTCTAAAGGAGGCTACGGAAATAAATGGCGCGCACAATTTTTCAATTGAGCGCGCCATATCAGTCTTATTAAACCCAAAGCTCTGCTTTGGGGGAGCCCTTGGTGAGGGAGCCCTTAGTGCGAATGAAGCAAGCGAGTACGGATAGTGCCATCGATGGTCTTCATCTGCTCCAGAGCTTCCTCGGCTTGGTCTGAGTCAACTTCCATCACAACATAACCGATTTCGTTAGTCGTCTGCAGGTACTGGGCTGCGATGTTGATCCCTTTCTCTGCAAAGGCTTGGTTAATCTGAATTAACACACCTGGTTGGTTATGGTGAATATGCAGCAGACGGGAGGTATCTCTATGTTGTGCCAGTGATACCTCGGGGAAGTTAACCGCAGTCATGGTCGAGCCATTATCTGAGTATTTTGCCAGCTTCCCGGCCACTTCGATGCCGATATTTTCCTGAGCTTCCTGTGTGCTCCCGCCGACGTGCGGCGTCAAGATGACATTGTCTAAGCCGCGAAGTGGGCTGATAAACTCATCATTATTGGATTTCGGCTCGACAGGGAACACATCGATTGCCGCACCGGCAATCTTGTCTGCTTCAAGTACAGATGCCAGAGCCTCTATATCGACAACGGTTCCGCGAGAGGCATTGATCAAGATACTGCCCCTCTTCATGCAGGCAAGTTCGGCTTCGCCGATCATATTTTTCGTTTGTGGCGTCTCAGGCACATGCAAACTAACCACGTCAGCAAGAGTAATCAACTCCTGCATTGAGTGGATCTGTTGGGCATTACCGAGTGGCAATTTATCTTCGATATCGAAGAAGATCACTCTCATGCCTAAGGTTTCAGCCAAAATACCAAGCTGGGTACCAATATGACCGTAGCCAATAACGCCTAAGGTTTTTCCACGTGCTTCGAAGCTACCACTGGCACTCTTTAACCATCCACCTCTGTGTGCCATGGCATTACGCTGAGGGATGCCACGAAGGAGCATGATTATCTCGCCCAATACCAACTCTGCAACACTTCGGGTGTTAGAAAACGGTGCATTAAATACTGGTATGCCCAACTTCTCTGCAACCTTAAGGTTTACCTGATTGGTGCCTATGCAGAAACAACCAATACCGACCAATTTGTCTGCCTGACTCAATACCGCTTCCGTAAGCTGTGTACGGGAACGAAGACCGACAAAGTGTGCATCCTTTATGGAGGCTATGAGTGCCTCCTCCCCGAGGGATGCCTTGTGGTATTCAATGTTGGTATAGCCCGCACGTTCGAATACATCTACCGCAGATTGGTGGACGCCTTCCAACAGCAGGATCTTGATCTTATCCTTGTCCAGCGAATGTTTCGCCATGATTTAGGTACCCTCTTCGGTTATTGGTATTATATTATTTGTTTTTCACCAAACAACGTCCACTTGCAGAACCCTGCATAATGGTGGAGTTTGGCTATGATCTGTCAATGCTCAACCAAAATAGCACTTTTTTTGTTCAGTGTGGAGGGCTAGATGGCTAAAGTCATTATTCTGATGGTGAAACAATATGATTAATTTGTACTAAGAGGTTCCAATTTTGAATAAACGCGTTATTTGGCTAATCGTTTTTTTCTCTGTACTGATCTGGTCGGCTATAGGGCCGAAGGATCAGTTCACCTGGTTCCTTGAGGTCTTACCGGCGTTAATCGCTCTACCTGTGCTTTTTTTAACCCGCAATCGCTTCCCGATGAGCCCTTTGGCTTACCTGCTTATATTGATCCATTGTGTCATCCTGATGGTAGGCGGTCATTATACCTATGCTGAGGTTCCACTTTTTGATTTAATATCACAACTTGTTGATGGCGATAGAAATAATTACGATAAAGTAGGCCACTTAGCTCAAGGTTTTGTTCCGGTTATATTAGCCAGAGAGATATTTATCAGAAGGGCGGTGGTGAAACCGGGTCACTGGTGCAACTTCTTAGCAGTCTGTTTCGCCCTCGCATTCTCGGCTTTCTATGAACTGATCGAGTGGTGGGTCGCACTGCTGACCGGTGAAGATGCCGAAGCATTTCTTGGTACTCAGGGTTATATATGGGATACCCAATCTGATATGGGAATGGCGCTACTGGGCGCTACTTTGAGTATTCTATTATTGTCACGCCTTCACGACAGACAGATCAATCAACTGACAAAAAGTACTCTATAGAGATATTCAAGAAGACGTGGTTATATCTGGTACATACGAAATTCAGATATGGGAATGGCGCTACTGGGCGCTATTTTGAGTATTCTATTATTGTCACGCCTTCACGACAGACAAATAAATCAACTGACACAGAGAGCTTCATAGCGTTTTTTATGTGAATTAACGAAAGTTTAACCACTCTTGCTTTTTTGTTACAAGTTGGGCTGGTCAAACTTACTAAAACTGTTCAAAATGGTTCCCATAGAGATTGGTAGGGAAACGTACTTCACAGTACAGAGGTAACTTTTCAGGGAGAGAAGTGAATGAGTAAAATTGATGGGTTAGTGTTTTTGCATCAGGTTGCAGCCCCATGCCATCTAGCCATCCTGGCTGAATCTATCGGGTTAAAGACTCGTATCGTAAAGCAGGTGTCTGATCTAGAGCCTGAAAGAGATGGTAATAGTTTCTACCTTATTTCACAAGAAGGTGCAGCACTCGACAGTAAAGGGATCCCTTTACTGGCTTCTCGTCTGGTGTCTCATGTCCCCGTCGCTCTATATCAAGTCGATCGCGATAAGCTGGAGCCCGAAACTGCGCTGCTGCTCGGGATCCGTGGACTCCTCTATGCTGATCAGCGTATGGATCTGCTCTTAACGGGTTTGAGGAAGATGGTCGCCGATGAGTTATGGTATGACAGGACCTTGATCAGCAAGATGTTTCGTCACCTTGTGAAGCGATTAGACAGTGCCAACGACTATTCTCAAGAGACGGTGGCTATGCTGGAGATGCTCACGAAAAGAGAACGTACCATTATTCAGTTAGTCTCCAGTGGAGCCCGCAATAAAGAGATCGCCGATAACCTTTGCATCAGTGAGCATACGGTGAAGGCACATATCTCATCTATCTTCAGAAAGACTCAATCACGTAACCGTGTAGAATTACTCCGCTGGGCTCAAACCTACCAGAGTCATTTTGAACTTTGTTCTTAGCCTAGCGTCTCTTGAAAGACTCAATCAGCAATACTCGTGTAGAACTGCTTCGCTGGGCTCAAACCTACCAGAGTCATTTTGAACTCTGTTCTTAGCCTAGCGTCTTCAGAAAGACTCAATCATCAACACGCGTGTAGAGTTGCTTCGATGGGCACAAACCTACCAGAGTCATTTTGAACTCTATTCTTAGCCTGGCGCCTTCAGAAAGACTCAATCATCAACACGCGTGTCGGCTGTATTGAAGAGCTGCGATGGGCACAAACCTACCAGAGTCATTTTGAACTCTGTTCTTAGCCTGGCGCCTTCAGAAAGACTCAATCATCAACACGCGTGTCGGCTGTATTGAAGAGCTGCGCTGAGCTCAAACCTACCAGAGCCATTTTGAACAGTGTTCATAGAAACGTGTTCGTAGAAAAGAGGTGGAGCTTTTAGCACGGTGCTTATGGAAACCGTCTCTTGAAAGACTCAATCAGCAATACTCGTCTCGGCTGTATTGAAGAGCTGCAATGGGTACAAACCTATCAGAGTCATTTTGAACTCTGTTCTTAGCCTGGCGTCTTCAGAAAGACTCAATCATCAACACACGTGTCGGCTGTATTGAGGGCACAAACTTACCAGACTCTCGCCCATAAGGTAGTTCGAGCTATGTTACTAGAAAGGGCTCCTAATCTTTCTCTGTTATGCCAATCAACGGCCGACTTTTATATCTGAAAAAGCCTTTTTAAAGCTTTTTAATAGGGGGGGGAGACTATTTTCAGCCTGTAGTAGCAGATTAGTGATTTAAATTTAGTTTTTCGTAAAAAAATCTCCAGGATGATCACATCATTTCACACGGAAAAAACATATCTCTGTTCTTGCTTAAGTGCATGATTTGTACTACCTAAAATTATCGAGCTGGCAGCCTGTTCTCTCACGTGGTCAGTCCTGCTCTGTTTTTCGTTTTTTAACAAGTGCTTATGCTTGCCAAATGTGATTAACCCTTCTTTTTTTTGTCATGAAACTCTGCAACAATCAGTAACGCACGTTAATAGAAATTAGCGGGATTATTATAAAAATGGGGTTGAATATATGAAATATGTAATAAAATTACCGGCGATTTCGCCATCGAACTCTCCACCGACCTGAGCAGCTAGCAGTTTAAGATATTACTAATAAACATTTTTAATTTTGAGTTTGGCCTTCAATTATAGGCTGACAAATTACTAATCGGAAGTAACGGCAATGTTAAATAAATCAACAATTGCAATCGCTATCGTCACTATGTTTAGTGCTGGTTCAGTGAGTGCTGTAATGCTAGATGGTGACAGTCAAGGTGACCACGTTCGCTTATATGGCGAAGTGGGCGTAGGTGGGCATTTTGATACTCATCCAGATTACAACCACGATGAGTTCTACGATACCAAGGGCTATGTAGATGATAGCTTTGCGACTATGGGCGTAGAGGGTCAACGTGAACAGTTCACTTATCGTCTAGAGCTAGACTACCAACGTCGTAACTGGCTTGGCGGCGACGGTGAGTTTGAGCTGGCTATCGACAAATTGTATGTAGGTTATCGCTTAACCGATCAGCAGTGGATCGAGCTAGGCTTGACCGATACTGCATTCGACGATTACGACCACTTTGGTGACTTCACTTTCAACAAGTCTGTTGAAACCGGTGAAGCGGGCGACCAAGAGAACACAGTTAAGTACCAAGCCGAGTTTGAAAATCTTATCTTTGGTACTTCCTACTCATATGACGGTGAGCACAAGAGTGGTGCACTACAAGGTGACATCATTAACGGATATGTAGGCTGGATGTCAGATCTGCTATCTGTTGTGGTTGGCTTAGAAACTCGCGGCGGCTCTAACGGCGTCAGTAAATATGGTGAGCAGGAACAGATAGGTTTGGGCGTTCGCCTGAAACTGATGCCAGAATTATCTATTGGTTTCAATGGCTTTTTAGAAGATGAAGACTTGTCTACACGTAAGAGCGGTGACGTACACCTAGATTATCAGACCTTCCGCAACATAGGTATGACTGTTAGCGCTAAGTATGATCTAACTGAACGTTGGGAATTAATCAGCTCCGTAAACCACGAAGAATACGAGGGCTGGGATCTGATCGGTCCTAACTACGACTACTCTGAGCTACCCGCTGAGTACGGAAAAGAGCGTCGTTGGGCCAGTTTAGGTTTCAACTATCGTCCTGCCCGTGACATCGTGCTGTCTCTAGAAGGCCGAGTAGGCGAAGCACCTGAAGCTGCCTACGCTTACGCGCGTATGTACTTTTAGTCCGAATTGAATTCAACTTTTATAGAGTTTACTATGAAGAAAAGTTTCTTATCGCTGGCCATTGCCAGCACCATCAGCATGGGCGCCTTCGCTGGCGTTGAAGACCTGCTGATCACCGAAATGACCCAAAGTTCCGATGCCAATGTGGGCACGGTTGAGATCACTAATACAGGCCCTGATGCCTTCACCTTCACCGATGAGGTTGCTGCATATCAGCGCTCAGGTGGTAAGTACGACAACCAATTGCTAAATGCCGAAGCTAAGCCGCTGTTAAGTGGTTATACGCTTGCTCCTAGTGCTTCTATCGTGGTTGTAAATAGCAGAGCTTCTGAAGAGTTTCGTGATGCTATTGCGACTCAAGGTGGCACAGTTGTTATCTCAACATATGACAGCAGTAACAAGTACAACAACTTGTTTATGACCAGCGATGACGGCTTCTTCCTGAAAAATGGTGATACCGTTATCGATCGTGTTGGAGCCGCGAATGACACTAGCAAGTGGGCTCCCAATACTACTTTGCGTCGTAAGAAAGCCGCGGATGGCAACAATCCTGCCCAGTCAGGCACCTTCGACGCGACGAAGTGGCAGAACATCTTGCCAATGAGATTTGATGATTTAGGTAAATCAGAGCTACCCGCTGCTGATGCTGAAGACATCATGGACATCTTCACTTGTCCAACTGATAAGAATGAAATCATGTCTCCTAGCGAAGTTCAGGGCTCGGGCTTTACCTCGCCTCTGGTTGCTGCTGGTGAAACCGAATCAGCTGAAAAAGTTGCCGTAGAAGGTATCATTTCAGCCAAGGTGTCTATCCCTAATGAGGGGTTCTATCTTCGCAATTTTGCCTCTGACAACGACCCTGAAACTTCCGATGGCATCTTCGTTAGCTCAAGTGCAGCTGGTGGTCTTAAGGTTGGTCAAACGGTCTGTATCGGTAGTAAAGTGGCTGAGTTTGAAGGTCAGACACAGCTGTCAGCCGATACTGCATTTAGCTGGAACGTTACTGATACTAATATCGTAACCGAGCCAACTGATATTCAGGTATTGAGCTCTGATAATGGTTCTTTTGATAAGACCCTAGAGCGCTACGAAGGTATGTTGGTTAACCTGCCTGAGGATTTAGATCCTAGTACTCCTAGCGATGAAGCCAAAGAAGATATGCGTATTACTCGCAGCTTCAGCTACAACTACCTGTTAAGTAGCAAAGGTCATAATCGTAACAACATGGTTGCGGCTTATAAGCGTCCTAATTTACAGCCGAACCACTTGTATGTTGCTGGAAGCCCGGAGTCTAAAGCGGCTTATGAGCAAAACAATGATTATCGTTTAGTGATTGAAAGCTCACCTAGATCTAACGGCACCGAGTTGCCGTATTACGCTGGTTTTAACAGTGACCCACACACTAACTATATCCGTATCGACGATAGTCTCGTTAATGCGCAAGGTGTGATCAGTCAATATGAAACTGAGTTGATCCCAGGAACTGATAAGTTTGATCAGGACTACAGCCTGACTATAACCAACCAGTTGACTAGCGATAACTTTATTCATAACTTGCCGCGTACTGATAAGCCAGATCTGAAAGACACAGTGGCAGACGATGATTTTGCTATCCGCATTTCTAGTCAGAACCTGTTTAACTTCTTTAACTCTCCTTTCGGTGGCGACAACAACAACTTTGGTCAGAGCCGAGGCGCTGATAGCTACGATGAATACATTAACCAGAGAACCAAGCTGGTAGAAATTATTCGTGCTCAGGATGCCGATGTAATGGCCCTGATGGAGATTGAAAACAACGGTTTTGGCGATGACAGTGCTATTGCTGAGATTGTGAACCAGGTCAATATCCAGTATGTGGATGAGCGAGCCCAAGATTACAATGGCCCTAACTCCACTGAAAACCGTTATGTGTTTGTTGGTTTTGACAACAACGGCAATCAAATGTTGGATAACCTAGATGCCATTGGTTCTGACGCCATTGCTACAGGTATCATATATCGCCCAAGCAAGATGAGCATTGAGCGCACTCGCGTTATCCCAATGCCTCAGCAGAAAGCACCTACCACTGTGAACGACTTAGGTGAGGTGATCAAAGATCAGAACCAGGAAATTCTAGAGAACGGTCAGAACTACCATCGTGACGCCTTGGTTGTAACCTTTATCGTTAACCAAACAGGCAAGCGCTTGACGCTAGCTGTAAATCACCTTAAGTCAAAAGGCTCTACTTGTTGGGAAGAATGGCAAGGTGTTGAGTTTGGTGAAGCTACGACTTGGAACAACCGTACAGCACCAGATCTGGACTACCAAGGGTCTTGTGCCGAGTTCCGCGTAGCCGGTGCAGTGCACTTAGGTGAAGAGATGGAAGACGTTCTTGGGGATAAGATCATCCTTGGTGATTTGAACGCCTATGGTAAAGAAGATCCTGTGCTGGTTCTTACCGAGAACCCACGCAACAAGACGATCGTTACCGCTAGCCACACTTTCCTTGGACCTAAGCCTCAGTTTAACGAAGATGGCTCTCCAGCCATCATCACTAAGACTTATGGCTACATCGATATCGTCGGTGAAAAGTTCAAGGAGAAGGGCAAAACACCTTGGAGTTACTCGTTCAGTGACGAAATCGGTTCGCTTGATCACATCTTGATCTCACCGTCTCTAAAAGATCGCGTGATTGATGCCACTGACTGGCATGTTAATGCTGCAGAGACTGGTTTGTATGATTACCAAAACCGCTTTAAAGGTAACATCGACGGTACTGGAACGCATAAGTTCTACAAAGGAGACATCTATCGCGCGTCGGATCACGATCCTGCACTAATAACCCTTAGCTATAAGCCTGGTGATGCGGATGCTAACGTGCCTCTGAACCTGCCAAAACTGAGAAAGCTGATCAAGGTTCCTTACCAGATCCCAACGGGTATTTCTGCTCAAGTTGGGGATGTAGCGACCGTAAGTATGAGTCCTGAGGATGATGAACAGCGTTTAGATTTGACTCAAATGGTGCTTCCTAATGTTGTCATTTCTAATGACACGACAGCTATGGTGAATTTCGAGGTATTTGGTGCGCCATCTGCTATCTACAACGTTACCGTAAGCCTACAGCGTGATGGTCAACTTGTAGAAGGATCTCAGCAGAAGTTCGTGGCGAAGGTATCTAACCGCGACACCTTGATTGCTGACATTGTAGAAGAAGAAATCGATCACACTGGCGGTGATGGTAGTGCTGGTAGCGCCGGCTTTATCAGCTTGTTATCCCTGTTCGGACTAGCAGCTATGCGCCGTCGTCTTCGCAAATAAGCGTTGATCTCGACAATGAAGCGCCTGCTTTCGGGCAGTGCGCTTCCCATCAAAGATTCAAAAGAGATACGATTATGAGAATTAAAATGAACGCAGTTGCTGCGGCTACTGCTATGGTTTTGGGCACCCTGTCCACTGCCGCCAATGCTAATTTAGTTATTACTGAGTACATCGAAGGTAGCAGCAACAACAAGGCCCTTGAGATTTCTAATGTTGGTAGCAGCTCCATCGACCTAGATGCTGCTGACTACAAATTACTCCGTTACAACAACGGTGGTACAGACGCTGGCGCAACTGAAACTCTGACTGGCACCCTAGCCGTTGGCAAGAGCATTATCTTCCACAACGGCGGCGCAGCAGATGAATTTAAAAAGGGAATAGAGTCTACCATTACCTACTTCAACGGTGATGACGCGCTGGTACTGACCAAGGATGATGTCGTTATTGACCGCTTTGGTAAATTGGGCGAGGACCCTGGTTCTGCTTGGACAGATCCCAATAACGCAGACTTCTCCAGTGCTAATAAAACTTTACGTCGCAAAGCCAGTGTTACCACTGGTGATACCGATGCTGCAGCAGCCTTCCCAAGTGGTGATCAGTGGGTAGTGTTTGATACAGACACTTCTGATGGCCTTGGCTGCGTAGGTGAAAGCGCTTGTAGCTCTGAAGCCACTCCAGGCTTACTGTTGCTTACCGAGTACATCGAAGGCAGTAGCAACAATAAAGCTATTGAGATTTCCAACGTAGGTGGCACTGCCATCGATCTGGATGCTAACGTTTATAAGTTGACTCTATTTGGCAATGGTAAAACGGACCCTGGTAATACCGAGACGCTGACTGGCACTCTGGAGCCTGGAAATAGCCTCGTTTTCCACAATGCTGGTGCCGCTGATGAGTTTAAAGTAGGCAATGCTTCTACCGTAACATACTTCAACGGTGACGATGCCCTGGTATTGACCAAAGACGATGTAGTTATCGATCGCTTCGGTAAGCGTGGTGAGGATCCGGGCTCCGCTTGGACTGATCCAAACGACGCAAATTTCTCCACCGCGAATAAGACCCTTCGTCGTAAAGACAGTGTCACAGCTGGTGACACAGTTGCCGAAGCAGATTTCCCTGGTACCAACAACCAGTGGGTCGTACTCGATGTCGATACCTCTGATGGCCTTGGTTGTGCTGGTGAAGCTGCCTGCGATGGTTCAGTAACGCCTCCAGAACCAGAGCCAGAAACAGGTCCTTGTACTGGTTGTGAGACGCTGACTCCGGTTGCCGATCCTACTACGTTCAATGGTGATATCTATTATTCAGATGTATTGAGTGGCGATTTTGCCAATGCAGATGAGCTTAAGAATACCTTATCAGCCATTATTGCCAAAGATCACAAGTATCTGACCTATAAGCAGGTTTGGAGCACACTGACCCACGCTGACCAAGATCCCGCTAACGATAAAAATGTTATTGAGATCTACACGGGGGCTTCCATCTCCAAGTACGACAACCAAACCAGTGGTAGTGGTGCGGGCAAGTGGAACCGTGAGCACGTATGGGCCAAGAGCCATGGCTTCCCAAGCGACTCTCAATGGGGCTATACCGATGCCCATCACCTGCGTCCTGCAGATCCAGGTATCAATACTGCACGAAGCAACAATGACTTTGGTGCGTGTAGCGATACAGGTGAAGAGGTTCAGTTCAACGGTGTTGGTACTGGTAACTACCTGAACAAAACTACAGACTGCTGGGAGCCTCGCGATGAGGTGAAAGGCGATGTAGCCCGTATGATCATGTATATGGATACTCGTTATCAAGGTACTGATACAGCTACAACTAATATGCCTGATCTAGTTGTAGTTGATCGCCTAACGACTACGGACGAGGATAGCAAGCCGTTAATTGGTACGCTTTGTACTCTGTATGCGTGGAACAAGTTAGATGCTGTTGATACCTATGAGCAGAATCGTAACAACCAGGTATACAAATACCAGGGCAACCGTAACCCCTTCATTGACCGCCCTGAGTTAGTACAGGAAGTGTATGGTGCAGTCTGTGGTGACGATCCAAACCCTGCTTTGGAAGTCGAAGGTGATATTGTTACTCCTGAGAGTGTAACTGAAGGGGCTGCATATACCATAGATGCCTCTGCAATCAAAGCTGGCGAAGGTGTTACTCTTACTTACAAGTGGGAGCAGATTGTTGGTGAAGAGAAGACGGTTGTTGGCAATGAGGCTGTATTGTCTTTGACTGCGCCAATGGTTAAAGCCGACACAACTCTGAATTTCACTCTGACCATCAGTGATGGCTCTCTGGAAACCACTAAAGCAGTTAGCCTGCCTGTGACCAATGTTCCTCTGACTCTGGATGTGACGTTTGCTGGTAACACCAAGCTGACCGAAGGCGAAAGTACTGCTATCACAGCGACTGTTGCTGATGCTCCAGAAGGTACTAGCTACAGCTGGAAGCAGGTATCTGGAAACACGGCAGTGTTTACCGCTACAGGTCTGACACTTGATGTGACTTCACCTAGCGTAAGTATCGATCAAGTTCTTGTGTTCGAACTCACGGCAACTGTTGGCGAAGAAAGCTTCAGTAAGTCTGTTAGCATTGAGGTGACAAACACCGAAGAAGCTGGTTGGACTAAGCCTGATGGGGCTGGTAGTTTAGGTGGTCTTATGACTCTGCTGCTACCTCTAATGTGGTGGCGTCGCCGCGAAGGCTAATCATCAGTTAAGCCTATAAAAAGCAGCACCGGGATCGCTCTGGGTGCTGCTTTTTTTAACTGTACAGACGTTGTCTAAACCTCGCCTTGTGCGCTTTGTTCTCTCCATGGGAAATCAGCCATTAAGGCAAGTGACAACGTTTATTTGAATAATATTGAAGGATTATTATGAATACTTCACTCCGTCCTTCTTGCCTGCTTCTTACTGGCTCAGCCATCGCTCTAGCGATAGCATTGAGCGGTTGTGGTAAGAAAAAGGTGGAAGAGGCGCCTAAGGTGACAGCATCTATCGCCTGTCAAGCCGCTGGTGATGACTGTAAGCGCTTCACCTTGCTCCATACCAATGATCACCACGGCCGTTTTTGGCAAGGCTCAAGAGGCGAGTATGGTATGGCTGCACGAAAAACCATACTTGACCAAATCCGCAAAGAGGTCACCGAACAAGGTGGGGAGACTTTACTGCTCTCAGGTGGCGATATTAACACTGGTGTTCCTGAGTCTGATCTTCAAGACGCCGAGCCAGATTTTATCGGCATGAACCACCTTGGCTATGACGCCATGGCCGTGGGTAACCATGAGTTTGATAATCCATCGACGGTGATGGATAAGCAGAGAGGCTGGTCAAAATTTCCTTGGTTGTCGGCCAACATCTATCGCCAAGTCGATGGTGAATGGCAACGCTATTTTGAGCCCTACAAGCTATTCGAGGTTCAGGGCTTGAAGCTAGCCGTAGTCGGCCTGACTACCGAACATACCGCTGAGATAGGTAATCCAGAGTTTGTTGAAGATCTTAAATTCACTTCAGCTCAAGCTGAGGCGAAAGATGTTTTGGCAGAGCTTGAAGAGAAGCATCAACCGGATCTTGTGTTTGGGCTCACCCATATGGGTCACTATGAAAATGGTAGACATGGTAGTAATGCGCCCGGTGATGTTGCTCTTGCTAAAAGCCTAAAGCCTGGCCAGGTCCAAGCAATCATTGGCGGACATTCACAGTTGCCTGTTTGTATGGAAGGGGATACTGGTGAGTACGTAGAAGATTATGGTCGAGACGAGCCTTGTAAGCCGGATCGTCAAAATGGCACTTGGATCATGCAAGCCTACGAGTGGGGCAAGTTTGTTGGTCGCGCCGATTTTGAATACTATGGTGGTAAGCTACACTTGGCAAACTACGAGTTGGTACCTGTGAATACAGAAACCAAGTTTGGTTCCTACTATCCGCCTCATATGCTGACTCCTAAGGATAAGGAAACTCTTGAACTGCTTCGCCCTTATCAGCGTAATGGGCAGCTGAAGTTGAGAGAGCAGATTGGTGTTGCAAAGGCGGATTTCATTGGTAAGCGTAAGGTTGTTCGTTACCAAGCTACGCCCCTAGGGATGATGATAGCCCATGCTCAGACTCAGCTCCCTGTGCCAGCAGATTTCGGCATCATGAACTCTGGCGGTATTCGTGCCACCATAAAGAAAGGGCCTATTCGCTATCGTGATGTGCTTAAGGTGCAGCCTTTTTCCAACAGTGTGACTGTGACTGAGATGAATGGGGCCGAACTGAAGAAGTATTTGTCTAGGGTTGCGCTTAAGACTCGAGGTTCTGGAGGCTTTGCCCACTTCAGCGGTATCAAGATGACCGTTGACTGTAAAGCTAAAGATGTCGATATCAGAGTTGTTGGTGACAAGCCCTTCAAGCTAACGGATAAATATCGATTTACCCTCCCTAGCTATAACGCTGCGGGCGGTAATAAGTATCCCAAGTTGAAGGAAAAGGCGAGAGACACAGGCTTTATTGATGCAGATATGCTTTATCAATTCATCAAAAAGCATGACACGCTCGATCCTGTAAACTATGACAGAGCGAAAGATGTTCGCTATATCAACTCCAGAAGTTCTGATGGCTGCGGCAGTTAATCTAATCATTTAATAAGGTTAATCAGCTGATACCTTAGCTCTCGAAACAGAGCCCAGCCTTTCGGTTGGGCTTTATTTTTTTAAGGTATGCGTCCGGAAAACTACACCTAGCCTAGTTGTACATTCCAAGGTAATAACTTTTCTAGACTCTCAGGCTTGAGTGATAGCTGCTGTAGACAATGCATTAGATAATCAAATGGCGTGAGTCCATTGGCCTTAGCACTTTCTATCATGCTGTACAGCATAGCACTGGCACGAGCCCCCTTTGCGATATTGGCAAACAGCCAGTTTTTACGCTTATTCAGACGTACACATAAATGGAATTATGTTCACAACTGCATTATGTGAGCATAATTTAATAACACCTTTTTCATTGCTAGCATTAGCACACCTTGTTTTTTAAACTTGTATGAATGAGGGCTATTCCTGTAAATCAGGATGAATGGGGAGTTTTCGTTTGTTATTTAATTACTGTTTTGTGGTTTTTTGATCTGTTTGTGGGGTGTTCCCGGTAGAAAAGATAATTATTGAAAGGCTTATGTAAGTAAAAGTTGTTTGTGCATCTTTTTGTTTTTGTTGTTTATGTGTCTTTTTGTAAATGGTTTTGTTTTGTTGTTTTTGCGTTTGATAACCTCTTTTGAACACTTGAGTTGAAAAAATAGTTATTCCCTTTAAAAAAGTTATTTATCTCTGACAAAGTGATGCAGATCCCTTGCTCCTGATATAAGTCTGTATACACTGCCTCCATCTTAAAGTTTCATCGATGAAAAATGTATGGAAGTTTTCATCAGTTTGTTTTCGATGCTGCCAGATCGGTTGGCTGTACTCATTTCGGACAAGAGCTCCCTAATATAAAAGTTGCCCTACGGTTCTCGAATATTCACCTAATGTCGGTCGTCTCGAACGAATCGGCGCAAAAAATAAGAGTATTCGAGAGCCATCTTAAAATAGTGAGTTATTCGTAAGCTCAAGGTTGAAGAAAGCTATTGGATAAGTATTGCAGACAATATTTCCTTTTATCTTTACTTACCACTTACCACTTACCACTTACCACTTACCACTTACCACTTACCACTTACCACTTACGACTTACCACTTACCACTTACCACTTACCACTTACCACTTACCGTTTTTCCTCAATCCCGAACACCTGTTTAAATTTTGCTTATGACACAGTAGACTGTGGAGCATTATTAAAAAGGGATGGATGTAAAATGTCGATTTGGTTCAGAGCGGTAACCTTGGAAGATTGCGCGAAGATGGATGAGGGCATGCATGGTAAAGGCACCTTAATGAAGACCCTGGGCATTCAGATTTCAGAGATTGGCGATGATTATATGAAGGCAACGATGCCGGCATCTCCAGACGTTCATAACCCTCTGGGTATCGTTCATGGTGGAGCCAATGTTGTACTCGCCGAAACCGTCGCCAGCTATGCGGCTAATTTTGTTGTCGACTATGAGCAGTTCTATTGTGTAGGTCAGGAGATCAACGCTAATCACCTTAAAGCCTCCCGTAATGGTATCTTAACGGCGACGGCAAAACCGGTCCACCTGGGTAAGAGAAGCTCTGTGTGGGAGGTGTTAATCCATAATGGTGCCGGTCAGTTGTGCTGTATTTCGAGGATGACTGCCGCAGTAGTGGCGCGTTAGTCATCATCTCTGGTTTGCCAGCTTTAAATCTCAGCTACCTATGTCAGATTTTTATTTAAATAAACTGTCGGAATTGCAGGCTTTTGTTCATAATAGAAACACTAGTATTTAAATAAAACACTGGAGAGCGTATGGATAACGCAGCAATTTGGGAATGGGTGGGTTATCTGGCTTCGGTCGTGGTCGCCATCTCACTCATGATGTCGAATATTAAGAAATTGCGTTGGTGGAATCTTGTCGGTGCGGCGCTGTTTGTAGCCTACGGTATGGCGATCAGTGCAATTCCCGTAGCCTTGGTCAACTTCTTTATTGTACTTATCGATATTTACTATTTAGTAAGACTGTACAAATACGAGCACAAATCGGACTAGCTTAATTTTAATAGCTGTTAATAACAGTCAAGGTCTGCGCAGGCCTTGGCTGCCTCTTAATCTTATTTCTTCATCCAGTTTTCATCCAGTTTTCATCCAGTTTTTCATCCAGTCTTTAATTTTAGTGTTCACTCTAATTCTCAGCAACACCTAGCGGTATTTCCCACGACTCTATTGACGGTATATTCATTGTTTCTCCTCGTGCGCTTCAAGCTCCACACACATACTTTGTGTTATCTTTTTGTGTAAAATCGATTAGGTTTATCTGTTTTAATCGTTTTGTTCTTTTTGTCGTTTTGCCTATCATTACTCCATCGACATAGGTACGGCTTAAGAGCGCTGCTTCAGCAATGATTCTTAAGTTTATGGCCCTAATGATTAATTTACGGAGCTGTGGCTATGCCTACCATCTACGACCTGATTGAAAATTGGTTGATTGAAACAAGCCATAACGAACAAATTTGATTTTGGAGAAGAACATGAATAGTCAAAGTATGACAGAGCAAACCAACTATCTGACCAGCCAAAATGGTGCGCCGGTTGCCGATGATCAAAACTCAATGACGGCGGGAGAGCGTGGACCAGTACTGTTGCAAGATTTTCACCTGTTAGAAAAACTTGCTCACTTCAACCGCGAACGTATTCCTGAGCGAGTGGTTCATGCGAAAGGTACTGGGGTTTATGGCACCTTCACTCTGACAAAAGATTTGAGTGAGTACACGATTGCCGACCACTTTAATGAAGTGGGTAAGCAGACTGAGACCTTCGTGCGCTTCTCTACCGTAGGTGGCGAGATGGGATCGGCCGATGCCGAGCGAGATCCCCGGGGCTTCGGTCTGCGCTTCTACACCGCTCGGGGTAATCACGACATAGTGGGAAATAACACGCCAACTTTTTTCCTTCGTGACGGAATTAAATTTCCTGACTTTATCCATACCCAGAAACGCAATCCTCAGACAAACCTTAAAGATCCGCAAGCCATGTGGGACTTTTGGGCATTAAACCCAGAGGCATTACATCAAGTTACCGTACTCATGTCAGATCGCGGCATCCCGGCTAACTATCGTCAGATGAATGGCTATGGTTCACACACCTACTCGCTTTGGAATGCTAAGGGGGAACGTTTCTGGGTTAAGTTCCACTTTAAGACTAAGCAGGGGATAGCTAACCTGACACCTGAGCAGGCCGATATTTTAAAGGGAATCGATCCCGACTCTTCACAGCGAGACATGGTTGCGGCGATAGCTGATGGCAACTTCCCGCGTTGGGCCGTGAACGTACAGATAATGCCGGAAAGTGATGCGAATACCTATTCTATCAACCCGTTCGATTTGACTAAGGTATGGCCACATGGGGATTACCCATTGATCGAAATTGGTGAGTTAGAACTTAACCGCATGCCGGAAAATTACTTTGCCGAAGTCGAGCAGGTGGCATTAGCGCCAAGTAATCTTGTACCGGGTGTCGGCGCCTCACCTGATAAGATGTTGCAGGCCAGACTATTCGCTTATGCCGATGCTCAGCGTTATCGTATCGGGGCCAACTATAACCAGTTACCTGTAAATTGCCCTCATGGAACTAAGGCAAACCATCATCAAAGAGCCGGAGCGATGGCTGGAACTCAGTGTCCATATCATGGTAGCCAGACCGGCGGTGATGCTTCTGCAAACTATGGACCCAACTCTCGCATGGAAGGGTTGAGCGACACATCGCAGTTTATCGAGCCGCCATTGCGTCTCGACGGTGAAGCCGACAGATACAGTCGCTATAACCAGGATGACTTTACTCAGGCGGGTAACCTGTACCGCATTCTTCCCGAAGATGAGAGGGCCAGATTGATCGCAACCATAAGCGGGAGTCTAAGTCAGGCCACACTCGATGTGCAGCAGACCATGGTTGAGCACTTCACTAAGGCCGATACCGACTACGGACAGCGCATCAAACAGGCTTTAGGTTTGTAGCAGACAGCGAGGCCCTAGAACCCAGGAACTAGGGCCTCGTTTTTGCCTTCTGGATTCTAAAATATCAGTGTCAATACGCCCAGCAGTGCAAACAATAGTGAACAACCTCTGTGGATCAGGGTCATAGGCAGCTTTTCTGCGCTGAAGTGACCGGCAATGACCACGGGGACATTAGCGATTAACATGCCTAATGTCGTACCCATAACGACCATAGCCAAAGCATCATATTTTGCCGCGAGTACCACAGTGGCAATTTGCGTCTTGTCGCCCATCTCTGCAATAAAAAACAGGATAAAGGTCGCTATAAACGGGCCCATCTTGTAGAAACGACTCTGTTCCTCATCCATCTTATCGGGAACCAGTACCCAGAGTGCGATGGCAAAAAATGAACACGCAACCAGGTATCTGGCTAATTCAGGGCTTATCAGACCTATGGCCCATTGGCCTAACCAGGCTGAGGCAAAGTGGTTCAGTAACGTTGACAGGAATATACCGAGAATGATGGCCGTTTTTCCTCCACTGAGGTGGCTGAATCTGGCGGCCAGAATAAGGGCGAGCAGTTGAGTCTTATCACCGATTTCGGCAACGGCAACGGTAAGAGTTGATGCGAGTAGAGCTTCCAAGTGATACCAATCCTATAAAATATGTGACCATTCAGCGGGAGCTCAAAGTTCTTAAGGCAAGGCGGATGCTTGAAGCTAATAGTTTTTCTATATCGAAAGCATCTAACGTAGCATAAAGTGCTTTGAGCCCCGCCCTGCGGGAGCCTCTCAGGCATTCCACTTCTGTGTTGCATTGACTTAAAAGGGAATAGCCATTTCCTCATCAATGCGTCGTGAATTGAAAAGCCTGAGTGGCTCTGAATTGTTCCGATATTTCATGGGATTGGTATTTTCCTTTGGGGGGCAAAAAAATCCGAGCGCAGTTCCACCGCCCCCCAATTCATTATAAATAATAAGCGGTAACTGCACTCAGGTCTTGCCTGGCAATATGACTCATCGAGTCCTGTTGCCGTGAACACCATGGCGATGTGGCCAAGTATGTTGATGTTCACTCTGCTTAGCCTGCTCAGACGTCTATATCGATAGAACGCCACACTGAATCAGACTAAATAGTTAGCTACTCCCCTGAAGTAGTGCGGGAATTATACTCAGGCAGAGTTTGATCGCAACTCCTTAAAATAATGTTGAGTTATGGAGCTGAGTTTCTGAGCGTCATCGTATATGAATCATACAAAGGTCAGCTGTTTTGGACGGTTTACCAATTAGTTTTAATGACTCGATATGGAGTTGTTACATCTTTGGTTTTAGCCATACTTTGTACACAAGTGGCTTGCCCAGCGGGGGCTGAGCTGTTACTGTCGTTTACAATCATTTTTTAGAGTATAGAGTCGTAATGCAGCAGTTCTATCAATTTTCTTCTCGATTTATGCAGCCTCAGTGGCTGAGTTAATTGGGTGAATTCACTTATTGATTAACTAAGCCATTGAGGCCAATTGAAATCATGGTGGTCGATAGACCCGATTCGATTGGAGGCTGTTAATCTTGATTTGATATCTTGCTAAATCTCTCCTTCAAAGTCGTTCTAAATTTGACCCACCAAAATAAAATAAGATACAAATCTAACAGGACAATTTTGTGAATTTAAAAATGCTCGGCTCTATCGCTATCGTTGCAGGTACCGCCATCGGTGCCGGAATGTTAGCACTGCCTCTGGCAACCGCTGCTCTTGGGATCATTCCCGCCATACTCTTACTCGTTCTCATTTGGGGAGTCTCAGCTTACACCTCACTACTGATGCTGGAGATTAATCTTCGTACCGGAGTGGGTGATAATGTTCATGCCATTACCGGTAAAGTGTTGGGCAAGAGAGGTCAGCTTATTCAGGGAGCTTCCTTCCTGAGCTTGTTGTTTGCCCTGACGGCGGCCTATCTTACCGGTGGCTCGTCTCTATTGGTTCTGAAAGCCGAAACCATGTTTGATGTCGCGCTGGATAACCAAGCGGCTGTGGTTCTGTTTACTCTGACGTTGGGACTATTCGCCGCCTTCGGTGTGGCCTGGGTCGATAAGGTTTCCCGTATTCTGTTCTCTTTGATGATAGCGCTTCTCGTCGTCACGGTTGGATTCTTAATGCCTGAAGTTAGCCCTTCTCAGATGGCCGTAGCCGCGATGGAAGAGGGTAACTTCGATGTCTGGATGGCAGCGATTCCTGTGGTATTTACCTCATTTGGTTTCCATGTCTGTATCGCAACCTTAGTGCGTTATCTTGATGGCGATACAATGACACTGCGTAAGGTACTCCTGATAGGCTCGACACTGCCTCTGCTATGTTATGTTTTATGGTTATTGGTAACATTGGGTACCGTTGGCGGTGAAGCCATTCACGGCTTTGCCGGTTCGTTGCCGGCACTGGTGAGTTCTCTGCAGGAGATCGCGGCTCAGCCATGGGTAAGTAAGTGTATCTCGCTATTTGCAGACTTTGCCTTGGTGACCTCTTTCCTCGGTGTAACCTTAAGCCTGTATGATTTCATCGGAGAGTTAACCCGAGCCAGACCTACCATTGCCGGTCGTATTCAAACCTGGTTGATCACCTTTATCCCTCCGGTCTTGTGTGCACTCTATATTCCGGAAGGATTTGTGGCAGTACTGGGTTTCGCGGCGATTCCTTTGGTCGTGATGATCATCTTCCTGCCGATCGTGATGGCGTTAAAGCAACGTCCGCAGGCAGATGATAGTGGTTATCAGGTGGCGGGTGGAACCCCTGCGTTAGCCATTGCAGGCTTGTTAGGTGCCGTTATTATTGCCTCACAGCTTTGGGTCGCACTATAGGTGACGCCCTATCGGCCCGTACAAGCTTGTAGCTTTGTAAGGGAATAATTCAAGGGCTGTCGTAACTATGGCCGCTTATGATAAAGTCGAGTTCGAATATGAAAATATCGGACTCGGCTTTTTTTTGCCCGGTTTTTAGTAATACCAATCGGTATAAGGCAATAATTCGCAACACAATCAACGCAATCAACAAAAGCAACACAAGCAAATTGATCGAATAATAATTCAAAACGGACTTAATATAATGAAAAAATGGCTTCTTACTGTAGCTGTCGCCGCCTCTTTCGGTGCTCAAGCCGATGAAGGTATGTGGCAACCATACCAACTACCTGCCTTAGCAGATGAGCTTAAGGCTAAAGGGTTAGAGATAGATGCAAAATCGATCTCTAAATTAACCGAATTCCCGATGAATGCCGTGATCAGCCTGGGTGGTTGCACCGCTTCATTTGTCTCGCCTAAAGGCCTTGCTGTGACTAACCATCACTGTGCCTATGGCTCGATTCAGTACAACTCGACTCCCGAGAAAAACCTGCTTAAAGATGGTTTCCTGGCTAAGTCATATGGCGAAGAGTTACAGGCAACTCCTGGTTCCCGTATCTATGTCACCGAAGCTGTCACCAATGTGACAGACAAGGTTAAGAAAGGGTTAGAGAGCAAGGTTGGTAATGATTTTTATCAGGGCATAGAGCATAAGGAGAAATCTTTAGTTGCCGAATGTGAAGCCGAAGATGGTTATCGTTGTCAGGTCTATAGTTTCCATGGTGGCCTGGAGTATTACCTGGTTAAGCAGCTTGAGATCCGCGATGTGCGTCTGGTTTATAACCCGGCGGCAAGCGTGGGTAAATACGGCGGGGATATCGATAACTGGATGTGGCCTCGTCACACCGGTGACTTCTCTTTCTACCGTGGTTACGTATCTAAGCAGGGCAAGCCTGCCGATTTCAGTAAAGACAACGTACCCTACGAGCCAAAGAGCTTCCTGAAGGTGTCGGCTAAGGGCGTCAGCGATGGCGATTTTGTCATGGTTGCCGGTTATCCTGGTCGTACTAACCGCTACCGCACCGCCAATGAAGTCGAGAATCAGTTTGAGTGGGCATACCCTGAAGGTAAGATGCTGCGCGAACGTTTTATCGAGATCATCAAAGAAACTGCGCCAGAAGGCAGTGACGAGCGCATCAAGTATGAGAGCCTGATCGCGGGTCTGGCTAACTATGCCAAGAACTTCACCTCAATGATCGAGTTTTACGGTAAATCGACTATGCTGGACGACCGTAAGGGTCGTGAGTCAGAGTTGGCTAACTGGATCAGCAAAGACAGTAAGCGTCAGCAACAATACGGTAAGACGCTGGCTGAGCTGGATAAGCTGATTGCAGAGGGGCAGGAGCATCAGGCACGCGATATCATCTTAGGCTACATCCGTTACACGACTATGGTGCCTACTGCACGTAAGCTATATCGCCTTGCCAATGAGAAGCAGCTTGATGATATGGCGCGTGAGCCGGGTTATCAGGAACGTGACATGATCCGCTTCAAGTCTTCGATGGAGCGTATCGATCGTCGTTATGCAGCCAGTGTCGATAAGGCAGTATTGTTCGATCTGTTGAAGCGTTATGCCGTATTGCCAGCCGGTGAGCGTATCACTGCCTTAGATAAAGTGTTCGGTATAGGTAAGAAACTGGATGAAAAGAAACTGTCTAAGACGTTAGATAAGATGTATGCCAAGACTAAACTCGGTGAAATGGATACCCGTCTGGCTTGGTTAGATAAGTCGGTTGCCGATTTTAAAGCGTCTAATGATCCTTTCATCAAGTTTGCCGTTGCCATGTATGACACGGACATGAAGCAAGAGAAGAAAGATAAAGAGCTTGCGGGTAAGCTGATGAAGGTGCGTCCTCAGTATATGGATGCCATTATCGCGTATAACACAGAGCTGGGTAAGCCTGTATACGCCGATGCTAACTCAAGCCTGCGTGTGTCTGTTGGTCATGTGAAAGGTTACTCGCCTCAGGACGGTCTGCAGGCTGTGCCATTCACACGTTTAGAGGGGATCCTGGCTAAAGATACGGGCGTAAGTCCTTTCGATGCGCCATCTAAGCAACTGGAGCTGATCAAGCAGAAGCAGTATGGCGATTTCTACGTGAAATCTCTGGACTCTGTACCGGTTAACTTCCTGTCGACCTTAGATACCACAGGTGGTAACTCAGGTTCGCCGACGCTGAATGGTCGCGCCGAGTTAGTTGGTCTGCTGTTCGATGGTGTATATGAAAGTATCATCGGTGATTGGGGTTACGATCCTGAGACAAACCGCTCTATTCAGATCGATAGCCGCTACATGCTTTGGGTAATGAAGTATCTGGACAATGCAGATAACTTGTTAGCCGAGATGGAGATCGTGCACTAGCCATCAGTGGCTAGGTTCGAGATTTGAGTTTCGAGTTTCGGGCTTGATCAAGTATAAACGGGCACTTTTGTGCCCGTTTTGTTTTTTTACCCCTCAGGGTTTTACTTGTCAGATAACAAGTTTCAAATATCTTTTTGAGCTGGGTGCACTGGGCTGGTTTGGTACTTAGTTCGTTTGCCAAATACCAAAAGCCAAAGGATGGGCATAAACAATATTTCTAAAAATATACCAACCGAGCCAATATCACCATAATACAGTGTACCTTTAAAAAACCTAACTATTCCAAGTGGATCCCAAGGTGCATAGTTAATATTACCTTGTAAAAGCATTGATATAAAAATTACTATTCCAATACTTACCCATCTTTTATCTGATTCATAACTGTGTACAAGGTAGGCTGGAATTAAAGCTGCTAGGCCAATACCAATAAAATTTTGTGCTATATGATAAAAATGAAAATTATCTTTCCATTCAAACCACCAAAATATTTTATCAGCCGCTGCGATCCCTATAGCGGTAATGGTCAGTGAGTAATAACAAGTCGCTAAGCACATACTCAATAAGACTAATCTAAGATAACTCATATTATATCTTCCCTGAACGTATAACGCTTATTCAACAGCAGCTCGATAACGTTCTTGGCTGCTTTATTATTAGGTAAAGCTACCATCTGCAACTCTTTGCTCCAAAGGATTATTTTTTATTTCTTGAAGAAACAATACTTGAAACTGTTCGGTAAAAAGATGTGTGGGTGTTTATGAGGTCTGCATAAGACTTTACTGGATTTCACAAAGAGATGATATTTAGCGGGTAAAGCCGAATCGAAGAGAGAACTTTTCTTGAATACCCAGGTGTGGATGCGTCTGAGGGTATCGAAAACAAGGATGTTTTCGTTAAGCGGCCATGAATGGCTTCACAGCGGCCCGAAGAAGTGTCCACACATTCCCTCGCCGGGCAGGCGTTAGATAGCCATGAAGGTACGGCCTTCAAGCACTCCACTCAACACCAACAGTTTACAGAGAAAATGTAATCAGCCTTCATTCCAAGGCTGATCTAAGGGTTGATATTTCAGCCTCAGTCAGTGGCCGCATCTCACCCTCGTTAAGTGTGCCCAGTTCCAGACTCTGGATCTTGATTCGTTTGAGGTCGATGACCTTGTAGCCCAGTGCCTGACTCATACGACGTATCTGTCGGTTTAGCCCCTGGGTAAGTACTATCTCAAATCTGTCTGCACTCAGCCTACTCATCTTGCAGGCTAGTGTGGTGACATCTTTATAGCTGACTCCCTGAGCCATCTGGTGTAGAAACTCATCTTCATAGGGGCGGTCGACCCGCACCCGATAGGTTTTTGTATGACCAAAGTCGGGATGCATCAGTTTCTGAGTCAGCTCGCCATCGTTAGTGAGTAGCAGCAAACCACGGGAGTCCTTATCTAAACGGCCAACCGGGTAGAGTCTGGGGCTTTCTGGTAAAAGGTGAACGAGTGAATCGGGATCGCAGGGCAATAGGCGGCAATCTGTACCGACGGACTTGTTGAGTATCCAATATTGTTTCGGCTCTATGCCCGCAACCGCAATGCCTTCGAACAGAAGTGACTCTCTGCAGAATGCGCCATCGGGCGTCTCGATGAGTGTGACTGTGTCGATATGATTGGCTAAGCGCCCGTCAATCGTGATCAGGCCATCGCGAATGTAGCGTGTCGCGGTTCTGCGTGAGCACAGGCCTGTTAGAGCCAGATATTTAGCGAGCCTGATAGTCGCCTCCATAGATAGTCGTTTCCATAGAAGTATTCGCCTCTGAAATGCTTGTCGGTGAAATGATTGCCACTGAAATGATTGAAGACGAAGTCATCTAGCCTGTCGAAAAGGGAGGGGATTATAGTTTGTCGATGAGTCTAGCATTTAAATGACCCGTTGACCGGGATTAATCAGACGCCTGCATCTTTGCATTTTGTTCGGCCAGCTTTTTAACATTAAATGCTAGCAAGACGCACCACAGCATAGTGACATTGGTCTGAAACCACATATTGAGCGCAACCCAGCAGACCTCTGATTTTCCATGGGAGCAGGGTTGAAAGTCAAGCAGGCTCCAGTCGAGCTGATAGATAAGCCCTGAGGCACTGATAAATCCCAAAATAGCTAATATAAAAAGTGGGTTTGAGCATAGCTCTTTGTGATTTATTCGCATACTGATGGTAAGCAGGTGAAGCACAAATGTACCTATTAAGAAGCTGGTCGATACCAGCCTGTGCTCATAAAGGTAGTTGATAGGAAATACACCAATCAGGATAATTGAGAGTCCCACCCAGAAGCCTGAAAGTGAGAGGTAATGGCTAAAGTCGCCGAGTTTGAGTTGATACAGACCATACATGGCCAATAAAATGCAGGAGCCAGCGCTGATCAGGGACATGTTATAGACGTAAGCCAGAGGCGAATGAATATAGTCTCCCAGCAGATCGGCACGTCTGAAAAACACTTCGACACCAATTCTTTGGTATTCGGCCCAGACAGAGATAGAGATGCCAGCAGAGGTCACCAGTGCGCCGGCTAAAATCATCCAGATCACTAAGCGGTGTAGATCATAGTGGGTAGAGTGGAGGTTCAGATCTGTCTGCATTGAGTTTGCACTCATTTTCTTATAACGGGTGAATAATAAAAAAGGAGTGCAGCGAGATGCACTCCTTTACTCAATCTCTTTATAGAGACCCGATATCCTTATCTGTTTCAGCTTATCTGTTTCAGCTTATCTGTTTCAACTTAGCTATAACGGGTTAGCTGAGATGACCCACTATTGATCTGGTAGTCGACCCTAATAGACCAGACTCTGGTATAAAGACTCTTGTAAAACTCTTGTCCAAGAGACTGGGATACAACAAAGAGTCTAGCTGAATTATCCCCATAAGGTGCCCTATTTTGGCCACATCTTCAATACCACTATAGGTATAAGCTACGATGCTCTCTATGTAGGAGTGGCTTTAGCCACGAATGTTTAAGGACTACCAGCTAAGGGCGTCAAGATAAGGACTAGTAGCGAAGGATTATGAGCACAAAAAAGAGAAGGCCGTAGCCTTCTCTTTTCTTGTGTGGTTAGCTCACTGCAGTAAGCAAAGCTGCTATTAAGCAACTCGCTTACGTAAAATGACGATAGAGATAGCGACAACGGCTAAGATCATGCAGTACCAGGCGTGAGTTACAGCCTGTAGCGGTGAGATGCTAAAGATTGAAGCGACCAGCAGTGCCTGTGCACCATAGGGTATTAACCCCTGCACTATGCACGAGAAGATATCCATGATGCTGGCGGCGCGCTTAGGTGTCACCTCATGCTTTTGAGCGAGGTCTTTAGCTATGTCACCCGTGACAACAATAGACACTGTGTTGTTGGCCACACAGGTGTTGGTCAAGGCTACAATACCTGCCATACCCAGCTCCGATGCGCGAGTCGATGCTTCGCCTTTTGCCTTAGAGAAACGTGTGATCAGCTTTTCAATCTGTTCGTTGACAAAGGTAAGACCGCCCTGTTGTTGCATCAATGCCGCTAATCCGCCGACAAGCATAGAGAGAATGAAGATCTCCTGCATGTTGGTGAAACCGGTATAGATATCCTGACCAAATTGGATCAGACCATAATCCATGGTGAATAAGCCTGTGGCGCCAGCGAGTAAAATTCCTATGGTGAGAACCACGAATACGTTTAAGCCAGATACCGCCAAGATTAAAATTGTGAGGTAAGGGATGACCTTGATGAAATCTATATCTTGAGGTGCCACATCAGCCTGTCCCTGACCGACTAATGTGAAGACGATTAAGGTGATGATAGAAGCTGGAATGGCGAAGATTAAGTTCTCTCTGAACTTATCTTTCATCTCACAACCTTGGGTACGCGTC
Organism: Shewanella atlantica; assembly: GCF_003966265.1. GTDB lineage: Bacteria > Pseudomonadota > Gammaproteobacteria > Enterobacterales > Shewanellaceae > Shewanella > Shewanella atlantica. The sequence goes on along the minus strand of NZ_RXNV01000005.1, from coordinate 47,713 downwards.
GCTGCAATAGTGGTATCGGAGATGATAGAGAGGTTATCACCAAACAGAGCACCTGATATTACCGCACCAGCCATTATGGCCAATTCTATCTGGGCTTCGTTAGCCACGCCTAACGCTATCGGCGCCACGGCGGCAATCGTCCCCATAGAGGTTCCCATGGCGGTAGCAATAAAGGCGGCGATGACGAAGAAGCCGGGTAGCAGCAGGTTTGACGGTACCAGAGACAAGCCCAGAGCTACTGTTGCATCCACGCCACCGGTTGCTTTGGCAACAGATGCAAATGCGCCGGCTAACAGGTAGATAAGGCACATGGCGATGATGTTTGAATGACCGATACCTTCGATAAAGGTATCTATGCTTTGATTGAGCTTCTGTTTCGAGATGATGAGGGCAAAAACAATGGCTGGCAAAATAGCGATAACGCTGGGAAGTTGATAAAACGCAAAATCAACGCCCTGACTTTGGAAATAGACGCCGGCACCAATAAATAGGGCCAGAAATAAAAAAAGTGGAAGTAGTGCCACAAATGAGGCGCGAGGGGCAATGCCATTGGCTGCTGTTTCTTGGGTATTAGTCGAAATAGTCAAAGTGTTCTCTCTTTTCATCGTTCATCAAACCATTGGTTCTTAGCCCTCCTAGCTGGAACACACCGTCATTTTTATCTCTTATCTAACTCATGTTAACCAAAGTTTAGTCAATGTTTAACTAATGCTTAACTGTGAGCCTAAAATGACAGAATGGTACATCTCAATAGTCGAGAGGATATGAGATTTGTAGACGTCTGTCAATTTAGACGTCTAGATGTTTTTACTTCTAATTGTACGTTTTTATTGTTTGCAGACAAAAATGTGCACTCAATCATTATTTTACTCAGTCTTAAGCCTCTCCTGAGATACTATGGCTAGTGTTGAGCGCAGATATGAATTGTGCCTGTACCTTAGAGAACATGAATATATGAAGTTACGCGAAATTGATAAGAATATATATAAAAAGAATCTCAATATCGTCACTGTGGGGTTAGTCGCTGGTTTGATCATTTTGTCACTGGTCTTCGGTACCGGGTTGATCGCCATCTTCGGAGCCGATACCAGCCTGTCTGCCGGCAGAGATGTTGAGTCGACCGGTAACTTTCATCTCAATTTGCTCGGAGTTATCTTAGCCGCCGTGGCGTGTGGCGGTGCCCTATGGCGAATCAAAGACAATCCATTTCTCGGTGAAGTCTATTATGTTTGGCGACTCAAGGCGCTGCATAACCGAATCTATCGCCAGCTTAAAAGCATCAAAAGTGCAGCGGGTGCAGATAGCATCGATGCCTTCATTACCCTGAGTTTTTATTACACCAGCCAGAAGCAGGTCTACCTGCTTGATAATAATACGCTCACCATGCCCAAATTGGAGCAGGATATCGCAGAGCTCGAAGAGACCATAACCAGGTTGGGGTTGTCGGTGTCGCCCGATATGTTTGAAGAATCTATGCTAATAGACCTGAGAGTTGAGAGCTGAAAATAGCAGTTTAAAGCTGGTTTCATTCATCATCCGGAGAAAGGTGAACGGGGGAATTTTGGTCTAAACTTGGTGAGAGCATGTGTTGCCAGCACTCGATTGGCTGATGCTCTTATCCGGGTGAGTCATGAAAAGAACCATCATAGCGTTAATTCTATTCTTGTGTGGCAGCTTACATTTTCCGGCGTTCGCTGAAGATGCACTCGATATTGCGATACTGGAATATCCCCCCTACGAATATACCGTTAATGGTGAATTTCACGGTGTGTCTGTGCGTCTGGTTGAAGCCGTTTTTCAACGTATCGAGCAGCCCATCAAGTTGCAGGTCTTGCCCTGGTCCAGAGCGTTAAAATTTATGAAAGAGGGGAGAATTGATGGCTTAATCGAAGTCTTGGTTGTTCCGGAACGCCTGGCCTACATGGATTTTAGCCAGATAGTATTAATGGAGGAGAGGATAACTCTTTTTGTTGTCGAAGACTCCCCAATCACCTTCGATGGAGATCTGACTGCGCTGAGTCAATTCCATTTTGGCGGTCGGCAAGACTTCAGTTATGGGACTATTTTCGATAAAGCTATAGCCGACAAGGTCATTAAACGCCTGAGTATAGATGTTGAATTCGATACCTTACTCCTGAAGTTATGTACCGGCGATATCGATATCCTTATCGGTGAAAAAGATACCATTCATTACGCCTCCAGCCGGATCAAGGTGTTGCAAAACACCTCCATTAAACGATGTAAAAATATTAAGAGGCTATCACCAATTATTCAGACGACATCGGCTTATATGGCCTTCTCTAAGGTGAATCAGCTTACTCATGTCAGGGATAGCTTTGATGAGGCTCTGTCTGAGATGAAGCGAGATGGCAGTTATGAGAAGATTATCGAAGCCTGGTGGCGCGAGAGTAGCTTATAAGCTTAGGCACTAGGCACTAGGCACTAGGCTCTTGGATGATATGATCCCGGTGAAGAGAGTTAGCTCTGCGTCCATCGGTCACCATACAATCTACTCAAAGCTATGCAGACATGGATTTATTTGCTATATCTCAGCCTGACGGGTCGTTGCCTGGCGGAGTATGTTCAGTTGGAAGCTAAGGGTGAGTATGTTGGGAATTAACGATATTTGGTTGTTTGTGCTCTCGGGAATTGCGCTGAATATCATGCCGGGGCCCGACTCGCTTTATATTGTCGGCCGCAGTGCAACACAAGGCTTCAGAGGCGGCTCGATGGCTTCCTGGGGAATAGCTACCGGCACCTTAGTGCATATTCTGGCCGCAGCGTTTGGCTTATCGGCAATACTCGCAACTTCGGCGCTGGCTTTCACCGTGATTAAGGTGCTCGGGTGTTGTTATCTGATGTATATTGGCTTGTCTATGTTATTGAGCCGCAGGGATACTGCGACGCAGGACGTTAAAGAGCAAGTGCCAACTTCACTCTACAGGGTCTATTCTCAAGGTTTTTTAACCAATGTGTTGAACCCAAAAATCGCCCTGTTTTTTCTGGCCTTTGTGCCACAATTTATCGCCTATGACTCCCCGAATAAAGCGGTGTCATTCATTGTGTTAGGTTTGATATTTATCTTCAATGGCATGATTTGGTGTCACTTTCTCGCATGGAGCTCCTCTTCTCTGAGCCGTAAAGTAAAACAGAGTTCATCCCTGAGTCATTGGTTGAACAAAATTGCAGGAACTCTGTTTATCGGCTTCGGTGTCAAGTTGGCACTCGGTGAGCAGACCTGATCCCCATACTCATCTGAGCCTATTCCGATTGGTATCAGTCGTTTTATCTCGAGTTACCCGCTGATTTCAAATGGAAAACCTCTTCGAATGCGGCTTTGAGAAGTTCTACCTTGCTGGTTTCCCGCGGGCTCTTCTTAAACACCATCGACAGGTTAAATTGATAACTGGCCGAATCTGAGTGGATGATCCTCATCTGCTCTGACTCAAGCTCTGTCTGAATATAACTCTGTGGCAGGTAACCCATATAGCAGCCGGAGAGTATCAGGGTTTTTCTGGTATCAAACTTGTACGCCTTTGCCGAGAGATTAAGTTTCTTCAATTGTTCACGTCCCTCTGAGTCGATATCTATCCCCGGATGTATGGACGGGGACTGGGCTAACATCTCGGGAGTGATATCTTCATCGCTTAGCTTGAAATAGGGGTGATTGCTACTGCAACAAAGATAGATAGGCTCACTGAAGATAGTCTTGTAGCTCAGGCCTTCGATCTGCTGATAGCTGGGTAGCAAGCCGACATGGGCCTTCTCCTGCAATAAGGCTCGCTCGATATTGTGAATGGCCTCACCGTCTAATATCAGATGCAACTGTGGCTCTTTGATGTGTAGATACTGGATAACCTGAGCAAGCTTCTGCTGCATGGTGCTATCGAGCTGATCGGCACATAGCAGAATCAATTCACCACTCAGCTCTTTACCTAAGCCATTGACAAGAAGCGAAAAGTCGTTGAGTGAATCAAAAAGTTCTATACAGGCATGATAGACAGCCTGCCCATCTTCGGTTAAGGCAAAACCGCCACGTCCGCGGCTGCATAGCTTGAGCTTCATGCGGCTCTCAAGATTAGACATATGCACGCTGATGGTCGAGCGAGTAACCCCCAGCTCGGCTTCGGATGCCGAGAAGCCACCGTTCTCTACAACGGTACGAAAGATACGCAGTAGACGCAGGTCATACTCGGTAATGGCTTTTGGAATGATCGAATGTTTGCCCATAGTTTTACCACCATAAAACATAAGGTTTAATGTTTTGTATTTAACATGAGTTCATTTTGCTATTCAATAGGGACTATAAGTTTTTAGAAAGAGTTTTTAGAGAAAGTTTTTAGAAAGAGTTTTTGAGAAAGTTTTTTATAAAAATTTTTAGAGATAAATTTATTTCTGCAGGAGTGAATATGCAAGATCTTAAAGACACTAGTTTGGTTAAACTCAGCTCTTATATCGACGGCCGATGGATCGAGGCTAACACTGGCTCCTCAGCCACTTTCGAAGTGACCAACCCTGCTAATGATAACGTCGTTGCCAATGTGATCAATGCCGGTATCGAAGAAACTGAGGCGGCTGTACTGGCCGCGAAGAAAGCCCTGCCTGCATGGTCAAAAAAGTCAGCTAACGAGCGAGCAGCCATCCTCAGAACCTGGTTCAATCTCATGATGGCGAATCAAGACGACCTGGGACGGATATTGACCCTGGAACAGGGTAAGCCCCTCGCCGAAGCGAAAGGTGAAATTGGTTATGGTGCCGCTTTCATCGAGTGGTTTGCCGAAGAGGGGAAGCGCGTCTATGGCGATACGATTCCGGCGCCATCGGGTGATAAGCGCATCATCGTCATTAAGCAGCCTGTAGGGGTTGTGGCATCGATTACTCCCTGGAACTTTCCCAATGCGATGATCGCGCGTAAAGCGGCGGCGGCATTAGCGGCAGGTTGTACCTTTGTGGTTCGTCCTTCACCACTGACGCCCCTGTCGGCGCTTGCTATGGCAGAGTTGGCCGAGCGGGCGGGGATCCCCGCAGGTGTATTTAATGTTGTGGTGGGTGAAGATGCCGTGGGCATGGGTAAAGTGCTGACCCAACATCCTGATGTGTCTAAGTTTACCTTCACAGGCTCGACGGCTGTGGGCAAAATCTTGATGACTCAGAGCGCGACGACGGTGAAGAAGGTCTCCATGGAGCTCGGTGGCAATGCGCCATTTATCGTCTTCGATGATGCGGATATCGACGCTGCGGTGCAGGGGGCGCTTGTCTCTAAATATCGCAATGCCGGTCAGACATGTGTCTGCACTAACCGTATCTATGTTCAAGAAGGGGTCGCCCAGGAGTTTACCGATAAGTTTGCCAGTGCGGTTGCGGCTCTGAGCCTGGGAGATGGACTCACCGAAGGGGTGACTATCGGTCCGATGATCTCATCGGCTGCGGTGGATAATGTCAGCAAGCTGGTCGATGAAACACTCGCCCAGGGCGGCCACTTGCTAGCTGGTGGTCAGCGAAGCCAAGAGGGGGCTAATTTCTTCGAACCGACTATTGTCACCGATGTGACCAACGATATGCCATTGGCGCGTAATGAAATATTTGGCCCCGTGACGCCCATCATCAGCTTCGATAACGAAGAGGAGGCGATCGCTATGGCCAACGATACCGAGTATGGACTGGCGGCGTATTTCTATTCCCGTGATATTGGACGTATCTGGCGAGTCGGTGAGGGGCTGGAGTTTGGCATGGTTGGTGTGAATGAGGGCATTATCTCGAATGCCGCTGCGCCATTTGGTGGAGTCAAGCAATCGGGAAATGGTCGTGAAGGTTCTAAGTACGGGCTCGGTGATTATCTGGAAATTAAATACCTGTGCATGGGTGGTTTGGATAGATAAATAGATCGCTAGGTACTAGGCATTTAGAACCTAGAGCCTAGAGCCTGTATCAAATTAAAGGACAAGAGTAATGACGAACAGCAATTTACAAGCGCGCAAAGCCAAAGTGATGCCTCGCGGTCAGGGGAATGTCTATCCTGTGTATGTCGAGCGGGCGCATAATGCCGAACTCTGGGATGTGGAAGGCAAGCGCTACATCGATTTTGGTACCGGAATCGCGGTGTGTAATACCGGCCATAGTCATCCAAAAATTGTGGCAGCGGTTAAGGCGCAGTTAGATAAGTTTAGTCACACCTGTGTCATGATAAATCCCTATGAGTCGGCGGTTGAGTTAGCTGAAAAGCTCACCGCAATTGCACCCGGTGACAGTGAAAAGAAAGCCATCTTTGTGACTACCGGGGCGGAAGCCGTAGAGAACTGCGTCAAGATTGCCCGGGCCCATACCGGTCGCAGAGGGGTTATTGCCTTTAACGGTGGTTTCCACGGCCGGACTAACTTAACGATGGCGTTGACGGGAAAAATAAGTCCCTATAAACACCTGTTCGGCCCATTTGCCGGTGATATTTACCATGCACCCTTTCCGATGGCCTTCCATGACGTATCAGTAAAGGACTCGCTTAAGGCGCTGGAAAACCTATTTAAAGTGGATATTGCTCCGAGCGATGTCGCGGCTATAATCGTAGAGCCTGTGCAGGGCGAGGGCGGCTTCTATGCCGCGCCAAGTGAGTTTTTACAGGCACTGCGTCGGCTATGCGATCAACATGGTATCGTCTTGATCGCCGATGAGATCCAAACCGGATTTGGCCGTACCGGTAAGATGTTCAGTTTCGAACATGCGAATGTCGAAGCGGACTTGATGACCATGGCGAAAGGGATCGCCGGTGGATTTCCTATTGCGGCCGTCGTGGGCAAGAGTGAAATCATGGATGCGCCGCTGCCGGGTGGCTTAGGTGGCACCTATGGTGGCTCACCTGTGGGATGCGTCTCAGCGCTAGCTGTGTTGGAAGTGATGGAGGAGGAGAACCTGGTTCAGCGGTCATCGCTTATCGGCAGCATATTCAATGAGCAGCTTACCTCGCTTCAACATGCACATCCGGATCTGATTGGTGAAGTTCGACATCAAGGGGCGATGATCGCCCTGGAGTTGGTCGAAGATGGAGATGCCGACAAGCCCAATACCGAGCTCACTCAGGCCATTATCGGTAAAGCTGCCGAGCACGGATTAATTCTTCTGGCCTGCGGCTTCTACGGCAATGTTATTCGTTTCCTGCCGGCGCTGACGATCTCTGATGAGATAATCTATGAAGGTTTAGATAAGTTCACTCATCTGTTTAACGAGCTTGCGGGAAGTTAACAAAGAAGCCAGTCTTGAGCTACGAGCTACGAGCTACGAGCTACGAGCTACGAGCTACGAGCTACGGCATTCTCCTTGTAGGAGCGGCTTTAGCCGCGAATCTCGAGCGTAAGCTTATAAGTTTGAAGTCAACACCTCGTCCCTCTGTGGCGGGGTGTTTTTTTATGCCTGAAGCTTCTTTGTACCGTCATTCTGAACTCATTCATTGTAAAGAGCTGAATCCATGGCTTTTATGCTTGTGAGCTATTCAGTCATCCTGAACAGGCTTCTGGATCCAACTTGATGAGCTACGGTAGGCAAATAATGGTCGGATGCAGATTTGAGCGTTAAAATGTGAAAATATGGGGCTAAACTAATATTAGAGCAAGCAGAACATTTAGTAGGGTAAGCAGAGCATTGCTTTTTTATATGTATTGCACAGCATTGTTCAAGGAGTGGATGTGGATATCTCAGTGGTAGAGTCGTTCGAAGCGACGGGGTTAGCCTCGAGTGAAAATGTCAGGGAAGCGTTGAGTTCATTGTTGATCGACAGTGTAGAAAGTGGCGCATCGGTGGGTTTTATTACCCCCTTTTCTCATGCTGACGCTATGGCCTATTGGGTCGGTGTCGAAGCCGATATAAACTCCGGCATGCGTAAGCTTATTTTGGCCCATGATGGTGATGAGATCTTAGGTTGTGTGCAGCTATCTATGACAGGTAAGCGCAATGGCCTGCATCGAGGCGAGGTTGAGAAGCTGATGGTGCGAACCAGCGCCAGAGGAAAGGGGATAGCTAAGAAGCTGATGCTTAAGCTTGAAGCGTTGGCGATCGAGTTAGATAGGACCCTTATTGTTCTGGATACGCGTAAGGGGGATGTCGCTTCGACCCTGTATATTAACCTTGGTTATAATTTTGCCGGAGAGATCCCCAATTTCGCATTGAGCTCAGATGGTGAATATGAGGCAACAGTCCTGTTTTACAAAGAGCTTTAACTTATTTTCTCGGCTATTTACGTTCAGTGAACGACTAAACGGACATCATGTGAGTGTCATTGGCATCATCTGCTGCCGGTGAGGTACTCTTGTGGCTGACGATAACCTGTTTCTCAGTTAAATTCAGACACATTTTTAGGGTAAACAGTGCTTGCCTAATCAAGAGTATCAGCGTAAAACTCCTGTCAGATAAACAATTTTCTCGCTTTAAATCGGAAGGCTTAATTTGGACCACTTTATTTGGAATATCGATCCTGTATTAATCTCGTTTATGGGGCTTAAGGTACATTGGTACGGCGCCCTGTTTGCGACGGCCATCGCATGTGGCTTTCAGGTGATGAAACGCATCTATATCAAGGAAGGACACGATGTTGAGTCGTTAGACAACTTACTGATCTATTGTGTGGTGGGGATCATTGTCGGTGCCCGCTTAGCCCACTGTTTCTTCTACGATCCGGCCTATTATTTCAGCCACCCGTTAAAGATCTTCGCTATCTGGGAAGGAGGGCTGGCCAGCCATGGTGGTGGTTTAGGCGCGATCTTAGCGCTCTTCTATTATCATAAAAAAGTGAAGATGCCTTTTCTCTACCTGCTCGACAGATTAGCCATAGCTACCGCGATATTTGGCTTCTTTGTCAGAATGGCAAACTTCATGAACTCTGAGATCTTGGGCCTGCCGACGACGGCACCATGGGCTATCATCTTCGAACGCGTCGATATGTTGCCTCGCCACCCGGCGCAACTTTATGAGGCCTTCGCTTATCTGGCTATCTTCATCGGATTATCTGCAATATTCAAATACACCCGAATGAAGCAGAAAGAGGGGGCGATATTCGGTCTCTTCCTCTGTCTCGTCTTCGGTGCCAGATTTGCTATCGAATTTGTCAAAGTGAAGCAGGCCGTTTACGCGGATGATTGGGTAATGAGCGCCGGTCAGATGTTGAGTATTCCCTTCCTTGTGGTTGGTATTGCTCTGCTGATCTTGCCTTACCTTAAATCGAACAGGGCGGCGCAGTAATACCAATCAGTATAAAGATGTGATCGCTCAGCGAGAGTTTAGCGCTTCTGAGGCAAGGCTGCGAGTGAAGAGCATAGTTGTTCTACGTTTAAACTCGTTAACACTGCATCAGAAGCGCTAAAACTCGCCTTTCAGGAGTATTTTTGACTGCCTACTTCTTCGTTGAATAGCTTCACAAGGGATCACCATTGCATCATCTATTCGCCTTGAATTAGTTTGTCAAAAATTACTCTGAGTAGATCACTTTCTTATGCTGATTGGTATAGTTCAAGAGGCTTTTGGGTTGCTATTTTTGCGTTGAATGACTTCAAAAGGGAGCACAATTCCCTCGTCTATTCGCCTTGAGTTAGTTTGCCCAAAAAGCTCTGAATAGATCACTTTCTCATACCGATTGGTATAAAGTCGTTGAGTGAAAGCTGAGCGACTTTATAGCCCCGAGCGGGAGATATTATGTGATTCAATGTCCCAGCTCTCTAATGCGCCGTCAGAGCTCAGACTCCACAGGGTACCTGAGCTATCTACCGCCATGGAAACCACAGTGGTACCGGCTGAGAAGGCGGTAATGTTCCACTTTGCCAGCTCTTTTCCCGTCTGAACATCCCAACTTGCCAACTCCTGCTTAGACGATGAGGTGATCAATATCTTGCCACGCTCGACAAATAGCGCCTGACGAAAATAGCGGTAGCGTTCCAAGTACTCGAGTCGGCTAAGGGCTTGTGTCGTTGTTGAGTCGGCGATGAATTGATTATCCAGGGCATCGGCGACAAATAATTTTCGGTTGGCTTCATCATAAGAGACGCTGGTTATCCGGAACTGATTGGCATATTTCTGGATCACTTTACCTGTGGTGGTAGCCCAGAACAGCACATGACCATCGTGTGAGGCCGACATAACCCGCTGATTTTGCGCCGCATATTCCACGCGAGTCACCGGACCATCGTGGATCAGAAACATGGACATCTGGTCGTTCACCAAGTCAAAGGTGAATACCGAACCTTCGTTTAACCCAATCAGTACCTCATTACCCGTGTGGCTAAGATGCAGGCTGGTGATTGTAGCTTCGGGATTGAATCCCTCAACTTTCCAGGTCACAGTGAGCTTTCCTGTTTGGATGTCAAAAATTGAGATCCTATGCTTGCCCGCCGTGCCCAGCAGACGCTTATTCCCCGACAGTGAAATATGATAGAGCTCTTCGGTGAAGTCAGACTCGTTCCACTCGTTAGTCAAGCGTTTCGACTCGTTGTCCCACACAGAGAGATGATGGTTGCGGGTCAGGATAGCAGAGGTAGTTGCATCATCAGATATTTGAGCCGCAACGACGCGCTCACTCGTTAATCTATCTGTCGATAGTGACGTTTGCCCCTTGGAAGGATCGCTGCAAGCTGTCAAACCCAGCATTATGCCGATGTAGAGTAGGGGAAGCATGATGACTCTCACTCTTGTCTCTCCTTGGATTACATTAATACCAGCGTACCAGGTTCATTCTACAGCTTGTTGTGAATACGTAGAGAATATTGGCGGGCTCTGTTTCATTTTTGGAAATATTGTGAGGCATATTTACTAAATTAGCACTACTTATTATTTGGCTAATGCCTAGACTTGTGGCTATTTAATAACCCTGCCACCGGGGAGATGTATCTGACTGATACCTCTGTTTTCAATGAGTGATGAGTCAGATACCCGCGGCAGCCAACAATAAGAGAACGCTATATGAGAGTTGCACTTTTCATTCCGTGTCTGGTGAATCAGATGATGCCGGATGTCGGCATTGCTACGCTGGAATTGCTGGAAAAGCTGGGTCATCAGGTGATATTGCCCAAGGGGCAGACCTGCTGTGGTCAACCTATGACTAACTCCGGCTGTTTTAATGAAGCTAAGAAAACCACCCTTAAGTTATTGAATGCGTTTAAAGGTGTCGAGTGTGACGCGATTGTTTGCCCGGCGGCCTCCTGTTTAGTTGCTGCGAAAGAGAACTTTCATGAGTTTGATACCAGTCCGGAAGCTCAGAAGGTGATCGATAAGCTGTATGAACTGACCGAGTTTCTACATGATGTCTCTCCTATCCCGGTCTTTAGTAAGCCGTTCTCCCATAAAATCAGCCTGCAGATGAGTTGCCATGGGATCCGTATGTTGGATCTGGCAACACCGAGTGAGCAGATGGGGCCTCGAAATAATAAGGTTGAGGCGGTGCTGAGTCGGATCCCTCAGATTGAAATCGTCTATCCGGACAGACGTGATGAGTGTTGCGGCTTCGGTGGTACATTTGCTCTGGATGAAGGGGCTGTATCCGGGAAGATGGGTAAAGATAAGGCGCAAGCTCATGCGGCAACAGGTGCGGCTTACGCAGTAGGTTTCGATCCCTCTTGTCTGCTACATATTGACGGCATGATTAAACGTCAGAAATTGCCGATACAGATCCGTCACATCGCCCAGGTGATTAACGCCGCATTATAGAGAGCTCACTATGTCAAATAAGAATTCAGCGGTACACGCCAAGAAGGCCGAGATATTTTGTCGGGATGAAGCGAGAGTCGATTGGCACTCGAAAGCCCTGTGGACGGTTCGGGAAAAGCGTGACCGTGCAGCCGGTAGCCTGCCCGAATGGGAACAGTTGCGTCAGATAGGTTCAGAGATGAAGCTACACACTCTGACGAATCTTGGTCAGTACCTGGAAGAGTTTGAGAAAAACTGTCTGGAAAATGGTATTCAGGTTCACTGGGCTAAAGACGGCGCCGAACATAACCGCATCGTACATAAAATTTTAGCCGATAAGAAAGTGAAAAAACTGGTTAAGTCAAAATCGATGCTAACCGAGGAATGCCACTTAAACCCTTATCTTGAAGGACATGGCATTGAGGTGATCGACACCGACTTAGGTGAGCGAATTATTCAGCTTGCGGGTCAGCCGCCTTCGCACATCGTTCTCCCCGCTATCCATATGAAGAGGGGGGAGGTGGGCGATCTCTTCCATGAAAAAATAGGCACAGAGGCTGGCGCTTCCGATCCATTCTATCTTACCCGCGCCGCCAGAGCCCATCTCAGAGAGCAGTTTCTGTCGGCTGATGCCGCTATGACCGGTGTTAACATGGCCGTTGCCGATAAAGGCGCCGTGGTTGTGTGTACCAATGAAGGTAACGCGGATATGGGAGCAAACCTGCCTAAGTTGCAGTTGCACTCCATGGGTATCGATAAGATTGTTCCCGATCTTGAAAGTGCGTCGGCTCTGCTTAGAACCTTGGCACGTAATGCGACGGGCCAGCCGGTCACCACCTATAGCTCATTTTATCGTGGTCCTCAGGAGGGTGGCGAGATGCATGTCATTATCGTAGATAATGGCCGCACCGATATGCTTAAAGATAAGATATTGGCAGAATCTCTCAAATGTATCCGTTGTGGTGGCTGTTTAAATACCTGCCCGGTTTACCGCCGCTCGGGTGGTCATAGTTATAACTACACGATTCCCGGTCCTATCGGAATTGCTGTCGGGGCGCAGAATGATGATACCAACTCTATTCCGTGGGCTTGTACTCTATGTGGTAGCTGCTCCTATGTTTGCCCGACTAAGGTGCCGTTAGATAAGATCATTCACCATCATCGTCGCCTGAAAGCCGAGGCCGGAAAACTTCCCTATGGCAAGAGTAGTTATATGCCTCTGGTGGGGAATTTTATGGCCAGCGAAACTATGCTGAACTGCTCGATGAGCGTCGCTCGCACCGCACTTAAAGTTCTTCCCGGTAGTCTCCTCAAGCCTTTTTCTGGTGCCTGGGGCAAGTATCGTGAACTTCCTACCGCTCCAAACTCAAGTTTCGAAGCTTGGTTTAAGAAAAACAGAGGCTAAAAAGATGTCGAGTAAAGATTATATTTTGAATGCGCTTAAGAGCTCGGCCATCGCCCCTCAGGCTATGCCGGTGTTTAATGTGGTTCCGCGAATTGATGACTTAGTGGGTCAGTTCGAAACCAACCTTAATACTGTGGCGGGAACATTACACAGAGAAGGCGGGTTGGTGGCGCTGCAGCTGAAAGTCGATGAGCTTATCACTCAGGGTCTGCAAGTTATCTCTATGCTTGATGGTATTAAGGGAAATCGCGCGGTCGCAGATACTGCGCACGAACTTAGAGATATCGATTACGCGGTCATCCCCGGCGATCTGGGTGTGGCCGAGAATGGCGCTATCTGGGTTAATAACAAAAACCTGGGGCACAGAGTCACGCCATTTATCTGTGAGAACCTGTTTTTGGTTATTGAAGCCGATACGATCGTAGCCAATATGCACGAAGCTGCCTCTAAGGTTACTCTTGAGAAGGGGGAGTTCGGCACCTTTATCGCGGGCCCGTCAAAAACCGCCGATATCGAACAGGCGTTGGTTGTTGGTGCTCACGGAGCCTGTAGCTTAAACGTATATCTGGTTTAAATTCGGGAGGCGAAGTTCAGGTTGTTTTGCAATTGGCTTCGCCTTCGTCTATTCGATATTTGATTGTTCAGCCCTGAATTTCAGGGATTGCTAGCCGCAGTGAACTTGATATTACAATGGCGTCTCTAATCTTTGAGTCGCCATTTGTGGCTATAACCCCTCTATTGTGCAAATAAACTCTCGGCTTTTGACTGCATAAATTCAATAAAGAGTTTGACCTTAAGAGGCTGCTGGCTGCGTTGATGGTACAACATGGAGATCCGTCGCTGCTCTCCTGTCCACTCAGGCAGTACCTCGACCAACTGATCGGATTTAAGCTGCTGCTTCACAAATAACGCAGGCCCATACAAGATGCCACCATCATCCACGGCGGCATGCACAGCACCATATAGATCGCCCATGGTGAGTTTTGCCGGGCCATCATAGTAAAAGTCTTCCCCGCTCTGATGTTTCAAGGTCCAATTAAACAGGGGCCATACCTTGATTAAGGCGTGTTGCTTAAGTTGGCTTGGATGAGTTATCTCTGTGGCTTGTGTTAAATATTGAGGTGAGGCATAAAGACCATAGTTGAGCACTCCCAGTGAACTGGAGACCCAGGATGAGTCGGGTTGTGCCCCTCCGACGATGGCAATATCGACTCCCTCTTCGACTAAGTCTATAGCGTTATTATTTTGGGCTATATGCAGTTGAATATCCGGGTGCATCTTAGAAAATTCATTTATTGCACCGATAAATATCATCGAGATTATCGAAATCGGGGCGGCAATTCTCAGTGTCCCTTCCGGTTTATTGATCGCTGAGTCCGAACAACTATCGAATTGAGAGATGGCATCCTGATAACGCTTAAATAGTGCCTGACCCTCTTCGGTCAAGCGCAGCTTTCTGGTGCTGCGCATGATGAGTTGGGTGTCCAGACTCTCTTCAAGTTTATGTACCTTACGGCTCACCGTCGCGATTGGCATGTTTAGCGCTTTCGCGACCTGTGAAAATCCGCCCGTATTGACCAGATGGACAAAAAGATAGATTAATTGAAGCTCACAAGCGGGGTTTGAACTCATTAGAACAGCCTTTCGCGTTAATCCTGAAGGGACATTATACCAAGACTCGTTTGAGCCTTATTGAAGTAAATCAGTAAATGTCTATTTAGCAGATTGTTATATTTATTCTCTTAACGCTAAAGAGAGGGGGTATGGACAATTTTGCTAGCCGTAGTCTTCATTCTATTTCAGGTATTTATCGTAGATCTCTTGGTAACGCCCAGTCTCTTTCAGATGTTTTAGGCCGGCATTGAAATCATCTCGAATATGTTCATCCCAAAATACCGGTCGATAATCCATTGGGTTGAGTTCTACAAAATGCTGCTCCTCAACGGGCTTAGGGTCGAACCCTTTTTCCCTTCGAAGGTGCAAAGTGAAGTACTTGAAAATATTACGATCGCTGAGCACCACATCATAATGCTGTCTGTCGAGGGTCAGCGCCTGCAGTGCCTGATTATTCTGTTCGTAATAGAGGTTGGAGTCTTGAACGTGCTGGAGCCACTTAGGATATCGTTTCGCGGCGCCAGAAAAGGCTATCACACTCAAGCCCTGTAGATCTTCGGGCTTATTGATGGTGATGTTACGTTCCTTGAGAGTGATAAATACATTGTCATAAAAGACCGCCGGATCGCTATAGAGCCCTCCCTCAGATTCCATGTCCCGGCCTAAGTCGGTCATGGCGGCATCGACATTGTGTGCTAAAAAGGCGACCGGGATCCTGGCGAAGGGATAATATTCAGGTTTCAAGACGTGACCGCGAAAGGCCAGGGCTTCACCTATCACCTCGACCTCAATGCCCGAATCGGTGGCGGGAAAACAGAAGGGGGGGATCTTTTCGCCGAAGGCTACTCTTACCTCGGCAGCGGACAGAAATGTAGATGGCATAGCAAATAGGATTAGTAGCAAAAATTTAAATATATTCATTCTCTAGCTCTTGATTTTGGCTTATTGCCAGTGCAATAAGTCATATCAAATATGGATCAGCTCGAGACAATTCGCTAGCTCGCTATGAAATCCATTCGGTTTGAATTAACGGATCTTGGCTGACTTGTATCAATATGTAATTAAGACGTTATCTGGCAATCGTACAACATATGGGCATCTTCGTCATTTTAAACTGTGCTTTAGTGCTCAGATCAGACCTCTGAATTGTGATAGTGCGCAACCACAGCTATGAATTTCAGATGAGGGTTCTCAAGTGGGTTATGTCTGATGTGATGCAGTTGGCAATCATATGTTGATTGATCTTACCTTTGGGGAATTGTGTTTTTACGGCTACTTTTAATAGAGAGGGATTCGATCATTTTTTGTCAGGCAAATTGATAGGTGGCGTCATGCATATGCAAACGACCTTGCTGCTGTTGGTCTTTTTTGTGATAGCGATATTATTGGGAATAATACTGCGCAGGTTACTGAAAAATACTGCGATCCCATACTCGGTGGCCCTGTTGTTGTTAGGCATGTTAATCGGGACCAGCCTGAATGTTGACTCGCCTCCCTCTGTTTTGAATGAACTGAATTCGGCGTTCGTTCTGGCCAGCCAGTTAGATGCCAACCTCATTATGTTTATCTTCCTGCCTGCGCTGGTGTTTGAGTCGGCTTTCTCTCTCGAGGTGCATCTGTTTAAACGTATGTTTTCACAAATTGCGGTGCTGGCAATTCCCGGTTTGGTGATCTGTACCTTGTTTACGGCCATCTTGAGTATGACTGTGCTGCCTTGGCATTGGTCTCTGGGGACTGCCTTGATGTTTGGGGCTATAGTCAGTGCGACCGATCCCGTTGCCGTGGTTTCTCTGCTCAAGGAGATGTGTTCGCGGGTCAGGTTGCAGACATTAATCGAGGGGGAGTCTCTGCTCAATGATGGAACGGCTATTGTGATGTTTACCCTTTTCCTCTCCCTGGCGACACAGGTCAAACCCGAGTTCAATACGCTGGAAGTCATTGTTGAGTTCTTTCGTGTCGTTTCAATCGGTGTGCTCATCGGGGCTGTCGTCGCAGCGATAAGCCTGAAGTTTATCGGCTCAATCTTCAATGACAGCTTGATAGAGATCGCGCTGACATTGGTGCTGCCCTATCTGGTTTTTTATCTGTCGGAGCACCTGTTTCACGCCTCAGGTGTAGTGAGCGTTGTTACCTTAGCGTTAATCTATGCGGGTCCGGGCCGAACGCGCTTCTCTCCTGAGGTGATGGAGCACCTGCACCATTTTTGGCATACCCTTTCTTTTCTCTTTAATACCTTGATTTTTCTTCTGGTTGGATTAGTAGTCTCTACTCGCTTGGGGCTCGCCGATCTCGCTAATTGGCAATATCTGGCGGTTATTTTTGCCGGGATCTTAGTGATCCGGGCCGTGGTGATTATCGGCCTGATGCCTATTCTGGCCAGAATAGGCATAGGCTTAACGAAAGAGAAGTCAATTGTATTGATATGGGGCGGATTACGTGGTGCCGTCTCGTTAGCCTTGGCTCTTATCGTTGCCACCAACGAATCTCTGGATATTCAGTTACGGGATCAGATCCTGTTCCTTACTGCGGGCATAGTGGTATTAACCATCATAGTGAATGGCTCATCGATGCGCTTTGTGATGGCAAAGTTAGGCTTAGATAAGTTACCTAAGGCCAAGCAGCAGGCATTTGCCAAGGTGCAGCATAAGATCTCCGATGAGATCATCACTGTGAGGGAGCGGTTACATGCCGATGAGCACCTGAAAGCCGTTAACTGGCCGCTGGTGGATAGCAACATAGTATCGGTCAGTGAGCCCTTTAAAGATGAACAGAGCCAGGATTCTCAGATTGAATTTTTGCGTAAACTATTGGAATCTGAGCGACAGTTTTACTGGAATCAATTTGCCAAGGGCTTACTGAGTCAGGATGCGACCCACATTCTGGTCGAGGCCATAGAAAAGGCGCTCGATGGAACGCCTAAAATATGGCCCAGAAGTTCGATAGAGAAACATTGGAAAATTCCGCAGTGGTCCCTGCGTTGTGGTTCCGTTCCTCTTATCGGATCTTATGCTCGCGGCGTAAGCTACAGGCAGCATATCATCATCTTCGAGAGTGCCAGAGGGTTATTCGAGGCGAGCCAGTATATAAAAGCGCTCGCACCGAGTTTGTCACTGGAGCCTGCTCAGCTCGAGCAAGCCATGAAACAGATAAGCCAGGTGAATCTGTTTGCGAAGAACACCTTGAATGATTTCAGGCAAAAATCTCCCCATCTGGTTGAACGGGTTGAGTCATACCTGGCTCTACGGATATTGTTAAATACAGAGCGGAAAATGATTCAAGATCTATCTCATGAGGGGATGATCTCCGAGGTTGATGCAGAAAAACTGATCGAGGAAGTCGAATTTAAGATGCATCAAAGTAAGAAGCAGAGTCAGTCAAGTTAACTCAATTAGCCAATCATATGAACCAATACTATCTGTGCGAGATAGTATTGGCTTTTTTACCTGCTAATAAATGGTGTTGATAAAGTTACAGAGAGCCGTTTTAAAAGCGTTATTTCAACTTATCGTCGGCTCGAAATAGCCGACTTCTATTTCAATCGATAGACAACTTCTATGCGGTCTCGAATCGTAACTTCTCCCTGCTGATAACTCTCACCCACGTCGTAATTCGCACCTTTGGCATTCATACGTAGCATTACGGGTTGAACCGGATGTTGCTCGAAGTAGCGGATCTTCCAAATTCCTTTAATTTTTTCACCAAACCCTTCGGCGAGTAGCTGGGCTTTTTCCTGAGCATCTTTAATGGCCGCGAGTCTGGCCTTAGCCACATACTCATCCTCTTTACTGGATTTCAGCGCGATGTTATTGACCCGGTTGATGCCCTCTTCTAATGCCGAGTCTAAGATGGCATTGAGACGGGTTAGGTCCTGTACTGTGACGGTCAGACGACGACTGGCCATGTAACCGGTCAATTGGGCTGGCTTATCTTTCTCATAGTGATATTGCGGCTGCAGGTTCAGGTTTGCACTCTGGATGAGTGAGCGCTCTATGCCCGCTTTCTTCAGCCTTGCGATAAATTTTGCGACGGCCTTATCTGAGCCATCTTTTGCGCCTTTGGCGGTTTTATCTCTGATTACGACGGCCACATTTATCTCAGCCATGTCGGCTTCGACAGCCAACTCGCTTACACCTACGGTTTCGAGGTGTGGGAAGCTGAGTTCACTGGCCTGCACCTGCGGTACTGATAGGATAAGTCCACCGGATATAAGCGCTGCTAGTAGTGATTTTTTCATTATTTGAAACTCCAAAAGCAAAAGATAAAAGCGATTTCTGAAGTTATAAACGCAGGTAACTTGAGAAAGGGTTATTTTTTATCTTATTTTTCAGTTTATTTTCTCTTTCTATTTTTTCTTTTTTTGGGCGCTCCCCTCCCAGTGCATCAAATTGTTACCTATAGTCAATATAGATTGTCTTTTACGCCGTAAGATATCAAAGTGTTATCTATAGGTTGTTTTTTTGTGTTTGCGGTTAAGCCTGAGTGGTCGTCTGGCAGGCTATCGGCCTCAGACAAGAGTGCCTGAAACAACTAAAACTAAGGTGAGGTGGGTATGTATTCTATAAAAAGAAATCTGCTTTTAGGCCTGGCTATCGTCTTTTGCTACATCTTCGTCAGTATTTATAGTGCCAAACTTGATGATGTCTCTTTCGCAACCCAAGCTCATCAGTATGGTACCGACTTGGCCTATAACGCGTCAGAGTTTGGCGATATAAGGGTGTCACCCGCTACCATTTATAACAGAGCCAAGATTAATCATCTGCACTCTGCCGGCGATGCCAGTCGTGAGAGAAGTGATAAAGATAGTCAAAGGGGAATTAGCCGTAATAATGCTTATCGAAGTAATGAATATGAGAGTTTAAATCGCAGAGCCGATAACGTCGGTGTCACTCGACAATCCCAGATAAACAGTGTCGAGTTAGAAAAAACGAGAGTCGCGGGTATTCTTAACGCTGCCGTTTTTCTATTGGGTGTCACCATAGTTTCATTGGTATTTACCGGCGAGAATACCGGGTCAGAATTTGATGAAAAGGTCATATTCCTGTCGACACTGATTTTAATCGATGTCCTGTTTATCGGGGGGGATTATACCATGGTACTTCCTGTCTTCGGGCTTATCTTGCTTTATGGAAGACGCTATCTGGGAACCTACTTCACCCCGCATCAAGAGTAATACCAATTGGTATAATAACTGAGCGCTTGTTTTATCCTCAACTCAAGGTTAGTCTTAATTGAGTAAACTTAGTTGTAGTTGTCTGTTTAGTTGCTTGTTAACTTTAGATTTATCACGCCAAAGGAGGATGACGCCGATGCTGGAACCGCTCGCTAACAACACGCCTGTGTTGTTCCATTGGTATAACTGCGATATTCAACTCGCCTACGATTTCCCCCGCGTTTAATCCCGCTAGAATCTGACTACATACCCGTCAGAACTTAAGCTTTTCAATTAAGTAAGTTAATCATAACGCGCTACTTAGCCGATCTCTGCCATGCCATTTCTGCTGAAACAATTGCTGAAACAGTTGCTGAAATTGTAGCGGTATTTTATCGACTCGGTAGGTGTACTAAAAAGCTACAAAGGATTAAACAATGAAACGTATTCCGGAACCTTTTCGTATCAAGATGGTTGAGTCAATTCGGATGACCAACCTTGAAGATAGAGAGCAAGCCCTGACCCAAGCAGGGCTCAACCCCTTCCTGCTTCGCAGTGAGGATGTCTATATCGATCTGCTCACCGACTCCGGCACCGGCGCTATGAGTGATGTGCAGTGGGCGGGACTCATGATGGGTGATGAAGCCTATGCGGGGAGCCGAAACTATTTTAACCTGTGCGAATCTGTTGAACACTTCTTCGGCTATAAACTCACCGTGCCGGTTCATCAGGGACGAGGCGCCGAGCAGATACTGTTTCCCTGTCTGATAGAGCGGATGAAGCAGGTACGCGGTGGCACCGATCCGGTATTTATCTCTAACTATCATTTCGATACTACTGCAGGGCATATCGAAATGAACGGTGGTAAGGCGCTCAATGTCGTGACCGAGAGGGCGTTCGATACCGAGAGTTACTATGACTGGAAAGGGGACTTCGATCTCGACAAGCTTCGCGACACCATTGCTACTTATGGTGCCAATAATATCGCCGCCATCATCACTACCGTGACCTGTAATAGTTCAGGCGGGCAACCTGTCTCTATGGCCAACATGCGCGCGGTGTATGAGATAGCTCAGCAAAATGACATTCCCGTAGTCATCGACTCCGCCAGATACTGCGAAAACGCCTATTTCATTAAGCAGCGAGAGGCGGGGTATGAAGATAGCTCCATGTTGGAGATCATCCGTGAGATGTTCCAATATGGCGACATGCTCACCCTGTCGGCGAAGAAAGATCCTATGGTCAACATCGGGGGGCTCTGCTGTGTTCGCGATCATGAGGAGCTATTCAGAGCCGTGCAGACTCGATGTGTGCCGATGGAGGGATTTGTCACTTATGGCGGCATGGCTGGTCGTGATATGGAGGCGCTGGCCAGAGGGATGCACGAAGGCGCCGATGAAGACTTTCTTCACTATCGTGTCAGTCAGGTTGCCTATCTGGGAGAACGACTTCGCGAGGCGGGGATCCCTATCCAGTATCCTACAGGAGGCCATGCGGTGTTTGTCGATGCCGCTAAGATGTTGCCCCATATTCCCGCCCATCAGTTTCCGGCGCAATCTCTGTGTAATGCCCTCTATCTCGAGGCCGGCATTCGTGCAGTAGAGATAGGCTCGCTGCTGCTTGGACGTGATCCCGAAACTCAAGAGCAGAAAGCGTCGCCTATGGAGTTGATGCGACTCACTATTCCGCGTCGGGTTTATACCAATGATCATATGGATTATATCGCCGATGCGCTCATCGCCATCAAAGATCAGGCGGCGTCGCTTAAGGGGTTAAGCTTCGATTACGAGCCACCTGTGTTGAGGCACTTTACCGCTAAGTTCAACTCACTCTAGAGTACAAATGCGTAACAGCCCGAGGTGAGCTTTCAAGCTCATCTCGGGTTAGCTTTCCTCTCAAAAACTTATTCGGTTTATAAAAGATATTCAATTTAACTCTTTCTGTGTCCTCAATTTTTCTTAAGTCACATAGTTTCTATCTCATTGTAGGAACATAAATTAATACACTTATAAATTTGTGATGCCGCAAAAAAGAACTATTTTTAATCATAGGACATGTATATTTGGCTGTGCTGAAGAGTATGACCAAGCCGCGATAGGGATGTTTGATGAACTTACATACTCAGGATCCGGAAGGGATAAACGTCGTTATCTGCGATGATTCGGTTACTAATGTTTTGATAATAGCCGAAATCTTAAAATCTATTAATATGGAGTTGAATGTCACGAAAGTCACCGATCCACGTAAGGTGATGAGTGAATTGGATAATCAAATAACCTTGCTTATTTTAGATCTGGAAATGCCCCATTTTACCGGTTTTGAAATTCTTGAAAAAATCAGAGCACTTTACAGTCCCGATAAATTACCCGTCATCGTTGTCAGCGGTTTGAGCGATCAAAAGTCTCAAATTAAGGCATTGAAATCGGGTGCAAATGATTTTATCTGTAAACCATTTAATGAGTATGAACTCAAGCTTCGAGTTATCAATCAACTTAATATCATGAATGCTTTTAAGTTGCAGTCAAGGCTCAACCATGAGCTTGAGAAACGTGTGAAATTGCGTACCCTAGAGCTCGAACAGGCAACAGAATGTCTGATTAATAAGTTGGCTATGGTTGCCGAAATGCATGATGAAAATACCGGTCAACATATTCTTAGGGTGGGAAAGTATTCGGGACTGCTGGCGCGAAAGTTAGGGCTAACAGAGCAGGTGTCTTATATGATAGAAAAAGCTGCACCTATGCATGATATGGGGAAAATAATGATCCCCGATGAGATCTTATTTAAACCGGGTAAACTTAGCGAGTCAGAACATTTAGTCATGAGGCAGCACGTCGAAAAAGCGAATGACCTGTTTGAAGAACACCCATCTATGATGATTCAAATGGCTAAGTCTATTGCGGTATATCATCACGAGAAATGGGACGGGTCTGGTTATGCTAAGGGTCTTAAAGGTCACTCGATTCCGATTGAAGGACAAATAGTCGGACTCGTTGATGTATTCGATGCGTTAACCACACAGAGACCTTATAAAGATGCATGGACAACCGAAGCTTCGGTTCAATATCTGAAAGAGCAATCCGGAAGCCACTTCGATCCAAAACTCGTTAATCTGTTTATTGAACATCTCCCTGAGATATTAGAGATAAAGGCTGCGTTTCCTTAGAAGGCACTTTAGTGTCTCACTCGATTTCAGTTTAACTTGATCGCTGAGCGATCACATTTTTATGTCCATTGGTATTAGATAGGAGCTGAGCCTGGGATATAAATACTACCTAACAGCTGAAGGGGAACAGCTGAAATACAAGGTATCTCAACTGTTATCTGTCAATATTACACTTTTCTAAAACCGGCGTAGCTTACATTTTCATGTGAAGCGCTAGTGTGGTGACCTTGACCCATCTGGCTCATGGCCGATTCATCCTTGCTCTTGGCTTTACCGCTGCAGCCACATCCTCCGGAATTTTTGTTCCCCGACAGCCCGTGGCCAGCGTTGCCACCACAGCATCCACCGGATTTTTTTCCCTTAGAGGCTTCGGTACTGCCGTGAGTATCCGATTCACCGCTATGTGAATGAGCGCCGCAACCACAGCCTCCCGACTTTCCATCTTCTGCATGGCCGCCACAGCAGCCGCCTTTCTTTTCATGGTTGATTGAGGCTCTGCCCTGTGAGGCATCGAGAAGGCGCAGATTAAGATTTCGTGTAGTTTGCAACAGCTCTTCGACGCATAGGGAGCTATCGCCCTTACTGACGCTGATCCCTGCATCGAGCAGCTTACCGAGCATACGCTCGCCTATGTGCTGCACTATGATGATGTTGGTCTTATTATTGATAATCAGCTCCAGCATCGCCTTCTTGGCGCTGCACCCTTCGCCCTGCAGCGCGGGGTTGGTGAAGCTGCCGATTAACTGATGCTGTTCGTTGAAGAAACCGATCTGTTGGGCCTTGGTAAAGTGACTTGCGAGTCGGTCTCGACTCATCGGCATTGCAATAATCATAATCATTCCTTGTGAGCCCTCAATAGATAGAACTATTAAGGGCTTATATTAGTTTGGTATCGACTCAGCTCTCTTGGCTGTTTTGAGGCAGCAGCAGTGCATGTCCGCAGGTGATGGCGGTAGCGACTTTCTTGCGCGCGCTGGCCAGCAAGTTGCCGAATGTCTGTCTGGATATACCCATCCGGGCCGCGGCATCAATCTGACTCATCTTCTCTACGTCGCCTAAATTCAGCGCCTCAAACTCATCGGCTTCGAGTTGGATCTTGGTTAACTCGACCGAAGGGATCCCATTAGGTTTAAACATGCTGCAAGGCACACAAGCCGATAAACGACGACACTTTCTGGGTCTTGGCATAATGAATCGCCTCCCTTCTTGTTAGTAAAAAGTTGCCAGTAAAAAGTTATGAGCAAAAAGTTATTAGTTATTGGCCTACGCCAATAACTGGAGATTATCATGTAAGTTCACAAAACAAACTGTGCACTAGATCACCCACAAAAATATTCGTGCCGGCTAAATAACTGGGTGCTTATAGCTCTTGATTCAGGGTCTGGTGCACTATGCAAATAGCTTATTTGAAGATAAGACTAGGTATGACGGACTGTAATTTCTAATGATATATAGGTCTGTAGAATCCAATTCTGTTCCTTACAACATTTCAAATAATGGGGGCGGGTAATATTGACGAAATGTCACCGTATTTGGCTAAATCGAAGAGATAAGAAACAGGTGTAGGTATGAATGAGGGTATCGAAAACAGGGATGTTTTCGTTAAGCGGGCATGGATGCTCTTGCAGCGTCCCGAAGGAATACCTGCACATAAGCCCGCAGCAGGCGATTAACACCATAGAAGCTATGGTTCTTAATACACCTCAAAAAAACCTAAAAGTCAGAATCAAAAACAAGTGTTATTTAAACCATTGTTAACTGACAATGACCTCCCCAAGCGATAGAATACTCCTCAGATTATTCCTCATCAGAGCCAACCTCATGCATGTACACATCTTAGGCATCTGCGGCACCTTTATGGGTGGTCTCGCACTGCTTGCCAGAGCCGAAGGCCACAAGGTTACCGGTAGCGATGCCAATGTCTATCCGCCGATGAGCACTCAGCTCGAAGAGCAAGGTATCGAACTTATTCAGGGCTTCGACCCGGAACAGCTTGGAAAAAATGAAGATGATGCGCCGGATCTGGTGGTGGTCGGTAATGCCATGAGCCGTGGTAACCCGTGTGTTGAAGCGGTATTGAATCGCGGGATTAAATACACCTCTGGTCCGCAGTTTCTGGCCGAGCATATTCTACCTAATCGTTGGGTGTTGGCGGTATCGGGTACCCATGGTAAGACGTCGACCTCGAGCATGCTGGCATGGATATTAGAAGATTGCGGCTATGAGCCGGGCTTCTTGATCGGTGGGGTTCCTCAAAATTTCGGCGTATCTGCACGTCTGGGTAACTCGCCATTTTTTGTGGTGGAGGCCGATGAATATGACAGTGCCTTCTTCGATAAGCGTTCCAAGTTTGTTCACTATCAGCCACGCACCTTAGTGATCAATAACCTGGAGTTCGATCATGCCGACATCTTCGATGATCTAAAGGCTATTCAGCGCCAATTTAATCACGTGATACGCACCGTACCCGGCCAGGGGAAAATTATCTGGCCGAAGGACAGTGAGGCGGTGCAGCAGGTGATAGATATGGGGTGTTGGAGCGAGCAGGAGACATTTAATAAAGGGCGACAGACTGATGCAGAAGCAGCGAGTGGTTGGCATGCTGACTTGTTGACCGATGATGGCCATAAGTTTGAACTCTTCTTTAATGGCGACTCTCAGGGAATCTTGGATTGGAGCCTGATAGGTCAGCATAACGTTGAGAACGCTACCATGGCGATTGCGGCGGCGCGTCATGTGGGCGTACAGCCTGAAGCGGCTATCGAAGCGCTCACCAGGTTTTCACCACCTAAGCGCCGCATGGAGCTTATCGGCACGGTGAACGGCATTGAAGTCTATGACGATTTTGCCCATCACCCCACAGCAATTGCGACGACTCTGCAAGGCACTCGCGCTAAGGTCGGTGAGGAAAAAATCACTATTATCTTAGAGCCTAGATCTAACACCATGAAAAGTGGTGTACATAAGGATACCTTAGCCGGTTCGATGAGGCTTGCCGATGAGGCCTATCTCTATCAGACAGATAACATAGATTGGGATGTGGAGGCGGCGATGGAAAAAGCCGAACTTCCCGTCACTGTGCTATACCAAATAGATGAGATAATCGATGCCGTAGCCGGTAATGCGCAAAGCGGTGACACCATCATAGTGATGAGTAATGGCGGCTTCGGTGGTTTACATCAGAAGCTTTTAGCTAAATTAAGCACCTAGAACCTAGTATCTAGGTGCTTGTAAATTGAGATTTTTATGAGTTACCCAAGAAAAACGAAGTCCATCAGTCTGGCCTGGACCGGCGCCTCCGGGGCACCTTATGGCCTTAAGTTGCTGGAGTGTCTGTTGGCTGCTGATTATCAGGTGTTTCTGATGATCTCCTCTGCCGCCAGAGTCGTGATGGCTACTGAGCATGGTTTGCAGTTGAGTGCTAACAGCGACAAAGCCAAAGCCCAGCTTCTTGAGCTATATAGTGAGCAGGGGGCCGATATTAAAGGAATGCTGCATGTTTTGGGCAAGGATGAATGGTTTTCACCTCCGGCCTCGGGCTCGGCTGCGCCTAAACAGATGGTGATCTGTCCCTGTAGCACGGGAACGTTAGCGGCCGTGGCAACGGGAATGAGCAATAGTTTACTCGAACGTGCGGCCGATGTGGTAATAAAAGAGCGTGGTCAATTGATCTTGGTTCCGAGAGAAACCCCCTTTAGTTCTATACATTTAGAGCATATGTTGTCGCTCTCACGCTTGGGTACGACCATCATGCCCGCAGCTCCGGGCTTTTATCATGATCCCAAATCGATACAAGATCTGATAAACTTCATGGTCGCCCGGATACTTGACCACCTGGGCGTTGAACACGAATTAACGAATCGCTGGGGCTATGATAAGCATAATGCCAGTGACAGCGACAATTAAGACTATGTTGAGAGTACTATGAAGCACACCATCGAAGAGATGATCTCTGTCCAAGAGATAGACGAGAAACTGGATTTGTTAGCCGAGCAGATCAATGCTCATTACGCTAACAGCGAGCGCCTGTTAATGGTGGGGTTGTTGAAAGGCTCAGTTGTGTTTATGGCTGATCTTTGTCGTCGTATTAAAGGCCATGTGGAGATCGATTTTATGTCGGTATCGAGCTACGGTAATGCGATGACCAGCACGCGCGAAGTTAAAATTCTTAAAGATGTGCAATCGGATATTCAGGGACGCGATGTGCTTATCGTTGAAGACCTGATTGACTCGGGTAATACCCTCAATAAGATCCGTGAGATGCTTTTACTCCGCGATCCTAAGAGTCTGGCGCTCTGTACGCTACTCGATAAACCTGAGCGTCGTGAAATCGAAGTGCCAGTAGATTTCATCGGTTTTACGATCCCCGATGAGTTTATCGTAGGTTATGGTATCGATTACGCCGAGCAGTATCGAAATCTGCCTTACATCGCTAAGGTTATTCCACAAGAGTAAGCTAGCAAGCTTTATTATTAACTCCCGCAATTGGCGGGAGTTTTTCGTTATATAGATATCGGTTTCTGCATTGGAAGAAAAATGGAAAAGACAGAGAATGCATTAGTTATCGACTCGCTGAAGAAAACCTATAAAGGCGGCGTCGAGGCGGTAAAAGGAATCAGCCTTAAGGTCAAGAAGGGCGATTTTTTTGCGCTGCTCGGCCCTAACGGTGCCGGCAAGTCGACGACCATAGGCGTGATTAGCTCACTGGTACAGAAGAGTGAGGGCAAGGTGTCTGTGTTTGAACACGATATCGACACTGAGCTGGAGCTGGCAAAGCTCTGTATCGGTTTAGTACCCCAGGAGTTTAACTTCAATCAGTTTGAAACCGTTCTGCAGATCGTCGTCAATCAGGCAGGGTATTACGGTGTGACCAAGGGGGTTGCCCTCGAGCGCGCCGAGAAGTATTTGAGCCAGTTGGATCTTTGGGAAAAGCGTAATAGTCCCGCACGGGCACTGTCCGGTGGTATGAAGCGTCGCTTGATGATTGCCAGAGCACTGATGCATGAGCCTAAGCTACTTATTCTCGATGAACCCACGGCGGGTGTCGACATTGAGCTCAGACGTTCGATGTGGACCTTCCTGACGGAGCTGAATGCCGAAGGGGTGACAATTATTCTGACCACCCACTATCTGGAAGAGGCTGAAATGCTTTGCCGTAATATCGGTATTATCGATAAAGGCGTTCTGGTCGAGTGCACCAGCATGAAGTCGTTATTGAGCCGCTTGAATCTTGAAACTTTTGTTCTCGACTTAGGTCGGGACCTTACCCTAGCTCCGACTCTCGAAGGTTTTACCTGCCGTTTAAGTGATGCTCATACCTTAGAGGTCGATGTCGAGAAGGAGCAGAGTCTTAATACGGTGTTTACTCAACTCAGCGAGCAGGGGCTCGAGGTGTTGTCGATGCGAAATAAGGCCAACCGTTTAGAGGAGTTGTTTGTCGAACTGGTAGAGAAAGGTAAGCATCAGCAAACTCAGAATAAGGACGTGGCATCATGAATATGAGAGCACTCTATGCCACGGCATTTAAGAGTATTTTAACCAAAGAGATCAATCGTTTTACCCGGATCTGGATACAGACCTTGGTACCACCGGCCATCAGTATGACGCTCTACTTCCTGATTTTCGGTAATCTGGTAGGTAAACGGATCGGTGAGATGGGTGGCGTCACTTATATGGAGTTTATTGCGCCGGGTCTTATCATGATGGCGGTGATCACGGCCTCGTACTCTAATGTGGCCTCATCATTTTTCAGTGCCAAGTTTCAGCGTAACCTAGAAGAGTTGATTGTGGCCCCGGTTCCTCACTATGTGATGATTGCCGGTTATGTGGGTGGCGGTGTCGCGCGGGGACTGTGCGTGGGAAGCATTGTGACCGGAGTGGCAATGTTCTTCGTCGATATCTCTTTGCATCACGCGGGCTTAGTGGCGATAACTGTGCTGCTGACATCGATTCTGTTCGCTCTCGGTGGCCTGATTAATGCCGTATTTGCTAAGAGTTATGACGATATCAGCATAGTGCCTACCTTTGTGTTAACGCCGCTCACCTATCTCGGTGGCGTGTTCTACTCTCTGTCTCTGTTGCCTGACTTCTGGCAAGGCGTGTCGGCACTGAACCCTGTGGTTTACATGATAAATGTGTTCCGCTACGGTTTCTTAGGCTACGCCGATATCAGTGTGCCGTTCTCGATTGCCGTTATGGTGGGTTTCTGTGTCGGACTGTGGAGTCTGGCTTATTATCTGATCAGTCGAGGAATAGGCTTACGCAGCTAGCTGCGACGGATTAGGATCCCAGGGAATAAGCCCTGGGATAAGAGTTCTTGGATAAGAGAAAGTGCTTTTAAGCTTCTAGTTTTCCTCTAAAAACTTCATTATCTCGAAAACCTGCTCCATGGATTCGGCCCTTAACTTGGCGGTGCAGCAGTGACCCGACAAGCTGGCATGCTGCCTGACCAAGTCCAATATCTGAGGTAAGCGCAGCGGTTCATCCGATAGCTGCCAGCTTAGTTGTTTGTCTGGCTGAAATTGACTATGCGGTGCTAGTGCGAGTTCATAGGTGACGCCCGATGCGTCCAGCAGGCGGTCGGTTTGCTCTATGTGAGTCAGTCTTTCGAGAAGCCAGTCATGCTCCGATGCCAGATAGACAAGCTCGGCTTGGTCTTTTTGAATGAGTAATGCCGGCCACCGGATATGCATGTTCTTGTCACAGTTCATATCGTCTTTTTAAGTACGTGTTTTTTCGTATTCCTGGAGCGGCAAGTTTAAAGCGAATGCTTAAAACTTAAAACTTAAAACTTAAAACTTACGGCTTACGGCTTACGGCTTCGATCATGTTTATTCCGGCTCCGCCTCAGTTTCTATCAGGTTTTTTCGCTCTTGCAGGAGATCTAAGCTTGCCTGGTTATTAGAGATAAGATCATCGAAATAGAGGTGCATCTCCTGTAACTCTTTTAGGTACTCGGGATCATCTTTTTCATGCTTCTGCCAATAACGCTTACGCTCTATCTTCTGAACCTCACTGGCTCTTAAAATATCGAAATAACTGTTCTCCTGCTTTAAACGGTACATCTCTCCCTTGATCAGTTGCAGAAGTTTCTCTTTTGAAATTGTTTTCATATCGAGTAAAGCAGACAGAGGATCGATAAAGTTCTGAGGTTTATCCGAGTCGATCTCTGTGGTGATCCCCAGATCGTATTCGATCTGGTGTTGACTGAACTCTTTCGGGCAGGTCGTCTGGCTAAAGACGATCTTGTCATCCTTAATGCATTTAAAAATGCTACCGGCTAGTGCTGCGCCGGGTAATAGTAATAGCAGGCCTGAAAAAGTCAGACCGATAAAAATAATGAGTATCACTCTTGCCATCGGGCTACACATCCTCTGTTCAGCTTTCGTCTCACCCATAGGGTGAGCGTCATGTTTTCTGGCTGTATATCGAAAAGTACCTGAGTAATATTCGAACATCCATTCAGCCAGCTATTACAGCTTATATTATTAATTTTTGTTGCTACTACTATGGCGTAACTTGCTCGATAAAACCAGTATTTTGAGCTGGAGTACTGACGATATAGAGTTTGATAAATAAGAAAATATAGCGAGGGATAGCGATATGAAGCTGAAATAAGCTAATCGGGGTACCTTATAGCAATAGGTAGAGGTACCCCAATAGTAAATTGCCTATTTAGCGAGTAAAACAGAGGTTATCAATGAGACGGGTATCGCCCATGTAGGCCGCTGCGAGTATGACCAGTGAGGAGTTTTCATCGCTTGCCTGTGACAGGTCCGTTGTACTACGCACCTCTAGGTAATCAGGTCTGAAGCCTGCCTCACACAGTTGGCTATTGCCGGTTTGAATCGCATTGGCAATCGATACGCCTTGCTGTATTGCTACAGACATAGTGTCCATGGTTTGTTTAAGTGTCGCCGCCTTATCCTTTTGAGCCTGGCTGAGGTAGCCATTACGTGAGCTCATGGCTAAGCCTGAGGCTTCACGTATGGTGTCGACACCAATTATCTCAATAGGCATGGAGAGATCTGCCACCATGGTCTCGATCACCAGAAGCTGTTGGAAATCCTTACGGCCGAAGAGGGCTATATCGGGCTGGACGATATTAAACAGCTTACAGACCACAGTGGCTACGCCACGAAAATGTCCCGGACGACTGGCACCGCACAGCTGCTCGCTGATATTGGGCACCTCGACAAAACTCTGCTGATCCATCCCTTTAGGATAGATAATCTCCGGTGTCGGAGTGAAGAGTAGCTCAGCCCCTGCATCGGTTAAGGCTTGCTGATCGGCCGCTAATGTTCTCGGGTAAGCATCGAGATCTTCGTTCTGGCCAAACTGCATCGGGTTGACGAAGATTGAAGCGACAACGTGATCGGCACGTTTGACGGCTTCTTTAATGAGTGTGATGTGACCCTGGTGTAGATTGCCCATAGTTGGAACAAATGCGACGGTTTCGCCTTTTGCATGCCATGCACGAACTTGCTGACGGATTTGACTGATTTCTTGAGTAGTGATCATAGTAACTCTGCACTATTTTGTTTTGCTGAAAACGTTTGCGATTCATCGGAGCACACATGTGCTCAAGCCAAACCGCAAGTGAAACTTGGAGTTCACCCGCGGCTGAGTATACGTGAGCTTAGTTAAAAGTGTGATCGCTGCCAGGGAAGATACCTTGCGCGACTTCGTCGATATAAGCGCGGATAGCCTCGCGGATCTCGCCAGTCTGCTTAAGGTAATTCTTAGAGAAACGAGGGATGTAGCCGCTGGAGATCCCCAGCACGTCGTGCATCACCAATATCTGTCCATCTGTGTCGGCGCCGGCTCCGATGCCGATCACCGGGATAGTGAGCGCTTCGCTGATAGCCTTGGCCAGCGGCGCCGGAATACACTCGACAACCAGCAGTTGAGCACCAGCGGCTTCGATGGCCTTGGCCTCATCGAGAATGCGTTGGGCATTATCTGAGTCGCGTCCCTGAACTTTAAAGCCACCGAAAACGTGAACCGATTGTGGTGTCAGGCCTAAGTGAGCACAGACCGGGATGCCGCGTTCGGTAAGTTTACTGATGGTTTCGAGTAGCCAGTGACCGCCCTCAAGTTTGACCATGTTAGCACCGGCTTGCATCAAGGCAGTGGCATTTGTCATCGCCTGTTCGCTTGTGGCATAGCTCATAAAAGGCATGTCGGCGATAAGCAGGGAGCGCTTGATACCGCGACGCACACAGCGTGTATGGTAGGCAATATCTTCGACCGTTACCGGTAACGTATCATCATGTCCTTGAAGCACCATCCCCATCGAGTCGCCAACGAGCAGTACATCAATCCCTTCACTATCGAAGGCGCTGGCAAAGCTTGCGTCATAGGCGGTGAGTGCAGTGAACTTTTTACCTTCCTGCTTAAATTTGAGCAGGGTAGAGCTAGTTATTTTAGACATAGTGATGATCTTAAATCGATTAATTATATTAGCGCTAAATATTTAGCTATTTGTGCTTAGATAGTGTGCTTTTATATGCCAACACAGAGCCGAGTTCAATCTTATCTGACTATTTGTTCTAATTCTGCGGTCAATTCGGCATTTATAAGTTGTTCGAGTTTCGTGCCACAAGGAAGCAAAAGCTGGGGAGCGATATCTGCTAATGGCACTAATACAAAGCTTCGTTGTTTCATTCCATAGTGGGGAATCGTGAGTCTTGGAGAGTCTATGGTTTGATTATCATACAGAAGAATATCGAGATCTAAGGTTCTTGGACCCCAGCGCTCGAGCCTCACCCGGCCTTGTTCATTTTCAATTTTCTGCAGTGCATCTAACAACTCGATAGGTTCGAGTGTCGTATTAAAGCCAACGACTGCGTTGACATAATCGGGCTGTACCACATCTCCCATAGGAGCGGAGCGGTAGTATGGGGATACTTGGAGTGAGCTGTTTTTTGTCGAATTTGAGGGGCATGAAGCCAGCTCGCTAATCGCTTTACAGGCGTTATCGAGCTGAGTCACCGGGTCGGTCAGGTTTGCACCTAGTGCAACAAAAACTAACGACATTATTCTGCCGGCTTAGTCGTTTTTTTCGATGCAGGTTTACGACGTCTGCGTTGGTTCGAGTTACGGTTACGGCTACCCTTGTTTGCCGAGCGCGCGATGACATTACGCTGCTCTTCGCCACCTTCGACAAAGCTCTTCCACCATGCGGCAGATTTTGCCACTGAGCCACCCTCGGCAAGCGCTCTCAACAGGAGTAGATCATAGGCCGCGCGGAATTTAGGATGTTCGATAAATTTAAATGCGCGTGTACCTTGGTTACGATCGAATCTTAGCTGCAACTGCCAGATATCTTTTGCAGGAGTACTGAAACGGCGCGGAATGCTGATTGTACGGCATTGCTGCTCCATGACATCACCCATGGCTGCATTATATGCATCATAGAGGCTTAGTCCGCTTTCCAGTGCGATATCATCGGCACGTTGACTCAATGGATACCAGAGTATGGCGGCATAGAAGAATGCGGGCGTCACCGTCTTCTCTGCACGAACTCTTATATCGGTATTTTCCATTACTGCCTGAAGCATTTTCGCCGTAAAGCCGTCTGGTTCATCCACAAGTTGCGAATCGACCAGAGGGAACAGTGGTGCAAACAGGCCAAATTCACGCATCATGGTAAAGTTATTTGCTGCCTGGCCATTGAAGAAGAGTTTGAGAATCTCTTCATACATACGCGCCGCAGGAATATCTTTCAGCAGTGGGGCCAATTCATAGATAGGATCGGCCGCGCCTTTATCGATAGTCATGTCGAGCTTAGTCGCAAAGCGAACGGCTCTGAGCATACGTACAGGGTCTTCACGGTAGCGGGTGTTAGGATCGCCGATTAATCTAATGGTTCTCGACTTTAGATCTTCCAGGCCGCCGCCATAACTATGTATAGAGAAGTCACTGATATCGTAATAGAGCGCATTGACGGTGAAGTCACGACGTTCGGCATCTTCATCTATGGTGCCATAGACGTTATCGCGCAGCAGTCGGCCTTCGGCATTGGTTTTTGATACCTGTTCGACATGTTCAACATGATGGCCACGCAGAGTCGCGACCTCGATGACATCCCGACCAAATACAATATGGGCCAAACGGAAGCGTCTACCGACGAGTCGACAGTTACGGAACAGTTTCTTGATCTCTTCCGGAGTGGCATTGGTCACCACATCGAAATCTTTAGGCTGTAGGCCCAACAAGATGTCACGCACACCTCCACCGACGAGATAAGCCTTAAATCCGGACTTATGCAATCGATAAAGTACCTTAATGGCATTTTCGCTCATCTGTCTGCGAGATATAGAGTGATCTTTTCTCGGGACAACCTCCAAA
Organism: Shewanella atlantica; assembly: GCF_003966265.1. Classification (GTDB taxonomy): domain Bacteria; phylum Pseudomonadota; class Gammaproteobacteria; order Enterobacterales; family Shewanellaceae; genus Shewanella; species Shewanella atlantica. Next base: position 13,372 of record NZ_RXNV01000005.1, on the reverse strand, counting down.
CTTAGGCCTGTTTGTGTGGTTTCTTCAGCTGTTTGATTGTCATCAAAGAACTGCTTACAGAATTTGCTAATACGGCGAAAAATGGGACACCTCGAACTTGGAACTGAACTGCGATTTAAAATAAGTCGGCTATGATACCCCAAATATGGCTCAATGAGTATACGATTGATCACCATTGACTCATGTCGTTTTGAATTTGTTTTGCGATCTTTAATAATCGTTCCACTAAAGTCGACTGAAAACGCTGAAGCGCTAGCAATGACCGACAGTAAGAACCGTGGATCTGGTTTCGTTATAAGGGTTTTTGAAGGGGACTTCAGCTATCTAATGGGATTAGGGAAGCGTTTCAAATGGACGCCAATGTCACAGTTAGTGTTTAACTGAGGATGATCTCAGTCTGCCTGGGGATAAGCTCTATATCAAATTGTGAAATAGCCTGCTCAAGCATCAGATGCATCTGCTGTCTGGGCTCGACCTGCGGCTGGCCTAAGAATTGAAGTGCGGCATTCAGGCTTGCCTGTGGCTGAGCGATGTCGATAGCTGGTGCATGGTTCTGTTTCGAAAGCTTCATCCCCGGTGTAGTGCAGACCAAGGGAAGATGTAGCCAGGTCGGCGGAGTTAAACCAAACAGATTAAACAGACTCTCCTGTCTGCAGCTGGTCTCTAACAGATCACAGCCACGAACGACTTCTGTTATCTGTTGAAAGGCATCATCCATCACTACGGCCAATTGATAGGCGTAGAGGCCATCGCTACGCTTAATGATAAAGTCTTCATTGGCAAAGGCTTTATCTAAGTGTATCTCCCCCATCAGGGTGTCTTGAAATTTATCTATGCCGATCGTATTACGTACTCTGATCGCACCACTTTCCAGAGGTGTTTCCAGTGCACCGCAGCGACCGTCATAGGTTCCGCCCATTGCGTGGATCTGTTTGCGCGTACATTGACAGTAGTAAGCAAGGTCGTTGGCCATCAGGCTGTCGAGCTTGGCTTGGTAGGCATCGAGACGCTGACTTTGATAAAAGACCTCGCCGTCCCACTCCAGACCATAGGCGACCAGAGTGCGTAAGATATCATCACTGCTACCCGGCACCTCCCGAGGAGGATCGATATCTTCTATTCGCACTAACCATTGGCCACCCATAGCTCGAGCGCGCAGAAAGCTGCCTACTGCGGCGACCAGAGAACCGAAGTGAAGCGGACCCGAGGGAGAGGGGGCAAAGCGGCCGATGTAAGGAGCATGACTCAAAGTGACGAAACCTGTAACTAATGGGATAGAACGAGAAACGATCATAATACGTTTAGGCTAGGTTTAACAAGGTGCAGGCAGAGCTATCGAGTGGTATAGGCTGATTGGATCAGTGTGTCAGGGGAGCGAGAGACGAGCATAATATGTTTGCCCCTTGGTCTATTTGGTGTAAGCCGGATAAAAGAGGTCAGGGAAGATGGTAAGTGAACAGCTGAGGGAAACCAGTAAAGCGGGGCCAAAACCCCGCTTACTCATGCAGTGAAGAGGCAGATTAGCCAGCCATCTGCTTTTCTTTGATCTCTGCAAGTGTCTTACAGTCGATACACTGATCGGCTGTTGGGCGAGCTTCGAGGCGGCGGATACCGATTTCGATGCCACAAGATTCACAGAATCCGAAATCATCTTCTTCAATCTTCTGAAGTGTCTTTTCGATCTTCTTAATCAGTTTGCGCTCTCTGTCACGAGCACGAAGTTCAAGACTGAACTCCTCTTCCTGAGCTGCACGATCTACAGGATCCGGGAAGTTAGCCGCTTCATCTTGCATATGGTTAAGAGTACGGTCGACCTCTTCACGCAATTGATTACGCCAAGAGTCCAGAATCGTTCTGAAGTGGTCCAGCTGATCTGCGTTCATATACTCCTCACCAGGCTTTTCCTGGTAAGGTTCTACACCTGCGATAGCGAGCACGCCGAGTTTTTTAGTGCCTTCTGGCATAACCCATCTCCTGTTAATCGTTTGCTTTGTAGAGCGCTTATAATTTAAGGCCGATATCTATATCAGAAACAGATAATCCAAGCAAACTTTTTATGTCCATTTGACGTTATTCCTTGACTATGTCCTCTATTCCTAATTAATTCAACTTTTAGCTGCTAATTAGAGTTTGACAGGGCAGGATTTAAGCAAGGAGGCCCCATTTGGGGACATTTCAGCGCTATATGCCATGACTTCCACCCCAGCACTATGGGCTTTAGCCAGCAGTGAAGCGTACTCCGGATCGATATGAGCCGCCGCCTGAACGGAGTCGATGCCTGTGTGTTGCACCACAAAAAGCAGTACCCCTCGGTGGCCAGATTCCACCATCTCCATTAGCTCCCTCAGATGTTTCTGACCTCGGGTGGTGACAGCATCGGGGAAATAACCCTGGCCCTGTTCGAGCAAAGTACAGCTCTTCACTTCGACATAGCATTTTGGCTTGGCTGTTGTGTTGGTTGACTCTGTATTGGCGGGAGGTGAGTCGGGGGAATCTGTGTCAGTTGAGCATACAGGGTCGCTGAGAAGAATATCTATGCGGCTATTTTCGCTGCCGTATTTTACTTCACGTCTGAGAGAGCTATAACCGCTCAGTTCGGTTATTACGCCGGCTCTGATAGCATCCTCTGCCAGTTGGTTCGCTCTGCCGGTATTGATACCTATAATATGTCCGGCATCAGACTCTGCCTGTTCCCAGGTTCGCGAGTACTTACGTTTAGGGTTATCGGAGGTGGAGAACCACACCTTTTCCCCCGGGAAGAGGCAATTTTTCATAGAACCTGTGTTGGGGCAATGTATGGTGACCTCACTGCCATCGTTAAGTCGAATGTCGGTGAGGAAGCGCTTATAGCGTCTCAGTAAGACGCCCTGTTCGAAAGGGGGAGTAAACTGCATTAGCCGGTTCCGGACTTATTAAGAATAACAGGTGAGATTAGGTTATCAGCTTCTCGGGGAGAACATGAGTTATTTGCAGCTAACTGGAGAAAATTGCATCAGACAGGGCCACTATCCATTGAGCTAATTTAGTCGTTAACAATCAATTTTGGCCGCTTTCGGTATCTACTTCTATGCAGTACACTTCGGACAAAGCAAATCTATGACGATTTAACTTTCCCGGTTTTTTAGCTTAGATTGTTTAGATCGCTCGGGTAAAAATCTAATTATAAAAGATGTATAAAAGGAAGGATTTGGTATGACAGAGTTAATGAAAGTGAGCCTTACTAAAGAGGCTCCTGCTGCCCATTGGGGTAAAGCCGATGTGACGTTCCAAAATGACCTGGCGGCTATTCACCTGCAAGGTGGAGATGAGTTAAGACAAATTCAGAAAGCAGCACGTAAACTGCGTAGCCAAGGTATCACTTCACTTTCATTAGAGGGAGAGTTGTGGGATCTGCATTCTCAGTGGGCTTTTGCACAAGGATTTGCCACGGCTAAGTCTAACTCTGATATCCGTTGGACCGGGGATGAAGCAACGCAAGCCGAGCTTAAAAACAGACTCGACAGTGCCAGCTTTGCCCGTCAATTGATCAATGAAACGCCTGAAAACCTTGCGCCTGTGAAGTTGGCCATACTTGCTGCCCATTGGTTATCTGAAATAGGCGGGGAGAAGGTCACTTACCGTATCATTGAAGGTGCCGAACTGCTCGAAGAAAAGTGGGTCGGGATCCATGCCGTGGGTCGTGGAAGTGAACGACCACCGGCTATGCTAGAGCTTGATTATAACCCTTTAGGAGATGATGCTCCGGTATCTGTCGCCTTGGTAGGTAAAGGGATCACCTTTGACTCCGGCGGTTATAGCATCAAAGCCTCTGAAGGTATGCTGGGCATGAAATGCGACATGGGTGGCGCGTCTACCGTGACAGCGGCATTGGGTCTTGCGATGAAGCAAGGGTTGAACAAGCGGGTTAAATTGTTCCTTTGTTGTGCCGAAAACCTGATTAGTGGTCATGCTTATAAGTTGGGTGACATCTTAACTTACAAGAATGGCGTCTCTGTCGAAGTGGTCAATACTGACGCCGAAGGCCGTCTGGTATTAGCCGATGGCTTGCAAGCGGCTTCTGAAACGGGTGCCTCTTTAATTATCGATGCGGCCACCTTAACCGGTGCGGCCTTGATGGCAGTGGGAACTAACTATAACGCTATCTTCTCACCAAAGAGCGAGGTGTTGGCGATGGCTCAAGCCAAAGCAGCCGAAGTGGGTGAACGAGTTTGGCCGCTACCACTGGACCCATGGCACCGTGAGATGTGTCCATCTGCATATGCCGATACCGCTAACAGCCGACCTATGAAAGGGGGCGGTGCCGGTGGTGCCTCTAATGCTGCGGGCTTCCTTTGGCATTTTGTTACACCAGAGGCTAACTGGCTGCATATGGATCTGGCTTCGGCTTTCGCCGATACCTCCAATTCACTATGGGCTGCCGGTGGAACGACACACGGCGTGTTGACGATTGCTGCTTTACTGCAGGATTAACTAAAGCTTTAGAGTGAGCGGTGATCTTTAACGACATCATAAAGCCGTTAGCTGAAAAGCTAGCGGCTTTTTTATTGTCAATTGATTGATATCTGGTTTTTTAGTGGATTAGGTTTCGCTCAGTGTCCAGGAGCGTAAGATACGGTATTCGACGCCTTCGGCGCTGCTGACCGATTCATAGAGGTGCATCTGCTCAGGCGAGAGTGTCATCGGGATGAGTGAGCGTTCTATTAACTGGGCCCGTAATAACCCGGTTTGTGGCAGATGACTCTCAGGTATCTTCTTTGCTTTTCTAAATAGGGTGATATGTGGGGTAAAGCTGAGCTCACTGCTTTTATTCGGTTTATCTGCTTTGCCGCTGAATAGTCCGGCCTCTCTTGCTGCATATCTGCATCTGTCTACTGCGATTTGCAGATTCGGGTCATCGGGCTTACCCGATAAGCAGAGCACCTGAGGTTTGCGCCACAGCGTCAGTGTATCTAATGTCACATCGAAGGAGGGCCATTGACTGGCGTTGATGGCGTAGAAGCTGTCAAGTGTCGACTCCAGCTGGGCTCGCACCTCATCGCTGACGGCTCCCAAAAAGGCGAGCGTCATATGAAAATTCTGTTTGTTGACCCTGCGTCCGACACTAGTGTAATTATGGCTATCAGAGTTTTTATCGATGCTTTGATTCTCAAGAAAACTCGCTCTATCTTCAGCTTTGAAAAGTGCATCTTGGATCTTGAACAGTTGTTCGAGCTGCACCTTATTAGGTGATACGCCTAAAAATAATCTTTTCATATTGGCCGCTCCATTTGAAAGCACTCGATATAGTAAGTTTAATCAGTTTATATAAGACTTAATTACTATTTTGTTGTTAATTTTAGCAAAATAATATGGCTTTTCGGGTGAATGCCATAATTACTCCTATAATAAATCTCATTCGCTCAATGCCTTAAGGAAGTGGGACCTTAATGTCAGCTATTCCATTGAACCAAGCACTCAGTAGGTTAGAGGCCCTGTTTAATGAGCTATCGCTCTCTGAGGCGGAGTGCGAACTTGATGATGTTCTAAAACCATTGGCGCAAATTATACAATGTGAGAGTATCTTTATTCTCTGTATTCCTATGGGAGCCGAACAAGTCAGGTTATCTCATGTCTCCCACATAGATACTCCTTCCTCCTTCACCTCGAGAGCCTTTACCACAAACTTAGATGAGCGACGTTGTGATGGGCGTAAGCCTGAGGGAAAAAGAGACAAGCAAGAGAGAGTTGGTTGTACAAACGATGAAATTCTAAGTTCAGGTCCCGGTTCCGGGGCATGTTTTAGTATGGCTGAACTCGACACCACTAAGATTGAAACCACGCTTAACTACTCACGTTATTTTAATTATTTCATTCGTAAAAATATCAAATTCATCATGTCGGATATCGAACAGATGCCCGGCTCTTTCGATGTTGAAAAAGCGATGATGAGTTCGCTTTACATTAGAAATTTAATCCTGTTACCTTCCATCAATTATCTTGGTCATCGCTATATATTTGGTGCGATTAATAGCTTAGTCGACGGCCATTGGGCCGCCGATGCTTCTGAGCTACTTTCGATGGCCTGCTCGTTTATCGTGATGAGAAAGAGCCGTGATTATATGATAGCTAAGTCAAGGGGGGCCGAGTGCTGTAATCATGAGCTCTTGGATCGCCTACCTTTGGCTTGTGTTCAGGTGAATGGGAACAATAAGCTGAACCAGTACAATCATGCCGCGCAGAAGCTATTGGGTAACAGAGAATGGCTGTCATTGACCTCTCTGGTTCATGATGATGAGAAGTTTATCCTTCTCGATACTATACAGTTGGTGCGTGATGGGTTATTAGAACAGGCCTGGTGTGAGTTACCTGTGATGTGCGTCGATAATAGCTTTAATTGGTTAAAGTTGAGCTTTAGTTTGGTGCCCAATGGAGCCGATACCCTTTTATTGGTTGCCGAAGATGTCTCTGACCGTCATAAATTGGCGGATGAACTGAGTTTTCAAACTAACTTCGATAACTTAACCGGGTTACCGAATCGCGCCTATTTCGAGTCATATTACTCTTGTGGAAGAAACTCTGACGAGCGTGCACCGGCATTTGTGGCATTTCTCAATCTGGATCAATTTCAGGTGATCAACAATATCAGTGGCCATAAAGCCGGCGATCGTTTGCTCTGTCAGATTGCATTAAGGTTGAAACAATTGGTTCGTAAAGGGGATATCGTAGCTCGCCTGGGAGGAGATGAGTTCGGCATATTAATGCATGCTATTGATTCTGACGTTGCGTCCAGAATTGCAGAGCGTATATGCGAACAACTCAGTCACCATGAATTCGTTTGGGATAATCGTAAACACAGTGTGAGTGTCAGTATGGGGCTCGCGGCGTTTAACGGCGAAGATGAGGAGATCTCCGCGGTACTCAGCAGAGCCGATGCGGCTTGTCGTGTGGTAAAGGAGAAGGGACGGAACAGTTGGCATATGTACTCACCTACAGATCCACATATGGATCGACTCTATAGCGATATGAATGCATCTGTCGATGTCGTGGGGGCATTAGCACTGGACAGGTTTGAGCTCTATTTTCAACCTATAGAACCGCTTCTCGAAGATGACAATGGTTTGCATATGGAGATTTTACTTCGCATGTTGACCGAACAGGGGGAGATCGTCTCTCCGGCTGTATTTCTGCCCGCAGCCGAACGATACAGCTTAGCATCCAGAGTCGATAGGTGGGTGGTGGATCATCTGCTTTATTGGGGAGGCACTCATCTGAAAGTATGGAATGAGTTATCTATGGTGTCGGTGAACCTTTCGGCCACCTCCTTAGGCGACGTTGAGTTTATGAATTGGCTTGAGATGCGGTTGATGGGAGAGCCTGAGCTAGTGTCGAAACTATGCTTTGAGATCACCGAAACCGCAGCCGTGAGTCAACTGGATCTCGCTACGGCCTTGATAGATGTGATTAAGCCTTTAGGTTGTAAGCTGGCTCTGGATGACTTTGGTTCGGGATTTTCGAGTTTCGCCTACCTTAAGTTACTCGATGTTGATTTCGTGAAGATTGATGGACAATTTGTCAGGCATTTATGTGAAAACCGCTCGGATCAGGCGATTGTGACCGCCATCTGTCAGCTTGGCCGTGATATGGAGTTTGAGATCATCGCCGAATTTGTTGAATCTATCGAAATCGGCCGCCGTCTGAAGAGGTTAGGTGTCGACTTTGCCCAAGGCTACGCCATTGCTAAACCTAAAAAGCTCAATACTCTGGTTTCTGGAAAGGGGTTACATTGGTTAACCGATACCTTGACCCAGAAAACCACTTAGTAAGGCATTGAAGCGTTCAGACACTTGGGTATAAGCCCCAATCCTAGTACACTGTTCGCAGTGTGTAATTCAGATGTCATCTCCTTGGAACAGTTACCCGTACATAGTCTGCTCTCCCCTCTGCGAAGGGCCTTCAGCCAGCATAATCAAGTTATTCTCGAAGCTCCTACCGGTGCAGGTAAATCGACTGCACTGCCTTTGGCTATGCTAGATTGGGCGGAGATAAACGGTAAGATATTGATGCTGGAGCCCAGACGGGTGGCGGCGCGGAGTGTGGCTCACTATATCGCGAGCCAGCGAGGCTGTGCTATCGGTGAAGAGATAGGTTTCAGGGTCAGAGGCGAGTCTCGCAGCAGGGCGACAACTAAGCTTGAGATCGTCACCGAGGGGATTTTGACCCGAATGATCCAGCAAGATCCCGAGTTAGAGGGGATTGGGCTGATCATCTTCGATGAGATCCATGAACGCCATCTGACTACAGATCTCGGGCTGGCTTTAGCCCTTGAGATCCAGGGATCGTTTCGGGAAGATCTTAAGATCTTAGCCATGTCGGCGACGCTTTCGGGTCTGCCACTACACAGAGTCATGCCCGAGGCCATCTCCCTGAAGAGCGAGGGGCGCAGCTTTCCTGTCGACATCGCCTATAACGCCGTTTCAGCTTCGAAAAACAGATCCCAACATCAGTCCCACTCACAGTGGATAGAACATATGGGACGAAGCATCGTGGATCTACTTAAGGACGATAATGCCTTGAGTGATGACACATCTAAAGGCTCACTGCTGGCATTTCTGCCCGGTCAGGGTGAGATCATGCGCCTGCATGACTTCTTAGCTAGCCGACTGGATCTGAATCAATTTTCCCTATGCCCACTCTATGGCAGCCTGCCAGCTAAGGTACAGGACAGAGCGATCGCCGCTGCAGACGATGGTAAACGTAAAGTCGTGCTCTCAACCAATGTGGCCGAATCGAGTCTGACCATCGAAGGGATCACTATGGTGGTCGACTCCGGGTATAAGCGACAGGCCAGCTTTAACCCCAGAACGGGTGTGACCAAGTTGTCACTCAAACGTATCAGTCAAGCCTCTGCTGCCCAACGTAGCGGTCGTGCGGGGCGTTTGGCTCCGGGGCATTGTCTGCGTCTGTGGAGTCAGGAGGAGCAGGGCAGGCTATTAAAGGCCGACGAGCCCGAAATCTTACATACAGACCTTATTTCTATGGTGCACGATGGAGCCTGCTGGGGAGTAAAATCACTCAGTGAACTTCCCCTGTTAACTCAGCCATCACAGGCGAATGAGTCGGTAGCCTGGCAACTATTACAGATGCTGGAAGTGGTCGATGAGCAGAGAAAAATTACGTCTCACGGGCAGCAAGCCTATGAGTTGGGCTGTCACCCCAGGTTGGCGCATATGTTACTCAGGGCCAAGTCTCTATCGGTTGAGACCGGATCAAATGAGCTTGCGGGCTTAGCCTGCTTGTTGGCTGGTGTGTTAGAGTCTCGCTCCCGCTCCCGTCATGGTACAGATATTGGTAATTACTTAAGAGAAGCCGGTCAGGGAGAGTCTGGTCAGCAGGTACGTACATGGATGAAGAAGCTTAAGGTTAATATGCCTCTGTCTGAGATCTATACCTGTGCCAGTAGTGCTGATATTGCTTTCCTACTCGCATTAGCGTTTCCCGATCGTATCGCGAAAAGTCGGGGGGTATCAGGTTATCAGCTGGCCAATGGTACCGGGGTTATCTTACCCGATAACGACCCTCTCTCTCATGTAGATTGGCTGGTGGTTGCAGATTTTCAGGAGAGCGAAGGCAGAACGGCTGGTCGGGTCTACCTTGCTGCCGAGATTGATGAGGCGGCATTTAAAGAGCGGCTCTCATTCTTGGTGTCGACAGAAGATTACTGTGGTTGGGATGAGTCTAAAGGACGCTTCTTTGCCGAGACTCAGAAGCGTATCGGTCAAATCGTACTAAGCAAGGCGGCAGTGAAGAAACCTGAGCCTGAGCAGATAAAAGCCGCCATTATCGAGCAGCTTCTCAGCAAAGGGCTGGGTCTGCTCAATATGGACGATAAGCTGGTGCAGCTACAAAACAGGGTGAAGTTAGCTGCCAAACTCGACGGCGAACATGGCTGGCCGGAATTTACTGATGTCAGCCTGCTGGCCAGTCTGGATGATTGGCTCGCTCCCTATCTAAGTGATGTCAGAAGCTTGTCACAATTGAAGGCTCTCGACTGTTATACTCTGCTGCTCAATCGCCTCGGGTGGGATAAACAGCGCAGGCTGGACTCGCTGTTTCCTTGCCAATGGCCGATGGCGACAGGCACTAAGGCAAAAATAACCTATGACGATGACGGCAGAGCCCTGCTCAGTGTCAGACTGCAAGAGGCGTTGGGAATGGCGCAGAGCCCGGTTCTGGCCAATGGCAGACTCATAGTGACGATGGAACTGCTATCTCCGGCCAGAAGACCCTTGGCGTTAACGGCCGATCTTGCCAGCTTTTGGCAGGGGCCCTATGTCGAGGTAAAAAAAGAGATGAAGGGAAGGTATCCCAAACACCTTTGGCCCGATGACCCGGCCAATACCTTACCGACTCGTTTTACCAAGAAAAAGACATTAAGCACAAAGAGCTAAAAAGGGTTGGCATGCCCATTACTCATTACTCATTACTCATTACAAATTACTTAGCGGTTGGGATCTGGCCGTTGAAATTGTTTTACCGGAAGAAAGATGACACAGAAAGAGACAACAAAGAGAGCGGCTAAGAAGCCAGCCCCTAAAAAAAGTGCGGCTAAAGCTAAGCCTAAAAGAAAAAGGGCATCGAAGAAACCATCCTCTTCGGGCTGGGGACGTCGCATCTGGTCGATAAGCTGGAAATGTGCGCTTATCGTCATAGCGGCTGTTTTTATCTATGGTATCTATCTGGATCAGATCATCGCCCGTAAATTTGAGGGGCAGAAGTGGCATCTGCCTGCACAGGTATTCAGCCGCTCCATGGCACTCTATCCGGGTGCTGCTGTGAGTCATAACCAGCTTATCGCCGAACTTAAATTACTCGGTTACCGCAAGGTCGCTAATCCCAGACAGGTCGGTGAGTTTTCAGCCTCGAAAACTAAGGTTGATCTGTGGCGTAGACCCTTCCTTCATCCACAAGGTTCTCAGATTGAGCAGAGGGTGATGATCACCTTCGATTCTCAGGGCGTCAGTTCGGTAGCCAGAAATCAAGATGGGCGTCAGTTAGCCGTATTTCATCTCGAACCTGTGCTGCTCGACCGTATTATTACCGGTGACGGCGAAGACAGATTATTTGTGCCGGCGCAAAAGATCCCTAAGCCCATTATCGATGCCCTTATCTTGGTGGAAGATCGTAGCTTCTATGAACATCATGGTGTCAACCCGTTTGCCATAGCCAGAGCCTTGATGGTGAACATCAGCGCCGGAAGAACTGTACAGGGGGGCTCGACCCTGACCCAGCAGCTGGCTAAAAACTTCTTCCTCTCCAGTCAGCGCTCACTGGTCCGAAAAATTCGTGAAGCCCTGATGGCGTTGATCATCGATTTTCGTTATGACAAAAATGAGATCTTAGAGGCCTATCTTAATGAAGTGTATATGGGCCAGGATAAGGCTCGTGGTGTACATGGTATGGGGCTGGCTTCTCAGTTCTATTTCGGTCGCCCCATTGCCGAGCTGACCCTGCCGCAGCAGGCTTTTCTGGTGGCGGTGATTAAGGGCCCCTCCTATTACAATCCATGGCGCTACCCGGAAAGAGCACAGCAGCGAAGAGATCTGGTCTTAAGGCTCTTGATGGAAGCAGATCAACTCAATGTGGCTCAGTATACCGCGGCGGTTGAATCTCCGCTGGGGCTGCGCAGGGCGGATAAGCCGGTACACCAGAAATTGCCGGCATTTTTTGCCGTGGTGCAACATGAGCTGGCCAGGCGCTTCGGTGACTCCCTGCTTAAACAGTCCGGAATAAAGGTCTATACCACCCTCGATCCAATGGCTCAGGAGGCCGCGGAGAAAGCGGTTAAGAAGACCATGGGACGCCTAAGCAAGAATGATAAATCTCTGCAGGTAGGTATGGTTGTTACCGACAAATACTCTGCCGGTATCGCCGCTATGGTGGGTGATAAAGTGCCTGGTTATAAAGGCTTTAATCGCGCGGTTGAAATTCGTCGTCCAATTGGCTCTCTGATAAAGCCTTTCGTCTATGCCACGGCGTTGAGTCATGGCGACAAGTATAATCTGGCGACGCCGATAAAAGATCAGCCTATCACGCTGAAAAATGGTCAGGGAAAAAGTTGGTCGCCTAAGAATGTGGATAAGCAGTTCAGGGGAGAGGTTCCTCTGTTAACCGCTTTTAAGAAATCGATCAATGTGCCTACGGTCAATTTAGGCATGACTATCGGCGTTGGCAGTGTGGCCACCACATTAGATAAGGCGGGTTGGCGGGATAAGATCCCAGAGTACCCCTCTATGTTACTTGGTGCGGTCAATGGTTCTCCCTTGATGGTAGCTCAGGTATTTCAGACGATTGCGGACAACGGTCGTTACCGCAAGCTAAGCTCAATTACCTCGGTACTGGATATGGATAATAACCCATTGCCGGCATCGCCCATAACACCGGTTCAGGCACTGGATCCTGCGACTAACTATCTGGTGCAGTATGCGATGACGCAAGTGGTGGATTCAGGCACAGCCTCAAGACTCGGCAAAGCCTTTCCGAGAGCCACGCTTGCTGGTAAAACCGGAACCAGTAATGACTCCCGCGACTCCTGGTTTGCCGGTTTCGATGAGCGTAATGTCGCTGCCATCTGGGTTGGCCGTGATGACAACGGTAAGACGAAACTCTATGGCAGCAGCGGCGCCATGGCCGTGTATCAGGACTTCCTCGGTGACAGGCCGCCTATCAGTCTGAGAAGGACGCCGATTAATGGCGTCGTTAACGGTCATTTCGAGCGCACCACCGGGGTTGCCAAGCAGGCAGGCTGCGAGAACTCGATAGCACTGCCGGCGCTGGAGTCCAGTTACCACCCGGCAAAGAACTGCGGTGACCCGCTCTCCTGGTGGCAGAAGCTGACTGGTGGCTAGAAGTTCCCTGGTGAATAGAAGTGGGGAGGGCTTGTCGAATAACAAGCCCTTTAAGTATTTCTATTTGGTTTCATTGGGCTGAATGCGAATTGGGGTAATTTGCTAAGTACCATAGCAGCATTGTTATCTAACGCTTGCCCGGCGAGGGATGTGTAAACACTTCTGTGACACGCCGCAAGCACTGTCCCTGTGGGCTCTGCGACAGCTTCCCTGCTGTCGAAGGTCACTGCCGCGTTTACACCTTATTATTTATTTCTTCGATTTAGGATCTTCTGGCTGTAATACGATTTTGGACATAAACGAGCTAGAGATTTGCCTCTAGCTCATAAGGTTTTGATTAGAAAAAGTATGGTAATTTGGTATGTGATAGACATAATGACTCCCCACGAGGTGCTAGCCTCCAAGTTCGTGGGTTAGTCCAAAATAATTAAATTGTGCACCAGAGCCATACTGTATTTGTGACCATACAATATTGCAAATGGAGGCTA
>NZ_RXNV01000004.1 GCF_003966265.1 Shewanella atlantica | reverse complement strand
CAACTAAAAAATCAAAGGAGAAAAAGGCTAGAAAATAGACCATGATTATGGTCATATAACACCAATTGGGTGGATCACTTTTAGATGCAAATCGTGGATCAGTTTTACCTGCAAATTAACACTGCAAGGGCAATTGTGGTTACTAGTTTAGATGTGTTCATAATGAATTTTTTCATAATAGTGCCTTCCTCTTGACTCATTAATGTGCTTTTCATTAAGCAGGTTCACTAACCCTTTATGGGTTTGAAACAGATACGTCAGTCAAGCCAAAATAGTTACAGTTGAATAAAAATAATTATTCTTATCATTTCCGAGGCGGGTCAAACCTGATCTGCGTTGTGCATATTTCGATGGGTTTGCCAAAACATAGCGATGGCAGCGCCTGTCGGTAGCATCAGTAATCCCGGCAGGATATGAAAGACAAGGGTATGTGAAGTTTCATACATACAGGCGAGTTGCATATAAAGGGCTGGCAACATGCCCGCTGCCAGGCTTAGCAATATGGCCGTGCGCATGGGGCGCAGGGGGTAGAGCCGACGAATGAGCAACAGACCCGACAAGAACAGTGGTAGTGAATAGATCATGGTTTCAAAGAAACAGTGACTGCGCTTACCCAGCATAGAGGGTTCCAGCGCCGGACTAACCAAGCCAGTCAGGTATTGGGCTAGCCAAAGTATCATCAGCATGATACCAAAGGCATAAAATCTACTGGTTAAGGCGCCGGGTATAGCGCCGCGAAAAGCCGATTGGCAAACCCAGAGAGTCGCAGCGAGTCCCAGTAAGGACTCAAACAAAAAGCGGGGCTCTTCGACCAGTTGTGAAAATGATCCAGGTCGAATTGGCCCCATCAGGTGGATAATTACAACCACAAAAATCGCACTCAAACAAAACCAGAACATGGCCAGCCTGTTGATATTCGGTGCAGGTGGCACTGGTGCCAAGTTGCGACAGAGGTTTGTGATTAGCAAGTCGTGCTTATTCATCAATCACGCGCCTCCATCAACAAAAGCAATTTAACTGTTTCTGAAAAGCCCCCGAGTCATCCAAAGCGACTCACAATTAGCAGGGCTTAATTACGGATACGCCAGTCAAGCCAAAATAGTTACAGGCGGCTGAACATAATTATTTCTGTAAATATTTTGAGACTTTTTAATTTAGTGTTCGTTGGGCATATCGCGATGGGGTCGCCAGAACATGGCGATGGTTGCGCCAACCGGTACCATCAGTAAGCCCGGCAGAATATGATGGGTGAGGATATGTGAAGGCTCGTACATACAGGCGAGTTGCATATAAAGGGCTGGCAACATGCCCGCTGCTAAGCTTAGCGACATGGCCGTGCGTATGGGACGTAGGGGGTAGAGCCGACGAACGAGCAACAGACCTGACAAGATCAGCGGCAGTGAATAGATCAGCGTTTCAAGGAAACAGTGATCGCGCTCACCCAGCATAGAGGGCTCCAGCGCCGGGCTGACCAATCCAGTCAGGTATTGGGCTAGCCAAAGTATCATCAGCATGATACCAAAGGCATAAAATCTACTGGTTAAGGCGCCGGGTATAGCGCCGCGAAAAGCCGATTGGCAAACCCAGAGTATCGCGGCGAGTCCCAGTAAGGACTCAAGCAAAAAGCGGGGTTTTTCGACCAGCTGTAAAAATGCGCCCGGTCGAACTGGCCCCATCAGGTGGATAAGTACGACCACAAAAAACGCACTCAAGCAAAACCAGACCATGGCCAGTCTATTGATATTCGGTGGAGGTGGCACAGGCGCTAAGTTGCGACTGAGATTTGCGATCAGCGAGTCGTGGTTATTCATTGCTCGTCTGCCTCCAATAACAGCTGTAATTTATGGATGGCACGGTGGATCCGCACTTTGACCGCACTTTCTGATATACAGAGTTTTTCTGATGCTTCAGCAATACTGTAACCGATGAATTTGGTAAGAATTAGCGCCTCTCGGTGCTGTGGTGACAGTGACACCAGTATGTCGCCCTGTGAGAGCTCACTCTCAGCTTCACTCTGCCGGCCCGCCTGAGACAAAACATGCAGTTCATCATGATAGTTATCGACCACCTTTTTTCGCCTATTTTGATTACTCAAGGTATCTATTGCCTTGTGACGCACAATGGCAAACAGCCAGGGACGGAAATTACGCTGTGGATCATAGGTATGGCGAGCTTGATGTATCGCAATCAGGGATTCTTGTACACAATCTTCAATAAAGTGTTGGTCACCGAATCGACTGCGCAGGAAGTTGTAAATAACAGCGGTTAATTCAGTGAGCAGCAAACGGTAGTCGGATTCGTTACCCGCTTGTGCACTCACCATTAATCTAGACCAACGCTGTTCATCTGATCCCCGCGTCACTGCGATACCTCTTGTTGAAGTTCCCAATTTAACAGGTCTATTTAAACTGAAACAGACCGAAAACGGTTAACAAGCTATGTGAATAATCATAGCAGGGAAGCCCGACCAATCAACTCTCGGTGTATTCACTTAAATTTTGATGATGTTTCAGTCTTCCTGAGAAATGTGAGATAAACGTTCGTCGAGGGGAGTTGTGCCGTTATGAGGTGTGACTATCTGTTCGCAAATGTCTGTGACGCTTTTGAGAAAATGAGTAGCAAAAGAACCTTTGGGGTTATATAGGGAGCAAATTTTTAGCTCTGTATGGTATTCTTCTGTTCTGAATATACTATGAGGGCTGTAAGACGTTGTATCTACCACTTATCAGCACTGCTCATAACTCCAAAAGTATCAGACATGAAGATGTCGTTTTAATCCGGATAAAAAATGAAATTTAGCCCCCTTGTCGATGAACTGATCCAGTCATTGAAATGTCTTCCCGGAGTGGGTCCCAAGTCAGCACAGCGTATGGCGTTTCAATTATTGGAACGCGATCGTAAGGCCGGACAGACTCTCGCACAGGCTTTAGCTTCAGCGATGAGCGATGTAGGGCATTGCCGCTCTTGTCGTACCTTTACCGAAGAGAGTCATTGCCCGATTTGTGCCAGTAATAAACGGGGACAGTCAGAGCAGATCTGTGTCGTGGAGACGCCAGCAGACGTGTTAGCAATCGAAGCGGGTGGTCATTTCAGTGGTCGATATTTTGTCCTGTTAGGCCATCTGTCGCCACTCGATGGAGTCGGGCCTGATGAGTTAGGTTTATCCCTGCTCGAAGAGCATCTTTGTTCCGGTGGCGTTTCTGAGCTTATCTTAGCGACTAACCCAACGGTAGAGGGAGACGCGACGGCTCACTTTATCGCGGATATGGCGAAAGTTCATAATGTCTCTGTGAGCCGAATCGCGCATGGTGTACCCGTAGGAGGCGAGCTAGAGTACGTGGATAGTACGACTCTGGCACTCTCTTTTAATGGACGTTTGCCGATTTAACGTTCAATGAGAACCTGTGCCTGATGGCGCTGAAACCGAATCGAATGCCAGTGTTTGTTATGCAGACGCTGGTTTTTTTGTTTTGTCGATGGAGATTATTGAATTTCCCGACACATTTCCCTTGAAAAGCAAAATTCCAGCCCCATCTCTATTTGCATAAAGAAATACGCTTTGTGAAATACAGAAGGAATAATCCATGTCACAACAAGAAACTCACGGCTTTCAAACTGAAGTCAAGCAACTCCTGAACTTGATGATCCACTCTTTATACTCAAATAAAGAGATTTTCTTGCGTGAATTGGTATCTAACGCAGCCGATGCGGCAGACAAGCTGCGTTATGAGGCACTGACTAACGATGCCCTTTATGAAGGTGACGGCGAGCTGCGTGTTCGCATCAGTACCGATAAAGAGAAAGGCACGGTAACGATTGAAGATAATGGTATCGGTATGACCCGCGATGGTGTTATTGAGCACTTGGGTACCATTGCAAAGTCAGGCACAGCAGATTTCTTTAAAAACTTATCGGGCGATGAGTCAAAAGATTCACAGCTAATCGGTCAGTTTGGTGTTGGTTTCTACTCTTCATTTATTGTTGCCGACAAGGTGACGGTTCGTACCCGCGCCGCAGGTCATGCCAAGGATGAAGGGGTACAGTGGGAGTCTGCCGGTGAAGGCGATTTTACCGTCGACACCATAGTTAAAGAAACTCGCGGTACACAGATCGTACTGCACCTTCGTGAAGAAGAGAAAGAGTTTGCCGACGATTACCGTCTGCGTTCAATCATTACTAAGTATTCAGATCATATCTCTGTTCCCGTTGAAATGTGGGAAGAGGGCACGCCAGCCATCGAAGCGACTGAAGAGCAAGAAGCGGTTGCAGCGACAGAAGGCCAATGGCAGTCGATGAACAAGGCGACTGCACTTTGGACACGAAACAAGAGTGATGTGTCTAAAGAGGAGTATGAAGAGTTCTACAAACATATCTCTCATGACTTCACCGATCCGCTTCTGTGGAGCCACAACCGGGTAGAAGGTAAGCAGGAGTACACCAGCTTGCTTTATATTCCTTCGAAGGCACCGTGGGATATGTGGAACCGTGACCGTAAGCATGGCCTGAAGTTATTTGTTCAACGTGTGTTTGTCATGGATGATGCCGAGCAGTTTATGCCTAGCTATCTTCGCTTCGTTCAGGGTCTTATCGACTCTAACGATCTGCCGCTAAACGTATCCCGTGAAATCTTACAGGACAACAAGGTCACTACGGCGCTTCGCACGGCAGTGACTAAGCGTGTACTTGGTATGTTAGAGAAACTGGCTAAGAATGATGCTGAGAAATATCAGACGTTCTGGGCTGAGTTTGGTCAGGTACTAAAAGAGGGACCTGCCGAAGATATGGTAAACAAGGAGCGTATTGCTGGCTTGTTACGCTTCGCATCAACCCATACTGAGGATGCTGCTCCTACGGTATCACTTGCCGATTACGTGAGTCGCATGCAGGAAGGTCAGAGCAAGATCTACTATATCGTTGCCGACAGCCATGAAGCTGCCGCAAACAGCCCGCACTTAGAGCTTCTTCGTAAGAAAGGCATCGAAGTTGTATTGATGTCAGAGCGCATCGATGAGTGGTTGATCAATCACCTGACAGAGTTTGACGGTAAACAGCTTCACTCTGTGACTCGTGGCGATCTTGAGCTTGGCGATTTGGAAGATGCCGGTGAGAAAGAAGCGCAAGAGAAGCTTGAAACTGAGTCTGAAGGTTTAGTTAAGCGTATTAAAGATTCTCTGGGTGAGAAAGTGTCTGCGGTTAAAGTGACGACTCGTCTGACCGATACGCCAGCCTGTGTCGTTGCCGGTGAAGGTGAGATGTCTACTCAGATGATTAAGTTGATGGAGGCTGCGGGTCAAGCTGTTCCTGAAAGCAAACCAACATTTGAGATCAACCCGGAACATCCACTTGTCGCTCGTCTTAACGATGAGCAAGATGAGGCGTTGTTTACTCAGTGGAGTGATCTGTTACTTCAACAAGCACAGCTATCCGAAAAAGGCAGCTTAGCTGACCCATCGGCCTTCATTAAGCTGATGAATGAGATGCTGTTAGCTAAACTTAAGTAATCTGCCCCAATGAGCATTTTGAAGTAGATTAGGTATATTTAGCAGTAATATGAGGCAGGACGTCTGATACATGAGTGTATATGGACAAGGTTCTGCCTCTTTTTTATATCTAATACCCAAACAACCTCGAAATGCAGGATTCAGCATGTCGAGAAGTGACAGAGTTTAAGGCATGAAATAGTAGTACTAGTTATTCTAATTCAATATTTCATAACGCTGAAATATGTTGCTTCTCGCCTTGCCCTTCGGGAGTTCCCGTAGAATTCCTGCACTGCGTTAGTGATATTGAAAAGGGACTAACCATTCTCTTCAATCACAGCCTTGTTCAGCTATCCTACGGGAGCTCTGAAACGAGCATTTTGAAGTAGTTTGGGTATATATGATGTTTGTTGTACTAACATCGTGGTTTATTAAGGCTTATCTCAAGGATCGTTATGGAAACCGTTTTGGAACTGACTAAAGAGAATATTCAACAGATAGTTGATGTTTCAATGAAGCAGATTGTTGTCTTATCCTTTTGGTCTCAACAGAGCCCTGAAAGTGTTGGTCTGTGTCAGACACTGACATCGATGGCACAGAAGCAATCCGGGCGTTTTGTTTTAGCGAAAGTAGATTGCGATAGAGAGATGGAGATCGCCAACTATTTTCAAATTCAAAATGTACCAACCACGCTTGTCCTGAGTGAAGGAAAGCCTATCGATGGCTTTGCCGGGAGTCAGGATGAAGGGCAAATATCGGCTATGCTCGACAAGCATCTGCCTGCACAGTGGGAGTTGCAACTTAATCAGGCGAAGAACCATCTTGCATTACATGAGTTTGAACCAGCCCTGGTATTGTTAAAACAGGCGTTTGCCGAGTCGCCCAATGCCGAAGTGACTCTGGTTTATGCCGATGCGCAACTGATGGCCGGAGAGTTCGCCTCAGCAACCCAGCTATTGGATAGTGTCGGACTTGCCGATCAGGACAGTTATTATCAAAGTTTAAAAGCTAAGCTTGCGCTTGCTTTGGACGCGGCCGATACACCAGAGATAAGACAGTTACAGCAAGCTGTCGAAAGTGAGCCTTCCAATATCGCAGTCTTGATGGAGCTGGTAAAAGCATTGCATCAGGCCAAACGAAATGAAGAAGCGCTGGAGCTGTTGTTTGCCCCATTATCGAAAGATATTACTGTTGAAAATGGCGATGCCAAAAAACTGTTTTTGGAGATATTGACTGCGTTAGGGCAGAGTAATGCGCTGGCTAATCAATATAGACGTAAATTGTACAGCTTACTTTATTAGGTCATGATTGGCGTTTTAGTACAAAAGATCGACATAATTACCGATTAGACATTTTATCGGCAAAAAATTCTTGTCTATCAGGCTAAAGTCTAACTAAATCCAGCCTAAAACTCATGCAAAACCCTTCAAAAGGGCGGCCAATTGTGCGAAGATCGCCGCCCAATGATAAAAACTATGTGAAATAAGAGGACTCTCGAGATGCGCATCATGTTATTAGGTGCCCCAGGTGCCGGTAAAGGTACCCAGGCCCAGTTCATCATGGAAAAGTACGGTATCCCGCAAATTTCAACAGGTGATATGTTACGTGCAGCGGTTAAAGCTGGCACACCTCTTGGTTTAGAAGCTAAGAAAGTGATGGATGCAGGCCAGTTGGTCTCAGATGAGCTAATCATTGGTTTAGTTAAAGAGCGTGTAGCTCAAGATGATTGTGCAAAAGGTTTCCTGCTTGACGGTTTCCCGCGTACGATTCCGCAAGCCGATGCGATGGCTGCAAGTGGGATCAGTATCGACCATGTCGTTGAGATTGATGTACCCGATGAAGAGATCGTTAAACGTATGGGTGGCCGCCGTGTTCATCCGGGTTCCGGTCGTGTTTATCATATCGTTTTCAATCAACCAAAAATTGAAGGAAAGGATGATGTGACAGGCGAAGATCTTGCTATTCGTCCAGATGACGAAGAGAGCACAGTACGTAAGCGTCTGGGTATTTACCACGAGCAGACTAAGCCACTTGTCGAATATTACGGTAAGGTTGCGGCGGCGGGACATTCTAAATACAGCAAGTTTGACGGCACTCAGAGTGTTGCAGCTGTGAGTGAGCAGATTGTTACAGCGTTAAGCTAATTAGAATCTAATCGCTTGAGTCAAAGCCATTACTAAATGAGCTAGTTCTCATATTTTAAAAAGCTCACTTAAGTGGGCTTTTTTTATGGGATTTTGGATGCTAGCCTAGATGAGTTTACATGTGTGATTGCCCTTCGCACGGGCCAGATATGTAAGAGTCAATCATTACTAACAATGACTTAAATTGTGTTTATTAACTGTTATCGGCATTGGTTTCAGTTATGCCTCTCTTCTGCGCTTCCGCAGACACAATTCTGAAGATTATTTTCGCTGCTATTGGTTGTTCCAGCCGGTAGAACAATTAACTATTTAGTACAATTGGTATTTTAATGAATACAATGATGAGCGAGACAACCCCGGCATTTGGTGTACTCCTTGTGAATTTGGGGACCCCCGATTCTCCAAGTGCGAGTGACGTGAAACGTTTTCTTAAGCAGTTTTTAAGTGATCCTCGCGTTGTTGATCTGAATCCCTTGATTTGGAAGCCGATTTTAAATGGCATCATCTTAAATACTCGACCCGCTAAAGTCGCAAAGTTATATCAATCTATCTGGTCTGATGAAGGCTCTCCGTTAATGGTTATAAGTCAGCGTCAACGGGAGAAGGTTGCCAGCTTACTGCAAGAGCAGCTTGGGCAAGCGATCCCTGTGGAGCTGGGGATGAGTTATGGCAACCCCTCTTTGGCCTCCGGTTTAGATAAACTGAAACAACAAGGTGTCGAGCGGGTCGTCGTACTGCCGCTTTATCCTCAATACTCATGTTCGACCGTCGCGCCTGTTTTTGACGCCATCGCTGCCGAGTTCAAAGATTGGCGGGATATTCCAGAGACCAGGTTTAATAAAGAGTACTATCAAGACCCGGCTTATATTGAGGCGTTAGCCTCTTCTGTCAGAGCCCACTGGAATGAACATGGTCAGGCCGATGTTCTGCTTATGTCCTTTCATGGTGTGCCGGTAAGATACGTTAATGAAGGGGACCCTTATCAAGCGCAGTGTCAGGCAACAGCTCTCTTGCTTGCGCAAGCTTTAGGCTTGAAGGATGAACAGTGGAAGCTCTGTTTCCAGTCTCAGTTTGGAAAGGAGGAGTGGTTAACGCCGTATACGGACAAGTTATTGGAATCACTCCCCGAGAAAGGCGTTAAATCTGTCGATATTATGTGTCCGGCATTCGCCGCCGACTGCTTAGAAACCCTCGAAGAGATCTCTATCGGTGGTAAAGAGAGCTTTATTGAATCAGGCGGTGAAAGCTACCGTTTTATTCCCTGTCTTAACGACAATGAGCCTCATATCGAATTATTAGCTAAGCTAGTCACTGAGCAAGCATCGAAATGGGTTTCAGCTTAATGAAAAAAACTTGACCTGCTTACTGGTGAAATTCACTGTGTATGTTAGGATCTGCCGCCATTTATATTGGCCCTCAGCATGGCGTGGGTCAATATAGTGGTTGTGTTGCCTTTTTAGGCGAGGCTCACATAAGCCAATATCCCTTGTTGCCAAATAGCGAGATCATAAAATGAAGTTTCCAGGTCAGCGAAAGTCCAAGCACTATTTCCCCGTAAAAAATCGTGACCCATTATTGGCGCAAATGACGCAGCAGCCTCAACGTTTTCCAACTTACATTACAGGTATCGATCAGACTCTGGTGGATATTGAAGCAAAAGTCGGTGATGAGCTTCTGGAAAGATATGCGTTGCCTAAAGGTAACTCCACACTTATCGATGATGAAAAGGCACATGCTCTCTATTCAGAGCTGAAAACCAACAAACTTGTCAGCGATGAGTTTGCCGGCGGCACCATAGGTAATACGGTTCATAATTATTCGATCCTCGCCGATGACAGATCTGTGCTATTTGGTGTGATGAGCAATAATATTGAGGTAGGCAGTTACGCCTACCGCTACCTGTGTAACACCTCTTCAAAAGTCGATCTTAACTATCTGCAGCCTGTTGATGGACCAATAGGGCGCTGTTTCACCCTGATCTCAGAATGTGGTGAGCGCACCTTCGCTATCAGTAAAGGCGCCATGGATAAGTTGACCCCCGAGTATATCGATAAAGATATCGTTCAGGGGGCATCTGCTTTGATATTAACGGCATATTTGATGAGAGCCAGTGATGGTGATCAGATTACCGATGCCGCGCTTAAAGCCATTGAATATGCAAAAGAAGCCGAGGTCCCGGTTGTATTAACCTTAGGAACACGATTCCTTATTGAGGAAGACCCTAGCTGGTGGAAGTCGTTTATCAAAGACAATGTCACCATCTTAGCCATGAATGAAGACGAAGGGGAGGCCTTGACCGGCTTCAGTGATCCGTTACTGGCAAGTGAAGCGGCCCTTGAGCTGTGTGATCTGGTGTTAACGACGGCAGGCCCTCTGGGACTCTATATGGCGGGTTATACCGAAGATTCAGAGAAGCGGGAAACCAGTCATACTCTATTACCTGGTATGATCCCAGAGTTTAACCGTTACGAGTTCTCTCGTCCCAAGTTAAAAGCCGCCTGTGATACACCGATTAAGGTCTACGCTCATATCTCTCCTTATATGGGGGGACCGGAGAAGATCCGTAATACCAATGGTGCAGGTGATGGTGCACTTGCGGCCTTACTGCACGATCTGGCGTCTAATACCTTCCACAAAGCCAATGTTCCTGGTTCAAGCAAGCATAAGCGCGATGGTCTGTGTTACTCATCGTTCTCTCAAGTTTGTAAATACGCTAACCGTGTGGCTTACGAAGTGCTGGCTCAGCATAGCCCTCGTCTGTCCCGTGGTCTGCCCGAGCGTGAAGATAGCTTAGAAGAGGCATACTGGGAGAGATAAGGTCAGAGTCACTGACTCTGCTTACACATATTTCGCAGTTAGTTTCCTAGGTAGAAATAACAAAGAAAGGCGTCCAATTGGACGCCTTTCTTATTACTGGCTAATGGTACCTACTATCAAATATTTAATTGCAGCTACTTGGCATTTAGCTGATCGTTGAAGCTGCTGGCGGCCTTACCCGCTTGGGTGTCATTGAACGTTACCTCATTGAATTCCTTTTCAGATTTTGCAATAACCACAGTCGCGACCGTATCACCGGTGACATTGACCGCCGTGCGCACCATGTCCAGTAACCTATCGACACCGATGATCAAGGCTATCCCTTCGACCGGGAGTCCTACCTGATTCAGCACCATGGCTAACATGATCAGTCCTACACCTGGCACACCAGCCGTACCGATAGAGGCCAGAGTGGCTGTAATGACCACCATAGCGTAATCTGTGATAGTCAGGTCTATGCCATAGACCTGTGCAATAAACACAGTAGCGACGCCCTGCATAATCGCCGTGCCATCCATGTTGATGGTTGCACCCAGTGGCAGGGTGAATGAAGCTACCTTGTTATCGACACCTAATCTGTGCTCGGCCGTTTCAATCGTGACCGGCAGTGTCGCGTTAGAGCTTGCGGTGCTGAAGGCAAAAAGCTGAACATCTCTCATCTTTCTGATAAAAGTAAAAGGGTTTAGTCCGGCGATGATCTTCAGCAGAGAGGGATAGACCACAAATGCATGCAGCAGTAATACGCCTAATACCACGAAGAAGTATTTAACCACACTGCCAAAGGTTTCTAAGCCTAGTGTCAGAGCGAGCTTTGCCATCAAGGCGAAGACACCATAGGGGGCAAGCTGCATTATTAGGGTCACTACGCGCATGATCACTTCATTAAGGTCATTAAACAGAGCGGCAACACGTTTTCCCCGTTCGCCGATGTGGGAGATAGCGAAACCGAAGATCACCGCAAAGAGGATGATCTGCAACATATTACCTTCACTCATGGCTTGAAGCGGGTTAGTCGGTACTATGTTGATCAGAACCTGAGACAGACTAGGGGCTTCTTTTGCATTAAATACTAAGCCGTCACTGACCAGAGAAGCGTTGCCCGGATGGACAAGAATGGCAATTGAGATTGCCAAAGAGAGGGCGATTGCCGTGGTGAAAAGATAGAAAACAATTGTCTTACCACCTAGCCGTCCCAACTTGGACGGATCGCTCAATGAGCAGGTTCCGCAGACCAGGGAGATAAAGACCAAAGGGACGACGATCATTTTAAGGCCCGAAACGAAAATAGTTCCGATAACGTTTAAGAATCCCTCGGTGACATAGTTTTCGATAAATGTGCTTTCGGGAAAAAGATTTCTAAGAAGTAATCCGAAAAGTATACCGGCTCCCATACCGATAAGAATTTTGCCCGTCAATCCGAGCTTTCTTGCTTGAGTTAAAGCCATAGTGCTTCCTGTATAATTATTGTGCTTTTCAATTTACACTGTAAGCCTAACAAGAAAGGTCTGGCGATGAAATGGCCAAATAGTTAAAGTTTTTCGCTCTTTTAACGAAATAAAATAAGATAGTTATGGAAAAGTAGCGGGAAAATTATGTAATGTTGATCTATAAGTAATAAGCGCTTTGCTTAAAATTACATTCTGAGTAACAGGGAGTCTGGCATGAAGTCAGCTTATCAAGTTTTGGTCGCATTTTTTTGGTCGTTTTTTATCGTCGCCTGTAGTGGTGGAGGGGATATTGTAGATGATGGTGGAGGAGGGACAACTCCCCCCGCAACCATTACGGTTGAGTTAGCCGTTAATAATACTCAAGTGTCGGTTGCGGAACCCGCAACGATTACCGCAACGGTGAAAAGTTCGAGTGGAGCTGCTGTTAGCACGTTAGTTTCTTTTACTTTAAACAATGACAGCTATGGAACATTTGCACCCGGTACAGGGGAAGTTGCAACGAACTCCGATGGTGTAGCTAGTATTCAATTGAATACCGCAGAGATCAACACCGGTGCGACAATAACGGCAACCATTACATCCGGTGAGTCAGCCTCTTTGAATGTCACTATGGTTGGTGATGGTGGTGAAGCAGGAGGTGGCGCTCAAGTTTCTTTGGTGCTAACTGACGGCTCTGGTAACCCGATTCAGACGATTAGCACGTTATCTCCCGGAAAGCTTACGGCAACGGTGACAGGAATTAATAAACCTGTAATTGTGACTTTCGATAGCCCAATCGGTGATCTACCCATTAAAAGTGCCGTAACCGATGCCGAAGGTAAGGCTACTGTCGATATCTATGCCGGTAGCTCTTTAGGGGCGGGTGAAGTCACTGCGAGTTTGTCAACTAATGAAGTTGGTAAAACGATTGTAGTCGTTGGTGCGACTAATGTCGTGATGGGAAGTGGTAACCCCTTCGAGCAAGGTGTCGCAGATGTCAGTACCACTAATTTATCGGCTGGAGGTACGGCAACTATTTCCGTACTCATTCAAGATGATCAGGGAACGCCTTTTACTCAGCCTGTTGATGTGAATTTCTCATCAACTTGTGCGACGAAGAATCCGGCTCAGGCTCAAATAAGTTCACCGGTATCATCCAGCAATGGTGTTGCGACTTCGACTTATCTGGCACAAGGCTGTGTCGGAGAAGATCAAATTAATGTTACTGCTAATGCCGGTGGTATAAGCCTATCGGCTATCGGTATCATCAATGTACTTCAAGCTGATGTAGGCAGTATTATTTTTGTGTCGGCGGAACCTGAAAATATCGGTATCTTAGGTACCGGAGGCACCGAGTCCTCAACGGTTAAGTTCCAGGTACTCGATAAAAACAGTAATCCGGTTAGCAACCAGAACGTGATTTTTGAGCTGAATACAAACGTTGGAGGTGTAGATATCAGCCCTGTTTCTGCAACTACAAACAATGAAGGTATCGTTCAAACCGTTGTGACAACAGGTACTGTGGCGACATCTGTCAGAGTGACGGCTACTGTGGATGATAATTCTAATCCAGCTATAACCAGCCAATCTAAACAGCTCATCATCTCAACCGGTATTCCGGATCAGGATAGCTTCTCACTCTCTGCCGAAGTGCTCAATGCCGAGGGATGGGATCGTGATGGGACAACAGTGGAAGTCACCGCTCGTATGGCCGATGCTTTCAATAACCCTGTTCCCGATGGAACCACGATTTCATTTACAACGGAGGGCGGTGCGATCGAGGATGCATGTCAGACTTTGAATGGTGCCTGTACTGTGACCTGGACGAGTCAATTAGCGAGGCCCGAGGGACAGTCACTGTTCGATGAACGAGGAGTTCAAATTCGGAACCCTACGGCTGAGCTAGCGTGTTATGTACTTAAAGTGAATGAAGGTGATTCGGCAGTTTGTGATATTACAAATGATGCACAAACCCGCGTCTACGGTAACTTCTATGGTCAGAAATATGGTGGCCGGGCCACGATAACTGCAACGGCGATTGGTGAGGAAACATTCCCGGATCTCAATGGTAATGGTCGTTTCGATGCCAGCGAAATGAGTGAATTTTTAACCGGCAAGGATGTCACCGGCGAGTCATTCGATCTCAACGATGCATTTAACGATTACAACGAAGACACAATCTTTAACCCGCAACCAACTGGCCAGTTAATTGGGCTAGACGGTGGAGCTTTAGAGGAGTTAGTCGATTTTAATTCAAATGGCATATTTGATTTCAAAGATGGCCTATATAATGGTGTGCTCTGTTCTTCTCCGGCTCACGCAGGTTGCGCCGACGGCATTGCCGATTCAAAATCTTTATATGTACGCAGAAGCTTAACCATGGTGATGTCAGGAAGTTGGGCTGTTGCGACTAAGCATGAAGATATTGTTATTGTAGATAAGGACGGTGTACATAACCCTGGTAGAATTACCATCGTAGGTAAAGGTACCGCTTCTGTAGGCTTCACTCTATCAGACCTCCATAACCAGCAATTGCCTGCTGGAAGTAAGGTGAGTTTCATTGCAACTGCTGGTTCAGTGGTGAGTGGTACTGAATTTGTATGGCCGAGCAGTAATTACAATGGTGGTCGCGGCTTTGTGGTCACGATCAAAGGAGAAGATTTACCAAATTCTGGAACCTTCTTAGTTCAAGTTGAGAGTCCTAAAGGAGCTGTAACAGAAGTTATCGCCATCGGAATAACTATTGAATAAACGTTAATTGAGACAAAAACCCAAGGTACTACCTTGGGTTTTTTATTGGAGAAAAATTATTTCCTACTTCTGAAACTGATACACGCTGCCCAGTTTCATTATCTGTGTCAGCTCATCCAGTGCGGTTCGTGACTCGATGAGCACCTGTGGGTCGGCTAAATCATCGACGCTGAGATGGTCACGGTAATGCTTATCTACCCAGGCGTTCAGGCGTGTGAACAGGGCATCATTCATCAAGGTGTGTTGATTAACCGCGGCCAACTCCATGTCGTTCATGGCGACGCGTAATCTCAGGCATGCCGGACCACCGCCATTTTGCATGCTCTGTTTAACATCAAAATAGTTAACCTGCTTAATCGGCGAGCCTAAGGTGACCACCTCATTTAGGTAGGCGTGGACGGCTTCGTTCTCCTGACAGTTGGTTGGCGCTATGATGGCCATCTCGCCAGATGGCAAGGTGATGATCTGGGTATTAAACAGATAACTCTTTACCGCATCCTGTATGGCGACTTTACTGGTCGGGACTTCGATGAAATGAAGTTCGCTGTCGCCGAATTTACGCTTTATCTCATCGAGTTTGCTTTGGGTATCGAGAAAGGCCTGCTCGTGATAGAACAGGACATTCTGGTTACCGACGGCAATGACGTCATTGTGAAAAACCCCCTGATCGATGACATTCGGGTTTTGAGAGATAAACACTGTGTTGTCATCATCGAGTTGATGAAGGCGAGCTATGGCCTGTGAAGCTTCTAAAGTTTGTCTGGCGGGAAACTTAGATGGCTTAGGCGCGGCAGGATTCGTCGCCTCCTGACCATAGACAAACAGCTCGACACCGGCATTACCATAATTTTTACAAAGGCGGGTGTGGTTGGCCGCCCCTTCGTCGCCAAAGCTGTTGTGTTCCGGCAGATGCTGGTGATGGGTGAAATGACGTGAATTATTGAATGTCGCCGCGAGAATGTTGCCTGTGGTCTCAGGTTCTATGCTTCGGTGCAACTTATCGACCAGGTTTGCAGGTGTGAAGTGTAGCTTGCCATCATGGGTATCGGCGCTTGGAGATACGGTGGCAGCATTGGCTGTCCACATGCTGGATGCACTACAACATGCTCTAAGCAGCGCAGGAGCCTGCTTAGCGGCTTTATTTAAAACTTCTGCGTCTGTACCTGAAAAACCAATTCTACGCAGCGTGTGAAGATCTGGGCGCTCCTGAGGGGCTAACATGCCTTGGACCATTCCCATATCAGCAAGTGCTTTGGCTTTTTTCAAGCCTTGTTTAGCCGCTGCCCTGGGGTTTGAGATGGCCGCCGCATTATTGAGAGAGGCAACGTTGCCAAAAGAGAGTCCTGCGTAGTTGTGCGTCGGTCCAACCAGTCCATCAAAATTCGCTTCAAAATGCTTCATTACTTTTCCTTTTAGGGTAGCGATACCTTTTTTATTTGTTGAAGTAGAAGTGGAGTACATTTTTTCTGTTTTTTACCGGCAAGGGTGAGTTTAAATTGCCGATGAGGTCCCAAATTTACCCAATATATTATTTTTCTTTGCTAAAAATGAATTAAAGCAGGCTAACCACAGGTGCAGAACAAGGCATAAGTGGCTATCATTGCGTAAATTCGATCGAATTATTACATGTTTTTATGATATTTCGCGCTCAGTATACTTGAGCTTCTTGGGTTAACAAGGTAGGCGAAAACAGGTATTTTGTGATTTTTGCATCGAAATGCACAACAATTACTTGCTAGATGACTAATAATGAAATATTAGTTTTTAATTACGCAATTATTTTTTTCACACTTATTTTAGAAATAGTTCCAAAATGGTTAATTATTGGCTCAACGATACAAATAAAAGAGGGATTAGCTTGAAAGTATCGAGACAACCCTCTATATATGGAGCCAATTGACAAATTTTGAGACTTTTTGGCGCAGATCATTCTATGGGTAAATCGCTAGTTATTGTCGAATCACCGGCCAAAGCCAAGACTATTAATAAATATCTCGGCAAAGATTACATCGTGAAATCGAGTGTGGGTCATATTCGTGACCTGCCAACATCATCCAGTACTGAAGCAAAAGTGGCGACGAAAACGCCGGCAGAAGTACGAAAAATGGCTCCTGAAGAGAAAGCCATCTACAAGAGTATTAAGGCCAAGCAAGCACTAGTTGCGCGTATGGGCGTTGATCCTGATAAAGGCTGGAAAGCCAAGTATCAGACACTCCCCGGCAAAGAAAAAGTGGTTAAAGAGCTACAAACATTAGCCGAGTCCGCCGACCAAATCTTTCTCGCAACGGATTTGGATAGAGAGGGAGAGGCCATTGCATGGCATCTGCAGGAGGTGATCGGTGGTGATGCATCACGTTACCAACGTGTAGTGTTTAACGAGATCACTAAGTCTGCGATTCAGGATGCGTTTAGCAAGCCTGCAACCTTAGATACCAATATGGTAAATGCACAGCAAGCGCGTCGCTTCCTCGACCGTGTTGTTGGCTTTATGGTATCTCCGCTGCTTTGGAAAAAAGTGGCCAGAGGACTCTCTGCCGGACGCGTACAATCGGTAGCGACCAGACTCGTTGTCGAGAAAGAGAGTGAAATTAAGGCTTTTGTACCTGAAGAGTTCTGGGATATCCATGCTCAGCTGGAAACGCTTACGAATGACGCATTAAAGATGCAAGTCGTTAAGTTTCAGGGGAAGGCATTTAATCCGGTTACTGAGTCGCAGGCCCAAACGGCAACCTCGGCACTGTCTCAGTCAAGTTTTGTTGTTGCGGCTCGTGAAGACAGAGCGACATCGAGCAAACCTTCTGCGCCCTATATCACGTCTACTTTGCAGCAAGCTGCGAGTACACGTTTAGGTTTTGGCGTTAAGAAAACCATGATGATGGCGCAACGTCTCTACGAGGCGGGTCATATCACCTATATGCGTACCGATTCGACCAACTTGAGCCAAGAGGCTCTCGATAGTGTGCGGGAGATGATTGGCAAAGAGTTCGGCGATAAATACCTGCCTGAAGCGCCAATTCGCTACGGAAGTAAAGACGGCGCTCAAGAAGCTCACGAAGCGATTCGTCCATCAGATGTAAAAGTTCAGGCTGCATCCATGAAAGACATGGAGCGAGATGCTCAGCGTTTGTATGAGTTGATCTGGCGCCAGTTCGTTTCTTGTCAGATGACACCAGCTAAATATGATGCTACACGA
Source organism: Shewanella atlantica (assembly GCF_003966265.1). Classification (GTDB taxonomy): domain Bacteria; phylum Pseudomonadota; class Gammaproteobacteria; order Enterobacterales; family Shewanellaceae; genus Shewanella; species Shewanella atlantica. The sequence continues at coordinate 300,902 of NZ_RXNV01000004.1, read as the reverse complement.
TTAACCGTTAAAGCCGGTGAGTATGAGCTAAAGGCGACGGGGCGTACATTACGCTTCGACGGTTGGACTCGTGTTCAGACTGTTGTGAAGAAGAAAAACGAAGAGGATAACACTCTTCCTTTTGTTGCACAGGGCGACACACTTAGCTTACAAGAGTTAATGCCTAAGCAACACTTTACCAAGCCGCCAGCGAGATACGGTGAAGCATCATTGGTTAAAGAGCTTGAAAAACGGGGTATCGGTCGTCCTTCTACCTATGCAACCATTATCTCGACGATTCAAGATCGTGGTTATGTGAAGGTCGAAAACCGTCGCTTTTATGCCGAGAAGATGGGTGAGATCGTCAGTGAGAGCCTGGTTGGTAGTTTTAAAGAGTTAATGAGTTATGACTTCACTGCCAGCATGGAGCAAACCCTCGATGATGTGGCTCAAGGCGAACTCGAGTGGAAAAAGGTCTTGGATGGGTTCTATAAAGATCTGACTAAACAGATTGAGCAAGCCGAGTTGGCACCCGAAGAGGGCGGCATGCGTCCAAACGAAATGGTGTTAACAGACATTAAGTGCCCAACTTGTGAAAGACCCATGGGAATTCGAACGGGGACGACGGGTGTATTCCTGGGCTGTTCCGGTTATGCCTTACCACCAAAAGAGCGTTGCAAGACGACGATGAACCTAACTCCCGGCGAAGAAGCTGTGAGCGAAAACAGTGAAGATGCAGAGACTGATGCATTGAGAGCTAAACATCGGTGTGACGTGTGTGGGACTGCGATGGATAGTTACCTCATCGATGAGAAGCGTAAGCTTCATGTCTGTGGTAACAACCCTATTTGTGGTGGCTATGAAGTCGAACAGGGACAGTTTAAAATTAAGGGCTATGAAGGTCCGATTATCGAATGCGATCGTTGTGGCAACGATATGGAGCTTAAAAACGGCCGCTTCGGTAAGTATTTTGGTTGTACTAACGATGACTGTAAGAATACTCGTAAGTTACTTAAGAGCGGAGAAGCTGCGCCACCAAAAGAAGATCCTATTCACCTTCCAGAGCTGAAATGCACTAAATCTGATGGTTACTTTGTACTTAGAGACGGTGCGGCGGGGATCTTTATGGCTGCCAGTACTTTTCCTAAGTCACGTGAGACCCGCGCTCCGTTAGTGGAAGAGTTGGTTAAGTATCGTGAGCTTCTATGGCCTAAGTACGCTTATCTGGCCGATGCCCCTGTTACCGATGATGATGGTAACAAGGCAACGGTTCGATTCAGTCGTAAGACTAAAGAGCAATACGTTGCAACAGATGTCGATGGTAAAGCGTCTGGCTGGACATCTAAATTCATTGACGGTAAATGGGTTTCTGAGTCTAAGAAGAAGGCGAAGCCTAAAGCGAAGGCAAAGGCAAAAGCTAAGCCTAAAGAGAAAAAATAATCGGCTAATCGATTAGCGTCTTTTTTTGATTATATGAAAGCCCCGACTTGTGTCGGGGCTTTTTTGCAATAGGGACTGAGGTTCCGGCCTCTATTTGAAACCTCATATGAAGGAGCGGCTTTAGCCGTGAAGCTGTTAAGGCATAATTATATGTTGAAGTCGGCTGTAGCCATACGTCGGAGCCGCTTTAGCTGCGCAGCTGTTATGACATAATTATATGTTGAAGTCGGTTGTAGCCATATGTAGGAGCGGCTTTAGTCGTGAAGCTGTTATGGCATAATTATATGTTGAAGTCGGTTGTAGCCATATGTAGGAGTGGCTTTAGCCGCGAAGCTGTTTATGCAAGATTATCTGTTGAAGTCGGCTGTAGACATATGTAGGAGCGGCTTTAGCTGCGAAGCTGTTATGGCATAATTATATGTTGAAGTCGGTTGTAGCCATATGTAGGAGCGGCTTTAGTCGCGAAGCTGTTACGGCATAATTATATGTTGAAGTCGGTTGTAGCCATATGTAGGAGTGGCTTTAGCCGCGAAGCTACTGATACAAAATTATTTGTTGAAGTTAGTTTTAGCATTATCCTGGAGCGGCTTTAGTTGCAAAGGCTGTTTAGGTTCAATTATTTTTGGCACAAAAAAACCAGCATAAATGCTGGTTTTAAATGGTAGGGAATAGCGTTACCACTTCTTCTTTGGTTGAAACAGGACATCGATATCCTCTTCATCCTTCTCCTGCTTAATTACCGGACTTGCCTCCTTCTGGGCACCGGTAATTTCATCTAACATAGCCTTCGCTTCTTCGACCTTACGGGCAATAAACGGATCGTTCGGTGTCTGAGCTTTGATTGCATGAAGCGTCGAGAGCGCTTTGGTTACCATCTGTTTTGCTGAGCCGTACTGTTTCATAAAGCAGGCTGCACGGCCTCTGGATAGCATAGAGTCGACGTTAATTCTTAATTGAAGGCTATCGATGCGTCCCTCCTCTTCAGAGAAGGTAGCGGGTTCAACTTTTCCTTTATTATGCTCGGCTCTCAGTATTGCTTTTAGCTTTTTGAGTACCTGTACAAGAGTCAGGATCTGTTTATCGTTATCGGGCAGGCGAAAACCTTCGATAGCCGGCGATGATTTGGGGCTGGATTGTAGTGTTTCAATCTGTGCTTTGATATCCAGCCCCCGACGTTGATAATCTCCGGCCTGATTGGCGGCATTTTGAACCGCTAAAGCTAACGCATCCTGGACTCGTTTGTATAACACCAGAACAATTTGAGAAGAGCATGGGAACATGCCGGTGTGAGACAATACCTCTTCCGTTTCGTCAATTATCGCCCGCTGTCTTGCCAGCTCGGTTCTACGCTCAGCTTCAGCTTTTTCTTTCTGCTGCTGTATGACATTAATTCCGATAACGAGTAATAATAGCGCGCCGATAAGGATCAGAACCAAAGTAAATATCATAGGTCTACCGTTAATTTTGCAATTCTGTTAATGCTACTATAAATCAACACACTAGCATAGCTATCTTAGTCTATGAATTGACTAATGTCGTGTGATCGACATTAACACTATGTTATATTCCATATTGATTTAATATTTACGTTGTACTATAACTATTTATTATACTTAATGCCCATTCCAGACCCGAGAAAGTGTCGTCAGAGGTCGAATCGAAGGAACAAAGATGAAGCTGCAGCAACTCAGATACATTGCAGAGGTGGTTAATCATAACCTTAACGTGTCAGCAACCGCGGAAAACCTATACACCTCTCAACCAGGGATCAGTAAACAGGTACGTATGCTGGAAGATGAGTTAGGTATTCAAATCTTCGGTCGTAGTGGTAAACACTTAACCCATGTTACTCCTGCCGGTGAGCAGGTAATAAGTATAGCAAATAATATTTTAGGCAAAGTTGAAAGCATTAAGAAAGTTGCCGAAGAGTACACTAAGCCGGATCAAGGTGAATTAAATATTGCGACTACTGATACGCAAGCCAGATATGCTTTGCCTAATATCATTCGTGGTTTTATCGACAGGTACCCGAAGGTAAACCTTCATATGCATCAGGGAACGCCTTCTCAGATTAGTGAGCTGGCGGCGAGAGGTGATGCCGATTTTGCTATTGCTACTGAAGGAATGCATCTGTATTCAGATCTGATTATGCTGCCTTGTTATCATTGGAATCGCTCTATTGTCGTTACCCGCGATCATCCTTTAGCATCACGCAGTAATATCAGTATCGAAGATCTGGGCCGTTTCCCCTTGGTGACTTATGTGTTCGGTTTCGATCGTGAGTCTGAAATTGAGAAATCATTTAACCGGGCAGGGCTGGAACCTAGAGTCGTATTCAGTGCAACGAGTGCGGATGTATTGAAAACTTATGTAAGACTGGGACTCGGTGTCGGTGTCATTGCCTCTATGGCAATCGATCCTCATATGGACAGAGATCTGGTGGCTATCGATGCAAGTCACCTGTTTGGGCACAGTACGACTAAGATAGGCTTCAGGAAAGGAAACTTCCTAAGGACCTATATGTACGAATTTATTGAGCACTTTGCACCACATTTGACTAAAGAGGTAGTAGAGAAAGCGGTAGGCCTCAGAGATCCTCAGCTGATAGAAAATATGTTTACCGATATCGAACTGCCGGTGAAATGATAAACGTGTCCCAATAAAAAACTCGCCATATGGCGAGTTTTTTATTGGACTTCGATGCTCAGGCTAGCACTCTACTATATTAACAGCCAGGCCACCCTTTGCCGTTTCCTTGTACTTGCTTCTCATGTCTTTCCCGGTATCCATCATGGTCTTTATGACTTTATCCAGAGAGACTTTATGGTTTCCGTCACCGCGTAGCGCCATTCTGGAGGCGTTGATAGCCTTAACCGCACCCATGGCATTGCGTTCTATGCAAGGCACTTGTACCAAGCCACCTACAGGGTCACAAGTTAAGCCTAAGTTATGCTCCATGCCTATCTCAGCGGCATTTTCGACATGCTCAATAGTGCCGCCCATGATCTCGGTCAATGCCCCAGCGGCCATCGAGCAGGCGACGCCAACTTCGCCCTGACAGCCGACCTCAGCCCCGGATATTGAGGCATTTTTCTTATAGAGAATACCTATGGCAGCGGCAGTTAACAGGTAACGGCTGCAGACCTCAATATCGACCTCTTCGACGAAGGTATCGTAATAACACAGTACAGCCGGGATAATGCCGGCAGCTCCATTTGTTGGAGCCGTTACTACTCTATCGCCCGCCGCATTTTGTTCATTTACCGATAGCGCGAATAGATCAACCCAATCCAGAGTCGTTAAAGGATCGATATTACTCTTACCTTCGGCCTTTAACCTGCGATACATTGCCGGAGCCCGGCGTCTTAATTTCAAGCCACCGGGCAATATTCCCTCTTTCTGGTAGCCACGTTCAACACAATTTTTCATCGTCTGCCAAATGTGCCAAAGCTGCGCTTTTACCTGACTCTCGGGGGCCACACTCAGCTCATTAGCCATCATGAGCGAGGAGATACTCAAACCATTTTCTGTGCATGCAGCCAGAAGCTCACTTGCACTGTTAAAATCGTAGGGGGCCGATTGAATCGGCGCGGCAGGAGATGCATCTTGAGCCTTGATTTCATCTTCGTCCAAGATAAAGCCACCACCAACAGAATAATAGGTTCGCTCATAGATACACTTGCCTTTTGAGAAAGCAAATAGTGTCATGGCATTGGCGTGGGCGGGTAAGCTTTTACGTCTATGGTAGACGACTCCTGATTCACGGCTAAAAATGACTTTTATTCCATTTGCCATCTGTAACTGTTCAGATTCACTGACCTCTTTGAGTACCTCGTCAATGGTATCTGTATCGACGGTATCCGGAGCTTCGCCCATGAGTCCCAGGATCACCGCTTTGCCGGTGCCATGACCTTTTCCGGTTTGGCCTAAGGAACCAAACAGTTCAGATCTTAATTCATCGGTAGATTCAAGAAGTCCTTTTGTATCAAGATCATTAATAAAAATATTGCCAGCCTTCATCGGACCTACAGTATGAGAACTCGAAGGCCCTATGCCAATCTTGAACATGTCGAAAACGCTTATCATGATGAAACCCTGTTTGTTATTGTTCTACCCACATCATTCATATTAGATTAAATTTCCCTTTGCCATTAAAAATAGCTTTAAAGTTCAGGGGGAAATGGTCATGGTATGATAATCTAATCAGCTTTGTGGCTGATATATCTGAAAGTATCCCATACTTTTCTTCGTGACTTATCATGAGATTTTTTAATTAGCGCTTTCAGATTAGTTAAGCTAGGGCTAAGGAACGGGCTAGTTAAATGATTTAGCCCCATTAATTTTTGTCATGAAGCCACAAGCTTATCGGTTGGTTCTGTTTTACGTATTGTTAGGGAGTTTGTGTGAGTTATTTAATGCTTGATCTATTATCGACCCAAGCGTCAGAGGAGGAACTGTCACAGCTTAAGCACCCAATGGTCGGTGGCGTGATTTTATTTAGTCGAAATTATTCCGACCGAACTCAGCTTATCGCCTTGATAAAGCAAGTGCGTTCCGTACGGCCCGATATTCTCATTGCCGTCGACCATGAAGGTGGCAGGGTGCAGAGGTTTAAAGACGGTTTTACCTGTATTCCAGCTATGGGTGACATATTGCCCACAGCCGGAGGAGATATGGTGTTGGCCAAGTTCTGGGCGGTAGAGCTCGGCTATCTTATGGCTATTGAACTCCTTGCCTGTGATATCGATTTAAGTTTTGCGCCGGTTTTAGATCTCAATGGCATCAGCAAAGTCATCGGGAAAAGAGCATTTGGCAGTAAGCCAGATGTGGTTATCGAGTTGGCCGGTAGTTTTATTAAGGGCATGGAGCAAGCGGGCATGGCGGCGGTCGGTAAACATTTTCCTGGCCACGGTAGCGTCGAAGCCGACACGCATTTCAACCAAGCGGTGGATAATCGAACCAGACAGCAGATTGTCGAATCAGATATTCAGCCTTTTAAACAGCTCATCAGTCAGGAAAAGCTTCATGGAGTGATGCCAGCTCATGTTATCTATCCTAATATAGATCCTAACCCCGCAGGCTTTTCCAGTTATTGGTTAAAACAGGTGCTGAGAGGTGAGCTTGAATTTAAAGGTGTCATTTTTTCTGATGATCTTGGCATGAAAGGGGCTGGTGTTGTCGGAGGCTATAAAGCGCGTGCTCAAGCGGCCCTGAATGCTGGTTGTAATATGATTTTACTCTGTAATGATGCTGCCGGTGCGACTGAGGTGTTGAACGAATTAGTGTGGCCTGACACGCTTCCTGATCGGCCTGCCAGTTTATTAAAACCCAGATTAGATGTAGTTACTAAGGCGTTAGAAGATGATGCTCGATGGGCAAAAGCAAAAGAGATTGCCGGAAAATTTCCAAGTAACTAGAATTAGTAAGAAATAAAAAATTGATGTTGCTCAATATTCGACTTCAATAAATTAGATAACTTAAAGTTCTGATATTTTTATAGGTGGCCAAATGATCCTCTATTTACATGGTTTTGATGCAACGAGTCCTGGTAACCATGAAAAAATGCGTCAATTGCAGTTTATTGACAAAGACGTACGTTTAGTCAGTTACAGTACATTACATCCTAAACACGACATGCAACACTTGCTTAATGAAGTGAGTAGGCAATTACAGCAGTCTGATGATTCAGACCCTATCATCATAGGTGTTGGTCTCGGGGCTTATTGGGCTGAACGTATTGGTTTTTTGAATGGTATCCGTTCGGTGCTGATTAATCCGAATTTGAACCCTCAAGATAATATGATCGGCAAAATCGACAGACCCGAAGAGTATTCAGATATTGCCGGAAAGTGCGTCTCTGAATTCAGGGGGAAAAACCAAGGAAAGGCACTGGTGATCCTTTCTCGTCTGGATAAAGTTAATGACAACCAAAGTGTGAGCGAACAGCTTGGCGGGTTTTACCAAATTTGTTGGGATGAAGAACAGCCTCATAAATTTCCGGTATTAGCGAGCCACCTTCCTCAGATCAACATATTTAAGCAAGCCTGATTTCCGTAAGCAATACGCCGTAATGCATGCGGCGTATTGCATACGGTGTGTAGTTTGCTTTCGTCAATACAGAGCTGAGTGGCTGTTAGCCGCTACGGCATAGTCTATTAACTCTACTCTCTTCATTCTCACTGCTATATTTTTTCAGCCTTACCCCAAACCCCATAGATTTTATTCGTAGTTTTCACTTTAAGATTGGCAAATCACCACACTCTCCTGGCTTGAACCCACTCTTTTGAGCAGAGAATAACTGGTACCTTAGTATAAGATACTGTTTTATAGGTGTTAGTGGATTGTTTGAGGCTGCAAATGCCACTTTTTCAGCTTAAATAACTGTTTGTTGCTTGCATCTTGATATCGGCAGTGTAAAGTGACATTCAATGCTTTGTGTTGATACAAGTTGATACATAAAAGGCTTGTTTTCGCTCAGGCCTAACCAGTTTGCGTATGTCGCCCGATGCAGCTAACAAATTTTTAGTTAGCTGTTTTTTTTTGCATAATACCAATTGTATTAAGTACCTGACCATTCAGCGAGAATTCAAAGCTCTGTAGGCAAGTTGGATGATTGAAGCTAATAGTTATTCTATATCGAAAGCATCCAATGCAGCATAAAGGGCTTTGAAGCTCGCACTACGTGAGTCCCTCAGGCTTCTCACTTCTGCTTTGCATTAACTTAAAAGGGAATAACCATTTTCTCATCAATGCGCCTTGAATTGAAAATCCTGAGGGACTCTGAATTGGTTAATTATTTAATGCAATCGGTATAAATTTTGCCCATTTCTCAGCTTTGCGTTATCTTCAAAAGAGTGAATATGAGGATACCAAGATGAAAAGAGTATTGATCAATGTGAATGGCAAGGTACAAGGGGTATGTTTCAGAAGGTTTGCGTTATCTAAGGCTCAAGAGTTGGGTTTGACTGGTTATGTATCTAATACCGAGGACGGTTCGGTTAATATTCTCGCTCAAGGGGCGTTTCCAGCCGTAGACTCTCTAATCGATTGGTGTCACATCGGCTCTCCACAAGCTCAGGTCACCAGGGTGCTTGTCGAAGAGGACGAGGCCGATGAAATATACCTCGACTTTTCGATTGTACAATCTTAATTTTTCACTCCGGCAAGTTTATGATTTTTCTCTAAATCAATCAGCCTTTAGCGTTTGCTAAAGGCGAGAGCATTGACAAATTTGGACACAAATCGCCTTTTTCGAAGGGAGCGCGCTCAATTAATCTCTGTTGAAACGGCTTCAGCGACTCTGTCTATCGGTTGTTCCATTTTTCTTATCTGCAGGATCATCCCCATGTCAGGGTGATCAAAATAATGTATCTCATCACTTCTCACTCTGCGGTTTTGTGTCAGCGGTATCGCAAAAAGAAATGGAGTGGTTACTGACTCAAGGGTTTCGTTGAGGTGAGTATTATCCCTCATTATTCCTACAGTCTTAATGCCCTCTTTTCTGAGGTTAAGTGCAGTCTCCACGTACAGGTAATGGTTGAGATAGATATTTAACGTACCATCAAGTTTCCACACGGGTTTAGGCTTATCATCGGACAGTGTTTCACCAAAAAAATCAAATTCAGGAATGGCTGATTCTGCCTGATGGCTCTGAACTGTCTGACCACTGAGCTCGTATTGTGATGCGTAATCCTGTCCCGAAAAGAGTCGGACTGGCTTAGCTTTATGCCTTGGCAGCATAGATTGTTGCCATGTCATATGAAACAGGCTTCTGTTGCCGCGCTCTCTGGATAGTTTGTTGATAATGTCCTGGAATTGATTCTGGCTGTCAGAGAGTAATACCGCAGGCCCGCCAGGAACACCATATTGGGGCTCCGGGGCAAAGATATTGCTAGGGATTTGTGACAGATGGTTCACCTGTGTCGATTTAAGCTGTTGATTACACTCGTCTGAATTTGTCGCCCAATCATGAGACGAGCAGCCGTCAAGTCCAATACTTGCCCCAGTGATATTGGTGCTGAACAGGGGAGAGATCAGATCGACAGCCTTACTCGTTTTACCCAACTGAACTTGCTGAGGCGCTTGCTCCTGAGGATCGGCATTGCTCCGTTCAAACAGGTAAACCTCTACCTCAAACCAACGTTCATCTTGGGCATAGGCCAGCTCAGTGATAGAAAGAAAGCCCACTAGTATTAAAAGAGTTTGTCTTAACACATTATTCTCCAAGACGGTGTTGTGATAATTGACCTAGCAACAATTTGACCAGAGCCAGCCTGTCAGAGTATGACTCTGCAGGGATGATGAATTTTAACTTACTCGGGCCATCCATTCGATAGTTTTGTGGTTGGCTCTGGAGTAATCCGATGATAAAGCCAGGATCAACCTTGTGATCATCGTTAAATTCCAGGCTTCCGCCCTTAGCGTGCATCTCGAGTTTTTTAATGCCTAGTGCCGTCGCTTGATGTTTATATAGGGTTAGTTCCATCAAGTTCTTAGTAGCATCGGGCAGTAACCCAAAGCGATCGATTAGTTCCACTCTCAGTTCATCCAGTGCCTGCTCAGTTTCACAATTCGCTATCCTCTTATAAAGCGATAGCCTGATGTTGACATCGTGAACGAAATCATCAGGCAGCAGGGCTGGAATACGAAGATCAATTTCACATTGATGTCTTAGCATCTGATCGAGTGAGGGCTCTTTGCCCTCCTTGAGTGACTTCACCGCATCCTCAAGCATCTCCATATAGAGGGTGAAGCCAATTTTTGAAATATGCCCGCTCTGCTCATCGCCTAACAGCTCGCCGGCTCCTCGGATCTCAAGATCTTGGGTGGCCAATAAAAATCCGGCCCCCAGATCTTCCAAGGCGCCAATTGCCTCGAGTCGCTTGACTGAATCTTTGGTCATACGCTTAGGGTGTGGCGTCATCAGGTAAGCATAGGCCTGGTGGTGTGAGCGGCCCACACGTCCCCTGAGTTGATGGAGTTGTGCCAGACCAAACTTATCGGCACGATCGATGATGATGGTGTTAGCCGATGGGACATCAATGCCCGTTTCGATAATGGTAGTACAAACTAACACATTAAATTTTTGATGGTAGAAGTCAGACATAACTTTTTCAAGTTCACGTTCACGCATCTGACCATGCGCCGTGACAACACGCGCTTCAGGAAGTAACTCACTGATCTCACTTGCACGCTTTTCGATTGACTCGACATTGTTATGTAAGAAGTAAACCTGTCCACCACGTAAAATCTCCCGCTGCAGCGCCTCTCTCACGGTCGTATCGTCGTACTCCCTTATGAAGGTTTTTACCGATAAACGCTTCGCTGGTGGGGTTGCGATAATGGACAGATCCCGCATCCCGGACATCGCCATATTCAGTGTTCTCGGGATCGGAGTCGCGGTCAGGGTTAAGATATCGACATTGGCTCTTAAGGCTTTAATTTTCTCCTTCTGCCTTACGCCGAACCTATGCTCCTCATCGATCACCAGTAATCCAAGGTTCTCGAATTTGGCATCCGATTGCAGTAACTTATGGGTGCCGACAACAATGTCGACCTTGCCATTGGCTAACTCCTCCATGACATGCTTCTGCTCTTTCGCGGTTTTGAACCGCGACATGACCTCTATCTTTACCGGCCAATCGGCGAACCGGTCGTTGAAGTTTTCATAGTGCTGCTGAGCCAGCAGTGTGGTCGGCACTAATATGGCGACCTGCTTGCCGTCATTGACTGCGACAAATGCGGCGCGCATTGCCACCTCGGTCTTGCCGAAGCCCACATCACCACATACCAGTCTATCCATGGCTATCGGGGAGCACATGTCTGTCATGACGGCGTTGATTGATGTTTCCTGATCGACGGTTTCTTCAAATGGGAAACTATTAGCAAATTGAGCATACTCCTCTTCGATGACCTTGCAGGCATCTCCGGGTCTCGCCTGTCGTCTGGCATAGACATCGAGTAACTCTGCGGCGACATCACGGATCTTCTCGACCGCTTTTCGCTTCGCCTTTGCCCAGCTCTCGTTGCCGAGTTTATTAAGATTCGCCTCTTCATCGGGTCCTACGCTGTAACGACTGATCAGATGAAGGGATGAGACCGGAACATAGAGCTTATCGCCACCGGAATACTCTAACATCAGATACTCGGCAACCAGACCTCCGGTATCTAAGGTTTCAAGCCCCTGATATCTGGCGACACCATGATCCAGGTGAACTATGGGTTGACCCACTTTTAGTTCGGCAAGGTTTTTGACCAGGGCGTCACTACTGATCTGTCTCTGCTTGTCCCGGCGCCGCTTTTGCGAAATTTTGTGACCAAAGAGCTCAGTCTCACAGATGATACTGAATTTTGCTCCACGTGATTTCTCGACAATGCACCCTTTTGAGAGGGGAGATACGATCAAGCCAAGCTTAGTGTTTGAAAGAACAAATTCATCGAAATGGGTGAATAATTTGGGCTTGATGTTGATTTTACTCAGCAGCTCAAACAGGGCCTCACGTCTTCCCTCTGACTCGGCGCTGAAGAGAATATTGCCTCCACTTTCGCTAAACTCCTGCAGTAGATTCAGTGGCTGTTTGAGCTTATGGTTAGCTGTCAGCTCAGGTAAAGCCTCGAGTTTTGCCTGATGACCAGACTCCTGACCTTCGCCAACTTTAAGTAGTGTTCTGGGGCGTTGCTTAAATTGTGAGAACATCTCCTCTGTGAGAAGGTAGAGCTCTTTTGGAGATAATAAGGGCCGCAGTGGATCGACGCGTCTATCTTCATAACGTGCCTCTATCTCTGCTAAGTGAGATTTTGCAGCCTGCTCAAGATCGCCAAGGTTAACCAGTTGAGCATCACCGGGAAGATAATCAAATAAACTGGCGGTATCGTCAAAGAACAGTGGCAGATAGTTTTCAATTCCTGCCGGAAGTAGTTTTCTGCTGACCATCTGGTAGACAGATTCAGGCTCTTTGACCAGTACTTCGAATCGACGGCGATATCTTTGTCTGAATCCCTCTATCGCAGAGTCATCGGTGGGAAACTCCTTCGCAGGCAGTAATCTGACTGAATCTATGGTGCCACTGGAACGTTGAGTTTCCGGGTCAAAATACCGGATTGACTCTACTTCGTCGTCAAACAGCTCTATACGGTAAGGTTGAGTCGACCCCATAGGGAACAGGTCGATGATTGAACCTCTGACAGCAAATTCGCCATGTTCATATACTTGCTCCACCATATGGTAGCCAGTGTCGACCAGCTGCTGTTTAACATCCTGCAGGCAGTAGTTATCGCCTTTCGTTAACAGCAGCACATTACCGGCCAAAAATGACTTAGGTGGTAAACGCATCATCAAGGTCGTAATGGGAACTATGACCAGGCACTGTTTTGCATTTGGGATCCGTGACAGAGTCTCCAGCCGCTGTGATACCAGATCTTGATGTGGGGAAAAGTTGTCGTAGGGTAAGGTTTCCCGGTCTGGAAATATCCATACCGGAATATCTTTTTCCTTCAACAAGTAAGTTAATTCAGTTTCCAGAAGAAGAGCCGTGGGGGTATCGTTCGTCACAGCCAAGGTCAAGCCGGTATGCTTTTGGACCACATTTGCTAACGTGATGGCTTGAGACGCGCCACCTAAAGTAAATAGTGTTTGTGCTCTGGTTGCGCTTTTTACTGCTGGCGGAGTCAATACTGAAAAAGGTTTCATTAAGAACAGGCAAAAATTAACGACAAAGATACCTGTTATTGTAGAGGCTTACACTCAACAGTGCTAGAGGGCTGTTAGCCTTTCATGCTTGTTTTTACTGCTCTCTAATTGGGTATTCGTATAAGACGGAGTTAGTGCAGCATGATAAAGCCACAACAATTTAGCCATGAATAGAGAATTTCCTCAGGGCCTGTAGAACGTCCCGTAGCGGAATAAACAGCCCCTATGAACATTTAAGGCGCTTTCTGCGCTAATTTTCGATTTTTCAGATGCTTTTGCTGTACGCTGAGGCTGGCTTTAACCAGCTGCTCGACATCGGTCTCGAGTATCTGAGTAAACGCTAAGTCTGTTATGTACCGGGCACTATCAGCATCATTATTCGCACCATCACTGCCATCGGCAACTTGATTGGAGCTGACTTCTACAAAACAGAGCAGAGCGATCAACTCCTCTTTGATATGCAAGGTTATCTTGTACTGGTTTCCGACTTCGAGTTCTGCGTTGCCAATAATTCTGATCCCGCTGCCACCAAATGATAGCCCGTGATGTTGCTCTCCCTCGTGTAGCTCCTGCTCGATGACATGTTGCAGAACAAGGTCAATCTTTCTCGATTGAAGCTTAAGGTAATCGACAATCGATTTGGCTTCGTCGTCGAAGTGTCTGAGCTGCATTAAACAGTCGGCTTCAAGTGCTTTAACATCACTAATCAGCAGCAAGCCTGTCGGTAACATAAACTTCAGTTCACTTTCTGATGGTAGCGGAGCGTCATCCGGCCATGGGGTCAGATAGACAGTAAAGTCATGTGTAACACTAAAATAGGGTGTTGAATCAGTGAACAAGGGATTTCCTCTTGTTTTTGTATAGCTATTACCCCTATTATCGTGCGCATCTTAATGATTTAGCAAGGCTCTATAGTTAATGAGTCTGTGGGCAACTATGAATTTTGCGTTATCTGCACATATTGGGTTCCGTTATTGGCGAGCCAGAAAGGCCAATGCGTTTGCCTCCTTCATTACATTTTTTGCCGTTTCGGGGATTTTACTCGGGGTGGCGGCGCTCATTATTGTCAGCTCAGTGATGAATGGACTCGAAGGTCAATTGAAACAGCGAATATTGGGTGCAGTACCTCAGTTGACTGTGCATGCGAGTCAACCGTTAACAGATTGGGAGAAGCAGGTTCAAGGGTTAAAAAGCTTACCCGGAGTGCTGGGGGCGACCCCCAGTATTTCGACCCAGGCCATGGTTCAGTCTCAGAGCAATATCAGCGCCGTTCAGGTATACGGTATCTATCCTGCTCATGAGCAAGAATTATTAAGAACAATGAAACGAAGTTTCAATGGCAGCTTCGATAAGTTAGAACCCAGACAATATCGTGTCATCCTCGGCGCAGAATTAGCCAGGCGTTTAGATGTCGTTGCCGGTGATACGGTGAGGCTGCTTAGTGGCGAAGGTGTCGTATATTCACCCTTAGGCCCGGTGCCGAGTCAGAGGAAGTTTATTGTAGGCGGCATATTTGAGATGGGCTCACAAGTCGATGCCAATCTTGCCTATGTTCATTATGAAGACGCGCAGCGATTGATGCGGCAAACACCCAAAGAGATAAAACATCTCAGACTCTATCTGGTCGATCCCTTCAATGCTGTGAGTTTAACCTCTAAAGTCGTCGAGCAGTTCGAAAAGCAGGATATTCATGTGACGACATCCGACTGGCGAGAGTCATACGGCCACCTGTTCAGTGCCGTTAAGATGGAAAAAAATATGATGTCACTGATGTTGAGTCTGATTATTGCCGTTGCGGCTTTCAATATCGTCTCTGCTTTAGTCATGATGGTCGTCGATAAAACCACCGATGTTGCCGTATTAAAAACACAGGGCTTGTCGACATTGACCGTAATGGGAATATTTATGATCCAGGGGTCATTGAACGCCATTCTGGGATTGATATCCGGTTTGTTGGTCGGTATCGGCCTATCGCTTAACCTTAATAGCATATTGAACACGCTTGGGATCTCAGTATTAGGTGCGGGTCAGTCATTGCCGGTGCAGATTGAGTGGACGCAATTGGGCTGGATTGTTGCCGGAACCTTGATCATCACCTTTTTAGCCACGGTATATCCGGCGCTGAGAGCCGCTGGAGTACAACCTGCCACCGCATTAAGATACGAATGAGCAGTGCTTTCCAGGTAAATAGTTTTTAAGTAATTAGTTTTAAATAAATAGTTTTAAGCAAGAGTTAACAATCACACTCTGCGCTGGCAATCAAAACATATTGGCAGTGCATTAGATACGATTAGATGAGTAAAAATATATGCAAGAGCTACTGTTAGAAGTCAAAGGTGTGAGTAAAAGGTATCATGAAGGGAGTGTCGATACTCAAGTGCTCAACGCTGTAGACCTGCAAGTATTCAAGGGTGAACAGCTCGCTATCGTAGGAACGTCCGGCTCGGGCAAGAGTACTTTACTGCATATCATGGGAACGCTTGACAGACCAACGAGTGGCAGCGTGAGCATGTTAGGTGAGGATCTATATGCGCTATCGGCCCGTCGTCAGTCAGATATCCGTAATCAGGATTTAGGCTTTATCTATCAGTTTCATCACCTGCTCCCGGAGTTTACTGCTCTGGAAAATGTCTCTATGCCGGCACTGATCCAGGGAAGAAACAAGAAAGAGGTCGAATCTGAAGCTATGGCTTTGCTTGAGAGGGTGGGGCTGGGCCACAGGTTAGCACACACACCATCCGAGATGTCCGGTGGTGAACGACAGCGTACGGCTATTGCCAGGGCTCTGATCAATAAGCCTAAGTTGGTACTCGCTGACGAGCCGACCGGTAACCTGGATGCCAGCAGCGGTGAAGCCGTTTATGAATTGATTCAAGAGCTCGCCAACCAACTGGGCACAGCTTTTGTGGTTGTGACCCACGATGCCAAACTCGCTTCAAGGATGGACAGACAGGTCCAGATGAAAGATGGCTCTCTGCTCAACAGCGAAGGGACCTCTTCATGAGTAAGTTGCTCTCTTTTTGGGTTGGCTGGCGATTTTATCTGGCCCGCCAGTCTAACCGATTCATCAGTTTTATCTCCTTTGCTTCGACTGCAGGTATCGCCTTAGGTGTCGCGGTATTGATTATCGTGCTCTCTGCGATGAACGGTTTTGAGAGTGAGCTCGAAACAAGATTACTCGGGGTCGTTGCCCACGCAGAGTTGAGCGGAGTCAATGAGCCTATACACAGTTGGCAAGCCATCGCGGATGATGCCAATAAGATCCCCGGTATTGTGGCGGCGGCCCCGTTTATCCGACTGCAAGGATTAGTGCAGAAGCCGGGAGGATTTCAAGGTCTGAGTATTCTGGGAATCGATACCGTTGAAGAGCAGAAAGTATCAAAAATTTCTGAGTTCATGTCACCGTCGGCATGGTCTAAATTGGCACAACACGACGCGAATAATATTGTATTGGGCAAGAGTCTGGCCGAATCTTTGGGCTTAAATATCGGCGACTCCCTTAGTTTATACATGCCTGATATGAGTGGTAAAAATCGGAATAACTCTCGAATTGGTGCAGCCAAAAGTTATCGTTTCACCGTTGCCGGTGTGTTTGAACTCGGCGGATCACTGGATCTCACCACCGCCTACATCCCTATGCAATATGCCGCTTCAATTCTTAAGATGGGTGATGATGTTTCAGGTGTCAGAATTAAAACACAGCAGGTATTTGATGCGCCGAGATTGATCAGAGAGTTGGGCTACAGCCAGGAGCAATACCTTTATCTCAACGATTGGACCCGTACGCAGGGGAATCTGTATCAGGACATCCAACTGGTGCGCGGTGTCATGTATCTGGTACTGGCACTCGTTATTGCGGTTGCCTGCTTTAATATCGTCTCGACGTTAGTGATGGCCGTGCGTGATAAGCAGTCTGAAATTGCCATCTTACTCACTATGGGAATGAAGCGTATTTCAATCATGAATATCTTTATTGTGCAGGGAGCGCTAAACGGTCTTTTAGGCTGTGTGATCGGTGGCGGCTTGGGTGTCATTATTGCTGAAAACCTCAGCGCTATCGCCAGGACAATTGAAGATGTTTTGGGCATTCAGCTGCTTTCTGCGGACGTTTATTTCATCGATTTTCTGCCATCACAGCTGCAGCTGTTCGATGTGGCCTTAGTATTATTGCTGGCTTTCATCATGAGTCTTATCGCTACTCTCTACCCGGCCTGGAAAGCCAGTCAAACCTCTCCTGCGCGGGCATTAGCGGGCAGATAGATCCCAGATCACCCCTCACTTCTCATACCTCAAATAATACAGGCTATTCGGGAGCATCATAACGGTGATGTTCCCGCATCCCTCTCTCCTGAATATCCATTTTGCTTGTTGAATCAGTTTATGATGGGGAAGGTAATACCGATTTAAGATCTGTAAAGCAAGAACAGCTACCACCATGGCGGCGGTAGCTGAAAATATCAATCACTGCAGAGTATAACTGCCGGGCTTAATTATTGCGGCTGGTCCATTTAAACAATATGGAATACTTCCACAGTGTTTTTATCAGGAAGTAGCCAATGATAGCGAAGATACTGCCTAAGGCCAGACAGCCGATGAGGAACGGAGGACCAATAGTTGAGATTGAGGCCTCTATCCACTGCCAGTTGGCTTCGAAAGCAAAATCCTGTGTGGGATGATTCAGGATTTTAGCGCCTAACAGGTAAGCGGCATAAAACATAAATGGCATTGTGAAAGGGTTAGTTATCCATACCAAGGCCACGGCAATGGGAATATTGCAGTTGAAAATGATAGCTAATGCTGCAGCTAGCACCATCTGAAATGGCATAG
Source organism: Shewanella atlantica (assembly GCF_003966265.1). Classification (GTDB taxonomy): domain Bacteria; phylum Pseudomonadota; class Gammaproteobacteria; order Enterobacterales; family Shewanellaceae; genus Shewanella; species Shewanella atlantica. The sequence goes on along the minus strand of NZ_RXNV01000004.1, from coordinate 282,967 downwards.
GTATCCAAGCCACAAACAAGCCTACCGCAAATGCAGCCGGCGCAGAACGTCTGTTTAGCGCCCATAGGTTAGGCTTATGGAGCCATTTTCCAAACATCTGCAAATGCTTGTGATTCTGCAGTGTTTCGGGTTTCGGCATAAACCTTTTGATGATTTTTTTTGGCATAAATTGTTATTGCTGTCTTAACTTATTCAGTATGAACCGATTTATGTTTGGCTTCAGCGCCATAATTCTCTGTGCGATGCTATGGCCGTCACTGCCACCTCTACTCTTGCTTCCCGCTTTTGCGTTGAGCGGAATTATCTTGCTTAGGCGTCTGCCTATTATCGCAGGAGCATTGCTGGCTGTCGTTTGGATATCAATCTATGCCCAGCAATTACTGACATGGGAACCGCTAAATACAGAGCAGGATCTCGTCGTGAGGGGCGAAATCATATCACTAGTTAGTCAAAACAGCGACTGGCTTAGTATGGATATTCGCTTGTTGAGATCAAATTCGAGTGAATTATTGTCAAAAAACTTACGAATAACCTGGAAGAAAGCACCAAAAGTACAACTCGGAGAGATCTGGGAGTTTGAGATTAAAGCTAAGCCGATTACCAGTGTATTAAACCAAGGGGGATATAATCAGCAAAGGGCGCTTCTCAGTCGTCATATAGTGGGGAAGGGGAGTGTAAAAGACGGGAGACGTTTGAGTATCAGTCATTCGGTCAGGGCTAAAATTATCACAGAGCTCATGCCACACCTGAAATTATTAGACAGTGGCGATCTGATATTAGCCCTATTACTCGGTGATAAGAGTCTTATCGATAGTCAGCGTTGGCATTCTCTGAGGCTTACGGGTTCCGGTCATCTAGTTGCAATCTCGGGTCTGCACCTTTCCGTTGTTGCTGCATGGGTTTTTATGGGGACGTTTTCCCTGCTTAGTTATTGCTCGCCTCAGCTCGGTCGACGTAACTTACTGCTCTCGGCGATGGTATCTGGGTTAATCTGTTCTATGTACGCCTATCTTGCCGGCTTTGCCTTGCCAACCCAGCGAGCCTTGGTAATGCTGCTATTGTTACTGCTCCTAAGCACGATTAAACGATTCTCCTCGCCCTGGGAGCGGTTGCTGACCGCGATGTTTCTGCTGTTACTCTTCGACCCCTTCAGTTGTTTAAGTGCCGGTTTCTGGCTCTCTTTTTTAGCGTTATCAATTATATTACTCACCATAAGTCGCAGACAAACATCCGCTTCAAATATTGATCTCGAGCATTCAAGCTGGCAGGGCTTTAAGCAAAAACTCACGCTTTTCTGGTCCATTCAATGGCGATTGAGCTTGGGACTAGGCTTGTTACAAGCCCTGTTTTTTGGCGGGATGTCGCCCTATGGCTTAGTGTTTAATTTTCTGTTTGTTCCCTGGTTCAGCTTGGTTGTGATCCCACTATCTATCCTGAGCCTTGTTATGTGGAGTATTGCATTAGTTGTTGGATTTGAGCTAAGTGTGATCTTCACTATTGTCGATCTCAGTCTGGCTCCATTGCTTTACGCTTTTACCGTTTTTAAGCAGTTACCGGCGGCCTGGTTTCCTGTCTCTGACAAGATGATTTTGGTGCTGGCAATGAACTTTTTGGGCTTGTGGCTCATTACACATTCAGTGCAAGTAAAGTGGAAGCTCGTCTCTGCTATTTTCCTCGTTCCGGCCCTGTTAACCCTATGGAGCAGGCTCGTACCTATGACTCATGACCAATGGCGTGTTCACCTGCTCGATGTCGGTCAGGGACTCAGTGTTGTGATAGAAAAGGCGGGTCGTGCATGGGTATACGATACCGGGGCGGCCTATGGTGACAATTTTAGCTATGCAGAGCGGGTCATTCTGCCCTTTCTCAATTTCAGAGGAATAAGCGATGTAGATTACCTTGTGCTTAGCCATGGCGATAATGATCATGCCGGTGGGGCGGGCAAACTCATCGAAGCATTCCCGAGTGTCAAAGTTGTCAGCGATCTTGCCGAGTTTTCGGATATAAATTGTCGCCCTAAGGAATTCAATTGGTATGGACTCGATATAGAAATCTTGGCTCCGAAGCAGGCCATTGGAGGCAACGATGGTTCATGTGTGGTTCGGGTGAGCGATGCCCATCATCAGGTGCTTTTGCCCGGTGATATTGAAAAAAAAGCAGAATCTGCTTTGATTAGTGAAGCTGTATCACTACGCAGTGAAGTGCTTATTGCCCCTCACCATGGCAGTCGAACCTCCTCTACGGATTTATTTATTGAGAATGTCGCTCCTGAGTTGGTTTTATTTCCATCCGGGTTTAATAATCGCTATGGTTTTCCTAAGATTGATGTTGTTGAACGTTATCAATTGAAGGGAAGTGATGTTCTCACCTCGGGAAGAGAGGGACAAATTAGTGTGCTTTTCATACACAAACAGCGGCAAATTAAATCATATCGAACAGATCTTGCGCCATTTTGGTACAATGGATTGTTTAGGTTTGGCGAGTTGGCCGATCCAGAGTAGAATGCTCGTTTTCCATCTCTATAGAAGCATCAATGACAAAATCAACTAACAGTGAAGTTTGGACCGTTTTTAGACGGCTACTCAGTTACCTGAAGCCATTGAAAGCCGTTTTTGCTTTTGCCGTGCTTGGACTGACAACATACGCACTTGTTGATGCAACATTTATTGCGGTCATAAAACCTTTTATCGATGAGGGGTTCGGTGGCCAGGCGGGTCAAGCGACCTCAGGCATCACTAGTTTAGATTTAGGTACCAGCGGCGGGTTTAATTCCGACAACGATGTTCTCTTCTATGCGCCATTTTTCGTGATAGGGCTTTTTACCCTGCGCGGTATCGCCAACTTCGTATCGACCTACAGCATTTCATATATGAGTGCCAGGCTCATTATGGACATGCGTCAGCAGGTATTCGAACATTATCTTACCTTGCCTGTAAGTTATATGGATAGTGAGAATACAGGTAACCTCATCTCCAGAGTGACCTACGATACAGAGCAGATAGCCCGTGCAACAGGCAGTGCGATGATCACCATCATTCGTGACAGTATCACTGTGGTCGGAATGTTGGGGATCATGTTCTATTACTCATGGAAGCTCTCACTGTGTATCTTAATCATCGGACCGATAATCGGATATGTGATCGCTACCGTCAGCAAGCGCTTCAGAAAAGTCTCTAAAAATATTCAGGCGGCAATGGGAAATGTCACTGCCGCCACAGAGCAGATGTTGAAAGGGCATAAGAATGTGCTTTCATTCGGTGGACAAAAGACCGAAGCTGAGCGTTTTTGGAAGGTTAACGACCAAAATCGTTATCAGACAATGAAGCTAGCGATGGCACAATCTGTAAGTCAGCCGTTAGTGATGATCATAGGATCATTCGCCTTAGCATTTGTCCTGTATGCAGCCAGCATAGATAGCCTCAAAGAGGAGCTAACCGCCGGAACATTCGCGACCATTCTTGGCGCCATGTTAGCCATGCTTCAACCTATTAAAAACTTAACGCGAGTCAATGCCGAGTTCCAACGTGGTATTGCGGCATGTACCACCGTTTTTGAGTTATTGGATACCTCTCCGGAGGTCGATAACGGTACCTACCAAGTTGAGAGAGTTAAAGGTGATCTTAGCTTCAATCAGGTTAATTTCAGCTATCCGGGGCAAGATAAGCCTGCGTTAGGGGATATTAACTTTACCGTTGAACAGGGGAAAACGATTGCTCTGGTTGGTCGTTCCGGTTCAGGTAAATCCACCATCGCAAACTTAGTTACCCGTTTTTACACCGGGCTGAGTGAAGGAAAGATCACTTTGGATGGCGTTAATATTGATGATTACACGCTCACCTGCTTGCGGGACCAGGTGGCATTAGTATCCCAGCAAGTGACGCTGTTTAACGATTCTATTGCGAATAACATCGCCTATGCCTATTCCGGTGAAGCGACGAAAGAGCAGATCATCGAGGCGGCGACATTAGCCCATGCGATGGAATTTATTGAACTACTGCCTGAAGGCTTAGATACCCAAATAGGTGAAGACGGCGTGATGCTGTCCGGAGGCCAAAGGCAACGTATCGCCATCGCCAGAGCCATCTTACGTAATTCACCGGTACTCATTTTAGATGAGGCAACATCGGCCCTGGATACCGAATCTGAGAAAGCGATTCAATTAGGACTGGATAATTTAAGGCATAATCGCACCTCAATTGTGATTGCTCATCGCCTGTCTACCATCGAAAGCGCCGACCAAATTCTGGTCGTGGATCAAGGTCAGATTATTGAGCGTGGAACCCACCAATCACTGCTTGAGCAAGATGGCATGTACGCTAAACTTTATCAGATGCAGTTCGGCAGCTAAATGCATGAATTTGTAAATTTTTTATGGTATCCGAAAGGCTATTTAGACACTCAGTCTAGAGGCCTTTGGTTGCTGTTCAAATTAGTTCAACTGCTGCTTTGGCCACTCTCTCTCCTGTTTGCCGGGATAGCCGCTCTGCGTCGTAGCTTATTTAAACTTGGGGTAAAAAAACAATCCGGATTGCCAGTGCCTGTCATCGTTGTCGGCAATATCACAGTGGGTGGCAGTGGTAAGACACCCACGGTTATCTATTTGATTGAGCTATTAAGGCAAAATGGGTACAAACCGGGTGTGATCAGTCGCGGATATGGTGTTAGTTTCGAAGGGGTAAAGAGCGTGTTACCTTCGATGTGTGCCCGGGATGTGGGTGATGAACCTGCCATGATAGTTGGCCGAACCGGAGTGCCTATGGTGATAGGTCGCAATCGAATCGATGCGGGAGAGCACTTACTTACCCATTTTAATGTCGACGTCATCATCAGTGATGATGGACTTCAACACTACGCATTAGGGCGGGATATCGAGTTATTGATCTTAGATGGGCAGAGACGCTTCGGAAATGGCTTACTGTTGCCTGCTGGACCGCTTAGGGAAGGGCTGTGGCGCGTTAAACAAGTAGATGCTGTGGTAGTCAATGGTGGCCAGAGTTTTGAGGGTGAGCATGCTATGAGTCTGGCACAGAGTGCACTAAAGCCTGTTGCACACTCAGATGAACAAGCTCCGGCTCTCGATGAGGCTGTGGTTGCTATTGCCGGTATCGGTAACCCACAACGTTTTTTTACCTCTCTCATCGATGCGGGGTTTAATTTAAATCGTGTTAAAGCATTTGAAGATCATCAAGCCTATTGCGAAGAGGAACTCACAGAATTCTGTGGTGATCTCCCCATCATAATGACAGAGAAAGATGCGGTTAAATGTCGCGATTTTGCAAAACAAAACTGGTGGTATCTTCCCGTTGATGCGAAGCTATCCTCAAATTTCGATCGGCTGATATTAGATAAACTAAAACGTTGGCAGTCGTAATACTTATACCAAAAGGAATAACAATGTCGTTTGATAAAAAATTGTTAGAGATCGTGGCTTGTCCTGTGTGTAAAGGTAAGCTTGATTATGAGAAGTCATCACAGCGACTTATCTGTAAGACAGATCATTTGGCTTATCCGATCAATGACGGGATCCCTGTCCTATTGGAAAATAAAGCCGAACGCTGGCAAGAAGCCGAAGCTTAATTTATTTATCGCGGCTAAGCTTAATCTCTATGACCTCTGCCTCGATATGTAGGTTATAAGATAGGTTATAAGATAGGTTATAAGAGATCACTTATAAGGGTTTACTTATAAGAAAAAACGCCACTTTGATGGCGTTTTTTGTACCTGTAATTTCTCTTTGAGATCAGTCCTTCAACCCTTCATATAAGGTGGATATCCATTTCTCTTCAGAGATAAAAGACCAGCCCCAGTTCTTCCATTTTTCAGGCAGCCCTTCCTCTTGTATCTGCTGTAGTGTTAATCCATCGGATAACTGGCTTTCCATCCAATTAATCGAGCCGTCCAGCATCTGCTTGAAGCGAATAAGATCCTCTTTCGTCGCAAGCTCGCCGTGTCCCGGAATAACCTTAGTTTGTAAGCCGATTTTATCGATTATGATAGCCACGTTGTCCCGGTATCCCTTTACCGAACCGCCGGCTTTGAGGTCTATATAGGGATACTTGTCTTTAAAAAACAGATCGCCCATATGGACCACACTTTTATTGGCCCAAAGCACAATACTATCTCCATCGGTATGACCCGGCCCCATATGAAGTAGTTGTAAGCTGTCTCCATTGAAATGAATTGTGGTGCCTTCATGATAGGTGATGCTGGGCAGGGCGCTCGGCTGGTAGCTTGAGTTTGAGGAGAGGCGTTTAAGTACATTGTGATGGGCGAGAATAATTCCACTTATGCCGAAGAGGTTGTTACCACCTGTGTGGTCTCCATGATAGTGAGTATTAACCACATATTTAGGTGAACCGGGTTGGATACTCGACAGCGCGGCGGTGATTTTATCTGCTAACGGGGCGAATTGATTATCAATAATTAAGATGCCATCTTTGCCTGCCGATACGCCAATATTGCCCCCTGAGCCGCTAAACATATAACTTGTTGGAGTGAGCTTTTGTGGTGTGATGACGACATCTTTGAATCTGTCGTCATCGGCAAGAGCAAGTGGCGAAAGTAAACAGATTATCGATAGCAATGTCAGTATTTTCGTTTTCATTATTTTAGCCTCGAGCGATATCTTTTTAGTCAGCTTACCATTAAATCAGATTTTCTATACATTAAGTTAACAAATGTATGGCAATGAAAAAGGCTGCGATTGCAGCCTTTGTATTTTCAAAACCTATCTAATTTAATTACACATTATTGTGCCCATGGCAGCAGACGTCTGGATACACGATCGGCTTGTCCCAATTTAATCGCCGCACGGAATCGCATTCTGTATAGCGCCTGGTAGCAAAGAGGAACCAGATATAAGCTGGTAACGGTAGAGAAGGTCAATCCACCTATGATAGCAATAGCCATGGGGGAATATGACGGACCACCGCCACCGAGCTGAGTGTCTCCCATCGCCAGAGGTACGAGTCCGAGCACTGTCGTGCCAACAGTCATAAGCACCGGACGCAGGCGTGAGTTACACACTTCACTGATGGTATCAGACAGCCTGTCTAAATCAGGTGACAGTTGATTGATTTGGTCAACCAAGACGATACCGTTGTTCACGACAATACCCATCAAGATTAATATGCCTATCATGGCCATAATCGACATTGGCGTGCCGGTAAACAGCAGTGCCCAAAATACACCGGTTATTGAAAACAGGATAGAGGTGATAATTGCGGTCGGTAATAGCAATGATTCAAACAGGGCTGCCATTACTATGTAGATCATCGCAATCGCGAGCAACATATTGGTCGCCATGACCGCCTCATCTTCATCCTGCTTCTGAAAGCCGCCTCTCAGAGAGTAACCATAACCTGCCGGGAAGTTAATGGTCTCCATCACCTGAGTGATCTTCTCTTGTGCTTCCTCTGTGGTTAAGTCGTCAAGATTGGCTCCGATCGATAGCGCCGTTTGTCTGTCATAGTGTCTGATGGTATCAAATCGAGGCAATATTTCGATTGTAGCCAGACTCTCGAGGGTGTACACACGGTTATCGATTCGGATCACTGGCAACTGTTTCAGCTTCTCAAGCGACAGGCGCCACTTCTGTTCGAATGACATCTCAATACGCAACTCTCCATTAGGATCGTGGCGGAAAGAGCGTAACTGGGTTCCACGCAGTGCCATAGAGATACTCGAGGCGACTTCATTTAGCTTAAGATCAAGTCTGGCTGCCATCTCACGGTCAACACGGATAACCACCTCTTGCTGCGCACCGCTGAGTTCAGATCTAACGTCGGTTAACCCCTCAATCGAAGACAGTAACGGAATGACTTGTTCACTTAACATGATCAGATCGCTGGTGGAGCGTCCGGTTAGTGATACCCTGAGTCCATTATTGTCACTGCCCCAGCCAAATTGAGGTTTAGCAATCGAAAATTTCGGAAAGCCTTCCCGTATGTTTTTCTTCAGGGCTTTCATGTCGATCTCGACATCTTCATTGAGGATCAGGGTCGATTGGCCACGGTCGGCCGAGAAGTAGCTGTAAACAGAATCTATCTCAAATTCATCTTTATTGGCATAGAGGTAATCTTCCATCTTGTTAATCATGGCTTCTGTGACATCTAAACTGTGACGCCCTTCGACTTGATAATTGATGAAGAGTTTATTGTTACCCTCACCGTCAGATTGATCTTGCTTAACCATGTTAAGTGGCAATGCCGTCGAGGCGAGCATTAACAAGGCAATGACGCCAGAGATACGCGGGTGAGATAAAATCCAATTAAGGCTGCGATGATAATAACTTCGCAGCTTACTCTCTCTCTTCTGGGTATCAATCTCGAAGTGCATACGGCTTAACATGAGCGGCAGTAAGGTTTTTGCCACTAACAGCGATGCGGCGAGAGAGATACAGATAGCAATCGCCACATGCTCGAGGAAGATGGTCAATTCGACCTTTACACCGAAGATATTGGGCAGGAACACGATAGCCGTCGTAAGCGTCCCGGCGATCACCGCAAGGGCGACCTTATCGACCCCGGTGAGCACCGCATAATCGTCTTGCTCATCACAAGAGTCGATACTTTGTCCCAGAGATTGTCCCTCGGCTTGTGCCTGTTTCTCCTGCAATACACTCTCTGTCACCACCACGGCGTTATCGATAAGCATACCTACGGCCAGAAGTAATCCCATCATAGAGAGAATATTCAGGCTGTAGCCAAGCAGATACATGGCCGCAAGTGTCATACAGATAGAGATCGGCACTGACGTCACGACGACTAAGGTCATCTTCAGGTTGCGTAAAAACAGATAGAGCACGGCAAATGACAACAGAGCACCGATTAGCCCTGCCTTGAGCAGGTCTTCCAGTGAAGAGGTGACACCATAGGCCTGATCTTCCATGACATACAGTTTGATGCCTTGAAACTGTTGATCTTTCTTCGCATTCTCGATGACTTTCATCACGCGTTTTGATACTTCGACCAGGTTGGCACCGGACTCCTTAAATACATCGAGACCGACGGCATAGTTTTGATCTAAGTGACGACCATCCAGACGCTCCGGCAGAGAGAAGCTGACCGTGGCGATATCGCCTAAGGTCAAGCCCGGAGTGAGGACTAAATTATTAATCTCATCGAGATTTCTGAACTCCCCTTTAGGCGAGACCTGATAAACACGGGAATCGGTTCTCAATGTTCCGGCGCTGACGACAAAGTTTTCCTGCTGCAGCCTGCGTGTCAGGGCTTGAATCGAGATGTTACTCGCAGATAACTTATCTGCATTGACCCGTATCTCAATCTGTTTTTGCTCGACGCCATAGAGTGTCACCTGGGACACACCCTCTACACGCTCCAGCGGACGCTTTAGCTGCTTATCGAGTAGATCGAACGCACCGGAAAGTTCGCGATCACTGGATATTCTTAAGTTAAGCACCGGCATATCGGCGGTAGAGAACTGCCTGATAAAGACGCGTTCAACGTCTTTTGGCAGCAGATGTCTTACGGCATCAATTTTCTCTCTCGCTTCCAGGCTCTTAGTGGCGACATTTTGCCCCCACTTCATTCTCAGCTCTATCTCTGCGCCATTTTGTGAAGAGCGGGATCTCAGCTCTTCGATCCCCCCCATGGTCGCCAAAGACTCCTCGAGTACGCTGGTGATGTCGCGCTCAACTTCGGCTGGGGTCGAACCTTTATAAGGCACCTCAATATTAACCTGTGGCATATCGATACCGGGGAACATCTCCAATGGCAATAACCGACTGGAAGCGAGCCCGAACAGTAAAATAGCCACGAAAAACATGCTGGTGGTAACGGGCCTCTTAATGGCTAAACGGGTTAAGTTCATGCCTGACCTCCAAGCGTTGCAACCTCTGGGGTATCTTCACTCTTCTTGACCTTGAACTCTTTGCGGTCGAAAAGCGCATACAGTACAGGGATAACCACTAAGGTGAGCAAGGTTGACAGTGTCAGACCGAAGATCACTGTAATTGCCATCGGGGCGCGAACCTCAGACCCATCTCCAAGTCCCAGAGCCATAGGCGATAAACCCAGAGCCGTTGTTAATGTGGTCATGATGATAGGGCGCAGGCGTGATTTTGCCGCTTCAGATATGGCATTCATCTTATCGTGCCCGTCTTGCCTGAGTTGGTTAATCCTGTCGACCAGAACGATGGCATTATTCACCACGATCCCGGCGAGCATGATAAGACCGATAAACACCACGACACTCAAGTGGGTCTGAGTGATATAGAGTCCGAACACACTACCACCAACAGCCATAGGTACCGCAATAAGAATAAGCAGTGGATGCAATAATGATTCGAACTGACTCGCCATGACCAGGTAAACTAAGAACACGGCCAACACGAGAGCGACTTGCAAAGATTGGAATGAGTGTTCCATCTCCTCGTTCTGACCACCAAAGCGTGCCTGAACCGAAGTGGGTAATGTTTGCTGAGACAGAATTTCTCTTGCTTCTAAAACGGCTTCGTTAAGATCGCCATAGGCCAGGTTAGCGGAGACTATCGCTACTCTTTGCTGGCTGATACGGTTGATAGCCGATGGACCTAACTTTAAGCTGACATCTGCCACAGCGCTCAGAGCGATAGGATGGTTACTGTCCGGGTTAACAATCATTGAGTCGATATCACTAATCTGATCGCGCTCTTCTATCTCACTTCTGACCAGAATGTCGATTTTACGATCTCTGACTGTATATTGGCTGGCTATGGTGCCACCTATGCGTTGTGCGATTCGGTTTGCAACTGTGGGTGCATCCATTCCCAGTGCGGCTAACCGCTCATGATCAAAACGAATGCTAAGCTCAGGTTGACCGTCACGCAGACTGGTATTGATATCGGCAAAGCGGTCTGAGTCGGAGAGGGCATCCACCAGGTTATCAGCGGTATTTTTAAGTTGAGCCAGATCATAGCCGATCAACTCTATCTCCAGCGGTGTCTTAAAGCTAAATAGCTCAGGGTGCTGAATTTGGGCCTCCAGCTCAGGGATACGCATTGCGGTGGTACGCAATACCGAAGCGACGGTGTTAAAGGCGCTGTGATCGGCGAGTACCACCTGCAAGCGTCCCCAATTTTCCCCACCGCGAGAGGTGTCCGACGTCATCAAACCGCCACTTCCGGCTTGACTATAAGCGTGTTTCACATCTTCTCTGTCTTTAATCGATAGGGCGAGCTTGCGCAATACCTTATCCGTCTCAGAGACCTCAGTTCCAGGCGGCAGCAAAACTTCGACATAGAATTCGCCCTGATTCATCGGCGGGATCAGCTCCATTCCCAATTTTGGAAGCAGTGAGGCGGCGCCGAGGGTGACCAGAATCGCGATGCTCATTGTCAGCACTTTAAATTTAAGCGCTTGGGCGAGCAGAACATGATAGACAGACTCTAATTTATGGTAGAGCCAGTTGAAACAGAAGCTAAGCGGGCGCATAAACAGCCCGGTTAACCAGGAGACGAATCGACCGATAAGCAGGGCCAGTGTCAGTAGCAGGCTTGGCAGATAGCTAAACAGCAGCACAAACGGGAAAGAGAATACAGTTGCACTGTAGTGCTTGAGTTTGGCTACCCGGGTTTCCGGTTTTGGTTTGACTGCTTTCTCGACCAAAGGCGGCAGTGCCTTAAATCCTTCACGGGAAGCCAGCATAGGAATGGTGGTTAATGCTACGAGCAGAGAGGCTAACAGTGCGAAGGTGACGGTCAAGGCCTGATCGGAAAACAGTGCACCTGCCACACCGTCGACGAAGACCAATGGAACAAATACGGCCAATGTTGTCAGCGTCGAAGCGAAGATGGCTCCGGCGACCTCTTTGGTTCCTGTTACAGCCGCATCGAGTTTATTCATGCCAAGGGAGCGACATCTGTCTATATTCTCGAGGACCACAATGGCGTTGTCGACCAACAAACCAACCGCCAGAGCTATGCCTCCCAGTGACATGATATTTAAGCTGATGTCGGCAAAATACATCATGTTGAAGGTGGCGATAACCGAGAAGGGTATCGAAATTGAGATGATCAAGGTTGGAATAATATCTCTCAAAAACAGATAGATAATTAACATCGACAGCAAACTACCGAGCAAGGCTGCTGAGGTGACTTCACTGACGGCACTTTCGATAAACTCTGATTGATCGTAAATAACTTCGAGTTCAGACTTACTGCCCTCTCCATTTAACGTATCCAGTGCGGCAGTGACTTTACGAGCCACGGCTACTGTGTTTGCATCGCCTTCTTTGTAGATAGCGAGTTCAATCGACTCCTGATCACCTATGCGTGTAATGTCATTACGCTCTTTGTGTGCATCGACAATTTCGGCGACTTCGAACAGTCGAACTAATGTCTGCGCGTCACGATACACGACGATTTGCCCGAGCTCATCGAGGGAGTTGAACTGATTTAGCGTCCTGACCAGATACTCTTTATCCCCCTGGATCACTTTACCAGCCGACAGGTTAATATTTTCTTCGGCGATACGGTTGCGGATAAGTGCCGCATTTAAATTAAGTTGAGTCAGTTTTTCCTGATTGAGTTGAATGTGAACTTCTTGCTGTAACCCACCGGATAACCTGACAGCAGCCACACCAGTTAATGACTCTAACTGACGTTTAAGCTCCTCTTCAGCGTAGGTGCGCATCTGTTTAAGCTCGGTATCGCTGGCATCGGGTACCGAAAGGGCTAGACGAACGATAGGATCCAGATTTGGGTTAAAGCGTAGTAGTAGCGGCTTCTTAACGTCCAGAGGTAACTCGATCGTATCGATTTTTTCCCTCACATCCAGACTGGCCATATCCATGTCGGTGCCCCACTCGAACTCGAGTACGACATCTGACATGCCGGAGCGGGAGATGGAACTTATCTTACGCAGTCCCTTTACGATACCGGCCGACTCTTCGATAGGCTTAGAAACCAACTGTTCGACTTCAACGGGAGCCGCGCCGATATACTGAGTTCGAATGGTGATGGTTGGATAACTCAGGTCCGGCAGTAGCTTTACCGCCAGGCGAGAGAAACCCACCATACCGAACAAGATAACGGCAAACATGAACATCCATACAGTGACAGGTCGGTTTACTGATGTTTTTATAATAGACATAGACCTTGCTCCGTTATTTAGTTGCAGATGCTAAGTCTAATGAGCCAATCACTTCGACAAGGGATTGATCTTTCAGGTTCTGATGGCCTCTGATGACGATCTGTTCACCGGGTTCGATACCATCGACTATCTCGACGGTATCCGCCTCACGGTAACCTAAGGAGACCGCGCGGCGATTCGCGTTGTCGCCATCTATCACATACAGGGCAAACTCATTATCCTGGTTAACCACGGCGTTATATGGAACGGTAATAACATTAATGTGTGTGTCATACCTAAGCTCAACACGTGTGAACATACCGGCCTTCAGGGTGGCTTTTTGATTTGGCACCGAAAGGGTCACCTTGAACGTGCCGCTTTGGGCATCGACGACCGGACTGATACGAAGCACTTTGGCATGTACCGTTTCATCTGTGTGCTTGTTAGCAAATATTTGAGCGTCTTGACCCAAACGAAGACTCTGTAGTTGTTGCTCTGGCAGGTGAACGATGCCGTAGAGCTCATCCTGGTCGACAACATAAAACAGTTCTTCAAACTCTTTTGCCATATTGCCTGCTTTGACAAATCGCGTCGCTATTACACCATCGATAGGGGAGCGAACCATACTTTCCTGAACCTGAAGTGCGGCTAGATCTCGCTTGGCGATAGCGGCCTGCAGGTTGTACTCGAGCTTGGCCATAGAGTCGGCGCTGAAAAATTCCTTGTTGCTCATCTTCTTGAGACGGTTTAGCTCCTGCTCGATAATTTCAACTTCGGCTTGTGAACGGGCGAGTTCAAATCTCTGTCTCTTAGCATCGATAACAGCAAGGAGTTGCCCCTTGGTGACCCGGTCTCCCTCTTCGACGTTAATACTTTCGATTAAACCGGAAATACGTGTGACTACGTTAGCTTCTTGTGGAGCTTCTAGGGTTGCTGTCGTACTGTAAAATGAGGATACATCACCCTGGATGACGGTTGTCGTTTCAACCGGTACCGCATATTTTTCCTCTTCCTTAACTTCCTCTTCTGCCCCACAGGCACTTAATACGGCGGCTAATAGTAAAGGGAGGGCGATTTTGAAACAGTTATTAGCGCGTTTGTTGAGAGAGTCCATGTAAGTTTACCTATGTTTTTTGATCCAATTAACATCAATAGTGCACAAGTCGTGCCAAAGTGTTTAACCTTTGTAATTCAATGCTTTAAATTCTAAAGTAGAGTTGGGGTTAACTCTAATGCAAACTTTGTAGCGAAAATGTTTAAAAAATGATGTTTTTGACTATAGAGAGATATACGCCTAAATGGATGACTGAAATAAGTCTAATTGCAACAAAATGTACATGAGCAATAACGGCACCTCTGAGCACAACGATTAGTAATACCAATTGTTCAGATAAATTTGGTGGGGGATGGATAGGTCATGATGAAAATACAAATCTGTTTTATGGTTGCTTTGACCGGAAAAAAGTCGAGTGATTATACCCAAACCACTTCAAGATGCAGGAATCAGCATGTCGAGAAGTGACAGAATCAAGGTCGTTAATTGCTCCTGCAGTAAAGACATTCCCACCATTCGTGGTGGTCTTCATGAAATAGCAGGACTAGTTATTCGAATTCAATGTCTCACAAAGCAGAAAATGTGGCTTCTCGCATTGCCCTTAGGGAGGTAGCTTGGGTATAGGTGATTAAGGTCACTCGCATTGAGCACACTTCAGATACAAAAAAGGCACTCATCGAGTGCCTTTTTTTAGGTCCTAGAGCCTAACTTCTAGTTTCTGAACCTTTTGCTTAACGATTCTCTTTCGATACAAAATCACGCTCTGCTGCACCGGTGTAAAGCTGACGAGGTCGGCTGATCTTATGACCAGGCTGATCCAGCATCTCTTTCCAGTGAGCAATCCAACCGACAGTACGTACCAGGGCGAACCATATCAGAGTGAACATGCAGACTGATAAGTAACAAAAAAGGCACCCAGTGAGTGCCTTTTATCTTTAGTTTCTAGATACTAACTTTTAGCCTCTAAAACCTGTTTTTAACGATTCTCTTTCGATACAAAATTACGCTCTGCAGCACCGGTGTAAAGCTGACGAGGTCGGCTGATCTTATGACCAGGCTGATCCAGCATCTCTTTCCAGTGAGCAATCCAACCGACAGTACGTGCGAGTGCGAATAGTACGGTGAACATGCTTGTTGGAATACCGATAGCCTTCATGATGATACCTGAATAGAAATCAACATTAGGATACAGCTTCTTGGAGACGAAATATTCATCTTCAAGAGCAATACGTTCGAGTTCCATAGCAACATCAAGTAGTGGATCGTTAACTTTCAACTCACCTAAGACTTCATGACAGGTCTCACGCATCACTTTAGCTCGTGGATCGAAGTTCTTGTAAACACGATGTCCGAAGCCCATCAGACGGAAAGGATCTTCTTTATCCTTAGCGCGTGCAATAAACTCTGGAATACGGTCAACACTGCCGATCTCTTCCAACATCTTCAGACACGCTTCGTTGGCTCCGCCGTGAGCAGGTCCCCAAAGTGATGCAATACCCGCTGCAATACATGCAAATGGGTTAGCACCGGAAGAACCGGCTAAACGTACGGTAGATGTCGATGCATTTTGCTCGTGATCGGCATGCAGAATAAAGATACGATCCATAGCGCGTTCAACGATAGGATTAACCTTGTACTCTTCGCAAGGAACAGCAAACATCATGCTGAGGAAGTTACCTGCATAGCTCAAATCATTACGTGGATAAACGAATGGTTGGCCGATTGAGTACTTGTAACACATGGCTGCGATTGTCGGCATTTTTGAGACAAGACGGAATGCAGCGATTTCGCGGTGACGCTCATCGTTGACATCCAAGGAATCTTGGTAGAACGCAGATAACGCTCCGGTTACGCCACAAAGCATTGCCATTGGGTGAGCGTCACGTCTGAAACCTCGGAAGAAGGCTGCAAGCTGTTCGTTCACCATAGTATGGTTTTTTACAGTATGACAAAACTTTTCATACTGAGTTTTAGATGGTAACTCTCCGTAGAGAAGCAAATAACAAAGATCTAAATAATCTGAATCAACGGCTAAATCACCGATTGGGTAACCGCGATGAAGCAGTATCCCCTGGTCGCCATCAATGTAGGTAATTGCTGATTCACAGGAAGCTGTTGCGAGAAATCCTGGATCGAAGGTAAAGTGACCTTTACTACCTAGCTTACTGATGTCAATAACATCAAATCCCGCCGTGCCTTCTTTGACCGGCAGATCGATTGATTCATTCCCTGGTAGTTCCAATTTGGCTATATTATCAGCCATACCCGTTCTCCTTACTTCATTCTTATGTGAGTGCGGCTTATCAAACGACAATACTTTACAGTGAATCTAGATCACATTTCAATTTAAATAAGTGTTTAAATTCGTTAGACCATGGTCTTATTTTGCTCAAACCCCATGATAGAACAGCAGCTTGGCAGATTTTTTTACCAAAAAAACAAAATTTGCATAATGTGATGTTTGTATTTGACATTTGCCCCTTGTATACTTGCTCCGGCTCTACAGAGCTGCATTCATTACTATTTAGTTAATACTTTTTTACGCGCTTAATTAGTGAGATCTAAATTGTTAATTGTTTGTTTAAACTTTTCTTTTGCGCAGACCTTGATTGTGACCTGTGTCACAGTTAAAAATTGAACGAAAGCGTTTCGTATAACAAAAATATAGCTCAATTGAGCAGAGTGAGCAGAACGTGAAAAAGCAAAGACCTGTCCATTTAGATCTGCAGACCATTCGCTTCCCTGCAACAGCGATTGCGTCCATCCTTCACCGTGTATCCGGTGTCATCATGCTGTTTGCTGTCGGTATTCTTATCTGGTTGTTAAATGAATCTTTAGCATCTCCTGAGAGTTTCGCAGCGACACAATCTCTTTTTGATAATTTGTTGGTTAAGTTTGTCATTTGGGGAATTCTTACCGCTCTCGGTTATCACCTTATCGTTGGCGTTCGCCATTTGATAATGGATACCGGACGCTGGGAAGAGTTGGCCTCAGGCATAGCTTCAGCAAAAGTCGCGTTTGCACTGTCAATCGTGTTTTCAATCATAGTGGGGATTTGGGTATGGTAACTAACGCAGCAAGTCTTGGTCGCAGCGGTGTCCATGACTTTATTCTTATACGTGCAAGTGCAATTATCCTGACCTGTTACACCATTTTCCTGGTTGGATTTATTGCGTGTAGCTCTCCACTGACTTATGACGCATGGCATGGTTTATTCAGCGCATTGCCGATGAAAGTCTTCACCTTACTTGCCCTGGTCTCGGTGTTAATTCACTCGTGGATTGGTATCTGGCAAGTACTTACGGACTATGTCAAGCCACTGGCTCTACGTGGTGTACTTCAGTTTGTTTTTGTCGTAGCTGCCTTCTCATATTTGGCGGCAGGCATTTTGATAGTGTGGGGTGTTTAAGTGAGTATTCCAGTTCGCGAATTTGATGCAATTGTTATCGGCGCTGGTGGCGCGGGTATGCGAGCCGCATTACAGATTTCTAAAGAGGGTAAGAGCTGTGCGCTGTTATCTAAAGTATTCCCGACACGTTCTCATACGGTATCTGCGCAGGGTGGTATCACCGTTGCGTTAGGTAACGCTCATGAAGACCATTGGGAACAGCACATGTACGATACGGTTAAAGGTTCCGATTTTATCGGTGACCAGGAAGCCATTGAGTTTATGTGTAAAACCGGTCCGGAAGCGGTTATCGAACTTGAGCAGATGGGTCTGCCTTTCTCTCGCTTCGAAAATGGTAAAATTTATCAACGTCCTTTCGGCGGTCAATCCAAGAACTTTGGTGGTGAACAGGCTGCACGTACCGCAGCAGCGGCTGACCGTACGGGTCATGCGCTTCTACACTGTCTTTACCAGCAAAATGTTAAGCACAAGACTGAAGTCTTCTCCGAGTGGTATGCCCTCGATTTAGTTAAGAATGATGATGGCGCAATCGTAGGTTGTACTGCAATCGATATCGAAAGTGGCGAAATTGTTTACTTCAAGGCTAAGGCGACAGTTCTGGCAACGGGTGGTGCAGGGCGTATCTTCGCCTCTACCACTAATGCTCACATCAATACCGGTGACGGTGTTGGTATGGCGATGCGTGCCGGTGTACAGATGCAAGATATGGAAATGTGGCAGTTCCACCCAACCGGTATCGCCGGCGCGGGTGTACTTGTGACTGAAGGTTGTCGTGGTGAAGGCGGATACCTGCTGAACAAAGACGGCGAGCGCTTCATGGAGCGTTATGCTCCTAATGCGAAAGATTTAGCATCTCGTGACGTGGTTGCACGTTCGATGATGACAGAGATTCGTGAAGGTCGTGGTCTCGATGGCCCATTAGGTCCGCATTGTCTGCTTAAACTGGATCACTTAGGTAAAGAGACACTGGAAGCGCGTCTTCCTGGTGTTTGTGAGCTTTCTCGTACCTTCGCTCATATCGATCCCGCAGATGGTCCTATTCCTGTACTTCCTACATGTCACTACATGATGGGCGGTTTACCGGCTAAAGTTAGCGGTCAGGTGCTGCGTAAGAACGCTGATGGCAGCGAGAGTGACGTCGTTGGTCTATTCGCTGTCGGTGAAATTGCCTGTGTATCAGTACATGGCGCCAACCGCTTAGGTGGTAACTCACTACTCGATTTGGTTGTCTTCGGTCGCGCAGCAGGTCAACACTTAGGTAAAGCCTTAGATGAGACTGCAACACCTATCGATGCGACAGAGGCTGATATTGCTAAATCCCTTGAGCGTCTCAATCGTTGGGAAGGCAATAAAGACGGTGAAGACCCTGTTCAAATCCGTAAAGATCTGCAGCTTTGTATGCAGCTTAACTTCTCAGTATTCCGTAGCGGCGACGCGATGGCTGAAGGCTTGAAAGAGCTTAAAGCAATTCGTAAGCGTCTGGAAAATGCTAAGTTGTCTGACAACTCAACCGAGTTCAACACTCAGCGTATTGAGTGTTTAGAGTTAGATAACCTGATGGCAACGGCGATAGCCACAGCCTATGCGGCAAACTATCGAACAGAGAGTCGTGGTGCGCACTCACGTGAAGATTATCTGGACCGTGATGATGAGAACTGGTTGTGTCACAGCCTGTTTGACCCGGCAACCGAAGAGATGGATCGCCGAGCTGTAAACATGGAGCCTAAGCTTCGTGATGCATTCCCGCCGATTAAGCGTACTTACTAAGGAAATTGAGATGAATTTGAATATCGCAGTTTATCGCTATAATCCTGATGTAGACGCTAAGCCTTACATGAAGGATTACACATTAGAAGTGGCAGAAGGTTCCGATATGATGGTCCTTGATGCTTTGATTCTTCTGAAAGAGCAAGATCCAACGTTAGCGTTCCGCCGTTCATGCCGTGAAGGTGTATGTGGTTCCGATGGCTTGAACATGAACGGTAAAAATGGTCTGGCGTGTATCACGCCAATCTCTACTTTTAAAGGTAAAAAATTAGAGATCAGACCACTGCCTGGAATGCCCGTTGTTCGTGATGTTATTGTAGACTTATCACAGTTCTACAAGCAGTATGAGAAGATCAAGCCTTACTTGATTAATGATGAAAAAACGCCGGCGCGTGAACATCTGCAATCTCCTGAAGAGCGTGAACATTTAGATGGTTTATATGAATGTATCATGTGTGCTTGTTGTTCGACCGCTTGTCCATCTTTCTGGTGGAACCCCGATAAATTTATCGGACCAAGCGGCTTATTGCACGCCTATCGCTTCCTGATCGATAGCCGTGATACAGCAACTGAAGAGCGTTTATCTGAACTCGACGATGCGTACAGCGTATTCCGTTGTCACGGCATCATGAATTGTGTGGATGTCTGCCCTAAAGGCCTTAATCCAACCAAAGCAATCGGACATATCAAGTCTATGTTGCTGAAGAGAGCAGTGTAAATGCAAGATAAAGAGCTAAAAGCAATAATAATATAGCTCGGATGGAGTCACTTCTCATTTGGGAAGTGGCTCTTTTATGTAAAGGAATTACAGTATATCGCTCTCGGGCGGCACAGATTGTGTACTTCTTGTTTGAACTCAAAGAGTGCACATTTAAGACTTTGGCTAATACAGTGTATAAAGTTTGAAAGGAATAGAAATGCACCAAGGCATCATGAAAGCCTGGCTCGAATCATCACACCTAAGTGGTGCTAATTCGACCTATGTAGAAGAGATGTATGAAGCCTATCAAGAAGACCCTCAGTCTGTTTCTCAAGACTGGCAAGTGGTGTTTGATAACCTCCCTTACGCGAATGGCGCATCGAAAGATCTGCCGGAAGCAACTCACTCTAAAGTACGTGATTATTTTCGTAGTTTAGCGCTCGAAGGTCGTCAGAAGGGCTCTGCCCGAGTGACAGATCCGGAAGTTGATGCTAAGCAAGTTAAAGTCCTACAGATGATCAACGCTCATCGATTCCGTGGTCACCAGAATGCTAATTTAGATCCTCTGGAGCTTTGGAAACGTGATCAGGTCTCTGAACTGGATCCAGCCTTCCATGGTTTAACTGGCGAAGATATGCAGCGTGAATTCAATACCGGTTCATTTGCTCATGGTGGAGACACTATGCAGCTTGGCGAACTTGTTAAAGCCCTTAAAGCGACTTATTGTGGCTCTATCGGTGCTGAATACATGCACATTACCGATACCGATGAGAAACGCTGGATACAGCAAAGGTTAGAGCCCTCTTTAGGTAGAGCTAATTACGACAAATCCGTTAAAACACGTATCTTAACCGGCTTAAACGCCGCCGAAGGTATGGAAAAGTATCTGGGTGCTAAGTTCCCCGGTGCAAAACGTTTCTCACTGGAAGGTGGTGATGCGTTAGTGCCTATGATGCGTGAGATAATCTATCGTGCGGGCGAAGCCGGCACTAAAGAAGTGGTTGTTGGTATGGCTCACCGAGGCCGACTCAACCTACTTATCAACGTATTAGGCAAAAAACCTTCAGAACTGTTTGATGAATTCGCGGGTAAACATAGCGATGCACTTAATGGTTCAGGCGATGTTAAATACCATCAAGGTTTCTCATCTGATTTTGAAACGCCGGGCGGAAACGTTCACCTTGCATTGGCGTTTAACCCATCTCATCTGGAGATCGTGAACCCGGTTGTCATGGGTTCAGTCCGCGCTCGACTCGACCGCCACGGCTGTGAAGAGGGACTAAAAGTATTACCAATCACTATTCATGGTGATTCAGCCATTACCGGTCAAGGCATAGTTCAAGAGACATTCAACATGTCTCAAACTCGTGGCTTCAAGGTCGGCGGTAGTATTCGAATTGTGGTTAACAATCAGGTTGGTTTTACGACTAACTTGACTGAAGACGTACGTTCAACTGAGTACTGTACCGATATCGCTAAGATGGTACAGGCACCGATTTTTCATGTTAATGCGGATGATCCTGAAGCTGTTGCTTTCGTATCTCAGCTTGCTGTCGATTATCGAAACGAATTTAAGCGCGATGTAGTTATCGATCTGGTTTGTTATCGCCGCCATGGTCATAACGAAGCGGATGAGCCCAGTGCGACTCAGCCATTGATGTACGCTAAAATTAAGAAGCATCCAACGCCTCGTAAGATCTATGCCGATAGACTGATAGAAGAGCAGACCTTGGCTGCCGACGATGTCACCTCTATGATCAACGATTATCGAGATGCACTCGACCACGGTGATTGTGTCGTGTCTGAATGGCGTCCTATGACATTGCATTCGGTTGACTGGTCTCCTTACATCAACAAAGAGTGGGATGATGAATATCCTGCTCAGATGTCGATGGAGCGTATCAAGTATTTAGCCGAAAAGATCAGCTATGTGCCTGAAAGTCATAAGCTTCAGTCCCGTGTAGCCAAAATTTACAAAGATCGGGCCTTGATGGCTACCGGTGAAAAACTCCTCGATTGGGGCTTTGCAGAGACTCTGGCTTATGCGTCTATTCTTGAAGATAAGAAACGCATTCGAATCACAGGTCAGGATTCAGGTCGTGGTACCTTCTTCCACCGCCATGCGGTTCTGCATAATCAAAATGATGCGACGGCATACATGCCGCTCCGCAACATTACCGATGAGCAGGGTCCTATCGACATTACAGATTCAGTATTGTCTGAGGCATCTGTTCTGGCATTCGAATATGGTTACGCTACGGCAGAGCCTGGTGGATTAACGCTTTGGGAAGCGCAATTTGGTGACTTTGCCAACTGTGCTCAAGTGGTTATCGATCAATTCCTGTCATCGGGTGAGCAGAAGTGGGGCCGTCTTTGTGGTCTGACTATGTTACTGCCTCATGGCTACGAAGGTCAGGGACCGGAGCACTCGAGTGCTCGACTGGAACGATTCCTACAGCTTTGTGCTAATCACAACATGCAAGTCTGTGTGCCTTCTACTCCGGCGCAGGTTTACCATATGCTTCGTCGTCAGGTTGTCAGACCTATGCGTCGTCCGCTCGTTGTGATGTCTCCAAAATCACTGCTGCGTCATCCATTAGCTGTATCTAGTATGGAAGAGCTTGCCCAAGGCAGCTTCCAGAACATCATTCCTGAGATGGAAAGCTTAGATAGTGCTAACGTTGACCGTGTGGTTTTCTGTAGTGGTAAAGTTTACTTCGAACTATTAGAGAAACGTCGCAAAGAGAATGTTACTAATGTCGCCCTCGTTCGTGTGGAGCAGTTATATCCGTTCCCTCATGACGATATGCAAACGATTTTGGCCGATTATCAGCACGTCAAAGATTTTGTCTGGTGCCAGGAAGAGCCTCAAAACCAAGGCGCCTGGTACTGTAGTCAGCATCACTTCTGGAGCTCAATTCCAGCAGGTGCCCAGTTAACTTATGCCGGTCGTGAAGCTTCTGCTGCTCCTGCATGTGGTTACCCGGCATTGCATGCTCAGCAACAAGAATCTTTGATTAATAGCGCATTAAAACTGTAGTAATAGATAATTTAAAAGGATAGCTCCCCATGAGTATCGAAATTAAGGTACCCGTATTGCCAGAATCAGTTGCCGATGCAACTATTGCTACTTGGCATGTTCAAGCTGGTGAACAAGTTTCTCGTGATCAAAACTTGGTTGATATCGAAACTGATAAAGTTGTACTCGAAGTTGTGGCCCCTGAAGATGGTCAAATAGCGGAATTTTTGGCCGAAGAGGGGGACACAGTCCTTGCTGAAGCCGTTATCGCTAAATTTGTTGCCGGCGCAGTTGCAGGGCAGGAAGTGACTAAGGCGGAAGCCGAAGCCGCGACTCCGGAAGCTACAGAAGATTCTAATGACGCTCTAAGCCCTTCTGTACGCCGCCTGATTGCCGAGCACAATGTCGATGCAAGCAAGGTCAAAGGTACAGGTGTTGGTGGTCGTATCAGTAAAGAAGACGTCGAAGCTTTCGTTAAAAATGCCAAAGCAACGCCGGCTCCGGTAAGCGCACCAGCTGCTGTAGCACCGTTAGCAGAGCGTAGCGAGAAGCGTGTTCCTATGACGCGTCTTCGTAAGACGATTGCTAACCGTCTGCTAGAAGCTAAAAACTCAACGGCTATGCTGACGACGTTTAACGAAGTGAACATGAAGCCAATCATGGATATCCGTAAGCAGTACCAGGAGATCTTTGAGAAGCGCCATGGTATTCGTTTAGGCTTTATGTCTTTCTACGTAAAAGCTGTGACAGAAGCACTGAAACGTTACCCTGAAGTTAATGCCTCTATCGATGGCGATGACTTGGTGTATCACAACTACTTCGACGTGAGTATCGCGGTATCTACGCCTCGTGGTCTGGTAACACCGGTACTTCGTGACACAGATACTATGAGTCTGGCCGATATCGAACGTAACGTTCGTGAGCTAGCCATCAAAGGCCGTGACGGTAAGCTAACTGTAGCCGACATGACCGGCGGTAACTTCACCGTGACTAACGGTGGCGTATTTGGCTCACTAATGTCTACACCAATTCTTAACCTGCCACAAAGCGCAATCTTAGGCATGCATGCCATTAAAGATCGCCCAATGGCAGTCAATGGGCAGGTTGAAATCCTGCCTATGATGTACCTGGCACTATCTTATGACCATCGTATTGTCGATGGCCGTGAGTCTGTTGGATTCTTGGTTGCCATTAAGGACTTCCTCGAAGACCCAACTCGTTTACTGCTTGATTTATAAAAATAGCGCAGTGACACCATACTCATTATCTCGATGAGATAATGAGTAAATACCCTCGTTACTGGCCCCAAAAGAGCCAGTTGGATTTGATAAGAAGTATACGGATAGATCATCATGAATTTGCATGAGTATCAGGCTAAAGCCCTATTTGCCGAATATGGTTTACCAGTGTCAGAAGGTTTCGCTTGTGACACACCTCAAGAAGCTGTTGAAGCGGCAGGCCGTATTGGCGGAGATATGTGGGTTGTTAAGTGTCAAGTACACGCAGGCGGCCGTGGTAAAGCAGGTGGCGTTAAAGTTACAGGCTCTAAAGAAGAGATCAGAGCATTTGCTGAACATTGGTTAGGTAAGAACTTAGTGACTTACCAGACTGATGAGAAAGGACAGCCAGTCGCTAAAATTTTAGTCGAAAGCTGTACTGACATTGCGAATGAATTGTACCTGGGTGCCGTTGTAGACCGTTCAACACGTCGTGTTGTGTTTATGGCGTCTACCGAAGGTGGTGTTGAAATTGAGACTGTGGCTGAAGAAACGCCAGAGCTTATTCACAAAGCCATCATCGATCCTCTAACGGGCCCTCAGCCATACCAGGCACGTGATCTTGGATTCAAGCTAGGTCTAAACCCGACTCAAATGAAGCAATTCACTAAAGTCTTTATGGGTTTAGCGAAAATGTTTGAAGATCATGATTTTGCACTGCTTGAAATCAACCCATTAGTGATTACTGACGAAGGCAATATTCACTGTCTCGATGGTAAGATTGGTATCGATGGTAATGCATTGTTCCGTCAAGAGAAAATCCGTGACATGCACGATCCATCACAAGATGATGCTCGTGAAGCTCATGCGGCTAAGTTTGAACTTAACTATGTTGCACTAGACGGAAACGTCGGCTGCATGGTTAACGGTGCAGGCCTGGCTATGGGTACGATGGATATCGTAAACCTACATGGTGGCAAGCCAGCGAACTTCCTCGATGTTGGCGGCGGAGCGACTAAAGAGCGTGTAGCTGAAGCATTCAAGATCATCTTGTCAGATGACAATGTTAAAGCCGTATTGGTTAACATCTTCGGTGGTATCGTTCGTTGTGACATGATCGCTGAAGGTATTATCGGCGCAGTTAAAGAGGTGGCTGTAACCGTACCTGTTGTCGTTCGCCTTGAAGGTACTAACGCCGATCTTGGTCGTGAAGTACTGGCAAGTTCTGATCTTGATATCATCGCAGCTACAAGTCTAACTGACGCAGCTGAGCAAGTTGTTAAAGCTGCGGAGGGCAAATAATGTCTATCTTAATCAATAAAGATACTAAAGTTATCTGTCAGGGTTTCACTGGCGGTCAAGGTACTTTCCACTCTGAGCAAGCTATCGATTATGGTACGCAGATGGTCGGCGGTGTATCACCAGGGAAAGGCGGTCAGGTTCACCTGGGTCTTCCGGTATTTAATACTGTTAAAGATGCCGTAGCTGAAACAGGTGCAACAGCGACTGTTATCTACGTACCGGCACCATTTTGTAAAGATGCGATTCTTGAAGCGATTGACGGTGGCATTGAGCTCATCGTTTGTATCACTGAAGGGATCCCAACCTTAGATATGCTTCAGGTTAAAGTTAAGCTTGAAGAGACTGGCGTTCGCATGATCGGTCCTAACTGTCCGGGTGTTATCACTCCGGGTGAGTGTAAGATTGGTATTATGCCTGGTCACATCCATAAGCCTGGTAAAGTTGGTATTGTTTCTCGCTCTGGTACGCTTACTTATGAAGCGGTTAAGCAGACTACCGATGAAGGTTTTGGTCAGTCTACTTGTGTTGGTATCGGTGGAGACCCAATTCCCGGTACTAACTTCATCGACGTTTTGGAGATGTTCCAAAATGATCCGCTAACTGAAGCAATCGTAATGATTGGTGAAATTGGTGGTACTGCTGAAGAAGAAGCGGCCGAATATATCCAAGCTAACGTGACTAAGCCTGTTGTTTCATACATTGCAGGTGTTACAGCACCTGAAGGTAAGCGTATGGGCCATGCCGGCGCGATTATCGCTGGCGGTAAAGGTACGGCTGAAGACAAGTTTGCTGCTCTTGAAGCCGCAGGCGTGACTACAGTACGTTCACTTGCTGAAATCGGCACAGCATTACGTACTAAGACGGGTTGGTAATCTTTACCACTCATTAAAAAAGGCGCCACTGGCGCCTTTTTTGTTAGCTTTAGCTAACTTTCCCCTTAGCGCTTGTCAAATTTTAGACATCTACCCGGCCATCCGATGACAATTATCTCTATCATATTTCCGCTCCTCTCTATGGTGCTTCTTGGTTACTGGGTGACGCATTTTCAATTTTTCAGCAAAGCTCAGATAAGTGGGATTAGTAAGTTTGCCTTCAATCTGAGTATTCCCGTCTTTCTGTTTTTAAACATGTATCGGGCACCTTTAGAAACGAGTTTCGATATTAAGGTGTTGGCCGCATTTTACCTGCCGGTACTCGGTGTTTATCTTTGTGGTTTCCTGCTCAGCCGCTACCTTATAGACAGAAGAGGGGGCTCCAATGCAAGCAGCGGCGTATTTGCCCTAGGATGCAGCTACTCCAATACGATTTTGGTTGGCCTGCCGGTGATCATTGCGGCGCTGGGCGAGCAGATGATGGGTAATGTCTTCGCCATCATCACCTTCCATAGCGCTCTGCTGTTTGCATTAACATTTATACTGGCGTCAAAGCGCTCTGCCGATGGCTTTTCATGGAGAAATTTTACCGGCTCGATACTGTTTAATCCTGTGGTACTCAGTATTTCTGCGGGCCTGCTGTGTAATGCCATCACTTTGCCGATCCATCAGGACCTGTTGGCGACATTAACCCTTATCTCCGAGCCCGCTTTAGCGTGTGCACTGTTTGTACTGGGGGCAAATCTCAGCTTCTATCGCGTCGCCGATGATTGGTACGCATCTTTGCTCGCCAGCATAGTTAAGTTACTGCTTTTACCGGCTATGGTTTACCTGTTTGGGAAGTATCTACTGTATTTGGATCATCAGCAGGTGTCACTCGTGGTATTAATGAGCGCATCTCCTTTGGGGGTGAATGCCTACTTGATTGCGAGTCAACTGAAACAGCAGCAATCGACGCTGGGTAGCGCAGTAGTCTTGTCTACCTTGCTTAGCGTGTTTAGTTTCAGCTTTTGGTTATGGATACTGTTATAAAAAGGAGGGGAGGTAACGGTAGGCATAAAAAAACCAGCACAAAGCTGGTTTTTATATCGTAGTCACCGGGACTACTGCAACAGGTTCGGGCTCAACTATCAGGTGTCGCCGTGATCGCACTCATCATTAGTACAAACACCATAGAGGTATAAGCTATGGTTGGTCAGCTTAATGTTGTGTTTCATGGCAATTTCGTCTTGGCGAGATTCGATGACATCATCTGAAAACTCGATAACTTTACCACAAGACAGACAAACCAGATGATCATGATGATGCTGAGTAGCCAGTTCAAATACGGCTTTACCACTCTCAAAATGGTGACGTGTCACGATACCTGCGTCGTCAAACTGGTTCAGTACGCGGTATACGGTTGCAAGACCTATCTCTTCACCAATATCGAGTAACGTCTTGTACAGATCTTCTGCGCTGATGTGCTGATTTTCCGGTCCTTGCATCAGTTCTAGGATCTTGACTCGTGGTAAGGTAACTTTTAAACCCGCCTTCTTTAGCGCTAGATTTCCATCTGTCATTACTAATCTCTTGATTGCAGAACCATTAGCCAAGCCAATATCGGTTCATTTGTGAATACTGGAATCTATTATATGTGTACAAATTGAAAACATAAACCTTTGATCTTGCTTTCTGACTGCTTAAATAAATAAATTGTATAAAACTCCCTCATAATGTCGATAAAACCTGTTTTTTAAGCTTACATTTTGTATTGTTATTCTTAGGTTTATACCCAAACCACTTCAAAATGCAGAATTCAGCATGTCGAGAAGTGACAGAGTTCAAGACATGAAATAGTAGGACTAGTTATTCTCATTCAATATTTCATAACGTAGAACAATGTTGCTTCTCGCCTTGCCCTGCGGGAGCTCCCGTAGAATAACTGCACTGTGTTAGTGCTATCAACAAGGGAATAACCATTCTCTCAATCACTGCCTTGTTCAGCTATCCTACGGGAGCTCTGAAACGAGCATCTTGAGGTAGCTTGGGTATATACTAATGACCAATATGCCAGAGAGAGAATTTTAGGCAGAATTGCAGTTGCCCCCATAAACGAGCCGGTCATAGGCTGGTATCGATCCGGCAGAACCTTTGGTTAACGGGTCTAATCTGTTTTTGACGTGAATATTGGTAGGCTAAATGGGTGTGAGCCGTTTGACGTGACAATAATTATAAGGACTGAAGATGTATCGGCAGATAGTGGTATTAACCGGGGCTGGAATTTCAGCCGAGTCGGGCTTGAGAACATTCAGAGACCAGGATGGGCTATGGGAAGAGCATAAAATTGAAGATGTCGCAACGCCGGAGGGCTATGCAGCAGATCCTGAGTTAGTCGAAGATTTTTACAATAATCGCTGGCAGCAGCTCCATAGTGGTGATGTCGAACCCAATAAAGCACACACAGCACTTGCCCGTCTCGAGCAAGAATTTGATGGTGATCTGTTAGTTGTAACTCAGAATATCGATGATCTCCATGAGCGGGCAGGCTCCCGCCGCTTGCTGCATATGCACGGTGAACTATCTAAGGGACGTTGTCCGCGCTCCAGACAAACCTTTCTGCTGCGTGATCCTTTCGGCCCTGAGCATACCTGTACCTGTTGTATTCCGGCCCAGAGGCTGCGCCCGCATGTCGTGTGGTTTGGAGAGATGCCAATCGGGTTAGATAGAATTCAACATGCACTGGATACCTGCGACCTCTTTATCGCTATCGGTACATCTGGTTCGGTTTATCCGGCGGCAGGCTTTGTGGATACGGCCAACCATCATGGTGCACAAACCGTTGAGGTAAACTTAGTGGCTGCGGATCGTCATAGTCAGTTTCAATATCACCTTCAGGGCAAGGCCAGCGCCATCTTGCCGGAATTAGTCGACAAAATATTGTCGGGTAATATTATTAGCGATCAGGATGATAAGCCTGCTCCTGCTCTGATAAATAATGCCAACTGATGGAACCCGTTGTCAGTCATAAACAGCCAATAGAGTCGAGTGAGCCTTTAAAGCTGGCCATCATAATGCGCGGGCTTCCCGGAAGCGGTAAGTCCCATTGGGTCGATCAGTTTATCTCCGGGCAGGAAGCTGATGTCGCCGACAGGGTTTGGCGCTCGGGACTTTTTTCAACTGATAGCCAGTTTTACCTCGATGGAGTGTACTGCTTCGATAGCAAGCGACTCTCCGAGTATCACCAGCGTAATCTGACCGGGTTTATACAAGCCTTATCTGTCAGCGTGCCGATTGTCATCTGTGACAATACCAACCTGGCTCGCTGGGAGGCGATGGCCTATGAAGCGGCGGCTAAGGCGCTGGGCTATCGGGTTCGTTATGTGTTAATTGGTGATCCTCAAGATGAGGCGCATCAAGCCGTGTGCGCCGGCCGTAATAGCCATGGTGTTCCTTTGGAGCAGATAAAGCGGATGGCGAGGCAGTTCGAAGCGTTTTAATTTATTTCTGCTTCCTCAATAGACAGGCTCTTCAATCGTCCGGCAGCCATCTAACCGCCATGGGGTGGGCAATAATTCAGCGCTATTAACTTTAGTGCTATTAACTTCAGCGGGGCTCTACTGTTTCGATTGCAGGTGAAGCACTATCTCATCTCTGAGCTTATCGATAAGTTCTGTATTGCTCTCTTGCTTCAGGGCAAGCCAACCATCTGTCCCCATGACATCTATGGTGTGAATATTGAGACCATTACTCAAGCTGCCGTTACTGCTATCGCTCATGGTCCACTCACCGGACAATCGGTAGATCCCTTGTGTTGTATGCAGCCTGCTAATCGTAAATGTCGTCATCATTCTTCTTTATCCCTCAAACTCTATGCCGTTAACAGCTAACGCTTCAATAATGCTAATACGTTGAGCTTGTTTTCCTTTTGGGAGCTAGCGGGACACTCTCGCCATAAGATAGGCATCGACATAACGGCCATCACGAAAGGCGTAATTGGTTGCAGTTCCCTCTTTCACAAAGCCGGACTTCTCATACAGAGCGATAGCGGCCTCATTATCTGTGTAGACTTCGAGTTCAATTCGCGTCACATTCAGCCAGTTGTTTGCAAGATTAATCATAGCCGCCAACAGTTTAGCGCCAATGCCTTGGTTTTGTTGATTGCTACAGACGGCCATACCTATATTCCCGACATGTCTGCGGCGTGGAGAACTCATGAGCTGCATGCCTATCTGACCGACGATGACCCCGTTGGCCTCAGCGACCAGACTGTAACTGTCTTTATCCGCAGACGCCAGTCTCTGTTCCCACGATTGCTGAGAAGGATAGGGGAGTTGCAGCGTACCCGAATAGGCGGCTGGTTGAGCATAAAGGGCTTGTATACCGATAAAGTCTTTAGGCTCTGTGTGTCTGACTGTTACTTCCATTTTCAGCTCCCTGCTGCTTATTCTGCTTGATCTTCTTATGTCTGCTCCTTGATGCCGCTCTGCATCCGAAGGAGGCTAAGTACCTAGTTAAACAGACTCTCATACTAATACCAATCGGTATTAGAAAGTAATCTACTCAGAGTTTTTAATGGCAAACTAATTCGAGGCGAATGCGTGAGGGAATGGTGCTTGTTTTTAAGTCATTAAATGCAGAACCAGGCTGCTTGAATCAGGCTCTTTTAGGACAAGCTTAACGCCCTTTTAAGCTATCTGAGTGTAGAGTCTTTTGCCTTCCCTAGTTGCTTTATTGCATGACTGCAAGCCGATCCCATCATCAATTTAATCAAAATTAAAATACTTGATTGAAGTTTGACCAAAATCAAGAGTTCTCCATATTGCATGTTCACAGCCTACTATATCTTGTGTATGTTTTTTGTTTAAGCACTATATATAGGTGTGAGTATGTTCAACTCTCTGCCCGCTCAAGTCGTCATGCAAGAGGTTCCCGGTGAGATCTCATTGCTGTTTAGCATTACCGGTTGTGATGTTGGCTGTAAAGGGTGCCACTCGACAGAGCTTTGGAATGAAGAGTATGGCGAGCCGCTGAATGAGGAGCGTTACAAAGTTTACCTCAAACAATATCAGGGCTATGTCAGCTGTATTTTGTTCTTTGGTGGAGAGTGGCAACCGAAGAAGTTAAGCGAGTATCTGGTGCTCGCTAAAAAGATGGGGTTTAAAACCTGTCTATACACAGGGCGAGAACAGGTCGGGCGGGAGATCCGTGCTCAATTGGATTTTCTTAAAACCGGTGAGTTCGATTATCAAGTAGGCGGACTCGATAGTCCTGATACAAACCAGAAGTTTTATGATTTAGCTCAAAATAAAATAATTAATTATAAATTCATTAAAGATTAAGGATATCAAATAATGGAACACATACCCTCGGCGCTAATCGAAGAGAAAGTGCAATTCATACAAGATTACATAGATGCTGCTAATGCCGCAGACGGGTCTAAGTATGATGCCAACGCCAATGTCAGTAGTAAAAACCTGGCGACGCTCGAGACCGAGTTGAATAAGGATATCAATATTGCGATAAACCGGCGCTTGATGAAGAGCCAGATCGCAAACCTATTCGATGCATCTCTGGCCGAGGAGTATGAGGGCAGTATCAATGAACATCTTATCTATGCCCACGATGAAAGCTCATTAAAGCCCTATTGTGTGAGTCTGTCTCTCTACCCCATGTTACTCGATGGACTGACTAAGTTAGGCGGTGAGTCGTTAGCCCCCCTACATCTGGAGTCTTTTTGCGGTTGCTTTGTTAACTTAGTATTTGCCGTCAGTGCCCAATTTGCCGGTGCGGTGGCGACGGTTGAGTTTCTGACCTACTTCGACCATTTTGCCCGTAAAGATTATGGCGATGACTATACCGTCACCGCAAAAGACAAGATTGAGGCGCATCTGCAGCACGTGGTCTATAGCCTGAATCAACCGGCCGCCGCTCGTGGCTATCAATCCGTATTCTGGAACATCTCTCTGTTTTCAGAGAGTTTCCTCAACGCCATGTTTGAGAACTTCGTGTTCCCCGATGGTGATGCGCCCAACTGGAAATCAGTCAATAAACTGCAACACTTCTTCATGGACTGGTTCGGCAAAGAGCGTGAGATAGCCCTGCTGACTTATCCCGTGGTTACCGCAGCTATGTTGACTAATCAGGGACAGGTGGCGGATGTGGAATTTACCGAGTTCTGCAGCGACCAGATGTCGAAAGGAAATAGCTTCTTCGTCTATATGTCTGAAAGTGCAGACTCCCTGGCTTCCTGTTGCCGCCTTCGTAACGAAATTGCCGATAACAGCTTCTCCTATACCTTAGGAGCGGGCGGGGTTGCGACGGGCTCTATCAATGTAATCACGCTGAATTTGAGTCGGATTATCCAACAAGGTAAAGATCTTCGTGATGAAATTGAAAAGATTCAAAAGTACCAGGTGGCCTACCGAAAATTGATGGAGCACTATCAGGCGTGTGGCATGCTCCCTGTGTATGATGCCGGCTTTATTCATCTCGATAAGCAGTTCTTAACCATAGGCATCAACGGTATGGTCGAGGCGGCAGAGTCCCAGGGCATAGTGGCGGGCAATAACAGCGACTATAAGGCATTTGTAGAGAGCCAGCTGAAGATCATCTATCAGGCCAATAAGGATGCGAGTCGTCGTTGGGGCTATAAGTTTAATACCGAGTTTGTGCCGGCCGAAAACTTAGGCGTCAAGAACGCTAAATGGGATAGAAAAGCCGGCCTCAAGGTCAACCGGGATTGCTACAACTCCTACTTTTACCCGGTAGAGGATGAATCAATAAATCTGGTGGATAAGTTTGTGCTTCATGGTAAAGAGCTGACACAATTTCTGGATGGTGGTTCGGCGCTGCATCTGAACCTGGATGAAAACCCCGATCCCGAGCAGTATTTCAAGATTTATCAGATAGCGGCAAGGACGGGATGTAACTACTGGACGACCAATGTGAAGGTAACTATCTGTAACGCCTGCAATCACATAGATAAACGAACCTTACATGCCTGCAGTGTCTGCAACAGTCAGGATATCGATTGGGCTACGCGGGTGATCGGTTATCTCAAGAAGGTCACCAGTTTCAGCGAGCCAAGACAGCAGGAGCATGCGTTAAGGCACTATCACCGTGAGGAGACTAAGTGTCATAGTGAAGAGTCTAAGTTGCAGAAAGTAAGCTAATTTTACTGGTTATGTTTACTCGAAAATGAAGGACAAAGGCCGGGAAGCGCTTTGTCCTTTTTGATGTATCAATGTGTCTGCCAAGTTATCAGTTCAGCGTCAAGGCTTGTTGCCTATTAACGACGAAAGTTAACCCCTTCGGTTTCAGTCAGATGTATCTGTGTAGTCGCGATTTGTGTCTGAGCTAACACTCTGCCGTGGCGTATCGAGAATCGCACCGGTACCTGACGACGAACGGCATCGAAACCATTGTCGGCGGGGAGGATGAGTAAATTGCCGGGCTTGCCCGGCTCGATACCATATTGGTTGTGGATATTCAGAGTGCGCGCCGACTTGCTGCTGATAAGGGCCAGAGAGTCGTTTATCTGCTCGTACCCCATTATCTGACACACATGCAGACCCATATGCAGCACCTGTAGCATGTTAGCCGTGCCAAGAGGGTACCAGGGATCGAAGATATCATCATGGCCGAAGCAGACATTAATATCTGCCGCCAGCATCTCTTTGACCCGGGTGATGCCACGGCGTTTAGGATAGTCATCGAAGCGTCCCTGAAGGTGGATGTTAACCAGAGGGTTGGCGACAAAGTTTATTCCCGACATCTTGAGCAGACGGAACAGGCGAGATGCGTAGGCACCGTTATAGGAGTGCATAGCGGTAGTGTGGCTCGCCGTTACACGTTCACCCATATCAAACTTATGGGCCAGGGCGGCGACGGTCTCAATAAAGCGTGACTGCTCATCATCTATCTCGTCACAGTGAACATCGATAAGTCTGTCATATTTGCGGGCAAGCTCGAACACATAGTGCAGGGATTCGACGCCATATTCACGGGTAAACTCGAAATGAGGGATGGCGCCGATAACGTCGGCCCCTAATTTCACCGCCTCTTCGAGCAACCCCTTGCCATTGGGATACGATAAGATCCCCTCCTGAGGGAAGGCGACTATCTGAATATCGACCCACTGCTTCATCTCCTCCTTCACTTCTAACATCGCCTTCAGGGCGATAAGGGTTGGATCGGACACATCGACATGGGTGCGAACATGTTGAATACCGTTGGCTATCTGCCACTTGAGGGTCTGTTTCGCGCGAGATTTTACATCCTCGATAGAGAGCTGTGCTTTACGCTCTGACCAGCGCTCAATGCCCTCAAATAACGTGCCTGATATGTTCCAACTTGGCTCACCAGCGGTTTGCGTGGTATCTAAATGAACATGAGGCTCACAGAAAGGGGCGATAGCCAGGCCGCCTTCACCATCTAACGTCTCCCCGAGCGAGTTTTCGCTGAAGGTTAAGCTTTCTGTCATCGAGGCTATGCGCTGGAACTTTCCCTCTTCAATCAGGATCTGATGCAGACCATCCTTGCCTTGAAGTCTAATGTTTTTGATCAGCATATTTGAAGCTGGCATGGTGTTTTCCTTATGCATTTGTCGCAGTTTTATCCGTTGATTTTATTGAACTCTTGTTTGTCTTACGTTTCAGCACTGAGTCTATAAACAGGTAGCTTACCGCGCCTGCGAGTACGGCATTAATTGGAACTATGCCGGGTAACAGGTGGCCGGCCATAACCCCAATTACTACACCCGAAATGGCAGCCCAGTTCACCGTCTCGAATTTAGCGTTTGCAAAGTCTTTGTACTTTTCACGGTTTCTCAGAAAATCGGCAATGATAATGCCACCTATTGGCGGTATGGCGGCGGACAGGAAGGTGAGCCAACCGACGAAGTTATTATAGAGCCAAAGTGCGCAAAGGGTGCCAATTATGCCGTTGAGAACAGAGAGGTATCTGCTCGGTAATCCGGTGATGTTGGAAAACCCTAAACCCGATGCATACAGGGCATTGTCATTGGTGGTCCAGATATTTAACCCCAATATGATAATGGCGGGGATCAATAACCCCTGGGCTATCATCACCTCGGATATATCGGACTGTCCAGTTGCCGCCGCACCTGCCGCGCCGAAGATAAACATCAAAGAGTTACCGATGAAAAAGGCGAACATGGTGACGAACACGGCATTCATGGGCTTCTTGCCGAAGCGCACAAAATCGGCGGTGAGTGTGCCTGCGGAGATAAACGAGCCTACTACTAACACCAGAGCCGTCGAAAACTCCATGGGCTGATCCGGTGTAAATGCCATGAGTCCATCAAGCCCTCCCATCGTATCTACGGCTTGTAGTACCGAGAAGCCGCCGAACAGAGCGATCGCGGGGACGGCAATGGCTGAGAGGATCATGATGGCAGCAATGCCGAAGTAAACAGTGGCGGTCATAAGCAGACCAGAGATAAGGATAAGGAGGTTAGTGTCTATTCCTGTTGCCTTATGCACCGGGATGGCAAACATGGCGACTCCAACACCGAACCAACCAACTTGAGTACCACCGAGAAGAAGAGAGGGAAGCCAGGAGCCTTTTAAACCGAAAGAGTAACGAGCGAGGAGGTGGGTCGAGAGACCAGATTGAGCGCCGATGTAACCAAGAGATGAAGTATAAATGCCGAGAATTAAATTACCGATGAGAACTGCGAGAATGAAATCATTAAAGGAGAGTCCGGTTCCCAGTGTCCCTCCCGTCCACATACTTGCCGAAAAGAAGGTCAACCCCAGCATCACCATGGTGAGAGAGAGAATACCTTTTCGTGCCGATTGCGGAACCGGCCCTAAACTATAGTTGTTGTCGCCTGCCATTTGTTACCCTCAGTAGTATGTTGGATAAATATTGCGGCTTACCTGAAGTGTTTCGATTAATAAATAATGTGAACGTGCAGTGATTAACTGGGTTTCAGACAAACGGCGCGTATTTTAGAGATAAAAAAATAATTGTCAACGATATTTACGGTGTGAATTTGGAATAGTGTTTTCTATTATTTATGCATATCACTTAACTTAGGTGTTAATTGTATTAATTGTATTAATTGTTAGGTAAGTTCTGTTTGATTACTTTTTCGGGATATGATGTTGCGTATTTCCGGTTGAATGTTGAGAATGTTGAATCTAACTGTTAATCGCTTCGGTTGTAATAAACTTCCGATACTAAGGTTGAAAGACTAACCTTTAATGAATAAGCGGCGAGAGTCTACAGGAGGGACCAGCAAGAGGATTAACTGGAGTGCTAACGACGAGTTATCGGGCGATACTCACCGTTAGTCAGTGAGCAGCAGCCAGCCTTCATTAATCGTTAAACAATTACTGGCCGGCGAGTATTACGCCCGAATCTGGTGCTATACAGGCATGATTGTCTATCATGACCTGCTTAAGTGGCACTCTACCTTCGAATCATCGCAGATCTTGAATATGCCTTGTTTCATTGATGCTATATGGCTGTCTGTATCAATGCGGGCATCGGATGCAAGGATCAGCTGAGAATGCTCGGCGTCCAGTTTTGATATTTTAATGCTGACAGAATATGAGTCTTTAGTTGTCCCTCTAACTAGCTTAATCACTCTTTCTCGCTCATCTTTCGATGTGATTTCAAGTTCCGGGTTGTTCTCTATCGTATCTACCGCAACGTGATACACATTATCGGCTTTCGCCTTTATATTGACCGTGGCGACCTTATGTTGTGAGCTCGTATAATAGACGATAGAGCCGAGGGCTAAAGCGCCTAAACCGGCGCAGCCTGAAAGTTGTGATACGAACAGGATAATTAAAAGAAGACGTTTCATGATAATAAAATAATATGCTGGAAAGTCTGTGGAAAATACATTGTCATCAGGTTGGTGGCCAGAAAAATATTTTGTTGCGGTTATTTGTAACGCTGAATTAATTCCAATCGTTGCATTTGTTGGTGTCGTGTGTATTTTGTTTTGCTAAGTTTAAATAAATATCATTATAATCAAAGCCAAGATGTTATCTTAGCTTTGATTATTAAATGTCGTTAATTGATAATTAATGCCCGCCGGTATTAAACCGGCGGGTTAAATCATGACTGTTGAGTGTTAACTATTGTCAGCTACAGTTGATTTTGAATAGTTGAATTGACTCTCTACTTTCCATACGCGGTATCTCAGTTCACTACCTTTTGGTAGATAGAATACCTTAGCCAGACGGCTATCGTAGTTAAGCTTTAGCTCGTCTCTTATCTGGACAAACGCCTCTTTGTGCTCCTCTTTACGTATGCAGGCCATACGCGTACTGGGTCCTTCAGTGATGCTGTCTACCTGGTAATAATTGTAGCCCCATCCCTTAACCGAGTGCTGCTTAAGCTCACCCGTAAGCATCTGCCGGTTACAATCTACCATCTTGGTTTGTCCAATTTGAATTTCAACCATGTAGTTGGACTCGTCGCTGAGCTTGGGCAGGGTCAAGATGTGCTGCTCCATGCCTTCATTTGGTGCCGGGAACATCTTGGTTGCTTCCTGGCTTTGATAATCTGTCGATGAGAAGGCTTGGGTGGTGATCATATTCTGATTATGTCCGCTTGGATGCGCAGGGCTGGTTGCCAATGCATTAAATGAAAGAAGTGAGAATGCTAAGGCAGTTGTAGAGAATGCGTGCTTAGCGGTTTTTAGTGTGAATAAATTCATGAATGCTCCAAAAAATAGTATCTGTGTGCTTGTGTAGTACTTCTATAAACGGCACAAAAAAGAAAAGGGGTTAATTATTTTGAAAAATATTTTTATTAGCAAGATTTAAAATCAGTTTAATCAACATCAATACTGCACCAGTTTAAGGCGAAGGCACTGGCATTGAGCAAAGTTGCAATTATGAATTTTCTTATCTCATTGTTTTTAAAGGATTGATACCCCATGGCATGAGTGCTGCATTTGGTTAGCTAGAGTTAACTTATTGGAACCGGGGCAGAAATTATGTTGTTTGGCCGCAAGAAGAGAAAGCCGATTGCTATACCTGTCAAGAAGGTGAATGAGTGGAAGTACACCACCTGTAATTATTGCTCTACTGGTTGCTCTATTGAGATAGGTTTAGATGAGCAGCAAAAGATAGTGACGACACGAGGTCATGCCGGCGCCGATGTGAACCGTGGCAAGTTATGCATTAAAGGCATTCTTGAGCATGAGCTGTTTGATAGTCCCGGTAGGGGAACCGAGCCGCTTATTCGGGATAAGCATTTTGATAAGTTTGAGGCCACCTCATGGGATCATGCACTGGATTCCACGGCTAAGCAGATAAAGCATATTCAGCAACAATATGGCAGGGATGCCTTCGCCATCGTTTCATCGGGTCAACTGCTGACCGAGGAGTTTTATACCTTAGGCAAGTTAGCCCGCGGGGTCATCGGCACCAATAACTATGACGGTAATACCACCTTATGTATGGCATCGGCGGTGAGCGGCTACAAACGCTCATTCGGCGCCGACGGACCGCCGGGTTGCTATGATGATTTTGAGCATACCCACTGTTTAATGGCTTTTGGGTCTAATCTTCCCGAGCAACACCCCATCATCTATTGGCGTCTTAAAGAGGCGCTGGAGAAACGTCATTTCCCTTTGATTGTAGTTGACCCCCGAGTAACCATGTTGGCGCAATTTGCCGATATTCATCTGCCCATCACACCGGGCACTGATTGCGTGCTGATCAATGCCATGATGCATGTGATCATTAACGAAAACCTGCAAGATCAAGGCTATATCGATGCCCACACTCAGGGGTTCGATGAGGTTAAGGCGCTGGTTCAGGACTACAACCCTAAGCAGGCACAAGATGTGTGTGGTATCGATGAGGATACCATACGCAATGTCGCCCGCATCTATGCTAAGGCACCAACCGCCATGAGCATCTGGACCATGGGCATTAACCAGTCGACCCATGGCTCAGATGGCGTTGCCAATATCAATAACCTGAATATGGTGACCGGTAATATTGGTAAGCCGGGGGGCACCAGTTTGTCGATTACGGGCCAGTGCAATGCCATGGGCACCCGTGAATGGTCATCTTGCTCCGGGCTGCCCGGTTATCGCTACCTTGAAAATGAAGCCGACAGGAGTGAGATCGCCGAGTTCTGGGGGATTGACCCTGAGTTCTTTCCAAAGAAACGGGGTTTGTCTCAAACCGATATTTTCCCCGCCATCGAAACCGGCGAGATAAAAGGCTTGTGGATCGTCGCCACCAACCCCATGACCTCAATGGCCAATACCGCTCGCATTCGAAAGGCGCTGGAGAAGCTGGATTTTCTGGTGATCCAGGATGTCTATCAAGATGTGGAAACCAACCAGTATTCCCACGTCTATTTTCCCGCAGCGGTCTGGGCCGAAAAGGAGGGGGTACACACCAATACCGAACGTCGGGTCAATCTTATCAGCAATGTGTTGCCGCCCTATAAAAACGCTAAGCCGGATTTTTGGATCTTCAATCAGATGGCCAAGCGGTTCGATAATGGTCATATGGTCCATTTTCCCGAGACGCCTGAAGGGGCGTTCGAAGAGATGAAATATCTCTCCAAGGGCAGATTAACCAATGGGCATCCGAGGCACTTAGATATCTCAGGCATGAGCTACGCCAAATTGGAGACTGCCAAAGGGATCCAGTGGCCATATCGGGAGTATGAGGTCGGCCTGAAGGGGAGTGCGAGACTCTATAGTGATGGGATTTTTCCGACCCCCAATGGTAAAGCCAACCTGTTGCCTATCCGTTTTTATAACAACAATGAGCAGCCCTGCCGGGAGTACCCGTTCTGGCTCAACAGTGGCCGTGTGGTAGAGCATTTTCACACCCGTACCCGCACCGGAAAAATCGGCAACTGTAATAAGTTCAGTCCTACCGCCTATATGGAGATGAACCCGGATGCGGCCAAGACATTAGGGGTGGAACACCAAAGCTATGTTCGTCTCACCAGCCGCCGTGGCGACGC
The DNA here is from genome assembly GCF_003966265.1 of Shewanella atlantica. Lineage (GTDB taxonomy): Bacteria > Pseudomonadota > Gammaproteobacteria > Enterobacterales > Shewanellaceae > Shewanella > Shewanella atlantica. The sequence goes on along the minus strand of NZ_RXNV01000004.1, from coordinate 242,595 downwards.
CGTTGTGCTGGTGCAATTGACCCAGAGGGTGCCGCGCAACATGGTGTTTATCCCGTTCCATTTTCATGACTGTGTGAACCGCTTAACTCTGGGGTTGCTCGATCCACATTCGAGGCAGCCGGCATTTAAGCAATGCACTACCCGTATCGAACCTATCTGCCAGTCAGAGGCCGCACGCATCAACGCCGAGCGACGCGCATTTTAACATGAGAAATCGGGCGAATTTAAGGAGCGACTTATGAGCAGATCTACTATCGAAGGTGAATCAGAGCTGGTATCTCCAAAGCGCGGGGATGTGGGTGTATATATGCCCGAGAAAAAGACTGAAGCTGCATCAAATCAAGTCGAAGTCGGACTGGAGCAGAAGGGACGCTCTAACCATTGGGAGGTCCGTACTCAGGAGCAGGCCTATGCCTATCTTCCCAAGTCAGATCCCAGGAATAAGAACGAAGTTGAAAACCGTTATGGCAAACGTATCGACTTGGTGGAGTTGACCGACAACCCGGTGGGGCGCTCTCTGTTTATCAACGGTAACCCTGAGGTCGGGACGAATCCGGATCGTAACAAGCAACACGGCTTCTTCTTTACCGCAGATAACTGTATCGGTTGTCATGCCTGCGAGTCCGCCTGCTCGGAGAAAAACGACAATCCTCCCCATCTGGCATTTCGCTCCGTGGGTTACGTCGAAGGGGGGACCTACCCGGATCACAAGCGAATGAACATCTCAATGGCCTGTAATCACTGTGACGACCCAGTCTGTCTGAAAGGCTGTCCCACGCGGGCTTACACTAAACACGCCGAGTATGGTGCCGTCTTGCAAGATCCGGAAACCTGTTTCGGTTGCGGTTATTGCACCTGGGTGTGTCCCTACAATGCCCCGCAGCTGGATCCGGTTCAGGGACGCGTATCTAAGTGCAACATGTGTGTCGATCGCCTCGAGGTGGGGCTAAAGCCCGCCTGCGTGTCGGCCTGTGTAGGGAACGCGCTGGACTTCGGTGTGATAGAAAATACTCCAGAGAACCGACAGCAGTGTAAAACCAGTATTCCGGGCTTTCCCTCGCCGGAGATCACTCACCCCAATATCCGTTTTCAGCAAACAAAATCCCTGCCGGAGGAGATGAGCCGCACTGATGATATGCCGGTTAAATATCGTAAAGGCAGCGATGGCCAGTATCGGCCAACTATTGATAAAGGAAATGATAAAGAAAGTGACCCAAAAATCGGTAAGAACAGATATTGGAACCTGTCTAAGCTTAACAGCCGTGAGAACCCGTTGGTCATGTTTACTTTGCTCGTACAAGCGGCGTTGGGCACCTTTATCATCCCTTTTTCAGCGGCACTGCTGGGTATCGACCTCTTCGAGGAGTTTATGGCGTCGAACCTCTTTCTGCCTCTGGTGCTCTTATCGATTGTGATGACATCTCTGGGTCTGTTTATGAGCGTGACACATCTGGGCAAACCTTTTCGTTTCTATCGCGGCTTCAATAATTTGCGCTACTCGCCCATGAGCCGTGAGGGGTTTGGCTTAGCGCTGTTTTCGACCTTTTTGGGACTTACCGCACTGCTTCTCATCCCATCCAATAGCTGGATAAATACAGCAATTAGTAGCTTAGGGCTAGAGCTGGGCTTAGACCTGGACTTAGACATAAATTTATCATCGCTGACCACAAATATGTTGCTTGAGCGGGGCGTCGTTATCACCGGCATAATGGCTGCCATCTCGGGATTAGCGGGCTTATATTACATGAATCAGTGTTACCAAATTAAGGCGAGACCGTTCTGGAACCATTGGCAGACGGGGACCAGCTTTATAGGTAACAGTTTATCTCTGGGAGCCGTAGTAAGCTGCATGGTTATGCTGCTTTCAACCGCAGGCGAGTCTTTGCCTTCGATGCGTGCAGTACAAGCATTTGGTTTCATCTTTACTGCAGGGTTGGTTATCGAGGCCATAGGTCTCATTGGCCACAACCGGACACTCAGTCGCAGTGAAAATGAAGGCGGCGCTGCGCATTACATCCAGTGCACCAGCTTCGGTAAAACTTATCTGCTACGTAATGGATTACTGGCGTTTAATATTCTCGCCGCGAGCGGTCTGCTATTGGCGGGCTTCATAGAGGTGAGTGAGTCTCCGGCGGATCAGTCGATAGAAAATGAACCGTTTTTCCTCGCTGCCTGGGCAAGCATAAGCCTGATTAACCTGATCACGGCGGTTATCGGCAGAGCGCTGTTTTACAACTTAGTGATCCCAACCACCATGCCCGGCGCCTTTTTCTGGAAAAACAAAGGCTTTGAGCAACATGCCAGAGACATAGGGTTAGCCGATAATCCCGCTACTGGGGTGGCGCCGCTTGCTCATTGACCCAGGTGACGGATTGGACCGTACAGATTAGAAAGCAGGAGAGAGAATATGCTGACATTAACGTCGATAATTAACAAAACTGTCTGCTTGGACTGACCTATTTCAACGCAGAAGGTGAGGTCTTAAAGCAATCTCTGCTCGCCCATCCGGAGCTGGGAATCAGTATACGGCTAAATTCGGGGAGTTCTTCCGAATTTTTGATACCCCACGACCTCAGCTGTTGGTTTACTGCACCGGAAGGAGACTTTCATACCAGTGTTGAGAGTATCAGGGCAAGCGATACCGATTACCTGGCGACTCGCTGGCCCCACATAGTGCTGGCTCAGTAATAATTAGTGGTCAAGTAAAAACAACACTTTACTAAAGCTACTTTGGCTTATTGACCAGGAGCTTGATAACACAGAAATATACTCGCTATTTTTCCTGTGTTTGGTGCCGACCATGGAAGTATGTAGAGAAAGAAGTCAACCTTGAGAGATGCCTAAGTGGGGGGGGGCAACTTCACATAACCAGTCAAAAGTTATTCCAATCATGGAGTAATTACACTAATTTAACATTAGAGTAATTACTCTAACGCTCAGGTATCAAAGTAACTAATGATGATTAGGATTAAAAAGCGCTCTTAGCTTGGTGGTTGTCTCTGTATGTGTATTGGCTGGTGTCACGTTATATGCCACTGAAACTGCAGAAAGTAATCTTCCTGCAACAGAGCCTCAAAATTACACAATTAGCCAAGTATCGATAGGATTCAACTCAATTAGTCGATAAAAAGACCAACTCGCTACTTGCTCTTTTGTAAAATATTCAATAATAAAAAAGGATATTCATGAAAAAGATTATGATGAGAATATTGTTGATTGTACTCGTTGTACTTTCCCCTGTTCTTTACCTGATTTATACATTTACTTTTACAGGTCCTATACCAGATGAAGAATTTCAAAAAAATCTTCCTGATATAGTGAAAAACCTTGAAGTGAAAATCGATGGTGAAGGTGAAGAAACCTTAGTGTTTATCCATGGCTATCCTGACAGTTTAGAGCTTTGGGACAAGCAGGTAGAATTTTTAAAACAAGATTATACGATTGTTCGATTTACGCTACCAGGATTTGAGTTAGAGGATAATGGAGAAAGACCTCATTACAATATCAAACAGATTAGAATGATTACAGACTCCTTTATCAAAGGGTTAGATAGAGGGGCTGTCACAGTTATGGCTCATGACTGGGGGGCTGTGTATGCTTCTCAATACCTTAAGAAAAATGACTTAGTGGATCGATTAGTACTCTTTGACATCGGAAGTTTTGGAGACGAGAAGAGGCCCACTATCAATGTCAAATACACCTTTGCACTGGCTGTTGCCTGGACTTTACCTGAATTCCTCGGAGAAAAATTAGCATTATATACAGCAGATAAAATTCTACAGATTGAAAATGTTGACCCTAATAAAACAATCGAAGATTTACGACCAGACGCCCGTATGACCTACCCATACTGGCATTTATGGAAATCGGTTTTATCGAAAAACACCACAAAGGCAACAGAGGTAAAAGATTATGGAACGCCTTTCCTTTTCATTTACGGGAAAGATAAAAAGGTATGGTTTCATGCCAAAAGCTGGGAGAAGCAGGTACAAGAACTGAATAAGGGGCAAGTTGAAGTTGTGCCTGGTGGTCATTGGTTTATGCAGTCTTCTCCTGATCTGGTTAATCAAAAGCTCTCTGGTTGGTTGAGTGCTAATTAAAGAAACTGAAACATTGTTCTTTTTATCTAGTTGATGGGGCGTGTTTATAGATGAGAAGGGGATCCCGTTCGAGTGATTCCCTTATATTCCATATGAGAGGTACGGTCAAAAGGCCGTTTTCATGTTGGATGAATGGCTATTCGCGCAAGGCGGTGGTTATGTCGTTTAGTCATTTATTTTTATATACCTTTTAATTAATTGACGACTTTAAAAGCTCGTTCGAGTAGCAAGTCCGTAAGAAAACAAGCAAACCAACATGGTCTAAAAAGTTTGGTTCTGCTGACTGTGTTGGTTACTATAGCCAAGCAATTTTTTAGCCTGTTGCCAGGCCAGTATGCGTAGCAAATGATGGATAGCGATAGCGCTTCTATTTTAAGGATTTTAAGTTAGCCCTATTGAACTAATATTTGGAAGTGTTGATCAAGAGATGTTAGAGATTGAATATGCTATTGGTGATTTAAAAACCTCTATGTTTGCCGTAGAAGAGCACCCTTTTTTTCTTATTGCTGAGGAATGGGTGAAGGCCGGGAACCTTAATGTGGGTGACAAAATACTCGGCTGTAGCGGCGCCGTAGCGGAGATAGCATCAATAAATAAAATCGAAGGGACACACCACTGTCGCGATTTGAAAATCAGCTACAATCATAATTATTTTGTGACTAAACAGAGCACCTTGGCTCAGGACACAAATTGCGATAGAGCCCCGATAGATCCGCTTGAGCTTATCGCCTACCAGTTGGCAAATAAGCCCTCTAATTTCCCTGATGGTAAGCCAACGGGTAACCACAGTGGCCCCTGGGCAGCGGCTAGATATTTAAATCACGATTCAGGGAAGGAAGTCATAGGGTGGGGCCGTGCAAATGACAATATGTGTGCTGAAGATGCAGCTGTAACAGATTTGAAGCATAAACTCGGTGATGCTATCGGATTACATCGAGGTAATGTAGAGATTTCACATGCATACGTGAGGAAGTATACTAAAAAAGGCCGCTTAGTGAACAAAATGAGTCCTTGTACTCACTGCCGGGATAATTATGGCAGCGCGCTAAATGACGGCTCTCTGGGCGTGAGTAATTTATCTAAAGACGGTCGTGGATATTTACCTCGTAGGTAAATGAGTCTCAGCTACACCATTTTAACCATTGATAATCAAGCATAGCAAAGACGTCAAGATGGAGACCTCGTTAATCTGACGGGTTTACACTTCTTCGCGAAGGTCAATCCGGGCATTAAAGGCTCCCATTGCGGTTGATTGCAAATCTGGTTCTTTGACTGTCACTGGGCCAGGTGTTGTCTATGAACAGATGTACTTACCTATCGCAGAGACGCGAGAGTACATCTGCAAGGCTTAAGGAACATAAAGGTCAATAAATGAAGCTTTTAACATATAGCCCAAGTCATATTGCAGAAATTAAGCAGCTGTTCACTCAAGTATTTTCAGACTCAGAAGGTGAGTCTGAAGGTTTGTTGATAGGAAGCTTAGCCTATCAGTTATTGACGGAAACTGATCCTCAGGACCTTTATGGCTTCATTGCTATCGAAGATGAGCAGATCGTAGGTAGTATCGTCTTTACCAGATTGGTATTTGAAAGTGGGATCAATGCTTTTCTTCTCTCTCCGGTAGCCATACACACCGGCTATCAAGGAAAGGGGGTTGGCCAGAAACTGATTCGATTTGGCATTAATCAGCTAAAAGAACATGGTGTTGGGCTCGTCTTTACCTATGGAGATCCTAATTTCTACTCCAAAGTCGGTTTTAATCCCATTAGTGAGAAATTAGCTAAGGCCCCCTTAAAGATGACTTACCCGGAAGGATGGCTGGGTCAATCATTGGTGGGAGAAGCGTTTGAACCCATTATCGGCAACTCCTATTGCGTAGAGGCATTGAATAACCCTGAATATTGGTAAGTGAGCTTATAAGGCGTTGAAAAAAGAATGGTATTCAACGTCGTCCCTTCGTAGACGAATGCGGCCTCGCCCCTGAGGCCTAGTCACCAGTTGCCTGTCGAAGAACTAATATCAAGCTTGAACCTATAGACGGGTCAAATGAAGATCAATATTTTTATAAGAATTTTGTCAGCGGCTGCCGTTACCTATGACTATGGGCAAAGGCCAGAATACTCATAACTGGCTCACAAGGAGAGGGGATGGAAGCGAAAACTGAAGAATCAAAAATAGAAACTGAAACCGAGCGACTAGTGCTCAGACGGTTTTCTTTAGGTGATGTTGCCGGTTTTTTTGACCTGAACCTTGACCCGCAAGTGCTTAAATATACAGGGGATAAGCCGTTTAAAAATCACATCGAAGTATGTAGGTTTATTCGGAACTATGAACAATATGAAAAGTTTGGCTTTGGTCGTTGGTCTGTTTATCTGAAAAGTTCCAATGAATATATTGGCTTTTGTGGGCTTAGACGGTCAACTGAAACCGGTGAGGTGGATATCGGTTTTAGATTGATGCAAAGATTCTGGCATCGGGGCTATGCGTTCGAGTCAGCAAAAGCTGCATTGGAGTTAGCATTTAATCGCTATGGCGTCGACAGGGTCATCGCCAGAGCCATGAAGGATAACCAGGCGTCCCACCTGTTGATTCAGAAGCTGGGCATGCAACTTGATTCGAGTTTCACTGAGTCGGGTGAGGAGTGGCTGAAATATGAACTTCATAAAGATGTTTGGTTGCGAAATTACAGTCTCAAGTGATTCTAACAGCTTGACTCTTCCCGCTTCTGGCATTTTTCGAACAAAGTGCCGCCAACAGGTAAAATGCCGCCGCGCACAGCATAATGGATGGGATGCCTGAACTAAGGGCAAGTCCGGCCGCGGCAATGGAGGTGAGCACCGAGGCACATCCGTTCATCGCCCAGGCGTAGGCCCGCTGAAGAGGTGTTGTGAGTAGACTGCGCATCCCAAGGGCGAACGGCACTCCCATTAAGATGCCCGGTAAAAGCAGTAAAAGTAGGGCAGATAGATAGCGAAGGATTTCCGGTAAGCCCAGAAGGTAATCGAGGATCTGCTCCATAAAGATAACAATCCCAAGGAGCATCGGACATAGACCCGCAAGAGAGTAGATAACGGCATTTCTCCCCATTTTCTGAGACCACCACCCACCGATCCCGGAAGAGAGTAAAATACCGGCCAGTACGAGGGTAAAGCTGACCACTGGGTTGGAGAAAAGCAGGATATAGGCCTTGATAAAATAGATCTCCACGAACATAAAGCCCGCCCCGATGGAGAAGAAATAGAGCTTCTGTGCTACAGGAACCTTCTCTTTTTTCCCTTTGTTCAGGAGTCTGGGCAGAAGTAACAACAGGGCCGCGACGACCAGTGCCTCGAAAAAGACCACGGCAACGACGACCTCGCCTGAAAGAAGCATCGAATAGGGTCGGCTTCCCATGCTCCGGTATAGATCCCCCAACCTGTCCCACTTGATATAGCGGCCGGGAAATGGCCGGTCGTCATCCTGGGGTGCCGTATCCAGCAGATAACCCTCGAAAAATTGGTTTTCTCTTTTTTCACTGTAATGCCGGGTCAGCCGATCGACGGCAAGGTAATGATGGGGGAGCTCGGAAATATTGAAGCGATTGGCAAGGGAAGCCTGCATATCCCGGATATAGACAATATCGAAATTTAGCTTTTCAGCAAAGTTGATCGGAATATCTCTATCTTGAATAGGATTTTTGCCGATGATCAGTGTGAAGATCCCCCAGTTTCTTAATAGAACGAGGTGATGCTGCGGATTTTCTTCGCCGCGATCCCGCAGAACCTGCATTGCCGTGGAAAAAAGACGGATCGAATCGGAAGGAGGAAGAAGGAGTTTGCGCGAAATAATGATTAGCCCCTTTTCCGAAAGGTGGTCCAGATACCCCTCGAAGGCCTGCGTGGTGAAAAGATACTCCTGGCTGAGCGCCGCCGAGCCGGGGAGGGATGTCCCCCAGTTTTCCAGATGGATGATGTCGTATTTTCTCTGGGATTGTTTGAGAAATATGCGAGGGTTCTCGGCTATTGTGGGCAGCTTGTAATGCTCCCCTAAGGCTCGGGCTATATTTGGGCTCTCATGAATAACGGATAGTTCCGGGACTCCGGCGGCAAGGGCTGCAGGTATGCTTGTTCCTCCGCCCTTCAGGATCAGAAGTGCGCTTTTGGGGGCCGTTACAAGCTTGTAGCCTACCGTCGGTAAGGTGAAATCCGCAAACCCGAACGTCTCTGGCTTGCCCTCTTCTCCATAAAGAACCAGCTGTTCGTCTCCGTCACGGAAAATAGATCTCTGCACCGGCTGGCTCCCCTGGTATTTGAGGCTGAGTCCCGGTGCGTAACGGATATAGGGGCTGGTTGCGGTTTCTATTCTGCCGGTTACGCTGCTCACCGACGAGTTGACAGCCGAGTGGGGAAACTGCAGAAGCTGGCTGAGTGATTTATAGGGTGAAGGGGTGACAGATACCAGTGCGTCTCCCCATGGGGTGAGAAGCAGAGCCGCAGCCAGTCCAATAGCGCAGACACTTATCAGGGGGAAAATCATAGTCCGGATTCGAGAGCGGCGCCCGATATTTTTTTTACTCTTTATAACAGCGGCAGCAGCCAGATAACACAAAGGGAGTAGCGCAAGGATTATAACGAGTTTTCCCTCTCCGATAAAAGGCAGAAACAGAGAAGGGATAACTGCACCCAGAGCCGAGCCAGCCATACTGGCAAAGTAGGTTATGCCAGTTTTTTCCGGCTGCTGCAGATAAGCTGCCAGCACAATAAAACCTGCGAAAAAAAATGGAATAGCCAGAAGCGTATAGCTGATAAACAGGTAAAAGGCCTGAATCGACTCCAGTGAAAGCCTGAAGTAGTCAAGAGGGAGCTTGTTTAGAATAATAAAGGAGATAAGTGTAGAGCAGCTGTAGAGAAGCACTAAAGTCGATGTCGATTCCGCTGCGGCAAAGCGATTTATCCACTCTTTCTTTCTTGAATCGAGAATGCTCAACAATGTGCCGCTGGCGGCAAAGCCGAAAAGCGCTATGCTGATCACCATAAAAGAGAGGTGGTTCCACTGGCTGATCGAGAAGATCCTTGCCAGAAGTACCTCGAAGGCGAGAGAGTAGAGGGATACAAGGAAGACGGCCGCGAGAAGCATTACTTTTCCCCGGAGTCCTTCAATGCATGTCCGGTCATGGGAACAAAGAGCACGCCGGATATCTGCCAAACCCTATAGTCATCCCCCTTTCTGGTGACCAGCACCAGGTTCTGATAGCTGAAGGGATTTCCCAGGGGAAGCACCAGTCGCCCTCCGTCTTTGAGTTGCGCCAGAAGGGGCGGAGGGACGTGATCCACGGCGGCGGTGATCATAATAGCATCGAAGGGCGCCTCCTTATTCCAGCCGAAGTAGCCGTCGCCGCAGCGGGACTCAACATTTGCATAACCTTGTGAGTCCAGAAGCTTGCCGGCCTTAGTGCAGAGTTTCTCCTTGATCTCGATGGTGAACACCTCTTTGGCGACTTGGGAAAGTACCGCCGCCTGGTATCCTGAGCCGGTGCCAATCTCGAGCACTCTTTCACTGCCGGTGAGTTCGAGTAGTTCTGTCATCAGGGCAACAATATAGGGTTGTGAAATGGTCTGTCCTTCACCGATCGGCAGGGGGGAGTCAGTATAGGCTTTGAAAACCAGTAGGTCCGGTACAAAGAGGTGTCTGGGAATTGCTTTCATTGCCGCCAGCACTCTCTTGTCTGTAATGTCGCGTGTGCTGAGCTGATTTTGCACCATCTTCTCTCTGGCGCGGAGATATTTTTCGGAGTCACCCGCGGGTAATGCCGCAATGCTCTGTTGTCCGAATATGATAAGGGTAATAAACAGAAAAAGTAATTTACCCATAGCGCACTCCCTACAGGGTTATGACATAACCCAATCACTATTGAGTATAGGAAGAATAAACGTTTAATAGAAAGGTTCGCCGCTTGTTACTCTGTTGATGGTTCAAAGCAGGAGTTTTATTCGCCGAAATAGGGCTAGAGTCACCGGGACTTGAGGCATTAGGTTTTGTTACATATAGATAAAGGTGTAAAACATAAATAAGTGTTAGCTTAGATAGGTTTTCAAATCATAAGGAAATTGAGTGATGAATAGCCTACAGAAGATAGGGGGCGTTGCAGCACTTTTCGAGGCTGCTATTTATATATCGGCTTTTGTGTTTTTTGGTGCGGTATGGGAATTTCCCGCGGATGCGAATGCAGTACAACAGTTTACTTTTCTGGCTGAAAACCAACTTATCCTGTCTCTGCTTAATCTGGCTATGTACGTTCTATTTGGAATTTTTCTGGCTGTACTGGTCTTAGCGCTGTATCAACGGGTTAAAGACAAGGCCCCGGCGCTTTCACAGCTAGCTTCGATATTTGGCATCGTTTGGGTGGGTTTAGTAATTGCCAGTGGAATGATCGCAAATATCGGCTTAGGAGTGGCGATTGAGATCTCTGCTGATGATCCGAAACAAGCTATGACTATCTGGTTGGTCATTAACACGCTGGTCGAGGCTCTGGGTGGCGGAAATGAAATTGTTGGCGGGCTCTGGGTACTCCTGTTGAGTATTGCGGCACTAAGAGCCAATGAGTTTCCTAAGATGCTTAACTACCTTGGCGTGTTTGTTGGTCTGGCCGGTATTCTCACTATCTATCCAGCCGAGATACTGACAGAGGTTTTTGGCTTAGGCCAGATCCTGTGGTTCGCCTGGTTGGGAGTGCATATGTTAGTCAAGTCCCCGGCGCTCCCAGAGGCCAGTGTCGTTGAGCCGGCCCGGTAAATGCTGCTTTAAATTGGTGCTATCTTTCACTACAACTAAAACCGTCTGCCAGCATTTGGCTCAATGATTAGCAGGCCGCTGGTGAATACAAGAGGATGTATGCAAGTGAAGGGATTTTTAAGCTGTTTAATGGCTTTACTTATCATGTTTTGTACAAGTGTACAGGGTAAGCAACTTGTAGCGGATAGTGGTTTTGCCGCGCAAGCGCTTAAAAGCTGCAATACAGATTTACGTTACCTTAATCAGGTTATCGGTTGGCAAGTTAAGTGGCCCAGGCAGTGGCAAAACACCATAACGACCGGACCCGATGCCGCCAGTGAGGCTATCACTACCTGGTCTGAAACCCCCGAAGCATTAACGCTGGCTATAGAGAGGTTACGCTTAGGCATCGCCTCTGAAGAGACTGCGCCGCGTGCGGTAGCTGTTCGTGTTCAGCAACAAGTTCACGATCTTTTGTCTGCTCTCACCAGTGAGAATTCTAAATACACCTTCAAGAATGTAAAACATAAAAATGCGCAACAATGGAATGCGCTGATAACAGAAAATATTGCGCCGGCAGTTTCAGCATTTGAGAAGTTTCTTCATAACGAATATCTTCCTGTAACTGTTATGGAACCAGGACTTTCTAAGCTAAAAGGGGGGGACAAATGCTTCTTAGATGCAGTGAGCTGGTGGACCAGCCTAAGCCTATCTCAGGATGAAATTGAAGAGGTCGGTAGGCGATTCCTCAATGAGTCACGCACTCAATTGCTGGCGACTGGAAATAAAGGCGATACGGTAGCAAGCATTCTCACAGATCTGCGTAATCAAACAGTGGCTAATCAAACTACAGCTAAAGAGTTGATTTCCATCTCAGAGATGGCGCTGGCCCGAGCGCAAAATAAAAGCTTGTTGTCATTTTCGAAACGAACGGAAAAAGAATTTATTGTCAGTGAAATGCCGAAATACATGCAAGCTTCCGCTCCAGCAGGTTATTACGGTAGGGCACAAGGCAATGCGCCAGCCCGCTATATCATCAATTCATCGAGACCTCATGAGCGGCGGCTAATGGCTGAGGTGATCGCTTTTCATGAAGGTATACCCGGGCACCACTTATGGTTGACATACCCCCGGGATAATCCATCCAAGGGTTATAATGCCGGTATTCTTGAAGGTTGGGCACTCTACTCTGAATATCTGGCCGATGAAATGAATCTCTACTCCTCAACGTACGACAGACAAGGCATGATCACCAAACATCTTTGGACCGCGAGTCGTCTCATTGTTGAGCCCGGCCTTCACTTGCGATCTTGGTCGCGTGAGGATGCTATTCGATTCATGTTGGACAATACGGTGATGTCTCGTACCGAGGTTGAAATTGAAGTCGACCGCTATATTGCCATGCCAGGTCAATCGCTTAGCTATATGCTTGGTGCTGATCTGATCTTGTCCGAACGCAAGCGAGCGAATGATATTATGGGCGATGCATTTGATATTGCTGCATTTCATGATGTAATCCTAGAACCGGGCGTGCGCCCACTGCCTGAAGTTCGTGAAAATATTAGAGCCTGGGTCCAGCTGGGTAAGTAAATGAAAGGCACTACAAAGTCAGTAATGACGCATTGACGCAGTATCAGGGAGCATCCATCTCATTAGCATAATTTTTGTTATTTGACTTAGTTTCTACCGACTTACTATTTTGAAACCCTACTGACACTATGCTGTCAGTAGGGCGCGCGTATTCTTGTTGGTGAGTTATTCATTCAACAAGGAGAGCATTATGTTACAACAAGCACCTTTGGTCTGGGGCGAGATAGCCGTCGACAATATGGACCGCGCCGTCAATTTCTACGAGACCCATTTTAATGTGAGTTTTTCTCGCGAGACCATGGATGGCATGGAGATGGCCATATTGGAAACCGAAGAGAGGGAAGCGGCCAGTATTGGCTTAGTTAAGCATGAGATGATGAAGCCCGGCACCGACGGCAGCCTTCTTTATCTGCATCTCAGCGATAAGTTGACTCCACTGGTTGAGAAGCTCCATATGGCTGAGGTTAATGTGCTACTGCCCGTAACCCCGATTAAAGGGGGGGAGTGTGGCTTTATGAGTATCTTTATCGACAGCGAAGGCAATAAGGTGGGATTGTGGTCTAAGCTTGGCTAACGCTGATTTACATGAGTATGTAAGAGTCTTAGTCACAACAAACAGGGAAACATAATCGATGGAACGTATTCACAAAAGCGCCCAGGGGCTATCAGGGCTCATCACCCGGACCAATAATGCTGCAGAAACAGAAGCTGAAACCGCCAAAATTGGCCCGTTATGGCAGCAGTACTTTGCCGAGAATAACGGCCATTTAACACAAGGTAAGCCTATGTATGGCGTCTACCATGATTATCAGTCTGATATGAATGGAGATTATTCTGTGCTGGTTGGAACCCTGGCGGAACCGGATGATATGTGTGATATCCGCTTAGCCGAAGGGGATTATCTGAAGTTCAGCGGCAGTGGGAAAATGCCGGATTGTGTGGTTGAGCAATGGACAGAAATCTGGCGATACTTCAGCTCACCCGAGTGTCGGCATCAACGTAGTTATCTGACCGATTATGAAGTTTACCCGGATACCACTGGAGTGGATATTTACATCGGTATTATAGGCTAGTCATATTTTTCTATAAATAACCAAAGCTATGAGCCAGGTTTAATCTCAGATTGAACTTGGCTCTCTTGTTTGGGAAGATGAGAGCGCTTTAAGTGCCCCTAAAGGATGACAATGCGCCGCGCCGATAGATTATTTCAAATCGTACAAATCTTAAGACATCGAAGGCTCACGACTGCCAAGGAGTTGGCAGAGCGATTAGAGGTCTCGACACGGACCATTTACCGTGACGTACAAGACTTGTGTCTGAGCGGTATTCCCATCGAAGGGGAGGCGGGTGTGGGATATCTGTTGCGCCAAGAGGTGAGTGTTCCACCTTTGATGTTTAATGAGATCGAGCTCGAAGCGATACAAGTCGGGATGCGTATGGTGCAGGCGCGGGGCGGAAAAGAGTTAGCCAGCGCAGCCAGACAAGCGATGATTAAAGTGGAGGCCGTGTTGCCGACGCGTTTGCAGGAATACCAATCTTTGATGTTTGCCCCCGACTTCTATATCGACAGTGATGAATTTAAATTCTTGGATCTGCTTCGCAAAACCTCCAGAGAGCGGGAGTACCTGCAGATGGATTATAAAGATGCTAAAGAGGCGGTGACCCGGCGTGAGTTACGCCCTCTGGCTATCTATTTTTGGAAAGGAATGTGGACCCTGCTTGCCTGGTGCGAGTTGCGCAACGATTTTCGAAACTTCAGGGTAGACCGGATAGCCTGCTTGACTCCTTTGGGGCGTCATTTCAGTCTTACGCCCGGCCAGGAGATGCATGACTACATCGAGTTGATGGAAGGCGAGTATGGCAGTCGAAACTGAGGTGTATGCTCACTTCGCCGGAATTATCTCATCGATTTATCGGGTAACAGAGCCCTTTGGGCGTTATTGACTAATAATGAATAGAATCGATTGTGAAACTATCTGAAAGGAGATGGGTTTATGCCATCAGTAAAGTTAATACTTCGCCTGTCGGCTTTGCTGGCGTGCGCCTCACTCCTGGGTTGTGCTGCTCCCCGCGAAGCAAGTTCAGATAACAAGCTCACTGCGACTATAGCTACGACTACGGCTGTGACAGTTATGCAGGTATTGACTGATAACGAGGCGGGCGTCGACGGGCTGGATAACCCAAGGGCTGTAAAAATTTCCCCAGATGGCACTTATGCCGTCGTTGCCAGTGGAGACGATAATTCACTGGCTATCTTCGACATTAATGATGATTTCAGCCTGAGCTTTAATCGGGTATTTAAAAACAATACCCATGGTGTTAGCGGTCTGGAAGGTGCTTCGCAGATCGCTTTTCTCCCCGGCAGTAACAAGTTTTTTGTCGCCAGCTTTTATGATAGTGCGCTGGTGGTGTTCGAGCGCGATGAAGATAATGAATATAGGTTCAAGCGCAGGGTGAGTGACGGGCTGAGTATTGAACGTATCTTTAACAGTACTGAGCCCCTTGGGGCTTTAGATACCCTGGGGTTATTAGGGGCCTGGGATGTGGTCGTATCTGATGATGGTCAACAGCTATTTATTGCCAGCTATAAGAGTAATGCGCTCTCAGTATTTGAAACATCAGTCTTTGACGCATCAGAGCCCGGCGTATCAGGGGGCGATAATCATTCAGATGACAGTGTGCTTGTTAATCGCGTCGAGGGAGGGGAGCTTGGGTTAGGTGGCGCCGTTGGCCTGGCCTTGTCTGGTGATAACACCTTGCTTGCTGTCACAGGTTTTGATGAACATATGCTGACACTATATAACCGCACAACGGATGGTGATCTGGAGTTAAGTCAGACGTTGAGAGGAGGGGATACGGGGATCCCTCAGTTGGTTAACCCACAAGTCGTTAAGTTTTCGCCCGGTGGTCATTACATCTATGTCGCCTGCGCTGGCAGTGACGCTATAGTGGTATTTAAAAGAGATAAAATCGGCGGAGAAACGGCAAAGTATGCCCTGTTTCAGACTCTAACCAATGAGCAACTCGGCGGTGGGTTGAAAGGTGCCGGCAGTTTGGCTATCTCACCGGATGGACTCCGTATTTTCGTTGCCGGCGAGGCGGATACCGGTGTCATCGTGTTGAGAAAAGAAAGTGACGGCCGGTTAAGGCTTGAGTCGAAACTCCTTACTACTGACCTGATCATTTCAAGCTTGGCCATTGATGACAGTATCCTTGCTAATTTTTTACAGGGGATATCGTCGCTTCAGCTCTCAAAAGACGGCCAATATTTGCTGGTGACATCTGCAAAACAGGATTCATTGTCCGTGCTTAAGTTAGAGTCTGGTCCGGAGGATTAATGGCGGATAAGTAAAAAGGAAGAGATCAAATCTCTTCCTTTTCTTTATCTTAAGCATCTGAATATGCTCAAACCCCTGATATCAGTGCACAGGGGCTTAGCCCTGCTAGGCCAGTTTAAACTTACTCACGAGCGCGGTGAGCTGCTCGTTAGCCGCAGCCAGATTCTGAGTACTCTCAGCAGCTTCAACACCGTTTTGCGAGAGCTCCTGTACCGTTGCCTGAATCGTACACATGTTGCGGTTGATCTCTTCGGTAACCGAGCTTTGCTCTTCGGATGCAGTGGCGATCTGCGAACTGAGGTCGTTAATCAGAACCACAGAGTCAGACATGATATCTAAACTCTCGGTGACCCTTGAGGTTTTCTCTGCCGCTTCCTGGCAACTCCTCTTCGTGGCATCCATAACTTCAACTGCGCTAGCCGCATCTTGAGTTAAACGGGATAAGATGGTGTCAATCTCTGCCGTACTGTCCTGAGTTCGCGCCGCAAGAGTGCGCACTTCATCGGCGACCACAGCGAAGCCACGCCCCTGTTCTCCGGCTCGGGCAGCCTCGATTGCCGCATTGAGCGCCAGCAAGTTCGTCTGATCGGCGATACCACCAATTACGCCGAGCACAGATACAATCTGCTGAGTATTGGTATTCATGGTGTGGATGCGAGTCGATGCTTCATCGACCTCATTGACTAACGCCATTACACTGCTGGAAGCATCGGAGACGATCTCTTTCGCAGCCATGGCTTCTTCGTTAGCACTTTGTGTGTTCGATGCCGTTTGAACCGCGCTCTGTGCCACGGTATCGGCAGTTGAACTCATCTCTGTGATGGCGGTAACAGCCAGCTCGGTCTCAGACGAGTGGGTGTTCAGGGCGACGTTATTGCGCTCAGATTGTGCGTTAAGCTGCAAGATATCATCGGTGATCTGCACCGTGGCCTGAGAGATATCCAACATCATAGACTGCAGGTAGCCGATGAAATTATTGACCGACTGGCTGATGTCACCCACCTCATCATGAGAGTGGATATCCAGACGAGAGGTCAGGTCGGCTTCACCGGTCGACAGGGTATCGATTCTATCTTTAAGTATCACCAACTCTTTGATGATGCGGCTGACGACCCACACTGATATAGCTAGTGCAAAGATGAATAGCACGGCGGCAAAGGTTATGCTTTCAATGACCTTCTCGGTAAAAATCTCTTCGGTAGCATTGGTCAGGCCTTCCTGGATCTCGGTGACATCGCTCAGGTAAGCACCCGTACCGATAATCCATCCCCATTCGGGCAGAATGCGGCGCACATAACCAATCTTCTGCTCGGTCTTACCTGTTTGCGGGTTTTCAAACTCCATGCGTACAAACGCATCATCTTTACCCCTGAGGCTGGCTACAGACTGCTTGGTGCTCTTTAGTGTTTTGCCGACGACCTCCTGCTTAGGATGCGCTAGAATCTTCCCTTGATTGTCCTGGATCCAGAAGTAACCATTCTTGCCGTACTTAGAGGCGGTAATATTTTTAAGTACCTGGTCGATTTTGTCCTGCTTCAAGGTGCTGACATATTCACCTGTGGCAACGACCAGGTTCATCGGCTTGAAATAGAAGGAGGCTGAGATCTTCTCCTCAACCTTGCCCGATGTCTCGTTGAGGAAGTAGTAGCTGGTAAAACCAACCTCCTGGCGTTTCGCTGCACTGACAATATCACGGCCGTAATAATTGCCCTTCTTGTCAGTCGAATCTTTCTCATTTTTGCCTATGTAGCTTTTATGAGCACCATTGGCCACATTCACTATTGAGTCGGCATCATAGGCGAAGATATAACGTCCATTATCCCATCGATATTCGTTGATGAAGGCATAAATTGCTATTTTAGCTTCTTCATGTGAGGCGCTGCTGTTGTAGATATTCTTGATAGTGTCGGTGAACGTTGTCAGCTCGGCTTGTAAGGCCAATTTGATGTTCGTGACTTTAGATTGTTCATACAGCCCGGATATAGATAGGGTAATACTGTCTACCTGACCCTTAAGCTTATCGTTGACCAGTTCTTCAACTTTATCGGTAACATTTATTTCCTGCTCTTCGAGCACCGCAAGTTCGGTGTTTATCATGTTAGTGATAAAAAAAGCACTGATAGCTAATAGTGCAACGCTAACCGTTGCAATGAGTTTTACCTTTATGGTCATTTTCATTGTGTCTTCTGCCCCCACAGTTTTGACTGGCGAAAATAAAAAAAAGCAGTGGATTCTATCGATCTGTTTCGGGTTGCACAATTAGTGAGTTCTGTATCTGTGATGTGTGAACTTGTTATTTGTGTGATGGGTAATTGTGATACTGGCTTTATTGTTAACATATTGTTGTAATAGGACTTTGTGCAGCAATTGCTTAAGTAGTTGAGCTTGGTTTACACCGCATTAGAAGGATGAGCTTTGAATATCCGGAATGTGTAGAAAGGGAGATTAGTAAAGGGGCTTCTGCCAAAGAGTCGAGATATTTTAGCATCGGCTGCAACTCAAATTTTCTTCGATTAACCGGCTTGACTGTGTGGTGGTGTGAAAAGCATAAATGAGTTTACGTTAAAGAGATGAATGGACGACGTGAATTGGCGAATAGATGCCGTATAGCTAAGCTTTATACAGGCACATCATCTTACTTTAAAGTCGATGAGTGCCTGTAGGGGAGCTGTCTGTGTATTAGGTTTTTGCCAGTTCCAACAACTGGGGCAGGAATTTCTTATCTTGTGAGGCGATTTGCGTCTGTTCGACGAGTACCTGCTGCAGAATTTCATCGGTCGTCAACGGGTTTGCCAGCACGACACGAAATACCACAGACTTCAGATCGACACCTAAGTCATGGTTGTTTTCAGGATTAATACGGGTACGGGAGACGAAGGAGGTGCCTTGCTCACGCTGACGTTTCTGCACAAACTTAGTTAATCCATCGAGCAGACGATTAAACTGCAATAACCTCTCAATATCACCATCGGCTCTCGCTTGTTGCATAGCCTCTTGTACAGCCTGTGGCACATAGCGGTAGGTTAGCAGACACAGCTCTGGCTCTGATACCAGTTCAAAGTTGTCTGTTGTCTTGATTAACTCGGCAAAGTAACGGGCTTTTTCCAGACTGTTATTGATCAGTATCTCGTAGCCGTCTCGACCGATGATCTGCAAGCAGGCATGAACTAACATCGCCATACCCGGACGAGATCCCTCCAGGGTCTGGCTACCTAAGTCTTTAGAGCCTTTACGAAGAATGTATTCGGCGTGATGCTTGATGGCGTTGGCGAAGGTCGGATCTTTAAAGATCACCATGCCGGCGCCCATTGGCACATACATCTGTTTATGGGCATCTATGGTTACTGAGTCGGCGCGTTCTATGCCTTTAAGCAGGTGACGGTATTTCTTGGATAGCAAGGATGCGCCGCCCCAGGCCGCATCGACATGGAAGTGACAGTTCAGTTCTTCAGCCAATGTGGCCAGCTTATCTAAGGGGTCGATGTTACCTGTCTCTGTCGTGCCGGCTACGCCCACTATCGCCATGACCTTGATATTGTCACGCTCTAGCGCCTTAGCCGTGATACGCATCTTATCCACATCAACCCGATTGTCGTTGGTGGTTGGGATCTGAATGATGTTTTCCCGGCCAATGCCGAGTAGATCGGCGGTTTTACTCAAAGAGTAGTGGCCACGCTCGGAAACCATAATGGCTAAATCGTTGTAACCATAATGGCGTAGTCCCTTCATCAATCCTTGTGCGGCGATGCCTTTAAAGTCACCATCGGCTTTTAACAGTTGGTTACGGGCGGTCCACAACGCTGTGATGTTAGCCACGGTTCCGCCGGAGCAAAATGCGCCGAGGGAGACGTTTGCACTGTGCATCCAGCTTTTATAAAACGCTTCACTCTCATCATAAATGAGGTGATGCATCATGCCCAAAACCTGACGCTCGAGTGGCGTAAAGGCCTTCGAGGTTTCAATTTTAACCAGGTTTTGATTGAGTCCCACCATCATCTTGGACAGGGGCAAAACAAAATAGGGCAGCGCCGAGGTCATATGGCCGATGAAGCTGGGGGCCGAGGTGTGCACCGAGTGCGCCACTAAGGTTTTCATCATCTCATCGGCATAATCAGAGACAAACTTAGGCGCTGCGGGGATCTGATGTTCCTGAAAGTCGCGTTCGATCTCGGTCAATGGCTTTTCGACCGCAACCACGCTCTCTTGCAAGAATCCCATTAAGTTTTGCGAGATATTTTGTTCAATGACGCTCAGGGTTGAACCCGGGGCTTCGGGGATAGTGAAAATACGCAGTAACGCCTCTTCGGAAGCTTTTGCTTGTCTTGCTGTCATCGGGGTGTCGTCTCTTACCTGGCGTGTCTTTTCTATAGACGTATCTATCGAATGCCGAATACCAAAATGGGAAGTCACTTTACTTTATGATTTATAGCGCATCAAGGGGAAAAGTGAAATCCATTTCATCTTCTGCTAGGGGGAGTAATATTGTTAGTGAATTCCTCTTATTGAGGAGGGGCATTATTTACGGTTAATCTTTCAAGTTTATGGCGTACAGGGCCGCAATATTTCTAGAGCAGGTGTACAGGTTATGTTTGGCATTGGCCAGCACATCTTCTAAGGGCATGGCCCTGGGCGTGATAGAGAATATGGCTTTTATGCCATGCTCCAGAAGCACGTTGGCATCATCACTGACACAACCTGCGATGGCGATGACAGGGATATTTTGTTCATTGGCTGCGCGGGTGACGCCCATAGGGGTTTTACCGTGCAAGGTTTGACTATCGAGTCGTCCTTCACCTGTGATCACTAAGTCGGCGCCATGGAGCTTCTCATCCAGATTAACGGTTTGCATAACGATGTCGATACCGGGTTTGAGTGACGCATTAAGAAAAGCCATGACGCCGAGTCCCATGCCGCCGGCAGCGCCAGCCCCAGGAATGTGTCGTCTGTCGGTTATGCCGGACTGTGCAATCACATCTGCATATTGAGACAGTGCATTATCTAAAGTGACGACCATCTCTGGTGTGGCGCCCTTTTGCGGGCCGAAAACAGTGGTGGCTCCCTTGTCGCCACACAGTGGATTATTAACATCGCAAGCGACCTCAAATTCACACTGTTCAATCAAGGGATGGCGGTCGGTGAGATCTATGCTGTGAAGTTTACTCAGTGCAGCGCCGCCCACGCTAAGCACCTTATTATCAGAGTCCAGAAGATGTATGCCCAGCGCCTGAGCCATACCGGCACCACCGTCGTTAGTGGCACTGCCACCTAAACCGATTAAAATGCGTTGAATGCCGCGGTTGAGGGCATCACAGATAAGTTCTCCCGTGCCATAGCTGGTGGTTATCTCTGGATCTCTGTGTTCGGCACCGACATGGTGCAGACCCGAAGCGGAGGCCATCTCTATAATGGCGGTTCTCTTACGGTTTGAAGTACTGATATCTGAATTGTCACTATCCAGAATGCCACTTCCTAATACGCCACTGCCCAGAATACCAT
Organism: Shewanella atlantica; assembly: GCF_003966265.1. GTDB lineage: Bacteria > Pseudomonadota > Gammaproteobacteria > Enterobacterales > Shewanellaceae > Shewanella > Shewanella atlantica. Next base: position 221,321 of record NZ_RXNV01000004.1, on the reverse strand, counting down.
AGTGTGCTTTAACCCGGTTGCCCAAGGGGCCGGTAACCTCGAGTTCGATGATCTCCCCCTGTGTCGCGTCCACCATAGATTGTACCGTGCCCTCTCCACCATCGGCAACGGGCACCTTGATGAATTCGGCGTCGGGCATGACCGACCTGAAGCCGCGTTCAATCTCATTGGCCACTTCCATCGCACTCAGGCTTTCTTTAAATGAATCGGGGGCGATAACTATTTTCATTGGCGTTCCTATCACGAGCTTTTGTATTGATATCGAAAAAGTGGGGAGTATGTAAGCCGTTTCTGAATACCGGTAATGGGCATTCAGAAACTAAGCTTTTAGTTTAATATAAGTTTAATAAACGAGTTACAGGAGTACCAAGCTTAGAATATACACTAATGTCATGGCCGTCAGACCCTGAATGAGTGTAGCCATGGTTTGTGCCTTGTATGCCTGTTTAACGCTCATGCGACTGAACTGAGTCACAACCCAGAAGAAACTGTCATTGGCGTGCGATACCGTCATCGCGCCCGCGCCGATAGCCATCACAGTCAGTACGCGCCCCATATCACTGGCAAGGCCGATATCACCTAACATAGGTGCGACGAGCGCAGAGGTCGCGACCAGTGCAACGGTTGATGAACCCTGAGCCGATTTTAGCGCTGCCGCCACGATGAATGGCATAAAGATACCGATACCCAGTGCCGACAGAGAGGTGCCCAGGAAGGTACCAATATCTGTTGCCTTAAGAACTGCGCCGAATGCGCCACCTGCACCCGTGATCAACAGGATTGGAGCGGCAACAACAAGCCCCTGGCTGATGCGCTCGCTGAACTCTTTGACTTTATCATGACTCTTAAGCAATGAAAGCGACAGGAACAGACCAATCATCAAGGCATTAACGGGTTGGCCTAAGAAAGCCAGAACATCGAACAAGATGCCATCACCCAAAGGCGAGGTCGGGAAGTTGGCGATTGAGCCCAGACAGATGAGAAGAATAGGGATGAAGATTGGGGCAAAGGCACGCTTAGCACTCGGTAGTACCCCGTATGTCTCCTTCAATTTTTCGAAGTCTTCGACATTACTCTTAAGTTCCTCAGCGCCTTCACCATCGGGCTCGGTATTTGCGAAGCGGTTAGCCCAAAGTGTACCTGCCAACGCGGCAATGGCCGCAACAAAGACACCGACGAAGATAACCAAGCCTAAGTTTGACTCCAGGCCTAAGTTACCTGCCGCTGCAATAGGGCCGGGTGTCGGAGGCACGAAGGTGTGAGTGGCATACAAACCGGTTGCCAGCGCGACACTCATAGAGACGCTAGATACCTGCATGCGGTTTGCCATCGATTGTTTAAGTGAGTTGAGGATCACAAACCCCGAGTCACAAAATACCGGGATAGAGACCAGGTAGCCGATGATAGACATGGTGAGTGTCGGGAAGCGTTTTCCCAGCACCTTAATCACCACATCAGCCATGGTGATGGCGGCGCCACTTTTTTCTAAAATCGTACCAATAATCGTACCTAGCACGATGACCAGACCAATATAGCCCAGAATGCCACCAAAACCTGAGGTGATGGTTTTGGCGATACTTGCGCTTGGCAGACCGTAGGCGAAGGCGGTCATAAATGACGCCAGAATTAAGGTTAAAAACGGATGTAGTTTGAATTTTGAAGTAGCGATGACAATGAAAAGAATCACTGCCAACAGAATGATAACTTGGCTCATAGGGTGTCCCTGTTATTGGGTATTATTAGTTATTAGCCATGATGCGGGGCAAGAGTGGAACATTGAATCAAGTTCAACACAGACGCTTTTCCCAAGGGTATTTCAGGCTTGGGCCATTATCCTGTGATATGTACAATCTGGCTTCGTGTCGGGTCACGGAAATACCGATTATATCGACATGATTTTTGTGCGGATGCACAAAAAAACTTTTAGCTGCTCACAAATTGTGATCCAGGTTGGGCTTTTTTACAGTTGGTTTGTTTGTGGTAAGCTGGAGTTATTGCTCTAGTTTGGAGGGGACTGTTCTGCCAACCGTCAATATGAAATTTAAGCTTTGAGTGTCGCCGCTGGGGAATTCAGAACTCATAGTTAGGCGTTGAAAGAGAAGTAGAAGAACATTATAACTGTGGGTCACGCTGCCACTTTTAAAAGCAGCACTATCAAGAGGTGGATAAAGCCAGATGGGTCTGTCATCTGGCTTTATCGCTATGCTTCAGCCGTGGCTGATAAAGCCTGTCTCTTTATTGCCGGCAGTTATCCCTTTGGCAACGCGTTTCATCGCCGACGTCAGCTTGGTGAGCTGAGCCGAAGTGATAACGAAAGGCGGCATGATATAGATTAGGTTGGAAAAAGGTCTGATCCATACACCAAGGTCGACAAACTCCTGTTGAAGCTCGGCGGTGTTCACCGTCGAGTTCATCTCGATAACGCCGATGGCGCCCAATACCCGGACATCTTTGACCTCTTGATAATCGATGGCGTCCTTGAGCTCTATCTTCATCTGACGTTCGATGTGCCTTACCTGATCTTGCCAATCACCCTGGGCGAGGAGATCCAGGCTTGCACAGGCGGCGGCGCAGGCCAGCGGATTGCCCATAAACGTAGGCCCATGCATGAATACACCGGCAGGAGAGTCGCTGATCCCTTGTGCTACCTCATCACTGCACATGGTCACGGCGAGTGAGATATACCCCCCCGTCAGGGCCTTACCCACACAGAGGATGTCGGCTTCTACGCTCTGTCCATCAATGGTGGAATGTTCGTAGGCAAACAGTTTTCCGGTGCGGCCAAAGCCGGTCGCTATCTCATCGAGAATAAGTAAGACGTTGAACTCATCACAAAGTTTACGAAGTTCGACAAGATACTGCGGGCTATAGAAGCGCATGCCGCCGGCACCCTGAAGAATCGGCTCTATGATCACGGCGGCGATTTCACTGTGCTGAGAAATGAGCTTAGCGCGCATCTCATCGAGATCGTGACTTAATAGTGGCTCGTCAAACCCGCTTTGAGGCGCGGAGACAAATTCATGTTGAGTGACGCTGTCACCAAACATAGTGTGCATGCCCCCCTCGGGATCGCACACACTCATAGCGGCGAAGGTATCACCATGGTAGCCACATTTGACGGTAAGGATGCGCTGCTTTTGAGGCTGGTTTCTGCCTTGCCAATATTGCAGCGCCATCTTAAGTGCCACCTCTACGGCAATAGACCCCGAATCGGCCAAAAAGACTTTAGTCAGGTTGGGGCTGGTGATACCAACAAGTTTCTTAGATAGCTCGACAGCCGGCTGGTGGGTGATCCCACCAAACATCACATGGCTTAGGGTACTGAGTTGCTGCTGCATCGTATCGAGAATGGCCGGATGGCTGTAGCCATGTACGCAGGCCCACCAGGAGCTGGTGCCATCGACTAAGACTTTACCGTCGTCGAGTGTGAGCTCGCAGCCCTTTGCCGAGACAACGCCGAAAGTGGGCAGTGCCTGGGTCATCGAGGTATAGGGGTGCCAGATATGTTGTTTATCAAATTCAAAGTCAATAGGTGAGGTTTCGGGCTGATTTTTTTGCAAATTAGCATCGTTCATATTTTAACCGTTAGTAAACCTGTTTATCTGGTTGGCGTTGACAGATTACGACCTACAGGTATCCTAGGCAACATAAAAAAGAAATATATTGAGTGAGAAGGGTAAGTTAAATGTCTGATATACAGCTACGCCACGATTGGAAGCGTGATGAAATTGAAGCACTCTTTGCTTTACCTATGAATGATCTGCTGTTTAAGGCGCATTCATTACATCGTCAGGTTTTTGATCCTAACGAAGTTCAGATCAGCCGACTGCTATCGATTAAAACCGGTGCCTGCCCGGAAGATTGTAAATATTGCCCCCAAAGTGCCCGTTATGATACCGGCCTTGAGAAAGAGCGCCTGATTGAGATCGAAAAGGTGCTGACCGAGGCCCGTAGTGCCAAAGCCGCCGGGGCCTCACGCTTCTGTATGGGGGCGGCATGGCGTAACCCCCACGCTCGTGATATGCCCTATCTGAAAGATATGGTGAGTGAAGTTAAGGCGATGGGCATGGAAACCTGTATGACATTGGGGATGTTGTCAGGCAGCCAGGCAGAAGAGCTGGCCGAGGCCGGACTCGATTACTACAACCATAACTTAGATACCTCGCCTGAGTATTACGGCGACATCATCACTACCCGCACCTATCAGGACAGGCTTGATACCCTTTCCAATGTTCGCGCCGCAGGCATGAAAGTCTGCTCCGGCGGGATCGTCGGCATGGGGGAGCAGGCGAGTGATCGTGCCGGTCTGCTGCAGCAGCTGGCCAATATGGAACAGCATCCGGATTCCGTTCCTATCAACATGTTAGTTAAGGTGGCCGGGACACCATTTGAGAACTTAGACGATCTCGACCCTCTCGAGTTTGTTCGTACCATCGCCGTGGCTCGAATCATTATGCCTCTTTCCCGGGTACGCCTGTCAGCAGGTCGTGAGAAGATGACCGATGAGATGCAGGCCATGTGTTTCTTTGCCGGTGCTAACTCTATCTTCTATGGCTGTAAGCTCCTTACGACCAATAACCCTGAAGAGAATGAAGATATGACCCTGTTTAAGCGCCTGGGTTTGCACCCGGAGCAGGGTAAATATGCCACCGTAGAAGATGATAAAGAGGTGATGGCCAAGGCGAGCGCCAAGGCGAGCGCCAAGGCTAATGCCATTAAGGATAAGCAAACTGGTGCATTTTATGACGCCGGCGCACTCTAATTACTGTGATAAAAAAAGCTGTGGCTAAAGAGGCTGTGATAAAAAAAGCTGTGGTTAAAGAGGCTGGGGTTAAAAAGGCAGGGGCTGAATCTGTGTCTGATGTTAGCGGTGAATCTATGCTTCAAAAACACTCTCTGTCCGACAAGATAGCGAAGCAACAGGCCGAGCTTAACTATGCCGGCCTGTTAAGGCGCAGACAGGCCTTATCGCCCACAGAGGGGGAGTCGGTAGATTTCTCCTTGAATGGCAGGCACTACCTCAATTTCAGCAGCAATGATTACCTTGGCTTGTCTCAGGCGCCGCAACTGCTGGATTCACTGAATAGTGGTGCCAAAAAATATGGTGTCGGCAGCGGCTCTTCCCCATTAGTTACGGGGTATAGCGAGGCACACGCGAGCTTAGAGCGAGCGCTCTGCCAAGTTACCGGGCATGAATCGGGGCTGTTGTTCTGTTCAGGCTTCAGCGCTAACTCAGCATTGATGAAAACCTTGTTCGGTCATGGTGATACTGTGATAGCCGATAAATTGGTTCATGCTTCGATTATCGATGGCTTAACCGACAGCAAGGCGACATTTAAACGTTTTCTGCATAACGATATGCAAAGTGCTGATCGACTCATAGCTAAATATTCTCCCCAGGCCGTTATCACCGAGAGCATATTCAGCATGGATGGCGATATGGCGCCGCTTGAGGCGCTATCAAGCTCTTGCAAACGAGATAATACCTGGTTGATTGTCGATGATGCTCATGGTTTTGGCATTCAAGCTGCCCTTGACAATTATGTTCCTGTCAGCGCCGAACTTGCCGATGTGCAGGTGGTGACTTTCGGTAAGGCTCTGGGTTGTCAGGGGGCTGCGATTCTGGGCAATCAGGCGTTAATCGACTTCTTAGTCGCTAACGCCAGGGATTATATCTACTCGACGGCGCTTTCTCCGGCTAATGCCTGTGTCGCCTTGGCGGCGGTAGAGTTGGCTCAGAGCTCTGATACTCGTGCACTCACTCTTGCGGATAACATCGAATACTTTAAACGAGCTTGCTCGCAGGCAAACATCACGTTGACAGAGTCGATGACCCCCATTCAACCGCTGATCATAGGTGATGTGGATAAAACGGTGTCGGTAGCTCAGCAGTTAAAGGAATCCGGGATCTGGGTCGGTGCGATACGCCCGCCAACTGTGCCTAAGGGCAGCGCCCGATTACGGATAACCATTACGGCGCTGCACACACATGATGAGATCGACAGGCTCGTCAGCGCCTTGACTCTGGCTTTAGGTGTGGCTTCAGATCAGGCCTAGGCCAAGCTTTAGATAAATACTTTTAGCCAGAAGCATTTTAGCCAAATATTTTTAGAGAAATACTTTAGATTAATAACAGACAGCTGCATGACAGTAAAATGAATGAGCTTTGAATTAATAATAGTTGTATGAAAGTGAGCGTGTAGATTGATGAAACCCGAAGTAGTGAATCATGGGAAAACACGGATAGTCGATAACAGCGTGATCGCTGAGCGGTTCTCTGCCGCGGCTAAAACCTATCACAGGCATAACTGTTTGCAACAACTCTCCCGTGATGCCCTGTTTAATGGCATAAAACCCACCGGAACCTTACTCGATATCGGAGCGGGGCCGGGCACAGATTTCAGTCAGTTTGCAGATGTCTCCTCTGTGATAGCGTTAGATATTGCCGAAGGTATGCTTGAACAGCTTAAGAAAACCTACCCTAACTATGAGACGCTATGTGCCGACGCTAAATCGATTCCACTGCCTGAAAACAGTATTGACAGTGTGTATTCAAACTTGGCCCTGCAGTGGTGCGATGACCTGTCGCAGTCCTTTCACAGCACCGCGAAGGTTCTTAAACCATCGGGAGAGTACCATCTGGCCATGGTGGCACAGGGGAGCCTCCCTGAGTTGACGCAGCTAGGATTCAGGGCCAATGAGTTCCGTGCTTTGCCTGAGATAAGCTCACAGTTCGATGCACAAGAGTGGCAAGTTTTCTCGTCCACTCTTGAGCCTATGACGGTCTACTTCGATGATCTCAAGAGTTTACTCTACTCTATCAAGGGGGTCGGGGCTTCAATTCATGCCGATGCCAAAGTGAGTAGTCAGTCCAGGTCTATGGTCAATCATGGTATACGTGGGCGAGGCGACTGGGTGAAGCTCATCGAGCAAGCGGAACGTTTAAGAACGCCACAAGGTATCCCCTTGACCTATCAGATAGCGCTCATTCGTGCAGTAAAACGATAAAAGGTAAATCATGATCTACTTTGTTACGGGTACCGATACCGACTGCGGTAAAACATTTATCAGTGCGGCGCTGCTTAACCGCGCCAAAGAGAGCGGGGTTCATACCCTGGGACTTAAGCCGATTGCCTCCGGTTGTGAAATAACTGAACATGGCCTCAGAAACAGTGATGCCTTGAGTCTAATGGCTGAGTCGACTATCGAGCTGGATTACATTGCGGTTAACCCGGTGTCATTTGAACCGGCGATCGCCCCGCACATTGCCGCCAGCCAAATCGGCATCGATATCTCTCCCGAGTCGATACTCAAGCGATTGAATGCTGTACTGGAAAGCCGGGATACAAGTGAGCTGTGTATCATCGAAGGCGCGGGGGGCTGGCGCTTACCCTTAGGCGAAGGACGTTATCTGTCAGAAGTGGTGAAGCTCCTTTCTGTGCCTGTGATCTTAGTGGTTGGGGTTAAACTTGGTTGCCTGAATCATGCCGTGCTGACACAGGAAGCCATCAAAGCCGACGGGTTAGAGATAGCGGGCTGGGTTGCCAACATTGTCGATGGCGACACCAGCTGTCTCGAGGAGAACCTGGATAGCTTGCAGTCATTGATGAGTGCGCCCTGTTTAGGTGTAGTGCCTCATCTGCAGGATTTGAGCGTAGAGACAGCCGCAAGTTATCTGAGTGTCGACTCTCTGATATAAGCTCATCGAGGGCCTCTATACCATATCTATCCCCCCTCTGTGACAGCCCCGGTGCAAGCTTCGTTCATCAAAAGTTCAAAAGGCATACCTCCATCCCATTAGGTTGTTAATAACATTAACACTGCTGAGATAAAACGTTGAATAGTTATAGTGTGATGGAGTTTGCTGGATAGAATTCGTTATATATTTATCATTTTTGCGATACGGCTAGTGAATAATGAACAAATTAATTGTTACCAAATCAGCTGTTGAAATCCTTTATTAGAAAAACCAGAAAACATTTATATATCATTTAAATATATCAAATTTGTTTTTATTTCTGTTTGATTTTAAAAAATCAATTCATCGATACTAAATATCACTTATGTTGCGTCGAGTTAATTGTTTGTGGCTTTCTTTGTGTGCTTGCTGTTACGGACATTATGTTTAAGTTGCTGGTTGTTAAGCTTTTTTGTTGTAGCTCACTCTTTTTTATTCTGATATTTTCATTTCGGGTCTTAATAAAGAAGAAATAACAATGAAACTACAGAAAACGATATTAGCTGTTGCTTTACTTACTGCACTATCTGCGTGTTCAAGTGACGATGATGACAATAATGCGGCATTTAGCCTTACTATTGCACATGTCAACGATACTCACTCCAACTTCGATCCGGTTAAATCCAGTTTCTCCATGGGAGAAGAGGGAGATGTCGTGTTTAACGAGTTTGGCGGCTACCCAAGGGTGCTCGAGGCTGCCAACGACATAAAGGAAGATGCGGCAGAGGCTAAAGAGCCGTTGCTATTCCTGCACGGTGGAGACGCTTGGCAGGGCACCGCCTATTTTAAACTAAATGATGGTATGGCCAATGCCGATCTGCTGTCGCAGATGGGCATAGATGCGATGGCGCTGGGTAACCATGAGTTCGATCTGGATACCACTAAGCTGGCTTCCTTTATCGATGCCGTAAACTTCCCTCTGCTAGCTAATAACATGAATGCAGACAACGATCCTGCACTCAGTGGTTTGTCTAACCTTTTACCTTATCAGTTGTTTGCATTTGACGGGGCCGTTAAACGTAGAATTGCTATGATCGGCGATGCAACGGCGAGTGAGCAAGTGGTAGCCGTCGTTGGTGTCGTGCTCGAAGATATGCCTACGATTGCCACCGGCACCGGTGAGGCGACATTCTCAAGTGAGATTGAAACCACTCAAAAGACGGTCGATCAGCTAAAAGAGAAAGGGGTTAACAAGGTTATCGTATTGTCTCATATCGGCAATGCGCGCGATGTTGAGCTGGCGGCCGGTACAACGGGTATCGATGTGATCGTCGGTGGCCACTCACATACGCTGCTGGGTGACTTTACCGAGCTTGGACATGGAGATAACGGTCAGTATGCTCAGCTTGTTACCCAAAAAGATGAAGTGGGTAAGACCTGTATCGTTCAGGCCGGACAATATGCACAAGCCATAGGTCAGGCGAGTGTAAGCTTCGATGATAAGGGTGAACTGCTGACATGTAATGGGCACAACACCTTACTGTCTAATGAAACCTATTACAGCGATGCCATGCGTGAATCTGACAGTTTACTGACAGGCGATGCCCATCAAAAGGTTGAGAACTTTATCGATTCGAGTAAGCAGATCGATGATGTTGATGAAGATGTCGCGCTTCGAGCGCATATCGACGCGACCTATAAGCCAGAGGTTGAAAAGGCTTATGGTGAAGTGGTAGCCACAGTTACTGAAGATATTATTCATGAGCGCCGCCCGGGTGACAAGGGCACCGATATGCACGGCTCTGATGTCGCACCATTGATCGGTGAAGGCATGGTTTACTGGGCTAATCAGGAGGGCGTTAAGTCGGTAACCGGTAAGACTGTTCAAATTGGTCTCGTTGGCGCCGGAGGTGTCAGAACCAATATCGATGCCGGTGAGTTCAGAGAGGGCAACGCAAGTCTCGAGATGCTTCCCTTTGCTAACTACCTTTCAGTCTTGACCATTAATGGTGTCGTGCTCAAAGATCTGTTAACTAGCACCATAGACGCGACCCTTCCTGAAGGTAGCCATGCCGGTAAATTCCCCTATGTAGGCGGCATGCGTTACACCTTCACCGAAGATGTGAAACAGCAAAGCGGTCATATCAGTCAGCTGGAGTTAAATACCGGCACCGAAACTGAGCCAAGCTGGGAAGCGATTCAAGACTCGGGTGAATATGTCGTTATCGTTAATAACTATAATGCCAGTGGTAACGATGGCTGGAATGCCCTGGGTGAGGCGCAGCTTACATCGACCGATCGCGTCGACATAGTGATAAGTGGCGATAACTACAAGGCTTACGCGGTCGATCACCTGACCTTCGATGATGGCAGTGGTAAATTCAGTGTCGTTTATGAGGGCGCTGCGCCAAGTTGTGATGACGGCGGTGCAGATATCTGTAATACCGATGCACGCTCTTTTATCGATTATGCGGATCATAAGAAGGTACTAGAGACACTTCCATTCGAGTCAACAACGGTGATCTACAAAGACTAAATAGGGTCTGTTTAGTTAAAGTCTAGAAAGCGCATTCATCGAATGCGCTTTTTTCTTTTCAGTGAATTAATATCGGTAAGAGGGGAGTTTATTCACTCTCACTATGGGGAATGAGCAGGTGTGAAAGCTCACTGCCAACCGGTATCGGGATCTCCTGCTGCAGGCCACAAAACAGGTATGCTTGCTTGTCGCCGATAAGTGATAACTTGTCTCCTTGCCGCCATAGTGCTGTGCCTTCCTGAATGGCGACGATGGGGGTATCAGGATCGACGCAGGTAAATTCGAGTAACCGCTGCGCCCGCGTCTCACCGTTGTGTCCCGGAGCCTGATAGTTGGTGTAATGCGGATTAAGCTGGAAGGGAAGTAGCCCAAGGCTATTGAAGGAGCTGGGTTCAACAATTGGCATATCATTGGTGGTTCGAATACTGAGGCCGGCAATATTTGAGCCCGCACTCCAGCCTATGTATGGCGTGCCCTCACTCACCTTGCTGGTGAGCAGTTTTACCAGATCGTGCTTGTACAACTTATGAAGCAGATTGAAGGTATTCCCTCCACCCACTAATATTCCATCGGCCTGCACTATCGCCTGTCTGGGATCGTCATATTGATGGATCCCGCTTATTTCAATATCGAGCTCGGCTAAGCTGGATATGACCCTAGTCAGATAAGCGTCGTGGCTGATACTGACACCGGCATAGGGAATAAACAGCCATTTTTGATTTTGTGGCTTGATCCGGTTTGCCAACTCAGCAATTAAGGGTTTAATAAAGGGGATGGCGTGGGCAAGGTATGGCGTGTCTCCAACACGTGAGCTGGAGAGAAGTAAGGCGTTTATACTCATATTCAATCCCTTGTGATCTAAATTTAAACCATATTAACAAAGATTAATGCCGATACGCATCTGCTGACAGTAGAGAGCTTATATTTTTAAGATTAGCTTAATGTAAGCCTCCTAGACTGCACATTCTTTAAATTTAGTGGTTTTGTCGTGAGTCCGAATTGAGTCGAATTTGTTCGCTTATACATATTCTTACTCTTCCTCCCTTGAATTCTCATTTTTTGGACATATTATGTCTTTAAGAACGCAAAATCTGGTACTCAGGTACTCTACAGGAGCTTAAATGAAGCGAATTTTTTTATTGATTGCAACGAACATGGCAATCTTACTTGTGGCCTCTATCGTGATGTCGATTCTAGGGGTTAATACATCGACCATGGGTGGCTTACTCGTGTTTGCTGCTATTTTTGGTTTTGGCGGCGCATTTATCAGTTTGGCTATCTCTAAATGGATGGCGAAGAAAACCATGGGTTGTGAGGTTATTACCACACCTCGTGATAACACCGAGCGTTGGTTAGTTGAAACCGTTGCCCGCCAGTCGGAGCAAGCCGGTATCAAGATGCCTGAAGTGGCTATCTATCAATCTCCTGAGCTCAATGCTTTTGCTACCGGCCCGAGTAAAGATAACTCGCTGGTCGCAGTGAGTAGTGGTTTGCTCTATGGTATGAGCCAGGATGAAATTGAAGGCGTCCTTGCACACGAAGTCAGTCATGTCGCTAACGGTGATATGGTGACCCTGACCCTGATCCAAGGTGTGGTTAACACCTTCGTTATCTTCGCTGCACGTGTCGTTGCCGGGATCATCAACAACTTCGTTGCCAGTAATGATGAAGAGGGTGAAGGCCTGGGTATGTTTGCTTACATGGGTGTCGTGTTCGTGTTGGATATGCTGTTTGGTATTCTCGCGTCTATGATTGTGGCCTACTTCTCCCGTATTCGTGAGTTTAAAGCGGATGAGGGCGGAGCTCGTCTGGCTGGTAAAGAGAAGATGATTGCTGCACTCGACCGACTGCGTCAAGGTCCTGAAACCGGTGCTATGCCAGCTCAAATGGCCGCATTTGGTATCAACGGCAAAAAGTCGATGGCCGAAATGATGATGAGTCACCCACCTCTTGAGAAGCGTATCGCCGCGTTAAGAGCGAGCTAATTCTTGGTGCGTTGGTGAATTGAGATGATGATGAATTTCACTCGCACCTCTTGAGAAGCGTATCGCTGCATTAAGAGCGAGCTAATTCTTGGTGCGTTGGTGAGTTGAGATGATGATGAATTTCACTCGCACCTCTGGAAAAGCGTATCGCCGCGTTAAGAGCGAGCTAATCGATTAGTCGATCGCACAGGCGTAAGGCCTGTCGAAATAAAAAAACGGGAGCCTTGGCTCCCGTTTTTTGTTTTTGGCGGTCTAAGCGAAGTACAATTGTTTATCAAAAAGCTTAGGAATTAACTGCATATTTATTGAGTCGTCTGTACACAGATATCAAAATGTTACCCTAACGGACACTATTCAGAATTGCATAGAAAAAGTGTGACAAAGGTCACCTTAATGGCTTTATTGTTTGGTTAAGCAGGGAGTTATTTGATTGAGCGCACGTTTTCTTCTGAGGGCACTTGCTAAAGTAATATAAGCAGAAAAGTTGCGATTTTGCAGTTCCTTAGCTATTTTATGCAAGGTCGTGCTAAGACTTTTGATAGCAAGATGGGGTTAGATCAAGAATAAAACTCCACTATGTTGTCTCTTATAGAGGATATTTATAGTGAGCAAGAAAATTTTAAGTGCGTTATTTGGTGCTGGTTTAGCCGCTTTGGCTTTATCTCCGGCGGCTATGGCTGAATCACAAGAGCTTGCAGAAATGCACGCTGAGATGGATGGTTGTGAAGCATGTCATGCCGATGGCGAGCCTTCTGCAGATGGTGCATATGAGTTTGAACAGTGTCAAAGCTGTCATGGCACTCTGGAAGAGATGGACGCCGTTCATCAACCACACGAAGGCAACCTTATGTGTGCCGATTGTCATGCTCCACATGACATGAACGTGGGTGATAAGCCAGCTTGTGATAGCTGTCATGATGATGGCCGTACTGCGGAATCTACACTTAAGTAATACGCTTAAGTCGTTTTCTACGGTAAATCATTTAAAACGCCAGCCATGAGCTGGCGTTTTTGTATCTGGCACTTTTGCATAAATTCACTTCTCAACAGCATTTCCGACTTCTCCCCGTTATACATAGAAACCTTTAACCTACGTTTCCACTTGTGCACTTTTGGTGCAAAGCCATGCGCTCTTGTTGTTCAATCAATCTAACTATCTCACTATGTCGACATCTTAGTCTAAACAAAACAGTGAGTTAGATTTTGGTATGTCGGTTGCAATACTTCTTTCATCGAACTTGTAGATAACCCCTTGATCGAATTAATGCATGGATAAAGATTCAGTGAATGGCGAGGGGGCATTAGCGGAGGCCTGTTTTGAAAACTGCTGAAATCTTTGAACTGACTGGCGTACTGAAAACCGAAATTAGTCAGGCGCAACCCTATAAGCTGGCTATTGTCGGTGCGGGTTGTGGTGATATTGAGCTGCTGACACTTAAGGCTGCTCGGTTAATATCATCGGCGGAAGTCATCATCTATGACGCTCTGGTCAGTGATGACATTCTTAATTTGGCTACCGAAGCCTGTGAGATGCATTTTGTCGGCAAGCGTTGTGGTCAGCCGAGTAGCACACAGGATGATATCAATGATCTACTGCTTAAATGTGCGCGGCGTGGCATGAGTGTTGTTCGCTTAAAGGGAGGAGATCCAAATGTCTTTGGGCGAGGTTGTGAAGAGGCGCTATTTCTAGCCAGAAATGGCTTTGCAAGTGAATTCACTCCGGGGGTGACCGCTGCACTTGGGTGCGCAGCCAGTGCTGGGATCCCGTTGACGCACAGAGGTGTGGCCAGATCTGTGACTCTGGTGACTGGCACCGTTTTTGATGATAATCCACTAAGGTGGCAATCTTTGTTGTCGGCTCAAACCAGCTTAGTGTTTTATATGGGCAAGGAGCAGGCGGCAAATATTGCCCATGGTTTGTTAGAAGCCGGCGCAAATGTTCAACTTCCGGTGGCGTTTGTCAGTAACGGCGCTCGACCAACACAAAGGTTAACTTATGCCAATTTAGGCAATATGGCCGATGCTGCACGAAAAATTAAGCTTGTCGGCCCCACGCTAATGATTGTCGGTGAAGTGGTTGCTGTGGGTAGGGAGTTATCCGATTTAATGGATAGCTTGGGTGATAACAGGGCTGAATCTGCTCTTGTCCGCGTGGCGAAAGCCGGGGAATAGCTATGAAGCAAGCGTATCAGGCATTGATAAAGGCCCTGGGTCGCGGAGCGAAAGGTGCCAGGGAGTTAACCTTAAATGAGTCAATATTGCTGATCTCAGGTTTTCATTCCGGTATAGGCAGCAAGGTTCAACTTGCTGCGGCATTGATGTTGATGCGGGTTAGGGGGGAAAGCGCTTCAGAGATATCCGGCGTCGCAATCGGCATCAAGTCGACGATAGAAAAACAGTGGGCCGAAGTTAAACCGACAATTGACTGGCCCTGTTATGCCGGTAAACGTGAGCTACTTCCCTGGTTATTGTTGGCCGCAAAAGTGCTGGCGGCTCAGGGAGAACGGGTACTGCTTCATGGGGATCCTAAATCTCTGAGTCATCGCAAACATATCGCCGCCTTTGTCTCTGCATTAGATATCCCGAGAGTATCGACCGCGATTGAAGCCAAATCCGCATTGGATAGTGGCGGGATCTGCTATGTCGATGCCGACTGTTTCTCGCCGCTGGTGGCTAAGTTTCGACATCTGCATCAAGAGCTTGGTCTGAGAAGTCTTTTCCAAACGGCGATACGCTGCACAAATCCGGGTAATGCACCCGTTAGCGTGAGAAGCTACTTTCATCCGGGGTTAGATGAGTTACACGCCGAGATAGCTGCGATTATGGCCGCTTACCCTGCTGATAAAATCATTGACTGCGGTCACAGTCCTTTATATGAGAGCATCTATGAATGCAGGTCTCTGGAGCGAGTCGGAATCTTTAAAGGGGTGCAGGGCGAAAGCGAAATAAACCCAAGGATCACTACAGAGTTGACGATAGTCACCAATCATAGCAGAGATAAAAAGAGCAGAGATAAAGTCTCAATTCCTACCCTGTTAGAGGGGGTTATCGGGCTCAATACCTTAACTTCAACTATTCAGTTGGAGTCAGAGCAAGCCCCCAAACTACTTGCTGAGGTGTGGCTATCAAAGTCGGGAAGTGATGAGGCTTATCGATTTATGTTTCATCAGCAAGAGAGCGCTGAGAAGCTCATGCAGCTTGCTGATGCGAGTGTGATAGGCACCTTGGCTATGGTGTATCTGCTCAATGGACGATCTGAACACTTCAGTGACGCCGAAGCACTTGCACGAACGAGTTGGTTCGGCCGCCATGATGTTTTGAGTAAACCCTTGGTGCATAGGGTCTGCTGAGCTTTAGAATGGTTTTGTGAAAAGCATTTTTTGACGTGGCTTAGGTATTGGTGCTCATCGAAATAAGGGAGGCGGTATGCGAATTTTCACCTGGTTAGATCCACTTTTTTGCCAAACACTTGAATCACGTGGGCAGACACCAGATAACTATCAGTATGCTTTGCGATCGATACCCGAAATGAATGTAAGCAGTGACTGTAATGACATCATCTCACTCACTTCATTGCGGGCGTTGGAAAGTATGCCTCTTTCAGCAAAAGATGATCAGCTATTATTTTTTACCGCGAGTCTGACAGAGCAAGATATCTGTTTCTTACTCAGGTTACTGCGCTTTTCGGCTATCCCTATGATAGTGAATGCCGCGCATTGGCAGGATGAAGGGGTATCGAGATTGCTCGAGTGCGGACGTGTCACATTTGTTCCCGGCGAGCTCGATCCTCAGAGGTTATTAAGCATCATTCAACTCTCTCGTCTGAGGTTTTCTCTAGCAAGTGAACAGGTAAATAAAATGATAGCGCTCGAGTCGTCTCTTCAAGCGCAAAAGTTGCTGGCAAAGGCGAAAGCTGAGCTGCAGCGCCTTGGGTTAAGTGAATCAGAGGCTCATAACATATTACAGAAGCAAGCTATGGAGAGAGGGATCTCCATAGAAAAACTCGTTCATCAACTAGTTTAACCTTGGCTCGTTTTGTCCACACCCTCCACAATTGAAGTCGCACCAGCTCCAGCACCAAAATGGTGCTTTGGGGCTTTTTCTGTGCGTAACCTCTTGTAGATTCGAAAGTTGAAGCTAATTAACCCCTTATTTATTAATTGCTTATAATGATTGTTTTGTTGGCATAGTCACTGCAAGTCTCTATATCAGCTACGACATTTTGTATCTTTGGTTGCAATGTAGCTTAGGTTACATCGTACCTTTACTTGTAATGCAAGTAGCGGCTGCAACCAACAACAATTCAGATCTTATCGGCAATGGCGCCATGTTCTCATCGAGGAGCATGGCGTCTTTTTGTTTTTAACGGTCATCACGAATAATGGAGAGTGCTTCATGGGGTGTATAGAAACTGAGCTGGACCTGAAACCCAAATTACTCGTTGTAGGTAATGGCATGGTCGGTCATCACTTTATCGAGCAACTGTGCGACCAAGGACTTAATGAGCAGTTTCAGGTGGAGGTGTTTGGCTGTGAGAACCTTGCGGCCTATGACAGGGTTCAGCTGTCGAAGTACTTTGAAAATGGCAGTGCGGAGGCGCTAATGCTGGCTAGTGTAGAGGCCTATGCGAAGCGGGGGATCAGGCTGCATTTAGGCAAAGAGATCGTTCGTCTGGACACTGAAACTCGCTCAATATTCGCATCGGATGATGAGAGCTGGAGTTATGACAAGCTCGTTCTCGCCACCGGTTCCTATCCTTTCGTTCCACCAATAGAAGGCAGAGAGCGCCCCCAATGCCTTGTCTATCGCACTATCGACGATCTTGAGCAGATAAGTCAGGCTGCAAAGAAGGCTAAATCTGGTGTGGTTATAGGCGGAGGCTTGTTGGGGCTGGAGGCCGCAAATGCGCTGTTAACTCTGGGAATAGATACTCATGTCGTGGAGTTTGCACCACAATTGATGCCCGTTCAGCTCAATGAAAAGGCGGGGGAGCTGCTATGTGAAAAGATTGAGGCCCTGGGTGTGTCTGTGCACACCAGCAAGGCGACGAGTGCCATCGTTGCGGGTGAACATGCGCGCCATAGAATGATATTTAACGATGATACCTTTCTTGAAACGGATCTCATCGTCTTCTCTGCCGGCATTCGTCCGCAGGATACCTTAGCGCGTCACAGTGGCATCGAAGTGGGTGAACGAGGTGGCATTACCGTGGACTCCCACTGTTTAACCTCTGCACCCGATGTGTATGCCATAGGTGAATGTGCTCTGTGGCAGCAGCGCATCTTTGGCTTAGTGGCACCGGGTTATCAGATGGCGAGAGTGGCGCTCTCCCATATTGCATCGGCAGTATCAGGCTCAGTGGCAACTGAGTTTAACGGCGCCGACATGAGCACTAAGCTTAAACTTCTGGGTGTCGATGTGGCTTCAATCGGTGAGAGTCGAGGGGTTGAAAATGCAAAATTTGTGGAGCTCAGTGACAAACAGAGTGGTACCTACAAGAAGCTCTGGCTGGATGAGACCGGACAATTCCTCAAGGGCGCCGTTCTCGTCGGCGATGCCAGTGATTATAGCCTGCTGTTAAACCAATATCTGTCCGGTGAAAAGATTGAAATGCCGGCGATATCGCTACTGCAACAAGATAGCGATATGCCGGTGGCGTTTAAGGATGATGCCATCATCTGCTCCTGTCACCAGGTGACCAAAGCCGACATAGTAGAGAGAGTCGTTGCAGGCGATCACTCTTTAGCGGCCATCAAGGGCTGTACAAAAGCCGCATCGGGCTGTGGTGGCTGTGGTGCCTTGGTTCAAGAGATCATCAGCCAGACCATGGAGGCTCAGGGGTTAGAGACGCAGCAGGGCATATGCAGCCATTTCGAGCATGACAGGCAGGCCCTGTTTCACCTGTGTCAGGTCGAAGAAATCTCAAGTTTTTCCGCTTTGATCGGCAGGCATGGAACGGTTGATGCCGCTCGGCTGGGGTTAGGGTGCGATATCTGTAAGCCGCTGGCGGCATCGATTTTTGCTTCATTAGAAAATGAATACGTCCTCGCTGTTGAACATGCCAATCTTCAAGACAGTAACGATGCTTATCTGGGGAATCTTCAAAAAGATGGTTCTTACTCTGTCGTGCCCAGAATTGCCGGTGGAGAGATCACCCCGGATAAGTTGATCGCCCTGGGTGAAATCGCCAAGCGTCATGATCTGTATACCAAGATCACCGGCGGGCAGCGTATCGATCTGTTTGGTGCGGCTCTGTCTGAACTGCCCACTATTTGGCAAGCATTGATAGAACAAG
Organism: Shewanella atlantica; assembly: GCF_003966265.1. GTDB lineage: Bacteria > Pseudomonadota > Gammaproteobacteria > Enterobacterales > Shewanellaceae > Shewanella > Shewanella atlantica. Next base: position 202,827 of record NZ_RXNV01000004.1, on the reverse strand, counting down.
GATTTGAGACGGGACACGCTTACGGTAAATCGCTCAGAACGGTTAAATCCTGTGTGGGGAGTACCTGGTGCCGTTACGGGGTGCAGGACTCAGTCGGTTTGGCCATAGAGCTTGAGAATCGCTACAAGGGATTGCGGGCCCCACATAAGATTAAATTTGCCGTATCCGGCTGCACCAGGGAGTGTGCCGAGGCGCAGAGTAAGGACATCGGGGTGATCGCAACCGATAAGGGCTGGAATCTTTACGTTGGCGGCAATGGAGGGATGCGTCCACGTCATGGCGATCTTTTCGCGACCGACATATCCACCTCTGTTTTGGTGGAATACATAGACAGGATATTGATTTTTTACACAAGAACAGCATCGAGGTTGCAGCGCACCTCAGTTTGGCTTGAGTCATTAGAGAGGGGGGTAACCTACCTTAAGTCGGTGATCATCGATGACAGTCTGGGTATCGCAGCGGAACTTGAGCTGCAGATGAAAAAGGTCGTTTCGACCTATCAATGTGAGTGGAAAACCAGCCTCGATAGTCCGGAGTTTTTGGCCAGATTCAGTGAATTCATTAACCCCGAGCAGGTTCCAATCGGTGATACCCCAAAATACCAATATTTAAGAGGGCAACGTTTTCCTGCCGATAAAAAATGGGGCGCGGGAATGATCTCTGTAAAGAATGTCGACGTCGACCCGGGCGAGCAAGGTATGGATGGTTTAGCCATTCAGGTTAGCCCGACAGAACTATTTGAAAAATCGACCCAAAAGGAGTGTGAAGTATGAACTGGTTAGCCATTTGTGAACAGAGCGCGTTACCAGCGTTTGGCGGGATCGCTGCCTGGGTAGAGGGAAAAGCCGTTGCCATTTTTAATCTGGGTGAGCAGGGCATATTTGCCATGGATAATACCGATCCTGCGACCGGGGTCGGCGTGCTGTCCCGGGGCTTAATCTGTGATCTGCAGGAGGATATTTTTGTCGCCTCACCTCTGCATAAACAACACTACAGCCTTACAAATGGTAAGTGCATCGAAGATGAAAGCTTGAGTGTCGAGCTGTATCAGATCAAATGTGAACAGGGAAAGGTGCTAATCAACACCGCAATAGCAGGGGAATAAATGATGAGTAATGAAAAATTTAACCTATTTTCCTTCTCCGGAAAAATGAAAATTATGCACCTGAGTTGGATGGCCTTCTTTATCTCTTTCGTCGTTTGGTTTAATGCCGCGCCTCTGATGAGTGTAATAGCCGAAAGTTTGGGCTTAACCAACGGACAGATAAAGACTTTATTGATTCTCAATGTGGCGCTAACTATCCCTGCCAGAGTGCTCATCGGCATGGTGACGGATAAATTTGGCCCGAGATTGACCTACTCCATCTTATTGGCGGTCTGTAGTCTGCCCTGTTTTATGTTTGCACTGGGAGATAGTTTCGAGCAGTTGGCGTTAGCCCGTTTTCTGCTGGGATTTATTGGCGCGGGCTTCGTAGTTGGCATTCGCATGGTCAGCGAGTGGTTTCCGGCAAATGAGCTGGGCACCGCGGAAGGGATTTATGGTGGATGGGGCAACTTTGGCTCTGCGGCCGCAGCCTTTTCTCTGCCTGTTATTGCCATCTCCTTTGGTGGTGAAAATGGTTGGCGTTACGCCATAGGGCTCACTGGGTTACTTAGCCTGGTGTTTGCTTTTATCTACTATTTTAACGTTACCGATACCCCTAAGGGCTCAACCTATTTTAAGCCCAAAAAAATCGGTGCGCTGGAGGTGACCAGTAAAGGTGACTTGCTTCTGCTGGTGATAATGAAGCTACCCATGTATGCCACCCTATGCCTGCTTGGATGGAAGTTATCGCCGGCGGGAGTCAGCATGCTCAGTCAGGAGACCGTTAATCTCATCTACGCCGGTCTTGGTTTAATATTACTGGTGGATCTTTATCAAACTTATCAGGTGAACAAGTCACTCTTCGAAGGTCCGGTACCCGAATTCGAAAGGTACGCTTTCAAGCAGGTTGCGGTACTGAACGTACTCTATTTTTCCACCTTTGGCTCTGAACTCGCCGTGGTTTCTATGCTGCCGCTCTATTTCGCCGAGACTTTCGAACTTGGTCTGGCGCAGGCGGGAATGCTGGCCTCGACCTATGCCTTTATGAATCTGGCATCTCGCCCCGGTGGCGGCTGGATCAGTGACCGTTTCGGTCGTAAACCCACCCTGATGATCTTAACGGCTGGCTTGGCCCTGGGGTATTTAGGGATGGCTCAGATCACCAGTGAATGGTCATTACCCTTAGCCGTATTCATGGTCATGACCTGTTCCTTCTTCGTGCAAAGCGGAGAGGGGGCCGTATTTGCAGCAGTTCCTCTGATTAAGCGTCGTCTTACAGGGCAGATAGCCGGGATGACCGGCGCCTATGGGAATGTCGGCGCGGTGTTTTTCTTAACGGTTTACTCTCTGGTATCGACTCAGGCATTTTTCTATGTCATTGCTGCGAGCGCCGTTCTGGGTCTGATTAGTTTGCTGTTTTTGACTGAGCCTAAAGGACATATATCTGAGGTGAATGATAAGGGGGAAGTGACCCTAATCAGTGTGAGCTAAGATCAGTGTGAACTGAGGGGCAGTACGAGCTCAGATCTGTATGAAACAGCCTGTTCGGGTGAGTGTTAGTGTGAATTAAGCAAGAAACGGGATAATGATATGACAGCATCGGTACCTGATAAAGTCCTGGATAGCCAAGCTATTTGCTCTCCCGAAGTTACCAAAGCACCGTTATATGATGAAGGGCTGCCACTGAATGGGGCATTAGCAATCGCAGCGGGTCAGTATTCATCCGGAGGTGTGAAGCCGGTAAATGAAGATGCCATCGGGATCCGTATTCCCGATGGTTTGATGCTGACCACCAAAGGGGCCGTGACGGTTATCTGTGATGGGGTAAGCGCCGCTGAGGCGGCTGAGCAAGCGAGCTCGATCAGTGTGAGTAACTTTATCACCGATTACTACTCGACTCCCGACAGTTGGAGTGTAAAAAAATCCAGCTCACAGGTGATCACCGCGCTGAACCGTTGGTTATTTGGTCTGGGACAAGATTACCGGGAGGCACAACGTGGCTATGTTTGCACATTTACCTCGCTTATCTTCAAGTCTTGCACCGCGCACCTGTTACATGTGGGCGATTCGAGAGCCTATCGATTTCGATCGGGAAAACTTGAGCGGTTGAGTCGAGACCATATCACCGTGCTCGGCTCAGATAAGCGCTATTTGGCAAGAGCGCTGGGTTTAGATGTGAAACTTGATGTTGACTATAGAAAGTTGGATATGAAGGTGGGCGATCTCTATCTGCTGACCACGGATGGTATTCATGATGTGGTCAGTGATAGTGAGGTCGGTTCCCGAATAACGGCTTTTAATCGACAATGGCAAGGACTCCGTGAGTCCGTCGATTTGGCTGACTCACATCATTTCGATGATTTTTGTCGGCAGCTCGCCCAAGATTCCATAGCACTGGGCAGCAGGGATAATGTCAGCTGCCAACTGCTCTCGATTGAACGCTTGCCGAGCCAAAATATCGATGATCTCTATCAGCAACTCTCTACACTTCCCTTTCCGCCACCACTGCAACAAGGAATGAAGCTGGACGGCTACCTTATCGAAAAAGTATTGCACCAGAGCCAGCGCAGTCAGGTCTATCTGGTGACTAATAAGAAAGGCGAACGACGTTGTATCAAAACCCCCTCGGTGAATTACTTAGATGACGCCGCATACATAGAGCGTTTCATGTTGGAAAGTTGGATTGGTCATCGTATCAATAGCCCTAACGTGGTCAGATTACTCGACAGAGACCGACCTAAGTCTTCACTCTATTACGTAAGTGAATATCTCAAAGGCATGCCATTGAGCCTATGGATTGATCGAAACCCTAATCCATCTGTACAAGAGGTGCTGATGTTATTAAAGCAGATAGAGGCCGGTGTCAGGGCATTTCATCGTAAGGAGACGATACATCAGGATCTAAAACCGGATAATATCTTATTGACCTATGAAGGACAGATTAAAGTCATCGATTTTGGTTCCTGTCATATCAAGGGGATCGCCGAAATAGCGACCCCATTGCAACGAGATATTATCCTGGGGACGGCGGATTATTCGGCTCCTGAAAGCGTTCTGGGTTACAGAGTCTGTTACAGTGCGGATCTCTTCTCTCTGGCGGTGATAACCTTTGAGATGTTGACGGGACAGCTTCCATTCAAAGGGAAATTAGCTCAGTGCCGCAGTAAGCGTGACTATCATAAATTGAGCTACACTCCCTGTTATGAGCTCAACCCTATGATCCCGCAATGGATGGACCCTGTGATTAAGCAGGCCTTGAGTATCGATCCCGATAATCGGCAAGCGGACACCTGTGAGTTTTTATATGAGCTCACTCAACCCATAAATAAGATGAGTAAGAGGGTGGCAAAGTCTGAATTGTCTCTGATTGAAAGAGATCCACTTCGATTCTGGCAGGGGCTATCGGTATTTTTTGGTTTAATCAGCTTATTGCTGTTAATGACGTAAGGTTTAACGAGCTACGAGCTACGAGCTACGAGCTACGAGCTACGAGCTACGAGCCGCGAGGAACGGGCTAAGCGCAAGAGCAGTTGGTGTTGCCCGCTCATCTCAACTTAGTTAGTTGTTTCTGAAAAGCGTGAAGGTTCATAATTGTAGGAGCGGCTTTAGCCGCGAAGCCTGCCATTTGTCATTTTCATTTGGGTGAGAGAGTGGCCTTAAGCCCTGCCAACAGTGCTCCATAAATAGGATTACAGAAGTCGGCGACCTCATTTTCATTTTCTGACTCGAAGGTTGAGCTCCATTCAACCAAAGTTCCGTTTTCGGACTCCGTAAGTTTAACTACACCTATATATCTGTCTACAGCTGAACTGGAGACAGGGCCTGGTCCATCGTCGATACTGTAAGAGAAAGTGAATGCAGAGGCATCTAGAATCATTAATGTTTCGTGAAACATATCATTCAGTACTCGCTTAGCGCCCACCTCATCTCCATTTTTATCACCGACTTTTGTTACCTCAGTGATAACCTCCGGTGCCCAGGACATGTCATGAAAATCACAAATTGTTTTCCACACAGTTTTGATTGGAGATTTTATCTCTATCTTGTTGTAACAAGTTCCCATCATATTTTCCTCAGCGTGGCTCTAAATTTAAAAAGGGTACTTTTAAATATAGATGAGATTTTGTTGAAGCTAATGGCTTTGGGGATTGATTAGGGAATAATGGGTGGACAAATTTGAATCAATACTGCCTTTACGATACAGTTACAAATGCAATATAAGTCAATGCTTTATTATTGATGGTTAATAAGTATATGAATCATTCAATAGCTGATTTTTTGAGTAAGTCTTAGAGTAGGTATTAGAGTAAGTCTTAGAGTAAGTATCAGAGTGAGCACTTGTCTCTTTATGAAAAATGTTTGTGCGAAAGAGAAACTAATAAGGAGTTGTAGCATGAAACGGATTTTACATAGTCTCTTCCTGGTTATTATCGGCTTGATGCTAATGACAGCATGTTCGAGCAATATTTCATCATCTAAACCTGTTATGCCGCAGACGAATGATAATCTGTTTGAGTCAAAAAGTGATGCTAGCCCCGTCCCCACTCTTGAGCATTTAATGGCGCTGACGCCGGAACAGATAGAAGATCTTCACCAGTTTGTTCGGCGCGAGGATATTGCTCTGTTACCCAAAAATAAGCAGGTACGAGAGTATTTGTTTACTAAGCTGGTCAATTTTAATTATGAAGGCAAGAATCATCCGGCAAGTGTGGCGCTGGAAAAAGGTAGTGGCAACTGTATGACATTGGCGCTCTTGACCTATGCGGTAGCCAGAGAACTTGGAGTTAAAGCCGTGTTTCAGGTGATGCATACTCCGCCTATGCTGTTGGAGGTAACTACTAACCTTGCTGTTACTTCAGATCATGTCCGTACTTTTCTTTATGAAGACGATACCGACAATCAGGGATTTTACTTTTCGGGACGTAGCTATGTTGTTTTAGATTATTTTCCGGACAGGTACGATAGAGGGGGAAGGAAGATTGCTGAGGATCAGTTTTTCGGTATGCTTTATCGCAACCTTGCGGCCGATGCTTTGCTGGCAGGGAAGGTTAATCGGGCCTTTTCTCTGTCAATATACCCAAGAGTATGCGCCACTGCTGAATATGCTGGCAATTGTTCACCGCTGGGCTGGGGATGATGAAACGGCCAAAGAGTTATATCAATACGCGCTAAATGTTTCAGAGTCTAAGATCACTATTTTGAGCAACTACCACTATCTATTAACCCTTAATGAGGAGGTGGAGGCCGCCCACCACGTTAAGTCGCAACTATTGGCCCTCGAAGACACTAGCCCCTATGGATGGTATCTGATGGGAAAGGAGGCTCTGAATGAGGGAGACCATCATAGTGCTGAAATTTACCTGAAAAAGTTTCTAAAAAATACGCCATATTACCACAGGGCATATTTTGACTTGGCTAAGGCTCAACATGCGCAGGGCGAGTCGGCGGCAGCAAGAAACTCATTATCTCAGGCAATATCTTTTGCTGAGCAACCGGAAAGCCAAAGACTATATCAAGCTAAGCTCACCTGGTTAAATCAATAGTGATTCATTACGTCTCCAGAGAGCTAAAGGATAAGTAAGGGGTGGAACAGAGGCGTATTGTTTCGGTAACACTTAAAAGTTACAACACTGGCACCTGGGCTCGTCATACGAATGATTGACAGGTGGCTTGTGTTGTTGCAGACAAATTATCTTTTGTTACGCTTTGAATTTATTGTCTTTTTGCCTTTAATGGTACTTTTGGTGTGTTTCGGCGTAGTGCTTTTGTCTAATTTGATGACCTAGAACGACCCTTTCGGTTACTTTGCTTTCATACTCCCGATGGATGCTCTCTCCATCAGTTCAAGGGATACTTATTAACAATCAATGGCATTGGTCAAAACTTGTTCGTTGACAAGTATTTGGATTGCCGAATAAGAATGAGCTCGTTTAATTAGCCAAAGCACCTACATTATCATATGAAAGTTGTAGCCAGGCTTGTTGCCTTAATGTAGGTTGTATTGTTGCTGGCTTGTTTTGTATTAACTGACTATTTTGTAGCATGGAGTGCGATAATGTTCAAAGTTACCCATTGGGTTGTCATTTCCCGTTCTCAACTTGTGTGTGACCTACTTGAAACCCGCTGGCCCCAAGAATTTCTCATTAAATTGTACAGTGTCAGCCCCGAGTCACTCGAGTGTCAGCTGAGAGAGATGGAGCCATCTCTGGTAATTATCGATCTTGCTTCAGTTGATGTGCAAGTGGCTTACCAATTACAGCGACATATTGAACGTGAATATACAGGCCTGAAAGTTGTTTTCATTCACTTCCCGAAACAGGTCGATATTAAATTTTTAATTAACCCTTCGGTGACGGCTGGTGTTTTTTATAATGATCTCTCCCTCGAGGTTATCGGAAAGGAGTTAAGCAATATTCTCAGAGGAAGGGCTTATATTCCTGCAGAGCTGAACGTTGGCAGCCCTGAGGAGGAGTTAAATCATGAAGAGAGCGAAAGCTTGACGATCCGGGAGCGCGAGGTGCTACAGGCACTACTCTCTGGTAGCACCAATGTAGATATAGCTAATCAACTGTTTGTTAGTGAAAGCACAATTAAGACTCATCTGTATCGAGCATTCAGAAAAATTGGTGTGTCCAGTAGGGGGCAGGCTATTGCCTGGGCTCAGACGCACCTCCATGAGGTTCATGCTTGAGATAGTTTATACCCATATGAAGTCGAGAGAGCAGGAAAGTGATGACTTTCCTGCTTTTTTTTGTCTTGAAAATGGGTGTAATACCGACCGGTAAACGCTTAGTGCCGGGTTTAAGGGGTCACGATGAAGCGAGGTTAAACGCTTGGGTGTTTCCGTGAATATACTTGCGACTATACAGTTGTGTAGTTATTGTGTATACTTGCACGCTCTCATTTACTCATAGAGTAAATTATCATCGTTTAAGTTGAGGTTTTTAAGATGGTTAAGTCACTAACAGCAATCTTCAGCATGCTTATATTGTATTTTGGCACCACAGTTTCTTTTGAATCTAAAGCCGCGACAGTCGGCTGTGAACGCGTTGGTGGGATAAAGTGTCAACATGTGAGCCCTAAACGTGTAAAGAGAGGGGCCGTGATTGTCGTCCCTAAGACTCATCGCCATTATCACTCTTACCACTCTCCTATGTTAACGGCCATGGGAATTGCCATCATTTTGGATGCTGCGGGTAATGCGGTCACTGAAAAGGGACAGCAGGTTGTTGTGTTGGGTGAGGGTAATGAAGTGAGTAATGTGTATGAAAAAGATGGTGTCGTATATCTGATTAAGGCCTAGGAATCATATGAAAAGTAGCAATGAATTTGAGGGGGTCCTCGGGACTCTGGATACGCTGCTCACGATTTCACTGGCTGTGTTGACTATTGGTGGCGGATGTACACTACTGACTATCTATAGCTATCAAGATTCGCTATGGGGAATTCTAGCCCTGCTGACCCTTTCATTTAGTTTGTACATCATAAAGGTCACACTCTTTGGTATGGCGGCAACGTTAATCACCATTGCAACAAATTCGACCCCAAAGAACGATGCAAGAGATGATACGTCGATCGATGAAACCAGGTTGAAGATCATCAAGGTCAAAAGTTTTGGATTATGTTCATGTTGAGACAAAAAATACCCTGGATGGAAAATATGTTTGCTCTGCGTGCCAACACGTTTTGCTCAAATTGAAGGGGTTAGGCTCTATGATCTAGAGTTTGGGCAGGATATCTTGTCTGGCTCTTGATATTTAGAGGTAGCCGGGCGAGTTTGAAACTCGCCCGAGGCGATGGTGTTAGGCTTTTTGTGTTCTTTCGGTATTTAAGAATTCAAAACCTTGTTTGATGAAAGAAAACTCTGCTACATCAGGCAGGTTTTGTACTAATTTGAACATCTGATCGAAGGCGGAATCTATCATGAGTCTATCGGCTAGCTTCAGGTAGTTGTAGACAACGGGTCTCAGTACAACGGTAAAGTCACCGGTTAACTCTTTATACCTCTGCTCTTCAATTGCACAACTGTTTTGCACTAACTCACGCATGCATAGTGCGGCAAGCAGAGAGTTTTTATCACTGAAGGATTGATATTGAGCCGCTCGTGAATATCCGGCCTTCTTATGAACATCTGACATGTTCAGGGCTATCATTCCATGTTCTCTGATCAGATCGGTAGCGGCATTAAGCAACGCGGTTTCTTTATCGGTAAGCATGATGTTATTCCGGAAAAATTTTGTCTATTAGATGCCTAGCTAGTACTCTTGTCAATATCAATGTATATACAATTGTATAATTATTGGCTTTTTGTTTAATTGCTGTTTCTTTTGTGAAGGTGGTTGAACTTGGTAGTAGTTGCTTGTTCATTTAGACAGCAGGTTCAGTCAGCTATAATCGGTGGATGCTTTTAAGAAAGATGAATCTGGTGTGCTATTGATCATAAAGCCTTAAATATAGGTATACTTCTATTATTCCCATCGAGTCGAGGACATTATAGTGGCCGAAGAAACCATTTTCAGTAAAATTATTCGTCGTGAAATCCCTGCAGATATCTTGTTTCAGGATGATTTAGTTACCGCTTTTCGTGATATCAGTGCACAAGCGCCGAGCCATATCCTAATTATACCCAACCATCTAATTCCAACCGTGAACGAAGTTAAAGCATCAGATGAGAAAGCTCTGGGGCGCATGGTGACTGTTGCCGCTAAGCTAGCCGCGGAAGAGGGAATTGCAGAAGATGGATACCGTTTAATTATGAACTGTAATAAACATGCCGGACAGGAGGTGTTTCATATACATATGCACCTGCTTGGCGGTGAGCCTTTGGGACGTATGTTGAACCCTGACAGATAATGGTGAGTACGGAGTCATGAAGGTTAATCCTGAGTTTTTCCCCTTGACACAAATAGCGACCCGTTTCGTCGATCAACTTGCGCAGTGTCGTCGTCTTAAGCTGACAGTGCATGAAGCGAGTGAGCACCATGTACTGATAGAACTGCCCTATAGCAGTGAATTGATTGGTTATCCGGATACCGGCGTTATCCATGGTGGTGTGATCACAACCTTGATGGATACGGCTAGCGGCAGTGCCGTCGTGTGTTCTATCTATGATCACTATCATAGTTTAGAGCTATCACCGACTCTGGATCTGCGTGTCGATTATATGAAACCGGCTGAGCCCAATAAGCCTGTATATGGTTTTGCCGAATGCTATAAAATATCTTCGAGTGTGGCATTTACACGTGCGATTGCCTACCAAGATTCTATCGATGATCCGATAGCTCATGCCGTCGGTTCATTTATGCGGATAAGCCCCGAGATGATAGGCGATAATTTTCGCCAGGCCTTGTTGGGCAAGACTGGTGAGCAGTCCCCGAATGTGTCGCCCTCGACAGAATCTCAAAGCAAGAGTGAAACACACACTCCCGGACGTTCGGCATTGCTGGACGTAAAGGAGATAGTTAAGCAGGCCACCGAGCTAAATGATTTCAGTCACCTGTTAGCCCATGTTCCCTATACCAACTTTATCGGTATGGCAGTCGAGCGTTTCGGTGATGAGCTGGTGTTCAGGCTACCCGCCAAGGATGACAATATCGGTAATCCGACTCTGCCTGCTATTCATGGTGGCGTGATTGCCGGATTTATGGAGATGTCAGCCATCGTTCAGTTAATGGTATTTATGAACACCTCAAAAGTGCCTAAGGTTGTCGATTTTTCAATTGATTACTTAAGGGCTGGTTATCATAAAGATACGTTTGCTGAATGTAAGATCACGCGACAGGGCCGCAGGGTGGCTAACGTCAGCATCGATTGCTGGCAGACAAGCAGGAAGAAGCTTATCGCTACGGCGAGGGCGCACTTTTTGATTGATTAATTTCAGGTTCGGTAACTTCGACCGGAGCCGTTTCTGTTAAAGAGAGAAAATTTACGATGAAAAAATTAATATTGGCGTTTGCCTTAGCACTGTTATTCACCGCCTGTGCCCCACATACCTCAGGTATCATGGGCAGCTCGACCGGTGAGGTGAGAGTCGATAACAGAAGTTTTGGCAGTGAAGTGACTGTTGAGCAGATCCAGGCTCGTCAACAGGGAGATCTGCTGCAGGGCTCGGGGATCATACAGAGCAAGGTTGCCACAGATCTGCGTCTTCAATATAAATTCACCTGGTATGATATCAGCGGCTTTACCATAGAGGATGAAGCGAGTGCCTGGAAATCGTTAAAACTCCACGGAAAGCAACGCATGCAGGTGACGGCGCTTGCCCCGAATGCCAATGCAGTCAGGTATGAGTTGTACGTGAGAAAAGCTTTCTCAAATTAATCATTTTCCGATTAGTCCTATGGTACTCGTTGTGATTGGTTAAAATTTTTACAAAAAACGTCAGTATAGCTGACGTTTTTTTATGAAAATTCACTTAATGATGACATAAGTATGTCAATCACTTGTTTAACTCATGTATACTTGCCGGCGCCAAGGGGTGATCCAGTACTGATAATTGATGGTGCTGTGTCTGAGATGTCACAAGACAAACCCTTTGAACCTGATCCGGCTAATACCGGCGTAGGAATGGGCCAATAAGTACAATTGTATTTGTACAACCTTTCTCGCTTTTCCAGTTGCCGGATCTCAAAATATTAATTTGGGGTCCTATGTTTACGTTTAAATCACTAAGTTTTAATTCTGATACCATAAAACGCGTATCACCCGTCGCACTTGCCATCTCAACGGCACTCTCTACAGCATTGACCAGCGGCTATGCTTTCTCTGCCGAGCCAGTTAATGAGCCTACCGCTTCCGATGATATGGAAGTGATTGTGGTCACCTCCGATTTCAGAGGTGCTTCCTTAGACAAAATGCCTTCGAGCATTACCGTCATCGATCAACAGCAGATCGAAGATGAGGGCGCGCAGCATTTTGAAGAGGTACTTAACTCGATTGCTAACTTCAACTGGTCCGGTGGTAGCTCCAGACCTAAATACTTCCAGATCCGTGGTGTCGGAGAGCAGGAGGAGTATCAGGGCGCACCTAACTCTTCGGTGGGTTACATCATCGATGATATTGATATGTCCGGCCTTGGTATGATCTCCAGCATGTATGATCTTCAGCAGGTCGAAGTGCTTCGGGGTCCACAAGGAACGCGCTATGGTGCTAACGCACTCGCAGGCTTAATCTACCTTAAGAGTAACGATCCTACCGATGTTTTCGAACATGGCGCCGAGGTATCTTTAGGAGGCGATGATCTCACCACATTCAGTGGTTTTAGTTCTGGTCCCTTGACCGATTCGGGCAAGCTACTCTATCGGGTATCTTTGCAGCAACATAAGCAAAATGGTTATAGAGACAACCTCTACCTGGGCTTGGATGACACCAATGGACGTGACGAGTTTACCGGTCGTGCCAAGTTACGTTGGTATGCAACCGACCATCTTGAGCTAGACCTTACCCTGCTTCATGCCGATTATAATAATGGCTACGATGCCTGGACATTAGACAACAACGGTTTCGATACGCTCACCGATGAGCCCGGTGTCGATAAGCAGCGCACCACGGGTAGCTCGCTGAAGATGACCTATTCGGGGGCCGAGTCATTCGAACTTGTCTCTTTGACCTCCTATGCACAAACTCAGCATCATCATGGTTACGACGGCGACTGGGCCAACCCGGATTACTGGGGAGATCTGACTTGTTATGGCGAGGCTTGCCAATATGATTACACCTGGAATAAAGAGGGTGAACGCAAAACCGTCAGCCAGGAGTTCAGACTGAGCTCAACCGAAGCCGGACGAATTTTTGCCGGGAGTACCGACTGGTTAGTGGGGCTCTATGGCATGAAACTCGATGAAGATAACGATACGTTAGAGATCTATAACGGTTGGGAAGATCCATTAACGGCGGAATATGACGCTGAAAACCTGGCTGTCTTTGCGCAATTAGACTCAGATTTAGGTGATGGTTACTCACTTTCTGTTGGTGCCAGAGTCGAGAGCCGTGACAGTGAGTACAGTGATAGTGCCGGCGATGCGTTTAACCCGAGTGAAACTATGTGGGGAGGACATATCGCTCTGAGCAAGACCTTGAGTCATACTCAGCAGGCCTATGTAAGAGTCGCACGAGGTTATAAAGCGGGTGGTTTTAATATGTCGCTGCCAACCGAACTGTCTGACAAGAAAGAGTACGATACCGAAACCCTGTATAACTATGAAATCGGATTGAAATCCAACTGGTTAGAGGGACAGGCGTCAACCAATTTGTCATTTTTCTATATGGACAGACGTGATCAGCAGGTGTCAGCATCTCAGCAAAATCCTGATGAGCCACAGAAGTTTATCCTATATACAGAAAATGCGGGAAGCTCGCACAATTATGGCGCCGAGTTAGAGGGCAATTGGTACGCGACCGATAATCTTAAGCTCTATGCTACTCTGGGCTGGCTGGAAACTGCCTATGGTGATTATGAGTATCAGGATAAGTATGGCGGAACCGTCGACCTGTCGGGCCGTGAACTGGCTCATTCGCCTAACTTCACCTATAGCGCAGGCGCGACCTATCGTACCGATTCTGGCTGGTTTGCTAATCTTACGACCAGTGGCAAGAGTGACTTCTACTATTCAGACAGTAACGAGTCTAAGTCTGATGCCTATACTATCTTTAATGCACGCCTGGGCTATGAAACCGATCTTTGGTCAGCCTACCTGTGGGGACGTAACTTGTTTGATGAACAGTATGGTACCCGTGGCTTCTACTTCGGCAACGAGCCGGATCAGGACTGGGCTGATAAGCAATATATACGTTATGGTGATCCCCGTCAGTTAGGGTTAACCGTTAACGTCAAGTTCATGTAAATCAGTCTAGTGTTAGCTATCTGATGATTTAGTATCTTTTAATTTAATTGTGGCGATTCTCTTCTTCAAAAAGAGGGCTGCCAGAGGTCAATGAAATGAAATTAACTGCTGAGATAAGCTGTTACCCTTTACAAGATAACTACCTGGATCCAATCAAGTGGTTTATCGGTCGGGTCGATAGTTACTCGAATATTGAGCGTAAAACCAATGCGATGGCTACTCAGGTCTGCGGTGAATACAGCGATGTGATGTCTATGCTTGCTGTTGAGATGCAAGCCGCCCATGAGAAGTGGGGCAAGGCCGTATTTGTGTGTAAATTTATTGGTGGTGAGTTGGATCTCTCTCACAGCGAGTAACCGGTATTGCCGGAACACGATGTTATAAACTCATATTTGCTCGTGTAAATATGAGTTTATTCATTTAGCAGATGACTAATCAGACATAGAAAGCGGATAGAGTAATGACAGATTTTTGGGCTGCATTGTTGAATACAGTCAGTGGTGCTTTAGCCGAGGCAAATGCCTTGACGGCGTGGGAGGCAGTTGCGGTTATTCTGGCGGCTGGATATTTAGTTCTGGCGATGAAAGGAAGTATATGGTGTTGGTTTGCTGCATTTTTCAGTACTGCCATCTATACGGCGCTTTTCTGGAAGGTGTCGCTGCTGATGGAGTCGGTGTTAAATATCTACTATATGGCCATGGCCGTGTATGGATTTCAGCAGTGGTCTAAGGGAAAGCAGGATGAACATGGCAGTGCCGTGATCTCCTGGAGCCTGACCCGCCATACTCAGATCATCCTGGTGACGGCGGCTATCTCGGGCGTGGTAGGCTATTTGATGTCTAACCATACTCAGGCTTCCTATCCTTACCTCGATGCGGCAACGACCTGCTTTGCGGTGATGACGACCTATCTGGTTGCCAAAAAAGTGTTAGAGAATTGGCTATACTGGGTCATCATAGATCTTGCTTCTATCTATCTGTATTTGCAAAAAGGGCTGATGCTGACGTCATTGTTATTCATTCTCTATGTCGGTATGGCTATCGGAGGATACTTTTTATGGAAATCGACCATGCGTGAGCAGAGTCGGGCTCTCTCTTATTAGACTGGTTTAATTGAATCGTCTTAATAAATGGTCTTAGCGATGATTAATGGCAAAGCTTAGTCAGTATTATTATCAGTTATGCACCGATTATCTGGAACGTGAAAGATGAGTAAAGTTCAGACAAAGACCCTCCTGTCAGTGCTGCCGGCATCGGTAATCGATGAGCTTAAGCTTGCGGGGTTAAACTTTACTTACGGGAGTGTGGCGACACCGCTCGCTCATGGCCTGAGTAATCAAAATTTTCTTATTAACGATGGCGAGCTGGACTGGGTACTCAGGGTCAACTCATCGGCGAGCAGTCAACTCTGTGATCGTCAATCTGAAGTGAGAAATTGGAACATAGCAGCAAATCAGGGGTTAGCACCTAAGTTGTTTTATGTCAGTCAGGACCATGCTTATTACCTTAGCGAGTATGTTCAGCAAGCTCCTGAAGCACAGTGGGGTAGCTTATTAACGGCAAAACCAGCGCACCCTTTGATTGATGAATCGACGCTATGGCCCGATGCTGAAACCCTGTTGTTACCCTTTCTAAGAGGTATATCTCGTCTGCCTGTCCCCGAAAATATTATGGGGGTAACTAAGCAGTGGCAAACCTATCGGGATAAACTGGCGCTTATCGCAGCTAAGCTGTCGACCCTTCCCTACTCGGAGTTGGCGGTTCAATGGCAAATGAGTCATCTGGAATTGCTGGCATTAGAGGATGATATTAATATCTGGCTCGACCGACTCAATGCCTGTTCGCGCTCAGACCAATACAGTCATAGGGATCTCAACCCTCATAATCTACTGTACAAAGAGGGGAAGCTGTACTGTATCGATTTTGAGTATGCCTGCACCTCTCATCCTCTGTTCGATATCGCGGGGGTCCTGTCGACTCATGCACTTTCCACTGCGCAGCGTCATTTTTTAATCGATGGTTATCTGGACGGTCACCCCAACTTAACCCCTGATGCGAAGACGGCACTGCCGGATGCAATAAATATCTATTGGGTCTTTGCCGCTTGCTGGTCTCTGTTGATGGCGGCTGACAGTGGCGATATTGCCGTTGCCGCTCAAAATAACGATACCGGGGAAAACCCTCATAATTCTCAGGAGTACCTGGATTGTTTCGACGATTTTGTCGCGCTTATCTGCTGAAGCCCATCCGCAGACCCTTCGGTAACAAATTCTAGTTATTTTGATAATGTTGACATAAAGTTAAAGTCTGATGAAAGTTATTCCTATCCATGATGGTCTATTGTGACAGTAGTGATAAAAAGGATTAGCGATGCCACTAGTTAAAATATATCAAAAGATTTTAGGGTTACTCCAATACGTCGAAGGTCTGGCTCCTCTGGCGCTCAGACTCTACCTCGCACCCGTGTTGATGCAGGCTGGATACAACAAGTTATCGCATTTCAGTGATACTGCCGCCTGGTTTGGCAATCCCGACTGGGGACTCGGCCTGCCAATGCCTGAAGTGATGGTGGGACTCGCTGCCGGCACCGAGTTCTTTGGGGGCATACTTCTGATCCTCGGGTTAGCCACACGCCTGGTCTCGATTCCTTTAATGGTCACTATGTTAGTCGCCGCTTTTTCGGTTCACTGGGATAACGGTTGGTTGGCCATCGCAGATGTTAATTCCTGGCTCGCCAACGAGCAGGTTCTCGCAGCGGGAGATAAGTTGGCTAAAGCCAAAGAGTTGCTGCAGGAAAATGGTAACTACGAGTGGCTGACAAGTTCGGGCAATTTCGTGGTGTTAAACAACGGGATCGAGTTTGCTATTACCTATTTCATCATGTTGATGGCGCTGCTCTTTATGGGAGGTGGACGTTACACCAGCCTGGATTACTTTGTGGACAAGCATTTCAATAAGGGCAATTAACCCGGTTTTTGCTCTGTCATGATGACATTTTTGTAAATCCCACCTATTTGGTGGGATTTACGTTTAAACCTTTGTTATCCTATTTTTAAATTGATAATAATACCTATCGGTATAACAAGGATAACAGCTTGGACGCCATCGAATTACTGCTAACCCGACAGTCATCTCCTCGCCTTGTAGAGCCTGGCCCCGATGAGACTCAATTAAAAAATATTTTGGATGCAGCCGTAAGGGTGCCCGACCATGGGGGTCTACAGCCATGGGAGTTTATTATCGCTCAGGGAGACGGTTTATCCCGGCTGGGTGAGGTCTTTCTCAATGCTGTGATAGAGAATGGCGCCGATGAGACCCTGCAAGGTAAGGTGAAAGGGATGCCACTGCGCGCGCCTATGGTCATCGTAGTCGTAGCTAAACCTAAACCACATCCGAAGGTACCAGAGCTTGAGCAGTTGCTTGCAGCGGGCTGTGCGGCGATGGCCATGCAACAGGCGGCTTTTGCTCAAGGGCTTGGCGGCATATGGCGCACAGGTGACATGGCATTCGATAAGCATGTTCATCGACAGCTGGGTCTCGGGGGGAGTGATCAGATTGTCGGCTTCCTGTACCTGGGGACTCCAGCGGTAAAGGCGCCGATAAAAGCGAGTCGGGAAGGATCACATTTCGTTCGTTATCTCTGAACCATTATCTTTTAGACTAACAGTAATCGGTAATAGTCAAAGAAAACGCCCGGTTTATGAAAGTAAACCGGGCGTTTTTATGACTTGAATCAGTGATGTATCTGGGTTATCCCGTCTTACCGACATCGAGTTGTTCAAACCAATCGAGAAACTGAGTGACTTGTTCTCCCCTGAATATGCGTCCATGCTGAGGACACATAAAATCGATGTCGAGCTTTCTGACTCTTTCAATCCACTCATTTTTTGCCCTGTTTGAGGGCATCCAGCGTTGATGGAAGAATTTCATCTTCTTGGTGTGGGCCTCGAAGTCATCGACAAAAATATCCACATCGTGATCTTCCAATGCGGCGCCAACGTCGCCACACATCAAGACTCTGGCTGCAGGATCATAAACATGCATATTTCCTGAGGAGTGAAGATAGTGTGCGGGGATAAGTTGTATCTCAACTTGATCCAACACTAAACGACTTCCCTCATCGGGTATCGGTTCATAAGTGATATTACTCATGCCAAAGTGCCTGATAAAGCCCTCCCAAAGCCAGGGAGAGTAGAGCTTTGCACCGGGCAGAGTCTGATCCCAGAGCCCGAGGGATGAGATGATGTCAGGGTCCTGATGGGACGCAAAGAGATGGGTGAGCTGCTCGAGCGGAATATGTTTAACGATATTGGCTAACATGGGCGCAAATAACTCGACTCCCCCGGGATCCATCAACAGGGCTTTCTTGTCGGTAACTAACATGTATTGATTCGTGTCTATGATCTTTTCCGGCTTCTCCGGGTCCCGGCCAAAGTAAATCCATTTATGCGTGGGCGTTTCAACGATAAGCTGACTCTTCATCTATAGTGCTTCCCTGTCTGTGTGACTGAAATTGAGTTGATTACTGAGTGATTGACTGTGGCTTACGCGGCTTCTTGTCCGCTAGAACCATCGAAAAGAGCGATGGCATTATCGACGCGTTGCCGGATCAGGTTGGCGACATTGTCGACGCGATTCGCGACATCGTTAAAGGTTGCCTGGTTAGCGACATCGACCCGACACGCTTCAATTCTGCATATGGACGCGAGGATGTTGGCGGTTCGCAGGTTTCGCTTTAACTCATGGAGTTGCACCTCCATTTGGTTAATGAGGTGCTGAAATGAATGTTGCAGCTGCTGATAATTTTGGGAGGTCTTCTCGACCGCTGGGGCGATAGTCGATGCAAATTTTGCTTCGCGGGCATTTTTTTTGGCTTTTTCAAAGTGCTTAAGTGCAGTCGCCGCTCTTGCTGTGTCGGTAGCTAACTTACTGGCCTTGTGAGCCAGAATGTTGATGTCGGTTGCGGCCTTCATGGTGTAGCAGGCGAGGTCATCGATGAAGCCTGTTAAGGCCTTAAATCCCAGCGCGGCATTACCTACCCGGGATGATGCAGCCTGAGCATTGCTTGCGGTAAGATTAATCTGTTTGCAATAGGTTAATGTGTGGTTGAGTTCGGCAGCGACAACGGCTGCAATGACATAATATTGGCTGACTTGAGTGCGTTTCCTTGACATAGTTCGCTGCTTCCTCTGCTGGACTGAACAAAGTATAGTCTAATTATTTCATGTCAATATGTTGGAAAATCATTTGATTGTATTGGAAACATCCAGGCTGATCCTGCGTCATTTAGAGATTGCAGATGCAGACTTTATTTTGAGTTTACTCAATACCAAGGGATTTCTGGATAATATTGGTGATAGGGGCGTCAGAGATCTGTTGCAGGCTGAAACCTATCTACTTGATGGTCCGCTGGCCAGCTATTATCAGAATGGATTCGGACTTTATCTCGTTGAGTTAAGAGAGAGCGGTGAGCCGATAGGTCTGTCCGGATTAGTCAAAAGGCCGCTGTTTGATAGCCCTGATTTGGGTTATGCATTTCTCCCCGCATTTTGGGGGAAAGGTTACGCCATAGAATCTGCCAAAGCAGTCCTTCTTCACTGTCAGACATTGGGGCTTAAGCAAGTACTGGGGATCGTCAGTCCCGGTAACGAGGCATCGATTTCGGTGTTAGAAAAAGTGGGTATGTCTTATAAAGAGACAAGAATTTGGGAGGAGGATAACTCGGAAGTACTCATCTATGAGATCGCTATTGGGTCGTGAACTCATTAGGTAATTGTGTTAACTTTATTGATATAGATCAAAGTTGTTGTTTTTTCAGACCGTTCTCAGATGTTGTGTGTGCTGGTCAAACCGTAGGTTTTTATATTCAAGCGGTAATTTAAACAGGGAGAGTGTTGTGAAGAGTGAAGTTCATGCTGAGTGTTTGTCCGGGGAGCATATCCTGCTTGAACCCTTGAGTTTAGAGCATATTCCCGCGCTTTCTCTTGCAGTCTCAGACGGAGAACTTTGGCAGTTATGGTACACGAGTGCCCCTCATCCCGATGAGATGAAAGAGTATATAGAAACGGCATTAGCCGCAGAGCAACGAGGTGAAGCCTTAGCCTTTGCCGTACGGGATAGACATTCCGGTGAGATCATCGGCTCGACCCGGATCTGCAATTGGGATCAGGCAAACAGGCGTTTGGAAATAGGTTACACCTGGTATGCAAAGCGCGCACAGAGAACCAGTGCCAACACCGAGACAAAGCTGTTAATGCTGGAATATGCTTTTGATACCTTGGATGTCATGGCGGTTGAGTTCAGAACCCACTGGCACAACCAAGCCTCGAGAGAGGCCATCACCCGTCTCGGTGCTAAACAAGATGGCGTATTGAGAAATCATAAGTTGCTCAGTGACGGTACCGTCAGAGATACCGTTATCTACTCCATCATAGATAGCGAATGGACTGCGGTAAAACAGAACCTCAAATTCAGGCTGCAGAAATATCAAATGTAATTGGTATTGCGGTTACCGCGCTTCTTCTAAGCCTGCTGTACTCGATTCTTAAACAAGATCAGCGACTTCTATCAGACAAGTTTTAATATCCTCACCTTGAAATTAAGTGAGGTCTAAAGTAAAAATACTAAAAAAAGTATTATCAATAACTATTATCAATAACTGTTACCAATAACAGATAACAATTGCAGCAAGGGATCCTAAATGCAAACTTCAGCTTCATATTCACAGACGGCAAACAAATCCGGAGTCAGGAATGGCTTACTCCTTCTCTCTCTATCCCTTATGGTTCAATTGCCGGCAGTTGCTGCCCCGGTAGCTTCAGAGGCCGAAATTGCATTTAACGGAGAAGTACTCGAGTGTGCGTCTTATTACCAAATTAGCTCAGATGCGATATCAAATATGAATGCCCCACAGATGAAGGCCGTCGGTGAGCGCTTGTTACAGTCATCATTAGATGCGATAGCGCTGGCTGAGAAATATCAGAGTAAAGAGCAAGTCGCAGATACGCTTTCGAGTGTTAAAGAGAAGCAGCTGGCATCACTGCCCAATAGTAAAAGCTTGGGGGGCTTGATGGGAAAGTATAAAGACAGATGTAAGTCTCTGCTCGCCGAGCCGCAAAAACGACTCGATTATTGGACCATGGCGACCATGTAATCGGTATAAGCCGCTCACTCACTCACCCTATGGATATAGATGATTTTTATTAAGCATGACCTTATTTGCTGAAGGTGAGAATTTATTTGAAAGATTTAGATTCACTCTCCTGTCTATTAGGCAAGGTCAACCGATTAATGAGCGAAGGGAAGGTTAGATAAATTCCATGAATCTATATTTTATTGCTGCTGCGGGGATGGGGCTGCTTACCTGTGTAGGCCATTTCACCTATGGCGTTAAACATTTTTTAACGCCAATGCTGGATGCTCAGTTTGAGCCTGTGGCAAAAGCCGTATTGCACTGTGTATTTCATTATGTGTCAGTTTTTTTAGTTTTATCAACGTTAGTATTAGCCTCATGTGGTTTCGAACTCGTGTCACATATGCAGGGCTTTAGTCTTATTCTGTTTGTGGCGCTAAATTTTGGCATCTTTGCCATCTGGCAGATCTATATTGCCTTTGTCAGTGATATAAAGACCCCATTCAGACATCTTTTTCAGTGGGTGCTTTTCTTGGGGATCGCGACGATGAGCCTGATGGGGATCTTCCTCTAACTATTTACTATTCTGATCCTTTTGATCAACCTTTCTAACGTATTGCTTCCATTCTTTGCAATTAGTTGAGAGCCATTCTTAACTAATTGCAAATTTATTAAATTCAATTGCTATTTCATTCACATATCTGTCAATCTGTTGCTCAGGTACCCTGATACATTTTTAATTTGTCTTGAACTCCGGCTGCTTGCATAGGTCTGAATTTAGGCGAGATTTATTCGTACCTTTAAGGCACTAATATTCAGGCACTATCACTTGCGCCTGAATATTATCAATTTTCAATTTTTGCAGAGATAGACATGAGTGTTAGCAAGAGATTCTTATGATTAAAGTGAATGGATTAAAAAAAGAATACCGGATGGGAGAAACCTCTGTTTTCGCCCTCAGAGGGGTAGATTTTACCATCAATAAAAATGAGTTTGTCGCGATTATGGGGCCCTCTGGTTCGGGTAAATCGACACTGATGAATATCATAGGTTGTTTGGATAAACCCAGTGAAGGGAGCTATCAGCTTAATCAACAAGAGGTCGCAAGCCTTGATGATGATGCCTTATCGGCAGTGCGTAATAAGGAGATAGGCTTCGTCTTTCAAAGTTTTCACCTATTACCGCGGATGACCGCGCTACAAAATGTCTTGTTGCCGCTACGTTTTTCCAACCCTCCAAATGATGACGCTAGCTATGCCAGTGAATTGTTAACCCGGGTGGGGCTAGGTAGCAGACAAGATCACCGTCCAAACCAGCTATCCGGCGGTCAGAGGCAGCGAGTCGCTATCGCGCGGTCATTAGTTAATCGCCCGGCAATTTTACTCGCCGATGAACCGACCGGGGCATTGGACAGCAAGACATCGGTCGAGATCATGGCCCTGTTTACCGAGCTGCATAAAGCCGGCCAGACCATTATTCTGGTGACCCATGAAGAGGAAGTCGCAGCCTATGCGCAGCGGGTGATACGCATGCGAGATGGTCATATTGTCGAGGTCGAGGAGCGAGGTGAATATGCGGCTTAATCGTGACTCCAGCAGAGTATTTAACTGGCGTCGGTCCCTGCTGTTGGCCGCTCTTTTACTGCCTTTTACCTCAGTGAACGCAGCGAATGAAGCTCCCGGTTTCAGCTCAAAACTGAGCTCGGACCAGGGCTCAAACAAGCAGGTGGAGCCTGAGCGCTTGTTACTGACAGGCAAGATCTCATCGGTGAAATCACAATCATTTATGGTACCCAAGGCGGGGAATGCCTGGCGTTATCAAATTCAATGGATGTTGCCAGAAGGCTCGATAGCGAAGCCCGGTGAAACCGTGGTCATCTTCGATAAGAGTCAGCTCGCCAATCAAATTGAGCAACTAGAGGCCAGTCTGCTGCGGGTGACGGCTCAAGAGCAGAGTCAGTCTATCGATCTGACTTCCAGCGTATTACAGGCAAAATTTGATCTTAAACAGAAAGTATCCGAGCTCGATAAGAGCCAGCTCGATGCCGATGTACCCGCCGATTATATCGCCGCCAAAGATTATGCCGAAAACCAGTTTAATTTAATGAAGGCAAAGAGTGAGCTATCTAAGGCCAGACAATCCCTTAAAGAGGTATTAGATAAACAGGCGGCGAGTAAGGCCCAGTTGGCCATAGATAAAAATCGTGCAAATCTCGAGTTGGCACAAGCCTTAAATGGTTTAGAGCAGTTAGCGCTGAAAGCCGAGATAAAAGGTCCGCTGCTCTATAGTAGCGATCCCTGGTCACAAAAGAAGTATGCCGTTGGCGATACGGTGCAGATAGGCAGGCAGATAGCGAGTCTGCCAGCCATGGAAGAATTAGAGGTTGTGGCCTGGGTGAATGAGGTTGATGTCGATAAAATCGCTATCGGCAACCCCGTGACCTTACGATTAGACTCGCAATCTGATATCAGTTTTAGTGGTGACATTAAGCTCATTGGCCGACAGGCTCAGAAGCAGCTTGCCTGGGGCAGCAGTAACTGGTTTAAGGTGGAGATCCGCTTTGAGCCTGACGAGCGAGTCAAAATCATCCCCGGGATGAGTGTATTAGTCACCGCAGCGGGGCAGATATGATGTTATCTAATATGTGTAACAAGCGTCACACTCGGCTAAGGCGACTCCTCCCGGCTGTAACGCTACTCATGCTCAGTGGTTGTGGCGGCGCGGCCGTGACCAGTGTGGAGCGAGGCGTATTGAGTCAAAGTATTGATGTCACGGGTGAGCTTGTCTCGGCCGATACCATCTCCATGATGCCGCCATCACTGCGCCGGGTGTGGCAATACCAGGTTAAACAGCTGGCACCGGAAGGCTCAGAGGTTAATCAGGGTGACATGGTCGCTCAACTCGATACTTCGGAGCAGACTCAGCGTCTCTCGGTCAAGACGGCCAAGCTTGAGGCAACGATTCAAGATATTGAAACCTCAAAGTTACGCAATGCAAAAAGGCTGGAGGAGTTGAGACTCGAACTGGCGGAAGCACAGATGAACTTCGAGAAGGCTCAGAGAAAATTCAAACTCTCTGATGAAACGGTCGCCGCAATCGACAAAGTAAAATATGAAAAAGATGCGGAGATAGCGAAAGATAGGGTGGTTCTGACCGAACAGAAGCTGGATCTCGAGGCCCAAAGTGCCAGACAGAGAGAGGCGATGTTGATGGGAGACCAGCAAAAGTTTGCCTCTGAGGTCGATGCGCTTAAACGTGGTATCGCGTCTTTGACTCTTATTGCCCCAAGAGCCGGAATGGTGGTTTACGGTAATGATTCTCAAGGTAATAAGATCAAAGAGGGTCAGTCTGTGTTTATGGGTGATGCCGTGCTGAGTATTCCCGATCTCAATAATATGCAGGTGAACATGACCATTCCTGAGGTCGAGGCAAGAAGGGTTAAGTTGGGGCAGACACTGAAAATTCGTCTCGATGCCAACCCTGACCGTGTTTTTACCGGAAAAATTATCGAGCTCGGTGCCGTTTTTCGTAATAAAAATCAGGATATTCCCTTGGTGATTTTCGATGCTGTTGCCAGCATAGACGAGGCGGACACTGAACTGATGCGACCGGGCATGACCGCTAAGATATCGATAGATATTGCCAACGATGAAGAGCAACTGCTGCTGTCACTCGATGCGGTGCATTATGATGCCGGTCAAGCATACGTATTAACGCCGGGTCTGTTTGGTGAATCAAAACAAAGAGTCACATTAGGCGCGATAGGCAAGGAGCTGGTGTCGATCACTTCCGGCCTCGACGTGGGTCAGGAGGTACTGCTGCCATGAGCACCTTATTTAAAAAGAGACAAACAGGAATGGGGATCAGGCGTTGGCGGGGATCATCTCAGCTATCTAAGGCAATAGCCTTAATCGGGCTCTTAAGCTTGTCTGCCTGCAGCCAACAGGCCGCCGATGGGGTGTTGACTATGGAGGTACAGCGCTCCGACTTTAATGTCGAGATCCCTGCAGTTGGTGAGCTAGAGGCCAGTCAGTCGACAGCGGTAACTGTGCCGTCGGGTCTGCGAGGTCCTCAATCATTAGCCTGGATATTGGATAACTTTACCCCGGTTAAGGCGGGTGACGTGGTTGCACGTATGGATCCTACCCGGGAGACCTACCGTCTTAAGATGGAGCAGTTTGATTTCGATAAACTTGGTTACGACAGTCAGATACAGACAGAGAAAGACAGGACAATTAGCCAGACACTGTCGAGTGGAACAGAAATGACGAGCCGGGAAAAGGAGTTGGCCGAACGTTATTTCAGTGAAGATGAACGGGTTTACACTAAGATCGAGATCATCGACCAGATGCGAAACCAAGACTACCTGGTCGCCAAGATGCACTATTTCGATTGGGGGCTGGATAAACATGGTTCTCAAGCCCAGGCGGAGCAGGAGCTGATTAAGCTCAAACAGAAAGGGCACTCGGCAAAGATAAATCGTTTCGAAAACAATCTAAACCAGATGGAGATCACCGCTCCCCATGATGGACTCTTCGTCTATCAAGCGGGCTGGGATGGCGCATCTCCTGTGGTTGGCGACATGATGTGGTCTGGCTTCCCCATCGGTCTGCTACCCGATACCTCGGTGATGCAGGCTAAGCTCTACGTACAGGAGTCTGAAGCGGCGGGGCTCTCTATCGGGAAAACAGCGACCGTCTATCTCGACGCCTACCCGGACAGAGCGTTCATGGGTAAGGTGACCCAGCTCGATGCATTGGCTAAGCCCAAAGAGAAAGACAGTCCGGTGAATTACTTCCAATTTACCATCAGCCTTGACCACACCGCTGCCGATATCATGCAGCCGGGTCGCCAGGTAAGGGCGCAGGTACACTCTCTCAACCTGGAAGATGTGGTGACCGTGCCCAATCAGGCGCTGTTTCAAAAAGAGGGACAATATTGGGTCTACCTGAAAACCGCTAAGGGTTTTATCAAGCAGGCGGTCACTCCGGGTAGCCGCAGTCTGAATCGTACGGTCATCGCTGATGGATTAGTCTCAGGCGATGTTATCGCCCTGACAACGCCGCCGAAAAGGAGTCGGGTATGAGCATCGTCAATGAGAGCAGAGTCTATATCGAGGGCATTAAGCAAGCCTTCGATGAGATGCGTCACCATAAGCTTCGCACCGCACTAACCTTGCTGGGTATGATCTTCGGGGTCGGCGCCGTGATTGCCATGTTGAGTGTCGGTGAAGGTGCCGAGCGTGAGGCCCTTAAGATGATCGAATCTATGGGGGTCAGAAACCTGGTCGTTAACGCCAGACCCGCCGATGGCGAGGCGCTGAAATCGATTCGTGAGCACAGTATCGGCCTTAGCTTAAGAGATGTAGAAAGCGCTAAGGATACCCTGCCATTTGTTGAAAGCTGGAGTGCGGAGAAACAGGTAAAAACCTTCAGCCTGTTTAGTCTGGAAGGGCGCAGTGACGCACAAGTCAAAGGGGTGACCCCGAGTTACTTCTCGCTCAGTGCACTCAAACTCAGCGGTGGTAAAGCCTTCGACGAGACAGATGAGAGCCATTACAGGCAAGTTGCCGTGCTGGGCCCTGAAGCGGCGAGAAGCCTGTTTCCTCAGGGGCAAGCTATCGGCAGTGTGATCAAGATAAATCATCAGTGGTTTACCGTGGTTGGGGTGTTAACCGACGCAGAGAGTGGCAAGTCAAAGATACAGGGGGTGAAGCTGGGCGGTGAACGCAATCAGGTCTTTATTCCGTTGGCGACGGCGCTGAAGAAGATGAACTTTAAGTCACTGGAAGATGAGTTGGACTCGTTTAAGGTTTCAATTACTGAAAATGTGGATCCGTCACTTGCAGCTAAGAGTCTGCGCCACCTGATTAATCGCCGCCACGGCGGTGAAAAAGACTATGACATTGTGGTGCCTGCGGATCTGTTGGCGCAGCATCAGAAGACTCAGCAGATCTTCAATATTGTTATGGCCTGTGTCGCCGGGATCTCCCTGCTGGTTGGCGGCATAGGGATCATGAATATCATGTTAGCTACCATCATGGAGCGCACGGGCGAAATTGGTTTGTTGCGGGCACTCGGTGCCAGGCGTAAAGATATTGCACGTCAGTTCTTAATCGAGAGCATCGCCATCTCTGCCACCGGCGGGATTATTGGCATCGGTGTCGGTTTGCTGCTGGCCGTGGTGATATCGGCGGCTGCCGGTTGGCCTGTGGCCTGGTCACCTTTTGCCATCATTCTTGCGCTCGGTGTCTGCATGACAATCGGTGTCGGTTTTGGTCTGTATCCTGCCAAGAAAGCCGCCAGATTAGACCCGATTGTCGCCCTGCAACGAGATTAATAACCTCTTATGCTACCCATTATACTAATCGGTATAATGGGTAGCTTAATTCAAGCCAAGACAGGCAAGCCTCGCTCCTCTTTTTACTCTCTCAATCCCTGCAACCATCACAATCCCTGCAACCACCACAATCACAATCAGAAATATTCTGATGATTAGCGAGTGCTTTATAAGCAGAGCCTGAACACCTTTTAGACACTTGTGAAAATGACGTTTGAAATTCCGGCAAAAGCGCTCGGTTGCTTATGTTTTATAAGGGCATAACCGATTTTTTGATATATCCTTACGCACCATTTTTTTGCCTGACGATCCCGTTGACAGGTTTTGAGCACACCGCTCACCGATAAAGAAGTCCGTTATGTTTTACACCGAAAACTCAGCCGTTCGATACCCGAAAGGGAATTTTGCCATGTGGAGCGTTTATAGCTTTACCGGGGCATCCATCCTCGCCTCAATCGTGTTCTCCATGTTGTTATTTTTATCCATCGATGACGACCCATTTATGCAGGTGATGTTTGGCTCCCTTGCGGTGATTTTTGAGTTGGGTAAATTCTTCGCCTGGTATGAGGTCGGCGAACGTCAGGCACGGCGTAACTATAGCGGGATGATATTTGCCTTGGTCTTCTATGCCGTACTGGCTGCCATCTCCATAGGTGGTTCGGTGGGGGGAATAAACAGCGCTACCAATAAGGCTCAGGAACATGCAAATGTTCACCAGAGCAAAGTGAACGCTTACAACATGCAGATTGAGTCGATAGAGAAGCAGATCGAGCTGAATAATGTCGCCGCCGAGAAATACATTCAGATGGAGCGTATCGCAACGGGTGTGAAGCGTATTCAAAAAGAGAACGATAAACTCAGGAGCGAGCAGCAGCGCCTCGCTATGGAGCGCGACAGCCTGCCCCTCATAAGTCAGGGCTCTGTCATCGGCTTAATCGACAGTCTGGCCAACTCCCTGAATGTATCGGCGCAGACGGCGCAACTTGGCTTAGTGGTATTTCTGTCGGTACTGCTCGACTTCTTTGCCGCCTTCTTCGTCGGACTCATAGGTGAAGAGAACCGTTTCAGATATCGGTTCCGCCACACTAACCCGGTCACCATAGAGGGGTTAACTTTGCAGGAGATGAAGGCACCGGATCTGCTCAGTCACTTCAAACCCCATGAAGCCAGTTCGATGCAATATGCCAGCGAAATAGAAGATGTTACTGCTGCGCCCGTAACGCCAAAGAGCGCCTATGAACAAGCTATCCATGCCTTGAGTGCCAATCAGGTCAATTGCAGTAAGCGGGCGGTGAGCAAATACCTCAATATCTCTACCGATGAGGTGGACCAGATATTCAGTCGTTTATTTGATGAAGGCATTGTCAGTAAGAAACCCAATAACCATTTTCAGTGGCATGGTGTGAGTGAGTCTATTGCTTAGTTATTGATTCATGATACGACTTTACCAGCCGCCTGTAAGCCTTGAGGT
Source organism: Shewanella atlantica (assembly GCF_003966265.1). Lineage (GTDB taxonomy): Bacteria > Pseudomonadota > Gammaproteobacteria > Enterobacterales > Shewanellaceae > Shewanella > Shewanella atlantica. The sequence goes on along the minus strand of NZ_RXNV01000004.1, from coordinate 173,960 downwards.
GGTTGGTTGAGTCGTCCTCTTTCAACTTTGTCACCTTTCCATATCCGCTTCATTTTTAATGCCTTCTCAGATTAATCGAACGCTAATTTAGTCATCACGCTTTACAAAATCCAGATGACCTGTATATTGCATATTGGATATTTTATCTGATTTGGTCGCAAAACAGATAATGCTGTCATTCAATACTGCTGTATCTGTTCCTTCGGACTCAGTTGCAGTGCTCATCTATACCTCCTTGCTTTAAATGAGTTTAACTAACTGTTTAACAAGGCGGGTTTAAAACAATAAGAGAAACTATTGATATGATAAATAAACTAACCCTTTCAGTTTGTGCTTTGGTTATCGGCACTTCCTCATACGCACAGGCTAAACAGCCGGAGTTTGCCGCTCATCACTGTAAGGCTGGTGAAATTAATGCCCAGCACTATAGAAATTTCCCCGCCGCCCTTGAGGAGGCACAAAATAGACTGCAAGGCCTAGCCGCAGTTAAACAAGCCAGAGAGAATAAAGCTGCCGATATCTCTGTGATGGGGATATCAGCAAGCCATAAATACATCATTCCGGTGGTGTTCCATGTCTATGGCACGGTTCATAATGGCGATACGGTTAACGATGCGGTAATCATCGATGCGCTGTATAAGACCAATGAAGATTTTCAGGGGCAGACGGCCGATTTCGCCGACATCGATCCTGAGTTCACCGGTGTAAAAGACAGTTTAAATGTCGAATTTCGTCTGGCCGAATTGGACCCTGAAGGTAACCCGACCTCGGGGATCATCTACCACCCGCAATCTTCCGGCGCCGGTAACTATTCCAGCAGCGATGTGAAAAATGATCATTGGGATAACTACAAATACATGAATGTGTATATTCAAAATGATCTCTATGCCGATGGTGTCACCAATAACTCAGGTGTCGCCTGGTATCCGGACTCCGGCATGTCTGACGATGGCCTTGCCCGGGTCACCTACAACGGGGCTTACCTTGGAACCAACACAGACGAGAACTTTCGCTCTGTATTAACCCATGAATTTGGCCACTTCCTCGACCTTATCCACACCTTCGAAGGCGGATGTAAGCGGGGCGCGGCCAAGCGTTGTGGTAAAACCGGTGATAAGAACTGCGATACGCCGCAGCAAAATAGCTGGCAGATGAACCCCGGAGATGGTGGGATCTTAAACTGTCTGGGTGAGACGATTAACTGGCAGAACTTCATGGCCTATTCGGATCAGTATGCCAATTACACTCAGGATCAGGTCGATCGCATGGTTAATGGTTTAGCCAGCCCGGCGCGTCAAAGCTTATGGTCAGCATCTAACCTGGTGGCGACGGGCACCAACTATTAATCATCAGGTAAAATCTTAACCGCAGGGACGCGGTTTTTTATCACTTCACTGCCTGTTTCATCCTTACCCTGGCGAGCGCGCATCAATATAGCTTCGAAGAGCGGGGCGCTTATATGGGCTCAGATACGGCTCGATTTCACTTCTCAATTCCCCTTAACCTGTTAGAGTAGATACTCGACAACAAATCTTATGGTGTTCATTGAAATATATCGAATTTTTGCTATCTGGCAAACCATGTCAGGAGTAGGATGAAGGGCTAATATAAGAACTAATACAACAGCTAATACAAGAGCCTATACAAGGGCTTATATCAGAGACAAATGTCAGGGAGAGTCGCCATGGAACGCAACACTAAAAGCAGGTTTTTTCATCTTCAGGTTATAGCGTACAAGGGCTATATGAAGGTGTTGAAAGTGGCGGCCAAGATAATCCCTATGCCCAAGCCGACCCTGTTTACCGGTGCCGGTTCTTCACTTGAGTTGTGTGACGCCATGGCTCAGATGGGGATGAAGCGGGTGTTGATTGTTACCGACACGGTGCTGGTAAAGCTGGGGCTTTTAGATGCGATTCAAACGAGCCTGTCGGACAATCATGTTGAATATGTCATCTACGATGGTGTACTGCCTGATCCAACCTATGCCCAGGTAGAGTCCGGCTTAGCCTTATATAAGAGGCATAATTGTGATGCCATTCTGGCTGTCGGCGGGGGCTCGCCGATAGATGCTGCAAAGGTTATCGCCGCCCGAGTGAATAATCGTCGTGAGATCAAAAAACTCACCGGCCTCTTCAGAGTCTGGAAAGCGCCTGCCCCCCTGTTTGCCATTCCGACCACGGCGGGAACGGGCTCCGAGGTGACCATAGCTGCGGTGGTTTCCGATCCTGTCACCCATAAGAAGACACCACTCATCGATCCCAAACTTGTGCCCATGATGGCATCGCTGGATGCATCGTTAATGACAGGTTTACCCGCTCATGTGACGAGCGCGACAGGCATGGATGCACTGACCCATGCCGTAGAAGCCTTTATCTCGATGAACGCTTCACCCGATACCGATGCCTATGCTATCGCGGCGACGCGTCTTATCATGCAAAATTTATCAAAAGTGGTCCTCGATGGCAGCGATCTCAAGGCGCGGCATAATATGGCGATGGCCTCCTATTACGCCGGTCTGGCATTTACCAAGGCAAGCTTAGGTTATGTCCATGCCATCTCCCACAATCTGGGGGCCAAATACGGCACTCCCCACGGATTGGCCAATGCCATCGTCTTACCCTATGTACTTAATTACTCTAAGGCCGAGATCCTGCCACGTTTGGCCGAGCTGTCACGTGCCTGTGGTTTTGGCGCAGATGGAGATACAGACGAGGCGTTGGCACAGGGCTTTATTGAGCATATTCAGGGAATGCTCAAAGAGTATGGCATCGCTTCACAGCTCGACTCTCTTAAGCTTGAAGATGTGCCCGAGTTAGCTAAGGCGGCGTTATCCGAAGCCCACTTTAACTATCCTGTGCCAAAATATATGAATCAAGACCAGTGTGAGTCTCTGATCAAGCAGATGCTGGTGGCGTAAAAGGCCCGGCTCAGCTATCAGGGGCCAGCGAATAGCTGAGCTTACTCATAGCTCTTGGTGAACTCACCCGTAGAAGAGGGTGAGCTCACTCATAGAAAAAAATGCTGAATAGGCGTAATATGCCGTTCCTGTTTTTATGGTGAGCCTCTTATGAAACTTTTTTTTGCCTCCGATCTCCATGGCTGCTTCGATAGCACTTCACAAATGATCGCCGCGTTCGAGCGAAGCGGCGCCGAGCATCTGATCTTATTAGGGGACATACTCAATCACGGTCCCAGAAATGCGCTGCCATCGGGCTATGCACCTATCAAGGTTGCAGAACTGCTGAACCAATACGGTGATAAAATCATCGCCGTAAGAGGAAACTGTGACAGTGAAGTCGACCAGGTTCTGCTCGATTTTCCTATCATGTCTGACTATAACTTAGTGCTGCTGCCTAACGGCCGACGTCTGTTTTTGACCCATGGTCACCTATTTAACAGTGATAGCAGTAATAAGCACCCACGTCTGTGCCCCGGTGATATCATCGCCTCCGGTCATACCCATCTTCCTGTCGCCGCACCAAAGGGTGATTTTATCGAGTTTAACCCAGGCTCTGTGACCATTCCCCGTGGCGGCCATGTTGCCAGTTATGGATTACTCGAGGACGACACCCTGTCGGTAATGAGCTTCGATGGAAAAGAGCTCTGCTCTGTGCGCCTCGACTAAGTATCGCGGCTGCGATATCAATTAACTCATTGACCCGATTCTATTTTCTGTGTTACTTGTTAATCACTATTTGTGTTTAGGTTCGCGTTTAGGCTCGTGTTTAGCTTCGTGATAAGAAAGAGGGAGTAACAGTGAAAACAATCGGCATGATAGGCGGAATGAGTTGGGAGTCTACGGTAAGTTACTACAAGGCGCTCAATGAGGGGGTAAAGCAACACCTAGGTGGGCTACACAGTGCGAAAATAGCACTCGTGAGTGTCGATTTTGCTGAGATAGAGCGGTTGCAACACTCGGGCGAGTGGGGCAAGACGGCGGATATTCTTAGCGATGCTGCCGCTTCGGTCGAAGCCGCAGGGGCCGACTTTTTCATGATATGCACTAACACCATGCATAAAGTTGCCGATGAGATCTGCGCTAATGCGTCTATTCCGCTACTACATATCGCCGATGCCACGGCAGAGCAGTTAGTCAGTGACGGAGTAAAAAAGGTTGGCCTGCTGGGTACCCAATTTACCATGGAGCAGGACTTCTATCGCGGGCGCTTAACGGATAAGTTCGGTATCGAAGTGGTGATCCCAGATAGTGCACAACGAGAGCGCGCGCATCAGATCATCTATGAAGAGCTTTGTCAGGGCCAGGTGAATACCACATCTCGTGAAGCCTACCTCGCGATTATTCAGGATCTACAAGCACAGGGAGCCGAAGCCGTCATTCTGGGCTGCACCGAAATTGCCCTGTTGGTGTCTCAACAAGACACCGAAGTACCGCTTTATGACACCACAGAGATCCACGCCAAAGCCGCAGTTCAACTGGCGCTCTCATAGCCGAAACCGTAGCCTTCGAATGAAGGCTTATTACATTTTCTGATTTAGCTTCTGGGTGAGTTGGTATTGGGGAGTTTTTGTGAAGGTTTTACCTTCAATATGGACTAATAACCTGCGGCTCGTGCCGTGCAGGGATGCACAAATGTCGTGGTGGCAGGTCAATGATGTTCCCTACATCATCATGACATTTCCCATATCCCTATGGGTCAGATGCCTAATAACGACCTTAAAGTGCAGATATTTCTGCGAAACGCCGTGAAGATTTTCGGCCCTGTGGGCTCTGCCAAAACATCCCTGTTTTGGAAGCTCACAGCCGTATCTACACCTGATGATTTTAAAGAAAGTTATCTCGTCGATTTGGCTTTGTTGCTAGGATTTCTAACAGAGTTCTGCCCCAAAGTTTGCTAGCCTTCAAATGAAGACTGATTACATTTTCTATTATATTACTGGTATTTAGTCGTGTGCTTGAAGGTCGTATCTTCATATCTATCTAGACATAATGACTCCCCACGAGGTGCTAGCCTCCAAGTTCGTGGGTTAGTCCAAAATAGTTAAATTGTGCACCAGAGCCATACTGTATTTGTGACCATACAATATTGCAAATGGAGGCTAGCATGAGAAAACATAGCATAATTTTCATAGGTTTAGACACCCATAAAGAATTTATTGAAGTTGCCTATGCCGAAGACGGCCGAGAACATAGTCCTGTTCACCTAGGACGGGTTCCCAGTAACAAGGCTCAACTACGTAAACTTGCTCGACAATTCGAGTCTAAATACCCTCAAGCAACGCTACATTTTGTCTATGAAGCAGGACCTTGTGGCTATTGGGTCTATCGATTTTTAACTAGCTTAGGGCACTGCTGTTATGTAGTCGCACCATCACTTATTCCCAAGAAGCCTGGCGAGCGAGTTAAAACGGATAAGCGAGATGCACTGAAACTGGCACAGCTTATAAAGAATGGCGATATCAGCCCTATTTATGTTCCAGAACCAGAAGATGAGGCTGTACGTGACCTATCTCGGGCACGCGAGACTGCAATGAAAGACCTCAAAGATGCCAAGTACCAGCTTAAAGCGATGCTTCTGCGGAATAATATTAACTGCAAGATAAATGATAATTGGTCGAAGCAACACTTACGCTGGCTCACTGAATTAGTGCTACCTCACCCGTGCCAACAAATCGTTCTACAAGAAGCCATACATACCATTACAGAACGAATGAAACGACTACAGCGGCTTGATAATGAACTTGAATATCAGGTTAAGCTTTGGCGCTATTATCCTGTTGTGAAAGCAGTTCAGGCTATGCGAGGAGTACGCTTGCTTATCGCCGTAGGCGTCATCGCTGAACTGGGTGATTTGAATCGTTTTGACCATCCAAGAAAACTCATGAGTTATGTTGGTCTTGTGCCCAGTGAACACTCAAGTGGCGGACATCGACGACTGGGTGCTATCACCAAGTGCGGCAATGGAAGAGCCAGGCGGTTATTAGTTGAAGGCGCACATACTTATCGATATGCCGCTAACATTTCAACAGAACTACAAAAGCGGCAAGAGTCACTCAGTAAAGAAATTGTTGATATCGCTTGGCAGGCACAGCTGAGGTTATGTCGCCGTTATCAAAGGCTGATGCAACGGGGTAAACACTACAATGTGGTCGTCACTGCTATCGCTAGAGAGATGGTCGCATTTATCTGGGCAATTTCCAGAGAGGTAGTGCTCAGCCCGGTTGACCCTAAGCAAAGGTTAGCAAGGCTACCCGCATGAGATATCAAGTGACGGCAAGGGTGAAAGAGAGATGATAAGTTCAGAGTTAATGCATTGGATCGAGCATCGGAAGTGGTACAAACACCGACGGCGTTAGGACGGCAATCTTTGCGAAAGGGTTGAACCACGAACCTAGACTGAAGTTAGGTACCACGTCGAAAAAAGTAAGGTTGGCACTGCTCTCTTAAGGGAGAGTAACCCACGAATATCAGCATGAGAACCGACGAATCTACTTGCTTCATCTGGTGTATTAACTCATCTAACTATGAGTAATGGTGCCAATTTAAATGGCAGGGATCGCTATGTTTAACTTGACGTGGGGAGTCATACCAACGCCTGCCCGGCGGGCGATGTGCAAATACTTCTGCGAAACGCCGCAAGCACAGTCCCTGTAGGCTCGACGATGGCATCCATGCCATCAACGTCCGCAGCCGCATCTGCACTGGGTTAATTTCTCTCTTCGATTGAGGTTCGATTGTTTTGGCTAACTTGGAAATGCCCCATTTCTTTTTAGAACCATGGCTCATTCAAAATCCGTTAATATAACTTAGCCTTATCTTTTCTAATATTAGAGATTGAGGGTAATTCAATTCAGACTTTAAACTAATTGTGCATAACAAATCGTTTTAGATTGGCTGGGCGGAACTTTAAACAGACGCTTAAACTCACGGCTGAATTGAGAAACACTTTCATATCCTACTCTTCGCGCAGCGAGACTAACACTCAGCTCTTCATGAACGATCATCGTCTTTGCTTTAAAGAGCTTCATTTTTTTTATGTATTGCAGTGGAGATTCCTGAGTTACTTGCTTAAAAGCTCGGTGAAAGGCCGAAATGCTCATACCTGAGCTGACTGCCAACTCGTCTACGGTGTAGTTCTTTGCCAGATCCTCCTGCACTTGATTTATCGTTTTAGCAATATTTCCATAAAGACTGGTAAGGCAAACTAAAGCATAGAGAGGCTGGCCTTGGGGTGAACGCAGGATACGGTAAATAAGTTCGTTTACTATTCCCGGCCCTAACATACGGGCATCAAGTGGGAATTGCAGGGTTTGTAGTAAACGTTGCTGGATTTGTGCTAGTTCAGCGGAAACTGGTACTTGCTCTATACCTGTCAACTTGTCATTTTTCTCGTCAAAGGCGTTAGGATTACAGGATAATATTTCATGAACCATTTGGTGCAGTTTTGGTAAATTTAATTCGATAAAAAAACCTTGCAAAGGTTCATCCAAGCTGGCTAGAGTCTCGCACTCCAGTGGCAGCGGCACAGTGAGTAGCAAATGTTGCCCAGCGTGATAATGAAATTCCTGGCCCGCTAGGTAAGCTGCTTTCTTCCCAGTGCCAATGATAACTATACCCGGTTCGTATACTACGGCAGTACGCGCTGAATAGTGCGGGCTGTGAAAATAGCGAACACCGGGTATTTCTGTATTAACTATTTCTTGTTTCCCTGCCAGCTGATATCGGTGAGTCAGTTGAGCATATAAAGGTGCAAAGTCTGTCATAACCCCTCCTGTTTAAGTAGGAATATACAATCAAATCTCAATTTTTGCTTCCTTCTTAAGCTATCACGGCAGGAATAGGCAAAACAAATCCAGTTCTGTGCATTCCTGATCTGATTTTATATCACTAATATTGATCTCAGACGACAAAACAAGGTGAAGACAATGACAGCAACATTATTTAACGCAGGAAAGAACAGAGTTGAGTTTTTAAGCGTAGGTACTCGCATCGTGGGCAACCTCTATTGTCCTGATAATTTCGACTCCGGTAAGACTTACCCGGCTGTTGTCGTAGGTGGACCACTGGCTACAGTTAAGGAGCAGGCTGCTGGGGTGTTTGCCGAGAAACTGTCCAAGCAAGGCTTCTTAGTGCTTGCATTTGATTATCGCACCTTTGGTGAAAGTGACGGTGAGCTGCGTTGTTATGAAAACCCGTCTGACAAAACCGAAGATATACAAAACGCGGTGAGCTTTCTAGCCACGCTTGAGAATGTCGATAGCAGCAAGATTGCGGCGCTAGGAATTTGTGCTAGTGCTTCGTATGTCACTGGTGCACTGATTGGGGACAAGCGAATCCAAGCTTTTGCCACTGTCAGCGGCTATTTTAACTTACAAGAGTTTGTGACCTTTAACCCTATGGTAACAGAAGAAACACGGGCTTATTTATTTAAACTCTCTAACGATGCTCGGCAAAAATATTTTGAAACTGGTGTGTCTGATCGTAGTGATGTGCTGTATGCACCTTTTGATGGTACTGCGGAAGTTCAGTTTATGAAAGACGTCTATGACTACTACTTTACGCGTGTTGAAAGCTGTTGGCCGAATTTCAGTCGCGAGCTCACACTGTTCTCTATTGAGCAACTAGCGAAATCTAATGCTCTTGATTATGCCAAGTACATTACTACACCATACTTAGGTATTGTTGGAGAAAATGCACCTACCCGTACTCAAACTGAACAGTTTTTAGAGGTGAAATCTCAGGGCGTTGCTGAGTTCAAAGAGCTCAAAGGGGCCTGCCATATCCAGGCTTATGACTTGGACAAGTATGTAGATCAGGCGGTAGGCAGTATTGCCGAGTTTTTTAACAATCAGCTAAATGTTAAAACAATATGAAGGCGATAGTATTTGGCGGCACGGGAATGGTGGGCAGTGAAGTATTACAGCTTTGCTTGAATACCCCTGAGATTACTCAAGTAGTGATGGTCGGTCGCCGCCGAACCAGCCTTTCTCACCCGAAACTAAAAGCTGTGGAGCATCAGGATTTTCTGGATTTTGCTGCGATTGAAAGTGAGCTGGCTGATGCGGATATCTGTTATTACTGTTTAGGCGTGTATCAATGGCAAGTGAGCCAAGTGATGTTCTGGCAAATTACAGTGGGTTATTTCGAAGCATTGCTGGTTAGCTTAGAAAAAGTTAACCCTGATATTCGCCTCTGTCTTTTCAGTGCTCAAGGGGCCAGTCCCGCTGAAAAATCGCTGATGATGTTTGCTAACGCAAAAGGCAGGGCGGAAGCAAAGCTGAATGCAAGCTCCCTCAAGGGAAAATATATCTTTCGTCCCGGTTTTATTGCCCCAGGCAAAGTGGAGACGAAACAAACATTATCAATACGGCTGTTTAAGCCGCTCTACAAACTTTTACCCTTTATAGGGATAAATGCGCCTCATCTGGCAAACGTCATGGTGAATACAGGGTTGGCCGATGGAGCTGATAAAGTCCTTGAAAATGGCGAAATGCGTAAACTATCTAAGCTGCCACTAAACAGCTACCTGTAGTGGATGAGTAAAATTGGTCACTAGTTTGTAGGTAATTCGAATGCTTTGCAGTAGCAGAGGTTATCCGAGATCTCACAGTCTGCTGAAATTCGTAACTCGCTTTTGTCCGTGCGACCTGAGGTCGTATGAAGCGCTGTTCACCGCGATAAGAGTGAACCATCTGTATCACCAGATGCCCCTAGGATCCTGAATAAAGCAGCGGATCCGACAATGTAACGAAGTCCGGTAAATCACTGGACGGGAACTGAATCGTGAGAGGATGTTCTTCCTGATAACCACAATCGGGTAAGTGCTAGGGTGTCAGTATGATGAACGTAAGTGAATCCATATAAGGTGCGTTATACGAGAAACAGCGGAAGTGGTTAATACGCTGTGGCCAAAAGGCACGAGAGTTGGAAAGAGATTGGACAGTGCTCTTTCGTGATCAAATAACTCTCCGCACTATAGTGGGCATCTAACCTGACGTTGCGCGACATACGGAACAGGGTAAGCCTGTATTGCTCCCTTAGGGAAAGTGGTCTGCGAAGACCGCCGATAGTAATGCAGGTAAAGGAGGCTAGAAAAAGCGAATGCCGTGTTGTAATGATGCGGATACAGGTTGTTATCTGGCGCGAAAGCGAGCTGACTTCTAGCTGGTCTCCCGTTGCAAGATGATTTGAAGAACTTTATTCAAGGAGAAACGCAAATGGTGGCTTCAATTGAAGTTAGTGCACCTCCTGACAATGCTCAATGGCAATCCATTAACTGGAAAGCGGTTAAGCGACATGTATTAAAGCTTCAAATGCGCATTGCAAAAGCAACCCGAGAAGGTAAACACGGCAAGGCGAAAGCGTTGCAGTGGATATTAACCCACTCTAAATCAGCAAAATTGCTTGCTGTTAAAAGAGTTTCTCAAAATAAAGGCAGCAAAACACCAGGCGTTGACAGCATCATTTGGAACAGTGATGCTCGTTGTATGACTGCGGTCAATCAACTGAGTCGAAAAGGCTATCATGCCAAACCGCTCAGGCGTATCTACATCCCCAAGAAAAACGGCAAACTCAGACCTTTAGGCATTCCCTGCATGATAGACAGAGCGCAACAAGCGCTTCATCTTCTCGCCTTGGAGCCTATTTCGGAAACGGTAGCCGACCTTAATAGCTATGGCTTTCGACCTAACCGAAGCACAGCAGATGCAATTGCACAGTGCTTCAAATGTTTATGTATGAAGCGCTCTAGCCAATGGGTTCTTGAGGGTGACATCAAAGCTTGTTTCGATAAGATAGGTCATCAATGGCTCATCGACAACATTCAATTAGATAAGCGAATGCTGAAACAATGGCTTGGATGTGGTTATGTTGATAAAGGATTGGTCTATAAAACAGCAGAAGGAACACCGCAAGGCGGGATAACCTCCCCAACGCTGATGTTGCTCACGCTGGCTGGGTTAGAACAGTTGGTTAAGTCTATTGCCTGTAAAACAGGGAATAGAGTCAACTTTATCGGATATGCAGACGATTTTGTTATCACAGGTTCTTCGAAGGAAGTGCTCGTTAATGAAATCAAGCCGCAACTAATTGGTTTTCTACAGGAAAGAGGCTTAACACTCTCTGATGAGAAAACGCACATAACTCATATCGATGATGGTTTTGACTTTCTGGGATTCAATCTTAGAAAGTACAAAGGCAAACTGCTCATTAAACCGAGCAAGAGCAATGTTCTATCATTTTTGAGCAATCTACGTGAATTCATCAGAAAACATCCAACAATACCCGTTAACGATTTAATCAAAATATTGAATCCGAAACTGAGAGGATGGGCGAACTATTATCGCCACAGTGTTGCAAAGCAAGTTTTCGGTTATGTAGGGCATCAACTTTTCTGGCTGTTATGGCGATGGGCGGTAAGGCGTCACCCAACGAAAAGCAAAGACTGGGTACGTCGAAAATACTATATGAATCGCATAGGTGGATGGCAATTCCACGGCTGGCAGAAAATAGCCAACATGGACTGCCATTTTAATCTGGTTCAAATAGCTCAAACGCCAATAAAGAGACATGTGAAAATCAGGAGTGCATCAACGCCATTCGATCCTCAATATCTATCTTACTTGGTTAAGAGGAAACCGAAAAAGCAAAGTCGTAATTCTTGGTTCGATCCTGTTTTGGCTGCTATGTAGGGTGCTGGGTAACAGAATACGCCTTAGTGGAGGCTTGAGCCGTATGCAGTGAAAGTTGCACGTCCGGTTCTTAGGAGGGCGGTACTTGGTAACAAGTGCCGCCTATCCGACAAAAATGAGTAACAACAGAAGACTTTAAAGCGAAGAGATAAACATTCAAGTGTAAACGCAGCAGTGACCGTCCGTGACATGGATGTCACGGCCGAAGCTATAGGGACATACTTGTGCTGTGTCACTGAAGTGTTTGCACATAAGGCATGCTGCAAGCAATTAACTCCAACAAAACTATGCCATTCCATAAGCCATACAAATACCGACACCGTCAGATGAATCATCCAAAAGATATTTGAAACTTGTTATCAGACAAGTAGACAAGTTTTTGTTCAGAAATGAGTATGGCTGGCGCTAAACTCCCGGGCAGTCCAAGCTGGACTGGCTCCAGACCCCAGGCATTTCACATCCGTTTCACAAGTCACTACTTACATTAGCGCTATAGCTTAGTAAATAGAGTCTTAATCATGTCTTGCTACATTGAACTACAAAATATTAGTCAGTCTTTTCAGGCTACTCAATCAAAAGTAACCTTGTTTAACAATCTAAATTTGCGAGTCGAGCAAGGTAAGTCTTATGCGATTACGGGACCTTCCGGAGCTGGTAAATCAAGTTTATTAATGTTGATGTCTGGCTTAGAACAGCCAACTACAGGCCAGGGAATCTATTCAAAAAATGGCCAAAGCCATTCATTAGCCTATTTGAAAACAGACATTGGCTTTATTTTTCAACAATTTCATCTGTTGCCTGAGCTCACCGCACTAAATAATGTGGCATTGCCGTTAAAGCTGCGAGGTGATAAGCGGGCTATGAATAAGGCAAAGATATGGCTGGAAAAGGTTGGTTTACAACACAGAGAAAATCATAAGCCAAGTGAATTAAGTGGGGGTGAGCAACAACGTGTGGCGATAGCGCGGGCACTCGTTTTCGATCCAAATTTTATTTTTGCCGATGAACCAACAGGAAACCTGGATAAAGATAGCGCGGCCAGTATTGCCGATATTTTGTTTGATTGCTGCCGGGAAAATAACGCCGGGCTGGTTATTGTTACCCACAGTGACGCGCTGGCCAATCGTGCTCAACAGGTATTCTCATTAGCAGATGGCCAACTTAATAACCCGCTGGCAAATGTTGAGGTGGCATAATGTTATCCCAAAATCTTCGGCTTGCGTGGCACTTTTTCCAACAACAAAAATCGGCTTCCTATCAGAGATTGTTACGCTGGACACAAGGCATATTGATGATATTTATCATCACGCTAAGCTTGACCAGTAACAGCATACAAGATTATCTGCAAAATAATTTACAGGGTTTACTGGGCGCCGACGCGGTGATCAGTCAGCAGCCAATGCTGACACCACAGCAGCTATCAGCCCTGTCAAAGTTAACCAATAAGATAGCGACAACCCAACAAGTTAGCACGACTCTGACTCATGGGGCTCAATGGCAGCAGGCGAAACTAAAAGCCGTTGATGATAGCTATCCATTGCAGGGAGAGTTATTAACGGCGACAACTCTGCACGGAGCGGGACAAGTAACCAAAGGTGGCCCCAATACTGGAGATATCTGGTTAGACGCTCGACTGTTTGCAAGTTTGTCATTGAATATAGGTGACGTGATTGTCATCGCAGGGCAGGACTTTATCGTGTCTCGGGTGCTGGTGCACGAACCCGATCGTTTAATGGAAGGGCATAGCGTCGCTATGCGCGCCATGATTAATCCGGCAGACATGAACGGGTTAGGGTTTTCGGCAGAGCTTATCCGCCACCGCTACTTAGTTAACGCCGATACCGAACAAACCAAGCAGCTGATAAAGTGGCAACAAGAATACTTACCCGCAGCAAAGGTTTATCACAAGAAGGGTAATCATCCTCTCGCCCTGTTTTGGCAACGAACCGAGAACTTTTTAGGGCTGGCATCCATCATTTTGTTTTTTATGGCAGCTATCGCCATCGAGCAGTTAACCCAAATACATATGAAAAAAGACCAGTACTTTTCGGCCATATGTATGAGCCTGGGCGCTTCTAAACTTACCGGGGTTCAGGTGTCGATGTTTAAGTGGTTATTGGGAATTGCTACCTTGTTGCCAGCCGTTTTACTGTTATCAACCGCAGCTCACTGGTCGATCGTTAACTGGTTGGGGGGCACATTTTCTGACCTGCAGTGGAGCTGGGATTTATGGCCCGTTGTGAGATCTGTCGCTGCTATTTCGCTTGTTTTCGCCGTATTTCACGCACCGGTGTGGGTTTCTCTGTATAAAAACTCAGTCGGCAGATTATTTCATAACAACAATTCCGGCCTCAGCCATTGGTTCAGTAAAGTGTGTAGCGTGCTGGTGCTATCAGGCGTTGCGGTAAGCTATTCAGATAACGGCCTGCTAACCTTGATGATGGTCAGCGCAATCGTCATTACCATAGGGTTAATGATAATCATGAGTTGGAGCTCTCTGACCCTGGGAGAGAAGCTCACTCAGCAGATTTCGGGTTTGATTCCTTTTGCGCTATTTATGATGAAACAGCGCATTCTCAGTAAGAGCACACAGATCATTGGCGTGGGTCTATCAGCATTTATGCTGTTGTTTACCTTAATGCTGCTAAAAGATCTGGGGGCCAGCATGTCCTCTTATCAACGAGAGCACGACGGTAACGTCATTGTGTCCCAGGCAACTCAAGGTCAAATGACCCATATTCAAACCTGGGCGAAGCAAAACGCCATAAACATTCGTCAGAGTAAACCTTATATGTACGCCAAGCTTGTTGCAGTTAATGAGCAAAGCTTAGCTGCGTTTACGCAAAAACCCAGCGATAGCTTAGCCACGTTATCCAATGCCATTCGACTGCATTGGACTCAGGTTATTCCGGCCAATAATCGTGTTGTTAGTGGGCAATGGTGGCAAAGCAACACACAAGATTGGCAACAGGTATCAATCGAGCAGGAGATCATGACAGATTTGGGGTTAACCCTTGGCGACTCGCTAACCTTTGTTGTTGGTCAGCAAAGTATCAAGTTTACCATAGCCGCCAGTCATGAATTTAAACCCGGTGGCGGCTCTATGACCTTTTGGGTGCAGATGCCTCCTGCGGCACTCGCGCATATTGATGGGGCCCATTTCAATATGGCGAGTATGGAGTTAAATGATCAGCAATTTCATCTGTTGACGCCGCTGTGGCAAAAATTCCCCACCTTGCGTATGACGTCGCTGAAAGAGATGACTGCTCGGTTCGATAACATTCTGGCCATGATCACTAAGGTGATTAGCGGGTTTTCGCTGATGATTATATTACTGGCTAGTGTTGTTATTCTCGCATCGGTTAATGCGCTGGAATTAAAAGAAAAAAAGAAAAACAGCATTATTATGAGCTTCGGTTTTACAAGGGGTACCTGCTTTAAACTCAATATTATTGAATGGTTAGTTACAGCGGGCATTACAGCCGCCGGGGCAATATTGGGCACCTACATAGCCGGATTATTGATCTATCAGTCTCAGTTCTCGTTGACTTATCAACCTGACTTTATCTGGTTGCTGCTTACGCTTTCGCTCATTTTATGTTCGGTTACTTGCTTCGGTATTTATGCCAGTAGGCATAGCTTGCGCAGTTCGGTGCGAACATTAATGTCAGAGGCTTAACTATTTCACATCTGTTTCACGCTGAAGCCGTAACACTGTGCATAAATCATTGGAGGAGATATTGATGAAAGCTCTATTAAAACGAACCAAACAACTGTCAATTAAGCTGGCGATGTTTCTCACATTAACCGCTATATCCATACAGCCTGGTGTTGCCGCCGAGACTAAGAAAATTGTGATGGTGATAAGTGGCTATGGTCAGCAGCAAGGTGAACAAAAACCGGGTTATGAATTTGATGAGTTTGCCAAAGCCTATAGGGTATTTAGGGACAATGGCATTGCGGTTGATGTGGCAAGCCCCCAAGGCGGCAAAGTTGTTGCCGACAAATATGACCCAGGCAAACCTTATAATGCCAAAGTGTTAGCGGATGCTGAAGCGATGGCAATGCTGAACAACACATTAGCAACCACAGCACTTAACGCACAAAATTACGATGCTATATTCATTGTTGGTGGTAAAGGCGCCATGTTTGACTTACCTAAGGATGAAGCATTAAAAACAGCCATTGCTAACATCTATCAACAAAAAGGCACTGTAGCGGCAGTGTGCCACGGGCCAGCCGCGTTAGTTGATGTAAAATTAAGTGACGGTAGCTACCTGGTTGCCAATAAAGCGGTTAATAGTTTTACCAACCAGGAAGAGCAATTATTTGGCAAAAAATGGTTAAGCAAGTTCGAATTCATGTTGCAAGATAAACTCGTTGAACGCGGCGCTAAATTTCAGTCGAGTGATATGATGTTAAGCCATGTTGCGATTGATGACCGCCTAATCACAGGGCAAAACCCGGTATCTACTGTTGGTGTCGCAACAGCCTTGGTAACAAGCCTGGGATTAACCCCGGTTGATGCTGAACAATATAGCGAAGATAAAACCATGACGGTCATCGCTAAGTTTCTGTCAGGAGAGGCTGAAGCGATTAATGAACTGGCGAGTAAACCCGAGCTGTATCAACTACCACTCGTTGGCATGTATGGTTTCTATTATCAAAAGTCAGCACAAACGGATCTGCAATTTGAACATGCATTAACGTTAATGATAGTTGCGCAAAAAACAATTAATAACCCGAAGTTAGATATGCAAATCGCTAAGACACAGCATAAGTTGGGCAAGGTTGATCAAGCTAAAGCAACGCTCAATCAACTACTAATAACTAAACCTGATTTCAAAGCCGCGTTAGACATGTTACAAACAGCATTCTAACCATAGACATATAGCAATGAGACAGGTGCCTCGACAGCCAAGGTTGAGGAACTTGTCTTTTGTGTTTTAGCCTGGAATTGGAATGTCGGGAGTTTAACCAACCATGTTTGGAAATTGCTATGACAAGTAAACCTGCTTCACTTTCGATATTACTCGTTGAAGATCAACTTAGTGTCGCACGCAACATATCAGAGTACATGGAAGAGAAAGGCCATGTATTCGACTTTACCGGCCAAGGGCAGCATGGGCTCGATCTCGCCTTAGAAAATTACTATGACCTGATCATACTCGACCTGAACTTACCCGTGATGGACGGTCTTGAAGTCTGCCAGCAAATACGAGCAAAGTCGGCGCGCCATATCCCCATATTAATGTTAACAGCACGAGATAGTATCGAAGATAAGGTGTCTGGCTTTACCGCAGGGGCTGACGATTACTTAACAAAACCTTTTTCCTTACAAGAACTTGAAGTTCGCTGTTTAGCGCTTTCCAGACGTCACCTATTGCAGACTAACGACATACTCACCTTAGGTTGTTTAAGCGTTGATCGAAAGCGACAACAGGCCACCCGTGATGGAAAAGTGCTTAATTTGCATGCCATGGGCTTTCGTATTTTGACAGAACTCGCAGAGGCTTACCCACAAGTGGTCAGCCGTTCAGTTTTATCGCAAAAAATATGGGGCGACGAACCTACCGAGTCCGATGCAATGCGCTCTCATATTTATCAGTTACGAAATGTATTGGACAAACCGTTTGATTATCCGATCTTGAAAACGGTACATGGTATTGGCTTTACTTTGGATATTAACAATGAAAAATAGCTCGGTGAAATTCCATAGTCTCAGCAGGCGAATCGTCGCCCAGTTTTGTATCTTCACCTTAATAATGTCAGTTATTTATGGTTTGTTTAGTTTTGTGCTTTTATACAGCATCGAAGACACTTTTATTGAACGAGAAGTTACCCAAGAGGCAAGTTATCTCAGCAGTGAATACCAAAAAACCGGGGCGTGGCCAATAATCAGACACGATTATCTAACGCTACATTTCTCAAAAGACAGTTTTCCTCAAGATCTAAAGCAACAATCTATCCATCAACCGAATCGGGCTGAATTTTATGGTGAAGAAGGGCGCCATTACCACTTGTATCAGTTTCCACAATACCCGGGAACTTATCTGGTAGCCGAAGTAAGCCAAAAATTATTAGTGCGTCCTATTCGTGGCGAAGTGGTAACGTTTTTAATATACAGTGGCATAGCGTTAACATTAATTGCATGTTTAATAGCTTGGCTGCTTGGCCGAAAAACGGCAAAACCACTGCGGGATCTTGCTGAACTGGTTGATGGCGTTGCCCCCGAAAATATTCCTGACAGTTTCGCTCACAATTACCCGAATAATGAGATTGGCATTTTGGCACGTACCCTTGAGCAATCGATGCGCCAAATAAGTCAGGCGTTAGAACGAGAAAAGTGCTTCACTCGCGATGTCAGCCATGAATTAAGAACGCCGGTGGCCATCGTTAAAAATGCAGTTGAGCTTTATAAAGAGAAAAACCCTATTACTGATGAATCCCACCGTCTCATCGATCGCATCGCTGACGCCACGATACAGATGGAACAGACGGTAACCACCTTACTCGTGCTTGCAAGAGAAGAGCACACCAATGCAGTTCAAGATTCAGTCAAGCTGCTGCCATTGATAGAACAAGCGATACTGGATCACCACTATTTACTGGCACAAAAATCTGTTGCAGTAAGAGTGGATGATAATTGTGATGCGAGCGTATTTGCTCAACAAGGAATGCTAAAAGTATTGCTGGATAATTTACTGAGTAATGCCTTTCAATATACAGACTTAGGTGAAGTTAATATTCGCTTTGTTGATAATAAATTGGTCATTGAAGACACGGGCCCAGGAATTGAAAAATCAATCACTTCACACATCACGGAGCCCGCTGTTAAAGGGAGTCAAAGCACTGGCTATGGTTTTGGTCTATCTATTGTCAAACGCTTGTGTGAACACCAAGGCTGGCAACTAAACGTATCGAGTCACCAGGGCACAAAAATATCAATCGCATTTGTTTAGCTGCTTACTTGCTTAAACTCTTATCTGGCTTGCCGGCATATTGATAATCTGAATAGGTATCGGTGGAGGTTTCATCTATTTCGGAAAATAAAGCAAAGCGTCCTTTCATGTCCATCTTATGCTGATAAGGTAAAACGGCGCTATCAATCTTAATAAAACTAAAGGTCAGCGTTAGCTCAGAAATAGATGCACTAAACATAGGTGAAAACTCAGCACTATTGACGATCATTATCTCCTCTATGAACTGCTCTTGCTGATTGTAAGTTAATCTCCCTTGCAGCTTGCCTACGGCATCATCGCCCAACCTGGCTAGCTGCACGGGAAAGCTCATAATAAGATTTTCTTCATCGGTAACCAGCTGAAGTTCATCCAGGTTGATTAGCTCTCGTAGTTTTAGCGAAAAATTGCCGCCACTTCCTTTACTCTCAGCCTGTTTGCGTTTTTTCTTCACGAATTTTTGTTGCTGTTTCGCTGTAGGTACCTTGCCATTAGCACTGACTAATACCCAAGGATTATCTATGTCCGCAGCTGGCGTATAGCGCTCAATACTCTGGGTAATATCACCTTCTTCATTTTCATAACGTGATACTTGATAAGACCAATATTCTCTCGGCGTTTGTTCAAACTCAGCAATGGCCTGTTCTATTTTTTGCTCAAATTTTTGTTCAGAAGAGGTTGTTTCTGCTGAGTATGCAGTGGTGATAAACAGTGGTAGGGTTAAAGTAAGCCAATATCGATAACGCATAGTATTCCCTTTTTCAATATAGAGAAAATGAGCGTATTAGCTGCAGTGTGAAACCGATGTGAAATATGAAATTGTAATCTGTGTCGTGGGATAGATCATTTGGCACAAGATTAGAGCAACTATTAGGCCCCCATGTTAGCTGGCAGGCTTTTGCATTCAAGACATTTAGGTGTCCTGGCTATTGGTAACAGAATCCGAATCGACCTTTTTACTTGAATGTAATTTGTCTTGGACTAGGTTCAATACACTCTTTATTTACAAGCAGGTTTCGAAGATACGTCCTTTTACATTGTGTGAGTAGCAAGGTGAGATGGCCATTTCAACTGTATCCATAACCCCAGACCCTATCACGGTATCCATAGGTGCGTGTCATTTTCGCATCGGTAATAAAAGGCCTGAAGATTTAATTAAGCTAGTTGATGAGTTTGTTGCTAAGGCTGACAATGCACTGTTTGAGGCTAAGGATCAGGGGCGTAACGGTTTCATTATCTCTGAGTGGTAGGTAATAATTGTTTCTTATTGGGATACCAGTTACTGGCATCAAGCATCAATAGTGACAGGCCACTTATGTTAGTTCGTTTTACGCCCTTAGTCTATTTACTGCCCGCACCGTTTATGATGTATTTATTTGTGCTTTACCAGCCTGAGGGTTCGTTAATGATTTTGATAACTTGATATAGACAAATAAGGATAAAAAAATAATCACGCCCCCCATCATTTTTTGCACCACTACCACCTCTCCAAGCAGGCTGATACTTAATACCAGTGTCCAGATGGGTTCTAAGATCATAATCAAAGATGCAGTTTCTATTTTTACTGAAAACTGCCCAACGGTTTGCATTAGGTAACGCAGCGCAGTTGCGACAACAGTTGATATTGCAAACCAAAACAAAATATGACGATTGAGTTCAAACGCTTCTGGTGACATTGAGGTGAGCGAAACCGCGCCGCCAATGCCAACCATAAACAGTTGCAAACAGATCGATGCTAAGGGGGTAATGGTGGATACCACTTTTTTATTAAACACAAAATGCAGTGACAGCAGCGCCGACGCTAACAGGAAGTACCATTGGTTTGGCTCTACATGCCAATCATTAGTCAAGGTTAATAGTGTCATTCCGGTAATGGCAATCGGGAGTGAAATCCAGAAGGCACGATTTGGGGGGATTTGAAATAGTAGCCATGAAACCAATGGCGCAATAATCATCGCCAAACTCATGATAAAAGCCCCTTCAGCCAAGGTGCTGGAGATAGAGATCGCATGAACCCATACCTGAACCGAGGCGGCTAAAATTACGCCGACGGCGCAAACAGAAACAACTTGCTTGAGAGTGAGTGCAAGAATACGCCGATAACAAAATGGCAGTAGAATGAGGCTGGCAAGCAAGAAGCGAGCAGTGATAAATACCTCTCCCGGTACTTCTGATATGATCTCTTTGGAGGCTATCCAGCCAACGCCAGCGAGCAAGGTCGCCAGCAGTAGATAGATTTCTCCGCGCAGCGTTTGTATTTTCATTATGGTTTTTCTTCTTGATTATTGTACGCTAAAGCGCACTCCCCCCTACGGTAGTGATTAACTATCGCAATGAGCTATCGCAATGAGCTATCGCAATTATCTATAGCAATAATCTATAGCGTATAACCGTAGGAGTTCGCTTGCAGGCTTCAGTGTTATAGCCGAGTAATATTGTTGAGTAATCTAGTTACCAGGAAATACTTATAAGCTCTTTAGTCAGGATTGTATTTCGGGTAGTCGGTCAGTCCTTGCTCTGCACCACCAAACAGGGTTTCTGGGGTGTGCAAAGCTAATGGGTAGCCGTTCTTGATTCGGTTTGGCAGATCAGGATTGGCGATAAATGGGCGGCCAAAGCCAATCATATCCGCTACGCCATCTTCGATTGCCTTAACACCTTTCTCTTCGTTGTAACGACCCGCATAAATAAGCACACCTTGGTACGCTTCACGAACCGAAGTTTTAAATACCTTCGGTGTTTCTGGCGCATCATCCCAATCAACTTCAGCAATATGAATGTAAACGACATTGAGAGTATTAAGCAGCGCTGTCGCGGCAATATAGGTTTCTACCGGTGTGGCATCCACTGTACCGTTGAGTGATGTGAATGGTGCAAGACGAACGCCCACACGATCGGCGCCAATGGCATCTGTCATTGCTTCAACCACTTCACCTAGAAAGCGAAGCCTGTTTTCGATAGAACCGCCATATTCATCGGTACGCATGTTTGCTTTTGAATCGATAAATTGATTAATCAAGTAGCCATTAGCCGCGTGCAATTCAATACCATCAAAACCGGCTTCAATTGCATTTAGTGCAGCTTGGCGATACTCACCAATCACCTGCTTAATGTCTGTCTTGGTCATCTCTCGTGGCTCAACCACATCGACAAAACCGGGTTCTTCGGTGCCGTTGTCGATAAACACCTTTACCCCATCTGCCTTTAGCGCAGAAGAGGAGATAGGCTGCTCACCACCAATATTATCAGGGTGAGTTACGCGGCCTACATGCCAAAGTTGGGCAAAGATAACTCCCTCTTTGGCGTGAACCGCATCGGTTACCTGCTTCCATCCGGCTATCTGTTCTGGCGTATAGATACCAGGAGTCCACGCATAACCCTGACCCATTGCTGAAATTTGCGTGCCTTCGGCTACAATCAGGCCTGCTGATGCCCTTTGAGCATAATAAACTGCCATCATCTGATTGGCATCATTACCCGGTTGTCCGGCGCGAGAGCGAGTCATTGGAGGCATGACGATGCGATTTTTTAGCGAGAGGTTACCAAGTTGAATCGGTTGAAATAGTGCATTTTCCATCTTGTCATTCCTCTGAATTAGCGAACTTGGATCAGTTCAATTTGGTAACCATCCGGGTCGGTAATAAAGGCAATATGTGTTTCGCCACCTTTTACCGGTCCCGGCTCACGAGTCACGTTACCACCTAGGGCTCTGATGTTGTCACAAGCGGTATATATATTTTCTACACCCAATGCTAGGTGGCCAAAAGCATTACCATGATCATACTGATTGGTATCCCAGTTGTAGGTCAGCTCAATTGTGGTGCCACCGGCTTGCTCCTCATAACCAACAAATACTAAGGTATAGCGGTAATCATTGTTCTCAGTTCTTTCAAGTACTTTCATACCCAATACATGAGTATAAAATTCGATTGATCTACCTAGGTCGGTAACTCTTAACATGGTGTGTAAAAATTTCATATATCGCCCTTTGAAACGTATTACCAAATCTGGAAGTAAACAGTATGAGTCGTCCGTTTTGATGATGAGTTATTTTCGATGTAGAGAATGTACAGTGAACTAACAAGAACGTTAAATTATCAATGGTTATCAATGTAATAATATTTTGTTATTACCTAGGGCGTAATATAAAGGCTTCTAAGTGAAGATAGGCTAAAAATGCGGTTAGACCTTAAACCGACATTTCAGTCAATAAGTATATTTCGTTACTGGAGAGGGATAAAAGTGTCTATGTTGGGTTTTTCATTTACTACAGTTTAAAAAATTACAAAAATAATTTGTTTTCCCAGTCTTCAATAAGCAGTCATGCCTAGTTAAAACGCAAAAAAATCAACAATTGTGATACACCTCAATTTGAAGGTATACATTGTGTTGAATCGCACTAAAATTTTGCGAACAAAAGTGCATGTTTAGCCAATCTTTAATTAGATTATTCATATGGTCATTATGCAGTTTATATAAATAAAAATAGAAAAAAAGCCTCAACTTAATTGCTGCAAAAGTGCTTTGCGCCACTTGCCTTGAGCCAAAAACAGAGCCGTGGTGAAATATTTGTGACAATCAGGTGCTGCCCATAACAATTTGGCAGCACTTGTGAAAATCAAATATTGGGAAGCCTTATGAAAGCCAAATTAGCCATTGCGTCTGTAATTATTGCAGCCATCTCTATGCCAGCCTGGTCGGATACATTTAAGCAAGAAGTGCCACAAGCTGTTCTACCTATGCACGAAACATCCAAGCCTGTTGAGTTTGATCACTTACGTCACACGCAAGTGGAATGTACTCAATGCCATCATAAAAATGAAGAACGCGGAATGAGCTTCACCTCGTACAAGTGTGCAAGCTGTCACTCTACCGCGAAGAAAGACAAGTCTATTGATAGCTCTTACTTCAAAGCCATTCATGGTCGTAAAGCTCTGCCGGGTGATCTTGGTACTCGTTGCCTTTCTTGCCACGTGAATGAACAAAAGACCCGAAGTAAAGACAAGCCAAGCTTAACTGGATGCACTAATTCCAGCTGCCATAAATAGTAATTAGAATTGAGGTAATTATGAGTATTGACCGCCGTACGTTAATCAAGTTTATGGGAATGGCCGTTGCAGGCGCTCCTGTCGGAGTATCATTCGCCAACAGTAACGCCGATTCATCGAAGCGCAAGCTCTTTGAAGAGACAAAACTGGGCACCTTAACCCTGAAGAACAGACTCATCCGTTCAGCAACATCACAATATCGCGCCACGGTTGATGGTGATCCCACTGAAGATTTAATGCGGGTTCATCGCGAGCTGGCAGAAGGTGGAGTCGGTCTTATTATCACTGGTCTGACTTATATCTTAAAAGAAGATCAGTATGGTCAAGCCGGAACAGGGTTATACGACGACTCTCAGATAGAACTGTACAAAAAAGTTGTTGAAAATGCCCACGAACACGGCTCAAAAATCGCAGTTCAGTTGGCTATGGTTGGTCCGCAGAGTGATTATCGAATCGATCACCGCGATGTATACGGTGCATCGAAAGTACCTCATCCAATCTATGGCACTGTGCCAAACAAAGTCATGACCAAGCAAGACATAGAATATTCGCTTCAGGCATTTATCGATGCAGCCATCAGAGCTAAGAAAGCAGGATTCGATGCCATTGAGTTGCACTTCGCCCACAACTATCTGGTGAGTCAATTCTTATTCCCTTATTACAATGACCGTACTGACGAATATGGCGGCCCAATAGAAAATCGTGCCCGCTTTGCGTTTGAAATTTTAGAGGCCGTACGTGGAGCTGTCGGTCCTGATTACCCAATCATTGCAAAAGTACATGGACGAGACTACTTAGGTAGCCAAGCTGGTGGTAACACCCAAGATGAAAACCTTTATGTCATTAAAGGTTTAGTTAAGCGCGGTATAACTGCATTAGATATTAGTGGCGGTAATAAAGTACGTGGAATGGGAGAGTTCCATCCGGAAATCCAAGACGAAAAAGATCAATCCTATTTCGCTAATGATGCCAAATATATCAGTGAGCATGTGGATATTCCAATGATGGTGACTGGTGGTAACCGTTCGCCAAAACTAATGGAAGAAATTCTTGCTGAAGTTAAAAATGTTGAAGCATTTGGCTTCGGCCGGACCATGTTGTCAGAGCCAAATCTAGCCAATAACTGGAAACAAGATCCAAATCATAAGCCAAGATGTTTATCGTGTAACTGGTGTATCGCCAATTACGGCACGCAAAAATCTCAGTGTGTTTTAAACGTATCCCGCGCTTATATTCCTGCCGGACATTAACTATTTAACCAATTAATTTAGATCACCTGATTGACCGCACACAAACTAATAACCTGTGCGGTCTTCTAAGACCTGTTTATGGAAATTATAAAAATGAACAATACAAGTGTATTTGCTCTGATTTGCAGTGCAATGATGTTAAGTACCCCAGCAATAGCTGAGAGTAATTATGATATGGGCGGTATGGTCCGCGTGAACTATTCCTATGTGGATTATGACGAGGCATCAAAAGACAAATACGGTGACATGAAATTTGAGGTTGCCGCATTTTCGTTTAACGGCGAAATGGATGACTTTGGTGTATCGATGGAATATCGCTTGAGAGCTGATTTTGATGCGATTAAACATGGGTATGCTTACTATACTCCCAATGACGACACTATGATAAGAGCTGGTGTCACTAAGGTACCGTTTGGAAACATAGGCTTTATCTCTAATAGCTTCTGGCTAAGCTTGCAGTACTACGTCGGCTTTGAGGATGACTATGACACCGGTTTTTCTGTTCAATTTGATGGTGAAAACTCTCGTACCGATGTGGCTTTCTTCAAAGGTGCAGAAAACTCTGCATCAATGACCAATCGATTCGCAGCGGATCTCTATACAGGTACTGTCAATGGCACCGAATATACGGCAGAGGAATCCAATCAGATTAACCTTCGCCAATCATTCTTTGTCGATACCTTTGGTATTAAATCTACTATTGGAGCATCAGTTGAGTATGGCCAAATGTATGACAATGCTACAGGTAATAACGACAATCGTTATGCATATGCAGTCCATTATGATGGTACATTAAATGGTTGGAACGTGCAGGCTCAGTACCTAAAATACGAATTTGATACAGCTCCAGAACAAAACGCTGTGGCATTGAGTGTGGTTGGCGCGGCTTATGAGGTGGCTTCAGAAGCCTCCTCTATTACGGCTAACGTATCCAAAACTGCAGAGCTAAGTTGGGGCACATTTAAGTTCTATAATGACTTTAATGTTTTGATGCCAGAGCATGACGATTTTGACGATAGCTACCAAAACGTCACCGGTATGAGTGTTGCAAACGGGCCGCTCCTTGCTTGGTTCGATTTTATTGTGGGCAAGAACATGCTTTGGTCTTCACGTAGCAACCATGTAGGCTTACAAGATGAATTCGGAGATTGGGACAAGAAAATAAACATTAACCTGGGTTACTACTTCTAAATAAACTGGGTTACTTTCTCAAAAAATGGGCCAATCAACTCGATTGGCCTAATTAATTATTTGATAGATAAAGTACACTGCAAAGGCATCACATGATAAATGAAAACGTTACATTAGATGAACTTAGAATCTTAATGGCAGTGTATGAGTCTGGCTCAATAACCTCTGCATCAGCTGATTTGGGGGTAATGCCTTCAACCATCAGTCGCAGCTTATCCAGACTTGAGCTGAAGTTAGACACATCGTTAATCATGCGTAACACGAGAAAGATAGAATTTACTAATGACGGACTAAAATTACTTGCCCATGCCAAAGAGATAACTACATCAGTTAACAATATTGAACATGAATTCAGAACTAACGACTCAACGCCATCTGGTACCTTGCGAGTTAATGGTGCTTCTCCAGTCTTAGTTCATCTGGTTTGCCCGATTATAAAGAAGTATTTAGAACTTTATCCAGACGTGAACATTGAATTGCAAAACAGTGAAGAGATAATCGATATTATTGAAAGCAAAGCTGATATCGCGCTACGAGTCGCTCCCATAACTGAATCGAGTTACCACGTTACTCATATTGGCTCAAGTAAACGGCGCTTATTAGCCAGCTCTGAGTACCTGCGTAGGTATGGCTTCCCAAGTTCAATTGAAGATCTTAAAAATCATATCTTGCTAGGTCTTGAAGGCCCATCCATATTAAATACATGGCCCATTGAAGATGGTAAAGGAAAAAAGTTAAAAATTTGCCCTCGAGTTGTAGCGTCCAGCGGTGAAGTATTGAGGAAGTTGACTCTTTCTGGTGCCGGCATTGCCTGCGTCTCTGACTTTATGACCAAATCAGACCGGAATAATGGAAAATTGATCGAGGTATTGAAGGAGCAAACTGTACATGATAAACGAGATATCAGTGCTGTGTGCTATCGCGGAACCAGTCCTTCAGTCAAAGTATCGACATTTATAGAATTTTTAAAAGATGAGTTACCTATATTTTTATAGCTTTATCTCTTTAAGAATTCTTAGGGTTATGGGGTAGTTTTGGTACTAATTTCTGTTTGTTTTTTCGTCAAGTTGCTCTCTTTAATAATCTTTATCGGTCGTAGGTTTTGTTAACCCTATCTGCAAAATCGTAAGCGTTTGTACACCATGTTCATTTATCCATCCGCTGATCAGTCTGGCCGGGGTGACATCAAAATAGATATTTCTCGGTACGATATGGGGCAGAACAGGTAAGTTTATTTCGGCGGTATCCATCTCTTCCAAATGAATGGTTTCGCTGCTTTTCCTGCTTTGTTTAAAGTTTTCTGCACAGATATAAAACGGGATGCCGACATCATGGGCCGCCAGGGCGGTAAGATAAGTTCCCGCTTTATTAACGACTGAACCGTCAGCCAAAATTGAATCGGCACCCAGTAGAACAACATCTGCTTTTGGCATGAATAAGCCCAATTGTGCGTCAGTGATGTATTGCGTTTCTATGCCTGATTTCGATAGCATTTTGGCGACTAGTAGGCCTTCATTACCCGGTCTGGATTCAGTGATAATCGCGCTTATATTCTTCGTTGCCAGCTTAGTAAAGCAGTTGATAATCGTAGAGCTGATACTATGAGTGAGAACGACACTCTTGTCCGCAATCAGCTCGCAAACATGTTGAACAATGCGATCATTGGCTTGGCTGGATTGCATCATTAAATCGTTTGCTTTACCCAGTGCGACTTGCTTTAAGGTCATTAGATTTGATTGCGGGTTTTTATTCTCATTCTTATTTACTTCCTGTCGCCAGGCATCGATGATATTGGTCAGCATAGCCATGCTGGGACGTGTTTGTTGCAGCTCAAGGGCAAAGGAGTTCAAGTCTTTCAGATAGGTCGCCGGCTCTGTCACCACACTGCGCTGACTATAGTCTGCAAGGGCCTGAAGCGCCACGAAGGCAATTTTAGCAGAGCCACTTTGGTGGTCCGCAATGATTTTTTCCAGGCATGCCTGCTTGAATTGATTGTTCTCCATAAATCAATATTAGTTGATACTGCCCACTTCATCATTGTTTCAGGACCAGGGTTTCAAGAGCTGAGTTTCAGGAGCATTGTTTCAGCATCTGGGTTTTAGAATCACTTTGTGAAGTGTGGTTGTTTACTGCAAACAATACACACCGATGACGCTATGGTTCCCAGCGAATAAACTAAGTACCAAACCCGCCCGATTAGCCCAACCCCGAAAGATAATTGGAAATTGTTATCGGACAAGTGCCTAACCTTGAGTGTTGCAATTTATCTTAACCCCGTTAAGATAATCTCCGGGTCGGCAGTTCACCCAGGCATCGCCACTGCACTTTTTATTGAGCGCAGCGCTAAACCTGCTGATAGCACTAAGGGTATCTAATTAAAGATATCAATTTAAGATTTCAGGCTACCTGAAGATTTGTGTGCCTTGTTTGGAATGGCGATCACTGACCCTTGAATGCTGCTGCATTCGATTATTAGGCACCCAGAAAACGGGTAAATCCTATGTCAAAAAATCTGACCCCTTTTAGCTGCGACGATATCTCTTCGTTGGCTAAATCGTTACGTAAACAGTTGCAACAACATGAGTCGTTTCCCAGCCATGTAGAGATGCTAAATATCCTGGCCAAGGCGACGGGTTTACAAAACTTCCAGCAATTGCGCCAGCAGCATGTTGAACAACGGTCTTCTCAATCCAGTCTATCCGTTCCTATTCCTAAACGGCTGATGCCCTTTATGAGTGCGGACTACATCATGCATACCTGGCCTTCGAAGTATGCTATCCAGCAACAAAGTTTGTGGTTTTTCTGGTGTCGGTTTCAGTACCAACAAAGCTACAGCGAACGGCAAGTGAATGACACCTTAAAGAACTTCCTCGACTTTGAGGATTTTGCTTTGATCCGCCGTGAGCTTTGCAACCATAAACTGCTTAAACGCACCGATGATGGCCGCACTTATTGGCGTGCATCGGCAACGCCTCCCGAAGGTTTTGAGTCTCTGGCCGATTTTTGGTCTAGCTAAGTCTTTTTGGCCTAAATAAGTCCAAGTGCTGAGTGTTAAGTACCATTGGGCTAAGTGCAATTGGCCTGGCCAATTTCAGCGTGATAACCGAGGAGCGTTAAGTGAAGTTTCAAGTGATCAATGAAGAAGATCCCGTACTGGTGAATGAACTGGTTGACGGTGTGCGGGCGCATGTCCATGAACAGTTGGGGGATGAATCAACGCTCCCGCTATCGGTCATAAGTCGGGATGATAATGGAGAATTAATCGGAGGAGTTTCCGGGCGGACCATTTACAGAAACTTCTTAATTGGAGTGGTTTGGGTCGATAAAAAATACAGAGGCACAGGACTTGGGCGGCAGCTGATGGAGTTAGCCGAAGACGAGGCAATAGGGCGAGGCTGCTTAGTTTCCCAGGTGGATACCTTGTCAATCCAGGCACCGGTGTTTTATCAAAAACTTGGGTTTGAGATTATCGGCTCAGTACCTGAGTTCCCGGGAAGCCCTGCGCGCTACTTTCTGATGAAAACCTATGGTGAAACATAAGTATTTAGCGAAACATAAATAATCAGTGAAACAATAGTTATTGAAATATAAGTAATGGGACAAGGCCCCTGTCGCTTGGCAGACAGGGGCAGATTGCTAAGCTCATTTATATTCAAGAATGACTTTAGCTTTAGTGTAACT
Organism: Shewanella atlantica; assembly: GCF_003966265.1. Taxonomy (GTDB): domain Bacteria; phylum Pseudomonadota; class Gammaproteobacteria; order Enterobacterales; family Shewanellaceae; genus Shewanella; species Shewanella atlantica. The sequence continues at coordinate 144,182 of NZ_RXNV01000004.1, read as the reverse complement.
CTCTGATTAAAGCATCATCCCGCCAAACGCAAACCCTAATGCCACTGAGGTCGATATAGTGACGAGTCCTGGGATCAGGAATGGATGGTTAAATACCATATTTCCGATGCGTGTCGAGCCGGTATCATCCATCTGCACTGCGGCTAACAGTGTCGGGTAAGTTGGCAATACAAATAGGGCGCTTACGGCGGCAAATGAGGCGATAGCGGTGATGGGGGCGACGCCAATGGCTAAGGCTGCCGGCATCAATGCAGTAGTGGTCGCGCCTTGGGAGTAGAGCAGCATAGATGCAAAAAACAGGGTCACCGCCAGCATCCAGGGGTACTGATTAAGCACATCTGCAGAGAGTGCTTTAATATCGTTAATGTGGCTGGACACGAAGGTGTCTCCCAGCCAGGCGACACCTAACACACAGATGCAGGCACTCATACCGGACTTGAAGGTAGCGGCATTGGCAATCTCTGAGGCATCAATTTTGGTGAATGCCACAATCGCAGTAGCAGCCGAAAGCATAAATACCATGATGGCTTCATTGCGGCCCAGAGATGGGTTTGGAATAAGGTTTACCGTGTCTGAGATTAAGGTGGCGTAAACAATGACACCGATAATGGCCGTGATAAATATATAGGTTGCGGGTTTGGCCGTGGGGAGAATATCCCTTTGAGTTTTGCCCTGCAGTTTAATTAATCCCTTCTCCAGGCGCGCCTGATATACCGGGTCATCTTTCAATTCACAGCCTAAGAAATTAGAGACGAAAGCCCCGACCATACAGGCGATGAAGGTGGTGGGGATGCAGACAGCCAGCAGCGTCAGGTAACTCACACCGATGGGTTCTAAAATCCCGGAAAAGAATACCACTGCAGCCGATATCGGGGAGGCGGTAATGGCGATTTGCGAGGCTACGACTGAGATCCCAAGGGGTCTCGATGGCCTGATGCCTTGTTCTTTTGCCACTTCGGCGATGACCGGCAGTGTTGAAAATGCCGTATGGCCGGTACCCGCCAGCAGCGTCATAAAGTAGGTCACGACAGGGGCATAGAAGTTGATATGTTTAGGGTTCTTGCGCAGGAAGGTCTCTGATAGATCGACCAGCCATTCCAGGCCTCCAGCTACCTGCATTGCAGCAATGGCTGCAATCACCGACATGATGATAAGAATCACATCGACCGGAATGTGGCCGGTATCGACGCCGAGAAATAGTGACAGAACCAGCACGCCGGCGCCGCCAGCCAGACCAATACCTATTCCGCCAATTCTGGCTCCAAGATAGATAAACGCGAGGACAACGAATAATTCAACAAAAACCATAAAGAACCTAATCTGAATCAAAGGGGAGATACATGCCTGCCGGGCAGGACGCAATGAATGTTCAGGTGAAGCTTATTAGGAGATTTGGTAGCGCTTTTCCCTGGGACATCGGATTTTACTATCCTTGTTACTTATGTAGGGATGGTTAATTCACTATTTGTTAAAGCTGTGAGTTTGCTCACGTGATAAATGTCTGCGGTAGGGGAAGGTGCGCAGTTATGGGCTGTTTGTGGCATTGACGCAATAAAAAAGCCCGCAGTGCGGGCTCTTATATAAATCGGGATTATCACTCGTTCATTATGAAGATGATCGGCGTTACTTTTTTACCCATTTACCACTCGAATTTTTGATGTACTGACCTTTCTTGGTCGCTTTCATCGCTTTTTCGGCGGCAAGTTTGGCTACATCATCCACTGAGATACCATTTTTTCGGGCGATCTTCTGATAGTGGGTTTTGCGCTTAGCGTTGACCTGCTTAGCGACGGAATTAGATTCCGGGTTACTCTTTACTACGCCCAGGTAACCATTAGGCTGTTCGCCAACGAGCCCCTGAGACTTTGCGTCTTGAAGGGAGATAGCAAACGCATTAAGGCTCAGCAGCAGACCTGCGGCGAGCACCAGTAATTTAGTTTTCATTCTGTACTCCTTAATTAACCGAACCGATTAGAATAACTCGTCGTTGGTGAGTAATTCGTCCAGGTCTTTATCAACCTTTATCTTAATCTCATGTTCAATCTTGACGTTGAGGTTAATCACTATGGGTTTATCTGGTGGCTCAATTTTGACCGTGGGGGTACAGCCGGTCAGAGCCAGGAGTGCAATCATTGCGCTTACGGACGTTCGTAAAACAGGCAATCTTTTCACTGGGAGTTCCTTTTATCTTAATCGGCTCAGACAGATGACAGCCGACGTTTCATATAAGTCTATTATATTGCTCGAAAGATGACACTAAACTGAACGTTTATTTTGAGCATTAAATATTGGCCGCTATTGTCGCACTAACTATATCAATTCAATAGCTTGATGCCATAAATAGATTTAAAAATAAAGTTGGTGCACTAGTTCATCGATTGCTCAATCTGAGTCTGCAGTTTATCACCCACTTGCAGGCTCTTTAATAGTTGGAGCATATTCTCCTCTTGAGAGTAGTTCAGGTGTATAGGTCGTTCAATGCCTTTTCCTCTGCCTTTTACTTTGACCTTAAGTACGGCATCGCCTGAGGGCTCCATATCGAAGGTGCTCGACAGTTGCGTATATTGGAGATGCTCCATGGTCGAAAATGCAAAGTCGAGATAGGGTTGAGACTGGCGCATCTGCTCGACGGCCGGATTGCCGCTCACCGAAATCAAGCCTCCCGGTGCTCGCGCCGCTAAGCGTCCCCCTGTGACTGAGACTTTGCCATTTATAAGATCGACCGGCAATACGCCATCGAAGGTCCCGTCGGCATAGAGTCCCACCTGGGGCTGAATGGCGATTAGCTCCTCTAAGCTCAGGCCTTGTAACACCAGATAACCGTGGGATTTGTCATGTAATTTCAGGCTAAATTCCGGCAACAAAAGCTGGCCTCCAAGAAGGTCGCCTGCGGCATTAAGGTGGATCTCTGCATCACTTAAGTTTGCCGCAATCTTATCGGCAGGCAGGGGCTTTTGTCCGTCTATTAGATTCTCATTGGATGGCTCGGTGAGCCGCGCATCATCGTGGGAGAGGGAGATATCGCCTGAGGCGGTGAGATTCGTTAATAACACGCCGGGATTAAATGCGGCTGCGACGAGATCCATTTCCGGGCAGGTGAAGGTGCTGCTATTGAACTGCTTACTATCTTGTTTCAACTTGAGGTGACAACGGGCAGATATGTCGACGTCTTCGAAGGGAAGGTCGTTAATGCTGCCGCTAAGTGAGGAGAGCTTTGGTGACAATTCGAGGTCGAATTGATTGGCTTGCTCGAACTGACGAAATTGATAATTTGCCTGCAAGCGAGTTTGGCCGTCGATATAAAGATCACCTGGCAGTGAGTAACTGTTTTTAACCGGGAAGAGTAGGGTGCTCAGCTCGGTATCCAGCTGCAGTTTTCCCTGCAATAGTGGTTGGTTTTCAATGCCGGGGATCAGGCTGTGCTCACTCTCAATCTCCAGACCATCGATTGACCAGTGCTCTTGCGAGTCGAGTCGATAGTCATTCCACTTCAGCGTCTGTGACAGACTGGCTTGATAGAGGTGCAGTAGCTTCTGCTTTCTTTTACGCTTATTTTTTATATAAGTGTGATTAATTTCCAGCCCATCGACTTCATAACTCAGCCTATTTTCCAGCATTGAAGTTTTTAACCATTGCTGGAAATCTGACTCATGGTTTGCCTCTGATACGGCAGATTGTAATTGTGGCGAAAATTGAATCGAGACCGAGCTTGGGCTTTCCAATTGAAGCACTAAACGAGGCAGGGAGACAAAATAGTGATCCTTTGAGCTTGTTGGAAAGGGCTTATGGCTTAGCTCGGTTTGTGTTTGCTCCAGTGACAGACTCGGGAGCGATATGTCGAGTGATCTTTGGCTTTTATACTGAGCAGCCTCGTCAGGTTGACTGTCGCCGAGCGTTAATCGGGTATTGCCTTGGCTGGTAAATTGAATATGTTCGGTGGTGATTAGGCTATCGCTACTGCTGCCTTTGCTGATATCGCCTTGGCCACTCTGGTTAATATCGGCGTAGCGTATGGATGAGGAGCTCAGCGTGAAAGGCGCGCCGGTAAACTCGAAGCCAAGATCAGGCTTGTCACCGTCTCTATTACTGGTTTTAGTGAGGCTTACCCTGAGACGGCTAGGCTGGGATGAGCTGAAGGTCAGCGCTTCTGCATCAAACTCGAGCGTTTTAGATTTAGACGAGGGGTTCAAGTGACGGTAAGAGAGCGGGCCCAGACTCATCGTCAGCTTAGGGAGCGCTATATCGAGTCGTCCCGCTTGGTCGTAGCTGACAGCAATATCGTTATGAAGACTAAGCCTCGCCGTTTGGTTGCTGAAGGAAAAATCGGACTCGACTTGGCCAGGTGGTGAATCCTGTCGCTCCTTCACCGTGAACAGACTGGAACTAATCTGCGCATTTTTATTGATATTAAGCTCAACGGAGAAAGACGGTGTTATTTCATTGCTGAGCGGGTCATTATTCGCCGTTATGGCTATACGTCCTTCCAGTGCCAGAGAAGAGGCGCCCAGCGTGATATCTGCAATAGAGTTATTTGCAATGGGCTTGTCTTCAAAGGACTCGCCTGCAATAGACTTATCTTCAATAGAGAGTGGTTCAACTAATAAATCATTTAGCGACAGGGCTTGTTGATGCTCAGCCCTGAACTGCCATTTCCCGTTAAGGCTCAACTGCTGTCTGTTCGCCTCTCTGTTTTTATGGGGCAGAGACAGAGTTACCTCATTTAGTGATATGAAGGCATCAAGCTTCGATTGATTGATGCCGAGCTGAAGCTCGCCCCAGTTGACTCGCTTATCTTGCAGTGAATAGGTGAGAGGCTGTTGCAGACTGAGTTGTATCTCAGGGGATGACTCAGCTGTTAACGTTTGAATTACCTTCGCTATCTGAGCCTTTACAGCGTCATCCTGGATAAGATTGAGCAATACTTTCTGTTGCGCCGGACTGGGGGCAATACTCAAGGTGAAGGGGCGCAGACTCAAGGAAAGATCGGCAAGGTGTCCAATAAGGTCAAACTCTAGATTCACCCTATCGCTCTGATTTTGGATCTCCTGTGCTGACTCCGCATTCTGATAGGTATCGATCGAACGGGGCTCAAGTGTCAGCGATTCCAGATTGCCAAGGATGACTTTGGCCCCTGAGAGTGCATGATGTGACTTCAGCTGAGCGGTTTTGAGGTTAAGATCGATAGTCGAATTCAACCTGCCGGTGAGTTCGATGTTTGCATCTTCTATCCGCTGCTTTAGGTTGAGCAGGGGGAGCAGTGCATTATCATTTAACTCTTGAGTCGATAATCGGCTGAGGAAGGATGTTAGCTCATCGAACACCAAACTGGTGGATATCTGCCAACGTTGCTCGGTTAAATTAGCCGTTAAAGCAAAGAGCTTATTCCCTTGATGGCGCAAACTTGTGTTGAGCTTGCCAGTCTCATCGAGTTGTAGCTTATCCATCACAAGGCTCAGCCTGGCCGGGTCGATGCCGACAAGTGTCAATGAGGTTTTGCCGATATCTATCTCAGGTAATTGATTGAGATCCAGTGCCAGTGTTGGTCCCTGTTCATCGAGGTTTTTGCCCTCTTCGGTGAGTACGGCCGGGTTAAGCGCAACATCAATTTTAGCCAGTGATATTTTATCTATCTGGTTTAGCGATAGCTGGTTTGTAAAGAGCTGAAAAGGCGAAAATGCTTTATCTAAGCTAATTACCAGATCTGCTATTTCAACCAAAGAGCCATGAACCTTGAGGGTTAAGCGTGGAAAATGCCAAACGTTAAGTGAATCAGGCCTGATACTGAGCTCAGTTATCTGAGTGTCATATTCAATGAGATACCGGTTTGCCAGAGTGATGGTCAGCCGCTCATAGGTACTCGCCAGGACGACGAAGAGAGTCAGAAGTATGAGAGTGAAAGCCAATATGAGTCGCTTTGCACGAGATAATTGCCGCAGCATCGATAGCGTGTTTCGGTATTGATTGTAATTATGTTTGAGTTTAGCACGGTATAAATTCAAATAATTGATATTTAGGTCTATTCGGTGGGCTAAACTTGGGTGGTATTGCGAGAGCGATTTAAAATCGCCAGCATTAAAAAAGGCCTTTTCAGTTAGTGAAGTAGGCCTTGTTTTAGTTGTGTTTGCTTGAGTTCAGCTTCTATTTCAGGTTATTTTCCTGCCGTTTACGCTTTCCAGCCAACTTTTGTAGTTAGCGTGTGGGACTCATTAGGGGCTAGCGTCAGTTTGTCTTCCAATACATTAGCCGCTTCTAGACAGACCATGCTGAGGTAGTCATCACTATTGAAGCGCGACAGGCGCTGTGACTTATCTATCCATGGATTCCACAGCACTGCGGACTGGCTGTTTTCACGGCCGACCTCGATAATTCCATCCGGCGTATGCAGCTGTTGATTTTGGCTAAGCTGGGTGTAAACCCGGTCAGTCTCTCTGTCGAAAACGACTTCATCTGTGGTCTGTTGATAGGGACCTTCACCGAACTCAATGTACTGTGAGCCTTCAAAACCGCTGGCCCTTAACTGATGAATATCATTAATAGGGAAGTAGGTATGCAATGCCTGAGTTAAGGGGACTGGCTGGTCACTCAGGTTGGTGTTGGTTAACGAGACCGTCAGTGTATCGGCCAGGATAAACATCACCTCTACACGGGTGTCGTGGGGCCAATATTGTCTGTTTTCTTCGGTTATCTGTAGAGCGAACTTAAGCTCTACCGCTTCAGAGCGCATCTGCACGGACTCGAGGGTCCACAAACTGGTACGTGCAAAACCATGTTGCGGCCAATCAGGGTTATCAGTCATTCCAAACCAGGGCCAACAGATAGGGATCCCGCCTCTTATTCCGCTTCCAGGCTGATAATCGTCTGCACTTGAGACCCACAGCAGTGGTTTTTTCCCTTTAGGTTGAAAGAGATCTATCTGAGCGCCTTGCATAAAAATTCTCGCCTTGCACAGTGGCGTATCAACGTCCACATACTCTAATCCGCTGGCGTGTTTTTTTGTTGTTACAGAACCCATCTATTTCTTCCTCATTCCCTAATATTGAGCTTATTAAGCGTTAGCTTACAGGCTTTTAAACCCTTTCATAAGGGGAAGTTATCTTCATTTCACGGTTACGCTGTTCGAGATCAAAAACAAACTGTGGAATATCGAATAAGTTTGCTTAATAAGTAGACGCCACTTGTAATGAAATGGATTTAAACGCATGATTGAAACCAGTGTATGAAAGGTCAGAATATTTTTGTCTTAATATAAAAATAAAAGGAACAGGGAATGCCGACATATCAAGCCCCACTTCGTGACTACCAGTTTGTATTGAATGAACTTCTTAATATCTATGAGCGCAGCGAACTTCAAGGTTTCGATGAAATTGATGCCGAACTCGCCGATGCCATTTTGCAGGGTGTAGCCGACTTCTCAACCGAAATCATGCTACCGCTTAACGGCAGTGGTGATGTTGAAGGTTGTAAACTGGTCGATGGAAATGTCATAGCGCCTAAAGGATTTAAAGAAGCGTATCAGCAATATGTTGATAATGGCTGGGGCACTTTGACCTGTGATCCTGAATATGGTGGTCAGGGGTTACCCGAAGCCATAGGTGTGTTTGCGACCGAGATGAAAACCGCGACCAATATGGCCTTTGCCATGTATCCCGGACTCACCCATGGTGCCTATGCGGTCATTCATGCACATGGCAGTGACGCACTTAAACAGAAATACTTAGAGAAGCTGGTGACAGGTGAGTGGACGGGTACCATGAACCTGACCGAGTCTCATGCAGGTACCGATCTTGCCCTGTTGCGTACTAAGGCGGTCGAGGCGGGAGAGGGTCAGTATGCTATCTCGGGTGAGAAGATATTTATCTCGTCCGGCGATCACGATCTGGCCGAAAACATTGCCCATCTGGTGCTGGCTCGATTACCCGATGCGCCTGCGGGTGTGAAGGGGATCTCTCTGTTCGTCGTGCCTAAGTATTTAATCAATGAAGATGGCTCACTTGGTGATGCTAATACTCTGTCTGCCACCGGACTCGAGCATAAGATGGGGATCCACGGAAACTCAACCTGTGTGATGAACTTCGATGGCGCCATCGGTGAGTTGGTGGGTGAGCCTCATCAGGGGCTTAGGGCCATGTTCACCATGATGAATCAGGCGAGACTCGGTGTCGGTGTTCAGGGACTAGGCGTGTCAGAAATCGCGTACCAAAACGCACTCGCCTATGCCAAAGACAGAATTCAGGGACGTGGACTCAGCGGTGTTAAGGCACCGGATATGGCGGCGGATCCCATCTTAGTTCATGGTGATGTAAGGCGCATGTTGATGTCGCAGAAAGCCTTCAATGAAGGGGCGAGGGCGATGATAGGTCAACAGGCGTTATGGCTCGATGAGGCCGAGCGTCACAGCGACCCGGAAAAAGCCAAAATGGCAAATAAGTTGGCCGCGCTATTCACCCCGATCGTCAAAGGGTTTGTAACCGACAGGGGCTTCAATGCCTGTGTCGATGCCCAACAGGTATTCGGCGGTCATGGGTATATTCATGAGTGGGGCATGGAGCAATTTGTACGTGATATTCGTATCTCTATGCTCTATGAAGGCACCAATGGTGTGCAGGCGCTGGATCTCGTCGGTCGAAAGATATTGTCTGACAAGGCGGCAACCCTGATGAACTGGTCGGCGCTGGTGAAGCAGTTGATCGAAGAGAACATGGGCAATGATTCAATGAAGCCCTATCTTGCCGGTTTGATGGATGTGTCAAAGGATCTTGAAAAAGCCACGCAATATATCGCCATGAATGCTCCGAAGAATCCCGATGTTATCGGCGCTGCGTCTATGCCATATATGCAAATCTTGGGGATCACGGCATTAGCCTGGATGTGGACCCGCACGGCGTCGACAGCACTGGCGGCGCTTGAAACAGATACCAATGATAGAGAATTTTACGAGGGCAAACTGAAAACAGCCCAGTTCTATATGGGCTATTGGGCGGTACAGACTCGTAGTCTGCGCAAGCAGATTGAGTCCAGTAGTGAACTGCTGACCGAACTCGGTGAGGCCGATTTTTAAGTTTGTAGACTTTGGCGGAGGGGGCTTCAGAGATTGGATTAATTCTGGCAGAAGATGCGAGAAAGCTTGTCGCTCAGATTGAGCGGTTTAAATTGTGAGCTCCCTCGATTAACCGTAAATCATAGAAAAGGCCTGCAGTATTTAATACCTGTCAGGCCTTTTTTGTGCGAGTTATCTGTTTTGGCTAAATGCTATCGTTGCCAATTAAGTGATCCATTAAGACTCTAATGCTTGAACTTTTACAGTCACTGATGGAGCTATAACCGGCTGGTCCGTAGCAGACTGCTCTGTAACAGACTGGGCCGTTTCGACAATGCCTTCTGGATCATTGAGCATGTATCTTGCCAGCCAGGCCGTAAGAGGGATGGTGAGTACGATGCCTACACTGCCGGCCAACGCATGGATGATGCTCAAGGCGATGACGGGGGTGTTGATAAACTGAGTCAGCGGCATATCCAGCCCCCACACCATCATAATCGTGGTTAACGAACTGCCGGCAAACGCCAGTATCAAGGTGTTGGTCATGGTGCCCATGATATCTCGACCTATGTTCATACTCGCCCTCATCAGCTGCTTAGGGCTGAGCTTAGGATCGGTAATTTTCAGCTCGTTATAGGCCGATGCAATTGAGATGGCGACATCCATCACGGCGCCAAGCGCAGAGACCATGATGGCGACAAACATCAGCCAGCGGATCTGAATCGGTTGTGTGGCCAGATAGATAACGTCTTCGCCTTTATCTAAGTAGATACCGGAAAGGTTGGCAAACTCGCCAAATACCTGCGCCATAATACCGGCCGCAATGACGCCGAGCAGAGTGCCCCCCATGGCGCAGAAGCTCTTCTGGTTATAACCGGAGACCAGGATAAAGTTGACGACAATTTTTAACCCCATAAGGAAAATGGTGACGATTACGGGGTTCCAGCCGGCAAAGATAGCCGGGATCAAGACGCCAATGATGAGCGCCGCGGTGAAGTAGAGTGAGATAACCGAATTCAACCCCTCCTTCTTACCGAATGAGAGCAGCAGCAAGAGGAAGGCAAAACACATCCAATAGATGGCGGTCGAGCGTTTGTGGTTATAGGCCCAATACACAGTGCCGTTGGGTGTATCTCTGATCATCATGATGAAGATATCCCCTTTACCGACCAGTACATTATGTTGTCGGCTCAAAGGGTTTTGTACTTCGACTATTTTACCCGCTTCATCTCCCTCTAAGATCTCAGCAGTGAAAATCTGCTTACCGGTTAATATGGATGGGACTCTGGCATCGGGAGCCAGATTATTTGAGATAACATCGACGACACGCGCCTCTACAAACTCTTGTTGCAGCGGCGTCTTAGGTTTCAGACTATCGCTCAAACTGGGAGAGAAATAGAAAATCAACGTCGAGATCAATGCGATAAATAAGGTAAATCGATAGTCTTTTAACATAGGCAGTTTGTAACGAAAGTTATAAAAATAATCATATTTAGGCAGTCTGACACACCAGTAGACACCGATAATGCCAGACTAACCAAGGCAAAAAAAAGGCCTGTTACCAGGCCTTTATTGGGTGCGATTTACTCAGTTACACAACCTGCATAATCTTTAGTCGGATTGACAAAGTATGAGGTCGCGTCATTAACATTCACCGCGTCCAAAATCCCTGGATACTTAGGGTTATCCGGGTCAATCTTGACACAGATCTCTTTGCTTACCAGTCTATTCCACAGTGCCTGACCTGCGCCATTGTCTGTGCGTAGTAAGGTGATTGCACCATTATCCTGGTACTGTTTAATTTCCCAGTTAGGATTAGTGAAATCACTGGCATTAACGCCTTGGTTAGCAGCAACATATTCTGTCAGCATGTCACGGATAGCGTAAACTGGCTCGTTGACTGAATCATAATAAACATCATCACCGGTTGCCCAGCCAAACTTCTTGATGTTTGATCCCCAACGATAGCTGTTTAAGCCGACCTTGTAGCTTGCTGTAGCATCGAATGGCTTACCATCGATCTCGATGATCTCGATACGGCTACCTTCATTTGTTACCGTATAGTTTTCATCCATGGCAAATGAATCGCCGGTCAGGTCGACAACGAAGTCAATCTTACCGTCGAACTGATCATACATGTAAGCTTTAGCACCTTTCTTAAAGGATACGGTAATATCACCGTCTTTATAGGTATTAAAGTAAGTGTAAGACCACTCCATGTAACGCTTCAGGTTTGCACCTGTCATGTTAATACCGATAAGGGTATTGTCATACTTGTAGAGATTCGTTGAATCTTTCTTAGCGTACTCTTGGCCATCAATCAGGTTAGAGCTATCAGAGAATAGTGACGCAGCAGAGACTACGGCTTCAGATTTCTCTAGCTGGATCTGGTTGATGAAGTCCATCAACGGGGTATCCATGACTTTAGCGGTATGAATCGTTGAATATAGACGACCGGTTTCGTGGTCGTAATCTTCATGTACGGCTTCATCGGCGCCGGTACCCGGAGTAAAGTCACCACCGACTAGACCCAGAACAAGTTGAGCATCGGCTTTAGAGATGTCATGAACATACTGGAACTGCGAACTTGTAGTCTGACTTTCTTCGATATTTTTAGATGTGACATTGCTTAATGTCGTATCGACCATCTCCCACTTGCCATCGGTGTTCTTCTTAAGCTTGATATCAGCCTTAGCCAGCGCCCAACCCCATTTACCCGGTTCGATGATCTTAACGCTCTGAGCGCGGTTAGATTCATCATAGGTACCTGAAAGTGTCTTATCTTCGGCGGTATCACCCGCTTCGACAGAGATATCGGTCGAAACGATATCTTCGCCTTCAGCTACCTTCTGTACGCTTTCGATATAGGTTGCGTGTTCGTGACCGGCTAGAATGACGTCAAACTTATCGGCCATCTCTGCGGCAATCTTGTAAACACCTGCACCACCTTCAGAGCTACGTCCGATATGGAAGGCACCGACGATGACATCTGGATTGAATTTTTCAATTAACTCATCAACCGCCGCACGTGTAGAGGCCAGCTCTTCGTCAAATTTAAGACCGGCAAAGTGTCCGGGTGCAGACGCTTCCCAGTTAGGTACGTTAGATGGTGTCACACCGACGATGGCAACTTTAGCGCCATCGACTTCAAAGATCTGGAAGGCACGAATGTAGTTCGCGCTGTTCTCTTCCCACTTGATGTTATTCGATACAACGGCACCGTTGAAATGGTTCAGGTTACGGTCGATAAAGCTGCGTTCGAAGTTAAATTCGTGGTTACCAGGAACCCAGAGGTCAAAGTCCAGTGAGTTTAAGGTAGAAACGACAGGATGCGTTGGATCATCGTTGAAGAGTTGAGCCGAGTTGCCCTGAACGGTATCACCGATATCGATCAAGATCATATTTGGATTATTTGCTTTTTCAGTTTCAAGCAAAGTTGAGATGCGTGTCAGACCCGCATCAGAGTCGACTGCGTCAAGAGCATAATCATAACCAAAAATGCGGCCGTGGAGATCTGATGTTGCACCGATAGTAATGGTGACTTCGTCGACTTCGTTTTGACTCTTAACTACGATATCTGGCGTGTTTGTCAGTGTTTTACCTTGTGTTACCACAGGTGCATAACCACTGTCCGTATTAATTATTGTTTCATCATCCGAGCACCCAGCTAAAGCAGCGAGTACGGCTAAGCACAGTACACTGCGATTAGTTTTTTTCATTATCAACCCCGTATTATTTTTAATTGTGCATTAATTGCACATATATTGACTAAGGCGAATTGTAACTAGTTTAAATATTGCGATTGAAAAACAATCTCAATATGTTTTTAATTCTCGGAAGAATGCAGTTATTCAATCTATTCTCACTTTACTTATTTAAAAAAAGTTTAAATCAGAGTTGAACTCATCTGTTCCGAGAGTTAAATAATACGCCTCAGCGTTTCGGTTAATTACCAAATGATTAATTAGCTACTTTTTAATAACTTTTAATTAACCGAACTGGATTATATCGGCTTGAGTATTAATGATAGTGATCGGTTTCACACATAATGTGCTACAAAAAGATACATTTGCGTTGTAAAAATACACAACTGAGTGTTCGGTAACCATTTTTAACGGGCGAGGAGGAGTGAGCCTTGTGTTGAAGTGATGATATTAGAAATATTTTATACTAATTGTAATTATCTGAACATTTGAGAGAAATTGCATTTTAATTTTCCACTGTTCTTATTCGTAAACAGTGAGGTGATGGGTTTTTAACTTATTACATATTTTATACGGCATAAATATCGCTCAAAATATTTATAATTATATTTTTGTCAGGTGCAATAATCGATTATTTGCCGGCATAGGATGATCTGCACAGAATTTAAGCTCATGCTTTTTTGCCAGTGCATCAATCCATTCGATATTTCGAATTGCACTGCGGTGATCTCGCTCTTTTAACCAAATATCGAACCTGGCATTACTCTCACTGCTGTACTCGCCTCCATAATTAAATGGACCGTATATACACAGTTGTCCTTTTGGAGCTAAATATTTGCCTATACCGCAGAAGAAAGCTTCAACCATCTCTTTTGACATGATGTGCAGGGTGTTGGCGGTAAAGATAGCATCGATAGTTTCGGACTTCGATAATGGCCACTGCTTTGTGACGTCCAGGGCTATGGGGTCGCGTAAGTTAGGAATGTTGGATTGGGCTAAACGCATCTCTATTCCCTCCAGATAGGCCTCCTGATCGCTGGTTTGCCAGATAAGATGAGGCAGGTATCTGGCAAAATAAGCCGCATGCTGTGCGCTGCCGGTGCCAATTTCCAATACGTGGCTCGATTGTGCAAAAGCACGTTTAATGACCTTCAATATTGGGTCTTTATTGTTTTCACATGATTGAGAGAAGGGGAGTTGACTCATACTGGCTGCTTGTTCTAATGGAAACGGTCGCGTTTATCACGCCTGTTTTTATACTCTAGCTTGAATCGAGTGGGGAAGAAAGTCGGTGCCAGGAAATTTGGCGGGAGACTCGCCATAGCTGTTCTAGCTACGATTTACAGTGAGTTTATATTCTCTCCTTGGCAGCAAGGCGCATTTCTGCTTTCCGATGCTATAGTTGATATTAACTGTACTTTATGAATTCCATGGAGGGATTAACTACAAAATTGTATCGGTGAAAGGAGATGTTTTCGTTTACATTACTAAGGAAAGTAAAATGAAAAAGTACAGCTCACCATGGTTTAAACGTAAGGGATTTGTCCGTTTAGCCTCTTTATTCATTTTTATCGTGTCGACCCACTTCGGGACTTACCTGGTCGGATATTTCAGCGCTTTCTCTCCTCGATGGGTTGATGAACATAGGGAGGTTCAAGCTCGTGTGACAGATCTGTTTTACCAGCAGGAGGAGTTCATTAATTCCAGCGGTGATAAACGTGCACTGGATGGCTATTATCTGAGTTATCAATTCGGGCTTGAGGGAGAGGAGTTTCTCAGTACTAAAGCGATCAGCAGTTCGCGTTTTCTGACCCTGAAAGAGGGGAGCTATGTTTCTGTCTGGTATTCGATAGATAACCCGGAAGTGAGCGACTTGAAAATTCATCTGGCTGCTAAAGTCGGTGAGGACCCGGTAACCGAGAAATTACTCAGTGCGTTAGGTTTTAGTGTCCCTTTCACTATGATGCTCTATTTTCTACTGTCATTTCTCTTAGTCCAGGAATCGAAAAATGTCCTGCCAAAAGGGCTTTACACCGGTAACTCATGGTTGGATATCGAAGATAAGTACCTGGTGCTTATGCTCTGTGATGAACTGGTATATTTTGGCTTCGATGATAAACAATCTGCTGAGATCCTGCGTGCATACAGCAATGAGGTACCGCCAGATAAACTCATTGCCATGAGTAAGCCTGGCAGGCTTCAGCGTATCGCATTTGATGATATAACCTTAGTGTGCAGCGACCACAACTCCGACGTAATAGAGATAGAACATAAGGGTGGATGCGGAAGGTTAGGGTTCATTAATCAGATGGTTAAGTCGCACGCTCTTGAAAATTTAAAACCTTTTTTCCCCGTAGATCTGGGCTATCACAGAAATGAACGTACCCGGTTAAAAGCAGCCTTACCCTCCTTGTTATTTTTGACTCTCTTGATGGTGGGCGGGCTAACGATAAATATCGTAGGTTTTCAGTTACTGGTAGGTTTTATGGGGATATTTATCGTATTGCCTATCGTTATTTCCCGAATTACCAATCCAACTATCACCGAGAAGTGGTGCAGGGAAGAGGCCTTCACACAGATAGAGGGGCCGGCTTAACGTGGCGGAAACGGTTCACTGCAGTAAATTTGAGAGATAAAAAAGCACGGCAATAGCCGTGCTTTTAACTGCTCTATCGATATCTGAATCGATAGCTATACAAGAAAGCTTACTTAGCGAGTAGGCCACGGCTACGAAGCAGAGGATCGATTCCCGCTTCTTTACCACGGAACTGCTTGTAAAGCTTCATCGGGTCTTCGCTTCCGCCTTGTGATAACACGTTATTTCTAAATGCATCAGCGGTGGCTCTATCGAAAATACCGTTCTCTTTGAACGCTTCGAAAGCATCAGCCCCTAAGATATCAGACCATAGGTAGCTGTAGTAACCCGCTGAGTATCCGCCAGAGAAGATGTGTGCAAAATACGTGCTGCGGTAACGCGGCGCAATCTCGCTGATCAAGCCCATCTTGTTCAGTGACTCCGCTTCGAATGCCGCAGCATCTTTTGGCGTGAAGTCTGTGACTGTGTGCCAATCGAGATCAAGTTTTGTTGCGGCCATATATTCAACGGTAGCAAAACCTTGGTTGAACTTGCTGGCTGCCTGGATCTTCTTAACAAGTTCCTGTGGGATCACTTCACCTGTTTTGTAGTGCTTAGCAAATTGTGCCAATACTTCAGGCTGCGTCATCCAGTTTTCCATCACTTGAGACGGGAACTCAACATAGTCACGTGGTACAGAGGTACCGGCTTGTGAGCGATACTTAACATCGGAAAGCATACCGTGAAGTGCGTGACCAAATTCATGGAATAGGGTGCTGGCTTCATCGAAGGTCAATAGTGCCGGCTCATCACCGACCGGACGAGGATAGTTCAACACGTTGACTATGATAGGCTTAGAATCAACGCCATTCATGTTGTATTGCTGACGGTAGGAGTTCATCCATGCTCCGCCACGCTTAGAATCACGTACGTAGTAGTCACCCATGAAGATGGCCATTAGTGAGCCGTCTTTGTCGAATACTTCCCATGTACGAACTTCATCGTTGTACTTAGGCAGATCGGTACGCTCTTTAACTGTGATGCCGAAGAGACGGTTAGCCGTGTAGAAAACACCTTTAAGGGTATTTTCCAGAGAGAAGTAAGGGCGAGTCTGCTGTTCATTGAAGCTGTACTTAGCTACTCGGATCTTGTCTGAATAGTATGCCCAGTCCCAACCTGCCAACTTGAAGTCACCGCCTTCAGAATCGATAAGTTCCTGCATTACGGCGACTTCAGCTTTCGCTTGTCCCAGAGCTGCAGGCCAAACCTTGTTTAAGAGTCCATATACATTTTCAGGTGTTTGGGCCGTACGCTCTTCGAGCACTAAGTGTGCATGGGTTTTGTAGCCCATCAATTGTGCACGTTCGGCACGAAGTGCAGCCATTTTAGCGAGTAGCTTTTTATTGTCGTTAGCGTTGTCGTTATTACCGCGCTCGATGTAACCGTTATAGATTTTTTCGCGTAGGTCGCGATTATCGGCATAAGTTAAAAACGGTGTGATAGAAGGACGTGATGTGGTGAACACCCACTTCCCTTCATGGCCGCGCTTGGTCGCAGTTTGCGCGGCATTGCTGATCACATCGTCTGGCAGGCCTGCAAGGTCGGCTTTATTGTCGATGACCAATTCAAATGCGTTAGTTTCTGCAAGCAAGTTATCGCCAAATTCAAGACTGAGCTTGCCAATCTCTTCATTCAATGCTCTAAGCTTGGTCTTATCGGCTTTACTTAGGTTGGCTCCACCACGAGTGAATGACTTGTAGGTGTCTTCCAAAAGCTTAGACTCTGCAACGTCGAGATTTAATCCATCACGTTGTTCGTATACCGCTTTAACTTTTTGAAATAACTGATCGTTTAATAGGATGTCGTCACCGGCTGCCGAGAGTAGTGGTGAAATCTCTTTAGAGAGCTTCTGCAACTCATCATTTGTATCTGCGCCGGTCAGGTTATAGAAAACACTGGCGACTTTCGTTGTCAGCTCTCCGGCAAACTCCATCGCTTCGATGGTGTTAGCGAAAGTAGGTGCATCCGGGTTATCAATAATTGCTTGAATTTCAGCTTTATGTTGCGCAATACCGGCTTTAAATGCGGGTAGATAATGCTCAGTCTTGATCTTATCGAAATCTGGAATACCCATATAGGTATCGTATGGCTTAAAGAAAGGATTCGTTGCGTTATTTTCAATAATCTGTTGTGCAACGACATTCGGCGCCACGTTAGCTTCATTTGTTGCAGTAGTAGATGAGCTACATGCGCCAAGAGCAAAAGTCAGTGCGATAGCTGACACGAGTGGTTTGAGGGTTAATCCCTTCATATTTATATCCCCGGTTGATGGTTTATTTTTTGCTTGTGTTAATAGGTTTAATCACTACGTCGGTGATTAGTTCAATAATAATGATTACTTTTTACTTTACGTGAAAAGTCTTAATCTGACGTTAAAGTCTTTTAAATATCATGGTTGAAGGTGTTAAGGCTATCAATTTATTGTTTTGTTTGTAACAAATGTTTCGAAAAGGCTGTTTTTATACATCAAATGGCTATTTTTGTGGCAAACTGGCTCAGATACTTTAAAACAATAACAGATGGAAATGTATGAAACAGTTAGCTCTCTACTTGCCTCTCGTCCTCACTTCGCTATTTCCTTTTTATGCAAATGCTTTGACCTCTGAAGCTGAGTCAACGGCTGACTATGCCGTAAAAACCTACGAAGCGGGAATGTTAGATTCATTAACACGCCTGGTCAGTTACAAGACTGTTAGCGCTGAGGGGCTAACTCCGGATACTCACCCTGAATTTATCGGTTTTAAGCATGAACTGAGTCAATTGAGTCAGAAGCTTGGTTTAGACTACTCTGATCATGGATATGTGATCTTAATTGGTCTGGGTAACAGTGAAAAGAAGCTAGGTGTCATCACCCATGGCGATGTGCAACCTGCCAATCCTCAGCTTTGGCAAAGCAATCCATTTGTGCTCGATGTGACATCAAAACCCGGTAAGTTAATTGGTCGGGGGACAGAAGATGATAAAGGTGCCATAGTCACAGCCATGTATGCGATGAAGTCGATTCAGGACAAGGGGCTGAAATTAGACAGACGGATAGAGTTGATGGTGTATTTCGCCGAGGAGACCGATTGGGATCCCCTCAGAGCATTTTTGAAAAACTTCACACCGGCCGATATCAATATCACCATCGATGCCGAATATCCTGTGGTCACGGCCGAAAAGGGATGGAGCAAGATTAACCTTGTTATTCCTCCCCAGGAGATGGCTTCCACGGCCGATAATCGTGCCAGACTCGTGTCATTCTCCGGTGGCGTTTTTTCGAGTCAGGTTCCACAACAAGCCTATGCAGAGCTTTCGGGAGTGAGTGATGAATTACAAACAGCACTCGAGGCGCAGGGAGAGTTACAACCAGGCATGCGGTATAGGTTCGATACTAAGGGGGACACGCTTGTTATATTTGCCGACGGAAAGGCGGCACATTCATCGGCGCCAGAAGATGGTATAAATGCCGTGACTCACCTTGCCGAGTTACTCTCTATTCATGACTGGCCGAGATCTCAGGCGGCTCTTACCATGAGTTTTATACACGAGATGGTCGGGCTGGGAGTTTATGCCGAGCAGTTTGGTGAGATAGCTTATAAAGATAACTTTATGGGGGCGATGACGTTGGCGCCCACAGTGATCAAGCATACAAAAGATGGCACTGAAGTTGTGATGAACCTGCGTAGACCTATAGGGAAGAGTCCTGAATTGCTCGATAAGCAAACACTCAAAGCGCTCAACGACTGGCAGGGAAAACATGAAACAGAGCTCAAAGGTATCGATACTTATTGGGGAACACCTATGGTGATGGATGATGCGCCTCATCTGGATACCTTACTTAACGTGTTCTCACACTTTACCGGTGTCATAGATCCTAAACCTGTCGCCATCGGCGGCTCTACCAACAGCAAGCTTTTTCCTAATGCGTTGAGTTTTGGCCCTGCTATGCCAGGTGTCGAATATACGGGGCATACAGAAAATGAATTTATGACCCATAAACAATTTATGTTGAATTTAAAGATGTATACGGCTGCATTTATTGAGTTAGCGGTCGAGCAGTAACCGCTTTTGTTTCTGACCTGAGATAATAGATATTTTTCCCTTTTCCGGTCTGCGCCAGTCTTAGCACTTACCCATCGCTAAGATTGGCCTTTATGCCGATCAGTACTATTTATTATGTGTAAACCCTTTCTTTGATATATCCAAATAATACACATGCATATCATGCATTTAAATTGAACCTTAAATGCTGGTACGTGAGTGTTAATTAGTTTGTTTTTCTACATTTAAATTGACAACAATCAATTATTTACTAATCGACATTTGTAACAATGCTGCTCATTCCTTCATCAGCTATAAGAATTATATCAATGCGCAATAATCAGCCTGTGACGCAAAAGGAAAAGACCCTAACCGATAACTGTATTTTACTCTCCACGACCGATCTCGATGGCAACATTAAATATGCCAACGAAGGTTTTACCAGTGTCAGTGGTTACAGTTTCGACGAATTACACCGCCAGCCTCACAATCTGGTGCGACACCCTGATATGCCTGAAGCTGCATTCAAGTCGATGTGGGAGAGAATAAAGCAGGGGAAACCCTGGATAGGTGTGGTAAAGAACCGCGCCAAGAGCGGTGATCATTATTGGGTCAATGCCTATGTCGCCCCAGTCTATGAAGATGGAAAAATTCACGAGTACCAGTCAGTCAGAAGAAAGGCTACCGCCGAACAAATTAATAGCGCAACGCGTATTTATGCCGACTTAGAAGCTGGGAAGAAGCCTAAGGCACTAAGGAAAGGTTTACTGGGCTTTAGTGGTAAGCTGTTTGTCTGCTTATTGCTTACTGTGCTGTTAACTGCGGTACTTGCCAGTTACTCGCCCCTTGTGGCTTTCATTGTGGCCGCTATTTTCGGCGCTATCGGCTTGAAGCTTATTCTTGCTCCTTTTAATGCCTTGCTCGAGAAGGCGGTGAATATTATTGATGATCCACTCGCTACCGGGGTGTATGCGGGCAGGCAAGATGAGTTAGGTAAAATAAGTTTTGCCCTGCAGTTTCTCATTACCGAAACCGGTGGGGTGGTTGGGCGTATGGCCGATTCAGCGGGCTCAATCGAGGGGCTGAGTGGCAGTTTAAACGATACGATATCCAATACCCGCGAGCGGGCCGATAGTCAGAGTCAGCAGACCAGCCAAGCCGCGACTGCCATGGAGGAGATGAGCGCCAGCTTTGCCGAAGTGAGCAGTAATATCCACAGTGCAGCCGAAGAGATGACGACCAGTTATCGTTCGGCCGAGGAGGGGCATGAGCGGATGGAGATGGTGATTGAAGCGATCAATCAATTAAACGATGAAGTCGGCAATTTCTCCACCGTTGTGGCTTCTATCGAGCAAGATAGCCAGGATATCAATAACGTACTCGAGGTCATTCGTGGCATTGCCGAACAAACCAATTTACTTGCCTTGAACGCCGCTATCGAGGCCGCTCGAGCAGGGGAGTCGGGTCGTGGGTTTGCTGTTGTGGCAGATGAAGTACGTCAACTTTCGAGTCGCACGAGCGAGTCGACTTCTCATATCGAAACAATAGTGAGTAAATTCCGCGAGAGTACGCTAAAAGCCACTCAAACCATGGAGTCCGGCCAACGTAAGGCGGAGCAGTCCGTAGGACTGGCACAGCAGGTCGATGAGTCTTTTGAGGGGTTACGCTCATCGATAGGTAAGATGAATGTGATGAGTGATGAAAATGCTTCTGCCATGTCACAACAAACAACTGTTGCGAACGATATCAGCCACTCTATTCAGGTGATAAATGAGTTGGCCCTGGAAAGTCTGGAACAGACACAAGATGCGACAGAGCGTGGCCAACAAGTGTCGAGGTTGTCGGCTAAGACTCATAATTTATCTAAACAGTTTTGGCGCCAAAGCGTGCAGAGAAACTATTAAGGGTAGAGACTGAACCGCTGTTAAGAAGAATTTTTATGGGGGAAGCATTACGCTTCCCCCATTTTTTTACGTGTTAATACCTTAAGTTAGTAACCAGCGGTTTCGCTGCCGGCACGTCTGGGGTCCGATGCCCCGAAAATACCCTGCTCTGTGACCATAATAGATTGGGTAGAACCTATGGCATTGTTGACTTTTATCTTGTGCCCTTTTGCTTCCAGGAGTTCTATGGTGTCTCTATTGAGACTCTGTTCGACTCTGAGGAGATCGGGTAGCCATTGGTGGTGAACCCGCGGAGCAGCGGTGGCCTCGGCGATATTCAGATCATGATCGATAACATTCATGATGACTTGCATCGTGGTAGTGATTATCCGTGAGCCTCCGGGGCTGCCTGTGACGATAAACGGCTTACCATCCTTCATCACTATGGTCGGACTCATGGAGCTCAGTGGGCGTTTATTTCCTTCGACCGCGTTGGCTTCCCCCCCCACCAGTCCGTAACCATTTGGGGTACCTGGTTTAGCCGAGAAGTCATCCATCTCATTATTGAGCAGTATGCCCGTCCCTTTTGCGACAAGGCCGGAACCGTAACTGAAATTCAGGGTATAGGTGTTGGAAACCGCATTGCCCCATTGGTCGACAACGGAGTAATGGGTGGTTTGGTCACTCTCATAGGGAGCTAGGTTACCAGGTTTTATATCACTACTGGGGGTTGCCTTATTTGTTTTGATTTGGCTGGCCAGTTTCTTAGCGTAATCTTTGTTGATGAGCGCCTCAACCGGTACGTTGTAAAAATCTGGGTCGCCAAGGTATTCACTGCGATCGGCATAGGCGCGTTTCATCGATTCTGTCATCAGATGAAGTGTGGCCGCGGTGTTGTGGCCCAGTTTATCGATAGGAAACGGCTCTAACATATTGAGCATTTCTATGATGTGTATACCACCCGATGAAGGGGGAGGCATAGAGACCACCTGATATCCCCGGTAATCGCCTTGCACCGGCTTACGCTCTACAACCCGATAGTTTTTCAGGTCCTCGAGAGTCATAATCCCGCCGACCTCTTGTATTGCAGAAACAATCTTCTGTGCAGTTTCGCCTTGATAAAACCCGTTACTGCCATGTGCGGCGATAAGGCTGAGAGAGTGAGCCAACTCAGGCTGCTTGAGCGTCTCCTTGACTCTATAGTTACTTCCGCCGGCTTTATAAAAGATCTTTGCAGAGCTAGGCCATTGTGCGATGCGCTTCTTCAGACCTATAAGCGAGGTCGATAGGTCGGGGGTTACTTCTATGCCCTCTTTGGCCATTTTAATTGCCGCGGCCGTCACCTGCTTCATTGTCATGGTGCCATATTTTTGTAAAGCCAGCTCCATTCCCATAACGGTTCCCGGTACACCTACGGCCAAACCATGTTCCCGGCTTAAACGCGGATCGGGGTCGCCGTTATCATCGAGAAAAATGTCTTTGTGAGCCTTAGCGGGCGCCATTTCCCGATAGTCGATGGCGATAGTTTTGTTGGCCTCGGCAAGATGTACCATCATAAAGCCCCCGCCACCAAGATTTCCGGCTCTGGGCAAGGTTACCGCAAGGCTAAATCCAACGGCAACGGCCGCATCTACGGCGTTGCCTCCCTGTTTTAATATCTCTACTCCAGCGCGCGTCGCCAGGGCTTCCTGGCTGGAGACCATGCCATGTTCGGCCCATATAGGTTGAGCCGTGGCCATATGGCTATAGATTGAAGGTTCAGCCGCTTGTATCGATGGCACATGCAGTATTGCAGATACACTGAACAGAGGTACGGCTATAGACATGGCGACGAATAGGGTCTTTAACGGGCGCATGAGTGATCCCTTTTAGTTTTTTTGATTTTTGATTAGTTATCAGTGCAATGTGACGTGAAAAAATGAAAAAATCAAGTCGACCAAAGAGGAAGAACGGTTTGATAAATTAAGTGTTACGAGTTGAGCTTGCTGACGAGAAGGTCTGATTGGTTAAGATAAGTGATAAGTGATAAGTGATAAGTGATAAGTGATAAGTGATAAGTGATAAGAGTGATATGACCCCGAGAAAGTAGACACGGGGTTTAATAGTCAAATGCCGGGTTGCATTATATAGCCATCATTGCGAGCTTATTCTTTGCAAAGTGCCTAATCCATGGCTTTCTTTGCTGTGTCTTGAGCCTTACAAAGTAAAAATTAACCTAGCGCTAACCACAAGCCCACACCGACCATGAGTGAACCAGCTATACGGTTCATCCATTTGATATTGTCGCCTTTAGTGAGGAACACTTTAAGGCTCTTTCCGCCGGTGGCGTAGGCCGTCATGCTGACAAACTCGGTAAACATGATCACACTCAACAGGGCGATGAATTGTGGAGCCAGTGCCTTATCGACATTAATGAAGGGGGGCAGGAGAGAGATCATGAACGCCCACCCTTTGGGGTTGGCGATGGCGGTGATGAAGCCTTGAGAAATGAGTGCGCCGTTGCTGATGTTGCCAGACTGATTATCGAGCTTGGCCATCTTGCCTTTAGCACGCCACATCTGTATGCCGATATAGCCCAGATAGAGTCCACCCACCCACTTTAACACCTCAAAGAGTTGCGGATAGTTGAGCATGATACTGGCCACGCCCATGACAGCCAGAACGGCCACTAGCGCGACCCCAACAAGCTCTCCTATCATCATCCAAAAGGTTCGTTTGATGCCGATACTCATGCCCAGAGTCATGGCGAGGGTCATACACATTCCCGGTGTGATGGAAACGAAGAAGAAGGTAGGGATAAAAGCGGCGAGTAGAGCGTAATCTGGCATGGGTATGATAACTGTCTATTGTTTCGGTGGCTCAGTGTAGATAAATATTTGTGGTGTGAAAACAAAAAACCAGCCAAGTTGGCTGGTTTTACTTTTTGTTAACCAAGTTTAAACGATTAAAGTACACCGCGGCGCTGTTGATCTCGCTCGATAGATTGGAACAGGGCGGTAAAGTTACCCTCGCCGAACCCCAGATTATTCTTACGTTGAATGATCTCGATAAAGATAGGACCGAACAGATTTTTAGTGAAGATCTGTAACAGGTAACCCTCTTCGTCGCCATCGACTAAGATCTGATGATGTTTAATTTTCTCTCTGTCTTCTGTCACCTGTGGCAGTTTTTCGAAGATGGTGTCGTAATACTCAGGGATAATATCTAAGGTTTTAATCGATGAACCTTCCATCGCATCGAGTGATGCGACAATATCCCGACTTCTGAATGCCAGGTGCTGAACGCCTGGTCCATCATACTCTCTGAGATATTCATCGATCTGATTCTTGTCACTGCCTTTCCCTTCATTAATTGGAATACAGAAACTGCCATCGGGAGAGCGAAGTGCATAAGAGACTAAGGCTGTTTGGGCTCCTTTAATATCAAAGTAGCGCACTTCTGTGAAACCAAAGATATCTTTGTAGAAGTTGGCCCAATGCTCCATTGTCCCCTTGTAAACATTGTTGGTCAGATGATCGACTTCGATAAAGCCTTTCTCTTGCGTGATCACAGGCTCTTCAAGGTCGACAAAATCCTTCTGGTAGATATTATCTTCATCGCCGAACACGTCGATAAAATAGATCAGGCTGTCGCCGATACCGTAAATAGCCGGGTAGGGGTGATCTTTAATTTCGTCAGCTGCGGGTTTAGCGCCGCGTGCGACTGCACCTTCGAAAGCAAATTGAGCATCTTCAACACGCCAGCCCATAGAACAGATCGCAGGGCCGTGACTCTTGGCAAACTCGGCAGAAAAGCCGCGAACTTCACTGTTCAGCAAAAAGTTAATGTCGTTCTGCTTATAATAACTAATATCTTTAGTTTTACTTTTCTTTAGTTTAGAAAAACCGAAATCAATAAAAACTTGATGCATGAAATCAAGATCTGGGGTGGCAAATTCTGTAAATTCTATGCCCAATAAACCCAGTGGATTTTGTTCGCTCGCCATTGTCTTGTCCTCGTTAAATTTATTTCTACTCGCCGTCATTCTTTGATGACTTGCGGGTGGTGCTAAGTCTAATACCAATTGGTATATTCATTGATGCTCGACTTAGGCGGTTATCACCCATGGAGCCAGTAGTGGTTTCATGCACCTCAACAGATGCTTAATATTTCAGTTTTACAAATTAACTACTCTGGTTAACTGCCCGGAGGTTAACTGCTTGGATGGACTTGGCAGTTTTAATTAATTTGTGACACATCTATCAATTTAGTTGCTCAATCCAGCAAAAAAAAGAATAATAATTCCTTTAACTCAATCAGAATTTTAGATTGTATTGCAAGGTTTACACGAGTGAGGTGAGTATGCGGGTCGATGTGGATGCATTTAAATTGCTGGAGGTGTTGGTCGAAGAGGGCAGTTTCTCTAAGGCTGCAGAGCGTTTGCACAAGGCTCAATCTGCGGTGAGTTATCAGGTGAAAAAACTCGAGCAGCACTTAGGTGTAAACCTATTTTGTCGTGATCAGTACCGGGCAGAATTAACACCAGAGGGGAAGGTCATCCTTGCCGAGGGGCAAAAGTTACTGCAAAACCTTGCAAATATTGAACATTTAGCAAGCAGGTTCAGTGAGGGGTGGGAACCTAAACTTGAGCTAGTCGTTGATGGTGCTCTCCCTATGGAGCCGATAATGAAAGCCCTGAAACGTATGGCAGCGCATCAGATCCCAACCAAGATCCAACTAAACATGGAATTTTTAGGCGGTGTTCAAGCCAGGTTTGAACGAGACAATGCCGACCTTATGCTAGTGAAAGACTATCGGACCGGGCCTAATTATCGTCCTCAACCTCTTCCTGACATTAAGAGTATATTAGTGGTCAGCGAAGACCATCCCCTCGCGGGCGAAAAAAGCGTGTCACTGTTCGATCTGCAACGATATGTCGAGTTGACGATTGAAGACTCATCTCCCGAGATCAATTATCGAGATGACCTCCAGTTTGGTGGTGATAAAGTCTTCTACCTTTCAGGCTTTATCATGAAAAAAAATGCGCTGGAGATGGGACTGGGATTTGGTTGGATGCCTGATTTTCTTATTCATGAAGAGTTGAATCGTGGAGAACTGGTTGAGGTAGATTTTCAAGGCGGTAGCCGATACAGCTTTACGCCGCAGTTAGTGTCGACGATGGAGCGTCCACTGGGTAAAGCCGGGAGGTTATTTACCCAACTTATTCTCGAGGAGTTCGGAAACGCCAATCTGTAACCACAGATTGCTCACCACTAATTCATCGCCACTATGCATCATCACTAAGCGAGCGATATAAGGCTAAGCGATGCGTTATCGATTTTTCGCGAATCGCGGTTTATCGCAATTTTCATGGCAAAGTGAGAATGGGGGCCAGCTGGCATTAATCAGTTGGATAGTGGTCAGCGTGTTTAAATTTGTTTGTTTTCCATCAAGTCAGTCTTCGTTCTAGTCGAGGAATCTATTTAAGTAATTGTATACTTGTGATTTTATTCACTCATCACCTTTATCCCTATGTCATACCGTTAAGTCTGAGTACAGTTTAGAGTCGATATAATAGATATAAGTTTAAAAACTCGGATGAGTGGTACGGCATATGCAGCATCTGTTTAAACACTACAGAGTGTTGTGAAAATGCCGATAGTTATTACATAACACTGAGCATTCCGAGATTGTTGGAGGTGTTAGATGACCCATATATTCTTGAAACATACTTCGAGTCTTTATGCTAAATACGTTAATGATTTAGCATGCGGAGAGAGGCCCATTTCAGTTTGTCGAATTCAGGAGTTCACAGACGATCTTGCCAAAAGCTCAATGCTATTGAGTGAGTTCCAGTGGGACGATTGGTATCATAATAGCCATTTAGTTGACAGGCCTGAGTATATTGCTGATGCGACGCTACATGAGTGTAAGTTATTGCTAACTGCCATGACTAGATTAGAGCGTTTTAGCCCGGGAGTGTTGGATAATATGCGCCGTCGGGGAGTACTACTCGCGATTATTGAGCGCTTTAATAGCTTCCCATTCAAGCTGGTGGGTTAATAATTCAATTTATACAGATAAAACGCCAGCATATTGCTGGCGTTTTATTTTGTTCACAATAGCTATAAGCCGATAGGCTTCTTATGATGCTATGGGGTATTTATCAAATATTAGTTACCAAATGGGACGGGCTTAGGCGTATTCGCATTCGATGGTGGCAGTATCGGTAGCACTATCTGTGGCTGCTCTCCGGTAAGCGACTTAAGAAATGCTACCATCTCAACAGTCTCTTTCTCAGATAATTGCTGTCCAAGCTGAATATCGGCCATGGTGTTAACCGCTTCCTCTAAGGTCCAGGTCGCACCGTCGTGAAAATATGGGTAAGTTAATTCGATATTACGCAGGGTAGGCACTTTAAAGACATATTTATCTGCCTCTTTTCCTGTTACTGCGATACGCCCCTCTGCCGGATTTTCAGTGTGGAATGGCTTCACGAGTCCCATCTTCATATACATGGTGCCACCAACCGCGGGTCCATTGTGACAGCTGGTACAGCCCTTGTTTTTAAATAACTGGTAACCTGCTTTCGCTTCAGCTGTTATCGCAGTCTGCTCTCCCTGAAGGTAGAGATCGAAAGGACTGTTCGGTGTAACCAATGTTTTTTCAAACTCGGCTATGGCATCGGTAATATTGTCAATGTTGACCGAATTCTTACCATAAATGGCAGCAAACTTTGCTCGATAGGCTGGCATGGAATTTACCGTTGAGACGGCAAGTTCATGGGTGTAGCCCATCTCTCCAGGATTCGCGATCGGCCCGCCAGCCTGTTCTTTGAGATCTTTTGCACGTCCGTCCCAAAATTGTGCCAGACCGTATTCAGCATTCAGGACCGTAGGAGAGTTAATCGGTCCCTCTTGCCAGTTGTGTCCAATTGAGGTTGGAAGCGCATCCACACCACCAAGGGACAGGTTATGGCATGAGTTGCAGGAGATAAAACCTGATTTTGAGAGTCTTGGTTCGAAGAACAACATCTTACCCAATTCAACTTTTTCTGGTGCCGTGATCTTTGCTGGTTGGATAATTTCGATCGGCTCTTTTGCTACGGCAGGGGCTGCACTCATGGCTGCCAGAATAGCAAGAGAAAGGGGAGAGACTAGTTTCATTTGAGACCTCACATTAAGACTTGTTTTTTATGTGGTTATTTAATGTGGATATCTTATTAATCTGAGAGGAGTTTAGATAACGCTTTGTTTCGATAGGGACTATCGTTGATTTGGATTGAGTTTTCGTGAAGCGCGTCTCGGTTCGGTTTGCCATTCTAAGGCAGGTTGGGCGTTCAACCTCTAAAGATTGGCATTTGTGTGACTCATGCTGAGAATGAAGGGGCTACAGATTAAGACTTCATTTTTCTTAATAGGATTTTTCTATCCAGCCAGGTGGCCGAGGCGTTGAGTTGGCGTTGACTCTTACGCAGCCACACCTTAGCCCAGGGGTATTCCAGACTTAAGATGGCTAAACCAACGGGCAACAGTAGCCAGGCTGGCCCGGGTAAAATTAACAGGGATGCGCCCGTTAAGGTGAGTACACCTCCGACGATTGTGATCAGTGCTTTACGTAACATCGGGACTCCAGAGCTATGTTCCTGGCTGATACTCTCTCATTATTAGACCTGAATCGACCAGTCAACAATTGTAACAAAGCATAACTTGTCCGCCTGATATTGTGGCTATAATGAGTAGGAGTACTCTTTCTAAGGGGCGTTAGGCATCAGTGGTACCAAGGTGTTAGTCGGTGTGCGCAAAAACATAGTTATTTTTGGAATTCTGTTTCAGCTTCTGCTGTTCGCAGGAAGTTCATGTGTGCCCGGAGCCAAGGCTGATACCCTTCACCTTACCTCTCTTCACTGGCCTCCCTACTCAGGCAGTACTTTAAAAGAGCAGGGAGCGACTATTGCTATTACCCGTGCGGCAATCCGGGCTGTAGGACATGAACTCGTTGTTGGCTTTTTTCCCTGGAGTAGAGCGATAAGGCTAGTTAATCGACCCGATTCTAAGTATGTCGGATACCTGCCCGCTTACAGTTATCCAACAGATGAATTTATATTTTCAGACTCTTTAGGGACTAGTCCTCTAGGTTTAGTCGAGCAGCGCTTGCATCCTATCAGCTGGTCCAGTTTCACAGATCTTAATCAGTATCGGTTAGGTGTCGTGAGAGAGTATACAAACACTGCTGAGCTCGATGGCATGATTAAGCAGGGCACCCAAAGGGTAGAACTTGTCAATTCTGACGAACATAATGTTAAGAAGGTGGCAACGGCTCGCATCGATGCTGCGGTCATCGATCTGCACGTATTTAGTTACCTGTTATCTCAAAAACAGTTGAAGTCGCTTGCGGGAAAGTTACAGATAAACAAGAAGACCCTCGAAGATAAACAGATGCTTATCGCGTTTAAAAATACACCTGAAGGCCATTACTGGCGAGATATGTTTAATGTTGGTTTATCGAAAATTGATGCGGCATCGATTTTGGATGAATATATGTCAGATGTGCAAGCTGGTATTAAATAGGTATCTCCACATAGTAAAACGCCGAATTATCGTTAATTCGGCGCATTTAACTGGTGGTTATGCTTTAGTGACGACCGTCTGCCCAATAGGGGTTAAGCTTAAAATCGCTAATTTCAGGTGCTGAATACCAAATGGGATCCCGATAATAGTAACGAAGCATGCCAGCGCGTGGGTTATGTGACCTATTGCAAGCCAGATCCCAAACAGTAAAAACCAGACTATATTGCCCAGGGTACCAAATGCGCCTGTACCTATATCCTCACTGCCTGTCAGGCTTCTTCTACTCATATGATCTTGTCCGAATGGCCAGAAGGTCATTTCACCTATGACAAAACAGGCTCGCCCAAATGGAATGCCGATAATACTGATATAACAGAGTAAGCCAGCGATCCACCAGGCTAACCCCATAACAAACCCACCAAGAACAAACCATGCAATGTTAAAGATTAAACGTAATACTGCCATTAAAAACTCCTCATAAGGGCAAAAGAAAGAATGCGCTATACAGTTAACAAGCTAAAAACGTGCCAATTAGCTATCGCTATGAAATTTATACAGTTTTAATTTTTTTAAACTTGTAGGATAGTGAAAAATACCAGCTTTTAGTGGTTTTGCTCGATAGAGTTACAGTGATAAACTTGCCAGTTCAATAGTTTAGGTTTCCAGAATGATGAAATTATCCCATACCCCCGTAGATTCTATCGAGATGTTTGGCAGAGAAGTTTTTGTTAAGCGGGACGATCTACTGCACCCTGAGTTTTCCGGTAACAAGGCCCGCAAATTCGCCTATTTTCTCGAGCATGAGTTCCCGGGTGTCCAAAAGGTTATCGGGTATGGCTCTGCTCAGGCTAACTCTCTCTATTCGATGTCCGCGCTCGCTAAGTTGAGAGGGTGGCAGCTGGATTTTTATGTCGACCATATCGCTTCTCATATAAAAACACAGCAAGAGGGCAACTATGCCAGGGCTTGTCAAAATGGCGCAAACATCATAGACCTGAGCGAGTTAGATGATAGAGAGGGGCGAGATACCCTTACCTATATCGAAGAGAGAGTATTGCCGGAAGAAAAAATGGCGGTGTTTGTTCCCGAGGGAGGAAGATGCGGTTATGCCGAATTTGGTGTGTCTAAACTTGCCGGGGAGATCTGTGAGTGGTTTAAGGAGCAGGGTCTCTTATCTCTCATTGTGTTTCTTCCCTCCGGTACAGGTACAACCGCGTTATTTCTCAATAAGTATTTTGTGGAGCAGGGGGTCACTATTCGGGTGTTAACTTGCGCGGCAGTCGGAGGAGATGACTATCTGAAGCTTCAATTTGAAGAGCTGAGCGATGATGTTATATATCACCCTGAGATTGTTGTCATGCCTAAAAAATACCATTTTGGTAAGTTGTATCGGGAGTTTTATGAGATGTGGCAACGGGTCTGTAATACAGGCATCGAATTTGAGCTTCTCTATGATCCTTTAGGCTGGTTGGCATTAGAGCACTATCTGAACACAACTGCTGATAAAACACCTGTCATGTATCTTCATCAGGGGGGGCTACTGGGCAATGTCAGTATGTTGCCTCGGTATCAACGCAAGTATGGCGATTAATTTAACATCTGTCGGGTGAGCTTATATCGAAGCCAGAAGGTTAAGTCAGAAGGTTGAGGAGATAGAATAAATCATTGAGGTTTTTACCGTTTGGTCAGGCGGGTATCTGTGAAATTGATACAGCCTGAACCAAAGGTAGGTGTTACTTTACTGCCTGATAGCTGACTTAATGATGTCAGTCCTATCTGTTCCCGGCTTCCGGTGGAAGATTGGGTCATTCGATACCAGTGAGAGGTAGTGTATCGATTGGCATTATTTTTACTGATGTTATTACATTTTGTACTGCAAACAGATTATTTTTCTATTAGTGAACTCTGCTAATCATCCATTAATCATATGGCTTATTTGTTGCCAGATAGAAGCCATTTCATAAACGATAACGCTTCTGTGCGTTTAGAAAAAGTTTGTCTGTTTTTCCCTTGGCTATCGGTGAAAGCGATAGAAGACTTATTTACAGAGATAGAGTCTACCGGGAAATTTACTGTGATCTCATGACCATTTATATTGTACGACATATGTCATATTCCTTTTTTTATTACTGCAAACCTTTGCAGCTTGTATTTAACTATAAAATATCCTTAGCATTTTTTGCGAAAGATGAGTGTTATGTGTGTTTCGAGACTACTCATCTTTAACGGCTTAATCAAGCATTTATATTATTTGCAAATGTTAACGTTTGTAACAAATGCGAATTAGATATGCTGGATCGAGTCAAAGTAAATCATAAATTTATGACAGTAAAATGACGAGCTAGTAGATGTTGAACCGGGTGTATTAATGTATTTTGTGAGGCTGTGACGAGAGGAGTCGGACTAACAAAAGAAAATTACAAGGGTATCTCAAAATCGCTGACTATTATATCGGCAATAAAGGCCTTGTCAACCTGTATTTCAATTGGATAGTGCGATTTGCCGCCAGTAGGGTTATTAAGTTACAAAAACTGTCACTTATTGTTATAAGTGTTAGAATTTATGAGTCTTTTGGTTTCTGTGGGCAGGTCTTATGGATTTAAGGTTATTTGCATCTTTGCTGCTTATTCTCGTTTCTCATCTCTTCCCATCGGCCATAGCAGCCGTCAATCCAAGCATGATAAACCTGCAAGGTGAGCCTAAAATTGAAGAGGCAGCCCCCGAGCTACCAGTGCACCGCCTCTATGAATATAAAGATAAACTAAGAAGAGACACCCCCAGAGGAACACTTGAAGGTTTTAGCCAAGCAGCCTATGAACAGGATTTTGAACTTGCTGCAAAATACCTGGACCTGCGATACCTGCCTGAGGGGATGACGGCGGAGAGTGGGGCTGAATATGCGTCCAAACTACAGGCTATTATCGATCGCAATGTTTGGGTCGACCTGGATCAGATAAACGACTCACCTCGTGGTTTAGATAATGACATGCTGCCCGCTTACAGGGATGCGTTTGGTCGTATACAAGTTGACGGTGGTGAAGTCTCACTCCTGTTACAGAGGGTGCCAGGTAAACAGGGGTCACTCTGGAAGGTATCCAATGCAACCGTGGCTAAAATTCCTCAACTTTATAATCAATTAGGTTATGGACCTGTGGTTGAATGGCTGATTGACAAGTTACCTGAGGGGAGGCTGTTTAAGATAAACCTCTGGGAGTGGGTACTATTAGTTATCTACCTTTTGGCGGCTTTTATTATTGTCATTCCGATCACCTGGTTTGTGAAGATATTACTGCTTCGAACTCGAGTAGGCTTAAAAACTGAACTTGCCTACATCGTTGCCGGCCCCTTACGTTTCTTTTTGGCGGTCATATTAGATCGGGCCTGGATAGCCCATAGCAGTATCTCTGCGATGGCATTGGATATGATTGATACCGGTTTTTTACTTTTTATCTCTGCTTGTTGGTTGGTCTGGAGTTCTTTGGGGATCCTTCAAGCGGGGTTAAAGCAGCGTTGGATAGCCAAAGACAATCAACAGGGAGTCTCGCTGCTCAGGCCTTTGACAAATTTCACTCGAGTTATGTTTATCGCATTAGCCGGCTTAATATGGTTAGAGCACCTGGGGTTTAATGCAAGTGCAATTATGGCGGGTATGGGCATCGGTGGGGTTGCCATTGCTTTGGCGTCGAAGCAATCTATTGAAAACTTTATCGGTACCATTACTCTTTATTCTGCCGCTCCCATCAAGGTGGGAAATCTGTGCCGTTTTGGTGCGATAAACGGCACCGTAGAAGAGATTGGCTTGAGGTGTACGCAGATAAGAACCTTGGATAGAACCTTAATACATGTACCCAATGCCAAGCTTGCTGAGATGGAGATTGAGAATATCTCTGAGCGTGAAAAAATCCGCTTTAAAGCTGACATCAGACTAGATTACGCCACCTCTTCGGAGCAGCTGAAAAGTATTATATACGATATAAAACTGATGCTGGAGCAACACGCTCAGGTAGATGAGAGCCCATTAAGGGTGACGTTTCAAGGTTTTGGATTACATGGGCTGCAGGTGAATATTTTTGCCTACGTGGGCACGACGAGTTTTCCCAGTTATCAGGTTATCGCAGAGGAGTTGCATCTCGGCATCATGGACATCGTCGCTGAGCATGGCTCCCAGATTATTCCGGTTGCGCCGACCATGTTACCAAAGTAGTTTGAGCTATCTTTAACCTGTTCATTTACTTATTTGTTTTAATTAGATCTGTAACTCAGTTATCCGGTTAAGATAAAGGCTATAATTAATAAGTAACATTTTGGTTGCTAATCATTATCCCTTCATTTTGAGAGTTGTATTATGGCAAAAATTCTTGACTCAGTAGATCAACGTACGCAACTCGTTGGTGAAAATAGGTTAGAGCTTTTATTGTTTCGGATAAACGCCACTCAGCTATTTGCAATTAATGTTTTTAAAGTCAAAGAGGTCGTTAAGTTACCTGCGCTAAGTGCTATGCCGGGTAGTCATCCTCATATCAGCGGTGTTGCAAATATTCGTGGTACTTCCATTCCTGTTATCGATCTGCGTGCGGCCATAGGTTTTCAACCCATGTCTGATGAGCAAGAGTCGAATTTGATCATTACCGAGTACAACAGAAGTGTTCAAGGGTTCAGAGTTGGAAAGGTTGAGCATATTGTCAACATGACTTGGGGGGATATCCTACCTCCGCCCAAGACCGCAGGAGCTAATAACTACTTAACGGCTATCACTCGCATCGAAGTGGGAGGGCAAACCCAGCTTGTTTCCATCATTGATGTTGAAAAAGTGCTGGCGGAGATCATCCATTACGATATCCGTCTCTCTGAAGGCGTACTCGATGAATCTCTGGTCAGTGAAATGCATGGTCGGCGAATATTGATTGCCGATGACTCATCTACCGCTCGTAGGCAGATCAAAGAGACCTTAGAGCCGCTTGGAATAGAGGTCATAGAAACCTCTGACGGCTTACAGGCACTGAATGTCTTGAAGAAGTGGTGTGATGAAGGCAAGTCTATTCAGGATGAGATCTTAATGTTGATCACCGATGCCGAGATGCCCGAGATGGATGGCTATAAGCTGACACATGAGATCCGTAGTGATAAGCGCATGAGCTCCCTGTTTATCACCTTGAATACCTCATTGAGTGGTAGTTTTAACAATGCCATGGTCGAAAAAGTCGGTTGTGACCGATTCATATCGAAATTCCAACCCGATCTACTCGTGGATGTGGTGCAGCAGAAGCTAAGAGAGATTGTTTAAGTCCTACCAGGACAAGAAACACATTCCACGACAAGACACTCAATGAATAAAGGCTATAGACTAGAGTTTATGGCCTTTTTAAAACCAAGTGTCACTTTGCAGGGGCTGCCCTTGTTCCTGAGCGATATCTTTCAGTACCTGTTGTTTGACTCTTTTATGTGAAGCAATATTAATTCTGCTGATGCGAACGGCATAACCAAATCGACTCCTGCCCACCTGTGACAGTACAGCTTCAAAAAATAATTTATCCAACCCAAAGGTGCTACTGTAATGGTTCACGGCTTTCGAAAGAGAGCTGTATTTTATGCCATCAAACTCAAAGCCTACCTCATAATTGCCATTATCCAGCGGAATACCATTAACGCTGAGCGGCCAACCCGGTGCATTTACTCTTTCTTTAGCGATCAGATACATCATCCAGGCGCTCTTCTTAAACCCTTCGAATACTTTACAGGAAAACTCCGAATCAATGAGTTCCTGTTCTGTCCAATTGATACCGATTGCCAGATGTTTAGCGTAAATCCGCATAAGCTCATCTTTCACCGCGATCTGACAGTCCCAAATTGAAGTGAGTTGATTCTGCTTAGCCAGCTTTAAGCACTCTTTACAGGCGGGAATACTCAGACTCTGATGTGGAGTACTCACAGTGGCGTGGTATTCGAAGGTACAGTTACAGGGTTCGGCGCAAAACCAGCAGGTATGGCGATAATCGAATGGTACATCGATATGAGGTAGGGGAGGCATGGATATTAAGCTCGAGCATGGAAGATGAGTCGGGCTTCTTAACCCTAATTTACCCTGAAGGAATATTTAAGGTTAAGAAGCTTCATTCACTCAATAAGTTACTCGGTTTCGACGTTAACCAAAGATTGAGCAAGTACGATTGGGTCAACTTCCAAACACTCTTTTTCGGCTTGCCAATCGGTGCCGATAAGTACGCCATCGTCGTTAAGATCTGATACCCAAAACTCAAGGAATTCAACTAGCGTGATAGAGACTGGCTGGTAGTTAGCCCACTCTTCACTACAATGTACTTTTGCATGCGCTTCTGTTGACCATAATGGCATAACATCAGTGTCTTCGTATTCAGAAGAGTCACACACTACCCAACCTTCACCTGTTTCATCCTGCAGTCCCCAGACCGCCTGATGTTCTTTTACATTTTCGATAAAGCTGGTCAGCAATGGATTTGTTTCAGTCATTTTAGGTCTCTTAGGTATGAATATTTAACCGACTCATTATACGTCATGAGCCGCATTCTCCAAGAAATTCTTTAGATTTAACCTGGCTATTTTTGTCAGAATAGAATAATTGCAATTTATTCTCACTTTATAGGGGATAAATACTTAATATCTGTTGTCTGTATCGTTACTATGGTCGGTACTAACAGCTATAGCCCATAGTCATGACTTTCTTTTATTTGGGCCGATATTTTTTATGCATTCTTGGAGTATTCATTTTGATTAAACATGCCCCGTTAGCCTCCCTGTTATTATTTTCAAGTTTATGTGCCTTGCCTTCGAGTGCCGACGACTTTGACTCTTGCGTTGTTAAGTTAAAAGAGACCGCACAAGCACAAGGCCTATCGAGAGACACCATAGAAAACACCCTGGCAAAGGTAAAATATGTATCTCGGGTTATCGAATTAGACAAGAAACAGCCTGAATTCAGCCAAACGTTCGATAACTATTTCAGCAAAAGGGTAACCGACTGGCGCGTGAAAGAGGGGAGAAAGTTACTAAAAGAGAATCGAGCTCTGCTCGATGAGTTATCTCAAAAGTATGGGGTGCCGCCTCAATATCTGATGGCGTTTTGGGGGCTGGAAACGAATTTCGGTTCTTATAAGGGGAAGATGCCGGTACTCGACTCTTTAGCAACACTGGCCTGCGATCCTCGTCGTAGCAAGTACTTCACCGGCGAACTGATGAAGGCCCTGAAGCTTAAAGAGGAGTATCAGTTTGAGTCCTCACAGATGGTTGGCTCCTGGGCCGGCGCTATGGGCCACACACAATTCATGCCCAGTGCGTATGCAAAATATGCCGTCGATGGAGATGGTGATGGTAAAGCCGACCTTTGGAACAGCACCACCGACGCACTGACCTCTGCGGCAAACTTTTTAAATCAACTCGGCTGGCAACGTAATGAGCGCTGGGGGCGTGAAGTCAAACTGCCAACTGATTTCAGTTATGAATACCTGGGTAAAGATAAAGCTCAACCTTTGACTGAATGGGTAAAGCTTGGAGTCACTAAGAGTGATGATGCCCCTTTGTCTACACCGGATATGAGCGCTGCACTCTACCTGCCGGCAGGACACACAGGCCCGGCATTTCTTGGCTACAAGAATTTCGATGTGATCATGCGTTGGAATCGCTCAGTGTTTTACGCCATTGCGGTCGGGCATCTGGCCGACAGAATCAATGGGGGAGTTAGTTTAGTCGTTGCACCGCCAAAGCAGGATAATTTAAGTCGCGCCAGAGTCAAGTCGCTGCAGGCTAAGTTAAATGAGAAAGGGTTCGATGTAGGAAAGCCTGACGGTGTGATGGGCAGAAATTCCAAAACAGGATTACGAGCATTTCAACTGAGCGTTGGCTTGGTTGCTGACGGTTTTCCAAGTGAAGCCACTTTTAAGGCCTTAGGCGTTATTTAAACCAGACTGAATCCGAACTCTGCATCAATAAGGTGTAATCAAAATGATTGCACCTTGTTGTTTTATCCATTACATTAACTTTTAGCCGCCGTTAAATACTTATAATAAACAGAATATTACTACCTCTCGGCATAATAACTCATATCTGAATATGGAAGCCTGCAAAGCCTATGAACTCAATGGATAACCTCTCTCACGCTCAAAAGCAGCGCCTTGCTTTTATCGACTTTAGTTTGCAGTATTTTGGTCAGGTATCCCGTCAGGATCTCATTAAAAAGTTTGCAACAGGCCTGGCTGCAGCGACGCGTGACTTTGCCAGTTATCGAGAGTTTGCGCCGGATAATATGGCTCTGGTTCATCAAACGAAGAGTTATCATAGAAAACCTGAATTTAAAGCCCTGTTTCAGCATGAACCCGAAGGCATTTTACATGGTTTAGCGAAAGGCTTCGGTGATGGCTTGTCTCAGCCTATTTCGCCCAGTGAAATATGTATCGATGCGGTGCAGTTGATCCACCCTGATACCGACATTATTGCAGCCTTGATGCGCGCTATTCAAAATAAGCGGGCATTAAAAATTAAGTATGTTTCGGTCTCCTCGGGTGAAAGAGAGCGGGAGATAGTTCCTCATGCTCTGGTTAACAATGGTCAAAGGTGGCATGTCAGGGCGTTCGACAGAACTCATGCAGTGTTTACCGACTTTGTGGTGACCCGCATCAAGGCGATTTCAAGTGCCAGTAGTGAACCTAAGTTCAATGAGACTCAGGTTAAAGACAGCCAATGGGATAATATGATCACTTTGAATCTTATCCCTCACCCAAGCCTTAAGCACCCGGAGGCGATTGCACTGGATTACCAGATGCAGGATAACAAGTTGGAGGTCGTGACAAGAGCGGCGTTAGCAGGATATCTGTTAAGGCAATGGAGCGTAGATTGCTCCGCAAAACATCAAATTAGCTCAGGAGTGTGTCAGTTAGCGCTGTCTAATCTGGATATTCTCAGTCAGGTTGAACACCTTACCATTGTCCCGGGTGGCGGGCGATAATTCAGCTTAGGGCTAGAGAGTACAAATGAGTTTTGCTAAGCTGCGACTCAAAACAGAGTCAGCAGACAGTTAAGGATATTTAATGAGCATTAAAAACGATATGGTTGTTCAGTTTAATTACACATTACGCGATGAGCAGGGAGAGGTGTTAGAGACAAATGAAGGTCTCGATCCTATCGCATACCTGCATGGCCATGACAACATGATGCCGGGTGTCGAAGATGCCATTAATGGTAAAGAAGCCGGTGAGAAGTTTTCTGTCACTTTACCGGCGGCATCAACGTACGGTGAGCGTAATGAAGATTGTGAGCAGCGTGTATCGGTTAAGCATCTACAGGGCGCAAAAGTGTGGAAGCCGGGGATGCGTGCATTGATCAACACAGATCAGGGACAGCGTCAGGTGACCATTATTAAAGTGGGTAAGTTTATGGCTACTGTCGATATTAACCATCCGTTAGCCGGTCGTGAATTGACGTTCGACATTGAAATTGTCGACGCTCGCGACGCGACCGATGAAGAGAAGGCACACGGTCACGCCCATGGTAAGGGCGGTCATCAGCACTAAGCCAGTTAAGTGTGTGAAGATTAAACCAGCAACTGTTTGCTGGTTTTTTGTTTTAGACTAATTAAGAATTTATAGGTTGGCGTATGGTCATCGAATTTTCACAAGGTAAAATCATTCTGACTCCTTTCGAGGTTCAGGTGAGATTATCCACTTCTGGCACGACCATGTATGCCATGGTGGAGGATATTAAGTTCGTTGAACAGGCATTGATTATCAATGCCGATGCCGGTGCCGTCAGGTGGAGCTTGAAACTCGATACTTTGGAGCAGCTTAACTCTATTCGTGAAGAACTCGGTATCGGGTAACCAATATACGAGCCTCTAGGTACGATTCAGTGTCGAGCAACTTAGTTTTATTGGTGAAGAGCTCGGCATAGGGTAACCGATATACAGGCCCTGATACCGACGCTTCAGTGTCGATCAATTTAATGCGATCCGAGATCAGTTGGGTATCGGTTAGCCCTTGTTTGCAAGTCCTCGTCCATGTGGGCTCAGGTAATCAATAAACGGGCCCTTAGGTACGATTCTGCTCGGATTAATCTGATCGTGGCTGAAGTAATAGTGTTGCTTAATATGTTCAAAGTTAACCGTCGCTTTGATGCCTTCCACTTGGTATAACTCCCTCAGATAATCTGAAATTGCCGGGTATTGCTCGATCGTTTGTCTGTTTGCTTTAAAGTGACCCACATAAACCGAGTCGAATCTGATCAGGGTGGTAAAAAGACGCCAATCGGCTTCGGTTATTGTCTCACCTGTTAAGTAACGCTTTCCTTGTAATATCTTTTCTACCTTATCCAGGGCGTTAAACAGACTGTCAAAGGCTTCATTATAAGCCTCCTGACTGGTAGCAAACCCGGCTCGGTAAACGCCATTATTTATCGAGGAGTAGACCCAGCCATTGATCTCATCAATATTTTCTCTCAGTGCCTCAGGGTAAAGGTCTATTGTGTTCCCGGTCAGGTGATTGAAGGCGGAGTTGAAAATTCGAATGATATCCGAAGATTCATTGTTTACAATTGTTTTCGTTTTCTTATCCCAGAGAACGGGTACCGTTACCCGGCCAGTATAATCAGTAGCTGCCGCCTGATAGATTTGATACAGGAAATCTTTGCCGTTGAGTCTGTCGGTTTCAGCCCCTTTGATGTGTGAAGCTGCATCGCTTTGATTTGGACCTGAGAACTCCCACCCGTTATGTAACATATGGGGCTCAACCACAGAGACGCTGATGTAGGCTTGCAGTGATTTTAGCTCCCTGAATATCAGGGTTCGGTGCGCCCACGGGCAGGCGAGGGATACATATAGGTGATAGCGCTGCGCTTCGGCGACAAATTTTGCCCCATTTTCATTCACCGACTCTCCTTCCGGGGTTATCCAGTGCCTGAACTGTGACTTTTCACGGACAAATTTACCGCCGTTCTCTTTGGTTGGATACCACTGGTCTTTCCACACGCCATCTTGAAGTAATCCCATAACTTTTCTCTTTCTCGTATCTCGATGTATTGAGTGTAGGCGGTGATATTCAACAGGAAAAGCGAAAAGACTAGACAAGAATGAACGATTTTATTGAACGTTTGGGTCATCGCCATCGCTTTGGTATGATGTCGCTCACAAAAATGACGGCGAGTTTAAAGGAAAAGAATGTCTACAAGAGTATTAGAGCGCATTACGATAGAACCTGAATCGACTGCTACGGCGTGTGTTATCTGGTTGCATGGTTTGGGTGACTCAGGTGCAGGCTTTGCGCCGGTAGTTCCGGCTTTAGGATTGCCTGGCGATCACAGCATCCGTTTTGTGTTTCCTCATGCCCCGGAACAGGCGGTAACCATTAATCAAGGTTATGTGATGCGAGCCTGGTATGACATTAAGGGCATGGATCTGCATAACAGGGCCGATATGCCGGGCGTGCTTGAGTCTGAAGTTGCCGTTTGCGGTTTAATACAGGAACAGATAGATGCCGGTATTCCAGCCGATAAAATCGTATTGGCTGGCTTTAGTCAAGGCGGGGTAATGAGCCTTTTCTGCGGATTAAGGTTTCCTGAAACATTAGCGGGAATCATGGCACTGTCTTGTTATCTGCCAACCGCAGAGCATATGCCGTCTGATTTGAGCGAGGCAAATAAAGCGACCCCAATCTTGCAACACCACGGTGAACAAGATGATGTCGTACCGGTAGCGGCCGGTAAGATGGCAAACGAGATGTTAATCACTAATGGTTATGATGTTGAGTGGAAAACCTACGCTATGCCTCACACCGTTCTGCCTCATCAGTTGACCGACATCGCAAAATGGCTCAAAAGTAGATTAGATTAAGTTAATGCTTGGTTAATAAAATGGTGTTTGGTGGTGCTGGTATGTAACGGCCTGTTCATAAATAAAGACAATCGTTTTGAAACGCGTAAAGCGCTAACGCGTTGAAATAAAAAACTAAGCCTTATGGGGGGAGAGGCTTTTAAAATTTCCCTTCGCACCACCCGGAACCCCTGGTTCTTTCTGTTCTTATATGTGGACAATAAGTTATACAATATGCTTTGAAAATAAACATTTAGCCCACGTTTATTCATAAAGTTGACACAATTTCGATATATTCTTTGCTATGATGCTGTCAGCGAGATCATAGAATCCGTAATTGTAAAAAATGATGGTAACTAATAAAGAATAATCTAGGGGTTGATAGTAATGACAAATAAGCTAATAAAAGGTTTAGTTGCAACTGCAGTACTAGTGGCATTAACTGGTTGTGGAAGTGACAACGATGACAACAAAGAAGTTGTTCTGCCTGCAACATGTGCTGAAGCAGGTGAAGCTTGTACAACGTTTACCGTACTTCACACTAACGATAACCATGGTCGTTTCTGGCAGAGTGAATATGGTGAATATGGTATGGCGGCGCGTAAGACGCTGATCGATCAGATACGCGCAGAAGTTGAGTCAAATGGTGGTGAAGTGCTGCTATTGTCTGGCGGTGATATTAACACTGGTGTGCCAGAGTCAGATATGCAAGATGCGGTACCAGATTTCATGGGCATGAATCTAATCGGTTATGACGCTATGGCTGTCGGTAACCATGAATTTGACAATCCATTACATGTACTTGAAATGCAACGTAAGTTGGCTGACTTCCCTATGTTAGCGGCTAACATCTATGACAAGGTTTCTGGCGAACGCCTTTTTGATGCTTACAAAGTTTTTGATGTTAACGGTCTACGTGTTGCCGTCATCGGTTTAACGACAAAAGATACAGTTAAAATTGGTAATGTTGAATATATCGGTGGTCTTGAATTTACCGATCCAACAGAAGAGATTCAAAAAGTCATCAAAGAGATTAAAGATGCCGGTGCCGCTGACTTGATCTTCGCTACCACTCATATGGGCCACTATGCTGATGCTGCTAACGGCAGTAACGCACCTGGTGACGTTGCCATGGCGCGTGCGTTGACTGAAGGTGATTTAGCTGCCGTTATAGGTGGTCACTCTCAGAACCCTGTTTGTATGGAGCCAGGTACAGACAAGTATGACGAAGAGTTTACACGTGGCGGTGAGTGTACTCCTGATCAGCAAAATGGTACTTACATCATGCAGGCTCATGAGTGGGGCAAGTATGTTGGTCGCGCCGATTTTGAATACTTCAATGATGAGCTACACCTGGCAAGTTACAATCTAGTCCCAGTTAATCTGATGGTTCTGAATAAGTATGGATCTCCGGATACAGATGACGATGGTAATACAACTTTAGTTCCTGGAACTACAGCTATCGAAGAAAGTGATGTTGTGCTGGATGCGTTAAGACCGTACCAAGAAGAAGGCCAGAAATTGCTGGATGTAGTTATCGGAACTACCGATGGCAAGCTAGAGGGC
The DNA here is from genome assembly GCF_003966265.1 of Shewanella atlantica. Classification (GTDB taxonomy): domain Bacteria; phylum Pseudomonadota; class Gammaproteobacteria; order Enterobacterales; family Shewanellaceae; genus Shewanella; species Shewanella atlantica. The sequence goes on along the minus strand of NZ_RXNV01000004.1, from coordinate 100,958 downwards.
GATCGAGGTGTTGTTCGTGAAGAGCAGACAAACTTAGGTCATCTACTTGCTAGAGCTCAGAGCGATTATAAGCTGGTTAAGGCTGATTTCGGTATCATGAACTCTGGTGGTGTACGTGCCTCAATTGCTGAGGGTGAAATTACTTATCGTGACGTATTAACCGTACAACCATTTGGTAACATGGTCGCCTATGCAACGATGACTGGTACAGATTTGGTTGAATACTTGAATGTAGTTGCTACTAAAACAGCTGGTGCAGGGGCTTATGCTCAGCTAGACGGTATTAAGTTATCTGTCGATTGTGATGCAAAGAAAGTCACCATTAATGAAATTGCAGGTGAATCTTTTGATGCAGATAAAGAGTACAAGTTCTCTCTATCAACCTATCTTGCTGCTGGTGGTGACGGTTACCCGGCCATCGAAGCAACTTCAATTCAAATTGCCGATGCTTTAGTATTGCGTGATTTCATCGAATTGAATGAAACTATCCTGGTAGCAGACTATAATCCTGTTGCTGGTGACCTTGAATACTTAGCGGGTGGCGAATCACTTAAGGCTTGTCCAGCTGCTGCTGAATAATTTGGCTTTATAGCTTAGCTTTAGAAAGCAGCCTGCGGGCTGCTTTTTTTATGCCTATAGTTTGCTGAACTGCAAGCCTGCCAATATAAAAGTCTTTCCAAATATAAAAGTCTTTTTAATTAATTTTCTATTTTCCCTTGAAAACGAAAAAACAGACTACATATATTGATTATGGGACGCTCAATGAGGTTCCGGGTTAATGACAATTTTGATGCCTTCGGGGTCAAAGCGAATTAACCGACAAAAGAAAGGTGCGACAGATTGCAGCGATTTCTGCATTTGTTGGCCAACATAAATTAACTATATTGCTTTATAAAAAGGATATACACATGCGTAATTATGATCTCACCCCCCTATACCGTAGTGCCATTGGTTTCGATCGTTTAGCCCAGCTTGCAGAGCATGCGGCCTCGAACAAAGGCAACTCAGGTTATCCCCCGTATAATATCGAACTGCTGAACGAAAACCGTTATCGTATCACTATGGCTGTTGCCGGCTTCACAATGGATGAACTCGATATCACCAGTGAAGGCGATAAGCTACTGGTTAAGGGCACTAAAGCCGAGCAAGGCAAAGAGCGTAAATACCTCTATCAAGGCATTGCCGAGCGTGGTTTCGAGCGTACATTCCAGTTGGCCGATTATGTGACAGTGGTTGGTGCTAACCTTGAAAATGGCTTACTCAATATCGATCTTCAAAGAGAGATCCCCGAGGCATTGAAGCCACGTAAAATTGAGATCGGTACATCGCGGGTTCTCGAGTCTGAGTAACTATTGTTAGCGTGATAGACAAAGCTAAACGAGATTAATATCTGCCTGGACTCAGTACTCGTTTATCGTTTGTAGAAATCGACAAAATATAAAGGGAGCATCGGCTCCCTTTTTAGTGCGTGAGTTAGTAAGTTAGTGCTTAAACCTTAAACCTTAAACCTTAAACCTTGATACGCCTATCAGGCTCTCATCGCCTTCTCGCCGCGGGCAAGCCCGACAACGCCAGAGCGTGATACTTCAACGACCTTAGTCACATCACCGACAGCAGTAATAAAAGCATCGAGTTTTTCACTGGTTCCTGTCAGCTGCACCGTGTAGAGATCGGCGGTAATATCGACGACCTGTCCACGGAAGATCTCCGCAGTGCGTTTTATCTCATCACGCATATTGCCTTTGGCTTTAACCTTAACCAGAGCCAGCTCTCTCTCGATATGATCCGATTCGGTAATGTTTGAAACCTTGAGGGTATCGATAAGCTTATGCAGTTGCTTCTCTATCTGCTCGAGTGCGGCTTCATCGGCCACCAAAGAGATGTTAAGACGAGACAGGGTGATGTCATCTGTGGGCGCTACGGTTAAGGTTTCAATGTTGTAGCCGCGCTGAGAAAACAGACCCACAACCCGTGAAAGTGCACCAGGTTGGTTTTCAAGTAATACTGATATAATACGACGCATTAGCTTTTCTCCGTTTTGCTCAGCCACATCTCGTTCATCGCACCACCGCGGATCTGCATGGGGTAAACGTGTTCAGTTTCATCGACATTAATATCGACAAATACCAGCTTATCTTTCATAGCCAGGGCTTTCTCCAGCCCGGATTCGAGTTCAGCAGGATCACTGATAGTCATCCCTACGTGGCCGTATGCTTCGGCGATTTTAGCAAAGTCAGGTACCGAGTCCATATAGGAGTGTGAGTGGCGTCCGGCATAAATAATATCCTGCCACTGTTTAACCATACCTAAGAAGCGGTTGTTGAGGTTGATGATTTTGACCGGCGTATCGTATTGCAGCGCCGTAGAAAGCTCCTGAATGTTCATCTGAATGGAGCCATCACCGGTTACACAGATAACGGTTTCATCGGGTTTAGCCATCTTGACCCCCATTGCGGCGGGAAGACCAAAGCCCATGGTGCCGAGCCCGCCGGAGTTAATCCAGCGACGGGGTTTATCGAATGGATAGTAAAGTGCGGCAAACATCTGATGTTGTCCTACATCCGATGCAACGTAGGCATCTCCATTGGTCAGTCTATGAAGCGTTTCGATCACCTGTTGAGGTTTGATCCTTTCGCTGGTCTTGTCGTAATCAAGACTCTTACGACTGCGCCACTGACTGATCTCACTCCACCAAAAGTCGATAGCAGCTTCATCTGAACTTGCTTCACCACCCGAGTCCAATTGAGATAGCATCTCATCGAGGATCTTTTCTGCCGAGCCAACGATGGGGATATCTACCCGAATGGTTTTCGAGATGGACGAGGGATCGATATCGATATGTAATATGGTTGCGTTAGGGCAATACTTGTCAATATTATTCGTGGTTCGGTCGTCAAAGCGCACACCAATACCGAAGATAAGGTCAGTATTGTGCATCGCCATGTTTGCTTCATAACAGCCATGCATGCCGAGCATGCCTAAGCTGTTTTTATGGGTACCGGGAAATGCTCCCAATCCCATTAAGGTGCTGACGACAGGAATGTTTAACTTTTCAGATAGCGCCAGGATCTGTTTGTCACACTCGGAGATAATAGCGCCACCTCCTACATACAGAACTGGCTTCTTTGCTTTTAACAATGCCTGAACGCCACGACGGATCTGGCCCTTGTGCCCCGTTGTCGTCGGGTTATATGAGCGCATGCTGATGTCATCAGGATACTTATACTCGTGTAGCATTGCCGGATTCATGCAGTCTTTGGGGATATCGATAACCACGGGACCCGGACGACCGCTGGCAGCAATAAAAAAGGCTTTCTTTACTATGGTGGGAATATCTTTTGCGTCTGTGACTAAGAAACTGTGCTTAACCACAGGTCTGGAGATACCTATCATGTCACATTCCTGGAATGCGTCATTACCAATTAAGTTACTCGGTACCTGTCCGGATATCACCACCATAGGGATGGAATCCATATAGGCTGTGGCAATACCTGTGATTGTGTTTGTCGCACCTGGGCCCGATGTGACCAGTACTACGCCGACTTCACCGGTAGAACGGGCATAGCCATCGGCCATATGTACGGCAGCTTGTTCATGACGGACGAGAATGTGTTCGATTTTGGACTTTTCGTGCAGGGCATCGTAGATATCTAACACCGATCCGCCGGGATAGCCGAATATATGTTTTACGCCTTCGTCAATAAGAGAACGGACGATCATGCTGGCGCCTGATAGCTTTTCCATTTGTAAACCCTCATAAGTTACCGCTACGGTATGCAGTATCTCGCTACAGCGACGGTAATCGCTTGAATTTATGAGTTTGGATGGTGATCCTAAACTCTCGATATGTCGATTAACTTAAGGTATGAAGTTAGCTTTCACCTTGTAAGGTGCGACACCTGTTTCAAATGAACAGAATTTCATCATATAAAATTAAGCGCGCATTTCAAGCATTTTATTGAAAAAAGAGTAATAAATGAAAAAAATTCACTGTTCAGAATAGAGACTAATGGCTGAATGTAAGCCTATAAGCTGAAAAGTGAGAAATATTGAGAGCTTAAATCTTAGAATTTAAGTAGATGTGAACATCAGTGAATGTGCGAAATTAGTCATTACACTGGCTAAAAATGACATTCTGGCTAGAGGCAAACCATTACTTTTGTCCTTTATCGTAGGACTAAGGCGTAAAAACGCCATAATGACAACTATGTCGATTGGTATTATTACGCGTAGATCTCGGCCCGATCCGAGTCTTTAGTTATCAGAACCGGGCGATTCTCGTATAAGGTATTAAGCCAGTCGATATTAATTTGGGTTTTGAACACCTGTAGGAGCATAAAACTGACAGACTCCGACTAAGACCACAGAGCTCAACATCAGAGCCGAGAAGGGGACTGCGGTTCCGGTATAAAACAGGGCTAATAATGGACCCGCCAGGGCGCCGCATCCGAAACGAAGAGTGCCAATGACCGCGGTAGCCGTACCGGTTTCCTGTTTAAATTTCATTAATACTATCGCGTCGGCATTGACTGACATTACACCGAGAAACCCCATGAAAGGAATAAGGGTTGCGACAGTAAAATAGAGGCTCAACCCAAACCAGTTCACCAGAAACAGAGCCGAACCGGCAAGCATGGCCAGTATGGTCGATACTCTGAGCATTCTTCTGGAACCATAACGGCCTACGATACGGCTGTTGATCACGTTGGCCAACATGAGAGCGCCTACATTGGTACTAAAAAGTATGGCGAACAGAGATTTGTCCAGACCGAATACCTCCATATAGACGAAGGGAGAAGCGGTAAGGTAGCAGAAAAAGGCAAATGAGGTTAATACGCCACTGGCAATATGCAGTTTGACTCCGGGTTTAGTGAATACGACCGCATAGGCGCCGAAGAAGGACTTCCTGCTACGGCTTCCTTTATCCTTGTCACTTGGCATTTTCAGTTTCCAAAGCACCAGAGATAATAGGGTGCAGGCATAGAAAGCTAAGATAAAAAAGATGAGGTGCCACTCGCCAAACTCTAAAATTAAACTTCCCAGGCTGGGGGCCAGCAGTGGTGCCAGCATCATAATGAGGCTGACATAGGACATACCTTTGGCGGTATTATCCCCATAGACCTCTTTAATATATCCAGGCACAACCACGGTTGCGGCGGCGCCGATAAATGCCTGGGCGAATCGCAGCGTAAGAAATAGTTCGATATTGGTGACAAAAGCCAATGCCAGGCTGATAAACATAAAACCAGTCAAACCCATAATGACCAGAGGGCGCCGGCCTATTCGATCGGCTAATGGCCCAAAACTGAGCATACCAAGTGAATAACCCGCTAAATACAGACTTAAAGATTGCTGTACCGTGGTGATGTCGGAGTGAAAACTAGCGGCTAAGGTCGACATGGCCGGTAGGTACATGTCGATTGCCAATGGGGTGATGGCCACAATTGCCGACAGCATAGGGATCAGTAGGGCGAGGTTTAAGATAATTGCGGGTTTTGAAACGGTTTGCGCTTGAATTGGATCTGTTTGCACTGATACCTCTTAAGATAAGAATATAATCAAAATGAATAACGACTTGTTTCCTGATGACGATTTTTTAACGGAAACACTATCTAATACCAATCGGTATAAGCAGGGCTGGAGCCTGTTATTTGAGAGAGTAAATATTGTACGGCCAATGGTGAATATTAGCCATGGCTATTCATCCGTATTACCCGGTTTAAACGCTAAAATTTGTAACTAAACTTTTGCTTTCAAATCGGGCGGGGAGCACAGCTTAAATGTCGCTAAACAACCGAATGTGTGCTCTGAGAAAGCTTGATGATTGTCGAAGCAGTTCACATACTCGGTTACATAGGAATTAGAGAGAAGTTAACCACATATGAGCATAATAGGTGGTGATTGCATACTCATAGAAGTTAGAGCTGCGCGACGATAAACAGGTCAGTGGTCTCGCTCCCATCCGCCTTAGGATAGGTTTTACGTTTAACATCGATGATCTCAAACCCACTCTGGGTGAGGTATTGGGTTAAATAGTCGCCTCGATGAAAGTGAGTGAAGACCCTGTCGCCGGAGCTGGATATATCAAAACCTGAATCTTTCTCATCGCCTTCCATGGTACTGAGATAGATGATGCCTTCAGCTCTCAATAAACGAGAGGCATCAGCGATTAGCTTTCTTGCATCATCTCTGGATATGTAGGGGAGACAGAAGCCACACATAATTGCATCGTATCTGCTATCGACCTTATGTATCTCTCTGCAGTCCATCACCTCAAACCTTGCCGTCGGGTTATTCAATTTTGCCAGTTCAACCATCTCTGGAGCCAGGTCGCTGCCATGGATGGTTAATTCGGGACACTGGTTTAATAGAAACTGAGAGATGTTTCCAGGGCCGCAACCAATTTCGAATAGTGAAGGTTGGTCTTTATCATTGAGTCGCTGACAAAAAAGATCGAAGGTGTCGTCATATAAGGCCATGTCCATATACCTGTCTTGGTACTTTTTGCTAACTTATACCAATTGCATTAAGTACCTGACCATTCAGCGAGAATTCAAAGCTCTGTAGGCAAGTAGGATGTTTGAAGCTAATAGTTATTCTATATCGAAAGCATCCCGTGCAGCATAGAGGGCTTTGCCCTTTGCTTTAAACATCAGTCGCACTACGTGAGTTCCTCAGACTTCCCACTTCTGCTTTGCATTAACTTAAAAGGGAATAACCATTTCTTCATCAATGCGCCTTGAATTGAAAATTCTGAGGGACTCTGAATTGGTTAATTATTTAATGCAAATTGGTATGATTAAATGGATTGACGGTAATGCTGTATTTATCCAACTAAGAGGCCTCGGTGATAATAGCTGACTGGAATTAGATTTACATATTAATCATTAGTAATGCAGATAAATTTTCCTTTAGGAGAAGAGGGGGCCTGAAGAGGGCAATATCGCTTCATCTCTATATATTTCTTGAGTCGTAGGCCCAGTGTAATAAAGCCTGTCTCTGTTTCTTTCGGCATTGATAGTCAAAGGGTTCGCAAAACTTCCTTACAGCCCCCGCATGGCGACTGAAAGACCTCCACCTGTTGATCTGACGAATGTCCTCTTCAGCGGTTCGCCTCCCCATGAAATATCGGCAGTACCATTGAAACCAGCCTCTGGGATCTTGTGGGTGGATCCACCCCTTTCGTACCCATTCGCTTAAAGGAAGAGAGGCGTTCACAGAAAAATAATTCAGGCTGATATCTTTCTCTTGTTTGGCCAGCTTCGCATCTGCAAACCAATCGCTGGGGAACTCTTCTGTGCAGTCGTTCAGATACTTGCCGCCAAATACTCCAAGTTGCAGCATCTCTTTCGGAGTCAGCTCTGGCCTGAAGTTGATGGCAAATTCAGCCCCCATGGGCGCGACACATTCATAGGAGTAATTTGTTTGCATTTTGTCGGTGACCAGGACCTTAATCATAAATTATTTAACAACATAAGTTCACCCGGGTGAGGCTGCATGTAAAAGGACTCGGTAATATAGGCATTTGGGTATAGTCTGAAGTGATGACGCAGGAGTGTAATAGGGACTATCAAGGGTAACAACCCTCTTCGATATGCTTCAATGCTTGCCTGCATTTCCTGTTTGTCGTCAGCCGTTAACTGCTTTTTCAGGTACCCCTGAATATGTTGCAATGTGTTGACATGATTATTTCTGCTGGCGACTTTTTTCAATAGGGCCATCATCTCGGTGAGATAGGTTGAACTGAGATCCTCCAGCTCGGTAGCGCTTCCATTGGCGAGCAGGTTACCCAGTTGCTTAGCCCTGATCTGGTCGTGGCTCATAAAAATATATTTGTGTCGGGCATGAAAATTTTGTAACTCACTCAGTGAAAAGCCATTTTGCTTTACTGATTTCCATCTCGAAAAGATGTAGACCCGTTGAATAAAATTTTCTCTTAATCTTGCATCTCCCAGTCGACCTTCCTCCTCCACCGGAAGGTTAGGGAAGTTTTCCATCAGGCGTTCAGCATACAGACCAACGCCTTTACGTTCTGCCATCTCCGATTTGTAGAGTTTAACCCTCTCCATTCCACAACTGGGTGAATCCTTCTTTAATATGTAGCCGCATAGCTCCTCATGCCATCTTTTTTTCTTTTCTGCCGATTGATAGAGAAGCTCCGTGACATCTAATTCGGGAGTTCTGGAGCCGATACATCTTACTCCCTCTTCTGAAGAGACCAGACGGATAGGTTCTCTTGGAACCCCTAACCCGATATCCATCTCAGGACAGAAGGAGGTGAACTCAAAATAGTCACCTAACGTGCTGTTGATATAGGCATTTTTTTTATGGCCGGAGTCGAAGCGCACTTTTTCACCCATGAGGCAGGCGCTTATGCCTATTTTGATCTTAGGTATATCGGATTCACCCATAATTATCTGCCCTCATCCTTTGCGATAACTTTAATCTTAGCTAGTTTGATGGACTTCGGTAGAATTGACTGTGACGGAACCGATTATGTTAACTCTTTTTGCTTCGATTCCTTGCCGAAGAGAAATTCCTGTTCACTCTCGAGCCAGGTGGGGTACTTCTTCATAATATGGTTAAAAGTGGTGCTTGTCAGATGACCGCTCAGCCAACGCTGCACATTAAGATAGGGGGACTCTTTGAACCAGGGCTTGTTTACATGGGCAAATTGACGCACAAAGGGGAAAATAGCAAAGTCGGCGATTGAGGGCTTTGGCCCCAGCAGCTGTTTATTTTTAGCGAGTAAGTTTTCAAGTTGAGCGATAAATTGCTCTCCCTGTTGGCGATAGTTCTCTTCGCTCAGTTCAGGGTGTCGATCGGCATATTTATATTTATCCAGCCAAGGTTTGAATTCATTATCGTTGGCCTCGATTAATGCCTTCGCTATCTCCAGCTTGTGTGGCTCCCCCACAAGTAAGAGATTATCTGGATCATTGTGCTTCAGAGCCCATAGCATGATATCCAGACTTTCATCGATAACCTTATCATCTTCCAGAATTAATACCGGGACTGTACCTTTAGGAGAGACCTGAAGCATGGGCTCTGGTTTATGTTTAAGCACTATCTCACGTAAGGAAACCTGAGATCCCGAAAGATAAATCCCTAAGCGCGCCCGCATGGCATAGGGGCAACGTCTGAAAGAGTATAGGGTTGGCAGTGTCATATGAGTCTCATTTTTATTGTTACTTTCGTGCCCATGTTGTGGCTTTTGGGCTCAAAAAACAAATCTCTCTTTTGACGTCATAATACCCCTACTTTTTGTCTCTGTTTGTTTGTCTGTGACTCAGGTAGAATTCCCGACCGTTTTTGCATGCTTGCTCACGCTTTTGAGCTGGCTTATTTTGCACTGGAGGTTAAGCTCCAGCGAGCAGTTGAGGTTGATATGTCCCAGGTTGTTGTGTGCGCACTTTATAAATTTGTTTCTCTGCCCCATTTTGAATCGTTACAGAACCCTCTATTGGCTGTGATGGAAGAGTCAGGTATTAAAGGGACCTTACTGCTGGCAAGTGAAGGGATCAATGGCACGGTTGCCGGAAACCAAGCCGGTATTGATAGTTTGTTGGTTTGGCTGAAGCAGCAACCCGGGCTCGATAATATTGTGCACAAGTTCTCTTTTGATGAACAGATGCCTTTCTATCGAACTAAGGTCAAACTAAAAAAAGAGATTGTCACTATGGGGGTCGAAGGTATCGATCCTCTGAAGGTAGTGGGCACCTATGTTAAGCCGAAAGATTGGAACGAGCTGATCTCTGATCCCGATGTGTTGCTGGTGGATACCCGCAATGAATATGAGATCCAGATAGGTACTTTCAAGAATGCAGTTGACCCTAAAACCGATACCTTTCGTGAATTCCCCGCCTATGTCAAAGATAATTTAGATCCAGCGAAGCATAAAAAAGTGGCCATGTTTTGTACCGGTGGCATTCGTTGTGAGAAGTCTACGGCGTATCTTAAAGAGCAAGGTTTCGATGAGGTGTACCATCTCGAGGGGGGCGTGCTTAAGTACCTCGAAGAGGTTAAGCCCGAAGAGAGCCTTTGGGAAGGTGAGTGTTTTGTATTCGACAATCGTGTTGCTGTAAATCATAGCCTGGAAAAAGGTCAGTATGATCAATGTAATGCTTGCCGTATGCCAATAACTGAAACCGAAAAGGCGAGCGAAGCCTATGTTCAGGGGGTGAGTTGTCCCCACTGTATCGATTCCACTTCAGATAAGCAGCGTCGTCGTTTTGAAGAGCGTGAGCGCCAGATGCGCCTGGCTGCTAAACGAGGAGAGGCGCATATCGGCAGTGATGTCAGTCAGGTGATCTTATCCAGACGCAGTGAGAAAGAGAGTCTGAAACAAGTACAACTCAAACAAAATATAAAATCTAAATGCTGATCCTCGTCTACACTCTTATGTAAGGTGAAACGTTACGCTGCATCGGGCGATCGTTCACGCTGTATTTAAAAAGCCGGCTAATAATAGTCGGCTTTTTTATTGGATGATTTTTACTAATACCAGCTGGTATCACTATTCGCTCTGTTTATCTGAATCCTTTGGTGGCTCATCTTTAACTTTGCTGAGCACACCGTTGAGTAGATCCATCGGCAGCGGGAATAAGATGGTCGAATTTTTCTCACCGGCAATCTCTGTCAGAGTCTGTAAATATCTCAGTAAAATAGCATTGGGCTCCAGTGCCAGCTTACTCGCAGCTTCAACCAATTTTGTCGAGGCTTCCATTTCACCGGATGCATGAATGACTTTTGCCCTCCGGGTACGTTCGGCCTCAGCCTGGCGTGCAATGGCTCTCACCATAGTTTCATTGAGATCCACATGCTTAATTTCAACGTTAGAGACTTTTATGCCCCAGCCATCGGTACGGGTGTCAAGAATGCTCTGTATGTCGGTATTTAGCATCTCTCTATTGGCCAGCATCTCATCGAGTTCATGCTGCCCGAGTACCGAGCGCAGTGTCGTTTGAGCCAGTTGGGAGGTGGCCTGCAGGTAATCTTCTACATTGATAATGGCTTTTTGAGCATCGATCACCCGAAAGTAGATCACCGCGTTGACTTTGACCGACACATTGTCCCGGCTGATCACATCTTGAGTCGGCACATCCATAACAACAGTACGCAGATCGACTCTGACCATCTGTTGAATGATTGGAATGACGATGATGAGTCCGGGTCCTTTCACCTTGTAAAAGCGTCCAAGCAGAAAGATCACTCCTCGCTCATACTCACGCAAAATTCTAAATGCGCTCAATAGCAGTGCGACGACCAGAAATACGACCGCAAGGCTGAACATAGCGCTATTATGAAGAATGGGATCCATTGTCAGGCTCCTTGTTGTTTGAACTGTCCTCAATACCCACTTGCACTTCGTCCTGAGTATTGTCCGTTGCTGATTTTAAAATAAGGGTTAATTCTTTAATACTATCTACGGTGACACGTTGACCTTTGTGTAGTGGCGTATCGGTTCTGGCAGCCCAGCGCTCCCCGCCAAACAACACATATCCCTGTTTATCAAAGTCGTCGAGTACTACAGCCTGAGCCCCCATGATGGCTTCCTGGCCACTGACAATTCGGTTTTTCCGTGAACGCCAGAGAAAACCCAATACGAAGAGGAAGAAGACCACGCTAACCGAGGTGACGGCGGCGATGACAGGAATAGAGATTTGAAATTGGGTCTCTTTGGTGTCGATAAGGAATATGGATCCCATGGTAAAGGCGATGATCCCGCCCACACCGAATATGCCAAAGCTCGGCATCATGGCTTCGGTGACAAGCAAACCTATTCCCAACAGCAGTAAAGCCAGACCGGCATAATTGATGGGTAAAAGTTGAAACGCATAGAGGGCGATAACCAGAGATATGGCTCCTGTGACTCCCGCTACGCCAATTCCCGGACTATAAAACTCGAGTAATATGCCATAGATGCCGAGGATCATCAGGATATAGGCGATGTTAGGGTTCGTTATGGTGGATATGAATTCGTTGCGCCAGTCAGGGGCGACAGACTTAAGACTCGCCTGTTTTAACGCCAGGGTGCGTGGTTCATCCTTTACCTTAACCTCCCAGCCATCCAATTTGTTCAACAGATCCTGAGGGGAGTCGGCAAGAAGAGTGATCACATTTTGTTCCAGTGCCTCTGTGGCCGTTAATGTCGCGGCTTCCTTAACGGCTAACTCTGCCCACTCTTCGTTGCGCCCACGTAGTTGCGCCAGTGAGCGTATATAAGCGATAGAGTCGTTGAGTACTTTCTTCTCCATCGCAGACTTTGTCGGCGCCTTGTCCTGCTCTTTGTCATCTTTGCTGTCTTTGCCGGTGGGAGAGGTCGGTGCGGTGGGACCGCCTATACTGACCGGTGTTGCGGCGCCCAATGTAGTTGCCGAGGACATGGCCGCAATGTGACATGCATAGAGAATAAAGGTCCCTGCGCTGGCTGCCCGTGCGCCCGGAGGGTGTACCAGGCAGGCAATGGGCACATCTGAATTGAGTATGACCTGGTTGATGTCCCTTAAACTGGAGACTAAACCACCAGGTGTGTCGATGACTATGATGAGCAGAGGAGCCGAGTCACGATTAGCGGCTTTGATTTCGGTTATCAGGTAGTCACTTACCGCAGGGCCTATTGCCCCTTTAATACTTAAAACCGGCACAGACAGGGACTCGGAGGCCACAGAAGGTTTCGGGGCCGAGTCTGCCTGAGCCTGTGCTGCAGCCAGGAAAAAAAGGGAGAGAAAAAACGTTATTATCTTAAGGGGCGTTAACCCGAAAGCCGATAACTTAGAGATAGATGCACACATAAGAGACTCTTCGATGGCATTATCTTTTAGTTTAGGCGATATAATATCGATCGGTATAAATATCTGTTAGTTGCTTGAGTTCTCTGAGGAGGATAGCGATATAATTTACCTCTATGAACGCTATGTTTGCTCAGCCTTGTCTATAATTGAGCTAGTATCATTTCACGTTAAAATTACCAACGATGGGAGGTTTTATCATGGCCATAGCAATGACTCTTGAATCGTTTCTTAGCGACAACAAGGTTGAATACTCCCTTGTTAAGCATCGCAAGACCTTGTCATCTCTCGACTCATCGGCATCGGCGCATCTGCCGAGTTCTCAGGTGGTGAAAGCCGTGTTATTGGTCAATAACGATGGCGACTACCTCATGGCTGCAGTTGGCTCCGGTCGTAGGTTATCTGTATTAAAAGTCAGTGAGCAGATGGGTGAAGCTTATCATCTGGCCGATGAAACTGAGCTGTCTACTCAATTTGCCGATTGTGATAAAGGTGCCATTCCCGGGCTTGCGGAGGCATATGGTATCAAAATGATGTTAGATAAACGGTTATTCGATGAGGAAAAAGTCTATCTCGAAGCCGGAGATCACCGACATCTTATCGAGATCAATCATCAGCAATATACGCCATTACTGTCCGGTACCCTGTTGGCCGATATCGGAGGTACACCAATCGGTGCCCCTGAATTTGGCGATCTTGAGCAGGCCTGATTTGAAACACGGGTATTTTTAATACCCGTTTCCTCATCTTTGGGCCAAGGTTGAGTCAGGATCCTAACCCTGAGTTTAACTTTTGTCATGAAATAACGCTTCCCCCTTTTTACTCCCGTCATAGTGTGCTATTTTTCACGGCTTTTTATTTGTAGCTTTTACCTTTGGGGCGAGTGAATGTTTGTTGGTTTTGATTATGGTAGTGCGAATTGTGCCATAGGTGTTATGGATGGAGAGGGCGTCAGACTGTTGCCTTTGTCGGTGGAGTCAAATTATCTGACTTCGACTCTTTATGCGCTCGACAGAGAGCTTATCGCTGAAGCTGTATATCAGCAGATGCCGACTCACCTTAAAGCCGATTATGCCAAAGCCCGGTCGGCTCAGCTGAGCCGTGCCCGTTATGCCAGGCTCGAGTTAGACCTGGATAGCGATGAACAGGCCGTTTTCGTCGGTGAACAAGCTGTCAAAGCATATTTGGATATGCCTGAGGAAGGTTTCTATGTCCGTTCGCCAAAATCTTTCTTAGGGGCTACAGGCTTAAGAATCGATCAGGTGGCCCTGTTTGAAGACATCGTCACTATGATGATGCAGCATATAAAGCAGATTGCCGAGTCTAAACAGGGGCTGGATAGCGAACACGCCATAACTCATGCTGTTATCGGTAGACCCGTGAACTTTCAGGGGATCGGTGGTGAAGATAGCAATAAACAAGCTGAGTCGATTCTGCGCCTGGCGGCAAAAAGAGCGGGCTTCGTCGATGTCGACTTTCTGTTTGAACCGCTAGCTGCAGGCATGGACTTTGAGGCGAGTTTAAACGAGGACAAAGTGGTTTTGGTCGTCGATGTTGGTGGCGGTACTACCGATTGCTCTGTGGTCAAGATGGGACCATCACATATTACATCAATAGATAGGGCTGGTGACTTTCTCGGTCATAGCGGCCAAAGAGTCGGCGGGAATGACTTAGATATTGCGCTGTCTATGAAGGCCTTCATGTCTCACTTAGGTTTAGGTTGTCATATGGTCAACGGTCTGCCTGTACCGAGTAAACCTTTCTGGAATGCCGTGGCCGTTAACGATATCAGTGCTCAACGTGACTTTTCATCATTAAGCTCGCGCAAGATGATCGAGGAGTTGATTAAAGATGCTAAGAAACCCGAGCTGTTAGAGAGACTACTCAAGGTGCAACAAGATCAGTTGGGCTATCGAATCGTGCGCAGTGCCGAACAGGCTAAAATCAGCTTGTCGGATAATGACTCAGTCACAATGCAACTCGATTATATCTGCTCTAAGCTCAGCGCCGATGTGAGCCGGGATCTGTTCGCAGAGGCCGTTGCGGCACCTAGTGCAAAAATTGAAGCCTTGATGCAGGAAGCGTTAGCGACAGCCGGCATCGAACCCGATGTGATCTATGTGACCGGTGGTACGGCAAGAAGTCCCGCTATCTATAATAAGATCGCAGGATTATATCCCGCTATCCCTATCGTTGTGGGTGATCATTTTGGTAGTGTAACGGCAGGGCTAACGCGATGGGCGCAAAAAGTATTTAGTTAACCTGTTCAGTCAAAGTATTTGGTAGAGGAGGAGTCATGAGTCTTTACCTGAATATATGAGCTGAATAACAATACATAGTGAGCCAACTGTTCGCAGTTTTGACGTTTAAGGGAAGAGATGATGAAAGTATTGACGACACTCGGCAAAGTAACCGCGGCAGTCATGTTGTTGGGAGGCCTGAGTGCCTGCGGCGATGATGTGGGTAAAGTCAGCCTAGGACTGTTTACCACTAAAGATGTGATTATCGACGCCAGGCAAGATCCTAAAATAGCCGGTGTTACCTGCCATATCAGCCGTATCGAAGCCAACTTGAGTCTGGCCGATCCTTCAGACATGAGTATATCGTGCAGACAGACAGGGCCGATTTCGGCGATGGAACTCGCCAATATTGATAAGAGCAAGAATGGTGAGATAGTTTTTAAACAGTCTCTCAGCATCTTGTTTAAGACGCTAAAAGTGCGTCGTATTTATGATGCAGACAATCAAACGTTACTCTATCTGTCTTATTCGACCAAAGAGACCAACGGTAGCCACAAACATGCGCTGTCGACCGTGCCGCTTTATGGAACCGATGCGTGGATACAATCTGGTGTACCGATTGAAAAGGTTGAGGTGCTGTAAGGATCCATCTTTAGATGCTCAGCTAGTTTCGTTTGACACAATGAAATGATTCAATAAAAAGGGCCGCATCACTGCGGCCCTTTTTTATGTTTAACTGTCACTTACTGCGGAGTCACTCACTGGGGAGTTACTTAACTCGCATACCAGGCTGTGCACCTTCGTGAGGCTCTACGATCCACAGATCTTTCTTACCGGGACCAGCTGCAACGACCATGCCTTCTGACATGCCGAAACGCATCTTTCGCGGCGCAAGGTTTGCGACCATCACAGTAAGCTTGCCTTCAAGATCTTCAGGGGCATAAGCAGATTTAATTCCTGCAAAAACCTGTTTAGTCTCGCCGCCTAAATCGAGTTGCAGCTTCAAAAGCTTGTTAGCTTCAGGAACATGCTCAGCTTTAGCTATACGGGCAATACGCAAGTCAATTTTGGCAAAGTCTTCGAAGCTTATCTCTTCTGAAATAGGGTCAAGTGCTAACTGATCAACATCGGTCATATCAGTAGCTGTTTCTGTTTCGACTTGCTTAGTTTTAGCGACCTCAGGCTGGGCTGCAAGCAGGTTCTCTTTAGATGCGTCGATGATAGCTTCGATGTTCTTCATATCGATGCGTTGCATCAAGGCTTTGAATTTAGCGATTTCATGACCGGCGAGATCGGCACCTAAATTGTCCCAGGTAAGCGGGAACTGCAGGAAGGCTTCGACATCGTCTGCAAGTTTTGGCAATACAGGCTTGAGATAAGTGACTAAGATGCGGAACAGGTTAAGTGCATTACTGCACACCTGATGCGCCTCATCTTGCTTATCTTCTTGCTTGATTAACTGCCATGGCGCGGCGTCGGCAACATAAGCGTTGGCGATATCGGCCAGTGCCATTATCTCACGCATCGCTTTACCGAATTCACGGTTCTCGTATAAGTCAGCAATGACCTCCTGTTTCGCCAGGAAGGTCTGTTCCAGAGTGGTGTCGGCGACTTTAGCTAACTTGCCATCGAAACGCTTGCTGATAAAACCGGCGGTGCGTGAGGCCAGGTTAACTAGTTTACCAACCAAGTCTGAGTTAACACGCTGGGCGAAATCTTCAAGGTTAAGATCGAGATCGTCAATACGATTGCTGAGCTTAGCCGCATAGTAATAACGCAGGTATTCAGGGTCTAAGTTGTCAAGGTAAGTACGGGCCTTGATAAAGGTGCCTTTAGACTTCGACATCTTAGCGCCGTTAACCGTGACATAGCCGTGAGCGAATACGCTGGTAGGTTTACGGAATCCCGCACCTTCGAGCATGGCTGGCCAGAACAGGCTGTGGAAGTTAACGATATCTTTACCGATGAAGTGATATACCTCGGCTGTTGAATCTTTAGACCAGAAATCGTCGAAGTTGAGATCTTCACGTCTGTCACATAGATTTTTAAACGAACCCATGTAACCGATAGGAGCATCGAGCCATACGTAAAAGTACTTACCCGGCGCATCAGGGATCTCGAAGCCAAAATATGGTGCATCACGGCTGATGTCCCACTGCTGTAGACCCTGTTCGAACCATTCACCTAGTTTGTTTGCGATCTCATCCTGAATAGCACCGGAGCGGGTCCACTCGTTAAGCATGTTTTCAAATGCTGGCAGGTCGAAGAAGAAGTGCTCAGACTCTTTCATCACAGGTGTCGCACCAGAGACGGCAGATTTTGGATCAATCAGATCCGTCGGGTTGTATGTTGCGCCACAGTTATCGCAGTTATCACCGTATTGGTCTTCTGATTTACACTTAGGGCAAGTGCCTTTTACGAAGCGATCAGGCAGGAACATAGACTTTTCAGGATCGAATAGTTGAGAGATGGTCTTGGTTTTAATGTAACCCGCATCACGCAACTTAAGGTATATCTCACTGGACAACTCACGGTTTTCGACACTGTGAGTGCTGTGGAAGTTGTCAAATTTGATATTGAAGTCAGCAAAATCCTGCTGATGCTCTTTATTGACTTGAGCAATCATCTCTTCCGGTTCGATACCCAGCTGCTGAGCCTTAAGCATGATAGGGGTACCATGGGCATCATCGGCACAAATATAGTGACATTCGTGTCCACGAAGTTTTTGGAATCGTGACCAAATATCGGTTTGAATATATTCCAGCATATGGCCTAAATGGATAGGTCCATTGGCGTATGGAAGTGCGCTTGTCACCAGGATTTTACGTTGTGAATTTGCCATCTTGTCTCAAAATCAGTAAGGAGCCCAAAAAGAATGGCATAGATACTAACCGATCCTCGCGAGACTTTCATCAAAAGGTGATTTAAGTGAGTTAAATCTACACGAATATTTAGGTCATTTTCTGGTACACTTGGTCAAATTTTTTATAGGGGGTAGCACTTTTGTCTTCAGCTTCTCAGAATTACCGTCTCAACGACGATCTTCTCGGGCCTGTTTTGGCCATTTTGGATGCGTATCAAGATCCATATTTAGCACAAGGTTTGGTCAGCGCAGGTTGCGTAAACAAGTTATCAATGGATGGTAAACGTTTGCAGTTGGGTCTTTGTTACCCATATCCTTGCATGACACAGTACCGTGATACCGTTATGGCTATTACGAAAAAGCTTGCTGTGCTCGATGCTATCGATGAAGTGGAATGCGAAATCGACTTCCAACCAGCATCAATTTCTGCCATTGGTGGTGTTGAGCCGATTGAGAATGTTAAGCAAGTGATTGCCGTCGCCTCCGGTAAAGGTGGTGTGGGTAAATCAACCACAGCGGTCAACTTGGCATTAGCCTTAGCTGCCGAAGGTGCGAAAGTGGGCATCTTAGATGCCGACATCTATGGTCCCTCTATTCCGCTAATGTTGGGTGTAACTGATTTTAAGCCGGTCTCTCCAGATGGCAAAATGATGACGGCTGCCACAGCCCATGGTATTACGGCACAATCTATCGGTTTTATGTTGGGTGATGATGAAGCCGCTGTATGGCGTGGGCCTATGGCTGCCGGTGCATTAGCCCAGTTGTTGAATGAAACTCAATGGCCGGAACTCGACTATATGGTTATCGATATGCCACCGGGGACGGGTGACATTCAACTGACTCTCTCTCAAAAAGTACCTGTGACAGGTGCGGTGGTTGTGACAACGCCTCAGGATATTGCCCTTGCCGATGCTAAAAAAGGTATCAGCATGTTCCGCAAAGTAAACATTCCTGTGTTAGGTATTGTCGAGAACATGAGCTTTCACATGTGTAGCGAATGTGGTCATAAAGAGCATCCATTCGGTAGTCACGGTGGCAGCAAAATGGCCGAACGTTATCAAGTTCCTCTCTTGGGAGAGTTACCGCTTAAACTTAACATCCGTGAAGATGTAGATAAAGGCGCACCTACGGTCGTAGCCGATCCTGACAGTGAAGTGTCTGCACTTTATCGTGAGATAGCAAGAAAAGTGGGAGCTCAGCTCGCACTCACCAAAGTACAATCCAGTGTTTCAATTAGTATTTCAGATGACGAATAAGGTTTTATCAGCATGAATTCTCAGTGTGTCATAATCGGTATAGCAGGGGCGTCAGCCTCTGGAAAAAGTTTAATCGCAAAAACCATCTACGAAGAGTTGTGTCGTGATCTTGGTACCGACCAGATAGGTGTTATTGCCGAAGATGCTTATTACAGAGATCAGGGACATCTGTCGATGGAGCAGCGGGTACTGACCAATTATGATCACCCTAAAGCACTCGACCATGAGCTTTTATGCAGCCACTTATCGGCCTTGAAATCAGGTGAAGCGGTAGAGATCCCAACTTACAGTTATAACGAACATACGCGTATGGAAGAGACGATTAAGATGACACCGAAGAAGGTGATCATCTTGGAAGGTATCTTGCTACTTACCGATCCAGTGCTTAGAAACACCATGGATGCGAGTGTGTTTATGGATACGCCTCTGGATATCTGTTTTATGCGCCGCCTTTCTCGCGATGTTGCCGAGCGTGGTCGTACTATGGAGTCTGTAATGTCGCAGTATACCGAGACTGTTCGTCCTATGTTCCTGCAATTTATCGAACCATCTAAGCAGTATGCGGATATTATTGTGCCGCGCGGTGGTAAAAACCGTATCGCTACCGATATTCTCAAGACTCGAATTCAGCACCTGTTAGCAAAATAATACTTATAAAGCGGCCCTACATTTTGATTCTATGTTCGTTATAGTAACGAACATAGTGAGCACAACCAAAGGACAGAGGAAGTGTATGGGGTTTAAAAGGGAGTGAGCGAATGGCAATATTGATGCCGATGGCAGGTTTGTGTGGCGATGACTGAAGTTTGGGTAAACGGGAAACAAGATTGCCAGATTGATCCACTCGAACGTGGATTAGCTTACGGAGACGGATTGTTTGCGACCATGCGTTTCAGTGGTGGTAAGATCTTGTTTTTAAAGGCCCACATGCAGAGGCTGGAGCAGGGCGCAAAGCGGCTAGGTTTCGACTGGTGCGGCAGTGATGCGCTTATTGCCCGGATTAACCAGATTGCGATGACTCGTGGTGAGGGCTGTATTAAGCTATTACTCGGCCGTGGTGTCGGCGGGCGCGGCTATGCTGCGCCGGCTGATGCAAGCATTACCGAAATCGTCTCGGTTCATGCTATCCCCACCCATTATTCACAATGGCAAAGTGGGGGAATATCCTTGAAGAGCAGCGATGTTAAGCTGGCGCATCAACCCTTGCTGGCTGGTATTAAACATCTGAACCGTCTCGAACAGGTATTAATTAAATCAAAGAGCTTACCCTCAGGTTTTGAGGACTGGCTGGTGATGGATCAACAGTGCAATGTTATTGAGTCATCGATGGCAAATCTGTTTCTGGTTGATGGTAATAAAGTCATCACACCGAGCATTGCTTTGGCGGGGGTTGCCGGAGTGATGCGAGAGCAGGTCATCTATGCACTCATAGATCTAGGTTTCGATCTGCATATTAATGAAGTCAGCTATCTGCAACTGTCTCAGTTTGAGCATGGATTTATTACTAACAGCCTGTTTGGCCTTGTCGATATTAATCGGATCGATGACTTTACCTATGAGCGGTCATCTTTTACTGCTTCAATAAGAGATTCTTTACAGCTTACCTTATGAAAAAAATTGTTTTAGCGCTTGTCGCAACCAGTTTTACTCTGCTTACCCTCGCTGGTGGCTTTGGTTTTTTGGGTTATAAACATATTATCGGGTTTAGTCAGTTACCGCTAAACATTGCTCAGCCACAAGATCTTGAACTCAAACGCGGCACCTCATTTTCACAGCTCGTGACCACGTTAGAGAAACGGGAGTTAGTTACCGAGGGTTGGAAGCTGAAAGTATTGGCCCGTCTTAAACCGGAACTTGCTAAAATTCGCTCAGGATTCTACGTTATAGAGCCCGGCGAGACAGTCAACGAGCTGCTTGAGAAGTTGGTTGAGGGAAAAGAGAAAGTCTTCAGTGTGACGCTTATCGAGGGACAGAGTATCAAGGAGTGGTTGGCGGTACTGGAAACCTTACCTCAAAGTCAATTTGATGAAGACGTATTCAGGCGGGTTTTAGTCGAGCAGGGAGATGAGTCCGGTTTGCCCGAAGGTAAATTTTATCCCGACACTTATCATTATGTTGCTGGCGATGACATTCAGCTGGTCGTTACTCAAAGTTATAATAAGATGCAGCAGGAGTTAGCCGCTGCCTGGGCGCAACGTGCTGAGGACCTTCCGCTTAAGTCACCTTATGAGTTATTGATCATGGCATCGATAATCGAAAAAGAGACCGGCAAGGCGAGCGAACGTCCCTGGATATCGGCAGTATTTGCTAACCGCCTCAATAAGGGGATGCGTTTACAAACCGATCCGACCGTGATTTACGGCATGGGAGACAGGTATCAAGGCAATATCAGGCGCAAGGATCTGAGAGAGCTAACTCCCTTTAATACGTATAGAATTAATGGGCTTACGCCAACTCCAATTGCGGCGCCAAGTGGCGCATCACTGCTTGCCGCTGCGCAGCCGGCAGACGTGAACTACCTCTATTTCGTGTCCCGCAATGATGGCAGTCACGTATTTTCAAGAACATTAGTCGAGCACAACCGTGCCGTAAACAAGTATCAGAGAAATCGATGAATAACCAAAACAGCAGTAAATTTATTGTGATCGAGGGGTTGGAAGGCGCAGGCAAGTCCAGTGCGATATCCCTTGTTCGGGATTTTATCGAAAAGCACACCGGCACAGCTCCCGTGTGTACCCGTGAACCTGGTGGTACACCATTGGCTGAACGTATGAGAGATCTCGTTAAAATCGCCGATGAGAGTGATCCACTCTGTGACGAGGCTGAGTGTCTTCTCCTTTACGCCGCAAGAGCTCAGTTAGTCGCCAACGTGATTAAACCGGCCCTATCTCGTGGAGAATGGGTACTTGGGGACAGGCATAACCTTTCGTCCCTGGCCTACCAAGGGGGAGGGCGGGGCTTGATGGATTTGGTCGAGGTCGTGAGTCAGGCCACGTTGGGAGAATTCAAGCCTGATTTGACTATCTATCTGGATATCGACCCAGAATTGGGTTTAAGTCGCGCCGCAAGCCGGGGTGAGTTAGACAGGATTGAGAAGCAAGAGCTGGACTTTTTTGAGCGTGCCCGTGGGACCTTTCTCTCCTTCGCATCGAAAGATGACTCCATCGCCGTTATCGATGCGGGTCAGACTATGGCTGAAGTACATAAAGACATTCTTGCGTTATTGCAATCAATGGAGTGGTAATGGAGCTGCCTTGGTTGACCCCGGTTATCGGTGATTTTAGTGAGCAACTAAAATCACAGCATATCGGTCATGCTTACCTTGTTGGGGTACATAACGGATATGGCGGTGAAATCCTCTCCTTAGCCTTGGCAAAGGCTGCGCTATGTCAAACGGTGACATCACAGGGAGCGTGTGGGTTCTGTAAAGCGTGTCAGTTAGTCGAAGCTAATAATCATCCGGACTTTTATCACATTCTCGCCGATGGGAATCAAATTAAGGTCGATCAGGTGAGGGAGCTTTGTCGAAAACTGACGGCAACATCACAGCAAGGCGGCAGGCGCGTTGCCGTTATCGGTAATTGTGAAAAACTAAATCAGGCTTCGGCCAATGCCCTGTTAAAAACGCTCGAAGAGCCAGGTAAAGAGACATTACTACTCTTACAGTCAGATACCCCTTCGAGGTTGATGGCAACCATCAGTAGTCGCTGTCAACGGATCCATTTCCAGGCACCAACACGTGAAGAGATCAAGAGCTGGCTATCACTGGAATCGGGTGGTAAATCCGATGTGACCTGGTGTCTGCCGGTGATGGGGGGACCATTGGAGCTGGCTAAGGCTCTGGAAGGTGAACGGTATACCACCTTACTTCAGCTAAGAAAAGACTGGTCTCAAAGTTTGTCCTCTGGTCACCTGTGTGCTAATTTAATTAATATAAATGAAAAGCAAGTTTCTGATGCACTTAAAGTTTTATATTTACTTTTAAGACAGAAACTAGTGAAACAGACAGATTTAGATGCATTGTTGAGAGTGAAAATAACAGAGTTCAGCGCGAAGGTGATGGAGACTTATCACCGTCTTTTACTTATGCCGAATGTAAATTATTTAGCTTTATTTCAATCGTTTATATTAGAATACTACGAGATGGGTAAAAAGTGATCGGTTTATGATAGATCTAGTTGTTAATTTTGACACCTTACATCAGCTTTACCGCGCTTACATGCCCTTTATTAAACCGGCAGGTTTATTCGTTGCGACCACAGAAAGCCATTATCTGGGGCAAGAGTTAACGATTGCCTATCAACTTCCCGGCTCAACCTCTAAGCACCAGTTTGAAGGAGTGGTGGTTTGGATTAATCCATTAGGAGCCTCGGGTGGTCGGCCTGCAGGGATTGGTGTGAAAATATTAACTGATCCCGATACCCACAAACATCATATTGAAAATCTGTTATCCCGGGAGCTTGCGTCCGGTGATTTGACCTGCACCATGTAGGTCTGTATCCTTCCATCTTCTGTAACTCAGCATGTTGCCGGTTAAAATCTGCGCCGGAATATACTGAATAGAACTTCTTTTTTACACATTAATTGCTGGAAACTCCCGTGCTCATCGATTCTCATTGTCATCTTGACCGTTTAAAAGCGGCGCCCGATCATCAAACTCTTCAACATATCCTCAAAGAAGCTAAAACCAGAGGAGTAGATTACTTCCTATGTGTTAATGTTCGTCAAAATGGCTTCGAGTCTATGCGCGACAAGATGGCAGAGTTTGACCAAGTCTTTCTTTCCGCAGGCGTACACCCTCTGGATGTTCAGGAGGGGTTAGATGCGGTACAGCTACAGGAGTTTGTTAAAGAGCCGAAGGTGATCGCCATAGGTGAGACCGGCTTAGATTATTTTTATGCCAACGAAACGAAGGCCCTACAGCAGACTTGTTTCGAGCAGCAGATCGAGCTGGCAGTTCAAGTTAATAAGCCTTTAATTATTCATACTCGTGACGCTCGTGAAGATACACTGAATTTTTTGAAAAATGGACACGGTGACAAGGTCGGTGGGGTGTTGCACTGCTTCACAGAAAACTGGGAGATGGCTAAGGCCGCTATCGATTTGGGTTTTTATATTTCAGTTTCGGGTATTGCGACCTTTAAAAATGCGGGAGAGTTGAGAACCGTCATTCGTAAGGTGCCTAAAGACAGGCTGCTGGTCGAGACCGATGCTCCCTATTTAGCCCCGGTTCCTCATCGCGGTAAAGAGAATCAACCTGCATTTGTCAGAGATGTGGCCGAGTATATTGCTCAGTTACGTGGAGAGAGCTTCGAAGAGTTGGCTCAATACACCACAGATAATTTCTTTAACCTGTTCACCGATGCAGCCAAGCTTGCTGGCCGCTAGTCAAATATAGAGGCCGAAAAAAGTCAAAAAAAGACCCAAAACTATTCCAATTGTTCTGGGTCCAGGGGAATGGCTCTATCTAAAGAGCCGTGCGCTACTGGTGAGATCCTCGCGGGAATTAACTCTCTGGCTATTAGTGTAGTAGAGAGTGAAAACTCCTAGCGAGAATATTACTATTTTTTAACATAGCTTTGTAACTAAATGTTTCAGAGGTTCGTGCTGGCATCTGAATCGGCAATTTTATCCCGTACTAAATCTCTGGGAAGACTGTTTTTAAGACGGCTTCCCAAATGTTTTGCAACCCCTAATGCACACCCATGATAGGTCACTATCAGCTCTCCTTGTGGTTTTCCGCCATCAACGAGGGGGATATCTCTTCCCATCAGGTATTGTGTGGCCTGCGCTTGAGAGAGTTCATAGCCACTGGATTTTTCTGCTAAGGCCATGATGGCTTCATGCCTAGCCTTAAAGCCTTTTTTCAGTCCATCGGCGAGTTTTACGCCAATTCTCTGAAATCTCATTTTTCCGATCAACTCTTTCATACCGGCGGGGAACAACCAATACTCCAGATCTCGCACCATGAGCATGTCACCGACGGGAATATCTATGTCGAAGGTTTGCTTGAAATACTGGCGTAGTTCCAGCTCTACTTTCGAAGATATGGTGGTAAACGGAAAATTCTTCTGCCTCTTCGGCTCAGGTTTTTGTCTTTCAACATCGCAGGTTTTGGTTATCTTGGCGATGAAGAAGCCCTCACTATCATAGATTTGTGGCCATACGTGAAGGAAGCCTTCATCTGTACAGGCTTTATCTGCATCGGGGAACAGTGAGGCAAGGGATTCAAACTCAACCGCCTCAGGAAATGTGGATCTGAGGTGTTCGCAAACGTCTTGATTTTCTAATCTGCTCAGTGCACAGGTGGAATAGACTAATGTTCCGCCTGTTTTTAACGCCAGGAAGGCCGATTCAAGCAATGCTTTTTGGGTTTCGGCGATAGCGCTATTTTCTGTTAGCCCCCAATTATTAAGTGCTAAGGGATCTTTTCGAATAGTGCCTTCGCCGCTACAGGGGGCGTCGAGTAAAATAGCATCGAATCGGTTATACAGGTATTCACCGAATACTCTGGCATCGAAGTGGGTGAGGGCGGTGTTACTGACCCCCATTCTAAGTACATTGGCGTGAAGTACTTTTACACGACTCGATGAATATTCGTTAGCAATGAGTAGACCCGAGTTGTCCATCATTGCCGCTATCTGAGTGGTCTTAGAGCCGGGTGCCGAAGCCATATCGAGTATGGTGCGTTCATCATTGTCTGTTAATGTCGAAAATAGCGCTATGGGTGGTAACATAGAGCTTGCTTCCTGAATGTAAAACAGACCCTGGAGGTGTTCTACCGTGTTACCTAACTGCACGTCATTGTCGAGTGAGATCCAAAATCCGTCTTTGCACCAGGGAATGGGGTCGAGTGTCCACCCTTTAGGTGTCATCAATGAAATGAAATCCTGAGATGAGATTTTTAGCGTGTTGACTCGGATGGATGGGCGCAAAGGTTTGCTGCTGTAGCTGATAAAATCATCCATTGAAAGATGAGCCGGCATATCTTTAGCAATGCTCTTGATAAATTCTTGATTTAGTTGAACCATAGGACTCTGACAGTTAGCTAACGGTGTGTCTTTTGGCGCGATTATATCATAGCATTTAGCGGCTCGCTCTTCAGCGAGCACCATGGAGGCTGTTAGTATCACGCTTTATGAAGTGAGCAGAGTTTTTAATAAGAGTGCTTGGGTTTATCAATTAGATAGCGCAGATTCAGTTTTAATCAAAAGGATATAGTGTGTTAAATCGGATTTGGTTTTTTTTCTTTATGACAGCCATGCTGGCTATTGGCATACAACTCTTTAATGGTCAGCTGGATGTACTGTCTTCGTCTGTGACAGCACTATTTGATAGCTCGAAACTTGCTGCCGAAATAGCCCTGGGGCTAATTGGTGTCCTCTCTTTATGGATGGGGCTGATGCGGGTCGGGGAGAAAGCCGGCGTCGTTGGTTTTTTCGCTAAAATTTTTGAACCACTCTTGTCCAGATTAATGCCTGAGGTACCCAAAGGCCACCCCGCATACGGCAGTATCACTATGAATCTGACGGCAAATATTTTAGGCCTGGATAATGCGGCTACGCCATTAGGGCTTAAAGCGATGCAAGATCTGCAGATGTTGAACCCGCAAAAAAGTGTCGCAACCAACGCGCAGATCCTTTTCTTAGTTCTCAATACTTCTTCGGTTACTTTAGTGCCTGTCACCGTCTTTCTTTATCGCGCGCAACAGGGGGCTGCGGCGCCGGCGGATATTTTTCTGCCCATACTCCTGGCAACTTCTGCTTCAACCATTGCAGGGGTATTGGTGGTGGCGATGTTTCAGCGTTTGTCTTTGTTAAATAGCGTTATCTTAGGCTATGGCGCATTAATTTTTGGCTCAATAATGGCGCTGGTCTTCTATTTGGGAACACTAACAACAACAGCGATAGGTACGCTATCCACCGCTATGGGGAACGGTGTACTCCTGTTATTAGTGTTTAGTTTTATTCTTGTCGCAGGACTGAGAAAAGTTGCAGTTTATGATGAGTTTATTACCGGTGCTAAAGAGGGATTTTCACAGTCGATAAAGCTTATCCCTTACCTGCTTGCTATGTTACTGGCGATTTCCATGCTCAGGGCATCGGGGGCCTTGGATTATCTGTTACACCTTATCTCTGTGGTGGTATCGGTATTGGGGGGAGACACTCGCTTTGTGGATGCCTTGCCGACGGGCATAATGAAACCATTTAGTGGTTCAGGTGCCAGAGCCATGATGTTAGAGACCATGGAGCATCATGGTGTCGACTCGTTTGCCGGGCGTTTGGCTGCGATATTTCAGGGAAGTACGGAGACCACTTTCTATGTGTTGGCCGTCTACTTCGGTGCGGTGGGGATCCGTAATGGCCGTCATGCACTGGTGTGCGGTTTAACGGCGGATCTGGCGGGGATTCTTGCCGCTATTTTTGTCTGCTATCAATTTTATGGTTAAGCGGGATAGGGTTGGTGGTGAATGGTGGAACAGCAGAACACAAGGTAGGTTGAAGCAAATCCAGCTGCCAGCCATGGCGGAACCTGCATCATTTATCGATCTACTTAAAAATGGTAGCTCACAGACAGCATAGGCCCGATAAAGCTGTATGACAGGTTATAATTGGCAATATTAACGCCATCAATACCCGATTTTTGTTCGTAGTCTACATCGACCTCATAATAGTTAAATGCAGCTGTCATATGCCAGTTTTCGGATATTTGAGCTTCAATTCCGGCTCTTACATCTATCAGCCGTCCATCTAAGTCATCGAGTTTTATCTGAAAGTACTGAGCGTGAGCTCTAAAACTGAAACCAGGTGAAAACTCATAGGTGCCATATAGTCCTATGTCAGGAAGTGGTGCGGTTATTTTTTCATCTACGACATTAGGAATTGCAGCTATTCCGCAGTCATCGATATTTTCGCCATCGACACAGGCTCCGACTTTGCCTTCAAATCCGGTTTTAATAAACATGGCGTGCAGACCCAGGGAAACACCTATGTTGTAGTTGTTACCCTGATAGAAATTGTAGCCGTATCCAATTCTGGCAATATCGATATTGAGCGTTGTCTTGAGTTGACTACCAAGCTTTACATCGAATATCTTGTCGTCAAGATCGACCTGGAATGGATTCGAGATACTCTGGACTGTTGCACTTCTATGTAGTTGTTTCCAGTCGATAAATATGAGATGTTTATCGTTGAAATGATGGAATATTTCGAAAAAAGGCAGGAATTGAGACTCTTCAAGATTCAGATCTTGCTCGAAATCAATCTTAAAGTCTTCACCTAAAATGGGGTTAGTAACATCCATCGTGGAATTGGAATTAGAGTAAAATCCTCCAACTCTAATCACAGTTTTACTATCAGCTACATTGACCGACTGACTATCGTCTGCGGCTAAACAGGGGATAGCAGCTATCATAGCTAAAACTGAGATGCCTAATTTTCTTACCATTAAGGCTACTCCACAAATATTCTTATTATTATTTTAAGTTGTTGATTCTATGTGATCGAATCTATCTATGCCCGTTATACTAGCAGCTTGTTTCTATTTGTGAATGACTTGTATCAAAAAATATCAAAATAACTGCATTTTTTTTATGGGTTTGTAAGCGGTGTCGCTGAAATAGTCGTTATTGGGCTTGTGAACTAGCAAGAAACTATTGGCCAAGTGAATATCAAAAGGGAAAAGATACGGGAAAGGAGTCACCGTAAGATGACTCCTGATTTAAACTGGAGGCTTAAGAAATGTATCGGCTTGCAAGTATGACTGTCCATGTAATGCCACATAAGGCCAGGCTCATAAATACGGCGGCCGAAGCGACATCTTTGGCTTGACCACTTAGAGGGTGTATCTCGTCACCAACCCTATCGACAACGGCCTCAATTGCCGAATTTAACAACTCTACGATTAGGACAATAAAGAGAGTTAAAATTAAAAAGAGGCGCTCAACAGTGGTGATATCAACCAAAAGCGCTATCGGTAACATAATGATGGCTAACATCAGTTCTTGTCTGAATGCGGCTTCATGCACCCATGCCAATCTTAGTCCTTGCATGGAGAACCCAGTGGCCCTAAATATGCGTTTTAATCCGTGATTATTTTCAGGTTTCATAACATCCCATGAGTTTTATTGTAACTGCTGCTTTACTTATACCTAAGGTATTAGCGAGCCGACTGCGCGTGAGTATATCACCGTCAAAATATGTGACAATTGCATTTTTGCTGCACAGTTCGCGTATTTAGGGCATTTGTTTACTTAAAGCAATCTTAAGTGAGTGCTGTTTGAAGCAACCTTTCGCAGGCTCTTCGATGTTAACAAGATATTTGGGGGGAAATAGCATTATGTCCTACACTGTTTTCAGTGGCGGGCTTTAGTCGTATAACAACTAACCTGCTAAAAGCTGAAGGAAGCAGCTTGAGTCATCATACGAAGGAGTGTTCTCTATGTACTTTACCTCTGTACGTCTATTGTCTGTATTTCTTATCCTTATCTATCTTCTCATAGGTTTCAGTGAGGCACATGTTAATGACATTCAGCTGGCCGTTGAGCAACAGGCTGACGCGCCAGTCAGTGAATATCTGGTTAGCGAGAAGCTTGATGGAGTGAGAGGGTATTGGGATGGCACACATCTGTTTACGCGATCAGGAAGGCAGATGTCTACGCCACAGTGGTTTACACAAGGGTTCCCCGATTATGCGCTCGATGGTGAGTTATGGATGGGAAGAGGGACATTTGAGCAAATTTCGTCATTAATAAGAAGTAAGCATCCCAGTCAGGAACGCTGGCGTGAAGTAAAATTTATGGTGTTCGACCTGCCATCTCACAGCCAAGATTTTGCACAGCGATACGCCATAGCCAAAAGTGAGTTAGCGGGCAGCTCACCCTATCTATCGGTTATTGAGCAGAAACGGTTCGACAGCGTACAGGCACTCGATACTTGGTTTAATCGCGTCATTGAGCAAGGCGGTGAGGGATTGATGTTACACCATAATCAATCTCTCTATCTTAGTGGCAGAAACAAAGGCGTGATAAAACTCAAGCCACTCTACGACGCAGAGGCACGGGTGGTAGCTCATCAGGAGGGAAAAGGTAAGTTTAATGGCATGTTAGGCGCTTTAGTGGTTGAAACTCCGAGTGGGATCCGCTTTAAACTCGGTACCGGTTTTTCTATGAATGAAAGGCGCCATCCTCCTGAAATAGGCTCTACTGTCACTTATCAATACTCAGGCACAACCCAAAAAGGAACCCCTAGGTTCGCGAGCTTTCTTCGGGTAAGATTTAAAGAGTGATGATTTTTTAGTGGCTGTAGTAATGACTCAAATAACCTCCGTCCTCTTTGTATGTATGGGCAACATTTGTCGTTCACCCACGGCAGAGGCAGTTTTTCGTGCTAAGGCTGAAACGAGAGGATTGAACCTTGATATCGATTCGGCTGGCACTATCGCTTACCATCAGGGGAAGTCTCCGGACCCCAGAAGCATCGCGGCTGGGGAGAAGCGAGGCTTTAGTTTTAAAGGGATAACGGCGCGTCAGGTAACACAAGAGGATTTTGTTCGTTTCGATCTGATTTTAGCTGCGGATCTTCAAAACCTTCAAGATCTTCAGGACCGCTCCCCTGAGCATTATCAAGACAAGCTTAAGCTGATGTTATCTTTCTTAGACGAAGCTTCAGTGAGTACTGCAACACTAAATGAAGTGCCGGATCCTTATTATGGTGCAGGTAATGGGTTTGAGTTGGTTTTGGACTTGATTGAGCAGAGCTGTGATAACTTACTTAAGCAAATAAACAGCCAATAAAAAAGCCTCACCTATTTAATAGCTGAGGCTTGTCTGATTCATATAAATGGCTATTTATATCGTTTACCCGCACGCTTTAATCTCTCAGCTTCCTGTTTAGCTTCTTTTTCTGCTTCTTTTTTAGCAATTAGCTTGGCGACTTCGGCTTTTTCAATATCGGCCATTTCCGGCGTTTCCAGAGACAGTTGGCCAATTTTACCTGAGCGGAACTCATGTAGCACAAGCTCAGAGACTTTATGAAGGTCGATACGCCCACCTGGACGTAGCGCTCCTCTTTTACGGCCTATGGCTTCGAGTAACTCGATATCGGTATCAGGTAGCTCTTTTAGTTTATAACGCTCTGCAATCGCTTCAGGATAAGCCTGTAGAAAGTACTCTGCGGCGAACATGGCGACATCTTCATATTCCATGGCCGTGTCTTTAATGGCTCCGGTTACAGCCAGGCGATAACTACTCTTTTCATTATCAACTTTCGGCCACAAGATCCCCGGAGTATCGGAGAGAACGATACCGTTTCTCAGGTTGATACGTTGCTGCACCTTAGTGACCGCAGGTTCATTACCCGTTTTGGCGATCATACGACCAGCAAGGGTGTTGATGATGGTGGATTTACCGACGTTCGGGATCCCCATGATCATGGTGCGGATATCTTTTTCAACTTTGTCCCGGCTCGGAACAAACTTTCGACAGAGGTCCGGGATTTTCTTGACTTGAGCTGCCTGTAAAGTGGTAATCGCCATCGCTTTTACCCCCTGTTCACGCTCCAGATACTCAATCCAACGTTGGGTCGTTTCAGGATCCGCCAAATCTGATTTATTCAGCAGTTTAATACAGGGCTTATTACCACGAAGCGTTGAAACCATAGGGTTTTCACTACTATATGGGATCCTTGCGTCGAGCACTTCAATAACCAGATCGACTTGAGGCATGACCTCTTCAATCTCTTTACGTGCTTTGTGCATATGTCCCGGGTACCACTGAATTGCCATTTTAACGCTCTGTATTAATTCTGTTAGGGGGATTTTACCTTGTTAAGGAAAAATTTCATCAACAAAAAAGCGCCGATTGGCGCTTTTGTCTGAGGGGGGACTTAAAAACCTCAGCCTTGGAATGGCCGGGAGTTAAAACCTAGCCTGTTATGCGAACAGCTAGGAGAGGAGTTGTTGGGATCAGATCACCCCGAGCTCTCTTAAGCGTTCCATCAGGTAACTGTCAGCCGTATATCGGCTTGAAAGTACAACTTCTGGTTTAGGATGTAAAAACAGAGGCAGTGAGACTCTCGCTTTTGAGGTGTCGGCGCCTACCGGATTAACGACTCTATGTGTAGTGGAAGGGAAGTAGCCTCCAGAGGCTTCTTGCAACATATCACCGATATTGATGATGAGATTGCCGAAGTCACAAGGTACATCTAACCAGTTACCATCTTTGGTTTTTACCTGTAACCCGGGTTCATTCGCTGCCGGTAAGATAGTCAGTAAGTTAATGTCTTCATGAGCGGCGGCGCGTATTGCACCAGGTTCTTCGTTGCCAGACATTGCCGGATAATGCAGAACACGCAATAAGGTTTTATGGCTGTCTTCAATCATCTTAGGCAGGGCGATAGAGTAATTCACTGCGACTTCGGCAGGGGTATGTGTTTCAACCCATTGCAGCAGTTCGGCAGCCAACTCATTTGCCCGTTGATAATAGGCTAAGATATTTTCTCTTAATGAATCGGGAATACGACCCCATGGGTAAACATGGTAATACTCTTTAATATCTTTAACAGTATGGCCTTTAGCCGTTTCAGATATTTCTGAGGGGAAAAAACCATCTTGTGTTTCCGGTTTAAACAGAAAATCTTGCTTCTCCGAACTATTGAAGAATGCCTGCCACTCCTGATAGATAGTTTCTACCAGAGATTTATCTATGGTGTGGTTGGACAGTACGCCGAAGCCTGTGTCTCGTAAGGACTGTACAAATTTTTCTGCACTATCATGAGCTTGGTAATTAATTGTTTCTAGTTTCATCTCAATTCTTCTTATTTTGTGACCCCGACGCATTCTAACCAGCAGATGGCTGACTCGCAACTAAGTGTGATTGAAATCACGTTTTTATTATTTTCAATCTAAATCAATGCACCATAATGAGGAAAAAACTTACCAATAAATAATTAGATAGGGGTGAACAAGCCTTAAAAAATAAAGTGACATTAATTCCGACTAAAATGATACAGAATAGGCTGCATTGATTGAGGTTAGGCTATTTGGTAGCCGTGGGATATTGTCGGTCAGGGCAATGAAAGAGATAATGCCTATGCCGGGTCTTATGAATATGACTTTTTAAGGTAGAGAAAGCATCATGGGAAAATTAACTGAATTTGAACGATTTGTCATCGAGGATAAAGGGACCGAACGACCTTTTAGTGGTGAATATCATCTGCATGATGCTAAAGGTGTCTATCTGTGCAAACGTTGTGATGCACCTCTGTATCTGTCCGAGAGTAAGTTTAATGCCCATTGTGGATGGCCGGCTTTTGATGATGAGATTCCTGGAGCCGTTAAACGAGTCGCCGATAGTGATGGTGTACGGGTCGAGATAACCTGTGCGGCGTGTGGCGGCCATTTAGGGCATGTTTTTGAAGGTGAGTATCTTACCGATAAAAATGTCAGACATTGTGTCAACTCTGTGTCTCTGAGTTTTAAGTCGAGCGATGAGATAAATTTGAAATCTGAAGCGAGTGTGGCGACATTTGGCGGAGGCTGCTTTTGGTGTATCGAAGCCATTTTTTCAGAGCTCAATGGAGTCATTGACGTGACTTCCGGCTATAGTGGCGGAGATGCCGGGACGGCTAACTATAAAGATGTCTGCAGTGCGTCTACAGGCCATGCCGAAGTGATACAGATAAAATTCGACTCTGATACTATCAGTTTCGATGAACTGCTGGAGGTCTTTTGGATGAGTCACGATCCGACGACACTCAATCAACAGGGTCATGATGTCGGTCCGCAATATCGATCGGTTATTTTTGCCCATGATGCGCAGCAAGTGGATAGCGCTAACCGTATGATTGAGAGGTTAACAGAAGCTAAAGCCTGGAACAGGCCTATAGTGACAGAAATCACCGCATTTCAAACATTTTATCCAGCCGAGAATTACCACAAAGATTATTTTGAACTTAATGGTGAACAACCCTATTGCCAGGTGGTTATCAAACCTAAACTGGATAAATTTAGGTTGGCATTTGCGTCCAAATTAAAATAATACCTTTTGGTATAAAGCAGGCATAAAAAAGGCGAGTTATATACTCGCCTTTCTATTACACCATCTCACTGACAAGTAAATTATGAATCTAATTTATCATCGGCAATTTTGTAGTGAGGGTCTTCAATAAGGTTCACTTCAACCAAATCGCCAGCCTTGTGCAGTAACTTCTTACAGTCATTACTGAGGTGACGTAGATGCAGTTTTTTACCATTTGAACCATAGCGCTCGGCAAGAGTATCGATGGCATCCAGTGCCGAGTGATCACATACACGAGAGTTTTGGAAGTCTACGATCACATCGACAGGATCCGTATTAGCGTGGAACAGCTCTAAAAATTCGGCTGCTGAACCAAAAAATAGTGGTCCGTTAAGCTTATATACTTTCCAACCATTCGCATCTTCGCTGATATCTACATTGATGTGCTTCGCATGCTCCCAGGCAAAAACCAGGGCAGATACAATAACACCGACGAAAACGGCGAAAGCTAAGTCAGTAAACACTGTGACGATAGTGACCAGTATGATGACAAAAGCATCGTGCTTAGGTACTTTGCTCATCACCTTAAAGCTGGCCCATTCGAAGGTGCCAAGTACAACCATAAACATAACACCAACGAGTGCTGCTAACGGTATCATTTCGATGAGTGAAGAACCGAAAAGGATAAAGGCGAGTAGAGCAAGCGCCGCCGTGATACCGGATAAACGTCCACGACCACCAGAATTGATGTTAATCATAGACTGGCCGATCATCGCACAACCACCCATGGCACCAAAGAAGCCACTGGTTATATTACCGACACCTTGACCGATACACTCTTTGTTGCCCTTACCACGTGTGTTAGTCATCTCATCGATAACGGTCAGCGTTAGCAAAGATTCTATCAAGCCTACTGCCGCTAAGATCAATGAATAGGGCAGAATGATATATAACGTTTCAAGGTTAAATGAGACGGCAGGGATAGAGAAGCTAGGCAGGCTTCCCGCTATTGTCGCATTTTCGTCACCGCTCATAGATTTCAGGAAATCTAAAACGGTACGGGTATCAAGATCCAGGAAGACCACTAATAAAGTGACGGTTACGATGGCAGCCAACGAGGAGGGGACGGCAGAAGTCAGTTTCGGCAGGAACTGAATAATTGCCATAGTTAACAGTACTAAGCCCATCATCAGCATTAACTGACCTTGAGGTAACCATGTCATCATGCCGTCGGCACCGGGTACCTTAAACTGTCCAAGCTGTGCAAGGAAAATAACAATCGCCAGACCGTTCACAAAACCTATCATTACAGGGTAGGGAACGATTCGAATGAATTTTCCTAATTTCAGCAGACCAAATGAGACTTGAATGAGTCCCGCCAGAACGACTGCGGCAAAAAGGTATTGCACGCCGTGTTCAGCAACCAGAGCAACCATAACAACGGCCATTGCGCCGGTAGCACCCGATATCATACCTGGACGACCGCCAATAAGCGCAGTGATAAGCCCCATAATAAAGGCTGCATATAAGCCCACCATAGGCTCAACACCCGCTACGAAAGCGAATGCTACGGCTTCAGGAACCAGTGCAAGTGCTACAGTTAAGCCCGATAGAAGATCGGCTTTACTGCTGGCAGTTTTGTGACGAATGAGATCGAACATTTAGCCTCTGTTGTAATTTTGTTGATTTAGATTTAATTGCGGCCGCGAATACTAACAAATAATCCGCAGTAAGAAAATGAAAAAAGCCATGCTGTGATGCATGGCTTTCTTATTAATACAGCTTAACTATAGGTTATGGTTTAGCCATTTCCGAGTTTGCTGAATTGGCAGTTCTTGATTTTTCGCTCGGTGCAGTAGACTCTGAGGCTACATATTGACGGCCTGACGGCGTCGCAATATTTTCTCGGGTCTCTACAACTGGCTTAGTCATATCTGAAGTTACCATAGTGCCAAATCGACTTGAACCACCGGATTGTGCTTTCGGTGCCGCTTTAACCTTTGGCGCAGTCTCAGCCGGTGTCGATACTTGTGTTTCGACTGACGCTACAGTTTCAACTGGAGCCTCTGCTTTAACGGGAGCTTCAACTTTAACCTGACTCTCAGCTTTTACAGGAGCGGCAGGCTTGGCAGGAGCTGCAGCAGCTACAGATGCTTTGGCTTTAACTGGGGCTTCTGTTTCAACTGGAGCCTCGGTTTTAACAGGAGCTTTAGCTTTAACTGGAGCTTCAGCTTCAACTTCAACCTTAGCTTCAGCTTTCACCGGAGCGGCAGGCTTAGCTGGTGCCGCTGCAGCTACAGCTGCTTTGGTTTTCGCTGGTGCCTCTTCTTTGACTGGCGCCTCTGCTTTCACTGGTGCAGCAGGTTTAGCTGGCGCCGCTGTGGCAACCGATGCTTCAGTCTTCACTGGTGTAGCTGGTTTCGCAGGAGCGGCTGCGGCAACTGATGCTTCAGTTTTAACTGGAGCTTCTGCTTTCACAGGTTTAGCTGGCTTAGCCGGGGCAGCGGTTGCAACAGCTGCTTCAGCTTTAACGGTCGCGGCAGGTTTTGCAGGGGCTGCCGTAGCTTCAGATTTTACCGTTGCTTTAGGTTTGGCTGGCGCTTTTGCTTTAGCTGGAACGGCAGGCTTTGCCGGCGCGGCTGCTGCAACAGATGCCGTTGACTCACTCTTAGTTACCTCTGGCTTAGATGCTTCTGGTTGAGTTGCCTCAGGCTTAGCGGCCTCAGAGTTAACTGCAGTGTCTGCTTTTGGCGTAGCTTCAGCTGGACTCACTGGCTGAGCTGGAGCAGATACAGCAACAGAGGCAGCTTTCGTCTCATTGGCTTGATTTTCTACTTCAGTCTCATTTGGAACGAATGCCGGAGTTGCGTCAGATGAAGACTCGCCTTCGGTATCTTCATCGCGGCGACGACGTTGACCTGCTGCGCGAAGATGGCGAGGGCTACGACGGCTGCGACGTTGACCGTCACGTGGCTCACGCTGGTCTTTATCATCTGTGGCTTCAACGTCTTGTGAAGCTGATACTTCAACCTGGTCGGCGTCTGTCACTGATGTCGCTTGAATCGATTCAACCGCTACCGGCGTCTGCTGCTCAACTTTAGCTTCTACCTTAGTAGCTTCAACTGTATTGGCTTCAGATACGACAGCCACTTCGGCTTCAACTTGAGCTTCTTGTGCCGTTTCTTGCTGAGGCTTTGGCTTATTTGACTTTCTTGGTTGACGCTTGGTACGCGTGGTCTTCTCTTCGCTTACAGCTGTTTTAGCTGGAGCTTCAGATAGAACCTGATTTTCTTCAACTTGAGCTTGCTCATTCTCAACGCGAACCTTACGACGCATATTACGACGTTGACGACGTTCTCTGGCAACCTCTTGCTTAGGCTGGTCTTTCGATTCTACATCGGTTGCCTGAGCCGGGCGACGAGATTTACTGTCAGTACGAGATTGACGCTTGGCTTGCTCGTCCTTCCCTTTGACTTGCTTCTCTACCTTACTTGAGTCAGCGCTCTTGTTACGGCTATTACGTGCGCCTTTGTCACCCGTTTGCTCTTTGTCTTCACGATTGCGTCGATTGTCATTACGATTATCATTACGACGGGTATTACGACGGTTATTGCGATTCTGAGCGTTGCGGTTAGGCTGAGGCTTCTGCTTTGGCTCCTCTTTCTTCTCTTCAGGCTTGAACAGCGCGCTGATGGCAGAGAATAATTTAGAGACCAAACCAGGTTCAGCATCTTTCTTAGGCTCAGCTTTGACTTCTTTTTTAACACTCGATGGTTTTTCAACTTGCTTTACCGGTGCTGAGAAACCTTTTAGTGCAGGCTGCGGTGGCGCTGCGCGTTCAAGTTTTCGAGGCTCGTAAAGTTTTGCTTCAGGCTGGTCTAATAATTTATAGCTGGATTCACTGATCTGGTCGTCTTTACGATGACGAGAAACGCGATAATCCGGTGTTGTCATGTTTGGATCTGGGATCACATAGACTTCAACATCATGACGCTGCTCAGTAATGCGAATGGCTTTACGCTTTTCGTTAAGCAGGAATGCAGCAACATCGACAGGAACAACAGCTTCGATTTGAGAGGTGTTCTCTTTAATCGCTTCCTCTTCCATCAGACGTAGGATAGAAAGAGCTAATGACTCAGTTCCACGGATAGTACCCTGGCCATGACAACGAGGACATAGGTGTGCCGCAGACTCTTCAAGGGACGGACGTAGACGCTGTCTCGACATCTCCATAAGACCGAAGCGAGAGATACGACCCAGTTGAACTCGAGCTCTGTCATGATGCACGGCATCACGCATTCTATTTTCAACTTCACGCTGATGACGTACAGGTGTCATATCGATGAAATCGATAACAACCAAACCACCTAGATCGCGCAGGCGTAGTTGACGAGCAATTTCATCTGCAGCTTCTAAGTTGGTATTCAGTGCCGTCTCTTCAATATCACCACCTTTCGTTGCACGAGCGGAGTTGATATCAATTGATGTCAGGGCTTCAGTTGGATCGATAACAATCGAGCCACCAGACGGAAGACGAACTTCACGCTGGAAAGCCGATTCGATTTGCGTTTCGATCTGGAAGTGAGTGAAAAGTGGAACTTCAGCTTCATACTGCTTAATACGATCGACAAAGTCAGGACGTACCAAGGAAACATGCTGTTTAGCATCTTCAAAAATTCGTGGGTGATCGATAAGTACTTCACCAACATCACGACGAAGGTAATCACGAATTGCACGTACGATGACATTACTTTCCTGATGTATCAGGAAGGGAGCCGGACGGCCATCAGCGGCTTCTTTAATCGCAGCCCAGTGATGTTCGAGTACTTTCAGGTCCCACTTAAGTTCGGCTGAATCTTTTCCAACACCCGCAGTACGAACAATCAAGCCCATACCTTGAGGCACTTCAAGTTCAGACATTGCGGCTTTAAGTTCGGTACGCTCATCACCTTCGATTCGACGAGAGATACCGCCGGCACGAGGGTTGTTTGGCATAAGAACCAGATAAGAACCCGCCAGACTGATAAAGGTAGTTAACGCGGCACCTTTGTTGCCTCGTTCCTCTTTATCTATCTGAATAATAACTTCTTGACCCTCTTTAACCACCTCTTTGATATTGGGGCGACCTTGGAAAGAGTATCCTTTTGGAAAGTATTCTCTGGCAATCTCTTTTAATGGGAGGAATCCGTGACGATCGGCACCATAGTCGACAAATGCAGCTTCAAGAGAGGGTTCTACGCGGGTGATTTTACCTTTGTAAATGTTCGCTTTTTTCTGTTCGTGACCAGGACTTTCAATATCAAGATCGTACAGTTGTTGCCCATCAACAAGGGCAACGCGCAACTCTTCAGATTGAGTTGCATTAATTAACATCCGTTTCATTATGACGTAATTCTTCTAAAATAAGGTCATCAAACGATTTATTCGGTGCATTACGGGCCTAGCATTATTAACAAGACCTCACGGCCGGTGTCTAGGCAAGGTGCGCATTTCTGTAAGACGCATTCGCTGCGTGTCGCATCCATTTATGGCTTATTTTTTAATATTTACAAAAACAAGGAATTCGTTGTAAAACGTCAACCAACCCCATAAATTATTCAGTACTTTCCGGTAATGCCAAAATCGAATTAGTGTGCGTCTGATGATAAGTTAAAATTAAACTTCGAATTTTGGGTGCGTTTTTTAGAGAAACCACCTTGTAATGTGGCTTTTCCTATTTGTTTAGTCGTTAAAACTCATTTTCGGTTTTATATTAATAAAACGACTTGCAAATCAATTACTTGCGACAAATGAAAAAGGTTTTTAGTCTCTACTTTTTGCACTAGTGGTGGAGGATTTGTGAACACTTTATTCACTGATTATCCCCAACCGCCGATGAAATATAGCAATAATCAATAAAATCAGCAAATGGAAAGACACAATATTCTTATAACTTG
Organism: Shewanella atlantica; assembly: GCF_003966265.1. GTDB lineage: Bacteria > Pseudomonadota > Gammaproteobacteria > Enterobacterales > Shewanellaceae > Shewanella > Shewanella atlantica. The sequence continues at coordinate 60,856 of NZ_RXNV01000004.1, read as the reverse complement.
ATGTACAATACGCTTCCTGATGTACAAAAGGCGCACCATGAATACCGAAGCACCCAAACTTAAAGTTCAGCTGGTCACAATCGACGAAGATAATGTTGGACAACGTATAGACAATTTCCTACTGACAAAACTAAAAGGTGTGCCTAAAAGCATGATCTACCGGATCGTGCGTAAAGGCGAAGTCAGGGTCAATAAAAAACGCATAAAGCCAGAATACAAGTTACAAGATGGCGATATTGTTCGGGTGCCGCCTGTTCGCATGGCCGATAAAGAGGAACGTCCGGGCCCCTCGGCAAAGCTGAGTAAAGTGTCTCAATTAGAGGATCGCATTCTATTTGAAGATAAGCACCTCATTGTCTTGAATAAGCCAGCCGGGCTTGCTGTCCATGGTGGTAGCGGTGTTGATTTTGGTATTATTGAAGCCATGCGCTCGCTTAGGCCTACACAGAAGTTCCTTGAGTTGGCACATCGCTTAGACAAAGATACCTCTGGCGTACTGCTTATCGCAAAGAAGCGTAGTGCATTGCGGCATCTACACGACCAGCTTCGTTTTAAGAAGATGCAAAAAGATTATCAGGCCCTGGTTAAAGGGACCTGGCAAGCCAGAGATAAAGCCATTAAAGCGCCTCTGCTTAAATTAACCCTTAAATCCGGTGAGCGTATAGTACGTGTCAATCAAGAGGGGAAAGAGTGTGAAACCCGCTTTAAGATATTGCAACGCTATCAGGGTTCAACCTTAGTCCAGGCTAGCCCTGTGACGGGGCGTACGCATCAAATTCGTGTTCACTGCCAGTATACCGGCCATCCAATTGCTTGCGATGAAAAATACAGTGAGCAAAAGTATGATGACAGCATGAGAGCGCTGGGACTTAATCGATTATTTCTCCATGCTGCTCAACTTAGATTTACTCATCCGGGAACCGAAGAGGTGATGATAGTCAAAGCACCTTTAGATCCTGTTCTCACTCAAACATTAGATAAATTGGTCAAAGCATGAAGCAATATGAGTTGGTGATATTCGACTGGGATGGCACCTTAATGGATTCTATCGGGAAGATTGTGAACTGTATGCAACAGACGGCGCTGACACTGAATGTCTCTATGCCTTCGGAGCAGGCTGTTCGCGATATCATCGGCTTATCCATGAATGAGGCACTTAATGTTCTTCACCCTGATGGGAGTAACGACTTTCATGGTGAGATGATTGAAGTTTACAGACAACAGTACCTCAAGCTTAATACGACACCCAGCCCATTGTTTGATGGTGTCGAATCACTGCTGACTCAGCTTAATCAAATTGGCTATCAGATTGCCGTCGCGACAGGTAAAGCAAGAGCCGGATTGAATCGGGTATTAGGGGAGACGGGGCTGGACTCTCATTTCATTGCCAGCAGATGTGCCGATGAGGCGCAGAGTAAACCTAACCCTGAGATGATTTTGCAGTTGCTCCGTCAATTGAATGTAGCGCCGGAAAAGGCTGTCATGATTGGTGATTCGATACACGATCTTAATATGGCCAATAACGCAGGTGTCGACGCAATAGGCGTAGACTATGGTGCCCACGGCATTGAACAGCTGCAACAAGCAAACCCTAAGGTAATAATCAGTTCACCTTTAGAGCTACTTCAACATCTGGGACACTGAAATTGATGAGGAGATATTATCTTAGCTTTAATATCTCTTCTAACTTCTCTTCTAGACGAGGCTGGCTGTTCGTTCATTCACTTTTTATGTAATAGTCCGGTCTGACTCTCACTCCTTACCAGTTCAATTCAGATTTAATGTGCAGCTCAAGCTACATTTGGCTTTTTTCGAGTTATACATCTCTTTGTCAGCTTTACAGATGATAGCCGATAGGTCGTTATCGTTATCATCTGCAATATAACTTCCTATACTGGCGCTCACAGGTATGTGCTCCCCGTTTATTTCAATATTCATTCTCAGCTGGATTAAGAACTGTTCGCTAAGTGCTTCGAGCTTTGCTTGATAGCTGGATCGCGGCAGACCATAGGCAAAACTGGTTAATACAACAAATTCATCGCCTCCAATTCGTGAAATAAGCTCATCCGACCCCGCACAACCTTTAATACGAGCGGCAACATCTATCAGAACCTTGTCTCCCTGATGGTGACCGAATCTGTCATTGATCAATTTAAAACCATCCAGATCTATATACATGACGGCTAGCCGTAGTTTGCCAGACTTCTGGGCATTAATTTTGTGTTGGAGTGCTTCGAACAGGGCTCGTCTATTTGATAACCCGGTGAGAGGATCGTGATTGGCAAAGTGTTCAATTTCCACTTTCGCAGCATGGATCTCACTAATATTATGGGCCGAGACAATGACCCCATGAACATTGCCACTCTCACTATAGTAAGGGTTATGGTGGACATTGAGATACATGGGAGAATGTTGGTTAGGCGGGTGGATCCAAGTTTGCGTGTTAATGGTTTCACCCGCTAATGAGCGATCCAGCAGAGGTTTTAAATGTTGACTAAACACTTCTTCGCCATGGATCTCTTCAACGGTTTTACCTATAAACTCCTGCACAGGGCGATCGAATATTGTCTCGTAGCCCTTTGAGACAACGTGATAGCGGTAATCATTATCGACAAATGACATAAATTGTTCTGAAACGGCGATCATCTGTCTATGCAAGGCAAGTTCACGGGAGATAAGCAGCCTCTTATATTCAACCCCGATCCTCTGTGCCAATAGCCTGAAAAATTCCCGTGATTTGATTGAATCGGCTTGAGACTCAGTGTCCATTACTAATATATGGCCAATGGGGCTGCCGTCATCGGCCAGGATCAGTTCAGCCTGATAACTATTTGCACCGAGATCCTTAATTAATTGAAAGTTCGGAAATAGGGTTTGAAGATCTTTGGGGTAAAGAATATGAGTGTCTGGATATCTGAGCTGGTAGATTGTTTCACAAGGAGAGCCTTTGAGATTGAACTCAAAGCCGGGAATGCTGTGCTTGATATCGCAAAAGGCTACAACCTCTGCCATCCCTTTGTTCTCTGAGGGCCTCCCAAACGCGGCCCAGCGACACTGCGTCACCAGGGCTAGTGCCTTTAATGCTCGTTGGAAAAACCGCTCATCGGTACAGGGAGCTGCGAGGAGCGCTAATGCTTCTTCTATATCTGTCATCTACCATTTCCATTGAGCGTAGGTAATACCAATCGGTATAAGACCTCCATGTCGTCGTTACGCTCAGCTGTTATCTCTCAGAGGTATTGAGCTCCCCTGTGTTGGAATAACTATATTGTAGTGGCTATGGCGAGATTATTCCTTGTTTGACCTTATGGCCTATATGAATGTGGCTGACTAATCCCTTGAGCTGCCTCAGGAGTCTATGAATGATGCTCCAGTACCTCATAACCTTGACGTGATAGCATATCGATAAGCGTTATCAAGGGAAGTCCGATTAAGGTATTAGGGTCTTTCCCCTCTAATCTGTCGAATAAGGCAATGCCCAGGCCTTCGCATTTAAAGCTACCAGCGCAAAAGTATGGCTGCTCTTTTTTCAGGTAGTATTCAATTTGCGCTGTGGTTAATGCTCTAAAGTGAACCCGAAATGTTTCGCAGTGGGCCTCACACTTACCTGTAGTGATATTGTGAAGTGCTATGCCCGTATAAAAGGTGATCACCTGATCCGACGCAGCAGTTAACTGCGACACCGCAGTCTTATGGTTTAACGGCTTGCCGATGATCTCTCCATTGATAACGGCAACTTGATCGGAACCTATCACAAGGCCTTGAGTAAACATCTCGGCACCAACGCGGGCTTTATCTTTAGCTAATCGAACAACATGTGCTTCCGGTGCCTCTTCTTTGAGCGGCGTTTCATCAATATCCGGTGAGCAAGTACAAAATGGAATGCCTAACTTTGATAGTATCTCTTTTCGATATGACGAGGTTGAGGCTAAAATAATCTGAGAGGGCATAAATAATGTGTTCCTGAAGATAATAGTTGGTACTGTCCGAGAGGTGATTTTTTCACAATAAGCTAAGATTTAGTACCGGGCTGTTTGAATTCGAGTGGAAGTTTAGCTTCGTTTCACGTTGAACATCACTCTCTTTTGATATTTCTACGACTTAAAGTGCACAACCGCTTCTATTTTAAGCATGAGCTACTTGAGTAAATCAGGCCGCTTGGGTAAAATTTCCAATCCATCAATTTTTGTTTTTAGGGTCAGAATGTGCGGTCAATTTACCTTCTTATTTAAAGATGGCAAATTTTCCTTTGACTCTGAGGATTTCAAACTATAATATGCGCGCCTTATGCAAACAGTAAAGATACCGGTTTCAATTGATCCTATACGCGCTTCGGCGAGTCAGCTTTCTTATGAAGGTGTGATTCCGCATAAGCAATTAAAGCGATTAAATGAGTTAAGTGCCGGCGACTGTTCCGATGTGACAGTGTCGTTGGAATGTGGCGTAGATATACAGGGGATAGTCTACCTGAAAGGGAAGGCTGTGACGGAGCTCACTCTGAATTGTCAACGTTGCATGACGCTATTTACCACTGAGGTTACGGTCGACTTCAACTTTAGTCCCTGTGGGAATGAAGCTGAAATCGATGAGCTCCCGGATGCGTATGACCCTATTGAGTGTAATGAAATAGGCGAAGTTCGTCTGCATCAATTGATTGAAGATGAATTGATAGTCGCTATGCCTTTAATACCTATGCACGCTAACGAAAGTTGCGGACAAGGTGATCAAGACATAGTAGTAGGCGAGATTGAACCCGCTCAACAGGAGCGTCCAAATCCGTTTGCAGTGTTAGAAAAACTGAAGAGCAAGTAATCTAGGAGACAGGTCAAATGGCTGTACAGCAGAATAAAAAATCTCGTTCAAAGCGCGGAATGCGCCGTTCACACGATTCATTGGGCACAGCTCAATTGTCAGTGGATGCTACGAGTGGTGAACTACACCGTCGTCACAACGTGACTGCGGATGGTTTCTACCGTGGTCAAAAGGTTATCAACAAGTAATTTGTTGCTACCTTTATGACTAATCTGACGCTTGCGTTAGATGCGATGGGGGGCGATTATGGTCCCCGCATCACAGTGCCTGCAGCCTTGCAGGCACTTCGTTTATATTCCTTTCTAAATTTTTATCTTGTTGGTAATAAGACTGACATTGAGAAATACCTTTCTCAGGTTGAGTCTGATGTTCTTCGACGCATTGAAATAATTCATACGACAGAAGTTGTCACCATGTCTGATCGCCCCGCACATGCGCTCAGAAACAGAAAGCAAAGCTCTATGAGATTGGCAATTGAGTTAGTCAGAGATGGCAAAGCCCAAGCTTGTCTGAGTGCCGGCAATACCGGTGCGCTGATGGCCATGTCCAAAGTGCTGCTTAAAACACTTCCGGGTATCGACAGACCTGCGCTCGTGAGTTGTCTACCTGCTGTCAATAAAACCCCGGTTTACCTTCTCGACTTAGGCGCCAATGTCTCTTGCTGTTCTGAAACACTCTTTCAGTTTGCCGTTATGGGCTCAGTACTATGTGAGGCTGTGGACAAGAATTGTTCGCCCAAGGTGGCCCTGCTTAATGTCGGTATTGAAGAGATCAAGGGAAATGACCAGGTACAACAAGCGGGTCAACTTTTACAACAAAGTCCACAGATCAATTATACTGGTTTCATTGAAGGGAACGATCTCTTTTCTGGTTGTGTCGATGTGATTGTTTGTGATGGCTTTGTAGGTAACATCACTTTAAAGACATCTGAAGGTATAGCTCGTTTACTGGTACATCAATTAGAAAAAGGGCTTACCAAAGGCTTTTTTGTACGGTTAATGGCCAAAATGATCGCTCCTCGTATAAATTCTGTCCTGAATCAGATGAACCCCGACCACTACAACGGCGCAAGTTTGATAGGATTGCGCGGAATTGTAGTAAAAAGTCATGGAAGTGCCGATGAATCTGCTTATTTACAAGCAATTAGTCTAGCTGTTACAGAGGCACAACGTCGACTCCCTCAGATGATTGAAGAACGTCTCGAGTCGATTCTTTTAGACATAAATAACTGATATCTCCTTATATGCATACAAAAATTCTTGGAACTGGTAGCTATCTACCAGCACAAGTGCGTAGCAATCAAGATCTGGAACAGATGGTTGAAACCACTGATCAGTGGATTGTTGAACGTACAGGTATTTCAGAGCGCAGAATTGCTGCCGCCGATGAGTCCGTTTCTACTATGGGCTATGAAGCTGCGGTAAAGGCGCTTGAGATGGCAGGTCTCGACGCCAATGAACTCGATATGATCGTGTGCGGCACGACGAGTGCCAGTAATGCATTTCCGGCGGCAGCTTGTGAAATTCAGGCGAAGCTTGGTGTTCATACCATTCCTGCGTTTGATATCGCAGCGGCCTGCTCAGGCTTTGTTTACGCGCTTTCGGTCGCCGACCAATTCGTTAAATCGGGTGCGGCTAAAAAGGTATTAGTGATCGGTGCGGATGTCTTATCCCGACTTTGTGAGCCTGAAGACCGCAGTACCATTATCCTGTTTGGTGATGGTGCCGGTGCGGCAGTCGTTGGTGCATCGAGCGAACCAGGTATTTTGTCTACCCATATCTATGCCGATGGCAGGCAAGCTGATCTGCTGAAATGCTCTTTCCCTCCTCGCATGGGTGAAACCTCAGAGGCTGTCGGTTACATGACAATGAAAGGCAATGATGTATTTAAAGTTGCCGTTACTCAACTGTCACAGGTTGTCACTGATACATTGCGGATCAATCAGATTGATAAATCTGAAATTGATTGGTTGGTTCCGCATCAGGCAAATTTCCGAATTATTAAGGCTACGGCTAAGAAGCTCAACATGAGCTTAGATAAGGTTGTGTTGACCTTAGCAAAGCACGGCAATACCTCAGCGGCTTCAGTGCCCATCGCTTTGGATGAGGCCGTCAGGGATGGTCGAATTCAGCGTGGCCAGCTTATCCTGCTCGAAGCTTTCGGTGCCGGATTTGCGTGGGGAAGTGCACTAATTCGTTTTTAACTCTTGTTTAAAACAATGAGTATTATTTTTTGAATTGTCATAGGTATTAAATGATGGAAAATTCTGCTTTTATTTTTCCGGGTCAAGGATCTCAAGCGATTGGGATGTTGGCCGACCTTGCTTCAGAGCATCAAATCGTTGCTGATACATTTTCTCAAGCAAGTGACGTTTTAGGATACGATTTGTGGGAGCTTGTTCAACAAGGTCCAGTCGAAACGCTCAATGAAACAGATAAGACCCAGCCTGCATTACTTACCGCTAGCGTTGCCATCTGGCGAGCCTATGAAGCTGTTGGTAAGGCAATGCCTGCAGTGCTTGCCGGCCATAGTCTGGGTGAATATTCTGCATTGGTTTGTGCGGGCGTTATTGACTTTATTGATGCCGTAAAACTCGTAGAGTTACGTGGTCAATTGATGCAACAAGCCGTGCCTGCTGGCAGTGGTGCTATGTATGCAATTATAGGTTTAGATAACGAATCTATTGCAAAGGCGTGTGAAGAAGCCGCACAGGGTGAAATTGTGAGTCCTGTGAACTATAACAGTCCTGGCCAAGTGGTTATTGCCGGCAGTAAGGCGGCAGTAGAAAGAGCTGCAGCCTTGTGCAAAGACAATGGGGCAAAAATGGCGGTAGCACTTCCCGTTAGTGTACCTTCTCATTGTGAATTGATGCGTCCAGCGGCGGAAAAGCTAGCGTCGGCACTGGAAGCTATTGAGTTTAAAACACCTAAAGTCAAGGTGATCAATAACGTCGATGTCGCCAGCCCTGAAACTGCGACAGAGATCAAAGATGCCTTGGTCAGACAGTTATATTGTCCTGTCAGATGGTCTGATAGTGTTAATGCTATGTCTGAAAGTGGCATAACTCATCTTTATGAGGTCGGGCCGGGTAAGGTGTTAACCGGATTGGCAAAACGAATTAATCGATCGCTTACTGCAAAAGCGGTCAACGATGCTGCATCATTCGCTGCATTGACCGAATAGGAGATATTCATGAGTGTAAGTATAGATTTAACAGGCAAGGTGGCGCTTGTTACGGGCGCAAGCCGTGGTATTGGCCGTGCAGTTGCCGAGACGCTGGTTGCAGCTGGTGCAACAGTGGTTGGAACTGCAACGAGCGAACGTGGCGCTGCTGCTATTCAGGAGTATTTGGGTGACAAAGGTTTAGGCTTAGTCCTCAACGTTACCGATAGCCAGTCTGTTACCGATCTTTTTGCTCAGATAAAAGAAAAATCAGGTGATGTCAGTATTTTGGTTAACAATGCCGGCATTACCCGTGATAATTTATTGATGCGTATGAAAGAAGATGAATGGTCAGATATCATAGATACCAACCTTACATCGCTATTTCGTACCTCAAAGGCCGTCATGCGACCTATGATGAAAAAACGTAATGGTCGAATCATCAATATTGGTTCTGTCGTTGGTTCTATGGGAAATCCGGGACAAACGAATTACTGTGCAGCTAAGGCTGGTTTAATCGGCTTTACCAAATCTCTTGCAAGAGAGGTTGCATCTCGTCAAATAACAGTAAATGCTATTGCTCCTGGATTTATCCAGACAGATATGACTGATGAGCTGACGGAAGAGCAGCAACAAGGTATCATGTCTCAGGTTCCTATGGAGCGTCTAGGTCAGGCGCAAGAGATCGCTAATGCAGTGGTCTTCTTAGCTTCAGACTCCGCTGCATATATCACAGGAGAGACTCTCCATGTGAATGGTGGCATGTACATGGTTTAAGGGTGATTGGTAAATAATGCGGTTAATTATTGATGATCCTTATCAAAGTGTGTTTAAATTCGTGGTTAGACCACAAAAGTTAAGCTTGCATTGTTTACCAAATTGAATAAACTACTCTCAATCTTGCGCAAGTGCGTAATTTGAATAGGAAAGAAACTAATGAGCAACATCGAAGAACGTGTAAAGAAAATCATTATTGAGCAGCTAGGTGTTAAAGAAGAAGACGTTAAGTCTGCAGCATCTTTCGTTGACGACTTGGGTGCAGATTCTCTGGACACTGTTGAGTTGGTTATGGCTCTGGAAGAAGAGTTTGACACCGAGATCCCTGATGAAGAAGCTGAAAAGATCACTACTGTTCAAGCAGCGATCGACTACGTTTCAAAGAATCAGTAATCCTGAATTCTAGAAAACAGGCAGCATTTATGCTGCCTGTTTTTGTTTCTGGCTACTGGAATTTTTCGTTCAACTATTTCATGCTTTGAACCCAATTACTTCTCGAGTTGCTAAACTCTGTATCTTGAAGTGGTTTAGGTATATATTTTATTCCTCTGGTTAGAAACTCTCCATCGCAGCGTTAAACCGCTGTAGTCGATTAACTCAATGTATATAGGTGAACGTGTGTCTAAACGTCGTGTAGTCGTAACAGGACTTGGTCTGGTCACTCCTGTAGGGAATACGGTTGATTCTTCCTGGAAAGCCCTTGTTTCTGGTAAAAGTGGTATTGCACCAATAACTAAATTTGATGCCAGCGAGTTTTCGACTCGTTTTAGCGGCTCGGTCAAAGATTTTGATGTCGAGCAATATATGTCTAGAAAAGACGCTCGCAAGATGGATCTGTTTATCCAATATGGTATGGCCGCCGGTATTCAGGCTGTAACCGATTCAGGTCTAGAAATGGATAAGCTTGATCCTGCCCGCGTGGGTACCGCTGTCGGCGCAGGAATGGGCGGTATGCCGCTCATCGAACAAGCTCACTCAGCGCTGATGAAAGGTGGACCACGTAAGATCTCTCCTTTCTTTGTTCCAAGTACTATTATCAACATGATCTCTGGTCATCTTTCGATTAAATACGGGATGACGGGGCCTAACTTTGCCGTTACTACAGCCTGTACTACCGGTGTGCATAACATAGGTTTTGCCGCACGGACTATCGCTTATGGCGATGCCGATGTGATGGTTGCCGGTGGTGCCGAAGATGTGACTTGTCCGTTAGCCGTTGGTGGTTTCGGTTCGGCTAAGGCGTTATCGACCCGCAACGATGACCCGCAAGCGGCGAGTCGTCCCTGGGACAAAGACCGTGACGGCTTCGTTATTGGTGACGGCGCCGGTGTCATGGTTATGGAAGAGTATGAGCATGCTAAAGCACGCGGAGCGACCATCTATGGTGAGCTTGTCGGTTTTGGTATGAGTGGCGATGCATTCCATATGACATCGCCTCCTGCCGACGGTGCGGGCGCAGCAGCGGCAATGGTCAATGCCATTAAAGATGCAAAACTTGCAAACGAGAGTATTGGTTATATTAACGCTCATGGCACATCAACCCCGGCGGGTGATAAAGCCGAAGCGGCTGCCGTTAAGTCAGTGTTTGGCGATCATGCTTATGATCTGCTCGTCAGCTCGACTAAATCTATGACAGGCCATCTGTTGGGTGCTGCTGGATCGGTAGAAGCGATTATTACCTTGCTTGCACTTAAAGATCAGGTCATTCCACCAACATTGAATTTGGATAACCCTGATGAAGGTTGTGATTTGGATTTTGTGCCTCACACCGCAAGGGATCACAAGTTTGATTATGCCCTTTGTAATTCATTTGGCTTCGGTGGCACAAACGGCTCTTTGTTGTTTAAGAAAGCATAATTGTAGAGTCACTTCTGAAAAGCGCCTATGGGCGCTTTTTTTATACCATTTTTTAAATGGAGAATGCCAAAACTCAGCTTACGCTAACAAGTAAAGGGGAAGGTGGTAGCGCTTAGTTAACCTGGCTTACGCTTTGGGTTTACACCTTGCGTCAGTTTTTAACATGTTGAATAGTCATCAGATTAACCAGGATTTACCGTAAGATTAACCTTAGTTAATCTCTATTGGATCTTACCTTCGATAGGCAGATACTTGCGATCTCTAACTTCGGGTTTAAGGAACCTCACGTGTTAAATCTTACTGTACTTCCCCTAATGCCGCTTGTCGGCGCGTTAACGGCAAACCTGAATGAGCTGATAAGAGGTGAAACTGTTAAAGTGCACCCTAAGCTAACGATTGGAATGAAAACTTTCAGTGTTGCTGCCGCAGGTTTTGCAATCGTGTGGTTTGCACTGCTGGTGACAGCAATTTATGCCGGAGGTGAGGCAGATAACATCGCAGGAATCGAGGTGTTGATACTTTTCTTAGCTGGTTTCTTCATTCATTCGGGGATCAGTGCCTCACGCTTATTCAATGAAGGTGCACAACTATGGGTTTACCGCCTCTCAATTCCTTTTATTCTCGTTTCAAGTTTCATCGTTCTAAAATTTGGCTAACTGATTAAAACCTAGCTAAAACAGGCATAAATCTCTGATTATACTTGTACGCCATTTACTGTTTATGGCGTACACTTACTCCATACTCCAATTGTTTCGAGATTATAATGGCCGGTAAAGAACGAGCGATAACCTTAAGGTTTCTAGCGGAGCCTGCAGATGTAAACTTCGGTGGTAAGGTGCACGGTGGCGCCGTCATGAAGTGGATCGATTTAGCCGCTTACGCGTGTTCGGCTGGCTGGAGTGGTAAGTACTGCATCACAGCCTATGCCGGTGGGATCCGCTTTGTTAAGCCGATCCATGTGGGAAATATTGTCGAAACTACGGCGAAAGTTATCTACACGGGCCGCACATCTATGCATCTTGGCATTGATGTTCGTGCCGGAGACCCTAAGAACCCGGAGCGTCACCTCACCACTCACTGTGTCGTGATTATGGTCGCCGTAGACGATGCAGGTCATCCCACCGAAGTACCTGAGTGGGTGCCTCAAACAGATGAAGACATTAAATTACGCGACTCGGCCATTCGTTTGATGGAGATGCGTAAGAAAATTGGTGCCGAGATGGAAGCCCACGTAACCTCTGCTTAATTAAATCTCATACGTAAGAGGCACCTTAGGGTGCCTTTTTTCTATCCGGCTTTCATAAAAAATGAACAGGGTGATAGACTAGTTTAATACTCAAACTAAGCTAAGAACTAAAACTAATAAGGGAAGAAGATGGCAAAAGTAGCGTTTATCGGCCTGGGTGTTATGGGTTACCCGATGGCTGGTCACCTGGTTAGAAATGGTCATGATGTAACCGTATACAATCGCACAGAGGCTAAAGCAGAGGCTTGGGTCAACGAATATGGCGGGCAATCCAAGCCTACCCCTATGCTTGCCGCACAAGATCAGGATATGGTCTTTATCTGTGTCGGTAACGATGATGATCTACGTGAGGTGACCTTAGGTGAAGCGGGTGTACTTAATGCAATGAAGTCCGGAACGATTCTTGTCGATCATACGACAGCCTCTGCCGATGTTGCCAGAGAGATTGGTGATATCGCACGACAAGCTGGTATCGGCTTTCTGGATGCGCCGGTATCCGGTGGACAGGCTGGTGCAGAGAATGGTGTGTTGACAGTGATGACTGGCGGTGATGCGGAGATATTTGAGCAAGCTAAGCCTGTTATCGATGCTTATGCTCGCTGTATCGAGCGTCTTGGCGATATTGGCGCGGGACAACTCACTAAGATGGTTAATCAAATATGCATTGCTGGTGTGGTTCAGGGGCTTGCTGAGGGGCTTCATTTTGCACGCAGCGCCGGGCTCGATGGTGAGAAGGTCGTCGAAGTGATCAGTAAAGGCGCAGCGCAATCCTGGCAGATGGAGAATCGCTATCAGACGATGTGGCAGGGAGAGTATAACCTGGGCTTCGCCGTAGACTGGATGCGTAAAGATCTCAATATTGCATTAGATGAAGCCAGAAAGAATGGCTCACATCTTCCTCTCACTGCTCTGGTCGATCAGTTTTACTCAGAAGTGCAGGCAATTGGCGGTAATCGCTGGGATACATCAAGCCTGTTGGCAAAACTTGAGCGCAACAGAAAGTAAATTCAAAAACAAAAAAAGGACTGCTCAGCAGTCCTTTTTGATTGGGTAGTTTAGATTTAGTGCTCTTACTCTGGATCGAGGACGATATGTTCAAGTTCAACCGCAGCAACGGCGTGAAGGGCATCCATAGTTGCGCCAACCAGAGAGATTTTTCCACCCGCAGATTCGATCAATGCTGCACGAGAAATCTCACTGAACTCTCTGTTATGTCTGGCCATGGTAGAAAGCGCCATCTGCATGGGTAACATAGATGGGTTAAATGCCGCATTTTCGGCGTATCGGCCACAATAGGTCGCACCATCTTTTGTTTCCAGAACAACAGCAGCATAACTATTCGTATACGGGGCATAGCTCAAGCTTGCATGGTCCAAAGCCTCGATGATCATCGGATCTGAGCTGTCCAGACTAAGCTCATGCTGCTGTTTGGTTAGCAAGGGCTCGGTGATATTCAGATCGGTCGGACCGAAGGCATAAGGTAGATAGTGTGACAGAGGTTGAGTTTGCTGCTCTGGCAGGTGGATTTTAACCTTCTGACCTTCGACCAATTCGTTCATAAACTGACGACAGTGGCCACATGGTGAGAAATTAACGATGACATCTTCGATTTGACGCTCACCGCTCAGCCATGCATGACTGATAGCACTCTGTTCAGCATGCACCGAGTGGAAAAGTGCTTCACCAGAGAGCTCCATATTCGCGCCCATGTAGATATCACCACTCTTACCTTTGGCAATGGCACCGACATAAAACTCACTGATAGGCGGTCTGGCCAGTGCTGCGGCGACTGGAAGCAAGGCGATCAGAAGCTCGCTCTCCGCTAATCCACTCTTAGTAATAAGCGTGCTAAGTTGCTGGGCATCGATATGGCCGGCAAACTCGGCATTCAACATGGGTACCAATGCATCTGATAGTGGTTTGGGCAACTCAGCGATGCACTTTATAAATCTATCTTGCATGTTTATGGTCCTATACTTGTTAAGATAATGAAAATCATTTTAGTAATCGTTTTACAAGGATGATGAGATCCAGCTCCCATTTATTTCAGTAAGATCCTACAGATTGCTAAGATAATGACATAAAGCCGTAAGTAATTTTTGTTTGTCTTCATTTTGAGCTGTTTCATTTACCAGATTTTCTAACTTCAACATATAATCAGGATCGTTGAGTCTCGCCTGACAAAATTCACGCCATCTCATCGATTCCATCTCATCGAAGGTCTCGGGGTAATTACGGCCTCGGTACCTGAATAGCATCTCTTTAAGCCTGGAGTCATCGAATTCAAGCTCGAGTGCTGCAAGATTCTGCGGTGAGGTGTGACGAATAATTTCCATCTTCTCTTTATCTGCAGAATTGAAAAAACCACCGCTATATAGCTGCAGGTCCGGGTCCGTAGAACCGGACTCATACTCCACATCGAAGACGGCAACTAATTTCTCACGCAACTCAGGGTGTTGCTTCAACAGCTTAAACTGTTCTCTGGCAAATGCCTTATCTATGTCAAGTCTCTGGGCATTTTCATCACTGAGTGTTTTTGCCGAAGCGATAAAGGGACACTTATTGATGTGGATCTGTTTAACGCTGATAGGAAGTTCATCTTCGCCAAGATCGGCTCTGGGCGTATACATGCGCTCCCTGATCTGTTCGGCACTGAGTTCGATAAGAGGTGAAATGTCCATGGCCAAGTTGACACAGATAATGGCATTTTTATTGGTGGAGTGATGTGCCACCGGTGCAATGATGCTGGTACAACCATGGAGTGAACTGATTTTTGAACTCACATGCACCAGAGGTTGCATGTTAAGCACATCAATGAGTTTAGAGACCTCTTGTTTGCGTCTTAAGTTGAAGTAATAGTCGAACAGTTTAGGCTGTTTCTGTTTAATCAGCTTCGCCATATCTATGGTGGCATAAACATCTGACATGGCATCGTGTGCCTTTTCATGACTTAAGCCGTTGGCCTGGGTCAAATGCTCTAATTTAAAACTGGGCGAACCATCTTCTTTTTGTGGCCACTCGATACCTTCCGGTCTGAATGCATAACACGCCCTGACGAGATCTATGATGTCCCAACGTGAGTTACCTTGCTGCCACTCACGGGCATAAGGGTCATAAAAGTTTCGGTAGAAACCATAGCGGGAAACCTCATCATCGAAACGAATGGAGTTATAACCAGCCACACAGGTATTGGGCTGACTGAAAAGGTCATGCACTTTGGCCATAAACTCAGCTTCAGGCATTCCTTTCAAATTTGCCAGCTGAGGCGTAATGCCTGTGATAAGTATTGCTTCAGGGGAGGGCAGGTAATCGTTTGCCACCTTGCAATAAAAAGTCACCGGATCGCCAATAATATTAAGATCCATATCTGTACGGATCCCTGCAAATTGGGAAGGGCGGTCTTTAGCCGGGTTCGCACCGAAAGTTTCATAATCGTGCCAGAAGATGCTTGGGATATTGCTGGGAGACATAGGTAATATTTTTTGGAAGATACTTGCGACTAATCATAGCATTCTACATATCGCTTTGTCCTTAATGGTGAGACTAAGGCACTGTGAGGAATCACAAAGGGGCCGTTGAGTTCAATTATTGTACCTAAACGCTATGGTTGTGAATGTGTTTTAAACACATAAAGGGTAAGCATGGGGGGGAGTCGGGTTTTATCGTAATAATCAAGCTAGCTAGAAATCCAGCATGTGTATATATGGTTCAATTGTAACCAGTTACATAGCTGGTACAAATAAACTAAGCCATGTACAATCCCTCACCCAATAGAGGTGTTGTACTATGTTTGAACCCCTGTTAACACAGCCTGAAATTTTAAAACTCGATCATCACTCCAGACTGATTGTAACCTTGCACGAAAGTACGAGTGACTTCAGCTTATTACAAGTAATGAATGGCCATATAGGTGAGTTCATTATTGTATCTATCTGTGACGACTCCTTGTCTGTCATGGTTAGATTGCACCCTTTTCTTTCTATAGCAGTGGAACCATCAAATGCAGACGTTACGACATTGCTCGATGATAGGACTCCATTGACAAGAAGTGCAGGGCAAGGTTGGCGCCTGTTTAGTGCGCTAGGTATTTCTCCGCGTATGTGTGCCAGTCAGCTGAGAGAGGGCTTGTTCATCGACGTAGGGTGTAACTCTCAAGCGCAGTTTTCTATTGTGCAGTCAGGAATGTGGCAAATTGTCCCTCTAGAGGAAGATAACAGATTATTCCATGGGCCAAGAGAGCTTATGCGGGCGAAGGCCCTTGTCGCCAGAGCGGTTCAACATGAACTCAATACCCAAGAGTTATTGCTCGAGATAAGCGAGTTAGAAAATGTCAGGAGCGACCTTACTGCCTTTAGTTGCAGCGAGCTGGTTAGACGTCATCCGGAGATCAGTGCTGAAGTCACTAAGCTAGACGCGCAACTATTGAGAAAAAAACAGTGGTTGTCCCGAAGTTACAATCAATCTGTGGAGCGAGTAAGTTGGCAGTATTCGGCTAATCATGCTTCAAAACATGAATTACAAACACGTAAGCTGGAATACTATAAACTGTTATCGACCACTGCGATTAACGACATGGTTCAACAACTGATTGTTGACGAAGAGTAACCAAATAAACCAACGGAAAAATGATGAAATATCGTTGTCCCCTATGTAAACAAGCTTTGCTATTGAAAGACCGAACCTGGTATTGCCCTGATAACCACAGGTTCGATTGTGCCAAAGAGGGTTATGTCAACTTACTGCCAGTGCAGAAGAAACGCTCTAAAGATCCAGGCGATAATAAGGAGATGATGTTTGCTCGCAGAGAGTTTCTTAATAAAGGACATTATCAACTGCTTAGCGATCGGGTTAATGAATTAGCCTTGCAGCACGCTCATGGTGCCAAAGCCGGATTAGATATTGGCTGTGGTGAAGGTTATTACAGTCATCGTTTAAATGATGCCATGTCTGCAGATATGAATTTTTCGCTTCAAGGTCTGGATATTTCTAAGTCTGCCCTGAAATACGCATCGAAAAGATACTCAGATATCAGCTTCTGTGTTGCCAGCGCATTCGAAATGCCATTTGCGGATGAGAGTTTTGATCTTATGATGCGCATCTATGCACCTTCTTTAGATGAAGAGTTAAGGCGCGTGGCCAAAAAAGAGAGCATATTGATCACAGCGTCTGCTGGAAAGAACCATCACTTTGCCCTTAAGAAAATGATTTATGATAACCCAACTCCCCATATAACCGAGAGCAGTCAGATCGCTGGTTTTGAGTTACTTCACCGGGAAAATTTGGAGTCAATGCTGGCACTCAGCGATGAAATGGATATCACTCATTTTCTTAACATGACGCCTTATAGCTGGAAGTTGACCGATGAACAGAAGGGAAAATTGATAAAAAATGGGCTCAAATGCGAGTTGGACTTCAAAATTGAGGTTTTTAAAGCCATTTAATCAAAAATAAATGGATGAACGCTCAAAAAATGAGCAAGCGCCTGTTTTTAGTGTTTTTACACCATGTTTACAATCATCTCAATAAAACCAAGCGACAGATAACAAAGCGAAAAGATGGTTTTCTGGTGATTTGATTGTTGACATGAGCAGAGAATGATTTATAGTAGATGCAGCTCGAAGGTTGCATTTATTTTTATGTTCCAATACGAATTGTTCGTCCTGTTAACATAAGTAATACCGGCATTTTCAAGCTCTACTGCCGTTTAGGCTATATTTTATTTAAGTTACAGGATTTATATCATGTCTCAAGTTACTGGCGTTGTTAAGTGGTTCAACTCTGACAAAGGTTTTGGATTTATCGAGCAAGAGTCTGGTCCAGACGTTTTTGTTCACTTCCGTGCAATCAACTCTGACGGTTTCAAAACTCTTGACGAAGGTCAGAAAGTTCAATTCACTGTGACTCAAGGTCAGAAAGGTCCACAAGCTGAAAACGTAACTATCGTTTAAGTTTGAGCCTTTGATTAGCTTTAGCTAATCCAAAAGAATTTTTAAGAGCTGCGATTTATCGCAGCTCTTTTTTATGTCTGCAGAATAATCGTAACCAATCCAGACTTCCAGCTTTCCACTCTCGTCCTGTTTAAATCCCCCCTGAATTGCTCAGCCCCAGCCAGCCGTTATCAAGCTCCTTATACTTATGAGTATTATTATGGTGGCATGATTTTCACTGGCATGGAATTCGCTATCTTCATCTACAGTTTTAAGATATAGGCTGCTCTACTATAGCCAAGGTTAACTGTAGTCGCTCCATTAATGAGTGAGGCCAGGTGGAGCTTACATGGTCCGTCGACTTTCAGTATGACATCGACTGAAGAGTGTCAGGAAGCGAGAAGCAGGTTGTTAGTGGGGAATAAAAAAGGCACCACAGATTGTGATGCCTTAAATGACAAGTACTAATACAAGCGGAATAACTTTATGAAAAAAGTTTATCCTCAAGGGTTCTGCCTTTCAGTAGCGCACGGTATTTCCAAGCCTTGTGCGCTAAAAGAGTAAAGAACTGAACTTCGATATCAGGGATCTCTTCGGCAGAATAATGGATCAAATATTCATTCTCCTGCTTCTTAGTTACGCTGTTGATGCCGGCCAGACTTTCAAGAGCCGAAACGAAGGGTTCATCTTCGCATTCTTGCATCGAAACCGTGAGGTACTCATCGGTCATGTTTTCCTGTATCGATACAGACTGTCCAAGCTTGCCTTGATCGAGGTAGAGCACCTGGTCGCATAATTTTTCAAGCTCATCCAGGTTATGTGAGCTGATAACGAAAGTGATATCGGACGACAGGGATCTCACCAACTCTCGTATTACTTTGGCATTTGCA
Organism: Shewanella atlantica; assembly: GCF_003966265.1. Taxonomy (GTDB): domain Bacteria; phylum Pseudomonadota; class Gammaproteobacteria; order Enterobacterales; family Shewanellaceae; genus Shewanella; species Shewanella atlantica. Next base: position 42,185 of record NZ_RXNV01000004.1, on the reverse strand, counting down.
GGATCCAGACCCGCCGTTGGTTCATCCAATAAGACCAGCTGAGGCGAACCTATCAGAGCCTGAGCTATGGATGCCCGCTTACTCATACCATGACTCAGAGATTGTGGTTTCTGCTCCACAACATGGGCAAGGTCGACCAGAGACAATACACGCAGGCTCTCAGCTTTTGCTTGCTTAGTCGTTAATCCTTGCAGAGTACCAAATAGAGTGAATTGAGTGATTAGATTAAGATTTGGGTCCAGAGTTGCATCTTGTGGTAGTGATGCAACTTTACCAAGCAGTTTAGTGCTGCCGGGCTTCTCTCCCATGATTGTCACCGAACCACTGCTCGGCAATAAATATCCACACAGTAAGCTGAATAGGGTGGTTTTACCTGCGCCATTGGGTCCCACAAGTGCTATTGGTGACCCGGCCTTAAGCTCAATTGAGACTCTGTCTAGGGCCAGTTTGCTGCCATAGGATTTAGTGAGCATCTCACATTTTATCAGACTCATAATGAACTCCTTTTCATGTAAGTTCTACCAAGGAAAAGCAACACCAGAGTCTGGATAACAGGGATGGGGGCATAAACAAAACTGCCCATTCCTTGTGTATTGATCATCAAACTTAGTTGGGCACCAGGTAAGGTCCAGTGAAGGAGCCCGGCAAGTGATGGAATGTAGTTATTGATTATGGCAAGCACAATGGCACTCACAGCCCAAAGCAGAATGGCGTAGATAGTCGCCTGCCTGGCAGAGTTGGCGTACAGAGAAAGAATAGCCATCAATGCCGTGAACGGGGTAAGAATGATGAACATATTGATAAAAACGATAAGCCCGGAAGTGAGCGCCGGCAGTAGCAGTGTCGCGTCACGTGACATTGCAAGAATTACCGTAGCCAAAATAGTAAACATGAGCAATAGCGATTGGATTAGCATATGGCCGATATATCGGCCAAGAAATAAGCTGTCGCGACCCGTTCTAAGCGTGAGGAATCTAAAAGTGCCTCTTTGTTTGTCTGATGCAAATTGATCCGCAGAAACAAAGATACTGAAAAGTGGGAAAATATAGAGTGCCGATATCCATAGAATCGCCATCTCGGCCACCTGCCATTGAAACAACTGACTGATGGACTCCTCACCAAATACACCTGCAATCAGTTGTTTAAACTCTGGGTTGAGTAAAAAGCTGGATGCGCTGCGAATAGGGTATAAAAGGAGTAATAACCACACCAGTGAGAATGCGACAAGCGCGATTAATCCTCTGGGGTTAAACAGTAATTTTTTTAATTCAAATTTGGCTAGTATGAGCGTATTACGCATCAAGCCTGAGTCAGCGTTAGTTTCCAATGTGATCCCTTTTTGTTTGCTATGCCGATGAGATAGGTACGATAAACCCCAGAGTACCGATTAGTTTCACCCAATGGTACTCTGGGGATCTATGTTTTGTAACAGATCGTTTTGTAACAGGTCGATTGTTACTGATCGTTTCGTATCTGATTGTTTCTGTGAGAATCAGATTTTACTTTTATACCTATTGCTATTAGTTCTTGTCGGTCAGTTGTTGCTTGTCAATTAAGTAAATCGTGCAGTGCTTCTTTCAACATGACAACTTCTTTCTCTAACAGTGTCACCCGGGCCGATAACTTTCCCACCTCATCGCTACATTCATTTAGCTCACCGTCATCGGGAGTCACAGCCGAATGTTGTGCAGTGGGCACTGAGGTTCCTTTGATCTGTTCTGAAAGTAACTCTTCATAACGAGAATCTCTTTTTCCTGGTTCTCTGGCGAGTTGGTGAACGATAGCCGGATCGGCTTGGGCCAAAGTGATCAGCGTTTTTTCTACGGCGGCGACATCTTCGAAATTGTGTAATCGATTACTTCTGGTCCTTAGCTCACCTGGCGTTTGCGGACCACGCAGAAGCAGGAGGCAAACGAGGGCATATTGAGCCGGGCTTAATTGAAGATCGCTAAACTCTGTATTGCAGAATCTGTGTTTATATTTGACCACTCTGGAGCCAAAACCGCTCTGATCTGTTACCAGTCTTCGCTTCATCAAAGCGTCTACGGCTATTTGCGTTTCGGTTTCAGTCATCGACAGCACCGGCTCTCGGCTCGATTTTTGATTACAGGCAAGTGTCAGTGAATTTAAAGAGAGGGGGTATTGTTCCGGGGTGGTGACCTCTTTCTCGAGAAGGCATCCGATAACTCTTGCTTCATGGAGTGTTAGTTTCATTTCTGGAGACTCATAAAAAAAGCATGACTTTGTTATAACAGAGTCATGCTTTTAATCAAGCGACGAATTATCAGATATCATCTTACCGCTTGAAAACTAGTCGAATCGTCCTAAGTACCCTAAATTCAGGCTATACCAATCGATATTAGACAACTCAATCGACTAATCTTATTCCATCGACAGAGATGGTGATCTGTTTGGCTTTATATAAACCACCGATACTCTTCTTGAATGCTTTCTTGCTCATAGACAATTTGGCGTAAATGGTATCGGCATCCGTCTTATCATTTAACGGGAGGAAACCACCGGCTTGTTTAAGTTTAAACATGATAGTCGTCGAATGCTTATCTAACTCTTCCTTGACCCCTTTTTGCAAGATAAGGTCAATTTTATCGTCACTGCGAACTTGCTTAATGAAACCTTTCATTCGCTGGCCGAAACTTAGTGTGCGGAACACTTCATTTTTGAAGATCACGCCCCAATGGCTGTGATTAATAATCGCCTTGTAACCGAGATCGGTAGTGCCACCGATAATAAGATTCACCTCTTCGCCTGCATCATATGGAGGCGGTGTCGTGTCGAGAAATCTGTCGATCTTTGAAGAGGCGACGATGCGATCATCGACATGACTTTGATAGATGTAGACAAGGTAAGAGCGACCTTCCTCTATTTCACGGTGTTGTTCACCGAAAGGAAGCAGTAGATCTTTGTCTAAACCCCAGTTTAGAAATGCACCGAATGGTCCGGTAGCAACGGCTTCTAAATAGGCGAATTGACCCACTTCAGCTAAAGGCTTACGCGTGGTAGCAATGAGCTTATCCTCTGAGTCCAGGTAGACAAACACCTCTAACATATCGCCTAAGTTACACTCTTTTGGCATGACCTTGGTCGGTAGAAGTATTTGACCGAGTTCCTGTCCATCTAAATAAACGCCAAATTCAACGACTTTAACGACTTCGAGTGTGCTGGTTTTGCCTATCTGTATCATGGAGTTCTCTATTGCTTACGACATATCTATGGCTGCTGATTATAGTGGAAAATGAGCCATTAATCTGTAAGTGATTTTAATCTAACTGGACTAATTGAATGAAATTTAGCCGCGCAGACTGCTTCCGATAACTTTCATGGTAATCTTCATCGATATAGTACAAGTAGAACTTCACAAATTATGTGGTGCAACTACTTGCAAAATAGTTATTTGAGGTGTCTAATCGCGCTCCTTTAATTTGGTTATAATGGCAAACGGATTTAAGCTAGTATAATTGTGCCTTATGCATATTGACTGGTTTGACGTAAGTTGATTTTTACGCCTAATGACGAATGGCTTTGCTACATTAGTTTTAACTGACAGTACCGACAATCCAGTTCGGTACTACTTTATCTGGCTTATATACAGGTTTAAAGAATATGAGTGATTGGTCTATTAATGATGCCCGCACCGGGTACAACGTTAATTATTGGAGTCAGGGACTTTATGGGATTAGTGACAGTGGAGAAGTAACCGTATCTCCCGATCCCTCTCACCCTGAATACAGTATAGGGCTAAATGAACTTGCCAAAGATATGGTCAAGTCTGGTGTTGCCTTGCCAGTGCTGCTTAGGTTCCCTCAGATCTTACATCATAGGGTAAACAGCGTTTGTCAGGCGTTCAACCAAGCAATACAGAAGTATCAATATCAAGCCGATTACCTCTTGGTCTATCCGATTAAGGTCAATCAGCAGCAAACCGTTGTCGAAGAGATCCTGGCCAGCCAGGTTTCTAAAGAAGTGCCACAATTGGGACTCGAAGCGGGCAGCAAGCCAGAGTTGATGGCTGTACTTGCCATGGCTCAGAAGGCCAGTTCAGTGATCATCTGTAACGGTTATAAAGATGTCGAGTATATTCGTCTGGCTTTAATCGGTGAAAAACTGGGTCATAAAGTTTATATCGTTTTAGAAAAGCTATCTGAACTTAAGATCATTTTGGAAGAAGCTCAAAAGCTTGGTGTGACGCCCAGATTAGGTTGTCGGGTACGTCTTGCATTTCAGGGGAAGGGCAAGTGGCAAGCCAGTGGTGGAGAGAAGTCTAAATTTGGCCTTTCGGCTTCCCAGGTACTTACTGTTATCGATTCATTGAAACGAGAGCAGATGCTGGATTCCTTGCAGTTACTACATTTTCATCTTGGTTCTCAAATTGCTAATATTCGGGATATTCGCCAGGGTGTGAGTGAAGCTGGCCGCTTCTATTGTGAGCTTCAGAAGCTTGGGGCTAATGTTAAGTGCTTCGATGTTGGTGGTGGCCTTGCCGTCGATTACGACGGTACTCGTAGCCAAAGTTCTAACTCAATGAACTACGGATTAACCGAGTACGCTAATAATATTGTGAGTGTACTTACCGATCTTTGTAATGAATATCAGGAGCCGATGCCAAGAATTATCTCGGAGTCGGGGCGTTTCCTTACGGCACATCATGCCGTGTTGATCACAGATGTCATAGGCACCGAAGCGTATAAACCAGAAGTTATTCAGCCGCCTGAAACCGATGCGCCACAGCTGCTGCACAATATGTGGCAGTCTTGGAGCGAAGTGAGTGGCAGAGCCGACCAACGAGCATTGATTGAGATCTATCATGATTGTCAGAGCGATCTGACCGAGGTGCATTCGCTATTTGCCTTAGGCCAAATGAGTCTTTCCGAGAGAGCATGGGCGGAGCAGGTTAATCTCAGGGTTTGTCATGAGCTTCGTGATGTGATGAGCCCTAAGTACCGCTTCCACAGGCCTATTATCGATGAGTTAAATGAGAAACTGGCCGATAAGTTTTTTGTTAACTTCTCGCTGTTTCAGTCTCTGCCGGATGCTTGGGGAATCGATCAAGTGTTTCCTATCATGCCGCTTTCCGGCCTGGATAAGGCACCTGAGCGCCGTGCGGTTATGTTAGATATCACCTGTGACTCAGATGGTACAATCGATCAATATGTCGACGGTCAGGGAATTGAAACCACAATACCTGTACCGACCTGGAGTGCAGAGAGTCCCTATTTAATAGGCTTTTTCCTTGTGGGGGCGTATCAGGAGATCTTGGGCGATATGCATAACCTGTTCGGAGACACCAACTCGGCAGTCGTACGTCTCGATGACGATGGTAGAACCAATATTGAATCTGTTCTGGCCGGGGACACGGTGGCGGACGTTCTTAGGTATGTGAACCTCGATGCTGTTTCATTTATGCGTACCTATGAAGAGTTGGTCAATAAGCATATTCAAGAAGCTGAGAGAGCGAATATACTCGAAGAGTTACAGCTAGGGTTGAAAGGTTATACTTATCTGGAAGACTTCTCATAAGGTAATTAGAGCAGGCTTATAATGAGCCTGCGACTGGGTAACTCAATTGTATGTTTTTTGAAGGTTCAGAAAAAAAAATTGAAGTGGTCGTATCCTCTACGGCCCCCTCTCTACGCCAAATGGGCGATAGCTTTTGGGCTGGGGTAGTCGCAAGTGCAAATGCTGAAATTCTTTCAAAGATGTCTAATGCTTATTGTGACGCTTACATTTTAAGTGAGTCCAGCCTGTTTGTCTGGGACCATAAGTTTCTGATGCTAACCTGTGGAACGACAACGCTTGCCGATGCAGTACTCATGTTTGTCGATAAGCTAGGTGAAAGCGCGATAGCCTCTGCCAGTTATCAGCGAAAGAGTGAGTCTCTTTCTCACCTTCAAGCGAGCAGTTTCGAATGTGACCTGTCGCGGCTGAGAGAAAAGATCGCCGGAAGTGCATATCGTGTCGGCCACTTAGATACACATCATCACTATATTTTTTGTACCGATTCGAAAGCGCAATGGCGTTCTCCTCAGAATAGTTGTGAGTTGCTGATGTATCACATCAAGGGTGACGTAGCCGAATACCTGAGAAGTGATAAGCAGTCGAGCAGGGGGATCAGGGATATGCTCAGGCTCGAGTGTCTGTTTCCGGATTTCGTATTTGATGATCATATTTTCGACCCCTTCGGATATTCAATTAATGGTCTGTGGAATGAGAAATATATGACCATACATATCACCCCTCAGGAAAAGGGCTCTTATGTGAGTATCGAAACAAACTTGCACTTTTCTCAAGGCTCGTTCAATATATTCGCCGACCTGTTAAATATATTAAACCCCCGAAGCTGGGATATCATAGGTTTCAATACCGAAATATCCGCGGAAGGTTTTCCCGCTTGTATATCGGTGGCGAGTTGTTCACTACCGTTAACCGCAAGTGATACCGTTTATTTCAATCAATATCATCAGCAGAGTAATGAAGTGCTGATCCCTGAATCTTTGTAATAATGATTCTTTTTAATTTCTGGAGCTTTTATGACCACAATTGCAGATAAACCTGATTACTCTCTCTATTCCAATGCATTTGGTTATCTAAGACAGCCTTTAGACTTTAATCCTATTCAAAGCGATGCAGATGTCGTGATTTTAGGCCTGCCCTTCGATATGGCAACCACTGGGCGCTCTGGCGGACGCATGGGACCCGGTGCGATTCGTCAAGCCTCGATCAATCTAGCATGGGAAGAAACGCGTTGGCCTTGGGACTTTAAGCTTAGTGAGCGCTTGAAAGTTGTTGATGCAGGCGATCTGGTTTATGACTGTGGTGATGCTGCCGACTTTACTCAGCGTGTCGAAGACTTCGCTACGGCGATTCTTGATTCAGGCAAAGCCTTGTTAAGTTTTGGCGGCGATCACTTCGTGACCTTGCCACTGCTCAGAGCTCACTATAAAAAGCATGGCAAGATGGCACTGCTTCATTTCGACGCACATACCGATACCTATAGCCAGGGAAGCAAGTACGATCATGGCACCATGTTCTATCATGCACCGAATGAAGGGATCATAGCGCCTGAAAATTCACTACAAATTGGTATTCGAACCGAATACAATCATGACGACCATAAGTTTAAGGTTATCGATGCCGCTGCTGCTAACGATATGACCGCCGATGAGATCGTGACTCAGATCAAACAGAGGGTAGGGGATATGCCACTCTACGTGACCTTCGATATCGACTGTCTGGATCCCGCCTATGCACCGGGAACCGGAACCCCCGTATGTGGCGGACTCACCAGCGATAAGGCGATGAAAATTATCCGTGGACTGAGTGGTATGAACGTTGTGGGTATGGATGTAGTAGAAGTTGCACCTGCCTACGATAGTGCCGAGATCACCGCGCTCGCCGGTGCGACCCTGGGTCTTGAGTTACTGCATGTGTGGTGCGACGCTAATAAGTAAAAATAATTAAAGATGATCTGTTATGCATCATCTTTTATCGAATCAAGAGTAGGAACAATCAGAAATGTCAAAGCTGAGTGATATCAGACGCGAGTATACGCTGGGAGGGCTTCATAAGGAGGACCTGCCTGCCGATCCAATAGATCTGTTTTCCAAATGGATGGAAGAAGCTCGCGATTCAGAGCTACTCAGCGATCCGACTGCCATGTCGGTAGCAACGGTAGATGAAGATGGCCAACCCTTTCAGAGAATCGTGTTACTTAAACGATTCGATAAAGACGGGTTTGTTTTTTTCACTAACCTTGAGAGCCGTAAGTCTCAACATATAGAGGTAAATTCAAAGGTCAGTCTACTCTTTCCTTGGCATTCACTGGAGCGTCAGGTTGCTATCACAGGTGAAGCTGAGCCTCTGTCGACTGCCGAGGTGATGAAGTACTTTATTACCAGACCCAAAGAGAGCCAGATTGCTGCCTGGGTTTCTAAACAATCCAGTAAAATATCAGCAAGGCAGGCGCTCGAAACTAAGTTTGCTGAGATGAAGGCGAAATTCAGCCAAGGTGAGGTACCATTGCCCAAATTTTGGGGCGGCTATATTGTTAAGCCCTCCAGTATTGAGTTCTGGCAAGGTGGTGAGCATAGATTACATGATCGTTTTCTTTATTCAAAAGAACATTCCAGTTGGGATATAAGCCGTCTCGCCCCCTAGGTTTTCATTGTTTGTATAAATATTGAGGGATATAAAGCGTATCCCTCACTCCCTTCATCACGATACATTTACAAATTCTCATTTTCATTCTTATACTTGTTACTGTGTGAATTTTATTCGCTCAACATCATAATTAATTACTAAGACCGCTAAGGGGAGAATATGAGAACTTCAATTATAGGGTTATTGCTATTGTCATTTGGCTTTATGGCATCGGCTGAACCTTGGTCCATCGATAATGACAGCTCAAATATCAGTTTCATTTCAATTAAGAAAGTCGATGTTGCCGAGATTAATCATTTCAAGACTTTTTCCGGTCAATTAACCGAACAGGGGCATTTTACCTTAACTATCGAACTTGCCAGTGTTTGGACCAATGTAGATATACGTGATAGTCGCTTAAAAGATATTCTTTTCGAAGTTGGCGCATTTCCTAAGCTGACACTGAACGCGACCGTGGATATGGCTAAGCTCGCAAATATTAAGGTAGGTGACACTGGAGTGATGGAGATCGCAGCCGATATAAATCTGCATGGTAAAATGCAAACAAAGACACTCTTTGTCACAGTTGCTAAACTTAGCGAACAGCGTTTGTTGGTTTCGAGTACACAACCGACTATTGTTAATGCAGCGCAATACGGGCTGTCATCAGGGATCGATAAATTGAGAGATATCGCAGGTCTCACATCAATTAGCAAGTCTGTACCAGTCTCATTTATTTTGAATTTAAGTCGTTAAGCCCAAAGTACAAAGTAAAATCGAGACTCTAGCTAAAAACTGTTTCATAATGCCAAAAAAGTGTCTTTTAAACTGGATAATGAGCATAGTATCTACCATGCTCTAACTGAGTACATGAATAGGGTCGAAGATGGTTACCGATAAAGATGGATATATGCATCTCATTCAATTCCTCACAGAGCATTTAGGGCTTTTTGAGGGAAAAGAAGCCGCTGGTGTGTCTGATGATACTGTAATGGAGCTATTTGAAGAGCAGCTTTCTGCACAGATCATTATGGTGTGTGGGCAAAATCCATCGCTAACCTTTGCTCAACGTAATCAAGTTATTCGTGAGATCGATGCCATCGTCTATGATCTCGAAGAGATCCTGGCGAGCGTCGCGAACCGTAAAGCTACCCCCAAACAAACGATTTTTATCACTGAATTTTCTGGTCTGATCAAAAACCTGTTCGATCAGGAGATCTCTAAAATTCTTATTGCCGAGTAACTCGCTGTTTACTTTATAATTGCTTACATATTTTTACATGCGATAACTTGTGTCATATAGAGAAGACACCTAATGTTGGATGAGATTCACATTAGGAGTACTCACTTGACTATGTGGAAATATTCTTTCGAGCAACAACATTTTTTTGTCTATTTTGCCTTACTGGTATTTTGGGCTCTGGTGCACGTCTTTAGCCGCAACGCCTTTGGTTTGGGGTGGGGCTTCTTTCCATTTGTGATCACTTTGCCCTTTATTCCATTTATACTTGTCTGGTTAGGCGTACAATTTTCACGACACCTCAAGCATTATCAAGAGGGGATATGTAGAAGCCTTCATGTATTTCATTGCTTCTGTACGGCTACTCTTTTTAGTTTGTTTGTATTTCATTTTGTGTACTGATTTATAAATTTTCACCCTTAGCAGATGCAAGGAGTGCGCGATGCTTAAATTATTAAATGGCTTTGATCATGATACGGTCGCTATCAGGGCGACAGGTGTGGTCACCGGCGAAGATTATGACGAACACTTATTGCCTGTCATCGAAGCGAAGTTGAAAGACCATGCAAGCATTAAACTTTGGTACGAATTTGATGAAGCCTTTGAGGGGATATCTGTCGAAACTCTATGGGATGATGCCAAACTTGGTCTGTTTCATCTGACCGATTTTTATCGGGTGGCGTTTATTACAGACAGTCGCTTGGTCGCCGGGATGGCGAATGCATTAGCCTATATGATCCCCTGTCCGGTTAAGGTCTTCGAGCGAAGTGAAGCTGGAGTTGCGCTACAGTGGATGAAAGAGTCTGAGACGAGTGATTCAGTCTGAGTCTGTACATATTAATCTCATTAAATAGGATCAAATGAAAGCCTTGTAGCTTGAGTTAAATCTTTTTCGTAAATTTTGTAGTGAATTGTAAATGTTAGTTAAGTGTCGGCCTGGTGCCGACATTTTTATGTAGATACAGTATTATATCAATCGGTATTAATCCCATGTAAAACTGGCCAGTATCTAGTTTTAAGTCGATCTGTATTGTGTTTAGATATTGTATCAATCGGTTTTAGACAAATGTCGTTAAATATCAGTTCATTCAGCGTGAGTTCAAGTCTCTGAAGGCGAGGGTGATAGTATATTCAATGAAACTGGTAATAATTATTAGGAATTAGGAATGCTGAGAAAAATTGGCTTTTGTATGTTACTCGCTTCAAGTACCTGTTGGGCCGGAGATAAAGCAATTATTGGTTCATCTGAGTTGATGTCGGTCGAACAGACCGGATTAAGTTATGAGGCCAGAATAGACACGGGTGCGGTGAATACCTCTCTTCATGCTTTCGATTTGGAGATAGAAGGGGGCAGTGAAAAGAATATGAAAGATAATGTGGGGAAAACCTTGTTTTTCACCACAGAGAATGAAGATGGCGAACAGAAACGTCTGAAGGCTAAGATTGTGAAAACCTCGACCGTGAGTAACTCTCAGGGAAGGGAGACTCGTTATATGGTTGACCTTAATGTGGGTTTCCAGGGCAAGGAGAGAAAAGTCAGGGTTAACCTGAGGGATAGAAACCATATGGATTATAAGTTACTCATAGGCCGGAATTGGCTTAAAGGGAAATACATAGTCGATGTGTCAGAAAAGAAAGTAATAGGGCCTGTTGCGCCGATTAATATTCTCGAGTCTGGACTTACTTTTGAAACCCGTATTGACACCGGGGCTGTCGAGAACTCACTCCATGCCGTCGATCTTAAGGTGGAGAACGGTGAGCCGGATATGGAGAAGAATATTGGCAAACGCTTGAGCTTTACGACCGAAAATGAGAAAGGGGAGTCTCATCGGGTCAATGCGATGATCGTTGAAACCTCATTGATCCGCAATGCTCAGGGGAGCGAAATACGCTATATGGTCGAGTTGACTGTGGGCCAGCCGGGACAAGAGTATAAAGTAAAGGTTAACCTTAAAGATCGCAGTAAGATGAGTTATAAACTTCTTATCGGACGAAATTGGTTACAGGGCCATTATATGGTCGATGTCTCGCTCTAGTTAATACCAATCGGTATAAGAGCAATAAAAAAAGGTGCTATAAGCACCTTTTTTCTTACCGACAATTAATGATTAATTGCACTGTAGCTTCATTATCGTTTAATTGGGAGAGTACATATCACCCGGGTAAATTGGTTCAGTGTCGATTCGACTTCTAATGAGCCGCTGAGTTCTGATCCTACCCAAGCATCTAAACTTGGCAGCGTGCCTGAATAGGCATTTGTCCCCAGTTGTGAATTCAGCCCCGCCAGTTTGTCCTCCGAGATACCCAGGCCATTATCTTCTATTGTGATGATTAGGTTATCATTCCGCTGCTCGACTTCTATCGATATCTGTTTGAGTTTTTGCCGACCGGAGAATGCATGAGAAAGACAGTTATTGATTAAGGAGTAAAATATCAGTAACAGATCCCATGAAGAGCGATTGATGCTAAGTTTGCTATCACAAACTACCTTGACCTGTATCTCCTGCTCTGTGAGTTGTGGCTCCATAACCACTAGAAAATGAGATAGATAGTGCGACAGGTTAATTGATTTAATTGCCATGTCCTTACTCACAATCAGGTGTTGGAAATGGCGTAATTTATCGGTATGTTCCGTTAAGCGGCCGACGATCTCATCATAATTATCCTGACTGAGCCCCGCCTTATAGTTACAGATGAGGGATAATAACTGGTCTTGCTCTTGGGTGTGTTGCTTTATCAGGGTTGCGAATAGTTGTGGGAATAATTCATGGTTTTTAACCTCTACACGCTGCAAATTATTGAGCTTATCTATGGTTAATTCGAGTTCGTTTGTCCTCTCTTGTTGCTGTTGGCTCTCTTGTTTACTCATCAATAGCTGATGTGAATATTTTGCCAGTGCTAAATTGAGCGATTCGTTCTTGTCATGTAACTCTTGACTGATGATTTTTTGCGAGCCGATCTCAAACGCCATGCTGCCTATGGAAGTCATGGTGCCATCATCATCCTTAATCGGGAACTTAGTGACTTGATAAACGATTTCACCTTGCACCGAAGGGATAGGCTGTTCGAAGCTCTGTGGACTCTGTGTCTTTAAGGTGATGTTATCGTGTTTCAAAATTAACTCGGCAATATGAGCCGGAAAAATCTGACTGTCCTTGGTACCTATAATGCTGTGACGTTCAATTCCGATAACTTCGCAAAATCTGTCATTGACTAAGATATAAGAGCCATCGATATCTTTGATACTGATGAGGTTCTGTGATGAATTCAGCAGCGAATTAAGCTGTTTCTTTCGCAGTTTTAACTCTGTTTGAGCGATTCTTTGAACGGTCAGCTGCTCCTCTAGGGCTAAATTACTTGCATCGAGACTGGCGAAAGCCACCTCCAGTTGATGACTTCGAGAGATAAACGCTCTGGCTAATTGACCCAACTCATCTTTGCTGATGGTGGCTTCTAACTCTAATTTTGCTATCTGGTTTCCCTGCAGGGCATTAACCATCCTGGAAATGGGCCTGATGAACAGCTTATGTTGAAGAATAAACAGTAAAATCAGCGCTGCCAACTGCATGAGTAGCAGGTAGATCCCCATTCTGGCGGCAATGATATTGGCTTTATCATTCATTGAAGAGAGTGGTGTGACGAGTACAATTCTCCAAAAGGTCTTTGGCATCATGAAGATGGACACTAATGTTGGTTCGCCCAGAATAGGATCATGGCCTAGCTCGAAAGAGGCGACTAAGGAGGTCGATTTTGGTTTACCTTTCGCATTGAGATTGATAAGTGCGGCAAGTTTTTCTCTTTGGGAGAAATGGGTGGTGTCCATCAAGTCGGCAAGCTGAAATTGATTATAGGCAGGGTTCTCCTGTGACTCTTCAATCAACTGCCCGTCCAGTTCAATCAACCTTTCGTTTATGGGTTCAAACACTGGATTATTGGCAGTGAAGCCCGCAAAGGGTTTAAAGAAAGCGCGTTCATCAAAAATCTTGTTTCTATCATCTTGTTTAGGGGCCGCCAGTACTCTGTTGCTATGATCGAGAGCAAACATATAACCTTGGTTATCATTCATCGATTGATGAAAAAAGTGGCCTAACCCCGATAGCGTAACATCGACCGTAGAGACGCCTACAAATTGATGCTCAACCCACATAGGCACAGACGCTGTTAACATGGCCTGATTGGTGAAGGGGTCGATATAGGTTTCAGACCAGAATGTGGTGCCGCTGGGAAAGAAACGGGTGGGTTTGTACCAGCTCTCTGAATGATATCCGGGCCCATTGAGACGGTTATAGTCATCGACACGTTCCAGTTCAAGGGCCTTGTTTCTGGCCCAGAAAAGACTATCGAGTTTTTTAGTTTCATCGAAGCTGCCCGGTTCCGGCCAGATCCCGCCACCGGAGATCAGATCATATTTTCCATTCTTGTCCAGCAGTGCAGGAATGGATTTCAAGAGTACTTGACTGTCATGGGCATATATCTCACCTAAAGAGGCCATAGAGACTGCGAGACTTTCTATCTTCGATGTGGTTTGTTGCAGCTTTGCAACTATGGCTAAGCCTTGGTTCTGGCTTAAAGTGATCTGGGCCTGTAGCTGGTGGCTTTTCTCTATGGTAAAGAGTATCCATACACTGGATATGATGATCAGCGAGGCGATAATAATTTGAATAAAAGAAAACTTGACCGGTAAACTGTCGCTCCAATGCAGAGCCTGTATGTTAGGTTTACTGATCTTGGAGTTGCCCATATATCTTTTCAATCCTCTTATGGCATCAGATTAAACGCTAACACTTAGGTGTAACCCGGGTATTAAAGGTTAGCTTGCCGGCTGTTGCATTGAAGCGAATAACACGAACAGTTTATCACTGGTGCCTGATTAAACTGTTCGTGATTTCCCCGTATCTGCCTCTTGTAATTTTGACTAGATCTTCAATCCAACAAGCAGTTCATCTAACTGCTCGGCTGTTGCATGTAGCTCGTCACAACCAGAAACCGATTCATTTGCAGATTGTTCTACATTGTGTGATTGATTGCGGATCTCCATCAGGTTAGAGGCTATTTCATTAGCAACCGATGATTGCTCTTCGGCAGAGGTTGCAATGAGCACGCTCATCTCCATAACTTTTGAGCTGTGATGTGCAATCGCCTTAAGATCCTCGCCCGTATCCAGTACATGCTTTTTACCATCATCGGCTTTATCGACGGTGCGCTTCATTACCTGAGTCAGGTTCTGAGCACCGGATTGAAGTGCTTCAATCATGGATTTGATCTCGACCGTCGCGGACTGAGTTCGTCCCGCTAGGGTTCTGACCTCATCGGCAACGACGGCAAAGCCACGGCCTTGCTCACCCGCTCTTGCTGCTTCAATCGCGGCGTTCAAAGCCAATAAATTGGTTTGTTCGGAGATGGCATTAATGGTCGTCACAACCTCGTCGATCTTGGCCGCATTCTCATTGAGATCATGGACGGCGCTTGAGGCATTGGCTATCTCATCGGATAAACCGCCGATAGCGACAACGGTAGTCTCGATGTCTCTGGAACCGGCATCGACCTGGCTATTGGCTTCCTGGGTCTCGCTTGATGACTGTTCGGCATTGCGGGCAACCTCAATCACGGCAGCAGTCATCTCCTCCATCGCGGTGGCTAGTGAGTCCAGATGCTGACGTTGATTTGCCGCCAATGACTGGCCTTCCTGAGCATTTTGTCTGAATGACTGCACCACTTGACGGATCTGTGTACTCGCCTGAGTGATCTGCTTAACCAGGTTATGCTGTCTCTCGACCAGAGTATCAATACTGATAGCCAGCAAACTAAACTCATCTTTAACTTCAAAGAAGTTGAGACGACTGGTGAGATCGCCGTCGGCGGCTCGTTTAAGGGCCATCACACTGGTGTAGAGTGCGCCTCCGACAAATGTAGAGATGTAGTAACCCGCAATTAAGATGATCACAATCATGGATGCGACGGACATAACAATAGATAACCAATGGCTGTTATCTTCGATTGTCTCGAGAGGTGCGACTGCTGAGGTCGTAACTAATTGGTTGTTACTGACTTTACTCACCGACAGCAGACCGGAACTTGTCTCCTGAGTACCGCCGCCTTGCTGTGCGAGACGTTCGCTCTTGCCGACTAGATCACTGACCAGTTTAATATTAGCAACCCGGTTAACTCTTTTCAGATACTCTGCACGCTGTGACTCAGGAATAAAGTCATAACTGATATCAACAACTGAATTTACGCTTTGAGCCTGAGCCAGATTTGCCTTGTTATGAGTCTCAAGCAACTCAGATTCAAATTGGCTGTTAAGCACCAATGCAAGGCCTATCAAGGTGAAGATGGGAACGATAGCTAAAATAGCAAATTTGGTTTTCAGGGTCATATGGATAAGGTATTGATCTATCCAGCGGAATTTTACTTCTTTCATAAGGCTCTCTCTGTGTGATCTTAATTATTATTTATTTATCGATGGCGCAACCATGGATAGTCTTTAGGCGTAATAATGGTAAGTTTTGCTTAGAATTTGCGCATTGACGCTTGTTTTTATGCTTAATTATAAGATACAGAATAGATGTTACATTGCTCTATTACCGATCGCGAGCAAAACCGCAACCTTCTGCTAATTAATTTATAACAAGTTGTCGTTCAAAAAATGTCGCCTAAAGCCTAAAGATCTCACTAAAATAGGGGTTTAACAGATAAAACAGTTAATTTACGCTGGTCAAAAGGGCGGATGTCACGTAAAATTCGTGTCTTTTTCTATTTTCATAAAGAAAAATAGCTAGTACTACAAAGTAACGGCCAATGGGTCGCACGCACTGGAAGAGAAGATGTCACAGTTAACAGAGATCGTAGAACAGGCCTTGGCTGCCATTGAAGGGACCGAAGATTTAAAAACCCTTGATGAGCTTCGTGTCGATTACCTTGGAAAGAAAGGTAAAATTACCGACATGATGAAGATGATGGGGAAGCTAAGTCCGGCCGAAAAACCGGCATTTGGCCAAGCTGTTAATCAGGCGAAACAAGCCGTACAAAAGCAGCTGTCTGAACGAATAGACAATCTGAAGGCAAAAGAGCTTGAAGCACAACTTGTAGCAGAAAGCATTGATGTCTCACTACCGGGTCGTCGCATCGACAACGGTGGTCTGCATCCTGTGACTCGCACTATCGAAAGAATCGAAACCTTTTTTGGTGAGCTTGGCTTTAGTGTCAAGGAAGGTCCGGAAATCGAAGATGACTTCCACAATTTCGATGCCTTGAATATTTCAGAGCACCACCCAGCTCGTGCCGATCATGATACGTTTTACTTTAATCCTAAGGTGATGTTGCGTACTCAAACTTCCGGTGTACAGATCCGTACTATGGAAAATGAGAAGCCACCTCTGCGTATTATCTCTCCAGGCCGCGTATATCGTAACGATTACGATCAGACTCACACGCCTATGTTCCATCAGGTTGAGGGGTTGTTGGTTGCTGAGAACGTCAACTTTGCCGAGCTTAAAGGCATACTGCATGACTTCCTGCGTAACTTCTTCGAAGAAGACTTAGAAGTCCGTTTCCGTCCTTCATACTTCCCGTTTACAGAGCCTTCTGCTGAAGTGGATGTTATGGGTAAAAACGGTAAATGGTTAGAAGTGCTTGGCTGCGGCATGGTGCATCCGAATGTACTGCGTAGCGTTGGCATCGATCCTGAAAAATACTCTGGTTTTGCTTTTGGTATGGGTGTTGAGCGTCTGTCTATGTTGCGTTACGGCGTTAACGATCTACGTTCTTTCTTTGAAAATGACCTGCGTTTCCTCAAGCAATTTAAATAACGGAGCTGTATTAGCATGAAATTTAGTGAATCTTGGCTTCGTGAGTGGGTAAACCCAAGCATTAGTCGTGAAGAGTTATCCCATCAAATCACCATGGCTGGTTTGGAAGTAGATGGTATTGAAGGTGTTGCCGGTGAGTTCAGCGGTGTTGTCGTTGGTGAAGTTGTCGAATGTGGTCAACATCCTGATGCCGATAAGCTTCGCGTAACAAAGATCAATGTCGGTGAAGATGAATTGATCGACATCGTTTGTGGCGCATCTAACTGCCGTCTGGGTATTAAAGTTGCGGTGGCTATGGTCGGTGCAGTACTACCTGGCGATTTTAAAATTAAGAAAGCCAAACTACGCGGTGAGCCGTCGTTTGGTATGCTCTGCTCATACGGTGAGCTGGGTATAGACGTTGAAAGCGATGGTATCCTCGAACTACCAGTCGATGCGCCAATTGGTGCAGATCTTCGTGATTATTTGAGTCTCAACGACGCCGTTATCGATGTTGACCTGACAGCTAACCGTGCAGACTGTCTCGGTATGGCAGGTCTGGCCCGTGAAGTGGGTGTATTAAACCGTCAGTCTGTGACTGAGCCTAGTTGGGAAGCGGTTACGCCTACGATTGATGATGCTATCAAGATCGATCTTCAGGCGCCGGCATCTTGCGCTCGTTATTTAGGTCGTGTGGTTAAAAACGTTAACGTGAAGGCCGAGTCACCACTTTGGATGCAAGAGAAGTTGCGTCGCAGCGGTATTCGCTCAATCGATCCTATTGTCGATATCACGAACTACGTATTGATCGAATTTGGTCAGCCTATGCACGCATTCGATCTTGCTCAACTGGCAGGTGACATTCAAGTACGCATGGGAACAGGTTCTGAGAAGCTCACTCTGCTTGATGGTAACGAGATCACAGTTCCTGCTGATACTCTAGTCATCAGCGACCAAAAGCAGCCTCTGGCGCTTGCTGGTGTCTTTGGTGGCGAATTCTCTGGTGTGAACACCGATACTCAAGACATCATGCTCGAGTGTGCGTTCTTCGCACCTTTAGCCATCTTAGGCAAGGCTCGTCGTCTTGGCCTGCACACAGACTCTTCACATCGCTTCGAGCGTGGTGTTGACCCTGAGCTGCAGCATAAGGTGATGGATCGCGCTACACGCCTGGTACTCGATATCTGTGGCGGTGAAGCAGGCCCAGTTGTTGAAGCTAAATCAGAAGAGCATCTTCCTAAGCCTGTTGAGATCGTATTACGTCGTAGCAAGCTTGACCGCATCTTAGGTCATCATATCTCTGATGCTGAAGTAACTGAGATCCTTGAGCGTCTTGGCTTTGCTGTAACAGTGAATGCAGATACCTGGGAAGTGACGACGGCAACGTATCGTTTCGATATGGCTATCGAAGAAGATTTGATTGAAGAAGTTGCCCGTATCTACGGTTACAACAATATTCCTAACACAGCGCCTGTAGCGTCGCTGAGCATGCCTGATCATAAAGAATCAGATATTAGCTTAAAGCGCGTTCGCAGCATGCTTGTTGCTCGTGGTTTCCAGGAAGCGGTGACCTATAGTTTCGTCGATCCTAAGTTGCAAAACTTAGTTCATCCTGGTGAAGAGGCGATGACATTGCCGAATCCAATCTCAGTTGAGATGTCAGCGATGCGACTATCTATGTTTACCGGTCTTTTAGGTGCCGTAGGTTACAACCAGAGCCGTCAACAGAACCGTGTTCGTCTTTTCGAAACAGGTTTACGCTTTGTTCCTGATAACACTGCAGAATCAAATGTACGTCAGCAGGCTATGCTGGGTGCGGTTATTTCAGGTAACCAAAATGATGAGCACTGGTCGATGGAGTCTAAAACGGTCGACTTTTTCGATCTTAAGGGCGACCTTGAAGCCATCATCGGCTTGACAGTTTCCGATGTTGAATTTACTTTTAGAAGTGCAACACATCCGGCTCTTCATCCGGGGCAATGTGCTGAAATATTAAGGAATGATCGAGTAATTGGTATCATTGGTGCAGTACATCCAAGCTTAGAAAAGCCTTTTGGACTCAATGGTAAAACAATTGTTTTTGAGCTCGAATTGGACGCTTTATTACATGCCGGCTTACCGCTAGCCCAGACTGTATCTAAGTTTCCTGCTAACCGTCGTGACATCGCCATCGTAGTAGATGACAATGTTTCTGCCGGAGATGTTGTAAAAATGATAAGAAAAGTTGGCCAAAATCAGTTGGTTGGCTTAAACTTATTCGATGTATACCAAGGTAAAGGTGTTGAGCCGGGTAAAAAGAGCCTAGCCATCGCACTTACGTTACAAGACAACACACGTACACTTGAAGAAAAAGAGATAGCTGAGATGGTAGATTCAGTGGTTTCCGCTCTCAAGTCAGAGTTCAACGCACTGTTGAGGGATTAAAGAATATGGCACTTACCAAAGCCGAAATGGCAGAGCATCTTTTTGAAACGCTAGGAATTAACAAGCGTGTAGCTAAGGAGATGGTAGAGACGTTTTTCGAAGAAATTCGTCAAGCACTCGAAAGTGGTGAGCAGGTCAAGTTATCTGGCTTTGGCAACTTTGACCTTAGAGATAAGAATCAAAGACCGGGAAGGAACCCGAAAACAGGCGAAGATATCCCTATCTCAGCTCGCCGAGTCGTAACTTTCCGACCTGGACAAAAGCTTAAGAGCCGAGTCGAAGAGGCTAACGCGAAAAAATAATCGCGTTAAATAGTTACAGTTAAGGCCACTCATGTAGTGGCTTTTTCTGTATATTTTTCTAGTGAAATTCATATCAATCTTATTCGTTTTCTTATTTACAGGTGAGAATTAAATAATCTTTCGAACAAATACAGCTATTTGAATCAAAGGTTACTTGCCGCTCCTGAAACCGTCTAGCATTGAAAATGCCATTACTCAGCTGTTGGTAGCATCTGCCAACGGAAACTTCTCAAATACTTCATTTCATTATTGCCTTGATGTAAACGGAATTGCCATTCCAGGATCAATCGCCTTGAAATAAGAATTTAAGAGGGCGCTACCGAGCAGTCTGTCCACAGTGTAAGGCATTAGTGCCAGATATTAATGTTCGGTATTAGTGTTCGGTATTAGTGGTTATTAGCGCTGAATATTAGCGCCAGGTATTAATTGAGGTCATTTTTTTGTCAAGAAAGCCTAAGTATTTTGATCGTAAGTTCAAAGCCGAGCTACTTCACCCCAAATATTGGTTAACCTGGTTTGGGATCCTGATATTGGTCATCTTCGGTTTGATGCCGGCAAGGCTGCGTGATCCCATAGCGCGTTTACTCGCTAAACTGGTGATGACGATTGCAAAGAAACCTATTTCGATTGCTCGAATCAATGTCACAGCCTGCTTTCCCGAAAAAACTCCTGTCGAGGTAGAGGCATTACTCAAAGAGAATATTGAAAACTTTGTCATGATCTTGCTGGCCCAGTCTGAGCTGCTGGTACGCTCACATGCCAACATGCGTCGCAGGGTCAAGTTGATGGGGTTTGAGCATGTTGAGAATGCACGAGCGGCCGGTCAACCGGTAATATTTATCATGCCCCATGTGTGGGGAATTGAATATGCGGGTCTCAGGTTGAACCTCGACCTGCCTATGGTGAGTATGGCTAAGGCCCATCGTAACGGCCTGTTTAACTGGTTTAACAACCGTATGCGTAGCAGTCTCGGTGGCAACATCTATATGCGCGAGGCGGGGATCCGCGCACTCTTGTCTGAGCTTAAAAATGATAAAAGCTTCTTCTACCTTCCCGATGAAGACTTAGGGCCGGATAAAAGCGTTTTTGCCCCTTTCCTGGGCACGGTTAAGGCGACACTGCCGGTCGTCGGGCGTCTGGCTCAGGCCGGTAATGCCCAGGTGATGCCGGTTAAAATTGGCTATAATCAGCAAGCTCGTCAATTTGAATTAACCGTCATGCCGGCCATCGAACCCGATGAGATGAAGGGCAAAGAAAATGAAGCGCTTGCCTTGAACAGGGCTGTGGAGCAGGTGATCTTAGCCTATCCGGAGCAGTATATGTGGTTTTTGAAGGTGCTCAAGACACGCCCCGAAGGCGAAGCACCCCTGTATTGATTCACCTGTATTAGTTCAATAGCCGATATGTTCGGTGCGGTGTCAGTGATGCCGTTTCTGCGAAAGCAAAAAGGTGAGGTTAAGCATAAGCTTAAACTCACCTTTTTTTATTGGTACTTATGGCTGGCGTTCGGGTCGTGAACCATGGCTGTTATTGTTTTCTCATCTGCATAAAGCTCATAATTGACAATAGGGTAAAGAATGCCGGGTCGCTCCAGCCAAAACCGACGAAGATATCAGTCAGGCCAGCATACAGAGTAATGATGACGCCCAGGCCATTTGAGATTGTCAGGGCCAAAAACAGATTTCTAGCCAGTTTACCGGTCTCAATCTCACGCAATAACAAGCTTATCGCGGCTATTCCCCCCAGAAATATCGATGTGTGCTGAGAGAGAAAATAGGCATAGCGGTCGTTAATCTCTACCCCATACATGGGCCACATTAGTGTTGGCACAAAAAACAGCGCCAATGCGAATACCGTGTAAACCGCGCCGTGGACAGTTAAAAATGTCTTGTTGTTCATCACGCTCTCCTCACCCTTGGGCTATGGGGCCATTATTGATCGCAGACAGCGTCTGGTTCACATCGAAAATCAGCCCCCTGACATCTGATATCCCCATTTTATTTAAGCGAGCCGTATGCATCTCCAGATAAGCCTGTGCAGTGGCTTCATCTTCAAACAGGTATATTCCACCTCCGAGCTGCCTAGCTTCATTTTCGGTCCAGATCTTCCAAATCATTCCGGGTTCATCATTGATTGACTCGGCTAAGCCCGTAAGCATGGTTGCCATCTCTTCTCCAAACGGACCCTTAAAACCGAAATCGACCTGTAGTAACTTTTGCATCTCTTATCTCCAATATAAATTTTCTAAATTGCTTAACATGAGAGTGGAATTCATAAATATGTCTGCAGCTCTCTGGTATGGGGATAATAATACCTGTATAAATTGAACATAAAAGCTCATAAAACTGCGGTTATATGTGGAGAAAATCGACCAGTGAGATTGAAAACCACCCTGGATCAGTGGCTAACCTTGTACGAAATTGACCGTGCAGGCAGTATTCAGGCCGCTGCGACAGCATTGAACAAGAGCCACACCACGCTAATCTATTCGGTCAAAAAGCTTGAAGCGCAGTTAGGTGTCTCTCTTGTGGAGATAAAGGGTCGCCGTGCGGTACTGAGTGACGATGGAAAGGCGCTCCTTCGCCGGGCAGATTCGATGTTAGAGCAGGCGAGGGAGCTCGAAGAGATAAGCACCCAGCTCGCTAAGGGAATAGAGTCGGAGATAACCATCGCCATCGACCACCTGTGCGACCGCAGTTGGTTGTATCAACCAATGGCTGAGTTTCTGGCACAAAATAGCAGCACCTCGATTCAGGTGGTTGAGACCTCTTTGTCTAAAACATCGCAGATGGTGACCGATGAACTGGCCGACATATCTATCGTCACTCTGCCTGTCACTAATTATCCCTGTGAGGCTTTCGGTATCGTGACTATGCTGCCCGTGGTGGCCAAAACCCATCCACTGGCAAGTAAACATCCCCTGTGTACGGCGGATTTTACCACTAGCTGCCAGATCGTCGTGCGAGATCTGGGGGGCCCTGTAAACCTTGGCGGTAAACAAGAGGCAAAACAAGAGGAAAAGCTGGATGTGGGTTGGCTTAAGTCCCGTCAGCGCATCACGGTGGATAATTTCGACCATGCCTGGCAGGCCGTCGAGCAAGGCGCTGGCTTTTGTCGCCTGCCGGAACACCAGCTAAACCAACTCAGTCAAAGCCAAAGAATGGACAATATTGCTATCCTGAAAGTCGAGAACGCCGAGCGTTATCAGGTGCCGATGCATTTAACCTTACCGAAAGGGGCGAAAACCGGCCCCGCTGCTAAATGTCTGTATGGGCTGTTGATTGAGAGTACAAAGCTTAGGGAATAAGGCTGTTAATCAAAGAGCTTTTACTCATACTTATAGCCTGCGCCATACACAGAGTGAACGGCGCTCTCCTCAATTCCGATAGAGGCAAGTTTCTTACGTACCTTCTTAATATGGCTGTCTATGGTTCTGTCACTGACGAAGTGGCGGTCATCGTAGATGATATCCATCAACTGATCCCTTGAAAATATTCGACCGGGCTGCTTAAACATGGCACTGAAGAGGTAAAACTCGACCTTGGTCAGGTCACAATGCACACCGGATTTAGACACTTTAAAGCTCTCTTTATCGAGTCGAATACCATCAATTTGAATATCGTTAGTGTTAGCAGATGCCTGATTGACCACTCTGCGTATCACGGCTTTGACCCGGGCGACCACTTCCCGCGGACTAAAGGGTTTACAGATATAGTCATCGGCCCCAAGCTCCAGACCGAGCAGGCGGTCTATCTCCTCTACCCGGGCCGTGATCATTATGATGGGGACGTTCGAGTGCTGGCGGATCTGTTTGCACACCTCTAAACCATCGAGGCCCGGTAGCATAAGGTCCAGCAATATCAGATCGCAGGGATGGCTGGCTAACCAGGCTTGCACCTCATCGCCGCGATGGAGTTGATGGGGTTCGAAGGATGAGCCGGCAAGGTAGTCGGCCAGAAGCTGGGCTATCTTCACCTCATCCTCAACAATCAAAATTCGTTTTGCTGCTTCAGTGTTCATCCAGTTGCCTGTCATTAGTTATTGCTATTCGTTATTAGAGCGAGTTACTAGAATAAGTTTCTAGAATAAGTTTCTAGAATAAGTTACTAAAATTAGTTACTAAAATTAGTTACTAAAATTAGTTACTAAAATTAGTTACTAAAATTAGTTACTGGCGTTCAAGTAAGTTATTTCAGCGGAAGCGTGATGTCGAAGGCCACGCCACCTAAACTTGAAGCACTGGCGGTAATGGTGCCGTTGTGCGCCTCGACGATGTTCTTAGCTATGGATAAGCCTATACCCGAACCACCCGAATTTCGATTGCGCGACGATTCTGCGCGATATAACCTGTCGAACAGTTTCGCTAACTGCTCCTCACTCACTCCTGGTGGTGTATCGCTCCAACTGATGAGGACGTTTGGCCCCTGGGTTTTAACCTTTATCTCGACGGTGCCACTTGAGTCGCTATAAGCCAGGCTATTATTGAGCAGATTGAGGAACAGTTGATTCAGGCGGTGCTCATCGCCCTTAAGTATCAATTTATCTTGTTCATAGTCCTGTTCACAGCCCTGTAAATAGCTCTGTTCGATGTTAAACCCGGCGCTCACTATGGTGTCTTTTTTACTCTCGATAACCTGCTCTAACACTTCAACGAGATCCAGGTTTTCGAAGCGATAACTCAGCGCGCCCATGTCCGACATAGACAACTCATGCAGATCATTGATCAGAAAGGCTAAACGCTTAACCTCCTGGTACAGTGAGTCGACCGACTCGGGGGAGTGGTCTCGAATACCGTCCTGTAGCGCTTCTAACTCCCCCTGCAAAATAGCGACGGGGGTTCTGAGCTCATGGGAAATATCGGCTATCCATTGCTGACGGGCCTTCAAGTTACGGTCCAGCGATTTTGCTAAGCGATTAAAGTCCTGGCACAGCTCACCTATCTCATCATCGCTCGACACGGCAATGCGGGTGGTAAACTCGCCTTTACTGATCTTATGGGTGGCCTGGCTGAGCCTGATGATAGGTTTAACGAAAAATCGGCTCTGGATCAGGGCGATAAGCGCCGATATTAAAATGACGAAGATAACAATCCAGATTAAATTGGTCTTTAATTTATCGACAAACAAGCGGTCGAGTTGAGAGGTGATATGGGTGGTTCTGTGGTAGCCCAAATAGCCTACGGTTTGATCATCTAGAGTAATGGCTATCCAATTGATTGTATCGAGCTTATCTTTGCGGCCCAGCAGCAGTTGCTGATCTCTGTCGGCGATAAAAACTATTGGTGGTCTGGGCCGGGGCTGCCGCTCACCATTTGAGAGTGGCGGCCGAAATTGTGCCCGGTCAGGATTGCTGTTTCTCGGCACATAATAGGTATCGATAAGCGTGCGCCAGGTCGATCTGCCACGTTGTCGAAGCCAGTGCCAATCCTGCTGTTTTTGGTACTCTCTGGCCACGGCCTCGACCATGGGGGCTAACTCCTTCTCGCGGTTTGCATCCAGGTACTCACGAAAACTGCTGCTAAAAGAGAGGCTGCTGAGGATGTAAATTCCAAGCACGATAAAGATATTAGCCGTGATGATGGCTAAAAATAACTTGTGCTTAATCTTAAATTTCATCATATGACCATGCTTATGCCGGGTTTGTCCTGAATGTCTTGTTTGTAATTACCAGTCTCTTGCAACAAAAGTTGTTTATAACAACAAGGTACAGATATAACGGACGGTGTAACTATTATAAAAGTACCCTGTTTTATGGACTGATACCAATCAGCTTACCAATCGGCATAAGCCATCTACTTCGATTCATGCGCAAGACTAATTCAGCTCTGCCAATCCCGGGTGATCACTCATATAGCGCGTCGCCTTAAATATCTCTGAGCCATAGTGGTATTCCCACACGACTTCATGACTGGCGTTATATTCAAACAAACGTCCCTCCGTGCCTTCACACACCAGTGTATTGCCGCTCTTCAGTCGCTGGGCGCCCGAGATATGGTCGGCATAAAATTCGCCCGAAACCCCTTCGCTATAACTATTCATCATCTCACCGGGCGTGCAGTCTTCTCCCTGAAAACACAGTTCATCGACAGAGGAGTAATTGCCTTCGGGTCGGTTGGCACCATTGTTAAACACTAAAATATTGCCGCCGCCCGCTGTACCAGATTCAATAAACTGCGCGTCATGCTGAACAAACAGGGTTTGCTCGCCGTCGCCGCCATGGGCAGATGGGTTGCCGACCCGGGTCACTATGCCCCGGCTGGCATCGCTATGGTCTATGACCCAGTATTCGCTGAAGTTACGCACGCTGATGAGTATCTGGTCTGCAGCGCTGTTGTAGTCGACCGAGTTAACATGGGTCCAGTCGGCGGAGCCTGAGCCGTTAAAGAAGTTCAGATTAACTTTTTCGGTATGCTCATTGATATCGGTGACATAGGTCTCACTGATACTGCTGTCTGCGTCCTGGACGATATGATCCCAGGTACTCCAGCGCCAGACTATTTCACCGTCGCTGCAGTTGCTCTGCTCGCTGGCTCTGCAAATTTCATAGATGGCGTCGGCCCACAGGCTATCACCCGATACACTGGTTCTGCCAAGTGCCAGCGCCTCTGCGGCGGTTTTAGCCTCCCAGACAATGGCCAGAATATTGCCATTGGGTAAAATCTCAACATCGTGATGGCTCAGGTAGCTGTCGGTGGCCAGCGTGGTTTGCCAGATAACTTCGCTGTTCCAATCCAGAAGTTCGATCACACCGGCGCTGCCGCCGGTTTGCCCCGCAAACGTGGCGGGCTTATTGGTTATTACGCCCGGTCGTAACAGCTCGCCGCTCTCCATAAGATACACCGACAGGCCAGGGCGGTAGTCGCTTTGCCAGCTATGCACAGTATTACTTTGCTGGTCTATCAGGTAGGTGTCGGTCGATTGCATCGGCGAAAACAGGGTGTAGCCCTCGCTTTCTGCGGTCACATCGCTCGGCTCAATATCTCGTACACATCTGACCTTGTTGTTATCGCGCAAGATATCGCCCTGAGGCCCGTGGTAATAAAAAGTACCGCTAGCACCGCTGCTTGAGCCTGCGCCCGGCGTTGCAGAAACCGAAGTTTTATTGTTACTGCGCTGGGCGCCTGCGCCGTGTACATCCATGATAGTACCGTTCATATAGCCCAGAGCGCGGCCAAATGACACATAGGTGGCGCTGCTGCCATTACCGTTATAGGTGGCATGGGTACTCGATGCCCAGTAAAAGCCCCAGTCATTTTCACCGGCTTCATTGTTAAATGAGCTGGCGTTAAATATCGGATCGATGGCCGGTTGATTATCGGTGTCCGGCGAGCGGCTGTAATCGACTATGCTCTGCAGCTCTTTGGCGTCTGGTAACCTCCAGTCACTGTAGGAGGCGGTGGTCGATGCTTCGCACTGCGCCACAGCATCATCCCAATTCACTGAATCGCTGTCATCTTGCTGCCACATCAAACCGGTGGCATCGTCACTGACTGTATTATCGCCATTATCACTGAACGCATTGACACCATAATCTGTGTTGCCGCTGACACAGCGCACATAGAAGGGTAATCTCTCGCTGGGGTAGCCCTTGATGCGTCCATCGACGAAGTTAACCCCAAATGTGGTGGCATCGGCGTTCATGGTCGTACTGACATACTGAGTGCTGGAGGCAAATTGGCCGTCGATGATCCGCTCGCCACTGGCCACATCACCGAAAGCCCAATCGAAAACCACATCGAGAAAAGGGGTTAACGCTGCGGTATCCGTGCCCTGATACCCGCTTGGGTCTTTGCCGCTGAATTGGATCAGCGAGTATGACTCTTTGATGCTGGGCAGACGCCAGTCATCGCGTCCGCCATAAGTTAAATTTTCGCAGTAGCTCATGGTGTCACTGTGATAAAGCTTGTCATCACTTGTCAGCGAGCCGTCACCGTTGATGTCGCTGCTCTGCTGCCAGATAAGGCCGGTAACATTATCGGTAACCATGAGTCCGTCATCGCTGAGGGTATAATCGGGTTGGTTACCGCTATAGTCGGCGTCATAGCCACTGCCGATACAGCTGGTGGCGTCGCCCGATGATGAGTCGTAGCACTGGTTTTGATTGGTATCGACGATGGCATAGCTTCGATTGACTGGTATCGAACCCTTGTCGGTACTGCTGCTAATGGTTATCGAATCTGCCAGGCTGAACTCACTGCCGTCACTGACAATCAAAGAGATTTGGTAATCGCCGTCGATATCGGCGCTAAAGTCGGGATTAACAGTGGCTGCATTGTTAAGGCTGGCACTGCTGCCGGATGGCGCACTATCTAATGTCCAGCTGTAGGTTAGGGGATCACCATCGGCATCAGAGCTGTCGCTGCCATCGAGCGTAACACTATCTCCTGTTGTGACACCTCTATCGATTCCGGCATTGGCAACGGGCGTATGGTTAGTGTCTGTCGCTTCGGCGGTAATGGTGACGGTATCGACACTGGCATCTGTACCATCAGATACGGTTAAAGCAACCAC
Source organism: Shewanella atlantica (assembly GCF_003966265.1). GTDB lineage: Bacteria > Pseudomonadota > Gammaproteobacteria > Enterobacterales > Shewanellaceae > Shewanella > Shewanella atlantica. The sequence continues at coordinate 13,768 of NZ_RXNV01000004.1, read as the reverse complement.
ATAGCTGCCATCGGTGTCGGCGCTAAAGCTTGGAGTTGCGCTGCTGGCACCCGAGAGCACGGCAGCGCTGCTATCGGGCAGAGAAGTAAATTGCCACTGGTAGCTTAAGGCATCACCATCGGTATCTGAGCTGCCGCTGGCATCAAGGGTGATAACTGCAGCCGACATAACTGTTTGGTCGCCCCCCGCATTGGCTACAGGCGCGTTATTACTTACGGGGGGAACTATGGGGGCATCAGCCTCATTAGCATCGTTAGAGTCGCCACCACAGCCGCTCAGGACAATAGCAGATATAACGAATAGCGACGCAATGCTCACAGAAGTCATACTCTCTGCTGCGGTTGTGCGTGGTCTGGTGAATATCATTTGGTCCTCCTTATCTACTTCACCAAGGAGTGTCGAGCTATTTGCTATCGCTCTCTTTGGTCTTTAAGTGTAAAGGTCAATGGCTGCTTTGCAGTGATAACCCTGGATTAGGAACACCATAACGACACAATGTGCAGGAAATGAGGAAGGGGATAAGAGTATTAAGTTTTAAGTGGTAAGTTAGAAGGCTGATATGACCCGGGCAAAGTGGACTGGCCTGATATAAAACCTTGCTAGTTGCCAAACCACTGGAGAGCTAGTTTTTCATGCTTTTGAATAAAATCATTTTTCAGCACCATATAAACATTAATATTACCGCTTTTGGAAACAGCCTGTTTTTTAATAGCAGCATATTCTGTTGCAATGGTAGGGTGTGCAATCAGGTACTCTTTAAATGCTCTATGTCGATCTAGGTGCAGATCATTTGTTTGAAATGCATGAATATGATGAGTACGTTGGTTGCCACCTTTTTGATAATACCGTCTGCCAGAAATACCATTTTCACCTTTAATTTTATAACCAAGTGCTTTTAAGTTTTCATTTGCAGTATCTAATTCCTTAAGGTTGGTAACCTCAATTAGAATATCAATAACAGGCTTAGCTGCTAATCCTATGACAGATGTACTGCCAATATGCTCGATCTTAACAGCATTGATACCAATCGCCTTGGTGAGCAAGGCTCTTTCAGTTTCAAACGTTTTCTTCCAGTTTGGATCGTAGTCAACAACTTCAAGAACTCTAGTGCTCAAGTTAACCTCCTTTAGCAACAAACGCCGCTTTGCCTGTCCATTTCCCTGCCATTGATATGGGTGCCATTTTCACTCACATATTGATTCTTATCGGCTCGGTTTCATCAGCGTCCATTTTTCAAATGTTCGATGAACAGTCGAAGTGGCATCATGGCTCGATATTCTCTTGGGAAATAGATATTCATGCTGGGTAAAGGGGCCTGATGCTCTGTAAGGACCTCTACTAACTTTCCGTCTGCCAAGGCATCGGTGCAGTAATCACGAAACGTAAAGGTCAGCCCAAGCCCCTGAAGTGCCAGATCGATCGTGGCAGGTGATGAATTGGCAATCAGGTTGCCGCGAACTTCGACCGGATAGACGCTATCTGGCCCGGTGAAGATCCAAGGCGCTAATTGTCCTGAACTTGGAAACCGATAGCGAAGACAGTTGTGCTTCAACAGATCCTTCGGGTCCCGTGGAACACCATGTGTTTCAAGGTATTCAGGGCTTGCCACTACAGCTGTTTTCAGTGGACCGCTCAGGTTGACTGCAACCATGTCCTGTGCAATCAAGCCACCAAGGCGGAACCCAGCGTGTAACCCCTCATCCAGAATATCCGACATAGCATCGGTCATAGACAATTCAACCTCGATCTCAGGGTAATTTTTCTGAAACGTAGCAAGTTTGTTTCGAACCAGCAGAAAGTAAGCAAACTCGGGTATTGCGAGCTTCAGGGAACCACGCTCATCGTGCCCTGCGGTTTGCGCACTGTACAAACCTTCGCCTAGCTGCTCGAAGGCCGGTCCGGTACTACGGGCCAGTGCCCGTCCAGCTTCGGTTAGGCTAATTGAACGGGTTGTTCGGATAAACAGCGCGGTGCCGAGCTGCTCTTCCAGTTTTTTTAATTGATGGCTTACGGTTGAAGGTTTAACCCCGAGCTCTCGGGCCGCACCCCGCAGGCTCTTTTGGCACGCAATGGCGTTGAATACTTCAAGGGTGGAAAGGGGTAGTCGCATTGGTAGATTCTATTCACTAGAGAGGTTGATATTCGGTGTATTGTTTACTTTAGTGAACCTAATTAAAGTAAGCAACAAGTAAACGAAATATTTTAATCATCGTGGCGAACAACAGTGCCACGAGGAAACACAACAGTGAGGCCTGCTTTATGGATATCCTTGTGCTAACCGCTCATCGAGATCTTTCTACCTCCACCGCCAATCGAAAGTGGTTTGAAGCCCTGTCAGATGTTGATGGGATCATCACCCGCGACCTGACGGCCGTAGGGGGGCCGGAAATGCGCTTTAATCCATCAGTTGAGCAGGCGCTTCTTGAGCAGGCCGATCGTGTGGTGTTGCAGTTTCCGTTCTACTGGTACTCTTCACCGCCGGTCCTCAAGGCATGGATCGACCAGGTGCTACTCTTTGGTTTTGCCTATGGCCCCGATGGCAACAATCTGCGGGGAAAGGAGTTGGTGCTTGCTATCTCCACCGGAGGTCCGGCCGATAGCTTTCAACCTGGCGCATTCAACAGCTTTACCATGCCTGAACTTCTGACGCCCTTTCAGCAGACCGCATTGATGATCGGTATGACCTATCTGCCGCCATTTGTTCTTCATAGCGCGATGAGCAGAGACCAAACCAGGCTCGATGCCAGTGTTCCAGCGTTGATTTCCCATGTGACCAGTCCGCGACTTAACTACAACGCCAAACAGCCAGGCTCTGAATCACGGCAGTGATAAACGTCACAATCACTACTGGAAATCAAGTGAAGCTAATCATTTCACTTACCAGTGAAGATTAAGTATAAATTCAAGATCTTATGGGGGATTTTCCCTCGTAAGTTGGCGTCTGAAAGCCCACAAGTTCGATTTACGCTCGTGACGTCAACAGCACAAACGTTTGTTAGCCAGACGCACTACCGAGCGCCTGTCTGGCAAATAAATCAACCGGTTACATAACTATCAGGAAAACCAAATGGAAAATTTTGACAACAAAGTGGTACTAATCACAGGCGGCGGAACAGGAATTGGGAAAGCCACAGCATCGGCTTTTATCGCCAAAGGGGCAACGGTGGTTATCACTGGCCGAAGACAGTCTGTTCTTGAGGAAACAAGCAAGGAATTGGGGCCGCAGGCATACTCCATAGTCGGAGATGTCAGCAAAAAAGGGGACCCAGCTCGAATTGTTGAGCAAACCATCAGCAAATTTGGACGACTTGATGTTCTGGTGAATAACGCCGGAACCGGGAAGATGGGCCCGCTATCTGAAACGAGTGATGAAGATATTGAGAGCATTTACCGAACCAACGTGTTTGCGCCTCTGGCCCTTGTCCGCGAGGCAACAGTCCATCTTGCCAATAGTAAGGGGGCAGTGGTCAATATTTCATCCGTTGCGGCACGCGGTATGATGCCGGGCGTTGCGGCTTACGCGTCATCCAAGGCGGCCGTGGATCATGCCACCAGACTACTCGCTGCTGAACTCGGTCCAATGGGGATCAGAGTCAATGCAGTCGCACCTGGCCTTACAGACACAGATATAACCGCCGATGTTAAATCAAATGAAGAGATGCTGGGAATGATTATCGCTCAAACTCCGATGGGTCGCCTTGGCGAACCCAAAGATATCGCAAATGCGGTTCTGTTAATGTCCGGTAGCGGTGCCGGGTGGATCACCGGGCAATCTGTGCAAGCCGGAGGCGGATTTTTACTATAGAGCGTACTGAGATGGATCTGCTTTCAAATGATCCCGGTATTCATTTAGTTGAAAGGCAATAGTTGAAAGTCCAAATTTAGGGCTTTCAACGGCCCCGGATTTGAGCACTATTCAGGGTTCTACCTGACATTCTTCATTAGTATGAACGCTTCACAAAGAGGCAAATAATAGTTGGCTAAAATAAGTGACGAAGTTGCAAAATCCAACTGTTATTTGTCCTTTTGAGTGACTTGGTAGGCGATATCCTGCTTCGAAGCTTGCACACTCTTATGCTCCGCCGTGTACTCCCACCAAACCTTTGGTTCATCACCATTGATAAAGCATATAACTGAAATAAACACATCAATGACACACGGATCATGTCTGCTACCAGTTAAAATGCAGAGCCTCTCGTACATTTCATACGGGTCCTGCCCCATGAGATCACCGGGTTTCTCTATACCAAGTAACTCAAGGTCAGCGGCGCCTGCCTTACCTATATTTGGAAGATCTGTAAGCTTCCTAATATTTTCACGGACAATTTTGCTCGGATTCATGATTCGCCTAATGCCCAGTTAAGGAGCTGATAATTGTTGGCTTAAATGTGTAGCGAAACGAAACCGAGCCAACAGTTAGCAGTCCCGCTTTAGTTACTTGCTAGGCATTTTTTACACTTAACTTTGACCAACACTGGAAGGTGCCAATTGAATAGAGGATACCTATAGATAAACAAATACCAGAACTGACAAGCCAAAAAGTTAAACTGTTTTCCGGAAACATTGGCATTATTGCAACAAACGCTACTCCACGAACTAAATAAATTAGCGAGATAACAATTAAGCCAAGTTTAAGAAGAGGAAGTTTAAAAAGAACTTTAGCGCCAGACAGGCCATATAACGACCAAATAGATAAAACCAACACAATAACTGATGTAACTACAGTCGGATACCAATGTCCATCTTCAGCCATTCTGGCCATTTGCTCACCAGCACCAAAAAAACGATACCAGTCACCACCAAAAACAATACAACCTAAATGAGCTAAAGCAGCAACTGCACTACAAATTGAGCCAATGATTAAAAATTTATTCTTACCTGAATCCACGATACTTCCTTAAATGCCTAACAGCTTATTCAATTGCAGCAGGATAACGTTCTCGACTGCTCGATTATTTTAATAAAGCTATCACTTGTAACTTATTGTTGTAAGCTGTTTATTTTTTGCTGGTCTGGAAAATCGCCTGCTAGTGGCCGATAAAAAAATGCGTGGGTGTTTAAGAGGTCTGTATAACACTTTCTTCCTGTTGCAAGTTATTGATAATATTTGATGAAGTCTTTTGCACACGTGTTTTCGGAGCGTAAACTTGAGGATTTATGCATCTTTTTTATAGCAATTACCTCAATATTAGCCATGCCTTGTATATGTATGCAGTGCTCAAGAGGGAGGGGGGCTTCAATGGGGCAACTAAAGTTTATCGAGGCTATACGGGCAGGGATTTGAGTACGTCATTACAGTTATCAAACAGAACCATCTCACCTTTAACAGAACCATAAACGGTTACGATCCCGGTTGAAGACTCTGTAAATGGTAGATTGCACGTTGCTCTGAATCTCTATGTTTATTCGGGTCTTCTATGCACACTATAGACTCAATCTTTGCAAAATATCGAGTCGGTACGTTTGCCTCTTTTGCACCAATAACAACATGGTTCAGATACCAGGAGTAAGGCTTCAGCGATGAGTCTGTTCTGGTCGCATAGTATGTAAATGCTTCAAAGATATCGCCAGCGTCATTTTGTACAGTGACGGTTTTTTCACTGTAACCATAACCTAAGCCTTCCGCTCTATCTAACGCCTCTTTTTCTGCTTCATTTATTTCAAACAGCGACCCTATGACAAAATCATCAATTTTGTTCGTGCGAAAAGCGTCGCATTTTCCTGAGCCATCTTTACCAATTTTATGAAAACGTAATTCATGCTCTTTAAGAATAAAAGCACCAAGCCTTGCAGCACTTGGTACTCGTTGTTGTAATCTTAAAAGTGACATATTAGAGCCATATGCAAAGTACTTCACGCTACCTCCAAAGAATGGCGTCGGCTCAGACAGCCCGTTGGCAATTATCAGCTAAACAATACGTTCGCCAATCGGACTATTTGGGTCATCCTGTGCTTTTTTTATGGATACCCCGTTTAAACCTTCGCTATCGAAATGGTTTGAGATCATGAGTATCCCCAACTCACCGGCACGGGGACGGAAGATGATGCCGTTATTCCAGACCGAGGTGATAATGCCGTTGGACTCCATAATGGGAAAATGCAGTTTTGGATTTTGTGTTCGTGGCTCTTCGCTGTCTTCTCGCTCTTCAGCTTTACCTGGCAGGACGAGATCACGGTAAAAGGTCGCCCAGTTGGTGATGAGCGCGCTCTTGTTGTGCAGCAGGGTCATGAATTCAGGGATCTCGGTGGCAGGCGTTCCCGCCCGTCGTGCGCGAAAGGTGCCGTCCGGGTTGTGGATAGATTGGCGGATGAGGGCCGGGTTTTCTATATCGCCTTTGAAATAGGGCACGTTGGCTTCGTAATTACCTGCGTGTTGCTCGTTCAGACCCGCAATGGAGGGCTGTCGGCTGCGGAAATTGGCCAACATGATGTTCAAGTCTGCTCGCATCTCGCGAAAGAACCATGAGCTTATAATATCGTTACTCGAGACAAAGGGGGCCACATGTTCCTGCTTTGCTTTGGCTTTTTGCCGTGACAGCCATTCAGGCTCTATGTGGTGAATAGCGACATTTTGTGGAGGGCGACGCGTTATCTTTGCGCCCAGATAATCTCCCATGATCCCCATAGCCACAGCGGGTGACCTGAACATGGCACTCTCTTGCTCACCAACCACCTGAATTTTGGCTGCTTCAAAACCGTCCACCCGCACAGGGTCGAGTGCCTCTATGTCGGTGTCGGCACTTAACATGTCATACAATTTATAATAGGTATGGCCGTCTCCCAGGGTGTGGTTCATAGAGATAACCAGCGCGAAACCAGCCTCAGTCATAGCCTGTTGCAGAGGCGCAGAAGAGTCGCTATCTATAGCTTCCACTTTTACCGGAATCACCGCCACCTTAAACAGCGCCTCATCTTTATCTGTGGCAGGTTTTGAGCGTGCGCACTGCACCGGCAGTAACGTATTAACCAATGCTTCATATGGCATGCTAAGTGAAAAGTTTGTATCTCCCGGCGCATGAACGGTCAGATGTTGGTCGATACTGGCCTCAGGCTCAACGCTTGTTGAGTAAGCCAGTGCTACTACCTTATTTTCGGTGCTCTTTTTAACGATTCGGGATGTGAGCCAGGGATTTTTCTCCAGCATCATTGCCAGGCGCTGACGTAGGTACTCGACCGGGGGAGCGCCTTCAAACAGGGTTACGGTGGTTACAGGTGGCAGGTGCAGATTTTCGAGTTCCCATTGGGTTAATTGCAGCGTTTCTCTGCCATCGGGCTTAGCATGTTCATCCTTGTTCATTTGATACTCCCATCTGTAATTACTAGTTTTAGTTCAGTCGTTTAACGTTCACTCTTTTTAAGTGAGGCTTGTTAACATTCAATTTGTTAAAGCTCAGTCTATTTGAGAAAGTTACTATATAAATAGCGATAGAAACTAAGGCTAATACACACTTGTCTAATAATTAGCTTTCTTCTTAATAGCTCGCTACTTAATTAATGTCTGGTTATCCGGACACCCCTTCACTCTGCGTCGAATATTGACAGCTTCAGGGTTAACGGCTGGCCCAGCCAACTGGCATAGTCGCTATGATCTATCAGGTCATCGCCCGTCACCGGATGTAATAAGACAGATAACCCATTTCGGTTTTTGTCTATCCAGGGCAGGAACATATCGAACTGCTCACCGGTGAATGAGATCTGGAAACTCCACTGGGGATGAGGGCCGACTAACCTGGTATTTAAGTTACCCACGTACAAACCAAGCTGATTATAGACCCTATCTCTCAGCTGAGTAGCGTGAGCCAATGAGTTCTCATCAAAATAGAGGTGAGCGTGGTAATCCGAAAATTTATTGGCCGGGAATGCCATAAGATTAACCTCTGGTTGTTATAGTTTCTCCTCGATTCTTCACTCTCTCCTGATGAAAGAGCGATGCTAGTAACAGGTTGGAAAAAAGCAGAACGATGCAGACAAGCTTTCCGGCTGTGATACCACCACTGTCGATGAGTAAATTTAATAGGGGGGCCGTTAAGATTGCTGCAACCAGATAGTTTAGATAAATTTTAGGCTTCATTAATTAATCCATTAACTCGCTAAGTCTGTGGTCCTTTAAGTCTAAATTTCCAACGCCGGTCAGGCAAGCATTGATGGACTTTCTGCTCTAAAACTCCACTTTCGGATAAGAAAAAGTATGTGAAAGGGGGATAACGTTCGACGCACAAGGCGGAGCGATTTTTCGACGCTCTTTGTCCCCTCGCTTGTTAGGCCTAAGCATGGATGAGCAAAGGGCTGCAGTTACCTCTTGCTACGCTTAACCAACTCAGTCTCTAGCATATTAACCATTTGTTGGGATGCGGCTCCAACCGCTTCCCCAACAGTTTCCGCCTGCTCGCTGACTGCAATTGGGCGTTCCCCGGCAAGCCTGACCTCCAGCAAACAGCGCTTGTCCGTCACTCCTTGCTTAGCCGAGCTGTTCTCGTCACTTAAATGTACTTCAATGCGCGTGATATGATCACTGAAACGGCTTAGATCGGATCTCAAAACATCTTCGACACTTTGAGCAAGTGCTTCTCGCCCGGAGATGTTCTTATCTGTATTGACCTGAATTTGCATGACAATCTTCTCTTGTAATTTGAGTTTACGGTAGGCCTAACGTCTTAGTATCGTGCACACGCTCACTGTGATCGTTAGGCCGGTAAAAATGCGCTTTGGTAATCTGTTGTATTAGAGGCGAAAACCGATGTCAGCCTGAACATTCCTTCGGTGTAAGTGTGCATGCACGTTTTCCAAACCTATTATATAAACCAGCTCAGCTATAACTCTCTGAAATACACAATATTATATTAGGTCACAAGTGAAAAAAGCGCATAGTTTAGGGAGTTATTTCTTTAAAATGTGCTCAAAATAAATGCGACTGAATAAAATTACAGATAGACGAGGATTACCAATACACACTCCAAACCAGGTCGATATAACAGAAGGCGGGGGGGCGGCAAGTTTCAGCTTAAGCAGTCAACTGTATTTTTAGAATCCTATTTAGGTGGTACATGATTTCCGCGCGTAGTAAATGAACGCGGACGCACCCAAAACCAACAAGCCAAAACAAGCAATCCAAATGTGGTGTAGCTAACTATAAACACCCACTCTGGAGCCTGATAATATAAAATTTCTGTTAGCCAATGAGATACAAATGAACCCGCATACACAGTATCGCCAGCCTTAGAGCGGAGCGCCATTTCCCAACTTGTGAGAGGGCAAATCACGCCAACCCATGACTGGAACACGACAACTGCAAGACTCGTGATGTGGGCCACACGAAACCATGGATTTCTAACCCAAGACCATGAAAATAGCTTTCCGGCTAAGATCAGAAGCAGACCGAATATAACGAATCCAACAACAAGAACATGAGTAAAGAGCAAAGTTTCCGCTGCAAATAGATAGAGCACCTTAGGTTCCCCCCGGCCACCCATTTTTATTTAATTCAATCTTGCCGATGCTCATAAGACAGGCCACTAAAATGGCCTGTCTCACATAAATAAGCTCTTCGAACATAACGAGATATACAGTGAAAAAATATGGGTTTGCCGACTTAGGTGGTTAGGTGGGGCAGAATAGTGGGCAGGTGTCCTCTAATAGAGTTAACGTCCTGCTCAACGATATCTTTGTCGAGCTCCAACGTAATAACCTTAGCGACGTTACTGTTCATCTCCTTGCGTAAGAGCCCAAGGAATGCAGGTGCGGCAACAACAATCAGTTGGCAGAATTTCTGCGCATTATGTGCCGCCTCAAGGTATTTACAGAGCTGTTTGGCAAATTTTACCGCCTCATACTCCTTGGGAGCTGTTTTACCACTAACTGAGTGGTGGCTACCCTTGGCACCACCTGCCTGACTTCCGGGCAGATCTGAGGTTAGCTTCTGTTCGTGCTGCTGCGCCTCGGGATGGATCATGTCCTCAATCTCGTTTAATGCAGATTTTTTTGTTTCAGCGTTAAATAGACGTGCATGTGCGCTATCGGCTACCAAAATCCAACTACTCATCATATCTCTCCCTGTAAGTTTATAATTAATAACCTATCCTAATTTAAAATTAGACAATTCGAGTCACTTATATTGTAGGCAATATCAGTCGGCTCGCCAGAGGCATACAGTCTGAATTATTCTTTATCAGTCAATTCAGCGTATGTTTTGTTAATTTTTCAGTATTAATTTCCATTACCTTTCTCAATTTCCTTAGTCAACAGGTCGAACAGTCAGGCGACGGCATTGATATTTAACTTGCCATGATCTTTCTATTGCAGAGTCGGTTTTAGATCCATTTTTAGAGTGAAAGTCAGATAGTTATGCTCGGGACTTATCACCAGGATATGGGGGGATGGCCTATAGCCTGCCGAATTATCTACCGGTAAAAATTGCGGCAATACTAAATGGGTTCCATGGGAACTAGTGAAAAAAGTGCTCATAGGTATTCAATCTGCAAAATAATGAGGGTAGAATGCAGCTACGTTTCATTCAGAGGATATTGATCACTGTGTTAATTACGCCACCTTAACGTTCCGCCCTCCCTATAGCTTTCATTGCTACCTAAGCACCATGCTTATTCTTTGCGCTTGTTAATTCTTTGTCGTTTTTTCGACTATTTTTCTGCGCCAAAATTTTATCAAAGAAGCACGAATCACACTCCAGGCATTACTTCTGGTGCCCTGTGCCGTGCAAAACTGAGAGTTCAATGTTAAAAAACTTTAAAACTGATTGGATGTCAAATATCCGTGGCGATCTGCTCGCGGGTATCGTTGTGGCTTTAGCGCTCATTCCCGAGGCTATCGCATTTTCTATTATTGCGGGTGTAGACCCTAAAGTCGGCTTATATGCCTCATTTAGTATTTCGGTAGTCATCGCCTTTACTGGCGGGCGCAGCGGAATGATCTCTGCGGCAACTGGTGCGATGGCATTGCTGCTGATCACACTGGTGAAAGAGCACGGTTTAGAGTACCTGCTTGCTGCAACCGTGTTAACGGGCCTGCTACAGATATTAGCGGGTTATTTGAAACTGGGTAGCTTGATGCGTTTTGTGTCGCGCTCTGTGGTAACCGGGTTTGTTAATGCGCTGGCAATATTGATTTTTATGGCCCAGCTGCCGGAACTGACCAATGTGACCTGGCATGTGTATGCTATGACAGCGGCAGGCCTTGGTATTATTTATCTGTTTCCATACCTGCCGGTTATCGGCAAAATAATTCCATCTCCGTTGATCTGTATTGTTACGTTAACCGCTATTACCATATGGTTTAATATTGACGTGCGAACTGTCGGCGACATGGGAAATCTACCCGATACCTTACCGATTTTTTTATGGCCCGATGTGCCGTTAAATCTGGAAACCTTGTTGATTGTATTGCCTTACTCCATGGGCCTTGCTGTAGTGGGTTTATTAGAGTCAATGATGACGGCGACGATTGTCGATGACCTGACCGATACCAAGAGTGATAAAAATCGCGAGTGTAAGGGCCAAGGTGTTGCCAATATCTTCACCGGCTTTCTTGGTGGTATGGCCGGTTGTGCCATGATTGGTCAATCGATGATCAACATTAAATCCGGTGGACGTGGACGCTTATCCACGTTAGCGGCGGGCGTATATCTGTTGATTATGGTGGTATTTCTTGGGCCCTGGTTAAAACAGATCCCAATGGCGGCGTTAGTGGCGGTCATGATCATGGTCGCAATCGGTACCTTCTCATGGCGTTCGATTACCGATCTGAAAAAGCATCCACTGTCGACCAACATAGTTATGCTGGCCACAGTCGCCATCGTGGTCGTTACGCATAATTTAGCCATTGGTGTATTTATCGGGGTATTGCTTGCCTCACTATTCTTTGCGAATAAGATCAGTCGTATGATGGTGGTCAGAGATGATGTTAGTGAGAGTGAGAGTGATAGCCGGGAATATAGAGTTATCGGGCAAGTTTTTTTCGCATCGTCAGACAAGTTTATCGAGTCATTCGATTTTAAAGAGGTTTTAGAGACGGTAACCATCGATCTGTCTGCCGCCCACTTTTGGGATGTGAGTGCGGTGACGGCATTGGATAAAGTGGTGATTAAATTCCGCCGAGAGGGAGCGCAAGTTAACCTTGTCGGTATGAATCAAGCTACGAGCACTATCGTCGACAAATTCGGCGTGCACGATAAACCTGAAGAAGTTGAAAAATTACTGGCTGGACACTAATAGGATGAGACAAATGAAGAATATCGTCGCCTGTATAGATGGCTCAAAATTGACTTTGGCAACCTGCGAAGCCAGTACTTGGGTAGCACAGAAGGTTAAGGCCCCCCTTATCTTACTGCATGTACTCGATAAAACTACGAGGCCTGTGGTGAGCGAATTGTCGGGACAGATAGGTTTAGGCACTCAAGAGGAACTCCTCAATGAGCTGGTGGAACTCGATGAAACCCGCAGCCGAGTTGCCCTTAAGCATGGTAAGCAATTACTTGAAGATGCCAGGGCGTTGGCTTGCACCAAAGGTGTCGAAGAGATCAGTAAATTGCAACGCCATGGTAGCCTCCAAGAGAGTCTAATAGACTTAGAAAGTGAGTTAAGGGTATTAGTGATTGGTAAGTCGGGTGAAGACCATAGCACCAGTAAGACCATTGGCTCGCAGCTCGAAAGTGTTATTCGTTCCATTAAAGCGCATATCTTAGTGGTCAGCGATACGTTCGTGACGCCTGGCTCCTATATGATAGCCTTCGATGGTAGTGCAACCAGTGAGAAGCTGATTGAAAAGGCGATAAATACGCCTCTACTTGCAGGGCTCGAGTGTCATTTGGTGATGGTGGATGAATCGGGCAGCAAGAGTACGGCTTTCGATCAGGCAGCCATGCGACTTCGGGAAGCCGGAGTTAGCGTGAGTGAGAATATCCTGTCCGGGCGTGTCGATGAAGCGCTGCTTAATTATCAGCAAGAACAACAGCTGGAGATGATTGTGATGGGAGCTTTTGGTCACTCAAAACTCAGACAGTTCTTTGTCGGCAGCAACACGACCGAAGTGCTGGTGAAAAGTGCGGTCCCGCTACTCTTGATCCGTTAACACGCATCTAAAAAAAGTAGATAAAGGCGCAGAGAGTTGGGTAGAGAGTAAAGAGTAGAGAGGGCTGAGACTTGCCTGTCTAAGCCTGCCAACTCAACTCTCAGTTAAACAAAGTAGATAAAGCCGCAATTCCTTTCAGGGGATTGCGGCTTTTTGATGCTGCGCTATGGCGTTAGTGTACATAAGTGGGTTAGATCAATAGTTCTAGTTAACCTGACATTGATTAGAAAAAGTATCTTAATTTAGCGGAAAGACCTACTTTGCACCGAATAATTTGTCATGATCGATTAAATTTAACTCTGACCCTATTAACTTATAGCTCGGACAGTCAAACCACGACACTGATATTTGACCTACCTTAACCTTCGTGACTCGAAGCAGATTATTAATTCAGCTGCGGCGCTTGGTATAAAAAACCGCAACTTCCTTCAGCGGAGTTGCGGTTGATAGGCGCCAGAGATTAGGCTCTGGCCATGAGGTTTCGATTAGGAAAAGTAACTTTAATTATTCGAAGGAACCAATTCGCTCAGAACAATTTATCCTTACCTAGTAAATTTTACTCTGACCCTGACGAATCCCCACAAAAAGGTAAGCTGAAATAATGAGATAGGTAAAATAGTGAGGAACATTCATGGCATTTGGTGATCAAATTTATCGCCAAACAAAAATTACCACGAGTAAATGCCAT
>NZ_RXNV01000047.1 GCF_003966265.1 Shewanella atlantica | reverse complement strand
CACGTTGACCATGGTAAAACTACTCTAACTGCTGCAATCTCTGCAGTATTGACTAAGACTTACGGTGGTGAAGTTAAAGACTTCGCACAAATCGATAACGCTCCAGAAGAGCGTGAGCGCGGTATTACAATTAATACTTCTCACATCGAATATGACACACCTACTCGTCACTACGCACACGTAGATTGTCCTGGTCACGCCGATTATGTTAAAAACATGATCACTGGTGCTGCTCAAATGGACGGCGCGATTCTAGTAGTTGCTTCTACAGATGGTCCAATGCCACAGACTCGTGAGCACATCCTGCTTTCTCGTCAGGTTGGTGTACCTTTCATCATCGTATTCATGAACAAGTGTGACATGGTTGATGACGAAGAGCTTCTTGAGCTTGTAGAAATGGAAGTTCGTGAACTTCTTTCTGAATATGAATTCCCAGGTGATGACCTACCAGTTATCCAAGGTTCTGCGCTTAAAGCCCTTGAAGGCGAGCCAGAGTGGGAAGCTAAGATCCTTGAGCTTGCAGAAGCACTAGATACTTACATTCCAGAGCCAGAGCGTGCTATCGATGGTGCATTCATTCTTCCAATCGAAGATGTTTTCTCAATCTCAGGCCGTGGTACAGTTGTTACCGGTCGTGTAGAGCGCGGTATCATCAAAGTTGGTGAAGAAGTAGAAATCGTAGGTATCAAAGATACTACTAAGACTACTTGTACTGGTGTTGAAATGTTCCGTAAGCTTCTTGACGAAGGTCGTGCTGGCGAGAACTGTGGTGTTCTTCTACGTGGTACTAAGCGTGAAGATGTTGAGCGTGGTCAGGTTCTTGCTGCTCCTGGTTCAATCACTCCACACACTACTTTCAAGTCAGAAATCTACGTTCTGTCAAAAGAAGAAGGCGGACGTCACACTCCATTCTTCAAAGGCTACCGTCCACAGTTCTACTTCCGTACAACTGACGTAACCGGTACTATCGAATTGCCAGAAGGCGTAGAGATGGTAATGCCTGGTGA
>NZ_RXNV01000046.1 GCF_003966265.1 Shewanella atlantica | reverse complement strand
GTCCCACCTGATCCCATCTCGAACTCAGAAGTGAAACGCAATTGCGCCGATGGTAGTGTGGGGTCTCCCCATGTGAGAGTAGGTCATTTCCAGGCGCCTAATTTCTCTTTAAGAGAGTCGATAAAGCCCATTGCTAACGCAATGGGCTTTTTTCGTTTTTCGCGTGGACTCTTTGCTACAAGAAATGACCACTCGAATATGGGGAAAGTAAAAGGTCCGAACGCAGTGAGGCTCAATACCCATGTGGAGTAGGGTGAGATGGGCGTTGTTGGCGAAGCGCAGCTTTGCGCCCATTGAACGCGGAGGATTTATCCGTAGCTGACCATGACAGGCGCACTCCTTATTTTAAGTAGAGAAGCCACCTTCTTATACCTTATAAAGAGTGGTGGCTTTTTTGCGTTTAGGAATCAGTGATATTTTGAGTGTTCAGCTCGAACTTGTTCGTATTGATATCAGGTGACCTCTCCACTTAAGCACGTACATGCAATGCTTACCCCCGATGTCGGTCGATAAATGCTCCTTCAATATCGACACTTCCACTATCTGATGTTTAGGATTAACAAATGCCTGGATGGTAGGGATACCAATGAAAGGCCATGGCGGTCGCCCGAAGCTGACCATGACAGACGCACTCCTTAATTAACGCGATAATCCCTAGAAATTAGTATTAGTATTGGGGGCTATTTTCGTTTTTAGCCAGACTCTGTATTTTTAGAGTTAACCCCCGAACATGGGGAAAGTGTAGGACCGGCTTTAGCCGGGAATGGCTCATGTGTAAGACAAGCTTCGCGGCTAAAGCGCGCTCCTACACAGAAAGTTGCAGGTATCTCCCGCTACTCTATCTGAACTCTCTCCTCTCACTGCAAGGGAGCGATTCTGTTCAGTAGAATTAAGCTGCAGATCTTGAGGTTTTTGAGATTCAATGGGAGCAGTTATTTGACTACTCAATTACTATATTTGCTGAGAGATTGAGCCCCTGGTTGAGTTACATGCTTTAATCGATTGATTATTAGGCCTGAAATTAAAACTGGTT
>NZ_RXNV01000045.1 GCF_003966265.1 Shewanella atlantica | reverse complement strand
TGAGTCTAATTCCAAAGAAGTTAAACTCTCTAACACTGCTGCAAGTCCCGTGCTACCTAGCGTTTACTAAGAGCGATTGGCCTGCTGTGCCGTGTCAGTGGATGCGCATTATAGGGAGTTTCAGGAAGGGCGCAAGGGCTAATTAGCTAAAAAACCACTTTTTTAGAAAATAACCAGTTAACCACCTATCGCGCACCGCATACCCACAGCTCTATCCACAGGGCAGCCCACAACCTCCTGATGTAACCGCCCGATCAGCTGGCATTTCCAGCAATAACATTGATCATATCAGAGTGAACCAGTTTTAATTTCAGGCCTAATAATCAATCGATTAAAGCATGTAATTCAACCAGGGACTCAAGCCCTCGGAAAACCGTGGTCTAATAGATAAATCACAACTCCTATTAAGGCACAGTGACCTCAAGACCAGCTGCTTCATTCCACTGAACGGTATGACTTACCTTTGCATAAAGAATAGATAGTTAAGATAGTGTAGCGGGAGACACCTGCAACTTTTTGTGTAGGAGCGCGCTTTAGCCGCGGAGCTTGTATAGCAAAAAGCGATTCCCGGCTAAAGCCGGTCCTACATTTTCCCCATGTTCGAGTGGTCATTTCAAAAGTTGTTAAACGAAAAAACCCCCAACACTAAGTGCCGGGGATTTATCGACTATCTTAACGAGAAATTAGGCGCTTGTCATGGTCAGCCAGAAAAATTAGAAACTATAGACACTGACCGCCATGGCCTTTCATTGGTATCCCTGCCACCAAGGCATTTGTTAATCCTAAACATCAATTTACGGCCATACTGCATAAGCGGGTTTGTAAATAAGGGCAAAAGGCGCCTGTCATGGTCAGCTGCGGGGAACCCCTCCGCGCTCAATGGGCGCAAAGCTTTGCTTCGCCAACAACGCCCATCTCACCCTATGAGCTACATGGATGTAGGGAATCCAGTAAATGCAGGAGCTATTTACTGCCTATCACATGGCTATTGAACCTCACTGCGTTCGGGCTTTTTACTTTCCCCATGTCCGAGTGGGCATATTTCCAGCCAAAACGAAAAAAGCCCATTGCGTTAGCAATGGGCTTTATCGTTATTAGGCGCCTGGAAATGACCTACTCTCACATGGGGAGACCCCACACTACCATCGGCGCAATTGCGTTTCACTTCTGAGTTCGAGATGGGATCAGGTGGGACCACAATGCTATGGTTTCC
>NZ_RXNV01000044.1 GCF_003966265.1 Shewanella atlantica | reverse complement strand
CTTAACCTTTCGGGGAGGGCGTTTACCACGGTGTGGTTCATGACTGGGGTGAAGTCGTAACAAGGTAGCCCTAGGGGAACCTGGGGCTGGATCACCTCCTTACCTATACGACTAACTTAATACTTGAAATACGAAAGTATGTTTGAGTGTCTACACAGATTGCTTGATAGAAGAAAGAGAAATATATCGAAAGGTATTTTTGAGGATTTTGATTCTTAATCAAGGCACTTGATGAGTCTCGTAGGGAGTGTGCTCTAGCACATGACTGAGAAACGAAGAAAGTAACGATGAGAAAGGATTAAAAGACCAAAAAGAATGGGTCTGTAGCTCAGCTGGTTAGAGCGCACCCCTGATAAGGGTGAGGTCGGTGGTTCAAGTCCACTCTGACCCACCAAATCTTTTCTACTCTGCGTTAGTTTAATACTCGTTTAGCAGGCTAAACGTCGCATTAAACTGCCTTGATTAGAATGCGATTTGGCTTCGCCAATGTTTGCATTGGATATCTTGATTGTTTCTCAACTGCATGTAAATGGGGCTATAGCTCAGCTGGGAGAGCGCCTGCCTTGCACGCAGGAGGTCTGCGGTTCGATCCCGCATAGCTCCACCATTTACTTACTTTTTTTAGCTGAATTGTAAGGTCATGCATTGGATAGAGATGCCAAAGATAAACTAAGACTTTATCTTTGGCTTTTTTAAGCCCGTTCTTTAAAAATTTGGAAAGCTGATAGTGTTAATGTGAAAGGGACTATTGTGAAAGCTATCTCGCAAGAGGTAACGATTGCTTTAGTTAATAGCATTAATGCGAAAATAAATAATTGAGTTCTCAAAACACTTAAAATCAAGTGCCCGAAACATAGACCTTTTATTAGGAAAGTGTTTCATGAGTATTCTTTTGGCGAAAGTAAACACCATTAGTTGCAATGCAATTCAGATGAAACTCATTTGGGTTGTATGGTTAAGTGACTAAGCGTATACGGTGGATGCCTTGGCAGTCAGAGGCGATGAAGGACGTAGTAACTTGCGAAAAGCGTTGGCGAGCTAGTAACAAGCATTTGAGCTAACGATGTCCGAATGGGGAAACCCACTCACATAAGTGAGTATCATTAACTGAATACATAGGTTAATGAGGCAAACCCGGGGAACTGAAACATCTAAGTACCCGGAGGAAAAGAAATCAACCGAGATTCCCCTAGTAGCGGCGAGCGAACGGGGATTAG
>NZ_RXNV01000042.1 GCF_003966265.1 Shewanella atlantica | reverse complement strand
CGTGGTAATTTTTGTTTGGCGATAAATTTGATCACCAAATGCCATGAATGTTCCTCACTATTTTACCTATCTCATTATTTCAGCTTACCTTTTTGTGGGGATTCGTCAGGGTCAGAGTAAACTTTATGCTATGCCCTTGTAGGGACGTCCCCATTTTCTGTGGCCTCATGCTTTTCTTGTCAGTTTTTCTATTTCTTTGACCCCATTTCTTATGCTTTTCGTGATAGTCCTTTTCCTGGAGTGGCATTACCTCCTGTATTCAAATCTATCTGTCCGACTTCCTGCAAGCCCCTGGATGGAGTGAAAGTTTTTTCTTGGTCTTCGCATCTTTATATTTAATTTTACCAAGGTCTAAGAGCCATTTTGGAGCCTTAAAATCGATTATGACGCCTCTCGTAAGTTATTGTTTTTAAGGCTTTTATTTTTGTTGGTTTCTATACTTGTGAATGTTAGTCTCCGGTTTTCAGACCTAGTCTTATTGTTAGTATTAGTTAGTCAGAGGCGTTAATGAATAGAAAAAATGAGGTATTCGATGGGGTTGATTTTAGCCATCAGGATTTGAGTGATTCACATTTTGAGCTGTGCAAATTTTATAATTGTAATTTTTATCATACTGATCTCAGCGACAGCCGCTTTATCGACTGCTCATTTATAGAGCAAGGCTCAGTGAGTGGTTGCGATTTTGAATATGCTAACTTGCAAGATTCGAGCTTCAAAGGTTGTCAGTTATCTATGGTTAATTTTAAGGGGGCTAATTGCTTTGGTGCCGAGTTTAGGAACTGTGACTTGAAAGGTGTTAACTTTCTTAAGGCCCGTTTTACCAATCAGATCAGTAATCAAGTGTATTTCTGTTCCGTGTACATTACGGGGTGTAATTTGTCTTACGCTAATCTTGAGCGCCAATGCATTGAGAAATGCGATCTATTTGAAAACAAATGGACTGGTGCAAATTTTTTTAGGGCTTCGCTTAAGGGTTCAGATTTGAGTCGCGGAGACTTTTCCAGTGATGCTTGGGGCCAGTTTGATGTGAGAGGGTGTGATCTTTCTTATGCAGAACTTTCTGGGCTGGATCCAAGAAAGGTGGATCTTAGTAATGTAAAAATATGCATGTGGCAGCAGGAGCAACTACTTGAGCCGCTAGGGGTGATTGTTGGGCCTGACTGATTAATAACGGATGGCTTGGATAAGTGGGGTCAGTGTCTGACGAATCCCCACAAAAAGGTAAGCTGAAATAATGAGATAGGTAAAATAGTGAGGAACATTCATGGCATTTGGTGATCAAATTTATCGCCAAACAAAAATTACCACGAGTAAATGCC
>NZ_RXNV01000041.1 GCF_003966265.1 Shewanella atlantica | reverse complement strand
CTGTGGGATCCCCACGAATTTAATAGCATGCTTGTGGATCCCTGACTAAATCCAGTAGTGACTGTATCGCAGCTTGCCAATGCGCCTTTACTAACCTCAACTTCTTATCCTTGTATGCTCTTAAGCCAATAAATTGGTTTGAGAGTACGTTGCGGTGCTTTATTGAGTTTGCTTGGTATTGCCTATGTTTATTGGCAGCTTTGACGGCTAAACCTAGCAGGAACAGGATAAATTGAGCTAGGCAGGCAATGAGTAACAATACGCAGAGCCTGCTCGCTATTCGAGTACCGCTATCATTCATTTTTAGACCCGTTTTAACATCTCTAAAGCTTTCTTCTATCTGCATCCTCGTCGCATAAATCTTAACGACTCTTTTAGCCGTAGCACTTGAGTTACAAAGAGATGTCGCGAGTAACCAAGGCTCTTTTTCTCGCTCTGCACTTGCACGAGACCGCTTGCTCCGCCTAGCTTTATCACCTGTTGCAGTTCTGTCTTTTCGTCCTTTAGGATCGCGTTTGAAGATAACTAAACGAGAGTTGAAAGAGACCTGTTCACCTAAAAAGTATTCGCCGAGATCCTTAGCTCTAGAGCTTGCTTGAGCGTAAAGCTTTTTGACTGGATACCAATGATGAATCGCGATTTTTCTACAGTGCGTTCTATTTCTAAAGCGACCTACATAATCCCACTCAAGAGCCAAAATCTGTTTGAACCAAGGGATGCGAAAGCCAGCGTCAGTTACGATGATAGGCTTACAATCATTAGGTAGCATAGCCTTTAGTTTTGTCATAAATAATAGATGAGTCTTTGGCTTCTCTTTCTTATTCAGTGAATGTATTTCTTCGTAGAGAGTAAGAGAGCGGCCTTGAGCCGCGAGCGATGCCCGGATGAGAAAGTGTTGCTTGCGGTCATCAAGATCTGACCAATCGATATGAATGATTGGCTGTTTCATTGTCCCAACTAACAGGTAGGTCATACGGGTATAGATGAACTCGATATCACGATGTAAGTTGGTGTTACTACAAAGCCTATCTACACGTTTAATCTTATGTTTTTCCATGGCTTTACTATCAATGTCGCGACCAAGGCCAGTTATTGATAGTGAACCGCCACTCATTGAGCTTTCGATTGCTGAAAACAAACTCTGTCGGCGAGTTTTGTGCATTAACGGGGTGACAAGCGATAGGCATTTTGATAAAACTTGTTTCGCATTCATGGCATTTACTCGTGGTAATTTTTGTTTGGCGATAAATTTGATCACCAAATGCCATGAATGTTCCTCACTATTTTACCTATCTCATTATTTCAGCTTACCTTTTTGTGGGGATTCGTCAG
>NZ_RXNV01000040.1 GCF_003966265.1 Shewanella atlantica | reverse complement strand
CCGCATCTTATGTGGACTCCCCTGTGTCAACAACAAACAGGCAATCTTGAAGAAATAAATGCGAACTTATGTACGAGCTCTCAATTGAGTAGCGAACTCAGGCTCTATGATATTTACGCGAACCAGTTGATAATTCTACACTGCGAGCTCAAGACTCTTTGATGCGGGCTACCTTAACTGGCTGATTTTTAATCTTCGATTGTGCATTTTTGTTGTTTGAACGCTTTTTAAGCTGAAATTAACTCTGCTTTATACTCTGTACCCTGTGTGAGCATGGCATAGGCGGTTCTGACCGTCTTATTGGCTAACGCCACTGCGGCACATTTTTTACCCCGTCGCTCAACCAAGGCTTGGACCCAGCGCTCCTTCGTCGTTTTGGCTTCTCTTTTGACCATTTGACTGACTGCTGACAATGCGCCAGTGATTAACTGGCTTCTGAGAATACTATTTTTAACGTGTTTTCCTATGGACCCCAGTTTGACCTTTCCACCTGAAGAATATTGAACCGGCGTCAATCCAATACAGGCGGATGCATCTTTTCCACTGGAAACGACACCAATATCAGCGCAGCCTAATGCGATATAAAGATTAATCGCATTGAGAGTACCCACCCCTTCAATTTTTAATAATTTTTGAGCCTCAGGGTGAGTGTCGAGTGATTTTTCCAAACACAGATCATAAGTCGTGATGGATGTTACTACGGATAAATACTGTTGCCAGGCTGCTGCAAGAGCGCCACGAAACTCAGAAGTAAAATCATTTTCAGCGTCTTCTAACGTGGACTCAATCACACCACGTAAGCCGCCATTTCTGCTTGAAACCATAAGATTAAACTCTGCCAACAATGAGGTGAGCTGGTTACTCATCGCCGTTTTTTGTTTGATAGCAAGTTCTCGTAACCTCATAATGGATTGCAGTTGCTGCTGCTCGACTGATTTACCTGTAATGAAGTTTACCTCAGGTAACAGTGCGGCCTGAACAATCGCTAAAGCATCATTTTTGTCTGTTTTTTGATTTTGCCTGACAGCTGAGACTAACTTTGCTGAAATTAACTTAGCCTCATGACCAAATGTCATTGCTTTTTGTTTCCAATAATTAGACATTCCACAAGCTTCGAACACGATGGTTAGGGGGGCTGAGTTAGCCAGCCAGTCGATAAATTCATTCGGTGTCATTTCAGTATTTGAGTGCACCTTGTTATTTGTGAAGACGCAAACTTGAATCACATTTTTAGCCAGATCAACACCAACAATAGTACTTTTCATTTTGGACTCCGAAATCTCGTGAGAATTGAGATATACCGTAACTGATTAGAAAGTGGGGAGTCCAATTATCTACACT
>NZ_RXNV01000003.1 GCF_003966265.1 Shewanella atlantica | reverse complement strand
CATTTTTAGCCAGATCAACACCAACAATAGTACTTTTCATTTTGGACTCCGAAATCTCGTGAGAATTGAGATATACCGTAACTGATTAGAAAGTGGGGAGTCCAATTATCTACACTGGCTGGTTTACGAGAAAGTTCTCTCTTCGATTAGAGCTTTTTGGGGCAGCCTCTAACTTGGAAATGCCCCATAAAGAGTTACATTTGGTAAGCAGCCTAGATAAATTTCCTGTCAGTTGACCTAGCTTTACTAACCCATTTACGGCAATAACTGGTTGCCTTCAGTAAGACCTCTGTATCAATGCAAACCTATTCGGTTAAGCGTGCTCGTTTTTTCTTCGCCATCCTGATAGAGTGCTTATGAATCAATAGCTTTACCAAAGCGAGGCTTAGATAATAGGTTTAATAAATGTGCATGCGCGTTTTGCCAAATATACGCGCATGCGCACTATACAAGTGTTAGGTGAATCATAGTGTTATTGAGAACCATATTTGTCTTCTTGTGTTTTTTTCTGGTTTCTATCAGTGCTAAAACACAAGAACCTATATTTAATGGCTTCCCCCAATGGCTTAATCTTGAACTTAAGGAAATAAGAAAAAGTAAGCTACCAGTGGTAGTAACGAAGCATATGTACAAAGGCACTAAAGTATATGTGTTTAAAGCGAATGCTTGTTGTGATTTAGGTGGTAGCATGCGCTCTGAAAAAGGAAAAACCCTCTGTATCTTCATTGGTTTTGTAGGTAGATGGGAAAACGAATGCAGAGATTTTCCAAAGTCAGGGAAGTTACTTCGCACCGTGTATGAAAAAAATTAAATCACCTAACAAACTGTTCAACAGGACAAAATACAATTGACTATTTTCGTTTCTCAAATTTTAGCCAACAATATTTTGCCTGTTAACAAGGGCGTTACCGCATATCCGATTGCCATACTTTTCTCATTTAAACTAGGAGCTAGACTCTAACTGACTTTTGTCCAAAAGCGTGTTTGAATCATTAGAAGTTAAATAGAAGAAATGAATACTCGAGTGTGGACGCGGCTGTGAGCTTCCAAAACCGGGATGATTTGGCAGAGCCTCCATGGAAGGATTTACGGCGACTCACAGAAGTGTTTACACATTCAGGTCATTTACTGGCATCCTGCCACCACGACATTTGTGCATCCCTGCACGGCACTAGCGCAGGCTATAGATCACATTGAAACTAGATTATTCAGCTAACTATCTAAGCAGCAAAAGCTGTCCAATGAACCCAACCTAAGAAGATACTTGAAACTTGTTATCCGGCAAGTGAATAAACGCTAACTAAAAAATGATAATGGCTTATCTCTATGCCACCAACTTCTTTACCATAAAGTATTTACAGCCGGTTTTTGGGTAGGCTTCCTGAGTCCACTGGACTGTGTAGCCACGGGCTTCGTAGAAGGGGCGGGCCTGGAAGTTCAGGGTGTCGAGGAGGGTGTAGATACAACCGCGCTCGATGGCAATAGCTTCGGCCTGCGCCAATAATTGACTACCTATGTTCTGCCCTCTTAGTGTCTCACTTACCCATAGGTTGTCTATCTGTAGCCAGTTACCGAATGTCCTGGCTGAGAATCCTGCCAATAACTCGCCGTCTTTGCCTTCGAGTTTTAACCCCAGGGGTAACCGCTCCGAGACCTCCCAGTTCTGCCAGTTAAACTCGGCGATCTTATCTTCGACGGCGTTGGCAAACTCTTTACTGTCGTCGAGGGTAAAATCAGGTGTGAAAGTGGGGGTCATAAGCTTTTCCATATTGAATACCAGTTTGTAGAGATTCTAACCGTTTGCAGAGATTCTGACCATGATATTGGTGATGGGGGAGGGGATCGGGTACACTACCGCCTTTGTCAGCCAAATAAGAACTATTAATGGAAACTTTCTACAGTCTTTACCCGGTGATTAAGCATCTTCATTTGACTCTGGTTGCGGCTAGCGTCTTGTTTTTCCTGGTACGTTTTGTATTGCACCTGCGTCAATCTCCAATTATGGATAAGAAGCTGGTCAAAATCGCCCCCCATGTGATCGACACCTTCCTGTTGTTATCGGGCTTGCTCCTCTGTGTTCTTATTAAGCAGTATCCTTTTGTCGACCCTTGGTTATCTGAGAAGTTAGGGGCTGTTGTTGCTTACATCTTCCTGGCAACGATTGCGCTCAAGGCACAGAGAAATACCCTGTTCAAAGTCTTTGCGGGTCTCGGTGCGATAGGCTGGATAGTTTACGCTGCAAAACTGGCCATGTTTAAACAAGCGATGCTGTTGGGATAATGACAACTTTTACATTGAAAGAGACGATTCAACTTCCCGAATCGGCATTTGAAATCACCGAACATTTGGGCTTCTCCAAGGTCGAGTCCGCGAAATGGGCTTGGCTTGAGATTGCTGGCTCAGTACTGAGTCATTATGTTGTGGATAGACATGCAAGGTTAGATGGCCTATTACGCTGGTTCTATCAAGATCTTGGCTTTTGTGCGCGAGAGTCTTATTTCAGTGTAGAAGCCGCGGATCTGGGAAGCTGTATTATCAGTCGGCAAGGAAACAGCACCACATTGGCGACAGTGCTCATGTTACTGGCCAAACAGCTGGATCTTAACCTCGAACCGCTACTGCTTCCCGGAACTACGGTGCTTTGTAGTCGAATCGATGATGAGGTTCGTTATATTGACCCCTTGACCGGTGATAGTCTGACCCGTCATCAATTGCATGCTTTGGTTCGGGGGGAGATGGGGAATGGTGCACCTTTCAAGCCAAATTACTTGAAACCTGCCAGTCTGAAGCGGCTGATATCCAGAATGATACATGAGCTTAAGGCCGGCAGTATTGTCACGCATAAGTTTGAGCCGGCTATGGAGTGCTGTAACTTGTTACTGCAGTGGCACGAGGACGATCTGAATCTTAATCGTGAACGCGCTTTTATCGCGCAGCAGCTAGGCTGTATCAGCGTGGCGGCTGCCGACTTGAAACATTTTGTCGATAACAGCCCTCATGATCCTGTGATTGAGTTAGTTAAGATGCAATTGAAAGAGCTCAAAGAGGAACAAGAGATCTATCATTAGTCTCTTCTCGCATTAGTTTCTTCTCATGTCATCTCAAAATGAGACAAGATGCGGCTGGATAAGAAGCTATAGCATGAAGTTGCAGGGCTGGTGATTCATATTCTTTCAATTAAGAATAAAATCTTGTGCTGCACTCTTCGCTGTTTTCCCTTTTCTGGTTCAGTCGGGAACAGTTGGCAAAAAATTCGCTAAATTTCACCTGAAAACTAATTTTAAATAAGATCAAATAAAACAGTAAACGTACAAAAGTAATAAAGTAAGAAACAATAAAAACCATAATAATCATAACTATAAACAAACAACAAATTGCCGGGTAGGGAGATAACACCGAATGAGTAGTACCGCTTTAGTGACGAACGATGCCACAGGTTTAGGCTTGTTGGCCGTGATTTTAGGCTTCGTATTTTATACCAGTCATAGTAATCATCCCTTTTGGAAGAAGTTCTACAAGTTCATTCCGGCGTTATTGATGTGCTATTTCCTGCCATCTTTGCTCAACACATTTAATATTATCGACGGACATTCATCGCAACTTTACTTCGTTGCATCTCGCTACCTGTTACCTGCGTGTCTGGTGTTGCTTATATTAAGTGTCGATCTAAAAGCGATTCTCTCTCTGGGGCCAAAAGCGATCATCATGTTCCTGACCGGTACGGTTGGTATCGTGATTGGTGGGCCAATTGCTCTGCTTATTATTTCCAGCCTTAATCCCGAGATCATCGGTGGTCATGGGCCCGAAGCCGTTTGGCGGGGGATGACCACGCTGGCAGGCAGCTGGATTGGCGGCGGTGCCAACCAGGCCGCGATGAAAGAAATATATGAAGCGGGTGGTGACATCTTCTCTATCATGGTGACAGTCGATGTTATTGTGGCCAACATCTGGATGGCGGTGTTGCTGTTTATGGCATCTAAAGCTAAACAGATAGACAAGAAGACAGGTGCCGATACAAGCGCTATCGAGCGACTCAAAGAGAAAGTGGAAAAGTATCATGCCGAGAATGCGCGGATCCCGAGCTTAAATGATTTGATGATGATCGTGGCGGTTGGTTTCGGTGTTACCGGCTTGGCTCATGTCGTAGCCGATTTCCTTGGCCCATTCTTCGAAGCTAACTACCCATGGACTCGCGATTACAGCCTGACATCTAAGTTTTTCTGGTTAATCGTGACTGTGACCAGTATTGGTCTGGCTATGTCATTTAGCCCGGTACGTCATCTTGAGGCGGCTGGCGCTTCTAAAGTGGCTTCGGCATTCCTCTATATTCTGGTCGCAACTATCGGCCTGCATATGGATGTGTCAAAACTTGCCGATCCCGACAACCTCTGGTACTTCGCTATCGGTATAATATGGATGGTCGTTCATGCGAGCTTTATGCTGATTGTGGCCAAGTTGATTCGGGCACCACTGTTCTATATGGCGGTAGGTAGCCAGGCCAACGTAGGCGGAGCAGCATCCGCGCCCGTAGTCGCTGCAGCATTCCATCCGGCTTTAGCCCCCGTTGGTGTGTTACTGGCGGTACTAGGCTATGCTGTTGGAACCTATATGGCGTGGATGTGCGGACAAATTTTGCAGATCATCGCATCCTAGTTTCCAGTTTCTAGGTTTCAGCTTGTTATCTATACTCTGGATGGTGGCATACTGTAAGTGGGTTGGGCCGAAAAGTAGACGTTAAACCAAATTGATTCACGCCGATGCATCGCCTCGGCTCTTTAAGAGAGAAGTTCTGATGAGTAATAAAGTCATAGATCTGGGTTCAATCGAGATCGCAAACGATAAACCTTTCGTGTTATTCGGCGGTATGAATGTGCTTGAGTCGCGTGATTTAGCAATGAAGATTGCTGAAACTTACGCCGAAGTGACTCAAAAGCTTGGTATTCCTTATGTTTTTAAAGCGTCTTTCGATAAGGCTAACCGCTCTTCAGTAAATTCATACCGTGGTCCGGGGATGGAAGAGGGCTTGAAGATCTTCCAAGAGATTAAATCGACCTTTAATCTTCCTCTTATCACAGATGTTCACGAGACGCATCAATGTGCTCCCGTGGCAGAAGTCGTCGATATAATCCAACTGCCGGCCTTCCTTGCCCGTCAAACGGATCTGGTTGTCGCCATGGCTAAAACAGACGCCATCATCAATGTTAAGAAACCTCAGTTCTTAGCACCTCATGAGATGCGCCATATCATTACTAAGTTCAACGAAGCCGGTAACGATAAGATCATCTTGTGTGAGCGTGGCAGCAGCTTCGGTTATAACAACTTAGTGGTTGATATGTTAGGCATGGATGAGATGAAGCAGTCCGGTTACCCGGTGATCTTCGATGCTACTCATGCACTACAGCGCCCCGGTGGACGTACCGATAGTGCCGGTGGTCGTCGCGCTCAGGCTACAGAACTTGCCCGTAGCGGTATGGCACTTGGCTTGGCCGGTCTGTTTATCGAAGCACATCCCGATCCTGATAATGCTAAGTGTGATGGCCCATGTGCACTGCCGCTCAATCAGTTAGAAGCGTATCTGAGTCAGATGAAAGCGGTCGATGATTTGGTTAAGTCATTCGATGCTATCGATACCAGTAAGTAGCACTCGCTAACGCTCTATTTTTAAAGCCCCGGTCGTTACCGGGGCTTTTTTTTGCTTTTTAACTAGGATTAAGGTTGATTACAGAGTGCATCTGTATCCTGCTGCGACATAAAAAATGTTGCGCCCGCTTTTTGTCAAAAAGTGAGGAGCGCTTAATGAGTAGAGGGTGATTGGCTATGGCAAATGAACTGGCAGCTCCGGGTAAACTCGGGCGGGTGTTAGATGGAATTGAACGGGTCGGAAATAAACTCCCCGATCCCGCAATGCTATTTCTTATTTTACTCTTTGCGGTGTGGGGGCTATCGGCACTGCTGTCTGGTGTCAGTTTTGAGGCCATAGATCCCAGAACCAGTTCTCCCATAGAAGTTAAAAACTTGCTGAGTGCCGAGGCGCTGACTCACTTTCTAACCAGCATGGTAACCACTTTCACGGCCTTTGCCCCACTGGGCGTGGTATTAGTCGCTATGTTAGGTGTCGGTGTTGCTGAGCATTCTGGCTTTATTAATACCGCACTTAAGAAGATGCTCAAAGTCACCCCGCTTAAGTTTTTAACGCCTGCAGTAGTTTTGGTGGGGATTATCTCTCATACCGCTACAGATGCTGGTTACGTGGTGGTTATTCCGCTTGCCGGGGTGATTTTCTTTACCGTAGGCCGTCATCCGTTAGCGGGTATTGCTGCTGCTTTCGCCGGTGTGTCAGGTGGCTTCTGTGCTAACTTTATTCCGTCGGGTATCGATCCGCTACTGCAAAGCTTTACTCAGTCGGCAGCGCAAATTGTTGACCCGGATATTCAGATTAACCCGTTGAACAACTGGTTCTTCGCCGCAAGTTCCTGCATTCCTATCATGTTAATTATCTGGTATCTGACCGATAAGGTACTGGAGCCCAGGTTGAACCGTACTCATAAGGTTAATACCGAAGAGGTTGATGTGCCTTCTATGGAAGAGAGCACACCTAAAGAGGAGAAAGCATTTCGTGTTGCCACCTTTATTATGCTGACTGCTGTTATCGGCTTCTTCTCGCTCACAGTCTCTGAAACCTCAACACTACGTGACGCTAATGGCTCGCTCACCAGTTTCAGCGCCCCCTTAATGCAGTCAATCGTGCCACTGATCTTCATCTTCTTTGTGATCCCCGGGATGATTTATGGTTATATGACCGGCACCTTTAAAAATTCGATTGATGTCGTGCAAGCCATGTCTAAGTCGATGAGTGGAATGTCTCACTATATCGTGATGGCATTTTTCTGTGCTCAATTTGTGGCGGCGTTTTCAGCATCAAACTTAGGAGCGCTAATCGCGGTTGAAGGGGCAAGTGGTCTTCAGGCGATGAATTTGTCAGCTGAAGTGACCATAGTGGGGTTGATCATCTTAGTCGCCTTCGTGAACCTGTTTGTCGGTTCATCATCGGCTAAGTGGGCCTTAATTGGTCCGGTGCTGGTGCCTATGTTAATGCAATTGAATATCAGCCCGGATCTGTCACAAGCGGCTTACCGTGTCGGTGATTCCAGTTCCAACATTATTACTCCATTAATGCCGTACTTTCCACTTGTCGTTGTCTATTGTCAGCGCTACGTGAAAGATATCGGTATCGGTACCCTCATTTCAATGATGTTACCTTTTAGTCTTTGTTTGCTTGCATTGTGGAGTAGTTGGTTACTGATTTATTGGTCGATTGGTATGCCACTAGGCTTGGGGGCCAGTTACACTTACTAAGTGTTGGACCAATTGTCAGCTATCATCAGATAGCGATATCAGATTAAAGCCCCGAATTGTTCGGGGCTCACTATTACTTTAACTGATAATGAGTATCGCTAATTTTCCTCTGTTTTGGGTCGTTTGACATAAGAGGATAGGATACGCTTAACAGCTATTTCAGCTGTCAGAAGTGTTCATTCTTTATGTGGATCTTGTTTACCTTTCTCGCCGCGTCCATGCAGGCTTGGCGTAATGCCTTTCAGAGCCAACTGAGCAGAGAGGTGAAAGTCGCCGGTGTCACCCTGGCGCGTTTTCTCTGGGCCGGCCCCATAGCAGGGCTATACCTGTTGATACTCTATCTATGGCGACCGGTGGAGTTACCCGAGTTCTCATCTGCCTTCTCGCTTTATGTGCTCGGGGCTTCGGCAATGCAGATTGTAGCTACGGCCTTGATGGTGAAGTTATTTAAACTGAAAAACTTTGCCGTTGGCGCCGGCCTAGCAAAGAGTGAGGCCTTAGTGGCTGCGGTATTGGGGGTTCTCTTTTTCGGTACTAAGCTCTCGTTGCTGGGGTGGCTCGGTGTGATTATCGGCGGCATCGCAATCTTCCTGATGAGCAGCCGTCAGGGATTAAAGGATATCTCCTTACAGACCGCATCAATCGGCCTGGCTTGCGGCAGCGCATTTGCGCTGACATCACTGTGGGTGCGTGAGGCGAGCCTGAATTTAGACCTGCCTTTTCCTCACCGGGCCGCCTGGGTTCTGCTGTTGGTGATAACTATTCAAACAATCGTGCTGCTGGCATACCTCTACCTTTCAGATAAACAGACTCTAACCGCACTATGGCAGCGCCCTAAGCTCACTTTGCTGACCAGCACTACCAGCTGTTTGGGCTCCATCGGCTGGTTCAGCGCCATGTCTTTGCAGGCCGTGCCATATGTTAAGACATTAGGCCAGATAGAGGTGTTCTTTACCCTCTTGATTGCCATGTTCTGGTTAAAGCAGAAGGTAAAGATCAAGGAGGTATTTGCCTTAGTCATGATAGCTATCGCGGCTATATTGGTGATGTGGGGCTAGTCTAGGCCTTGGCCCTGCGGCTTCTTCTGCTCTGAGTGGCAATAATGACCATGTGCGCGATAAATGTTCCTAAGGTCGCACCGGCTAGCAGGTCCCCCAGGTAGTGATAATTTTGCCCCAGTTGCCCGATAAATACGGCGCACATTGCGGCAATCCAGAGTGGACGGTAGCGCGGCAGGTGATACCAGAAGGTCGTCGCGAGCGCAAAGGTGAACAGGGCGTGCCCCGATGGAAATGAGTTATAGGCGAGCCCCTCGGCAAAGGGATGAAATCCTTCGATACGATCGGTTATCCAGGAGGGATTATCGTTAACCCAGGTCTCAGGCCAAGTGCGGCCAAAGAGATACTTTGCCGATACTCTGGTAATACTGGCAAGTATTAAGGTGATAGTCAGGTCGACCGCTAGCTTTAATGATTTAACTCTCCAGAGTTTGAAGGTACAACTTAAGATAGCCAGCCCAGCCAATATCTCTAACAGCAGAGGAGTCTGACTAAGTAGTTTTAACAAGCTATTGGCTTGACTATGCAGATGCATAAACTCAGCAATATTTCTATCTAAGAAGAGGGCACTGAATATGGTAGCTGTTATCGCTAGTGAGTAATACAGCAAGCTCTTCATAGAGCTGAGTGACTCCGGTCGTACTTGTGCGGGCATAATTAGCTGTCAGGATGGTCTTTATTGAATTGATTTTATGGTGTTAGTGGAGAGCGAGCAAGCCGGAGTTAGATATATGGCTACATACATATACCGATTGATATCAGGGCTCTCTCTTGAAATGAGTTCCTGTTATCTCTGGTGAGCCGTTAACGCTAACAGAGTGAAGCTGAACGCGATAAGGAACTAGCTTTCCCGCTTATTCCTTTTCTTTATCGCTATCGCAATACAGATGGCTGCGCCGCCCCAGGTGATGCTCAGTGCAAGCACCATCATAATTATGGCTCCGCTACTCATAGTTTTTCCTCATGATTGGATGCTAAGTTTATCAGTAAGGAGATAAACAACATGGTGGCGATGAGTCCCCAACCTAAGATTATCTGGTCTGCTATCGGGTAATCACCATATCCATTATTGACTGTGTTGACTAAGTTTCTGACGAGAATGATGCCTAGCATTGCCGGACTGATAAAGCGTAAACAGAGCTCGAACCACCTCCCTATAGTGAACTCCGAGAGTCGATTCGTGTAGTCTCTTATATCGGCAATTTTAAATAGCCAGGTAAGAATGATGAGCTCTATAAAGCAACTGAATAGCAGGGCGACATTATTAATAAAGTAGTCGATGAGGTCGAGCAGTAGTAGTCCGCCATTGGTGGCAAATGCCATGGAGATGATAAAACCGCTGCCGCATACTAATGCAGCCGCTTTTTTACGGGGCAGGTGTAGCTTATCCATGATGGCTGAAGTCACGGCTTCAAGAATAGATATATGCGAACTAAGTCCGGCAACAACCAAGGCGAAGAAAAATAGTGGGCCGAGTATATAAGGTGCCGGAAGTAAGTTTATGGCAGCTGGGATGGTGACAAACGCAAGTCCAACGCCGGATGTGACCACCTCTGTCAAAGGTTTAGCCTGCTCCATTGCCATGTAGCCAAGTACACCGAATATCATTATTCCCCCCATAATAGAGAAGCCGCAGTTGATAAGAACGGTCATGAAGGCATTATTATTGATATCTGACTTTTCAGGAAGGTAGCTTGAATATGCGAGCATAATTGCGAAACCCACACTCAGGGTAAAGAAGATCTGCCCATAGGCGGCAGACCAGACCTTAGTGTCCATTATCTTGCTGAAATCCGGTTGGAAAAGATAGTTGAGGCCTTCGAGCGCACCGGGTAGAAAGACGATTCTGCCTATCAAGACCAGTACCATGATGAACAGTAAAGGCATCATTATTTTACTCGCGCGCTCGATTCCCCCCCTCACACCGGTGAAGATAGCTAACGAGGTGATTGCCCAGGCTATGGCCATCGGAACGGCGATATGTGGTTGAAACA
The DNA here is from genome assembly GCF_003966265.1 of Shewanella atlantica. Lineage (GTDB taxonomy): Bacteria > Pseudomonadota > Gammaproteobacteria > Enterobacterales > Shewanellaceae > Shewanella > Shewanella atlantica. Next base: position 611,038 of record NZ_RXNV01000003.1, on the reverse strand, counting down.
CGCCCAAGCTGGTGGGGGAGTTATCACCCAGTTGTAAGTATTCATTGAAGAAAAATGCGTTGGTATTGGTTCCCCAACTCTGGGTAAACGAGAACCCCAGGAATGAGATCGTCCAGCCGATAATTGCCACGTAATACACAGCGATGACAGCGGCGATAAGCACCTGAAACCAACCGAGCCATTCCAGCCTGAGCCCATAATGTATGCCTAATCGGGAGAAAACTTTAGGTGCGGCTCCGCGGAGTTTATGTCCGAGACTGAATTCCATTATCATAAATGGAATACCTGCGGATATCATGGCAAAGAGGTAAGGGATGAAGAAGGCCCCGCCTCCGTTTTCATAGGCCATATAGGGAAATCGCCAGATATTACCTAACCCGATAGCAGAACCCACAGCCGCGAGAATAAAGCCAATACGTGAGTTCCACTGTTCTCTTTGCATATGATTTTTCCATAGTTTTCAATCTACTTTCTCTTCTCATAATAGTAGACGAAAAATGAAGTGATGCATTGAGTTGCTTAATGTTCATTAATTAAGGGGAATATATGATTGTCGACGAAAGGGGCGGTGGGAGTAAAAATACGGCTTAGGTATTTTTTCGCCCACAGTTGTTGGCACAGATGAGATTAATTTATTCGGGATGATATGATTCCATCTTTTAACCGCTTCCCGCAGATTTGGTTTATCTTTTAGCTTAACTCATCTTGGTTGCTCTTAATTATTGCAGGTAGTCAAGTTCCATATTCTTGACCTGCTCCAGCAGACTCAGGTTTACCTTTGCGGTTAACTTATGGTGTTGTGCTCTTTGCACGACAAAACCATTTATAGACTCGATCTCAGTCTTTCTTTTATTGGCGATGTCTTGATGCATGGAGGAGTAATTAGCCCCCGTCAGCTCGATAACCTCAAATACCCGGTTAATGAGTGCTGACTTATCGAGTTCGACCCCATCGGCTGACGCGACCTCGACCAGCTCAGAAACAACGTCAGATATCTGCTGTCGATATTGTGCCTGAGCTAATGCTCCATTATTACAGTTATGTATCGCAGTAAGGGGGTTGATGGCCGCATTGATAGCCAGTTTGTGCCAGAGTGAAGGTAGAATCGGTTCACACCACTGGCTGCCCGGGATAGCGTTTAACAAGCATGCTTTTAACTCCCGGCTCAGATGAGGACCGGTGAGGTCGCCTAATTGAGTGCTTCCCGGGCCGGTTTGCGCTATGTGCCAGCGACTCTTTTTCAATGCTGCCTGTGAGGTGGTGCCTAAGCTTAAACCTTGCCCGCGGAGCTGCTTTGCTACCTCAAGGTGAGGTCCCATACCATTATGCAGTAAAAGAATGTGACACTCTTCGGGAAGCTTATCTATGATGGATTTGAGCGCATCACTGATCTGATAGGCTTTTACGCAGACAATAAGAAGTTGAATATGTTCAAATAGTGAGGGATCACTACGGTTGCAAAGCAGAGTCGCCGTGGACTCTGTGACCCGACCATCTAAAGCAGTAAAGGCGATGTGCTGTTGCTGCTCATGATCTCTGGTGATGAAAAGCGGGGCATGGCCATTGGCAAATAGTTGCTGGTAGATCAGCTGACCTACTGCGCCAGCGCCTAGAATCGCAATATTTTTTTCATCGACTAGTTGTTGACCCATGGATGTACTCTATTATTTCAATCAAGTTCGTTTATTCGGGTTCGGTGAGCTTAGCTGCACGGAAATAACGAAGGTAGCTCCAATGGCTTAAGTAGAACAGCAATACCCCGGCCATATCGGCAATGAAGTCACCGACCGATGCGCTGCGATAAGGCAGTGTGGATTGAACCAGTTCAATGAACACTGCATAACCGGCAAGCGTGAGAGCCAGATACTGCCATCTGGGTTTAAACGCCAAGTGGGTCAGGTAAGAGAGGCAAAAGAAACTACCAAGGTGCCCAACTTTGTCCATATGGGGGATCAGCTGAGGGTAGTTGGGCCTGGAGAAAACCAGGTAACTGATGACTATCAGGGCTATGGCCAGTGCCAGTTTAAAAATGTTTCGTCTTGATATCACTATGTCGCAGGATGTTTTGTTGTTTGTGCCATCATAGAAAAATGGTGGCTGATTGTCACCAAGAATATCATCCATTATTTGGTGTTAAACAGAGTTGAACTGGCGTTGATAAGACTTCATATTTACTCCAGATACGTTAAACTAACCCCACAAAAATTACTGTAATAGGACACTAAAATGCCTTCAATGGATATTGTTTCTGAAGTCGATGAAGTTGAGCTGCGAAATGCCGTAGATAACTCGGTACGTGAACTGAAGAGTCGTTTCGATTTTCGTGGTAAGGAAGCGAGCATCGAGTATAAAGACCATGTGGTTACGCTATCTGCTGAAGATGATTTTCAGTGTCAGCAGCTGGTTGACATACTGCGCATGCAGATGAGTAAGCGCAGTGTTGATCCGGCTTCCATGGATGTCGATGAAAAGGCAGTGCATAGTGGTAAAACCTTCTCTTTGAGGGTGCGCTTTAAAGAGGGCATTGAAACTCTCATCGCTAAAAAATTAGTGAAGATGATTAAAGACAGCAAGTTGAAAGTTCAATCTTCTATTCAGGGCGATTCGGTTCGCGTGACAGGTAAGAAGCGCGATGACCTGCAAGCCGTGATGGCATTGGCTCGTGAGTCTGAGCTAGGTCAGCCATTCCAGTTTAATAATTTTCGTGATTAATTACGTCTATTATGATGCAGCATAGTCGTTCAACTTAAATTTTCAGCGGGTTAATTATATCAAGGATGATTATGTTTAGACGATTAAAAATTTTATTGGTGGTTATTGGTGTTTCAACATCAATAGCCCACGCTGAAGCTCCAAGTTACTTCACTAATGATATCGACAGTGAATACAGAGCTTTAATTAACCATGTAGGGGAGTTGTTACCAGAAACTCAACTAGCTTTGGCATATTTACCTTCATTCACCCCTTATAGTTTGTTAGACGTTAGACCTCTCAAGTTCGAGGAAAACAAAGATAAACAAGCGTTTGCTAATTTTAACTTTGGAGTATTTGGACGTAGCCTGTTGAATGTGACTGAGAATCAGCTATCTACTTTGCCAAGTATCTCTATCTGTAAGGAAAAGAAATGTAAGTCTGAACGACTTCAGGTTATTGATGGCTTTTTAGCTGAGGCTAAATCGCATTTGAAACTGTTTAATAAAAACGATGAATTGTTTATTGTTCAACAAACATCCCCTCAGGTTTATCGTTTAAACAATACGTTCTATAGTCCAACAGCACTCATTACTTACTATCCATCTGAGCACGCAGGGTTTGTTCCCTCGAGCAACTTTGAAGTGGTAACTAACTTTGAAAACGTACCTGAGTTAATGTTTTTGGCTAACGAATCACAAGCTTTGAGGGGGCTCATGGGGAAATATGAGGTAGCTGCGATTGCTAAGATCGATGAAGTTAGTACAAATATCATTTTTAACGGTTTGAGTGATAACCATTGGGGAGTTGTGATCGACCACTACTCGAAGTTCCCTGCTAAGGGGGACAGCAACCACATTGGTCTTGAATATGACATAGTCGAAAAGCTATCAGATACAAATTTTTATTATCAAACTAACTAAAGGCTAAATTAAGTATTAGCAGATTCAAGTACAGCTTAGCTGGAAAATGAAAGCCCTCATGATGAGGGCTTTTTGTTTTGTAGCCGATTATCCGGAAGGCTAAGTCTGCTGCTCGGCAGAGTCACGGGACTCGTCATTTTTTGTCTGCCGGGCCTGCTTTAGGCTCTCGTCATGCCGGGTCCGCCTGTCTACCAAGAGCACTAACCACAGAACGGGTAAGCCGATGATACTGGCGCCAATGAAGAAGTTCACATAACCGAACGCATCGACGTAGGCGCCGGAGAAGCCGGCGATAAATTTCGGGAAGAGTAACATGATAGAGGAGAGTAGTGCATATTGTGTGGCACTGTATCCACTGCTGGTCAGACTCGAAAGGTAAGCAATAAAGGCCGCGGTTGCGATACCCGCACTGAAGTTATCGATGGAGATGACGACCGTTAACAGGGGAACGTTGTATCCCACCACCGCCTGGTAGGCAAACAAAAGGTTAGTGACGGCGACCAGCAGGGCACCGACAAAGAGTATTTTCATCGTACCGTAGCGAGCCAGAAGTACGCCACCAAATCCCGCCCCTACTAAGGTCATTATCAGGCCATAAATCTTGCTGATGGCGGCAATTTCTGCTTTGGCAAACCCCATGTCGACGTAAAAGACATTGGCCATGATCCCCATGACGATATCGGATATGCGATAACAGGAGATGAGCAGTAAGATCAATATGGCGTTGCGACCATAACGTTTAAAGAAGTCCATAAAAGGCAATACACTGGCGGTATATAACCAGGATAGGGTGCCAGCCACGGGCTTTGGATACCGCAGGCTCAGATCCTGCTTTAGCTTTTGCTCCTGTTCATCGGCCTTTTTATTCTCAACCTCTGGCTCTTTACTGAACAAGGTGGTGAGTATACCCACTCCCATGAGCCCGGCCATGATGAGGTAAGCCATCTGCCAGGAAACCAGGTTGTATTCATTGTTTCCGGGATCGACCCAGGCTGCAATCGTTAAGGCTCCGGCGGTGGCGACAATCATGGCGCTACGATAACCAACTTGATAGGCGGCTGCTAATGCTGCCTGCATCTTCTCCGGGGCGGATTCGATTCGAAAAGCATCGATAACGATATCTTGTGTTGCTGATGCAAAAGCGACCATTAAGGCAAACAGGGCCAGACGTTCCAGATCTTGTAGCGGGTCGCTAAAAGACATTCCTAAAATTGCTGCGACGAGCAGCATCTGTGCAAATAGCATCCAGCCTCGCCGCCGACCCAACAGGCGAGTGAATATTGGTAGTGAGAGTCGATCGACCAACGGTGACCAGACCCATTTGAAGCCATAGGCGAGAGCTATCCAGCTGAAATAACCTATTGCGGTTCTGTCGATACCCGCCTCTCTGAGCCAAAATGAGAGGGTCGAGAAAACCAGCATTAGGGGTAAGCCTGCCGAAAAACCAAGAAGTAACAGAACCAAGACTCGTTTATGACAGTATATGGAGAGCGCATCTTTGATGCGGGAATAGTTAGAGCCTAACGCTGGTGACATAGATACATTTCAAGAGGGTCATTAAGGCTAGCTTAAGGGGGGGAGTCGTTTGGTTCAAGATAAAATTGCTGGGTACGAGCTGGGGGAATCGATTAAGTCGTAAATGAAAAAGCTCAGGTATGCTTACCTGAGCTTTTTACTCTTTCAGGAGCTAGGTCTATTCCCTATACACCCCTTAGGTATTTGGCCGCCTATACTCAGGTAATCACAGCATTCATCAATCTGCTTACGCAGGTATTGATTGCCGCGGATCATCCAATCCGGCCATTTATCAAAGGCATGTAGCAGGTGCCAGAACACTCTCTCCATATCTGATTGCGCATCACCTTGATGATTGAACTGTTGCCACTCTTCAAGGACGTCCCATAGATATAGCTGGACTTCATTAAAAGCGAGCTGATCGCTCAGAAACGCTTTTCCATATTGGGCCAGCTGGGGCGCTTTTTTATCGATGAACTCATCTGGGGTCATCGGTTCGCCTCCTTATAACTGCTTAATTAGTATAGGACGATAAATAAGCTCTTGGGAGATATTATGTTAAAAATATTGAACTATCACTTTCTGGGCAGTAGCGTCGCTTTTTTTAACACGATCTCATCTATGGGAAAGTCAGGCCAGTCCAGTTTTGTATTGTGCTCCGTTGCAACGCCAGCCATGGCCGCAAGTACCTCTTCGCCTTCAGCTACTTCACCAAAAACCGCATAGCCCCAGCGTCTGGAGGAGGGGTCCAGGCGTTCATTATCGCCTACATTAAAGTAAAATTGGCTGGTGGCCGAGTGAGGATCGTTATCACGGGCCATGGCGATAGTGCCGAATGAATTTGATAAACCATTCCCTGACTCGTTAACGATGGGCGCATCGTATGGCTTCTCCTCCTGTTTGAGATTTAATCCACCTCCCTGAACGACGAAGTCGGCGATAACCCGATGAAACAAGGTATTGTCATAGTGCCCCTTCACGACATAGGTCAGAAAGTTATCAACTGTGATGGGGGCACGCGTTCTGTCTAATTCGACGATGATCTTTCCCATGCTGGTGTCGAGTTGTACCTGGGGGTAAAGCGTATCGGGCTGAATGTCGACGGCAACCGCAGTCTGGCTTAAACAGAGTATGAGTAGAGCATTAATCCAACGGATCATGGGGCTTCCTTGTTCTTTTATATCTATGGTCTTTTTAGGGCAGGAATTACTGCTGAATAAACTGGTTCAGTTCAGGGTCATTAATAATATCACCGCTTAGTTGACCGAGAAGTTTATTTATCTCTAGTTCTAAGGTTGCAAAGTCGGCACTGAACGGGCCCGATAGTGTTCCGCGAGCCGTGTAACGTTTCGTGAGCTCTTGAGTGCTGTTTTTGGCTATCACATTGATGATGATATTGCTCTTAGCCTCGAATCCGAAGGTACTCTCATTGACGTCAGTCAGTAACCGCTCTAATTGGAACTGTATATGTTGGACCGCACTGGGGTCTACTTGGTAACCGGCTTGAGTGAAGCCCTTACGAAAGACGGCGTCTATCTGTCTTCTCGGTGCTTCTGAAGGGCTGACAAGCCTGGCCGCATCGCCTTCGTTGTTGAAGCGTACAATGAAATTGGCTGAGCGCGTATCGATTGTCTCTATGGCTACGTTTTGTAGCGACTGAGTTTGAGGCTGTACTTGCGGAACCTGTGGCTCAAGGGCGATATGGCTTGGCGCCTGAGTCGCGCAACCGGAAAGTGCGATAGCTGTAGTTAACAATAAAAAGAGACGTTTCATTTTCTGGATTATCTTTATTCAAAATTGCGAAATAGGGTGATATCAGCATACCAGAATTGCCATTCGATGCCATCGTCTTTGGCTGTGCAAACGGCCCCCAGAATCTATTCAAGTTTGTTACCTTTTATCTGTCCCAGTTTATTAAAGTCAGGATCCGGAGTCATTTAAGCCATTTCTCAATTAAGCTGTAAATTTTACTTTCATCACGTTAGACATAGCGTTAGAGTAAAATTTGATTAACGGTCAGGGAGTGTTCGATGACGATAAGCGTTTCAAAGGTGATAAATATCCAGAGTCAGACCGCTCCCGAATGCTTGATGTCGAGTCATGGTACTCCCTTCTTTGGTTATTTTGATGGCCCGGTGGCCTCCCTGGGCCTTGAGCTGTTCAATTACTATAATGAAATGGATAAGCCCGCCTCCAGGTTGAGTCGCTACTTCAACTATAAGCAGTTTCAATTTATTAATATCGTCACTCCCCGTTTTGTCATTGGTGTCGCCATTGCCGATATACGTTATGTGGGCAGTGCATTTTGTTATCTCTATGACATCAGTAAAAACCACATCAGTGAAACGACCTGGTTGAAGCCACTGGGCAGAGGTTATGAATTGACGCCCTCTCCCATGTCGGGCGTTGCCAAGATGGCTAGTAGTAAGGCGAGAGTCTCCTTTACGATATCTGAAGGTGTGTGGCATGTGTCAATTGTGACAGCCAATATTAAGGCTGAGATCGATCTCGACGCCCCGGTATTGAGCTTACCTATGGCCATGTGTAATCCGACCGGGTATAACGGCTGGACTTATACTCAGAAGCATAACGGGCTCAAACCGACAGGGGAGCTTATCATTGACGGTGAATCTCAGCCTCTGAATAGGGCATTAGCCGGCTATGACTTTTCCGCCGGGTATATGCGCAAAGAGACGAGTTGGCGCTGGGCAAGTATTAATGCTCATACCCACGATGGTGTCCTGGGCCTTAATTTAGCGGCTGGGGTTAATGAAACCGGCTGTAATGAGAATGTCTTCTGGGTTAACGGTGAGCGGCACCTGTTAGGGCCTGTGCACTTCAACTTTCAACGGGCGACGGGAGCCGATTGTCAGAAACTGGCCCAGGCTTCATGGCGTATATATTCGGACAATGGTCAGGTTGAACTGAGCTTTAATCCAGCCAACTGTCGACAGGAGAAGCTTAACTTGCTGCTGTTAAAGAGTAACTTCAGGCAATACTTAGGATACTACTCAGGTTACATCATCGATAACTTTGGCAACAAGCATATTCTCGATAATGTACTGGGACTCACCGAAGACCATTTCGCCCGTTGGTGACTAAGAGGTCTGAAGACTTCTCTTTCTGTGACCTCTATTACCAACATTAATCCTGACTACTTTCAACCCTACCTACCTTCAACCAAAGTTGACTGAACTTCTTCGCGCCTTAGCTTTTCCATCGGATATTCAGCATCCAGCTTTGCTATCTCAGGTTTGTTCAGCTCAGGTACAGCTTTTGCCTCTAACATTGCTACGCAGTTGTTGGATTCCTGTGTTGGGCTGGCTCTCGATTTAACACCTGTATTATTTTGCGTCTCGTGATTCAGTGTTATTAAACATGGGCTTCAGCAAAAATTAAAGTATTATAAATTAAAGGATTTATCATGAAGAGATTGTTGTTGGTGATCGGTAGTTTGCTGAGCGTGGGGGCTTACGCCGGTGATTCAAATCATATCGTGGGCGGCAGTGTAGGCTATGGTATTCAGGATTTTGAATTCGAATCCGGACAAGAGACCGGCGGCGAGGACAGTTTCGCCATCGATGCGTATTACCGCTATATGTTTAATGAAAACTTCGGCATCGAAACCGGGCTATTTGGTGGTACGGGTGGTGTAGTGTCGGTGTTTACCGGTTTGTTCGGCGGAGTTGATAACATCAGTTATAAAGGGATACGAGGCACCCTTTACGGCCAGGTCCCGTTATCAGAGAGTAACCACCTCTATGCCAAACTGGGTGCCAGTGCCAATCGGCTCAATTACGATGTTTCAGGTGCGTTTAGTAGTGAGGTGATCAAGAGCGTCGAAACCAGGGGCAGTGATTTTTATGGCGCTGTGGGATGGGGGATACGTTTTCAATCGGGTATCGGCATGAATATCGAGTATCAATATGTGCCGGTTCAAGAGCTTAAGGTACAGAACTTCAATATCGGTATGAGCTACCGTTTCTAAATTGAACGCTCGAATGCTTTTATGATTAAGGGCAGGAAGGCGTGTCGCCTTCCTGCTTTGTTCGCTCTTCGTTACTTTTATTTAGTTACTTCTTCTTAGTTCAACCTTTATGTTTCAGGCGCTAATATTTTTGGCACTAATGTACAGGCACTATGGCTTTGTAGCACCATAGAGTGAACTCTGTGGATGAGGCGCTTCGGTAGAACTCTCCTGAGATTCATGGGGCTCGGCTTTCTTACCTATCTTCTGCGCCTGTAAAATAACAAACTTACCGTTAGAGGCGACTGTGGTGCAGTTCTTAAAAATACGCTGCAGTTTCACATGATAAGCCAGGTGACGGTTACCCACGACATGTAAGATGCCGCCATTTTTAAGTGCCCGCCAGGACTGGAGGAACATTTGCCAGGCAATGTGATCAGTTATCGCTTCCCCCTGATGAAAAGGAGGGTTACATAGGATCAGATCGGGGCGAACGCCTTCATTGAGGTGAGTCAAACAATCATCCCAGCCAAAGGTGGCTTGCTCGCCGACAAGGCCCTGTGTATCTAATTTATTCAATGCCCAGTTTTGTCTGGCCGATTCCACCGCCATCTCAGAATCATCCACAAAGTGGATATAAGCTTGCGGAAAGCACTGTTTGGCATTGAGGCCCAACACACCGTTTCCACAGCCCAGATCGATAATCGACTTGAAGTCACCCTTAGGCATGTTATCGAGCATGATGCGTGCACCGATATCCAGCTTGCCGGAAGCAAAAACGTTGCTGAGGTTGGTAATTTCAAGGTTTAACTCAGGGATAGGCCATTGGCTTGCTGTCGGAAGTTTACGGGCGACTCCGTCTGTGATGCAGGTGATAACCCGGGTCTTTTTCCAGGTCAGGCTGGCGCTAGCCGGGCCCAGATTCTTAGCAAAAACCTCGAGTAAAGACTTGTTGATCGACTTGGCTTTAGCGCCTATCAGTACCTGAGTACCTTCTGGCAGAACCTGAGATAAACGGTTTAGCTGGTGGGCAAAATAGCTAAGATTCTTTGGTAACTTCATCAAAACTAACTCGATGGCAGCGGGTATATTTTCACGACTGTTTAGCCATTGAATATCATCTGAGCTGAGTTTGTTATTTTCTAAGTTTTGCAGAGTACCTAATTGGCTGGTTTTAGCGTCAGTTTCGACGGCTAACGGCCATTGTGCGTCCATTGAACGCAGGCATGCTGTCAGAGCCCCGAAATTATCATTGATGATAGCCGTTGCAATCGGTGCTTGTTCAGTCTCTTTAAGATGTTTAATCAGGTGTTCATCGGCCGCATCCCAAGCCTGTAAGTTCGATTCCTGATTTTTAGGATATCGAGTTAATTCTAGCTCGATATCTTCGACTGAAAATTGTGTTGTCATATGCCAAACTGCACCAATAAAATAAGGGCACGTATTATCGCAGATTTAGGCTGTAAGGTACATATGACTATTAGTTGCGGCAAGTGCGGGGCGAGTCTGAACGAGGTTGATTGGAGGATGGCATGAAACAACACGGTTTTGGATTCGCTGCTCCTCAAGGGACAAGTGCTCAAAACAAAAGTGCTCAAGACTCAGGCGAACATGACCTGATGCCCCCGATTAAACTTATCCGGGGTTACCTGAGCGAAGCGCAGCAGACAGCCTTGCTTGAGGAAGCGGATGCTTATCCTCTGTCCCGGCCTGTAATCAAGGTTTATGGCAAACAACATGCCATACCCAGGACACAAGTTTGGTTCGGTGATGAAGGTTGTGACTATCTCTATTCGGGTCTGTTTATTAACGCGTTGCCATGGCCGAAATATGCTCGTCTGCTACAACAAAAATTGAAGCGTGATTTTGGTTTAAATGCCAATGGCGTCTTGGTCAACCGTTATGCCGATGGCAATGAGTCTATGGGGTGGCATAGCGATGATGAGCCTGAAATTGCCATTGGTAGTGATATCGTGTCTGTGACGTTAGGGGCGACTCGAGACTTTTTTATTCGCCATAAATCAAGCCATCATAAGATTAGTATTTCATTGGAGAGTGGCGATCTCTTGTTGATGCAATGGCCGATGCAGAAGGAGTGGGAGCATAGCCTGCCTAAGCGAATGAAGGTGATGGAGCCCAGGCTTAACTTTACTTTCAGAGCCTTAATAAAAGATTTCCATAAACAGATAGCTAAGGATTGAAAATATGTGCCAATATTAGGTTAGGTGGCCTGTCGATTTTTATGTTACTCAGATCTCAATGTTGATCAGTTAAATATTCTAAGCTAAATCGGAAAGAGGAAGATATTGCGCGTCACTCTGCTTGTTTTTAGCAATAAGGAGTATCACATGAAAAAGTTGTTTATTACTACAGTAATAGGACCTATCACACCGGGTATCATTAAGTCGCTAGCGGAAGTCACCCGCGGTTTCAAAGGGGAATGGGTGACGAGTAAGGTGATAAAGCTCGATGGCCACTTCTCAGCCATGATGAAGGTGGGTATCCCTCCTGAAGCCGAGGCGGAGTTAAAAGCCGAGTTGGAGTCGAAGTTTGCTAGTTTGCGCTTCTTCTTCGATGACGTCATCACAGAGGTCGGATCCGCTTCCAGACCATTGCACCTGACCCTTGATTGTGGCGACCGCGCGGGCCTGACCCGGGATATCGTCAATATACTCACTAATTTAGATCTGGTTATTGAACATATGGAGTTCAATCGGGTTCATGTCATGCCTATCGGGCAAACCGTGTTTTCTTCAAACCTGAATATTGCTGTTCCACAAGGGATTAGTACCGAGAGCGTGGTTGAACTGCTAGAAGGTGTGAGTGAAGATGCCAGAGTGAATGTTTTATAGGCTGGTGATTGTAACTTACTTATTATCGTCTACTGATTATTTTTGAGTCAGGTGTGGGGATGTGGAGGTGTTGACCTTTCTTCCCCTAAGCAGTAATCTGCCGCCATAGCTTTTATGTATGACTGAGAATATCGTTATGTCAGTAGAACAGATCATTACCGAAAAACTCACCGCGGCTCTGTCCCCATCTCACTTAGAGGTGATAAACGAGAGTCATAATCACCATGTGCCACCTAATTCAGAGATACACTTTAAGGTGATCATTACCTGTGGCGCATTTGAAGGCAAACGTTTACTGGCACGCCACCGTGCGGTCAATGAAGCTTTAGAGACTGAGTTTGCTAATGGTTTACACGCATTATCTATGCATACTTTTACGCCGACAGAATGGGCTGAAGAATGCGATGTTCCTGCCTCACCTAAGTGTAAGGGCTAATACTATTTAGTGTGATTGGTAAAGCAGATTGCTTCCAGATATATAAAGGCCATAGCGTTAACCGTTATGGCCTTTTCTATATCTGCTTCATAGACAGGCTATCGACCTTTCCTCGAATGAGATTGGTGTTCAACCTGTTAATTTGAAATATACCCGATAACCGAACGGTATGAAAAATAGTACAAAGTATGTGCTAGTATGCTGCTAAACAGTGTGAACACATAAGAAGATGGATGTGCGTTGCTGTAACCATTATCGATAGCGCCATAACACTTGGAGACTAGATATGCCCTTACTTGATAGCTTTACTGTTGACCATACCCGTATGCAGGCCCCGGCGGTTCGAATTGCGAAAACCATGAAAACCCCCAAGGGTGATGTCATTACGGTTTTCGATTTGCGCTTTTGTGTACCGAATAAAGATATCTTAAGTGAAAGGGGCATTCATACTCTGGAACACCTTTATGCCGGGTTTATGCGCGATCATTTAAACGGTGATTCTGTCGAGATCATCGATATATCACCGATGGGCTGTCGCACCGGCTTTTATATGAGTCTGATAGGTACTCCGGCAGAAGCAGATGTAGCCCAAGCCTGGCTCGCTTCTATGAATGATGTATTAAAAGTCGCAGAACAAGGTCAAATTCCCGAATTAAACGAATATCAGTGTGGAACATTTGATATGCATTCGTTAGAGCAGGCGCAGAGTATCGCCCGTTCAATTATCGCTTCAGGTATCAGTATTAATAAGAATGATGAATTGAAGTTAAGTGATGAGATATTGAACGGCTTGTAAGCAGAGCTAGTCCCAAATAGATATAAAAGCGGCATTGCCGCTTTTTTTATGTCGAAATATCGCTTGAGATAAGCAACCAAAAAAAACGTGAGATTAGTAAGTTAGGCTAGTTTTGGGTACTTTGGCTGTAATTGTAGCGGTTAAAAAACGAGCGGGGAATGCTTTTTGTTTGGTTAATTAATGAGCAGTTAAACTTAGGTTAAAAATTGTTTAAATTTTATCAATTTAAGGGGGATTACCTCTGTTAAATCACTGATAACCTTGCTAGGTCAGGGAACCGAATTGCTTTAGTAGTACCTGAATCAAATATAAATACTAAAGTGTGATCTGAACCTGATTCTAAAAAACTTCATTATCCACTTAAAACACTCACATTTTTCATGGCGATACCGTGATATTTGCGGTAAAATGCGCGCGAACAGCGTGATTGCGGTCGCATTTCTGTAATAAATCTGCGCTAGCTCAATGGGATGGGTTTTGATGAAGACTCGTCGTATTTAGCAGGAACGCGTCGCATTTTCTTTCCTTCATAACGTAGTGCTTGTGGATATGATTACAATAAAGAAAGGATTGGACCTGCCCATAGCAGGCGGACCAGAGCAAGTTATCCATAATGGCTCAGCCATTAACCATGTAGCTACTTTGGGTGAAGAGTATATTGGCTTACGTCCTACCATGAAAATTAAGGTGGGAGATAAAGTTAAAAAAGGTCAGGTTATCTTTGAAGATAAAAAGAACCTTGGTGTTAAATATACTGCTTTAGCCAGTGGCACAATTTTAGAAGTTAACCGGGGCGCTCAACGTGTACTTCAGTCTGTCGTCATTGCTGTGGAAGGGGAAGAGAGTGTTTCCTTTTCTAAGTATGATGCCGCACAGTTGGATACGCTGGATTCTCAACAAGTTCGTGACAACCTGATTGAATCGGGTCTGTGGACGGCGTTGAGAACTCGTCCTTTCAGTAAAGCCCCAGCCGTAGATTCTACCGCTGCCGGCATCTTCGTTACCGCGATAGATACTCAACCTCTTGCAGCCGACCCTGAAGTGGTTATTGGTGAGCATAAAGAAGATTTTGCTAACGGACTCAAGGTTCTGTCGAGATTGACTGAAGGTAAAGTATATCTGTGTAAAGCGCCTGGAGCCGATATTCCGGCTGCTAATGCTCAGGTAGAAGAGTTTGCGGGTAAGCATCCAGCAGGCCTAGCCGGTACACATATTCATTTCCTTTTACCAGCCTCTGTTAACAGAACTGTTTGGCATATAGGTTATCAAGATGTGATTGCTGTCGGTCAGCTATTTACTACCGGCGAACTAAACACTCAACGTGTGATAGCAATTACCGGCCCTAAAGCGGCTAAACCAAGACTCGTACGTACTCAGCTCGGCGCTTCTACCGTAGAGATCTCTGCAGGTGAAACAACCGATGGTGAAGTACGTGTGATATCTGGTTCGGTTCTTAGTGGTCGTACCGCTTCGGGTCCCCATGCCTACTTGGGTCGCTTCCATCAGCAGATCTCTTTGCTGGAAGAAGGTAGAGAGATGGAGTTTATCGGCTGGGCTATGCCTGGACCGAATAAGTTCTCTATCACTCGCTCTTTCCTTGGCCACCTCTCACCTTCTCGTCTGTTTAATATGACGACAAGCACCGGTGGTTCAGACCGAGCCATGGTACCAATTGGTAACTATGAGCGTGTAATGCCGCTGGATATTCTTCCTACTATGTTACTTCGTGACTTAGTCTCTGGTGATTCCGATGGTGCCGTAACTCTGGGTGCTTTGGAATTGGATGAGGAAGATTTGGCACTTTGTACTTTCGTATGTCCGGGTAAGTATGACTATGCGACTTATCTGCGTGACTGTTTAGATACGATCGTGAGGGAAGGCTAATGGGCTTAAAACAGTTATTCGAAAATATTGAACCGCAATTTGAAAAAGGCGGTAAATATGAGAAGTTCTATGCGCTCTTCGAAGCCGCATATACGGTGTTTTATACGCCGGGTCAGGTGAACAAGGGCGCAACCCATGTTCGTGATAATCTCGACCTGAAGCGTATGATGATCATGGTGTGGGCTTGCGTATTTCCTGCGATGTTCGTGGGTATGTATAACGTCGGCCTACAGGCACAAGATGCATTAGTTGCGGGTTTTGCTACACCAGATGTTTGGCAGGTCAGCCTGTTTAGCATGTTTGGTACCGAGTTGACTGCTAATTCAGGCATCGCAGCCTTATTGTGGTATGGCGCCTGTTTCTTCCTGCCTATCTATGCGGTTTCATTCGCAGTAGGTGGTGTCTGGGAAGTCTTATTTGCCTCTGTACGCGGTCATGAAGTTAACGAAGGTTTCTTTGTTACTTCCATTCTGTTTGCGCTAACACTACCACCTAATATTCCATTATGGATGGTTGCCTTAGGTATCACCTTCGGTGTGGTTGTTGCCAAGGAGATTTTCGGCGGAACCGGGCGTAACTTCTTAAACCCTGCTCTTGCCGGTCGTGCTTTCCTATTCTTCGCATATCCGTTAAGTATGTCGGGTGATACCTCTTGGGTTGTTGCCGATGGCTTCTCTGGTGCTACTGCACTTAGCCAAGCGGCTCAGGGCACACTTGAGTATGGATTTACGCAAGACTGGTGGGATGCTTTCCTGGGCTTTGTTCCTGGTTCTGTGGGTGAAGTTTCAACCTTAGCCCTGCTACTTGGTGGTGCGGTTATCGTCTATATGCGAATAGCTTCATGGCGCATTATTGCGGGTGTGATGGTTGGTATGATTGCCGTCTCTATGCTCCTCAATGCAATAGGTAGTGACACAAACGCTATGTTTGCTATGCCTTGGTACTGGCACTTGGTACTCGGTGGTTTTGCCTTCGGTATGATGTTTATGGCGACCGATCCGGTATCAGCCTCATTTACCAATCAGGCAAAATGGGGATACGGGATTTTGATTGGTGCAATGGCCGTGTTTATTCGTGTCATTAACCCAGCATTCCCTGAAGGTATGATGTTGGCCATCCTGTTTGCCAACCTGTTTGCACCGCTGTTTGACCATTTTGTGGTTCAGGCAAATATCAAGCGGAGGATCGCTCGTGGCTAGTAATAAAGATTCGTTCGGCAGAACTCTCTTTGTGGTTGTCGGTTTATGTTTTATCTGTTCGGTTTTTGTATCAACCGCAGCGGTATTGCTACGACCAATTCAGATAGAGAATAAATTGCTCGATAAGCAGAAGTATATTCTTGAAGCCGCTGGCCTTGTCGATACTAAAGAGTCAAAAATCGATAAAGCTGAAGTGCTTGCGACTTACGCTAAGTTTGTTGAAGCTAAACTGGTTGACCTGAAAACAGGTGAATGGGTTGAAGGCGATGCAGATTCATTCGATGCCGATAAGGCAGCGCGTGACCTGAAAAACTCATTTAAACCACAAAATGATGTCGCATCAGTTAAACGTGTTGCTAACACTGCTGTTGTCTATGTGGTTAATGATGAGCAAGGTAAGCCTAAGACACTTATCTTACCTATTAAAGGTTATGGCCTCTGGTCGACCATGTATGCATTCCTTGCCGTTGAGCCTGATATTAATACCATTAAGAGTCTGGTTTATTACTCATTTACCGGTTCGGGTGAAACTCCTGGCCTGGGTGGTGAAGTACAGAACCCTCAGTGGATGGCAAAATGGCACGGTAAGAAGCTCTATAACGAGCAAGGGGAGTTAGCGATTAAAGTCACTAAGCTTCCGGCTGTTGCAGCTTCCGTTCATGGTGTTGATACCTTGTCTGGTGCAACCTTGACCGGTAACGGTGTTCAAAACTCATTAGATTTTTGGTTAGGTGAGGAAGGTTTTGCTCGCTTTATCGAGAAAGTTCGTAAAGGAGGGTTGAGCTAATGGCTAACGCTAAAGAACTTAAGGAGGTCCTGTCGGGACCGATCGTGAGTAACAACCCGATTGCCCTACAGGTATTGGGTGTATGTAGTGCACTTGCTGTTACCAGTAAGTTGGAAACTGCATTGGTTATGACGATTGCATTAACTGCCGTTTGTGCATTCTCTAACTTGTTTATCTCAATGCTACGTAACCATATTCCCAGCAGTGTACGTATTATCGTACAGATGACCATTATTGCTTCGCTGGTAATCGTGGTAGATCAGGTGCTGCAGGCGTATGCCTACGATGTGGCTAAGCAACTCTCGGTATTTGTTGGTTTGATTATTACCAACTGTATCGTAATGGGACGCGCCGAAGCTTATGCGATGAAAACGCCGCCAATGATGAGCTTTATGGATGGTATAGGTAATGGTATCGGCTACGGTGCTATCTTACTGTCAGTTGGTTTTGTCCGTGAACTCTTTGGTAATGGTTCGCTATTTGGTGTCGAGATCTTAAGCAAGATTTCAGACGGTGGCTGGTATCAGCCTAACGGTCTGTTATTGCTACCACCGAGTGCGTTCTTCTTAATCGGTACATTGATCTGGATCATTCGTACTATTAAGCCAGAGCAAGTTGAAGCAAAAGGGTAAGCGCGATGGAACATTATATTAGTTTGCTAATTCGCTCTATTTTCATCGAGAATATGGCACTCTCTTTCTTCCTGGGGATGTGTACATTCCTGGCGGTTTCAAAGAAAGTGACCACTGCGATGGGATTGGGTATTGCTGTAGTTGTGGTACTGGCGATTTCAGTTCCGGTTAACCAGATCATCTATCAGGGGCTGTTAGCGCCGGGTGCTTTGGCTTGGGCTGGTCTTCCGGAAGCCGATTTGAGTTTCTTGAAGTTTATCACCTTCATCGGTGTGATCGCTGCACTGGTACAGATCCTTGAGATGGTGTTGGATAAGTTCTTCCCGCCACTTTACAACGCTCTGGGAATATTCCTCCCACTTATCACCGTAAACTGCGCAATTTTTGGTGCGGTATCTTTCATGGTTGAACGTGATTACAACCTGATAGAAAGTATGGTGTTTGGTGTAGGTTCTGGGCTTGGTTTTGCATTAGCTATCGTCTTGTTAGCTGGTATCCGTGAAAAGCTGAAATATGCTGATGTGCCTGATGGACTACGTGGCTTAGGTATTACCTTTGTTACAGCGGGTCTTATGGCGCTTGGATTCATGTCGTTTTCTGGTGTGTCCCTATAACAGGGACCCTCCGGGTTCCTATTTCGGACTTTTAAGGATAAGTTAATGGATATTCTTAAATCTACTCCACTTGAGGTTTACCTTGGTGTGAGTATGTTTACCGCTATTGTCTTAGGTTTGGTGCTAATCATTTTATTTGCCAAGTCAAAGTTAGTGAACAGTGGTGACATTACAATTGGTATCAATGATGACCCTGAGAAGGGCATCAAGTTACCTGCAGGTGGTAAGCTACTGGGTGCATTAGCTGAGAGCGGTATTTTCGTTTCCAGTGCTTGTGGTGGTGGTGGTACTTGCGGTCAGTGTAAAGTACACGTTAAATCAGGTGGTGGAGATATCTTGCCAACTGAGATGGACCATATCAGTAAAGGTGAGGCTCGTGAGGGCTGTCGTTTATCTTGTCAGGTAAACGTGAAAACCGATATGGAAATTGAGCTTGAAGAAGAGATCTTCGGCGTTAAGAAGTGGGAATGTACCGTTATCTCTAACGATAACAAGGCCACTTTCATTAAAGAGCTTAAGCTTCAAATCCCTGATGGTGACTCAGTACCTTTCCGTGCTGGTGGTTACATTCAAATTGAAGCACCTGTTCATCACGTTAAATATGCAGATTATGATATTCCTGCAGAATACCGTGGCGATTGGGAGCACTTTGGTTTCTTCAATTTAGAATCTAAAGTTGATGACGAGACAATCCGTGCATATTCAATGGCGAACTATCCTGAAGAGGAAGGTATCATCATGTTGAACGTACGTATTGCGACGCCTCCTCCACGTAACCTGACTCTGCCTTGCGGTAAGATGTCTTCGTACATCTTTAGCCTTAAAGAGGGTGATAAGGTGACAATCTCGGGTCCGTTTGGTGAGTTCTTCGCTAAAGAGACTGATAATGAGATGGTATTTGTCGGTGGTGGTGCAGGTATGGCGCCTATGCGTTCTCATATCTTCGATCAACTAAAGCGTCTTAAGACTAACCGCAAGATGAGCTTCTGGTATGGTGCTCGTTCTAAGCGTGAGATGTTCTATGTAGAAGATTTTGATGGCTTAGCTGCAGAAAACCCGAACTTTGATTGGCACGTTGCACTTTCTGATCCTCAGCCTGAGGACAACTGGGAAGGTAAGACTGGTTTCATTCATAATGTGCTTTATGAAAGTTACCTGCGCGACCATGAAGCGCCGGAAGATTGTGAGTTCTACATGTGTGGTCCTCCAATGATGAACGCCGCAGTTATCGGTATGCTTAAAGATCTAGGTGTCGAAGATGAAAACATCCTGTTGGATGACTTCGGTGGCTAATTACTTCTTATAAAGCTAGAATCTGCTGAAGTCGTTTTCATCTGATTTGAACGGGAAAAGTGGACATAGATAATTTATCATGTGCACTTTTCTATCTTCGAAACAGACGAACATAAGTAGAATAGTGATTAAGGATCCAGGTCAAAATGAAAAAGACCTTAGTAAACTGGTTAGCTCTTATTGGGCTAGCCTTTTTTGTTTCAGGCTGCTCTCAACCAGCTGAAATAGTGTCGCTGTCGGGTAATACCATGGGCACGACGTATCACATCAAAGTTGTTCCTAATAAACAACTTCCCGAGGCTAACCTGTTACAAGCCGAGATAGATCTGGCACTCGAAAAGGTCAATGATCAGATGTCGACTTATAGACCCGACTCTGAGTTGTCTCGCTTTAACAAGATGAACCATGAAGAGACAGTGACCGTATCGAAAGATACCGCATTTGTTATTGCCGAGGGGATACGTCTGTATAAGGTAACAGGTGGTGCGTTGGATATCACCTTGGGACCCCTGGTCAATTTATGGGGATTCGGTCCTGACAAACGCCCGACTAAATTGCCCTCTCAGGCGGTCATTTCTGTTGCGAAAGCCAAGACCGGCATCGAATACCTGAACCTCGATGGCAACAAGCTTAGTAAGACCAACCCCGACTTGTATGTTGATCTCTCATCGATAGCTAAGGGCTTCGGTGTCGATGTTGTCGCCGCTCTGCTCGATAAGTATCAGGTATCGGGTTACTTGGTTGAGGTTGGTGGTGAGCTAAGCGTATTTGGTCAAAAAATTGATGGCTCGCCCTGGCGCGTCGCCATTGAACAACCCGATGTCAATGACCGGGAGATACAGCAGGTGATTTCTCCGGGCGATATGGCAGTTGCAACCTCCGGCGATTACCGCAACTATTATGAGGAAAAGGGGCGTCAATTCTCTCACCTTATCGATCCCCGCGACGGTTATCCTATCGATCATAGATTAGCGTCGGTCACCGTCTTACATAAACAATCTATGGTGGCTGATGGTTACGCTACGGCTATGATGGTTATGGGGACACAAGCGTCACTGGAGCTTGCTAAGCAAGAGGGGTTAGCTATCATGCTGATCGAAAAGCAAGATGACGGTTTCAAAGTTTTTTATAGCGATGCCTTTAAGCCATTTATAGGTGAATAGGTCGTATTTTAAGCGTTAACTGCGTGTCAGGATGATAGCTTTAACGTGTTCGATAGTGATTTGATGGTATAATGTTCTAATCACGCTATTGTTGGAGTGCATAATGAGTACATTTATAGCGGCATTTGTAGTGTTACTGCTGTTCTTTTTATTGATGTCGATCGGTTATATGGTTAAACGCACTGCTGTCGCCGGTAGTTGCGGTGGGTTAGGCGCACTTGGAATTGAGAAAGCGTGTGATTGCGATGACCCATGTGAAAATCGCAAGGCTAAAATGGCCGAAGAAGAGCGATTAGAAAAGCTCAACAAGAATCGTATTCTTTAGTCTGGTTGAAATCGTCACAATGAAGCACCTTAACTAACACTTCTAGTAAAGGTGCTTTTTTATGGCTGCATAAGGGAAGTCAAGTAGGGCAATAGACCCGGCGGGCTTGGCAAGGTGCATCCGACAAACTGCTTTTTCAATCTGTCATTTTATTCTTTATCAGGTCAAAACCTGATACAAAATGATCCACATCTTTTCCTGAGATATCTACCACTGTACAGCCTTTATTCAGTTACTTTCCTTATTCTTACAATATACCTATGGAATTAATTTGAGCTGAGGCATGACAATGATTAATGGCAGATCTGTTGAGAAGACTCATGATAATGTCAGCGACTTAATCATTAACTTAAAGTTGCGTATCGAATCTCTCGAACTACAGCTTGCTAACTCCAGAACCACTATTGCCCCCGTATCTGACTTGGTCAAGCTGACCGATGATGAGCTGAAGATGATCTACGAACAGTTTTAATCTCAATTGAGTTTACAGCCAACAGCTAGCTAACCCCGAATATGAACTCGCTAAATTACGCTGATACTAACAGAGGAGCCTTAGGGGGCTTTCCGGTTTTTGTGCGCTTACACTTGAGCACTGTTTAAATATACAGTATCTTGTTGGCTAGGTGCTATTTGTGAATTTAGTTTAGTGAAAAAAATCATTCATATCGATATGGACTGTTATTTTGCCGCTGTGGAGATGCGAGATTTTCCTGAGTTAAGGGGGAAACCCATAGCTGTGGGAGGGAGAAGTGATCGACGTGGTGTCATCAGTACCTGTAATTATGAAGCCAGGCAATTTGGTGTTCGCTCGGCCATGGCCTCGGGTTATGCCCTGAAGCTCTGCCCCGACCTGATATTGGTGCCGGGTCGTATGTCAGTCTACAAGGAGGTGTCGGCGCAGATCAGGGAGGTTTTTTCTCGTTACACAGATTTGATAGAACCACTTTCACTCGATGAAGCCTATCTCGATGTTACAGATTGCACTCAGTGTCAGGGCTCGGCAACATTAATAGCCGAAGCCATTCGGCAAGAGATCTTTGACATTACCGGCTTAACAGCCTCTGCCGGTATCGCCCCCGTTAAATTTCTTGCAAAGATTGCCTCCGATCTGAATAAGCCTAACGGCCAGTATGTGATAACGCCCAATATGATCCCGGCGTTCGTAAAGGATTTGCCACTCACCAAGATCCCCGGGGTCGGTAAGGTGACGGGCAAAAAACTTGAGGATATCGGCTTAATCACCTGTAGCGATCTGCAGGAATATCCACAAAGGGCTTTAATTGAGCGATTTGGAAAATTTGGTTCCGTGTTGATTGAACGTGCACAAGGTATCGATACCCGTAATATCTCTCCCCACAGGGAGCGAAAGTCTGTGGGCGTTGAGACGACGCTGGCTAAAGATATATACAGCTTAGAGCAATGTAAGGGGGTAATGCCCCAGTTGATCCAGGAGTTAGCGACTCGAATAAAGCGTAGCGCCAAAGAGCGAACCATCCATAAACAGGTCGTTAAGCTTAAATTTAATGATTTTAAACAGACAACCATAGAACATCGAAGTGATGAGGTGTCTGTAAAGCTGTTTTATGATTTACTTTCCCAGGCGTTAGAGCGGCAGCAGGGACGCGGCATTCGATTACTTGGTGTTTCGGTAGGCTTAGCGAGTCAATCTGATAATGACAGAGCGGAAGAGAATGAAGTGAGAGAGTCGCAGATGGACCTTGGATTTTAAGTGAAGGTACTAGGTTCGAGTTCCTAGAGCCTAGGACTCTAAGAAGTAATAGGCCCTAGGCTCTAGAGCCTAGGGCCTGATAAACTTAACCTTTCTCTGGAATACGTTCCAGTACGGCCAACAGCAGTTTATAGTACTGACCTACCGTTTCGATCAACACCTTCTCATCCGGGCTATGTGGGTAGCGAATGGTTGGGCCAATAGAGACCATGTCCATATCAGGGTAGGGCTTCTTAAACAGTCCACACTCCAGTCCGGCATGAATAACCATGATAACAGGCTCTTTGTTATAGATGCTGTCATAGGTTTCGCGTACCAAAGCCATTACCGGTGAGCTGTTATCAGGTTTCCAGCCTGGATATGCGCCGCTAAACTGGATTTCCGCACCAGCCAGGTTCGTTAGTGAAGTCAAAACACTTTCAATTTCCTGACGTCCTGAATCGATAAGAGAGCGAATTAAGCAAAGTACTTCAACGCTTTCAGCTTCAGTGCTAATCACACCTACATTTAGTGATGTCTCTGTAACGCCTTCAACCTCATCACTCATGCGAATAACGCCATTTGGACATGCATTAAGCAAGTCGATAAGCATATTCTGAGCATCTTCGCTCATCACTTGTTTTGCCGCTGGGGCTTCGACTAGCTCCAGCACCATGTCCGGATCGGCAATGGCAAGCTCTTCTCTTACTAGCGCCTGAAACGCTTTCGTCAGGGCATCAAGTTTGGTGATGTTTTCTGCCGGTAGCATAAAGCTTACCGAGGCTTCACGTGGAATAGCATTTCTAAGAGAACCACCAGTGAAGTTCGTTAACTCTAAGGCTAATTCGTCTGCATGGTTAAATAGGAAGCGAGCTAATAGTTTATTCGCGTTACCGCGCCCAAGGTGAATGTTTACCCCTGAATGGCCACCTTTCAAGCCTGAAAGGGTTAAGGTGTAGGTTGAGTTACTTTGCTCAGGAGCTTGCCAAACCATAGGCACGCTAATCTGTCCGTCAACACCACCGGCACAGCCCATGTAGATCTCGCCCTCTTGCTCGGAATCGGTATTAATAAGGATCTCGGCATCTAGGTACCCCGCTTCCAGACCAAATGCTCCGGTCATTCCCGCTTCTTCATCTATGGTCAGCAGGACTTCAAGTGGACCGTGGGGAATATCATCAGAGCCAAGAACCGCCAACGCCGACGCCATACCGATACCGTTATCGGCACCCAAGGTTGTTCCTGTCGCTTTTACCCATTCGCCATCGATATAAGGCTCAATGGCGTCTTTTTCGAAATCGTGAACCTTATCAGAGTTCTTCTGCGGCACCATATCGATATGAGCCTGTAAGGCAACAACCTTACGGTTTTCCATTCCCACTGTGGCAGGCTTCTTAATAATGAGGTTACCGACTTTATCTTCGACCAGTTCGAGCTGCTTATCTTTGGCCCAAGCTTGAATATGCTGACTCAAAGCCTGCTCATGTTTTGACGGATGTGGGATTGCACAGATTTGTTCAAACCACTGCCATAGGGCTTGAGGTTGTAATTGACTTATTGCTGTCACTGATGACTCCTCTTTTAAAGTCGATGAGGCTAAAAATGGCCATAGTTTACCACAGTGTTTGGGGGACTTTCGGAGATGACTGCCAGCAGTGACTGTCTGCCGGTAATTAAAGTGTCAGCGAAAGTTGCCATTGTGATTCCTTCCTGAGAAAAAGCTCGACAAAAGAGCTTGGCATTGAGGAGGGTTTAAGTGCATATTGTTTGGCCAAACTAGATAATTTTAATCCCGGCAACTATTTAGAAAAATAGGTTCGAGGTTATCAAAATTCGATTCGGTACTCACTGCCAGCAAAGATATCGATTTGATCTCACAAGCAAAAGGATGGTTCATGGCTCAGGTTAATTTTGTTGATGTACAAGGTGACGATGCAATTTTTGAAGGCAGTGGTTGGGATGCCCTGGTTGTCGTGGCTGCCGATATTACCCAAACTGGTTTCGATGAGATTTCACTGTTGGCCGATCACGGGGCTAAGGTAGATAAGCGTGTCGGCCATTCTCCGACGCTACTGTTTGCCCCAGGCTTAGCCGGTGGACGACTCATCATCACTCCGGTGAAAAATAGTATTGATGATTTCGAAGATGTCAGAGTATTTGCCGATGCTGCCAGAGCCGGTATCAAGCTCGCTAAGGACGCCGGTGCAACGCGCCCGTTAATGCTGGTGGCGAAAAATGGTGATCTCAGATATCAATTCGCATCAGAGGTGGCAGCGCTTGCTTGCGGTCAGGAGCTATGGCAGGCGCTTGAACTACGCGAAGCTACAGGAGACCATCCGGCATTTGAGGCTATTGGTTTACTCAACTCATCTAAAGCATCCCAGAGCCTGAATGCCATCGAGGCCGGACGAACGCTGGCACGAGATCTTTGTGGTACCGAGCCTGAGCGAATGTCGGCGCCTGCATTTGCCGACTATTGTGTTGCAGCCTATCGGGACTCAGGCCTAAAGGTCGGTGTGATCGAAGATAGAGATGTCCTGGAGCGTGATTATCCTCTACTCAGCGCTGTCGGACGTTCATCTTTTGCGGTGTCGAGACATCAACCACGTGTCGTGAAATTAGAGTATGTGGGAGAGGGGGCTATCGAACGCACCTATTTCTTTGCCGGTAAAGGTGTGGTTTATGATACCGGCGGAGCAGATATTAAGGTTGCTGGTGGCATGGCAGGTATGAGCCGCGATAAAGGTGGCGCCGCTGCCGTTGCTGGTTTGATGAAAACCTTATCTATGCTTAAGCCTAAAGGTATTCGAGTCGTCGCTGAGCTTGGCTTGGTGAGAAACAGTATTGGCAGTGAAGCTTTTGTGACCGATGAGATAATTACCAGCCACGCAGGGGTAAGAGTCAGAATTGGAAATACAGATGCAGAAGGGCGCTTAGTATTAGCAGATCTCCTGTCTCATCTCAGGATTAAGGCTGAAAAAGCGATAAAGCCTGAACTCTTCTCTGTTGCCACGCTTACTGGCCACGTTGTCCGCTGTTATGGTGGTTATACCGCGTCGGTCGAGAATGCGGTCGCAAAGCAAGCCGGTATCGCTGCGAGCATCGCAAGTGAAGGGCAAGCATGGGGGGAACCAGTTGAGCAATCGGTACTGCGTCGGGAGGATTTTGCCAAGATAATAGATCCATCAGGTGCTGCAGATATACTCTCTTCAAATAATGCTCCCTCTTCGGTTACCGCCAGAGGACATCAATATCCGGCGGCGTTTCTTCTGCAAGCTTCAGGCTTAAGTCTTCATGGCAGTGCTTCAAAAACACCACTGGCTTATACCCATGTCGATATAGCTGGGAGTGCGACCGAAGGTCATCCACAATACGGCAAGCCGACGGCTGCGCCTTTGGTGGGGCTGTACAGGCATATGGTTAGAGAATAAGGTTATCCTGTAGCTGCAGGTGATGCTTGGGTGTCACCTGCAGTGGCTAGTTTGCAAAGTATGATGTCTTTCCCTTCTTTATCGCTGCACCTATTTTTTATTTTGATTACTTTTTATCATTTATCTGAAACTTTTTTGTATCTTCTTCACCGATATGGACTTTATCTAGTCTAAAAAGAACCTTTTTGTGGTTAAATTACGCAAAGTAGCCGATTTTAGATGTAAGTCAAAAAAAGCTTGTAATAAAATTACATTTAACTATAATTGATTTCGTTGGTTAGGCACTGAGCCTTCCATCATTAAGTCTATCCAGGATGGATAACTCTCCAGGGAATCGAGCGACAGGTTGACTCTACAGCTTTTTAGCTACTTTATTTCGTAAGTTAAGCCAAATTTGAGTAGAGTAATTTTATTACAACTTTGTTTAGGAGTATTGACTATGTCTTATACCGGAAATCAGCACGTTTATTGGCAAAACACTTGGTTCTGTACCGATGCTTTGCGTAGCGGCTTATTTGCAATGAACGCTAAAGGTTAATCCTTTAAGGTTTACAGGGCTGACTACCCCTTTAAGTAGTTTCCATCATCCATCAACCTTAATCCCTTTTGGGATATTTAGACTCAAGTCGCATCTTGATCATCTGATCGATATGCCAGTGTAACTGCTAGCGTGGTAACTCTTTCCTTTAGGAACACTTGAAATTAGTCTTTGCCCGCTCTTTGAGCGGGCTTTTTTTTGTCTGCTTTTTGCTTGTCACTAGTAACAGTCGTCTATCAGTTGTTCGGTCTCTTGGCTGCTCGTATTTGAAGGTGATCGGCGCTCAAGCCTCTATCTCTATTTAATCTCCATCGTGCTCAGCGCTTATCTGTTTTGTTGTTAAATTACATAGTATGGCGAATATAGAGTAAATTTCAGATAAAACTTGTAATAAAATTACATTAGAGGTATAGTTATCTCGTTGGTTAGGCAATGACGCCTTCCACCTCTAAGTCTATCCAGGAAGGATGCTTCTCCAGGGAATTGAGCGACAGGTTGACTCTGCGGCGTGACAGCTACTGTGTTATCTAGCTAAGCCAAGTTTGACTAGAGTATTTTTTACAACTTTGTTAGGAGTATCGACTATGTCTTATACCGGAATTCAGAATGTTTATTGGCAAAACACTTGGTTTTGTACTGATGCATTACGTGGCGGGTTATACGCCATCGGCTTCAAGGGCTAACCACCCCTCAAGCTAATTACCATCTATTGACCCTTATCCCTTTGGGATGTTTAGACTCAAGTAACATATTGATCTTAAGATCGAAATGTTAGTGCAACTGTTAGCGCGGTAACTCATTCCTTTAGGAACACTTGATTTAGTCTCGGCCCGCTCTTTGAGCGGGCTTTTTTTTGTTTATTTCCCCTCCCAAGCAAAATAATTAAATAACCAATGTAACTTCACGCCATAAAACTCAGCTAAGAAAATCGATATACAGCTGGCGGCGTCATGTCTAAAGAGGTGGTGATCTTTTGAGATTGAGGACTACAGCTTATGGAATGCCTCTATGCATGGGGAGGCGATGGAGATGTTGTCAGTCTTTTCAGGCTAAAGGGCACCGCCATAAGTGACGTTAGTGTGAATCAAGGAAAACTATATTAGGTGTTGTAAAATTACAGAAATGGGCTAAATCGTACTATTTTTAAAATATATCTTGTAATAAAATTACATTTGAGTATAATTTGTCTCGTTGGTTAGGCAATGACGCCTTCCACCTCTAGGTCTATCCAGGATGGATAACTCTCCATGGAATCGAGCGACAAGTTGACTCTAAGGCTTTTTAGCTGCTTTGTTTAGCAAGTTTGGCCCAGTTTGACTAGAGTAATTTTATTACAACTTTGTTAGGAGTATTGACTATGTCTTATACCGGAAATCAGCACGTTTATTGGCAAAACACTTGGTTCTGTACCGATGCTTTGCGTGGCGGGTTGTACACTATGAATGTTAAGGGCTAACTAGTCCCTAAGTGGTTACGTTAGTCAGCATAACTTTGACCCCTTAAGCTATGAAGACTGAAGATGACATTGGTTATCAAAGTAACACTTCCCTCGAGGAACACTTAAAGTTTAGTATTGGTCCGCTCAATGAGCGGGCTTTTTTTTGTCTGCAGTTTGTTCATAAAAATACTGATACGTACCAGCTCCCCAGTTTTATTGCGCTAGCCTCACTAGAGTAAACCCCCTATAATCGTCGGAAAATGTAAATAGATTTTAGGTATCCTTTCCTATCTTATTTGCATTTGTTTTGTACCTACACTTTTATAAGCTCAGATCTGAGCGTGACAATACACCCTACTTACAACAATAAAAAATAAAAGGAACGCAGTTCCATGTTAGAAAAATTATTTAAATTAAAAGAAAATCAAACCACATTAAGACAGGAGGTCGTGGCTGGATTAACTACTTTCCTGACAATGGCTTACATTATATTTGTTAATCCCATGATGCTGGCCGACGCCGGAATGGACCATGGCGCCGTCTTTGTTGCGACCTGTCTTGCTGCCGCCATCGGGTGTTTGATTATGGGGATTGTGGCTAACTATCCCATTGCGCTAGCACCGGGCATGGGCTTGAATGCATTTTTTACCTATACGGTTGTCGGTGAGATGGGTTATAGCTGGGAGACAGCACTCGGGGCGGTTTTCCTGTCGGGTATCTGTTTTCTGGTCCTGTCTCTGGTTAAGATCAGAGAGTGGATTGTCAATAGTATTCCTATGTCGCTCCGTCTGGGTATTGCGGCCGGTATCGGTCTTTTCCTTGCTTTGATAGGGTTGAAAAGTGCCGGGATTGTCGTTGCCAGTCCGGCGACCCTGGTGACCATGGGGGATGTGACCGCTTTTCCTGCTGTGATGGCCATTCTGGGCTTCTTTTTGATCATTGCCATGGTACACCGCGGCATGAAGTCTGCCGTTATTGTGAGTATTCTTTCTATTACTGTATTAGGTATCCTGTTTGGTGATGTTCAATATCAGGGGGTGATGTCGACCCCTCCCTCTATCATGCCCACCTTTATGAAGATGGATCTCTCCAGTGTATTGGAAGTGAGTATGCTTTCGGTTGTCTTCGCCTTCCTGTTTGTAGATCTGTTTGATACCTCCGGGACA
Source organism: Shewanella atlantica (assembly GCF_003966265.1). Taxonomy (GTDB): domain Bacteria; phylum Pseudomonadota; class Gammaproteobacteria; order Enterobacterales; family Shewanellaceae; genus Shewanella; species Shewanella atlantica. The sequence goes on along the minus strand of NZ_RXNV01000003.1, from coordinate 581,680 downwards.
CTGGTTGCCGTGGCGCAGCGCGGAGGATTTTTAGATGATAAGGGGCGTCTTCCGAGGTTGAATCGAGCATTGACTGCTGACAGCACTGCGACGATTGCCGGCGCTATGCTGGGCACATCGACGACTACGAGTTATATCGAAAGTACAGCCGGTGTGAGTGCGGGTGGCCGTACAGGATTAACAGCTGTCGTGGTAGGCATGCTGTTTTTATTCTCCTTGTTTCTGTCGCCACTGGCGGGAATGGTGCCGCCCTACGCCACCGCGGGAACTCTATTTTACGTGGCTATCTTGATGATGTCGGGTCTGGTTCACGTTGAATGGGAAGATTTAACTGAGGCGGCGCCTGTCGTCGTGGTCTGTATTTTGATGCCATTGACCTTCTCGATAGCTACGGGTATCGCGATGGGCTTTATCTCTTATGCCGTCATTAAGCTCTTGAGTGGACGATACCGAGACTTGAGTGTAGGTGTACTGGTTTTAGCGGCGCTGTTTATTGCAAAATTTATCTATGGCTAACTAGAAGCTGGTCATTTTTTTGAAGGTCATACAGTGTATGGCCTTTTTTTATGGGGAAAATTCACAATTCCACTGTTTTAGCGCTTCTTTTTTATGGTCGACTACCAATTAGCCTCAAGATTGGGTATAACGCTAAGTTCGGCTTTATTTACTATTTTGAAAATGAACTTAAGTGAGATTGGTTACCGCCGCGTAGTGGTAAAATTGGGAACAAGCGTTCTGACATCCGGCAGTCGACAGCTGGATAAGGCGCATATGGTTGAGTTGGCGAGGCAGATGGCAGCGTTAATGAAAGCCGGAGTAGAGGTCGTACTGTGTACTTCGGGGGCTATCGCCGCCGGACGTGAGCATCTGGGTTACCCCGAACTTCCCGATACCGTAGCCAATAAACAGCTTCTGGCCGCAGTGGGGCAGAGTCAGCTTATTTTAGCCTGGGCGCAACTGTTCAGTATCTATGGCCTTCACGTGGGCCAACTGCTGTTAACCCGCGCCGATCTTCATGACAGAGAGCGTTATCTCAATGCGCGAGACTCGCTTAATGCGCTGTTGGCTCAGGGTATTATTCCTATCATTAACGAAAATGATGCAGTTGCGACCAATGAGATCAAGGTGGGTGATAACGATAACCTTTCAGCCCGCGCCGCTCTGCTTTGTGATGCGGACCTTCTGATCCTGTTAACCGACCAAAGGGGGCTATTCGATGCCGATCCCCGTTCGAATCCCGATGCGAAACTCATTAAGCAAGTGGTCAATATTGATGACAGTCTTCGGCTTCTCGCCGGTGGTGCCGTCTCAGGTTTAGGAACCGGAGGCATGGCTACTAAGCTAGAAGCGGCTGATATTGCGAGACGTGCCGGTGTCGAAGTGATTATTGCATCGGGACATCATCCCAGAGTCATACAAGATGCCGTTTGCAAGGAGTCTGTAGGAACTCACTTTACGGCGCTGGAAAATCCATTGGAGAGCCGTAAACAGTGGATCTTAGCTGGCCAGGCAACCAGAGGTAAGTTAATACTGGATCAGGGCGCCCAAAATGCCGTGACTCAAAAGGGGAGGAGTTTGCTCTCTAAGGGCATTGTCAGAGTCGAAGGCAAGTTTGAGCGAGGTGCAACGCTGCAACTTGTCGATAGTGATGGCAGGGAGTTTGCGCGTGGCATGAGCCGTTATAGTGCCAAAGATCTGCACCTGATAGCTGGTAACCACTCGGATGATATCGAGTCTCTGCTTGGTTACGATTATGGTGATGCCGTGGTTCACCGTAATGATATGGTTGTGCTTTAGAATTAAGGTTTACAGGCCCTGGAAATCAGGTCCGCTGAAAATGAAGGTGATGTGACGTGATTGAGAATAATGCAGTTTATCTGCAAACACTGGGACAACAGGCGAAGCAGGCAAGCTATGCGTTAGCGGGATTAACCGGCCAACAGAAACAGGCGTTATTGAGTGCTATCGCCAATAGCCTGACAAACAATAGCGCCACCATTCTGGCTGCAAACGAAAAAGATGTTGCGGCTGCGCGGGAGAATGGTCTCAATGATGCCATGATCGATCGTCTATTGCTCGATGAGTCACGCCTGCAAGGCGTGATTGCTGATATCGATAATGTGATTAATTTAACCGATCCGGTAGGCACAGAGCTGGAAAGTCAGTTATTAGACAATGGCCTGCGGTTATCACGACGTCGTGTGCCCCTTGGAGTGATTGGTGTCATCTATGAGGCGCGCCCTAATGTGACCGTAGATATTGCCGTGCTGGCACTGAAAACCGGCAACGCCGTGATCCTGCGAGGAGGTAAAGAGACACTGCAGTCTAATCTTGCCCTTAGTGAAGCGATTCGTACAGCCGTGGTTGAGCAAGGCTTGCCGGCAGATAGCGTACAGCTCATTCAAAGCCCTGACAGAGTCTTAGTCAGCGGCCTGCTTAAACTCGATCAGTTTGTCGATATGATAGTGCCCCGGGGTGGTCAAAACCTGCAGCGTCTGTGCGCCGAGCAGGCGACGATTCCGGTCATTTTAGGCGGCATAGGAATTTGCCATCTCTACGCGGATAAAGATGCGGATATTGCTAAGTCGATTGACGTTATTGCCAATGCCAAGGTTCAGCGTCCAACGGTCTGTAATGCCCTCGATACTGTGTTAGTTCACGAGTCAATTGCGGATGAGTTATTGCCGCAACTCTATACTCATCTTGCTGCATCAGGTGTTAGTTTCTATGGTTGCTCGCGAGCCAAAATTATCGCCGATAAACAGGGCGTAGCCATCTCGATAGCGACCGAAGAGACTTATGGGCAAGAGTGGTTATCACTCACCTTAGGCGTTAAGGTTGTCAGCGATATCGATACGGCGATCGAGCATATCAGGACCTATTCGAGTGGCCACTCGGAAGGGATCTTAACCGACAACATTCATGCATCGGCTCACTTCGTGAATGAAGTGGACTCGGCGGCCGTCTACGTCAATGCCAGTACTCGTTTCACCGATGGCGGTCAATTCGGCCTTGGCGCCGAAGTTGCGGTGAGCACCCAAAAGTTGCATGCCCGAGGCCCCATGGGACTCGAGGCGCTGACCACCTATAAGTGGATCGGTGTTGGGGAATATACCGCAAGGGGTTAATTGACCTTTTAAGCCAAAAAAAGGAAGCTCATTAGCTTCCTTTTCTTTTTCAGGCCTCTTTAACCAAGACCTCGTAGGCAAATCCATGGCTACCGTCGTAATAGAATTGGTCAGCCTTTTTCAGCTCAACATTCAATCCTTGGCTGCGGGCATATTCATATGCGGCCTCGATTATCCCCATATGGTTCGCATCTGTGTGATGGTTTGGGATAATTGACCAATCTTTATCCATTATCAGGACACGGTTGTCATCCGAACTACGTGGCATATGTATGGCTATTTCAAGGCCATTTGACGCTTTGAAGGAGGCTTTAGGTGTTGTATGGAACTGCATCGAGGTGTTTACCGACTTAAAAGTGGCAACAACAACGGGTAAGGGGGTTGCCTGAGCTGGAACTGCGACCGTAATAGATGCGAACGCGATAGCCAATACAGGAAAGATATTCTTCATAGAAGTTAGGTTTGTAAGTTTCATAATAAGCCTCATAGGAACTGTTTAATCGTAAAGGTTAAATCTATGGAGGAGATATTACCTGCCTAAGAATAACTAAGCTTTTATAAGAGTTTTAATGAACGCTTGGTAAAACCTTAAATTTGTCGATGATGAGAATAGGGACGACTCAGTTTTTAGTGTGAGATTACGAATCAGCTAACTGGTATTATCCTAAATTATTGGTGTCGATTCAGGAGAACATAGCCTTATTCTTGTTAATTATCTCCTTTGTTCTTGTTGAGCTATCTAGGTGCCGGCTTTACAAATTAAGTTCTATTTAATTGTTAAGTATGACAATAGCTCTGTGTTGATGTGATAAAGGGGATAGCTGTCTTGCTCAGTAATGTTAATTCGATGACTATTCGATTACCATTAGATTGATGTCATCACTCGCTGCGTTGCCTTCTTGTGTTGGCAATAACAAAAATAACAATCCAATCAAGGAGAAGACTCTTGAAGAAAGTCGGAATTCTACTGCTTTGCATCTTGATGCCTTTTGCATCGGCGTTTGCAGAGCAAACTAAACCAGAGCAAGTGAAACCAGAGCAAGCTACAACGCTATCTGTCGATCTGCTGTGGCAATTAAAGCGTATCGGTAGCCCAATTGTTTCACCACAGGGCGAGTATATTATTGCACCCGTAACTCAATATGATGTTCCTGAGGACAAGGGGGCGACTCAACTTTGGTTGTTTGCTAAAGATGGTTCTGATCAGCGGCCGATAACTGCCGAAGGTCTGAAAGTCAGTGAGCCGACTTTCTCGCCCGATGGTAAGACACTCGCTTTCGTGAGCAAGCGTGATAAAGATGACGCCGGGCAAGTGTACCTGTTGCCGATGGATAAGCCCGGTGAAGCGCAGCGACTCACCAATGTGCCGGGCGGTGTTAAAGGCGTGAAGTGGGTGGGTGAACATATCTACTTTATTAGCCGTGTTTTCCCCGGCAAGAGCTGGGACGAAATGGCCGAGCAATTAAAAGCCAATGAAGACGATAAGGTTTCTGCGCGTCAATGGAACGCGCTGCCTTACTCTAGTTTTGATCACTGGATTGAGGAGGACCGCCAAGCGCACGTTTTCCGTATTCCGGCGAAGGGGGGGGAGGTTGAAGCGATCACACAACCGCTCAATAGACAGTTACCTCGTTCATCTCAAAGTGCCGCTAACTATGATATTTCAGTCGATGAGCGTCTGATTGCCTTTAACAGCAATGGTTGGGCAAACCAGGTCGATCCGAAAGTCGATATCTTTATGGCTAAGATTGGTAGCGATAAAGTAGAAAACTTAACCCCAAAAAATGAAGCTCCGGATACTAATCCTACCTTTAGTCCCGATGGCAAGACGTTAGCCTTCACTCGTCAACTTATTCATGGTTTTTATGCCGATACTGCGAATTTGGTGTTACTTGATGTGAACAAACGCACTGAGCGTGAAATTACCACGGACTGGGATCGCTCTGTTACTCGGTTCAATTGGACTCCAGATAGCAAAGGCTTCTACGCTGCTATAGATGATGCTGCAACCCGCCGCATTTATCATATCGATGCCAGAAGTAGCAAAATCAAGCCAATCACCAAACAAACCAACTTCGGTAAGCCTTCTATTGCACAAGATGGCACCTTAGTGGCGGCAAACGATAGCTTTTTATATCCGGCTCGCGTAGTCAAAATTAATCCAGCTAACGGTAAAACAACTCGTTTAGATAGTTTCAATGACGATATTCTTGCCGATGTCGATATGGGAACCTATGAGTCGGTAACCTATAAAGGTTATAACGATGAAGATGTACAGATGTGGGTGCATTACCCACCTGGGTTCGATAGCAACAAAAAGTACCCTTTAATGATGCTGATCCACGGTGGTCCCCACGGCGCGATATCTGACGGTTTCCATTACCGCTGGAATGCTCAGACATTTGCCTCCTGGGGTTATGTGACTGCGTGGCCTAATTTCCACGGCTCAAACAGCTTCGGTCAAGACTATACCGACAGTATTAATCCCGATTGGAAAAACAAGTCACTGGAAGATGTGTTTAAAGCCACCGATTGGTTTAAACAAAAAGAATGGATTGATAACGATCGTTTAGTGGCTGGTGGCGCAAGTTATGGGGGGTACCTAACCTCAATAATCTTAGGTCAGGAGCATCCGTTTAATGCCCTGTTTATTCATGCCGCGGTATATAACATGTACTCGCAGATGGCGGCGGATTTCTCGGTGCATAGCACTCGATTTGGCAGCTACTGGGAAAAGCCTGAAATTTATAAAGCTATCTCACCTCACTATGGTGCTAAGAACTTCAATACGCCAACCTTAGTGGTGCATGGACAGTTAGATTACCGTGTCCCAGTGGGTCAGGGCTTCGAGTTATTCCGCACCCTGCAAACCCGCGGTATTGAATCTCGCATGATCTACTTCCCCGATGAAAACCATTGGATCATGAAGCCGAATAACTCTATTTATTGGTATAACCAGGTGGAAGGCTGGATGAACAAATATGCCGAGCCTGGCGGGAAATAGCCTAAGCTGAGGTACATTGAGCACGGATCCATGATTGATGTTTGATAAATGCCGCACTAACCAGAGTGCGGCATTTTTATATTTGAAGCTAGAAGCTAGTGTGATTTAAAACTTGTTATCCGGCGAGTTGATCCACTTGTGGTGAAATTTACCAAGCCTTGGCGCAACTCGCTATCAAGTCTGATAACTTCCATAAATCTAACCCATTCAATTTAATTAATTCATTGAAATACAAGTGAAAAGCAAGTTTGGCTTGGCTTTTGCTTTATCTGTGTATATTCCAAGGGAATTCAATGACAGGATGGCACTAATGAACAAGTTAATAAAAAAATGTCTTACAGCGACCGTGAGTAGTTTATTGGTGATCTCAGCGGCTTTTTCTACATTAGCTATCACCGCAGTTCAGGCCGATACCGATAGAACATTAAGCCAACTATATAGCTATAACGGTCAGGAAGTGGTACTCGATATCGATGTCGGCTCGGCTGAGGTATTTGCGACCGATGAGCAGGAGATTAGAGTCGAAGTGGTGGTGAGCCCGACAGAGAGCAGCTGGTTTACATTCTGGGGGAGTGCCGATATCAGTGGTGTCGAATTGGATGTCGATCAGGGCGGTAAAAGGATCACCCTCAAACTGAACGAGCAGGATGATATTAAACAGGAATGGAAAATCTATCTTCCTCGCCAGGCGGCAGTGAACCTGAATGTCGGCGTAGGTAGCATTGAGGTGTCTAACATGGAAAACGACATCGATATCGATTTAGGTGTAGGTCATGCAGAAGTTAGACATGAAATCTTATATCACTCAGTATCATTAGAATCAGGCGTTGGAGAGGTTTCAGTTGATCTGCAGGGACAAGCTGTTGAAGTTAGCAGACACTTTGTAAGGCAGGCTTATCACAAAGAAGAGCAAACGGGGTTTGGCGAATTGAATGTTAATGTCGGTGTCGGTCAGATAGAGGTACATCATCAGCTATAGCTATTAACCAGAACTAAATCAGACAAAGTAAAAAGCCCACACAATGTGGGCTTTTTACTGTGGAAAGCTCGGTGCTTGCTTATATGGATTCACCTGAGGTGCGGACTTTACTGCGCAGCTTATTCAGGTGGGGCAGTAATTGCTGCAGGGCAAGCGCCGTTAAGATTAGGGTGAGTCCTATATAGGTCGACTTTGCTATCTCCTCTTGTAATATCCAGGCGATAAAGCCGATAGACATGACAGGAGACATAAACACCATAGTGCTGATGCTGGCGGTGCGATCGGCCTTTTTCAGAGCCACTAACCAGAGCACGAAGGTGACGCCCATTTCGAACAGACCCACATAGATGCCGGCGGCAAAGGCCTGAGCGTTCCAACTTGGCAGCTCTTGAGTGAATAACAAGGCGCACAAGATGAACGGGAAGCCCACGAGGAAGCTGAGAAGTAGACTGACCACGGGGTCGCCCTTGTCCTTAGTGTTGATTATCCAATAGAGCGACCAGAGTAAGGTACTGGTCAGTGCCAGCATGACTCCGGTACCACTCTCAAATGAAAACCCTGTCAGCTCACCATTGGTGGCAATGACGAATACACCTAAATACGCTATGACTGCAGCAGTCATATCACTTTTTCTCAGCTTCTGAGCTAATAAAGGCACCGAAAGCAGTGGCAATAAGATGGCCCAGGTGTAATTGAGCGAGAGTGCTTGTTGAGCAGGAAGAAGATCATAGGCTTTAAACAGTACAAGATAGTAAAGAAACGGGTTGAGTAATCCAGTCTGCAGATAAAACAGAGGGCGTTGAGAAAACTGTGTCTTTATCAGACTTAGTTTACGTTGGGCCGTAAGAATAATACCTAAGGCAAATATTGAGGTTAACACGGCGATAAACACCAACTGCAGTGGTGTTAAGTGGGCTAATGCCAGCTTAAAGGCGGTGGCGACAGTGGACCAAAGGCAGATAGCGCCGATGCCGTAGAGGTAAGCCTGATTGGATTGTTTCATTTTTTACTCTTACAAAAGCGAACATATAGAGACAACTCGGTGACGACTTTATGACTAGTTTTAAGCTAGCAAAATCGTCACTCTTCATTATTGTATCCATTATACGGTATCCCCTTTGCCAATTGTGAGTTAGCGATCAAATAATTTATCTATGTCACTATTTTTACTAATTCCCCCTTGTATTCGATATCAACGACCCAATATAGGGTGTTAAGGAAAGATATCGGGAAACGCAGGACACTCACTTTAAGCTAAAATTAAGGCTTGAAAATGGTTTGGCCCGTCCCCATATCTCCAATCAGATAACAAATTTAGCTTTTATATAGAAAAGATTTCAGGAGCACCACATGGGTAAAATTATTGGTATCGATTTAGGCACAACTAACTCTTGCGTAGCCGTATTAGATGGCGACACACCGCGCGTATTGGAGAATGCCGAAGGCGATCGTACTACCCCTTCCATCATTGCCTACACTGGTGAAGAGATCTTAGTAGGTCAACCTGCAAAGCGTCAGGCTGTTACAAACCCAACAAATACCTTCTTCGCAATTAAGCGTCTTATTGGTCGTCGTTTTAAAGATGACGAAGTTCAGCGTGATGTAGACATCATGCCGTTCAAGATCATCGGTGCCGACAATGGCGATGCATGGGTTGAAGCTCATGGTAAGAAGATGGCTCCGCCACAGGTTTCTGCTGAAACTCTGAAGAAGATGAAGAAAACTGCCGAAGATTTCTTAGGCGAAGAAGTAACTGAAGCCGTTATTACTGTTCCTGCATACTTCAACGATTCACAGCGTCAAGCAACTAAAGATGCTGGTCGCATCGCCGGTCTTGAAGTTAAGCGTATTATCAACGAGCCGACAGCGGCTGCACTTGCTTACGGTATCGACAAGAAGCAAGGTGACAACATCGTTGCTGTATACGACTTAGGTGGTGGTACTTTCGATATCTCTATCATCGAAATCGACAGCGTTGACGGCGAGCAGACTTTTGAAGTTCTAGCGACTAACGGTGACACTCACTTAGGTGGTGAAGATTTTGATAACCGTCTAATCAACTACCTGGCTGATGAGTTCAAGAAAGAGCAATCTCTTGACCTGCGTAACGATCCGCTAGCGATGCAGCGTCTGAAAGAAGCTGCAGAGAAAGCAAAAATTGAGCTTTCAAGCGCATCACAGACTGAAGTTAACCTGCCTTACATCACTGCCGATGCAACAGGTCCTAAGCACTTAGTGGTTAAGATCACTCGTGCTAAATTAGAGTCTTTAGTTGAAGACCTGATTACTCGTACTCTTGAGCCACTAAAAGTTGCTCTAGCCGATGCAGACCTTAGCGTTTCTGATGTCAACGAAGTGATTCTTGTTGGTGGTCAGACTCGTATGCCTAAGGTTCGCACCGAGGTTTCTGAGTTCTTCGGTAAAGAGCTACGTCAAGACGTTAACCCTGATGAAGCGGTTGCAATCGGTGCTGCGGTTCAAGCCGGTGTACTTTCTGGCGATGTTAAAGACGTACTGCTACTGGACGTTACTCCACTATCTCTTGGTATTGAGACTATGGGTAGCGTAATGACTAAGCTTATCGAGAAGAACACCACTATCCCGACTAAAGCTAGCCAGACATTCTCGACTGCTGACGATAACCAGAGTGCGGTAACGATTCACGTACTTCAAGGTGAGCGTAAGCAATCAAGCGGTAACAAGTCTCTGGGTCAATTTAACCTGGAAGGTATCGAAGCTGCTCCACGTGGCATGCCACAGATTGAAGTTGCTTTCGACATCGATGCCGATGGTATCTTGCATGTATCGGCTACAGACAAGAAAACCGGTAAAGCACAGAACATCACCATTAAAGCCTCTTCTGGTCTGAGTGACGAAGAAGTAGAAGCTATGGTTCGTGACGCTGAAGCACACGCTGACGAAGATGCTAAGTTCGAAGAGTTAGTAACGGCTCGTAACCAAGCCGACGGCATGGTTCACGCGACTAAGAAGCAGATTGAAGAAGCCGGTGAAGCATTACCAGCTGATGAAAAAGAGAAGATTGAAGCTGCGATGGCTGCGGTAGAAACTGCTGTTAAAGGTAGTGACAAAGAAGCTATCGAAAAATCAACTCAAGAGCTGATGGAAGCGTCTTCGAAGTTGATGGAAATTGCCCAAGCTAAAGCACAAGCTGAGCAGGGACAACAGGCTCCAGAAGGTGAAGCACAAGCGGCTAAGCCAGATGAAGATGTTGTTGATGCTGAGTTTGAAGAAGTGAAAGATGACAAGAAATAATATAGGCTAACCCCTAAATTATTTTATGCGGGCGTTATGAGTTTTACTCTAACGCCCGTTGTTTCAAGTTTAGTTGCAACTTTAGCTGGTACTTCAGCTACAACTTCAACACAGAAAGCGTGAGATTATGTCAAAGCGAGATTATTACGAAGTATTAAGCGTCAGCCGTGACGCCAGCGAACGTGAAATTAAAAAGGCTTACAAACGTTTAGCCATGAAATTTCACCCTGATCGTAACCCGGGAGATAAGCAGGCGGAAGCCAGTTTTAAAGAGGTGAAAGAAGCCTACGAGATCCTGACGGACGCGGATAAGAAAGCGGCCTATGATCAGTTTGGTCATGCTGGTGTCGATCCTAACCGCGGTGGCGGTGGCTTTGGTGGCAATGCCGATTTCGGTGATGTCTTTGGCGATGTCTTCGGTGATATCTTCGGTGGTGGACGCCGTGGCGGTGGTCAGCGTCAAGCTGCCCGTGGTAGCGACTTGCGTTATAACCTTGAGCTGTCTCTCGAAGAGGCGGTAAAAGGCTTAACTAAAGAGCTGCGTATTCCAACATTGGCTGCTTGTGATACATGTGATGGTAGTGGTGCTAAGAAAGGCACATCGCCAACGACATGTGGAACTTGTCATGGTCAAGGCCAGGTTCAGATGCGTCAGGGCTTCTTTGCTGTTCAGCAAGCCTGTCCTACCTGTCATGGTCGCGGTAAGATCATTAAAGATCCGTGTAACAAGTGTCATGGTGAAGGTCGAGTCGAGAAGAGTAAAACCTTATCGGTTAAGATCCCGGCCGGTGTCGACAATGGCGATCGTATTCGTCTTTCTGGTGAAGGTGAAGCGGGCGAGTTCGGTGCACCTGCTGGCGACCTTTATGTACAGGTCAGTGTGCGCGAGCATGCTATCTTCGTACGTGATGGTAATAACCTTTATTGCGAAGTGCCTATTTCGTTCGGTAAAGCTGCCCTTGGTGGTGAGATTGAAGTGCCTACCTTAGATGGTAAGGTTAACCTTAAGATCCCTGCCGAGACACAAACGGGTCGTATGTTCCGTATGCGTGGTAAGGGCGTTAAGTCTGTGCGTAGCCATGCGGTTGGTGACTTGCTGTGTAAGGTTGTGATGGAGACGCCTGTTAAGCTTAACGAGCGTCAAAAAGAGTTACTTCGCGAGTTCGATGAGACCCTAAGCGGTTCATCGTCTAAGAAACACAGCCCTAAGGCTGAAGGTTTCTTCGACGGCGTGAAGAAGTTCTTTCAGGACTTGAATAGCTAAAACTCACTTTGCTATTAAAAGAGGCCTCGCTAACGCGGGGCTTTTTTGTACATGGATGTACTTATCCCTGATCGCAGGGACAGCGATGGAAGGGATTTGTGTATGGATCTTTCAGATGTACTTATCCCTGATCGCAGGGACAGCGATGGAAGGGATTTGTGTATGGATCTTTCAGATATACTTATCCCTGATCGCAGGGTGCCAGATGTTCCCTACATCTGTTGCACATTTCCACAGTCCTTTGCGGTCAGAGCGATGGAAGGGATTTGTGTATGGTTTTAGTCAGATGTGCTTATCCCCGAACGCCATGGATGGCGTAAGAGGGGATTTGTATTTAATGCGGAGCTAGGAGCTAGGAGCTAGGAACTCGGGCATTCTCTATGTAGGAGCGGCTTGAGCCGCGAATGTTTAGCTGAAACGCTATCTTTTTTCTTGCATTTATCGTCTAATTTATATCTTAAGCTCGTAACTCGTTACTTTCTCTGCCTGGTCTTTAGCTACAAACTCTTATCTCATATAAAGGATTATTTTTCATGAAAACCTTAGTTATCCTATTCACTACTTTTCTGTTTTTGAGTGGCTGTGCTACACATCAATCGCCTACGGGACGAAGTCAGGTATTACTCTTCTCATCACAAGAGATCGACCAGATGGGCAGCAGCTCATTTGATCAAATAAAGAAACAGGAAAAAATAAGTCAGGATGCAGCGGTAAATCGCTATGTAGCCTGTGTAGCTAACCGAGTTACCGCTGTACTGCCAAATTCCGCAACACCTTGGGATGTTGTCGTGTTTGAGTCTGAGCAGGTTAATGCATTTGCTCTGCCCGGAGGACACATCGGCGTTTATACCGGCTTATTGAATGTTGCAGAGAATGAACATCAATTAGCGACTGTGATTGGTCATGAAGTGGCACATGTGCTGGCTAAGCACAGTAATGAACAGGTTTCCCGTGCACAGCTTTCCGGGATAGGAATGCAAATTGCCGATGCGGCCCTTGGGGCTGGTGGGATCAGCAACAAAGAGTTGTATATGGCAGCTTTAGGCTTAGGGGCGCAAGTTGGATTTATTTTGCCTTATGGAAGAGAGCAGGAGAGTGAAGCGGATATCATGGGGGTGGAATTAATGGCACGCGCTGGCTTCGATCCTGGTCAAAGTATTGCATTATGGTTAAATATGGCGAAACAAGGCGGAGAGCAGGGGCCTGAGTTGTTGTCTACGCACCCTTCACATGGACATAGAATCGATGATTTAACTAAGATGCAACCGCAAGTGATGCCTTTATATCGGGCCAGTAAACCTGCGGATAAAAACAGCTGTCAATTTACGAAATAATCTATTAGTTATAAAGAATCTTCGCAGGGAATATGGTAAAGTGTCGCGCGAAATTAATTGAATCATTGAGAGTAGAATTATTATGTCTGACAAGTTCACTACTATTGAAGAGCAAGCAAGTTACGGTGTAGGCCGTCAACTAGGCGAGCAATTAGCTGCTAACTCATTTGAAGGTATCAGTATCTCTGCTGTACAGCTAGGTCTATCGGATGCATTCGATGGCATAGAAAGCCAAGTTGCTATGCAGGATCTTCAAGTTGCTTTTACTGAGATCAGTCAGCGTATTCAGAAAGTACAAGAAGCGGCTGCAGAAGCAGCGTCAGCTGAAGGTGAAACTTTCCTTGCAGAAAATGCCAAGCGTGACGGTGTTCAGACTCTAGAGTCTGGCCTACAGTATGAAGTTATCAATGAAGGCGCTGGTGATAAGCCTGGTCTTGATTCAACAGTTCGTACTCACTACCATGGTACTTTCATCAGTGGCGATGTATTCGATAGCTCTGTTATACGTGATCAGCCTGCCGAGTTCCCTGTATCAGGTGTTATCGCTGGTTGGACCGAAGCGTTACAGCTTATGCCTGTAGGTGCTAAGTGGAAGCTATATGTTCCTCATCACTTAGCTTACGGCGAGCGTGGTGCTGGCGCATCTATCCCGCCATATTCGGCTCTCGTATTCGAAGTTGAATTGCTCGACATTCTGTAATATTAAAAGCCTAAGCCAATGCTTAGGCTTTTTTTTGAATTAAATATCAGCACTGTAGCTATTCGATCTTAGTAACAGTGTTGATCAAGATTGACTTACATAAGGAAACTGATGATGAGTGAACGAGTAAGAGTGGCTATTACGGGCGGTAGTGGCCGCATGGGACGAACTCTTATCGAAGCCGCCAGACTACAACCATGTATTTTGTTGGGAGCAGCCATAGAAAGGGCTGGCTCGACATTAATTGGTGTCGATGCTGGTGAACTTGCCGGTGTGGGTGCAATGAATGTAGCTATTACGGATTCACTCGATAAGGTTGCTGATGACTTCGATGTCCTGATTGACTTTACCTCTCCTGAAGCGAGCCTGGTTCATACCGATTGGTGTGCAAAGAATGGTAAAGCTATCGTCATTGGCACCACCGGTTTCAATCATGCTCAAAAAGAGCAGATTTCGGCTTATGCTGAATCAACACCCATTGTGATGGCTCCTAATATGGCTGTCGGTGTTAACCTTATGTGGAAGTTACTTGAGGTTGCGGCAAAGGTGATGGGTGACTATACCGATATCGAGATTATCGAAGGTCACCACAGATATAAGAAAGATGCACCATCGGGAACGGCGCTTAAGATGGGTGAAGTTATCGCAGAAACCTTAGGTCGTGATCTTGAAAAGTGTGCCGTATATGGCCGTGAAGGGATCACAGGTGAACGCGATCGTGAAACGATAGGTTTCTCGACTATACGTGCAGGCGACTTAGTTGGTGAACATACGGCTATGTTTGCCGATATCGGTGAGCGATTAGAGATCACCCATAAGGCCTCGAGTCGAATGACCTTTGCCAATGGTGCCATGCGTGCCGCATCCTGGTTAGCAGAGGAAGATCCTGGTCTTTATGATATGCAGCAGGTATTAGGACTCAATTAGAGTTAATGAAAAACCGTCTATATGGCGGTTTTTTTATACATGGACGTATTTATCCCTGATCGCATGGACTGCGAAGGAAGGGATTTATACATGGACGTATTTATCCCTGAACACCAGGACGGTGTAGGAAAGGGTTATGCACAGACGCGTTAGTCCCTTACATCAGCTGCTCATTGTCGCTGTTTCTGGCGCTCATAGCGTAGGTGAAAATTTTTCAAAGAAGAAAAAACAGAAAAAAATAGACGAAGCGGTTAAAAGCCTATATGCTTGTCCGAATTTGTCAAAATTTCGTATTTATGCGGAAGTTGGTATTTTAACTATAAACAAAACCATTATATTTCAGTGGCTTGGCTCTTTATGGAGGTCGCGTTGACAAAGTCTGCCTTACTCGTACTCGAAGATGGAACTGTATTCTCTGGCACAGCAATTGGTGCCGATGGACATGCTGTTGGTGAAGTGGTTTTTAACACTTCAATGACCGGATACCAGGAGATACTGACTGATCCGTCTTATTCTCGCCAAATTGTAACTCTAACCTATCCTCATATTGGTAACACGGGAACCAATGATGAAGATAAAGAATCTGACTCAGTACATGCTCGTGGTCTGATTATTAGAGATCTTCCTTTAATTGCTAGCAACTTTCGTAATAAGCAAAGCTTAAGCGATTATCTTAAAGCCAACAATATTGTTGGTATTGCAGATATCGATACGCGTAAGTTGACTCGTATTTTGCGGGAAAAAGGAGCACAGGCTGGATGTATTCTGGTCGGTGAACAGGATGTCGCTAAGGCTCTGGCCGAAGCAAAAGCATTTCCTGGCTTAAAAGGCATGGATTTAGCCAAAGAGGTGACGACTGAAAAAAGTTACCAATGGCGAAATGGAAGCTGGCGTTTAGTCGGTGGTCTGCCGGATGATACGCCTGAGTCTGAACTAAAATACAAAGTCGTTGCTTATGACTACGGTGTGAAACGTAACATTTTACGTATGCTTGTTGACCGTGGTTGTGATGTGACGGTTGTACCTGCTAAGACTCCAGCATCTGAAGTGTTAGCCATGAATCCTGATGGGATCTTCCTATCAAATGGCCCGGGAGATCCTGAGCCATGTGACTATGCGATTGCTGCAATTCAAGAGATCCTGACGACAGATATTCCTGTCTTTGGTATCTGTTTGGGTCATCAGTTATTGGCATTAGCCTCAGGAGCTAAAACTTCTAAGATGAAGTTTGGCCACCATGGAGCTAACCATCCAGTCAGTAACATCGAACAAGGTAATGTCATGATCACCAGCCAAAACCACGGTTTTGCGGCTGATGAAGATAGTTTACCTGAAAATATTAAGGTGACACATAAGTCGCTGTTTGATGGTTCGCTGCAAGGTATACATTTGACGGATAAGCCTGCATTCAGCTTCCAGGGACACCCTGAAGCGAGTCCGGGTCCCCACGATGCAGCTCCTTTGTTCAATCATTTTATTGAGCTGATCGAGTTATATCGTCAACACGCCAAATAGTCCGGGAGAAGGTTTAAGAGATGCCAAAACGTACAGATATAAAAAGTATTCTTATCCTGGGCGCAGGTCCGATTGTGATCGGTCAAGCGTGTGAGTTTGATTACTCAGGAGCCCAGGCTTGTAAAGCGCTGCGTGAAGAAGGTTACCGGGTCATTCTCGTTAACTCCAACCCTGCGACAATTATGACTGATCCAGAGATGGCCGATGCGACTTATATCGAGCCAATTCACTGGGAAGTTGTTCGTAACATTATTGCCAAAGAGCGCCCCGATGCGATTTTGCCTACCATGGGTGGTCAGACTGCACTTAACTGTGCGCTTGAACTAGAGAGCAAAGGCGTCCTCGAAGAGTTTAATGTCGAGATGATTGGCGCGACTGCCGATGCTATCGATAAGGCTGAAGATAGAAGCCGTTTCGATGTTGCGATGAAATCGATAGGTCTTGAATGTCCTCGTGCTGGTATTGCTCACTCTATGGATGAAGCTAATGCTGTCGTTGCAGAGCTTGGATTCCCTTGTATTATCCGTCCGTCGTTTACTATGGGTGGTAGTGGTGGTGGTATCGCCTATAACAAGGAGGAGTTCGAGGAGATCTGTTCTCAGGGTCTTGAACTTTCACCGACAAGTGAACTGCTTATCGATGAATCTTTGATCGGTTGGAAAGAGTATGAGATGGAAGTGGTACGTGATCGCAATGACAATTGCATCATCGTCTGTGCTATCGAAAACTTCGACCCTATGGGGGTTCATACCGGTGACTCGATTACGGTCGCACCTGCGCAAACCCTGACAGATAAAGAGTACCAGCTGATGCGTAATGCATCGCTTGCCGTCTTGCGTGAGATTGGTGTTGAGACTGGTGGATCGAACGTACAGTTTGGTATCAATCCGAAAGATGGCCGAATGGTTATCATCGAGATGAACCCGCGTGTATCTCGTTCATCTGCGTTAGCTTCAAAAGCAACGGGTTTCCCGATTGCAAAAATTGCGGCAAAACTTGCAGTAGGTTTCACCTTAGACGAGTTGAAGAATGATATCACCGGTGGTAATACTCCGGCATCATTCGAGCCCGCTATCGATTATGTTGTTACTAAGTTGCCTCGCTTTAATTTCGAGAAGTTTGCCGGTTCTAATGACCGTCTGACTACTCAGATGAAGTCAGTAGGTGAAGTGATGGCTATTGGCCGCACTTTCCAGGAATCACTTCAAAAAGCCCTTCGTGGTTTAGAAGTCGGTATGAATGGCTTAGACCCAATTGTCGATATCGAAGAGGGTGAAGCACTGGCGCGTATTCGTCATGAGCTTCAAGAGCCGGGTGCCGACCGTATCTGGTATATTGCCGATGCGCTACGCGCAGGACTCTCTGTCGATGATATTTTTGGCCTGACCAATATCGATCCATGGTTCCTTGTTCAGCTTGAAGAGCTGATAAACCTTGAGTCAGAAGTTAAAGACTCAGGTATGTCAGGTTTGAATGAAGCATTCCTGCGTAAGTTAAAGCGTAAAGGTTTCTCCGATATTCGTCTTTCACTTTTACTCGGTATTAGTGAGTCGGAGATGCGTAAACTGCGTCAAAGACATGAGATCTTCCCGGTTTATAAGCGTGTCGATACTTGTGCTGCAGAGTTCTCAACCGATACGGCTTACATGTACTCTACCTATGAAGAGGAGTGTGAAGCTGCACCATCAAATCGCGACAAGATCATGATTTTAGGCGGTGGGCCAAACAGAATCGGTCAAGGTATTGAGTTTGATTACTGTTGTGTGCACGCGGCGTTAGCCTTGCGTGAAGATGGTTATGAAACCATTATGGTTAACTGTAACCCTGAAACCGTATCGACAGATTACGACACGTCAGACAGACTCTATTTCGAGCCAGTTACCCTTGAAGATGTACTGGAGATTGTTCGTATTGAAAAGCCGAAAGGCGTTATCGTTCAGTACGGTGGTCAGACTCCGCTTAAGCTGGCTCGCTCTTTGGAAGCTGCGGGTGTGCCGATTATCGGTACCAGCCCTGATGCCATTGACCGCGCTGAAGATCGTGAGCGTTTCCAGCAGGCAATTCAACGTCTCGAGATGAAGCAACCTGAAAATGATACGGTTACAACCGTTGAAGGCGCGGTTATTTCTGCTGAGCGTATCGGTTACCCATTGGTTGTTCGCCCATCATATGTACTCGGTGGTCGCGCGATGGAGATTGTTTATGATGAGCAGGACTTGCGTCGTTACTTCAACGAAGCGGTCAGCGTATCTAATGCATCGCCTGTCCTACTGGACCGCTTCCTTGATAATGCCATTGAGATCGATATCGATGCCGTCTGTGACGGTGAAACTGTTGTTGTCGGTTCTATTATGGAGCATATCGAGCAAGCGGGTGTTCACTCGGGTGACTCAGGTTGTTCACTACCGCCTTATAGCTTAAGCGACGATATTCAAAATCGTATGCGCGAGCAGGTGGGTAAGCTGGCGATGGAACTTGGCGTTATCGGCTTGATGAATGTCCAATTTGCCGTGAAGGATGACGAGATCTATATGATTGAAGTCAACCCACG
The DNA here is from genome assembly GCF_003966265.1 of Shewanella atlantica. Classification (GTDB taxonomy): domain Bacteria; phylum Pseudomonadota; class Gammaproteobacteria; order Enterobacterales; family Shewanellaceae; genus Shewanella; species Shewanella atlantica. Next base: position 563,005 of record NZ_RXNV01000003.1, on the reverse strand, counting down.
CGCAGCGCGAACAGTACCATTCGTCTCTAAAGCCACTGGTGTGCCTTTAGCTAAGATTGCTGCACGTGTGATGGCGGGTCAAAGCCTTAAGTCACAGAACTTTACCCAAGAGGTTATCCCGCCTTATTACTCTGTTAAAGAGGTGGTATTACCTTTCAACAAGTTCCCGGGTGTGGATCCTTTACTTGGCCCTGAGATGCGTTCAACCGGTGAAGTGATGGGAGTTGGTGAGACATTTGCTGAAGCCTATGCCAAAGCTCAACTCGGTGCCACCAGTGAAGTGCCTAAGTCAGGCCGTGCGCTACTCTCTGTTCGTAACAGCGACAAGGCACGAGTTGTAGATTTAGCGGCTAAGTTAATTGGCCTTGGGTATGAGATCGACGCAACGCACGGTACAGCGGTTGTACTTGGTGAAGCGGGTATCAATCCTCGTTTGGTTAACAAGGTACATGAAGGTCGTCCTCATATTCTTGACCGTATCAAGAACGATGAGTACACCTACATAGTTAACACAACTGAAGGTCGTCAGGCGATTGAGGACTCACGTCAGTTGCGTCGTGGTGCTCTGAGATACAAGGTAAATTACACAACCACGCTAAATGCTGCATTTGCGACCTGTATGGCGCATGCGGCGGATGATCGTAGCAATGTAAGCTCTGTGCAGGAGTTGCATAGTAAGATTAAGTGATATTAACTGCTTAATGATAAAAGGCCGCGTTTGCGGCCTTTTTTGTTCCTGTTGCTTGTCCGGTTCCCCAAAGTTTTGAATTGTTGATTCGGATTTAAGAAAGAATGATGAACTTGTGATTTAACTATTTTTTTGAACTAGTTTTAACTTGATTACATCGAGAATAGTGGAATCTGTTTAAAAGGTTAGGTACGCTGATAGGTTCACATATATAGATAGCCGATGGCATAGAAGGCGTTCAGCGTATAGAATGGCCTTATTACAAGTTTTTGACCTGGAGAACCATGAGTCTGCAGGGCTGCTTTTGTTTTAAAGGAGACGAAAGAGGATTATGAACAAGGTTCCAATGACAATTGTTGGTGCAGATCAGCTGCGTAAAGAGTTAGATCATTTAAAGTTTGAGAAGCGTCCTGTGATCGCTCAGGCAATCGGTGAAGCGAGAGAGCTTGGCGATCTGAAGGAAAATGCCGAATATCACGCCGCACGTGAAGAACAAGGTTTATGTGAAGCTCGCGTACGTGATATTGAGGGGAAACTCTCTAATGCGCAGATCATCGATGTGACTAAAATGCCAAACACCGGCCGCATCATTTTCGGTACTACGGTAACCATTGTAAACATTGATACCGATGCTGAAATGACTTACCGCATCGTTGGTGAAGATGAAGCTAATATCAAAGAGAACCTTATTTCGGTAAGTTCACCCATTGCCCGTGGCTTGATTGGTAAAAACCTTGATGATGAGGTGAGCATCAATACTCCCGGTGGCCTGACCGATTACGAGATCACCGCTGTCGAGTACATTTAATTCGTAAGGTGTTATTTTAAAAACCGCTTTTATAGCGGTTTTTTTTTCGCTGTCGATCAGTGCCTCTGTTTTGTTATACCGATTGGATTAGATGATGAAAAATTAATTTGTTTCTGATTGCAACACGCTATAACATGCATCGCTTATGTAAACCTTTTTCAGGGGCGAGAGTGCTGGCTTTTTTACGTTTTGGATTAATCATCTTATTCATAGGGGGAATTTTTCTCACTCCTGTGTCTGCTGATTTTTCTGATGGCATAAGGTTGAGCCAAGAGGTCGAACAAAATAATCTTCACAATCAAACATATAAGAGCTTTACAGATAAGGTTGTCACGGCTAAATCCCTGTCGGATAGTTCACACCTTGAATACCCAAAACACCCCCACAAGCACGTTCACGGGCATGAGCAAGGTGATTCAAGCTTTGTTCCACTCATTTCATCACGTTTAATTAGTTTCGCTCAGCATGATCCTCGAGAGAGTAAGCCAGATTATTTACTCGCTTTTGAATTTGTATCACCGCCAATCCCCTCCTTTAGTATTGGCTACCGTATCGATCTGCCAGCAAATTTAGATTGGCCCCTCCATATAGGGACTGCGCCATCCAGAGTTTCGGGATGGAAAGAGTCCAATCTCTTGTATCGTTTCTCACAAACTCCCTCATTTAGTTAACGCACGCAAATAAGCCACTCTTTGATGGCTTGATTTTATTCTCTTTTTTGCCAGCTCTGCATTCGACTTCGGAATGTCATTTTCCATGTCTGTATTACGGCGAGAAGAGAGTTTTTATAGCGCTTAGCAAATATTAAATGAGCGAAAAATATGAGAAAACCTAGCAATAACAAAATAATGAATCACTACTCAGCGTGGAAGTATATAGTGTTGGTGATAACCTTCATCATCATGCTTTTCAGTGCGTTACCAACCTGGTATGGGGAGGATGCGGCGATTCAAGTTGGTGCGAAAGCTGGCTTAAACCTAACACCACAGGCCCTCTGTAGAGTATTGACGGATGAAGGAATCCAAGTAAAAAGAATCACCCAGGCTGAAGGTGAAACGGTCATCGTACTGGAGCAAGAATCGCAACAGAGCAAGGCAAAATCCTTCTTAAGCGATAGGGTTGAAGACGATTCACAGCTGACACTCGCCTTGGCTCCGGCGGCGCCCGAGTGGCTACTTTCCATGGGGTTTACACCGATTAAACTCGGGCTTGATCTTCGTGGAGGAGTGCAGTTCTTGCTGGATGTAGAGGTTGAGCCTGTTTACCAGCTTCATTATGACGCCTTCGTCGACTCTGTCAGACAGTTTACCCGTACTCAGGGCATTGCAGGGGTCAGTGTCCGCCTGGGCAGTGAGACCGGGGTTGTCATCACAATGCCGGATACCAGTGGCAGAGGAGATATCAGACAGTTCATTAAAACCAACTATCCGATTTGGCAGGTAACGAACTTAGAAAACAGTTCATTGAGGGCTGATTTTAAGCCGGACGAAAAGATTAAAATCCGTGACCTGACGGTAAAACAAAACCTTCAAATTATGCGTAGCCGTATTGAGCAGCTTGGGATCACCGAAGCCTTGGTTCAGCGTCAGGGTGAGCACAGGATCAGAATCGAGTTACCGGGTGTTCAGGATCCGGCTGCAGCAAAAAATGTCATAGGAGCAACGGCGAGTCTGGCTTTTTATGAAGTGAAAAATGCCGGGTCGGTGAATGCTAAGATCTTAAAAGATAAATCAGCGCTGCCTGTTTATGTTGCCAGAAAGCCGGTGCTCGGAGGCGAGCATATTGTTGATGCCAGGGCGAGTCTGGGGGAGATGGGGATGCCGGAGGTAGTGATCCATCTGGATCGAGCCGGTGGCAAAGTGATGTCGGACTTCTCTCGTGACAATATAGGAAAGCCGATGGCGACATCCTACAGCGAATACAGCCGTGATGCTCAAGGTAAGGTTAAGCAAAGTACGGAGGTTATCAGCGTTGCAACGATTCAATCTCAACTCGGTGATCGCTTTAGCATAACCGGGGCTGGCGACTATTCTCAGGCGCAGCAGCTAGCGCTATTACTACGGGCTGGCTCTATGACTGCACCGGTTACCATAGTCGAAGAGCGTACTATTGGGCCGAGTCTCGGCGCGGAAAATATTACCAATGGATTTTCTGCCTTGGCACTGGGAATGGCAATGACCTTGCTCTTTATGGGGCTCTGGTATCGCCGTTTAGGTTGGGTGGCTAATGTGGCTCTGATCACCAATATGGTGATTCTATTTGGCTTATTGGCGCTAATTCCCGGCGCTGTGTTAACCCTGCCTGGTATCGCTGGTTTGGTGTTAACCGTTGGAATGGCCGTCGATACCAATGTGCTCATCTTCGAGCGAATAAAGGATAAATTGAAGGAGGGAAGAGGCTTTGCCCACGCGATAGACAGAGGTTTTGATAGCGCAGTTTCAACAATTTTTGATGCCAACTTTACCACTATGATCACCGCCGTAGTGCTCTACTCCATAGGGAACGGTCCAATTCAAGGTTTTGCCTTAACACTAGGCCTTGGGCTGTTAACCAGTATGTTTACCGGAATTTTTGCTTCCCGGGCATTGATTAATTGGGTGTATGGACGTGACTTTAGCCGCGATGTGAAGGTGTAATATGAATATTAATACTAATACTAATACTAATACTAATACTAAGAAAGTGAACAGACTTACAAAGTGGCGCTACGTTTCAAGCTGTCTCTCTCTGATCCTGATGATACTTTCCTTGTCGGTTATTACTGTTAAAGGCTTTAATTGGGGATTGGACTTTACCGGTGGCGTAGTGACCGAGATCCGTATTGACGGTGACATTAAGGCTAATCAGATTGAGCGCTTATTGGGGGGAGTGTCTGAGCAGGAGGTGAGTGTGATCTCGGCGGGCGAGCCCGGACGTTGGGTGCTGCGCTATAGTCAGGCGGAAACTTCGGGTGATGTCAGTGCTAATGCCTTGGATGTTGTTCAGTTATTAACTCCGCTACACAGTGGTGTTGAGGTACTGAATTCGAGCATTGTTGGCCCACAAATCGGTCAGGAGTTAGCGGAGCAGGGTGGATTAGCCCTGTTGGTTGCTATGTTATGTATCTTAGGCTACCTGAGTTTTCGCTTCGAGTGGCGCCTCGCCAGCGGAGCACTATTTGCGCTGTTTCATGACGTCATTTTCGTACTGGCCTTTTTCTCACTGACACAGCTGGAGTTTAATCTGACGGTCCTCGCCGCTGTGCTGGCTATTTTAGGCTACTCACTTAACGATTCTATTATTATCGCCGACAGGATCAGGGAGTTGTTAACGTCAAAACCTAAGATGGTGATAGCCGATGTGTGCACCAGTGCGGTGAAGGCAACCTTCTCGCGGACTATGGTAACCAGTGGTACGACACTGATGACGGTGAGTGCGCTGTGGGTGATGGGAGGTGGACCGCTGGAAAGCTTCTCTATTGCGATGTTTATCGGCATCCTGACCGGAACCTGGTCATCGATATCGGTGGGCACCTGTTTACCTGAACTCTTTAGGGTTAACTCGGAACATTATAAGCTCACACCAATTCCTGAAACACCGTAAAACGTAAGTGCTACAGACAAAAAAAGAGCCACTGAAATTCAGTGGCTCTTTTTTATCTTCTACTCTGACTGTTTACTTCTCAGGAAGGAGTGAAATAAACGATTAGACAGGAGTAGTACAGTCTTTTACAAGTCAGATATTAATGCAGAGAAATTCCCTGCATTAATCTTGTGACTGTGCTCAAAAAAGATTACTTTGCTTTTGGAATAGCAATTTTCATCTCTTCTGATTGACGAAATAGTACTAACACGTGACCGATAAGCTGTATTTTTACAGCTTGAGTTTCACGAAGAATGGCATCAACGATTGCATTTTTTAGCTCTCTGTCACCAGAAGCTACTTTCACTTTGATCAACTCGTGATGAGTGAGTGCATTATCAATTTCCGCCAGTACACCTTCAGTCAGACCATTGGAACCAAGCATCACTACTGGCTTTAAATTGTGCGCTAAGCCTTTTAAGTGCTGTTTTTGTTTGGTTGTTAAGTTCATTTCTACCAACTTTATGCTGAGTTACTGTTGAAAAGACGCTATTCTACCCTTATATAGTCTTTATGTAACTCTCATTTGTTGCGGATTTTGAATGTCAGGTAAAAAACGAACAGCGAGTTCCTCCCGTTGGATGCAGGAACATTTTGATGATCACTATGTCAAATTAGCTCAAAAACGAGGGTTTCGTTCGCGAGCCGCGTTTAAAATTGAAGAAATTCAGGAGAAAGATAAGTTAATTCGACCTGGGATGACTGTGGTCGATTTAGGAGCTGCCCCTGGTGGTTGGTCGCAAGTTGCAGTTAAACTAGCTGGAGACAATGGTAAAGTTATCGCTTGTGATATCTTGCCCATGGATCCAATTGTTGGCGTAGACTTTCTTCAGGGTGATTTTAGAGAGGAAAAGGTACTCGATGCTTTGCTTTCCCGAGTGGGTGATGCCAAAGTCGATGTTGTCTTATCTGATATGGCACCTAATATGAGTGGTTCAGGCGGGGTCGATCAGCCTCGTGCTATGTATTTAGTCGAATTAGCATTAGATATGTGTCATCAAGTTTTGGCACCTAACGGTTGCTTTGCTGTAAAAGTCTTTCAGGGGGAGGGCTTTGAAGAGTACATGAAGTCAGTTAGAGAGGCGTTTAAAACCGTCAAAACACGTAAGCCAGACTCTTCGCGACCTCGTTCGCGCGAAGTCTATCTTGTGGCGACAGGGTATAAGTTGTAGTACCCTGACGTCAGTAATCGCAAGACTGTATGAGGTCTAGTAATTTTGAGTGATATGGCAAAAAATTTAATTCTCTGGGTAGTCATCGCTGTAGTGTTGATGTCTGTGTTTCAGGGTTACTCCCCCTCTTCATCCACAGCGTTGAAGATGGATTATTCCGCTTTTTTAGATGATGTTCGTAGTGGGCAGATTAATGCTGTCGAAATAAAAAGCGACCAACGTACGATCGAAGGGACTAAACGTACCGGAGAGAAGTTCACCACTATCATGCCTATGGAAGATAAAGATCTGATTAATGATCTCGATCGTAAAGGCATAACAATGAAGGGGCAGGAAGCAGAAGAGTCAGGGTTCTTAACTCAGATCTTTATCTCCTGGTTCCCTATGCTACTGCTTATTGGTGTATGGATATTCTTCATGCGTCAGATGCAGGGCGGTGGTGGAAAAGGCGCCATGTCTTTTGGTAAGAGTAAAGCCAAGTTAATGAGTGAAGATCAGATTAAAACGACTTTCACTGACGTTGCCGGTTGTGACGAAGCTAAGGAAGACGTTAAAGAGCTGGTTGATTACCTGAAAGAGCCGACTAAATTCCAAAAGTTGGGTGGTCGAATTCCTACTGGTGTGCTTTTGGTTGGTCCTCCTGGTACGGGTAAAACCTTGCTGGCTAAAGCCATTGCCGGTGAAGCTAAGGTGCCATTTTTTACCATTTCAGGTTCTGACTTTGTAGAGATGTTTGTTGGTGTCGGTGCCTCTCGTGTACGTGACATGTTTGAGCAAGCTAAAAAGTCAGCTCCATGTATTATCTTTATCGATGAGATCGATGCCGTGGGTCGCCAGCGTGGTGCGGGTGTCGGTGGTGGTCACGATGAGCGTGAACAGACATTGAACCAGTTATTGGTTGAGATGGATGGTTTCGAAGGTAATGAAGGCGTCATCGTTATTGCTGCGACTAACCGTCCGGATGTACTGGATGCTGCACTGCTTCGTCCAGGTCGTTTCGACCGTCAAGTGGTCGTCGGTCTTCCCGATGTTCGCGGTCGTGAGCAGATCCTGAAAGTTCATATGCGTAAAGTACCTCTTGCCGATGATGTTAAAGCGAGTGTTATTGCTCGTGGTACGCCAGGCTTCTCTGGTGCCGATCTGGCTAACCTGGTGAACGAAGCCGCACTGTTTGCAGCACGTGGTAGCCGTCGTATTGTTGGTATGGAAGAGTTTGAGAGCGCGAAAGATAAAATCATGATGGGTGCAGAGCGCCGCACTATGGTGATGTCTGAAGAAGATAAAGAGATGACTGCTTATCATGAAGCGGGCCATGCCATTGTTGGCTGCCTCGTTCCTGAGCATGATCCTGTACACAAGGTGACGATTATTCCACGCGGACGCGCCTTAGGTGTGACCTTCTTCTTGCCAGAAGCCGACGCAATAAGTCAGAGCCGACGTAAGTTAGAGAGTCAAATTTCGGTAGCTTATGGTGGCCGTTTGGCTGAAGAGATCATCTATGGTAGCGAAAGAGTCTCTACAGGTGCGTCTCAGGATATTAAGTATGCGACCTCTATTGCCCGTAATATGGTTACTCAGTGGGGCTTCTCTGAGAAACTCGGTCCGGTACTTTATGCCGAAGATGAAAATGAAGTATTCCTGGGTCGTAGCATGGGTAAGACTCAGCATATGTCTGATGAAACTGCCAGCATCATAGATGCGGAAGTCAAAACGCTTATCGATACTAACTATGAGCGTGCACAGAGCTTCCTTAACGACAATATGGATATTCTTCATGCGATGAAAGATGCGTTGATGAAGTATGAAACCATAGATTCAACTATGATCGACGATCTTATGGGACGCCGAGAGGTTAGTGCACCAGCAGATTGGAACATGGATGATAACGGCTCAAGCAATGATGATACTGGTGGAAAGCCTGCTGCAACTGATAAGAAGGATTCATCTGAAGATGAAGTTAAACCTGAGTCAGAGCAGTGCGCAGCTCCCGATGTAAAAGATATTGATGAATCAACGGCTAAATAATTAATCGTTAGCTGAATAAAGAAAACCCCGTCATGGGGTTTTCTTGTTTCCGGGATTTAACAACTTGGAGTATGTGTGTCTCAAATTAGCTATGGTGAAAAGAGCCTCTCTTTGAAAAAGCCTGTTGTAATGGGGATCCTCAATGTCACCCCCGATTCGTTTTCCGATGGTGGTGAATATTCAAGTTTCGAACTAGCATGCAAACATGCCGATGAGATGGTCGAACAAGGTGCGAGCATCATAGATATAGGTGGTGAGTCGACAAGACCTGGCGCCGCCGATGTCAACTTATGCGAAGAACTTAGTAGAGTGATCCCTCTGGTTGAGTATATTGCCCGGCATCATGATGTCTGGATATCTATCGACACCAGCAAAGCTGAGGTAATGAAACAGGCTGTAGAAGCGGGCGCACATCTCATCAACGATGTACGCGCTCTGCAAGAACCTGGAGCGTTAGAGATGGCGACAAGGTTACAAGTCCCTGTCTGTTTGATGCATATGCAAGGGCAACCCAGAAGTATGCAGGATGCTCCCGAATATAGTGATGTTGTGGATGAAATAAAGCAGTTTTTCAAGCAGCGTATTCAGGCCTGTTGTGATGCGGGGTTAAAGCGAGAGCACCTGCTTATTGACCCGGGGTTTGGTTTCGGGAAATCTTTAGCTCATAATTATGAGTTGCTCAACAGGCTCGAGGAGTTCAAGTCATTAGGTACACCAATACTTGCCGGTCTATCCCGTAAGAGTATGATGGGGAATCTGCTTAGCCGTGATGTACCTCAGCGGCTTGCCGGAAGTTTAGCGGGTGCTATGCTCTCGGCTCAACGTGGTGCAGATATTATCAGGGTACATGATGTCGCCGAGACGGTCGATGTGTTGAAGGTACTGGATGCGACACATCATTTCGGTCAGCTGTGATAGTTGATTTGTACCACTAACTGTTTACCTACGCGAACGTGGTGTGGGCAATAAAGATTGAAAAAATATTATTCAGCTTCAGTTATGAATGAAGCGGTAGAGTAAGAGATATTAATATTTTCATATTCCGGATCCAGCTTTGAGGCCGGAATACTTGATGGGGTTATCTACGTGAGAAAATTTTTTGGAACTGACGGCATTCGAGGTAAGGTCGGTGCGGGTAAAATGACGCCGGAATTGGCGCTAAAACTTGGATGGGCTGCAGGACGAGTTTTATCCAGATCCGGTACTAAGAAGGTTATTATCGGTAAAGATACTCGAATTTCAGGTTATCTTTTCGAGTCTGCGATGGAAGCCGGTTTATCGGCTGCCGGACTTAACGTGATGTTGATGGGGCCGATGCCCACACCTGCGGTTGCCTACTTAACGCGTACTTTCAGAGCCGAGGCTGGAGTGGTGATCAGTGCATCACATAACCCTTACTATGATAACGGTATTAAGTTTTTCTCAAATGACGGTAGTAAGCTCGATGATGAGGTTGAGCTCGAGATCGAACGTGAACTCGATAAGCCCCTGACCTGTGTCGAGTCGCACTTGTTGGGGAAGGTATCCCGTATAGATGATGCACCTGGACGCTATATCGAATACTGTAAGGGAAATTTCCCTGCCGAGCATACTCTACATGGTTTGAAGATTGTTGTTGATTGTGCCCACGGTGCAACCTATCACATCGCTCCTAGCGTATTTAGGGAATTGGGCGCTGAGGTTATTGCCATAGGTGATAAACCCGATGGGCTGAATATCAACCATGAAGTGGGCGCCACTTCTATGGGCAAAATCCGCGAAACGGTTATAGCCGAAGGTGCCGATCTGGGTATCGCGCTGGACGGTGACGGCGATCGAATCATGATGGTTAACCGCCATGGTAAGGTTATCGATGGTGATGAAATTCTCTATATTCTGGCTTGTGACGCTCAGTCGCGAGGTGTGTTGCGCGGCGGTGTGGTTGGAACACTGATGTCAAACTTAGGTCTGGACCTTGCTCTACAGGAGCTGGATATTCCGTTTGCCCGCTCTAATGTGGGCGATCGTTATGTGATGACCATGATGAAGGAGAAGGGCTGGCGTATAGGCGGTGAGAACTCGGGTCATATCTTGAATCTTGATCATGGTACCACCGGCGATGGCATCGTTGCCGGGATTCTGGTATTAGCTGCGATGCGTCGACGTAACGCAACGTTAGAGGAGTTGACCGAGAAGATTAAGATGTTACCTCAGGTACTGGTCAATGTTCGGTTCGAAGGGACACACAACCCCCTCGAGTCAGAACAAGTCCTGTCAGCAAAGAGTGAAGTTGAAGCTCTACTGGGGGAACGTGGACGGGTATTGCTGCGTAAGTCGGGAACCGAGCCCTTGATTCGGGTGATGGTAGAGGGCGATATCGAAGCCGATGTGATAAAGCATGCTAATTATATTGCCGATGCGGTAAGAAACTTAGTTTAATTCACATAAGGCAACATGTGATTGTTAAGGCTAAACATATTCAGTTTTTCCATGTTTAGCCTGTTTTTGAATCACACTTGATTAATAAATGGGTCGTAGCGCGTAAAAAAACATCGTTCCGACCAGAGAATCAAAATATTACCACTTTTGCTATTGTAACTTCATGAGTGGTTCGCTATTATTCTCGCCGCTTTCAGAGGAGACAGAGATGGCACTCAGACGTCCAATGGTCGCTGGTAACTGGAAAATGAATGGCAGTGCACAATTAGCACAAGAGCTATTCAATAAATTCGCTACTAAGCTTCAAAATGATTCAGCGGAAGTGGTCTTATGTCCGCCTAGCATATATCTAGAAAGTGTACGTCAGCAGTTAGACGCTAATAAAGACGCCTTAAACGGTTGTCTAGTCAGAATGGGCGCACAAAACCTAAGTCAACATGACTTCGGTGCTTATACTGGTGAAGTGTCAGGGCAGATGTTAAAGGATTCAGGATGTCGATATGTTATTATCGGACACTCCGAACGTCGCCGTATGTACGGAGAGACGAGTGATATCGTTGCTGAGAAGTTTGCAGCAGCACAAAAACATGGTTTGACCCCGATACTTTGTGTTGGTGAGTCTGGTCCGGCTAGAGAAGCGAGAAGAACTTTTGAAGTTATCGCCGAAGAGTTAGATGTCGTCATTGAGAAAAATGGCACCATGGCTTTTGATAACGCGATTATCGCCTACGAGCCTTTATGGGCAGTGGGAACAGGTAAGAGTGCTACGCCAGAGCAGGCACAGGAAGTTCATGCGTTTATACGCAAACGCCTCTCTGAAGTATCTCCATATATTGGAGAAAATATCAGGATTTTGTACGGTGGTAGCGTAACACCGAGTAATGCAGCAGATCTATTTGCGCAACCTGATGTCGATGGTGGTTTGATTGGCGGTGTGAGCTTAAACTCTACCGAGTTTCTAAGTTTATGTTCCATAGCGATGAGCGCATAATAATATGTACGAAGTATTGATGGTTGTTTACTTGGTGGTTGCAATTGGTCTAGTAGGACTGATTTTACTCCAGCAAGGTAAAGGTGCTGACATGGGAGCCTCTTTTGGCGCCGGTGCATCAGCCACTCTGTTCGGTTCATCAGGTGCTGGTAACTTCCTGACCCGTTCAACTGCAGTTTTAGCGATTGGTTTTTTTGCTCTTAGCCTGATTATTGGCAACCTGAGTGCAAACCATACTAAGTCTGAAGATGCATGGAATGATTTGAGCTCAGAAGCTGCTCAGGTTACCGAACAGGTAACAGAGCAAGTTCAGCAAGAGAGCGAAAAGTCGGAAGAGAAAATTCCAGACTAAGCCAAATTCTCAGGAATTGGCCGGGGCTAATTAATTAGTTAGTTCCTTTTATTAAGGTTGTGACCACCTCAATGTCACTAGAAAGACCTGATAATAAAGTGTAAAAGTCACATGCGGATGTGGTGGAATTGGTAGACACGCCAGCTTGAGGGGCTGGTGAGCGCAAGCTCGTGGGGGTTCAAGTCCCCCCATCCGCACCAAATTTTTGGTTTCTTATTTAGAAATCAAAGATAATAAAGCAAATTTCAGTTTTGCTTTATTATTGCAAGTAGAGTGAATTCTCAATATACTTGCACCAGTTGACGCGGGGTGGAGCAGTTTGGTAGCTCGTCGGGCTCATAACCCGAAGGTCGTCGGTTCAAATCCGGCCCCCGCAACCAGCTTCTCAGTAACAGGCTATAATAGTCTCTTATTGTTTACAGGTTCTAAACTCAACGACCTCGTTATTACGGGGTTTTTTGTTATCTGGAACTTATAAAATGTCGTTTTTTACGGCGTTGTACTGGGGCTATTAAGCCCTTTTTTGTTTTTCGGGGGGTAACCTTGGCTACTATAGAAAACAGACTGGAAGAGATGCTTAAATCTCCAGTTGAAGCACTTGGCCACACGCTGTGGGGCTTGGAATATATTCAGGCTGGTAAACACTCAACATTAAGGGTGTATATCGACAATGAAAAAGGCATCTTCATCGAAGATTGTGCCGAAACCAGTCGTCAGGTCAGTGCTGTGCTCGACGTTGAGGATCCCATTTCAACCGAATACACATTAGAAGTTTCTTCTCCCGGTGTAGATAGGCCGCTATTTAAGGCTGAGCAATACGCTGCTTACATCGATGAGACTGTAAAGATTCAACTGACTATGCCTGTTGCGGGTAGTCGTAATTTAAAGGGGACCGTTACAGGCATTGAGGGGCAGATGCTCACATTGACTGTCGATGGTAACGAACTGATTATTGCTTTGGATAATATCCGTAAAGGCAACCTAATCGCTAAGTTTTGATGGATTCAAGAATCAACGAGGCAAGAGGATGAATAAAGAGATTCTGCTAGTCGCTGAGGCGGTTTCAAATGAGAAGGGTGTTCCTCGCGAGAAGATTTTCGAAGCGCTGGAAATAGCCTTAGCTACAGCAACTAAGAAAAAATATGAAGGCGACATCGAAGTTCGTGTCGAGATCGATCGTAAGACTGGTGCTTACGATACTTTCCGTCGTTGGATGGTTGTTGAAGACACGGGTGAGCCTTTAGAGAACCCTTTCAGTGAAATCACACTGGAAGCTGCTCAATTTGAAGACCCAGAAATCCAGCTTGGCGAGTATATCGAAGACGATATCGAATCAGTGGTATTCGACCGTATTACGACTCAAACTGCGAAACAAGTGATCGTACAGAAAGTACGTGAAGCCGAACGAGCTCAAATAGTCGATCAGTTTAAAGACAAAGAAGGTGAGTTAATCACTGGTGTTGTTAAGAAGAGTAACCGCGAAAGTGTCGTGGTCGATTTGGGCAGCAATGCGGATGCAGTGTTGTTTAAAGAAGATCTGATCTCTCGTGAAAGCTTCCGTCCAGGTGACCGCGTTCGTGCATTACTATTTGCCGTACGCCCGGAAGCTCGTGGCGCTCAACTGTTCCTGACACGTACTAAGCCTGACATGCTGATTGAGCTGTTCCGTGTAGAAGTACCAGAAATTCAAGACGAGATGATCGAAATCATGGGCGCTGCTCGTGATCCAGGTTCTCGTGCAAAGATTGCCGTGAAATCCAATGACCGTCGTATCGATCCTATCGGTGCCTGTGTTGGTATGCGCGGTGCTCGTGTCCAAGCCGTTTCAAATGAACTTAATGGTGAGCGCGTCGATATCGTGCTTTGGGATGATAACCCAGCCCAGTATGTGATCAATGCAATGGCTCCAGCTGATGTTGCTTCTATCATCGTTGATGAAGATAACCATTCTATGGATATCGCCGTTGAAGCCGATAGCTTAGCTCAGGCAATTGGTCGCAATGGTCAGAACGTTCGTTTAGCGACTCAACTTTCTGGTTGGGAACTCAACGTGATGACGGTTGCCGATATGCAGGCTAAGCATCAAGCTGAAAGTGCTAAAGTCGTGAATTTGTTCGTATCTTCTTTAGAAGTTGATGAAGATTTCGCACAAGTGCTTGCTGATGAAGGCTTTACCTCGCTGGAAGAGGTTGCTTACGTGCCAGCATCTGAACTTATGGACATTGATGGTTTCGATGAAGATATTGTTGAAACCTTAAGAGAGCGCGCAAAAGCTGCGATCTCTACTCGCGCACTTGCTTCAGAAGAAGCTCTTGATGGTGCCGAGCCAAGTGAGGACCTACTTGCACTCGAAGGTCTAGAGAGACATCTAGCGTTTGTATTCGCGAGTAAAGGCGTTATTACACTAGAAGATTTAGCCGAACAAGGCATTGATGACTTGATCGACATTGAAGAATTGACAGAAGAAAAGGCTGGTGAGCTCATCATGGCAGCCCGTAATATCTGTTGGTTTGGCGACGAAGAATAACTCGCTCAACAGAGGGGATTTTACAGATGGCAGATACAACAGTAGAAAAGCTGGCCAGCGAAGTAGGAAAAAGTGCAGACAGATTAGTTGAGCAGTTTTCCGAGGCCGGTATTAAGAAATCTAAAGCTGACACGGTTTCCGAGTCAGAAAAACAGCAGTTGCTGGACTTTTTGAAGAAGCAGCATGGTGGCGAATCGGCTCCAACTAAAATGACACTGCAGCGCAAATCAGTGTCTACGTTGAGCGTAGGTTCAGGTAGTGCTTCAAAAGACGTAAAAGTTGAAGTTCGTAAGAAGCGTACTTTCGTTAAGCGTGATCCTGCGGCTGAAGCAGAAGCAGCAGCGGCTGCGAAAGTGGAAGCAGAAGCTAAAGCGGCTGAAGAAGCGGCTGCAAAAGCTAAAGCCGATGCAGAAGCGAAAGCGAAAGCAGAAGCTAAGGCTACAGCCGATGCGGAAGCGAAAGAGAAGGCTAAAGCCAGCGCAGCAGCTAAAGCTAAGCCTGTAGCGACTACCGCCGAAGAGAAAGCGGCGCAAGATGAAGCCGATCAGCTTCAAGCAGCAAAAGATTTAGCTGCTAAAGCTAAAGCTGATGAAGAGGCTAAAGCGGCAGCAGAAGTAGCGAGAAAACTTGCTGAAGAAAACTCTGCTCGTTGGGCTGAAGAAGAGAAGCAACGTAAAGAATCAGAGAAGAGTGGTGACCACCACGTAACGACTTCTACTGAGGCGCGTGCAGCAGAAGATACTGCCGATGCTAATGCTGAGAAGCGTGGTCGTCGTCCTCGTAAGGCTACTCCTCCCCCAGCTGCAGCAACACCTGCAAACACTGGTAAAGGCAAGCGTCGTGGCGGCAAAGATAACCGTCGTGATAACCGCAATGCTCGCGGTGGACGTAATGCCCGCAACAACCGTAGTGTAGCACCTGAGTCTATGGACCATGCATTCACTAAGCCTGTTGCCGCAGTTAAAACCGATGTCAGCATTGGTGAAACTGTTTCAGTTTCTGAACTGGCATCTAAGATGTCAATCAAGGCGACAGAAATCATTAAGCAGATGATGAAGATGGGCTCTATGGTTACTATTAACCAGGTGCTTGATCAAGAGACTGCTCAACTTGTTGCTGAAGAGATGGGACATAAAGTTGTTCTGACTCGTGAAAACGAACTAGAGCATCAAGTGCTTTCGGACCGTGATGGTAATATTCAAGCCGAATCACGCGCTCCGGTAGTGACTATCATGGGTCACGTTGACCACGGTAAGACATCGCTGCTCGATCATATCCGTCGTGCAAAGGTAGCTTCTGGCGAAGCCGGTGGTATTACCCAACATATCGGTGCATACCACGTTGAAACTGACAATGGCATGATCACTTTCCTCGATACGCCTGGTCACGCGGCATTTACAGCCATGCGTGCTCGTGGTGCACAGGCAACTGATATCGTTATCTTGGTTGTTGCAGCCGATGATGGTGTTATGCCACAGACAATTGAAGCTATTCAACACGCGAAAGCGGGTGGCGTACCTCTGATTGTTGCAGTGAACAAGATTGATAAGCCGGAAGCCGATCCTGAGCGTGTGAAGAGTGAGCTTTCACAGCACGGTGTCATGTCTGAAGATTGGGGCGGAAACAACATGTTTGTTCACGTTTCAGCGAAGAGCGGTGAAGGTATTGATGAGCTGCTTGAAGGTATTCTTCTTGAAGCTGAAGTACTCGAGCTTAAAGCTATCAAGGAAGGTATGGCTGCTGGTGTGGTTGTTGAGTCTAAGTTGGATAAGGGCCGTGGTCCGGTTGCAACTGTATTGGTTCAGGAAGGTACACTTAAGCAAGGCGATATCGTTCTTTGTGGTCTGGAATACGGTAAAGTTCGTGCTATGCGCGATGAAAATGGCAGAGCTATCAAAGAAGCCGGCCCATCAATTCCTGTAGAGATTTTAGGTCTTTCAGGTGTACCGTCTGCAGGTGATGAAGCGACTGTTGTACGTGATGAGCGTAAAGCACGTGAAGTTGCACTCTATCGTCAAGGCAAGTTCCGTGATGTTAAGCTTGCACGTCAGCAGAAGTCTAAGCTTGAAAACATGTTTGCTAACATGGTTGAAGGTGAAGTTCAGGAGCTAAACATCATCCTTAAGGCTGATGTACAAGGTTCACTCGAAGCGATTGCAGATTCATTGAACAAGCTTTCAACTGAAGAAGTTAAAGTTAATATCATCGCTCGTGGTGTTGGTGGTTTGACTGAGACTGACGCTTCACTAGCTGCGGCTTCAAATGCCATCATGATCGGTTTCAACATTCGTGCCGATGCACAGGCACGTAAAGTTATCGAAGCTGAAAGTGTAGATCTACGCTACTACAGCGTTATCTATAACTTGATCGATGAAGTCAGAAACGCGATGAGCGGTCTACTTGCTCCTGAATTTAAGCAAGTGATTATTGGTCTTGCTGAAGTTCGTGATGTATTTAAGTCTCCTAAGATTGGGGCTATCGCTGGTTGTATGGTTACAGAAGGTACTATTAAGCGCAGCGCACCAATTCGCGTACTTCGTGAAAACGTTGTTATCTATGAAGGTGAGCTGGAATCACTTCGTCGATTTAAAGATGACGTTAACGATGTTCGTAACGGAATGGAATGTGGTATCGGTGTGAAGAACTATAATGATGTCAGAGTTGGCGATCAGATAGAGGTCTTCGAAACAATCGAAATAGCACGCTCCTTAGAAGAGTAAAGCGTTAAGAGGGCGGCGTTAGCCGCCCTTTTTATTTAGGTAGCTTTCATGGGAAAACTACCTATTAATACCCACACGGCCTCGAAATGCAGGATTAAGCATTTTTAAGTGGCTTGGGTATACAACAGAATGGCAAAATATTATGGCAAGAGAATTTAGTCGTACCCGACGTATTGCGCAGCAGCTACAGCAAGAGCTTGCTCAAGTACTACAGCGTGACATAAAAGACCCTCGTATCGGGTTTGTTACAGTCAATGACGTTGATGTATCACGTGATTTAAGTTACGCCAAAGTCTTTGTTACCTTCTTCGAAGAAGATGAAAAGCTTGTTCAAGAGAAGGTTGAGGCATTAGATGCTGCTGCTGGTTACATCCGTTCATTAGTCGCAGGGCGCATGAAATTGCGCGTCATGCCTGAACTTAGGTTTGTTTACGATGCCTCACTGGTTGAAGGTATGCGTATGTCTAACCTGGTTTCTCGTGTTATTAGCGATGATGAAGCAAAACAAAAGCACCATGGCGAACAGCAAGAAACATCGCAAAGCACAGATGACAAGTCGGAAGGTGAAGACTAATGGCTCGTCGTCCTCGCGGTCGCTTTATCGATGGAATAGTGCTCCTGGATAAAGATACCGGCATGAGTTCGAACTTTGCTCTGCAGAGAGTCAAGCGAATTTTTAATGCGGCTAAAGCGGGCCATACCGGTGCGCTGGACCCATTAGCAACAGGTATGCTCCCTATCTGTCTGGGAGAGGCGACAAAGTTCTCTCAACATTTACTGGACGCCGATAAGCGATATACAGTAACTGCAAAACTTGGACAGCGGACCGATACCAGTGATTCTGACGGTGAAGTGGTGCAGACCCGTCCCGTTAATTTTAGCCAAGAGCTATTGATGGAATCATTGGATTACTTTCGTGGCGAGACCATGCAAGTTCCTTCTATGTACTCGGCGCTCAAATATCAGGGACAACCTCTCTATAAGTATGCCCGCGAGGGGATAGAGGTTCCTAGAGAGGCCCGTCCAATCAATGTATTTGAGCTTAACTTTATCGGCCTGGAAGGTGATGAGTTGACGCTGGATATCCATTGTTCTAAAGGGACTTATATTCGCACCATAACCGATGATCTGGGTGAAATGCTAGGTTGTGGCGCTCATGTGATCATGTTGCGCAGAACTCAGGTAGCCGGATACCCTTACGAACGTATGGTTAGCCTTGAGCAGCTTAACGAGATGGTGGCTAAAGCTGAGGCGGAAGGGATTGAGTCTAAAACAGTTCTTGACCCTTTGTTATTGCCTATGGACACCGCTGTCAGCAAGTTTAAAGAGATAAACTTATCTGACAGCGTAGCGCCCTATTTAATGAACGGAAACCCAGTTCAAGCGCCTGTGACCGAAGGGCTTGAAGATGGCGAATTAGTTCGGATCACTATTGGTGATGAACAAAAATTTGTTGGTATTGGTTCTATCAATGAAGATGGCTTATTAGCACCTAAGCGCCTGATCGTGGTGCGTGAGTCATCTCCTGAGTCTGACTAATTACAACGAACCCTATCTATATCAGGCTTTATTAAGCTAGGTTACAGATAGTTATTGCGTATTTTTCCTGGAATAGGTAAAATGCCGCGCTCACTTTAGCTGAGTTAGTGATTGGCTAAAGCTTATTAATGCATTATTTGGAGAGACAAAATGTCACTAAATGCTGAACAAACTGCAAAAATCCTGGCTGAATTCGGTCGTTGTGAAGGCGATACTGGTTCTACTGAAGTTCAGGTAGCTCTTTTAACTGCACAGATTAACCATCTGCAAGGTCACTTTAAAGAGCACAAGCATGATCATCACTCACGTCGTGGTCTTTTACGTATGGTAAACACCCGTCGTAAACTTCTTGCATACCTGAAGCGTACTGAAAACGTTCGTTACCAGGAACTAATCAAGAAGCTAGGTCTACGTCGTTAATATCGACTAGATTTAGATAAAGGAGGCTTAGGCCTCCTTTTTTATTGCCTGGAAAATGGGAAGGCGAAGTTGCTAGGTGCTAGGTGCTAGGTGCTAGGTGCTAGGTGCTAAGTGGGTTCGACGACATTCTTTGTTTAGGAGCGGCTTTAGCCGCGAATGCTTCAAGTCAAATAGTCGTAAGTGGTAAGTGGTAAGTGGTAAGCGGTAAGCTATAAGCTATAAGTGGTAAATAATGCTACCTTGCTGGGCTAGAGATAGTGCGGGAGGGGTTGTACGGGCTAGGAGGTGTGCATAAAAGATATAGATTCTGAAGCAAGTTCAGAATGACAGTGAAGCCACAAGCCTGAGAGGAATTCTTTAAGTTAGCTGAAGGTGGCAAATATTTAAGAGCCCATGAAACTATTTTGCTCGACCCTCGACCCTCGACCCTCGACCCTCGACCCTCGACCCTCGACCCTCGACCCTCGACCCTCGACCCTCGACCCTCGACCCTCGACCCTCGACCCTAGATATGAGTGATACTCGCGGTCTGAGACTTTATATAAGCATCTTCAAACTCTTTTTGTGTCACAGGTTTACTGAAATAAAACCCTTGGCCTATCTGACAATTATTGGTATTTAACCAATCAAGTTGCTCCCGAGTTTCAATGCCTTCGGCAACGATATTTAAGTTGAGCTGTTTACCCAGCATTAAAATGGTCGATGCGATCGCACTCTCATGAGGAAGGTCGGTGACGAAGCAGCGGTCAATTTTCATTGTAGTAATAGGCAGGTGTCTTAAATAGGAGAGGGAGGAGTAGCCCGTTCCAAAATCATCCACTGCGATACCAAACCCTGTGGATTTAAGCTGTTGAAGTTTCGATATGGCAAGCTCAATATCATTCATCAGTGAGGTTTCGGTTATCTCAATTTCAAGCAGTTCAGGACTAATTTGGTACCTCAGTGCTAACTGTTTGATATCAGGGACTAAGCTAGCATCTGCAAATTGCTGAGAGGCAACGTTAACCGCAATGGGTAAAGCGAAATTATATTCTTTTTGCCATTTTCTGATCGTTTTACAGGCCTCTTCAATGACCCAGCGCCCGATAGGAATAATAATTCCGGTCTCTTCTGCCACGGGAATAAAGGACATAGGGCTAATTAAGCGACCATCTTTTTGCCATCTGATGAGGGCCTCACAGGCCACTACCTTTCCGGTTTTAATATCGAACTTAGGCTGATAGTGGAGTATAAACTCTTCATTTTTCAGTGCGTCATGTAGTGAGGCTTCGGTACGTAGTCTTACCGCCGCACGTTCAGTCATCTGCTGTTTGAAAAAGGCCCATTGATTGGAACCTGCAGCCTTAGCGCTGTACATTGCGATATCGGCATGACGGATAAGATCTTCTGCGCTCATCCCGTCATCGGGGTAGATTGATATACCCACAGAAGCCGCAGGATGAATAGTATGCTCATTGAGCTGCATGGGAGTATTTAGGTGCAACAGAAGCTTGTCTACGAAGTCAGCGGCCTGATCAGGAGTGCGGATCTCATCGGCCAAGATAACAAATTCATCTCCGCCTAATCTGGCAACGGTCCCGTTATCCCCGACTACGCGTTCGAGCACACGGGCAATTCGTGCCAAAAACTGGTCTCCAATCGCATGTCCGAGGGAATCATTAATATTTTTGAATCTATCCAAGTCGATAAACAACATACAAAATTGATGTTTATGAACACGAGCTCTTTGAATGGTAACTGCAATCGTTTCCAGCAATAGAGTTCGATTTGGCAGACCGGTTAATGGATCTCGGGTCGCCATTTTTCTGAGCTTACTTTGTGTCTGGCCAAATTGAATAAGGATCTGATTAAACTTAGATGTCACCAGACCTAATTCATCATCTGTATGTGCTTTGTCCATAGGAAGTAAGTTTTCATCGGGCGATTCAGGATCAATTTTGTCGATCGCTTCACTTATCTCTGCAATGGGTTTAGTTAAAAAACGATGAAAGACGATGGAGAGTACTAATGTGATCAGTAGTGCCCGAGCTAAAGTGGCGATTAAGCTGAATTTGAGTTGAGAGAAAAGTGAATCTGTCAGCCCTTGGGTATCATATAGAACCGTTAATGTGCCAATCAGCTGCTGTTTCTCTGTGCCTTCAAAATAAAAAGGCCGATAAAGAGAACGAGAGATCTCTTTGAGGTCTCCAAAGAGTTTGTTGCTGAAGTCTTCAAAAATATTAGGGTAAGATTTGTTACTCGAGACAGAGACAAACATAGAACCATCATCTAGCTCTATTACCGCCGAACCTACGTGTTCAACTTTTAGCACGCCCTCTAATGTTTGCTTAGCCAGGTTATCATCGAGTGCCCATACGGCATTGGCCGAAGGCTGCTCCACAGAATCGAGTAACTCAGTTTGTGAGTCCTTCAAGCCATCTCTAGCAGACACTCCTACCAGTGCAATTTCGACAATAAAAATCGCAACCGCAAAGAATAGGGCAGAAAATACGACAAGACTCGTCTGTTTCCATGTTAGAGATTTAAAGCCTGCATTCATTTGACCATCCTTTATACCAGAGAACTGATACCAAAAATTCAGGTTTTATGGCGATTCCGTGAGGAATTATCTTCGATACTACTCACTTTAGAGAAAAGTTTCCGCTTTGTCATCACTATGTGCCCTTTATCTCTTGAATAGAGATGAAGTATACTTGTCGCCGAAATTAAGGTAATTAAATTTAAGGAATGGTTCACGTGAATCCAATCGTAAAGAGTTTTGAATATGGTCAGCACACAGTCACGTTAGAGACTGGGGTTATTGCACGTCAAGCAGACGCCGCTGTTTTGGCAAGTATGGGTGATACCACAGTATTAGTTACTGTTGTTGGAAAGAAAGCTGAAGAGCCAGGTCGTGACTTTTTCCCACTAACGGTTAATTACCAGGAAAAGACATATGCTGCTGGTAAGATCCCTGGTGGATTTTTCAAACGTGAAGGCCGTCCATCTGAAAACGAAACATTGATTGCCCGCCTTATTGACCGCCCAATCCGTCCACTATTCCCAAATGGCTTCAAGAATGAAGTTCAGGTAATTATCACAGTAGTTTCTGTCGATCCTGAAATCAATCCTGATGTTATTTCGATGATAGGTACTTCGGCTGCATTGGCTATCTCTGGTCTGCCTTTCAATGGCCCACTAGGTGTGGCACGCGTTGGTTATACCGACGGCGAATATGTGCTTAACCCTAATGTAAGTCAACTTGTTGATAGTGAACTTGATCTGGTAGTTGCCGGTACTCAAGGTGCTGTATTGATGGTTGAGTCTGAAGCGGCTTCTCTTCCTGAAGAAGTAATGCTTGGTGGTGTGGTATATGGCCATGACCAGCAGCAAGTCGTTATCAATGCTATTAACGAACTAAAAGCTGAAGCTAGCAAGCCTGCATGGGACTGGACAGCTCCAGTTCAAGACGCAGACCTTGTTGCTAAAATTAAAGATTTAGCCGAGGCCGAGATGGCCGCTGCTTACCAAATTGAAGTTAAGCAAGATCGTTACACTCAAGTTGGCGTTGTAAAATCTGCTGCTAAAGAAGCATTATTGGCTGAAAACCCAGAAGCTGATTTGCGCGAAATCGACGGCCTTCTTGGTAGCTTAGAGAAGAAAGTCGTTCGTAGCCGCATCATTGCTGGTAACCCACGTATCGATGGCCGTGAGCCAGACATGGTTCGTGCATTAAACGTGATGGCTGGTGTACTTCCACGTACACACGGTAGCTCACTGTTTACTCGTGGTGAAACTCAAGCACTTGTTACTTGTACTCTTGGTACAGAACGTGATGCACAGAAAGTTGACAGCATCATGGGCGAATACACAAACCGCTTTATGCTTCACTACAACTTCCCTCCATATTCTGTTGGTGAAACAGGTTTTGTTGGTTCACCAAAGCGCCGCGAAATCGGTCACGGTAAGCTAGCATGGCGTGGTATTAACGCTGTTATGCCTTCTGCAGAAGAGTTCCCATACAGCGTTCGTGTTGTATCTGAAATCACTGAATCAAATGGTTCAAGCTCAATGGCTTCTGTATGTGGTACTTCACTTGCGCTTATGGATGCTGGTGTACCAATTAAGACATCAGTTGCTGGTATCGCAATGGGTCTGGTTAAAGAAGGTGACGATTTCGTTGTTCTTTCTGACATCCTGGGTGATGAAGATCATCTTGGTGACATGGACTTTAAAGTAGCGGGTACTCGTGACGGTATCACTGCACTGCAGATGGATATCAAGATTGAAGGTATCACTAAAGACATCATGCAGATTGCACTGCAACAAGCTTATGGCGCTCGTGTACATATCCTGAACGTAATGGACCAGGCGATTGGTTCACATCGTGATGATATTTCTGATCATGCTCCACGTATCACAACGCTTAAGATTAACCCTGAGAAGATCCGTGACGTGATTGGTAAAGGTGGTGCAACTATCCGTGCGCTTACCGAAGAGACTGGTACAACTATCGAACTTGAAGATGACGGTACGGTTAAGATCGCATCGGCAAACGGCGAAGCAACGAAAGAAGCTATCCGTCGTATCGAAGAGATCACTGCGGAAGTTGAAGTCGGTACTATCTACAATGGTAAAGTTGTTCGTATCGTTGATTTCGGTGCGTTCGTTACTATTCTTCCAGGTAAAGATGGTCTGGTTCACATCTCTCAGATTGCTGAAGAGCGTGTAGCTAACGTTTCTGATTACCTAAAAGAAGGTCAGGAAGTGAAAGTTAAGGTGATGGAAGTCGATCGCCAGGGCCGTGTGCGTCTTTCTATGAAAGAAGCTGCGCCTAAAGCTGAAGCTGCTCCAGCCGAGTAAATCTACCTAAAATAGATATGCTTTAGATGAAAGGAGACCTTAGGGTCTCCTTTTTTGTGCCTGAATTAAAATAATTAAATCCTTGATAGCCGTAGTGATAGGGGATTGCTATGATTACAAGCATCGGTGAACTCAAAGGGTTAAATGGATGATTCAAAAAATGCGGACAGTCGCAGTAGTGGTTTTGGCTGGTATGAGTATTTTGCTAACAGGATGTGTCTCAACTCAATCTGGCGCGAATGAGCAGGGGAAGGTGATGGTAGAACCTGTGATGCCTGATTATAAGCTTGAAATCACCTTAGCCAAATTAAATGAAATTTTGTCATCGGCCGAGTTAACCGATGAACAAAGAGCCAGGTTTCATTATGACCGTGGTGTCATCTATGACAGTGTCGGACTTCGTATCTTGAGTCGAATTGATTTTCATCAGGCACTGAAATTACAACCTAACCTTGCCGATGCCTATAACTTTATCGGGATCTATTATACTCAGGAAGGTGAGTTTGAAAGCGCTTATGAAGCATTCGATGCCGTTTTAGAGCTTTCTCCCGACTATGATTATGCCTTTCTTAACCGTGGTATCGCCCTGTACTATGGTGAGCGCAATCGCTTAGCCGTTGAAGATATGGAGTCTTTCTACTCTCTGGATCAAAAAGATGGCTATCGTGCACTCTGGCTCTACCTGACCGAAAGTGAAGTCGATGTAGAACAGGCCAAAATCAGACTCGAGTATAACCGAACTCAACTGACGCCAAATGCCTGGTCTAATGAATTGGTTGACTTCTATTTGGGTAAAAAAAGTCGTGATCAGGTATTTGCCGCAGCCAAAGAGGGGCTCTCTCATCCGAATGAGTACGCCGAACGCCTATGTGAAGCCTATTTCTATATTGCCAAGATTGCCCAGCAGCAGGGCGATAACAGTGATGCGGCAAATTACTTCAGGCTCGCATTAGCGACCAATATCTATGACTTTGTTGAACACAGATACGCGAGAATAGAGCTGGCTAAAATTAATGCCAAACTTTATGCCGAAGAGTCGGCTAACAAGAGTCATTAATTTTTATCTCAGTGTAACCATGCAATCTGTTATTCGGGTTGCATGGTAATAACTCCTTCCATCAATTGTCACATCTTTGAATTGCCGCTAACTCTGTTCTCTTTTTATGCCTTTCTATGTCTACTTTCCTTCTTTATCGGGGATTAGTATGGAATATTTTTTGTATTCGCCTACTCTGCAGGTTTAATCTAGCTACCACTTCTAGCCAAGTCTTGGTCTAACCGCTATAATTGCCGGCTTTTAGAACACCAGAATCTGCAGGTAAACATGTCAGGCAATAAAGTTGAGGTCGACAAGCGTCGTACTTTCGCCATTATCTCTCACCCCGATGCGGGTAAGACCACCATTACCGAGAAGGTACTTTTATTTGGCAACGCGCTGCAGAAGGCTGGTACTGTAAAAGGTAAGAAGTCCGGGCAACATGCGAAGTCTGACTGGATGGAGATGGAGAAAGATCGTGGTATTTCTATCACAACCTCTGTGATGCAGTTTCCCTATAACGATGCGCTCGTTAACCTTCTCGATACCCCGGGTCACGAAGATTTCTCTGAGGATACTTACCGTACTCTAACTGCCGTTGACTCGTGCCTGATGGTGATTGACTCTGCTAAAGGTGTTGAGCAACGTACGATTAAGTTGATGGAGGTGACACGACTCCGTGATACGCCTATCGTCACTTTCATGAACAAACTCGACCGTGATATACGTGATCCATTAGAGTTGATGGATGAGGTTGAACAGGTACTGAATATTGCTTGTGCCCCAATTACCTGGCCAATTGGTTGTGGTAAAGAGTTCAAGGGTGTTTACCATCTTCTACGTGATGAAGTGATCCTCTACCAGAGTGGCCAGGGACACACTATTCAGGATTCGAAAATCATCAAGGGATTAGATAACCCTGAACTGGATGATGCTATCGGTACCTACGCAGCAGAGGTGCGAGAGGAGCTGGAGTTAGTTCTTGGCGCATCGAATGAGTTCGATCTTGAGCTGTTTCTCGCGGGTGAGTTGACTCCTGTTTTCTTCGGTACCGCCTTAGGTAACTTTGGTGTGGATCATATTCTAGATGGTATCGTCCAATGGGCACCTAAGCCTCAGGCTCGTGAGACTGAAGTTAGAGATGTGCAGCCGGAAGATGAAAAGTTCAGTGGTTTCGTCTTTAAGATCCAAGCAAACATGGATCCTAAACACAGAGACAGGGTAGCATTCATGCGTATCTGTTCTGGCCGTTATGAACAAGGCATGAAGATGCATCACGTGCGTTTGGGCAAAGATGTGAACGTCAGTGATGCGTTGACCTTTATGGCGGGAGATCGAAACCGTGCCGAAGTGGCCTATCCGGGTGACATCATAGGTCTGCACAACCACGGTACTATGCGTATCGGTGATACCTTTACGCAAGGTGAAAAACTTCGTTTCACAGGTATCCCTAACTTCGCGCCAGAAATGTTCCGTCGTATTCGTTTGAAAGATCCTTTGAAGCAGAAGCAGTTGCTGAAAGGACTGGTTCAGCTTTCTGAAGAGGGAGCGGTTCAGGTCTTCCGACCTATCGATTCAAACGACTTGATTGTTGGTGCGGTAGGTGTACTTCAGTTTGAGGTGGTTGTTGGTCGTTTAAAGTCTGAGTACAAGGTTGAAGCTATCTACGAAGCCATCAGCGTTTCGACCGCTCGTTGGGTGTATTGTGATGACGAAAGAAAACTTGAAGAGTTCAGACGTAAGTGCAGCACCAACTTGGCACTCGATGGTGGTGACAACTTGACTTATATTGCACCGACTATGGTTAATCTGAACCTCTCAATGGAGCGTTACCCGGATATCAAGTTCGCTAAGACTCGTGAGAACTAAAGTTAATATTCAGACTCTGTTTTTCAAAGACAACTTTGAAAATTAGTTTTTCTGTTTAGCGTTTTTAAAACCCCATACAAAAGTTTGGGGTTTTTTTATGCCTTATACCAGTTTCATCAAATATGTTATCAATTCAGAGTCACTCAGACTTTCGAATTCAAGATGCATTGATGAAAGAATGGTTACTCCCTTGTAAGTCAATGCAACGCAGAAGTAGGAAGTCTGAGAGTCTCCCTGCGGGCGGCTGATGTTAAAAGCCAAGGGCAAAGCCCTGCATGCTACGTTCGATGATTTTGATATAGAATAACTATTAGCTTCAACCATCCGCCTTGCCTTCAGCGCTTTGAACTCCCGCTGAATGAACAGATATTTAATGAAATTGGTATGATATATGATAAATAGGTGCCGACTGGTGTGAGTAAGCGTTCAGGAGATCAGATGAACTGGATTGTCAGATTGTGGAATCGCTATATTGATTGGTGTGACCGAATGGGGCTCACGCCTGAGAACCGACGTAGTTGTGCTCCCAGGCTAAAAGAACCTGAACTAAAGGGCCGGGGAGGCGGGCGAAACAACGCAGCTGTACGGCGTTGTGACGAAACCACGATAAATAAGCCTAAGGGGGGAGTCTAGCATGCCAACTCTAATTTCAAATCTAGAGAATGCCAGGGCTCAATGTAATGGTTTATCACCTACCAAGCTGAGAATGATCGATAGCCATGCTCATCTGGACTTTCCAGAGTTCGATGATGACCGTCAACACTTGTTTGATGAAATGAAGCATGCCGGCATTGAAACCGCCATCATTCCCGGCGTATCACCTGAGCATTGGGACAAACAGATCGCCGTCGCCAGGCAGTTTTCCTGTCCATATGCCTTAGGTATTCACCCCTGGTATTGTCAATCTGATTCGATAACCTTATTCAATGATCTAAAAGGTACCATCTCAAGGTGCAGTCATGATGAAAACCTGGTTGCCATCGGTGAGTGTGGTTTAGATAAGTTACGAAAAAGTAATTGGCAGGCACAGTTAGTACAGTTCGAACGTCAATTGGAACTGGCAAAAGAGCTGGAATTGCCTATTATTTTACATGTTGTTAAAGCTCACAACGAAATGCTCACGCTATTGAAGCACTATGGACTGCCCAAAGGCGGAGTTATCCATGGTTTTTACGGTGGAGTCGAACTTGCTAATGAATATATCCGACTGGGTTATAAGTTGGGTATTGGAGGGTTAATTTTGAACGATAGGGCCGTAAAACTTAAAAAGTGCATTGCAAGCATTTCTTTAAATTCCATCCTTATCGAGACCGATTCCCCCTCTATGGCACCTGCTAATTCGGCTGAAACACGCAATACACCGCTTGTTTTGCACTCAATCGTGAAAGAAATAGCAAATTTACAGAAAAAAACTAGTGTTCTAATATCAGAACATGCTTTTCTCAATACCATGCAACTCTTTGACCTTTAGTTTATTTTTAAATAAACAGGTGTAAATCGCATCGGAACTTGTGAGTAAATCGCTGAAATTAAAGTTCAAAAATTTGATCGGAACGACCCTTTTCGCTACTTGGTCGGGTATAATCAGTCTCGAAAAAGGTTGGTTAACAACATAATTAAAAAGTATTAACAAATAGGGTGATGGTTAATGGATATTTTAATGAGTTTGGTAGGGGTGGTCACCCTACTTGCGATAGCGTTCGGGTTATCGAATAATAAAAAAGCAATTAACAAGCGTACCGTTTTTGGTGCATTAGCAATTCAGGCCGCTTTCGGTGGTTTCGTTTTGTATGTTCCAGTCGGTAAAGATATTCTAAAGGGTGTTTCAGATGGCGTGTCTAGCGTTATCAGTTATGCTCAAAACGGTATCGGTTTCTTGTTCGGTGATTTGGCTAACTTTAAAGTTGGTTTCATTTTCGCCATCAACGTTCTACCAGTCATTGTTTTCTTCTCTTCTCTTATTGCTGTTCTTTATTACATGGGTGTTATGCAGTGGATTATCCGTATTATCGGTGGTGCACTACAGAAAGCTCTTGGTACCAGCCGTACAGAGTCTATGTCAGCAACGGCAAACATCTTCGTTGGTCAAACTGAAGCTCCACTAGTTGTACGTCCGTTTATCGCGACTATGACTAACTCTGAGCTATTTGCCATCATGGTAGGTGGTTTAGCGTCTATTGCTGGTTCAGTAATGGCCGGTTATGCGCAGATGGGTGTTCCAATCGAATATCTAGTTGCCGCTTCATTCATGGCAGCACCAGGTGGTCTATTAATGGCTAAGCTGATGCACCCTGAAACTGAAGAAGCTAAGAACGATATGGAAGATCTTCCAGAAGACCCTGATAAGCCAGCTAACGTTATCGACGCTGCTGCTGCAGGTGCTTCATCTGGTATGCATCTAGCCCTTAACGTTGGTGCAATGCTTCTAGCTTTCGTTGGTTTGATTGCTATGATGAACGGCATCATCGGTGGTGTTGGCGGATGGTTCGGTATGGAAGGTCTAACTCTTGAATTGATTCTTGGTTACATCTTTATGCCACTAGCATTCCTAATCGGTGTACCTTGGAGCGAAGCATTAGTTGCTGGTTCTTTCATCGGTCAGAAGATTGTTGTTAACGAATTCGTTGCATACCTTAACTTCGCACCATACATGAAAGACATCGCTGATGGCGGTATGGTAGTTGCTGAAACAGGTCTTGCTATGACAGATAGAACAAAAGCGATTATCTCTTTTGCTCTTTGTGGCTTCGCTAACCTATCTTCAATCGCGATTCTTCTTGGTGGTCTAGGTGCTATGGCGCCAACTCGTCGTCACGACTTAGCTAAGCTAGGTATGCGTGCAGTAGTTGCAGGTTCTCTTGCTAACTTGATGAGTGCGACACTAGCGGGTCTATTCCTGGCTCTATAACTCAACAGTTATAAACGTTAGGTAATCCAGGGGGGTGCCCCTGAACTATGACTCTGCTCAAACAGAGCAGAGTCTAAGTTAACACAGCCATTTTTCAGATTTAAATTTGTAAAACATATAGCTAATCTTTAACAGATTAAAGATTAGCTGTGTGAGGACAAACACAATTTCAATTTCAGTTTTTGTCTAAAATGCGATACGAAATTGTGTGATAGAAATTTAGTAATAGTAGTAATAGTTAGTTATTTGATTCAATGTTAAAACTTAGTGTTCGCAATTTTACATTAATACAGTTGTGCTTTGGCACAAAGTGAGTAAAATGCGGCACGATAAAAACAAACGCTGACTCTTTTTGAAAAGAGCGGCACACCATAAAATAAATGGGGTTGATGATGAAAAACGTTAAAACTTTAGCACTAGCAGCAGCAGCTGTAGCAGTAATGTCTGCACCAACTTTCGCAGCCGATCGTGGTGATGATATCCGCGCAGGCGATTACGGCTGGATGCAGTTCAACGCTATGTACGCGTTCAACGAGCTTCCACGCTCTGATTCTGACGACGGCGGACACGATTACCTTGAAATGGAATTCGGCGGCCGCGCTGGTGTTGTTGACCTATATGGCTATGTAGATGTATTCAACTTAGCTAACCAAACCACTGGTGACAAACAAGGCGGCAAGAGCAAGATGTTCATGAAACTTGCTCCTCGTTTCTCTATCGATGCGATCACTGGTTTAGACCTTTCAGCTGGTCCTATCCAGGAAGTTTACTTCTCTACTCTATTCAACTGGGGTGGCGGTGCTATTCAAGGCCAAAGCATTTCTTGGGATGTTGAAGGCGCTGATGGGCCATCGACAATCAACAACCCTGGTGATGTGAACATGTCATTCTGGGGTGTTGGTGCAGACGTTATGGTTCCATGGTTAGGTAAAACTGGCATGAACCTTTACGGTACTTATGACTTAAATGCTAAAGAGTGGAACGGTTACCAATTCTCTATGAACTGGTTCAAGCCTTTCTACTTCCTGGAGAACGGTTCATTCGTTTCTTTCCAGGGTTACATCGATTGGCAGTTCGGTGCTGATGAAGTTGTATCTGAATTTGATGGCAGCACTACATTTACTTCTAACGGTGGCGCAACATACTGGGGTCTTCACTGGCATTCAGACAACTATGCACTGGGTTATGGTCTAAAAGCATACAAAGACGTCTACCTGCTTAAAGATGGCGGTACTTTTGGTCTAGAAACTACTGGTTTCGCACACTACCTGACTGCTACTTACAAGTTCTAAGAGTTATTTTTAGAAGTTAGTAAGCATCTGTTAGAGCCGTGCAATGCACGGCTCTAAATTTAATTTTTACTTAAGCATGAGCTATATTTACTTAGTCTGTTTTATTAAAAGTTAATCTGTAAAAGATAAAGTTTTACGCGCTAAAATGGATTTTTCGCGGAAAGGCAGAAACAAAGCATTTCAGTTTCCCCTTCCCGGTCTTCAAGGATTCAAGTCGTGACCTAGTGTCAGGATTGTAGTCATTGATCATTCAATTTCATTAACTACACTGAATACCTGAATAAACAGATATCGCCTATGGTGATATCTAAGGCGACGCCCGAAGGCCCGGCCATAACAATAATCAAAAAATGCCACTTCCAGGCGCT
Organism: Shewanella atlantica; assembly: GCF_003966265.1. Classification (GTDB taxonomy): domain Bacteria; phylum Pseudomonadota; class Gammaproteobacteria; order Enterobacterales; family Shewanellaceae; genus Shewanella; species Shewanella atlantica. The sequence goes on along the minus strand of NZ_RXNV01000003.1, from coordinate 531,409 downwards.
GCCTTACGTAGATTTCTATTTCATTTTATTATTTGAATTACGTTTCGGAGAGCTATTATGAGCGATTTAAAAAAAGCAGCACAAAAAGCCATTGAATTGATGGATCTGACCACACTGAACGATGATGATACCGATCAGAAGGTGATTGAACTTTGTCATAAGGCTAAGACGGCTGCCGGCAACACTGCTGCAATCTGTATTTACCCTCGCTTCATTCCTATTGCACGCAAGACACTGAACGAAATGGGTTGTGAAAGCATCCGCATCGCGACAGTAACAAACTTCCCTCACGGTAACGATGATATCGCTATTGCAGTGTTAGAGACTCGTGCAGCTGTCGCCTACGGCGCAGATGAAGTCGATGTTGTTTTCCCATACCGTGCATTGATGGCTGGTAACGAGTCTGTTGGTTTCGAGCTGGTTAAGGCGTGTAAAGAAGCATGTGGCGAAGATGTACTGCTTAAGGTGATCATCGAGTCAGGTGTACTGCAAGACCCAGCACTTATCCGTAAGGCTTCTGAATTATGTATCGATGCCGGTGCAGACTTCATTAAAACTTCTACCGGTAAAGTACCTGTCAATGCAACTATCGAAGCTGCTGAGATCATGATGACAGTGATCAGCGAAAAGAACACTAAAGTAGGCTTCAAGCCTGCTGGCGGCGTTCGTGATGCTGCTGCTGCCGGTGAGTTCTTAGGACTTGCTGCACGCCTTTTAGGTGATGAGTGGGCTACGCCACGTACTTTCCGTTTTGGTGCGTCTAGCTTGCTTGTGAACCTTCTGCATACCTTGGAACTAGGTGATGCACCTAAGGGCCCTCAAGGTTACTAAATAGTGTTGCCCTATTTTACTATTGGAAAATAGGGCCATCTTTTTTAGTTAAGTGTGATCTAAATCTATTTGGAAGCACCAAAACTTGGTTAATATGTTTTGTAATTAAATTACGTTTTTTGGTGTTTCATTAAAGAGAATGTAACTATTTACTGAAAACTAGTTACACTCTGGAGGCAGTACCATGTTTCTAGCTCAAGAGATTATTCGTAAGAAGCGCAATGCTGAGGCGTTGTCAAAAGAAGAGATTCAATTTTTCGTTAAAGGCATTACCGATAATACGGTTTCAGAAGGTCAGATAGCAGCGCTGGGTATGGCGGTCTATTTTAATGACATGAACATGGATGAACGTATTGCGTTAACCACGTCCATGCGTGACTCGGGTACCGTACTAGACTGGAAGACGCTGGATCTTGACGGTCCTATCATCGATAAGCACAGCACTGGTGGTGTTGGTGATGTTATCAGCTTAATGCTTGGCCCAATGGCTGCGGCATGTGGCGGATATGTTCCGATGATCTCCGGCCGTGGCCTTGGTCATACCGGTGGAACGTTAGATAAGTTTGACGCTATTCCCGGTTACCAAACCGAGCCGGATAGTGAACTGTTCAGAAAAGTTGTTAAAGAAGCCGGTGTAGCCATTATTGGCCAAACGGGCGATCTGGTTCCTGCCGATAAGCGTTTCTACTCAATTCGCGACAACACCGCGACCGTTGAGTCTATCTCACTCATTACCGCTTCAATTCTCTCAAAGAAACTGGCTGCTGGCCTCGATGCTCTTGCTATGGACGTAAAAGTCGGTAGTGGTGCGTTTATGCCTACTTATGAGGCATCAGAAGAGTTGGCGCGTAGTATTACTGCAGTTGCGAACGGAGCGGGTACTAAGACTACGGCTCTGCTTACCGATATGAACCAGGTTCTGGCTTCATGTGCGGGTAATGCTGTCGAAGTTAAAGAAGCGGTCGACTTCTTAACTGGTGCATACCGTAACCCTCGTCTCTATGAAGTGACCATGGGCTTGTGTGCAGAGATGCTACAGTTAGGTGGTATAGCTTCAAGTGAAGCTGACGCAAGAGAGAAGCTAAATCGCGTTCTCGATAATGGTAAGGCTGCTGAGATTTTCGGTCGTATGATCTCTGGTCTTGGCGGACCTGCTGACTTCATCGAGAACACAGGTCTGTATCTGCCAGAATCTAAGATCATCCGTCCTGTCTATGCTGACCAAACCGGTTTTGCTTCAGCGATGGATACTCGTGAGCTAGGTCTTGCGGTTGTTACCTTAGGTGGTGGCCGTCGTAAACCAGGTGACGCACTAGATTACAGTGTTGGTCTGACTAAAGTTTGTGCTTTAGGTGATGAGATTTCAGCTGATAAGCCAATCGCCTTCATTCATGCGCAAACTGAGAATGCGTTTGCTGAAGCTGAAGCTGCAGTTAAGAAAGCCATACACATAGGCGAGACGAAACCAGAGAAGACTCCAGAAATATATCGCTATATTCGTGAGTCAGATCTGTAACGGAGCATTTAAGATGAAACGTACATTTATTATGATGTTAGACTCATTTGGTATCGGAGCGGCGGCAGATGCTGAAGCGTTCGGTGATACCGGGTCTGACACCTTTGGTAATATCGCAAAAGCGTGTGCCGAAGGAAAAGCAAACGAAGGTCGTGAAGGCCCGTTGAAACTACCGAATCTTGCACGTCTTGGCCTTGCCCAAGCGTCGAAAGAGAGTACTGGGCAGCTGCCAGCTGGTTTCAGTGACGATGTTGAGATCATTGGCGCCTATGGCCATGCTGATGAGCTTAGTACCGGTAAAGATACGCCTAGTGGACACTGGGAGTTAGCGGGTGTACCTGTTCTGTACGAATGGGGATACTTCAGCGACCATACCAACTCTTTCCCGAAAGAGCTGACTGATAAAATTCTAGCCAGAGCCGGCTTGTCAGATTACCTCGGTAACTGCCACGCATCGGGTACTGCGATTTTGGAAGAGCTCGGTAACGAGCACATGACCAGTGGTTTGCCAATTTTCTACACATCGGCAGATTCAGTATTCCAGGTGGCGTGTCACGAAGAGACTTTCGGACTCGAGAACCTCTATACCTTGTGTCAGATCGTTCGTGAAGAACTTGAGCCATATAACATTGGTCGTGTTATTGCCCGTCCTTTCGTTGGCACAGGTCCGAGCGACTTTGCCCGTACGGGTAACAGACGCGATTACGCGGTTGAGCCGCCAGCAAAGACAGTGCTTGAAAAACTCTCTGACGCCGGTGGTGAAGTGGTGAGTGTCGGTAAGATTGCCGATATTTATGCACATTGCGGTATCACTAAGAAAATCAAGGCATCGGGCTTAGAAGCCCTGTTTGATGCGACGCTGGAAGAGCTGAAAGTCGCTGGTGATAACACGATAGTGTTTACTAACTTCGTTGACTTCGACTCTCATTTTGGTCACAGACGTGATGTTGCCGGTTACGCGAGAAGCCTCGAGTATTTCGATTCTCGTTTGCCTGAACTGATGGCACTGATGGGCGAAGACGACCTATTACTGCTAACTGCTGACCATGGTTGTGATCCGACTTGGCCAGGTACAGACCATACTCGTGAACGTGTGCCTGTATTGGCATACGGAGCAGGACTGGAAGCTGGTTCATTAGGCCGCCGTAAGAGTTTTGCCGACATGGGTCAATCCATAGCAAGTTACTTTAAACTTGAGCCTATGGAATATGGCGAGTCGTTTATTAAGTAAAGATTAATAGCGATAAGATAAAATCTTATCGCTGGTTTTATTTTGCTAATTACAAGTTTTTGGCGGTTAGATGATGGCCGCCACATACAAAGGCTTAGGTCTGCTTACTTTTAGTAACGCTTAAGTTTCATTATATAAGGGGTTATATAGATGGCTACACCGCATATTAACGCACCAGAAGGCGCATTCGCTGATACAGTGCTATTTCCAGGCGATCCACTACGTGCTAAGTACATTGCAGAGACTTTCCTGGAGAACGTTGAGCTAGTTACTGATGTTCGTAACATGTTCGGCTACACCGGTACTTACAAAGGGACTCGTATCTCTGTTATGGGTTCAGGCATGGGTATTCCTTCATGCTCTATCTACGCGACTGAGTTGGTTAAAGACTACGGCGTTAAGAACCTGATCCGTGTCGGTACTTGTGGTGCAGTTAGCACTGACGTTAAAGTTCGTGACGTTCTAATCGGAATGGGTGCTTGTACCGATTCTCAAGTGAACCGTTTACGTTTTAAAGGTCAAGATTTCGCTGCTATCGCTGACTACGGCCTACTAAGCGCTGTTGTTAAAGCTGCTGAAGCTAAAGGTACTAAGTTCCGTGTTGGTAACGTTTTCTCTGCTGATCTTTTCTACACTCCAGATCCAGAAATGTTTGACGTTATGGAAAAGATGGACATCTTAGGTGTCGAAATGGAAGCAGCCGGTCTATACGGTGTTGCTGCTGAGTTCGGTGCTAAAGCATTGTGTGTTTGTACTGTATCTGATCATATCCGTACAGGTGAAAAGACCTCTTCTGATGAGCGTCAAACTACCTTCAACGAAATGATCGAAATGACACTGGAAGCTGCAATTACACTTTAATGATTAACTCACTATTCTTTTAGTGATTTAAAGGTGTAACAGCTAAGTGTTTGTAAAATCCCCTCCATCGCTATCCGTGCGAGCTGGGATAAGTACATCCATATACAAAAGGGCTCTTGTGAGCCCTTTTTTGTTGCTTGTTGTTTTGATACTTAACGAAAAAAATACCGACCTATTCTGCTTTTGCAGTGTCTTCGCTTGTTTCGATGTTCTCGCGACTAACCTTATCTTTATCCGCTTGCTTCTTCTGGCTTTTGGCTAGCGCCTTCTTGAGTTTTTCCTGCTCTTTCTTCCTTAACTTTCCAGGCTTCTGTCTCAATTTTACCCGTGTCTTACGGCGATCGAAATCGGCCCTCTTGAAGGAGAGTGAACGGGAGAGCAGCATACCGATTAAGCCAGCGATGATTAACATCATCTGCTGCTGCTCCATATTGATCTGGTGAGCCTCTTTGATCTCATTAAAGAATAATCTGGGCTCTAACCTGACCTCTATAAAGCCTAAGTTAATGTCATCTTGGGTTACCGCCTCAACATAGGGAGGGTAACGCTCCAGCAGTTTATTGAGTTCATCAGAGTCAGGCTCAAGCTCCTCATCTGTGACACTTTGGGCGAATGACAGCCTCTGCCCATCTTCACTGAAAATACTGGCCGACATTACTTTTGGGTCTTCCACTAAGGCGCTGGCGAGCCATTGCAACTGTTCATCATTTTGCAATTGCAGAGCCGGTGCCGCTCCGTAGGCCGTTTGCTGAACAAGTAATCTTGCCATCTTTTGCGTTTGGGACTTTAGAAGCTGCTGCCCTTGTAGTAGGCTGGTTTCCCATAACTGAATCAGACCCACGGCAAGCGTCAGCGCTATGGCTATCTGCAGTAGTCTGCTAATTCTATGGCTCTTTTTCAGTCCTTTAAGAAAAAACACTTTATACCTGAATTTATTTGGGTTTACCTAATCATAATTGATTATGGCCTTACCCGGTAGTTGGAGATGCGTTACTAATGGAAAGTCTGAGCCACACTTCACTGTTTTCATGGTTAATTAATGAGGATACAGCCCGTTATCAATTCCATAGCCAGACCCTGACCCAAACCCTGTCACGCCATGTCGAGTGTCAGGCTCCACAAGGAGGGGCCAGACTCAGACTCATCTATGTAACGCGAGATGTTGAGGCTGAGATAGCCAGGGCGATTTCTCAGTCAGATCTATCCTTGAGTTTAGCGCTAATCGACAGGAATAGCGGGCTTTACTGCATCGAACTATGCAGTGATGAGCCATTTAGCCTGACTCATCTGCAGTTGTTCTCTTCTCTGGATAAGGTTGAAGCTTTCTCAATGGCTGCAGAGCCGCCAATGCTCAATAGTCCGGGGTTATTGGTGATGGATATGGACTCAACCGCTATCGAAATTGAGTGTATCGACGAACTGGCCGCCATGGCTGGGGTCGGCGAAGCTGTTGCCGAAGTCACTGAGCGTGCGATGCAAGGGGAGCTCGATTTTGAGGAAAGCTTGAGGGGCAGAGTATCTCAGCTAACCGGCGCCGACGAATCCATTATTCAAACCTTGTGCGATAAACTGCCTTTAATGCCCGGGTTAACTGAGATGGTGGATGAGTTACAGTCACATGACTGGCGTGTGGTAGTCGCATCGGGTGGTTTTACTCCTTTTGTGGGCCATCTTAAGCAGCTCTTAAATCTCGATGCCGCCTATGCTAATAAGCTTGATATCGAAGAGGGGAAACTGGTCGGTACGGTTTCCGGGCAAGTAGTCGATGCGCAGTTTAAAGCCGATACCGTGCAACGATGCGCGCAGCTGTGGGGTATCCCTCAAGGACAGAGATTAGCCATAGGAGATGGTGCTAACGATATTCCTATGATAGAAGCGGCCGATTATGGCATCGCCTATCATGCTAAGCCTAAGCTGAAACAGTCTGCCGATGTATCTATCAGTCAATTGGATTTGAGAGTGTTGCCATATTTGTTACTGCTAGGCTCAATCTCTTCCTAGAATAGCAATCTCTATATGCTAATCGGTATAAGTCCATAAAGCTGCTTGGTACAGCTTTATGGCCCATGGCTACAGCGTTATTTGTTATGTTTAAAATGACCGCTTATCTTTCTGAACTTAATCCTGTTAATTAACCCCTTGTGTTTAACCTTATGAAAGCTGAGTAATTACTCTTGTTTTTCCTACGCAGAGTCAGTAAGTTGATCGCTAAATTAGAAAAAGTGATTCATTAGTGGCTATAAAACAAGATTCTCATTTCATCCCTTATCTCGACGGCAGACTCCATTTGAGGCAAATTCGCTCGAGTGATACTGCCATCACAGATATGTCAAAACCACCGATCCTGATGCTTCATGGCGCCATGTCTAATGGTCGTGTTTTCTACAGTGAAACCGGAAGGGGTTTGGCTTGTTTTTTGGCCGAGGCCGGATTTGTTGTCTATGCGCTCGATACGCAGGGGCGAGGGCAGAGTACACCAAGACTGCAGCGTGGATTCAAAGGCGGACAGGGGGAGGTGATTCGTGACCAGTTGCCCCTGATCCATCACTATATTCTCGGGCTACACCCAAAAGTATCTAAGGTACACTGGTGCGGGCATTCCTGGGGAGGCGTGCTTATGGCTAGCGCAATTAGTCGATATCCCCTGTTTCAGGACAGTGTCGCCTCACTCCTTACCTTTGGAAGTAAGCGCAGGATTAAAATTAAATCACTGAAGAAGTGGATGATGGTCGATCTGGGTTGGAACAAGCTTGCGCAGGCGATAGCATGGAGTCATGGCTATCTGGCCGCCGACAAGTGGCGAATGGGTATGGATAACGAGAGTCGTCAGTCACTCGCTCAAAGCATCGACTGGGTGAGAGGGGATTGGATAGATCACGATGACGGTTTCGATTACGCAAGCGCCGCCAGAGATGTCGCCAAGCAGGGAAAGTGGCCCAAGTCCTGGTTTATTGCAGGCTCAGGGGATCATGTATTGGGTAACCCCGCCGATGTGCGACGTATGGTTGAGGAGTGTCAGCTTAAGGATGTGAATTACACCCTGTTATCAAAATCAAAGGGGTTTAAACACGATTATGGCCATGCCGATATGTTGACCCATAAAGATGCCGTGGATGATCACTTCATTCAGGTCAGGCAGTGGTATCTGAGCAGCCACACCTCTACCAGACATCGTTGATTTGCTAGGCTGGATTCTTGAAATTCGCGGCTGAAGCCGCTCCTACACAAAGTATTCGCGGCTGAAGCCGCTCCTACACTGCTCTCAAGCCGCATTTTACTTTTTCCAATAATTTTTTACCAAGAAGAGTAGTTTACTGGTTCAGGCCGAGACCTTAAGTTGCTTCTCTGGGGCTCCATAAAGCTCTGGGTACCTCAGCTGAACCTCTTCGGTAATATCCAGTAGTTCACCAACACCGATTATCTTCCATAACAGCTCCTCTAATTTCTTAGATTTATGTGGAGCATGTGCGTTGATATATTCGAGCTCCCGACGTATGTAATTCAGGTCCGGTTTTCCCGAAGCTCCCCGATAGACTCTAAGCGCCATAAAACGCCCCAGATTATTACTCTGGTTGATAAAGTGCTGTCTGGCGGTGATATCACCAATCTCCTCCGGAGGAAGACACTTAACTCTGACCTGGCCCTGAGATTGTCTCGATACCTGAAGATAGACTTCGAAATACTCTAATCCATGTTGAGGCTTCATGGCCCTGATGGGATCGATAAACTGTTTTTTCAAACGACCATCTTTAAGCAGAGATTCTAAATTGTACTCTAAATGTTCAGAGGCTGTTGCGGCGAAAAGATCCATGATGACATTTTTATGAGTGCCTATCCCCAGCGTTGTAAGTTGTGCCGATTTGGCCGTTTTTTCAATAAAGAAAGGAACCGAGTCTAAATGGCGCATCAACAAGTTTTTTAACCCATCGGCCAGCTCTTTGGTCTCACTGTGCGCTTCTGTGACCTTTTCCAGCTTCTCCTCATTATGGATGATGAGTTTATTTAAAAACTCAACCCCTGCATGGGGGGTATGTCCCATAACGGCAGCCAGATGAATGGTGACGCTATTCTTTCTGGTTCTTATCAATCGATAAGCGAGATGATTGAGTTTAGTCTTACCTGCAAGCGGCTGTAATTTAGGGAAGCTCAACAATAGCGGTGCAGTCTTATCAAATTGAATCGGGTGCTCTAAGGTGAGCTGCAGCCCTTTACTCGATATGTCGTGGGTAAAACCTGTCGCGGTTACTTTTCCCTGGTTTATATTTACCTGAGTTTTAAAGGCGAAGCGTGCCTCATTTCTTCTCTCGCTGAATTGAAGTGACAGTAGCTTTATTGGGTTGGTGGTGACTTTCTGTTGGCCAAATATCTTCAGTTCGTTAACTTTTCTATCACTCTTACAATCCCAGGCTTGATAATCGACCTGAGCGTGTTCGGCTGTGAGGTTTATCAGTTGTAATACATGAGTGAATCGTTTTAGCTGTGCCTCGGTCAGTGCCGAGTAGCCGCTATCATCACCGGGGATTATGCTGGCTTTGTAGCATTGGCTGTGATCTATCTCATGATGCGCTAACTTAAAGACCTTCCAGGAAGCTTTAGTTGCCCCAAAGCTGAGAAACAGCGCCAATAGGTTTTTACTTTTTAGTTCGGCTAATGTTGCCGAGTAAAAAAAGAGGCGGCCCTGGGCCTGAAAGGTGAAGCAGAAGAACAGGCTATGATCTTTGTTGTCCGGCTCCCTGAGCAGCGCGTCTAACCTTTGACTCGATAACATGCCCGGTAGTTGACTGATATCCTGCTCATCCCTAAAGAAAAATTGCAACTGCTGATTATCGCGACTGAGGAGCTTATGAGTGACCTTATACTGGCCATCATCGGATTCGACAAATAACGGCAGGTGAGGAAGATGAGGGAGATAGTGACGCTCAAAGCCCAGCCCTGTTGCCGCTACTAAAACGTCATTGATATCGACCTTATAGCGATACTTATAGCCTTTAATCAGGTTCGACAGCATGGTTGCCAGCTCTTCGGTGCCGCCGATACGTTTGAGACGCATCCAGCAATACTCAGAGCTGGTCTGTGTGTCGACTATCTCATAATCCACACCTTTTTGAAGGTCTTCATAATAATACTCTTCGCTCAGCTCCAGCAATTTGACTCTTATCGGTTTATCCAGGTCGAAATTATGTGTCAGCGGTAGTCTTATCCGGGCACCGCCAACCGATAGATCGACCGTGATGCCGGGGACTTCAACTCTTCCCGATTGCAGTGTCGAGATCCGAATGCTGTAATTCATCCTCTCTTCACTGCGATTGAAGTAATTACCTAATACGACACCCTTTGCGATAAAGGGGGTGAGCTGGCCGTTGTTTTGGTTATTTTCACCACTACGTAGCTTTAGCTTACGCTGTTTATGTGTTTCTATGACCTGTTCATACACCCCTAAAGTATATTGGTCGCGATAGAGCGCCATAGACTGCATAAAGCTCTCTTTAGCGGGCCCATCAAGATAGTGATGCTGATTGTTGTGGGTCACCTCTTCACAGGGGAGTTCAGACTTATCTCTGAGATCTATGATACGACTGCAAGGCGAAGATATTCGATTGAGTTCCATTTTCAGCAAGAAGCGGGTGGAATTTGATTCATCTGCTGTCAGTTGCTGAAATAGCTCCTGAAAATCGGGCTCCATTAATAGGGGCTTAAGTTGTTCAATTAGGGCGCTATGTTCGTCTAAACTCATCTACTCGCTTCTTCTTATGGACGTATTCTAGCTAAGGTTAATGCTATGTCGATGATAGCATTGTATTGCTGATAGTATTATGTCGGCAGCTAACGGCACTTCTTGATGGCTAATTACCGCGACCATCATATTATAACTCCTTATTATTAGTCACTATCATTTAGCTTTCGGCTTGTTGATTCCCACTTGAGTCCTGAGGAAATGGGCTGCAATGGAAAAGTCGCTTTCTCAAGCTGATATCTTAGGTCATAATCGGCCCTCGGTAATCGCTGATAATCTATCTTCCTAATAAAAGAGCTATGGCTAAAAATAAAACAGCATATGTGTGTAATGAATGTGGTCAGGACTTTCCCAGATGGCAAGGCCAGTGCAGTGCATGTCATGAATGGAATACCATCACCGAAGTTCGATTAGGTGCGGTTAAGTCTGCCGGCGCCTCAGTGTCGGGTTATGCCGGTGCCGTTGGTGGAGGCTCTAAGAAGCTAAATGAAGTTAAGGAAGTTGAAGCCGAAAAGATGCTAACAGGCATAGGCGAACTTGACCGGGTTCTGTGTGGCGGTTTAACTACCGGCTCGGTGAATATTATCTCCGGTGACCCTGGGGCGGGTAAGACCACCATATTATCCGATCTCGTCTCTCGCATGTCGCAGTTGATGCCTTCACTCTACTGTACTGCTGAGGAGTCGTTGTCACAGTTTAAAAACCGTGTGAATCGTCTTAAGTTAAACTGCAATGAAGATAACCTGTATCTGATGGCGGAAACGAGCGTCGAAGCCATTATTGCCGAACTCGAGGCGAAGCAGGTTAAGTTTGCTGTGATTGACTCGATTCAGGCGGTGGTGACCGACTTAGCCAATGGTAGCCCGGGCTCCCCCTCGCAAGTTAAAAGCAGCGCTCAGGCACTGACGCAATACTGCAAGCAGAATAACGTCACCATGTTCCTCGTGGCACATGTGAATAAAAATAATGAAACCGCCGGCCCACAGACCTTGATTCATATCGTCGACTGTCTTACCCACCTGGAGTGCAACGACGGTCAGGTGCGTACCCTCAGAGCCAATAAAAACCGTTTCGGAGATGTCGACACCGTCGGGATCTTCAAGATGACCGAACGCGGCATGCTCAGTGTCGATAACCCCAGTGAAATATTCCTCTCCGGCTCGACCACCCAGTCTCCGGGGGCGGCCATTACCTGTATTCGTAAAGGCAATCGTAACCTGCTGCTGGAAATCCAGTGCTTAACCACAGAAACTGAGGGTGAGTTCCCCCAGCGAGTCTGTGTCGGGTTAAATATGAACCGCATCAAGATGCTGACGGGGATCTTGCGTAAACACACCAAAACGAAGATTTTTCACGATACCTATTTCAACTTAGTCGGTGGCTTAAAAATCGATGAGTCAGAAACCTGTATTGATCTGGCGTTGGTCACCGCCCTGCTAAGCAGCCTAAATGATTTCGTTGTCCCAAGAACCACCTGCATCATGGGGGAGCTAAGCCTGAATGGCGATGTCCGCCCGATAGATAGCGGCGTGCCGCGGGTGAAAGAGGCGGTTCAACATGGATTTACCGAAGTATTTATTCCTTTCCGCAACTACCACAAGTCGATGGAAGGGTTAGGGGCTAAGATCAATCCGGTAAAGACTATCCATGAGTTGCTTGAGTTAATAAATTAACTCTATTAATTTTTTCAGGTTTCATTTGGCTGATTTGATGTTTGATCGCTTTGTGCAAACCATAGGCTCGTTTGACTCTATAGCCTGCGGCTCGCCGAATGTGCAAACACTTCTGTGACACGCCGCAAGCACAATCCCTGTGGGCTCTGCCGTGACATCCCTGTCACGGAAGGTCACAGCCGCGTTCGCACCTGAATGTTCTTCTCTTCGATTTAGGTTCTTAGTTACAGATTACGAGAAAATTCTACTTATGAACACCGTGGTTTTTCGGGGGGATTACCATGTCTACTAAGTGTGGGTAACTTGGAGCTTTTACACCTTCGTTAATGGGCAAAATATTGTTGGGTAAAATTTTGAGAAACGAAATACAACTAACAGTGCTTTATTCTTTATTAAACAGTTTGTTAAGTTGTATTATAAAGCATAGAAAAAACAAACTAACATTATACTGAATGGTATAGCTGTTAGTAGTTTGAATTTGAGTTTTACAGTGTTGCGTGCTTTAAATAATACATATAAGTACGACAACCAGACAATTGATGAGTACAAAAACATAACGCCTGCTACCAAAAGCCCTTCATTATGCCTAGGGTTGTTGGTGTCAAATGAACCATAAATACCCATAACGGAATAGAAGCACGGTATTAAAATCAACGCACTTAAAATGGTTAACCATATTTTGTGACTTAATACAGAATCTGAATCATCCATATGCAACTTCATAGCGTATTGGCGTGAATTCCGATAAACACCCCGCGGATTGTTATTCAATCGCAAGAGTGAAACTTATTCATAATTATTTTAGTAATTTATCAGTAGTACTTCTGTGTGGCAATGGCCATTTTGTCTGGAGAAACCGAGAGTTTATATAATCGAAGAGATAAATTACTAGGTGTAAGTGAGATCGAGGACTTCGATTTCAGGGCGAGGTATTACTAAGTGACACTTTCCGAGCGAGAGGTAGGGATATCGAAATGGCATTTAAACATGGACGTTGTTTGAAATCGCAGAGCGCCCAAGGATGACTCTTTTGAAATCAAGAGTCATCGTACCGAGAGATTGCTTACACGTAAGCTCACCGCAGGTGATAAATAGCCATGAAGGTTAAACCTTCAACCATCCACCCAATCTCAAAGAAACAGACTTAAATGTAAAACCACCTTCATTCGAAGGTGGCGGATGTTGATTGGTTAGTCTTTTCTATCGTGCACATCGATGAAGTGTTCCAGCTCCCTGTTAAGTAGGGCCGAGTCCCCCAGGTTCAGTTCCAGCATCCGGCGTAGATGGCTGATGCTGTCGACGTCGATATGGATGCAGCTTAATCCCAGTTGTCCCTTTTCCTTATAAGCGAGTTCGGCTTCCATGGTTAACTCGATATCTGAGTCGGGCAGGGAGAAGCTGAGGAACAGGGCTCCATTACCGATAGCGAAATCGGCGGGCTCTTCGACTAAGGCACCGTTCAGGCTTAAGTCATGAATTTTCGTGGTCCATATATTGATGCCCTGTGTAAGGCTGGCTTTAGTATCAAATAATATACGGGAAAACTGACGTCTCTCATCCATACGCTATCCTTAATCTGGTTGTCAGAAAAGATCTTGAAAAAATTTATACGCTTAGGCATAAGCATAAGCCAGTTTATAGTCAGAGTAAAAAATCTACGACTATAAATCTGCTTTCATTGATCTCAGCGCTAAAAATTGAACAATAAATGCCATTAAGCGGGAATATTTTACGCATTGCTTATATGCAAATATGAGAAAATGTGAATAATGTAGGGAGTGTTCAGAGGTGGGGTTAGTTACCGTGGCGTATAACGTACTGGTTGTTGATGATGAAGCTGTCATTCGCGCAAGATTGAAAGGTTATTTTGAGAAAGAGGGCTATCGGGTTCATGAGGCTCAAGATGGCGAACAGATGTGGAATGAGTTCAATCGTCAGCACATCGATCTGGTTATGTTAGATATCAATCTTCCCGGCGTCGACGGCTTGAGTCTGGCCAGAGAGTTACGCAGCCGCTCCGATGTCGGCATCATCCTGGTGACCGGGCGTGATGAAGCTATCGATAAGATCATTGGTCTCGAGATGGGTGCCGATGATTATGTGACTAAGCCCTTCGAACTGCGAGAGCTGCTCGTCAGGGTTAAGAATCTGCTTTGGCGGATGTCGTTAGTAAAGAAAGCGGAGAAAGCCGTGGTCGAGCAACTCGACCAGAAAGATGATGAGATTGCCTTCGATAATTATGTGCTCGAGCTTAACAGTCGTAAATTGCGCTATGGCGATGAATTGATAAAGCTGACTAAGGCCGAGTTTGAGTTGTTAGCGGCATTTGCCCTTCATCCACAGCAAGTGTTGTCTCGGGAGCGTTTAATGCAGCAGACGAGTCATCGCAATCAGGATGTGAATGACAGAACCATAGATGTGATCATCAGACGACTGAGAAACAAGCTCGATGCGGAGCTGTTTGTCACCGTACACGGCGAAGGGTACCTGTTCTCAGCCTCGGTGGATGGTTAAGCGTCAGCCATAAGTTGTAAGTTTTATGCTGTAAGTCGACTGCTTTTACTTACCACTTAAAACTTACGACTTATAACTTATGATTTTTTAGTTAACTCTGCCTTTAGTTAACTCTGCCTTTAGTTAACTCTGTAAATGGGATAAAACTCGGCGGGAGCCAGGCTGTCGCTTAAAATGTTATCGTTTAGCACATCTTTTTGTAGCATCTGAATGGCGGGGCCGATATCTCCAAACTCCCCAGCGCCTTCCAGTACCCTCACCATAATATCTATGGCCAGTTTTCCCTGCAGCACAACTAAATCATCGCTACTGAAGGCAACTTTATTTCTGAATAAACCACGCAGTACGGCGGGGGATAGATAGCTGCTGACCAGTTTTACCCGCTCCGCGACCTTTTTATGTTGTATTTCACCTATGGCGGCTTCGATAGCGACGGCGCTGCCTAAGATATAGTCTGGGGTTTGATCGTTAAGCAGGTGATGCAGTTGATCCCGGTAGAGATTACGGTTGTTATCCGCGTGGCGAATGGATGAAACTGTCACCAGACTATTCTCGAGGGCGGCCATGATCCCCTGTTCGACCCAATCACTGCCTCCCTGTTTTTCGGGACCGGTCAACAGGGCGAGGGTCGTTTTGGCTGGCTCCTCGCCATTACGCGTCTCAGAACGGGTATTTTCTACCTGATCTTTAATGAAGTGACCGGCATGCCAGCCCATCTGATACCAGCTGACGCCGACTCGGGTCTTAATTTTCGGGCTGTCGATTCGGTTAACCAGCGCGATGACAGGCTTAGTGATAGGGTCGTAGTAATAGGATAAAAGCTTAGGGTCGACACTGCCGAGTAAAATAGCGTCGTAGTCATGGCTCATGCAGTGAGATAGTTGGCTTAACTGCTTCTTTTTTCCATAATAACTCCCAGCCTCAAATAGCTCGAGTTTGATATTGAGCGCTTTAGCATGTTGAACTAAGCCGTAATCGATGCCAATCCAATAGGCATCTTTAAGATGAGGCACTAAGGCGCATATTTTCCATGGCTTTATGGTATTTTTAAGAGGATGATAATTCAGAGCTGAAGCGTGTTGAATTTTGGCATTATAGGGAGTGCGTTGCTCTAATGACCAGTTTAATGAGGACGGCGTGCTATGTACGTTCACCGTAAAAAAAAGCGGCAATAAACAGATTATAAATGAGTTTATTTTGCTCTGTAGGCACTGTTTCACAATCATGGACCTGCGTCATTTTGAGTTTTATATCTAAATAGCATTGTATCATTAAAACATTCAAGAAATATGAGTGAGTCATTTATCACCATCTGTATAAATTCGAGTTTGATATTTAAAGCATATTTGTATCATTAAAACATGGAAAAAATATGAGTGAGTCATTTATCACCATCTGTATTATTTCAAGTTTGATATTTAAAGCATATTTGTATCATTAAATCATAGAAGGAATATGAGTGAGTAATTTATCACTATCCAGAAAAAGTCTGGTCGGCCGCCTGATGTTGGCATTCTGCCTGCTGGGTTTCCTGTTATTGCTCTTAGTCTCTCTGGGCAGCCTGAGCCTCTACTGGGTTAAGTTAGCCGATAAATACCTCTATGATGAAGCGCTTCCGGCTTCTCAAGCCGCACGTTCACTGGTTCAATCTTCAAATGCATTGGCCGAAAATGCCACCGCTTTGGGTAGGGTAGAGGAAGAGCCACAGAGGCAGTTTATCGGGCGAACTCTGTCGATAAACAGTGCCAACATGCTGGGGGCGATAGCGAGTCTTAAGGTGCTTGAGGTGCAGAGTGCCCGTCGTTTAGAGTTATCTGCCGGCGAGATTATTCATGATATGTCCCAGTTAGGCCTGCAAGTGGGTAAACGCCTGGCCGTGGCCGGGCAGCTCTCCACCCAGGGGGAAGCATTGGCCAGGGCGGCAAGCCATAGTACGACATTACTGGAAGCCGAGTTGGCCGTGGTCGATTCTGCCATCCTGGCTAAATTGAGTCTGGCGTATCCCGAGGTTGCCGGGAATTCTAAGAGTGCTTATCTGCTCGATACCGTTATCGAACAAGACTTAGATATTCAAGAGCGACTCAATCGAGCCCTGAAACTGATCCATAATATTGCCTTGGTAGGCCAGCTACTTCAGTCTCCCGAGCAGGAGACCGGGCTGTTAAAAGTACTCAGCGGTATGTCGCAAATGCCGGCAATGAGCAGCTCATATCAGATCCAGCCTTTAGCTCCGTCATCGACTTCTCCAACGTCATCTCCAATGTTCAATATCGGTCCCAAAGTTGACTTGATGGCTCTGGAACTGCTCAAGGGCTTAATCAGGGACCCTGCCCGGGCACAGGAGCTCGATAAGGAGCTGGTTATATTGCGTCAGGTGTCTCAGGGACTGGCTGCACAAAAACAATACTCTCAGCTGCTAAAAGAGCAGGACAAACAACTACAGGCGCTGTCCGATAAATTGTATGGACTCAACGAGGCCGTCGACAATGCGATGGCTACACAGCAGCAACAAGCTGAACTTGCCCGAATCGATTATCTGCAGCAGCTGTCCTGGGCTAAGGCGGGTCTGTGGAGCACCGGAGTTCTTATGTTCCTGGTGATATTATTAGTCATCTACAAGGTGATATACAAAGGGATTGCACTGAGGTTAAACGAAGCCACCGAAGCCTTGTCCCGACTGAGTCTGGGGGATACCCAGGTGACGATTAATTCACATGGTGATGATGAGCTGACGGCGATGGCTAATGCGTTGAAGGCATTCAAACAGAAGACGGCCCATAACCAGAAGTTACAGGCTGAGTTGAGGGACAGTGCCGCCGAACTGACCGAACATAAGGCGGCGTTGGAAATCACCGTCGAGGCGCGAACTCAGGAGCTGGCGATAGCAAACAGACAGCTGGATGCCGAGGCCAAGGGTCATGCTCAGGCTCGAACGATGGCAGAGCAGGCCAACCAAGCCAAGTCGCTGTTTCTTGCCACCATGAGCCATGAAATTCGAACGCCGCTCAATGGATTATTGGGTACCCTGACCTTGCTCAGTCATTCAGACCTACCCATAGCTCAAAAGCAGATGTTAGCCCTGTCGCAATATAGCGGCACACTATTGCAAACGGTGTTAAACGATATCTTAGACTTCTCCCGCCTCGAACAAGGGAAGCTGACTAATGAATGCCGCCCGGTTGCCATTAACGATCTGCTCGATGAGGTCGTGGCGATCATGTTGGCCGGCGCCGGGTTAGCAGGGTTAAAGCTGATACTGGATAGCCCTCAACTGCCACAGTGTATCAGTATCGATGGCCCCAAGTTGAGGCAGGTTCTGTTTAACCTGCTGGGTAATGCCATCAAGTTTACCCCTGAGGGGGAGGTGCGTCTGAAAGTTTATATCGAGGGAGATCGGCTCTGTTTCGAGGTGATAGATACCGGGGTAGGGATCAGTCCTGATGCCAAAACCCAGCTGTTTAAGGCCTATAGTTCGCAACCTAATCTTGGGCGCTCAAGAGGAACCGGCTTAGGGCTGGCCATCAGTAAAGAGCTGGTGGAGTTGATGTGTCAGGCTGCTGAAGGGGATGCTGTAGTATCAGTACGTGAAGATGGTCACAGGTTTGATACGGGCGCTATGCTTTGGGTGGAAAGTGAAGTGGGTAAGGGCAGCTGCTTCGGCTTTAGCCTGCCTCTGCATGTATGCAAGCAAGCGGTCACTCCCTGCGATCAAGTATTGGACCAGGTGAGTAAGAAACAGGTTCTGGTCATCGAAGATAATAAAGTGAATGCCATGGTGGCGCAGGGGTTCCTGGCGCACTTAGGTCACGAGTCCACCCTTGCCAATAGCTGCGCTGAAGCGCGCGAGTTATACCGCGCGGATACGGCTAAAGGGTTTGATGCCATCATGCTGGATATTCAGTTGGGGGACGGATCCGGGGTAGAGCTGCTCGAAGAGTTGCAGCATATCAATAAACAGGCATCTCACCGGTTAGAGATTGCAGCATTTACGGCACAGATCCAGGCCGATGATATTGTCAGCTATCAGAGGGCCGGTTTCGATATCGTACTGGGTAAACCGCTGAATATGCAGTCGCTGGCCGCTTGGATAGGCGTCGCTAAAATCCAATCCTCTAAAGAGGCATCTTCACCTTCCCATGGCGGTACCGAGGGGGGAGGGCCTGATGTAAGCGCAAATGTCCACAAGAGTGCAAACATTCATAAGAGTGAGTCACTACTCGATCTGAGTCAGATACAGCAGGATATCGAATATCTCGGACTCGATGCGGTCACTGAGATGCTCGAGCTGTATAGAGAGTCCAGCCAGGTTCAAATACAGGCCTTAGGTGAGTATCCGACTCATACAGGAACGCTGCTACATGCGCTCAAGGGGAGCAGTGCGAGTATGGGCCTTACCGCCATGGCTGAGCTGTGCAAGGCGTTGGAGGGGGAGGTCTACGAGGTAAGTGAGCACCAACAAGTGTTGCAGTTGTATCGAGAGTCAATCGATGAGCTGGAGAAACAACTTACGCCATAACCTGATGAGGGGCTTGCCCCTCCTTTCACTTTTCAGTTAACGGCACGTAATATGAGATTCTCACCGATGAGGGAATTCTGTTAAACTGCCCGGCAATTATTTTGTCGTATTCCAGTGGTGTAGTGTCATGTCTTTTTCATCTATGGCTTTGAATCGAGAGCTTGTTACCCTCTTATCCGAGCTGGGCTATTCAGCGCCTACGCCGATACAGGCTCAAGCCATTCCGGTTATTTTAGCAGGACAAGACATTATGGCCGGCGCACAAACGGGAACCGGGAAAACCGCCGCATTTGCCTTGCCCATTTTGCAAAAGCTCAGTGACAGCCCCGTGGCCAGCGGCGGGACTGGTGAAACCGTGAATATGAAGCCTGTTCGGGCATTGGTGCTGACACCAACCAGAGAGCTCGCGCTGCAGGTCCATCAAAGTTTCACTAAGTACGGTAAAGGCGCAGGCTTAAATACCGCCATTGTCTACGGCGGTGTGAGTATCGATGCTCAAGCCGATGTCTTAAAAGCGGGTGTCGATATTCTGGTGGCGACGCCCGGCCGTCTCTTGGATCATCTCAGGCGCGGCTCGCTGACATTGAAACAGCTGGCATTTTTGGTATTCGATGAAGCCGATCGCATGTTGGATATGGGCTTTAAGGATGAAATTGATGCCATTTTAAAACAGGTACCCTCTAAAAGGCAGACCCTGCTGTTTTCCGCCACATTTGATCCAAGTGTATTTGCCCTGAGTAAACGTCTGCAGCAAGACCCTAAGCTGATTGAGGTGGATAAACGTAATACGCTAGCCGCTAAAGTGGAGCAGGTCGTTTATGCCGTCGATGCCGACAGGAAGAGTGAGCTTATCTGTCACCTGGTCAAGTCAAAGCAGTGGCAGCAAGTGTTGATATTCAGCCGCAAAAAGCAGGGCGCCGATAATATCGCCGCGAAGATGGTTAAGGGCGGCATTAAGGCGCAGGCGTTTCATGGGGACCTGTCGCAGGCGGCAAGAGAAAAAGTATTGCAGCAGTTTAAGCAAGAAGACATTCAGGTATTGGTCGCAACCGACGTTGCGGCGCGGGGACTCGATGTCGATGATCTGAAGGTGGTGGTGAATTATGAGCTGCCCTTTATCGCCGAAGACTATATTCACCGAATTGGCCGCACCGGTCGTGCGGGTAATTCAGGCCTTGCCGTCACCTTGTACAGTGAAGACGATGCATTGCTGCTCGAGGAAATTGAAGCACTGCTGGACTCAAGATTGCCCCAGCAATGGTTGCCGGGGTTTGAGCCCGATTTGACCAAAGCCGAGCCCGTTACCCGAAAGAACAGTAAAGCGGCGCAGAAACAGAGAGCCAAGCGAAGAGCGTCCGGTGGCAAGAAGCCAGGTTCGAGGCGTTAAATGGAACAGGTTTTGTGTGGGTTTATACAGGTTGCTAATAGCACATTCGATAATCTGTGAGGGGTAAAAAATCCCCCTGCGAAGCAAGAGGATTTTAATTTTATTCAGGCATTTTATCTGTCTACACTGGGCAGATGTTATACCTGTCCTATTACACAGATAATACCCTTTATGTTTTTACTTCAGTATGACTAATACTTAATCGATTACTAATCGACGGGAGTATCGGCCCAGACGCCACCACGCTGTCTGGTTAAGTTCTCCATCGAGCCCGCATCAAATAGTGGTGGCGGTGTCGGATCATTCGCTAGCACGTTATGACAATCGCTACATGCGGCGCCGGCCACAACGCTTCCTGCTCCACCATGAACCTGATCGACAGGGCTTCCCGTGACCGGATCGGTATAGATTAGACCTGCAGTAGCATTTGCACCATTTAAGAACTCTATACTATTGATTCCTGGTTGGAACAACCAGATACGTGTCGCTGGTATCGCACTCCAGTTTGGCAATGTATCCCGACCGGTACCCGCAAGAGATTGAGCAACGATTGCACCTGGAACGCCAAGGTCACCTAAGGTGATCTTCTGAGGGAAAGATACATAGTGATCCCGGGTGGTGTATTCCCAGAGGTGTACTTCGAAACCTGCATCGTAAGTGCCACCTGCTACCATGGCTATATCATCGGTAGCACTACCGGTATCAAGCGCTCGCTGCATCTGAACGTTCCATACTCCTAAATTGCCATCACCCGATTCAGGGGTGTAGCTTGTTCCGTATGCGGTGATATCCGCTCGGCTACCCGCACCGGCCCTTAGAATCCGTCTAGGTACAGTATCACCATCTACAGGAACGAAATCGCCGGAAACATCGGCATAAGGAACGGCAAGTGGATTAGGTGTAGTGTGTCCCAGCTGCGCAGCATCAGGCATGCTCATGTAATAGAAGGGCGTGGTCCAGAAATCGCTCCAGGCGAAAGTACGCTCTCCGAATGTGGTCGTAGGATCCAGCAGGTATTGTGGGTTGCCATCGACATCGAGGCCCTGGTTGAAGAATACACTTTGACCTCCGTCGCCTTTACGTCCACCGTTATCTGAACCATCGCCAGGAGCATTACCGCCACCGCCGCCGGGGAAGTCAGTGGTCTTGATCCACTGGTCGTCGGCCATGGCAATAGGGTTACTTCTGGCGCCACGCCAATGCCATAGATCGGCGGCTATATCACCTTCGGCGCCTGCATCGTCTGGTAAAATATACTTACCGTCGTGGCCGTTCGCCGATGTCCACTGAGGCATATGACGGCTGTCGTCATGACAGGTGAGGAAACAACCCTGTTCACCAAAGGCTCCCGCAGATTCCGCACGAGCTGGATCGCTAAGCATGATAGAGGTGCGTTGCTCATAGATGGTAGATAGCAGCCCCATGTCGCCCTGATCAACATCACCGTCTATCGTCGCCTGAGCATCACGCCTGTCACCACCCTCCTTCTGCCAGGCGGTGCCGTCATAGCGTAAATATTGATGGCGTTTACCTTCATTGCCTCGATAAGATAAGCGCCAGAAGAAGGTGTCACCGTTATAGGCCGCTTGTACGTCATATGCCATGATGGTGCCATGATCGCCATTATGTCCCTCTAAAGTTGGTAGAGGCAGAGTACTTCCGCCTACACCATCGGCTCCGTCGGCGCCATCCGTTCCATCGACGCCATCTGTTCCGGCGGGCCCGGCTGGACCCGCTGCTCCATCGGCACCGTCATCTCCACTACAACCGGCAAATAGAAATAACGAAGCGAATAGCCCGGAAATTAGAAACTTTTTGTTCATTTTGTCTCTCCTTAACAATCTGTTTTAATACGATTTATTTGCAATCGCGAAAGGTTTAGTTCTTGTTTATATTTTCTCCGGTTGGTTAACGTGTGAAATTAACAATGCTGTAACAGTAGACTATGGATTAGCAGTTAGTGTTATAAGGTGCATTCTACTTGTCCCTTCCTTGATAAAGATCAATTTATCTACTACTAAGGTGAGTGGTGGGGAGGGGAGTAGGTTTCTGGACCCATTTCAATTAACTTTTAATAAAGTGAATCACGTGTTGGATCTGTAAGAGATAAAGCGCTTTGTGCTTGTCTTATTACTGAGTATCATTGACCTGATTTGATAAATAGTTTGTTGATCAGTTTGATAAATAGTTTGATAAAGAATGAGGTTGAGATGGGGTGTCGTTTTTGCAACACATCTGTGTTTAAAGAGAAGATAGGTCGTTGTAAAACATGCATGTGGCAGCTCACCATACTCTCTTTGATAAGCTGGCCGCTATGGTTCTGCTTCTATTATGAGCAGCCCTTAGTCGTCGAGTCCATCGCCTTGCTGTTTTTCTGTGTGAGCTTCTCAGGCTTGCTGCTGTTGCACCTGCTGGTGTGGGGATATCGACATTTCATTTTGGGAGAGCGGGAGCTTAAATAACCCGGCACTCATTATCTAAGACTTGTTAACATCAGTTCAGGTTAAATAAAAAAAGCGCCGGGAGACCCAGGCGCTTTCTATATTCTCTTCCTACAACTAGCAACTAGCAACAGCTTTACTGCTCTGCCCGCAGACCTGTCACTTCGGCCTGTATCCAGCTCTGTGTTAAGCGGGTGAGCGCACTGTAAAACTGGCCGCTATCACATTGAGTCACCTTAGCGGCGAAGTTTCCGACCCAGTTATTGAGGTACGACTCGATAAATTCGAGTTGTGCAGCCTCATCAGCGGTATTACAAAGGTGCGCGGCATAAGCCAGGATCACGGCCAGATGATCGGCCGGTTCCGGAAAGCTGCTCTGCACCTGAAGCTGACTCTGTTTCAAGAACTGCAGCATCAGTTGATGCTGCTCTCCAAACAGGGTTGGCTCATCAGTGCTACCTCCCTCTGCGTCCTCCAGATAGAGGCTCGCGTAGGGAGAGGCGCTGTGCTTGGTACCGACCAGAAACAGACCACAGTAATCGGCGGCAAGTTCCAGCAGGGCTTTATCCGACTTCAGCTCACTGAGTACCGATACAAGAGTATCTACATCGGCCTTAAACGCCGACTCGCTGGCGAGTTGTGCCCAGAAGCCTTGAGCCTGTTCACTGGTGAGCTCATGCAGAAGTTGATGATCGACCTCTTTAGCAAACAGGGAAGATAGCAGTTGATAGACCATCCCCCTTGCCTGATTGATAGCACTGTCTGTTACCGGCTCTCTATTCATATCTGTGTCTCAACAGGTCCATTGAAAGAACTTACTTCGGGTACTTTACCCTGATATTTCTCAAATTCAACCAGACAAGTATAGGCAGAGCAGGCCTGAGCAAGTTTTGAGGTACCGATATCCTGTGTCAGGGTATTCGGATCGCCGTAGCTACAAAGGGCACCAATTTCTGCGCCGCCCTCTTTGCTGCCATCTTCGCCGACGGGGCCATACCAGGCACCCTCATGGATACGTATGACACCCTGTGGGAAGCTGTCGCTGACAACTGCGCCAGCGAGTAGCTGACCACGTTCGTTAAATACACGCACGATATCGCCATCTTTGATGCCACGTTTTTTCGCATCGACAGGACTTAAGTACACCGGCTCACGGCCCTGTACTGTATAGGTTTCACGATACTCTTTAGATTCACACATCTGAGAGTGTAACCGCTTGTCGGGATGGCAAGACTGCATCCAGACGGGGAACTTTTCAGATCCGGGTCCGCCGTGGCTACGCTCTAGCTTTTCCATCCATGTCGGGTGACCTGGGCAGTCATCGTAACCAAATTGAGCGATCTTACGGCTGAATATCTCAATCAGACCCGAAGGGGTACCGAGAGGATTGATCTCAGGATCGTCCCTGAATGCTGCATGACGTGTCCATGGCTTACCCTCACCGAAGTGAACATAACCCTCTTTCCAGAAGGACTCGAAGTCCGGCATATCAAACTTACCGGCATTGGCTGCCTTACAATCATCGTATAGCTTAATGAGCCAATCTTTCTCTGTCATGCCACGGGTGTACTCTTTCTCTTTGCCCATGACGGCGGCGAAACGGGTAAATATTTCAAAGTCGGAGAGACTCTCAAACAGTGGCTCAACCATCTTCTGCATGGCGAGAATACCGCGATTCGCGTAACTGCCATAGACATCGATATCGTTACGCTCGAACGTCGTACAGGCCGGCAGTACAATATCGGAGAAACGACAGGTAGCAGTCCAGTTCATGTCTATGGTGACTACACATTCAAGCTTCTGGAAAGCTTGTTTCATCTTGTTTCTGTCTTGATGATGGTTCCATGGGTTGTTGCCCGAGAACACCATCATCTTGATGTCGGGGTAGGTGACTTTCGAGCCATTGGCATCGATAGTCTTTCCCGGTTCCATGATGGCGTCGATCCAGCGGGCAACAGGAATCGTACTGCTTGCGCCTTTAAAGTCATTGCTATCGAACAGTGGCTTTTGGTCTTCGTCTAAATTACGCGGGAAGGCACCCGGCGCCGCGGCACCTGAAGAGGGTACACCGATGCTTGAGTAGTGGTGGCCATAACTGATGCCGCCGCCAGGCAGACCAATCTGGCCTATCATGGTAGCCAGCACCGCCGCCATCCAATAGGGCTGCTCGCCATGTTGCTGGCGCTGGATACACCAGCCCATCATCATCTGAGTGCGGCCTTTGGTCATCACCTTAGCTAAATCACGGATGATCTCTGGCGACACGCCGGTGATCTCGCTTGCCCACTCAGGTGTCTTAGCTACGCCGTCACTCTCACCCATGAGGTAAGGAAGGAATCTGTCGAAGCCCAGGCTATAGCCTTCGATGAACTTCTCATCGTGCAGCTTCTTGGTCACCATCTCATGGGCAATGCCCAGCATTAAGGCAACGTCGGTTTGTGGGTTAACGTAAAGCTGTTCACAGCCCAGGTACTTCTGTGTCTTGGTGACGACGGGATCGATGCTGATGACGCGGATCTTGCCCTGCTTAACTTTCTCTTTCAGCTGAGCAAGGTAGGCAAATGACTCGTGAGTCTCTGCGTTCCAACCTACCTGAAGGTTCTTGTAAGGATCGTTTGACCATAAAATAATGGTGTTCGATTCTTCGAGGATCAGTGGCCAGGATGTCCCCTGTGCATAGACCTCGGTGGAACCTAAGATGTAAGGCAGAATGGTTTGCCCAGCACCCGTTGAGTAGTCGCCCACTTTTTTCACAAAGTTGCCGTGCATGCCTATGGCGCGTTGCATATGGCTGGTGCTCGAATGCAGCTGCCCCGTGGCGCGCCAGCCGGTTTGGCCTGCATGCAGCCCCGATGGTCCATACTTGCTCTGCACTTCATCGAGTGAGTCTTTAAGTAGGTGAAGGGCCTTGTCCCATGTTACACGTACGAAGCGAAAATCACCGCGCTGTGTGGTGTCGCTCTTGTGTCCCTTAAGCAGGAAATCCAGGCGTACCATAGGGTAGCGAACGCGAGATGGGTTATAAACCAGACCTTTAATACCATTGATCATATCCGTTGGATATTTATCAAGGTCGAAGGGTTTTACCTGGTCAATCACGCCATTTTTACGCTTCATCTTGAACGCACCGAAGTGCGAACCTGTCGTTAACCAGCCATCTTTTGACTTGGCGCCAGACGCGGCTAAGGCATTGAGTGGAGCGAGTACTGAGGCTCCGCTGAGCACAACATAAGATGTTGATACTAAGCCTTTTAGAAAGTCTCTTCTGTTCATTATTCGTGTCCTTAACTTATTAGTGCGCTGACTTGTCAAACGTCGATGAATGCTCTTGCAGGTATTTCTGTACCAGCGCCTGGGTATCCTGATCCATATTGACGAACGCTATCATGCCCTGGAACATTCCCGGCCAGGTGTTGGCATCGAAATGTGCTTCATCGGGCTGCGTGTGACATACACTACAGCTGGTGGTGTAAGTATCACGGGCATAGTCCCAAAGTGGCTGAAGGTCTGTTACAAGATAGTCTTTGTCTGTCCAGATCTGTGCCTCAACACGTTGCCACTTAAGACCTGTCATCGGGTCTTCCTTCTCTTCGAAGGTCTCGATGACACCCTCTTCCAGCGCCGCATCTTTGGTTAGTTGTGCTGAGAGAATATTAAGTCCGAAGTCATAGTAGATCACACGACCCGCGCCAATCTTCTTACGCCAGCCATCGATGCCTATTTTTACTCGATTACCCTTGCTCTCTAATACTTTGACCTTAGTTGCTATGTTCAGGGTGCCGGCTTCTACATCGGTCTTGTCGTTGTAGAAAAGTGGCTTAGTCAGCGCGGTAAAGTAAGTTTGCTCAGCCTGTGGTGCGCTTTCGCCTGAACCTACCTGGGCGATCAGTTCTGGTGCACGGGATGTGCCCATGTCCGGAAGTTTATGGGCGATACCCTTATGACAATCGATACAGCTCTGATCCAGCTCTGCCGCTCGTTTCATCTGCTTCTGAGCCAGCTTGGACATGCTGTCCCACTTCATCGAGTCGTAGTTGTGACAGTTTTTACACGCAAGCGAGTTATCACGGTCGAAACGCTTCCATTCGCGGCTTGCCATCTCTAAGCGTTTAGCTTCGAACTTTTCACTGGTGTTGACCGTTTGCAGTAACCAGCCCCACATGTCGTGAGATGCTTCGATCTTACGGCCTATCTTGCGACTCCAGTTATGTGGTACGTGACAATCCGGGCACGTTGCGCGAACGCCGGAATGATTTGACCAGTGAACGGTTTCCTGTAGCTCTTGGTATGGCTTGCTTTCCATACTGTGACAGCTAATACAAAACTCTTCGGTATTGGTCATCTCTAGTGCGGTATTGAAACCACCCCAAAAAATGATGCCCATCAGGAAGGCAGATAAACTGACCGTACCTAAGGTTAGGAATTTGGCTGGCTTGTTGAGTGTGCGCCAAATATTGATAAACCACTTCATAACAGCATCCTTTATAAATCTTAAATTTGTTTTTGACTGAACGTGTCAGGGAAAGTTAATGGGCGACGACGCCACCAAATGCCTGGATCATCCAGATAATAAATCCGTAGGCACTAATACCTGTGATGGTAAGGATTGGGAAAAGCAGGAATATGATGAAACTAAGGGCCTTAAGCTCTTTCGATTTCACTTGTTTTGCTGATTCTGAGGCTTCTTGTTGTGCCATAACGGACTCTCTTTGATGATCTTATCTCTGATATATCTAATATAGAGTATGATTGTGAATAGCTGTAATGCCTGCAATGAATGGTTTTAGTTAAATTGTGAAAAAATATGAATAAGACGAAAGGGGGGAGGAGTTTGTTGCGGATTCTATGATAGCTGTATGGGCAGTGAGCCGAAGAGGTTATCTTTTATATTCCTGTTTAAATCGGTTTTTTGGGACATTTATGAAAGGTTTTTCTACCATCTGGCTTACCTTATTGCTCTCTCTCTCTTTATCAATACGGCTTGTAGCATTCACAAAGGAGGGGAGGACACGCAAAATCATTCTCAGACAGAGGAGGCTCAGCTAGCCTTCTACCTGGTAACAGACAAAAAAGACGAACGTGTGTTAAACACGGTGAGCTACATGGGTCAATCCCTGCAGTTACTGCGACCGGCAATTATTAGCAACGAAGATATCGCTTCTGTTGAGCCCCATAGCCCGACTAGTCTGCATCTGCAATTAACGCCTGCTGGTGGCGAGAAGCTCTTTGCGGCCACCAGCCATCATATTGGTCAACGTATGCTTATCATGCTTGATGAGAAAGTGATTAACCATTCAGATGGGCTTAGGGGCAAACATGGTGATCACTGGTCTTAACGAGCAACAGATATCAAAACTATTGAGTTCATTTACCGATTAAAAAATTCACCGCAAATTAATTGTTTAAATCACAGTTTGTTCTCAATCCTCTTTGTGCTATCTCACTATTGCTGTAGAATCCGCCGCCAACAAAGGCTGTGTTGTCAGTGGATAATCTGTTCTTGATGGAAGGAAATATCAATCCTGATGGAATGAAACTATTGGCATCGTTTCATACCGTTAGCACTCTAGGTTTCAAACCAGGAGTGTTAAGGCGATCGTTGCAAAACGATTGTGTATATACTATTTGAGTTAAATCGACTCGTGTTTAAAAATAGTGTTAAAACTTGCAGGTCACTATAAATACAGAAAAGTATTAGTGGATCTCTCACCCGCTTTTTGCGGGGCTCTCACCTGCCATAGCCTTCCAAAATTTAAGAGATCAATAAGGTATAATATTATGCAGTCTGAACAGACAAGCCCTACCCCAGTACTATCTACAGCCCAAGAATCTACAGCTCAAGAATCTACAGTTCAAGAATCAACAGCTCAACCCTCTACTGCTCAATCAGTTGCCGGCTCGGCGCCGACTTCAGTGTTAGACCGATATTTCAAAGTCTCACAGCGTGGCAGCACCATAAAGTGTGAAGTGATAGCCGGTTTAACTACGTTCCTCGCTATGGTCTATTCGGTCATAGTGGTACCTAATATGTTGGGTGCCGCAGGTTTCGACCCCGGGGCCGTGTTTATTGCGACCTGTTTAATCGCCTCTTTCGGCTCTCTGTTAATGGGCTTGTGGGCTAATTTACCTATGGCCATTGGTTGTGCCATTTCACTCACGGCATTTACCGCATTCAGTATGGTATTGGGGCAGGGGATCTCCATTCCTGTCACCCTTGGTGCCATCTTCCTGATGGGAATTGTATTCACCTTAGTCAGTGTTACCGGCATTCGTCAGTGGGTACTGACAAACTTGCCTAAGGGTATCGCTCACGGTACGGGCATAGGTATAGGCTTGTTTTTATTGTTGATTGCCACTAATAGTGTGCAGTTGATTGTGGCCAACGATGCGGGATTACCGGTAAAGCTGGGTGATATTCATAGTCTTCCTGTTATCGCGACGATTGTCGGCTTAGCTGCGACTATCGGCCTGGAGCGCCGCGGTGTTCCCGGTGGCATTTTACTGGTTATCATAGCCCTGTCTGTGTTTGGTTTGATATTTGATCCTTCGGTTCAATATCAAGGTCTTTTTGCCTGGCCAAATCTAATGTCTGAGCAATCACTTATCGGTCAGTTGGATATTATGGGGGCGTTGAACCCTGTCGTTCTCCCGATAGTGCTTGCACTCGTGATGACCGCGATATTCGATGCCACCGGCACG
Source organism: Shewanella atlantica (assembly GCF_003966265.1). GTDB lineage: Bacteria > Pseudomonadota > Gammaproteobacteria > Enterobacterales > Shewanellaceae > Shewanella > Shewanella atlantica. The sequence goes on along the minus strand of NZ_RXNV01000003.1, from coordinate 502,006 downwards.
ATTCGCGCGGTCGCCGGACAAGCTGAACTATTGGACGAGAAAGATAATATTGTTGGTGGAGGTAAAGCACTGACCTCTGACTCTGTCAGTAGTATCGTTGCCGGTGCCGTCGGTGGTGCTCCTGCCGCCGTATATATAGAATCTGCTGCGGGTACTGCGGCCGGTGGTAAAACGGGCCTGACAGCGACAATCGTTGGCATCCTGTTTCTGCTGATGATGTTTTTGGCACCTTTAAGTTATTTAGTGCCGGCCTATGCCACTGCGCCAGCCTTGATGTATGTCGGATTATTGATGCTCAGCAATGTGACCAAGCTGGACTTTGATGACAAAATTGATGCTATGGCTGGACTTACCTGTGCGGTCTTTATCATCTTAAGCTGTAATATTGTCACCGGTATTATGCTGGGCTTCGTGACGTTAGTCATCGGGCGTCTCGCCAGTGGTGAATGGCGAGCATTAAAGCCGGGTGTGGTAGCGATAACCTTAGGGCTTGTCGTCTTCTATATGGGTGGTTGGGCTATCTAACGGAAGCTGAGGGCCTTGACACATGCTTAATGTGAATAGGCCCTTAATAGATCCTTCCAGGTGATGATCCCCACTATCTCTCCTCGTTTCAAGACGGGGAGAGAGCCTATATCGTGCTCAAGCATCAGTCGACTGGCCTCTTTCAGTGTTTTATGTGGCGCAATCGTGACAGGGTTTCTCGACATCACTTGATGGGCCCTTCTCTGCAGAGTCTCACTATCTCGCTCCGTTTCATTGATATTGCCAATGTTGGGACTCAAGGCTCGTAAATAGTCACGTTCGGACAGGACGCCTTGCAGTTCATCGTCTTCGATAACGAGTAGATGGTGAAAGGGGGCATTTTCAAATATCTCTTTAGCAACAGATAGTCTGTCATCCATCTCTATGGTGACGACTCGGGTGCTCATTATTTCCGATATTTTTCTCTTCATACCAGGCTCCTTCCTTTCATAAACGTTTCATAAACGGTTCATAGCAAAAGAATAATAATCCGTATTGTACATATTTATACCAGTAATCAAGAGTGGTTGAAAAGAGAATTATTTTGAATTAACTAAAATGCTTTTAGGAAGGGAGATAGTGAATTGACATCCTTTATCCTTTTCTGAGTGTAAGGTTATTTCACCTCCTAACATCTGCGTCACTAAGTTATAGACTATGTTCATGCCTAAGCCACTGCCTCCTTTACCCCGCTTAGTGGTAAAGAAGGGGTCAAATATTTTGTCTTGAACCTGTGTGGGTATTCCACAACCGTCATCCCGATAGGTCAAGTCGACACCATGATCTGTCTTGATTATGTGTAGGGATAAGTGGCCCGAGTGTCCATCGTGGAATGCGTGAATGACGGAGTTATTGAATAGATTACTGACTATTTGATAGAAGGCCCCCGGATTACTCTTGATGAAAAGGTCATCCGGACAGGTGTATTCATACTCATGCACGGTACGGGAAAGCATAGGGTTGAGGGAGAGAAATATCTCATCTAAATAGGTCTTGAGGTTAAACTCCCGGATCTCTTCATGGGATTGGTCGACCGATACCTGCTTGAAGCTCTTAATCAGTTTGGATGCACGCTCCAGGTTGGTGAGTATTAACTTTGAGCAATCATGAACCTCAGTTTGATACTCTTCAAAATCTTCATGGGACACCTCGCCATCGGCGTAATGTTTATTAAAAAGCTGCACACTTGTCTGAAGGTGTGAAGCAGCGGTGACACTGATACCGATAGGAGTGTTGACTTCATGTGTGATGCTGGCGACCAGTCCACCGAGTGTGGCCATCTTCTCTTTATCGAGCAGTTCACTTTGCGTCTGCTTTAGCTCTTCGAGTGTCTCTTTCAGTTCATCGTTTTTATGTTGAAGCTCACTCGTTCTTCCTTGCACTCTGGCCTCTAAGTCAAGATTTAGCGCTGTTAAACTAGCTTCATTATCTTTTTGAGCCTGAATGTTTTTAATCGTACCGGCAATTCGTGTGGGTTGACCTAGCTGATCTCTGGTGATCACCTGGCCTCTGTTCAGCACCCATAACCAGGTTCCGTCCCCCAGTATCGACCGGTACATCAACTTAAATTTATCTTGGCCTCGATTCATGCAGTGGTCAATTTCTGCTGCAATTTCATCGTAATCGTCAGGATGAATACATTGCTTCATAGTGTCATCCAGATGAGTCTCAGTATCGGGATACTTCAGAAAGGTATTACTACGTATCACCTCCCGGTTATCGATATCCCAGTCCCAAAATTCATCACCGCTTCCCCATAAAGCCAGCTGAAGCCTCTGCTCACTCTTCTCTATTTCTGTAAGTAACCGACTCTGTTGAAGGTATTTTTTCGACTTAGAGTAGAGTAACAAAAACAATAAGGATATGACTCCCGTGATGTATAGGCAGTAAGCCCACCAGGAAAGCCAGGGCGTGGGAAGTATTTGAATATCCAGCTGTCTGACCGGGCTGTATTGCCCGTTAATATCTTTGGCTCTTAAGAGAAAAGTGTAGTTTCCCGATGCTATCCCCGTGAAGCGGGCGACTTGATCCGGATGGCCAGATATCCATTTATCATGCAAACCTATCATTTTGTATTCATAGGTTAATCGATTGGCTCTATGTAGCTCAGGACTAAGATAATAGAGAGAGAAAATATCATCGTGATGGGATAATGAAAGTTGGCTCTCTTCAGGTATTGACCTGTCTATATGCCGCATTTCACTAGATTGGTCTTTATTCAGAATCGATATGGTATCAATTCTTGGCTCTCTGGGAGGGTGCAGTGTGGGAAGTTGGTTTGGCCTGAATTGGTTAAAACCATTAATTCCACCGAGGTAGATGCGGTTATCGTCATCGATAAAACCTGCTCCAAAATTAAATTCATTATCCTGAAGTCCATCGATGTTCGTGTAGTTTTTAACACTAAAATCATGGGTGTTAAACATACTAAGGCCCGATGCCGTACCTACCCAGAGGTTTTGTTTGTTATCCATCAGAGTCAGATAAGCGAGATTTCCGATGAGCCCCTTGTCTGTATTAAAGAGTTGGGTGTCATGGGTGCGGGAATTGAATGAGAAGATGCCATTACTTGAACCTAACCATAAGGTGTCATTTTTTCCCACGAAGACAGACATCAGCTGATCATCGGGAAAGCCTGTCAGGGTGTCTGTGTTGAAGCGGGTAAAGGTCCCATCGACGGATAATCGGGTTAGCCCTGCGTTGTAGGAGGTGAACCAATAGTTTCCTTCCTTGTCTTGAATTAAGTTAGTTATTTCGTTGCTTGCTAATGAGTCAGCATTGTTTTTGTCATGTCGAAAATGAGAGAACCCTCTGGCTTCGCTGATATATTTTGCGACGCCGGCATCCATAGTCGTTATCCAGGCACTGTTGTCGCGGTCGAAGTAGAGGCTAAATAGAAGATCACTGGGTAAGCCATTGCTGTTGGCTGGGTTGTGTTTATAGTGAATGTAACTCTGTTTATCCGCAGTGAAGATAAACAAGCCTTCCCCTCGTGTGCCTACCCAAAACTGATTTTGTTTGTCCTCCCTCATGAAGCTGATAAAGCTCTGAGATAGTCTGGAACCCGGTACCATGAAAGGTTTAAAGCCGATAATCTGATTATTTTTATTCTCCAGCGCCCGATATATCCCCTTGGCCGTGCCTACCCAAAGCTGCTGTCGATGATCCCTGAATATGCTTCTGACATTGCCGTTCTTAAGGTGGTTATCGGCAAAACTCTGTGGGTGCATATGACCAAAAGTTTCGGCATCCAGAAAGGTTTTATTGAGCCCGCCCCCCTTAGTGCCAATCCACAGTTGATGATCGCTGTCTATGGTCATAGAGGTGACCAGAGAGCTGTTGAGTTGTTGGCGGTTTTTAGCCGCACCGGAGAAAAACTCGATAGTCTTATGTTGGGGAGAGTATCTTGCTAGCCCCTTTTTCTCTAATCCTATCCAGAGCTTACCAAGTCTGTCTTTTTTTAAACTGGTTATTCGGTTGCCTTCGAGTCCAATTGCAGTGTCGATGCGCTTGAAACTACTAGTGTGGATATCTAATAAAAATAACCCCTTACTCTTGGTCCCGATCCAGAGGGTGTTACTCTGTCCGCTTTCAACGCTGGTGATCTCCTCCTTGATTAAGGTGTTGTCGTGAGGAAAGTGAGTGAGGGTTAATTCTGAGGTCATCAATGAGAGACCTCTGTCCGATATTATCCATAGGCGCTCGAATTTATCGGTAAAAAGCCGGGTGATCCCATTACTGATAAGCTTGTTTGTTTGGCTCTTTTCTTGAACGTTTTCTTGAGAGTTATCGGTAAACCGATTAATAATTTTATTATCTGTTGGTGAGTAATGAATAAGGCCATCGGCTTTTGTTGCCAGCCATATATTGCCATCGCTGTCTTGGCTGAGATCGGTAAACTCTGTGTCGGGTAGCGGGCTGTTTAAATGATTGTAGGCGCTAAAGGTATCGTGAGCTGGATGATATTGGTTTATTCCATCATTTTTTGTCAGCAACCAAAGTTGCTTTTTTCGTCCATAAAACAGCCGGGTGATGTGTTTTCCACTTGGTCCATATTGGTTATTGCTGACGTTATAAACTTTGAATTTTTTACCGTCGAAACGATTGAGGCCAGCCTGAGTCGCGGCCCAGAGAAATCCATCATTATCGGTTACTATGTCGTTGACAGTATTCATAGACAGGCCATCTTCGGCTTCATAGAAGTCGAAGTTCGGCTGTTTGGCCATAGTGAGAGGCAAACACCCTAATAGCCATATCAAAATGAAGATGTGGATTCTCATTTGGCTGAGTTTTCTTTAATTATTTGTGTCTGTTAAGTCTTTAAGTTTAGAAGTAAATCGTAAAAGTGCGAGGCGAAGTGATTGGATAAAAAAAAGAGTGGCAAAGCCACTCTTTTATTCGGAACTTTCTATCTAGAAAATGAGATGAGCAACACCGGCAATGATAGGTAAAGTGACCAGAGTTCGTAAAATAAACACGACGAATAACTCGAGAATATTGACCGGTATTTTACTGCCAAGAAGCAGGGCACCCACTTCACTCATGTAGATAAGTTGAGTGACTGACATCGCCGCAATGACAAAACGAGTCATATCTGACTCAATTGAACTCGCCAGAATCGAAGGAATAAACATATCAGCAAAACCAACCACTATGGTTTTTGATGCCTCTGCCGCCTCAGGAACTTGCAATAGCTCGAGTAGTGGGATGAAAGGCATACCCAGGTAATCAAATATCGGCGTATATTCGGCGATGATCAAGGCAACTGTACCTATGGCCATGACAACTGGGATGACACCAAATACCATATCGATGACATTTTTAAGGCCATCTGTTAGCGTATGTTTGATCCCGCCTGCTTTCGATGCCTTGTTGAGCGCCTGATCGAGTCCCCATGAGAAAACACCGTGTCCGGCAGGGATCACTTCGTCATCGGGATGTCTTGGTGTGTTGTCTATATAATTGTCTTTCTTCCAACACAAGGGGGGCAGTTTAGGAACGATAATGGCGGCAAGAATACCAGCCAGGCAAACCGTCAAGTAGAAGGGGACGAACATGTGTTCTAACTTGACCTGCGAGATAACCACTAAAGAGAAGGTAATAGACACAGCCGAGAAGGTAGTACCGATAACCGCAGCTTCTCTTTGAGTATAGAAACGAGATTCGTACTGCTTACTCGTCATTAAGATCCCTACACTACCATCACCAAGCCATGATGCCATACAGTCGATGGCACTGCGTCCCGGCAGATTGAATACGGGCCTCATTATTTTGGTTAGCATGGTGCCGAACAGCTCCAACAAACCAAAATTAAGCAGTAGTGGCAGTAACATTCCAGCGAAAATAAACACACAAAACAGCACGGGAAGTAGATCGTTCAAGACCAGTGCGCCGGTATCTCCGGAGCGAATCGCTTCCGGACCAACACCTGAAAATGTCAGTAAGATAAACACAGCACCTAAAATTCTGGTGAACAGCCACATAGGTGAAATGTTGAGCAGAGCGTTTAAAAAGGCATTGTTAATGATAGGTGCAGGTTTCAATAATTTGGTTATAACAGATGCCAGGGCCGTGAAAACAACCACGCCAGTCACTATGGCTGTTATTGCATCACCAAGGAAAGCCTGCAGGCCTTTTGAAACGATAGCGATAGGAATGGTAATCGCGTCCTGATAGCTGATAGGTGTCATAAATAGTAATAGCCCTATTAATGACGGAATAATAAATGTCAGTATCGTTTTTATGTTATGGGTTTGTTTTTCAGCCACTTTTTTCACTCTAAATTGTCGGTTTAGCACAATTGCAATAAGTTTTCATTTCATCCAATTTGAAATTTGCTGTGAATATCCATTCAAATTAAGGCTGGCAAGGTTACCTCCTTAATTACAGTATGTAAATCGTTTCTCCAGCGGTATTAAATTAACCACGAAAAGAGAATAGTTATTACATCTTTTTGAGTATTTATATTGTAACTCACTGACAGGATAATGCACTATGTACTTTTCGGTAAATAGTTTGTTAAAACATATGGATAAACTTGTTTCTTTATCTTGTGGGGGTAAAGCTGTGTTGCAGGAGGAGGCTAGGAAGCGGCATGATGAACTTTAATGCCGCAGTTATTATCAGCCGAAAGTGTCTTGTTTTTTATTACAATATTAGAGTAGGTTAGTTTATTAGCGTTCTTGAAAGGGAATTGTAAAAAATCTGAGCTAGACCTCGTTAATAGAACATGATTCCATATATGTTATTCGGCTAGTGTATTGGTGAACTAAGGAAATATGATAGAGAAGAGTGTAAAGCTATCCAGTCTTGCGTTTAAGTTCGGGACGCTGGGAATTGTCGGGCTTTTGATGGGCGTAATTCTATCCGCCTTAGGCTTTCAAGACTTTGAAGGCCATAACTTCAACTTCTTTAATCATACTCTCAGTGAGCTTGGTCACTATGGGCATTCAACCTTTGCCGTGGTGATTAATGGGGGGCTCTTCTTTGGCAGCTTGAGTTTAATTTTATTTTGCCTTTTCTCTATTCAGCTGATCGACAGCAAACTGCTTTATTCATTATTTCTCTCCTTGGTACTAACGTTTATGTCACTTGCGGCAGCCGGATTATTTCCTGTCAACGTATACCATCTGCATACCATGGCGATTAAGTATTTTTTCTATTTCGGTAGTTTTAGCTCTTTTCTTTATCTCGTATACCTATCGATGAAGGGGAGGCTGTTTTACTCGAGCTGGAATGCCGTTACCGGCATATTAACCTTTATCAGCTTCTTATGTTTCCTCGTGCTTTCCCATATAGACTTAGGGTTGATAGCGGGAGACAAGCAGTTTTACCAAGAGATGGTGATGGAGTTACCCAGACCCGATATCTGGTGGCCGGCAACCCTTGAGTGGTTAAGTCTGACTCTGTTTATGCTTTGGGGAATGGGCATGGTACAAAGCCTGAGAAATCAAGCACAAATCAAGCAGGTTGAAGAAGGTGAGAAGAGCAAGGCCATAAGGAGTTAATCCCTACAGCCTTGTTTGACGTTGCACTTAACTCAGATTATTAAAGCCAGCCTCTTGATACCAGTAGCCGTTACAGCGATCTTCTGTATTCGCTACACGCCCCGAAACATCGGCTTCAAAAAGCTGCTCCGCAAGCGAAATACACGGCATGCCGGAAGGCGACACCCTGAAGTAATCCACTCCCATTTTTGCCATCTCACCAATTTCAGGTGAAAGATCGATACACCCGGCAGATTGTGTCTGTATACCGTTCAATCTCAGTAGCGGTTGAGACTCCTGAGTCTGGGCCAACAGCCCCTTTGGATTTGAGAGACAGATGGTTTGACATTTATCCTTTGCCAGCCCTTGATGCCGGGCTGTAAAACAACGTGCAGAGAGTGCTAAAGGCAGATACCCATGTCCGAATACTTCAACCTCGAATTGAGGCTTCTCAACCGAGAGTACCGTATTTAACCAGTTTTTTGATAACTCAACAGGCATTACGAATCGCTGCATGCCCCAAGAGTGAAGTTTTTTTAAGCTGGCCAGATTATAGTTATTTACCGTTGGTCCGCAAATAAAGGGCAAGCCTTTTTCCTTGGCAGCCTGAACGGCCCCCATATCATTGGCTTCGATGATAAACTCACCATTATCGACCTGTTTCTTCAGTTCGCTATATTCAGAGGGGGCCTCGAGTAGGGCCAATGTCGAGATGACGACCTCTTTACCCGACTCTCTCAACATATTAGCTATTTCCATATAGTCAGAAAATTTGAGTTCTCGTCGTCGACTACATATGGTTTCGCCCAAATATACTAATGGGATCGAACTATCGGCAACGGATTTGTAAAACTCCATTACCTTCTCTTTTGGCCAGCAGTAAAGCAGAGGGCCGAGTGATGCTTTCATTTTTTCTTCCTGTGTTCGAGCACAAATATTATCACTGCCAGGTACGCTCATAGGCACCCAATGTTGTGGTCTGCCCTTCAGATACTTTGGAGAGGGCTCTGTTCCACTCGGCTTGCGTTTGATAATTTTGTGGGTCCCTGAGATAGGTATCAATGGCGTTGCGCCATACTTTTGTGACCTGCTCGACATAGGCAGGGCTACGTTGTCTGCCTTCGATTTTTAACGACACGACATTTGCCTTGGCCAATTCTGGCAGCAGACTCAGGGTATTAAGGCTGGTTGGCGACTCAAGCAGGTGTGATGGGGCACTGTCACCTTCTGTGATGTAACGACCCTTACAGACGACGGGATAACCCATCTGTTCATCTATGCCTGACTTATCGATTAATACCTCGTTAAGACGAGTTAATCTATCGGCTCCCTCCTCCTGCCAACGTACATGTTTTGCCGGGGAGCAAGACCCGCCGGTATTCGGGGACTGACCCGTTACGTAAGATGAAAGGTGACAGCGCCCTTCGGCCATAATACACAGGCTACCAAAGGCGAACACCTCAAGATCAACCGGCGTGACTTTAGCAAGATCTCTCACCTGTTTCATCGATAACACCCGTGGTAAAACGGCGCGCTCGATATTGAACTCCTCTTTATAGAGTTGCAATGCGCCTAGGTTAGTGGCACTGGCCTGGACCGATAGGTGAAGGGGCAGATGTGGATAGCGGCTATGAGCGTAATCGAGAAGTGACAAGTCTGCCACAATCAAGGCATCAATCCCTGTATTGGCTGCAATATCTACCGCCTCATACCACCGTTTCTCCTCGCCTGGCTTTGGAAATGTGTTGATGGTGAGGAAGATCTTTTTTCCCTGTTTCTTGGTAAAATGTGCCGCTTCCTGTAGCTTCTTCGGGGTAAAATTCAGTCCCGCGAATGATCTGGCGTTGGTATCATCCTTCAAGCCCAAGTAGACGGCATCGGCACCGGCATTTAATGCCGTTTTCAGTGATGCCAAGTTACCTGCTGGACACAGCAGTTCCATATTCGTGCTCCGAAATACTCCCAAAATAAGAAAATGGATTTTAAAAGGGAATGGATATCGAATACTTGATATAAAACATGTTTGCGATCATAAAATTTGGGTAAAATTATTTTCTTTTTTACTCTCCTGTTGTAGGTAGAGCGATGACTTCCTATATTGAGGAGCGAGATTGATATGCAAAAACCACTTCTGGGTAATGTAGCCAATCAGCTGTTAGAGCTGGGTCCCAAGCTAGTTCGCAGACCATTGGCCTTAGTGCCTTTTAGAGTAAAGGCGGATCTGCTGGAACGTTTACTCGGCTTATTACTTGCACAGCAAGCAGAAGATGAAGAACTTGATTTTCTTCAGGGTAATTGGGTTGCCATACAGGTTGAAGATATGGGGCTCGAGTTTGAAGTCAGCTTCGATGGCCGTTGGCAGGTTCGTCAACCAACCAAAGCCGAAGTGACATTTACCGGTCAATCTAAAGAGTTGCTATTGATCGCTGCGGGCAAAGAAGATCCCGATACCCTGTTTTTCCAGCGTAAGCTATCTATCGAAGGTGACACCGAGCTGGGGCTTGAGATCAAAAACCTGCTGCTCAGTATCGAATTCGATACCATGCCGTCTCCGATAAGGCACAGCATCGAGAAGCTGGCGCAGCTTATTCAGCAGTTACAGCTCAAGGCCAACCCTGAAGCGGCTTAAGGCTTGTCAGCAAAAACAACGGAACCCTAGGGTTCCGTTTTTATTATCTCAAATTCTAGCGGCTCTTAGCGCCGACATCGATTTCATCCCGACATTTCATTCTGGAGTGAGGCTTTGTACCTCTGCTACTGAATCATTTTATCTTCTTTGATTATTTTCATTCTCAAAGTTGGGAATGAAATCGATTGGTTTAAATAGGAAACTTTATGCGTGTCTTGTTATTGGTAACGGCATTTAATGGATTAACACAACGTGTATTTGAGCAGCTCAGGCTGCAGAGTCATGACGTGAGAGTGATATTTGCCGGTTGCGATGACGAAGTTCGTGACACTGTTAGCGAATTTTGTCCGGATATCATTCTCTGCCCGTTTCTGAAGCAGCGGATCGCAGACGATATCTGGAATAAGCATCTTTGTATCATCATTCATCCGGGGATCACGGGCGATCGTGGTCCCTCATCGCTTGATTGGGCTATTTTAAATCGTGAAAGTGAGTGGGGGGTGACCGCATTACAAGCCGATAGCGAAATGGACGCCGGAGATATCTGGTCGACGGGGAATTTCCCGATGCGCGCAGCTTCCAAAGCGAGCCTCTATCGTCAGGAAGTGACTAAGATGGCTGCTCATTTAGTTGATGAGATAATCGACCTTTTTAAACTGCGAACGGATGCTCTCCAGGTAAACCCGCTAAGTATGAGGTTTAAGCCACAAGCTTTAGATTATTCTCGAGCCGATGTAAAAGGGAAGCTTCGACCACTGCTCAAACAATCCGGACGGGCGGTCGACTGGGCCGAAGACTGCACTCAAACCGTTCTGGATAAAATTCGCGCCGCAGATAGTTTTCCTGGCGTGTTGGATGAGTTTTGTGGCCTGCCGGTTTATCTTTACGGTGCTCATAGTGAAGGAGTGCTGAAAGGGGATAAACCTAAACAGATCTTAGCTCGACGTGATGGTGCTATCTGCGTTGCAACAATCGACGGGGCTGTGTGGATCAGCCACTTGAAACGACAAAAGAGCGAGGCTCAATCATTTATTAAATTACCCGCGACTTGGGTGCTGGGTAAGGCTATCGAAGCTACCCCAGAGTTAAGCCTGAAGGTTTTACCCGTTCATAAGACAGATACCTTCTCAGAGATAACTTATAGTGAGTCGGAAAGCGTCGGCTATCTGTATTTCAATTTTCACAATGGGGCTATGGGAACCGAGCAATGTTATCGCCTACTCAAGGCCTATAAAGCGGCACTGGCAAGGGATACCCAGGTCTTAGTGCTGATGGGAGGGGATGACTTCTTTTCGAATGGTATTCACCTCAACCATATTGAGGCGTCAGAAGATCAAGCCGAGTCATCCTGGCTTAATATCAATGCCATAGATGATCTCATTAAAGCCATATTGGAAACACGTAACAAGATCACCGTCGCAGCGGTTCGAAATAATGCCGGTGCCGGTGGCGCTATGATGGCCTTAGCCTGCGATTATATTTATGCCCGCGACGGCGTGGTGCTTAATCCACATTACAAAGGGATGGGGTTATATGGCTCCGAATATTGGACCTACACACTTCCCAGCAGAGTCGGTGTGGAGAAGGCGGCAGAGTTAACTGAATCCTGTTTACCTTTGGGGGCTCAGGCCGCCGCGAATATCGGTTTTATCGATGCTATTTTTCCAGAAGATTTAACTGCCTACCAGTTTGAACTCAACAAGCATGTCACCGATATTGCTGCCGACTATCAATTTGAGCAACTGCTGACAAATAAGTGCCAAAGGCGTGACAGGGACGAAGCAGAGAAGTCGCTGGCATCGTACCGCCAAGAGGAGTTGCAACAGATGGAGTTATGTTTTTGGGGAGAAGGCTCACAATACCACACCAAGCGCTATAATTTTGTCTATAAAATCAGCTGTGGAAGGACGCCCGCTCACCTTAAATATGACTGTGGCAAGCGGGAAATAAAGGCAAGCTTGGTATCAGTTTAATACCGATAGGATCAAGGGGCGGTTCCTATTCGCTGCTGTGGTTAGCTTAAAATGGGTTTAAGACAATATGCCTCACAGTTCCGGGCTATCTTCCTTGGCCGAAAGAGGCTAGGTGGTACGATGTGTTGTTAAGGCCATGTTGGGTTGTTGTTTCTGTTGTTGCACTTTCGGGGGCGATGATTAACCCCACAGCTCCACTTTCTGGAGAACACTATCCTGTGGTCATTGGTGACATGAGTGATTTCTGTCAAGGGTTATCAAACAGATAAAAACAACTGAGAGCACGTTATATGAAACAGGCTGAACCGATTAATAACAGTCAGGCCAGTAAGGCAGAATCAAACTCCTCTTCCACACCTCCGGTTCCTGTTTTTAACGGCAATGGGGATAGACGAACCGTTATCCTGAATCCAAAGCTTGAAAGTTATGATCACCTCGATGCTCGTTCAAAAGCCTTGATTAAAAAGACAATTGCGTTTTTTGAGAATAGGGGGAAGGCTAAACTCAAGGCCGATGATCATGAGCGAACTTGGTATGCCGACTTTCTCGAGTTCGAGAAGAAAGAGCAGCTGTTTGCCACATTTCTGACCCCAGAAGCCTACGGAGTCGAAGGGGACCGTTGGGACACCTTTCGTAACTGTGCGCTCAACGAAGTATTAGGCTTTTATGGCTTGGCTCATTGGTACACCTGGCAGGTTTCAATACTCGGTTTAGGGCCTATCTGGATCAGTAATAATGAAGCGGTAAAGCAGCATGCGGCGCAATTGTTAAAAGAGGGGGGGATCTTCGCGTTTGGCCTGTCTGAAAAAGAACACGGCGCCGATATTTACTCCACAGACATGTGTCTTACCCGACAAGATGACGGCTCCTACCTGGCCAGCGGCAGTAAATATTATATCGGTAACGGCAATAAAGCGGCATTGGTGTCAACCTTTGGCAAGCTCACTGATACCGATGAGTACGTTTTCTTCGTCGCCGACTCTCAGCATCCAAATTACGAGTTAGTGCAAAATGTCGTTAACTCGCAAAACTATGTCGCCGAATATCGTCTCAATAATTATCCGGTCGCTAAAGCTGATATCTTAGCTACGGGTCGTGACGCATGGGATATGGCGCTAAATACCGTCAATGTGGGCAAGTTCAATCTGGGCTGGGCTTCAATCGGTATCTGTTCACATGCTTATTTCGAAGCGATAAATCACGCATCTCACAGACGACTGTTCGATCATTATGTTACCGATTTTGTCCATATTAAGCAGTTGTTTATCGACTCCTACGCCCGTTTGAGTGCCATGAAACTGTTTGCTCAGCGGGGTGTTGATTACATGCGATGCGCAGATCAAGATGACCGCCGTTATCTGTTATTCACCCCTATGGTTAAGATGAAAGTAACCACGCAAGGGGAGGAGGTGATAAACGAGCTTTGGGATGTCATGGCCGCCAAAGGGTTTGAGAAGAACATGTACTTCGAGATGGCGGTGAGAGATATCCGGGCATTGCCAAAGCTTGAGGGGACGGTTCACGTCAATATGGCACTCATCTTGAAATTTATGGCAAATTATTTCTTTAAGCCCGCCGCATACCCTGAGACTCCGACGATGGATGAGCCGGTCAATGATGCATTTTTGTTTAATCAGGGAGCGACTAAGGGGCTGGGTAAGACCCGGTTTCATGATTATCGTAAAGTCTATAATGGCGTCGACCTGCCTAACGTCAATATCTTTAAAAAGCAGATCCGCTTATTAAAAATACTGCTGATGGCAGCTAAACCGAGTAAAGAGCAGAGCAAAGATTTCGATTTTCTGCTGATCTTGGGCGAGCTCTTCACGCTTGTGGTTTATGGTCAACTTATTTTAGAGAATGCGAAGATAAAATGGATTGAGGATGATCTTATTGAGCAGATCTTCGATTTTATGGTGCGTGACTTTTCAAAGTTTGCGCTGCAACTGAGTCAAAAAGGCAGCGCTACTTGTGTTCAACAGATGATATGTAATCGAATGATTAAGCGTCCGACCGTCGATGAAGCACGTAATACCCGAGTCTGGGAGAATTACGTCTATACCATGAAAGATCAATATGAGATGAAACCGTAATAGCATCGTCAAAAAACAGGTTATATTTTTAAACTGGAAACCTATGTCGTTGTCGACATAGGTTTGATTTAGCTCTTATTCTACAGGTTTACCGGTAATGAGGTGATACTTCACTAAGAGTTCATCTTCAGACTCTTGATGAGCAGGGTCCGGATCGATGCAATCGATGGGACACACCGAGATACAGGTCGGTTTTTCGTAGTGGCCAACACATTCGGTGCAGAGCTCGGGATCAATTTCGTAGATCTCTTCACCCATAGTGATCGCCTGATTGGGACATTCAGGCTCACACATGTCGCAGTTGATGCAGCTATCGTCGATTATTAGTGCCATCTGATTTTTGCGCTCTGTTATGCTGGAGAGTGCGGGTTACGGGTATCTTGACCTTGCGGCAAGTTACGCAATAACACTGCTTTATCTAACTCTACGTTAGCCGGCACCGACAGGAACACAAAGTGCCCGGAACCTAACCCAGCTTCTACATTTTCACCCTTACGGTTAATGAGTGAGTCGATAGTGAGTGTCAGGTTACCCTGAGGGGTCATCACCTCGACGCTATCGCCAACGCTAAATTTATTCTTCACGTCGATTTCAGCCATGCCTACATCATTTCGCTTACCCGTGAACTCACCAACAAACTGTTGGGTATCGCTGATAGAGTAGCCATAATCGTAGTTTTGGTACTCATCATGAACATGACGACGCAGGAAGCCTTCGGTATAGCCACGATGTGCCAGTCCTTCCAGATTGTGCATCAATGTACGGTCGAAATCTCTGCCCGAAGCCGCATCTTCGATAGCCTGGCGATACAGTTGAGCGGTACGCGCGACATAGTAAAATGATTTAGTTCGACCTTCGATCTTTAATGAATCAATGCCCATCTTACTTAAACGTTCGACATGCTGAATGGCACGAAGATCTTTAGAGTTCATGATGTAAGTACCATGCTCATCTTCGAAGGCTGGCATATACTCGCCAGGACGTCCGGCCTCTTGCAGCAGGACGATCTCGTTACTTGGTTGGCCTTCGCCTAAGGTCGGAGTCTGGATCTGAACACCATTTTGATCCACAAGGCCTTGGGGATTTACAGCAACGATGTCGCCTTCCATGGTCTCTTTTGCTTCATGTGCATCATATTTCCAGCGGCATGCATTGGTGCATGTGCCTTGGTTTGGATCGCGCTTGTTGATATAGCCCGAAAGCAGGCAACGACCCGAGTAAGCCATACAAAGTGCGCCATGGACGAAGACTTCCAACTCGATATCGGGGCAACGCTGGCGGATCTCTTCAATCTCATCGAGTGAGAGCTCACGAGAGAGGATCACGCGCTTGATACCTTGTTGCTGCCAGAATTTCACCGATGCCCAGTTGATGGCATTGGCTTGTACAGAAAGGTGGACCACTTGATCGGGAAAGGCTTCTCTTACCATCATAATCAAGCCAGGATCTGACATGATGAGGGCGTCAGGGTTCATGGAAACGACAGGTTCCATATCCTTGATATAGGTCTTAAGCTTAGTATTATGAGGCGCAATGTTGCTGACCACGTAGAGCTTTTTACCTAAGCTATGGGCTTCCTGGATACCTGTTGCCAGATTTTCCATCTTAAAGTCATTATTTCGAACCCTAAGGCTGTATCTAGGCTGGCCCGCGTAGACAGCGTCAGCGCCATAGGCGAAAGCGTAACGCATATTTTTCAGTGTCCCAGCAGGAGACAATAGCTCAGGTTTAAACATAATTACTCTCAGTTGTTCAGTATTCGATATAACAAGCGGGCGGGCATTTTACTCAATGCCACGCCTGTTATCAAATTTAGAGCAAAAAACGTCAAATAGAGAAGTGGGTAAAATAATATTCGCTAAATGAGAGGGATGAAATTTTGATTTTTACTCCCTATTAATCTTAAAGTTAGCTAGAATCTAAACAAGATGTTAACTATCTGAATACTTTTTACACCTACACTTAACTCATCTGCTGATATACTCATCGAGCTCATTGAGTCGAATTATTTTTGAAAGAAAAAGAGAGTGGAGTCCAAATGTCTACTGAACATCAACTATTGGTCGGGCTTTTAAAGAAATTAAAGGCTGATTCCTTAGTGTTGCCTACGTTACCCGAGGTGGCGATGAGAGTTCAGGAGGTCGTTTCGAGACCCGATTCGAGCCCCAAACAAGTTGCTGAAATCATAGGTCAGGATGCCGCTATTTCGGCACGAATGATCAAGGTGGCCAATAGTGCCTTGTACAGCCGTGGTGTGAAAGCCGAAAACGTCAACAGTGCGGTCACCAGAATCGGATTAACTCAGATTAAAGCGATTGCGACCTCCGTGGCTATGGAGCAGCTGTTTATCTCTACCAATGAGATGGTTTGGGAGGTGATGGATGAAGTCTGGACCTGTTCTATCGAAGTGACTTCGGCGGCCTGCGCCATGTTACAGATCTATAATAAGGCCCATAAGGGCAGCGGACTTAATTTTGACACCCTTACATTAGCGGGCTTGGTTCATAATATTGGCGCCTTGCCTGTGCTTACCGAGGCTGAGTCTCAGCCTGAGTTGTTTACCAGTATCGTTCAACTTAGGGCATTGGTGCGCAAGATGCAGGGGCCGATAGGCCGCGCCGTCTTAAAAAGTTGGGATTTTGCCCCGGAAGTGATGGAGGTTGTCGAAAGATGGTCGGATCTTCATTATCTTCCCGATAATGTCGGCTATCTCGACTTTGTTCGCGCCGCCGCATTTTATACCGGTGAGCTAAGGTCTGGCGCAGAGCTCGAAGAGCGGTTGGATGTATTTGCAAAGCGCGGGCTGCCGGTTTCGGCCGAAGAGTTGGCCGGTGATGAGTTTCTTGATAAATACCACTCTATTAAATTGAGTTATGAGTAGGTGAACAGAGGACTTGCAAGTCTTCAAGTTTAAATCGATGAATAAACATGGGGTTGAAGGACTCGCGTGGAAAGCGATTGGTATATCTGGTTTTTCCTTATTCTGTGTGTCGCTGGTACTACCTATTGGTACCGGCATAAAAAAGATGACACCAAGTTTATTCATGATTTAATACAATATCTAAAAAAGCCTTACAGCTATCATCAGTTACATGTTTCTACAGTTCCCACAAAGTTCATTCAGCTTTATCAAGCATTACAATATTTTATTGCTACCCTTCCGATTCCGAATGATAAAGATAAGTTAACCGGTTTTTCTAACCGTTTAGGACTGAAATCAAAGTTTATGAGTCTGATGCCATTAACACAGGGAACCTTAGTGTTAATCGATATCTATCGCTTTCGATTCGTCAATGATCTGTTTGGCTTCTCAGTTGGCGATAAATTGCTCCTGTCACTGTCAAAGCGTCTCACCGCTCTCGATGAAGAGGTGACGTTTCTGGCTCGCATGAATGAAGATGAGTTTCTGCTTTATTTTGACAGTGACCGAACGGAAGAGACGCTGCTTGCTATTCGTAACCAGTTACAAGCCCCTTTTGAGATAGATGATACCCCGATAACGGTTCAAATTCAGATGGGATATCTTGATTTGAAACAACATCATACCGATGTGAGTCAGCTCTTGAGACGGCTGGATCTTGCCCTTATTAAAGCCAAACAAGATAAATATTTCTTCGCCGGCTATATGAAGGGTGACGATGTCAGTCAACATCGCCAACTCAGTATCATTAACCGACTTCCTAAGGCCTTAGCGTCGGGGGAGTTGTATATGGTTTACCAGCCCAAGCTAACTATATCTGATGGGCGATGTGTACAGGTAGAGGCGTTAATGCGCTGGGAACACCATCAATTCGGCGTGTTGTCGCCGGCTGAGTTTATTCCGCTTGTAGAGTGCGCCGGGATGATAAAGCTTGTGAGCCAGTGGGCGTTGGATCAGGTGATATCTCAACAGGCTAAATGGCGGCAGTCGGGCTTACATATGCAGGTTGCAGTTAACCTTTCAACTCAAGATCTTATCAGTGGCACACTATGTGATGATATTCAGGCTAAGTTACAGCGACACAGGGTCGATGCCAGTACGCTTTCCATTGAGATAACCGAGAGCACACTGATGGGCGACATGGATACTGCGATTCAAACGATTAGTAAATTGAAACAGGTGGGGGTTGACGTTGCTATCGATGACTTCGGTACGGGTCACTCCTCTCTGGCTTATTTGAAAAATTTTCCCGTGGATGAGGTGAAAATTGATAAGGCGTTTATCGATGACCTGTTAGTCGACTCTCGAGCATTACACATCATGAAGTGCAGCATTGAATTGGCAAAGGGGCTTGCCTTTAAGGTGACGGTTGAGGGGGTTGAAACCGAGGAGATATACCTGGCATTGATGAAGATGGGGGTCGATAAAATTCAAGGGGATCTCTTCGCAAAGCCGATGAGTGCCAAGGTGCTAGAAGGCTGTTGGGGCCAGCTTCAGCAGAGCAGGCTGCCACGAATTGGAGGCGATGGGGATAGAGGCAATTGAAGCGGATAAACAATAAGTTTGCTTTGTTTATCCGTTGCTCTTAAATATTAATCGCTTACATATTAATCTATGACAGGGCCGGTGAGCTGAAAGACTGACTGAGTCGCTCAATCAAATCCGCCGACATGGGGGCAAGCTGACGGGCTTTATTCATACAGACCATCTCGATTTGAGCGGTAACCGCAGGTTTCTTTGCATTGGGACGCCAAATTTCCTGTTTCCAGACCGTTCTGTATTTGCTTTCGAAGTAGAAGCTGGTTCGAACATCGATAATATCGGCAAATTCGACACCGTCATGGCACAACATATCGCTTCGATATACCGCAAAGCCCAGTCCATCCTCTTGCCATAAGGCTGATAGAATCTCGGCTCCAATGACATGCTCTCTTGCCCGTTCAAAATACTTCAGAAAATTTGGGTGGTAAACCACACCGGAAAAATCTGTGTCTTCGTAATAGATCTGTACCGGGAAGTGAAATGTTGAGCTGTAATTCATCTCTTTAGAGTTTTGCATGTATGAGGACAGTGTTGGAAAATTAGCGCTAGTCTAGCACAGCGACAAGTCCAAGAGGTGCTACCTCTATCTTTGATACCGTAAAGCTGTCTCAATTTGTATGCTCTCAGAGGGCAGAGACGAGAAGATCTCTGCTAAGGCTTTAACTTGTCACTAAAATGATGAGCGGTTTCGATGGTCGAAGTCATAATTTGCTGATAACTGCCGTCATTTTTCAGGGCTGATAACCCTGTGTCCAACATCTCGGCCAAGTGTTCAGCCTCTGGGTTTTTCTTGGAGAAAGCGAGATAAACCTGGCCGGTATGGTTAACGAATGTCGGGCCGATTTCTGATGAAACCCGCATCTGTTCTATATACTGCTCGGCAACCAGATCATACATGATGGCAGTATCTATTCTATTTAATAGCAGCAAGTTAATCAGTTGGTTGTGATTTGATAATTTTATCACTTGTATGTTTGGCAACTCTGATAATTCATCTCCGTACTCGTAGCCGTCTATGATGCCGACTTTGGTATTTTGCGGAAGTTGCCATTTGCTTTCCACGTTAAGAGGAGACTGCTTGTTTTGATAAAATGAAGCGGTGGCTGAAAAAAGAGCTTGTTTGCCGAAGATAAATTGATCTTGAGTGCTTTTCTCTTTTACTAAGTTAAAAACGCCGTCGACTATCCCCTTTTTGGCCATAACAACGGCGCGAGCATAGGGAACAACAATGCTGTCGACTTCTATACCAACACGAGAGAATGCGGAATTGATTAGCGAGTGTGAGAGCCCGATCCCGGAAGATTCGGCATAGGGAGCCCAATTGTCTTCGGCAGCTAACTTGATGGTATTAGGCGTGTCATCGGCGGCAAGGCCGTAACTGATGAGACACAATAGCAGTGAACATGCTCGCGGGAGTAGATTGAAGTTTGGCATAAAATCCTTTAAACCATGAGTATCCGTATGACTCTTAAAAACAATGATAATCCAACTTTCCAAAGACATGACAGTTATTTATCCGATTTATTCATTTTTTTGTGAGCTGGATGTAAATATCTCTTGGCTGTCGCCCTTAATTTCGTTTAGACAGAGCAAGCTATTCCAATAGAACCTAATGTTTATCGTTTATTTCAGATAGATCGAAATTCAGATTTTCAGTTGTGCTAATAGTTACCTGTCTCATTTTTGTAACGATTCTGCTACAATCAAAGTTCGTAACTCCCTATTTATTGAAGAGATTCGTTCCGTCCTATGGATTCAGATGTCATTTTTTCTTTAGTGCAGAATGCGGCGCTGCTTCTGGCTATGGTATTCGTGTACGATGCCGTCCCCAGAAAGCAGAGGCATGAGTACTTTTTTCTTTGGCGGATCTCCGTCGGAACCGTCATAGGTGGGATCACTGTGACGACCATGATGACTCACTGGGAGTACCTGCCTGGGGTCTTTTTCGATGCGCGCTCCATTATTTTGGGGGTTTCCGGACTCTTCTTCGGTGGATTGCCCACCTTTGTCGCCATGGTTATTGCATGCGTTTATCGGTACTTAGAGGGAGGTAGTGGCTGGTGGGCCGGAATAGGCATCATAATTTCCTCCGGCCTCCTGGGGAGTTATTGGCGATACTATCGAAAGAGTTTCATTGCGGATCTATCCTTTAAAGAACTCTATATTTTTGGTTTTATCCTGCAAGTCATTAGCCTTCTATGGATGTTTGTACTGCCATTCGATATGGCAATAAATATCCTGTCCCGGATTAGTTTTCCAGCGTTAATCGTATATCCCATCGCATTCGTCTTGCTTGGCTTGTTGCTCTCCCGGCGCCTGGAGATTGAGCTAGACGCCAAGATCCAGCTTCAAGATGACTTCATTTTCCGCTCCCAATTCAATGTCGGCAATATTGGTATTGCAATCTCTTCGGTGGATCAGCACTGGATAAAGGTGAATCCCCGTATGTGTCAGATGTTGCAATATACCGAGGAGGAGTTGCTGTTAAAAACCTGGGCCGAAATGACCTATTATGATGATCTGCAAACAGATCTTAACCTGTTTAACCGCATGTTAGATGGTGAGTTTGATGAGTATGAGATGGATAAACGTTATGTGGCTAAAGATGGTTCGATCGTCTATACCCACTTAACAGTTGCTTGCCAGAGAGTGAATAATCAAGTTCAGTTGGTGATAGCGGGTCTGTTAGATATTACCTCTCAGAAACAAGCTGAGTCGGCTATGTCTAAAAGTCAGGAGCAGTTAGCACTGGTGTTAGACAGTAGTGAACTTGGACTTTGGGATTGGGATATTAAATCGGATATCGTCGAGCGCAATGACTATTGCGCCAAGCTTTTAGGCTGTAGTGTCGAAGAACTTAATGATGATGCACGGTTATGGATTAATGCCATTCATCCCGAGGACAGGCTCGAGGTGTTACATGCGATGGATAAACACCTTAAGGGAGATAACCCTCAATACATTATCGAATATAGGTTAAATACATTCAGCGGTGAAACGTGTTGGATACTCGATCGTGGCAAGGTGGCGAGTAAAGACTCAAATGGTGTCCCCCTTCGTGTGTGTGGCACGAATACGGATATCACCGACAGGAAACGGGTAGAGGAATCATTACAACTCGCAGCATCTGTGTATAACAACTCGAGTGAGGCGATGAGTGTTCAGGACAGCTTGGGCAATATCATCACCATCAACTCTGCCTTTAGCGATATAACCGGCTATCAGGAGGATGAGGTCCTCAGTAAACATATTCGAATTCTGCAGTGTGATAGAACCAGTAAAAATCAATATGATCAGATGAATATGCAGATAACCGAAACCGGCCGCTGGCAGGGGGAAGTCTGGTTGAAACACAAGGGTGGAACCGAATTTATTGTCTGGTTGACCATCAATACCATTTTAGATAACAAGGGAGAGGTCTATCGCCGAGTCGCACTGTTTTCCGATATTTCCGAGAAGAAACAGGCCGAGCATATTATCTGGAAGCAGGCGAACTATGATCCTCTAACCGGTTTGCCCAACCGGAGAATGCTGTTGGAGTATCTGGGCACAGAACTACTCAAGTCAGATCGGAATAAAAAACATTTCGCACTGATGTTTCTCGATTTGGATTTTTTCAAAGAGGTCAATGATAGCTTAGGTCATGATATTGGCGATCAGCTTCTTGTGGAAACGGCTAAGCGCCTTAAGGGCTGTATTCGTGAATCAGATGTGGTGGCAAGGTTAGGCGGTGATGAGTTTACCGTCGTACTTTCGGCGATAAAGGATCACAAAGGGGTTGAAAGAGTTGCCGAAAATATTCTTTCCAGGCTGGCAGAGCCTTTTAATTTAGATAATGAAAGTGCTTATATTAGTGCGAGTATCGGGATCACCCTCTATCCTGACGATTCCTCAACCATCGATGGTCTGCTAAAGCATGCGGATCAAGCCATGTACGCCGCAAAAGAGCAGGGAAGAAATCGATACCATTATTTTACACCTTCCATGCAGGAGTATGCCAAATATCGGATGCTACTTATCCGGGACCTGCGAAAAGCTATAGTGCGCAAAGAGTTTGAAATTTATTACCAACCGATCATTGAGTTAAACGACTCCAAAGTATTTAAGGCCGAAGCGTTGATCCGATGGCACCACCCCGTCAGAGGAGTGGTATCACCCGGTGAGTTTATTCCCGTAGCAGAAGAGACGGGTTTAATCATCGAAATCGGCAACTGGGTGTTTGAACAGGCTGCGAAACAGAGTGCTATGTGGCGTGAACGTTTTGGCGTCGCGATACAGATAAGTATTAATAAATCGCCGATTCAATTCAGGGATGAGGGAGAGAGCTTCGTCGATTGGATCGAGCAGTTAAAAAAGCTCAACCTCGAGAGCAACGGGATCTGCGTGGAGATAACCGAAGGCCTGTTGCTGGATGCGAGTATGGGGGTCTCAGAAAAACTATTGGCTTACCGGGATGCGGGAGTTCAGGTTTCTCTCGATGATTTTGGTACGGGGTACTCGTCACTGGCTTATCTCAAAAAGTTCGATATCGATTATCTTAAAATTGATCAATCCTTCACTCGTAACTTAGAGTCCGACTCTAATGACGTTACCCTCTGCGAAGCGATTATCGTGATGGCCCACAAGCTTGGAATGAAAGTTATCGCCGAAGGCGTTGAAACCGAGTACCAGAAAAAGATTTTGCTCGAAGCGGGTTGTGACTATGGTCAAGGTTACCTTTTTTCAAAACCTGTTCCGGTTGTAGAGTTTGAAGCGAAATATCTTATCGGTTTAACAGAGTCCTCCAATGAAAAGGGTTCACCATAGCCAGTGATGCCTGATTTTGGTAGACTCCGCGCTCATTTATTATCCCCTGTGAGTTTTTCATGAAATTTGACGCACTCGATTTGAACCCCTCAATTCTTGAAGCCATCGATGTATGTGGTTATCAACAACTGACTCAGGTGCAATCTGAGGTTATTCCTGTTGCATTAACGGGCGTGGATCTCATGGCTTGTGCCGAAACTGGCACAGGTAAAACAGCGGCGTTTGCACTGCCTCTATTACAGAGGCTACTCTTCGATGAGATGAACTTAGGTTCCCTAAGAGGCCTGATATTGACACCGACTCGGGAGCTGGCAATACAGGTGGCAGAGAATATTTCTCGCTACTGTCAGTTTACTGCGCTGAAAACCTTGGCGGTTTATGGCGGTGCCAACATGAATCCACAACGAAAAGCACTCAATGCCGGGGTTGATATTTTAGTCGCCACACCAGGTCGGTTATTCGACTTTATCGGCCAGCATGGATTAGACCTATCGGGTGTGAAGACGTTGGTGATCGATGAAGCCGATAGGATGCTGGACATGGGGTTTGTCCGTGATATCGAGCGAGTTAAAGCGCTTGTCGCAGCTGAGCACATTACACACTTCTTTTCTGCTACATATAGCGATGATGTAAAGACTCTGGCTCAGAAAATGCTGCACTCTCCTCAGTGGATAAATGTCGCTCAGAGTCGCTCTGCATCAAGTGTTGAGCAGGAGGTTTATCTTGTCGATAAGCGCCGTAAGGCTGAGTTGTTATCTGAGTTAGTCGGCCGTAATAATTGGCAACAAGTGCTGGTGTTTGCCAGCTCTAAAGAGAGCGCAGAGCACCTGCAGAAAGAGTTAAAGCTCGATGGGGTTAAGAGTGCGGTTTTTCATGGTGACAAAACCCAGGGCGCTCGAAATCGTGCCCTCGATGATTTTAAAAATGGTGCGTTAAGAGTGCTGGTGGCTACCGACGTCGCCGCAAGGGGGCTGGATATTCAGGCTCTGCCTCTGGTTATCAATCTCGAGCTTCCCTTCGATGCCGAAGACTATGTTCATCGTATCGGACGCACGGGCAGAGCGGGTCTTGAGGGGCGTGCCATCTCGTTTGTATGTCCATCCGATGAGAAGATGCTCGAAGAGATTGAAACCTTAATTGAACTGAAGTTACCTCGCACTGTACTTCCCGGCTATGAACTCGGGACACCACTGCCTGCTCGCTATAGAGAAACTCAAGAGCCGAGTCAAAAGCGTGTAGAGAGACGTAAGGGTAAGCCTAAGCATGGGAGCAGAGGAGGCAGCGGTAATAATCGCGGCGGCAATTCTGCAGATAAAGGTAAGTCGAGTTACGCAAGCCGAAGAGCCGATAAGAAGCGTTAATCAGATTGATTTATAAAGATAAAAAAACCGCCTACGAATTTATATTATAAATCAGGGCGGTTTTTTGTTATTTATTAACTGCTTATCTATTGAGTAAGATTAAAGCTCTGCTTCAATCCAAACTAAGCGGTGGTCGGAAGAGATATCTTTACCGTTACCCCATTTGCCTACTCGCTCATCGTTCATCAATAAACGACCTTCTTCGAAGGTCGCTGGCCAGAATACACCTGAGTCGACGATGTTTAGATCATTTGATGGGATAGCGTGATCGACACGTAGTCCAAAGGTACTGGTGATGCGATCCGGGTAGATGCTATCACCACAATCACCAAGTGCAACACACTCAGTAGAGCCCAGGCTGTTTGGCGCGTAAACACCATCTGTAGCAAGCACGTTTACACGCTCATGATTCATTAGGTCTTGAATTGACTCCAGGAAGCCATCACCATTTTCAGGATCGGCGTTAAGATCGCCCATAACCACGAAAGATGCATCCAAACCTAAACCACCCTTAACACCGGCATCATCGTAGATGTAGTCGGCATTTGATACATAGTCGCTCCAGAACTTGATCTCAGCACTGTTTAACAATTTGTTGTTTTCAGTGATGTAATCGAATACTGGTGGTGTCGGGTGAGATAGTAGTAGGTGAACAACTTTCTCACCATTGGCAGTTGGAATAAGAATTGGTGCATCGACATGGTTTTTAGAAGAAAGTGGCTTCTGTGCCCATGCTTCAGCCGTATACCACTCATCGCCACACGCTAATCCATCAGGAATTGGCTTGTCTGGATTATCACAAACAGTGATCACTGGGTTAGTTTCACCCGGCATATCTTTCCACTTAAAGTCTTGGAAAGTACGGATGTTATCTGTATCGATAGGGTACTGTGATAGCAGGCCGAAAGCATACTGTCCGTGGTAGTTACCATATCCCCAAGCATCGCCAGGAAGGGCGACTGTACCATTACGGTCTAGATCAAATTCACTTAACAGGCCTGTATTTGTTGAGAAGTTCTCAGTATAAGCAAACTGAATTGGCTCTAACATCTTCTTCTCATCAGAGGTTGTGCCTAGCCCATTTTGTGGCACAGCAAGATAGTTTAAACGGAAGCCATTAATTGCATCCTGGTTTTCGCCCAGACCATCATTGTTAAACTCACCCATCATCAATACCGCTGGACGCTCAGTTTGAATTACGGCTGCAACGTTACGGATCTGGATGATTTTTTCGACAACCTTTAATTCATCTTCAGTTAGATCATCTTCAAACCATTTGGTCATCAAGACTTCTTGCTCTGGTGCAGAGTACTGCATTTCAGTGACCAGGTCTTCAAAGGTATAACGGTCGAAAGAGAGGTTGTATGTCGCGAATCGAACGTTCGTTGGTTCAGTTGGCTCTGGCGGATAGATGTTGTTAGTTTCGTCATTACATCCAGCTAATAACGCCATCGAGATTGCAGCCGCAGCCGCAGTTTTTAGTAGTTTCATATTGTGACCCATCATTATTAATTGTTATCTTTAGCTCATTTAGTTGAGCTTTCGATAGCATCATATACAGGTGTACATTAACTGACTATGAAATCGCTCGGTTTCCCCGTTTTTTTGCAGCTATTTCACGCATAATTTACTTTGTTTAACGGTGTGTTGTGGCTATGTTGTACTTTCGTGCATGTTTTGTTGGGTTGTTTCTGTATTCTTACAGGAACATATTGTTTGGCGTTTGGTTTTGCTGCTAACTTGTTATTGAGACTCTTATGATTAATGCCTACACTGTGCAGCTTTCTTTGTGCTATTGAGATCTATTTATGATAATCAAACCTATCGCTACCAATGTGATCACAGGCTTTTTGGGTGTAGGAAAGACCAGCTTTATTAAGCAGCTTTTTCTGAGTAAACCAGCCGATGAAAAGTGGGCCGTATTGATCAACGAATTTGGTGAGGTAGGCATAGATGCGGCGTTGCTTGGGGGGGGCGAGAAGGCTATCGAGATCCGGGAAGTTGCCGGCGGATGTATGTGCTGCGCGGCCGGTATTCCTATGCAGGTGGCGATAAATCAGTTGATAGCTAAGGCTAAACCCGACCGATTATTGATTGAACCTACGGGGCTTGGGCACCCAAAAGAGGTGCTTAAGGTACTCAGTGAGCCTCATTACCACAATGTTATCGATCTAAGGTCGACGGTGTGTCTGGTCGATGCCAGAAAAATTGAGGATGCCCGATATAGGGAGCATGAGATCTTTAATCAGCAACTGGAAGTTGCAGATATTGTGCTGGCGGCTAAATCAGATCTCTATTCAGGGCAAAGCTTTAAAAATTTAGTCTCATTTCTTGAACTGAGCTCAGGAAACAATAAACCCGAGGCTGGCGTATTGTTGCAGCTGAGTATGGAACAAGCTGAATCGACGGGGCTGTCCGGTGAGTTACTGGAGTTGTTAGATAGGAAAGCTCAAGTTCCTGCGCCTGCATCCAGAAGTAAACAAAGCATGCTCAGGCCTCAAGCGAGTGATGTTTTTTCTCTGGAGCCATCGGTTATCGAGAGTGAGTTCAATGAATTTGGCTTGATAAAAAAGCTCAATAAGGGAGAGGGCTTTTATAGTTGTGGTTGGGTGTTCGATCTCAGTTATGAGTTTTTATTCGACGAGCTCATTAACTTAATTAAGTCATTAGATGTGATCCGGCTTAAGGCGGTATTGATCACCGATGAGGGAATAGCCGGGTTCAATTTAGTTGATGGTGAACTCAATGTCATCGAACTCGATGATGTGATGGACTCAAGAATAGAGATTATTACGTTAACTTCAGTAGATAGTGAGGCACTCGAGAATCGGCTTCTTGCTATATCTAAGCGGTTAACTTTTTGATATCTTGCTGTTCTATAAAATAAAATAATAATAAGTAAACGGTATATCTGAATGAGTGTAGACGCGTCATCTCAAGATCTGGCTCTGGTGAATGAGCCAATTCATAAGTTGTTTTGGCGATATACTATTCCCACTATTGCTTCGATGTTGGTGACGGGGATCTATGTCACTATCGACGGCATGTTCATTGGTCACTATCTGGGGGAAACTGGCCTGGCGGGGATGATACTGGCTTATCCCATCGCAGCTATCCTTTACTCGGTTGGTGCCTTGTTAGGCATGGGTGGTGCGGCGCTTGTTTCAATAAATTTAGGCCAGGGAGAAGTTGCAAAGGCTCGAAAAATACTCGGGAACACCTTCAGTTTATGCCTCATTTTCGGGGCTGGTTTTGCGCTATTTGGAGCCAGTTACTCTCGTGATATTTTACAGCTTCTGGGCGCCGAAGGTGAGGTATTAAACAGCGCCTATGATTACCTTTTTTGGTATTTTGCTCTCGGTTACTTTCCTATTATCTCAATGGCATTCACCGCTTTATTAAGAAATGATGGTAAGCCTGGCTTCGTCACTTACGTGCTCATTCTTGGCGGCTGTTTAAACGCGGTATTAGATTGGTTATTTATCGTCGTTTTTCCCTTTGGGTTAGTAGGAGCGGCCATTGCGACCATGATTTCACAAGCGGTCACCGGCTTACTCTGCTTACGGCATTTCTTTACCGCTAACACCCGCTTACGCATTAATTGGCAACAGATGTCACTTAAACTCGATCATTGCCTGAATATCTTGAGAGTCGGCCTGCCCAGTTTTCTGTTGAGCCTCTACCTGACTATAGTCTTAACCTTGCATAACATGGCCTTCTTGTGGGTCGGTGCACCTATCCATGTCGCAGCCTATGGTGTCGTGAGTTATACCGAAGCCTTTTTCTACCTGATTTTTGAGGGTATCGCCTTCGGTACGCAACCTATCTTTAGTTTTAATGCGGGAGCCGGGCGCTATGACAGGGTTTTTAAAACCTTGAAAATTGCATTTGGGATCGCCTTGGTAACGGCCGCTATCGGTTTATTGTTTATCTACATCAAGCCCCAATGGATGGTCTATATCTTTGCCGGTGATAACCCTCAATTAACCCCCTATGCCATTGAGGGGATGCGACTCTATTTTTGGGGCTTGCCGATGGAAGGCCTGTTATTGGTCGGGGCGAGCTTTTTTCAGGCGATAAACTGCTCGAAGGAGGCATCCATTTTGACCGGGATGAAGCTTCTTTTAATCGCCTTAGTTATCTGTCTGTTTGCTTGGGCATTCGGCGTTAAGGGAGTCTGGGTCTCTTTGGCGTGCTGCAGCACAATATTGGTGTGTTGGATGATGTTCGCCTTAAGGAGGGTATCGCTGCGACTCTGCTAATGTTTCCCATCGGTTTAGTTATACCTATTGGTATTAGTGTTTACTTAAGTTAATCAATCCGCTAGATTACTGAGGGAGAGATTGTGCGACTAACAGGGAAGGCATGATCTTACCTCAAGACTTTATCGTTATACTTTTTATCAATCAGTGTCATTGAAATCTGTACCAATAAATAAGCGCTAATAAATAAGGATGTTTATGAAGTCATCAGTTCGCTTTCGCCATGCTGTTACGGTCGTTACTCTAAGTTGTTTCAGTCTTAGCTTGAGTCTGGCTAGCCTCGGGGTGTCCGCCTCAGAATTTTCACAAAGCTACACCGCCTACAAACAAGCCGTAGCAGAGAAAAACAATGAACTGGTGCTCAAGTATGCCGGGCAGGCTTATGAGCTGGGCTCTGTGCAGTTTGGGCCAAAGAGCCTTGATACAGCAAATCTGGCGTTGAATTATGCGAGCGCTCTCGAAGCGCAAGATCAAAAAAAGCAGGCGAATTCACTCTATCTGTTAGCGCTTGCGAGTTATCAGACTGGCTACGGTGAAGATGCTCTTGAGGTGTTAGACCCTCTTATCGGCGCGGCGCAAACGAGTTCAGAACCTAAAGAGGCTAAGTCTCTGTTTGAAGACGCCATCGATATCTCCTCCGATGCAGAAAACCGGATATTACACGCCGACACCCTGAGCGCCGCATTCGCTACCCTTTCGAAGACCCGCCTCTATAACAGAAGAATTCGTAATTATGCGCTGGATGCCTACGAGATCTATAAAGAGGAGCTCCCTCAGGACTCGCTCACCAGGGTGAAAGCGGCATACATAGCCGGCTCGATCCACTTTGTCGAGAAGAAAAACAGCAGAGCGATCCCCTTACTCAATGAAGTCGTGCAACAATTTTCAGCGCTCAGTTATACCCACCCCTATGAACTGAAGGCACACGCGTTTCTGGTCGAGTTGTATGAGCGTGAAGGGGAGAGTGATAAGTCCACCGAGCACTGCATCGCTATCGGCAGTATGCGTCCCTGGCTCGATGCCCAAGAGCAGATGCCGCTGTATCGTAAAGCGCCTAAATATCCTCTCTCTTATGCTAAGCGAAGAAAAAGTGGCTGGGCCGAGGTGTCATTTACTGTCGATGAGTTCGGCTTTGTTAAGGAGCCTAAGTTACTCGATTCAAAAGGAGGCAGTAAATTTAGCGATGAATCGATCAAAGCCTTAAAACAGTGGCGATACGCGCCTAAGTTTGTCGATGGCTCACCGATTGCGGCTGAGTCCACTGTAAGAATCGACTTTACCATCGAGTGATAATAACAGCCTATACCCTATACCCACATAAAAAAGCCGCTAAGTTAGCGGCTTTTTTATGTGGAGGCGTTACGATATTAGATTAAAAAAGCTTACTTCCCCAGCCGAGCTTACTTCTTAATACATGGAAATAGTTATGTCCCTTAGGGTGAATAAGCCTGAGGCGCTCATGACTTCGTTTTATGATGATTTCATCTCCAGGAAGTACAGCTAAGGTGACATGACCATCACAACTCACCTCCAGGTTATCACCGTTATCGGGTGAGACCACCAGTTTTATGGTGCTACAGGCATCGACCACTATTGGGCGACAAGAGAGGGTGTGAGGAAACATAGGTACTAAAATGAGCGCTTCAAGGTTCGGGGTCAGAATCGCTCCGCCAGCAGAGAGTGAATAGGCGGTAGAACCTGTCGGTGTCGAAACAATCATGCCATCGGCGCGTTGGCTATACATGAAGTCGTTATCGATATAGACCTCAAATTCTATCATATGGGCCACTTTCCCCGGGTGAAGCACGGCTTCGTTCACGGCTGTGTTGCTCGATTTCATATGGCCATGGCGATGCACTTCTGCTTCGAGCAGGAATCGGTGTTCTGTTTCGAATTTTCCATCGAGCACTTCACCGAGTTCAGCTTCGAACGAATCGGGTGGCAGGTCTGTCAAAAAACCCAGGTTGCCACGGTTGACTCCTATGACACCGATATCAAATCTGGCTAACACTCGCGCAGCGCCCAGCATATTACCATCGCCGCCGACGACGATGGCGAGGTCACACTTATCACCGAGTTCGAGCAGATCGACAGATACAGCTTGAGGGCCGATATCGGCAGCGACTCTCTCCTCTACCAGGATGTCGAAGCCTTGCATCGTTAACCAGTGATGCAAACGTTTTAGGGTGAGGTTTGTGCCGTGATGATTAGGCTTACCAATCAGGCCAATAGATTGAAACGTTTTAGGCATATTTATCTTAGTGCTAGGGCTTGAAACCTTGAATGTGATCCCCATATTATCCTCAGAGCACGCAGAAACAAAGTATTTTTAGCTGGAGTTAGAATGAGCAACGATTCGAGTAAAGCGAAACAGAACCAAGTAGATGAAGCTGTTGAAGGTGAAATCATCACAGATAGTGAAAATGAAACTGGCAACGATGAAGCCAGTTTGATGGATGAACTTACTCAGGCAAACTTTCGCGTTGAAGAACTGGAGCAGGCATTAGCTGCCGCGACAGCCAAAGTTGATGAGCAAAAAGATTCTGTTATCAGAGCCGCTGCCGAAGTTGACAACATTCGTCGTCGTGCCGCTATCGATGTTGAGAAAGCCCGTAAATTTGCCCTTGAAAAGTTTGCTAACGAACTTCTGCCAGTGATCGATAACATGGAGCGCGCGCTCCAGGGTACCGATGCTGAAGCCGAGGCGACTAAAGCTGTCTACGAAGGTGTAGAGCTCACACTGAAAAGCTTTATCGGTACGGTTGAAAAGTTTGGATTGACAGTGGTCAACCCTCAAGGTGAAACCTTTAACCCTGAGCATCATCAGGCTATCGGTATGCAACCAAGCCCGGATTATCCTGCTAACACAGTCATGATGGTTATGCAGAAAGGCTATATCCTTAACGAGCGTCTGTTACGCCCGGCTATGGTTATGGTGTCGCAAGGCGGAGCTGGTGTAGATACACAGGCTTAAATTGATATCGACTCTTTTTCAGAGAGTCGGTTTCGATTGAAAATCAAAAGATTAAAAGTAAAAAGGACTGCGATGCAGTCCTTTTTTATTAAGCGTTATTTAAGAGAGCCTCAAAGATAAGCCTGAAGGCTACTTTAAGTATTCTTCAATCTGCTCCAGGATACCCGCAGCATCGAGTTTTAGCTCTGCAAGAATTTCACCCGACTCCCCATGCTTAATAAACTCATCGGGTAGACCGATTTGAAGTACCGGCATAGGCAGTTTAAGTTGCTGCAGAAGTTCCAGTACTCCTGAACCAGCACCGCCCATAATGGCATTCTCTTCGACGGTAACGAGTTCGTCATGAGAACCGGCAAGCTGTTTAACCAGCTCTATGTCGAGAGGTTTGACAAAGCGCATATCGGCAACGGTCGCATCGAGAGAATCGGCGGCAGTTAACACATTCGCAAGCAGGGTGCCGAAGTTAAGAATCGCAACTTTCTGTCCCTGACGCTTGATTAGACCTTTCCCTATAGATAACGCTTGCATCTCTTCGACCTGTGGCTCACCCGTCGCACAGCCTCTTGGGTAGCGAACTGCGGTGGGGCCATCTCTATAGCAATAACCGGTATAGAGCATCTGACGGCACTCATTTTCATCCGATGGTGCCATGATGACCATATTAGGCACGGTGCGCATAAAGCTAAGGTCGAAAGCGCCCTGGTGTGTGGGGCCGTCGGCACCGACAATACCGCCTCTGTCGATGGCGAATAATACGGGTAATTTCTGTAGCGCGACATCGTGAATAAGCTGATCATATCCACGTTGCAGGAAGGTCGAATAGATAGCCACTACGGGCTTTAACCCTTCACAGGCAAAACCAGCACCTAAGGTGACGGCGTGTTGCTCGGCAATGGCGGCATCGAAATATTGCTTAGGAAAACGTTGGGAGAACTCAACCATACCCGAGCCTTCACGCATGGCTGGCGTGATACCCAATACCTTGTCATCTTTCTCGGCGACATCGCACAACCACTTACCAAATACCTGTGAAAAGGTAGGGTTACTGGGTTTCGAAGCTGGCTTCTCAAAGGTTGAGGGATCAAATTTTGGTACGGCGTGCCAACCGATTGGATCTTTCTCTGCCGGCTCATATCCACGACCCTTCTTGGTCATGATATGTAAAATCTGCGGGCCGGAAAGATTACGCATATTGCGCATGGTTTCGACCAATGCATCGACATCATGGCCATCGATAGGGCCGATATAGTTAAAACCCAGCTCCTCGAACATAGTGCCGGGAACTACCATACCTTTAAGATGTTCTTCGGTACGTTTTGCCATCTCTTTGATGACAGGCATGCCTTCCAGTACCTTCTTGCTACTTTCACGGATCGTAGTATAGAAACGGCCTGACATCAGTTGAGCCAGATGATTGTTCAGTGCGCCGACATTTTCTGAGATAGACATCTCGTTATCGTTGAGTACGACTAACATATCATTGTGCAGATCGCCCGCGTGATTCATGGCTTCAAACACCATGCCACCTGTCATGGCGCCATCGCCAATCACAGAGACCACTTTGCGTCCGGCTTGCTCTTTCTCTGCTGCGACTGCCATTGCGAGCGCTGCGCTGATCGAGGTGCCTGAGTGTCCGACGCTGAAGGTGTCGTACTCACTCTCTTCACGCCAAGGGAAGGGATGCACCCCCCCTTTTTGGCGTATGGTATGCATTTTATCACGGCGACCGGTTAAGATTTTATGTGGGTAGGCCTGATGGCCAACATCCCAAATCAGACGATCGAAGGGGGTGTTATAAACATAGTGAAGCGCTACGGTGAGCTCAACAGTTCCAAGCCCTGAAGCGAAGTGACCACTAGATTTACCCACAGATTTCAAAAGGAAACCTCTAAGCTCGTCTGCCAATTGAGGCAATACTGCTTGAGGGAGCTGTCGTAGCTCATCAGGGGTATTAGCCTGTGCTAACACAGGGTAGTTAGATATATCCAAACTCATCGAGATAATTTGTCTCTTTATTATACTCTTCGCTCAATGATAAAACGGGCGAATTCGGCAATTAGCTGACTATTGTAAGGTAATTTGGTCAGCGCTGATAGGGCATCTTCAATCAAACCTTGGGCTGTGGCTTGTGCGCCTTCTAATCCCAATAGCTTGGGGTAGGTGCTCTTGTTGGAGTCACAATCGGAACCCTGAGGTTTCCCCAGCTCTTCGGTACTGGCGATGATATCGAGTACATCATCCTGTACTTGAAATGCCAGACCTATGGCGTCGGCAAAATCCATCAACAAATTTTGCTCTTCTATGCTGACAGCTGCTGCGATCATCGGCAGCTCAACGGCGCAACGGATCAGGGCGCCGGTTTTTAATCTATGCAGTTGGGTTAGTGTTGCTAAATCAATCTGCTTGTTGGTTGCATTGAGATCCATGGCTTGACCGCCACACATCCCGGAATATCCTGAGGCCTTAGCTAAGGCTCTAACCATGGCTAGATTTTGGCTAGGTGTAATTCCATCTATGGGCTCACAGATGCTTTCGAAGGCCAAGGCTTGCAGTGCATCACCCGCTAAGATAGCGGTGGCTTCGTCGTAGGCTATATGTACTGTGGGCTGGCCACGGCGCAGAGCGTCATCGTCCATAGCCGGAAGATCATCATGAATTAATGAATAAGCATGAACACATTCGATGGCGGCCGCGCAGGCGTCGAGTTTTTCAGGGGCAACATTTAACATATCGCCGATGGCATAGACCAAAAATGGTCTGATCCGCTTACCACCAATTAAAGCCCCATGCTTCATGGCCGATTGTAACTTCAGATCTGTGGTAGCTTGAGAGTCGATAATTGATTTGATCTGCTCATCGACACGTTGCTGATATTGGGAGATGGCTGTGGCTAACAATTATTCGCCCTCAGTTGCGTAGGTCGCTAATGAAGCATTTTCATCCTCTTGCAGAAGGATCGCGACCTTTTGTTGAGCCTGTTCTAGCTTACCTTGGCTATTGCGAACAAGTTTTATACCGCGTTCGAACTGTTTAAGTGCGTCATCGAGGGAAACGTCGCCTTGTTCAAGATCTGAAACAATACGTTCAAGTTCGCAAAGGGATTCTTCAAAAGTGAGGTTTTCAGGTTTTTTTGCCACGGTAACGTTTCCTAGAAAATTGCGTGTGACAAGGTATCTCAGGCAGCGACTAGGGTCAAATCGGGCTGCGGTATATTTGTGCAATAGCACGCTTTATCGAGGATTTTTTATAAAAAATTGAATTTGTAGCTAAACTTGCGGGTAAGCTGTCCGATAATTGAAAGTAGGACTTTTATTTTTTTAATAATTTTTGAATCGAAACTTTCGGTCTCGGTTCGGTCTCTTTACTCACTTGACCTAACGCAGTACAGCCATTAACACTCTTATTTTTATGATTATACAAAGGATAATTGATGAGATTGGTGCTAAAGCTGGGTATATTAACGTGTAAGAATACTTTGTGATATGGCACTTCTAAGCCGCATCAATAAAAACAACTTCATACTGATCGGATGGACTGCATCCGGAATCAGTTTCATTTAAGGAGCAGTTGTGGATTTAGCAACCCTGATAGGACTCATTGGCGCGTTTGGTTTTGTCATCATGGCGATGGTCAGCAGTGGTGGTATTGCCATTTTTATCGATGTTCCTTCGGTGCTAATTGTATTGTGTGGTTCTCTTTTTGTCGTGATGATGAAATTTAATCTTAAGCAGTTTCTTGGTTCAATAAAAATCGCCGCTAAAGCATTCATGTTCAAAATTGATAAGCCCGATGCCTTGATTGAGCAATCTATCACTATGGCCGATGCCGCCAGAAAGGGGGGCTTTTTAGCGTTAGAAGAGGCTGAGATCAACAATAGCTTTATGCAAAAAGCGGTCGACATGCTTGTCGATGGCCATGATGGCGATGTGGTACGCGACGCGCTCGAGAAAGATATCGCCCTCACCGAGGAGCGGCATAAAATGGGGGTCAGCATTTTCCAGGCCTTGGGAGATGTCGCGCCGGCGATGGGTATGATTGGTACCTTGATTGGTTTGGTGGCCATGCTGTCGAATATGGATGATCCTAAATCTATCGGGCCTGCTATGGCCGTAGCCCTGTTGACGACACTCTATGGTGCGGTTGTGGCAAATATGGTTGCAATTCCTATCGCCGGTAAGTTGGAACTACGGATGAAAGAGGAGATGCTGAACCGAAATCTCATCATGGATGCGGTGTTAGCGATTCAAGATGGTCAGAATCCAAGGGTCATCGAAGGTTTCTTGAAGAACTATATTTCAGAGAAGCAGCGAGAAATAGATACAACGGACGGGGAATAGCCCCATGGCAAAGAAGGAAAAGTGTGACTGTCCACCACCCGGAGCGCCGCTGTGGTTGGCGACCTTTGCCGATTTGATGTCACTCCTGATGTGCTTCTTCGTTCTGTTGCTGGCTTTCTCTGAAATGGACGTGATGAAGTTTAAGCAGATTGCCGGTTCGATGAAGTACGCATTTGGTGTGCAGAATAAAGTCGAGGTAAAAGATATTCCTAAGGGAACCTCAGTCATAGCACTCGAGTTCAGGCCCGGTCGCCCGGAGCCGACTCCCATCGAAATAATCAACCAACAAACCAACGAAATGACCGAGCCGGTACTCGAGTATCAGGCCGGAGACGATGATAGCTCTGGTGGTGTGCAGCAACAAAGAGGTGAGCAGCGCGGGGGAGAAGCTTCTGCTACTGCTCAGGAAGAGGCAGAGTCAAAAGCTGAGGCGAAATCTGAATCCGAGGCGAAAGCAAAAGCTGAAGATGAGTCAAAGGCTCAGGCGGCGGCACAAGATCAGATTAACGACGAAGTTAAGAAGATGGCTCAGGAACTCAATAAGGAGATTGTCGATGGTGCTATCGAAATTGAATCTCTGGGTCAGCAGATCATCATCAGGATCCGGGAGAAGGGGGCATTTTCATCGGGATCCGGTTTCCTTCAACCCAGATTTAAACCCGTTATCCGCCGTGTGGGTGAGTTGCTTAAAGATGTGCCGGGTATTGTCACCGTGTCGGGTCACACCGATGACATGCGGATCAGCAATGAGCTCTACAGTTCCAACTGGGATCTCTCCA
Source organism: Shewanella atlantica (assembly GCF_003966265.1). Classification (GTDB taxonomy): domain Bacteria; phylum Pseudomonadota; class Gammaproteobacteria; order Enterobacterales; family Shewanellaceae; genus Shewanella; species Shewanella atlantica. The sequence goes on along the minus strand of NZ_RXNV01000003.1, from coordinate 464,819 downwards.
GTAAGCGAGCCGTAGCCGTTGCCCATGAACTCATTCGTGTCAAAGGGTTCGATCAACGCAGAATGAAGGTGGTTGGCATGGCTAATTCAGATCCTTTGGTTGCCAATGATTCACCGGGCAACCGTGCACGTAATCGCCGGGTAGAAATTGCCATCGAACAGGGTAAGCCCAAAGAGTCTGATGAAATCTTGGTAGGTCAGTAGCCTAACCATTCAGCGACATTCTTAATCACTAAGCCACAAAACTAATAAGGCTGGGAAAGCGAAACTTTCCCAGCCTTATACCTACTCCAAAGCCTTATCTCCCCCCAATTGGAAGGGCTCATCGCTGTTTCTGCTATTTGCCGATAGTCAAACATTCAATGATCTTGGTATAATGTGCGCAATATTGTTTAAACCCCACCCCCGTTCGGAATACCCTGATGAAATTTATCGTAAAACTATTTCCTGAAATCATGATGAAGAGCAAGCCGGTAAGAATGCGTTTTACCAAAATGCTTGAAACCAATATCCGTAACGTGCTTAAAAAAGTGGATGAGTCTGCCAAGGTTAAGCGTGATTGGGATAAAATCATGGTGTTGGTTCCCAACGATAGGCCCGACTTGGTTGAGGCGTATGCGGAGCGATTATCTTGTATTCCGGGCATTGCACATGTACTTCAAGTCAACGAAAGTACCTTTGAATCTATTGATGATATCTATCAGCAAACCTTAGCTCTGTATAAAGAGCAACTGATTGGTAAGACGTTTTGCGTGCGTGTAAAGCGTGTGGGTAACCATGACTTTAAATCGATCGAAGTCGAGCGCTATGTCGGTGGCGGTTTAAATCAGTTTACTGAGGCTGCCGGCGTTAAGCTTAAAAATCCCGATATGACCATCAACTTAGAGATAGACAAAGAAAATCTGTATCTGGTTGTTAACCGTATTCAAGGTCTGGGCGGTTACCCTATGGCGACTCAGGAAGATGTACTGTCTCTTATCTCGGGCGGTTTTGACTCGGGTGTTTCTAGCTACCAGTTTATTAAACGTGGCTCCAGAACTCACTACTGTTTCTTTAACTTAGGCGGCGATCAACATGAGATCGGTGTTAAGCAGGTGGCCTATCATCTGTGGCAGAAATACGGTGAATCTCATAAGGTTAAGTTTATCTCTGTGCCCTTCGATCCGGTCGTTACCGAAATCTTAGAGAAAATTGATAATGGCCAGATGGGGGTTATCCTCAAGCGCATGATGATGCGTACGGCGGCAAGAGTGGCTGAGAAAATGGGGATCCAGGCACTGGTAACCGGTGAAGCCATGGGGCAAGTGTCGAGCCAAACATTAACTAATTTGAACGTTATAGACCGTTGTACTGAGCAGTTAATCTTACGTCCGCTGATCGCGATGGATAAGCAAGATATCATTAATCTGAGTCGTAAGATCGGAACCGAAGATTTTTCTAAATCGATTCCGGAGTATTGTGGGGTGATCTCGCAAAAGCCAACGGTTAAAGCGGTACTTTCAAAGATTGAAGCCGAAGAGCAAAAGTTTTCTGACGATCTTATTGAACGTGTTCTGGAAACTGCCGAAATCATCGATATCAGAGAGATAGCGACCAGTATGGATACCAAGATAACAGAAACTGAAACGGTTGGTGACGTCAACTCTAATGAAGTTATTATTGATGTCAGAGCACCGGAAGAGGAGGAGAAAGATCCTCTGAAGATTGAAGGCATTGAGATTAAAACGATTCCGTTTTTTAAACTTGGGACTCAATTTGCGGATCTGGATAAAGCTAAAACCTACCTGCTATATTGCGACCGCGGCGTGATGAGTAAATTGCAGGCTTTATATCTGCAAGAGCAAGGTTATGAGAACGTGAAGGTGTATCGTCCTTAAATCGCTCCTGAGGGGCTTATACCAATAGGTATAAGAGGTCCTATAGAGGACAAGGAGACCGTTCGATAATGGCCGCAACTATTTTAATAGTCGCGGCTTTTTTATTTCAGCAGTAACATTCGCGGCTAAAGCCGCTCCTACATAAAGAACATCCCAGCTCGTCCCCTTGTTTCGCATCTCTTAACTCGTAGCTCGCTCTGCTCTGTCATGAACTTAAAACTTACCCCTTCCCCTTTTATTACAGACACAAAAAAACCGCGATGCTAATATGGTTAGCGACGCGGTTTTTATAGTAGACAGAGCTGTAGAGAGTTTTTTACTCTGCGCGAGTAACTACTACTGTCGTTTCATCAGTAGTTTCTTCTGCGATTAGAATAGTATTCATATCTTCAGTCAGGTTGTTTTGCATCATCTCCATGCCTTCAGCCAGCTGAGCGCTAATCGTTGCGTGTAGGTCAGATGTGTCGATAACCACTTCATCGGCGCTAACGGTCGTCGCAGTAGAGAGAAGAGCGAGAACAAAAACAGTTTTAAGGTTTAGCATATGGGTCGCCTCCGGGCGGACATTTCGGGTTGTCAGACACTCCCCAATTTCGTCGTAGAGGCTGCCTAACTTTATTCGTTTCGTTGGCGCATAATTTAATCAAAATCACTTCCCTTAACAAACGATAAAATGTAACAATACGGATTAGAAAAACTAATCAAAAGATGGGATCGGGATCACTATGTCTAGACGTTTACCGCCATTAAATGCAGTGAAAGCATTCGAAGCTGCTGCGAGGCATCTGAGCTTTACCCGGGCAGCCGAAGAACTCTTCGTAACCCAGGCTGCAGTGAGTCATCAAATAAAGGCTTTAGAAGAATATTTAGGCCTGAAATTATTCCGTCGAAAGAACCGTTCTCTACTATTAACTGAAGAGGGACAAGGTTACTTTTTGGATATAAAAGATATCTTTGTTCAGTTGGCTGATGCAACGGACCGGCTGCTTGCAAGAAGTGCCATAGGTTCACTGACAGTAAGCACTTCACCGAGTTTTGCTATTCAATGGTTAGTGCCTCGTTTAGCTAAATTTAGTGAGAATAACCCCGATATCGATGTACGAATAAAGGCCGTCGATAATGAAGATAGTTCTTTGACCGATGATGTTGATGTTGCCATCTATTACGGACAGGGGAGTTGGGCTGGATTAAGAGCCGACAAGTTAAAAAATGAGGTGTTGATACCCGTCTGTTCACCCATGTTACTCAATGGTCCTAAACCACTTGAGAAACCCAGTGACCTTAAAAATCATACGCTTTTACACGATATGAGTCGCCATGATTGGCAAGCGTGGTTTAGGCAATGTGGGATTAATGATATTAATGTGAATCAAGGTCCCATATTTAGTCATTCTTCATTAGTTTTACAGGCGGCGGCTCATGGACAAGGTGTTGCGCTGGGTTATAGCGTTCTTGCCCAACCCGATATTAAAGCGGGAAGACTGGTTTGCCCCTTTCAAGAGGTGTTGGTGAGCAAGAATGCATACTACTTGGTTTGTCAGCAAAATCATGCGGATATAGGTAAGGTTGCGGCCTTCAGAGAGTGGATGTTAGACATGTTTGAAGAGGAGTCTCGCAGTGAGCTACTTCCTGGTTAAAGAGTCTCTGGAAGCACAGGAATTGCTTCAGAGTGAGTGTGTAACCGAGGGCGACTTGAGTGGAACCATCGTCATATTTACTCACGGAGCCGGGGCAAATATGCAATCTGAATTTATGGTTGAGATGGCAAAGGGGTTGTCCGATGCTGGTTTTGGGGTGATACGTTTTAATTTTCCCTATATGCGTGCCAATGCCATTGATGGTAAGCGTCGACCACCCGACCGAGCACCTAAATTGATTAAAGACTTCAACCTGCATATCGAGGCGATTAAGGCTGAGTACTCCCCCAAACGAATAATTCTAATGGGCAAATCCATGGGCGGACGCATGGGAGCCATTGTGGCCGGGGACACCATTGTCGATGGTGTGGTCTGTCTCGGTTACCCTTTTATTCCACTGAAGGGAGGGGAGCCAAGGCTGGAGCCCATCGAGAACTGCAAGGCACCTATCTGCGTGATTCAAGGTGAGAGAGATAAGTTCGGCGGCAAAGGATTAGTCGATACCTGGCCAGTGATGAGCAGGGTGAGCTTGCATTGGTTAGCGGATGGCGATCATAGTTTTGCACCAAGGAAGTCGTCAGGTACGACGCAAGAAGCTAACCTAGCCACTGCGATCACACATTGTACTGATTTTATTCGGGGGTTAGATGCGTAAAGGGTTTCTATTGCTAGCGGCGCTGAGTGGTTTTATGGCGGTTGCTTTAGGTGCATTTGGTGCACATGGGTTAAAAAACGTCACGACCCCGGAGATGGTTGGCATCTTTAACTTAGGTGTCGAGTATCAGTTTTATCATACGTTTGCGCTGATAGTCGTGGCCTTCTCCGGTCATTGGTTAAGATCCAGGTTGATCGATTGGGCCGGTTACCTGTTTATTGCGGGTATAGGGCTATTTTCGGGATCCCTTTATCTCTACGCCCTGTTAGGAAGCAAATGGACCGGCCCTATCACACCTTTAGGAGGCGGCTGTTTCCTACTAGGCTGGTTATTTATAGCCTTGGCCGTGTGGCGAAACCGGGTGGTAGAGTTAAACGATTAAGCCTAAATGATTTGTAAACTCAGCTGATTTTTAAACTTAGCTGCTTTTAATTATAGCTACGGCAATGGCCGTATGAACGTTAGCCGGGTGGTATAACTAAACGATTGAGCAAGCCCGTGGTTTAAACCATAGAAGCAGGCTTGTTTAGAAATCGTAATAACAGCACATACAGTGTAGAATGGCGGCCATTATATAGATTGTCGCCATTTTTTATTGGCTGGTTCCAGGAATTCCAATGATTAACCTATTTTTGTTTTGCCGTGCAGGCTATGAGAAAGAGTGTGCCGCTGAGATACAGCATCGCGCGGCTGAACTTGATATCGGTGGTTTTGTTAAAACCAATAAAAACGATGCTTATGTGATTTTTCAATGCTTTCAAGCCGGTGATGCTGCGGTCTTGGCCCAAAAAATCAAGTTGGATTCACTGATCTTCGCCAGACAGATGTTTGCGGCCAAAGCGCTGCTGAAAAATCTGCCGGAAGATGATCGGGTCACGCCAATTGTCGAAGCCTTAGCCGAAGTCAATAAGGCGGGTGAGCTAAGGGTAGAGACGCCGGATACCAATGAAGCTAAAGAACTGTCGAATTTCTGCCGTAAGTTTACGGTTCCCCTAAGACAGAAGCTAAAAAAGGCTGGGTGTCTGCTCGAGAAGGAGAACCCTAAGCGTCCTATTATCCATGTCTGTTTCGTGGCATCAGGAACGGCTTATGTTGGCTACTCTCTGAGCAACAATAGTTCACCTAACTTCATGGGGATCCCAAGGTTGAAAATGGCCGCGGATGCGCCGAGTCGTTCGACCCTGAAGTTAGATGAGGCCTTTATACACTTTATTCCGAAAGAGGCTCAGGAAGAGAGGTTGAGAAGCGGCATGAATGCCGTCGATCTTGGTGCCTGTCCCGGTGGTTGGACATATCAGTTAGTTCGTCGTGGCATGTTTGTCGCGTCTGTGGATAACGGCCCGATGGCTGAATCTTTGATGGAAACCGGCCAGGTTAAGCACTATCAAGCCGATGGTTTCCGTTTTGAGCCACCACGCAAGAATATCTATTGGCTGGTGTGTGACATGATCGAGAAGCCCTCGCGCGTGGCTGAGCTGATTGAGGCCTGGGCAATCAATGGTTGGTTTAAAGAGGCGATATTCAACCTTAAATTGCCAATGAAGAGCCGTTACCTTGAGGTTTCACAAATCTTAGAGACGATGGCGGAGATTTTAAGAGAGAATGACATAAAGGATTTCGAGATCCAGTGTAAACACCTTTATCACGACCGGGATGAAGTGACTGTACACCTGTGGCTTAATCCCACCCAACCTTGGTAAGCTGAGTTACCATAGAACCGTATCTGATAAGTAAAGAAAAGGCCTCATGTGTAAACATGAGGCCTTTTTTGTATAGGCTGTAAGGTTCTAGGTTCTAGAACCTAGGGGCAAATAACCTTTTCCTACAGACGCTCGATCACAGCTTGTGTGAAATCGGTCGTGCCATGGGTACCACCGAGGTCGCGTGTCGTACGGTCGCCTTCGGCAATCACGGCGGTAACGGCGTTGCGGATACTCTCTGCTTTATCAGCCATACCCAGATACTCAAGCATCTGGATCGAGGCCAGAATCACCGAGGTTGGGTTTGCCAGGTTTTTGCCGGCAATATCGGGCGCACTACCATGAACGGCTTCAAAAATTGCCGCATCTTTACCTATGTTGGCACCCGGAGCCATACCCAGGCCACCGACTAAACCAGCACAAAGATCAGAAAGGATGTCACCAAAAAGGTTTGTCGTTACCATAACGTCAAAGTTTTCAGGGTTCATAACCAGCTTCATACACGTCGCATCGACAATCATCTCTTCGGTGATGATATCCGGGTAACGTTGGCTGACTTCACGGGCGACTTTCAGGAACAGTCCTGACGTCGACTTCATGATGTTAGCCTTATGAACGATAGTCACCTTCTTACGGTTCTCTTTACGAGCAAGTTCATAAGCGAAAGTGGTGATCTGCTCAGCGCCTTGGCGAGTGATGATACTCGTCGCTTCTGCTGTTGCGCCATCTTCCGATAACGTCTGGCCCAGGCCCGAGTACATGCCTTCGGTGTTTTCACGAACGGTAATGATATCGATATTATCGTATCGTGCCTGAGTTCCCTTGAAAGAGAGAACCGGACGAACGTTCGCGTATAGGCTAAATTTCTTACGCAATGATACGTTGATAGAGGTAAAGCCCTCACCAACCGGCGTAGTCAACGGACCTTTTAAAGTGATACGGTTCTTCTCGATCATATCGAGGGTGCGCTGAGGTAAAAGCTCGCCTTGCTTTTCAAGCGCGGCTAAACCAGCGTCGGCAAATTCATATTCAAAATCGCAACCGGCTTTATCAAGAATTTTTATGGCTGCATCGATAATGCTTGGTCCAATCCCATCACCAGGGATCACGGTTATAGTTCTTTTTGACATGGAGAGTCCTTCCACGGTTTGTCGTTACTGCTATGTCTGGCCATGTCTAAAGACACGGTAGTATGACTTGGAATTCGTTTTTATTGTTCACCGCTTTATTTTAAACACTTTTAAACAATTTTCACAGAAAATAGTGAGCAATCTCACATTTTTTTTATATAGTGGAACTTGCAATAAACAAGGCTTATGACGATGATTGTTCGTTAAAGGTTAAAAAAGTCTACTTTAGTCTAATGAGACTTGGAAAGTTGACGTTAACAAAATAAGAAAAATGAGGAAGACCTTGAAGTCACTACCCATAGCATCTTTACTACTTGTATCGGCGAGCTTACTCACCGCTGGAGCCTATGCTTCAGCCCCCTCCAGCTCTCATTCAATCGTCCCTGATGACATAATGCATTTTGAATCATTGAAGAAGCCTGTGGTTTCTGATTCAGGCACTATGTTAGCCGTCGAGGTCGCGCCTGATCGGGGAGATAGTCACGGACTGGTTAAAAGTCTGACTTCATCAAAAAAGTTTATCGTCGATGGCGGTTCTAAGCCGAAAGTGAGCCAAGACGGCCGTTTTGTTGCTTTTGTTGTTAAAAGTTCGTTACTGGATTCTGAGACTGCATCAGCCAAAGAGAAGAAGAAACTCAAATCCGGCATGGTGTTACTCGACACAAAATCCGGAAAAGAAACACGTTTTGAAAGAGTTAAATCGTTTGAGTTTAATGAAACCGGAACACACTTAGCCGTTTGGTTTGAAGCTGAAGAGAAAGAGGGCGACAGTAAAGAAGCCAATAAAAACGCTGACAGCAAGAAAAAAGAGCAGAAAAGTAAGCAGGAAAAGGTTGATAAGTTCGATAAGGGAACCGAGTTCCAGCTTATTTCACTCAAGAATGGCTATAAGCAAAGCGTTAAAAATGTTACCCGCTTCTATTTTGATAAAGTCGGTAAGCATCTGGTGTTGGCAAGTAACGATGTGAAGGCCAAGAAGCATCAACTGGTATTAATTAAACTCAACAGCAACGAAAAAGATATTATACGCCAGTATAATGACCAACAGATTGGTGAGGTGTCACTCAGTGAAAGCGGCCAATATATCGCTTTTACCCATGGCGTCGCTGCAAGCGCACCCTATGGACGTGAATATAAGTTATCTCTGCTTGAGATCGCAACCGGAGACGTTAAGCCTGCGCCCGTTAATGATGAGTGGAAACTTAATCGTTATTCAACATTAAGGTTTTCACAAGACAGTAACCGACTCTTCTTTGGACGGGTTCCTCAGGTGAGCCAGCAGCTTGAAATCAAAAAGATTGAGAATCAAGCCGACCTCTTCAATGAAAAACTAGTCACAGGTCAACGCGAGCTGCGTATCTGGCACGGTGACGACGCACGTATAAAGCCCAACGAGGTTAAGCAGTACAAGAAGGAGCAGGAGCGGACCTATCTGGCCGTATTACATCTGAAGGGCAACAATCTTGTGCAGTTAGCCGATGAAGCGGTTCCGGACATTGAGCTGCAGGAGCAGTCACGATTCGTTATCGCCAGCTCAGATATTCCCTATCGTAAGATGATCACCTGGGCCGGTTTTTATCGTGACTATTACTTAGTCGATCTCAATACGGGGCGTAAAATTCCATTTTTGACCCAGCAGCCTACAAATGAAGCGCCAAACCTCTCGCCTAAAGAGCGATTTGTCTCCTACTACCAACAAGGGCAGGTATATCTATATCAGATATCTCAAGATCGCAGACATAATCTAACCAAAGATTTGAAGGTCTCCTTTGCCGATGAAGATCATGATTATCCCTCTAATGCCCCGGGATATGGCTTCGGACCCTGGCTTGAAAATGATGCCGGTCTGTTGGTTTATGATAAATATGACATCTGGCAGGTGAATACCGAATCTCTGGAGGCGTTCAAGCTAACAGGGGGGAAAGGGCGTAAGCAGGGGATCCAATATCGGGTAACAGGATTAGTCGATGATGAAAATAACCCTGATGTGTTTGCTCTCGATCAGCAGGTGTTGCTGCATGGCTATAATGAGAAGACCAAAGGTGACGGTTATTATCAGGCAAAAATTGGCGTCTCTGGTGTGACGACTTTGATGGAGGGGGATTATAAGATTAAACCTCTCGCGCGCAGTAAAGCTTCCAATACCTTGGTGTTCTCAAAAGAGCGCTTCGATCTGTTTCCGGATCTCTATACCGCAGAGTACTCATCGCCACAGACTGCAACTCGTCAAACCGACCTAGATGCTCAGAAGCGTAAGTTTAACTGGAGCAAGTCCGAGCTGGTTCACTGGACCAATGGTGATGGCCAGCCGTTAGATGGTGTGTTGATTAAGCCGACAAACTATGAAGAGGGTAAGCGCTATCCGGTACTGGTCTACTTCTATCGCTTTATGAGTGACCGCCTGCATGCGTTTCCTCAGATGAAGCTCAACCATAGACCTAACTTTGCCTGGTACGCCGATAACGGTTACGCCATCTTCCTGCCGGATATTCGTTTTGAGGTGGGTTATCCCGGTGCAACCTCTGTTCAGGCATTGACTTCCGGTGTACAGAAGTTAATTGAAATGGGGATCGCCGATCCTGATGCTGTCGGGATCCAGGGACACTCCTGGGGCGGATATCAAACTGCCTTTGCCGTTACCCAGACTCATATCTTTAAGGCAGCGGTAACCGGGGCACCGGTCTCTAATATGACCAGTGCCTATAGCGGGATCCGCCACGGTAGCGGGTTAGCCCGTCAGTTTCAGTATGAAACCGGACAGAGCCGAATTGGTGAGAGCCTGTTCAGAGCCCCGCAGAAGTATATTGAGAATTCGCCAATCTTCTATGCCGAGCGTATCAAGACTCCTATGATGATCATGTTTGGCGATAAAGACGATGCGGTGCCGTGGGAGCAGGGAATTGAGCTTTACCTTGCCATGCGTCGTGCGGGTAAAGATGTGGTCTTCTTGCAGTATCAAGATGAACCACATCATTTGAAGAAATACCCGAATAAACTCGATTACAGCATCCGCATGATGCAGTATTTCGACCACTACCTGAAAGGTAAGCCTGCACCGGCCTGGTTAACTCAGGGCGAGGCGTATACTGAATATAAGAAGGCCGATTGATTCAGTTTAGGGTCATCGCCAAGTGAATTGAGAAAACCGAGTTTATTACTCGGTTTTTTTATGGACAGCGCCTGTGTTTATGGTAAGAATTGGGCATTAATGATTGAAGGAAGTACGAAACGATGGATGGACTCTGGCTACATTTAGGTACTGTTTTTATGGGGTTCTTTGCAATAATGAATCCCATTGCCAATGTACCGATATTTTTGGGATTAACCTCACAAGAGGACGAGCAGACGACGAAAGCGATCGCCTTCAGGGCACTCTTGTTGGCATTTATTATCATCACAGTCTTCGCTCTGATGGGCCAGTTTATCTTTACCCTGTTTGGTATATCCCTCTCTGCATTTCGTATCACTGGGGGATTTCTGGTATTTTTAATCGGCTTTCATATGCTGCAGGGCAATAATTCCAGTGTACATCACCCGGATAGTGCCCAGATTGAGGAGATCAAGGCTAAGAATAACGATACTCAGAGGGAAGCTGCACTGAGTATTGCGGTATCTCCACTGGCGCTGCCCATTCTTGCGGGTCCCGGCACCATAGCCACCGCGATGAGTTTCTCTGCCGCGGGGGGCATAGTCGAAATGCTGATCACCATAGGCACCTTCGGCGCCTATGCTGATCACCATAGGCACCTTCGGCGCCCTATGTATAGTGACCTACCTGTTTTTCATCTTTGGCGGTAAGCTTGTCAACTATTTAGGTAATGCGGCGCTGGGCGCCATTACCCGGATGATGGGCTTGATTTTGGCTGTCATAGGAACCCAGATGGCCATTGAAGGGATCAAAGGTGCGTTTGCTATCGGGTAGTATCAATGATGGGCTTATTTTAACCATCATCGGAACCCTGATGATAAAGAGCATCAAAGGTGCGTTTGCTATCGGGTAGTATCAATGATGGGGCTTATTTTAACCATCATCGGAACCCAGATGATGATAAAGGGCATCAAAGGTGCGTTTGCTATCGGATAACGTTCACACCAGCTCATCGCGAATCGACGGTAGATAAAAAGGAGCATGGAGAAGTATATGGAGAGGTTTATGGAGAAAGATCTAAAAGGTGCGGGAGTTAAAATTCCTCCGCCGGTTATTTTTATCTTGTTCATGTTATTGGCTCATGCCAATGAATTGTTATTTCCCATCGGGATAACCTTTGCGCCGGTGATAACCTATATCGGTCTGGGCTTGGTTATGGGCGGCCTTATTTTACTGTTCTCTTTGCTGCTACAGTTTAAACGTGTAAAGACCTCAATAGAGCCTTGGCAGCCGACTTCATCAATTATTAAGACCGGGCTTTATAAGTATTCAAGAAACCCCATCTATCTGGCTTTGTGTACCATCCCTATCGGTCTCGGCCTCTATTTTAGCCATGTTTGGCTAATCACCAGCGTGATCCCATCGTGTATCGGTGTCTATTATGTGGCCATCAGGCCTGAAGAGGCCTATTTAACCCGTAAATTCGGTGATGAGTATATTCGTTACCAGCAACAGGTTCGCAGGTGGTTTTAATCTATGTTTACGATTCCAAGAATTAAGACAAAGCGAACCATGCTGACTATTTTGCAGTATTATGAATATCAACTATTAATCGATTATTACCAGAAAAATAGCGCTCACTTAGCCCCTTGGGAACCACAAAGGGAGCCTGAATACTTCAATCCCACGCAGGTAAAGCGGAGGCTACTTGAGAGTAATGAGCTGTTTGCGGTGGGAGGTGCGGTGCACTTCGTTGCATTTGCATTAGATGAGCACGCCTGCTCAGGTAGCGACGAGAACCGCAGTGAGATTATTGCTGTCTGTAATTTTACCAATGTTATCAAAGGCTCATTTCAGGCCTGCAACTTAGGTTACTCCATTGCCGGGGAGCATCAAGGCAAAGGCTTAATGAAAGAGATATTAACGGCTGGGATAGGCTACATGTTTACCGAGCTTAACCTGCATCGCATTATGGCTAACTATATTCCAACCAATACACGCAGCGGTCAGTTACTCTCATCACTGGGGTTTGAAGAGGAGGGGCTGGCAAAATCCTATCTGAAGATAGCCGGACAGTGGCGGGACCACTGCCTGACATCGAAAATCAATCATGAGTACTCTGACTCAGGTGGCTGATTAGGTTGACCTCCCTACTGCTGGCAGTAGGGTTTTGTATTAGAAAGTGGTGACTTGTCGGATAACAAGTTTTAAGTATCTTATATTGTTGCTTTGGGCTGATTGGGGGCTTGGTTTGTTTGCTAGGTACCGTAGCACCATTGTTACCTAACGCCTTCCCGGCGAGGAATGTGCAAACACGTCTGTGACACCGCGCGAGTATATCCCTATAGCTTCGGCCGTGACATCCCTGTCACGGACGGTCACAGCCGCGTTTACACCAGAATTATTTGTCTCTTCGATTTAAAGCCTTCTGTTGTAACTCATTTTTGGACAAAAGTGAGCTAGAGATTTACCTCTAGCTCATTATGTTTTGATTAGGAAAAGTAACTTTAATTATTCGAAGGGATTATTTAGCTACAAACAATTTATCCTTTCCTGTTAAATTTTACTCTGGCCGAATTATTCTATCCCTTTGCTAATAGATGTTATAACAACCTCTCCACTAGCTTTTACACTGTGCGGTTTACTGCGTTTATACTCAGAGTAAATACAGCTGACTCCTTGAAAGCTTAACCCTGCAATTATTGAAGCTAGTAAATGTGGCTTTGGACCAAACTGTACTATAGATACATTATATTTATCTACTAGTGGTCGTATAAGTTGACACAAGTTCTCAAAGGTCTGAGCTACACTGAAAATTGGTGAACCTACTAAGCTTTCCCCATTTTTTAATTGATGCTGTATAAATTGTGCATTTATACTTTTTGCTTTGTCTTCATAATCAGGTAGAGAACCCGGAGAAGAAATCATACCGTAAGCGACATCTGGTTCTAATAGGTTATAGAAACTTAAAGGCCCTATCCGATCGAAGCCTAACATAAATATTCCAGCTTTCTTTCTTTTAGTTATTGACGAACCTTGGCAACCGGGTAAAACTTTAACGTCTCCCAGCTCAAAGTCTAAAAAACCACTGCTTAGTGGGTACTCAGCACAAGAGTAAACCATTGTGATTTCTATTGGTTTATCGAAGTAATTGAGAAAGTAATTGAGAATGGCAGCATACCAGTTTCTAGACATTGAAGAGTAATCAATCAAAACTCTATATACATCATCTTTGCTGACAAGCCCCTCCATAATATGTATAACACTGCTGTAAGCTAATTTTATCTCGCAATGTTTTAATGATACGAGACTATTATAACCCGCAGTTCTGAACAAGGCTTCATTAGCTTTATGAACACTATTTTGAGCACTTTCTTGGTATGATAGAACTAACGATTTATTGATGTTTCTACTATCTAGCAGGTTTACTAAATGAGTACATCGTGGCTCATATCCTGTACAAAATATTCCCAAATCAAAATGTGATTGCATGACTTCGTAACGGGATAAATCTTTGATTCGGACACTATTCATTTTCAAATAACTCCATCTGCTCTATCACTTTTGTGCTATTCATAACAGTTGAAATACTAACGGCCCGCCCGACTCGAGGGAACAGATTAAAATGAGGAGCCAAACAGTTAGCTAGGCAGAACACACCTTCCATTTCAGGAAATAAGCTGCGCTCGTTACTGTCTTTTTTTACCACTGGGTATAAGAGCCCTAAATCTACAGCAGATTTGATAGCCGCCCATACACGTTCATCTACAGAGTGTTGGATCTGAATAGCTTGAGGCAGGTCTGAACCAAGTTTTTCTTCTAACGTTTTAGCTTTAAAGAATGACCCGATCGCCTTAATTAATTCATATGATCTTTTACCACTTTTCTCAAACTTAATTACTTCCAATTCACTGTGTGAAAAACTCTTTATCCTTTTACTCTGTACTGAGGGAAGAATGCTATTTAGCTCCTCAACAGAGCCATTTAGTAAATGGTTGAATAGACGAAATAAGCGACGTGGGTTACCGTCAGAACAACGAGAGATAATTGCTACACCACTGTATAACGATGTATTGGTACTACCAATGCGATTATGGTATTCATCTCGAAGAAGTAAGATCCCTCTAATTTTTCTGGCTAGCTCATCATCAAATTTCTTTATGTTTTCCTTATACAGCTTCTTAGCTCTCGTGTACGTAACCTCGTTACAGTGATTTTCTATCATCACTAAGAGAGCTTCGTCTGTTACTAGTTCATTTGTATCCTGTGCCAGCTTAGAATGCCCAACCAAAGTTTCTAGCGTTTTGGTACTGTCGCTATCAAATTGACGTAACCTATTCACAAACAACTTAGTTGCAAATTCTTGTATTATTTTGTCAGAAGATTTCTGGTTCTTATTGATAGTTCCAAGTTTATCAATGTATATATACTCTAAATCATGACCAACATTGACATTAGCGTTTACAGTAGTGGACAAAGTGTGGTGCCTATAAGGCATTGTAGTTATCTTAAAGAATATGTCATTCGCAGATCTCATGTGAGTGTTGAGAATTTGATGGTGCTCTTTAGATAAAAACTCAGCTTCATCGAGACAAAGTACCCACTTACTGTTATCTGGAATGTTTAAGGCACTAGAAATTTGTTTGGTGGCTATTGTAAATGGAGAGAAAAGGTTGCCATGAAAGGCCATACCCAATACTTTCTCTTCATTTGTTAATGTCAGTCCCATAGACTCTTTGTTAAACATTAGATTCTTCTCGTACTCTAATATTTCGAGCTCTCTTCTTAGTTCTTGGAAGTTATTTATTAGACGAGGTAAAGTCCACAACCTTGAAAGGTTTTTACATACATTTCGCTGTACTAGAACAGCATCAACCTCATCTTCTACGTAGGCATCAATACAGCTTTTTGCCGTGTCGATTAGCCTTGCACACGTAGCGAGGTTTAAACTCCAAATAAAGTATTTATCTTTAGAGTTCTCGTAGTTCTCTAGTGAGTTAACCCACTCTACCTTTAAAGGAACATATGTTGCGACTAGGCTTCTTTGTTCAATGATCGTTTTAGCTTCAGAAATGTTGTTCCTTTCTTGCTTATCACTAGATGAAAGATGTTTATTTGCAAGCTTACGTAAATTTTGGTGAGACAGCATTTTTACTAAAGCAGTTTTGCCAGAACCTCTAGACCCTAGAACAACTTGGTTTTTGGTAGAATATAAGAGTTCGGAGAAGGATTCAGTCCAAATAAACTCATTCACCAGTTGATTGGAGGTAAAGTCTCGAGCGTTAGAAGCTTCAAACACGTTCTTTAAATTAGTACTCATTGTGGAGAATCCTCTAAAACAACTAAGAAGTCATTATTCTTCATTGGTAAATACTCCCACCCTTCTTCTTTGCACAATTCGGTAACAACAATTTCTCGTAAACCAAGGTTACAGTACTTAAGCTCAGGCTTACGACCTAGAAGGATTTGCCATCTAAACCGACCATGAGATGCAATTCGGCTTCCTATATCTGTCTTTAGTTCTTTCTTAAGAACTTTTCTGTTGCGGATGTCACCAAAGAATTCCTCGTGGCTAATGAAATCCCTATCTTTACTTGCAGATATCCATTTATTGTTATCAAAGTAAGCCCATGTGGTAACTTTTCCTAGGATATTGTCATTTGTTACACATTTACCTTCAACTTCAATGATGTGAAAAAAATTCGCGACGCCGTTATGATAGTCTTTCAAAGATGCACTAAAACTTCCAGCAGATAAGGCTACTATAGGGTAATTCAGGGAATCAGAGTGAATATCAAATCTTGGAATATGTTTATGACCATGGACAATTACATCAAATTCAGATGAAGTAGCGAACCGTAAAAATGCATCGGCATTTTGCATAATACTGAAGTCGTTATCTTGGAAAGTTCGATCGGTATAATTTTTAGGGTGGTGGTGGGTAAGTAGTACTTTGACCTTGTCTTTTGTATCGAGCTTACCGACTTCTTCTTTTATTATGTTTAAGTCTTGTAAAGCTATTGAACCATGGTGAACATTAGTTTCAATACTATCCCTTGCTGATGAATTGATTCCAACAACAGTTATCTCTTCACTGTCCCAAATGGAGCCATAAGGTGAACTATACATGTCGCGAAATGCGGCGTTGTTTAATAGGCTACTAAAAAAAGGGTGCTGTTCTAAATTAATATATTTTTTCTTGATTGTTAGCTCTAAAGGTTCATTACTTTTTATGGATGATTCTTCATCTTTCCAGCTACTATCATGGTTGCCAGGGATAAAATAAATACATTTCAGGCATACATTAAGCAGTTCAGCAATGGCTTTGATTTTTTAGATGCCAAATCAAATTCATCATATGCTGCTGTTTGAGTGATATCTCCAGCGATTAATATGTGTGTAACGTTTATCTTTTGACTTTCAACTAAGTCTGAAAAATCCTGGAAAAAGTTAGGTGTATTTCGGCAAGCCATATCATCTGGCGAAGTTGAGAAATCTTGCGCTCGAGCTTTTGAACCTACATGTAAATCACTGAGAACTAGGAGTTTCATAAGTATTTGAGCTATCTAAATTAATTGAATTATTAGCCATTGAAATTATCATAATCAATTCTCAGAGTACAGGGACAGGACATGCTTTTAGCTACACATTACCTTTTGTATATCAAAACTAGCTAAAAATCTGGAAACGCATTTCTTAGGCATAACACACTTTGGGGCAGAAATGTGTTACGAAGTCCAGCAATAAAGCTTAATCGAAGAGAGAGAATATTCAGGTGTGGATGCGGCAGCGGACGTTGATGGCATGGCGAGGTATCACTAAGTGATACTCTCCGAGCGAGAGATAGGGATATCGAACTGGCATTTAAACATGGAGGTTGTTTGCCATCGTCGAGCCTCCACGGATGGATTCACGGCGTTTCGCTGAAGTATCTGCACATTCCCTCGCCGGCGGCGATAAATAACAATGAAGGTAAACCTTCAAACAGATATCAAATACCAACTCAGCCGGAAGCTAAATCAGAAAATGTAACCAGCCTTCATTCGAAGGCTATCAGATATCGGTATTGCTGCTATCACTACCACTGGTGTCAGTGCTATTGCGGCTCAGATATACCTGGTAGGAAGCCTCTCCCCATGCGATCAGCTTCTGATCTCTGAACAGTAGCGGCGTGCACTCATCTCTGGTGGTTTCGCCGTCAGATTTCTTATGGTGAGTACGATAGAAAAGTACCTGTAGTGTCGATTCGTTAACCATCTTTGCTTCTGAGAAGTCTGCCTTTCCCATCATCGATTTTATTTGAGTGATCGACTGACCTATTGATATCTCAGTGAGCTTGCCATTGATATAAGCCTGTCTGTCTTCCCAGTCCATCTCATCCACGGTGGGCTCGTAGACGAGTACAACTACTGCAACAAAGGCGAGGTAAGCCGCAAAAATAGAACCGATTATAACGGGGAGTTTAGATTTCATTGGTACGTCAGGTCCTTGGTATTAACGTAAAGCAAGTTCGATTTGAGACTCACACTACTAACGCTTACAAGCACTAGCATATTACTAATATAAATCATGATAAATCATAATTCAGTCAGATGTAATAAGATACCCTCTCGGTTGTGGTTAGTGAACCACAAATAAGTAACTTTATGTTTACATTTGCCTGGGTGAGGGCTTTGCATCAGGAGTCGGCAGCCTGAATTGGCTCAGGTTTACATTCAGCGGTATATCGGTCTGCAGTTGAACTAGTTTATAACTCAACCTTGCCATCTGTTTACCCGCCTCGAGTTTTTTAGCCTGTTTAGCGCCGACTTTATCGAGAGAGGCATAGATATTGGCCAGAGAGCGGAAGGTTCTTAACAGTTCGATGGCTGATTTCGGACCTATACCAGGCACTCCGGGGATCTTATTTCCGCTATCACCCGCTAAGGCCAGATAGTCGATAAACTGCGAATGCTCTACACCTAACTTCTTCTCTCGCTCCTCAATGGTCATGTAATCCTGATTGAAATGATCCCATCGTTGAATATTGGGATCGCTGAGTTGAGTAAATCCCTTATCGGTGGATACTATGATGGCCTTTCCACCATTGCTGACGAGTTTACTCGCTAAGGTGGCGATAACATCATCGGCCTCAGACGCCGCATCGATTGAGTTAAAACCTTGTGCTGCAAGGTATGACTTAAGGGCTGGCAGGGTGTTTGACAAGGCTTGTGGCATGGGCTTACGGCCTTTTTTATAGTCCTCAAAGAGGTGTTTTCGCCATGAAATATCATCGCCATCCCATACGACTGCAACGTGAGTTGGCTGGTGGTATTTTACCAGCTTCTTGCAAGCCGAGCCTACGCGAGCATCGAGCCCATTTACATCGTTTTCATTGGGTTGTGCTGCATGCATCCGGCGAACCAGATTCATGCCATCAATTATTAAAAATGTGTTCATCGTGCCTTTTTTTCATGTGATTTAAATCAGACGCAGTGGCTGTTGAGCTAGCTTGTCATTAATATGACTAAATCATGACTATGGCTATCAGCCTGCTCACTGCCGATAGCCTACATCTGCTAAGTATTGATCTTGTAACAGGGGACGTATTCGGTTCCCGGTAATTTCATTCTTTGCTGTTTAACGAAAGCACTCAATAGCTTATCCAATAATGCCATTAGATCGGGATCGCCTTTTATTTCAAATGGCCCCTCTTTCACCACACTACTGATGGTTTCCATTTTAACATTACCGGCGACGATACCGGAAAAGGCCCTGCGGAGATTAGCCGCCAGTTCAGCCTTATTGGGTTGATAGTGTAAGTTCAGGTTACCCATCATCTCATGGGTCGGAATAAAGGGGAGTTGAAATTCCGGCTCAATCTTGAGTGACCAATTGTATTGATAGGAGTCACCGGAAGTTTTACGGTGATCTTTTATCACATCCATGCCATGGCTCATGATTCTTGCTACCCGAACAGGATCATCGATGACAATCTCATATTTGCTTTGGGCCTCATCACCTAATGTTGCGGCAATAAACTCATCGATTCTCATGAAGTATTCGGCACTCTCTTTAGGGCCGGTTAATACTAACGGGAAAGGCATCTCTTCATTTTCTTTGTTAAGCAGTATGCCTAACAGGTACAACAGCTCTTCGGCCGTGCCCGCTCCACCGGGAAAGATCACTATGCCATGTCCGAGTCTGACGAAGGCTTCCAGACGTTTCTCAATATCGGGTAATATAACGAGCTCATTGACTATCTGATTTGGCGGCTCCGCCGCAATAATGCTTGGCTCCGTGAGCCCTATATAGCGTGCCTGGCCGATGCGTTGCTTAGCATGTCCTATGGTCGCGCCTTTCATCGGCCCTTCCATGGCTCCGGGCCCGCAGCCCGTACAGATATTCATCTCTCTCAGACCAAGCTCATATCCCACCTCGCGGGTGTATTGATATTCGTCTGCATTGATGCTGTGTCCACCCCAACAGACCACCACATTTGGATCTTCGAAAGGAATAACCTGCCCATTGCGTAATATGTCAAAAACTACGTTAGTGACGTGGCTGGAGTTAGTTAGGTTGATATGCCTGAGGTTTTCATACTTATCACTGAGGTAGACTATGTCTCTCAGTACGGCAAAAAGGTGTTCCTGAATGCCTGCGATGATCTTGCCATCGACGAAGGCTTCTTCCGGTGGGTTGACCAGCTCGATTTTAATGCCGCGCTCACGGCGCAATACATTAATATTAAAATTACTGAATTGTTTGAAGAGGCCTTCGGCATTATCGCCCTGGAGACCTGAGGCGAGTACTGCAAGGGAGCAGTTGCGAAAAAGTTGGTAGAGCTCGCTTTTGGCACTTTGTTTGACACGATCGACTTCGAGTTGAGAAAGTTGATCCATGCTTCCTCTTGGGCTTACTTTTACTATCATAGCAACTCCTTGGCAGTGACTGGAGTTCAAGAATGTGCTGTAAGGGCACCTTTAACGAGAGGTGACAAGCCTGATTTTCTATGTAGAAAGCGCGCTGAATAAAATTGGCTTACACGTCGATGATAACTCTGTCTCTGCTTTCATGTTTAGCTCGGTAGAGTGCTGCATCGGCTCTTTCAAACGTTTCATTGATAAGCTCATTTTCTAAAATTTGTGCAGCACCTATAGATACTGTAACTGTAATTCTCTGATTTTTAAACTTAAAGGGAATACTTTTTACTTTTTCCCTTACTCGGTTTAAAAGATGATCAATATCTTCGGCATTGACATCCGGGATGATAAGCACGAACTCTTCACCACCGTAACGTGCAACAAACTCGGTATCTCTGAGCGAGTTTTTTAGTGCCATAGCAATGACTTGCAAGGTTTTGTCACCGGTACTGTGACCAAAGCTGTCATTGATGGTTTTGAAGTGGTCTATGTCGGCAACAGCAACCCATAGGGGGAGTTTTTGGCGCTGAAAATTACGAAACTCTTGATCCATTCTCTCTTCGAGTGCCGCGCGGTTCGGTAGCTGAGTTAATGAATCGAGCAGGTTGAGCTTCTGTTGTTCGAACAAACGTTCCTTGTAGGTATTCGCTTCTTTACTGAGGTCATTAAGCTCTTTACGCATTGTCTCCATCGACTTTCGAAGCAATGTCTGTTCGCGCTCTTCCAATGCTTCCTTGCGCCCCAAAGCGGTACGAATAGAGGCTAGCTGCTCCGTGACCTGAGATTTAAGGCTATGAATGTCGTCGATATCAATAATGGCTTCACCGACATCATCGACTCTCGAGTTTATCTCTCGGTTTAGCTGTTTCTTTAACTGAAAACTGCGTTGGGTATTGTTGTATGAGTCGGTGACGACTTCCCTGACCGCAGACAATGCATCATTTAGGGCGAATAAAAACTCTTGAGAAGCAGATTTTTCACGAGCAATATTATCAAGGAGTAGAGTGAGAATGACTTGATAAGAGTCGATTAAACTATCGACTTCGATGTCATTAGAGAGAGTTTCCTTGATAACGAGTACTTGATCTCGCTGATCTTTTCTAAATTCTACCTCGGAGATCATATGTGCCAGCTCATGAGCCAGCTGTCTATGCTTAGGTAAAACGATGAGCTTCTCACCTTGAGCTAGTTGCTCTTGTAAGATGCTTTCATAAAAGCCGACCAGTTGCTCGACTTTGGGGATATAGTCCCAAAATGTATGAAAAGGTTTGGCGAGATCTTTCTTATAGTAGTTGATCTCTTTCTTAACTTTAGCCGGTATCGACTCAACCCTTTGGATCTGTCTGATGACGCGAGAGAGGCTTGCACGGCTATCTTCGAGTTGTACCATGACATGGTTGTATTGATGTTTAAGCAGTTGCTCTACTTCAACAAGCTCCGGGAGGGATTCTTCGACATTGTCTGAATCGCTGAGCTGGTGCCTCAATTTGGCCAGTTTATTATCTAACTCAAGGTTTTGTCCTTTGCAGGCAAGGCTCAAGTGACCGATGAATTGCAGGAGAGTGTGCAATTTTTCATTGTTCTCTTCTGTCACCTCATCGAGAGCAACCTTTGCAGAGTGGAGCTTTTGCTTTAATAAGCTGAGTTGAGATATGCTCGCCATCGAATCCTTCATTGATAATCACGTCCTACTTGGTCCAGACAAAAGTGAGCGATACTTAGATTTTAACTCATTTAAGTAACATTAATGGTATAGCAATCCCTTTGGAGTGCAAATTTGATTTGCGATACCGAGACCCATATATCCAAGTCACTTAGTAATACGAGTTACAGTGCTCCCCTATGGCAAGGCGACAAGCAATGTCTACATTATGAAATAGTAAACCAGAATAACGACTCCTGCTATTTCATACCTTGAACCTTGTCACTTCTTGAGTCGCTCAGTCCAGCACCTTGAAGTGATTTTGGGACTTTAACCATTTTAATTAATTTATTTCTGAATGTTGAAACTGCTGATCACTTTCCCATTTTGGCCACAAGATCTGCTTTTTATCGCCATTGGTCTCGACCTTGAGTAGTCCTCTAACAATGCCTTTTTCCAGGTGCAGGTATAGAGGGGTAGAGAAGATGGCCGATGGGGCAAAATTAAGGGCCTTTAGTGTAACAAAATAATCTTTATCTGTCCCTAAACTGAGAGCGGCTGCTAACGTCATCTGTGCGGCGCCAAAGTGGGTTTGGGGAGTGAGCTTTATTTGAGGGTCGGTCAACAAAGGCATCGGAAGATAACCCATATGAATGCTGGTGCCTCCATTAACCTTATCGATTGCCTTACTGCACTTTTCCAGTAATAGTCCCGCTTGAATAGGCTCTTTTACCGATATTGCAAATAACCCGGGTCTTACCAGAAAAGCCTTACCTGAAAAACAGCCTGATATGGTGTCCATTTGTATCTTACTTACTCTTGAATTTTCTTCAAGACCTTGATAGATATCGTTATTCATGTGGCTTGTCAAAGATATCAATGCGATGGCTGTCGGTTTATCTGTTTGATGAGTATTAAGCTCCTCGATAAAGCCTCTGTAACCAGGGAGTGAACTGATAGGCTCCAGGTTATTGGTTTCATTGGCATGGGCTAGCTCGGTAGATAATATCTCTCGCATCCGCCATTGATTAAAAGAGAACAGGGAGATAAATATCGCCGCAATCATTACTGTGATAAGGATGATCCGAGAGCGTTCCAACTGTTCGTTGAGCTGACCTTGTTCTGTCTTTATTTGGTTTAACTTAAGCTTTAATTTCTGTTCGGCAAGAATCGAAGGGGTATAACTGGGCTTGGTTGCCACCTTTTCCTGTTCCATTTGACTCAGGGCTATCAGTTTATCTGTCAGATCAAATGCCTTGTCATATACCTTTAACTCTCTTAAGGCCATCACCGAATATTTGAGCGCTTCAATCTGCTCTTGTCTGAGCGAGAGGGCTTCGGCTATTGAGAGTGCTGATGTTGCGTGCTTATTTGCCAGCTCCCATTTTTTATCTGCCACAGTAACTTGAGCGATTAACAGATCACTATAGACTTGATAATGTTTACTCTTTCTTTCCACGAAAAGCGCGTTAGATTTAAGTAAGAAATCCAATGCTGTGACGCTATTACCACTGTTAAAGTAGGCTTCACCCAGATTATGAAAGTTTAACGCTTGAGCCGTAACATTTTGGTTTTTCAAGTCGAGTTGTTGAGCATTCAGGTAATAGTCAATGGCTTGATTCCATTGCCCCTGATTCGCATGTATCATGGCGATAACCGTCATACAATTAGAGCGGTAGCCATTTTTTTCGAGCTTCTCGAAAGCCTGAGCCGCTTCATGAGCATATTGAAGGGCATCATCCCAAAATTCCAATTCACGATAAACCCGGGCGAGTTGAAGTTGAAGATCGGCTTTTAAAAAAGGTCGGTCTTGCCTGTTCGAGAGTCTCAACGCCTCGCTGTAATGCTGTACAGCTTCGGTAAGCTGGTTAAGTTTGTTGTAATAGTTTCCCAGAGATGATTCGGCTTGGGCAATAAAATAATCGTCCCTGAGTTGATAGGCCATCTCCCGGTATTTAGTCAGATAAACCAGTGCAGGTTTATCCTGTCGTATGATTCTGTGTATATTCCCCAAATTGTCATAATTGAGTAGTTTCAGCAGCTGAGATTCGGTGTCTTGTTCGGGTAATATGGTGTTAATTGATTGTTCGTAATAGGGTATTGCCTTCTTGTAATCGCGAGTACTTCTGGCTATGTAGCGCCCCGTTAACATCTGAAGGTAAGCTTGGTCATAGGTTGTCGTGCCTATGACTTCCAGTAGTTTGAGCAGAGATTCCGCTTTTGTGTATTTACTCTTTTCCTTGATGCTGGTGTCCAGATACAGGCGCGCCAGTAGCTGCATCTTCTGTTTTAACTCTTCAACGGTATAGCCTTGCTCATTCGAAATTTTGCTAAATTCGGAAGTGCTCTTGGCTTCGATAGGTAAGGATACCGATGCGATAACCTCTTCAAAGAGTTGGATCGGTGCCTCTCTGAACTTTATCTCAATGGCTTTATGTTCTTGAGCGTAGGCTAAAGTACTGAATAAAAAGAGAGTGATTGTAATAAGAATGGTGCGCATAGAATATCGATACCTCGCCCTCTTATAGGGACTTGGGGTGTATGCCTACTGCAGTCTATTCACTGTGAACTTTACTGAACAGGAGGACCGATGACAGCATTATCATAATAAAAAACAGCTAATCTCCTCCCTTGAACCTCTGTGCAAATGGGAAAACCAGACTCGTCAATTAATACGATGAATAATAGTGTTTATGTTGCAACTTGTTTCGAACTGCCCGGTAACGGAAGTGCGAGTGTTATACTCTTCGTCCGAACATCTTAAAAAATAAAAACAATATATAACAGAAGGAAGCAAGAGTGAAACCTGTTGTCCCATTGATGTTAACTTTTAGCGGACTATTTTCAGCTGCCATTCAAGCCGAAGTGAGTTACCTAATCGACCTGACTCAACCATTGCACCACAGTGCAAGCGTGGAGGTCCATTTCCCCAAAACGAGTTCGAGCCATTTTACTGTTAATTTACCGGTCTGGCGTACAGGCAAGTATCAGGTATTGCCTCTGGCAGATAGCATCAGATCTTTTTCCGCCCAGGATGAAGCGGGTGAGCCATTACCGGTTGTTCGCGTGGCGAGTGGAGAGTGGCAAGTCGAGTTAGCTAAGCCAACAGCGGTTTCATTGACGTATCGGCTACATGCCAATCAGCTGGGGGAAAGAGTTGCTCATATCGACGAAACGCATGCTTTTTTGGATGCCAGTGGGGTGTTTGTATACAGCCCGGAGTTTAGAGACGAAGCGGTAACTGTGTCGATGAAGGTGCCGGACAGTTGGCAAAGTTATTCGGGGATGGAAAAAGGTGAGCGAGCACATTCATTTGTTGGTAGCAGTTATGATGTACTAGTCGACTCACCAATAGAGACCGGGATAAACGAATATAGGCAGTTTAGTGCCGATGGGCGTGATTACGAAATCGTTGTCTGGGGAGAGGGGAACTACGACCTTGATAAGATGGTGGCTGATCTGACCAAGCTTAGTGGTCAAGCTAGAGCCATTTGGGAGGGCTACCCCTTCGAACGCTATGTCTATATGGTTCATGCGACAAGTGGGGCCAGCGGGGCTACGGAACATCTGAACTCGACGATCATTCAGCGTCCCCGATTCAGTTTCCGTGAACGAAAAGATTATTTAGGCTTTATCAAGACTGCTTCCCATGAGTTTGTTCATACCTGGAACGTAAAGGCATACCGTCCTCAGGGATTGGTGCCTTATGATTACCAAAACGAAAATATGTCTGAGCTCCTATGGCTATCGGAAGGCTCTACCAGCTACTTTCAGAGCCAGTTACTCCTTCGCGCCGAAGTGATCTCGGTGAAGGAGTTTTTTGAAGACCTGGCCAAGCGTATCGCCAGAAATGAGTTAACGCCGGGCCGGGAATTCCAGTCTGTTGCCGAGGCGAGCGTCAACCAGTGGGCCAGTGGCGATGGGGATTATGCCACTAATCACAGTGCGAATATCTACTCCGAAGGGTTTCTGACCTCACTGGCGCTCGATTTCTCTCTCTTGGATGAGACAAATTTGAAGCACTCATACCGAGATGTTCACAAAGCACTTTATCGTGACCACAGGGTGCCGGCAGGCTTCGATGTATCAGATGTGAAGCAGATACTAAGGAATTTGAGCGGCGAAGATTATAACGCCTGGTGGCAGGCACATATCAACTCGCCACTGAGTCTGGACTTTTCAGCCTTGCTGAAAAAAGCCGGGTTAAAGTTGGAACACTCGAAAGACTCGAAAAGCGTCCCATATACAGGAATGAAGCCTGATTCCTCGCTAATTTTGACCCAAGTGTTGAGGGATAGCCCCGCATGGAATGCCGGGATTGTTACAGGCGATGAGGTTGTTGCGGTTAATGGTCTTAAGGTCACGGCAAAAGGTTTCGGTGCGCGTATTAAAGACTTTAAAGTCGGCGGCCAGATAGAGATCACCCTATTTAGTGATGACAGGCTTAAATCCGTGCTATTAACCTTAGGCGAGCAGCACAGTGGACCGTTAATGCTTAAGAGTGTGAAGAAGCCAAGCCGTAGCCAGAAGGCCTTCTTTGAGGCTTGGTTAGGCATAGATTGGCCTTTCGATAGAAAAGGGTTGCTAAAATCTTGAGTTAGTTGAGTTAGTTGAGTTAGTTGAGTTAGTAAAAAGGCGCCCGGGGCGCCTTTTTTATGATAGCAGGAAAACCGTTAAATACTGTCTTCTACACCACCGAGAACTTCGACTAATGAGTTCATCAGGGCGATAAGCTCACTGCCCATTAAGGCAAAGTCAGCATCTAATCGAGCCATAGGATCTTCGGTGCCTACCTCATCGTTACCCGCTCTGAATTCTTCAGAGAACTTCAAACGTTTAATACCAGCATCAGACTGCAGCAGGAAGGCGATAGACTGACCGAAGTACAGGGCCAGTTTGTGAACCTGCTTACCCACTTCAATGTGAGCCAGCACTTCATCTTCGGTAAGATCTTGTTGCTTAAAGCGAACGATGCCGCCTTCGTCAGAGTCAGTTTTTAGTTCGGCTTCATCCTGCATGATAAATGGAGCAGGTGTCGAGTTTCCTTTTAACCATTCGGTTAACTGAGTCTCGATTGGGGTCTTAAAACTCAATGGGATGATAGGAAGAGAGCCCAAAGCCTTACGCAACAGAGCCAGTAACTCTTCAGATTTAGCGGCGCTTGAGCTGTCAACGAGAATCATCTCAATTTCCGGAATGATCAGTGCACGGATCTGGCTGCGTCGAGTGAATGCACGAGGGAGGAGAGTCATGACGATCTCCTCCTTCATTGTATCTTTCTCTTTCTTAGCCAGTTTGCGATCTTCTTCAGCCTCAATTTGAGAGACTTTCTCTTCGAGTGCTTCTTTTATCACTTGTGAAGGAAGGATCTTCTCTTCCTTGGTCGCACAAATCAGGTGTCTTTCACTGGCACTGTGTACCAGTGTTTGGCCTTGTTTTCCAAGAGCATTGGAAAAACCGAACTTGCTGATGTCTTGGCTTGAGCATGGAGAGAATGTGAAGTCTTCCAATGACTTTTCAAGAGCTTCTGTATCAACAGAGAAAGGTTTATTAAAACGGTAAACAGTCAGATTTTTAAACCACATAATAAGCGCTCAATCAAAAATAAAGGCGCAGTGTAAGCCATTGTCCAGCTCGGGTAAACCGCAAAAAAATTATCGATAACCCTATGCTGAACATAATTCATGAAACTGTCATATACGAAATACTTCTTCTGTATCCCTTAGCAGGTAAGGCTTTTAAAGGAGTTACAACTCGAAACTTGATGTTTACTAACAAAGTTGAGTGGGGTTGAAATAAAACTGAAACAGAAACGCTGCAAACTCTCGGCCGTCCAAACCAATAACCAAGACGAACTGATACGTCGAAAGGATTTAATGATGAACGTTTTCTGTAAAACTTTACTGGCATCTGCTCTTGCTTCTGCAACTCTGGCTTCTGCACATGCTGCAGAACCGCTCACTGTTTACGGTAAGTTGAACGTAACGGCTCAGTCTAATGATGTCGATGGTGATGCCACTACAACGATTCAAAGTAATGCTTCTCGCTTCGGCGCTAAAGGGACATTTGAACTCAGTAACTCTTTGGAAGCTTTCTACACTATCGAGTATGAAGTCGATACCGGTGATGATACCAAAGAGAACTTCAAGGCACGTAATCAATTCGTAGGTCTTAAAGGTAGCTTCGGTGCCGTATCTGTGGGTCGTAACGACACTATGTTGAAGCAATCACAGGGAAAGATAGATCAATTCAACGACCTTTCCGGTGATTTGAAAAACCTTTTTAAGGGTGAGAACCGTCTGGCTCAGACTGCTACCTATATCACACCTTCAATGAGTGGTTTTAAGCTGGGTGTCACTTATGCGGCCGAAGGCGATAGCGACCAACAAGGTCAGGATGGCTTCAGTGTCGCGGCCATGTATGGTGATGCAAAACTAAAGAAATCACCCGTCTACGCATCGATTGCCTATGACTCAGATGTCAAAGGCTACGAAATTGTTCGTGCAAGTGTACAGGGCAAGATTGCGGGTCTGAAAATTGGTGGTATGTACCAGCAGCAGGAGAAGACCTTCGATGGTGGTCAATCGGTATCGAACGACAGTGATACAGGTTACCTATTGAGTGCGGCCTATAAAATTGAATCCGTAGTCTTGAAGGCACAATATCAGGATATGGAAAACAAAGGTGATTCCTGGTCTGTTGGCGGAGATTACAAGTTAGGCAAGCCTACTAAGCTGTTTGCCTTTTACTCGAATCGTGCGTACGAAGGCGATGAGAATGATGATAAATTCTTCGGTCTGGGTCTGGAACACAAGTTCTAATTTCAAATCTAACCGATAAGAACTAAGGAGGCTTCGGCCTCCTTTTTGCGTCTTTGTCTGCGTCCCGTCCAGAGATAAGTTGACGCGATTGCCGGCACTGTTTTGCTGCGAAAACTGAAGTTTTTCTTGTGCGACAATGTGAGGGTTTTATGACAAGGTGTACCGCTTTATGACAATATACAGTGTGTTGACCATAATTCTGTAATATTACAGACCAATAATAGACCCGTGAACATTCATTGGATAGAAGATCGCATATGACCGCTAGGATATTAATTGTTGAAGATGAGTTAGCTATCAGAGAGATGCTAACCTTTGTATTGGAACAGCATGGTTTTACGACGACTGCTGCGGAAGATTTTGATTCTGCACTGGATATGCTGTCAGAGCCTTATCCCGATCTGATTCTATTAGATTGGATGTTCCCCGGGGGAAGTGGCATTGGGCTGGCAAAGCGCCTGCGTCAGGATGAGTTTACCCGTCAGATCCCAATAATAATGTTAACAGCAAGGGGCGAGGAGGAAGACAAGGTCAGGGGGCTCGAAGTGGGCGCCGACGATTATATGACCAAACCTTTCTCTCCCAAAGAGCTGGTGGCCAGAATAAAAGCTGTGATGCGTCGCAGCTCGCCAACAAGCTTAGAGGAGCCAATCGATGTTCAGGGACTCATGTTGGATCCCACCAGTCACCGGGTGATGGTCAACGAGCAGGTACTGGATATGGGGCCGACCGAGTTTAGGCTGCTGCATTTCTTTATGACCCATCCTGAACGTGTCTATAGCCGAGAGCAGTTACTCGACAATGTCTGGGGAACTAACGTCTATGTTGAGGACAGAACGGTCGATGTGCATATCAGGCGGCTCAGAAAGGCCGTTGAACCTTCGGGACATGACCGATTGATCCAGACTGTTCGTGGTGCGGGATATCGCTTCTCTACGCGTCTATAGCTTTATACCGATTGGTATCATACCAATCGGTATTAGGTTAAATTAAGTTAAGTTGGGCTCGCAGGATGATTTAAGTTATCTTGTGCCCAGCTTCTATTTATGGCCATGCAATATATGTTTGATTCATATTCAGGTTACCGACTGCTTTCCCGGTTAATAACCTATCTGTTGTTATGTTTTATTCTGGGTCTAATTGTCGGGCAGGTTGTTTGGGTTCTCCTCATCGGCGCCGTTGCGCTCCTATTTTGGCATTATCGCCAACTATCCAGACTTAATTTTTGGCTATGGCGTGACAGGCGTTTAACTCCGCCCAATGGCAGTGGCAGCTGGGAGGGCGTATTCAATGGTATCTATCGTCTTCAGGGTAAGAACAGGAAAAGAGTTTCTCAGTTAGCCTTTCTGCTCGGTCGATTCAGACAGGGGGCGGAGGCACTGCCCGATGCTGCTGTGGTACTGGACTCTGAGCACAATATTATTTGGTGTAATAAACTCGCTCAGCTCCTGCTGGGGTTTGTCTGGCCGTTAGACAGTGGCCAACGCATCGATAACCTGTTGCGTCACCCCGACTTTGCTAACTACCTGAAGAAAGCTGAATATCAAGACCCACTGGAACTGGCATCTCCCCATGCCGAAGGCCGGGTCCTCGAGATTAGGGTGATGGGGTATGGTTCGGGGCAGTTTTTGTTGATAGCCAGAGATATCACCAGGGTCAGACAGCTCGAGGGGATGCGTAAGGACTTTGTTGCCAATGTTTCCCATGAGCTCAAGACTCCGCTCACTGTGTTGCAAGGTTATCTTGAGATGATGCAGTCAATGGCTGAACCTGGCTCTCCTAATGTTAAAGCCATGGAGCAGATGCAGCAGCAGACGAATAGAATGCGCTCTATGGTAGAGCAGTTACTGGTTCTATCCAGAATCGAAGATTCGGCGGAGATAAACCTCGAAGTCACAGTGAACATGTCCCATATGATGGAGATTTTAAAGGAGGAAGCCAATGCTCTGTCCCACGGAGAATATGAGTTGAGTTTCTATAGCGAACCCAATCTGCATCTCTATGGTAATGAACTTGAGTTACGTAGTGCCTGCTCTAACCTGATCTCTAATGCGATTCGTTACACTGAACCCGGCGGTAAAGTCGATATCAGCTGGCGAAAGGTGGCAACAGGAGGGATCTTCAGTGTGACTGATAGCGGCGACGGCATTGCGCCACAGCATATTGGTCGTCTGACTGAGCGTTTTTACCGAGTCGACAATGCGCGCACGAGGCAACGTGGTGGGACAGGGTTGGGCCTTGCGATCACTAAGCATGCTCTCAGTCACCACCAGAGTGAGCTTATGATAACGAGTGAGCTGGGCAAAGGAAGTACATTCAGTTTCCTGATCCCCATTAATCTTATCGAGAGCGATATCAATACCGATAAGGTAGAGCGGCTATTGTGAACTGAGTAAGTTAACTGAGTATGTGACTCGAGTTAGTTGATTTAGAAATGAAGCAGGCCAATTGGCCTGCTTTTTCATTGTAATACACTTGATGTTGGCCTTAATAGGTAAAATATTCTCATAAAACGCTCCTTGTCATCTAAGTGTCATATCAAGGTAATAGACTTGTCATCATTGGAACTGATACTGGCTGCAACTTAACTCGCTAGTCAACATCTAGCAAGTCGACACTTAGTAAGTCAACATCTAGCAAGTTCGCTTAATACTGGAGCAAAGAATGAAACTGAAACAGCTTGTCAGCGCGGTTAGTTTTACAGCCGCTAGTGTATTTTCTGCAGCATCTATGGCTGCGATCGATCAGTCGCTACCTGTTTATGAAAAGTCGAGTGGCGTATCGGGTAACCTTTCATCGGTCGGTTCAGATACTCTGGCAAACATGATGACACTTTGGGCTGAAGAGTTTAAAGAGATGTACCCTAACGTGAACATTCAAATTCAAGCGGCAGGTTCCTCTACAGCGCCACCGGCATTGACAGAAGGAACATCTCAATTCGGCCCTATGAGTCGTAAGATGAAGCCAAATGAAATTGAATCGTTCGAGAAGCATTACGGCTATCAGCCAACGGCTATTCGTGTGGCTATCGATGCCCTTGCCGTATTTGTTCATAAAGACAACCCTATCAAAGGGTTAAGCATTGAGCAGATAGATGGTATCTTCTCTGCGACTCATAAGTGTGGCGGCAACGACGTTAAGCGTTGGGGGGACCTTGGGTTAGAGGGGGGCTGGTCTGCCAGAGATGTGCAGCTTTATGGTCGTAACTCAGTGTCTGGTACCTATGGTTACTTTAAGAAGAAAGCACTCTGTAAAGGTGACTTCAAGGCCAATGTGAATGAGCAGCCAGGTTCCGCATCTGTTGTTCAGTCGGTCTCGCAATCGCTAAACGCTATCGGTTACTCAGGCATAGGTTATAAGACGGCTGGCGTTAAAGCGGTAGCTATCTCTAAGAAAGGCACTAAGTTCATAGAGGCAACGGCTGCGAATGCTGCAAGCGGCACTTATCCGCTGTCACGTTACCTCTATGTTTATGTAAATAAGCATCCAAACAAAGATTTAGCGCCGATGGATCGTGAGTTCCTCAAGTTTGCTCTGTCAAAGCAGGGTCAGCAGATTGTTGAGAAAGATGGCTATGTTCCACTGCCTCGCAGTGTAACGGCTAAAGATTTAGAGAAAGCGGGTATCCGTCTTTAAAAGCTCTAAGTCATCGCTCTATACTTACGCACCCATTTGATTTAACACAGTGCGAATGAAAGGCCTCAGTAGAGGCCTTTTTTGTTTAAAAACCACTATGTTTTCGTCATTCAGCATCCTTGTAGGAGTGGCTTTAGCCGCGAATACTTTTCTCAACTCTCAACTCTCAACTCTCAACTCGTTATTTTTCTTCGATTTCAAATTTCAGGCAAAAAAAAACGACCAGGTTAAGGTCGTTATAAGTTCCAATATTTGGAATAAGGTGGGCAGTTGCGCTAGAAACTACCAAAAAGTGGAGATGATGATGAACAGTGAAAAAGCGACAGTCGGTAACTTAAGAGTGATAACAACAGAAGCCATAAATTCGGTTCATATACTCAGAGTGCGTCAACCCTAAAAAGTTCATTTGCTGATTCAAAATAATTAAAATATTTAAAAACTCACGTTTTTCTACCTCTTGGTGGTTCTGATCTCCCGAAAAGGCGGTATGTGAGAGGGAGGAGGCCGTTAGTGAGAGTTGAGGCGGTGAATCAGTGATGCATCATTAATCGAGTAGGGCCGGAGATAAAAAGCAGGCAAAAAAAATGGCAACCCTTATCGGGTTGCCATAAAAAGTTCGATAACTTAAAAAGAGGAGTCTGACTGAGCGCTAGCAATGTCTGAGTCTTCTTTAGATAACCCAAACAGGTTACCAAGGGAGATGATGATGATGAACAGTGAAAAGCGACAGTCGGTAACTTAAGAGTGATAACAACAGAAGCCATAAATTCGGTTCATATACTCAGAGTGCGTCAATCCTAAAAAGTTCATTTGCTGATTCAAAATAATTAAAATATTTAAAAACTCACGTTTTTCTACCTCTTGGTGGTTCTGATCTCCCGAAAAGGCGGTATGTGAGAGGGAGGAGGCCGTTAGTGAGAGTTGAGGCGGTGAATCAGTGATGCATCATTAATCGAGTAGGGCCGGAGATAAAAAGCAGGCAAAAAAAATGGCAACCCTTATCGGGTTGCCATAAAAAGTTCGATAACTTAAAAAGAGGAGTCTGACTGAGCGCTAGCAATGTCTGAGTCTTCTTTAGATAACCCAAACAGGTTACCAAGGGAGATGATGATGAACAGTGAAAAAGCGACAGTCGATAATTAGATAATTTAGTAGAGCTAACCATCGAAGCCATAAATTCGGTTCATATAGTCAGAGTGCTGCGATCTTAAAAAGTTCATTCGAATAGTAAAAAATAGTTAAAAATAACTAAAAAAGTTCAAAATTGTTTATATACCGGGCTTACTCTCTTTGAAAGGCGTTTATACCGATTGGTATTAGTGCTGCACTATTCATTAGAAGAGGGGACGAGAAACGGGTAACGAGAAGAGCGTAATGAGAGTCGCGGGAAAAAAAAATGGCAACCCTTATCGGGTTGCCATAAAAAGTTCGATAAACTTAAAAAGAAGAGTCTGACTAAGCGCTAGCAATGCCTGAGTCTTCTTTAGATAACCCAATCGGGTTACCAAGGGAGATGATGATGAAAAGTAACAAAACAAAAAATGATGCAATGTAACGGATTCATAAAATAAGACAGACCACTTTCTGATTGGTTCAATCTTTTATCTCTTTTTTGTATTTTTTCCTTATCTTTATTAAAACTCTTGAAATATTGCGCTTAACTTAATGTCTTTAACCAGCGCCGGAACTCATCATCCATGCTGGTTCCCCACTCGTTGACCAGTGCCTGATATCTTGGATAGTCGCCGCTACGGGTAAAAGAAAGCATGGTATCGATCTTATCTTTATGTTGCTCCATCATAAAGCGTACTGCGAGATAGCCCCATCGATAGACACGCTCACCGCCACCATTTTTTTCATAGCTGGTATTAAACAGCTCACTCAGCTGATAAGTTTTTCCTTCGTTGGAGGGGCGTTTAGCTATGGCGATGGCCGGTGCATTATCATCTCCATGAGAGATGTATTCGCCTAACCCTTCACTCCACCAGACTAAATGAGGAAGTAGAGGCGCAGGCTTAGGGCAGTATTCGGGGGCGCTATGGGAGTCATGCAGTGACGCACAAAAATCACCATATAAGTTAAAGTGACCATCTAAATAGTGCACATATTCATGGGCCAGGTTCCAGATCTGTCCCTTTTTTTCATAGGCAACAAATTCAGCCTGATTGTCTGCCTTGTGCGGTAACCCCTCCAGGAACATGCCGCCATTGTCACTTGGCACATCGAAGTGGGCCGTAACATAGCGTTTGTAGTCGTCACTGGAGTGGTAGACATTCGCTCGCATGCTCACATTGTTATCATGATTGACCGGCTTTCCTTGCGTGCCAAACAGTTGATGAAACTTAACCTCCTGCTTACTCATTAATTCACAGGCTTGCTCTATCTGAGTTTTAGTCAGTGCTTGCGAGCGGATCACTATGGTGTCGCTACATGCATGGTTCTGTGTAAGCACATCAGGTAATGGGGTTACTTCCTGACTCTGGACCATAGATGAGCACAAACATAATATGCCGGTGATGGGGAGTAAATGAGATCTATTCACTAAATATTTCCTTAAAAAACGCATTGCATACAATATCCATCAAGTGTTTCATCTTAGTCTATTTATGTCAATTACCATGACAAGCAAGTATGTGATGGTTACTATACTTAAGCCTCTTCTCGACATGCTGAATTCTGAATGTCGAGATCATTTGGGGATATCTTCAGAACTCAAATAACTCTTACTTACAGATTTTAAAAGGAAAACCTGTGTCAAATCGATGGGATAACAATCATGACTATCATTCATTCGCCAACGTAGATGAAGTCAGAGTTCGCCACCTTGCACTCACACTCGATGTCGATTTTCACTCTAAGCAGTTATCGGGGGTTGCCGAACTCGACCTGGAATATGTCGATAGTTCTTGTCGTGAACTTTGGTTGGATCTGCGCGAGCTATCGATTATCAAGGTTGTGGATGATAATGAAGAGCTGTTAGCCTTTAACATAGATAGAGAGGACTCAGTCTTAGGACAAAGACTTAATATTTCATTAAAGTCGGCGACCGACAGAGTTAAAGTTCACTACGTGACTTCCCCCGATGCACAGGGTTTACAATGGCTGACGCCGGAGCAAACCAGCGGCAAGAAACTCCCTTTTTTGTTTAGCCAGTCTCAGCCGGTGAATGCAAGAAGTTGGATCCCACTGCAAGATACCCCTAAGGCCCGAATAACTTTCGAGGCCAGTGTCACAGTACCGGTTGGTATGCGCGCTGTTATGAGTGCGATGAATGATGCCGATGCGGGTTTAAATGGACTGTTTAGCTTCTCTATGGAGAAAGCGATGCCGACTCACCTGTTAGCTATAGCAGTGGGGGAACTTGCCTTTGGACAAATAGGCGAGAGAACCGGTGTTTATGCCGAACCGGAAGTGCTGGCCGCGGCAGTAAAAGAGTTTGAAGACACCGAGCAGATGGTTGAAATTGCCGAATCCTTGCTCGGCCCATATCCCTGGGGCCGGTATGACATGATAGTCCTTCCTCCCAGCTTCCCCTTTGGCGGCATGGAGAACCCACGCCTGGCGTTCATTACCCCGACCTTAATTGCGGGCGATAAGAGTTTAGTTTCCACCGTTGCCCATGAATTAGCTCACTCGTGGACGGGAAATTTAGTCAGCAACGCCACCTGGCGAGATCTCTGGCTGAATGAAGGTTTTACAACTTACTTCACAAACCGGATAGTCGAGGCGGTGTTTGGTAAAGAGCAGGCGGAGCTTGAAGTTGTCATAGAATATGGCCGTTTAAAAGAGGAGTTGGCGACAGCAGAATTTGACGCGCAAAACCTCCCCGCGAATGTGCAGACTCAAGATCCTAATGATGCCTTTAATCGTTTTACCTATGATAAAGCTTCCATGTTTGTTCACGATCTCGAGAAACGGCTAGGTAGAGAAGCATTCGACAAGTTTCTCTATCGCTATGTTCAACATTTTGCATTTCAGGCGATAACGACCGAAGTGTTTGTTGAATACGCCAAAGAGACATTATTGATCCAACATGCCGATAAAATCACAGAGACTGAATTGTTGGAGTGGATCTATGGCTGTGGCATGCCTTCGTGGTTTTCACCGCCGGAATCGGACAGCCTTGATAAGGTCGATGCTGCACTTTCAATGTGGCTGAAAGGGGCTAGGGCCGAATCATTAGAGACCCGGAGTTGGCGAGTACATCATTGGCAATATTTCCTGAATAACTTGCCGGAAGTGTTACAGCAGGCCCAGTTGATGGAGCTGGATGACTGCTTCAAGTTAACTGCATCGACTAATGCTGAAATAGCCTGTGATTGGTTCCGGGTGGCGATTCGAAACCATTATGATCCTGTCCTCCCAGCGTTGACCCAATACTTAATTCGTATCGGGCGGGGTAAGTTTGTCAGACCCTTGTTTTCCGAACTTCAGGTGGCGGGTTACGATACAGAGATTAAAGAGATTTATGCGAAGGCCAGAAAGGGTTATCACCCATCTATCGTGGTTCAGCTGGATAAAAGTTTAAAGTTTACTTCATCATGAGAAAAAGGTCGTCATAACCAGGCTCAGTTAAATGAGCCGCAGTGACGGCCATCTGTGAGAGCTATCCGGTTCTTACGTCGAACTCCTTGACCTGTACCTGTGCTAACCACGGTTTCAAACAGGCAAAAAAAATGGCATCTATTTTCTCTATCGAGGTGGGATGCCATAACATTCTTAATAAGAATCAGTATCTGGAAACGATAAGCAATTAGCGCTAGCAGTCTGCTTAACTCTTCCTGCGGGCACTCAGTTGAGGCCCTAATGGGAGGTGATGAACCATGATGAAAACATAAACACGTAACACTAAACTCGCTACATATATTCAGAGTGTCACTATGGGGAAAAGTTCAAATCAGGTAAGAAATAGTTAAAAAATTTTTTTAATCGATCAATATTCTTCGGCGTGCTCTTGTTGCAGACAAATGTTGCAGGCAAAAAAAGGGCAACCATCTGGCTGCCTGATGATCTCGAAAGATCAAGGGGACCGCGCTAGAAGTCCCGGGAGAATGATGAACAAGAAAAAGCATTTCGCTGTTCATATAATTTGATGCTCCGGGGACGTAAAAGTTCAAAAAGTAATCATGTTTTTTTTTGCTTTATTGCATGATTTTATTTATCTCATTGTTTAATTTAATAAACTAATTATTCTTTTTTCTATCGAATCGGGTTTAGTCGTCGAGGCGTATCGTTCGAGAACCTTTCCATCTGCATCGACTAAGAATTTAGTAAAATTCCATTTTATCCCTTCACTGCCTAATACACCTTTAGCCGTTGATTTTAGATACTGATAAAGTGGGTGCGCCTCTTCACCATTGACCTCGATTTTTTCAAATAAGGGGAAACTGACCCCGAAGTTAAGTTCACAAAAAGATTGAATTTGATCTTCACTACCGCTTTCCTGTGCACCGAATTGATTGCAGGGAAAACCCAGTACGACAAAATTCTCAGGCCCATACTTTTCGTAGAGCGCCTGCAGGCCTTTGTACTGAGGAGTGAAACCACAAGCGCTGGCGGTATTAACGATGAGCAATACCTTACCTTTGAATTGAGAAAGCGAGACAGCTTCTCCCTGAATATCCTTGACCGAAAAATCATAAATAGATGTCGTCATTTGTTTTTCCCTACCTGTTATTCCTCATCTGTTTTATTGAATATAACAGTATAATTAATTTTGCGCAACTTAGTTGTGTGCAATTTAATGTGCCAATTTGCATAGTAGATTGCCAGGATACAGCTTGTTACATGATGTCTGGCTATTGATTGAATGTTGCCACCTTAATCCAGATGTGACGATTTATTTGTTTTTTTGTTTGCATTTGACTTTATTTATCTTTTTAAAACAAAGGGATATTCTTTGGTTGGGACGTTTTTGATATTATTGTGAAAACGAAAAAATGAGATTTATATGAAACTTAAAATGTGGGGTTGCGCGCTCCTTCTATCCAGTGTTGCCATTACCGCCCATGCCAGTGATTTAAGTGTTGGCCTGAATGATAATGTGATCTCCACCGATCTTATCTTCGATCTTAATAAGCACTCTAATGCCTCTGTGGGTTATATCTACTCTAATGATGGCGGCCACCTTGCATCCACTGCCATGCACATAGAGCACGATGCAGGCATACATCATTTTGAAATAGGAGCTAAGTATTCCTATGTCTGGGCAAAACACAGTGCAAATGGCAGTGTCGTGGGAATTGGTGGTCGTTATGCAATGGACTTAGGCTCTAATGTATCATTTCATGCTTCAGGTTATTACGCGCCGACGGTACTCTCATTTGGTAGTGTCGATGGACAGTACGAATTAGACAGTAAGGTTCAGTTCAAACTCAATCCGAACCTGGCATTATTTGCAGGCTATAGAAATATTCGTTTTCAGTATGACAATGCCTCTAATTCAACATTTGATAGTGGCTTCTATATAGGTGGACAGGCGAGCTTCTAAGCTTACTGCCGGGTAAGATTATCTATAAGAACGCTCGGTTTTTTACTGTGTTATCGCGTCAATAAAGGGGCGATAACACCTCTATCCTTCCTGCCCTTCGGCTGTTTCGGCATCTCTATTTCCTCACTCATATTTGAAACTCAGTAAATCTTCCTGATTAAGTTGCAAACCCTTACTCGTGTTAATAGAATTGATCGATCTTGTTGTTGCTATATGTTTTATAATCTTTGGTGATCCGGAAAAGCAACGACTATTTGGCAAAAAATATGGAGGCTAATCGCAAATGTTCCATAGAGCATGCGCTTCATTATTTCTGTGCTTGAGCCTTATAGGGTTCAGCTTCGCCTCCTTTGCGGCTCCCCCTCTGGATCAATCGTTTCTGTTTCGCGCCTCTGTCCATGAAAAAGCTCCCTCTGAGCACAGCGATGTGGTGGGCTGGATGTCATCACTCGAAAAAGCTGACAAGATCAGTCTAACGGGTGGAAGCTATTGGTTAGCCATGCCTGTTTTGATGTATGAAACCGAGCCTGAGTGGGTGGTCAATGTTAGAAATTCAATTGTGGAATCACTGGATTACTACGTTATCGGAGATGATGATAGTTACCAAAAGGCACGCACTGGCTACGATGCACCCTATGAATTCCTGTTCGATTATGGTCGCAAAGTTGAATTGAATTATGGTGTTGAGTACTGGTTAATTGTTCGAATGGAGAGTCGCTACTTCTCTTCGATTCCTAAGGTGGAGTTAAAAGCATACGGTGAACATAGGAGGAATTCAGATCTGGAGGCGATGGCGGTGATCTTGTGCCTCGGCGGCCTCTTGTTTATTGCTCTATATAACTTATTAATTTACACCTCGATTTTAGACCGGGCCTTTCTCTATTATGGCTTATATGTATTGACCTACTTTGTCGCTTGGGGCTTAACTTTTCATATACCGGCTCACTTGGTGAGCTTTCATAACTTAGAGCTTCACCATCTGTTTTTTATCGGATTGCCGATTTTTAATATCCTATTTTATAAGCACTTTCTTCAGCTACCTGAATATTCACCTAAGCTATGGTATTTAAGTAAAGTGTTGCTTTGGACCTGTGTGATAGCCTTGCCTACCAGTATATTTCTGGTCTCTCACACGGCGCTCATCGCCTCAGTACTAATCATGCTCTGGATAGCGCTTGCCATTACCTGTGGTAATGTTTGTCTGCTCAAAGGTTTTTCCCCTGCCCGTTATTTTATTTTTGCCTTTACCTGCTTGCTGCTCCCGGCGGTGATTATTTTGCCCGGTAATCTGGGGCTAACTCCGGATTTTTTTGAATACGCCGAGTTGGCTACCTTAGTGGGCGGCACTGTCGATGCCCTGCTTTTGTCATTGGCGCTGGCAAGTAAGATAAAGTTACTCTCCGAAGAGCGTCAAACTTACATAGAAACATTAGGAGAAGCCTGGGAACAAGTGCGTCAGGACCAGCTGACCCGGTTACCGAATCGTCATGCGTTCGATGAGTTTATGCAGTCTGAGACCTTACTTGGCAAAGATGCGAAACAAACTCAACATCTGTTTTTATTAGACCTCGATGGCCTCAAGCAGGTCAATCACCAGCTTGGACATCAAGAGGGGGATTGTTTATTGCTGTATGCGGCTGAACAGTTGAAAGCGATCTGTGATGGGTTTGAAAGCACTAGCTTGTTTCGTATAGGAGGGGATAACTTTGTTATTCTGATATCGGTCGAGCAGACTCCCGCCATTGAAGCCCGGTTAGATGAACTCTCAATCACTATCGAAAAAGAGGGGGGCAAAGATACCGGGCTCAGCTATGGTTATGCCTTAAATCAGGATGCGAAAGATGCCAGTGAGTGGTTGAGAACCGCAGATATGAATATGTACATTCGTAAGACGGAGAAACGTCGACTCAAGCATAGTCAAAGCAGAACGGTGGCAATGGACTCTGTGGTGTAGCATCAATGAACTGTGGGTTCAGTAGCAAGTTCAGCTTCAATTTTAATGGCAGTACTTGGGCATTAGCCGCGAACTTTCCTTGCTTAACTAAGGTTATTGCCACTTCAGCTCTTGATGTTCGCCTTCGAGCCCTTCGAAGTACAGGCGCTTCTGAACTGACTCTTGCCTGCGTCTGTGCTTATTTCTTTGTTTACCCTGGCTCGTTTCATCTTCACTTTCCCAGTGCGATTCACCATTTTCATAGAAGTTTGTCATATTACTCTCCAATTAAAGCTGCGGCTAATCTCATGTCCCACTCTCTTTTTCGCGTGCTGTAAACTTGATATACCGTATCTGTAGAGGTGAGTATAAAAACAACATATGACAAGTCGATGGCAAAACAATGGCAAACAGATGACAAGATAGTACAAGAAAGATGGCAGGAGACGTAGCTGAGGAGTGAGTGCATCAGGTCTTAGAGTGGGAAAGAGCGGGAGAGGCAAGGGCGCCAGCCCCTAAAGAAAAGGCGACCCTAGGCCGCCTTTTCTATTTTCACCTGTTGCTTTAGCAAAGGGCGTTTAGTTTCGTCTCATTCGCGCCACAAACATCCCATCGGTATCGGCTTCGAAGGGAAATACGGTTAGCATCTCTGTCTTTTTACCGGTGAAGGGGTGAGTGTTCGACTCTAAGGTGAAATCATTCTGCTCGGCCAGAAAGGCATTAACCACCTCTTCATTCTCGAGAGGGGAGAGTGAGCAGGTGGCATAGACTAACGTGCCGCCACTTTTAACGGCCTGACTGCTTCTTCGCAGAATATCGAGTTGTAGCCCCGGCTTATCCTGAACCGCTTCCACACCATCTATCCAGCGCATATCCGGGTTTCGACGCCAGGTGCCGGTGCAGCTACAGGGCGCATCGACCAGCACACCATCGAAATGGGCATGGGGTACAGGTAGCTCATCGGATTTCCAGGGCGAAACAGATATCCCCTTAAAGCCGGCGCGCTTAGCTCGCTTGGCTAACTCCTCCAATGGCTTTCGGCGAATATCGGAAGCTATGATACTGCCACCGGAGTGAGAGCTCTGCTTAAGCATAAGAGATCTGAGTTGTAAGCTTTTGCCTCCGGCGCCACTGCAGGTGTCCCACCACAAGTCACTCTCTTTGGGGGCACAGATATGACCAATCACCTGAGAGCCAAGATCCTGGATCTCCAGCTTGCCTTCTTTATACAAAGATAAACCATTAAGATTGATACTCTTATGGCCTAAGTTGATGGTGTCACTGAAATAGTCACAGCCTGTCGCCGGAACATCAACCCTATTCAGCTGTTCAATAGCGGTGTCGGTATCGATATTCTGGGCGCGGCTCCAGATAGGCGGACGCGATGACAGGGATTCGACCATGGCCAATCGCTGCGCTGCATCCTCGATAGGGCAAACCTGCCAGAACCACCCTGGCACCAGTTCATCGGTATCGAATTTAAGTGGAGCAAATTGCGTATTCATCCATTCGCACTTGCTACTCACGCAAGGGGATGCAGTCGACGGAGCATCCTGGTTATAGTTAGAGCCAGAAAAGTCGTTACCGGAAAACTCGCCCCAGGCTTGAATGATGTCATGCCAGGCGTGTGACTCTATGGTTGCTGTTGCGGTGAGCATAGAGAACCAGGCTTGACTCGACTGAGCGTCGCTCAACTTGTTTAACCAGCCCCACCAACGGAACAGGGCAAACAGACTCTCACGGATCACGCGCCTGTCTTTAGAGCCATGCTTCTTATTGACCCTGAAATACTCACTTACAATACGATCGGCAGGTTGCTGCTTATCCATAACCTGATGAAACAGCACGTATATGGTATTGGCGTAGCTTAGTGCCCGCTTTTGAGGCGTGGTTTCGGCTTTTACGTCTGTTATTGAGAGTAAGTCTTTTGGGGTTGAATCAGTTTGGCTCGAGTTCAAGGAGTCGCCCATGGGTAGTTGCCTAGCGCTGGTATTTATCTGGGCGCAAGTGTAACAGAAGTTGGCCAGCCTTAGAATGAAGGCTGGTGGCATTTTTATTTGGCTTTTGAGTGTTAGACAGTATGTTTGAAGACCGTACCTTCATTGTTATCTATCGCCTCCAGCGAGATTCTGTATAGGGATATACAAATGTCGTGATCACATGGATGTGAATGAACGACGTATGTGTAGATACTTCTGTGACGCGCTGCGGGGACTTCCTTGTAAGCTCGATGGAAGCATCTACATCATTATCGTTGTGGGATATGAAGCTATGAATGGTTATCGCTGGATAGATCAGTGAATATTGCCAACAAACTAGTTCGTATAGATTGTTGGCATTGTTATTGTCTACACCTGTCTCTCACAGATATGGCGTTTTCGATATTTAAATGTCACTACATATGTCTGTCTTAGGATAATTTTGTCTTTTTACATCAGTTCCTGGATTCATGGCTTTAATCTCTACCCCATGTAATGTTGCAGTGATATTTCTTCCAAAAGCAACAGGATCTACTTGCAAGTATTCCGCAGCAGAACTAATAATAGCAGGGCGTAGGCCAAGTACTGCACCGTTACAAGTTCCTGACTCCTCTGTTTGCGCGGTTGAACATCTGTATACAAATTGGCCAGAATAGTCTTCAGCCAGTGTATCAGGTTCATACTTTACAACTTCAAATTCAACTTCAAAATCGAACCAATTCTCTCCATCAGTAGAAGCACTTACCATGTAGACAGCGTCGCCCCCAAATTGGGTTTGAGCTGTTCCATTTTCCCAACCCCAACGACCAAGTAGGCTGGTTCCAAATGGAGAAATTTGAACCGTTGAACATCCTGTTGGAATAATATCGGCTAATGGGGTCAGCGATGATGGTTTAGCTATCGAAGACGAAGTAGCGAATAAGCTTGCTGCTATTAAGAGTGTTATATATGACTTTTTCATTACTATATCCCTTTCATAGGTTTATTAAGTCACTCGTCATCCAGTACAGCAGTTAATATCTAACAGGAATTGTCTGGTGAGTAAGCTAAGTATTTATCAGTGTAGAAAATAACTGAGTGAATGACACTGGGATAATATATTGTTTTGTTATAAATAATAAAACCAATGGGTTCCTATAATACCTTAAAATATAAAATGTTTTGTTGTCATATAGTGCTTAGGTTTTTAAGATTAATATGTTTTGTTA
Organism: Shewanella atlantica; assembly: GCF_003966265.1. Classification (GTDB taxonomy): domain Bacteria; phylum Pseudomonadota; class Gammaproteobacteria; order Enterobacterales; family Shewanellaceae; genus Shewanella; species Shewanella atlantica. The sequence continues at coordinate 421,122 of NZ_RXNV01000003.1, read as the reverse complement.
ACGGTTTGATGTTATATGTAGTTGATGATTATATTAATAACGAATGAAGGTATAAAGAAATTGATGGAGATCAATGATTGTACGGATAAGAAAATATGCTACTCATAAGCTATGTATTTTAGTCCACTAAATACTGCTTTTAGATCTTCAATGGACACATTAAACAAAGGCTTTCCACTACATCTTGCATCCGATGGTATTCGAGTTAATTGTGTCCTTCCTGCTTTTATCCATACAGGAATTCACGCAGATGGTGGCACAAATTTAGTGTGCCACTACATTGAAAGAGAAAACAGGTACTCAAAAATTCAGTTTGGCCAAACAGGAGAGTCACTGGGAAACCACTTTCTCAAGTAAGGCGGATATGTTTGGTGAACAGCAGAGCGCTTGCGCTTCAATAGCGGCCGATCCGTTTAAGAAAGAGAGAGTGGGCACTATTTTGGAGCTTGGTGGTGGCCAAGGGCGCGATACTATGTTCTTTGCCAAAAGTGGCTTTCAGGTTCAAGTGATAGATTATTCACCGTCAGGAGTTGTAGAGATAAAAGAAAAAGCAGAATCACGAGGGCTTTCTCATCTCATAACTGCCAAATGTCACGATATCCGAAACCCATTACCTTACGAAAGTGGCTCATTCGATGCCTGTTATTCTCATATGCTTTATTGTATGGCGCTCACTACCAGTGAGCTTGAGTTTCTCTCTAAGGAGATAAGAAGAGTACTGAAGCCGGGCGGTTTGAATATCTATACTGTCAGACACACAGGGGATGCAGATTTTGCTGTCGGTACCCATCATGGAGAGGATATGTATCAAGCCGGAGGTTTTATCGTGCACTTTTTCTCAGAAGATAAGGTGAGGCATTTAGCTGAGGGGTTTAAAATAGTTGAAATAGTTGAAATAGATGAGTTTGAGGAGGGGGCGCTTCCTCGAAAGCTATTCCGGGTAACCTTAAGAAAAGAGTGAAAATAGCGGCTTACAAGCTTGATTTGATCTTTGCCTTGCTAAACAGGGCTTAATGGTCATACTGCCTCGCACCTCGCACCTCGCACCTCGCACCTCGCACCTCGCACCTCGCACCTCGCACCTCGTGTCTAAAGTCTACTCCGTCACCATCTTACGGATCTCTTTGGCGAGCTCCTCATCGCTAAGATCCGATGAGGGTGGGGTGATGATGCCCTTCTGGCATGGGGGCCTTAGTGCTAATTCCTCAATCCAGCGCTGCAGGTGAGTCAGCCCTGTGATATCGACGCCACTCCAGTCATAGGTTCTCACCCAAGGCCAGGTAGCCATGTCGGCGATAGTGTAATCATCGCCCGCTAGATAGCGGTTGTCGGCGAGTTGGTTATTCATCACCTCGAACAGGCGACGGCTTTCATGTTGGTAGCGCTCGATGGCTGCAGGAATTTTTTCCGGAAAGTAGCGATAAAAGACATTGGCCTGTCCCATCATGGGGCCGACGCCCCCCATCTGGAACATCAGCCATTGCATTACTTGAGAGCGTTTCTTTGGGTTAGCTGGTAAAAATTTGCCCGTTTTCTCGGCGAGATAAAGCAAGATGGCACCGGATTCGAAGACGGCAAAATCATCCTTGTCCCTGTCTATGATGGCAGGAATACGGCCATTAGGGTTGATGGCCAGAAATTCAGGCTCTTTCTGCTCGCCAGCCATCAGATCGATATGGATAACCTGATAATCCAGCCCCATCTCCTCCAAGGCGATAGAGATCTTATGTCCGTTGGGCGTTGCCGCAGTGTAGAGGTCTATCATAGTTATTCCTTAGACTGCTCACAAACTTGACCTGTTCACAAGCTTAGCGAGTACGTATCAGTAATCCAGATCCAACGCGAAGCACAAATAACCCATCAGCTTCTGAGTCTGCTTGAATTCATTGGCACACCAATTCACAAAATCTTTGTCGTAAACCTGTTCGCTGTCTATGTTCTTGGTGAGTAAATATGAAATCATTTGACTACTATAGGGTTATACTGAAGAAGCTAAGCTTAGCGAGTACGTATCAGTAATCCAAATCCAACGCGAAGCACAAATAACCCATCAGCTTCTGAGTCTGCTTGAATTCATTGGCGCACCAATTCACAAAGTCTTTGTCGTAAACCTGTTTGGCGTCGATGTTTTTGATAGCGATGAAGTCTTTTCGTTTAAGCTCATCCAGCATGGGGTGGTCTTTATCATAGCCTCTTGGCGGGCGCACTAAGCTATCTCCTTCCATCTCAAATCCTGCGGCTCTCAATTGAGCCAGCGCTTTTTTATAGGCATTAGGATTTTCATCGAGACAGGTGCGGATCCGATTCAGCGCCTTCGAATCAGGGTGCCAAATTCCGGCACCGAGAAAGCAGCCTTCGTTCGCTATATGCAGGTATAGCCCCGGAGCGTGAACATCTTTGCCCTGAAAATGCCTGAACTGAATACCCACATTGGTTTTATAAGGGGTCTTATCTTTACTGAATCTGGCATCACGCTGTGGCCGCATTAAACTGCCACCCACTTTTTTCGGTACGGCGGTCAGTCTGGGAGAGAGAGACAGAATATGCGGCTGCATGGCTTCGATGAATTTCAGCGCCGGTGTGCGCACCTCATCTTCATATTGCGCCTGATGGGACTTGAACCATTCGCGCTGATTATTACTGGCGAGCAGAGATAAAAACGAAAAACTTTTCTGACTAAACATAGGGAAGCGCTACCCGATTACTGGCTGGAATTGATAAAGATAAAAAATAACATAGGAAGCCTGTTATTGGGAAAATATCAGTGTTTGCAATTGGCTGGCTCTAAATGTGACACAAAACATTAGATTATACTTACATTTGTTAATTTTTTGTTGTTCTGTTGTTATGTTTTGTGATGTCTGTTAGGTTCTAAATCGTAAAGCCAACGATAATGTCGAAAAAGGCACGTTCAACAGTGAAAAGTGTTGCGGCATTATCAAGTGGCCATAGTAACTCTATACTAAAAAATAAATCGGAGAGACTTTATGAAATTATCTAAAATTGCGGGTGCGATCATTGCCCTGACAGTGAGCGTATCGACTACCGCAAAAGCAGATGACGATCGTTATATTATTCAAGTGGACAATAACAATAAAGGCATCGTTAAGGCGCTAGCTAACAAGCTTGGTGCTCAAATACATGTAGATGGCAATGGCTTTATTTCGGCTACTTTTGCCGGAAAAGATCTTTCACAGGTTAAAGGTTTACTGAATAACCCACACATTAAACTGGTCGAAGCCGATCAACGTCGTCATCTGATGTCTGCCTTCAGTGATGATGCGGGTAACCCTATGACTGAGCAGGTAACCCCCTATGCGGTATATCAGTCTCAGGCCGATCAGCTTACCTTCAACGCCAGTGCCGGCATGAAGGTATGTATTATCGACTCGGGTCTAGATAGCAGTAATGGTGATTTCGAGTGGAACAATATTTCTGGTGACAATGACTCGGGTACGGGCAACTGGAATGATCATGGCGGACCACACGGTACACACGTTGCGGGTACAGTAGCCGCGGCCGATAATGGTTTCGGTGTTGTAGGTATGGCGCCGGGCGCCGATCTGCATATCATCAAAGTATTTAATGAAGATGGCTGGGGTTACTCATCAGATCTGGCTAAAGCGGCCGATCTATGTAGTGCAGCAGGCGCTAACATCATCAGCATGAGTCTTGGTGGTGGTGGTTCAAACTCTACCGAATCCAATGCCTTTCAGGCATTTACCGATGCGGGTGGCTTAGTCGTAGCCGCTGCCGGTAACGATGGTAACAACGTACGCTCATATCCTGCGGGTTACCCCTCAGTGATGATGATTGGCGCGAACGATGCCAATAACAATATCGCCGATTTCTCTCAGTTCCCAAGCTGCCTGTCTGGTCGTGGCAAGCGTGCGCAAGAGGATGAAACTATCTGTGTTGAGGTGACGGCTGCTGGTGTCGACACCCTATCGACGTATCCTGCAGATATGGCAACTTCGGCAAACATGAGCGCCGACGGTGTCGCTTATGCCAGCTCAGCGATGGAAAACTCTGGCGCTGCCAGCGGTGGCACTTACTACATGGGTACAGCCGAGGCGACCGACAGTGGTGCTAACGGTAATATCTGTGTGATCGACCGCGGCACTATCTCTTTCCACGATAAAGTGGCAAATTGTGAAGGTTCCGGCGGCGTTGGTGCGATCATCATTAACAATGAAGCGGGTATGCTCTATGCCACTTTAGGTGATACCAATACGACGACTATCCCTGCTGTTGGCGCTGCCTTCGAAGACCGAACTGCACTGTTAGCTGCCGGCAGTGCGGATATCAATATCGGTACCTCAGACTTTGGTTTCATGAGCGGAACCTCTATGGCTACACCTGCGGTTTCTGGTATTGCGGCGCTGGTTTGGTCAAACCACAACCAGTGTACAGGTACAGAAATTCGTGAGGCCCTGAAAGCGACGGCCATGGATAGCGGCGCTGCGGGTAACGATGTTTACTTCGGTTACGGTATCGTCAAGGCAGCTGCGGCCGATGCTTACCTGACGGCTAACGGTTGTGCCGGTAACGGCGGTGGAACAGAGCCTGGTGGTGACTTCACTCTTTCTGCGAGCGGCTATAAGAGCAAAGGCGTGAAGAAAGTCGACTTGAGCTTTAGCGGTGCGGCGGGCAGCAATGTCGACTTGTATCGTAACGGCAGCATGATTGCTACTACTTCTGCAAGTTCGACTTATACTGACTCAATCACATCTAAGGGCGGCGGTTCATACACCTATAAAGCCTGTGATGAAGGTACATCGACCTGTACTGCTGAGCAGACCGTTAACTTTTAATTAATTAGTCGCCTCGATACTGTATTGAACCGTACTCGAAGCTACTGAACTTAATTAAAGCAAAATAAAACCGCAGCTTTCGCTGCGGTTTTTTATTATGACAAGAGTGCGTGGTGTAACCATCTGTTGCAGGTTCCAAGAGAACCGTGATTTTAAAAGATCACAGTCACCACCTCCGAGCAGTCTCCGCCGCCGGCGTTACACACCTGAATCGTATGAGTGGCACCGCCTTTTAGTCCGGTATCAAAATCGTAACTATAGGGTTCACCACTTCCTCCGCTGGCAAAGATAGCATCATCGTTATCGAAGTAGATATCGACATCTGGGTATTGATACCACTGCAGGTCGATATGTTTAATTCCCTTAACCTTCCTGCCAGTGGCGGTGAGGTTAATGGGGCTTGCAGCTTCGGTTGTGGCCGAAATGGCATTAGACTCAAGCGAACTGCCATAACCGTTAAATGCAGTGACGCGGTAGTTATAGGTGGTATCAGCCGATAATCCGCTATCGCTGAATTGGGTGACATTGGCTCCTACCGATCCAATTGAACTCCAGTTGATTTCATCGTCAGAGCGCTCGACATTAAAGCCAGACTCATCGTCTGAGGCATCACTCCAGCCTATATCTATCTGACTCGATGATATCGGTATCGCACTCTGCAGGGTTGGCGATTCAGGTACATCACCGCCGAGCAGAGTTTCACTACTGACATAGAGCTGCCGGATATAGACGGTATCTAAACCTCGGCGTCCCGGGGTGTGGTCTGTGTCTTCGACGCGAATACGTACATCGCCACCGGTCGTCTGAGGCATCAAGAAAGATGCGAGTCCCATATCGACACTATTCTGAATCGATGTAAATTCGGTATAGGCTCCGCCATTTACTGAGTAGGAGAAGCGCATCTCATCGCTGTCTGAAGAGTTTGTCATCCAGGCATTGAGATGCAGTGTTACTGTGTTACCCGGTGTGACATTGAATAACCAGGTATGTTGAAGATAGCTATAACGGCTGCTTTTTCTGCCGCCGGACTCCCGCTCCCTAATTGTCTGAGCCGAGCTGTTATCGAAGGTATCTGTATAATTTCCCCCGACCGAACCCGCACCGAATATTTCGCCTTGTGCATATTGGTCCAGATAAGCCGGTGGCGAGATACTGATATCCGACAGTGTGACGCTATCCTCGGCGCCTAAGTTATCGGTGACGGTCAGACTTGGAGAATATGTACCTTGAGCCGCATAGAGATGACTCGGATTGGCGGAAGTTGAGCCGTTGCCGTCGCCGAATAGCCAGGCATAGGTAATGGTGCCCAAATCATCCTGATCTTTTGAGCCCGTACTATCAAATTGAACGCTATGGGGGGCGGTGCCTGAGTAGCTGTCGGCGTTGGCGAGTGCAATCGGCGAGCGGTTAACCACAGAGATGGCCAGCGTGTCTGAGTCCGTGAGGTTGTCGGTATCGGTAACGGTCAGAGTGACATTATATACGCCCGGAGCCTGATACTCATGAGACGGACTGACTCCACTACCCACTCCCCCGTCGCCGAAATTCCAGCTATAGTCGGTGATCCCGATATCATCGGTGGAGGCTGAACCATTGAAGAACGCGGTGATTGGTGCATATCCCGGAACATAACCAACTGAGACGGCGACGGCGGTCGGGGATTCTAAATTGCCGTCATTTTGCACGCTACCATTGATGGCATACCAGCCTATGCTGCCGTAATCACTGTAACCGGTAGAGAGATCGCCTTTACCTGTGCCATCCACCTTCAGGTAATATTCACCGCCATTGGCGAAACTGCCGCTGATCGCCGCGGGCAGTGAAGAGCTGGGGTTATTGCTGGCTATCAGAGTGCCTGAACTGTTATAGAGCTGAGCCAGAATATCCAGGTTCGGGCTTACAGCGGATGGCGAGATATTCAGAGTGAAACTTCCCGCGCCGGCAGTGAAGCTGAACATGTCCATATCATCCCGGCGGCGTATCAGACCACTGCCTTCGAGTATGGTCGTGTCGCCATTGGGAGATTCAATTAACTCAGATGCATTAGCGATACTATCGCCATGGTCATCTAGCATCAAAGGTGCGCCATAATTCTGAATGACTTGAATATCATCTTGTTGCTGGTTCGCCTGAGGGTATTCCCCCTTACTCCATTGCACCAAAGAGCGGTAGTAGCCCACTCCCATTATGGGGGCCCAGCCAGTGGCACCGGATCCATGTCCCTGGTAGTAGTTGGTGCCACCACTCTGTCCGTCGTGGCTAAGCCCAAGGTTATGGCCGGACTCATGGGTGATCGCTTCCCCTGCGCCCACAACGCTAGAGTTAAATACGAAGGCGGGTTTGTAATAATCGCCATTACTGCCGTAATCGTCGAATATCCTTAAATAGGCGAAACCGCCGCAGCCGCAATTGGCGAAGTTATCTTGCGTGATAATAACCCGAGTTCCGAATGTCTGATCGGAAGAGGTGGTTCTCGTTATCTTGTCTGGTGAGGGTTCCTGAGTCGTCACATTAACATTAAAGGGGGCAAAGTCTTCGGCTACCTGTTGCCACATCAGATAAATTCTATCGAGTTCGAGTTGAGTGAAAGAGGCCGAAGTACCATCTGTGTTATAGGCAGGAGAGTAAATATTGCTGACATTATAGGAGTTATTCCAGGCGGTACCTGTGGTTGTGTGACCGTCGAAATCGAGAAATATGGTTCGCGGTGCACCAGGGCGGCTATTGAGACTAAAGGTCTCGGCTTCATTGAGTGCAGTTTGGATTTCGCCACCAGGATCGGATTCGGCGAGCTCTGTTGGTGCTTCAACTTCTACGTAGAAGATATGAGCTCTGCGATCTAACCATACCGTCTTATCGGTTCTGATCAGTTTGGCAAACTCTGAAGTTGTCATTTCATATGCCGCCGCGACATCCGGCAGCTTATCGCCTAAAAGCCCGATGGCGTGTTCGCCATTGGCGGGTTCGGGGAGGTTGACGTCAGGGAAGGCTCGGTGCTGAGCGCCGGGATTAGAAGTAGCATCAGAAATGGTATTGGTGTTCGTCGTTGGGTTAGCAGCAGTGGCATCTGATCCTGATAAACCTGCTGCAGATAAGGATAGGCTTAGTAGCGCGACCCTTATGATGTTAGCTCTGTAATCCATTACCGTTCCCCTTATTTAAGCGGCCGATAGTTACCTTAAGTCTAGCAGAGGCGCAGGTTTGAAGCGTTTTGTTACATTGTTTTCAATTCAAGTCGCGAATATCTTTAAGAATATTTTTTAGGAGAAAGGGGCTTTTTACCGAAAATAAGCGGTGAAATGATTAGGTGCCATGAGTCTTGGAAGAGGCAAAAACAGGCCGTAATAGGTTACGGCCTGTATGATCGATTAACTATTATTGATTAACTACTCAGCTATGCATTTCGATAGCGGTAAGGGACGATTTTGGTCACTATCTTCGTGATAGACAAAGCACTGCTTGCCCTGAATTAAAAGCTGAACCATATCGGGCATCTCAAAGTTTCGTCCCATGATCAGCTGACCATTGGGATCGGTATGAGGGGCACGACTGAGCGATAAGCGGCTGCTTTGCGTAAATGCGTCATCTGCAATCAGTACCTCTTCAACCTTCAATAGGCTGGCTATCGCTTCCTGGAGTTCCGCGATACTCTCGGTCGAACTATTGCTCAGCAGCGCAGGGCTAGCCTCACTAACCCGCAGGTCCTGAGCTTGTAGCGAGCAGCCGGCGAGCAAGAGTAGCAATCCTGGTAAGTGGTGAATTTTCATCTCAACCTCTACTATTGGCTCGGTTACTGCGAGCTTTGAGTTAAAATACGGTTATTCAGCAGCACATTCTGGCTTCGGGTATCTTCCAAAATGAAACCGGTATCGATGAACTGAGTTCTTGGTTTTGCTTTAGCCGCCTTGCTCAGAAGCGTTGGACATCGGTCGTTAGCGCGATAGTAAAGAGCGGCATTAAGCAATCGCTCATCGGTATCGCCTAAGGCATGGTTGAAGTCATCGCTCAGGCTACATCCGGGGATTTCACTTTCCAGAGTCGGATTGACGCTTGGGACGAAACCATCGGAATAGTCGCCGAAGCCTTTATCGTTCTCGCCTTTAAACTGTACGGTAAAGAATGTGGTGCCACAGTTCGGTGTCGGGTAGAAGCCATAAGGCTTGCCGCAAGTGGTATCCCCTATCTGGATAACTTCAATATCGATGCCACGCAAGCCGTTCATCAGCGCTTCGCTGGCTGAGCAGGTATTGGCTGTCGTGAGAACAAACAGACGAGACAGATTCAGGCTTGGCAGGGACTTACCGGCTCCGAGTAAGGAGGCATTAAAGCCAAGGCTCTCACTAAAGAAGGGCATAGGTGTTAAAGCCTGGCCCGTGACGGGATCGGTATTGGGGTGTTTGTCATTGAAGGTGCTGCGTTCAAATATTTTACCTTGGGTTGCCTGATTGCCGGCGATCATATAACCCAGTTGACCAGCCATGGCTAACAGGCCGCCGCCGTTATATCTGAGGTCGAGCACCAGATCATTAACACCCGCGTCGCTAAGGGTATTGATTGCATCGAAAAGGCCGCGCTCCGCGGTGGCGATATGTGAGTTAAATTGCAGGTAACCCACTCTTCCCGTGGTCGTTACTATTGTTGTAGTGTTCTGAACCGGGGTAGAGACAATAGTCTGCGCCGTTAAGGTGATATCCCGACTTGTTGCTGAATCTAAGTCTTGCACCGTGAATCGCGTTTGTTGACCTGCACTACTGGGAAATAGGCCATTGTTGAGAGTATCTATGCTGGTGCTATCGGCCGCATCTTTAACATTCACGCCATCTACTTCGAGGATCACCGCGCCACGGGTCAGATTTGCCGTCGTTGCCGGAGAGTTTGGCTCGGTATAACTCACCGTTATCTTTCTGTCCTGAGTTCCGTCGGCTTGTTGCAAATAAAAATGAGCCCCATAGCCTACTGAAGCGCCGGACTGGTTTAGCTGATCCCATTCGCTTGTAGACATAGAGAAGTGGAACTTATCCTTGGTATTACCGCTAGCCGACAGCTCCTGGGTTTTTAACTGTTCGAAATAGGAGAGCACTGAGAAAGGAGCCGGGTCGACATCGGTAATTTCGTTATACCAGAGGTAGGTGTCGTTGCTCCATGATCTTAACCAGAGTTTTTCAGTTAGATCAGAGTCACTGGTGCATTGTCCGGCAAGTTCACTATCGGGGGCAAATACCCCCGACACCCACTGTGGTGTCCCTGAGTTTCCGCCACCCGATGTGCCTGAATCACCGCCCGAATCAGAGCTACTGCCACCACAACCCGTTAAGGAGAAAAGGGTTGTGGTGAGGAGTAATGTCAGTGTTTTTCCAGAGAGTAACGTCATAAATATTCCCTTATTAAACTCATGCCTTACATGGATACAAAATGATAATCATGTTGGCTGTTTGTTGGTGGTATTTATATTTTATACCACAACTTATACCTATTGGTATTTATCATCACGCATGTCGCTTAATTCTTTTTGTTCTTCCTGTTGTTAAGTCGAATTAAATTATCTGACATGTATGATTCGAATATGAATGTTCGGGCATGTAAATGGTGATTATTAGTCAGCTAGCATTAAAGCTGCTTTAATAGTGATTGGTATCGAATTTTTCTGGATTGTTATGGCTTTTACTGTGTTGGATATTATCTCATTTGTCTGTTTTATCTGTTGTTGGGTCGGCTACACCTCCTTTGCACGTCGTAAAGCCAAGACGACCAACTGTATCGCGCGTTGTTTACATCAACATCGAATTCATTGGATGAACGAGTTGATGACCCGAGAGGTGAGGGTGGGTGAGGCGGCACTTCTGGCCAATCTTGAACGCAATATTACTTTCTTTGCCTCGACGACCATGTTGGTCCTTGCCGGTGTGCTAACGCTTTTTGCCCAGGTTGAACGCTTGGAGGCTGTTATCGCTTCAATCCCCTATACGGCAGCCCCTAATGATGCCCTGATCCAGCTGAAATTAAGTTTGTTGACCTTTATCTTCGTGATGGCCTTTTTCCAGTTTACCTGGTCGATGCGTCAATATGGTTTTCTCAATGTGATGGTCGGAGCTGCACCCATAGACCCAACGGGCGGCGGGGATGAGAGGCTTAGCTGTTATGCAAAACAGATGGCGGTAGTGCAAGATCAAGCGGCCCATTCATATAACTATGGTCTGAGGGCCTACTATTTTTCAATGGCGGTCTTGAGTTGGTTTTTTCATCCGGCTCTGTTTATCGTGACCAGTCTGTTTGTTGTCTATACCTTGTATGCGCGGGAGTTTAACTCTAAGGCTGTGGTGGCAATCACATCAGGCATGCAGGTGTTGGATGAGCAGGCACAGAAGAAAAAAGCCTCTCGGGTCAAATGAATTGCGGTTAAGGCTCACAGGCTTGGTATCTTGCATGACGTGTTACCTAAATATGGTATTTGCGCAGCCTGATCCTGACAGGCTGATATGGCATGATTCGTCTCTCGGATAAGGCTCTGCAGCATGGCTACCCGGCTTATCCGTAATCGATTATTGGAATGAATATAAGTCCGTCAGATAGTTGGTTTCAAACTCTTCGGCACTGGTCGGTTTGCCGTAGAGATAGCCTTGACCATAATCACAGTCTTCACTGCGGATAAAACTATCTTGCTCTTGTGTCTCAACCCCTTCGGCGATCACATGCAGATTAAGCTTCTTACCCATGGCGATAATGGCGCGGGTGAGCTCTCTGTCCTGCTCATTCTTCTCCAGATTGGTAATGAAGCAGCGGTCAATCTTCAGGGTATTAAATGAGTATTTCTGCAGATAGCTTAGTGAGGAGTACCCGGTACCGAAATCATCGAGGGAAATACGTATTCCCTGTGCTTGTAACTTTTTTATCGAGTCATGAGCTAAGTGTTCATCCTGTAACAAGATACCCTCGGTGATCTCGAGTTCTAATGAGGTGGTGGGTAATTGGTACAGAGTGAGCAGATCGGCAATATGTTCGGCAAAGTTGGGCGTCCTGAATTGCAGTGGTGATATGTTGATGGCTATTCTAAACTCGCTTTGCTGTAAGGCTTGCCACTGAGCAGCCTGCGCAAGTGCACTATGGAGTACGAAGTTACCTATCTCGATGATCTGACCATTATGTTCGGCTAGGTTAATAAATTTGTCCGGTGGTACCTGCCCCAAGACCGGATTATGCCATCTCAGCAGAGCCTCTGCGCCGAGGATTTTATGTGTTTTTAAGCAGACTAAAGGTTGATAGTTCAGGTATAGCTCTCGATTATTGAGCGCATCGACCAGGTGACTCTCCAGTTGATAGCGCTGTTCAATGCAGGACTGAGTATCTTGATTGAAAAAGCTATAACTGGCTCCCTCGTTTTTACTTATGCTCATCGCCGCGCTGGATTTTTGTAGCAACTCCTCTGCCGTTCTGGCATCGGTCGGAAACTGAGCAACCCCCATACAGGAGGGAATCGTAATGGTGAACCCTGCAAGAGAGAAAGGGGCGTTACAGCAGTCTAATATTTTTGTTATCAGCTCCAGATCGTTGCTCGCGGTTTCTTTATGGGAGCGGGCGATGACAAATTCAGAGCCGGCAATGCGGGCGATTAAGGTATTTTTATCTAAGTACTGTTTTAATCTTTGACTAAATTGAGAAAGAACCTGATCGCCGATGAGGTAACCATAACTGTCGTTAATCGATTTGAATTTACGCAGACCGAAATAGAGTACTGTGACAGTTTCAGTCGCTTTGCTCTGTTTAAGCATCTGAGTAAGCGAGTCGATCAAGCCGGAACGCATAGGGAGTCCCGTGAGTTCATCATAGGTTTTTGAGTATTCTAGGCTAAATTCTGCCGAGGTTCTGCTCTCAATCTCCTTGATAAGCTTTGTGCTGAGGTCTGCCAGTTCATGGGTTCTGAGTTGCACTCGCGTTTCCAGAGTTTGATTCAGATGCCGCAGCTTTTCCTGCTGGTATAAGGTGGCAAGGTTGGTGACAACCGCTTCTTGAAATCGGGCTAACAGGTGCCTGAATTTTTGGCTGTAGTTGTGCTCCTTATTGTCGAGCATGCATATGGTGCCGAAGGGGGTGTTATCGGGCCAGAGTAGAGGCAAGCCACAGTAGGCTATCATGCCGAGTTTCAGGTCCGGATTATGATCCCAGTCGCTGTCTTTCAGTGCATTGGGAATATGCAGCTCAGCGTTCTGTGCGATGACCGTTTCGCAGTAGAGGCCGTTGCCTAAATTATCGTTGTCGTAGCGATGATAGGGGTTTCCGGTACTCTTGCTGCTGGCAAATACCTCCATCTTATTGTCATTCTTATGTATTCGCATTATGAGCACGGCTGGGGTATCTACAATCTCAGAGATCAGATCCAGTGTCTGTTGCCAGCTATTAAATATATTATCTGGCACGCATATCTCGGCGGTAGCGACCGGTATGTCACTCAGCAGGTATTCGTCTTGTAAATGCCGCTCCGCAGCCTTATTTATCATCTTGCAACTGTCCTTTGAGATCGACCCCCATTAATAAACTATAGCTGTTTTATTGGAGGCTGCTAAGGGCTTAGCTTCTGCTTTAAAAGGCTATTTTTGACTATTTACCCTGTAGGTTATGCGTTATTCATCTATATCTGAGAAGAGGGAGGGTTATACAACAAGCAGCGCTGGCTGCTGGCCAAGTGCTAAAGGCGATAAATGCCGGAATCAAAGAGCGGCATAGAAACCTCAGTTTCTATGCCGATAGCTTAAGTTAAAAGCTTGAGTTAAAAGCCTGAGCTACCCTGCATGTTCAAGCGCCTGCGAGACATCGGCGATGATGTCATCGATATGTTCGATACCGACTGAGATACGTATCAAATCTTCACTGACACCAGCTTTAGCAAGCTCAGTTGCATCTAACTGTCTGTGGGTAGTCGAAGCCGGATGGCAGGCGAGAGACTTGGCATCACCGATATTGACCAGACGCAGTACCATCTTCAGGGCATCAATAAAGCGACCTCCCGCCTCTTTACCGCCGCCGGCCTGGCTCGATTTTATGCCGAAACTGATGATCCCTGAGGCCTTGCCGTCAGTGATCTTGTGGCAGTTATCCTGAAAGGGGCTGTTGGGTAGCGCCGCATAATTGACCCAGCCCACCTTAGGATGTTGCTCGAGATATTGGGCTAAGGCCAGCGCATTACTGCAGTGGCGCTCCATTCTCAGTGACAGGGTTTCCAGTCCCTGCAGTAGAAGGAAGGCACTCTGGGGGGCGAGTGCGGCACCGGTATTACGCAGTGGTACGACGCGGCAGCGACCAATAAAGGCGGCAGGCCCGAAGGCTTGGGTATAGACAACACCGTGATAGGAGGGATCTGGCTCGTTCAGTAGTGCGAAACGCTGGGGATGCGCGGCCCAGTCAAACTTGCCTGAATCGATGATCACACCGCCTATGGTTGTACCATGGCCGCCGATATATTTGGTCAGGGAGTGGATCACTATGTCGGCACCAAATTCAAATGGCTTACACAGTACCGGCGTCGCCACGGTATTATCGACAATCAGAGGAACACCATGCTTATGGGCGATGTCGGCCAGACGTTCCAGATCGACAATATTACCCGCCGGGTTACCGATAGACTCACAAAACAGCGCCTTGGTATTGTCATCGATCAAGGCATCAAGGCCGTCGAAGTCATCGAAGCCGGCCATGCGTACTTCCACTCCCTGGCGCGGCAGAGTGTGGGCAAATAGGTTGTAGGTGCCCCCGTAGAGTTGACTGGTGCTGACGATGTTATCACCTACCTGAGTCAAGGCCTGAATGGCATAGGTAATTGCAGCCATGCCCGATGCCAGTGCTAATGCGCCTATCCCGCCTTCGATGGCAGCCAGTCGCTGCTCTAAAACATCTGTGGTTGGGTTCATGATGCGGGTATAGATATTTCCCGGCACTTTGAGATCGAATAGATCGGCACCATGTTGGGTATCATCGAAGGTATAGGAGGTGGTTTGATAGATGGGCACGGCCGCCGCTTTCGTCGTCGCTTCAGATTCATATCCGTGGTGAAGTGCCAATGACTCGAGTTTCATATTGTCTCTGCCTATTCCTTTGAGTGAAACTTGAACATAACAAATGGACGTCTGGAAGTCTAAATATTTATTTTTTAACTCAATAAAACAGTATAAGTCATGAAAAAATGGGCAATTTCACAATTATTTACCTTGTTTACATAAGCTTACTTACCAAGCGGCCGATAATAATGATACAAATACGCATCTTGTGTTGCAGTCATTGAGGGAGCTTTATGAACGTATCAGGAATGAATCTGAATAATACACCGGCAAGCCCCGGGATCAGTCAGGCTAAGGTCGGCTCTTCGACAAAAACGCAGGCCGAAGCGGAAGCCGATCTCACTAAAGGAGTGGTTTCAGCACAAGGTGATGCCCGTGTCTCAATCTCTAAAGAGGGCAGAGATGCACTGGCATCAGACTCGGGCGGAAAGCTACATGCCCAAGCTTCTCAGGCACAGGCTCAATCGGCGGAGGCTTCAGAGAAGCCTAAGAAAAAGATTGATGAGTTAATCGAGGCGCTCAAGGAAAAAGTTGAGAAGCTTAAACAGGAGCTTAAAGAGCTGAAGGGGGATAAAACTGAGGCTGGCGAAAAGAAACGTCAGGCATTGCAATCAGAAATTGCCGTTCTCTCGGCCCAGATTGCCGATCTGACTAATCAGAAGCTGGAGCAGGAGAAGAAAGAGCAGGCGGGAGCCGCTTAACCCGTACTGGAATAGTTCTTCATAGCGAGCTGAACTGGGTTTAACCGACAACTGAATCTGGCCCCGCCCAACTCGCTGCGACTCACCTCTAAGTGGCCATGCATTCGCCTGGTTACCTATAGATAAGGAAGATTTTTATCTTAGCCGTTTTCAGAGCGGCTTTTCTTGTTTGGTCCATCGAAGAGCTCTTATTTCAATTTTCCTATTTTGTTCGTGCATTTAGGAGTACATTTGACGGAATTATCTGTCAGTTTGTGTACGAGAAATAAGAATAAAATGCATAACCGAATTGTAAAAGGCACGCTTGTTCGTTGGAAAGATGATAAAGGCTTCGGTTTTATAGAGCCTGAAACAGCTTCAGGTACTGACAGTCATACCGATGTCTTTATTCATGTATCCCAGCTTAGGCATATGAGCCGTCGGCCGCAGGAGGGGGATACCATCTTCTTTCAAATTGAGCACAAACCCGGCGGCAAACTTAATGCTGTTGAGGCGCGCATCGAAGGGGTCGAAGCCAAAGCCGATGCGAATGTTGAAGGTCAAATAAGGAGCAAAGCTAAGTCGAGGTCTAAATCTAACTCTAAACTTAAGCCTAAACATGGCACGCCAATAGGCCCTATTCTCTACCGCATAGGGATAATGATGGTCGTGCTGGCCATCGCCAGCTTTGCTTACAATCGTGTCATCGCCCCATTCCTTGCCAGTTCTTCAACAGTGGGTATTGAGTCCAAGGTAGCCGTTGCACCCGATGACTCGTCGCAACAGCCCCCAAGCTCGGTACAAAATAGCTCTATACAAAATGGCTCTGTGCAGAAAGGGGCTATTGCGAAAGGAGCGACGCAGAAAGGTACTTCACAGTTAGGTACTTCACAGATAGCTGAGGCATTTAAAAATCGGCAAAGTGGCCTGCAGGTTAACAGCAGCGGGACGGTCAGTAAGATATTGAGCGATGACAATGAGGGCAGCCGTCATCAGCGCTTTATTTTACGTTTGTCCAACGGACAAACCCTATTGATCGCCCACAATATCGACTTGGCACCGCGGATATCAGGCATCGCTGTCGGTGATAATGTGGCGTTTTATGGTCAGTATGAGTTCAATAACAAGGGGGGCGTTGTGCATTGGACTCATCATGACCCTCAAGGCAGACACCCCGATGGCTGGTTAAAATACAAGGGGAAAACCTACCAGTAACAGCGCTCTGTTTATCTGGTCAGCTTTAATTTAGCCGCTTATATTATCAGCTCTGCTTACCCTTTGTGAGGTAAAAACACCAATGATGATCAGTGCGACACCTAGCAGTTGTGCCAGTGATGCTGTCACTGACTGATCACATATATCGAATATTACCCCGGATATTTTTATGTTATTTCCTTATCAAGACTATTTACGCTCCCCTCGTCGATAGAGCCGGAGTTTCGCTCCTGATATTGAGCAGGCAAAGCACACCACTCAGCCCCGCCGCGAGCAGCAACACCTGCCCCAGGTTATGCAACAGCCCCGCCAGAGCCAGTCCCGCGCCCAACATCAGGTAATAGGCCAGACCGAACAGGGCGCCGGCGCTGCCTGCAACTTGCTTATAATCGACCAGCGCCTGACTCAGGATATTAGGGATGGCGATACCGAACGCCATCACCACACACACCATGGGCAGCAGGAAAGCCAGGCTCGACTGCAGTAACCAGACACCAACACCGCCAAAGAGCGCCATAGCGGATGCCAGATTTATCAAAGTCATGGCTTGCCAGCCTCTGGACAGCAACTGCTTGTTGAGCAGGCTCCCCATCAAGGAGCCTAACGCCAGAACCACACCACTATAGCCAAACTCTATCGAGCTTAGGTTTAAGCCTGCGAAGATAAAGGGTGCCAAAGCGTAATAGCTGAACAGCATCAGGTTAAACTGGGCGACCAGCGCCGCACTGCGCCATATCTTTCTGTCCCTCAGCATGCGTTTAGCCAGTGGCCACAACTCGACTCTCTTATCCGTTTTCACTTGGGTCTCAGGTAAAGCTTTTACACTTATCAGCAAAAGTACTACGGCTAACAGCAGCAGTACGCTGAATACGCCCGTGTGTCCCAGGCTTTGGGCAATAACGCCCCCAGCCAATAAGCCTATGACCGGGCTGATAGATATCCCCATACCCATAAGAGAGAAGACCTTGCCAAGCTCTGCAGGCTGGTAGCTGTCCCGTAACATGGTCTGGGTGACAACCGAGCCCACGGCGGCGCCGAACGCCGAGATGATTCGACCCAGCAGCAGGAGCTCGAAGTGTTTGGTAATTATGGCTGTCAGTGCACCTATGCCATAGGTTAGCAGGCCATAAAGCATGGCTCTTCGGCGACCCAGAATGTCACATAATCGGCCCCAGAACACTACGCCGAGGGCGAAGGCGATAAAGTAGACCGACAGGGTCTGTGAAGCCGTTTGCATATTCACGGCAAAAGCCTTGGATATGTGCGGCAGTACCGGGCTATAGATGGTTTCTACTATCTGCGGAAACATCAGCAGGGTAACCATAAGCCAAATTGGCGGGAGTTTCTTCATCGGTTGTTACTCGTTAACAGCTTTTCAATGACGGCAAGTATATTGATGTCACCGATGTCCGGTTATAATGATAAGAACAGAAAATATCAAAATAGAGACATATGGCATTTATCAAGCAGGAGAACCGTTTCGATGTAGATACCTTAGATCTGCCTGTGGTGGGTATCGCCGCCGATGTGGGCCGGCACGATTCGGGGATGCATAGTCACCAAATGGCTCAGCTGTTATATGCGCCACTTGGCTGCATGAACATCACCTTAGATAACACTCAGTGCATATTGCCGCCGACTAAGGCGGCATGGATCCCGGCGGGTGTCGAACACTGCGTTCAAATGCGTAATGTTGTGGCCTATCGCTCTGTCTATTTCGATATACGTGCGTTTCCTGATTTATCACAAGGGGTGAAGATCATCTCGGTGAATGCCTTACTGCAGGCGTTGATAGAAAGGATGGCAATGTGGGAGTGGGATAAGCCGATTAAGGAGCAAACTGCTGCCATGGCACTGTTAGCTGAGGAGTTGGAAGCGGCGCCAGAGGAACCTCTGCTTTTGCCTTTGCCAACAGACCCGCGGTTGAAGTCATGGTTATCTGCGTTGCGATCCGGGGAGGAGTTACCTTTAGCCCTGAAAATAATGGCGAAGGAGATTGGTGCCAGTGAGAAGACCATATCCCGGATTTTCAGTAAGCAGACCGGAATGCCCTATCAGGCGTGGCGCCAGCAGTGGCGATTACATGGTGCCATCGAGCGATTAGCTCTGGGGGGCTCGGTATCAGAGGTCGCCTTCTCGTTAGGCTTTTCCAGCGATAGCGCCTTTATCAGCTTCTTTAAACAACATCTGGGAAATACGCCGAGCCAATATATAAAGGTTAAAACAGCCTATTAACCCCTCGGGTTACTTACCTTATAAATCAATAGAAAAGTGCCCGATATTCAATGCAGATATCGGACACTTTTTAGACTTTTAACTTAGCGCCTTGGCGTGAATAGCGACTTAAAGACCGCCAAACTTGCCGTTGTTGTTCTTCCACTGTGAAATAGGCGCGATAGTTTCAATCACATCCCAATGTTCGGCGACTTTGCCATTTTCTATGCGAAACAGGTCGTAGAATGAGGTTTCTGCGCCGCCCAGAGTTCCCTCGCTGATGCTCAATACGAAATTACCTTCGCCGAGGACTTTATAGTTCTTGGTATAGATCATCTCTATCCCTTGTTGGGCCATGGCTTCGATCGCCGCACCTAAGCCAGACACACCGTCCCCGATCTGCGGGTTATGCTGCAGGTAGTTGTCACCATCGAAGTAGTTGGCCAGTTTATCGAACTCACCTTTTACCAATATGGTATCGACAAAATCGGTTACCAGGGCTTTGTTTTCTGCCGTTTTATCTAAATCTGTTACCGTCGTTGAACCATCTATCTGGCTATGGCCGCTCGGGTTGGGCTGCTCGGACTTAACGATGAGATTATCCCAGTGCTCGACAATGACGCCATCTTCGAAGCGGAACAGGTCGAACCCTATCTTGGGTCCGAAGAAGTTATAATCGGTATGAGTAAAAACGAACTCCTCATCTTCGAATGCGCGAACTACATTGACCCTGGCGCTGCCTTCGGGTAACGCCTGTAGTACGGCGCCAAATCCTGCCAGGCCATCGCCGACAGCGAGGTTATGTTGGGTGTATTCCAACGGGTTAATGTATGAAATCGCCTGTTCATCGCCGGTTTCTATGCTGTTGAGTACCGCAACGGCCTTGTCTTTATTAGATAGAGTCATACTTTCCTCATTTGAGTTGGAATCATCGTTACACGCCGTTAGTGAAACTAACGCCATTACCAGTGCGCTCGCTATGGTCTTTTTCATTGTTCTCCCTCATCTCAATGTTTGTTTTTCTTGATGGGATAAGCTTAAACTTCTGCTCAAAATAGCTGCAGGTTAATCGCGGCGAATAAATGGTGAATATCGAACCTTTGTGCTCATATGTGATTCACAGCCTCTATCCTCCCCCCGCTCTCTTCCGAGCCGCTGCAGAGTTACTGCTGAGTTTTGTAGCCTGGTTTTTGGTGTTTTAAGTGGCCTTGGCAGTTAATTGAGCCCGGTTGCATGAGTAGTAAGAGCGGGAAGGGGAGTTTGAACTAGCCTGTTTATCCCGCTTAATCTCGCATTAGTAATATGCTCGGGTATAATGGCTACATAGGCTAATTCAATTTTATTTCTATTTTATTCACTATGCAGTTAAAACCACTTTCGAAAGGTCGCTTTCATACGCTTTGGCAGCAGGAACATGCCGAGGTTGAGCAGATCATGCTCGATTGCATCAGTGAAACTAAAGTTGTGCCAGCTCATCAGAAACTGATGCAGCAGGGTCAGAAGGTGAGTTCACTTATCTTAGTGAAACAGGGGCGTGTCTCATTAGGGTACTGCGCCCGTAACGGTCGCAGCTTTCAGCTCGGAACTATGGATTGTGACTCACAGCTATTCGGTGAGATGGAGTTTTTTAGTGGTTACCTGTGTCAGCTTGATATTATTGCCGAAGAGAATGTAGAAATTGAGGTTATTTGCGGCGATAAACTGCAACAGGCGTTAACCAACAAACCTATGTTTGCGCTTTTCTTTGCCAGTGCCATTGCTATCGATTATCAAGACACTATAGATATCCTGACTCGTCGCATGTTATATCCTATAGCTTATAACATCGCTTATGATCTGTATCATCAGCATCTTAACGATCAACCTGTCGACGGCTTTACTAAGTGCTACCTTGAGGCCGAGAGGTTTGCGACAACCGATCGTGTGTATCGTCGCTCGGTAAAGAAATTGGAGGAGTTGGGGCTGATTAAAAGAGATAAGGAGGGCATAGTTATCTGTGATTTCGAAGGGCTAAAAGCCTATATCGAATAGCCTAGCTATTTATTTCGACCTGTTTATTTTGAGCTCTTTCTATCTACTTTTCTAATTCTATCTATGGATGAGAATAAAAGCCCTGCAAGCTTGACGATTAACTTACAGGGCTCCTGTCGCTTTCAATTCAGGCAATTTTAGATAAAGACAAACTACGCTGTTTATCATTCTGTTGACTGGCGTTCATCATCAACAAACTCAGCCGTTTGGCACGTCTCATCCTGATTTTTCGCATTCTTGCCTTCACTCGAATCGTTCTCTTGTTTCGCATGTCAGTTTGTTACTCAACCGGTCATTGTTCAAGATTGCAGTTGCGGCAATTATACCTATTTAAATCGGTATTTCACCATTAACAAGTTAAGCCCTTGCTAATTTGTTTACCGCTGTCTGACGTCGAGATATGATGAGCATACTTAAGATCATGGCGTAAATAACAGGGATAGCATACATCACGGTTTGCAGACCGATAATGGTTTCAAACATGGAGCTTATTGCCGGACTGAACATGGCACCTGCACTGCCGCTGATTAAAATGAAGGAGACATTTTTACTGCTGGCCTGCTTCACAAATGAGACGCCGTAGGCGATAAATGAGTTATAGAGCGCCGCACAGACGAAGCCGTAGCCGTACGTGAGGTACGACATCCATTCCAGTTTATCTGTGGTGACAATCACACTGGTGATGATTAAGGCCAGAGTCATCATTCCCATAAGGAAGTGTTGGATCTTCACCCGCGATACAATCGCAGTGGAGATAAGGGCGCCAACCAAGGCGGCCGACCAGTATTGAGTGATGATGCTACCCGCTTCTTCAAATGGAATATCGAACTTCTGTTTGACAAACATCGGAGCCCAGGTCAGGAAGGTATAGAGGGCCAACATGCCCAGAAATAGACCGATACCTGCACTGATTATTGAAAAATTCCATTCAGATTTTTCATCGCTATTTTCCCCTGAATCCTTATCTACTGCGCTCTCACACAGGTCGAAGTTAGTCATCAGGGCCATCATTGCCGTACCTAAGGCAACTAAACCAACGGCCAGGTAGCTGTAACTCCATGATAGTGCATTGCTCAGGGCGTACGTGGTAATGAGCGGAAATACCACTCCGGCGACATTAAATGTGGCATCTTGTACCACTAACATAGTGCTCTGGATCTTGTCTTTCCAAACCGAGACTACAATCGTGCCTGCGATACACAGACCCACACCGCCACATAGTCCGATAAGTGTCATGGCCATCATGACCACACTTAAAGATGAGGTGAAGTGCAGCGCCGTGGCGCTCAGGGCGATAGTCAGATAACTCATCAGGGTGATACGTTTAACGCCTATCTTCTCAATCAGGAAGAAGGCTGCAACGGTACCCGCTAACGCGCCGCCGTTGAGTAGGGAGAAAATTGAAGCGACTTCATTGACGTTAGCCGAAAATTTTTCTGCGATAGGTTCGATCAACATACCGAACTGAGTGGCAAAACCCGCCATGATAAAGTTGGCGAGAAAGCTCAACAGGGTGAGTGATATTTTGTTTTTCATCATCGTTCCTAAGTGTCTTTTATAAGGCTCGCAGTTGATCCATTATTTGTTTTTTTATTGGCACGTCATAAACTGCCATTAATGATATCGGTATACTGCGAGCGTGGACTGATAAGGCGTGTCTTGTATTAGCTACATGCAGTCTCTAAAGCCAACTCAATCATTTGGTTAAATGACAGCTGACGCTCTTCGGCTGATGTCTCTTCGCCGGTGAGGCAGTGATCTGACACGGTTAGAATGGCTAAGGATTCGATGCCCTGCTGGTGGGCCAAACCATAGAGACCGGCTACCTCCATATCTATACCAAGTACGCCGAAACGCTCCAGTGCCGGGATCATATCTTCATCGGGGTCGTAATACATATCGCCACTGAAGATGTTACCCACCTTGACGCTGATCTCTTTTTCAACCGCCGAAGTATAGGCCTTGTGAAGCAGGTCGAAGGTGGCCGAGGTCGCCATCTGGTAACCGCTGCTGCGCTTTGCATTAGTGGGAGAGTCAGTGCCTGCCGCTTGCGCCAGGATCACATCGTGTAGCTTCACATCCTGTTGGGTCGCGCCTAAGCTGCCGACACGAATGATACGCTTCACACCGAAGTCGTTAATCAATTCATGGGCGTAGAGCACCATAGAGGGGATCCCCATGCCATGGCCCATAACAGAGATACGCTGGCCCTTGTAAAAGCCTGTATAGCCCAGCATGTTACGTATGTTGGTGATCTCGACGGCATCATCGAGGAATTTCTCAGCAATGTACTTTGCTCTCAGCGGGTCGCCAGGCATGATAATAGTTTCGGCAAAGTCGCCCATCTGGCCGTTAATATGTGCAGTCATCAGTATTTTCTCTCTTACGTTATCAGACATAAGTCATAAATTGACTCGATACTACGACCGACAGCGGTAAGGCTATTAGGACAAAAGTCCGCAAGGGGAAATTAAAGTGAGAATATTTGAACTGATACAAAGGAGGGGGGAGTGAAAGGTTGGAAGTGATTGATGGGAGGTGATGCTTAGTTGGGGCGCAGATTTTCTCTGACCGGTTAATGGACCCGTATCTAAGCAAGTTTATCCATATTGTGTAAAATCAGATGGTGCATTTGGTAATTATGGTAAAAGATGAAAAAGTTATACGATGGTAAGAAGGTTAAGAAACAGGCTTTTATAGGCTGGTTGATCGCCATGACGGGTATTCTTCTGCAGTTTGTACTGGAAAACTTAGTGTGGGGAGAGAGTCGACCAGATATGGCGGCCTATATCGTAGGCGTCCCTTCGCCATAGGCGGGGTTATCTTTGCTCATGCACTTTTCACCATACTCTCGGGGGAGGAGCGTCATCCGTTAGATCGCCAGAGTGAAAATTTCGTCGATATCTATCAGGCGAATATGATCCGAATACGAAAGCACTTTAAGGTTTGTGCCGTCATTGCTGCGGTTGGTGTCGGCTTGCTGGTTCTGTTTTTTACCACTCACGTATCCATTTTTGGGGCGGGTTTTCCGCTGGTGATGCTCGGCATCTTCTTTTACGTTTTTGGGTTGTATCGTTGGGGGCGGTGTCCGGCATGTCATCATGTGGCAACCGATGGAACTGGCCGCTCCGTGCAGCTGAACTTATGTCAATGTCCCCATTGTGGTGCCAAGCTTGGGGCTGCAAAAACATAAGTTCGTCGGTATCGGATTTACTGGCTAATAATCAGTTGGTTATTTTCTAGCGACTCCTTTTCTCTATTAGCTGAAACTAACCAGTTATCCAGTTTATCGACCGAGCCGATACCGTCCTCTTTTATATTGACATGCAGGGTATCGAGCGAAATCTCTGTGCCTTCCAGCAGGGCATCAATCGGGCCTAACTCCCCCTCGATTGCATAGTGTTGCTTATGCAGTACGATAAAATCATCACCGTGTATCCTGAATATCAATGCGTCAGGAAATGAGCTGAGCAAGGATTGTGTTACATGGATAAGTATCTTATTGCCTCTCTCCCAACCCTGTTCTTTATTGTATTGAGTAAAGTTGGTCAATAAAATCAGATTAATGCAGTTATAGGGATCTTCGCTCTGCTTGTCACTGTTGATCAGCAGCATATTGTTAAGGTAGTCACGATTATAGGCGCCGGTTAACTGATCTTTGTAGAAGTAGGCAAATCGCTCTTTCTCTATCTCATTTACCGGCAGCTGGTTTGATTTCGGTCTGGCGATATCTTTCAGGGCTGTCTGAGCCGCCTCGACGACTTCAGCGTTAAACTGTTTATTTGCCAGCAGTTGAAGCTCTTCGAGTGCTGATTGAATAGTTTTTCTGCCCTTGTAGACGCGATCTGTCGTCATGGCATCGAATGCATCGGCCACGCTCATTATTTGTGACAATTTAGGGATCTGCTCACCTTTCAGCCCCTGAGGGTAACCGGATCCATCATACTGTTCATGGTGATGACGCACTATCTCGGCAATCCCCTGAAAGATATCTACCCGCTTTAACATCTGGTAGCTGGTTACTACATGCTGCTGAATAATCTTACGCTCTAAAGGTGATAGCTTGCCCGGTTTCAACAGGATAGAGTCGGGGGTAGATATCTTTCCCACATCGTGAACCATAGATGCGCGGTAGAGTTTATCTATGGCTTTAGCGCTGTAGCCCATCTGCTTTGCGATAAGCGATGCATATTGCCCAACACGTTTGGTATGACCGGCAGTATAGCTGTCACGATTTTCTATCATGTCGACGATGGAGAAAATGTGTTGCTCATAACTGGCTATTTTTTCTGAAATATACCGCCGGGTACGCCAGTACCCGAGCAAAATTGTGGCCACGCCAATCAACCAGACCACGACAACATAGGGGAGACTGGCTTTCAAGCGTGAAACTGCACTAGTGTAATAGGGAGCAAGTGCAATCGACGCCGATATTCCACCACGTACATCACCAACTGTATAGCCTTGATGACCATGACACTTCAGGCATCCCTCCTCGGTAAATAGCGGGATAATGAGCCGCATATGATCCTGACCATCGATGGGATGGATTTCGTGATGGGGAGTTCTGGTGTTTTCGATAATATTCAGAGAGTTAGACTCCCACTTGTCGGCTTTATTGTCGGGGTTGAGTGGCAAATTACTGATTATGCGTCCCTTCGTTCCGTAAAGCTCAGAGTAGTTTTTCATCGTCTGCTTGATTGCGTAAGCAGGATTCATGAGTGTTAACCACATACCAGCCTCAGTCTTTATATCACGGTTGGGGATATGGGAGAGGTAAGGGTTGGGCCTGGTCTGCTCGGTTATCGGTACATAGACCCCGCCGTGGGAAGTGACCCAGGAGCGGTAGGCCAGATCTTTTTTTATGCTTACAGTGGCTTCTTTGAATGCCAGCCTTTCGGCATGACGATTCTCCTGATTAAACCAATTTACCAGGATGGAAACGATTAAGATCGTCCAGACTAAAAACAGCGTTACTACAATGAATTTGAGATATGTGACTTTAGTATTCAACTATGACCCCGTTCTTCCATGACGCTATGCAACACCCAGTTCTCGTAAAACTCGGTTATCGTAAGAGGGTTCTGACCTTTCTCTGGAAAATGTTTTGATCCTATGTTTTTCAGGCTCAATAGATTTTTTGCCCACAATATCATCTCCCTGATTCTGTTGCAGAAAGGTTAAACTCCATCCTGAATTTAAGCAAGTAGAACAAACGTCGAATGTTAAGTATATCTATTTGATTTATTAGGTGCTGTTCGATTGCTTTAACTAGTTAGGTTTAGGGGGCTGCATGGCATTAGCTAGGTCTGTTGAGCATGGTACGGACGCTCTTACCTGCAGTTTATCACTGACAGGTAAGAGTAGAGGTGTTTCGGTATGTTATTTGGCGCCTAATCCAAAGATGGGGGCGTCGTAGTCGTATCCTTCGTCTGTGTATGCGGTGACGATGGCATCATCGACCAGGCCATCTTTTGCAATGACCTGTGTATTGAAGAAGTGGTGTATCTGTTTACGGCGGCCATGTGCCGCCCAACTCTCACCATCGGCCCATATTTCGTTAAACACTATGGGGTAGTTAGTCCGGGTGGCGCTGGGGTGGTCAATCTGACGTGTGAGCATATATTGAATGCAGCCTTGCTCACGCAGAGCATCTGGCTCGAGTGCTTTTAATACTTCAAACAATTCAGATTCTTTACCGGCTTTTGGGCGAAATTGTGCGATAACATAAACGCGAGTAGACATTGAATTGACCTCTTTTCATAGTTAAGAGAAGGGTTTAGTTGGCAAAAGTGGGGGAGAACCCCGTCAGTGTAAACTTACTCTAGTTTTAGACTCTAGTGTTCAGAAATTCTAGCTCATAGTGACTCGTGATGGCTAATACCAACCGGTATAAGAAAGTGGTCAACTCAGAGTTATTTTTGGCAGCATAATTCAAGGCGAAAGAGTGAGAGAATGGTGCTCCCTTTTGAACTCTCTCAACACAGAAGTAGGCTGCCAAAAACACTCCTGAAAGGCGAGTTTTAGCACTTGCGATACGGCGTTAACGAGTTTAAACCTAGTTTCACTATGTTTCTCACTCGTTGCGAGCAACATGGATGTTGCAAATGCCATTTATGCACGACTATATGGACATAGGAGGTAGAGTAGCGCATGGAGCAGTTACCGAGGAGCAATTAATGGCCTTGCCTCACAAGCGCTAAATTCTCGAAGAGTGACCACACCTTTATACCGATTGGTATAGTAGTTGAACTTAACATATGAATGAGGATAATAGCGGCCCTAGTTTCTTTTTATGTTGATAATTTTGTAATGCGCCTCGATAAATTTTTGTGTAAAAGTACTGAGTTGACTCGAGCCCAATCAGGTGAACTGATTGAGTCAGCTGAGGTGAGCGTTAACGGCGAGGTGATCACCGACCCAGCCGTTCAGGTACATGAAAATAATAGTATTACTCTGTCTGGAAAGTTACTCACCCCTAGGGCCTCGCGTTATATAATGATGCACAAACCCCTCAATACTCTCAGTTCAAATGTCGATGGCGATTATCCCTCTGTGATGAATTGTCTCGATATAGATAAGGTGTGTGACCTTCATATAGCCGGGCGATTAGATGCAGATACTACAGGGTTAGTCTTAGTTACCGACGATGGACGTTGGTCGTTTAATATTATTAATCCTAAATATCATTGTGAAAAAGTGTACCGGGTTAGCTTGCGCGACCCTATCAATGATGATGTCGCCGATAAATTTGCCTTGGGCGTGCAACTACAGGGGGAGATATCATTGACTCGCCCTGCGAAATTGGAGGTGCAGAGCCCCAAAGAGGTGCTGTTAACTATCACGGAAGGTAAATACCATCAGGTGAAGCGTATGTTTGCCGCCGTAGGCAACCGGGTTAACGGCCTGCATCGACAGCAAATTGGCGATATTACCCTCGATATTGAAGTCGGTCAGTGGCGGTATCTCACCACCGACGAAATTAATTCGTTTTCAGTGCTTCAGCTATAGTCCTGGCCGTTCGGAGTTATCGGTAATTTTCGTAGAGTTTATCCAGCGCGATAGATAGGCCATTTTCGGATACAATCCTTATATGTTTCTTGTCTATCTCTCTGGCATTACTCACACCGCATGAGTGGGCAATTAACCCTAAGCCGTAATGGATATGTTTGTTGTAGTTAGCGACTCTGAGGGTTTTGTCTTTGACATTTAAGCCTTGCTGTAAGCGTTTGTTATGGGTGGTGATACCCGTAGGGCAGGTGTCTTTATTACATTGCAGAGCCTGAATGCATCCAAGAGCGAACATAAACCCACGGGCCGATACAATAAAATCGGCGCCCAGAGCAAGCGCCCAGGCGACTTTGGAAGGGGTAATGAGTTTGCCTGATGCAATTACCTTGATCCTGCCTTTTAGTTGATGCCGTTCCAGGTGTTTTACGACCAGAGGTAAACTCTCTTTCAGTGGTAAGCCAACGTAGTCCATCAGTGATTGGGGGGCGGCGCCTGTTCCTCCATCAGCACTGTCGATAGTAATAAAGTCGGGGGCAGATTGTTCGCCGCGCAGGTCAATCTCTGCCAGCAGTTCATCAAACCATTCCATCGAACCGAACACGGCTTTAAATCCAACGGGCTTACCGGTCAGCTCTCTTATCAGCTCTATCATATCGAGCAGGTCAGCGACACTGCTTAGCTCTTTATGGCCATTGGGGCTTATCGAATCTTGCCCTTCGGGGATCCCCCGAATTGTGGCAATGTCGGCGGTGACCTTTCGGCCCGGTAAAATGCCGCCTTTCCCCGGTTTGGCTCCCTGACTGATTTTTATTTCAAACATTTTCACTTCCGGATGAGCGGCAATTTTATAAAGCTTCTCCTTGCTAAGTCTGCCCTGTTCATCGTTGACGCCGTATTTAGCTGTACCGATTTGAAAAACGAGATCGGCCTTTCCCTCCAGATGGTAGGGGCTCAGCCCACCTTCTCCTGTATTTAGCCAGCAACCGCACAAGTGGGCGCCATGGGATAGGGCCTGAACGGCGGGTTTAGATATGGCGCCATAACTCATCCCAGAGATATTAAAAATTGAACCCGCAGTGTATGGAAAACGGCATCCTTCGCCTATGGTTATTGGGCCGGGTGCCACGGAATCCTCCTCCAGTGTCGGAAAGGCGCAGTTCATAAACATGATGGTGCCCGAGGGGTCTAAGC
The DNA here is from genome assembly GCF_003966265.1 of Shewanella atlantica. Classification (GTDB taxonomy): domain Bacteria; phylum Pseudomonadota; class Gammaproteobacteria; order Enterobacterales; family Shewanellaceae; genus Shewanella; species Shewanella atlantica. The sequence continues at coordinate 391,920 of NZ_RXNV01000003.1, read as the reverse complement.
TAAGTGTTGAGCCGAAAGGAATGGTGCGGTCGACATTTTTTGCCGCCTTATACACCCAGCTTCGTTCGGCGCGGTTGAAGGGCATCTCTTCACGATCCATCGCCATAAAGTACTGCCTGAAAAATGCACCTTGTTTTTCGAGAATATACCTGAATCTTCCTATAACTGGATAATTGTGACGAATGGCTTGTTTGTGCTGTTTGATGTCAGCTATATAGAGGTAGATAACGACCAGTGCGCCGGTACCTATGACAAAAATAAACAGACTCGCAAGGAAATCGAGACTAAGAAGAATGAAATCGCTCATTAATGGCTCCTTAGCCCTGCTTTAGTCTCACTACAGGTGGTTTATGTTTTTTGATAAGAGAGTCTCGGTCATCCGTTTCTACTGCTCCCATTAGTATAGTTACCGGGTGAGAAAAAGCCGGGTATGAGAAAGCTTGGTATGGTTATGATTTATGCCGATATACAGCCTATTAAAAGATGAAAAGTTGGAGGCTTGCTTTATCTCCAACTACTCGCCATTAGTTAATTATTTACTCGAGTGAGCCTCATACCTTCTTGAATCTGGGGAGTCATACAGCTTGCAAACATATCCAGACTTTTATCATATTGCGTCGAGTGAACATTCAACATACCCAACATACTATGGAAAATATTGTCGTGGCTGAAGGTATCTTTCTTAGCGCGGTTTTGAAGGCAAGTGGTATCAATATAGGGGCTGCGATGCTCGGGAAACCAGGCCAACAGAGGGATATGCTTTTGCTCTTCTGGGGCGAATGCATAGGGAAAACCGTGAAGGTAGGCACCGGACTCGCCGAGAGACTCACCATGATCCGAGACGTATAGCATAGAGGGTTGTACACTCTGTGGCAGGGCATTCAGACTCGATATGACCTCAGAGAGTACCAGATCGGTATAGGCAATCGTGTTGTCGTAGGTGTTGACCAGAGACTCAGGTGAACAGTTTTGTATATCACTTCTTTGGCAATCATCCTTGAAAGGGCGCGTTTCACTGGGGTAACGTTTGAAATAGGTCGGCCCATGAGAACCTATCATATGCAGTACAATCAGGGTGGTCGGAGCGCTTAGGTGTGCAAGTTTCTCTTGCAGCGGCTCAATCAGCACCTCATCGAAACAGTATTCGCCATCACAAAGAGGGTTATTGGATTTTACATCGATATTGATGGTGGGCACGCGTGCACACACACCTTTGCAGCCGTTGTTATCTATCCAAAGCACATCGACTCCGGCAAGCGATACCAGGTCCAATAAATTTTGTTCATATTCGGCATCAAGTTCATCGTAACTGCTTCTGGTCAATGTCGAGAACATGCAGGGGAGGGAGACCGCGGTTGCCGTACCACAGGAAAACATCTTCTCAAACGATATCAGTCCGAACTTTTCGGTGGCCTGATTAGTCGGCTTAGCATAGCCGTTGTATGAGAAGTTTTGAGCTCTCGCCGTCTCGCCCACCACCATGACAATCACCTTTTTCTGCCCATCACCAGCGCTATCCAGAGTGGGGTGTTCATCCAGGACTTTAAAGCTTCTCGGCTCAGTAAAGTAGTGGTCTCTCGTATATTTGAAACTGTCGACCAGATATGGAAAGGGGATCGAAGATTTTTGAAGGTGTCTGTTGTTGCGCCCGACTGAGGCGTAGTTGGGGTAAAAAATTGCGGCTATGATGAGGATTGAAAGGAGTGAGATAGTGATCAATTTTATTCTGGATATTAAAGATTTTATCCTTGGGTATTGCTGGACTTTTACACACAAGATAAATGTGGCCGGTAATACTCCGGTAAAGAGAGAGAAGGCTGCCACATGCCAGTTCAGGTAAGACATAGCCTCTGCGGTGTTGGTTTGTGCGGAGTTTTGGATCATACCGTAATCGAATACGACACCGTAACTCACCTTGGCATAGAAGACTAATGACGAGATAAGGGTCAAACCGATCAGGACGGGCTTTAGAATGGGTCTGGCTGAAAAAAGTGAAAACAGAATTGTACACAGGTTGAATGCCATTATCGGGACTGTAGCCAGAAACAGCAGGTTAAATTTTTCCAAGGACAGAACTGTGGTCGTCACCTCTTTAAGAAAAGGGAAGTTAAATACCAGAGTAAAGTAGAGTGCGACCAACAGAATAAGCTGATTAGTGCTCAACTGGCACTTTGAAAAACGATTAAACAAAGCTGACATGATTTAAAGCCCTAAGATAGAGATGAATTGCGGTGTGATTTTGATGCTCATCCCTAAGTGCTGGCAGAATATCACCGACATTGGCTCTGGAGTGTAAGCGGTTGTCCGCCTTGAGTAAGCGTTTGTAAGCATCCTGTAAGTGGAGGCCCAGGAAGCTAAATTGGAGGGGGTGAACTAGGCTTTAGATTGAGATTAATAGAAAGGAAGCGGCGATGAATAGAGAGCTGGTGTTCTTCAGCAAGCGAGTGCGAGCCGTTTTTCAGAAAAACGGAGATAAGATAAGTTTACCTTTCTTCTCCAGTTTCCCGAAGAACTCCTGTCGGGGGGCTTCCATCTACCTTGGCTACTTGTTAAATGAGCGTTTCCCTGACTCTATGGTTCAGCTGATCCATGGTTTGCATCGATATCAGAATGAACATCACTATTGGCTCGAAGTCGACGGTTATACATTCGATATAACCGCAGATCAGTTTGATCAATACAGCTCTCCCATCTACGCATCACTAGCCAATCCGCTGCAAGCGTACTTCTCTGTTGTTGAACGAAGTTGCGTGACCAAATCATATATTGGTTATGATCTGGAAGAGACGCTGAAGAGTGATATTTTGAGAAACGTAAGGGAGTTACTGAGTAGTTGTAAAATGCCTTTCTGAATTGGCTACACCGCCAGAGTTCGCATTAGTAAGATGCAAACATGCTAGTGCTTCCTGGTAAAGGCGTCAGCATCGAATTTGAACTTTCTCTTTCTCTGTGGGTTTTATCTTAGCGACTTTGAGCATTGAATTATTAGTTGATTCGACAACTAAAACTGGAAGTAGATCAAAAGAGCCTCACTAATATACATAGCAAGATTGCCATACTCTTTTTAATCGCTATATTAAATGTAACAAAAAATAACAATTAGCTAGAAGCTAGTGAGCTACCCGGCTGGATTAAGGGTCTTGATGAATAGTAAAAGAAGAATTCTAATCGCACTTTACCTTTTCTTAGCAGTACTGACTTGTCTGCTGAGCGGGCTAGTTTACTTTCATTATGACGTAAACGATAAGGCGCACTATGTAACCTCTGAGGCGTGCCAGCAGTGCCACAGTGTCAGATATGATTCCTGGAAAAACCAAACACTACACCCCATCATGTTTCAACCTGTTAATAACCTCGATGAGATACAAGGTGATTTTGACATCGATACTCCAGTTGTCACCTTCAAAAAAAAGGAGATTGAATTTGTCATAGGCAATAAGTGGGAGCAGGTCTATGCCAGAATGATCGATGGAGAATATTATCTGTTTCCTGCTAAGTGGCTGATAACGACCCAGCAATGGGTCCCATATAAAGTTGATAGTTGGAGAGAGACTCCCCTGTCGACCAATTGTAATGGTTGCCATACCACAGGATTTAATTCCGATACTTATGAGTTTTCTGAGTATGGGATAGGTTGTGAAGCCTGTCATGGGCAGGCGAGTAAACACGTAAAGCAGCAACAGCGACTCGCCCCGGATAGCCTGTGTGCGCTTTGTCATGCTAATGATCTTCCCCCTGAAGATAATGAGATAATCGTGTCGGTTAAAAACTCCGTCTGCGGGCAGTGTCATAGCCGAGGTCAGCAGAGTCGAGGGAGCGAGCATATGCAAACCAGCTTTAATTTTCCGCTGAACTATAAACCCGGAGAAGAGCTGCCAGCCGATTATCAGCAATCAACGAAGCAAAACGACAGTAAAGGCAAGAATTGGTGGGCTACAGGATTATCAAAAAACAGACATCAGGAGTTTGCGGACTTTTCGGTATCGGCGCACAGTAAGTCTCTTCGAAACTTGAAAGAGAAAATGACACCAGACAGAGGTGAACTCACCGATGAGTGTCTCGAGTGTCACTCGGCAGATTATCTGTTTGCGGAGGAGGGAAATAAACCAACACTCGAAACGGCTCAGGAGGGGATATCTTGTGTGGTTTGCCACGACCCCCATGGATTAGATCGTGAATTTAAATCATTACATATGAGTGCCGAACGTTGTGGATCTTGTCATCTGGATAGTTTTTCAAATAAGGCTGCCGATACCGGCAGGGCGCATACCCCCTGCCCACCGAGTGCGGCTACATGTGCCGATTGCCATATGCCCTACATTATTAAGTCCGGCGGGGCTTTTCCTATTCGAAGCCATGCTTTTAAAATTGTACCGCCTGTTGCGACAGAGGCTTTGAATATGCCTAACTCCTGTCAAAATGGTGGTTGCCACACAGATAGAACATTGGATTGGGTTAAACAGGCATTTGATGAACACTATCCGGAATTTACCGGAAATGAATAGGTTACCAACAGGGAGTAAGTTAACTAAATACTTTCCTTTCACGAAGAAGATTGGTTATAAACTCACGGGGAGTTTCCTTGTGGCTATCCTGTTTGTGCTTGGGGTTGGCCTGTTTTTCAACCTTAAAATGGTTCAAAGTAATTATTCACACCTGATACATTCTGAGTTTCATGGCATTTTAGATGCTCATGAGTTTGCAATAAAACAGTTTGTCACCGCGTCCGAGACCTGGTCCAAGCATTTAGCGGATGAAAATGAGCTTAAAGAAATTTTAACCCGATCCGAATTGTCTGTAGAAAATGTAGAGCATTTCTTTATGGAACATGAGGTTGTTTTCTTCGAGAACACGTTCGTTAATCTTCTCGATAATAAGGGAAAGGTGATCTACTGCTCCCATCAATGTGATTATCTAGGGAACTCGTTTTTAGGTGTGGAACTTATCCGGCAGGTGACAAGGTCATTAATGACTAAGAGTGCGATTGTCGGAGATAGCAACAAGTTTGCATTTTATGCTGCCAGCCCGGTATTCAAAAAGGGCTCAATGACCGAGAGTATAGGCTTTGTCATTGTTGGGAAGATTATCGATGATAATTATCTGGCGGATATTCAACTGGGTGATGATGACATTGAGATGGCCATCGTTCGGGATCGGGCGGTAATGGCATCGACAATAAAAATCGATGGAGAACCGCTTATCGATATCCCCCTGCCTTATCTGGAATATCTACAGTTATTAAAAAAAACCGATTCAATCATTGAGATTAAATTTTTAAAGCAGAAGTACTTTGTAACCGCTAAAGATCTTGTTCAGATGAGTGGTGGTATGCCTGGTTCTATCTTGCTGTTAAAACCTCGTAAAGAGCTTGAAAGTATCGAGTCTGCCCTGTTTTCTCAATATGTGTATCTGACGCTCTTGTCTGTGGTGATCATCATGGTATTAGGTACCGTCATCACCAGACGTCTTCTCTCTCCGGTGCTCAATCTGACGAAAGCCTCTATCGAGGTTGCCAGTGGAAAGTTGGGGATCAGGGCCGAAATCCAGAGCAATGACGAGTTTGCCTTATTGGCCAATAATTTCAATGCCATGCTGGTAACCATAGAGGAGCAGCATAGCTTTATTCAAAAGCAAAATGAATCACTGGAAGAGCGGGTGGAGGAGCGAACCCAGGACCTGCACCTTGTGATGAACGATTTGAAAAAGCTGACCGTTGCTGTTGAGAAAAGCCCTGTTGGCATGCTCATCACCGATTCGACGGGAATTATAGAGTACGTCAACCCAATGTTTACAGAGCTGTCCGGCTATTCCAGGGAGGAGGCTGTGGGGCAAACGCCGCTAATATTACAGTCAGAACATACCAGTGAAGATAAGATTAAACAGCTCTGCCAACAGGTCTCTCAGGGACATTCCTGGCGGGGAGAGTTTTTGAATAAGACGAGTAATGAACAGCTGCTGTGGCATAGAGTGTTGATCACGCCAATTACGAATGAGGATGGTCTGATATCTCATTACTTAGGGTCGATAGAAGATATTACTGAGAAAAAAGAGAGTGAGGAGAAGCTAATTCAGCAGGCAACATTTGATACCTTAACTCAGTTACCTAACCGCTTCCTGGCCGAATATCGGCTGAATCAGACACTCTCGGCTGCCCAAAGAGACGGCAAGAAAGGTGCCTTGCTGTTTCTCGATTTAGACAACTTTAAAGAGGTTAACGACACTCACGGACATCACGTCGGGGATGAACTTTTGAAAAAAGTGGCGGCGCTGATGAATAATGCGGTAAGAAAAGAGGATACCGTTGCCCGACTTGGGGGGGATGAGTTTCTGGTGATATTGAATCATATTCAAAAGCGTGAAGATGTGGAATCCGTTGCCGATAAGATCATAAAATTGGTCGCACGAGGTGACTTGGTTGAAAATTGTTCCACAAAGGTGTCTGCCAGTATCGGCATTGCCATTTTTCCTGATGATGCAACGAAGGCTAAAAAGTTGATGCAAAAAGCAGATACTGCCATGTATGTGGCCAAAAAACAGGGGAAGAGTCGTTTCAGTTTTTTCAGAGATGAAGATAATTAAGTTATTAGGTTCGTATATTAATAATAATTCTATTTACATTGGAAACTTAGTGTATTTTTATGCCTTTTTTATCAGTTTTTAATTAATTTGAGAACTTTGACCTGCTTTACTCAGATCCTTATTGATTGTTCCCGTTACAAGCCACATAGTGAAAGGGTAACAGTTAGCTATAACTTTGCTTATTCAAGATATTTACAAGAGTAAGTCAGTGTTAAGAGCCATTTTTAACGGGTAACAAAGTAAAGAATTGAAATTAATGAAAAACATGGAAAATGTACCAAATGTTGAATTTCGTGCACCTAACATTCAAAAGTCGGGAGTAGAAGTTTTAGATCTCGATATTTTTTATAATAAGCTATCTCAGTGTAATTTTGACCCTTCAAAGCCTCACCGAATAAACTACTTTTGCTTTATCTATATAACTCAGGGGCAAGGTGGTCACTTTATCGACTTTCAGTATCATACTTTCCAGAAGGGCAGTTTTATATTCGTCAATAAAAATCAAGTGCATGCGTTTGATTTAGACAGTCGTCCTCAGGGAAAGATGATCAATGTGACAGAAGCATTTTTCGACTCGATCCTGACCAATATTCGCATTCCTCTTTTTACGCCCACGCATCTGGTGAGCTCATATCTGCCAGTTTTTACCTTGAGTGACTCTTTGACCGAGACTTGTGATGCCTTGTTGCTGGAGATCGATAGGGCTCAAACACCGGCTAACAGCGACCCCTTATTGATACAGTTGCTGTTTTCATCCCTGCTGGTGGCGCTAGCGCGTGAACGAAAAAGCAATACCGAGCACTTGAGTGAGACACAGGCAATGCGCTTCAATCAATTCCTGTTGTCTATTGAGGAGAAGTTCACTCAGACCAGAGAAGCCTCGGCTTATGCCGAGATGCTGCATATTTCCTATAAGTCATTGAACCAACTTTGTAAACTGGCATGTGATCAGACCGCTAAGCAGCTGATAGATGCTCACACAATATTGGAGATCAAGAGAAGGCTCATCATAGATAACTCTCAGGTACAGGAGATCGCTTATGAACTGGGATTCGATGATGTACCTTACTTCGTCAGGTTTTTTAAGCGGCACACTTTACTCACTCCCTCTCAGTTCAAAGAGTACTCTAAAGCGAATTAATTCAGTTCCGACTCCGCTGACGCCCGACCACCTTTGAAGGGCGTCTGGCTTGTGAGGGCTCCAGCCTCCCCCCCCCAGATTTGCACTCCCACGGAATGGTCAGATATTCGGTGCAATTGGTACGAGTTCACAAAATGACTGCAAGGTTCGAAAAGCACCATTTTTAAGCCAATAAGTCTATGCCGTAAAGCGAACCTTTCTACTACTTTTATGGTATTGGAATATGAAGCGAGAATAGTTAATTACATTACATCTAGACAGCTTAAGCATTAACCTGGCTTTTTAGATATTGTCAGTGAGGACATCTTTTATGTCTTGAAGGTTTAACTGTTGCTGCAAGTAATGTGATTGGCCGTACAGGCTCGAATCATATTTTAATTGTTATACCTCATTGAGTTAATGACTTAACTTATGAGGTATGACTGTTAAATAAAAAGTGCTAATCGGAAAGACGATATCTGTTTTGAACTAAGGTTCTAACGGTTCTACAATAAAAATAACATCCAATATATTGAGCAATAAATATATTAAGGGCATGTCATGATGAATATAAATGAGATACACATTCCATATAAGAAGTTAATACTCGCGGGTATGATCTCTTTGTTGGTGGCTTGTGGTAGCGATAACGATGATCCAGCTCCTCCACCACCAGAAGATAATAATCCGCCGATTGCGAATCCAAGCACTGCTGAAACCACTATCGGTAGCAGTATCCTGATCGACGCCTTGGCCAACGATACCGATCCAGATGGTGACCCGTTGACTATCGAAACCGTGACCGTGACATCTGGCGCAGGAACGGCATTGATTCAAGATAATAAAATCTTGTTCGTGTCAGATGAAGTCGGTGCCACAATTCTCAATTACACCATCTCTGATGGTAATGGCGGCGAGGCTGAGTCGACTGTCACTGTCGTGGTGCTATCAGATGAAGTGGCCCTGGCCTATGTTGGTACAGATACCTGTGTCGTCTGTCATACAGATAAGAAAACCTATTATGAGACGGGTCATAACTTCAAGCTGACAAAGGTTAATGGAGAGAAACCTATCTACCCGTTTTCCTCCATTCCTAATGGGATCCTGGAATTTTTCGATGTAAATAACACGCTGGGTAACCCTTCCAGCTGGGCTGATATCAGTTACGTTATCGGTGGTTACAAGAGCAGTACCATGTTCATCGACCAGAATGGCTACATCATGACCGGGAATGCGGTTGGTACATTCCCTGTTCCAGAGGGGACTGAAGCGAATGCCCACATGACCTGGCCCTGGAACCCGAATGATGCACCGGATTCACATGGCTATGACTACTGTGGTAGGTGTCATACCACAGGTTGGCAGGATTACACCGAAGGTGCCGGTGATAATCGAAACCTGAATAGGCAGGATGATATGCCGGGAATGGGCGGCACCTTTGCTATGACCGGGGTTCAGTGTGAAAGTTGTCATGGCGCAGGTAGTGAACACATTAAGGGCCCGACAAAACATAACATTGTTAAATTAGCAGAAGCACGTGTTACTGGCGATTACACTGCAGATGATATGGGATATGGTAAGGCGGCAACCTGTCAGGAGTGTCATACCACAGATGATGCCGTCAGACGTTACCCGGACTATCAGTCTCCCTTTGAGCAGAAATTTGGTGGCGTAACTCTGAATGCACGCTTGAAGCGGACCTCCGGCTTTGGCCCCGAAGGGCGCAGGGATGGCCGTGGCGGCCGTCATGCTGCGACAACCTTGATAGGTGCCGATCCGGATACTGGCGTGGCCATGGGTAAGAAGAAGGACTTCACCTGCTCAACTTGTCATAACCCTCATCGCTCTGAAAACTATCAAGATAAACCTGGCCATGGTGACGCGATGGTAAGAGAGTGTACTGACTGTCATACCAAGGAGTTTGCCGACGTCCCTGGTAGCGAAATCGCTTCAGCCGCTCACGAGTTCATCGCCACGTGCACCGATTGCCACATGCCTAGTGAATCTCACCTGCTCAAGATCGATCTCGAGGGGGCAAAAGAAGACCCGAGACACTTCTCTGCAGACGGGCTGTACATGAAACCTTGGCTTCGTGCCTACGACAGCTGTTCAGGTTGTCATGCGGATGACTATGATGCGCGCGCGGCGAAGATAGGACAAATTCATAAGTATTAGTATAAGTATAAGTATTTGAATTAGTTTTCCTGCAATTTCCTGAGGCAAACCCTCTGAAGCCTGTCCTTTAAGGTAAGTCCTTTGAGGTAAGTCCTTTGAGGTATCAGTCCAGGGTAATGCCAGTCACTTATCAGTGACTGGCATTTTTTTGGCTTTTTTTCCGATTGCGAGCCCATTGTCCTTCCATTTTCAGCCTGCCCGTTTATTACCGTGAAGCTGAATCCGCCAAATATAGCCCTAATTACCCTCACGTAATGCTTGTCTGGTTCGATATGCACTATACCCTCGTCTGTCAGATTCGATTATTGTTGCTCTTGCAGGGATATACTAAAGCTAACGAGTGTAAAAATAATTAAAACAGTTCGAAGTCAGACCATCACAGTGTAATAAGATCCATATGTAGATAACACCTTCAACAATCTCCCCCCTCCAACCCTATGCCGGTCAATCATATTGACCGGCATTTTTTTGTTTCAGTTCCATTATCTTTTTTCTGAGTAATTTTCTTGAAAATTTGCGCAATTATTACCCCGTGATAATATCAAACAGATATAAACGGGAGCAGTTCATAAAATGATGAAAAAAATAATAAAATCACTTCTCGCCAGCAGTATTCTTCTTAGTTTCAGCACCTTGGGTGAAACGAGCTTAATCACCAATATCAAAGGCTATAGCATCAATGATGGGAAGTTAACCCAGTTCAAGGCCATGACCTTTAAAGGGGACAGGGTCGATAGACTTTTCTTTCAAGGTGAGTCATTACCGGATGATGCGGATTTGAAACATATCGATGGTCAGGGGCAAACCATGCTGCCGGGACTCATCGATGCTCATGGGCATGTCTTGGGATACGGTCTCAGTCTGATGCGGGTACAACTTCGAGGGGCCGAGTCTGAGCAAGACGCGGTGGAGCGGGTGCGCTTATTTCGCGCTGAAAACCCTGAGCTGAGTTGGATCCAGGGACGAGGATGGAATCAGGTTCTTTGGCCGGAAAAGTCATTTCCAACGGCTTTGAGCCTGGACAAACTCTTTCCTGATACGCCGGTCTGGCTCAGGCGCATCGATGGTCATGCCGGCTGGGCGAACAGCGCTGCCATGAAGCTGGCCAATATAGGCGTCGAAACTCAGTCACCCAAAGGAGGGGAGATCGTTCGTGATGCCAACGGCTTACCTACCGGGGTATTTATCGATAATGCCATGGATCTGATCACTGAAAACATTCCCTCTCTGACGCGCTCTGAGCAGGAGAGTGTGCTGCTTACCTCTATGAATGCACTGGCAAAGCTTGGGCTCACCAGTGTTCATGATGCCGGCGTGGGAAGTATGACTCTGGAGGTATATAAGTCGTTGGCTAAGTCTGAGCTGATGCCTATACGCGTCTATACCATGGTCTCTGCGGCAGATGAGCAGTTTAAGACTCTGATGGAGAAGGGGCCCTACCTGGATAGCTCAGATAAGCTCGCGATCAGAAGCGTTAAAATATCCTCCGATGGAGCCCTGGGAAGCCGCGGTGCAGCACTCATCGAAGATTACAGTGATCTCCCCGGTCACAGGGGGTTACTCCTCTATTCAGACAAGAAGCTGATGGAGACCATGAAGATGGCCATGGAGGCGGGCTTTCAGGTTAATACCCATGCCATTGGCGATAATGCCAATAAACTGGTGCTGGATAACTATGAAGCCTTGATTAAACAGACCGGAACCCGGGAGTTAAGACACAGAGTTGAGCATGCTCAGGTGCTAAGGCTCGAAGATATTCCCAGGTTTGCCAAGCTCAATGTCATCGCCTCGATGCAGGCGACACATGCCACCAGTGATAAAAATATGGCCGAAGACCGACTCGGTAATAAGCGTATCAAGGGAGCTTATGCCTGGCGGAAGCTGCTTGAGTCTGACGCTATCATTGCCGCAGGTTCAGATTTCCCGATTGAATCGGCTAACCCCTTCTTTGGTCTGCACGCATCAATAACTCGTCAGGATCATAAGAATCTGCCCGAGGGTGGCTGGTATAGTCAGGAGAGGATGACGCTTATCGAAGCTTTGAAGAGTTTTACCCGTGATGCCGCGTTCGCTGCCCATCAGGAGAATCTGATTGGTCAACTCAAACCCGGAATGAAGGCCGACTTCATCTTAATCGATAGCGATATCTTTAACGTTGAACCTGAGCGTTTATGGCAGACCAAGGTCAACCAAACCTGGGTCGATGGAATGAGAGTTTTTTGAACGGGGAATTGATGTGCCTGACATTCATTATGTGTGTTCGGGCAATACTTTTGGGGGAAATCCGCTCGCATCGATCTTGACGGCTTGGTGGAAGTGGTTGGTTAGAAATAGCCAAGGGTCTAATGGCTCTCAATTCTATTTGAGGTGATAATTTACTATGCTAGTAGAGTTGCTGTTCGAATAAATTTTTGGTTTTATAACTTTAAAAATCTGTAAAGTAAACTGAACGAGTTTAACCATGAGCTTATATCATAAGTAGTTGGTTAAACAGCTTAACTTTGTAGGAATAGCGAGAGCTATTGGCATATTATTGAACTATAGTTTTATTTAACCTGAACTCGGGTTATTTAGCTGAACGTGTAGGCTTTAATTGAAAGGATCTCGAAAATGAAACTTTATAACCTGTTTATCAGCATGTGCGTTTTATGTGGCTTGATGTTTGGCTTTAGCTTTTCAGCTTACGCTGAACCCACCTCGGCTGAATATGGTGTGATCTTGAACCTCTCCGGTAAGCAACGTATGTTGTCCCAGAAGATGTCCAAAGAGGTGACTCTGATAGGGCTGAGTGTCGACGCCGAAAAAAACCTATCAAACTTATCGGCCACCTCATCACTGTTTGATAAAACCCTTAAAGGTTTGAAAGAGGGAGACGCATCTCTGGGACTGCCTGCTACCGAGAGTAAACGTATCGTTCGCCAACTCGATAAGGTTGCCGGCATCTGGGCCGAGTTCTATCCCGTCATTCAATCAATTATTACCTCTAAGGCCGTGTCTGATGAGCAGTTAGCAGTGATTGCCAGCCAGAATCTTCCCTTGCTGAAACAGATGAATAAGGCGGTGGGATTATATGAAAAAGAGGCGAAGAAGAGTGGGCTGAAAGCGGCACCGGGTCTTGCTGCCACCCTTAACCTTTCGGGTAAGCAGAGAATGCTGACTCAGAAGATGAGTAAAGAATTTTTTCTCATAGCCCTGGGCCATGACGTTGAGCAGAATAAATTGAATTTGCTCGAAACCTACTCCCTGTTCGACCGTACCCTTAAAGGGTTAAAAGATGGCGACGAGGTGTTAGGTTTACCCGGTACAAAACCCCAACACATCCGAGAGCAACTGGATGTGGTTGATGGCTTATGGGTTAAGTTTAAGCCTTTGGTTGAACAGGGCGCCGATTATAAAACGACTGCAATATCTCCGGCTCAAGTTGACGCCGTTGCCCAGTCTAATCTCCCGTTACTCAAGCAGATGAATGCCGCAGTTAAGCTATACGAGAAAGAGGCGGCGAAATAGTAGAACTTAACTTAGCGGGGATAACTTTATGCTAATAAAAACAAAGTTATATGCAAGTGGCGCTCTACTGTGTGTTTTGCTTATCGGGATTAGCATTGGCGCTATGGTCTCTTTCAATGGCCTGATTCAACGTTTTGAGCAGGTTGTCGATGCATCATCGAGTAGTGCAAAGAGTGCCGAGAAGGCCACGCAAGGCTCGGCCAGCGGAAGCCAGCAACTCGGCGTCGTCAATGCCGACATGATGTCGATTGTCGATGGTATCAAGCGTGCAAACCAGAGAACAAAACTTATCAGTAAGAAGGTTGATGATATCAACGAGACACTGACCGAGTTGATGGGCACAATCGAAGAGCTATCGGAAGATGTGACCGACGAAGATGCGCTGTCTATTCTGGAAGAGGTCAGCGATGAGATAGGTGATATCAGTGAGCGACTCAGGCGTGAGGCATTAATTAATATTGTCGATTCGTCTAAGAATATGGACAACTTCAGCGTTCAAATTTCACAGCAGGCTGCTAAGGTCTCCGAGTTAGACGCTTTCTTGCGTCAGCAGGTTGAGGTGAGTCAATCGACCATGGATACCAGCGCCGAAATTAAAGAGTTGGCGACTGAAGCTTCCGGCGAAGTGCAATGGCAACAAAAACTGTTTGTGTCTGCGTTAGTGATTTTGGCCTTGCTGTCTATGGCTGCCGCGTTCCTTATCGTGCGGGCCGTTATTCACCCTATCAATAAGACTGTGCACCTTATGCAGGATATTGCCGATGGTGATGGCGACCTTACTCAGCGGCTTGAGGCGGAGGGGGACGATGAGATGGCATTGATTGCCGGCGCCTTCAATCGTTTCGTTGAAAAAATTCAGGTTCTGCTTACCGATGTCACCCACTCAATGGAGGAGTTACGTCAGGCCTCGAATCAAACCCTGCAGGCCATGACTGATGGCAACGAAGCTATGCATAAACAGCAGCAGGAAGTTGAACAGATAGCCACCGCAATCAATGAGATGAGTGTCACCTCCCAGGAAGTTGCCCAGAATGCCATAGGTGCCGAAACGGCGGCGGTTGAGGTCAATGGGCATGCCGATTCGGGTAAGTTGGTCGTTAACAGTGCGTTGAGTTCGGTTGCCAGCCTTGCCGATGAAGTACAGAGTGCTGTGGATGTCATCGATTCATTGGATCAAAAGTCTTCCTCTATCTACTCCGTAGTTAATGTTATTCAGTCGGTATCGGAGCAGACAAACTTGTTGGCACTGAACGCTGCCATCGAGGCCGCGAGGGCTGGTGAGCAGGGGAGAGGTTTTGCAGTCGTGGCCGATGAAGTCAGAGCCCTTGCTGCAAAGGCGGAAAGTAGTACCAAGGATATTCGGGAGATCATCGATGAGATCCAAACTCTGACCAAACAAGCCGTGACGGCAATGGAGTCGAGCAAGACGGTGAGTTCTGACACCCTGCAAGGTGCGCAATCTGCGAGTGAGGCGCTGGATGCGATAACCGGCTCCATGCATACCGTGACAGAGATGAATACGCAAATAGCCCATGCGGCTACAGAGCAAACCGGGGTAACCGACGAGTTGAATCAGCGAGTGATTCAGATTAACGAGTTGTCTAACCTTACATCGCTTCAGGTGTCGAATACGGTAGAAACCTGCGAGTCGTTAAATCGCATCAGCGAGACGCTGTCTAATCAGTTGACCCAATTTAAGGTCTAGGTTTGACTCGAAAAAAAGTAAGCGGGAGCCAAAGGGCTCCCGTTTTATATGCTAAAGGTTTGTTTATTCGAAAATGCAGCAGTGGCTTTAGTCTTAACCTGTCTTAAGTCGTTAACTGCTTATGAAATACCGTGACCTTATGTCCCATATAGCTATCTCTTCCACGTTCAATCATGCCCACTTTTCTGGCTAATGCTTCAGAGCCTTTATTACCTAACAAGATTAAGGCTATGGCCTCATCGATACCAAATTGCGGGAACGCTTCCAGCGCCTTACTTCCGGCTTCGAAGCCGATCCCCTTGCCCCAATATTCAGGCAGATAGCGATACCCCAATTCGACTTCGTTAAATTCGGTAACAAATTTGGGTCCGCAAAACCCTATGACGCGTTTATCGGCTTTATGCTCGACAGCCCAGCGGCAATAACCTAACTCTTCATAGCTTGGTAGTATGACTTCATTCAATATCTGCTCGGCCTGAGATATTGATGACATAGGCTCGCCTGGAATATAGGTCAATATCTCCGGAATGCTGTTAAGCAGGTATATGGCATGAGTATCCTGGTCGTTGAAGTGCCGTAAAACCAGCCTGTCCGTTTCAGCAATAATCAAATCTAGCTCCCCCTCTATCCTTGATGATGAATGCATTTAACCTATTTATAACATATGCACCGTTAAGAGTGATAGATATCTGGTCTGCTCTGAGTTTAGGTATTTTGTAAGCGGGAGTGTTGATGGGGGCGGTGCGGCTGAACTTGAAGGTTAATCCCGGTTGGTAAAAGACAGAGTGAAGTGTGCAATTACTCTACTCTGTCTTAGCGTGTTCCATTGTTTTATTCTGACTATTTTACAACAGCTTGCTGAAATCGATTGCCGAACACACCACCGATTAGCAAAAATATCAGATAGACCCAGCCAGACAATGAAAAATTAGCGATAGGGGTAAACAGGGCGCCCACATTACAACCATTGGCGAAACGAGTGCCTAAGCCCATCAGCAGGCCGCCTAAGGCGAAGAGCGCGAACTGCTTAACTGAGTGGTTAAGCTTAAATGAGAAGGAAAACCTTCCCATGAAGAGTACCGCAATTAAGGTGCCCAGCATGATCGCAAAGTTCTGCACCGAAATACCATGACTAAAAAATGGGGTGGTAAACATGGCCGCAGGGCGATGAGTAAAGTTGGTTATATCATCTATGCTGACGCCTAAGGCCATTAGGCCTTTAGCGAACCAGATCCCGAATGGAGTCGACGCGCCCCATCCTGCGCCTGTGGACATCATCATCACACCGAAGATCAGGGCGATAACGATTGCCGTGCTCTTCATATCCCACAGGCTCCCCAGCCACTGTCGATAGCTGTCGACACTCAATAGGGTGAAGCCTTGCTTAGTCTCTCTCGGTGTCATGTTTTGACGCGCGATCTCTCCATCGACACCTAAGAATGAGCCATTGGTGCGACGGTAGTTTTCATACTTCTTGGCATAAAAAACCACGATGCCGGCGAGTGTTATCGTCATCAACACAGCCATGAAGTATCCGTTTAACGGGCCTTGGCTAAATAGATCCGGAAGGTAGACGCCTTTACCCATGAAACTGGCTGAAGACAATGCCGTCGTGGTGATCCAGCTCTGGGTCGCCTGAAGCGGAAAGCCGATAAAAACACCTGCACCGAAAAACAACAGTGTGGTTAATGCTCGGGGAACATCACTCACCAACTCCACCATGACGCCTGTCGCACAGCAGCTCGACAGACTCATGCCTGCGCCAAACATCACGCCACCGACGAGTAAGCCTAAGTTGATTGGATTAACCCAGAGATCATAATTATTGATATCAGAGTTGAGTAAGATTCCGGCATTGATTATGGCGGTCACCACAAACATCAGCATCAAGGTTTGCAGGAGTTGAGTCGAGCCGCGCCTGTAGGCACGGTTAACACTGCCGGCAAAACCAATTGAGCCTTTGGCTAAGGCGAACCCAAGACTCAAACCGAGCAGTAAACGTAAAAAAAGAGATGAGTCCTCAAGCAATGTGCCACCCAAGACTATGGTGGCAATAAGGATTGAGACGGCAGAGAAGGCTTGTTTTTTATTCATTAATACAACAATTTTAAATTAAATGACGTAGATAACAGAGAAGTGACAGTGGCTCAGTGGCCATGGTTCAACTGATAACAACACAGAAGTTAAATGATGGGCGAATTGTCGGGATAACTGAGTCCCGTGTCCAGTGTTTGATATGACCATTTGGAATATCTTGGTTCCTCCGGCTATATTGAGTAGGAAGTAATATTAAGCAGGAAGTATTATTGGGTTGCGCTTAGACAAGCGTAAACAGACTGAGACACAGTCTGTAGCGGATATATAAGTGGATAGTTAGCCCTTAGCTTCATAGATTCGCTTATCGTTTAAGATACAATTTAATATTTGTACCGGCTCTCGAACTATTGAGGGCCCACAACACTAGCATGTTAAGTTTCTCTTTAAATAAGTCACTTTTCAGGTATCAGATCCGTGAGCTGTTAGGACGTTTAACCTAAAACTCCTCGTCGTGTTTCCTGTTTGCGTCTGTCTACTATCTGTTTAACATATCTGTGACTAATTCAGGCTTGTCTTTGAGTTCGTCTGGTTCCTTGCTGTCTTCCGGTTTCGATGGGCAATGACTTGCTTGGATGGACAAAGGGGAATTCATCAACTAAAAGATCTTTAGGTGTATAGCAAGATAAACCGATGGAGAGCATCTTGAGTCATTGCATTTATTCACCGAGTACTCATTTCTGGTATAGCCTTGTCATTCGTTGGTTAGGCCGTAGTCTTTGCCTTTTAGGGTTAGTGCTGACTATGGCGGGAATTTCAGGGGGAGTTATTGGAACATCTATGGCTGCAGAGACACCAGACAGGCCATTTCGAATCTGTTTTGAGATGCAAGATAATATGCCTTTTATCCAGGGTGTACCCGAGGATGGCATGGTGCTACTCGGTGAACATGGTGTCCTACCGGATCTGTTAATTCTTGCGGCGGAGCAGCGTGGTATAGAGTTAAACTTCTCCTTTATGCCTTGGAAGCGTTGCATTCAGCAGCTGGGTCAAGGCAAAGTCGATGGGAT
This sequence comes from Shewanella atlantica, assembly GCF_003966265.1. Lineage (GTDB taxonomy): Bacteria > Pseudomonadota > Gammaproteobacteria > Enterobacterales > Shewanellaceae > Shewanella > Shewanella atlantica. The sequence goes on along the minus strand of NZ_RXNV01000003.1, from coordinate 373,730 downwards.
CATTGCCGCTATCTGGTCTTCAGAGCGTGACTCTTGGGGCGTATTCCCTAAAGCTGGGGAAGTGGCAGATAATGAGATGGCGATCTGGTTTGTCGATTACCTTATCTATACTAAATCAGGTTCTGAGCTCAACTGGGACGGCAGTCATTTCTCGGGTGTTCGCCACGGTATCGCGGCACCGTTAGGTTACATTGCCTATAAAAAATTGAGTGAACTAGGAGTGCTGTACAATCAAAACCTCTCCCTTACCGATGGCTTCGCCTTATTGGCCTTGGGGCGGTTAGATGGTTATGTGGTAGAGGAGACTATTGGCCGCCGAGTGGTTATGGATCTGCAACTCTCCGATAAGCTGGTATCGATAGCCCCTCCCTTTATGCGTGTACATTGGTTTATGCCCGTCTCTCATCAATGGTATAAGGCGCACCCTGAGTTCTCACTTCAGTTCTGGCTTACCCTGTCGGAGATCCGAAAAACTCAGGGGGAGGCCTTGTTGCAACATTATCTTGAGCAGTACTCTGACCTCAACTCCCGGCTTAAATCTGGATCTGCTCCGAACTTAAGCGATAGATGAAGTTATGAAGCGAAAACCAAAGAAAATACCGCTAAGTAGCGGTATTTCTTGGTTAATTACATTGGGTTTGTTACGTGGGGGCCATGGTGTTTAGCACCCGAGCAGATTCATTAATCGCGTATCTTGGTCCGGGCTCCGCTTTGTTGATGCCCCCCGTTCTTATGGCTTCTATTAGCAGAGGAGTGACTCGGTCTGCTGGAGTTATGACTTTTTACAGGTTGATGACTCTGCTTTGGTTGTATAGAGCGTTGGGGCTGATGGCTTTTCACTGGTTGATGACTCTTCACTGGCTTATGGCTATTCGCTCGCTGATGGTTCTGCATTGGCTGTGTAGAGCGTTGGGGCTGATGGCTCTTCACTGGCTTATGGCTATTTGCCCGCTTATGGCTCTTCATCTGTTTGTGGCTGGGAGTCTGGTGCAATTTACTGGTAAATTGCTGTTCACGACTCTTACCTATTTGATGGTTTAGCTTATGGCTTCTATTTAGCTCGCGGCTGTTGGCTTTACCCTTATGGAGTCGGCTGTTGCTTACGTTTGCGTGATTTAACTGATGACGCTCGGCTTTTCTCACCTGCTTGGTATGCGCCATGCTTGGACGGTGGCTATTATATCTTTGCTTCACATGGTTACTGCGATACGCGACACCCCGTCTATGTTGTGGCTTATGCTGCCAGCGCTGAGCTCCGTGGCTGGTGACGATTCTGCCTCTGTGACGATAGTGGTGTGAATTATGATGGTGCGTCACCACAACATGATGCTTGTTCCAATGGAATGCACTGAAATGGTAGTTAAAGGTGATATGTATGCCTGTGTTCCAGTAGAAATGACCGTAGGGGCGGCGCACATAGTAAGGGTATGGTGCCCAATATACCGGAGGGTAACGGTACCAGCGCCAGTGACCATAGACGACTCTAGGATCGTAGTAGGGCACGTAGATCACTTCTGGTTGTGCGGGCTCAATGACAATCTGATTATTAACCCGTGTCACCGATACATTGTCCATCTGGGACAAACTATCGGCCTCATCGGCTTGCTGTCTCAATGATTGAATACTGGCTAGTAATCGGGCCTCATCCTGAAGAAATGCATCACCCAGATTTTGAGTCCAGGTTAAGTCGTTACTGAGTTTCTCAAGCACGTTGGGAAAGGCGAGCAGGGCGACGACACTGGGATCCCACTCTTTGCCTGCTGCCTTCTCCATTAATTGCTCGGCTGGCAGAAGTGTATTTTTACTCTGCAACCGACTGGCTTCCACTACTTCCAGAGGATAGGTTGCCGCAATGAGTATGTGAGTGAGCAGACTGTCCGGATACAGGGCGATAGGGGCAAGCATCTGCTCGAGTTCAGCTTCGCTGAATATCGACTGTGCGTTGTCATTGGTTATTTCTCGGGCACTGACATCTTGCATCAGCGCTACCGGAGTGAAAACTATCAATAAGGATAGGTAACACCATTGGATGAATGTTTTCATGTTGCCTCCAAACTCTTATATTTGACTTTAAAGCCATAATAAAGAGTCGAAGATGAACACAAGCTGAAAGGTAGAATTCTATTTGTAGGGGGGCTTTCTATGACCAATTCCCGGCTAAAGATTTCCCCTGTAGGAGCGGCTTTAGCCGCGAAGCTTTCTCTAACAAGATTCCCGGCTAAAGCCAGTCTTACGCTAAATGAAGTTAGCTTTTCCCTTGGCTGAAGCTTATCTCAAATTTAGCGCCGCCGAGATTTTCTGAAGTGGTCACTGAAAGCGTGCCGTTGTAGCTGTCGATAAGATCGCGCACGATGGCCAAGCCAATGCCATGCCCCTGCATGTAAGAGTCGGCGCGGATGCCTCTCTCAAATATCTGGCTCTGTTGCTCGGGGCTAACCCCTTGGCCGTCATCCTCTATCGCTATGTTCAACTGAGAGTCATTCGAGCTGACACTCAATAACACCTTTGATTTCGCTGCCTTGCAGGCATTATCGAGCAGGTTACCCAGTATCTCTGTCAGATCTGACTCATCGCCCTTAAAGATGGCCTCACTATCGACAGATTCGGTGATATCGATTTCGGGGGGCCGGTATATTTTCCTCAGGGTTCTGACAAGCTTTTCACTGACGGAACTGACCTTGATGCCTAAATGCCACGAAGAACCCGCCGCACTTTGAGCGCGTTTGAGTTGATGACCGATGATTTTATTGATCACGGTTATCTGCTCAAAAGAACTCTGGCTGAGATCTTTCTGACTCTGAATTACGGCTAAAGGGGTTTTCAGACTGTGGGCCAGATCGGACAGGGCATTTCGATATCTTTTGCGTTGGCTCTGCTCGGTATTGAGTAAGGTATTGAGCTGGCGCGCGACAGCTTGCAACTCTGTAGGATAGTCTGCCTTGAGCTGCATGGCACGGCCCTGTTCGACATCACTGAGCTCCTGCTTAAACTTCGCCAGGGGCTTTAAGGTCCAGAGCAGCCAAGCAAGCTGCACGCCAGCCAAGAGTACCATTAAGATCAGCAACCAGGTCCAGAGCTGTCGGGTAAACTTATCTATCTGCAGCTGAAAGTTGGCCTGATCTTTTATTATATGAATAGTGATGGGGAATTGCTGATTTTGTCTTTGTTCGAAACTCGCGCTGAAGCTATAGATAAGATGGGGCTTACCCTCCAGCAGTATTTCGCCGAACTCACTCTGACCCGTTGCCGGGTGTGGTAAGTTTTGAGGTGTTTGAGACGCAAGAAAGGAGTTTGATTGCCACAGCAGATGTTTAGCCGATATTCCCGGCGGTTTCCCCTGTGTCGATATCAGAGCATATAAGCCGGATTGAATGACATTAAATTGATTTTCAACCAAGAGTTCAGGCATGAGTAAACGGTTATTGTCGACTTCTGTGACCGCTAAAACGGAGTAGAGGTAAGCGCTGAGCTCATTTTTAGCGGCGCTTTTCACTTGTTGTCTGAAGGCGTCGTTAAGGGTGAAACCAATCAGGGGCAGCAGGACCAATATCAGTAACAGGGCACTGACAATCAATCTGGCCTTGAGTGAGTTTAACAGGCTCATATTGGATTTAGCTCCTGTCACCGGTTGAGTCCCTGAGGGTGAATTACTCATCGTTTGTTTGAGTTTTTTGCATCTTAGTTAATCGATATCCTTGTCCCCGCAAGGTTTCGATGAGGCCAAATGCGTTATCCACATCCAGCTTTTTTCTCAGTCTTCTGATAAAGACTTCGATAACGTTAGAGTCCAGGTCGAAGTCTTGATCGTATATATGCTCCGTGAGTACGGTTTTAGAGATGACTTGGCCCGGGTGCAGCATAAAATATTCAAATAGCTTATATTCTGTTCCGCTTAGAGTGATCATCACATCGCCTTTCTTGACCTCTAAGCTGCTGGTATTGATGCTGAAGGGGCCGTTCGTAACCACAGGGCTGGCTTTACCTGCCGAGCGGCGGATAAGTGCCTTGAGTCTGGCAACTAACTCCTCGGGATGAAAGGGTTTAGTGAGGTAATCATCGGCGCCGGCGTCGAGTCCTTCAACCTTATCTTGCCAGCTGTCACGGGCCGTTAAGATCAAAATCGGGAAATCTATCTCCTGCTCCCTCAGAGTTTTGATTAATGCGATGCCATCGAGCTTGGGTAAACCAACATCAATAATGGCTGCATCGTAACGGTATTCGGTGCCCTGAAACAGGCCAATTTCACCATCATCGGCCACATCTATATTGTAATTTGCATCGACTAAGTGCTGTTTTAAATTGGTTTGCAACTCAATATCATCTTCTACCAGAAGTACTCTCATGGTTTTTAATCCTTAGTCATAAAGTGCTTTCTTCTCAAGGGGAAGCTAATTTCTACGAATGCTGCCGGTTTGGGCATCGACGGAGACATAAAACACCACTCCCTCGTTCGATATCAACTTAACTCTGTAACCCGGATGACCATTGACTCGGCTCGATTGTGCCTTGAGCACTTTTCCCTGATATTGACGTTTAACTAACTGAATTGCCTGTTCACGATTTCTGACCTTGAGCTGTTGGGGGGCTTTTTTCGATGTCTGAGCGGCGATGCTCATCGAACTGGCGCCAACCCCGGGTAGTTGGGCACTCGATGCCTGTCCGAAAAACGGAATAAGAATGCAAGTTGTGAGTACCAACATGGAACCAAATTTCATTAAATGCCCCGCTCTGTGCCAGGATAGCTGTTATAGGCTAGTGTAAAAGATCCCGTCATATTAAGAAACTATCAATGGCCTTATCCTGAATGCCTGTTCTCTCTTTCCTTTGGCTTCTAGCTGTATATATCAATAACCGATCCCAGATGAACGTTAGCTGAATTTGCCTGGTGGTGTTTGAAGGGGGGGCTTTAACGCAGAAGGGGGGAGTTTGGTTAATTGTTCAATTTTTGACGTTCAGCTTGTGTTCACCTTAACCCGTCTCTAATGGCCTCAAGAATCGAAATAAATTGATGAGGCTTTCAATATGAATACTAACTCGAATATGAGCCAAATGAAGCAAAGCAGTATGTTCATTGCCACAATGTTGAGTGCTCTGGCGCTGAATTTTTTTGCATCGACCACCGCCAGTGCAGATACATTGAATAAAGCTGATGTGCTCGAAGGCACAGGTTTGAGTCAGCAAACTTTCTCCGTGGGACGGAAGTTTGCTGAACCATCGACACAAGCTGAAGGTCTGAACCTTGATGGCACTAATGACAGTGCCCAAACGGATAATGAGCTGTTGCAAATGCTCACTCAGAAAAAACAGCAACTGCTGATAAGCGGTGAAGATGTTAAAGCTGGTGGGGTGAGAACCAGAGAAGAGGTGATATTAGCCCATAAAAATGGTCAAACGTCTTCAAAGTATGCCAAACAAAAAATGGCTGGGGAAGCCGCTCAATTCGCTAACCCTATTTTCCATGAGTTTTCTATCTATGAGGCCAGCAGTCGACTGTTTACAGACAATGATCTTGACGGTTACTACCAAACGTTCAGCGTGACCTTCGATGCCGATCTAATCGGGTTTGGTAGTTATGAACGCGCCGATGTCTATGCAGAACTCTATTTGAGTCGGGATGGAGGCCCTTGGGTACACTACTATTCCACCGATATATTCACTATTATCGGTGACTCCAGCGACGATGACTTCGAGGTGTTAACCACGCTGCATACCGGCTACCCGGCAGACTATTACGATGTGCTGATCGACCTTTACGAGGTGGGGTTCGATGATATTGTTGCGACTATCAGCTCGGATGACACAGATAATCTCTATGCTTTGCCGCTGGAGAGCAGTGACCGAGATGAAGTCTATATCGGTGATAGCAGCAGTGAGGGACATGGTGGCGGATCACTCTCCCTGCTTGGCTTATTCATTCTTGGATGTGTCTCGCTCAAGCGTCGTTTTTTCTAAATCGAGCTTATTCGGGGTTTCCGCTTTATTCGTTATGAGCTTGGTATTACAATGCCAGGCTCATCTGTTTAATGCCGATAGAACAACTAAGCCGCTATTTTATGTCTATTACTCAAATCCAAGACACTCAAATCCAAGACACTCAAATCCAAGACTCTCATTCGCAAGACATTCAATCAATAGACTTGCGCTCTCCGGAGTGTGGGGCAACTCATGGGCGGGTTCAACTTACTGGTTGTAGCCAGGATATTGCACTGTGGATATGGGAAAACCTGGTGCCCTCATCGGGACGCGCCGACACCCTTCAGGGAGAGGTGATCCGTGCTATCGAATTGCTGGCCTGGGAAGCGCAGAATAATGGTAATCTCAATTGGGATAAGGAGTTCGACAGATTGGTCGACTTCCTGAGAGAGGTCTTTACTTCCAGTGGTTCGGTGATTGCCGCGACAATGAATGAAGAGGACAAGCTATCGGCGGCAGAGGATCTACACAGACTCAGTAATTTTCTTCTGCCTACCGAGTTAGATAGCCGGGTTTATATTGAAGAGCTGCCCTATGTAAAGGAAGATCTCTACGATAGGTTAACCGAACACTTAATCGGTTACTGCCGACAATCACCGGAAGTTATCTATCTTTAGCTTATAAAATAACCGTATAAAGCTAGCCTCGTTATAGCCGATTAAGTCAGTTGATTAACACTTGAACAGTCAATTTGTCTTTACATTGTAAAAGTTACCGCTGGATCCCGCTAAAACCGGCATACGACGCACACGTTTGTATCATAGCCTGAAACAGGTGTTGTAATCTAAATGCAAATCGTTATCATTCGCTCAATTATTTGAGGGGGATGATAACAGATGAATCAATTTCGTTTTTCACTACTTGCAGTTGCCTGTGCTTCAACATTTTTACCTATGACGCTTCATGCGGCGCAGGCAGAAGGGCTGGAAAACACGGACGTAGAACGTATCACTGTCTATGGAAGACAAAATCAGGTAGTTATGAATTCAGGGCTAGCCACAAAGTCAGATATGTCTTTGATGGAAACGCCAGCGGCGGTCGTTATCGTCGATGAAGAGCTGATAAACGCTCAGGGCGTCAACAGCCTGCAGGATTTAGTGCGTAACATCAGTGGCGTGACTCAGGCGGGTAATAACTATGGTATCGGAGATAATCTGGTTATCCGTGGCTTGGGCGCAAATTATACCTATGATGGCATGTATGGCGGTGCGGGTTTGGGTAACACCTTTAACCCAACGCGGTCACTGACCAATGTCGAGTCGGTCGAGGTGCTAAAGGGACCTGCAACCGGGCTTTATGGCATGGGCAGCGCCGGTGGCGTGATCAACCTGATTGAGAAGAAGCCGCAGTTTGAGTCTAAAAACGAATTTGGTGTTGAGGTCGGTCAGTGGGACACCTATTCGTTAAGCCTGGACAGCACAGGTGGTTTAAGCGATAAGCTGGCTTATCGGGTCGTGGCTAAAACGGCACGCAGCGACGGTTATCGTGAAATCGGCACCGACAGGGATGAAGTGTACAGTTCACTTAAATATGTGTTTGACGATTCTCAGGACCTGATGCTATCGGCCTCCTACATCAAAGATTCAATTGCCGTCGACTCTATCGGTCATCCAATCCGTATCTATAATGCCGACTCTGTCGGCGGTAAAACCGCTGGTGAGGCAAGCTGGGAAGACTTGATTAATGACCCTGAGGGTAAAGGGATCCAGCTGACTGATGAGCAGCGTCAGCAGTTGGCCGATTCATTAGCCAGCAGTGATGGCATGACGCCTTATGAGTTTGGTCATGCGGGCCTGATCTCACCTATGGCGAAAGATAACGAAGGCGAAGAGTTAAGGTTTAAGCTGACTCATAACATCTTCTTCAACGACAATCTGTTCCTGAATCAGCAGCTGCAGTACCGTGATTACACTTCAGGCTTCTCTCGCCAGACGGGCGCCTATAACTATGTCTACTGGAACCGTCGCGGCACTATTAATGCCGATCCTCGCGCACCTCTGGTCGAAGATGATGTCCTCTATCCGTTTGCCGCGCGTCGTCAGGAATACCGTCAGGTGTCCGCCGATGAGACATCATGGCAGTATTTTGCCGATCTCAGGTATGATTTCGAGTTTGCGGGTATCGATAACGAGCTGTTAGTGAATGCTAACTTCGAAGACAGAAATATTCGCTTCAAGCAGTACTCTATCTATGATGCCGACAAGGTTATTAAGAATAAGGCCGGTGAGGTGATCTATCAGGGAGCGCTGCCTTATATTTATGATATTCGCAAGCCAAATTGGGCTGAAGGGAGTTTTGAGGATCACGATCCTCTGATGACCAGCAACTATAACAAGAAGGTCAATGCATGGGGTGTCGGCTTGCAGCATGTCGGCTATTTCGATTATGGATTTACCACTCGTATCGGCGTAGCCTTTAACGAGATCAAGCAGAGCTATGAGCACTTAGGTGTCGATGAACGCTATCGTGCCAGCGCCGCAGAGCCTACACCGGAAGCCGATACCAGTGACAACGGCGTAACCTATAACTTAGGTGTGACCTACATGCCGACGGACGATCTTTCCTTCTTCGTTAACCACTCTAAAGGGCGCACGGCTTATGGCGTCTTAGATAGCGTCGCGGGGAATGGTAAAGACAGAAAAGACTCTGAGTCAGTGAGTGACGACCTGGGGATGCGCGTTAAAGCGTTTGACGATCAGATGTTGACCTCTCTGGTATTCTTCAAGAGCTCACGCACTAACCTGAGGTACAATAATCAGGATTTTGAAGCGGGTGTTAGTGGGCCTCAGGTTCAGGAATTTTTCTATGATGGCAGCGAAGAGACCACAGGTGTAGAGCTGGATATGAATGCTCACCTCAATGATCAATGGGCCATCAACGTAAACGGTGTTTATCAGGATGCGCGGGATAAGAAAGACCCTACACGAAGCAGCTATGACACCCGCCAGAAAGGGGTACCTTACGTCACAGCCAGTGCCTGGGTCACCTATGGGGCGCAGTGGTTCTCACTGAGCAGTCCGCTTGATATCAGTCTGGGCGCAAAATATGTCGATGAGCGTAGCACTAACTCCAGTTCATTCGGTATCCCAACCGGGTATGTACCGAGTTATACCGTGGTGGACACTGCAGTCAGTTACCAGGCCGACAGTTGGAAGTTACAGCTAAACGTGAATAACCTGTTTAACGAGACCTACTACAGTAAGGCGATGTTCTTAGGTGGTATGCCGGGTGAGGAACGTAATGCTAAGGTGACATTTAGTTATCAGTTGTAGGCTCAGACGTAAGTTATAAGCTGTCAGCTACGAGCTACGAGCTACGAGCTACGAGCTAATGCTATAAGTTTGATATCAGGCCTCTATTTTTAGAGGCCTGATGTTTATTCACTCATTCATTTAGTCGCGTACTTTAGTCGTGACTCAGTGTTTCATCTGTGTTGCCAAGGCAAAACGATTCCAGGCGTTGATCATAATTATTTGCATCATGGCCTCTGCGAGCTGCTCTTCTCCTAACTTCTCCACTGATGCCTGATAATTCGCATCGGAGACCCCTGAGTCGGCAATTAATGTCATCTCATCTGTTAATGCCAAGACCGCCCGCTCTTTGTCATCGAATAACGGCGATTCTTTCCAGGCCGATATCGCAAACAGTTTATTTTGGGATATTCCTGCTTTTAAGGCGACTTCTGTATGCATCTCAATGCAGTAGGCGCACTGATTGATAATAGAAGCGCGTATCTTGATCAGTTCTTTTAAATGAATTGATAGTGTGGTTTCTGCCAGGTAGTTTTCAACCGACATCATGGCGGTTAATGCGGCGGGTTGTGTTTGGGCGATATCAATACGTTGTGTCATCTTGCGTCCTTTATTGAAGTTTAAGACTGCTTTATTGCGATGAGATAATTGTGCATAATTCTAATTATTAATTGAATACGCGTATAAACTGAAATAGCTTTGCGTAATTTGCAAAGGTGGTTCGAGTACTACTGAGGAATTCAAAGATGTTAGAACTGATTAAGGTATTTCATCAGGTTGTCGAATCCGGCAGCTTTTCTCAGGCTGGTCATGCTTTGCATATGGCACCATCTTCCATTGCGCGTAATATCGACAGCCTGGAGGCTCAGCTTAAAACGACGCTATTTAAGCGGAGTACTCGACAACTTATTCTGACTGAAGAGGGAAGCTATTTTTACACCCAATCAGGACAATTAGTGGATCAAGCTGATAGTTTACTGATAGAGATGCGAGGTTCGAGAGATGTACCTCAGGGAATATTAAAAATATCAGTGTTTGAGAGTTTTGGTAACTTATGCCTGGCACCGATAATTCCTGAGTTTCTGCAGATGTACCCGGATGTTCAAGTTGAGCTCGATCTAGACAATAAACTGGTGGATCTACATAGCGATAATGTCGATCTCGCTATTCGAATCGGTGTGCCAAAAGATAGCGGTTTGAAGGCGCGAAAATTAATGGAAAATCGAACCTTATTGACCGCGACGCCAAACTATTTAAACCAGCATCGCACTATCGTACATCCCGGCGATCTACATGGACATAATTGCTTATTGATCAGTCAAGAACGGCAGAGAAATCATTGGCACTTTAGCCAAGGGAAAAACAAGCAAAAAGTAGCGGTTAAAGGCAATTTCATTTCAAAAGGTGGCTCTCCTTTACTCACCGCAGCACTTAAAGATTGTGGGGTACTCTTGTTATCCGAATGGATGGTAAAACCATATTTAGAGAGCAAAGAGTTAATTAACATATTACCGGATTGGACTGCTAGCCATTGGGAAGAGGGAAGTGGTGAAATTTTTGCCATTTATAAAGCTGCTCAATATCCAAAGCCTCATATACGCGCTTTTCTCGATTTCCTAATCGAACGATTAAGCCTGTTATCGATAGAGAAATAATTAAGCACTGAGCTTATTTAAACGTAACCTTGCCGCCTACCATCTTAAATGCCGGAGTGCCCCTGACTAAAGTATCTCGGGCAAATAGCTGACCGCATCCGGGGCAGGTGCAGGGAACTTTAGTATAGTCTTCTACAATGCGCTCCTTAAAGCATTTCACTAAGGCGCCTTTGCCTCCTTTGCGGTATTTAAACAGTTGGGCTTTACACTTAGTGCAGAAGATGTCGACGGTGCGGGAGGGACCTTTCTTATTGGGTTTTGCCATCAGCTCTCTCAGTATTCTGCGTGAATGGTTGCAAAGGGGATGCCTGTGAGCCGCCTGTAGGGCAAATACTCGCGGCTATTGTAATAAAAAGTTGTGGTATTAGCTAAAAAGAAAAAGGCTCTCTGACTGTGTGCCAGAGAGCCTAGGTAAGTTGGGACTTTCTACTGATTGGGATTAAGTCGTCTTAAATTGATCGACCATGCTCTTGAGACCCAAGGATAGTTGGCTTAGCTCGATACAGGCTTGAGCAGTCTGTCCTGCGCCGGTTGCCGCCTCCGATGAGGAGACATTGATGGTTTCTACGCTACGACTGAGATCTTCGGTCACCGAGTTTTGCTCGCTGCAGGCACTGGCAATTTGAATGTTCATCGCCGCAATTTGTGTGACAGCCTGTTCTATCTCGGAGATCTTCTCACCGGTAGAGTGTGTTTGTTCTACGCAGCCACGGATCATTTCACAGCTCTGCTTGGTCGCGGCTCCAGCCTCGACGGCGCGAACTTGCAGCTTCTCGATTATCTCGACAATCTGACGGGTTGAATCCTGAGTTCTTCCGGCCAAGGTGCGGACTTCATCGGCAACGACGGCGAAGCCTCGTCCCTGTTCGCCGGCGCGCGCCGCTTCGATGGCCGCATTCAGGGCCAACAGGTTAGTCTGTTCGGCAATACCACCGATAACATCGACCACCATGGAGATACTCGCTGAATCTTTCTCTAGCTGTGCCACCATTTCACCAGCATTCTCAATCACCTCTGAGACCTGCTGGATCTCGATAATGTTCTGTTGAACCTCTTGATTGCCTTGATCGGCACGCTCGGTTGCCGAGTTTGCCGAACTAGAGGCATCTTCGGTATTCATAGCAACTTCGTTGACGGTCGCCTGCATCTGCTGCATCGCGGTGGCAACCATAGTGATCTCATTTTGCTGCTGTGACATGCCCTGAGATGACTGCTCGCTGATGGCGCTGACCTCTTCGATTGAGGAGCTGAGTTGCACCACGGCGCCGCCTATCTCATTGACCAGCTCACGCAAGTTCTTCTGCATGCTGATACAGGAATCGGCCAGCTGGCCAAGTTCGTCATTACCTATCTGGTCACGCTTTATCTGATAGGCCAGGTTACCATTTGCGATCTCTTCGGCCATAGTCATTACGGCGCACAGAGGGTTGCGAATTTGTCGTCCCAGGAAGAGGGTCATCATGGCCATCAGTGCAAATAAGGCTCCAACACCAATATAGGTTTTTATGGTTGCAGTGCTAACGCCTTCGAGCGTATTGACACGGTCTTCATCGGTACGGGCAATGTTAATTTCAGTCAGTTGGGTTAAGGCGTCCTGCATATGGTTAAACTGCTTGTATGAACTCAGCAGGTAGGTGTTTGCACCTGCAAGATCATTTTGCAGCACGATGTCATTGAAACCACTCTGGGCGGTGAGGTAGTTTTGCCAGTTATCTCTCGCCAGTTTAAAAGCCCGGCGCTCATCCTCTGTCTGTATGCTCTTTTCATAGGTGTCGATCATGTCGGTGACATCATCAATCATGCCGTCGGTGGTCTGCATCCAGCTCTTCATCGCCGGATCGCCGATACTGGGCAGGAAAGAGAATTGATCCCGGCGGATAAAGATGGTGACAAATTTAATCTTCTCTACCAATAAAACGTTAGGTAGCACTTCATCGGTCAGCGTCAGGATATTATCGCGTGTATTGTTTAGTCCCGATATAAACAGCATGCTTAGGGCAATTACAGCGACGGCGATACAACTGAAGGCCAGGGCGATTTTGTTATTAACCGATAGGTTTTTTAGGTTGAACATAACCAGAGATCCTCATTCCTTTGGTGATAAAAAAAAAGCCTTCGATAGGGCGAAGGCTGGGTCATAAGATGTCCATTTAATGCGTCGAGATGAGAACGTGCTGACCCTTAATAGGAAGAGGAGCAATCAACCTGGGTGTAGTTGACTGCCTGCCTCCTCCGTGCTTGTGCTTAGAAGTAGTAAGCCATTGAGATGTTGAAGCGCTTGTCCCAATCATCACCGACTTCAGGCAGACCGATATGGTCGTTGTTTGCCGTTGAGAAGGTCATGTTCTTACCCATGATGAAGTCGATTTGAGTGTAAGTAGGGCCAGCGGCAATCGCAGCACCTAATACGTTCTGCATACTGTCATCGTAGGTTTCATCGGCAACATCAGGAGTCATTAGGCCGAAGTCATTGTAGAACTTCACGCTACCCCATTCTGTTGGAATTGTTTTAGCCAGGTTGACACTGTATACCTGCGCCTTAGAGGCAATTTCATACTGCCAGCTGACCACTGCGATGGCGATCTTATTGTCATCCATGCTATCTGCTGCATCATATTCATACTGCATGGCTTGAAGTTGCAGGTTCCAGCCATTGAACTTGCTGTCAAGGCTAGCGGCAACGGCATATCTGTCGCCATTGTTACCGGTTTTAGCGTTGTAGATTTGACCTGCTTCAATTGAGGCACCAAAAGTGGTTGAACCGCCCTTATGTTCCATTGTGTACGCTTGGCGAAGGTTAATCTGGTTGGTCTCTTCATTGTTATACTCGGTACCATTGATAGTGCCGGTATACAGATCAGCTGCGTACTGTTTGTTTTCGCTTGGTCCATATTCGGCGCTCTTATAGAAGGCCATATCAGTGTGCCAACCATTTTTCTCGAAGGTCGCTTTTACACCAATATCATAGTCATCTTCGAAACCAAGGTAGTAGGGTAGGCCGAACCAGTAGCTGTTAGAGATATAGCCTATGTTACCGAATGGAACTTGGTTAATACCAAATTGAAGTTCCCAATCAGGATTCAGATCGTAGAAGCCGTAGCCATATTTGATGTAGTTAGTATCGGCAGTAAAGCGGTAATCTGATTTTAGGCCCCAGTTACCAAGTTTCCCGTCGAATCGTAGTGATGCCATGTTAAAGGTCATGTCACCACCTTTATCTTTTGAGCTCTCACTGTAGTCTTTATATGAGTAGTTAATACGCACGCCACCGTGGATATTAATACCATCTTCTTCAGCCGCAGCTACTGTGTTGAAACTACTTAATGCAATAGCGCTTGCAATAAGAGAGATACAAAACGTTTTGTTAGTTTTCATCATCATTATATTCCAATTATATTAAAAGTTTTTAGTACTTAATGTGTACTTATATTTTTGAAAGTGGTTTTGCTTATATAAAACGTCTGAGTAATTAAATACAGGTAAGCAAACTCCCCCCCGTCTAATTACAGGTTATATATTTAATTCATAGATTCCGTACATATTCGACATCCATTTCGGAGTGTGCGGATATTCTCCTCTTGTGGCTTTGTCTCTGTCTAATATACATCTTGATATATCGACGAATAAAACTCAGACATATAGACTTAATTAATAAGTGTATATCTATGTTGTTAGTTTATTGAGCCCCGCACTTTAACTGTACATATTTTCAGATGTACGGGGCTCATTTTCATTATGTAAAGCGAGCTATCTGTTTAATTCAACCGAAGTAGTAAAATCAACTGAACTGGTCGTTTCTAATGTTAACCCTTTTGTTTCCGGTGCCATAAATACAGAAACAACTAATCCTATCAGTGATATCGCAGCGCCTACGAGCAATGTGGATGAAATGCCATAAGTGGCCATATAAATGGGCAGCGCATAAGTCGAGATTATGGTACCGATTCGGCTGAAGGACATCACTGCACCAACGGCTGATGCTCGGATCTCTGTAGGAAATAGCTCATTTGGATAGAGCCACTGTAGGATCCCTGGACCACCAGAGAAGAATGCGTAAATAGCAAAAGCCGCTACAATCAGCCAGATACTTGGGTTTTCCACTATCCCCAGAAGTGCCAGGGAGGCGGTCATAATACCAAAACTACCAATTAAGAGAGGTCTGCGACCGATAGAGTTAAGCCAGTACATCGCAGGAATACAACCAGCCATAAAGAATATACTGATAACGATATTGCCCAGAGCGGCATCTTGTCCCTCAGTAAATCCAAGTAGCTCGATTATTTGAGGCCCAAATGTATAGATGGCGAACATTGGAATAACCTGACAGCTCCATATCGTACCGATGAATATAATTCTTTTTAAATAGATAGGTTCAAATAATTTACTGTACTTAGTCTCTTCAGCCTCTTCAAAACTAATATCTACATCTTTTCCAAAAAACTGATGCATTATTTCACGACACTCTTCCACGCGGCCTTTTTTAAGTAACCACCTTGGGGATTCAGGTAGGTGAAAACGTCCAAGTAGAATAACAAGGCATGGAATAACCGCGCTACCAAACATCCATCTCCAGCCATCTTGAACATCGTAGAGAAGGTAGCCAACCATATTGGCTGCAGTAGCACCAACGTACCACATGGCAGCGATGAAGCCCATGGTGAATGCACGTTGTTTGGTTGGTGAAAACTCGGCAACCATAGAGGTAGCGATGGGGTAATCGGCGCCAATTACGATACCAATTAAGAATCGTAAGATGACTAATTCGATGGGAGATGAGACAAACATGGTTGCAAATGACAATACGGCAATGGCAACAATATCAATCATAAACATTTTCTTTCGGCCAACTATATCAGCCACATAGCCAAATAGGGCAGTTCCGATAAACAAACCGGCCAATGTTGCTGCACCAACTAAGCCTATCCACTGTGCATCTAAGCCTAATTCTGGTGTAAGTTGTTGAAGAGCAAGACCAATTATGACTAATACATAACCATCTAAAAATGGACCGCCACTTCCCCAAAGCATTATTTTTCTATGAAGTGGAGTAAACTCCATATCATCGAAGTTTTTCTTTGAATTCATACTACTAACCACCAACTTTATTTGTTCTATTAAGAGTGTTCGCAACTATCCTGACTGCGAAAGGTTATAAAAACGCTACAAAATTATTATTGAATAATTTTGGGCTAGCGAATATTTCACCGAATCAGATAATCCCACGTCAAAAGTTTACAACATTTACAATTTAATAATGGTGATACAACCAATATTTTTGATCATATTTTTAATATTTTTTATTTAAATGTTGAAATTTATTTTTAACATAGGGTAATGCTTTATTTGGTTGAGCTTTATTTTTAGCTTCTACCGCGCATTGAACAAATAAGCCTATGGGCTTTACATTTTTATATTAGGTTTTTCATATTTTAAAATGAACACACGCGCTTATTAACCAAGCTAAATCCAAACATGTAAAGTTACTGCTCTTATAATTGTGTAATCAATAACTTTAATCGATATAACATTATTCTGACTCTAACTGTAGGGGCCAGAAACTTGGGTATCAACAATACCCAAGTTAAAAATGTTTATCCGTATCGGTATTCGATACCGAATGTGCCCCTTGGGTATTCCCACTTTTCCAAAATGGTGTCACCACAAAGAAACTTACAGGTACCGCATTCCAGACAACCGGCAGAATCAAAACGGATAGTGCCGTCATCTTCTAGCTTATATAGTCCAGCGGGACAGGCATTAACAAGTTTACGGTATTCACTCATATTAGGATTATCTTTTAAGATAATATGTGGATGACCTTCATCTACATGAAACTTATTGACGCCAAGTTTTACGTCTACATTGACTTTTTCGGTCATATTGCAGTCACTCCTTTAATGCCATCTTTAATCAGGTTCATGTAACCCACTTCTTTACAGTGTTTCATGAGGGTCTTCCGAAGT
The DNA here is from genome assembly GCF_003966265.1 of Shewanella atlantica. Lineage (GTDB taxonomy): Bacteria > Pseudomonadota > Gammaproteobacteria > Enterobacterales > Shewanellaceae > Shewanella > Shewanella atlantica. Next base: position 356,888 of record NZ_RXNV01000003.1, on the reverse strand, counting down.
GGTTGTGATTCGCTGCCATCTACTGTGAACATGCTTTCCATTATGTCGGCAACCATCTTTGGATATTCGTTGAAGATCCTTGGAGTCTCCATGAAAGCTGGTAGGTTCTTATAGAGTTTCAGATCTTTCATTACAAAGCTGTCTTCCAAAAGAGTTTGATATGAAGACAAACCTTGTGCACTGAAATCCTTGTTTTCACGTGCAGTTAATACGGCTTTTGCTGCAGCTTCACCAGAAGCGATGGCAAGATCCATACCGCGGACGGTGTAACCTATGTTCAAGCAGAAACCTGCCGCATCACCCGTGATCAACACGCCATCATCGACTAACTTAGGCACCATATTTAAGCCAGCTTCCGGCACAACATGACCCGAATACTCGAGTAGTTTTCCGCCTTCAAGCAGAGGCTTAATGATTGAGTGATTTTTGAAGTCTTCAAGCATTTGTGGAACGGTTTTATCTGAGCTGCCAATATCATGCAGTCCGCAAACGATACCCAATGAGACTGTAGTTTGGTTGGTATAGATGAAACCACCACCCATCAAGCCATTTGATGGAGAACCGGCGAACAACCATGCTGCACCTTCATCATCAGAGAGATTAAATCTGTCCTGAATGACCTCTTTTGGAAGCTCGATCAGCTCTTTTGCACCTACAGCCATGGCATCTGCGTTTACTTTAGGTTTTACCATGCCTAATTTTTCACCAAGCACTGGGTTAACACCTTCGGCCAAAATTACCGAGTTAGCCATCAACTCATCACCGTCTGCATTAACGCCTACGACTTTGCCATCTTTAGTAATCAGTTCATCGACACGAATACCGGTAATAAACTGGGCACCAACCTCTTCGGCTTTAGCCATCAACCATTGGTCAAAGTCACCCCGTAATACGGTATAAGATTCTTGTGTCGATGTTTGTGAACGGCCATTATGGTAGTCCAGTGTGACGCCGGTATCATCGGTTAGGAAGGTGACTTTTTCTTTAGTAACTTTTCTTTCTACCGGGGCTTCTTTAGCAAAGCCGGGAATAATCTTCTCCAGACTATGAGCATAGAGTCGGCCACCGGTCATGTTTTTACTGCCGGCATAGTTACCGCGCTCAATAACGAGAACGTCCGCTCCCTCTTTTGCTAAAACATAAGCGGCAACGCATCCAGCAAGCCCGGCTCCTACGATAATCGCGTCAAATGCTTCTTCTTCCATACAAATTTACTCTTCACATAATTTGGGTTTTAACACCGGACATGAATGTGTCCGGTGTTACGTCGGGAGATTAATACGACCCGATCTTCAATTAACCTTTAAAGGCGCTGATCAGTGCCGGTACAACCTTATTCAGGTCACCAACAATGCCGTAGTCAGCATATTGGAAGATTGGTGCATTCTTATCTTTGTTTACCGCAAGAATAGTTTGTGAACCTAATGCGCCAACCATATGCTGGATCTGTCCGGAAATACCCAGAGCCAGGTAAAGTTCAGGTTTAAGCATGACACCTGATACACCGATGTAACGCTCGCGCTCCATCCATTTTTCTGTTTCGGCAATTGGACGAGAACAACCAAGCTCTGCGTCAAGTGCTGCACCGAGATCCGCTGCCATCTGCAGATTTTCCTGCTTGCCGATACCGCTACCAATAGCGATAACGCGTTTCGCCTTACCTAAGTCGACGCTTTCACCTTGCTTAGCACGGCGCTCGATACACTTGATAGCCGCTTTAGGTTCGATAAATGATACAGAAACCGCTTCACCGGTTTTTGAGCTGTCGGCTTCGCCAGCTTCGAACACGCCATTGCCGATAGTGACGATAGCTACTGGCGATACGATTTTCTCTTCACCGATAGCCAGGCCGCCGTAGACCATGTGCTTGGCTGTTACGCCATCAGCTACAGTGACTTCAGAGGCGTCGTTGATAACACCGGCATTAAGTTGTACACCCAATTTTGCAGCCAGTGCTTTACCGCGCTTGGTAGCACCAAGCAGCATCAAGGTATTTGTGTCGCCATTTGAGATGGCGTGAGCCATAGTCTCGGCATAATCTTCAATAATCTTGCTGGTATCTTTCTCGCCCAGGTAATACACATGGGTTGCACCCAATGAGTATGCTTTCGCTATCTCATCTTCAGAACCAATCACGAAAGCCGACACTTTTTCGCCTAGTTCAACACCACCGGCGATAACTTCAGGTAAACGGGAAGCGATATCACTAAATACCCATACATTAGACAGTTTGCTCATCATTTTTCCCCTTACTTAAGTGCTTTGCGCAGGTGTTCTGCAAATTCTGCGACTTGGTCTTCATCATCGCCGTCAATAATGATCTGCTTACGTTCAGCCTGCTTTGGAGCCAGTACAGAAACTGATTCAACAAGAGCCGGAATTTCGGCTAGGTCGATCTCTTCGGCTGCAAGTTTAGTTACCGGCTTTTTACCTGCGGCTAAAATTGTCTTCATCGATGGAATCGATGGCTCGTTGATGTCGGCTGAAACTGAAATAACGGCAGGAAGCGTGATCTCCAGAACTTCAACTTCATCGTCCAAGGATCTTTCAACGGTAACCTTGCCTGCTTCGGCAGAAACGATTTTGCTGACGGCGTTGATAGTGGCAACTGCCAGTAGTTCACCAAGCTGCATACCAACTTGCTGTGCATATAGGTCACCAGAACCATCACCACAGACAATCAGGTCGAAACCGGTTTTCTGTGCGGCGGCTGCAAGAACGCGAGCCGTTTGATGAGGTAGAGTCTGTTCAAATTTTTCGTCAACCACCACTGTAAGGTCGTCGGGACCGCGAGAGAGGATATCTTTACGGGCTTTAGGATTATCCAGGGCCTTGCCACCTACACTCAGAGCGGTGATCTTGCATTCATCAACCAATGATTTGATCTCTACAGCAGCTTCTACCGCATTGAGATCAAATTGGTTGATCTTTGGCGCTGCTTTGCTTGTGTCCAGAACACCGTCAGCTTTCACTGCGATATCTTGCTCTTCAGGAACTAATTTGTAACACGTAATAATTTTCATTATTTCTCCAGTTTAGATATTACATACTTCTAAATTTGATGTATGGCATATATTATTTATGGTTTTACTTATATAACTTCTGATAACGTTTTGACGGTCAAACCGCTGTATGCTTATTGTTTGTTGCCAATCCGGCGTATCAACAACGTTAATCTATCGGTATTGCAAATAAATCATATATAGCGACATCAATATGTATCTAGTACTTAGTTTAAAAGTATATTGTTTTATTGCTGCATGTTGATTTAGTAAGTGGTGCAATTATATGACTAGAATTATCAGCGCTAATGTTAGACGGGTCACACTTATTAAGTGTTTGCTGTTAGTGTTTCTAACGTTAATATTAGCCGTTCTAATAGAGCTCTTTGGGTATGTTGTTTAGCTCTTTAAATACAAGGGGTTTTAGTTGTTGTAATAATAATATTAGCTCTGCTAATAGTGTCGGTTTTAACTGGTTTTTACATTGATTTTTAGTGACTCTAATATTAATGTTAGCTCTACTAATACGGGGTTTTAGCAATACTAATATCACTATTAGAAATACTATTTGGCATACTGTTTTCAGTCCCGTTTTTTTACTTTTACGTCATAGTTTTGTATCTTTACTTTGGTTCTGCTTGTTTATTTTTGTCTTTTTAAATCAGCTTGTTGCGATTGCTTTTGTTTGGGTTTTGTTTCAGGTTTATACTGGTTCACTGATTTTTCACTGCCTTGCTTTTACCTCTTTCAACCTCATCTTTATCCCCTGTTTTGTGATAGGAATAACACTATTTTTTAAGTGGTTTTTTTTGTTTTTTTTCTATTTCAAATGAACGTGATAACGATCACTGAATAAGAATGTCAGGGAATGCATTATTCTGCCGTCAACCAATGAATATTAATTAATAAATTATCTCTATTTAATTGTTGGTTATTGTCTGTTGATAAGAAAATGAAAAAGGTGTGTTAGGTTATTTTGATTTGCGTTTTTAACTACTCTTAATTGTTAGCCTTTACTGTCAGAATTATTATCTGAATTGCTATGAGCTAATTGATGGATTTGATAAATACACAGATTGAAAGAACTTCGAAGCCTTAACTATTATCCTCCTAAAATAAAGAGGGAGATGTATTAAGATGAATGAAAAAACTATGGATGTGGACCTCACTGCAGGAAAAAAGAAGAAGGTTACTATTGAACCTAAAATCTTTTTTCCTTCATTGCTTATCGTCATTTTGCTCTCTTACTTGACTGTAAGAGATTTGGATGCGGCTAATATTGTTATTAAGGATGTCTTTCACTACTTGACTCACTCTTGGGGATGGGCATTTGAGTGGTACATGATATTTATGGCTGCGGGTTGGGCCTGGTTGGTCTGGGGACCTTACGCTAATAACCGCTTAGGCCAGGAGAAGCCCGAGTTCAGTACCGGAAGTTGGATCTTCCTGATGTTCGCATCTTGTACTTCGGCTGCCGTACTGTACTGGGGATCGTTAGAGGTCTATTACTATGTGACCTATCCACCTTTCCAGCTCGAGTCCCTCTCGGTTCAGGCGAAAGAGCTTGGTGTCGCGTATAGTCTCTTCCACTGGGGCCCTCTGCCTTGGATGGGTTATGGCTTCTTCACTGTTGCTTTGGGTTACTTCCTGTTCGTTAAGAAGATGGATGTGGTTCGTCCCAGTGGCACATTAGAGCCAGTTTTAGGTAAACATCACAAAGGTATTCTCGGTACGTTTATCGATAATGTCTATGTGGTTGCCTTGATCCTTGCTATGGGTACCAGTCTTGGTTTGGCGACACCTTTGGTTACTGAGTGTATCCAATGGCTGTTCGGTATTCCACGTACCATTGAAGTCGATACTATCGTCATCTCTTCATGGATTATCTTCAACGCTATCTGTGTAGCCTTCGGTTTGACCAAGGGTATTAAGATTGCCAGTGACCTGCGTAGCTACCTAAGTATCATCATGCTTGTTTGGGTGTTCCTGATTGGCGCAACCAGCTTTACAGTTAACTACTTCACCGAGTCAGTCGGTGTGATGTTTGATTACCTGCCTCGTATGCTCTTCTACACCAGCTCTATCGGTGAAGGCAGCTGGCCACAAGACTGGACCGTGTTCTACTGGGCGTGGTGGGTTGTGTACGGTATCCAGATGTGTATCTTCCTGGCTAAGATCTCTCGTGGTCGTACCGTTCGTGAGCTTTGTCTGACTATGGTTGCGGGTCTAACTGCTTCTACCTGGTTCCTTTGGACCATTCTTGGCAGTAACACCATGAACTTGATGAATGAAAATATCATCAACATGCCACAGCTTATCGCTGACCATGGTGCACCACGTGCCATCATCGAGACCTGGGCTGCACTACCAATGAGCACCATTACCATGTGGGGCTTCTTCATCCTGTGTTTCCTTGCAACGGTCACCTTGATCAATGCCTGTTCTTACACCTTGGCCATGTCTACCTGTAAGGGCGCTGATGCCGACAACGAGCCACCAGTTTGGATCCGTGTTGGTTGGTCTGTACTCGTAGGTATTATCGGTATCGTGCTGTTATCACTGGGCGGACTTAAGCCACTGCAGACGGCGATTATTGCCGGTGGTGCACCGCTGATTATTGTCAATATCTTAGTGATTATCTCTTTCTTGAAAGATGCACGTAAAAACAAATGGGCTTCTTAGTGTTGGCCTGACAGGTCATGACTTTGAACCAAGTAGTAGTAATTTATAGGAATAAACGATGGATTTTAAATTAAACGACGAACAAGAGTTATTTGTTTCTGGTATTCGTGACTTGATGGAGAAGGAGAACTGGGAAAACTATTTCGCAGAGTGTGACGAAAATAGCCAGTATCCGGAAAGATTCGTCAAAGAGTTAGCCGAGATGGGCATCGACAGCCTGTTACTTCCTGAAGAGCACGGTGGATTCGACGAAGGCATGGTTACACTGACTGCTATCTGGGAAGAGCTGGGCCGCTTAGGTGCACCGACTTATGTGTTGTACCAGTTACCAGGAATTGCAACGGTATTAAGACACGGTAACCAGGACCAGATCCAAAAGATCATGGAGCTACGTGGTACCGGTAAGCAGATGTGGAACTCGGCCATTACTGAGCCAAGTGCAGGTTCTGATGTTGGTAGTTTGCTAACTACTTACAAAAGAAAGAACGGCAAAGTTTACCTTACTGGTAGCAAGTGTTTTATCACAAGTGCGGCGGGTACGCCTTACATCGTGGTTATGGCTAAAGACGCCGACTCAGAGAAGCCAATCTTTACCGAATGGTTTGTCGATATGTCTAAGCCAGGCATCAAGTTAGGCAAGTTACCTAAGCTTGGTCTGAAGATGGACAGCTGCTGTGAGCTACAGTTCGATGAACTTGAGCTTGAAGAGTCAGACATGTTCGGTGAAGAGGGCAACGGCTTCTTACGTGTTAAGGAGGAGTTCGACTCTGAGCGCTTCTTAGTTGCACTGACCAACTATGGCGCGGCTTACTGCGCCTTCGAAGATGCGGCTAAGTATGCCAACCAGCGTGTTCAGTTCGGTGAGACTATCGGTCGCTACCAGTTGATCCAGGATAAGTTTGCTCAGATGGCTATCAAGCTTAACAGCATGAAGAACATGGTTTATGAGGCAGCCTGGAAATGTGATAACGGCGTTATGACATCCGGTGACTCGGCAATGTGTAAATACTTCTGTGCTAATGCCGGTTTCGAAGTTATCGATTCTGCAATGCAGGTTCTTGGTGGCTACGCCATCGCCGGTGAGCATCGTATCAGCCGCATGTGGCGTGACATCCGTGTTGACCGAGTGTCTGGCGGTTCAGATGAGATGCAAATTCTGACCCTTGGTCGCTCTGTACTTAAGCAATACAGATAATTAATGCTGGGTTAATCCGTACGGCAAGGCCTCCACAGTTTATGTGGAGGCAATTCAAATTCTTGCTCTGTTCCTGAAAACGCGCATCTGTCTTCATCACGTTTTCAAGAGCCCGTACGCCTTATCTTCAAATCCGTTTGAGTCTTTATCAAAGATTGCCGACACACCGTCGTGCAGAGTCTTAGTTTGAATATAAAAGAGAAGGGTATTATGTCAAATAAATTAGCCACTCCTACATTCGGCCCGCTATCCGGGGTTCGTGTTGTATTTTCCGGTATTGAGATCGCAGGGCCGTTTGCTGCCCAGATGCTTGCCGAGTGGGGCGCAGAAGTTATCTGGATTGAGAACGTAGCTTATGCAGATACCATACGTGTACAGCCTAACTATCCAGAGCTGTCTCGTCGTAACCTACATGCCTTGTCTCTGAACATCTTTAAAGATGAAGGTCGTGATGCTTTCCTTAAGCTGATGGAAACTACCGATATCTTCATCGAAGCGAGTAAAGGTCCAGCCTTCGCTCGTCGCGGCATCACAGACGAAGTTTTGTGGGAGCGCAATAAGAAACTGGTTGTTGCCCACCTTTCTGGTTTCGGACAGTACGGCACCGATGAGTACACCAATCTTCCTGCTTACAACACAATCGCTCAGGCATTTAGTGGTTACCTGATCCAGAACGGAGACAAGGACCAGCCAATGCCGGCCTTCCCGTATACGGCTGATTACTTCTCAGGTATGACGGCGACAACTTCAGCCTTAGCGGCCCTATACCGTGTTCGCGAAACCGGTGTCGGTGAAAGTATCGATATCGCCATGTATGAAGTGATGTTGCGTATGGGTCAATACTTCATGATGGATCACTTCAATGGCGGCGAGATGTGCCCGCGTATGACCAAAGGTAAAGATCCTTACTATGCCGGTTGTGGTCTGTACACCTGTGAAGATGGTTATATCGTCATGGAGCTGGTTGGTGCGATGCAGATAGAAGAGATGTTCAAGGATATGAATATCTCCCACCTCTATGGTACCGAGGAGATCCCTGAAGGAACTCAGTTGATCCACCGCGTAGAGTGTCCTTTCGGTGAGCAGGTTGAAGAGAGTCTGGATGCCTATATGGCGACTCGTTCCATCGAAGAGGTGTTAGCGAGATTTGCTGAGCTGAAAGTTGCCTGCGCTAAGGTATTGACGGTTCCAGAGCTTGAGTCTAACCCACAGTATGTTGCCCGTGAGTCAATCACACAGTGGAAGACCATAGACGGTAACACCTGTAAGGGACCTAACGTGATGCCTAAGTTCAAGAATAATCCGGGTCAGATCTGGCGTGGCATGCCAAAGCACGGCATGGATACCGCAGATATTCTGAGTGACATCGGTTATTCACAAGAAGAGATCCAAAGTTTAAGTGAAAAAGGCTTGGCCAAAGTCTCTGGTAGTAAGTGAGGCATTGAGAATGGATATCGTTGGTAGCAAAACAATCAGATGCATGTGGGAAGAGCGTGCTCGTAAATATAGTGATAACACAGCGTTAGTTTTTGAGGATGCTGCTGGCGATGTCCGAGAGTTAACTTATAGTGCACTTAATGGCGAAATTAATAAGGCTGCTAATCTGTTCCTTCAATTAGGTATTAATAAGGGGGATAAAGTAGCTGTACAGTTATATAACAGCCCTCAATTTATATTCTGTTGGTTTGGATTAGCAAAAATAGGCGCAGTTATCGTTCCTCTTAATACGCAATATGTATATGGGGAGTGTAAATACATCATCAATAAGTGTGATGTAAAAGCTGCGGTTATTGAAGAGGAGTTTCTGCCTATCTATAAACAGATAGAGCAGGATGATGATAACTCGGTCGATAATATCTTAGTTACCAGGACGGTAAATTCAGAGTTATCGGGTGCCATTAACTTCGATATGCTTTTGAGTCAACAATCTACTCAGTTAGATAAGATTGTGCCGCTGAGCAGTGATGATGTTGTTGAAATATTATGTACTTCAGGCACCACTTCCAGACCCAAGGGCGTGGAGATCACCCACTGTAATCTTCTGTTCGCAGGTTATTACACAGCCTGGCAAACCAACTTGAGAGCCGATGACACCTATCTGACTATGATGCCAAGCTTTCACATTGATTTTCAGTGTAATGCCGCCATGGCAGCGTTCACCGTTGGTGCTCGTCTGGTCATGCTTGAGAAGTACAGCGCGCGTAAATTCTGGAAGCAGGTTTGTGATTACAGGGCCACTATCACCCACAGCATGCCGATGATAGTCCGGACTCTGATGTTACAGCCCGAAATGCCCGGTGAGCGTGATCATTGTCTGCGCGATATGTTGTTTTTTATGCATATTTCAGATCAGGAGAAGTTAGATTTTGAAACGCGATTCAATGTTGAGCTGTTTAACTCCTATGGCATGACCGAGACCTTAGTCGGCCTGATTGGCGATACGCCCGGTGAAGAACGTCACTGGCCGTCTATCGGCAGGCCCGGGCTCTCTTATGAAGCCAAGATCACCGATGAAAACGGCGATGAAGTTGCGCCGAATGTTGTAGGTGATCTGCGAGTCAAAGGGGTTCCCGGAAGAACCATCCTCAAGGGGTACTATAAAGACCCGGAAGCGACAGCTGAAGTGTTGACTGCCGACGGCTGGCTCTTTACCGGTGATAAAGGGTATGTCGATGAGAGGGGCTTATTTTATTTTGTCGATAGAAAGACAAATATGATTAAACGCTCCGGAGAGAACATATCAAGCAGTGAAATTGAAAAGGCACTGATGTCTCATCCCTATATTTTAGATGCTGCGGTTATCGGTGTGCCTGATCATATTCGTGATGAAGCGGTTAAAGCCTTCGTTATATTTAACGATGGCCTATCCCTGAGTATCGGTGAAATACTCGACTACTGTGCTGAAAATATGGCGAAGTTTAAAGTTCCATCTTTCGTAGAAATAAGAGAGTCATTCCCAAGAACTTGTACTTGCAAAGTAGATAAAAAACTTCTTGCGTGACTTTAAGTTGTATTGAGTGAATTAAATTTAGTGAATTAATCTTTTAATGAGAGTCATCAGGGATGACTCCAAACGGAGTATTAGCATGAGCGAATCATTACACGTCACCCGAAATGGCAGCATTTTAGAAATTACCCTGGACAGACCCAAGGCCAATGCCATAGATGCAAAAACAAGTTTTGAGATGGGCGAGGTGTTTCTGGCATTTCGTGAAGATCCTGAACTACGTGTCGCGATTATTACAGGTGCAGGTGCGCGTTTCTTCTCAGCTGGTTGGGATCTGAAGGCCGCTGCCGAAGGTGAAGCTCCTGATGCTGATTTTGGTCCTGGCGGTTTTGCCGGACTGACAGAGATCTTCGATCTGGATAAGCCAGTAATCGCAGCCGTTAACGGTTATGCGTTTGGTGGTGGCTTTGAACTTGCGCTTGCCGCAGACATGATCGTTTGTAGCGAAAATGCCAGTTTTGCTCTACCTGAAGCCAAGCTGGGTATTGTGCCGGACAGCGGCGGAATGTTGCGTCTGCCTAAGTTACTGCCACCTGCCATAGTCAATGAGTTGATGATGACCGGCCGTGGTATGGGCGCCGAAGAAGCACTACGTTGGGGCGTCGTTAACCGTGTGGTTGAAAGTGACAAACTGATGGAGAGCGCACGTGAGTTGGCACAAGAGATTGCACAAGGTGCGCCTTTAGCCATTGCCGCGATTAAAGAGATCTATCGTGAAACCAGTGAATTATCGGTCGAAGAGGGATATCGCCATATCCGCACCGGAACATTGAAGAACTATCCATCGGTATTACGTTCTGAAGACGCGCTAGAGGGACCTTTAGCATTTTCTGAGAAACGCGATCCTGTTTGGAAAGGCAGATAATCTATCGATTAACCGCCTTTAATACGCTGTGGGACCTGGTGCTCCCGGTCCCACGGCTATACCAAATGCATTAAAAGTCATTATAGCCCGTCGGGCTGAGCGTCAACTTGTTGTACCCATACCTTGTGTGCTCGGAGAGCCTCTGAAGGGACCGATCTTCAAATATCAGCTGTTAGTCTTGGTAGATAAAAGGAGTTTCAAATGTCGTTAAAGCTAGAAATGCAGGGACAGACCTATGGTCCGTTCATTAATGAATATACCGAAAGGGATGTCATGCTGTTTGCACTGGGCTGCGGTGCAGGGAGTGATGGAAAAACAGATTTAGATTATGTATATGAAAAGAATTTAAAAGTATTGCCTATGTTTGCGGCAATACAGATTGTCGATGCCGAGGTGACCAAGACCATTGATTACGGCTTCCAGTGGGGCGGCTCGCTGCATTGGGGCTTCGATCTCCATATTCACCAGCCATTACCCATCTGTCCCGGCAGGTTAAGCACTAAGGTATTACTCAAGGGGCTGTTCGACCGCGGTGAAGGCCGTGGCTGCCTGGCCCAACATATAGGCGAAACTTTCGATGAAGCCGGCACTAAACTCTTTACCAATGAGAGCTGGGATTGCGCCCTGTTTGACGGCGGCTTCGGTGGACCCAAGGCTCCAAGAGATATCGTAGAGATGCCGGAGCGGGCACCTGATTATGAAATTGAACAAGCTATCCCGTTGAACCAAGCTTTGATATACCGACTTTCCGGCGACGACCACCCCCAGCATGTGGACTGGGAGTACGCTCAGGAGTTTGGCCACCCTAAGCCGAACCTACATGGGGTGAGCACGGCCGGTGTTGCCTGTCGCCACATTATTCAGGCCATGTTTCCCGGTGAACCCGAACGTCTGACGCGTTTTAAGACACGTCTCACTAAATCATTGTATCCGGGCAGCACAGTGAAGACCCAAATCTGGAGATGGGATGATAACTGCATTCATTTCAAAATGGTGGATGCCAACGATCCAGAGATGGTCTATCTCAACTTTGGCCTAGCCGAATGGAAATAGTCCAGTGGAAAAAATCCAGTGGAAATAGTTGAGTCGTAATAGCTCTGCTTAAGTTTTCTGGTGAGCTCAATGTTTTAATGAAATATCAATGACCCCTGGATATTCAGAGCTCACCAAATTAACCGGGTCAGAATGAGAGAAAGTATCCGTTAATTTTTTGCGCTTTGAGTCAGAGAGTTAACCGCTAATTTCTTGAATAACGCTAGTGAGTATTTTAAATGGCCTGTTATGAGTTTGAAGGGCTGGTGCCTGTGGTGGACCCCAGCGCTTATGTTCATCCAACTGCGGTATTAATCGGTGATGTTATCGTTGGCGCGGATGTATATATCGGGCCAACCGCGTCGCTGCGTGGAGATTATGGACGGCTTATTTTAGAGAAAGGCTCTAATCTTCAGGACGGCTGTATCATGCATGGTTACGCAGGTATGGATACGGTTGTCGAGCAAGACGGTCATATCGGTCATGGCGCCATTTTGCATGGCTGTGTGATTAAGCGAAATGCACTTGTCGGTATGAATGCGGTGGTGATGGATGCTGCCGTGATAGGAGCTGACAGTATTGTCGGTGCAATGAGCTTTGTAAAAGGGGGTTTCAAAGGGGCGCCGAGGCAACTCTTACTTGGTTCGCCCGCTAAGGTCGTTCGTCAGGTATCTGATGAGGACCTGCATTGGAAAGGGTTAAACACCCTGGAATATCAGCTGCTTTCAGGTCGCTCATCGAGAACCATGAAAGAGGTAGAGCCGCTTGAACAGATGGAGGCTAATCGCCCACGTTTAACCGGCTCTACCGAGGTACAGCCGAAAAGCTAGTGAAAATCTGGCTGGGAAGAACTCTGCATTTTGGAACTATTGCCATTAATAACAGTGTTATACGCTTATCAAAGCGTGACGGTTTTCATGCCGTCTGACGAGCTTTGTTGCTCACATGCTCTATTTCAATGGAGTCAATTGATGATTATCAATCCCCACATCGTTTGATTCTGTTGCTGTTAGTGATTGTCAGGCGGCATACCTTTTTATGTTCAGGTTAGAAACGAATAAGTGAGGTGACATATGAAGTGTTCAAATGTACTCACAAACAGTTTTAATATCACATTTTTATAAGGAGAGGAGCATGCCGCTCGATCCAAAAGTTGAACAGTTCTTGCAAGAGGTGCGTGATTCGGGAGCCCCGGCCTATGAAGATATGACGCCGGCAGAGTCCAGACGTGAAGATCTGGCCGCATTAGCCGTTGCAATTCCAAGCCGTCAACCAGAAAAGGTTGCGGCCGTAGAGCATAGATTTATACCGGGACCAACGGCTGATTTGCCCATTCGTATTTATCGACCCGAAGGTCGTGAAGATACGGCCGAATTGCAGCCTGGGCTTATCTTTATTCATGGCAGTGGTTGGGTGGTATCTAACATAGAAACCAATGATTCATTCAGCCGTGCACTGGCCAATCGTACCGGAACCGTGGTTATTGCCATTAATTACCAGAAGGCTCCGGAGCACAAGTTTCCTATTCCTATGGATGATTGCTATGCCTCGACTCAGTGGGTGTTCGAATATGCATCGCAGCTGGGTTTGGATGTGAACCGAATTGGTATTCTAGGCGACAGTGCCGGCGGTAACCTTGCCGCCGCGGTATGTTTGCGCCTGCGTGATGAAAACGGTCCTAAGTTGGCTTATCAGGTTTTGGTCTACCCGGCAGTACAATACGGATGGAATACCCCTTCGGCCGTCGCTAACGCAGAAGGTTATCTATTGCAGCAAGCCAGTATGAAATATTACTGGCATCACTATATGCGCAGCGAAGCCGATGCAAAAAATCCCTACTGCTCGCCCCTCGATGCAGCCGACCATAGCGCGTTGCCACCTACGTTCATCTATACCGCCCAGTATGATCCCTTGTGCGACGATGGCTGTTATTATGCGCAAAAACTTCACGCATGTGGCGTGCCGGTAAAACATAAGATGTATGACGGTGTCATTCACGGTTTTATTAAGATGTTAGGTGTGTTTGACCAAGCCGATGAGTTCCTCGATGAGGTCAGCGAAGACCTGAGTTCGATAATTGGTTAGCTAAATACCGTGTCTCAATGGAACCTGAATTGCTTAATTAAGCATCTATAGATTAGTGCTCAACTGAATTCAGTTAGGCACTATTGTAATTAACGGGTAATTAACTAGTAACAACGTCCAAGTTATAAAACTGTGACCTGAGTATTTATTGGATTAATAGTGGGTGAGATGTATATGTCATTTTAACGGTCGGAGGTAAAATAGCTTACACGAACAGCTTAGGTTTATAATTTTATTCACATTTGTATATATTTTAATATTTATCTTCACAACTGGGTTTATATTTTTATCTGTACTTAAATTTACCTTTTTATTGATGTTCACGTTATCGTGAGTGTTTGTGAGCCCGGTCTTATTATTAATAACTACCTCTATATTTAACCAGGGTGTAACACTTTATTGTGCGCGTCATTACATCTTTTCAGTAAACGCTTATGATAATCTGTCTGGAAGGTTTTCGATATTTAGTTAATTATGAATAATAATATTCCGTTAAGAGCGCTTCAGATTTTTGAGTCCTGTGCAAGGTTAGAAAGTTGCTCTCTTGCCGCTAATGAATTGAGCATTACTCAAAGTGCTGTGTCACAACAGATCAAACAGCTGGAAGACTACTTCTTAGAGAAGCTATTTTATCGAAATGCAGGCAAGATCAACCTTACCGAGGCGGGCCTTGAACTGAGGCAGAGACTGTCTCCGGTTTTCTATGACTTAAATAGTGTCTGTGCGAGTCTGGTCCCGACTATGTCTGGAGAGGTCAGGGTGCATTCATATACTTCTCTGGCGGCCAGATGGTTGGTACCGAATATGGAGAAGTTAAGAAAACAATACCCTGAATTGAATATCAACGTCGGCATGTTTCAAAATGACATTGAAATGAGCGATATGATTGCCGATATATTTATTGTGACTCGAGAGTCACAAGATGGATATGTTTTTAAACCTCTTATCAAAGAGACACTTATTGCATTTTGCAGTCCTGAGTATCTTGAAAAATCAAAAGAAATTACCACACAAAATTTGCACGAGCATTGTTTGCTGTTTTCAAAGCATAAAGATTATGGCCTGGATTGGGATAGCTGGTTCAGAGATAACGGTGTCGAAATGAGTTCGACTCAGAAAAGGTTAGTGTTCAATCATAATATGCTTGCCGTTCAAGCCGCTATATTTGGAGAGGGGATCGTACTAGGGGTTGAACAGACCTTAAGGGTGGAAATTGAGTCTGGTAACCTGGTGAAATTAGAGCTCCCTTCATGCTATTCAGGTTTTAATTATTCTATAGCTTATAAAGCATCCAAGCAGCGCGATGCCAGGATCATGAAAATCGTCGATTGGATCTGTGACAAATACCCCAGTGTGAGCAGCATTAACTAAAATAGGGATTGAATGTGAGGGCACTGAATACGGGTGTCCACAAGTTTGGTTACAGCCTTTAAGGTTTTTCTTTAAAGGCTTTACTGCTGTTTTTTTGCTCTTTTATATTTAACATCCCCATAACTTTCGCTATGATGGGTAAAAGCATCTGTTAATCATGGCGTTAGTTAATGTTTAGAATAATAAGAATATTCCTTCTCGGTGCCTTAACACTCACCTTTCTCGCGGCTATGGGCATCTACCTCGGACTTCACCTGAGCCTGCCAAAGTTGTCGGGTCAATGGGAGAGCGGGGGCATAGCGTCTGAAGTTAAGATTGAGCGAGATCGGTTAGGTACTGCGATTGTGAGCGGTGATAGTCGGCGTGATGTGGCATTTGCACTAGGTTATGCCCACAGTCAGGACCGCTTTTTTCAGATGGATCTGCTCAGACGAAACTCCGCGGGCGAGCTATCGGAAATATTTGGTGAAAAAGCGATTAAGCTGGATGAGTCCCGCCGTTTTCATCAGTTCAGAAAGCATGCCGAAAACATTGTCGCCAAGTTGCCGATAGCCGAAAAATTACTCTTGCAGACCTACGCTAACGGCGTCAATGAAGCTTTAAAATCCATGCCTGTGAATTCATTTGAATACCTTGTCACAGGAGCGACTCCCACTCCATGGAAACCTGCCGACAGTCTATTGGTTATCTATAGTATGTATCTGGACCTGCAGGCTAATACGGTTAAGCGTGACCTGGTATTAGAGCAGATTAAACAATTTTATGGTGAGGAGATGTTGGCGTTTATTACTCAGCCAAGCGCTTTTCAGGCGGCGCTCGATGCCAGTCTAGTCCCCATGAAAGCTGTAAGTGTTCCGAATCTCTCTTCGGAACTTGTGGCTAATGCAGTCAATCAAGCGATTGAAGAGCCCCTGGATATCGGCAGTAATAACTGGGCAGTAACCGGGGCACTAACCGAGTCGGGACGCGCTATGTTATCGGATGACATGCACCTGTCATTTGCAGTACCTATTATCTGGTACCGTGCTCAGCTCAACTACCCCCATTCGATAACCAAAGAGAGTGTGCAGGTCACCGGGGTCTCCCTGCCCGGCGCGCCGGTCATTGTGGTCGGCAGTAATAATAAGGTTGCCTGGGGATTTACTAACGCCTATATCGACACGGCCGACTGGATAAAGTTAGCCGCCGATGAGATCACTGTATTTGAGCGAGAACAGATCCCGCTTCCTGATGGCAAGAGTCATGAATATAGTATCGAGATGTCTCAATATGGCCCGGTTCGCTCTGTCGGCGGCCAGAGATATGCGTTGAGCTGGGTGGCCCATAAAGACTATGCCGTCGATATGGACTTGATGGGATTGGAGACGGCAACAGATGTAGCCGACGGCCTGGAGGTAGCGACAACAGTCGGGATCCCGGTACAGAATATGATGATAGTGGACAGTAAGGGGAGTGCGGCCTGGAAACCCACAGGCGCGATTCCCTCACGCACTAACCCATCTGATGTCGCTCAAGATGCCTCAGAGTTTCAAGCCAAAGGTTGGAACCTTGACGAAACGACACTTCCCAGTGTGTTCAATCCCGAAAATGGTCGTCTTTGGAGTGCCAATTCACGGGTGATGTCATCGAGTGAACAAGTTCGATTTGGCGATGGCGGATATGCGCTCGGTGCCCGTGCGATGCAAATTCGCGATAATTTACAGGCAAATTCACATTTCGATGAAGCCGCATTTTATCAGTTACAGTTGGATAATCGTGCAGAGTTTTTAAAGCCTTGGCACGGATACCTGCTTGAGCTGCTCTCGACTCAGCCTAAGCGTTTTGCCAAAGATATTCAGTACCTCAGGGACTGGCAAGCATGCGCCTGCCCAAGCTCGGTAGGCTACACCTTAGTCCGGCATTTCAGGGCGAGGCTAATCGATGCCAGCTTTGCACCAATCGAGACAGGTTTAGGCAAACATCATCTATCTCTTTCGGTGGTTAAACGTTATCTGGAACCTGGAATGTGGCAGTTAATCGAGGAGAGACCTGAAACCTGGTTAGCCGATGGTTATAAAAACTGGGATGACTTTGCTATCGATAGTTATCAACACTCTGTTGCCGATCTGTTGGCTGCCTTCAGTGACAGTGAGGAGTTAGCCGACCTAAGCTGGGGCAAGGTTAATGCCCTGAAGATCCAGCACCCCTTCAGTAAACAGTTGCCAATCTTGAGTTCATGGTTAGATATGCCTGAAGTCGAGGCCTTCGGTGACACCTTTATGCCCGCCGTGCAGCGTAGCTCTTTCGGCGCCTCACAGCGCTTCATCGTACAACCGGGAGCCGAGGACAATGCCATCATGACGATCCCCGGTGGCCAGTCTGGCCATCCGTTATCTGACTACTACCGGGCTGGATTCGATGAGTATGCCAAACAGGAAGCTACTCCTCTGTTGCCGGGTGAGGTGCTACATACAATAGTCATAACACCGGTTCAATAACGCCCGGTAGCCTGACGGTTTGTTGGGCAAATAGATCGCCTTTGTCATCGCCTTAACCTCTTTACATTGTCAGTTTCTGTCTATGTGTTGAGGTTTTGCGTCTGCTTGAAAAAAGTTTTACTCAGATAAAACATCTTCAATTGAACAATTGTGGTGAATAGATATTCGTATTTAGTATTTTTTTCCAATTTATTGGCTAAGAAAGGGATGTTTAAAGGTTATATCTCTTGCCAGGCGCTTTGTAAGTAAGTGCAATGATTTAAAATATGAAACCAGACTCTGTTAAGCTTGGATACAAATAATTACATTAGAGTCGGCAGCGCGATGAAGAACACCTGGATTACTGCACTCATCTTGAGTGTTGTTGCATTATCAGGTTGTGATAAAGATGTCTCATTTCAACTGGATGCGGTTTCAGAGTCTGAGTTTAGCTCTCAAGACAGTGATGACGTTTTATTTACCTGTTATCTGCGAGTATACGCCACTAACCATCTGAAATACGGCGTTAAGGTTGGACCTCAGATCACAGTGTTTACCGATTCCGGCGCCCATCGATTTCGCATTGATTCCTGGGGTGACGATTGGGAGTACCTGATCGCCAACGATGAGGGGGAAGGTGAGGGGAACAGGCAACGCTTGTACTTTCGCGAGGAAAATGAACATCCAATGAGCTGCGCCAAGCTCGCCCAAGCCATCGACAAGAAAGCCTTTACACTCGAACTCAACCGTTGTGAGAAGGTAGACCAATCACCTGCCAGCTGCGATGTCGCCCTGGAAGTGGCCAGTGACGGGGTCGAGCTCCATAATGCCCAAGAGAGAGCACAGCAGGCGCATCAAGGGAGTGCGAACTCACCTGTTCGATCATAAATGGATTTTTTGTTCTATACGTGAGTTAGTAGCCTCCCAAATCGCAAAACGCAAGTAACATAATCCCTTGAGCTTCTCTCAGGACATAAAAAACAATCTCGATATCACGCCTAACGAGCTAGGCGCGAATGAATCGCTCGATTTCATTACCAATCAGGCCTTTCAGTACCCGGTGCGCGCACTGCCTTACGGCTTCGACGGCACGACTTACACGGCAAAAGTTAACTTTAGCTTCTAGGTTTAGCTAAAGGGGTTAACCCACAATAAAGATAAAAGCCATCGAGGAGACTCGATGGCTTTTTTGTTTTGAAGAGATCAGAGATAAGGTGTTACGAATCCATATATCTGTTTCTAGTTGTTGTGATTGCCCTTCTTTAATAAGTGGTTTTCTGAAGGCTGCATAAAAATGTGTAGCTCTTTTGGGTTGGGAAATCGTTTAACTTTTTTATCAGAGTGTTAGCTTGCTGGCATATTCGCTCGCAATGATGGGTACCTATCATCTTGGAAGTGGTTCCAAAATAACGCTTGGTTAACACTCTTGCTATAAGGAATATTTTAAATACCTGTATTTTGATAAACCCCAATAAATATACCGTACGGTTAATTTATTATCCTGCCCTCTAATTTGTTGGTCACTTTAAAATTAATATTTGAAAATGAAAGACGGAATGTCTAGTGCTTTTACCATAGACAGGCATTTCTCTATTCACTTCACAAGATGCATTAGTTTTTAACGATATATTTGCAACTGGCTGTATTTACAAATTAATTACTACAATACATTTAAAGGGTTGTGGATATGTTTAAAGATTTACGCTTAGGTTTGAAGATTGGCTTAAGCTTTTCTACTGTTTTAGTCCTGCTTTCTCTTGTACTCGGTGTGGGAGTCGTCGCTCTTAAAAAGGCGGATGAAGGTGTTACTACATACAGAGGTCTGGCGAGAGATACCAACCTTTCTGGTCGCTTACAGGCCAATATGCTGATGGTTCGGCTGAAAGTGCTGAGCTACCTCAATACCCAAAGTGATACAGACTTAGCTCAATATAAAGACCACCTTGCTAAGATGCATACCTTCTTGGATGAGGCCAAAAATGAAATTAAAAAACCGGAACGCGCAGAATTAATTACGGACGTGGATCTTTCAATATCTAAATATGAAAGTGCTTTCACTCGTGTTGTGGCTTTAATTGAGCAGCGAAACAGTGTGTTAAATAAAAAGCTTATTCCAGAGGGAGAGCTGATGAGAAAGGCTATCGCCGAGATTATCAAATCTGCCTATGATGGAAATGATCCCGAGATCGTTTACCACGCCTCTCATGTTCAAGAGGCATTATTATTCGGCAGGTTGTTTGTTTCCAAATTCCTCAACTCGAACACTCAGGAAGATTACGCTGTCGCGATCAGCCAGATAGGAACAAAATTGGAAGAAGAAGCGACAGAGCTGAATCAATACCTGCAAAATCCTACCCAAAAAAAATTGCTCTCCCAATTGTTTAAGGCTCAACAGATCTATGTGAATGGCCTGCATGAGATATATAGGCTTATCGAAAAGAGAAATGAGCTGATTGACAATACACTGAATCTAATTGGCCCGCAGGTTGCGAAAAATGTAGAAGACGTAAAGCTCTCTGTCATGGCAGAACAAGATATATTGGGGCCCGAGTTACAAGCAAGTACAGATGGCAGTATCAACCTTACCCTGTTGCTTTCTCTTATAGCCATAGTGATCGGATCTATTGCGGCCTACTTACTGACGGTCTCCATAACCCGTCCGATAAGTCAGGCAGTGAAGGCCGCGAATCATCTTGCTGAGGGGGACTTAACTATTGAAGTAACCAGTGCAGGCCGAGATGAAACTGGTCAGTTACTGAAAGCCATTCAAGGTACGGCGAGCAATTTGAGAAATATTGTTTCCACCATATCAGGCGCCAGCGCTGAGCTTGCTTCTGCTTCAGAAGAGTTGGCTGTGGTAACAGAGCAGTCAAGCCAGGGGATTGTAAACCAGCAAACCGAAACAGACTTGGTTGCAACCGCAATGAACGAAATGGCGGCGACGGTCCATGATGTTGCTAACAATGCAGCTAAGGCCGCTGAAGCGGCTAATCAAGCAGACAATGAAGCGAGTGTTGGTTCACAAGTGGTTGAAAAGACAATTTTAGCCATCAGTACGCTTGCCGATAGGGTGAATGAATCTTCAGATAAGCTTGGTGAAGTTGAACTGGAAACTATGAATATTGGTAAAATTCTTGATGTTATCCGAGGAATCGCTGACCAAACTAATTTACTGGCACTTAATGCTGCTATTGAAGCTGCTCGCGCAGGAGAGCAGGGTCGTGGCTTTGCCGTAGTGGCCGATGAAGTTCGCTCTCTTGCTCAGAGAACGCAGGAGTCCACTCAAGAAATTCAGATAATTATTGAGCAGTTGCAGGTTGGAACTAAGAGTACGGTAGCGGTAATGGATCAAGGGAAAGAGCAAGCGATACAAAGTGTAAAGCAAGCCAATGACACCGGCGGGGCATTGCAGGAAATCACTCTCGCTATCAGCGTGATTAACGACATGAATATTCAGATTGCAAGTGCATCCGAACAGCAAAGTTCAGTGGCTGAGAATATTAACGAGAACGTGATAAATGTAAAACGAATTGCGGAAGAAAATGCGGTTGCCGCAAATCAAACAAGGGCCTCTACTGGTGAAATTGCACAGTTATCTTCGCAGCTAAGAGAATTGGTTACCCAATTTAAAATATAACAGTTAGTCACTGATATAAAAGAGCGTTTGAGCATACGCTCTCTTATTCTTTATGACGGCTGTTAGCCTGGTTTATAGTTAGATAATCTATTAGGGAAAAATGGATATTTTTAAACATATTACACCTATGTCGTATTGGGTATTGGCTACTTTATGGGGGGGTATCATTGGCGTTTACCTGTTAAAACTAAGGCAGTTAAGAGCTGATGGGGCTGTAAGCAGAACGGTGGGTGTTCTCCTTATTATTCTTGCTATTGATGCCTTCAGAACCATACTTGAAAGCGTCTATTTCGGATTGTATTTCAATTCGCTGTACGGACTGATACCTAAGAGTATTGCCGATCTGCTATCACAACCCTCTTTGCTAATTATTCCGAAGTTAATCAATATCCTTGCCGGCTTGATAATCATCTTGCTTCTCATCAAGCGCTGGGTACCTAGAGATATTCATGAGCGCAAAGAAGCACTGCTCGCTCTTCACGCAGCAAAAAACGCATCAGTCAAAAATGAAAATTTGTTTAATTCAATTTTTAATGGCGTTACCGATGGTTGTATTTTTGCCGATGCTGATCGAAAAATTGTCACGGTAAATCAAGGTTTTGAGTCGATGCTTGGCTATGGTGTTGATGAGCTTGTGGGGAAAACCGCATCAATAATTTATGAGAGTGATGAAGAGTACGAGCGACAAGGTCGTATTCATTTTAATCTGGCAGCGAAAGAGAAAGTCACACCTTATGAAGTGAATTATCGGCACAAGGACGGCAGTATCATTGTCGGTGAAACCAGTAGGATTGTTATTAGAACTCTTGAAGATCAAATTTTGGGCTACGTTGGGTTTATCCGGGACGTTACAGATCGCAATAAAGCTGCGACGGCATTACAGGAAAGTACGGCAATGCTCTCCCATCATGTTCAGAATACCCCGCTTGGGTGCATCTCATGGGATAGCAATTTAAATTGTATCGAGTGGAACAAATCGGCCGAGAAGATATTCGGATACTCACCTGACGAAGTTATTGGTCATTCTCTAGTAGATATATTGGTGCCTGAAGAAATTAGAGATGATATCAGCAAAATAGGTAACATATTGTTTAAAGAGAAGAAATGCACCAGAAGTTCAAGTGAAAACATTACAAAAGGTGGCAGGAGCATCATTTGTGAATGGTATAGCACCCCGATCGTGGGTGTGAATGGTGAAGTTATCGGTGTGACATCATTGATTCTAGATATTACCGAGAGCAAGCAAGCCGAAGTAAAGTTAAAACATGCCGCCAGTGTATTTACCCACACAAACCAAGGCATCACAATTACAGATACCTCAGGAGTCATCATCGAAGTTAATGATGCTTTTAGCACTATTACAGGCTACGCACGCGATGAGGTGATAGGGAAAAATCCGCGGGTCCTTCAATCCGGACGACATTCACCTGAGTTCTATAAAGAGATGTGGGACACTCTTCAAGCGGATGGACATTGGACAGGTGAGATTTGGAACAAACGTAAGAATGATGAGATCTATCCAGAGATGCTTACTATCAGCGCGGTACTCGATGCTACCGGCAAGGTGCAAAACTACGTCGCGCTTTTCAACGACATCACAGCGATTAAAGAACATCAGGAACAGCTGGAACGCATTGCTCATTATGATCTTTTAACCAACCTGCCAAACCGCACACTATTGGCTGATCGTCTAACGCAATCCATGGTGCAAGTCCGGCGCCGGAAGTCATCCTTAGCGGTTGTTTTTCTTGATTTAGATAAGTTCAAAGAAGTGAATGACGCTTATGGTCACGATGTCGGTGATAAATTGTTAATTGTTATCTCCCGTCGCCTGAAGGAGGTGTTACGCGATATCGATACGCTGGCACGAATAGGTGGTGATGAGTTTGTCGCCGTGCTGATGGATATAGATAAAAGTGAGGATTGTGAACCTGTATTGGAAAGGCTGTTAGAGGCTGCCTCTGGCTCCGTGACTGTGGAGGGAATTATGCTGAAGGTCTCTGCCAGTATGGGGGTCGCCATTTACCCACAAGATGGCATAGATGCAGACCAACTCCTGCGTCATGCAGACCAAGCTATGTATGTAGCAAAGCATGAGGGTAAGAACTGCTATCACTTGTTTGACACTGCACAAAATATTGCGATGCAGATTCGGCATGATGATTTGCAGAGTATGCGCAAGGCTTTGGAGCAAAGTGAATTTGTGCTGTATTACCAGCCCAAGGTCAATATGAGGACAGGGGCAATCATTGGTGTTGAAGCCTTAATTCGATGGCACTCCCCTGAGCGTGGTTTAGTCCCCCCTATCGAGTTTTTACCTGCAATTGAGAATCATGTTATTAGCATTGGGGTAGGCGAGTGGGTCATTGACACCGCACTGGGTCAAATAGCGGCATGGCAAAAGCTAGGGTTGGATATTCCTGTTAGTGTCAACGTTAGCGCACTTCAACTACAACATGATGACTTTGTAACTTGCTTGGCTGCACTACTGGCTGCACACCCGGAGGTAGCTCCGAGCTCTTTGGAAATAGAAGTACTTGAAACGAGTTTGATAGACGATGTAATGCAGGTCTCGGCAACCATGCTCGCCTGTATTGAACTGGGGGTGACCTTTGCTTTAGATGACTTTGGTACAGGCTACTCTTCACTGACTTATCTAAGACGATTGCCGGCGAGTTTGATTAAGATAGACCAAACCTTTGTGCTCGATATGCTGACGACACCAGATGATCTGGCTATTGTTTAGGGGGTTGTGAGCTTGGCTAAGTCATTTAAACATAAGGTAATTGCTGAGGGGGTCGAGACCATCGCGCATGGCACAGCGCTATTACAAACGGGGTGTGAATTAGCACAAGGCTATGGCATTGCGCGCCCCATGATGGCTAAGGATATTCCTGAGTGGTCGGTTAATTGGAAGCCAGATGATGCATGGCGAGAGTTTAGCCCTCATGTGTAATGAGTGGAGCTGAAAATTTGCCACCCATGTTAGTTGGCAAAGACCCCTCTACTTCATAGTTATACTAATTGCTATTGGCCTCTCCTTGACTCTGTTATATATTGATCGGGTGTATCAAAAACGAACCCAATTAATGTCAAAGTAGCAATAAATACAGAAGTATAGAGAGGTCCTATGAGCAAGTTCGAATTCGCCCCCATGCCTGACAATCAAGGTTTCTTTGGTGAGTATGGTGGGCAGATTATTCCGCCTGAGCTAAAGAGTGCGATGGATGCGATTAATCAAGCCTACGAAGAGATTCGACAGACTCAAGGCTTCCAGGATGAGCTGATGCAGCTGTTCCAGGACTATGTGGGCCGCCCAAGCCCCATCTATCATGCCAAACGCTTAAGCGATAAGATCGGCGGCGCGCAGATTTATCTCAAGCGTGAAGACCTTAACCACACCGGCGCTCATAAGATCAATCACTGCCTGGGTGAAGCACTGCTCGCCAAATACATGAACAAGAAAAAGGTGATTGCCGAAACCGGTGCCGGACAGCATGGCGTCGCACTAGCCACGGCCTGCGCCTTGGTCGGGATCCCCTGTGAAATCCATATGGGTCAGGTCGACATTGAGAAAGAACATCCTAACGTTACCAAGATGAAAATATTAGGCTGTAAGTTAGTGCCCGTAACCCAAGGTACCGCAACCTTGAAGGATGCTGTCGACAGCGCTTTCGTTGAATACCTTAAGAATCCGCAAGACTATCTCTATGCTATCGGCTCTGTCGTTGGGCCTCATCCTTTCCCTAAGATGGTACGTGACTTTCAGAGCATTATCGGCCGTGAGGCCAGAGAGCAGTTCCAACAAAAATTCAATAAGCTTCCCGATATCATCACAGCCTGTGTGGGCGGCGGCTCGAACGCCATAGGTTTGTTTACTGCATTTCTAGATGACAGCGAGGTGAAGATTGTCGGTGTCGAACCTGCCGGTAAGGGGCTTGAAACCACGGAGCACTCGGCAACCCTCACTCTTGGCTCGCCCGGTGCCATCCATGGTTTTAAATGCTATCTGCTGCAAGATGAAGCGGGTGAGCCACTACCGGTTCACTCCATCGCCTCAGGTCTGGATTATCCGGGAGTGGGCCCGCAGCACTGTTACCTTAAAGATATTGAGCGTGCACACTATGATTCGGTTACCGATGAGGAGTGCCTTAATGCCTTTATGACGCTGTCGCAGGTCGAGGGAATTATCCCTGCGCTGGAGAGTGCTCATGCGGTGGCCTGGGCCATGCGCGAAGCGGCTAAGTTACCAAAAGATCAGCAGATCTTGGTTAACCTCTCTGGCCGTGGTGATAAAGATGCCGACTATGTAGCCGACAAACTTGGTCTTTAACACTTTGATTCAGAGTTAAAAAGCTATTAGAGTCATATATTAAGCTTAGCCATTTGCCCGGCTAAGCTTTTTTCGTTAATGCCGCGGCGCAAGATAAATGTGCTTGTGTTGTGGGCTTGATGAAATGGTTCATTATGGCGATTTTAAGGTTACTAAATATGCGAATAGAAGATCTGAAACTTTTTACTATTGTCGTCAAACTTGGCAGTTTCACCGCTGCGGCGACAGCTTTAGACCTGCCTAGAGCTAACGTCAGTCGACGGATTGGCGAGCTTGAAAAGTCCCTTAATGCCCAGCTGTTTTTCAGAACAACCCGCCAACTTAGATTAACCCAGCACGGCGAAGCCTATTATCATGAGTTGTTGACTGTGCTTGAGGGGTTTGAGCAAGCCAAAAACAAATTACATGATATCGATGACAAGCCCGTAGGTAAGGTTAAGGTTGGCTTTTTACCTGAAAGCGATGAGGCATTGCAGCCTATATTGGCGCGCTTCCAAGAACTGCATCCTGACATTGAACTCGACTTACGCTTTACCAATAACTATGTCACCGACATCTATAGCCAAGGATTAGATTTTGTTATCCACGCGGGACGAATTCTGGATTCGGGCTTTATCGCGAGACGGTTACTCAGTCTTGGGCGTTGTATGTATGCCAGCCCTGAATATATTGAAAAAAACGGCATGCCGAATACATTAGATGAACTGCGAGAACATCAGTGTATTTGCTATCGCTGGCCGGATGGAACCCTTGATGATTGTTGGGATCTGCTCACCGAAACGATAAAAGTCTCAGGCCGGTTCAGCAGTAACCATATGGGATTTGTCCGGCGCGCCATCATAGGCGGGCAGGGGATTGGTTTTTTGCCTCCTCTGTTTGCATTTAATGCGATTGAGTCGAAAATGCTTGTACGCATTTTGCCACAATACCAGTCTAAGACTGAAGATGTGTGGCTCATCTACCCGGATCGGAAAGGGATAAGTCTCCCGACACGACTATTGATTGATTTTTTAGTAAAAGAAGTGCCTAAACTCGCTAATTTGTCATGAAAATCATGACAGTGTTGTGCAATACACACTGATTATCTTAATTAGTTAAACATTTACACTCTGCCGTATTAATACATAGGGTAGAGAGTAATGACAATTTCACCAAAAATGGCTGGTTTTGGGCTGGCACCATTAACGATACTGATGTTTACCGGCTGCGGCCAAGCTCCGGCACAAACAGATAGCGTTATCACAGCAACCGAGCGTCCGGTACAAGTGATGACGCTAAGCGACCAACAGCAATCCAACATTAAACTCTTCTCCGGTGTCCTGGAAGCGACACAAACTGCTAAGTTGTCATTTAAAGTGCCGGGAACAATTGAAGCTATGCTGGTTAGAAGTGGCGATAGGGTTACCAAAGGGCAAGTTCTGGCAAGACTCGATCCCCATGACTATCAAGTATTAGTGTTGGAGTTGGAGGGGCGCCTGGCAGAAGCGAGTGCTGCACATCAGTTGGCTGCGGCAGAACTCAAACGTGTTAAGCAAGCCATCGCAGATAGCGCCATCTCAGCAGTTAATCTGGATCGGGCTGAAAGTGGTTATAAACGCAGTTTAGCCATGGTCCAGGTGGTAACACAGAACCTGCAAAAAGCGCAGGATGCCTTATCTTATACTGAACTCAAAGCGCCTTTTAGTGGGGTGATTGGCTCACAATCTCAAGAAACCTTCGAACAAACCTCTCCAGGGATCTCACTTTTCTCACTCCATCAGCCGAACAAGTTAAAAGCGGTAGTCGATGTGCCTGAGAATTTAATTGGCATGCTCTCGGTTAATCAAGAAGCTACGGTGAGTTGGTATGGTGGGGAAAAGCCAATTTCGGCCGTGTTAACTGAAATGAACACCCTTGCCGACCCCATTAAACAGACCTATTCCGTACAGTTCGTCTTGGCGAAAACTTCACAACAGATGTCTCCAGGTAGGGCGATAAACGTTTCGGTGGATCTTGGCGGCGGGCAAAGTCGTTACTGCCTGCCCTATGCGGCCTTGGCGGGAGAAGGGGCTGCTCAGCGTGTTTATTTGGTGAAAGACCAAATCATAATCGAGAAACCGGTTCAGATTGAGGCAATGGAGAAGAATGCTGTCTGTGTCAGTGGCGATTTAGCTGCCGGGGATGCTGTAGTTACGGCGGGCGTCCATTTTATTAAACCACAGCAACATATTGCCGCCACAAGCGTTAACGCATTTAGTTACTAGGAGTCGTGATGAATTTAGCCGAATTTGCCATTAAGCAGCGGGTATTTGTGCTGTTCTTCAGTGTACTTTGCGTGATTGTCGGATTGGTTTCCTACTTTGAGCTGGGAAAACTTGAGGACCCCTCATTTACCGTAAAAAGTGCTGTGGTTGTAACGCTTTACCCAGGGTCTTCGGCTCAAGAGGTAGAGCAACAAGTAACTGACAAAATTGAGACTAAACTGCAAGAGATGGGGTCGATGTGGAAGTTACGATCCCTGTCTCGCCCGGGCAGTTCTATGATTTTTGTGGATCTGAAAGAGACGACCAACTCAAAAGATCTGCCTCAAGAGTGGGATCTACTCAGACGTAAAATCAGCGATGTGAAGTTAACCTTACCGGCAACCGCCCAGATCAGCATCGTCCAGGATGAGTTTTCTGAAGTCTACGGCATGCTGTTTAGTGTGCATGGTAAAAACGCTGAACCTGAACAGTTGCGCCAATACGCTAAAGAGCTGCAGCGCCGCTTGAAAACCATAGAGGGCATTAAAAAAATTGAGTTACATGGAGTGCAGCAGCAGGTGGTGTATGTAGACTTCCCCGATGAACGGTTAGCGCAATATGGGATCTCTTCAGCACAAGTTATCAGCCAACTCGCTACCCAAAACCTGACGTATGACAGTGGAAGCTTCGCTGCAGATCAAGAGCGGATCCGTATCGATCAAAGTAGTGCGTTCAAATCACTGCAAGATATCAAAGATTTGACTATCAAGGGCGGAGTGGGTGACTACAGTACCGGATTGATCCGTTTAGGCGATATTGCAGATATCAGTTTAGATTACCAAACACCGGCCACAACCTTGAGTCGTTATAATGGCATGCAGGCGATCACATTGGCTGTGAGTCCCGTAGATGGTATCAATGTGGTCAGCTTAGGTGAGCAACTAAATCAGACTATCAGTGACTATCAACAAACCCTGCCTGTGGGTATTGAGATAGGTAACATCGCTTTTCAACCGGATGAAGTTGATAAGTCGGTTGAAGAGTTTGTGATTAACTTGCTTGAAAGTGTGGTGATTGTATTCGCTGTGCTGCTGATTTTCATGGGGTTCAAAAGTGCGACCATAGTCGGTGGTAGCCTTCTGTTTACGATCCTATTAACCCTGATCTACATGTACATAGCAGGGGTAGATCTGCAACGCGTCTCTCTAGGCAGCTTTATTCTTGCGCTGGGCATGCTGGTTGATAACGCCATAGTGATAACCGACTTGTTTGTCGTAAAGCTTAATAAAGGCATTGAACGCACCAAAGCCGCAATTGATTCGGTTAAAGAAACATCTAAACCACTATTGGCTGCCACTGTGATTGCGATTATGGGTTCGAGTCCGGTGTTGTTCTCTCAAACCGATGCAGGCGAATTCGCCCTCTCAGTCTTTTTAATTATCTGCTCTTCGCTGCTGTTTTCATGGCTGGTCGCCGTCACGTTAACCCCTCTGCTGTGCTGGCTGTGGATCAAACCGGATACGAATAAAAACGCTGACAAGTCTAAAATCAGTCGATATCAACTGGCGGTGAATTGGACAGTATTGAATCCGCTTAAAGCTATTTCAATGGTGATCCCACTGCTACTGGTAACGGCAATAGCCGTGCCTTATGTTGCTGTTAACTTTATACCCAGCTCAGACAGGCCTATGGTGTTTCTCGACTACTGGTTACCCAATGGTTCCAAAATAGAGCAAACATCTTCAGACATGAAGAAAGTTGAGCAATGGTTGGTTGAACAACCTGAAGTGAGCAGTATTGCCAGTTATGTAGGGGCCAGTGCGCCGCGTTTTTCGGTCACGGTAGAGCCAGAGCCATATGACCCGAGCTATGGCCAAATTATAGTTAATGTCGATGACTATGAAGGGATTGAGTCGCTGACAAAGCGCGGAGATATTTGGTTAGCTGATAATTTTCCCAATGCAGAACCTCGTTTTAGAGCGTTGAAGCTTGCTACCAAAGATAAATTCAGCATCGAGGCACGCTTTAGTGGCCCGGATCCAAAAGTATTACACCGGCTTTCAGAGCAAGCACAGTCGATAATGCGTGCAAACAGCCATTCCAAATATGTACGTGATGATTGGCGCCAACACAGTAAAGTGATAGAGCCGGTGATCAACCAAGAGCAAGCTCGCCGTGCGGGACTTAATCGCACGGATATCTCCTTAGCGATTAAACGAGCCACTGAGGGAGTGACATTGGGCACGCTGAATCAGGGGGATCAACTCATCCCGATTAGCTTTCGGAGTGCTAATGCTAACTTAAGCAACTTAGAGACCCTACCGGTACGTTCCCTGCTGGGGATCCACAGCGTACCGCTGGGCCAAGTTGTCGATAGTTTTGAGCTTAAATCGGAAGAGAGTCTTATATGGCGCCGCAATCGCGTACCGACTATTACCGCTCAAGCGGATGTCTTCGATGCCACACCAGCTGAGGTTCGTAATCAGATAAAAGATCAGATTGAAGCCATCCAACTGCCCATTGGTTACTCATTTGAGTGGGGAGGTGAGTATTACGATGAAAATCGTGCGATTACCGATACCTTAAGTCAGTTGCCGAAAGCGCTCTTGATGATGGTGGTGATCATGGTGGCAATGTTTAACGGATTTAAGCAACCAGCGATTATCTTGATCACACTTCCGTTAGCGGCAATAGGCGTGACGTGGACCTTGCTGCTGCTCGATAAGCCTTTTGGCTTTATGGCGCTGATTGGAGCCATCACACTATCGGGCATGATCATTAAAAATGGCATAGTGCTGATGGATCAGATCGAGTTGGAGCGGGCGAATAACAAACCATTACGAGAAGCGGTGCAGGTGGCGACAGTCAACCGTACCATGGCCATTTCGATGGGAGCGCTCACAACCGCTTTGGGGATGATCCCATTATTGAGTGACCGTCTATTCGATCAGATGGCGGCAACCATCATTGGCGGACTTGCTGCGGCCACGCTTCTGTCATTGTTTATCATGCCGGCATTCTACTGCTTGTTTTATCGTGGTTCTGAGAAAAGCAAAACAGATGTTTTTGCAGTTGATTCACCGATAGCCGCAACCATACCGGAGCAAAAATAAAATGAAACTTTATCAAGTCGCCCCAATTGCAGTGGCAATGATATTGGCAGGTTGTGCGGTAGGCCCGGATTATCAAAAGCCACAAACAAGTTTAGACAGCAACGTTTACCAAGCGTATCTGCATCAGAATATACCCGGGACTGAACTCGGGGAGTCACAGGCTTTGAAGCATGCGTGGTGGACGCAGTTTAACGACCCTATATTGAATCAATTGGTCATCGATGCCCAAAACCAGGCCATACCGCTTAAAATCGCCGCACAGCGCATTCGTATGGCGCAGTCTTATCAAAGCGCTATCGAATCTTTTAAGGTGCCGACGGTGAATATTGGTGCGGGATTCGGTAACTATCAATTAAGCAAAAATGACCCATTAATAGGATCTGCTATAACGGCTATCAACCCAATCAGTGGCGAAGAGCTGGGGCTGGTGGATGATAACAATAGTGCTTTTTTTGCCGGAGCGACCATAGCCTGGGAAGTCGACCTCTTTGGTCGAATCGACAGACAGGTCAATGCTGCCGCTATTCGAAAGGAGCAGCTGGTTATCATGCGCGGGGGGTTAACCACACTGATCACCTCTGATGTTATCCATAACTATCTGCAAATGCGTGGTGCACAGGAGCGTAAGCAAATAGCACTGCAGACGGCTGAAGATCAACTGCGTACTCTTGAATTGGTCAGACTCATGGTTAAGAGCGGGTTCGGTTCGGACCTCGATGAGGCCCGCGCCAAAGCAATGCTTGCAGCCACTCAGTCTATGGTGCCACAACTGGAGATTGCGGAGAATGCACATAAGCAGCGCTTAGCCATTTTATTGGGGGAAACACCCCTGCAAAGTCATAAGCGTTTTACTCAGGTTATGCCACTGCCAAGTTTTGATGGGGTGATCCCAACGGGTCTACCTTCAGAGCTGCTCAATCGCAGGCCAGATATTCGTATCGCCGAACGTGAGATGGCTGCAGTTAGTGAAGAGCGAGCGGCTGCGATCGCCGCACAGTATCCAAAAGTATTCTTAACCGGTGCACCGGGTGTGCTCGCTAAGGATTTTGATGATTTATTTAGCAGTGATTCCATCGCTTGGGCTGCGAGTGTCGGTATTAGCTGGAATGTATTCGATGGCGGCCGCGGTGATGCCATTGTAGAGATGCAGCAAGCTCGTTTTGATGCCAGTGTGCTTGGCTATCAACAGTCGGTGATCGCAGCCTTTGGTGAGGTGGAAACTTTACTGCAAGGTTATGGCCACAGCCAGCAATATGTGCTGCTAATCAATGAAGCAGAGAATGCGACAAACAGAGCTGTAGATAAAGCTAAATCACTTTACCGAGCTGGGTTGAGCGATTATTTGTCAGTGTTAGATGCACAGCGGCAGCAAAATATGATGAAAGACCGAGTTGTCGCAGCCAAGCTACAAACGGCGCATATGACGATAGGCTTGCATAAAGCGCTGGGTGGAAACTGGCAAGTCGACAGCGATCCATCAAGCTAAACAGAGTTGGTCAAGCTCTATGCCCATGGTGATGAATACGCCGACTATGTAGCCGATAAACTGGGTCTTTAACTTCAGCATTTAAAGATAGGCTTATTTAATACAAGGCCTGTAACGTTAGCCAAAGGGACGAAGTGAACACTTAGTCCCTTTAAGGTCTCCACTACGAAAACTGAGCAGATGTTTATCACCATTATGTCAAAACACTTTCTCGTAAAAGGCAAACTCGTTTGCGCTTAAGGAGGGAAGAAGTAAATATTCCTCAAGTGTGCCATCTGGGTTGTTCATACGAGGCTCAAATATCTCATGAGGACAACCATGCTGGATATTAGCTGGTTTATGAGGCTACTCAATGAAACGATAGTGAGGCTAGCCTTGCTTGATGAAACTACAGTACTTGCGTGTATGGCTTATTTAGATCTCAATCCCATCCGGGCTCAAATGGCTGCGACACATGATGCTTCTGATTTTACCTGTGTTCAGAGGGTATCAGATCGGCGATGAAAGGGTCTAGCCAGTGAGCTGTGGGCCGGGGTCATAACGGCGCAGATCCGGCGATTGAGGGCAACAGTCACTTGTTCGATGAGTATATCGTCTGAGTTTACTCTAACATCACCCCTTTAAATGGGCAGGAAAACTAAATGTCAGATGAGGGCTAAAATTGTGTCTATCAGCAGTGCTGTAGCCCACAGCTTAAAAATAATGCCCAAAAAAACCGCAGTTAGAATCTATGGGTAAAGTAAATGCCAAACTGGTCTAGTTGGGTTTCATTCAGCTCAAAGTGGGTCCATTTGAGTTGAACTTCCGAAGATCTAGTGACTTGATAATTGAGCTCTATCCCACCATAGGGGGATATACCGTTTTGTTGGCCCGAATCTACAGAGCCTATTTTAGAGCGTGACTGTTCCCAGTTAAATGCACCAGCATGAATAAGCGTCGTCAAATTAGGTGACAGTACTATTCTCTTGCCGATCTTAGTACCCCATCCAAGATATTGATAAGATTCATCAATTAAGCGATTGATGTAGCTTGCCTCCTCGTCAAAGAAAACGTTAGCCATCAATGACGATTGAGACCCTCCAAGTTCAAGCTCTTCAAATGCCACTCTCCAATCTGAACCTTGTTCACTGCCAGTAAACGTGGAGTAATTAAATAAAAAGCTATTGGCTAAAGAGTAGCTGAATGCTGATTCGCTAAAGAA
The DNA here is from genome assembly GCF_003966265.1 of Shewanella atlantica. GTDB lineage: Bacteria > Pseudomonadota > Gammaproteobacteria > Enterobacterales > Shewanellaceae > Shewanella > Shewanella atlantica. The sequence goes on along the minus strand of NZ_RXNV01000003.1, from coordinate 323,201 downwards.
AGAGCCATTAATCAATGAATTTACATAGGGGCTAATGTCTATTTCTGTGTGACGAGTAAAGAGTGTCGGCTCGCTGTGAGTGCTAGAGGAAGCATACACTTCGGAATAATCGCTCACGGCATAAGCCTGAGAATCTACTGCCGCCAAATGCTGCATCGAATCATCTGCCTCGGCTCGATTGTTCATAGTTAATAGCGTGCAGAATAAGGTTAACCATAGGGGGGAAATCTTACAGGCTTGCGACTTGATGCTAAGAGGCGTGTATTTCTGTTCTTGAGTTACCTTATTGGGCAACACAGGGATAAGTGAACTAAAAACATCATTAGATTGGATACGGCTCATATACTTCCTCTTATAAGACTTGACGTGTTCAGCCAAAATATCAGGTATGAAGCGCAAGTCAGAACTACACTTTCAACACATAAACTCAGGCATAAATGCGCCATAACACTTGGCAGCTTTGTGTTTCAAACCCTTATGAAACGATTGTTTTAGCGGTCAAAAAAACGTCTTTATGTTTTGAAGTATTTAGCTCTGGGAGAAAAAATATTCAAATTAGTATTATTGGAATTTGAATTGACGACTCGATTTAATCTTACAAGATTATAACAGTTGTGCGTTTTTTGTACAGCTTTGGGCGATTAAATTTGAGTACTGTTGTGCACTGAGGGCTCGTTAATGAGTTCATCGCGGCGTTTTCTCCCCATTTATGCGCTGCTAGGAGCCTAGATATTTCATCGTGATGAAGTTTCGCTATTTCTGGCTGCTTAACGAAAACCTAGCTTTTATTGATACCTTCAACCGTAACTAACATGTCCCTCTTTGCTTCCTGTTATGAGATTTTTACGGGAGCCTGCTTTCGAGGTATGCTTTATTGTTAACCATGGACCTGAACCTGAGTTGAATGAAAATTGAACAGCAATTGTTTTTTTGGAGGGCAAGTGAAAGGTGTTAGCTAATGTTTGGTAATACAATGCTACCAGTGCAAAATAAGACAGAAGTAAATGAGTTAGCCAATATTAGCGCTCTTAATTAAGTCATTTACAAAATAAACCCAAGACTATTGCCTAAAAAACACCGATAATTCCCCTCATTAAGGCACAACCGCCGATTTACAGCGCACGACTCTGGACACTATCAATGGAAATCAAAGTTAATTTTCTCGACAATCTTAGACTGGAAGCGAAGTTTGATGACTTTACTGTCACCGCAGATCAGCCTATTCGCTACAAAGGCGATGGCTCTGCTCCCAGCCCTTTTGATTACTTCTTAGCGTCATCGGCGCTTTGTGCGGCCTACTTTATAAAGGTGTACTGTAAGGCGCGTGATATTCCAACTGAAAATATCAGACTGTCACAGAACAACATTGTTGACCCGGAAGATCGTTACAACCAAATTTTCCAAATTCAGGTAGAACTGCCCGATGATATTTCAGAGAAAGACAGAGTCGGTATTTTACGTTCGATAGACCGCTGCACCGTTAAAAAGGTGGTACAGACAGGGCCTGAATTTAAGATTGAAACGGTTGAGAGCCTCGACGAAGATGCTAATGCCATGCTGATGGGGCAACCCGACGGCGATGCCAGCACCTACATCTTGGGTAAAGACTTGCCGCTTGAGCAAACTATCTCAAATATGACGGGCATGTTAGCCGACTTAGGCATGAAGATAGAGATATCTTCGTGGCGCAATATTGTCCCTAATGTGTGGTCGCTACATATTCGCGACGCAGCATCACCTTCGTGTTTTACCAACGGTAAAGGTGCTACTAAAGAGAGTGCGCTTTGCTCGGCACTTGGTGAGTTTATCGAGCGTTTAAACTGTAACTTCTTCTATAACGATCAATTCTTCGGCGAAGAGATTGCCGGCAGTGAATTTGTTCATTATCCCAATGAAAAATGGTTTCAGTTAGAAGAAGACGATGCATTGCCAGCGGGCATCTTGGATGAGCATTGTTTAGAGATATACAACCCGGATGGTGAATTGGCGGGTTCTAATCTTATCGATACCAACTCAGGCATGGTTGAGCGTGGCATCTGTACCATTCCCTACGTTCGTCACTCCGATGGCGAAACGGTGCATTTTCCCTCTAATTTGATCGAAAACCTATTTTTGAGTAATGGCATGAGTGCGGGTAATAACCTGCAAGAAGCCGAGGTGCAGTGTTTATCAGAAATTTTTGAGCGCGCGGTTAAAAGACAGATCATCGAGCAGGAGATTGTCTTGCCGGATGTGCCTATGCAGGTATTGGAAAAGTACCCGAGTATTCTGGAAGGCATCAAAGGGTTGGAAGCACAGGGTTTCCCTGTTGTGGTTAAAGACGCCTCTCTTGGTGGCCAATTCCCGGTCATGTGTGTCACGCTGATGAATCCAAAAACGGGTGGCGTATTTGCCTCTTTTGGTGCGCATCCTAGCTTCGAAGTGGCACTGGAGCGCAGCTTGACTGAGCTATTGCAGGGTCGAAGCTTCGAAGGCTTAAACGACGTACCTAAACCCACCTTTGACACCATGGCAGTGACTGAGCCTGAGAACTTTGTCGATCACTTTATCGATTCTACCGGTGTTATCTCTTGGCGCTTCTTTAGTAGTGCTCACGACTATGAGTTTTGTGAATGGGACTTCTCCGGCACTAACGCAGAGGAGTCTGAGGGTTTATTTGGCATATTAGCCGATATCGGCAAAGAGGCTTATATTGCCGAATTCGACCAGCTCGGTGCCTCGGTATGCCGCATTTTAGTGCCGGACTATTCAGAAGTGTACCCCGTTGAAGATCTGATCTGGGATAACACCAATAAAGCGCTCAATTATCGTGAAGATATCTTAAATCTTCATTCACTCAACGATGACGAGTTAGCTGGCTTGGCAGAGAGTTTAGAGGAGAGTCAATTAGATAACCAAACAGACATTCCGACTCTGATTGGTATCGTTTTCGATGAAAATACACCTTGGGGTCAGTTAACCATTATTGAGCTCAAGATCCTTATCTATCTGGCGCTGGGCGAGCTTGAAGATGCCATCGAGCTGGTTGGTGAATACCTGCAGTACAATGACAATACGGTTGAACGTGGTTTGTTCTATCAAGCCATACATGCAGTGCTTGAAGTCACCTTAGATGAAGAGTTAGAACTCGAACATTTCATCAATAACTTCGAGAGAATGTTTGGTAAAGAGACCATGGATAACGTGGTTGGCTCAGTGACCGGCGAGGTCAAGTTCTTCGGGCTGACTCAAACCAGCATGAAGCTTGAGGGCATAGAGCCACACCTGAGGTTGATTGAGAGCTACAAGAAACTGCACCAGGCCCGCAAAGCTGCGAGTTAACGTCTGTTAATTTCTTTAGCCTGTACAGATAAAAGCCCATCAATCGATGGGCTTTTTGTTAGCTCCGTTTGTCCCGAGCTGACCTTTTTATCTACTTCTACAGCTTATCTTAAACGCTGCAGCACCACACTTTGATCGAGGATAGATTGAAAGGGTTCGTATTCAATCCCACTATCGAAGATATATTCAGTGATTAATGTGGTGGCTATGTTCAGTAACTCTTCTGACTTCCAAGGCTTTTCGAAATAGCTCTCGACTCTGGCTCGATTAATGGCGGCGATGGTGTCCTGGTGAGTTGCCTGGCCGGTTAATAAGATTTTTTTAGTCTGATGATAACGGCGTTCTTGAGAGATCTCGGTGAGAAACTCCACCCCAGTTTTTTCAGGCATGACATGATCAGAAATAACCAAGGCAATATACTCACCCTCAGCATCAAGGCTGTCCATAACCTCCAGTGCTTCAATCGCGGATTCACAATCTTCGATATTGAAAAAAGCGGCTAATGGAGAGAGATCCTGTAACACTGCACTCAATACTTCACGTTGGTCATCAACACAGATAATATTAATTTTTTCCATCAGTTCCCTCGATTTCTTGTGCAGGTACAGGCAGTTTTATCCTGAATATGGTTTTTTCATCATTGCTCATTACAGCAATACTGCCGCCGTAACTGTTTACAATTCGTTGAACGATTGAGAGCCCAAGCCCCAGCCCGAAAGATAACCCACCTTTTTTGGTGGTAAAGTTTGGTTGAAATATTTTTCTTCGCGTTACTTCATCAATCTCGGGGCCATTGTTAGCCACCGTTATCTGTACCATATTGCGTACGTGACGAGTAGATATCTCAATAGCTGGCTCAGAGGTATGACTTAACACATCACTGGCATTTTTAATAATGTTGACCCAGATTTGCACCAGCTCCGTTGAACTGGCTTTCAGCTTCGGCAACACCGCGGGGCTTATTTTTACATTAATGCCACGTAAACTATTGTGTAGCAAGGCCAGCGCTTTATTGATGCTATCATTAACATCCAGCCACTCTTCGGTATCGGTATCGGTTCGGCCTAATTGTTTCACCGACTTCACTATGCCTACCGAGTGCTTAGAAGCCAGTCGCATATCATGCAGATCCCTACCTATCTCCCAATAGCGCAGCGCTTGTTCAATATCGGTTAACCACGAACTGTCGATTTCCCCATGAGGGACTGCGCGGGCAAGCTTTCGGGCGCTATCACGGTCAATTCGATAGGTATTCATCAGCTCTTTTGCTCTGGCTCTAACCTCTGATGAACTAGCCTTCTGACCATAAAGTAAACCATGTTCGAGAAATTGCCTAGTATCCGGGTGACACTCTTCGATCAGATCAAATACGACTGTCTGCAACCGCTCGGTCTTGCTGTTAATAACACCGACCGCATTATTTAACTCATGAGCAATGCCCGCGGCCAGCTGTCCTAACGTGGTCATCTGCTCGGCGGTATTGAGCTTGTTTTGTACCGTTTCGCGCTCAACCGCTTCCATGCTGGCTCGGCGCTGTCTGCGTGCTAACTCTTTAACGATCACTGGAGTAAATTGAGCCGTTAGCGGGCCATATTTCTCCGGCGATACCACAGGTGTAGAGGTATCAATCCAGGCAAGCTCGCTGTCCTCTTTTGCTATCACAGTTGTTGACGCTTCGAGCGTTTCTGCGAAAAAACTGTGCACGCCGATAAAGGTTCCGGCGGGCGCGGTAAACACCTTGGTTTTTCTGTCTTTGGCTGTGGAGGAGAAAAAACCTTCTAACTCTCCGGATTTTACCCAATAGAGGCGATCGTTATACTCCGCCTGTTTTAAGACTACCTCGCCTGCAGGAATCGTTATTTGACGAAATGGATTCTCGAAATAATCATCTATAAGTCGTTGTAGTTTCACTTTTTCCATTGCTTTTCTCTAAAGAATATTGCTCAGGGCTGCTATCCGTTACGCTCAAGGCTGACTATTTATAACAGACGCTCAGGGCTGATAAAACAGTCGCTCAGGGCTGTCCAATAAAACCTGTGATGTTCAAGACCCACACCATCACAAAGCTCAGTGAGACACCCAGTACGCCAAGAATGACCCCAATCTTTGCCATCTGGTTGGTCTGAACGTGGCCTGTTGCATGTGCCAACGCGTTCGGTGGCGTACTAATTGGTAACGACATACCGAGCGAAGCGGCGAAGGTAACGACTAAGATCAATGTTATCTCACCTCCGAGCGGCGTTAAGGATGTCATAGACGTACCTAAAGCCGCCATAATTGGCATTAACAAGTTCGCGGTAGCCGTATGGGACATGAAGTTAGCCATGATCAAACACAAGGTCGCCGCACCTAGCAATACCACATATGGTGAGAAGGCATCAAATGGAATACTGTGCACCACCAAGCGTGCCAGCCCCGTTTTATCGAGCGCGAGCCCTAATGCGATCCCCCCCGAAACCAACCATAAAACATCCCAGGAGATCTTCTTAAGATCCTCTTTATTGATAATGCCGGTTAGAGAGAAGATGGCTACAGGGATCAAGGCAACGGTGTAAGAGTTCATACCATGACGAGACCCCATCAACCATAATCCTATGGTCATAATGAAGGTGACGTAAACGGTTAATGCTTTTGGTGTCTTTAAAAATTTTCCTTTTATTTTAAGCTCTATCTTCTCTTGCTTAGCGGGAAAAAGATGGTTAATCAGGAACCAGGATGCGGTCATCATCACCACTACAAATGGCACACCAAACATCATCCATTCACCAAAGGTAATAAGGTTATCATCCACTAAATATTTAAGCGCAATTGCATTAGGAGGGGTTCCGATTGGGGTGCCGATACCCCCAATATTGGCAGCCACAGGAATGCATAATGCAAACGCAATTTTACCGGGATCTTTGGGACCAAACAGCGCGATGACCGGGGTTAAAATTGACAGCATCATCGCAGTGGTGGCGGTGTTTGACATGAACATCGAAAAGATGCCGGTGATCAACATTAAACCTAGCATCACAAAGCGAGGTTCATTGCCAAACGGCTTTAATAACACCCTGGCCAAGTTGATATCCAAACGATATTTGGTTGCCGCCATCGCTAAGAAGAAACCACCAAGAAACAGCATAATGATTGGACTTGCAAAGGTCGCCATTATCTCGTTGTATTTTAACAATTCGCCAAAGTTACTTTGATCTTCGGCTAAGCGAAAAAGAATGAAGCCTTTATCGGACAGCAGCAATAACTCTAATACGATAATAACCACGGATGTGGCGTAAATTGGAATAGGCTCCATCACCCAACACAGTGCCGCCAATAGAAATATTGCAATCACTCGCTGTTGTATGATCGTTAAACCATCAAGAGGGAAAAAGCTGGTGGGAAGGGATAAAACAATCAGAGGGATAAGAATGGGGATTATGTACTTCAAGTATTGGCGCATAGAGTGCTGCTTCCTTACTAAACAAACCAGATCTTTTTCTATCTAAACAAGTTATTTACATACTAAAAGAATTATCTATTAAACACACAGCTGCGACTTGGCGTCAGATCACCATTTAGACAAACGGTAAGCGTGAGGTAAGCGTTAGTTAGGCTTTTTGTTTAAAAGCACGCTAAGTTTGACCACCTGATTGAAGGTGCCTGGTAAAGTGGTGCCGGTTCAGTATCGCGCGTACTCAACAACGTGGGGAGCTGCTAGACTGCTCTGGTAACTTTTTAATTTAAGAGCGACTTCTGAGAAGCGAAACTTTCAACGGGGGAGATTAGATTCTGCGAGCTCTTTAAGTCATGATGTTTACTTAAAAGCTACAGATTTCTGTATTGAAGCTTAGAACTTAAATGTTAAGTATTTGCGCTTTTATAACCCAGTATCTGCACATGTGCTGACTGTGGGTCATAGGAATCATTTCCGGTAGAAGTTAACTCGTTTCTGCTTAGAGTTTGTTGGCTTTTGTAATGAAGGTTTGGTATGCCTTAGTGTTTGCTTCAGTCGCGTTGGACTGAGTGGTTATTGATGGTTTTTTTTGACGTTCATACCTCCATTGTGACTTATCATCTGCTGGTCGGGGGCATAACCCAGCCCAAGCAGTGCGCTGATTTAAGTTGTTAGGTTTGGCTTCTAATTCATGATCTTAGGTTTAATGCTTGTATTGAGTTCAACCTACAAATTAGATTGACGTATGACCACTTGTGGGCTTAGCTAGGGAAACTCGAACTCAATCATCGAACATGCCATTTAGGGAAGAAGCCAATCGATAATGTGCCAATCAACTCTCCTAAAAAGTTTTCTCTGACTTCATTTGTTTTTTGTTATAGAATTGTATCGAAGAGGACTTTCCCCCACAGATTAATTGAAGGGTGAGCAATGAGTTTCAAATTATTTAAATCGGTTATGATATTTACACTTCTAAGTGTGTCATCGACCACCTACGCAGCTAAAACCTACGAGTTCGATATTACACCCACAAGTGAATATGTGAATGAGAATTACACAAACTACGAACCTGTTTCGCTAACTTTGAGTTTCAAAGATGACACGGATTTTGACGAAGTAGACAAAGACGATGTTATAGACCTTATGTTTACGATCAAAGGAAGTACTAAAAGGTGTAATAAGATCCAAAGTAGCGGATTTGTATCAGGATTTTTCGCAGATTTGAAAGGCAGCCCGATGTTACACCTTTCCCCAAGGAAGATGCGTGGAGCCTTGATCTCTTGTACCACAGCTGAAAGCCAGGGTGAACCAGCATTGGCGATTATTTCACTTGGAAAGAGCCTCTGGGAGGAAGGGTACGGGTGCATATCTCGGTATACACCGCCTTGGAACGGTGGTGATTTTTACCAGCTGTTTTGTCGCAAAGATGTGGTGGGGCAACTTAAGTGATACTTCGCCAGAACGGTGGAGTCCTGCTGTTTTCGTATTAGTAATTGTAGGTTTTATATATCGTCAGTAATCAGCCCCTAATCCGTAGGGGCAAAAAAGCCAATCAAACCAATCTAACCAATTATTAACAATAACTAAGACATATTTGGCTTGTTCTCAAATCGTATTCAAGCACAACGGCCCTGACACAAAGAGGTCTAGCGCGTACTCAACAACGCGGTGATCTGCTACACTGCTTTTGGTTACTTTTTAATTAAGATCAATTTGTTATGCAGCGCCCACCACTACGTCAAGCCAAAACCATCGACAACGTTTTCAGTAGTGCCTATTGGCACCTTGGCCAGCAAGATTTTACCATCAATGAAATTCGCGCCAAGCTTGAACGTAAAACCGAAAACCTGGAGTGGATTGAGACCGTACTCGCTAACCTGATAGAAAATGGTTACTTAAAAAGTGACTACGACTTTGCTGTGCGCTATTGCGAGCTGGCCTTCAGTCATGAAATAGGTAAAGGCGCGATAAGACGTAAGTTACAACGGCGAGGCATCGCCGTTACTGAGATTGATACCGCAATAGAGCAGGTGATGGGCGAGCAAAATGTCGATTCCTATAAGATGGCGACATCCAGGCTGTTAAGCAAATATGAGAACTTTTACGGTACTACGCGAGAAAAAGTCTATGCCATGATGACCACCAAAGGCTTTTCTCGGGTAGAAATTGACCACGCACTGTCACAACACCCGGAACGTGAAACACTGCGCAGTAAATTAGCCGTAAAAGCAGACAAGGCCGACTTAACCACTGAAATCATCAAACTATTTAACAAAGGCAAGGGCGAAACCCTCATCCTGCAGGAGCTAAAACAGCGGCTGATCGATGTGAGCGACTTCGAAGAGACCTTGTACCAATTATCGCTCACAGGCGAGGTCGATTTCTATCAAAGCTGTAAAAATGAGCTGGCTAAAAAGCGCTATGACCTGTCGGACTATAAAGATAAATCGAAGGCCTATGCGTATCTGTCCCGTAAAGGGTTCGGCAGTGACGAAATCAAAGAGGCAATGAGTCTGGGTGATGAGTAACTGAAGCAGTTAATGAAATAATCAGATAAAAGGAACAGGCCCCTTTATCTTGCTAAAATGAATGATAAGTTCGCGCAATTAGATTTCTAATACTAGGCTTTTTAAATCACTCACGGACGAGTCTCCTGCCATATGAAAAGTCTTTCTGCATGCCCTTAATCAGCAAATTACGCTCGGTTATATTCCGTTTTTTCGATTTCTATCGTTATTTTTTGCTGGTGAGAAAACTGCAAAATTAGGTTTGGCTATTAAAAATTCATAATCATCTTTTCATATAGGAGTTGGAGGTCGAAAGGATAAGCTTACTAGCGTGTGTTTTGGTATTAACGGAGCTGTCCTAGTGCAGGTTGTGCTGATTAAGTTATTTTTTGTCATAGGCTCAAGCTCTTTGAACTAAATGGATGTTTTGACTAAAAGGCATTTATAAAATGATAAGGATATTATTTTTTTTTCTTGCTTTTTCTGCGCAGATTTATGCTCTTGATTATCAAGATTATGAAAAATTTAATGGTGACAGGAGATATAAGAGAAGTGAAATCGTTGCTCACAGTCATCGAATTTGGGTTTCAGTTCTACCGAGTTCCAATATTGAACCATCAGATTCTCGATGGATATGGTCTCCGGTAGCTTTGACTGGTATTAAGGAATGGCAGCCCGGTCAACTCTATCTTCTTGGCGATTCAGTTGCTATTGAACGGAAGTTCTATTTTGTAAAGCGGTTGGGCTTTTCGAAACCTGGTAGTCATTTCAGTAAGTATCAATGGGAAGAATTTACCCATCCCGCTATCGGATATGAGCTTCCTATACTCTATCAAGATGATACATCAAAGACGATCGATGGAGTCGACTCTAATTTTGATGGTGTGAGAGATGATTATGAAGTATTTGTAGTTATGAAGCATACGGATCCTGTGTTACGTATGCTTGGATTTAAGGCTGGAAAAATTTACCAAAAATTATTGAATTTGGCTTCAATGGATATCAGCGAAGTATCCATTGATGATGCAGCTTTACTTGCTGATTATCTCGTCGCAATGCAAGTTTGTGTTCGACAAAAAATTCGTTCTCAAGAAAGCTTCTTCGGTTACCAGTATAAGTACTTAAACACAACAGAGCGGTTTGAGGCTTACTATAGCGCTCAGAACATGCTTTATGAATTATTAGGTGATGAATATGAGCCAAAGGTATCAGATATGCCGTGCCAGCAAGTAACAAGTGTAGAAGGAGAGCTGGGGTGAAATTTAAAGCATGGTGTTTAACTCATAATGGTTTGGTTAAGACAAAAAAGCCATCGGCACTACTTCTATCCAGGTAAGAAGTGCCCGATGGCTTTTGCTTTCTCTTACAGCTTAAAACTTCTCTTTTTCTAAAAGCCGCTCAGGGCTGACATTCTTCAAAAAACCGCTCAGGGCTATCTATAAGAGCCGCTCAAGGCTGAGACCTTTCCTCGCAACTCGAAACTGCTTTCCCTCGCGACTTCTTAGCTTTAAGCCATCCTCTGTGTCGGCTTCCAGCGCAGTAGCTCAGTTGGCAACTTCACTCCTTGAGCGGTCAGCGAGTTAACGCGGTTCAAGTAAGCGGCGCCATACATCAGGTGCTTAGCCAGATCGACTGCATTACGGTCCTGGTAGTTATCTAAGTAGCTGCCCTTGGCCCACTGGTTAAATGCGCCCAGTGCCGGACCTGCCCAGATCTGGTAATCCATCTCACGACCCGCTTCGCCTGAATTAGACCAGCGGCTCGAAAGCCCGAGATACCAGCGGAAGATAAGCGCCATCTTACGCTTGGGGTTGCCCTCGGCGCGTTCGATCTGCTTAGGGTCACGCTCGTTAAAGTGAGCCACAGTGCCGGCCCAGATATCATCAAGCGATGAACGGAATACCTGCTTCTCAAGCTTCTCACGCTCGTCACTCGGAATCGCTTCGATAGAGTCATAACGGGTGTAGATTTCGTAAAGCTTGTTAGCGCGCATCGGGAACAGGGTGCCGCGCTTTACTACTTGCAGCTTCACGCCCATCTCGAACATATCTGCAGCAGGGGCCATGGTTACATCGGCCATCTCGGTTGTGGCAAGCAGCTTACGGGTATGCTCGCTGGCACCGGCTTCGACACAGGCCTGGTTGATAGAACCGGTAACGATATAGGCTGCGCCCATGTTAAAGGTTGCCAGCGCCGCATCGGGAGTGCCCACACCGCCACCACAACCGACACGGATTGGTGTGTCGTACTGGTACTTGGCCTGGATCTCCTCTTTAAGCGCCAAAATCGTTGGCAGTAGTGTCACTAACGGACGGTTATCCGTGTGACCACCTGAATCGGCTTCGGCGGTGATGTCATCCGCCATAGGAACCAGCTGAGCCAGCTCCATCTGCTCTGGTGTGATAGAGCCGTCATCGACCAGCTTTTGTAGCATCTTAGCCGGCGCGGGCATCATGAATTTTTCAGCCACTTCGGTGCGGCTGACTTTGGCTATGACCTTGTTAGCGACAACCACGTTTCCATGGGCATCACGGCTCAGACCTGCAGCGCGGTAGTAGACAATCTGTGGCGTAAGCCCAAGAAATGCCGAGGCTTCGACGGTGCGGACCTTATGCTTTAGAAATAGCTCGACGCTGCCACGCTCTAATGCTGGCTCACTCGGGCTATGGATTAGGTTGAACATGTATGGGCCATTTGGCAGGGCTTTTTGAATGCGGTTAATTGCCGCTTCGACACGACTCGGTATCAGGCCCGCTGCGCCAAATGAACATAAAATTCCGGCTTGACCCAGGGCGATAACCAGCTCTTCAGATGAGATGCCGTTAGCCATCGCACCGGCATAATAGGCGTATTTTACCCCGTGTACACGGCGGAAGTTACTGTCACCTAAGCTTTCGGTGCCAAGTGCAGGCGCGAAAGCGCTGACTGGTTGTGCATTACCATTAGCACCTTGCTCTGATGCTAAGCTTGCCTCTTGGGCGATACCAGTGCCTTTTTCGCTGTGGTTAACTATGTAGCAGCCACGGCTGAAGTCTTTCAGTTGCTGCTCCATTGTGTTCACATCAAAGTTGATGTTGGCATCGGTTACCGACCAAGGCCATGGAGAGAGCTTTTCACTTGTTGTCGTAGGATTCATTCTTGACCCTTAAATTAATTCTTTTCTGTTTTAGTTCTTTATCAGTTTGAGTTTTCAAACTTAACTAGTACGTTTTATGAATTGAGTTAGGACGCAGATACTTTTGCTCAATTTCCCGAAAAAAGCGCGCAGCCTATGACTATAGGTGAGCACTTTTGACACAGAAATTGAGCAAAATAGCCAGTCAATAACTCAAATTCAAAGAGCCTCTTCTATGCAGATTGCGATATCAAACACTTCGTATATGCGAAGACCATCTTTACTCAGGCTCGCATTACCCGTGATCACTTTCTTACCGTCGACATCTTTGACCGATGTGATGCTGACATCCATAGACATCTGCTTGTTCAGCGGGTTGATCTGTCCACGGTACTTCCACTTGATGTTCGACAGGATCTGGCCAAACTTTGGATTTTTAAATCCGGCGCCTAAATCTTTACTGATGGCGTAAGTCTGCATGGTTTCGATAATCGCTTCAACACCCAGCGAGCCCGGCATAACCGGATCTTGATGGAAGTGGAACTGGAAGAACCAGTCACTCGGATCGATGGTGCGCTCAGCGTAAAGGTAACCAAGACCTTCGGTGCCGCCATTATCGACAATTTCTACAGAGTCGATAAAGTTCAGCTGACCACCGGCTAAACGGTAGTGTGGCTGACTCGCAGGAGCATTAAAGTGACGGCCACTCTTATCGAGTAGGTTAACTTTGGTATCTGCTGCAATACCTTTAGCGACATGCCAAGGCTGGGTGACTTTACCGTTATCAAGGCCAAGCTGATCTTTAAGTGCATCGCCCTTGAAGTAACCAAATACCGCAGTTCCCCGATAGAATGGTTCGCCATCTGTGCTCAGTTCGAAGCTAAAGCTTTGAATGATGTTGGTACCTGCCATCACGGTCGACAACAGACGCGAATCGTTGACGATAGTCTTACCGCGAAGATCGACTTCACGTAACAGCTCTCCGCTACCATCTAAGTTACGGAAGAATAGCTCAAGGCCTGGGAAACCGAGGGTTGTTCCCATATATCCTGAGATGAAGCCGTTTGGCTGTAGAGATATCTCCATCAAGATAGAGTAGGGCATTACCGCTTGGTGGTTGTTTTTATCGAAATACCAGGCATCAGTTGGTACTTCATACTCTGCGATACATGATGATGGCTTCTTAAAGTCGCCACGCTTACCGTTGACCTCAATCACACGAGTGGTCACCTGTAGATCGCCACAAGGTGTACGTGGTGGGATCATGCCGCGGTAGATTGAGAACTCAGGTCCGAAACAGTTTTCGATGTTACCGGTCGCAAACTCAAACATATGATACGGCGTAAATGGCACTGTATCAGGAACACGGTTCGGGTAATCCGGTGTGATTGGCGCCTCTACGTGTGAAATCGGGATCACACCCTTGTTTGGCGCTTTGGTTAAGTCTGGAATTTGGGCCATAAGTGGCGCGTTAACCGATGCTGGTTGATAAGCCTTGCTCTCATTAAGTGCCGCTGAAGGCGCTTTATTAAGAGACGCCGCTGGCACTTTCGATTCAGAAAGAGTTGGGTAGCGGGTGCACTCATCTTCTTCCTTAATCATCACACCCAGGTTCTGGAAGTCGACCACGGCTTTACCGTTAAGCAGAATATCGATATTTGCTTTTGCATATGGACGTGGGCTGAAGCCAATCTCAGTCACTTCCATACGGTAAGTTAGCGTGCCTGATTGTGGCAGTACCTGTCCGCGACAGCGAACCTGCTGTGATGCATTCTCAAGTGGCTGGAAACGGCCGTTCTTAGTTTGAGTGTGCATGCCTAAGTGCAGCATAAAGAACTGCAGCAGTTGACCACAACCTTCGGCCATCAAGGAGCCTGCCATCACCTGGTCGCCCTGGAAGTGACAAGGGAAGTACCAGTGATCGGCTTCGAGTTGCTTATGACCTTCGATTAGGCCAAGACCCCATGTGCCGCCGTTGCGCTCAACCTTGCTCACCTGCTCGATCATCAGGAACTTCTCCGATGCGAAACACAGTGATGCTTGCGTTGGGCCTGCGTGAGTTGCACCGAAACAGCCTTCGATATCAGCCGTTAGCAGCTTATGAATATCGCCGTAGCTAAAGCTGGTCTTAGGGCAATCCAGCAGCGGGTTAAAGGTCTTTTTCACTGCCAAGTTGCGCGCCTTAATTTCATCTTCGGTGCGGATAACCCCTTTACCGTCGGCAAGCTCTTCGTCGGTGAAGAAACCGGCACAACCGCCGTCCATCTTCAAAATCATCTTGTCGCCGACAAAACATTCGTAGGAGAAGAAGAACAGCAAGGTTTCGCCGTTGCGGGCGTAGTTGTTGATCTTGATGTCATAGCGCAGGGTATCGCCGCCACGTGGCAGATCGCCCAGGAAGGTGAGGGTACAATCGAGTAGTCGATAGACGCGGTCGCCCTTATTTTCGAAATCGATACCCAAGTAACTAATTAACATCAAGTCGCACTGACCTGACTCAACCGCCACTGCCCATGGGATCTGGCCATCGACCAGATAAGGCGCATCGACCGGAATGTCATATTCTGTGGTCATAGAGCATGGCTTAAACTCGTTCATGGTGGCATCGAGTTTAGTGACGCGTGACACAAGCAGGTAATCTGTGGTCGGTAGACGAACGCGGCGTGAGTAGCTATCGATGATGGCGTAATCTGAGCCGAATACATTGGCGATATCACCCTCTGCATACTCAACTAAGTCTGCATAGTTCCAGATGCATGGCTTAAGCTCAGGTGTTGGCGCAGTATATGGCGGCACGTTAGCGTGGTCAGGCTGCAGCTCTTTTTTCAGAGCCGCAGGCGCTTTCCCTTGTGGTAAAGAGTGAGCAGCCGCAGGCGCTTGTTGAAGTGCTGGCTGAGTAGCAAGCGTGTTAGCGTATGAAGCCGGTGCTGGTGCTTGGCCTGTCACTTGAGCAAGTTGCTGTTTAAGCAGGGCATCGGCGACTTTCATACCTGTCGAGCGGCTCTTCAAGAATGCTTGATGAGCCTCTTGTGTCAGCTGCTGGTTTTGTGCAAATGCAGCCATATCGCCTGCTGAAACGTCTATTGTCTTGTTTGTCATAGTCTTTGTATTCTCTGACCTTGTTATAACAGTACCTAATGCTGGAGTAGGGCTAACAGGTGTTGCTTGCTGCTGAACCTGCTGCGGCGCTATTTGCGCTACAGTTTGAGCTGGTCGTGTGATTAGCGGTTTGTGCTGCTTTACAACCGTTGAAGCGCTGACTGTCGCAAGCTTGCTCTGAATTGAGGCTTGAGCTGCAAGTGGTGTATCGACGATATGCTGATAGATGTCACGGCCGCCTAAAGTCACCTGCTTAAGTAGCTGGTGCTTAGCATCAGATTTAAGCTCACTGCTTAAACGAGCGGTTAGCGCACTGTTTTCTGTTGAGCTTTGGCTGATTAATAGTTGAGATACTTGATTCTCACTGCTATTAGCAACAACTGCAGTGCCTGACTTATGCTGGGGCTGATTTTGTACAGACAGGCTAAGCAGACCATGGAGTAGGCTTGCCATTCCTGCAGCGGCAAAGCTGTGACCCACACGCTCATCGGCACTTGTGCTAATAGCATTTGGGAATAGCTTGCTCACAGGTGTAGCCGTTAGGCTACCCGGTGCGATACTGGTTTCAACGACTTTGACTGTGTTGATATCAGCGCCAGCTTGAGTCAGCAAGTTATCAGTAACTAGGTTAGCTTGTGTCACTTTGCCAAAGGCTAGGGCACTTATCTCTCCGTAAGAGCTCTGGCCATAAGAACTTTGGCCGCTAGAGCCTTCGCCATAAGCGCTAGAGGCACCAGTGTCACTTGGCACAAGTACCACGGCACCCGCACCTTCACCAACATTCCAGTTACCCTTGTTTTGAGCTGTAGAGTTTTGAACAGCAGTTGCATCAATCGATACTGGCTCGACACTGTTTTTCAGTATTATCTGCTCGAAGCTGCCAGAGAGATCCACCGCTGCGATAACGACCGCATCTAATGATTCATTGGCCATCATATTTTGCGCCACATCGATACAGCGGCTAACCGACTGCTCGGCAGCAGAGATAGTAAATGCTGGACCATGGAAATCCCACAAGGATGCGATTCGAGAGGCCATGATGTTGCCGATAAAGCTGGTGTACTGGTTGAGCTTAGCCGCATCGAGCACACTATCCATAGTGATAGCTTCAAGCGCTTGGTACTCATCACTCGTTAAAGTAACACCAAGGGCCGATAGGCTCTGCTCTAGTTGAGTGTGCAAGTTAACGCGTCCGCGGAACTGATGCAGTTCTAGCTCAGTCTCCATAGCAACTAACACTGCCACTTTCTGACCTGCTTGAAGCTTAGCGTCACGAATTGCTTCATCGGCGACCTTCATCAGCATCAGTTGTTGTGAGATCAGGCGATCATCTTCATTAGGCGGCAGCTTAAAGCGTAGGAAGTCCAAATCGAAGCTATCGACATAGGCACCCTTTGGCGCTGCTGTAAGTCCAAACTCTGCAAGCAATTCTTGATGTTTCTCTAACCCTTTCCAGCGCCTCTTAGGTAGCGAGATAAAGCCATTGCTGTTTGATGCTACGGCATCGCTGAGCTGGTTTATGCTGCTAAGAGGACCAAAGTGAGAGGCAAGACCTGTGATCTTCATCGCTGCTGGTTGGGCTACTGGCTTATTAACTACTTGAGCGCCAGCAGCTGGATTCGGTGAGGCACCCGCGGCGTCTTTTGGAGGTAAATAGCTCTCTAGTAACAAGTGTGCATTACAGCCACCGAAACCAAATACCGATACGCCAGCATGACGCTTATCGTTACCCGCTTTTACAGGCCATGGCTGCACTTGATTCGGTAGAGTACCTGCATCAAATAGACTATTTGGCGACGATATCGCATCGCTAATATTAATACTTGGCGGCAGTGCTCCCTGTTTCATGGCGAAAATCATCTTCATGATCCCCGGCATGCCAGCGGCAGTGAGTAAGTGGCCTAAGTTAGATTTCGCTGAACCAATTAGCGGCGCTTTACTACCCGCTAACTTATTTTCGAAGAAGGTTTCCATCGAGGTCAGCTCAATCTTGTCACCTAGCGGTGTGCCTGTTGCGTGACACTCAATCACTTCGATATCTTTTGGCTCGATATCACTGGCGGCATAGGCACGCTCGAAGGCTTTTACCTGACCTTTAGGGTTAGGGCTCAGTACAAACTGTCCTTTACCATCGTTAGAGAGGCCAACACCACTGACAACGGCATAGATCTTATCGTTATCGCGCTCGGCATCTTCAAGACGCTTTAGCACAAGTACGCCAGCACCTTCTCCGGCGAACAGACCTTTACTGTCGCTATCAAAGGGTACTGAAACACCATGATCCGGATAGGCGTGGAAGATGGAGAATCCCATGTTGATAAAGAAGGGATCTGCGCCAGAGACTGCGCCAGCTAACATCACATCGGCTTTGCCAGCTGTGAGGTAATCACAGGCAAGCTTGAGTGAGTAGACCGAGCTTGCACAAGCTGCATCTAAGCTAAGCTGCGCGCCGCCTAACCCCAATGCATCAGCCACAACCTTCGAGGCGTTGTGGGCGATAGCACCATTGGCGTTATCCAGTGTTGCTTCGCTTTGGGCACGAGTAGTGTGGGCGTTAGTTGGGTTTAGCTTAAATGCATTCGCTCCCAGCTTATCTTGCAGCGCTTTTTCGACAGCGCTGTGATAGATAGGCAGAAACAGATCGTTCGAACGAGTCGTTGGGAACGAAAGGGCGCCCATGATGATCCCCGTACGATCAAGGGAGGCATTACCTAAGGTGATACCTGCATCATTGAGTGCTTTACGGCTAGTGTCTAGCGCCCAAAGGAAGCTGTCATCCAATCCGGTTAAGCTTTCGCTGGGTAGCTGATAGCCGGTAGCATCGAAGCTGAAGTTTTCGATGTAACCGCCTTTATCACAATAAAAGCGGTCAGACTGTCCCTGAACACCTTGATAGTCTTGGCTAGTCGCACCTAGCTTTTCATTGGTTAAGGTGGTGCGTGAGTCTCGTTTATCGAGCAGGTTCTGCCAAAACTCACCTGGCGATTTAGCGTCAGGGTATAGCGTAGCAAGACCGACTATTGCGATCTTGCTTTGCTTAGTGGCCTGTTTGTCTGAAGAAGACATTAAACTTCCCCTTGTAATGTTAGGTTCGGCATCTGTTCACTGTTGCACTGTGTCGTGCTAGCTGCTTTTTGTAGCTGAGACTGTAGTTGCGATAGTGCAATTTCACGATTCAATCCATCGATAAGTGGTTGAGTCGTGAGTGGAACACGATGACTAATGAGTTGGCCTAATGCCTTAAGCAGAGTAGTGATATCATCACCACCCTTTGCATTGACGGGCACTGTGCAGCAAGGAAAATCTGTTGACTCGCCGCCGCATTGGCGATCTTGCTTAGCGATTTTGTCGATAAGGGTACAGTTTTGTCTATCTGCACCTAACTCAACAAATAACTTAGCACCTTGCTTTTGGGCACTGTGAACAAGTGCGGTGAAGTCTAAGGTGTTGCAGAAGGTATCGGCAATTGAGTTTGCGACAACTTGACTATCAAGGCCACCTTGGGTGTTTGATACATGAGTGTCACCAGATGCTGCACTGATAAACTTAATATCAGTTGGCAGTGACTCTTGCAGCGGCTGGTTGTAAAACAGCTCCACATTACCATGCTCTTCCATCGCTGGAGCCGTATGCATAGCTGTTACTCGGTTCGCTGCAATGCCACGTTTTTTCATCTGTGCTAATAACGCTCTGCATTGGTTCTCACAGCCTGCAATCACACAGGTATCACCCTGAACAATGGCTAGATAGGCGTGGGGGAACTCAGGGAGTAGCGCGTTAATCGGGGCGGCTGGTGAGCGAACAACAAAGCTGTTCCAGACAATATCAGCATCGCTGTTATCGAGCTGCCAAGCCTTGCGAACCGCAGTTAACTTGCCTGAAATAGCGCTGGTAAATAGCGGGTCAGTCTTAGTTTTTTCAATCAGGGTATGTGGCTCTTTCCATACACCAAGGCTTGCCCACATAGACGCTTCACCCATGGAGTAACCCAGGGCAAAGTTTGGCGTGATATTAAACTCTTTGACTAATAGTTGTGTCAGTAGGTAGCTGCTACCCACACCGGCAATTGCCAGATCCCCTAATGGCATGGCTGGTGCCACCTTAGGGTCTAAGTTATAGATAGCATCGGCTTGGAACATGGATTTCAAGTCACCTTCACGCTCAAGTTGAGAGAAGAGTGACGGGAAGTAGCCATGTAGCTCACTGAACATATCGCTATAAACTGTGCCTACACCTGGGTAGACAAAGGCAAGGCCATTTTGAGCAGATGAGCCTAAAGGCTCAGCTGTAAAGTAGCTACCTGCTGGCGTGCGATACTGTTGTGAAAGAGCTTGGCCGCTTTCAGCCATTATCTTAGATACAGTCTCAGCCATGGCATCAAGCTCTTGCAGCATGGCTTCAACTGAACCTGCTTGCAGCGTGATGGCGTATTTGCCGCTAGTCGCTTCGAATGCAAGGAGATTATCACGCATCAATTTGAGTAGTGATGAGCCCTGTGTTGTTAGAGCCAATTGGGCTTTCAGCGTACCTAGCGCATCAATAAGTCCTGCTTGGTTATCCGCTGAGACAACAAGCTGTAATCGCTTAGTATCGATAATCGATTTTGGTGCGATAAAGCCTGTGCCTTGGGATACCACGAAACTGATGCAGCTTTGACCATTGACGCTATTCGTTAGGTTAATTGCCACCACACGTGCTTGATGGTGGTCGGTAAACCAGTAGTGGCTAGTAGCTTGTTTAGGGCCAATCGACTGTGTATCTCTATGGTGTGTACGAGAAGCAAGATCTTGGATGAGTTTACATACGGCATCAAACTGCTCAGTACTGTTAAGCTCAGGTAGGTCGAAGCGCTTGCTGACGCTGTCAGGCTTACGCTTTGCTTGGCTTAATGCGCTCTCCATACAAGCATCAGCCATACAAGCAGTAACAGAGGCTGCTGAATCAAGTTCAGCTTGAATCTGCATCGCTGCAAGTTGCGCATGGGGGTGAATTCGATTTTGCGCCGCTTTTAGTGCATGCATCATCAAAAGCGAGCTTGTCGGCGTTGAGATCTGCACTAGTTTACCTTGCTCTATCGACTCGATAGTAGCAGTTAAGTTAGCTTCGAAATCATCGACCTTGATAGAGACAAGCTCTGTTGTCTCTAGCAATTTCGAACGATATAACTCAGGCATTAACACAGATAGCTGTTTAGCTATCTCATGTGAATCAAGAGAGGCCGCATTTAAATCTATTGATGCTGGAAGCACCAAGAGTGCGATGCGCAGTGGCATCTCACTCTTGATGACTTGATCACTGACGCTCGCGCTAGCTGACGAGTGGACCATTAGGACTTTCCTCCCGCGCTCAAGGCTGTTTCGTTCAAGAAAGCGCTATTGAGGTTTTTGCTGATAGTGACTTTCGCCCCTTTCATCATGGCGCTTAGTTCACCATTTTCATGGTAAAGCGCGACATTGGCCTCAAGTGAGCGAGCACTTGTTTTAACGACCTCTAGCGTTAGTACTGCTTGATCACCAAATGCTAATGGCTTGTGTGAGATAAACTCGCCTATGGCTGATGGCAAGCTCGCTGCACCGTACTTAAGCCTTGCCCATACCAGCATCGCCTGTAGCAGTAGATCTTCAGCAAATGGCTGACTGCCTCCGATATGACCTGTAGCAACAAACTGGCCGCAATCACTGTCATGGACTTGTGGAAGCTGACAAGTGGCTAACAGGCCTGCATCATCAAAGCTAAATACCTGCTTTATGCCCTGCAGACGTGGCCCGTGGAATAGGGTTCCGTTGCTGTAGAGCTCTGCCGTATCTGTCACTGCATCGCCAAGGTCGGTAAACGATCTGGTTGATAGCACAGCTTCATCGGCGTTAACGCTTACAAGAGTAGCCTTGTACTGCGGACGACCCAGGCAAGAGATCATGGCACTCATTCTAAGAGCCGCTGAAGGCTCACTATTTATAGGCGTCAACTCAAGGGTCATCTCTTGAACATTGCTGCTATCGAAGATGATCCCTTTAAGTAGCTTATAGTCGAGCACTTTAACTTGAGCGCCAAGCATCTCACTCGCTGCCTCACGCATCCACTGTATTGCACATACAGTGGGAAGCACTGGGTTACCGCTAATGCGGTGGTCTTGAATAAAGACCATAGTATTAGGGTTTAAAGCTCTAGTTAGAGAGACAGGTGCTAGCGGGCGCGATGCAAGTTGCACCTCACCCGCATTAAGCTTTTTTACAGAAGCGTCCTGTTTAGAAGCGTCGCCGCCACCTTGCATAGAGGTACCGATAAGCAGCTGAGCGCCGGTCTCACTTAACAGTTGGGTGGCAAAAAGCTCAGCCCCTGCTTTTAGTGGGATAACGTATACGCCACGCTCGGTAAACATCTTCTTAAGTGCATCGGTAACCATGCCGCCATCCCAAGGGCCCCAGTTAAAGCTCATCACTTTAGCTTGCGGATTACGCGCAGTGAACTGCAGCGCTGCCTTGTTAAGGATGTCGTTAGACATAGCGTAATCGCTCTGACCTGTGTTGCCGTAGAAACCAGCAGCAGATGAGAACATCGCCAGTAGTTTCACCTTGCTTGAATCAAGTGCAGCAAGTAGTGCTTTAAGACCGTTAACTTTAGTACCGTATACACGACTTAATTCGTCAATCGTCTTATCTTGAATATGCTTATCGGCAAGTACGCCAGCACCGTGGATAAGGCCAGTGATCTCATTTGAGCGACCATTTAGCGCTGCTGTAATAGCGGCAGTATCGGTTACATCCATGCTGACATATTCAGCACTTGCGCCAACCTCGGCAAAGGCTTCAAGGGCTGTGTTGATCTCGATAGAGCTCTTAACAGTCCAAACTAAAGCTTCAACCTGCTTAGGTGTTGGCTTATTACCTGTAGAGATAATGTGCGCAATCGCTGCGGGCTTTAGCTCGCTAATTTGTTTACCTGTTGCCCATGCAGGGATAGCTTGCAGCTCGCTACGGCCTGCAAGGATAAAGTGAGACTGTGTACGCTTAGCTAATGCAAGGGCACATTCAAAGGTCACACCTTTTGCTCCCCCGGTCACCAGTATTTTATCTGCACTATTAAGTGATGAACCAGCATGTTTACTGCTCGCTTCACCTGCTATTAGCGTTGTACGGACAACATTGCCTTTAGCGTCGAGTGAGATACCTGCTTCTGGTAGATTCGTTTCGCTATCGAACAGCTCATTGGTGATCGCATCAGCAAGATGGGTAGCATCTAGGTCAGTAGCGATGTCTAGCGCACGGCAGAAGACAGTTGGCCACTCATGGCTAAGTGTCTTAGTTAAACCTGCAAGTGCAGCTTGGTTTAGCTCAGCATTTTCAAGCTGCTTAGTGTCTAAGTAACCAAAACCACCATCGATACGGCTAACCGTGAAAAAGCTGCGACGCTTATCACTTGATGCTGTCAGCTTTGGCTGTAGTAGCTTAGCCCAAAGGAATGCTTGGCTAACGTGAGTGAAGCTGCCATCACTTAGATTTAAAGCTGGGGGATTTACAGCGTCTTTAGTGTTGGTACTCTCTTTTGAGAAAGTGCCAGCTTCAGGTTGCAGGTGAATAAATCCACCAATTTGACCTAGTTGCTGCTCGATTTGAGCAATAACGGCGCTGATGCCTGATTCATCAAGACTGTCAGCTTGGAAGCTGGCCACATCACTGCTTAGTGGTGATTGTGCAGCTCCTTTAGGTAGACGAACAACGGCTACTTTAAGACCTTGCTTTGTTAGTTTCTCTGCTAGTACGCCTGCGTTGTGACCATCATCGTTAATCACTACGGTTGCGTCTGCGGCGAAACAGTTGTTGATTTGATCCGCCGCGTTAAGCTTTTTTAGCGCCACCTCGCTGTGAGGAGGAAGCTCTAGAGAAGAGGTGATTGTGTCTGCTACTGACTTAACAGCACCTGTTACAACAGCACTTGCATTGGCCAGCTTAGAGTTCATGTAGCTTACGATTTCGCCCAGTGTGCGACACTCTGCAAGATCTTCAGGGTTTAGCTCTGGAAGACCTGGTAGTTCATCTTGAACTGTTCCTAGGATTTCAACACGCTTGATTGAGTCGATACCCAGGTCAGCTTCCATATCCATGCTAAGTTCTAGCATCTCTGTTGGGTAACCGGTCTTCTCGGCAACCACTGACATCATAGTGCCTTGAACTTTTTCGGCGCTAAGACCTGTAGAGAGCGAGCCTTCAGCGGCACTTGTATGAGCAGAGCCTTCAGCTGGCAGTTTACTGCCCATATAAGTCACGATTTCACCCAGTGTACGACACTCAGCAAGATCTTCAGGGTTTAGCTCAGGCAAGCCAGGAAGCTCATCTTGAACTGTACCCAAGATTTCAACGCGTTTGATAGAGTCGATACCAAGGTCAGCTTCCATATCCATGCTAAGTTCCAGCATCTCTGTTGGATAGCCAGTCTTATCGGCAACCACTGACATCATAGTTGCTTGGACCTGCTCGGCACTTAAACCACTTGAAGCGGGCGCTGCTGCGGCACTAACGTTAGGAGCCGCCGCAGCGCTATTAGCAGAGCCTTCAGCTGCACTTGTATTAGTCAGCTTAGAGTTCATGTAGGCAACGATTTCGCCTAATGTTCTACACTCAGCCAAATCTTCTGGGTTTAGCTCAGGAAGACCTGGAAGCTCATCTTGAACAGTACCTAAGATTTCAACTCGCTTGATAGAGTCGATACCAAGGTCAGCTTCCATATCCATGCTAAGTTCCAGCATCTCAGTAGGGTAGCCAGTTTTGTCGGCAACCACTGACATCATAGTCGCTTGGACTTTTTGTGCGCTAAGGCCACTCACAGCAGGCGCTGCTGCGGCACTTGTATTAGCAGAGCCTTCAGCTGCACTTGTAGGTGTTAGCTTAGAGTTCATGTACGCCACGATTTCGCCAAGAGTTCGGCACTCAGCCAAATCTTCTGGGTTTAGCTCAGGAAGACCTGGTAGCTCATCTTGAACGGTACCCAGAATTTCAACACGCTTGATAGAGTCGATGCCAAGATCGGCTTCCATATCCATCTCAAGCTCTAACATTTCAGTTGGGTAGCCTGTTTTCTCGGCGACCACTGACATCATGGTTGCTTGGACTTTTTGTGCGCTAAGGCCACTCACGGCAGGCGCTGCGGCGGCACTTGTATTAGTCCCTTCAGCTGAAGCGCCTGCGCCGTCAGTTGTAGAGAGGTTAGAGCCCTCAGCCGCACTTGTAGGGAGCTTAGAGTTCATGTACGAAACGATTTCACCTAATGTTCTACACTCGGCTAGATCTTCAGGGCTTAGCTCAGGCAAGCCTGGTAGCTCATCTTGAACGGTACCCAGGATTTCAACACGCTTGATAGAGTCGATACCAAGATCGGCTTCCATATCCATCTCAAGCTCTAACATCTCAGTCGGGTAACCGGTTTTCTCGGCAACCACTGACATCATGGTTGCTTGAACTCTTTGTGCGCTCAGGGCTGTTTGCGCGCTCAAGGCTGTCTCAGCAGAAGCGGCAGTAGCAACAGGAGTTGCGGCGGCACTTGTATTAGGCAACTTGCTATTCATGTACGAAACGATTTCGCCCAGTGTTCTACACTCGGCTAGATCTTCAGGGCTTAGCTCAGGCAAGCCTGGTAGCTCATCTTGAACAGTTCCTAGAATTTCAACACGCTTGATAGAGTCGATACCAAGATCGGCTTCCATATCCATCTCAAGCTCTAGCATCTCTGTTGGGTAACCGGTTTTCTCGGCAACCACTTCAAGCATGGTTGCTTGGACCTTCTCAGAAGAAAGAGTCGAGCTTAGGGCTGTTTCTGCTTGAGCTGCAGGAGCTACAGCAACTGGAGTTACTTGTACTGGAGCTGGAGCTGCTTGATGGCTAATGGTCTGTACTGGCTTAGCCACTTGAACTGGAGCCACTTGAACCTGTGCAACAGGTGCTGGAGCAGCAACTTGAACTGGTGCAGGCTGAGCAATAGCTGTTTGTACTGGGGCTACTGGTTTAACTGTTTTCGCTTGTGGCTCAGAGAGTATTTGAGTTGGAGTGCCCGTTAGCATACTTAGCGCTGCAGTGTTGCTGCCGGCTTGCATCTCAAGGAACTGAGTGTGGCTCTGTAGTGTCTGTGCCTGAAGCTGGTGGAACTGCTCCATAGAGCGTTGTAGGCTTTCTGGTATTGCGATGCCGTTTCCAGCTAACTTGGTTTGTTCAGTCATTAAGGTCGTGAAGGTCTCACCGTATTGCTGCGGGATCTCCAGGAACTGCTGATGAAGTTCTGCTGCTTGCTGCTGCGCTGCAAAGAAATTAGTTAGCGCGTCATTGCTAACAGCCGCTGATGGCTTATTGCTAAGAACCGCTGATGGCTCTTTATTTAAAACAGGTGCGTTTTGAGACACTACTTGACTCTCTATAACTGTTGGGACTTCTACAATTCTTTCGACAACTTTTTCAACTTCTACGATCTTCTCAACTTCTACCACTTTCTCTACTTCAACTACTTTCTCAATGACCTTTTCTTCTACGATAGTAGAGCTGGTGACTGTGCCAGTTTCGAGAGATTTGGCCATCTTAGCGCGAGTGGCCTTGCTGATATGGTTTACGGCGTTAAGCGAGATGCTCATTGGCGACTTCTTCTCTGGGGCGGCAATATCGGCTTGGTATGGGTCGATATTATCAAGCTTGATACCGGCAACCGCTAGCTGCATCGCAGCTTGCTTAAGCTGTAGATCGCTATCGCCTTTAGGGCTTGGATTGATAGAGATAGCGACTATACCCGCTTTTTCTGCAAGTGTTCCCTGAACCAGCTTTTGAAGTATGTTCTTAGGACCAAACTCAACAAAAACACGTGCGCCAGCGTCATACATAGCTTCAAGTTCAGCGGTAAAGCGTACCGATTGAAGCATATGTTTCTTGAACGAAGCCTTAATCTTAGCGGCGGTGTTATCGTAAAGCTCGCCCGTTGCGTTTGAGTACAACGCGCGGGTTGGCTTGCTGAACTTAGCGGCATCAATTGCTTTAGCGAATGGGGCTTGGGCATGACCAACCAGTTCTGTGTGGAAGGCACCAGATACAGGCAAATTAATTGCCTTATAGCCTTGCTCACTAAGCGCTTTAGCTGCATCAGCAGTAGAGGCTGTCGGGCCTGCAATCACAGATTGTGTCGGTGCATTGTAGTTAGCGACTTTTACGCCATCAAACTTGGCGATAGTGGCTTCAACGGCCTCGAGATCGGCAGCTGACTTTGTGATGATGGCGTACATGGCGCCACTATCTGTTTCAGAATCAGCAGCCTCTACACCATCTTTCTTTTTTGCCGGTGCTTTTGTTGCCATGGCATCGCCACGGGCAAAGGCTAGCTTGTAGTAATCTTCAGTTGAGATAGCGCCAGATGCACAAAGTGCACTTAGCTCACCGAAGCTGTGACCTGCAACCATATCGGCATTAAAACCGGCGGCAGTGAACAGCTCATACTGACCCATAGAGATAGCACCGATTGCACTTTGAGCATTTGCGGTGTTAGTCAAAATGGCTTCTTGTGCTTTAACATCATCTTTATTAAACACAGGCTTTGGATAAAGAGTCTGTGAAAGTGGTGTCTTATCATTAGCGGCAAAGACTTTATCTGCAGCGACTAACTGCTGACGCATCTCCGGGTAGTAACAAGCAAGGTCACGACCCATGTTGAGGTACTGTGAGCCTTGGCCGGCAAATAGTGCGGCAACTTTACCTTCGATAGCATTAGCGCGATAACTAGTGCCACCTGGCAGCTGCCAACTTGCTTCATCAGTAGCAAGTTTAGTAATTGCTTGCTTGATCTGTGTTGCTAGCTCTTCGCCTGTATTAGCGACTAAGCCGATACGCGGTGCGTTGGCGTCCAGCTCACGAAGGCCGTAATCTTGTGCGGCAGTGGCGATGATAAACTCATCGGTTGTTGCTGCTGTTGCTAACTTATTTAACTCAGCGATAAGCGCATCTTTTGATGCGGCGCTTACCAGGAAGCTTTGGGCAACTTGGCGCTGACGGTACTTAGCCTTTTCAGCATTTAAGCGGTTATGTTCATTGTTGTACTCTTCCAGCACGAAGTGGAAGTTAGTGCCACCGAAACCAAATGAACTGATACCGGCACGGCGCGGTGTGCCGTCAACACGTGGCAACCAGGGGCGAGTCTCGGTATTCAGATAAAATGGTGAGTTCTCGATATCCAGTTTAGGACTTGGCTCGCTGACATTAATCGTTGCCGGCAATACCTTATGATGAAGAGCCAGCGCCGCCTTAATCAGACCCGCTGTGCCTGCAGTAGATTTAGTGTGGCCAATCTGTGACTTCACCGAACCCAGAGCGATATGCTGTTTCGTGTCGTTGCCGTCGGCAAACACTGAACAAAGACCGGCAAACTCTGCGGCGTCACCTGCTGCAGTACCTGTACCGTGGGCTTCGATAAGCCCTAGCGTGTGGGGGGCAAAACCTGCATCATCATAGGCTCGGTTAAGGGCTTTAGCCTGACCTTCGGGGCGCGGCGCATAGATAGACTTGAACTTACCGTCTGAAGATGAGCCCACACCTTTAATAACAGAGTAGATACGGTCGCCATCACGCTCGGCATCTTCGAGACGCTTCAGCGCGACCATGCCGATACCTTCACCGATCATCATACCTTTCGAATCGATATCGAATGGCTGAATGGTCTCGTTAGTGGTAAATGCCGGCGTCTTCGAGAAGCTCATGTACATAGACGGTGAGTTATCGGTACACACACCACCGGTGATCATCATCTCAGAGCGGCCTTCTGTCAGCTCTGTCAGTGCCATACGCATTGCGGCGAGGGAACCTGCACAGGCTGCATCGACGACACAGTTCATGCCACCAAAATCGAAACGGTTAGCGATACGACCAGAGATAACGTTACCCAGAGATCCCGGGAACGAGTTCTCTTCCCAATGAACATACTGGTCCTGGAACTTCTTGATCAGCATTGCGCTATCTTCGTCGCTGATGCCGCTGTTCGCGAATACCTTCTTAAGCACCGGGTATTGCAGACGAGCTGTTAAGCTGTGGCTGATCTTCTGACCACCGCCCACACCTAGTGTGATACCAATCTTATCTCTGTCGTAACCTTCAGGCAGATGCGCATCGGCCAAAACTTCTTTAGCAACAATCAAAGAGAGTAGCTGCGAGCTATCAGTCAGCTCCAGGATATTTGGCGGCAGGCCAAACTCCATTGGATTGAAGTCAACATCCGGCAGGAAACCACCACGCTTACAATAACTCTTATCGGGTGTGCTCTTGTTAGCATCGTAATACTCTTCCGGTTGCCAGTGTGTCGAAGGCAACTCGGTGATGGCATCGATTTTTTCGCTAATAAGATCCCAGAACTTATTCAAGTAGCGGGAGTTAGCAAAGATGCTGGCCATACCGACTATCGCGATAGGCATATCTTTAAGGCGTTTATTGAGTCGACTATCTTCCGCAATATTAGCATCTTGTGAGTCATGCTGTGGTTGAGCTGCTTTAGCTGACTTTTTATCACTCGCTAAAGGCTTCTTTGAAGGTTTAGAGGTCTGGCTCATTATGAGTCTCCGCTGGGTGCCTGGTGTTCAGGCGTCTTGTTGTTAGTTGCCGCGCTTTTATGTGTGGTAGCAGTACTGAGTCTGGCACCGGGGAAGCGCTGTAAAAAGGTGTGGTAGTTGCGAACGAGCAACTTACGCAGATGAAACGGCCCATGCTTAAGCACATAGGCGATGTATCGATTAGTGGCTTGTGTGTTGCCATCTTGGTATATGTCTAAATAGATCCAGTCGCTGCTCGGGTCGATGCCAAGCAGTATTGAACTCGGTTGGTCTTCGGTTAACTGAGGCGGGATAGTGAGAGACACTACCTGAACCACGTTATCGCCATCGGGACTGGGCATTGCCAGTGTCTCGGCCAGCGTTTCGAAGTGAAGTGTATAAGTTTGAATATCACTGCCTTGAATGATGGGCAGTTGATTAAAGTATCGCTCGGGTACGTGAGGGCTCTCTATATCACTCACCCGTGATACGCCGTAGCGTTTAAGACATCTTGCTAAGCCGGATCGAGAAACGTTGGGGTTGATAAAAGTTTGAGTGACCCGAAGGAGTTTATCGAGTGGCATCTTGAGTTGGTATCTCAAGCCTACAACCACGTATTCCTGAAGGGGGGTCAGCGTTGTATTAAGGTGGTGGGGCGTATTCGGCGTATTTTCGACAGAGTCACGTTTGCGCCACTTACGTACGGTGGCTTCACTGATGTTCAGCACCTTAGAAAGTTGCGTAACTGAAAGGTCGGATTCTTGGATGAACCGACGCATTTCGGGCGTTGTGGTGGCATTGCGGTGCCGGGTCTCGGTCGCGCTTTGCGTACGCTTATCCGGATTTGAATTTTCCGGATTCATATTTTTACTAGCTTGCTCTGCCATCGGGTTAGCGCTATTCCGTTAATAATCTACTGGGACTAAATACGACTTTATGGCCGGGTAACCCTGCAGGAGTTCCCAGTTTGTCGCTATTTATAGGGTCTTTTTTGACTAATGGTTGAGCAGACTACCTGACCTTAGGTTTCAACACAATCACCTGGGACTTAATATTTTCTCTTCCGACCAGTTTGAGCTTACACTTGTACCCTATCTGTGTGATTTTTGTTTAAAAACAGGTAGGGAAATAAAGCGTGATCCAGGTCAAATAACAGTCACTGGTACAAGTCTATACTCTATGGTAACAACTTAATTTTCTTCACTAGTAGCTTGCTACTTTCTATTAGCAGCAATGCAAAGGTTTAATCCATTTGACTTAATTTAATGACATGAAGGAGGCCAATATGGCTGAGTTTATAACCGAGCAGATCAGAAATCTGGCGGTGCTCGGACACACAGGATCGGGTAAATCCTCTCTACTGGAGGCATTACTCTTCCGCGCTAAGGCTATTACTCAAAAAGGCAGGGTGGATAAGGGCACAAATCATGCTGATTTCACTGCCCAGGAAAAATCCCATCGCCACAGTTTAGAACCCTCCTTCTTAAATCTAGATTTCGACAATCACCATATCAACCTTATCGACACCCCCGGCATGCCAGACTTCTTTGGCCGCGCACTCTTACCATTACCCGGCGTTGAGTCTGTCTTGTTAGTGATCAATGCATCGACCGGTATCGAGACGCTGACCCAGAGGGCATTCGAAGCGGCGCGAACCATGGGTAAGGTGGTATTGATTGCCGTTAACCATATCGATGGCAATGAAGAGAGATTACCGGGCCTGCTCGAAGATATTCAGCGACGATTCGGACCGCGTTGTCTGCCGGTCAATTTACCTACAGCATCATTAGATGATGTGGTCGACTGTTATCTTCATTGTGAAGAGGGCGCCACTGATGCTTTGTTTCACTCTGCGATGTCGGCTAAAGATGATCTTATTGATACTGTACTCGAGGAAGACGAGGAGTTGATGGAGCTCTATCTCGAGCAGGGAGAGTGTTTATCCCCCGAGCAGTTGCATGCGCCACTGGAAACCGCGTTACGTATGGGGCACCTAGTTCCGGTTTGCTTT
This sequence comes from Shewanella atlantica, assembly GCF_003966265.1. Lineage (GTDB taxonomy): Bacteria > Pseudomonadota > Gammaproteobacteria > Enterobacterales > Shewanellaceae > Shewanella > Shewanella atlantica. Next base: position 292,178 of record NZ_RXNV01000003.1, on the reverse strand, counting down.
ACCAGTGCAGAGCAAGAGATAGGTATTGACTCACTGTTGGAGATCATCACTAAATTGATGCCAAGCCCGTTAGAGGCTAACCCGCCTCAGTTTGTCAAAGGTCTTGGGAGCAATCATACACCGGTAGATGTGACTCAGAATGCCGGTGATCATGTACTGGCCCATGTATTTAGGATCTCCATCGATCCCTTCTTTGGGCGAATGGGCGTGTTCCGCCTATATCAGGGGACGATCACAGTCGGCATGAAACTGTTTATCGGTGAGGGGCGTAAACCGTTCAAAGTTACTCATATATTTAAAATACAAGGTGATCAGCAGATCGGTGTACCTCAGGCCATCCCCGGTGATATCTGTGCGGTTGCAAAAGTGGATGAACTTGAAGTCGGCGCAGTGTTACACGACAGTCATGATGAAGATCAATTCCACCTCCCTGAGCTCAATCTACCTCAACCTATCTTCGGTTTAGCCGTGATGCCAAAACGCCGGGGCGATGAACAGAAAATTGCCGAAGTCTTACATAAGTTAGTTGCCGAAGATCCTAGCTTAAGTCTGGCGAAGAACGATGCCGAAGGCCAAACGATACTTCAGGGGCAGGGTGATCTGCATCTTCAGATCGCGATAGAAAAAGCCCATGAAGTGTTTAATGTCGATATGGATACTGATAAACCCGCAGTCGCCTATCGTGAGACGATTACCGGTAATGCTACGGCAAGATACCGCCATAAGAAACAATCGGGCGGTTCTGGTCAGTTTGGTGAAGTCGAGTTGACCGTTGAGCCTCTGGAAAGGGGCGCCGGTTTCGAGTTTGTCTCTAAAGTCGTGGGTGGCTCGGTTCCCGGACAGTATATCCCCGCCGTTGAAAAGGGGATAAAAGAGGCCATGCTCTCTGGCGCCGTCGCAGGTTTTCCTATGCAGGATATAAAAGTCTGCTTACTCGATGGTAAACATCATAGCGTCGACTCGAAAGAGATTGCCTTTGTGATGGCGGGTAAGAAGGCGTTTCTCGATGCGGTGGCCCAGGCTACGCCTGTGATATTAGAACCTGTCGTTGAGATGGAAGTGGTTGTCGCCCAGGAGCACGTGGGTGATATCACAGGTGATATCAGTTCCTGTCGGGGCATGGTATGTGGTACTCAGGCACAGGGGAATAGTAAAGTTGCTGTCAGCGTTGAGGCGCCACTTGCGACCGTCGATGACTATTCGACCCGACTTAAATCTATGACCGCAGGGGATGGTCAGTTCAGTATGACTTTTGCCAGATACGATATTACCCCTGAACACGTTCAAAAATCACTGGTAAAAGATGCCAAGGAGGTGGCGTAACTTAATCATTTCAGCATTTGCCATGCAGAAGATGCACCTTGAGTGTTGAGATTAGTTAAAGATGGCAGAGAGTCTAAATATCAAGGCTTTCTGCCTTTTTATATGCGGAGTTCAGTCCCTGGGACGGCTAACGGTAAAACAAAAAAAACGCCTGACATGCAGGCGTTTTATTATGTGCTGATTAATAGCTTAATCGCTACTGCTTAGGACCAATCTCCTCGCTGACACCATGCTGAAAGTATTCCGTTGGTGCTGCGCCGTAGGCCTGACAATAGTCGAGGGCGTATTCGGCCTGAGCCTGAATATCTGCTCTGGCACTCTTGCTCTTATCGTGCGGTACTACAGCTGTGCTACAGGTATAAACGTCCTGCTCATCATTGTCCAACCCCTTAGATATCATCAGGTAGACACGGCCATCTTGATTACCACTGCGCTCCTGACGCAGGCGTAATGCATCGCCATTGAACTTGGCATCCGGGGCGAAATTTCCGTCTCCGGAACCGGGTTGTGAAACCTCCTGCTCATCACTCCACACGGTCGTCGCCAGGCTTGATTTCAATTGACGGTCACAGCTGTTGACCTTCAGTTCGAAGCCGATATCGGTCATTTTGTGGTTAGGTGACCATAGTGTATCGGTCGCCACGACATGACCCAGTGCTGGCAAGCTATCATCTGACTCACAGGTGTCGGTAACCTCAACCTTAAAATCACATTGAGCGCTGTTGCCATCGGTGTCGCTGACCGAGCAGCTGACAGGGGTGCTACCCAAGACAAACTCACTGCCTGCTTCGGCATCACAGTTGTAACTTAACTCGCCAAGACCGCCTTCGGCCAAGATGTCGAAGTCGACTTCAGCTCCACTTTCGAGTACCGAAATCTGTGCCCCAACGTTGTTGCAACGGACAAACTTCAGCTCGTCATAGCTGGGTAGTTCCGGCTCACTTGGTTGTTCCGGCGTATAAGTCACATCGGCTGAAACAGAAGCCTCAGTACCGGCTTCGTTAGTGGCCGTCACTGTTATGTTATTGTCACCTTCGTCCAGCGGAACTTCAACGCTGACTACACCATCTTCGGCGCAGTCTTGTGTACAGACAACAACAGGGTCTTCGCCATTTTTGACATAGTCAACTTTGGCGATAGGGGTTTCGGTGTTCACGTTAGCCGTGATCACTAAAGTCTCACCTGTTGTCTCTTGCGGTAGCTCACCGACACTGACCTGAATCTCGGTCGAAGCCTTTACCACTTGACCACAACCAACATCCAGGGTGACCGGAGGCAGTTCGGCTAAGGTTTCGCCGCCGCTTGGGTTCAATGCCCTGACTTGCGGAGTAATGTCATATAACCCTTGAGGCAAGGTCATCACTACCAGGCCATTTGCTGCTGCGGTAGACGCATAAAGCGGGGTACCGTAAGCACTGTCGACATTGACCTGATAATTGGCTTGCTCTTCCTGAAAATCGGTACCCTGGAAGCGGCCGACAGCTCTCAGATTTGGTCGGTAGAAAACGCCTGAAGTGGACTTGTACGCCAGTTGGATATCATTAAAGCAGTATGCTCTGTCGACAGTCTGACGCTGGCCGGGTATAACGTCTTGCAACGGGATAACAAGGTCACGGATCCGCAGTTGTGAGTTTTGATAACTGCCCTCAGTGCTCGCCGTTGCAGTATCGAGAAAGCTTAGCTTAAAGTCGCCGACATTCCATTTAGAGGGTTCGCCCGCTAACCCGCCCAGTATCAACTCATAATCACCATTGAACTCACCGCTTTCGGCATTAAACTGCCCGCTAAATCCGGCGCGTGCCAGACCACCTGTTGCATCATAGGTCGCGCCTTCACTTTTGATGTAGCTACCGGAAGCCATCACATGGGAGTTTGACAGGTAGATATAATCGGGAATGCCATCGGCATTAGTATCTCTGTCGGCGTCTCGATACAGATCCGCAAGGCCGTTGTTTGTACCATTGCCTTCAGGTCCCGCGAGTGTGATTTGGCCATTTACATAACCCGGCTTGAGTACGAATGTGTCTGCCAGATCGACGGTTTCTCCGCCGCTGACCATCACTCTGCCATTTCGGCTATTGAGGAAGGGAGTACGCAGATATTCAGTCTGGTATCCCTTGCGCAGTGCCATTTCACCATAAACAAAATAGCCAGCCGCCGGTGATACCACGTCACTTGGAACTAAATTTTCCAGGGTATAGTGGCCCGCACCACCAACATGGTCGATGCGGTAGTTAAGGTATGGACCATTGCTGGCGTAGATACGTGACAGGTAACTAGTATCAAGCACCTCTTCACCTACAACATCGATGTCTCCTTCGATGGCACCCAGTTCCTGAGTCCCGCCATCGATGACACATTCGACCGGCACTACAGTATCGCAGGCAGCGGTTACCTTAACTTCGCACATGTTACGCACGGTATCGCTGAAAGGATCGAGGCCAAAGTCATACATGACGTTTACTTTGGTGACACCATCATGGCTTTGAACTGTCAAATACTCCTGACTGGTGCCGTTAGGCAATGCGAAATCCTGGGCCTTGAGCTCAAAACGGTTCGAACCCGGAGTGGTTTCCTGATAGGCCAGTGTGTAGCCGCCGTTGACTGCAACAGCATCACCCTGACTGTTCTTAAATTGAATATCCAACAGTGAGGCACACTGCTCTATGGCGACCGAAGCATCGGCCGCAGGCTCAGGCCTTACGGCCGTGGATAGGGTAGGCGACATAAGGTAACGTTCGCCGTAATTATCCATTCGCAGATCAGGCTTAACCGAATATTGAATACCGCTCTCAGAAGATTCGACAGTCAGCTGGAAATCGTGGTTCATCCCCTTGTTACCGGTAATATTAGCGGTGTTATTCAAAATTGGGGTGTGGTCAACACTGTCGGCGCGAATATAGCTGTAGGAGATCCCCTTGGCTGCGCCAGTGCTAGAGAGTTCATTAACAATTTGCGGATTGGTGTTAGTAAATTTTATTGTACCGTTGATCTGGTTGGGGGTGAGTTGTGCTTCGGCACTTGCCTGGGACGTCACCGTTGCCGAACAGGCAAGCAAGACTAACAGACTCAACTTGCTCAGAGGAAAGCGTGTTGGAATATATGAATGATCCATAATAGATCTCCGTACGTTCAGAGGCTAAAAAGGCCTCAATAGCTCGAAAATAATGGCAGACAGTTGAGCGGAACGAACGAATAGGGCCTGGACCCTGAACACTCCTACTCTTTTCGGTAACCGTTCGACCCCCGCATTTCTGCTTGGGCACTGGTTTTGCGTCGCCGGGTTACCCCGGGTTTGCCTTTATCGTAGAGCAGGTAATGAATATGAGGCTTGATGCCTGCATATCATTGGCACTTTACGAAGTGAAATGTTGCTGCCAATCAATGTATCAAAGTGTTTCGCACCTTGATTTAAGCGAACCATACCGAGTAAAAAATTCGTTGGCAAACAAAAAAATTACAACGTGAGGCAGAAAATTGGCGCATAAAAACGCCCAGTCGACAGGGAATTGACAAGTGTCAGTGGATTGCTTTTTTGACGAAATAAGTAAAAACAATAACCTATTTCACAAATCAAGATTGAGGCCGAGTCGCCCATATCTTGTAAAAAGATTTCATATTTAAGTGGTCTGATGTGATCTAAAGGTTAATTTTTGTGAGGAGTGACTAGGGCTGAGTCCTGGTAACAAGACATCCTTCTTGCCTGATTTTAGCCTAAGTACAGCATTCACTGCTTTGAATTAGCCATAAGATAATCTGAAGGAGTCGTAACCTTAGATTATTCATTTATTTGACGGGAAATAATATTTTTAAATTCGACTCTAAATCATAAAGTCGTTAATTTTACTTTCCCAACTCCAATCAGTGTTTCGTTTTGTGCTCAATGGGTTATAGTTGGATAGGGTTAGGTTTACTTGCTCTGATTTTTGGGGCTGGAACAGATAACTGGAGAGTTTCAATATGCGTCTATGGGTCATGATTAAAAGCCTATTATCAGGGATGTTATTAACTGTTTTTGTTTCTGGTTATGTGGATGCTGAAACTGCGTCAGATATCGTAGATAGGTCAGATGAACAGATGCGTGGTGATTCGAGCTATTCGGTAGCGACAATGAAGATCATTCGCCCGGACTGGACCCGCACCATGAGCATGAAAAGCTGGACCAAAGGTCAGGAGTTGTCACTGGTTCTGGTGACTGCACCGGCGAAAGATAAAGGTAGTGCATCTTTGAAGCGTCAAAAGGAGATGTGGAGCTGGATCCCGAGTATTGAACGGGTCATTAAAATTGCGCCTTCTATGTTGAGCCAATCATGGATGGGCTCAGATTTTACCAATGACGACCTGATCAACCAGTCCTCTATCGTGGTGGATTATGAGCATAAATTGGTCAAAGAGGAACTGTTCGATAACGACAACACCTGGGTTATTGACGCCATCGCGAAACCCGATGCTCCTGTGGTCTGGAGTAAGGTGAGATTATGGATATCGAAACAAACTTACCTACAGCGCAAAGTTGAATTTATCGATGAGTTTGATGAGCTGGTTAATACCATGGAAACCTATGATGTTAAGGAGCTGGGCGGTCGTAATATTGCGACCCGTATGACGATGGTTCCAGCTGATAAACCCGATCAAAGAACCGAATTAATCACCCATGAAGCTCAGTTTAACTTCGATATTGGCGATGACTTTTTCTCGCAGCAGCAGATGAAGGCGTTAAGGGATTAGTCTAATGCGGTCTTAGTACCTAGGTTCTAGGAGCTAGTTCCTTTTAAGGAAATCTTATGTTGATCAAGCTGGCTTGGCGAAATTTGTGGCGGCAGAAGCGGCGTACTATTTTAACGGCTATGGCGCTGGCGCTGGCTTTGGTGCTTTCTCTGTTTATGCGCAGTATGCAGGAGGGGAGTTATGCCAATAACATCGAGAACAGCGCTAAGTTTTCAACCGGATTGATTCAGCTACAGCATGTTGAGTTTGAGGAGAGCCAGAGCATTGAAGATCTCCTCCCGGCAACCGATGAGTTTATTGCCCCTGCCCGCGAAATGGATGATGTGGAGCGAATATTACCCAGACTGGAGTCTTTTGCTTTAGCGGCTGCCGGCGACAAGTCAAAAGGGGTCATGGTACTGGGCGTTATGCCTGCCCTTGAAGATGAATACTCAAGTATCTCCGATAAAGTGGTTGAGGGTGAGTTTATCAAGGCCGATGACAGTGCGGTGCTCATCGGTCAGGGACTTGCCGAGTATCTGTCTTTGGCTGTGGGTGATGAGCTGGTGCTGTATGGGCAGGGCTATCGGGGCCAGACCGCAGCGGGACTCTACAAGATTAAGGGAATAGTACATTTCCCTCTGCCTCAGCTTGATAATCTGCTTATCTACATGCCGTTACCACTGTCACAAACCCTGTTTAGTACCGGCGAGCAGGTTTCTGCCTGGGTTATCGATACTCGGGAGCTTACCCGGCTCGAACAGACGTTGGCCGATCTGAAGCGCGCTTATTCATCTCAAAAGCTAAAGAACAAGGTCAATGTTCGTGACTGGGAAGATCTGGCTCCCGAGATGGCGCAGCAGATCGCCATGGATAAGGCGGGGGGCATTTTTATGATGTACCTCCTTTATGGCGTGGTGGGCTTTGGACTCTTTGCGACTATTTTAATGATGACACTTGAGCGTTATCGAGAGTTTGGTGTGATGATGGCCACCGGATTGGTAAGGGCTAAATTACTTGGTTTGGTGGTGCTCGAATCGAGTTTTATCTCGTTACTTGGGGTTACAATAGGGCTGGCGCTCGGTACTCCTCTGGTGGTGTGGTTCCATTATCATCCTATTGAGTTAACCGGCGAAACGGCAGAGATGATGTTGGAACTGGGCTGGGAGCCTATCCTCCCCATGTTGTTATCGCCTTGGCTGTTTATCGATCAGATACTCATTGTGCTCGGGCTAATGTTGCTGTGCTTACTCTATCCTCTGTGGCGTATCTACCGGCTCGACCTGGTCACTGCGCTGAAGGGAGGTGCCCATGTTAATTAAACTGGCTTGGCGTAACCTGTGGCGTAATAAGTTGCGCACCGCGATCATGTTGTCTGCGATGGCCTTTGGCTTAATTGGTGTCGTGACCATGATAGGTTTTATGAATGGCATGTACGGCAACATGATCGATAACGCCATCTCCTGGCAGACCAGTCATGTGCAGGTTCATCATCAGGACTTTGTCGATAATCCTGAAACTACTCTGGCCATTGTCGAGCCTGAGCTGATCACGGCCGAGCTGGATAAAATAAGCGAGGTGATCGCCTGGTCTGAGCGATTTATTGTCGATGGTATGGTGGCCTCGGCGCGGTCATCCCGCGGTGTGCGGGTCAATGGTGTCGATATCGACGCAGAGGCCAGGGTGACACCGATAGCTTCAAGCGTTAAAGAGGGCAGTTGGTTACCAGCAGAAGGGCGCCATCCTGTCGTGGTGTCATTAAAGACCGCACAACGCTTGCGTTTAAAGTTAGGCTCTAAGGTTGTCATAACCTTCAGTAATGCGGAAAAAGATGTCACAGGTGCAGCCTTTAGAGTGTCAGGATTTTTCAGTACTCCCTCCAGTAATTTCGACGATGGCAATATTTATGTGAGGCGGACCGACCTGATGGCTATGGCTGGTATTGATGGCAGTCATGAGATCGCGGTGCTACTCGATGACAAGAATAAAATGTCAAATGCCTTGGCTATCTCGGTCAGGGACAAAATCCGGCTAATCACATCCAGTGAAAACAGCGTCAGAGACTGGCAGCAGATACAGCCTATGTTGGCATCAATCATTGCTCAGATGGGACCCAGTAATGCCATCTTACTGGGCATATTTGTACTGGCCATGGGGTTTGGTGTGGTCAACATCATGTTGATGTCTGTGTTTGAGAGAACCAGAGAGTTTGGCGTCTTAATGGCGGTGGGTATGCAGAAGCATAAGGTGTTTGCATTGATCATATTTGAGACCAGCCTACTTGGTGTTACAGGGGCGACACTGGGGCTTATGTCCAGTTTAGGCTTAATAGAGCTGCTTCAAATTACCGGTATTCCCCTGGGTAATATGGCGGAAGGATTGGGTGCGTTTGGTGTCGATACAACACTATACCCGCAAGTCGCTGCCAGCGAGTATCGTTATATCTTTATCACTGTAGTGCTGGTCTGTGTGTTGGCAGCCCTGTATCCGGCGAGGCAAATTTTGAAACAACGCCCGGTCGATGCCATGGCAGAGAAGCATTGATAACACAGACTAAAATTAATTTATCATTGCGGTAGCGGTTTAGAAGAAGGGAGAGAGCGGGTATGAGTATTCAAACGACTCAGCTTCGTAAAACTTATAATCAGGATACGGATTTTCCAGTTCATGCGGTTAAGCAACTCGACTTGAGTATTGAACAGGGGGAGTTTGTGGCCGTGATGGGACCGTCAGGTTCGGGGAAAACCACGCTGCTTAATATGATTGGTGGTATAGATATCCCCAGCGCCGGTACCGTGATAATTGACGGTATCGATATTTGCGCACTTAAAGATAAAGCGCTTATTGCCTTTCGGCGTGACAACATCGGCTTTATCTTTCAGGACTACAGCTTGTTGCCGGTATTAACAGCCCTTGAAAACGTCGAGTTTGTAATGCAACTGCAGGGGCATAGTGAGAAGGAGTGCAGAGAGCGGGCTATAACCTTGTTGGATCAGGTCGGTCTTGGAGAGCAGTTACATAAAATACCATCGAAACTCTCCGGCGGCCAACAGCAGAGGGTGGCCGTCGCCCGGGCATTGGCGCCGAGTCCGAGATTCGTGATGGCCGATGAACCAACGGCTAACCTGGATGCTAAAAGCACGGCGGAACTGCTCGACATTATGCAGCAGCTCAACGAGAAGGAGGGGACAACCTTTATCTTCTCGACTCATGATCCCAGAGTGATAAAGCGTGCCAGAAGGGTTATTGTATTTGAAGATGGCCAGTTAACTGAGGACAGGGCTCAATGAAGCCTGTCTGGGTTTGTTGTTTATCTCTCGCTGCCATCTTTTTCGGGGCACAGGCAACAACGCAGAGCCGAGCCGCTCCCATTCCCGGCCTCGAGCCTGACTCGAAATGGGACCTCGATGGTTATGTGAAATATATGGGCACAGGTACCTTTCCTGATACCAGCTCGGATCTCAGCGATCACCTGTTACACCAAAGGTTTAATTTCGAATACCGATTCGACAGTTCCTTAAGAATCAACATAGCCATGAGAAATAGAATTTTCTATGGGGATACTTCGAAAACGCCGGGTTATGGAGATTTGATCGAGTTTGACTCTGGGTATTGGGACATGTCATCGACCTGGATGGATAGAGATGGCTGGGTCGGCAACAGCCAGTTTGATCGCGCATATGTTAATTGGTCGCCAGCGGATGACTGGCAGCTGAGAATGGGACGGTTTCGCATCAACTGGGCCATGACAACCTTGTGGAATCCCAATGATATTTTTAATGCCTACTCTATATACGACTTCGATTATGAGGAACGTGCCGGTGCAGATGCGGTACTGGTTAGTCGAAAGCTGGGTTTTGCAAGCTCACTCAACCTTGTATATAACCCCAATCAGGACAGTGACCTAAATAGCTATGCGGCGAGATATCTGTTTAATTCTGATGGCTGGGATATGCAGGTCTTGCTGGGTAAGTCTGGCTTCGATCGCATTATAGGGGCGGGCTTTGCCGGAGATATATCCGGTGCGGGCTTTCGAGGGGAGTTTACCTATTTTGACCCTGTCTTTGACTATTGGCCAAGATTGCCTGAAGTTGGAAATGGTGTAAACAGACTGTCATCAGAACGCTTTGGCAGGGCACAGCCCACACCGGTTACACTATCCTCTCTCTCTGCCCCCTCTCCTGATGAACTTGAAGCGACAAGTGTTTCGACACTAGAGGCCGATTACAGTTTTACCGGCAAACGGAACTGGTTGATCAGAGGCTCTGTCCTGCATATATCAAATCCGACAGAATCAGATAGCGCTCTGCTTTATCTTAATCTGCCGCTGACGGCCAGAACCTTGAGCTTTACCGATTGGACCTACTATTTCGATGTGGGTTTTGATATCTCATCCCTCAGTCGCTTAACCTTGACGACCAGCTATTATCGGGACGGATCCTATTTTATCGGGGCAAACGGCAGTTATTCTCTGGCCGATGATTGGCAGTTGTTGATGGTACTGCAACGATTCGACGGCAGTAGCGATAGTCTGTTTGGTCAAACGGCGGCAACACTTGGCTTTGTACAGCTGAAGTGGAGTTTTTAAGGAGGGAACGAGTAGAGCTTGGTTAGAGGCGTGAGGATAAACGTCTTTGATTGAACCGACCCCCGACTCATTTCAAAGACGTTAAACTAGCTGCTAAAAAGGTGTGGATTTAGCAGGGATCACTCTTTATCGTTCAGGTGTTTGACGATGGTTTCAGCCGCTTCACTCTCGGTGGCTTTCTCTTTAGTGCATTCGATATTAGCTGTTGGAGTAACACCGGTAGCTTCTTCTGCGATATGCAACCAGTCCGGATGCCAATAGAAGCTGGCTCCGCCTATGGTGCTCCAATTACGCACTCCGCCTTTTTCACCTTGATAAATCAGATCTTGTATCTTATATGACATTGTTTAACCCCGATAAATATTTGTTATTAGAGTGTGTCATCCTGCGCTTAATGATATTTATTGTTTGGGAACTTGGTCACAAATAGAGGTTTTATCTGGATTATTTTAAATTTTTGGAGGAAAGTTCCGGTTTGTTCTGCTACCGCTGGTGGTTGTCGGGAGCCTGATCAAAAGAGTCATCAGAATAGTGGCCAGTTGACTGGCCATTTTCCAATGAGTTAGCCACGATGTTAGTCTTGTGGGCGGCTTAAGCGACGAATAACCTCTTCATGCTGTGGATATTCGGCCAATAAACTTTCCTGACTGAAAAGCTCAAAGTCATCGAAGGTAAATCCGGGAGAAACCATGCAGCCTACAAGCGAGAAGCCGGATTGATTCATTGCAGAACCAAATATACATCCTTTCGGTACCAGAAATTGTGGCCGCTCACCAGCGGCAAGATCCAGTCCCAGCTGCGCCGTCGTTAACTCTCCATCCTCGGAGATCATATAGATGGTTAATGACTCCCCCGCATGGAAGTACCACATCTCGTCGGCAGTTAAGCGGTGAAAGTGCGAAACTTCTCCGGTTCGTAGCAGGAAGTAGATGCTGCTCCATAACGCTCTTTTGTCGTCGAAACGGCTTTGAGAAGTAAAAGAGGAGCGATAGTAGCCCCCCTCGACATGTTGCTCTAACGCCAGTGCCTGAATGAATTCATCTGCGGTTTGCATACTTATGGCTCTCGATATCAATGGTTTTATTGAGTGTATGACACACCTTCAATAATCTCAGCATCGGCAGCAAAAAAGTTAGAGCTGTCATCAATTTTCATTTAAGGGAGGGGGTTTGCAGATCTCAAAATGAGGGAAGTTAGGTGGCTGGCTGTCATCCCGGAATCGAGGAGCGAGATATCCGGGATCCAGCTTTACTAACAAGCCTTAGATTCCGTAAAGTTCGTCCCTCACTTTACGGAATGAGGAACTAGTTAAAACTTCATTGATTTGGTACTGCGAACCAGGACTCGACGAGTTCTCGGGTCGGAACACTGCCCTTGTGTATCAACTGCTCATCTATGATCACCGCGGGTGTCGACATCACCCCGTACGCCATGATTTGTGATAGATCCTCAACCTTCTCAAGATTGATTTCTACACCGTTTGCCTCGGCTATCTCTTTAATAATCTGAGCCGTTGTTTTGCAGTTGGTACAACCTGAACCTAAAACTTTGATATTTTTCAAAATACTATCCTAATAAGTGTGGAGAGAAAGCATTGAACACCCAACCAACAAGGGTAAAGGCAGTCAACAGAACAAAAAACAGGGTCGCTAACAGACGCCATTGCATAACCTGTTTCAGCAAGATGAATTCAGGAAAGCTGGCTGCAACTGTACTCATACAAAATGCCAACGTGGTACCAATGGGCAAACCATTAATGATAAGGCTTTCCATTACAGGTATGACGCCTGTGGCGTTAGAGTATAACGGGATCCCGAGCAGTACGGCTGCCGGCACCGACCACCACTGTCCCTGACCTAAATGGGACTCTATCCAGCCAGCAGGAACAAAGCCATGAAGTGCTGCGCCAAGCCCGACGCCGATAAATACCCACTTCCATACCCGCATGAAAATTTGAACCGTCTCCTGTTTTGCAAACTTATGTCGCTCTTTCAGCGTCAGTTTTTGAGTCGTGTCCTGATGAGCTTCAATACCTTTCGCCTGTTGATTCTGCCCACGCTTTAAGGCGTCGGCGGCAAAAGACTGTAACCAACGTTCTGCCTTTATAGCATCGAGAAACAGACCACCTAACATGCCTACAGACATGCCTACAGCGATATATAGCAGGGTAAACTTCCACCCCAGTAGGCTCATTAAGAGCAATACCGCAACTTCATTGATTAAGGGAGAGGTGATCAGAAATGCCATAGTGATCCCAAGTGGGATCCCCGCAGAGGTGAAGCCTAAAAAAACAGGAATACTCGAGCAGGAGCAGAAAGGGGTGATAACACCAAACATGGAGCCAAGCATATAGCCGACAAAGCGATTTTTACCGGCCAGATAATCACGAACACGCTCGACATCTAACGAGGCCCGAATGACCCCAATGACGTAGATCATCACTATCAACAGCACAAATATCTTGCTGGTATCTTCTACAAAGAAATGTGCCGCATCGCCCAGCTTCGTCTCGGCTTGTAAGCCGAGCAGATCGAAGACCAGCCAGTTGGCAAATTCAGTGAAAATTTGGAACATTGATTACCCCATTACAGCTTTTTACCGATTGGTATTAGTCGCGTTACTGTTCAGGCTAATAGTTAAATTGAAATTCATTGAGCCTGAATTTGATTTACCTATAAGACGAAACTAAGTTGCAAAGGATGCATAAAAAAATAAAATATTTTTATTTTCGTGGTGTGTAGCAGCAAACGTTTTGATTTTCATCCAGTTTGACTTGGCAGGAGTTGCTCAGTTGTTGTTTAAGTTTTAAACGGGCCCTAAGCAGACGTGACTTAGTCGCACTGAGGGTGAGCCCATGGCGAGTGGCGTACTCTCCCTGAGGCATACCGTGAATATCGCACGCTTCGATGATTTCACAGTCCTGTGGCGGGAGTTCATTTAACACTCTGGGTAAACAGTTGGCTAATTTATCGACAACATCTTTATCGATGACATACTTATCGGTGAGGTAGGACTCTGACTCCTTGAGTTCCACATCTTCAACCATAGGTAACACTTGCTGTTTCCTGGCATGATCAACAAGCAGGTTTCCAGCGACTCTGAATAACCATGCCTTGGTATTTCGAATGTCGCAGAATGCTTGTTTTTGGTCCATGGCACGAATAAAGACGTCATGTAATATATCTTGGGCCAGGGAGTCGTCGCGGGTTTGGCTTTTTAACCAAAATGACAATGGACTCTGATGTTGAAGCCAGGCCTCCATCAGGCAAGGCATGGTGTTGTTTTCATTGGGAGTCAAATTGGGTTCTTTCATTAGGCTTACAGTCACGCCAACTTTAATCTGATAATAGATAAAAAAGTACCATACAAGCCAGATGAAGCATAACCCTGTCTTTGAAAAGTGAGAAGAGAGCGCAACCTAGGAAATATGGAAGGCCGGCAGCTCTCCACTCCTTTTGACCTACTAACCCTTATTTAAGAGCCCGAGGCTATTTGCTTAGTACGTAGGGCCGTTACAAGCCATGCGTACAGGGAAGCTACGGGTTAGCTCCGCGAATGCTATCGCCAATGGCTATGCTGAAGCACCTCTCTTCGTGGCCGATTGCCAGATTGACGACATCGGCGTCCAGCTTACCGTTATTGGTAAAGTTTTCTAAAATTTTGCGTACCTCATCTAATTTCATGCCATCCCTGTAGGGCCGGTCTTGTACTAAGGCCTGAAAAATATCGGCAACGGCAATGATCCTGGCCTCTACGCTCAACTCTTTTTTGTTGGGGTGAAACGGGTAGCCGACACCGTTGAGTCCCTCATGGTGGAAGGCCGCCCAGTGAGCAATTTCATCGAGTCCATCTATATGACGAAGAATTTCAAAGGTTTCGTAGCTGTGCTGCTTCATGATTGAGAGCTCAATCTCATTGAGTGGGCCTGGTTTTTCTAAAATGCTGTCAGGTGTGTGCAGTTTACCGAGATCATGCAGTAAGCCTGCAACTTCTATTTTTTCGCACTGTTCAGCAGATAAACCATAGATTGATGCAAGGTAACGGGCTAGCTGAGCCACCCTCATAGAGTGCTGTGCGGTAAAAGAGCTCTTCTGATCGACGATATAAGCCAAGATCAAGGAGAGCTGTTTAAGCTGAGCGATGCTTAATAACTGGCTGGTTTTTAACTGGCCCATGTCCCATGTATAACGGGTGATGTGACGGTTTTCCAATGCAATCCAGAAGGCTTCAGATGCTTCCAGCTCTGTGAAAGCATCGATCAGTTTAGGAGCAAAATAGCTGCCGGAATAATTAACGATGGTATTTACTATCTCTTTTCTGGCAAGCAAGATATCGGATTCATAATGTGTGGCAGCCATGATATCGATGCGATCCGCAAGGAAGATGAGGTTGGCCATGCGTGCATCTTGTTGAGTCAGATCTATCTGCTTTAGCTCCTCCCAAGGTGTGTGATGATACAAAATCGGCGTGGCAAATTTTGACAATGGCTCAAAATCTTTTAATAAACGATAGCCAATTTTGCAGTGAATATCGGCGTTACTCCAGTCAAAATAGTTGACCAGGTTTGTATGCATCTGCTCGGTGGAAACGCCGCAATCGTGGAGTAACCCCAGTTCAAATGCATACTGGATCTCACCGTCACTGAAACCGACTTGATGCCCGATCTGGCTGGCGATATAGCCGACGCGTTTACCGTGGTTTGTATCGTTCATCCCGACTTGAGAAACAGCTGTCTCAATCGCAATAATCATCTGACGAAGATCTACCTGTAACTGTGAAAGCGAACTCATTACGTCACCTTGATTTTATAGCTTTTTTAAACCTTTATTTGCTATAAAACTCCATGTGTATAACTCTCATACAGAAATGAAAGCTACTCCAAAATGTATACTATTTAGTTTAGTTCAACTTTCTATTCTTGTGGCTTTCATTACTCCGGTTAGGCGCTCAGCTTGAAGTGAGCACACGCTTCCTGGAGTGATGAACTCGACTCCATCAGTTGATGACACTGGTTAACCGTCTCTACCGCCGTTTGAGCGGTCGAGTGAATAACACTGTCAATGTTATGTAATCCTTGATTGAGCTCGATAGCCGCTGCCGTGTGTTCTTCAGTGCCTTGGGCGACGAGTGACATCTGCTGGGCGGTTTCATTCATCTGATTGACGATCCGATTGAATGTCGCCGCGCTCTTGAGTGAGTCGTGCTCGCCTGTGCTAATTTTACTTATGATCTCCTTGATTAATATTGAACTGCGCTCCGCCGCCTCACTCGAACGTAGTGCCAGATTACGTACCTCCTCGGCGACTACCGAAAACCCCCGTCCGTGCTCGCCGGCTCTCGCCGCTTCTATAGCGGCATTGAGAGAGATAAGGTTGGTCTGTGACGCTATCTGAGTAATGTCAGCCATGATCTGCTCAATTCTGGCTCCTGAGTGAGCGATCTCTTGCATGGATTGAGTTAATTTTTCCATGGACACCAACCCAAGCTTTGCTTCACTTAAGGCTTGTTGAGAATGCGAATGCAGACTCGAGACTGAATCGGAATTTAAGGTGATCTGACTTTCGATCTGATTCATTGCCGCACTCGTTGATTCGATTGACCTTGCTTGAATACTGGTTCCGTCTGCGACCAAGTTTCCATGCTGAGCTAACTGCACAGAACTGTTATCGATCACACCGGCTTTATTAATCACGTTTGCAATAATTTGGTTAAGATCACTTTGCATTTTTTTCAATGAAAGACCCAGTTTATCGACACTACTGCAGGGCACTATGTTTCCGGTTAAATTGCCGTTAGCGATATCTCCAGCGTGAGAAATATGATTTTTTTGCACCTTAATCAGACGCTGTAGCGCATTGGCTATTTGGCCTAACTCATCCTCTCTATTCAGTAGCTTTACCCATGGCGTCTTAGCAATTGATTGGAGTTCAATATCTCCTTTTGCAAGATCATCGATAGCCGCTACTAAAAGGTGGATCTTTGCGGAAATATGGTTAATCAGTAGTATTAACACGCTTAAAACGACGATTGCAGTCAACAAGGCTATGGCTAAGTTTGAGTATATCATTCGTTCTTTTGCCATTATTATTGGAGACTGCTTACTACCCGATATGACAATCCATCCGGTGTTTGCCTCTTTCTCTATCCAACCCGTGTAGGGCTGAACACCCTCCTGCCAGTCGATAAATCCGCTCTGCTTACAAAGGGAGTAGTATTGTTGGCTTTTATCACGCACTAATTCTGAATTGGGGTGGGCCAGTGGTGTGCAGTCGCTGTTTAAAATGAAGCTTAAATTATCTTTATCCTGCTCGGTGATATTGATGTAGCGATTGTAAAATTCCCCCAAAGGTAAGCTGATAAACAAGACGTCATCAAACCTGGTTCTTGCAGAAATAGTGAGTAAGGGTTTACCGTCAATACGGCTCAGCCTGGGCGGGGCAACATAAAGTTCGGCGCCTTGCTTAATTTCATTGAAGTAATTCATCTTGCTGTAGTCTGAACCTACTCTTTCAGGATTACTGGCCGCTATCGCAATTCCGTTATGGTCGAGTAGTGCGGCGTTTCTAAGATGATAGTTAGTTGCAAACCGGGTTAAATTTGCCGAGAGAGCTACTGTGTCATCTGGGCTTTGCTTTAGCCTACTGACGTCGGGGGCGTTTTGAGCCAGGGAGGTCGCAAGCTGAGTATTTAAGAAATACCAATTACTCAGGTTTTTAACGAGTAATGCATGGGAGGATCTCACTTTTACTTCGTTGAGTTGATTGATCTGTTGACTCGACTCTTGAGTCGAGAAGAGTGTCACACCCAGCAAACCAACTAAAATCACCGGGAGAACGCAACGAATAAACTGTCCTTTAATCTGCATCACAAACCTCAATTAGATTCTTATTCTATGGCTCTATTCTTTCATGTTGAAAAGTTGAGTTGTATGATCTGGTCGAGATTAGTTGGTTGTATTTAACTTTGGTTTATGTTTGAGTTCACAGTTTTATGCTTGCCTGAAAGATTATAAGGCGACTTAACGAAAGCGCGATGAACTGTTAATATCGACTCACGTTTAGCAAGCAACTTTTAGCAATCCCCTTTGGAGTTCGTTTGGCCCCTAAATTATTACAACCTCATTCCTTGCCGACAGTTAAGCTCTACTTTTGTCCTTTGGAGCTCACCTCGATGAACTTTGCGCAGGCTCAACTCATTCAATCTTGGCTGAGTGAAGATGAGTCGGTAAAGGTATCGCGCTATATTCAGCTTAACGCACGGGATAAAGGCTTGATGGTGAGGGGATATCTGCGTGGTATCTTGTCTATCTGCTCAGGGTATAAACATGATGACTCAATGGCTGACAAGGTTATAGCTCCGAACGAATGGCGTTTTCAATACGGCGAGAAGGGCAAGCCGTGTCTCGTTGCTGAGCAGAGGGAGATGACAGGGCTGGAATTTAACATCAGCCATAGCGGTGATTGGTTAGTCATTGCGGTGAGCAAAGATTCAGCTGCTGTTTCGGAGGATATCGAGCTTGGTGTTGATATTGAGCGCTATCGGACAAGTACCAATATCTATCCGATTTTGAATCATTACTTTACTCAAGGTGAGTCCGAGTCGTTATTGGCCTTAGATGAACATGAGCAACGAGACCGATTTTTCGATCTTTGGGCACTGAAAGAGTCATATATCAAGGCAAAAGGCCTAGGTTTAGCCCTGTCGCTTAAGTCATTTAGTTTTGGGTTTACCCAAGTAACGAGCCATGAGTTAGTTTTATATGAAGATAACACGCCTATTGAAACATTAAGTTTGCTGAGTGATCTGGAGCTTAACTTCCATAAAGAAACTTCTCTTACAGAGCCGAAGCAAGATGCTGTCAGTAAATATGCAAGTGATGAGTGGTCACTTTTTTTAGGGCGGTTAAATTCAGAGTATCGTTTCGCCGTTAGTATTGGCTCTGGAGCCAACTTTGGCATAGAGGCACATAAAATGGATCTGGGTAGTTTGCTGTCTCGGTTATCAGTGATCCGTTAGCCGAGTAAATGGAAGGGGAAAAAAGAGCAGGTAGTTAAGCTATTAATCGCTTTAGACCTGCTCAAAAGGGAGCGAGAAGAGAGTCTTTTGTTTAATGTATGCCCTAATTAAACAGTATCTCTGATTTTATTTTCAAAACAGAGTCGACCCTCTAGTGCACTTTTTGCCTGGTACGTTTGATTAGTACTTAGCTTGAAGCGTTAACCATAGTTTATCGGTATCGTTTGAGAAACCATAACCTGCATCGGCGCCACTGAAGCTGGCATATTTAACACCTACACTGTAGTGCTTAGCGAATGGGTATGTTGCTGCAACGCCCCATTCCTTACCCATGTCGATGTCGCTGTAGTCAGATTCGAACTTGTGGTATTTTGCCAGTAACTTAAGTCCTGCAAGTTTTGCAGTTAAGATAACATGGGTATCTACGATACCATTCTCCCAGTTACCCTTGCCGCCGAACAGGAACTTATCGGTCCAACCGTTGAAGGCGTGTAAGGTTGCCAGCGGAGTAATAAATCCGGCTGTACCGTCATCAGATCCCAGTACTTCGTAACCAACTTTAGCGCCGAATGCATCGAAACCGATACCTGCACCTAATTTGTAGTAAGAAGCGCTGTAGCTAACAGGGTTATCGCCACCTTCAGATTGCTGAGCATATTCAGCCTCATAGCTAAGCTTAATTGCGTCCAGCTTTAGCTTACCTGCTGCACGAACACCATAGGTATCGGTAGAGAAGGCGGCAACATTGCTGTTATCAATCAGATATGCGTAACCTGTGATATTGGCAATATCACCCGCTTTATAATTCAGGTTGAGTAGGCTTGTTTCGTTTGTGTGCGACTCTTTTCCTGAACCTTCAGGGAAGATACGGTTTACATTATTCACATATGAGTAGTAAGCCGTTAAATTTTCAATCGCAGTATTTTTTACCGAGAAAGCATCGTAGGTCTGTTCATTTTGACGGAAGCCTACACCACCAACGAAGCGTTGGTTGTCCAGCAGGATACGTTGACGACCATATTTCAATAGTGTCTCTGCAGGTGCCTTATAACCAATGAAGGCCTGGTTAATTTGCGTGTACTCATAATCGGCAATGAGCGGCTCATTATCGGTTGAGCGAACGTCATCAACTTCTGCTAGCGCGAAGAAGTTATAGATATCGCCTGTCTTGTAATTTAAACGAGTACGGATGGTTGTTTGGTCTTGCTTATCTACGGTATCGACATCAGCCTGTTCGAAACGTAAACGGAATTGAACTTTTACTTCAGAATCATCAATAAATGCTTTCTTTAGTGGGTCGACAGTGTCTGCTGCGACAGCGGAAGAAGCTAAACCAGCTAAAATTGCTAGGGTAAGTGCACGAACTTTCATTTTACAGTCCTTTTGTTTCATTATTGTTTCGTCATCATCTCAGGAGTGTTATACGCCTTGTTGCACTATGGTTTTCTTGATCTGAAACAAGTCTGGAGATTTTTTCAGATCTATAGTGGATAATTGTGATTAAGATCAATAGCTTGTACTTACAAGGAGGTACTCCTAAAGTAGTACTTTATTGACTTGTACTAAAGTAGAGTCCGGTTAATTGTTTGGTTTTTGTTGAACTGGTATCTGTCGGCGTAACAGATATTTCCGTTGTGAGCATCATCAGCGTGTGCTGATTGCAATAAACGAGAAAAGAGTAATGAAGATTTGCGCTTTAAAGAGCAGAATTTCTGCAAGACAGATTCTTGTTGAGAGGCGTTCAGGATTGGTTTTGAGAATATCAACTCACTCGGATCGGTTCACTATGTGGAAGATATGATAAAGCCCCTGAACATCCTTGTTATCTGTCAGAGGCTATATTGGAGGAGATGACACTTAATTGAAAGAGGTTTTCAGTTAGTGAGTGCTCAGAGGGACTATTTCAAATTCGCTATCAAACTCGACTAAGGTTGACGCTATTTTGTTGAACGCCTCACTGTCACCTGACATCGTCGCCTTACCTTGATCTATGAGTTCCTTTATCTTCGCTTTTCCTAATAGTATGTGAGTGATATCGGCTTGA
Source organism: Shewanella atlantica (assembly GCF_003966265.1). Lineage (GTDB taxonomy): Bacteria > Pseudomonadota > Gammaproteobacteria > Enterobacterales > Shewanellaceae > Shewanella > Shewanella atlantica. The sequence continues at coordinate 271,500 of NZ_RXNV01000003.1, read as the reverse complement.
TTCACCGTTAGCGTGGCATCCGCTTGCTTGGCTTTACTCACCTCGATATTGCTCAGGTTGCCGTTACTCATCTCGACATAGAGTATTTTACTATTGTCCGGAGTGACTATGTTCATGGTTATTAGCCCTAGTTCGGCAGCTTTCAGGCTATCGACTTTCACGGCCAAAAAGTCGAACAGGGTCGGCAGATCCATCTCGCTGATAACATCGGCTGAAGCTGTTTTAGGTGTGCCCGGTTGAATGCCGGCTCTTAGCTCTTGAGCGCCAGTCAGATAGATGTTTCTCCAACCCGCTCCCTCGGCTTGATACCCTAACTGCTCATAGGTATCGGCAAGCAGTTGACGGGCACTGTGATTACCCGGATCGGCCATCACTACCTTATTGAGTGCTGTGGCAACGAAACGATATTCCCCCTGAGCAAAATCGACCTGGGCTTTAGTCATGACGGTTTCGGCACCACCCATATACTCGACAAATTTCATTGCTTCAGGCTGAGTCGGCAGCGGGTTGAGGTTAGCCGGGTTCATGTCAAAATAGCCCAGGTACATGTTGTACACAGCTTTAGCGTTATGGCTGTATGTGCCGTGGTAGCCATTGGTATGCCAGGCCTTGAAGATTGATTCAGGGATAACCTCTTGGATCGCATCACCAATGTCTTGAATCGTCACTCCCTGATTGGCCAGTCGAAGGGTTTGATTATGTACGAAACCATAGTTGTCACGTTGCAGCCTGAGGAAATCATTGATCTCTTTATTTCCCCAAATCGGTGCCGAGTGAGAGGCAAACAGAGTCTGTACTTCACCGCCGAAGGCGTTGATCATCTCATTGATATCTTTTGACCATTTCTGGGAGTCACGGACTTTAGCCCCGCGTAGGGTATAGACGTTGTGCATGCCCTGATAAGTGAGCTCTGCTGTCCATAGCGCCTTCATCGAAGGAATGTAGGTGATCATCTCAGATGCTGCTTCGGTGCCGGAGGCATCCATAAAGATCATCTCCAGGCCATCAATGGTCAGTGTTTCCCATTTTCCGTCGCCATTGAGCGTGTAGTCAGGTTTAACGTAAGTGATCTCGCCTTTTGATATTCCCTTCCCGAGCGCTGCATCGACAATGCCGTGATCATGTCTACCCAGTGTCGCGCCATATTGATAGGCGGCTCGTCGGCTCATGGCGTTGCCTGCTAATACGTTTTCATCGACAATCTCTTTTGTGATGTTGTCTGAGCCATACACTTTGACATCGGGATAGAGCTCCTGCACGCCACGGGCGCCGCCGAAATGATCGGCATGACTGTGTGAATAGATCATCGCCACAACGGGGAGGTCACCGTCTTTAGGCAGGTTTTTCATGGCAAATTCAAGTGACAACTTCGCCGCTTCCTTTGTCAGCAATACATCGTAGGCTATCCAGCCGTTATCGCTGCGGATCAAGGTCAAATTTGACAGATCGGTACCGCGCACCTGATAGATTCCGTCACGGACCTTATATAGGCCATTTGCAACCATGTTGAGTTGTGCCTGACGATGTAAAGATGGGTTGATCGAATCCGGTGCTTTATCTGTGAGGTATTCGAACTCTGAGCGCATGATGGCTGCTGTTTTTTCATCAAGCTCGGCTATCAGGTTTTTTGAAGACTGTTCAAATGCGGCGGTATCATTGAAGTTCAGTGTCTTAGCCGTAGCTTTGTTGACACTGGTCGTGTGCTGGGTTGCATCTTTACCTTCATAGCTTACGCTGATGTGATCATGTTCGTGTTGCGCTGCGAATGCGTTAAACGAAAAACAGGTCATGATGGATATGGCAATAAGTGATTTTTTCATAATATTTACCTTTAAATATTGGTTAAATTGAAATCGAAAATACTTTTAAATCACATCAGGTAACCATTGAGTCGCTGATGGAGCTGATTAATTGAACTCAGTATACGGCGGTTACATTCATTTATAATGTGCGCTAAATGGCTGTGTAATATTTATATTATGAATAAGTAGAGGCGTGAGCAGATGATGGTTTTTGTAAATTTTATGTTTGACTTCGCAAAGGAGGCTCTGGTTGAACTTATCGAAATAGAGGGCTAGTCTTATGATTAATATTTACATTGTGAATGTATAAGCGAGTTATTCATGCCACAAAATAAGCATTTTGATCTCAATTTATTACGGGTTTTTCTTGTGGTATGTAGAAGAGGTTCCTTTACGCTTGCGGCTGAAGAGTTGGATCTAACCCAGTCTTCGGTGAGCAATGCTATAGCACGTCTTAAAGCCGTTGTAGGTGAAGAGCTATTCCTGCGGGTTGGACGGGGAATAGAGCCCACTGCGACGGCGAAACACCTGTATGAGCAGCTCGACAGTCCTCTGTTATCGATTGAGAAGGTTATTCTCGGTATGGCGTCGTTTGATCCACTGAGAACGACACGTCAGTTTAGGGTATACGCTAACGATGTGGTCATCCGTGCCCTACAAACGCCACTGGAGAAGCTGGTTGAAGGTATAGGTATTGATATTATTTTTTGTGAACCACCGAGCCTAGATAGTGAACTGGAAACTGCTTTGCAGATGGAACAGGTCGATATGGTTATTGATGTGAACTTTCCGCAGCAAGCTTCGCTTTCAAGACTGAAGATAATGGAAGACATTCTGGTGTGTGTGGCTGCAAATAACCACCCTAGAATACAAGGCCGGATCACCCGGGATCAATATTTCGATGAGAAGCATGTATTTATGAGATTACGCAGGGCAAACTTAACCATTGCGGATCTTTTCACTACTGAGGTACTGCCTAAGCGCCAGATGCACAGCGAACAATCATCGCTATTAGGCTTATTGGCAACCATATCTAAGAGTCAGGCGATAGGCTTGTCCACTAAAAGGTATGCCCAGGAGTATGCAGAAGTTCTGGGGTATCAGGTATTAGCGTCACCGATTGAGGCGCTGCCTGTAGAAATCTATATGGTGTGGAAAACCAAATTAACCCAAAATCCGGCTCATAAATGGTTAAGGGAAACAATCTTAACCGCGATGGAAAATGCGAATTTGAAGTCGTCCGGTTAAGGTTATTTATTTCGTCAGTATGTCTGATGCTCGCTTTATTTTATCAAGGTTTTATGGATTGCTCAGTGTCAGGGTTTATCAACTTTCAGGAAGATAGATTTCATTAAAAAGCCCGACATATCTATCGGGCTTTGAAGATTGTGACAAGCTATTGTCTGGCCAATCTATGACTCTCTGGTGGATTCTCAAAGTCACTGCGATAGGGATTGATGTCTAAACCACCGCGGCGGGTATAACGGGCATATACCGTTAACTTTGCACAGTTACAGAAGCGTTTCAGATCGACAAAAATTCGTTCAATACACTGCTCGTGGAACTCATTATGTTGACGGAAAGAAATGAGATAACGTAGCAGTTTTTCGCGATCTATCTTAGGGCCCTGATACCGGATCATCACACTTCCCCAGTCTGGCTGAGAAGTGATTAAACAGTTAGATTTTAGCAGGTTTGAGCTGAGCGTCTCTGCAACCACAGCCTTATCATCTGTGCTGTCCTGTAAATAATCTGGGTTAAAACTGTAATCGTTGACTTCAATATCAAGATCATCGATACAGGTTCCTGGTAGTTCAACGACACGCTGAGTAGAAAACTGTTTTGGCTCGAGTACTTTGACTAAAACCTCACCCTGTGCACATTGACTTAAATCATCAGCCAGAGTGGATTGAACCTGCTCTACGCTGTCAAATTTAGTTTGGTTAAAGGTGTTAAGGTAAAGCTTGAATGATTTAGATTCGATCAAGTTCTGACTGTCAAAGCTTAGATAAAACTCGGCTATGGCAACCATAGGTTTGCCTTTTGCATTGAGCCACGACAATTCGTAACCCGTCCAGATATCGGTTCCATGAAAAGGGAGCGTTTCATTTAGGCCAATAGCGTCGCGGTTAAGTTTACGGGGGACCCCTTGTAGCAGAGATGCGTCGTACTCAGCCTGATAGCCTGTCGCTTTACCAAGCGTTAGTTCAGAGAGAGCTTCTGCACCAGTATAAGGATCATGAACTTGTGTCATCAATAGGTTTTCCATGTCAAAATAGCCCTACATTATACTTAAATTTTGGACTTCTGCTAAGTGTCTTCTTTACCTGCATTAGATAATTTTTTTAAAATATATCACCAAGCTTACATAGAACAGCTAGGTGAATCCCCCCGGTATTACCCCCAAGGTGAAGATTCTGTCTGTATCGAGGGGGAGTTCGATGCCAGCTCTAATCTCGACGATACGGTAATGTGGAGGCCGGTAAAAAGGCAAGAGAGTGGCTCTTTTCACAATGTCGACAGGGCTCTGGAGATCACTTTACGAACTGAAATTAATGCTTTTTTTGGCGATTATTTTTCGGCGCCTCTGTTATTTAACTCCGAGTGGGGCTATGGGGAGTTATTACAAGTCTGGAACGACACTGATTTTGAGTATCTGCAGCAGAATATGATTGGTCATCTGATGATGAAGCGTAAGCTGAAACAAGCGCCGACCTGGTTTATTGGAGTGTTGGGAGATGGCGATAAGATGCTAACGGTCGACAATAGTGATGGCAGTGTATGGATTGAGATACCCGGCGATCAGCCCTGTGAAAAACTAAGCGACAGTTTGAATGAATTTATCGCTGCTTTAACACCGAGAGTCGCGCCTCCCGAGTTACATATTGAGGAGTCTATGCCTGAGCTCGATCATCCGGGGATTTGGCAGCGTATCAAGTTGATGTGGCAAAATTTAAAAGGTAATTAGGCCCTAAATTCTAGGACCTAGCTCCTAGAATCTAGTCCCTTCTTTTAAAGATGATCCCAGGAGATATTTGAAACAATCCTGCAGTCGTCACAACGGAAATGAAACATATCCAGAAGTGGTTCTTCGAGCAACCACTCTTTATTTCCGCAACGTGGACAGGGACGAGCCTTCTCTGAATCCAGATCATCGCCACCAACACGATAGAGATAGTAGTAAGTCGGAATTTTTGTCAGGTATTCAATCCTGCCTCTTAAATCCCAACCGCGACGAAACAGATCGCTTTTTGGAGACGTCAGCTCCTCCAGTGCCGCAAATTCCGCTTTTGTGGCCGCAGCCATCTGTAATTCGTCGCAGGCTTGCCATTCAGTTTGCCAACGAATAATGCGCTTGTGATCACCGTTAAATGTCGCAGGAAGTTGATACAAGGGGATCGGTTGTAGCGTGTCACCATTGCGAACGGGAGAACACATATGTACATAACTGGTATACAGCAGTTGCCAGCTTGGTGTTTCGGTACTGCTTACCTCTGAATTGATATCTTGCCCGATATATTTTTCTCTTGGGGCTAGTAGTTTAGCTTCTGTTAACTCGCTCAGAGCCTGCTCGACCCATGGGCTATTGAATCGTTTTGATAAACTGCTCTTTTCCGGCATAAGGAGTCTGGCTCTAAATTCGCCTTCATTGAATGCAACGGCAAATTCCCGCCCCAATACTTGACCGTTTGCTCTGTATGCTTCAAGTAACCCATTGATCGCTTTTTCGGCAGCACTAATCGTAGTGTTGTCAAAACATTCAAATCTTAGCTCAACAACATGCATTACTTTTCTGCCTTATCTTTGTTTTCTTCCAAAAGTGTCAATCGGTCATCCATCGCCTTATATGCGGCTTTTAGCTGTGTGAGCTCCTGTTTTAGCTCTGCGATTTCAGCTTGTGCATCTTTTGGTTTGGCTTTTTCTGACGACACCTGTATCTCAGGTAGTTGATCGATTAAATCCTGTGACATGGATTTAAACTGCTGTAAGCCTTGTATGAGGGTCGGCATCGGGACACTGTTACCCAGTTTAGCCTTGATCAGCGCAAGGCTGGGAACCTTACCAGAGGATGCTATCGATTTTGCTGCGGCTAATACGTGTTCTATATTGCTCATAAATAGTAAATTTTCTCATCGGTTAGTCGATATTACTAACATAAAAGTTTTCGAATAAATAAAAAGCAAATTAAAACAGGTGGATACAGTTTTGGCCTGTGATTTGCTTTACCTCTTCTTATCATAATAATGAAACAGGAAGACATAGTGAAAACAAATTTAATGGGTTTAGTATTTATTGGGGTTGCAAGCTTAGGCCTAACAGGCTGTGTACTCAATGTTGGCGACAGTGAATCGGGCTGGGATAACCAAGCGAGCTGGGAGAAATCCCAAACTAAGAATAGAGCTAATTTAGCCAGATTGAGCCTGGGCATGAGCCGGGATCAAGTTCAGGTATTGATGGGGCAGGCCGATTTCAATGAAGCCTATATCCAGGAAGATAAAAAAGTACATGTACTCTTTTATCGTACCCAACATATGAATGGCGATGGAAAAACCACAAAAGATGAGTGTACTCCTGTGGTGATCAGCAATGGTGCGCTCGTAGGTTGGGGGGAAAAGGCTTACGGTAATATTTAGGGCCTGTCACTTTCTTAACTGGGCGTCTAAATGGTCGATGAGTTCTGACCATTGGGCGTCTTCCTCTATAGACTCTTTTAAGAAACTTTTTTGCGACTCATTCCAAATGTCAGCTTGAAAAATTAGTACCTTATCAGGAATGATATGACTACTAATAAACGTAGCGATACTCTCTTCACTATTTTCCAAACCAAGTTGTTCGAACAGGTGGCTAAGGTCTTGCGGCGTTGTATCCATCTATAGCTCCTTGCTATCAATTAAGTCGATAAAAATATAATGCTAGTATCAGTATGGAACAAACGCCAAAAACTGACTATTTTTAAAGCGATACATGATTGAGATTTACACTATTAAGCTTGCTTGCTACATTGTTAGATAATTGATCTAGATCAAAGGTTAACATTGATGACAAATGCTGAAGACCAACAATTAGAACAGTTTCGAGCCGTTTATCTTACTGCTGAAGATCTGCGAGTTGCAGCTTCTATACTCTATAACGCCTACCATGATGATCCATTTTTTTTCGACGCCCTGTATGGGGGCGATCTCGCGATGTACGAACAGAAGCTTAGAGGGGCGATTCGTGAGGAACTGAACGAATTATGGCAACAGGAGCAGGCCTTAATCGGATTGTTTGATGATGATCGTATGGTCGGTGTTGCTTGCATCGTCACACAACAAGTTCCTTTAGGGGAGGCGAGATACTGGCATTGGCGCTTAAAGATGTTAATCAGTACGGGCTGGCAATCGACTCAGGCTTTAATAAACAAAGAGGCCTGTTTGTTGGAGCACCTGCCTAGTCCACGTTGTGGCATTTTACAATTTATTGCCGTATCACCAACCGAGCAGAATAAGGGCTTAGGAAGCCAGCTTGTTGAAGCCGTATTGAGTTGGTGTGATGAGCAACCCGAACTCGATGGGGTAGGGGTGTTTGTTAGTGAGTCCAGTCATGCACAGCTATTTAGTAAGCATAGTTTTGCCCTTTTAGAAGCCATATCCATAGGAAATGTAGAAGGGGAGTTACTCTTTTATCGAGGACACGAAAATGAGTAATAATCTATGAGTAAACAGAAGCATAGAAAACAGGGATATAGCAGTTTTAAGGAGTTCTATCCATTTTATCTATCTCAGCATCAAGATCCCACCTGTCGTGGACTGCATTATGTAGGCAGCTTGTTGGTTTTAACTATCTTGATTGCGACAATTATAACGGGCAAGGTTGTATCACTCATATCATTGCCCATAGTTGGCTATGGTTTTGCCTGGCTGGGCCATTTTGTGTTTGTGAAAAACAGACCTGCCACTTTTGACTATCCCTTATACAGCCTCATGGCCGATTGGGTCATGCTTGGCCAAAAAATTCGCCGGGTTCTTGTCGCCGATAAGAGATAAGTTATTTACAGGATAATTTGTTTAACCTTCATTCTCCTATTGCCCGTGATTTATGTTATCTATTCAGGAATTTCATCAGTCTATTCAATTGGTTTGGCTTAGCTTCACAAATAAAACAAATCGGTGATCTCTGTATGCTCAGCTGCGCGTGTAAGAGATCTCTCACAAGTTTGCTGGTGGAGTTACCCGATACTTCTCTAATATCGCTGAAGTTAGAAGGTACTTACTATAATTCATTGTTTTACTGCATTCTTTTTATGTAGCAAAAAATTAACATGTGTAACTGCGCCCTCTGTTTTTCTATCTATCTCTGTATATTTTGTTAAAGCGATTTAAGTATCGTGATGTTTGCCTGCTAACTTCGGCGTCCTTATCGGCTGAGGCCTTATGCATAATAGGTCTCCTTTATTCCGGGTTAATTTATTGAGCCGGGAATTGGAGGATTTGTTGATGATTTTGAAATATGCTTATGTAGAACAACTAGATGGGTTTAGTTAGATACACATCGGTGATGAATATAATTATTGAAATAGCAGAGTTGGTAACTAATGGGAATATAGAAGCTTCAGCCGGATAGAGGCGCATTTTTCCTCAGTTTTCACATTTATCAAAGAAGTATTTATTTTACGTATATCCAATCTGCTAGCCTTCTTGTGAGAGATCTCTTACATGAGTGTGAGACATAAGAAATGTTTACTTGTAGTAAAACCTTACCCTGGATATTTTATCTTACTTAAACAGTGGCTTATGATGGATGTTGAAGTGAACTTTAGTTTTTATGAATGTTAAAGTTTAGTATTTGGCCAGTTTTTATCTCAATTTCCTCTAAAATTTAACTCGTACAAGGAAATACATGAACGAATGGAAGCGAAGGTCAGGATGACCAAAAGTGACTGATGGAACAGCACTGAAAGGAAAAGATCAAGGATGAGGCACTCCAGGATGGCGTGCTATACAGCAACTAAGGAAGGCTAAACAATCCAGGATGGAAGGTTTACCGTCTGGAAGACGGATTACAGGGAGTGTATTGAAAGGATGCAACAGGGATGAGATTGGATAGGCTTACGGAGTGAGCCAGCTCAGTAAATGGATAACTGAGACCAAGGATGAGTAACTACTTTTTAGTAGATACAGGGAAAAAATGGAATTTGTAGGGAAATACATGGATGACGTTGGACACGCTTATGGATGAGCTAGCTCAGTAAATGGATGACTGAGAGCAAGGAAGAGTAACTATTTGATTGGGTAACTATTCGATTGAGTAAGTACAGGGAATAAAAGGATTTATAGGGAAATACATGGATGACAATGGACACGCTTACGGAATGAGCTAGCTCAGTAAATGGATAACTGAGATCAAGGAAGAGTAGCTACTTTTTAAGTAGATACAGGGAAAATAGGATGTTACATGGATGATGCAGGGAGCACATTGAACGCATGGACGGTGCAGGGAGCACTATAAATAGCGGGATAGCTTAGCAAAGAGATAAAGGGCGCGACTCCATACGGGGCCGCGCTTTTTCTTTATTAGTACAACGACTACGATTATCTTTCAGAATCTGTAGGCTTACAGCCTTATTTACACTTCCCAGAATTGCAACTACCGCGAGAGCCACAACTACCACCCACTGAGCCGCGAGCTTCCGGTGCCTCTAACCATTCTGGCTCTGGAAATATAGGCCATTGTACTTTCTGAATTTTCTTTCCGTGCATCCAAATATGAGCCCGAAATTGATTTAAACCATCAGTACTAAACTCGAGAATATATTTTGCTTTCCAGGTGAGGCCACTGCTGCCACCTATGCTAGGTCTTGCCGACTCCATTGCAATAGCAAGCAGTTGTACCTTCTGTTTCTGGCATTCTCGCTCAGCAAATATCCGACTAAGTTCAGCCATTTGTCGAAGTTGCCAGAAGAATGCTGCAATAACAACAAGTGCAACAATGAGTAAAAAGTCAGTCATCATGCTTTTGTAACCTTAAATAATCCACCAATGGCAGCAGATAGCTGCGGACTTCTATTCGGGTTGCGAAGCTCGGCAAGCATTTGAGTTCGTAACACAGGGATCACCACAATATCAGCAAATATTTGATTAAAGAAGTGCTGTTCCTGTGCCGCGAGTGCTTCTAAGTAAATAGTGCGAGTTGCATCGTGTTTCAGTGCAGTCCAGTTTCTGGCGGCTATGGTGATTAACGCATCTGCATCGAGCAGGTTACTTTCTGCCAAGTGTAAAATAGCCTCTTGGGCCTGTGACGGATGAGATGCCAGTGCTCTCAGGTAGTAGAGTTTTGCTGTCTTATCTGCAGCGATCAACTTAGCTAGTATGATTTTAGCCAGCTCCTTATCTATCGTTAAATGCTCAAGACACTGACATATTGCGATTTGTACTTCTGTCGAGGCATATTCAAAACAAGCTTGAAGATGTTTAAGGTGATCTAACTCATTGGAACGAACGCAGATGTCCGCAATGCCTTGAAGGCCTATCTCTTGCCAGTTTTCGGCCTTCACCTGTCCGGAAATATATTGATAGGCAAACTCATACTGAGGTGAGGCTTTATCACCAAGCTGTTTACGTACCAGGGCGTTAAAAATGGCCAGCTTTTCTGCCGAAGGTTTAAATGCAAATGGATGGTTAGCCAATTTCTGCTGTTGCTCTTCTGATAGTGTCTGTGCCGGGTCTCGTCCAAGAGCCTCCACAATCATCTTAATAAACTGAGTTCTTGGTGCCGGTGATAGCAAGCCTCGTTCATCTAATGGTAATTTTAAAAACCAGATATAGTGTTGTTGGCTGGCATCCCAAAAAACGATTGCAAATTGTGCATGTCCTTGTAACGGGGATGGATAAGGCGAGTTCAGATTTTCTATTTCGTTAAATGCCATCATATCGATGTGCTGGACTCTTCTTCCCATATCATAGACTTGGAATTGTGTATTAGCTGTTGTCAGGAACTGGCTGAGGGTCGTTATTTCTGTCATTTGGCTGCCGTAACATAGATGTTCTGCTATTTAATGGGGGCTATTATACCCAAGCTACTTCAAGATGCGAGTTTCAGAACTGCCCTGGGATAGCCGGACATGTTTGTGATTTCTATAGCGCTTCTTACCATATCGATAGTTAGGGGCTGTTGACTTTTTATGGTTGTTTTTTACGACGATTTATTGGCCTTTTCTCTTTATCAATAAGAGTTAAGAAGAGCTTGTGTAGTGACTCTCGGTAACTGCTCCTGCGTTACTCTACCTTCAGCAACTGACCTCCATGGAGGGAGGAAATGTCTTATTTTTTATGGAACAAAATAGACCATGCAGTCGCACATCAATAAGCGAAACCCAGTAACTCTTGTTAATGAATATTGGCCAAACAACACTGCCCTATGAGCTCATATCAATGGATTTATTGCTTTGTTGAGAACTTTTCGCTTAAGCCATTAAGTGTCATCGCTCGACGCCTTGCACTAATTCCATTGGGATTGCGCAAAATTCAAGCCCGAAAGATAAACAGACCCTAGAATAAGGGAGATGGTATTATACCTTACTAAGGCCGTCGGGACGCCAAAGGTGTGTTCGATGTTTTACCTTTATTGGTGTTAATTACAAGGTTAGTAAAGTGCTCTATTTAAAGACAACTGAATTGCTCGAAAAGTTAGAGAGTGAACTCAGATTGCAATCACTATGGTCCTCAGTGAAACCTTCACCTGAAGCTATGAGTGATAGCTCGCCCTTTAGCTGTGAAGCTATGCCATTTGAGAATTGGGTTCAGTTTATTTTTATACCTAAGATGAAAGATTTGATAGACAGAGGTCAGGCTTTACCCACTAACATTGCTATAGCACCTATGGCCCATCATGTATGGAGTAGCAAGAAAAACTTACATACTTTGATTTTGATTTTTGACAATTTGGATACATTGCTCAGTGAACAAAGATAACATGCTAGAAGAGACGGTTGAGAAAGATCTACATATAGCTGAGTCTCCGGAAATGGTAGAAGGTGCTGTCGAAGAGTCTGCGCCCGAAATTGAAATTTTGTTTGAAGATGATGATGTGGTGGCTATTCATAAGCCGGCAGGCCTGTTAGTACATCGCTCTTATCTGGCACGTCGTGAGCGCTTTTTTGCGATGCAATTAACCCGCGATAAAGTGGGTTGTCATGTATTTCCTGTACACAGACTCGATCGTCCGACCTCGGGGGTGCTGCTGTTTGCCAAGAGCAGCGAGATGGCGAATAAATTGTGTGAGCAATTTGAAGCTAAAACCGTAGATAAGCATTATTTAGCCATAGTCAGGGGGAATATGCATGATGCCGACACCTTAGATTATGCGCTTAAAGTGGAGCTTGATGATCTAGGTGATAAAGATGTTGATCCAAATAAAGCAGCACAAGATGCGGTAACCAGCTACCAGCCATTACTTAATGCTGAAATCCCTTATCCGTCGGGCCGATATGCAACTAGTCGATTTGCGTTGGTGAAGTTAACTCCGCATACAGGACGAAAACATCAATTACGTCGTCATATGGCTCATTTAAGGCACCCTATTGTCGGCGACACTACCCATGGTGATGGTAAGCAGAATAAATTCTTCAGAGAGCACTTTTCGATGAACAGGCTATGGTTGATCGCCAAACATCTCTGTTTCGATCATCCCAGAAGTGGAGAGCGCATCACTATCGAAACAGAGTTGGAGGAGCAGTGGTTCACCCTGTTTGAGGCGTTTGGATGGGATGATGACAAGTTAGCGACGGATAGATCTTATTTGATCGTGTAAGAATGCGTAAGAAATTTAACGGCTGTATATTATCTTGTGTAGCGAAGATAATGGCCAGATGACGGCTTGCAAAGATTCTTGAGGCGTCAGAGCATCTATAAGAAAATGAGTAGTCTATAATCAATAGGTTACTCTTATCATTTTAATGGCTTTTACTTCTTGTGACTGGTCTCATTGTGTTGTGTGGTTTTATCATCTGAATACATAGATTGTGAAGGGGCATTTAATGTATTGCCGGATTGAGCTGTTCGAAAATAACACATGCGTCTGATATGAGCTGAACGATGAAGCTGTTTCAGGTGCTTTTGGCGTTTAGAATGGCGCATCTTATTGAGTCCTTGAAACTTCAATTGAATCAGTTGGCATGAAGCTGTCAATAAAGTATTGTTTGGATTATAAGTCTAAATTAATCACAGGGCGATCTGAAACATGAGAAAAGTGAATCTGATTTTTGGAACTGTCTATGGCAATGCTCAATTCGTAGCTGAAACTTTATGTAATGAGCTTCAATGCGAAGGTCGAGAGGTAGCATTGTTTCAGCATGATGAATTAGATGGTTTCATTCCCCCACAAGATGAAGTCCTATTGATCGTTTGTTCAACGACTGGGCAGGGAGATGTTCCGGATGACATACTTCCTTGGTTTGAAAATATCAAGAGTACAGCACCTTACCTTCCAGAGCTTAGGTATGGCGTGATCGCCCTTGGCGACTCTAGTTACGAAACTTTTTGTCGGGCTGGGATACAGTTTGATGAGGTGTTTACCGAACTGGGGTCGCAGCGAATTGGTGATATTTTAAAAATAGACGCCTGTGAAACAATGGAACCTGAGGTAGAAGCAAAGGCATGGCTGCAAAGCTGGAAAGAGCTAATCGATATGGAAACCGTTGCTTAAGTTATATTACTCAGCATTGGTTTAAATTTGCGCAAAGACTCAGTCAGGCGTTGTTGATCCCTATTGCCATTTTACCCGCGGCAGGGGTCATGATTGGATTGGCCAGTAACCCCATCCCATATATTCCTGACCAAGTGTCGGTACTAATGTTAACTGTGGGTAACCTCATTTTTACCATGATGCCTATGCTATTTGCCGTCGCTGTATCGATAGGCTTTTGTAAAGATCAGGGCATCGCAGCATTCAGTTCGGTGTTTGGCTTTGGTGTCTACCTCTCAAGTATGGCTGCCTTGGCTGAGGTGTATCAAGTTCCTACTCGTACTCTGTTAGGGGTTGAGACCATTGATACCGGAATTGCCGGAGGAATGCTTGTTGGAGCCGTAACCTGCTTTGCGGTAAATCAGAGTCAGAGGCTGCGACTTCCTGCGGTTTTCTCTTTCTTCGAAGGAAGGAGAAGCGCCCCCCTGTTAATGATCCCTTTCAGCATTATCCTCGCCTACCTGCTTATCCATATCTGGCCGTCGATGTCCTTATGGATTGAGAGGTTTTCCAATTGGGTAGTATATCAAAAGCCTGCTGAAGCCTTTGCTCTGTATGGTGCAGTAGAAAGGCTACTCATCCCACTGGGATTACATCATATCTGGAATGCGCCGTTTTATTTAGAGATGGGGCAGTACGTCAAAGATGGGGAAGTGATAAGAGGTGAAGTGGCTCGCTATCTTGCTGGCGATCCCCTTGCAGGAAATTTGGCTGGTGGTTACCTGATAAAAATGTGGGGATTACCTGCCGCTGCTCTTGCTATCTGGCGCTGTGCCGACAGAGACCAGAGAAACAGAGTCGCTGGCATTATGATATCCGCAGCTTCAGCAAGTTGGCTAACCGGTGTTACCGAGCCTATCGAATTTGCTTTTATGTTTATTGCTCCGTTGTTATTTTTATTACATGCCTTGATGACGGGGATCGCTTACGCGGTATGTATTACGCTTGAAGTCCATCATAGTATTGTATTTTCCCATGGGCTCGTTGATTTTTCTCTGTTGTTTGGCAATGCTAAAAATAGCGAGTGGTTTTTGATCTTGGGGCCACTGACGGCAGTGATTTACTACCTGGTTTTTAGAGGGGCGATTTTACTCTTTAACCTGAAAACACCTGGACGAATGGAGCAAGATAGCGAGCCTCAAGCTGGTTTGCTGACAATTATCAGAGCACTTGGAGGAGCGGACAACATCCTAGATTTAAGTGCATGTTTGACTCGTCTAAGAATCAGCGTAAAGCAACCTATGTTGGTGGATAAAATAAGGTTGAAACAGTTGGGGGCTAAAGGGGTTGTCGTTGTAGGCAATGGTGTACAGGTTGTTTATGGTACTAAGGCTGAAAGTATCCGCCGACTACTGCAAAGGTATATCGATACACGTTCTTAATTATATTTGTAAACATTAATTTTAACTTTGGTTTGGGGGAATGGAGATGGAACGTAAAGTATTGATCACCGACTGCGCGGATGCGCAGGGGTTAATAACGAAAATCACTGGAGTATGTTTTAAGCATGGTTTGAATATCATAAAAAACAGTGAATTTGTCGACAACGCTCAAGGACGCTTTTTTATGCGAACGGAGCTTGAAGGAGACTTCAATGACGAACTCATTCTATCCGATATTGATGAGGTGTTACCTGAGTCCAGTCACGTCAAGCTGGTTAGTACAGCTAAGAAACGAGTTGTTATTTTAGTCACCAAGGAAGCGCACTGTCTCGGCGATATTTTGATGAAAGCCTACTACGGGGGATTGGATATTGAAATTGCAGCGATTGTCAGTAATTACGATATTTTGAAGCCGTTAACGGATAAGTTTGATATTCCCTTTCACCACATTTCACATGAGGGAGTATCGCGCCTCGAGCACGAGCGCATGATGAGTAAAGTGATAGATAACTATCAGCCTGACTACCTTGTTCTAGCAAAATTTATGCGAATTTTAACGCCTGAATTTGTAGAGAAATTCCCCAATCGAATCATCAACATTCATCACTCATTTTTGCCTGCATTCATCGGTGCGGCTCCTTATCGACAGGCATGGGAGAGGGGAGTTAAAATTATCGGTGCAACGGCCCACTTCGTTAACAATTGCTTAGATGAAGGCCCCATTATCAAACAGGATGTCATTCCAGTCGATCATAGTTATAGCGCTGAAGATTTGGCCCGGTGTGGCCGGGATGTTGAAAAAAGCGTACTCAGTAAGGCGTTACAACTGGTACTGCATGAAGAAGTGATCGTGTATGGGAATAAAACTGTCGTTTTTTAAATCAATTATTTGATGTGAATTCCGAGTGGGTCTCAAAGTAACAAATTATGTGCCTGTCGTTATGAACTTTTACACTTTAACTTATAACCTGTAATGAGATTCATGCTGGTTAAAAATAAAAAACAGCCTCGTTTGAGGCTGTTTTATTTTGCAGGCTAATTAATAAGGCTTAGTAGTTCACGACCAATAGCTCGTCTGAATCATAAGTCATAGCCAAATCTTTAATTGTGACTTTACCTTTCATATATGGGGCAATCTTACTGGCGGTTCTATCTGCACCATAACTCAATGCAAATTCATGATAACTTTGCCCATTACAGACTAAGCGAGGGAAGACTCTCTGCTTGTTAATACGATAGCCTTTCATCGTATCGTTGAACTTAAACAGACTGTTGCTGGCTCCTGCTTTACAAACTTGTACCAATGTTTTTTCAATCTGAGGAGACATGGCTGCTGAAGCGTTAAAAGCAAGCGGGGTCAGGATTATGGCTGCGATAGCAATGAACTTTTTCATGGTAGCTCCTAGCGTCTTTTATTCGGGGTGTGTTATTGAGTAAAGACCCTTTTGGGCTGAAATGCTGTAAGCGATTTGTAGCTAAGTGTATCGAGATGTGCAGATGGGATCAGACTGTTTCTGTGAGTAACAAAGTGTGTATTTTGAGTCTGCTGTGCATGTATTTTTACGGCTTTTACTCTAGATACTTTTACTCTAGATATTAGTCGCGATGTTGACTAAATTTAATATATGCCCAATACCCTTGTACTTATTGTAACCTTTCTTTATTTATCTGGATTATCAAATATGTAGGCTGCTTTTGGCAAATGGAGTTGATATGAACAAACAAACAAAAATGGATTTCTTTTTAAAGGCCTCTGAAATCCCCCAAAATATATCGATTGCCTGGGCGATAATTGACAACCAATTTCACCTTAAACGTTTGAGTGAAGCATTTTTTTTACAGGTCAACAAGCCGATATCTTTGATACTTAACCAACCAATTAATAAGTGTTTTTCTTCGATAGACATTTCAACTATTGAACTTCCCTCACATGATTCCATGGTATTGAATTGGGTTGATGATAAAGGTAATGGGGTACAGGGTATGTTCTGCCCCTTGCTTGATTCATCAGATTTATGGTGTTTGCAAATCATCGAATTGAGTCTGGATGAAAAGTGGTTAATGGAGTTACACCCTGATTATCATCATGCCATTCAGTCTAGTGATGAATGGCTGACTCAAATAGAAAAGGTGATTATTTCTAAACCAGAGTCGGTGTTCCAAACTGCAGTGAACCAAGCAATTACTTTAACTGATAGCCAGATTGGGTATCTGCACCTTTACGATGAAAAACGCAGTGAAATATCGCTGACAACTTGGTCCGATTCGGCAGTAGCACAGTGTAAAATACCTAAGGTAAAGCATTTAGGGTTGGATGATGCAGGCTTATGGGCCGACTGTATTCGAACGCGAACGGCTGCAATTCACAATGATTGTGGTAGTGAGCAGATTATTCAGGAGTTTCCTGAAACTCTTTTTGAACTTACACGACATATGAGCGTCCCTATTATTTACCGTAATCGGATTGTAGGAGTGATTGGGGTTGGAAATCGTGAATTGCCATATACTCCTGTCGATGCTAAGT
The DNA here is from genome assembly GCF_003966265.1 of Shewanella atlantica. GTDB lineage: Bacteria > Pseudomonadota > Gammaproteobacteria > Enterobacterales > Shewanellaceae > Shewanella > Shewanella atlantica. The sequence continues at coordinate 254,071 of NZ_RXNV01000003.1, read as the reverse complement.
CATTAGCTGTATTTGCATCTATCCTATGGCATAGCGTTGAGCTGCCTCGGTCGATGAAAGTCCTATCGAAGCAATCCCAAGTGATTAGAACACAACGAGAAAAGCTCTCTCATGCTTTAGAGCAACTCATAGGTGCAGTATCTGATGCCGTTGAGTTAAAAGATGCTTATACGGCTGGGCATCAAAAAACAGTGGCGCAACTGGCATACCTCATAGGAGAGCGACTCGGATTGAGTCATGAAAGGTTAGAAGGGTTAAAGTTAGGTGCACTTATTCATGATATTGGTAAGTTGGGGATACCGACGCAGATTTTATCTAAACCTTCGAAATTAACAGACGAAGAATTTGCTCTGGTTAAAATGCACTCTGAGCAAGGGGCGGAGATTATCAGTGAGGTTGAGTTTCCATGGCCTATTATGGAGATGATTTTGCAGCATCATGAACGGCTGAATGGCTCTGGTTACCCTAGAGGATTAAAAAATAATGATATTATCTTAGAAGCTAAAATCATCGGCATCGCTGATGTTGCTGACTCGGTATTGAGCCATAGACCTTACAGGCCATCCTTAGGTATGAAAAAGCTTAAGGAGATTTTAGTCTCAGGTAAAGGGAGCCTTTATGATCCTAAGATTGTCGATATCTGTATCGACATGCTGGCTTCTCATCAGATTGAAAATATCCAATGTGTGTCTCATCTGCCCTTAGAGCCTGTTATATGTATTGAGCCGTATAATACTTTGGCCGAAGTCAGAGAGTTGCTTTGTGACAGTAATGCAAAAGTTGGCATCGTTCGTGATGAGTCTAAGGGCAAAGTCATTGGTATTGTGGACCAGATGATTTTAGATGTTTGGCATAGCCCTTTACTCGATACGGCTTCTGAGCGAACTGTTGACCGTAATATTCAAAACAAAAAGGTACATCAGGTCATGCGGCATAAGGTGCCCTTAGTGGCATCTAATACCATATTGAAAGATGCGAAACACCAGCTCGAAGGTGAGCAGTTGGAGTACTTGGTGGTGGCAGATGGAAATGAACCACTGGGGTGTGTGACGTGGAAAATTATGGCTAATGCACAGTCGTTTGATTTTGACACTGAATTTCAACGTCATTAAAAAAGCCAAGCAATAATTGCTTGGCTTAAGATACAGAACTACATCATCTGCTTAATCGACGATACGCAGAAGTTCGTTGATGCCAACCTTGCCGCGAGTTTTAGCGTCGACTTTCTTGACGATAATGGCGGCATAAAGATTATAGGTGCCGCATTTTGAAGGTAAGGTACCTGAAACGACTACCGAGCCAGCCGGTACTCTTCCGTAATGGATCTCACCTGTTTCGCGGTCATAGATACGGGTACTCTGTCCAAGGTAAACACCCATAGAAATAACGCTACCCTCTTCAACGATCACGCCCTCAACTACTTCAGAACGCGCTCCGATGAAACAGTTATCTTCGATGATAGTTGGACCAGCCTGTAATGGCTCCAACACACCACCAATGCCAACACCGCCAGATAGGTGAACATTCTTACCAATTTGTGCACAAGAACCCACAGTGGCCCAGGTATCGACCATAGTACCTTCGTCAACATAAGCACCAAGGTTCACATATGATGGCATCAGAACCGTGTTTTTGCCGATGAAAGAACCTTTACGTACCGTGGCTGGTGGAACTACCCGGATTGCTTCCTCTTTGAAGCGAGCTTCATCATAATCGGCAAATTTCATGGGAACTTTATCGAAGTATTTCGTTTCGCCACCATCGATAACACCGTTATCGAAGATACGGAAAGAGAGCAGAACGGCTTTCTTTAGCCACTGATGAACATGCCACTGACCATCAATTTTTTCAGCAACTCTAGCTTCACCTTTATCGAGCATGCTAATTGCTTTCTCTACATCAGCACGAACGCCCGGTTCTACTGAGTTAGGGGTTATTTCTGCGCGAGCTTCAAAAGCTGCCTCTATGCGTTGGCGTAAAGCCTCCATTAACGTCTCCCAATTGTGTCATTGATTGAATCTGGTTAAAAATTTATACCAATAGGTATTATATACACAAGCTACCGAAAAGTGCTGCCGAGTTATGAAATATGAAAGAGAGAATTAGAATAACTCACATAGCATTCATCTACGGGCACAGTTTGCTTGAGTCTTGCTCATAGATTAGACATTAAGCGCTAATATTGAGCTGGCTGTGTGAGCGCAGTGATTAAGTTCTGCCTCAACATCTCTTGTTGAGCTTCATTCAGCTGCTCACCCTCGGTATTTTGCAGAATAAAAAAATCTTCTGCTCGTTCACCAATAGTGGTTATTTTCGCTGCCAACAACTTGACTTGGCATCGATAAAGAATATCCCCTACTTTTGCCAGAAGTCCCGGGCTATCGAGTGCAATAAGCTCCATCATGCTGGTGCCATGGCGCCGGGAGGGTAAGAAATTTACCTGGGTTCGCACCCTAAAAGGTTTCATTTTCCGCGACAGCTTCTTAAATTTTGGTAGCTTAGATGTGTCACTGTTTAGCGCTTTAATGAGCGTCTTTTTGAGCCCCTGAATACGGGACACCCGCGATACCGGGCTACCATCCTGCTCTAAAATGACAAAAGAATCTAGCACATATTGATCCTTAGAGGCCATGATCCCGGCGTCGTGAACATCGATGTTTTTGTTGTCCAGCACGGCCATAACGGTCGCGAATAGCTTGGGTTTATCTTTTCCGTAGATGAACAGCTCAGTTCCACCTCTGGTCATGTGCTTAGAGATAAGCACCAGAGGTTCATCTTGCTTATGTTTAAGAATGGCTTCTGCGTGCCAGGCTATCTGATTAGGCTGATGACGCAAAAAATAATCGGCCTTAAATCGCTGCCATAATGCATCCAGGTTCTTCTCTTTCACTCCACGTCTGAGCAGCTCTTTTTTTGCCTTTGCCTGATGCTCCCTGACTCGGGCACGGATATCGACAGGCTTCTCTTTGCCTCGGGCTAACACGCGTTGTGTGGAGAAGTAAAGATCTCGCAGTAGAGAACCTTTCCAACTGTTCCAGGTCTTTTCATTGGTGGCGCAGATATCGGCAACGGTTAAGCAGTAAAGGTAGCTCAGGTGTACCGCATCCCTGACTTTATCGGCAAAGTCGGCGACCACGTCGGGATCGGAGATATCGCGCCTTTGCGCGGTAACGGACATCACCAGGTGATTTTCAACCAACCAGGCAACCATTCGGCCATCGTGATCGTTGAGCCCATGGAGTTTACAGAAATCAAGAGCATCAACAGCTCCCAGTTTACTGTGGTCGCCGCCACGTCCTTTCCCTATGTCGTGAAACAGAGCCGCCAGCACGAGCAGGCCTTTTTTAGGCAATTGATTGATGAGTACCGAGCCTAATGGAAACTCCTCTTTCTGTTCTGTTTGAGCGAAGCTTTCAATATTCTGCAGGAGTCTATGGGTATGCTCATCGACCGTATAAGCGTGAAAAAGATCGAACTGCATCTGCCCCTCGATATCTCGCCAGGCAGGTAGATATAAAGATAAAACACCATGTCGGTGCATTAAAGACAGGGCGGCGATGCCTCTGGGGTGACGCAATATCTCTGAGAAGACGGCTCTGCAAGCAGGAAGGTTCAACAGAGCTTGTGTCTGAGCGCGTCGGGCTTTCCTCAAGCTTCTCAAGGTCGGGGCATAAATCCCCTGAATATTGGAGTTTTTTGCCGCATGGAGAAACAGCGTCATTAATTGGACCGGGTCGTCAAAAAGGTTTTCTGTGATACTTTCTATAAACTTGCCACGAAGTTGAAAGTCGTCATTGATCCCTTTTATTTCCAGCGCTTTAGTATGACCCAGTGTGGCACGTTTAAAAAGTTGGAGTAGCATCTGGTTCAGCTCCATCACACGTCTTACTGTGCGATAGTAGCGTTTCATCATCTGCTCCACTCCAAGCTGTGTCGCATCTTCATAACCCAGTAGATCGGCCACCTGGCGCTGAAGGTCAAACAGTAAACGGTTTTCATCCCGTCCGGAGATTAAATGCAGCGCGAACCTTAATTCCCATAAGAAGGACTGACACTCAAGCAGTTCATCGAGCTCATCGGACTCGAGAAATCCATGTCCAACGAGCGCTTCGATGTTAGCTGCATCAAAGTAGCGCATAGCGACCCAGGAGATGGTATGGATATCTCTTAAGCCGCCAGGGCAGGTTTTAATATTAGGCTCAAGATCGAATGCGCTTGCCTTAGCGTGGCGTGCAATCTGTTCGTCACGTTTGGCAATATAAAAATCACTTGCGGGCCAAAAGTCATCGGCTCTGATACTTAGGTGTAAAGATTGATACAGTGCTTGGGGGCCACAAAGCAGTCTTGCTTCGAGAAGATTCGTGGCTATGGTGATATCGTTTCGCCCTTGCTCAAGGGTTTGCTCTAAGCTGCGAACACTGTGACCGACCTCCAGGCCAGCATCCCATAGAAAAGCGATGTATTGGCTTAACGCCTGTTCGGCACTTGGGGAGAGTTCGCTCTCAATCAGGAAAAGAAGGTCGACATCTGACTGGGGATGCAGCTCGGCGCGGCCATAACCGCCAACGGCGATGAGTGCGATGGGAAATTGATCTAACTGCTGCTCTTGCCAATGCTGCTGTAACAATTCATCGACGAATTGGCATCGTTGTTCGACTAAGTTTTTGATCGACTCCTCGTGACGAAAGCGGGTGAGGAGGTCGTGATTTTGCGAGAGTAGCAGAGCCTTGGCGAGTTGAGCTGGTTCCGTGGTCATCGATTCCCTTGAGCTGGTTAGTTCACTGGCTTAACGTACAAATAGTTAAGCCAGTGCGGATTATAGTTCTAATAAACTAGTGATTAATCACTCTTGGGAAGTCCTCTTCCTCACGCAGTGTGAGTACTTCGACTCCGGTCTTAGTGATTAGCAATGTGTGTTCCCATTGAGCTGATTTTTTACCATCTGAGGTCGTTACTGTCCAGTTATCATCTTTGTCGAGAATACAAGTATGGCGACCGGCGTTGATCATTGGCTCGATAGTGAAACACATGCCTGGGCGTAAAACAGTTTTATCGCTGTTTTTATAATGCATGACCTGAGGCTCTTCGTGGAAACCGGCACCGATACCGTGGCCACAGTAGTCTTTAACTATGCTGTATTTCTCAAGGCCTGTTTTCTTAGTCTTAATAAACTTCTCTACTATGGTACCGATTTCGCCTAGCTTCATACCCGGACGAACTTTACGTATGCTGGCATAAAGGCTCTCTTGGGCGATGCGGCAAAGACGCGTATCTTTAGCGCTGACCTCACCAATCAAAAACATCTTCGAAGTATCACCGTGGTAACCATCCTTGATGACAGTGATATCTATATTAATAATATCGCCATCCTTCAGGGCGCGTGAACTTGGGATCCCATGACAGATCACTTCATTGATCGAAGTACAGATAGACTTCGGAAAGCCGTGATAGTCGAGAGGTGCTGAGATAGCGCCGTGTTCTTCTGTAAATTTTGCGCAGATATCGTTTAATTCATCTGTTGTAACACCTACTTTAACAAAAGGTGCCACCATCTCTAAAACGTCAGCCGCTAATTTGCCGGCTGCACGCATTTTCTCGATCTCTTCTGCACTCTTTATCACTATACTCATTTAACTATCTCTCGTGTGTCTTTTCATGGCTATTTCGGCGAGCATATTTTACAGCAAAAGACAGCAAAAATTTGTGTTTGCTGTCTTAATATGGTATAAAGCGCGCCGTTATGTTTGACTCTAACCGGTCTTTGGCAGATGCGAGATACTCTCTATTCAATAGGATGGAGATTCAAGCAAAATGCTCAAGCGGTTAAAGCTAAGATGGCGGCCATTATACATGGCTATTTATTAAATACTAAATCACACACGTTTCGACACATTCTTCGGGGTGCCTATATAGGTCGAAGATATGGGAAGCGTGGAGGTCTAACCCCTAACAATTTAAGGTAATAAAATGACTACAGTTTCAATGCGCGACATGCTACAAGCCGGTGTTCACTTCGGTCACCAGACTCGTTACTGGAACCCAAAGATGAAGCCTTTCATCTTCGGTGCTCGTAATGGTGTTCACATCATCAACCTAGAGCACACTGTGCCTATGTTCAATGAAGCACTTGCTTTCATCAGCAATGTTGCATCAAAGAAAGGTAAAGTTCTTTTCGTTGGTACTAAGCGTGCTGCAAGCGAAGCTATCAAAGAATCTGCTATCTCTTGTGAGCAGTTCTACGTCGATCACCGCTGGTTAGGCGGCATGTTGACTAACTGGAAAACAGTTCGTCAATCAATCAAGCGTCTTAAAGACCTTGAGAGCCAGTCTGTAGACGGTACTTTCGACAAGCTTACTAAGAAAGAGGCGCTAATGCGTACTCGCGAGCTTGAGAAATTAGAAAAATCTCTTGGTGGTATCAAGAACATGGGCGGCCTACCTGACGTTATCTTCGTTATCGGTGCTGACCATGAGCATATCGCTATTAAAGAAGCTAACAACTTAGGTATTCCAGTTGTAGCTGTTGTTGATACTAACTCTTCACCAGATGGTATCAACTACATCGTTCCTGGTAACGATGACGCAATGCGTTCTATCCGTTTGTACACTGAATCTGTTGCTGCCGCTGCTAAAGCTGGCCGTGGTCAAGATCTAGCTGTACAGGCTGAGCAAGACGGTTTCGTCGAAGCTGAATAATAAGGCTGATGATTTTCATCTCCCTTATTAACCAAGATACTTGATTGGTGAACAGGGGCCCTAAGGCCCCTGTTTTTTATCTAATGAATTTGTAGAATTATCTGTAGAGGATTTAACAATGGCAATTACTGCTGCCCAAGTTAAAGAACTTCGTGACCGCACTGGCGCTGGCATGATGGACTGTAAAAAAGCACTGACTGAAACTGCTGGTGACATCGAGCTTGCGATTGATAACATGCGTAAGAGCGGTGCCGCGAAGGCTGCTAAAAAAGCAGGTAACATCGCTGCTGAAGGTACAATCCTTATTAAGAATGGCGAAGGTTTCGCTGCACTTTTAGAAGTTAACTGTCAAACTGACTTCGTTGCAAAAGACGCTAACTTCCTAGCATTTGCTAACGCTGTTCTGGATGTTGCTTCTGCTTCTAAAGTAACTATCGAAGATCTGAAAGCACAGTTCGAAGAAACACGTGTTGCACTAGTTGCTAAGATCGGTGAAAACATCAACGTACGTCGCGTTGAGTACATTGATGGTGCAAACCTTTCTTCTTACCGTCACGGTGAGCGTATCGGTGTTGTTGTTGCCGGTGAAGCTGATGAAGAGACACTAAAGCACATCGCAATGCACGTTGCTGCTTCTAAGCCTGAGTTCGTTAATCCTGAAGACGTTCCTGCTGATCTTGTTGAAAAAGAGAAAGCTCTTCAGATCGAAATCGCTATGAACGAAGGCAAGCCTGCTGAGATCGCTGAGAAGATGGTTATCGGTCGTATGAAGAAGTTTACCGGTGAGATCTCTCTGACTGGCCAAGCTTACATCATGGAACCTAAGAAAACTGTTGGTGCAATTCTTAAAGAGAAAGGCGCTACAGTAACAAACTTCGTTCGTTTAGAAGTTGGCGAAGGTATCGCGAAGAAAGAAGAAGATTTTGCTGCTGAAGTAGCTGCACAAATCGCTGCTACTAAGGCTTAATCTCCTTTTGTAAGCACTCCTAAGACCGCGGCCCTTGCTGCGGTCTTATTGTATTATTTTACCTATCGGCAAAAAATCAGGACTATAAAAATGAGCACAAATCCTAAACCTGCATTTCGACGTATTCTTCTAAAATTAAGTGGCGAAGCCTTGATGGGCGAAGAAGGCTTTGGTATCGATCCTAAAGTATTAGATCGTATGGCTCAGGAGATAAAAGAACTGGTTGAGCTCGGCATTCAGGTAGGTGTTGTTATCGGTGGTGGAAACCTATTTCGTGGTGAAGGACTGGCACAAGCCGGCATGAACCGCGTTGTTGGTGACCATATGGGTATGCTTGCAACTGTGATGAATGGCTTAGCAATGCGTGATGCTTTGCACCGTGCTTATGTCAATGCAAGACTGATGTCTGCCATTCCCTTGAAGGGCGTGTGTGACGATTATAACTGGGCTGAAGCGATTAGCTTGTTAAAATCAGGACGTGTGGTTATTTTTGCTGCGGGAACGGGTAATCCTTTCTGCACCACAGATTCTGCCGCGTGTCTGCGTGGTATCGAAATTGAAGCTGAAGTCGTATTGAAAGGCACTAAAGTCGATGGTGTTTATTCAGATGACCCGGTTAAGAACCCAGATGCAGTAAAATATGATGAAATGGGTTACGATGAAGTTCTCGACAAAGAATTAAAAGTGATGGACCTGGCAGCATTTACTATGGCCAGAGATCACAATATGCCATTATTGGTATTTAATATGAATAAACCTGGTGCCCTTCGTCGTGTAATAATGGGTGAGCAGGAAGGTACAATGATCAAGGCTCAATCAGCCGAGTGATAATGGCTCCTGTAGCTGAAGCTGAGTGGTCAAAAAAGAATAAGCAATTAGTGAATCAGAAAGGATATTTATCGTGATAAACGAAATCAAACAAGATGCTCAAGCACGTATGGCCAAGTGTGTTGAATCCACTAAGACTCAAATGGCAAAGGTTCGTACTGGCCGTGCACACCCAAGCCTATTAGATACAATTAAAGTTTCTTATTACGGTTCAATGACGCCCCTTAAGCAAGTCGGCAATGTATCGATTGAAGATTCACGAACTCTTGCTGTCAATGTTTTCGATCGTACTATGATCCAAGCCGTTGAAAAGGCAATTATGAGTTCAGATCTTGGACTTAACCCTATGTCTGCCGGCGCGACTATCCGTATTCCGTTGCCGGCATTAACGGAAGAGCGTCGTAAAGATTTGATTAAAGTCGTTCGTGCCGAAGCCGAAAATGGTCGAATTGCAGTGCGTAACGTTCGTCGTGATGCTAACTCAGACGTTAAATCTCTTGAAAAAGAAAAAGAGTGTACTGAAGACGACGTTCGTCGTACTGAAGATGAAGTCCAGAAATTTACCGATGCTCACATCAAACTTATCGATGAAATATTGACTGCAAAAGAAGCAGAGTTGATGGAAGTCTAATCTAGGACTAAGAAACTAGAGTTCAGACGCCGTGTAGAGGTATACTACACGGCGTTTGTCTATTTTAAGGGTTGTAATAGATGTCAATCGACTCCCAATCCAGTTCAGAGTTTACTCCTGAGGAGGTCGCTGAACTTGTTAAGCTGTCAATTCCCAAGCACGTAGCCATAATTATGGATGGAAACGGACGTTGGGCACAGGCACAAGGGAAACCTAGAGTGATGGGGCACCGAGCCGGTGTAAAGGCGGTGCGTCGTGTGGTAAGCACTGCCAGAGAGATGGGTATCGGGTCACTGACACTGTTTGCCTTCTCGAGCGAAAACTGGCGTAGACCCGATAAAGAGGTCACGCTGTTGATGGAACTGTTTTTTACTGTTCTACAGCGCGAGATTAAGTTACTGCATAAAAATGGTGTCCGACTCAATATCATAGGAGATATTAGTCGTTTTCCTGAGCGTTTACAGAAACAGATCGCATCGGCTGAGGCAAAAACTGCTGAAAACTCTGATTTGATTCTTAACGTTGCGGCTAACTATGGAGGCCGTTGGGATATCATGCAGGCCGCGACAGCTTTGGCTAAAAAGGTCGAATCTGGTGAAATGACCAGCAGTCAGTTCACCGAAGAGGCGCTAAATGAACATTTATGCATGCAAAATCAGCCTGAAGTTGATTTAATGATCCGAACTGGCGGTGATTACCGTATCAGTAATTTCATTTTATGGCAGGCTGCCTATGCCGAGTTGGTGTTTACCCATACTTTATGGCCAGACTTTGATGAAAATGCATTCAGGCAGACGGTAGCCACTTTTGCATCTCGTCAGCGTCGTTTTGGCTTAACGGGATGCCAGATCGAATCTATGCAGGCTCAGAAATAAATTTAGAGGGATATTTTTTGCTAAAACAACGAATAATAACAGCAATTTGGTTAATTCCCTTGGTTTTGGGAGCTATTTTTTGGCTTCCTACGGAGTACTTTTCATGGGCTTTAATCCCTGTATTCCTTATCGCGGCCAAGGAGTGGGGACAAATAATAGATAAACGCTGTCAAATTACGCAATGGAGCTTTACTGTCACCATTGGCGTTTTACTGGTGGCGTTAAATATATTTGTGCCTACAGATGAACTTTGGTTTAAAGGGCATCTTCATCCTGTCTTCCTGTCGGTTATCTTAATCGGTGCAATGTGGTGGGCAATCTCTTTTCTTTTAGTCCTCTCTTTTCCGAAGAGTTCGGCGATGTGGCAAAAAAGCCATATGTTCAAGTCGATGTTTGGACAGCTGACCCTAATTCCATGCTTCGCCGCATTGATCGCCTTGAAAGGGTTAAGCTCTGATGCGACTCCTTATTACGGTGGAACATTAGTCTTCTTGGTTATGCTCGTGGTTTGGGCGACCGATTCCGGGGCCTATTTTGCCGGTAAAGCATTAGGTAAGCACAAGTTGATGCCCAATGTGAGTCCGGCTAAAACCATCGAGGGCTTACTAGGTGGTTTGGCAACCAGCATGATTGTTGTTTTCGGTGTTATGACAGTTTCTCCTGAACAAGAGCTTGGACTTGTGGTCGTTGTCACTCTATTCGTTGCATTGGTTTCCGCTGTCGGCGACCTCTCCGAGAGTATGTTCAAACGTGTAGCCGAAATTAAAGATTCGGGTACAATTTTACCCGGGCATGGGGGGATACTCGATCGTATCGATAGTTTAACTGCCGCACTGCCTGTATTTACTCTTATATATATTGCATTTTGGATGTAACCCATGCAGAAAATGGTAATTTTAGGTGCGACAGGTTCTATTGGCACGAGTACTTTAAGTGTCATAGAAAGCAATCCTGATACCTACAGTGTGTATGCCTTGGTCGCCAATACCAATGTAGATAAAATGCTCGCTCTGTGCGAGACACATCGCCCTAAAATTGCTCATATGGTCGATGCGCAAGCAGCTAAATCTCTCGAGCAGAGATTACCAGCTGGCCTGAATGTTGAAATATCCACAGGCGAAGATCAACTACTTGATATCGTCAGTGCAAGCTGTGTCGACAGCGTGATGGCTGCAATTGTGGGCGCTGCGGGTTTATTGCCTACACTGGCAGCAGTAAGAGCGGGTAAACGTGTACTGCTTGCGAATAAAGAATCATTAGTCATGTCTGGTCGACTCTTTATTGAGGAGATGAGACGTTCTGGTGCCCAGGTTCTTCCCGTCGATAGCGAACACAATGCTATTTTCCAGGCGCTTCCTGAGTCGATGCAGAAAAACATTGGTTACTGTGAGCTGGAAAAAGCAGGGGTTTCTCATATTCTCCTCACCGGGTCCGGTGGACCATTTTTAACCTCTGAGCTCGCATCACTGCCCTCAATGACTCCTGCACAGGCTTGTAAACATCCGAACTGGTCGATGGGTCGTAAGATCTCTGTCGATTCAGCGACTATGATGAATAAGGGGTTGGAGTATATAGAGGCTCGTTGGTTGTTTAATGCGGCCGATGACCAGCTTAAAGTCGTTATTCATCCACAGAGTGTTATTCACTCTATGGTGCAGTATTTAGATGGCTCAGTTTTAGCCCAGCTGGGTAATCCTGACATGCGCACGCCTATCGCTCACTGCATGGCCTACCCGCAAAGAATTCATTCCGGAGTTGAACCTTTAGACTTTTTCAAAGTCGGACAGTTAAGCTTCTTAGAACCCGATTACAATCGTTTCCCATGTTTAGCCTTGGCTATGGAGGCTTGCAAGCAGGGGCAGGAAGCGACTACGGTAGTCAATGCGGCTAACGAGATATCTGTTCAGGCATTTTTAGATAACAAGATTAAGTTTACAGATATTGTTAAAGTTAATGAAGCCTGCTTAAACCAGGTTGCACCGCAGTCGTTGAACAGTATTGAAGATATTCTTAGGCTGGATCTTCAATCACGCAGCTATGCTGCAGAATGGGTTAAGAAAATTTAAATAATCTCTGAGGAAGGGAATGATAGATTTTTTATGGAACTTGGGTTCCTTTGTCATCGCTTTAGGTATGCTGATCACGGCACACGAATATGGTCACTTTTGGGTTGCCAGACGTTGTGGCGTTAAAGTCGAGCGTTTCTCTATCGGTTTTGGCAGAGCTATCTGGCGAAAAGTCGGACAAGATGGTACTGAGTATGTGCTTGCCATTATTCCACTGGGTGGTTATGTCAAGATGCTCGACGAACGCGTCGAGGAAGTGCCCGATGAATTAAAAGATCAGGCATTTAATCGCAAAAGTGTTTGGAAACGGATCGCAATCGTCGCAGCGGGTCCATTAGCCAATTTTATTTTTGCTATCTTTGCCCTCTATTTCATGTATTTAATCGGTGTTCCTTCATTAAAGCCGGTTATCGAATCGACACAACTCAATACTCCGGCCGCTCAAATTCAGGTTGATGAGCCAATGCTTATCACCTCTGTTGGTGGTAACAGGGTTAGAAACTGGGAAGAGGTAACGTATGCCTTAGTGGGGCATATTGGTGACCCTGAGATTGATATCTCCGTCTCTCCCTTGAGTCGTAGCAGTGATTACACTGACAGTGAAGCCACGTCCCGAGGGACCCATTACACCTTAGATACTAAAGGGTGGCAGTTTGACCCTGAAAAGGAATCTCCGATAACGTCTCTTGGGTTAGGTATATTCAGACCAGAGATCACCCCTATCTTAGGCTTAGTTTCCCCCGATGGTGCAGCGGCTGCGGCTGGCGTTGAGGTTGGAGACACCTTAGTTGCACTCAACGGCGAACCTTATGGGGAGTGGGATGATTTTGTCACTACCATTAAGTCTTCACCTAACCAAGCCGTACAGGTTACGGTGAGACGAGAGGGTGAGCAGTTACAGTATAAAGTTATTCCTCAAGCACGTGAAAACGCGCAAGGGCAAATGGAGGGAGTAATTGGTGTCGCTCCTACTCAGGCTGAGTGGCCTGAGAATATGCAACTGCAGTTAGAGTATGGCTTCATCGAGTCATTTGGGGTTGCAGCAGATAAAACATGGCAACTTGTCGTCGTCAGCATTAAGATGATTGGCAAGTTGGTCACCGGCGATGTGTCGGTAAAGAATTTAAGTGGACCAATATCGATTGCACAAGGTGCAGGAAGTAGTGCTAACTACGGTTTGGTTTACTTTTTAGGTTTCCTCGCATTGATCAGCGTAAACTTAGGCATTATTAATTTATTGCCTTTGCCAGTGCTTGATGGAGGACACCTGTTATATTACTTCGTTGAAGTGATCACTGGCAGGCCTGTACCCGAGAAGATACAGGAAATTGGATTCAGATTTGGGGCAGCGATGCTGCTAATGTTGATGAGCATAGCGCTTTTCAACGATTTCTCCCGACTCTGAGCAAGGACACACACATAACTAGAAGCGCTCTATGAGATTGAATAAACTTTTTGCCTCGATGGTATTAGTCGGTGCGTCTTTATCAGGGAACGGTTGGGCAGAAACATTCCAACCTTTTGAAGTAACCGATATACAAGTGCAAGGGTTACAGCGTGTAGCTCTTGGTGCCGCGCTACTGACCATTCCAGTTAAGGTCGGTGATACGGTTGATCAAGTTAAACTCCAACAAGCAATTAAGAGCTTGTATGCCTCTACTAACTTCGAACATATCGAAGTGAGTCGTGATGGCGGCGTATTGGTGGTCACGGTCAAAGAGAGGCCAACGATCAGTACCGTCACATTCGAAGGCAACAAAGATATCAAAGACGAACAGCTTCAGGAGAGTCTGGATGGCTCCGGGGTCAAGGTCGGTGAGTCATTAGACCGCACCATGTTGTCGGGTATCGAGAAGAGTCTTCAGGATTTCTATTATGGTGTGGGTAAATATGGAGCTAAAGTTGAAGCTCAGGTTATTAACTTACCTCGTAATCGTGTAGAGCTAAAGTTCAATTTCACTGAAGGCTTGGCTGCCGAAATTAAACAGATCAACGTCGTCGGTAATGATGTCTTCTCCGATGCCGAACTTATCGGCATGCTGGAACTTAAAGATTATGTAGCCTGGTGGGATCTGTTCGGGGAACGTCGCTACCAGAAGCAGAAGCTTCAAGCCGATCTCGAGACAGTTAAATCTTTCTATCATAACCGGGGTTATATTCGCTTCGATGTCACCTCGACACAAGTCGCGATGACGCCTGACCGTAAGGGTCTCTACATCACAATCAATGTCGATGAGGGTGAGCAGTATAAGGTTAAAGAAGTTAACCTGACTGGCGACCTGATGGGACGTGAAAAGGTAATGGCGGCAATTCTTCCTATTAAAGAGGGAGACATGTATAACGGCGCCGATGTGACATTTGCCGAAGAGATGTATGGTAAGTATCTGGGCCGTTTCGGTTATGCCTATCCGGAAGTTAAGACCTATCCTGAAATTAACGATGAGACTAAAGAGGTTAGCCTCAACGTTAATATTCAACCGGGTAAACGTGTCTACGTACGCAATATTAACTTCGCCGGTAACCAGGTTACCAAAGATGAAGTACTGCGTCGTGAGCTGCGTCAGATGGAAGGCGCATGGTTAAACTCGGCACAGGTTGAGCAGTCGAAAGCCCGTTTGAACCGTTTAGGTTATTTTGAAACCGTTGATACTGAAACAATACAGGTACCGGGCACTGACGATTTAGTCGATGTTGCGTTCAATGTAAAAGAGCAGCCATCGGGTTCATTTAATGCCGGTGTCGGTTATGGTACCGAATCAGGATTGAGTCTGCAGTTTGGTGTTCAGCAGAGTAACTTCCTAGGTACGGGTAACCAGGCCGGTATTAACTTAAATACCAACAAGTACTCCAAAAATGTGACCGTCTCTTATACTGACCCTTACTTTACTAAAGATGGTGTTAGCTTGGGTGGTAACCTCTACTGGAACGAGTTTGATGCTAATGAGGCTAACCTCGAGCGTTATAAAAACAGCTCATACGGTATTGCGTTAACCTCAGGTTTTCCAATCAACGAAACCAATCGACTTAACGGTGGTATTGGCTACCGCCACAACTCGATCTCTGAGATCTCTGCTTATGAGCAGGCTCTGCGTTTTTATAACATCTATCGTGACTCAGATGACCCGAATGCCGATCTGTCTTTCGATAACTTCGAGGCTAACTTAGGTTGGTACCGTAGTACGCTTAACCGCGGAACCTTCCCATCGGATGGTTCATCTCAGCGATTGAGTACTAAAGCGACGATACCGGGTTCAGATCTGCAATACTTTAAGGCAGATTTTGATACCAGCTTCTACTTCCCAATTAATCGCAGCCACAGCTTTGTTATGCTGACTAAGGCGCGTATCGGTTATGGTAATGGTTATGGTCAGTTTAATGATAATGACCAGATCTTGCCTTTCTGGGAAAACTATTACTCAGGCGGAAGTAGTTCATTACGTGGCTTTAAGTCTAACTCTGTTGGACCGCGTTCATTCTACCTATATCGCGGAAGTGAGCCTTGTTCACCAGATCCTTCAGGTGATGGTTGTTCATTGCCAGGCGATCCTAATAAGATTCAGGTCAGCGATGGTCGTTCAATCGGTGGTAATGCAATTGCAACAGCCAGTATTGAGATGATCGTACCAACGCCATTCTTGGATGAGGCTTACACCAATTCAGTACGTACCAGCTTCTTCGTCGATGCAGGTAACGTATGGGATACCGAGTTTGATTATGACTCATACCGTTATCTTCCTGCGCACGAGTTTGATAAGCTTGAAGATTATTCCGATCCTAGCCGGATCCGCGCATCTGCGGGTATGAGTGTACAGTGGCTGTCACCGATGGGACCTATGGTGTTTAGTCTTGCTTGGCCAATTAAGGAATACGAGGATGATGAAACTGAAATCTTCTCGTTCAATATTGGTAAAACTTTCTAAATTAAAACTAAGTTAAATTAAGAATAATCGGCAAGTTTTGCTGAATTAAAGGAGTCTATTTTGAAAAAGATGTTTAATCGCGCGATGATGGTTTTGGTTCTTCTTGCTGCACCTATTGCGGCACAAGCCGAGAAAATTGCAGTCGTTGATATGCAAGCCGTTTTCGAGCAGTTGCCACAACGTGAAGCGGTAAGCAAAACACTTAAAACCGAGTTCGGTGACCGTGTTGCCAGCGTTCAGAAGATGCAGGAAGAGCTGCGTGGCATGCTTGAGAAGCAGCAACGTGACGGTGCACTTATGAGTGAGTCTCAGAAGACTGAGATGGTTCGTAAGATGGAGTCAATGAAGTCTGAGCTGCAGCTTAAGGGGAAGGCTCTTGATGAAGATATGCGTCGCCGCCAAGGCGAAGAGCAGAACAAGCTTTTAGTTAAAGTTCAGCAAGCGATAAACAAGATCGCTGAAGCAGAAAGCTATGACATGGTGCTTCAACGTGGTGCGGTTATCTATGTTAAGCCAACTGCTGACATCAGCAGTAAAGTCGTTGATGCACTAAGCAAAGGTTAACGGCAAAGGCTGATTATTGATGAAAAGCTACACCATAAAAGAGTTGGCTCTTGAGCTTGGCGCCGATATTCAAGGTGATGAGACACTGGTTATTACCAGTGTGGCTACCTTGGAGAACGCCGGAGCAGGCCAACTCTCTTTTTTAGCAAATTCGAAATATCGCGCTCAATTGGAGTCAACCCAAGCAAGTGCAGTGTTGATCTCTCCTAAAGAGCTTGATGGTTTTTCCGGAAATGCGATCGTTTTAAACGATCCCTATGTAGGTTTTGCCCGAGTATCTCAGTTATTAGATACCACGCCAAAGGCCGCAAAGGGCATCCATCCATCGGCAGTTATTCATCCGACAGCTAAGCTGGGTGAAGGGGTTGCCCTTGGTGCTAATGTTGTTATCGCTGAGAATGTTATTCTTGGTGAGCAGGTGCAAATTGGTGCCGGCTCCGTGGTCGGTCAAGATAGTATTTTAGGCTCAGGCACACGCCTGTGGGCTAATGTTACCATTTATCATGATGTTCACCTTGGTCAGGATTGTATTATCCATTCCGGTGCCGTGATAGGTTCCGATGGTTTTGGTTATGCCAATGAAAGGGGTCAATGGATTAAAATTCCACAGACTGGTGGCGTAAGAGTGGGTGACCGTGTCGAAATCGGTGCCAGTACTACGGTGGACCGTGGTGCAATTGAACACACTGAGATACATGACGGCGTGATACTCGACAATCAGGTTCAGATTGCTCATAACGATATTATCGGTGAAAATACCGCTATTGCGGGTAACTCAACTGTGGCGGGAAGCACGCGGATTGGAAAGTACTGTATCATAGGTGGAAACAGTGCAGTAGCGGGCCATTTAAGTGTAGCCGATGGTACCCATATCTCGGGTGCCACCAATGTCACCAGCATTATTCGTAAGCCTGGTGTCTATAGCTCGGCAACTATCGCTATGGATAACAAATTATGGCGCCGAAATACCGTTCGTTTCAGACAACTGGATGAGCTTTTTCAGCGTGTTAAAAAGTTAGAAAAGAATGTACCATCAGAAGATTAACTGCCTAAAGGCGGATTAAGGAAAAATTAGTGTCAAATCAATTAAATACCATGGATATCAAAGAAATCATGAACTCTTTGCCCCATAGGTACCCATTTTTATTGATAGATCGTGTATTGGACTATACTCCGGGTGAGACGCTTCATGCGATCAAGAACGTCACTATCAATGAACCTTTCTTCCAGGGGCACTTCCCGATTCAGCCGGTAATGCCTGGCGTATTAATTCTGGAAGCTATGGCACAGGCAACAGGCTTATTGGCATACAAGACGATGGAAGCCGCCACTGATGATTCATTGTACTATTTTGCCGGTATCGATAAGGCTCGTTTTAAGCGAGTAGTTGAACCTGGTGATCAGTTACACTTTGAAGTGAAGATGGTAAAAGAACGCCGTGGGATTGGGGTGTTTACAGGTGTAGTTAAGGTTGACGGCGAGTTAGTTTGCTCGGCTGAAATCATGTGTGCTCGCAGAGAGATCAAAAAGTGATAGATAAATTAGCGTATATTCATCCTGATGCAAAAATTGGTAACAATGTCACTATCGGCCCCTGGACCTATATCGGTGCAGATGTTGAGATAGGTGACGATTGTTGGTTAAGCTCCCATGTGGTAGTTAAAGGGCCAACGGTTATCGGCAAAGGCAATAAAATTTTTCAGTTTGCCTCTGTGGGTGAGGATTGCCAAGATAAAAAGTATGCAGGGGAAGCTACGCGACTCATCATGGGTGATAATAATATCATCCGTGAATCGGTGACAATTCACCGTGGAACGACTCAAGACAAAGGTGAGACTCGTATAGGCTCTAACAATCTGTTTATGGCCTATGTGCATATTGCCCATGACTGTGTCGTTGGCAACAACGTCATCATGTCAAACAATGCGTCGATTGCCGGACATGTTCATGTTGGGGATTGGGCCATTCTGGGTGGTTTAACGGGTGTGCACCAGTTTGTACACATCGGAGCCCATGCGTTTACAGCAGGTTATTCCTTGATCCTGCAAGATGTGCCTCCGTTCGTGATGGCTTCGGGTCAACCGGGGATCCCACGCGGTTTAAACAGTGAAGGTATGAAGCGTCGCGGTTTCTCGAAAGAGAGCCAGATGGCGGTGCGTCGCGCCTATAAGACACTATACCGTAAGGGGCTGACTGTCGAAGAGGCTATTTCTGCGTTATCGGAAGAGTCAGATGATGAACAAGTAAAGTTTATGATCGATTTTGTCTCCAACTCCAGCCGCGGTATAATTCGCTAACAGCCGAACACCAGAGCCCGTTAACAACGGGCTCTTTGCTTTATACCTATCTGTGATAGTCATTCAGAAGTAACAGGTGCGCTGACCGAACGTATGCTGATATAGATGAATATTAATCCCTTTTTCAAAACGTAACCTAAGACCTGATCCTATGAGTGAACCCAAACAAATTACTTTTGCATTAGTTGCCGGGGAACTCTCCGGAGATATCTTAGGCGCAGGCTTAATTAAAGCATTGCAGCACCAATATCCAGATGCACGTTTTGTCGGTATTGGTGGACCGCGTATGGAAGCGCTGGGTTTTGAGTCTATCTTCTCATTCGAAGAACTTGCGGTAATGGGAATTGTTGAAGTGCTTTCCCGTTTACCTCGTTTGTTGAAAGTCCGTAAAACCCTGATCGATGAGATCTGTTCCATCGAACCTGCCTGTTTTATCGGTATCGATGCTCCGGACTTCAATATCGGTTTAGAGTTAAAACTTAAAGCTAGGGGCATTAAAACGGTTCACTACGTGAGTCCCTCAGTCTGGGCCTGGCGCCCTAAACGTATCTTCAAGATAGCCAAGGCAACCGATATGGTGCTGTCACTGCTTCCTTTTGAAAAG
Source organism: Shewanella atlantica (assembly GCF_003966265.1). Lineage (GTDB taxonomy): Bacteria > Pseudomonadota > Gammaproteobacteria > Enterobacterales > Shewanellaceae > Shewanella > Shewanella atlantica. The sequence goes on along the minus strand of NZ_RXNV01000003.1, from coordinate 234,623 downwards.
GCGTTTTATGATAAGCATGATGTCCCATGCACATTTGTCGGTCATACATTAGCCGATGATATCCCTTTAGTAAGCGACAAGGCTGCTGCCCGTAAATTGTTGGAGTTGGATGCCGATGCCGAGTACTTAGCGGTACTTCCCGGCTCCCGGGGCGGCGAGTTGAAACAGCTGGCTGAGCCTTTTGTTAAGGCTGCGGGCCTAATTAAGGCTAAGTATCCCGATATCCGCTTTGTCACGCCACTGGTTAATCAAAAGCGCCGTGATCAATTCGAAGAGGCACTTAAGCTACATGCACCAGATCTGGAAATTACCTTAGTCGAAGGGCACTCCAGGGAAGTGATGGCAGCGGCTGATTGCATTTTGCTCGCATCGGGTACTGCGACATTAGAAGCCATGCTGGTTAAGCGCCCTATGGTTGTTGCGTACCGCCTTAATCCCATCACCTATAAGATAGCCAAGGGCATGATGCAAGTTGACCAATATTCTCTACCTAATCTGTTATCGGGTGAGACCTTGGTGACAGAGTTGATACAGGAAAATTGTACCGAATCTTTGATTGCCGACGCTGTCTCTGAGCTGCTGGACAGCGACTTCTCACCGATGAAAGACAAATTCATGCAGCTACATCTGGCGCTGAAATGTAATGCCAGTGAGCGCGCTGCCGAAGCTGTAATAAAACTGATTCAATAGTCATTAATTCCCTATACAAAGTTGGTACCCATTTATGGCTGTAATTAAAGCTATCACCCCTGAACAAGTCGAAACGTTAACCTCAGGTCTGTATGCCGGGGTTGATGAGGTGGGCCGCGGCCCTCTGGTCGGTAATGTGGTTACGGCCGCGGTTATCCTAGACCCGGCTAAACCCATTGCCGGCTTAAATGACTCAAAGAAACTCTCTGAGAAGAAGCGGGAAGCTCTGTTTACCGAAATCCATAAAAAAGCATTAGCTATCAGTATCGGCTACGCGTCGCCCGAGGAGATAGACGAGCTTAATATCTTGCATGCGACCATGCTAGCCATGCAGCGAGCCGTTGCAGGCCTTGTGATTGCACCGAAAAGTGTATTGGTCGATGGAAATCGCACGCCTGCTTTTTTTCATGGAGAAGAGGTTGATACCAATATTGAGAGCCATGCAATTATTAAAGGCGACGGGTTAGTCGCCGGTATCAGCGCCGCCTCTATCGTTGCCAAAGTGATCCGCGACAGAGAGATGGATCTACTCGATATGGAGCATCCTCAATATGGCTTTGCCAAACATAAAGGCTATCCAACCAAGGCGCATTTCGAAGCATTAGAGTTACATGGCGTGCTGCCAGAACATAGAAAAAGCTTCCGTCCGGTAAAAGAGCGTCTCGCTAAAAAATAAGCGGTGCTCCGAGTTATAACTGCAATTCCTTCTTACTGTAACCGGTAAGCTAGCTTGGTGAGATTGACTCTGTTAATCTCACCTAAATCTGAGTTTTTCCCCAATTTAAAAGTAATAGGTACTATGTCTGATCCCAGTTTCGTGCATCTACGTGTTCACAGTGACTTTTCTATGTCAGATGGTTTGGCAAAAGTTAAACCCATCATAGGGAAAGTAACAGAACTTGGGATGCCTGCCGTTGCGCTTACAGATCAAACTAACTTGTGTGGATTAGTTAAGTTTTATGGTGCCTGTCATGGTGCCGGCATTAAGCCACTAATTGGTGCCGATTTTTGGGTGAAAGTGCCGGGGTTCGATAAAGATCTGTGTTCAGTGACCGTTTTGGCTATGGATAACGATGGCTATTTGAACTTAACCTTACTGATCAGCGATGCCTATCTCAGAGGTCATATAGATGATAGGGCAGTCATAGATCATGAGTGGCTGGCTAAGTACAATAAGGGATTGATCCTGCTCTCAGGTGGCCGACACGGGGATGTTGGGCGGGCACTGTTGAAAGGCAACGAGGCCCAGGTAGACTCACTCGTCGAGTTTTATCAGACACATTTTGCAGATAGATATTACCTGGAGCTATTGCGTACCGGTCGTCCCGATGAGGAGCGCTACCTGCATATGGCAGTTGAGCTTGCGGCGGAAAAGGACTTACCTGTTGTGGCGACTAACCAGGTTGTCTTTAATAGTCCTGAGTTTTTTGAGGCCCATGAAATCCGTGTGGCTATTTCAGATGGCTTTACTCTGGCAGACCCTCGTAGACCGAAGAAATACAGCGCCGAGCAGTATTTCAAGAGCAGCGAGCAGATGTGTGAGCTATTTGAAGACATTCCCGAAGCGATCGAGAATACGGTTGAGATAGCTAAACGTTGCAATGTTACCGTTCGCCTCGGCGAGTATTTCTTGCCTAATTTCCCTACGGGCGATTTAACCATTGAAGACTACCTGGTCGAAGTATCTGAGAAAGGACTCGAGGAGCGATTAGAGTTTCTCTTTCCCGATCCTGAAGTGAGGGCGGAGAAACGACCTGCGTATGATGATCGTCTCGATGTCGAGCTGAAGGTTGTTAACCAGATGGGATTCCCCGGTTACTTCCTCATCGTGATGGAGTTCATTCAGTGGGGTAAAGATCATGATATTCCAATCGGCCCGGGCCGTGGTTCCGGTGCGGGTTCCTTGGTTGCATACGCCCTTAAAATTACCGATCTGGACCCACTTGAATATGAACTGCTGTTCGAGCGATTCCTGAACCCCGAACGTGTTTCCATGCCGGATTTCGATATCGATTTTTGCATGGATAGGCGTGATGAGGTGATCGATCATGTTGCCGAGCTTTATGGTCGTGATGCGGTATCGCAGATCATCACCTTCGGTACCATGGCGGCAAAAGCTGTTATTCGCGATGTTGGGCGTGTGCTGGGACATGCCTATGGTTTTGTAGACCGGATATCTAAAATGGTGCCCGCCGAACCCGGTATGACGCTGGCGAAGGCGTTTGAGGTCGAGCCGGCACTACAGGAGTCATACGACGCCGATGAGGAGGTGAAAGACCTTATCGACATGTGCCGAATTTTAGAAGGTGTCACGCGTAACGCGGGTAAGCACGCCGGTGGTGTGGTTATCTCACCAACCACCATTACCGATTTTTCGCCAATTTATTGTGATTCAGAGGGGCTTAACCCGGTCACTCAGTTCGATAAGAACGATGTTGAAACTGCAGGCTTAGTTAAGTTCGACTTCCTGGGACTGAGAACCCTGACGATTATCGATTGGGCACTGCAGATGATCAACCCCAAACTGAAGAGGTTGGGCAAAGATCCTGTGCGTATCGAGTCTATTCCACTGGACGACCCAGCCAGCTTCAGGTTATTGCAGCGTTATGAGACGACGGCGGTTTTTCAGCTCGAATCCCGGGGTATGAAAGACCTGATTAAACGCCTACAGCCGGATTGCTTCGAAGATATGATCGCACTGGTGGCCCTGTTCAGACCCGGCCCGTTGCAATCGGGCATGGTAGATAACTTTATCGAACGTAAGCATGGCCGTGAGGAGGTCTCCTATCCGGATTCCGAGTATCAGCATGAGTCGCTGCAATGGGTACTCGAGCCCACCTACGGCATTATCCTCTATCAAGAGCAGGTGATGCAGATCGCTCAGGTGCTTGCGGGATACTCCTTGGGTGGGGCGGATATGCTTCGTCGTGCTATGGGTAAGAAGAAACCCGAGGAGATGGCCAAGCAGCGTGGTACCTTCGAAGAGGGCGCGATTAATAACGGTATCGACGGTGAGCTGTCGATGAAGATCTTCGATCTGGTGGAGAAATTTGCGGGTTACGGGTTTAACAAGTCTCACTCGGCCGCTTATGCACTGGTTTCTTACCAAACGCTCTGGCTGAAGACTCACTATCCGGCCGAGTTTATGGCTGCGGTAATGTCTGCCGATATGGATAACACAGACAAGATCGTTATTCTGGTCGATGAGTGTGAGCGCATGGGCATGCCTCTGCTACCGCCTGATGTTAACAAGGGATTGTTAAAATTTAACGTCGATGATGAGGGCAATATTGTCTACGGCATCGGCGCGATTAAAGGGGTCGGTGATGGGCCGGTAGAGTCAATTTTGTCGGCTCGAAAAGATGGTCCATTTAAAGACCTGTTTGATTTTTGTGCTCGCGTGGATCTGAAGAAACTCAATAAACGCATCATGGAAAAGCTTATCTGTGCCGGTGCGCTGGATAATCTCGGACCTCATCGCGCCGCTATGTTAGCGACCTTACCCGAGGCGATAAGGGCGGCGGATCAAAATGCTAAGGCCGAAGCCATCGGTCAACATGATATGTTTGGTTTGCTCAATAGCGATCCAGAAGATGTGAAACAACAATTTGTTGAATGCACCCCCTGGCCCGATAAGGTGTGGCTGGAAGGGGAGAGAGAGACTTTAGGTCTGTATCTGACGGGCCACCCGATTAATCAGTACCTGAAAGAGCTGAAGCATTACACTTCGGGACGCCTTAAGGATGTGCATCCTACCGAGCGAGGCAAGACCATGAAGGCGGCAGGCTTAGTGGTAGCGACTCGTGTGATGATGACCAAACGTGGCTCTAAGATGGGCTTGGTGACGCTGGACGATAAGAGTGCTCGTTTAGAGGTGATGTTATTTACCGAGGCGTTTGAAAAGTTTAACCATCTGCTGGAAAAAGACCGCATTTTAATCATCGAAGGTGAGGTGAGCTTCGACGATTTTTCCGGTGGAAACCGCATGACGGCCAGAAATATCATCGATATGGGGGAGGCCAGAAGCCATTTCGCCAATGGTGTCGAGGTCGATATCGATGCTGACACTATCGATCAGACCTGGTTGGATAGATTTAAAGAAGCCGTTGAACCATGGAAAAATGGCGCTGTGCCCGTGGTCGTTAATTACGCTCAATCTCAAGCCAAGGCCCGGTACAGGCTCGGTGAGAGTTGGCGTGTTAACCCGACCGATGAGTTGATGCTGGCGTTGGAAACCTTAACCGGGGCCGGTAAGGTGAGGATCCTTTTTTAGATGAGTAAGCGCACCCCTGTCCCGGATTTTGATGTCAGCAGTTTAATAGCAGACTGTGTGGCTAAGGCGTCTGTCGACTCTGGCTCTCAGTTAGTACTCGCTTACAGTGGCGGGGTCGATTCAGAGGTGTTGGCGCTGGGCTTAGCCAACTTTGCCAGGGATAACCCTCAATATCGGTATCTGCTGGTTCATGTCCATCATGGGTTGAGCTCAAATGCCGATGCTTGGGCAGCGCATTGTCAGTCCCAGGCTGCAAAATATAATTTACCTATCGAAATAAAACGGGTAGAGGTAAAAATTGGTCCCAGACTCAGTATTGAAGCCCAGGCCCGCAATGCCCGCTATGAGGCGATAACGTCCTTGATGGCAGCGGGTGACGGCCTGTTAACCGCCCATCATTTAGATGACCAATTAGAGACCGTTTTGCTTGCTCTCAAAAGAGGGCTGGGGCCTAAGGGGTTATCTGCTATGGGGGAAGTTCAGACATTCGATAACAACAAACAGCTACTCAGGCCGCTGCTGTCGATTAGTCGCGAACAGATTGAGTCGCTGGCAGCCAGTCAGGCGATAGTTCATATTGAAGACGAGAGTAATCAAGACAGTAAGTTTGACCGTAATTTTTTGCGCCTGGAGATAATCCCTAAGCTCAAGGCCCGCTGGAGCTCCATTGCCGTGACGGCGAGTCGAAGCGCTGCCTTATGTGCCCAGCAGCAGGCTGTTATCGACGAGGAGGTGAGTAAACGCTTACCTTCATATATTGTGCCTGTCAGTCAGGGGAACGGCACCGCTTTCGAACTCTCAGACTTAAGTGAGCAAGATCTCAATTGGCAACTCTTGCTGCTCAGGGGTTATATCGAATACCTTGGTTTTGCGCCCCTGTCGCAAGTCCAACTGGAGCAGGCGCTATATCAGTTACTCGATGCTAAGCCTGATGCCAAAATCGAGCTTAGGTTAGGCGATACCCTTATCAGACGCTTCAGGGGACGGGCTTATCTCTCCTCGGTTGAAGCTGAACACGCGGAGCGAATAGCAAAATCTGTGTTCGAGTTGGATTTAACCTCTTTGCTATCATCTGCTTCCGTTCGCGCAGGGGAGTGTGTTAAAGCTGGTAATGCTGAAACAAGGCTAGGCTTTGGAGTTTCTGAGTTGGCCACACTTTGGGTGTGTAGCTCCGCCAAGTCCGATAGAGTCCGTTTTCCTAATACTGATGAGAAGGTGAGTGTTCGTTTTTCCGTTGCGGGTAGTACGCGTTGCTCTCCCCATAACAGACAGAAGGGGCGAGAGCTTAAGAAGTTGTGGCAGGAGTATGGCATTCCTCCTTGGGAGCGAGAGAAGGTGCCGTTTATCTTTTACAATGATGTGTTGGTCTGCGCCGTCGGCTACTGGATTGAGAAGGCGTTTATCTGTAGAGATGTCAGTGCTGGTTTAAGCTTTAAAGTCGTAGCTAGTAACTAGTTACTTGACGTTTCCTCTTACTCACCATCAACCCTGAAGCATTGTCGTCCAGCCGCTTTAGCTCGATACAGCGCCCTGTCTGCACGTTCATACAGTGAGGTCGGGGCTTCACCGTTAATCCATTGAGAGACACCTAAACTGGTTTGGATTTCATGTTTTTCAAACAAAGGCAGTGATGCCATAGAGGCTAAAATTCGTTCACATAAGATGCTGGCGGCCTGTTTGTCTCCTCGCACCACGACAACAAATTCATCCCCACCGATACGAAATGCCTGATCGGTATTTCGTATTGCATTGGTTAAAAGTTGGCCAAAGTCAGATAGCACGGTATCGCCAAATTGGTGGCCATATCGGTCATTAAGCTTCTTGAAATTATCTAAATCAAGCACCACTAATGAGAGGTCGTTACAATAGCGCTCAGCCGTTGCAATCGCTTTTTTAAGGCTCTCGGTATAATAGTGACGATTGCCTAACTTAGTGAGAGAGTCGTACATGGCTTGCTGAGACATCTCATGGAACTGGGTTGCATTAAACAGCGGCAAGAGAACCAGAGTCTGTAGTAACTGTAATCGCTGTGCTTGTGATGGCGTTAATGGGGACTTCAAGCTGTATTGAAGGCTTGCGGCCTCACCGGAGCATACCAGTTGTTGCTTAATAACTAGCCCCTGACGTCTTCCCCAGCTAAACTGATAGTGTTTGTAGTTTAGCGTTACACCATGCATCGGCAAATGTTGTCCCATGACTTTGCCGAAACAGGCAAAAACTGTCCTGGGATCTAAACTTTCGTGTAGTTGCTGAATAATTTCCACTAGATCGAGTTCAGTATTATTAACGCTAAATAATTCAGGTTGATACTGATGTTCTTCGGGATAAAACTCTGTCGCTAGGCCAAAGTCCATAATTAGTACTCCATCAATGCCAGTCTTGCTGAGGTTAAGAAACCTCTCAATTGAATGTTTACTAGCAATTAGTATGCCTAATATTTTGTTAATTAAATTTGTCTTTATTTGTCATTGAGTTAATCTTTCTGTAATCAGTACTAAAAATGATGTGTCAGTTATTTGACTTGGAGCCAAAATTTAAATGGAACACAGTTTTCTTATTCAAATTCTTTTGATGCTTGTGGTGGCAATTATCTCGATTGCGTTGCTGAGACGGGCAGGCTTGCCCGCTATCTTGGCCTACCTGCTCACGGGTGTTATCAGTGGTCCTTCAGGTTTCAATTGGTTTAGCCAACATCAGATGCAGTCCGTTGCCGAGCTCGGCGTCGTGTTACTCATGTTCAGTTTAGGTTTGGAATTTTCTCTTCCCAGATTATGGGCGATGAGAAGAACGGTATTTGGTCTGGGTAGTGCTCAGGTCGTCATTACCACTTTACTGGCAACCGGGATCTCATATATGGGGTCACTCACCTTAGTCGAATCTATAGTGGTTGGCTCGGCCATCGCACTATCTTCCACCGCTATCGTACTTAAGTTGCTCAATGAACAAGGCTGGTTAAGGCGGCGTCACGGTGAGCTTTCGGTCAGTGTATTGTTATTCCAGGATCTTGCCGTCGTTCCTCTACTGATCTTGCTGCCACTGCTGGCCTCCGGTGGAGAGGTGTTGTCGGTGAAGACCATAGGCTATGCCATGGCTGAAGGCGTGCTGGCCTTCGTGGCCTTGATGGCTTTTGGTAAGTGGGGCTTGCCGCGCCTATTCGATGAAGTTGCTCGCTCACGCTCCAATGAGCTATTTATGCTGTCTACCCTAGTGGTGGCACTTTTAACCGGAGCCTTGACTCAATGGCTGGGCTTGTCCATGGCACTTGGTGCTTTTATGGCGGGTATGTTGTTAGGAGAAAGCCAATATAAACGTCAACTCGAGGCAGATATCAGGCCGTTTCGTGATCTATTGATGGGATTGTTTTTTATCTCTATCGGTATGCTGCTCGACTTTACGCTCGTTTTTCAGTTTTGGTGGCAGATTTTAGTTCTGCTGGTGGCGGTGATTCTCGGAAAGGCACTCGTTATCTTTGGCCTGTTACGTGCTGCCCGTGAATCATTCAGAACCTCAGTGTCGACGGCCCTGAGCTTGGCTCAGGTGGGGGAGTTCAGCTTCGTAGTGCTGGCGTTGGCGGTGAATTATCGACTACTCGATATCGCCCTGAGTACTAAACTGGTTATGGTCGCGGTGCTCTCGATGGCGGTCGCCCCCTGGTTAGTGAGGCACAGCGTCGATATTGCTCGTTACTTGCAGGGGGTTCGGCCTAAGGTCGAGAAGCCGCCTGCCATTGAGCCGAATATAGAGCATGAAAACGATCTGGTGTTAATTCTGGGCTATGGCCGCGTTGGTCAGACTATTGCCCGGTTTATGAAAACGGAAGCGGTACCATTTTTGGTGCTGGATCTGGATCCCACCCGGGTGTCGGAGGCGAGAAAAGCGGGGGAACCGGTTTATTTTGGTGATGTCTGTAAACGTAGCATTCTTAAACAGGCCAAAATCCGGGAGGCTAAGCTGATTGTATTAACCTTTAGTAATGGTCGGATCCTCGAAGAGGTGTTGCCCTTGTGTCGCCAGCTTGCGCCAGAGTCAAAAATATTGGTCAGAACCCGTGACGATACCGGAATGGAGGAGCTTGAGGAAGCGGGAGCGAGCCAGGTTATCCCCGAAACACTCGAGGGCAGTTTAATGCTGGTTTCTCAAGTGCTGTATCAATGCGGCGTTCCGCTGACGAGAATTTTAAAGCGACTGGAATATGAAAGACGTAACCATTACCAGTACCTCCATGGTTTCTTCTCCGGAGCCGAGACCGACTTCACCCTTGAGCACCTGCATGCTGTGGCGTTACCCAAGGGAGCCAACGCCGTAGGCTTGACCTTAGCCGAGATACCCTGGGAGAAACTCAGAGTAGAAATCCGGGCCGTGAGACGTTCAGGCTCAGAGGTTGAAAGTCCTGAGTTAGATTGGAATATTCGCCCGGGTGATATATTGATTATCTTGGGTAAGCCTCGACGAATCGAGAAGGCCGAACATTTTTTGTTGCAAGGCTAGGGGCTAGGGGCTAGGGGCTAGGGATAGAGGAGTGGCATGTTGCACAATATAATCCTTATTTTGCTGGCGCCCTTATTGGTATTACAGGGGCGATATGTGCGTCGAGTGACCCCCAAGCTACCTGAAGCGGCGGGTGACAGAGATGGAAGCCTAGGTGAGGGAAGGCGACTTAGGGTGTTAGTGGTGGGCGATTCTGCCGCGGCCGGAGTCGGTGTCGATACCCAATCACAAGCCTTATCCGGCTGTCTGTCCCGCGAGCTTGCTAAACAGTATCGGGTTGACTGGCTGCTTATCGCTCAGTCCGGTAATACAACAGAGGATCTTATCCAGACGCTGAAGCAGTTGGAGCCTTGTGAGTTTGATGTGGTATTAAGCTCTTTAGGGGTTAATGATGTGCTCAGTCCGGTTCGGGTGGGTCGCTGGAAAGAGCGGCAAGCGGTACTGATTCAACTGCTAAGGTCGCAATTTGCCGTGAAGCATATTTTGCTCACCCATGTGCCGCCTATGGAGCAGTTTCCTGCTTTGCCTCAGCCACTGAGATGGTGTCTGGGTCAAAGGGCTAAGGCGTTCAATACCCGTCTCGTTGAGTTAAGTCTGGCTGATGATGACTGCGAGCTGGTTAATATTGAGCAGGCCTTGGAGCGCCAGGATATGGCTGTGGACGGTTTTCACCCCGGTGGCAGGATATATCAGGTGTGGGGCGAGAACGCCGCGGGTTTGATTGTCCGGCGCGCGGAGCTATTGGGCTGAATAGATTTTCACAATAGGAGCTAAGAACTGTTTCTTAGCTCTGTTTCCGCTGGCGCTTCAATACAAGAATACATCGAACGCTTTATTCCTGATTATTTTTTTATCTCAAAAAAGTCCCGGATTTCATCAATCTGACACATGGCATCCTGATATCCTAAGTCGATAAGCGCGCTGCAATAAGCCTGTTCGAATAGTAGGTAAGAGACAATACTCGAATCGGTTTGTTGCTTAATCCCTAAGGGTCTCAGCATAGACTTAACCGCAAAGGGCATTTCATTGTAATACTGGGACGCCAATTGACTGAGATCCTCACTGGGCTTGATGACTAAGGTTTGAATATTAGTCAGCGGGAGCTTTTCACAATCCTCTTTGGGGATGAGGGAGAGGGTGTTGTTAATACGCTCTAGCCGCTCGAGATCGCTGTTAAGTGTATCTGAAAATATGGTATCGAGCAGGTGACCCGTAATCGTCGCTGTCTTGGGATGATGCTCCAACTCTTGGGGCATCTGTTTATGGGGACTCTCCAGGTTGATCACCATGATTTTTTTGGCCCCTAAGTGAATAGGGCTGCTCAAGGGCGCGAGTTGGTGCACCGAGCCATCTCCGTAATAACCTTGATTGAGCTTGATCGAAGGAAATATGAGAGGGATAGCGCTGCTTGCCAGCAGGTGTTCAGTATTTAGCTGGGTTCTTTGTCCCCTTCGTCTATCCCTGTGCCACTCCTGGATATCTCGACTGGCTTGAAAAAAGGTGATTGAACGCGAGGTGTTATAGCAGGAGGTATCTATGCTCAGGGCATTGAGTGCACCGCTCGCAATATTCCTGTCTATTCGAACAAAATTGATCAGCTGGTTAAGCAGCACTCGTAAAGGGTCGCTATTAAACAAGCTGCCCGCATTGGTGTTAACCCTATCCTCCTGAATACTCATCAACAGCATCTTACTTAGATGAGCCAGTATTCCAATTGCAGAGGAGCTATAAATTTTACTGGTATGAAAGTTACGCCATACCCATTCCAGTTTTCTTACGCCAAGATGAAAGCAGGAGGCATGAGTTGCAATCGAGGTGCCATTGATTGCCCCGGCAGATGTACCACAGATGATTTTAAAGGGGATCCCATGATTTCTGGGGTAGAACTGCACTATGGCTTTAAGCACACCGACCTGATATGCCGCACGCGCACCACCACCGCCAAGAACTAATGCTGTTTTATCAGGCAAAGTAATCTCCTAATAGTCAATGCGTTGTGTTGAAAAACTGTCATGTCGGAAACATGGGAACCTCAATCCAGAATATGTGAGACTTTGTTAATGTACAAGTGGCTGTGGTAAATTTAATCAACTCTCAGGTGGTTGGATGTTTAATAACCATATCTTCAAAGCCATTATCGACGAGTCCCTTGACCCTAAATGGGTAGTAACGCCGACAAAACAGCTCTGATTAGATATTCAGGACTAGTTAATAAGTCTATATCTCAGGTCGTCAGCTTGCTTTTATTTATCATCTTGGCTTACTTAAGTTGTTATAACAAAAGAAGTTTGCTTTTGTTTTTGCGAATATTGCAACCCGTTGAGAGCTAGGTTGTTATTCTCAGGGTTTCCGTTAGACTGAATTTCGCTCATTAACGAGGAGTTAACAATGTTGCAGCCACTTAAAATAATAATAGCTGATGACCATCCACTGTTCCGCCAGGCCCTAATCAATATATTAGCGCCTAATTTCGACGATGTGCTCCTCTTTGAGGCCGAAACCATATCTGAGTTAGACAAGCTATTGTCCGAGCATGATGATGCGGATCTACTGCTACTTGATTTGAACATTCCTAAAGCACACGGCTTTAATACCTTAATCAGCATCCGAAACTGTTTTCCTCAGATGGGGGTGATAGTGATCTCGGGTCAGGAGGATAAAGTCACCGTGTCCAAGAGTATGTCTTTTGGCGCCGCAGGATTCATTCCCAAATCGACTACCGCAGCGATGATGCTACAGGCGATACAGAGCGTACTCGCCGGTAAACAGTGGCTACCCGAAGGCTGCAGTAACTTCGATACGGTAGAAGCCGATAGTATGAGCAGTAAGATCATGAGCCTATCACCGCGTCAACATCGCATATTAATGATGTTTGCCGATGGGATGTTAAATAAACAGATCGCTTACGATCTAGGACTATCGGAAGCCACTATCAAGGCTCACGCCAGTGCGATATTTTTGAAGCTAGGGGTGCACACCCGTACCCAGGCGGTGATAGCCATGAGTCAACTTCAGTTGGATAAAGCCACTTTCTCACTCGAAGCGCAGTAGTTTTTACGTAAGCTTTGAGCCAGTGTTGCACTCATTAATGCCCTCAATGCAATAGGTTTAATGATTTTGCGAAGGTAGCCATAACCCAATGCCTTTGCTTGCTGAACCACGGCTTCATCTATGGTCGCCGTGATCAAAATACCGGGTAAGGGCAAGTCCGATAGCCCTTGTAATTCATCCATCAAGGCGAGTCCATCCAGTCTGTCATCGAGTTGGTAGTCCACTAACATGATATCTATCTCACTGGCGTGCTTTTTAAATTGCCGCTTGGCCTGTTGCACAGAGTTAGCGCCGTAGACCTTACATTTCCAACCACTGAGCAGCTCAGTCATGCCGGCCAGCACATTGGGGTCATTATCAATACACAGCACATTGACGCCGTGCAGGGTTAAGATGTCGGCCTCACTCTTCTCTATTCGGGCGGTAATCGGCGCTACGATATCTAAGGTGAGACTAAAGATACTGCCGTGACCGACACGAGAAGAGAGGGTTAGCTGCTGCTTTAATAGAGAGGCGAGTCCCTGAGCTATATTGAGCCCAAGACCCAGCCCGTTGACTCCCAGGTGTCCTGAGGGCTGCAGGCGGGTAAATTGTTCAAATATCACTGCCTGCTTATCAAGGGGGATCCCCGGTCCATTATCTACGACTTGAATCTTGAGTTGAGTGCCATGTCGGCGACAGCCGAGAAGAATTTTCCCCTCCCCGGCATACCTGAAGGCATTGCTGATCAGATTTTGCAGAATTCGCCTTAACATCACCTTGTCGCTCGTGACCCAGAGTTCGGTGTCGATATGATGGAAGTCCACATTCGCGCTAGCGGATATTGCGCCGTATTCGTCGACGATGGAATCTAAAACTTCTTGCAGTGGAAAGCGCTCAATTTCGGGAACTAAGGTGCCACTCTCGATACGTGAGATTTCATTGAGATCAAGCAGCAACTCATTGGCCACTTTAAGTGAGTTATCAATATAGCCTATCTGCTGCTTCTGTTTTTTTGATAGCTGGCTGCTCTGTACGAAAGCGGAGGAGAACAGGCGAGCTGCAGACAGAGGTTGCAACAGGTCGTGGCTGCAGGCTTTGAGATATTGACTCTTCTTCTGGTGGGCCTGCTCTACTTTTTGAATAGCGTCGGCAAGCTCTGCATTGGTTTGCTCCAGGCTTAGGTTAGCCTGCTCCAGTTTCCTGGTGCGCTCATAGACCCGGGCTTCAAGATCAAGATTTTTCTCTTTCAGCAAATTTTCGGCTTCCCGGTACATGGTAATGTCCGAGAAGATCATCACGAAGCCACCATCGGGAATGGGGTTGCCCTCGATACGAATAGTTTTTCCATCACCCTGTACCCGCTCGGTACTATGGCGGCTACCCTGACGTAAAAATGCCAGACGCCGTTCGACTTTCTGTTCGATATTCTTATTAAACTTGCCCCCATGACTCAGGTTATATTGGATGAGCTGTTTTACCGGACAGCCGATATAGATGAGATCGTCCGGGTAGTCGAACAGCTCAAGATAATGTTTATTCCAGGCGACCAGTTTCAGATCGCTATCTATAACCGATATGCCCTCACTGGCATTTTCGATTGCGCTGTGAAGTACCGAGCGGCTGAATTCCATTCTATGACTGGAGGCATCCTCGACCAGCTGCGCGACCTCGTTGATGGCGATATCCCGGCCATTTAGGGCGCAGGAGATCACCAGTCGGGCAGAAGCCGAGCCCATCACACTCGCGAGCATGTTTTCGGTGTAAAAAATCAGTGCCTGGTTATGGCTGTTCTTGTCTGAGGGAGGTGACTCTTGTTGACTGAAAAAATCCCTGAATCCTTGCAGTGCCCGCTCTTCCCCCACGAAACGCGCGACAAGCAACTCCAGATCTTCAGGTTTAATATTTTTTTGGACCCCGGAGGGCAAGTTATCGAAATCCGGCCTCTGAATGAAGTGCTCGCTCTGCATCTGCTCATGCACGCTTTGGCGTGTGAGCAGTGAAACCAGCCATACCATCAGAATATTGACGAGCAGGCCTATCAAGGTTGCCATGGTGGTCATCGAATATTCGCTGCCCGCCAGAGGGTGAGGGTAAAAGCCCAGTTGAGGGAGCATATTGAGCACAAGCCAGAGGCTGAAGCCACTGGAGATCCCTAATATTGCCCCGACCAGGGTCACCCTTCGCCACAGAAAAGCGGCAAACAGGGTGGGACCTATCTGGGCTATAGCACCAAATGCGACTTCACCTAATGAAGCAAGCGTATCAGGCGGTGCCAGTAAAAACATCCCATAGCTTAAGAAGATGACGAGCAACACCAGTGCCTTGCGTATACTCAACAGGTGCGAGCGAAAGCGGTGAAAGTTGGTACTTTGAATATTGCTGAATTTAAACAGTGTGGGGAATAGCACCTCATTACTGAGCATGGTGCTCAAGGCTATCGTGGATATGATAACCATAGAGCTGGCCGCAGAAATAGCCCCCAAAAAGCTGAATAAGCCCAGCCAGGCCTGACCATTGAAGGCCGGCAGAAACAGCACGTAGGCATCACTCTTGAGTGAATCGCCATAGAGCAGATTACCGGCCTGTCCCAGAGGAGTGGCAAAGAAGGCGAATACCAAGATATAGATGGGGAAGGTCCAGCGACTCCATATGGCATGTTTCTGCTCTTTCAGTTCGACGATGAGTACCTGAAATTGGCGGGGCAGACAGAGAAACGCGGAGAGGACGATAAAGAGCAGTCCAAACATAGAGACCAGATTCGGATAACTGAATTCAGTTGATGCCGGTAAGCTCTCATTCGCTAAGGTCCAGATTTGCAGTGGAGAATCGAACAGAAAAAATGAGACAAATATGCCGACTGTCAGGTAGGCGATAAGCTTAACGAAGGACTCGAAGGCGATCGCTAACATCATGCCCGGGTGGCGCTCGGTGACGTCTATGGCCCTGACGCCGAAGATAATGGTAAAACCCGCAAGAATAACACTTACAACGGCACCTATCTGCCATGAAGACATGAGATGGTCTTGTCGCAAAATTTCGTAGGAGTTCACGATGGCTTTCAATTGCAACGCGATATAGGGCAAGGTACCAAACAGGGCGACTAAGGTCACGATGAAGGCCAGCAGTTGTGATTTCCCAAATCGGGCAGCGAGCAGATCCGCGATTGAGGTAATGTTAAGCTTCAGGCTGACACGGATAAGCCTTTGAATAAATGGCCAGGCAAAAATAAACAGCAGTATGGGAGCTATATATACCGGCAGGTATGAAAACGAGTTACTGGCTGCTTGCCCGGCGGTGCCTAAAAATCCCCACGAGGTGCAATAGACTCCCAGAGAAAGCGCGTAGATAACGGTGTGTTGCCGATTGACTAACCTGTCCCGGTATCTGTCACCCAGAAAAGCCATCAGGAAGAGTAAGCCGATATAGCTGATACTGATGGTGACTAACAGCCAGTTGGGAAACATACGCTTTAATGGACCTTATTATGAGTTTCTCTTTCGGTGGCGGGCAGAGGAGGTTGAAACCCTATTTGTTATAAAATTTAACATATCATATTTCAGAGCCAATTTTTCGCTAATTACTATCGACTTAAGTATTACCCCCTTTGTCTTGCTACTTCCGTATTAAGACTGCTGCACTAATACCTATTCCCAATTGAGTCAATGGCAGGATTTCTCCATCTTGGCTGCAGACATTAAAGGGGATAGAAGATGCTCATTTCTAAAATTAAAAAGATCGCGTTAGCAGGTTCAATGTGTTTATTTGCCGGTTCAGCCATGGCCGGATACGATTTTACAGTTGGTGAAGATGGCAAGATTAGTTTCGGTGGTTATCTTAAGGTCGATGCACGTTATGTTAACGGTGACGTTGCCTATCGGGATTTCTGGATCGGTACCGGCACGCCGCTGGCCGAAGACGCATCACAATTCAGAATATTTGCCAACGAATCACGTTTTAATACCAAGTACGTCCATGGCGACGTGACCGGTTTTATCGAGATGGACTTTCTCGGCGGCGGCGGTAACCAGGTTGTATCTAACTCGGCCAACCCGCGAATTCGTCACGCCTTCATCAAGTACCAAGGGATCACGGCAGGCCAGACCTGGACGACCTTCATGAATACCAGTGCGATCCCTGAATCTGCAGACTTCGCCGGGGCCACCGTTGGTTTAGCCTTCATTCGTCAGGGACAGGTACGTTTCGATGCCGGAAATTTCCAGGTATCAATTGAAAACCCTGAGAGTGTCGGTGGCGATACCGCCAACGACGATCTACCGGACGTGGTCGCTCGCTACAACCTTAAGGGCGATTGGGGCAACGTGTCGCTATCAGCTCTGGGTCGCAGCCTCAATACAACTACGGGCAATAGTGAAACCGCCTTAGGTGGATCGATAGCCGGCCGTATCAAGACCTTCGGTAAAGATGACTTCAGATTTCAACTCCATCTGGGCGAAGTGGGTCGATATGTCGGCGTAGGTACCGCCTCAGATCTTATCGGTGAAGAGGTTGAGAGTACCACCTCCTACCTCGCTGCATACCGCCACTATTGGACCGATACCTTAAGAAGCACCGTCCTGTATGGCCGTGTTGAAACCGATATTGCCGATGCAGAACGCACTCAATGGAGTGTCAACCTGTTCCAAAACCTGACTCCCCAACTTGCCGTCGGATTCGAAGTCGGCAACTTTGAAATGGGCGATAAGAATGTTGACTCAGATTATGCACAGCTGTCGATGAGATACGCACTCTAAACGCTCCATTTAGGGGTGGGGTAACCCACCTCTCTTTTTTTTAAGAACGACTAGCGCAATTGTGAGCGGCCAGAAAAAGATAATTCAGGTTATCTCAGCAATATGGGGCTAGTGCCAATCATCACTGTGACATCACTGTTGTGTCGTTAATGAATCGAACTGAAGTTCAAGGAGTACGGGTGTGACAGAAACTATCCTGAAAGTAGACCAGATATCTCTCGCATTTGGTGGTGTTAAGGCACTGACCGATGTGAGCTTCGATGTAAACAAAGGCGAAGTGTTTTCCATCATTGGTCCTAACGGGGCTGGAAAAACATCGATGTTGAATTGCATCTCCGGCCGTTATCGCCCCAACAAAGGGGCCATTCATTTTGATAATACCGATGTGACCAATTTAAGGCCCAATGACAGGGCCGACTTAGGCATAGGCCGTACTTTCCAGAACCTTGCTCTCTTCGGTCATATGTCGGTGTTGGATAACATCATGGTTGGCCGACATCACCTGATGAAAAATAACTGGTTAACCGGCCCGCTCTACTGGGCTTCTCCGGCGCAAAAAGAGGAGCTGGTTCATCGCCGTCAGGTTGAAGAGATCATCGACTTCCTGGATATCTCTCATGTGCGTAAGGCGGTTGCAGGCACACTTTCATACGGTCTGCGCAAACGTGTCGAGCTGGCACGCGCCATCGCTCTTAAGCCCAAGCTTATCTTGCTCGACGAGCCCATGGCCGGCATGAACCTGGAAGAGAAAGAGGATATGGCGCGCTACATACTCGACCTCAACGAAGAGTTCGGCATCACTGTGGTCATGATTGAACATGATATGGGGGTGGTAATGGATATCTCTCATCAGGTCATGGTGTTGGATTTTGGTAAGAAACTTATCTGTGGCCTCCCCGATGAGGTGATGGCAGATGAACATGTAAGACAGGCTTACCTTGGATTAGAAGAAGATGAGCAGTTACAGGAGGTGGGCTAATGAATATGCCAAATGAATTGTCAGCCAATCGATTCGATATGGGTGATATGGATACCTTTCCTAAGATCCTCAGGCATAACGCCACGCTCTGGCCCGATGATATTGCCATGCGGGAGAAAGAGTTTGGGATCTGGAGCGAGTTTACCTGGTTAGATTATCACAACCGGGTGAAGTGGATGACCCTTGCCCTTTCATCTATGGGAATAGAAGCAAGCAGCACCATTGCCCTGCTTGGAGACAACAGACCCGAGTGGGTATGGGGCGAGGTAGCGGCTCATGCCATGAGCTGTTTCTCTCTGGGGGTCTATCAGGACTCGTTGCATGAAGAGGTGGCCTACCTTCTCAATCGAAGCAATGCCAGCGTGGTGATTGCTGAGGATGAAGAGCAGTGTGACAAGCTACTTGAACTCGAAGACAGCATTCCCAGCGTCAAGTGTATCGTCTATTGCGACCCCAGAGGCATGCGCAAATATGATGATCCCCGCCTTATCAGTGTTGAAGAGATCTATACATTAGGGCAGCGTATCGATAAAGAGACACCCAGACTCTATGATGCCTTTGTCGATGCCGGTAGGGCCGAGAATATCGCCATCTACTGCACCACATCCGGTACCACCTCAAAGCCGAAAATTGTGCTGCTGCAAGGCAGTAAATTTATCGACCATTGCTGCTCATACCTGCGCGCCGATCCACGAGCACCGGGTGACAACTATGTCTCCGTTCTTCCTCTTCCCTGGATCATGGAGCAGGTATATGCGGTGGGTCAGGCGCTGATCGCCAGACAGATAGTGAACTTTGTCGAAGAGCAGGAAACCATGATGGCCGATCTTCGTGAAATTGGCCCCAGCTTTGTACTGCTTGCTCCAAGAGTATGGGAAGGAATACTGGCCGATGTGCAGGCGCGAATGATGGACTCCTCACGTTTGAAACAGGCGCTGTTTAACTTCGCCATGGACAGAGCGCAGAAAAGTTTACAGCAGGGCCGAAAGTCCCGTCTGGCCGATATTATATTGATGAGGGCGCTGCGAGACCGGCTCGGTTTCTCATTTTTAAAGTCTGCCGCAACCGGTGGCGCCGCCATGGGACCCGATACCTTCCGGTTCTTCCAGAGTATCGGCGTACCACTGCGTCAACTCTATGGGCAGACCGAGATGTGTGGGGCGTACACAATACACATGGAAGATGATGTGGATTACGACAGCGTCGGTGTGGCTTTCGACAGCGCCGAGGTCAAGGTTATCAACTGTGACAGCGAAGGGGTGGGCGAGGTGATCGCCAAAACCTTAGGCATGTTCAACGGCTACCTTGGCGATCAGGAGGCGTTCGATGAAGATGTGAAACAGGGGTGGATGCATACCGGAGATGCGGGCTATTTTAAGCCGTCGGGGCACCTTGTAGTTATCGACAGAATAAAAGACTTAGCCAAGACGAGTCAGGGTATTCAATACTCGCCACAATACATTGAGAACAAGCTTAAGTTTTCCTCCTTTATCGGAGAGGCGGTGATCTTAGGCAAAGAGAAACCTTACCTGTCGGCCATCTTATGCATTCGTTTCAGTATCGTCTCTAAGTGGGCCGAGCAACGTGGCCTCGCCTTTACCAATTACACCAACCTGTCATCACTCCCCGAGGTCTATGAAAAGCTGTCTGAGGAGGTTGAGATAGTGAATGAGTCTCTGCCAGATGCGCAGAAGATCAGTAAATTTATCCTGCTCTATAAAGAACTCGATGCCGATGATGGCGAGTTAACCCGAACACGTAAGGTCAGGCGTGGCGTGATAGCCGATAAGTACGGTGACATCATCTCATCAATCTATAACGATGAACCTCATGTGGATATTGATACCGTGATCACCTTCCAGGATGGCAGTAAGTCACGAATACAGACTCAACTCAAGGTGGCATCGGTCATAGAGACGACAAGCGTATCCGAGTCAGAAATAGAGCAAAGGAGAGCGTCATGAATTTTGAATTACTACTGCAACTCATCATCAATGGCCTGATTGTGGGCCTCTTGTATGGTGTTGTGGGCATGTGTTTTGTTCTGGTCTATAAATCGACTCAGATCGTTAACTTCGCTCAGGGAGAGTTCCTGCTGGTGGGCGCCTGGGTGTGTTGGGCATTCCTAATTTATATGGAGTTGCCGTTTGTGGTCGGCTTCCTGTTGACCCTCTGCTTTATGGCCGTGTTTGGTGTGCTGCTGCAGATGATAGTCCTGCGCCCCATGATAGGTGAGCCGATTATCTCGGTCATCATGGTGACGATTGGCTTGTCGATATTCTTTCAGTCGCTAACGAAATGGATATTTGGCGTCTCGCCTCAGAGCTACCCTAAAGTTTTTGATACTCAGTCAGTCTCAGTTTTTGGCCTCAATATCGAGCTGGCCTATCTGATGAGTACCATCATAGCCCTGTGCATCATGGTTGGCTTTTTCTTCTTCTTTAAATATTCCAAGCATGGCCTGGCGATGCGGGCGACGGCGTTCGATCAGCAGGTGGCTCAGAGTCTGGGGATCTCAGTTAAACAGGTCTTCGCCATGAGCTGGGGTATTGCTGCCACGGTTTCGGCAACGGCCGGCGTGGTGATTGGCATGGTTAACGGGGTTTCAGACTCATTATCTTCTATCGGTATTAAGGTGTTCCCTGCAGTGATATTAGGCGGTTTAGACTCCATCGTCGGCGCCATCGTTGGCGGTGTGATCATCGGCGTGTTAGAGAATGTTGCCGAGTTTTTTGACAGTCAGTATTTACACATTGGCAATATGTATGACATAGCGCCGTTTTACGTGCTGTTAGTCATCCTCTGGTTTAAACCCTATGGCCTGTTTGGTACCCGGGATATCGAGCGCATCTAGGCTCATGTGAAAACATTCTCAGGTAAATTCATGCTTTTAAAGCAGGTTGTAAATACAGTTCAAGGAGTTTTTTATGTCTAGTTTGGCAATGCGTCCATGCGGAGATTTCAGGACCAGTTACAAGAAAGACAACACGATTTTCGAAACTAAGACCATACGTTTGGTGGCCACATTAGCCATCGCAGCCGCTTGTTTTGCACCGCTGGTGTTAGATGGCTATTTTTTAACCCTGTTTATCCAGATCTCATATTTGGGAATAGCGGCGCTGGGACTGAATATCTTAGTGGGTTTCACCGGACAGATATCTTTAGGTCATGGTGCCTTCTTCGGCTTCGGCGCCTTTGCATCGGCCTGGCTCAACACCAGCTTTAACATACCGGTAGCCCTGTGTATCCCGTTAGCAGGTTTTCTGACTATGGCGGTCGGCATGATGTTTGGTATGCCAGCTGCGCGCATTAAGGGCCTTTACCTGGCGATCGCGACACTGGCGGCTCAGTTTATCATTGAAGACTTTTTTGCCCGTGCCGAGTGGTTCTCCGGAGGGTCATCGGGTTCGATGGCGGCGCCGGTGAACCTGTTGGGTTTCGAGTTCGATACAGATCAAAGCTTCTACTATATCGCCCTGTTTGCCCTGGTCTTTATGTACATCTGGGGTTGTAACCTGATGCGTAGCCGCGATGGTCGTGCCTTTGTGGCGGTACGCGACCATTATCTTTCGGCCGAGATCATGGGGGTTAAGTTAAACAAGTATCGTTTGCTGTCATTCGGCATATCCTCTTTCTATGCGGGGATCGGCGGGGCGTTATACGCGCACTATCTCGGTTATGTATCGGCAGAAGGATTTACCATTTTTATGTCGATACAGTTTCTGGCCATGATCATTATCGGTGGCCTGGGCTCGATTAAGGGAACCTTGATGGGAGTCATCTTCATGGTGC
Source organism: Shewanella atlantica (assembly GCF_003966265.1). Classification (GTDB taxonomy): domain Bacteria; phylum Pseudomonadota; class Gammaproteobacteria; order Enterobacterales; family Shewanellaceae; genus Shewanella; species Shewanella atlantica. The sequence continues at coordinate 212,617 of NZ_RXNV01000003.1, read as the reverse complement.
TCTTACCGGAGATGTTAGAGACGGGGGTCGGCCTGATGAAATATACAGATTGGGGCAACATCCCTATGGTGACCGACGGTTTAGCCTATATCAAAGAGATGGCGATTGGCCTGGTTATTATCCTGTTTCTTATCTTCGAGCCTGAGGGGCTAGCCCACCGCTGGGCGCAGATTAAGAACTATTGGAAATTTTACCCTTTCTCTTATTAAGAGTTATCCATTCTCTTATTAAGAGCTAACCATTTTCTTATCAGCAATGAAAATTAAGCAGGATCAGGCTCGAGGGGAGTGAGTGAGAGGGCTCCCCAAGAGGCTGCAGCAGTTCGTTTCAAGCAGTGTAAAAGCAAGCCGCAGAAGGACTTTGTTATGCAGTCGAAGCCATTTGCTAACGATTAACTCGTCACGACAAACGTCTAACTAAAAAATACCGGCTAACAGCCACTATATTGAAGGAATATGACATGTATAAAAAATTGATTCTCGCCTCATCTATCGCAAGCGGTGTGTTTGGCATCAGTAGTCAGGCCAATGCCGAAGAGACTATCTTCGTCGGTCATCTTGCCGATATGTCCGGTCCTACGGCATTTGTGGGTAAACCCTATGCCGATGGTGTGAGAGACTCACTCGCCTACATCAACTCCCATGGCGGCATAAGCGGGACTAAGCTCGAATATGAGACTATAGATTATGCCTACAAGGTGCCTCAGGCCATCGCCTCTTATAAGAAGTGGCAGTCACGTAAGAATATGGTCGCCATGCAGGGATGGGGAACCGCCGATACCGAGGCGCTTATCTCTTTCGCCGCTAAAGATCAGACCCCTATCTTCTCCGCCTCGTATTCAGGCCACCTGACCGATCCTAAGGGGCTTAATCCCAACACCAAGAAACCAGCACCCTATAACTTCTTCTATGGGGCGTCCTATTCCGACTCCTGTCGTGGTCTGGTTCAGTGGGCAGCCAAAGACTGGCAGGCTAAAGGCACCAAGGGAAAACCTAAATTTACCCATATCGGTGCTAACCATCCCTTCCCGAATGCGCCTAAGGCGGCTTGCGCCGAGTATGCGACCGAACTTGGGTTTGATGTACAACCTGCAGTGGTTATTTCGATGAAACCGGGAGATTTTAAGGCTCAGTGTTTGAGTCTGAAGAGCTCGGGAACCAACTATGGCTACATAGGTAACTTAGGTGGCTCGGTGCAATCACTGATTAAATCCTGTAATACGGTCGGCACAGAGATCCAGTTTATGTCCAATATCTGGGGCGGTGACAAACTGGTGTTTAAAGCGGCGGGCGAGGGGATTAAGGATTATGTCTTCCCGACCATGACGCCATTTTGGACCGATCAAGTGCCGGGCATGAAGCTGGTTCGCGAGATCTCGAAGATGTCTGATAGCTCAGGCAGTGAAGAGCGTTTGCACCATTACATTCGCGGGATCTGCTCAACCTTCTTCATGAAAGAGTCGATGGAGTGGGCCAAGGCCAATGGTGGCGTGACCGGAGAAAATGTTAAGAAAGGCATGTATGCCCAGAAAAATTGGGTACCAAAAGGCCTCGAAGGTGTGTGCCTCGCCGCAACCTGGACCCCGGAAGATCACCGTGGCATCAACCAGGTGAATATCTATAAGGGTAATTTCAACGGTGGTGATATTCGTGTCGAGAAGGCCGATCAGGTGACGCTTGAACGTCGTGTTGACTGGTTAGGTTATTAATCTTTTTGGGGCGCAAGTTGCGCCCCTCATTTTTGTAGGGGGTATCTATGACACAAGCAGCTCAGATCCAACAGGCAGCGCCCGTGTTATCCATTAACAATATCGAAGTCGTCTACGATGATGTTATCCAGGTGCTAAGAGGCGTGAGTATTGAGGTTCCAAAGGGAAAGATTGTCACCTTGTTAGGACCTAATGGCGCCGGAAAGTCTACCACGCTCAAGGCGATCTCCGGGTTGTTGAAAACAGAAAACGGCGATGTTACCCGCGGTGATATTAGTTTTATGGGACAGCAGATAGACAGAAAAAATGCCGATGAGATCGTTCGTTCCGGTGTATTTCAGGTCATGGAGGGGCGTCGTATCGTTGAAGATATGACAGTGATAGAAAACCTTAAGTTAGGTGCCTATACCCGCAGTGATAATCAGATCAATCAGGATATCGAGATGGTCTTCAGTTATTTTCCGCGCCTAAAAGAGCGGACTGGACTGGCTGGATACCTCTCTGGCGGAGAGCAGCAGATGCTGGCCATTGGCCGCGCGCTGATGGCACGCCCTAAGATGATCTGTCTCGATGAGCCTTCTATGGGGTTATCGCCGTTGTTGGTAAAAGAGGTCTTCGGCATCATAGATAAGATCAATAAAGAGCAGGGGATCACCATGCTGCTGGTGGAGCAAAATGCCAACTATGCCCTTAAGGCCGCCGATTACGGATATATCATGGAGTCAGGGAAAATCGTATTGGACGGTACCAGCGAGCAACTGCTGAGTAACGAAGATGTGAAAGAGTTTTACTTAGGTGGTGGTAACGATAAGAGAAAAAGTTTCAAGAATTTAAAATCTTATAAGCGTCGTAAGCGCTGGTTGTAGCCTTGGTTTTAACCTTGGCAGTATAAAAAAGAATAGTAAGAGGATGGTGATATGAATAGCGTATATGATCCTAATGAGTTGCAGAGCCCAACACAGCGAGAGGGCGATCTGCTCGCTCGTTTACCGACGTTTCTGGCTTATGCCAAACAGGAGTGTGACCACTATCGACATATCCTTAATGATATCGATGTGACCGCTATTTCGAGTCGACAGGTATTAGCCTCGGTGCCTGTCACCAGAAAATCGGATCTGATAGGCCTGCAGGCCAAGAACATGCCGTTTGCCGGGCTTAATGCGTCAAGTTCGACCCCTGACCGTATTTTTCAATCACCCGGCCCCATTTTTGAGCCCGAGCATGACAGCAAAGATTGGTGGCGTATGGGCGCCGCCTTCTATGCGGCGGGATTTCGCGCGGGGGAGCGGGTGCAAAACTGCCTCTCTTATCATCTCAGCCCCGGCGGTTTTATTATGGACTCGGGTGCCAAGGCCTGTGGCTGCAGCGTGATCCCCGCAGGTCCAGGGCAAACGGAACAACAACTGGATATTATCGAGCACCTCAGACCCCAAGGTTACTGTGGCACGCCGTCATTTCTGAATATTTTACTGCAGAAGGCGAAGGAGCAGGGGAGGGATATCTCCTCGATTAACAAGGCGCTGGTATCGGGGGAAGCATTGACACCACCGCTGCAAGCCGCATTCAAAGCGGCGGGAATATCGGTTAGCCAAGCCTATGCCACCGCCGATATCGGTTTAATCGCCTATGAGGCCTGCCCCGGGAGTGGTCTTGTCATAGCCGAAGATATTCTGGTGGAGATAGTCAGGCCGGGTAGTCAGGAGGTGGTTGCCGATGGTGAGATTGGCGAAGTGGTGGTGACCAGCTTTAACCCCGACTACCCACTTATTCGCTTCGCCACCGGCGACCTGTCATCAATCATGCCCGGACTCAGCCCGTGTGGCACAACCAATATGCGTATCAGAGGCTGGCAAGGGCGCGCAGACCAGACCACTAAGGTCAAAGGGATGTTCATCCATCCAGAGCAGGTCGAGCGCATCAGGCTATCTCATAGCGAAGTCGCTAAGGTGAGATTAGTGGTGACAAATATCGATAACAGGGATCAGATGACGCTCCACTGTGAGGTGAGTGACGCCGAGCGCAATGATATCGAGAGTAATGGTGTCGATATGACCCGGATCGCGCAGACTATGAAGGACATCACTAAACTCACGGGTTATGTTGAGCTTGTGAGCGCCGGTAGCCTAAGGGATGATGGAATCGTGATTGAAGATCTGAGATAGCTCTTGGCGACCTGTGGTTATTTGAGCTAAATCCAGTCATAAAAAAACGCCCTCAGAAACCTGAGGGCGTTTTAATGACTCTTCTCTTCAGTCTTGTTTAAGTAAAGCTCTTACTTAGCAGACTTAAGGAAGTCGATAATTTGATCGAATGGGATCTCTTGCTTCTCACCCGTGCGGCGGTTCTTGTACTCGAACACACCGTTATCGATATTACGATCGCCAATTACGACAACGTGTGGCAGACCGACAAGCTCCATATCGGCAAACATCACACCTGCACGCTCTTTACGGTCATCGAATAATACTTCGAAACCTGCGTCCTGCATGTCTTGATAGAGCTTTTCTGCCATATCTTTAACACGATGAGACTTATGCATGTTCATCGGTAAGATACCGACTTTGAATGGTGCAATCGCATCGGGCCAGGTGATGCCGCGGTCATCGTGGTTCTGCTCAATTGCAGCGGCAACCATACGGCTAACGCCTACGCCATAACAACCCATCAATAAGGTTTTCGCCTTACCATTTTGGTCGAGTACGTTAGCATTCATCGCTTTAGAGTAGTTATCACCAAGCTGGAAGATATGACCCACTTCGATACCGCGAAGTAGAGCAATGGTGCCTTGACCACAAGGGCTGGCTTCGCCTTCGATGATGTTACGCAAATCGAATGCTTCAGCTTGTGGAAGATCGCGCTCCCAGTTGATGCCAAAGTAGTGCTTATCATCTTGGTTTGCACCGGCGCCGAAATCGCTCATCACGCTAACGCCATGGTCGATATAGACAGGGATCTCGAGGCCGACTGGACCGATAGAACCTGGACCTGCACCAACAACCTTACGGATATCGGCTTCGTCTGCAAACTCAAATGGAGCCAGTACAGCAGGGACCTTCTCGGCTTTGACTTCGTTAAGCTCATGATCGCCACGAACAACCAGGGCAACCAGAGGAGCCTCTTCAGTTGCGCCTTTAACGATAAGGGTCTTAACCGTCTTTTCGATGGCGATACCGTGATGCTCAACCAACTCGGCGATGGTCTTAGCATTAGGTGTGTTAACCAGGCTCATCTCAAGCGTAGGCGCTTGACGAGTCTCAGTTGGCATAGGCGCTTCGGCTTTTTCGATGTTGGCCGCGTAATCGCTCTCGGTAGAGTAGGCGATCAGGTCTTCACCGCTGTTCGCCAGTACGTGGAACTCGTGTGACATGCTGCCACCGATAGAACCCGTGTCTGCAATAACCGGGCGGAATTCTAAACCTAAACGAGTAAGAATGTTGCTGTATGCCTGGAACATAGACTCGTAAGTCTCGTCCATGGTCTCTTGATCTAAGTGGAAAGAGTAAGCATCTTTCATCAGGAATTCACGTGAACGCATCACACCGAAACGTGGACGTACTTCATCACGGAACTTAGTCTGGATCTGGAACAGGTTCAGTGGCAACTGCTTATAAGAGTTAACCTCTTTACGCACGATATCCGTGATCACTTCTTCGTGAGTTGGGCCAAGAACGAAGTCACGGTTATGGCGATCCTGAAAACGTAGCAGCTCGGGGCCAAATTTTTCAAAGCGACCCGTCTCAACCCAAAGGTCAGCAGGCTGAACCATAGGCATCAGGATTTCAACAGAACCGGCTTTATTCATCTCTTCACGGACGATAGCTTCTATCTTGCGCAGAACACGAAGCCCCGTCGGCAACCAGCTGTAAAGGCCTGAAGCGTTACGACGGATCATGCCGGCACGTAACATTAATTGATGACTGATCACCTCTGCATCAGCAGGGGTCTCTTTTTGTGTTGAAAGCAGGTACTTGCTAACGCGCATTACCGATATCCAGTTGTTGAAATAAATAGGGCGACATTTTAGCATCTGTGGTGTTTCTGTCTACCAAGTTTATTGCCCCTTGGAATGAAGGGACGTTTCATTTTTGTTTGGTGCAGTTGGCATAGTTGGTTTCAATCACTTGAGGTTATTGCTAACAAAGAATGCCATCTTGCAATTGAGGGTAACTGCTTTGAGTGCAAGTCTGTTCGTTAAGATCGTTTTTATTTTCATATTTGCTATTGTATGCAAGGATATACAGAGAAAACCCAATATTAAAAGCGAGTAAATGGGCGACTAGTCGTGCTTTAAACGGTGGGTTATCTCAACGATAGAATTCAATGGTTATTTAAGTGTTCATTTTACCGCAAAAATCTATTGCTACTAAGCGTTAGCTATTCTAAAACAGCAAAGGAAAAACCATGAGTATCATAAAGGTCAAGACAAAGCTTGATGAGTATAAGCATCGGGCTTATTCAAGTGATATCAATGAATTGTCAGGCCGTACTAACAGAAGCGATATCACTTTCTTTGTCAATAATGAAATATCTAAACGCATGGATTTTAAGCCGGACGATGTATTAGTTGACATTGGATGTGGCGATGGAACTTTGTTAGAAATAGCTGAAAATAAAGGATCTTCTTGTATAGGAATACTTCCAAGTGAAGAGGAAGTTACTCGGGTTCGAGAGCGATTTTTAACAAAACCTGACCTAATTAACATTGAACAAGGTTTAGCATCAAAAACTGACTTGCCTGACGAAGTAGCTGATAAAGTCGTATGCAATGGTGTGTTTCTTCTACTGGATGAGGAAGATGTCAATCTTGCGTTAAAAGAGATAAGCAGAATCACAAAGCCAAACTCACTGGTATACATCGGAGAGTTATGCTTCCGGGATGAAACTGAAGGTAAGAATTATGGTGATTCAATATTAAAATGGCTAATGTGGGTTCTCTTGAATCAAGGGACTGGTGAATTCCTGTCGCGATGTAAACAGACTCTACGAGCTCTTTTTACAACAGAACAAATGCTGATTCTTCCGAAAAATCATTATTATTGTACTCCTGAGGAGTTTATATCCAGAGCTAAGTCATATGGTCTTAATATTAATGAACATTTCCCACATAAGTCCATATCTTCAAATAATGAAGTGATAGTAAGTGCCAGCAGACAAGATTATATCTTCATTAAAGTCTAGCAAGCTTGCATCCCTAATCCATTTTGCAACAGATATGACACCAATGTAGAACAAAACATCTGGAGCTAATGCGGCGAATGCCTTCCGTGGCATTATTTTATTGGCGGTAAGCCGGCCTCAGAGCACTTTAGATTTTAGCTCTCCATCGAGAAGCCGTGTGGTGATCGTATCGCCGGTCTGGGTATCCTTCGAGCTAAGTAGTACCTTTCCGCTTTCATCCTGGGTGATGCTGTAGCCGCGACTCAGGGTAGCCAGGGGGCTGACTGTTTCCAGTTGATGAGCGCTGTTTTTAAGGCTCATCTCGACATCATTGAGTTTCCCCTTTATCCCTTCATTTAAACGGGTTGTCAGATAATCGAGTCGCTTCGACTCTAAGGTTAACCTGTGCTGCGGTGACTGCTGATTAAGCCTGTGGCTTAAATTTTGCTGCTGCAGAGCCGATTTGTGCAATTTGTCGTTGAGTGCGGCGTTGAGGCGTATCTGCATCTCATCGAAGCTCTGCTGAAACTGCTCCAGTTTTCGCTTAGGATCTTGTCTGTGGAGTCTATTTTCCAGCGAGCGGCTGCGCTGCTCGGTTTTCAACTGGTAATGCTGCCAGCTCTGTTTAAGTCGTGCGACGAAGGTGGCGAGCTTTTCGGATTTATTCTCGGCATCCCCGGAGAGGAGCTCTGCGCCCGCTGAAGGCGTCGGCGCTCTGACATCGGCAACATAGTCACTGATGGTGGTATCTACTTCGTGACCAACTGCTGAAACGACGGGGAGGGCGCTGTTATATATCTCATGGGCGAGGTCTTCACTGTTGAAACACCAAAGGTCTTCCAACGAGCCGCCACCTCGGGTCAGTAGCAGTACATCGACCTCCTGTCTTGCATTGGCTATTTGGATGGCCCTGCAGATGCTTTTGGACGCCGATTCACCTTGGACCTGAGTCGGGTAGATGACAACTTCGATGCTCGAGTCTCGCCTTGCCAACACATGGAGAACATCTTTTATGGCGGCGCCGGTTGCCGAGGTGATTACCCCAATTTTTTGAATGTTCGCCGGCAATGGGCGCTTAGTATCCGCCGCAAAGAGACCTTCTGCGGCCAGCTTCATCTTCAGTGCTTCATATTGCTGCGCGAGCAGGCCATCTCCGGCGGGAAGCATGGATTCGATGATGAGCTGATAGTCGCCTCTGGGTTCATAGACGCTAATTGAACCTTTCACCAGAACCTGCTGACCATTGACTGGCTTAAAGGTCACACTGCGGTTTCGCCCTTTGAACATGGCCGAGCGGACCTGAGCGAAGTTGTCCTTCAGTGTCAGATACCAGTGTCCGGAGCCGGGAGCGGCAAAGTTTGAAATTTCGGCATTCAGCCAAATCTTTCCCAATTCACCTTCGAGTAGTTGACGCACTTCGCCATTGAGGCGGGATACGGTATAAACGTTATTTTTTGGCATTTTCATACTAATTTGGCGTCTAATGGCACTTTTTTACCATTTTCCATTTACCAAGTCGAATATGCAAGGTATAATCCCGCCGCAATATTTCACCACCAATCCTACCTATATGGGGAGATGTTGCTAAATGCTACGTTTAAAGAAAGATGCGCTTACCTTTGATGATGTGTTACTTGTTCCTGCACATTCGACTGTACTCCCTAATACTGCCATTCTCAAAACTCGTCTGACCACTAAAATAGAACTTAATACCCCAATTGTGTCTGCGGCTATGGATACCGTGACCGAAGGACGCCTGGCGATTGCTATCGCCCAGGAAGGTGGTTTAGGTTTTATTCATAAGAATATGACGATTGAGCAGCAGGCCGAAGAAGTTCGTAAAGTTAAAAGCTATGAAGCCGGTATCGTTCATAAGCCTGTAACTGTTACGCCGACAACGACACTTGCCGACCTTAAAGTGTTAACTCTGAAAAACGGTTTTGCCGGTTACCCTGTTGTTAATGAGGCTCATGAGCTTGTCGGTATCATTACCGGTCGTGACGTTCGCTTCGTGACAGACTGGAGCCTTACCGTCGATGAGGTGATGACCCCGAAAGATCGTTTGGTGACGGTACCTGAAGGAACTAAGTTAGATGAAGTTCAGGCACTGATGCATTCTCATCGTGTTGAGAAGGTGCTCGTTGTCGATGGTGACTTTAAGCTTAAGGGCTTGATCACGGTTAAGGATTTCCAAAAAGCCGAGCGTAAACCTAATGCATGTAAAGATGAGTTAGGCCGCTTGCGTGTGGGTGCTGCCGTTGGTGCCGGTGCCGGCAACGAAGAGCGTGTCGATGCCTTAGTTCAAGCGGGTGTAGATGTTCTGCTTATCGACTCCTCACATGGCCACTCCGAAGGGGTTTTACAGCGTATTCGTGCAACCCGTGCTAAATATCCTGAACTGCAGATAGTTGGCGGAAACGTTGCAACTGCAGAAGGTGCCTTAGCCTTAGTCGAAGCCGGTGTTAACGCTGTTAAGGTGGGTATCGGTCCTGGTTCTATCTGTACAACCCGTATCGTTACCGGTGTTGGTGTACCGCAAATTACCGCCGTTTCTGACGCAGCTGCCGCAGTTAAGCACTTAGATATCCCTGTTATTGCCGATGGCGGAATTCGATTCTCTGGTGATCTGGCTAAAGCATTAGCCGCCGGTGCATCTTGCATCATGGCAGGTTCTATGTTCGCCGGTACCGATGAGGCACCGGGTGAAACTGAACTTCATAATGGTCGTGCATATAAGTCATACCGTGGTATGGGCTCGTTAGGCGCGATGAACCAGACTCAAGGTTCATCAGACCGTTACTTCCAGAGTGATAATGCGGCTGACAAGCTGGTACCCGAAGGTATCGAAGGTCGCGTAGCATACAAAGGTAAGTTGAAAGAGATCATTCATCAGCATATGGGCGGTTTGCGTTCTTGTATGGGCCTCACTGGCTGTGCAACCATTAAAGATATGAATGAAAAAGCAGAGTTTGTAAAAATCACCTCTGCGGGCATGGGTGAGTCACACGTTCATGATGTGACCATCAGTAAAGAAGCCCCGAACTACAGCCCTGGTTCATAGAAACAGGTGATAATGGGCGACAATGTGTCGCCCATTCTTTATCCCCTTTTTATGCCAATCTCAGGGTTTTTATCTAAACCTGAGATTGATACCAACAAATTAGATAGAAGAATTAAAGGTTCCCCATGAGCAATATTCATGAGCATAAGATACTGATCCTGGACTTTGGATCTCAGTACACTCAGTTAATCGCCCGTCGTATCCGTGAAATCGGTGTTTATTGTGAGCTGTGGGCTTGGGATGTTTCCGAAGCACAAATTAAAGAGTTTGCCCCTAACGGTATCATCTTAGCCGGCGGCCCTGAAAGCGTGACCGCCGATGAGTCACCACGCGCCCCTGAGTATGTTTTCAATGCAGGTGTTCCTGTATTGGGTATCTGTTACGGCATGCAGACCATGTCAGAGCAGCTGGGTGGTAAGGTTATCCAGGGTGTGGGGGAGGGCGAATTTGGTTATGCCCAGATTGAAGTTCAGGCTCCCACTGAGTTATTTAAGAGTATCGAAGATGCTATCAGCGAGTCTGGTAAGCCACTACTCGATGTTTGGATGAGCCACGGCGATAAGGTCTCTGAAATCCCGGAAGGGTTTGTTACAGTCGCAAACACAGAAACTTGCCCTTTCGCTGCAATGGCCAATGAAGATAAGAAGTTCTATGGCGTGCAGTTCCACCCTGAAGTGACACATACCCGTCAGGGTAAACGTATGTTGGAGCACTTCGCTCTGGACATCTGTGAATGTGAGGCTAACTGGAAACCGACATCGATTATCGAAGATGCCGTCGAGCGTTTGAAGAAGCAGATAGGCGATGATGAAGTGATCTTGGGTCTGTCTGGTGGGGTTGATTCATCGGTTGTCGCTATGCTGCTGCACCGTGCTATCGGTGACAAGCTGACCTGTGTATTTGTCGATAATGGTTTACTTCGTCTAAACGAAGCTAACCAGGTGATGGATATGTTCGGCGATCACTTCGGACTCAATATTGTTCATGTAAATGCTGAAAATCGTTTTCTTGAGGCGATGAAGGGCGAAGCCGATCCAGAAGCTAAACGTAAAATTATCGGCCATGTCTTCGTTGAGATCTTCGATGAAGAATCAAAGAAGTGCAAGAATGCCAAATGGTTGGCACAAGGCACCATCTACCCAGATGTGATTGAATCAGCCGGTAGTGCGACAGGCAAGGCGCATGTCATTAAGTCACATCATAACGTGGGTGGCTTGCCGGATGATATGGAACTGGGCCTTGTGGAGCCGCTTCGTGAACTGTTTAAAGATGAAGTTCGTAAGATAGGTCTGGAGTTAGGTCTGCCTTACGACATGCTTTACCGTCATCCATTCCCTGGACCGGGCCTTGGTGTCCGAGTTCTTGGCGAAGTGAAGAAAGAGTACTGCGATCTGCTACGTTTGGCTGATGCTATCTTTATCGAAGAGCTACACAAAGCCGAGCTTTACCATAAAGTGAGTCAGGCATTTACGGTATTTTTGCCCGTACGATCTGTAGGCGTTATGGGCGATGGCCGTAAATATGATTGGGTGGTTTCACTGCGCGCGGTTGAAACTATTGACTTTATGACGGCTCATTGGGCGCACTTGCCTTATGACTTCCTGGGCCGCGTGTCGAACCGGATCATTAATGAAATTGATGGCATCTCCCGTGTTGTTTACGATATCTCAGGTAAGCCACCAGCGACTATCGAATGGGAATAATTAATTTTAAGTAGTATTAAAGGGCTGACGTATCTCATACGCCAGCCCTTTTTTCTACATTAATCATGTTTTTACTTGTGTAGAGCTCACCTGCTCCTCTCCTGTTAAGCCCAACTCTGTTAACTATTTTTATCTGACGCCGATTCGCTAAGCCCTAAAACCTCTCTTATAATTAAACCAATTTCGTTTGCTATTTAGTCAAATAAGTATCATTCAAACAATTTAATTTAAGGCGCATCTATAAGAAGTAAAATAGCTACACATTAATAGACTTGGGGAGCAGAATAGTGAAATATCGTCCGGAAATCGATGGCTTACGAGCCTTAGCTGTTGTCCCAGTTATTCTGTTTCACGCAGGCTTTCATAGCTTCAGTGGCGGCTTTGTCGGTGTTGATGTGTTTTTCGTGATCAGTGGTTATCTGATCACTAGCATCATACTTGCTGAGTTGGAGGATGGAAGGTTCAGCATAGTTAACTTCTATGAACGCAGAGCAAGAAGAATATTACCTGTGCTCTTCTTCGTGATGGCAGCCTGCTTCCCTTTCGCCTGGTTCTACCTGATGCCGGTCGATATGAAAGACTTCATTCAAAGTTTACTGGCCGTATCTACCTTCTCATCGAATATTCTATTTTGGCTGGAGAGTGACTACTTTGATACTGCCGCCGAATTAAAACCCCTGTTACATACCTGGAGTCTCGCGGTTGAAGAGCAATATTACATCTTCTTTCCCCTGTTTCTTATGTTCACCTGGCGTATGGGGAAAGCTTGGGTATTAGCGACACTGGTATTGATATTTTTGGTGAGTTTAGGCATGGGACAGTGGGGAGCGTATCACTCTCCTACGGCCGCATTCTACCTGCTGCCAACCAGAGGATGGGAGTTATTAATTGGTGTGTTTGCGGCATTTTACTTTAATCGACAAGTCCCGGTATTGACTAATGTATGGCTCAATAATCTATTAAGTTTGGCAGGGCTGAGTCTCATCGGATTTTCAATCTTTGCTTTTGACGAAACGGTTCCTTTTCCTGGTGTTTTTGCCCTGGTGCCTACCGTGGGAACCTTGCTTATCATACTGTTTGCACAGCAGGGCACTCTGGTTAATCGTATGCTCAGTCTTAAGCTGTTCGTTGGTATAGGGCTGATAAGCTACAGTGCCTATCTCTGGCATCAGCCAATCTTTGCATTCGTAAAGTACACAAGTTTTACTGAACCTTCAGCGGAGTTGATGATAAGTTTGTGTATGGGTATAGGTTTACTGGCTTACCTGAGCTGGCGATTTGTCGAGAAGCCATTTCGTAATAAATCAGTTTATAGCCGCCAGTTTATTTTTACCTCATCGGCGGTGGTTACTATGGCTTTTATCTCTACGGCCGGCATTTTAAACTTAAGTGATGGATTTAAATCTCGTGATATCTATGCCCGGTCGATGATAGGTGGCTATCAGCCCGATAACCGGGAGTTAGGTGCCGATAGCTGGCGTTACTTGAGGGAGCTAAGTGGTGATGAGAATTATGGCGTGGAGCAAAATAGATATGATCGTACCTTATGGTTTGATGAATCTGACAAAAGGATTCGCTTACTTCTAGTTGGGAACTCACACTCTAAAGATATGTTTAATGTGCTGACCAGTAGCGAGATGACGATGAGTCAGTTTCAGGTTGCCCGCTTTGGCGCCGAGATCTCAAACATAGACGATAACCTCTTTGAGTCGCCAAATTACCGCCTGGCCGATGTGGTCATGTTTGTATCTCAGTATAAGCCTATGGATCTTGATGTATTTGGTCAGGTGATTGAGCGCGCTATCTCAGACGGAAAGAGAACTGCCTTAGTGAAGAATATCTATGAGTTTGAGGAGTTTGGACAGAGAACCTATGCGGATTTCTTATTTAACCTGTTACTAAAGAATGACGGTGCCGAAAATATCTCCTCCGGTGATATCCATAAGATCAATCAAAAACATTTCGAACAATTTTTAGAACGGGATCCCAGCCAATATAGAAAGCAGATAAACACAGAAATAAATACTATGGCACTGAAATATGATCAGGTGTTGGTACTGGACCGCATGGATTATGTGTGTGATAGACCTAAAGAGGTCTGCTATGCCATTACTGATAGCTATCATAAACTTTTCTATGATTATGGTCATCACACGGTCGAAGGTGCCAAGTTCTTTGGATCACGCATCGATAGTGTCAATTGGTTAATGGCGTTATAGATTGTCTGCAGGGTGAACAGTCAGCGAAATATTCATTTAAGTAAAGTGTTACCTGCAGGTCTGAAAAGCAGTAAAGCTAAGCTAAGAGGGGCGCAGAGAGCCCTTTTTATTGAGCCATCTGCACGTAATCTCTGCCCGCAGCCTTTGCCTGATATAAGGCTGTATCGGCATGTTTGATCGCTTCGAATAGAGAGAATTCCTCTGCAGAGTAGGTGCTTACACCGATGCTGACGGTAACCTTGATTGGGGTGGTATCATAACTAAAAGGGTGATGACAGATTTTATACTTGAGAGATAGTGCGAGATCTAAACACTCCTCCTTCGAATTGGCTCTGTGATAGACCAGAAACTCCTCTCCTCCCCAGCGCGCAATGATGCAATCATTTTGACTCTGTTGCTGCAAAAGACTCGAGATGTCACAGAGTAACTTGTCCCCTGCATCATGACCTAAGGTGTCATTCACCCCCTTAAAGTGGTCTAAGTCCAGTATCATTACGCAGTGTACCGACTTTTCTGTTTCGCCGGATGACTTATGATTGCCATTACCTGAGTCTATAGTGTATTCCTTAACATACTCCATAATTGTGGCTATGGCTGCTCGTCTATTGAGTAGGCCGGTTAAAGGGTCGACTCTTGATAGTTTTAAAAGATGTTTGATCTGGTTTCGATGGTGCTGAGCCCACAATGTGACTCCGACTAAGACGCTGATTAACCCGGCGGTTTCAAACAGATCTTCAATAAGGGCGAGCTGTGGTTGGTCTAAATCATAAAAATCATCCAACAAATTGAGCAGATTACCCAGGTAAAGCGCACTGATGCCCAGTAAAAGGGGTGTGTAGATCTGTCGCTGATCATTGGTCGATTCAATTAAAAACAGCAAGCATAAGCAGATGATTACCCTAACGGCCTCCATGCTCGACTCGATACTGACAAGAGCATCAACTAAGGCAGTATTTCGGATAATAATCAAGGTCAGTATTGCAGAGAAGGCGAGTATCAAAAATTGTTTGCTGTAACGAGTGAGCATCTGACTGCCTTTAGCGAAATTCTCTTATCAGTATAGTTAGGATTTAATCGTTCGATTGAGCAGGTATCATTGGTATAATAAAAGATAAGGTTTTTTTGGAGAGTAAAGCTTGACTCAACTTGATAGAGATATCCATTTTATGACACTCGCTATGCAGCAGGCTGACGAGGCCGAAGCGAGGGGAGAGGTGCCTGTGGGCGCCGTTCTGGTAAAGGACGATAAGGTGGTAGCGGTTGGCTCTAATGATTGTATTGGTCAGCACGATCCCAGTGCTCATGCGGAAATGCAATGCTTGCGTGAGGCAGGCAAGTTAGTTGAGAATTATCGCCTACTCGATACCACCCTCTATGTGACGCTTGAGCCCTGTGCTATGTGTGCGGGGGCCATGGTGCATTCACGAGTCTCCCGATTGGTTTTTGGTGCTAAAGATGAAAAAACCGGGGCAGCAGGTTCTGTTGTCGATCTAGTCAGGCACCCGAGGTTTAACCATCAACTGGAAGTGAACAATGGTGTACTCGAGCAAGAATGTAGTGAGCAGCTGAGTCAGTTTTTCCGTCGGCGCCGCAAGGAGAAGAAAGAGCAGAAGAGGGAGTTGAAGCGGCTAGAGGCATTGAAAAACGATAACAATGACCCGACTAGCTAGTCCCTTTTAGCCGTCATTCTGAACTTGTTTAGAATCCACGGCTTTATGCTTGAGGGGCTTACAGCCCTCCAAGCTTTACAGCAGGTTTGCTTTTAAGCATTGGGCTTAGTTAGATGGTTGAATAAACACGAAAAACTGCTTCTGTCGGTTCATCGTACGAAGATGTTTTGATTTCAGTTGTGTTCTGCGTCTCGATGACACCTTGTTCATCAGTTTTCTTTTCATGACAATCATCCTTGTTAGTTATTGTTATTTATTGTTCGTGGCTTGATTTGAGCTATGAGGCTTATCGTTTTTCCGTTCCGTTATCAATCTGTTTCGTGGCCTCAGTTACTCAAGCTTACATATTATAGTAGCCTCAGATAGTGTCAGTTTTATTAATTTATTGAGCACAGTCTCAATTACCAGCCTCGTCAATTAATGATTGTTACGTGGGGAGCCTATTGGGGCTGGGCACCCGAGATATTCTCTTGCTCGCCTCCCATCTTCTCAGCGAGCTGAGATTCTTCAGTTGATGCTTTTTCATCTAGCAGGAGTTGGTTCTGGTTGTCTACCCAGACTAACGTATCATAGTAGCGCCTGATACTGTCGACATAGTGAACGGCCTCATTACCTCTGGCATAGCCGTACCGGGTGCGTTGATAGTATTTACGTTTGTGAAGCAGGGGGAGGACCTCTTTCAGATCCCTCCAGGCGCTGGGATTCAGCCCCATAGATTGCGCCAGCTTACGTGCGTCTTCGACATGTCCATAGCCGATATTATAGGAGGCTAAGGCAAACCACATCCGCTGGTTATCAGGGATAGAGTCGGGTAACCGGTTCAGTATATCATTGAGATACTTGGCCCCACCCTTGATACTTTGTATCGGGTCGAGTCGATTCTGTATACCAACCTGTTTTGCTGTCGGGAGCGTTAGCATCATCAAGCCTCTAACCCCGGTAGGGGAGCGGGCATTTGGATTCCAGTGAGACTCCTGATAAGCGGTGGCGGCTAGTTTTCGCCAGTCGATACCATCGGCATAATGTTGAAAACTTTCTTTATATTTCGGTAGCTTGTTATCGATAGCCCTGAGAAATGCACGGGTATCGACATAATCGAAGCGTTTTACATGGGCGAAATATTTTTCATTGAGGTGCGCCAGGGTTCCCGAGCGTTTTTCATAGTGCCAGAATGTGAGCAGATCACTCATGAGTTGGTCACTGTTTTTCGGTGGCAATAGCCAGACTATTGCCTGCTTCTCTTTAAGTATGGGGCCGGCCCTTAGCTCAGGCATATAGCGCCTGTTGATCTCAAAGGTGCTCGAATCAGCTATTGTATAGGTGATCTCCCCTCTGGCAATCATGGCCATTAGCTCTTCGCTGTCCTTCTCTTTCTCCTGCTCCCATACCAGTTCAGGATAGAGTTTTTGCAGCTGAGATAGGGTTTCAACAAAAGAGGAGTCGGTAATAACGGTAATATTATCTTCCAGCGTCGAGACATCTTTAGGTATCGGCGTACCTTGCTTATAGACCAGGACCTGATTAACCCGATACAGAGGTGGGCCTAAGCGGAATTTCTCCCGGCGAGACGGGGTATCGGCCAATCCTGCTGCAAGCAGGTCTACTTCGCCACTCTCTAGTGCTTTATAAAGCTCACTGATATTGGAGTAAGGTTTCATCTTAAGTTCTAATTTAAGATATTTTGCAAATCGACTTGCCATCTCATAGTCGAACCCGGCCTCACCTTGCCCAGTGGTGACAAATATCTGTGCGCCATAGAGAGTGCCGACATTCAGAGTGGTTTTCTTTATGGGTTCTGGCATCACCTTTGTTTGCTCCACACTCACTTTCTGGCAGGACGCCAGTAAGGTCATAGTGAGTAAGACAAACAAAAGTTTTTTCATGGTGAATTTTAAGGACCTGTTTATTTATTCAGTGATTTTTATCGAGCAAGCCAGCGATTATATCATAATCAGTGCCAAGTGAATAAAAACTCCATTTTTGGCGGCATTTGAGTGATTTAGGCCGATATCTTGTGAAATATTCTTTACTAATTATGGTCGATTTTATTGGTTTGTTGGTATTAAGCCTAAAATTTTTAGCGAGACCTTTTTTAATTAACAGGAAACACTGTTTTCGACAGCGACTACGGATGATTTGTCACTCACATTTCCCTATAATGGCGCCAGATCTGACCCTGCAATTATAATATAAATATATAAGGTGAAATGACGTGATGGAGATCATCCGCGGAGCCCCTGCTTTATCAGCGTTTAGAGTTCAAAAATTAATGGAAGCTTGCGATCATGCAGCGCTCCCAGTAAGTGGAATCTATGCTGAGTATATTCATTTAGTCGATTTGTCTGAGTCGTTAGATGAAAGTGAGACCCAACAACTCGAGAAACTCCTGACTTATGGTCCCGCTATCGAAGCGCACGCACCACAAGGTTCACTTCATTTTGTTACCCCACGCCCGGGCACTATCTCACCTTGGTCATCCAAGGCTACCGATATTGCACACAACTGTGGCCTGGACAAGGTAAAACGTTTAGAGCGTGGTGTTGCTTATTATGTTGAATCTGCAGCACTTAACAGCGAGCAACAAAAGACGTTAAATTCACTGGTGCATGACCGTATGGTCGAAGTAATTTTGACCAGTTTCGATAAGGCTGAGGTGTTGTTTGCCCGCACCGAACCTGCCGAAGTAAAAAGCGTTAATATTTTAGGTGAAGGTCGCCGGGCACTGGAGTTGGCCAATACTGAACTCGGTCTCGCACTCGCGCCCGATGAGATTGATTATCTGGTCGAAAACTTTGTTCGTTTAGGGCGTAACCCCAACGATGTCGAGTTGATGATGTTTGCTCAGGCGAACTCAGAGCATTGTCGTCACAAAATTTTCAATGCCGATTGGACAATCGATGGTGAGGTACAGCCAAAATCATTGTTCAAGATGATTAAGAACACCTTTGAAACCACACCTGAAAACGTATTGTCGGCCTATAAAGATAACGCCGCGGTAATGACAGGCTCAACCGCGGGTCGTTTCTTCCCCAAGCAAGATGGCGTCTACGACTATCACAGCGAACCCATGCATATCTTGATGAAGGTTGAGACTCACAACCATCCTACCGCTATCAGCCCATACCCGGGTGCAGCAACTGGTTCCGGTGGAGAAATTCGTGATGAAGGTGCTACCGGTCGTGGCTCTAAGCCAAAAGCGGGCTTAACTGGGTTTAGTGTTTCAAACCTTAAGATCCCTGGGTTTGTACAGCCTTGGGAAGCCGATTACGGCAAACCTGACCGTATCGTTACAGCATTAGATATTATGACTGAAGGTCCATTGGGCGGCGCTGCGTTTAACAACGAGTTTGGCCGTCCTGCGCTGGTTGGATATTTCCGTACCTACGAGCAGGAAGTCTGCAGTCACAATGGCACCGAGGTTCGTGGTTACCATAAACCTATCATGCTTGCCGGCGGGTTAGGCAACATCCGCGAAGAGCATGTGCAGAAGGGTGAGATCACCGTTGGCGCTAAGCTAATCGTACTGGGTGGACCAGCGATGAATATCGGTCTGGGCGGCGGCGCCGCTTCATCGATGGCATCGGGCCAGTCCAGTGAAGACTTAGACTTTGCCTCTGTCCAGCGTGAAAACCCAGAGATGGAACGTCGCTGTCAGGAGGTGATCGACCGTTGCTGGCAGATGGGTGATGAAAATCCAATCCAGTTTATTCACGATGTCGGTGCTGGTGGACTATCAAATGCCTTACCTGAGTTGGTTAATGATGGCGAACGCGGTGGTAAGTTTGAATTAAGACATGTGCCGTCAGATGAGCCAGGCATGAGCCCACTGGAGATCTGGTGTAACGAATCACAGGAACGATATGTGATGTCAGTTGCGCCTGAAAACTTAGCAACATTTACAGCTATCTGTGAACGTGAACGTGCGCCATTTGCAGTTGTCGGTGTTGCAACTGAAGAGAAAGAATTGATCCTTTCCGATGAGCACTTCGAAAATCATCCAATCGATCTCCCTCTGGAGGTCTTGCTAGGTAAAGCACCTAAGATGAGCCGCGATGTCGTAAGCGCAAAGGCTGATTCGGCCGCGCTTGACCAAAGTGTCATCGAAGTGCGCGAAGCGGCGCATCGTATCTTGCGTCTACCGACGGTCGCCGAGAAGACATTCCTTATCACTATCGGTGACAGATCGGTAACGGGTCTGGTTAATCGTGACCAGATGGTCGGCCCATGGCAGGTGCCAGTTGCCGATTGTGCGGTTACTGCATCCAGTTATGATTCATACACAGGTGAAGCCATGTCCATGGGTGAGCGTACTCCGCTTGCACTATTAGACTTTGGTGCCTCGGCGCGTATGGCGGTTGCCGAGTCTATTATGAACATAGCCGGAACAGACATAGGTTCGTTCAAGCGTATTAAGTTGTCCGCTAACTGGATGTCCCCTGCGGGTCACCCTGGTGAAGATGCCGGTCTTTATGAAGCAGTAAAAGCCATAGGTGAAGAGCTGTGCCCCGAGTTGTCATTGACGATCCCTGTGGGTAAAGATTCGATGTCGATGAAGACGGCGTGGGAAGATAACGGTGAGCAAAAGACCGTGACCTCTCCTATGTCTCTGGTTATCACCGCATTCGGTGTGGTTCAAGACATTCGAAATACCGTGACTCCGGAGCTTCGCAGCGATAAGGGTGAGACAGATCTGCTACTGATTGACTTAGGCCTTGGCCAAAATCGTCTGGGCGGCTCTTGCTTAGCACAGGTTTATAGTGAGCTGGGTGATATAGCGCCAGATCTTGATAAGGCTTCCACGCTGAAAGGTTTCTTCGAAGTCATCCAGCCATTGGTTGCTGACCAGTCCATTATTGCTTATCACGATAGAAGTGACGGCGGCCTTTATACCACATTGGTAGAGATGGCATTTGCGGGTCATACCGGGCTGAATGTCGATATCGGCGCATTGAATGGTAACGATGTCGAGCGTTTGTTTAACGAAGAGCTTGGCGCTGTGATCCAGGTTAGCCGCGAAAACGTCGATGCAATCATTAGTCAGTTTGCAGCTGTCGGAGTACCGTGTCATAAGGTCGCAGAGCTTACACCCGCCGATGTGATCACTATTTGTGACGGAGAGCGTGAAGTATTGAGTGAGTCTCGCACTTCACTGCGTACTATCTGGGCTGAAACCACTCATCAGATGCAAACACTGCGTGACAACCCTGAGTGTGCACTGGAAGAGTTTAAACTTAAACAGGACACGGCCGATCAGGGTCTGACCGTTAATTTGAGTTTCGACCCGAGTGAAGACGTTGCTGCGCCTTATATCCTCAAAGGTGCTGCACCTAAGATGGCTATCTTACGTGAGCAAGGGGTTAATTCACATATTGAGATGGCAGCGGCGTTTGACCGAGCTGGTTTTGAGTCCCGTGATGTTCACATGAGTGACATCTTGAGCGGTCGTATTAGCCTGAAAGAGTTCCAGGGGCTGGTAGCTTGTGGTGGCTTCTCTTACGGTGACGTATTGGGGGCTGGTGAAGGTTGGGCTAAATCTATTTTGTTCAACCAGCGTGCTCGTGAGCAATTCAGTGGTTTCTTCGAACGAAGTGACAGCTTCTCTCTGGGTGTGTGTAATGGCTGCCAGATGTTATCTAATCTTAAACAGATCATACCGGGTACAGAGCATTGGCCACATTTCGTGCGCAATCGCTCAGAGCGGTTTGAAGCTCGTTTTAGCTTGGTTGAAGTTCAGAAGAGCCCATCTTTGTTCTTTGAAGGCATGGCAGGTTCACGTATGCCTATCGCCGTTTCACATGGTGAAGGACGTGCCGAATTTGCATCGCCAGAGGCGTTAGCCGCTGCTGAAGCCTCTGGCACAGTTGCATTGCGTTATGTCGATGGTAACGGCCAGATTGCTACACAGTACCCACAAAATCCAAACGGCTCGCCTAATGCTATTACCGCATTAAGCTCAACCGATGGACGGGTGACGATTATGATGCCACATCCTGAGCGTGTATTCAGAACCGTGGCTAACTCATGGCATCCGGATGAGTGGGGCGAAAATAGCCCTTGGATGAGAATGTTCAGAAACGTTCGTGTTGCCATAGGCTAATACGTTAAAGGGCAAGATACCTTCATTCAAGCTTTCTGAGGGAATATTGGTCATGTAGCGTAATGTTACAGAAAGTAAGAGTTAAGTTAGACTAATTTAACGTTTACTAAAGCCAGAATCATTAAAAAGAGCATCGTAAATTTCGATGCTCTTTTTTTTTGGTTTTTTTACGGTGAAAAAAAGTAATAATAAATAGAAGCTTATAACAGCATTAGAAAACAATGGGGTTCTAAAGTTGGGAAAATGAGTCGTTCGGCGCACTATTAGGAGCAATAAGTATAAATGGGGAGTTCAATAAGGATAAATGGTGAGTTCGCAGAAGTTATTAAGAGGGAAAGGTGCTCATCATCAGTGGTTTATTTGCCGGTAATGAAGAGGGAGGGATCCCTGAAATGAAAAAGCCACCTAGCTCTAAGAGCTAAGTGGCCGTTTTGCGCTAACAAAACTTTAAAATCAATTGGGTCGCAAAAAAACGGTTTATAGCTCTCTTGCAGTATAAAGTTCAACAAAAACACGCTGGTAGTTGCAAACTAGACGATCGAATAAGTTTTTCATATTGGTATCTCCACACAGTAATTAGATGATGTGAGCGGAGTTAGGCTTTTCCGGGCTACTTCACCGGGTTAACAAGCTGCCTCCTCAACACAGGACGTATATTAAGTTGTAATTGATTTCTTATCAAACGAGAAAAATTTCATTAATGGATTACAAAAACTAATCTATAATTATCTGTATTTTATTGCGTTCGGTTGCGTCTTTAGGTTAATCTTATTTGAAACAGTAATTTAGCGTTAGGCTGCAAATGATCTTAAAATGTTACGAGTCAGATTAAATAATCTGTTCATTGATGTTTTGTTGTGTTTTTTGGTTTTTTTGCTGAATGTGCTTGAGTTGGGTTAAAAGAGGTGAAAACTTGATGAAACATACGCCCCTACCATGTCGCTTTGTGGTTGTCAATCTCGGGTTGGGTGTAACTGTGTCCTTAACCACAAAAACCGCTTTGGACAGAGTGTTTGATTGATTTGAATCAATTTTGAATGGTATAAAATAGGGGCGGGAAAGAGCATGTATTTGAGTTAAGTTTTTGAAAAATAATATTTAGCTCACTTTTTAGATATCTTATCTGTATTGATGTCACAAATAAAATAAATAGTGTGAAGTTCGTCGTGAAATCGTGCCGAGTTTGGAATGTTTGCTCAATAACTCGGCGAATTAACAAAAAAATGATGTTTAGCCATTTATGTTGCTTGATTGCGTATAAATGTAACTAAAACAAAATTCCTAAATAGGCATTTATCATAATCGATGGGGATCTCATTATGATAAATGGATGCACCACCTAAGGAGTCACTAATGATTTTAGAAGAGGTTGTTGAGCTGTCGCGCTTTCAGTTTGCGTTGACTGCTATGTATCACTTCTTGTTTGTTCCCTTAACTTTGGGTTTAGCTTTCTTGCTGGCTATCATGGAGTCACTTTATGTGATGACGGATAAACAGATCTATAAAGATATGACCAAGTTCTGGGGTAAGTTATTCGGTATTAACTTTGCTCTGGGTGTGGCCACTGGTCTTGCCATGGAGTTCCAGTTCGGTACTAACTGGTCATATTATTCTCATTATGTTGGGGATATCTTTGGCGCACCGCTAGCCATTGAAGGTTTGATGGCCTTCTTCCTGGAATCTACCTTAGTTGGTATGTTCTTCTTCGGTTGGGACAGATTCAGTAAGCGTCAGCATCTGGCGGTTACCTGGTTAGTCGCACTGGGTTCTAACATGTCTGCATTGTGGATCTTGGTTGCTAACGGCTGGATGCAAAACCCGGTCGGCAGCGTATTCAACTATGAAACCATGCGCATGGAGATGACCAGTTTCGGTGAAGTGCTATTTAACCCAGTTGCTCAGGTGAAGTTCGTTCATACAGTAGCATCGGGTTATGTTGCCGGAGCCATGTTCGTACTTGCGATCAGCTCATATTATATTATTAAGAAACGCGATCTTCCATTTGCACGTCGCTCGTTCGCGATTGCCGCAAGTTTTGGTATGGCATCGATTCTTTCTGTTATCGTCCTTGGGGATGAATCAGGCTACAAAGTGGGTGAGGCTCAACGTGTTAAATTAGCTGCAATTGAAGCTGAATGGCACACAGAACCAGCTCCTGCAGCCTTTACAGCCGTAGGCTTCCCGAATCAAGAGACGATGGAAACCGATTTCGCCATTAAAATCCCATACGCTATGGGTATTATTGCGACTCGCTCTCTCGATGAGCAGGTGACAGGTATTCATGACCTTATCGAAGAGCATGAAGTTCGTATTCGTAATGGTATGAAAGCTTACGCTATGTTGACTGAATTGCGTGCGGGTAATGAAACTCCTGAATTACGTGCAGCGTTCGATGAAGCGAAAGTCGATTTAGGTTACGGTCTGTTGCTGAAGCGTTATACCGATAAGGTTGTCGATGCGACTGAAGAGCAGATTGTTGCAGCAGCAAAAGATTCTATCCCGAGTGTAGCGCCTATGTTCTGGACATTCAGAGTCATGGTTGGTGCCGGTATGGTGATGCTATTAGTATTCGCCGCAGCATTCTGGCAGAGCACTCGTCATCAAATTGATGAGAAACCATGGGTATTGAAAGCGGCGTTATTTAGCTTACCTCTTCCGTGGATTGCTATCGAATGTGGTTGGTTTGTCGCCGAATATGGTCGTCAGCCATGGACTATTTCAGAAGTCCTGCCGACCTTTATGTCTGCATCTAGCTTATCTGTGGGTGATTTGTGGTTCAGTATTATCTCTATCACCTTGTTCTACACAGTGTTACTCGTGATTGAAGCTTACTTGATGATTAAGTTTGCTCGCCAGGGTCCAAGTTGTCTTAAGACTGGCCGATATCACTTTGAAAAGCTTGATGCCTAAGCGGGAGATCTGATTATGTTTGATTATGAAATGTTAAGATTGATCTGGTGGGCACTGATTGGTGTGCTATTCATCGGGTTTGCTGTAACTGATGGTTTCGATATGGGAGTTGGAGCACTTTTGCCTATCATAGGTAAAGATGACACCGAACGCCGTATCATGATCAACTCGATTGCTCCCCATTGGGATGGTAACCAGGTTTGGTTAATCACAGCCGGTGGCGCGCTGTTCGCTGCTTGGCCTATGGTCTATGGTGTTTCGTTTTCAGGGTTCTACGTCGCTATGATGCTGACCTTGTTTGCGTTATTCCTTCGTCCTGTTGGCTTCGATTACCGTTCAAAAATTGAAGATCCAAGATGGCGTAAGTCTTGGGATTGGGCGCTGTTTGTTGGTGGCTTTGTTCCTCCGCTGATCATTGGTGTTGCGTTTGGTAACTTGCTGCAAGGTGTGCCGTTTAACTTCGATGAATACCTGCGTGCAACTTACCACGGTGGTTTCTTCGGGCTGCTGAACCCGTTTGGTCTATTAGCAGGCCTGGTGTGTGTCAGCATGTTTATGTTACAAGGTGCGACCTGGTTACAGATGAAGACAGAAGGCGAGCTACGTGTTCGTGCTGCTAAGGTGTCTCAGTTGTTATCTGTGCTGCTATTTGTTTTGTTTGGCGCTGCAGGTGTCTGGTTAGTCAATGGTATCGACGGTTATGTGATCACATCAACGATAGATACCTATGGTATCTCAGATCCAACGCTTAAGACCGTTGCCATCGAGGCAGGTGCATGGTTGGCTAATTACGACAAGTACCCAGTTACTATGTTGTTCCCTGTACTTGGACTGGCTATGCCACTCTTAGTGCTGCTGTCGAGCCGTCTGAACCGCAGTGGTTTTGCCTTCTTGTTCAGTTCACTGGGGATTGCTGCTGTTATCTTAACTTGTGGCGCGGCGATGTTCCCATTTGTTATGCCATCCTCACTGGAGCCAAACGTGAGTTTGACTATGTGGGATTCGACTGCAAGTGAAATGTCGTTGACTGTTATGACCTGGGCTGCAATCATCTTCGTACCAATTGTACTTAGCTACACTGTGTACACTTATTTGAAGATGTTTGGTCGTCTGTCTCGTAACTTCATCGAGAATAACAAGACATCACTTTACTGATTAGGAGCCAACATCATGTGGTATTTTGCTTGGATTTTAGGTATTTTGCTGGCTTGTTCTTTCGGTATTATCAATGCGTTATGGCTTGAAAATACTGAAAACATGGACAGAGAAGCAGATAAGTAAACTAATGAAAGTGTGAGTTAGTTTTTACTGAATAGCCCCGCAATGTATTAACCTGGCGGGGCTTTTTTGTGCCTCTATTTTGTACTTCTATAGTGTAGAAGCTGCTTTAGTCGCGAAGCTATTACCTGTTACATCTAAAAAACCATAGCTTTATGGATTATCTCATCGAACATTCATCATTCCCGGCTGAAGCCGGTCCTACATGACGTCATTCTAGCTTCTCAAGCTCGCGGGCTGCATCGAGCGCCAATACAAGCTCGGCCTTGCGCGTTCGTGCGACCTCTTGCCAGTGAATGCCCTCAATCGCCCCCACAAGCGCGTAGAGCATGTTTAGTCCGGGCGTTATACCTGCACGCTCCAATCTGACCATAATCGTGACTGGAGCCGATGTGATTAAATCCTCCCTTGTGAAAATATTAATCTCATTGAGCCACTTTGCAGACTTAGGCCCAAGCCCTGGAAGATTTTCAACTTGCATGTGATTCCGATAAAAGTCAGCTAATCATAGGTCGATATTAGCAGCATTGGCATCGGGGAGTATTGAAGTGCGGGATTATTTGCTGTTCCCGGCTGAAGCCGGTCCTACTCATTGGGTCGTCCAGTTGTCGTCAATGCTAGGAGCGGCTTTAGCCGCGAAGCTTGTTGCTTGTTTCAGGATCTAGCTTCAATGTGCGAGGTGCGAGGTGCGAGGTGCGAGGTGCGAGGTGCGAGGTGCGAGGTGCGAGGTGCGAGGTGCGAGATATGAGGTTTGAGCTGTCATTGCGAACTCGTTTCAGAATCCATGCTTTTCATGCTTGAGAGGAGGGGGGAAGTTTGAAAGTTTAAAAGCTTGAGAGCCCAGATGCTTCACGCACTCAGGCTCTCTCAATAGAAATTTTCTATTTAAGCTTTAAATACACTAATCTTCTGCTTTATCTCTATAGCCAGATCTGACAAGCCCTGGGCAGCATCGACGTTTTCACCGGCTCTCTGCTCACCTTCCCGTGCCAGCTCTGTTATCAGGTGCAGATTACGGGTTATCTCATCGGCTACGGCGCTTTGCTGCTCAGTTGCACTGGCAATACTGCTCGATGAGATAGCCAACTCACCGATACTCTCGGTGATCTGGTTCAGTTGAATGCCGGCTTCTTCCCCTTGAGTGGCCGATGCCATACCCAATTGATGGCTCTGTCCCATCTGTTCTGCCGTCGTCTTGACCTGGGACTGGAGTTGAGTGATGGTCAGGCCAATCTCATGAATTGATGTTTGCGTTCTCTGTGCCAGCGTTCTGACCTCATCGGCGACCACGGCAAACCCACGGCCCTGTTCACCCGCTCGTGCGGCTTCGATCGCGGCGTTGAGGGCAAGCAGGTTTGTCTGCTCGGCGATTCCATTGATCACTTCGGTGACCTGACTGATAGCTTCACTCTCTTTGGTCACGTTCTCGACGCTGACATGACTGTTATTAAGTTGGTGACTGAGCTCTGCTAAGCCATTAACCACTTGAGTCAATTGGTTATGGCCTTGACGTGAAGCGGTATCAACCTGCTGGCTCTTGTTTGCACCTTCACTGGCATGGCTGGCTACATCACGAATGGAGGTAGACATCTCTTCGATTGCCGTAGCGATCTGGTCAGTCTGCGCCATCAATGACTGCGCTTCCTCGCCGTTAAGCCTTGCAGTTTGCTGGGCTTCAGAAGCTTGGGTCTCCAAGGTGCTCACGGACTGCTGCAGCGCCATTATCAATTGTCTTAAACTATCGGCCATCTGAGAGGTACTGATGGTTATCATGTCGACTTCATTCTTGCTGTCATTACTTGCTCTGTTGAAGCTTTGTGAAAGGTCGCCTCTACCAAGCAGGTCCAGCTGCTGTTGAAGCTTTTTCAGCGGGCGAAGGCTTTTCATTAGCACAAGGAATAGCATTAGGGTGATTAAGAAAATCCCTACGGCGGACACTGCGACATTGATGCTGAGTAGCTTCAGACTCTCTTCATTAAGCTCGCTGACCTTAGCGAAGCCAACCAATGCCCAATCCCAGCCGGGAATATTGACGCTATAGGCGTACATAGGCTCGTTGTTATCGTTGATGTATTCCCAGGAACCATTGTTGGTTAATGCTTGTTCAATTGTCAGGCCTCCGAGCATCTGAGGAGTCATCTTCTCTCCCGAATTGACGCTGGGGTGGGCGACGACTGATTGGTTACTCTTTCGCATGATCATGAAATAACCCGACTCTTCGATCTTAAGTTTATTCATCGCCTGCTGGAGTTGAGTCAGGGACTCTGTGATATCGAAGCCAATATAGAGGATACCGATAATTTCTCCCTGAACATCGGTAATTGGTCGATATACTGTCATGTAGTCTTTGCCAAACAACTTGGCATAGCCCTCATAGTTTTGACCACTCATTAACGCCGTGTACCCCGGATGACTTTTGCCCAGATAAGTGCCCAGTGCGCGTTTGCCATTGGCTTTTTTGAGTGATGTCGAGATCCGCAGGAAATCGTCGCCATCGCGGACAAATACGGTTGCCGTACCACCGGTCAGATTGGAGAAACGATCTACTTTACTCTTCGAGGCGTTGATCTGCTCTTTCTCATGGGCGAGAGCGGGTGTTATCTTGCCTAAGACTTTGACTGTTTTGTTGGGTTTTCTGAACTGGCCGGGGTACATGGCGCGCAAGACATCGGCGCTGCGACGGGCAAGGGTCAATAAGCTACCGTATTGCACCTCAATCAGATCGGATGTTCCATGCATCTGTGCCTGCATGGCGGTTACGGCTTTCTCTTCGAGAACATCGGCTGCGGTAAAGTAAGAGATACTCCCCGTTATTCCGAATACGAGTACGGTTAATATCAGGGCTAATGTGCCTATCTGTTGTGAAATTGGCCAGTTTTTATAATTCATTTTTTTGGTCCGCTTTTTATTATGTTAAGCGATAATGTAAATCACATTAACTATCAATGATTTGATATAGGTCTAAAAGCGACATTAATTAGGGCAAAATACACTTTTTTCATAAGATTTTTTGCAAGTATGTGAGAAGAGTTTAGAGGGGGATAAGGTAACTGGAACGTACGTACAGCACTATGAGATACAATACTATCTGCACAGAACATATGCACAGAGCTATATGCACAGAATCATGAATACAAGAATGTGAGTGATGAAGCCCCCGATCGAGCTTCATCACAGGTGTAAAGTTAGACCTCTATCTTAGCTTCTTTGCCCAACTGAGAAGGTGTTAACTGCTGTTTCTTTGCCGGTTTCATAATGAGTTGATACATAGTCGGCACCCAAACCAGCGAGAGCAATGTCGTCAGTAGTGTCCCGCCCGCAATAGCGATGGCAAAGGGCGGCCAAAAACCGCCACCGGCAATGATAAGGGGTAGAAAACCACCAATCGTGGTAATGGTCGTGGAACCTATATGTCTGCCACAGCCGGAGACGACGCTGACAATCGATTCTATCTTGCCTGATCTCGCATCGGGCAGCTCTTCGAGTTCAGCCAGAATAACGATCGCCGCATTGATGGCCAGACCCATAAGTCCGAGCAGGCCGATGATCACGGTGAAACCAAATGGATAGCCAAAGGTATATACCGCCAGCAGCCCAAGGCCTGCCGATTGCAAGGCACTGAAGAGAATGATGGCCGTTAACCTAAAAGAGTTAAAGGAGAGCACTACGGTTGCCAGCAGTAAGGTCACGACTAATACGACATTTGAAAGCAGGTTGCCCACGGCTTCATTTCGTTTCGCACTCTCGCCACCCACCTCAATATGATAGCCGGCAGGAAGCACCAGTTTATCTATGTTAACTTTGGCATCGTCGAGCACCTGTTGTGGCAGGACTCCGCTGACTAAGTACGCTTCTATGGTATTGACTCTGTGACCATCTCTGCGGGGGATTGCGCCGCGGCTGACTTCGATTCGGTTGGTGGACAGGGCTGAAAGGGGGATCTCAGAGCCCGAAGGCGAGACGAGATTGATTTCCGACAGTTTAGTTTGCTGCTCCCGTGTGGTGTCATGTAGTCGAACCCTGACTGACAGAGATTCTGTCTGCTCCAGTATACTTCCCCCTTTAATGCCTGTGGTGGCCATCTGGATCTGATTGGCTATCTCAGTCAAATTGAGTCCACTCATTAAGCTGGCATCTTCATTTATTTGAAACCACACCTTAGGCGCGCCGGCACTTAAGGTGGCTCGCGTATGAATAACGTCAGCGGTATTGGATAATATGCGTCTGACTTCATCTCCGATGAGTCTGAGTTGGTCTAAATTCGGGCCAAATA
Organism: Shewanella atlantica; assembly: GCF_003966265.1. GTDB lineage: Bacteria > Pseudomonadota > Gammaproteobacteria > Enterobacterales > Shewanellaceae > Shewanella > Shewanella atlantica. Next base: position 182,541 of record NZ_RXNV01000003.1, on the reverse strand, counting down.
CTCTTAACTCTACGGGGGCGTTGAAAGGGGGACCCTGTTCTAACTTCCTCACCAATATCTGTGCCTCGGGGAAATCGAGATCCAGACTTTTCTGAAGCTGTGGAATTAAACGGTTTGCAGTATCGAAGTCGGTAACCTTAACCATGGCCTGGGCATAGTTACCGGCTCCTTGCTGTCGCTGTAACAGGTTGTAATAAAAAGAGGGGGTATTACCACCTACGACCCAATCTATACGGTCTACACCTGGCGTTGTACGTAGTTGTTTATCTATCTCTTCTACGCGACTTCGGGTGCTCTCTATACTCGCATGGGGAGAGAGGTAAACTTCAATCTGGAACATATCTCGATCAGATGGCGGAAAGAACTGCTCTGTCATCTGACCCGCAGCGATAAACCCTAAGATGGGGAAGATACCGATAAAGAGACCGGATAACAGCGGACGTTTCAATGCGGTTCTTAAGCTGAATTTAAATAGCTTGCTGACCAAGGGGAGTTGAATACCCGCCTGATACCATTTTTGCTGTTCACCTTCGACACCAAAGCGCCCGGCAAGACCGGCAATTAAGGTGTGTGAAATAAGATATGACCCCACTAAGGCGAACATCACTGAGATAGCTATGCCACCGACGAACTCACCTGCTGCCCCCGGCATCAATACGATAGGTGCGAAGGCGAGCATGGTGGTGATGGTGGAGCCTGCTAAGGGTAACCACAGGTGATGCAGCGTCTTACTTACCGCATCTAGCCTTGTCATCCCCTGTTGTCTGCGCTGTGAAATGGCATCGACGATAACAATCGCATTATCGACCATGATACCGAGCGCTACCACCAGACCCGTGACCGACATTTGATGAATGGGCAGACCGATATATTTCATGCAGGCAAGGGTGAAGAGTGCCGTGAGCGGCAGAGAAAGGGAGACGATGACCGCATTACGTAGCCCAAGGGTCAGCATCAAGACGATTAATATTATGATAAAACCTAAGAGAAGGCTTCCAACCAGATCACTCAGACGCTCGCTTGTATAACTTTCTTGATCGAACAGCCATTGAATTTCGATGTTTGCGGGAATACTGGCTTGTAGTGCCTCAACTTCATTTCTGACCTTGGCTAACCAGAGGTCGACCCTGGTATTGTTGAGCATGCGGGCCGCGACCATCACCCCTTGCTCTTGTTCGATTAGCGCTATGGAGCTTGCCGGAGATTTGGCTTGCCTTGAGATTGTGGCGATATCCCCTAAGCGGATGATCTGTCCCTGCTCATCTATTTTTAGCGGGACTTGACGCACCCGGGATACCGAGTCTAATTCGCCGGAGACTTCAATGAGTGCTCTGAAGTTATTGTTATTGATCTCGCCCGCAGAGACTTTAGTGTCGGCATTGCCGAGAATTTGGGCAACTGCGGCCGGTGATAGCCTCAGGCGGTTAACTTTGTCCCCATCTAACTGGACTAAGATTTCTTCGGTTGGAGCGCCATAGAGCTTGACGAAATTAGTGCCGCTAAGCAGTCTTAACCTGCTCTGCAGCTCTTTAGCGTAGCGGTTGAGCATATCGGTACGAGCTTCACCGCCACCTTTCCATACAAGCCCCAGGATTGCAGTGCTGGCATAACCGATCTGGTCGTCCAATATGGCATTTTGAGCCTGTTGTGGTAGCAAAGGTTTTGAGTCGGCAACGAGATCTCTCGCTCTTGACCAAACGGGATCGGTATCTATGACACTGTCTTTTAACTCGAGTTGTATCACTGATATTCCGGGGCGTGAGGTAGATTGCACCAGCTTGAGCTCTTCGAGGCGTCTGAGTTGGTTTTCCAATACCTCGGTCACCAGGGCTTCAACGCGTTCGGCCGACGCGCCCGGATAGTGAGTGATCACCGATGAGAAGCGATTGGTAATATCCGGATCTTCCATTCTCGGCAGGCTGGAAATTGCACCAAAACCGGCGACAATGAGTAGTGCGATTACTAAGCTTGCAAGACGTCCGTTCTCTACAAATGCCTTTATCATTGTCTACCTCGATGCCACAGTAGTATTGCGCTTAACTTTTTGCCCCACGACGAGTTTATGCAGTCCCTGACTGATAAACTCATCACCACTGTTCACCGCCCCTCGAATGTATGCCAGATCATTTTTTGTATAGACAATTTCAACATCTCTGCGTTCAATACTAAGAGTCTCCGACTCTTCCGCCGCTTCAGTGGCAGTGATGACATATAGGTTCCACAGCCCCCTGATCCCATCGGTCAGCGATGAGATTGGTACCCAATAACCTGCTTGTTCAATCTCATTTTCATAGGCCAGGTAGGTCAGCTCGCCATTAATGACTGTCGCATCTTGAGGTAACATTAGCCTTAATGGCACTGTGCGTGTAATAGGGTTGACTTCGGCGCCAATCCCGGCAATTTGTGCTGTGTAGTGGGTATCTGCAACCCTGAGCGAGATATCTTGCGTAGCCTTCAGGCTTTGAGCGACTTTAATCGGGACACCGACAAATGCTTGTGGATTGTTATTTTGGATGAGGGTGAATACCGGAGTACCCAGTGCGATCACTTCACCTAAGTTGTTATTCCTTTTGCTTATCACACCGCTAAATGGCGCAAGCAGTGAAGATTTTTCGATTCTCAGTGTATTGGCATGAATGGATGCCTTGAGTCTTTTTTGGGCCGCAAGCAAACTGGCCAGCTGCCCCTTGAGTTCATCGAGTTGCTGCTCTGATGTGTAACCTTGCTGCTTTAATTTCAGACTCCGATTCAGTGTGTTGGTGGCCAACTTAAGATCGGCACTATTTTGTGACAAACTTGCATCCAGCTCCTGCTTCTCAGCCTCCAATAAGCGGGTATCCAGTCGGGCTAACAACTGCCCCTCTTTTACCTGATCGCCGCTATCGACGGCAAGTTGTCTGATTTTTCCTGAAAGCTCGAACCCAATCCCGGTGGTGTTACCTGCTCTAATCGTACCCGTGAACTCCTGGGTATGCAGATAGGAAGTTGAAGGGGTTAACGTCATGGTCGTTACTGCTTGCAACTCCGGCTGTGTTGCATGAGCAGTCACTTCTGCTTCGCATGCGCAGAGAAAGCTAACAAGCAAGAGACTTGTTAATACCTTTTTACTGGCGTTGGCTCTGAAAATACTCATCCTGATACGCATTCCCTGGTTAATCATAAGTAACAAAATCGTTAAACTAGACTGTCTAGTCTATTTTGGAAAAACTAGACTGTCTAGTCTACTTTGTGATTAAATGTGTCTAAGTTATAAGTGTTGTGTTACCAAAGGGTGAATAATGAGCGCCGAACTCTCCTGTTTAAACTTGAGTCGTAGTGAACAAAAAAGGGCGCAGATCCTCGAAGCTGCGATAGAGCTCTTTTGCGGGCATGGTTTTCCTAACACAAGTATGGATGAGGTAGCCCGAAAGGCCGGCGTCTCGAAACAAACCGTGTATTCGCACTTTGGATGTAAAGATGATCTTTTCATTGCCTCAATTAAGTCTAAATGTGTTGTCAGCCAACTCACCGATGAGCTGTTTGGCGATGCCAGTGAACCGGAAAAGACGCTGACTAATTTTGGTGAATACTTCGGCACTATGATTGTGAGTCCTGAGGCGATAACCGTGTTTACTGCTTGTGTTGCACAAGCCGAAACACATCCTGAAATTTCTGCGCTGTTTTTCGATGCCGGTCCACAGCATCTGCTCGATATGTTATCTGGTTATCTGGAAGAGGTGGGTAAACAAGGGGTATACCGTTTCGACAAGCCTCGTGATTGTGCGGTCCGACTCTGTTTGATGATGTTTGGTGAGATGCGAATGAAGCTGGAGCTGGGACTTCCTATTGACGATTTAATTGAAGGACGGTCTGGTTACACTCAAGAGTGTGTGGCAATGTTTTTAAGGGCTTATAGGGTTGCTAACTTTTAATCGAGGAAGATAGAAAGACTGGTCGTGATTTTTCAGGCTAGTCTAAAACTTGATATCTCTTGAGCTCAAAGAAGTTACTCTGCCATCGGTCGTTAGAACGATGGGCATAAAACAATAAAGCTTAAGGAGTAAGCATGGGAAACAGGTTTGATTTACGCGCGCCTTCATTACTACTTACTCTTCTTTTATCTCTGCTCTACTCGTTTCAAGCTTTCGCTGATAGACCAAAAGGTCATTATCCTTTCAGTATTAGCGCATCAAGGATCGGTACTGCCGAAGCCGATGTTGGTGGTGGACCGCAGTCACTTCAAAGGGAGTCATGGCTATTCGATGCCAAAGCTAAGTATTCTGTGAACCGCCAATGGTCATTAGGTGTTAACTTAGGTTACGCAGATCTTGACTACGACTGGGGGAACAGAGGTTCTACACTATTCGATGGTAACCTCAGCAGCTGGCAACAGGTTCAACGATACAGTGCCGGGCTCTCTGTGAGTTACCGTCCTGATAAACATTGGATGTTTCTGTTGGCACCAAAGTTACAATATGCCTCTGCCGATACGGCGCCTGTCAGTGATGCAGCCAGTTATGGTGTGGTCGCATCCGCGATGTACCGATTTGATAATGGTAACTTATTGGGAGTAGGTGTGGCTTATCTGAATGATATTTCTGAGGTCAGAACCGTGCCATACCTTGCAGTTAATTGGCGGATAAATGAATCGTGGCGGTTAGGCAATCCATTTTCCGCTGGTTTTACAGGTCCTGCTGGTTTAGAGCTGAGTTATCGATTGAATCCAAGTATCGACTTTGGCTTGGGCAGTTCGAAGCGTACGCAACGATTCTTGGTTGAAGATGATGATGTTACCGTTGAAATCGATGAGTGGGTAAGCTTTCTTCGGGTAGGCTGGAAGCTTAATGGTTCATTATCCTTCAATGCCTATGCGGGTTACTACTTCAATGGAGAGTTGGAGCTCAGTGAGGCGCCAATCGAAAATGGAGAGCGTGCTGAGGAGATAGAAAATCAAAGTGCGTTTGCGCTGGCGGTCGAATATAAGTTCTAAATAAATGTCAGGCAAGAATGAAAAGATAAAGGTATTAGTATCACTAATACCTTTTTTGATTCTTCACAGGCTTGGCTTGTTGTTAAACTAGTTTAAAATCATAGTTTAATCTGAGGCTTTAAGCGGTAAAAGTCTAAATGAACTTAAGCTATCTACCAAGCATGGCTTTTTTTAGACTGCCCTGAGCCGGACTGTCTCCGAGCCAGATTTGTAATAGCGCCTGCCTGAACGCTTCACCTTCGATAGTGGCCTGTGCTTCACCATTCTTATATGCGGTTACACCTAAGGCTTTATCGGTCGCGAGTGTAAATTGATCACCCTCTTTAATCTCATCGCTGAACAGTGCCATGAAGGCGTCTATTTCAGTCTGAATTTCGGCCGTGCTGCCATCGGTCGCATCCTCGAAACCATCATTGATTGCATCACGCATCTTATCGCTGGTGATCATACCTGAGGTGATGTTTAACCGAACCGCCGAAGTCGGAGCGTCGAGAATTGTGGTGATATCATCAGTGGTTGAGGGCAGATACAGGCTACCGACATAGAGGTCGATAAAGAACTTACTGCGAACGCCTGCACCATTGAGCTGAAGCTGCGTCGACTCGATCGCAATATGTTCGGCTACGTCAACACTCGATATCTCTTTGGCACTGGCTGAGCCGCTAAGTAACAGACCGCCTGCAAGCAATAAGCCGGTGGATACTAAGCTTGTGAGGGACTTCATAAAACCTCTTTTATTTTTATTCTTGATAGTATGCTGACGAGCTACGAGCTACGAGCTACGAGCTACGAGCTACGAGCTACGAGCTACGAGCTACGAGCTACGAGCTACGAGCTACGAGCTACGAGCTACGAGCTACGAGCTACGAGCTAGCCTCGTTGGCCTAATTGGTACTGACCATTTTGATGAATGAAAGCGGCTTGCTTCTGCTTTGGTGAGATAAGCAGTGGGCCGTCATCAAAGAAGAGGAAACACTTCCAGTTTCGAACGAATACATCCCATCGAGTCTCGATCACCTGATATTTCTCATAACAAAAATAGACAGTTACATCGTCTTTCCAGTCAAAGAACTCGGCAAACATCTCAGGAAGCGCAGGATCTTCGCTGTCCCAGGCACTCTGCCAATCATCCGGTTCGCTCCACACGTCACCTTTAGCCGCCCAGTCCCCTTTAGAAAACTGTTCAGAGAGATTGCTGCGATTGCTTATCCACTTCTTCCATATTTCCATCGAACCCTTCTGATCCAGTGGCTTTATCTGCGCCTTATCTTCTTCGGTCACAGGCAGATCTTTATGGTTAAAGATCCATTTACGTTTGTATTGCTCGAGCGGAATATAGGTGTGTGACACAGGACCTCGTTGTATATCTAACTTAAAATATGCTGCAGTATTATAAAGGCGTGAGTACAACAAAAGAAATAGAGTGAGGAGGATTTTCTTGAATAAGAGAGAAAACAGAACGAAAAAGATCAATATTACTGCCAGTCTCTATAGCCATTAAATGTTGGGAAGTACTGGATAGACAATCGGGCTGAGCTGCTTGGTTGTATTCGTTACCATATTCACCTCAATAATGAGATGATCATACCTTATTAAAGTGTCCTGCAAATCTAACCATAATGGTTTTCTCGGGACTAAGCTTGCGGTGGATGAAGGGCGTTACTATATGCTTTATCCTTACACTATTTGCCGCTTTGATGCTGCCTTTTGAACTCACACATAGCAACCCAATGACCGCTAATACGACTATAATTTTCGACGAAACACTTTGGTTGAGGCTATCCAGGAGATAATCGCAAAAATGAAATGGGATCCCAGATTGAGTCACAAAGTGAGTTGAACCATTAAATTGAGCGAGGTGAAGGAATAGTTCCTCAGTTGAAGTTACAAGGCTTGTATCTGCGAAAGAAGGGCATGTTTCAACAGGTGTTAATTCGGCTAAACGTGCTCGAATCTAACTGAAGCCTGAGGTTTGCAGTGAATCTGCAATACCTGCTCTGATAGGGTTTAAATCAACAAAAATCATGTGCGCCAACAGAGCTTGCTCATAGAGTAGAGCTTGTGACTTAAAGCGTCCTTCTCAAAAAAACTTATACTCATCTTCTCGATTAGCCTTTTACGCGCTATATCTTCATTGAGGCACCTCATAAACCAAGAGATGCTGGAAAAGTGCTCGTGCCATTTGGCAAGTAGACCACCTTGCAGAAAACGTTAACCTTGAATTAACTTCCCCCATTCATGTATTTAGTCGCCATAGCATGGTCCTTGAGCCTTACAACGATGGCTAACGATCTCACTATGATTTAATGGCTTGACTTTATCCGTGTCAATTTCAAGGAATAAATGATAGAGATTGTTTATTACTGCATAGGCGCAGGTATCGATACAATAAACGGACGAAAGTGCTTTGACCTTTATCGACAATCCAACCACGCCTATGCTAGAAACTTTGGCCTGTCAGCTCATCTTCGCCACAAAGGTATGGCTGTCCATTCTTTTCTCATGCTATGACATTGATTCTTAGGCGGCTTTCTAATATGTTAGCTTGAACAAAATAGAACTTTCTTGGGGAAGCTCAAAATGAGTATAAAGAGTAATATAGGTAAAGCCGAGGCATTATTTCGTCAAACAGAGTATGCTGAGTCACTCTCCCTGTGTACAAAAATTCTTGATAAAAAACCAAGGCTTGCAGATGCGATCCACTTAATGGCTTTAAATTACTATGCACTTGGAGAATTTGACACGGCTATAGTTGAATTTAAAAAAGCCATTGCGATTAACAGCCAACAGCCATCATTCCATAGTAACTTGGGCAATGTTTATCTGGACCAAGAAAAATTCATTGAAGCGAGTCGCTACTTTGAAAAAGCGCTTAATCTCGATCCACTTCTGCCAGCGCCTAACTACAATCTCTCAATTTGCTTACACCGCAGGCGCGACTACTTATCAGCGGAAAGCTATTGCAAGAAAGCGATCCTGCAAGACGCCACCAATTCAGATTACTATCTTCATCTAGGTGTGATTTACTTTGATCGAGGCCAGTTTGACCATGCTGCTAAAACATTCCTTACGGCACTTCAGGTAGAGAATAAATACAAGAGTGGCAGAACACAAGTAGATGTCTATTGGCAACTGTTTAGCTTACACCTCAGCCAACATCGCTACCAAGATGCGCTTGAAGTGGCCGACCTTGGTATACAGAGCCAACAGCTTTCAGAACAACAACTCTGCGCTTTGCTCATCGGCAAGGTGATCATCTATTTTTTATTTGACCATCTAGAGGAAGCCAAGCAAGCAATACAACTGAGTGAAGTTGTTTATCAATTTCAAAATCCGACTACATTTTTGAAAAACATCACTGTATTTCATACTTACATTAAAAATTTAATAGCGATATATGAGAGTGGTGAATATAAAGATTGTTACAACCTTGGCAACGACGCCGAAAAAATGTACTTCATCTCAGAAAGTCATGGATTTGCGCCTAACCGTACATCGATAAAATATAAAGAGCTAGACTATGAGATAAACTCTCTGTTCATCATGGGCGCTAAGGTCATCCACTTTGTCGCCGAGGAGGAAAACAAGTACCAAGTGAGCCTAGTCTCATTACTACGAGACCTTGCCCCAGGCTCCAAGGTGGTCATTGCATTTGGAGAGATCGATTGCCGAACGGACGAAGGTATTTACCCCTATAGCGTAAAGTCAAATAGTGATTATAAGGACGTTATAGATGATATGGTGCCGAAGTATGTCAACGCACTAAAAAATATTGCGGACTCTTTTAAAATTGAGATTATTCTCTACGGCGTACCAGCCCCATACCCTCAAAGCATTGAGCTATTATCGGAGAGTGAACAGCAAACCTTCAAAGATGTCATTGCATACTATAACCTTTCGCTTGCAAATACTTGTCTCTCCCTAAACATGACATTACTGGATGTATACGCACTGACGAACAAAAATGGCCAAAGTAACTTGGACTACCATATTGATTATCATCATTTATCACCGAGAACGGTACCGACATTGTTCAATAATATTTAAGATATACATATTTATTCGTCAAATAAGTCTGTGAGCGTGCCACGTTCAAAGTTGAAAAGGTTTGGCTGTCCCGTTTTTTCTGCCCTTAAAGCTAAATCGAAGAGATGATCTTCTTTTGAATTATCGGTGTAGATGCGGCTGTGACCGTCCGTGACGAGGCCGCTCTATGACATCCATGTCACCGCGGCATTTGTGAATCCATTCACATCAGATGTCACGGCCGAGGCTATAGGGATATACCCACAAAGGTATCCATACCTAAAAGCCAGTTCGGCATCCATGCCTCTCGTTCATAAGCACAGAAACCTTTGGTTTCTATTCACCGTGTCACAGATGAATCAGCACATAAGCCTGCTGCAAGTAATAAACGACAAGTAAGTTTTGGCTTCGGAGAAACTGACTAGACACTATTAAAGTGAAGGTAGCGAGCGGGTTGGAGAGTGGTAATTAATGAAAGCGTGGATAAGCGCATGGCACTTATGGTCTCCCCACAGGGACTCGAACCCCGATCGATCGCTTAGGAGGCGACTGCTCTATCCTGTTGAGCTATAGGGAGACGTCAGTGATTATACTGGTTTTATTCCAGATGAAAAGAGGGATGAAAAGGCTTTAAATTTAGTTGCTTGTTTATTATTCAAAACTAAGAGGGAAACATCTCACCACGAGTGCATACACTTGCTACTTTCGCTAACTAGCTTTACTTGCTACTTATAGTCAATGTGATAGCACCCACGAAAGACTTATGATCACATCTTTATCGCAATATCATTTATTTGCACATTGAAGGATGCTTTTTGGCCGATTAATACGGCGGTGGCGGTATCTTCGGTGACCTGATCTATTTTCACCGTTGCACGGCTCTTTCCGGCAACGGCTCTCATCTTATCAAATCGGTCAGGAAAGTTTTGTTGCAGGATAAGTTGGAATGAATCACCCACATGTATTCCGTGGCGTCGGCCCAGGTTAATTATTAGCCTGTCATGTTGTTTGGCGACGACTTGTCCCAGAATAGGCCGACAGCTTAAACTGGTGTCGATATCTTCAATGGCCTGAGCTAAAACCTTGTCGATGGTTTTTCCGTAGGTCGACTTCCAGAATCTTTGATGATTAGAGGGAACGGTTTCCTGACGGTCGAACTCCCACGGAGCGGATGCATTGTAACTTTCACCCCAGATCTTCTCGCCACTGATCCCATGATAGAGTGCCAAACGAATTTGAAATTGACGGTTCGGATCGCTGCTCCACAGGCCAAGCATATGACTCTCGGCAGGATCGGTCGAGATATCGATGATTTCCGGCAGTAACACATATTGGCTGTCGGTTATTTCACTCAGCCAGCTGGGCAGACGGTATCCGCGAATATCGATTAATGCCTGTTCTATGTCCAAGCGTTCATTGGCATGAATGTGGGGAAAACTGGTTTGAGAGCTCTGAGTTATTGTATCTCCTATTCGTTGAGATAGCGCTTTTTCAAAAAATCCGATATTACCGTAGCGTAGCTGCGCTCTGTCTTTAATTTGTGACTGCGGGACTAATATTGCCGCTTTAAGTGACTGACTGTCACACTGCATCTCATTGCTGTCAGAACTGACAACATCGACTCTGATCATGACGGTGAGCTTATCATTTTCTATCAGTTCGTTAACTAACTCGACCTTGGCCGCTTGCGATTGATTTTGAATTGAAAAGCTATCTTCGACAAGCTGGCCATTCTTGACCTGTTTAGTGCTGGTAAACTTGGCACCACTGTTAAGGGTGGCATAGGTGAGGGCCTGATGAATGGCATCCTCCCGGGCTTTGGGGACATTACCGTTAACTATATTCGCTTCGCCCTTAACTACAACCCAAGCAGCACTCGAAATATTGGGGTATAAAAATATTGAAAACAAAAATAAAGCTGCGAGATATTTCATGTAACGTTCCACTTTCTATGATGTTCGGTAAAATTCAGACCGAATGAAAAATGTTGTAATGGCGTTTGGCAATAGCCCTGATTGTCCTTTGATGTCGCAATTCTGACACTAGATATACTCAATTACCCATCAGGTGTAATGAAGCAATAAATATGCCAGAGAAGGGCGAACAAATATATCGGTTCACGAGTTTTGCTTGTACTATATGGAAACTAAGGTGATTTGAATGATTCGGATAAAGTTCTACTTTAAAATGCCGATAAGCTCATAATACGAAAATTCAATTCAATGATTCATTCTCATAAATGTCTTTATGGCTTGATAGTTGCTTTATTTTTAGTCGTAATCGTTTTTTTGCTATATAGAGTTTAGCTGTATAGAGATTTGGCCTGGTACCGAATGTATTGAATAGGGCGCCTGTTCTCGCTATATACCAATTAGCGATGAATAGGGGAAATGGGAATATGATGCACAAAGCAATAGTACTACTAACTACGTTTATCTTAAGTGCCTGCGCTAGTACAAATGGTGAAGATGGACTCTCTAATAGCCAGCTCTCAGACGGCAATCAGTTGCCGCAGAGTTCGGCAATTAATCATATGTCTCAACAGATAGTGAATGAGTTGGTAAGACAAAATGATGAACTGAGATCAAATCAGCCACTCCTTGTCGCTACACCAGTGTTATTGGAAGATCTTAAGCGGACAAATGCTATAGGTCTTCAGCTCCAGCAAGGCTTTATCTCTGCACTGCATGATAATCAATTTAGCCTGGTCGATATCAATGTCGGTGATAATATGAGGGTTACTCCAGAAGGGGATTTTTTACTAACCCGAGATTGGAAGCAACTGCCTTCGGGGATCGCCGTCGAGCACGTTCTTGTGTCAACCATGAGCCTTAATACTTTGGGAGTCGTAGTTAACTCAAGGATTGTCAATGTAACCAATCATCGTGTCGTATCCGCATCTCAGGGGAGTTTTTCCGTCAATGATCTTCCCGGTTATCTGAAGTATTCTGAAAAAGTGGTCTCTCAAGAGGGGCTGTTATATCGAGATAGCGGTATTGGTATGCAAGAGCTTCAAGTGAAAGGTGACACAAAATGAAAATTTGGCTGATGTTGATTGTAGTGTTAATTACTGGCTGTTCATCTAAAGACAGGTATATCGAGTGGGAAACACAGGAGCCGGAGAGTTTTCCTAAGCTGACTGCAATAGGTTATGCCCCCTTGGATACTCAACCCGCAGAGGCTCAGTCACAGAAAGTATTAATGGCGATGCAAGCGTCAAAGATTGCCGCCTACAGGGAGTTAGCCGAGCAGGTATATGGCCAACAGCTCTCAGCTTCGAGTAAGGTCGATGATTGGATGTTAACCGATGATAGTATTCAAGCATCGGTTACCGGAGTCATACGTGGTGCAAAAGTGGTAAAAAGCTATCCAGCCGGTGATCACTATGTGACAGAACTCGAGCTAGATTTCGCTCAGGTATGGGCGCTTTATCAACAACAAAACAGGCCGCAAAAGATAAAAGAGATCACCTATTTTTGAAATAGCCATGAGCTACGGGCTACGGGCTATAAGTTACTAGCTTCTTACCTCCGTCATACCCGCAACGCTTTGAGCGGGTAGCTGACCTCCAGGTTCCATACGCTTTAAAGACATTTTCCATATCCCTGTGGGTCAGTGGAAGTGTCGAGTGATGTTTGGAGTATCACCGAACAGTGACTCTTAATTATCTTGCCACTCATAAAAGAACAAAATAAAAGAACAAAGCTAAAGGCTCTATGCTCTATGCTCCAGTCTTCTCAGGGGTGACGAGCAAAGTACTTACTTTGGCTTCGAGATGAGTTTCGAGTTAGGAACTAGGAACTAGGAACCAGGATTTAAGGGGGCGGGTCTTTGCTTTTGGCTCGCGACTCGGAGCTTTCTTAGCATTATATTTAGCACGCCGCTGCTTTAAGTTATTACGCTTTTAGGTTATTGCCCAATGTCGATATGGTCGAGGTCTTACCCTTACCGTTATAGGTGAGGCTGGAGGCATTTCTGCTGACTTGAAGTGCTTGTGAAAAACGCTTGACGCTAGCAATGTTCAGTTCGATTAAACTGGTATTTTCAATGTTCAGTTGTTGGCATTCGGCAAGCAGTTTCTTGGCAGAATTTACTTTTTCTGACAATACGCTATCACTGGTTAGCAAAGATAGTTCTGAGTGTGAGGCTAACAACTCATCGTTCATTTTCAGGTCGTCGAGTAACTTGGCTTTGGTTGTGGCCAATGAGAGTAAAAGTTCTGCACTCTGTTCGACTAATGCACTTTTCTCTTGTGTTATCGTTACTTTCAGCTCTTCAAGCAGCTTATACTGTAGCTCGATGATGTTAGTTATCTGACTCATAGCTGTATTAATTGAGATCCTTTAGTTCATTTTCGAACTGAGCGATATTGGTTGCGAGTTTTTCTGGATCGATTTTATAACGTCCTTCCGCAATGGCGAGCTTTATCTCTTGAACTTTACCCTGGTCAACTTCCGGAATATTGGCCAACTTTGCCTGAGTACTTTGTAGTTGCTGTGCCTGAGAGGTGATAGATACTGAATCACTCTTTGGTGGCGCGCTCGTTGAAGCCGTAGCAGCTCCCTGACTCGCCTGGCTACCACTTTTGGCAACATCGGCGTTAGCTTTAGCTTTACCCACATTAGTGTGTGCAGAGGTATTTACTTGTTTAATATCAATAGCCATCTTAGGCTCCAGCAATCAAAAAATGGAAGAACATACACGTATATCGGCAGTGCTCAGCAGAGCTTTAGTTATTTTTTTTCTAATCTTGATGTTGCTTAAGTTGAGATCACATCCTCACTTCAACTTCGCCTACACCTGTGACTCTCGCATCTAGACTTTTATTGGAATAACTGTTCTTAATACGAATTCTATCACCTAAATTGCCATCACGCAGTGCTTCTCCCACTGTTTTTATTTCGAAATTTTTTGAACGGGCATAAATTGAGACCGTATCTCCTTTACATACAAAGCAGAGATTATTGACGAAGATAGGCTGGTTGGGAGGAATTCTTCTTTTTACCCGTGTTCCGAGTACATCGTCTATTTTATCAAACTGTTGTCCCCGCAAACTGGTTTGCTCTACATATTGAATAGCAACATCACCACTGGATATCAAGTCATCTGGTCCCAAAGTTTCTACCGAAACGACAACCGGATAGAGCACATCGACCCTCACGGACAGAAATATTTGCCAAGGGTACTGAAGTTGTGGGCTATTACAGCTTATTTTTACCGTATTATTCCGTTTGATAGCCCTATTGGTCGCTAATTCTGCTTTAACGGGTGGCAGGCACAAAGGTGGCTTCAACCTGGAGTCCAGACTTTGGGGCGTAATTTTGACTTTGGCATGCTCCGCAACGGTAATTTTTTCTTCGATAACGGCTATAGCTAAGTTCGAAATGGTCGATAGAGAAGGAACACTTGCTTCTTGTGAGCTAAAAGCATGTGTTGATTGGAATAAAATGATTAAATAGACCACATATTTTACTTTCATAATGAATAGACTAGCTTGATTAGCTAGATTACACCTATACTTTCTTAGTGACCGGAACTTTGTACTTCTCATCTTGTGAGAGAAGGTGTCAGAAACTTGACAATTATATGGTCAGGTTGTGAGATGTATTTTATAAAGCAATTAGTATGCCTATACTCATTAGATAGTGGGTAATGGGTGAGCATCCAAAAGTCGACAAGGCAAGAGTACTATGTCAAACATTCTTGAGTCAGTGAATAAACGCACGCAGTTAGTCGGGCAAAACCGTTTAGAGCTTTTACTATTTAAGCTAAACGGTCGTCAAAGGTTCGGTATCAACGTATTTAAAGTCAAAGAGGTATTGCAATGCCCGCCTCTTACCAGCTTGCCTAAATTAAATAACACTGTGAGAGGTGTGGCTCATATTCGTGGTAATACCATCTCAGTCATAGACTTGAGTGCAGCAACGGGTGGTCGTCCTATCGAAAATACCGAAGGTTGTTTCATCATTATCGCGGAATATAACCGTAGTGTGCAGGGATTTTTGGTTAGCTCTGTGGAGCGGATCATCAACATGAATTGGGAGGCTATTTTGCCTCCTCCACAGGGGGCCGGCAGGTATTCTTATCTGACGGCGGTAACAGAAATTGAGGGAGAGTTAGTCGAAATCCTCGATGTTGAAAAAATTCTCGATGAGATTTCTCCGGTTAAAACAGAAATTAGTCAAGAGACCGATGAAGCCATAACCATAGACCGGGAAGAGCATTTCCATATTATGGTTATTGATGACTCGGCCGTTGCTCGTAAGCAGATCATCAGGGCTCTCTCGTCACTGGGCTTACAAATTGATACGGCTATCGATGGTCGGGATGCGCTCGAAAAGCTCAACAAAATTGCTGCAGAGATGGATAATGTAGCGACTGAAATCCCATTGATCATTTCAGATATTGAGATGCCTGAAATGGACGGCTACACTTTAACTGCAGAGATAAGGGATAACCCTAAGTTAAAAGATATTAAAGTGGTATTGCACACATCATTGAGCGGCGTATTTAATCAGGCTATGGTTCAGAAAGTTGGAGCTAATGATTTTATTGCAAAATTTAACCCAGATGAACTTGCTGCAGCAGTGAACAAGCATTTGAGTCTATAATGACTCTTTATGGAGTGCAGTGACTTGATATTAAGCTTGTTTCTTTTATCTGGCTCATGTATAACGCTGCGCTCTATACTAGTAAATGTAACACTCTTATAGCCTGTTTTATTGATATTAGGATATCAAGGTGCCGAATAAATCACTTGCTGAAAATGAGTACACACAATTTAGACTATTTCTGGAACAACACAGTGGAATTGTGCTGGGCGATAATAAGCAGTATTTAGTACGAAGTCGCTTAGCACCTTTGATGGGGAAGTATAATCTTCCCTCACTATCCGAAGTTGTTAAACATTCGATGAAGCCGAGCGAGCGCCAACTTAGGGCTTCTGTTATCGATGCGATGACAACGAATGAAACCTTATGGTTCAGGGACAGATATCCTTTCGAGTTACTCTCTAACACTTTATTGCCTGAGTACTCACGCCTTGGGCGACCACTGAAAATTTGGTCTGCCGCTTGTTCATCAGGCCAGGAACCTTATTCTTTGGCGATGACGATTCTTGAGTATCAACAGAAAAAACCAGGGACCCTGCCTGGCAGCGCGTCAATTTTGGCAACCGATCTCTCTCCCTCAATGTTGGAGCGATGTAAAAATGCTGAGTATGATAACTTAGCTTTAGGGCGAGGCTTATCAGAAGAGCGAAAACGTAATTTTTTTACTGCGACTGATGCCGGAACTATGGTTATCAAAGATAATGTAAAACGGTTTGTGAACTTCAGAGCACATAATTTGCTCGAAAGTTATACCTTATTAGGCAAATTTGACATTATTTTCTGCCGCAACGTACTCATCTATTTTGCCCCTGAGGCAAAGGCAAAAATTTTGCGGCAATTTGCTGCCGCTTTAAACCCGAAAGGTATCCTTTTTCTCGGTGCTTCTGAGTCAATTGCCGGTTTGACGGAAGAATTTGACATGGTTCGTTGTAACCCAGGCATCTATTACCAGAAGAAGACTTAACAACAGGACGGCACAGCGTGCCTTATAGACGGCTTCGCCTATGGGGACGCTCGCCAGCTCACTACTAGACGCCAACAAGTTGGCTATTCGAAACAGTGAAAAGATTATATGCTGTTCTGTTACCACCTGAAACCTAAGCTATTATGGCTGCCGTCCCTTGGCCGATTTGAACCCGAAAGGTATCCTTTTTCTCGGTGCTTCTGAGTCAATTGCCAGTGCTAACTTAGCAAGAGCGAAGAATTTGACATGGTTCGCTGTAATCCAGGTATCTATTACCAGAAGAAGACTTAACAACAGGACGGCACAGCGTGCCTTATAGACGGCTTCGCCTATGGGGACGCTCGCCAGCTCACTACCAGACGCCAACAAGTTGGCTATTCGAAACAGTGAAATGATTATATGCTGTTCTGTTATCACCTGAAACCTAAGCTATTATGGCTGCCACCCCTTGGCCGTTTTAAATCCGAAAGGTATCCTTTTTCTTGGTGCTTCTGAGTCAATTGTCGGTGCTAAATCCTACGCCTGTTTTAAAAAGTTGCGAAGAATTTGATATGGTTCGCTGTAACCTGGGTATCTATTACCAGAAGAAGACTTAACAACAGGACGGCACTGCGTGCCTTATAGACGGCTTCGCCTATGGGACGCTCGCAAGCTCACTATCAGACGCCAACAAGTTGGCTATGCGCAAAATATCACCAGAAGAAGACTTAATAACAGGACGGCACAGCGTACCTTACTAGACGGCTTCGCCTATGGGGACGTTCGCAAGCTCATAGTAAGACGCCAACAAGTTGGCAATTCGCTAAAGTGGAAAAGGCAACCAAGTGTCTTCCTTAAATTCTTTCATTTTGCTCCTGGTAAGCCTGCCAGCGATCTCGTAGCCTGCTTATTAGCGTTCCCATAGAGTCTTTCACCCCACCTTGCTTTTTATGGCACGACTATTGCTTTGTTTTTAGCATCGAGCTGAGGAGGCAATTTTATGGCGATTAACTTTGATAAAGCATTGGGTGTTCACCAATATACATTGGGGATCCGTTCTCAACGTGCCGAAATCATCTCTTCGAATATCGCAAATGCCGACACTCCTCACTACAAAGCACGGGATCTTGATTTCGATAAGGCGATGCAGGCGGCAACCAGCCGTCAGGGTGGATTAGGAATGAGTCAAACAGATGCTAAGCACTTCGACCTGACAGCCTTGTCCGGACAAAATACGGCTTATAGAGTGCCAAACCAGCCTGATACAGGTGATGGCAATACTGTCGATATCCAACAAGAACAGTCAGAGTTTATGCAAAATGCACTGGAATACCAGATGTCTCTAGGTTTTTTAGACAGCAAGTTTTCTGGCCTTAAGAAGGCACTGCGAGGAGAATAATTATGAGCTTATTTAATATCTTCAATGTTTCAGGCTCAGGAATGTCGGCTCAATCGGTCAGATTGAATACCACGGCGAGTAACATTGCCAATGCCGATGCCGTCTCCAGCAGCGTCGAGGAAACTTATCGTGCCCGTCATCCGATTTTCGAGGCTGAGATGGCCAAGGCTAATCATCAGCAGCAATCTTCTCAATCGGTTGCCGTTAAAGGCATAGTTGAAAGTGATGCTCCCTTGCAAAAAGAATACTCCCCCGATCACCCAATGGCCGATGGTGACGGGTTTATCTACAAACCTAATGTAAACGTGATGGAGGAGATGGCTAACATGATCTCAGCTTCGCGTTCGTATCAAATGAATGTACAGGTTGCTGAAGCTGCAAAATCCATGCTTCAACAAACTTTAAGAATTGGCAAATAGCAGGAGGTAACACGTGAGCCTCATTAACCCACTTAGTAGTGCAGGTGCTCAATCTATAGCTGGTCAGACTCAAACATCTGTGGCACCAGCGCAGCAGGCGACCTCTTCGGCCGCAGAAGCTGCAACTACACAATCGACAGCGGATACCACGACGGGAAATCCCTTTATCGATAGTATTCGATTACCCGAAGAGTCATCAATTCCGGAGCCTAATAGTCAAGAGCTAACTCAAGAAGATTTCTTCTCATTGTTGAGTCAACAACTTTCAATGCAGGACCCCTTTAAGCCTGTAGACAATGATCAAATGATCTCACAGATGGCTTCATTCTCGACCGTTGATGGCATTAAGAACCTCAACGATGAGATTGTTAATTTGAACTCCGTAATGACCTCGAGTCAGGCACTGCAAGCTTCTGGTTTAGTTGGTCAAAAGGTACTTATCCCCTCGGATACTGGCTATATTTCAGCGGAAGACCCTTCTATTAATGGCATTATCAGTACTCCGGAAGCGATCGATACAATTACGGTGCGAGTCGAAGATGATAAGGGGCAGCTTGTTAAATCCTTCACCATCGATGGCAGCGCCGGGGGAAATATCGATGTAAGTTGGGATGGATTGGGCGCCAATGGTGAGCCGGTGGCTTCGGGTAATTATTCCATTAAAGCCAGTGGCCGCATCGATGGTTCGAGTGAAGAACTTCCTGTTTCAACCTATGCCCATGTAACGAGTGTCTCTCTGGGAACTGCGAGTACCGGCTCGATTCTTAATTTGCGTGGTGTGGGCGGTATTAAGCTTGGTGATGTACTGGCCGTTGCTGAATCTGGCGGCGGAAATAAACCGATTGTTGATGCAGAAACCTAGGTCATTTAAGTAGGTAAAGATTTTATACCTGGCGCAATATTTGCTCCATTTACGTCAGGTAAGCAGTTAACTAGTAGACTGTGGGTGAATAGATAAGTAGCCAGCAGTAATGAATCAAAATTGAGGTGAATTATGTCTTTTAACATCGCATTGAGTGGTATCGCTGCAGCGCAGAAAGATCTGAATACCACGGCAAATAACATTGCTAACGTCAATAGTATCGGCTTCAAAGAGTCGAGAGCCGAATTTGCAGATGTGTATGCAAACTCAATTTTTGCTAACAGTAAGACTGGCGTGGGTGGCGGTGCAACAACCAGTCACGTGGCCCAGCAGTTCCATCAGGGAAGTCTGCAATTTACCAATAATGCACTGGATATGGCAATCAATGGCGGAGGCTTCTTTGTGACCTCATCGGGTTTTAGCTCTCAAGACCTGAGCTATACACGAGCCGGTGCGTTCAAAGTCGATGCCAATAGTTACCTAGTTGACTCTCAGGGGAATTTTTTGCAGACCTTCGAGGTGGATAAAGACGGTAACTCGACCTCTGTCAGCTTAACTGAGACTAAGCCTGTCAGAATTCCTGACACCGCAGGTAGCCCGAAGAAAACTGAGAACGTCGGCATACAGATGAACCTCAATGCCGGTGATCCGACCTATGATCCTGCGCTGTTCGATCCGACAGACCGTGATACCTATAACAACTCTACCGCGGTGACCATGTATGACTCGTTGGGTGAGCCGCACGTGATGACAACTTACTTCGTTCGTCCACCGGATGCAGCCTATAACGGAGAGAGCAACTGGGTCGCCTTCTATGCTGTCGATGGCAAACAGGTGGACTTAGCGGGCCCAGCCGGTGTTTATGATCGAGATACAACGGGCGATGGTGCGGCGGATACACTCAATGTCCCCGCTGTTACAGCTGGTGGTTGGAAGGGAGCGGTCGTTAAGTTCAATGAGTTAGGCTCTCATACATCGACAGATCCGGCAACGATAGTGACAGAGACCTTAGGCACTGCTGGCGCTGATGTTCTTGGCCCTGGTACCGACGGTTCACAAACCCTGACTATCGACTTTGATAATCCGACTCAGTATGCATCAACTTTCGAAGTAACTGAGTTAACCCAGGATGGTACTACGGTTGGCCGACTGACCAATGTTGAGGTTGGCGCCGATGGTCTGATCAACGCCAGTTACAGTAACGGTGCAACTGTCGCGCTGGCAAGGGTAGCATTAGCCCGTTTTGCTAACGAACAGGGTCTGACACAGGTAGGTAATACCTCGTGGAAAGCGAGTTTGGATTCAGGTGCAGCCCTCGCCGGTGAGGCAAACAGCGGTACCTTCGGTAGTGTTCGTTCATCGGCACTGGAGCAGTCAAATGTCGATTTGACTACGGAACTTGTTGACCTTATCTCGGCTCAGCGAAACTTCCAGGCTAACTCGAGAACGCTCGAGGTGAATAATACCCTGCAGCAGACAGTGTTACAGATCAGGTAACTTGTACTCGTCGATGATGAAGGCGTTGCCAGCGGCAACGCCTTGCCGCTTTCCCTTCCACTGAATATTTTAAAATTTCCTTTCAAATTGTTATCCCTCTTAATTCTCAACTCAAAACAACTTGAACAATCTGGCATGATGTTTGCTTTTATTATTTTATAGATAGTAATAGCAGAAAGATTGACGGAGGCGCTGGTGGACAAGTTACTCTACGTCGCTATGAGCGGCGCAAAGCAGAATATGAACTCGCTGGCGGTTCGTGCAAATAACCTGGCAAATGCCAATACCGACGGCTTTAAAGCCGATATGGAGCAGGCGCGTTCCATGCAGGCTTTTGGTGAGGGTTTACCCACACGTGTGTTCGCCATGACTGAGAGTCCGTCGGCAAACTTTGCATCCGGTCCCATTAAAACCACGGGCAGAGATCTAGATATTGCCGTTAAAGGCGACGGTTGGATTGCTGTACAGGGAGATGATGGCGGAGAAGCTTACACCCGCTCGGGGAGTTTGAGTTTCGACACCACAGGCCTGCTTCGTAACGATCGCGGTAATCCGGTGATGGGGGATGCCGGCCCCATCGTTTTGCCACTGCCTATCGAAAAAATTGAGATTGCTCAGGATGGTATCATCTCTGTCAGGCCCCAGGGCGCTACGGCAGAAGTGATTGAAGAGGTGGGTCGCATCAAGCTCGTCAATCCGGGTAATCAAAATATGATGAGGGGCTCAGATGGCCTGTTTAGATTGATGTCGGGAGAAAATGCACCCGCAGACCCTTTTGTTGCCGTCGAAAGTGGCGCGGTAGAAGGCAGTAACGTCAATGCCGTCGATGAGATGGTTAACCTCATCGATATACAGCGTCAATTTGAGATGCAAGTCAAAATGATGAAAACAGCCGAAGAGATGGATAAAGCCTCCTCTTCATTAATGCGTGTTAGTTAGGAGTCAAAATTATGCATCCCGCGTTATGGATAAGTAAGACTGGGTTAGACGCTCAGCAAACAGATATCTCGGTGATTTCTAACAATGTTGCTAACGCAAGCACTGTTGGTTACAAAAAGAGTCGAGCCGTCTTCGAAGACCTTTTATATCAAACGGTTAATCAGGCTGGAGGCGTGAGCGCTTCCAATACTAAGCTGCCAAATGGTTTAAATATCGGTGCGGGTACCAAAGTTGTCGCCACGCAGAAGGTATTTACTCAGGGCAATATGCTTACAACCGATAACTCGATGGATCTTATGGTCGAAGGACCTGGATTCTTCGAAGTTCAGCTTCCCGATGGCACCGCCGCTTACACCCGCAATGGTCAGTTTACGCTTGACGACACCGGACAGATAGTGACACCAGGTTCGGGTTATGTGGTTCAACCGGCGATCACCATTCCGGAAAATGCCACAGGTATAACCGTGTCGGCCGAAGGTGAAGTGTCAGTAAAAACACCTGGCACTGCAGAGAGTCAGGTGGTTGGCCAGCTGAGCATGACCGATTTTATTAATCCAAGTGGTCTGGATCCCATGGGGCAAAACCTGTACACGGAAACCGGAGCCAGCGGCACACCTATTCAGGGCACCGCATCACTCGATGGTATGGGGGCAATACGCCAGGGCGCGTTGGAAACGTCCAATGTAAATGTGACCGAAGAGTTAGTTAACCTGATTGAGAGTCAGCGTATCTATGAGATGAACTCAAAAGTGATATCGGCAGTCGACCAGATGCTCTCTTACGTGAACCAGAACCTGTAGAGGCATAGTTATGAGTAAGTTATCTGTTTTGCTTGCTGCAACCATTATACTTTCACCGGTACTGACGGGCTGTAGCTCAACGGGTGAGAAGCCGATTGCGGACGACCCCTACTACGCACCTGTCTATCCGGAAGCGCCACCGACTAAGATAGCCGCGACAGGTTCAATGTATCAGGACAGTCAGGCATCCAGCCTTTACTCAGATATCAAGGCACTTAAGGTCGGTGACATAATCACTGTGATGTTGATGGAGTCGACACAGGCTAAGAAGAGTGCTGCTAATGAAATAAAGAAAGGCACCGATTTAACTTTAGACCCGGTTTATGCTGGCGGTGGCAACATCACCATAGGTGGTCAGCCTATCGACCTCAGGTATAGCGACAGCATGAATACCAAGCGCGAGTCCGATGCGGATCAGAGTAACAGTCTATCAGGCAGTATCTCTGCCAATGTGATGCAGGTGCTGAATAACGGTAACCTAGTTATTCGCGGAGAGAAGTGGATAAGCATCAATAACGGCGATGAGTTTGTTCGAATTACCGGTATTGTTCGCTCTCAGGATATCAGACCGGACAATACTATCGACTCTCAGCGTGTCGCTAATGCCCGTATTCAATATAGTGGTACAGGTACATTTGCCGAAGTTCAAAAAGTGGGCTGGTTGAGCTCATTCTTTATGGGCAGCTGGTGGCCTTTCTAGGAGTCATTATTATGAAAATTAAGTTATTTTCTATATTCCTTTTACTGCTTGTTTGCGGCACTAGCCAGGCTCAACGAATCAAAGATATCGCTAATGTTCAAGGTGTGCGAAGTAACCAGTTAATCGGTTATGGTTTGGTTGTTGGTCTGCCCGGTACGGGTGAGAAGACCCGCTATACAGAACAAACATTCAAAACCATGCTTAAAAACTTCGGCATTAATCTACCCGATAATTTCAGGCCGAAAATTAAGAATGTTGCAGTTGTGGCTGTCAGTGCCGTAATGCCAGCTTTTATTAAGCCGGGTCAAACTCTTGACGTTACCGTATCCAGCTTGGGTGAGGCTAAGAGTTTGCGAGGGGGCATGTTACTGCAAACTTTTATGAAGGGGGTCGACGGTAACGTTTATGCCATTGCTCAGGGAAGCATGGTGGTTAGTGGCTTCAGCGCAGAGGGGCTCGATGGCTCAAAAGTCATTCAAAACACTCCAACCGTTGGACGTATTCCAAATGGAGCCATGGTGGAGAGAACGGTAACAACTCCTTTCTCCACTGGGGATCACTTAACCTTTAACCTGCGTCGTGCCGATTTTTCAACGGCCAAGCGCTTAGCCGATGCCATCAACGAACTGCTCGGTCCGGGAATGGCAAGGCCGCTCGATGCAGCGTCTGTGCAGGTTAGTGCTCCAAGAGATGTCTCTCAGCGGGTCTCTTTTCTTGCTACCCTTGAGAATATTGAAGTAGAGCCGGCGTCTGAGTCTGCGAAAGTGATAGTGAACTCCCGTACCGGTACCATAGTTGTGGGTAAAGATGTTCGCTTACTACCAGCGGCTGTCACCCATGGTGGTCTTACAGTCACCATCGCCGAAGCGACCCAGGTTTCACAACCTAATCCGCTGGCGGGTGGTCGAACGGTCGTGACTTCAAACAGTACTATCGATGCCAGCGAAGAAGATAGTCGCATGTTTATGTTTGACCCGGGCACCTCACTAGATGAGCTGGTCAGGGCCGTCAACCTTGTAGGCGCAGCGCCTTCCGATGTGCTAGCGATTCTTGAAGCGCTAAAAGTGGCCGGTGCTCTGCATGGTGAGCTGATCATTATCTGACTCTTGTCAGCCCCCGAAATAAGAGAGTTCAGTTTCCTATCTGAACTCTCTTCGATAGCTTTACTTCAATACCTTTCCCTCCCTATATTTTCGAACTATTCCGAATAAATACCAGTTGTTTGCTGAATTGGTACGCAGTTTGCAGAGTAGAGATACTATCGTCTGAATATTGTCGGAACTCTTGGAACATTTATGGAAAAGCTGTCGAACTCATCTCATTTTTTGGATATCGGAGGTCTGGACTCCCTTAGATCTAAGGCCCAGAAAGATGATAAGTCGGCGCTTAAAGAGGTGGCCCAGCAGTTTGAGGGGATATTTGTTCAGATGCTGATGAAAAGTATGCGTGATGCCAATGCGGTATTTGAATCTGATAGCCCCATGAATAGTCAGTACACCAAGTTTTATGAGCAGATGCACGATCAACAGATGTCTGTGAATCTGTCAGATAAAGGCATGTTGGGACTGGCAGATCTTATGGTTCAGCAACTTTCGCCGGAAACCAGTAAGGTCACTCCGGCATCAGTGCTTCGTGGTGATATTGAACAGGGCGGAGGGGCTCTGGGAATGGCTCAGAGTATGGTGATGAGTCGTGCGGTCAAACCTGAAACTAGCCAGATTAATATATCAGCGGACAGTCAGCTTGTTGACGCTCAACCAAAGAGTCCGCTTGAAAGCATCTTAACTGGCAAGTCTTTGCCGTCTGAAGTGACAAAGACGGGAATGACATTTAGTGGCCCTGAAGATTTTGTTGCCAAGCTGTACCCTCATGCTGAAAAAGCCGCAGCCAAATTAGGAACCAAACCTGAAGTGCTTATCGCACAGTCTGCATTAGAGACAGGTTGGGGACAGAAGATGGTAAAACGTGCGGGCGGAGATTCCAGTAACAACCTGTTCAATATCAAGGCGGATAAACGTTGGCAGGGAAGTAAGGCTATGGTCAGTACTCTTGAATTTGAGCAAGGGGTTGCCGTTCAGCAAAAAGCCGACTTCAGAGTCTATGACGATATTAAGCAGAGCTTCGATGATTTTGTCTCTTTCGTATCGGAAGGTCCAAGATACCAGGACGCGATGAAGAAGGCGGCGAGTCCAAATGAGTTTATTCGAGCACTTCAGGATGCAGGCTATGCAACCGATCCTCAATATGCCGATAAAGTAATAAAAGTGATGAAATCCATTAGTCAGGATCTCAAGGCGGTGATGCCGGGAGTACAACCATGAAAGTGATGTCCTGTATGTACATGGCAATAGAGCTCGTCTGCCACTCAGCTTCTAATTTCGATGGGAGTCTCTGCTAATGTCGATGAATCTTCTTAATATTGCCCGCACCGGAGTCTTGGCCTCGCAATCACAACTGGCGGTGACCAGTAATAACATTGCCAATGCCAATACTCAGGGATATCACAGGCAGGTTGCTGAGCAGTCCAGTCTCGAATCACAGCGCGCGGGGAGTGAGTTCTATGGTGCCGGAACCTATATTTCAGATGTAAAGCGTATCTACAACGACTATGCCGCGCGCGAGTTACGCATAGGGCAGACGAGTGTGAGTGAAGCACAAACGACTCATACCAAGATGAGTGGGCTCGATCAAATCTTCTCCCAAATCGGCAAGGCGGTGCCACAGGGGCTCAATGATTTCTTCGCAAGCCTTAATAGCCTGTCAGATCTGCCCGATGATATCGGTATGAGGGGAAACGTACTGGGCTCCGCAGGACAACTGGCCACAAGCCTTAATCAGATGCAGTCTCATCTCGATGGTCAGAAGAAACAAACCAATGATCAGATCTCTGGCATTACCGACCGAATTAATGAGATCAGTAAAGAGCTGGGCAATGTCAATCAGGAGTTGATGAAGTCTCAGGGGGAAGATGCACAGCTTCTCGATAAACAAGATGCGCTTATCCAGGAATTAAGCCAATACTCGGAAGTTAACGTCATTCCGCTCGATACCGGAGCAAAGAGTGTCATGCTGGGTGGGGCGGTGATGTTGGTTTCCGGCGAAGTCTCTATGTCAATAGGCACTACACCCGGAGATCCTTTCGGCGATGAATCACAAATTACCGCCTCGATAGGAACTCATAGCCAGGTTATCGATGGTTCAAAACTGGGTGGACAGCTAGGTGCACTATTTGAGTTTCGCGATGACACGTTAGTCAAGGCCCAGCAGGAGCTTGGTCAGTTATCTTTGGGTGTAGCCGATGCATTTAATAAAGCCCAGAAGGAAGGCTTCGACCTGAATGGCGAAGTGGGCAAAGACATTTTTAAAGATATTAACGACCCCACTATGTCGGTTGGCAGAGTCGGAGCGTTTAGCTCAAATGGTGGTAATGCCGCACTTAGAGTCAATATCGATGATTCAGGATTGCTGTCGGGTAATAGCTACGAGTTATCTTACACCGCTCCGGCGACTTATGAGCTCAAAGACACCTTAACCGGCAATATCACACCGCTGACGCTAAACGGTACTCAGCTTGATGGCGCGGGCGGCTTTACTATTCATATCGATTCCGGGGCATTTGCAGATGGAGATACATTTGAAGTAAGACCCGCTGCAGGTGCAGCCGCTGGGATAAGTGTTGTGATGACTGATCCTAAGGGGATCGCAGCCGCGGCTCCTAAAATAACCCCCGATGCTGCAAACTCAGGTAATACCGAGATAGAGATGGTGAGTATCGATAACAGAGGGGCTGCTGGTTTCCCAATCACAGGCTCTGAACTCACCTTCGAGATAAACACTGCAGCGAATACATTCGAAGTTTTCGATGCTACCGGTACATCCCTTGGTGCTCCCGCTGCATTTGTCCCACCTTCAATCAGCGCCTATGGCTTTACCTTCGATGTGACATCTACGGCGGCGGCAACGGATAGATTTACTTTCGATCTTTCATTTGCACCGGGTGACAACACTAATTCGGTTGCCATGTCTAAATTGAGTGAAGCTAAGCTGATGAACGGCGGCACATCGACGCTGACCGATGTTTATGAAGGGACCAAATTGAGTGTCGGCGGAAAAACAAAGGCTGCCGAAGTTGCGGTGGGCTCGGCAGAGGCGGTCTATTCACAGGCATATACCAGAGTGCAGAGTGAGTCTGGTGTCAACATAGATGAAGAGGCTGCCAATCTGCTCCGCTTTCAACAAGCCTATCAGGCATCGGCGCGGATCATGACGACAGCGTCTGAAATTTTCGACACGCTATTTAGCTCGACTCGATAGGGAAAGCGAAATGACTTTTTTAACTTTCAGATTAGTTCAGCGAGATAGGGGGTTGATATGAGAATTTCAACTGCGCAGATGTTTAACCAAAATCTCACCAGTGTTTTGGATAGGCAGTCTTCAACCAACAAGATTTTAGAACAAATTTCGAGTGGTAAAAAGGTTAATACCGCAGGTGATGATCCCGTAGCCGCTATTGGAATAGACAACCTATACCAGCAGAACGCACTTGCCGATCAGTTTGTGAAAAATATCGACTATGCGACGGGTCACTTAGCATTAAGCGAAAGTAAGTTAGGCAGCGCAGAATCTGTGGTTAGCTCAACTAAAGATCAGGTATTGCGTGCGATAAACGGCACAGTGACAGCCAGCGAGCGGCAAACCATTGCCGATGAATTGAAATCCAGCCTCGAAGAGCTACTTGCCATCGCCAACTCGAAGGATGAGTCGGGCAATTATCTGTTTTCCGGGAACGAAACGGGGACTCAACCATTCGCTTTCGATACCGCCGGTAACATTGTATACAGCGGCGACAGTGGGGTAAGAGAGTCAGTTGTGGCTTCAGGCGTAACGGTTGGTACTAACACGCCAGGTGATAGTGCTTTTATGAACGCTCCCAACGCAATGGGTGATTTTAGCGTCAATTATTTGCCGGGCCAAACCGGTGAATTCATTGTAGAAAGTGCAAAGCTTGCCCCCCCAGCTGTTCATACACCGGTGGCACCGGAAAGTTATACCTTTAATTTTACCGATAATGGTGTTGGCGGCATTCAACTGGAAGTTTTTGATTCTGCGGCAACGTCGCAGATCATAGTGCCTAATTTTGATCCAAGCAGTTCGGTTGACTTCAACGGTATCTCAGTAAAGCTCGATGGAATGGCGGCTGCAGGTGATTCTTTCACCATGGCTCCCGAAACTGAAGTGAGTATTTTTGACACCATTAATCAGGCTATTGCCGTACTGGAAGATCCAACTAAGGCAAATACTCCTCAGGGAAACTCCGAGTTGGCACAGATATTGGATAATATTGATAGTGGCAGAAACAGGATAGATTTTGACAGGGGTATTGCCGGTAATAGCTTAAAGAGCATTGAGAGCTATCGATCGACACATGCTGACGAAAAGATAGTCAATAGTTCGGCACTTTCGATGTTAGAAGATCTAGATTTTGCTTCGGCAATAACAGAGTTCGAAAAACAACAGGTCGCCCTGAATGCCGTGTCGAGTCTGTTTAGTAGAGTGGGATCAACGTCATTATTTGATTACCTATAAACGGCAATAAACATACTTACTGACAGTAGAGTGACAGCAGTCGACAGTCTTAAGGGACTAAGACTTCTCATCCGTAATAGTAAGTATTAACAGTTAACAAATTATAGCCAGGCTTGAGCCTTGGCAGTAAAACATAAAGAGGAACTCAAGATGGCTATTTCAGTTAATACAAACGTGACATCGATGAAGGCTCAGAGCAACCTTAACCGATCTCAGGGTGATTTAAGTACTTCGATGGAGCGTCTAGCTTCAGGTCTTCGCATTAACAGTGCTAAAGACGATGCGGCGGGTCTACAGATCTCTAACCGTATGACCAGCCAGATTAACGGTATCGGTGTCGCAATGCGTAACGCCAATGACGGTATATCAATTGCGCAAACCGCTGAAGGCGCGATGAACGAGTCGACGAACATTCTCCAGCGTATGCGTGACTTGTCACTGCAGTCGGCAAACGGCTCAAACTCAACAGAAGATCGTGCGGCGATGCAAAAAGAGGTTAACTCTTTGCAAGCTGAGTTGACTCGTATTTCTGACACCACCTCATTCGGTGGACAAAAACTGCTTGATGGTTCATACGGTACACAGTCTTTTCAAGTGGGCGCCGAAGCCAATGAAACCATTGCCGTGTCATTGCAGTCAGTAGCAGCAGCTAATATCGGTGCATTCCAGAGTGATGCGCCAGGTAGTATATTCGGTGGAAACCTTGTAACAGCTGCTGCGGGTAGCAACGGTACAACGGCTGGTGATATTACTATCACTCAGGGTACGGCTGTCACAGCTGTAACATTAGCTGCTGATGATACGGGAACTGAGATTGTCTCAAAAATTAACAATGCCGGTACAGGTGTTAAGGCTATTGCTGAGACCAATATTCAGCTCGATTTGACCGCTGCATTTGATAGCTCGATGATAATGAGCGTCGATGATGGAACCAGTACCTCATCGCTGAACCTGACCGGTATTGCTAATAACACAGATCTTGCCACCGCGATTAACGATGTCTCGGGTGAAACGGGCGTTACGGCTAAGATAGATAATGGTACGTTAACGGTCACCAGCACTAATGGTGCGGATGTTAACTTTGCCGGACTTGCAGCTAACACTACAGGTGCCTTAGCGATTACCAACATAGCTGCCGATGGCACAGCATCTGCAACATCAAACCTTGCAACAGCTGCTGCGACTTTCACTGCAGCAGCCGCAATTACACTGAGTTCACCCGATACCTATACAGTAACTGGTGGTGCTACTGCAGAAATATCAGGTGAAGCTTCAGGTGTGTTTGCCGGTGTTAATACGGTTAGTGTGTCCACCGCTGCAGGCGCCCAAAATGCCATCGATATTATCGATGGTGCGATTGCCGGCATTGATAGCTCTCGCGCCGACTTAGGTGCGATACAAAACCGTATGAGTTTTACCATCAGTAATCTGGACAATGTCAGAAGTAACGTATCAGATGCTCGTAGCCGTATTCAGGATGTGGATTTTGCCCTGGAAACTGCCGAGATGACCAAGCAACAGATTCTGTCTCAGACATCTTCTGCGATGCTTGCTCAGGCTAACCAGCTGCCACAGGTGGCCTTATCGCTACTAGGCTAAGGGAAGTGACTAGGTTCTAGAACCTAGCCCCTGGATTGATAAACCACCTAACTCTCTATGAGGGTTAGGTGGTTTTGTTTTATATAAGTTTCTAGGACGCTAACTGCGTGAGCTAATCGACGTCCGCTTCGCTGGCTGTATAAGCCAAGACGACACTCACTGCGTGAGTTAACTGACATCAGCTCTGCTGGCTGTATAAGCTAAGACGACACTCACTGCGTGAGCTAATCGACGTCAGCTTCGCTGGCTGTATAAGCTGAGACGACACTCACTGCATGAGTTATCTGACGCCAGCTTCGCAGGCTGTATAAGCTAAGACGACACTCACTTCGTGAGCTAATCGACGCCAGCTCTGCTGGCTGTATAAGCTAAGACGACATTCACTGCGTGAGTTAACTAACACCAGCTTCGCAGACTGTATGAGCCAAGATGACACTCACTGCGTGAGTTAACTGACACCAGCTTCGCAGGCTGTATAAGCTAAGACGATACTCACTGCGTGAGTTAACTGACGCCAGCTTCGCAGGCTGTATGAGCCAAGACGACACTCACTGCGTGAGTTAACTGACACCAGCTTCGCAGGCTGTATGAGCCAAGACGATACTCACTGCGTGAGTTAACTGACGCCAACTTCGTTGCTGTCTCTGTTTCTTACAGAGCGCAGCTCGTCGAACAGGCATCGCCGTCCGCGTAGCGATAGGCGAAGGCCGTCGTCTTAGCCTTTATCGATCTTAGTTCCTCCTCCCTTTAATCATTCCTCTTTAACACAAAGCAAAACTTTTTTTAAAAAATTTCTAAAGTAAAAAAAGGTGCTGCCGTTAAATACACTGTAACCCAAAAGATCCGCCTGGCTAACTGTAGACAGGCACAGTCTACAGTCAGGTATTAAGAGGAAACAAATTATGGCTATTTCAGTAAACACGAACGTCACTTCAATGAAGGCACAGAGTAACCTAAATGGTGCTCAGAGTAATTTAAGTACTTCTATGGAGCGTTTGGCTTCAGGTCTTCGTATTAACAGTGCGAAGGATGATGCGGCGGGTCTGCAGATCTCAAACCGTATGACCAGTCAGATAAACGGTCTCGATGTTGCGATGCGTAACGCTAACGACGGTATCTCTATCGCGCAAACCGCAGAAGGTGCGATGGGTGAGTCAACCAACATCCTTCAACGTATGCGTGACTTATCACTGCAATCGGCTAACGGTTCAAACTCAAGTGAAGATCGTGCGGCGATGCAAAAAGAGATTAACTCACTACAATCTGAGTTGACTCGTATCTCTGAAACCACCTCATTCGGTGGACAAAAATTGCTTGATGGCTCATACGGTACACAGTCATTCCAGGTAGGCTCAGAGGCTAATGAGACTATCGACGTGTCACTGAAATCTATTGCGGCAACCAACATAGGTGCATACCAAAGTGATGCGCCAGGTAGTATATTCGGTGGAAACCTTGTAACAGCTGCTGCGGGTAGCAACGGTACAACAGCTGGTGATATTACTATCACTCAGGGTACAGCTGTCACAGCTGTTACATTAGCTGCTGATGATACGGGAACTGAGGTTGCCTCAAAAATTAACAATGCCGGTACCGGTGTTAAGGCGACTGCCGAGACCAATATTCAGCTCGATTTGACCGCTGCATTTGATAGCTCGATGATAATGAGCGTCGATGATGGAACCAGTACCTCATCGCTAAACCTGACCGGTATTGCTAATAACACAGATCTTGCCACGGCGATTAACGATGTCTCGGGTGAAACGGGCGTTACGGCTAAGATAGATAATGGTACGTTAACGGTCACCAGCTCTAATGGTGCGGATGTTAACTTTGCCGGACTTGCAGCTAACACTACCGGTGCCTTAGCGATTACCAACATAGCTGCCGATGGTACAGCATCTACGACATCAAACCTTGCAACAGCTGCTGCGACTTTCACTGCAGCAGCCTCAATTACACTGAGTTCACCCGATACCTATACAGTAACTGGTGGTGCTACTGCAGAAATATCAGGTGAAGCTTCAGGTGTGTTTGCCGGTGTGAACACGGTTGATATCGGTACTGCTACAGGTGCCCAAAATGCAGTCGATATCATCGATGGTGCGATTGCTGGTATCGACTCGAACCGTGCCGATTTAGGTGCGATACAGAACCGTATGAACTTTACCATCAGTAACCTGAGTAACGTTCAGAGTAACGTAGCCGACGCTCGTAGCCGTATTCAGGATGTTGACTTTGCCAAGGAAACAGCTGAGATGACTAAGCAGCAGATTCTGTCTCAGACATCTTCTGCAATGCTTGCGCAGGCTAACCAGCTTCCACAAGTAGCGCTGTCTCTACTCTAAGCTTACTCTTAGTGACGAGTAACCGCTATAATGAATAGAGTTAATCGTTGCTTGTAGCGGGCACTCGATAGAGTAACCAAGGAGGGGAGATTCAGGAGTGAATCTTCCCTTTTGTTTATCAAGAGTTAAAGTTAAAGTTAAAACAGAAATTGCAAGGGATATGTAACCTGAGGAGGTTTAAGGCGATGGATATTAATTTAGTTAACACACCGAATAACACAGGTGTTAAGAGTGAGGTTATTGCTCCGCTAAAAGCGACGACTCCAGAGACTGCCGAGACTGAGCCAAGAGCGTTAGTGAAAGCCGTCGAAGAGAGTGATAAAGCCGCTTCAGTTTCGCAAGACTTGACGGGCGAAGAGAGTCCTGAGAAATTGCAGGAGGCCGTTGCCGAACTTAGTGATACCATGTCATTGATGAAGAAAGGTTTAGCCTTTAAAGTTGATGACACCTCGGGGATTTCTGTGGTCAATGTTATGGATATGGACTCGGGTGAGATGATTAGACAGATCCCCACCGTAGAAGCGTTAGAGTTGGCACAAAAAATGTTTGAGATTTCAGGTATGTTGGTGGAAACTGAAGTGTGATGACTTTTTGACGTTAAATAAATGCGTATGGCTTATAGCTTATAGCTTATAGCTTATAGCTTATCCAGATTAGATTTAGAGGTTCCCATGGGATTAACTGCAGTTGGTATTGGTTCAGGCATGGACATTAATGGCATCGTTTCCGCGCTGGTTGGTGCGGAGAAGGAGCCAAAACAAGCCAAGTTTAATGCCGAGGAAGGCAAGGTTACTGCCGAAATTTCAGCTATCGGCACTCTCAAGAGTGCCATGTCTGATTTTCAAAGTAAGTTGGAGTTTCTCTCAAAACCTGAATCTTTTATTAGTAACAAGGTTAAACTCTCTGACAGAGATTATCTTAGTGCCACCGTCGATGAAACGGCCATAGCAGGTAGCTATAGTCTGACAGTTGAGCAACTGGCTCAAAGTCAGAAAGTTAGTACGATAGCCGTTGCCGATGCCGAGGCTGCAATCGGTGAAGGAACACTGAGTTTTGATGTCGATGGTAGCAGCTTCGATATAGCAGCCGACGCCACAGACTCTTTAACTTCGCTGGTTGAGAAGATCAACAGCGCCGAAGATAATGTTGGAGTAACTGCGACCATTATTAATGACGATGATGGCGCTAAACTGGTACTAACCTCAACCAGTACAGGTCTGGCTAATCAAATAAGTGTGACTGCAACAGATGTCGGTCCCGGCACGCCACTTAATGATACCTTTGCTATGACCGAAGTACAGGAAGCCAAAGATTCCATCATAAAAGTCGATGGCTTAACGGTAACTTCCAGCTCAAATACGGTATCTGATGCTATTGCAGGTACAACATTAACGCTTACCGAAGCCGATCCTACTAAGACGACAGAACTCAAGATTGAACTTAATACTGGTTCGGTAAAAACGGGTATTAATGACCTTGTCGACTCCTATAATGAGTTAATGAAGACTGTGCAGGATATGTCCAGTTACGATCCTGACACTAAAAAAGCCGGCATACTTCAAGGCGACTCGATAGTTCGTACCATACAGAGCCAGCTGCGTGGAGCACTATCAGGTGTGTATAGCACAACAGGTGGTGATATCACCTTGGGCTCGATTGGTGTTACCACAACCCGTACGGGTTTATTAGAAGTTGATGGTGATAAGCTTGATGACGCGTTAACTGCAAACTTCGATCAGATAAAAGAGCTTTTTAGTACCGAAGATACCGGACTTGCATCGAGTCTGGATACTTTAGTAGACGGCTACGTTCAAACCGGTGGGATTTTAGAT
The DNA here is from genome assembly GCF_003966265.1 of Shewanella atlantica. GTDB lineage: Bacteria > Pseudomonadota > Gammaproteobacteria > Enterobacterales > Shewanellaceae > Shewanella > Shewanella atlantica. Next base: position 148,011 of record NZ_RXNV01000003.1, on the reverse strand, counting down.
GGCCGTGATGAAACCTTAGACAATCAATTAGTAAGAATACAGGAGAGCAGGGAGCAGCTGGCTTTAAAAATGAAAGCCTATGAAGACAGACTATTTAAGCAGTTCAATGCCATGGATGCCATTGTAGGGCAGTTAAACTCTCAAAGTAGTATGTTGCAATCAAGGTTGGATTCTTTACCTGGATTGGTTAAACAAACTTAGGGCGTATAGTTATTAAAAGTTGGATTATATTTTGACTTATTGTTGGTGAGAAGGCTTTATGAAGGAATTGAATAAAGTAAACGAAGCATTATCTTCGAGTTTACTTCAGCTCGATGAAATTAATGTTGATGATGATTCTGGTGATGAGTTGGTATCAAATTTGCAGGATTTATTGAGTCAGCGTCAAAAATTGCTCGAACTACTTGTGTTAGATAGTCAGTTTGTGGATAGAGACTATCTGGAGCTGCAATTAAAGTTGACTCAAAAATACACAGTGCAAGCAAATAAAGTCATGAGACATAGGCAAAATTTGTTACACAATGGCAAAGTAAGCCAACGTCAAATTAATGTATATAAGACTATAGGTTCAAATAGGTAGGTTTTTATGAGAAGGTCATTACAGTCATATCGTAAAGTATCTTTAGATAATGAGATCGCGGTTGCTTCACCACATAGAATTATTCAAATGATGTTTGAAGGGGCGTTACAACGCCTGGCTCAGAGTCGCTATGCCATCGAAAACGGTGATATGGCAACCAAAGGGGTCAATATCGGTAAGGCTATCGGTATTATTAGTGGTCTAAACAGCAGCCTTAATATGGAAGCTGGTGGAGAGATGGCCGGTAATGTCAGTGATCTATATGACTTTATGTTACAGCGTATCTCTGATGCAAATATCAATAATGATTTGCAGGCGATCGACGATGTTTGCAGCATTCTAAAGACGATTAAAGAGGGATGGGATGCCATTCCACCTGAGCAGCATCACATCGCCTCCCATAACGAAGCCGTTTAATATTGTCATTGATTCGTGGGGGGAAACCCCCCCAATAAATCGTCAAAAGTCAATTTATTGACAATCGCATCTGGATTCGTTGAATATTTCAGCTAAAATCAATGGAGTGCAGCTAAAATCAATTCAGGTTTGCATTAAATGCATCAGGGACTTGCTAATAGCTTGCTGATAATACACTATTCCTCACGGTAGTGATTTTGTTCAGTTTGTATTGGAAACACTACACAGCTTTCTAAGCAACAAACACTAATAATTAATGCGAATAATAACGAGCGCTTTACGGCTTTTTTAATGATGCAAACAGATCAACGAATTCTACTTGTCGGTAACCAGTCAGAGCGAATTAATCGCTTGTCGTGCGTATTTGAGTTTTTGGGTGAGCAAGTTGAGCTGGTCGCAGTCGATAAGCTTGAACTGCGAATACAAAATACTCGATTCAGAGCCTTGGTTATTGCTGCCGAAACTCAATCTAAAGAGTTACTTCAATCCCTTGCCGGAACATTACCCTGGCAACCTATGTTGTTGCTCGGAGACGCGACGGGCGTCACAGCATCTAATATCTTAGGTCATATCGAGGAACCCCTCAATTATCCTCAATTGACTGAGCTGCTACATTTTTGCCAGGTCTTCGGCCAGGCTAAACGTCCGGATATTCCAACCAGCGTCAATCAGACCAAGTTATTCAGGAGTATGGTAGGACGAAGTGATGGTATTGCTCAGGTTCGTCACTTAATCAGTCAAGTTGCCAGCTCTGATGCTACGGTATTGGTGTTAGGTCAGTCCGGTACAGGTAAAGAGGTGGTAGCCCGAAATATTCACTACATCTCTGAGCGTCGCGACGGTCCATTTATTCCTGTCAATTGTGGTGCTATTCCCGCAGAGCTTCTCGAGAGTGAGTTATTCGGTCATGAGAAGGGGTCGTTTACCGGTGCGATTAGTGCCCGTAAAGGACGCTTCGAATTAGCCGAGAAAGGTACTCTCTTCCTGGATGAAATCGGTGATATGCCCCTGCAGATGCAAGTTAAGCTATTGCGTGTGCTACAGGAGAAGGTATTTGAACGGGTAGGGGGGTCAAAATCCATTACTACCGACGTTCGCGTTGTCGCCGCGACTCATAGAGATCTGGAAGATATGATCACTAACGGTGAGTTTCGTGAAGATCTCTATTATCGATTGAATGTTTTCCCCATCGAAATGCCAGCCCTATGTGAGAGAAAAGATGATATACCTCTCTTGCTTCAGGAGCTAGTCAGCCGAGTTTATAACGAAGGCCGTGGTAAGGTTCGTTTTACCCAGAGGGCGATAGAGTCGCTGAAGGAGCATGCCTGGTCTGGTAACGTTAGGGAGCTCTCAAACTTAGTTGAGCGTCTCACTATTCTTTACCCCGGTGGTTTGGTCGATGTTAATGACCTTCCTGCAAAGTATCGTCATATTGATGTGCCTGAATATTGCGTCGAGGTCAGTGAAGAGGAGCTTGAACGTGATGCGTTAGCTTCGATATTCAGCAATGATGAACCTGTCGATATTCCTGAAACTCGTTTTCCAAGTGAGCTACCTCCGGAAGGCGTTAATCTCAAAGACCTTCTCGCAGAGCTTGAGATCGATATGATCAGGCAAGCGTTAGAACAACAAGATAATGTCGTGGCCCGCGCCGCTGAGATGTTAGGCATCAGACGCACGACTCTCGTCGAGAAGATGAGAAAATATGGCATGGGTAAAGATTAAAAAGAAGTTCCCAGGAACTAGTTTCTAGTTCCTAGATCTTTTTACCTCTAACCTCGTTCCTAGGCCTTCGTTCCTCGTTCCTCGCCCCTTCTTTTAAATAGCCAGCTTTGCTGGCGTCTATTAGCTTGCGTAGCAAGTATCGTCTTAGCTATTATCCTTAAGTGAGCCTGCGAACGTCCTCGCACCTAGGCCCTTCTTTTCCTCTTGGCACAATTCATGCAAAACCTCCGTTAGCAGCAATTTTTTGACGGAGTGGATATGTCCGTAAGTCCCCAAATTCAACTTGATACATTAAATCAGCACTCGCCTCGATGGTTGGAAACAGCACCCGCTGCCAACATGTCAAATCGAATGGAGCGGATCCTTCAGGCTATGCCTTCCGGAGTGGTGATCATTAATGGTGACGGGGTAGTCACGGATGCCAATCCAGTGGCTGTTGAACTCTTGGGGTTACCACTAGAGGGCTTAAGGTGGATTCAGGTCATTAACCGTGCCTTCTCTCCACAAGATGACGACGGCCATGAAGTTTCGCTTCGTAATGGTCGAAGAGTTAAACTGGCTATCACTCCGTTGACACCGGAACCCGGCCAACTGATAGTCCTGACGGACTTGACTGAAACCCGCCTGCTGCAAAAGAATTTATCACACCTTCAGCGTCTTTCAGCGTTAGGTAAGATGGTTGCAACCCTTGCTCATCAAGTGCGTACGCCATTGACTGCAGCCTTGCTATACGCCTCAAATTTAGCCAGCCCCAGAATATCTGAATCTGCAAGAAGCCGCTTTCAGAAGAAGCTCGTCGATAGGCTAAATGAGCTGGAACATCAGGTGAACGATATGTTGCTGATGGCAAAGGGACGTCAACAAGAGCAAGGTGAAGCTGAGACTGTCGATTCGATTATGGGAAGTGTGCTGGCCAATTGCGAACCCATTGCAAAGCAACATTCATGTAAGCTTGAATTTATCGATGAATCCAGTGGTGAGTTTCTTGCCAATGCCAGCGCATTAAGCTCGGCTATCAATAACCTTGTGGTTAACAGCATAGAAGCGGGCGCGACCCGGGTTGAGCTGAAAGGGCGAGAATCGGCTCACGAACTTCAGATCGACGTCACCGACAATGGCAAAGGCTTAGATAAGGCGATGCAGAAGAAAGTGATGGAACCATTTTTTACGACTAAACCTCAGGGAACAGGGCTTGGTCTTGCTGTTGTTCAGTCGGTGGTGGCTAATCATGGAGGAAAGATAGATTTTAGGTGCGAGAAAGGAATGGGTTGCAGAGCTTCCTTACACTTTCCCAAGTTACAACAAATGACAGATAAAGAAGATCTTTTACAGGAAGGTTTATCTAAACAAGCTGAGGAGTCATCTCATGTCTGAAGGAAAAATACTCTTGGTTGAGGATGACCATTCGCTCAGGGAAGCCCTATTAGATACGCTATTACTGGCACAATATGAATGCACCGATGTTGGCTCTGCTGAAGAGGCGATCATTAAGCTGAAAGATGAATCATTCGATATGGTGATAAGCGATGTGCAGATGGAGGGGATTGGAGGCATAGGTTTGCTCAATTACCTTCATCAACATACACAGATACCAGTGCTGTTAATGACGGCTTATGCCACCATAGATAATGCGGTTAATGCGATTAAATTGGGCGCTGTCGATTATCTGGCAAAACCCTTCGCTCCCGAGGTGCTATTAAACCAGGTTTCTCGTTATATGAAGCCTAAACTGGTTCAGGACCGACCCATTGTCGCCGATGACAAGAGTCTTGCGTTACTCAGTTTAGCTCAAAAGGTAGCTGCATCCGATGCTTCGGTGATGATTATGGGACCGAGTGGCTCAGGAAAAGAGGTGTTAGCGCGTTATATTCATCAAAACAGCAGTCGTGTCGACGGTCCGTTTGTTGCCATTAATTGCGCCGCTATACCTGAGAACATGCTCGAAGCTACACTGTTCGGCTATGAGAAAGGAGCCTTTACCGGAGCCTATCAAGCCTGTCCCGGTAAATTTGAGCAGGCCCAGGGTGGAACCCTGTTGCTGGATGAAATTTCCGAGATGGAGTTAGGGCTTCAGGCCAAGCTTTTGCGTGTACTTCAGGAGCGCGAAGTTGAGCGACTCGGGGGGCGTAAAAACATTAAACTGGATGTCAGAGTGCTCGCAACGTCGAATCGTGATCTTAAGTCTATGGCGAGCTCTGGCGAGTTTCGGGAGGATCTTTATTATCGCATCAATGTCTTTCCACTGACTTGGCCAGCATTAAACCAAAGGCCTGCGGATATCTTACCTTTGGCAAGACACTTGCTGGTAAGGCATGCCACATCATCTGGACTGGCTCAAATACCTGAACTCGATGAAAGTGCCTCGAGGCGCTTATTGACACACCGCTGGCCCGGCAATGTCAGAGAGTTAGACAATGTGATCCAACGAGCCTTGATACTTCAAAGCGGTGGGGTTATCGGTATTAATGACATCATTATAGACTCACAAGATGGATTACTTAATCAAGATACATCGGATATCGCACAAAATATTGAACCTAAGCCCGCCGAACTCGATGGGCTAGGGGATGAGCTCAAGGCTCAAGAGCATGTCATTATTCTCGAGACACTGACCCAATGTCAGGGTAGTCGTAAGCTTGTCGCCGAAAAGTTGGGGATCAGTGCAAGAACGCTCAGATACAAAATGGCTAAAATGCGGGACATGGGAATACAAATACCTGCTTAAAAGAGGCCTGAGTTAATCGACGCCAGCTTTGCTGGCTGTATAGCTAAGACGACACTCACTTCGTGAGCTATTTGACGCCAGCATCGCTGGCTGTATAAGCCAAGACGACACTAACTGCGTGAGTTATCTGACGCCAGCTTCGCTGGCTGTATAAGCCAAGACGACACTCACTGCGTGAGCTAACTGACACCAGCTTTGCAGGCTGTATAAGCTAAGACGATACTCACTGTGTGAGTTAACTGACGCCAGCTTTGCTGGCTGTATAAGCTAAGACGATACTCACTGTGTGAGTTAACTGACGCCAGCTTCGCAGGCTGTATAAGCTAAGTCGACACTCACTGCGTGAGTTAACTGACACCAGCTTTGCTGGCTGTATGAGCTAAGACGACACTCACTTCGTGAGTTAACAGGCGCCAGCTTCGCAGGCTGTATGAGCCAAGACGATACTCACTGCGTGAGTTAACTGACGCCAACTTCGTTGGCTGTATAGCTAAGACGACACTCACTGCGTGAGCTAACTGACGCCAACTTCGCTGTCTCTTTTTCTTACAGAGCAAAGCTCGTCGAATAGGCATTGCCGTCCGCGTAGCGACAGGCCGCAGGCCATCGTCTCAGCTTTACAGGCTTTGCCGTCAGCGCAGCGATAGGCCGAAGGCCATCCCCCCTTCCTCTTCCTTTCACATTTAACTTGGCAAACTTATTGCATCATCATAACTATCTGTGATTTTCGTCAACTATTCGTCACTTTGTATTCAAGAAGGACGGCGATGGGGAGCTTGTTATGCAAATAGGTGCCAATTCATTACTGCAAGAGATGCAGTCACTAAGCGGTGAAATTCCAGCTGGCGGTATTAATACTCAAATTACCAGACAGGTGAATAATACCTCCGGCAGTAATTTTGGTGAGCTCCTTTCTCAAGCCGTGGGCACGGTGGGTGAGCTTCAAGCCAACTCATCTTCTATGGCTAGTCGACTGGATATGGGTGATACAAGCGTGACTTTATCCGATACCGTCATCGCCAGAGAGAAAGCGAGTGTTGCTTTTGAGGCAACGGTTCAAGTTAGAAACAAGTTTGTCGAAGCTTATAAACAAATTATGAGTATGCCTGTATAATTTCGGCCAATCGAAAATTTGAGTTAATACTAATAATTATGGATAGAACAAGCAGGTATCTATTGTGAGCACTGATATGGTTGTAGGTACAAATTCCACATTGGCAAGCGATGGCATTGCAGGTGGTGTACAGGAAGAGAACAAATCTGGTGGTGTCGGCTCTTTTGGTGGTGTCGATATGTTACGCCAGGTGACCATGATCCTTGCTCTTGCAATCTGTCTTGCGCTAGCCGTATTTGTCATGTTGTGGGCACAGGAGCCTGAATACAGACCATTGGGTAAAATGTCGACTCAAGAGATGATTCAAGTATTGGATGTACTCGATAAGAATAAGATCAAGTATGAGATTGATGTCGATGTCGTGAAGGTACCCGAAGACAAGTATCAAGACGTAAAGTTGATGCTGAGTCGTGAAGGTGTCGACAGCGCAGCCACTAGCGGTGATTACCTGAGCCAGGACAGTGGCTTCGGTGTAAGCCAAAGAATGGAGCAGGCAAGGCTCAAACATAGTCAGGAATTAAACCTGGCCAGAGCCATCGAAGAATTAAGAAGCGTGACCCGCGCAAAAGTTATTTTAGCTATTCCAAAAGAGAATGTGTTTGCACGTAATCGCTCTAAGCCTAGTGCTACGGTTGTGATCAATGCCCGCCGTGGAAGCCTCGGCCAGGAAGAGGTAGATTCAATCGTCGATATCGTGGCATCTGCTGTTCAAGGATTAGAGCCAACACGTGTGACTGTGACAGACTCCAACGGACGACTACTCAACTCCGGCAGCCAGGATGCGGTCTCGGCTCGTGCTCGTCGCGAACAAGAGCTTGTTCAACAAAAAGAGTCAGAATACCGTAACAAAGTTGAATCGATACTGATGCCAATCCTGGGGCCAGAGAACTTTACCTCTCAAGTCGATGTTAGAATGGACTTCACTTCCGTTGAGCAGACGGCTAAGAGATTTAATCCGGATCTTCCTGCCCTTCGCAGTGAGATGACTGTCGAGAATAATTCGAACGGGGCAACCTCGGGTGGCATTCCCGGCGCCTTGTCTAACCAACCCCCCATGGAAGCTAATATTCCACAAGAGGCGTTGAATAATCAGGCCGGCGCCGAGTCTAATTCCTCTTCTGGTTCATCTCATAGAGAAGCGACGCGAAATTTTGAACTCGATACGACAATCAGCCATACAAGACAACAGATTGGTGTGGTGAGACGAGTGAGTGTTTCTGTTGCTGTCGATTTTAAATCAGGCAGTGCCGGTGAAGATGGTCAAGTCAACCGTGTGCCAAGAACCGAACAGGAATTATCAAATATACGTCGCCTGCTCGAAGGTGCTGTGGGCTTCAGTACCCAGCGTGGTGACATGATTGAAGTCGTTACCGTTCCCTTTATGGACCAGTTGATCGAGGAGCTACCCGCCCCCGAATTGTGGGAGCAACCATGGTTCTGGCGTGCAATTAAGCTAGTCCTGGGTGGCATTGTTATCCTGGTGCTTATTCTTGCGGTTGTCAGACCTATGTTAAAACGACTCATCTACCCAGATAGCGTTAAATTGCCGGACGAGCCAAGATTTGGTGACGAGCTGGCAGAGATTGAAGATCAATATGCTTCAGATACATTAGGTATGTTGAACAGGCCTGAAGCTGAATACAGTTACGCCGACGATGGCTCAATTTTGATACCAGATCTTCACAAAGATGATGATATGATTAAAGCAATTAGAGCACTGGTGGCAAATGAGCCAGAACTGTCGACACAAGTCGTAAAGGGTTGGTTACAAGACAATGAGCAATGATACCGAGAATGTAGTTAAGTCCAAAAATGGCAATTTTAGTGTCGATGATCTTACCGGCATCGAAAAAACGGCCATCTTATTGTTGAGCTTGAGTGAAGCCGATGCGGCTTCAATTTTGAAGCATCTTGAACCTAAGCAAGTTCAGAAAGTGGGCATGGCAATGGCCGCGATGCAAGATTTTGGTCAAGAGAAAGTCATTGGTGTTCATCAGCTATTTTTGGATGAAGTTCAGAAGTACTCCTCAATTGGTTTTAACAGTGAGGAGTTCGTTCGTAAGGCGCTGACAGCTGCACTGGGTGAAGACAAGGCTGGTAACCTGATAGAACAGATCATCATGGGAAGCGGCGCAAAAGGTCTCGAATCCCTTAAGTGGATGGATCCACGTCAAGTTGCCACCATAATCCAGAATGAGCATCCCCAGATCCAAACCATTGTTCTCTCGTATCTTGAACCCGATCAGGCCGCCGAAATTTTTGCTCAGTCTCCAGAAAATACCCGCCTCGATCTGATGATGCGAATAGCGAATTTAGAAGAGGTGCAACCGGCCGCCTTGCAAGAGTTGAACGACATTATGGAGAAGCAGTTTGCCGGTCAGGGCGGTGCACAAGCTGCCAAGATGGGTGGCTTGAAAGCGGCTGCTAACATCATGAACTATCTCGATACCGGTGTTGAGAGTCAGTTGATGGAGACCATGAGAGAGTCGGATGAAGAGATGGCTCAACAGATACAAGACCTGATGTTTGTCTTCGAGAACCTCATTGATGTTGATGACATGGGCATTCAGGTTCTTCTCCGCGAGATTCAGCAGGACGTGTTAATGAAGGCGCTTAAAGGCGCAGACGACCCGCTTAAAGATAAGATATTGGGCAATATGTCTAAGCGTGCCGCAGAGTTACTGCGCGATGATCTTGAGGCTATGGGACCAATCAGAATTAGTGAAGTTGAAACTGCTCAAAAAGAGATCCTCTCTATCGCACGACGCCTGAGTGACAGCGGGGAAATTATGTTAGGCGGCGGCGGCGGTGAAGAGTTCTTATAATGAAACCTAATAGCCCTGATAAGCCGGATGAAGATAATAAACCTGAGTCTGAAATGGACTTCAGCCATTGGCAAATTCCCGATGTGACTCAAGCCGTTCCTGAAGATGTATCGAATTTGTTCGGCCGCAGAGCCGCTCAGCAAGAACAGGTCGAAGAAGCCGAGGCCTTTTCCCCTCCCACCCTCAGTGAAATTGAAGATATCCGAAAACAAGCTGAGCAGGACGGGTTTGCTGAAGGTAAAGATGAAGGCTACCAAGCGGGCATAGAAAGTGGTCGTTTGGACGGGTTGAAACAGGGTCATAGTGAAGGATTTGAGCAAGGGCGAGAACAGGGCTATCAGGAGGGCGTCGAACAAGCTAAGGTGTTAATTAATCGATTTGAATCCTTACTCTCTCAATTTGAAAAGCCGATGCAGCTGCTCGACAGCGAAATAGAGCAGGAGATCGTTCAATTGACGATGAAGCTGTCGAAAGCCGTGGTTGGACACGAGTTAAAAACCCATCCTGAACATATTCTTTCGGCATTAAGGTTAGGTGTAGACTCCTTACCGATAAAAGAGCAGGGCATTAATATTCGCCTGCATCCAGATGACCATCAGCTCGTTCAAGACTTGTATAGCGCTAACCAGCTAGAGAAAAACCGTTGGGAGTTGGAAGCCGATCCGAGTCTGAGCCCCGGTGACTGTGTTATTAATAGCCTGCGAAGCAGTGTCGATATGCGTCTTGATACCCGGATTAACTCGGTTTTTGAGGAGTTAGAGGGTCACCAGCAACATCTGGCTCAGACGATCGAACAGCAAAAACAGGAATTGGACTCTCAGATTGAGCCTGCGGTTTCCTCTGGGGAAGCAATGCCTGAAAGTGACTCAAATGCTTCGGAGCAGAAAATTCAGGTCGAGGGTAACCCGGAAGTCGGCATGGATAAACAGGGCCACACTGACGCGTTGCCAGATGAAAATTCTAAAGAGTAGCGTTTTGACTCTGCCTCCGGCGAATCGAATGATAAATAAGTATCAGTGGATACTTGCCCGATAAATACTCGCGATCACAGTATTCAGTGACATCTTCCTTCGATGGCTAGTTGCTTAACAAACCCAGTAATCAATTATATAGGCGAAGAACATCATGCGCAGCCGCCAAAACCAACTACTCAGTAAAATTAAGCACCAATCGATCAAGGTTCACCCTTTCGTCGCGGAGGCGAGTGGCCAGTTAGTTCGAGTTGTTGGTCTCACGCTCGAGGCCACCGGATGTCGTGCCCCCATAGGAAGCCTGTGTAGTATTGAAACCTTAGCCGGAGAGCTGGTTGCAGAGGTGATCGGTTTCGATGACGAACTGCTTTATCTGATGCCAATCGAAGAGCTTCGAGGTGTGTTACCTGGCGCTAAAGTCACTCCCTTAGGTGAACAAACGGGCCTGAATGTGGGGATGTCACTGCTTGGCAGAGTACTCGACGGTAATGGTCATCCTCTCGATGGGCTAGGTCGGTTGCAAACCGAGCAAAGAGCCCCGAGACACTCACAAGCGATTAACCCGCTCTCACGAAGGGCAATCACAGAGCCGCTGGATGTGGGAGTCAGGGCTATCAATGCCATGCTCACCGTGGGTAAAGGGCAGCGTATGGGGCTTTTTGCCGGCTCGGGTGTGGGTAAGAGTGTGCTTCTTGGAATGATGACAAGAGGGACAACCGCCGATGTGATTGTTGTCGGCCTGGTGGGGGAGCGTGGACGAGAAGTTAAAGAGTTTATCGAAGAGATATTAGGTAAAGAGGGGCGCGCCCGCTCGGTTGTTGTCGCAGCGCCTGCCGATACATCGCCCTTGATGCGGCTGCGAGCCTGTGAAACCTCCACAAGAATAGCCGAATATTTCAGAGATCTTGGATATAATGTTCTTTTACTGATGGACAGCCTAACCCGATATGCTCAAGCTCAGCGTGAAATTGCACTGGCCGTCGGTGAGCCGCCGGCGACCAAGGGCTATCCGCCTTCGGTATTTGCTAAGTTACCAAAATTGGTTGAACGTGCCGGAAATGGCGGGCCGGGTCAAGGCTCTATCACTGCGTTTTACACGGTGCTGACAGAAGGTGATGACCTGCAAGATCCTATTGCCGATGCGGCCAGGGCAATTCTCGATGGACATATTGTGTTATCCCGTAGTCTGGCCGACTCCGGTCATTACCCTGCGATCGATATTGAAGCCTCAATCAGTCGTGTCGCCCCTATGGTAATAACCCCCGAGCACTTAGAGTCGATGCGTTGCGTCAAGCAGGTATATTCCTTGTTCCAGCAGAATAAGGACCTCATATCTATCGGTGCCTATACTCAAGGAAGCGATCCTAGAATAGATAATGCTATCCGCTTGCAACCGGCGATGAATGCTTTTTTAAGACAAACGATGAAAGAAGCGCTCAGCTTCGATAGCAGTACGCTAATGCTCTCTCAATTGGGCGCACAGTGTAAGGTATAAATAAGTTTTCAGGACCTAGAACCTAGAGTCCGGTAGCTTCTTTTACTTCAGGAATATTAATGGCTAAGCATGATCCGTTAGACACAGTTTTAAAGCTGGCAACAGAGGCCGAAGAGCAAGCTGCGCTTCAGCTGCAGTCGGCCCAGTTGGCACTGCAGAAATGTCAGAGTCAGTTGGAGGCGTTGAGAAATTATCGATTAGACTATATGAAACAGATGGAAACCAACCATGGTAAGACTATCAATGCCAGTTATTATCATCAATTCCATCAGTTTGTTCGCCAGATCGATGAAGCAATAGTCAAACAGATAGCATCGGTTACCGAGGCCGATACTCAGAGACTTCACCGTCAACAATATTGGCAAGAGAAGCAACAAAAGCGCAAGGCGGTCGAACTCTTGCTCGCCCATAAAGCAGAGAAAGCGCAACAGGCAGAGTTAAGGCGGGAGCAGAAATTAATTGATGAATTTGCTTCACAACAGTTTTATCGAAAGCGCTCCCGTTAGTGGCGTCATTTCTGTTTCCATAATGCAGTCGTATATATTGGCGCTTTAATTGCATATGATCGTTATGCAATTATAGATTGACCGATTCCGGTCGATATTTTGACGCTATGTGTTGGTCCATATTTTAATTGGACTATAGCGGCTGTTGGAGGCTTCATGCAGAAAATGACAAATGTACTTTTATCTAATGCGGAGATAACTGCCGAGAGTAACGCCTCTGCAGGCATAAAGAAAAGTACCCATTCAGAAAGTCAGTCATCTGAAATTAAATCCTCTAAGACTCAATCTTCTAAGAGTCAATCCTCTGAAAAGAGTGACTTTTATGCCGCGCTGGAACAGGCAAGTAATCAAGCCGATAAGTCCTCTGAAAAATCAATTAGCTCAAAAGAGACGCGAATCGATGCTGTTGATAATGAGGGTAAGTCTTCACAGAGCAAAGAGTTGGCTGATGTTGCGCAAGGAGATGCTACCGATGTGGATCATGTTTTAGCTCAGCTGACCCTTGCCAGCGAGCTTGATAATACCGATAGCCTGGGCTTTAGCGGTAAACTCTTGCCGCTCAATGCCGATTCGACATCAAATTTCCCCTCACAAGAGTCAGAGCTTGCATTCAACTTCAATAAGTTTGGCGGTGATACTAATCTGGAGTCTGAGCTCACGCTTCAAACAAGTGATGCAGATAAACCCGTCCTTGAGATTAGCGAATCCACCGATACTATCGATCAGGAGATAATGGATCTGCTGATGGTTAAAACTGGGTTATCAAAAGAGGAGTTGCAAGCCCTGCCTGCTGAAAAGTTAACTGAGCTGGCAGCATTAGCTAAAGCCAGTGCAACGAATTTCCAAGACATTCTCGGTGGCAATGTGTCGGGCGCTTCGAATCAAGCATCATTGACTAGCTCTGGCAATGTACAAGGGACAGGCAATGTTCAGGGAGCAGCCAATGTTAAGGAAGCTACAGCGGGAAGTCCTGTCGGTAAAGTGGACTCATCGGCTCGTAATGCAAGCTCAGTTGCTATGGGAGCAAATGGCCTAACTCAAAGTGAAGCGGAGAGCAAAGGTACACAGGCTGGAAAAACCGACCCATTATCGGCCATAAATGGCAGTTCTCAATCAAACGCCCCTAAAGAGGGGGACCTAAAACTCAGTGGTGTAAACCTTAATGACACTAAGTTAACTGATACTAAGCCGATAGAAGCCAAGCCAATAGAAGCCAAGCAGGTCGAACTTAAGTCAAACGATACTAAGTTGAATAATATCCTCGGCGAAAAGTCAGTTCTCGAGGTCGATAAAAACCTTCAGGTTAACAACAAGAGTGCGGGGCTTGCCCCTGAAGCCGCCGCGCAACAGTTGAAAGGGGCCGACCTTTCTGTGCAGTTGACACCGGTTAAAGGTGGAATGGAACTCTCGCCTGCTCAAAGTGAGCCTGTGGCAGATATAAAGACTTTTCAGGCTCCAGCGCAAACTCCCGCCTCTCAGTCGAGTCGAGGTGAAGTCCCTCAATTTCAGTTGACGTTGAGACAGAATAACGAACAACAGAATATGATGCAGGACATGATCCAACGTTTCTCTCCGGTCATGAAACAACAGTTGATGACTATGGTGAGTCAAGGCGTACATCATGCGGAGATCAGACTCGATCCGGCTGAATTAGGCCAGATGATGGTGAGGGTTCAGGTTCAAGGAGACCAGACTCAGGTTCAATTCCAGGTGAGCCAGCATCAAACGCGAGATCTGATTGAACAGGCGATCCCCAGGTTAAGGGATCTGCTTTCTGAGCAAGGAATGCAATTAACAGACAGTCACGTTTCGCAGGGGGATACAGGTCAAGGGGAGCGTGGAGAGCCTGGAAGTGATGAAAACCAAGGTGGGTATGGAAGTGACATGGATGAAATTGCAGCAGAAGAGTCACAATTAAGCATAAATCAGACAACAAGTTATAGTTCGGGTATAGATTATTATGCATAAGCAGGTAACCTATAGCCTTAGAAAAGCAGTTATTGAAAATTAAACGCAGTCGGGACAAGATATAAGGCTTCGGAGCGTATAAATAATTAGCTCTGTTACCTCTTTAAAAGGGAATACAAATGGCTGAAGAAGAATCGTTAGAGCTCGAGGAGAGCCAAGAGCCGAAAAGTAAGAAAAAGTTGGTGATCTTCGGTGCTATAGGACTTGTTCTATTGCTGCTTATTGGTGGTGGACTCTGGTTTTTTCTTGGGTCGAGTGATACCTCCGAGATTGCGGATACCGAGGAGGTTGCCACCGAGACAGGTGAGCCGGTCAACAGTGGAGAAGCTTACTATGTCGGTATGCCCAGACCGTTTCTGTTTAACCTACCCGGGGTGAACCGTTCCAGATTGGTAGAAATTAAAGTTCAGCTCATGGTTCGTGGCAGTGAAGATGATCTCTTGATTAAAAAGCACATTCCATTAATTGAGGATGCGTTACTTACTACGTTTAGTAGCGCCGATGTGCAGAAGTTGAGTTCACTAGCCGGTAAAGATGAGATGCGCCAACTTGCCCTGCTCAATGTACAAAATACCCTGCAACCGGTAACCGGACGAAAAGTCGTTGAAAAAGTTCTGTTTACCGGTTTTGTTATGCAGTAATTCAAAACGTATTCTATTGAAAAGTTAAAAAGGCATTATTGTGAGTGATCTATTAAGCCAAGACGAAATTGATGCGTTACTGCATGGTGTAGATGACGTAGAAGAAGATGAGGTAGATGAGGGGATTGACGCCCGCTCCTATGACTTCTCTTCGCAAGATCGTATTGTCCGTGGACGTATGCCGACGCTCGAGATCGTCAATGAGCGCTTTGCCCGCCATTTGCGGATCAGTATGTTCAATATGATGCGCCGAGCCGCCGAAGTGTCCATTAACGGTGTTCAAATGCTTAAGTTTGGCGAATATGTCCATACACTGTTTGTTCCTACCAGTCTCAACATGGTGCGTTTTAGCCCCTTAAAAGGGACTGCACTGATCACCATGGAAGCAAGATTAGTATTTATCTTGGTGGATAACTTTTTTGGTGGGGATGGACGCTTTCACGCTAAGATTGAAGGTCGTGAATTCACTCCAACCGAACGACGTATTGTGCAGCTACTGCTTAAAATTATCTTCGAAGATTATAAAGATGCCTGGGCACCTGTGATGGATGTCGAGTTTGACTATCTGGACTCCGAAGTTAACCCTGCTATGGCTAATATTGTTAGCCCTACAGAAGTGGTTGTTGTCAGTTCATTCCATATCGAAGTCGATGGCGGGGGCGGTGATTTTCATATCACCATGCCTTATTCAATGATTGAACCTATCCGTGAACTGCTCGATGCCGGTGTACAGAGTGATACTCAAGATACTGACTTGCGTTGGTCTCAGGCATTAAAAGATGAAATTATGGATGTCGATGTAGGCATAGATGCAACCATAGTAGAACATCAGGTTACGCTAAAAGATGTGATGGAGTTTAAACAAGGGGACGTGATCCCCGTTGAGCTGCCGGAACATATCGTTATGAGGGTTGAAGACCTGCCGACTTATCGATGTAAACTCGGTACCGCACGTGATAATTTAGCTTTGAGAATATGTGAAACCATTCCGAGACCGGAAACGGCTAAGAGTGAGTTACAACTTGTTACCAGAAAGGCTAAGGCCAGAGAAGCTAAAGAGTTAGGTTAAGCAAGCAACTGGTTACGGGTTCTAGTGATGAGGTGCATAAAAGGTTGTAGGGCTGTTCACAGACGAGGGTCTTAGCATTTTACACTTGCTCGAAACTCGAAACTCGAAACTCGAAACTCGAAGCTAAATGTTAACTCGAAACTAAATGTTAACTGAGATTAAAATTTAAGGTACAAAAGATGAGCACAGAAGATACAGGTGACGATTGGGCTGAAGCGATGGCAGAGCAGGCCATAGAAGAGGCACAGGCTGTTGAACTCGACGAGTTAACCGATACCGCAGCAGCGTTGTCTGAAGAGGAGGTTGCAAAGCTCGATTCAATTATGGATATCCCTGTGACCATCTCGATGGAGGTAGGTCGTAGCTTTATTAGTATCCGTAACTTACTCCAGCTTAACCAGGGATCGGTAGTCGAGTTAGATCGCGTGGCCGGTGAACCCCTGGACGTTATGGTTAACGGAACACTGATCGCCCATGGCGAAGTGGTTGTTGTGAACGATAAATTTGGTATTCGTTTGACTGACGTGATCAGCCAGACTGAACGAATTAAAAAGCTTAAATAAAGGCTGTTATGATTACCTCAATGTTAGCAGCGGGTGCTGCTACGACAGCTTCTGTAGCCTCGGCGGTAGAAAAAGACTCGGCAATGTCTACGTTAGCGAACATGCTGGGCGGCTTAATTCTCGTACTTATCCTTATCTTCGTACTGGCTTATATCGTGAGACGGTTTAATTTAGTCCCCGCAAGCAGTAATGTGCTTAAAGTGGTTGCTGTAACCTCGTTAGGACAGAGAGAGAAGGTGGTATTAGTTGAGGTAGATGGTCAGCAATATCTACTGGGCGTGACTCCTCAACAGGTTAATTTAATAGATAAGCTGGAAACTGTGGTAAATATTGAGATGGATTCATTTGCCAGTCGATTACTTCAAGCAAAGTCAAAACAATCATGAAACGGATCCTGATTTTTATTGCGTTTAGCCTATTACTTATTTCGCCGGAGGCCTTCTCACAAGGAGGCGTTCTTCCAGCCGTAACTGTGACAACTGGCCCTGAGGGCGAAACACAGTATTCTGTGACGATGCAGATACTCTTGTTGATGACCTCACTGAGTTTTCTGCCTGCCATGGTCATCATGTTAACCTCATTCACGCGAATCATCGTTGTCCTGTCTATTCTTCGCCAGGCGATTGGTCTGCAGCAGGCTCCGTCAAATCAGGTGTTGATTGGCATGAGTCTGTTCCTCACTTTTTTCATTATGTCTCCCGTTTTCGATAAGGTTTACGATGGTGCGGTTAAACCCTACATGGAAGAGAGTATCGGGATAGAACAGGCATTTAATCAGGGGAAGGAGCCGATAAAGGCATTCATGTTGGCGCAGACCCGAGTAACCGACCTAGATACCTTCATTCAGATATCCGGCTATCAGAACATCAACTCTCCTGAAGAAGCGCCGATGAGTGTGATTATTCCCTCTTTTATCACTAGTGAATTAAAAACGGCCTTCCAGATAGGTTTTATGCTGTTCGTTCCATTTCTGGTTCTGGATTTAGTGGTTGCCAGTATCCTGATGGCCATGGGTATGATGATGCTTTCACCTATGATTGTTTCACTCCCTTTTAAAATTATGCTGTTTGTTCTCGTCGATGGTTGGAGCCTTGTGATGGGGACTCTGGCTAATAGCTTCGGGACCTAGGAGTCCTTATGAGTCCAGAATCTCTGGTCGATATATTCCGGGAAGCGTTAACCGTTATCGTGACAATTGTCTCCTTGATCATTGTTCCTGGTCTTATCATAGGTCTCGTTGTGGCCGTATTTCAGGCGGCAACCTCAATTAATGAACAGACGTTGAGTTTCCTGCCTCGTTTGCTTACTACCTTGTTTGCACTGATGTTTCTTGGGCATACTCTGATACAAACTATGATGGAGTTCTTCCTTGAGATGGTAAATATGATCCCGCAGGTTATCGGGTGATGTATATCTATCTGCTGGTGCCTATCTTTGACTGTATAAAGCGTCCTGGCTGATGGAAATTTTAATGGGCACCATCATGGATACCATAGCGTCATATATGTGGCCGCTATTTCGGGTATCGAGTATGTTGATGGTGATGGCCGTTTTTGGTGCAAATACCACTTCGGCTCGTGTTCGTCTGCTCTTGTCTATGGCGATCACCTTCGCCATCGCCCCAGTATTACCCCCCGTTGAAAATATTGAACTTTTCGCCCTGTCTTCGGTATTTGTTTCCGTGCAGCAGATCTTAATCGGTGTCGCCATGGGGTTTGTTACCCTGCTGGTGATGCAGACATTTGTGTTGACGGGACAAATTATCGGTATGCAAACCAGTTTGGGCTTTGCCTCCATGGTTGACCCCTCATCGGGTCAACAGACCCCGGTGATCGGTAACTTCTTTCTACTGCTAACGACAATGATCTTCTTAAGTGTCGATGGGCATTTAGTCTTGATTAGGATGTTGGTGGTGAGTTTCGAGACGATCCCTATCTCTGATCAGGGGATCAGTATAACCAGCTACAAGTTGTTAGCCGAGTGGGGTGCCTATATGTTTGGTGCCGCGCTCACCATGTCAATTACTGCGATCGTGGCGCTCTTATTGATTAACCTATCTTTTGGTGTCATGACCCGAGCGTCGCCCCAACTCAACATCTTTGCTATTGGTTTCCCTGTTACCATGGTCAGTGGATTGATCATCTTATGGTTAACTCTGACCCCGATTATGGCGCATTTCGGTGAAGTCTGGCGTGCCGCTCAGTTACTGCTTTGCGATGTTTTGCTGCTTCAATGTAATGTCGATGGACTGTTTTAAGCGAATGATAATGCTGCAGGAGTTAACCAATGGCTGAGAATGACAGCAGTCAGGAAAAAACCGAGGAGGCGACCCCCAGGCGCCGGGAGCAATCCCGGGAGAAAGGTCAGGTTGCCCGTTCGAAAGAGTTAGGAACCTCTGCTGTCTTGATGGCAGCCGCCGTCGGTTTTGCCATTGTTGGCCCCGATATCGCTAAAAGCCTTTTTAATGTAATGAAAAGGCTTTTTACTATGGATAGATCTCAGATCTATGACACCAATGAGTTGTATTTAATCTGGTCTATCATAGGGCAGGAGCTCGCATTTCCTATGTTGAGCTTTATTGCAATACTCACCTTCGTGGCGTTCTTGGGTAACATAGTCCTGGGGGGGATCACCTTCTCTGCCAAGGCTTTTATGCCTAAAACGGATAAGATGAACCCGATCAATGGGTTTAAGCGGATGTTTGGTGTTCAGGCGCTCGTCGAATTGACGAAAGGCATCGCGAAATTTTCGGTCGTCGCATTATCGGCCTATTTTCTTCTAAGCTTTTTTTTTAATGATATTCTCGCGCTCTCACGGGATCACCTTCCCGGTAACGTATACCATGCACTGGACCTCTTGGTCTGGATGTTTATTATTCTCTGCTCCTCAACCATCTTAATTGTCCTGATAGACGTTCCGTTTCAGATTTGGAATCACAACAAGCAGCTGAAGATGACGAAGCAGGAGGTAAAAGATGAGTATAAAGATACCGAAGGTAAACCGGAAGTTAAGGGACGGATAAGGCAGCTACAGAGGGAGATGGCACAACAGCGAATGATGGGCGAAGTGCCTAATGCCGATGTGATTGTGGTAAACCCTGACCATTATGCCATTGCGGTTAAATACGATGCCATGAAAGCCACGGCACCATTCGTTTTGGCAAAAGGTGTCGATGAAGTGGCATTCAAGATTAGGGAGATAGCGCGCGAACATGAGATTGCCATCGTTTCTGCCCCGCCTCTGGCACGTGCCATATACCATACAACCAAGATCGATCAGGAAATTCCCGAAGGACTTTTCACTGCAGTCGCTCAGGTGCTCGCCTATGTATTTCAGCTTCGTCAATATCAAAAGCATGGTGGTAAGCGGCCTAATCCTATCCCTAGAGAGCAACCGATCCCGGAGGACCTAAAATATTAGCCTGCTTTGTATGCTATAGCTATAGGGTTAAACGGCGGGGCTTGTCGATAGCGGCTCGCAGCACAGGGAGTCTAAGCTCGGAGGAGTCAATATAATGATCTTAACCCGCAGAATAGTAGCATTCTTATCCACTTTTACAGCTTTTCCCATTATATTGTCCATTTGAGATATTAAGCCGTTCTTTTACTGTGTGTTTAACGGTATAGTAGCGCAGCAAAAATATACTTACTAAAATTTCACTAATTTTTTACTAAATTAGCACTAAGTTATTAAACTTCCCATATTGGCTTAAAAATTGCTGAGTAAGGGCTAGATGTCAAAGTTTGGACTCTTTTTGAATGGATGTTAAAGCAAGCCTAGGTCAATTAAAGCAAGTAAGACCCGCCAATTTTAAAGGCTTGGGTACCCCCCTGCTTGTCTTAGCCGCATTGGCTATGATCGTATTGCCGATCCCTGCATTCCTGCTCGATATTCTTTTCTCTTTCAATATTGCCTTAGCGCTTGTTGTATTGCTGGTATCTATCTATACCGACAGGCCTCTTGATTTTGCCGCTTTCCCCAGTGTGTTACTGGTTGCAACCCTGTTGAGGCTAGCACTTAACGTTGCCTCTACCCGAGTCGTACTGCTCGAAGGTCACAATGGTGGTGATGCGGCGGGTAAGGTGATTGAGGCCTTCGGCTCTGTCGTTATCGGTGGTAACTATGCCGTAGGTCTGGTTGTCTTTCTAATTCTTATTATCATTAACTTTGCGGTAGTGACAAAGGGTGCTGGTCGCATCTCAGAAGTTAGTGCTCGCTTTACCTTGGATGCTATGCCGGGTAAACAGATGGCAATCGATGCCGACCTGAATGCTGGTGTACTAAACCAAGACCAAGCCCGGGCTCGCCGCGCCGAGGTCACCAAAGAAGCTGACTTCTACGGTGCGATGGATGGTGCCTCTAAATTTGTAAAAGGTGACGCGATTGCCGGTATTATGATCCTTGTCATCAATATCTTAGGTGGTTTTGTTATCGGTATGGTCCAACATGGACTCGATTTTTCAACGGCTGTTGAGATCTATACCCTGTTGACCATTGGTGATGGCTTAGTGGCGCAGATCCCCGGACTACTTCTCTCTATTGCGGCAGCGTTGATGGTGACGCGCCAGAATGAGTCGGGAGATATGGGTCAGATGATGATGAGTCAGATGTTTGACAGCCCTAAGTCACTGGCTATCGCATCGGGTGTATTATTTATTATGGGCATCGTCCCCGGAATGCCGCATATCGCATTCTTAACTTTCGCAGTCCTTACTGCCGCCGCCGCATACTTTATCCATCGCAAACAAGAGAGTGACCGCGAGAAAGCGCTCGAGCTGGCTAAGACCTCTCCGGCTGAGAAGGCCGATGCCGCTAAACCCAAAGAACTTAGTTGGGACGACGTACAACATGTCGATACTATCGGACTTGAGGTCGGTTATCGACTCATTCCTCTAGTTGATAAAGGCCAAGGCGGAGAGTTGCTGGGTCGAATCAAAGGGGTCAGAAAGAAACTTTCTCAGGAACTTGGCTTCCTGGTTCCTGCTGTTCACATTCGCGATAACCTTGACCTGTCGCCAAACACCTATCGTATCTCTTTAATGGGGGTGGCCTCCGGTGAGGCCGAGATCAGGCATGATTGTGAACTGGCGATTAACCCAGGGCAGGTGTATGGCAAGTTAGACGGCATTGAAACCACCGACCCCGCCTTTGGGCTGGAGGCGGTGTGGATTGCACCAGAACTCAGAGAACACGCGCAAACCTTAGGCTATACCGTGGTTGATGCTGCGACGGTTGTGGCAACACACTTGAGTCAGCTGTTAACGAATAATGCGGCTAAGTTACTTGGTTATGAAGAGGTTCAGCAGTTGATGGAGATGCTGGGTAAGCACTCTCCAAAACTTGTTGATGGTTTCGTGCCGGATGTGATGCCACTTGGCTCTGTGGTGAAAGTGATGCAGAACCTGCTTAATGAAGGGGTTTCAATACGGGATCTGAAGACCATAGTCCAGACATTGCTGGAGTATGGCACTAAGAGCGCAGATACCGAGGTATTGACGGCTGCGGTGCGTATTGCACTGAAACGCATGATAGTTCAGGAGATCAGCGGACCGGAGACA
The DNA here is from genome assembly GCF_003966265.1 of Shewanella atlantica. Classification (GTDB taxonomy): domain Bacteria; phylum Pseudomonadota; class Gammaproteobacteria; order Enterobacterales; family Shewanellaceae; genus Shewanella; species Shewanella atlantica. The sequence goes on along the minus strand of NZ_RXNV01000003.1, from coordinate 125,854 downwards.
GAGATCCCTGTCATTACATTGGCGCCAGAACTGGAACAGATGTTGCATCAGTCTATGCAAGCGACAGGCGGTGAAGGTCCGAATATTGAGCCTAGTCTTGCTGAACGTATGCAGAAGTCTTTAGAAGACGCATCACAGAGGCAGGAGATGGTCGGACAGCCGGCAATATTGCTTACATCGGGTATGTTACGTTCAACCTTGTCCAGGTTTGTTAAACATACAATTCCAAACCTAAGGGTGATCTCCTATCAGGAAGTGCCCGATGAGAAGCAGATTAGAATAGTATCTGCTGTCGGTCAGTAGAGGGTGTGTAAGTGAAGATTAAACGATTTTTAGCAAAAGATATGCGCACAGCTCTCGCCCAGGTTAAAGAGACCTTAGGTTCAGATGCTGTGATTATGTCAAACAAGAAAGTGACGGGTGGCATAGAGATAGTCGCGGCAGTCGACTACGATGAGCCTAAACCAAAATTGCAGCAAACCGAAAGTGCTGCTCCCACGTCATCATTTCTGGATCTGGCCGAAGAGAAAATTTCTCTCGGGTCAAAAAGACCTGTACGGACAGAATCAAAAGTAAAACCGGCGCCTGCTGCCGATTCACTGCAGGCCCTGTTAGAGCGACAGCAAAATCGTGTTAACCAACAGGTGGGTAATAAGTCTGACGAGCTTGATATGCCCGAGTGGGCTAAAGGGTTACAAGCTCCATCGGCGAATGCGAGAGTAGCCGAACCCGAAGCTAAATCATTTAATAGTCGAAGCGGTCAAGAATCTAAGGCTAAACCGAGTCAAGAGTTAGATGCGATGCGTGAGGAGTTAGCTTCCCTGCGAAATCTGTTGACCCACCAGGTAACATCACTACTGACTGAGCAGAAGAGTCGGGTTAACCCTGTTGGTGCCATGTTAGAAAGTAAATTGTTAGATGCAGAGTTTTCACCTACGGTGGCAACAAAGCTTTCCGACTTGAGTGAACATTATACTCCGGCAGAACTTGTCAGAACTTTGCCACGCAGTTTGGCCAATATGTTAGATAATCAAGGTGATGATATCGTTCGTCAGGGTGGTGTCGTCGCATTTGTTGGTCCGACTGGGGTAGGTAAAACAACAACGGTTGCAAAATTAGCGGCCAGATATGTAGCACACCATGGTGCAGATCAAGTTGCATTGATTACGACGGATCATTATCGCATTGGAGCCTTTGAGCAATTGGCTACCTATGGCAAAATAATGGGGTGTCCGGTAAAGCAGGCACATGATCTCAATGAGTTGGAACAAATTCTTTATCAGCTCAGAAATCGCAAGCTAGTATTGATAGATACAGCGGGTATGGGCCAACGAGATATCAGGCTTTTCCAACAACTTGATAATTTAGCTGCAAATAGCAGAATACCTATACGCAGTTATCTGGTACTGTCTTCTACAGGGCAGAGAAGAGTTTTAGAGGACGCCGTAGCGCAATTTAAACGTATTCCTCTATCGGGAGCAGTTTTGACTAAGCTCGATGAATCGATCTCTTTAGCTCCCGCATTGAGCGTATTGATACAAAGTGGGTTACCATTAAGTTATGTAACTGACGGGCAAAGAGTTCCGGAAGATATGCAAGTTGCTGATACCTTAGCTTTAGCCAATAAAGCGTTATCGGTATTAGACAAGAAAGAACAACACCCAGTACAGAACAGTGAACGGTCAGATGAAAGGGCCTATGCATTTGAGTAAAGCAATGAGTCGGGATCAAGCAAGTGGTTTACGTATGATGAATCAACCTTATAACGAAAAAGTAAAAGTAATAGCGGTTTCCGGTGGTAAAGGTGGCGTGGGTAAAACCAGTGTCTCTATCAATACCGCCGTTGCCTTGGCTGAAAAAGGAAAGCGCGTATTAGTCCTCGATGCTGACTTGGGCTTGGCTAATGTCGATATTATGTTGGGGTTACGAGCCGATCGTAACTTATCACACGTATTATCGGGTGATGCAGAGCTGGATGATATTATCGTTCGTGGTCCTAAAGGTATCGGTATTATTCCGGCGACCTCGGGAACACAGGCGATGGTTGAACTGTCTCAGGCACAGCACGCCGGTTTAATTCGAGCCTTCAGTGAGATGCGTACTCAATTTGACATTTTAATTGTCGATACTGCGGCAGGTATCTCAGATATGGTATTGAGTTTTTCTCGAGCCTCTCAAGATGTGTTAGTAGTAGTCTGTGATGAACCGACATCGATCACCGATGCTTACGCCTTAATAAAGATATTGAGTCGTGAGCATGGCGTTTTCCGTTTTAAAATAGTTGCCAATATGGTGAGAAGTTTACGGGAAGGGATGGAACTGTTTGCTAAACTTAGTAAAGTTACGGATCGTTTCTTAGATGTCGCGTTGGAATTAGTTGCAACGATACCTTTCGATGAAAATTTACGTAAATCTGTACGTAAACAAAAATTGATCGTAGAAGCATATCCAAAATCGCCGGCAACAATTGCTTATCATGGTTTGGCTAATAAGATAATTAGTTGGCCTATACCCCAGCAACCAGGTGGTCATCTTGAATTTTTTGTCGAGCGTTTAGTACAACGACCTGAGTATCAAGAGGATAGGACGAGTGAGTAAAGCCGCTGCGTATACTTGTTTAGATAATAAAGCCTCAATAGTTGAACAGTATGCACCGTTGGTTAAAAAGATTGCCCACCATCTGTTAGCGCGTTTACCGGCGTCGGTTCAACTCGATGACCTGTTGCAAGCCGGAATGATGGGGCTCCTCGAAGCTTCTTCGAAGTTTGATGGTAGCAAAGGGGCAAAATTTGAAACTTTTGCAGGCATTCGGATCCGTGGTTCGATGCTTGATGAGATCCGTCGGGGTGACTGGGTTCCGCGCTCGGTTCATAGGAATCAAAGGCGAGTTGCTCAGGTTATCGATGAGTTGGAGCAAGGGTTAGGCAGAGATGCCGTTGATAGCGAAATTGCGCAGCGACTTGATATGTCGCTCGATGAGTACCATCATATTCTAAATGATGTTTCAGTTGGAAAAGTAGTTGGTATTGAAGACTTAGGTGTATCGGTTGATGTTGTTAGCCATGATGAGGTTCAGCAGGACGATATTTTTGAGTCGATAGCAGACGTAGAGTTTCATAAGGCATTAGTGGAAGCAATTAAACTATTGCCTGAGCGAGATGGATTAGTTTTGTCGCTGTATTATGATGAAGCATTAAATTTAAAAGAAATTGGGGCCATTCTTGAAGTTAGCGAGTCACGAGTCAGCCAGATATTGAGTCAGGCAATGCTAAGACTTAAAGCTAAACTTAAGCATTGGACAACAAAATAACAATTATATACCCAAGTTACTTCAAGTGGTTTGGGCATAACAGTAACAATTAAAGAGCTCCGCGGAGGAAACCTTGGACAAGAATATGAAGATTCTCGTTGTTGACGATTTCTCAACAATGAGGCGTATCATCAAGAACTTGTTAAGAGACTTGGGTTTTAATAACACTCAAGAAGCAGATGACGGTTCAACAGCACTGCCTATGTTGCAGAAAGGCGATTTTGACTTTGTCGTGACAGATTGGAACATGCCTGGTATGCAGGGGATCGATCTACTTAAAGCGATTCGTGCAGACGATGAATTAAAGCACCTCCCTGTGTTGATGGTTACTGCAGAAGCAAAAAGGGAACAGATCATCGCAGCAGCGCAAGCCGGTGTGAATGGTTATGTTGTTAAGCCTTTTACAGCAGCTACGTTAAAAGAGAAGTTAGACAAAATTTTTGAACGACTCGGATAATCAAGGTTGTGTTATGCAGGCTATAACTTCAGGGCTCATTTCGTTAGAGCAAGCCAATAAACTTGTCGAACTACTGACCGAAGGCCAGCAAGAGCAAGCCGACGAGTTAATCAGGGACATTGCAACGCCAATTCAAAAAGAACTGTTCGATGAAGTTGGAAGACTGACTCGACAGCTTCACAGTGCCATTGTTGATTTTCAGGTCGATGACAGACTGGTTAAATTGGCGAGCACTGAAATCCCAGACGCTAAAGAACGCCTAACTTATGTCATAGACATGACAGAGCAAGCTGCAAATAAGACCATGGATGCCGTTGAGGAGTGTCTGCCATTGGCAGAGGCTCTGACAACGAATATTCAATCGGTAAAGCCTACATGGGGTAAGCTCATGAGGCGTGATATCGAACTGAAAGAATTTAAGGTTCTTTGTCATGACATTCAGCAGTTTGTCGATCGAAGCGAATTGGATTCGATTCGTTTAAGAGAGCTACTAAATCAAATTTTATTGGCTCAAGATTTCCAAGATTTAACAGGGCAGATGATTCGAAGAGTTATTGACTTAGTTCGTGAAGTCGAAAATAACTTAGTTTCTATGCTAACTGTATTTGGTGAACAGCCCGTTAGTGAAGACACATCAACCGAGAGCAGTAGCGTTGAAGCCGAAGGGCCTATCATGAATGCTGAGGAACGTGAGGATGTTGTCACAGGTCAGGACGAAGTCGATGATCTGCTTTCGAGTCTGGGTTTCTAATTAGGAGTCATATTAATGTCATTTGATGTTGATGAAGAGATACTGCAGGACTTTTTGATCGAAGCTGGTGAAATTTTAGAGCTTTTGTCTGAACAGTTAGTCACGCTGGAAAATAACCCAGAAGATACGGAACTGCTGAACGCAATCTTTCGAGGTTTCCATACCGTAAAAGGCGGTGCAGGATTTCTTAGCCTGACGCCAATGGTCGATGTGTGTCATGAAGCCGAGAATACCTTCGATCTGTTGCGGACAGGTAAGCGAGAAGTATCTTCAGAATTGATGGATATCATTCTGCAAGCAGTGGATGCCATCAACTCAATGTTTGCTCAGACACAGGCTGGTGTCGAGCAAGACCCTGCAGATGCAGAGTTATTGACAAACTTGAAACTACTGAGCTCGGGTGCTCCTCTTCCAAGTGAAGGTGGTGCACAGCAGGCTCCAGCCTCCGATGACTCTATTGAGTTATTCGATCAAGCTCCCGCAGAGGAAGATTCTGGTATTGAGCTGTTTGATGAGGCTCCTGCACCTGAAGCCCAAGCTCCCGAAACCACAGCCCCAGAAATCAGCAGTGGCACAAGCAGCGGCAGCATCGATGAAATTGATGAGTCAGAATTCGAAGCGCTTCTCGATGCGCTTCATGGTGCGGCGAACGGTCCTACCGGCTCTAAAGATACCAAACCTGATACCCCGGTAGCGCCTGCAAGTGGTGATATTACAGACGATGAGTTTGAGTCTCTGCTCGATGAACTGCACGGTTCAGGTCAGTTTAAAAATAAGGATGCACAAGTTGCCCCAGCAGTTGAGCCTGCACCTCCTGCGGTAGACTCAGATGACATCTCAGATGATGAATTTGAAAAGTTACTCGATGAACTCCATGGTTCAGGTGGAGCACCGAAAGCCGTAGCAGCCGCTCCTGTCGCGAGTAAGCCTAAGAGTGCACCTGCTACTCCCGCTACTCCTGCAGCCCCGGTTGCTAAGCCTGCTGCGAAAGCGCCGGTAGCTAAAGCGGCACCTAAGGCTGTAGCCAAAGCAGCACCGGCTAATATGCCACAGGCGGAAACAACGGTTCGTGTCGATACCGCTCGCCTCGATCAGATCATGAATATGGTCGGTGAGTTAGTGTTAGTGAGAAACCGCCTTATAAGCTTGGGGATTAACCGAGACGATGAGGAGCTCGGTAAAGCCTTGGCTAATCTGGATCTTGTTACCGCCGATCTTCAAGGTGCGGTGATGAAGACTCGCATGCAACCGATTAAGAAAGTCTTTGGTCGCTTCCCTCGAGTCGTGCGTGACTTAGCCCGTACCCTGAACAAAGAGATTGATCTGAGAATGATCGGTGAAGATACCGATTTAGATAAAAACCTTGTAGAAGCGCTTGCCGACCCATTGGTTCACTTGGTTAGAAACTCTGTGGATCACGGTATTGAGATGCCAGCAGATCGAGAGGCTACAGGTAAATCCAGAACGGGTACCATTACCCTTTCTGCGAGCCAGGAAGGTGACCACATCCTATTGAAGATTGAGGATGATGGTGCCGGAATGGATCCAAATAAGCTTAAAGAGATCGCCATAAGTCGTGGTGTACTCGATGAAGATGCAGCCTCAAGAATGTCTGACGAAGAGGCATATAACCTCATCTTTGCTCCCGGATTCTCAACCAAGGTCGAGATCTCCGATATTTCGGGACGTGGCGTTGGCATGGACGTGGTTAAAACCCGTATTGCTCAGTTAAACGGAACTATCCATATCGATTCCTTGCAAGGTAAGGGAACTCGCTTAGAGATTAAAGTACCGTTAACGCTTGCGATTATGCCGACATTAATGGTTGAAGTTGCAACACAAGTCTTTGCGCTGCCTCTTTCCAGTGTGAGTGAGATCTTCCACCTCGATCTGACCAAGACCAATATCGTCGATGGTCAACTTACAGTCATCGTTCGGGAAAAGGCCGTACCTCTGTTCTATCTGGAGCAGTGGCTCAGCAGGAAACACACCGGGTTTAAGCATGGTGATAAAGAGCATGGCCATGTGGTTATTGTTCAACTTGGTACTATGCAGATTGGTTTCGTGGTTGATTCTCTTATTGGTCAAGAAGAAGTTGTTATTAAGCCTCTGGGCACCCTGCTGCACGGAACACCAGGAATGGCAGGAGCCACAATTACATCTGACGGTGGTATTGCACTGATCCTTGATGTACCTGGTTTGCTGAAAAATTACGCAAAAAGATAAAACGAAATGCGGTATAGGAAATTGAATGGGCATTAAAGTTCTTGTTGTTGACGATTCCAGTTTTTTTCGTCGAAGGGTAAGTGAAATTGTCACTAAAGATCCAGAGCTGGAGGTGATCGGTACCGCTTCAAATGGTCTGGAAGCCGTAAAAATGGCGGCAGAGCTTAAGCCCCAAGTGATCACTATGGACATAGAGATGCCCGTAATGGACGGCATCAGTGCCGTTCGTGAAATTATGGGTAAAACACCGACGCCAATTTTGATGTTTTCTTCGTTGACTCAAGATGGAGCAAAGGCAACGCTTGACGCGTTAGAAGCCGGGGCGCTCGATTTTCTTCCTAAACGCTTCGAAGATATTGCGACCAATAAAGATGAGGCGATTCTCTTACTCCAACAGAGAATCAAAGCACTTGGACGTAGACGAGTTTATCGACCTATAACCCGCCCTGCGACACCAACACCAACACCAGCTAAATCGACTAGAGCGACGACATCTCCCCAGCTCACCCGGTCTGTGACTCCCGCACCGGCTCCTGTAAGAGGAACCGTCGTTAAAAGGGCATCGGGCAAAAAGTATAAGTTACTGGTAATTGGTACCTCTACCGGTGGGCCTGTTGCGCTACAGAAGATATTGACTCAACTACCGGCAAATTATCCCCATCCTATTTTATTGATTCAGCATATGCCCTCAGCCTTCACTCCGGCATTTGCCAGTCGTTTAAATGGCCTTTGTAAAATTCAGGTCAAAGAAGCGCAGACAGGGGATCAACTCAGAGCAGGTACCGCGTACCTAGCTCCCGGCGGGATGCAGATGATGCTTGAAAGAGGTGGAGCTCACGGCCGGATTAAAATCGTCGCCGGTAGCGCGGATATGAATTATAAGCCTTGTGTCGATATTACGTTTGCTTCAGCTTCAAAAATATCCGGAAGGGAGACGCTGGCAGTTGTCTTAACCGGAATGGGAGCCGATGGAAGAGAAGGGGCCAGAATGCTGAAGAGTGCCGGTGCGACTATCTGGGCACAAGATGAGGCGAGTTGTATCGTCTATGGCATGCCACAAGCCGTGACTGCCGCCGGGATATCGAGTCAATCGATAGCACTGGATGATATGGCCGAAGCAATTCTAAGAGAATCCAGCCATGGCTAGAGCCAAGAGAAAGATGAACACTTTCTCTATTCTGATTATATTTCTACTCTCAATAGGTGTTTTTGTTACAACAAGCCTCTATTTTGATGTGCGGCATAAAAATGAATTGCTGCTCAGTGAAGTGGAGCGATTGCAAAGCAGTCAGGTTTTGCTCATGGTGCCAGATGAGCAAGCAGAAGTTGTAGCAAAATGGATGGCTGAGCATCCCAAAGCAACACAGGCATTACTATCCCACGCGAAACCTCAGCAGGAAGTTAAGGTGACTGTTGGACCCGGTGTAGATGTCTCTGAGGCTGGGGCTCACAAAACGAGTCAAGATAAGCCGCGTACAGCTGCACAAACGGATCAAGATGATATAGTGGTACCTGAGAGTATTGCTCGCTTTACGAATAAGAATATCGAAGAGCCAGCGACTGATGGGAACTCTATTAATGAAGTCACTGATCTATCAAGCCTTAGTTCAGAAGAATCTTCAGATGTCCCGGATATCCAGCTTGCTTCCGACGGAATAAAGAGTGAAGCCGATGGCAGCAAAGTTGAGAAGGAGTTGGTGGCGGTTCCCCTAACGATTTCAGAAAATGAAGATGGGGTTAAAGTGATAAGCTTACCTCATGGCGGCATTCGAGTGACAACTCGAGAGAATAATTAAAATAGTGATAGTGGCAGTTTATTTGAGGGGCTTTTTTTGAAGATCTGGACCATAGCAAACCAGAAAGGTGGCGTGGGTAAAACGACTACGGTTGCCAGTTTGGCCGGAGCTCTGGCTAAACGTGGGCAGCGTGTTTTGATGATCGATACCGATCCGCACGCATCGCTGGGTTATTACCTTGGCATTGACTCCGAAGAGGTTCCTGGCTCTCTCTACGATGTTTTTTTAGCTCATAAGCAACTCACTAAAGAGGGAGTGAAAAGCCATATCGTCTCAACGGATGTTGAGGGGATCGACCTGCTTCCTTCGACTATGGCGCTCGCCACCTTAGACCGATCTCTCGGTCACCAGGGGGGGATGGGACTTATTTTGCAAAAATTGCTCCTCTTAGTTAAAGATGACTACGATGTGGCACTGATCGATTGCCCACCTGTCTTAGGCGTGTTGATGGTCAATGCGCTTGCGGCCAGTCAACATATTATTGTGCCTGTTCAAACGGAGTTCCTTGCGATTAAAGGTTTAGATCGAATGATAAAAACCATGATCTTAATGGGGCGTTCTAAGAAAACCAGATATAACTATACTGTTGTACCTACTATGTATGACAGACGAACTAAGGCGGCGTCATCCGCTCTGCAGCATCTGGGTGAAAAGTATGGTGACAAACTTTGGCCGGATGTGATCCCGGTCGATACTAAATTCAGAGATGCGAGTTTAGCGCATCTTCCAGCTTCACATTACGCGGCAAGCAGTCGTGGTGTGAAGGCATACGAAAGGCTGTTAGATCACCTGTTAACCGGGGAGCTTTCTCATGACAACCTCAGTTGATGAAGCGGTATTCGATTATTTTTCTCTACTCCTTACTGAGGTCGAAGATGAACCAAGTATTCAAGTTGAGGCGATAACTGCCGATATTGCTGAACAAGTTGTTCCCGAAGTGATTTCAGATGGACCAAGTGTCGAGGCATTGAAACCCGACGCGTCGAATCATGAAGCTTTACAGCAAGAGTCATCAAAGTCTGTTGGGTATGGGAATGAGTCTGTAATTGAAAAGCCCGAAGCAGTTGAGACACCAAGGCTACAAACACAACTCAAGACTCAACCTCAAACAGAGACGCAGGCGTTAACGAAATCAAAAATAAGAGAGAGCGACCCTCATCTTGATAAGATGGCTCTGGAGCAACTTTTAGCACCGGTTTTCAAACCTGAGCCACAGATTGAAACTGAATCAGTTGTTAAGCTTAAGAATCAAACGCTTGCTAAACCCAAAATTAAGACGACATCTGCTCCGGATAAAGTCGCTGTAAAGCCTAAAGTCGATGTTAACCTTGAAAAGAAGGTTGATATTGAGCAAAAGCAGGAACAGAAAGCAGAGTTAAAGACACAATTAGGTGAAATACCACCTAAAGTAACAAAAGATCTGCTTGAAACGCTCGATGATGAGTTTCAGGTACTATTCTTTAAGGTAGCAGGGCTGACATTGGCCGTGCCGTTAGTGAGTCTGGGTGGAATCGTTAAAATTGAACGGATTAATCATATTATGGGCAGACCCGCTTGGTATAAGGGAGTCCAAACATATAGAGATACACAGCTAAATATTGTCGATACCGGTGCATGGGTTATGCCTGAAAAGTACGATAAAACATTAGCTGAATCTGTAAACTATCAATATGTTGTATTATTAGAAGATAGTAACTGGGGATTGACGTGTGAATCCTTGGTAAATGCAGTAAGAATCACGAAATCTGAGGTCAACTGGCGGAGCAAAGCTGGGAAGCGCCCTTGGTTGGCTGGTGTAGTAAAAGAGCAGATGTGTGGCATATTGCATGTGCAAGCACTCATAGAATTATTAAATTCAGGTTTAGGTAGTCAGGATCCTGTTGGCTGAGGTAGATATGACAGACGCAAATAAAGTAGCGGTAGCGGTAAATAAAGATGATGAAGTGTTACAGTGGGTGACATTCAGACTCGACAATGAAACTTATGGCATTAATGTCATGCAGGTTCAAGAGGTATTAAGATATACCGAAATTGCACCCGTTCCTGGTGCTCCTCACTATGTATTGGGCATTATCAACCTAAGGGGTAATGTTGTCACAGTCATAGATACACGCTCTCGTTTCGGCTTAGCTTCTGCTGAAGTCGATGACTCAACAAGAATTGTGATCATCGAAGCTGAAAAGCAGGTGATTGGCATTCTTGTCGACAGTGTGGCTGAAGTTGTTTATCTTCGTGGTTCAGAGATAGATAATGCACCTAACGTCGGCACAGAAGAAAGTGCTAAGTTTATTCAAGGTGTGAGTAACAGGGATGATGAATTACTTATTCTTGTAGACCTGGATAAGCTGTTATCTGACGAAGAGTGGATGGAGCTGTCCCAAATTTAATCGCTACAGTTTCTGACTCTGGCTTCTACCTATTAGTTTCCAATCTTTTAGATTGAGTTTAGTCAGAGTTTAAGTTCAGGAATTTGCTGGCCTATTTTCAGGTTCCGGTTTTGCCGGAGCCTGAAGTTTTGTATCTTCTATAAAGTTACTTCATTAAAAGAGTCTTACTCTTGGTTAAATCACTAGCCGCCCGAGGGAGCTTCTCTGGCATTCACTTCTGTGTTGCAAGGGAATAACCATTTCTACATCAATGCGCCTTGAATTGAAAAGCCTGAGTAGCTCTGAATTGACAACATACTTATCGGAATTGGTATATTCACATGATCGGTGATGAAATCTTAATCGCAGCCTTAGTGTATGTGATTGCGTGTTTAGGCTTAGCATTCTTTCAACAAAAGCAAACCGCTAAGCTTAAGGCGAAAGTCGATGCTCTTACCGTATTAGTTAAAGAGAGTGATCGTCAACGAGAAGCGGTGAAGCGTGAGCTGCAAGAGCTAAGAAGCGGTACCATAGGTGTCGGAAAACGCATGTTGGAGCTGGAAAAGAAAACCTCTCGACAAGATGCCAGACTCGACGAAGCAAACCAACAAGACCCACAGGCCAAGCTGTACACTCGCGCAATGAAAATGGTTGACTTAGGTGCCGGTGTCGATGAGCTGATTAATGAATGTGAGATCCCGAGAGCCGAAGCCGAGTTACTCATCAGATTGCATGGGAAAGGTTAAGAAAAAGTGACGCTGCGCTAACCGGTGTTCCTGCTGAACTGTAAGAGCTAAGACGACGCTGCGCTGTTTGACGTTCCTTGTTTGAATTGATTGGGGCGTTGTAGGAGCGCGCTTCAGCCGCGAAGCTTTTAACCGCAGCGGGATAACCTGGTAATGTATACCTCCAATGGTTCCCGGCTAAAGCCGGTCCTACACAAGAACTAACCCAACCATTCCCTCTCTGTAGGAGCGCGCTTCAGCCGCGAAGCTTTTAACCGCAGTGGGATCACCTGGTAATGTATACCTCCAATGGTTCCCGGCTAAAGCCGGTTTTACACAAGAACTAACCCTACCATTCCCTCTCTGTAGGAGCGCGCTTTAGCCGCGAAGCTTTTAACCGCAGCGGGATAACCTGGTAATGTATACCTCCAATGGTTCCCGGCGAAAGCCGGTCCTACACAAGAACTAACCCTACCATTCCCTCTCTGTAGGAGCGCGCTTTAGCCGCGAAGCTTTTAACCGCAGTGGGATCACCTGGTAATGTATACCTCCAATGGTTCCCGGCTAAAGCCGGTTTTACACAAGAACTAACCCTACCATTCCCTCTCTGTAGGAGCGATCTTTAGCCGCGAAGCTTTTAACCGCAGTGGGATAACCTGGTAATGTATACCTCCAATGGTTCCCGGCTAAAGCCGGTCCTACGCAAGCGAAGCGCCGGATAACTTGCGCTGCAAGTGTCATCTCTGCTTGTTAAGCCAACTTGTTGGTATCGTCTCAGCTTATACAGGCGAAGCCATCGTCTCAGATTTTAAAGGCAAAGCCGTCAATTAGCACACCAGGTGTGCGTCGTTTACTCAAACTTCCTCTACAATTTTTTGATGCATGTTATTCCACTGCTCGGGGAATTTTCCGTCGAGCATATACACAAATGCAATTAACTCGGCAATAAGAAAGTAGAGCTCTTTGGGGATCTCCTCGCCAAGTTCTAAGCGCTGTAAAAAGTCACTGAGATGCGGGTTCTTATGAATATGAATACCCGCCTCTTCGGCTAATGCAATTATCTCTTCAGCAACAAGCCCCGTACCTTTAGCCGTAACTGTAGGCGTGTGTTGACCATCGAACCCAAGCGCTACAGCTTGTCGTTCTGTCTGTCGGTTATCTTCTTGTTGGGTATCATCTTCATTTTTCATATCTGTCACTATATTCATTAATTTGCTAGAAACCACCCCGGCTAAAGCCGGCTCTACATCAAAGCAGGTCTTACACAGTAGCGATTAACCATTAACTGTTTGCCCTTTTTTTGTCGGAGCGTGCTTCAGCCGCGAAGCTCTTGGTTACGAATCGGCAGTGATATACGTCTAAACCACTCCCGGTTAAAGCCGGTCTTACATCAAAGCCAGTCCTACATTAACAATTCCTGCTCCTTGAGGAGCGCTTTTGTCATCTTTCGCGGCTAAAGCCGCTCCTACACAATCAAGCCTTTATCTTTACCAGATAATGATCGCCCGGGAGTAGGGTCGCGGGTACTTTAGAGCGTTTAGTTACTACCTTTTCCGGTGTTAAACCGATATCGACCAGTTTTTCCATAAGTGGTGGTAACAGCAGATCAATCTTATTGAGTAAGGTGTCATCCTCGCCGTTAAATGTCATATCTAAGCGGTTGTCTTTTATCTGGGTCTTAATTAAAAGAGGCCCTTGAGCTAAGTTAAATTTGAGCTGGAGTCGCCAATTTGAATTAGTGTCATCCTCCTGATTACTTTCCTCTTTGGTGAACTGTCCCTCAAGTTGGTCCTGATGCTGATTGAGTGAGTAGGGGAGGGTAAAGTACCAGTTTGTCTGCCCATTGCTATCGTTGCTGGCCTGGGAGTAGAGGTTCAGGTTGTTAACTAACTTCGCCATAGTTTCAGTGGTCCCCGCCTTATCGAACATGGACAGGAGTGAGTGGTTGACTCCCAACTGAGACTGTAGCTTTTGTAAATATTTTTGAGATGATGTACTGAGCTTAGAGCTGCTACCGCTTCCGGGTTTACCGGTAAAGCCTGCCGTCTTTACACCAAGCAGAAGCTGAAACAGTAACGAGACTGAATTCATGTGTGACATGCTAGCTCTGGCTACAGCATTGACCTCAACAGTTGAATTTAAATTCAACAAGCCCACTAACTCCTCCTGCACCTTGCTCGGAAGTGCCAAAGTTCGCAACATAGAGGGGTGAATTTGTGGTAAAAGTTTAAATAAGAGAGTTGCGAGGGATTTTTGCGGCTCTGCGGCTTTCTCCGTATTTTGTGGAAGCCCTCCGGCTTTACCAAATGCCTTATTGAGAGCACTCAACATGAGATCTCTGTTTAGCCCTGACGAAGAGGACTCCTTTTCCTGTTTCACCGTACCGGGTAAAGTCTGCTCAGACTTTTGTTTAGGTGATAGCTGATTAGGTGACTCTTGTTTAGCTGCTAGGTGCTTAAGCGATTGTAAATCAGTACCTTCCTTAAGCCCTTTAATTGTCTGGGCCTGATTCAACTGGTTTTGAATGGCCTGAGACTTAATGCCCTGCTCGGTATTTGTCTGTACTCCCGATGTCTTATTAGCTGAAGCATTAGATTCTGAAGCAGTAGAGAGCGTGCTTGATAGTGACTTAGCCAAAGTATCCGGGTTCATGTTAGTGCTGGCTTTGGCGGATCCGCCAGTTGAGCTGGCCTCAGCTAAAACACCTGTAGCTGACTGCTTGGTAGCGGGGGCATTGGAACTGGTTGGGGGTAAGCCGTTCGGGTCTTTGTAGGGGAGCTTTTCCAGCACCTTTATCAAATTTGAGTACAGCTTAGATAATTCCGGCTTAGCTAACACCAACTGTGACTCCATCTCCCCCGTGTTTCGTGATGATTGAGCCTGTGAGTTAGATGTGAGCTCCACTATGCTGGTTTCTACGATAGGAGTAAGCCTTAAAACCCATTGCCGGTTTTGGTAACTAATGCTGGGCACCAGCTCAAGCCCGGGAGTCGCGCCATGAGTGGGTGAGGGTTGAGCGGCGCTGAGAGCAGAGAGAGTGGCTTGTGGCAGAGGCAGTGACAATCCATTGGATAAAGTTAACGCCTTGCCGTCGTACTGGGCGGTGGGAAGAGGGTAGCCTTGTGGACGGGAGCTCAGCTGCTTTAATTGATTGAGGTCTATCCCATTTTGTTGGATCAAGCTTTTAAGTCCCTCGGGCAGGCTGGTAGTTATCGTTTTTCCTAAGGATATCAACTGAGCCGTGAATGAATCTTTTCCCGCAACGGTTACGGCACTATCGGTCGCTGTATTTTGAGGCTGTATTTTATGAGCTAATGAATTTTGAGCTAATGCTGTTTGAACCTGAGTTTTTTGAGACTGTGGGTTTTGAGAAAATGAGAACTCTTGACTAGTATTGACCAGATAACTTATCGCCTTTAACGCAGTGCGACGACTCGAATAAGATGAAAAATCAATATTGTATTTTGAGCCATCTAAAGTTATTTGGTCTATCTTTGAAGAAAACTGTATAACGGCAGCTCTTAATCCCTGAGCCTCAATTTTTACTTGTGGATGTCTGTCCGTGGCAATGGTGGTGGATGGTAATTGAGCCTTACTGTCGGCGTTTTGGGAAACAACCGACCCCGAACCTGCAGGAGGTGCCGATTGCGCAGCTGAGCTGGGTTTAGCACTAGTATTAGCACTGGTATTAGTGCTGGTATTAGTGCTGTTGGGCGCAGTAGCACCTGTTTTTTCATGAGGTTGAGTGTCCTTGGAGGGCACCATCTCTACTCTGGAATGGTTACCGGAAACGACTCTTGTTATGGGCAATGTGCTACTTCCATTACGTGTGTTGACAGGTTCTGACATTGATTGATTTCCGGTATTTTTTCATTAGTGCTTACAATTTTCGTGATAATAAATTTGATCTATTTTTTTTGGCAAGTATCCTTAGCCCCTTACAAACAAAAATCACACTGAGTAGTCTAGTTTTAAACTGATTGGGCAATTATTTGTCATTACTACTCATTATCGACTCAAGCAGAGGCTTACTTTAGTTTTTCCTGCTAATAGCCTAAGCAAAAGGTTAAGTTTGAGTATGAGGGCGATGGCACTCCGGCAACTGAGACTCACTCTTAAATCTAGCATCAATACAGTATCTGGTTTGTGTTAATCGTAAGCAGTATCAGCTGAAACGGATTCAGTTGTTTTACCAAAGAGAGAAATATGAAGTTTAAATGGATAATGCTGGTTATAGCAGTGTTTGGCGTTGCTCCCATTTCAGCATCGCAGTTAAACATATACGGACAGGACGCCGAACGTGTACACGTCGATTCTACCGAATTCCCAATTAGCCCTGATCAAACAGACTCTGACCTGACTTACTCGGCTCTAAGTTACTCAGAACAGAGTTACCCTGAACAGGGCATTTCAGGCCAAACTGACGAATCCGATATCGCTGCTGACATTGAAGGAACTGATTCTGATGTTGGCAGGTCTGAGCCATCTGATGCAGAAGTCACGACTCCAGAGATTACCGTTACCTATGTTGACCCCAGAGATCCCATCGAAGGGTTTAACCGGGCTATGTGGGACTTTAACTACCTGTACCTGGACAGGTATTTTTATCGACCAGTTGCTCATGGATATAACGATTATGTACCTAGACCGGTGAAGACAGGTATCCATAATTTTGTATCTAACCTGGATGAACCCAGTTCCTTGGTAAACAACACCTTGCAGGGTAAATGGGGCTGGGCCGCAAATGCCGGTGGACGCTTTACGATAAACTCGACCATGGGGCTACTCGGTGTCATTGATGTCGCCGATATGATGGGCCTGCCACGCAAACAAGATGAATTCAATGAGGTGCTGGGCTACTACGGTGTACCTAATGGCCCATACTTTATGGCGCCGTTCTTGGGACCTTATGTCACCAGAGAGGTCGCGTCGTTCTGGGTTGATGGCCTATACTTTCCAATATCGGAGATAACTGTGTGGCAGTCCTTGTTGAAATGGGGGCTTGAGAACCTGCATAGAAGGGCCGGAGCTATCGATCAAGAAAGACTCGTCGATAACGCGTTAGACCCTTATACTTTTGTTAAAGAAGCCTATTTTCAACATATGGACTATAAGGTGTATGATGGTGATGTACCTGTCGATCTTGATGAAGATGAGCTGTTAGATGAGTTTATGCAGGAATTAGATTAAAGAAGGTCCTGGGAAATGCCGAAGTTCCCAGACCACCGATAGTAGAACCCGGGAACTCGAGCCTTCTAAAAAGGACCCATATGGCGTTAAAAGATTTAATCATTCTACTCGTTGAAGATGATCCTGTTTTTCGTCGTATCGTTGCGTCGTTTCTCGATAGCCGCGGTGCGACGGTTATCGAAGCCGATGATGGCGAACAGGGGCTGGAAAAGTTTAAGCAAAGAGCATTCGACATTGTCCTTGCCGATCTCAGTATGCCCATTATGGGTGGCCTGGTCATGCTCAAGAAGATGTCTGAGATAAATCCCCGCACACCATCAATCGTAATATCGGGTAATCAGGTCATGGCTGATGTAGTTGAAGCGCTACGTATAGGCGCGAGTGATTACTTAGTTAAGCCCGTCTCCGATCTGTTTCTCATCGAAAATGCGATAAAGCAGTGCCTCGATGAGAAACACACCAAAGATGTCCAGCTCGAGGATATCGAGGAGCTCTCCTATCAGGAGCTGCAAGATAACCTGGCTCTCTTAGAACAAAATGCTGAAGCGGCAAAGAGTGTTCAGCAGCAGTTATTTCCCCCGTCACAGATTAACTATCTCACCGCAAAAATTGACTACAGCTTGTTTAAGACCGATGAGGTGAGTGCTTACTTTATCGATACGGTCAATGTCGGTGATAAACACCTTGTGATGTATATGGCTCATTTTCACCCGCAGGATAATCGCGCAGCTTTCGCCAGCGTCTTGCTTAAGAGCTTCGTTAATCAAAAGCTTAAGTTGTTCCGCAATGGAACCACTCAGGCGATCATCGAACCCTACAACATGCTGACTTATCTCAATGAACGCATGACCAAATCAGGTCTGGATATCTGCATCGACATTGTCTACGTGGTCGTTGAGCTAACCCAATACAGAGCATCAATAGCGCAAGCCGGCCAAGGCTTACGTTGTTATATCCGAAATAATGAAGGATTAACCCCTCTCGCGCTCTCAGACTCTCTACAGCTTGGAATATTGGATTGGGGGCATCCCAGTGCTCAGTTCAGGACTTTAATGCCTGGAGAGCAGCTGTGTATCTCTTCAAGTAAGCCCGCCCATAAGCAGATGTTACTCGAAAACCAGTTTCATGGTCTCGTCTACGACACCCAAACCCCCACCGGCGGCTATGTACAGTTGTCATTTTAGACTCTGTAGGAGTGTGCTTCAGCCACGAATCTTTTTAGCTGCAATTGAATCAGCTATACATCGGTTACAAAGCCATTCCCGGCTAAAGCCGGTCTTACACTATCGTTCACCAACTTGCCCTCCCTTGTAGGAGTGTGCTTCAGCCACGAATTTTTTTAGCTGTAATTGAAGCAGCTATGCATCGGTCACAAAGCCATTCCCGGCTAAAGCCGGTCCTACACTATCGTTCACCAACTTGCCCTCCCTTGTAGGAGTGTGCTTCAGCCACGAATTTTTTTAGCTGTAATTGAATCAGCTATGCGTCGTTCACAAAGCCATTCCCGGCTAAAGCCGGTCCTACACTATCGTTCACAAACTTGCCCTCCCTTGTAGGAGTGCGCTTTAGCCACGAATCTTTTTAGCTGCGACTGAATCAGCTGTGTATCGGTCATAAACCCATTCCCGGCTAAAGCCGCACTTTCTATACTGTCCAATATTGCAGAAGGAGAAGAGAGAGGGGCACCTAAAGATTCAGCAAGATTCCTCTATTATTCCAAAGGCTCAGCCGGAGAGTTGGCTACACAGCTATATATCGCTATTGAAGTAGGCTTAGTCGATAAAGGTAAAGCATTACACCTGATAGATGAAACCAAGCAGTTATCCGCAATGCTGGCAGCTTTGATCAAAATTCGCAAAGGGGTCGTGTATGAATGCCCTGCAGAATACCTGCCCAAGGAAGACTGAAATTCTTAGGTTCTGCGATAGGCAAAGTTTCTAATTGAGTTACCAGCCTTAGAATAGAATCGTCAGGGAGACGTATTACTTTAAGTCCTCGAACCTAGGCACTCTTGGCTAAAATCTTTCATAAAAAAAACGCCGCATATAAATATGCGGCGTTTTAGTTCGATTGAAGCGTTGAGAGTTAGGAACTAGAACCTAGCGTCTCAAATCTTCTTTTAATGCTGTATACCTTCATGCTCTGCAGTAACTGCCATCTCTTCTTCCAGAGCTTCTTCTTCGGTGTGATGTGGGCCTTCGGCACCATGCATCCAGTCAACAAGCTTGTCAGCCATAAGGTACAAGACGATACCTGAGATAGCCGATGTGATTGCGATACCGGCGAAGATAGACATTGCGTTAGCAAGCTGCTCCTCTTTTGGTCCGCCGTGTCCGATGAATGAACCAACAACACCACCAATCTTGTTTGCCATAGCAACGAACAGGAACCAGGCACCCATCATTAATGATGCGATACGAAGCGGAGCCAATTTAGTTACCATTGACAGACCGATAGGAGACAGACAAAGCTCACCCATTGTATGGAAGAAGTATGCGCCTACTAACCACCACATGCTTGACTTAGCATCAGGGTTACCGCCCATTTCAAGAACTGCACCGATCATGAATAGGAAACCAATGCCAAGCAGTACCAGACCTAAGGCAAACTTAACCGGAGAGTTAGGCTCGTTTTTACCTAAGCGGATCCAGATAGAGGCGATTACAGGAGCAAAGATAACGATGAACATGGCGTTCAATGATTGGAACCAAGTAGTCGGTACTTCCCAACCACCAATCATACGATCGGTAAAGTCGTTGGTGAACAGGTTCATCAAACCACCGGCTTGCTCGAAACCAGCCCAGAAGATGATAGTGAACAGACCCATGATCATGATGACCTTGATGCGGTCGCGTTCAACTTTAGTTAGTGGCTCTTTACGAACGTCACCAGCCGCTGCTGCTCTCTCTTTTTCAAGCTTAGCCGCAGGGAAACGTCCTATATCACCGAGTAACTTCTGTGCGAACACAAACTGGATGATAAGAGACAGCACCATACCAATACCGGCACAGATGAAGCCCATCTGGAAGTTGCCGTCATAGGCGCTAACAACCGAACCTACAATGATACCTGAAAGGAAAGCACCAACGTTGATACCCATATAGAAGATAGTGAATGCGCCATCACGACGATGATCACCTTCTTCATACAAGTCACCAACCATGGTAGAGATGTTTGGCTTAAACAGGCCGTTACCTAAAATCAATACGGCAAGACCAAGATAGAACACCTCTGTCTCCATGCCCTGTACCCACGCATGTGGTGTACCAAGAATGAATTGACCGGCTGCCATCAAGGCACCACCGATAACAATTGCACGACGTTGACCAAGATAGTTATCGGCTAACCAGCCACCGATGAGAGGAGTTAAATATACTAAACCGGTAAATGTACCGTAGAGGGATAG
This sequence comes from Shewanella atlantica, assembly GCF_003966265.1. Lineage (GTDB taxonomy): Bacteria > Pseudomonadota > Gammaproteobacteria > Enterobacterales > Shewanellaceae > Shewanella > Shewanella atlantica. The sequence goes on along the minus strand of NZ_RXNV01000003.1, from coordinate 105,627 downwards.
GGCGTCTGCGCTGGTCCAACCTAAACCGTGACCACCTTCAGTTTGTACTTTATCTACCAAATACAGCACCAAAATGGCACGCATTGCGTAATAACTGAATCGTTCCCATAACTCTGTTGTAAACAACAGGAACAATCCCTTCGGATGCCCGAGCATCGTCCCCTGGGGTTTTGCTACGCTCATTAAGTCTTCCACCTTCGCTTGTGATTGCCTGCGGGACAAATGTCACCACAGAAAAATATTACTACTTTGTTTTACAGTCTTGTAACTTTACATGCCAATTGGGTACTTGCTTACATTAAATCTATGATTGTAAGAACTTTATGTGCCCAGGCCGCTAACAAGTGTGTCACAGACTATTGTTATATTTTACTATTTGAAGTTATAAATCCTACGAAACCCACCTTATATACCCTTTTCAGGCTGCAAATGTCAATTTAGATGAACCGAGTGATGAGTATTTAAACAAGTCGAACTGTAAAAATAACGAGAAGGCGAGGTGTTAAAATCATTCATTGGAATCTAGTGTCACGGCTAAAGGCTGTTACTTCCTATCTGAGCTGTTTCAGTATTTGTAATTGCAGGATTTACGTGTGGGTGTTTATCGCGGCTAAAGCCGCTCCTACATTATCTTAAAAATAGAAGAACTACCGTCATAGGTAGGAGGGGCTTTAGCCCCGAATCTTTAAATCTGTTTACGTTTGTTCAAGCTCGCGTCTACCTGATGCGCAGTGTTCCTAATTTTTCCCGCGAAGCATCTCTCAGTATTACCAACAAAGGCGATCTTAAAAGGTAGAATATCTGCCAGCAAATGTAGGAGGGGCTTTAGCCCCGAATCTTTTAATCTGTTTACGTTCGTTCAAGCTCGCGTCTACCTGATGCGCAGTGTTCCTAATTTTTCCCGCGAAGCATCTCTCAGTATTACCAACAAAGGCGATCTTAAAAAGTAGAAGAATTGCCATCATATGTAGGAGGGCTTTAGCCCCGAATCTTTAAATTTAATTTGTAAAATATAGCGTCAACAAACGGTCGTAAACCAATAACTCGACACGCCTGCGCATTAAGTAAACAATGCGTTAGTAAGGGGAATCTAATGTAAACCAAATCGCAACTTTTCAGTTCCAAAAGCTAAACTCCTTTGGTAGTATCCAGCCCGTGAATGGGATGTCACGTCATATTTTTCATTGTTGCTGATATTTTTTTCTTTAGTTTTTGTATTATTTACGGTTTGTAAATTAGCAGATAAACGAGAAGGGCATCCCAAGGCTGTAGAGCGCAGCTGCTATAAATTCAATTTCGAATGTCGAATATAAAGCAACAACAAAAAGGATGTTATGAAGGCTTGGTATCTCTTATATTGCAAACCACGGGGCGAAGCTCGTGCACAGCAAAATTTAGCACTACAACAGATCGATACCTATCTCCCAAATATTGCAGAGAAAGTGGTTAAGGCTGGCCGAACAAGCGTCCGCACTTCGCCGTTATTTCCCTGTTACCTCTTTGCTTATTTCGATCCCCAAGTAACAAGCGTTAGCCGTATTCACTCTACCCGCGGTGTTTCCCGAATTGTTGGCTGTAAAGAGCTGATGACACCGATCGACGACGAGATTATTAGCGCCATTCAATTGCGCGAGCGAGAACTTGTTGCTGAACTGTCAGAGTCTTCGGATATTGAACTGAACCAGCTAAAGCCAGAAGTAGCACCTGAATTTTCAGAAGGAGATAAAGTCACCTTTATCGAAGGTCCCTTCGTTGATTTAGACGGCATATTTGCCGAAAAAAGTGGCGACAAGCGCTGTCATATATTATTTGAAATAATGGGCCAGCAAAAGCGGGTCACAGTGCCTAAAAGCAGCATTAAGCCGAAGTAAACAGAACTAAATTAGAGCCGTGCTAATCGCTGTTAAATTTGTGTGTTTTAAGTTGCCTGTATATCGCAGTATTTAAAGGGTTGTTGTGGTCATAACTTAGACTGCATTTATCTTCTGGTTCGGGTATACTCCCGTGTTCGATTTTGTTTGGTTTTAACTGGTCATACCTATTAAAATCAACGCTTTTGGCCCTGACCGCACGCGGCGCGGGCTAATTAAACACTAAAAAATTAAATTTTCGCATCAAGCGAAGGGCAGTTTAGGGGCCGTAACCTATGGGCGGTAGCGTGTCTGAAAGGCAGAAAACGTCGCTTCGGTTAGCTTATCGCTGGTGACTTTTTGCCTGTGACTCTCCGTTGTTTCCGTATTCTGTAAGCAAAGCGTTCCGTAGGTCGAAGGCCGTTCGCCTTAGCTTTTAGCTCTAAACTGTTATCCGTATTCTGTAAGCAAAGCGTTCCGTAGGTCGAAGACCGTTCGCGTTTGCTTTTAGCTCTAAACTGTTATCCGTATTCTGTAAGCAAAGCGTGCTGTAGGTCTTAGACCGTTCGCAATTGCTCTTAGCCCTAAACTCTAAACTTTTACCAGTATTCCGTCAGCGAAGCGTTCCGTAGGTCATAGACCGTTCGCATTTGCTTTTAGCTCTAAACTGTTATCCGTATTCTGTAAGCAAAGCGTTCCGTAGGTCTTAGACCGTTCGCACTTGCCTTTGATTCATAGCTCAAAACCTCTTTAATGGAGAACGCCGGTGTTACACAAAACCAGAAAAATTGTTATTGCAGGCATCAGTGCCTTAGTTTTGTTAGGCGCGCAGGCACAAGCTGCTATGCCTTCTCCACAGATGATAGAGCAGTTTAAAAACTTGCCTGCTTCTGAACAGCAAAGACTCGCTAAACAATATGGTATAGACCCTTCTATGTTAGGTGGCTCTACAGCCCAACAACAGATAGAAAATCCTCAAGTAGTCGCGCCAAGAGCGTCAACTAACAACGTCATTGATCAATCAACTCAAGCAAAAAACTCTCTCGATTTTAAACAGGACTCAAACAAAAATGAGTTAAAACGATTTGGATACGATCTCTTTCAAGGAGAGCCATCGACTTTTGCTCCTGTTTCCGATATCCCAGTGCCAAGTGAATATCTGGTGGGGCCGGGCGATAACATAAAAGTTCAGTTATATGGTAAAGACAACAATGAATATGATCTCGTCATAAACCGCGAAGGCGTGATTCAATTTCCTGAACTGGGGCCTATATCGGTTAACGGCTTAACATTTGCCGAGCTTCGGGAGCTGCTTACTTCTCGAATTCAACAGCAGATGATAGGTATCGAATCTAACATCACCATGGGTGAATTGCGTTCTATACGAATTTTTGTAGCTGGTGATGCTTACAAGCCAGGTTCATATACAGTCTCAAGCCTGTCGACCATTACTCAAGCCTTGTTCGTTGCAGGTGGAGTTAATGAAATTGGCTCACTTCGAAACATCAAATTAAAACGAAACGGTAAGCTCGTTGGCAGTATGGATCTATATGACCTCCTTATGCGAGGAGATGCATCAGGCGATCTGCGTTTGCGCTCCGGCGATGTTGTATTCATACCGTCGGTAGGTGGCCTTATAAGTGTCACCGGAGAGGTTCGTCGGCCAGCTGTTTACGAACTTAAGGCCAATGAAGAGATGGCAGACATCATTCAAATGGCTGCGGGATTCAAGCCTGGAGCTTACCCGCAAAGCACCAGCGTCGAACGCTTTAATGACAAAGGGCTTAAAAGCATCATTAACGTAGATCTAAAATCTGCTAAAGGTAAAAGCGCACGAGCACATGCTGGGGACTTAGTCAGAGTAAAAGGGGCATCGAATCAATTTAAAGATGCAATCACAGTTATAGGTGCTGTAGTCAGGCCCGGTAAATACCAGTGGTACCAGGGGCAAAAAATCAGTGATCTGCTTCCTTCACTTTGGGGAGACGTAGCCTCAAGCGCAGATCTTGACTATGGAGTCGTAGTCAGAGAATTAAATCAGTATGGCGATATTGAGGTTTATCAATTCCAGCCGGCTAAGGCGATTAACGATAAGTTGGCCTCGCAAGACCTACTTTTACAAGCTAGAGATAGAGTCATTCTCTTCAATTACAATGATGCGGCCCAAAACCGATACGAGCTTAATAAGTTAGTTAAACAACGTTTAGCAAAAGTTAAGGCGTTATCAGGGGATTCACTGCTTGGTACTGACATTTTTAAATCTGGTTTCGACCAGCTAAACAGGAACAAATTACAACAACGTTCGCAAGTCGGCGGAGTGGTTGTAGGTAAAGAGAATATTGATGATGACGCCGCTGCGATAAAAGGTGAAGTCAACAAGATGTTGGCGAACATGTATGAAGATAAAGACCTGATTAAACTAAGTGGGGTGATGAGCAGAAGTGAGCTGCTATATCCTGTCGTAACCAAACTTATCGACCAAGGACAATCAGGAAGTAATGTTAAGGTCGTAGCGATAAACGGCAAGGTGCGTCATCCAGGAATATACCCGTTAGCTAAAGGCGCTAAATTGAATGATTTAGTTGTCGCCGGTGGTGGTTTACAAGAGGGAGCTTATGCTGCAAGGGCTGAGCTGACAAGTACTTCATCAACTACCGAAGGTTCTACGATCAGTCATGTCGACATTGAGCTAAGTCGTGCGCTGCAAAATGATGCCAGTGCCAATGTCACTTTGAAAGGCCGAGATATATTAACGGTAATGACGACGCCTTCATGGCAAGAAAATAAGTCTGTCGAGATCCGCGGTGAGGTTAAATTCCCGGGTATCTACAATATCCGCCGTGGTGAGACGCTTAAAGAAGTCGTACATCGCGCCGGAGGTTTTACAGAATATGCATACCTTCCATCTTCAGTTTTCGTTAGAGAGTCGGTTCGCCAGCAAGAGCAGTTAGAAATTAAAAAGCTTGCGGATCAGCTACGCCGCGATATCGCAACCCGCGGAGTATCTAAAGACGGCAACGTAATTAATTACTCTGATGCTCAGATGATGCTAACCGATCTTGAGAATATAACAGCGGTAGGCCGTTTGGTTGTTGATCTGTCTGCAATCTCAGTCGGTATCGAACAAGCAGACCTTCAATTAGAAGATTCAGATATCTTATACGTACCATCTACCAAACAAACCATTGCTGTGATGGGCGAAGTCCAACATGCAGCGACTCATAGATTTAAACAAGGTTTAACTCTTGACCAATATCTGAATATGTCTGGTGGGGTTAAAGAGCGAGCCGATGATGACAGAACCTATGTCATTAAAGCAGATGGCTCTGTGATGATGCCATCCAGCTCAATGTGGTTCAGTAGCGAAGACAATCTACAACCAGGTGACACCATTATTGTACCGCTTGATACCGAGTACAAAGATAACTTGACCCTATGGACACAAGTCACCAGCATCATCTACAACACCGCAGTCGCATTTGCCACAGTCGCTAATCTTTAGAATCTAAGATGAACGCCGCAAGCGGCTACGGAACGCTTCGCTCACGGAACGGACATTTTCCTCATGGATGAAATGCAGTTATCCAGTGGCCATAGGCCATTCCGTCAGTGAGCTTGCGAACGTTCCGTCAACCGTAAGCGCAGCGTTCTGTCTCTGCATTAGCTCTTACCGTCAGTGAGCTTGTGAACGTTCCGTCAACTGTAAGAGAAGCGTTCGATATTTTACAAACCAAGGATGGTTATGAAATTTTAAAAGTTAGAAGTCTGGCAATTGAGCTACCAAGTATCTTGCTCCATATATTCAGAAACAAAGGAGTTAAGGGATTGGGGCTTTAAAGATCAAATAACCCGTTCAGGTCTTTCTGTTCCTTCAAATATTGCAGAGGGGATAGAGCGGCAAGGGGTTAAAGAACAGATACAGTTTTTATATATTGCTAAGGCTTCATTTGCTGAATTAATCACTCAAGCAATGATTGGTAAAGATATCGGTTACCTTGAAGCCGACTTTGTTGATGAACTATTGAAAAAGACAGAGCAAATATCCGTAATGCTTGCAGGATTGATTAAAAGCATAAAAGTCCGAAATCAGGAGTCTTAGCTTTAAAGTATTGCTGTAAGTGAGCCTATGAATTTTCTGTTATCTGTAATCGCTTTTACTGTAAGCGAAGCGTTCCGTAAGTGAGCCTGCGAACGTTCAGTTATCTGTAATCGCTTTTACTGTAAATCTTATAACCGTAAACGAAGTGTTCAGTGAGCGAAGCGTTCCGAAAGTGAAGCGTTCCGTCATCGGAGACTCAACCAAAGAGACAAGATTTGAATGTCCACCGAAATTAAAAACTACCCCGACGCCCAGTTCGTCAACCCCCAAATCACGAGCGACGATGAAATCGACCTTCGAGAACTCTTCTCCGTGATCTGGCAGGGCAAGTGGCTCATTATTGCTATAACAGCCATTTTTGCTATTGGTTCAGTTGTTTTTGCCATAATGCAACCTAATACCTACAAGTCTGAGGCGCTATTAGCGCCAGCTAGTGAAGAGCAAGGCGGTGGTTTAAGTGCCTTAGCTGGGCAATTTGGTGGTCTTGCCAGTATGGCGGGTATTAATTTAGGTGGCGGGGGCGGGGTAGATAAAACCCAGATGGCTATCGAGGTGATGAAGTCACGTCAATTTACCAGTCAGTTTATCCAAAAACACAATATTCTTCCTGATTTAATGGCCGCTGAAAAATGGAACATGTCTGAGAACAGAATTATCTACGATGAAGAGCTGTTTGATTTTAGTAAGAATAAGTGGGTACGTGAAGTTAAAGCACCATTTAAGCCTGAACCTTCGATGCAAGAAGCCTTTAAAGTATTTACTAAAGTCATATCTGTTAGCTCGGCAAAGGATACAGGCATGGTTAGGGTATCAGTAGAGCACTTATCGCCTGCCGTTGCGCAGCAATGGGTGACCTGGTTAGTTGAAGATATTAATAAAGCGATGAAAGATCGCGATGTTGCTGAAGCTTATAGAAGTAGTGATTTTCTGAATAAACAAATAGCACAAACAAATGTTGCTGATATTCGTTCGATACTCTACAAACTTATCGAAGAGCAAGCAAAAACAATCATGTTTGCCGAAGTTAGAGATGAGTATGTGTTTAAGACAATTGATCCAGCGTTAGTATCGGAAGAAAAGGCTGGGCCTAAACGAGCACTTATATGTGTGTTAGGTACCATGCTAGGTGGCATGTTGGCTGTGATGATTGTTCTGATAAGATATTTTGTAAAAAAAGAAGATTAAATAAAAAGAAGAGCCTATTGGGACTGTTTAAAGAAAAACAGCGAAACCGAGGGCTTACAAGGGATAGCGACATATCGACTGTCTCAAAATGGTTTAAAAGTGTCTCAGCATGGTATAAAAGACTGAGATGTAAACGTGAATGAATTCGCTAACATGATTAGTGCTTGTTAGGGTTTTGCTAGCAAAAATATTTTAAATTTTTAATTACTTTTTATTACTCAAGCAACATATTTCGCCTTTAGGCATCCACGATATTAACAATTTTGGTCTTTGTATGAATATACGAATAAATGAAACCGCTGACACTGCTGAGTTTCAACCGATTAAAACGGTATCAAAGCGTTTTAAATCTAAGTCACAGGTATTAAGTCAACCAAGAATTTATATCTATTGCCCAACAGATAGGGAATTAGAAATAGGTGAAATTGTGGATGACTACACATTTGATATGGTTGTAAATGATTACACTATTACCGATCTGAGCTGTAAAGTCATATGTCATTTTGAAAGTGCGCGTCTAAATAAAGAACAAAGGCAGTTCCTAGTTAAAGCAACAGAACTTGGAGCTTGGGTAGAACCTTTAGTTAGCTATCTAGATGAGAGACTGGGTTATACCGAAGTTCGATTACTTCACAGTGGTTACTTCTTGCATCAAAAAGCATTTTCGATTTTATCAACGAAAAGAACGCAGTTAGCTAAGCGAGTCATTGATTTATTCGCTGCATTCTTACTTTGCACCGTTGCTATACCTGTTGGACTTATCACAGCGTTAGCTATTAAGCTTGAAAGCCCCGGTCCGGTTTTTTATAAGCAACGCCGTACTGGTCAGTATAATGATGAGTTTGAGGTCATTAAATTTCGCTCCATGCGGAGCGATGCAGAAAAGTCAGGTGCGCAATGGGCAAGTCAGAATGATGCTCGTGTGACTAAAGTTGGTAATTTTATCCGCAAGACTCGTATTGATGAGTTACCGCAGATTATCAATATTCTCATGGGCGAAATGTCTATCGTAGGCCCAAGACCTGAACGTGAAGTCTTTATTGCTGAGCTAGAAAAAGAAATCCCATATTACCGTTTCCGTCACGCAGTTAAGCCTGGTGTAACAGGTTTAGCCCAGGTGAGTTACCCTTACGGTGCATCTGTCGAGGATGCTGTATGGAAGCATAAATACGATATCTATTATATTAAGCACCATAGTTCACTGTTAGATATCAAAATTCTATTAAAAACAGTGAAGGTTGTATTATTTGGTATGGGTAGGTAAATGGAATCATTAGTCTCGATAATCATGCCTAGCTATAATTCGGCTAAAACGATTGCGCAAAGTATCGATTCAGTTTTGGCGCAAAAATATAGAAACTGGGAGCTTTTGATTACAGATGATAAGTCTAGCGATGATACCTTAGCTATTATCAATAAATATCGAAATAAAGATAAGCGTATTCGTTTATTTGAAAATGAAATAAACCTAGGTGCTGGCGGTTCTCGTAACCGCTCGATTAAAGAAGCTGGTGGAAAGTATATAGCATTTTTAGATTCAGATGATCTTTGGCTTGCTGATAAACTGTCAATCCAAATTGGTTACATGCAAAAAAATAATGTTGCACTGTCTTACACTTGGTATCAAAAGTTTGGTAATCATGGTGATGGAGGCTTTGTAGAACCTAGGTTAACGGTTACGTACCAGCAGATTTTATATAGCAATATTATAGGGTGCCTAACGGCTGTATATGATGCAGAGTTATTGGGAAAACGTTTTATGCCATTAATCCGAAAACGTCAAGATATGGGTTTGTGGTTAGATATTTTAAAAGATATCGATATGGCTAAAGGTGTCCCTCAAGTATTAGCAAAATATCGGATAGATTCCGGTATGACACAAAATAAAATTAAAGTTTTAAAGTGGCAGTGGTTATTCTATCGTGAAGTGGCTGAATTAAGCGTGGTATCGTCATTACGCTACTTTATAGTTTATACTGTTTTGGGTTTTCTAAAATATAAAAAATAAGAGTTTATTATGAATTATATATTGCCTTTAATTGGCCGCAGTGACGCTTTGTTTACTCAAGATATCGTTAATCATGAAGTTGAACTATCGCATATCGTTTCTGAATCTCGTTTTCTTGTTCTTGGTGGTGCAGGCTCTATTGGCCAATCGGTAACCAAAGAAATTTTTAAGCGTAACCCAGCTAAGCTTCATGTTGTAGACATCAGCGAAAACAATATGGTTGAACTGGTGCGTGATATCCGTAGTTCATTTGGTTATATCAATGGTGACTTTCAAACCTTTGCGTTAGACATCGGTTCTATTGAGTACGATGCGTTTATTAAGACGGATGGTCAGTATGACTACGTTTTGAATCTTTCGGCGCTAAAGCATGTTCGCAGTGAAAAGGATCCATTTACTTTGATGCGAATGATCGATGTCAATGTGTTTAATACTGACAAGACCATTCAGCAGTCGATTGATGCCGGCGCGAAAAAGTATTTCTGTGTTTCAACAGACAAAGCCGCGAATCCTGTGAACATGATGGGGGCTTCAAAGCGTATCATGGAAATGTTTCTGATGCGCAAGAGTGAGCATATAGCTATTTCTACTGCACGCTTTGCAAATGTGGCTTTTTCAGATGGCTCGCTTTTACATGGTTTTAATCAACGCATCCAAAAGAGTCAACCGATTGTTGCCCCAAATGACATTAAACGTTATTTCGTTACTCCGCAAGAGTCGGGTGAGCTGTGCTTAATGTCCTGTATTTTCGGTGAAAATCGCGACATTTTTTTCCCGAAATTAAGTGAAGCGCTCCATCTTATTTCATTTGCTGATATTGCAGTCAAATACCTTGAGCAACGAGGTTATGAGCCACACCTATGTGAGAGTGAAGAAGAAGCGCGTGAATTAGCAAAAACGCTGCCAGCGCAAGGTAAATGGCCATGTCTATTTACTTCAAGTGATACCACTGGGGAAAAAGATTTTGAAGAGTTCTTCACGGTTAATGAAACGCTGGATATGGCGCGCTTTGATAACTTAGGCATCATTAAAAATGAGCCGCTTTATCAACAAAAATTGCTTGAGCTGTTTGAACGAGAGATTGGTCAAATGAAAACGGCTCGAGAGTGGAGTAAAGAAGAGATAGTGAAACTGTTTTTCACTATGCTCCCTGATTTTGGTCACAAAGAAACAGGCAAGTACCTCGATAGCAAAATGTAATTGATATTCGCCAGTTTAACTAGCAATGACCCAAGTAGACCCGCAAAAAGTAGAGAGCAGATTAATGAGCCAAGTATCGATAGTTGAGTTTGTTCGTGATGTATACCAAACCAATGACTTTATCCCTCTGCATGCGCCATCATTTGATGGCAATGAGCAGAAGTATGTTCTAGAAACTCTTGAAAGCACGTTCGTTTCTAGCGTGGGTAAGTTTGTCGATCAGTTTGAACACAAGATTGAAGCCTACACGGGTACAGCTAAGGCTGTAGCGACTGTCAACGGCACCGCCGCACTTCACGCCGCACTTTATATGGCAGGTGTTCAACGTGGCGATTTTGTCATTACTCAAGCGTTGACGTTTGTTGCGACCTGCAATGCGCTACATCATATGGGCGCAGAGCCTATTTTTGTTGATGTGTCGCCAGTGAGCTTAGGCTTGTGCCCTAAAGCGATGGATGAGTTTCTAACTCAGCATGGGCAAGTGACCGAAAATGGTTGTATTCATAAACAGACTCAGCGTCCAATTCGCGCGGTGGTGCCAATGCATACCTTTGGGCATCCAGTCGAATTGGATGAACTTATAGCTGTTTGTAATAAGTGGAATATCACACTTGTAGAAGATGCTGCTGAGAGCTTAGGTTCATTCTATAAAGGCAAGCATACCGGGACTCTTGGTGACTTTGGTGCACTCAGCTTTAATGGTAATAAAATAATTACAACTGGCGGTGGTGGGATAGTGCTATGCAGAACCGTTGAGCTTGGAGACCGTACAAAACATGTGACAACCACGGCTAAAGTCCCACATCCTTATGAGTTTTATCATGATGAACCTGGTTTTAATTACCGAATGCCTAACCTTAATGCTGCGCTTGGTTGCGCACAAATGGAAGTGCTTGAAAAATATATAGCTCAAAAGAGACAGTTAGCTGAAAAATATAAAGAGTATTTTATTGAAAGTGAATTCCAATTTGTAGTTGAACCTGAATATGCAAAATCTAACTATTGGTTAAATGCCGTTATATGCCCCTCAATAGATGCACGTAATGAACTTTTGAAACAGACAAATGATGCAGGTATTATGACTAGGCCTATTTGGCAATTAATGCACCGCTTACCAATGTTTAAAGGTGCACTGAGAGGTGAACTCAAATATTCTGAGTTTATTGAGGCGCACCTTATTAACTTACCGAGCACACCAATATGAATGAGACAAAGAAACTTATATTGATAGGTTGCGGTGGTCACTGTCATTCAGTTATTGATGTTATTCACTTAACAGGCTTGTATGAAATTGTTGGTATTTTAGATAAACAAGAAAATATTGGGAAAATAATCCTAGGATATCCGGTTGTAGGTACTGATGATGAAGTGGATGATTTTCCTGATTGTGAATTTGTCATCACCATAGGCACTCTAGGAAACTCTTCATTACGTGAAGATATCTACTCTCGTCTTGTAAATAAGGTTCGTTTTGCCACAATAATATCACCATTATCTCACGTGTCTTCGTTTTCAGAAGTTGGTCATGGTAGTGTCGTCCACCATGGGGTGATAATTAATTCTAATGTATCGATTGGTGATAATTGCATAATTAACTCTCAGGCACTTGTTGAGCATGATTGTGTTATCGGTGACCATACTCATATTTCCACTGGTGCAGTTGTTAATGGTAATGCTTCAATAGGTAAAGGTTCCTTTTTAGGCAGTCATTCGGTCGTTATTCAGGGGAGCAAGGTTAAACCAGGTAGTTGTATTAAAGCCAATCAACTTTACTATGACAAAAAACGAACAGCTGTACTTACAGTTATTTATCCAACTGATAAACGCTATATTGATGATTATTGTCTGTCATTAGTCAATCAGACAGATAAATATTTTGATGTTTTATTGATGAATGATGGCTTTGGTTCATTGGACCGATTACGAGTGCAATACCCTGAGCTTTCCATTATTGAATTGGCAAGTGAAGACTGTATTGCAAAAAACAGAGAGTCGTTAATTAAACAAGCTATTGAACTAGGTTATTATACGGCTGTCTTTGCAGATATAGATGATATTTTGATGAGCAGCCGTATTGAGGTATCAAAAAAATACTTAAAAAAATATGACGTAGTGGTTAATGATTATACGTCATTCAACGATACGGGGTTGATTGAACGCAGGTACATTAGCCGTCGTTACTGTAATGGGGATTCTATATATTTAGATGATATTTTATTAAAAAATATTTTTGGACTTTCGAATACAGCTATTAATTTGAAAAGGGTCGAAGGGCTAGACTTTACCTTTCCAAAAGAATTGATAGCTGTAGATTGGTATTTTTATTCTCTGATATTGTTTAATCAGTTGTCTGCAGTATTTATTAATGAAACAGAAACACTCTATCGTCAACATAGTGGAAACATCATTGGTTCTAACAATGAAGACTTAAAGAAAAAGCAGCAAATGATTGTTGATACACATTATGCTTGCTTAGATAAAACGAATGTACATTTTTATGCGTTAAGAGAAATGCGTAAAAAGAACGAAATTAAATCACTACATTATCCCTTATGGTGGGAATAAAGGAATACTGATGAAAATAACAACTAAATTTACAATTGCCAACTTTTCAAAGCCTTACATTATTGCAGAAATAGGCTCGAACCATAACGGTGATATGGAATTAGCTAAGCGATTAATTGTTCAAGCCAAGGATGCTGGTGTTGATTGTGTAAAATTCCAGAGTTGGTCGAAAGATACTATTTTTGCAAAGAAAAAGTATGAAGATAACTTTTTTATTGCAGATGATTATCGTGATCGTGATGATTACACTCTAGAAGAAATTGTTGATGCATACTCAATCTCTGAAGAAGAATTATTAGAGATGAAATCTTTTGCAGATGAAGTGGGGATTGACTGCACATCGACACCATTTAGTAAAAAAGAAGCTGATTTCTTAGTTGATAAGTTGAATACTCCTTTTATAAAAGTCGCTTCGATGGATTTAAATAACTTACCTTTTTTAACTTATTTAGCGAAAAAAGGTAAACCGATGGTAATTTCAACAGGCCTTAGTGAGCTTCATGAAATTGATAAAGCGGTTAAGTGTATTGAAGCTACAGGTAACAGCCAGATTGTCATATTACATTGCGTGTCGACTTACCCACCAGTCGATGCAGATGTTAATTTAAATAATATCAAAACTTTGATGGCTACTTATCCAGAATATGGTATTGGTTTTTCAGACCATACTATTGGAGTTGAAATTCCGCTCGCTTCTGTTGCTATGGGGGCTTGTCTATTGGAAAAACATTTTACATTAGATAAAGAAATGGAAGGGTGGGATCACAAAGTGTCAGCAAACCAGGATGAAATGATTAAGATTGTTACTGGTAGTCGTCGAGTTGTAGATGCATTAGGCTGTTTCCGTATTACGGCTCCAGAAACTGATGAGAAGAAAGCGGAATTTAGGCGTAGCATTGTTATTACTCGCGATATGAAAGCTGGTGAGGTTTTAACTGAGAATGATTTAGACTATAAACGACCTGGAATTGGGTTAAAACCTGAAATGACAGAGTTTATTATTGGCATGGCAGTAAATAGAGATTTATCAAATGACCATATCTTATCTAAAGATGACTTAATATAAAGGTATCTTGATGATTACTTTACAGCGAACAAATACTTCAGATTATCGAGAAATTATTGAAGCCTTAAATCAAGGTGGTCAAGGCTATGTAGCCATAGTTGACGATAAACATAAATTGATTGGGTTAGTAACTGATGGGGATGTCCGTCGTTGCCTTCTTGATAATACATTGAGTGTTACCCATTTAATTAACATGACACCAGCTACTTGCCTAGTTACTGAAAGTTATGAATATGTAATTCAACAACTAAATGAAAAGCACCTTAAGCAGATGCTTCTTGTTGATAGTAACGGTTGTTTAGCTGAGGTTGTTTCGTTAGATGCCAATGTGTTCGCAAATCATAAAAATAAAGTCGTTATAATGGCTGGAGGGTTGGGTAGTCGATTAGGTGAGCTGACTAAAGTTACGCCGAAACCGATGCTTCACATTGCAGGAAAACCAATTATTTCGCACATCATTGAGCGTTTTAGGAATTATGGATTTCGAGACTTTATCATTTCGACAAATTATAAAAAAGAAGTCATTGAAGACTTTCTGAAAAATGGTCGAGAATTTGGTGTGAACATTGAGTATGTCAATGAAAATACACGGATGGGAACAGCTGGAGCATTAAGTTTAATGCGTGAAAAGCTAGACTTGCCTTTTTTTGTAACTAATGCGGATGTCATTTCAATGATTGACTATCCTGATTTACTTCGATCGCATATTAATAGTGTTTGCCATGCGACAATGTGTGTTCGTAACTATGATTGTACCATTCCATTTGGTGTCATACAGAGTGACAACAATGATATAATTACTGACATTGTTGAAAAGCCAACTCATAGCTACAGTATCAATGCGGGTATTTATGTCCTAAATCCTGAATTATTAGCAGAGATACCAGATAACACCTTTTATGATATGCCTAATTTATTCTTAGATATTGCAAAGAAAGGCATTATGGCCCAAAAGTATCAGCTAAATGATTATTGGATAGATATTGGAAACCCTGATGATTATCTGTTAGCAAATAAAGAAGCTGTAGAGTTCTTATAGGAATATATATGAAAGTTGTCTCTTGTATCGTTGCGAGAACCACATCAAATCGATTGCCTTTGAAAGTATTGCGTGCTGTTAATCCAGCGCATGATAAATCCATGTTGGATGTTATTATTTCTAAAGCAAAGTTATCGACCTTGATAGATAAAATCTACTTATGCACATCTGAAGAGCCATGTGATGATATTTTAGTTGATACAGCGTATCGAAATGATATTTCCCTTTATCGTGGGGCAAGTGATGCTGTGATAGAGCGTTTAGTTAGTGTGGCAGAGATAGAAAATGCGGATTACGTGGTTCGTATTACTGGTGATAATATCTTTGTTGCAGGAGAATATTTGGATGAACAAATTGAATTATGTATTGACAATCAGCTAGATTACTGTCGTTTATCTGGTGTTCCTATCGGTGCTACCGCTGAAGTCATTAAAGTGACCGCTTTGAAGCAACTCTATGAGGAAATGGATGTAAGTGTCAGTGAATATTTGATGCTATATATATTTAACCCTGAACGCTTTCGCTGTGGGATTTTAAAATCAAGTATAGATTTGAGCCAATATGGAATTACCGTCGATACACCAGATGACTTTGAATTAGTTAAGCGCATTCTTTGTCATCTAGGGGATAGTGCAAGTGCGTTGAAGTTAAAAAACATTTGCCGATTATTTAAAGACAATAAAGATATCTTTAAGGAAATTCCAGCAGATACTCACATCAAGTTACCTTATGATGAGTCAATGCGTTTTGATGAATTTTTAAATAACCAAAAACAACGAGTAGAGCGTTCGACATGTGTGAAACAAATCAACATACTATAACAATTATTGGTGAGACAGCGTTTAATCATGAAGGTGATTTTGATTACTTAATGAATCTTGTCGATTTGACCGCTGCTGCAGGTGCAACACATATTAAGTTTCAAGTGCTTATTAATTATGATGAGTTTGTTAGTCAGTTAAGTGAGGCATATTCGCTAGTTAAGTCTTGGTGCTTTTCTGTTGAACAATGGAATACAGCTTTTGATTATGCTGAGTTACTAGGCTTAAAGCTTTTTGTCATGCCCCTAGATCAGAAGGCTGTCGCTTTATGTCATCGAGATTCAGTCGAATATATTGAAATTCACTCTGTGTCTTTTAATGATGAACTTTTGCTCGATGAGGTCAATCGTAAGGTTCAGGGTAAAGTCATTGGGCTAGGTATTGGTGGAAGAACAATCGAAGAGCTTAAAAATTTAGAACAAAAACTTCGACACCAAAAATTATTGTTGCTTTGTGGTTTCCAGGCATTCCCAAGCCAATTGGAGGAAGTAAAAATAAGTCGAATTAAATATTTGGCTAAATATTTTCCAGAAGCTTTTTTAGGTTATGCAGATCATAGTGATCCGAACCATTTAGATGCTCAATTTTCATCACATTACGCTTATCAGCTAGGAGCTCGTGTTTTTGAGAAACATGTAACCTTAAAACCTAATAGAACAGATGCTCAGTCAGCATATACAGGTGTTCAGTTTAAAAACTACATAGAGAGCTTAAATCGCTATATTTCTGTTATTGAAGAAGACGAAACAACATCTTTTACAATGAGTGATAATGAAATAAGTTATAGGCATCGGCAGAAAAAAGTAGTAGCGATAAGAGATATTGCAGAGGGTGAAGTTTACACTCATGAAAATATTGCATTAAAAATGCATACCGAAGAAGGTACATATTCTAATTTAACTGAACTTATTGGCTATACTGCAAATCAGAGTTTTAAACTTGGGAAGGTTATATGCTAAACCAACCGAAATCTTTGACTGAATTTTTAACCAGCTGCCCTGATGAATTGAAAAGTGCTATAGAATATGCCGTGGGGAGTTATGTCCATCTTAAGGACGGGCGGTTTGATATTCCTGATTCTAATGTGTTTGGTGTGAAACTTAATTATTCATTAAAACCTTATCAACTTGATGATGTATTAACTTATGAAAATCATAGGAAGCTTATCGATCTTCATATTATATTAGAAGGTGAGGAGATGTTCTCCCAATTAGATGATGTACAGGGGGAGTTGTTGTCAGAATATAATAAAAAAGATGACTATGAATTAATATATTCTTCTCAAATTAATTCATTTAGTATTGAAAGTAATAACTGTATCCTTTTTAATGTTGGTGTTTGGCATACTACCGGGATAAAAAATAAATGCGATAGTGTAAAAAAAATAGTATTAAAAATACCATTAGACATCTTTACTAAGTGACAATGTTTATGGGGCTCTTATAATTTAGAAATCTATGTTTAAATTTATGATATACTTTAAAGGAGTTGGTCACTTTAATGGTTAAATATCTGCATTATGAAAATATTTTCTGATAATCATCAAATGTATGTTTATTAATAGAGAGTATCGGTTGCCACTGTTCAATTTTCTACAAAAACCAGCGTGTTAAATGTACATGGATATTATATTGAGAGCATCAACACTAATTAGTATATATTTGTGAATGTCAATTGAAAAATATATATTTCAATGTGGTTAGAGGTTATCTATAGCATAGGATAATTATCAATAGTTGACCTGAAACAGTTCTGCTAGCCTCCAATACTGCCCGTTAGTCCCATGTGATTGAAAACGTTTTTAAACTTTTTGGTGGTTTTGAGCATTGATTTCCATGGACTCCAACAGAAGTAAGTTTCGTGGGAGTGATCCCCAGATTCATTTGCAAAACAACCTCACAGTTCCGTTGAATGTTTTTTGTGTTGGTCGCTGATAATTTGGCTAATATTGGAAATAGATTATTTGTGGCTCTTATATAGAGTAGGTAGCATCCACATGGGAAATGCCTCTACAACTGATAAATCACAAAAGGTTCTGAAAAGCTCTGGATGGCTGGAATGTTAATTATGTTTTATTTTTTTAGTGGCGTACAGATATTATGAAGAATTGTGGCAGAATTGCACTTCAAGAAAAATTATGCGAACTGGACTTTTTCGGTGTTAACGTCTGGTTTGCGTTGCGTGATGTTATTCCCACCAAGTCAAGTGTGCAGTCAAAAATAAAAAATAGAGAGAAGATTAAATTTATATATTTATTGAAGCTCTTTATTTCTTCGATATATTTACTGAAGAATCTTCGTTGCCACAAGGTGTTGATAATTTCAGACCCCGGTAGCCGTGTGGAGTTTACGACGGGAAAAATAGATCAACTATATGATAGATATCTTGATGGAGTGCATAATCGTTCTGAACATCTACTTTTTGAAATTCCTAAGTTAGGAGTTAATTTCAATGATGTTAAATCATATTCTGCTGATTTGGTTGTTCCTGGAATTTTAATATATATTCTAGAGTTTATTGGCTTTATTGGACTAAGTTTTTCTTTAAACAAACGTCGTAAACTAAGGGGGCTATCAACGACAGTATTAGATAGAATTAAAAATAATGGCGGTGAGTTTAGTGAAAAAAGAATTAGTCGAACAATTATTGAAAGAAGGATTAGTACGTTTTACGCAAAAAAACTTGCGGCGGCATGGTTATTTAAAATAATTAGGCCAAAGGGTTTAGTTGTGAAGTCATCTTACTCACCAACATGTCTTAGTATGTTGCAAGAGGCCAAGATCTTAGGCATCAATACCGCCGAGATGCAGCATTCTCATATTTATCGCTCTCATCCTGGATATACTTATGATAAGCATGAGTTGGTCGTATTTAAAAATCAATATCAGCCGACTCAATTCTTTGTTTTTAGCGAGTATTATAGGACGTTATTATCACTATTGGGTTGGGAGTCTCAAATTAAAGTAGTTGGCAACCCGTATTATGAAACATTTAAAAAATATGGAGCAGATGTAAATTATAAATTCGATTTACTCATAATAAGTCAGTACAACTTGACCAGAGAAATTATTGAGTGGTTGCAGGCGGAACTACCAGCTAACCCAACCATAACCATATGTATTAAATGCCATCCAAGATCAAATGAGGAGTTTTTAGCATACACTAGTGCCTTTTCAAATAACAAAAATATCATTATTGCAAGAGTCGGCTCGATATTTGGATATATACAAAAGGCAAAGTTTATTGCTGGTATATATAGTAGTGGATTGGTTGATGCTATTTCTTGTGGCCATAAACCATATGTTTTACCCATAGAGGGAAGCGCATTAATGAAAGAGCTAGAAGATGACAAACAGTTAATTTACATTACTAAGCTCTCAGAGATAACCATGAATGTATAACCTAATTTATTTCATCATTGTTTCTTTTTCTTATGGGTTATGTATTTATATTAGGATGAGAAATAATAGTTTTCAACTATATAGGCTGTGTAATATTGTTTTATTGTTTGGGCTTGTTTTTTTTAGTATCACGGCTCCGAAGTCCTATTATGGGACACTTTTCTTAGACACTAAATTTTATCATGGCTTCGATTTAGAGATATATTCTATCTATATTTTATTTTCTATCTTGTTACCGCTTAGCGTCTTATTTGGCGATAAGCTTGCAAAAAACTGCCGAATTAAGGTGGTTGAGAGACAAGGTGGGATTACGTTCAATTTAGTAATATTACTTTTTGTAGTAATTTACACAATTATTTTAATTCGTAAGGTTGGTGTAGGTAATCTTCCAAACGTAGCAATTCTAACTGGTAATTGGCAAGATGTTATTTCATTGAAGTTTAAGTTGGCTTCTGGTGAGTATGGCTTGATTGTCAGTAAGTTTGATACATTCTTATTGCCGTTTGTTCTATATCTTTTTCTGTATGTTGTAATTGCAAAGCAAAAATTATTGCATGGCTGTCGTCATATAATCTTTATGGTTGTGCTTTCTATATTTTTATTTTATGCCACAGTACGTGTTAGTCGAGCCGGTATAGTTTATTATATCTTATCTGGTTATTTGTTTTCTAAAATGCTTTCACGTAAAAATGTTTTAGGAGTTGGTATTATATTTATTCTGGCGATTTTAGTCTTCACATTTCAAATGTTTGGTCATGGCGATAAAACAATTTTGGAGAGTGTTGATTCGGTTTTGGATAGAATGGTATACCAACATGCCTTTATATATGTACAAAATCAAATTTCTAATACAGGAATATACTCTACGATAGATTTGATTAATATACCCGGTTTGGCACAGATATTTGGTCAAGAATATGTGAATATGTCAAAAGAAGCTTATCTGGCATTCTATAATAATGATTATTCAGGTGGTACAGCCGGTTTAGGTTTTGCACAACTTTACTTCGCCTTTGGATATAGCAGTGCGATAATATGGATGTTATTTATGATTGTTTTTTTCTTTGTTGAATCCATCTTGTTTAACGGAATAGAAGCTTCTAGAGCAGAAGGGAATAACTATAAATCTTTATCGGCATTTTACTATACTCTTACAGCTTTATTCTGTGTGGCGATACTGAGCAATGTTTATAGTTTTTTTTCATTTTCGACGCTGTTTAGTGTTACAGTTTGGTATCTGTTAATTGTTTTTTCATTTAAATTTAAGGTAGTGCAAGGTAAATAGATGATAGCGAATGTAATTGTTTTTGGAACGGCTTCTATTTTAATCGCTTTGCTTAATTTTGCATTTGTATCAATTGCTAGCCATCTTCTTGTTCCGGAAGAGCTTGCTAAATTTATCTTTGCATATTCAATTTTTAATGTCCTTGGCGCTATATTTATATTCGGCTCTGTTACAAAACTATCAATTATTCGTACAAGTAATTCTTCTCAGAGTAAAGAATTAAGTCAAAATATCTCTGTAATATATACGCAGCTGGAAATGTCGTTATATATTTTACCTATTTTGTTGTTAGTTATTTTTGTTCTACAGCATTATGGTATGCCTGTGATTTTAATTACTGCAGCGATTTTTGCTGGTGCGTTTAAATCATTACAATTGTTATACGCCAATGTAGTTCGGATTGATGGACAGGTGACTCTTTTCTTGTTATCTCAATTAGCTCCTCCGACTTTGGCACTTGGCTCAATTGGTTTTTTATATGCTCTTGATGTTTCCTTTACTTCAAATGACTACTTTTACGCTTTAGCTATCCCTGTTGTCATTTGCTCATTAGTTTCTTATTATCTTTTGCTAAAAAAAATAGGAGTGCAGTTAAACCTTTCTGTTTGGAAAAATTCTAAACGTACATATCAGTTTAGTTTTTGGGCGGCTTTACATGCATTTTTTGCGTCATTGATGACCATGGGGGATCGTTATGTACTTTGGTTCTTTTTAGCAGGAAATGAATATGCTGTTTATTCTATAGCTGCTGTGTTGGCATCGTTATTATCTTTAGTTTATACGTCTTTGAATCAAGCAATCGTACCTCATCTGTATCGTCAATTAAATGCCAGTAAATCAAGGTGGCAATTAGTTGTGAGGTTTTCTTTGAGGTACTTCTTGTTTTGTCTTATGATATTCTTAATTTATCAACTATCGCTTAATACTTTTGTCTCAATCATATTACCTGACGAATATTTTTCGTCAATTAAGTTTGCGCGATGGTTGGCGTTAGGATGCTTAATTCAGGCTTCTTACCAACTATTTTCTTCGGTTATTTTATTTAAGAAAAAGCCGATGATGTTAACTAAAATTACAGTCGCTGTTGGTTTGTTTGCCTTAGCAAATACTGTGTTATGTGCATACTTAGGAGGAGCGAATGCGGTAATTTTTGCTTTTTCTGCTAACTGGTTGATATTTTTGGTTGTTACTTCTTTTTTTGCAAGGAGGCTTTATGTTTCGGAAGTTGTATATTAAATTTAAGCAAGCCGTATTTTCACATTTTGCATTGTTGAGAATAGGCTCGTTTCTTGAAAAACCCAAAGCCAATTCGTGGACAGTCCTTAGCAAAAATACTCACTTGGGAAGAAATGTTAACTTCAACGGAATGCGTATTTATGGTGGGGGGAAGGTTATAATTGGAGATAACTTTCATAGCGGTAAAGGATGTTACATTATTACTCAGGTTCATAACTATGAGGGTAAATCGATACCTTATGATGATACTTACAGGCTAAAAAATATTGAGATCGAAGAAAATGTTTGGTTTGGAATGAATGTATCTGTTCTATCTGGATGCCGTATAGGTGAAGGGGCTATTGTTCAAGCGGGTTCAGTCGTCGTTTCTGACGTACCAAAGTACGCAATTATAGGAGGAAACCCTGCTAAAGTTTTCTCAAGTAGAGATATTAAACATTACCAAAAATTAAAAGTTCAGGGGTGTGTGCATTAGTATTTACAAGTGTTTTTATTGTCCTAATTTATCACCATCTACATGCAAGGTAGGCTTTGTTGATATGATCCAACGAACTCTTATTTCGATGAATTGATCTGATATTTAATACGAACTGTTCAGAGGGGATTATGGCTGAGTTGAAGTGAAAAATCATTAGTATATCGAGACTTAGTCAATTGATTGTGGGCTAATTAATTAGCCCACAGGTAATGTCATCACAATTTATCCCTTCTACAAAATTCAAGTATGCGGGTATAGATCACCTAAAAGACGAAGCTTTTAAACCATCTAAGAGATACTATCATCAGCGCTCTTTATCTGTAAGAACGATTTATAGATTAAAAACTTGAGCCAAGCTAAGCCAATAAAGTTTTTATTAGCGATAACTAATGCGGGAGTAATGAATAAAAAGTTGGAGTTTAGGCTTATTTGTTCGAAAGGTATAGAGTAGTGAACAGTAAAAGTCCTCAATATTGGATGTTGTATTTTAGAAGGATACTCTCCTACTGTGAAGATGGTGGTATAACGCTAATTATGTGCTATTTAATCACTTTTTATTCAGTTATTCTTGCTATCACTTGCCTTGGTTGTAAATAATTTTAAGTGGCAGAGTAGGTTGTGTTGTTGTTTTTCTGATTTTAGTTTGATTGTTTTATTCCTCAATCGTTTGGAGTTTGATGTCTCGTAAGTATTTTGGTACCGATGGGGTACGAGGTAAAGTGGATGAGTTTCCTACTAATCCTGATTTTGCAATGAAGTTAGGTTGGGCGGCTGGGACGGTTTTATCATCAGCTGGCACCAAAGAAGTTTTGATTTGGTAAAAATACCCGCATTAGTGGTTATATGCCTGAATCTGAAATCGAGGCTGGTTTCTCTGCGGCGTGTATAAACGTGGCATTAGTTAGTCCTATGCCAACGCCTGCTGTCGCTTATTTAGCGTCGACGTTCCGCGCCGATGCTGGCGTAGTGAACAGTGCTTCGCATAACCCTTATTATGATAACGGTATCAAATTTTTCTCAAATACCGGAACCAAGCTTAACGATGCACAAGAGCTTGAAATTGAGGCCTTGCTTGATAAAACCATCAATGACAATGCAATGTGTGCCTTCCGATAAGTTGGGTAAAGTACGTCGTATCGATGATGCGCCTGGTCGTTATATCGAATTCTGTAAAGGTGTATTTCCGAACGAACTTTCACTTACAGGCTTAAAAATAGTTATCGATAGCGCAAATGGTACTGCGTTCCATATTGCCCCAAACGTGTATAGTGAACTCGGCGCTGAAGTATCAG
Organism: Shewanella atlantica; assembly: GCF_003966265.1. Lineage (GTDB taxonomy): Bacteria > Pseudomonadota > Gammaproteobacteria > Enterobacterales > Shewanellaceae > Shewanella > Shewanella atlantica. The sequence goes on along the minus strand of NZ_RXNV01000003.1, from coordinate 82,102 downwards.
TATTAATGATAAGCCTGATGGTATCAATATCAATACCAATACCAATACCAATACCAATACCAATACCAATACCAATACCAATACCCTATGCTGCGCGACTCATATTGATCGCTTGCAAACTGCAGTGATGGTGCATGAAGCCGATTTGGGTATTGCGCTTGATGGTGACGCGGATCGCTTGATGTTTGTTGATCACAAAGACCATGTGGTAGATGGCGACCAAATTCTCTATATTTTGGCCGTGAAGCTAAAGACAATGGTAAGCCACAAGGTGGCGTTGTTGGTACCTTGATTGCGAACCTTGGGCTAGAACAAGCCCTTAAACGATGGATGTGCCATTTGTTCGCGCTAAAGTAGGTGATCGTTATGTAGTTGAGCAACTAAAAGCCACTGGTTGGAGGATTGGTGGTGAAGGTTCAGGTCATATTTTACATCTTGACCATGCGAGTACGGGGGATGGTATCGTGGCTTCATTATTGGTGCTACAAGCAATATTGCAAAGCGGTAAGTCACTGGCTGAATTTGCCTTTGGCATGGAAACATTTCTGCAAGTACTGATTAATGTACGTTTAACCAGTGACAATGCCGATGAGATCATGGCATCAGAATCTGTCATTCTAGCCGTAAAAGGTGCTGAAGCAGTGCTTGCTGACAATGGCCGTGTATTGCTGCGTAAATCAGGTACCGAGCCTTCGAACCGTGTAATGGTTGAATCAAATAACTATGAGGTGACTCAAGCGTAAGCTGAGTATATTGCTAATGCGATAAGAAAAGTTTCACGTTTCATAATAAAAGCAAAAATGTGTATGTATTCTTCTGAATATAAATTTTTATAGAAAGCTTCTCTCTGATTACATTTAACTTCTTAGTTGAAAGTTTTAGATCAATTTCGTCATACTAATATTTTGGGTTACATATGAAAATCGCTATAGCGGGGACTGGCTATGTTGGTCTCTCGAATGCTGTATTACTGGCACAAAAAAATGAAGTTATCGCTGTAGATATTATTGCAGAAAAAGTGGCTCTAATTAACGATCAACGATCGCCGATTGCTGATAATGAAATTGAACATTATTTAGCAACCAAATCATTAAAGTTGACGGCTACCTGTGATAAGCAACTCGCTTACACTGATGCTGATTATGTCATAGTTGCTACGCCAACTGACTATGATCCTCAAACCAATTACTTTAATACGTCTTCTGTTGAATCAGTTATTCAAGATGTATTGGCGATAAACCCTGATGCTGTTATCGTGATTAAGTCAACAGTACCGGTTGGGTTTACTGAATCGGTTCGTGAAAAGTTCGAGTGTGACAATGTTATCTTTTCTCCTGAGTTTTTACGTGAAGGCACAGCCTTATACGATAACCTGCATCCGTCTCGTATCATTATCGGTGAGCGCTCCGAGCGTGCTAGAGTTTTTGCTAATCTGTTATCAGAAGCGGCACTTAAAAATGATATTCCACTGCTTTTTACTGATTCGACCGAAGCCGAAGCGGTCAAACTATTTTCAAATACCTATCTGGCGATGCGCGTTGCCTATTTCAATGAGCTTGATACGTATGCCGAAACGCATGGTTTAAATGCTCGACAGATCATTGAAGGGGTCGGTTTAGACCCTCGCATCGGTAGTCATTATAATAACCCATCATTTGGTTATGGCGGCTATTGCCTACCTAAAGATACTAAGCAGTTACGTGCAAACTATGCGGATGTACCTAATAGCTTGATTGGTGCCATCGTTGATGCGAACACCACTCGAAAAGACTTTGTTGCCAGTGCAATTATTAAGAGAAATCCTACTATAGTCGGCATATATCGCTTAATAATGAAGAGTGGTTCAGATAACTTCAGAGCATCTTCGATTCAAGGTATTATGAAGCGAATCAAAGCCAAAGGCATCGAAGTGGTTGTTTATGAGCCAGTACTCGATGAAGTTGAGTTCTTCCATTCTCGTGTAGTCAAAGACTTGGCTGAATTTAAGCAGATGTCCGATGTTATAGTATCGAACCGTATGGTTGAAGAGATCGCAGATGTAGCCGATAAGGTTTACACTAGAGATCTATTCGGAAATGACATGTAAGTAACCACTTCTGTTTTAGTAGTTTTGTAGCAAATTATTTAAGAGCTTAACCTAGTTAAGCTTTTTTCATTTAAGGATTAAAATGAAAGTAGTAATTCCTGTTGCTGGCCTTGGTACGCGCATGTTACCCGCTACCAAAGCCATTCCCAAAGAGATGTTACCATTAGTTGACAAGCCACTCATCCAATACATTGTCAAAGAGTGTGTAAGCGCTGGTATTAAAGAGATAGTGTTAGTAACCCATGCAAGTAAAAATGCCATTGAAAATCACTTTGATACCTCCTATGAATTGGAATCTACGTTAGAGAAGCGTGTAAAGCGCCAATTGCTAGATGAAGTTCAATCAATTTGTCCTAAAGATGTGACCATTATGCAGGTACGTCAGGGGGAAGCTAAAGGACTTGGGCACGCGGTGTTGTGTGCTAAACCTTGCATCGGTAATAACCCATTTGCTGTTGTATTACCTGATGTGATTTTAGATGAATACACAGCTAACCAAACCAGTGAAAATTTAGCTGCCATGATTGGTCGTTTTCAGTCTACTTTGGCTAGTCAGATTATGGTTGCACCTGTTGCGAGTGAAGATGTCAATAAGTATGGAATTGCCGATTGTGATGGTGTTGGTTTGTGTGCTGGCGAATCAACAGTGATCACTAATATGGTTGAGAAACCTGCTGTTGGTGAGGCACCGTCAAATCTTGCCGTTGTTGGCCGTTATGTCTTATCCGAGAAAATTTGGGACTTATTAGCAAAGACCCCTGCTGGTGCAGGCGATGAAATTCAACTTACCGATGCTATCGATATGTTGATCGAATCCGATACCGTAGAAGCATTTCACATGACAGGCAAGTCGCACGATTGCGGCGACAAGCTTGGCTACATGAGTGCGTTTGTTGAATATGGCCTTAAAGATAAGATGTTTGGCGCTGATTTTAAGAAGCAGGTCATGGCACTTTTGGAGCTTAGTTAACTTTAAGTAATGTTTTTTTATAAAGCCAAATCATTTTTGATTTGGCTTTTTATTTCTTTTTATTTTTAATTCTCAATCATTTGTTAAGGATGATATGTCTCGTCAATATTTTGGTACCGATGGTGTTCGCGGGAAAGTGGGTGAGTTTCCTATTACACCCGATTTTGCAATGAAATTGGGTTGGGCGGCAGGCACTGTGCTGGCATCGTCAGGCACTAAAGAGGTGTTAATCGGCAAGGATACACGGATTAGTGGTTATATGCTTGAGTCTGCAATGGAGGCAGGTTTATCTGCGGCTGGGATTAATGTTGCGTTAGTGGGGCCAATGCCTACTCCTGCGGTGGCCTATCTAGCAACAACTTTTCGTGCTGATGCCGGCGTGGTGATTAGTGCATCACATAACCCTTTTTGCGATAATGGCATTAAGTTTTTCTCTAATTCGGGTACTAAGCTAAATGACGCTCAAGAATTAGAAATCGAAGCTTTGTTAGACAAAGCCATTAACCACAATGCAATGGAATGCGTAGATTCAGCAGATTTGGGTAAAGTTAGGCGAATTAACGATGCAGCCGGTCGCTACATTGAATTCTGCAAAGGCGTATTCGCTAATGATTTAACACTCGCTGGGCTTAAGATTGTTGTTGATAGTGCTAACGGGGCTGCCTATCATATCGCGCCAAATGTCTACAGGGAGCTAGGCGCTGAAGTTATTAGCATTAATGATAAGCCTAATGGACTCAACATTAATGCACAATGCGGTGCTACAAGCTTAGACAGTTTACAAACAGCGGTTATGGTGCACGAGGCTGATTTAGGTATTGCCCTGGATGGTGATGCTGACCGGGTGATGTTTGTTGACCATAATGGTCATGTGGTTGATGGTGACCAGATTCTATATATTTTGGCCCAAGCTGGTAAAAGAAACAGTTCACTTGATGGTGGGGTTGTTGGGACTTTAATGTCTAACTTAGGGTTGGAAATCGCTTTAAAAGAGCTTGATATCCCTTTTGTGCGCGCCAAAGTGGGCGACCGCTATGTTGTTGAGCAGCTTAAAGCGACTGGTTGGAAAATTGGTGGTGAAGGTTCGGGTCATATCTTAGATCTTAACTATGCATCGACTGGCGATGGCATTGTTGCTTCGTTATTAGTATTGCAAGCTGTTTTGCAAGCCAATTCGAAATTAGCCAATGTTGTAGCTGGTATGACTAAACTTCCACAAGTATTGATTAATGTTCGTCTTACTCAGAACAATGCTGATGAAATTATTGCGTCAGAAGCGGTTAAGCAGGCGGTTATAGATGCTGAGAAGATACTCGCTGAAAATGGCCGTGTATTACTGCGAAAGTCAGGAACAGAGCCTTTGATAAGGGTTATGGTAGAGTCTACCGATATTAATATGACTCAGGAACAGGCTGAGAATATTGCTAAAGCCGTGAGTGAAGCTTAAAGCTAAGACGAACGTCGCAAGCGACTACAGAACTCTGCGCTACGGAAAGGCCTTTGGCTACATGAACGCTTCGCTTAGCGAAAGATCAAAGTTGTCAGTTTGAAGTGAAAGAAAAACATCGAAGCCCGCCCTATTTATTTAGGGCGGGCTTTTTTTCTTATGTAGGACCGGCTTTAGCCGGGAATGATGTTGTGAACATTTCATGGCTGATTCGATATATCGGATAAAAGCTTCGCGGCTAAAGCGCGCTCCTACTGAGGGCTGGGGATTAGTCTCTTATGTAGGCGCGGATTTAGCCAAGGAAAGCTTTTTGGGGTCTTGAAAGTTTCGCGGCTGAAGCGCGTTCCTACAATTTAGCAAGTTTCTGTAATGTATGATTTTTTATAAATTATTGTAGTTCTAGCGTTAATCATATTGTTGTGTAAATATTAGCCTTTTCTGAGTTATGTATATGGCAGAAGTTGTGCTGGTGACAGTTTTTTGACGCCGATCTCAAATTCTATAAACAACCTCCTCCGTGTGACTATTATTAATAGAGTAAATACTTAAAAGCGAGTACAGTTCTTTGCCAATAAACCGTATAAACATCTAATGTTAAAAGGATTTACAAATGCAGGTACATACTCAGGGCTATAAGAAAAATCATTTTCGTCGGTATTTTATTAAGACTTTAGGTTTGGTATTTAAGACTGCCCCGTTTTTATTGACGGTTGCAGTATCTGCAGATAATGCATTAGCTAGGTGCACCTCAGAGTCAAAAGCAATTTGGGCTGCAGATAAGCTAGTATTTGGATGGGAAAAGGCCAATGAAAAAAAAGATCAACGAATTAGAAACTGCCTGGTTAGAATTAATCATGAAAAAATGAATAGGGTTTCTCAAGATAGCCTCAAGCACGAAGAGGGGACACATGCCATGTTTGAAATGGCGGTGAGTGATCAAGATGAAGGAGACCTTGCTTATGCAGAGTGATCTTTTTTGGTACTCATCACTTTAGCTTCCGGCTTTCAACTTGTTTCTCACGATAGTATTTTTGAGTTTTATAAGATTCGCGGCTGAAGCACGCTCCTACGCGATAGCACAGTGAATTAGTACAGTGAATTAGTGCAGTGAATTATTGCATTGTGTAGGATTGGTCTTAATGTAAGATCTCTTTAGTCGAGAAAGATGATAAGCAGATGCCTATACAGGCTTTTGCGTTTTTTGATTGTGTAGGACCGGCTTTAGCCGGGAAGGATGAAACAAATACAGGTAGAAGCTCGCGGCTGATTCAATTTATAGCTAAAAGCTTCGCGGCTAAAGCACGCTCCTACAACTAAGGGCGTATTTATCTTTCTCTGTGTAGTCCTATCACTATCTCAGCCTCGGGCAACAACTTTCTATACTCTACCGCTAATGCCTCCTTAGCCTCATCATCGCCATGGACTATGCGTATATGCTTAGGTTTATGGTGCATACGTTTGACGAAGTTGATGAGGTTCGATTGATCTGCATGAGCCGAATAGCCGCTGATGGTGTGCACGCCGGCTTTAATATCGCGCTTGTTGCCATCAAGAACGACATAACCTCCCCTTGGACCATAGGTCTGAATATCGCGTCCCGGCGTTCCCTGTGCCTGATATCCCACAAATAGAATGTCTGCGGTCGGCTCGTCGATAAACTGTTGCAGGTAGTTCATTATCCTCCCCCCACTGCACATGCCGCTTGCGGCGATGACTATGGCGGGTTTATCTCTTTTAGATAGGTATTCTACCGTGGACATGTGTTCATCGTGACTGTCGACAGTATAGAGTTGGTCGAAGTCGAGTGGATGCCTGTGATGTTTTAGTCTTTGCCTGGCCTCACTGTCCCATAGCTGTTTGAACTCAAGATACTTTTTTGTAAAGTTTGCCGCTAGTGGTGAGTCGACAATGATTTCTATGCTTTCCCACATTTGAGATTGCCATCTCTTGCTACTTTCTTGTGGATTGGATAGCTGGCCCTGCTGAAAAATGATCTGTTCGAGTTCATATAACAGCTCCTGAGTTCGCCCTATGCTAAAGGCGGGAATGAGTACCACCCCATTGTCTGACACTGCTTTCTCTATCACTCTTCTCAGGCTTTGCGTTCGTGTCTTACGTCCCTGATGGTTTCTGTCGCCATAAGTGGACTCGATGATTAGGGTATCCGCCCGGTAGGGGCTCTTGGGGCTGGCAAGCAGAGGTGTATAGGTAGCCCCCAGATCCCCTGAAAAAACGACTCTATGTTTATTCAGATCTTTGCTGCTGGTTTTATCTGCCTTGGGAGCACTTAGCTCTATCTCTATGTAGGCTGAGCCCAGAATATGGCCCGCAGGTTTAAATTTTGCTTTGGCCTTACTAAAGCAAGATGTGCAGGGCTTGTTATCGACTGCGCTATCTACCTCGCTATTAATCTTGCTGGTGACTTTATTAGTGCTTTGAGCGGATTTGGTTAGGTTTACTTCGAGTGGAAACCAGTGGTTATATTCGACAGGAACGAGTAATTCTTTCAACTTCTTCAGATACAGCTTGATAAGCCTCTTATCTTTAGTGACACCGACGCGGATAGCATCTTCGATGACCATAGGCAGCAGCGCTGCTGTCGCGGTAGTCGCAAAAATAGGTTGGTCAAATCCGGCTGCCAAAAGGTAGGGGATACGTCCAACATGGTCGATATGGCAGTGTGTGACCAGTAATGCTGTGACAGTGCCTATATCGAATGCTATTTCTAACTGTTCAGCATTCGAGACTCCGGCTGTTTCTGCCCCCTGAAACAGACCACAGTCGATAAGCAGGCTGCTTTTTTCATTGATTACGAGTTGATGGCAGGAGCCTGTGACACCATTCACCGCACCGTGATGAATTATCTCTACAGCCTGTTTGCAAGCTATGGTTTGAGTTCTTGGCAAAATACACTCCCTGTATGTTTGTCTCTATCCTATTTGAATATATAGCCTTTCAAAGGGAGAGCAAGCGGTATTTGTCTATTGTGTAGGACCGGCTTTAGCCGGGAATGATGATACAAACACGGCAAAAGCTTCGCGGCTAAAGCACGCTCCTACAACGAAAGCTGCGAATTGTTTGATTGTGTAGGACCGGCTTCAGCCGGGAATGATGATACAAACACGGCAAAAGCTTCGCGGCTGAAGAGCACTCCTACATTTAAGGTTGGCGGATTGTTTGATTATGTAGGACCGGATTTAGCCGGGAATGATGCTATAAACACGGCAAAAGCTCGCGGCTGAAGCACGCTCCTACAACGAAGATTGTGAATGGTTTGATTGTGTAGGACCGGCTTTAGCCGGGAATGATGATACAAACACGGCAAAAAGCTTCGCGGCTAAAGCACGCTCCAACAACGAAGGTTGCGAATGGTTTGATTGTGTAGGACCGGTTTTAGCCGGGAATGAGGGTACAAACACGGCAAAAGCTTCGCGGCTAAAGCACGCTCCTACATTTAAGGTTGGCGGATTGTTTGATTGTGTAGGACCGGCTTCAGCCGGGAATGATGATACAAACACGGCAAAAGCTTCGCGGCTAAAGCACGCTCCTACAACGAAGGTTATGAATGGTTTGATTGTGTAGGACCGGCTTTAGCCGGGGTGATGATACAAACATGGCAAAAGCTCGCGGCTGAAGCACGCTCCTACAACGAAGGCTACGAATTGTTTGATTGTGTAGGACCGGCTTCAGCCGGGAATGATGCTACAAACACGGCCAAAGATTCGCGGCTGAAGCGCGCTCCTACAACGGCTAAAGCACGCATAAGGAATCAAAGATATAGGGCTTGAACATACAATTAAGAACTTTATATTTCATTTTGGTATAAGTGTTATTGCTTTTATAACTTTAAAATCATTTCTGCCGTGGGTATGATTATTTCAGAGCGTCATCCTGACGATATTTTAGTCTTGATTGTATTTGGTTTGCTTCTCTTTAGTTAGAGCATGGTATGTTAATGGCTGTGAAGTATCAGGTTAATAAACAGTTGGTTCTATCTGATGCTTTGGCTCAAGTTACAGTGCTCAAGTGATACTACTTAAGTGACAACTCAAGTGACACTAATTGGGAGCAGTAAAGTATGAGCTTGCAAAAGTTATTTTTACAATCGTTTACACGGAAATCGATATGTCAAAACATCTAACCCACCTTAAGCAGCTGGAAGCTGAGTCGATTCAAATTATGCGTGAAGTTGCCGCTGAGTTTGATAATCCTGTGATGCTCTATTCAGTAGGTAAAGACTCCTCTGTATTGCTGCATCTGGCTCGTAAGGCATTCTATCCGGGAAAAATCCCGTTCCCTTTGATGCACGTCGATACTAACTGGAAATTCAAGGAGATGATTGAGTTTCGTGACAAGATGGCTGAGAAATACGGCTTCGATTTAATCGTACATAAAAATCCCCGTGGCATGGAGATGGGAGTTGGCCCATTTACCCATGGCAGCGCAAAGCACACGGACATCATGAAGACTGAAGGGCTTAAGCAAGCGCTGGATATGCATGGTTTCGATGCCGCTTTCGGCGGTGCGCGCCGCGATGAAGAGAAGTCTCGTGCCAAGGAGCGTGTTTACTCTTTCCGAGATAGTAAACATCGCTGGGATCCTAAGAACCAACGCCCTGAACTGTGGAGTATTTATAACGGTAAGGTGGATAAAGGTGAAAGCATTCGAGTTTTCCCGCTCTCTAACTGGACCGAACTTGATATCTGGCAGTACATCTATTTAGAAGGTATTGAGATCCCCTCTCTTTATCTGGCATCCGAGCGCCCGGTCGTCGAACGTGATGGCACCCTGATTATGGTCGATGACGAGCGTATGCCGATTGAACCTGGTGAAGATGTGCAAACCAAGATGGTGCGTTTCAGAACCTTAGGTTGTTACCCCTTAACCGGTGCGGTTGAGTCACAAGCGCAAACCTTGCCGGAAATTATTCAAGAGATGCTGCTCTGTACCACATCTGAGCGTCAGGGACGTGTCATCGATAACGACTCGGCCGGCTCGATGGAAAAGAAAAAGATGGAAGGGTATTTTTAGCGTTAGTTGGTAGGACCAGCTTTAGCCGGGAATGGCACAGTAGGTTGTTAAAAGCTTCGCGGCTGAAGCACGCTCCTACGTAGAAGGATGGCGAATTGTTTGATTATGTAGGACCGGCTTTAGCCGGGAACGATGATACAAACACGGCCAAAAGCTCGCGGCTAAAGCGCGCTCCTACAGAGAGAAGCCAACCTCTACATAGATTTAGCGCTTTTTTGAAAATATTGAATATTGATTTAATCGTGAGCAAGCTTTTTTCGAAGCTCGAAGCTCGAAGCTCGAAGCTCGAAGCTCGAAGATAAGGAATAAAAATGACCACCAGTTCTAATTTGATTGCTTCTGACATCGAAGCGTATCTGAAAGTCCATGAAAACAAAGATATGCTGCGCATTTTGACCTGTGGTAGCGTCGATGACGGTAAGTCTACTCTGATTGGTCGTTTGTTATTCGATAGTAAGATGATCTTCGAAGATCAGATGGCGGCCATAGAGAAAGACTCGAAGCGTTTCAATACCACTGATGAGGCATTTGACCTGGCGCTCTTGGTCGATGGTCTTCAGTCTGAGCGGGAGCAGGGGATCACCATAGATGTGGCCTACCGTTATTTCGCCACCGAGCAACGAAAATTTATTATTGCCGATACGCCCGGCCATGAGCAGTACACCCGCAATATGGCAACCGGTGCGTCGACCTGTGATCTGGCCATTATCTTAATCGATGCTAGGCACGGTGTTCAGGTTCAGACTCGTCGTCATAGTTTTATCTGCTCGCAGCTTGGCATTAAGCACGTGATCATCGCCATCAATAAGATGGATGCTGTCGATTATGATCAGTCGACTTATCAGAAGATAAAGAAAGAGTATCGCGAGTTTGCAAAAGACCTGTCATTTACCGATGTTCGCTTTGTGCCTATTTCGGCACTGAAGGGCGATAACGTGGTGAATGAGAGTAAACATATGACCTGGTATCCGGGTTCTACACTACTTAAATTATTAAATACCGTTTCTGTGAAGCAAGATAGCAGTGAATCTTTTCGCTTTCAGGTTCAATATGTTAATCGACCAAACCTCGATTTTCGAGGCTTCTGTGGCAATATTGGCTCGGGCGAGATCCGTGTCGGTGACACTATAGTCGCGCTGCCTTCGGGTAAAGAGAGCCGCATAAAATCCATAGTAACCTTCGATGGTGAGCTGGAGAAGGCTGGTAGCGGTGAAGCGGTGACATTGACACTCGAAGATGAGATAGATGTCAGTCGCGGTGATATGTTGGTTCGCCCCCACGATAAGCCCAATTCGGTAAGTAATTTTGAGGCTGATGTGGTTTGGATGACAGAAGAGCCGTTATGTGTCGACCGCGAGTACGCCATTAAGGTTGGTAGTAAATCTGTTTATGGTTACGCCGATGCCATTAATCATAAAGTCGATGTAAATACGCTGGAGAAACAACCGGCGCAGCAACTTGAACTCAATGAGATTGGTAACTGTCATTTTGCCGTGACCGAACCCGTACAGTTCGATGCGTATGATGTTAACCGTTCGACGGGCGCGTTTATCGTTATCGATAGACTCACAAATGTCACCGTCGGAGCGGGAATGATCCGTAACTCTATCGAAGGCCAAAAAGCGAAAACACATGAATTTTCAGAGTTTGAGTTAGAGATGAACGCATTAGTTCGCAAGCACTTCCCACATTGGGGAGCGAAGGATATCTCGAAGGGTTAGAGCTGTTTATTGTAGGAGGGGCTTTAGCCCCGAATCTTTTGACTGAATCTATGTTCCCGGCTAAAGCCGGTCCTACATTGAAAAGATTAGGAAACTATGTCTCTAGATGCTTATTTAACTATCGGAATATTTCTCGCGACGATTGTGGGACTTATCCGGTTTCAGAGTCGACCGGCCGTTGTGTTTGGTGTGGCGCTGTTAGCCTTGGTCGGGTTGAATCTGGTCTCGAGAGAGCAGTTACTTTCGAGTATGTCCAATCCAGGACTCGTCACCTTGGTACTCCTTATCTTGTGTTCTTTTGCGCTGGAAAAGACACGGCTCCTGCGTGTCATCGCCTCTAAAGTGATAGTGAATAGTTACAACTCCACCTGGTTACGCTTGTTCGGCATTACAGCCTTGAGCTCGGCTCTGCTGAATAATACCGCCGTGGTGGCGACCTTGCTTTCGCCCATTCGCAATAATCCCCATCACTTTGCCAGTAAGTTATTACTGCCTCTCTCCTATGCCGCGATCTTGGGTGGAACACTAACTCTAATCGGTACCTCCACCAACTTGATTGTGAACAGTCTCTATATCGATGCGCAGGGGCAGTCGCTGAGTTTTTTCTCGTTCACTGCTGTCGGTGCGATATTGGTATTGGCTTGTGGCTTAGTGTTAAGAGTGGCCTCTCGTTGGCTCCCTGAAATTGAGCATAAAGAGACCTGCTCGAAAGGCTATTTCATCGATGCGAAAGTGGTCGTTGGATCCGAATTAATCGGCCGTTCGGTGGAAGATAATGGCTTAAGGCATCTCGAGTCTTTATTTTTGGTTGAAGTGGTACGAAGTGGGCGTTTAATCAGCCCTGTGACGCCTACAGAAGTTCTACAATGCGATGACAGGCTTATCTTCAGCGGAGATATAACTAAGGTAATGCAACTGAGTCAGTTCTCAGGACTCGAGATGTTCGCCGAGAAAAATGGACTATTAGATTCGAACCTGACCGAAGTCGTTGTTAAACAAGAGAGTGTACTGATAGGTAAAACGTTAAAGGGCGCTGGTTTCAGGGCGCTGTTCGATGCAGCCGTGGTTGCGATTAGGCGTGATGGTGAAGAGGTATCGGGCAAGTTAGGTGAAGTGGTCATTAAGGCCGGTGACTTCTTGATGTTAGCCGTGGGTGAGGATTTTAAGTCTCGTAGAAACATCAGTAAAAACTTCATTGTCATCAGCGGCGTCGAGCCCGAAACCCGTATTAATGGCCATAAAGCCTGGCTCTCCATCGGTGGTTTCGTGTTAACTATTGCCTTGGCGGCGACCGGAGTCATTGAGATGCTGCAGGGGTTAATGTTGCTCTTGGGCGTGCTGATCTTCAGTCAATGCCTCAATGTGAACGAGGTCGTTCGTCGCTTTCCTGTCGATATCTGGCTTATTGTCTCTTCGGCAATCCTGCTATCTCATGCCTTAGTTAATACCGGCGTCGTTGAGCTGTTAGCCCATTGGGTGAATGGGGTCACGGATAGGGAACACCTCTATCTGGCCTTGATTTTGGTTTACCTGATGACCTGGTTGTTGACTGAATTAGTGACTAACAACGCCGCTGCTGCGCTAATGTTTCCCATCGCTTACAGTATTGCATTAGGTTTTGGGGTTGATATCTTACCTTTCGTTATGACAGTAGCTTTTGCCGCCAGCGGTAGTTTTATCAGCCCCTACGGATACCAGACAAACTTGATGGTCTACAATGCTGGCCAGTATCGGTTGATGGATTTTATCAAAATAGGCCTACCCGTCAGTCTGGTGTATGCCGTTATCGTATTAACGACAGTGCCGATATTTTTTCCGTTTTAGGATGTTTGTAGGACTGGCTAAAGCCAGGAATGATGATACAAACACGGCCAAAGCTTCGCGGCTAAAGCGCGCTCCGACAACGAAGGTTGCGGGTTGTTTGATTGTGTAGGACCGGCTTTAGCCGGGAATGATGATACAGACAGGGCCAAAAGCTTCGCGGCTGAAGCGCGCTCCTACAACGAAGGTTGCGAATAGTTTGATTGTGTAGGACCGGCTTTAGCCGGGAATGATGATACAGACAGGGTCAAAAGCTTCGCGGCTGAAGCGCGCTCCTACAACGAAGGTTGCGAATAGTTTGATTGTGTAGGACCGGCTTTAGCCGGGAATGATGATACAGACAGGGTCAAAAGCTTCGCGGCTGAAGCACGTTCCTACAACGAAGGCTGCGAATAGTTTGATTGTGCAGGACCGGCTTTAGCCGGGTAGGATGATACAGACAGGGCCAAAAGCTTCGCGCCTGAAGCACGCTCCTACAACGAAGGTTGCGAATAGTTTGATTGTGTAGGACCGGCTTCAGCCGGGAATGATGATACAAACACGGCCAAAAGCTTCGCGGCTGAAGCGCGCTCCTACAACGAAGGCTGCGAATAGTTTGATTGTGTAGGACTGGCTTTAGCTGGGAATGATGATACAGACAGGGTCAAAAGCTTCGCGGCTGAAGCACGCTCCTACAACGAAGGCTGCGAATTGTTTGATTGTGTAGGACCGGCTTTAGCCGGGAATAATTAAAATGGACAGGAAATGACACAAGAAAAATATAGAGTTGTAGATGTGGCGGGAGATAAATCTTCCGATGTAGTCTGGCATCTTGCTAGTGTGTCTCATGCCCAGCGTGAGGCTGCCAACGGTCACGCCCCGGCAGTACTCTGGTTTACCGGCTTGAGCGGTTCGGGAAAGTCGACTGTCGCTAATGCCGTAGATAAAATGCTGCACGACTTAGGATGTAAAACTTATGTGCTTGACGGTGACAATGTTCGTCATGGTCTAAATGGCGATCTTGGTTTTTCAGATACCGATCGGGTTGAGAATATTCGCCGGATAGGCGAAGTCTCTAAGCTGTTTGTCGATGCCGGTTTGCTGGTCTCTACCGCCTTTATCTCTCCCTTTGTAGAAGACAGAGCTAGCGTGCGAGCTCAGCTTAATGACAGTCAGTATAGTAATAGTCAGCATAGCAATAGTCAGTTTATCGAAGTCTATATCGACACTCCCATCGAAGTGTGTGAGCAGCGCGATCCTAAAGGTCTGTATAAGAAGGCTCGCGCCGGTGAGATTAAAAACTTTACCGGTATTGATTCGGCCTATGAACAGCCAATTAACCCTGAAGTGCATGTTAAGACCGCTGAGCAGTCTATTGAAGCCTGTGCATTGCAAGTGGTCGATTATCTGAAAGAGAATGGATATATCAAAGTTTAGGGCTGGCTTTAGATATTTGTAGGACCGGCTTTAGGCGGGAAGGATGATACAGACAGGGCCAAAAAATTCGCGGCTGAAGCACGCTCCTACAACGAAGGTTGTGAGCTGTTGATTGTGTAGGACCGGCTTTAGCCGGGAATGATGATACAAACAGGGCCAAGACTCGTAGCTTAAAAGCTTCGCGGCTGAAGCACGCTCCTACAACGAAAGTTGTGATCTGTTGATTGTGTAGGACCGGCTTTAGCCGGGAACCGTCATCCTGAACTCGTTTCAGGATCCAGTGTCTTTTTCTTTAGCTCGCGACTCGAAACTTTCTTAGCTTCATCTTGAGCCTTCTGACTTCTATATAGGATATTCATGAACTACGATATTTTTAATGGTGATGCCGATGGCATTATTTCATTGCTGCAGCTTCGCTTAGCAAACCCTATCGAGAGCGAGCTGGTGACCGGCGTTAAGCGGGATATTGGCTTGCTCGAGAAGCTGACTGAAAAAGTTGGCCTTTCTAAGACTGATAAGATCACCGTGCTCGATATTTCTATGGAGAAAAACAGATCTGGTTTAGTGAAAGCCCTCGATGGTGGAACCGATGTTTTTTATGTCGATCATCATAGAGCAGGTGACATACCGGTTAGTAAGCACTTAGATGCGCATATCGATCTGGATGCCAACACCTGTACCGCTTTAATTGTGGATGGAGTCTTAAACGGAGAGTTTCACTATTGGGCCATCACGGCGGCCTATGGTGATAACTTGATTGCTAAAGGCGATCAACTTTCAAAGGCGGCAGGCTTATCTGTTGAGCAGTCTGAGCAACTGAAAGAGTTAGGCACCTTAATTAATTACAATGGCTACGGTGCAGCAACTGAAGATCTACACTTTCATCCAGCTACGCTTTACCGAGCGCTGCTCGAGTATCCCTGTCCATTCGATGTATTTGCCAATAACAGCTCGCCTTTTTATCGGCTTCAAAAAGCATATCAAGAAGATATGGATAATGCGTTAGCGATAAAGTCTGATCATCAGAGTGACAAGCTCTCACTGTTTGAACTCCCCAATGAGCCATGGGCAAGGCGGATCAGCGGTGTCTATGGCAACCTGCTTGCCAATCAAAGTCCAAAATCTGCACATGGGGTATTAACTGAAAACAGCGACGGTACCTTTACAGTTTCTCTACGTGCGCCTCTGTTAAATAAGCAAGGTGCGGGTGATATCTGCAGTCAATTCGAAACGGGGGGAGGCAGGGCTGCCGCAGCGGGTATCAATGCCTTGCCCAAAGAGCTGATTAATGACTTTATACAAGCCGTGGAAGCGTTTTATTAATTTTAATGTATGACCGGCTTTAGCCGGGAAAGATGATACAAACACGGTCAAAAGCTTCGCGGCTGAAGCACGCTCCTACAAAGGGAGCTGAGTATGTATCTGTTGTGTAGGACCGGCTTTAGCCGGGAATGATGACACAAACACGGTCAAAAGCTTCGCGGCTAAAGCGCGCTCCTACAAAGGGGACAGAGTATTTATCTGTGTGTGGAACCGGCTTCAGCCGGGAAAGATTATAAGAATACAGGTAAAAATTCGCGGCTAAAGCACGCTCCTACGAAGGAGGGAGTATTGTTTCTTGTGTAGGACCGGCTTTAGCCGGGAATAATGCTCAGGAAAAAATTATCCCTGTAGGCATCAAAGGTAAATACAGTCCCAATGAGAATATTGCCCAATATTTTTGACAATGTTAGCCCTTAGTGGGTTAGCGGCTATATATCGCATTATCTGTTTAATATCTTCATTTTCTCTAAGGTTATGGTCGTAAAAACCAGGCTGCCACACCTTCTTATCTCTATTTAATTGTGCATTAATCTGCTTCGCACTCCGGCCTTTAGTTGAGCCTATTGCATAACTTAAATCAGATGTCTCGTTTAATTGAAATAGCCAGTGAAGATGGTCAGGCATCAAAACAAACCCTATCGTGTTGGTGATCTCTAGCTCGTCAGTTTGTTTTAGATTATTAATGACAATGCGAGCGCAGAAAAAATCGAGGAAAAGTGGCTCTCTGTTATCTGTATTCGCTGTCACAAAATAATAGTTATTGTCTTTACTATACCTTCCAACTCTTAAGTCCTTTGCATGTTTCATCACTAGTTCCTTCTAGATTCTGATTTACAGTTGTAAGAGTTACTTTAGTTTAAAGAATTGATTATTTGAAATATTGTTTGGAAATAATCAGGTCTTTCTTTTGCTAAAAGCTTCGCGGCTGAAGCGCGCTCCTACAACGAAGGTTGCGAATTGTTTGATTGTGTAGGACCGGCTTTATCCGGGAATGATGATACAAGCAAGGCCAAAAGCTCGCGGCTGAAGAACACTCCTACAAAGGGAACAGGGTATTTGTCGATTGTGTAGGACCGGCTTTAGCCGGGAACGGTGATACAAACACGGTTCAAAACTTCGCGGCTGAAGCACGCTCCTATAAAGGGAACAGGGTATTTGTCTATTGTGTAGGACCGGCTTTAGCCGGGAACGGTGATACAAACACGGTCAAAAGCTTCGCGGCTGAATCACGCTGCTACAGAGGTTGGTGATGGCTGGCGTCACCACTTTGATTGCCCTTACTTTTAACGGTACACTTCGCAGTAATCTCTTTTAAGAAAACAGCAGTGATGAGAAAAGGTATTATATTAGCGGGTGGTACGGGCTCTCGCCTGTTTCCAATCACGCAGGTTGTGAGTAAACAGCTGCTTCCTGTCTATGATAAGCCTATGATCTATTACCCGCTATCGACCCTGATGCAGGCAGGGATCACGGAAATATTACTTATTTGTACGCCTGTAGATAAGCCCTTGTTTGAAACCTTATTGAAAGATGGAAATCAGTGGGGAATATCCCTCCACTATGCCGAACAAGCAAAGCCCAATGGACTTGCTGAGGCTTTAATTATTGCAGAACCATTTCTCAATGGCGAAGCTTGTGCGTTGATCTTAGGGGATAACCTATTCTACGGTGATGCGTTGAGCACGTTATTGGTCGATATTAGCTCAAATAGCCAGGGGGCTTCAGTATTTGGGTATCACGTCGCGAACCCTACCGACTACGGGGTCGTCTCTTTCGACCAATTTGGGAAAGCTGTTTCAATTGAAGAGAAGCCCGAACAGCCTGAGTCTCAATACGCGATGCCCGGTCTGTATTTTTTTGATAGCCGAGCCCCTCACTTTGCAAGACAGGTTAAACCTTCGGCTCGCAATGAGTTGGAGATCGTTGATGTTATTAATGACTACTTAATAGCTGGCGAGTTAAGTGTAAAAATCTTGGGAAGGGGGACTGCCTGGTTGGATACGGGGACCCCTGATGCTCTGTCTGAGGCTACGCAATTTATCGCAGCAATCGAAAAACGACAAGGCCTTAAAGTAAATTGCCCGGAGGAGGTCGCTTATCGGTTAGGCTTAATTGATGCTGTTCAACTAAAAACGTTAGCGCAACCTTTGTTGAAAAGCGGATATGGCGAATACCTATTACGCCTGTTAGATGACTCGAATAATCGTGTAGGCCCAGCTAGCTGGTAGTGGTTCTCTTGATAAAAACTTCGCGGCTAAAGCACGCTCCTACAACGGCGAAACCACGCGTCTGCAGAATGGCTAGTGTATTTGTCTTTTGTGTAGGACCGGCTTTAGCCGGGAATGGCTGTGACATACATTCCCGGCTGATTCAATTTATAGCTAAAATCTTCGCGGCTGAAGCGCGCTCCTACAACGGCGAAACCACGCGTCTACAGAATGGCTAGTGTATTAGTCTTTTGTGTAAGACCGGCTTTAGCCGGGAAGGTTTAGTGAATATTTCAAAGCTGATCCGATTTTCCAATAGAAAAGCTTCGCGGCTGAAGCGCGCTCCTACAGAGGGAAAAGTCAGCTCCGATTATTTCATTTTCTATTGTCGTGAAGGCGTCGCTGTCCTCAGTCTGCCAGTAAATTTGTTGTAGCAGGCGATACTCTTTTTCCGTTTCGCTGTCGATGTAGAAACTCTCCTCTTTGTTTAGCCTCTTCAATAGTGCCGGGAATGTATGTACGGCACTCTTGGATGAAGCGTTACACTCTGTTGAAAAACCTCCAACTAAGGGTAAGCACTCTGCATAGTCATAAGTTTCTCTGAGCTGAGTCGACTCTTCTTTTTGGTTGAAGCGGTAAAACAGAATTGGTACGCGATGTAAAAGCATATCAATAAACAGAGATGATTGGTCGGTGATTAATAGATCTACCTCGTGCAAGATGCTGTAAACATCCTGCCAAGAGGAGATATCTATGATATTTGGATACTGGCCGAGTCGCTTGCCCAGATGGGCTTCATTTGGATGAAAGCGAATTAAGAATAGTTGGTTATTTTTCTGTAATTGCTGTGAGAGTTTCGACCAGTCGAAGCCTTTATCGTAATGACACATGCGGTCCATCTGACTCTGGCTCAAGGTCAGGCTCTTATTCCCTTGCGTCTGTGCAACGTCGTGACAGGTCGGTACATACAAGATCACCTGATTATAATGGACATTAAAGATGCTCTTCAGGGATTTTTTGTGATTGGGGTAACGCTTGTAATAGTCGCTTCTCGGATTCCCACTGCGTATCACTTGTTGTGGTGTGATCCGAAAGGCTGATGAAAAAAGGGGATCGATAACCGGACTAGGGCTCAGCATGATATCGGGGGTGATATGTTGCTGGTGGAATTTCAGCGAGTTTCTTAATCGGCCCAGCGGTCCCTGAGCATGATAGATGTGAGCTAACGGCCCCGATTCAATGTCGAACTCAATCTTCTTAAGCGGTGAGCCATGCCAGAGGTTTGTTTTTATCGCCCCCCTGGCGACATACTGATTGATGTCACCAATATAGGTGTTATAAAAATAATACTTTGCGGTCAGGCAATGATAGAGCCCTCGCAGGCTTCTTCGGTGATAGGTTTCAATACCCTGTTTTTTCAGCTCTTGTATAAGCTGTGCATCTCCACTTATCCAGATGGCACGAATAAATCGGGTCTGCTGCCAATGAAGACATAAATACTTGGCATTATCTGAAAACTGATCCTTGTAGCTACCCAATACCGCCTTATTCATTCTCGGGCTGAAACCCGAGCAGTAGTAGATTATTTTTCGTAATATCGATGTGATCAGCTTCATCATTTTCTTCTCACTTTCTTATACTGATTGGACTAAAGCCAGGCTGCTCTTTATTTCCGTGGTGGAAATATTGCCGGTTCTGTCTAAATAGATGACCTGACATTGGCTGGAAAGTGAGTCAAATTTGCCCTGCCAGTCGTTACCCATTCCGAAAATGTCTATCTTTAGGCTTTTAATATCATGTTGTTTCTGCTGCCAATTCGTCTCTGGAATAACGAGATCGACATAGCGACATGCGGCAACAATCTCGGCCCTTTGTTGATAGTTGAAAAATGCCGCCTTGCCTTTTTGAGCGTTGAATTCATCGGTCGAGACTCCGACGATGAGTCTGTCACCCAATGACTTGAGGCGCTGAAACAGGCGTACGTGGCCGAAGTGAAACAGATCGAATGTACCGTATGTGATAATCGTCTTCATGGGCCTTCTCCTCGAACGTTTGGTCTTATAAGCTCAGTTCTCTTTGAGTAATTTTCTCTAAGAGCTTCTCTCTAAGTGCTTTTCTTTATCAGCTTCGCACTAAGTAGTTTCTAAGGGCTTTGCATTCTCGTTATAGGTTTGAAATCTATGGCTAAAATTTGCTAACTTTTTTAGAGCTCTGGGTTTTAGGTATTGGGTTTTAGGTACTGGATTTTAAGGCTCAGGGTTTAAAGAACTGGGTCTTGAGCCTCTCTGTTTTGTCCCCTCATGTTTGGCTCCAAGGCTCGATTGTTAACCTTCAAGGATTGCCAAAGCAGTGAAAGGTATTTTGTACTGTGATTATTGGCTGCAAATTCAAGCGCTAACAGGGTTCTTTCCTCTTGTGGTGCCGATTCATCGAGAAGGAGTTGTACGGGGCCTAATACCCCCAGGCGGCCAGGAACTTGTCCGTGGGAAACACTGGTTTGCGGGGAGGCTCCAAAGAGATCTAATCTGCCAGTGATGACGTAATACAGTTGAGGGATTAATGCCAATATCATCGGGGAGATGTTCCACTTCCATGCCATGAATGTGCGGCCGAGGTTATCCTTGCAGCTCTGCTTTATCCTCGTTTCGGATGTTGTTCCGGATTGAGGGAGCTTCGATGAGTGATGCATATTTTTACCGTTAGTCTTTGCCCCGTAGCTATTGATGAATGAAACAGCCTGCAACAGAGGCCATAAAGGTAAGCTCACAATAAGTAAAGTGAAGAGTAAAAGTCGGGTGATTAAACTCGTTTTATCTGATTCATCTTTTGCTGGCACTTCGCAAGAGCCTATCAGAGCCTGATCGTCTATCTCTATGACGCCCTCGGTCCTGACATTTATCAGTAGGTTTTTACACAAAATATTGTCTTTTACCTCTAAGCCTTCGCCAACGTACGTATGGGGTAACACCAGGCAGTTATTCAGTATTGAGCCTTTATCTATCAGGCAATCATTGCCGATCGAAATACAGTTTTTCATCACAACGCTGGGGTCTATCCAAGCGTTTTCTCCAAGTATTCCCCATCCCTGTTGCTCGTTTAACTGTCCGGTTCGTGCCTTGGCGCCAACATAGAAGTCTTGCTCGGGGTTGCCTGAGTGATAGCTTCGCTCCATAGGCGTTAATGAAGGGAATTTGTTGGCTGCCAGGCTAAGGTTGGTATCCATATATGTCTGAAAGCTATCGAGCATGCAGCAGTGTCCGTGCAGAACCAAAGTGACAACGGCCTCGTCATTGCCTTGCTGACACAGGGGCCAGTTAAGATCGGCAATGTGGGGAAGTGCCGCGGGTAACAACATCATTCCCGCATTCTTGTTGGCCATCTTGGCTTGTACAAAGTCGTCCGGAAACTCTTTTGAGAACTCGATAAATTGCGCGAGCGACGGTGAGCGGAATATATCGCCTCTGGTGAGCAGTAACTTATCTTGCGTATCGAGTGAGAGACGTTTTAAAACGGCCGAGGTATCCTCCTCTGGCTTACTCAGGAAGTACTCAATGTCGACTCCCCACTTTTTACCCGAACCTAAGTGTTGTTCAATCTCTTTTGCCTGAGGCGAGATAACCATCTTTACCTGAGTGATGCCTGATAGCGCGATGTCCTCTAACGTATAATCAATGACAGCCTTGTTGCCTACGGGGAGCAAGGCAGGGCAGTAGTAATGGTTCAGAGGAGTGAGCTCATCTCCGAGTCTGTTGGCAAAAATTATGGCTTGCATAACTTACTCTCCATAGTTAAAAAGTGATTGTTTTTAGAGTTAAATTTTCTCTTTGTGGTTAGTAAGCACCTCGTGCGAGGAGTACGGCCGGGATGGTTTTAAGTAAGATCCAGATATCGGTGAGCAGCGATTGTTGGTAGATATAATCCACATCCAGCTCCACCTGTCGGTCAAATGGAATATCTGAACGCCCACTCACCTGCCAGATACAGGTTATGCCTGGTTTTACGGCTAACCTTTTTCTGTCCTTCAGGGAATATTGCTCTACTTCAGTTTCCAGTGCCGGGCGTGGCCCCACCAGAGACATCTCTCCGCAGATCACATTCCATAATTGAGGCAGTTCATCGATAGAGGCTTTTCTTATAAATTTGCCAATTAAGGTGATACGAGGGTCACGTTTCATCTTGAACAGTACGCCTCCGTCCATCTCGTTTTCGGCTTGCAGTTTACTCAGTCGCTGCTCGGCGTCCTGATACATTGAACGGAATTTCCACATGGTAAAGGGGGTGCTATTTTTGCCAGCTCTTTGCTGGCTGAATAGCACAGGACCTTTCGATTCGATTCGGATCAGCAAGGCAACTAACATCAGAGCGGGAAGCAGAAGCAAGAGTAAAAATGAGGCACCAAACAGATCAAATACTCTCTTAACGCCGCAGGTTAGCTTGCTGCTGATCCTTTGGCGTTGGCAGCGGTTGAGTGCTAGTAGATTTTTAGTCTCAATATTCGACAGATCAGCGATACTGATGTCTGAACTGGTGTTGTTAGCTCTATAGTTAGGTTTAATCGGCGCCTTGTCATCCGACTGGCTCTGATTAAACTTATGGCTGTTATTAGGCTTATGGATATCCTTGCCGATACTCTTCTGAATCAGTGCAGCCCGTGCGCGCTCCCGGAGGATCTCCTTCAACACCCGGTAGATAAACAGTGGGTTTCCTAATATATAGCGCTTCCACATACGTCCGGGTTCTTCAGATAGACGGCATATCCACTCCATTCCAATCTGTCTCACCCATAATGGCGCTCGCTTGACCTTTTCGGCATAGAAATCGAAAAGACCGCCAACGCCGATACCGACGGCGACATTGAGTCTATGTTTATGCCTGGCAAGCCATAGTTCCTGTTTCGGGGCTCCCATGGCGACGAGCAATACCGATGCTCCTGACTCATTTATCTGTTTGATGACCGCGTCATTTAGTTGGGGAGCGTCGATGAATCCATGGTGAACTCCGGCAATCTTGAGCCTTGGATATCTGCACTGCATTTTATCTGCGGCCGATGCCGCGATGCCATCTTCGCCACCAAGGAGAAACAGGGAGAGCCCGTTATCGGCAAGTTGCCGGCACAATAGGGGAAACATGTCGGTACCGTTTAAATTATCCTTCGGTGCTAAACCTTTCCAGAGGCTTGCCAGTCTGATCCCTGAACCATCGGCAAGAATCATGTCGCAGTCATTGAGTAGGCAGTCTCGGTACTGGCGGTTTTTTATACTGATATTCATGCAGTCAGCATTAACAAATGCGTATTGAGCCATGGCTTGTTTATACATTGGTTGCTTATTTATCGGCAGTGTTCTATCGCGTTTTGCATGCTTGGTGATGCTTGTAAGTAACTCTGACATACTCAAGTTGTTCAACGCGATATCAAACAGAGGGATCGTTTTCGTGTGCTTATTAGCGTCCTGGTTTGAGAATAGCCAGATGATGAGGGTTCTGAATATGGCGAGCAGGTAGCTTAGTGCGCTGCTGTGAGCACTGATAATGGCACTGTCCTGACTTTCGAAACTTAGTCCCACCTGCTGATGCATGAGTTTGAAAGAGAGCAGCCCCGGTTTTATCTCCGTTAGACTCGATAGCTGGTGGGCTGAAAGCTTATGGGTTAAGGAAGAGATGGGGTTATGTGTGCCGGCCTCTTCAAGAATATAGCTCTGCTCTGTGCCCAGTAGTGAAATATCTCCCTTTAGCAAGTTGAGCAGATGTGGCCATTGACAACAGATCCCCTCTCCGCTGAATTGGTACAGGGCTATCTGTGTGTTGTCCAAACCACGGATGTAGACAAGTTCGATGGCAGAGCCATAACGGCATCTTCTATAGGCATATTTCAGGATCAACACAGGGGATGCGGCGACTATCAATAGTACTGCAATCAGGATGTCGATAGCTCTTACCGAAAACGGTCTTATGACCGTTTGAGTGACATGCGTCTGAGTTGTCATCCTTACCTACCTTATGCCGATACAGCCGTTAGAGTGCTTTAAACCTTGTCGATATAAGAGGTACTGCATAGTTTAAGCCAGTTTTTATATGCCTTTTATTTCAGTTGGTTAAGGCGTTTTGTGAATGGTTGCCTCAGGAGTTAATACTGTGATTTGCAGTTTGCGATGCATTAAGGGCTTTGATTTTGAGAACACCGCTGAAGCAGGTTTCAACTTGTAGGATCGTGCCTTAGCCGTTGTAGGAGCGTGCTTCAGCCGCGAAGCTTTTGGCCGTTTATATATTATCCTTCCCGGCTAAAGCCGGTCCTACACATGCGATAAATAACCAAGCCCACCAGTGGGAGAGCGCCTTTGCCGTTGTAGGAGTGTGCTTCAGCCGCGAAGATTTTGGCCGTATTTGTACCCCCATTCCCGGCTAAAGCCGGTCCTACACATGCGATAAATAGCCAAGCCCCTATGTGGGAGAGCGCTTTAGCCGGTGTAGGAGCGTGCTTCAGCCGCGAAGCTTTTGGCCGTATTTGTACCCCCATTCCCGGCTAAAGCCGGTCCTACACATGTGATAAATAGCCAAGCCCCTCAGTGGGAGAGCGCCTTAGCCGTTGTAGGAGCGTGCTTCAGCCGCGAGTTTTTTGTTATCGATGTGCCTTATTTTTTTCTAGGCCTAAGCCGGTTCTACACGGTATCGAAATAGACCATAGCCGTTTTTGTAGGAGCGTGCTTTAGCCGCGAAGCTTGCATAACCAAGTGTGCCGTTCCCGGCTGAAGCCGGTCTTACAATATCAGCGACGATTTAACGCCATCTTTGCTGATCCGCATCTTTTGAATGTGTCCCATGGCGAACTGACCCATATTCTCACACACCTTATAGAGTGAGGAGGGGAGCAGCCAGAGCAGATAGGCGGCGGTTAAGGTGACACAGGTTCTGCCTGTCTCATCGATCATTATTGACGGCGATACACTTAGCGCCTTGTTAATCAGCTTTATTGCTGCCTTACCCTGTCCGTTTCGAATAGATTGACGAGCCAGATATCTAAGTTGATAGGCCCTGGCACTCTGCTCGTTTTTCTTGAGCAATTTAGGGGCGAAGAGTCTGGCTTTGTCGATCATCTGCTCCCATGAGGCGAGCTGCTTCATGATGTTAGAGGAGAGTCCCTCTTGGTTAAGACGGTAGAAGGTTAGTGGTGCCGGGATCCCCTCCATCTTCCAGTTGGTCGTCGCGACTATGCGTAACCAGCATTCGATATCTTCAGATTGACGAAATTTTTCATCGAAGTAACAGCTATAGTTTTCTGTGTGATCCAGGGGCTGGAAACGAATGTCGTTGAGTGTTTCCCGGCGGATCACAGGCGCTGAGCCGTTGCCAACTGGGTTTCTGCACAGTAAATGCGCTGCTGTGATCCCTTTCAATTGTGGCATCTGAAAGAAGTGGATCGGCTTGCCCTTATGATTCATAAAGCTTGAGCGAGAGAAGCTAATTCCCACTTGTGGTGATTTGTTCAGGTGTTCGACATGCATCATCAACTTATCTGCATGCCACATATCATCGGAGTCGATGAAGGCGACGTATCGCCCGATGGCATGACGAATTCCTGTGTTACGTGCCGCAGCGAGCCCTTTGTTGGTGATGTGATTGACGACACGGATCCTGTGGTCGAGTATGGTGCGACTGATCTCAAGGCTTTTATCTGTTGAGCAATCATTGACGAGAATGAGTTCAAAATCTGTGAAGGTTTGAGCTAACACAGAGTTAATTGCTTGTTTAACAAAATGCTGAACATTATAGATAGGCATGACTACAGATACTTTAGGCGTCATGGTGAACCTCCTGGCTAAAGCCCTTGAGTTGGTCTTGTTTAGCTCCTTTACGAGAGCTCAGAATGAAGTGATGGATATAGAGATTAAATGTCGGCATTGCAATCAGGTGGATCACTAAGATCCCCAGGGCTACAGCCGTTAAGCCCCACTGGCTACATATGCTGATAGTGATAGCCAATAGCAGAGTAAAACCTAGGTTAAATGAGAGGTTCAATTTATTCTCACCTATGCTGATGAGCAGTTGGCTTGTTGCCTCTCCGATAGGTCTGACGAGCCCGCTTAAGCAAAGTAAAATAAATACAGGAAGTGCGCCTGCCTCTATCCAATGGCTTCCGTAGACGAAAGGAAGATAGATGGGGGCGAGTATCGATTGCAGCGCGATAACGGGAATCGTGATCTTCAGGATAAGCTTAAGTGAATGGGCATAGCGTTTCTGTAGCTCAGCTTCATTTTTATCCCGTGCTTGACCGCTTCTCTTATTACTTTTGTTATTGCAAAGGTGCGAATACAGCGCCGTACCATAACTTTGTATGATCCCTAAACTGATCCCCAGACTGGTATTGAAGGCGAAGAAGTATATTCCTAATGCCTCGATACCAAGGAAGTAACCGACGAGCAGATAATCGATATTTTGTCTCAGTGCGATGCTCAAATCGCTTAATCCGACCTGAGAGCCGAAGCGCAGCATCCGTGTGATACTCCATGCTAAGCGGGATTTAGTGGGGGCTGGTTTGGCAAGTGATTCGGTTTGAAAGAGCGGATTGTGATACCTGTGTATGGCAATCCAGACAAAAATAACCAACACCTTAGGCAGGATAATGGCCCAAATTCCAAGCCCCGATAGCGCAAGGATAGCGGTAAGAATGCCATCTGTGATGGTTTGCCACAAAATTGCGCGACCAACGCGTCGCATGTTGTTGGCTCTGAGATTTATAGCGGCGTAGAGCATCCCGAAGGGGAGTAAAAGATAGCTTGTTGCCATGAGTATCATAGGCGCGATGAGTGTCGAATCTTGGTTAAAGAAGGCGAGGGGCCAACTGAGTAAGCTCATGGCAACGAAGGCGGTTATAGCGGCAATCCAATTTGTTCTGTTCGCATTGGGGAGTGAAGCGAATAACGAATCATCGTCCATCTTTATCAATGCGGCAGAAGTGATTCGTCTTGTCGGGGTACAGATAAGCTCGAAACAGGCGAGAATAATAGCGACTTGCCCGAAGACCTCTGGCGTCAGCAGGCGCGCTAAAATGATGCTGGAAGCTAATCTTACTATGCGCCCAAGCACCTGAGCCGAACCCAGCCAGAAAAGACTTTTTGAGAAAGTACTTTTAGCTGGTTGTTCAACATCTGTAGCTAGCTTGGACGCATTATTCATTAAAGAAACCTTTTGTGGCGTAAGAATGAATGATTAAAAACGTGTTTATGGTGTTTTTTTAATATCTTCTTAGATCTTCTTAAGGTAGGTATTACAGATTTCATGCCAACTAATAGCTAGGTTTTAGTATGCTGATTTTATTATTTATTTTTCTTTTCTGTTTCGTGTAGAGGTGAGAGTTAAGCTTGCTTGTTTCTGTTCTGCGATTGATTTGTTGCATGCTGGAGTGAGGTATTTGCAAAATGCGAATTGAAAATGGCCCTTTGTAGGAGCGTGCTTTAGCCGCGACGCTTCTGGCTGTGTTTGT
The DNA here is from genome assembly GCF_003966265.1 of Shewanella atlantica. GTDB lineage: Bacteria > Pseudomonadota > Gammaproteobacteria > Enterobacterales > Shewanellaceae > Shewanella > Shewanella atlantica. The sequence continues at coordinate 54,602 of NZ_RXNV01000003.1, read as the reverse complement.
ACCATCCTTCCCGGCTAAAGCCGGTCCTACACAATATCGAAATAGGCCATCGCTTCTTTGTAGGAGTGTGCTTCAGCCAGGAATCTTTCAGTAACGGGGTGAGCAGTTCCCGGCTGAAGCCGGTCTTACATCAAAGCCAGTCTTACCCGGTACCGTGATAGGCCGTAACCTCTTTTGTAGGAGTGTGCTTTAGCCACGAATCTTTAATATTGGGGAGGAGTGAGCCGTTCCCGGCTGAAGCCGGTCTTACATTAAAGCAGCCCTACACAATACGCCCACTCTTATGCGCTATGCCTACCACGATTAGTCCCGGCCAGAACAGGTAGGCGAGGATCTCCAGGTTTTCCCCAAAGGTGTACAGAAACAGCTGTAGCAAGACAGCCACCGCGGATGCCGCTATGGGGGATCTTAAAATTGAACCTATCAAGGTGATAAAACTGACAAGTAAAGGTAAAGCGAGTGAGATAGCGCCAACCAAGCCTTTCACGAACAGGAGCCCGTACCAGGTGTGATGTGAGCCTATTGGCATATATTCCACCAAGTGCGGCCCTCGCTCCACTATGCCATGCCCCCATACCAAGGCTTCGTTGGCCCACCGCTCCAGTGCGATATTGGCCAGATGATTACGTACTCTGGTGGAGCCGGCTCTGGCGGCCTTGATGGCCGTGATACTCATCTCTACCTTTTCGATCGCCTGTGTACCAAATATGCCGGCTAAGAGGGTAACCGGCGTGGCGACAAAATAGAGCCAAGGCGCTCTGTGGTGGCGAATAAAGGCAAAGTATCCGAGTAGAGTGAAGTAACAAACTAAGGCTAACCGAGATTGTGAGATCAGAACCAGCAGCAGACTGCCCAGGATCCCGTAGGTTTTAAAGCGCTTATCTTTTTCCTGTATGGCGAAGTTTAAGAACAGGTTCCCCATCATGCCCAGTGCTGGTGCCCAGGGGGTAAACAGTCGCCACCTCGGTGTACCGCTGCCAGGGTCGATCTCATACAGACTGACACTGAAAAACTCCGGACCGGGTCCACCTATGATACTCAGTGGTGAGACATACAAGGTGCCGGGTAATCCAACCAACCAGGCGATGATGCAAAAAGGAAACAGGATGAAGGTATGCTTACATACAATACAGGTGGCGCGATAGATGATTTCAGGTCGGATATTTAGTGAACCAATTAATGGGAAGATCGCGAGTAGCGCCCAGCCCTTTGCCCAGCCTATGCTCGACTTTATCAGTTTAGGCAGGCCTAATTCATGTTCAAAGTGAGCGATGACTAAGGCTATCAGCATGATAAACATGCCAACTATCCAGCATAATTGAGCTGTTGTGATGATGAAGTCTTGTCTGTCAAAAATAAAACGTTTGAGCATGCGAAGAAGCAAGATCCAACCTATGACTGGGGCGACAAGATACATGGCACCAAGTAGCCAAAACAGGTAGGTGTAGGTAATGCTATACCAGATGAGCTTTTCATCACTGTTTTCTGGTTTGAGAGTCTCTCTGCTCATTTGAAATACCCTTTTTTAGAACCTAGAACCTAGAACCTGGAATCTTCAAGCATTCGCGGCTAAAGCCGCCCCTACAATGAAAAGCGGCCCCCGGGCTGAATATGTTCAAGTCGTTAAGATCTTCTGCAGTATCGGCTTTCTGATCCACATGATGCTTAATCCGGCTAATGAAAAAATTGATGCGACTGTCCCACCGAGCAAGGTCAAAACTGTTGTCATCTTGTTGGCTTTTAATGGCAAGCTTGGTGGAGCAAGTAGTTGAACCAGAGGGTAGGCTGAGTAGATATCGGCTTTTCCGACATCCATTTTTGCCAGTGCCGAGGTAAATACGGCCGTGGCGACCTGATGTTCCCGATGCAGGTCTTCAAGTTTTGCGGCGTCATCATTGCTGTCCTCCAGGCGTGTGTCCCAGGCGTTTATCTGTTCTGTAAGGGAGCTGATCTCGTGGCTTAGCCCTTCGGCCTCTGTCGTTAGAGAGAGCAGTTGCTTCATTAATTGCGCCCTGCCATCGATATCATCGGCAGACAGCATCAACATTAAGGTGTCGTCCTGATAACCTAAGAGAATTTTGCATCGTTTTCTTAATGCGCTGAAAAGGGCTTGTTGTTGCTGAGTCTGGGTCATTATCTGCGGGTGCTTCTTACCGTAACGACCTGAAAATTCGGCGAGATCCGTGGTCGATTCGGTGTAAATGACCAGTAGCTGTTGGTACAACTGGTCATTTTTCAGCTTAAGCAGATCGGCAGCCTGTCTGGCGTTAAGGGATAGGTGCAGTTCCAGCATCTTCTGGCTTGCTATCACGCCCTGTAACTTGGATACCATATTGACCTTGTTATGTCTGAGTCTCTCAATTGTGAGCGCAAGCTCCTTAAATTGATCCAGTGATACCAGTCCTATCTGAGATTGAAAGTTGAGTATCTTTGCCTGGCTTTGACTCACCTTAGTGGCAAAGCCATCGATACCCATCTTGATCCCGTTCTCTCTTTGATTTATCTCATCTTCTCTGAGTTGCGACAGCAGTGCCTGTAAGCTGTGATAGTGTGCCCACGCCTTGTTTTGTGCCTCTTGTGCCGTCGTGCTGCTGATATTGAACTGCATCAATCCCGTCTGATTTGGCAGCTTTAACTTGGGCTTTCCCATAGCCTGAGGTGTAAGCTGGACGGTTTTGGCGGCGGCATCGATTAAGATTTGACTCATAGATAGTGCCTTATAGTTCTCTCTGGGATCGATGGCCGAGCTTAAGTAGGGAGAGCTACTTGTGCTGGTGGCCTGGCCGATACTGTCTAAGCTGACTAACGCGCCTGCTCCCGCGCCCGGCAAAATAAGTGTCCACTTACTGACAAAACGTGTGGGAGTATTCACTAGCGCTAGGATCACCAGCGTCCAGATGAGGGCGAGTGCCGCTAACGCTGTTTTTATATACACCCAGCGACGCGCATTAACGGGCAAACTGCTGCCTTTAATCGCAGCTCTTTTTAACCAGAGAAGCTGGCTTGGGTGATGTTTATTTTCCATCTTCTTCATCCTTGGGAGCGCTACATCAAGAGTTAAAGTAAGCCGAGCAAGGTTGCGGGCAGTAATATTTCGGTGACGGTTTTGGCAATCTCCCGAATATTGGTGACGCCGGAGTCGTAACAGGCGATACCATCACCGGGCAGTAAGATAGGATTCATGTTGGGCTTCCACGAATGAACCATTAAGTTATCCAGTGAACGCTCAACCACATCTATCTGCTTGGTAATAGGATTCTTGGTGATCAAGACTATGTGCCGACTTGCGTTGGTGCTTTGCGCCCCTCCGATGCAGTTTGCACCTATTGCGCCGCTGAGCAATCGAGTACCGTAGGGAAAGCGGGTGGCTTCTGTATCCACTGCCGATTGTGAGTTGCTGCTGGCGGGCTGAGTCAGGTTAGAGATAAATACCCTAATTCCCGGGGCCGTAATTTGCGAGGGCCTGGCCAGCTCATCATTAAACTGATTCAGCTGAGGAACATGAATGTGATCACCTGCCATTAGCATCAGATATGGAGTAGATGAGCCATCGATGACTCCCGATAGGTCGAGCGTTAGCGTCTGTTCGCCACGAGTGACGGCTATGGCGCTGATATCTGCATCCGGGCTAATCCCACCCGATGACCTTAGGGCGGCAGCGATACTTCGTCCGGAGGCCTGATCTCCCGTATGACCGCCATTATCATCTGTGATCTCTGTATCTGATTTATGGTTGATAAAGTGAGTGCCGGGTTCAAATACCGCACCGGAGACACTAACTTCAATCGGTGCCCATTTTCGGGGAGTGATGCTTATCCTGATAGCGCCGGCAAGCATTAACTGCTCATCGATCAGCAGTTGTCTGATACTGACTTTCAGTGATTCAATCTTTAATCCCCGAGCCTTGATGGCTGGAATAAAGGGGAGGTAGATAAAACCATCGGCATTGACTTCGACTTCACTGCTAAACTCCTCACCGTTTAATATTTCGATATTGAGCCTGTCACCACTGGACAATTTAGGGACATTGAATTGAGTGATTAACTCAGTTGGCAGAGCCGTGTTCTCATGCTCTAAGGCATCTGAATGGGAAGAGATATCTTCCGCATTGCCTAGACTTTCCGAGTCTGCTTGCCATCTTTTTCTCACGTAAGGCGTTGAACTATCGTAATAGTGACAGGGCTCAGCCTCTAGCTTCGCCTTATTTTCTGGAGAACGTTTTTCAGCTGCACTCGCTTTCACTGCACTGCTTTTATTAACATCGTTTTTCTGATGACATAAATTCTTTTCTTGAGTCAAGGTCGGTGTTACACAGCCTGAAAGAGTCAAGCAAAGGCTAATCATTATCGGTAACAAACTTGCCTGTATGGGCTGATAAAAAGAATAAGTCATTAAGGTCACTCCTTGTAACAACTTTAATTTTTCAAAATCATTAAGTTAAGGGCTAATCGGTTCAGTCTTTAAGTCTATAAAGTTTCGAGTCGGTTGCATCACAACTCACAGATATGTTCAATTGCGGCCGTTTGATCTTCATAGATGGTAAATATCTGATGCAGTCGCGTGAGCTCGATTAATGCCCGTACTCCGGCAGATGGAGAGAGGAGAATGATCTCTCCGGCTTTTTTCTGTGTGAGTTTCAGTGCAGAGACTAAGATGGACAACCCACTGGAGTCGATATATTCAACCTGATGCAGATCCAATATGAGTTTATTGCTACCCGCTTCAATCTGACGCGTAATAGCAGCCCTGAGGGTGGGAGTCTGTGACATCACCATCTCTTTCGGGAGTGTAATTAAACAGGCATTATCGAGCGCTAATGGTGAAAATTTCATATTGAGCTCCTTAGGGAATTGCTGATATTTATCGTGTTAACTCTTTACCTGCATATAAGATTGCACAACTCAGGCCAACATTTAAGGTGCTGATTTTAAATGCTTAATACAGGGTTTTGCTAAGTTTGATAGTGAAGCTTTAAGGTGGAGATGAAAATTGCGAAGCAGAATGCAAAGGTTAGATTCTCCGTAGGAGCGTGCTTTAGCTGCGAAGTTATTAATAATGGGGGAGCAGTTCCCGGATGGCTGGCAGCGGGTTATGTTCTTCCGTAGGAGCGTGCTTTAGCCGCGAAGCATTAATAATGGGGAGAACGGTTCCCGGCTGAAGCCGGTCTTACATCAAAGCTTACATCAAAGCCCACTCTACATGGCTGACTGCGGGTTATGTTCTTCCGTAGGAGCGTGCTTTAGCCGCGAAGCTTTAATAATGGGGGGAACGGTTCCCGGCTGAAGCCGGTCTTACATCAAAGCTTACATCAAAGCTTACATCAAAGCTTACATCAAAGCCCACTCTATATGGCTGACTACGGGTTATGTTCTTCCGTAGGAGCGTGCTTTAGCCGCTGTAGGAGTGTGCTTCAGCCACGAATCTTTCAGTAACGGGGGAAGCGGTTCCCGGCTGAAGCCGGTCCCACACTAAGAGCCTAACTCCTCAACAAACTTAGCCTCAGGTGTGTGCCGGCCACGGATGCCTGAAACCTTACCTGATCCATCCAGTTTTGAATGATCCACAATCCCCGACCTGAGATAGAGAAGGGAGATGGGCATTCGATTTGATCGCCAATTGGTATGTAGGGGGCATTGTCTAATAGATCTATGGTTATGCGGTCAGGGTTACAATGCATGATGATGACGATGTCTTCGCATTGGTTGTCTGTATGTTCGAGGACATTTGATAATGCTTCGAGTACACAGGTGATAACCTTAAATCTCTGCTGTATTTGAACACTGTTTTGCTGCAGAAATTGCTCCAACTCTTGGCAAAGTAGATTACTGTTCCAGACACTTTGAGATAGATTTAATTGAATACTGTTCATATATCCTCCGGGTACCCATTTAACGTCATGTTTTATCTGTTTTTCTACAAAACTCGTTGATTTTCAGACTGTTTACTTTCTAACAATTCACTTTCAATCAATTCACTTTCAATCAATTCACTTTCAATCAATTCACTGTCAATAAGCGCTTCATACTTCAACGCCTGCCAGTCACCCATTGAAACGATTTCATCAGCGCTCCTATTATTTTCGTTAGGCAGAATATCTTTATTGCTGCCTTCCGTTGTGGTGGAGCATGATGTGGGTCGCTGGCTGTAATTATTTGAGGGAAAGCTATCCGGCGCAGATAAGATCATCATTGAGATGTCGTCTTGTGGTTCTTTTTGCTGCCAGAGGTCGATGGCGTGAGCCAGGTAATGAAGTAATGATTCCGGCTCAAGTTGATTTGCATTGGCGCAAGTGTTGATTAGCCTTTGTTGTCCAAACTCGCCAAAGCTAGGATGTCGGCATTCGTATAAGCCATCAGAATATAAAATTAAGTGTTGCTGCGAACTCACGAAGAAGGTGTCGTAATGGTATTGATATGTGTTGTCGATGCCCAAGGGGATGCCGGAATTTAGCTCCATCATCGCTGTCCCTTGTTCTTTAAGTAAAATTGGAAGCGGATGGCCGGCAACGGTTAACTTCACTCTACCGCTGATCGTATTAACAATCCCTAGAACTAGCGTGGCAAACCTGCCTGTATGCTCAGGATCTTCAAAGTCAGCATTGAGTTGAGAGACAATGAGCGCGGGATCCAGGCTCGCCCAGTCACAGCTGTTACTGCTTAACCTTTGAGCTAGGGTAAAGCTCTGCATTGAGGCTGCGATCCCATGGCCTGTCACATCCAAGAGGTAAAATCCCAGATGAGAATCGTCGATCTCCAGACATTGAAATATGTCACCGGCAAGTTCTTGTGCCGGCTGGAATTGAGTGGCGAGTCTCCACTCGTTTTGTAGTGTGCTTGAAGTTGGCAGCAGTGAGCCTTGCAGCTTTGCCGCACTATTTAGATCTTCCTGTATCTGTTGCAGGTAAGCATGTTCTTTTATCAGTGAAGCATTGAGTTCGCTATTTTTATTTTCCAGTTGATGCTGCATGTTAACTATACGGGCGCCAGCTAATACTCTGGCTTTGAGAATGCTTGGAATAAAAGGCTTAGTCAGGAAGTCATCTGCACCGGATTCAATGCCTGTCACAGTGTGCGAAGTTAGATTATTCCCTGTAAGCAGTAGCATATATGGGGGAAAGGGGAGTTTTTTGAAGTATTGACAGAGTTCCGGTCCACTCATTCCCGGCATCCTCCAATCACTAATGACAATGTCAGCCTTTTGCTGTCGGTAAGACTCGATTGCCTCCTCTGCGCTACTGCAGCTTGTGACTTTCAATCCCATTTTTTCTAATAAATGTGTGATAAAGCAGCGCTCACTGTGAGTATCTTCAACCACGAGAACCCTAAGGCCTGCCGTTTGCCGTTGAAATGACGTTACCGATCCTTCCATACCCCTTGCCATAATTTTCACTCATCAAATAGAGACCGTAGAAGATATAGGCAATAAATATGCCTCTAACGGCTATTTATTAATATGCCACTGTATTTAAAGGTAAAGCTTCGATTGGTTATATTTTGGCAAGCACTTTAAAGAGGAACATTTCTTGCCTCATTGCAAAATGCAAATCAGTCATTCATATTCTGTTAAAGGTGCTAAGGTGCAGTCGGTAATATTTTGTGCTGGCATAACCTTTGCTCTTGTATAGGAATGGGTACTGCTAAGGATATGCAAAATGAAAATTTCACGGGCGAGCGTCAAGGTTCTGTTTCTATCATGTGCGTTGAGTGTCACAGGAAGTGCTTTTGGTGAAAGTAATGAAAAAGCACGTGAAAATAACCAGTTAGATTCTCATCACACGATAACTAGAATAAAAACCAGTACGATAACCTTTGGTGTTGTTCCTCAGCAAGCCGCCAGTACGCTTGCTCGCTTGTGGTCTCCGGTACTCTCTGAGTTATCGCAAAATGCAAATTTTCAATTGCGTTTTGCAACGGCGCCGGATATTCCCACCTTCGAGAAAAGGCTCGCGTCAGGCGAGTATGATGTCGCTTATATGAACCCTTATCACTACACGGTATTTCATGAAGCCCCCGGTTACCAAGCCTTAGTCAAACAGAAGGGGAAGCAGATAAAGGGGATTATTGTGGTCAGACAGGACTCTTCGATTCAATCTCTGGATGAGCTCAAAGATAAGAAAATTGCATTTCCAGCACCAGCTGCATTTGCTGCCAGTGTCCTCCCAAGAGCAAATTTAAACCTGAAGGGGTTAGAGAATGAGGTTAAATACGTAGGTTCTCATGATTCTGTTTATCTTGCGGTAGCACAAGGGCTGGTGGATGCCGGAGGAGGAGTAAAAAGAACCTTCAAGACGATGGACAGGACGACGACAGACCAACTTCGGGTGTTATGGGAAACCCCGGGATATACCCCTCATGCTGTTGCCGTTCATCCAAGGGTTCCGACGAACATTGTTGAGGAACTTAGGCAAGGTTTTATCGAATTATCATCATCTTCTCAAGGTGCTGAAGTGTTAAATGTCTTGGGCTTTAAAAGTTTTGAGACCGCTAAAAACAGCGATTGGGATGATATACGGGCGCTTGGGTTAGGTACGTTTACAAAACCTTTAGAAATTCGTAGTGAAACGGCTCATAAGCCGTTAGTTAAAGGAGAGCAATAGTGTCTTTCAGATTAAAAACAGTACTCGGTATTGCGCTAATCGAGGGCATTTTACTGCTGCTATTGGTCTACACCAGTGTGGATTACTTAAGAAGTTCCAATGAGGCTGAGATCGAGAAACGAGCTGACTCTATGGTGACACTTTTTGCAGCAGCGACCAAAGATGCGGTGATCAGCACTGATGTCTCTACCTTGCAGGTGTTAGCCAATGAGTTACTCGAACATACTCAGGTTTTGTATGTGAATATCTATGATAAAAACTCGCTTCTGGTTCGGGTAGAAGAGAGTCCATCGGGGGAGCCATTTACTCAGGTATCGAGAGGTGCATCGAGTCGGGATCAAGGTTTATCCAGCGTCGATGATGGAGTATTAGATGTCGAAGCTAATATTATGGAGTCTGGCTATATATTCGGACGGGTAGAGCTGGGCGTGGGAGTGAATGAATTTGATCAATTCTTAGCGAGTGCGACGACCCGTTTTTTTTCCATTGCCGGGCTAGAGATGTTGTTGGTTGCCCTGTTCTCTTGGCTGTTAGGGCACTATTTGACTCGTAACCTCAGTGAGCTTAAAACGGCTTCCAAGCGTATATTAAGTGGCGAAACAGGCATACAGATCCCGGTTACTGCAACGGATGAGATAGGTCAAACTACTCGTGCATTTAACCGGATGATTGAGAAGGTAGAAAAAAACAGGAGTGAACTTGAAAGTGCTAACACACGTTTAGGGACGATTTTAGAGACGGCGGTAGATGGCTTTATCATCGTCGACACCTCTGGGGTCATCACTCAGGTTAACAGCGCGGTATGCCGTCTGTTTGAGTATGAGCTTGAAGAGCTGATTGGTGAAAATGTCTCGATTTTTATGCCTATTCATGAAAGACATATGCATGATGGTTTCATGTCCAGGTTTATTCAGTCTGGCCGTGATGCCAAAAAAGGGAGAGAGCTTACGGCGCAAAACAGGAGTGGTAAAACATTTCCTATCGAATTGTCGATTTCTAAGATGACCATCGAAAATGAAATTATGTTATTGGGGCTGGTAAAAGATCTCAGTGATATAAAGCGAAAAGAGGTGGCTGCGCTTCGCACCGAGACCATCTTGTTGGCAACGCTGGAAGCCAGTCAGGATGCGTTGATCACTATCGATATCACCGGAAGAATTCAAGAGTTTAACGACGCTGCCTGTAAGTTATTCTGTCATGACCGTGAGCAGGTTTTAGGTGAACTCCTCGAAGATCTTATTTTTGTCGATATTGACAAGAAAAGTTTTAAGCAAGGCATGGAGCTATTCAGGAAAACGGGTGAGGGGCCGGCCATAAAGAAAAGTATCGAGATGATGTCGATCAAGCGTGATGGCAGCCCACTTCCTGTTGAGATGAAGATGATCCCAGTACAGCTTGGAGATGAGATCTTACTTACAGCCTTCATGCACGATATTTCTAAGAGAATCGAATATGAAACTCAGCTAAAGCAAGCAAGAGATCAAGCCGAATCGGGCAGTAAGGCCAAGTCGCGATTTTTGGCAACCATGAGCCATGAGATCCGCTCTCCACTTAATGCGGTGTTGGGGAGCGTAGAGCTTATGCTGGACTCAAAGCTGAACAAGGAGCAACGTATCTATGCCCATACTGCTAAGGAGGCCGGGACTGCTCTACTCAGTACCATTAATGACATCTTAGACTTTTCGAAAATTGAAGCCGGTCAGATGGTGTTAGAGAGTATGAGTTTCTCACCCGCCAAACTCGTGGCCCAGGTGATGCGGATATTAGCGCCTAAGGCTCACGAGAAAGGCATTAATCTCGCCTGTTTTATCAATCGAAATGTGCCTGATTTTGTCAAAGGAGACGCACAACGTTTACGACAGGTGATACATAACCTTGTTGATAATGCGATAAAATTTTCAAGTGGAGGTTGTGTTTCAGTCGAGATGTGGATCCCCGATAGCCATCACGAAGAGGTGCAGCTGTACTGCGCCGTCACCGATGAAGGGATTGGGGTAAGCGTAGCGGCCCAAAAGAAACTGTTTAAAGAGTTCAGCCAGGTTCATGATCAGCATAATACTAACTATAAGGGAACCGGGCTTGGCTTAGCTATCTGCGCCGAGTTAATTGAGATGATGGGCGGACGAATTGAGTTGAGCAGCCGACTGGGACATGGAAGCTGCTTCAGGTTTGATGTGTTGTTAAAGCTTGAAGAGCGACAATTAAACCCTCTTTCTCACCTGCCGGTACATGCAAGAGTGTTATTAGTCCATCCCGATAAGACTTTTTCACACCTGGTGAGTAAGCAGTATAGCCAGTATGGAGTAAGTAGCGTTAATGTCAGTAGGGTTAGCGATATATTGAGCACCCAAGAGGTTAAGGGGCGATTTAATCTTATATTGATCGATGACACCGGCTTATCTGAGTTAAGTTTGAAGTTAACCCGCCTTCTAAAGCGAGACTTTCTGTTCGAAGGAGGGGCAATTGCAGTGCTAATGTCAGAGTTAAGGCCTGAAATGTCTGGCTTAGTGTCAGAGATTGGACTGGAGCAGGTGATAAATAAGCCATTGAGCCGTGAGATGATGCTAGGTTTATTAAATGGCGATGACATTAATCAAGAAGATAAGACGGAAACGGAAGTTTTGCTTCCGGAGTTGGCACCCAAGAACAGATTACTTCTTCTGGCCGAGGATAGCCCATCGAATCAAGTCGTTGCCGGTGCTATGCTGACTAAATCAGGTTTCGAAGTTGAATATGCAAACAATGGGATTGAGGCCGTGAATATGGCCGCGCAAAAAAATTATGGTTTGATATTGATGGACATGCGGATGCCGGAGATGGACGGTGTTGAAGCGACTAAGCATATTCTGTTACATCAACCGGATACCATTATATTAGCCATGACGGCCAATGTTCAGCCTGAGGATGTAGACAACTGCTTATCGGCAGGAATGAAAGACTTTGTGCCTAAGCCGGTTAATAAAATTGATCTAGTGCGAATTATCAATAAGTGGTTGCCGGAAGTTCGTAGTGTCGGAGGTGAGTCCCTTGACGCTCCGGCTAAAATTAGCCCGGAAAGTTGTGAAGCTGGAGGGCTCGAATTACACTTGAATAACGACACTTCCAGTGGGGTGGTAATGGATCTTAAAACAGAAAGTGATAAGCGTGATAAAAGCGCAAATTCCGATGAGCTAAGCTTTCAGACACTATTTGATGAATCTGTACTTGCTGAATTAACTGATGCTTTAGGGGTAGAGCCCTTGAGAGGGATGTTCAGTGTATATCTTCAAGAAACCCACGAAAGGCTGGATACACTTAAATCACTAATGCAGACGATGGATTTTACCGAAATAGACAATCAGGCCCATACCTTAAAAAGCAGTTCCGGCAGTTTTGGCGCCCAGGCCTTGTATGACGTTGCAAAAAGCCTTGAGCAAAGTGCCCGAGAGCAAGATAAAAAAGAAGTTGAGTCATATATGACTGAAGTTCAACAAGTAGGGCAACAAACTATTAAGGCCTTCAAAGCGCGCTTTGCGGCTTGAAATAGCAGGCAGGCTCAGAACCTGAACATTCGATTATTTATTTAAGGATAGCGTTAAATATGGAAATTAATCAGTCTTTTTCCGCTTTACTCGTTGAAGACAGCATGTCATTAGGCGCCCTATATACCGAATATCTACGTTCAGAGGGCGCTAAGGTCACCCATGTCAATCATGGAGAGGATGCGCTCACTGAGTTAGCACAATGGCAGCCCGATCTATTAGTGTTGGACATCAAGTTACCCGATATGTCGGGGATGGATATTTTGCAAAAAGTCCAAACCAGCTACCCTGGTATCACGGTTATCATGATAACGGCCCACGGCACGATAGACTTGGCCGTCGAGTCGATGAAGTCCGGGGCGTTCGATTTCTTGGTCAAACCTTTCGATGCTAAGCGGCTCTCTATTACGGTTCGAAATGCGCTAAAACAACGTCAGCTTGTTAATCTTGTAGAGAAGTATGAACAAAGCTTGCCTAAAGAAAATTATATGGGGTTTGTGGGTGAGTCACTCGCCATGCAGACCGTATATAAGACCATCGATTGTGTCGCTAACAGTAGGGCTTCAGTGTTTATCGTCGGGGAAAGCGGGACGGGTAAAGAGGTTTGCGCTCAAGCTATTCATCACGCTGGGAATCGAAGCGAGAAACCTTTCGTTGCTCTTAACTGTGCCTCAATTCCAAAAGATCTCATCGAAAGTGAAATATTTGGCCACACTAAAGGTGCGTTTACCGGTGCCGTGGCAAATAGGGAGGGAGCGGCGAGTCGCGCCCACAAAGGAACGTTGTTCCTCGATGAAATTTGTGAGATGGACCTTGAGTTACAAAGTAAGTTACTGCGCTTTATTCAGACCGGCGTCTTTCAAAAAGTAGGGGGGACGAAAGAGGAGAAGGTCGACGTGCGCTTCGTCAGTGCGACAAACAGAGTCCCTTGGGAGGAGGTAAAACATGGACGGTTCAGAGAGGATCTCTTCTACCGGCTTCATGTTATTCCTATCGAGCTCCCGCCTCTGCGAATGAGAGGGAAAGATGTACTTTTATTGGCCAATAAATTACTGAAGGAGTACAACCGTGAGGAGGGGAAACAGTTTAAAAGTTTCACTGCAGAGGCTAAGAGATTACTTCAAAGCTATGATTGGCCCGGGAATGTACGCCAATTACAAAATGTGATTAGACAGGTGGTCGTGCTTAACTCCTCCGATATTGTTGATGAGTCGATGTTACCTTCTCTATTCAACTCAGAGTCGGGTAACGGTCAGGCTCAACTTAAGCCCGTTATCTCTATCGAGAGTGCTAATCAGTCTTCGGCACTCAATAACCATGAGTCCCCTTCAATCGATGAGCTGGGCAGAAGCAATAAACTGCAATCAGCATCCTCAGGAGCAGATAAGCCTGAAGCCATCATTCCACTCTGGCTGTCAGAGAAACAGACCATTGAGGCGGCTATCGAGCAATGTGACGGCAATGTGCCCAAAGCCGCAGCACTGTTAGATATCAGCGCCTCGACGATTTATCGAAAGCGTCAGGGGTGGGATGAACTACAAGGCGTAGCTTCTGAAAACTAGGCTAAGTAGATAGAAAGGCGTAGAATCTCAGACTCTGATATTTTCTCTGTAAATACAAAAAGAAGAGTCATTATGAAGTATCTTGTAGACACTCACGCCCACACCATTGCCTCCACCCATGCCTATAGTACGGTTCATGATTACATTGCTGTGGCTAAAGAGAAAGGTATGCGGTTATTTGCTATAACCGATCATGGCCCGGATATGGCCGATGCTCCCCATTTTTGGCACTTCGTTAATTTAAGGGTGTTGCCCAGAATCGTAGATGGTGTTGGTATCCTAAGAGGCATCGAGGCAAATATTAAGAATGATGCGGGAGAGATTGACTACTTTGGTGATTACCTGCAAGAGTTAGATATCGTGTTGGCAGGTTTTCATGAACCCGTTTTTCCCCCATCAGATAAACAGACCCACACTAAGGCACTGATCAATACTATCGAGAGTGGTAATGTCGATATCATTACTCATCCGGGCAATCCGGCTTACCCTATCGATATTAAGGCTGTGGCGGCGGCTGCAGCCAGGTGTCATGTGGCACTCGAAATCAATAACTCCTCGTTTGAGATGTCCCGAAAAGGCAGTGAGGCTAACTGTGTAGCGATAGCGAAAGCCGTCCGCGATGCAGGAGGCTTGTTAGTGATGGGCTCAGACTCTCATGTAGCCTTCAGTTTAGGTGAGTTCTCACAAGCCTTAGCTATCATTGAGGAAGCGGAATTTCCTAAGGAACGTTTACTGAATAGAAGCCCGGAGGCACTGCTCGAATTTCTCTCTAAAAGAGGGCACAAAACGCTGGATGATTTTGCTGAGTTATAGTCAAGAAAGTCTCTAGGATTGAGGTCCTAGGTTTTTAAAGCGAAGAAGATGGCATTCGCGGCTGAAGCACGTTCCTACAACGAAGGTTGGCGAATAGTTTGATTGTGTAGGACCGGCTTTAGCCGGGAATGATGATAACCATACAGGTAAACGCTCGCGGCTGAAGCACGCTCCTACAGAGGGCTGGTGGATTTGTCTCTGGTGTAGGACCGGCTTTAGCCGGGAAAGATGATAAGAGCACACCTATAACACGAACTTTCGCTTTGCGGATGGCAATGCCTATTAGCTGCGCTCTATCAGGAAAATAAAAAGAGACTGGCATCGAGCTCAGTCTCTATTTTTTACCAGCGATGCTGGTGTCAGTTAACTCACGTAGTAAGTGTCGTCTTAGCTTATGCAGTCAGCAACGCTGGCGTCGATTAGCTCACGTGGTGAGCGTCTCAGTGCTTAGGTTCTTATTGAGATTAAAAACTTCTTTCCCAGCCGGCGTATACCGTGCCATCCCAATCGTTGCCACCTGATGTCTTATATTGACTATAGCCCAGAGTGCCACCCAGTTTTAAGGTTCCCTGATAGAAAGGACGGTGGTAGCTGGTGTCAAATTGATACATTTGCTCATACTCGCCATGTGACACCGGATTTCCGCCGGGAGCGGCTACATCGCTACCGTCAATGTTAAGTTTTAGCCATCTAAGTTTGTTGGTGATGTTCTGACCACCCCCAAGTTGAGTGATCCCACCGACAACCAACGTACGTGAGTCATTGTCATAGGTGCTGCCCAGACTCTTACCGTAGTAACGATAACCATCTTTGTAGAAGCCATGCTCATACATGCAGTTATATACCTTGTCATCAGTACCACATGAGGCTGTGGTATCGGCATATTCGATAAAGACACGGGTATTGATGTCACTCAACACAAAATCGATACCGCCCATATTGGATGCGTTAATGAGTTTGTGCTTTTCGGTATGGTAATCTTCATGAATACGCTCAAAGTAGATGCCGTAAGGGATCCCGAAAGCGGTATCTGACCAGCGGAAATCATAACCGGCTAACATGTTTTCCTGGCCGTTTTCGAGATCGCCTTCGACTCCACCGCCATTAAACAGTCCATCCCACCAGTCGCCTAAACTATTACCGTAGCCTTCGCCGCCCCACTGCATGGTCCATGAGAAACCGACCTCGAGTTTAGATATTGGGCGTAGGGTACCGCGTGCGCCCCAATGCTTGGCCTCGGGCACATAGCGGTCACTTTCCATCTGACTGAAGCTGGTGGTAAAGGTCCATGGACCGGCCCAGCTAAGCCAAGGTGTTTCGAAGGCTTCACTATTATTTCGGCTTAGGGTGATGCCCGGCATGGGACGGGCGTTGGTAGTCTGAATTAATCCTGTATCCCAGCCCGGTCCCCAATACTTTTGTTGTGCACCTGCGCTGACAATCCAGTTACCTAGCATGACGGCGGCAAAACTATTATCTAATCTTGTGCTATTACCATCGATAGGATCATAGTGGTAACTGGCTGAGACGCGTCCGCTAAACCAGTCTTTAGTGACTTCAGCATTGACTGTCGTTTCAGCCTTGTCGCGGTAGTCCTGGCCAAAACCAGTAAAGCGTGCAGTGTCTGTAGCGGCTGCGAGCTCTACTTTGCTGTTAAAGCTTTGATGATCATGCTTATAGGCGTCCATGACTCTGTTAAATGCCATCGCCTGATTCTTCGATAATTGGGCGATATCAGCTTTGTCCATGTCCTGCTTTAATCCGGCCCACATCAGCGGGTATGTTGTGATAGGTTGCACTATCACGCCCGTATCTGAAAGCAGCTGAATATCGGCTCTCAGCGCTAAGTCATCGGGCTCAACCCACCATGCAGCTTGCGCCGAGCTGCAACCTAATAGTAATAATCCGGATAGTATCTTGAATTTCATTGTGATCCCTTATGTCACTGTGATCCCTTATCTCATTGCCCGGCATAGTAAGTGATTTGAGCGGGCGGTAAAAGAGGGTGTGAGTAAATTAACCAAGCAGCATGGTTTTCGTCACTAAATGAATCTGTAGGTATCAGGATTGTGGCTAAGGAGTTGTATTTTAGTAGTGCTGGTGTGTCGGCTTGTTATCCTTACAATGAGTCGATGAAAGTACACATTTTTGGCGTAGCTAAAATTTACCATATCAACAATTAATATACCTCCAGATATACTCTTCCCCTTCGCTAGGGAGCTTGGAGCTGAGAAAAGTGTCGTTTTATCGGGATAGCTTTTAATAGAGAGTGTACTGACTTAATATTCCAGCATTGTGAACGGGTAACATATTTGATTGGGAGTTGAGTGTCGAAATACCATCAATTTTAAGCCTGATGGTAACAAGTTCTTTCTCGAACTGGAATATGTCACACTTTATGTATGAGAATTCATACTACTCTGTAGTGGGATTAATGAGTAAAGACCTTTAAAAATTATTAGAAATGAGTGGAGTAGAGCCGATGTTACGAATAGGCGTAGATCTTGGCGGAACTAAAATAGAAGTGGTTGCGTTAGAGAGTGGAGGTAAAGAGCTTTTTCGTAAGCGGATCCCGACTCCAAGAGAGTATAACGCCACGCTGGATGCCATTGAAAGTTTAGTGAATGAAGCCGAGTCGACATTAGGGCTGACAGGGAGTGTTGGTGTGGGGATCCCGGGTGTTGTTTCCCCCTTTTCCGGACTGGTTAAAAACGCAAACTCGACCTGGCTCAATGGTCATCCACTCGATATCGATCTCGGTGAGCGGTTAAAGCGAGAGGTCAGGGTTGCTAACGATGCAAATTGCTTTGCCGTGTCCGAAGCAATCGATGGTGCTGCGGCGGGAAAAGGTGTGGTATTTGGCGTGATCATAGGTACAGGTTGTGGCGCCGGTGTTGCCATTAATGGTAAGGCACATGGTGGCGGTAATGGCATAGGCGGTGAGTGGGGTCATAATCCGCTGCCATGGATGACGAAAGATGAATTCAACACGACCTCCTGTTTTTGCGGTAACCAAGACTGTATCGAAACCTTTATCTCAGGAACGGGCTTCGTAAGAGACTTTAAGGTAGCGGGCGGAGATGCGGTCAGCGTTATTGAAATTGTTGCATTATTGAAGAATGGTGACATGTTGGCAAAGGCTGCATTCGAGCGATATATGGACAGGCTGGCACGATCCTTGGCTCACGTGATTAATATCATCGATCCGGACGTCATCGTGCTGGGTGGCGGGGTATCTAATATCGAAGCCATCTATCCTAAACTTCCGGCACTGCTGACAAAATATGTGTTGGGTAATGAGTGTCGCACGCCGGTAGTGCAAAATAGGTATGGCAGTTCATCGGGTGTGCGTGGCGCGGCTTGGTTGTGGTGATCATTATTCCTGCAGGCTCTTAAGGTATGAGTATAAAGGGCCTAAGTAATGATGATTATTGGTCGTATGGTTGTGCTAGACTAGCCGGCGATAATCTTAAAATGGACTTTGGTTACGATGTTTTGGCTTAAAAAAATAGTTTCTCAGCTCTTTATGCCGGTGCCTCTAGTGGTGCTATTACTGTTATTTGCGCTCGTGATATTACGGAACAGGAAGTTAGTTCGCTCAATACTATCAATTGCTGTTTTGTTACTGGTATTTCTCAGTAGCACACCGGGTAGTAATTTATTGAGTTCTCAACTGGAGAGTCAATACCCGGTTAATAGTGGTCCTATTGCCGATGGCTGTTTGGTCATGGTACTGGGTAGTGGTCATGATGAGTCGATATCGGGAACGGCCATTCAGCAGCTTTCATCTACGGCTCTTGCAAGATTAAGTGAAGGGATACGCCAGTTTAATCTCGGTAGAGACTGTAAATTGGTGTTTAGTGGCTGGAGCGGGGGAACCGGTTCTCGCGCCCATGCTGAGGTGATGGCTGATGCTGCAATTGAGCTGGGTATTCCCAAGAAGCGTATAATCACCTTTCCGCTGGCAAAGGACACCATCGAAGAGGCGCAATTTATGAAGTGGGAAGTTGGGACTGCACCCTTTAGACTCGTCACTTCTGCTAGTCATATGCCCAGATCTATGTCGACATTTGCAAATATCGGACTGAGTCCACAAGCGGCTCCGACAGATTTTATTACCAGACAAGGCTATTGGTGGCGATTGGATGCACATAACTTGTGGTCTTCTCAAAGAGCTATACATGAATATGTTGGTCAGCTTTGGTTTCAGATAAAGCATGAAAGAGATATTCTACTGCCCAATGAGAATGCTCAGATAGTTGATAGATAGAAGCTAAGATTTAGGATCTCCTTTGAATATAGAAGTAGTACAAATTCGCACGCATACTAAGAGAAACGCCTTAACCTTAACCTTTCTGGGAGTGTTTGGACTGGCTCTCGGCTTGGGAATGTTTCTGTCTGCGTCCGGACTATTTGCTCCCGGTATGCTCTGTTTTGCTCTCGGCGCGATATCTGCCGTACTCGGTATCTCTAAGCTGATTGAGCCCGAGGTAAGTGTTGAACTGAATCAAGAGGGGCTTCTTTACCATCATCGTAGAGGTAGTCTTTTTATCGCCTGGAATAATGTTCAGCGCTTCGATATTCCTAAAGGCGTAGATGGTATCGACATGATTGAATTACCCTTTATAGGCATAAAACTTAAACAGATCAATCCGGTTTTAGATGTTATTCCCGGGCGGCTCGCAACTGGTTTACTGACGGAGCAAAGGCCTTTACTCATGTCTGCTGTCACCTTAGATGAGAACCTGGAAGAGTTGGAGTCCTATATGAACTCTGAGTTTACTCCCTTAGTCGTAAACGAAGAGCGTTATCGAGGCGTGCTGGCTATGTTCGGTCATCGCTGTGAAATGCTCAGCAAAAATTTAGGCTACCATATCTATATTCCTTTCGATTGTTTAGACAGAACATCTGACGAGTTCATCAGCCTGCTGAGGAGTTATCTGTTGCAGGTTAGAGAGATAAGGGAATAGCTTGAGCTGAATGTTTTAGCTGCATGGTTCGGGTGACTGGTTTGGGCGGACTAGTTTGGAGTGAAATGATTGAACGTCCTTGTTCACAGGTTCTGTTCTCTGGACACCTTCTATAAAGTCAGAATAAAGCACCTGGTTAGCCAGCTTGCAACTTACCTTCAATCTCTGCCTGTTGTGTATCAAAGCTGTTGAGTAGTGCAACTTCCTCTTTAACCCGCATTCCGATAAATTGTCCGCCTTCGAAGATCTCCATTGATTCGCAAGCCAATTCACCTTCGACAGTGCCTGTACTGGTGATGTTGAGCTTGCCGCACTTCAGTTTTCCTTTGAAGTGTCCCGCAACCTTTAATTCATCGCAGTTGAGTTCACCATCCACATAACCATCAATTTCGATAGTTATCTTATCCGATGAGCTTATTTTTCCGAAGACCTCACCACCGATTAGCGCCTCTCCGGCGAAATGGCTTTCACCGGATAACTTGGTACCCGGAGCGACGAAGGTGAGCCCTGTTACTTTCTTTTTTCCGAACATATGTTTTTTTCCGAATAAAAATAGTCAGTCGCTGACTTCGAGATATTCAGATAGTAACCTTAAATTAACAATAAAAAAACCACTAATATTTGGCACTCCAATGTCATTATTTTGGCTCTGTTTTTGGCATGATTTTACTTAGGATTCCACATTTTTGTTATCGAGCAGGGTAATAGAATGGCTTGGACAGGGGGCGACACAGGCACCGCAACCGTTGCATATATCGGTATCTATCTGCGGTTGAGGAGCTTTACCTATAGCCGGGGTAAAGCTGATGGCCCGTGAGTCACAGGCATCTTTGCAACTCTGACACCAGATCCCCTGACGGGCAAGGCAGGTATCATTAATTGTGGCAGCTATTTGCCAAGGGGACTCGTCTGTAGCTGTAAACAGCGACTCGGGGCATGCCTCGACACATTTCTTGCAAAAGGTGCATTCATCGATAGTGAAATTGACTTCGGGAAACCCGCCATCACCTTTGATAATAATCTTGGTTTCACAGGCCTCAACGCATTTGTCGCAGCGGGTACAGATATCGGTGAAATCGATATCCTGTCTGCTCCATGGGGGCCTGATCACGTTTGACTTTCTTCGACTGAAAAGGCGGCGACGACTCTGGTTTATATTACTCATTTAGCTTGAATACCCATCAGGGTTCGTCGATTGCCATTTCCAGCTACTATTTGCCATATCTTCCAGCGTATGAGTCGCTTGCCAGCCTAACTCAGTTTTCGCTTTTTGAGGCGCAGCATAACAGGCGGCAATATCTCCGGGACGGCGCTCTACAATCTGATAGGGGATCGATTTCCCGCAAGCTTTCTCGAAGGCTTTAATCATATCGAGAACACTATACCCTTGACCCGTTCCTAAGTTATAGGTGACCAAACCTGGTTTTGTACTGAGTTTTTCAAGCGCTTTGAGATGGCCCATAGCGAGATCGACAACATGAATATAATCACGTACACCCGTGCCGTCATGAGTAGGGTAATCTCCACCAAACACACTCAATTTTTCTCTTTTCCCCACGGCTACTTGAGCAATAAAGGGCATCAGATTATTGGGGATATCGTTCGGATCTTCGCCGATAAGGCCACTAACATGGGCGCCTACCGGGTTAAAGTAACGCAAGCGTGCAATATTCCAACTGGGATCTGAGTGATTGAGATCGTGTAAGATCTGTTCAACCATGAGTTTAGACTGGCCATATGGGTTAGTTGCGCCCGTAGGGAAATCTTCAGTAATAGGCAGACTTGCGGGATCGCCATATACGGTAGCCGATGAGCTGAATACTAAATTTTTTATGTCGTGCTCGGCCATGACTTCACAGAGGACCAGAGTACCGGTGACATTATTTTCATAATATTTCAGAGGCTGGGCGACGGATTCACCGACGGCTTTAAGGCCTGCAAAATGGATAACCGAGTGGATCTGATGATCGCTGAATACTTTTTGAAGCAGGGCCTTGTTAAGTACATCTCCTTGATAGAAGGTCACCGACTTGCCGGTGATGCTCTCTACTCTCTGCAGAGCTTCAATACTCGAATTGACAAGGTTATCGACAATGACAACCTTCTGGCCAGCGTTTAAAAGCTCAACCACTGTATGGCTGCCGATATATCCAGCACCACCTGTGACTAATATGGTCATTAATTTATATCCTTGTCGAAGTCTTCAACCAGCTTTTTCAGGTAATTTTTAAAATCAGTTCCAATCTCTTTATGACGCAGGGCATGCTCGACATTGGCCTGCATATAACCTTGCTTATTACCGCAGTCGTGGCTTTTA
Source organism: Shewanella atlantica (assembly GCF_003966265.1). Taxonomy (GTDB): domain Bacteria; phylum Pseudomonadota; class Gammaproteobacteria; order Enterobacterales; family Shewanellaceae; genus Shewanella; species Shewanella atlantica. Next base: position 32,823 of record NZ_RXNV01000003.1, on the reverse strand, counting down.
CCTTTCATGTAGTAGGCATTAACCGTCTTTCTTTCCATCATCATGGCGATGGCATCGGTTAACTGTATCTCATCGCCTGCTCCGGCGGGGGTTTTGGCTAATAGTGGCCAAATATCTGCTGGCAGTATATATCGGCCTACAACGGAAAGGTTCGACGGTGCTTCATCTATGCTGGGTTTTTCTACCAGCTGAGCCAAAGGCTTAGATTCTCCGGGTTGAAGCTCTTGCCCGTTAACATCGGCGATACCATATTGGTTAACCTGATCTTCCGGCACGCCTTCCACCATTATCTGCCCGGTATCAGTTTGCTCAAATAGTTTGACCATCTCTGCCAGATTGTCTCTATTGAGGTTGCAACTGGCTTCATCGACTATTACATCGGGCAGTAACACTGCAAACGGTGCCTCACCCACTACGGATTTGGCACATAAAATAGCGTGTCCTAAGCCTTTAGCCTGAGATTGACGTACGCTGATAACCGTCACCCCTTTGGGGCAGATGGATTGAACCTCTGAGAGAAGCTGACGCTTAACACGGCGCTCCAGCTGAGCTTCCAGTTCGAAACTCGTGTCGAAATGGTTTTCAATGGGGTTTTTACTGGCATGGGTAACTAATACTATCTCATTGATACCGGCCGCAATGGCTTCATTAACAACATATTGTATCAATGGTTTATCGACGACTGGCAGCATCTCTTTGGGAATCGCTTTAGTGGCCGGAAGCATCCTTGTTCCCAGTCCCGCGACGGGGATAACGGCTTTACGAATTCTATGTGGTTTCATTCTTTTCCCTTTCATACACTTAAAGCTCAATAGAGATATTTTAATAAATTGACACGGAAAAGCCATGTTAATAGTGAACTAACAGAGCAATCTAATAATAATTTTGTTTTTGTCAATAAATGGTGACGAACTAATCTATTGTTTTTTAATGTTATTGCGGTCTTTCGGAAACTGGTTGTAACTAATTTGTTACGCGGAAAGGGCTTGGGAGACCAGAAAATAAACTGTGATGGAGTTAACAAAAACCTCGGTTTGGTCAACTATGAATATGGGATCCATAAATGATTAGAACATACTATGAGCAAAATCACTGAGTATGTGGCCAGACTGCCTGATGCAAATGGCCACATTCATTATCCACAAATTGAGCATGATATTTGGCAAGAGTTGTATGCAAGGCAAGTGGGTAATTTGTCTAAATATGCCTGCTCTGAATATCAACAAGGCTTGAAAGATTTGGGCTTATCGGGTGATAAGATCCCACAGCTGACCGAAATTGATAAGGTGCTCTTAGATACAAGTGGCTGGAAAACCTCAGCAGTGCCGGCATTGATCTCTTTCGAGCGTTTCTTTGAGCTGTTGGCTAACAGGGAGTTCCCCGTTGCAACCTTCATACGCAGCAAAGAGGAGTTCGATTATCTGAGAGAGCCCGATATATTTCATGAAGTCTTTGGTCATTGCCCCTTGCTGACCAATGCCTCTTTTGCTCGATTCTCTCACGCTTATGGCAAGTTAGGGTTAGCGGCCAGTAAAGAGGATAGGGTTTTCCTGGCAAGGTTGTATTGGTTTACCGTAGAGTTTGGCCTGCTTCAAGCCAAAGATAGCTCACTGCAGATCTACGGTGGAGGCATTTTAAGCTCACCGGGCGAGACACAATATGCCATGGGTGATAAGCCGCTGATTAAGCCGTTTAATTTAGTGGATGTGCTGAGGACGCCTTATCGTATCGATATTATGCAGCCTGTCTATTACGCTATTGATAGCATAGCCTTCCTCGATGAAATCGTTAATATGGATATCATGGCTGGCGTGCGTGAGGCGAAGAAACTCGGATTATTTGAACCGCTTTTTGAACCTAAGTCGAAAGCGAGTTAGTACCTTTAATCGCTATCTTCAACAGATGTATTCAACTAGTACATTTAAGATTAACGAAAACAATAACTAAAACTAAAATTAAAACAAATGAGTAAAGGAATTAAGATGACTAAATTAGCAGATATGAAGTGTGAAGCCTGTCAGGCTGACGCCCCTAAGGTGACCGACAGTGAACTTGCCGAATTGATCCGTATGATACCCGATTGGGGTGTCGAAGTGCGTGATGGAATTATGCAGCTTGAACGGGTATATAAGTTTAAAAATTTCAAATTGGCGATGGAGTTTACCAATAAACTTGCCGATCTCGCCGAAGCCGACTTTCACCACCCGGGGATCCTAACCGAGTGGGGCAAAGTCACGGTGACATGGTGGTCTCATTCAGTTAAAGGACTTCACCGTAACGACTTCATTATGGCGGCCAAGACCGACCAGTTGTAAATTTGAAGCTTAGTCTATTATTATCAGCAGGTTACCTTTGGTTGGCCTGCTGATTTCTTCAACTAAAAACCATTCTACTGTAAACAAGACTTGCCACAATAATCATAACCTTCTAGGGTATAGGCGCCTGAGTCGCTCTCTTTTCTCATTGCCGTATTCATTCTCCGCATTGAGAATTTTGCACCAAGGATAAAAACAATACTCTTAATAAAGGGAAATATTACAGTATGCGTCTTGAAGTTTGTTGCTTGGACCGTGTTGGTCTGGCGAAAGATATTTTGATGGTCCTGGAAGGTTATGGCATTAACCTGATTGCTATCGATGCCAGTAATCAGGGGTTTCTTTATTTACAATTTGCTGAAGTTAATTTCGATACGCTCAGCGAATTGTTGCCCTTGATCAGAAAGGTTGAAGGTGTTCATGATGTCCGTACCGTCTCCTTTATGCCATCGGAGCAAGAGCACTACGCCTTGAAAACACTCTTAAAGACACTGCCTGACTCGGTGTTTTCTATCGATGTGAAAGGGCGCGTCCGTATCGTTAATGAATCGGCTCTTATGACCGTAGGCATGAGTGAGCACGAAATACTCGATGAGCCGCTCAATCATTGGGTTCAGGGCTTCAATTTTAGTCGTTGGTTGAGTGAAACCTTAGTGCTTGCTCAGGCGACGCGAGTCAACATAGGTCAAAATGAATACCTGGCCGAGATGCTACCAATTTATCTACCGGATGAGAGTGATAAATCCATTCTTGCCGGCGCCGTCGTATCTCTCAAATCCCCCGCCAGGGTCGGTAAGCAATTCAATGCTCTGCAGAGCCAAACTACTGGCTTTGAAAGCGTACTTGCCACCAGTGACAAGATGAAAGAAGTTCTGGTTCAGGCCAGACGTATGGCTCAACTCGATGCACCTTTGCTTATTACCGGTGAAACAGGGACGGGCAAAGAGTTGATGGCACGCGCATGTCATGATGCGAGTATGCGTAGAGAACACCCCTTTATTGCGATTAATTGCGCAGCATTACCGGACAGCGCCGCTGAGGAGGAGCTCTTTGGTTTTGTAAGCAACGGAGAGATAGTCAAGAGAGGCTTCTTCGAAGAAGGAAAAGGCGGCACGGTTTTTCTCGATGAGATTGCCGAGATGTCAAAATCTGCCCAGGTAAAATTACTGCGTCTATTGCAAGATGGCACTTTCAGACGCTTGGGAGAGGATAGAGAGGTCAGGGCCGATGTAAGGATCATCTGTTCGACTCAGAAAAATCTCGCCGAACTGTGTCAAACGGGAGAGTTCAGAGAAGATCTCTACTATCGGATCCATGTGTTGAGCTTTCATATGCCTTCGCTTCGAGAGCGCAAAGTTGACGTCATCCCCTTAACCGAAATGTTTCTAGAGCATTACAGTCAGCAATTATCGATTCCAATCAGACGTATTTCGGCTCAGTGTCGTGAGCATCTACTCAACTACGCATGGCCCGGTAATGTCAGGCAGCTTAAAAATGCTATCTTCCGGGCGGTATCTATGTGGGACGGGTCAGCTGAGCTATCGGTTGAGCAGTTGAAGCTTCCCTCCTACGCCGAAGGTTTCGGTTATTTCGATCATCAATTCGAAGGGAGCCTGGATCAAGCAATGAAGCAGTTCGAATCGAGTCTGCTGAGAAGGCTGTATCCGGCTTACCCAAGCACACGTCAGTTAGCCAAGAAGCTAGGTGTATCCCATACTGCGATTGCCAATAAATTAAGAGAATATAAGATCAGCAAGCAAAAATAGATGTAAAAGCTTGTTGCCACAATAATGCCGGGTTTTTCATCACTTGTGGTTTGAGAAGCCCAAGCTTGAGCCGCATAGATAGAGTGTAATTATTTGTTTACGTTTGAGTGCTTTATTGAGCTCGGCGTGATTCATGTCACACTATTCCTATCTGTCTATGCTTAATGTATTTCTATACCGATAGCACCAGCACAGAGATAACAATTATTGACTGGTGAGGTTTTGACAGGAGCAGGTATGAAGTTAGCCAGTTATAACAATGGTCGTCGTGACGGTCAGTTGATGTTAGTGAGTAAAGACCTATCTAAAGCGGTGGCCGTCCCCGCCATTGCCCATACTATGCAGCAGTTACTCGATGCGTGGGATCTGCTTCAGCCACAACTGCAAGAGCTATATGAAGCGTTAAATGATGGTTTGATAGACAGTGCGATCGATTTTGATGAGGCCCAGTGTTTGTCTCCTCTGCCGCGTGCCTATCAATGGGCCGATGGTAGTGCCTATGTTAATCACGTTGAATTGGTACGTAAGGCTCGAGGCGCACAGATGCCAGAGACATTCTGGACCGATCCTCTGGTTTATCAAGGTGGCTCAGATTGCTTTATTGCGCCTAAAGCAGATATTCCATTAGCCAGTGAAGAGTGGGGCATTGACTTTGAATCTGAAATTGCGGTGATAACAGATGATGTGCCGATGGGCGTTACAACGCAGAATGCCGAGAAGCACATAAAGCTGTTAATGCTGGTCAATGACGTGTCGCTTCGTAACCTAATACCCGGTGAGCTGGCGAAAGGTTTTGGTTTCTATCAAGCTAAACCATCAAGCAGTTTCTCTCCTGTCGCGGTGACACCGGAAGAGTTAGGTGCACGCTGGGAAGATTCTAAGGTACACCTGCCCTTGATTACTCATCTGAATGAGTCGCTCTTCGGCCGTCCTAATGCGGGGGTCGATATGACATTTAACTTCAGTCAATTAGTCTCTCATGTGGCTAAGACTCGCCCTCTGGGTGCCGGTGCCATCATAGGTTCGGGTACTATCTCGAATTATGACCGTAGTGCCGGTTCCAGCTGTTTAGCCGAGACGCGGATGCTGGAAACGATTGCCGAAGGCAAGCCGTCCACTTCATTTATGAAGTTTGGCGACCGCGTGCGTATTGAGATGTTGGATGATGACCAAAAGACTATTTTTGGCTCCATCGATCAGCAAGTTGTCGAATATAAAGGGTAATTCACATCCCGTATGAAAAAGGCCAATTCATTGAATTGGCCTTTTTTATAATAATAGATTTTTAAGGAGTCACCATGTTGAAGCTCTATGGATATTGGCGTTCGAGTGCGGCTTATCGGGTGAGAGTTGCCCTCAACTATAAAGGGCTCGACGCCGAGCTATTGTCTGTTCACTTAGTTAAGGATGGCGGCGAACAACATCAAGCCGAGTATGCAATCTTAAATCCTCAGGAGTTGGTGCCGGCGCTTATCGATAGTGACTCAAAGGGGGAGCTGCAGGGTGAGGAGCAGGAGGCTTTCGTGCTGTCTCAATCCCTTGCCATTATCGAATACCTTGATGAAAAGTACCCCGAAAATGCACTACTCCCTCAAGATCTCCATGACAGGGCGATTGTTCGCGCTATGGCGATGTCTATAGCCTGTGAAGTGCACCCGCTCAATAACCTCAAGGTACTGCAGTACCTGTCGAAAGATCTCGCCCTCGATGATGGAGCTAAGTCGGCTTGGTATCATCACTGGATAAATGAAGGCTTCAGTGCATTTGAAAAACAGTTGGTTAAATACTCGGGTCGTTACTGCTTCGGTGACAATATTACTCTGGCGGATCTGTGCTTGATCCCCCAAGTGTATAACGCCAACCGCTTTAACGTCGACCTGTCGCCATACCCTAATATTGTGCGCATTGTCGAGAACTGTAATCGACTCGATGCGTTTATCGATGCCGCTCCTGAGAATCAGGCCGACGCCGGCTAACGACTTATCAAGCTGGCTGGTCCGCTGGGGGGACGCATGTCCTCCCACCCATCTTATTTCATATTTTGTCTTTTCGCGGCAATGAGTGACGCAATAGGCTAGCCCGATACCTGCTTTTGTTGTTGTGGAATGTCCCCCATTGATTTGGCATACAAGAAACCCAACGACTCCTTGTTATAAGCTTGGCTCTTCTCCCCAAAGCGCTGAGACTTCTACTTCATATTTCTGATCCAATCACTCTGGTAACGACTCGGCCCGCTGCATCAGAGCACCAGAGGCAGTCTATTTTATAAATAAAAAAACAAACCTTTAATTTAAACTGTTTCGGATAGACCTTTAGTTTGGATTAATTCTTTAACAATCCAGAGTTGAAGAATTAATTTCAGTATGTTGAGTTTTGTTTTGGTTATTTGGCTGTTCATTGTTTCTCTGTGCGTTGGTGTTGCAATTCTTTTCTTTGTTGATCTTGTAGAATAATATTGCCTGTCTGGTTTATTTGAGTGGTCACTTTGTTCAAGATTATAAATTATGTATTCAGTTTAACTTTTTAGTTTATTGGTTTTAACCTTTGAGTTTGTTGGTTTTATTGTATTGAATAACGTGCGCGTCGAGTGGTCGTGGCGGCAGTTCATGACCTTCTTTGTAAGCTGCTGTTTATATTGGTAAAGCCTGTCTTTCCTGGTTTAAACTTTAATTCTGAAGATTTTTATTTGTTTGTGAGTTAATTATTCTTTAATTTCTCGTTTTTGTGTAATTAAATGGTTTTGGTTTTTTGTTCTGCATGTTTTTTATATTTAACTTTCTTTGTTTTTACATTTAATTTGCATTTTTAACTGATGTGGATCACGTTTATGTTTGGTTTTCATTGTTTCCTTTTAAATTGATTAATATATTCGCTATCGAAGTTTTACTGGTATTTATACTAGTTTATAAGTTTTGTTTGATATCTGCGGTTAATAAATAAAAATATCATAAGGTCGGGATGATGATGCGAATTCGTGTAAGCAATATAGTTTATGGGATAGCAACCTTGGTGCTGTTCTCTTTTTCAATACAGGCGGTCCCTTGGGAGCAATTACCTGCAGAGCAGCTAACAAAGAAGCTGGAGACTAAATTTTCTAAAGGGAAATACTCTAAAAAAGGTGCCGATTCCTGTCTCATGTGCCATAAGAAAAATAACACTGTGATGGCGCTATTCGATGGCGTACACGGACAAGATAGCCCGGCAAACTCGCCGATGGCTGGCCTGCAATGTGAAGCCTGTCATGGCCCTCAGGGGAAACACAACAAAGGCGGAAAAGAGCCGATGATTGCTTTCGGTAAAGAGAGCAAACTCGATGCTGCCAGCCAAAACAGTACTTGCCTTGGTTGTCATAACGACCCGAAACAGATGGCATGGCACAGCAGTAGTCACAACCTTGATGAAGTGGCCTGCGTCGATTGTCATCAAATCCATACTGCCAAAGACCCTGTGATGGACAAACTGAGCGTCAATGACACTTGTACCAGCTGTCATCTTGAGGCCAAAGCGGCGATGAACAAGCGCTCATCTCACCCCATGCAGTGGGACCAGATGACCTGTATCGATTGTCATAACCCCCATGGCTCTATGGGTGAAAGTGCCCTCAATCAGTTAACCGTTAACGATACTTGCTATCGCTGTCATGCCGAGAAGCGTGGCCCATTTTTATGGGAGCACGAGCCTGTTGTTGAGAATTGTAGTACCTGCCACAACCCTCACGGCAGTATAAATTCAACCCTGCTTAAGTCTCGTGCTCCTCTTTTATGTCAGCAATGTCATATGGACGATGGTCATGCCAGCCGAGTGGTACCACAAGATGGTCAGGACGCCTTCGGTGGTGGCAAGAGTTGCCTTAACTGTCATAGCCAAATTCATGGCTCTAACCATCCCGACGGCAGCAAGCTGCAGCGCTAATTGAGGAGTAATAACATGAAATATCCATTAAACCTCATCACCCTGGCGCTTATCACGGCTTCTGGCTCGATGATGCCAAGTTCAGCACCGGCAGCAGATTTTAGTGTCAACAAGGCCAATACCAATAGCGTGAACATGGATAAGTTCCAGTGCAAGCGCTGCCCAGATAACACAGGTTATCGCGGCAGTGTTGAGCCAGGGGTGGCTTATAACGACAGTGATGATATTCACAGTGCTAATGCATTTAACAGCGAAGACGGCGTGCATGGTTTATTGAACGCGGATCTGCAGTATCGCGGTAAAACCGGTTATCGAGCCAAAGCTCAGGCGACTAACCTGGGGCTTGCTAACAGCAGTGCACACCTTGAAGCGGGCAAAACAGGCAGTTATCAAGCCGAGTTAGATTATCGTCAGCTAAGCCAATATCAACACGATAATGCCAAGAGTAACCTTTGGTATGCCGATGGAATGTTAACACCGAGTGACCAAGTACAAACCCAAGAGCTATCGCTTAAGCGTAAACAGATAGGGATGGGCTTGTCTGCCGGGGAGCAATGGGGCGGGCAAGACTACCAAATCTTTGCCCGCTATAGCCAGGAAGAGAAGACAGGCTATCAGGCATCGAGCCTTGTGAGCCCACGCCCAACTAACTTTGGTCTTCCCGTCGATGCAACAACTGACAAAATTAGCTCAGGTTTAAGTATCGGAGGTCAACAATGGCTAACCTCACTGAATTATCAGTACAGCGAATACGATAATCAAATCGAGTCACTCAGCCTGCCTTACCTTTCTGATGTATACGCCCCCGCACCGGATAACAGTGCCTATCAACTCAGCCTGGCAGGCCAATATCTGTTTAACCGAACCGCCATCAGTGCACAGCTTGCGACGGGACGCATGATGCAAGATGAGGCGGTTATTCAAACCTCTGGTAACCCTATCCAAAACTGGGACGGCCAAGTCGATACTACCGACGGCAAGCTGACTATCACCTCGGTTCTGGATAATCGCCTCCGCCTTGGCGGCAGCGTCAGCTATTCCAAGCGTGATAACAAGAGCTCAACTTGGGAGTTTGCTCAACTGGAGTCCGATGGTATCAGCGGCGCCTTCAAAGAAAACGTGCTGCTGGATACGGAACAGCTGAATTACAAGGTCAATGTCAGTTATCGCATCAACAGTGACTATCGCCTGCAAGCAGGCTTTGATCGCGAAGAGATGGATCGTAGCCACGGTGCCCGTGAGCAGACCGATGAAAGCACCGTCTGGACCAAGCTCGATATCCGCAGCTTTGCCAATAGCAAACTCAAGCTTAAAGCCAGCTTCAGCCAGCGTGACGGTAGCCAATATCAAGCCAGCGGACTGACATCGAGTATTGAAAACCCACTGCTGCGCAAGTTTTATCTGGCAGATCGTGACCGAACCGCTTTTGAAGCAAAGTTCAATCACGCCCCGGTAGATTGGATTAACGTGAGCCTTATCGGCCGCTACGCCGACGATGATTACACAGATACCACCCTAGGCCTCACCTCCAGTGAGGACTACAGCTATAACCTCAATGCTGATATGCAGTTTGATAAGCGGCTATCGGGCTATGCCTTTGCCGGTCAGCAGTGGATCGAGTCTACGCAAAATGGCAGTCAGAGCTTTAGCACCGCCGATTGGTCGGCCAACGTTGAGGATGAGTTTATCAATCTTGGCGTGGGCATGAACTACAGCGGTCTGCTGCAGGACAAGCTGAGTATAGGCCTGGATTACCTGTTCGCTAACTCAAGCAGTGACAAGCAGGTGGTTTACATCGCTACTCATCCACAAGGTGATTACTACTCTTATAGCCACAGTGCGGAGCTGTATGCGAACTACAGGGTGAGTGAGCTGCTGGATGCAAAGCTGGGTTACCTGTACGAACGTTATTACGACACCGACAATGCGCAGGTCGATGTCAATGCCATCGATGGGTTAACCACACTTGGCAAACTTAACCATAACTATAACGCGCACCAAGTGATGTTGTCGTTTAGCTATCAGCTGCGCTAATGCCAGCGGCTAATCATAACTGTAATGAGGAAATGATAATGGAACGTAGAAGTTTCTTAAAAATGAGTGCAGCTATGGGCTGCGCCGCGACGGTGGCAGGCTGTAACTCCAGCTCAAGCGATGTTGATGTCGTGCCACCAACGCCTCCGGTCACCGAAGGTGAAACCATGAACTGGTCAGCTTGTATGGTTAACTGTGGCTCTAACTGCCCGGTCAAAGTCTTTTCAAAAGATGGGGTGATCACCCGTATTGAATCCGAGTTCACCACCAGTGATGAGTATGGCAATCACGATGTGCGTGCCTGTCTGCGGGGACGTTCGCTGAGAAAGCGTGTGTACGCACCTGAGCGTTTAAAATACCCGATGAAGCGTGTCGGTCCTCGTGGCAGTGGTCAATTTGAGCGGATCAGTTGGGATGAGGCATTAGATACCGTCGCCGAAAGACTGCAGGGTATTATCGACCGGTACGGTAATGAGTCCCTCTTTAACATGACTGGAACGGGGAGTTTTGCTTACTTCAAAGGGGTGTTTACTATGCCGCAGCGTCTGATGAATTCCATCGGCGGCTGCCTCGATAAGTACGGTGTATATAGCTATGCCCAACTATTAGAAGCCGCAACGTATACCTTCGGCACTCCATATGTTGGTCTGCAGGGCAGTTGTATTACTCAAATAGAAAACTCAGATCTGGCGGTATTCATCGGCTATAACCCATCGGAGATCCGCATGAGTGGCTCCGGGATCAGTTATGATTTTTTAAATATTAAGCAAAAAAACAATTTAAGAACCATCATCATAGATCCCAGATATACCGATACCGCCGTGGGTAAGGAAGATCAGTGGCTCCCCATTCGTCCCGGGACCGATGCGGCGCTGTTCGAGGCGCTCGCTTATGAGTGGATCACCCAAGATAAGGTCGATCAGACCTTCCTGGATAAATACTGTGTCGGTTATGACGAGAAGACCCTGCCTGAAGGTGTTGGCTACGAGGAGAGCTATAAATCTTATATTTTGGATAACGCCACTGTTGACGATCTGACTCCCGGAGTGAATGCTAAGACCCCCGCCAGAGCTGCGAGCATCACGGGCATACCTGAACATACCATTATCGAATTGGCCAGAGAAATTGCTGTGGCCAAAGCACCATTTATTCATTTAGGGTCGGCATTGAATCGACAGGCGGCGGGTGAAAACAATATGCGCGCCGGTTATATGTTATCTATCCTGCTGGGCAAGATTGGCTTACCCGGCACCACTAACGGTGGTCAGAGTAAGGGGGGCTTCTTTTATGTGCCTCCTCTTTCTGCAGGTACCAATCCGGTTACTAAACAAATATCTTTCTTCACTTATCTTCAGGCCGTCGAAGATGGTAAGAACATGTCGGTGCTCAAAGATGGTGTACGGGGCGTCGAGCTGGATGAAAATGGCGATGGCAAATTGGGTACCGATATCAAGGCGATCGTCAACTGGTTCAGCAACTCTATGGTGAATCAACACTCCGATGTCAATAAAACCAGAGAGATCCTCAAGGATGAGTCCAAGTGTGAATTTATCCTGATGGTCGATAATCTGATGACGGAGAGCGCCAAGTTCGCTGACATCATATTGCCGGATACTACCTGGCTGGAAGATGAAGAGCTGGTGAATCAGAATAATGTTGCAGGTGGTACGGCGACATTAATCCAGATGAGTTCGGCTATCGAACCTCTGTTTGAGAGTCGTCACTCCTACGATATCTGCACCGAGATAGCCAAGAGAATGGGGGTTGAGCAGGCGTTCACCGAAGGTAAGACTAAGCAGCAATGGCTGAATGAGATGTACGTCGGCGCACAAGCTGCCAACCCGGGTTTGCCCGATAGAGAGGTGATGCTTGAGCAAGGCATTTATCGTAAGTATTTGCCCCACGGCAGCTATATTGCTCTGAAGGGATTCCGTGACGATCCTGAAACAAACCGACTTTATACGCCATCGGGTAAGCTTGAGATCTATTCATCACGCTTGGCACACAAGGCGAGAACATGGGAGCTCAGAGAAGGGGATGTTATCTCGGCGCTGCCCAAGTATACCCCCACATGGGATGGTTTCGACGATGGTGAAACCCGGGAAAAATATCCGCTGCAGTTAACAGGTTATCACACTAAGGGGCGGGTTCACTCCAGTTACCATAATATCCCCTGGCTAAGGGAGGTGGTGCAGGATGCCGTGTGGATGAACCCTATCGATGCTCAGGCGCGAAACTTGAAAACCGGTGATCTGGTACACGTTTTTAACGATCGCGGCACCCTGGAGGTCGAAGTTAAGGTGACACCCAGAATCATGATAGGTGTCACCGCACTGGGCCAAGGTGCCTGGTCGAGGTTCGAGGATGGCATCGATAAGGGAGGCAATATCAATACCATCACCTCTCAGCGGCCAACGCCTTTGTCAAAGGGAAATCCACAGCATACTAACCGGGTCGAGATCCGCAGAGCCTGATAGGAGTTAACAATGAGTACTAATGTTCAATACGGCTTTTATGTCGATTCAAGTAAGTGTACGGGGTGTAAGACCTGCCAGGTAGCGTGTAAGGATCGTAAGGATCTGCCCGTAGGCATCAACTGGCGCCGTGTGTATGAGTATGGTGGCGGTCTGTGGACCGAGAATGCCGATGGCACTATCAACCAGAATGTGTTCGCCTACTATACCTCTATTGGGTGCAACCACTGTAGCGAGCCCGCCTGTGTCAAGGCTTGCCCGGTGGGTGCCATGCATAAGCGTAAGCAAGATGGTCTGGTGCATGTGGCTTCTGAGTTATGTATCGGCTGCGAGAGTTGCGCCCGTGCCTGCCCCTATGATGCGCCGCAGATAGATAAGGCCCGCAAGGTGATGACCAAGTGTGATGGCTGTTATGAGAGGCTGGCCGAAGGTAAAAAACCGACCTGTGTTGAGTCATGTCCGATGCGCGCCATCGACTTTGGCACTATGGATGCACTCAAGGAGAAGTATCCCAACGCAGTCAAGCCTAACTTCGCTCCTTTGCCAAGCAGCAGTATTACATCACCTAATCTGCTGATGAACCCCAATCGTCATGCCCGCGCCAGTGGCAGCATAGATGGTGTCGTGTTAAATCATTCAGAGGTCTGATCCGTTAGCGGCGTCCTTTGGGGCGTCGCTTGTTTAAATCAGCAATTAAATCAGAGGGGCCTATGGCAACTTTAACCAGAGACATTTACCTGGAGTATCAGGGGATCGCTCGTATATTACACAATGTACTGTTTTACGATCCCAGCGTGGAGCTTATCGGTAGTTTTATTGCACATAAGAGCATAGATAGTTGGCCCGACTATTCACAGGATAACAGTGAGTTGCAGGCTAAGCAGTTAATAAATAACTACCTGAAACATTGGAGTCAGGAGCAGAGTCTGTCCCTGAAGCTGGATTACGGGCAGCTTTTCTATGGACCAGGTGATCCCACTGCCGCTCCCTGGGGCTCAGTCTATTTAAGTGAGAAGCAACTACTCAATGGTGAATCGACTCAGGCCTTAATGAGCTTCTACCAAGAGAGGGGTATTAGATTTGAGCTGGATTCGAATCAGCCTATCGACCATCTTGGACTATTTTTTGCCGTACTGGATCAGATTTTCGGTCAGCTGTCCGAGGAGAATAGCCATGAACTAACTGGCACTTGCATCATCTTGCTACAGCAACACCTACTTCCTTGGTCAGGTCGTTGTCTGGAGTTAATGCATCATCACGCCGAGAGTGATTTTTATCGGGGGATTGCACTGCTCACTAAATGCTACTTGGATGAACTGACCAGGTCACTGCAAATTGTGCCGATATCAACTCAGTTGTTTCGTTAATCTATGTGAGTGGTTAACCATGAATTTTATAAGGTCTGTCGGTGAGCAGTGGAAGAAATCTGAGTTTGCTGAAAAAATCGCCTTGGTGCTCGAAACGGAGGTGGGTCACCTGTTCTGCGGAGCGACCAATATAGCTGCGGTGGCAAACCTTATTTCAGCCATGAGCTACTATGGCCTGGATGACGATTTCCTTGAGGAGAGTATCGATGATGCTCACATGCTTATCATCTTATTTGACTGCTTCAGGCTGCTCATTGTCAAACAGATTGAGCATGACAAGCTCAATCAGGCCGAACACCTGATCATTCAAATTGCAAAACACTATGCCTCCAAAACGTATGCCTCCAAAACGTATGACTCTAAAAATGAGTTTGGATATACGGCGGAACTCAAGTTGTTTCAGCAGCAAATTTTCACTCTATGTCTGAAGCTTGAAAAGCTGCAAAGCCTGCGACGTAGCCAATATCTAAGTATGGGGAGAAACGTTTAAAGGCTGAATATGATGCGCCGCAAGCTAGTTTTGAAATTCGTGGGGCTCCCTCAGACTCTGACCCCATTTATTACCATTTATTATTAAGATGAACAGATAAAATTAATATCAAATGACTAATTCAGCAATCAAAAAAATCAGTGAACTCGATGTATTTTGTTTACAGGTATTTAAAATCATTTTTCAAACCGGTCATGCGAATGCAGCAGCAAAAGAGCTGAATGTATCTGCGCCTAAAATCAGTCGTTGCCTAAACATTTTACGGGCGACGTTTGATGATCAGCTTTTCTATCGTCGTCAGTTTGGGTTGAAACCAACGCCGTTAGCCGAGCATCTTTTTGAGCCCATATGTCGGTTTTGCTACTCGGTGACTAAAATCGAACAAGCGGTGTTTGAAGTAAACCATCAAGACTCAACTCCCATGCTTAATATCGCTGTGACGCCGGGCATCATGGCTAGTCTCTCTCTGATTTTATCCAATAATAATACTCTTAATCGCATTGGTAAGATTCGGCTCCATCCTTGGAAAGATGACTCTGCCGAGTTAATTCACAGTGGGGAATTAGACTTAGGGGTGACCTTAGATACCTCTTGTCACCATGATCTTAATTTTGAACATTTAGGTACCTTAGACTCCGTTTATCTGGCCGGAAATGTGAGACATCCCATATGGGCAAAGCTTCCTCATTTTACCTTATATGAGATTTGTAAATACCCCTTTCTTTTTCAGGAGTGCAAGGGGTTCAATGACAAGATGGCCCCCCTGGAGATCTATAGCCACCAATCGGGAATAAAGCTTGTAAGTGTTGAAAAGGTCAAAGGTAAGGAGCAGTGGTACAGCAACTTATTGACCATGGGGAGTCTGGCATTTATTCCAGCGGTAGAGGCTGAAATTTATAAAAATATGCCAGGGATCCATGTCGAGCGGTTACCCGAAATCGAGGTAAAGAAGCTTCATGGTAATATGCTACCCCCAAAATACTATTTAATTGAAAAACCAGTTTCTCATCGCCGATACACAGTTGAAAACAGGGAAATAATAATCAATGTCATTATAGAATTGCTGGCTTCTTCATGATTATTGATATTGATTCTTCTTATTGAAATAACCTTTTGAATATATTGAAATTAAGATATCTGAATCTTCAATTATCAGTCACAATTTAACCACCTAATTACATCATTTATCTTGGGTTCTTTTATATTGGTTCTACTGCGAATGCAGGAAAAACTTATTTAGGGACTGATGATGAACTTAATACATTTTAGAACAACACGTAAGGCGCTGGTGTTTGCCAGTATGCTAGTAATGCTGTCAGCTTGTGGAGATGATGACACTGAGGTGATTATTGTAGAGGTTCCAGTTGAGACACCAATTGAAACACCTGTTGAAACGCCCGTTGATACACCACCAGTTGAGACAGTGCCCGAAGAGGTTGTATTAGAGTATATCGGAACTGAGAAATGCCTTGCTTGTCATTCAGATAAGAAATCATTCTTAGAAACAGGCCATAGCATGATGCTAACAGAGGTTGTTAATGGTGAAGAGCCTCAATACCCGTTCACTTCTGTAACTGGGGTTCCTGATGCTATTAGTGGTCTTTTAAATACACTTGGCGACCCTAACGGATGGGAGGATATAGCCTATGTTCTTGGTGGAACTAAAATGGCTAATATCTTTATTGATAATAATGGCTACATTATGAATGGTCAAAAAGCGGGGCTGATTCTACGACCAAAGGGAACTCAAATCACCTCTGAAATGATGGTCCCGTACATAAGAAACCCTAACCCAGATGGTCACCCATATGCGCCTTGTGGCAAATGTCATACTACAGGCTGGAAGGCTTACACATCGGCGGCGGGTGATGAACGTAATTTACACATGCAGAATGACATGGAGGGCATGCAAGGAACATTCGCCATGGGTGGTATTCAGTGCGAAGGTTGTCACGGTGCAGGTAGTGAGCATATCAAAGGACCTTCAAAGCACAACATCGTTAAGATAGCGGAAGGACGTACAGCAGAGGATTTTCTTGCTGATGATATGGGCTATGGTAAGCCTATTACATGTATTGAATGTCATACAACAGAGGATGCACTAAGAGAATATCCTGAATACGAAACCCATTTCGAACACACTTTCGGTGTTGATTCTAATTATTCGCGTCTACCTGTTGTAGGTGAGTTTGGTCAGCCTGAAGGGCGTAAAGATGATATTAGTGTCAGTGGTGGCAGAAATGCGGCGGCGACAATGGTTGGTATTGACCCTAATACAGGGATTGCAATGGGTAAGAAGAAAGGGTTTACCTGTTCAACCTGCCATAACCCTCACCAATCTGAAAAGAACCAAGACAAGGCAGGTCATGAGAACGCGATGGTTAGACAGTGTAAAGACTGTCACACCAAAGGGTTTGCGGATGTTCAGGGTAGTGATATTGCATCGGCAGCACATGAGTTTGTAGCTACGTGTATTGATTGCCATATGCCTACAGAATCACACCTGTTTAAGATTGACCTTGAGGGCGCAAAAGATGACCCAAGACACTTCTCAGCAGATGGTGAGTTCCAAATGCCTTGGCTTAGAGCTTGGGATAGTTGTTCTGGTTGTCATGCGGAAGACTATGACATCAGAGCGCAGAAGATCGGTAAGATCCATAAGGATGTAGGCTTCTGATAAGTGTATAATGTAATGCCAGCTAATCAGCTGGCATTACTATCTGTGCAATAAGTGGGGTCATAATAAGTGGGGCATGATGACCGCAGAGAATGCGCTCAGAAAGTCTGACATCATCTATAGAAATCTTGGGCCGAACACCTGAACATCCAAACTGCAAAACATTATGCCTCTAAAGCGTATGCCTCTAAAATGAGCTGGGTTATACGCCGGAGTTCAAGCTGTTTCAGCAGCAAATTTCGATTTATTCAGAGATTTGAGAAACTTTAAAGTCTGCGATGTCGCCAATATCGCAGTATGGGGAGAAACGTTTAGTGGCAGATATGGTCTTCTGCCAGAAGCTCAATATTTAAAAGCCACAAATTATAAGACAAAGGCTCTAAAGTACCTCCCAAATCACCTCCCTTTCAAACATAAAGCGCTATACTCATGGTGTTATGAATATTTTCTTTATGTTTTACAAGTTGTTAATCCTTGTATTCTTCGCTATCGCTGGTTTTGTGGAATTATTTCGCTGCCAATTATTTTGTTCTGCTTTTAAAATAATTCTTTAACTGAGGAATAGTGTATGCCTGATAGCAAGAATAAAGTGGGACGTCCCTGTGGAGAGACTCAAAATCGCGATAAACTTGTTCAGGCTGCGAGAGAACTTTTCGTCGAGCGGGACTATTCTCAGGTCACCATTCGTGATGTCGCGGCGCTTGCAGGTACCGATCCCGGGCTTATTCGCTACTATTTTGGCTCTAAAGAAAACCTGTTTACCGCTATGCTTCGAGAGACTGCGGCACCTGTGAAGCAGCAGCTTTACAAGGTGATTAAAGAGAAACAGGCGAGTGGCCCGGCTAGCTTTATGCAAACCTACTATCAAGTCATGTCAGCTTACCCCCATTTTCCAAGGTTAATCTTCCGCCTGGCAGGTCTGGATCAGAGCATTCCTGAAAATAAAGAGATAACCAAGGTGTTCAACGAAATCGTCGATCTGGATGACATCATGATGTTCGATAAGCTTAAAGCAAAGGGACTGCTCCGGGACGGTGTCGATAGCCAATGTGCTCAACTGAGTTTTTTTTCGATGATGATATTCCCATTTCTTGTGCCCGATGCGCTATTAAACAGGCTCGGTATAGAGATCACACCCGAATTTTTAACTAAACTCGCAGAGCAAAATTCGAATCTGCTTGCAAGGGGCTTGATGCCCGCAAAGGATAAAAGTAATGACCAGTAACAAGAAACGTTTCCTGCTCCCCGGTATTCTGGCTGGAATATTGGTTCTGGTCTTAGCTATAGTCCTGAAACCATCCCCTCCGGTTGTCGAAGGTTATGATAAAGCCAGAATGGTTGATCTTCTCACCCTGGAAAAAAAAGAATTGCCCCCAATAATAAAGGGATTCGGCCGGGTAACGCCTAAACATATTTGGCAGGCCGTTGCCGAAGTTGGGGGAAAAGTTATCTATCGTCATCCCCAGCTTGAAACAGGTCGGATGTTGCCTGAGGGGACCTTAGTACTTGAGATAGATCCTCTGGAGTATGAACTAAAGTTGGCTCAGGCTCAGGCGAGTCTCAATTCTACTCAGGCGCAGCTGACCAGACTCGATCAACAGGAGCGGAACTTTAACAGCAGCCTGAAGATTGAGAAGCAGAAGCTGATCCTGGCTGAGCAGGAGTATCAGCGTAAGCTCACCCTCAAAAAGCGCAACCTGGTATCGAGCTCTGAGCTTGAAAGCCAAAATCAGTCCCTGTTGGTACAAACCAAGCTGGTGGAAGATCTACAAAACTCAATCAAGCTGCTTCCCGATGACAGAAAGGTGACTCAGGCTCAGCAGAGTGTGGATATTGCGCAACTAGAAGATGCCCGCAGAAGACTTAAACAGACTAAGGTGGTGCTGCCTTTCGATGCCCGAGTTTCCGATATTAATATCGAACAAGATCAGGTAGTAGCTTTAGGCTCTACTATGTTGGTTGCCCACCAGCTTGGCACCGCCGAGATTAAGGCTGAGATATCACTGCAAGATATGCGCACTTTAGTCAGCAGCATTAAACGGATCCCGGAGGAACATAGCCTACCTTCTTTTGAGCTTCTGGCACTGCAAGCTAATGTTGAGTTTCAGATCGGAAGCAATCGTTTTACCTGGCCCGCTAAGGTCACAAGGGTGGCAGAGACTGTTAATCCCAATCAGGCAACCATTGGGATCTATCTGGAGGTCGAACAGGATTTTCGTCAGCTGAAACCATTCAGCAGGCCGCCTCTGACTAAAGGCATGTTTGTCTCTGCGCTGATATATGGTCAGGCAAGGCCTCACTTCATCGTTCCTGAAAAGGCAATTCATGGTGATAAGATATATCTGATGAACCCGGAGAATAAGTTGGTGATCAAGCCGGTGACTATTTTATTTCGCAATGGGGAGGATGTAGCGATTCAAGCCGAGTTGACCCTTGGTGATAAAGTTGTGCTGACAGATCTTATTCCTGCTATTGAGGGGATGTCTTTAAAGGATATCTCATCTGATGCAAGCCCCGGTGGTGCTGATAAAACTCAGGTGAACCAACAGGAGGCTGGTCAGTGATAGCTTACATCACCCGTCATCCGACATTAGCCAACCTGTTAATGCTAACGCTGCTCTTGCTTGGATTAATAAATCTAGGCTCGATAAAGCGTGAGACATTTCCGGAGTTTGCACCTCCCTATGTGACCGCGACCGTTGTCTATCCCGGTGCATCGCCGATAGAGGTGGAAGAGAGCCTCTGTTTACGTATGGAAGATGCCGTCGATGGCCTAGGCAATGTCGAAGAGGTGAAATGTGACGCCCAGGAGGGGGTCGCATCCATGACCATTAAGCTGGACGCCAAAGCCGATATCGGGCGTTCTCTGGTAGATGTGCAAACGCAGATCAATGCGATTAAAAACTTTCCATCACAAATAGAGCCGCCGGTCGTTAAAGAGCTGGACTGGGCTGAGCCAGTCGTCGATATCGCTATCTCGGCAGATGCCAGCTGGCCGCACCTTAAGAGTTACGCGGAAGATCTCAAGCGTCGCCTGAAAATCGATGCCGGTGTGAGTCTGGTGTCGGTGGCTGGTTTTTCAGACCATCAGTTGCGCATTGAACTTAATCAAGTCGATATGCGTCGACTTGGGCTGACCGCGGCTGACATAGCCGATAAGGTGGGGCGACAAAATGTAAAAATTCCGGCCGGGACAATAGAGCTTAAAGATAAGAATCTACTGATTAGGTTTGATGAGCGAAAGGTGACTCCGCAAGAGTTGGCACGCACCGTCATCTCTTCGGTGAGTGATGGTAGTGTTGTCAGATTGGGGGATGTCGCTACTATCAGTGATCGTTTTGAACTCGATGAGGAGCATATTTTATTTAATGGCCAGCATGCAGCCATAATCAAGGTTCAAAAGAATAAAGCCGATGATGCGTTAAGGATAAAAGAGAAGGTCAGCAGTTTTATTGACCAAGAGCGTCTACGTGTGCCAGATGGCGTGAGTTTGACGCTGACGAACGATCTCTCTTCACTGCTTAAAGATCGTCTGGATATGATGTTAACCAATGGCTGGCAGGGGATCATATTGGTCTTCTTCAGCATGTGGCTATTCTTCTCTTTACGTTACTCTTTTTGGGTCTCGGCAGGTCTTCCCGTCGCCTTCTTGGGCGGCATCTATTTGATGAGTCTCTTTGGCGTCTCCATCAACATCATGAGCTTAGTGGGTTTGCTTATGGCAATCGGTATCATGATGGATGATGCTATCGTTATCGCCGAGTCGATTGCCTCCCACGTGGATAGAGGCTTTGCCCCCCATGACGCAGTGGTTAAAGGGGTGAAAAAGGTCGCTCCGGGAGTCGTCTCCTCATTTTTGACCACCATCTTGATCTTCAGTAGCCTGCTTGGGCTCGATGGTCAGATGGGGGCTGTACTCTCGGCGATTCCGACCGTACTTATTATGGTGCTCAGTATCAGTTTGATAGAGGCATTTCTCATCTTGCCTAACCATTTGAATCACTCGCTGAGTCATGCTCCCAAGAAAGCGGCGAGACCTGAGCTTAAGTTCAAGCGGGATTTCTTGGCTAAATTTGAAGAGTTTCGTAATACCAAACTCGTCGATGCCGTTAGGTTTGTGGTGCATTGGCGCTATGCCAGCGTCGGTATAACCTTAGGTATTCTCCTTTGCTCTGTAGCGCTCGTCGCTGGTGGTGTGCTGAAGTTTGTTCCCTTTCCGGAGCTCGACGGTGATATCGCGGAGGTCAGAATTATCCTGCCGCCGGGCACCCCGCTGAGTAAGACACAAGAGGTTGTCGAGCAAGTGATCCTCAGCGCAAAAGAGACCGGCTCACGCTATAGCGAAGAGATAGAGGAGGGCGTGGAGCTTATTCAGGATATTACGGCTCAGTTTAATTTCAATGCCGATGCGGGTGAGAAGGGGCCTCATGTGGCGACGGTCAGGTTAGATCTCCTGTCTGCGGAAATCCGTAACACCTTGATAGAAGATTTTATTCAGGATTGGCGTGACAATACGGCAGAGATGGCATCGCCCCTCTCTATGGTATTTAAGCAGCCGACAATGGGGCCGGCCGGTCGTGATATCGAGGTTCGCCTGCAGGGAGACGATCTGGATATGCTTAAGCAGGCGTCTGTCTCGCTTCAATTTTATATTGCTAAGTTCGATGGTATCAACGGTATTCTTGATGATATGCGCCCGGGAAAAGAGGAGATAAAGGTGAGCCTCAGACCCGGAGCCGAAGCCTTCGGTATCGATGGTCAATTAGTTGCCAATCAACTGCGCAGTGCTTTTTTCGGCCAGCGTGCCGATGAGATCCAGATAGGCCCGGAGAATATCGAAATTGAGGTAAGGTTGAATAAGGCCCAAGCGGGCGATCTTCACGCTTTGGCGAACTTCCCCATTATCTTACCCGATGGTAATCAGTTGCCCCTGTCGGCGATTGCAAAACTGGAGAACCAGCGATCCTATGTCCGTATTCAGCGGATCGATAGCCAGCGTTCGGTTACCGTGATGGCTGATGTGGACAACCGCAAGGGGAATGCCGGTGAAACCTTGGCTAAGATAAAGTCCGATTGGCTGCCGCAGGCCATGCAGGAATACCCGGGGGTTAAGGTCGACTTCGAAGGTTCGGCAAAAGAAACGGCTAAGACGGGAGCCTCGCTCGGAAAGGGGTTCATCATAGGGATATTCGGGCTCTTCGCTATCCTCAGCTTTCAATTCAGGAGTTATCTTGAACCTGTGGTGGTCATGTTAGCGATACCGCTGGCATTGATAGGCGTACTTTGGGGACATCTGTTACTCGGCTATAACCTGTCTATGCCATCGATTATGGGCTTCATCTCTCTGGCCGGTATCGTGGTGAATGATTCCATCTTGCTGGTGCAGTATATACGTCATCATGTCGATGAAGGTGATAGTGTCCATGAAGCGGTTGTGAGTGCCAGTCGGGAGCGGTTCAGGGCGGTATTTTTGACTTCGCTGACGACAGCTGCGGGTCTGTTACCCCTGTTACTGGAATCCAGCCTTCAGGCGCAGGTCGTTCAGCCTCTGGTAGTCTCAATCGTATTCGGGATCTTCGCCTCTACCTTGATGGTGTTATTTATCATCCCTTGTGCCTATGCGATTTTGGCTGATTTCGGGGTTGTGAGGAAACATCAGAAAATTTAGTGCATAGAAGATAGTGACAGGTAGGCTCAGATCTGAGCCTACCTGTTCTTCATAAGAAAATCGACGAAAGCCCTGTCGGCCTGACTTATCGGTCTCTCTTTCTTCCATGCGATATGAAGGTCGAGGTAGACCTCAGGTTTAAATGGTTTCGCTAAGATGTCATCTCTTTCACTTATCACCATCTCCAGCACGCTGGTGATGGCAAAGCCTTGTGAGACCACTTGTTTGATAAGGTTGATAAGATTGGTTTCGAAGGCGATATTTGCGTTCAGGCCTAATGATTTAGCTTGAGATAGCATCCACTCCCGGTGAAAGTAGCCAGGTTTAAACATCACCAACTCATGTTCGAAAAATTGTTCCAGGCTGATAGCCGTTTCATCAGCCAGAGGATGTTCGGTTCCCAGAGCGACGACCATCTGCTCAGTGAGCAGCAGGTGGCTCTCAAACTCAGGGCTGAGATCCTGAGCTGTGATGATAGCGATGTCGACCTCTTCACGGGATAACATTTTCAGCGAATCCCGTGTCCCCCCTTCGAACAGGGATAACTTCAGATCAGGGTATTGATGGCGAAAGGCCATCAGTCTGGAGGGGAGGTAGAATGATCCCAGCATACCCGGTACGCCTATGCGGACTTCCCCCTTAGTTAAGTTTGCCATAGATTTGATATGGGCTTCGGCTTGTTTTAGTTGCTTGATTATCAATAAGGCGTGTTGGTGCAGAGCCGCACCTTCTGCCGTCAGGCTGAGTCTTTTATCCCGTTTATTGGTCGCGCCACCTCGGTTAACCAGAGTGACTCCCAGTGAGAGCTCTAACCGTTTAATGCTTTGACTTAGCGCGGGTTGAGCCATGTTGAGGCTCTCGGCGGCTTTAGTGAAACTGCCATTTTTAGCCAATGCATCTAAATGTTTTAATTGACGAATGTCCATAACTACAACTCATAACAAAAATCAATAACTATGATTGCTTTAATCTATTATTGTTATGTTATTACCGATGCTAACCTATGTCTATCGAGTGTAGATAATTAAATTGCAGAGACAGATGTCGGCTCAACAAAACATAAGCTTTAACGATACTGACATGGGGAATGAATTTTCTTGCGATGACTCCTACTGTGTCGAAACATTAGCAGAGCAGAGCAGGGAGATCCGTCTTATATGGGGCCTTTCAATCGCCTCTGTGGTTATCTATATCAACCTCTATTTGGTGCAGGGGATCTTACCCTTAATCGCTGAAACGTTTGCCGTTGCAACCAGCCATGCGACCTTACTTTTATCTGTAACCAGCTTCGCGATGGCATTTTCATTGCTGTTTTATGCCATCTTGTCCGACAGGGTGGGGCGTAAGGCTCCATTACTTATTAGCTTATACCTGTTACTACTCTCTGACCTTATGATGCTTTTCGTGGCCGAATTTAGTCATTTAGTGGTGCTGCGATTGGTTCAGGGGGGATTACTTGCGGCTGTTCCGGCCATTGCTATGGCTTACTTTAAAGATGAACTGAGCCAAGGGGCGATGCTTAAGGCCGGGGCCATCTATATTGCAGCTAACAGTGTGGGGGGAATTGCCGGCAGATTGATTGGCGGAGGCTTATCACTTTACATGAGTTGGCAGGAGTTGATGACGGTGATTTTACTGCTCTCGCTTTTTGGTGTGATCATCGTTCACTACCTGTTGCCGAGCCGGGTAAAGCCGCTTGTATCAGAGTCTGATATGGAGAGTGTTGAAGTCGCAATTAAAGCCCGAAAACTGTTTAGGATGTCGGATTTTAAGGGCTTCAGGCTTCACCTTGGGGATCCTAAGTTACGTAACATCTACCTGATAGGAGGTCTGGCCTTCCTGGTGATGGTGAATCAATTCAGCTTTATTCAGTTACACCTGATGTCATCTCCGTTCAATTGGGGGCGTTTTGAAGTGACGCTCATCTTCCTCTGTTATTTGAGTGGCACATTAGCATCCTATTACTCAGTACATTGGATCAAGCGCTTCGGACGTGAGCGGCTGTTCAAGCTGGCTCTGTTACTGATGATCTCGGGCAGTGTCGTGACACTGTTTGATACCGTTGGCGCCATCAGTATCGGCTTCTTAATGACGGCGTTTGGCTTTTTCTTCATTCACAGCAGCTGTAATGCATGGGTCGCGCAGAGAGCTAAGTTGCATAGAGCAAAGGCTACAGCTCTATATTTATGTAGTTACTATCTTGGCGCCGCATTGGGTGGGCCATATCTGATGCGATTTTGGCAGCATTGGGGTTGGAGCGGGGTCGTACTGGGCTCAGTTATTGCGCTGGCTGTGTTAGCGTTAGCCATAATTAAAGTCACCAGAGTAGAGCGACTCAATATCAGCCAGCTGAGTGCATCCTAAGTGGCAGTCTTGTTACATGCTGATGCCGGTATCGAGTCAAATGACGCGGTAACTATTGAATGAACCGCTTACGGTCCAGCTCATATTTCTGCATCTTGTCATAGAGTGTCTTACGAGGGACTTCCAGTTGCTCCATGGTGAGTTTGATGCTGCCCTTGTTGTGACTCAACGCCTCTTCAATCAAGAGGCGTTCAAAAAACTCCACTCTTTGTTGTAGTGACATACCACAATTGAGGTTTACCGAGCTGTTTATTGACGTGGCAAACGCAGCCTCTCCTCCGAGGAGCACATATCGTTCTGCCAGGTTTCTGAGCTCTCTGACGTTCCCAGGCCAATCATGTGAGGCCAGTTGAGTCATCTGCTCTGCGTTGAGAGCGATCAGAGCCTTATGGTAACGAGATGACGCGACACGAGCGAAATGCAAAAAAAGCAGGCCGACATCTTCACGCCTCTCTCTCAGTGCGGGAATAGGCACTGTGACAAGATTTAATCGATAGAGTAGATCCTGCCTGAACTCGCCGGTTTTACACAATTGGTCCAAATCGACCTTAGTGGCTGCAATTACCCGAATATCGAGGCTAATACTCTTATTTGAACCGAGTCGTTCGACTTTTCTATCTTCCAGAACCCTAAGCAACTTTACCTGCAATGACAGTGGCGTACTTTCAATCTCATCGAGAAAGATAGTTCCGCCATTGGCATATTCGAACTTACCTATGCGGGTTTTATCGGCACCCGTAAAGGCCCCGGATTCAGCACCGAATAACTCACTTTCTATGATTGTCTCCGGTATCGCACCGCAGTTAATTGCCACAAAGTTAGCCTGATGACGAACGCTGTGATCGTGAAGGTAGCGTGCGACTAATTCTTTCCCCGTTCCGGTTTCCCCCTCGATGAGCACATCGGCTGGCATATCTATAACCTGATGTATGATGTGCTTCATCTGTTCAATGCCGGGACTGCGACCCAATATTCTGGGGCCGGGTAGACTCTGTGACTCCAGCTCTCTCTTAAGTTTGCGATTTTCTAGGGTTAACTCTCTTTTTTCCAGGGCCCGTTTAACCACATCCAGAATATGTTCATTGTTGAATGGTTTTTCCAGAAAATCGTAGGCACCTTGCTTTAGTGCTTGTACTGCCATGGCGATATCGCCGAAGCCTGTGAGTAGTATGATGGGCAGATCGTTATCTTTTGCCAGCAGGTTACGCATCAGCGAGATGCCATCAAGCTGAGGCATGTTGACATCTGTGATGACGACGCCGGGCCAGTTTAGATGGATCTGTTCCGGTAAACTCTTAGGTGTCGAAGTGGCCTGGGCTGGAATGCCTTCTAATTCAAATAGCTGCTTTAGGGCTGAACCGATTAATGGCTCATCATCGACGATGAGTACTTTGATGTTATCTAAATTGGTGGTATTCATCGGAAAATGCCTCTTGCTGACCATTAGCTGATTTTAGTGATGTCCCATGAAGATAAATGGGTAAGGTGATTTCAAATATGGCACCACTAAGATGGGCATTGGAAACCGTAATATTGCCTTGCATCGATTCGATAATGCGTCTGGAAATGGATAAACCCAGGCCTAAACCTTGGCGTTCACTGGTGGTATAGTAGGGCTCGAATATCTTTTCCATCTGGCTTTCTCGTACGCCGGGGCCGCTGTCTTGAATGCGAATGCACAGCATGGTGTCTTGCTCTGTAGTCACTATCAGTTTTTTATGTATGCAGTGCTTCATTGCGACGATGGCATTGCTCATCAGGTTAACGAGTACTTGTTGTAGCCTGATATTATCTCCCCAGACCTCACATTTAATTTCATTGGCACAGAGGATAAGTTCAATACCTTGTTTATCTATTTCTGGTTGAATAATGGTGAGCGAGTCTTGAATGCATTGATTGATGTTTGTTGCACTGTCGTCTCCCTGACTTTTTCTGGTGAAGTTTTTAAATTGTCCGACGATTGCAGCGAGTCTGTCGGTCAGCGAAATGATGGTATTTATATTGTCGGACACATGGTCGAGTTGGTTTCTGCTTACTAATGTCTGAGTATTTTGTGCATAGCTTCTTATTGCGGCCAGGGGCTGATTTATCTCATGGTTTATGCTCGCGGACAAACTACCGATGACGGTGAGCTTTGCGGCCTGTATTAACTCATCTTGTGTTTCATTTAGCTTTTGATTACTGGCTTGCAGGGCTTGTGTTCTGGCCTGAACACGTTGCTCGAGCTGATCATTAGCCTGCTGTATTCGTAATGAACTCTTACGTTTCTCAAAGGCGAACAAGGCCCCTAACGCCAATAAAAGATATACCGTGGCATATAACATCATAAAAGCGGGGAGGGTGCTGTAGGTAGGGGAGAGTGGCGCCATAATATGTATATTCCATCCGGCCTTTATCATCGACTGATGAATTTCCATATAATCGAATACCCCTTTGCCGGAGTTTATGGCATATATTCTCTGCTTTTTTGAAGCACTGTTATCGTAAGAGGGCTTGATAGCTAATTCATTAATGACTCTGTTAGCGTATCGTTTTGATTCACCAATCGCATACTGCCGGGTTTGCCCTATAGGCGATAATGAATTTAACCGCCAGCTATTGATGCTGGAGAGAAAAATGATGTTATCTGGATCGGAAATGGCAAACTCATAACCACCGGCTCTGGCTATGCCGGTACTTTGCTGCTCAATTTCAGTGATATCCACTTTGACCACGATTGCGCCTAAAATAATCGATTGATTATAGATAGGGTATGAGAAGTAAAATCCGCGCTTATTAGATGAGGTACCTACGGCATAGTATCGACCGAGTCTTCCAGAAATGGCTTCTTGGTAATAAGGACGAAAAGAGAAATCTTTACCAATGAAAGAGTAATTTTTCTGCCAGTTACTGGCGGATATTGCAACGCCTGAAGTATCAATTAAGTAGATGTCCAGAGACTCTGTTATATGTTGTACCTCCTCTAAATAGAGGTTGAGTGCTTGAATGCTATCTGAATTGTTTTGATTTAATAGTGCATTTTTCAATAATGGATTGGTCGATAATACGTGTGGAATACTTTCATATCGTGACAGAGAACCATCGAGGAAATTGATGAGTTCAGTCATCTGCTGCTTCGATTTTTGCGCCGTCTGAGTGTACCCCTTGTTGAGGTGTAACCAATGAGTTGCCTTTAAAGTAAAGGCAAGACCAGTGAGTAAAATGACAGAGGTGAGAAGATATTTTTTTGTTTTTATTGTAAATGCCATAAAGCTATACACATCCCGGTGAAAACATAGCGTGCCTAACAGTTCAATAACTATACTACTGGTTCGGCACGCTTGAAACTCTTAATTTATTGTCAGCTTAATGGGTTAGCGGGTAATTAATATCCATTCAATTTATCTATGTACTCAGGCAAAAACAGTGATATTTGCGGGACATAAGTGATAAGGATCAGGAAGAAGAGTAAGAGTAATAACCAGGGAACGCATGACTGTATCACCCAGCCCATACTCTTTCCTGTGATCCCCGCGGTGACAAACAGATTAAGCCCTACTGGCGGCGTCAACATGCCAATCTCCATATTGACCACCATGATAATACCCAGATGGATCGGGTCTATGCCCAGTTGGGTCGCAATGGGAAATAAGATCGGGGCCATGATGAGTAAAATGGCCGACGGCTCCATGAAATTGCCGGCAGCAAGGAGTAACAGGTTAACGATAACCAGAAAACCCCATGCTGGCAGACCCATGCCGACAATGGCTTCGGCGATGATATGAGGTATACGCTCAGTTGTAAGAACATGGGCGAATAACATGGCGTTGGCAATAATGAAAAGCAGCATGATACTGACTTTTGCCCCATCCCTGACCACGTGACGTATCTCTTTATCGATAGGGGTCTTAACTACTGCGAGTAACATATATCCAATATTTCGGATTGCGGCACCAATCAAAGATTCCTGTTTATTTTTCCAGGCTACCTCTTTTAGGGGGCCAATGTCCCGATAACCAAACACGGCGATAAAATAAGCGTATACACAAGCCACCGCTGCCGCTTCGGTTGGACTCGCCACACCACCATAGATTGAACCCAGGACAATTAGGATGAGTGCTAAACCACCCATCGCCTTTGAACTGGATATTGCCAGCGCCTTGACTCCAGGAAAAGGCCTGGAGGGTAATTTCTTTACTCTGGCAACTATGTATATGGCTAACATAAGCAAAAAGCCCATCATCAAGCCGGGGATCAGGCCTGCCATAAACATACGTGCCGCCGACACCTCGGTCGCTGCTGCGTAAACAAGCATGACAATCGATGGCGGAATTAATATTCCTAAGGTGCCTGATGTTGTTATGACACCAGCTGCAAATTTTTCAGGGTAGCCAGCGCGAACCATACCGACAATAACGATAGAGCCAATGGCGGCGACGGTAGCGGGTGATGAACCGGATACGGCTGCGAATAACATACAGGCCATTACAGAGGCCATAGCAAGCCCGCCTCGAATGTGCCCGACTGTATCCATGGCAAAATCGATTATTCTTCTGGCTACACCACCGGTAGATAAAAATGCAGAGGACAAAATAAAGAAAGGGATGGCGAGCAAGGTGTAATGCTCAGATGTCGCTTCGTAGAGTTTCAGGGCGACAGAAGCTAGTGAATCATCTGAAAATAGTAGTATGGTCAGCATGCTTGAAAAGCCTAGCGCTATGGCGATCGGCATGCCTAATATCATGCAAACGAGTAGGGTGATGAATAGGGTGGCTATCGTCATTATCGGTCATCCTTTTCATTTTTGTTTTTAGATGAAACATCCATATTTGTGTCATGGTCTGTTGGGCTAACGGAAGTCTCACTGTTTTGCGGTATTGCATCTTTGACGGCTTCGGCTAAGTGCATGCTCTCTTCAGCCTCATCGGCTAATGTAAATCCGAGTTTCTGGTTTCTTAGAACGGCAATTAATAGCTCAATAAAGCGCATAATGAGTAGTCCAAACCCAATTATCAGAATACTTTGTGATATCCAAAGGGGAACAGCAGGCTCCTCTACATCGATACGTAAAGTTTCCCATACCAGATCCGGGTCCATATTACTGAAAAGCTTATGAGGGAAGTCTATATCTTCCATCGGCAATCCGATCTCATACATCTTGTTGAGGTAATCCCAACTTCCTTTCAAAAACATCACGCAATAAGCGATACATATCGTTATAGCCAGCAGCGCCGCGATCTTTCTGGCTTGCTTTGGCAGTTTAATGACGAAAGCATCCACACCAATATGAGCGCCGACTTTGACTCCGTAGGACATGCCAAAAAGCACAAACCAGGCACATAAGGTCAGAGTCAGCTCCTGTATCCATAGAAAACCGGTATTAAAGAAAAATCGTGCAATCACTTCGATAAAGACCAAAAAAGTCATAGAGGTGATCAACAGATTGAGAAATCCCTCCTCTAGATGAGAAAATATTCGTTTTATCATCAGCCTTCTCCCCCTGAGTATCTTGAGGGCTGAGTGATTTACCTCAGCCCTATTTATTATTGTTATTCTCTTTGTTACAGCTTATTTGAAGCGACTGCAGCGTCGATGAGATCTTTCCCTATCTTGGCTTCAAATTGGCGCCAAACAGGCTTCATCGAAGACACCCACTCCTGACGTTGATCTGTGGTTAACTGGATGATGTCTGAGCGTTTTGAGGCTGCAATTGTTGCTTTGTCTTTATCGACCTTAGCGGCAGCGATTTGGTTACCGTGGGCCAGGGCTTCGTCCAGAGATGATTTGATCACAGTGCGCTTGTCTGCTGGCAGGCTTTTCCAGAACTCTGCCGATGTGACGACCATATAATCGAGTACACCATGATTACTTTCTGTTATGTGACTTTGAACTTCGAAGAATTTTTTTGAATATATATTTGACCAGGTGTTCTCTTGGCCATCGATTGCGCGGGTTTGCAGCAAGGTAAATACTTCTGAAAATGGCTTTTTGACCGGGATAGCATCGACAGCTTGAAATTGTGCGGCTAAGACATCAGATGCCATAATTCGGAACTTCTTGCCGTTGGCGTCGGTGGGTAAAATTAACGGACTACTGGCAGAAAGTTGCTTCATGCCATTGTGCAGATATCCAAGTCCTACAATACCTTTACGTTTCATAGAGTTTAAAAGTTTTTGTCCCGAGTCACTCTGTTGAAATCTGTCTACAGACTCCATATTTTCAAATAGAAAGGGTAGGTCGAAGATCTGTAGTTTTTTGGTATAGCGTTCAAATTTTGAAAGTGAGGGAGCGACAAACTGTACATCGTTAAGCAGAAGTGCTGCGACTTCATTATTATCACCAAATAACTGGGAGTTGGGGAAAACATTCACTTGGTATTCACCAGGTAAACGTTGCTCGACAAGCTCTTTGAATTTTAGCGCCATCTGCCCTTTGGGCGTGTTCTCTGCTACGACATGAGAAAATTTAATCTGTATTGGTTCGGCGTAAGCCTGGATGCTGCTGGTGAGAAAGCCTGCGAGTACAGTCATTTTCAAAAGCACTTTCAGTGGACGTGTCAGTGTACAAAAATTTGTAGGTATAAGTTTAGTATTCATCTTTTTTCCCTTTATTTTCATCTTATTATCTCCTGAGTAAATCAGTGAACATTACCCGGAGTTGGGTTTATCATCGTTGGGATACGACCTGGCTTCCCTTAGCGAATTTAAAGTGGTTTTATGCTTTACTCCATAAATCGCTTCATAGGGACATCAGCAAAGAGTAAGCCAAGTTTATAAATTCACGGGAATGTTGAGTGTTATCGCGATGTTAGGGGTATGTTGCTTTGGAGGGGGTTCTCGTCGATGAGTGGGAAGTGACCAAGGGGGAAATGCTCTATGGGTGGAAAACCACCCATTTAATAACAGTGAACAGTCAAGTGTTTTATCTCAGGGGAATATCTTATCCAGTGATAAACAGACCTTTCATCTTGGGTGAAAGGTCTGTTTATGCAACTACTTCTCTGGTGTCACATGTTTGATTAATGAGTCACTTGGTAGAAGCTCTAAGTGACCATACTCGTCGAAATACCAACCCGTAATAAACCCTTTCTGTCTCATAGTCACAAGGTTATGCATGACTTCTTTTGCTTCTTTCAAAGCCGCCTGTTCATCACAGTTGTGAGTTAGCTTCAAATAAGCTGCTATGCTGCTCAAAGAGGCGGACTGACTGACATCTGCCATAATATGATTCCAATGTGCATTATTATTGAAGAATAGTTGAAATTAGCGCTATTAGGGGAGTCAACTGGTCAATATTGAGAAATATTATAGAGAGTAGGGATGTTATTCGATTAAGTAAGATCATCGAAGTCGAGTTGTTTTAGTAAGGATAGGGGAAGATGGGAGTGAAACGGATAACATATTGTGAACCATAAACGCGTTTATACGAGTTTACTGTGTAATCTGTTCAGAATAGATAGATATTTGATATTTATGAGTAAGTGAGGTTAATTTTATAATGGAAATTAAGATGAGAATTGGGGCTGATATTGAGGGATTAGAGAAATGGTGGTCGATACTGGGCTCGAACCAGTGACCCCCTCCTTGTAAGGGAGGTGCTCTCCCAGCTGAGCTAATCGACCTGGGATTTCATAATGTTTTAATTCTTTATGAAAAGAATGGTGGTCGATACTGGGCTCGAACCAGTGACCCCCTCCTTGTAAGGGAGGTGCTCTCCCAGCTGAGCTAATCGACCTGGGATTTCATAATGTTTTAATTCTTTATGAAAAGAATGGTGG
>NZ_RXNV01000039.1 GCF_003966265.1 Shewanella atlantica | reverse complement strand
TAGCACATGCGTAGCATGTTCCCTTTCATGTGATAGTAGGGTGATACCGCTGCGCTTATTAAACGGAGTTTGATGCTGCGGGAGAACGCGAAGAGCTCTGCTCGAAGCTGACCATGACAGGCGCATAATTAAAGCCCTAGCAACTCTTCATTGAAAAGAGGTGCTAGGGCTTTTTTCGTATATACGTTCACCTAAATTGCTCCAGGCAATTTATGGCACTTCCTACATCCTTGTAGGTCGCGCGAAAGCGTCTACTTCACATGCAGCCCAAAGCTGCTAACGCAGTATGGCCGTTAATTGCATCCTGCATTAACGGCATTTCTGCCATCCATGGCGGTCAGGTTCTCAGTTCGGCGACTTCGTCGTCTCTCGCTACAAAGTAGCTGAATACTTTTTCGTCCCCATGTGAGAGGCCTCCGGCGTATTCCATTTTTCATAGTGTTAGGAGTCTGTGCTCATCAAGCAACGCTTGGTGCAGGAGCTGGTAGAAAATTGTTCCTGACATTTTCTACATTTCCCACATCCCTGTGGGTCAACGCGGAGGTTTTCGATAACTGCTCCGGCGTTATTCTAATTACCGCCATCCATGGCGGCATACCCGTAGCTGACCATGACAGGCACACCTTAGTTAATACGATAAATCCCCAGCACTTTGTGTTGGGGATTTTTCGTTTAACAGCTTTTTGAAGTGACCACCCGAACATGGGAAAGTGTAGGACCGGCTTTAGCCGGGAATGGCTCATTTGTAATATAAGCTTCGCGGCTAAAGCGCGCTCCTACACAGAAAGTTGCAGGTATCTCCCGCTACTCTATCTGAACTCTCTCCTCTCACTGCAAGGGAGCGATTCTGTTCAGTAGACTTAAGCTGCAGATCTTGAGGTTATTGAGATTCAATGGGAGCAGTTATTTGACTACTCAATTACTATATTTGCTGAGAGATTGAGCCCCTGGTTGAGTTACATGCTTTAATCGATTGATTATTAGGCCTGAAATTAAAACTGGTTCACTCTGATATGATCAATGTTATTACTGGAAATGCCAGCAGATAGGGCGGTTACATCAGGAGGCTGTGAGTCGCCCTGTGGATAGGTCTGTGGGTATGCGGTGTGCGATAGGTGGTTAACTGGTTATTTTATAAAAAAGTGGTTTTTTAGGTAATTAGCCCTTGCGCCCTTCCTGAAACTCCCTATAATGCGCATCCACTGACACGGCACAGCAGGCCAACTACTTAGTTGAAAGGCTAGATAGAAAGGGACTTGCAGCAGTGTTAGAGAGTTTAACTTCTTTGGAATTAGACTCAGGTGACAAGCGCTTTAGGGGCTTCGGGTTTTGATTGGTTTTGACCTTAATGGTTAACAAATCATCGCTTGGA
>NZ_RXNV01000038.1 GCF_003966265.1 Shewanella atlantica | reverse complement strand
AGTATCATTAACTGAATACATAGGTTAATGAGGCAAACCCGGGGAACTGAAACATCTAAGTACCCGGAGGAAAAGAAATCAACCGAGATTCCCCTAGTAGCGGCGAGCGAACGGGGATTAGCCCTTAAGCGTAGAGGGTGTTAGTGGAATGTGTTGGAAAGCACAGCGGCACAGGGTGATAGCCCCGTACATGAAAACTAACTTTACGTGAAAACGAGTAGGACGGGACACGTGACATCTTGTCTGAACATGGGGGGACCATCCTCCAAGGCTAAATACTCCTGACTGACCGATAGTGAACCAGTACCGTGAGGGAAAGGCGAAAAGAACCCCTGTGAGGGGAGTGAAATAGAACCTGAAACCGTATACGTACAAGCAGTGGGAGCGGTTCTTGAGACCGTGACTGCGTACCTTTTGTATAATGGGTCAGCGACTTACATTTTGTAGCAAGGTTAAGCGAATAGCGGAGCCGTAGGGAAACCGAGTGTTAACTGCGCGTTTAGTTGCAAGGTGTAGACCCGAAACCCGGTGATCTAGCCATGGGCAGGTTGAAGGTTGAGTAACATCAACTGGAGGACCGAACACACGTATGTTGAAAAATGCGGTGATGACTTGTGGCTGGGGGTGAAAGGCCAATCAAACCGGGAGATATCTGGTTCTCCTCGAAAGCTATTTAGGTAGCGCCTCGAGCGAATACCATTGGGGGTAGAGCACTGTTAAGGCTAGGGGGTCATCCCGACTTACCAACCCTTTGCAAACTCCGAATACCAATGAGTACTACTCGGGAGACACACGGCGGGTGCTAACGTCCGTCGTGAAAAGGGAAACAACCCAGACCATCAGCTAAGGTCCCAAAGTTATTGCTAAGTGGGAAACGATGTGGGAAGGCTTAGACAGCTAGGATGTTGGCTTAGAAGCAGCCATCATTTAAAGAAAGCGTAATAGCTCACTAGTCGAGTCGGCCTGCGCGGAAGATTTAACGGGGCTAAGCAATACACCGAAGCTATGGGTTTGCTAGTTTACTAGCAAGCGGTAGAGGAGCGTTCTGTAAGCCGTTGAAGGCGAAGGGGTAACCCACGCTGGAGGTATCAGAAGTGCGAATGCTGACATGAGTAACGATAAAGGGAGTGAAAAACTCCCTCGCCGAAAGACCAAGGGTTCCTGTCCAATGTTAATCAGGGCAGGGTGAGTCGACCCCTAAGGCGAGGCCGAAAGGCGTAGTCGATGGGAAACAGGTTAATATTCCTGTACTTCTGCTAACTGCGATGGAGAGACGGAGAAGGCTAGGCTAGCGCGGCGTTGGTTGTCCGCGTTTAAGACTGTAGGCTGTGTACTTAGGCAAATCCGGGTACACACTAGGCTGAGAGTTGATGACGAGGTCCTAAGGGACTGAAGTAGTTGATGCCATGCTTCCAGGAAAATCTTCTAAGCTTCAGGTTAG
>NZ_RXNV01000036.1 GCF_003966265.1 Shewanella atlantica | reverse complement strand
TAGACATAATGACTCCCCACGAGGTGCTAGCCTCCAAGTTCGTGGGTTAGTCCAAAATAATTAAATTGTGCACCAGAGCCATACTGTATTTGTGACCATACAATATTGCAAATGGAGGCTAGCATGAGAAAACATAGCATAATTTTCATAGGTTTAGACACTCATAAAGAATTTATTGAAGTTGCCTATGCCGAAGACGGCCGAGAACAGAGTCCTGTTCACCTAGGACGGGTTCCTAGTAACAAGGCTCAGCTACGTAAACTTGCTCGGCAATTCGAGTCTAAATATCCTCAAGCAACACTACATTTTGTCTATGAAGCGGGGCCTTGTGGCTACTGGGTCTATCGGTTTTTAACTAGCTTAGGGCACTGCTGTTATGTCGTCGCACCATCACTTATTCCAAAGAAGCCTGGCGAGCGGGTGAAAACGGATAAGCGAGATGCACTGAAACTGGCTCAGCTCATAAAGAATGGCGATATCAGTCCCATTTATGTCCCAGAGCCCGAAGATGAGGCTGTACGAGACTTATCTCGGGCGCGCGAGACCGCAATGAAAGACCTTAAAGATGCTAAGTACCAGCTTAAAGCGATGCTTCTTCGCAATAATATTAACTGCAAGATAAATGATAATTGGTCGAAGCAACACTTACGCTGGCTCACCGAATTAGTGCTACCTCACCCGTGCCAGCAAATCGTTCTACAAGAAGCCATACACACCATTACAGAGCGAATGAAACGACTACAGCGGCTTGATAATGAGCTTGAGTATCAAGTTAAGCTCTGGCGCTATTATCCTGTGGTAAAAGCAGTTCAAGCTATGAGGGGAGTACGCTTGCTTGTCGCGGTTGGTGTCATCGCAGAATTGGGTGATTTGAATCGTTTTGACCATCCAAGAAAACTCATGAGTTATGTTGGTCTCGTACCCAGTGAACACTCCAGTGGCGGACACCGACGACAAGGTGCCATCACCAAGTGCGGCAATAGTAGAGCCCGGCGATTATTAGTTGAAGGCGCACATACTTATCGATATGCCGCCAACATTTCAACAGAACTACAAAAGCGGCAAGAGTCACTCAGTAAGGAGGTTGTCGATATCGCTTGGCAAGCCCAACTAAGGCTTTGTCGTCGATATCAAAGACTGATGCAACGAGGCAAACACTACAATGTTATCGTCACTGCCATAGCAAGAGAGATGATCGCATTTATCTGGGCGATATCCAGAGAAGTTGTACTCAGTCCGGTTGATCCCAAACAGAGATTAGCAAGGATGCCAGCATGAGCGATATCTTGATGGGAGTAATAAAAAAGTTATGACAAGTTCAGAGTTAATGCATTGGATCAAGCATCGGAAGTGGTACAAACACCGACGGCGTTAGGCAGGCAACTTTTGTAAGAAAGCTGAACCTCGATGATAGACTGAAGACAGGTACCACGTCGAAAAAAGTAAGGTTGGCACTGCGCACTTTTGGGTGAGTAATCCACGGATATCAGCATGAAAACCGACGAATATACTTGCTTCATCTGATGTATTAACTCATCTAACTATGAGTAATGGTGCTAAGCAAATGGCAGGGATCGCTATGTTTAACTTGACGTGGGGAGTCATACCAACGCC
>NZ_RXNV01000035.1 GCF_003966265.1 Shewanella atlantica | reverse complement strand
TGTTAGTTTGCATCCAAAACTGATCCACTTTCCCCTTAATTTGCATTGAAAACTGATCCACATATTTAATACCTCCTGCCACCCCTGAGCAGGAGAATGTGGAGTGATAGATGTGTCATTATTAAGTGTTATACGTCGATGGTATTTTCGTGATGGGCTATCCCAGCGAGAAATCACTCGGCGCACTGGATTGTCTCGCAATACAGTGCGTCGTTATCTTAAAGACGACATTGCTGAACCAGCTTATCCTCAGCGTGACTCGCACGGCAAGGTAAAAGCATTCGAAGAAGTGCTCGTTAGTTGGCTTAAGCGAGAAGCAAGGCGACGACGCAAAGAGCGTAAAACCGTTAAAAACCTGTATGAAGACTTGCTACCTTTGGGCTATTCCGGCTCATATGACAGGGTTGCTGCGTTTGTACGTAAATGGCGCGAGGAGCAAAGGTTAGCTGCATCCAATCAAGTTTACGTGCCATTAGAGTTTGCCGCAGGTGAAGCCTTTCAATTTGATTGGGGCGAAAACTATGCCTTTATCGATGGTCGTAAAACCAAGCTGCAAGTCGCTCACTTTAAGCTCAGTCATAGCCGAGCTTTTATGCTGCGAGCATACCCCACGCAAAGCCATGAAATGCTGTTTGATGCTCATAATCACGCGTTTCGGGTGTTCAACGGTGTGCCAGAGCGCGGGATTTACGACAATATGAAAACAGCAGTTGATAAGGTGCAAAGAGGCAAGGAGCGTATTGTTAACCGTCGCTTCCTAACCATGGTTAGCCATTATCTGTTTGAAGCTGACTTCTGTAATCCTGCCGCAGGTTGGGAGAAAGGCCAAGTTGAAAAGAATGTGCGTGATGCGCGGTCGATTATCTGGCAACGTCTACCGCGCGTGAGCACGCTAACCGAACTCAACGATTGGCTAGAGGCGCAATGCATTGCCGACTGGCAATCACGCAAGCATCCTCAGTTTACGGATAAAACTATCGAAGATGTGTGGTATCAAGAACAACGTCAATTGATGAAAGTGACCGCCCCGTTTGATGGTTTCATCGAGCATAGCAAAAAAGTATCCTCTACCTGCTTAGTCAGCTTCGAACGGAATCGTTACTCTGTGCCCGCAAGCTTCGCTAACCGACGAATTAGCCTGCGTGTGTACCCAAGTCGGCTGAGTTTTGTCGCTGAAGGTCAGCAGATAGCGGAGCATCCCCGCACGTTCATGGTGAGTCACGATGTACCAGGCAAAGTCATTTACGACTGGCAACACTACTTGCTGGTCGCACAACGCAAACCGGGGGCGCTTCGCAATGGTGCGCCGTTTAATACCATGCCCGATAGCTTTAAGCA
The DNA here is from genome assembly GCF_003966265.1 of Shewanella atlantica. GTDB lineage: Bacteria > Pseudomonadota > Gammaproteobacteria > Enterobacterales > Shewanellaceae > Shewanella > Shewanella atlantica. The sequence continues at coordinate 1,117 of NZ_RXNV01000035.1, read as the reverse complement.
CCTGCAATCCATTCTGCTGCAACGAGCACGCGGGGATAAGGAAATGGTCGAGGTGTTATCGCTAATATTGCATCACGACGAAGCAGATGTTGTGAAGGCGGTTGAAATGGCCTTAGACGCAAGCTGCCCATCTAAACAACATGTGATGAACTGTTTAAGCCGCATAATTACCCCACCACAGCCTGCAGCCATCCCGATTGTTAACAGCCTGAAATTAATCACTGAGCCAACCAGCGATGCATCACGCTACGACACATTACGAGGTAAACGCCATGCACACTGAAGCTCTAATACACACCCTTAAAACACTGAAACTACATGGCATGGCGAGCAGTATTACCGAGTTGACCTCGCAAGATTCGCCAGCTTACAAACAAGCTTTGCCAATACTCGACGCACTAATAAAAGCCGAGGTAGCGGACAGAGAAGTGCGCAGTATTGCCTATCAAATGAAAATCGCGAAGTTCCCTGTTTACAGAGACCTTTACGGCTTCGACTTCAGTGAGAGTGAAGTCGATGAATACCTGATTAGAGGCTTACATCGTTGTGAGTTCATTGAAGACTGCCAAAATGCGGTGTTCGTCGGTGGCCCTGGCACAGGCAAAACACACTTAGCAACGGCACTCGGGGTGCAAGCCATTCAACATCACCAATACCGAGTACGGTTCTTATCCACTATCGAGTTAGTGAATACCTTAGAGCTTGAGAAACAAGCTGGTCATGTTGGCAGAATGGCCAATCGCCTAGCCAAGTGCGATTTGGTGATACTCGATGAGTTAGGTTATGTGCCGTTTAGTCAAGCGGGCGGCACCTTGCTGTTTCACTTACTCAGTAAACTCTACGAAAGCACAAGCGTACTTATCACCACCAACCTTAACTTCACTGAATGGTCGAAGGTGTTTGGCGATGCAAAACTCACTACGGCCTTGCTAGACAGATTGACTCACCATTGCCATATAATTGAAAGCGGCAATGATAGCTACCGATTCAAAGAATCAACTAAAAAATCAAAGGAGAAAAAGGCTAGAAAATAGACCATGATTATGGTCATATAACACCAATTGGGTGGATCACTTTTAGATGCAAATCGTGGATCAGTTTTACCTGCAAATTAACA
>NZ_RXNV01000034.1 GCF_003966265.1 Shewanella atlantica | reverse complement strand
ACCTGGGATTTCATAATGTTTTAATTCTTTATGAAAAGAATGGTGGTCGATACTGGGCTCGAACCAGTGACCCCCTCCTTGTAAGGGAGGTGCTCTCCCAGCTGAGCTAATCGACCTGGGACTTACATACACAACTAACTGATAAACTTATACTATAAGTATATGGTGGTCGATACTGGGCTCGAACCAGTGACCCCCTCCTTGTAAGGGAGGTGCTCTCCCAGCTGAGCTAATCGACCTCGCTGTGTGGGGCCGTATTATAGGGAGGAACGATTTACTGTCAACGCTTTTTTGGATTAAAACAAGAGTACGGTGTAATTTTACACGGATTGATGCATTGTCACTCAACACCTTGTTGGTTTGGCGTATTTTTGTCCGGCAACAAGAAAGGGTAGGGTAATAATTCAACAATTGCTATCTGCAATGTGCGTATCAATACATTTATCACGTTCTAATAGAGTATGACAATTTCCCAAATCCTATTTGGCTGTTAGAATATGCGCCACATTCATTGGTACAGTCTATTATTTAGACTTTCTATATAGGTTAGTGTCCCATTATGACAACTAAGACGCGTTTTGCTCCAAGTCCTACAGGTTTTTTGCATGTCGGTGGCGCTCGTACAGCGCTTTATTCATGGTTATATGCTCGTGCAAATAAAGGTGAGTTCGTTTTACGAGTAGAAGATACTGATATTGAGCGTTCGACTCCTGAAGCATGCGAAGCCATTCTAGAAGGAATGCAGTGGTTAGGTCTGAATTGGGATGAAGGACCTTATTACCAAACCAAGCGTTTTGATCGCTATAACGAAATAATTGCTCAGATGTTAGAGCAGGGTACTGCATATAAGTGTTATTGCTCACGTGAGCGCATAGAAACTATGCGTGATGAACAGGCAGCTAAGGGCGAACAACAGAAGTATGATGGCTGTTGTCGAGATAAAGCGCCGCGTGATACAGATGAGCCTTTTGTTATTCGCTTCAAAAACCCGACAGAGGGTAGCGTATTCTTTGATGATCACGTTCGTGGTCGTATCGAAATTTCTAATGACCTTCTGGATGATTTGATTATTGCACGTACTGAAGGTACGCCGACTTATAACTTCTGTGTCGTTGTTGATGACTGGGATATGGGGATCACTTGTGTAGTTCGCGGTGAAGACCATATTAATAATACACCTCGCCAAATCAACATACTGAAAGCCTTGGGTGCTCCAATACCTGAATATGCTCACGTTGCGATGATCTTAGGTGATGACGGGGCTAAGCTTTCTAAGCGTCACGGCGCAGTCGGTGTTATGCAGTATCGTGATGATGGCTATCTGCCAGAAGCTCTACTTAACTATCTGGTTCGTCTAGGCTGGTCTCATGGTGATCAAGAGGTGTTCTCTATTGATGAGATGAAGCAGCTATTTAAACTTGATGATATCAATAAAGCGGCTTCAGCATTCAATACCGAAAAACTGATCTGGTTGAATCAGCACTATATAAAGGAACTGGAACCTGAGTATGTTGCTAAGCATTTAGAATGGCACATGGCTGATCAGAACATTGATACAAGTAATGGTCCTGCTTTATCTGCAGTCGTTACAGCTTTATCTGAGCGAGCTAAAACGTTAAAAGACCTGGCGGCTTCCAGTCGTTACTTCTATGAAGACTTTACTGACTTCGATGAGACCGCTGCGAAAAAGCATCTTCGTGGTGTGGCAATGGAGCCCCTTAAGCTTATTCAGCAGAAAGTCGCTGCTTTAAATGAATGGACTTTAGAGAACATTCATCAAGCTATTGAAGATACGGCTGCTGAATTAGAAGTGGGTATGGGTAAAGTCGGTATGCCTTTACGTGTAGCTGTTACCGGTGCCGGAATGTCACCTGCTGTTGATTTAACCTTATTCTTGGTTGGAAAGGCTCGTTGTGAACAAAGAATCTCCAAAGCGATTGAATTTGTAGCGAATAGAATAAATTCCTAAAAAACGAGTTGACACTTTTGGGTGCGCTGCATAGAATGCGCCACGCAGTTGAGACACAGTGAAGCAAATGCTTAGCAATGTACTCAAAGGTGATTTGGTTTGAAAGGGGCCTTAGCTCAGCTGGGAGAGCGCAACACTGGCAGTGTTGAGGTCAGCGGTTCGATCCCGCTAGGCTCCACCAAACTAAATGCAACTCTTTATTAAGCAGAGTATAAATAATTAATGCCTACCCCAGTGTCTAGTGGGACTTAGTAGGTCAGGTCGAAATCTTTAGCCTTTGGATTTTGTCTTATAGATAGCTCTTTATTTGTAGAGTTTAAAGAATGAATGTCCGGGTCCCCATCGTCTAGAGGCCTAGGACACCGCCCTTTCACGGCGGTAACAGGGGTTCGAATCCCCTTGGGGATACCACTATTTAAAATAAGCAGACTTCGGTTTGGTTATTTAAGCGTTAAGCCTTAGCCTACAGGGTTTAACGAGTATTCACTCTTTGCAGAGTCTAATGCAGTCCGGGTCCCCATCGTCTAGAGGCCTAGGACACCGCCCTTTCACGGCGGTAACAGGGGTTCGAATCCCC
>NZ_RXNV01000033.1 GCF_003966265.1 Shewanella atlantica | reverse complement strand
TCGACATCGGTGAAGCTGAGTGCGCCGCTGTCAGTGAGGCTTGGGTCGGTGGCATCTTCAGTGACGCCGCCGGTCATGTCAACGGTCAGAACCGGATCGTCATTAGTACCGGTAATGGTGATATTCAGCACCACAGTTGTGCTGTCTCCATCACTATCTGTGAGTTGATAAATAAAGGTGTCTATAATTTGCTCACCCTGAGCTAGAGACTGGACCGTATTAAGCTGGTTTGATAATTGATAACTATAGCTACCGTCGGCAGAAATTTGTAATTGACCAAAGGTGCCGCTAATACTCGTTGCCTGAGCTACTACTAAGTTGGCACCATCTGCATTAGTTATTTGTGAAACAGTGGCGGCATCTGCTCCTTGAGTATCGTTATCTATGACACTGCCTGAAATTGAAGTGTCATCTTCGCTTATATTCCCTGAATCATCTTGTCCATTAGGAGCGTCATCAAGGAGGTTTGCAGTAATAGTTGAAGTGGTATTGTTGCCTAGAATATCGGTAAGAGAAACGGCAAAGATATCTGCTTGAATATCTGATGCGCTATGGTCAACCGCTGAGTTAAAGGTATAGCTATAACTCAGAATTCCGGTTGCAGTATCATATCCTGTTATAGTCAATGTTCCGCTTGCAGATGTAATTGTTGTCGGGCCTGCAAATACGCCACCGCTAAATACTTCAATGCCATTTATTACTAAAAGGGATATTCCATTGGGGGCGGCGAGTGTGATAGTGCTTGCTTGTGATAAAGCACTTGATAATGGAGAGGAGCCTTGGGGGAGATTAATTTCTGAAACAGTGATGGAACTGGAAGTTAAAGTGGGGAGAATATTTTCTTCAGGAATAATAGGTTCATCAATAGCCGGTGCAGCAGCTAGGTCAAACCCGCTGGTATCATATCCACTGCCTGCTATCGTTTCATCTGCTGCTCTGTCTAAGGTGATGAAGTCGGTACCTTCATTACCAGCGCCTCCAGCTGCAGTACCCGCCGCGGTCTCGGGTAGTCCGGCGGTTGGATCTTCACCCGCTAAAATTTGTGCTTGCAGTGCGGCTATTTCTGCATCTGCGGAAACTGGGGCCGTAGCTAACCCCTCCTCTTGGGACGGTGGAAGGGCCGGGTCGTCCGGCGAGAGGCTTGTTTCATCGACGACCGAGCCATCGGCCATCTCCAGAATAAACTGCGCACTTGGTGAGAAGATTAACTGCTCACCGTTTTTGATAAGATCGCCTATCGTCACATCTCTCACATTCCCCTGTTCATCTTTGGCTTTTAATTGACCAACCAGGTTAGTGACAACGGCATCTTGTTTAGCTACTGAAACACCCATAACTACATCCCTGAGCAAGCTCATTCATAACAGACATTGAAGGATTGAAGGTTCAGGAAATTAATATTTTTCTCCCTGACTACTTAAAGTCTGATCCAGTTTCACTGTGTGTCAAACTTGTACTATTTAAGGGGAAATTTACTGATGGGGTAAGGTTTTGAGCTACGGGGAGGATTAATCAGGTGTATTCATATGCTTAAGTGAGAATAATGTTGATTTAGATTAAGCCATAATAAGAAAATTGCCACAACAGTAGCTTTCTTATTATAAATGGATATAGATGCCAGCTGAACAAAACAGTACTTTGAGCGCTTCGGTTTAGCTTCTGTTACAGTTAGGCTGATACAGCGAAGCCACTAAATATAGTGGCTTCGCTACGTTTCTCTGCTAGATATATTGTAAAAAAGCAGTATTTACCTCGGTAGTTGATTATGGAACATCAACAATCAGTGCATCGTCATCGAGGAGCCCGTTGATGATCTCCGTTGGACTTGGACCATAGATAGTCGATAGATCCACTCCATCCAACAGGATGGTTAGTGTATCTCCTCCAGCTGATGATGTTCCATTTGTATCCAGGACTATCTCTGTGCTGCCACCCACAAAGTTAAATGAGAGAAAGTCTTCCAGATCGCCAGGCGATTCATTGACTAACACATCAGATAGGTTGAGTACATCGTAGACGGGATTAAAGTTATAGATGGTATCTATACTCTCATCTGCAGAGCCCACCTCCCAGATAATTGCGTCACGGTCTGAATCTACACCCGCATCTATGGTATCAGAGCCTTCACTACCAATCAGTATATCGGCTCCGGCTCCACCAGAGATCGTGTCATCGCCAGTACCGCCGATTATGTAGTCACTTTCAATGCCTCCTAAAAGAGTATCTTCGGCATCGGTTCCAGCCAATATATTTATATTGTCGTCGCCTGTATCCGGCTCGACAACGACGGTGAAGCCACCTGGTTCTCCATCGGGGTCAAAAACGTTATCTCCATCAGCGTCGGTTGCAGTGTAGGTAAAATCGATATCTATAGGTTGTTCGGTAATGCCGCCTGCAGAAGATACCTCAATAACCTGAAAGTCCTCTCCACTCACATGCGCTATGTTAATAGATTCAATATTAAAGCCATTGAGAGGTCCCGCCTCAATAATAAATGTGCCATTCACGAGTATATTGGTAAATGTTTGCTGACCTCCTCCGACATAGTTAATTATGTAGGTGATATAACTTGTTCCGTCGTAGGGCTCACCGTTGTTACCGGTTCCCAGGCTTATAGCGGCGACACTGGTCCCGTTTGTGCCGTAATAGAAGTTAATTGCTTCACCTGCATCGATAGAAGTTTTAGGGCCAATACCGATACCGTGGCTATTTGAGTTAACACTGCCAGTACCCGTTATGGTAGCTATAACCTCTGATGCTTGCTCATCTTTAGCATAGATCTCGCCATCGACATCAACGTAGTATGCAGCGTTATTACCTGCCGGAGCACCGTTTAAGTTATATTCGATTGTATATTCAAGTTGGATCTCTTGCAGGAGAATAAGTTTGTAATCATAGTGACCATTACCATCGGGCACGGCTGTTAGACTGAATACCTCCGTATCGTGTGCCATGGCCTTCAATGTGTTACCGAACATGGTATAAGTAAGAACTATACCGTTGTAGAGAAGCCCTTGTGTAGCAACGTTAAAGTTGACACCTCCGAAGCCATCGGCACCCGGGTCAAACAGATCTCCGGTTATGTATTGACCGATAGTGTTGGTTATCGTTTGTATTGCATCAGTATCTACATCATCTACTGGCGAGTCATCTTCTATTTTAACTGTGAGGGTGGTGTCGGCTGTGCCTCCGTTTAGATCGTCAACAGTTACCGTAAAGGCGATGGGCAATACATCTTCTATATTGCTGTCGGGATCATGATTTACCGGCGCAAATAGAGTGACGGTGTAATTGAGGTTGAAGTCTGGTACTGTGCCACCGACAGCGCCAAATACGATTGTCATTACAGCCATTGAACCAGCGGTGCCCGTGAGGGTATTGCCACTCCAATTCCAGTTAATCAGGGTACCTCCCGAATAGTATTGACCAATGTTGGTGTCATCGATAGAGATAGTAAAATTGCTGCTGTCGGTATCGGTGAAGCTAAGTGTGCCGACGAACGAAACAGCATTAGTAGTATCGTTGGGCTGGCCATCTGTATCCTTGATTCCATAGAGTAACCCTTCTTCGGATACCGCAGCCGGATCTATGCTGATAATTTCTGGGCCATCGTTGACCGGGTTGGTGGTGATGGTCACCACTGCCGTATCGGTGCCGGTACCGTCACTTAAGGTGTATGCGAAGCTTGGCGGTGTCTCTTCGGGGTCACTGCCATCATGTTGATACTCGAAGGTACCGTCGGCTTTGATGCGCAACGTACCATTACCCACTACGATGTCCTGACTCCAACCGCCGAGACCA
>NZ_RXNV01000032.1 GCF_003966265.1 Shewanella atlantica | reverse complement strand
AGCGGTAGTTCAGTTGGTTAGAATACCGGCCTGTCACGCCGGGGGTCGCGGGTTCGAGTCCCGTCCGCTCCGCCAACACAAAGACGAAAGCCTCTACAGCAATGTAGAGGCTTTTTTCGTTATGGCGCCGCGGATAAATCCGCCTCAGCTACGCTAAAGCTTCGCGCTCGTATGCTTGTCGCTATCGCCACACTCGCCCACAATCATTACGATAAGCCCTAACAGAAATGTTAGCGCTTTTTCGTATCTCAGTTATATGGAAAATATACGAGCAGAGCGGTAGTTCAGTTGGTTAGCCTCTTTATAAATAGAAAGCGGCCTGTCTCACGTGCCGAAGGCACATTCGAGTCCCGTCCGCTCCGCCAACACAAAGACGAAAGCCTCTACAGCAATGTAGAGGCTTTTTTCGTTTTGAGGAAAAAGGAGCGGTCACTCTCAACCATCCATGGTCTACGTGACATTTGTGCATCCATGCACTTCACCGCTCTCGACCATCCATGGTCTACGCGCCATTTGTGCCTCCATGCACTTCGTAGTTCAGTTGGTTAGGGCTTTCATTAGAGATAGTCGGCCTGTCTCGCCGAAGGCACACGGGTTCTGCTTTTATTAAGATCTAGTCAAACAGCATCACTGCTTAACAGCCCAGTTCGGCATCCATGCCTATCGTTCATAAGCACATGACAGCGACATATTCACCCGCCAACACAAAGACGAAAGCCTCTGCACTTCCCATTAATAGAGAGTGCAGAGGCTTTTTTCGTGTCTAAATTATGGCTAGAACAAAGATAAAAGCAGAGCGGTCACTCTCGACCTATAAATACGCTACAATACCTCTTTTGCCATAAAACTACAGACTATGTCAGTTAAACCAAATTGTTCGCTAAAAACCTATAATACGTTCGGCATTGATTACGCCTGTAGTGAATTGATATCGGTAGACACGAAAAAGGAACTGATTAGATTATGCTCAACGCTTTTTTCTGAGAGGAAACCCTTTTTGGTATTGGGTGGCGGCAGTAATATTTTATTGACTGAAAACTATCTGGGTACTGTCGTTCAGGTTTGTTCGAAAGGGATCGTGTGTCATGAAGATGATGAGTTTTATTATCTGAGTGTCGAAGCTGGCGAGGGATGGCATCAACTAGTCGAGTACTGCCTGGCACACTCGATGCCCGGACTTGAGAATTTGGCATTGATCCCGGGAACTGTCGGAGCGGCGCCAATTCAAAATATCGGTGCTTATGGTGTAGAGTTCATGGAGGTCTGTGACTGGGTTGAGTTTGTCGATCTTCGTGATGGAAGAATAACTCGGTATAAGCGTGAGGAGTGTCAGTTTGGTTATCGTGATTCCATTTTTAAGGGAGCTTTAAAAGAGGTTTCTGTCATCACTAGCGTAGGAATTAAGTTAGCCAAAAAATGGCAACCTAACCTTTCATACGGTCCTTTAAAGCGGTATGAAAAAACAGAGGCGACTCCTAAGGACATTTTCGATTGTATCTGCAAAACTCGGAGTGAAAAGCTACCCGATCCCAAGTTAATCGGAAATGCCGGTAGTTTTTTTAAAAACCCCATTATTTCATCTTCGAAGTATCTGCAGTTAATTGAAAAATTCCCCTCGCTTGTTGGCTACCCTCTGTCCGATGGCTCAGTAAAGTTAGCGGCCGGTTGGTTAATTGATAATGCCGGCTTAAAAGGATTCTCTGTTGGAGATGCGGCTGTTCATGAGCAGCAAGCCTTGGTATTAATTAATCTTGGCCGGGCGACAGGCGAAGATATCCTTAAGCTTGCGTTAAAGGTTATTGAGATAATTAAAATAAAATTCGATGTGACTTTAGAGGCCGAGCCCAGAGTCATTGGAGCTTATGGAGAAAAGGAGTTAGTTGATGATTGAACATTGGGAAAGAAAACGTGCCATCATAACGACACTGAACTCCGGAGGCTTTGTGTCTGGTGAGGTTTTGGCTAAGCAGGCGGGAATATCGAGAACTGCTATTGCTAAACATATTGCCGGGTTAGAAGAATATGGCGTCGAAATATATAGCGTTAAAGGTAAAGGTTATAAACTGGCTAATAAGGTTTCACTCATCGATGAAAAGGAATTAACAACCGCTATCAAACAGCGTTGTTTCTATTTCGATGAGATCTCGAGTACTAATGCTTTTTTCCTAAAAAATGTCGATGAGCTGAATTCAGGCGATATCTGTGTGGCCGAATATCAGTCGGCCGGCAGAGGAAGACGTGGAAGGAGTTGGGTCTCTCCCTATGGGTGTCACCTTTATTGTTCGATGTATTGGCATTTATCACAAGGAATGGCGCAGGCTGCAGGTTTAAGTCTGGTTGTTGCCTGTTCTTTGGTAAAGGCATTGGAGTCATTCAATATTGAGGGGTTAGGGGTAAAGTGGCCTAATGACATCTACCTTAATGAAAAGAAACTCGCCGGTGTATTGATCGAGATGAATGGTCAGGCGGATAGCCATTGTCACTTGGTCATAGGTATCGGAATAAACGTTTCCATGTCCCAAGCCCAGGGGGAGAAGATCGATCAACCCTGGAGCGACTTATCTATTCAGAATCCAAATCTGAATAAGACCGATTTGATGGTGACCCTACAGAAACAATTATCTGAAGACCTCGCCGAATTTGAATCTCATGGTATGAGAGTATTCTTACCTAGGTGGCAAGAGATTGATATTTTTTATGGTAAAGAGGTCAAGTTATTGATGGGAGAAAATCAAGTGCTTGGTATCTGTCGTGGAATAGATGAAACCGGAGCGATTCTACTCGATACGAATAATGGCTTGGAAGCCTTTGTTGGCGGTGAAATCAGTTTAAGAAGCGCTGTCTAGCGCTTCTCATTACTTATCACTTTCGTAATAAAACTTGGCTCATTAAATGATCGTAGCCCTTTTGTAGGATCAGATGTGCACGATCGCGAGTGGGCTCGATGTTTAATTTTAAATTTGGTCCGTTAATGCTGTCCCAAATATTGGCCGCAATGGTTTTTGCTTCGTTATCCGCCAAGTTTGAATAGTGATGAAAATAGGATTTTTCGTCACTGAAAGCCCCACCACGAAATTGTAAGAATCGATCTATGTACCATTTCTTCAGCAATTGTTCTTCTGCATCGACATAGATAGAGAAATCGACAAAATCTGAAACGAATGGTTGTTGAATTCCGACCGCCGAGTCCTGACCGGACTGTAAAACATTCAATCCCTCTATGATTAGGATATCTGGCTGTTCTATGGCCTGGTAGTCATCTGTGAGTCGGTCATAGCTGATATGCGAATAAAGGGGAGACTTAACGTGTTCATTTCCCGCTTTGACATTGGAGATGAACTCTACCAACATCTTCATATCATAACTTTCCGGGAAGCCTTTTCGCTGCAATAAACCACGACGTTTGAGTTCGGCTAGCGGATAGAGGAATCCATCTGTGGTGACAAGATCTACTCTTGGGTGTTCTGGCCACTGGCTGAGTAGAGCCTGGAGAATACGTGCAGTCGTGCTCTTACCTACAGCGACGCTGCCGGCAATACTTATAATGTAAGGACGCTTGGGGGGCTTTCGACCTAAGAACTCGTTGAGTACCAAGCCTCGCTTTTGCTTTGCACCCACAATAAGATTGAGTAAACGGCTAAGTGGGAGATAAATATCGGTGACCTCAGTCAAAGATAGCTTCTCATTTATACCTCTAAGATCAGCAAGTTCTGGCTCGTTGAGTGTTAAAGGTACCGATTCTCTTAATTCTGCCCACTGTGATCTGTTGAATGCCAGATACAGTGCATTATGAATTGGATTTTCGGACGTCATTGGTTTTCTCCCTGTGAGGAGGCACAGTACACTAACAAATTATCTCGAACAATATTAAAGCTCACTTTCAACGAGATGTTTATGCAGACTTGGTTTGTGTGCTGTAAAAACAAACTCAAAGCTGATTTTGTAACCGAAAAAACAATTATTAAGGCTTTTTTTCATTTTTTTTCGATTTAGCTATTGCACTTGAGCCGACATTTCCATAATATCCGCTACCGAAATGACACGCCGGCATAGCTCAGTTGGTAGAGCAACTGACTTGTAATCAGTAGGTCCCGAGTTCGACTCTTGGTGCCGGCACCATTTCTCTGGAGGGGTTCCCGAGTGGCCAAAGGGATCAGATTGTAAATCTGACGGCTCAGCCTTCGAAGGTTCGAATCCTTCTCCCTCCACCATTTTCTAGGTAGTTAGGTAACCTGAAGTAGGTTGCGCGGATGTCGTATAATGGTATTACTCCAGCCTTCCAAGCTGATAACGCGGGTTCGATTCCCGCCATCCGCTCCAATTTTCGCTGATGTGCTCGCCCTTATGAGCACACCCTTACGAGGGTGAGGTTTTAAGTCACTGCCATCAGCGCCAGCCTTCTTCAAATATCCTATAAAAAACTAAATTGATTCGATGACATTTATGCATCGAATTTTTTGTTATATGTCGGTTTCATCACCAAGATATCTGATTGGGGCAATACCATGGCTAAAGAAAAATTTGAACGTAATAAACCACACGTAAACGTGGGTACCATCGGTCACGTTGACCATGGTAAAACTACTCTAACTGCTGCAATCTCTGCAGTATTGACTAAGACTTACGGTGGTGAAGTTAAAGACTTCGCACAAATCGATAACGCTCCAGAAGAGCGTGAGCGCG
>NZ_RXNV01000031.1 GCF_003966265.1 Shewanella atlantica | reverse complement strand
ATAACCGTTCCGACGACGGTGCCAGCAGTGGCAGCCTCTGCCAGCTCACCAAAGTCATAGGTATCGGTGTTAGCGGCGTCACCGGCCACATCGGTCCCGGAGCGGAATTCAGGGGCTTCATCTACTGGCGTGACCTCTATAGTCAGCGTCGCGTTAGAACCTGTACTGGTGGTGTAGGTGATCACAGGAACGGTGCCGTTCCAGTTGTCATTAGGTGTGAAGACGTAAGATCCATCTTCATTAATGACTAATGAGCCACCTTCGAGTTCGACAGTGCTGCCTGCGGTATAGCTTTCGCCGTTAACTTCGAAGCTGGCAACAGTGAGATCACTGTCGATATCGGAGTCATTATCTAACACGTTGCCTGTGGCGACACTGTCTTCATCGATCGTATTGCTGTCGTTAGCAAGTACGCTTGGATCATCTACTGGCGTGACTTCTAAAGTCAGCGTCGCGGTAGAACCCGTATTGGTGGTGTAAGTAATGACGGGAACGGTGCCGTTCCAGTTGTCATTTGGCGTAAAGGTATAAGATCCATCTTCATTAATGACTAATGAACCGCCTTCTAGTTCAACAGTGGTGCCGGCTGTGTAGCTTTCGCCGTTAACTTCGAAACTGGCAACAGTGAGATCATTGTCTATATCTGAATCGTTATCTAAGACGTTGCCTGTGGCGACACTGTTTTCTGCAACGGTATTGCTGTCATTAGCCAGCACGCTTGGGTCATCTAAAGGAGTGACCTCTAAAGTCAGCGTTGCTGTAGAACCTGTGTTGGTGGTGTAGGTGATCACAGGAACGGTGCCGTTCCAGTTATCATTAGGGGTGAAGACGTAAGAGCCATCTTCATTAATCACTAATGAGCCGCCTTCAAGGGTGACCTCTGTGCCTGCTGTATAGCTGGTGCCATTAACTTCAAAACTGGCAACAGTGAGATCATTGTCGATATCAGAATCGTTATCTAATACGTTGCCTGTGGCGACACTGTCTTCATCGATAGTGTTGCTGTCATTAGCCAGCACGCTTGGATCATCTACTGGCGTGACTTCAAGCGTCAGTGTCGCTGTAGAACCCGTATTAGTGGTGTAGGTAATAACCGGGACTGAGCCGTTCCAGTTGTCATTTGGCGTAAAGGTGTAAGAACCATCTTCATTAATGACTAATGAACCGCCTTCTAGTTCGACAGTGGTGCCGGCTGTATAGCTTTCGCCGTTAACTTCGAAACTGGCAACAGTGAGGTCACTGTCGATATCAGAGTCGTTATCTAATACGTTGCCTGTGGCGACACTGTTTTCTGCAACGGTATTGCTGTCATTAGCCAGCACGCTTGGATCGTCTACTGGCGTGACTTCTAAAGTCAGCGTCGCTGAAGAACCCGTACTCGTCGTGTAGGTAATGACCGGGACAGAGCCGTTCCAGTTGTCATTTGGCGTGAAGGTGTAAGAACCATCTTCATTGAGGACTAGCGTTCCGCCTTCTAGTTCGACAGTGGTGCCGGCTGTATAGCTTTCGCCGTTAACTTCGAAACTGGCAACAGTGAGGTCACTGTCGATATCAGAGTCGTTATCTAATACGTTGCCTGTGGCGACACTGTCTTCATCGATAGTATTGCTGTCGTTAGCAAGCACGCTTGGATCGTCTACTGGCGTGACTTCTAAAGTCAGCGTCGCGGTAGAACCCGTACTCGTCGTGTAGGTAATAACCGGGACAGAACCGTTCCAGTTGTCATTTGGCGTAAAGGTATAAGAGCCATCTTCATTAATGACTAATGAACCGCCTTCTAGTTCAACAGTGGTGCCTGCTGTATAGCTGGTGCCATTAACTTCGAAGCTGGCTACCGTGAGGTCGCTATCTATATCTGAGTCATTATCTAAGACATTGCCTGTTGCGACACTACCTTCATCGATTGTGTTGTTATCGTTAACGACAATGCTTGGGTCATCGACAGCGTTTACCACTATGGTCAAAGTAGCGGTAGAACCAGTATTAGTGGTGTAGGTGATAACGGGAACTGAGCCATTCCAGTTTTCATTAGGTGTGAAGGTGTAACTACCGTCTTCATTGATGACTAAAGTTCCGCCTTCAAGCGTGACCTCAGTGCCAGCCGTATAAGTGTTGCCATCGACTTCAAAGCTGGTAACAGTAAGAACGTTATCTACATCTGAGTCATTACCTAAGACATTACCCGTTGCAACGCCGTCTTCATCGATAGTAGTGACGTCATTGATTAACTCTGAGGGATTATCTACTACGCTTTCGTTGAGGTTGCTGGCAGCAGAAAATTCACTTTGAGCACTACCTTCAGTAGCAAAACCTGATGAAGCTATCGTTTCGTCGCCACTTCGAGTTAAAGAAACAAAATTTGTACCGCCTTGATTACCGGCAGTTCCTGCGCCAGCTGCTGTATCGGGTAGGCCTGCGGTGGGATCTTCGCCTGAAGCGATGAGATCTTGCAGTGCTTGAATCTCGTCTAAAGCACTAAAATCGCTATCAGCCATCGCCGCTTCAGAATCTTGGGCCGCAGATGATAGGTTGGAGTATGTTGTGCCATCTTCAAAAGCGATTTCAACCTCTGCGCCATCCTCAATGTAAAGAGTAGAGCCTTTTGGTAGCTGTTCACCTGGAGCAATATTTTGCTTGCCATTAGCAATTTCTATCGTGACATTTCCATTAGCAAGCAAAACCTGTCCGTGTTGTGCAGTAACTAAAGATTTCATTCATAACTCCAATCGAGTAAACATTAACCGTGCAGCCCTGATAAAAACTTCACATCCAAAAGAGGCAGCAATACAAACATACGACCAGAAATCTTAACGTATGTATCTGTGCTGGTCAATTTTTTGACAGTTTGGGGCCGTGAAATACCACTTTTGTATTAGCTTTTGATAAAGTTCGTGTTTTAGATACGACAAAGCCACTAAATATAGTGGCTTTGTTACAATTGCTTAGCTCGGTTGAGTGCACTTTTCTTCATTTTTAGTGTAAAGAGGAGCACCTTTATCCTGTTAGCTGATTATGGAACGTCAATTATCAGTGCGTCGTCATCGATTAAGCCTGCAATGATGACAGCGTAATCAGCGTAATCAGCGTTATCATAATCTCCATCAATAGTGACTCCATATTCAGTAAATAGATCTACTCCCTCTAATGTGATTGTGAGTGTCTCCCCTCCTGCAGCTGAACCATTATTATCTAGGGATATTTCTGTATTGCCGAGGAAGCCTTCCAAAGAGCCTGTTTTAATATTAACCATTATATAAGACTTGTCAGAACATCGTGGCTTGGATTTTAAAGTCATCAAAGTAATAAAGGATGTCTAGGTCTGTTGTATAGACAAAGCCGCTAAATGTAGCGGCTCTGTCAATGGCTTTTTAGGGGGGATGTTATGGGATAGTGTCAACAATCAATGCCGTATCGTCGAGTAGGTTATTAATGATTTGAATATCTGTTAAATTGTTAGTATCGGTTAAATCTTCTCCGTTAATAACTATGGTAAGAGTAATCCCCCCTGCTCCTAGGCCATCAGAATCAACTGATATCTCAGTATTTCCTCCTACAAAATTGAAGTCTAGATAAGCATCTAAACTAATGGCCGTGTCATCTTCGCCATCCAAAATGTCCGCTAGATTCAAAATATCGTAAGCTGAATCAAAGTTATATACTGTGTCTATACTGCCGTCATCAGAACCTAAATCCCATACAAAAGTATCTTCATCTGTGTCGATACCGCCATTTAAGCTATCACTACCTGGGCCCCCTATTAGGAAGTCATTACCTATACCACCATCTATGATGTCGTCGCCAGAACCTCCAGCCAGCTCATCGTCTCCGGCCATACCATTAATGGTGTCATTCCCCTCCCTGCCGAAGATGCGATCATCTTGGTTTGCACCTGTTAGGCTATCATTTGATGTACCACCAAATATCAAATTGTCGACATTATCTGTGCCCACAACAGTGATACTAGAGTCTCCGGCATTATCGAACACGAAGTTGGCTTGCAAGAATCTGGCTTGCCATGAGCCACCATCATTATCTAAATATGTGATATCCCAAATATCACCAGCAGCTGGGGTGTAGGCACCACTAGAAATATAATTGGCCAAGCTAAAACTAGCATCACCTATATGTCCATCTTGGTAGATTTCTGCAAAGATAAAACTAGCTTTCATCAAACCAGAGTCACTGTCGTAGAACCAGTCTTGATTAACATCTCCTGCTGCTAGAACAATGAACAGGACACCATTAATAGTTAGACTGACTGTGACTTCTGCTTCCCGTTTATCACCTGTTGGTGTGCCTTCAATCTCTCCTGCTGGTATTGGTATATCAATTGGGTTTTTCTGGAAATCAGTAAAGAGATCCAATGTTCCCTTCAATGGATCTGAGAGTATGTTACTCGCAAATTCGTTGTTCAGTACAAGTTGAGCTTCCTGATCATTACCAGAGGTAAGAGGTGAGGAACCATCACCAATTTGAATTGTTTGACCTGGTAAGCTAGTAGGTGGAACTGTGTGAATAATATATTCGGCATTAACGACTTCATTGCCAGACTGAATATCTAAAGTGAATGCCATGTCATAAGTTAGACCGTCACCATTGGGAACATAAAATAAACTGTTTAACTGCTCAGAGGTTATAATCATCGTTTCAGTTAGAGCATGGAATACGTCGAATTCATCATAATAACCAACTTGGCCAAATTCTGGAATTCCAGTTACAGTGATAGTCAATACATCATTGACATCAGTGTCAGTAGGTGCTGCGATATTTAGCGGGTAACCATCTTCATAGGGTATGAGTATTTCATCACTAGATGCAGGAACCCAAACTTCTTTAGAAAATTCCCCCATCACAAGATCATTATCTCCGTTGATGATAAGCGATACAGTCTTAGTATCAGTACCGCCGTCATTATCCGTCACGGTGACGTCGAAGCTAAAAGTAATGGTTTCTCCTTCTGCTAGAAACTGTATTAAAGCATTGAGGATACTGTAATCCCAGCTGTCGTTGTCGACCGAGAAGCCATCGATGAGCGCTTGGATTTCAGGGGCGCTGAGTTCATCGCTCAGGGTGCCGCCACTCCAGCTGATATCGTTGTTGTAGACTTCGGTGACGCCGTGGGTGTTGTTGACATCGACATCGGTGAAGCTGAGTGCGCCGCTGTCAGTGAGGCTTGGGTCGGTGGCATCTTCAGTGACGCCGCCGGTCATGTCAACGGTCAGAACCGGATCGT
>NZ_RXNV01000030.1 GCF_003966265.1 Shewanella atlantica | reverse complement strand
TCATATACTCCTCCATTTATCCGCTTTCCCCTGGAACTTGGTATTCGTTACATTTCTGACACAAATAGTGACCATTAAGTGCGACAAACCTCTAATAGCTCATAACCCGTTGACTCTAATGAAGATCTAAAAAAGCGACAGAGATCACACTCCGCACAAGCTAAAGACGCTAGAGATCACAAGATCGAAAAATGTCCAACCTGTATATTAAACATCGCTAATTGTTATTGAAATTGTTCAGACTATGCTTAAACTTCGTTAATAGAACTTTCATTAATGTAAACTTCTTTCATTAACATAAGTTACTTTCATTAACAGAAAGTGTTTTCAGCTGGTGTTATTGATCAATTGGAGCAGATATGAGTATAGAACAAGCGACCTATAAACAGCGCCGCCGAAAGGCAAGCGAGTTTGAATCGAGGAGCGCCTATCTTGAACATGAACTATCAATTATGGATCTAAGACGCTGGCGGGTTAATTTACCGTTTCGTGATTTCGGTATCGAAATAGAGGATTGGGTACCAGCGCTTGCTGCAACAATCGGTAAAGTCGTGATGGTAGCCGCTATGGTTGCTGCATTTGCAACACAGTTTGGCCTGTCACAAGAGTTTGTCGCTGAAAACACCCGCTTTGAACTATTGATTGCCGGTGTCATCTTTGTTGTTTTCTTCTCAGCAATCCTAAACCCGCTGACCAACTTGGCGGGCACCCACGGCCCAATGATCCCCCTGATTCCATTAATCGCAGCAGCTGGCGGACATCCTCTTGCGCTTGGGATAATGGTGGGTATATTTGGCTTAATCTTAAGTGCGACCAAGGGCGGGTCCCGGCTGGTAAACTTAACCGGCGAAGGAGTACGAGGTGGATTGTTAATATACCTTGGTGCTGTAGGACTTATCGGACAATTAAACAAATTTGAGTCCTGGGCGATAAACTCAGCGCAAGATGCGGTTCCATTCGTCGTCATTCTTACCTCCATTATTATTTATGCCTACCTGGCCAAAATTGAAAAACGTTGGTTGGCTATTCCACTGTGTTCACTGATTGCCGGTGTCGTTGCATTCGCAATGGGCGTACCGTTCGAATTTGTTACCGAACCGGGTTTACCTAATATGAATCCGTTTTACTGGTGGGGTGAAACTACCGGTTGGCAATTAGGATGGCCGCAACTTGAACACTATATTGCAGTTATTCCTTTCGCTATTCTGGCTGTGGCGATGTGGTCACCGGATTTTCTGGGTCACCGCGTATTTCAGGAATTAAATTACCCGAAAAGTGCCAAAGGCACATTGATGAATGTAGACGACACCATGGCCGTCTGTTCTATCCGTCAAATAGTCGGTGCAGGCTTAGGTGGCGGTAACCTGGCCTCGTCTTGGGGTACCTACATGATCCCGGCGGCAATCGCTAAACGCCCCATTCCAGGTGGTGCGTTACTGACAGGTCTACTCTGTGTACTGACTGCCGTATTGGGCTTCCCGATGGATCTCGCGATGTGGGAGCCAGTTCTGCGCGTAGCTCTTTTAGTGGGTGTATTCCTACCGCTGCTTGAAGCCGGAATGCAGATGGTGAAGAGTTCGAGTAACGCTCAAAGCGCCGGTATCTGTATGTTCGCTTGCGCCTTGGTCAACCCTGTCTTTGGCTGGGCACTGACTATGGTACTCGATAACCTCGGATTAATAGGCAACAAAGAGCGTGCAGATTCTCTGTCACGTACTGACAAACTTATCATTCCAGTGGCCGCTCTGGTCATTTGTGTAGGTTCGTTAGCACTGGTAGGTCAATTACCGGGCATACCTGCTTTGTTATAACGCTTAAGCTTGAAAATACGATAGGTCAGATAACTGGCCTATCTTTCATTACTTCGTTTAAAAAATGGGGCTATCTCAGACCCCATCTATTCTCTCTCTGGCACTTCCTTTTCAGCTTCCCGCTTAACCAGAATAAAAGTCAGGTACATCTTGGTAGGCAGAGACAGCGCCATGCCGAAGGCCACGCACATTGCACTAATGATGATTCCTTTTACGCCCATAGCTTCAACCGTGTCGCTAAAGTTGTGAAAATAGATGCCCAGAGAGATCAGGGCAAGGCCGACAGTGATACAGCACTTCAGCAGCAAGATCAGCTTGTCATCTGTCACGGTAGCCCCTCCATCATTTGCATAACATTTAACTAATATAATAGATAATTCGGCGCAATTACAAGCTAACTGAGATCAAAAAGGCAAAGGTAGAATCCAGGAACTTAAGGAGGAGTGAACGCTCAATTTTTGCAGTTAAGTCCGCTTACACAGAGCCTTAGGCCCTGCCTCCTCAAACATCCAAATCGATGTTTAAGGATAGACAAGGCTCAAGCCACGATGATGACGGCTATTTAGCTGATAAACTATGCAGGTTTTTGATAACTAATGTGTTGATGGAACCGCACAATCAGCTCTTCGCGTGATCTGTCTAACGCTAATTCAGACGTAAGGCTCTTTAAGGCATCTTCAACCCGATTCAGATAACGGCTAAGGCCGCCATCTTTGGAGTCGTTTACGCCTGCGGCGATAGTAAAGTTCACCGTTTCGACCAGGCGTTTACCGTCCCAATGACGAATATATTGCTGCTCTTCGATATTAGGATCGAAGCCGAGCATCTGCACCTCGTCGGTACCATCGACCTGATCGAACTTACTGTTACGGACCAGTGGTGTCAGCCCATTAGCCACCATAGCGATTCGGTTAAGTTTGTTGCCTGCTGCGGCCTGGATAAATGTATCTTCCAGCTTCTTATACAGCGGCGTAAAGTCATCGGTATGTGTCGGCAGTAAAGCTTGTTTGAGCTTACGGCTCAGAGGGAGCTTTACCGTGACATAGCATAATGAACCGTGTCCTTCGGGAAGCGGACACTGTCTTGCTCTATATCTGTCGCTGATTGAGCGCAGCTTATATCCATAGCTCTCTTTGTTGCCTTTAGATTTGGCGAACAGGTCATAAGAGAGATGTTGATGATCGCGAATTTTAATTCTCAGATCTTTTTCCGGCAATTGAGGCGCCAGCTTGGCAAGGAAAGACTGAACCTTTATATGAAAATTAGCCGAGTTACTGCGGATCTCTTCACCTGTCGCTAACAATACAATCCTGATTTTTCGTGCCCGGTAATCATCCTGACTATGGAGAGTTTGCGCTTCATGATACTCAGGATTATAGAAAAATATGATCTGTTCAGCGGTCGGGAAGCAGTAGGCTTCGGTGTGAAAGCGCACTACGGGTAATTTATCGTTAGTGATCACATGAATGTTATATAACTCTTCCTGCTCCGCAAGGCTGAAAATGGTGCGGCTAAGCGTATGATAACAGGTTTTATAATCGGGATAATGGGCCAGCAACTCATCCGTTACTATGATTTCTGCGGTGATATATTGATTACTTCGAACGTCCTTGGGTAGGTACACTTTTTGCTGATGCCTAAGGGCCATAAATACTCCTTGTGAAAAGTTAACCATTTGTAGCTTGGTGCCAATGGTAGCGGTAAATTATGACGAGAATACTGCTATAGAGCACACTTTTAGCTGAAGCTACATAATACCCTTCGAATATGATTTAATGCTTAAAATCGATATGCAAAAAAACTAAATGTAAGGATAAATCCCTCCTTTACAGCTCCCCCCTTCGTTTGCCATCCATGGCCCTCAAAGATAGGTATCTCCATATACAGACCTCCTCCTCACTGTGAGGCTCATACAATTTAGCTGCACAATGATAAAGGACGTATTTTCAAAAAGATTAACAATAGGATGTTTAAAAATGATTGGCTGCGTTAATTTCATTATTAGTGGTATTTACCGAACCAGCATAAAAGCCGGTTAAACTGGCTAGGCTGATGAGAATAATAAAATCTAATCGACTTTTTCTTTCACTTTCACTTTCACAAAGAAAATAACAAATAACAAACGGTGACAGTGTTATTTAATTTGAAAGCTGGATAACAAAAAAAAGCCAGTCGACTTACATCGACTGGCAAAGGATTTGAGAGGTAATAGTGGAGATGCTATTTATTTCAAATCAACGGGCCATTCTTTTTCAACGCGCTTCTCTATAAATGCTTCCTTCGAGGTTTTCATCGCTTCAAAATTAAGACCGGCTAAAGGTTGAACCTTAGCTTTAGTATCGTATTTGCTGCCATCATAAACATAATCAGGCGCATACTTAGTTAATAACAGATCGGCTTCAGCAATCGCTTCATCTAAAATTCCATTCGACTTTTCCAACAGACGTACAGCTTCTGTAGGATTGTGAGCATGGATACCATGAGACGCCGTTGCACTGTCCCAGAACCACTGTCCATGTCTGATTTTAGTTAATAAACTATCCATTTCTGCCGCTAACGGAGTACCTGCTTTTAATGCCGCTTCGTAGTTACCCTTTGCTTCACCAATGCTCTTACCTGCTTCAAGACCTTTAATCCCATTCGCAGACCAAATTGCCTGTGCTTTGAAGTGAGCTTCAGTTAAGCGGGGATCTGTGCCATTGGCAGCAAAACGCAGCTTTTTGATTTCAGCTTTACGCTCATCGAACATCTCTTCGAAATCAGCGCCCTCATGACAACTTAAACAGCTTTCAGGCAGTTGTTCAGCGTCAAACGTCACTTTATGATTTGAGTACTTAGCCCCGGCTTTATTGGTCGCTTTAGGCATATGACAAGTCGTACAACCAAACTCTAAGTGATTATCCATTGCATGTTCAGTTCGATCTGACATGTTTTCATATTCAGGATGTTGCGCTTTGAGTGATGGTACGCCCGAAATGGCATTGGTCCAGTCTTTGAAGTTACGCACATCATAGTACGCAAGCTTGGCTTCAGCCGCGAAACCTTCATAGAGACCATCAGTGCCGGTGTAGCTGACGACCTCTTTATAATCAGTTTTCACACCCGGCACCCAATGATCCCAAGGATAGCGAACTTTCTTACTGTCGGAACCTTCGAAGTAGTATTCAATATGACATTGAGCACAAGTCTGGCTGGCTTGCATAGTCTGTTTTTGATCAGCAAAGTCTCTGCCAATCGATTTCATTGCGCGAGCTGCATAGGGACGACTAATTCTCATTTCATCACTGCCTAACTCATGACAATCGGCGCAACCGATTGAATTAGACATTTCGTGGCCCCAGGTTGACCAGCTATTGTCAGAGAAATTAGCTTCCCCCACCTTGTCATACATGCGAGCAATATCGGGTGTCTTACAAGACCAGCAGTTAGCAGGCATTGCCTCGCCAACGACTTTACCATCATGGCCGACAACAGGATGCCCTGTACGCAGCGTTTTTATTATATCAGTCATCGCAAATTGATGACCTCTGGCACGATTATAATCCTTTGCAAATCCGTAGCCGGCCCATGCGCTGACAAGGTTCGGATTAGAAGCTAAGAAGTCATCCAACTTACCCGATTCAGGGGTGGTCAGCTCTGTTTCAGCCCAAGTAGTATATTGTTCAGGGAACTGTTTTTTCCAATTTTCACTTTTATATAAATCGACTTCTGTTGCCATACTATAACCAGTAAATACGGTTGATAGCATGACAGCAATTGCCAGCTTTTTAATTTTCATGTTCATTCCTCATCGACATTTTTAATTTTTATTAAAAACCAGCTCATCAACAATTAAATCATATTAACCTCAATATTTAACCGTTCAACGAACTTGAAACAATTAATATCACAGCAAAAACAACTGAACATAGAATTAAAGTAACAATGTGATAAACCCCTAAGCAAATTTAATAAACATGTTACCGATCAAACTTTAACCCTGAATTAACTATCTCCTTATAGGTACGCTAAATTCATTAATTAAGTAAAGGTTACACCCAATTAAACGATATATCGCACATATAGCGATATATCGCGACCCAGATTGAAGGCCATATAAGATTATAAAAAAACAAAACTAGCGCAATAAATATAAAGACGATTAATAACAAGATCTTACGAAAGGCAAAAATCTTTTCTTATGAAACTTAAAATATTAAATTAACTTATCAAAAATCAATGCAGATAGACTTCACAAATCACCATAAAAACAACGACCAGATCCAAATAAATAGCAAAAAATAAGTGCTAGCTATAGATAAACCTGGGCTACCTACAGCACTTTTCTTAACTCAACCTTAATTTTTCACTAAAACTAAATGAATAAGAACATCAACAAGCAACAAAGAAGAGTGAACCGGCAAAGAGGTCCTAGCCGACTAGCTACTAACGATGATAAAAACGAAAAGGTGGCACGAAATTATAGAGTTAGCATGCCTTAAGCCCAACAACTCTACCCAGCGCCGCAAGCTCCGACATTTACAATATCCTTATAGGTCAGAAGCTACACCGATGCTGTAAATGGAATTATCTGTAACAGGGCTTAGCAACGCTTTATAAACCAAAATGAGCTGGCCCACTGGGACACTATTATGGCCATGCTTTTGGGTGGTCTTATTTAATTGAATAATGGCGACAGGATCTAAGTATCTAAATACTGACTTGGTATGATATCAGCCATACCAATGCTGCCGATTTTTCCTGTGGAGACTCCCTGTAGAGAGCCCCTGCACAAAACCCGGCCAGACAGAACCAGACATACCCGACTTTATTAGCAATGACCAAAGCCAACACTAAGGCTGCAGTCGGCTCATGACGGGGATTGTCATTAAGAGGCAAATGATGAGCAAACAACCCCATATAGCGGTAAGTCCAGAGCAGGTAGCAGACCATGTCATCGTATGTGGTGAACCGGATCGTGTTAATCGTATCTCAGCCCTGCTGGAGCAAGTTGAACTGATAGCCGATAACCGCGAGTTTCGACTGATGAATGGCCTGTATCAGGGCAAGAAGATCACCCTATGCAGCACAGGTGTAGGTGCACCATCGGCCATCATAGCCTTGGAAGAACTAAACCTTTGTGGTGCCAAATATATAGTGCGGGTCGGTTCAGCCGGGGCGCTGCAGCACGATATTGCCCTGGGCGAATTGATTGTTGCCGAAGCAGCTGTGCGCGATGAGGGAGGCTCTAAGGCTTATGTGGCCAGTGAGTTTCCTGCTTGCGCCGACCGCCACCTGCTCTCAGGTATCGAGGCATATCTGGTTGAAAATAATTACCCGACTCACGTGGGTCTGGTGCGCTCCCATGATAGTTTTTACCGCGATGATGAGGATACTATCTGTCAGCTCTGGAGCCAAAAAGGCGTGCTTGGCGCAGATATGGAAACCTCCGC
The DNA here is from genome assembly GCF_003966265.1 of Shewanella atlantica. Taxonomy (GTDB): domain Bacteria; phylum Pseudomonadota; class Gammaproteobacteria; order Enterobacterales; family Shewanellaceae; genus Shewanella; species Shewanella atlantica. The sequence goes on along the minus strand of NZ_RXNV01000030.1, from coordinate 2,834 downwards.
CCTGTTAACTGTGGGAAGGCTACGCGGACTAAAAGTGGCATCAGTACTCAATAACGTGGTGCTTTACCAGCAGGATGTTCAGGATGGAGTCAATCAATACGTTAATGCGGATAATGTGATGATGCAGGGGGAAGTGGTCGCCTCCAGAGCCGCGTTGCATGCCCTGTGGCTACAGCCTTAAAAGAAGTCATAAGCTGTAAGTTATAAGCTCTAAGTGGCGAGCTGTAAGTTATAAGCTCTAAGTGGTGAGCTGTAAGTTATAAGCTCTAAGTGGCGAGCTGTAAGCTGTAAAAATGATATATTCCGGCGAAAGGCATCGCCGGAATGACAGCAATATAACCCTCAAACTCAGCCTATAAAAAAACGAACCGCAAGGGGTTCGTTTTAATCACTTCGCGGCTAAAGCCGCTCCTACATTAAAAACGTTTTATTTATAAAACGCTTCAACCGTTCCTTTTATCGTCATCATTAGCGGTTGACCACGACGGTCTAACGCCTTGTGAGTCGGGACTTTTACCCAACCTTCACTGATGCAATATTCCTCAACATCAAAACGCTCTTTGCCGTTGACCTTAATACCGATCTCGTGCTCGAAAATTTCAGCCACATGATGTGGACTACGTGGATTAACGGAAAGACGATCGGGTAATGCTGGTTGCGATGTAGTATCGGTCATGGTCTGGCCTATAGTGAGAGATGGTATAAATAATCGCGCCATTGTAGGCAATACAAGCCTTATGCTCAAGCGCGGCAGTAATAAATGTGAGTGCCCTTTCCCCAGCTCTTTAGACAATCGCCAGGCAATAGCTCGTCATTTATCCGCGCCCCCACTTATCTCGACTCAGATAGAGCAAAGACCGACACTCCAAAGACCACTATCGGCACCGACCGACAGCAGCCCCATAGTTCACAAGTGAAAACACTCCACTTTTATGAACGCGTCAGGTAGCCTTTTATCAACGCGTCAGGTAAGAGCGGATAAACTCTGTGATTGCTACCAGATCGGCGACAGCTATGAACTCATCTGTGGTGTGCACTTTCGACATCCCCGTCGACAAGTTAACCGTCTTCAGACCTTTCTCATTAAAGATGTTGGCATCTGAGCCTCCACCGGTAGGCTTAGTGAAAGCTTCAATACCTATGGCTTCAAAAGCGGCTTTAATTGCAACGACGTGCGCGTCATCGTCAGAGATATGGTACGCATTGTAAGAACGACTCGAGGCTATCTCGATACCTGCGCCATGCTTTTGCGCCGCCGCTTCAAACGTCGATACCATGTGATCGACTTGCTTGGCCAGCTTATCATCATTGAGTGAGCGGGCTTCCGCTTCAATGTGCAGCTCAGGCATGACGATGTTGGTCGCCTGACCACCTTGCACGACACCAATATTGGCGGTGGTTTCATCATCGATTCGACTCAGCTGCATCTTGCTGATTGCGTCGGCCGCGACCGTCAGGGCATTAATGCCCGCTTCAGGCTCCAGCCCCGCATGAGCAGGCTTGCCTTTGATGGTAACTTTCAGGCTTTGTTGACCCGGAGCGGTAGTGATAATCGTGCCAATCGGGCCACCGGAATCGAGCACGATAGCCTGGTCAGACTCAATCTTGCTCATATCGAAGTTCTTAGAGCCATGCATGCCACGCTCTTCATAAACGGTAAACGCAACTTCAATGGTTTTATGTGCTTCGCCGCTTTCTTGAATGTTGCGAACCGCTTCCATGACCGCAGCAATACCAGATTTATCATCGCCCCCTAAAATGGTGTCGCCTTTAGCGCTGATAACACCATCTTCAATGATGGGCTCAATACCATTACCCGGTGTCACAGTGTCCATGTGGCTGCTGAAAATAATGCTGCCTTCAAGCGAGCCCTGTAGCTTGCCGTAGATATTAAACCCATTTGAAATGGTGCCCGGAACGCTAAGCTGAGTCACCTCAAAGCCCAGTTGACCGAGTTGCTCTACTAAGGTTTCTGCAACCGCTTTTTCATTGCCTGATTCGCTGTCAATTTTCACCAGCGAGATAAAGTGTTCAACCAGCCTTTGTTGATTAATATTTGTCATCTGTATGCGACTTCTTTTCTGCGAAATAGACAAGAATCATAAACCCAAGTGAGAATAGGATAGATGGGTTACATCAAAGAAATGCCCGAAAGAATAAGTGAGGCAGACTCAGACCCAACTTATGCCTGACCCAACTTATTCCTTATTGATTGGTTATCTGTTGATTTATCATTGTTCTCCATAGAGAATAACACTTGGTTTGAGCGGTTTATTCAATAGTATAGATTTAGGAGTTTCAGTTAGATGATGACAAAATGGGCGATACGTTTTTTACAGATGGCCGAACTCGTTGCATCCTGGAGTAAAGACCCCTCCACTCAAGTTGGTGCGGTGATCACCGAAAATAACCGCATTGTCTCACTAGGTTTCAACGGCTACCCCCATGGGATCTCCGACAGTGCCGAAACCGACAACCGAGAGATGAAGCTGCTGAAAACTCTCCATGCAGAAGAGAATGCTATTCTCCATGCCAAACGTGATCTGAGTAGCTGTGAGATCTGGGTGACCCACTTCCCCTGCCCTAACTGCGCCGCCAAGATAATCCAAACGGGTTTACGCGCCGTACATAGCCCGCAACCCAGCCAGGATTTCCTGTCGCGCTGGGGAGATAAGATTAAAGTCAGTCAGGATATGTTCGACCAAGCCGGGGTTCAGGTCGATTGGATGCAGGTAGAGCCTTTAGCAGCTAACTAATTAACCGTCCTTAGCAGCTGTTGAAACAAAGAGTTCAGCGACTTTTAAAGCTCCAATAATGAATAATTGAAATAGTGG
>NZ_RXNV01000002.1:579395-800876 GCF_003966265.1 Shewanella atlantica | reverse complement strand
AAGTTGAGGTTAGTAAAGGCGCATTGGCAAGCTGCGATACAGTCACTACTGGATTTAGTCAGGGATCCACAAGCATGCTATTAAATTCGTGGGGATCCCACAGACTCTGACCCGAATTATTTTGCTTAACCAGGGTTGTTGATTTTCATCTCTGAAGCAATTTTTTAAAGTACAGACTCAATCATTTTAGGTAGATTACTCATAGATATTTAACGCCTTGCTCAGCAGCAGTGGCCGGAACGATGTTTGAGCAACTGGTTATGTGTTTGATGATAGGTATGATGCATATTCATCTTGAACGATACCAGAATTAACTATTCTTGAGTTTGAAACTCTTAGTTCCTCAAGCACTTGCTCTAAGCTTGAAGCACAAACACTTTTAACAGGTTCATCCCATTCTCCAGAGACAGGGCTAAAACTATAAATATCGAGATAGTCTTCGCTGCCCTCATCGAGGGCCTCCCAAACATTACCAACGACTTCCTGATTTGAAGCACTAAACGAAGCCCACCTTATTGCGTTTTTAGAACCAACTTGAAAGCCTCCTAGAAAGATTTCAATTTCTTTGTTTCTTGATAAGGCTGACTTAGCTTCAGCTAATATTAAATACCTTCGAGTCATTGCATTCCTTCTGACACATAACGCCCACATTAAGGGGCTTTTTATTAGTTTGCTAAAATTGTGTAGCGAAGCGGAACCGAGCAAACTGTAAAAAGTCCTGCTTTAATTGCTTGTTGAACGAAGCCGCTCTGCGGCAGAAGAGATAACAAGCCTATTTGCTTTTCCATCCTAAATACTTTCTAGAGGCGATCCATTTGGAGCGCTAACCTAGGAGTATTGTCATGAACACATTTGAACAGCAACGCTTTGATTCTCTTTATGAACAACATCTTACCAACTTAACACTACAAGACAAGCGACCCGCTACCATCGATGCATATAGCCGAGCTGTGCGACGTATTGCGGCTTACTTTAACTGTTGCCCCGATAACCTGAGCACCGATGATTTGAAGCGCTACTTTGCTCAACTGATTGCATCACACTCATGGAGCACCGTTAAGCTCGACCGTAACGGCCTCCAGTTTTTCTATCGGCACGTGCTAAACCAAAACTGGTAGTGGCTCAACATCGTCAAGCCTCCACAAGTGAAGCGATTGCCCGATATTCTTACGCCTTGTGAAGTGGCTATCGTGATTAGCCTTACCCGTCAGTTGCGATATCAGGTCTTTTTTCTGACCTTATACAGTATGGGTTTGCGTCTCGGTGAAGCTATTTCATTGCAAGTGGGAGATATCGATTCACAGTTGATGCAGGTGCATGTCCGTAATGCCAAAGGTGGCAAGGATAGACTGGTTCCTCTGCCTAAACGTACCCTGTTGGCACTTCGATATTATTGGCAAACCCACCGTCATCCTCAGATCCTTTTCCCTGGTAAAGATAGCCAGCCTGATTCATTGATAGATAAAGGCGGCATTCAAAAGGCGTTAAAAAGAGTGATTACTGAGTGCAACATTCATAAATCCATCAGCCCACATAATCTACGCCACAGCTATGCCACTCACCTGCTGGAGCAAGGGCTAGACCTGCGCTCAGTTCAAACCCTGCTCGGCCACAACAGCCTTAATACCACAGCACGTTATACACGGCTTACTCAAATCACTCGCAAGAATACAGTCGAGGCCATCAACCAACTCGCTGACAGTTTGGTGTTAAAGTGGGAGTGTAGCTCATGAAGTTCATCGATATTTTACGTGACCACCTTGATGAGTTTAACCAGGCTTTTGAGCAACAAATTACTACGACAATGCGGCAAGCTATTTACGCTATGCTCAGCTGCCGTACCAATACGGAGCGAACCTGTCGGTGGGCGTGTCTGAGCTGTACACATACTGCTGACTTCCCACTCTCTTGCGGCCATCGCAGTTGTCCTCAATGCCTGCACAACACCACGAGTGACTGGCTTGCTAAATAGCAGGCTAAGCTACTCCCCATTAATTACTACATGGTGACTTTTACATTACCTTTTGAGCTCCGAGTCATTGCAAAACATCAACCTGAGGTGATGTATCAAGCTATGTTCTCCGTTGCTGCAAGTGTGCTAAAAGAATTTGCCAAAAACTCGAAGCAACTCGGTGGTGAAATTGGTTTTACGGGCGTGCTACATACTCACAATCGGCGGCGTGACCTACACCCGCATATTCATTTCATAATCCCAGCTGGCAGCTTCGATAAAGACAGAAAACAGTGGCACAAGAGTAAAGGCAAATACCTATTCAACAACTTTAATCTGGCCACAGTGTGGCGAGCACGGTTGCTAGAGCGACTAGCTGATAAGCTCAACATCAAGCTACCTTCAGCCATCCCTAAGAGGTGGGTTGTTGACTGCCAGCATATTGGCAAAGGGCTGCCAGCACTTAAATACCTATCCCGCTATCTCTATCGCGGCGTACTCCCTGACAAAAGCATCATCGGTGCGACCGATGAACAAGTCAGCTTCGAGTATCAAAACAGCCAAACCAAAACCACTGAAATACGCACTTTACCTGCGGTGAAGTTTCTATGGTTGGTACTGCAACACGTATTACCCAAAGGGTTACGGCGGGTCAGAGATTATGGACTGTTGAGAGGTAATTGCAGCAAGCTCAGGCAACAGATACAGCTTATGCTCGCTGTCGCTGGTGCGGTATTTCAAATGGTACCTGAGGTGAAACGAGCTGTAGCGATACGACCTTGTCCATGTTGCCATCAGCCTATGTCATTTATCGGAATACATGCACGACCGACAAGCTTAAAAACACCACTAAGTAACACAGCCTAACGCCGCTGTTTAAGCGGTAAAGGCCATGAATTTGAGACTTGAGATATTGACGAAGATGGACGAAAAGGGGTGGTTAATACACTGATATTATAGCGTTACTTAATTAGCTAGCGATGCTAAGGGATCGCTGTGACTTACAAAAATAGCAACCTATTACATCACACCAACACCTGCGTAAGTTCTTGCGTCGATATTTACTATATAAAGGTATCACTTCTAACAAGCTCGGGCTTGTTCAACACTCGGGATAAGGACGCGGCTGCGCGCGGCCTATCCTTATTCGTTAGGTGTTTTTACACACAAGCATTTGTTCTTTAACATTGTTTGGGATATTAACCCAAGTTGTTTCATTATTTAAACTTAAATTAATACTGCAATTCTTTGCGACTTTGATGATGTGATGAAACCAATCTGAATGGCTCCACTCTCTAGGTGGTGGAGATTTAAATGCTTTTAAATTGTTGTCCCAATTTACTTCAGCAGCTTCACGATAAATATATTGGTAACTAGGATCTCCGCCACTAGCCAAAACCACTATCAATTGATTATTTTCGAGTATCTCAACTCTCTCGATAACTTCCATGCTCGATAAACACCTAACATTTTAATATAGGGCATGCGCGCTTTGCCAATGCCTGTTGTAAAAGTGTGCAAAGCATTCTCTCGTAAAATTCAAATGAAAACAACTTGTTACCTTGAATCGTTGTAAATCGTAACCAATACACATTCGGGGAAAACTTTGTCGCACACTTTGCCCGTCCTGTTATCTAAAGAGTTCAAGCACGCACACTTTCATCTTGCTGAATTTACACCTCTTTTTAGTTTAGCTCAATAGTAAAGCGTGAATGTATATTAATGGTTAGTCTTGATTTTTCAGAAATCTAGATAATACTGTATATATATACAGTTAATTGCGGGTGCGGCAAATGAATACTTCAAGTCCTTTTTTAGAGTCGGTTAGACAAGATATTCGTCTACGAGGATACAGTCAGAGAACAGAGAAAGCCTATCTGTATTGGATGAAGCGTTACATACTTTTTCATAACAAAGCCCACCCTGAGACATTAGTTTCTGCGGATGTTAAGGCGTTTTTGAGCTGGTTGGCGAACAGCCAAAATGTGGCTATTAATACTCAAAAAGTAGCGTTAAATTCATTAGCCTTCCTATATCAGCAGTATCTCAAAATTGATTTAGGGGACTTAGGGTTTAGCTTAGCAACAAAGCAACGCAGTTTACCTGTCGTATTATCCTCTAAAGAGGTGGCTCTGATATTGTCACATATGGATGGAACAGCAAAATTGGTTATTGAAATGCTTTACGGCAGTGATATGAGGGTCAATGAGTGTTTAAGGATAAGACTACAAGATATCAATACAGATAACCTCTCGATAACTATCAGAGATGGGAAAGGAAATAAGGATAGGCAGACACTGCTAAGCCGAACATGTTCTAGTAAGCTTGCTGGCTACATAGCTAGTGCGATTGAGTTACAGAATAAAGATAATAAAAATGGGTTTGGTCCATCACTTCCATATTCTTTAGGAAAAAAATATCCAAATGCTTTTCGGCAACCTGCTTGGATGTTTTTGTTTCCATCAAGTAATATATGTGAGCATCCAGTGACAAAAATTCCCTGCAGACATCATCGCCATGACAGCACTATAAGAAAAGCGCTTCAAAAAGCTGTTAGGTCGACTCAAATCATGAAAAAAGTTAACTGTCATACATTTAGGCATTCGTTTGCTACACACCTATTACAGACAGGAACAGACATCAGAACCGTACAAGAGTTACTAGGGCATAATGATCTTAATACTACCCAGATATATACTCACGTATTAGGTCAACATTATGCGGGAACAACCAGCCCAGTGGATAATCTTTAATAAACCCACGGAGAACTGATCCCAGCATTTGCAGGGATGATGAAAATGATGGCGAAGTTATATTCGTCACGGTGTGAAAATAACGCCAGCTTTGATTGAGCCTAATTAATTGCAATTTTCCGATTGCAAAAGCTCAATAAAGAATACCGAAGGTAGTATCTAACTATTAAAGCCTAATCGAAGAGGGGACCATCTTGTAAATTACCCAGTGTAAATGCAGCTGCACATACGTCGTTCATTCACATCCATGTGACCACGACATTTGTATATCCCTATACAGCACCCGCTGGGCAGGCGTTTGGTAACAATGAAGGAGCGTCCTTCAAATACACTAGCCAATACGAAAAAACAGAGAAGAAATGCAACCAGCTTTCATTCGAAGGCCGCAGACATTCGAAGGCTTCAGACTTAATGGCTAATCTTATGCTCCACCGCCCATACCGCCGCCTCAACCCGGCTCTTGAGCCCCAGCTTCTTAAGCAGGTTCTTCACGTGAACTTTAACCGTGGTCTCGGCGATGCCTAGCTTGTTGGCGATATCCTTGTTGCTCTTGCCTGCGGCGATAAGCTTGAGGTTTTGCAGCTCACGCTGAGTGAGATTTTCAAGCAGGGAGACTTTCTTGCTGTTGGGTCTTAACGACCTTGCCAGAATTTGGGTCAGAGGGTTACTGATCACAAACTCCCCCTGTATGGCTAGATTGATTTTCTCGATTAACTCTTCAGGCTCTGAGTCTTTTAACAGGTAACCATCGGTATTGAACTTGATGGCCTGCAGCACATCGCTTTCGCTGTCTGATACGGTGAAGATGACGATTTTACTCTGCACTTCGGCGCGTTTAAGGGCGATTAAGGTGTCTATGCCACTTAGGCCCTTCATGTTGAGATCGAGCAAGATCAGATCCGGCGCATGCTTAATGGCGAGGCTGATTGCCTCATCCCCCGAGCCCGCCTGAGCGACAACGTCCAGGTTATCTTCCAGTGAAATCAGTTGGGCTAAGCCTTGACGCAGGGTGGGGTGATCATCGACCAGTAATATTTGTGCTGTAGTCATGTTTTATCTTCTTTATTCTAATAATAAGGCGCTTAGAAGCAGCTTATAAAGCGATAGATTCAAGTAAAAGCCAGTGTACAACTAATGTATAAAGCTAATGTATCTTGCTAATGTATGAACTCCAGCAACACCTTAGTGCCGGTCGGTGAGTTGGGCTTGAAGTTCAAAACAGAGTTGAGTGACTTAGCGCGCTCTTTCATGATGCCTAAACCAAAATGACCCTGCTGTTCAAGGTTGGTCGGCAGACCCTTACCGTCATCCCATATTTCCAGCTTAATCTTGTCATCCTCTTTGATCAGATTGACGCCGGCTAAGCTTGCATCTGCATGTCGATGCACATTCGATAAACTCTCCCGAATGATCTGCAGCACGTGTATTTCCTGATTCGCTGTCAGATAATTTTGCGGGATTTCAAATTTTAATTCAATGCCATGTTGGCACTTTTCGGCGAACTCGGCGACTGTGCCCTGCAGGGCATTTTCCAGGGAGGGATCATCGAGTTTAAGCCTGAAAGTAGTTAGTAGTTCTCTTAGCTGAAGGTAGGCATTATTCAAACCTTGCTTGATATCATTTATGGTTTCATTGACCTGCTCTTCGGGGAGTCCTTTTTGCATCTTGCGGGTCAGCAGGCTCATCTGAACCTTAAGAAATGACAGCGACTGGGCCAGAGAATCATGTAACTCCCGGGCGATAACGGCGCGTTCCTCGGCAATAAGTAACCGGTTTTCGCTGTTTTTCTTCTGCTCCAGCTCGATAGCGGTCGCGACGATGTCAGCCATGGCCTGCAACAACTGTTTCTGCCACTCCTCGGGGGTCTCATGCTTGGGGACCTGCCATACGATATCGCCAAAAAAGCGTCCACGCTTTTCTAATACAAACTGGTGAACGTCCATGTGCTGATGATCTATGGTGTTGGTTCTGGCCTTGTAAAAAACAAGATTATTGACACTCTTCTCGCAGAGCACTATCGAGACCTTGCCGAAACCGAGTACCTGTACCAGTTCCTGAATTATCTTCTGATCGATCTGATGATATTCATAGTTAGATAAGTTACTTGCGGCGCGATACAAGACTTCGAGTGACTGGTTGCTCTGGGTGAGCTCCTGGGTCTTTTTATCTACCCGATCTTCAAATTCCTGATAGGTACTTTCAAGTTGTTTCGACATATGGCCTATGGTGCGAGACAGCAGGCCTAACTCATTGTCGGCGATATGGTCGACCTTGATATTGAAGTTGCCTTTACCGGCTTCTGCGGCGACCCTGACCAGTTGTTTAAGCGGGGTTATCAGCGATCGATTGAGCTTAAACAGCACGAATGCGCTGACGATAAGAATAGAGAAGAGGGTGATACCCTGAATTAGGCGCAACAGGCTCAATTTTTTCTCCGACTCCATCTGTAACAGGCTGACTAGTTTGTCTATTTTCACAGTGAAGCGATCGAACTCTTCCACAGACGTAGTTTGGGGGGATTGCTTGATTGACTCCCACACAGACACAATTTTCTGATGCTGGGCGATCACCTCAGGATTATCTATGGTACTGGCTATTCCGCCAAAGAACAGGTGGGACAGTTTGTTTTCAAAGACCCGGATCTCTTGAGACAGAATCGGCAGGCTGGCATCTTGGGCGATCAAATTAGCCCGTGAGACCCGTATGGCCTGCATTCTCATCGCGCCGGCTCTGTTTATCTGCTCCGCATCCCCACTGAGACTCTCGGTCACTAAGATAGAGGAGATCATGCTAAACAGGCCTAAGGTAATGATAATAGCCATAAATTGACCTGCGGTAGCCACGAGTGATGAACTGCTCGTCGGATCGTCGATATAGAGTGACTCGCCAAGATTTTGTTTTATTTTCATATCGCCAATTTCATCGTTAATCAAGTGTTACGTCAATGGTCATTTGTTTATTTTTTGTTACTACTACTTAATAGTTTCGAGTACTCATATCCCCAGAATAAAAAGGGCTAATCAAGCATAAATCTAAGTAATTCAATGTACTACATGATTGTTTGATCTAGTTCTTTAGTAGTAGTTTTGCGTGAGCAACTTCAAACTTGCATGTTTAAACATGATCTGGATCAACTTGCACTTTTGCCGTGGTGATACCTTCATCGTCGCAATAACAATATTTGAATGTCAACTAACAAATTAACGCATTCAATAAAGAATAAAAATTTAAGAATGTTTTCGCCTCTAATTCAATCAGGACACGAAATAGAGAATAACCTTATGATCAGTTGGAGAAAATAATGTCTGATATCAAAAAATGGGATGTAGAAGATCCCAAGTTTTGGGACAGTGAAGGGAAAAAAGTTGCCAACCGCAACCTTTGGATCTCTATCCCGAGTTTGTTATGTGGTTTCGCAGTATGGCTATACTGGGGCATCATCACCATTCAAATGTTGAATCTGGGCTTTCCATTTGCAAAGTCTGAGCTATTCACCCTAATGGCGGTTGCGGGTTTGACCGGGGCGACACTACGTATCCCGAGTAGTTTCTTTATTCGTCTGTGTGGCGGACGAAATACCATCGTCTTCACTACGGCATTGTTGATGATACCGGCCATCGGGGCGGGTATCGCACTGCAAGATAAGAATACGCCACTTTGGGTATTCCAGGTACTGGCTCTGCTTTCAGGCTTCGGTGGTGGTAACTTTGCCTCATCGATGTCAAATATCAGCTTCTTCTTCCCTAAGAAACAGCAAGGTTTAGCCTTAGGTCTTAACGCAGGCCTGGGTAACTTCGGTGTGACCACCATGCAGATCCTGGTGCCACTTGCGATGACATTCGGTTTATTCGGCGGTGAGCCGATGGAGCTGGTTAACACGTCAGGTACCTTGATTGGTAAAATTCCTGCAGGCAGTGACGCCTGGATCCATAACGCCGGCTATATCTGGTTACTCTTCTTAATTCCGTTAGCGATAGTTGGCTGGGTTGGGATGAATAACATTAAGGCCTCTCACGTTACGCCGGAACTACCTAGTCCTGTGGGTTCATTTGGTATTATCTCTGGCATGCTTGCCATAGGTTTTGTGACCTCAATCTTCGGTCTGTGGTTGATGCTTCCTGAAAAAGTGGGTGGTTCAGGTTTCGGTGTCAGTAAGTGGATAGTACTTCCTATCGTTATTGCGCTGACCGTATTCCTGCTTAAGCTTATCCCGGGTCAAATCAAAGATAACCTGTCTCGTCAGTACAAAATCTTCAATAACAAACACACTTGGGTGATGAGTGTTATCTACACCATGACCTTCGGTTCGTTCATCGGTTTTGCTGCAGGTTTTGGTCTCTCAATTAAAGTTATTTTCGGTTACCAGCATGTGTTGGTCGATGGTGTCATGAATCATGATATAGCTAACCCTAACGGCCCCAGTGCATTGATGTACGCCTGGATGGGCCCATTCATCGGCGCGTTAATTCGCCCAGTCGGTGGTTGGATTGCAGACAAGATGGGTGGCGCTAAGGTGACTCAGATCTGTGCCGTTGTGATGGTTGCCAGTGCAATAGGTGTTGCTTACTTTATGCAAGCGGCTTACGCCTCACCAACACCACAAGAGTTCTTCGTACCTTTCTTAGTCTTGTTCCTTATCTTGTTTGCCGCGACCGGTATTGGTAATGGTTCGACGTTCCGTACCATCTCTATGGTATTCGATAAAGAGCAGGCAGGTCCGGTATTGGGTTGGACATCAGCCGTTGCAGCATACGGTGCATTCATTATTCCTAAGGTACTCGGTGAGCAGATAAAACTGACGACACCTGAAAATGCACTCTATGGTTTCGCCGTGTTCTATGCAGTTTGTATCGTCATCAACTGGTGGTTCTATCTACGCCCAGGTGCTGAGCATCATAACCCATAATTATCAGGTTGTTATGTTAAGAGAGTCAGCTTGGAACGACTCTCTTAGTTATGAGCTTCTATAAATAATAAAAATTGGTGACTGACGTTTAGTTTTATATCTGAAACTAAGTCGCCGTCAGTCATAGGTCAATGGAGTAAAAAGATGAGTAATTTTCTTGATCGCTTACAGTTCTTAAAGAAGAAAACTGGCGAGTTTAGCGATGGCCATGGTGATACCACCAATGAGAGTCGTGAATGGGAAAACAGTTATCGTCAACGCTGGCAACACGATAAAGTGGTGCGTTCTACCCACGGTGTTAACTGTACCGGTTCGTGTTCTTGGAAAATCTATGTAAAAAATGGCTTAGTAACCTGGGAAACTCAGCAAACTGACTACCCGCGTACTCGTCCGGACCTGCCAAACCATGAGCCTCGCGGTTGTCCTCGTGGCGCAAGTTATTCTTGGTACCTCTACAGTGCCAACCGTCTTAAGTATCCGAAAGTGCGTAAGCCACTGCTTAAGTTATGGCGTCAGGCGCGTGCTAATCAAAACCCTGTCGATGCATGGGCTTCTATTGTAGAAGATAAGGCCAAGACTCAATCCTATAAATCTAAGCGTGGATTAGGTGGCTTCGTTCGTTCAAGCTGGGATGAAGTCAACGAAATTATCGCCGCGGCGAACGTCTATACCACTAAAACCTATGGACCGGACCGTGTTATCGGTTTCTCTCCTATTCCGGCAATGTCGATGGTTTCTTATGCGGCCGGTGCTCGCTACCTGTCTCTTATCGGTGGTGTTTGTCTGAGTTTCTACGACTGGTATTGTGATTTGCCACCATCGTCTCCGATGACTTGGGGTGAGCAGACCGATGTGCCTGAGTCTGCCGATTGGTATAACTCTAACTACATTATCGCCTGGGGCTCAAACGTACCTCAGACTCGTACACCCGATGCACACTTCTTTACCGAAGTACGTTATAAGGGCGCCAAAACGGTTTCAATTACACCGGATTACGCCGAAGTTTCGAAACTTACCGATGAGTGGCTCAACCCTAAGCAGGGCTCTGATGCGGCTTTAGGCATGGCATTCGGTCACGTTATCTTAAGAGAGTTCCACCTCGATAATCCGAGTGAGTATTTCACTAGTTACGTACGCCAATACACCGACTTCCCTATGTTGGTTGTGCTGGAGAAGCATGATGATGAGTCGCTTAAGTCGACCCGCTTCCTGCGCGCCTCTGATTTAGCCGATAATTTAGGTCAGGAAAATAACCCTGAATGGAAGACGATTGGTATCGATGAAAATTCTGATGAATTCGTCTCTCCAACCGGCTCTATCGGTTATCGCTGGGGTGAGAAGGGCAAGTGGAACATCAATGAGCGTGAAGGTAAAGAGGGCAAGGATACTAAGCTACAGCTGTCATTAATTGGCGGTGACGTATCTCCGGTTGCCTTCCCGCATTTCGCTGCCGACGACACCAACAAGCATTGGGTTTCTTGTGAGCACGATGATGTTCAGGTAAGAAACGTACCGAGCAGAAAAGTGATGGCGGCCAATGGTGAAGAGCTTACCGTTGCGACCGTGTACGACTTGATGATGGCGAACTATGGTCTTGACCGTGGATTAGGCGGCGGCGGTGTTGCCAACAGCTACGATCAGGATATTCCGGGTACACCTGCGTGGCAGGAGAAGATCACCGGGGTTTCCCGTGACAAGGTGATCAAGGTTGCACGTGAGTTTGCCGATACGGCAAACAAGACACATGGTAAGGCCATGATCATCGTCGGCGCGGCAATGAACCACTGGTACCACATGGACATGAACTATCGCGGCCTCATCAACATGGTAATGATGTGTGGTTGTGTGGGTCAGTCAGGCGGTGGTTGGTCTCACTATGTGGGCCAGGAAAAGCTGCGTCCTCAGACAGGTTGGCAGCCATTAGCATTTGGCCTAGATTGGGCTCGTCCGCCACGTCAGATGAACGGTACCTCTTTCTTCTACAACCACTCTTCGCAGTGGCGTCATGAGAAAGTGAGTATTCATGAAGTCTTGTCTCCATTGGCAGATAAGTCTCAGTTCTCAGAGCATATGCTTGATTACAACATCAAAGCCGAGCGTATGGGGTGGTTGCCATCGGCGCCACAGCTGAACATGAACCCACTGCGTCTGGCTAAACAGGCTAAAGAAGCGGGCATGGAGCCAAAAGAGTTTGCGGTTAAGCAGCTTAAGTCCGGCGACCTTAAATTTGCCTGTGAAGCCCCCGATTCTCCGGAAAACTTCCCACGTAACATGTTTATCTGGCGTTCTAACCTGCTGGGCTCATCGGGTAAAGGGCATGAATATATGCTCAAGTACCTGCTTGGCGCTAAGAACGGTGTGATGAATGAAGATTTAGGTAAGCGAGGCGGATTCAAGCCTGAAGAGGTTGAGTGGGTCGATGAGGGCGCTACCGGCAAACTCGATCTTGTTACGACGCTTGATTTCCGTATGTCATCCACCTGTATGTTCTCTGACATCATCTTGCCGACTGCATGTTGGTATGAAAAAGACGATTTGAACACATCAGATATGCACCCGTTCATCCACCCGTTATCGACGGCTGTGGACCCTGCATGGGAAGCGAAGTCAGACTTCGAGATCTATAAAGGCATCGCAAAAGCCTTCTCTGAGGTGTGTGTGGGTCACTTAGGTGAAGAGACTGATTTAGTCACTGTGCCTATGCTCCATGATACTCCCGGTGAGCTTGCTCAACCCTTCGATGTTAAAGACTGGAAGAAGGGCGAGTGTGACCTTATCCCTGGTTTGACAGCGCCAAACATGGTTGTGGTAGAGCGCGACTATCCAAATACCTATAAGAAGTTTACCTCGTTTGGTCCGGCTTTAGACAAGCTGGGTAACGGCGGTAAGGGTATTAACTGGAATACCGATGATGAGATCTTGCTGCTTGGGGATCTGAACCATCGCAATACCGATGAAGGTGTTAGTGAAGGTCGTCCGATTATCGAGTCTGCTATCGATGCTGCCGAAGTTATCCTGACTCTGGCGCCTGAGACTAACGGTGCGGTAGCGGTAAAAGCCTGGGATGCACTCAGCGAGTTTACCGGTATCGACCATACTCACCTGGCTAAGCCTAAGCAGGAGGAGAAGATCCGTTTCCGTGATGTACAGGCACAGCCACGTAAGATTATCTCGTCGCCAACCTGGTCGGGTCTGGAAGATGAGCATGTGAGCTACACGGCGGGTTACACCAACGTGCATGAGCAGATCCCGTGGAGAACCATTACTGGTCGCCAACAGTTCTATCAAGATCACAAGTGGATGCAGGCGTTCGGTGAGCAATTTGTCTCTTACCGTCCACCTATCAACACTAAAACCATCGATATGGTGAAAGGCACTAAGTCGAACGGCAATAAAGAGGTGGTACTTAACTGGATCACACCACATCAGAAGTGGGGTATTCACAGTACTTACTCAGATAACCTATTGATGCTGACCCTTTCACGTGGTGGTCCGATTATCTGGATGAGTGAGATAGATGCCAAAGATGCGGGTATCGAAGATAACGATTGGATTGAAGTATTCAATGCCAATGGTGCTATCGCTTGTCGCGCCGTGGTTTCACAGCGAGTTAATCAGGGCATGGTGATGATGTATCACGCTCAGGAGCGAATCGTTAACGTACCGGGCAGTGAGATGACGGGGACCCGTGGTGGTCACCATAACTCAGTGACACGTGTGGTGATGAAGCCAACACATATGATTGGTGGCTATGCTCAGCAATCCTGGGGCTTTAACTACTACGGTACTGTGGGTTGTAACCGTGACGAATTTGTTGTGGTAAGAAAGATGGATAACGTCGATTGGTTAGAAGGTTCAAATACCGATGACCTACCGCGTCCGTTGCCTACAAACCCTGATGAAGCTTAAGAGGATCTGACCATGAAAATACGTTCTCAAATCGGTATGGTACTGAACCTTGATAAGTGTATCGGGTGCCATACATGTTCAATTACATGTAAAAATGTATGGACGTCTCGCGAAGGCGTCGAGTATGCCTGGTTCAACAACGTTGAAACTAAACCCGGCATAGGTTACCCCAAAGAGTGGGAAAACCAGGATAAATGGAATGGCGGCTGGGAGAGAAAATCTAACGGTGATATTCAGCCCCGTATCGGTGGTAAGTATCGGGTATTAGCGAGTATTTTTGCTAACCCAGATATGCCTGAAATTGACGATTACTATGAACCGTTCGATTTCGATTATCAGCATCTGCATACGGCGCCTATCGTCGAACATCAGCCGACGGCCCGTCCACGCTCGGTCATCTCCGGTAAGCGAATGGAGAAGATTGAATGGGGTCCAAACTGGGAAGAGATCTTAGGTACTGAGTTCGAAAAACGTAGCAAAGATAAAAACTTCGATAACATGCAAAAAGAGATGTATGGCGAGTTCGAAAATACATTCATGATGTATTTGCCGCGTCTTTGTGAGCACTGTTTGAACCCGGCTTGTGTGGCTTCTTGTCCTTCAGGCGCTATCTATAAGCGTGAAGAAGATGGCATCGTCTTGATTGACCAGGAGAAGTGTCGCGGCTGGCGCATGTGTATCTCAGGATGCCCATACAAGAAGATCTACTATAACTGGAAGTCTGGTAAGTCTGAGAAGTGTATCTTCTGTTACCCACGTATCGAAGCGGGTCAGCCAACGGTGTGTTCTGAGACCTGTGTGGGCCGTATTCGTTACCTTGGTGTGCTGCTTTATGATGCAGACAAGATCAAAGAGGTGGCTTCAACGGCTAACGAAACTGACTTGTACGAGAAGCAGCTTGAAGTGTTCCTGGACCCAAATGATCCAGCCGTGATTGCACAGGCTCGTAAAGATGGCATCGCGGACTCAGTTATCGAGTCGGCGCAGAAGTCTCCGGTATACAAGATGGCGATGGACTGGAAACTGGCGCTACCGCTTCACCCTGAGTATCGTACCTTGCCAATGGTTTGGTATATCCCTGCACTAAGTCCTATTCAGAGTGCGGCCCAGTCGGGCACCTTAGGCAAGGCTGGCGTGATCCCGGATGTACGTTCACTGCGTATTCCGGTTAAGTATCTGGCTAACCTGCTGACTGCCGGTGATGAAGAGCCTGTTGTTCGTGCTCTGGAGCGTATGCTCGCGATGCGTGCCTACAAACGCGCCGAAAATGTGGAAGGTGTTGAAGACTTAGAGGTGCTGCAGCAAGCGGGTCTGACTAAGAAGCAGGCCGATGAGATGTATCGTTATCTTGCAATCGCTAACTACGAAGACCGTTACGTTATTCCAAGCGGACATCGTGAGATGAACGTCCCCGAAGCCTATGGTGAGAAGAGTGGTTGTGGCTTCACATTCGGTAACGGCTGTAGTGACGGCCAGAACGGTGTAAACATGTTTGGCGGAAAGAAAATTTCTCGTCGCAACGTGATTAAAACCGTACAAGTAGGAGAATAATCTGTGCTTATCCTCAAAGTCGTTTCACGTTTATTAGATTATCCAACCGCAGAGCTCTTTAGTGCGGCAGACGAGATAGTTGACGTTGTGAATCAATCGGATGAACTCAGCCTT
This sequence comes from Shewanella atlantica, assembly GCF_003966265.1. GTDB lineage: Bacteria > Pseudomonadota > Gammaproteobacteria > Enterobacterales > Shewanellaceae > Shewanella > Shewanella atlantica. The sequence continues at coordinate 785,692 of NZ_RXNV01000002.1, read as the reverse complement.
ACAAACCGTGCCGAGTTGGTGGATTTTATCCGCCAACTTACGGCAAGGGATTTATATGATGCTCAGGAAAGCTATGACCTCTTGTTCGACCGTGGTCGTGCGCTTTCCCTGCTGTTGTTTGAACACGTTCACGGTGAGTCACGTGATCGTGGTCAGGCGATGGTCGACTTGATGAATGTCTATAAATCTAATGGTTTTGAAGTCGATTCATCACAATTGCCGGATTACATTCCACTCTATCTTGAGTTCTTAAGCGAGCAATCGCCGGAGTTTATTCAAGAGTGGTTGGGAGATATCAGTCATATCTTAACCATGTTATCTGAGCGATTGATCGATCGAAAATGCTATTACAACGTCCTCTTAGATTCACTTATCGAAGTCTCTGGTGTCGAAGTTGATCGCGCTGAAATTGCTGAAGCTATCAGCAAAGAGGAACGCGATGATACCGTCGCAGCCATAGATAAAGAGTGGGAAGATAAAGAGATCCGTTTTGATGATCCCGTGGGTGGACAGTGTTCGAGTGCTGGTATGCAGAACTCACAAAAGTCATTAGATCCAAACACCGTTCATCAAGTTCCAATCAAGTGGCACGATGCAGATGCTGCAGAAGTGGCGGGATTGTAAGGAGAAAACTATGTCAAATTTAAATTTTTTACTATTCGGGATTTATCCCTTTATTGCGCTGACAGTGTTCTTTGTCGGCTGTTGGATTCGATATGATCGTGAACCTTATAGCTGGAAAGCCGATTCGAGCCAGTTATTCGATCAGAAAGGATTCCGCCTGGCGAGTAACTTGTTCCATATTGGCGTTATTTTCATTCTCGCCGGACACTTTGTTGGCTTGCTGACACCTGAGTCTGTCTATCACCACTTTATCTCCAGCCCTAATAAGCAGTTGCTGGCGATGGTGAGTGGCGGTTTCTTCGGGATTGTCTGCCTGGTAGGCTTGGTGATGCTGATTAAGCGTCGTTTAAACAATGACCGGGTTAAGGCGAACACCAGACGTTCAGATATGGTTGTACTGTATATGTTGCTGGTTCAGGTCTCTCTGGGCTTGTTAACTGTCATTGTATCTATGAGTCACTTAGACGGCTCTGTGATGGTGCTCTTGGGTACCTGGACCCAAAGCATTGCGACACTTCAAGGTGCACAAGCGGCTGCGGCGATTGAGTCTGTAAACATCATTTACAAGTTACATATTCTGGTTGGTTTAACCTTGATTATGATATTCCCGTTTACTCGCCTGGTTCATGTTATCAGTGTACCGGTGAAGTATTTGGCGAGAAACTATCAGATCGTTCGTCAACGTTAATCCAAACTTGATAAACAACTAAAAGAATAAGCGGACAGCATTGTCTGTCCGCTTTCATTAGGTTTTAATTAGCGTAAAAATTAACGATTGAGATTAAGGAGTTTGATTTCAATCGTTAGTTAATAACTGAAATGGATATTTGTATTGCACTTCAATGTTTATGTGAATGCTTGAATAAATTTATTTATGACGGCTTAACGGCTGAATTATTTTAACTATTAAAATTGTATCTCTGTCAAAATAAAATTAGGTGTAAGCCTTGTCTGAATCGAGTCATTGAACCGACGAATGCAAACCGGAATTCAAAGGCCAATAATTAAAAGAGAAGTAATTATGAGTTCATGTGGCACAAGTACCCCAGCGACCCCATCTAAAGAATCATTGCCAGTTATCTGTGTCAATGGTGTGACTATCGAAGAGACTGCTCTTGCTAATGAGCTACAGTATCACGCGCACAAAAATTTTGATGTCGTTGTTCAACAAGCCGGGCAAACACTGGTTATCAGGCAATTACTGGTTGAGCAGGCTGAAAAACTGGGCCTGGATGTGTCCGGTGATAATGAAGAGAAGGGTGTTCAGCAACTGTTAGAGACTCAGGTTATCTATGACGACCCTAAAGAAGAGGATTGTCAGCGTTATTTTGATAATAATCGTGCAAAGTTCACTACGATGCCGCTGATGGAGGTTGATCATATACTGTTAGCCGCTGCCAAAGATGATATAGAAGGCAGAGATGATGCTAAAACAGACGCGAATGATATTATCAATCGACTTCAGGACGATCCCTCTCTTTTTGCTGACCTGGCTAAGCATCACTCGGCTTGTCCCTCAAAGGAAACCGGAGGCTCGTTGGGGCAAATAAGTAACGGACAAACGGTCCCCGAGTTTGAACGACAGCTTATGTTGTTACCCGAAGGCTTGGCCTCTAAGCCACTGGAATCCCGCTATGGGTTTCATGTGGTGAATATCGCGAGAAAAATTGAGGGTAAGCCACTCGAGTACACTATGGTTTATGACAAGGTTCGCGGCTACCTGGTTCATCGCTCATCACATCTTGCCATTCAGACCTATATCCACAATTTAGTCGAAAAGGCAGATATATCAGGTGTTGAAGTTAAGTTTGCGGACGAAAACGTACACGTTTAATCGCAAGTGCTTCTCTGTATGGATTGGTATTTTTAAACCCTGTGGCACAGGGAAGGATTTAAAAAAGCGGCATTAATGCCGCTTTTTTATGGCCTGAAGTTTAACTAGTTTCACTTCAACTCATCTCAGTTCATTTGACTTCATTGTTCATTGACTGTTTTAACCAGCGCTCACTGTCTGAGCCATCGACAACGAAGGGATTTTTCTCTCTGAAAGTGCCGATAGCCATCGCTATCGAAAGCAATATTATCGAGTTGAAAAATACCGGTACGATGACAAAGTAGTAGCCAAGCTCATGTACTGTGCTGCCACCGATGACGGCCGTCACCGCCGTGGCGCCACCGGGAGGGTGCATAGAGCCAGTGCAGTGCATGGCTAACATGGCGATTCCGATAGCCACCGATGAGGCTAATACCGGGTTTGGGATCAGATAATAGGCTGAAATGCCGATAAGAGCCGAAATGATGTGTCCGCCGACCAGAGGCCAGGGCTGAGATACCGGACTATGCGGGATCCCGAAGATGAGCATGGCAGAGGCTCCGGTCGACGCTAAAACCATTGGCATATTATCGGCTTCGAGAATGCTGTTACTGAAAAAAGAGGCGCATAATGTCGCGAAGAATGCACCAACTATTGAGGCGAAGACTTCTCGATTGGACATCTTTCTCATCGGCATAGGCGGTTACTCTTTGCGCATTTAACATAAGCATAACACCATAAATGTTAAACATAAATGTGCGCGAAACAGCCGATCGAATCTTTAATAAACACGCCTATTCATTTCATCGCGTGTTGGTGAGTCTTAAACCAGTTTATTTTTTACCATGGAACGGTGAACCTTCGAGCCTACTCTGGCCAGATCAGAGATGTCCAGTAAGCTGGGTTTCTCATTATTTTCCAGTTTGCATTCCCAGTATTCGACCTCAGAGCTGATGTATTCCATCAATTTTTTGGGGCAGCCGACGCAGACGCCTGCACAGATCTCATGTTCTGGCACTTCGAAAGGCAGGGCTGATTTAATCTGTTCGATGAGGATGTGCATCGCTTGGGTGGTGTCAGGCTTCAAAAAGATGATTCACTCTTCTATTCAATGGGTTACATTTATGTTCTTGTGGTCAATTAATTGCGTAAAAGCAAAAGGCCGGCACCGACTACCTATTATCACAGAGTGCATAATATCAGGTATCATCGAGTGACCAGCCACATTGTAACGTATTGCTTAATTAACCGTTAGCTTCCAGTTCAATAGGGTTCTCTTCACGGTCAAAGATGACATAACGGCCGATGCCGTTACCGGTTTCAATATCGTTGGCCATCTTATTTAAAAATGGTTCGGCTTCATCTGTGGTCGGTGCAACCCCATTTTCCCCACTCAGGCTGGCTATGAAGACGAAATTCCATTGCTTCGCGATTGAGTCAGCCTCTTTTACTAAAGCATCGAAGGTGCTGAGTTCAGAAGGCAACTTATCTACGCACATCACAGGTGAGATAGTCCCTCTTTGGTGTTTTTTGCTCTTTTTAGGGTTGGTCGACTCTGCATTGGCAAAAAGGAACATCAGACGTTGAGGTGCCGATTGTTCATTGGTCATTTGGAGAAGTTCTTTGAACATTTTAATCATGTAATTCTCACTTTAAACTAAATTCGTTGCTCTGGTGATTTAGGAGAATGATAATATTTCTATGTATTTAAATAAAAACTCTAAATAGAAATTCATTCTTATAATTATTATTAATTCGGGTTGTTACTGTTTGGTCTTTAACTGTTGTTAATATCATTCATCACCCTTGCTTAAACATGGCGATGACCAGGATCAACATGAGGATCCAGAAGCCTGATAATAATTGCCAGAATAACACCTGACTCTTATTTTTAGTCACCTTGGGATCATCACGCAGGTAGACCGGGTTTGGATTTTTTAAGTCCGTTAAAAATTCATCGATATTTTCATACCGTTCCTCTAAATCGAAGGCGACGCCTCGCTGAAGTGTTCTGTCAAACCACATAGGGATAACAGGGTTGACTTCATTGGCGGGGATGTAGCGAAGTCTGTCGTATTCAAAAGCCGTTTGGCACTCCTCAATCTTTTCACCATAGGGGAGTTTGCCACAAAATAGCTCATAACTGATGGTGGCAAGCGCATACAGGTCGCCTTGTATTCCGGTATTTTTACCAAGCAGATACTTGGGATCTGAGTAAGTTGCGGTTCCAAGTACTCCCTCATGCTCTAATGGAATAAATATCTCAGCAAGGCCAGCAACAAAGACCGAACCGAAGTCGACAATCTTTATGTTGTTATGGCTATCGATCAAGATGTTGGCCGGCTTTAAGTCCTGGTGAATGGTTTCTGTTTTGTGGAACTCTTCTAATCCATTCGCAATTTTTTCAATAATAGAGATCGCCACCTTTGGCTTAGGAAAGTGGTTTTGTTTCATCCACTTATCCATCGATATGCCGTGCACATACTCCATCAGATAATATAAACAGGTTCTGGGTCTTTTTTGCTCGATTATCTTAACGACGTATTCACTACTTATTCGTTTGCCAATCCACTCCTCTTGTATGAATCTATCGATATAGCCGGTGTCCTCTTCAAAGGTGATTGAAGGGGTTTTCATCACCATCTGTTCGCCGGTATCAGTGTCCTCGACAAGATAGAGTTGGCTGCGACTACTGGCAAAGAGCTCCTTAATGACCTTATAGCCATCTAGCTTTACACCCGGGTCAAGAGGAGGTGGAAAGGGTAAGCGTAATAACTTTGAGTTGTAATCGTTGAGACTTTCATTTGGAAGCTGATGTACCTGAGCAATAACTCCACTGATATTATCGTCACTGCCATTATCGAATGCAGTTTTGGCTAACAGATCGATTTTTTCCTGTTCAGAAATGTTTAATGAGATAATTTCGTTAAGTTTATCCAATTCGAGAAAGTCATGGATCCCATCAGAGGTCGCGAGTAACAGATCGTTATCTTCCAGATCCACTGTGCTGTAATCTATCTGCAGACAGTTATCCATTCCAACTGCTCGAGCCAGGAAGCTGCGCCCGGTGGCAATGCTGGCGATGTGGTCTCTTGTCAGTTGTTTCAGTTCATTATTTCGGTAGAGGTAGGCTCTGCTGTCGCCCACATGGAATAGGTGACAAGTTCGTGACTTAATGACCATGCCTGTGAAGGTCGTCAGATAACCTTTCTCTTCATTGGCGAACTCATGGCTACGTTTGAAAAGGGTAATGTTGATATTCGAGAGTAGTTTTTGTCCGGCATGTTTTACTGACCAGGTATCCGGGGTAGGGTAGTAGTCGTCGATGAAGCGTTTTACCGCAGTTTCACTGGCATCTTTACCAGCTTCGGCGCTGCTGACACCATCGGCTACAGCAAGAATGATCCCTTTACCCTCTAATAATCTATCTTCGGTAGGGACAAAAAATCCAACCGCATCTTCATTAATGTCCTTTAAACCTTTCTCGCTATGGCTTGCCAGATTTATGCTTAGACGGTTGGATTTTGTCATAATAAATATCTTTTTATTAATAAGTACTTAGATAGAAAACCTTACCAGTTATCTATAACTAATAACAATCAATATTGGAATTAGTTAACGTCGATCAGTTCAACGGTACCATCTTCATTTACCTCAGCCATATGACCCTTTGGTTCATTGAGGAACATCACGGCAAAGAAAATCACCGCAGCTGAAGCTGCTATCACCATAAAGAAGGTACTGTAATCCACAAAGGAGAGCACGGTCAGGTAGGTTACTGCGCCCACGTTACCATAGGCTCCGGCCATTCCGGCTATCTGCCCTGTCATGCGGCGTTTAACAAGAGGTACGATTGCAAATACCGCTCCTTCACCCGCTTGAACGAAGAATGAGCAGCACATGGTTGCAATAACTGCCAAGGGTATTAACCAGCCACCGTCAACCTGGCTCAAAACTGAGTAACCTACGGCTAAGCCACCGATGAAGATCATCAGACTCTTGCGGCGACCGAACTTATCACTAAACCAACCACCGGTAGGACGGGCGACCAAATTCATAAAGGCAAAGCCTGAAGCAAGCAGACCCGCTTTTACCGGGTCTAACCCTTCGAAGGTCTCTAAGAAGAATAGTGGCAGCATAGAGACAACCGCAAGCTCAGAACCAAAGGTAACAAAATAGGCGACATCCAAGATAGCGACTTGTTTAAAGTCATATTTCTCGATGTCTGCAACACCTTTAGTTAGGTTCTCTTTGTTTACACGCCAGATAGAGTTGACTTGAATGAAAAACAGGACAACTAAGCCAATCCACATTAAGTACATGACTTGTGAAGTAAACAGGTTAACTCCCGATGGAGAAAGCTTCCATGCGAGTACGCCTAAAGCGATATACATAGGAATGTTCATCAGCAGGTAGAAGTAAAAATCTTTCTTGCTGGTGACCTCTAAACCGCCGGATTTCTTAGGTTTAAAGTAAGTAGAGCCTTTTGGTGTATTACGGGCCATGGTGTAAAAGAAGAATCCATATAGGCCGGCAATGATACCCGTAAGACCTAGTGCGTATCTCCAACCATCGTCGCCGCCAAAAGCATAGGCAATTGTCGGTAGTGACATGGCTGCTGCCGCTGAACCGAAGTTACCCCAACCGCCATAGATACCCTCAGCGATACCGACCTGTTTTGCGGGGAACCATTCACCAACGAGGCGAATACCGATCACAAAACCAGCGCCTACAAAACCGAGTAGGAAGCGGAACAGAGCAAGTTGTTCAAAACTGTCGGCCATGGCAAAACCCATACAGATGACCGATGAAGAGATTAATAGTCCAGAGTAGATAATTCTGGGACCAAACTTGTCGACTAAGATACCGACAATAATTCGTGCAGGGATTGTCAAAGCTACGTTTAGTATGAGTAGTGCCTTAACTTGTGCACTTGTCAGGTCGAACGCCTCTTTGATGAAAACTAACAGAGGGGCGTGACTGAACCAGACGACAAATGTTAAGAAAAATGCAAACCAGGTAACGTGAAGTGTTTTAATTTTTGGATCTGCAAAGTTGAGCAGATTCATTTTCCCTTCGTTAGACATTTAATAAACTCCATCAAGTTATTACGAAGAAATGTTCATTTCGTGCAAATGTTAAATTTGTTATTTATTTTTGTAACTGATGATAGTTTGCGCTAATCATACAAGTGTTTGTTGATTTGCATCAAGATTATGGTGAATGTATGACGAATATGGCTTATATGGTTGATGTTGGAGGTGTGTCACGCTAAATGTGTGATCTAAGTCGGGTTTTGGGGTGGTGATGTATGGTTGAGAGGCTTATTTGTTACAGGATTGTGGCTGCTTGATGACCCTTAAGAGGTAATTTTTGGCAAGCTTCAAACAAGGGTTCTATTCGGTTTTTATATAATTATGACGATAATCAATTGAGGCTAAAATTTGAATCTGCTGAGGGTGGGCTGATTTTATTCATTTATTTCAATTGCCTAGCTATGATGGTAGATGTTTTGCTATGTTGCGGCGATGCTGCCAGCTTGTTGGTTGTGAGTTTAGTTCAGTAAGAGGGCACATTCTTAATTTGAATATATATTAAGGGGTAGCCTTTATCACTGTTTACAGCGGATATTAGCTTGTTTTCCCTTTTATAATTTTTAATTTCAACTTTCTGGACTGACTTAAAAAAAGTTTGACTGTTTTTTTTCTTCTATGTGGAGAGAGAGGTTGATATTTTAGCGCCACATAATAATGAGTGAAGCGTCTGAAATCGGTCGCGATACCGGGAAATGCCTGCTCTACGATAGAGCAAAAATCGGTTGGCCCCAGTCTTTTATCTCTTATAACTCCCTTTTTCTCGAGTAAGTAACACATACGAAGGTAGGTTGTAGATACCCTGTCTTTGCCTCTGTTAAAATGGAGCAGACCGGCACTATAGGCAATAATAAGGCCGATTAAAGTGATACTCATCAGCATGAAAATGGCGATTTTTTGCTGGGTAACTTTGCCTAGTAACTTTTGGAGGATCTTTTCCTGCTTGTTTTTGTCAAAGCCAAGAACCCACACACTCCAGTAGTAATCGATACTCGCCAGCGTCAACCTCAATTCATTGAGAAGCGGAAACTCCCTTAGCCTTAAAGGACTAAATGGACTGTCTAACAGGTAACTGTCTTGTGCTTGAAAGTAGGCGTCAAAACCCTCGAGTACCCGCTCTGGTGCTATCATGGCGGTGGGGTCAAACCTTACCCACCCCCTGTTCTCAACCCATACTTCAGTCCAGGCATGTGCCATGTATTGGTAGACACTCAGGTAACCGGCACTTTGGTTAAATTCGCCGCCCTGATAGCCGGTGACCAAACGCGCCGGAAGGCCCGAGGCCCTGGCCAAAAAAGTCAATGCACTGGCGTAGTGCACACAGAAACCGGCCTTATTCTCGAACAGGAAGTCATCAATCTGCTGAGGCCCAACCCGAGGGGGGGTGAGTGTATAAAAGTAGGGTTGCTCGGTGAAATACCTCATCATGGCGCTGAGTCTGGTTTCCGGATCGGGGAAGCGTTCCTCAAAGGATTGTGCTAACTCAAAGGCACGGGGGTTAACGTCATCCGGCAGCCTTAAGTTAAGCCGTCTGACTGTAGAGTCGAGCGTCTTATCCATCGCATATTGAGGGTAGGAGTCGACATGGTATTGAAATTTTTGATCTACAGTTCTAACCGAATACAGGCGGTAATCGGGTAGGTTGATGATGCCGGTATCACTACTGAATGCGGCATCTAATCCAAATAGCCAATGTTGATTACTCGGTTCGGCTATCACTGAGTATTGTATTGACGAGCCGTCAGGCTGTTGCCGTCTTGGCGTGGTAAAAGGTGTATTCTCTTCGATATTTTTAATACTTGAGTTTTGCGTCCATTTGCTGCCATCGTAATCTTCCATCACCAGCGCTCGCCAGTAGAGTTGTTGATTGCTTGGTGGCGACATTGAAAACTCTGCCCTGAATGCCAACGCAGCCGATCGCGTTAGTTCAGTTATATCACCGAAACTAACTTCATCGGATAAGCCGGTTTGAGTGGATTTCTGTTGAGGTACCATCCAGAGAGGTGGGAGCCTGGGTAACACAAGGAAGAGTAAGGCTGCCAGTGGCAGACTCTGTAGAAGAAGTTTAAAGCCAATTCGGGCGGTATCTTTTAATTTCACATCTTCTCTATAGAGGCTAACCAGCACGCAGGTGTTTATTCCGGTCACAAAGGTGAGGTTGACGGCATAGAAAATGGACTGTTGATCGATGAAGGTGATGGCAATAAGAAAATAACCGACCAATACAACCGTTCTGACATCACGCCTGTTTCTCATCTCAATATACTTAAGGGCATAGCCTAAGATAAGCAGGTTAATGAGACCGTTTAATAACCCTATCTCTGAGGTGACGAGTGCCAGTGTGATAGCCGACGCGATTGCCAGAGCCGTGACCAGATATCTGGGAGGCTTGGCGACCTTTCCGATGAAGATCCCAAAACGCCAGACAAGGCAGATCCCACATATTGCCATGCTCCATGGGGTGAGCTTATCGTATAAGGGTGCCAGCACTGCAATATTAACGATAAGCAGCCACAGCAAGCTATGACGGGAGATGATCTCTTCTTGACTCGAGTATGTCATGAGTCTCCCTCTACGTACTGTGGAAGCAGGGCGAGCTCCTGTAGACAGTGTACGCGGTGTGCGTCACCTTCTGAGGGAAGAATTTTTTTCCGGCCAATAATCAGGCCGAAGACTTGTCCCCGTCCGCTCATTTTGTCAATTGCCCAGGTCAGTTCGCTTAACTGCTTTTCAAGATCGGGTGAGTTCAAGTCTTCAATTATTAGCCAATGGGGTTCTCCCTGAGGTTGCTGAAACTCTTTACTTAGCATGCCTCGTCCCTGAGCGAGCTGTTTCCATGCGACCTGTTTGAGTGACTCGCCCGGGATATGTTGCTTAAGCCCTTTAAATTCATCGACGCCGGGAATATGCATGCCTCTGTCGCCAGTGATGTTCTGGTTATCGGCATCGATCGATTTAAGCTGTGAATGTGACACTAAGGGCTTGGCAAAAACGATGTGCGGGTTATTAAGGTTTACATGTGACCATGCTCTGCATAGGCCCAGTGGATACCGGGATTCAATTTTTAAACGACCCGGGGAGATTTGGCCCCGGACAAGATTATCGAAAGGGATCAGTGACACAATAGGTTCTTTACCGATAGCCTTGACCACCTTCATCTGGTTATCAGGATAATTAAGCAGTACTTCAAACTGGGGCTGAGATGAGGAGAGTTTTACCGGAAATACGAGTGTTTCTCCGGCGTATGCCTGGGGAGATACTGAAGCGTTTAAGGTGAGCCCGGCAAGGTTGCGGTAGCTGTAGATGATGCAGGTATTAAACAGGCTCAGTAGCAGTATGCTTAACCCTATGACTAAGTTATTTTGATAATTAGTGCCAAAGACAAATAAAATTAACACCAGAAATATCCAGAACAAACCAAAGCCCGTCGGGAGTATGAATATACTCTTATGGGCTAAGGTCACTCTTGAAGCCGGAGGTAGTCGCCTGTTGAGCCATTGAGCCCACCAGAGATTAAATCTACTTTCCTTAGTGCCGTTTTTCTTCATGGCTTTAATTACGTCAAAGGATCGGGTTGACGTTGCTGAGGATTTTCTGGGATAGCGCTTCTCCCTGTTGTTGGCTGCTGCTGCGAATTCGATGTTCGGCGACCGCAGAGAATACAGCCTGTACATCCTCGGGCACCAGGTAGCTGCGTTTATGGATAAACGCCCAGGCTTTAGACGCCTGCAGTAGTGCTTTACTGGCTCGGGGAGAGAGGCCAAACCCCTCATTTTGTGTTCGGGATGCTTCGACCAAGGCCAGGATATAGCCCAGTAGGGCATCTGAGGCACTGACTTTTTCCACCCCCTGTTGTAACTGACTGAGTTCCAATTGAGTGATGCACTGAGGGAGTGAGCTCCCCTGAGGAGATTGGTCATGGCCCTTAAGCATGGCTAATTCGGCTTCTGGGCTCGGGTAACCAATAGATAAGCGCATCATGAAACGATCCAGTTGAGACTCAGGGAGAGGAAAGGTGCCCGCTTGTTCACTGGGGTTCTGGGTCGCAATCACAAAAAAGGGGCTTGGGAGAGGGTGCGTGATCCCATCGACGGTGATCTGATGTTCTGCCATGGCTTCGAGCAGGGCACTTTGGGTCTTGGGGCTGGCTCGGTTAATCTCATCGGCCAGTATCATCTGTTTGAAGATAGGTCCCGGGTGAAACACAAACTGGGATTGCTCTTTATCAAATATCGATACGCCTAATATGTCGGCGGGAAGCATGTCGCTGGTGAATTGTACGCGCTGATAGCTGAGTCCCAAACTCTGTGCTATGCCATGGGATAGGCTCGTTTTCCCCATGCCGGGCAGGTCTTCGATAAGTAGGTGCCCCCTGGCCAAGATGCATGTGAGGGCCAATTTTATCTGTTCAGGTTTGCCTAAGAGTACACGGCTTAGCTGGGTTATGATCTCTGTGATATGTGGCTGTGTCATCGAAGTCCCTTCGCTGTTTTATAAATATCACTATGCGGCAAAATGGCACATTGATCCAGTTTATACCCGAGTCACTTCAAAATGCTCGTTTCAGCGTGCCGGGAAACTGAGGGTTGAGCTGGTTTCAATCAGATCAGTTTGATGGCAGTGGAGGCATATTGAAATTGAGGTTTAAATAGAAAACCTTGTACCAGATCGATACCTAGCTCTTGAGCAAGTTTGAGTTGTTCCTCTGTTTCAACGCCCTCTAAGACCGTCTTCTTATTGCTGTCTTTTGCAAACTGTATTAATGCTTTCATTAAATGTTGCTGCTCAACATTCTTGGTTTTATTGAGCCATTCGATGTCGAATTTTAAAACGTTAACCTGACTCAATAACTCTAAAGATAGCATGGAGTGGGGGGCGCCGATGTCATCGAGTGCTACAGATATCTGTTTAGCTTTGAGCTGAGAAACGAGCCGGGTCGATAGGTTCGCATCGTTGATGCAGGTGTTTTCGATGATCTCAACGGTGAGATCTGCACGTGTCGATAATAACTCCAGCATATGGTCGCCGTTGTTCTCTATTGCATGGGGATCTAAATTAATGAAGAGGGGGAATGAAGGTGCCGAGTGCTCGAGTTGGAATAGTTTAGCTTTCATCTCTATGTTTGAAAGTAGACTCGTTTGGCTATGAAGCTGTTCGAAAATGATGTTTGGTGGCGTTGACACTCCATGTCGATCGCGAAACCGTGATAAAGCCTCAAATCCATAGATCTGAAGATCAGATGTCGCTATCAAGGGTTGGTATTCTGCGCTTAAATAAAGAGTGTCTAGTGCAATCATAGGCGTATCATCAGGAACCGACGTTAGCTAAATGTAAATAGTAATTATTCATATTATTGCCGGTGAGTCTAAAATCTTTACATTATCCGCGCTTGATAGGGGGATTTTTCGACAAAAGCTATTAGAGAAGGCTCAAAGTTGAAGTTCATAGATGCTTGGTCTGAAGGCCCATTTGACAGAGCCTTCTGAATAAATTCTTCTGAACTAGTTTCTGAGGAGAGCCATCTCCTGTACTCGCTCTGGTCGTTAGAACTAGCACTTAGAACTCGCACTTAGAACTAGCCTTTAGTATAAAAATGAAGAGTTAGTATTTGAAATTTAACTCCTGCGCCGAAAACAGTTCCGGTGATTCACCTTGCTTGATTTGATAGATCACCCGATAACTGAGCACCGCTTGCACATACTCCCGGGTTTCAGTAAAGGGTATCGATTCGATAAAAGCCATGACATCGAGCTTACCTTCTGTCTGCTTTAGCCAACCCTTGACCCTGTGAGGGCCTGCGTTGTACGCGGCAGTTGCCAGTACGCGATTATTGTTAAATTGTTTGAGTAAGCTGGCGTAATAGGCGCTGCCCAAGCGAATATTAGTCTCTGCCTGATACAGGCTGCGCTGGCCCTTATATTTGACCCCTTCTTTTCTGGCAGTCTCCCTTGCCGTTGCCGGCATCAATTGCATCAGGCCACGAGCGCCTACGCCTGAGGTTGCATAGGGATAAAATGCACTCTCTCGTCGGGCTATAGATCTCAGTTCATCGATGTTGACGTTTTGCCTCTTGCTCGCCTTGATAAAAGCCTCATCGGCGGCGTAGGGGAACCTAAGTGTCATGTCGTTCCAGAGCTTGCCCTGGATGCTGGCCTGCACCCCAAGGCTGTGCCACTGCTTTTCCAGTGCCAGAGTTGCATACTCTTTTTGCATCGCACTGCCGTGACGGTTTAACATCTGAATCCACTCAGATCTGGCATCGATGATTTTATCGATAGCAAGCAGCTCAACGACACGGCTTAACCCCAGATCATCGTGAAGCTTCTCTCTTAATACTCCGTCACTTAGTGTGTCTTTATGCTCTAAAGTAAAGTCGGTTTTGAGCTCGTTGGCTGCGGTAAAACCATAAAAATTACGCAGCTGACTCAGCTGAGTTAACTTGGTTGATACAGTCTTAGTCGAACTTGTGTCGCCTGATGTATCAAGTCTCGATTGCCAATATAACCATCTGGGATTAACGCTTTTTTGTTCAGTGAGCAGGGGTAAGAAGGTTTTGACCGCCACAAAATCATTTTCACGCAACGCCCATCTCAACCTGGCTTCGATAAGATCATCACTGTCGAGCAGGGGAAGCATCGAATCGACAAAGCCTTTGAGTTTATCCTCTTGTTTTATAATCGCTCGCTTAATTAAGTAACGGCTTAGTTTTCGTCCCTGATAGTCACTGAATCTATCCGCTTTTTGGTATGTAACATAGAGCTTCACGGCTTGGTTGAGGTCTTTTCTGGCCAGTTTTCTTAACCCTGAGTCGACGATGTCGGCATTAATCTTAGCTGAACCTTTATATCTTTTTGTATGTCTTAAGCTTCTGGGATCTTTATAAACCGTGAGCAGCTTCTTCGCTTCACTCTTATGTGTGGTGACCTTCTTCGATAAGTACTTCAGCAGAGAGTATTGGTTGGCATTGAAGCTGAGTAACATTCGGGACCAGATTAACTCTTGTGAGCGATAGCCGGCCTTCTCCCATGCCTTAAACAGGGGATCGCACTCTTCAGGGCGTGATTTTCCATATAACCAGAGTGCTTTTGCTCCCTTAAATGCCTTTTCTTCATTGCCTTGAGAGAGTTGCGCACGATAGAAGTAGCACTGAAGGGTGACGTTGTTGGGTCTGTTTGGACTGATAACTAAAAAATCTTGCCACTGTTTTCGTGAGCCAGCCCGCTTCAGGTAACGATACCGGGCCGTGTTGTGCAAAGGGGTCGCCTCAAATCGAGCAAGCTCCTTCAGTGCTGTTTCACCCTTGTGGGTCAAAATACTATCGATATTGGCATGAAAGTCGAGATAAACGGCCAGGGGGTAGTCGTCTAACTGAGACCGCAATCGTTTATAGGTCTTGGTCTTGTTGCTATCTAACGCTTTACGCGCGTCTAAGTATCTCTGCTGCTCTGGAGTATAGTCGCTTGAATGAGCCGGCCAGGTGACAGAGATGGCCATTATTGCCATTAAGGTCGTGACAATAGCGAGGGTTCTGTTTGTTAAAATGCCAATTAACAGCTTATGCATTTTGAGTTTTCCTAATAGGATTGCTTTACATCCATATAAAGCAATTTAATGTCATCATATCGACTTACTTGGCAGATTTAGTTCAATTTAACTTTTTTTCATCGATATGGTAGTCGGAGAGGGCCTTATCGAGCAGGCGGGGATCGAGTCTCTTACTCGTATCAACCCCTAACTGTTGCATCTGGTGCGCCTGTTTGACCAAGTTTCCTTTTCCGCTTGAAAGTTTGTTCATGGCACTGGCGTAGGTTTTTTCCGCTCCCTCCAGTGCTCGGCCTAACTTTTCCATATCGTCGATATATCCACACAGTTTATCGTATATTTTACCGGCCTGTTTGGCGATCTGTTGCGCATTTTGATTTTGATATTCATAACGCCAGATATTATTGATTGTCCGTAATGCCACGAGCAGATTTGTCGGGCTAACTAGCATAATATTCTGTTCCAAGGCGTAGTTAACCAGGCTTGGATCATGTTCGAGGGCCAGCAGGAATGCGGGTTCGAGCGGAATGAACATTAACACGTAATCCAGACTGGTTAATCCGTGCAGTTTTTGGTAATCCTTTTGACTCAGGCCTTTAATATGTCCTCTCACCGAAAGGACGTGATCTTTCAGCGCCTGAGCACGAACTATCTCATCCTCACTATTAAAATAGCGCTCATAAGCCACCAGAGACATCTTTGCATCTATGACCACATCTTTGTTTTCGGGTAGATGAACGATGACATCCGGCTTAAACCGCTTGCCATCATCATTTTTCAGATCGCTCTGCGTGTCGTATTCATGACCCTCTCGTAATCCACTCTCCTGCAAGACACGGTCTAGAATCACCTCTCCCCAATTACCCTGTTGTTTATTATCACCTTTAAGAGCGTTGGTCAGGTTTACTGCGTCCTGGCTCATCTGCAGGTTGAGTGCTTTTAACGATTCCAGCTGATGGTTGAATGCACTGCGCTGAGATTGTTCGTTAGTGTATGACTCATGAACTTGTTTTCTGAATCCTTCCAACTGCTGCTTAAAAGGCGCGAGAACACTGTCTAGTTGATGGGTATTTTGGTGCTGAAGTTTTTCGCTTCTCTCTTCGAAGATTTTGTTGGCTAAGTTTTCAAATTGCGTCTTGAGTCGGAGTTCGGCATCTTGTAAGACGTTAACTTTATCCTGCATCGCTTCCTGCTCTGCGGTAAATTTAACCGTCAGTGTCTGCTGCATCGCATTGGATTTTGACAGTGCTAACTGAGTCTCCATCAGTTTTCGTTGGCACTCGCTAAATTGAGTCTCTAATTTTGGGAGACGACCCGCCTCGGCCTGTGCCTTTCCAAATGCGGCCAGATTCTGTTCTAATTTGAATTGAAATTGCTCGAGTTGTTGATCTTTATCGGCTAACAGAGTGTCACTGCTTTTTAGCGACTCCTGTATCTCCTCTATCGCTTGCTGATGTTGTGCCATCAGATCTTCCCTTACGCTCTCCCATCTATGACGCGTGAGTTTTTGATTCAGCAGTGCGCCGATTAAGATTGCCAGGAAAGAGACGGCTGCCAAGACTAGTATTTCGGGTAGAGAAAGAACGATATCGATAGGCATAAGGAGAAGGGCCATAGTAATAGGAGTCAAAAGGAAGTCATAGATTCTCATGCAGAGTCGTTATCTTCAAGTGTCTTAGAGGTAAATGAATAACTCTTAATCGATTATAGTGCCGATACATGCCGGGCCGGCTTGGTGCGATAGTTAACAAGCCATTGGTTTAACGCAGATGCAATGTTATGTGTCATATTGCATCAGCTATGGGGGAAAGATGCTGAGTCAGTGGTCGATGCTCACATAGTCAGTGCTCACCTAGTTAATGCTCACGTAGACAATGCAAGTCGATGTGAAATAGATCACGCTTTATTACGGTCTTATTTTGGAAGAAGAATAGAAGGGGTGCTGAATGCATTTTCATAAGAGACCAACGTGGGACAAGTTTAAAGATAGTGATGTAACACCAGAGCAGGTGTTTAATGACCGTAGGCGCATCTTGAAACAGATGGGATTTGTTGGTGCCAGTGCATTACTGTCTTCGAACGCCAATGCCGGGATTTTTGATCTGTTTGGTGATAAAAAAGAGAAGCCTCAGTTCTTACGTTCAGACTTACCCCATAGCAAAAATACCCAATACGATTCGGTGCTAAACGGCGTATTAACGCCGGAGAGCAAAGTGATCACCCATAATAATTTCTATGAGTTTGGCACGGCTAAATCTGATCCTTCAGAAAATGCTCAAGGCTTCAATGTTGAGCCGTGGAAATTAGTCATAGATGGGTTAGTTGATAAACCTCTGACACTCGATTATGACGACCTGATGAAGCTATTTGCATTGGAAGAGCGGACTCATCTACTCAGATGTGTGGAAGCCTGGTCCATGGTGATCCCCTGGGTTGGTTTTCCGCTGGCTGCTCTACTCAAAAAGGCGGGAGTGAGCAACAAAGCCACTCATGTCGCTTTTGAGACCCTGTTCGAACCTGAGCAGATGCCGGGTCAGAAAAGCCGATTGATGGGGGGCGGGATCCATTATCCATACGTGGAAGGTCTCACCATCAATGAGGCGATGAATGACCTGTCATTCCTATCCGTTGGCCTGTACGGGAAAACATTACCACCACAAAATGGGGCGCCCATACGTCTGATCGTGCCATGGAAGTATGGCTTTAAGAGCATTAAATCCATCGTAAGAATTCGGGTCACGGATAAGCAGCCACCGACGAGCTGGAATCAGTTAGCCTCCCATGAATATGGCTTCTATGCCAACGTGAATCCGGAGGTGGATCATCCACGCTGGTCACAGGCAACTGAGCGGCGGATCGGTGAAGGAGGACTGTTTTCTGCAAAGAGAATTAATACACAGATTTTCAATGGCTATGGTGAACAGGTGGCTGAATTATATAAAGGCTTGGATCTTAAGACCTATTTCTAAATTGGAGTTATGAATGCGGTTGACGACAAAACATCTTTTTTGGATAAAGGCAATGATCCACCTCATTGCAATTTTTCCGATAGGTTATCTCATTATTCTTGTTCTGACGAATGGAGCTGGTGGCGATCCTGTTCAGTACATTATTCACTATACCGGGATAGGTGCGTTAAATACCTTGGTTGTCCTGTTAATGGTATCGCCTTTGGCACGTAAGTTTAAACAGGGGATCCTCATTCAAACCCGCAGAATGTTGGGGTTATATGTTTTTGTCTATGCTTCACTGCATATCATGGCATTTGTCAGCCTGGACCTCCTGTTTGAGTGGTCACTATTTCTGCAGGAGGTGGTTAAGCGTCCGTATATTGTAGTGGGGATGATCTGTTACGTCATCTTGATTGCGCTTTCAATCACCTCATTGAAATCACTGAAACGAAAAATGGGTAGGCGCTGGCAGCAACTGCATAACCTGGTGTACCTTTTAGCGCTATTAGCGCCGATTCATTTCTACTGGTCGGTAAAGTCTGAAGTGATAGAACCTGCCATATACATACTGATTGTCTGTTTGCTTTTGTTACTGAGAATGCGCTTTTCAGCAAAGTTATCTCAATATCTTTCTTGGCTGAAGCTCAGATTTATTGCTTAGCGCATTAGTGCAGAAATCCCAATATCAGGACTTGTAGCTGTTCAACTTAATATTATTTGTATGGATCTCGAATTGTGTGAGCTCTGTCTCAGAAAGTTTTGACGATTAATGGTCGGCAATCTTTGACAAACCCGGTTTTATCTTCAAAGGTTATAAGTAGGGCCAATTGCATCAACGCTTAGGGAATGACAATGGACAGTATTAATCGTTTGTTTCGAAAGGTAAAAGTTTCAACCCGACTCTTTGTTATGTTGGGCTTATCGATCGTTGCGACCATTTTTATGTTTCTTTTTGCTCTAGTGAGTATCGATAACCTATTACTCAGTGAGAAAGAGTCAAAGTTGTCATCCTTGGCCGATGTAGGTGAGAAAGTGATCACACGATACTACCAAAGTGCTCAGACTGGCGAAATGACTGAGGATGAGGCCAAGCAAGGTGCCATCTTAGCCTTGGATGAATTGAGATATGCGGGCAAGGAGTATTATTGGACCATAGATACCAGTGGGGTGATGATTCAGCATGCATTTGCTAAAAAACTCATTGGCACCAATGTGTTGGGGATAAAAGATCCGAACGGCGTTAAGTTATTTGAACTCATGGTGTCAGGCACAGAGCGTAAAGAGTATGCGCTGATTGAATATATGTGGAATCGACCCAATGAAAGTGATCCCAGTCCTAAGATGAGTGTGGTGAAGCGCTTTAAGCCTTGGGGCTGGATTGTCGGTACCGGTATGTACGTGGATGATATTAAAACACAGGAAGCCGCTTTTGCCTGGCAGTATCTGTTTATCGGGGGGCTGGTTTGGTTACCTGTTATTTTTATTCTGTTTATCATCATTCAAAGTATTTCACGACCCATGCAGCAGACGATTTCAGCATTCGAGAATATTGCTAAAGGTGAAGGGGATCTGACCCTGCGACTCGAAGAGTCGGGTAATGATGAACTGAAAGAGGTCGCCACTAATTTCAATATCTTTATCGTAAAAATTCAAGCCGTCGTACAATCTGTGTTGACCTCAGTTTCACATAGTCAGGAGCTGGCCACGGGTCTGGCAGCTATCTCTCAGGAAGCAAATCAAGTCACCAATAATATGCAGTCCGAGACGGAAAGCGTTGCAACCGCTATTAATGAGATGTCGATGGCTGCATCGGAAGTTGCCTCTAATGCACAGCTTGCCGCAGACTGTGCCGGAAGTGCAGATTCAGAAGCGGATAGGACGACCAGCGTCGTTGGTAGTGCTATGACCAAGATTAATGAGCTTTCGATCGAGCTTGAAACCACATCAGAAGTTGCACAAGGTTTGCAGGTGAGCTCGGGAAAAATAGGCCAAATTCTGGATGTTATAGTTGGTATTGCGGAGCAAACTAACTTGCTTGCACTGAATGCTGCCATTGAAGCGGCGCGTGCCGGTGAAGCGGGTCGTGGTTTCGCCGTCGTTGCCGATGAGGTGAGGACTCTGGCGAGTCGTACTCAAGAGTCTACACAAGAAATTAATGGCATTATCGATGCGATAAGAAATTCGATTATGAGTGTTAACCAGTCTGTTGAGCAGGCTAAACTTCGCTCCAGTGAGACGGTTCAGGAAACGGGGCAAGTGGTGGATGCACTGGACACCATAAAGTCATCTATTCGTCAGATTTCAGATATGAATATTCAAATTGCAGCCGCTACAGAGGAACAGAGTGCAGTGATAGCAGAGTTAAATATGAATGTGACCCGGATTAATGATATCTCCCTGGAGAATCAAGAGAAGAGTGTTCAAATTGGCAATTCGAGTCAACAGATACAGGACGGTTCAACAGAGCTCAGCAGTTTAGTCTCTAGCTTTAAGATATAGAGATGTCTCGTGTCAACAGCATAGCGAGTATCGAGAGCCAGGCTTATAGCCTGGTTTTTTTATCTGGCAAAGACCGGTAGCGAGTGAGCTGCAACAGGTTTTGTTCCTGTACATTTAACTTCCCTATTTATAGGATGATGAATAAAAAGCAGTAAAAATAATAGCTTCATCTTGTTCGATGATTATGTAGCGGGTAATCTGAACCATCATTATCCTCCGGAGCTCCCTATGAATGACCTGTTACCCGATTTATTTGATCACTTCGCTGGTGAACTTTCGCTTTT
The DNA here is from genome assembly GCF_003966265.1 of Shewanella atlantica. Taxonomy (GTDB): domain Bacteria; phylum Pseudomonadota; class Gammaproteobacteria; order Enterobacterales; family Shewanellaceae; genus Shewanella; species Shewanella atlantica. The sequence continues at coordinate 764,886 of NZ_RXNV01000002.1, read as the reverse complement.
ATCCGCTAAATTTAAACAGTATGGAAAGAGAGACATATTCTGGGGCGAGGTCGTCACAATTCAGTGCTTTGAAGATAATTCCAAAGTGAAACAGATATTGGCGACAGAGGGTAAGGGTAAAGTGCTCGTTGTCGATGGTGATGCGTCGATGAGGAGGGCGCTCCTCGGTGATTTAATCGCCTTAAGTGCTGTAAATAATCGTTGGGAAGGGATTGTCATTAATGGCTGCGTCAGGGATGCAGGGGCACTTAAGAAGATGGACCTTGGCATTAAGGCGCTTGGTGTAAACCCGATTAAGACGGTTAAACTCGATCAGGGAGAGGTCAATATTTCACTCGACATGGATGGCGTTATAATTGAGCCGGGTATGATGTTATATTCGGACGAAAATGGTGTTGCAATAGCACCTAAGGCATTAGATCTCTCCTTCTTGTTATAAATTTATTCACAAAATTCAGATGGAACCTGTTATGAAAATATTGAAATGGTTTTTTGTTGTATTTTTTATTCTCATCATTTCATTGGCGGCCTACTTGACGCTGGTGTTTGACCCGAATGATTTTAAACCTCAGTTAGTTGACGCCGTAAAAGAGAATACGGGGCGCGATCTGGTGGTCGCAGATGAGTTGTCATGGACATTCTTTCCGTCGATCGGCATAAAACTGTCCAGTGTTTCCCTGTCAAACCCATCGGGTTTCGATACCAGCTCCATGTTGGAAGTCAATGAAATCGTGGCCGAAGTTGCGCTTATGCCTCTGTTCAGCAAGCAAGTTGAAATTGCTCAGCTGAATGTCGATGGCCTGACTGTAAATCTGGAAACGCGTATCGATGGCCAAACCAGCCTGGATGGTCTCGAGGGGAGCAAGAGTGCCGATAAGCCTGCCGCAGGTTCGAGTGCGCAATCCGGTAAAAGCTTAGCTGGGTTGAATATCGGTGGTGTTGCCATCACCAATACTAAAATTCGGATGCTGGATGAGAAGACAGGAACAGAGCAGGTCTTTAATCTGGAAAAGTTAACCTTAGGGCAATTTGCATTAGGGGAGTTTGCGCCACTGGCATATCAGTTTAATGCCGAGCTTCCTGATATGACTTTATCCAGTCATGGTGAAGGATTGATAAAAGTGGATGCTTCCATGCAGGGGATTGAGTTAAAAGATCTTAAAATTCAAAACTCAGTCGCAGGAGAGGGCATACCGAACAAAAAGTTAGATATCAATATACTGACTCAGGTATCTGTTGCATTAGATAAAAAACAGCTAAAACTGTCTTTAGAGGAGTTTGTTGCCGATCAAATAGAGGCCAAAGGAGAGGTGAGTGTTGCCTACGGTGGTAAGGTACCCAATATTGACGGCCAATTGAGTTTCGGTGCGATTGATTTAGATAAATTTATGCCAGCGAGCGATGCAAAGACTCAGACTGATGACCCACAGAAGCAAGCAGCATCGACCAAAGAACCGGATCTCTCGGCGATGAAGTTAGTAAACTTCAAGCTGGGCGTAACCGCTGAGTCGATAAAGGTCGCCAATATGCTCACCAGCAAGTGGGTGATGGATCTTGCGTTAAAAGATGGTGTATTAAATCTGAGTCAACTCACCGCGGATCTTTATAAAGGTACGCTGTCTGTCACCGCGCAAGTCGACTCTCGAAAATCGGTACCGAGTTACAGTTTTGAGAAATCGGTAGAGAAGGTACAGATCCGTGAACTGCTTAAAGATGCTGCAGAGGTCGACCTATTAGCCGGCAGTGCAAACTTTACCGTGAAAGGAAAAGGGAGAAGCTTAATTACGGCCAATATGAAGAAAAATCTTGCCGCAAAGGGTCAGTTTGAAGTTTCAGATGGTGCGTTATATGGCGTCAATATACCTCAGATGTTAAGGGATGCGCAGGCTAAGTTGAGTGGCGATCTCTCCTCAGGCGGTAGCGCTGAGAAGAAAACCGATTTTACCAGTTTAACCGGGTCATTTACGCTTGTTAATGGTGTTGCTTCTAACCCTGATCTACTCATGGCTTCCCCCTTGATTAGACTCTCTGGTGCCGGCACCGCCAACATTCTCACAGAAGCATTAGATTACTCTCTGACCACCTCTGTCGTTGGTTCCCTCGAGGGGCAAGGTGGAGGTGAACGTGAAGCGTTACATGGCGTTGAAATTCCATTTGCTATCTCAGGTACATTTGCTGAGCCAAAATTTTCTCTGGATACTGAAGCCCTGTTCGATGCTAAGTTGAAGCAGGAGACTGAAAAGGTAAAAGATAAATTAAAAGATAGTCTCTTAAAGAAACTGGGTGGATTTTAATGAACAAGTTATTACTCTTATCACTTGGGGGGGTCATGTTAACGGCCTGTTCTCAGGGGGCGAATAAGGATGGCGTCGCCGATAAAGCCATGTCTGAGGAAGGCAGAGCGGTGCAAACGAACTCGAGTGCAGTAGAGATACCTTCAGATCTGAAGTTGCGAGATGACAAATTGATCCCAAAACAGGTTGAGGCAAAAGAGGCGGTGCAAGCCGGGTTGTTAACCGGAGAGCTGCAAGTGATACAAAATAACGGTTTGAGTGTCTTGTTGTCGATCACTAATAATCAAACCTATGGCGTGCTCATTCAATACCGCTCAGGTATGACCGCAGATTTACAGATAATGGATCCACAAGGTGAAAAAGTCTGGGCGTGGTCAGATGATATGATGTTTACTCAAGCACTGAGAGACACCTCGATAGCATCGGGCCAAACGATTAAAGCGCAATTTACAGTGCCTGAAGTTGTGCTCGCTAAGCTTAAGGGCCGGGGTTATTCGCTGGTAGCAAAGTATGTGGGGCATGCGACTGAGTCCAGCCAGGTGGCTATGACAGATGTGAGTGTGTCACTCGACCCCTATATTAATTAACCTGCGAAAGAGAATCTAAGTACAAAAAAGCCAGTGTCTTTGCGGACACTGGCTTTTCTTTATTAGCTATCAAACTGTTTTACCAACTCCAGCTGCCGGCTACTTTGTGCTGTGACCTCTTGGCTGCAGCTGGCAGCATGTTCACAATTTTGTCTGAAGGTATTAGTGCCGGATTCAAGCTCCATCGCACTGGAGTAGACTTGATTAATCACGGTAGATTGCTCTTCTGCAGCAACGGCTATTTGCTCTCCGTTGGCTTCCATTTGATGCAGCGCCTCATTCAGAGATTGCAGACTGTCAGATAACATTTGATCCGATTCAACACTTTTTGATGTCAGCTGATGACTCTGCTGCATCTGACAGACAGCCTGAGCCGTTGTATCGCTTAATGTATCAATTATGGATTGTATCTCCTGTGCCGATGTTTGTGAGTGGTTGGCCAGGCTTCGAACCTCATCGGCCACGACGGCAAAACCACGTCCGGCCTCACCGGCGCGCGCGGCTTCGATTGCTGCATTGAGCGCAAGCAGGTTTGTCTGCTGGGCCAGGCTATCGATGACCTCCAATACAGACTTTACTTTCGCACACTGTAATTCGAGCGCAGAAATTGACTGTTGGGACTCAGTCAACAGGCCGGTGATCTCAGAGGTGGTTTTCTGACTTGTCTCCAGTGCCGATTGCGTCATTTCGATCTTTTCAACCAAGGTGGAGATCTCATCGGCTGAACTGGTTGTACTTTGTGCTATGTCATTAACGGCTTCATTCATCTGACCAATGGCCACAACGACCTGTTCAAGGTTCGTTGATTGTTCAGCTAAGTGAGTTTGATTGGATTGATTCTGTTGATCATGCTCTTCCATGTTCTCTTGTAACTCTTCAGAGCTGTCTTTAACGCGGCCAAGAATTGCCAGGCTCTCCGCTTTTTGCATCCTTAAGCTTAATTCAAGGTGGGATAACTCATCCTGGTAGCCTGTGTAGATGACCTGATTCAGAGTGCTGTCATGAACTGTTCTACTTATGCTCATAAGATGATTAAGTCGCTTATTTAATCTGCTCAAAGGCAGTAAAAAACTGAATAGGCCCAGGGCGCCCAGTCCAATGGCAACAGGCAAGGAGGAAATGGTGGCCAAATAAAACATCAAACATGAAATAGCCCAACTTAGACCCAAGGCTGGAACGATTGAGAGACGATTCTTGGGTTTAATGGTTTTACCTGTATTGATGGCATCGTAACAAGTTTGAGCCCTGGCTTTTAACATCGGCTCAGGCTTGGTTCTGACAGATTGGTATTCGGTTATTTTTCCCTGATGTTTGATCGGCGTGACGAACGCATTGACCCAATAATAGCGACCATCTTTGCAACGATTTTTAACCAGCCCCATCCAGGATTTTCCGCCTTGAACGGTTTGCCATAGGTCCTTGAATGCAGCTTTAGGCATATCAGGATGCCTGATGATGTTGTGAGGTTTTCCAATTAGCTCAGACTTTTCATAACCACATGTCTGCATGAAGTCACTGTTAACGTGAGTGATGTGACTATTAAGATCCGTTGTCGAAAGAATTTTGTAACTGTCCGGATAGGTAACTTCGTGCGCCTGTATTTGATTTTGATTGTCCATAATATCGCTATCTAATTTGATTTGAGTTTTTATTTGGCAGGATTATTAGACATTAGATTCAGTAATACTGTGATAATCAGCAGCTTATAAGATTCATTTTAGATGTTTTTTAAGCTCTTGTGATGGAGTTCGCAATGAAAGGGACAATCTGGTAGAGAGTAGCTTGATAGAGAATTGCTTAATAGAGAGTCGCTTGATAGATAGTAGCTTGATTGGGAGCGTGTATGACTGTGGTATCGTCGCAGTCATACGCTCGAAGGAGTTGCTTTTAGTGCTTGTATTAGGCTTGGACCTTAGTTACATCAACATAAAGCTGCAACTTTTGTCCCGGTTGAATGTACTTACTCTTTTCCAATGAGTTCCAACGCACAAGATCATTGATTCTGACTTTAAATTTTGAAGCAATACGGGCGAGGGAGTCACCCGAACGTACGGTGTAATTAACCTTACGAGTAATAGCTGATGAACTCTGCTTACTGCTCCCGGTCCAGATTGCCAGCTTTTGCCCAATTTTCAGTTGATCTTTAGGCGCCATGCTGTTCCAGCTGGCGAGTTGAGATACTTTAACCTTATGGGTTTTGGCTATTTTCCACAGGGAATCACCCGAGCGGACTTGATAGGTGATCTTTTGGCTGCCACGTTTAACATTTTGTTTTGAGATCTGTCTCTGCCCTAAAGAAAGCGCATATTGGTCAGGGTTCTTGGCTGCCACGGGGATCAACAGGTGCTTGCCGGCGATAATAGTATTTCCCTTGATATCGTTTACCGCGCGCAGTGCAGATGGCGTGGTTCGATATCGTTGAGCAATAAGTCCCAGACTATCACCGGACTTTATCTTATAACGTTCCCAGTTTAGTCTCTCTTTGGCGTCGGTATCAGCCAAAGCAAGGTTAAATCCTAATACTCTGTCAACCGGAAGCACCAAGTTATGTGGTCCTTCAGGTGCCGTAGACCAGCGGTTGTATCCGGGATTGAGTTTATGCAATTCTGAGGTTGTCATATTGGCAAAGCCGGCAGCCAGGGCTAAATCGATCTGTCCCTTCACATTAACCACTTCAATATTAGGTTCATTATCAATCGGACTCAGCTTAATGCCATACTTCTCGGCGTTTTGAATCACATCGGCTAAGGCAAGAAGCTGTGGAACGTATCGCTCTGTTTCCGTTGGCAGATCCAGTGACCAAAAATCGGTCGGCTTGCCATTTCTCTTGTTTCTTTTTACAGCGTTTCTGACACGGCCTTCGCCGGTGTTGTAGGCGGCAATAGCGTAGAGCCAGTTTCCATCGGTTTTCTTATACAGATATTCGAGCATATCCAATGCTGCCACCGTTGCGGCAGGCACATCCCTGCGACCGTCGTACCACCAGTTCATCTGCAGACCAAAATGCTTCGCCATCGGGGAGGTAAATTGCCATAAGCCCGAGGCTGCGCCATGGGAATAGGCAAAAGGATCGAATGCACTCTCAACTATGGGGAGCAGAGCCAGCTCGATGGGGAGATCGCGCTTTTCTATCTCTTCAACAATCAGATAGAGAAATGGCGTGGCCCGCTCGGACACTCTGGCAAGATGTTGAGGGTGCTTGATATACCATTCGCGGTATTGCTTTACTAATTTTTGTTCGGGAACCGGTAGCGCTAATCCAAGGCGAATTCGCTCCCAGACATCTGTGATCTCAACAACTTCAACTTTCGCAGAGGTTTCAGGTTTCTCGATCGTGACCGCAGCTGCGATCGGATTGATGCTTTGGCTTTGATTGGCTTCGGGAGCCGGGGCGTCAAGTGACTGACAGGCCGAAAGCAGGGAGAGACTCCCTGCAATTACAATAGTTTGTATGCGCATTAAAAAACATTCCTTAATTCTGTCCCTCTGTTTTTTTGAAAACTTGATAAAACGGGGACTTATTTAGCGCATCATTCTAATTTATTTTTTAGAAGTTGTCCTTCCATTGTCTGAGAAGCCCGAAAATGGTGACATTATCTGAGTGATTAACCTCGAAACGGCTGCAAACTGAGCGCTGGATCGTCCGCGTATGGCAGCGAAGGAAAGGGTTGATGCTAAGCTCGAGCTCTATGTTGGATGGGAGGGTTGGTTTTCCCTGGTTTCGTTGGGCGTTACAGTAAGTATTATGAGCCGCCAAAGCCTCATTTTCCTTATCTACAGCGAGGGCAAACTTAAGATTTGAAAGTGTGTATTCATGAGCGCAATACACCTGAGTATTGAGGGGCAGTTTGGCTAATGCTTGCAGTGAATGGTGCATCTGCGTAGGTGTTCCTTCAAATATTCGCCCGCAGCCGCCGCTGAACAATGTATCACCACAAAAAAGGTGGTTTTCTATCAGATAAGCAATATGGCCTAAGGTGTGCCCGGGGACAGAGATAATCTTTGCCGTCGATGTTAGTTTTGACAGAGTGACCTCTTTTTGGGTCAATATCGGCGTTTTTATATGGGCGATATTTTCATTCGCCGGGCCAAAAACCTCTAATTCATGAGCGGAGTACTCGATGAGCCTTTCAAGCCCCCCGGTATGGTCCTCATGGTGGTGAGTGATTAATACACCAGCCAATACCTGTTTGTGCTCTTTCAGATGGCGTATTACCACCTCTGCATCACCGGGATCGACGACATAAACAAAAGAGTGTGATGCTTGGGAGATCACCCATATATAATTATCATCAAACGCGGAGATTGGGGTGACGGTTAAGCTATCAGAGCTGGATTTTGATACTGGCGATTGCGCGTCTTGCATACTGAGATCCCGATTCAAACAAATAATAGTACTAGGGTCAGTTTACTTAGCAATGCTATTGCTTGTATAGCGCTTTAACGCTTTAATAGTTATATCTTTAATATTGTTTTACTTGCATCACTATTTTTTCAAGGTCATCTCATCAACTTGCTATTTGAGTGATCCACAGGAGTTAACATTGTCAGTTAATCCCAGTCCACAGCTACCCGAGCAATGGTCTCAACTGCCCCATGGCGAGACCATTAAACGACATATTGAAACAGAGCTGGCGCCCTGGTGGCCTAAGGTATTTGGTTATCATATGTTGAGTCTGGGGGCCTTGAGTTCAGAGCTTGATATGCCGGGGCTTCCCATTGGTCGACGCTTTTCTCTGTTCGACGGTGACGGCGCAGCACTTAGAGCCGATTTTAATGAGTTGCCGATACAAAACGGGGTTATCGATGCGGTGGTTATGAATATGCTGCTTGAATTTGAGCCGGATCCCTATAAATTATTGCGTGAAACTGACCGGGTTTTGATTTCGGGGGGCTATCTTTTTATCATAGGTTTCAACCCGCTAAGTCCCGCTTTTATTGGTAAGATATTTCCTAAACAACAAGAGGAGTTCCCCTGGTGCGGCCGTTTTTTCATGCCTTCCAGGGTAAAAGATTGGCTTGGGGTGCTAGGGTACCAGGTCGTTGGTGATGAGCGTTTGTTATATCACCATATGCTGAGTGATATTAATCAGGACAGTATCTGGCAACATGCATTAGAGGCATGGTTGCCGGGGGCTGGCAGTTTATATCTTATTGTTGCCAGAAAACTAGAGTCTCCCTTAACGCCGCTCCATGAGAAGAGAAAAATCAGGCAGCCTAAGTGGAGCACGGCGCCAAGTGCAGGGCGAGCGGGACATCATTCAAAGCAACAGAGTTAATTTGGATGCAGTGAACAATAAATTAATTTTCGTATGTTAGGCTGGGTAATTGATATCGATAGGTATCATCAGTCGGTTTAAAAAACATCAGGTAAATTGCAGAACAGAAGCAGATGCGAATAACATTAAAACAGCTAACAATTTTTGAAGCGGTAGCACGAAGTGGCCAAGTTGCCCGTGCGGCCGAAATGGTCAACTTATCGGCTCCGGCAACCTCGATGGCACTGTCGGAACTCGAGAACCAATTGGATGCAAGGCTATTTGAGAGAGTCGGTAACCGGCTAAGACTTAACTCTCAGGGCAGTTTACTACTGCCTTTAGCGACGGAAGCCCTGCAAAAGTTCGATCAAATTGAGCATCTTTTTTCTTCTCCGGAAGCGGAACTCAGTGGCACATTAAATGTCAGTGCCAGTTCTACCATTGGCAATTATTTGATGGCAAAAAGTTCGGTTGCATTTTGTCAGCAACATACCAGTGCGCTTGTTGACCTCGATATCTCTAATACGCTTGCCGTGATTAAGTCGGTACTGGAATTTCGCAGTGAAGTCGGATTCATTGAGGGACAGTGCCTTGATAGTCGAATAAGAGTCGAGGCCTGGCATAAGGATAAACTATTGGTCTTTTGTCATCCTGCACACCCTTTAGCCGGTCAACGGGTAGCGCCGCACGCACTGAAAGGCCAGCCCTGGGTGATGAGAGAGGAGGGCTCCGGTACACGAGACTACTTTCTCAGCTCCGCTCAAGCCTTGGATATGCAGCCCATCGAAAAGTTTAACTTCTCAACGCCTGATGCCATCAAGCAAGCGGTAAAGCAGGGGGCTGGCCTGGCCGTACTGTCAGAGCTTACACTTGAGAAAGAAGTAAGCCGAAAAGAGCTGGCGATTATTGAAGTTGAAGGGCTGGAGCTGGAGCGTCAGTTTTATCGAATTCATCACAAGAGTCGAAAGTCGACACCTTTATGTGATGCCTTTATCGACTTCTGCAACAGCTTTATTAATGTGACAAGTTAAGGGTTAAACCTGATAACCGATATCTTCTTGTTTAGGGTTTGCTTCTGCGGCTTCTCTGGCTAAGGTGTCACAGCGTTCATTTTCAACATGCCCCGCATGGCCTTTAACCCAGCGCCAGTCAATCTCATGGCCTTGGCTGGCCTGATCTAACCGCTTCCACAGATCAACATTTTTAACTGGCTGTTTACTTGAGGTGATCCAACCTTTTTTCTTCCAGCCATGGATCCACTGAGTGATCCCCTGTCGCATATATTGACTGTCGCTGGTCAACACGATTTTACAGGGTATCTTTAGTGCTTCTAATGCAATAATTGGTGCCAATAATTCCATGCGATTGTTGGTTGTTAACAGGAAACCGTCAGCGATCTCTTTGGTGTGTTGCTTGTATTTCATCACCACACCATAGCCACCCGGACCAGGATTACCTAAGCAGGAGCCATCAGTAAATATAGAGAGCTGTTTCATACCCATCATCAAGTTGCTACCATAGTCAAATCGTTGGGCGAGTATACCCAAAAACTAAATAAGTGCTATTAATCTTATGAATATCGTTTCAAGTGCAAAACGTCAGGTTATTCTGGATACAGAAACCACAGGTATGAACCAAGGGGCTGGTGCCATCTATCTTGGCCACCGTATCATCGAAATTGGTTGTGTTGAGGTGATTAATCGTCGTCTAACCGGGCGCCATTATCACGAGTATATCAATCCTCAACAGATCATCGATGAAGAAGCGATAGAAGTTCACGGTATTACCAATGAATATGTCGCCAACAAACCCAAATTTGCCGAGATTTCACAAAGTTTTATCGACTTTATTGATGGCGCCGAAGTGGTGGCACATAACGCGAGCTTCGACGTTAGCTTTATGGACCACGAGTTCTCTCTGTTGCAGCCAAGAGGTCCGAAAACCGCCGATATCTGTCCTATTCTGGATACATTGGATATTGCAAAGTTCTTGCACCCGGGACAGAAAAATAACCTGGATGCCTTGTGTAAGCGTTACGGCATAGATAACTCTCGCCGTGAACTCCACGGCGCATTACTCGATGCGGAGATCTTAGCCGACGTCTATCTTATGATGACGGGTGGCCAGACTAAGTTTAATCTTTCCGGCGAAAAAGCAGGTGAAGAGGGGGGAGGCATCAATCGTTTGGATAGAAATAGAGCAAACCTTAAAGTGATCAGGGCTACGGCCGATGAACTAACTAAGCATGAAGAAAGATTAGATTTAGTTGCAAAATCAGGACAATGTATTTGGCGAGGATAAACGTCACTTTATGACTCTAATGAAGATCAAGAACAAACTCGTTGGCTCACTTTTAGCGCTGAGCTTTGGCTTGAGCGCCATGGCCGTTGCCGATGTAGTGCCGTCTCAGCAGGCCCATGAACTCAAGAATCGTTTTCGAATCGACCATATGGTCGATAGCCTGACTTTAGTTATTCAACGCAAATACGGCAGCGGCCCCGTTATTATCGTTTTACCCGATGGCAGTAAATGGTACGCCAGTCGCCACCCCAAACACGTTAAATGGGTCGATGGTCTCAGTGGTGACATTGTGACTATCGAAAAGCCGATGCCTGGTCCGTGGCAGTTACTTGGCCGTGTCGTTCAAGGTTCCACAATAAAGAAAATCTCTGAATTAGACATATTTGTCGAGCCTTTCCCACAGCCTCTGTTTCAAGGAGAGCGCTTAAAAGTTACGGCACAACTATTAGGTGATCAACAACGTATCAGAATGCCCGGGCTGGATTATCTGGTCGAGTGGACGGCGAAGTTTGTCAGTGACCATCAGGTTGGTGAAGAAAATTTTGCTACGGGAAATATTGTCGTAGGCTCCTATAAAGATAATGGTGAAGGATTAGATGAGCGTCCAGATGATGGCGTATTTACCGGGAAAATAAACTTAACTCAAGCCTGGGGCACTTATGATCTCCATGTTAATGCGAGAAATAATATTTTTGCCAGGGATTTTCATCATAAATTTGTATTGTCTCCTATTCCTATAAATGTCGATGTTATCGAACCTGAAGACCCCTTGAAAGACAGGTGGAAGTTGTTTGTACAGGTCAACGACGAGGCAGTTAGATTAGATGAGACACATTTAGATTTTGAATTAGTGGGACCGGCGGGGTTACAACTTCCTATTACCATCAATGGACTTGAAGAAACCGAAAGTGAGTTGTTGCTGCCTGAAGTGGCAGAGTTTGGCAGTTACCGGATTAAAGGTGTCGCGGCAACGACCACGCTGAATGGAAGAGAGATCATGCTCACTATGCCTGAGCGTTTCTTTAATTTGATTAAGCCACCGGAGCCACCACCAACGGCAGAGGAGTTAGCTGCTATTGCGGCGAAGAAAGCGGCTATTGCCGAAAAGAAAGCTAAGGAAGATGCTGTTTTTTGGATAATACTGGTTAACTGTGGTTTATTAATCTTCGGTATTCTAGGTCTACTTATCTGGCGTAAACGTCGCAACTTGAAAGAGGCGTTAGCGGCAACTCAGTTACGTTTAGATGAAGAGAAGGCAAAGCAGAAGGATCTTGGCCCGGCGTTGGATGAAATTGATTTAACTATGCCGGAAGATCCACCATCATAAACTTGGCCGTTTCGGTTGAAAAAAGCAGCGAATATCATTGAATCGCTGCTTTTTTAACTAATCAGTTTAACTCTTTAAAAAATTGATTGACGAGACCAACCGACCTCTATATTATTCACCGCAACTTGATGTGGAGCGGTAGTTCAGTTGGTTAGAATACCGGCCTGTCACGCCGGGGGTCGCGAGTTCGAGTCTCGTCCGTTCCGCCAATCAAGTTGTTAAATTTAGTTTTATTGTTAGTGACATAACGATGAAACAGCTGCAAAGCAATAAGTTTAGGAGCGGTAGTTCAGTTGGTTAGAATACCGGCCTGTCACGCCGGGGGTCGCGAGTTCGAGTCTCGTCCGTTCCGCCAAACAACGAAGCCCTTGTCGAAAGACAAGGGCTTTTTTGTGTCTGAAATTCAGTAGATTTAATTCAGAGCGGTCACTATCTCCCATCCATGGTCTGCGTGACATTTGTGCTTCCATGCACTTAGTAGTTCAGTTGTGCCATCAATGCTCCCGAAATTGATATGGCATACACTCCTTGAAAACATGGATGTTTGAATGCCGCAGTAATAGGATATTTAGGAGCGGCCCATGGAGATATTAGCTTCTTTTGCATAGAAAGCATCCCTGCACCGTGCCAGTTTGTCATCTGACCGATAGGGATATTGGAAATGTCAAAAAATGTAAGGAACATTTTTGACCATGACTTTCGTTCATGAGCTTATGGCTTTGCCATATTCACCCTGTCTCACGTGCCGAAGGCACATTCCAATGTTTTGATAAGAGCGAGTCCGCTCCGCCTGAGTCTGATATTTAAAAAACGAAGCCCTTGTCGAAAGGTAAGGGCATTTTGTATCTGAATTGAGTAAATTCTATTTAAACTTTTTACTCTCGATTAATTATGGTCTTCAAAGCTCCTGCCAGTGATGTGGCATACTCTCCATCAATATTAGCCTCGAAAATGGTTTGCCATAAAGGCCTTGATTAACTTGATAAAGTCATTCTGCGCTAACTTTGCACACTTAAGTGTTTGGTCATGTGACAGGGCGACATCTCCTAAGCCTTCGGCCATATTAGTGATCGCACAGATTGCCAGTACGGGGAGGTTACAGTGGGCCGCAGAGATGACCTCTGGTACCACTGACATTCCGACCACGTCTCCGCCAATGATCTGCATCATGCGTATCTCGGCAGCCGTTTCGAAATTAGGCCCACTGTATGAGACAAATACTCCTTCCTTGGCATGAATACTTTCTCTGTTTGCCACCTCTAAGGCTTCAATACGTAAGGATTTATCATATGCATTGGCTAGGCTAAAAAATCGTGGGCCATAGGCTTCATCATTACGGCCGGTCATGGGAGTGCCTGGCATGGTATTTATGTGGTCATTGAAAATGACGAGAGATCCGACATCGATGCTATCAGGGCGTAAAGATCCGGCGGCATTGGTAACGATAACAAGTTCACAGCCTAATCGCTTAAATGTACGTATCGGATTGGTCATGACTTTCATACTTTGGTGCTCGTAGTAGTGGCCGCGGCCCTTCATACAAACCACTTCGATGCCATTCATCAGCCCAAGAACTAACTCGCCGGAGTGACCTTCGACTGTGCTGACAGGGAAGCCATCAAGCTCTTCATAGGCAATGCAGACTCTCTGTTCCAGTTCGTCGGCAAGGATCCCCAGGCCAGATCCCAGGATGAACGCCGCTTTAGGGCTGAAATTTGGTTTATAGGCTGAAATGATGGCTAGTGCATTGTCTACAGGATCTATGTTCATGGTTTTTCCCTGATGATTAATTGTCTTACGTTTAATTTACCCCATGCTTTATTCGTAATTAATCACTAAATTCCACACTATTATCCTGATTTAAAGTACAATTAGGCGTCTAATAGCGGGGAACCGAATAATGGATATTAATGAAAATGTGTTAAGTGGACGAATAACATTGAAGATGCTTCGTTACTTTTATGCTGTGTCCCAATGTATGCACTTTGGCCGGGCTGCAGAGCAGCTTAATATCTCAAAATCGCCCTTGAGCGCTCAAATTAAAGAGTTAGAGTCTGTGCTGGATGTGATTCTATTTGAGCGCACCACCCGCCATGTTCAGCTCACCGAAGTCGGTCTGTTATTGGAACAGGAGTGTGCACTACTGTTTGATATGTTTCGTGATTCGATAAATAAGGTGACTCAGGCAGGTCGGGAGATAGATAAGACTATCAATATAGGTTTAATGAGCTCAATATTTTGGGCCGGTTTCGGGGCTGCTCTGAGAGAGTTCAAAAAGAACCACCCGGAATATGTCTTTAATTTTATTGAGTTGGCACCACAGAAGCAGAAACAAGCGTTAATCGAGCATAGTATCGATATTGGCTTGGCCCGATTTGCCGATACCCGCAATATTCATCCTCTCAGTGCCAAGCTTTTATACGCAGAACCCATGTGTGTAGTGGTGTCTGATGAGAATCCGTTGAAAATGAATAAAAGTCTCAGTTTGGATGAGCTTATCGATGAAGAGTTTGTTTTTATCAACCGCACAAACTCTGCTTCCACCGATATGATTATTAAGTCTCTTTTAGATTGTGGTTTTTACCCTAAGGTGGCTCAGGAGGTCATTGAACCGACGACGCTAATGGCGGTTGTGGCGACGAGCGCTATGGTGTCGATTGTTCCTCAGAGTTACTGTCAACATCAATGGCAGAATGTGTGTTTTATTCCGTTAAAAGAGGCCATTTCAGCGGATATCTGCGCCATCTATGACAGCAGGAGTAAAAGAGAGTCTGTAAGTGAGTTTTTAAAAGTGATACCCACTTTACTGAGTCAGCAAAATATCAGCAGTTAATCAGTTAGTTAAGCCGTTTGAAAAGCTGCCCCCCTCTAATTTTAAGAAACCAGTCCTGAACGAGGGGGGGATCGCGTATTTTACGAGATGGTATTACATCCCGGGCATATCTTCGGCTCTGCGTTTCTTAAAGTCTGAATCAGCCTTCCATTTGGGCCAATCATCATTGGCCGCCAGCTCACTTGCTATATCGACAATCAAATCGATCTCCTGTTGCATACCGCCTAATGACCATGAGGGGGAGTAGTCGTCGGCCTCTTTATGGTATCTGTGGCTGATATAGTCAGGATCGGTATCTCCCAGACTCATAAACAGTAAACCAGGTACACCTTGTTTGGCTAATGAGAAGTGGTCGGAACGAAAGAACAGACCATTTTGCGGCCTGGGATCGAGTTTAACGTGACGTTGCTGTTTACTCGCAGCCTTCTCCAGATAATTCTCAAGTTCTGACATGTTCTTGCCATATTGCAATACATAGTCGACGCCATCCAGGGCGTTCATACCGTCAATGTTCAGTAAGCCGACGATGTTTTTCGTGGGTAAAACTGTGCCGCGGGCAAAGAGTTCAGAGCCAATCATGCCCGTCTCCTCAGCGGTAAAATTGGCAAAGAGGATTGAACGTTCAAACGGCTTAATCTTGTGGCGTTCCATCAGTATACGTGCAATTTCCAGTGTGCCTGCGACACCAGTGGCATTATCTATGGCGCCATTATAGATTTTGGGTCCCTCTGGTGTCTGCTGCGTACCAAAATGATCCCAGTGGGCACTGACGATAATGGTTTCATCGGGTCTTTTACTGCCTTTAATTAACGCCAGCACATTGCTTGATTCAGCATGCTCTATGGCTGTGGTCAGCGTTAAGTTAGCTGTTTGCTTAAAAGGAATAGGCTCAAAGTTACGGGTGATAGCCTGGTGTTTCAATGAGTCAAAATCAAGACCTGCCTGGGCAAACACCTGTTTGGTGGCTTCATGCTGTATCCAGCCCATGATTGGTAACTTACTTTTGTTATTCTCATCGTCGACTAAGGTGTATTTACTGCCGGTGTTTGAGCTTTCTACAACACTCCATGGATAGGCGGCAGGTGCTGTTTCATGGACTATAAGTACTGCTTTCGCGCCCTGTCTGGCCGCTTCTTCGTACTTATAGGTCCAACGGCCATAATAGGTCATGGCGTTGCCGGTAAATAGAGTATCGTCTTGTGTTGCAAAGCCTGGATCATTGACTAAAACAATGACAGTTTTATCTTTGACGTCAATATCGCGATAATCATTCCACTGATATTCTGGGGCATTGATGCCATACCCTACAAATACCAGCTCCGAATCATTCAGCTTGATATCGGTATCCATCTGCTGAGTACGGGCGGTAAAATCTTTCCCTGCCCGGAATTCAAGCTCGCCGATGGTTAACATCATGGATTGGTCAGAGGTGAGCTTAGCCATGGGAACAGTTTGGAAGAAGCTGCCATTATTGCCTCCGGTTAATCCCATTGCACGATATTGTTGCGCCAAATAATCAATGGTAATTTTTTCCCCTTCGGTCAGTGGACCTCGACCGGCAAATTCATCGGAAGCCAGTATTTTTATATGGCGATGAGCATTATCCAGGTTGACTTCAGAGGTTGGAGTTTTTGAAACCTGTTGCCCGCATGCCGTTAAAAATAACGTTGATAAGAACGTCATTAACAAAATTTTTCTACTATTCATGTTGTTGTTCGTATTGTGAATAAGGATTAAACACTATAAATCATTTTATTATCACGCGCATAGGCTGTTTCTTTTATCCATAGCTCAAATTTGAGCCATACTCATCTCATTCAGCAAAACTATTCCGTTATCAGCAGCCTTTAAGTCAATAGAGCCAACTCAGTAGAAGATGCTTGCTTGAGTTTACAACTTTTGATGATGCGGACGGATTGAAATATGGGCGAGTACTTTGTAAGAGCGAAGCCAATAGCACTGCTTGAGGAAGAATTATATGGTTGAACAGATCACAGCCATGCTTGGACTGGTAGGTGTGTTATCCCTTGCTTGCCAGTGGATAGGCTGGAAAATGAGATTACCTGCGATTTTGCCCCTCTTGTTATGTGGTTTAATCATGGGGCCAGTGCTTGGTGTACTCGACCCAGATGAACTCTTTGGTGATCTGCTTTTTCCCATTATCTCCTTAGGTGTCGCCGTCATTCTGTTTGAAGGGGCATTGACCCTGAACTTTAAAGAGATAAAAGACCATGGCCGCATGGTCACGCACCTGGTATCGGTAGGTGCGCTGGTCACCTGGCTTTGTATTGGGGGGGCAACTCATCTTCTTTTAGGGTTTAGTTGGACAATGGCCATGTTATTTGGTGCCTTGGTCGTCGTCACCGGTCCGACTGTTATCGTGCCTATGCTGCGAAGCGTTAAGCCAAAGTCACAGCTGGCCAGCATCTTACGCTGGGAGGGCATTATTATCGATCCCATAGGTGCACTACTTGCCGTATTGGTTTTTGAATATATCGCCGTGGCAGCCGATCCGACTACTCATATGATCTATGCACTCGGTTATATGCTTGGGGTCGGCTTAGGGTCCGGTGCATTGGCCGGTTACCTTGTTGGACTGGTCTTAAGGAAAAACCTTTTGCCTCATTACCTGAAGAACACCGCCGTGTTGACCATTATGCTCGGGCTGTTCGTCGGTTCTAATTTGTTGCAGGAGGAGTCCGGTCTATTGAGTGTCACCGTGATGGGCATCTTCTTAGCCAATATGAGAGGGGTCGATATTGCCGATATTATCGAGTTTAAAGAGACGCTAACGGTTCTGCTTATCTCAGCCTTATTTATTTTGCTGGCCGCTCGTCTGGACTCGCATGCATTGCTAAGTCTGGGGTGGGAGGGAATAGGGTTATTGGCGGTTGTAATGTTTATTGCTCGCCCCCTGAGTGTCTGGTGCTGCGGAATTGGAACGTCTTTAAGTCGTGCGGATAAGTGGTTTTTAAGTTGGATGGCACCTAGAGGCATCGTTGCTGCGGCTGTATCTTCCCTCTTTGCAATTAAGCTCGAAGGCTTGGGCGTTGAAGGAGCTGGGTTAATTGTACCTTTGGTTTTTTTAATTATCATAGGAACTGTGGTGATTCAAAGCTTAACGGCTGGGTTGTGGGCCAGATATCTGGGGGTTAATGCCGGTTCCTCTGAAGGCTTATTGATCTTTGGCGCAGCGCAGTTTTCCCGTGAACTGGCAAAAGTCCTAAAATCTAAACAGGTTAGCGTTATCCTGGCGGATAATAACTGGAATAATATCAGATTGGCTCGTATGGACAATATCCCCGTTTATTTTGGTAACCCTGCATCGGAACATGCGACAAATTTTCTCGATATGACGGGAATAGGGCGCTTGTTGGTAATTTCTCCCTACAGGCAGCTCAATCCTCTGGTGAGTTTTCACTATCAGGATCTATTAGGCAGCGAGAAGGTCTATGGTTTGAGTAACACTGAAGAGACCAGCGCGCGACACCAGTTATCCGAAAGCTACCTGAAAAGGTTATGTTTATTTGGGGAGTCTGTCTCCTATGCCAAGTTAGCCAGTTTAATGGCCAAGGGGGCGGTGATTAAGAGTACTAATATAACCGATAATTTTAGTTTTGATGATTTTCGCACCCGCTATGGAGACAGTGCCATGCCTCTTATCTATCTGGAGGGGAGTAAAGTGCATATCTTTACTGCTTCAACTCCTCAGCTATCGAGCGGAATCGAGTTGATCAGTCTTTTGCCGGTCGAGGCACAGGCCTTGGCTAAGCAGCAGAACCTGTTATCTGAGAGTCAGGGGGACGCAGAGGCAGAGGGGTGATCAGCAACGAAGCGGAGATTTATTAACGGGAAAGAAGAAGGAGGCTTTCGCCTCCTTCAATTGTTTTACTTATTACATCTTAATGCAGGGCATTAACGGTTAAGCCGCCTGCTCATGACTCGGGGTTGTGACAGTGAAAGCACGTAACTCGTCAGAATCGAAGTCATCAACGTTAATTGATTTCATACGGCCAATCTCTGCACGTTCAAGCAAGTCAACTTCATCTTCGCTCAAGACACCCAGTGCCTTTCCTTCGGCAGCTATCTTGTCCAGCCACATGAATGGGAGACGTTTACCCGCGGCTTTACACACTTTGTCATACAGAGGTTCACAAGCGAGAATGTCCTTAAACGTCTGCTCTTGAACACCAACGGCATTGTTTTCACATGCAGTCCAGAATTGACCTTTACCAAGACGATCACGACTTGCGCAAGGTGTCTGCATAATCTTAGCGACTTTATGGTCCAGCACGTCACTCGGGCGTTTTAGCGGGCGGCCAAATGGGAAGATAACCAGGCGTAAGACATGACCCAGACCCATGGGGAAGTTATCTAACAGGTCATCGAGGGAATCCTGGAGCTTATACAGACAATCTTCAACGGCCCATTGTACAAGTGCCAGATCTTCTGTTTGACGTCCGTCGTCTTGATAACGCTTAAGTGTCGCCGACGCCAGGTATAGCTGACTCAATAGATCGCCGAGTCGAGCCGAGATGCGCTCCTTACGTTTCAATCCGCCACCCAGTGTTGCCATGGCCAGATCAGAGAGCAGAGCCAGGTTAGCACTGAAACGGTTCATATGCTGATAGTAACGTTTTGTCTTATCAGAATATGGAGAGTTTGAGAAACGGCTTGAGGTAAGACCCAGCCAGAAACTGCGAACCAGGTTACTGGTTGTGAATCCGATATGTCCAAACAGAGCCGAATCAAAGTCGGTCAGACCTCTATTGCTATCAGAATCGAATGCCGACTCCATCTCTGCCAATACATAAGGATGACAACGAATAGCCCCTTGGCCATAGATGATCATCGAGCGGGTCAAGATGTTTGCACCCTCAACAGTAATAGCAATCGGCGCCGCTTGGTAGCCACGGCCGAGATAGTTATTCGGGCCTAAACATACGCCTTTACCACCATGGATATCCATCGCGTCGATAACACATTTTTGCATTCTATCGGTCAGGTGGAACTTAACGATGGCTGAGATCACCGAAGGTTTTTCACCTAAATCGATACCCGTAGTGGTTAAGGTTGTTACTGCATCCATCAGGTAAGCGTTACCACCGATCCGAGCCATAGGCTCTTCGATACCTTCGAGTTTACCGATAGGTAGCTTGAATTGACGACGAATACGGGCATATGCCCCGGTCGCCACGGCAGCGGTTTTAACACCACCGGCAGAGTTTGAAGGAAGAGTGATACCACGACCAACAGATAGACATTCAACCAGCATGCGCCAACCTTGTCCCGCCATCTCCGGCCCGCCGATGATGAAGCTCAATGGAACGAAAACGTCTTTACCTTTAGTTGGTCCATTTTGGAACATACAGTTTAGTGGGAAGTGACGACGACCGGCCTCAACCCCTTTAATATTCGTTGGAACGAGCGCACAGGTGATGCCAAGTTCCTCTTTATCACCCATCAGGTGATCAGGATCCTGTAGTTTAAATGCGAGTCCAAGTACTGTAGCTGTTGGCGCCAGGGTGATGTAGCGTTTGTTCCAGGTTAACTTCATACCTAAAACTTCTTCACCTTCCCACTCACCTTTACAGACGATACCAAAATCAGGAATGGCACCGGCATCGCTGCCTGCTTCCGGGCTGGTTAGGGCAAAACAAGGAACTTCGAGACCTTTAGCGAGTCTTGGCAGATAATGGTCTTGCTGGGCTGGGGTACCGTAGTGTTGGAGCAGCTCGCCAGGACCTAAAGAGTTTGGTACGCCAACCGTTGAAGCCAATTCACTGCTGACCCCGGCAAGTTTTTGCAGAACGCGAGATTGCGCGTAGGCGGAATACTGAAGACCACCATACTTTTTCTTGATGATCATTGCGAAGAAGCCGTGATCTTTCAGGTACTGCCAGACTTCTTCAGGTAGATCGCCAAGTTGATGGGATACCTGATGTTGGTTGACCATTTTACACACTTCTTCGACCGGACCATCCAGGAAAGCTTGCTCTTCGGCACTCAATCTGGCCGTAGGGTAGTTATGAAGTTTTTTCCAATCAGGCTTACCTGCAAAAAGGTCCGCATCCCACCAGGTTGTACCCGCTTCGATAGCTTCTTTTTCAGTAGAAGACATCTCTGGCATGATGCCGCGGTAGAGTTTTAACAGAGGTCTTGTCAGATAGTTTTTTCGAAATGCACTGATGTTTAGGGGAAGCGCGATAGCTAAAAAGATAATCCACACAAGGGGACTAATAACTTCAGTTGCTGAACCGACTGCCATGACGACAGCGGCGATGATGCTTGATGTAAGCAGAGATACTCTTAAATAGGCCAAAGCGCCTAATGTAAAAAGCATCGCAAGGATCCAAAGTAGGGTAGTCACTGTTATTCTCCTTAAAATGCGACCTGAGTATTGACCAGAGGTCAAAAGTTTGTTGATCGTAATCACAATTATAGGTTGTGGTCAGACCTGTGTCGCATAAAATTTAACCCTATGTGTGACTTAATACAAGTATTATTTCAAACAAACGTTTAAATAATTATTTAAACTCCCAATTCCACTTTTAGTTTCATGGTATTAGAATAGAATTATTGTAGATAGTGATGAATAGGGCGTATGAATGTGTGAACTACTGGCGATGAGTGCCAATGTGCCGACAGATATTGTTTTTAGCTTTACCGGCCTGGCTCAAAGAGGCGGTGTCACAGGCCCTCATGTTGATGGTTGGGGGATCACCTTTTATGAGGGAAAAGGGAGTCGTACTTTTAAAGATGCCTGCCCAAGCAGCGAGTCTCATATTGCGAAGCTGATCCAATCCTACCCTATCAAGAGTGAGGTGGTGGTGAGCCATATCCGCCAAGCCAATCGAGGCTGCGTTTCTCTTGAAAATACCCACCCCTTTACGCGTGAGTTATGGGGAAGGTATTGGACCTATGCACATAATGGTCAGCTGAGCGAATATCAGGATAAATTTAAGGTTTCAAGGTATCAGCCAGTTGGCGATACTGATAGTGAACTCGCTTTTTGTTGGTTACTAGAAAAGATCGTAGAAAAATTCGGGGACAACGAACCCGAGGATATTACACTTGTTTATCATTACATTGCTAAGCTTGCCGATGAGATCCGTGCCCTAGGTGTGTTCAATATGATCTTAAGTGATGGCGATCATTTGATGAGCTATTGCAGCAATAACTTGTGCTATATCACACGTAAGGCACCGTTTGGTAAGGCTCGACTCATAGACACAGATGTGGTTATCGATTTCGATAAAGAGACGACGGCAAATGATATTGTCACAGTCATAGCCACCAGGCCATTAACCAATAATGAACATTGGCACATCTTATCTGCCGGGGAGTGGAAGCTGTTTTGTAAAGGCGAGCTGATAGATGCTCAGTGATTGAGTCTCATCGAAAAGCTATTTGAGCCATGAGAGATAAAAATGGAGATGAGGTGATTGTTGGTGACGTCGTAAGGCTACTTCAATTACCCGATGTCGCTTACGATGCGCAGCAGCTCAAAGAAGTTTCTACTATGTTGGGAGAGAGCTTTATCGTTGAGTCGATAGAGTATGAGTGTGTGCAAATATCTAAACCCTTTGAGCATGGTATACGGTTTCATACGCTTTTTCTTTGGCCGGCAGAGTTTGAACTGTTCACTAACTCTACGCTCGATGCATGCATATAGCGCCTTAGTATTTTGCTATTCTTGAACTGGATTCTTACTTGCTATCTATCTAAGGCGCGTTACTAGACGCGATAAGTTTTTATTTAACCGGGGTTTTCGGATATTCAATGAATCAATTTATCTATCAATTGCGCCCAACCAGAGTTGAGATGCTGTCTGAAGGGCCTGATGAACAGGAAGCGTTAGCTATCGAGGAGCATTTTCATTATCTGCAACGCTTAAATGAGGATAAACTTGTATTGATGGCCGGCCGTACTCTTACTCAGGATGAAAGTACTTTTGGGATCGTGATTCTTGAAGTTGATTCTGAGTCATCGGCTACAGCAATAATGCAGAAGGACCCTGCAGTTGCGAAAGGAGTGATGAAGGCGGTGTTGTATCCCTTTAGAGTTGCATTTTGGTCGGAAAGAGAATGTTCAATTAATAGTGCGACCTAATTGGTATTCAAACTGAAATTGATCGCGCCTTATCATGTTGCACCGCCAATATTGGCGATACAACATGATAAATTATAGTGGCGTGATAACCTTGGAGCTCATGGGCTCAGTGTTGACGGTTTGTTGCTCTTGACTGAATTGATAACTGAGTAGTTTAATATCGAGTTGCTTGCTACCCTTTTCGAAGTGAGTCAGGCGTATCGGAAGGAAACCTAAATCCGGCGCCATCCAAAAGAATGTCTGTCTTTTTGTGTTATCCCTGATCACTTCGATCTTGATGGTTTCATAACTGCCACTTTCAATGTTCATTCTCTCTTTTCCGACGACTTTAAAGCCGTACTCATCGAGCTCTCCGCTTTTCACCATGACGTAATGTAACTCTTTCTTACCCTGAGCTAAGTCGAGACGAAATTGCAGTTGTACCATTAAGGGATCATATAAGATGTCTGTGTAGGGCAGCTTTGCTCTTTCATCTTTATAGCGACTGTGAACCACCTCTTGCCCCTTGGCAAATGCCGCCTGCTCTTGATAACTTGGACCCGTGCCTTTACGGTTATGGGTATAGCGCATGGGGGTAAGCTGTTGATTGTTCAAGGTGAAGTCACTGAACATACTTCTCTTGTCGGAGAGTACTAACAAACTTAAGTCACTATCGAAACGGTAGTGATATAGGTTTCCCTCGGCACTTGGCAGTTGGTACCTGGCTTTGCCCAGTTCGATGCTGCCATAATTGACCTGATATTCTGCCGTATGTGGCGTCAGAGGCCCGGGCTCTGCGCTTAGCAAAAAACTAAAGCATAATAAATTCGTTGCCAGTACGAGTCGTTTACCGATAGACAATGAGAGCTCCTTAAAACAGATTTTTCAACATACTCATTCAAGTATGAGCATAGCAATATTTTACTAACCTTGATAATCAGACAAGTTTAATCCTTTTCAGTTCACTGAACTCTGTCTCTTCTCGACATGCTGAACCCAGGATTTTTAAGTGTTTTGGGTATATCTCCAATTCAAGTGAGGAGCGGCTTTATCTTTTGGGACCATAGCGCTTAAAATGGAATCGCTAGAACTAAGGTTGCAATATCAGGTTGCCACTCATAGTCTTGTAATTTAATTTTTCCACGAATAACCTCAACACCTTCGAGCCTAAGCAGTTCCATCTGCTCCTGATAGGGTTGTGAGGTTTCTTTAAAAGATATTCGTCCTTGACTGTTAATTACCCTGAACCAAGGCAAATTCATCGCTTGTGGCGCTGATTTTAGTGCCTTAGATACATATCGGGCTCTTCCCGGTAAACCTGCCAGATCGGCAACTTTTCCGTATGAAGTTACTGTGCCCTCAGGGATCATCCCTACGATAAACCAGATCTTCTCCATCGGTGAGAAAGATTTCTGTTCAGTCACCGCTGCTCCATTTAATTTCAGATACTCACCTGATTATCTTATCCTCTAAAAATGAAACAGGCCAGAATACATGCCGAAAGCTGATACCACTTGATACCTTTGTTTGTATTTGGCTTGCATGTTGCGCACTAGCTAAGGTGTTGTAATTATTTGTAAAGTATGTTGAGCGGCCTTACTTTGACTGTGATAATGATATTTTTTTCCGGTGTTAGCAATGTATTTCAATAATAAGGGGGGACTGTCCGTAACCCTCATTTTTCTCTGCCTCTCCAGTGCAGTAAATGCGCAAACCATCCGTCATATTGCCGATCCACTCAATTTAACCAGCACCTTAGGTGCTGGTTTCGATGCCGACGTCCTTAAAGTCGCGGGTCGATTAGGTGGTGAGAGCCAAAAAATTGAATTAAATTCAAATTTTGGTGGGGATAAGTGGCACCTCGCTTATCTCTATTCTCCTCAAAGCGCGTTGAGTAACTGGAATTTAAGCGCGTCGATTAAACATGGAAAAACAGATACGGAAATAGGTCGCTTTAACCATTACCAATATCAACTTGGCGTTATCAGCGAATTTAATGGCTGGATGGATAGCGCCATTTTTACTGAGTTAGGGGCAAATTACCTGAGTGTGAAAGATAACCCCAATAGTGACAGTATCACGGCAAACGCCAGTGTAACTGTTCTCAAACCATGGAGCGACAGGTGGTACAACACCTTAGTTGCACAGGGCAGTGCTGCAATCGATGGCAGTGAGCGTTATGAGACTCACGCCTGGCTATCACTTGGGTACCGCGTGACTGAGCGCTGGTCCTGGGAGATCCGATATCGTTATGAATCCAATCAATATGAGAACTTCAGTGAAGAGGAGACGAAGTGGGGCATCGCCGTACAATCTCAATTTTGATTGAAGTATGGTCATTCATTGTAATAGCCAGGATTCGGCCACTGATAATTAACGCCAATAAGAGGTGTTAATTATCAGTGTCCGATATACCAATTGATAATAGTTAGCTATAGCGCCTCTGCCGTCTCATGTTGTTGTACATTTTCTTGCGAATTGATAGCACCAAACTTATGAAACAGGACCAAACCTAAAGCGGTAACTAAACCAAATCCTCCTATGATGTACCACATCAGATCGGGTCGATGGGCACTCTTTGCCACTTCCCCGTAGAGATAGCCTGACAGGGGGCCTGCAAGTAAGAAACCGATAGCAGAGGAGACAAAGTAATAGCCCATAAACATGGCTTTCTTGTCGTTTGGTGCGAAACTGGCCACGTACTCCTGACTCTTTGGTGAGGCAACCATTTCGCCGATCGAGAAAACCAGGATTGATGTCAGTACCATAAAGCCGCCCATTACCATTCCGTGAGCAACGCCACCGAGTGCCGTACCTAAGGATATGATAATGGTACCGGCAACTAAAATGGGGAGAGCTTGAAAACGTTCGATGAAGCGACTGATCATCACTTGCAGCAGAACAATTGATAGGAAGTTCAGTCCAATCAGGTACTCGGGGTTTACTTGTCTGTGTTGCTCGATCCAGCTTTGTGAATAATCGATGACAGCTGACGGATCTTGCGCGATGGCAGCTAACCCGATATTCAACTCGGTTACCGGAACCATTATCTTAGAGTGGACCAGTTCAAAATAGGCCTGATTGATATCAATCTCGTTGGTGGCAACCGCCTGAGAGAGTCTGACGAGTTCAGTTTGTAGTGTGTGAGCATCGACAGGGGCTAAAAAGGACAATAGATCAGGGTATTGGGCCAACATGAGAACAAGATCTGAAGTATCGACAAAGTCACGAATAAAGATTGGCAAGGTGATGAATATCTGCTGATACACCATCCAGAAACCTGACAAGATCAGAAGGTAGATTACGAAAGGTTTATTACCCAGGCTGATTTTCTGTCTGTACCAGGGAGCTTTCCGGCTCGAGCTGGCACTAATATCCCACAGAAAGTGGCCAATAAACCAAACAAAATAGATGATTAATGTCGTTTCTCCAGATAGCCATTTTGCGCCATAAGACATTAATATTATCAAGGTTCCAAAAAATAGCATCGCAAAACGTACATTACCCAAAACCTGCTGAATATCAGCAAACACAGCCCTCAAGGGTTTTCCTTTTTGCTCACAGGGATCGGTAGGTTCTTTATAAAAAAGCAGAGCAGGGATGAAGTTAACCGCTAT
The DNA here is from genome assembly GCF_003966265.1 of Shewanella atlantica. Taxonomy (GTDB): domain Bacteria; phylum Pseudomonadota; class Gammaproteobacteria; order Enterobacterales; family Shewanellaceae; genus Shewanella; species Shewanella atlantica. The sequence goes on along the minus strand of NZ_RXNV01000002.1, from coordinate 738,578 downwards.
CCAGAACGACGACATGATAAATACCCAGTCCCAGCTGATAGCCCGAACGTATCCGGCAATAAAGGGCCCCAGAAATCCACCTATGTTGACCATCATATAGAATATGCCGAAACCCAGCCCTCGATTGGTTTCATCGGTCGTGCGGGCAATAGTGCCTGTGACAACAGGCTTAAAACAGGCTGCACCCAGGGCGACGCCCATAAAGGCGATAAAGAAGCCGGCGAATGAGTCGACCTGTCCTAAAATAAAATAGCTTGGGCACATGATGAGATAGGCGGTTAAGAACATCTTGCGATATCCATAGCGGTCGGCTAATGCCCCGGTTAATACCGGGAAGAGGTAGAGGAAAAAAGGGATCATTCCCTGAAGAAGTCCACGTTCTTGCTCGCTGAAACCTAATCCTCCCTGACGAGCCGGAGAGGTCATATAGAGAGACGACAGGGTAAAAAAACCATACCAGGCAAGGCGTTCAAATATCTCCATCGTATTAGCAACGAAGAAGGTTTTCGGTAAAGGCGTACGTGCTACTCGCGACATATATAATCCGTATATTGTATACACTCGGAGCGATGTTAGCGATTTAACGCTATGATTACAAGTTGTGCTGTCCATATGAGTAGACAAATACAGTAACTGCTTTGATATTGATGGATAATACCAGTTCCATTAAATATGTGATTAATTCAGAGCTGTCTCAGGGCTTTCAATTCTAGGCGCATTGTTGAAGAAATGGTTATTCCCTTTTGAGACTATGCAACGCAGTAGTGGAAGTCCTGAGAAGCTCACATAGTGCGGGTTTAAAATCACTTTATGCTGCGTATGTGGTTTTCGATATAGAATAACTATTAGCTACAATCCACTTACTTACCTACAGTGATTTTAATTCCCGCTGAATGACCAACTATTTAATGGAATTGGTATAATATCGATGGCAACTATCTGAATATTTAGTTAAGCCAGAGTTGCCTTTAAGGATAATTAGGTCATAATGACGCCAAATTTTTTCAATATGTGATTTTTTACCATGGCTGTACTGGATATTCTGACAATCCCCGATGAACGTTTAAAAAGAAAAGCTCAACCTGTTAAGGATATCGAATCGGTACAAGGCTTTATTGATGATCTGCTTGACACCATGTATGACACCGAAGACGGTATTGGTCTGGCTGCGACTCAGGTCGGCAGTTTACATGCCATTCTGGTCATAGACTTGTCACCGGAGCGTGATCAGCCTCAAGTTCTGATCAACCCTGAAATCATAGAAGCCGAAGGGGACTTTGTCGGTGAAGAGGGCTGTTTGTCTATTCCCGGTTACAGAGCAAAAGTCACCCGAAGTGAAAAAGTTAAGATAAAAGCCCTGGACCGTACCGGAACACCGTTCGAGATTGAAACCGATACCTTCCTGGCCATAGTGATACAGCATGAGATGGATCATCTTCAAGGCGTGGTGTTTACCGATCACCTGTCTAAGCTTAAACAGCAGATAGCCTTAAAAAAGGTTAGCAAGTATAAGTAAGCGTGAGCCCGTCGTTTTATCTTGAAATGCGCCCAAGCTTTAAACTATGGGCGCAAAACTCAAGTCTCTACTGAAGTCGCTAAATTTAAGTGCCTAAACTTAAGTCACTAGACTGATGGGCATTTTAGGTTAAGCGGTAGACTCATGCTAATGCACAGGCCGCCACCGCCACAGTTTCGGGCACTGACTTCACCGCCGAGCAACTTGATGCTCTGCTTTACTATGGCAAGTCCTAAGCCGTAACCGCCCTGACTCGAGTGACGGGCCTCGTCCATTCTCGTAAATGGGTTAAACAGAGTGATGAGTTCGTCTTTGTTAATCCCCGGCCCATCATCTTGTAAATCTAACCTGAGTGTCTCATCAAGAGCCCAACAGCTCACCATGATGCTACAGTCCTGGCCCGCATATTTAAGGGCATTTCTAAGTACATTCTCTATGGCGCTGATGAGGTAACTTGAATCTGTGTATAAGGGGATATCCTCGCCCGGTTCAGCCCACTGGATTGTTTGCTTTTCCCCGGCTTCAAATTCAATATCCCTGAGTATTTGGTGCCTTAATGAACTGATTGAAAATGAACTTGGATTGAGATCGATATTGGTATTATTAAGGCGGCTGAATCTAAGAATACTGTCGATAAGCTTTGCCATCTGTTCATTTTGATCTTTAAATCTCGATATCAGAGGCATCTGCTGAGCTGTGGCTTGTTTCTCTAACAGGTGGAGAGCAATCTCTTGCCGGGCCAGCGGCGTTCTCAATTCATGGGAGACATCTCTCAATAATCTCTCTTGGTTTTGCATACTGTTTTGCAACTGCTCGGCCATATAATCAAACTCAGTTGCGAGATGATAAAACTCAGGCTCTTTTACAGAAAAGTGATGAGCGATCCGTGTGGTTAACTCACCACCCGCTAGCGCCTTTGTGCCCATTTGGAGATGGGTTAAAGGGCGGATCAGGTAGCGACCCAACAGGGAGGAGAAGAGAAATAACACTGTAATACCGACTAAGGATCTGATGAGCCAAAGGCTGCCGCTTAATTGCTGCGCCGGATGGAGATCGGCATTAAGCTGAACGACTAAAGTTAATGGAAAGTCGGCGTTTAAGGTATCAAACAGAGGTATACCGATCAGGGGCTTTCTAACGCGATCTCCCATTGGCTGTTGTAACTGCCGCATATATTGCAATTTGAAGACAAAGTGGGGATGCATCTCTCGCTGACTCACTGAGTGCTGGTTTTTATCTAAGATATAGAGAGTGAAATCCTGCTGTTCTTCCCATTTAGCAAGCCCTTCAATATCGTTTTTTTCCAAAAGCGCTTTGGCTTCATGTGCCAGCTTTTGCAGGTGTTCCTGGGTCGATGTGGGCAGAGTGAGCAGTTGATTCAGTACAACGCTCTCAATAGCAGTCGCTATGAGCAAGATGGCCAGGAGTGAGACTGCGAAGTAACTAAAGAGTTTAAGCTGAAGCCTTGAGAAGAGTCCTGTAAAGGGGAGAAACATATTGGGTGACTTCATTTTACTCATTTACTCTACTTATTCATATTAGTCATTATTTCCACTCATTCATCTTGAATGACTGGTAATAATAATCGTTCTCATCACATTATCTTAGTCGCTGACTATATGCCAGATTCAAGCTTGATAAATTTGAACCCCAGCGACTATTCGTTAGATAATGCAACGCTGTGTAGCTAGTAATACCAATTGGTATTAGATAAAAATTAAGAAATATCGATGAATGTGATCTTATTAACCCATGAAAGAGAAGTCGATCGCCCAACTAACACTGGCGCATTGGCATTGAAGGCTTACCCGCAATGGTGTCGACGAATAATCTGGTCGCGGGTTCATCCCGATGAAGCTTTATTGCTGAGCCTGCAGCAAGCGGATGCGGCGGTCTTGTATCCGGCTGTGACCGAAGAGGCATTATCCGGCGAGGCAAGTGGCGATTCGATAAACTTTGAGTCGCAGTCTTCAGGTCCATACTTGAGGGAATTACCTGAAACCTTGGTCATTATCGATGCGACCTGGCAAGAGGCCAGAAAAATGATACGCCAAAGCCCCTATCTGAAGCAGGCAAATAAATTTTCGCTTCCCGAGGCCGATACTTCACAGTTTAAATTACGGCGAAATCAGGTGGAAGGTGGCCTGTGTACCCTGGAATGCATCATCAGGCTGTGTTCACTCAAGGGCTTGTGTCAAGAGGCTGAATATCTGGCACAGCTGTTTGTTGCTATGAATGAAGGTCACTCAGGAAAAACAGGTTAAAAAAGGGGAGTTAAGCAGAAGAGTGTTAAACATAAAAATGTCGCCGAGGATATGAGCCCCGACGACATGTTTTTTATTGCTTTTTTGTTTCGCCTTACCAATCACTTAGAAGGATATAAGCGATCAAGTTATTTGCTGTCTTTAACTGAGAACCGGCAGATAGGTAAGAGTCAGGCGATCGCGTTTGAGCTGACCATTCAATAGCTCACCAACCGTACCCGATGAAAGTTCAACATCCATCGAACCTGGGTTATTAGCAATGAAGGCTTCAACACTCTCGATACGCTTGATAAGAGCCATCGCGAGTGTATTTTCCGCAGTTGCTACGTAGATACGACCGTTGAGCGAGATCTGAGACTGTACATCCAGCTGTGGACCCGCTAAGTGGATACCTACATATTCACGCCATACTCTGGCTTTTTGCTCTCCGAGATAGTCACTATCGACTGAGGCGAGAACGACCTGACGAAGCATCATCTCCAGCAGATTGCTCTTACCTTTAGGTTGACCGTTGACGGTGTCGAAGCCAAAGTAGCGCGATACCATGCGATCGTAGTTTGGTAGTGGCTCAATACTTTGAGTGGCAAAGTCGACGTAGTTAGGTAATAACTCATCGAGTTTACCACTTGCACCACATGACTCGACAAATAGCGCTGTGCCACCATTTGTGAGACCCGGACCATCGCCCATTACCATCTTGCATAGCATATCTTTGAAGTTATCGCCGACTTGCGGAAGGTCAACCAGTGCCTTATAGCCACGCCCGGTGGTACTGCGAGCTGTTGTACGGGAAACCAGTGCGCGAACCGCAAGCAGCTTGTCCGGCCATACACCTAATACGTCACGTTCGTTGACATAAGGGTGGTTTGGCGACGATGCCGGCACCTTAATACCGTTAAGCAGTCTTCCCGAGAACGCCACATCCATATCCAGCTTGTCATGGAAGCTTGGATTGATTGCGTAGTTAAGGATCAGCTCTTTGAGCGCCTCAGGTGAGTCAGAGAATTTACTTATAACTTCACCGGGTTCGAGCTGCGCCTTCATGTCGCCACTCTTGAAGCGGTACTGAGCAAGCAGTTCGGCAAAGTTATAGGATTTTCTCATGGCAACTGAGCCATCGTCCGCCATCTTAAAGGTGACATCGACGCTGGCATCGTTTTCACCGGCCAAGGTTAAGAAGAACTGAGCGGCATCGTTCAAGGCACGTTGGTTGTTACAGTACCAAGCCGTTGCAGAGTCATCTTTACATGGCTCGACGAAGTAGTTTTCCGGTAATCCGAAAATATTCTCCAGGCTACTGATATCTTCGACAAATTGGCGAATGTCATCGAAACGGCGCTTACGGCCAACGGTATAGCTGATAGTATGATCTTCGAACAGCGTCTGACGGTTATGTCTGAGGTTTGTGGTCTCATAGCTATCGTTATACTTATCGATATAGAACCGGGCAATATCGTTTAGGTTCTCGCCGGCATCACCACGGTTACAGTTGCTGTTCAATGATACGTGACCATCGGTACAGAATGAGTAACTACGTAGGTCGTGCTGCTGAGCGATGTTGTATAGTGCACCAAAGCGGGTATCACCATTGACGTTTCCATCGATAAGCTCCTGACGACGCTTTTCATCTTCCTCTTTAAGGGAGATAAACTGATTGCCTGTTTCAGTCTCTGGCTTAAGCTCGACCTCTCTGGCATAACCGAAGCGAAGCGCAGCTAAGTCATAAGGCTGTAGCATAGTGGCAAAACGGTTGACGTTATAGTCCATCTGGCTGGAGAACTCTGCTTTAGCCGTTAGGTTGGGATAACCCGCTGTAGAAAATGCATCATTGAGTGTTTTTAGTTCAACTTCACTGAACGTGTTATCGGCATCGGTACTACCAGAGAAATTATGTCTTAATCCGAAGGTATGACCAAGTTCGTGACTTAAGGTCCCGGCGAATGCCTGTGCAGCAAGTTGAGTCGTCAATTCATCTTGTAATGCGGTTGGCATCTCTTCGAAGGCGATAAGTTCATTGCCTATGTTACCGTCGACCCACAAGGATGGGTTTTTCCAGTTAATCTCGTGATCTTTCACACCTCTTGGCAGCTCACGATTTTTACCACCTTCAGCATATACAGTGTCCATATGCATCATGCTGTTTTCAGACCAAAATGCCTGAGTATCGGCATCAAATTTGACCAAGTTTTCGAAGGTGTTGTCTAGCGGTAATTGCGGAAGTGTGCTGGCTGCTACCTCTGGAGCGGTTTCAGGCTTGGCAAACATGCCTGCGCCAGCCGCTGTTTCTGCAACGTTTACCACTTGGGTAGTAGAGGTTGAGGTGTATGGTACACCGGTGAGCTCTGCTGCCGATGTTGCATCTAACTTGCCACGGTTATAATCGAGGCGTACCTGACGATAATAACGCACAGCACCTTGCTTGAGATTAGAACTGTACTGGTTGACACGGGCACTGACAATTTCACCGGTTGCTGGATTCGCTGCAGAGGGACCATAGCCTGCCAAACCATTATCCAGAGGCTCATCGAACAGCGTAATGTTACTGTAACGCAGGTCCCCATGGCGCTTATCATTCGCTTGTTCGATAACAAGTTCAGGGAAGCCTGTCTTGTAGAGCTTGTTTTGGATATTAAGTGCTGTGATGGTTTGATGTGCAGCGTCTAAATAAGGCTTGTTTTTTGGCAAGAAGAAGTTATTACTCATATAGTAAGTTAAGGTCTTCTTGGTTGGATCGACACGGTTCATGTAAGTACGAACATAACCATCAACTCCAGCGCTGTCCGTTGCATCACGATAGGCGTGATCCGATGTGAAGAATCCGTAGGTGCCGTTTTCGTTCGGGCTGTAAGGTATCGCCTGATAATCTTTATTAGCCAGCTCATCGATGGCAACGATTGAGATATATTCGGTGCTGGTGAATGAGAGATTATCCAGGCTGCCATTATAAAACTTATTGAGACACTGAGGTTCGGCTTGATAGGTGTGCTCAATTTCGACGTTGATGACACCTTTGGCCAGATCCATCTCATAGCCTTTCCAATCACCACTGTTGACTAAGCGTGGGTCTTCGGTTTCGGTAACGCATTGACCGAACATAAACAGATCGTTAATACCCAGTTCGGCAATCTTAGTTTCGGCAAAGTCAGGAACAAAATAGTTTTTGTCCTGCCACTTAAGATCGGCGTCCTTATTTTCCTCTTCGACGTTGATACATTCGCGCCATCTGTCTTCGGTACACTTGTAGTCGATATACTTACCGGGAATGGTAAGTACTGGCGCTTCGTTGTACTCGTCGGTATAACGAGAGTCATGGTCCAGTCCGATAGCATCACGATCTATTTGACGTACCTGGATCCCATTTGCTGTCTTGCGCAGGGTGACAAGTTTTGGGGTTCCCTGGGAGAAGCCGCGAATTGAAGCGGCGTAACGTGGCGCCTTTCCGACACTACGGATATAGAGATACTGGCGTTCGCCGGCCTTGTCTATGTCTGCCGTGGTGATCTGTTTTTCATCTTTGGGAAGTTCCTTATACGGTTCTTCTCCGGCGCCACAGCCAGTCAGAGCCCAAGCTCCTGTTATGGCCAAGCAAAGCGTTGACTTCTTCATTTATACCTCTTAATTAAATGTCTTGCTTATAAATATGTTGTTAGTGACAAGTAGAAGGTTGAGCTCTTCTTGTCGTAGACTTCGAAGCCCTGGGAAGGACCGATTTCGGGATCGTAGAACTTACCGCTGTTGTTGTGCCCGATAGCCGCAACCCAATCGGAGCTGAACTCCCAGCCCAGCTCTTGAGCAAAAGTAAACTGATCATCCATTCGTCTACCGTAGTAGTTTTTCGATATTCGATAGCGACCAGTAACATCAAAATAGAGGCTATCGGTAATTTGCCACTGGGCATCGACCAGAGTGTCGAACTGATGTTCGATTAATACTCTCTGACCCGCCGTCTTATACTTGTAGGCGTTATAGCGGTAGCGTGGAGACACGTAAAAACTCATTGAGTCGGTGGGAGTCCAGTACAGGTATCCAGCGATGCGGGGCGCATATTGCAGCCGGTCGAGTTTAGAGTAGTGATTTCCCGGAAGGTAGACACCGATACTCCCCCTGAGAAACAGGGAGTCAGAAAATACGTGGAATGGGGTTCTATAATCCAGCAGAGGGTCGTAGAAACTTGATTCTTTTCCATGAAGGGTTTGCTTCTCTCCACCGAGAGTCATTAACAAACTGCCCCAATCAGACTTATAACTTACACGGCTACTAAAGTTATATGCCTGGTAGGCGCTAAAAGTGTCAGAGTCATAGGCGTTACGGGTATAACCTAGGTTGATATAACCAGACCAGTTGGTTTCGACTTCCTTACGTGTTATTTCATACTCGTTAACGGCAAAAGCAGATGTTGAGCCTAACAAAGCACAGCCAGTCAAAGCGATGCAATATAAGTAATGAAACTTATTCGTTCCTTGCTTCACCTGCATAGAAGAAGGTGTGGGTGTTAATGACATATTTCAATCCAATATATTTAAATTAACAATATAAAAACCATTGAAAATTATTACCTGAAATCCGATAAGAATTTTCTAATTAAGTGTTCAAGAGGTTATTGATAAGTAAATATCAATCTGTAACCGAAAATCATTATTTGTATTTGATTTTGTTAAATCGCACGAATTAACCATATAGCATATTGTATTAGTGATGATTTTCAATTTCACCAATCATATTTATAACTCTTCAAGTGACAGCGATTGAACTTTATGTAACAGGTGTTGGCCGTTAAGTGCTTGTTCCTGCATGGTTAAATCGGCGTTGTTCAGCGATGAACCATCATTTACTTAATCTTATTTAGAAATTGATAAATAAGATAAGCATGTGTTAGATATTAAAGCTTTATACGATGAAATAAACTGTACACCATGCTGATAATTATATTGATAACACTTAATTATAAATTAGAGAAAAGCAATCAACGGTGTTACATGTTGATACATTTATTTGATGATATGTTTATATTAATTGTCTCGTCAACAATTACTTTAGTATTCATTGTGTGGAATGTTTAAGAATTCTGCATTAGATCAAATAAACTAACTGAGCTTGTTAATGTCGATGTATGAGCTTGTGGTTGGCTTGTGGCTTTATTGTTAATGGGTGTGGCTTGTTTTATGGGGGGGGGGGGGAGAAAATCTTGATACAATTAAAAGCTAAAAAATTGAATTTGTCCTAACACCAGATTCCGTTGTTTAAGGATAAAAAATCATTTAACGGCATGGGGGAAGCCTTAACTTAATATCAATACCGGCTGACACGTGTATCAGGCTTGTCTTATATTGAAATAATGCGTTTAATCGAAAATTCGCCCATATAATTTTTTGGGTAAATCATAAGGCTTAATGTGAGAGTGGTAATAAATTCGGTGTGATAAAACCATGAGTTTTCAGTGGATGGGCTTAAAGAGGGCAAGCCCGGTATACGTGTAGGGAAGGAAGCTTAATAAAACGATTTTGTGAATGACTATAATGGCCAGAATTGGTGAAGTGGAAAATTGACCGATAGAGGCTATTCCTCAACTCCATGCCGATATGTCTAGTCGACATTCCTTGTCGAGAAGAGGAGTTAGATTATAGGCCAATTCAGAGGAGTGTCAGGTACACACATAGGAAATGACTAATTGCTCCACCTAATACAAACAGGTGCCAGATAGCGTGGTTGTAGGGAATTTTTTTGCCCACATAAAAAATAACCCCCAAACTGTAAAAAATTCCGCCGGTTAGCAAAAGCTTGAAGCCCAAAGGGGACATGGCCGCAATAAGATCATTGATGACAGTCATGCACAGCCATCCCATAGCCAGATAAAGCGCGACACTTAACTTCTTAAACCTATGGATAAATAGGGTTTTAAAGAGCACACCACCTAAGGCTAAAGACCAAATTGAAATTAAGATCACCATCGCTTGAGTGCCCGTCAGGGCGATTAACATCAAGGGGGTATAGGTTCCCGCAATTAAGAAATAGATGGCACAATGATCTGCAATTTTAAGCTTATGTTTCAATGATGGATCTGCCACCGAATGGTACAGAGTAGAGCAGGCGAATAGTAGTATGATGCTGGCACAATAGATGACAACACCGATTAACTGAATATAGGTTAATGTTTCCTGGCCTTTGATTAAGGAAAAAATAAGACCGATTATCCCGGCGATTACACCCAGAGCATGACTCATGGCGTTTGCTGTTTCTTCACTCTTTGTGTAACCACTTGAATTAACGCTTATCGACGGCGAGGGAGTGGAATATAGTTCCTGTACAGGCATATTTAAGTCAACTTCTGGTAAGACCAATTGGGGTGAGTGTAACAGCATTTAATTGAAAATACCAAGCTTGAGCGTACACTTGTACGCTTAATCTTGTTGCAAACACACAGCCATAAAAAGAGTGGGTTTGAAATCTACTACTCTTGGATTAGGCGAGTCATAAACAGAAAATGAAAAATCGTAATATGGCTATTTATTAATGTTGATTGTGAATACTCGGCTTATCAAAACCTCAGAAACTTTAGCTTCTCTAAGCAAAATAGAGGAGGTAATTGAGTGTAAAACAAGCATGCAAATGATGATATTAATTCACTGCCAGGATTGAAATGGCCATTAAAAATGGGTTTGTTGTTAGCTAACAAGCTGTTTTAATTCTATTTATCTTGGAGCTGATATTGTGTTTCCTACCTGGCTAGAATAAAAAATAAATCGCTTGTTAAATTTATGGCATTAAGTCTATACTTCTCAGCATCTTGTCGGAGTGCCTTTAGGCTGAGACCGTTTATTCGGGATCCGTTGAACCTGATCGGGTTAATACCCGCGAAGGAAACAAGCATGATAATTACCCCCAATCTGTGCAATAAATATGAATAGTCGGGTACAGCTGTACCAATAAAACCTAGCTGAAATTATGTTTTATTATCGACATGTTACACTCGCACACATTGAAACCATTTTTCGAAGATATTTGTTAAACCGTCGATGAAAGGTTCGTAATTATCTGATGCATCTTCATGATTTTTGTCGATGCATTCGCTATTCAACTCTCCAGGCAAGCAACTTCATTCTTTTTTTAAAGTGAGATTGCTTATGTCTACACGTCGTGAAACCCGAGCTCAGGCTCAACAATTTATTGATAACCTAAAACCACTTCAACATCCAAATTCTGATAAGGTTTACTTAACCGGTAGCCGTGATGATATTCGGGTTGGTATGCGCCAAATACACCAATCAGATACCCTGATTGGTGGTACCGGAACTGATCCGATTTTAGAATCAAATCCACCACTTAAAGTCTACGACTGTGCCGGACCATATTCCGATCCCAATGCCAAGATTAATGTCCGTAAAGGTTTAGATAAGTTCAGAAAAGATTGGATCCTTGAGCGCAATGATACTGAGCAGTTGAATGCTGCGAGTTCTGGTTTTACCCAGCAAAGATTAGCCGATTATGGGCTCGACCATCTACGCTTCGACTCGCTTCTTTCACCCAGAAAAGCCAAGCAAGGCCAATGTGTTACCCAGCTCCATTATGCCAGACAGGGAATTGTTACCCCTGAAATGGAGTACATTGCCATCAGAGAAAATATGGCTTTGAGTGAATTGACCGATGAAGCGTTGACACAAAAAGCGCCAGGTGAAAGTTTCGGCGCCGCCATAAGTCAACCTATTACCCCGGAATTTGTCAGACAAGAGGTGGCAAGGGGACGAGCCATTATTCCACTCAATATTAACCATCCCGAAGCCGAACCTATGATTATCGGTCGTAATTTTTTGGTAAAAGTGAACGCCAATATTGGTAATTCAGCGGTGACCTCATCAATCGAGGAGGAGGTTGAAAAACTTGTTTGGTCGACGCGTTGGGGAGCCGATACGGTCATGGACCTATCGACGGGGCGATATATCCATGAAACAAGGGAATGGATCATACGCAACTCACCAGTGCCTATTGGTACCGTTCCAATCTATCAGGCTCTGGAAAAGGTCAATGGCGTTGCTGAAGATCTCACATGGGAGATCTTCAGAGATACTCTGCTTGAGCAGGCAGAGCAGGGCGTCGATTACTTTACTATTCATGCCGGCGTGTTACTCCGTTACGTACCTATGACAGCTAAACGCTTAACCGGTATTGTCTCGCGGGGCGGATCTATCATGGCTAAGTGGTGTCTCTCACATCATCTGGAAAACTTCCTGTATGAACACTTCCGCGATATCTGTGAACTTTGCGCCGCCTATGACGTTTCATTGTCACTCGGTGATGGCATGCGCCCTGGCTCCATTGCCGATGCCAATGATGAAGCACAGTTTTCAGAACTCGAAACTTTAGGTGAGTTAGTTAAGATTGCCTGGGAATACGACGTGCAGACAATTATCGAGGGGCCGGGTCATATTCCCATGAACTTGATTAAAGAGAACATGGATAAGCAGCTTGAGCTGTGTGATGAGGCGCCATTTTATACCTTAGGTCCTCAGACTACCGACATCGCACCGGGCTATGACCATTTCACTTCGGGGATCGGCGCGGCAATGATTGCCTGGTATGGTTGCGCCATGCTCTGCTATGTGACACCGAAAGAGCACTTAGGTTTGCCGAACAAGGAGGACGTAAAGCAAGGCCTGATCACCTATAAGATTGCCGCCCATGCAGGTGATGTGGCTAAAGGGCATCCAACTGCGCAGATCCGGGACAACGCCCTATCAAAGGCAAGATTCGAGTTTCGCTGGGAAGATCAATACAACTTAGGGCTGGATCCCGATACCGCAAGAGCTTATCACGATGAATCGCTGCCTCAGGAGTCGGCAAAGGTTGCCCATTTCTGCTCTATGTGTGGACCAAAATTTTGTTCGATGAAGATAAGCCAGGAGGTCAGGGAATATGCGGCGGCGCAGGAGGTTAAGCTACATACTGACACTGAGTTTAAGGCTAAAACTGTCAAAGAGTCGGGTATGGCTCAGATGTCTGCAGAGTTTAAGGCCAAAGGGGCTGCGCTCTATCATGAAAGTGGCGCGTTGGTGAAAGATGTAGAACTTGTAGAAGCTGAGGACTAGGCTATGACTAATTTAGAGCTGACATCGTCAGCTTTAAAGCCTGTGGTTTGGACAATCGCAGGCTCAGATAGCGGGGGAGGTGCAGGCATACAAGCCGATCTCGCGACAATAGATGATCTTGGATGCCACGGCTGTAGTGCCATCACTTGCCTGACCGCTCAGAACTCGGTGAGTGTGACTTTGGTTGAACCTGTGTCAGAGGAGATGCTACTTGCTCAACTTGATGTGCTACTCGCCGATCTAGCCCCCATGGCGATAAAGATTGGACTCCTGGCCAATCAAGAGCAGGTCAATTTGCTCGGTAAATGGCTCAATACCTCTTTACGTGAGTTTCAAAAAGCGAATGCAGTTGATGTGAACGTCATTCTTGACCCAGTGATGGTTGCCAGCTGCGGCGCACACTTTGCTAGCGATAAGCGTAGCGAAAACCAGCTCGACTTTCTGCCGTTCAAAGGGCTTATCACTCTCATCACACCCAACACGGCTGAGCTTAGTGTATTGTCCGGGTGTAGGCTTAAAGATTTGAGTGATTGTCATCAGGCTGCCAAAGCACTATCTAAGAGATTCGAATGTAACGTGTTGGCCAAGGGGGGGGATAAGGGAGCGGCGTGGCAAGCTGAAACCGCAAAAGATATATTTGTCTGCATTCAGGCGCCCGGTAGCGCTGTCATTTATCAACAACGAAGCTTCCTGCTTTCGAGCCCGAGGGTGGAGAGTACTAATAACCATGGTAGCGGCTGTACTCTAAGCTCGGCTATTGCCAGTGTTATGGCATGGGGCTTCGTACTTCATGATGCCGTAGTGGTTGCTAAGGCCTATGTCACAGAAGGTATAAAACAGAGTGGCCGGCCGGGGAAGGGGCCTGGCCCACTTGCTCGAACAGGCTGGCCAGCCAAGCTTGGTGGTTTTGCACACATATCTTCATTAGATGGTTGTGCTTCACTGCCTGACGATCTGAACTTTAAGCCTCTCGATGAGCGACTGGGTGTTTATCCGGTTGTCAGCGATGTCAGCATGTTGCAACTCTTGTTAGCTGCCGGGGCTAAGACCATTCAGCTGAGAGTAAAGGAGGCTGACGATTCTGACCTAGAGACTAAAATCATCAAGGCAATTCAATTAGGCCGGGACTATCAGGCGCAGGTCTTCATCAACGATTATTGGCAACTTGCCGTTAAACATCAGGCCTTTGGTGTACACCTGGGCCAGGAGGATCTCTATGAAGCAGATCTTTCCCATATTGCTCATTCCGGATTGGCACTTGGGGTATCGAGTCATAGCTACTTTGAGCTGTTACTCGCATCGCAACTTAACCCCTCTTATATTGCGCTTGGACATATTTTTCCGACAACGACTAAGGCTATGCCGTCTCTGCCACAGGGGCTTAATAAACTTAAACATTATGTTGACCTGTTGAAGGGACATTATCCTTTGGTCGCGATTGGCGGTATCGAGTTCAATCGACTTACCGCCGTGAAGAAAACGAATGTCGACGATATCGCTGTAGTGCGTGCGGTAACAGAAGCCGATGACCCTGCGTGTGCCTATGAAACGCTGGTTGCAGCCTGGGAGGGTCTCGAGCATGAATGATTTAGATTTTGTCAGGTACTCCAGGCAGATCCTGCTCAACGAGGTGGGAGAATCTGGTCAGGATTCACTATCGTCATGTCATGTTATTGTCATCGGCGTAGGAGGATTAGGTTCGCTGGTGAGTCACCAGCTCGCGGCGGCTGGTGTAGGCAGGTTAACCTTAGTTGATCATGACTGCGTCGAATTATCTAACCTGCCCAGACAACTTTTGTTTAATGACAGTGATATCGGCAAGAGTAAAGCGATCACGGCGAGAGACAAGCTGGCTTTGGCCTACAGCCAATGCAAAATCGTCTCTATCACAGATCAATTTGGTCCGGAAAATGGTGCATCCATTGTAAACATGGCCGACATGGTTATTGATTGCACCGATAATTTCCCCTCACGTCAGCAGGTGAACAGGTTTTGCGTCGACGCGCTGCGTCCCTTAGTCACCGCTTCTGTGGCACATTTTCAGGGCCAGATATTCACGGTCGATACCAAGTCTGCGCCTGAGTCCGGTTGTTATCATTGTCTGTTTCCAACAGACTCTCAGGTATCAGAAACCTGCCGCAGCGTGGGGGTATTAGGACCTATGGTTGGGGTGATGGCCTCTATGCAAGCGTTAATGGCCATCAATCACCTGCTCGGTATCGGGCAAGGATCAGGAAAACTGATGAGATTTGATGGCGTCAGCTTTAAGTGGAGAGAAGCCTCGCTGAGCCGGGATCCACAGTGCGATGTCTGTGGTGTGAAAGCTAAGGAGTCGGGTTATCACCAATCCGCTCACGAACAGTCTTGCAGTAAAGAGTCTATTCATAAGGAGTCTTGTCATGCACCTAACTAAAGCCCCCCTTGATTTGAAACATGTCAGTACCATCACGGTCTCTATCAATGACCAGCCTTATATAATTGCCGAAACACTCTCCATAGAGGGACTCTTACTGGCTCAAAATATTGCTATAAATTCGGTTGCCGTCGTTTGTAACTCACAGGTAGTGACGAAAGGGCAGTGGAAAGAGCAAAGGTGTATTGAGGGCGATAGCTTTGAAATATTTGCCGTTGTGGCAGGAGGGTAAGATGCTAAAAATTGCAGAACATGAGTTTAATTCCAGATTGTTTACCGGTACCGGAAAGTTTTCATCGGCTAAGTTGATGCTGGAAGCGATCCAGGCTTCAGAGTCCCAACTGGTGACTATGGCGATGAAAAGGTTAGATCTTAGTACTGGCAGCGATGAGATCTTATTACCCTTACAGCAAAGTGGCATCAAGTTGCTTCCCAATACGTCTGGAGCAAGAAATGCTAAAGAGGCCGTATTTGCGGCAGAATTAGCGAAAGAGGTATTGAACACTAATTGGATCAAACTGGAGATCCACCCGGACCCAAAATATCTGATGCCCGATCCGGTTGAGACGTTAGCAGCAGCTAAGACCCTTTGCGATAAAGGCTTCGTTGTCCTGCCTTATGTGCATGCAGATCCGGTGTTGTGTCGCCGCTTAGAAGAGGTAGGTTGCGCCGCCGTTATGCCTCTGGCCAGTCCCATAGGTTCAAATCAAGGTTTAGCTACCGAAACCTTTCTCAAAATAATCATCGAGCAAGCACGAGTCCCCGTGGTTGTCGATGCCGGTATCGGTACACCATCTCAGGCTACACACGCCATGGAGTTAGGTGCCGATGCAGTATTGGTTAACACCGCTATCGCCAGCAGCCCGGATCCCGTCGCCATGGCGCGCTGCTTTTCCCAAGCGGTAGCAACCGGTAGAGAGGCGTATCTGGCAGGACTTGGTCAGGTCAGTTCGCGAGCCGAGCACACGAGTCCGTTAACGGGGTTTCTCAATGAATAAGTTGAGCATTATACATTCGCTATACAGGAGTCACTTATGAGCTTCCTCTCTTATCTGAAGAACCTTGATCGGGAGAAGCTTAAGCTCAGGCTCTATTCTACAACCAGACAGGAGGTTGAGAGAGCACTAATATCGCCTGAGGGGTCACTCGACAGTTTATTGGCCTTACTCTCCCCTGCGGCAGAAGGTTTTATCGAAGAGATGGCGCAACGGTCATCAGCCCTGACAAGGAAAAGGTTTGGCTCAAACCTTGGTATGTACCTGCCTCTCTATCTGTCAAATTTATGTGCTAACGAGTGTGATTATTGTGGTTTTAGCATGAGTAACAGGCTGAAAAGAGAGACGCTGAACCAGGAACAGCTGGATGCCGAGATGGCGGTGATTAAGAAAACGGGTTACGACTCGATACTGCTGGTTTCGGGAGAGCACGAATCCAAAGTCGGAATCGACTACTTTAAAACAGTCCTTCCGAGGGTAAAACAACATTTCAGTTATCTTGCGATGGAAGTTCAACCTCTTAAGGAGAGCGAATACTCTGATTTAGTCGACTTAGGTTTAGATGCGGTGATGATCTATCAAGAGACTTATAACCCGGATACCTACGCAAAACATCATACCAGAGGTAAAAAGAAGGACTTCGCCTATCGTGTGGGTACTCCGGAGAGAGTGGCTAAAGCCGGCGTCGATAAAATTGGTATCGGTGTGCTACTGGGCTTAGACGATTGGCGCTTAGACGCGCTGTTGTTGGGTCATCACCTCTCTTATCTGGAGTCCAGATATTGGCGGTCTCGTTACAGTGTTTCACTGCCAAGGTTAAGGCCCTGCACAGGAGGGATAACTCCCAAAGTTGAACTGACAGATAAAGGTCTGGTTCAGTTAATTTGTGCATTCAGGCTGTTTAATGAACAGCTTGAGATCAGTCTCTCCACACGTGAGTCTGCACAGTTGCGCGATAACCTCTTAGGCCTTGGGATCACCAATATCAGTGCCGGAAGTTCGACACAACCGGGGGGGTATGTTAAGCCAAATACCGAGTTGAATCAGTTTGATATCAGCGATGAGAGAACGGCCTTGGAGGTGAGTAAAGCCATAAGAGCTCGGGGATTTAATCCCGTATGGAAAGATTGGGAGACGGCTTGGGTAAGAAGCGGCTCTTGATCTCTCTGGTTATATTGTGGTCAAACATTAGAGAAACTGTACTTCTCTGTCCCGATGGTTAATAATTAACCATAAGACCGAGTTTTTTTGGAGCTACCATTATGGAAATACCTTCCAGTTTTTCTTCCGGACTTTCTGGATTACAAAATGCGCAGTCTGGTTTGACTCAAGCCACGGTAGATGTGGCCAAGCCAGCACAGCCTCAGCCTGATGCTAATTTAGAGGCCGATGCCAGCAGACCCGTTGAGAATGTTGATAAGACTCAGGCATTAGTGTCAGCAATAGAGGCACAAAACCAAGGTGAAGCTTCTGTTGAAGTATTAGAAACATCTTCGGAGACCATAGGTACGATTATTGACCTAGAGGTGTAGTCACCATGTTAGGCGTCATCTCTTCGCCTGATATTCAGCGAAGGCAGGAACACAAGTTACCTGCTGTGCCTGCGGCTTCCAGAGCCGGATTAAAGAGTGCACCGGCGATAGATTCCTCCGCCAAGCCAGCTGTTAGTTCCGAGTCGATTAACGGCAAAATCAGACAAACACAACCAAGCAAGTCAAGCAGTACGCGACCGGTATCTGAGTCGATCGCGGTTTCGCCTAATGTTTTTGCGCCAGTGACAAATTCTGCGGTCCTCACTGCCGAGACCACTCATATATCTTCACCTCAAATCGCGACTTCTGATCTTTCCGTCAACAGATTAAATGTAAATGAAAACCCGCCTCAGCCAACTTTTAGTCTTACTCTGGGACCGTTAACTGTTGCAGGCATATTCAATGCCCGCAGTTCTGCTACAGGTTTTGAGGTGAGTGATTCCACTTTTAACCCCCAAGTACCTCAAGGGCCTGAGGTGAGCTCGGTATTCGATGAGATATTTTCACCGACGACCATTAACCCCGGTGAGGGGCGTGATGCTGTAGAGCCGGGAACTTCGGGTAACCGCTCGGTTGAACCTGATAGCCCCCCACAGAATATATTTGCCAAGGAGTCTGACGCCGGGGATGAAAAAGAACCTGTCTCAATATTTAAACCTTCAGAGCTGAGTGAGCAGGGGGGGAAAGATGAAAGTGATAACGTCAAAGCGGTTATCGAACAGCAAATTTTGGCCGAACTGGCGAAACGAGATTCAGAGGTAAAGGCACATGAGCATGCTCACTCCTCTGTGGGAGGGAGTTTAGCGCAAAGCCCTCAATTTAGTTATGAACGAGGTAGCGATGGTAATCGATATGCCGTAGATGGTGAAGTGTCTATCGATATATCTATCGTGCAGGGGGACCCTTTAGCTACGATAAACAAGATGAGAAAGGTATACGCGGCAGCCATGGCTCCTGCTAACCCGTCGATGGCAGATATCAGAGTCGCCGCCGATGCACTAAGAAAGATAAATCAGGCACAATCGGAACTGGTTGAAAAGAGACAGAGTGAGGTTATGACAATTGAAGATATGACCCCTCTGATAGATGCTCAAGCCTTCTTAGATGGTCTAAATCCTCCAGAGCCTCCTGAGATAGCGATAGGCGGAGAGATAGACACTACCGGTACCATACGAAGAGCGCAGCCTGAAGAAAATAATGTGGTGAAACAAACCATAGAGAGGATAAACGAGCAAGTAAAGGCCCCATCTGAACCCGTATTTGAGCTATTAAGCAGTAAAGATCAAACTGAAGGCTATCTCACTAAGACCTTACTCGAAAAATACCTGCCCGTTAATAGCGCCTCCGGCTCCTTGAGCTTTAGTGTTTAAATCTAAATCTAAATCTAAATCTAAGCCCATTAATTTTAATCCTTACTGTGTTGAGCTAAGATAAGCTTTTCCAGTAGTTCACTGGCTGGACCTTGTCTGTCTCGATTAGGGACAATCAGGCTCATCATCACCTTTTTATGGCTACTTCCTCTGAGTGTGAGCTGGCATAACTGGCCTGAGTCGATAAGTGGAGTTACTAAGTGTTCTGGCACCCAGCAGAAACCGATATTGCGGTTTAGTATAGCTAAGGCCTCATGGAAGTTTGAGACGGTCCACCTCTGTTCCGCCTTAAGCCAACCTATATCGGTACTCGATGCCTGTCCCGTATCTTTAATGACGAGTTGAAGATATTCGGCTAATAAGAGGTCATCACAGATCTCCGGCTCGCTTGCCAGAGGGTGTTGTGGATGACAGACGAGTAAGAAGTTAAGGTCACACAAGGGTTCGCTGAGATAACCTTTGGGCGCAACACCGCCGGAGATGGCAATATCTACGGCTTGTTCTGTGATCAGTTCGTGGGTACCGGTAATGACAGAGTCTATGATAGTTATCCGGGTTCCCCGGCTTTCCGGTTGAAAGGCCGATAATGCATCGACCAGCTTGTCCATAGGATAGATGATCTCCCGTGCAATGGTGAGACTCGGTTCCCACCCATTCTCCAAATTATTTGCGAGTAATTCGAGTTCCGCCACTGACTTAGTGATGTGGCGTGACCGCCTCAAGAGTACCTCACCCTGCTCGGTCAGATAGGCTTTGCGTCCTTTGACTTCGAGCAGTTCTATACCCAATTGGGCCTGAAGTTTAGCCACTGCATGATTCAGAGAGGACTGGCTTTTGTTCAGTTGTTCTGCCGCCTGGGAGTAGCCGCCATAATCGACTACTGCCTGTAACGTACGCCATTGCTCGAGTGTTGATTTGGCTCTATCCATAATTAACTCAATCCACTTCTCTAATTATCATCTTATTTAGGTTGCTTATAATGTTTAAAATAAGATTTGGTTATGTGCCGATTATTTGGAATACTCCATTAACTCTACCGGAGCTCCATTGACCTCAATAAAGGCCACCATCAAACCTTCACTTGGCGAACTTGGTTCAATAATCACTTTCTTGCCCTGCAGTTCTACCATTAAATCGTCAACCTCAAAAGCGACGTGTGGAACTGTTTTTACTAATTCAGGGTATGGCGCATCAGCCCAAAATCTCTGCCATTGAATGCCATAGGGATTATTCTCATGATCTGATACCGTTATTTTCAAATGAGGCAAATCAATTTCACCTTCGAAACTAGCCGTTGTCGGAATTCCTAAATGGTTAAATTTCATTGAATGTCCTAATTTGTGTAAATTCAAGCACATTACAATGGCCTGATACCAATCAGGCCAATGAGGTTTTATTCCCGGGCATATAGCTCTTTATCGGGAAAGGATCACAGCTTCTCTTTGACCTGCTTAGGCAGGTATTTCTTCGTTGCCTTAAGCTGGCCGAAGTAGGGGCCCTTGTGTAGTTTTTCGGGCCACTTGAGCAACATCATGGCTAACACATTTCTGTGTTCTCCCATCGCTAGGTCGGGATTTCCCATGGGAGAGGGAATCATCTGCTCCTCTTTGTCGAATGCATTAATGATATGTTGCTGAGTTAAGGCGACAACGGGATTATCTGAAAGGCCGGCAAGATGAAAGCTTATACCGACTTCGGCAATAATATCATCTGTCGCATCTTTTAATATTCGGTCGATATTGGCTTCAAAATAGTCAAGGATCCAGGCAAACTCTTTAGGGCTGACATCATGCTGATAGTATTCACTGGCAGCAAAAATGAAATGAGTCATACCGTAGAGCTTATTTCGGTACTGTTTCTTATTTAGCTTGTCGTCTTTGTTATCCGGGTAGACAGATATAAACGCCTGTTTATACGGCTCTAAATAATCTCCGACGCCCAGTTGTTTAGCCCAATAGACATAGTTTATCAGTTGTGCCGCCCACGATTTTATCATCGCCTTATCGGTCAATCCGGCTTCAAGTTCCGCTTTCTTAAGGGTCTTGATTAATTTGTCATGACAGGGACCGGTTAAGCCAAACTCGTCGATACGGCTCGAGAAGCGTAGCAGCACATCCGTATAAAACAAAAACTCAGGAAAAGGTTCGAGGGCTTTTTTTCGCGCTTTTGCTCTCGGGCCTTTTCCCAGTACTGAGATGGCTTTTTCGGCTTCAGATTGAATGAAGTTTGCCTTGTCTAAGTTACAGGCATAAAAGTCCTGTGAGTCGCTGACCGCGTAAAGATCGACAAGCGCGGCATTGGCATACTTTTCGTCGCCGGTCATGCGGTACATTCTGATACCGTAGTGCCCCTGTATCCGGGGGGGGAGTTGATACAGATGTTGCTCTAAGTTGTTCTTGATCCCATAAAACACTTCGTCTTGAGCTGTATGGCTGGTGGACACTTGAGAGTTAGCAAAAGTACCAAAGCTAAAAAGTGCAAGTGACAGGACGCTGATCTTGAGAAAGGGGGGCATCATTTATCCTTTTAATAAGAGATTTGGCATCGATGGGTGAACCCAAGAGTGTCTCGAGCCTCTGGCCCAGACGCGAGGAAGGTTCATTAATCATAAGTATGTCAAAAACCTTGTATCGTTCCCGACAGTTTTTGGTTGATTGATAAATAAAGTTGGCCAGAGATTCTTGCCAAACATCTTGATAATAAATCGGGCCTTCGTTGGCAATGGCAAAGAAGTTATAAGCATAATCTTGTGGTTCATTCCAGGCTTGACCAAATGCACGAATAAACTCATCGCTAAGGTTGGGGTAGAGTTTAGGCTGAGCATTTGAATAAAAATTGATTGCGACTTTTGCCCTAAATACTTTTAGCTGTCGACCGTAGGAAGCTAATTTCTGCTCTCGACTCTTGTCATCCAAAGGGGGAGAAATCGCATCGCTAAGGTAATACTCTAACCAAAGCCGACCTAATTTAGAAGTATCCTGTGTTTCACCTAATGCATTGATAAGGTAATGGTGACTGCTGGAGGATAAGGTAGCGAAGGCTGATGCCGTAGCCTTAATCAAAGCTTGCTGATCTCTATAGCTATTGAGCAGAGGCTTAGATGATATCCGTATTTGACCAAACTGGTTCCCCACAACCGGAAATCTTAGTGTCTGTGCGCGAATATATGGGGCTTCACCGAAGAAGATGTCACCTAATAACCTGTGTCGGTGCCACACTCGATGAACATTATCTGTGATCATTTCAACATGAAAACCTAGTGGTTCAGCGGCCTCGTATATGCGTATGAGCATCGAAGCTGAATCTAAAACCGCGATCTTGGTTATGGCACTTTGACTGAGGCTGGTACCAAACTTCCAAGGAGGCGAGTCTACTCGTCGAGTCACTGAATCTAAAAACGCTTTTACAAGTTCCGGTGTTGAAAGGAATTGCTTTGATAGTGAGTAGTCGGTGTGATCCCTGTAGCCCGCCTGAGCGGCGGTCTCGTTTCTTAATCGAACGATACGGGCTAATGCTTCTTCGTTCTTTTCACGGGCACGGCTCTGGTAAGCGTTCCACACGAGCTGCTGGCAACGAGAGTCTTGTTGTTGGATTAAATAAGCCGCGATATTTTTATCGAAGGTTTTGATTTTCGTTTG
Organism: Shewanella atlantica; assembly: GCF_003966265.1. GTDB lineage: Bacteria > Pseudomonadota > Gammaproteobacteria > Enterobacterales > Shewanellaceae > Shewanella > Shewanella atlantica. The sequence goes on along the minus strand of NZ_RXNV01000002.1, from coordinate 715,770 downwards.
GGGAGAAGCCTTTGTTTCCATCTCATGAGGTATATCACAGTTAGTATTGCCGAAATGCAAGGTTAACGCTTGGGAGCGTAAGCCGAGTTTCACAGCGGCTTGTGAGGTATGAAGTTGAGATTTGTGAATGATGTTAGCGTTATTATCGATAAGATCACTCCAGCGTAAACTCAATTGAACTAGTTCTTGGTTTTCCCGGTTGTTAAAGCCGAGTAGCTGAGTTAACGCAGGTGAAGCCAATGCTTCAGCCATCAGATCAGCCAGATGAAGTTGGCATTGCAGCAAACTTTCCTGGTATTTTGGGGATATGGTCAGGCTTTTATAGTATCGAAGACGATCTTTGACATTAAACAGGCCCAACATTGAAGCCTCTAATGCACGGCTCCTGTCTACGGCATCTTCAATATCAAGCAAGGGAGCAGGTGAAGATAGAGTAACTTGTTCAGGAGACTGCAGTTTCAGGCACTGCTCAACGAGTAGGGGAAGAGGAGATACGGCGGACAGAGCCGCCGAATTGACACCGAGAAAAAGACTAAAGCTGAGCGCTATGAGCAAAATGCTTTTTGGCATATTCGACACGTTCATCCACAGTCATATTATGATTACCCAAAGAATCGACATGGTTCAGGTAAGGTAAAATCCCCCGGTTATTGGCAATCTGAATCGCAAGACCCGGTCTGGCATTAAGCTCCAGCAGCAGTGGTCCTTTTACTTTATCCAGTACCATATCTGTACCTAAATATCCCATTTCACACATTTCATAGGCTTTAGAAGCAGTGTGAAGGAGGAAGTCCCAGTGAGGCACCTGTATGTCGGTTAATATTTTATTGGTATCAGGATGTAGATCGACAGGTGTGTCAAACTGAACCGCATGTAATCCCTTTCCCGTTCCAATATCGACACCTACGCCGACCGCACCCTGGTGAAGGTTAGCCTTACCATCGGAAGCCGCGGTGGACAGTCTGAGCATTCCCATTACAGGAAACCCCTTATATACGATCAGCCTGATGTCCGGCACACCTTCATAGGAGTAGCCATCGAAAACCGGGTCGAATTGAATGAGTCCTTCGACGATGGCAACATCCGGTGAGCCACCTAATGAGAACAAGCCGCTGAGAATGTTTGAGACATGGCGGTACACTTCACTCGGTACAACTTCCTGGCCGTTAGGCTTATAGTAACGACCCTCTTCGACTTTGGTTATCACCAAAATCCCTTTACCGCCAGACCCTTTAGATGGTTTGATAACAAAGCCATCCTCTCGGAGAACCATTTCAGGGATCTCTTCGATCTCATGCTGCTCGCGTACCACGCCGATTAGGGCAGGTACCGCAATATCATTAGCAATTGCAAGTTGTTTGGTCGTTAACTTGTCGTCCACCCGCTTATAAAACTTACGCGGGTTACAGCGTCCGATATAATCAATATTACGCTTATTCATACACAGCACGCCCTTTTTGCGCAGTGCTGTGGGTTTGGCAAATGACAGTCTCATGACTACTCTCCGGCCAATGGCTTAAAGCGTCTAAGCTCCAGCAAGCGATAACCTGTATATTGACCCATCAACAAGACCACGGCCAAAATTACCAGGTGAATGCCTAAGAAGTTAAATACCCAGTGTTGTACCCAAGTCGCACTCATTGCCAAATAAGCAAGTGTTGCTACGAATAAGCTGCCGCCACCTTGTAATACCACCTCTTTAGGTCCTTCCTCTTCCCATAAGATAGACATTCTTTCAATGGTCCACGCGAGAATAATCATAGGGAAGAAAGTGATAGTTAAGCCTTCACTCAGACCTAATTTATAGGAGAGGAGGGTAAATACGCCAATAATTCCTATGACGACGATAATAACTGCCGATATTCGTGAGATCAGCAGTAAGTTAAGATCCGATAGGTAAGAGCGTATCATCAGACCGCAGGCTACGATCAAGATGAAGCCTACGAGACCTGTCAGTAAAGTTGTCTGGATAAACGCTAATGCAATCAATACCGGCATAAAGGTTCCTGACGTTTTTAAACCGACGATGACCCGTAAAAAAACCACCATAAGCACGCCAATCGGTATCAATAGGATGCCTTTGAAGAGTGCCTGCTCCTCCAGAGGTAAATTATAAAGTGAGAAGTCTAACGCGTCCTGGTTATTCATCACATCCAAAGAGGTGGCAAGTGCTGAGCGGGTATCTTGAAGCATCGAGAAGTTGACTTGGGAGTTTACGCCACCAATGACATCGAGAACCGATTTACCAGAGCGATCCCAAAGTAACAGATTATCATCTCGACCCTGAGTTCCGTTGTTAGGGTCGAACAGGTGCCATTCACCGTCATTATAGACTTCAACAAAGGGGCTTAACTGCTGTCTGCGACGTTGGTCTTCCAGAAACAGACCACTCACTTCCTGAGCCGGGATCCCTTTGCTTTGGAGCATACGCAAAAATAGCTTAGTGGGAGAGTTACTGCTTAGCAAAAGTTCAATATTCTGGCTTCTCTCCTGTGCATTTAATGCTTTGTTTAACTGCTGGGCAAAAGAGAGATTAGTGGCACTCTTTGCCCAAACTTCTTCTATTGCCTGCTCTGCTGCGGCCTGTTCAGTTGCAGGCCAGATATAGGGTTTTGGTGCCAAAGGTTCTGCACTAGCCATTACCTTCGTTGACCCGGTTGGGATGATGGTCACCTTGTAATAAAGGTCTTGCTGCCCTTGCGCCGAACGGACTGACCAAATAGCACGTCTGTCTGATTGGTCGTTAGTATCGGTTATTGATAAGCCGTAACCTGGTGACGTTGCATTTTCCACAAGAATTTCGAATGCCGGATCCCTAGGCAGTGAAAAAGAGACCTCGGCAGGTTTGCCTGTGCCTTGAAATTGTACTTTGGCATCGACAGCCCAACTTTGGACTTGCTTACCGGGCAGGAAAGGCACTTTATGTTCTACGCCACGATAAACGCTTGCCGTGATCCCTAAAATAAATAGCAGTGCAACGAGTATGTAAAACGGTTTCTTAGAATGCATCAACTAAATTCCTATTTGTTTACGACTGCGGTCGTCTTCTTTTTTCCATGAATATATGTTTGCCCGACATCGACAACCGCGATGTCTTGCATAAATTTACGGCCGAGTAAGAGTGGGAATTCTAAGTGACTACGATCTACCAGGTTAAGATCGGTTTCCGCCTTATACTTGCCTATCTTCAGGTGAGCATGAATAACCGGGCGGCGATCGCTTTTCTCATCAGAGTCTTGCTTTATGCGTACAAAACGTTCGACTTTCGATTCGAATGTTTGTGCCGGAGCCTCGGCTCCATCGGTGTAGACATCGAAGCGTACCCACTGTTTTCCATCTCTCTCGAATAGAATGATATTGCGTGAGTCGAGTGAAGAAGATTCTGCACCTGTGTCGATACGAGTATTGAAATTGCCTTTAATCTCGTCAATATACACATTCTCTTCCGCTCCGAGCAGAAATTTACCGCCTAGGGGGGAGGGTGGACAGTCCATCGGGACTGGAACAATAGTCTCTTCAGGTTCGATACTTATCGTCGAAATCTGAGTCTCGAGAGCCTTTATTTGCGCAGATAACGCTGTGAAACCTGTAGTTTGAGCGTGTTTAGACTCATCGATAGCGACGACAAGATCTGCTTGTTGCTTCGCCAGACCAGACTCTAAAGCCGCAGCATCGATAGGCTGAGGTGCATTTTCTGTTGATGTAGTTGCTGCACAACCCGCTAAGGTTGAGATCACGGCAATACAGATTATCTGCTTTAACATAGTGCTTCCCATTTACTATTGTATTCAGTACGTGTGAAATCGATCTCTTACTTAATCGACTCAATGGTAATCATTACCAAAAATGTGCAAAGTTAATTTAAACTAAATCTTTATTGGGCTGATTCTTCGTCGCTATAAACGTCGCGCGTTTAGGCGCTGGATAACCTTCGATGGTCAGATCTACGTTGGTCGGATCCAGGTAATCGACTAATGACTCATTCGGCATCCAATCTGTGCTTCTCTGTTCAGCCAACGAAGTGACATCAATATCTACACATTTAACATCAATAAAGTCTGCTTTTTTAAGCCAAAGTTCTAATGCGGCGGCAGATGGAAGAAACCATACATTATTCATCTTGCCATATCTATCTTCTGGAACGAGAACGGTATTTTCATCACCATCAATGACTAAGGTCTCTAAAACTAATTCACCACCTGTTCGCAATTGATCTCTTAGTTGTAACAAATGATCAATAGGTGAACGACGGTGGTACAAGACCCCCATTGAAAATACGGTATCGAATGCATCCAGTGGTGGAAGCTCTTCGATTCCTAATGGTAGTAGATGAACCGGGTGGTGATCACCGGCTAAGCGTTTGATTGCTTCAAACTGGCAAAGGAAAAGGGTGGAGGGATCTATGCCGACGACATGCTTGGCTCCTTCGCCCAACATACGCCACATATGGTAGCCACTGCCACAACCTACATCTAATACGGTGCGATTGTTTAGTGGAGAAAGGTGTGGAAGGATTCGCTCCCATTTCCAGTCTGAACGCCATTCAGTATCGATATCGATACCATGTACTGAGAAAGGTCCTTTACGCCAAGGTTGAAAAATACGTAACAGGTTTTCCAGTTTTTCCCTTTCACCTTTAGTCAACTGCTGCCCGGAACCAATGGAAACGCTGTTCTTGAGGTCGAGGGAATCAGGGGTTGGATAATGTAACTTGTTAAGGACTTTTTCCCATTTAGGTAAGGTGCCATGCTTATGCTCGCGTTGCCATTGACCTAAAATGGCGGGAAGTGTTTCTAACCAATGTTGTAGGCTGGAGTCTGCAATTTGTTTGTAGAAGGAGCTGAAACTGATCACTTTATTGTCACCCTAGATAGCTGCAAAATTGAAGCAATGGAATTTGGTTGATTATTAAATGAGATAAACATCTTTCTTTTGGCGTCCCTGATTTAATCTTAGTTCGTGTTGGGATAGCCATTGGATTTATCGATCTTTACCTCAAATTCATTTGAAGTTATTACTCGTTTTGCCATCTTTTATTGATGAAAGATTGTAATTCACCTCGTCGCAGGATTTTATGGTTACCTATTTACTTTATTGCAACCATAGACGCAAAGTTAAAACATTGAAACCATACGTTGAAATGCTTAAAACCTTGTTTCTTTAAGCGTACCTCGTGCTGTTGCAAGGTGTCTGGTTTCATAACGTGCTCTAAAGAACTGCGTTTCTGGCTGATCTCTAATTCACTGTAGCCATTGGCCCTTTTGAAATCCAGATGCAGATCCACAAGTAGTGACTGTATAGACTCATCTTCGAAGTTTAACTTCTCAGAGAGAACTAAGATCCCGCCTGGTTTGAGTCCCTTATAGATGCTGCTTAGTAGCTTTTCTCTATCTTTAGGTGCCAGAAACTGCATCGTGAAATTAAGAACGACCATAGAGGCGTTTTCAATCTTGATGTCCCTTATGTCACCGCAGACGAGATCTACTGGTGTTTCACTAACATAGGCACTAAGATTTTCTCTGCAGCGCTGGATCATCGACTCACTGTTATCGACGGCAATTATTTTACAATTACGATTATCTATGTGTCTGCGGATACTGAGTGTCGCTGCACCAAGAGAACAGCCGAGATCATATATATTGCTGTCTGTACTGACATACTTATTAGCAAAATCACCGAGGGTGTTGATAATTTGACCATAACCGGGGACAGAGCGTCTGATCATGTCATTGAAAACACCGGCTACTTTTTCATCGAATTGAAAATCGCTTATGTTTTCATATGCTTGTGCATATATAGTATCTTGGGATGTGTTCATTTGATTAACATGGGTAATTTCAACGTTTTATTCTAACGAATGATAGTTGCAACCAGCAAGTCTAGTACTGGAAATTTCTCATAAAATTTTGTCTAATAGCCTACTTATAACAAGATTTTTACACTCGTGTGACCTTTGGGAATAACATTTGAAATCATTTATTAAGCTCCTGTTGTTTTTGCTTGGCTGTATTTTTGCCTTCGGTCTCTATGCCGATGAGGGCAAGCCGTTAGTCTTAGTCATGGGAGAAGATAGTTACCCTTACCAGTTTGTGGATGAGAAAGGGGAGCCCCATGGAATACTTATCGACTTGTGGAAAGTTTGGAGCCAACAAACTGATACAGAAGTCGTTTTTGTTTCACGGCATTGGCATGATTCACTGAAACAACTCTCTCAGGGAGATGCCGATGCTCATGTTGGTTTAGCCCAGACTTCGGTTCGTTCTGAAATATTTGATTTCGCCCAACAGATATCCCAAGTGAGAACCTACCTTTATCTGCATAAAGACCTCTCCGACAAATCGTCATTTACAGATCTTATCCCCTATCAGATTGGCATAGTGTCGGGTTCTTCTCACGAAGCCGAACTGCTTGCTGTCGAGCCAAAATTATCCTTTAAACGCTACAACAGCCGTCATAGCTTATTAAAAGGGGTGATAGAAGGGGAGATACACGTTTTTGCTGGAATGGAAGGTTACCTTAAAGACAATAACCTGAATCGGCAGGTCGTTAACCTTTTTCCCATAAGGAACCGACTCTTGATCAAAGAGTCGCCTCTGCATCCGGCCGTTATCAAGTCCGATTTACACACAGTAAACAAGATAAATTTAGGGTTTGCGGCGATCTCCAGCAAACGTATTGCTGCGATAGAGGAACGTTGGCTTGGTATTAATCAGCAAAAAAGAGGAATAACGGTCGCAACGTCACTCAATATTGAGCCTTTTGTCTCTCTCGGGGGGGATGGGTTGCCCCATGGTTTGTATGTGGATGTTTGGCATCTGTGGTCTGACAAAACGGGGATCCCGGTTTTTTTCTCTGCAGGAGATATGAACAGTTCACTGGATGAGGTTCGAATGGGCAGCGCCGATGTTCACATCGGCTACCCTGAGAGTGACGTACTTAAGAGTGGTCTACTGAGAAGCCAATTATTATACAAGGTAAAAAGCCGACTATTTAGTTTCGGTCATTCAATCGATAGCTTAGATGCTCTTGCCGGAACATTAATCGGCGCGGTTCCGACCGCTCCATACCTTGGTAAGTTAAAACAGGCCGTTCCGGATGCACAGCTCAAACTTTATGATTCTGTAGAGTCGATGATCCAAGCGGCGAGAGAGGGACATATCAGTGGCTTTGTCGCATCGTCAGCATGGACCCAGCATTATCTCGTTTTGAATAATGCCTGGTCAGAGTTTCATCAGTTTGATGATCTTGAATTTGAAACCGATATATTTGTCTTAACCCGACCCGAGAATTTGGGGCTTGATAAACGTATCAAGGCGGGTTTTGAATTAATAGATCAAAATGAATTGGCTGAAATCGAACAAAAATGGATGCTCAATAGTAAGAACCGTGTTTTCGATGTTGAAAATACGCGACTTAAGTTTTCTGAGTCTCAACAAGACTACCTGGCATCTGTCGATGTCTTAAAAGTAGGTTATCTGACTAATTGGAAACCTATGGAGTATGCTGACTCAAACGGCGAGTTTTCAGGAATTAACAGTGAAGTCGTAAAAGTTATCTCTGATAAGCTGAATTTGAAGTTGGAGTCTATCGTTTATGACGAATGGCAGGATTTGATCACTGCACTACTCAATGGTGAGGTTGATATTGCCGGGAGTGTGGCTGAGACCGAGGAGCGTAAGAAGAAACTTCTATTCAGCGAACCTTACTGGCCATCACCATGGGCCCTGGCGACACAGATTGACCGAGTATCTGTATTTCATGTTCAACAGTTAACGGGTCAAAGACTGGCTATCGTCGAAGGTTACCAGCTGGTTACCGACCTCATGAGCGCAGATTATGGGCTGGAATTGCTGGTTGTCGCCGATACACGTGCTGGTCTTAAAGCCGTATCGGAAGGGAAAGCCGACGCCTTCGTCGAAAAAGTTATTAACATGGCTGCAGAACTTAAACAGGGGGATTATGGCCAATTGAAAATGTCCGTCTTGGCAGATTTTTCCGAGCAGCACAGTCACTTTGGGATCCATCCGAATAAAGCAAAATTAGTCCCGATGATAAATATGGCGATAGGTACAATCAATCAGGAGAAACAGCAAGAGATCTATCAAAACTGGGTTAAGCAACTGCCTCTAACTACAAAACAACCGCTGGCTGAAACTTGGTGGTTTTTTATCTGCTTTCTAATACTTGCTTCAATAGTTTTCTTATTGTTATTCAAGTATAAAATGGGCCAGGAAGTCAGCAAAAGGTTAGTGTTAGAAGATAAGCTAAATCATCTTGCTAACCATGATAGCTTAACCCAGTTACCTAATCGTTCACTGCTTGATGATAGGCTAGAACAAGCCGTGCTCCACCATAGCCGGGATTTAAGCACATTTGCTGTACTTTTCGTTAATATTGGTTGCCTCAAAGAGGTTAATAAAAAACTAGGTCACAAAATCGGTGATAACTTGCTCATCAGTATCACACAAGAGTTGAAACAGTCGGTTAGAAAGTCTGATACTGTGGCAAGGTTCGGAGCCGATGAATTCGTGATTATATTGAATCGAACTAAAGATCTGGATATCGTCTGCCAGGTTGCCGACACCGTGTTAACCAATTTAGCAAAAAATCCCCTTGAGGAGATCCCCGTGGAGGATATAAAGCCTAGTATTGGGATTGCTATCTACCCCGCGGATGGCGATACGGCAGTCGAGTTATTAAAAACTGCTGACAAGTTAATGTATCGCGCTAAAAAAAGTGGTGGAAATTGCTATAAATCATCGTGATAATGCATGTTAATTTGTACGAGCTCTGCTTGCTCGGGAAAAGATCTGATTGATACTTCGCCAACTAGCGGCGTAGTGGTTTTGTAATCGGCAATATTTAACTATAATGCCGCTTTTGTCTTGTTTAGAATATTCCTCAGCCATAGGTTTGCGGATAAAGGAAAGAGTTAGATGCGCAGTCAATATTGTGGAGACGTCAATAAGTCTCACGTTGGACAAGAAGTGACCCTAGTGGGTTGGGTAAATCGTAGTCGTGACTTAGGTGGCGTTGTCTTTCTCGATCTTCGTGATAGGGAAGGTATTGTTCAGGTCGTTTATGATCCTGATTTACCAGAAGTATTCGATGTCGCTAGCACGCTGCGCAGTGAGTTTTGTGTACAAGTAACGGGCTTAGTCCGAGCACGTCCTGACAGTCAAGTTAATAAGGACATGCGTACCGGTGAAATTGAAATTCTGGGCAAGGGCCTGACAATTTTAAATAGCGCTGCTCCTTTACCTATCAATATGGATAAGAACCAGCACAACACCGAAGAGCAACGATTGAAGTATCGTTATCTGGATCTACGTCGCCCTGAGATGGCTGATAGAATTGTATTTCGCTCGAAAGTGACCAGTGCCGTTCGCCGTTTCCTTGATGATAATGGGTTCCTGGACATTGAAACGCCGATATTGACCAAGGCTACTCCGGAAGGTGCTCGTGACTACTTAGTCCCTAGTCGTACTTATAAAGGGCAGTTCTTTGCACTTCCTCAATCACCACAGTTGTTTAAGCAACTATTGATGATGTCAGGATTTGATCGTTATTATCAAATCGTTAAATGTTTCCGAGATGAAGATCTGCGTGCCGATCGTCAACCTGAATTTACTCAGATTGATATTGAGACCTCTTTCATGAGCTCAGCCGAAGTGATGGCTAAGACCGAAGAGATGACTCGTGGTTTATTCAAAGATCTGTTAAATGTCGATCTTGGCGAATTTCCTAAAATGACCTTTGCCGATGCCATGCGTCGTTTTGGCTCTGACAAACCGGATCTTCGTAACCCTCTTGAACTTATCGATGTTGCCGATATCCTAAAAGATGTTGAGTTTAAAGTATTCCAGGAGCCAGCTAACGACCCAGCAGGGCGGGTGGCCGTTCTTTGTATCCCTGGTGGTGCAAAGCTTTCACGTAAACAGCTCGATGAATATGCTAAATATGCCACTATCTATGGCGCTAAAGGTTTAGCATGGATGAAGGTAAACGATCTTGATAAAGGTCTGGAAGGCATTCAATCTCCGGTACTCAAGTTCCTTAGCGAAGATGTTGTTAACGGTTTGCTCGAGCGAACTAACGCTAAGACCGGCGATCTGATCCTTTTCGGTGCCGACAAAGCTAACATCGTAGCCGAAGCTATGGGCGCACTTCGTCTTAAAGCTGGTGAAGATTTTGACTTGCTGGATGGCGAGTGGAAGCCATTATGGGTTGTTGATTTCCCAATGTTTGAGCCTACATCAGATGGTGGCTTGCATGCGATGCATCATCCATTCACTGCACCAATGGGGATAACGCCTGAACAGCTTGAAGCCGATCCAACAGCCGCTATTTCTGATGCCTATGACATGGTACTCAATGGTTGCGAACTCGGTGGTGGCTCAGTACGTATTCATAACAGCGAAATGCAATCTGCTGTATTCCGTATTTTGGGTATCGAAGAGGAAGAGGCGAATGAAAAATTTGGCTTCTTACTTGAGGCGCTACGTTATGGTACGCCGCCACATGCAGGTCTAGCATTTGGCTTAGACCGTATCGTTATGTTGATGACTGGCGCGACATCTATTCGTGATGTTATGGCATTCCCTAAAACGACAACTGCTGCATGTCCGTTAACCAATGCTCCTGGTTTTGCTAACCCGGCTCAACTTGTTGAGTTAGGCGTTAATGTTATCGAAAGCGAAGATAACAAAGAAGAACAAGAGTAATAACCAGATCGGCCGGGTGAAAGCCCGGCTGTTTCGTGCCCCTGTATTGAACAGATTAACCGGGCTCGAATTAAGGAGAGTGAGATATGGCAGGTCATAGTAAATGGGACAATATTAAGCATCGCAAAGCAGCGCAAGATGCAAAGCGCGGCAAGCTTTTTACAAAATTCATCCGTGAACTTACCGTTGCTGCCCGTGAAGGCGGCTCGGATGCCGATTCTAATCCTCGTCTTCGTGCCGCTATTGATAAAGCCTTATCCAATAACATGACGCGCGACACCGTTGAGCGTGCGATTAAACGTGGTGCCGGCGAACTCGATGGTCAAGTATTGGAAACCATCATGTATGAAGGTTATGGTCCTGGTGGAACGGCTGTGATGGTTGAAACCATGACAGATAACAAAAACCGTACTGTATCGGGTGTTCGTAATGCATTTAGTAAGTCGGGGGGCAATTTAGGTACAGATGGTTCAGTATCTTATCTCTTCGAGAAGCGAGGCGTTATCTCCTATGGTGAAGGTGCAGATGAAGACACCATTATGGATGCTGCACTCGATGCCGGTGCCGACGATGTTATCACTAATGATGATGGGTCGATTGATGTATTTACCACTCCAGAGGACTTCGGCGCGGTTAAAGATGCGCTGGATGCGACCGAACTTGTGGCTGTCAATGCCGAAGTGACTATGATCCCATCGACGAAAGCCGAACTCGATGCCAGCACTGCACCAAAATTTATTCGTTTAATCGATAACCTGGAAGATCATGATGATGTTCAGGAGGTGTACCATAATGCGGATATCTCTGATGAGATCATGGAATCCTTAGATTAAGACATGTCTATTATTCTCGGTGTGGATCCAGGTTCAAGGATCACCGGTTATGGTGTGATCCAGTGTATTGGTAGGCACCAGAAATATTTAGGAAGCGGCTGTATTCGCACCGCTTCTGATGACCTACCTTATCGACTTAAACAGATTTTTGATGGCGTTTCTGAAATCATACGTCAATATCAGCCAGATGAGTTTGCCATTGAGCGAGTCTTTATGGCGAAGAATGCCGATTCGGCACTTAAACTTGGTCAGGCTCGCGGCGCTGCAATCGTTGCTGCAACCAATGCCGATCTGCCGGTAGCTGAATACTCCGCAACTCAGATAAAAAGCGCGGTTGTAGGAACGGGTAAAGCGCAGAAATCTCAAGTTCAACATATGGTTCAACAGATCCTCAAATTACCCGCCGCTCCCCAGGCCGATGCCGCTGACGCATTAGGTGTCGCTATTTGCCATTTTCATACCAGCCAAAGTTTAGTCGCTTTGGGGGGAAGAGCCAACGCCAGAACTTACGGACGTTACAGATGATTGGTCGTTTAAGAGGTTTACTTGTTGAAAAACAAGCACCTGAAATTTTACTCGAAGTGCAGGGCTTAGGTTACGAAGTCCAGATGCCATTAACCAGTTTTTATGAACTTCCTGAACTCAATCAAGAAGCCATCGTATATACCCATTTCGTGGTGCGTGAAGATGCCCAACTGCTTTATGGTTTTATCACCAAACAGGAACGTGCACTTTTTAGATTACTGATAAAAACCAATGGGGTAGGGCCAAAGCTGGCTCTGACCATACTCTCAGGTATGACCGCAAGTGAATTTGTTGCCTGCGTCGAACGTGATGATATCGCGACGTTAGTAAAATTGCCCGGTGTCGGTAAGAAAACCGCCGAGAGATTGTTAGTAGAGATGCGTGATAAGCTTAAGAGTCTTATGGAGGCATCGGCAGGCTCGGAGCGTGAGTTCATGCTCAAGTCTAATTATACTCCCGCACCTGTGATTAATACCGCAGAAGAAGATGCCATTGCGGCACTCTTATCGCTCGGGTATAAGCCTGCACAGGCAAGTAAGGCCGTCTCAGCTGTATATCAAGATGGCATGGACTCAGAGACATTGATTAAATCGTCGCTGAAATCGATGTTATAAACTGAGTAAGTGAAGAGATACTAATGATAGAAGCCGATCGTTTAATCCATGCTGAGCCCCAAGGGCCTGAAGAGCGTGATGAGCAGATAGACAGGGCGATGCGTCCTAAGTTGCTCGACGAGTATACGGGTCAAGATGATACCAGAGCTCAGTTAAAGATATTTATCAAAGCGGCGCAAAACCGTGGTGAGGCACTGGATCATATGTTGATCTATGGACCTCCGGGGCTTGGAAAGACAACATTGGCGATGATTGTCGCCAATGAGATGGGGGTAAATATTAAATCTACCTCGGGTCCGGTGCTGGAAAAAGCCGGCGATCTTGCTGCATTACTGACTAATCTTGAGCCAGGTGATGTCCTGTTTATCGATGAGATCCACCGTCTTAGTTCGGTAGTCGAGGAGATCCTTTATCCGGCTATGGAGGATTATCAATTAGATATCATGATTGGTGAAGGCCCGGCAGCTCGTTCAATTAAATTGGATCTGCCACCCTTTACACTAATTGGGGCTACTACGAGAGCGGGAGCGTTAACTTCGCCATTGCGTGCAAGATTTGGTATTCCTCTCAGGTTAGAGTTCTATAACACCAAAGATCTCAGTTCAATTGTATCTCGTTCGGCAAATGTCCTCGAACTGCCCATAGATGACGAAGGGGCCATAGAGTTGGCCAGGCGCTCACGTGGTACGCCGCGGATAGCCAACCGTTTGTTGCGACGTGTACGAGATTTCGCGGAGGTTAAGCATGATGGCGAAATCAATAAATCAGTGGCAAATCTGGCATTAGATATGCTGGATATCGACTCCGAAGGTTTCGACTATATGGACAGGAAGTTATTACTGGCCATTATTGATAAGTTTATGGGAGGCCCCGTAGGCCTGGATAATTTAGCTGCCGCAATTGGTGAAGAGAGAGAAACCATCGAAGATGTGTTAGAGCCATTTTTGATCCAACAGGGCTTTATCCAGCGTACACCAAGAGGCCGTATTGCTACAGAGCGTGCGTACCGGCATTTCGACATCATACAACCCGAAAAATAGCTCTCAAATTTTCCAGAGGCCTTAAGCTTGTAGTCGTTAGGCCTCTGGTAGACAAATTGAAACTATTTCAATCAGCTCAACCAGAGCTAATCCCTCCACTTAACCTGACTCAACCTAACCCAGTTAAAGCCAATCAAATCCAACCTGACACAATCTACAGACTCCCCTTTTATTTTAATAGCTGACTGTAGTGTATTCTCAAACTTAAATGTGCTCCTAACTTGTCCTGACTAATAGTGACTTTATATACTTCTCTGGCAGTTAAAACAATTTAAGGCTCTACATTGTATCTATTTTATATGTCTTTTAAAGGTGAGCTATATTTATCGTTGATTTATAAGTTAAGGAGTTTTGTTAATGTTTATTTGTTGTGTAACTGATTTTAATGTTTGGGGCGGCTATTTAAAATCTGGCTAACAATATGAGATGAATTAAACTTTTTCACTCCAAAGGTATCGATGTGTTACTGCATTGTTTTGTTACAACTGCTTAATAATTTGATGTTTTACAGAATAACTAACTGTATGAAGGCTGAATATTTTATCAATTCAACAAACTTAACCCTGCAAAAGTATAAAATACTGTTTATAGGATCTCATCCTGCCTAATAATAAAATCACGTTTTGTGACGTGCGTCACACTTCTGTTGTTTGGCGTAGTTAGGGAAAAGTTACAGCTTGTGCAGCTTTAAATACTGTAATGTTTATCTCTTGCCAGTTATATAATCTATATAACTCAACTTATTAATAACTGGCATGTTCAGGTTAATACTTTGTTTACAATTTTTGTTATCTTGCGCAACTTATATCTGGGATAGGTTAACGATTTGGGTGATTGACTGTATTAAGGTGAAACTTCAGTATCAATTTCAACGCCAATAAATAAATCCAAAAGGCGTAATAAAAATAAATATGTATAAGCATAAGTTAGGGAGTAAATCTTAATGATAAGAACATCACTGCAATCGAGTAGTAAATTGGCTTCAGCGATAAAGCTTGGATTAATCGCATCGGTATCGACAACCGCTTTCACTGTATCTAATTCCGCTATCGCTCAGGATGAATCTGCAAATGTAGAACGCATTTCGGTCACAGGCTCCCGTATCCAACGTCAAGACATGGAAACAGCTTCACCGGTTACTGTTATTGATGCGGGCGCGATTCGTGCGGAAGGTTACACTTCAGTCGATGAAATTCTTCAGGCGCAACCAGCCATGGCTGGTATGGCTATGGGATCGACAACGAACAATGGATCCGATGGTGTAGCCCAGGTCGACCTTCGCGGTATGGGTTCAAGCAGGACCTTAGTATTGTTGAACGGTCGCCGTATGGTTAATTCAGGATCTGGCGCAGATAGTGCTGTGGACTTGAATACTATTCCTGTCGCTATGATCGCCCGAGTCGAAATATTAAAAGATGGTGCCTCCGCGGTATACGGCTCCGACGCAATCGCGGGTGTTGTTAACATCATCACCAAGAAAGACTTTGAAGGCTTCCAAGTTGACATTAATGGCGGCGCTACAGATAAGAGTGACGGTGAGAACATAGAGATAAGTGCGCTTTATGGTTTCAATACTGATACAGGTAACTACACCTTTGGTGCTGCATACTCAGACCGCGGTGGTGTGATGCAGGGAGATCGTGACTGGGTTGAGCCTGGTGCCAGCTCTTTCGTACCCGGCGGCTCGCTTGGCGGCAAGGTCAAAGAGGGTGATGAATGGGTAGATCGTACCGAAGGTTATGATTACACCAAAGATAGCTGGTTACAGACACCTAATACGCGTTACAGCCTGTTTGCTAATGCGACCCAAGAGTTGGGCAATGACATGGTATTTACCGGTGATCTGCTCTACACCAAGCGTAAGTCTAAGCAGATGATGGCACCTCAGCCTGCATCGGTAATGCTAGATGTCTGTGAAACCGGTCAAACCGGTAATTGCATTGAGTACACTCAGGCGATGAAAGATGGTGGAATCACACCGGATGATAACGGTCAGTTAGAGTACCGTCGTCGTATGACTGATGCGGGCAATCGTATCTATGAACAAGATACCGATACATTGAGAGTATCTGGTGGCTTAGCCGGCACGCTTGACGTTCATACCGGAATAGATTGGGATGTTGCCTATACCTACGGAAGCAACAAGGCCACAACTTGGGTCCACAACTCCATCAATGCGACAAAGATGGAACAGTCAATGTACGACAATACCGATGACTGGTTCAATGGCGATCCGTTAAGTGATGCAATCATTAACGATGTAAGCTACCTGGAGACGACAGATGGCGGTAATGACCAACATACTGTTTCGGGTGTGATCAGTGGTGAAGCATTCGACTTAGACGCAGGTGCTGTGGCTTATGCTATCGGTGCTGAATATCGCCATGAGAGTGGTTACTACACTCCAGATCAAGTGATTCAAAATGGTGACGGAACTGCGGCGCAGCAAGATCCTACGGACGGTAGCTATAGCGTATTCTCGGTCTATCAAGAGGTGAGTGTACCTTTCACCGACAAATTGACCGGTGAATTTGCACTGCGTTTCGACGATTACTCTACCTTTGGTAACGCGTCGACCTGGAAAATTGGCCTGACTTATGTGGCTACTGATGACTTGATGTTGCGTACCGTTGCGGCTACCGGTTTCAGAGCGCCTAACGTGAGTGAGCTATACGGTGGTAATGTTGGCTCTTATGATTACCTGAACGACCCATGGGGTAACGAACAGGATCCTCAAATATTAGTTAACTATACATCTGACGAAGACCTGCAGGCGGAAACTTCCGAGTCCTATACTGCTGGTTTAGTCTATTCTCCTAGTTATGTTGATGGCATGTCTGTGACGCTTGATTACTGGCGTTTTAAGATTAAAGATGCAATTTCGCGCCTTGATGTACAGGCTGGCTTGGACTCTTGCTATGCCGGTGATGCGACAGCGTGTGAAACCTTTAATATCACACCTGGTGGCGACCTATCCAACCTGACTAACCCGTTAACTAACGTAGGTTATCAAGATACCAGTGGTATCGACTTTAACCTGGCTTATAACTTTGAAGGTTTAGGTTTAGATTGGAAGATTAACAACGACCTGACTTATCTGCTCGAGTTTGAACAAGATGGTGTCGACTATACAGGTACTATCGGCGGTATGTTTGGCGGATATGCAGAAGTTAAGAATAACTTTAGCATCCAGGCAGGTCAGGGTGATTGGAGCATCATGTACTCAAACCGCTATATCGGTGAGATGACCGATATTAACTACGGTGATGAGGTCGAATCAGTGCTTTATCACAACATTTCGGGTATGTATCACTTCAGTGATGCTATCAGTGCGACACTGGGTGTTAAAAACCTCACCGATGTGGAACCTGTTATGGTGGCTAGTGGCAATACAGCTGGAACCGTACCAGAGGTCTACGACACTATCGGACGTCAAATTTACGGTGGTGTTTCATTCAAGTTCTAATGAATGGCTAACCGATAATTTGCTAGATAAAAAAAGCGCCGTAAGGCGCTTTTTTTATTCTTGAATTTGACCCGTGATGAAAAGGATTTAGCCAAGTCCTTTCTGCGCTGAGCTCATCTGGATAAGCTCGATTTTATAACCATCAGGATCTTCTACGAAGGCTATTTCTGTGCTCCCGCCTGCAACGGGGCCCGGTGCCCGAACAATCTTACCGCCGGCATTCTCGATGGCTTTACAACGGGCATAGATATCCTCTTCACCAATGGCGAGGTGACCGAAGGCATTGCCTTGATCGTAACTGTCGGTGTCCCAGTTGTGGGTGAGTTCGATCACGGCACTCCCCGTTGACTCATCGTCGAATCCGACAAAGGCCAGCGTGTATCGGTATTCACTGTTTTCAGATTTTCGCAGTAGCTTCATTCCCATGATTTGAGTATAAAAATGAATGCTTTTTTCTAAGTTACCAACACGGATCATAGTGTGTAAAAGTTGCGACATGGTTACCTCGAGTGAATTTTTATTAGTGGTTGGGATTATAATATCGATTGGTATCATACGTCTGTTTAAGTTTGGGTGATGCTCAGAAAAATAATGCTATTCATTAACTTGAGAACAGATCACACTTTAAACATTTATTGATTTGAATCTATGTTATTTCTTTAGATAATGCGATAGGAAACTATCTACTATCTAATGAGAGTCTTAAATGAACACAGAATTAAAAATGGCCGTCAGTACCACTGCTATCATTGCCGTATTTTTATCAGTTTTCTTCGTTTGCTTGTTCTGATACCAATTGGTTTAGACGCGAATTCAGATAAATAAAAAGCCGCTATGCGGCTTTTTTTGTTTCGGAGTCAGGTTACTCAGGATAGACTTTGTCTTTGAATTCACAAAGCTCTTCAATCAGGCAACTGCCACAGCGGGGCTTTCTTGCTATGCAGGTATAGCGTCCGTGAAGAATGAACCAGTGATGTACGTCGACCATAAACTCACTTGGGACAACTTTGAGCATCTTATCTTCGACATCGACAACATTCTTACCTATTGCAAATTTTGTTCTGTTAGCGACTCGGAAAATATGAGTATCGATAGCTATGGTTGGCCAGCCAAACGCGGTATTGAGCACTACATTGGCCGTTTTTCGGCCTACACCCGGCAGTGATTCGAGTGCTTCTCGATCCTCCGGCACTTCCCCATCATACTTTTCAATAAGTATTTCACAGGCTTTAATGACGTTAATCGCTTTGTTGTTATAAAGACCAATTGTCTTTATGTATTCTTTCAGGCCATCGACACCCAGAGCATGGATTGCATGGGCCGTGTTGGCAACCGGGAATAATTTATCGGTAGCTTTATTGACACTAACGTCAGTAGCCTGAGCCGAGAGCGTGACGGCAACGAGCAACTCAAACGGACTGGAGAAATTAAGCTCAGTTTCGGGATGAGGATTATTTTCTCTTAAGATTTCAAGGATCTTTATACGCTTTGACTTGTTCATCTCTTATTCTTTACTCTTGTAATAAATGCAGGTTAGCTAACTTTCGTTATTCTGGCACGCGTAACCGTTTCGGTAACAAGGGGGGCCGTAGTACGGTCTGCAATTTGCTTATCGACGATATTCTTGAACGCTATCAGGAAACCCATACCGATAAATGCTCCTGGTGGTAACATGGCGAGCAAGAAGCTGGTATCGACCTGCCAAAGATGAACTGTCAGGCTGGCCGCCCAATCGCCAAGTAGCAGATCTGCGCCTTCAAATAGTGTCCCTTGCCCTAAGATCTCACGAGACGCTCCGAGTACGGCAAGGACAAGCAGAAAGCCTAAGCCCATCATGAAGCCATCGAAAGCGGACTTAAGCAAAGAGTTGCGTGATGCAAAAGCCTCGGCACGTCCAATGATCACGCAGTTGGTGACGATCAGCGGCAGGAAAATGCCCAGAGAGAGGTATAGGCCGTAAGCATAAGCATTAATCAGCAGTTGTACACAGGTGACCAGGGCAGCGATTATCATGACAAATACAGGGATACGGATCTCTCGCGGAACATAAAATTTCACCAGTGAGACCAGAACATTCGAACCAATGAGCACGGCCATAGTAGCAAGCCCCAGCCCCAAAGCATTGGTCAGTGTCGCTGTGACAGCAAGCAGAGGGCAAAGTCCTAGCAGTTGCACTAAACCTGGGTTATTTTTCCATAGGCCCTGTATTGCAATCGTCTTGTATTCATTCAGCACACTATTCATTGGTAGTTAACCTCACAATTTGCAGGCCTTGCTAGCAAGGTATCTTTATTTGAATTGAAATACAGCAAGGCATTCTTTACCGCTTTAACGTACGCTCTGGGTGTTATGGTTGCACCGGTAAACTGATCAAAATCTCCGCCATCTTTTTTTACCTGCCAGAGTCTGTCTTTTGCATCTAGTATGGACCTATTATTAAAACCCAGTACCCAATCAGATTTTCTCAAATCAATCTTATCACCAAGCCCCGGGGTTTCTGAGTGTTTCAGAGTTCTTACTCCCAGTATTTCTCCCGCGGTATTGATACCTATGATGAGTCTGATATTACCGTTATAGCCATCAGGCGCCACTGCCTCTATTGCGATAGCGACAGGAAGATTCTGCATGCTTGCTATGTATGACGGCAAGGGCTCATCGATACCTAATGCGTCTTCATCATGAATAAGAATACAGTATTCACTAAGCTCATTATCATGAAGTTCATCGGGGACGATTTGATGTAATACTCGTCTTAATTCGAGTTGCTGTTGCAGCTTAATCTGCTCGAAGGTTTGCTGGTTGACTATCGCCACGAGTGCAGTGCAAAAAAGTGCAAATACACCCAGTAACAAACCGTTTTTTATCATAGATTTTTTCAAGTGAAACTCCGGTCTGCTTAAGTCGATGCTCTATGGCCGTAGGCCCTAGGCTTCATATAATGATCGATAAAAGGAGCGCAGAGGTTGGCTAATAAAATCGCAAATGCAAAGGCATCCGGATAGCCACCAAAAGTTCGAATGATGTAAACAATAATACCGATCAAGGCGCCAAAGACTAAACGGCCTCTTACGCTGGTTGCAGCTGTCACAGGGTCGGTGGCAATAAAGAAGGCGGCTAACATGGTCGCACCGGAGAATAGATGCAACAAGGGACCTGCAAAGGTATCAGGATTAAGCAGGTAGCCGACACTTGAACAGATAAACAGGGACGCTAATATGCCGGCAGTAATATGCCAACGTATGACTTTTAGTTTCAGCATCACTAAGCCACCGGCAAGATAAGCCAGGTTGACCCAAAACCAACCAACACCAAATCCATCTGAAAAGATGGCTTTAGAAAGGCTCTCGATTGTAGTCAGCCCCATGGCCAGATCAGTTTTGATTGTATCGAGTGGAGTTGCCATCGATATGCCATCAACCCCGAGTTTATAGGCATCGATCTCAGACGAGGAGGCCCCGGTGAAAACCATTTGTAAGCTATGAACTAAGTCAACCGGATGACTCGCTATCACCGAGGGGGCTACCCAACTCGTCATCTGCACAGGAAATGAGATCAGTAACATGACATAAGCGGCCATGGCTGGATTAAAAATATTATGTCCGAGCCCACCATAAAGTTGTTTGACTATCACTATCGCAAACAAGGTGCCTATCACAGTTACCCACCAGGGCGCTAAAGGTGGAATTGCGATGCCTATGAGTAAACCTGTAAGTAGCGCGCTGTTATCTTTGAGTGTTTGTGTGACGTTACGGGCTCTGAGTTTAAGCACTACAGCTTCACTGATGATTGCAATGCTCATGGCT
The DNA here is from genome assembly GCF_003966265.1 of Shewanella atlantica. GTDB lineage: Bacteria > Pseudomonadota > Gammaproteobacteria > Enterobacterales > Shewanellaceae > Shewanella > Shewanella atlantica. The sequence goes on along the minus strand of NZ_RXNV01000002.1, from coordinate 694,765 downwards.
AACAGGGCTTGGATGACAGTACCCCAGCCGAAGAAGTAACACTGCACTGCAACGCCGGGTAGGGCACATAACATGACCCGCTGCATTAAAGAGCTGGTTTGAAAACTACGACTCAAATGAGGCGATGAGGCTATCTTAAACGCCATCAGTTATTCCTTTTCACTTTCTGTTTTTAACATTGCTTTTTTAGCCTTTGCCTTGGCGACTGCTGCGGCTATCCTTGCTTTCTTATCATCGACGAGGGCAGGAGCCTCTTGTGATGCGTCGTTTGCGTCAACGAGCGCTGCCGGCTCAACTCCGCTATCGGCTTGGGACACATGTTGCGCCGCTTTTTTAGCCTTTGCTCTGGCCACGGCTGCCGCTACCCGTGCTTTCTTATCATCGACAGGGGGTGGTGCCTCTTGCGGCTCGTTGCTGACCTCAACCGAAGGTGCAGTGCTATCAGTGCTATCAGTTTCAGGGGCTTGCTGTGCCGTCTTCTTAGCCTTGGCTTTCGCCACGGCTGCTGCAATCTTAGCTTTCCTATCGTCGGCGGGGACTAGTGCCTCTTGCGGCTCGTTGCTGACCTCAACCGAAGGTGCAGTGCTATCGATGCTGTCGGTTTCAGGGGCTAGCTGTGCCGCCTTCTTAGCCTTGGCTCTGGCCACGGCTGCTGCAATCTTAGCTTTCCTATCGTCGGCGGGGGCTGGTGCCTCTTGCGGCTCGTCGCTGACCTCAACCGAAGGTGCAGTGCTATCGATGCTGTCGGTTTCAGGGGCTAGCTGTGCCGCCTTCTTAGCCTTGGCTCTGGCCACGGCTGTTGCAATCTTAGCTTTCCTATCATCGACGGGGGCTACCACATTTGGTGGTATATCAATTGCGTCAGCAGGAGTTGCCGGCTCATCGCTGCTATCTGTTTCAGAGGCTTGCGGTGCCGATTTTTTTGCTTTTGCCCTGGCAACTGCAGCCGCAATTTGTGCCTTCCTATCATCGGCCGCTGGGTTGGCCGCAGAAGACGTTGAATTTTCTGTAGCATCAGGTGCGCTCTGAGCGGCTTTCTTAGCTTTAGCACGAGCGATTGCTGCGGAGACATCCTTACGCTTGCTATCGGAGGTCTTTGCTGTATTAGTGACCTCCTGAGAGCCTGAGGCAGCCTTTTTAGCCTTAATTCTGGCCATGGCCTCAGCCACGGCATCTTTATCACTACCTGACATATTGGCCTTACGTCGTTCGGCAGCTTCTTTTTGCTTAGCTTCTCGGGCTAGTCTCTCATCTTCTAACCGCTGAGTTCTCAATTCAAACCTTTGCTTCGCAAGTTCGGCCTGTTTCTTCTCTTCAGCTTCCGTTTTAACTGCCGATTTGGCTATTCTGTAATACTCTACCAATGGGATATTACTTGGGCAGACATAAGTACAACATCCACACTCTATGCAATCGGCAAGATTGAAGTTAGCGGCTTTATCGTATTCTTTAGCTTTAGCATGCCAAAACAGTTGTTGTGGTAAAAGTAGAGCCGGACACACTTGAGCACATTCACCACAGCGCACACAGGGTAGCTCTTTTTGCTCCGGAGCCAGCTCTTTGTTATCGGGCAAGAGCAGGCAGTTACTACCTTTTATGATGGGAGCACTGTCATTGTATAGGGCGTAACCCATCATGGGACCACCGATAATCACCTTATCGGTTTCATTGCCTCTGAACCCTGTCTGAGTTAACAGATGAGATATTGGTGTGCCAATGGGGACCCAATAATTACCGGGGTTGGATGTGTTATTGCCTGTGACAGTGACAACACGTTCAATGAGCGGGTAATTTCTTAAGACTGCATCTTTAATCGCGTAGCTGGTTGCTACGTTTTGAACGACTATTCCGAGATGCGCCGGAATCGACCCAGAGGGCACCTCTTGTCCAGTTAATATCTGTATTAACTGTTTTTCCCCTCCTGAAGGATAGAGAGTAGGGACACTGGTTATCCTGACGCCCTCTTTGGGGAGTTGACTGCGGTTCAATGCGTGATGCATCTCTTCGATAGCTTCAGGTTTGTTATCTTCGATTGCGATAATCAGTCGTTTAGGTTGAAGCAGACGGTGGATGATGGCGATCCCTAAGCATATCGCATCACTATGCTCCCGCATGATCACATCATCGGCTGTGATGTATGGCTCACATTCAATGGCGTTGATGATCAGCAGTTCAATATCACTGGCTGGGTTAAGCTTGATATGGGTAGGAAATGCTGCGCCGCCCAAGCCTGCAATACCAGCATCTTGTATTTTCTTTAATATCTCTTCGTTTGACCAAGAGGCAATGTCACTCCAGGAAAGTGGGGCATGTATATTTGGATCCAGTGTATCAAGCCCATCCGGAGATATGACACAGCTTAACACCGGCAGCCCGGATGCATGATTGCTTGGGCGCTGCTCGATTTTAGTTACATGACCCGATGTCGGTGCATGTACGGATAGGTGACCAAAATGGGTACCGCGAGTTAAGGGCATACCCTTGGTGACGTAATCGCCTTCAGAGACTGCGAGAACTGACGATTCACCGACTTGATTCAGCGGAACCACATATTCATCGGCCAAGGCCAATGATGCAATACAAGTTCTATTTGAGAGGGTTTTACTCTCCGGAGGATGGATACCGCCAATTGAACGCCACAGTGTCCCTTTATCAATCTGTTCAAATAAAGTTAGCACTGGCAATCCTCATCCAAGGTTTTTACGGGAATAGCATTAAGCTTCCAATCCCAATTTTTAACGGTTTGCTCTACGGGTAACATATCTATGCAATCAACCGGGCAGGGGGCTACGCAAAGGTCGCAGCCCGTGCAGTAGTCGGTGATAACTGTGTGCATTAACTTACCGGTACCTAAGATGGCGTCGACGGGACAGGCTTGTATACACTTAGTGCATCCTATGCATTCATCTTCACGGATATAAGCGACTTTCTTGACTTGCACCTCTTCGGTGGCCGAAAGGGGCTCTGGTTCAACGCCAGCCATCTCAGCTAACTTTTCCATGGTGGCACTGCCACCGGGAGGGCATTTGTTGATCTTTTCGCCGTGGGCAATAGCCTCTGCATAAGGACGGCAACCAGGGTATCCGCATTGACCACATTGTGTCTGAGGCAAAAGCGCTTCTAATTGGTCGACAAGTGGATCACCCTCTACTTTAAATTTCTCTGCGGCAAAACCGAGTAAGATACCAAACAAGAGTGCCAGGATTGTTAGTAAAATTATTGCGATAAAAATTCCGGACATACTTATTTAACCAATCCTGTAAAACCCATAAATGCAAGAGACATAAGGCCCGCTGTGATCATGGCAATGGCCCCGCCTCTGAACGGAAGAGGGACGTCGGCTGCGGCAAGCCGCTCACGCATTGCTGAAAATAGGATCAGCACCAGAGAAAAACCGACAGCTGCACCAAAACCATAAATCGCTGACTCGATGAAGTTGTGTTTCTCACTGATATTCAGCAAGGCGACACCGAGCACTGCACAGTTTGTGGTGATAAGAGGAAGGTATATTCCCAGGGCCCTGTAGAGAGAGGCACTGGTTTTTTGAACAAGCATTTCGGTAAATTGAACCACAACGGCAATGACTAAAATAAAGCTCATCGTCCTCAGGTAGCCAAGCTCAAAAGGTAATAACAGATACTGATTAACTAAGTAGCTTAATACGGACGCGAGAGTCAGGACAAACGTTGTCGCCATCGACATGCCAATGGCTGATTCGAGTTTGCTGGAAACTCCCATGAAAGGGCATAAACCAAGAAATTTAACTAATACAAAGTTGTTGACCAACACAGTGCTGATCAAAAGCAGGAGATATTCACTCATCTCTTATTCATTTTCGAAGGCAATTATTCCCTCTATTATCGACTTTTCCGTGTCTATAAACAACACATAGAATACAAGGTTTTACTGAAACTGCTCTTTTCTTATGCTATCAATGAGACTTACTCAATCGTCTGTGCGGCTTGGGGTTGTGAAATATAGTAACCTTGTAAACCATCGACGTGCATTCTCTCCAGTACCAGCTTCTCTTCTTGACGCTCAACACTGGTAGCAATCACCCTGATCCCGAGTCTTCTGGCTATGTCTACGATCATCTTAATGAAAAACTTATTGTTAGTGTCCTGAACAATCCCATCGGTGTAGCTACCGTCGAGTTTGATATAGTCGGGCCTTACCTCTTTAAAGAATTTAAAGGAGGTAAATCCCATGCCAAAATGTTCGACAGAAACTCTGGCACCAACACTATGCATAGTTCTAACAAATTTATGGCTGGCAGATAAATTGGTTTGCATGCCTGACTCATTGACTTCAAATACCAATCTGGCTGCGATATGACGTTGCTTTGCAAGCAGATCTTTAATCCAGGCCACAAAACTATCCTGCATAATTGAAGAGGAACTAATATTTATGCCGTAGGCTCCTGACATGGCAGGGGTATTAATCAGCATCTTAATAGTATTTATTATGATGAGTTTATCGAGATCTAATATCATGCCGTGTCGCTCGGCCATTGCGATTACCGTTGTGGTAGGTAAAAACTTTCCTTCACTATTATAGAAACGGGTCAACAGCTCTTTATAAACTAAGACCTCGGTTCTACAGGGGTGGATTGGTTGCTGGTAAAATTTAAGGGCTTGCCTGTGAATCAGGTCATCAATGGCTTCTTTCCAGCGCGTGTCTCCATATACCTCGTCACCATTAAACTTATCCTGCATATAGAAACAGTTTGGCCCCAATGTCTGGGCAATGCTTACCGCCGTATCCGCTAGCGTGAGTAATTTGACCGTATCACTATCGTGTTGATAAGGCACAAGGCCAACATGAGCGATTGATTCGGTGTTCAGAGTTTGTTGATACTCGTCAAATAGCGTTTTTAACGATTCCAGAAATGGTATGCCATCTTTGAGGATCAGATCTGGAATGAAAACCGCAAAATCGGCTGTCGAAATTCTGAAGCATTCAGAGTTCGGGAGTTCACTCAGAGATTTACGAATACAGTTGGCTACCTCTGATAGGTAGTCGTCACCGGCTGTACGACCAAAGTTATTATTTATTTGTGCCAATTCAGAAGCTTTAACAATCGCCATCAGGCCAATGTGATCTTTACTCAGTTCAGAGAAAGATTCTAATTTTTGTGTAAATACGGTACGTGTGGCTAAGCCTGTTACAGGGTCTTGATAAGCGACCTTAGCCAGCTTTTCATTCTCATCGGCGGCTCGATCTATGTTTGTTTTGAGTTTTACTTTTAACTTTTCAAGCGCCACTCCGATAGGTTTTAACTCTGAGCCGAGTTTAGAGGCTTCGAAAGCATCAAATGAGTGATTTGAAAGACCTGAAATATAGGTAGCTGAGTATCTGATCGCCCGCTTAAGCCTTAACATCAAGAGGTAAAAAGTGATGGCCACAAGCAGATAGGCTGCTCCCAAGACGATTATCGCATTTTGAAAAGAAGATATTGTGGCATCGAGAATATCTTCTTTGAATAGCTTTATCTGTAGTCGCCCCTCTGTGAAAGTGCGGGTATCAGACATCTCTATTGGAAACAGGGATGCCAAAGGGTGATTAGAACCAGAAATCAACTCGCCTTGAGTAAGGTTATAGCTGCTATCTGTACTGTGTATATATTGAAAGAATTGAAACTTGTCATTTTTTTCCAATTCGGCCAAGAGTTCATTGCCACTGGAGGGTAAGGCTCGATCGGTATTAAAGCTGTTTTGATAATGCGCGAGTCTGGAATGGACTTTTTCTGAGAGTAGATTGGTTTGGTCTACGTATACGAGGAAACAGATACCGACGAAGAGGACAAATAAAAAGCTTTGGAATATTTTTGTTAAGCTCATAAAGAATCCATACGCAGAAATGAAAATTATATTAATTTTAGTAAATTCTGGAGGTTATTCTATCTGAAAACTAGGCAGAGCGAAAATTTAATGCTGATATTAGAGAGATGTGGGCATAGGAATGGTATAAGTGGCTCCCCAGACTGGACTCGAACCAGTGACATACGGATTAACAGTCCGCCGTTCTACCAACTGAACTACAGGGGAATCGATTTATATCTATCAAACAAGTTTTTCTAATTTGGCTCCCCAGACTGGACTCGAACCAGTGACATACGGATTAACAGTCCGCCGTTCTACCAACTGAACTACAGGGGAATCGAATTAAAGTTTTACAGTTTTTTCATAAACTAATGGCTCCCCAGACTGGACTCGAACCAGTGACATACGGATTAACAGTCCGCCGTTCTACCAACTGAACTACAGGGGAATTGCTAGTTTATTTTTTGAAAAAGTGGCTCCCCAGACTGGACTCGAACCAGTGACATACGGATTAACAGTCCGCCGTTCTACCAACTGAACTACAGGGGAATCGATTTTTCAAAGATGTTTATTATTAATAATAAAGTGGCTCCCCAGACTGGACTCGAACCAGTGACATACGGATTAACAGTCCGCCGTTCTACCAACTGAACTACAGGGGAATCGATTTTAATTTATCATTAACAAGTGCGTTTAATAATTTGGCTCCCCAGACTGGACTCGAACCAGTGACATACGGATTAACAGTCCGCCGTTCTACCAACTGAACTACAGGGGAACATCATTATTAAACAGGTAAACACCTGTTGTGCTTCATTTTAAAATAACTTTGGCTCCCCAGACTGGACTCGAACCAGTGACATACGGATTAACAGTCCGCCGTTCTACCAACTGAACTACAGGGGAAACGTTTAAGCTATTCGTCGTTGAAGACGGAGCGCATATTAAATCGCTCTTCATGATGAGTCAACTCGAGTAACAAAAAAAAGTGTAATTAAGCTGTTAAGTGCTCATCTAACGTCCATCATGATGTAGATTCCATCATTTTGATGCTTGTCTGGCCATTTTTATGGGGACAAATATTATTCAGGCGCAAGCGTATCAATAAAATGCTGATAGAAATGTGATTTTTAAACCTTCTTTACGGCTCCAGGATATTGCTTGCTAATAAGAGGGGCGTCATATTCAGGGAGTAGGGTAGCAATCTATACTAAGGAGGCAGAAGGAACATGGCTATACGGAGAAGTCGATACTGAGAATATGATAAGTGTCTACGTGTAGAGGGGGATGTTTGAACCGTGAGATGTAAACTGTTTCCTTAAAGTAAGCGTTTTTTGGCTGCTCAGGCTTATTGAGCTGATCTTTATCCATTGCTGTTATCTCGGTTTTACCGATGCGAGCCGGGAACGGGTTGTGATAGATGGTGTCCGAACGTCGCTGGTTAATGGTCAATTAGTATTAGTGAGTGAGTCTTGTGTTAGTTAGAATCAATCCAGATCTTCTATACAAGGTGATATGTTTTTGCATCGAAAATATACGAGATAGAATCGATGAAAGGTTAATTCAGTTTCAAATGTAGCAAAATTACATACATTTCTTATGACATGCCTCATTAACCAAACCCCTCCTAAAGCCACGTGTAATCAGGGTTAGATTGACTTATCCACTAAATCTGTGGATAAACCTGTGAGTTAAGCTTAAAAATGTGTTTCAAAGCCTCATAAATAGGGGCTTGAGCTTAAAATGCGCATCATTTTTGTAGGTAAATAAAACCCTTTATTTACAATGCAATACGAAAATCAAGAACTTCTTTGATTCTTATATTGGCCTGTTGCTTAAATGTAACTGAATGAATGCTCTATCTTGTGTATTAGTTTGGCATTTTCATTGGGCTTGCGGCGATATAATGACCATTGTTGCCATTGATTTGGTATGTTCTAAAATTTCATGAATAAAACAATAAAATGTTACCTGGTTATGTTATTAGCCGAACAATCAAGGTGATCCGAACGATATTTTCGTTTCCAGTCATGAGTCTAATGAATAAAAAAACAAATCATTAAAAATGACCTTGCTGGCACAATTACTCTTGGTTTTCATCATCGAGTGATAAATAAAGAGTTAAATAATGCCGATACTGAGTGGTAAGTCGACGTCGCCGGGAGTGAAGCGCGAGTATTAATGGAATCGGAGTCTATCGATAAAGTTTAACAAATCCATAGAAGGTAACCTATGCCTGGGACGTCTATATCGCAATGCTATATCCAGTCTTCTACTAACTGACCTGAATTGCTGCTCTGAACTCGTGCTCTTAACTTAGGTAATGAGTGTCTGATAAAGCTGATCACCTTAGAGGCGTTTCATTTACGAACAATGATCACATATTCATCAGGATTAGTATAAAATGGAGGGCTAATTATATGGGGAAGAACTCTGTGACAGAATCTACGTTTCAACTCGAATCTCAATACAGTCCGGCAGGGGATCAACCTAAAGCGATTGAAAAGCTGGTTGATGGTATTGAGTCCGGAGTTGCGTGCCAAACTTTACTCGGTGTAACAGGCTCTGGTAAAACGTTCACTATTGCTAATGTGATTAAGCAACTAGCCAGGCCCACCATCATAATGGCGCCTAATAAAACCTTGGCCGCTCAATTGTATGGTGAAATGAAGGAGTTTTTTCCACACAATGCGGTTGAGTATTTTGTCTCCTATTACGATTACTATCAACCTGAAGCCTATGTACCGTCGACGAATACCTTTATAGAAAAAGATGCTTCGGTTAATGCCCATATCGAACAGATGCGGCTCTCTGCAACAAAAGCCCTGCTGGAACGCAAAGATGTGGTTCTCATTGCGTCGGTTTCTGCCATTTACGGTCTGGGCGACCCAGATTCTTATCTGAAGATGCTATTACACCTAAGACAAGGTGATTTCATGGATCAGAGGGATATCTTAAAGCGACTGAGTGAGTTGCAATATACCCGTAATGATATCGAATTGAAGCGGGGAACCTACAGGGTCAGAGGAGAGGTCATCGATATTTTTCCGGCCGATTCGGATAAAGAGGCTATTCGGGTCGAACTGTTTGATGTAGAGATTGAACGTTTAAGCCTATTCGATCCACTAACGGGTCATATCGTGAAGCGTATTGCCAGAACAACCGTTTATCCTAAAAGCCATTACGTTACACCACGTGAGAAAATTCTTGCTGCGACCGAAGATATCAAAGAAGAGCTAAGAATACGCAAGAAGCAACTATTAGATAATAATAAACTGATAGAAGCGCAAAGAATTAATGAACGCGTACAGTATGATGTCGAGATGATGACCGAACTGGGTTATTGTTCCGGTATCGAGAACTATTCCAGATATCTTTCCGGCAGAGCTGAGGGTGACGGTCCGCCGACTTTGCTTGATTATTTGCCAGATGACGGACTGTTGATCATCGATGAGTCACATGTAACCGTGCCACAAATTGGTGCTATGTATAAGGGTGATAGATCCAGAAAATCTAATCTGGTCGAGTATGGATTTCGGTTACCCTCGGCATTGGATAACAGGCCGCTGAAGTTTGAAGAGTTTGAAAGTCTGATGCCACAAACTATCTATGTGTCGGCCACGCCTGGTAAATATGAGGTAGATAAGAGTGATGGTGAGGTAGCTCAGCAGGTTATCAGACCTACGGGACTATTGGATCCTGTACTCGAGGTTCGCCCTATTGCTATTCAGGTTGATGACCTACTTTCAGAGGTCGCTCAGCGTGTAAAGCTAAAAGAGAGAGTTTTGGTCACAACGTTGACCAAACGTATGTCTGAAGATCTTACTGAATACCTCGATGAGCACGGGATAAAGGTCAGATATCTGCATTCTGATATCGATACGGTTGAACGGGTAGAGATCATCAGAGATCTACGTTTAGGCGTGTTCGATGTGCTGGTTGGTATTAACCTGTTGAGAGAGGGGCTGGATCTTCCGGAGGTTTCTCTGGTGTGCATACTCGATGCAGATAAAGAGGGCTTCTTACGATCAGAACGTTCACTTATTCAAACAATTGGCCGCGCCGCACGAAATATTAACGGCAAGGTGATCCTCTATGCCGATAAGATAACAGATTCGATGTCGCGTGCTATGGGGGAGACCGAACGGCGTCGCAAGTTACAGCATCAATTTAATCTCGATAATGGCATCACCCCTAAAGGGGTGTCGAAGAAGATCACCGATGTTATGGATGTGGGAGATAAGAGTACCGAAGGACTGGAGATTGACAATAACAAGGTTGCTGAGTCGAGGGCTCCTTACGGCGGCCCCGATATTGCGTCGCTAAGTCATCAGATGGACTCATTGGAGAAACAGATGCATGAGCATGCTAAGAATCTTGAGTTTGAACAGGCCGCAGCACTACGTGATCAGGTCGCGAAATTGCGAGAGGCACTGATTAAAGCATAATTGATTCAGGTTGCGGGGCTAGCTAGTGCCCCGCATTTTCAGTTATTAGCTTTTGGATACAGATTGGCGAATAAACTGAACAAACCCACGGACAAAATGCCTGTGATGACGCCGACTAAGTGGGCTTCGGTGGCGACTCTGGCACCAATCATCTCTGTTACCTGAACGCTCGCACCAAATATTTGCTCATATCCGACCTTAATAATGACACCTAAGAGTAGCAGGTAGCCCGATTTTAACCCTGTTGAAATATCTCTGATGGCGCCGTAAGTAAACAGGCCATGTAACATACCACTTAAACCTACATAGCCCAGCAGGCCTGGATAGAAAAGATACAACCCAAGGCCTTGAAGTAAACACAAAGCTGAAAAAATAAAAGTGAAACTAAGCACTTTAAAATGAGGTTTAAAGAGTAATAAGAGCACCCAAAGGCCAGCCAGATTCATCAGCAGATGCCATTGATTAGTATGCAGTAAGTTGCCGGTGAAGAGTCGCCAATATTCACCGTTAGTGATAGCACTACGGCGAAATGCCAGTAATGAATCAGTTTCCATAAAATAGAGGAGAGTGCAGCACGCTGTGATAAGTGCTGCAATGACATAACTACTGCGTATAAACGGTACTGTTTTTGACACTTTATTTATTACGCTTTATTTTAGACATTTAGCAGCTAAGTCCGATTGAACCAGCTCCTTGTTATTACAATAGTCCTCTAACCCTTTCTGCCTGAGAAGACAGGCAGGGCAAGTCCCGCACCCATTGCCAATGATGCCGTTATAACAGGTTAATGTCTCATCTCTGACTAACTCCAGGCTCTTATATTGGTCGGCTAAAGCCCAGGTCTCGGCTTTATTTAACCACATTAAAGGTGTGACGATTTTACATTGACGGTCCATACCTTGATTCAATGCCGACTCCATCGCTTTAATGAAGTCATTTCTACAATCGGGGTAGCCCGAAAAATCAGTTTCACAGACGCCGGTAATGACAGAGTTGGCGCCTAATTGGTACGCATAGATCCCTGCCAAAGTAAGAAACAGAATGTTTCTGCCCGGTACAAAAGTATTGGGTAATCCATTTTCCATAAGCTCATTAGAGACCTCAATAGAATCTCGAGTTAGCGCGGATATGGCCAACTCATTGAGCATAGAGACATCCAACACCTTATGACTGACCAGTCCGAGACGTTTACCCAGAGTTCTGGCAACCTCAATCTCCTGACTATGGCGCTGACCATAGTCGAAGGTAATACCATGCACTTCATCATATTGGTTGAGTGCTTGGATCAGACAGGTGGTCGAATCTTGTCCGCCACTAAATACAACTACCGCTTTTGACACTTTTGACATAAATGATTTCTTACTGAATTAAACTGTGACTATTTTAACTGACAAGGGTTAGCTTGCAACTCTTCCTGGAGGAATAAAGGGGGAATCATTGTGGATTAAGTCCGGGTAACACACGAAAGGCTAATCTATACTTGCCTGCAGGCCAAAAATACACTATAAATGCCGCCCATTCTTTTTGAGGTTTATCATGAAATATCCTGTAAATGAAGTGTTCGAGACGATTCAGGGAGAAGGTTTTTTTACCGGTGTCCCAGCTCTCTTTGTTCGACTTCAGGGGTGTCCGGTTGGGTGCTCTTGGTGTGACACTAAACACACATGGGATGTGATTGAAGAAAATAGAGTCGCGCCTGAATTGGTGATTCAAGTCGATGGTACTATTGGACGCTGGGCTGAACTTACGGCTGAAGAGCTGATCAGCAACTTCAAAGCAAAAGGCTTTACTGCGAAACATGTGGTTATCACGGGGGGAGAGCCCTGCTTACATGATCTTATCCCATTGACCGAATCACTGAACCGAGCGGGTTACGCGACTCAAATTGAGACTAGTGGCACTTTTGAGGTTATATGCTCAGATGAAACCTGGGTGACGGTTTCGCCTAAAATTAATATGAAGGCGGGTCTTCCCATTTTAAAGCAGGCCTTAATCAGAGCAAATGAGATCAAGCACCCGGTTGCGACCCAAGCGCATATCGATGATCTCGATTGTTTGCTTAAGGGGATCACCCTCGATGAGAAGATTATCTGTCTACAGCCTATCAGTCAGAAGAGTAGAGCAACAGAGCTGGCAATGCGCGTCTGTATTGAACGTAACTGGCGCCTTTCAATACAGACACATAAATATTTAGAGATAGACTAATTAAGCTTTCCTGTGAGGCTAACCTGTTCCAGCTTAGCCTCATATTGAGAAAGATCGCCTATGTTAGCCTCCACCCATTGTGGGTCGTAATAGGTGTCAAGATAGCGTTCTCCAGAGTCACATAACAGGGTGACCAAGGATCCTTTTTTCCCCTCTGCAATCATCTTTGTCGCAATCTGTAAAATACCGTAAAGGTTAGTTCCCGTCGAAGGTCCCACCTTTCGGCCAATCATCTTTTCTAACCAAAATATGGTCGCGATAGAGGCCGCATCAGGGATTTTTACCATATCATCAACAACGCCGGGGATAAATGAGGGTTCGGCTCGGGGACGGCCTATACCCTCAATCTTGCTACCTTTTGAGCAGGTAACACTTTTATCTCCGGTCTGATAATAGTCGAAGAAAACGGAGTTTTCTGGATCAACCACACAGAGTTTTGTTTCGAGCTGTTGATAGCGTATATACCTACCTATAGTGGCTGATGTTCCGCCTGTACCCGGGCTCATCACAATCCAGTCCGGGATAGGGTGGGGCTCACGACTCATCTGATCAAAAATGGAATTGGCAATATTATTATTACCACGCCAATCTGTTGCCCGCTCAGCGTAGGTGAACTGATCCATATAGTGACCGTTCAAGTTCTTGGCTAATCGCTCTGATTCTGCATAGATCTCACTGGAATGTTCGACGAAGTGACAAGTTCCACCATAAAATTCAATCTGCTGGACCTTCTTCTTTGCCGTCGAACGTGGCATGACTGCGATAAAGGGTAAGCCTAATAGTCGTGCAAAATAGGCCTCTGACACAGCAGTACTTCCCGATGATGACTCAATTATGGTCGTGCCATCCTTAATCCAGCCATTGCAGAGTGCATAAAGAAACAGAGAGCGAGCCAATCGGTGTTTCAGGCTTCCAGTTGGGTGGGTACTCTCGTCTTTGAGGTAGATGTCTATACCTTCAAGTGCCGGTATATCGAGCTTGATTAAATGGGTGTCTGCACTACGTTGGTAATCGGCCTCAATGGTGGCGATAGCCTGATTAATCCATGAATTTGACATGCTGTCTCTTATTGTTATTACTTAATGTTCTAAATAATAGCTAAAAAGCATTAGTGATGACAGAGAAAGCTGAAGATTATATCTGGAGTAGCTGGAGTAGCTGGAGTAGCTGGAGTAGCTGGAGTAGCTGGAGTAGCTGGAGTAGCTGGAGTAGCTGGAGTATCTGAATCTGTGTATAGATTTTTTTAACAACTCGTATTGGCTTGTGCGATTGTTTGTTAGCTAACGGATTATCAGGATATTGGAACGCAGGATGGCAAATAGATAGAACGACTCGGATGAGTTTCAATAAGCAAGTATCTGGTAAAATCTAGGGGGAGTTTATTAAGACAGATAGAAGTGGTGGAGGGAGAAGGATTCGAACCTTCGAAGGCTGAGCCGTCAGATTTACAATCTGATCCCTTTGGCCACTCGGGAACCCCTCCACATTTTCTACTTTTACTTTTTACTTTTTACTTTCGAACTTATTACTACAGATAAAACTTGTTAACCAATAAATTGAAGATGGTGGAGGGAGAAGGATTCGAACCTTCGAAGGCTGAGCCGTCAGATTTACAATCTGATCCCTTTGGCCACTCGGGAACCCCTCCACATTTTTCAACTTACTTCTTACTTCTTACTTCTTACTTCTTTTGAATCGAGTTACTTATGTCTTCGATAAATTAAAGATGGTGGAGGGAGAAGGATTCGAACCTTCGAAGGCTGAGCCGTCAGATTTACAATCTGATCCCTTTGGCCACTCGGGAACCCCTCCACATATATCTTTATCTTACTTTCTACACTTTCTCTCTCTTCAATAAAGAAGAAAACACAAATGGTGGAGGGAGAAGGATTCGAACCTTCGAAGGCTGAGCCGTCAGATTTACAATCTGATCCCTTTGGCCACTCGGGAACCCCTCCTCACTTGCGGCGGCAATAATAGTCACAATCGTTTGCGGAGTAAAGCCAATATTGAAATTAATTCTAAAGTTCTTGCTCAAGCGGTCGATTAATTATCAACGAGTTGATTTATTGATGTTTTTTTATGCAGCCAGGTCAAGTGTTAGTTAATGAGACACAATTAGGCTCTCGCCTCAATCGCGCAGTAGATAGCGATCGGAGGGGGGAGTTTGCACTTTTGCTTGCGTTATTGTCGACAGACGCGAGAGATATGGCTCAGTTTAACATTAAAGATAGTGACTTAACTCTGGAAGCTGAACTCAGAGCTAAGTTCGATCTTCCGGCTGAAGAGAAATTAATTAATGACTTAACACTCGAACCATCTCCGGTAGATAACAGTGAGCAGTTTCACCTGGGGGGAGCCAGAGCTTTTCAACTTATGCAGGCCTTAAAACCGGAAGCTATCGTTACCAGAGGTGATGAACCACTAGATATGCAGGAAGTTTTGGCCAACTGTGATTTAAATGTCAGACAAAAATATCGCTCAAAGACTCAAGGCAATACGTATCGACCGGAAGTGATGCATTTTGTCGATCAGCTTTCTCAGCAACGTCAGATGAGTGAAGTATTAGCCTGAGTGAAGTCATACAATAAATAAAACTATGGCTTAATATAGGAAAATATAAGGTTTTGTGATCTAACCCAGAGCTATGTGGCGTAGGATTTATGAAGTTGACGTATAATAAGTTACATAGTTTATTTTAGAGTCTATAAAACATGAAAAATATTAAGAGTGCCCAATCAGATCTAGTCAACGACACATGCAGCGACTGTGGTAGCTATGCAGATATTGGGGCTGTGATTGATGAACATGATACCCAACTGGCTATCAGTTTTACCGGAGATGCAGCTCAGGCTGAAGCAGAAGCGATGTCAGCCAAAGCAAAGAAACGATTCGAGGAGATAAAAACCGAGATTAAATCTGAAAATTCAGAGGTCACTTTATTGCTCCACTTCGCATTTAGTGCAGAAAAAATGATTTTTCAGCTCGAAAACGGTATTTAATTTAACCAGTGTGTTGCCGACTCGTCAGTTTCTCGTGTAGTCTGCGTAAAGAAAAAAATTAATAAATTGTATACATATTGGTTTCATTATCTCTGGCTCGCAAACCAAAGTTAATTTGAGACAACCAGCAAGCCATTTGGCTTGCTGCTTCAAGGACTTTTAGTGAAGAAACGTAAGTATCAACACTTATTGGAATTGATCGTTAATTCCAAAGCCAAACAAGAAGGTGATTTTCAAAAGACTGCTGAACTGGCCACAGAGCTTCTATGTCAGCAGCTTCATGTCACGCACGTCGGTGTATGTATCCTCTCTTGTGATAACAACGAAATTAGTAATATCGCTAATTACGGCTCTCTGCTGTCAGATACTTTTTTACGTCCTTCCCCTCTCAATTGTCCTCACTATATCAGTGAGCTTAAAAATCAGCGTCTCATCGATGCGACCGATATTGACACCGATGTTAGACTCGAAGAACTCGCCTCGATCTACTTCGCGCCGAAGGGGATCAAGTCCACTTTAGATATCGCAATCAGAATTAACGGCCACCTTGAGGGCGTGTTATTTCTGGAGAGAAAAGACCACTTTCACTGGTCTGATTCGGAAATTCATATTGCTTCTCAAGTTGCCGATCAGTTGGCCTTAACGCTAGCGACGCGTAATGCCTATGAGAACGATGAAAAGCTTACACTATTCTTAAGTGCTGCCGAGCAATCGGAGCATATCAGTATGTTAGTGAACCTTCATACAGATAACATTGAATATGTAAATCAAGCTCATGAAGAGATATCGGGAGCTTCTAAAAGTCAGGTCATTGGCCGCTCGTTCAAGAATCTTGATTTTGTTAAGCAACACCCGGAACAAGCCATGGCGACATTGGCTACAGTGCGAGAAGGTAAGTTTGCTAAAGGTGACTGTGAAATTACCCGAAAAGACGGTTCTACATACTGGTTAAGATATTCGGTAAAGCAATTTATTACCGAAAGAGGCAACCATTTTGCGCTTGTCAATGCAGAAGATTGCTCCGAAGAGATCAGGTACCAGTCTGAGTTAGAACGTTTGGCGTGGCATTGTGGGTTAACCGGCTTATACAATCGTACCTATTTCAACCGTGAACTTGAAAAAACGGCGAAGGGTCAGCTTATTTTGATCGACCTTTGTGGTTTTAAGCGGTTCAATGATACCTATGGACACGAGAACGGTGATATTCTGCTTATCGAAATCGCCAGAAGGTTGAAACATTTTGCCAATATAAATCGTACAGAACAAATTGCACGTGTAGGCAGTGATGAATTTGCCATTATTTTGCCTGAGCAAAGCCAGGTCGATATGGAATATATTACCACCAGGTTATATCGCCAGCTGACCATGCCCGTGACCATTGGAAGAGAGCAGATAGAGCCTAAACCCGCTCTGGCCATCGTCGATATTCACTCAGTTGAAGAGCTGTTTTTACCTCTGGCATGTGCTGATATCGCATTACAATATGCGAAGAAGAAACAGGGTGATACGATTCAGATCTTCAATAATGCATTACTCAATGCCTTTAAAGATAACTCTCAAATTGAACGGGATCTGCAAACGGCGTTGCGGGGCAGGGAGTTTGAACTCTATTATCAGCCTCTTAAAGATCTGAATAAGAAGGCTTATATCGGTGCCGAGGCTCTCATTCGTTGGCATCATCCCAAGAAAGGGGTGTTGTATCCAGGTGCGTTTATCGATATAGCGGAACAGACAGGCATGATCAATGCCATCGGTTCCTGGGTGCTCGAGGCTGCCTGCAGACAACTTAACCTATGGCAACACCATAAAATTGACATTTCAATGCACGTCAACGTGTCCGCAAGGCAGTTCTTTAGCGGCAATTTGTACGAACAGGTATGGCAGTTAGTGACCCGCTATAGATTGAAGCCGGGTACCTTGATTTTGGAGATCACTGAAACTGAGCTGATGGAAGATATCAAGAATGCCACGAAATTGTGTCAGGAACTTTCTGAGTTAGGTGTGGGTCTTGCGATCGATGACTTTGGCACCGGTTATAGCTCAATGCGATATCTGAAACAATTTCCCATCAGTAAGCTGAAGATTGACCGCTCTTTCATATCTGACTTAACGATAAGCCGTGAGAGTAGGGAGATAGTGAGTGCGATTATTGCAATGGCATCGGCGCTGAATATCTCTTTGACGGCGGAAGGCGTGGAAACTCAAGAGCAGGAGAGTTTCTTGTCCGATCATAAATGCCATCAGGCCCAAGGGTTCCTCTATAGTCCTGCATTAAGAGAGTCGGAGTTCAGCCAGTTTCTGTTTCAAACCAAACCCGAGTCCATCCACTAGATACGGCCCCGTCTAACAGGCTTTCGCGGTGGATGGCTGGTTGGCATGGGTTATCTCATACAACACTGTTTAAACTTTTTACCGCTATTGCATACGCAAGGCTCATTTCTCTTTGGAAGAATTGCCGCCTTTTGCTCGCCCTGAGTATAAAACCAACGCCCATCGACAAATTCAAATGCAGAGCACTCATGGATAGCATCGAGTTCCCCCCCATCTTGATACCAAGCCTGAAAGCAGACCTCACCGGACTGCCCACGACTCCATGTTGATAAAATGTCGAGAGACAGCCAGTTTGGCTCTTCACTTTGAGCCAATGCCTGTGCAGTAAGACCATTTAAATAGTCACAGTGGTGAGTCGCTATCAGGTATTCATACTCTTTGAGGACAAATGCGCTATAACGACTTCTCATCAATATTTCGGGTGTCGAAGGGAGGGCTAAACCTTTATGAAATGGCTTACAGCAATATGTGTAGGAAAGCGCTATATCATCTTTAGTGTTACCACATGGGCAGATAGTGTCGGGGTTAGTTGTCATCGTTCTCTGTAGCTAGCGGCGTGAATTGACGGCCATAATACAGATTTGGGGAAGGTTTTGCATTGTAGTAAAAAGGAGGTTCGGAGCGATTATTGGTATCGACGGTCCAATACCACTTTCCGTCTTCATCTTTTTTAGAGACGGTTACAAATTTTCCGGCAAACTCGCTGACAGGTTCTTCCGCATCGACAGGGGGGTAAAAACGAATTAAATAGTAGCCAATATCGGTTGCATTAGTCGTTTCCATCTGACGTTCAACGACCCTGAAATCTACCTCAATGCGTGCCTCTTTGTGTTTGATTTTGCCGAAAAACTTTTTGTATAGCGCGATAATATTTTTTCGCCCCATAGTTATCTCTTTGCTCTGATTCTCGGGTATGTAGCAAGCGTCTTCGGCGTAAATACTTTCTACCAGGTCGGCATCGAGATGCTCAAAAGCTTGAGAAAATTGAGTATAAAATTGATTGAGCGCCACGTTATCTTCAGGCATAGCTACAGCAGGCTGTAAAACACAGACCAGAGAGAGGAGTCCTGCAGCGATAAATTTAAAAAGTGTCATTAATGATTTCAATTCTACTAATACTGATGTCACTATAATAGAAGGTGTAACCGATCTAAAGTTTTAGTTCTTAACAAAGTGTGTCTAAGAGGAGAATTCAGTAGTGAATGATGATGTTTCATCCTTTCTGGACGAGATGGCGGGGGTTAAGCCTCTTAGTGGAAGTGACCAAGTCAGACCGATCCGTAACTGTGATATCTCGGCATCCCAATTAGCCCGAAAACAAGCGGCGCAATTATCAGAAGCGTTATTGCTGTTACCTACAGATATTAACCTTATCGATGCTGTAGAGCCCGAAGAGGTGATAAGTGTCTGTCGGGACGGTGTTCAAGCGCCTGTTTTTAAGCAGTTGAGTGCTGGTAAATACAAATTTGTCTCGGAGTTGGATCTTCATGCTTTAAACATGCGCCAAGCAAGGGAGGCGTTATATCACTATATCGAAGACAGATACGATAAAGGTGAGCGGTGCGTTCTGGTTATTCACGGCAAAGGTTTTAAGAGTAAGCCGATAAATGCCCTGATTAAGTCTTGTGTGGTCAATTGGCTGTCGAACTTAGATAAAGTGTTAGCTTTTCACAGCGCCAAAAGAGAGCACGGGGGAACGGGGGCGTTATATGTGATGTTGAGTAAGTCTGAAAATAAACGCATTGAGGCTAAAGAACAAAATCATAAGGGTAGCGGGTTCAGGTAGGTTATATAGCTTGCATTAACTGTATTTGAATAGCTTTAAAAAAACGCTCAACATAATTGTTGAGCGTTTTGCATTATAATTTTGACGGTTTCAGGCTACCAACCACATTGGCGATTAGCTTCACCGTTTTGTTTATCTAACCAGACCTGTAATGGCGCGAAGTAATCGAGAACGGCGTTTGCGTCCATCTCTTGAGTTCCTGTGACCACTTCGAGTGCTTCAGGCCAAGGTCGACTCTGTCCCATCTCCAGCATAGTGTTGAGCTTAGCGCCAGCCTCTTTATTACCGTAGATGCTACAACGATGAACCGGACCCTTATCACCGGCAACGTCACACAATGCCTTGTGGAACTGAAACTGCAGGATATGGGCTAAGAAATAACGAGTGTAGGGAACGTTACCCGGGACATGATACTTAGCCCCTGGATCAAAGTTATCTTCACCACGTGCAATTGGTGCTTTCACACCTTGATATTTTTCCCTCAGATCCCACCAGGCCTGGTTATATTGCTGCGGCGTGATCTCACCACTGAAAACCTTCCAGCGCCATTGGTCGATCATCAAGCCAAACGGCATAAAGGCGACTTTATCTAATGCCTGTTTAAGTAGCAGGCCGATATCTTTCGATGCGTCTGGCACCTCGTCCAGTAAACCTATCTGTTTAAGGTAGCTTGGGGTAATCGATAGCGCTACTGTGTCACCAATCGCTTCATGGAAGCCATCGTTGGCACTATTTTTAAAGATAAACGGCTGCTCTTTATATGCGCGCTGGTAGTAATTGTGTCCCAGCTCATGATGGATGACGGTAAAGTCTTCGGCCGTTTTCTGAATGCACATCTTGATGCGGATATCGTCTAAATCGTTGAGATCCCATGCAGATGCATGACAGACTACATCCCTGTCTTTAGGTTGAACAAATAGAGAACGTTCCCAGAATGTGTCGGGTAACTCAGCAAAACCCAATGAGCTAAAGAAGCTTTCAGCTTGTTTTACCATCTTTATTTCATCATAGTCATGCTGAGCAAGAAGCTCGGTAACATCATAGCCGGGATCGGCGTCCTGCGGCGCTACTTTATCGTAAATGTTGCCCCAACTCTGTGCCCACATATTACCTAAAAGGTGTGCTGGTATCGGCCCATCTTTGGATACAACCTCATCGCCGTACTCATCATTTAACTCGCCGCGAACATAACAATGGAGCGAGTCATATAGGGGCTTAACTTGTCCCCATAGGCGGTCGAGCTCGTTAGAAAACTCGTCGGGCTTCATGTCGTACTGACTACGCCATAGCTCCGATAGGTTGGCGTATCCAAGATCTTTTGCCCCTTCATTTGCCAGCTCAACTTCACGTTTAAACAGAGGGCGCATAGGTTTAGCAATTTCTCGCCATCCTTTCCAGACTTCAAGCAGCTCAGCCGGGTTTTGTGATTCAGCCATGATGGCCGACAGTTCAGGTTGTGTTAAACAACGTCCGTCATCGAAGCAATACTTTCCTTTTCCGTAAAGACCGTTCAACTCGGCGCTTATGCTAGCAAGCTCAGCATTCTTCTTAGGATCCAGCGGGGCCGGAAGTACCAAAGAGCTGCGTAAAATATTCAACTTACGCAGACTGACTTCATCGAGAGGAAGTTGAGTATAGTTGGCTGCCATGGTGGCCAGTTTTACAGAAGTCGCAGTCTGTTTCTCACCTACAGCGGCGGAGAGGGCTGCCGTATCTTCGGTAATGAAGTTGCTGTATATCCACTCTGCGCGGTTAATCTCTATAGAGAGTTCGCTAAGCTGTTTCTCTGAGTCCTGAATAAATTGCTTGGCTTCATCAGTTTTAGATTGAGCGCCTGAATCAGAATTTTGTGCGGTGTTACATGCTGTAGCACCGATAGACAGAGCGACCAGAAGTGAAAGCTTTGAAAGCTTTGGAGATAAACGTGTCATCGAATCATATCCCTTGTTATTTTTGTGTTGCGTATTTTACCCCAAAATTATCTGTTTAGTAGCATCAGATTGAAAAAGGCGAGAATAAGAGATTAGAACCGGCTGATGATATCGCTTAGAAACACACCTATCTAAAAGATCACTTACTTAATAAGCTTAACTTGTGAGCAGAGAAAACCTATTAATTTGCTACTAGTGAGGTTATCGCCGATTTAAGTTATCGACGAGTTCAGCAACTTTTTTTGCCGAGAGCACGGCACCTTCCTGTAAGCCGTCATAGAGGTACGCGCCGACATGGTAAGTGTGGTCATCGCCATTGTTGTCGATAATTTTTCGACGATAATGGAATGCTTCGACGGTATATAGAGGTGTGTGATGTTCAAAGGATTGAATGATATTTTCTTTTGCGATCAAACTATCGATATTGTAGGCAAGGCTATAGTGCTGCAGTGAGGACAAGCCACAGATCCTGTTCAAACTAGCGTTGTAGCCCCATCCTTCTTTGGTCTGGAAAAAATCAAACTCAGATGGATGAGCGATACCATAACCTTGGTAAACCAGAGGGTCCATATGCAGGACAGTTGTGGCAATATTCTTTTTCCATGGAGTGAAGAATTGTACCTCTTGCTCTGTAGGATCGGACAAAAGTGACAGGACCTGATCCGGTGGAACGGCTAAAACTAACTTATCGAAATGTTCCTGTGTGTCGTCGCCGAATTTTACATTGATCCCCTTATCTGAGCGGGTGATCCCCCTTATGTTCGCATTGAGGATCACATTCCCGTTTAACTGGTGCTCAATTTTCTCGATATAACTGTAGACGCCGCCATCTATCCTTTTCCAGTCGGCCCAAAAATAACGTCGGAAAATGTTAAATGCCAATTCAGCCGGAATTTTCATGATGGTTTTATAGGGGATCGAGAAACAATACATAGTAAATAGTTTGAGCCAGGTATTTTTTACCTGTTTTTTACTTACGTAATCAGAAAAAGGCTTATCTCTGAGCAAAGAGGAAGGTTTTAAATAGACCTGTAATAGGAGCCAATTTGCTGACAGGTAAACAAAAGCTAACTTTATAAACTCCAATATGAAACTCAGCCCTCGAATATTTCCTGTGATCACCGTAGGTGAAAGAAAGCGCTTCTTATTACGGCGAAGCAGGGCTGAACCCACGGTCAAGGGTTCGAGTTTAACGTCAAGCTCATCCATCAGTGCATGGAAGTGTTTAAAGTTAGAAGAGAATTCGACGACTCCACCTTCCAAAACTATGTCGGGAGCGATGCTTTCAATTTTGACATTTTTATTTACAGTGCGAATATGGCCGCCCAATAACGGCTGCTTCTCATATACGGTAACCGAGTGCCCCATCTTACTGAGATAGTAGGCGGTCACCATACCACTGGCGCCGCCACCAATGATCGCAAACCTCATGTTTTCCTCCCTAATAGCATCAGTTATACAGGCCTATCAAATTAGAGAATGCGCTCTCCTGTCAGGTTCTGGTAAAGCTTAGCCCCTGTCCAAAATGTACCGGCAAAACCTGCATAGCCGGATGAGGCATTACAAAAATAGAGACCCTTGATTGAGCTGTTATGATTTAATCTGAACAGATTGAAATGGGCCGGCGTCATTGCCGAACCATATGAGTTACCTTGCGGGCACCAACAGAAATTTTCGTTTGTCGTCGGGCTACCGGTATTCTTATAGGCCAAATGTTCCCTGAAATCCGGGATATAATTAACTTCGACGATATCTATTATTGTATCTAATATGCCTCTCTTTCTCTTCCGGTAAGCTCTGGCATCGCTAGCCTTCAAATCTTTAAAATATTGATAATCTGCGACGGTCAGAAATTCGATGATTTGCTGTCCCTCAGGCCGGTCTGAATGCTCATCAGCTAAAAAACCCGGGGTGGAAATGGCAAAGCTAGGGGCCGAATAATCATGCTGGTTATACATGGTATCAAAGGCGGCGTTAAGGTCTGGATTGCAAGTGTGGAAGATATTCCATTTACCAAAACCATAGTCTTGTAAATTGATATCCTTAACCGAACAGTAAGCCATAAAGTTCGAGGGTGAATAGGCATAGTCCAGTTGCCTGCGCAGCTTCAAAGAGAATTTTTCGATGCCAATTAAGTGCGCGGCTTTCTTGGGGTCCATATTGCAAATGGTGCATTTTGCCTCATAGGGAGCGACCTCTTGAGTATTTAGATCTCTGGCTTTAACTCCTAGAACTCGATTGTTTTCGACGATAAAACTGTCTACATGAGTCTCGTAGATAATCTGTCCGCCATTATTCTCAATGGTCTTGGCCAAAGAGTTAATGACATGCTCGAAATGCAGTGTGGGGTAGTAGGCGCCCCTTTGATATCCGGTGAAAAGCAGTACCCAGGCACAAAATGAAAGCTGATTCGGCGGCAGTAAAAAATCCGGCCATTGCAGAGCCAGCAGTGTTTGCGCCTCCAGAGGTAGCCGATGTTTGTCAAAGACCTGCTGCAGGGTAGACCTGATGTTGTTAAACGCAGTGATTGTTTGACCTAAGTTTTTGAAGATATTCCGGTATCGTTCGTCGCCTGAGAGCACCTCCAATCCCTCGGCAGTACGTCTGACTTCATCGATAAAAGCGGTGCACTGTTTAACATGATCGGGAAACAGCGCCCAAAGACGTGTGAGCAGTAGATCTGTGTCATAGGGAATATCGAGTTGGTATCCGGGCATACGCATATGATCGAACCCTTTTGGATCGAATGACTCGAAGGTCACCTCTTTATCGAGTTCGAGTTTCTTGAGAACCTTGTTAACCGTTTCACCCTCTCCGCAATTCCAGACATAATGAAGTTGAGCATTGAATTTGTAATGTTTGCCCATCGGGAAGGTGTGGCCGAAACCACCGGGGTATTGATGTGCTTCGAGCATAATCACTTTACTGCCCGCTTTTGCGCTGAGCGCGCCGAACACTAATGCTGATAATCCACTACCGACAATCAAGTAGTCCACATCCATTTTCGACTCCGTCTGGCTAGTGAGGGCTGATCCGAGGCTGTTCTCCTGATCTTTATGAGTGTTAACCCCTGTATTATTGAGTGTAGTGCCCAACACGATGGCCAGCAAATGAGGTGAATCGCTTTGAAAATTTGGAAACGCCTCCTAAGAAGAGTAAATGTCGAGTATCCATGGTTCCTTGTCTGAAAACAGGTTAAATGATGGTTTTAAAAGCAATTGATAATTGTATATTGAGCGTAAACT
This sequence comes from Shewanella atlantica, assembly GCF_003966265.1. GTDB lineage: Bacteria > Pseudomonadota > Gammaproteobacteria > Enterobacterales > Shewanellaceae > Shewanella > Shewanella atlantica. The sequence continues at coordinate 669,995 of NZ_RXNV01000002.1, read as the reverse complement.
ATTTAGGATCACTTCAATATCTTTCCGATAAAGAATCAAGCTAATGATTTCTGACTTATATTTTATCTACGACTCTCATTGTCCGTGGAGTTACGCGGCCACACCTGTGGTGAATGCACTCAGTGAAGCTTATCCTGAAATGAATATTCACACGATGCACTGCGCCCATTTTAATGGCAGTGATAGTGCGGGTAAGGATCAGGTGGACGCAGTGTTAAAGCTGAGTGCGGTTAAGTTTGGCAAAGAACATATTCGTTATGTTAATAGTCCAAAAAATGCCATTAAAACTGCAAATTTAATGGCTTGGATGCAAAATAAACAACCTGATAAAATGTTGCCCGTGTTGAATGCATTGCAGAAATCCCACTTTGTTGATGGTAATCCACTGGATTGTAAGCATGATTTCACTAATATTCTTGAGCAGTTTAAATTGTCACCCTCGAATAAAGTTTTCAGAGATGAATTAAGCAGTGATGCGGAATATATTCTGGCCGATATAGGGGAAATGCAAGAGATGATCGGAACGACGGCATTTCCTGTGCTCTTATTGTCAACTGAAGACAAGGGCGTGTTCATCGATCACTCCTTGTATTTAGGCCAGCCTCAAGCCGTTGTTGAAGCGGTAAAACAAGAACTAAGCTAGATTTTTGCTGCTAACCTCTGTTGTTCCTGAGTGCTAGCTGTACATATTCGTATGCAGCTAGCATAGTGTTTTTTACTGGACAGTAATTTAAGCCGTAAGTCGATTCAGCATTTGTGTAGACCTGCATTAGTGTCGATCAGTATTCGCGAGTCCTGAGGTTTGATATGAGAAGTGATACTGGAATGTTGAAAGAGAAGCTTAAGCGTTGGACGCTAATCTTAGGTGTTTTTCAAGTCACCGTTGGCTGCATTATCGGCTTAATTCCACCTACGGCAGTGGAGTGGTTTCGCGGCGATGATTATATTCGCCTTCCTTCTCAAAGAGCTTTCGCTTAAACCAAGGCTTTTAAAAGTATGGTTTGGGCTTTACAGATTGGAACTTGGGCTAATGGGACTGCCGGAATTGTCGCTGCCATCAGTGGCTCTTCATCGAAACTTCTGCCGACGCTTAGCGAAAAGTTTCCTCCACCCTATGGCATGGATAATCTGTTGGTGACCAATCTGTTGCATCTATGCGGTGTCGCGATCATAGCGACCCTACTGCTTACTCTTTATGGTTTGTTACATTCCAAGGACCCGGCAGAGGGGCTATAGTCAATTTATTTTACTGTTCTAAGCTGAATCGGGGCTTTTATCGATACACTCTTCTGCTTTTTCATAGCGCTATCGGTCATAAGCATTAGCTCAGCCTTGCTGTTACCCTGCGTTATATCTACTCTCATTAAACGCCTTTCTACTACTCTTAACCCTGCCTTAGATTGATCTCTGGATTATACTAGTGATAAGTTACTCAAAATAATGAAGTAACTCTCCTATGAATCCACATTTACCCGGTACACAAGGATTACCATGGATAACGTTGAAATTACAAAGTCTCAAGAGATCCTTCTTAAAGTAACAAAGATTGTTGAAACTGAGTGCCCTCAGGACGCATGTGCATTATTAGAAGAGGGATTCGTTTTACTGGGGATCAGTTCCAGCATTTTTGAAGACAGTGAAAACCGCTTTGTTTATGCGCTTGGCTTTCCTAAACCCACAGTAGAATTGAGTGATTGGGCTCGTACAAATTTTTAAGATGCGATATCGAGTGGTTTAACGGCCTCAAAGCTTGTCCTTATAGTGTCAACAACAATACTTATTTATAGAGAGCAGGAGCAAGGATGTCTGAATATACTGCCGTAATTCGATGGACTCGTAGTGAAGATGAGATCTTCAGTGATAACCAATATAGTCGAGGGCATACATGGGAATTTGATGGCGGCGTTACAGTCCCGGCTTCATCTTCTCCCCACGTTGTTCCACTTCCTTACTCTGTCGAGGCAAACGTTGATCCTGAGGAAGCGTTTATCGCTGCCTTGTCCAGCTGTCATATGCTGGTGTTTCTCTCTATTGCTGCCAAGCGTAAGTACATCATAGAGAGCTATGTTGATAATGCCATCGGTCTAATGGAAAAAGACGCCGATGGGAAAACATCCGTTACCAAAGTCAGGTTGCGGCCTCACATCATCTTTTCGGGTGAACGCCAGCCAACGATGGAACAGTTGGAAAAAATGCATCACATGTCACACGAGAATTGCTTTATAGCTAACTCGGTAAAGACAGAGGTTTTAACTGAAATTATTGTCTGACGATCCGATATTTACCAAAGGAAGTTGCATTGAAACTGTTCACATTTGTTTTTGTTTTTCTATGTAGTACGCCGTTATTGGCCGATACCGTCTTTGAGATCCCAAGAAGTACAGTTGTTGAATTACAAGAGACTAAGACGGATAGAGTCTATCCGCTGTTTATCAAGTTACCACGCTCCTATCATTCGGAAGTTAAGCGAAAGTATCCGGTTATCTATTTAACCGATGCCTGGTACAGCTTTCAAATTGTTTCCGGAGCGACACGTTTTCCGATGAACAGTGGTGTAATGGAAGAGGCTATTATTGTCGGAATTTCATACGCTAAAGGTTCAAGGGGATCTGCGAGTCGAATACGGGATTACACACCGATAAAAGCAGATAGCTGGAAACTTGAAACGGGTAATGCCGATGGGCATATATCCTTCTTTAAAGATACAGTTTTCCCTCACATTGAGAGTCATTATAGAGCAAGCTCAACACAGAGGACATTTGTCGGTAACTCTCTGGGTGGTTTGCTTGGAACCTATATTCTATTTACACAACCTGATATGTTCTCAAGTTACATTATTGGCAGCCCTTCGCTCTGGTTTAACGATAGTTACCTATTGTCAGAGTCAGTAAAAACGCCAGCTAGCCCGGTTCGGTTATATTTGTCTGTAGGTAGTCTGGAGAGGCCTGAATACGGTCAAAGCCAAGACATGGTTGCCGGGGCTAACGCCTTGGCAGATAAGCTTAATGATTATAAGTATCCAAATCTCGACCTGAAATTTTCAGTTATCGAAGGTGCCAGGCATGCTACTGCATTTCCTACTACAGTGATTCAAGGATTGGATTGGTTATACGGCAAATAATGAACAGCTTATATGGAGCTATGGCTCGGCACTTGATTAGATCTCTACCAGGGTTTAACTAAGCGCCGAAGGGAGGCACGTTTAATTTTTCCCTTAGTTAATAAAAGTGTTACTACCAAAATAACCAGACAAAGATGGATAGGGTCACGATACAGATAAGATTAAGAATAACCCCCACTCTCATCATCTCTCGCTGTTTGATATGACCTGAGCCAAATACTATCGCGTTAGGCGGCGTGGCGACCGGTAGCATAAAGGCACATGAGGCGCTGATACCTATCAGAGCAGATAAGATAACCGGTGATACTCCCAACACTTCCGCTATAGATGCAAATATCGGGACCAACAGTGCTGTACTTGCAGTGTTGCTGGCAAATTCTGTCAGGAAAACGACGAAGGTCACAACCATCAAAAGGATCACAAACAGATCGGCTTGCTGCAGGTATTCACTTAAGCTTTGTGCCAGAAATACACTTGTGCCGGTTTCTTTTAGTACATTACTGAGGCAGATACCTCCACCAAACAACAGTAATACTCCCCAGTCTGTTGTGTTGTCTATGTCTTGCCATTTTACGACTCTGGCAAGGCTCAACATGATGATAGCAAAGAGGGCGACGAGACTATCGAATCTACTATAGCCACCCAGATAAGCATTGAGTGGCTTACTGAATATCCACAAGGTTACGGTTATGCCGAAGATGATAAAAGTGCTGATTTTTTCACTGCTCCATTGAACACGTTCACGGGGAATGTTGAAGGTGTAACTAAGATTTGGCTTTAACATCAGGTAAAGCAGGCCGACTGCGAGAGGGAGCAGGGTCAAAGTTATGGGTAAACCCAGCATCATCCACTCGGTGAAACTCAGTCCGACCTCGGCAGCGGCGATTGCATTGGGTGGACTGCCAACAATAGTGGCAATTCCACCGATACTGGCACAATAAGCGATACCCAGCAGTACAAAAACATAGGTGTTGTGATCACTCTTGTCATCGACTTTAGCTAAAATACCCAGTACCAAGGGCAACATCATTGCCGTGGTCGCCGTGTTACTGATCCACATAGAGAGAATGGCTGTCACTGCGAATAGCATTATGACTGCAACATTCATCTGTCCGTTTGCGAATTGCAGCACTCTGTCGGCTATGACTTTATCTAATCGTTGGCGGTGCAGGGCGGCAGCAAGAGCAAAGCCACCGAGAAACAGAAATATGATAGGATTGGCGAAATTGCCCAGAGCCTGAGGTGTGTCGAGTACACCGAGTCCTGCAGCAAGCAGAGGAACGAATATGGCGGTGATCGAAACGTGAATGGCCTCTGTCAGCCACAATATGGCAATAAAAGTGAGCAAGCTGAGACCTATAACTATATCGCCTTGAAATGGCAATGTATTTAACATGACCAAAAACAGGAGTGCATCGACAAGAAAGATCAAACTCTTGCGGTGTAACAACCAATCTTTTATGGCGAGAGACAGACTATTCATATGCTTTCCTTAGCACAGGTCCTATATTTGGCTAATGACTTATGAAAGATGAACCATAGGTTCTTCTATATAGTGTATAGATTTAATGTATAGATTTTTCGGCTAGTATTATTATTGCACAGTTGAACATTTTTACTGGTAATTAAATGGACATAAAACAGGTGGTTAAAATAAATATTTAACTAAGGTTGGGAAGAGGTAGGTGTTGATTGCTTTATATGCTTACGCTCCGCCGTCTTTCAGTCATATACCGATTGGTAGAAGTCCACTGTGTAACTCTGCAATGTTTAAAAAACTAACCTCATATGAAAAGGAACTATCTGAGCGTACATGCGTAAACTTCGGAGAGTTTCAAACGATTGTGACTTTAAAGGTTAACTTTCTTTGAAATAGTACACATAGAGCGCAATTGCTAGCTAATTTCATTTGACAAAAAGTGAACCAATGTTTAATTTAAACGGGTGTTTAAAATAGAGTGATAAGGTCACGGAATGGCAAATAGATCCGATACTAAAACAAGAATACTGGATGCTGCAGAAAAGTTATTTGCAGAAAGGGGCTTTTCTGAAACCTCATTACGCTTGATAACCAGTAAAGCCGAGGTCAATCTGGCTTCAGTTAATTACCATTTTGGTTCAAAAAAAGAGTTGATACGTGCAGTGTTAGCCCGGTATCTCGATGTCTTTATGCCGGTTGCTTCTGCAGAAATTGTCAGATTGCAGGCATCGGATAAAAATGCCTCGCTCAATGATATCTTTTCTATCTTAGTTGAACCTCTTCTTGATCTGAATAAAGTCAGAGCCGAGGGTACGAGTACTTTCCTGCAGCTTCTAGGCCGTGGCTACATCGAGAGTCAGGGGCACCTGCGTTGGTTTATTACGACTCATTATGGTGAACACTTAGATCAGTTCGTGAAAGCGGTTGCCGATAGCGCACCACATATTCCCCCCGCTGAGATGTTTTGGCGTTTACACTTTACCTTAGGTACGGTCGTATTCACCATGGCTTCGGCAGATGCTTTGATTGAGATCGCCGCTGCCGATTTTAGTGAACATAACAATATAGAGACGGTTATTCGAAAAGTGATTCCATACCTCTCTGCCGGTGTGTCAGTTCCTGTTAATTAAGGCGCAAAACAAAAGGTAATACCATGACTCTACTCATACTTGCACTACTCATAATCATTGTGCTTTTCGGTGTCAAAAACATCAGGATGCAGTTTATCACTCGTCCGGTTTTTTCATTTTTCAAGAAGTTACTCCCACCTCTGTCTGATACAGAAAAAGAGGCGATGGAAGCCGGCGATGTTTGGTGGGAAGGTGAACTTTTCAGAGGCAAACCTAACTGGGAAACATTACATAGCTATGGCAAGCCTACGCTGACCTCTGAAGAGCAGGACTTTATCGACAATCAGGTGATGACAGCACTGACCATGATTGATGATTTCGATATTGTTCACAATCGCAAAGATCTACCGCCTGAGCTTTGGGAATATTTTAAGAAAGAGGGTTTTTTTGCCCTTATCATTCCTAAGCAATATGGAGGTAAGGCATTTTCGGCTTACGCCAATTCGACCATTGTTGCTAAGTTAGCCAGCCGAAGTGTGAGTGCGGCCGTGACCGTCATGGTGCCTAACTCTTTAGGGCCAGCCGAACTTCTTGCCCATTATGGTACACAAGAGCAACGCGAAAATTGGTTACCTAAGCTGGCTTCCGGTGAAGCGGTACCTTGTTTTGCGTTAACGGGACCGGAAGCGGGCTCCGATGCGGGTGCTATTCCGGATGAGGGTATTGTCTGTCGTCAGGAGTTTGAAGGTGAAGAGGTATTAGGGTTAAAACTTAACTGGGATAAGCGTTACATTACACTGGCTCCAGTTGCTACAGTTTTGGGTCTCGCCTTTCAAATGCGCGATCCCGATGGGCTATTAGGTGGCAAAGAAGCCCTGGGTATTACATGCGCGCTGATCCCAACGGACCATCCGGGTGTGAAAGTAGGTCAGCGACACAATCCACTGGGTATGGCATTCATGAATGGCACCACATACGGGGAAGATGTCTTTATCCCACTGGATTGGATCATCGGTGGTCCACAATATGCGGGCAGAGGTTGGAGAATGTTGGTTGAGTGCCTCTCTGCCGGCCGAGGGATCTCATTGCCGGCGTTGGCGACGGCATCGGGCCACACCGCCACTAAGACAACTACCGCATACAGCTATGTGCGTCATCAGTTTGGTTTGTCCATAGGTCAGTTCGAAGGTGTTCAAGAGGCTCTGGCCAGAATCGTCGCCAATACTTATCAGCTTGAAGCAGCAAGGCGCTTAACGACTACGGGGATCGATCTGAAAGTGAAACCATCGGTTGTCACAGCGATCGCAAAGTATCATATGACAGAGATGAGCCGCGATGTGCTCAATGATGCGATGGATATTCAGTCTGGTAAGGGAATACAGCTTGGGCCGAAAAACTATTTAGGTCATCCTTATATGGGCAACCCTATTTCCATCACGGTAGAAGGGGCAAATATTTTGACCCGCAGTTTGATGATCTTCGGTCAGGGCGCGACTCGTTGTCACCCTTATGTACTTGCCGAGATGGAAACTGCCGCCATGGAAGATTCCAGTGCTGCACTTGAAAGGTTTGATTCTCTATTGTTAGGTCATATTGGCTACGGTGCCAGAAATGCATTTAGCTCACTGTTTTGCGCACTAACCGGCAGCCGCTTCAACCAATCACCGGTTAGCGGTGAAACACAGCAATATTATAAGGATATGACCAGACTTTCGTCGGGTTTAGCCTTTATCACAGATCTTTCTATGTTGATCATGGGTGGTGACCTTAAACGTAAAGAGATGTTGTCTGCGAGATTGGGTGACGTACTCAGCGAGTTATACTTGGGCTCTGCGACCTTAAAACTGTTTGAAGATAATGGCCGTCAGCAAGATGATCTCCCTGCGGTACGATTTGTTATGGCAACCCGATTACAGAAAGCGGCAAAAGCATTAGAGGGTGCGTTGCGTAACTTCCCGAATCGCCCCGTAGCCTGGGTGATGAGAGCCTTGATTTTCCCTATCGGAAATCATTTCAATGGCCCAACCGATAAGATGACGACAGCTTTAGCTAAGGGAATGCTGCAACCAGGACCTGCCAGAGACAGACTCACCTTCCTTTGTCCCGAGTTTGAAGGGGATAAAGGTGGTATTGCCGAGGTTGAAGATGCATTTCTTGCTCAATTTGAATGTCGCAACACATATAAGAAGATCAAGAAGGCTCAGCGTGCGGGAACTTTACCTAAGAAAATGGCCAACATGGCGCTATTTGAGATGGCGCTTGAGGTTTCAATAATCAATAAAGGTGAGTTTGAAGCGATTGTGAATGCAGATAAATTACGTTTAACCGCGATTCATGTAGATGAGTTTGAAAAGCTGTAACTCTTAAGCTAAAACAATAATGTTATAGCACACAGACTAGATTGAAAAAGGTACCCGTCGGGTACCTTTTTTTTATCTGTAATACCAATCGGTATAACTAGAACTGACTGAAATAGATCAAGAGTTGGTATCTACACCTAATACCAATCAGTATAAGAAAGTGATCTACTCAGCGTATTTTTTGGCAACTAATTCAAGGCGAATGGATGATGGAATGGCTGTTCCCTTGTGAGGCCATTCAACGTATAAGTTGGCAACCAAAAACACGCCAAACAGGCGAGTTTTAGCGCATCCGATGCTGTGTTAACGAGCTTGAACGTAGAACAACTATGCTCTTCACTCGTTGCGAGCAACATGGATGTTGCAAATGTCATTTATGCAGGAGCAATTAGTGACCTTGCCTCAGAAGCGCTAAATTCTCGCTGAGCGATCACATCTTTATACTGATTGGCATGACAAAAAATTGGCTTCGCATGTCAGTTTGTTAATTGTGATTGAAATGTAAGAATTTAGTTTGAGCAAGGGGGGAGGGACTGGGTAACTGTGATGGGTCTATATCGTGTGATCAACGCAATTGATAGCGGGGTTAATCAAGCAAAAAAAAAAGGTACGCATCAGCGTACCTTTCTTAGAATGAATATCGAAATTAAGCGACGATTAATACTTTACAAGTATTTGTTCCGCCGATAGTTTCCATAGAGTCACCCTTAGTCATCAAGACCATATCACCGCTCTTCAGATAACCTGCCTGAGATAGTGATTCTAAAGCTTTTGAAGCAAGCTCTTCAGCATTGAACTTAGTAGAATCAAAATGTACAGGCTGAACACCACGGTAAAGCGCCATTTTAGCCAGAGTCACGTCATGACGAGACAAAGCAAAGATAGGCAGTGCTGAGCTGATGCGTGACATTAACTGAGGTGTAGCACCAGATTCAGTCAAGGCAACAATCGCTTTAACACTTTTCAGGTGGTTAGCAGCATACATAGTTGAAAGTGCAATAGTCTCTTCAGCAGTAACGAAGCTCTCATCGAGTCTGTGCTTAGATACTTGTACACTAGGATGCTCTTCAGCACCAAGACAAACACCAGACATGGCTTGTACAGTTTCTTCTGGGAAGTCACCGGCAGCAGTTTCGGCAGAAAGCATTACAGCGTCAGTACCATCGAGTACCGCGTTTGCAACGTCCATTACTTCTGCACGAGTTGGCATTGGGCTAGTGATCATCGACTCCATCATCTGCGTTGCAGTGATGACACTCTTGTTGAGTTGACGTGAGCGACTGATCAGTTTCTTCTGAACCGCAACTAACGCTGGATCGCCGATTTCAACACCTAAGTCACCACGGGCAACCATAACCACATCAGAAGCACGAATAACATCATCCATTGCTTCATCAGTCGCGACGGCTTCAGCTCTTTCTACTTTAGCAACGATGAGTGCATTGCTTCCTGCTGCTTGAGCAAGCTCACGAGCATAGTTAAGGTCTGCACCGCTGCGAGGGAAAGATACGGCTAGGTAATCAACCTGAATTTGAGCAGCTGTGACGATGTCACGCTTATCTTTTTCAGTAAGTGCAGCAGCAGATAAGCCGCCGCCTTGCTTGTTGATGCCCTTGTTGTTAGACAGAGGTCCGGCAACAGTAACAGTAGTGTGGACTTTATTACCGTCAACACTTTCAACTCTTAGCTGTACGCGACCATCATCAAGCATAAGGATATCACCGATGCTTACATCATTCGGTAACTCTTTATAGTCAATACCAACCTGGTTCTCATCGCCTTCACCTTTTTCAAGATCAGCATCTAAGATAAAGCTGCGACCTAGGTCTAGCTGAACTTTTTTGTTGTCTTTGAAGGTAGAAACACGAATTTTAGGACCCTGTAGGTCACCTAAGATAGCAACATGAACGCCAAGTTCTTTTGCTAAGTTGCGTGTATCGGTAGCACGCTTAAGGTGGTCTTCAGGAGAACCGTGTGAGAAGTTTAGACGAACAACGTTAGCGCCTGCCTTGATTATGCGGCGTAAGTTGTCATCGCGATCGGTAGCTGGACCCAAAGTAGTTACAATTTTGGTTCTGCGGAACATGAGATACTCCGTTAAGTTTAAAAAAATTCTGACACTATATTAACAGACAATACCTACTTTTGTAGGAAAATTACAAACAAAATGATCTAGCGCAAGTTATAATTTTTGTGAAGTGCCACTAAATATTAGTCTAAATTTGGCAGTACGGTGAATGTTGTACTGCCAGAATGGAGCAGAAAGTCAGTTACAGTATGGGATCTTTATCAATCCTTGATTCTTTTAATACCTCTTTAACGCGCTTCAGGCTCTCTCTAAAGCGTGGACCACGTCGTAAGGTGAATCCGGTAGCCAACACATCGATAACCACTAGTTGCGCCAGACGGGACGCCATAGGGAGGTACATGTCGGTATCTTCAGGCACTTCCATGGTGACGGGCAGAGTACATTCGCTTGATAAAGGTGAGTGTCTCGCCGTGATACCTATGACAGCAGCGCCGTTCTCACGAGCAAGACGGGCGATATCAATCATAGACTTAGTACGGCCCGTATGGGAGATAAGAACAATTACGTCTCCCTCACCACTATTGATACAGCTCATGCGCTGCATCAAAACGTCATCGAAGCAGATAACGGGTACATTGAAGCGGAAAAATTTATTTTGCGCATCATGGGCTACAGAAGCTGAGGCTCCCAGGCCGAAAAATGAGATTTTCTTAGCTTGAGTCAATATATCAACGGCTTTATTTATCGCGGCGGTATCCATGCTCTGACGAGCCGTATCGAGCGAAGCCATTGAAGATTCGAAGATTTTTGTCGTGTAAGAATCTGGACTGTCATCTTCTTCCACATGTCGGCTGACATAAGGCGTGCCATTAGCTAAGCTTTGAGCAAGGTGAAGTTTAAAGTCAGGAAAACCTTTAGTATCTAACCGTCGGCAGAAGCGGTTGACCGTAGGTTCGCTGACATCTGCCATCTTAGCCAGAGTAGCGATACTAGAGTGGATCGCCGTTTGGGGGGAGGCTAAAATAACCTCAGCAACTTTGCGCTCTGATTTACTAAAATGTGTAAGGCTTTTTTGAACCTTTTCAAGGGTATTCATATGCGTACGTCCACTCGAAAGTAATGTAATTATATTTATTCTTTTCCGTCATTTTAGAAAGTATCTAAAAATGAGAAACCCGACCTTAATGGAGAATTATAATTCAGGCACTGGTAAAACTTTCTACTATATATAGTAATTTAATCACGAAAAGCATATCAGATTTTGTGTGTGAATGCCTAGGGCACTAAGTCCCGCTTTTTTGCAAAATTTAGATGCAATTAACAATTTCTGTTGTTATATTACAACAAACATGTGAAATATTCATCGAATCGATGTGGCACTGTGACAAAGGAGATTTAGGAGCTATGGGCATAACAACACCAGAAGCCAAAGCTTGTGATTTTGTATTGTTTGGTACTAAAGGGGACTTGGCTCGCCGTAAGTTACTTCCCTCATTATATCAACTCGACAAAGCTGGCCTTTTAAACGAAGAGACTAAAGTGCTCGGCGTTGCAAAAGATGCATTCACCCAAGAAGAGTATCAAGAGTTAGTCGTTAAAGCTTTGCGGGGGTTTGTGAAAGAGGAGTTGTGTGAACAGACACTCGAACGATTCTTAACACGTTGTCATTATATTGGTACTAATTTTACTGAGTCTGAAGGTTATAAGTCTTTTCATGACATCTTAGAGCCCTCTAAACGCGTCATGGTGAGTTATTTTGCCACTCCGCCAGCCATCTTCGGTGATATTTGTCGCTGTCTCCACGAACAAAATCTTATCTATCCTGACTCACGTGTCGTTCTCGAAAAGCCAATCGGCTCCGATCTCGAATCCTCTAAAGTGATTAACGACCAAGTCTCAGCCTATTATAAAGAGAGTCAGGTTTACCGTATCGATCATTATCTGGGTAAAGAGACCGTACAGAACCTTATCGCCCTTCGTTTTGCCAATTCACTGTTTGCTTCCAAGTGGGATAATCGTACTATCGACCATGTGCAGATCACTGTGGCCGAAGAAGTGGGTATCGAGGGCCGTTGGGGCTACTTCGATAAAGCCGGTCAAATGCGTGACATGATCCAAAACCATCTTCTACAAGTGTTAACTTTGGTCGCAATGGATCCTCCGGTTAATCTGGATGCGGACAGTATTCGTGACGAGAAAGTGAAAGTGCTTAAATCACTTCGTCCAATCAATTCAGATAATATTTACGAAAATACCGTTAGAGGTCAGTACTCTTCAGGTTTCCTACAGGGTTCTCCGGTTCCTGGTTACCTTGAAGAAGAGGGGGCTAATACCCAATCCAATGCGGAAACATTTGTCGCCTTGCGTGTAGACATTGACAACTGGCGTTGGTCCGGTGTTCCTTTTTACCTTCGAAGTGGTAAACGCATGCCGACCAAGAGTTCTGAGATTGTGGTTTACTTCAAAAACCCACCTCATAACCTTTACCGTTCTAACTATCGCAACTTGCCACCAAATAAACTCACCATTCGTCTTCAGCCACATGAAGGTGTTGAAATTCAGATGATGAACAAGGTGCCGGGTCTGGAGCAGAAGCAACGTCTGCAAACAACTAAACTCGATTTAAGTTTCTCAGATACCTTCAAGAACGAACGTATTGCCGATGCCTATGAGCGTCTGTTACTCGAAGCCATGTTAGGAAATCAAGCCCTGTTTGTTCGTCGTGATGAAGTTGAACATTCATGGAGCTGGGTTGACGGTATTATTGAAGCTTGGGAAGACAGTAACGAGAAGCCAAAGTCTTATCCTGCCGGAAGTTGGGGGCCTGTTGCATCAGTTGCCTTGATAGCCAAAGATGGCCGTTCGTGGGACGAGTAGAGGAACATGACTATGATTAAAGAAAGTGTGTTCAAATCTTTTGATGATAAATCTTCACTGGAAGCTCAGCTTGCAGAGCGAATCGCTAAGCAACTACAGGAAGGCGTCGATGCCCGCGGCAAGGCGAGTCTGATTGTCTCCGGCGGTTCGACACCGGTTAAGCTGTTTCAGTTACTAAGTAAGAAAAGCATCGATTGGTCCGAAGTCTTTATTACCCTTGCCGATGAGCGTTGGGTTGATAATGACTCAGATGCTTCAAATGAAAAATTAGTCAGGGAGCACCTGTTACAAAACAGAGCTTCCAACGCCAAGTTTCGTGGCTTAAAAAATATGTTTTCCTCTCCGGAAGAGGGATGCCTGATGGCCAGTGAACAGTTGGCCCATTTCCCTCGTCCATTCGACGTTGTGGTTCTTGGTATGGGCAACGACGGGCACACATGTTCATGGTTCCCTTGTTCTGAAGAGATAGATACAGCCTTAAATACGCAAGATGTGTGTGTGGCGGTCAATCCTGTCAGTGCTCCAAACCCTCGACTGTCGTTATCGAAAACTGCGATATTAGCCAGTCGCCAAATTTATTTACACATTGTGGGTGAGCAGAAACTCTCTGTTTACCGTCAAGCGCTTGAAAATGAAGATGCTAACAGCATGCCGATCAGAGCCGTCTTAGCTCAGCACAAGACACCGATCGACGTTTACTGGAGCGCTTAAGGAGATATTATGCACGCAGTAGTACAATCTGTAACCGACAGAATTATCGCTCGCAGTAAAGAAACTCGGGCTAAATACCTGGCAGCACTCGATGAGGCTAAGCTTAATGGTGTACATCGTAGTTCACTGAGTTGCGGAAACCTGGCCCATGGTTTCGCAGCCTGCCAACCCGATGATAAACAGTCGATCAAGGCACTGACTAAAGCCAATATAGGTATCGTGACGGCGTTCAATGACATGCTGTCGGCCCATCAACCCTATGAAGCGTATCCGGCACTACTTAAGCAAGCCTGTGCCGAAGTGGGCAGTGTTGCACAAGTAGCCGGTGGCGTTCCTGCCATGTGTGATGGTGTGACACAAGGTCAGCCGGGCATGGAACTCAGTCTGTTAAGTCGTGAAGTTATCGCCATGTCCACAGCGGTGGGCTTATCGCACAACATGTTTGATGGTGCCTTGTTACTTGGGATCTGTGACAAGATCGTTCCGGGGCTCTTGATTGGTGCCTTAAGTTTTGGTCATCTGCCGATGCTATTTGTTCCTGCGGGCCCGATGAAATCCGGGATCCCGAATAAGGAAAAGGCCAGGATTAGACAGCAATTTGCGCAGGGTAAGATCGACCGCGCAGCTCTTCTTGAAGCAGAATCTCAGTCTTATCATAGCGCCGGAACGTGTACTTTCTATGGCACGGCCAACAGTAATCAGTTAATGCTTGAAGTGATGGGACTGCAACTCCCTGGTTCATCTTTTGTTAATCCGGATGATCCACTGAGAGAAGTGCTCAATAAAACTGCCGCCAAACAAGTTTGTCGTCTAACTGAGATGGGTACGCAATACACGCCTATTGGTGAAGTGGTTAACGAAAAGTCGATTGTAAACGGTATCGTGGCATTGCTTGCGACGGGTGGCTCTACAAATCTCACTATGCATATCGTCGCTGCAGCTCGCGCTGCAGGCGTGATTGTAAATTGGGACGATTTCTCAGAGTTGTCAGATGCCGTGCCATTACTGGCTCGTGTTTACCCTAATGGTCATGCCGATATAAACCATTTCCACGCCGCAGGCGGGATGGCATTTTTGGTTAAAGAACTGCTTGATGCTGGCCTGCTACACGAAGATGTCAACACTGTCGCGGGCTACGGACTGAGACGTTATACCCAAGAGCCAAGATTAATTGATGGTGAGATCAAATGGGTCGACGGTCAGGGCGAAAGTCTGGACACTGAGGTGTTAACTAAAGCTGAGACTCCATTCCAGGCGAACGGTGGGCTTAAGCTACTTAAAGGTAACTTAGGCCGTGCAGTGATTAAAGTGTCTGCTGTCCAAGAGTCTCATCGTTTTGTCGAAGCTCCGGCGGTTGTTATTGATGATCAAAATAAGCTAGAGGCTATCTTCCAAGCAGGCGATTTAGAAAAAGACTGTGTGGTTGTGGTCAAGGGGCAAGGTCCTAAAGCCATTGGTATGCCAGAGCTTCATAAGTTGACTCCTATCTTAGGCACATTACAAGACCGGGGTTTCAAGGTCGCACTATTGACCGACGGACGCATGTCAGGCGCATCGGGTAAAGTTCCTGCGGCTATTCACTTGACCCCGGAAGCTCTTGACGGCGGGTTAATTGCTAAGGTTCAAAATGGTGATTTAATCAGAGTCGATGCTTTAACCGGTGAATTGACGCTGTTAGTTGCCGACGAAGAAATTGCTGCACGTGAGGCTGAGAAAGTAGATCTCAGAAGCACGAGTTATGGAATGGGTCGAGAGTTGTTTGGCGCATTAAGATCAAACTTAAGTAGTCCCGAAACTGGTGCTCGCTGCACCAGCGCTATCGATGAAAACTATTAATAAGGAAGAATTACGCAATGCTTGAGAATAACTGGTCGTTACAACCACAAGATATTTTTAATCGAAGCCCTATTGTTCCTGTTATGGTTATCAATAAGATTGAAGATGCCGTTCCATTAGCCAATGCACTCGTTGCAGGTGGAATTAGCGTACTCGAGGTGACACTGCGAACACCTTGCGCTTTGGAAGCGATAACCAAGATCGCCAAAGAGGTGCCCGATGCCTTAGTCGGTGCAGGTACTATCCTGAATGAAACTCAGTTGAAGCAGGCGGAAGAAGCCGGCGCTCAATTTGTTATCACTCCAGGTGCTACACCGAGTCTGTTAAAAGCAGCGATGGCAGGCAAAATCCCTTTGATTCCAGGTGTTGCCAGTATCTCAGAGGTGATGACAGGTATGTCTTTGGGTTATACCAACTTTAAATTTTTCCCGGCCGAAGCATCGGGTGGTGTAAATGCACTTAAAGCATTCTCCGGTCCGCTTGCTGATATTCGTTTCTGTCCAACGGGGGGCATTACCCCTAGCAGTTACAAAGATTATCTGGCACTTAAAAATGTCGATTGTATCGGTGGTAGCTGGATAGCCCCATCGGATGCGATGGAGCAGGGTGATTGGGACCGTATTACGCAGCTTTGTAAAGAAGCGATCAGCGGTATTTAACTGGTGTACAATCGGTCACCGGATTAATTATTCCGTTTCCGTGCAGTACAAAAAGAAAAGGCTATCCAATTGGATAGCCTTTTTATTGTTTATTCATTTTAGCTAATTATTGAGCGTTTAGCTTAGAGGTGTTGAAACCAGACTCAACACGCCATACTCGATATCTGATTTCACTTCCCTTCGGCAGATAAAAAACCTTTGGTAAACGACTATCATAGTTTATTTTCAGGTCTCCGGGGATCTGTAAGAAAGCCTCTTTTTTAGCGAGTTCTAAACATGCCATCATGGTACTGGGTCCATCGGTAATTTGATTGACCTTATAGAATTGATAACCCCAACCTTTCACTGAATCCTGTGTCAGTTCTCCAGACAATCCATGCTTATTACAGTCAACCATTTTGGTCTGGCCTATCTGTATCTCTACCATATAATTCTGTTCATCATCGAGTGATGGCAGTGTGAGAATATGTTGCTCCATTCCTTCAGCGGGAGCGGGATACATCTTAGATTCTTCATGGGCCTGATAATTGGCAGTACTATAGGTTTGTGAGGTGATCATGTTTTGATTAAGGCCATCAGGGTGTACCGGACTTGTCGCTAATACACTGAATGAGAAGAGTGACACAGCCAGAGCTGACACGGCGATTGAATATTTCTTTGTTTGCTCAATTATTGCTATTTTCATAAATTCTCCGAAAGAGTTAAACAGATGGCTTAGACACACGATTTTAAGAGCAGGGTCTTAAGCTTAAATTAAATGATTTAACCCTATAAACGACGCAGATTCAAAAAAGGGTTATGTTTTGAAAATTTTTATCACAGACAGACTTTTATAGAGTATGAATCGAGTGAAATTTTCTAATTGGCGTCTTTTTGAGAATGTAATCAGGCCTCAAGGTTCAATAGTGCTCATTTCGGCTTGAAAGCTATTTAACTGTTTTTGCGAAGTCAGACACGTAATGATGATTATTTCTATTTAGCAATATACTTTGAACATCAAAGTACTTATGATTAGTTAAGTTTGGGTTTCAAACTATTTGGCGATCAAGCTATATGTTTGAGACTATTTGGACTTCGAAGCTTTACGTGCCAGTTCAAGCTCAAGTAAAAGCTCAGCTTCAGGCTTGGCGACCAATGACTAATTAACTAAAAGATCGATAGGGATGATATGAACAGTAAGTCTCACTCCATTCAGGCCTGGAAACACAAGCATCAATTTGCCAATATCAACAATGATGGTGAACGTAATACCCGTTATGTCCTGTATCTCACCTTGATCACTATGATTGCGGAGATCGCGGCTGGTACCATTTACGGTTCTATGGCTCTACTGGCCGATGGCTGGCATATGGGGACACATGCGGCGGCATTTATGATCACGCTATTTGCGTATCGTTATGCTAAAAAGCACGCCAATAACCCAAATTTTACTTTCGGTACCGGTAAGGTCAGCGTCTTGGGGGGCTTTACCAGCGCTATCGCATTAGGACTCGTGGCGTTAATCATGCTGGCAGAATCTGCTATGCGAATATTTAATCCCCAGCAGATCCACTTTAATGAAGCGATAATGGTTGCCCTGATAGGCTTGACCGTTAATGTGATCAGTGTGTTTTTATTAAAAGATCACCATAGTCATGACCATGGACACAGCCACGGTCATTCACATGGTCATTCTCATGAAGATGTTCACAGTCATCACGAACATTCTCATCATGACCATTCTCATCATGACCATTCTCATAATGAATCAGATTCAACCAAAGAAGGGCACCATGATCATAATCTGCGTGCAGCTTACTTTCATGTACTCGCCGATGCTTTGACCTCGATATTAGCGATCTGCGCTCTATTGCTGGGTAAGTTATATGGTCTGAATTGGCTGGATCCTGTGATGGGCATAGTAGGTTCGGTGATTATCAGTCGCTGGGCATGGAATCTGCTAAGGCAGACTGCACCTATCTTGTTAGATACCAGCATCGAAGATCAGTATAAAAATAAGATCGTGGCAGAGATAGAATCTGAAGAGGATCACCAGATTGCCGATCTGCATATCTGGCGAGTCAGTGCAGATCACTATGCTGTTGCATTATCTATAGTGTCTCATAAGCCTAAAGACGCCGATTATTTTAAGTCAAAACTTAAGAAATTTGATCGCTTGAGCCATTTGACCATTGAACTCAATACCTGTCGTCAGGCAGAATGCACTTAACGAGTATGTCATTAGAAATAAGAGAGTGTGATGAAGTCTACAGAAGATAAGCTGAACCATGTGATGGTTGAGTTTTATGAAAAACTATCTTCTTGGGAACAGGCGGTAGTTAAGGACAAAGGCTATTCATTACCCTTGGTGCATACTGTGGAAATTCTCGGAGGTCACGGCCCGATGAGAATGAAGGAGTTGGCAGAGAAGATCGGTGTGACAACCGGTACCTTAACCGTGCAGATAGACAAGATGGTTAATTTGGAACTGGTTACCCGAAAACCTCACGAGTCAGACAGGCGCTCAATTCTCGTTGAACTCACGAGTCAAGGCCATGAGTTGTATGAGGAGCATGATGCGCTTCACCTTCAACTCACCGGCGAATTGACGGCTAAGTTTTCCGATGAGGAGCGTGCCCAGTTTTTAAATTTTTTACAGCGGGTTAACGCTGAGTTTTAATTTTCTCACTCGCGGGCTTTTCCCATTATGGCTAAAGCCTGTATTTCTGTCAGTGAGTTGGGGAATCAATAATCGAGAGGCTTGGCATACTTACAACATCGTGATCATCTGCAACAATACTTCACTAATTCCAGACCAATACAGATACTGAAGCGTGACTAATCCCTATCCCTGATTCATTTATCCTGCCGTTTTCGAAATCACCTGAATGAGAGCAGATTTTATTGCTAGTGCGATAGGCTATATTTGTTAGCCCTATGGGGAGTTCGAAGCACCATTAGCAAAAAAGATACAGCAAAGTTCTAGTAACACCCGGCAGATGCATATCATGCTGCGTATAGGTCGTTATTCTTGCTAAAGAAAAAACTTTTTCCTCTTTTAACCACTTTACTATCAGAGATATACAAAAGAATGTGCTATATTGTTACGAATTGGTGAACTCTTTTGTAACTGAATATTATAAGAGAAGATTACAAGGACGATTTATTTTTGTACGAAGGGTAAATTGAAACAATGATGATTGTGTAGCTCTATATTTTGGGTGTAAGTTTAAATTGTATATTTATCATAGCGTTAAAATAATAACAACATCCCTTTGGCGGTGAAGCATGAACTTAGCTAAACATCTCTCGGATACTGAAGTATCAGCAAAAATTCTCAGACATGCGGTTCCTAAAATGTCTGAACACAACATTCCCGTAACACCCGATAATTACGCCGTATGGTATGAATATTATCTCGGTATTAACCTGGACTTGAAACGTGCGATCGACGGATTAATTGCAAATGGCATAACCTTTAGCGCAGAGGTTAATGCAGGCTTATATCATAATTTTATTCAAGAACAATCGTCTGAGGTTATTGAAAACGTTCAGATCGAAACTCAGATCTTAATTAATAATTTATTGACGAAAATCAGTCAGATGAACAGTGGTACTGTCAGCTTGAATGATACCCTGTCCGAATTTCATCAAGATCTAAAACAGAATCCTGATGCCGATGTGTTGCAGAAACTTGTCGATAGCCTTGTCGATGAGATGGACAATGTCATAAGCAGCAATAGACAGATGGAAGAGAGCCTCAATGCGATGAGTAGTGAGGTGAACTCATTAAAATCTGAGATGGAGAATCTTAATGTTCTGGCTCTGACAGATCAACTTACCTCTTTACATAACCGTCGGGCTTTCGAAGAGGAAGTGCTGTTACATATGCAGCGTTTAACCAAGACTCAGGAATCCAGCTGTTTATTGGTGATCGATATCGATCACTTTAAGCAGTTTAATGATAATCATGGACATGTTATTGGTGATAAGGTGTTGACGTATATCGCCTTAGCCCTGAAGCAAGCCGTTAAGGGAAGTGATTTCGTTGCCAGATACGGTGGTGAAGAGTTTGTTGTTCTGCTTCCCAATACCGAATTGGCCGATGCCTTGATTGTTGCCGAGCAGTTGCGCGGTAAAATTAGTGAGCGAAAATTGACGGTAGGTAAAGATAAAAAGCTCTCCCTGGGCTCGATTACTGTCTCCATAGGTGCAGCGACACTCAATATCAGTGATGACAGAGAAAGTTACTTTGTCAGAGCCGATGAAGCTTTGTACCGTGCTAAGTCATGCGGTAGAAACTGTGTAAGAAGTGAATAGCGTCTGTGTGGTTGACGAAGGCTCTATCCGAGCCTTCGTTATAAATAGGATGTGTGTTAACCCTTCTGAACTTAAACTCTCAGAGATTGAGTTACTTTAATTTCATGTCCATCTTGATCAGATGTTCTTCCATATCGAATGTAACCGTAAAACCTAGCCGCTTGGCTAAGTTAGCCATGCTGCGATTTTCGAACATGGTAAACCCGGTCAGTACTTGGGTATCATTGCCTTTGTAGTAGCTTATGAGTTTCTCCAGCAATAACTTGCCCAACCCTTGCCCTTGATGGTCGCTTCTGACTGCCATGGCAAACTCGGCCTCGGTGTTATCGGGATCGATAGAGGCTCTGATCGCCCCCAGTGTGATCTCTTCGCCGTCATCACCTTTTGCGGTAGCGATAAAGGCCATCTCGCGTGCATAGTCAATCTGTGTCAGTACCGCCATCTCCTCATGGGTCATCTTTGAACGAACACCAAAGTAACGTTTGTATCTATCTTCATCGGACAGGGAGTTATCAAAAGCCAGGTGCTTAGGTTCATCCTCAGGCAATATGGGTCTGAGCATAACATCCCGGCCATTCTTCAGAGTGGCTGCTTGCTCCAGCTCTTTGGGGTAGGGTGATATCGCCAGTCTGGATGCATTATCCACCGGAGTGCCGTGGAGCTGAATATTGACATCGAGAAGTGTGACATTTTCACCTGCGCACAGCACAGGGTTAAGGTCGAGACTTGCAATTTCGGGGCAGTCAATTATCAGATGAGAGATCTGAGTTAACATGACACACAGGGCATGCATGTTTAAGCCTAAAGGAAGATGTCTGTCTCGTAACTTTTGCGTTTTCAGCGCCTGGATCACCATGTACCGGGCAAGCGTCATATTCAATGGAGGAAGTGCCACCACCGCATCTTTAGTCGGTTCCCATTCAGAGCCGCCTTCACCCAGTAATATGGCCGGCCCAAAGACAGGATCGCTAATGACAGCAACCCGGATCTCCTGTGCTCCCGCTGTTAATGCCATCTTTTGTACTATCA
Organism: Shewanella atlantica; assembly: GCF_003966265.1. Classification (GTDB taxonomy): domain Bacteria; phylum Pseudomonadota; class Gammaproteobacteria; order Enterobacterales; family Shewanellaceae; genus Shewanella; species Shewanella atlantica. The sequence continues at coordinate 648,524 of NZ_RXNV01000002.1, read as the reverse complement.
GCGCCTCAAGCTTGGCATCGGGATTGGTTGAAAGTACCCGGGATTTAATGGCCGTCGCGGCCTGGATCACTTCATCTTCGCAAGTCAGATTGAGCATTACGCCATGGACATCTGATTTATGGTGTATATCAGGTGATTGAACCTTAACTGCCACCGGATAACCAATCTTATTCGCCACCATTACCGCATCTTCGGGGGTGTTGGCAACATAGGTATCGATAGTATTGAGTCCATAGGCACTGAGGATCTCCTGAGACTCATGAGTTTCAAGAATTCGCTTGCCTTGTGTGAGGGCTTTGGCGAGTCGATCTCTGGCCTGCTCAGCATTGGTAGGAATATTATCCGGTATAGATTGGGGAACCTCTTGCAGTAACTTCTGGTTTCTGCGGTACTCGACCATATGCATAAATGCACCTACAGCCCCTTCTGGGGTTCTGTAAGTAGGGATCCCGGCGCGGTTAAATCGTTTTCTGGCTGGATAGGCTGAATCTTCGCCACTCCAGTTGGTAAGTACGTTGACCTTGTTTCTCTTTGGATGCTTGGCGACCATTTCAGCAAGTGTATTCGCAATTTCGACACTGTCACCAAGTGCCGAAGGGGAGTGTAGCACCAGGATCGCATCGGCCGCATCGCTGTCCATCATAATCTCAACGGCTTTAGTGTATCGCTTAGCATCGGCATCTCCGCCAATATCTATAGGGTTTTGACCGGACCAGGTTGAGGGCAGTAACTCATCGAGTAAATTCAGAGTATTGCTGTCCAGCAATGCCGATTTTCCACCGCCAAGCATGAGTTGATCCAGGGCGAGTACGGCGGGGCCGCCACCATTGGTGACGATAGCGAGTCGCTCACCGAGTAGAGGAGAGGAGTGGGCTAAGGTTTCAACCGCCGCAAATAGTTCGATAAGGTCGTTGACTCTGAGCATACCTGCACGTCTGAAAGCCGCTTCATAAACGGCATCGTTACCGGTTACCCCACCGGTGTGAAGTTTAGCTGCAGTTGTGCCCTCTAAACTCCGACCCGATTTGATCACCAAGATGGGCTTATTGCGGGAGGCGGCCCGAGCCGCAGACAGGAAGTGACGTTTTTCATTAATGGAATCGACATATAGCATGATTGCATTGGTTCTCGAGTCCCGACCCAGATAGTCCAGCAGTTCGTCGAAATCGATATCGGTTGCATCGCCTAATGAGATAAACGAAGAGAAGCCGATCCCCTTATTATTGGCCCAGTCGAGCACCGTTGTGCAGATCGCGGCCGATTGAGATACAAATGCGATTTTGCCGGGCAAGGCACTGGCATGGGCCAGGCTGGCGTTTAAGCCAAGGTTTGGCAGCATCATTCCCAGGCTGTTAGGGCCCAGGATACGCATACCATATCGTTTTGCATTGAGCTGAGTTTCCTCCAGGAAACTCATCCCATCATCGTTGAAGTGGCTGGCCATGCCAGAGGCCATGATGATAGCCACTTTACAGCCAAACTGAGCCAAGGTTTCTACAACCCCAGGTACGCGAAAGGCTGCAGTACAGATGATGGCCAGGTCGGGTTTTAGGGGGAGAGCTTCGATATTGGGGTAGGCGAGAACGCCTAGAACCGCTTCATACTTAGGTGTTACCGGCATGATGGGGCCAGAAAAGCCACCGGCAAGCAAGTTTTTCATCACCACATTACCTGCACGTTTTTCAGTATTGGAGGCTCCGATAATGGCGACAGATTTCGGTTTAAACAAAGTATGCAGTGTACGTTGACTCATTCACTTTCCCCATCGATAGGCATAGTTATGAGTGTACCTGATATGTAGAATAAATCTCCTTAAATTTAGTAGGATAATTAGCCCGTTTCCCTTTATGAACCCTGTTAAGCGCCGTCCTTTTTAAGGCAGGTATTTAGCTGTTAATCTGAGATTGTAGAAATACGATTAAGAGCTCTGATGAATTTTATTGATGGTCGCAGGTGATTGGTAAGGCTTGGTAAAACAGGCGCTTGAAATTGTATTGCATGGGGGGGCGTGATGTATGTCATTTACTTATGAAATAATTTGATTGCTCTCTAGTGTCAGTACTTTCATGCTTCGCCCAACAGATAAGAATCGCTATCGAAATAATCATTATCAAAGACAGGCATCGGACTGTTTAACATCGACTATTTGTTCTAAGTATTCTTTCTAAGAACGCAACTCAAGTATGAGTTTAATGGCATTGGATTACTTTACACTGACATCAAGATTGGAGTGTCGTTTGGTAACACAAGCTTTATCCTCGCCGGCAGAATAGAAAATTTGTGTTTTACATCACTTGTGGGCTCTCCGTCCAGATTGACTGGAAGGGGTTGCTTAGATTGTATCTCCACTTCCGTTGCCTGAAAACGTTGTACATAATCACCATCCATGGCCGGATCCAATAACTCATCGACCACCTGTTTCAGCGCTGTTGGCGGGAAGTGCTCAAGTAGTAATACATCCAGCAGACCATCATTGAGATAGGCATTCGGTGCCAGCTGCTGTCCGCCGCCAGCCATACGGCCGTTACAAATGGCGCCCATCAAACCTGCTCCATGCAAAGAGAGTCGGTTTCCATCGGCTCCTTTGGCGGTGACCTTTCCCTCGTAGGGGGTGAACTTCATTGCCTGAAGTAATCCCGAGATGAAATAGGCCTGCCCGCCTAATAAGTTCTTTAACTCGACAGGTGTATCAACCGTGACCTGTGCTCCGAAGCCTGCCGAAGCGACATTGATAAAGTACCTGTCGTTGGCCATAGCCAGATCGATACTCTGCGCCATGCCTTGAACTGCCAACTCCAGCGTAGCATCAATTTGAGTCGGGATCCCGCAAGCGGTGGCAAAATCATTGGCGGTACCCAGAGGCAGTATCGCCATCTCTGGAAGTGTGTTGCAGCTTGAGTCGGAGTTGTCGAACTCTTGAGGAAGCTTCGCTAGTGTATCGGCTAATTCATTAACCGTACCGTCACCGCCCCCGGCGATGATACGAGTCACATTAAGCTTAATCGCTTCATCGACGAACCTGGCGATATCACCATTTTCCCATGTACAGCGAACTAAGAGATCGTGCCCCTTTGAACGTAACCGATATACAGACTGCCGGATCTCAGCCAGGCCTGCTTTCTTACCATTCAGGATCAACATTTTCATAGCGGTTTCATCACGTTGAATAGGAATACTTAAAGCCTACTACAAGCCTGGGAATATTTCAGCCGCTAACCACTTCACCTGTGATAAAAGTTTCATTGTGCTTTAAGGTACTGTTTTATCAGCGTTTACGTTTCACCTGTTAAGTGTTCTGATTTAACAATCTAATCACTGATGCCGCAATTTATAAGACTAAGATCTCACTTTGTACTCTCCGCAAATTTTACTGTGAAAAGTCACAGTGAAGCTGAGATCCATTTCATTATAAAATTTTAACATTATCAGGGAGCCACTCGGCTTAAAGGGGAACCGGATTTAAATTCCGGACTGTACCCGCAACTGTAACTGAGGAGCGAGCTGCAAAGCCACTGACGGAAGTCGGGAAGGCGCAGCAAGCATAGATCCAGAAGTCAGGATACCCGCCTCGATATTGCAGCTGTAAAACTGGGCGGGCGCTCTCGGTTTTGTGAATTCATTCGTGTTTTTACCTACCTGGTTTTCAGCATCTTTTCTCCTTTGGGACAAATTAAGATGTGGAACATTTCAAACCTCAATACATCAAAATTTAACATTGTTGCCAATCCCATTGATGGAGTCATGGGGTGACGGTAACTAAAATTCGCCAAAGTCAGCATGGCCGGGAGCTCCGTAAGGGCTATACCACCGGCGCTTGCGCCACCGCCGCGGCGCTTGGAGCATTAACGCGGATATTCGAACCCGCTTCAGCTGCCGAGATCTCTATCTTGTTACCTATCGGTGAGCGGCCGACATTCAGCTTATTACATCACCAGGCCGGGAAAGACTTCGCCATTGCCGGGGTGATAAAAGACGCCGGTGATGATCCCGATTGTACCCATGGCGCGGAAATTATAGCCAAAGTCCGTGTCAGCCATAGCCCTGGTATTCGTTTCTTTGCAGGTTTCGGGGTAGCCACCATTACACTCCCGGGTCTTGAACTCGATGTTGGCGAACCTGCGATTAACCCGGTTCCACGACAGATGATCAAATCTCATCTTGTTCCCTTACTTAGCCATCATGGCTTTAGTGGTGCAGATGTCACCATCAGTGTCCCCGGTGGTGAAGTGCTGGCGAAACAGACCATAGGTGAGAGGCTTGGCTTGCAAGGTGGGATCTCGATTTTGGGTACCCGTGGAACGGTTCATCCCTATTCGACCTCTGCTTATGCTGCCTCTGTGCGTCAGGGAGTGCAAGTTGCAGCCAAACAAAACCTGAGACATATGGTGTTAACGACAGGGAGTCGCACCGAGAAACAGGCGATGATTATTCATTGTGGACTGCCGCAAACATCATTTATCCAGGCAGGTGATTTTATTGGTGTGGGGCTGCGCGCCAGTGCTAAATACGCCATGACTCATGTTGAGTTGGTGGTAATGATAGGCAAGCTTTGCAAGTTAGCCTGCGGAACCATGATGACCCACGTCACGGGTCGGCAGGTAGATTTTGAAAGGTTAGCGATCTTGTTGAATTCTCAATGTGATGACCCGTCACTAACTGAGTCGATAGCGCAGGCGCGAACAGGGCGCCAGCTTTTGTCTATCGTCGAGCATCAAGAGTTCAAGCAAGCCTTCTTATCCGATATTTGTCAGCAAGCCGCAATTCACAGCTTTAATTATGCCCATGAAAAAATAGCCATATCTGTTCGTCTTATCGATTTTGACGGCACGACATTAGGTCAAGCTACGCACGGAGACTACTGATGGACCCTATGAAGCAAATAACCACTAAGGGCAGAGATATCGAAGCGAGTTCATTCTCGATCATCGATGCCGAGATCGCCGACAACTACGGCGGTCATGAATTTACATCTGCTCAATGGTCTGTGGTGCGACGCGCCATCCATACCAGTGGGGATTTCGAGTTCGCTAAACTGTTTCATTTCAGCGATGACGCCATCGATTCAGCATTGCAGGCGATAAGGAGCGGGTGTGCCATCGTGGCCGATGTCTCCATGATAACTTCCGGGCTTAGTCAGCGAAGAATGGAGCAATTTGGTAACCGGGCCCATTGTTTTATCAGTGATGAGGATGTGGTTAGCCGCGCGATAACATCCGGTGGTACCCGAGCCGTCGAGGCGATGCGCAGGGCGCGGGATATGGGACTACTCGATGGTGGGATTGTAGGCGTAGGTAATGCGCCTACCGCGCTATTTGAAGTGCTCAGAATGGTTGATGCAGGTGAAGCAAACCCTGCATTGATTATCGGTATTCCGGTTGGATTCGTTAAAGCCATCGAGTCTAAAGAGGCACTGGTTAGGCAAGACAAGGTACCTTTCATTGCATCTGTCGGACGTAAGGGAGGCAGCCCGTTAATCGTATCGAGCCTGCATGCCCTCATGGTTGAGGCGGCAAGATGACGGGAAGTATTACTCTAGTCGGTATCGGTGATGACGGCTGTATCAGTTTAACGAGTCGCGCCATTAATGCGGTTGCTCAAACTGAACTATTGGCCGGAGCTACGCGCCACCTGGATTTCTTTCCTCAGTACATAGGTGAAAGGTTGACGTTCGTCAGTGGTCTCAATGGCTACCTGGCTCAGGTCGTAGAGGCAGCAAAAGATAAAGACATCTGCGTGTTAGCGTCAGGCGATCCGCTCTTTTTTGGGATAGGTAAAAGACTGCTCAAACTGGTTGGCGAAGCGGACTCACAGATTGACGTTGAGGTGATCACCTCCCCAAGTAGTGTGCAATTAGCCTGCGCCAAAGCCTTGGTCCCCTCCGACGATATCAAGGTGATATCGCTCCATGGCCGTCCTATGACGGGCTTAGTTACGCGTCTTCAGTCTGGCGATAATTTTGCGCTGCTTACCGATAATGACCATAACCCCGTGGTTATTGCCAGGCACTTGCTTAGCTATGATGAAACCCTCTGGCGACTGGTGCTGTGTGAACATCTGGGCGGCAGTAAAGAACGAATCAGGGAGTTCACTGTCCGGGAGTTGGCTGCGACATCATTTGATGATATCGAGCCTCTCAACGTATTACTTCTGCAGCGTCAAGGGCAAGCGCATTGGGGCGGTCTGGCAATGCACTGCCCGGACAGTGAGTATCGGGTGCTTACCCCATTAAATGGCTTGATAACCAAGGCAAACATTCGTGCGGTAGCCGTTGCACGCTTAGGGCTAACCAGCAAGAGTGTTGTCTGGGACATAGGCGCAGGGTCAGGTTCCATCGCTATTGAGGCGGCAAAGCAGGCCTGTAATGGTCATGTCTATGCCCTCGAATGTAATCCGGAATGTTTCGATGTGATTGAGCAGAACCGGAAACGTCACAGAGTCGACAACCTAACACTCATTAAGAATAAGGCGCCTTTAGGCTTAGATGAATTGCCCGCACCCGATGCCGTGTTCGTTGGCGGCAGTCGCGGGCAGATTGACGCCATAGTCCGGCAGGTGTTCAGTCGATTAAGCGTTGGCGGAACATTAATCCTCTCTGCCGTGACGCTCGACAGTGTCAGCGAATTCTTCGACCTCTGCAAATCCAGCCAATATCACTACGAGGTGGTGATGTTGCAAAGCTCAGTTTCCAAGCCTATGGCGCATTACCAGCGTTATCAGGCTGAAAATCCTATTCACCTGTTTGTGATCACTAAAGAAGGCAATAACACATGACTCAGAAAATCGGAAAACTTTATGCAATAGGTGTTGGGCCTGGTGACAGCTCCTTGATGACACTTAAATCGGTAGAGTTATTGAAAACCATTGATGTTATCGCCATTCCGGAAAAAAACCGGGGGCAGAAGGATTCATTTGCCTGGTCAATCGTCCGCGGTGCAGTCGATGAAGAGCAGATGCTGGGCCAGCGCAGCTATCTATGGTTCCCTATGAGCAAAGATCACACCATCACAGTGCCGGCATGGCGAGAGGGCGCTGCAACCATTGCCGAACACCTGAAGGCCGGTAAAGATGTCGCCTTTATTACCGAGGGAGATCCATCAGTCTTCAGTACCTGGGCCTATCTGCAGGAGGAGTTAAGTGAGCATTTCGAAGCACTCGTGGTTGAAATTGTTCCGGGTGTCACCTCATTAACTGCGGTACCGGCGGCGACTCAGATCCCGTTATGTGACGGTGAAGAGCGTTTCTGTGTTGTACCGGCCACCTACGGAGTCAGCATTCTGTCTGAGCTCATTAAAGAGTTCGATACCATCTTATTACTTAAGTGTGGCCGCATGGTACCTGAGCTTATCAAGGTATTGGAACCATTGGGACTGCTGGAGAATGCAACCTATGTCTCCTATGCGACCGATCCACGCCAACGTGTCTTCACCGACTTGAGAGAGGTGCCCGAAGAGTTTTGCTATTTCGCCACTGTGCAACTTTCTGTGCGGGGACGTAAAGGGGTGTTACGCCACGGTGGGCAGGCTTAATGTCTGTTGCGGTACATGCCATCACGAAAAATGGCGTAGCCCTTGCCCGTCGGTTGGCTAAGCTTATGCCGGAAGTGGAGCTCTTTATCGGCGAACAATTTTCGATACAGGGTTCTGAGACCGGATTTAGCCTGCCGCTGTCATCTCACTTTGATCGGAAGTTTCATCGATATAGCCATCATATTTGCCTGTTTAGTGTCGGTATCGCCGCCAGAGTCATTGCGCCGCGTCTGATCGACAAGCGCTTGGATCCGGCCGTTGTCTGCGTCGATGAGCAGGGACATCATGCGGTTGCATTTTGTGGTGGCCATCGCGGCGGAGCTAACGAGTTAAGCCAGCGGGTGGCATATCTGTTAGGCGGTGAGCCGGTCGTCACTACGGCATCAGATTGCGGCAAGACACTATCGGCAGACATGATGGGCGCCCATCTTGGGTGGACCCTGGATCCGAATTATGAAAAGTCTATCCTCGGAGTCAGTGCAGCCATCGTCAATGCTAAACCAGTTGTTATCTGTCAGCTCAGCGGTGAACGCAGCTGGTGGAGGCAATCGACTCCATTACCTGAGAACCTGGAACTGACGGTCGATCCCGCGCGACTGCAACAAGAGGATGTGAAGGCTGGAATTCTTATCAGTGACAGGACGGATCTGGCGGCGAAACTAGCCGTTAATCCAGATCTTGCATTGGTGGTATGGCGTCCCAGGTCGCTGTTTATCGGTATTGGTTGTGATCGCAACACCCCGCAAAGTGTGATTGAACGGGGCATGGCTAAATTTATGGCAGATAACTCCCTTGCGATTGATTCTATTGCAGAGCTGGTCTCTATCGATCTCAAAGCAGATGAAACCGGGATTATTGCCGCGGCGAGCCAACTTAACCGCCCCTTTAATACCTTCTCACCACAGATACTTGAAAACGTCGAGGGGATTGAAAATCCCTCGGAAACGGTTAAACGTTGCATCGGTGTATCTTCCGTTGCCGAGGCGGCGTGCCTGCATGCGTCCGGACGAAGAGAACTCTTGATCCCTAAGAGCAAGTTTAAGTGCGATGGCTTCAACATGACCTTAGCCGCCTGTCGTCGTGATTTCCCTGAGCCAGACAAGCATAACGGCGAAAAGATCACCCGCAGCCATAAACCCATGAAGGCGTGTCCCAACAGGCCCATAAAGCACTATCTGTATCATCTGATTGTGTGTGAAGGAGGGCGCTGTGATCTACCTGGCCATCCGGGCTTAGCCCATCATCTTCGCACCTTATTAAAGCAGTTTGGATTCGCGAGGGGGCCTGAACGCATAAAGGTTAGTCGTAGTCACTGTTTAGGCTGTTGTCGCAAGTTGGTGCCTATGGTGATTTATCAAGGCAAGAGTCAGGCAGAGCCGAGTGTAAATCATGCCTTATGGCTACAAAAAGTCGACAAGCTTTCGGATGAACAGTGGAAAGAGGTGTTTCTGGCATTAGTCACAAACATGCCTCTACAAGCAATTTTGTCGAACCAATACCTGAGTGAGCAAGAGGTGGCAGCATGATGCCGCTTATTTTAACAACGCCTCTTCGGGTGCTGGTGATCGGCGCGGGCAGGGCGGGTCTGATTAAGGTGCGGAGCGCGCTGCGTTACCAGCAAGATATCACAGTCATCTCTACCGACTTTTCTGCGGAGATCCAGGCTGAAGCCTGCCATCAGATCCCGGCCGACTTTTATGAAATGACCGCCGACGACATGTCGGGTTGGGATCTGATCTATCTGGCGATCCCTTGGCCCCAATGCCTGCACAAACAAGCCTTCATAAGTTCCTGGGCTGATGAGCTGAAAGCGCGGAAGAAGCTGCTTTGTATATCTTGTCGGCCGACTCTGGGAAATGTGGTCAATCCCTGTAGTCGACGGGTAGGTGATCACACACTGACATTATCCGGCGCCGATATGCGCCCCAAAAACACCAAAGGTCTTACCGAACAATTAGCGCAACACTTTGCGTTAATGCTTAAGGATAAAGTGATAAATGAAAAGATTGCGACATTATAAGAAGGGCACGGCCATAGTCTTGTGTTGCTTTGGCTCTGTTAACCAGCAGGCAAAGTACCAGGCACTGCGTAAGCTCTATACGGCTCAATTTCTCGATACCGATATGTTTATGGCGTTGAGTTCACGCAGTGTGCTGAACAAACTTGCAGATCCTGAACTTAAGACGCTCCCTGAGCAACTCGCCGCGCTCGACCGAGCCGGATACCAAAGGATCTGCGTGGTGTCCTGTTACCTGTTTCCAACAGAAGAGCACCAACAGGTGGTTAAAACCATCGAAGGCTTCAGGGCTTTCAGCCTGTCAAAAATTGAACACACACCGGCGATATTACATCAGGTAAAACATGCTAACCGTATACTGGCAGCGCTGAATAGCCGGTTTCCCACCAGCGAAGATGAATACAATCTATTTATTTATCATGGCGCGCCCAACTTGGACTCACCGGGCTATAGCAGTATCTGGTATAGCGAGTCTTTGCTGGGGAACTTGTCTGAACGCAACTTAACCTGTTCTCTGGAAGGAGCCAATTCCTACCCGCTGATCGCCGATCCTCTCAAGGCTAAATTTACCGGTGCCGCTAGAGTCCGGCTCATTCCATTACTCTTGGTTTCGGGCAATCACTTTGAGAATGATGTTAAGAATATCGCCGATGATCTACGCCAATGTACGCAAGTTGAAACGGCTCGGCCTATAAGCGGAGACAGGTTTTGTTTGTTAGATCTTACGGAAGTTAAAGAGGGCCTCATTGAACAAACCTCTGAATGTCTACTTAAATTAGGAGCCTCTCGAGAATGAGCGAAAAGCCAAAAATGAACGGCACATTGAGTATCGTGGGTATCGGTCCGGGCAGTGAAAAGTTACTGACCCCTATGGCGCGTGAAGCCATCGAGGCCGCGGACTCTGTCGTGGGTTATAAGCCCTATATTGACTCTCTGCATTTTGTCATCACAGATCAGGATATTACCGCTAATGGCATGACCAGTGAGGTGGCACGGGCCAGAGTTGCCGTGGAGCAGGCATTAACGGGTCGTAAGGTCGCCGTGGTGTCATCCGGTGATGCCGGTATCTATGCCATGGGGTCATTGGTTTATGAGTTGTTGGAGCACAACGGTTGGCGGGAAGGTGATGCTCTTAAGGTCGATATGATCCCCGGTGTCACAGCTGCCACCTCTTGTGCCTCTTTGGTTGGTACCCCCTTGGGTCACGATAGCTGTACTATCTCTTTGTCCGATCTACTCACCCCCTGGGAACTCATCGAACGTAGGGTCGCTGCGGCGGCCGAAGCCGATTTTGCCATTACTTTCTATAACCCCCGCTCACGTCGCCGTCAGGACCATATCCGCATCGCCAGGGATATCTTACTTAGACGCCGTGATGCTGCGACGCCCGTGGCGATTGTGAAAGATGCCTATCGAGAGGAACAGGAGATCACATTATCGACCCTCGGCGAGTTTGTGGAGTGCGAATTTGGTATGACAGCCGCCGTGATTATAGGTAACAGTCAGAGTTATCGCTTCGGTGACAAGATCATTACCCCTCGTGGTTACAACCGAAAATATGATTTTGAAAACGGAGCCGTCAAACCCGGCCAGAAACGTGGCAGAAGCCTTAATACAGAAGTAGGAGAATTAGCATGACCGTATACTTTATTGGTGCAGGCCCTGGCGATCCGGATCTGATCACAGTTAAAGGGGCCAAGTTAGTCGAGCGCTGTCCGGTTGTACTCTATACAGGATCTTTGGTTCCGGCCGAGGTGGTGGCCCGTGCCAACGACGAGGCTTTGGTTTTAAGCTCCGAAGCCATGGATCTCGATGAGATAGTCTCGGTTTGTAAGCAGGCATATGATAACAATCAGGACGTAGCACGAGTGCAAACAGGCGATCTCTCTATCTATAGTTCGCTTGCCGAAACGACGCGCAGACTCGATGAGCTGGGTATCGACTGGCAAGTCGTTCCGGGTGTCAGCAGTTTTCAGGCAAGTGCAGCAGCATTGGGACAGGAGCTTACCTTACCTGAGGTGTGCCAAACCATCATCTTAAGTCGCGCATCCGGTCGTACGCCGGTACCGGATAAGGAGAATCTTAAATCATTAGCGCAACACGAAGCCACCCTGTGTCTGTTCCTCTCCATAAGCCTTATTCGTAAGGTGGTACGTGAACTCAAAGAGGTCTACTCAGATGATTGGCCTGTTGCCGTCGTCGAGAAAGCCTCGCACCCTGAGCAGCGTATTATCCGCGGAACCTTAGATAATATTACTCAGCAGGTAGAGGCGGCTGGCATCAAAGCTACCGCTATGATCATTGTCAGTAAAGTTCTGCAAGAGAAAGACTTTAAAGATTCTAAGCTCTATGACAACACATTTTCCCATGGCTTTCGCCGTGCCAGAATAGTGGAGGCCAACTAATGAGCGTTGGAAAAGTGTATCTTGTGGGAGCGGGTCCCGGGGATCCGGGTCTTCTGACCTGGCGTGCGATAAAGTTAATGTCCTTCTGTGATGTGGTCTGTTACGACCTGCTTGTCAGTCCGGCCATTCTCTCTTTAGTCCCAGCCGAGAAAGAGATGATGCCAGTCGGTTACCGGGGATATTGTGGCAGTAGTATTGAATATGGCATGCACCCGGATGTCGTTGCCGAGGCGTTAGCGGGTAAGACGGTATTGCGGCTTAAGTCCGGTGATCCTTTTATCTTCGGTCGAGCGACCGAAGAGTGTCGCAGCCTGACTCATCACGGTATCGATTATGAAATCGTTCCCGGTATCACTTCCGCGCTGGGCGCAGCCGCCTATGCGGGCTTCCCGTTGACCAGTAATGGTATGGCGTCGGATGTCACTTTTGTGAGTGGCCACAGACCTTCCAAAACCCTGACCAGCTGGGCCTCTATGGGCAAGAGCTCAGGCACCTTAGTGCTGTATATGGGGGCTAAGAAGTTAGCCGTTCATGCGGCTAAATTGATTGCCGAAGGGCGCGACCCCGACACGCCGGTGGCGCTTGTTGCTTCGGCAACCAGTTATAAACAGAAGCTGCTCACTACGACCTTAGGTAAGGTCGATGAGGTGATGGATGCCGATATTCACAGTGATGGCAGTCCTGTATTGGTGATCATGGGTCAGGTGGTGGATCTTTCATCTGAGCTGGATTGGCGCAGCAGGTTACCCTTGGCCGGGCGCTCTGTGATGGTTCCCTGTCAACACGAAGCGGTGTCTGAATCCCTGCGTGTAGCTGGCGCCGAGGTGATAAGGGGGCCGGGAACCGAGATGGAATGTGGTTTTAATCCCTTCGATTGGAAACGGATCATGGCATCAAAGGCACTCTGGCTTGCCGATGATAATGCCGCTAAAGCGCTGCAGGCATCGGCAGCGGAACATAAAATGGATATCCGATCGTGGCCATGGGAAATAACGGGGACAAAATCGGCTCTGTGCCATTTGGCTCGTTACGGGCTATTGATTGATGAAAATGAGCGGGCGCCGGAATCTTCATTATCTCTGGTATCAAGTGAGGATGATGCCGGGTTATGCGGATGTCAGTTTATAGTCACGGCACCCAAATTCTCTATGGGTAAGCTGGATATCTGTTGGGTGGATGATAGCGCCGTTATGGAGATGCTAATTACAAGGCCGGATCTCTTTAACTGGCAATATCTGGTGACAACAAAACCTAAACTCGCACATATGCTAAGCCAGCAAGGCATAGCGCATCATCTGGTGGCATTCGATGATATCGGGAAAGCATTGGCCCTGTTAACGCCGGAGCAGAATCGTCATGTGGCTTGATCCCCTATACTGCGCCGCCATAGTTGCGCTGGCTTTAGTGCTGGACAGGGTATTGGGTGAGATGACTCGTTTTCATCCTTTAGTTGGGCTGGGGCGTTATGCGGGCTGGGTCAAACGTATTTTCTGGCGTCCGACGAAGGCGAGGGGCGTGGTGGCGGTGATATTGGTGCTATTACCGATATTGCCCTTCTTGCTGGCTCCGCGCCTTTGGTGGCTTGATGTTTTGATTCTCTATCTGGTTATCGGTGGTCGAAGCCTGTCAGAGCATGGTAACGCAGTGAGTCAGGCGTTAATGCAGGGAGACTTACCTCTGGCAAGAAAGAAGATCGGCATGATTGTCAGCCGTAAGACAGACAATCTGACTGAGCAACAGGTTGTCAATGCCACCCTTGAATCGGTACTGGAAAATGGCAACGATGCACTGTTCGGCGCTCTGTTCTGGTTTTGTATCGCAGGGATCCCCGGTGCGCTGCTTTATCGATTCAGTAATACTTTAGATGCCATGTGGGGTTATAAAAATGAGACCTTTATTAATTTTGGCTGGGGAGCTGCCAAACTCGACGACCTGTTAAATTATATCCCGGCGCGCTTGTGTGCACTGGCCTACGCGCTTGGGGGAAACTCATCGCTGGCACTGAATTGCTGGCGTGAGCAGGCGCCTAAGTGTGCCAGCCCCAACGGCGGTGTTGTGATGGCTACTGGTGCGGGGAGTTTGAATATTACTATGGGCGGTGCGGCCGAATATGAAGGGTATCGTTGTGATAAACCTGTGTTGGGGGCTGGCAGACCGGCACAAGCGAGCGATATTCCACGGGCGAGCCGTCTGGTATGGTTAAGTGCTGTCTATTGGCTTGCACTGTTATTGATATTTGCTTTAGTTGAGAGAGTGTTATGACCTTACTTCATCATGGTGGCCGCCTGCAGGATGTCGCTAAGAGATTTGGAATAGTCGAGTCGGACTGGCTGGACTTATCTACTGGTGTGAGTCCTTGGCACTATCCGGTGCCGGATATTCCGCCGTCGGCATGGAATCGTTTACCCGAGGAGAATGATGGCCTGATCTCGGCGGCCGATCGCTATTATGGCGGCCACAATGCTTTGCCTGTCGCCGGTTCTCAGGCGGCGATTCAGTGTCTGCCACAAGTATTAACGTCAATGCGCGAAGGCCCCGGCAGAGTCTTGCTGCCTAAGGTCGGGTATAAGGAGCATGAAAGGGCATGGCGACTGCAGGGATGGCAGATAGAATATTATGGAGATAGCAAGAGGGAAGTGAGTGCTCCTCTATATAACCAACAGCCAACGTCTGAGCAGATAGACAGCTGCGACGTCTTGTTAATCATCAATCCCAACAATCCGGCTGCAGGCCAGATCCCTGCCACTAAGCTGAACGCCTGGTTAGAGGTATTATCGCTTAAAGGTGGATACCTGGTGGTCGATGAAGCTTTCATGGATGCGACGCCACAACAAAGTCTGTTACCGGCGGCAGGGCAAAACCTGGTGATCTTGCGCTCAGTTGGTAAATTTTTCGGACTAGCGGGACTGAGAGCTGGTTTCGTGTTTGCGCCAGACGAGATCAGACTTGCTCTGCAGGATCGATTAGGCCCTTGGTGCCTAAATGGGCCAGCCAGAATGATATGTAAACAGGCATTTTGCGATATAGAGTGGCAGCAGATGCAGATTCGTCGATTACACAACTCGAGTGAACGTCTACGTAAGTTGTTATCAGTGTTACCGGGCCATATTGTCGGTACGGCACTGTTTCAATGTGTTCACCTGTCGAGGGCTCCTGTATGGCACGAACGACTGTGCCAACACGGGATCTTGACCCGGTTAACCGACGAACGAAATGCATTACGTTTTGGTCTGCCGGCAGATGAGCTTCAGTGGTGCAGGCTATCTGAGGTTTTGCAGTGGGTTTCTGCGGAAATAGAGTCTGAAGATGAATGTAGCAAAAAAGCCTCAGCCTGAATTCCACAAAATGCCTGCCTGCTACAACTCTACGCCGGTCGGGGGCTGGCGTAGAGGAATATGACGCCATGAGTCACAAAATGCACTGCGGTTAGTATGATCTCTAACACGAGTGCCTTATATTATTAATAACTGCTTTACTAGAGTTCACATCTGTTTAACTGAGGTATGATCGAGTAGGGTTAATAAGGTTAAAACAAACTAGCGTGAGCTTTTGACTATCTTGTGACACTAACGGGTTACTCTCGATATGTTTGGCAACACCGCCCGGGACATAACTTTTACATTCTGACTTATGCTACGGGCAATTCTAAGGAGATAACTCTTGAATAAACTTGATGATCACTGCCGGGAAGATATAGCCGACAGGCTAACGCTTTTTTGTAAGAAATATCAAATATCAGATATCGCCTATTGTATCGATTTGGTTGACCATAAACCTCGATTTTCTCATTACAGCTCTAAAACAATAATTCATCAAAAAGTCGCCGGCAGAAAGCATATCTATGCAAGCTCCGCCAATGCGTTGAGTTACTGGCGCTGTTGGGGGAATCGCTGGATAGTCAAAGACAGAAACTTTGAACAGGTATTAGAGAATGACTTACACCTTTGGCAGTATGACAGGGATATAAAAGGTAAGCCTTCGCCGCTTATCGATATGATGAAGTTTGGTTATCAGCATAGACTTACCTTTACGGTACCCTGTCCCTTCTCATCAGAAATGATCGGTAGATTTTCACTACTCATCGACAGTGACATGATAAAAGATGAGCTCGTAAATGGCAGCTCAGTCATGGTTGAGGAGCTAGAATATCTGCATATGAAAATTGCGAGTGTCCATGGAAAAGAGATCAACCCTTTAGTGGATTTTAACATCGTGAAACCCGTATCCAGAAATATTCTTTCATTGCTGTCAAATGGCTATAGCAGGTCTGAGATAGCCGATTCATGCCATCTTACTGAGCGTGGTATCGACTATCATATCGATGTGCTAAAAGAGACCCTTGCGGCCAGAAATATGGCCCACCTTATCAAGCTTGCTAATACTAACTACCTTATCTGAACTTATCGAAAGTATCTTAGTGGCCCTCTTTTGTAGGAGAGTCGAGGTCACTGCTTAGTATTAATACTGTTTTTTTGCGAACACTCAGCTTTGTCTGACGACGCCTCTCTTGTGAGAGTGGCTCGGTCTGTGCAGTCTTGATATACCTGTTCCCATACCTCTGCCCTATGATGTTGTGACTCAGGCCAGTGATATAACTCTCACTTTACCCTTGGCGTAGAATTTACTGTGAAAACTCACAGTGATGGCAACTGCCAAATCCCATAAAATAATTTCATTAAGGAGCCGTAAGGCTTATACCATTGTCAAATAACCATTTTTCACTCTGTGAAACTGAGGTTATCTGGCTAACCTGGTATTAGGGGAACCGAATGAAAATGTCGGACTGTACCCGCAACTGTAACTGAGAAGTGAACTGCATAACCACTGGCCATAGCTGGGAAGGTGCAGCAAGCGACGATCCAGAAGTCAGGAAACCCGCCTTAATGACAACACTGGAATCTGGGCGGGAGCACTCAGTCGGCAGTTAATATTCAGTCAATGAATGTTCACGTTAGATTTCAGATCTTTTTTAGGTTAACTAGATGGTTATCATTGATGAAATCAATAGTGTCTGTGAGCTTCATTTTTATCGCCCTTTGGCTATATTCGTGCCAGGTGGCTGCGCATTTCCTGGCATTTTTTCCAAAAACTCAAGTGATTGATGCAGGGGACTCTCGCCGGCTCCACTTTCCCATTCATTTTACTCATCCGTCTACCCTTGGACCCACTATGTCCATTGCACGCCCTGTATCTGCTGGTTATATGATAAATGATACTCGTGTGGAGCTAACTGACGAGCTCAAAGCCGTAAATCAAGGGAGCAAAACGAGTTGGGGATTGGATGTGAACCTGCGCCGCCCCGGAACCTATACCTTCTATACCAATCAAGCACCTTACCTGGATCCTACCGAGGAGGTAGTGATAACCCAATATGCCAAAGTTGTCATTGACGCCTTCGCTGCACTTGGGCAGTGGCAGCCAACCATTGGCACACCAGTTGAGATTATTCCACTGACACGACCGTTTGCATTGTGGACCAACAGTCTATTTACGGGGCGGGTGTTGGCTGACGGTCGGCCGGCGGCAAATGTCTCCGTAGAGGTTGAATATTACAACGACTCGGGTGTGGTTTTACCTTCCGATGCCTGGGCATCTTTAGAAGTTCGTACCAATTCTGCGGGAGAGTTTTCTGTTGTCTTACCCCGTGAAGGCTGGTGGGGGATCGCGGCTCTTGTGCCGGATGAGATGTCATTCACTCTTGAAGGTAAGCAATATCAGCATGAGCAGGCAGGCGTGATCTGGCTGCAAGTCCGGGATATGAATTAAGGAGACAAGATGCATATTGCAGACGGAGTATTAGGTACACCGGTATTGATGGCCGGAATCGCCATGACCTTAGCTGGCACTGTACTGGGATTAAGAAAACTCGATGATGACAAAATTCCCTTTGCGGCAGTGTTATCGGCATGTTTTTTTGTGGCTTCACTTATCCATGTGCCATTAGGCCCTTCGAGTGTGCACCTTATCTTTAATGGTTTAATCGGGCTGATATTAGGTTGGTTGGCTTTTCCTGTCATGTTAATAGCTCTGGTATTACAGGCAATCTTCTTCGGGTTTGGAGGGGTTGTAGTATTGGGAGTGAATTGCCTGAATATTGCTTTGCCGGCGGTTATGGTTGGCGCGCTGCTAAGACCCCTGAGACATCGTATTCCAGCGCGGATATTAGGCTTTCTAGCAGGAAGTGGCGCGGTATTGCTAACGGGGATCATGGTGTCGTTATCTCTGTATCTTTCCGGGGAGGCCTTCAGTTCGACGGCAAGAGTCGTTTTCTGGGGCAATCTCCCCCTGTCTGTACTGGAAGGCGTGATCTCCGGATTTATTATCGTACTGATCAGTAAGGTCAAGCCAGAAGTTCTTAATGGAGTCCAGTCCAATGCCTAAATTTATTTGCCTAGCCATACTCATCTCATTGTGCCTGACAAATACGGCGCAGGCGCATCGCACTAAGGTATTTGCCTGGGTAGACGGCACAAACCTGGCCGGTGAAGTCTACTTTGGTGGAGGAGAGCGGGCCAAGGGGGCTAAAGTTGATTTGCTGGTGGATAAACATCTTGTGGCAAGCACAGATGCCAACGAAGTGGGGGAGTTCATATTTCACAATCTGGAGGCCAGAGATTACCAGGTAAGCGCGAATGCCGGCCAAGGGCATGTTGCAACATTTGCTATTGCTGGTAGCGAATTTCCTGAATTTGTTTTATCGGGTTCTGAGTCGACTGAATCGAGACTACGAAAGCCGGAAATAGAGCTAGCTGATAAGAATAGTGACAGTTGTGAGGTGTTGTATGAGGCCGCCATGAAAAAAGCGATTCAACCTCTGCGAAACCAACTGGATCAATATGAAGCAAATATCCGTTGGCACGATGTTTTAGGGGGAATGGGTTATATCTTTGGGCTGTTCGGACTCTGGTCGTTAATGAGAGCACGGCGCGGATGATTGATGCTCTGTTAGCACCTAAAATAACAGGTGAAAAGTCGATACCGCTCCCTGTTAAATTCAGGCTATTACTTATCGTGTCTATAGCACTCGCAACAGTCTTGTCTACGAGCTGGCTAACCTTATGGCTATTTGTCTCCTTGGATATCTACCTATGGTTTCGCAGTGGATTGACTGTAAGGCAAACGGTTAAACGACTGTTGGCGATGGACTGCTTGATTCTGTTCACCGTAGCCTTAATTCCCTTTAGCGTGTCTGGAGAGCCGGTCTTTAGTCTGTTAAGTTTTTCGGCGACTAAGCCCGGTATTTTGATGGCGATGATGATCCTGTTAAAAGCCAACATTGTGCTATTAGCGGTAATGTCACTCAGTGCTGGAATCGATGCGCTCACCTTGGGAAAAGCATTGGTGGAGTTAGGAGTATCGAGACGTTTCGCTCTATTGATGCAATTCACGGTTCGATATATAGAGGTTCTATTTCTGGAGTTTCACCGATTAAGGCAGGCAATGAAGGCCCGTGGTTTTAAGGCAAAAAATACCATGCATACCTGGCGTTCCTATGGCTTCCTGTTCGGAATGCTGCTGGTGCGATCCTTCGATCGAGCCGACAGAATTTCGCAAGCGATGAAGTGCAGAGGGTTTCGTGGTCATTTCCTATCCCATGAAAAGAGGCTGGTAACTGCTCGTGAGTACGCCCACTTTGTCGCATACCTGTCACTGGTCTGTTTAATTTTTTGCACCTCTTTTGGCACATTTATGTTCCCCGTTCCTATAACATAAGAGAAGGTATCTATGTCATTATCGACCCCATTAATTGAGCTAAAGGGCCTCAGTTTTGAATATGTGGACGCAGGTGTAACTGCCGATAAGCTTAATTTTGAACTGTATGCTGGTCAGAGTGTTGCTATCTCAGGTAAAAATGGAAGCGGTAAAAGTACCTTACTTTCCCTTATTATGGGACTGAGAAAGAGTGTTTCCGGAGAGGTGTGCTTGTTTGGCCACCCCTGTCGTACGGAAGCTGATTTCGGTCGCTTCAGAACACGAATTGGTTTGGTTTTTCAGGATCCGGACGACCAACTGTTTTGTCCGACCGTGATTGAAGATGTCTGCTTTGGGCCGCTGAATCAGGGGCTAACACGAACGGAGGCTATCGTTAGAGCGAGAAATATACTTAAGCAGCTTAATGTGAGCCACCTTGAGAATAAAATTACTTATCAATTATCGGGTGGTCAGAAAAGAATTGTGGCACTGGCGAGTGTCCTTGCGATGAAACCAGAAGTCTTGATATTGGATGAGCCAAGTAACGATTTAGACCCCGAAAACACTAAGCGGTTAATTAGTATTTTAAAAGAGCTGTCGCTACCCATGATTCTGGTATGTCATGATGCCGACATTCGCACTCAATTGGTAGACAAGGAGTATCTACTGGAAGAGGGCGCCTTACTCGATGTGCTGTAACATCACTCTCCGGTTGGATATCAAAGGTATCGGATGCATCTTAGTCCTCATTTATCCTCCTCTTGAATTGGTGGATTAACCTAATCTGACAAATTAGTCATTCTATAAGGCCCATGTTAATTGATTCAGGTTTCACTGCCTTATGTCGTAAATTACGGTTATATATATTTTTTTATGTGATCTTAAATTAACATCGGTTTACCAATAGTGTTAACATTAATCTATTCATCCAGAAGTCGGCATCTCGACAATTATTGCCTCCTCAACCTTATTGGTTAAGGATTAGTGTATTGTCATGACTCGCCTGTTGACGATAGTTTGCTACAGACTTATTTTATTCAGTCGTTCAGATTAGTCGCTAATTCTATAAAGATATGAGGGGCTTATGAAAGCTGAAATAGTTAATGTAGATTTTATTAATTGTTTTAGTCAGGGAGAGTTTGTCGTCACTACGATATCTGACTTTTTTGAAAAAGAACGCCAGTATAATGTACAACCCTATACTCCCCACAGGCTAACTTTTTTTGCTATTGTATTTTTCACCGGCGGGAAAGGGACCCACAGCATTGATTTTACAGATTTTGAATATGAAGGAGCTTCTCTGTTTTTTATCTGTAAAGGCCAGTTACATGCCTTCGAAAAAAATTCAGATGCACAAGGTTATGTGATCTATTTTACCGAGGATTTTATTAATAAAAACGTCAAAGGTTTGAGTGATAAAATCTATTACAAAATGTTTAATTATGCTCTGAATTCTCCACAGTTGGTAATAACGACGGAAGACAATGCCAGGAAAGATGCTATTTCATTGTTTGAGATAATGTATCATGAATACAGTAGACCTGATGACATCTGTCAGGAAGAGATCATCCGTGGTCTGCTTGGAGTATTACTTCATTTCGTTGAACGCATACAAACGAAGAGTAATGTGTTCCTGACCAACCATCAGGGACATGCATTGTTCTTAAAACTCCAGAAAATGATCGATGAAAAGATCTTTGAGTCTCGAACGTCACATTTTTATTGTGAAGAGTTAAATGTGAGTTATCGAAAACTAAATTCAGTTTGCAAAGAGTTTACCGGGATGACAGTGAGACAATTTATCGACCAACGGTTAGTCTTGGAGATAAAACGATTGTTAGTACACTGTGACTTTAGTATCAAAGAGATCTGTTATAAGACTGGTTTCGATGAGCCCACAAACATGACAAAGTTTTTTAAATGTCATACAGGGTCATCACCAAAAGAATTTCGCTTGAGTATAGATAAGAGAGTTAACTAGCCTAATCGACAGGTTATAGACTTGGCTCTAAGACTTGATTCTTGTCGAGCGTAACACGCTCTAAATCTCGATTTTTAATAAATCAGTTATCAAGCGGTAATAGCGTTGCCTATATGCGGATTATTGATGGCAACGGTGTTGCCGTTGCCAAGAGATTTTTTGAATCAGAATGATTTTGTCAGGGTAAAAGTCACCGATGAGCCTTCTGTCATGTTCTTTGCTCCAAACTCATTGGTGTAGCGAATGTTGCCTTGTAGCAACCAAGGTAAATAGAGCACGTTGAGTTCGCCACCAATACCATACCCCTCCTTTCTTTCGTCGGCTCGAGTGCCATGACCATCCTGGCTGTCGTCACTTATCTGCCATGTTGCACAATAACTGATACCGGGACGGACAAGCCAGGTATGATCGAGCATAAATTGTTTGCCGATACCGCCTTCAATCGTAAATTCAGAACCTGGACGAACATCAGTTTCATCTTGTTCTCCATTGATTATGGTGCGGGTTAGGGCGCTGACAGACCAGGATTTATCCGAGTCTAAATAGTAAGTACCGCCAAGAGTCATCATTCCTGACCAATAGCCCTTGCCAGGAGATGCTGCATCTGTTGAGTCATAATCACCGGTCGGGGCGATCACTGCCAGGCCAAGGGCTGCCTCATAGTTTTCACGATACCAAAATAGTGCCAATGGTTCTAATATCAGATCGCCAACAGAGAAGGAGCTGGAGTCATCTACACCTATAGGAGCGATCGAAATATCAGTTTTGACCATAGGAACCAAAACATTATAGGCCCAATTTGCGCCAAAAAGTTTCTTTTCAGTTACGTGTACGATTCTGTGAACTTGCGAAAATACATCCAGGTTAACGTCTAAACCAGAATCATCACCCTGATTATCATTGATGGTGTCGGCATTATACCAGGTGTTGTACATGCGATAATGCATGCCAGGTGGTGGTGGTGTACCCGCAACTACACCTTCGCCTCCCATTGGGTAGTGTGAGCCTGAAGTCGCTGCAACAGCGGAACATGTATTTAAAAGGAGGCCAGTAACGCCCGCAAGATATACTAGTTTAGTTTTTAGTGTACTCAATTTAAATCTCCATTATTTTGTTTAATTTGTTATTTTATATTTTTTTAGTTATAAGAAGTCGTCACGCAATCTTTGAAAGTTGCGCTAATCAGTTCGGTTTATTTAATTTGTCTACGATATCAGTTCTTGTTGCTATTCCTGGGTGTGATGAACCTATAGTATTGTCGTTTGGTTAATTTAAAGTAACGATACGCCTCAATATGTTTCCAGTCAATTAACCATAATTGAATATAAGGTTTGAACTGAGACTGGTTTGGGTTTGTTTGTCAGTTTTGATTTTGTTTGCTTTGATTGTTGTCAGTTTTTTCGCTGTTTTCTTTGAGGCTTGTCACGTTGTTTTTATAGTTGAGAACTGCGGTTTATATTTGTTGGATTGGTTATTCTATTTTTTGATAAACTCATTTCTATAAAAAATAAGAATGTATTAATGTATATTGTTGAGGGCGAGGGTAGTTTGAGTGTAAAAGATAAGGTGTGTTGAAGGTTTAATTGTTGAGTGGGTTTTAAAAGGCTTATTTTATTAATGCAGGGTAATAACTCTGATGCTGGGCTAATAAGATGTAATATAGATAAACTGTATTTTTGTAGGCGTGGTTCTGTTATAAAGTTTAGCTGTTACATGATAAGGTGAATGCTAAATATCATTTATGGACGTGTCGTGAAACCACGGACGTTAAACTAACTTAACTTTGTCCTGGTAGATGATAGTGGAAGATGTTCCTGTTGTGTAAAATAGGCTCTCAGGAATGTTCTGAGAGCCTATTAGCATATAATACAATCGGTATAAGTCGTTTATTTACGCGCTGGCTGAATAAACTTCCGCCAGGTCATAACGGCTAAGATCATCGCGGGCAGACCGAAATTGAGCATACCCATGGCGCCCGACTGAGGTTCTCCTTCGGCAAAAGAACCCCAGGACCAGCCGATACAGATCCATGCAAATGCAAACGCAGAAACAATGCCTAAATTTGCTTTCCAGTTTAACTTATAATGACGTTGAAGGTACACGTAACCCCATAATGCTCCGGTAGTTAACATGCCTAATAGATACCACATCAATCCTATCATCTAACATCTCCTCTAAGTAAAATCGCCACTAAAACCACTACGCCAGAATTTTTCAACAGCCTTTTCGTCATTGGTATTGCCATATCCAAAAAGAATGTCGGCTTGTTTCATCATGGTGTGGACAGGACCTGCTGTGAAGGTATTTGAAGCATCGATTAACCTATGGTGCCAGAAATCAGGTTTATTCCATGGGCATGAGGCGATGCACGCTCCGCAATCACCGCCATTTTCACACCAGAATTTGAAGCATTTCTTTGAGTCGTTATGGAATTTACGCATGCCCGGTTGACCTTGCCAATTGTAGTCTGGGTCATCATGGCCGGCAAAAGTCGAACTCATTGAAGGCTTGTCATCCATGCTAATGGCATTTCCCGGACAAGATTCGGCGCATCTTTTGCAATTTTCACAAAAAGTTAAAATGCCGAAATCCCGGGGTTTATCATAGGCTGCATCGTCGAGTTCAAGGTTGGTATAAACTTTCGAAATTCGCACTCTTGGTCCAAGGTTGGGTGCGATAAGGGCGCCATTTCGTGCGCCTTCACCCAGTCCGGCAGCAATTGCATATGAGACCGAGCTGCCGAGATCATTACCCGAACCGACGGCCATATAGCCTAGCTCTCTTAAGAACTTCGCCATTCCACCACCTTGAATAGTGTTATGGGTATATCCCATGGCGGCTGTTGCTGATGCCGGGATCATAGGTGCCGTTGCCATTGCATCGTAATCCATATCGGTAAGCATAACGATCACACTTTTGGGTTCGAAGGGAAAATCTTCTTCCCAGGTCAGCGTCTTTTCTTGTGTAAGATCATACAAGGGATCATAGTCCCAGCGTTTATCGCGTCGACAAATTCCTACTCTCACCGCACCGAATGTCTTTGCGGCAGTTTTTATTGCGCTTAATATCTCAACCGAGTCTTTGAACGGGTATTTCTCTTTTGCAACTTCAGATTGATCCCAACCGAATGTCCCTTGATTAGGAACCCCCATAGACTCCAGCGGAGCTAAGATATTCATCCCATGCCAGCAAGCTTGTTCAAGGGCATAATCGAGCTGGGTATAGCCAACTTTATCATTATCTGCTCGTGTATGAGCCGTGGCAAATTGGTAAATACCATGCTGGAAATTGAATGATTTCTCACCAGATTTTAATGGGCCTTCGGAGTCGTTGCTCAAGCTCAAATTGCGTTCTGGGTGTTTTTCTCCGAGTGCTTTACTACCCGCAAAAGTTAACAAGACGTCACGTTGATCTTTACGTTTAAAAGACGGAGATATTTCAACTGGATAGCCATCTTGTTCCACGCCCTCAACTCTATGTTTGATCCAGCTTCCGGCTCCCGCAGCTGCGCTGACACCGGCTAAGGTACCCGCGCTCAATTTAAGAAGTTGCCGCCTGTGTTGATTTATTACTTGCTCACCTTTTTCTTCTTGTTCTTTCATTTTCACCCTTATAAGTATCAATTAACCTTAAATTGCAAATTGATCTTACATCTCATACCTAAATGGTAGTATTTGTTTGTTTGGGAAAAAGTATTCTATTTATTGCAAAAGTAGAATTATGAGAAAAAGGATTAATTATCCGTTCTGAGTAAGATATTAATTTCTCGTTTAAAAAAATCGAGTACAACTTTTACTCTGTGAGGTAAATATTCTCGACTGGAGAACAGTGACCACATATATATATCGGTTCCATATTGACCATCGAATAATAGTTTTAGTTTTCCGGATTCAATTTGTGTGGCACACATCTGTCTTGGTACCCAGGCGATTCCTTGTCCACTCATGGCTGCTGAAATACATAACTCATTACTTTCTGACTCGAGAGGGCCATCTACATTAATACAGTTTGAATTATTCTCATCCGTCCATAACCAAACATGCCCCGGTTGAATTCCCTTCGCTGAAAGTAAACATGGGTATTGATCGAGTTGTCTGGGGTGAGTCAATTCGGGGTTTTTTTCTATAAATTCCGGGCTTGCAACGAAGAGACGTTTCATAGTCGATAATTTATGTCCCACCATAGAGCTGTCCGGTGGATTGCCATGAGAGACAAAGAATATTAAATCTGCCTGAATATCCATTGGATTTAGTCTGCTTTGATAGGAGATAAATTTTAACTGCAACCCCGGATATTCAAGGTGAAATTGATTAAGCATCTCATTGCACGTCAAGTTGATAAAGTCCAGCGGGGCAGCAATGGTTACTGTACCCGATGTATTCCCTTGCAATTTACCTATGCTTAATTCGAGTGCTTCAACTTCTTTAAGAATTTTTTTACTTCTGTGTATTAGCTCTATTCCGGCATCGGTGAGGGACAGACTGCGCGTGGTACGCTCAAATAAACGTGTACCAAGATGCTGTTCCAGCTGTGCGATATGTCGACATACCTTAGATACCGGGATATTCAGCATCCTTGCGGCACCGGTTAGACTAGAAAATTCAGCTACTGCATTGAATAAGGCAAGGTCTTCGGTTTTCATTTTTCCAACTTGTTTTATAAATTATTAAATTGTCTATTAAGAAGATAGATAAATATAGTGAAAGGCTAATGGTTTTCATTGTCCGTAAAAAGGGTGGAATGTGTCTGAAAATGGTTGTTTTGGTCCTTTTTAATGAAGGGGATGATAAAATGTGATCCTTATCGCGCTGATTTTAAAAGAGACAGAATACACCTTGAGATTTGTCTAAGTGACTTATATTCAATGGGTATTAAAGTTTTCAAGTCGATGCTGTCTATTGACTATGTGATCGGCTTCTCTATTTTCCAAATATGAATCTCTATTTCATATTTGTGTGATTTGGCGTGTTTCTACCATTTTTTGACATAATTGAACCTTTTGCCCGCTGTAACAATGATTATTATATTAGCTATAAATTTCATTCTGTGGCAAAGGCGGATGAGTGATAGAACATAAATGGTTAGAATTACTTAAATATTTACAAGATAGAACCCATGAGTTTGAATACATTGAATCAATTGTTGAACTACTAAATGGTAAAGTCGTCTTTCTTAATAATCAGTTTGGTAATGTAAATACAATCAACACTCCTCAATTCATCGATTGGATTGAGCATGAAGCCTTCAGTGCTGTACTTAATGATGTGTTTAAGGTGCAAAATTTTACAGAAACCGAGATAAACTCCTTATTTAACGCGCTTATCTCAACCAAACTTTATCAACTTGCCTTAAGTCTGGTTATTAATAATAAGGGTGTCATTGATACTGCTGAATTTGATATTAAGCGCGGGATAATTCTTCAACATTTAGGCGAGAGTGAGCAAGCCGAAATAGCCTTCTATAACGCCATCAGCAATAGTCCAAAAAATTATTTGGGACATTTTCATCTTGGCTATATTCGACTAACACAAGGTGATACAGAGCAAGCGGTTAAATGTTTTACAGAATGTACCCAATTAGCGCCTGATTTTGTTGGTGGTTTCCAAAATCTAGCGGGTTGTCATTATCAGGCAAGTGAGTTCGAACAGGCCATCGATTCTTGTATTCAGGTATACAAAATAGACCCCACAGTAACCGCCTGCTATGTCACTGCCATAAGCAGTTTCCTGGCACTCAAGCAACTTGAGCGGGCGAAGGTTTGGTTAGATCGCGCCAGGGTTCACCAAATAGAAACTATTGAACTGAACCGTTTACGCGGTATTTGGGCACATCAAAGTCAACATGATCCTGAGGCTATTTTGGCGCTCTCTGAATACTTAGAGGCCAGACCCGAAGATATTGATATTTTAGCGATTCGCGCTCAGGCGCTCGCTGCCGATGGCCAATGGGAACCTTTACTGATTGATCTTAAGGTTTTGCTTGAACTCGATCCTCATGATGCATGGTCTCTGGAATATCTCTTTCTCGCAAATTTTCACACACAGCGATGGGCACAAGCCGAAGTAGCTATGTCACAGTTATCTAAAATATCAACTCATTTTAAAGCCACTTACCGCAGTCAAATGGATGAAATTAGAAAACAAGAAGCCATCGTTATCGTGGATATTCAATAAAAATAGTAAATAAAGTTGTAATAGTCAGAGGTAAGCAATGAAAGATGATGCACAGATCGGAGATGAGGCAACCAATAGTTCGCGCCGAAATTTCCTTAAGTTGGGTGGTATTGCCGCGGCAACCGCCACGGTAGGGGCCGGTGCCGGTGCGGGATTCGTTCTTGGTCGGGATCCCGATGCCAATATTGGTTGGGGAAGAACGGAAGCCGGCAAGGATATGTACTTTAATCGAGAGGCATTCGAGGTGGATTTTCCGCCAACAATGGAGGTGGTGGGGCAAATTGAGCGACCAGAGTGGGGCGACTACCTGTTTAATCGTGCATTTAGTCTGGTTAAGTCGATTAAAGGGGGGTGGGTGCCAAGTGAAGACTGGACTCAAATTCCAGATCTCAGGGTGAGAGAATACTACGCAAAATACCCGAAGCGTTGGGAAGAGATGCTGCTGTCATTTAGTGAAAAAGTAAAACATGACAATAACATTGAAAAGCATCGCGACAGATTCGCTCTTGCCTGGGCCTATTCAGGCGCATACAGCAAAGGCTTACACGCGGATTTTCCACCTGAGCCCACAGAGCACCCTGATGTCGATGACTTTAAGTGGGTGCAGAGAGAGCCAAAGGAATTTAAATCGCCTAAGCATGCTTCTAAGTTGATTAAACAGATGGCATTCAAGTTCGGTATGAGTATGGTTGGTATCACTAAGCTTGATAGTAATTTCATATTTAAAAATATGATGCGTGGCATGCCTGAATGGGGAGACGAGATCCCAAAACACTGGAAGAATATCATAGTGTTTGGCGTGCCGATGAACTGGGATCCTATGTATGCCGCGGTGGGTTACTCAACATCTTATGACGCCTATTATCGAGCCAAGATGGCATCGGGATTAATGGCCGCCTATTTAGGTGAGTTAGGTTATGCCGCTCGCCCGCAGTTCCCCGGTAACAGTTATGAAGTGATTATGCCCCCCTTGGCCATGCTTGCAGGTCTGGGTGAATCGACACGCAATGGGATCCTGATGACACCTGAAGTGGGGCCCAACATTCGTCTCGCGGCTGTGATCACTAACTTAGATCTGGAACACGATAAACCGATAGATCTGAATATGAAACACTTCTGTGAAAGTTGCAAAATTTGCGCAGATGCATGTCCGAGCGGCTCCATCAGTAAAGCTGATAAACCCGATGATGTGGTCCGTGGAGTACGCAAGTACGCATTTAACCAAGATGGTTGTTGGAGATTCTGGAATCAAGGTCCGACCCCGAGTGGTCTAGGCTGTCGAGTCTGTATCGCTGTA
Source organism: Shewanella atlantica (assembly GCF_003966265.1). Classification (GTDB taxonomy): domain Bacteria; phylum Pseudomonadota; class Gammaproteobacteria; order Enterobacterales; family Shewanellaceae; genus Shewanella; species Shewanella atlantica. The sequence goes on along the minus strand of NZ_RXNV01000002.1, from coordinate 619,433 downwards.
TGTCCTTATACCCGAAAAAATAACTGGATACATGCATTAGTTAAGCAAGCTGAACCCAGAGATCCTACCGGTGTTACACGTAATGCATTGTTGGCGATGCAGCATAACTTCTTCTATTACCCGGATGCTGAGTCTTTTCACCCTGAATGGAGTGGCGGCAACTTTGCCAGTTACCATCAGCCCCCGGAGTGGATGCGAAGTGAAGAGTATCTGAAAGTCGAGAAGACTTGGGAATATGACGGCAACTGGGAGGGTTTCTAATGTTTCCGCAATCAACGTTATTGGATCCACTGTTTTGGATGGTATTAGGTGCAATTCAGGTATTGGTATTTACGGGTGCAAACCAATGGGCCAAAGAATCTCAATTAGGAATGAATTGGTGGAAGTGGTCTGTCGTGGGTTTCTGGTGGTTAAGTTTTATCTTGACCATAGCCGGCGCGTTCACACTGCTGGGTGAAAATGAAGGCAACGCCGGATGGTACGTTTTAGGATTTGTCGGAACACTATTAGTGATTGGTGGCGCGGCAATACTTAAAGTGCTGGTTCTGTTAAAGCCGAACCATCCATAGCGCAATATCCCCAGTGTCAGGATTGTGGTCACCACATCGTTAACCGGAGCCCTGAGTTTTATATCAGGGCTTTGAGAGGTTTTATGTATAGCAAGAAACGCATCGATTTTTGGAAAAAAGTTGCCAGTTTAGTGTCAGTGAGCTTATTGCTACTGGCATGGTATTGCGGAAGTATCCGAATTTCCGATAACCAGAGCGATATGGTGGATCAGTTGTTGATTAATGGAGAGCTGTTAACGCAGATCCATCCCCGTTTATATCAAGGGACGTCAGCTAACGAATTAAGCCCGGTTGAATTCATTGGTTTGGGTAGCGGTATAGGTTATGGCGGGATCACAGAGGTTGCAGTTACTGTTTCATCACAGGGCGATATTCAGCGAGTCGCTGTCTTATCATCTAAAGATACCAGTTCCTATCTGGACAAGGTCCTCCAATCAAATCTGATGGAGAAGATACTTGGGGAAAATATTAAGGTCAGCCTCGAAATTGACGGTGTTAGTGGGGCGACGGTTTCCACCAATGCATTAACTGATGCCATAAAGCAGGCAGCTGATTCGGTTAGAGTTCAAGTATTCGGCTTCAGTATGTTAGAGAATGAAGAGCCCGTCTCTCATTTTCGCTGGCTGGATCTGATGGCTATTGCGATGTTTACGATGGCTATTTTAGTGAACAAAACACGTCATCGCAAAAAGAGTATGTTTAACTGGGCGATACTGCTCAGCTCTATGTGTGTATTTGGCTTTTACTCCTCTAGCTTATTTTCATCATCGACTATGGGGATCCTTATTTCCGGGGCATGGTTTAGTGGCCTGGGCAACTATACTTCGTTAATTTTACTCTCACTGGTGATCTTATATATTATCGTGAGTAATAGAAATGTTTACTGCACTAGTCTTTGTCCTTTTGGGGCTACACAGGAGTGCCTGGCTAAGCTGGGTAATGCTAAGACCACAAGCCTCACAAACTTCTTCTTTGAATGGTTCCCAAGGGGACTTCTGCTGACAACTTTATGTTTAGGCTTGTATTTTCGTAATCCGGCATCATTTTCATATGAGCCTTTCGGCATCATGTTTGGCATGATAGGTTCAATTTACCTCTTTGTACTAACCGTGCTTGCTATCGTAACGTCACTGGTTGTCAAACGGCCATGGTGTAGAACCCTTTGTCCGATGAATCCAATGACAGATTTTATTCGCTTCAATAGGCAATGGTTTAAGTCCATATTAAATAAACAAAGAGCCAAAAGAGAAATAATGGAAGCTAATCAAATGGCTGATGTGGCAGTAAAGAGCAATGAGGTATCTAAATGAGGAAGAAGTTACTATTCATGTTTTACATTGTGTCAGCGATGATAGTGTGTGTTCATCTTGCTGCCAGGGTCAATTTTTTAAATAAATTGCAAACGGGTAATGCACCACTTTTTGTCATTACTTATTCTGATAACAATAAAGAGTCAAGCTTGCCGATTAAGGAGAGTATTAATTATAAAGAGTGGGCGACAAAGTTTGAAGAGCAAACGAAATAGCGTATTTGGAGAACTAGCATTGAGCGATTCGCATCGAGTATATGAGATCAGTTTTAAATGGGAATGTAATGAGTGACGATATGATATTCGGTGTCGAGTTTCCAAGATCGAAGGCTGATTTTGACTTCGCCATGCATACAATGCAGGAGTTTTACGACAATTACGAAAGAGGCTTGTTCACCGATCCCCATCGCCTGTTTTTTAATGCCATTATCTATATTACACATGGAAGTGGAAGGCATTATGTCGACCATCAAGTGTGTCACCTAAAACCCGGAACCATACTATTTATCTCCAAATATCAGGCTCATAGGTTTGACTATAATCCGAGTATAAGAGGTTACGTCATTCCATTTTGCGATAACATCCTATTTTATGGTACTGATGACCCATATAAAAGCCGAATAAGATCGGCTTTTGAAGATATTAACTTCACACATGAAAGAGAAGAAACCTGTAGCTTCTTCTTTGAGCAGCTATGGTTGGAGTACACTCAGCTGGATAGTCAATTGTCCGAAGAGGTCATTCGTAACTCTTTGAGAGCGATTATATTAAAAACATTGGTACGTCAGCATCAATCATCTTTAAAATCAAATAGTCACTCTCACTATTCGTCAGACTATTGTAAATTTCACAAGCTGATTAAGGCTCACTTTGTCTATACCCGTACTGTTGAAAAATATGCAAGCATGATGGGAATTACGACAAAAAAGTTGAATCAAATTGCAAAAGAGAATACCGGCAAAACCGGCAAAGACTTGATTAACTCTTATGCGATTTTAGAGTCTAAAAGGTTGTTGGCCTATAGTCAGGATCCCATAGCATCAATTGCACAGAAACTAGGTTTCAGTGAACCGACCAATCTGACTAAATTTTTTAAAAAACACAGCGGCCTGACACCTAAGGAGTTTCGTAACTTATGCTTATACCAAAATTCAAAAACAGCCGGTGGCTAAATAACCTGTAACCTTGATATCAAAATTCGTTTTAGCTCGATACTTATAGCGGTTGAAATTACTGCTGATGCGATTGAATCTGTTGAGTTTGCAAATGCTTTTTTAAAATCGCTTCAATCTTGTCTTCTGTCTTGAGTTTATTAGCCGCAGAACGAATTGCATCTATTGGAAACGTTTTATCGATAGCACTACTCTTGGGCATTTGCAGCCAGGCATCCAGCGTTCTGATGCTAAAACCCGGGAATTCGAATGAATCTTGTAACCCTAGCTTTTTGCTTTCATACAGAGCCGTGCTATCAATTGTCAAAAACGCACTGATCCTATTGGAGTTGAGCATTTTTAGACCTTGGCTAAAGTCCTTTATCTCGTAGGTTGATAATCTGTCATCCTGTAGTATTTGGGGACAAAAATTGGTGCCTCTGAGGTAACCTATGGTCTGTATTTTCCCCGGGTCGTAGATCTCTTTATGGCTTAGGAGTGGGTTTCCTTTCTTTGTTAACAGAATGACATTTTGTTCGAATAACAGAGATATGTAGTCAACTTCAGCATCATTATCTGAATTTCTGCTGAATATAGCTAGGTCAGCATCGCCATTTTTAGTGTAATTAACCACGCGGGAATAGGGCAATAATTTAATCTCAATCTGTATATTCGCCTCATCGGCTATAGCCCTTGCAATGTCCGGGATTATGCCTTTTATCGCTCCATCCTCAACATAGCCAAAGGGGTCAAACTCAATGGAGGCGAAAATATATTCATCGGCGTGGGTATAGGGAAGAAATTGGGGTGAAAATAGCAATAGAAATAACAATGTAAGATGCTGGGTTCGCAAACTTCTCATTATTGTCCTGCCATTGCCTTAGGTAGATGTGTCTAAGTATAGCAAGTAAATTTGGCATGATTGCACAGATACAAATGGCGTTAATTGATGGTTTGAAATTCCTGTGAAAGCCGCAAACACTGTGAATTCCCCCATATTATATGGGCTTTGTCGATGTTAAAATTAACATTTATATTCATGTTTATTCGTCATTTTCGGGATTTAATTTTTTAAGAATGAAATTGCTTTTTTGTCGTCATGGCGAAACCCAATGGAATAAACTGGGGAAACTGCAAGGCCACCTGGATAGTGGCTTAACTGCCGAAGGTGAGTCTCAGGCGCGACGCTTAGGAGCTCAATTAGCCCCTCATCAGCCCGGTTTAATAGTCACAAGTGATCTGGGGCGTGCCATGGCGACGGCGACTCTAGCCAACCATAGCTTAAATTTACCCATCGAATCGTCCCCCTTATTGCGTGAACGATGTTTTGGTGAGTTACAGGGACAAGATAATAGTGAGTCTCAGGATTTATGGGGAGCTTACGAACGACGTTTCGTTGGCAATGAGATGGAGATTGACGGGGCGGAATCTGCTTCCGAAGTATTGAGTAGGGTGCAGCACTTCTTGCAGGGGTTATCTTGCATAGATGTAGAAACCCTTGTAGTCATCGGCCATGGAGAATGGTTACGAGTCATTCAAAATCTCTTCGCCGGAGAGCAAGCTTGGTCCAATCGTCAGTTACTGCCGGGTAATTGCGAAATCATCGAATTTGACCTGCAAAGTTTTCAGCTTGATGCTTTAACCCAAAACCCCGCTTCAGCTTCAGCTTCTGGCTGAGTTGGTATTGAGTGGTGTGTTTGAAAGTCGTACTTTCATTGTTATCTATCACCTGCAGGGGCGCATGTGTAAGTAATCTCTCGGTACGCTGGCTCTTGATTTCAAAAGAGTCATCCTTGGGCGCTCTGCGATTTCAAACAACCTCCCTGTTTAACAGCCAGTTCGATATCCTTATCTCTCGCTCGAAGAGTTTCACTATGTGAAACCTCGCCTTGAAATCGAAGTCCTCGAGCTCACTTACACCCGTTTCTCTATCTCTTCGATTGAAGTTTTGTTGGTAACACGTTTATGCACCAAAGCTTGCTAGCCTTCGAATGAAGGCTGATTACATTTTCTTTTTTCGTTCGTTGTTATTGGAGTGTGAGCTTGAAGGTCGTACCTTCATTGATGTTTACCGCCTGCCCGGCGAGGGAATGTGCAGATACTTCAGCGAGACGCCGTGAACACTTCCATGTGGGCTCTGCCAAAACATCCATGTTTTGGAAGCTCGCAGCCGCATCTGCACTGGCTGGTTTACGAGAAAGTTCTCTCTTCGATTAGAGCTTTTTGGAGCAGCCTCTAACTTGGAAATGCCCCATTATGCGTTAAAGCAAAAACTCATTCATATTTTGTTAATGCGAGTTTACCCTACCAAAACTTATGCTAAGAGGCCTACCACTTCAAGGGTGGAGCAAGCATTATGACTTTTTTAGCCATCTAATCAACCTTCCCCCTCATTAACCTATTGATTATCAATTGAAGAGTTAAATGAAAGACGGCATTATAGCGGAATGAAAAACGGCTCGCAGCCGTATAAGTAGCGTAAGTAGCTTCGAGGAAATAGGAAAGTCATGATTCTCTACAAATACATGTCGTTTAAGTCAGCATGTTCAGTTATGGATAATAGTTCAATAGGCTTTTCTTGCTTAGAAGATCTCAACGATCCATTTGAAGGCACTGCTATTTGTTTTGAAGAGTCCGATGCCTTGATTAGAAGCCTACAGAAAAACCCTCATCGTAATCGTTTAAGCCGTAATTACGGAGTTCTTTCTCTTACTCGCAATCCACTAAATTCGTTAATGTGGTCTCATTACGGAGATGATCATCGAGGTGTCGTTATTGGCATTGATATGAAAAAAGCAAACCTACTTGATGAGAGCTCATGTGTTATTCCTGCTCAATTCGGTGAAATAGTTTACACCTTAACGATGCCTCAAAATACATTACCAACCTCCAGTATTGAATCATTAATGAGTGTAGGTGACGAATATAGAAGTTTTAGACATCATGAGTATGATTTATTTAAAAATGCTTTTCTAATGAAGGGATTAGCATGGGGTTACGAAGAGGAGGTGCGTGTTGTTAAAAATGTCAAGGGCAACAAAATCTCTCGATATTCAGCGAGTCAGTTTGCAAATGAAGCGGGAAAGTGGAATCAAGTAACAGTAATGGGGCGTCCATTGTATTGTTTATCAATACCGAAAGAGTCAATTGTCGAAGCATATTTAGGCTGTGCTAGTTATAGCAACGTTACTCGCTTAGGTGTAGAACAAGATTTTTACACTAAAACCAGAAAAGAATGGCAATTAAACGGTGTCAATGTTCAATTAGTTCGTCATAAAGAAGGCACTTGGAACTTGGAAGTTTCCGATTACAAAATTTAGTACGCAACTAACAAATTGCTTAAGAGCGATTTGCAACGCGTGCCATTTTACCATGCGTTGCTCACATCTTAACAGAGCCTTAGGCTAAAAAGAGGAAACAACAAAGTTGGACGTAGAAAAGAGATATGAATCTGCTCTGGGGAAAATGCAAGAGGTTATCGATTCTGTTAGTTTTTTAACACATGCTGTCGAGGAGTTTTCTGGTAATGTACGAGAAGGGCGATCAATAGTTAGTGGTACAGAGGTTACTTCTTCAACGTCATTGGTAACCAGAACAACTGACGAGCTATTTGAATATCTCGACGATGTTCTATCTTCGACCTATTTGGAACTAGTTTTCCAAGCTCAATTTAATATATTCGAAGCTGCCTTGTTTGACATGTTATCAATATATTTGAAGTCAAATTTAACGCTGTTGAGTCAGGAGCGTAACTTAAGCACAGGAGCAGTTTTGTCAGCCGGTAGCTATGAAAATCTAATCACCGAGATTATTCATAATGAACTGAATAAAGTAGCTTACGGGAGTATTCACAAATGGATAAAACAAATTAATAAATACCTGTCTTATAAAGTAATATCAGATTCTGATTTGCTGCTTTTAGCTGAAATGAAAGCGACACGTAATTTGTTGGTACACACAGATGGTGTATGTAACAAAATTTATCTTGAGGCTAGTGGTGAACAAGCACGGTTCGAAATTGGGGATAGAGTGACGATTGACTACACCTATCTTTATCATGCGCATCTATTGCTTAGTTGTGTACTTGATAAAGCTCTAAAGGCTATCTTATCGAAAAATTAGCCTAGCAATCATTTAAGTAGATTCGCAACGCTTGGCACTTTCCGGTTTGAGTTAGCTTTCGTGTTTACGGCACAATGGTTTAGGTAGGCTGGTGCGTTGCTCACTACTTAATTGGGCGTTACCGCATATCTGATTGCTATACTTCCACTAATGACACTTCCTGAGTTTTAACTCTAAACCATTTCTGTCCAGGTACGGTTTAGAGTGACCGCCCTAAGCAGCTTTTACCCCGAAACGTGTTTGTGCAACACATTTCGCCATACCTCAATTTTGAACACCTATGTAGCAGAAAATATTACGGTACGTAGTTATGGTGTATCTATTGGTTCGGTGGAGATTTAATACATTAATTTGCAATTTATCTCTGAGAACATTAGCCAATTACTCTCTGCACATATAGAACTATCACTCAGGCCGAACCCTTTCTGACACTAGCTTTCCGTTTTCAATACGTTTTACCTGGTAGACTAGAACATCAGGGTTTATCCCTTCTGCTAAACTTAACAGTTCATCTCGTACTTCTGGTTCAATCTCAAGGCCTAAGTGTAGCTCGGTTATCTCTTCTGGATGATAAGGCAATGTCTCCCAAGGTTCCTCTCCAGCTCTGAGTGCAATAGCCAATCGATACTCTGCTTCCTGCTCCCATTCTAGCGTTTTAGTGTAGATGATTCTCTCGACCTTATCTCTAGTCAATGCCTCTTTGTCTCCGAATAGCGCTTCTTCAACAAAGTCTTTGGCAGACGGATACAAAACAGGCCTGTGCTCGACGTATGATACTGGCTTGAATAATTGGAACTTAGAGCCCTTTTCAATAAACGGAGTAATTCTAATCATCACTCCCTTATGCTCTTCCGCATAATCACTCCACATGTACTCTAGGTTCTTCTTTGGGGTTACGCAAAGTACGCGATAATCTTGCATTAAAACGTTGATGTCTTCTATGTGCCGCTCAACAATCTCCTTATAACGTTCTTCATCCTGCCTATGTGCTGCGCCTTGCAGTACCTTAACCAAATCAGGCCGCGTTCTTATAGCATGTTGCATTGCCGTAACTTGATCACGCATAGGGAATCCGCATGTCAGCACTTTATCTAGATTATCAGAGAGAACTTCTGGCAAGCACTCCCAGGCATCCTCTAGCTCACCATCGAATACACCTCTAATTGTTAAGTCTTCTGTATCGTTATACGTGGAAGGCTTCGCATGTCTAAAGCACTGGTTTTGTAAGGTTAACTTAGCACCCATGACATTGAGATACTTATAGAGCGGTGGTAGAGGCATGTTGTCACCTTGGTAGACACGTTAGTTAATATTAAATACTGCCGATACTTCTAGATAATAATATAGTGTAAGCAGACCAATACTTAAATCAGGTCATGAACTTTAGGTTCTAGCAAATTTCTGCCCCATTCCTGCTTAGAGTAAAAACTCGGGAACCTGCAAGCGGGAAAAATAATTAGCCGAAGAGATGGCTAAACTCAAAAGACAATCGGTAGAGCAATCAGAAGGTTGCTAGAGATCGTAAAAAGGTTTTGCTTCAAGTCTTTTTTATTAATAAATAGTATCAATCCGAAGGTCGGAAGCTCCCGGTTTTCTTGAGCACTCTATGATTTTATTTAGCGCACTATCACCAGACCAATAACAAAGAGCACTACCGCTCCAACAATGGTGTTAAATTTTGTGCGTTCACGGCGATTTCTCTTTACGTATTCAGCGTGCTCGATTTTATAGTCTGCTTTTAGTTGTGCTGTTAACTGGTCTAGCAAACTGATTTCCGCTTCGTAAGTGTATGCAGGATCGTTGCTCGTATAGTTATACAGCGGATCGTAATCCGGACGTGGCTTTGGGTTGTTATGGATGTAATCAAATTGGTGGATAGCGGTACTGTAGCGCGACTTTGCTTCACTCCATGGTCGTAATCGTTCTGCCTCAAATCGCTGTTTCTCTTTATGTAAGGCGAGTGATTCTTCTCTTGCTTGCTTAAATTGCTCTCTAGAGGTGTAACCTCCCTCACAAACAGTTTTTATTACATCCAGGATTTTGGACTTTGGATACTTAAAGAATTCGCGCTGCTTGTTGACGCGATACTTAGCGAGTTCGGCGTGAATGCGACGTTCTAGCTCGAATGGATCGCTTTCGACAAAGAATGCTTCTTGCACGCGGAAGGGAGTGATAGTGCTGGTGTTATTTAGCCCTTTTAGTCGCTCCTGCATGGTTTTATTAGTTGCACCAATTTTGTAGATATCTTTTGCATGACTGCTTGAGCGAACCAAGTAGACGTAGCCATTCGTGCCGTTAAGAGTCTCGATAGGAAGTGATGCTGGCGCTCTCCCCATTTGAATGTCCCTTGCGTCTTTCGCGGTCGTGCCAAGTTGAGCCGCTAAGCGCTCGTTTTCTTTCTCAATTGATTTGCGCGTTTTACCATGAAACTCCATCACAGGTGTACTGGTTTTTTGGCACAGGTGACGATGCAAGTCCATGGCAGACTCGAGCTTCATTCGTTGTATTGCTTTTTGAGCAGAAGAGGAGGGCATGCAGTTGTCTCGAAATCACGGTCAATTATTTGTATGATTATACATATGTATAGTTTGAGATGTCTGCAAAATGTAAGAATTGGGAGGCGTTATTCTAATACGGCTAGGTAAGCCCCCTGAGCCCTATATAACATACTTTTTCTCATCCCAACTGGTAGTATTAGGTGAATTGCTCTAAGAAGGTTATGTCCACAAATGAGTTACAGAGTACCCGCCACCTAAAGTCGAAGAGATAAACACTCAGGTGTAAACGCGGCTGTGACCTTCGGCATCAGGGTAAAGTTTCACTGTGTGAAACTCTTTGAGCGAGAGATAAGGATATCGAACTGGCTTTTAAACAGGGACGGAATTTGATGTCGCAGAGCGTATAGGGACCATTTTATTTTTAAAGAGTTACAGCGTGTCACTGAAGTGTTTACACATAAGGTCGTTCTTTCACATCCATGTGATCACGACATTGATATATCCATATATGGCACATGCTGCGAGCAATTAACTCCAAAAAAACTATACCATTCCATAAGCCATACAAATACCGATACCGTCAGATGAATCATCCAAAAGATATTTGAAACTTGTTATCGGACAAGTAACCAAGTTTTTGTTCAAATGTGGCTTACAAAATGCTCAAACTTTGCTTGTCTTAAGACACCTTATCCTCTAGTCAGGTAACCCGATCAGGCAGTATTAAGACCTGTTACTCGGTTCTGACGTCCTCCTCCTTATCTAACTTTCTGTTTTATTGATACTTCCTTCAGATTCTTACACCGACTAGGTGATTAATTGCCCTGACTAGGGACGATTAGTCGAGTCTTTTTGTCGACAATGTACCGGTTTATTATTGACCAACGTCGTCATCTAAGGTTATATTGTCGACAATCTCATTTGTAATGAATATGTAAATATATGACCTTTTTCAACGAACAGCCTGTTACAGCGGCCGATAAAACATTTTTTCAGCTGCGAAAAGATATTGTTGAGGGAGAGGTAGCATCCGGCTCTAAGCTTAGTGAGACTGAGTTGTCGACAAAATATGCCGTGAGTCGGGCAGTTATTCGTGAAGCCATCAATCGCCTCGAGTCTTGCAACCTGGTCGAACGTAAGGCAAATGTCGGTGCCAGAGTGGTGACCTTAACTCCGGAAGGCTTAGTCGAGCTCTATCAGGTGCGTGAGTCATTAGAGGGGATGGCTGCGAGGTTAGCTGCAAAAAATATGACCGATCAGGAGATTGGCGATCTGAATGTGCTATTGAATACCCATTTTCAAAAGGTCAAAACCGGCGAGTCCTATTATCAGGAAGCCGGTGATGTCGATTTTCATTACCGAATCATCCTGGGCAGTAAGAATAAGCACCTCATATCCATGTTAATAGACGGCATTTATCATCTGGTGCGTATGTATCGTGTTCAGCTTGGAATGACGGGACCCAGAATAACGACAGCATTTGATGAGCATAAGAACATAGTTCAAGCCATATGCAACCGGGATGAAGAACTTGCCGAGATGCTGATGCGTCGTCACATCTTGTATTCGAAGAATAATGTCGAAAAGAAATTAGAAGCAGTTAATTAGCAGTTAAGTAAATTTAAACCGATTTAGCAACGAGCTCTAAAGGGAGAACATACATGAGTGCAGGTAAGAAGTTCCGTCAAGCTTTGGCTGACAATAAACCATTGCAAATAGTAGGCACCATCAATGCCTACTCGGCAATGATGGCAAAGCAAATTGGCCACCAGGCTATCTACCTTTCTGGCGGCGGTGTTGCTAATGCCTCCTATGGTCTGCCGGATCTGGGAATGACATCACTCAACGATGTGATTGTTGATGTGCAACGTATAACCTCGGCTTGCGATCTCCCGTTGCTTGTCGATATCGATACCGGTTGGGGTGGGGCGTTTAATATTGCCAAAACCGTTCGTGATATGGAAAAAGCAGGCGCTGCGGCGGTGCATATGGAAGATCAGGTGGCACAGAAACGTTGTGGTCATCGTCCGAATAAAGAGATCGTTTCAACGGCAGAGATGGTTGACCGTATTAAAGCGGCAGTAGATGCACGTACCGATCCCGACTTCTTCATCATGGCTCGTACCGATTCATTCGCTCAAGAGGGGCTGGAATCCGCGATTGAACGCGCTAAAGCGTATGTCGCGGCCGGCGCCGACGGTATCTTTGCCGAAGCGGTTAAAACAGAGGAGCACTATCGTGCATTCTCCGACGCGCTTGATGTGCCGATTCTTGCCAACATCACGGAGTTTGGGCAAACAGAGCTCTGGAACAAGGACCAGCTAGGAGAGTGGGGCGCTGCTATGGTGCTGTATCCATTGAGCGCCTTTAGAGCCATGAATAAAGCGGCCGAGATGGTATACACCTCTATACTCGACAATGGCGATCAAAAAGCTGTGGTCGATTCGATGCAAACCCGCATGGATCTCTACAACTACCTCGGATATCACGAATACGAACAGAAGCTGGATAGTCTGTTTGCCGAAGGTAAAAACCTGTAATAGAAGTAGCAATATATTAGTTAACACCCTACAACTTATGTGTTGTGACTCGCCTGGTAAATACCACCATAGGTAATAATCAGGACTGATATTTATACCAGCACAAAAATTAACACATAAGAGCAGATAAATAATAAAAGGAACACGTTATGGTAGATAAGAAACTCAGTGGTGCAGGCCTTCGTGGTCAAAGCGCAGGCGAAACAGCTCTTTGTACAGTCGGAAAGTCAGGTTCAGGTCTGACCTACTGTGGTTATGATGTTTCAGACTTGGCAGATAATGCGACATTCGAAGAGGTGGCTTATCTACTGTTTAACGGTGAGCTGCCAAATCAGACTCAGCTGGATCACTATAAGACAGAGTTATTCGCTCATCGCGATCTGCCTCAGGCCCTTAAAGAGGTTCTGCAAAGGATCCCGGCCGATGCACACCCGATGGATGTGATGCGTACAGGTTGCTCATTTTTGGGCAACCTTGAGCCTGAGAATGATTTCAGTGAGCAAAGCAGAGCGGCAAATCGCTTGTTAGCCGCGTTTCCTGCCATCATGTGTTACTGGTATAAGTATTCTCACGATGGCGTTGAGATCGATTGTGTCACCCAGGAAGACTCAATCGGCGGGCACTTCCTGCACCTGCTTAACGGTAAGGCACCATCAGAGCAGCATCGCCGCGTGATGGATGTATCGCTAATTCTATATGCCGAGCATGAGTTCAACGCATCGACCTTTACCGCACGCGTATGTGCATCGACCTTATCAGATATGTTCTCATGTATTACCGGGGCTATCGGCACCTTACGTGGTCCACTACATGGCGGCGCGAACGAAGCGGCGATGGACATGATCCAAAAGTTCAGCTCGCCACAAGATGCTAAGACCCAGATGGCCGGTATGTTGGAGCGTAAAGAGAAGATCATGGGCTTTGGTCATGCTATCTATCGTACATCCGACCCGCGTAATGTGATCATTAAGGGTTGGTCTGAAAAGCTGGCAAACGAGTTTGGTGATACGTCACTCTACGATATCTCAGTCGCCTGTGAAGAGTTCATGTGGGACACCAAGAAGTTGTTTTGTAATGCAGACTTCTTCCATGCATCGGCTTATCACTTTATGGGCATTCCGACTAAGTTGTTTACGCCAATATTCGTCTGTTCACGACTAACGGGTTGGGCCGCTCATGTGATGGAGCAGCGCTCTAACAACCGTATTATTCGACCCAGCGCCGACTACACAGGTTCAGAGCCAAGAACCGTTACTCCTATCAGTGAAAGATAAGCACTCAGGTCCGAAGAGCCCGCTCTTCGGACCTAAGACCTTGCGTTAAAGAAGTGGAACAAGTTATGAATACGACATACCGCAAAGCCTTACCGGGTACCGATCTAGACTATTTCGATACAGAGGCTGCTGTTGACGACATCAGCCCCGGTGCTTATAAAACACTACCATATAGCTCTCGTGTCTATGCAGAGAATCTGGTTCGACGCTGTGATCCACAAGCACTGACCGAATCGCTTAAGCAGATCATCGAACGTAAACGAGATCTCGACTTCCCCTGGTATCCTGCACGTGTGGTTTGCCACGATATTTTAGGCCAAACGGCTCTGGTTGACCTGGCAGGTCTTCGAGATGCGATTGCCGATAAAGGTGGCGATCCGTCCAAGGTTAACCCGGTAGTACCGACTCAGCTCATTGTCGATCACTCACTGGCCGTCGAGCATGCGGGTTTTGATAAAGATGCCTTCGAGAAAAACCGCGCCATCGAAGATAGACGAAATGAAGACAGATTCCATTTCATCAACTGGACTAAAACGGCGTTTAAAAATATTGATGTTATCCAGCCGGGTAACGGCATCATGCATCAGATTAACCTTGAAAAGATGTCGCCTGTGGTGCAATCCCGCGACGGCGTCGCTTTCCCCGATACCTTAGTCGGTACCGATAGCCATACGCCCCACGTTGATGCATTAGGTGTTATCGCAATCGGTGTCGGTGGATTAGAAGCTGAAAGCGTGATGTTGGGACGCCCATCTTACATGCGTCTGCCGGATATCGTCGGCGTTGAGCTGGTGGGTAAGCGCCAGAGCGGCATAACGGCGACCGACATAGTGTTGGCTATCACTGAATTTCTGCGAAATGAGAAAGTGGTTTCTACCTACCTTGAGTTCTTCGGTGAAGGCGCTGCCAATCTAACCCTGGGCGATCGCGCAACGATCTCTAACATGACACCAGAGTTTGGCGCCACTGCCGCCATGTTCTATATCGACGACAAGACCATTGATTATCTGAAACTGACGGGTCGCGATGACCAACAGGTTAAGCTGGTCGAAACCTACGCGAAGCAGAGCGGATTATGGGCCGATAGCCTTAAAGATGCCGAATATGAACGTGTTCTGCGCTTTGACCTGTCAAGTGTAGGCCGTAATATTGCCGGACCATCGAACCCACATCGCCGTGTATCCACGACTGATCTTGCCGAAAAAGGCATTAGTGGTGTTGTAGAGAATGAAGAGGGTTTAATGCCCGATGGCGCCTGTATTATCGCTGCCATCACCAGTTGTACTAACACCTCTAATCCACGCAATGTGATTGCTGCAGGCCTGCTGGCTCGTAATGCTAATGCTAAAGGCTTGACCCGTAAGCCTTGGGTTAAAACCTCACTCGCTCCGGGCTCCAAAGCGGTGCAGCTATATCTTGAAGACGCGAACTTACTACCGGAGCTGGAAGCACTCGGTTTCGGTATCGTCGGTTTTGCCTGCACAACATGTAACGGCATGAGCGGTGCGTTAGATCCGGTCATTCAGCAGGAAGTGATCGACCGTGATCTATATGCTACAGCCGTACTTTCCGGTAACCGAAATTTCGACGGCCGTATTCACCCCTATGCAAAGCAGGCATTTCTGGCATCACCGCCACTAGTGGTTGCCTATGCGATAGCGGGAACCATTCGTTTCGATATCGAGAACGACAGCCTGGGTATCGATAGCGAAGGCAATGAGATTAAACTCAAAGATCTGTGGCCATCCGATGAAGAGATCGATGCGGTTATTGCGCAGAGCGTTAAGCCGGAGCAGTTCCGTAAAGTCTATGAACCTATGTTCGACATTAAAGTTGAATACGGCACAGACAACGACCCTCAATACAATTGGCGCCCACAGAGTACCTATATTCGCCGCCCACCTTATTGGGAAGGCGCACTGGCGGGTGAGCGCAGTATGAAGGGGATGCGTCCACTGGCGGTTCTTGGCGATAATATCACCACCGATCATTTGTCACCCTCGAATGCCATTATGCTGGACAGCGCCGCCGGTGCCTATCTGGATAAAATGGGTTTACCGGAAGTGGACTTTAACTCCTATGCAACCCATCGCGGTGATCACCTGACGGCGCAGCGTGCAACTTTTGCGAATCCTAAGCTGTTCAATGAGATGGTGACACATCTTGGTAAGAATGGTGACGTTGAGGTTAAGCAGGGCTCGTTTGCACGTATAGAGCCGGAGGGCCAGGAGTCACGCATGTGGGAAGCGATTGAGACCTACATGGAGCGCAAGCAGCCGCTGATCATCATCGCCGGTGCGGATTACGGTCAAGGCTCAAGCCGTGACTGGGCAGCTAAAGGCGTTCGTCTTGCCGGAGTAGAAGTTATCGTTGCAGAAGGTTTTGAGCGAATTCACCGCACTAACTTAGTGGGCATGGGCGTCTTGCCGCTTGAGTTCACTAATGGTGATAATCGTCATACCTATCAGATAGATGGTACTGAAACCTATGATGTGTTTGGTGAACGCACACCTGGGGCGGCGTTAACTGTGGTGATGACGCGTAAAAACGGTGAGCGTGTAGAGATAGCGGTTAAGTGCCGCTTAGATACTGCCGAAGAGGTGTCTATCTATGAAGCCGGCGGCATTTTGCAGCGTTTCGCTCAGGATTTCTTAGCGTCCTCTGTAGCATAACACCTGCTGTTTGATAGCAGAGTGAGACGCCGGATTTGATTTACACGTTAAATCCGGCGTCTGTTAATCCTCTTTGATCCATACCCGATTAAAATGTTAACGGTAACCTCCTATGACAAGTAAAAAGGTTCATCTACCTCAAAACGAACTACCTCAAAAGCATCTACCTCAACTCAAGGTGCCTGCGACCTATATGCGCGGCGGCACCAGTAAAGGTGTATTTTTTAATTTAACCGATCTGCCCGAGCAAGCACAAATAGCCGGCCAAGCCCGGGATGCATTGCTGCTGCGGGTGATTGGTAGTCCCGACCCATACGGAAAACAGACCGATGGAATGGGCGGCGCGACCTCAAGTACCAGTAAAACCGTTATCGTAGCGAAAAGCACGATGGCCGATCACGATGTTGACTACCTGTTCGGTCAGGTGGCTATCGATAAGCCATTTGTTGATTGGAGCGGAAATTGCGGAAACCTGTCTGCCGCAGTTGGCTCGTTTGCCATTATCAGCGGTTTAGTCGATGCCAGCCGCATTCCTCATAATGGTATCGCAGTCGTGAGAATTTGGCAGAAGAACATAGGTAAAACCATTATTGCCCATGTCCCAATCACCAATGGTGAAGTACAGGAAACCGGTGGTTTCGAACTCGATGGTGTGACATTCCCTGCTGCAGAAGTTCAAGTCGAGTTTATGGATCCCGCCGATGGCGAAGGTGCTATGTTCCCAACCGGTAACTTGGTCGACGATCTCGTCCTGCCAACCGATGTGGTTGCCGGTGGCGTGCTTAATGCCACCATGATCAATGCCGGTATTCCAACGGTATTCGTTAATGCAAAGGATTTAGGCTACACAGGGGCCGAGTTGCAAGAGGCTATCAATGGCGACGAGAAAGCGCTTGCCATGTTTGAAAGCATACGAGCACACGGCGCTGTGAAGATGGGTTTGATAAAACATATCGATGAAGCGGCAGGGCGGCAGCATACGCCAAAAGTGGCGATCGTAGCCGAGCCAGTTGATTACACCTCATCCAGCGGAAAATCAGTCAACAAAGCCGATATCGATTTAAACGTACGTGCGCTTTCTATGGGCAAACTACACCATGCCATGATGGGTACAGCCGCCGTTGCCATCGGCACTGCGGCAGCGATCCCCGGCACACTGGTGAGCCTGGCAGCGGGTAATGTCGAGAGAGAAAGTATTCATTTTGGCCACCCTTCGGGAACCTTGAGAGTTGGCGCGCAGGCCAGCCTTGTCGATGGTGAGTGGAAAGTGAATAAAGCGGTGATGAGCCGCAGTGCACGCGTGCTGATGGAAGGTTGGGTGCGTGTTCCGGCCGATGTGCTATAAGATGTGAGTTACATTGTTCTCTGTTACTGGGAGGAACACACTGAGCCTCAAGGAAAGGTAAGCGATAAGTACAAACAGCTAAAATAGAAAAGCTGTCATTCATCTGTACTCTATGGAACAGATGATGACAGCTTACTTAGATGTTATCTTTGTAGCGGATCAGATCAAGGTATGGCTACTGTTCAGTTAGGCCATTTTTCTCGCATTCATCTCTTGCTGGCTTGCCATGTACTCATTGAAGGTACCCTGGAAGTTGACCAGTTGCTTATCCTTCACATCAATAATACGCGTAGCCAGCGATGAAACAAACTCACGGTCGTGGCTGACGAAGATAAGCGTACCCTGGTACGTTTTCAGCGCGTTGTTTAACGCTTCAATCGCTTCCATGTCCATGTGGTTAGTTGGCTCATCCATCACCAGTACGTTGATGTCCATCATCATTAACTTGCCGAATAACAGACGGTTCTTCTCACCACCCGAGCAGTTTTTGACTTTCTTGTTGGCGTCATCTTCTGTGAACAAGAGGCGGCCTAACATACCACGGACCATTAAGTCGTTATGCTTAGGAGTGCGCCACTGTGACATCCAGTCGAATAGGTTCAGATCGTTGTCAAAATCTTTGCTGCTGTCCTGTGGACAATAGCCGATTGATGCATTTTCAGACCACTTGATCACACCTTGGTTGTTTTGTAACTCATTCACCAAACAGCGCAGGAAAGTTGATTTGCCGACACCGTTCTCACCGATAACAGCAAGTTTTGCACCGGCCTCGAGAATAAGCTCACCACCTTCGAATAAGATTTCGCCATCGAAGCCATGACCTACGTCTTCCAATACCAACGCCTGGCGATGCATTTTCTTACCATCATCGAATCTAAGTGATGGCGTCATGCGGCTCGATGACTTAACTTCATCGAGGGAGATTTTTTCGAGTTTCTTGGCACGAGAACTGGCTTGTTTCGCTTTAGATGCGTTGGCACCGAAGCGGTTAACGAAGTCTTGTAGTTCGTTCATCTCGGCACTCTTCTTCGCATTACCGGCGAGTAGCTGCTCTTGGATTAACGCTGCGGCTTCCATAAAGTACTCATAGTTACCCGGGTAGATCCGTAATTCACCGTAATCAATATCTGCCATATGCGTACAAACAGTGTTTAAGAAGTGTCTGTCGTGGGAGATGATGATCATGGTGCACTTACGCTTGTTTAGCTCACCGGCCAACCAGTTAATGGTATGAATGTCCAGGTTGTTGGTAGGCTCATCGAGCAGCAGGATATCAGGGTTTGAGAATAGTGCCTGTGCCAGTAAAACTCGCAGCTTCCAGCCTGGTGCGACCTGGCTCATCAGGCCAAAATGAAACTCTTCATCGATACCGGCTTCGAGTAAAATCTCACCCGCACGACTTTCGGCGCTGTAGCCGTCCATTTCGGCAAATTCGCTTTCAAGCTCACCAACCTTCATGCCATCTGCTTCACTCATCTCTGGCAGAGAATAGATGCGTTCACGCTCTTGCTTTACTTCCCATAACTTGGCATCACCCTGAATAACGGCGTCAATCACGCTGTACTCTTCAAAGGCAAATTGATCCTGACTCAAGGTACCGACTTTTTGACCGGGTGTAATTGAAACATTACCCGATGTCGGAGCGAGTTCACCGCTGAGGATCTTCATGAAGGTTGATTTTCCACAGCCGTTTGCGCCGATTAAACCATAACGGTTACCGTTACCAAATTTTGCGGAAATATTTTCAAACAATGGCTCGGGGCCAAACTGCATGGTGATGTTTGCGGTAGAAATCAATTGAGTATCCTGAAAAGTTAAGTATTTGGAACTTCGCAAAAACAAAGCCTGCCCAAATAGGAAGTGCGTTTACGTGGGTAAAACAGCCGCGGATTATACAGATATAGCTAGCTGTATGTCGAGTAATGACCACAGCTAAACGCAGTTATCTTGCAGGAAGATAATAATAACGGGCAGAATTTTAATTTTTGAGTGGGTGAATACCAGGATTTATTGTTATTATAACATCATAGATCAGACCACATGATTTCGGTGGTCCAGTTATTCACCCGGTGAATGCTGACATTTTTTATAGACATTACCTGCAGTATTTGGACGTCCCATGATTGAACAGCAACAGAACAACCCATTACACGGTCTAAACCTCGAGACCATGGTCACTGAGTTAGTCGATTTTTACGATTGGAAGATTTTATACGCGGCATTGCGTTTAGAGTGTTTTAACACCAATCCAAACATGGCTGCCTGCCTTAAGTTTCTGAAAAAGACCGAGTGGGCGAGGGAACGTGTAGAAGCTTTCTATCTCTATCGTTTTAAGCGTATGCCTAAAGGCAGTGCCGCTCAGTTTGAGCTTAAGCCACGTGAACGTGGTTTTGAAGATGGTATTGTGCCCCGCAAACCTCAAGAGTTAACTATTGAACTTATTGCTGAGATGCGAGCTAAGGCTACCGCAGATTATGAAGCGATGAAACAGAATAAGGGCGGTCGACCACGTTACGGCAGTGATAAGCCAAGAGCACAAGATTCTTATGCTCAGAATCGTCGTTCGAATGATAATCGACCTGCACCGTCGCAAGATCCTAAAAATCCCTGGGGTAAATAGGCATACGCCTATTAGTATAATAAAGTAGTTCTACTAAGATTTTTGGTTGTCTTTTTCCAGGCTAAGTTAGGCTAAGTTAGGCTAATGAGTGAGGGAGAAGTGCTCTCTTTCAAAGTCATTCAACACTGAAACTGGCAGCCAAAATACCAAAATACCAAAACACTCCTAATGTCTGGCGAGTTTTGGTATTTCTGAAACTGCGCTAACCAGTTAAAACATTAAGCAATTATGCATTCATCGCAAATATGTCTTCTACATTGCACGTTTGGCGAGTACACGCTCAACGGTGTCGACAATAGCCTGAGTTTGACTATCTATCTCGATGTTCAAGGGCTCCCCGACCTTAGCCTGGTCCAGGTTAGTTAGTTTTAGTGTTTCAGGGATCAGGTGCAACATGAAACTACTATCGGTTACTTCACCAACAGTTAAACTGCAACCATTAACGCCGACGAATCCTTTATAGAGAATGTAGTTCATCCATTTGGAGTCAACCCCCAGTTTTATATCATAATGACTATCGGTATTACTCACTTCGAGTATACGAGCCTGGGTATGTACATGGCCCGATAAAATATGACCGCCAATTTCACTGCCGAAGGTTAAAGAGCGCTCTATATTCACCTTCGAACCAAGAGTTAAATTTGAGAGGTTGGTCACACTCAAAGTCTCTTCCATTACATCGAAAAACACCCTATCATCTTCAATTCGTGTAACCGTTAAACAGACACCGTTGTTCGCAACACTCGCGCCTGTTATGAGCCCCTCACGTAACTCGGGTTCCATAGCGATCTCAAGCGTATTTAAGCCATCTTTCTTATTTATCGCAACCACTTCGCACGTGGCTTGAACTATACCTGTAAACATAATTTCTCTCATTTGCATTAAAGGCAGTTTTCATGAATCAATTCGGCTTTCAAGCCAAACGTTTAGTGCAACTTGCACTACCTGTTCTTATCGCCCAGGTCACACAAACCATGATGGGCTTCATCGATACCGTAATGGCTGGCCGTGTCAGCGCGGTAGATATGGCGGCCGTTGCCGTCGGAACCAGTCTGTGGCTTCCTGCACTGCTATTTGTACAAGGCCTGTTGATGGCATTTACTCCGGTTTTTGCTCACCAGCATGGCGCAAATAACCAGAAAGCGATTCAACCACTCGCTCATCAGGCTGGATATATTGCCATAATAGGCAGTATAGGTGTGATCGTGTTTCTCACTTTTGCACAAAATATCTTTACCATGATGGAATTAGAACCGGAACTCGCCAGATTGAGTACCGGTTACCTTAATGGGTTCGCTTGGGGAGTGCCGGCTTTCGTGCTTTATCAGGTGCTCAGAGGTTGCAGTGAAGGGATCTCTTATACTTTACCTACTATGGTTATAGGGTTTGTTGGATTGGCTGTGAATATTCCCGCTAACTACATCTTTATTTATGGTCACTTCGGAATGCCGGCAATGGGCGGAGCTGGATGTGGTGTCGCAACGGCATTGGTTTTTTGGGCAATGTTCATTGCCATGATTATTTATATGCAATTTCATAAAAAGTTTGCAGAATTAGCACCGTTCAAATCTTTCCACAAACCAGATTGGAAAACGATGTGGGATATGACCAAGCATGGGTTTCCAATTGCGATGGCACTATTTTTCGAGGTAAGCCTGTTTGCAGTTATCGCATTGCTACTTGCGCCACTTGGTGCCAATGTAGTTGCCGGACATCAAATTGCACTTAATTTCTCGTCAATTGTATTCATGTTACCGCTATCTATTGGTATCGCAGTATCTATTCGTGTCGGTTATTACCTGGGCCAAGATAAGGCTCATATATCTAAGCTCATAACGAAAGTTGGACTCAGCCTCTCATTCACACTGGCAATTATTACGGCAATCGTTACGGTCTTGTTCAGAACTGAAATTGCATATCTGTATAATGATAATCCTGAGGTGGTGGCTTTAGCTGGCAGCCTAATGTTTTTAGCCGCACTTTATCAGCTGTCAGATTCGGTACAGGTTGTCGCTGCAGGTGCACTACGAGGCTATAAAGACACGCGTAGTGCTCTTTATATTACTCTCGTTTCATATTGGGCTATCGGAATGGTATTAGGTTATGTACTTGCCAGAACCGATTTAATCGTACCTTCTATGGGGGCTCACGGTTTTTGGATTGGGTTGATCGCCGGCTTGACCAGCGCGGCAGTGTTATTTGCACTCAGGTTAAGGTACATTCAAAAATCAGGTAAATTAAAGCAAATTCTCACCGATAGCGCCGCTAAGTAGCGCGGTAATTCAACGAATTTGATGAGGGTTCAAGAGGATCCTCATCATATATGTCGTATAAAAGAGCAAGTTGCACATCAAATCTACACTTAACCATAAAAAACGCTTTTTTACTTGCAACCATAACTGTATCCCGTATTATAGCGCTCGTTCCAAGGCAACAGCCAAACGGACACAGTAAGCGAATGCGGAATGGGGCAGAGTAAAAGCTACTCGGACTCAACTCTTTATAAAAGCAAGGCGAAGGTCGTTGCCAAGTTCTTATAGAAAGTAATCCGGCTATCGCAACAAGTTCTTGATGACTGAATTAAAATGTTATCACTTAAGCGTTATACGGACGCGGGATGGAGCAGTTTGGTAGCTCGTCGGGCTCATAACCCGAAGGTCGTTGGTTCAAATCCAGCTCCCGCAACCAATTCTTTTATAACAGAATTAAAACAGTTATTAGTAGTAAACAGTCGCGGGATGGAGCAGTATAAAAGCTACTCGGACTCAACTCTTTATAAGAACAAGGCGAAGGTCGTTGCCATGCTTTTATAAAAGTAATCCAGCTCTCGCAACAAGTTCTTGATGACTGAATTAAAATGTTATCATTTAAGCGTTATACGGACGCGGGATGGAGCAGTGTAAAAGCTACTCGGACTCAACTCTTTATAAGAACAAGGCGAAGGTCGTTGCCCTGCTTTTATAAAAGTAATCCGGCTATCGCAACCAATTCTTTTATTGAAGAATCGAAATATCAATTAATATGTCGCGGGATGGAGCAGTTTGGTAGCTCGTCGGGCTCATAACCCGAAGGTCGTTGGTTCAAATCCAGCTCCCGCAACCAATTCTTTTATTGAAGAATCGAAACATCAATTATATGTCGCGGGATGGAGCAGTTTGGTAGCTCGTCGGGCTCATAACCCGAAGGTCGTTGGTTCAAATCCGGCTCCCGCAACCAATTCTTTTATTGAAGAATCGAAACATCAATTATATGTCGCGGGATGGAGCAGTTTGGTAGCTCGTCGGGCTCATAACCCGAAGGTCGTTGGTTCAAATCCGGCTCCCGCAACCAATACAACCGTAGCTCAGTTGGTTAGAGCACTACCTTGACATGGTAGGGGTCGGTGGTTCGAATCCACTCGGTTGTACCATTTCTTTAATAACAGAATAAAAACAGTTATTACTAAAGCGTTATACGGAAGCGAGATGGAGCAGTGTAAAAGCTACTCGGACTCAACTCTTTATAAGAACAAGGCGAAGGTCGTTGCCCTGCTTTTATAAAAGTAATCCGGCTATCGCAACCAATTCTTTTATTGAAGAATCTAAATATCAATTAATATGTCGCGGGATGGAGCAGTTTGGTAGCTCGTCGGGCTCATAACCCGAAGGTCGTTGGTTCAAATCCGGCTCCCGCAACCAATTCTTTTATTGAAGAATCGAAACATCAATTAATATGTCGCGAGATGGAGCAGTGTAAAAGCTACTCGGACTCAACTCTTTATAAGAACAAGGCGAAAGTCGTTGCCATGCTTTTATAAAAGTAATCCAGCTCTCGCAACAAGTTCTTGATGACTGAATTAAAATGTTATCATTTAAGCGTTATACGGACGCGGGATGGAGCAGTGTAAAAGCTACTCGGACTCAACTCTTTATAAGAACAAGGCGAAGGTCGTTGCCCTGCTTTTATAAAAGTAATCCGGCTCCCGCAACCAATTCTTTTATTGAAGAATCGAAACATCAATTAATATGTCGCGGGATGGAGCAGTTTGGTAGCTCGTCGGGCTCATAACCCGAAGGTCGTTGGTTCAAATCCGGCTCCCGCAACCAATACAACCGTAGCTCAGTTGGTTAGAGCACTACCTTGACATGGTAGGGGTCGGTGGTTCGAATCCACTCGGTTGTACCATTTCTTTTATAACAGAATAAAAACAGTTATTAGTAGTAAAGCAGCTCTCGCAACAAATTCTTGATGACTGAATTAAAATGTTATCACTTAAGCGTTATACGGACGCGGGATGGAGCAGTTTGGTAGCTCGTCGGGCTCATAACCCGAAGGTCGTTGGTTCAAATCCAGCTCCCGCAACCACTCTTTAAAAAGAGTAATACAACCGTAGCTCAGTTGGTTAGAGCACTACCTTGACATGGTAGGGGTCGGTGGTTCGAATCCACTCGGTTGTACCATTTCTTCTATATAGATAGTAGAGATACCTAGCCAGCGAAAGCTGGTTTTTTTGTATCTGAATTTTATTAATGTAAAACCGATAAGTAACGTTTTCCTGTGTCGGTGAGAGCACTACCTCTCTTAATTACGGCAGCGGTAGGGGGCGGGGTTCGAATCCACTCGTTTGTACCATTTCTTCTATATAGATAGTAGAGATACCTAGCCAGCGAAAGCTGGTTTTTTTGTATCTGAATTTTATTAATGTAAAACCGAGAAGTAACGTTTTCCTGTGTCGGTGAGAGCACTACCTCTCTTAATAACGGCGGCGGTAGGGGTCGGTGGTTCGAATCCACTCGGTTGTACCATTTCTTCTATATAAATAGTAGAGATACCTAGCCAGCGAAAGCTGGTTTTTTTATGTCCGAAATCCAGCGAACCGCAGCAAGCCTCAATGTCATTCAGGCTGCCATATCAAGGAATTAGCTGGCAGTTAATAGATTTGCTCATCACCTGAGTCGATAAATAACTCAATCTTGTGTCGCGCCTCATCGATATGAATTCTCAGGTGGATGGGATTACAACAGATCCTACAGTCATCGTAATAATCTTGATCACCACTGGTACCATCGACGTCTATATGTTGATGGTGTCCACAATGAGGACAACTAATCGTTTGGGTGGCATACCTCATCCTAAACCTCCTGTTCAATCTTCGTTCCAGATAAACCTGTATAACAACAAATATCCTGATAACTGAAAGGCATTGAACTTGTCTGGCTATTTTGCTGTTAGTTTTCCCTGTGCCGATTGATACTGCTATACAGATATAGTAATTATGCTTACTCTGAAACAAATTTTGTTTGTAATTAAGTATAGCCCATGGGGTCTAATACCAATTGCATTAAATAATTAACCAATTCAGAGCCCCTCAGGATTTTCAATTCAAGGCGCATTGATGAGGAAATGCTGCTCTTGGTTGTAGAACTCGGCCTTTTAAGTCAATGCAAAGCAGAAGTGGGAAGCCTGAGGGACTCACGTAGTGCGACTGATGTTTAAAGCAAAGGGTAAAGCTCTTTATGCTGCACTGGATGCTTTCGATATACGACTAAATGGATTTAGGAGGTAGGGCGAAGCAGGATGCCAGAGTCGAGAATAACTATTAGCTTCAATCATCTTATAGCCACATGGATGTGGCGTATGTCTATATTGCAGGAGCAAATATAGCCCTTGCCTAAAGAGCTTTGAATTCTCGCTGAATGGTCAGGTACTTAATGCAATTGGTATAAAGCTTGGCTCATCAAGCTCAATTTTAACTGCCCTACCTAAGGGGAATATCATAACCGGATGCCAAAGGTTTAAAGTGGCTATCAAATTTCAACACATTATATTTACCAGTCTATTTATAGGGTCAGGCAAGGGAAGGACTTGTGTTACGTGTAAAGATAGAAGATGAGATGAGTTTTTTTGAACGGAAAAAGGACTCTCCGATTAACAGTCCTGTCAAGCTGTCATGAAATCTGGCACTGTACAATGCAAATAAAAAGAAAGGGTGAGGGGGATTAGCATCTGGACAGTTACAGTTGATGTAAAACCAGCGTTCGTAAATTTCGGATATCTCCCATTTGAAAGGGAAGCTGATTGTTCGTCATCATCTACAACAATTTAAGCTGCTCATCTACTAGGTTGATCATTCAGATACAAAACTTGAGCAGGTGTTGAACCATTAATAGTTGTTTGAAATAGCAATCTCATCCAGCGGACTCTTACTCGTCTCCGGATTCATTTCAGCGTTGAATATCTGCGCCAATTGATTCTGTAACTCTCGCTCTATCTCCTTGGTTAATGAACTGATTGAATAACTGAAGTTTTCATCTACGCTCCAGTGATCTACTAAGGTAATGTTGGGTTCTGAATTAAATTTGCTCATTAAATCATTGGGTGTGTTTTGTACTGGATTTTGTACTGCAATTGGTGTCGAATTTAGTAGAGCACCAGTCAAAATCAATAAATTAATCATCTTATTTCTCCTCCGTATAAAGATGCGATTACACTAAAATATGCAGGTGAAAGATTGATGACATTAACGTTTTAATATAGTGACATTATATTTATGAGCATAAACACATTTTGGGTGACTGAATCGAGCTGTTTTGCTTGCGCAATAAGGACTAAATCTCGTAGAATTACGCTCTTGTGCCTAAGGTGATTAAGACTCTTGTAATGGCTTACCCCATTGGTACTTTTCTTTTTATTATTTAATTAGCAAGTGGCCCTACGTGGGGGTCACCACTGGATAAGGAAATTTCATGCCTGTTATTACACTTCCTGATGGAAGCAAACGTGAGTTTGCCAACCCTGTTTCTACTTTAGATGTTGCTGCCGATATCGGTCCCGGTCTTGCTAAAGCATGTATCGCCGGTCGAGTTAATGGTGAGCTTAAAGATGCTTGCGATATCATCGATACCGATTCAGAGCTTTCAATTATTACCGCTAAAGATGAAGAGGGTGTAGAGATCCTTCGTCATTCTTGTGCGCATCTGCTCGGTCATGCATTCAAGCAATTATGGCCTGAAGCTAAGATGGCTATCGGTCCGGTTATCGATAATGGTTTTTACTATGATATCGATCTTGACCACAAGCTAACTCAGGAAGATATCGATGCGCTTCAAAAGCGTATGACCCAACTTGCAAAGACAAACTACAAAGTTGAGAAGCGTGTAGGTAGTTGGCAGGTGGCTCGCGATACATTTGAAGCTCGCGGCGAAACATACAAGATGGAAATCTTGGATGAAAACATCAGTAAAGACGACGAGCCAGCGTTATATCATCATGAAGAATATGTTGATATGTGCCGTGGCCCTCATGTACCAAACATGAAGTTCTGTCAAAATTTCAAACTGATGAGTGTGGCTGGTGCATACTGGCGCGGTAACTCAGACAACAAGATGTTGCAACGTGTTTATGGTACTGCCTGGGCAGACAAAAAAGCACTTAAAGTACACCTCAATCGTCTGGAAGAAGCGGCTAAGCGTGACCATCGCAAGATTGGTAAGCAGCTTGATCTTTATCATATGCAGGAAGAAGCACCTGGCATGGTGTTCTGGCATAACGATGGCTGGAGCTTGTTCCTTGAGCTTGAGAAGTTTATTCGTCAAAAGCTTGGCCAATATACTTATCAGGAAGTAAAAGGTCCGCTAATGATGGACAGAGTACTTTGGGAACGTTCGGGTCACTGGGATAAGTACTCGGAAGCTATGTTCACCACGAATTCTGAAAATCGTGAATACGCTGTGAAGCCGATGAACTGTCCGGGTCATGTACAGATCTTTAACCAAGGTCTTAAATCATACCGTGATCTACCGCTTCGTATGGCTGAGTTTGGCTGTTGTCACCGTAACGAACCATCGGGTTCACTACACGGTTTGATGCGCGTTCGTGGCTTTACTCAAGATGATGCACATGTTTTCTGTACCGAAGATCAAGTGCAACAGGAAGTCAGTGCCTGTATCAAGATGGTATATGACACCTATGAAACATTTGGCTTCAAAGATATCGTAGTTAAATTGTCGACACGCCCTGAAAAGCGTATCGGTGATGACGATATGTGGGACAGAGCAGAAGAAGCCCTTAAACAAGCCCTTAATGCTAATGATATCGAATTTGAGATCTTACCGGGCGAAGGTGCTTTCTACGGTCCTAAAATCGAATTTACTCTGCATGATTGTCTGGATCGAGCATGGCAGTGTGGTACGGTTCAGCTGGATTACGCTTTGCCGGGTCGTCTTGGTGCAACTTATGTTGCCGAAGATAACAGCCGTCAAACGCCAGTAATGATCCACCGAGCTATTTTAGGCTCATTAGAGCGTTTCCTGGGTATTCTTATTGAAGAGTATGCGGGTAAATTCCCTACTTGGTTAGCCCCAATGCAAGTCGTGGTGATGAATATCACCGATAAACAGTCCGATTATGTCGATGAAGTAGTAAATATCTTCAAAGAAAACGGAATTCGTGCATCTAAAGACTTGAGGAATGAGAAGATAGGCTTTAAAATACGCGAGCACACCTTAAGGCGTGTTCCTTATTTATTGGTCGTCGGCGATCAAGAAATGGATAATAAGGAAGTTGCGGTGCGAACCAGAGATGGTGTTGACTTAGGCAAGATGCGAATAGAAGATTTCGCCGCTAAGCTCAATGAACAAATTTCGCTCCGTAGTCTCAATTTGTTGGAGGATTAGGTCATAAAGATCAAGAAAACAGCAGGGCGCCAGGCGGCCCCGAATAGAATAAACGAACTCATCACTGGCGTTTCAGAAGTACGTCTGAACGGTTTAGAAGGTGAGGCTCTTGGAGTCTTAACCATTAGGGAAGCACAAGAGTTAGCTGATGAGGCCGGTGTAGACCTGGTTGAAATTAGCCCTAACGCTGAGCCGCCTGTATGCCGTATAATGGACTACGGAAAGTTCCTTTTTGATAAAGCGAAAGCTCAAAAAGAACAAAAGAAGAAGCAGAAACAGATACAGGTGAAGGAAGTTAAATTCCGTCCCGGTACTGATGAAAACGATTATCAGGTAAAACTACGCAACCTGAATCGTTTTCTAGATGACGGTGACAAAGCGAAAGTAACGCTGCGTTTTCGTGGTCGCGAAATGGCTCACCAAAGTCTTGGTATGAATCTTTTGAATCGTATTAAAGATGATTTGGCTGAGATAGCAGTAGTTGAGTCTTTCCCGAAAATGGAAGGTCGTCAAGCTGTGATGGTCCTCGCGCCGAAAAAGAAATAGTAAGGCCAAAATTAAAAGTAGCAGGGGTCTGTTAAGGTCTCTGCTCGCCTTGCGTTTTATTAATATCCCAATGCGGAGTTTTAGCAATGCCTAAAATGAAAACAGACAAGGGTGTAGCGAAGCGTTTTAAGAAAACCGCCAATGGTTTCAAGCGTAAGCAAGCCCATTTACGTCACATTTTGACCAAGAAGAGCACTAAGCGTAAACGTCACTTACGTGCAAAATGTCAAGTAGCTAAGTCTGATGTGCCAGCAATCGCACGTCAACTACCATACGCTTAATTAAAGGAGCAATGAACAATGCCTAGAGTTAAGCGTGGTGTAACCGCTCGTGCTCGTCACAAGAAAGTACTTAAATTAGCCAAAGGTTATTACGGAGCTCGCTCACGTACTTACCGCGTTGCAGTTCAAGCTGTAACTAAAGCTGGTCAATATGCTTACCGTGACCGTCGTCAGAAGAAACGTCAATTCCGTCAACTTTGGATTGCACGTATCAATGCGGCAGCTCGTCAAAATGGTCTGTCTTACAGCCGTTTCATTAATGGTTTGAAAAAAGCCTCTATTGAAATCGATCGTAAGATCCTAGCTGACATCGCTGTTTTCGATAAAGTTGTATTTACAACTTTAGTTGAGAAAGCAAAAGAAGCATTAGCTAAGTAATTAGTTAGTACATCTATTTAAAAAGGGACCTTCGGGTCCCTTTTTTGTGTCTGGAACACTTATGTCTATTTGCCACGGATGGAACCAAATAGACTTTGTGTCTGGAGCACTTATGCCTATTTGCCACGGATGGAACCAAATAGACTTTGTGTCTGGAACACTTATGTCTATTTGCCACGGATGGAACCAAATAGACTTTGTGCTTGGAACACTTATGTCTATTTGCAAATAGCATTTTGATCTTAATTTTCTGAGTATCGGTGAAAAATACAGACAAAAAAATAGTAGGCAAATGCCTACTATTTTAATTTTTAATTCCACTCTGGCTATTACTTCGAGTCTAAGTAACGCTCAGCATCGAGAGCCGCCATACAGCCGGTACCAGCTGATGTGATGGCCTGGCGGTAATGTTGATCCATTACGTCACCAGCAGCAAACACGCCTTCTATACTTGCTTGAGTCGCATTGCCATCGAGGCCACTTTGAACCTTGATATAGCCGTTGTTCATCTCTAACTGACCCTCAAACATCTGAGTGTTTGGTTTATGGCCGATAGCAACGAATACACCCATCACTTCAAGATCAGTAATTGAACCGTCTTTAGTGCTCTTCATCTTAAGACCTGTAACACCCATCTGGTCACCGACAACTTCATCTAATGTGTTGTCTAAGTGAAGGATAATGTTACCGTTCTCTACCTTATCCATAAGACGCTTGGTTAGGATTTTTTCGCTTCTAAAAGCGTCGCGACGGTGGATCAAGTGGACTTCAGAAGCGATGTTGCTCAGGTATAATGCTTCTTCGACGGCGGTGTTACCGCCACCAATAACGGCAACTTTCTGGTTACGGTAGAAAAAACCATCACAAGTTGCGCAGGCTGATACGCCTTTGCCTTTGAATGCTTCTTCAGATTCCAGGCCAAGATACATGGCTGAGGCGCCCGTTGAGATAATTAGTGAATCACAGGTAAAGTCACCATTGTCGCCTTTCAACTTGAAAGGGCGAACCTTAAGGTCAACTTCATTGATATGATCGAAAATAATTTCAGTCTCAAACTTCTCTGCATGTTTTTGCATGCGTTCCATCAACGCCGGACCAGTCAGATCGTCAGCGTCTCCAGGCCAGTTCTCAACTTCGGTAGTGGTAGTTAACTGACCACCTTGTTGTAAACCTGTCACTAATACAGGTTTTAGGTTTGCGCGAGCGGCATAAACTGCGGCTGTATAGCCTGCAGGGCCTGAACCTAATATTAGTAGTTCACAGTGTCTAGCTTGACTCATTCTTATCTCCGTACCTTTAGCGAATTGCAGCGATTGTAGGTAATTTAATGCATCGGGTAAAGGCAATCTTTTAGATTGTTCTAATCGAAAAAAGGGAGCCTAAGGCTCCCTTTGATTGTTTTAACTAAAACTTGAATTAGTTCTTGTATTAGTTAAGTAAGATTGCCGGGTCGACAAATTCCATGTTAAGCGCTTCGGCAACTTCACTACAGGTGATCTTTCCGTGCATGACGTTAAGGCCATTAAGCAAGTGCTTGTCCTGTAACAGTGCTTTTCTATAACCAAGCTCGGCAAGCTTAATGATATAAGGCAGGGTTGCATTGTTTAGTGCGAACGTTGACGTACGAGCAACGGCGCCAGGCATGTTGGCAACACAATAATGAACCACGTCATCGACGATATAGGTAGGATCCTGGTGAGTAGTAGCATGAGATGTCTCGATACAACCACCTTGGTCAATGGCAACATCAACGATTGCCGAACCTGGCTTCATGCGTTTGATATGATCTTTAGTGACAAGTTTAGGGGCTGCTGCACCCGGAACCAGTACACCACCAATTACCAAATCGGCTTCAAGAACATGCTTTTCAATGGCATCAGCCGTTGAGTAGATAGCCTTTACTCTATTATCGAATTGAACATTCAGACGTCTTAAAGTCTCAATGCTACGGTCAAGAATAACTACATCTGCACCAAGACCAACAGCCATTTGCGCAGCATTAGTACCAACCATGCCACCACCAATGATAACTACCTTGGCTGGCTCAACACCCGGCACGCCGCCCAGTAACATACCACGGCCACCCATGTTTTTCTCAAGCGCCATGGCACCTGCCTGAATAGACATTCTGCCGGCAACTTCAGACATTGGTGCAAGAAGGGGAAGGGCGCCACGGTCATCGGTCACAGTTTCGTAAGCGATACAAACTGATCCACTTTTGACTAAATCTTCAGTTTGTGGAAGATCCGGAGCAAGATGCAAATAGGTAAACAGGAGTTGATCTTCGCGTAACATAGCACGCTCAACAGCCTGTGGCTCTTTGACTTTTACAATCATTTCCGCTGTAGCAAATACTTCTGCTGCGGTAGCTAAAATTGATGCGCCAACATCGATATAGTCTTGATCTGTAAAACCAATCCCAGTACCTGCGTTTGCTTCAATAAAGACCGTATGACCTTTATTTGTCAATTCACGTACACTTGAAGGGACCATTCCAACACGATACTCGTGGTTTTTGATTTCTTTAGGTACACCAATTATCATCTTCGAGCCTCAAATTGCATAAAAACCCATTTTTTATGGGTGTAATTGTTATTTTGTCGTGTCCTGAACGTGCTTGTCTCAGGGAAATCTAGTATAGTATCAGTTCGGCAGTTTATGCTGCTGAAGTTTTGACATACGTAGTGATAAATGTTGTTTTAGTAATAAAGCAAGGTTAAAAATATGGTTAATAATAAAAAGAGTCCTATAAAAGACTTAGATCGGATAGATCGAAACATACTTAATGAGTTACAAATTGACGGTCGCATTTCCAATGTTGAGCTTTCAAAACGTGTAGGCTTAAGTCCTACCCCTTGTTTAGAGAGAGTTAAAAGACTTGAAAAACAAGGGTATATTAATGGATATACGGCACTAGTTAATCCCCATTTTTTGGGTGCATCCTTGCTTGTATTTGTTGAAATTACGCTTAATCGTGATAGTTCGGAAGTGTTTGATAAATTTAATCGTGCAGTTCAATTACTCGATGACATTCAAGAGTGTCACCTGGTATCCGGCGATTTTGACTATCTTTTGAAAACGCGTGTATCAGACATGTCTGCGTACCGCCGCTTATTAGGTGAGACTTTACTTAGACTGCCTTCTGTTTCTGACACTCGCACATATGTTGTGATGGAAGAGGTAAAGCAGACGAGTAAAGTTGCAATAAATGTTACCGCTGAATCTTAATTTCTAAGTCCGTAACACCAAAAAAGGAGCCAACTATGGCTCCTTTTTTTATCCTGTTTATAAATTCATCATTTACATTAAATAAACCATAGATAATGAGATTGTGCAGCTTAAATCGCTGCAAAAGGACGATATTTTTGATATCTTAGAACGACCTGTCTTATTCTTTTTCGTGGGTTTTCATTTGTCTAAGGGAAATAGTATTAAAACGCTAAGCGGAGTGCAGCGTCTTCTGGAGGGGGGCCTCATTTTTTGTTGCATGCTAGCAACTTATGTTCTTCTTGCCCTCAGTAGTTTTCACTCGTCCGATCCGGGTTGGAGTCAGTCTCATTTCGAAGGTGAAATTCAAAATGTGACCGGAGCTGTGGGTGCTTGGACAGCCGATGTGTTGTTCTATTTCTACGGTTACACCGCGTACCTTATTCCTATAATTATGGCGTTGACAGGCTGGTTGCTGTTTAAGCGTACCCATAAGTTACTCGAAATTGATTACTTCTCGGTAGGTTTAAGGCTTATAGGGTTTCTGCTCATAGTGTTCAGTTTAGCCGCCCTGGCTAGTATGAATGCTAATGATATCTATGAATTCTCAGCCGGAGGCGTCGCCGGAGATGTGATCCGCGATGCCATGTTGCCCTATTTTAATAAACTAGGCACCACTCTACTGTTACTTTGTTTCGTTGGGGCTGGCTTTACGTTACTTACCGGGATTAGCTGGTTAACGATTGTCGATCTAACGGGGTTCTCCGCTATTTGGGTATTCAACTCACTACGTTCGCTACCCGAACGCTTCAAACGTGACTCTGGTGAAACCGAAGATACACAAGGCTTCATGTCTGTATTCGATAAATTCAAAGAGAAACGCAATCAATCGGAAGATGACTTTGAAGATGAAGAGCTTGATTCCGAACGTTTAGATACTCACTTGAATCAATTTGAAGAGCTAAATCACGGTGAACAGCTAAACGCAAACAGTCGTATCGAGCCACAACTTGAAAGTGAAGAGGATGCTATCGATGATGAGGTCCATCTGGCCCCGTCTGCCACAGCTCCGGAAACTGAACTCGATGATATTGATTTTGACAGCCACACATCGGTCGGCGCAGTAGCCCCAGTGAAACCTAAGGTTGCTGAATCGGCTAAAATCGTTGATGGCATCGTGGTGCTGCCAGGGCAAGATTTGGAGCAGGCGAAGACACCAATGGCTCCACTGCCAGACATCTCACTGTTAGATGTTCCTAACAGAAAAGCTAATCCAATAAGCCGTGAAGAGTTAGAGCAGGTTGGGGCACTGGTAGAGGTTAAACTTGCCGATTTTAATATCGTCGCTAAGGTTGTTGGGGTTTTCCCCGGTCCCGTAGTAACTCGATTCGAGCTTGAATTGGCGCCGGGTGTTAAAGCATCCAAGATAACGAATCTGTCGAAAGACTTGGCACGCTCATTACTGGCTGAAAGTGTCCGAGTTGTGGAAGTGATCCCTGGCAAGGCCTACGTTGGCATTGAACTACCTAATAAGTTCCGCGAAACGGTATTTATGCGAGATGTGTTGGACAGTCAAACGTTCGCAGAGAGTAAGTCACATTTGAGTATGGTGTTAGGTCAGGATATTGCCGGCGAGCCGGTCGTTGTTGACTTGGGTAAAATGCCTCACCTGCTCGTTGCCGGCACAACCGGGTCTGGTAAGTCAGTCGGTGTGAATGTGATGATCACCAGCTTGCTGTATAAATCCGGACCCGATGACGTTCGTTTTATTATGATTGATCCTAAGATGCTCGAGCTCTCAGTTTATGAAGGGATCCCGCATCTTCTTTGTGAAGTCGTCACCGATATGAAAGAAGCGGCTAATTCACTTCGTTGGTGTGTCGGTGAGATGGAGCGCCGATATAAGCTGATGTCGGCCCTTGGCGTTCGAAACCTGAAAGGTTACAACGCGAAAATAAAAGAGGCGAAAGAATCAGGTCAACCGATCACAGATCCTTTATGGAAATCTTCAGATAGTATGGAGCCTGAAGCCCCCGAACTCGATAAGCTACCATCTATTGTGGTCGTGGTGGATGAGTTTGCCGACATGATGATGATTGTCGGGAAAAAAGTAGAAGAACTCATCGCCCGAATAGCTCAAAAAGCACGTGCTGCAGGAATTCACCTGATACTCGCGACACAAAGACCGTCGGTCGATGTGATAACGGGTCTTATTAAGGCCAACATCCCAACCAGGATGGCGTTCCAGGTATCGAGTCGTATCGACTCACGTACTATCTTAGATCAGCAAGGTGCCGAAACCCTACTGGGGATGGGTGATATGCTCTACTTGCCACCAGGTACCAGCGTGCCGATCCGTGTTCATGGTGCCTTTATCGATGATCACGAAGTTCATGCTGTCGTGGCCGATTGGCATAGTCGGGGTAAACCGCAATATATTGAAGAGATCCTGCAGGGTTCCACTGAGGGTGAGCAGGTTCTGTTACCCGGAGAAGCCAGCGATGCCGAAGAAGAATCCGATGCGCTTTATGATGAAGCCGTTGCTTTCGTTACAGAGACTCGCAGAGGCTCAATATCCAGTGTACAACGTAAATTCAAAATAGGTTATAACCGCGCCGCTAGAATCATTGAGCAGATGGAAGCTCAGGGGGTAGTGAGCTCTCAAGGACATAACGGTAACCGTGAGGTACTCGCGCCACCACCTCCTAAGGTATTTTAGGCTAGCTTTTAAGCCAGAATAACTAACCATGAATACATTTTAATCTGCTGTTAATGCAGAGAGTATCTCCAATCAAGATAAAATATTGGAGATAAGAAATAGTCTTAAGGAATGACAATGAGAAAAACCCTATCAATACTCGCTATCGGCCTGCCATTATTGGTCTCGGGTTACGTTCAGGCCAGTGAATCAGGCATGTTAAAAGCAAAACTTGCCGAAATTTCGACGTTGAAGGCAAATTTTACCCAGACAGTGACCGATATCAATAATAAAGAGATCCAGAAAGGGAGTGGTGTATTTGCACTGGCTTATCCTAATCAATTTTATTGGCATCTTACTGAGCCAGATGAATCATTAATCGTTGCCGATGGTAGTGATGTTTGGATCTATAACCCATTTGCCGAAGAAGTTTCAGTTATGGACCTCAATCAGGCTATCAATGCATCGCCGATTGCCCTTTTAGTTCATCGTGATGAAGAGACCTGGTCAAAATACACAGTAACCAATGAAGAGGGCTGTTTTAGTATTTCGCCGAAAAGTGTCGATGCAGGTGTTGAATCCGTCGATGTCTGTTTCGAGGGAAACACCTTAACTCAGATGGTGCTGCAAGATCAGCAGGGGAATGTGAGTCAATTTATGTTGTCGGATCAAACCGCCATCACTGATGATGAACTTTCTATGTTTAAATTTACCGTTCCTGATGATGTTGATATTGATGATCAACGTTTAAATACCGTCAATTAAGGCTATTTAGTGTCAAGTTTCAGTTTCGATTTTGCACCCGATTTCAGGCCGTTAGCTGCTCGAATGCGGCCAGAGACCTTGTCTCAGTACATTGGTCAATCCCACCTTTTAGGCGAGGGGAAACCTCTTCGAAAAGCACTTGAAGCCGGGCGCGCTCACTCGATGATGTTCTGGGGGCCACCAGGTACGGGAAAGACGACCTTGGCCGAGTTAGTGGCTAACTATGCCAATGCTCACGTCGAGCGCATTTCGGCAGTGACTTCGGGTGTGAAAGAGATCCGCACTGCCATCGAGCATGCAAAGAATGTTGCCGAATCCAGAGGACAAAGAACTCTGCTTTTTGTCGATGAAGTGCACCGTTTCAATAAGAGTCAGCAAGATGCCTTTCTTCCCTTTATCGAAGATGGCACTGTTATTTTTATCGGTGCGACGACTGAGAACCCCTCATTTGAGATCAACAATGCCCTGTTATCACGCGCACGTGTTTATCTGATCAAGAAGTTGACCAATGACGAGATAGTGCACATCGTTAAACAGGCGCTGACAGACGAGGAACGTGGTCTGGGCAAGCGTCAGTTACAGATCCCCGACAATGTTGCATTAAAACTCGCCAATGTATCTGAAGGTGATGCGCGCAAGGCATTAAACCTGATTGAATTGATGAGTGATATGCTCGCCGATGGTGGCAGCTTCAGTGAGGAGATGATCATAGAAGTTGCCGGTCAACAACTTGCTGGCTTCGATAAAAATGGCGATCAGTTTTACGACCTCATCTCAGCGGTACATAAATCCATCCGTGGCTCAGCACCGGACGCTGCCTTGTACTGGTTTTGTCGAATGTTGGAAGGGGGATGCGATCCTCTCTATATCGCACGTCGACTCCTGGCCATTGCGTCAGAAGATATTGGCAATGCCGATCCGGTTGCCATGACGGTTGCACTCAACGCGTGGGAATGCTTCCATCGCGTGGGGCCATCTGAAGGTGAAAGAGCTATCGCTCAGGCAATAGTTTACCTGGCCAGTGCACCTAAGAGTAACTCTGTCTATACGGCATTCAAAGCGGCAAGACAGTTAGCCCGCGAAACCGGACAAGAAGCCGTGCCTGAGCATCTGCGCAATGCGCCCACACAGTTAATGCAAGATCTTGGCTATGGCGAAGGCTATCGCTACGCACATGATGAACCAAACTCCTATGCGAGCGGCGAATGTTATTTCCCCGAAGGTCTGGCTGAATCTCGTTTTTATTACCCAACGGAACATGGTTTTGAGAAGCGCATAAAAGCTAAATTAGATCATTTAGCGCAACTCGACAGAGACAGTGAGATGAAACGGTATGAATAATATTCTATTTGTCGCACTGGGAGGATCAATTGGGGCTGTTTTTCGTTATCTGCTCTCAATTTTCATGCTTCAGCTATTTGGCTCTGCATTTCCTTTTGGTACACTGTTAGTCAATGTCATCGGCTCGTTTCTGATGGGTATAATTTATGCCCTCGGCCAAGTCAGTCAAGTTAGTCCTGAAATTAAGGCATTGGTTGGTGTTGGGCTTTTAGGGGCGCTTACTACATTTTCAACTTTTTCCAACGAGACTCTGTTATTGATTCAGAGTGGGGCTTGGTTAAAGGCATTTTTTAATATCGCTCTGAACCTCTGTCTATGTATATTCATGGTCTATTTGGGACAGCAGTTGGTTTTTTCTCGCATTTAACTATTAAGAATATAAAACATGTTAGATCCAAAATTTTTACGTACAGAATTAGAAGCTACGGCCGAGCGCCTGGCAACCCGCGGTTTTATTCTAGATGTTGAGCGTCTAAGTAAGTTAGAGGAAAAGCGAAAGTCGCTACAGATGGCGACAGAAGAGCTGCAAGCTTCCCGTAATGCGATATCCAAATCCATTGGACAGGCAAAAGCTAAAGGGGAAGATGTTGCACCTATCATGGCTCAGGTTGGCGATCTTGGTTCGCAACTCGATGCCAAAAAACAAGAGCTATCAGAGCTACTCGAAACACTGAATGCTATTGCTATGAGTGTTCCTAACTTACCCGACGAATCTGTGCCAGCTGGTGCCGATGAAAGTGAAAATGTCGAAGTTAGACGCTGGGGCACACCAAAAGAATTTAACTTTGAAGTTAAAGATCACGTCGAACTCGGTGAAGTTTTAGGTGGGTTAGATTTTAAAACTGCCGTTAAGATCACCGGTTCACGCTTCATTATCATGAAAGGGCAGATTGCCCGCATGAATAGAGCACTGGCTCAGTTTATGTTGGATCTTCACACTACAGAACATGGTTACACTGAAGCCTATGTTCCTCTGTTGGTGAATGAAGAGAGCTTACTTGGCACGGGGCAGTTACCTAAATTTGGTGAAGATCTTTTCCATACCAAGCCTGCAACTGAAGAGGGTCAAGGT
This sequence comes from Shewanella atlantica, assembly GCF_003966265.1. Taxonomy (GTDB): domain Bacteria; phylum Pseudomonadota; class Gammaproteobacteria; order Enterobacterales; family Shewanellaceae; genus Shewanella; species Shewanella atlantica. The sequence goes on along the minus strand of NZ_RXNV01000002.1, from coordinate 580,391 downwards.
CTTAGCCTTATCCCAACGGCTGAAGTCCCGTTAACTAATATCGCTCGCGATACCATCATCGATGAAGCTGAGCTGCCGGTTAAGCTGACTGCTCATACACCTTGTTTCAGAAGTGAAGCGGGATCTTATGGTCGCGATACCCGCGGTTTGATCCGTCAACATCAGTTTGACAAGGTTGAGCTGGTTCAATTGGTTAAGCCTGAAGATTCTATGGCTGCGCTTGATGCGTTAACAGCTCATGCTGAAACGGTTCTTCAGAAGCTGGAGCTTCCTTACCGTACGGTTGTTCTATGTACCGGTGATATGGGCTTCGGTGCAAGCAAAACCTTTGATATTGAGGTTTGGTTGCCTGCTCAAAACACTTACAGAGAGATCTCGTCTTGTAGCAACATGCAAGATTTCCAGGCTCGACGTATGCAAGCACGTTACAAGGCTAAGTCTGCTAAGAAACCTGCATTGTTACATACATTGAATGGTTCAGGCCTTGCAGTAGGGCGTACGCTGGTTGCGGTAATTGAAAACTACCAAAATGAAGACGGCAGTATTACAGTACCTGAAGTTTTACGTCCATACATGGGCGGTTTGGAAAAGATCGGCTAAAGCCTGAATCTACTGAGGCACTCATTTTTGATGAGTGCCTTAGCTTGATTGAGCATGATTTTGTTGAAAACAAGTAGTGCGTAATAGAAATTTAAATGAATAGCAATTTACGTTAGCTTGTAAAAACAGCGAGTAATATCAGCTTTAAAATAATAATTAAAATAAAGGATTAAACACAATGGATAATGGTAGGCGCTACTTTCAGTGGCTTACCTATGTGGCGATCATCTGTGTTTTCGGCGCGGTTATGTTTGCTGCATTCGGGAAAGCTGCAATACTGGTTATAAACAACATTACCTGAGTTTTATATCACCAAGAATGATAAAACCGAGACCTCTGAATAGATGTCTCGGTTTTTTTTGCTTTAGTAGTTTCGAAACAAGCACAGATGTCGAA
>NZ_RXNV01000002.1:0-579296 GCF_003966265.1 Shewanella atlantica | reverse complement strand
AAGTAAGCAGTGTTTGGCAACACAATGTGTTTGCTGCATTCGGGAAAGCTGCAATACTGGTTATAAAGAACATTACCTGATTTTTATATCAGCAAGAATGATAAAACCGAGATCTCTGAATTGATGTCTCGGTTTTTTTTTGGCTTTAGCAGTTTCAAAACAAGCACAGATGTCGAAAGTAAGCAGTGTTTGGCAACACAATGTGTTTGCTGCATTCGGGAAAGCTGCAATACTGGTTATAAAGAACATTACCTGATTTTTATATCAGCAAGAATGATAAAACCGAGATCTCTGAATAGATGTCTCGGTTTTTTTATTGAGATTTGCAGATTTAGCTAACAAACGGCGTTTGGCGACGTTCGGGCACGCTAGATTAGGCTAGATGCATTTCGCTGGTTTAGGCAAGCCTGCAACCTTAGTCGCTTGTTTAGCCGGACCGGTAGGAAAGAGAGTATACAGGTACTTAGAATTACCTTTATCGGCACCTAGCTTTTGGCCAATGGCTTTAACCAATACACGTATTGCCGGGCTTGTCTTGTACTCTAAATAGAAGTCCCGCACGAAATGTATCACCTCCCAATGAGCCGGAGTGAGTGTTATCTGCTCCTGTGCTGCTATGAGTTCGGCAATCTCTTCATTCCACTGTGAAACCTGCTTAAGGTAGCCCTGAGGATCGGTTTCGATCTGCTCGCCTTTATATTCAAAACTATTCAACTGCTTTTAACCTCTGAGACCTGTTTGACTTGTAACTGATGTAACTGATGTAACTGATGTAAAAGGTTTACGCCTAACCTACCTATGAGCTTGATGTCATTTATCACCAGGTGATCACCTTGTCATGTTTTAAAGACTCTTGCACGAAGGTGTCGTAGTCGATAACGGTATAATGCCCTAACCGCTGGCTCAAGCCACGAGCTTCGACGTCACCTTTGAGTGCCATCACTCTGATATCGGCTAATCTTTCCTGCCACTCTGGTAATAAGAGACTATTAACGCCATTTCCGGAGAGTAATATCGCGTCCTGCTTACCCATGTATTTAAGACAACATGCAAGTGCATTATCTTGTTTGGCTGACGTTTGAATATGGTGTAAATTCATCAGAATACTAAGACCTCATCAACCTGAGTTAACTGCTCGGTGATCATTGATGGGGATACCTTCTCAACCTCAATAGTAAGCTCAGTAGGCTCTAGATCATACTCAAGCAAAGACTCTTCGCAGGCAAGTACGGTATCCACATCATAAAGGGGAAGGGCACCGAACGTGGAGATATAATCCTTCGCGCCAACACGTTCCGGTTGCTGATCTTTGATAAGGTTAAGTACGCCGTCATCGACAAAGATTAAACTCACTTCCTGCTCGAAGCTGGCACTTAACAGCGCGAGATCTAATGCTTCTCTGCCATGGGGCGAACCATGGGGGGCTCGACGGAAGACTATAGCGACTTTTTTCATTTTGATTTACTCATAAATATTCATTCAGCACTATTCATTCAGCGCAGTGGCTTAAAAGCTTACTACTCTGTCGGCAGCCTCTATACCCGTAACCAGCTCACCTAAGCCGCCCATTTCGAACGGCTCTTCCATGTTCCAATGGTCAAGCTGATTCTCTTTGGCCTCATTTTGAGACAGGATACCTCGTCTCAATGCAGCAGAGACACAGTTGACCAGCTGAACGCTATATTTCTTATTCAGCGATACCCAGGCCTTCGTTAGATCAAACTCATCCGAAGCCGGGCTGTTAAGAGTACTGGTATTAAGCACGCCATCTTGATAGAAGAAGACTCTTTCTATCTCGTGGCCTGACTCCAGTGCGGCTTTGGCAAAGCGGTAGGCATTATAACTGGCCGAACTGGCATAAGCAGCGCCGTTGACCTGAATGATGAATTTACTCATTTAACAAAATACTATAGTGATGGTAAAAAGGCAGGCAAAAAAATAGCCCCGATAATGGGGCTATTCTAACTGAAAACTCACTATGGAAACACGTTATTTTGGAGATGCCATTGTTTGGCATGATAATCCAATACTAGTTCATCCAATAAAAGTATGCGTCTTTAGTCATCGCCGCCAATACCCATCAGGTGAAGCAGAGCGATGAATAGGTTAAGGAAATCCAGATACAGAGAGATTGTGGCACGGATGTAATTTGTCTCACCGCCATTAACGATGCGACTGGTGTCGTAGAGAATGAAACCTGTCATCAATAACGCGATACCGGCGTTCAGAGCCATGAATACCATACCGTTGCCTAAGAACATATTAACCAGCAAGCCGACAAACATTATTACCAGACCGGCGATAAGGAAGCCTCTCATAAAGGAGAAGTCTTTCTTCGTTGTGATGGCATAACCCGATAAAGTCACGAAGATAACCGAAGTCAAACCAAGGGCTTGCATGATCAGCTGCGGACCATTGGCCATGCCGGCATAATGGTTAAGAATATAACCCAGTGAGGCACCTTGCATACCTGTGAAGGCGAAAACCCAAAACAAACCAGCGGCAGATTCAGCCTTTCTCAATGTCACAAATAAAATCGCTAAGCTACCAAGGGACATACCGATAGAGAGCATAGGGCCAATCTGTAATGCCATGGCAAGACCTGCACAAACTGCAGAGAAAGCCAATGTCATCGACAGTAACATATAGGTGTTTTTCAGGAGCTTATTCACTTCCAGTGTGGAAGCTCCAGTAGAATAGAGTGTTTGTTGTGTCATATTGCTCTCCGAAAACCTTTTGGACGTTCACTAACCATCTTGTTTAGATTAGCCTGAATGAAAAGAGTTCCATTACCTTTTCATTCGGCACTAAGTTTAGCTATAGGGTTAGTGCTCAAGTAAATCTTAAGTCATTGAATCATACATCAGCTGGAAACAGGGTTAAAGTGACAAAATCGTTTTTCAACGACAATAGCCCTCTATTTCCGCGAACCTTAATTGAAGCTTAAATCTGGCGCTATTTGGAGTTAATTAAACCAGTCTTTATGGAGTTTATCGCTATCGCCAAGGTATTCAAGTACCCATGACATCGCGGGAGACATATTGGCGCCATTCCATGCTAAACAGCATGGGCTGGGTGCCTTAACTGTGACTAACTCTTTCTCAATTAAGACACCAGCCTTAATGAAAGGCTCAGCAAAGTGCATGGGCATATATCCGACACCCAAACCTTCTCTGAAACAGTTGATTGCACGGATCCAATCAGGCACGACTAATCGGCGTTGATTTTCAAGCAACCAGGTCATTCGTTTCGGGATCTCTCTGGAGGTATCTTCCAGACAGATAGAAGGATATTGTCGTAATTCATCATCGGTCAGCGGTCTGTCAACCTCTGCAAGAGGGTGTCTCTTACCGACTAAAAATGCCCATTTGATGTCACCCATATCTTTAAAGTGGTAGTCACCACCGACAGGAATCGCCGTTGTCGCACCGATAGCGATATCACTGCGTCCATTGGCAATTGACTCCCATACGCCGTTGAACACTTCGATTCGAATTATCAATTCAACATTAGTGAAGTGGCGATAGAAATCGGCAATTAATACACTGATCTTATCGGCTCTAACCATGTTATCTAGCGCAATAGAAAGTGTGGGTTGCCAGCCGTTAGATACGCGCTTGGTATCATCCTTCATGGACTCCATGTTGGTGAGGATTGAGCGCGCCTGTTTTACAAAATATTCGCCTGCAGGAGTGAGGCTTACACTACGATGATGGCGTTCAAATAATATGGCGCCAAGCTCCTCCTCAACCTGTTTTACCGCATAGCTGACGGCCGATGGAACTTTGTGCAACTTGTTGGCTGCAGCGGTGAAACTCCCGACACGAGCGACCATATCGATTAATTGGAGTGATTGTTCAGAAAGCATACCAGCAGTTCCTTGCTGTGAAAATTATTGATAGCTGATGTCAAAAATAAACGTTTCACATCATTTAAGCAAGTATTTAGACTCCGGATCCTCAGTAATCATAAGATTGATTTTTTATATGAATCCAGAAAATAACACCAAGTACTTCTTCTTTTTAGCCTACCTGGCATTGCTCAGCATGTTGGGCTTTATCGCTACCGATATGTACCTTCCGGCATTTAAAGCGATTGAAGATTCGATGCAAGCAACCCCGGCTCAAGTTGCAGGCTCGTTAACCTGTTTCTTAGCCGGCTTGGCCATCGGACAACTCCTATATGGACCCTTGGTACAGCGTATAGGAAAACGTAACTCACTGCTATTAGGTCTTATGATTTTTGCAGTGGCAAGCTTCTCACTCGCTTCGAGTGAGACCGTGCTCTCTTTCAACATTGCCAGATTCTTTCAGGCACTCGGAGCCTGTAGTGCAGGCGTAATTTGGCAAGCCATTGTTATCGAAAAATATGACGCAGCTAAAGCCCAAGGTGTTTTTTCTAACATTATGCCGCTTGTTGCACTTTCACCCGCTTTAGCGCCACTCTTGGGAGCTTTCGTTCTGGAAAGTAGTGGATGGCCGACTATCTTTTTAATTTTAACATGTCTTGCTGTTTTTCTTATGTTGCTAACAGTTATGTTTGTACCTAAAGAAAAAGTGATGACAACTGCAGAGGAGGGAACGAAAAAGCTCACTTATTGGGGCCTATTGAAGAACCCTAAGTATCTGGGCAATGTTATCATCTTTGGTGCCTGTTCCGGTGCATTCTTTGCTTACTTAACCGTGTGGCCGATTGTCATGGAACAACATGGATATCAGGCAAAAGAGATAGGCTTGAGTTTCATTCCACAGACGATAATGTTTATTGTCGGTGGCTATGCGAGTAAGATCTTAATTCGTAAAGTGGGCACAGAAAAGTCACTCAGTGTCTTACTGACCTGTTTTGGTTTCTGTGTAGTGGCGATTGTCGCATGCTCGTTGATAATCAAAGTTGACAGCATTCTTCCACTGCTAATCTCATTCTCAATCCTTGCTGGCGCAAATGGTGCTATCTATCCGATAGTGGTCAATAGTGCATTGCAGGAGTTTACCAAGCATGCAGCGAAAGCTGCCGGTTTGCAGAACTTCCTACAAATAAGTATCGCTTTCGGTGCCTCTAGTCTGGTTGCTATCTGGGCTGGCTATGGTGAAGTCGCTATTGGGTTCGGGATCTTAATCTGCTCATTTGGTGTGATTGCCGGCTATAAGCTAAGAAACAGCAATACTTGGGACAAAGTACGTGAAGAATTCGTTATGCCGGATCCGGCTCGCGTCGCTTTGAAGCAAGATGAGTTGGATCTTGATTGATATTTATCCGAATACTCTAATTTGAATAAAAAACGCAGATAAGGACTTTACATCGTTATCTAGTCGCTATATTATTCGCGGCGTTCGGAGAGATGGCAGAGTGGTCGAATGCACCGGTCTTGAAAACCGGCATGGGTTTGTAGCCCATCTAGGGTTCAAATCCCTATCTCTCCGCCATATTCAGATTAAGGGCTACTCGAAAGAGTGGCCCTTTTTCGTATAGTTGAAAGTTGAACCCTAGGGTTCCTAATGTTTAAAGATCGCTATCTCTCCGCCATATTAAGGAAAGCCCGATATCGCAAGATATCGGGCTTTTTGCTGTCTGGTGGTCAACTAGATTTGCCAAAAATTGTTAGGTCTCAATAGTAATAGGTTTGTAGCTCATATATGTAGGGGTCAAATCCCTATCTCTCCGCCATATTCAGATTAAGGGCCACTCGGAAGAGTGGCCCTTTTTCGTATCTGAGATTCTTTAATTGAACCCAGGGTTCCTAATGTTTAAAGATCACTATCTCTACAGCATATTAAAGACGAAAGGCTCATCAGAAATGATGAGCCTTTTTTCGTATTAAAAGGAGTTGAACCCTAGGGTTCCTATTGTTTAAAGGCCGCTATCTCTCCGCCCCGATCTGTTATAAAGAGTCAGATGAAGGGTTAATCGAAAGAGTAGCCCTTATTCATATCTGAGATTCTTTAATTGAACACCAGGGTTCCTATTGTTTAAAGATCGCTATATCTCCGCCCCGAACTGATATAAAGAGTCAGATGAAGCACCAGCAAAAATGCAGGGGGCTTTTTTAATTTAGTAAGTTGATTAATCGCAAACGAGTTAAACAGATATGAGCCATAGGTGATCTTTTGTTGAGGTTACGCATTTTTCAACAGTTAGGAGGATCCCGATATAATTAAACATATAGCTTTTTTGCTGTAGGCGCGTTTACTGAGTGTGTTACTGCACCTTCTGTAGTGTTTGTTCTTGCACTGGCTAACTTCTTTAATAACTGGATTATTTGAAGGGACAGTCTAATCCAGCACACCCAAAGTGTGGGCCAGATTAACCAGCTGAGCACGATTTTTTGCATGGAATAGCTCTTTCAGTCGGGTGAGGTGGTAATTCACGCCGCTTTCAGAAAGCTTCAGTTTTTGACTGATCTCATCACAGGCATATCCTTCGGCAGTTAGTGCCAGCACTTGCAGGCTTTTGTCAGACAGGCAGTTAAAGTTTGTGATTGGGTTTATCTGAGTGATAAATTGCTCGTTGAGTGAACTTGAGAAAAGTTGCAGCTGGGCATTTATCTCCTCCATATTGTCGTTAAGTATTTGTGTCAGTTCATTTCGCTCAAGACTGGAGAAGAAGACAAACACGGCGGTCCAATCACTATGGTACTTGACCGGGAAATACCAAACCCCACGACTGTTAAGCCCATATTGCTCCATCAACTTCCTGAATTGGGCTCCTTTTCCTCCACTGTAATCGGGATCGCGCCATATATTCAGCCCCATGACATTTTTTTCCTGATAGCCGGCATCGATACGGGCAAAGGATTGAAGGTAATCGTGTCTGAACCTTCTGATCTTCTCGCTCGAGAAGACACTGTATTGGGCCTTTTGCATCTCATTAGGCACACGACGGCTTAACTTTTTAAAATCAATACCCTGAGGCATTCTGCTTTTTGTGGTGATGCCGTAAAAGAATTCAGTGATCCCATATTGAGCCATATAATCGCTGATTAACCGCAACTGTTGTGGTGAAATCTGACAAGGTTTTGTATCGATCGTATTCATAAAAATGGTTCAGTTGTCTTAGTTGTCCTGTTAAGTCCAATGATGCTTGGTTGCTCTGGAGGAGGTAACAGTAATCTCTGTGATGTTTTTATTATATAAAATATAAGAGCCTGATACATCAGAGTATACAGGCTCTTGTCATGGATGAGACTTTAAATTTTTCTAATTAACCAGTCGAATCAGTTAATTGAATTAACTAGACTAATCAGTCTGCCGAATTTTTATGACATGTCATACATGAGTATGGGTCAGGGAACACCCGGCTCATGTCCCAGTCAGAGTTAACCGAACTCCATACTTTCTCATAGGCTTGGTAGTTGCCGTCCTTGTCTCTGGGTAGGGCATTAAGTTCGTTAGGATCGTTGTAGATGTGATCATTACTCTTGATTTCATCGCCTTGATAGAGCTTTTGCGTCGACGCCTCGCCATGGTGAGCCGGTTTGGAATCTCCGGCGTGACACCAGAAACAGCGAGCGGTTTCTCCATGGGCCGATGGTGCGCCATTGTTGCCATGACAGGTGGCGCAATAGTAAGGCTGAGTCACATCGAAACCGTCACGACTGTTTATTGGCCAGCTATATCCGCCATGTCCACTAGGATCTTTACTCTCGTTATGACACTCGGTGCAATCGGCGATACCCCAACCAAAATGAGTTTCTTCCAGTATTGGTCCCTGATTCTCTTCCGGCAGCGGGAATACCTGAAGCGTCATCACATCGCTGCCATCCTCCTGTGGACTGAAATCACGCTGGGTAACCTCTTTACCCGAATACTCAGTCATGCCAAATAATTCATAGTGTGACTTAATCGCAGCCATGGCAAAGCCTACCGGTTGGTTCATTACCCCCACATCCGGCATGATATGCAGTGCATTACCACCAAAATTGGAGTTCCAGTCAAGGCGACAGTGCTCCGGATCGACCTGGATATCTTGTCCGCCACCTGCAGGTGATGAAAAGTCACATTTTGAGTGAGCATTAAAGTCGCCCTGAACCGCCATATCACCATAGGCAGTTGTCCAACCTCTACCGACTTCCGATGCGACTTCCAGTGCTCTGAACAGGGCAAAATGACCGACCTCGGCGCCCGTAGACAGAGAGGGCCAATAGTTAAACGCAATATCAGTTCCTGCGTCCGCCGCCGACAAAAATATATCCATCTTGGTTATCACGCCATTTTGGAAAATATCCGGTCTCATATTATGAGGCGTAACTTCAAGGTTTATCAGATCCGTCGGTGCCTGCGTCATAGAGGGCACTAAACGCAGCAGTGGGAGTATGACCTTGCCACTATTTTCAGCCAGGCGGGTCATCTCTCTGTCCTGAACCCAATGTCTGCGCTCTGTCATCTCAGGTGAAAATGGCTGGAAGCGTATGTTCATTCCCGGTTGGATCCAAAACTGATCCATGCGGCCGTAGGTCACTTCCCCCTGAGGCCCCAAGCCATCGAGTGTGCCATTAAGCGTAGTCAGGTCACCACCATCGAAGGTGAACCGGAAATGCCAGTCCCTGCCCATATAGTTATCGTAATTGACCAGGTTATCATTGAGAGCATTATCCTGCTCGTCGAATATTCCATCTCGGTTACTATCCCAGGATAGGGTGAACTCATAGGTATCCCGGCCACTGCTTTGTGGCGTGATGATGGATTCGAGTTTCAGATCATTACGGGAAGCGGCAAGGTATCGGAGCGCATCAAACACAGAGTAATGACCATCTACAAATATATCACTACGCGCACTACCGGCTCCCAGGCCATCCGGGTTGGTGCTCAGCAGTTGATGCATCTTAACGGCATCGATAACAATTGGTGTAGCTTTAGGGTTGTAGACACCATCTTTATGCGCATCTCGCTCATCGATATGCCCATCGCCTGTGAGATCTCGTGCGTCTTCACTCTGTAGCCAATCTTTAAGCGGGTCGGGGAATCGACCCAGATAAACGTTAAAGGTCCCTTCAAATTTCGCTTCGGGTTTTATGTCCAGTGTCAGGTATTTAGACTTTTCAGGTGTCGGTATAACCGGGGATTCAGTGGTGTCGTCGCTACCACAGCCGGTTAACAGGCCGAGTAGTAGCGCACTGCTAAGTATCTGTTTCATTATCATCTCTCGTGTTGTTAATCGGATCCGGATTTTTAATTGAGTTATAAATTGGCCGAGTTAAGCGTAACGAAACTTGATAACTGAAACCCTATTCCGATTTGCAGGGTTTTGGATTTGGTGGGGAGGCTGTGATGTCTATTTTAAAAATGGCACAAAGCGTGACGAATAACAAAAAGGGTAGACGGTGCCTCGCTTGGTTTATTGAGTGACATTCCAGAAGCTGTATTTAAATCCTAAGCTTAATCCAGCACACCTAATGAGTGAGCAAAACTGACCAGTTGAGCCCGGTTCTTGGCATTAAACAGCTCTTTAAGACGGTTCTGGTGATAGTGAACTCCACTTTCTGTCATTACCAACTTTTCGCCTATCTCCTCGCAGGAAAAACCTTGAGCGGTAAGTTCCAGCACCTGTAAAGCCTTGGGAGAGAGGCAGTTAAAATTGCTTATAGGGTTGAGTTGAGCAATGCATTGTTCATTGAACAGACTGGAGTAGAGTTGTAGTTGGTAGTTAATTTGCTCACGGTTAGTGATGATATTCCGGCTGAGTGTACTTTTGTCCAGTGGGGAAAATAGCACAAAAACAGCGTACCAATCAGGGTTGTACTTGACGGGTAACAGCCAGAGCGCGCGGCTGACGATTCCATATTCATCCATTAAGCGCTTAAACTGCTCGCCTTTTGCGCCGCTATAGTCGGGATCGCGCCAAATATTTGGTCCGGGAAGATTTTTATCGAAGTAGGCCTCATCGGAGGAGGCAAAGTGCTGCAGGTATCGGTGACGAAATATTCGTATATTGTCACTGGAATAGATGCCATACCTTGCCTTCAGCATCTCTTTGGGCATGCGTCGGCGCAGTTTTTTAAATTCATTGGTTGCAGGCATTAATGTTTTGGTTGTAATGCCATAGAAGAATTCAGTGACTCCTTGTTCGGCTAAAAATTCACTGGCAAGGCGAATATGTTCGGGGTCGATGTCGCAAGGCTTTGTGATGATACTTTTCATAAAAAATACTGATTAATAGAAGTTATTTTAACGCTATTTCTGAGTCCGTATGGGCTCCTTGATAGCGAGACTACCTTTGGCGTTAACCATTGTCAAAGAGGGCTTGTCGACTTTGCAGCACAAGCCCTTATATGCTATTTAACTTGCTTTACCGGCTTAATTTGGGTTTGGATGGCAAGTCATGCAGGAGTAGGGGTCAGGGAATACACGGCTCATATCCCAGTCAGAATTTCTTGAACTCATCAGGTCTGTGTACTCCTCATAGTTACCCATGCTATCTCTTGGTAAAGAGTTTAGATCTTTAGGGGCATTCGTATTGTAGATGTGGGTGTTACTCTTAATTTCTCCTTTGCTGTCCTGATAACGCCGTTGAGTCGAAGCATCACCATGGTGTAATGGACGGTTTTCCTTAGTGTCATGGCACCAGAAGCAGCGCGCCGTTTCGCCATGGCCCGATGGAGCCCCGTTATTGCCATGACAGGTGGCACAGTAATAAGGTTGCGTTTCATCGAAGCCATCGCTGCTATTTATCGGCCAGCTGTATCCGCCGTGTCCTAGGGGGGCCTTTTCGGCATTGTGACACTCGGTGCAATCGGCAATCCCCCAGCCGAAGTGATCGGGCTTTAAGATTGCTTTGTCTGATGCTGAACCTGAGCCATCGGGTAGCTCAAAAACCTGAAGCGTCATGATATCGGAGCCATCTTCGTCCTGGCTAAAATCACGATCCATAACATCTTTACCGGAAAACTCCGGCATGCCCCAAACCTTGTAATGAGACTTTATCTCCGCATAGACATATTCAACCGGCTGGTTCATTACCCACACATCAGACATGATATGTACAGCCCAACCACCGAAGTTGGTTCGCCAATCGATACGGCAATGCTCGGGATCCACCTCTATGTCCAGACCGCCACCAGCCGGTGATGAAAAGTCACATTGTGAGTTTCGCGTGAAGTCTTTCAACATAGCCATTTCGCCATAGCCGGTTGTCCAGCCACGACCAACATCTGATGAGACACCGTTAATCCGGAATAGAGCAAAGTGTTCAATCTTGGCCCCGGTGGAAAGTGTCGGCCAGTAGTTAAAGGCTATATCCTGTCCCGCATCGGCGGCGGACAAGTAGACATCCATCTTAGTGATCACACCCGGCTGGAAGATATCCGGTCTCATGTTGTGAGCGGTCACCTCCAGATTTTTAATAATAGTTGGCGGTACATCCTTCTTTTTGTAGTCGATAGCTATAGTCGGCACGATAACCTTGCCGCCGGCCTCTGCTATTCGAGCCATCTCTCTATTCTGAACCCAGTGTCGTCTCTGGGTCATTTCGGGAGAAAAGGGTTGGAAACGAATGGTCATGCCAGGTTGGATCCACATTTGATCCATTCTGGAGTAGGTAAGCTCCCCCTGGGGGCCAATACCACTGATGGTACTGTCGATTTTCTTGAACTCTCCGCCATCGTACCTGGATCTGAAATGCCAATCTTTCCCTTGGTAGTTAGCATAGATATCGTTATCCATTTCATCGAACAGACCATCGCCATTGCTGTCCCAAGATATTTCAAATTCGAAGGTATCACGGCCGCTGTTTTCCGGAGTGACAATGTTTTCGATTTTAAGATCATTACGTGTAACGGCAAGGTAGCGTAGAGCATCGAATACGCCGTACTGTCCGGGAACAAATATATCGGGACGCGCAGTACCCGCACCTAGCCCATCGGGATTGGTCATTAAGAGTTGATGCATCTTGATCGCATCGACTTTTATAATAGGCTCTTTCGGGTTATAGATGCCGGCCAGATGTGCATCACGTTCGTCAATCCAACCATCTTTGTTATAGTCGACATCAGGGCCATCGGCCTTGGGTTTGTCTTTATTATTCAGATCGCTATTGTCATGGATCCAATGAGTCACAGGGTCATCGTAGCGACCTAAGTTGATATAAAACTCACCGGTAAATTTGGTATCAGGTTTGATATACAGCGTCAGGTATTTGGATTTTTCCGGTTCAGGCGTGTCGGGTGTTACGGGGGAGCTTGCTGTGTCATCACTACCACAGCCTGCTAATAAGCTTAGCAAAAGCGCGCTATATAGCTCTCTTCTCATCTTCATCTCTCTTAGTGTCAGTCATTAATTACTGTTATGTTTTTTACAAATTGCATCTGAATTTGCTAACACGAGATTAGCCGATGCGATCCGCCAAAACGCTACGACTAGCCGTAGTGTTTTGTGGCGGCAAACAGAGTTGTGATCTGTATGTGATTAACTGTAAAGAATGGAATGAAGACTTTGGTCGTTTCAACTGATTTTATGAAGTGTACTCAGGTTATTCCAGTACTCCCAGAGTGTGAGCGGAACTGACCAGTTGAGCCTGGTTTTTGGCATTAAACAGCTCTTTGAGACGGTTTTGGTGATAGTGCACGCCACTTTTTGTCATCACCAGTTTTTCGCCTATCTCTTCGCTGGAATAACCTTGTGCGGTGAGCTCAAGCACCTGTATAGCCTTGGGGGAAAGGCAGTTGAAATTGCTGATAGGGTTGAGCTGGGCGATACACTGATCGTTAAACAAGCTTGAATAGAGCAGTAGTTGATGATCTATCTGCTCTTGGTGAGCCTGTAAATTTTGCCTGAGTGTCGCCTGGTCGAGGTCGGAGAAGAAAACGTAGACGGCTTCCCAGTTTGGGTTGTATTTTACCGGTAATCGCCAGGCTCCCCAGCTTTGAAAGCCATACTCCTCCCTTAACCGTTGTAGCTGCTGCCCTTTGGGCGTCGTTATATCAGCATTTTTCAACAGGTTTAATCCTAAATTCTGCTTTTCGAAGTAACCATCGTCGTAAGCTGCAAAATGCGAAAGATAATGGTGGCGGTATTCCATGATAGCCTTGCTCGAGCAGAGCATAAATCTAGCTTTAAGCATTTCGTTGGGAAGTCGCTGCCGTAATTTCTTAAACATTTCTGACGTGGTTGGCTTCATCTTAATTGTGATGCCATAGAAAAACTCTGTGACCCCGTAGTCGGCCAGATACTCTCGAACAAAGCTAATATATTTAGGGGCAATATCGCAGTGCTTAGGTTTGTTGTTACTCATAGAAAAAATTGTTCTTATCGGTAGTCCATTAAAAGCTGTATGTAGTGCCTTTAGCTGTTATTAAAAGCACTTATCAATACAGAATATAGAGATAATACACTAGCGTCAAAATTGAACAGGGGCTCCAAATTGCCCCTGAATTTACTCATGAATAGGCTTAAGGGTTTTGGTGGCATGTCATACAGGAGTATGGATCCGGGAACACTTTACTCATATCCCAGTCAGAGTTGACTGAACTCCATAGCTTATCATATTCCTTAAAGTTACCCATCTTGTCTCTTGGTAGTGCGGCTATCTCATTAGGGTGATTGTAGATATGCGTGTTACTTCTTATCTCATCCCCTTCATAGATACGCTGGGTCGAACTATCACCATGATGTTCAGGACGGTTCTGTTCTGAGTCATGGCACCAGAAACAGCGGGCCGTCTCTCCATGAGCTTTGGGTGCGCCATTGTTACCGTGACAGGTTGCACAATAGTAAGGTTGGGTTTCGTCGAACCCGTCACTACTATTGATTGGCCAGCTATACCCACCATGCCCATCAGGATCTTTTTGCTCGTTGTGGCACTCTGTGCAATCGGCGATGTCCCAACCAAAATGGCTAGGTTTAAGGACTGCACTCTCAGTTTCATCGGGAAGAGGAAAAACTTGTAATGTCATGATGTCGGAGCCATCTTCATTATTACTGAAGTCACGCTCGACACGATCTTTTCCTGGGTACTCAGGCATTCCCCATGTTTTGTAATGATCTTTTATGGCTGTGGTCACAAATTCAACAGGCTGGTTCATTACCCAGACATCAGACATAAGATGAAGAATATTACCACCGAATCTGGATTGCCAATCTCTGCGACAATGCTCAGGATCAACGACCAACTCCTGCCCACCGCCTGTCGGGGTAGAAAATGCGCACTGAGAGTCTCTGGAAAAATCTCCTTGAGTAGCCATCTCTCCATAAAGGGTGGCCCAACCACGGCCTACATCGGAAGCTATTCCATCTACTCTGAACAGAGCAAAGCTGCCAACTTGCGCTCCGGTAGAGAGAGTTGGCCAGTAGTTGAAGGCGATGTCCAGTCCGGTATCGGCTGCAGAGAGAAACACATCCATCTTAGTGATGACACCTTGTTGAAAAATATCTGATCTCATATTATGCGCGGTGACTTCGAGATCTTTGATAACAATAGGTGCTTCACTGTATGACTTTACCGCTGTAAAAGTAGGTACGATAACCTTGCCACTGTTTTGTGTAAGTCTTGCCATCTCTCTATCTTGTACCCAGTGACGTCTTGCCGTCATCTCAGGAGAGAATGATTGAAAGCGTATGTTCATACCCGATTTGATCCAAAATTGGTCCATTCTTTCGTAATTGCCTTCTCCTTGCGGGCCGACTCCATTTAGGCTCCCCCGGGCCTTTGCAAACTCACCGTTTTCAAATTGAGAGCGGAAATGCCAATCCTGACTCTTATGATTACTATAATTGACAGCACACCCGTAGGTGTCACCAGGATCAGTACTTATATTGTCAGTGTCATTGAACTCTCCGTCGCCGTTACAATCCCAAGACAGGGTAAACTCATAGGTATCGCGGCCGCTTTCGTCATAATTGATGATATTATCGAGTTTGATATCGTTGCGGGTTAAAGCAAGATAGCGCAATGCATCGAATACAGAATAGTGGCCCGTTACAAAAATATCACCGCGAGCACTGCCGGCACCTAAGCCATCCGGATTTGTCATCAACAGTTGGTGCATCTTGGCTGCGTCGACGATAATTGCTGTCTCTGGTTCGTTGACTATCCCAGCCAGTTGCGCGTCACGTTCATCAACAGCATAGTACTGACCCGTTTCCATTTTGTCGTGGGTATGGTCCCCCTGATGGTAGGCTTCATCACTTTGAAGCCATGCTTTAACCGGATCGGCATAGCGACCAAGGTAAACATTGAATGTACCTTCAAATTTGGCTTCAGGCTTGATGTCCAGAGTGAGGTACTTCGACTTTTCAGGATCTGGCGTCACAGGCTCATCTGGTTGGTCGTTAGTGTCGTCGCTACCACACCCTGTCAGCAGGCTCAGTAGCAAGGTACTTAGCAATAATTTTCTCATCGTCATCTCTCTTAGTGTCATCGTGAATTTATCTTTTTGTTTTTACAAATTGCATTTGAATTTGCTGACATGAGATTAGCCGAAGCGATCCGACAAAACGCTACTACATGTCGTAGTGTTTTGTCGCGTCAAAGAGAGTTGTGAAGTGGATATAATTAAGTAAACATACATGGAATGCAGAGTTAGGTTGTCTCAACAGTACCTTTGATGGTTACTCAGGTTATTCCAGTACTCCCAGAGTGTGAGCGGAACTGACCAGTTGAGCCCGATTTTTGGCATTAAAAAGTTCTTTTAACCGGTTCTGATGATAGTTGACCCCGCTTTCAGATATAGTCAACTTCTCGCCAATCTCATCACTTGAATAGCCCTGAGCCGTTAATTGCAGTACCTGCATAGTCTTAGCTGAAAGGCAGTTAAAGTTGCTGATGGGATTCAATTGACTGATACATTGATCATTAAACAAAGTGGCGTAGAGCTGTAGCTGCCGTTCAATCTCTTGCCTGTTATCTGTAAATGTGGATAGTAAAGTTTTTCGAGACTGATCGGAAAACAGCACAAAGGCACTGCGCCAATCAGAGTTGTATTTGACTGGCAGTAACCAGATAGCGCGACTGACAGCGCCATGCTTATCCATGAGTCGCTTAAACTGTTCACCTTTTCCACCAGAGTAATCTGGTGAGTAAGGTACGTTTGGGCCCAGATGAACTCTATCTGAATAGGCTCCATCTCTGCTGGCGAAGTGTTCAATATAATATTGAAGTAAAAGCCGTATACTATCCCTTGAGAAAATCAATTTATTAGCTTTACACATCTCTCCAGGTATTCGGCTCCGCAACCTCTTAAATTGATACAGTGAAGCCCCTTTCTCTTTGGTTGTTATGCCATAGAAAAAATTCGTTATGCCATATTTACTCAGAACTTCATTGGCTTGACTGACATAGATAGAATCAATGTTACAGTGTTTAGTCTTTGTATTACTCATAAATAGTATGGGTTATTCTTATATGTTTTTGCGGCTATGTATCTGGCAATCATAGGAAGAGTCACTTAGTTTCTTCTGACACAAACGACGCGTAAAAGGCTTGCAGCAATTTACTAGCAAGCCTTTATATCTTTGTTTAGCCGGATTGAACCAAGCTTAATTAGAATTTGGATGGCAAGTCATGCAGGAGTACGGGTCAGGAAATACCCGACTCATATCCCAGTCTGAGTTTACCGAGCTCCAAATTTCCTGATATTCGCTGTAGTTTCCATCCTTGTCACGAGGCAAGACAGAGAGATCATTGGGATCGTTAGGGTCTGGGACACCACCCTGTGAAGAGTTATAGATCTTGTCGTTACTCTTGATCTCATCACCTTGGTATAGCTTGCGGGTCGATGCTTCGCCATGGTGCTTAGGGGTATTACTGTCGCCAGCGTGGCACCAGAAACAGCGGGCGGTTTCTCCATGACCCTGAGGTGCGCCGTTGTTGCCGTGACAAGTGGCACAGTAGTAGGGCTGGGTTTCACTAAAGCCATCGCTGCTATTTATTGGCCAACTGTAGCCGCCGTGTCCAAGGGGGGCCTTTTCGGCATTGTGACACTCGGTGCAATCGGCAATACCCCATCCGAAGTGTTCGGGCTTTAAGATTGCCTTGTCTGATGCTGAACCTGAGTCATCGGGTAGGTCAAATACTTGAAGGGTCATGATATCCGAGCCATCCTCCTGGGGACTGAAGTCCCGCTCGGTGGTGGCCTTGCCACTGTACTCCTCCATACCAAATAGCTGGTAGTGATCACCATAGAGAGCGAGCGCGTACTCTTCCGGCTGGTTTATCACCCAAACGTCAGACATGATATGCATTTTGGTGCCACCAAAAGAGGACTGCCAGTCCAGTCGGCAGTGTTCAGGATCCACCACCAAATCTTGGCTACCACCTGCTGGTGAGGAGAAATCGCACTTTGAGAGTGGGTTAAAATCATTGTCAGCCACCATCTCTCCCCATCCCGTAGTCCAACCACGGGCCACCTCGGAAGCGAGTCCGTCAACCCTGAACAAACCGAAATGCTCCACAGTAGCGCCGGTTGATAGTGATGGCCAGTAGTTAAAGGCGACATCCAGTCCAGAGTCGGCTGCAGATAGGAAGATATCCATCTTAGTGATGACTCCTGGTTGAAAGATATCCGGGCGCATGTCGTGGGCGGTTATCTCAAGGTTTTGGAGCACTAATGGTTGTGTGTTCATGGATTTCATTACTATCAGTTGTGGCAATACAACTTTTCCACCACTCTCCTGAAGTCGTGCCATCTCCCTGTCTTGTACCCATCGGCGACGTTGGGTCATCTCCGGAGAGAAGGGTTGGAAGCGAATGGTCATGCCGGGCTGGATCAACATCTGGTCCAGCCGCTCGTAGTGGGCTTCACCTTGGGGACCGAGACCATCCAGGGTGCCGTTAAGTGTGGTCAGCTCACCACCATCGAATTTGATACGACTATGCCAATCTGGACTCTGAAAGTTGGCATAGATGTCGTTATCCTGCTCATCGAACGTACCGTCACCATTACTGTCCCAAGATACGCTGAATTCGAAGGTGTCACGCCCGGTTTCAATCGGTTCTTTTATGTTTTCCAGCTTGAGATCCGAACGGGTAAAGGCCAGGTAACGCAATGCATCAAATATCCCGTAGTGGCCATCGACAAAAATGTCGCCACGGGCACTGCCCGCACCTAAACCATCTGGGTTACTACTAAGCAGCTGGTGCATTTCGTCTGCATCGATAATAAGTGGTGTTTCAGGTGGATTAAAGACGCCATCCAGATGAGCATCACGCTCGTCGATATGATCATCTTTGTTCAAATCCCGGGCCTGATCGCTCTGCAACCAATCTTTGAGCTGGTCGGCATAGCGTCCCAGGTACACTTCAAACTGGCCCTCAAACTTTGCGTCGGGTTTAATATCCACTGTCAGGTACTTAGACTTTTTGGGTGACGTTATTGGATCCACGGGTTGTTCTTGAGTATCGTCACTACCACAACCTGTGAGCAGGCCGAGCACCAAGGTACTTAGCAATAATTTTCTCATCATCATCTCTCGTTTTAATTATTGTTTACCCAAAATTGGGCGAAATGAGTTTAGCGTAAGCTTTTCATGCAAACCTTAAAGGATCTGATAGGTTTTTTTGGTTGAACGGCCAGGTGTGATCTGTGTATGGTTTTTGTTGAATACTTGACTTGAGTGTTACATGTTTGAATTCGTGCAACACACTGGTACTCAGATATATTGAATAGATAAAGAGATTAGCGGAGACAATGTGAGGCGCTATAAGAGCGTTAGAAGTGCGGGGTGTAGTGGTAACCGAGTGCTTGGGTGAAGCACTCGGCATTGATAAGGCTATCGGTTACTAATTTCCGGCAACTAATCTTCCGGTATTAGTTTTCGGGTACTAGTGTCCGGCGTATATTGCTTCGGCCAGCAATCTGGCTGCCTGTGGGATATTTGGGCCCGCTTGCTTGGTGACGGCAGAGTCGATAAACCTGACGGCGTTGTTATTAACGGCGTTAACCTTATCAGCATCTTCCCGGGATTTAACCTCTGCTATGGTGGTGGTGCCGCTTCCCGCTTGCGGCCCCTCGAATACAGGTCCGGTGGCATCGGGCCACATAGGCAGTAAAATCACATCCGGGTTTTGTTTAACCACTTCCGGCCAGGTGACCATAGGGGCGATGCCATCACGTTCGGAAAAGATAGGTTTAGCGCCCACCAGTTCAATCAGCTCGGTCATATAGGAGTGTTTACCCGGCACACATTTATAGAGGTAGTTTATTTCGTAGTAGACCTCGGGTGAGTCTTGCTTTGTGAATTCGGCCGCTATCTCCTTCAACTCGCTCTGTATCGACGCTACCAGCTCGTCGGCTTGTTGTTGATGATCTATGGTCTTGCCCAGTAATGAGATCTTAGCGTACACCTCCTCTAAGCTGGACTCCTCCATATGGATAACGGTTATTCCTAACTCCTGTAACTTAGCTTTTAACCTCAGTTGTAAGCCTGTGGCGGTGAGCACCAGGTCCGGCTCGAGGCGGGTGATCTTATCGATTGAGATATCGGTGAAGCCACCGACAACATCGATACGGTTCTGCTTAACTCTCAAGGGCACCTCAGCTGGAAACCTTGCATAGCGCGTCACGCCGACTAAGTCATCGATGGCACCGATCTCTGCGACAGTATGACTCCAGTTAGGAGCAAGGGAGACGATTCTGAGTTGTTCTCCTTCCTGACTGAAGGCTGTGTGGGGCCCCAGTAGCAGTAATAACCAAAATATTATCTTTATCGCGCGCATGTGAAATCTCATATTTACTGATATATGTGCATGATGGGGAGATTGGCGCTAAAGACAAGCGAGTTGAAACCGGTTTGTGTACAAGCACACAAATATGATTGACCATATAAAAGTCTGTTAAAAACCCCAGTGTTTTTTGCCATTACTCTGCAGACAATACAGATCTATTTACGGATCTTGAGGTTGTATTGTCAGTTATATTGAGTGTGCATGGCCTGACTCACCGTTACGGTGATTTTACTGCGGTCAATAACATTAACTTAGATGTTAAAGCGGGTCAGTGCTTTGGCTTGCTCGGACCCAATGGTGCCGGTAAATCGACAACCCTGGAGATCCTTGAGGGGGTACTCAAACCTACCCGTGGTGAAGTGCGCTATCGGGGCTTGCCAATCGATAAAAACTTTAAGCAAGAGATCGGCATTCAATTCCAATCGACAACCTTGCCCGACCACCTGACCGTATACGATTGCCTTAAACTCTTCTCAAGCTTCTATCAGAGCCATACACCTCTACCTCATCTGATAAAACAGTGTCAGCTTTCAGATATCGCAGACCAATTTCATTACACCCTCTCCGGTGGACAAAGACAGCGGTTATTGCTGGCATTGAGTTTGATTAACGACCCCGCATTACTCTTCTTAGATGAGCCCACCACGGGACTCGACCCACAGGCCAGGCTGCATTTCTGGCAGTTGATCAGAGAGGTTAAACAGCAAGGTAAAACCATCATCTTAACTACCCACTACATGGAGGAAGCGGAGCAGTTGTGCGATCAGATAGCGATCATGGACAGAGGAGAGTTTATCGCCGAAGGCTCGCCGGACACCTTACTCAGTGACAATTTCCTGCCTCAGATAGTCGAGCTCAATGGCGAGTACTCGGAGCGTGACTTTGACGGCTTACCGGTAAAAATAAGCCGGTGCGCAGGGCAAACGCGTGTGGAGTGTCACTCCTTCAATGATCTGCTACCCATGCTGAATGCGTCGGCGGGCTCATCAAGCGGCATGTCAGTACGTAAGCCGCACCTCGAAGATCTGTTCTTAAAGTTAACCGGTAGTGAGCTACGACTATGAATGCACTGTTTGCACTGATCACCGCCCGTAATCTTGAGTTTCTACGTGACAAGTCGGCGCTGGGTTGGTCACTTCTGTTTCCCATCATCATAGTGATCGCGCTGGTGTTGGTGTTTGATGATGATAATCCGACGCTCTATCAGCTTGGTGTTTATGGTGAGGTAGAACAGATAGAAAAAATAACAGCATTAAAGCATGTCGAAATTATCTACTACAGCGATATGGAACAGGCAAAACATAAGGTATCCAGGCATTTAGTCGATGGCTTGATAAGCAATGACACTTACTGGGTCAATCCTGAGAGCGCGCAAGGTTACATCCTGGAGCAACTCATTCTTGGCAAGTTACCTCAGTTACATCAAAGGGCTATCGCTGGTAAAGCCGTGCGTCATGTCGAGTGGATCCTGCCCGGCATTATCGGCATGAATATGATGTTTTCTGCCCTTTATGGGGTGGGGTATGTCGTGGTCAGATACCGAAGAACCGGCGTACTAAAACGTCTGCAGGTGACACCACTGGCGGCATGGCAGTTTCTGGCATCACAACTTATCTCAAGGCTGGGGGCCACAGTCGTCTCCGCCATATTAGTGTTTGCGGTAATCGCCATCCTGTTCGATATCCGCTCTCAAGGCAATGTGGCGCTGTTGGTACTCAATACCCTGCTGGGCAGTGCTGCCATGATCAGTATCGGCTTGCTGGTGGCCAGTCGTACTCGATCCGACGAGTTGTGTAACGGCCTGCTCAATATTCTCTCCTGGCCGATGATGTTTTTGTCGGGGATCTGGTTTTCGCTGGAGGGAAGCAAACCTTGGGTCAGATTTCTGGCCGATTGCTTACCGTTAACACATATGAATGACGCTAACCGGGCAGTGATCATAGACGGCGCTGGCCTGTTAGATATCGGCGATCACCTGCTGTTCCTCGTTGCGATTATCCTGATCTGTTTGGGAGTAGCGAGCCGCAGTTTTCGCTGGGATTAATTCTTGTGGTTCAGGGCATAGCACCGCGCTCTGACTACTGAATATAGAGGGGAGAAGAGTTTTATTCTTTGGTTTATATAGCTTTATACCTTGAACACACTGTTTAAGGAGTTAAATATGGCGCCAGGATTGTTCATACTTAGATGATGTGAATAATTTTAACGGCACAGTTAACACTAAAGTGAAGTGTGTAATAAACCACAGAGAAATTAGCTCTTTCATCCTCTAGCCTTGCTACTGAAATATTATTTTTCAGATAGTTAGATTTTAATAATTAAAAAACATTACGGCAGATGACGATGAAAATATTTAATGTGATGAGTGTTGTGCTCGTTCTTTTATCAGGGGTATCTACGGGGGTCTCCGCCGATCCCCTGGATACATTAATGAAAAAGTTTGAAGAGGGTAAGTATTCAAAGAAGGGCGCTGATACTTGCATCATGTGCCATAAGCGCTCAGACAAGGTGATGGCTATCTTCGATAGTGTGCACGGTCAAGCGAACAGTAAAAGCCCTATGGCTGGCCTGCAGTGTGAAGCATGTCATGGTCCTCAGGGGAAGCATAAGGGTAAGAACGAGCCTATGGTGACCTTCGGTGAAGCGTCGCCTCTAACGGCAGAGATGCAAAACTCGGTCTGTACCGCGTGTCATAACGATACCACCCGCGTGGCTTGGCACACGTCCTTGCATGCAGAACAAGATGTGAGCTGTGTAAGCTGTCATCAACTGCATGTCAGTAAAGATCCTGTGCTGGTTAAAGACCAACAGGTAGAGGTATGTAGCGAGTGTCATATCAGTGCAAAAGCCGATATGAACAAGCGTTCGAGCCACCCACTTAAGTGGGGCGATATGACCTGTAGCGATTGTCATAACCCACATGGCTCTATGAGTGATTCGGCACTGAATGAAATTGATGTTAACCAAACCTGTTTCGAATGCCATGCTGAAAAACGCGGCCCATTCCTTTGGGAGCATGCACCTGTGATGGAAAATTGCGCCAACTGTCATGATGCACACGGCAGCGTAAATGAAGCACTACTTAAATCTAGAGTGCCAATGCTTTGTAAACAGTGTCATGCCAATGACGGACACGCAGGCACTGCGCCTGGTGATAACTCGAGTATTCAAACCGGCGGGCAAGGTTGTCTCAACTGTCATGGTCAGATCCACGGCTCGAATCATCCATCTGGTAAAGCATTTCAGTTTTAAGGGAGCGTAAAATGAAATTTAAATTAAGTCTTATCACATTAGCGCTGGCAACCTGTAGCAGTGGTGCTTTCGCATTCGATTTTGGCGTCACATCGGCCAATACTCAGACAAATACCAATGCAAAATGGGCCTGTAAAAAGTGTACCAGTAAAAATACGGTTCTCGGGCAGGCCGGTATCGAGCTTGGCTCCATGAGCAGCGATGACGATCATGCAGCCAATAACCTCAAATATACCGATGGGTTCGCAGCAGGCGTTAATGCCGACCTTGTCTATAACAACAAAGGTTATCGCACCGAAGTGGTAGCGGACCAGTTAGGCAGCGAACAGGGTTATGGAGCAATTAAAACCGGCAGGCTTGGAGTATGGAATGTAGAAGCCAGCTTCGATGAGAAGCGCCGTTATAACGCTGACAACGCCGAGAGTGTCTGGGTTGCCGATGGTAACACTCTTATCGCACAGGATGAGATGGTGACTCAGCAATTGGTCAAAGAGCGTAAAAAATCTGCCATCGAGGCAAAGCTCAAACTTGATAATGTAGCCAGCTATATTCGTTTCTCAAACGAAGATAAAACAGGTAAACAAACCTCAAGCATGACCAACGGCAGCATCAAGGCTATCAATATTGCCGCGCCTATCGACACGAAAACCCAGAACATGGCGGCGGGTATAAGCCTTAGTGGTCAGAACTGGCTAACAGAGCTCAGTTATAAAGGCAGCTGGTTCGAAAATGATATCGATTCATTGCAGCTCAATGGCATGGATTACCCGGTAAGCTCACAGGCGCCGGACAACCAGTCTCAGTTCGTCACGCTTTCTGGGCGTTATTCTCTGAGCAAAACACATTTCAGTGGTCGGGTAACTCAGGGGCAAATGACGCAAGATGCCGATTATGTAACGCTTAGTGGGGTGACCTCGGGACCGGGTAACGCAGATACACAAGTCGACACCTTAGATGCTAACTTCAAAGTTACCAGCACTGTGATGTCGGGTTTGAGGCTCAAGGCGTCAGTCGATTATTCGGACAGAGATAACAAGACCGATGTCAGGATGTATGAGCAATACACCTATGATGAGCTCAGTGGTGACTTTCAGGCAAATACCCCGCTCGATACCACTCGCACCGCGTATAAAGTAAGCGCGAGTTACAGTCTGGCAAAGGGTCAACGTATCGAGGCCGGATATGATCGCATCGATACTGAGCGCACAAATCAGGATCGTGAAGAGACCGATGACAATATTTTCTGGGCACAGTGGAGAGTCATTGGCTTGGATATGTGGGATATTCGCTTAAAGGGGCTTTACTCTGACCGTGGTGGCTCTGAGTTTGTCTATGACGAGCTCAGTGAAAGTGGTGAAAATACCCTGATGCGTAAGTATTATCTTGCCGATAAGAAGAGCAGCAAAGCTGAACTGTTTGTCACCCATGCGCCACTCGATACGGTAAGTCTCAGTTTCAGAGGCTATTATGGCCTGGACGATTATACCAACACCGATATTGGCTTAGTCGAGTCTAAAGACTATGGGTACGATCTGGGTTTAAGCTGGCAGGCACTGCAAGACTTAAGCGTTAATATCGACGGTGGTTACCAATGGATCGACAGCGATCAAGCCAGCGCGCAGACGACTAACATCGACATGTGGCAAGCCGATACAGAAGATCAGTTTGGCTTCGCCGGCATCGGCTTCAACTACACAGGCTTGAGTGATAAAGGAATAAACTTAAGTGCCGATTATAGCTATGCGATCTCTATCAGCGACAGCTATTCAAACGGTTACAATGTGTTAGGTGACTATGAGTCCACCAGCCATAACGTCACGGTTCAAGCAACCTATGCGATGACAGAGCAAGCGATTGTGGGACTTAAATATCAGTTCGAAAGATACCGCGACTCTGATGATACTCAACTGCCTACTTACTACTATCCGGGAACAGGCCCGACTGGCCTAAACACATTAGGCATATTGAATCATGATTATGATGCCCATTTGATACTGGCAACTTTACAGTATCGCTTTTGATGCAATGATCAGTATCAAACGCTGAAACTGTGTTTTCGTCCCTGCAAGGTTTAATCTGGTTTCTTCGTTTGATGCATCCATGATCATAAACGCTACTTTTTCATAAATTGAGAAGGTAGCAATAAAAAATCGCAAGTTTATAGCTTTACTTGCAGCCATCTTTACCGGGAATAGAGGCATCTATTCCCGGTTTTTTTATTCTTGGTACTTAATCAAGTAGGAGATTAAACGATTATAAATATAGTGGCAGCATAATCATTGTTTTGCTTAGTTGTATCGATATCGGGGGGACTTAGCCGGTCAGTCTAATTGATGAACTTGTTTATTTGGTTCAATTTCCTGATTCGACCTTTAGGTTTTGTGCGAACTAGAAGAAATGTATCATCGTGAACAGTATGCATGAGACTATTTTAGGGGGAGGCAAGGGAATTTAAACCCGGTACCAGCCTTCAAGGAAGCAGGCATGATAATGCGTCACGCAAAGTGAGTTCCCGCGTCTTAAACGGGAACATATTAAGAAGAGAGATATTTGGCACGGTTGATGAGGGGACGATATATTTGATTTCAACGCGATGTTTACAGCACAAGGCACAATACTGGATGATATGGATTATGGTTAATTTTAGTGTTTACTCTGCTGGTTTCCTGTCAACCAACCTTGTTTTATTGCGAGGAAAACCATACTCGATTTATTGGTGGCGCCAAGTACTTCTTTCGCAACATCAATATGGTAGTCGATACCTCGTCTGGTTAAGTTGAACAACTCACTGATCTCCTGGCGCTCAAGCCCAAGCGCGATCATTTTTACAATATCTTTGGTTTTTTGTTTGATTTTACTTCTTTTCGCACAGTCAATAGATGGACATATCTGATCAACGAAGAGGTTTTTCAGCACCACGTCATTGATGCGATCGGTATCGATGAAAAGTATAAGTTCACCGATGGGGTCGGCAATGCTGTCACTATGTATTGTGTATCGCTTAGCTATGACCTTTTGTCCGTTCAATCTTGTAGCACTAAGTATTCTGCTAGTGTGCCTTGGTGTTGCTAACAGTGAGAAAGCGCTCTTTTTTAAGGACTTATCTGATATAAACACCTTCATAACATCATGGCAACTATCTGAATCGTTATTTTTTTCTATGAGGGATATATTAGCACTCAAAGATGCTAGGTGATTAGCATATACAATCCAACCTAATGGCTTCATATGGAAACCTCTCTATGAGCATCGACACTGTCGACTGATATAGAATACTCAGCCTGAAAACCAAGCCGGCTTACAACAAAGAACATTTGCATATCATGCTTTATTTATCTACTTAACGTAGGGGTAACATATAATAAAGCAGATGAGTTGGGGGGAGTGAGTGTATGAGTGGTGTCTATTCCTGTATGAGTGGGTTTCAGCGTTCAGGAGAAGGGGACACTAGTGAAATGTGACAACTCAGGTTTACTTCAAGTGACCTTAGCCCTTGTTTACCACTTTGCAATTTTATTGGATAGGCTCAACGACAAAATGACCGAGGGTCATCTTTGTTAGTTAACTTAACTACCACACCACTGGTAACAAATTGGTGATGAACGGTACACTCGTACAATCTTCATAGTTTATAATATAAACTCTTAAATATAGGGTTGATGTTTTGAAGTCACTTTTTCCTCTGTCACGACACGATCTTTTCGTGCTAATAGCCTGGCCCCTACTCAATGCATTGGTAGGGTATTTATCAATCTTTTATCTGTTAGCTGTGGTTGAGAATACCGATTTAAAGGCCCAGTTCTACTCTGTTCCTTTAAAGGTACAGTTTCTCTCTGTTCCTATGTATACATTTAGTCTGTTTTTTATTTTCTGGGGGCTGAGTAAACTCTGTTATTACCAGTATTCGACGACTATTAATAAACATTTTTCCTATAAAATGGTTAGCAATATTGCCCTGGTTATTGTTGCCATATGGCTGGCTTCGGCAATTTCCCCTATGAAAGTGGAAGACCCTTATCCGAGGCTTAAGATGCTCGCTAGCTTCAACATCGTTTTCCAGGTTGCAATTTATACTGCGGTTGTCCATAGTTTGCGACTCAAGCAACAGGCCATAGAGCTTGAGATCTCGCTTAAGCGATCAGAAATCGCACTGCTTAGAATGCAAACCAATCCTCACTTTCTATTTAACTCTTTAAACCTAATATCTTATGAAATCCCTCAGCGACCCGAGTTCGCACAGGAGGTATTGTTTGAACTGTGCGATCTACTCCGTGGGACAATAGCATTGTCAGGTAAAAGAAGAGTTCACGTCAAAGATGAGGTGAAACTGATCGAGCATTACATGGCCATTCAAAAGGCACGATTTGGAAGCCGCTTGAATATGGAACTGGAAATCGATGAACGAAGCTCAGAGCTTAGCGTGCCGCCAATGTTACTGCTTCCATTGGTTGAGAATGTTATCAAACATGCTGTAAGCAAATCGAATAAGAGCATCACTTTGAAAGTCACTACGCGTTACTCAGACAAACATTTATTAATGACCATCTATAATAGTTGGCCAGAGCCGATACCTCCAGCGTTTATACCCAATGGTGGTCACCAGAATATTATTGATACCTTGAAGCTGGAATATAGTGACGCTTCTTTTACTATTGATTTTTCAAATGCTATGGTCTTGGCGACCATCAGTATAAATCATGACTTCAGTGGTGAGCTGGATGCGTAAAGTTATTGTTATCGACGATGAGGTTTCTGCAACGCAAGGCCTTAAAAGAGAGCTGGATAATATTTCTGAAGTAGAGGTCATCGGCTGTTATAACAACCCAGAGCAAGGCATTGAGGCCATCTGCCAACTATTACCAGATATTGTGTTTCTCGATATCGATATGCCAGTTATTGATGGTTTTATGGTTGCAAAAGCAACTGAGCATATCAATTATCATTTAGTATTTGTAACTGCTTATGCTGAGCATGCATTAACGGCTTTCGATACCAAGGTTGTTGACTACTTACTCAAACCTGTCCGTCCGAGTAGGCTGATTCGCTGTTTAGAAAAAATTGAACGGTTATCACACGATATCGTTATGCCTGATGTCACTGAGATCGCCGTTTATGATGGTAAAAGAAATCATCTGCTTGCATCTAACGATATCAGTTTTATTGAAAGCATCGGTCGATATCAACGAGTTAACCTGACCGCTTATGGGAGAAGCCGATTCAATTTGGATAGTATTATAACTGAAGAGAGTATGGCGAATTTTGAATTACAACTCGACTCAGAACGGTTTATGCGGATCCATCGTAGTTATATCGTTAACTTAACTCAAATTGCTCAGGTGCTGCGTCAATCAAGGCATACCTTGGTC
Source organism: Shewanella atlantica (assembly GCF_003966265.1). GTDB lineage: Bacteria > Pseudomonadota > Gammaproteobacteria > Enterobacterales > Shewanellaceae > Shewanella > Shewanella atlantica. Next base: position 551,028 of record NZ_RXNV01000002.1, on the reverse strand, counting down.
AAGTTGTTTGATGTTGACGAACCTATCAGCGTAGCGCGAGCAAAAGTTGGATTACTCAATGAGTATTTTCTCCAGTGCAGATAGGCATTGTTTTTTAAACTAAGAAAGTGGTATTTCTTAGTTCGAACATTTGAACCCAATCTATAATAGTTCAACTCTGTTCGTCGTGCGAAACCTACTGAAATTGATATTTATTAACACTTGCTAAAGTTGTCATGGTTCCGAATTAACTGTCGAAGAGCCTAATCTTGTAGCAGTTTATTTAACATGCGCCAACGGCACGTTTGTTTATAACTTAAGTTATAGGACCGGCATGTACCGTTACATCATGATGTTTATCATCAGTTACTACTGAGCAGTCAATATAAACTTCGTTAGATTGAATAATAACAAACTTAAAGTGTGACCTCCATTTGTCTATTGTGAAAGGTGTAACTTTGCACCGTTTATATCTAAGTCTCTCCATCTATTATTTATTGCGTGAGTGTTCTTTAAATTGTTTCAAACCCTATGGTGAACTATAGGTGATAACAATTTAATTTACTCTAGGTAAGCCAGAAGTATCAGGCTTTAAATCATACTAATAAATAAAACTATCACCTTTATATTGGCTAAGAGCATTATCGACAAATTTCTGATGATGGCTAGCTTGAGTTTTTTGCTCAATATATTGAGACCTAATGATGAATATAGGTAAACGAATGAAAAAACATAATGCAATAAAGTCGGTACTGCCGGCTATATTATTATCTACGCTAACAGCTTGCGGAGGCTCAGACAGTGATTCTGGCATCGAGGTGCCACCCACTGAGCCGCCTGTAGCCAGCAAACCTCACGAATCGCTGGATCTTGTGCAACCACGAAAGGCCGTTTTCGATGGTGACATCACCGTCTACCTGGGCAGATGGTACCCCTGTATGGAGCGCGAGTACAAGGGGGACGGTGTCGACGTTAGCCAATACTGTACTGGCGATGAAGCCCCGACGCCTATGGGTAAATATAATGATAATGAGCTCAACCGTAACAAGATCACCCCGGATGATAGCAAGTACATCTTCAAGGTAAACGCCGATGACATTAAGGCCTATGCGGCTCAGCCGGATTCACCCATCCCGTTGCGTCCGGATGTGTATGCCGACGGTCACTTCTCGGTAATGGATATAGTGCTCTATGCCTCTCACGTCCGCGACGACCTGGATGTAAAGGCAATTTGGAACGAAGAGCTTGGTACCCATCTGCTTAGCACTGCCTGGGACACTGACGGTGATGGCACATTGTCCGAGGCCGAATTGAGTAACAGGAGCACCGACTGGTATCCCTCCTACATCTGGCATGACGGAGAGTTCGATCGCCTGCAGGGAACGCCGAATTTAGAAACGGTTTATGTTCGCGCCGATCTTGGTCTGGCCAAGAGCAAAATGCGTATTCGCATGCAGCCATACAACCGCGCGGTGACCGAGCGTCGCAATATGCAGTTTAAACTGCAAGCAGACCGCAAGCGTGCAAATGGCGACAAGATGGTCATGCCTTTGGTGTGGGCAATTGATGCTCAGGGCAATGATATAGTAAAAGTTCAGAACCTTGAGGTAACTGCACACGACCTTCGCACCGACATCTTTCAGCCCGGTGTGATCACATCCATGGATGTGTGGCTGTCACTTCAGGACCAGGGACTCGCCGATGTGCGCTTCACTTACTGGGGCACCATGTCTACCAGCTCGGAAGTTAATAACTACGCGTTGACTTCCGTCAATGGCCTGCGAGCTCAGGGAATGTGGGGCTGGGCTGCGGCAACCGGCGAGATGTTTGCGACTCAGGACTTCTTTCTCGATGATCTAGAGTGGCCTGTTCCGAGCGACTTGATTGCTGCTGACAAAGGTGAAGGCGATCCTAAGCTGAAGGGCAAGTGTCAGTGGATGCATGGCGGTCAGGGCCATACCATTGAATCCGCTCAGATCTGTATCGACGAGTGGTATAACAAGTTTGGCGGATTCATGGATCACGATATGCCCGATCAGGAGGTAATGCACTATCCAAAGGGAGTGATTTTTGCTGGTTATCAAAAGTGGATGCCTGGGCAGTTTGACATCACCGAACGCCATTTCGTCGATGAAAGTGGTAACTATGAAAACCGGGTGATAGCCGACATCAATGACGCCATCGCGCCGTTGACTGACGAGCATTTTGGCTGGGGGATAGCCGATTGCCGCAATTGTCACGATGATGTGCATAAGGGATCGTTAGGCGTAGAGCAGCCCTATGAATGTGCCACCTGTCACGGCAGCAATGGCGCCATGAAAGGCCACGGTGAAGTGAGCCGCTGTTTCTGGTGTCACACCGAAGATAATCAAATGGCTCACCACGGTTCGGCCTCGGGCTTCATGAAGTTCGGCGATGTTGTGTGCGACGGCACCAGCCTGACCGGCTTGAACCTTGCCGGTATGGAAGAGGGATCGTGTGCCGGTGCGGTAAATGAACTGGATAAGGAACGCCTAAGCGGTCCAAATGGCGAGTGGGGCGGCATCAAGCAACCTATCCATGATCAAGCAGATAACCTTAAGTACTATGGGGAAAATGAACGCACCGGTATCAACAGCGACTGGCACAACAGTGAAGATTTCCCGGACCCATACTCATGTGTAACTTGTCATCCTAATGACTAACCACTAACCACTAACCACTTGATAAACCACTTAATAAACGAAGGGAGACAAACCTCGATGCGATAAGATTTGATACTGGCAGCTTTACAGTATCGCTTTTGATGCAATGATCACTAGCAAACGTTGAAATTGAGTTTTCGTCCCTGCAAGGTTTAATCTGGTTTCTTCGTTTGCTACACCTATGATCATAAACGCTACCTTTTCGGCAACTGAGAAGGTAGCAATAAAAACTCGCAAGTTTATCGCTTTACTTGCTCCCCACTTTACCGGGAATAGAGGCATCTATTCCCGGTTTTTTATATCCGCTTAATAAAGTCTTCTTCTCCGCTACCATCTGATCTTGAGTACACACTCATGTAAGCTATAAGTGAGTTGCTCTCAAACAACATCATTAAGTCCCTCAACCTAATAGTCAGCATAAAAGCGAATCATTGTTAAGCCATATCTTTATTTGGGTAAGGTGGCAGATTATCTTTTACTGCTATAAACAGCCATTGCAGCCAGTAACGAAGCAATAGAGTATGGGAGTGAATGAAAAGCGCATAGGCTTGGTTGGGGGAGGCGTAGCTGTTGACAGGTAAGCTTTATAAAAAGCTAATGTGATAAATAATTCAAGCAATCAACTTTAAGGCTTGAGTTAATTGATTATATTCAGAGCGTTGAGAAACGCGCATAAAAAATCCGAGCAGTGAAACACAGCTCGGATTTTTAATAGCTTCATTAACTAGTTAGCTCGATTAACCGACCACTTTCACACTCAGTGATCGGCATGGTGGCTATTTTTGCTCTATTCTGGAGCTTGGTGACAGGTCGTACAAGAGTATGGATCAGGGAATGACTTACTCAGTGTATAACCATTGTTGTGAGGTACCCAAAATGCAGGATAAAGTTCGATCTCTCCGCTAAGATTGGTTGGTGCCTTTTCGGTCACATGGGGAATGTGTTGGGTGTAATCTACCTCGCCACGATCGTCCGTGCCAAAGTTTGTTCCGGTATGTTGATTCACCCGATTATCTTCAGGCTCTAGCAAAAACAGGTGGCTAACCTCACCGTGATTTTTTGGGTTGATGCCATACTTGTCTGGATCGGTATTATTAGGGTTGTGGCACTGTGTACAGTATGTATCGTAGCCATGTCTTTGAGGCGCCCCATTGCTACCGTGGCAGGTTGCGCAATAATAGGGTTGGATCTCCTTGAAACCTGCCCCTGCATTTACGGGCCATGACTGACCTCCGTGTCCTTGAGGGTTTTTATCTTCATTATGACATAAAGCACAATCAGGCAATTTCCAGCCAAAATGCGTTTCATTTAAAATTGGCGCGTTGCCGATCGGTTTTTCTTCTGTAGCAATATCGAACTCTATTAGTGTTACCGGTGTACAGGGCTCGTTGCCACACGAAGTGTTAATATCGTAACCGCCGTAATCGGAGCGATAGATGTGTTTATATCCCATATATCCAAGGTAATTCTCATCTGTAATCAAATCAGGTGTGTTTAACGTTGAATAATTAAGGAACATTCTGTCCATTCCGAAATTAATTACCGCATTGCTCATGTCATGGTTAACGTTTAATCCTCCATTACCTTGCCTGGAATTAAACAGGCGACGACATTCATCAATAGAGCCACCGGCATGTAACCACGGGACCTCGGTTCCCCCCCATGGTGCCAACGTTGATGGCATACCATTGAGCCCCATAAGCATACAATTTGGATTATCACTAAAATCAACCGTCTCAGATACTATGTAACGGGTCGATGCTCCTGAGAATCCTGCAGATTTATAATCAAATATCCGTTGTATAATGAAGCTATCTGCTTTTACATTAGAAGCTGTGCTTGGCCAGTAAGCGAGTTTCATATCGAGCTCGTGGTCTATCATTAGTGACAAGTAGAAATCTAAGCCTGTGATCACGCCAGGTTGATAAACATCACTTCTGAGATTAAATGCACGTATTTCAAGGTTTCTGCCATAAACCGCAGGATCGACAGGATCATTTGAATCGGGCAAGCCAATACTAGCCGGGTGATCAGAAGAGGACCTCATCAACGTTTTTAGTACCACCTTGCCGTCATTCTTAGCCAGCCAGTCTTGCTCCCATTGCCATGTTAGCTCTCTTCTGGTTTTTAATACCGGGCCTGTCGAATAAAAGCGCGCCTGCATCTCATCTTGTAACCTGTGTTCGTCCATCCGCCTGTACATGGTATAACCCACAACATAGTTATGGCTCTTAGTACCTACCAGATGCTCAAAAGAAGGGACATAGCTATAATGCCAGTCATCTGAGTTGAAATTGGTTTCATATTGAGTATTGTCATCTTCATTAAACAACCCATCACCATTTTTATCCCACGAGATTTTGAACTCGTGTGTATTAAATGCAGATTCTTCAGGTCGAGTCACTTCTCCCTCAAAACGAAGATCGCTGCGGGTTGCCACTAAATATCTCAGGTAATCAAAAGCAGATAGGTGCCCATCAACAAAAATATCAGGTCTTGCCGTACCAGCTCCTAACCCGTCTGGGTTGGTCGCCAATACTTGATGTATGCTGGACGCTAAAGTTTGAGTGCTAATACCTGGGTCAACTTTTAACTCAGCATTCGATGATGAATCCACCTTTAGCGCGCTTTCTGTCTTTTTGGCCGCATCCCAGCGGTTAATCCAACCATCACCATTTAAGTCCGCGCTCATGTCTCCGGTTTTATGAGCGAGTTGCGCACCTTTGTTGATGTACTCCATGATGTGATCTTGTTGATAACCTATGTGGCCGAAAACAATGCCTTCTAGTTTAGTTTCCTTGAATTCATGATAGGGAGAATCTATGTGTTTCCAGATTTCTGCCATCTCTGGGCTTAAATCTGGTGGCGAAGGAGGGGTAGTCGTCCCATCATCTGTAGAGCTACTGTCACTCCCACATGCTGAAAGCCCCAGCACCAGAAGTGAAGCTAAAGCAAATTTGTTATTCATCCTAATTCCTTTGTTTTAAGGTTATTTTTAAATTGTTTGTTGCTAATTTTTGAAATCAACCGCTGCAATGTATCTAATTTATTGTTTTGATAAACCGTGCAGGATTACAGCTCGTTTGAAACCGTGATCTGATAAGGTGAGACAAATGGAAAGTACATAGAAGATGATGGACGTAGCTGTAGGAACGAGGTTATTGCCATAAAGATGAAGGCATAAGCAATAGAAGGGGCGCTACCTTTATTGAAGGCTCGAGAAACGCAGATAAAAAATCCGAGCAGTGAAACACAGCTCGGATTTTGAATCGCTTATTAAATAGCTCTATTAACCGAGCACTTCACATCCAGTGATCGGCATAGTGGCTATTTATGTTCTACTCTGCAGCCTGGTGGCAGGTTATACAGGAGTAGGTCCCCGGGAAGCTCTTACTTAGGCTGTAGGTGTTAAGCTGAATACATAGTTAAAATGATGCTTCTTTATTAATTATTTTAAGAAAAAGGGCCTTATTGAAAGGCCCTGTTGCGATAATAATGCGATTAGTTGTCTTTCACTATGTCCTGATGACAAGTACCACAAGCAAATGGGTCTGGGAACTTTTTGCTAAAGTCATAATCGTTGTTCGATGATACCCAACGATCTCCATAGCCTTTTTGATCGCCTTCTAGGATCTCATTATGGTTATTAGAGAAACCATAGTAATTATTGTCGATACCCGCTTTTCGACGGGTGGTAATGGTATTGATCCAGTTGTCTTCATGTTTTAGTAGTTTGCGCGCACTGGCTTCACCATGATTTTTCGGCAACATATCTTCTGAATGACACCAGAAACAGCGAGCCTCTCGGCCATGCCCGGCAGGTGCTCCATTATTACCATGACAGGTTGAACAGTAGTAAGGCTGTGTTTCGTTAAAGCCATCTGCAGCATTCACCGGCCAAGAATATCCACCATGACCTTTAGGGTCTTTCTCATCGTTGTGACACTGGGTACAATCGGCAACTTTCCAACCAAAATGAGTTTCATCAAGTAGCGGTGCTTTACCATTCTCTCCTTGTTTGGTAGCAGGTTTAAATGAACGTAAAGTCACAATATCAGTATTGATATATTCATCTTTTACGCCTTTGTCTGCTAGAGCATTCTGACGCCAATTGTAGTCCCACTCGATAATGTCGTACTTTGATATGCTGTCAATTTTGGCTCCAGCACTATGATAGCCGGCATTATTCAAGTCTGTTTTGGTTAACTCTACGAAATCTGCACCATAGGGCATAGTCCACAAGTCATTGTTAATATTTCCAAACCAACCACCAATACCAAAAGCACTCCAAAAATCTTGAACGCAATCAGTCATAGCAACGGGAGTATTAATCACATCGGAACGACCGGTTTCTGCATCAAAGTTACAAATGCCGGGCATTCTGTCTGAGAAGAAAAGATCACCATCCACGTCCGATATGACGGAATGCTTTGTGGTAAAAGATCTTAGCCCTATTGTTTTACCAAGAACGGGGGCTCTTGATAAACTAAACGAGTTGACTATGGCGCCAGTTTCAAGCTTTGGCCACCAGTTCAATCGGAAGTCATGTCCCATATCGGCAAGTGTTAAAAAGAGATCCATGCGCGTGATAACCCCATCCTGGAATACATCACTCCGTAAATTATGGGGCTTCACTTCAATATTTGTTGCTATTGAGTTTTCAGGGTCGTCTTTCCAATAAACATTGTCGACAATCACTTTACCGTTGTTGGCTGCCAGTTTTTCAATCTCTTGTTGCCAGATATAGTGCAGACGAGAGATAAATGCAGTGGATGTGTCCTGGAAGCGGATCCTCTGCTCCTCTTTTATCAAGAAGTTATCCATTCTGGTGTAGCTGATCTCGCCACTATGATCCCTGTAAAGTCCGGCTTCACCCATACTTTGTGTGAAACGATAGTGCCAATTACGTGATTGTTCTCCTTCATCTGTAAAGTTACCATTACCGTTTCTGTCGTAGCCTAGTGTGAATTCATGGGTGTCGTAGGCGGATTGATTTGGGGTAATGACCTCGCCGATAAATTTCATATCATCACGTGTGGCGACCATATAGCGCAGGAGATCAAACGCTGAGAGGCTTCCCTCTTTGAAAATGTCGGGTCTGGCTGTTCCCGCACCTAATCCGTCTGGATTAGTTGCCAATACTTTATGTATTTCGGCTGTATCTATGGATAAAATCTCTGTCTGTTTATTTAACACCCCAGCAAGGTTGGCATCCAGAGCGTTGACAAAACCATCACCATTGACATCTGTATTGCAAGGGTGGGTAACTGATTCGGGTAAATTCATACAAAACTGACTTGAATCTTTGGTGATGCCGCGTATCCATTTCCATACTTGTTCATTCATATAGTCAAAAGCGACATTTATATTGCCACTGAGGGTGGCCTGACCCATCTCCATATATCCTGTTTCTACATATTCCCAAACAGGATTAATTGTTGGTGGCGGCTCGACTGGAGGTGGTGTGCTTGTATTATCATCACTACCACATGCTGAAAGCCCCAGAGCGAAAGACACTGCCAAAGCAAGTTTCTTGTTCATCTTAACTCCAATATTTATATAAATTATTTTAATAGTGTTTTTGCAAATTAATTTTATCAATTTCGATGCTATTCAAATGATGCCGTTCGCACGTAGTAATAGAGCCGAGGAAAAGTGAGGGGTAAGTCTCAGGACCTAAGAGGTAATGCGTATTAGGTGTGACTTGGTTCGCAAAATAAGTTTGATTTTTATGTCCATTAGAGCGCGACTGGATAACCTCTCCAATAAAGTAATCATTGCTGTTAAACAACAGATGAAGAAGGTGTGTTCATTGGTTGTTAATTAAGACCACTGTGATATTTACAATTCAAAATGATACTTTTTTGGATGGCATGTTGCTGGTTTTTATTTTTGGAATTTGGGGGTGAGCTTAAGAGGGCAGGGTGGAAGTAAGAAATAAAACTAATGGTTGAGAGTTAGATAAGTTAAAGGAAGTTATTTACTGTTTACACAAAGCTTAATTAAACTATGCAACGTTTGGTTTGCTATCACAGTTTAATTAAAGGCTCTAAATAAAAAGATGCCACTAGCTATAATCAGTGGCATCTCTTATCTGTTTAACTCATTAAAGATTACTTGCTTGCGTCTTCAAATCGTTGCCAGCGCTCTTCGCCTTTAAGCAGCTTAGCTCGCTCTACGTCATTGAATATGCCAATCGTAGGCATTTCTGACTTATGACATGAGGCGCAGGCGTTCGGCAATACGGCTGCAGTAGTACACACATATGAATTCGGTACGTATGGACCATTGGCATAACAGCCTGGCCCCCAACCTACTGCCATATTGAAGTAATATTGTAACTGTGGATTATCGCCTTCATTTCGGCTGTAAGGTATGAGTGCATCATAGTTAGCTAAAGACTCTGTCGGTGAGATCACCTTGAAGTCATGTGTACTATTGTCCCACATGGTCGCAGTTGAGCCAATTGCAGTTGAGTGGCAGTCCATACAAGTTGCGCCAACCATGTCATGGATAGCCATCTTATGATCCGCGTCTTTATCTGCATGGCAGCTTTGGCAGAGTTTTTCGGGATCGTCGGCAGGGGCCTTAATCTCCATACTGTGTGGATCATGACAATCGACACAGGCAAGCCCTATGGCTGCATGTTTAGAGCTATTGTATTCAAGTACCGAATTTTTCTGCCCCTTGATTCGATCTGTTCCTAACCACATACCCTGAGGATCGAATGTTGTAAAATCAAGCACCTTATCACCGACTTTAAACTGTTGACCCACCTCTGTGGTTGGATTACCTTCATCATCCAGTACAAACTTATAGAGCTGAGAGTATAGGGGCATATCGTGATGCTTAGACATCTGGTGACACTGAATACAGCTGTCATTCTTCTGCTCAAGTGTCATCTTTCCAGGGTTAGTGATCTGATCGGCATCCATGGAAGTAGCATGGTTTGAGCCTGCGTTATGGCATTTTTCACAGGAGATACCGTCTTCGACATCACCGCTGTGCATGTTTGCTGAACTGACTAACATACCAGGGACACCGCCCTTGCCATAGTTCTCTGTTTTCTCCCACCCTGTTATTATTGAATTTGTTGTATGGCATTGCATGCACTGATTTTCCCAGCTCATCCTGTGCAGCTCTTCGCCAACGGGTACGCCATTAGTGTGGATGTCATCCATCTTTCTCAGGCTGCCATCGGTATTCCAAAATACCGAGGTGGTATAGAAAGATGAAAACCACTGGGCGTTGCCGTCATTATACCAGGCAAATGGCATCATGAAGCCAATCGCATCTTGAGGATCTGCTGATTTTTGTGGGTAATCGTAAGAGACAAACTGCTTAGATGTCGTTGCCGAGATCCCATCGATACGATAGGTTTGGCTGTTGGCAGCATCGACTCTATCGATCAGAGTTGCGTAATATTTACCATCATCGCCCTTATAGGTGCTTATCTGGTTGGGGCTAAATTTAATCGTATGGGTAATAGGCTCAGCTTCAGTTCCCCAGTCTAGCTCAGGTATGATCTTCTCGATGGTTTTATTAGGGTCGTCAGTGTATAGCGTGCGGTAATCCTGTGCATGCCTGGTATCTTTCCAGTCGTTATAGATATTGGTATGGCATGTTTTACAGGTTTGAGCTGTTACATATTCAGCTTCTGCTACCGGTGGTTGTGGCGGTTGACCGTTTTGCACTACTGTTACAGTCAGTGTCGATGTTGATTCCAATAGGCCATCGGTGATCCGATAAGTAAACACCTTCTCACCTGGAGTGTCATCCTCAGCTGAAATATAGCTAACTTTATTATTTTTAATTTCCAGGCTTTCAGCTGCAACCAGAGTTAACGCATCACCATTAGGGTCGACATCATTAGCCAGAACATCGATAGAGACTGTATCCCCCTGATTCACTGTGGCGACATCAGGCATGGCTATTGGTGCTGAATTTAGAGGGATATCATCCGAATCGTCACTGCTATTACAACCGAATAGTATCGGCAATAATGCAACATACACCAGACTTAATTTTTTCATCATCGTCTTCCTTATTTATATCTATTTTATTGTTGTAAACTTTTTGGAATTTACTTGTTTATTGTATGTGGTCTGTTTAATAGTTAATCCGTGCCGAATTACACAGAAATTAAAACTGTGACTTATGACACTGACAAGGAGGGGAGTGTGAAGTGAAGGGGCTGTATAAATTGATTGAAGTGACAAGAGAAGGATGAAGCTGTTATTAACGGTGTGTTTAACCAGTAACTTGAAATCAACCATCAACCATCAACCATCAACCAAAGAGGGATTTCCGGTTGTTAGATGCAGCATGAGAAAATTATTTTTAGCTTACATTGATAAACCCTTTGTCACTCAATGTATTTACTGTGACCTGTATTTTGTTGATGTCATATTCACTGGATGGTCCCGGCGTCCACTCCAGATCATCTAATATAGGGGTGAGTAGAGGGATGAGCATATCGAGTTTAATTTTACGTTTAGGTGTGTAACGGTTGCCGGCAATAACATTAAGCCCTCGGGTTACAATCTGCATATATATCATCTGACGCTTGGCTTGTGTAAGACTGGCATTAATGATTTTTGATTCTTTCAGAGATGTATATTGATAGAGAAACTTGTTAGTTAGTATCTCAATGTGTTTTTTCATCTCATCGGTAAACTCAGGGCGCGCATTTTTATACAGGGCGTAATTGGTGATTAAAAAACGATCGGCAACACTAGCTTCATCATTTTTAATTGAGAAGTATGTGTAATAGACATGGGATATAATCTTTTCTTTTCCAGTCAGCTCTGCCTGATGTAGATAATCCATGACCTGTATGTGTTTTTTTAATTTGTTGGTGAAAATAGTACACAGCAACTCATCTTTCGATTGAAACTCGCGGTATAGACTTCCATTGGACACGCCGCTGAGCTTACTCAGTTCTTTAAAGGAAAAATCAAACACGCCTTTCTCGTCGATCAATACTTCCGCAGCACTAATTATTTTAGCGATTTTGCTCTCTTTGGTTGCATTAGGCATGGCTTTTCCTTAACTGGTAAACATGTAGCGATAAAACCGTTGTTACTTTGATATTATGTCATTAACCATATCATTAAATGACCACTTTAAGCATGCTGGTGACTGGTTAACCAACCTTGTTGCATTGCCTGAAAGACCATACTCGATTTGTTGCTGGCCCCAAGTACCTCTTTAGCTACATCAATATGGTAGTCGACACCTCGTTTGGTTAAGTTGAACAACTCACTGACCTCGTCACGGTCAAGACCAAGTGCTATCATCTTTACAACATCTTTGGTTTTTTGCTTTATTTTTCTGTCGTTTATACCATTAACGGATGGTTGGACATCATCTATGAAGAAATTTTTTAACACAAAATCACTGCACCCATCTATGCCGATAAAAAATATTATCTCACCAATAATTTCTGAAGCACTGTCACTATGTATTATGTATTTCTTAGCGATGACCCTCTGTCCGTCCACTTTGGTAGCGGTAAGGATTCTGTTTGTATGTCTTGGGGTTGCCAATAAGGAATATGCCACTTTTTTTAACGAATCATCCGAGATGAAAACATTTATCGGTTGAAGGTAACCTTCACAATATTTGTTACTTTCACTAAGAGTGACGTTGTCCTCTAAAAAGAGATTTTTATTTACATATAAAATCCAACCTAATGGTTTCATAGGATAATCTCGACTCATCAATTTCATTTAAATCTTAAATCAAATGTTAACGTTTTGAGGGGGAATGTGATGTTAAGTGAATCATGAATGTAAGCACACCCTAATCAACTAAGTTTGTCGTGATATACGTCACGCTTTGGGGGCGGGGCAGAGTATTGAGTGTGATTCAGATCTCAAATTGTTGTGGGGGGGGAGTTGGGGGTGGAGAATGTCTCCACTCTTTCACCTGTCTCTATAAATGCGGTTTACGATTGGTATAGCGTTAAATACAGCTATATATTCAGGCATATTGTTTCCATTCAAACAGGTCTGCAACAGGTGACAAACATGCTTGCTGAAGCCTGATTGATTGCTGCCACTCATTTATGTCATTTTGCGCGACTTCATGTACCAGATAATTGGGATTGATAGTCTCAATCAGGTGAGAAAGGTCTTCGCACTGAAAGCCATTATGAGGATCCAGTCCTGAGATATGTTGCAGGGCGACATCGAATTGTGCCCAAAACCCATCACAGTTTTGATAACTTGCCTGTGATTGCTTGTTTCGAGACTTTTCACCCGTTGAGTCTTTCTGCAGAGAGTGATTTTTGAGATTGCTGTTGAGGTGCAGGGTCTTAATCTCAGAGCTCAAATCAAGCTGATGTAATCTGTTTTGTAAAAATGAGATCGCGCCAGATTCATCAGTAATGCTGTTATTTGTCGCCATCATATGGCCGGTGTCGAAACAGATACCGCATTTGGCATAGTTTATCCGGCTTCTAAGGTCGTCATACTCCTGTCTGCTATCCAGTCTGAAGCTTTGCTTCCACCACATGTTTTCCAGCAGCAGCCAGCCTTTGAAATTACTTCGTTTAAGCGCTAAGTTCAGTAGTTCGGCGCAGGCTGTAAACGTGTCGTCCAGTGTCCAGGGGAAATTCTGGCTGAACAGATGCTCCATGTCGCAATCCATGGGGTGAAAAACCGCGTAGGGTGCGTTGAGCTTAGCGGCAAGGTTAAGCTGACTCACCATAGTATTCACAATATGATCGGCATCTGTGCCGCCATAAAACTGCTCAACGGTCTGCCAGTCACCGAAGATTTTCATCAACCTGGCGCTGTCGTTATAGAGCAGGGGCGTTAAGATGGGGAAGGATTGCAGATGAAAGCCGCCGACCAGCTTAGCGGGAATATCTTCGGCATTGAGCTCACCGTGGGGATAGATCTCAAACCCCGACAGGCTCATGTTACTCAGCCATTGCCCGGCGCTGCTCCAACTGTCGAACAGGTGGCCGGGTTTTGGGGTAACGGTAATATTAGCGAGTTGCTGCATCACTTCTCCTTGCTGCGTAGTCCCGACTACCAGTCGAGCCCTTTGCGTGCCTTGAGACCCTGATGAAATGCGTGCTTCTCGGGGCGCACCTCACTGACTGTATCGGCATACTCCTTTAACTCCCGGTGGGCCGCTCTGCCTGTGATAACCACAGACATCTCCTTGGGTCTCTGTTTAAGGGTGGTGATAACCTCATCGAGATCGATAAAGTCCCAGGTGATCATGTAAGTCAGCTCGTCCAGCAGCACCATATCGAGATCAGGATCTTGTAGCCAAATCTTGGCCTGTTGCCAGGCCTGCTGAGCGGCAAGTTTGTCCTTGGCCTTGTCTTCGCTGTTCCAGCTAAAACCTGTTGCCATGGTATGAAAGGGGACGCCGCGAGACTCGAGCAGGTTACGCTCGCCGCACTCACCAACACCCTTTACGAACTGAACCACGGCGACATCCTGTTTGTGACCGAGAGCGCGGACGATATTGCCAAAACCTGCAGTCGTCTTGCCTTTACCGTTACCGGTAATGATGAGCACCTGACCACGCTCTTCTTGTGCGTTTTCAACGGCCTTTTCGACATTCTCTTTGTGTTGTTTCTGTTTTTTAGGGTTATAACTCATAGGGATACCGTCATTTGAAAGTGATAGATAACAAAAAATATTAAGCCTGCGATCTCGACTACCTGTTGCGTGGCGCCCAAGGTGTCACCGGTATAGCCCTGGATATGGCGCTGCATCAATCTAATTAAGCCGATAAATGTCACCAGCCAGACAGTGAGTAATGCAAGCGCGGCACTTAGGGGCAACATCAATAGTGGCAGGGCGCCACAGATACAGAGAATTAATCGGTTTTTAAGTGGCAGTGCGGCATCTTTTTGCGGTGTCTTATTGTTGTCACTGTTACTGTCACAGTCCCTGGCATAGGGAAGGTAAACGGCTACCAGCCCTGCGATGGCGCGACTGCCGGCATGACAGATAATCAGGGCGCTGCAGGCCAATGGCAGTGAGAGCTGGGTTAGGGCGATAACCTTGATACTGAAAGAGGTAACCAGCGCTAGGACGCCATAGGCCCCTATCTGGCTGTCTTTCATGATGGCAAGCTTTCGGCTCCTCTCCCAGCCACCGCCGAAACCATCACAGAGATCTGCCAGCCCATCTTCATGAAATGCGCCGGTCAGCAATATTGTCCCCACCAGAGTTAATACCACGGCCAGCTCTTGCCCCATCAATGCCGTGAAGGCATAGAGCAAGCAGGCTGCAATGATTCCGATAAACAAACCTATCAAGGCAAACCAGCGACTGGCCTGTGCGATGGCCTCACTGTCTTTTTCTACCCAAAGCGGCATAGGTAATCGGGTTAGAAAGCTGGCGGCGGCGAGAATCGCGCCCAGATGACGTATCATATGCAATCTCCAGCAACAAGCTTGTCGGCAACGTTCAATTGCCCCAGAAAGAGTCGAGAAACCAGTTCTGGTGAACTGGGCAGATACCAGTGAACATAGGAGGCGAGGGTGTTGTGGTGCAGATACACCCGCTCCTGCATACGGGTTTTACCGGCCTGAGAGGCGATAGCCAGCGGAAGCAGTGTGATATCCGATTTCGAGTAATGAAAGCAGTGTCCGGTCATTGTTTGCCCACAGATATCGGCGCTAAGCATGCCTAAACCCTGAAGTCGTTGCTGCATCGTTGCAGTGCCTGGCAGTGCGGCTAGCATCTCGGTCGTCTCTCCGTTCTTGGTCGTTAATTGCTCAAGCAGATACAGCATGCCGCCGCATTCTGCCAGTGTAGGCTTGCCGCTTTGAATGTGCTGCTGGATAGACCTGCACATGGAGATGTTTTCGCTCAATGCCTTGAGATGCAGTTCAGGGTAACCACCAGGCAGATAGAGACTGTCTGCAACAGGCAGCGAGTCGTCTGCGATGGGAGAGAAATATTCAATACGCGCGCCTAAGTGTTCGAGCAGGGTGATGTTGTCCCGATAGATAAACGAGAAGGCCGCGTCTTTGGCTACGGCTATGATTTGGCCATGCAAGGGTTGAGCTACCAAGCTTGATGTGGGCACTGATGACAAAAATGCCCCTGAGTTGTCCTCTGGCGTCTCGAAACAAACAGGCTCCGGCAGTGGTAGGACACAGCTGTCTCCGAGGGCTTTAGCTGCATTATTCAGCCAATCCTCTATCCCCTCAAGCTCTTGTGCTTGTACCAGACCAAGATGTCTTTCCGGTAGGGCGAGGCTGCTATCTCTGGGCATAGCGCCACAAAATTCGATGCCATCGGGTAGGCTATCTTCAAGCATAGCGGCATGTCCCGGACTGCCGACATAGTTGGCGATGACGCCAAACAGGTTAACGTTATCCTGATAGTGGGCGAGGCCATAGGCGATCGCGCCGAAGGTTTGTGCCATCTTGGCCGCCGGGATCACCGCAAGTAGCGGGATCCCAAATTTGGCGGCAAGATTGGCACTGCTGTTAGCACCATCGAACATGCCCATCACGCCTTCGATTAGAATTAGATCGGCTTCCAGGGCAGCTTGATAGAGATGCTGCCTGCAGATGGTTTCGCCCATCATGCCAAGATCCAGTTGATGGGCGGGATGGCCGCTGGCGAACTCATGAAAGATGGGGTCGATAAAGTCCGGTCCGGTTTTAAATACTCTGACCTTCTTGCCCTGATTGCTCCAGTACCTGGCCATGGCGGCGACCAGGGTTGTTTTTCCGCTGTCGCTGCTTGGCGCGGTGACAAACAGGGCGGGGCAATGGGCGTTATTGTCGCTCATTAGCGCCAGCCCTCTATGTCACCAAATAGTGAATCAAGATCTAATGACTGCTCCAGACTATCGGCGAGGCGATTAAGGTTCTCCTCCCTAAGGGCCGACATGTCTTGCGCTTTTTGTTGCTCATAGCCCGCCCAATTAAGCAGGGCATTACAGGCACTGGGCTCATCGAAGATGCCGTGCAGGTAACTACCTAAGATTTGATTGTCACGACAGAGCGCGCCATCTAAATGGCTTTCGGCGCCTTGTCCCAGAGTCACTGGTTGTGTCTCTTTAACCTCGCAGACACCGGCATGGATCTCATAACCCTTAACCGGGTGAGTCTTGCCGTTAAGATGCAGCTCACCACTGATCTGCTTTAAGGTTTTTTGGGTCGTTAGCCTGGTGGTGACATCAAGATACCCGAGTCCGGCACTCTGACCCGGCTCGCCCTCGACGCCATGGGGATCGTCGATACTCTTGCCGAGCATCTGATAGCCGCCACAGATCCCAATTAACTTGCCGCCAAATCTGAGGTGGCGAGCGATCTGCTTGTCCCAGCCGCGATCCTTCAGCGCCTTGAGGTCGCCGCGCACGCTTTTGGAGCCTGGCAAGATGATGAGATCGGCTGCAGGCAGATCATCGCCGGGTTTTACAAAGCAGAGATCGACACCGGGATGGAGTCTCAGCGCATCGAAATCTGTGTGGTTACTTATTCTCGGCAGACCGGGAACCACGATTTTAAAATGGGTATCATCATCGAGCTGTTGCTGATTGATGGCATCTTCCGCCTCCAGATACAGGCCATGAAGGTAAGGCACCACGCCCAGTACAGGCACGCCGGTCTTGGCCGTGAGCCAACTAAGACCGCTTTCAAGCAGAGTAACATCGCCGCGGAAACGGTTGATGATAAAGCCTTTTACCAGCTTCTTCTCTTCATCAGACAGGAGATCGAAGGTGCCGTAGAGGTGCGCGAACACGCCACCTCTGTCAATATCTGCCACGATCACCACAGGTGTCTGAGCCGCGAGTGCAAAGCCCATGTTGGCTATGTCGTGCTCGCGTAGGTTTACTTCGGCCGGGCTGCCAGCGCCCTCGACCAGCCTGGCCTGCATGCCTTTCCCCAGAAATTCGAAACTTTCCAATACCATCTCTAGCAGTTGTGGCTTAAAGGTGTGATAACTGACGGCATCCATGTCTTCTATGGCCTTGCCGCGGATGATCACCTGAGCCCCGGTATCGGTATTGGGCTTTAGCAGTACCGGATTCATGTGTACGCTTAAGGGGAGGTTACATGCCTGAGCCTGTACCGCCTGTGCACGACCAATCTCGCCGCCATCGGGAGTCACAGCGCTGTTGAGCGCCATATTTTGGGGTTTGAAGGGAGCGACGCTAATGCCTTTACGGGCAAGCACCCGGCAAAGGCCGGCAACCATGACGCTCTTGCCTGCATCGCTCGTGGTGCCTTGCACCATCAACTTATATCCGCTCATGCAACGCTTTCCTCTAATGTATGGCTTTGCTCTGAAAAATGGTTTTGATCTGAAAAATGGCTAAGATGACAGTGAACTGCTTGTTCCAGAGCCTCGATGATCTCAAGCTCACTCCACCCCAGCTCCTCGGCGAGTACTAAGCAACCGCCTAAGCCACAGCCTTCAACGACCTGGCCCTGTTCGTAGACATTGAGGCAATCCATTACTGAGGCATTAAAATTAGTCGTATTGGCATTAATGACGTCGTCACCGTCGAGGTGATTTAAGATATGAAGCCCATCACCCTTGAGTACCCAACGTGTGGTTGAGATAGTGATGGACTGAGTTAACTCTTGTGCTCGTCTTGCTGCTAACAGCGGCGCCACGAACATCATGCCACCGGCAAATTGGGGCAGCGGTAAGTGGGTTGGCCACTGGCGAACCAAACCACAGATGGCTTGTTGAATTTCATCGTGAAATTGTGTGTCTGCAAGCAATTTATCCAGCTCAAAACCTTCATTATCATGCAGATAAACTTGTTCTAACTGAGTGAGGATTGCGGACTTGCTGGCTAATTTTTGCTTGTCCTGAGTACTTCCTGCAGGCGATAACCGCAGGCCGGTTAACAGTCGCAGCCAGAGTGTGGAGAAGGTTGTTCCTCCGACGCCGCATTCGGCCAGGATGCTGATGCAGTTACGCTCAGCCTGTGAGGTCAGAGTTGGCAGAAGGTGGTCATTAACCAATGTGTCGGTGTCACTATCGATGCCGCCAACGTGCTGGTTAACACTGAGCCATTCTTGCGTTTCGACCTGAGGCTGAGGCACATTAAAGTTAAAGCTATTAAACTCTATCCGGTAGCCTGCCTTGTAGAACATTCTAAGCAGGCCGCGGGTCAGAACCGCCGGGCTAACGCCCCGATTAGAAAGGAGTCCGTCACCGCTTGATTGTACTCCCGGTAACGGCGTCTTGCTCTGGCCACAGGTGATAAGCTCGCTATCTCTGGTGGGAGTCAGGTGCATCAAGTTTTGTCCCACGCCGGCATCAGACAATTGATGCAGGCCGGGCAGGTGGGTCGCCGCACCGTTTATGATATTAAAACAGATAGTTTTCATTATTTATCCACCTGGGAGTTAAGGCAAACGGAAGGGTTGATTAAGCCTTGGAGCTGAGGCCACAGGGTGTCTTCATCGTCGATATAGGTGTTGAAGTGCAAGAGTGCCGCATGTTCCAGCTGGACGCGGCTAAGATGAGGGTTACCATCTTGGTTGCTATTGAGTAGCCAGGCCAGAGCCATACGCATGACGCCGGAGTGGCTGACTATTAAGAGTCGCTTGCCGCGATAATCATGGCTGAGGCACTCTATGCTAATTGTTATTCGTCTGAGCAGATCTGAGGTCGATTCACCATTTGGCGGTGTATGTAAGAAGGGGGCGTGCCAATATTTCCCATAGCCTTGCAGCGGGTCATCCCATAAATTAGCGATACTATTGCCATCCCAGTGCCCGAAATCCAGCTCTTGCCAGGCATCATCTATGATCAGCTCGCAATCACTGAGGTGTGCCAGATGCTGCGCGTATACCTGACACCTTATAAGCGGTGAGCTGATGATAACGTCGAATTTTAGCGAAGCGCTGCTATGCGCCATCTGCTGCCAGCCTTTTGCGGTCAGCGGAGGGTTAGTACGGCCGAGGAGGCAGCCTGACTGCTCCGGTAGCCCGTGTCGCAGCAGAGTAAATTGAGTGTCGTTCATCATGTGTTGCCTCCAGCCGTTACTGCGCCCTCTATTGCAGTCGTTTCGGAGGCAGAGGTTTCGGAAGCATTGGTATCGGAGGCAGTGGTGTCAGATATTGTGCGTTCGGGTTCTTTTAAGCGGATAGCTAACTTGCTCTGGCAAAAACTGACTCTGTCTGCAATGGCGGCAATTTTCTGGTGCATGAGTCCGCTGGCGGTCACAAATTGCTGACTCATCTCATCATCGGGGATCAGACCTTGTCCGACTTCTGTGCTGACCAATACAAGATGACATTGCATGGAGGTGAATGTGTCACACAGACGCTCAATCTCATCGATTAAACAATGTTTGGCCATCAACTGATTGGTGAGCCAAAGTGTCAGGCAATCGATGATGATCACGCTCTGTTTTCTGTCTATTTGAGTTAAGGCTGAGGCCAGTTCTAATGGGATCTCTTCAGTTACCCAGTCGTCGGGTCTCTGCTCTCGATGCAGGGCGATACGCTCGGCCATTGAGACGCTGGCGGTGGCCGTAGCGATATAGGTTGTCGGCAGGGCAATATCGCTCACCTCCTGCTCGGCCAATCCTGACTTACCACTTCTGGCGCCGCCAATATATAAACTGATCATTGGACAGCAGCCTTAAGTTGATTTAGTAATGACTGTTTCTGAGCCCGAGCCTGTGCCACTTTTTCACACACCTGCAGCATGCCTTTTAACACCCGCGGTCCGGTTCTGTGCACCAGATCGCCTTCAATGGTAATGATCTGTTCATTGGCAACGGCAGGGATCTCCGGCCATTCGACCCAGTTAATGGCCTCCTGATTACTGTTGCCGTGGTATATCGGTTTGATGATCACCTCGGGTGTGGAGGAGAGTACCTGCTCCAGACTCACCTGGGGATATTCACTGACACTGTCTGCAAAGACGTTATTCGCACCGCAACCCTTAAATATCTCATTCATCCAGCTGCTGGCCGTGGTCGTGAGTGGTGTCGGCCATACCTGATAGAAAATGTCGATCCTGGATTGATCCTGATAGGTCTGTTTCAGCGCCTTGAGTGTGCGGTTAAACTTTTCGGCGCTGGTTTGAGCTTCAGATGTGTGACCCGTTAGCTCACCGAGCTCTAACAACCGCTGTGGAATTTGCTTGAGTTCACTGACGCTGGTGTCTATCAGGGTAAAGCCAAGCTCTTTGAGCCTTGCCAGCATAGGCGCAGCGGTAGTGCTGGCGTTGACGATGACGGCATCGGGCTGCAGCAGCATGACCGCTTCATAGTCGATAAAATTATAACGGCCGATACGACGTATTTGGTTTGCTGCACTGGGGTAATCTGCATATTCGACCGTGCCTATGATGGTATCGCCGGCGCCAATTTCGAATAACATCTCGACGGCATGAGGCGATAACACGACTAAGCGAGGTGACTTTTCTGTATTTGCACTCAGACTCGTGCTAACTAACAGGGATAGGCTGAGCAGTATTGACAGGAATTTCATTTTAAATTCCTTCTACCGACTTTATCACCAGAGGTAAACCGGCTATCGCCATCGTGACCTTGTCGACCTGCTTCGCTAAGCTTTGATGTAACCAACCGGATTCATCGACAAATTCACGTGATAATTCACCCAGTGGCACTACGCCTTGACCGACCTCATTGCCGATAAAAATAACCTCTCCGGGAAGTGTATTTAATGCCAGCAGTAAGGCCTGCTTTTCCTGTCTCCAACTACGGTCGCTCAGTTGTATGTTCGACAGCCATAATGTGAGGCAATCTACCAAGATAAGGTTGTCGGTGCGGCTCTCATCAATCAGGGTTTGGGTCAGATCCAAAGATGTTTCAACCAAGTTCCATTCCTGAGGTCGATGACTCTTATGGTGAGCTATACGCTTAGCCATGGACCCGTCGGTGATCTCAGCGGTTGCAACCACGATGACCTCACCCTGTGTGCCCGCCTGCCAAGCCGCTGCGTATTCCTGTGCCAGACGACTCTTACCCGAACGTGCACCGCCAATGATTAATTGCTTCATCTATCTATGCCCCTGTTTACGCTTAACCAATAATCCGATGAAAAACACACTACCTAACATGGCGGTCATCACCCCGACAGGCAGTTCCTGCGATGGCAGCAACAGTCTGGCTAACAGATCCACCCACACCATGAGTACGCCACCCAGCAGAGCCGTGGCAATGAGTGAGCTTGAACTGGCCGAACCGATCAGCATGCGCACGATATGCGGCACCATAAGCCCCACAAATCCAATACCACCGCACGCTGAGACTAATGATGAGGTCATCAGAGCGGTGAGAATTAACATGCCTAAACGCAGGGGGAGAA
Organism: Shewanella atlantica; assembly: GCF_003966265.1. Lineage (GTDB taxonomy): Bacteria > Pseudomonadota > Gammaproteobacteria > Enterobacterales > Shewanellaceae > Shewanella > Shewanella atlantica. The sequence goes on along the minus strand of NZ_RXNV01000002.1, from coordinate 529,068 downwards.
CTGCCACGCCCTGGGTGTGGGCGCTTTCATCGCCGGCCATCAGCGCCTGCAGTGGGCGCTGAAATTGATAAATGATAAGGGTCGCCGTCATCACTATGATGGCGGGGACCATAAGTGTGCTCCAGGTGGCACGACTGAAACTGCCAAGAGACCAAAACAGCACTGCCTGCATGGCCTGGGGATCACCGAAGTACAAAATAAGGTTGGCAATGGAGGAGAGCAGGAAGGAGATAGCGACACCCGACAGCACTAAGGTTTCAACCTGACCGTCTCTTGCCATCACAACCACTACCGCGACGGCAATCAGGGATCCTAAAAATGCGCTGGCGGGGAGGGGAAGGATGGTTAACCCACCCGTAAGTGCCAAAATCGCCCCAAGTGAGGCTCCGGCTGATATCCCGAACAGGTAGGGATCGGCCAGTGGGTTTCTGGTCACGCTTTGAAGTACAGAGCCCGACACGGCCAGGCCTGCGCCACACACCATAGCCATCAAGGCTCGTGGCATTCTGAGTTCGATGATGATGCGATCTGCCAGTGACGTGGTAGATTCAGCCTGGAGCAGGGCAGTGATACTGCGGCCTATGGCGCCAATCACTTCGGTCATGCTGATGTCGGCGGTTCCGAGCACAATGGCAATCAAGGGCGATATCACAGACAGGGGGATCAAGAGTGCCAGTAACAGGGTAGGATTAAACAGCCGCATGGCGTACCCCGTCAAAGTGGTAGGTGACTCTGGGATGAGTGCCTTTAGGGTGTCTGTCCACTTCGGTTTTTATACCGTAAATATTTTCGATACTGGCAGGGGTTAACACCTGTGCAGGCGAGCCGCTCTTGATAAGCTTTCCCTCTCTGAGCAGAAGGAGTTTGTCGCAAAACGCACTGGCAAGGTTAAGATCATGGATGCTGGCTACGACTGTGATATCCAGGCTTTTTATCAGCTTTAAAATGTCTACCTGATAACCTACATCGAGATGGTTGGTTGGCTCATCGAGCAACAATATCTCAGGTTTTTGCAGCAGTGCTCTGGCGATCAGCAGTCTTTGTTGTTCACCGCCGGAAAGAGACTCAAATACCTGCTCGGCCTTATCGGTCAGGCTCACAAGTGATAAGACGCGATCAATTTCAAATTTTTCGGCGCAGTGGTCGATCCGCTGCCACCATTTTTGCTGGTTGATTAAACCGGTCGCCAGTAACTGCCTTGCAGTCATGGAGAACCCGACTGGCGTATGTTGCAGTACGACAGCGACTTTCGAGGCGAACTCGCGGTGTGAAATGGAGGATATTTTGCGGTTGTTAAGCAAAACATTGCCGCTATCCGGGCTCATGTACTTATACATGCACCGCAACAAGGAGGACTTTCCGACACCATTGGGACCCAAGATGCCGACAAAATCGCCTCTTTCGATGGTGAAGCTTAAGTCGTCGAGCACCTTTTTAGATGAGGTCGCCCAACTTAAATGATTAACTTCCATGTGAGAGTTTGATTCTACTATTGTTGGCATTACTGAGAGTTCCAATGTTGCGCCGGCAGTGCCGGCGCAATTTACTTCTATTTATGGTTAGAAAGCCTGATAGCTCACGCTCAAGAACACTTGGCGGCCAGGGCTGAAGTAGTTTCGGTCTGAGATGATCTCTTCATCGAGCAGGTTATTTGCCTTAACGCGAAGCTGCCAGGCCTCGGTCAGCTTATAACCGACACTCAGATCGACCTGATGATAGGCATCGAGGAAGTCGGTAACGCCGTCATAGTTATAATCACCGGCGTTACGCTCGCCTTGATAGTGATAGTTGACCAGCACGTCGAACTGAGACCAGGCGTAGCTGAGTGCATAATCAAATTCATGTTCACTGCGTCCCACTAACTGCTCGTCACTTTCCCCGTCAATAGCATCGACGTAGCTGTAACCCAGTTGGTGTTCAATATCCCAGGTGCTGTAGTTGAGGGAGAGTTCGATTCCGGTGATCTCGGCATCTTTGATATTGGCAGGCTTCCAGATATCGTAACCATAATCATCTTTCTCGCCGGTAGGCGCCCACTGGATCAGGTTATCAATCTTGTTTTGGTAGATACTCAAGTAACCACGCAGGTAATCGCCGCTATAGCTTATGGTAAGGTCCAGGTTTTCAGATGTTTCCGACACCAGATCCGGGTTACCGGAACCTGGCCAGTAGAGGTCATTGAAACTCGGTGCTTTGAAGCCTGTTCCTGAACTGGCAGTCACACGCCATTGCTCATTGAATTGATAGGCCAGGCTTGCGTTGTAGGAAGTTTCGCTATCGATATTCTCGACATCGTCGTAGCGAATGACACCTTCCATCAATAGCTTACCCAATTGGTAACGGGCCAGCCCATAGACACCAAGTAGATCGCGCTCGTCGACGGCATAGTCTCCCTCGATCGATTCCTTTGACCAGTCGACGCCGCCAATGAAGGTCAGGTCATCGGTTGCCGTGTAACGGTTACTCCAGTTGAGTTGATCGCGGGTCGTTTCATATAGAGAGGTGCCCAGGCTTGGGGTGTCGGCGCGGAAGTTTTCGTTCTTATCCCGTGACTGACCTAATGCCAACTTGCTGGTTAACGTTTCTGTTTGATATTGAGCGGCGATGTTCACCAGATAGTTATCATAGTCGGCCTCATTAGCACCGGGCCCGTAATAACCCATATTGTCATATTCGTAGTTACCACTCTCCAGTTGACCGGCCCAGGTGAGCTGCCATTGCTCATTCAGGTTTTGCTGACCGTTAATGCTCATTCCGAGACGGTCGTAACCATCTTCGTCATCTTCTGCATCATTTTTAATGTCATAACCATCACTCTGTTCATGGTTAACGGCAATGCTGGTATGCCCGTCACCATGGCTTACACCCGCACCAGCACTGGCGCGCATATAGTTATCACTGCCATATTCTGCAGAGGCAAACCATTCACCGCCCTCTAATTTTCGGGTGAAAATCTGAATCACACCACCGATGGCATCGCTGCCCCATATTGCGGCTCGGGGGCCTTTTACCACCTCGATGCGCTCGATATTTTCCGGGGTTAGGGCGTTAAAACTTACTGCACCTAAGGTGGCCGAGCCAATGCGTACACCATCGACCAGCACCAATACATGGCTGGAATCAGTGCCGCGCATGCTTATCGATGCCGACTGACCTGCGCCGCCATTACGGATAACACTAACGCCGGGCAAGGTTTCCAATAGATCAACCACAGATTTAGGGCTGAGCCTGGTTATCTCTTCTCTTTCGATGGTGTTGATAACGGTGAGTTGTTGATCGGGCGTGCTGTCGAATCGGTCACCGGTGACCGTTAATGTCTCAATCACCGGATTGGCAGGTACGGCCGCTGCAGCGGTAAATGTTTGGCATATAGCGATTGTTAATACAGAAAGTCGCAGTTTAAAACTCATGATTAGCCTTTAATTATTTGAGTTTGAAATTTGCGGGAAAATGCGTCGTGGTTGAGTCGTTTATAGCGACTCGTCCTTAATGACGAATAGAAAACAGAGGTGCGTAATAGTCGGTTATGGGTAAACCCTGACACCTGCATCATCTACTTGCTCAAGAAACCCGCTTGAGTCAATAGTTCTTCAGGGTCGGTTTCCTGGCTCACAGCATCTAGAAACATTCCTTCCCGGTTTTACCAGTGGTCATAATGTTTCGCTCTGTTTACAGTTGCAGGTACAGCCGTGGAGTCTCACCACGTTCCCGATTAAGTTAAATCACGCCCTTTAGTCGATGCGAATATAGCGATAATGTCATAGCTTGAATATGCCAAAGATCACACACAAAGTTTAAAATGAAAAAGACTGTTACTTCTTACAGTCTTTTTTATTCAGATTTGACGTATAGTGTTTAATAGGGTTCTTTCAGTCTATTTATCAACACCTTACGCTTTGCGTGATTTTCCTGTTTTGTCGATGTTAACCTTCAGAATGAGTTTAAATATATATATGGGCAAGCCCTAGCATTTTTGCTTTCTCTGAATGTGGCCAAAAAATAAACAATATATTGTGACCGGGTATATTAACTGTGTTTGTCGATTTCATAAAAAATGCCGCTCTGATGTAGAGCGGCATTTTTGTACTGAGCCCGAGAGTCTGGATCACTTCTTATCCTGGAACATGCAACTTTTCCAGGTACAGCTCACCAGATGGATACGAACCGGGATTAGTCATCCTTACTGCTTATTTTTGCATTTATCCTCTTCAGCGCAAGAGCAGTTTCCACCACAGCCTCGCTTTTCAATATAAGGTCCAAATTCCGGATGACGTTTAGCAAATTGACGTGCCATGTGCTGCACTGCTACCCAGGCAAATAAGACCAGCATAATAGTGATACTGGCTATCAGAAAATCAACCATGACCACTTCCCAGTCCGGCGAAGCCCATGAAGGCAAGGGATAATAAGCCTGCTAACATCAAGCTCATGGTTGCACCTTGACTCACGGTGGGAACTCTGGCTAATTCAAGTTTCTCACGCAGACCGGCCATCAGCAGCAGGGCGAGGGTGAAACCAACACCGGCTCCAAGGCTGAATGCAAGGCACTGAAGAAAGTTGTATTCCCGGAAGGTCTGGAATAATGCTAAACCCAAAATTGCACAATTAGTTGTGATCAATGGCAGAAATATGCCCAGAGCTCTGAAGAGTGTCGGGCTGAATTTCTTGACCACCATCTCTACCAACTGAACCGCCGAGGCGATTACCGCTATATAACAAATCAGGCGCAAGAATTGGATATTAAACTCAATGAGCAACCAGTTGATACTGAAGGCAGAAATTGAACTAACCAACATAACGAACATTGTCGCTAGTCCCATATTGCAGGCCGTTTCTTTTTTTGCCGAGACCCCCAGGAAAGGGCATAGACCCAAGAATAAAGCCAGCACAAAGTTGTTACTCAGAGCAGCATTGATAAAAATAAAGGTTAGGGAATCAGGATCCATGTTCAACTACTCCCGTTACATTCAAATGAGTTTGTTGTTTGCGTTGTTTGATATATTCAAATAATAACAACCAGCTACCCAGCACAAAAAATCCGCCCGGAGGCAAAATCATCACAATCCAGGGCTCAAAACTGGTACTAAATACCTGAAAACCGAGAATTGTTCCTGCACCTAATAGTTCACGGGTCACTCCAAGACAGAGTAAAGCTATGGTAAAACCTACGCCCATTCCCAAGGCATTAATAATTGCGGTACTCACCTTCTGCTTCGAGGCATAGGCTTCAGCTCTGCCCAAAATCACACAGTTAACAACGATCAACTGGATGAAGGCCCCCAGAGCATTATATAAATCCAGACTGATGGACTGGATCAAATAATCCACCATGGTAACGAAGGTTGCGATAATAATAATATATGAAGCGATTCGTACCTGTTTCGGGATCAGCTTGCGTAGCAGAGAAACCAGCGTGCTTGAGGCAACGAGGACAAATAATGTCGCCAGCCCCATCGCAATAGCATTCATTGTGGTATTAGTCACAGCTAATACCGGGCAAAGCCCGAGCAGCATTACGAATACGGGATTCTCTTTCCAAAGCCCTCGAGTGAAGGTATCTAAGGTGATAGTTTCTTCTTGATTGGTTAGTGTCGTCATACTTTCACTCACTCAATTATTCTTTTGTTTCAGGAGTTGCTTCAGGATTTGTTTCAGAAGTTTTTCCAGGCTCTTTTTCAGGATGTTTTAGCTCATTCAAATGTTTATTGATCAATGGGATCACCTTTTGACCGCTCTGATTAATCATTTTACCAATCGCATTCGATGATATTGTTGCTCCCGAGATAGCATCAATTTGCCACGGTTCGGTTTTGGCACCGTGTTTTACCGTGACTATCTCATTTTGAAGCCCCCCCAGATTGACATTCAGTTGGGCATCGAGGGCTATAAAGTTTTCCAGAAAATCAGCATCAAAAGCTATCTTATCGCCCAATCCTGGAGTCTCGGCCATCTTAAGGACTTTAATGCCCGTTACACATTGGCAGGAGGGGTCATATCCATAGAGAATACGGATAACATCTTGATAGCCTGTTGCTGCTGCTTCCAGTGCTACTCCTCGAAGTTCATCTTTATCATCGTAGGCTGCGTAGATTTTTTCGCCTGAAAACGACGGAGATTGTTGACCCGCATCGAATAAAACAAGCCCCTCATCTCCCAGAAAATAATCTCTCTTAGCGCTGACATCAGACAGAACAACGGATATAGCCTTTTCAATCGCAAGACGCTTATTTTCAGCAATAATGGGTTTGGTTACCTGGTAAACCAGTACTACCAAAAATCCAGATAACATAGCGATACCCGCCAAAGTTTGGATCATCGCAAAACTGGGTGTCTGCGGTTGTAGCTGTTTCGATTGTGGCATTACTGGCTGTACCAGGGTCATATCTGAATGATTCATGATCCCTCCCTTTTTTTACGTTGACCATAGTGCCGGGGCTGGGTGACCGATGAGATCATCGGTGACATGGCGTTGGCCACTAAAATCGCATACATAACACCTTCCGTCAGACCGCCAAACAAACGAATCATGACGGTTAAAAAACCAATAACCGCCCCATAAAGCCAGACACCTTTAGCGGTCATCGGCGACCCCACCATATCCGTAGCCATAAAAACAGCGCCGAGCATTAACCCGCCTGAAAGCAACATAAACTGTGGGCTTGGATAATGTTCCGGGTCCATTAGATAAAAAGGTAAGGTCGTCAGGGCGGCAGCAATGAAAACGCCGGCAGAAATTCGCCAATCCATCATCTTGCGAACGGCTAAATAGAGGCCACATAAAAGTATGAGCACTGCCGATGTTTCGCCCGCTGAGCCTGCAACATAACCCAGTAGCAAATCTATACTGTCGGTATGAACTTGCTCAAACTTATGAAGCGCCAGCGGCGTAGCGCCGGTAAATCCGTCAATAGCACGCTCCCTGACCCAATCAGTTATATCCACGGGGCTCATAAAAGGCATCGCCAGGCTGGATGGAATAAATTCCATAAAACGACCCGGAGCAAGAGCCGGTGTCCAAGTGGTGATGGCTACGGGGAATGCCGCCTGCACAAAAGCTCGACCGACAAGCGCAGGATTCATAACGTTATACCCCAGACCACCAAATAATGATTTTCCCAATGCGATTGCCATAAAGCCCGCGACTGCTCCCATCCAGAGGGGAAAACCGGGTGGCAATGTCAGGGCTATAAGCAGTCCGGTAATGACGACACTGAAATCAGTCACAGTATTTCGCTTGTTTGAGAGGTGGCAAAATAGCGTTTCAGTTAGTAAACAGGTGAGGGTAGTCACCAGGGTTAATGTAAGAGCACTGATACCGAATTGATAAACAGACCATGCACAGACAGGCAGCAGGGCATACACGACATTGCGCATGATCTGATCGACTGTGATCATTTTCTTTAGATGTGGAGAAGTATGTAGCTCTACAGGCTTAGCTAACAGGCTCATAATTGTTTCACTTTAATTTTTCGGTTTATCGCTTTGGCGATCCTGAAATATTGCGTTAATGGAATATTTGACGGGCAAACGTAACTGCAGCATCCACATTCAAAACAATCGTTAAGGTGGTAAGCACTTTCCATCTTCTGATAGTCACGAACCATTGCCAGTTGCCCCAACATAGAAGGGTTTAAATAGAGTGGACAGGCCGAGAGACAGGCTCCGCATTTAATACATGGGAACACCTGAGGCGTTTCACTTTTGGCTTCCGGTGCCTCCAGCACTACAATTCCGGATACCCCCTTGGTGATGGCTACATCAAGCGAAGCTGTCGTCATGCCCATCATAGGGCCACCCATAATGATCTTCGAAAAATCATCTTTCAAACCCACTTGTTCCAGCACAAATCTCAACGGCGTGCCGATAGGGACAAGATAATTTCCTGGCTTATTGACGCCATATCCTGAAACGGTAACTACCCGTTCTATTAAACCTCGACTCTGAGGCAGTAAGTCGCCTAATTGGGCCATGGTGCCAACGTTGTAGACTGCGACACCTATTTCAGCGGGGAGCCCGCCCGATGGCACTTCTTTATTTAGCAGACTATTGATCAGCATCTTCTCTGCACCCTGGGGATATTTTGTTTCTACTAACTCACAACTTATGCTGCCGTCTTTGGGGAGTTTGCTTTGTATCATCGCGAACGCATCGGGTTTATTATCTTCTACGCCAATAATCGCTCGTTTGGCTGTAACTGCCTCCATCACCATCTGTATTCCCAGAATTAACTTATCCGTATATTCCAGCATGATCCGGTGATCACAGGTTAAATAGGGCTCACACTCACACCCATTGATTATTACTGTATCGATGGACACCCCCTCAGGGGGCAATAACTTGACATGACTTGGAAATGCAGCGCCACCAAGGCCAACCATGCCAGAGGCCTGTACTGCCCGAACTAATTCTGCGGGGGACAATTGCCGGATATCGGCAGTACACTCGAACAGTACTTTTTGATCCGAAGCTGTGTAGGTATCAATAATCATTGCCGGCGTTTTAGGGCCCGATGCGGTAGCGACTAAGGTGTCGATAGACTTTACGACGCCGGTTACTGGCGAATGCATGGGGACCGAGACAAATCCTCCTGGTTCGGCGATGGGTTCGCCGCGAACCACCTCCTGACCAACGCTGACAATTGCTTTCGCGGGGGCACCCAAGTGTTGTGCTAAAGGCACAATCATCTGCTTGGCAAAGGGGAGCCGGCGGATAGCTAGCTCAGCCGTCGCTTCCTTATGAGCAATAGGGTGGATCCCGTGGCCAAAAGTCTTCCTGGTTGAAAAACGTTCCAATAGAGTCATTATAATCTCCGGCTTTACTGAAACTTTTCTGATCGTTTGATCAGCTTGTCAAGATTTCGCTCTGCGCTATTCCATGGCGTACCGGGATGAATCGCTTGTGCAGTGCACTTCTCTGCAGATTTGACTATATCCTCAAATGTACCGCCCTGCCGATTCATCACAACTGCCAGTTTGTCATCGTTATACTGGAATATTCCCGGTGCCAGATTGATACATTCATCGCAAGCGGTACACTCAGGAGTCTCAATCCATACCGGTTCGTAATCAAGAGGGGCTGCAGTGGATGTCTCGGCTACTACAGCTGTAACACCGGCTGTTAGCGATGAGTCCGGCGCTGTAACATTACCGCAGGACATAGCTAACAAATTGGCTGCCAGAGATTGTGCCATTTCGGCTCGAGCTTGATCGGCGACGGCTTTAGCATCGACTTTAGACTTAACATCTTCACCGGCAATTGAACGCAATTGGTGCCAGAACTGACGTCGCTCTTCACAGGAAAGAACCATTGGCTGAGCAACAAGGATACGGGTTAAATGATTCCTGGCATCTACTCCCCAGATGTAAGGAAATTTACCTTGTCGTTCATCCTCATCCAAATCCAGAAATAGATGCAACTGAACCATGTCGTCATTCCATGTTTCAGGAGGGGCTTGACGAAATTGCTTGCGAAATCGTCCCTCAGTCACGGCAAAATCAGCAAAGGTCAGAGGTACTTCCAGCCGACCCGCTTTACCCTCATCATCTATATAGTCAATTTGATACGTTAGCCAATCGTCATTGACTGCAGGGTTGCCTTTAATGCTACAACACTCTTCAAAAGTCGTTCCTGCATCGGGATCAAATTTGAACAAAGGATACGCTCGGGAGTCCATCGCAAGTTTGGCTTGAGATGTAGAGGCATCATCGGCAACACCATGCTCCGGCTGACAAGTAGTATAGATATTAAATATTGCCGGTCTTCGACTGTTAAGGCCTTCAATAAAACCTTCGATCATGTGGGTTTCCGTAGCGGCTGAACTTTGCAGAACGTAAGAGGTACGGTGAGCGGCGGCAATCAGACTCATCTCTTTACGGGTCTCTGTTTTTCCTTTCGCAGCCTTGCCATAAGGTGACATATCCGCAACCTGGCCCACAAAAGTCGAGGTACAGGCCTGACCTCCGGTATTGGAGTAAACCTGAGTATCAAGCACCATGACTTTCACCGGCACACCGGACATCATTTGACGGGATAAATTCTGGAAACCAATGTCATACATGGCACCATCACCACCGACAGCAACGACCGGCGGGCATAGAAGGAACTCTTCATCAGTAAATTGCTTCCAATTGAAGCGCTTGAAGAAGTCATCATGAACATCAATAGTATATTTTCCAGCGAGTTCCAACTCTGCAATACGAATTGTTTTAAAACCATCGCTCATCTTGCGCATATGCCCTTCAAATATACCCATGGCAACCGAAGGGGAGTCCTGGAATAGATGACTTGTCCAGGGGAAAGGGTAGGGGTTATACGGGAATGTAGCACCCCAGACAGAGGTGCAACCCGTAGAGTTGATAATCCCCATCTCGGCACGCCCCTTGCTCGTAGTGCCTTCCTCATACTGCCATTTTAAATAACGCAATTTTTCAATCAGTTGAGTGACCCAACGCAACCATACGGGATCAATGGGATGAGATATTTTTCCTTGCTCAAGACTGGCTGTGAGGCAGGAAAGGGTGAGATCTCTATCCTGATTATCTTGAGTTGCTGTTTCGATAGCCATCTGATCGCTCAGATCGATATTGTCGGCAAGTTTGAGTCTGACATGTTGTTCTAATTGTTCTGCCAGTTTATTTAATTTCTCTATCTGAGCCTTAACCCTTGGTTGCATCAAGGCGGTCGCAGTTCCGGTAAATATATGAAGGGCGGTCTTTTCACCACAACCCAGACAAGCACCGTCACCACAGCTCATTGCTGCATAGTTACGTTTGTCCAGGAGTAATGTCTGTAGCGCGCCTATTTTTTCATCCAGATCATCAATACGGCTAAATTCCTGTGAGGTTGATGGCAAGTCTAACCAGAATGCCCACTCGTCACGTAATGTTTCAATAGCGGCTTTATTTTGGGCAACTGGAACCAAAGCCTTGTCTTTACATACCTCAACGCATTCCATACAACCTTTGCAGGTATAAGGGTTTACGGTGATTGAGAATAAACCACCACTGTTTTTAGTCTTCTTCTCATTATTGAGGAAATATGGCTTGGTGATAGCGAATTTAAAATCACCTAACGCTTCTACAAATAAAGCAAATTCCCGTTCAAGATTATCTCTGAACTTACCTTCAAGAGCGGAATCTTTTAAATGTTCAAGTACCGCCAGATCAATCATTTTTCTGACATCTGCTGCTTCACCGGCTTCATTCAGTATTTTTCGCAAACGCTTTTCAACATTGCGTGTCTCGCGTCGTAGATACAGTGTCGGAATACCAGATTTTTCAATGTTGTTGATAACGGTATCGAATATTTCCGAGACTGAGTTGACCAATCCGGGAATTGCAGCGTCGGGACAAGTCGTATAACAATCACCACAGGCGGTACAGTTTTCCGGTCTCCATTGCGGGTATTCGAAGCGAATATTGGTCATATCACGATAGATCCCAGTCGCCGCCGGAAAAACACTTAAACCGATAAAGGGGTCGACCAGATTTTCATCACCCTGGCCTCTAGCGTAAAAACTCGCCGTTTTTTCCCAAAATGCATGCACATCAGCCAAGCCTCCATCACCAACAGGCGTATGTTTGAGCATGATGGGGATCCCTGCCTCTTTGCGAGCCACTGCCGCCAGATTCACGCCCGCTGCTTTATTGGTGATCTCGATTAGCTCATCGAAGCCGCGGCGTACAACACGCAAGTTATCTTCAACAACGGCACTGCCTTTGCCACCAAACTTGTCTTTCAATTGCCCCTCAATTGCTTTGAACAGACCTTTTTCATCGAGGCTGGAACGCTCCATCAAAGGCGATGCTGCAAAGAAGGCCCCCTGAAAAGCATTACCTTGCATCCTGAACTGTAACTCGGGGTTTGATGCTTCTTCTCTGGCGATTTTAAATCCATCGACAAAGAAAACCCGGATCTCATTATCAATGATGAATTTCTGACTCTTGAAAGGAATGGTGGCCCACACTTCATCGGCATCGGCAAGATCTGACTGAATAACAAACGAGCCACCTTTCTTTAAACCGGAAAGAGGGTCTGAGTGACCAAATACATTGGGATCGGGAGACAACACAAGATCAACATAATGGTATTCACAGTTGATCCTGATTGGTTCGGGTGCAGCAGAGAGAAAATAGGTTGTAGGCTGACCTTTTTTCTCGGAACCATATTTGGGATTAGCTTTAATATCATAGCCCAGTAGATCATAAAGGGTCATCACCAGATTCTTGCCTGTAGTGATCGCCCCCCAGCCACCTACCGAGTGCATACGTACGGTAATACTATTTTCTGGCAACAGATTGGGATTTTCACTCCCGCGGACGGCCATATTTTTAATCTGGGGATAATCATCAAGCAATTTTTGCATGTGAATTTCTTGCTTGGGATTGGCTGGCTCATCACGTACAAAATCAACAGACAGATAAAAGAATTTTTTTTGTGCTCCCTCGGGCAGCATATTTTCAATTGCCCCTATGATACCTTCGGGTTGCAAATCGCGGCTACCCAGCCCGTAACAGCCGGAAAATAATGGCGGAGCATCGCTACGTTTTTGGTAACTGGCATAGGTCTCAAAGGGTTTGTTTTTTGATGCAACGCCATTTTCCATGCATTTTGTAATTGCAGCGCGGATTTCACGCATAATTGGCAGATCTTCGGCTAATGGCTGATCTGTCCGTTCGAGAACAACCACACCTTTTTTCCCCTTCAGTGCAGATCCGATCATATCTCCGGGGAAAGGGCGAAACATAGTTAAATTCAAAACACCGACTTTAAGACCACGCGTTTCCTGTAAATAGTCAGCAATGGCTTCAGACTGTCCGATCAATGATCCCATTCCAATGATGAGGTAATCCGCTTCATCCACCTTATACAAACCCACTCTTTTATAATGGCGACCGGTTAATTGATAGTACTCATCGGCAGATTGCTCAAAGAGCTCGACAATATGGTCGAAGAAATACGGGCGTTGTGCGGCTACGGCCTGCATATAGGCATCCTGATTTTGAACAGGACCGGACACCATAGGGTTATCGACATCCCAGACCTCTGGTACGCGACGACGCTTGTTACCATAAGTCATACGTTGCGCAGGTGTTGGGCAATCAATAATATCATCGGCGAGACCACAATATTCTGCAATCAGTTCACGTTCAGGAATATTCACTGATTCAATAAGATGCGTTGTCAGGAAACCATCCTGGCCAACCGCTGCAGGCGTTAAACTTAGCTCAGCCGTTTTTCGGCAGATCAGATTTAGATCGGCAGCGGCTTGTGCATCTTTTCCCATCACCTGAAAAAAACCTGTGTCATCGATACAGTGGTAATCATCGTGGGCGCAATGCACATTCAATGAAGCCTTGGTTATTGCCCGACAACCAACATTGAGTAGATAAGGAAGACGTTTCCCCACCGCGGCATAGAGAGACTCATGCATAAATGCCACTCCCTGAGCAGAGGAAAAGTTGGTAGCACGAAGCCCACTCATCGACATACCTGCAGTTACGGCCGCGGCTGCATGCTCTGATTCCGGTTCTACAAAAATCAGTTCTCTGTCAGCAATATTGAGATGGCCTTTGGCAACTTCTTCTGCCCAATATTCGCCCATCTGAGTGGAGGGGGTAATAGGGTAGGCACCGGCAGCATCTGAAGCCTCTCTCTCACACATAATAACTGCAGTGTTGCCATCCATTGCCATGCGAATACCAGGGTATTTAAACGTCTTCTTACTCTCTTTACCGGACATCTGATCAACCCTCTGTGTTAATGCATCTTGAAGTAGTTTGTGGATATCTAAGCGAGCAATCCTACCCTATGGGGAGGGGCTTCTTTCGAATAGTTGGTTTACAGGCTTTGCCAGTTCTATAGCCGCCTCGATTATCAAGCCAGACGATAGCCCCCGTAGGGCAATGCTCCACCGCAATGGGAGAGGCAAGGCTGTTTTTGTCATAGTTAATTACCGCCAGGTGATTTCCCAAGGTAATGAGCCCTTCTGGCGAATCGACTACGCAGCGTTCACAGGCGGTACAAACCAGCTCACATTCAGTCTTTGGCTCGTCACCTTTTTCAAGATTTTTACAGGCCACAAAGAGTCGATGTTCGATGGAGTGCAGTTTAAATAAATCTTTAGGACAGACATCGACACAGTTGCCACACGCTGTACACTTCCCTTCATCGACAATAGGTAATCCATGTTTGTCTATGGTGATGGCATTAAAATCACAGACGACTGCACAGTCACCCATCCCCAGGCACCCCCAGGCACATCCTTTCCCGCCACCAGAAACCAGAGCAGCACCCCGGCAGCTATTGAGACCTGAATAACTTGCCCGGATGAGTGCAACATGCTTGCCTCCTGCACAAGCAAGTCTTGCAACTTTTTTATTCGTCTCACCTGCATCTACACCAAGATAATCAGCAATAATCCTGACAGACTCCTCGGTATTCACTGTGCACCGGGATGGCTCGAAAGTTCCGTTAATCAAGCCTTCTGCAAATGGGCGACATCCGGGAGAACCGCAGGCCCCACAATTGGCAGCAGGCAATAATTCTTCGATATCATCGATTCGGGGATCTTCGTGAACATAAAGCCGTTTATTTGCTAACACCAATATGCCAGCCAATATCAAGCCCAGGCCAGCCATAAACGCTATGGCAATTAAGTTACTAGTCAATTCACCCATTGTTTGGTTACTCCAATTTAGTCACTGCAGCTCTTCATCTGTTTTTCGCAACTAATCCAGCCTCGCATTCTTGTTGTTAGTTCATTGATATTCTCTGTAGGTACCGGTCGACCACTTCAGTTGGTATACCTATTTAGTAGTAGGTTAGCAGATTTGGTTTAACAATTTTACAACGAAAATTTTACAGTGTGAATTTTACAAAAAAGCAAAAGTAGAAAGTCCAATTGCGACAAAAAGAAGAAGTCTTTGCACACAGTTCGCCTGTGTGAGTCTGAAGTGCTAGATTGGCGATTGAGGAGAGGGACTAATGTATGCTAGTTGGCTGTGCGCTATGGTGCTGATTTTCCGGGTGTTCTAATCCAATATTTGTGGCGCAGTTCACCAACGTGGTATTGGCTATATTACTTATCAGTTTAATTATCAGTTTACTTATTTCATAAAAAATGCCGCTCTGATGTAGAGCGGCATTTTAGTGTTAAGCCATTAACCTTGTTTGGATGGTTATTCGGTCAAGGTTACTTGATTAGCTCTGGCTCCATTCCATGATCTGCTTCATGGTGTGCACGAGACTTACTACCAAACAGCTTTTTAATGTCTTCGATAGCCAGATACAAGCATGGGATCAGCATCAAGGTCACAACCGTCGCAAACAGAACTCCGAAGGCGAGTGAGGTTGCCATTGGGATCACCATTTTGGCCTGCATGCTGGTCTCAGTCATGATTGGCATCAAACCGATAAAGGTGGTCAGAGAGGTCAACATGATGGCTCTGAATCGTCGACAACCCGCTTCCAGAACCGCTATTTTCATCGCTATGCCGGATTCTCTGGACTTGTTGATGTAATCGACCATAACCAGGGAGTCATTCACCACCACACCCGCCGCCGCAATTATACCGAACAGCGACAGGGCACTGAGATCTATGCCCATTATCATATGGCCCAGCACTGAGCCAATCACACCAAATGGGATCACGGCCATGATCATAAGAGGTTGCGAATAAGATTTAAGCGGTATCGCCAGTAAGCTGTAGATGATCAACATGGATATGATGAAGTCTCGTAACTGAGTCTTAGCGCTGTCCATCTGCTCCTGAATATTGCCCGACACTTCACTCTTCACTCTCGGGTACTTTTTCAACAACTGAGGCATAAAGTTATCACGGATATCCTGAGCCAACTTGAATGGCTCGGCTTGATCGGCATCTACAGAGCCCCAGACATTAATCGTACGGTTGCCATTTTCACGGCGAATACCATTAACGCCTTGTGTCACTGTGATATTTGCGACCTCAGACAGAGGTACCTCGGCGCCCTGAGGCGTCACAATTAATACCTCGGATACCTGAGCGATAGAGTTACGCTGTTCTTCTGGGTAGCGAAGCATCACCTTGATCTCTTCACCGTTTCTTAAGATCCGCTGTGCTTCCAGACCATAGAAACTATTGCCGACCTGTGAGGCGATATTGGCTAAGGTCAGCCCCAGACCATAGGCTTGCGGTTTAAGCTCGAACTGCACCTCTTTAGCGCTGGACTGTCGACTGTCGTTAACATCACCAACACCCTTGAGTGAGTTCAGTTTCGCCTTAAGCTCCTGCGATGCTGCGACGAGTTGCTCTTCATTCTTGCCTTCGAGGCGGAAACTGATATCGCCATCGTCACGACCACCGCCAAACAGGTTGTCCTGCACTTCGAACGACTTCATTCCCGGAATGAGTGGCATGGCTTTGCGCCACATCTCTGCCAGTTCGAATGTGTCGAGTGGCCTTATCTCAGGGTCGACCAATTTGGTCATCACTTTTGCCGAGGTGCGTCCCTCCAGATCGACCTGCATATCTGAGATCATGCCTTGCCCATATTTCTCTTCGAGCTGCTTATCGACGTTATAGATGGCTTTTTCGATGGCTAATGCTGCAGACAGCGTCGCCTTCTCAGAGGCATCCACATTCATATCAAAGGATACACGCGGGAAATCATGGGGGATCTTAGGCTGGCCGATATAACGTATCATGCCACCAGTGTATAATCCGGCGCAGATCAGCACGAAGCTGATGAACAACATGATAACCGTATAGCGATACTCTACAGCCATAGTCAGCGTGGGTCGGTAGATATTTTGGATCAGTTTTTTAAGATTTGAGTCGACCTTGCCCTGAACGAAGTTAACCCCGTTACGTAGCCAATCTATCGGGTTTTTAGACCCGGGTTTGACTATGGTCTTCTTCTTCATACGCGCCAGGTGGGCAGGTAAGATAAGCTTTGACTCGACCAAGGAAAAGAGCAGACACAAAATAACGACATAACCGATAGCCTTACCAAAGGCGGAGGAGGGACCATCCGCCAGCGTCAGGGGTAAAAATGCCGCTATGGTTGTCAGAACGCCGAAGGTGGCGGGCATAGCAACGCGTTTAACCCCGCGGATGACATTATCGAGACTCTGCCCATTTTTATCACACTCTTCATGGGCACTCTCACCCATGACGATGGCATCATCGACCACGATACCCAGTACCAGGATAAAGGCGAACAGGCTGATGACATTGACGGTGACATCTATCATGGCCATTGGCATAAAGAGCAAGGTACCTAAGAAACATACAGGTAGTCCCATCATTACCCAAAATGCGAGACGGACGCGAAGAAACAGTGCCAGCATCAAAAATACCAAGACGGCACCGGTTTTCATGCTGTCTAACATCAAGTCCAGACGGCCCTCAAGGTAGTAGGTCATGTCGACCCAGGTCTCGAGTTTCAGTCCTTCTGGTAATACGTCTTGTTTTTCGGCGACATAGGCTTTCACCACATCGGCGACATCGGTCATGCTCTGATCGTTAGCGGCGCCGATAAAGAAGGTGACTGAGTTTTTGCCGTTAAACTTAGAGTATTGGATCCCCTCCTGAAAACCATCCACGACCGTTGCGATATCCCCCAGCAGTACCGTGGTTCCGTCATCGAGTGTGATTAATGGCAGATTTTCAAATTCGTATCCCACATAGGCCTGATTTTGAACACGCAGGTTAATATAACCATTCTCTGCTCTTATCTGACCCGCCGACATATTACGGGAAAAGCCTCTTACCGCTGCGGCAACGTCGTTAAAATTCAGGCCGTATTCCCGAAGCCTGTCTTTGCTGACCTCGATGGCGATCTCATAGTCCAGCCCGCCGTAAAAGTCGGTAATATTAACCAGTGGAAGTTGCATCAGCTCGTCATGGATCTTTTCACCCAGCTCTTTGAGCTGTCTAGGGGTCATATCACCATACAAGCTCATATAGAGCACTTCCTGACGCAGTTTTATGCGCTCAACCTTAGGGCGCTCCATGTCATCGGGGAAACTGGATATGGAATCGATCTCTGACTTTATCTCATCCAGTACGACTTGAGGGTCGTAAGAGTCTTCAATTCGAAAGTAACCCCTGGCTGAGTTACGATTCGAGTAGGTTATAACGCGTTTTAGTCCCTGGACACTCTCGAGCGCCTCTTCGACTTTTATGGTGATCCCTTCTTCGACCTCCTGTGGTGCGGCTCCAGGGTAGAAAGCGTTAAATTCTACCCAATTTATCTCTACCTGAGGAAAAAACTGCTTACGTATGGTATCGGCAGTCAAGAGACCACCTATTATAATGATGAGCATCAGAAGGTTAGCTGCGACACTATTGCGCGCAAACCAGGAGATGATGCCTCTGTTCGTATCCGGCATCGTTTAGTCCTTCTCTTCCATCGCTAACTGAGTCTCACTCTCTTCAGAATCATCCTCTTGCAGGATCTTATCTTCAGGCAGAGCCAGCTGCATTCCCTCTACCGGATAATCCAGCGCCGAGGTGATGATGTTCATGCCAGCATCAAGCCCTTCAGATATGACGACTTCGGCGCCAAATTGGCGAATGACGTTAACTGGCTTGTAACGCAGCTTCTTCTCGTCGTCCAACACAGCTATCTGACCATTGACAATAAGGTGTCTCGGGACAACTGCGACGTTACCGGCTTCATTCCCGGCAATACTGGCGGTGACATAGGTACCGTATCTGAGTTCATTATTACCAGATTTTAACCCATAAGGGTCAATCACTTCGGCAACCAGATAGGTCATACGGCTGCGGCTGTCGATAACGCCTTCACTACGTACTATGGTGCCTGTCCACTCCTGCTTCTCGCCACCGAGGTCGGCAACCAGACTGACTTTGGCGTCTTTACCTTTTTTGATCAGGTATTGAAGCTCTTTATCTGCAAGTGGAAGGCGCACCTCTGCATTATCTGTGTTTAATACTTTACCCAGTGGGGTGCCCTTACTGACGTAGGAGCCTAAACCGATATTCCTGCTTTCGATAAGCGCATCATAAGGCGCCCTGATCGTTGTGCGTTCGACATTTCGAAGTGCACGTTTAAGACCCGCTTCTGAGGAGTTGAGTTTAGCTATCTCCTGTGCAAGTTGTGGTTTTCGAAGGCTCAGTTCTGTGGGGACGCCATCCTTAATGCGCTTCCACTCCTCTTCGGCGACCTTACCGTAGGCTTTTTCCTGAACCAGCGTCGCTCTGGCTGAAGCCAGATTGGCTTCGGCATCGATAAGGTCGGCGTCATAATCACTGGAGTCAATTTTGGCCAGAACCGTGCCTTTCTTAACAAATCCGCCGCGTACAAAACTCTGTGACAGGAAGACTATCTCTCCATTGACCTGTGAGACGAGTTCAGTTTCATATTTTGCGCTGACTACACCGTAGGAGTTAACCGAGAATGTCATAGGCTTAATCTCGACCTGTTTGACCGCGACCAGTGGAGTATTGTCGACCGCCTCTTTCTCTTCCGGTGGTTTTTTCAGTGCCGAGATTGCAACGAAAGCGCCGATCCCGGCGGAGAGTACGACAATAGGCAAGATAATCTGTTTTTTTGTAGCCACTAACACTTCCTCTTGTTGAAGCCAGTTTTTTTATTATTAAACTTTTGTAAGCACATAGGTTTTTACATCTTAGGTTTTACATCTATCTGCTACAGAATTTGGCGAAAGAATGGTTTTAACCTGAGTATGTTAATTGATCTGTGTCAATGTTACATCTGGATTGTGTAAAAATGTATGTCATCTATATGATTATGGAGGGGAGCGATATATTTTTTAGTAAGGATATGAATAATAAACATTATAAATAACCGATAACAGACAATAGATTTATGTCGCACAGTATCGGTTGTTACAATTTGTGTTGTTGTTTATAAGGCAAAGTGTGAGGACATGAATAGCGGGTTATTGACGGATAGGGTTTACCAAGTGACATATCATGTTTGATAACTTGAAAGCAGGGCTGTAACCTTTCTAAGAAAGAGGGCTCCAAAATCTGAAGCCCTTAAAACCTGACTCCCTAAAAAATGAATTAACCGCCGTGTCGGCCACCGCCATGGTGACCACCGTTGCCTCTTCCACATTCATGTACTGTTTGTCGTCCGCCCTGAGATCCTGTCTCTATAGTGATCTCACCAGAATCTTTAAAGATCACAAATGAACCACTACTGATATCGTCGGCTATTGGATCATCTATGTGTCCTAAACAGCTATAACCGACCCGGTATTCACCGGCAGGCAGGTATCCCATAGCGAAGTGCCAGTTACCGTTATAATCCTGCATCATAGGACTCACTGCAGAAGGTGCCGTATATCCGGCTGGTGGTGTCGTTCCCATATCTGCCATCTGGGATATGTCTGTGACTGTATTTGGGTAGAGATAGGCTAAATGGGTAAATTGTCCGCCAACGGGTGCTAAGTCAGAGTAGGCTGTTTCGCAGTCGGCTATCCATTGAGGGTCGACTTCACCTATCAGGTGGCCCATATACCTGTTGTCTACACTCCACATCCCTTCATGGTTAAATTGATACTGGCCTTGGTGATATGAAAGCCCCCGATAGAGATCCATCTCCATGGTGAGCGAAAGGTGCTGCCCTGCGATCAATTCAAAATCCTGAACCGGTAGGTGCCCATCTGTCACATGCAGACCGTGACGCCCCTGGCCATCTTCAATGTAACAGCCCTGATTGCCATCACCCTGATGAACTGTAATAAAGGCATCGTGGTAATGTCCCACAGGCATATCAACCCCTTCGATGACCATATGACTATCCATTCCCTGGTAATCAAGTAGGTTAAATGCCATATCTTGCAGATCGTGTCTGTGTAAGACTCCTGCAGCATCGGTCATGACCAGCTCATCTAAGACCAAGCCTAAACGTGAAACTCCGGACATAGGCGAGTCGGAGATAGCTAATGATAATTTACCTGTAGGCAATACCGATTCTTTTTCAGGATCGGAGCTGTCACTTCCACATGCGCTAACCAGTAGCAAAGAAGATAATAGTAGGAGTGCTGTATTAGTTTTCATTGTATGAAGGCCACTGTTGTATGAATCTTGCTCGATAATACCTCTTCGTGGGTAGGCGTTGTTGATCTCTGTCAATTACTGCTCGAGATTTAACCATGATGCGACTAAGGTCTAGTTGTAACGGTTCTGTTAATGAGAACTGTGAGTCTTAGGCTTGTTATCTGGCTTGAGGCTGACTACCGGTTGTTGATCTGTGTCAAAACTGGGTTAAAACAGTTAAAAAAATGTTTCTTTGTATGAGATGATGCTTAGGGTGAACTATTATTGGAGTCGGAAGTAAGAAGCAATGAAGCTTAAACAGGCTTATTAGCCATTATGTGCAGCGTACCGGAAAGGCTTTTATTTTCAGGTATTCGATACATTGGGGTTTTAATAGGATGCTTCATATAACAATAAAATCAGTTGTTTCTATTAGAATTTGTGACTTAATGAGGAAGGTAAAATGAGTGATTTAGACCACAGAGGCGGTGTAAAAGAAGTTAACCTTGTTGTCAGACATCTGAAGCTAGAGGGTATCACGGCTGAAAATAAACAGATTATCATAGATGAGATAGATCAAATAATCGGTATCGATAGTGTCTCTTATGATGATGAATCTTCAACGTTAAATGTTGCCTATGATGCGACCCACTGTAATCTGGATGGAATCGAGGAGCATATAGAGGCTCATGGAGCCGAGTTGTCTCACGGCTGGTGGACTCGTTTTAAAGAGGGTTACTACAAGTACGTCGATCAAAACGTCAAAGACAACGATGAGAATGAGCCCGTTCCCCGTAATTCATTACCAAAAGCGTTACCTGGCAGTAAGAAGCACTAGCGCTCAATAAAAGTATTCAACCCTTCAAATATGAGGGGTTGATTGATTCTTGATGTCGTCATTATCTATCACTCCCCCCAACTTCATCTAACAGGAACGTCGGGCAAATCGTCTTTCGTCCTGCTTTCCATAACCTCGTCATTTATTTGCACAATTTGTCATAGGCTCCGGTTATTTACGGCTAAACTAGTTAATGGGATGTTCGTTCTTCATTGGCTATGTTTTTTAGCTACTCGAGTTAACTCATTTTGAAAGGAGTTCTGTATGAAGCTTAAGAAAATCACTGCGGTTATAGGGGATATGCAACTTGAAAGTGTTCAACATGCACTCGAGGCGCATGGCATCAGCGGTTTTACGGTGTTTACCGTCAGAGGACGCGGTAAATACAGTAACTTATACACTCAAGATCAGTTAGTTGGTCATACTCAGCTGGAAGTTTATACCAGCGCTGAACATGTTGATAACGTAGCTAAACTCATCATGAAGGCCGCCGAAATTGGTGAGATCAGCATAGGTTTTGTCGCCGTTACCGATGTAGAACAGTTGCTTTGGGTTCATGAACAGCGTGTCGTCAATGAAGATGATTTTAACTATTTCGAAAAATAGGGGTTGAATATGAGCCAGCCCTATATGAGCCAGCCCTATATGGGCTAATGTTTTCATGTTCCGTATCAGCTGGTTGATCTTGGTTTGATTAACCAGCAAGCACTCTTTTTACTTTTTAGTACAACTTCCTGGCATCTATAGTTAATACCTCTAGCACCGTATCTTAGGCAGATCCTGCCAACATGTGGTGTATTGGGGGCTAAGATATTGTCTGCGCATGCGCCATTTCGGCGTGATCCCCTGGGCCGCCATAAAGAGTGAGTCTGAACCATATCTATGATTAACCCTGTCGTACACCCGCATTAAGGCAGGGTTCTTAGGGGGCTCAAACAGATCCCTCTGCAGGTGTGCTTCGCTGACGAGATCGATTAAACCTACACCTACCTTGTAGTAGCGGACTCCTTCGCGAAATTGCCGTGCGGCTATGCGGTTGACCACCTCGGTGATCTCGCCGGTATCATTGGTTGGATAGGCGAAACGGTGGGTGATCTTAAAGCCCGTCGGATTTTCATCGAAAGGGGAGTTCGACGCAAAAATATGTAGCACAGAGCACAATGAACCTTGCTCTCTTGCCTTGCTGGTGGCAATTCCTGCATGTTTACTCAATGCCTGTTGCAGTGATACGGCATCGACTATCCGTTCACCCATACTACGTGTGGAAAAGATCTGCTGTTTATCGGCGCGGGCCTCATCCCACCCCTTACAGATCTCACCATTGAGCTCACGAACGGTGCGCTCGACCTCAATGCTAAACTGTTTTCTGGCGATCCCGGGGGCCATTTGAGATAGGGCGTAGGCGGTCTTGATGCCCATGATATCCAGGCGCTTAGCCAGACGGCGCCCAATTCCCCATACATCTCCCGGGAGCATTTTAAGTAAGATCGCTTTACGTTGTTGTGGATTGTCGATTAGGCAGACACCATGATAGCCCTCATGTTTTTTCGCGGCATGGTTAGCAATCTTGGCCAGGGTGAGCGTCTCAGCCATACCAACGCATACAGGCAGGCGGGTCTCTTTCCAGACGGCACGCCTCAGGGTCTCACCATGCTTGATTAAGCAGGGGATCGCCGCAGAGCAGTGTTTAAAGGAGAGGAAGGATTCATCGATAGAATAGATGTGTTGTTCGGGGGCAAAGCGGCCTATGACCTCCATCATACTGGCCGACAACGAGCCGTAAAGCTCATAGTTTGAGCTGAGTGCAATTACACCTAATCGCTCACATTGTGACTTCACCTTAAAAAAGGGTTCGAACTTGGGGATCCCGGCATCGACGGCCTGACGATTCGCCGCCACGATACAGCCATCGTTGTTAGACAGAACCACAATCGGGCGACCGCGCCATTCGGGACGAAACACCTGCTCGGCGGAGCAGTAAAAGGAGTTGGCATCGACCAGTGCAAACATCTATCTCTGCCTTGCTATCGGTGAAAATGTGCAAGATTCGGCTGTTGATAGCGACGGGGTACAGGCCTGCCTATGACGTGAAATTGTGGGATATATTAAGGTAGGGCCGTTGTTTGTATCAAATTTATTCATGAGTTAACTTTCACTCCTCCCCGCTCCTTTTGTCAGTAAAGGACTTGGGCGATGACAGCGTATCGACCGTACTACAACGCCTTCAACGCTGAATTGGTCGTATTCATGTATGGTTACCGGCAGGTGTTCATCGCTGGCAGACAGTAACAGTCGTCTGTATGTATCAATAATTTTGCAGACAAAGCAGCCGTTGTAATTGGCGACGATCACATCTTGATTTTTAACGGATACATGCCTGTCCACGATAAGAATATCACCGTCAAATATGCCGATATTCTGCATCGAGTTGCCGCTGGCCTGGCCGATAAATGTGGCGCTTGGATGTTCGACGAGTAGCTCATCCAGACTCAATGGCAGTTGCTTATAGTCTGCTGCCGGGCTCTCGAATCCGGTAATGCCGGCACTGGCTGAGATGGGGATCACTTTCATAAGTTTATAATCTACCATGTACTGTATAAATATACAGTTGTAAGTTTAGCAGTAATCTCCCAACAGGCAATCTTTTTTAGCCACAGTGCGCGGGCATGCGCTTTTAAGCGCCAATTTAGTGTTTTTCAAATGATTGAGATTTGGTAGAATAGGGGGGACTAATAGGAGAGTTATCAATGTCAGTTTATGTTGTGGGCCATAAGATCCCAGATTCAGATTCCATCTGTGGTGCGATTGCACTTGCTTACCTGAAAAATCAAATCGGTGAAGCTTCGATTGCAGCACGACTCGGTGAGTTATCGCCGGAGACCGCATTCATCTTAGAAAAATTTGGCTTTGAAGCACCTGAGTTTAAGACAAGCTATGCCGGTGAACAGGTATACATTGTCGATCACTCTGAGCTAACACAAGCGCCGGACGATATTGGCGAAGCGACGATTGTCGGGATTGTCGACCATCATAAACTGGGCGATCTGACCACCTCTACACCACTTGAGTGTTGGATCCGTCCTGTTGGTTGCAGTAACACCATCATTAAGATGATGTATGATTTTCATGGTGTTGAAATTCCAGCGAATATTGCCGGAATCATGATGTGCGCCATCTTGAGTGATACGGTTATCTTTAAGTCACCAACATGTACGACTGCAGATATTAAGTGTGTCGAAGCGCTGGCCGAAATTGCCGGTATCGAAGACTTTAAAGCGTTAGGCATGGAGATGTTTAAGGTTAAGTCTGCCGTCGAAGGTACGCCGGTACGTGATCTCGTTATGCGTGACTTTAAAGATTTCAACATGAACGGCCATCTGGTCGGTATCGGTCAACTGGAGGTTATCGACCTTTCAGTATTCGATGATATCAAGGCCGAGCTTGAAGCCGATCTTGTCGCAATGAAAGCCGAGGGTGGGCGTCACAGTATGCTACTGCTGCTGACCGATATCATGAAGGAAGGCTCAGAGCTGTTAATTGTCAGCGATGATGCGACTTTAACCGAGCGTGCTTACGGTAAACCATCTGAAAATGGCCGTGTGTGGCTTGATGGCGTATTGAGCCGTAAGAAGCAGGTCGTGCCGCCGCTGCAGGAAGCATTAGCTTAACCCATAGCGCTTTTTCGACCCTTCCAAATAGCAGGCCGAAGCACTTTTCATTAGAAATAGTGCTTCGGCCTTTTTGTATCTGCTAAACCGCGAGCTGATAAAGAGTGAATAACGGGCATACTTTTAGGAGGTTATGAATAGATTGATGTAGATCAAGCAATTCAGCAGTCGTCTGTCGATTGAATACTATACTGATACCAGGCTGTACCAGATAGGATCCATTCAGAGCCAGGGAAGACCTTCTTATGACAGAGACCATTATTGATAAATCACCTCGGCGGCAAGCCAAATCAAACTTGACCGACTACCATGAGTGCTACACCTCCTTTTGTTCTGAACCCCCTTCGGCAGTATCTGATATCTCCCATAGAGAAAGGATAAATATTGCCTATGAAGCGGTCGATCGTCACCTGAATACTGAAATTGAAAAAAAATTGGCCCTGCGCTGGCTGAGTAAACAGGGTGAAACCATGGATTTCAGTTACCGGGATTTAGCCGAGCAAACCAGTTGCTTTGCCAGCGTGCTTCATCGTCTGGGATTTGAGCGGGGAGATCGCGTCTTCAGCTTAGCGGGTCGTCTGCCATTGCTCTATATCTCGGCCCTGGGAACATTAAAGTCGGGTTGTGTATTTACCCCCTTGTTTTCGGCTTTCGGGCCAGAACCAATCCGTTCGCGAATGGAGATCGGTGAAGCAAATGTGCTGATCACGACCATGAGCCTATATCGAAAAAAAGTCGCATCATGGTGGCACGAGTTGCCATACCTTAAGGCCATTTTATTGATAGATGGCAGCGGTGAGCTGGACGAGGGCTGTTATGCACTACCTGAGTTAATGAGTCAGGGAGATCCCCATTACCCTTGTGCGAATACTCAAAAGGATGAGATGGCATTATTGCATTTTACCAGTGGCACCACGGGTAAGCCCAAGGGGGTGATACATGTTCATCAGGCCGTAGAGGAGCATAAGCTATCGGCTTATTACGCACTCGATCTTCACCCATCGGATATCTATTGGTGCACAGCCGATCCCGGTTGGGTGACAGGTACCTCCTACGGCATTGTCGCTCCATTATGCATGGGGGCGACGATGATCGTCGATGAGGCTGAGTTTGAAGTGGAGCGCTGGTATCGGATCTTACAGGAACAGCACATAACGGTCTGGTATACCGCACCTACAGCCATTCGAATGTTGATGAGGGCGGGGAGTGAAGTTAGACAGGGATATGATCTCTCGGCATTACGTTTTATTGCAAGTGTCGGTGAACCCCTGAACCCTGAAGCGGTTATCTGGGGAGAGAAGACCTTGGGCCTTCCGTTTCATGATAATTGGTGGCAGACAGAAACCGGGGCGATCATGATTGCCAACTATGCGAGTCAGGCAATAAAACCCGGCTCTATGGGTCAGCCTCTGCCCGGGATCACAGCCGGGATCGTTAAACGAAATGAGCAAGGTGATGTTGAAGAGGTGCATAAACCGATGGAAACCGGTGAGCTGGCGTTAAAGCAGGGCTGGCCATCCATGTTTCGCGGTTACCTGCATCAGAGTGAAAGGTATGAGCGCTGTTTTAATCATGGCTGGTACCTGAGCGGCGATCTAGCCATGCGTGATGAACAGGGCTATTACTGGTTCGTTGGTCGCGTCGACGACTTGATTAAATCATCGGGTCACCTGATCGGTCCCTTTGAGGTAGAAAGTGCCTTAATGGAGCATGAAAGCGTAGCCGAAGCGGGAGTCATTGGCATTCCGGACGAGCTGACCGGTGAGATGGTTAAAGCCTATGTGGCATTGAAACCGAACGTAGAGCAGACAGAGCAAACACTAGAGGCGCTGCAAAAGGAGCTGAAAGGCTTCGCCCGCAAACGCTTAGGTGCCGCCGTCGCTCCAAAAGAGATCGTATTTCGCCAAAATCTGCCCAAAACCCGTAGTGGAAAAATAATGCGTCGCCTGTTAAAGGCACGAGAACTTGGCCTACCGGAAGGTGATATTTCAACCTTGGAGAGTGACGAGCAATGAATCAAAAATTACGTATAGATAGAGTACATCTGATTAATCAGCTAAGGCAGATGCTGCGTATTCGTCGCTTCGAGGAGAAATGTACGCAGCTCTACGCCGAGGAGAAAATACGTGGTTTCTTACACCTGTACATAGGCGAAGAGGCTATAGCAGTTGGGGTGATGTCTGTGTTGAGCCCGGAAGATCAAATAGTAGCCACCTATCGGGAACATGGTCATGCACTGGCACGCGGTCTGTCGATGGGTAGCATACTGGCTGAGATGTTTGGTCGAACCAATGGTTGCAGCAGGGGGCGTGGGGGCTCGATGCACCTGTTCGATAAGCAGATGAGTTTCTATGGTGGTAATGCCATCGTGGCCGGCGGTTTACCCTTAGCTGCCGGACTGGCAATGGCAAATAAAAAGCAAGATAGAGACGCGGTGACTGTCTGTTTCTTCGGTGAGGGTGCCGTAGCTGAAGGAGAGTTTCATGAAGCCATGAACCTTGCCGTGTTATGGAAGCTTCCCGTTTTGTTTGTGTGTGAAAATAATGGTTACGCTATGGGGACGGCCTTGTCTCTGTCTGAGTCTGAAACCAATCTGGCCAGGAAAGCATCCGGCTATGGCATGGCTTCCTCTCAGGTCGATGGTATGAATGTCGTCGATGTAGAATCGGCAACCTCTTCTGCGCTGGAACTGATAAAGACAACCTCTCAGCCATACTTTATGGAGTGTAAAACCTATCGCTTCCGTGGTCACTCGAGTTTCGACGGGCAACTCTATCGTGAAAAAGAGGAGATCCGTCAGTGGGAGGAGAAGGGACCGGTGATCAGGTTACAGAACTGGTTAAAAGAAAATAATCATTTCAATGAAGATGAGCTCGATGAGCTGGAGACAGAAATAAAAGCCGAAATCGAAGCCGCCATCGAATTTGCCGAAGGGGGCGCCTGGGAGGATACCGGGGATCTCTGCAAAGATGTCTATAGTCCAACTCGAGAAGGAGAGCCGGGATGAATGCTCAAACCTTAACATACAGAGAAGCATTACGTGCGGGGATAGAGCAGGCCCTGGAAGATGATGAGCGTGTATTCCTGATGGGGGAAGATGTAGGCCGCTATGGTGGTTGCTACGCGGTGAGTAAAGGTTTGTTTGATTACTATGGCGAGCAGAGAATTATCGATACGCCCCTGTGTGAGTCCGGGTTCGTTGGTGTTGGAATTGGTGCAGCAATGGGTGGACTAAGGCCCATTATCGAGGTGATGACGGTTAACTTCAGCTTGTTGGCTATGGATCAAATCGTCAATAGTGCTGCCACATTACGGCATATGTCGGGAGGCCAGTTTAATATCCCGGTCGTGATCCGAATGGCTTGCGGTGCAGGGCGTCAATTGGCCGCGCAACACTCGCATAGCTGGGAAAATTTTTACGCGCATATTCCTGGGTTAAAAGTCTTGAGCCCAGGCACTCACACTGATGCCAGGCATATGTTGGGACAGGCATTGAGGGATCCCGATCCCGTGATTATTTTTGAACATGTCATGTTATTGAATGAGAGTGGAGAAGTTTCTGAAGCACCTGAAGCCGATATGGAGAGTGCGCTGGTGCGTAGACTGGGAGATGATGTCACCCTTATCACTTATGGAGGTAGCCTGCATAAGGCCTTAGATGCGGCAGATAAGCTTGCCGAGATAAACATTAGTGCCGAGGTCGTGGACCTGCGCTGCCTACGTCCACTGGACACGGATACGTTCTTATCCAGTGTTGCGAAGACCCATCGTGCCATCATCATTGATGAAGGCTGGAAAACCTGTGGGCTGGCCGGAGAGATCAGTGCCATCATCATGGAGCAAGGTTTTTGGTCTTTAGATGCCCCGGTCAAACGAGTCTGCACCGCCGAAGTGCCGATCCCCTATCCGAGCCACCTGGAGCAGGCGGCGCTTCCTCAGGCAGAACAGATCGTCGAAATGGCTCAAGCCATAATGGAAGGCCGCTGATGGACAGAGAAAGTGACCACAAGGAGTTGCAGATGAAGGAAGAAGATTCTGTGGCAGAGATTTTGGGAAACGACATTGTAGAAGACATTATTATGCCCTCTCTGGGGGCCGATATGACAGAGGGGATGTTAGTTGAATGGCTGGTTAAGCCCGGAGACCCGGTAAAACGGGGCGATGTTATTGCAGTTATCGAAACACAAAAAGGTGCGATCGATATGGAGGTGTACCACACTGGGGTCATCAGTGAAATATTACATGAACCTATCGTCACTCTGCCCGTCGGCACCGTTATGGCGCGAGTGACATTAACCGAACCTGGTGAAAGAGCAAAAGTCACCCCATTAGATTCAGTAACTGTAACTCCATTAGACTCAATATCGCTCACTCATGTAGAGACAAGTACTCCTTTAGCTTCTCCGGTTGTTCGCAAAATGGCTATGGATCAAAGACTGGATTTAACAGAGGTTAAGGGCAGCGGCCCACTGGGCGCAATTTTATTGAGAGATCTATCGGGTAGCAATATCGATCGTACAAACGCCATCGAAGTCGATGACGCCATTAATACTAAAAAGGCAATGCGCGGCGCTATTGCATCGGCAATGAGTAAATCAAAAAACGAGATCCCCCATTTTTATCAATCCTTAGATATCGAACTGGGTAATGCACTGCAGTGGTTAAAGCGAACCAATGAAGATAGAGCGCCGGATCAGCATATATTGCTTTTAGCTCTGTTATTGAAAGCCGCGGCAAAGGCATTGATGAAATACCCGGATTTAAATGGTTTTTATCAAAATAATCAATTTGTACATGCAGAAGAGATCCACATAGGTAACGTGATCAGCTTACGTCAGGGGGGATTGGTCGTCCCGGCTATCCATAATGTGGATAAACTATCGGTAGATGAAACCATGGAGGCCATCCGCGACATATCGGTAAGAGGGCGTAGCGGACATCTGCGTAGCTCGGAGCTAACCGATGCAACCATTACCATAACGAATATGGGCGAACGTGGAACCGATACCGTATTTGGTGTTATCTATCCTCCACAGGTGGCCATTATTGGTTTTGGAAAGGTAAGAGAGACACCACAACTGGTTGACGGGGACCTCGTAAACTCCGAAGTAATGAGTGTGTGCCTGAGTGCCGATCACCGGGTTATCGATGGTATGTTAGGGGCAAAGTTCCTTAATGCTTTGTCAAAACAACTGCAGAAACCGGAGCTGTTATGAAAATCCAAGAGATAAAAGTTGTCTTAATGAAAGCGATACAGGAGATAGCCCCGGAGATTGAGCTTGAAGATATTGATGTTGATGAAGATCTACGTGATGAATGTGATTTAGACTCTATGGACTTTTTGAATTACCTGATCGAAATAAAGAAATTAACAGGGGTGAAAATAACCGAGGGAGACTACCAGAATGTGAATACATTTAAGAAAATGGTGGCATATCTTGAGCAAAAAACAGAGTAAGAAAAACAAAAAATGCTCACCTTAGCAAGGTTAGTGTTTCAATTATCACTGTTAGTTTCTTCTCACTTTCTTAATTTGATCTTATATGTTCTACGCGACACAGGCTGTGTCGCTGGGCTCTGATTGAGTATCAAAAATATATTTAAATCAAGGCTGGACGGCTGTTTTTTTGCTTGGCATGATAGAGGTATAACTCATCGGTGAGCAGTGCAATGTACCTATGAGGTTTCTGGTTTAGCACAATGGAGATAACTGATGAATAAATGTCTATATCTTGTGGGTGTGGATGGTAGCGAGTGGGGCGAAAGGGCAGTGGAACGAGCCGTACATTTAGCTAAGCAAACCGATGCACAGGTAAAATTGGTCTATGTGCTGAGTTGGCCGGCAGTTCAACCTATGATGTTAGAAGAGGTGGCCCCACCAATTATTTTAGACAGAGACGAAGAGGAAAAGCAGGTCACAAAGAATGTACTCGAACCACTTAAACGAAAATATGGTGGAACGGATGTACCGATAACTACTGAGTTGGTATGGGGCGATCCTGCACAGGTACTGCATGATTGTGCAAAAGAGGAACGCGCCAATATGCTCTTTGTCGGCCGCCGAGGTCGCTCTCGTTTCGCTGACCTGATACTCGGTAGTGTCGCTAACAAATTAGCCCACTATATCGGTATTCCGCTGGTATTAGTCCCTTAACCATAAATGGTAAGGATAAGGCCAGGCATCGATGACCTGTTAACAATCACGGGTCATCGATGATAAAGGTCATAAACCTTCTTCGTTATTTTCCTTACTTAGCGACTTTAGGGTTCTCTTTCCTTAATTTTTCCAATCGTAGTTGAGCCATACCGAATATAGATTTATCGGGGTATGTAGCAGACTTACGGCTACCTTTGACATTCATTCCCGAAGGAATTCCCGTCATCAGTTCTATGGCCTGGGTGACATGTTCAATTGCCCAGATATTAAATTTACCTTTCTTAACCGCTTCTACAATATCTTTACGTAGCATCAGGTTTTGAACATTAGATTTAGGAATAATCACTCCCTGAGTCGCTTTACGTCCTTTGATGGCACACACATCGAAGAAGCCCTCGATCTTCTCATTGACGCCGCCGATTGGTTGAGCCTCGCCAAATTGGTTCATGGAACCTGTGATGGCGATATCTTGCCTGATGGGCTGTTGAGAAAACGCCGACACCATGGCACACAGTTCAGCCATTGAGGCGCTATCACCATCGACACCACCGTATGATTGCTCGAAAGTGAGGTGAGTGGTCAAAGGTATCTTGGCCGTTTGGCCTAAGATAGAGGCAAGGTAAGCCGATAGGATCATCACCCCCTTGGAGTGCAGGCGGCCACCGAGTGCGACCTTTCGCTCGATATCGAAAACCTTACCCTCACCAAATGCGGTGGTGGCGGTTATCCGGTTAGGCACACCAAATTGATGATCTGAGGTTGCAATCACAGACAGGGCATTGACCTGACCTATGGCATGGGCCTGCGTACTTATCAGGGTAGTACCATTGACAAAACTCTGCATCACATTGTCTTTGAGTCGACATACCCTGAGTTCATTATTATGTAGTGCCTGCTCAACATGGCTGGCACGGATCATGTTGGCCTTGCCTGAACGAGCGCAATAGTTAGACTCGCGTAGCAGGTTAGCTATATCGGCAGAGTGCAGCGAGAGCTTGTTCTGATCATCGGCCTGTCGGGAGCTGAACTCAATAATGCGTTTTATTGCACTACGGTCGCAATGCAGCATCTTATTGCCGTGGATAATACTCGAGATAAATTGAGCGTATTGGGCTTCAGATTTTTGTGTGCGTGGCATCACGTCTTCGAAGTCGGCAGTTACTCTGAATAACTCACTGAACTCAGGATCGTAATGCTGTAGAAGCTGATAAGTTTGATAATCGCCAAGTAAAATAATCTTGATATCTAATGGAATAGCCTCAGGATCCAATGAGATGGTGCCTGAAAGTGAGACTTCGCGTTCGAGTGAACTAAGGCTAAGCTTTCTGGATCTCAGTGCGCGTTTAAGCCCATCCCAAACATAAGGTTGTTCGAGTACCTTAATCGCATCGATCATTAGCACGCCGCCATTGGCTTTGTGTAGGCTACCGGGTCTGATGAGTGAGAAGTCGGAAAAGATGGTGCCTTTGAACGTCGCATTCTCTATGTAGCCAAAGATGGAGTGATAGTTTGGTGTCTCCTCAATGAGGATCGGCATTTTCTCTGTATCTTGGTTTACCAACACATTGATTTGATAGCGTCTTGGCATCTTCTTGTCCAGTGAGGCGTAGGAGAGAGCCAGTTGCTCCTCGTTCTCTTCAAGAAACAGATCCAAATTATCGATAATATCTTTGTGCATGCCAGCCAGATAGCTTTTCACCGCGGGTAAGCTACTGTATTTATCTTTTAACTTATCGGTGAGGTGAGCCAATACATCTTGAGCGACCTGCTCATCGTGTTTGAGCTGTTTCTCCGAATACTCCTCTTCCCAAACCGTAAACTGCCTGACGATAACTCTAAGCTTCGACTCCAGTGAGGTGATAGCCGTCTCTAACTTATCCTGAGCTTTCTTAGAAAGCTGAGCGAAAGACTCCTCTGTATAGGGCTCCTCACCATTCATGGCCACCAGTTCATAGCTACCCTGAGGGGTGATGGTCAAACTGATACTGGACTCTTGTGCCTCTTTGGTGAGACCCAGCAGGGCGGATTCCTGCTTATGAGCGAGTAATCCCTTGAGTTTTTCGGCGCGGGAGTAGTACATCTCGTTGTCGAAAGCGAGCGGCAGGGCTTTGACCAAACGTACCATGAGCTTCTCTACATCTTTCTTCAGCTCCATTCCTGTGCCTGAAGGCAGCTTGAGTACTTTAGGTGTACGTGCCTCGTCGAAATTAATGACATAGCACCAGTCATGTAAGGTATGCCCATGACCATCGGGCTCATGGCGGTTGAGGTAGCGCAGTACCATAGTCCGCTTACCTAAACCATTACGTCCGATGGCATAGATATTGTAGCCTTTCTCTTTCATGGACATCGCAAACTCAACTGCTTGTTGAGCGCGTTCCTGACCCACGATTTCATTGATGGGAGTTAAGTTCTTTGTGGATTTAAATTCAGGAGCGAGACCCGAAAGTTCAGATGTTCGGTAAAGCTGGTCACTACTTAGAGGGGAGACAAGAGGAAATGTTTTCATAGGGAGAATACCTCATATATGACACTTGTTATTTTCAGTGTAGGCATGAAGATTTTAAATTTCAGTAGTTTATTGCCATTGTCAGTGAAATTTATGACAAATTTTGACCGAGTGCCTACTTTATAAACAGATATTAGTGTTAAGTGGGGCGAGACACTGCATCCCAACCTATATAACCAGCCGTAAAAGTGTGTTCAGGGATTAAATCGTTCAAAATGGCGCCGGATTAAAAAACATCTTAAGGCAGTTTAGTCGGTATTTGAGAGTTAGAGTGATAACTTAGTTATGAGTCGATGAATACAACCACTCGTTTAATCTGTGTGCTTAACCGGGAGGGAAAGGTCATAACGGTAAACGGGGGAGCGATAGATATCGTCTAATCGGATTAAGCTCTCGGGAACACGGGATGGCAGTGCGAAATTGTTACTGATGACGAAGTCGGGTTTACATCTTTGATGCTTGAGATCATGACGATTCACACTCGATGGAGGAGTTGTCTGCTGAGTGCGCTCCTCTATGAGATGATCCAATTCAGACATAGCTCCCGGGTAAAGGTAGCAAACCAGTACCGAGGCTGCGGATAGATCGGCCTTCATAAAATCTTTCCGATACAGGTTTAAATTTTCTAACTTCATCAGTCGCTTAACCGATAAACTCACCAGGTAAGGTAATAAAGAGAGTTCGTAGCCAACCACCTGACGTTTCGGGAACTTGATGGCCATACGTATGACTAACGTCCCCCAGCCAGAGCCGAGATCATAAATAGGTCCCTTACCTGTGTCTTCAGTGAGTTTGAGCATGGCCTGATATGCATGAGCCGAACTCGGCATAGGAGAGATCCCTACGCGCATCGTGGTCCAAACTATCGTGACTGACAGAAAAATAGTGATCAGCAATATACTAACTTCAAACAGAGACATGATACCTCATTCAGAAAAACAGGTTAAAACGCACTTAAGCGCTGAGATAATAACTGTGAACGAAATAGTGGTAACTATCAATAAATTGCTGAAAAAGGCTGGATAATCACTATTGTGAAACCATGAATGAGTGACAAGTATGATTTAAAGAGATTTAGGTATGAAAAGCGGACAAAAAACGAGCAAGAAGCTAGCGGTTATCGGCAGAACAGAATACAATTAAATTGCATAATAAATATAGTATTAGAGAATGTCACTAAATGAATATGGATAGTTCGTTAGACTCTGATCTCATCAGGTATTTATCAGATAATAGCCCTATGTTGCAGTATCTGATAGACACATTACCAGTGCCGATTTTTTATAAGGACAAGGCTGGGTATTACCTCGGCTGTAATAAGGCATTCGAAGATTTTATCAAGATCGAACGTAGTCAGCTTATCGGGAACAATGTGTTTCAACTTTATGACCGAGAGCTGGCCGAGATCTATCACAGTGCCGATCAGGCCCTTTTCGATAACCCCGGAATACAGAACTATGAAAGCGTAGTACGTTCAACCCAAGGGGATGAACGCTATGTAAAATTTCATAAAACCAGCTTTGGGGATAGTAAGAATGAGGTTGCCGGTCTCATTGGGGTCATCTTCGATATTACGGCTCAGAAACAACTCGAACATAAGCTGACAGAGCAAGCCACTTATGATTCCCTCACCGGTTTGTACAATCGGCGGGAAGGGCTCAACCGGGTGGGTGAATTATATGAATTAACCCGGCGTAATAAGATGCCCTTAGCCGTATTAATGCTGGATGTAGATCATTTTAAACGCGTGAATGATCAGTACGGCCACCAGATCGGCGATCGGGCGCTTCAATTTATAGCCGATACCCTGCGACAAACCAGTCGTCAGTCAGATATTCTGGTTCGTTACGGTGGAGAGGAGTTTCTGTTATTTCTTCCCAATGTTGCCGAAGGCGATGCCGTCACGTTCGCTGAGCGCTATAGAACGACGCTGGCCGAAAAGTCGATGAGCTTGAGTAAAGATCAGCAACTACACCTTACTGTTAGTATTGGTATTTCTTGTTACAAGCAGCAATCATTGACCGACCTTATTCATGAAGCGGATATTGCACTCTATGAAGCTAAGAGTCGTGACAGGAATAACGTCTGTAGTTATTGATACCGTGTTTCTGCGGGCCTGCACTAGCTTTAGCTGGATACGTAAATGACTTACCGCTCTGCAAATATTGATGAGTATTGTCGGAGCGGCATGGGAGCATGTGCAGAATTGTCCGGAACTTCTTCTGTCGTCACAGATAATGACTCACCCTGACCAGATTTCTTTGTAGTCTTGCCCCATTTATGTGACTATTTTTATCCGAATTAGTAAAACAGTGAGTTATCCATGATTGTCATTACCGGTGCAAGTAGCGGTCTAGGGGCTGCTCTGGCGAAGCTGTACAGTGAAGAGGGGATTGAACTGCTCATTTCCGGTCGCAACGAACAACGCCTTAGTGAAGTTGCAGACCCATTAAGCGATAAGGTCCAGACTCAGACGGCGAACCTGAGTCATGCCGATGATATAAAAGTCTTGTTTGACACCTGCCAAGATACACCACAAACCATCATACATTGCGCCGGTAGCGGATACTTTGGTGTTCTGGAGAATCAACAACCCGATGCCATCAATGCATTAATAGAGAACAATGTGACCTCGGCAATCATGCTTCTGCGCGAGGCAGTGAAACGCTATAAGGATCTGCCTGTAACGGTTGTAATTGTTATGTCGACCGCGGCGCTGGCGGCTAAGGCGGGTGAGTCGACCTACTGTGCGGCGAAATGGGCGGTACGAGGCTTGGTGGAATCGGTACGGTTGGAGCTTAAAGGAAGCCCAATGAAGCTAATTGCAGTTTACCCCGGGGGAATGGCAACAGAGTTTTGGCCATCGAGTGGTAAAGCATTGGATACATCAGGCTTTATGAGTGCAGATGAAGCGGCGGCTATGCTTAAGCAGGCCTTGGTGGGAACCGAGCATGGCTATGTGTCTGATATTACTATTGCACGGGGCTAGAAACTAACTGGCTAAACAGGCGAATAAAAAGGCTGGCACCAGGTGCCAGCCCTTTACTTACTTTTGATGATTTGGTGACATTTAGTTAGTTACACTGATGTGGATAGGAGATGTTATCCACATATTCGATGGAGCAAGAAGAGTCACAAGGATCACACAAGTTACGTTCTACACGTTCAACATCGTGACAGAAATTACAACCTATACCAGCGCTGCCTTTCTCGACATGATTATGCATGCGATCCCAGGTGCGCGGTAAGTTTTTGCTGCCATCATGGCACTGAGCACACACTTGCTCTTTAGGTCCTTTGAGTTTGTACCCTAAGGCATCGAGCTTAGAGTCAGTAGTCAAATCAAGATTTTCTTCATGGCACTGACTACAAGCCGCAACATCACTTGCCGGGTTAACACCGTGGTTTATCACCTGATAAGTATCGGTTTCTATCCACTTGTATGGTTCATTTACAGGGTAGCCCATGTTAACCAAACCAGCCTCGATAGCTGCAACTGCGTCACCGGAACCTTTGATATACTCGAATGTATCGAGTGCAATCATACGGTCGTCGGCAACCGTCATTGGCTGAGTCGCTGTCTTGTATTTGAATGGCATTAACTTACCATCGGTTACATCACCCATAGGACGAGAAGTCGGATAGCGACCTGTTGCGGGATCCACGATACCAAGATCATGTAGCAGGTAGTTGTCACTCTTACGATTCCAGAACTTCATCTCAGGAGTCTGGTTTGCTAATTTATCGGCATGTGGGTGACCGGAACCGGAAACGCCATCGGCTGGTGTACCATCATGATGGAAGCGCCAATCTCTGTGCATCTCTGTTGGAACGTGTGAAGGGTCGCCGAGATCTTTCGCATAGGTTGGAATATGGCAAGACTGACAGGAAACTCTGGCCACGTGACGATCGGGCTCATCACGACGTCCTGAGCTTGCATGTCCTGAACCTGAGTCCATTCCTACGTGACAGGTACCGCTGCTACACGTAACTTCAGCGCCTCTGACTATGTCATCGGTAGGTCGAAGATCTGAGCCTTTACCTATTACTCTGTGATTATCAAACTTATGACAATCCTGACACTCCAGGTTAGCACCGGCGACATTCATATGAACATCAAAATGCATATCTGAGTTAGCCATTAAGGCAGAAGAGATATCACCACGTTTCACGCCATCTCCACCACCGGCATAAGCATGACACTTAAGACAGTTAGTTCTGCCTGGTGCGGCTATATTTTGGACATAAGCATCAAGATCGGTCTGTGCAGTACCGTCCGATGGACCCATGCTACCGTCTGGTTTTCTTACGCGGTTTAGGGCGTAATCTTTGTTGTGACACATCAAACAATCGATATTGGCGTTGGTATCACCTTCGCCAGGCTTAATACCACGGCCAGCATGACATGAGCCACAAACCGGCCAGTCACCTTCGATATTGATGCAATAGCTGTTTACTGCGTTGGTTAGCTTACCCTGTAGGGTACCACCCTGGTTTACCATGTCAGGTGTATCACCTGTCCATTGATAGTGAGTAGAGCCGAACATTTCATCATACTGAGAACCACCAACTCCACCGTCGTGACAGTTTATACAAGCCGACGGGTAGTCGGTCCAACTGAGATCTGAGTGTGGGTTAGAAGCATTACAGCCATTTACAGGTTCGACGTCACAGACGCCACATGAGTTGAGCTCCCAGACTAATGAGTTGTTATCGTTACAATCTAAACTGGATTTGTAACCATCTCCATCATTGTCTACTGGTTTACCGGCGTTGACCGGAAGAGCAAGGATTAAGGCCAACAAGCCTATATATCCTGATACTTTAGTTTTACTCATCACTGCACTCCATTTTATTTTTATTAAATATTAATTGTGGATTCAACTTTTTCACTAAATTACTGGCTTAAGTCTTTATCTACTCAGTTTTATTAATATCACCACAATAAAATAGCTGTCTTTTATAAAAAAATACTGTTTGCAACAGTCACTCAAAAAACATCATGTTTATTTAGGGTGCATTTATCTGAAAGACTCAATTTAGTGATTGTCTTTTTCAAAATTAAAACCGTATGCAACGGCTATTGTTGTCGGCATTTAACTTATATCTCGGGTCGTAAGCCGACGTGTTACGCTCGAGAGTTATCTTGGCTTTATGTTGTTTTGTTAATATTCCTATTGGGAGGTAACTAATTGAGGGTGTAATGCTTTCACCCTCTCATTAAATATCGTTTAACAAGTTTGTTACTTTATTTTAGTTCAACTTACACGAACGGTCGGGCTTATTTTATGAGCTGGATCTTGTTTTTGTAAAAGCCCATAAGATTTTTTTACTACAGTATTTAGTTAATTAGATTTCACTGTTGGTGCGGCTTAACAAAATTACTGAGAATTTGAACAAACGATATCTCCTAGCAGCTTACCTGTGTGAATTATGTTATGTGGGTCATGTGTTACCATTCTCAATATATTTTAGACTCGCTACTCTAATGTAACTACTTGTTTAATCGGACTTTGCTATTAATCCTCCATGTTGTTTATCTAGAGCGTGAGTACTAAGTCACTAAATATTAAGGAATGTGACTTGTCTTTGTTTTAGCCATTTTTGCGTTGATTTATATAGAGGCAGGTGTCCAAAAAGTTAGGCATGTGAAGTTATTTTTAGTAATAACTTTAGATATAATCAGAAGGGCAAACAGGTTTGAAAGGTTTGTAGCTTAAGAACAAAGTACTTTAATTATTACTTACATAAGTATTTCCTGTTTTAGTTGGTGTATGCATTAATAGTTCTACTATTATTTTTACTGCCTTAATTTATCTAAGTGTATTTACATCAAGTACTGTTTTTATCGCATGTAAACCATAGGTGTAGAAGATAACAATTATTGTTTCATCTCCTGGGATCTGAATTGTTAAAATGGTGACGAAGATAGTGACTTGGATCTCGTTATTTGATGCGTTTGACTGTTAGATGCTAACTATTATACGAGTTGATAGGCGTTCACATTAATCCAGTCTTTAATTCTTACCGAGGTTGAAGTGTTCTTCTTTTTATTAGAACGAAACGGAATAAGTTTATAATTAAATTTAAATGTAATTTAAAAGTGATTCTACTTAGATAGAATTCAATGAATGCTCGATAGGAGAGAATGGCGGGGCATGCGGTGGTATGCAAACTTAATTAACCTGCCTATCCGTATTCGCATAAGAATTTATACCTCCATGCACATGACTTGTATCAATAGAAACCACTGCCCACCGTGCAGTTAACTTCGCCCGCATATCCTGCGGCTTCAGACAAGTTTATTTCAAGCTTTATCGACAGGTAAGGTTTGTCAATGTGCACGCTATTTAAATGAGCTTAAAAAGCTATTCACATGAAAACTACTTGCATTCAAGGTAGTGATGTCTTTGTGTGAAGCTAAGCTTTTACGAGTACGATGGAGTTTTTATGTCTTTAGATACAGTTTTAATCTTCGCTGGAATTGTCTTCATTATCGCTATCATTCCCGGGCCTAATGCGTTACTGGTGTTATTTACGGCACTGACAAAGGGCCGGGTTCATGCATTTATTAATATCCTGGGCGTGAGTACAGGCTTTTTAGTCCATGCGTTTATCTCGGCTCAGGGTTTAAGTCTGATACTGGCTCAGTCAGACAGGGCATTTGTGATAATGAAATGGCTGGGTGTGAGTTATTTAATCTGGCTAGGTATATCTCACTTGCGTGCAGGTCTGTTGTTGCAAGATGGACAGAGCGTGCAAGCAGACGGTGAAGAAGGACCGGTGCTGGAAAAGGGAGAGAATGCCAAACTTAAAGCTAGATTCGGTGATTTACCTGGTTATTTCATAAAGGGATTTTTGACTAACATGCTTAATCCTAAGATTGTGCTTTTTTATGTATCAATTTTTCCTCAGTTTGTTTCACAAGAGCAGATGCTGAATGACAGTATGGTGTTGGGAATGACCCAGGCTATGGTCGTGTCAGCTTGGTTCTTACTGGTGATACTATTAGCCGAACAATTTAAGTCTTTCCTGACGAACATAAGCAATGCACGTCGCCTGAATTATCTCTCGGGGAGCCTCT
Organism: Shewanella atlantica; assembly: GCF_003966265.1. Lineage (GTDB taxonomy): Bacteria > Pseudomonadota > Gammaproteobacteria > Enterobacterales > Shewanellaceae > Shewanella > Shewanella atlantica. Next base: position 487,795 of record NZ_RXNV01000002.1, on the reverse strand, counting down.
TTCTTGGCTTTGGAGCCAAGTTAGCCACCACTAAACTTTGATCTTTCAATTAGCGATCGTTTAAACTATGCCGTATCTAGCAAGATACGGCTGTACAAGCTACAATTCACACAGTTTAACTACTTTGGTTTAGCTCTGAATTCACTGGCCGAAACAAGATTAATAACAATACGAGATTAAATGCAAACTTCAAAAATTGATCCAATGACATTGGATTACCTTCTCAAGTTAAGAAGAGCACAATCGCTGAACACGTTAGAGACAATGACCGAAGCATTAGAGAGAGATAATCCCTTAGCCAGCGCACAAGAATCGATCGCTCAGGCATGGGTACTGCGTGAAAAAGAGATTAAATCAGGCGTGTTAACCACCATCGCTTAATAAGTCCCGTGTACTTCAAGCTAAGTTTTGAGCTAAGTTCGAGCTTGTCGCTCGGGCTAATGGATTGGGCTAATATCTAGGGCTGGTCGTTCAAGGTATATGGTTCTGTAAAAGAGAGAACTAAGTAAAGTCTCTGTGAAGTGCTGTATGCAAAGTTAGCTTAGAGTTATATCAAACAGAAAAGCCAGTTGTTACATCAACTGGCTAACAGAAGGGAATATTTTAAATCAATTTCCAGACCTGAAGTTCCGGGTTGTCGTAGCCTTTCTCTAATTTTTCATCCAGTTGTCCAAGTAGCTGGTTGAGCTTTTCGATGGACGGAGAGTCATTATAGTCAGCGATACACTTTTCCTTTATTTCAATCGTCCTAAAGCGACCTTGTTGGAAGCTGTCTTTTTTCTCATAGCTTCCATCACCCTTGTATTGGTATTCACTCACAAATTCGATAATCTCCATAAGCTCATCAAGTAATAGTTCCATTTATACTCCTTACAGATCATAAGCGCTGAATTATTGGTCTAAAGTATTCTTGAGTCTCTTTGAGTGTAGCCTACCGTGGAATTAAAGCTGGGGCTCGACAATAACAAACCTAGGTGTACCCGCAATAGGCGCATACCAATCACTGCCATCGACATAGAAGGTTACCCCATTCACAGTCACAGTAGTGGTACCTGCAGGAAGCATATCCACTATTGACCCGGTTATCGTTTCTGTAGACTGAGCGGCTGGGGCTTCGTCTGTGGTTGTTTGCACCGTTACCGGTGGCTGTTCAATGTAAATATATTGGTCGCCATTTCTCTTGTAGTAGGCATTATCGACGATGGCATAGCTGATCCCTGAAATTACAATGAAGCTTGCAGAGGCAGGTAGGTGCTTATGATGGTATGAACGGTGTTTAGGTGCTTTATGAACCGGGCGATGACCAGGCTTAACGACGACTTTCTTCACGTGTACGCTTGCTTTGTAAGGGGAAGCCTTGGTGGGAACCACTTGGTTTGGATGAGCCATTACAGTGCCTGTGACTCCGGTTAAAGTGAGCAATAAGATCGCATTGCGTAAGCTGGTTGATGTAGACATAAGCACTCCGGCGTAGTTGATAGTTATAGCGTATCAACTGCAAGTTCAAGCTGTGTCTTGCTAATGTAAAGGCGTGTAAAATCTATGCTAACCTTTCCCATCCGGGAAAAGAACATCAGATTTAGGTCGAATATGGTGTCCCCAAAAAATAGGTCGCTGATGTCACAATAATCGGGGGTAGGGTAGCAGGTACACTATCTCAGGCATCTTCTTCGTGCATGTAGTCTTCGATTCGCGTCATCTGCTCATCGACTAATGTGTTAATTTTTGCCAGTCGATAGTTGCCATTAGACATGGTTTCAAGGCAGATACTCTCTCCCTCGTGGAGCTCGAGTCGATCAAGCACATCTTGGGGCAGCTCGATTCCCAACCCAGTACCGACGGTCCGTAATTTAAGTTCAGTCATTGTCGTTATTCACTTATATCATAAAGCATTGGAGTTATGCCTAGCCTGTAAAAGCGAAGCATTTAAATTCAAATTATAGTAGAAGCAGATTTGTTCGATATAAAACGAGTCGTGAACCTTAGTTATGGCCTTCTTGTTCTTTCTTATCCTTGGGGTGTGTCCTAATATGAAAATAGAGCTCGCCCGGAAGGGATAGGAAACTTTTGGTTAGCCCCAGAAACAGTAGAAGCATATGCCGATGATGAAACAATCGACACCCTTTGTATTGATCAGGGGGCTATTCAGAGAGCAGAGACATTGGGGAAGATTCCCGGCTCTGTTATCTAAGGCATTCCCCGATTCCGATGTTATCTGTGTAGATATTCCGGGAGCCGGGCGGCGAAATATGGAACTGTCTCCAACCTCTATCGAGTCGATGGTAGATAAAATCAGAGATGATTTCGATGCCAGAGTTCCGGTCAACATTATAGCCATCTCAATGGGGGGCATGATTGGCTTGCAGTGGGCTGCAATGTATCCGGATGAAGTTAATAGCCTTATCTGTATCAATACCAGTGCCAAGAATTATTCCACTTTCTGCCACAGGTTAAGACCGAAAAACTATTTCAATATCATCAAGGCTGCATTCTCAAATGTTAAGTACAGAGAGAAGGCTATCTATAGTCTGGTTTCAAACAGACCCGAAAACACTGAAGTAATAAATGGTTGGATTAGTTATGCAGATGAATACCCAATCAGTAAAAACAACTTTTTCAGACAGTTATTGGCAGCATTTAGATTTGATATTACAAGGCCAGTGAGTTGTCGAGTGCTATTTATATCATCCCTCAATGATAACCTGGTTAGCCATATTGCTACCAAGGCAATAGCGGAGAAATGGCTAGCGCCTATGATTGTAAATACCCTTGCTGGTCATGATATACCATTGGATGATCCTCAATGGTTATGTGACAAGGTAGAAAGCTTCATAACTCATTCTCATTGAAAATAGATAAGTAGATGAATAGATAAATAGTTGAATAGATACGTACTTCAACCGCAAATTCTATCCGGCGGGGGGAGCAAGTGAGAAGGGCGGACAAGCATCATGGAAAGTGCTTATCTGCTTAATCGAAATAAGGCTAAAATTTTTTAGACTGTTTGGTTCCTAAGCCACTTATAGGCGAATAGTAGGTAAAAAGTCGACTATACTGAACAATGAAAAGCGTTTCTTAGTGCGTGATAGGGTTGTTAAGTTTATAGGATGTCACGACGCTAAGAGCAGCAACCGTGTTAGTTTCTGGGCTTACAGCGCGGTCAACGAGGGAAGTAGCAAAACCCTGAAATAGCTAGCCCCCGACGCGCTTTTCACTCACTTTTCTTAAGGCCTGCTTCTTAGCAGGCCCTTTTTATTGCTGTTTAAAAACAAGGCTTTCCGGTTATGAAATGAAAACAACAGTTACTGTTAGAGCCGCTAACATGTTACTGCTTATTCTCGATCATAATTCTACAGTTAGCCATATGAGCGATGACCTCAGTGTTTTTACCTGACAACTTGTAGGTCAGTATGTCACCCTCGATCTGATAGCTATCGACAATATGCCCCTGGCCCTTACCGGTACAGTTGACTCTGATATTTGTGCTATCTGTTGTCTGTTCGACTATAACGGGGAAATTTCTATCTAAAGCAATATGAGATCCAACGATAGCTAGCGCTATCATCGACCCAATAAGGATTGTATTGAAGGTATTTCTTAGGCGTTCATTCATTTTGTCTTCGATATTGATTTGTGTCATTTTCGCGCTCTCGTTTAGTTTTAGCTAATCAGATCTTAGCTTTGAACCAACCTCAAATGATGTTGAAGAGCATACCCTCGCCATAAGGTCGGTCTTAATTAATTTTCCTCTCTCTATTCACTCTGTTTTGAATGATGCAGTCGTTATGCTTAAGTCTATCGCAGCAAGTTAAAGGATTATAAAACGTAATTGTTCCAAGAATTCTTTAACGAAACTGAAGAATGGAACAGTAAATACTCTCTTGATAATATACCTTTAAATCAATGGTTAACCTTATTACCAATTTCTAGGGCTTAAGTTGAACGGCCCGCTAGATAAGAGTTTTTATAAAAAACTCATGCTATATCATTAAACTGAAGTGGGAATTAAAATCTATTAATCTTCATGTCTAAACAGTTAAATAGCCTAAAAGCGAGGCTGTCGATGGTGAGGCCTAAAGCATAAGACCTTTTTACCAGAAACTGATGTCTTCATTTAACCTCTTAATTGATATTTATTTCGATGGAGTAATTGTATTTTCTTGATAAAAAATGGACTACTAGCGGGCGGTACCACAGTTAATGCGATTGGCGGCATGTAAATTTGTCGCAGAGAGCCGAGTACACAACACAAGCTTTGAATTCTGATTTTCCTGCGGAATATATGCTGGCATGACACTGGTAGAATCATCAGGGAAGGGTGGACGAAAGGGTACTGTTTAAAATTTCAATAGAACGAATACGCGTGAATGAAAAGAACAGAAATTAAATTTCTAGTAGGAACATGTTGTTCGATGAAAAATGGATGCAGCAAGACTGCTTAACCCCTTACTGAATAGGCAAATCGTTTTTTAGACTGTTTGGTTTCTAAATGAGTTTGAGCTAGAAAATAGACTATACTGAAAAACGAAAACGATTCTTAGAGCGTGATAGGGTTGTTAAGTTTATAGGATATCCTGACTTTAAGAGCAGTAACCTTGTTAGTTTCTGGGCTTACAGCGCGGTCAACGAGGGAAGTAACATAACCCTGAAATAGCTAGCCCCCGACGCGCTTTTCACTCAATTATCTATAGGCCTGCTTCTTAGCAGGCTTTTTGCTGTAGGTCTGGTCTTCACTCCTATGCTTTGTTGCCAGAAGACATAGTTAATGGTTTAGAACTGAGTACATAGGAAATTAAGTTCAGATAGGAAAGCCATGTTTTGTATCCAACAAAGTTTAACCATGAACAAAATAAAATCTAAACACTAAAGAAAAAATCCTTTTTGACTGTGCAGGTTTGATTATGGAGTTACAGCAACTTAAGTTTCTTTGTACTAAAGAACTCTTGGATCAAAAAGTGCTAAATATGGTGTAACTAAGTGCGGAGGTGATTATGAAATTTTCCTTGAGGCTAATGTTAATTCTTCATCTGTTCTTGTTCACTTTTATTAACGCTCTGGCCGCCGATACGGTTCCGACGGATATAAAACAACCGGGTACCCAGCAAGGAGAAATTGGTAACTTAGAATCCCCGAACAAGTGTGATAATTGCCACGGCGGCTATAACAGCTCAATAGAACCTGCACACAATTGGCGAAGCAGTATGATGGCTCATGCTGGACGAGATCCTATTTTTTGGGCGACTGTGGCAATAGCCGAACAGGACTTCGACGGTTCAGGCGATCTGTGTATACGGTGTCATAGTACAAGCGGCTGGTTCGGTGGACGCTCTACACCAACTGATGGTTCAGGCTTGGCTACCGGGGACTCGGACGGAGTAGATTGTGACTACTGCCATAAACTTACTAATCCAGATAATTCAGAGCATCAAGGAACGATGAACGCTCCTTTTATTACAAATGAATCCGAGCCTAATTTTGATTCAGTATTTGATTGGGATGAACCTTTTACTGGGATTGAAGGTTATCTTGGTTCCGGCATGTCATCCATGTTTGGAGGGAGTGATAAATTAGGACCATATAACAACGCAGAGGCGCGGCACCAGTTCCTTAAATCAAACTTCCATCGTGATCGAGACTTCTGCGGCACTTGCCACGATGTTTCTAATCCGGTCGTTGGCAACTTAGCACACAATCATGGCATTCAGCCTACCGCAGACCCCGTCATCGCAAATGGCATATTAGGGGGAGCAGTGGATGGTAAGGCTGCTTTCAATAACCCGCCCTATAAATATGGCATTGTCGAGCGCACCTTCAGTGAATACAAGGCGGGTCAGATCTCCGAAACGTTGATTGCGGATTATCCAACTCTACCGGATGACTTGCAAGATGGTGCACTTGAGGCCATTTATAATGCCGCCACGCTGAATGGAACCACTGACGGTAATTACAGAAACCCAGCCGCTCCACGATACTTTAGCTGTCAGTCCTGTCACATGCGTCCAGTAACTGGCAAGGGGGCAAATAAGCGAGGAGTACCTATGCGGAGTGATCTGCCACTACATGACCTGACCGGAGGCAATTACTGGATGCCTGAGGTCATAGCGTACCTCAATGAGAAAGGTAAGCTCAGGCTTGGCGGCGACATGTCTCAAGACAATGTCCATGCCATGCTGGATGGTGTTCTGCGTGCAAAAGAACAACTAGAGTTGGCGGCGACTTTGACTATTATGGGGACTCCTGGCAGCGTGAAAGTCGTCAACCATACTGGTCATAAACTGATCTCAGGCTATCCGGAAGGTCGCCGGATGTGGCTTAACATCAAATGGTATGATGGCACTGGTAACCTGATCCGTGAAGATGGGGAATATGGTGATATTAGTATTACTTTAAAAGGACAAGCATTAACAGTTAGAAGTTTGCTCGATCTGGAAGCAACAAACACTAAGATCTATGAGGCACACATGGGGATGACGAAAGAGTGGGCCATGCAGTTGATCAATTTGGGTTATCCAGCCAGCCTTCCTCTTAGTTATGATCGTATATCAGGCAATATTAACTGTGAATTGGGGAACCTTGCTCAAATTGATGCCGAGGGTCACTCATTACCACCATGTCCAGGTAACCCCGAACGCCACGATACCTTCCATTTTGTACTGAACAATACAGTCGTCAAGGATAATCGTATCCCACCCTTTGGAATGAGTTATGAGCTGGCACGGATACGAAATACGTTGCCTATGCCTGTAGAGCAGTATGGTGGTAATCCTGGGGGGATATATGATTATTTTGATGAGGTTCCCCTGAATGTACCAACCGGTGCCCAATCTGCCAAAGTTAACCTTATGTACCAGCCAACCAGCTGGGAATACATTCAGTTCCTTTATCTTGCTAATAACGGTACAGACCCAAATGCGGGTGGTAATGAGTTTTTAGGCGAGGAGGGTCTCAACATGCTAGATGCCTGGCAAAATACCTCTATGGCTGAACCTTATGTGATGGCATCAACAATGTGGGGAACACCGCCGGGTGAATGCAATGCAACAGCCCCCAACTTTCTTACCGCAAATCCAGCTGAAAAGCAGGTTGCATTGAGTTGGCTGGAGGTAACCAGTGAACCAAGTATAAGCGGCTACAAACTCTACTACGATCAAGCTGGTAAGGCCCAGTTGGTCGAAGACCTGTCATGCACGCCTGATTCAATATTGGAATGCACCAACTATACCGACACAGACCTGACTAACGGTCAACAATACTGCTATAAGGTTACATCGTATAACAATGTCTGCGAGTCTGAGTTTAGTAATATCCTCTGTGCAATTCCGATCCAGCCGGGTCAGGAGGATTTGGCTGGAATCGCAGAGCCTATACAAACTGGTAAGTGGCTTAAGGAAGGAAAAGGAAAGCACCAGACTATAACGTTTGTAGTCACCAGTGAATTCATTCAGGGTGAAGATGTAGTGTTCCAAGTTACTGTTAAGGATGAAAGTGATTTGCCTATATCGGGTGCGACGGTTAACTTCTTGGTTGACGGTACCGAATCGACAGAATTTACCAGTGTCGTCAGTAATGAAAACGGTATAGCTCAAGCGTCGTGGAGTACTGATGCGCCAAATAAAAAAGGAGTAGGCGGCACAGCTGTTGGAGAATATGTCGTATTCATTAATGGTGTGACGGCAAGCGGCTATGTCTGGGATCAGATCCAGACAAGCAAAACATTCCAGATCGTTGAATAGAGATGTTTTTACGGGAAGCACAAGGGAACGCGATGTTAACTAAGAAGTCTTTATCAGTTAAAGGTTTCTTAGTTGCTGAGTATTTAGATTTGTCTAATTCCTGCATTCTTATACTCCCCCCCCCGGATGCACAGACCACATTCTTCAGCAGCGACTTAACAACCACTTTCCTCTCGATGAACTGCATATTGAGAATGCTTTGTATTTGCCTGTTACGGGCTCATTAAGACGCTGGCTGGATTGGTGGATGCCTCAGGCGGCGATGTGGAGATCTACAAAATTGATTATTGCCCTATAACAGGGCGATTTAGTGACTATTTCAATCGTGGTTCATGTTCACAACCTATTAGGCAAAAAAGCATGTTGTTTGCCACCGCCACAATACGACGCGCAGAGTTTAGCCGTTAGGCCCTGCTCATCGCGAGTTATGCTACTTCAGATCAACAATCATAGCCTTTTGGTGGATTAAGATAGACAGACATTACGTGTGTGAATGTATTGTTTGTCATGCCAGGAGGGAAAAATGAAATACCTAACTTTAATAGTGACGCTTTTGTTTACAGCCGCGCTGTCGGCCGCGCCGTCATACACCCCAAAGCAAGAGAGAGAAGTCGCGTTTTGTAGTGGGCTGTTGAGTGGTTATAACTCAGAAAGTAGCACGAATATGATGAAGTATTTGATTAAAATAGCGAAGCCAACAGATAAATATCACTTTATGCTAATCAGAGAATACGACAGGGGAACAGGTTATGTGAATGGCTGGCATGAGGGTTGTAAGAATCAACAAAGCTGTAATGAGGCATCGTTATTGGATGGGGCAATAAGCGCTTGGAAAAACTTAGAATGCAGCAGCTATGGACTTGACACTCACTTTAATACACCAACCACCCCCGAAAAAGTGATCGAAAAAGAGAACACTGAAGATGAAAATGGACCAGCAAAGATTGGTTCCAATCCAGACGATGAACCCTGCACCTGCGTGTTTAACAAAAACAGAATGTGGAACCCTGAAAAAATTGTCTGGAATGATGAAGAGTGGAAATGTGCAAATTATAATACCGATGGGACGTGCTCTGAGGTCACAACCATCGATGAAGAGCCCAAGTAGTTACAAGGTTAACGCTCTCGTTTAAAGTGGTTCTGCACAATGGTATCGAGAAATGTCGCACTGTTCGCCAAGGGAAAGTTGATTGGTGTGGCAAGGTCGCCAAACAGTGAAGAGCCACAATCCAGCAGAATCGGCATCGTGATTATGGTCATCTCATCAATCAAATATTCTTTTGAATAATTAAAGTTATTTTTCCTAATCAAAACCTCATGAGCTAGAGTCAAATCTCTAGCTCATTAATGCCCCAAAGTTTGAAGGCGTAATCAAGTAAGATCGAATATGGAAATTAAAGCTGAAGGATCGAGTATTTGCCTCCTGGCGTGAGTCGGATGCATAGCGCTTATCATCTGGGGCGGTAGACTCATCAACACTTGTAGATAAGGGAGATGAATTTGAGTGGTCTCAGTCATCTGGTAGCGTTTATGTATTACCGAAAGACGGTGAAGGTGGTGCAACGTATTACACCCACGATGTTCTGGATAGGCTTATAGCTAATTAAAAGTCTGAAGGCATTACAGTTGAAATGTCTGATGTTGAGACAAACATACTTAAATCTATACCAACTCATGAATTGTCATCAGCAAGTAATATTCCCTGGGATGGAGTCATAAGTAGGTTAGGGGTAAGTTCCAAGTAGCGTACCTACATATTCGTATAACAGGCTTTGAATCTAAATAATCTCAGGTTGCCGGAAATTCTCAACTTAAGTGGCAGTGATCAAACTCTATAAAAGTCAATTGCTTGCAGGGTTGCTATTTAACATAATATACATTGTGCGCATAGGCAGATATTGCCACAGCACATAAGTATTACTTTCATTAGTAAAATACAGAAATAGAAAGCTAACCGCCTGTTTTGAAAACATTACCGTTTTCTCGACATATAACCATTAAAAACACATGAGGCAGCTTTCTATGACTAATAATTCTAAAGAAATGGAGTTTCCTATAATGTTAAGTCGTACCCGCTTTTGGTTTTTAACTAACTTTGGCACTAAGAATGGTTCTATAGATAGTCAAAAAGCCGCTGATTATATTGGCGTATCACCGCGAACGGTTCGCCAATGGTGGCGCGTTGGCTGTCCACCTTGGATCGATAAATTGGCCGAATTAGCATCTCGTACGATTCCAGAAACAAAAGATTGGGACGGTTTTACGTTTAAAGATGGTCGCTTAATCACGCCTTACGACAAGCTGACCTTTGCCCCAAGTGAGTTAATGCGCATTTTCTATGACAGGCAATTTAACCGTTTCGACCGGGTTGAAAAAGACCAATTGAAAACTCAGGTTAACGAACTAAGAAATGAGGACGAAGCCCACGCGATACGGGAGGAAATTGACGGGTTAATACTGAGTCTTGAGTCGTTAAAGCGATCACCTATTGTTGCCCCTAAGCTGACTTACGCCAAAACGGTACGCAACAAGCGTAAATGAAAACTTGTCATCCCAGCGATAATAGCTAAGCTTTGAGTTACTCACATCCTTCTGTGAGTATTCCAGACAAAAAGCCCGCACTTGTTCCTGCGGGCTTTTTTATGCTTAACCTTCGGCAGTTTCAACGGAAAATGTTCCATGCTTAGGTGTTGCTTTGTAAAGTGAAAAATTTAATTTTTGAGACAAATTTTGTAAAATCTCTAATTCCGTTTTTCTGATTTTACTACCATAAATAATCGCTTTAATCGTATTATTTGAAAGTTGATATGATGAACCCTTAATGATTATTTCATCTTCATCGCCAACACATATCGAGCGAACTTCATGTTCATCTTTCCACTTATCATGCTTAGAAAGCAAAATTGAAAAAAGATCGAACTCGTCCTCTTCTTTAGTTGATACTTCACCTAAGATGATTGATTTGTAAGCTTTTTCAAAATCTATTTCTCTAGCTGACTCTGAGTACTTTACATCTTTGAATGATAAATCAGATTCATAAAGTAGGTCGATATCATAAGCAATACAGATGCCCTTAAGACCGTCTGCATAGTGGCACCACATCATCGAATTATCATATTTTTTGCTCAAACTACAAACAAGAAAGTTTACTTTATCAATTGTTGAGCGAATAGCTGTTTTCATTACATTTTTTGCATTTTCGATTTCAGTTCTAACTTTATCTAAATCACCCTTTACAAATAATTTTAAGTAAAATTCTTTTTCAGCCTCAACTTCTTCTTCTTTGACAAAGTATCTGTTTTCTTTAAGTATGCGCGCAAGATCGTCAGCATTCTCTGCTTTTATACCCTCTTTAAATGCAAAGTTGAATTCGAAGGGGTCATTTAAAGAGTCAGCCTCCGCATGCCATAACTGTTCGCTTAGCAGTGAGTGAATAACATTCTGATTGAGGGTTGTGTATTTGAAATAGCAATTTTCTAATTCTTTCATGTTCTTACCATGCATGCCTTAATTGCAATACACATTGCAAAACAATCTGTTATAAGTCAATAACACCGATTCAAACTTTGAGATTTATTTTAAAGCAATTGCCGATAATGACACTTATCGGCATTAAACTAGCGGCGTTTTACCCAAGCGGCTGCAACGATAACCAGTCCGGCAAAGATTGCAATCAGCTCTGTGCTGGGCTGGATCTGAACCACTACGGGGTCGGGCGTTTTCAAATCAACGGCGAAATTAGTCGGCAGGTCTTGAAACATCGCTTTTAGCCTCCAATGCAATCACCCGCTTATCGAGCTTATGAATAAGCCTTACAATGGCCTCTTTCTGGCTGTTCATCAACGTACTGATACGCCATAACAGCATCACCACCGCTACACTTGAAAAATCGACCCCTGCCGCTTTGAGCAAGGCAAATAGTGTCATATCCATTATTTTTTATTCTCCCTAGCGCGCCAAAACGCCCTAAATAATCGCATTAATCCCAAGGTGCTAACCGCTATCCCGACAATCACAAACTCGAAATACCACGGCGCACCCTTGTAGCCCATAGCCTGCCACCCGCCCGCCATATATGGCTGCATCACAGGGATAAAATGACAGAGGAACAAACCCAAAAAGACAATAATAATCAGCTCATCCATCTTTGTTTCACGGCGGTTATTTAACACGGTCAGATCATACCCCGCGTCATTGTCCTCTTGCCGCTCTACCCTCGCCGCTTGCGCTTTAAACTTGGCAATTTTGAGGTTATTCTCTGCTGTGGCCACATCGGCGGCCATAACTGAGGCAATACGCTTGCGCTCACGATAGCCGCCAGTTAGATCGGCTATCGGGTTAGTCAGAAAGCTAAACAGTTTAGAGATCCACCCCATTTTATACGCCCTCGATTGGTTGGCCGATTAGATGCCTAAGTTCAGGTTTTAGTGTCCGGCCATTAAACAGGCCCGCCATTAATACCTGATAGCCCTCATCACGGTTTAAAATCTCCCACGCCTGATCAGAGATCTGATAATTGTCATCCAGGTACCACGGCTGAATAATGAGCGGCGTTAACTCTACGGCTTGCCAACCGCCCGCCCACGCGCTGACATCAGACCACGCCTGCCCTATTGGCCTTGTGGCTTGATTGGCTAATCTGTCCCCTGCTGAATAGGCTTTTTGCATCACATACAGCCCATAAATCACCGCAACGGCAACCAGCCCATTACTTAATTTATTTAAGCCCTGCACTGGTAGCGCGGGCAATTTCAGCTTGGTCATAAGGGTTATATCCGTTTTCGAAATAGATCATTGCGGCGATTACATTTTGATAATCGGCCATAGATAGCGGCTGCTGCGCAGATACGCCCGCACGATTTGCCACAAAGTTAATATACTTTTCGGTTGGATTGTTATCACTTGGCGGGGCCCACCTGTTAACGATGCCTTGAACGGTGTTTAAGCGGTATTTATCACGGTAATTTTTCATGATACGGGCGGCGGCGCGAATGCCATAAAAGACGGATTCAAAGATAATAAAACGCCCATCATTGCCCGTCATGCCTTGCCACTGATCGCGGCCCGCTTCGATGTTGAGCGGGTTATTGTTTTTTAACCCTTTGGGTAAAATCATGTTGTCTCCTTCGACAATATACGGTTTTTGTTCGGCAGAATTTGCCGCGCTGCTCTTTGGAAGCAGTGCGCCAAAATCAAAATTAAGGTAATCGAGCGGCGAACCTGCATCATTCGTTTGACCAGGCAATGAGTTATTGACGGCTGCGGGCGTTGACCGCGGGGATTTAAGCCACCACCACGCCCCCGCCGCACATACTGCGCTCGCCGTGATTATCATCACGCGGCGCATTAGCTTAACAGCTCCATCACTTCTACTTTAACGGGCGCTAAATCTCCCGTGGTTGCGAGTTGATACGCTACAGCATCACCACTAAGCGTATCTGAGGCGCCCGTTATGACCTTACCCGATGGAGTGACAAACAGATCACATTGTTGATAATCATCAGTGCCACCATGCTCGGTGTTTACGGTCACACGTTCGGCAACTCCATCACGCAAATAAATGGCGTACAACACCCCATTTTCTACCAGTAACCACGAACCGACACCCGCATACGACACATCTTTGCCATACGGCCAGCCTTCGCCACTGTCCACCCATGTTTGACCGTAATCATCTGAGAGCCAATAACGGTTAGAGTTTCTAACAATCATGTATTGGCCTGTCGGGTCGATTCTTAGAGTTTGATTATCGACATCGATCAGCTTATTGATAAACGTAGCGCCACCATCTTCGGTATAACGAATATAGCCACTGTACCCGGCATAAAAACCAGCTTTCGAAAACACACCGACTGAATCAGTGAGCCATGCGCCGTTATAAGATTTGTATTCAGCCCATTGGCCGAAATTTATCGCGCCCGTTTCAACATTTAATGTCACCCAATAGGCGGTATAAGACACAGTGATAATATTACCCGCAATAAACGCGGGTCGGTTTGAGACACTTCTATCGGTACTTGCTAACCCTAACGCATTACCATCCACCGCATTAACTAAACGAGTGAATGTCAGCCCGTAGTCAGTGGACTTGTAAAATGTCAGAAACTCATTCTTTTCATGCACCAAATAAAGCGCATTTTTACCATCAGGCAATAGATAGAAATTACCCGTCGATAGTGCAAAATAGGGGTGGTTAGCCCATGCACCACCCTTATAGAGCTTAAGAGCATTACCATTAGAGCATAAGCGCACTGACTCATCAGGCGAGACAAACACATAACGCTTCCGTGCATCGTCCCTGACAGATGCATCCCAATATCCCACTTCTGCACCGCTATATACCGTTGCTGAATAGTCGATCAGCACAGGCGGCACAAAACCAAAAACCGCGCCCGCAACGGGAATTTCTGACACTTCATTCGCGGCTACCCGCCAACCAGTGCCGTCAATACCAGCCCCACCGACATACATTTCAGATGACGGCCGCACCCGCAACGCTGAACGCGTCACATCTGAGGCGGTTAACTGTTGCGCCCCGCCTGTTAAAAACACATTTGAGGTACGCACCGCGTTAGCCCCTGCAATGGTGGCGCGAGCTTGTGTCATCGACACTTGACCCGCCCAAAATTCGACAGCCCCATCATCACCGAAAATTTCAATTTCATCGAATGGCATGGCTTGATCGAGAGACATACCGACCCACATTTTCGAATCAAGCACAGTACTGCCGTTAAGTGTCAGTTTGATGCGCACAACACCGCCCGCACTGATTAACGAGAAAAACGCCCCTGTTTTGTTAAGGACACACATACCGTTAACTATGGTCTGGTTAATAATCATGATTTGCGCCCCGCGAGTACGACAGCACCAGCGACTAATGCGGTACCGCCTAACATGAATAACATGGTTTTATTGTTGTTTTCGGCCAATGCTGCGCCGTCTGAGCGGCTATATTGCTCGGCGAACCCCATCATCGAATCGAAGCCGCGCTGTAACTGCCCCATGGCGGTTTCGTTGGCCTCGTTTCCGGCATCGAGTGTGGTTTGAGTGAGGGTTTCGGCTAGATTGGTGTTGTTATCGTTTGAGCGTTCAATTGAACCCACAACCAATGCGGCCAAATCAGCATTACCATCGAGTGCGGCCTGTGTAACTGCAAGATTGGCAGTCATTGCACCATCTGCCGTATCACTCATATGTAACATGGCATCAGAGCCAAAGTCATAGGCGCGTTCTTGTGAGCGTTCGAGAATCGCCCCCGTATCTGTAAGCACCTCTGCCCCAAGTTGCATCATTTCGGTTTGAGCGTTGCTCACATCACCAAACAGATCACCCGCCGTATTGAGCAAGTGTGCGTTTTGGCGCTCGCTGACCATAGCTACATCAGTCACGGCATTGAACGCATCGGAGACCATGCCCCCGCCTGACGCGAACATGAGCGGCAAGGCATCGACAATATCACCGACCAGCTTAAACGCCCCGCCGTCTGTTACTGTGTTACCGCTGCCATTGAGAATTAAACCGTTGTTCGGCCCTTGAATGCCGAACGTGGTTGAGTTGTTTTCTGTGGTTTGTGTTGAAGCAGATCGAGAAGATGACCCCATTATAAAACCGCCCTTAGTATCGTTTCGGCTTTTTCAAAGCCCAAACTTTTTCCCATTCTTAGCATGGATTCGGGGCGCATCGTATGAAGTCGGACGCTGACGAATCCCTGCGCCTTTGCTTGCTTGTGGATAGCTTGAAGGTGAGCAACGGAGTTTTTACCCGCTGCCGCAACAATAACCAGCTCTTTACCATGGGCGCTGATTTCGCCTCGTAAAACGGTAAAGAACTCGTTATCACCCCATGCAATAAGTTGCGCCGTGCCTTGTGATACTTCGCTTTGAATTATGCGCAAGTCATCAAGCAAGGCGGGCGCTAATTTTTGCCACGCAAGCGAGGTTACTTTTTCATGATGAAGTAAGCCGCAATCGCTGCCGCGCCTAGAATCAACCATAAATTGCCACCGCTGCCACTGCCCGCGCCGAAATTAATATTACCGCCCTGAAAGGCGGCGTTATTCGCCTGATCACCTGTGCCTGAGCTGGCGGCGCTTGAGTTGCTCATGCTTGGCATGCCGCCCATTAGTTACCCGCCTTGTTAGTACGAGCAATGACCTGATTAACGACTAAGCCCGCGATCACGGCGGCGGCGATTTGCTTTAAAAATGCTTTGTTCAACATATCGCCCCCTATTTCCGTGAAAGCCAGTACAGCACCACCACACCACCGACAACGGCGGCGAGCGTACCTGTACCAATTTGCAGACCTTGCGCCATTTGCTCCCGTAAATCCGCGGCGGGATTAGGCGCGGTGGTTGCGCTGGCAGGGCTTGGCGTCTGGACGGTTTTACTTAGTTCGTCCTGACCAGAACCGCCCGCGTCTTTGACTTTCTGGATCTGCTCCCATTTCATGTAGGAATCAAGCCCCACACTCAAAAAGTCGTTTACGCCGCCAAACCATGAGTTATTCATTGGCGTGTTGGCGTTAACCACGGCGGGCGCGACCGATGCTTGCATTAATGGAACCATATGCGCCCCCTTAGATGCCCGCTAGGCCGTCAAAATATTCAACCACAATCACGGCGGGCGCGGCATCATCTGACAACACACGGATTCGGAAATCCTGAATGCCTTGCATTGCCAACGCTTGCAGCATGTCACCTTCTAAAATGAAGTCCTGCGAGATAAGGCCGCCTTGCGGTGCGCGCCCATGGTCAACTTGAACCTTTTCGGCCAGCGTTTTCGGCAGCTCGTAGATTTTCATCGAATCAAGTTCGACCTCAATCGCCGTGACCGTTGCCGCCGTTTTCACGTGAATCGCCGCAATACGCGCCGTATTCGGACGCGGAATTTTATCCACTTCGGTAGTACCCGCATTAAGCGCAACAGGGAAGTTTTTCACCTTGGTGATAAAGCCGATAGGTGACGGATTCGATTGAATCGCGAACGCTTCAAGCACTGGCGCGGCGGCTGCGGCATCAATCTCAATGCGCAACGTCACGTTTGCGATTTGCGGTGCACCTTCAACATTGAGCGTACCCAAACCAAAGGCGCGAGCCTCTTGTAAGGTTTTCATTTCATCACGCTTAAAATGGAAATCGAGTACACCCGCAACGCTGTTGCGACCATAGTATTTGTTGTAGTCCTGCAACGCCTGACCATCGGCAAATTCTAAAATGGATTTGCCGTTAACTTCCAGACGAATGTTTTTCATCTGTGCCAGTGTGACACCTGCATAATTTACATGCAGCTTGTCATAGGTGCGACCGATGGGAAGTTCCAGCGTAGCTGTATTGCTTGCGCTGACGTTAGAAAAGCTTGGTAGTTTCGGAAAGTTACGAGCCATTTAATATACCCCTATCCAATCACGCGGCGAACAGAAGGAACACGATTGGCGGCGTATACAACACCGACAGCAATGGCAACAAACGGAAGGTATTTTTTAAGCATGGTTTAATCCCCTTGGGAAAGTAGCGCCTCACGGCGTGATTTCTTGCCTATGTTTCACAACATTGGCGGTTAACAGGGGGACAGGTATACGTGAATTTTAGGCATAAAAAAACCGTACCCGTTAACGGGTACGGCCAAAACAATTCAATTACTTTCCATTATGAATGATTTTATCAAATAATTGGTAAACATCTGTATAAGGGTTACCTAAAGGAGTGCCGACAGCTACATGCTCTTTTGTTAAAGCAATTGCTCTTGACCTCGCTAATGTATATTCGTCTGGCAAATCTGAAAATGCTACCTCCTTACTTCCTTTATTTTTATAATTGGGTATTAGCTTACTTAAATCAGACTGTAGCTTATGCCTATGAATTGGTGCTGATTGATTTTTGTAATGTAAAGCTGGCCATAACTCAAAGCAAGGATTTGAAAAGGCAACATGAATATTATTTGAAGCCGCTTTTTGAAATGCTTCCGGGATTTTTGGATGTTCATCTTTATCAAATACAGCCCAAACTTCAAACTTTTCATCTAAAGAGTCGCCTGATGAAGCGGCAACCTTTTCAAGTTCTAGCTTCTTCATAACTGCACTGGACACTATTTGAAATGGTGCACCTGCCGCTCCAATGGCCTCAACTGATACTAAGCCGTTACTTTGCTCTCGACTGAATTCACGGATGAACTTTGGCTCTGTATTCATTCCTTCACAGAAAGCATATATTTTAAGTTTGGGTTGTATTGTCCCTTGCTTTCTAGCTAGCGTTCTTGAAGGTCTAAATTTGCGAATTCTTCCCATCTTCAACATCATCCTCAAATAAACTAAATGCATCTAAAGTACTTAAAAATGGGATAGCTCCAAATCGACCTTCTAGATACCCTTTTCTTAAATTTGCCCTTTTATCAATAGCATACTCTGTTAGTGGGCGTAATTGTGTACTCCCATCAAAACTTTTTTCAGATAGCCAGACTTCATCTTTTCTTACACCATTGAAATTAAGCAATTGTGTTTCATGTGTCGTAAATAGTAATTGTGCTCCATGTGGATTGCTCTTGGGGCAATTAAAAAGCTCAACAACTTTTAGAGATAATAATGTATGTAAACTTGACTCTAATTCGTCAACTACAAAAACCCCTCCACTTTGTAATACTTTAAAAATAGAAGCCAAGATAGATATAAGAGCCCTTGTACCAAGGCTCTCATCTGAAAATTTAAATTTAACTTCGTTATTGTTAGAATCATGTCGATGAATGTTAATAACATACTCGAAGTCATCAATACCTGAAGTTTGTATTCCCCCATCACCGCCGAATGCATTATTGATTGCATCATAAAATCTATTGAATTTATCCTTCTCTTCCTCCTCCCTTTCTACTTTCTCCACAGAAAGTTTAACAGCACCAATATCAATTTTTGAAATGAATTTTGATATTGGTTTTTCAAGAGAATTATCAAATACTGATTCACCAACAGTCTGCTCTGCCATATCAGAGCTAAACCTAAACTTTACAAAATTCTTTATATATTCAACAATTTTTTCTGCTAATAAGTGGTTAGATTTAGCCGCAACAGTGAGAAATAGGCTAGTCTCATTAGTGATTTTACTAATGCTTTTGTTTTGACCTTTGAAATTCTTTCCAAAATAGAATTCTTCATCTTCTATGTCTAAATTTTTGTCACGATAAAAAAGAACACTTCTGGATGATCTAGTTTTGTTAGAAAATGAATATAACCACTCTTCCTCGATGATGGAATCTTTAATTGCAAAACCATAATGGTAATGTTTACCTTCTAATATGAAATCTAAATCAAAAATAGAGGGCTCATTAGAACATTCGCTATCAAGGCGAAAAGGAGGAACATTGTCATTTCTCCCCCGAGCACTATTCTCAATTCCAGCACATAACAAACGGAGAGCCTTAATCATGTTTGTTTTACCAGAAGCATTAGCTCCATAAATAGCCACAATTGGTAAAACGTGCTCTTTTATCGCGTCTGTTTTATACAAATTATGATGTTCACAATCTTTCGTGGAGGAACAAGTAAACAAAATCTCTTGATACTCCTTGATAGATTTGTAATTTTCACAACCGAATCTTAATAACATAAAAACCAACCTTTTATCCCTTTAAGCGTAGATAATGGCATTTTTTACGTAAAAAGCAAGCTTAAAGGGCGTAAAGCATGCCTTATTGTTATGTTGATGCTAGATTTCCTTTCTTAACTTCTCCCGTAACATCATTTCGCTCTACAAAGTCCAGTGGCTTGAGTCCAGTAACTTCATTTACATGCACATCTAGCTCCTTAGCCACCATCTTTCTATCATCGGCGCGCTTCAAACGCCCAGTTCTGAACAGTGTTGCGTTACCAATTGCTGTTTTATCTGATTCTGCAGGGCGTTGTGTTAACGCAAAAATAGGAGACAAACCTCGGGCGCGGCCCTTACGGATGAGTTGCCCCCACCAGTAAGGGGCTTTACTTGGGCTCGTTACATCTGCGGTTTCTTCGGCAACAACGGCAGCATTACACCATGCGAATGCACAACGCGCCCAGAACTCGAACATCTCTTTGCCGTCTGATACAAAGCGCACTTTTAGCGCGCCATGGGGATATCGTTTTAACAGGTCTGCGAGTTCACGTGGGCTAGTTATCCGCATATTACACAGATCACCATACTCATCAACGGGGTCCCAAATGATTAACCGTTTAGGCTTAAGCTTTTTCAGTTCAGCTTTTACGTAACTGGATTTACCCGAACCGCTACCACCGCACACAGCTCGAATATCCGGATTGCGACTTGTATCAACTCTCGGTTTCATCGTTGGCCGCCTCTTTCGTGTTATCTATCTTGGTTTCTTCCTTACGCGGCGTACCAAGTCGCGGCATGATAATAGCTCCAGTCACCAGTAATGCACTTAACTCGACACCAAAAGCCCCCGCTCCTTCTGGGAAATACTTATCAAGCAGATCACCATAAGCGCCACTTAGTGCGTCGACTTCTTCTTTTTGAATATTCCAAGCGGGTGCAAGCATGGTACAGGCCAATGCTACAACGGGCGCAACGAGTTCTTTACCTGTTACCTGTGGTTCTTGATACTCAGCTTGTTGGGGGGAGTTAGGAAAGGCTTCGCCTTCAAGCTCTGCCGCCATATTCTCAATGCCTGCGAACTCATCGAAGTGAGATTGCTCGGTTTGAGTGAGATCATCACCTGTTAAGGGAGATTCTTGTTCTGTGATTTCCATCTTTTATCCTTGGGACTGTAACGCTTCACAGCGTGGTTATCTGGTTTAGCCAATAATGAAGCGGCTAATTTTTGTTAGAGGAGACTCTATCACCTGTTTATCTTTAACGGGCACGGACTCGTTAACGGGTACATGCATTTTTTCTGGCTCAAAATCAGATTCATTCGCAGCGGGTGTTTCTGTAACGGGTACAGGTCTGACTCCCCCCGTCCAAATACTGGCATTATCAAGCATCCAGTTTTGCCCTTCTGGTAAGTTAGGTTTAATCATTCCCGCCTTACCAACGTAATAAAGCTTTCCGTTACAGTCTTTACGTACAGGGGCAATCTCCCCCGTAAACGGGCATTTAATTTCGCCAATATCGGGATTTTTTGGTTTTCTAGCCATCACAGCCCCCAAACAATGCGTAATGCACAAACAAACAGAAATGACACAAACATAGCGGGTAACAAATACCACGCAAAGCTGATGGCTTGGGCCGTTTTCTCTGCGGCTTCAATTACAAAAATTCCTAAGCGAGAAAGTAACCAGGTTACCCATATTCTTGCACGTGAACGCCACCAAATTTGGCGCGCTTGAAAAGATAAGTTTTTCATTATCGGCTTGCCTCTAGTGATTCAATCTTGTTAATAATCTCGCCCAACAGATCATGAGATTGTTCGGCAGCTTTCTTGGCTAACGTCATTGCCTGAAACGGCATAGCCTTATTGGCCGCTTTGATTGTCGAACCGATTTTGACGTGTTCTGCTTTCAACTTCTCTACACCCATCATTCACCCCTTAGTTAAATTTCAACTTCCATTAATTGACCATCTCGAATCGTGAAAGCAGTTCCCCCTGTATCACAAGAAATTAAGCCTCCATCGAAAAGAATATCTAACGAATCGTTATCAACAATACCCAAAGCCCTAAGCCCTTTAGCCACCTTTGGAGGCATAGAATCAAGGGCCGTATAGTTATTCCCACAAGTCCAAGGAGAGCGAAAATCAACATCTAAAGCAGGTTGCTTCCATGTTGGTATTTCTTTTCGTTCTTCCTTTAAAACTTGACGATTAAAATTAGAAACTTTGGCCCGCTCATTTTTCAGATCTGAAAAAGCGGTTTTCTCGGTTTGCGTCATTTCGCGCAACTTCCACCGCTCGCCCCTTGTGACCACTTCGCGCCCATCGGATAACAAGCCGCGAATACGTTTCACCGCTTCGCCGTATTCGTTGCCGCATTCGGTGATCTCGTAATCGAGAGCTAAAGGTTGAACAGATAATGATTTTTCAAACTCTAACCAGTTTGATGAATCTGCGGCGGCGCGGGCCGCCTCGATGCCTTGCGGCTGCGGGCAGACACGAAAGCGGCGCAACTCGCGCCAAATAGAAACAGAGGAAGTACCAAAAAATTGAAATTGTCTTAAACGGTGACGGCTCGCCCATGCGGTTGCTAAACGTGCGCCGCGCTGTGCGTCTACATCGGCGGTTAAATCCTTCTCACCTTCCATGTGTT
This sequence comes from Shewanella atlantica, assembly GCF_003966265.1. Classification (GTDB taxonomy): domain Bacteria; phylum Pseudomonadota; class Gammaproteobacteria; order Enterobacterales; family Shewanellaceae; genus Shewanella; species Shewanella atlantica. The sequence goes on along the minus strand of NZ_RXNV01000002.1, from coordinate 465,841 downwards.
CGCCCGCGATATTCTTTGACAGATATTTAATGACATAACCTACGGCTGACCCCTTAGCGGCATCAATCGGTTCAATCAACAGACGGTTTTCGGCGGCTCCGGCCTCTTTTCCATCTACTTCGAAGGCGTATTCTTTCAACACGCTTTTAAACAGCTCGACCTCATCAGGCTTAACAAATACCAACAGGTGCCAATGCGGCGTTCCGTCTTTGTGCGGTTCAACCACTCGCAAGCCTGACACATCAACACCATTGCGGTTTAACTTGGCCCGCATCTTCGCCCACTGTCCGACCAGATAGCGTTGCGCAACCTTCGGCGCTTCCTCATTCCACTTATGACTAACGGCATGATATTTAGACGGGGCGGTCAAGGTGATAAACAGGCCGATTTTCTCGGCATCTTCGGCCATTTCCTCAAGTCCACGCGCCCGAACAACTAACTCAGTAAAACGGTTTGAAGGGTTAGCCGTACCGCTGGCGGCGGCATCAGCAAGCGGCAACATCATCCCGCTCTCTGATTCAATCATGGTCATTTCAAGCCACTGCTGGGCGCTGCGCTGCTGCGCTTCCCATTCGGCGAACGACTCGGCGCTGATATACGGGTTAAACTTGCCAACCATGCCCGCACCGATAAAAAGATGCTCCATACACTTATCGCGCAAGTTCGATAACTTGCCCGCCCACCATTTAGGGCAGATCATGCGCAAGATTGCACACTCGGCGGCTAACTCGTTTTCATCTTGCAAAACAGCGGTTTGATAGGGCGCATTTATCATCCATTTTTCACACAAAAGCATTGCCGACTTATAGGCATCAAAAATGGTGCAGTCGTCATCTTCGGCGCTGGCATGTACCAAATGGAGAGAGTCGGCGGCGTTCATGTTGGCTAACCTTATGAGCTGTTCAGACTTGCGATACCTAACGGTATATTTTGCTTTACTGTCCAATAATCTAAACGGGTACTTGGCCCAAATTCGGCGCAACCTATCAACCTGTTTATCTGTCTCTGTATCGAATGGCGCAACATGCTCAAGCGCTTTAACTTTAAGTAATCGCTTGGCAAAATCTGCCTCTAACTTGCGGCGAATCTTGGCAGGTAAAAAGTTTAATACTGGTAATGGCGTTACCGCATAAGCGGGATCAATCTCTTGCGGCACAACAACTATAACGGGCTGATAGTTATCGACCTGACCCGCTGGCGCGTACTTGGCGGACTTAATCTTCATCATCATCCCCTTGGGAAACGACAAAGCCGCTATCATTAGCGCTCGGCTGCTGCTGGCGTGTACGCCAATCCGGCGCGAAGTTTTCATCGGCGTACAATTCAGCAAGTAACTGACCTTGGCCGCCGTGTTCTTCGATGTATTCGATTAATTCAAGGGCGTAATCAGTCATTACAGCCCTCTTACCATTTCGGCGGCTTGTTCACGAAGCTCTTTAGCAGTTTGGATCAATTCCTTATATCTGGCCGTATCACCTACCCCACGCCAATACTTAGCGTATTTAAGGTGATTTTTTGCTGATTCGATTAGATGCTCTGGAGTTAAAACGGACATTCATCAGCCTCCCAATCTGCAACCATTTTTTGTGCGGTATCGAGATCACCGGATTTGATAAGCGCGTGTAAAACATCGATATGTAAATGAGCTAGTTCTGCTACTACTTCAAAACCGCCCAAATCTTCAAAGTCTGGGTGACCAGTCAAATCAACAATAAGGTTTTCAGCGTGCATCAACTGAATTCGCATCTCTGGTGTGATAGGGAGTTTAAAAATCATTTTGCCCCCCCGAAAAACTTCCTTTTCAGGCGGCGTAATATCTCGGCACTTCTTGCCAATTTATTTGGGTCTATCTTCGCCATCGTCGGCAAAGTCGGATAATAATCAGGGAATTCGCAAGTTGAATTTGGGATTTGTTTGTATTTCATTTGTTTTCCTCCTGTTATGCCTGTTGGTTTTGTGGCTAACGGAACGCATCCGGCGATCCGCGCCACAACAGGACAGGAAAACGATACACTTAGGTGTCTACGTTTACAATTAGGCCCCTACGTGCTTTGCAGTTCTAAAGTGCACCTACTACAATAGGTCTAGGACACTAAAGGGACTTAAAAAATGCAACCCTCAGAACTGCTCGATTTGATAAGAGCCGCGTACGGCCTGACTTCTGATTATCAGGTGATGAAGAAATTCGGCTTTTCACAGGCTGGGGTATCAAACTGGCGTGTAAACCGTAGTTTTCCAAATGATGCCATTTTGATTAATATGGCCGAAGCGCTCGACATTCATCTCGGCGTTTTGCTTTTGCATTCAGCGATTTGGCGTCAAAAAGACCCCACAGCCAAGGCGGCGTTAGAGAGCATCTTGAATATGCTCCCTTATTGCAAATATCCCGAAGATGAAGAGGCGGAGGCTTGATTAGGTGTGGCATTATGTGCCACATTTGGTGGGTTGTTAAATCTTACTAAGTGACTGTATACAAGCGTTTTTATCCGTTTACGCTTGAGTTAACTTTCTATACATTGTGCGCAGTCGTGTTGAAATGTCTATTAACGAGGTGACGCATATTATATTTATAAATCTACTGGCTTACTAAGAGCCAGAGTTGAAACTCAGCCTCTTAGATGCTTGATTCACTGAAAACCGAGTATCATTAAATTTTACAGACGTTGCTACCAGATATGTAAATACCTAACTCCAATAGCTAACCCACATGATTAGTCTGTAACTTTATCTATTTGTTTTAACTATAAATATGCCTCTTGAAATCCTTTCTCCAATAAAATGACACTGTCAGGTTTCTCATTACACATGGATGGGTTCAAGAGCTAATCGTATGCTCTGATTGTGTGTGGTGAATAATTCTATTAGCTATCTATCAACTAGCATTTTATCAGCGAACATTTGCACACGAACTTCTACGTATGAACTATTGTCCGTGGGCATTATCCAGGAACTTGCTAGACCAAAGAATTTTTAACGTGCGCTACGAGAAATCTGACCTATAACTACCCAGCAAAATTAAAAGCACGCACGTAGCAACGCATTGAATTTGTGTGTTTTAATGACTTTTGTGTTCTCTAACGTTCTCAGACCTGGTAAGCCAGCGTTTAATGAAGCACAGATAAAGATCTCCAGATTGTAGCTTACTGCTAGCGAGCAAATATTATTAACCCATAGATTTAATGATATCCCGAAGCTGCTATACATGGCGATCTTGTTTTCGGGTTCGTATCTGTACCGTTTATTAGAATCTTGAGTGCTATGGCTATCCGTGTTGTCAGTACGAATTGACTGGAGTTGAGCTGGATGCCGATATGGACAGATATTTAGTGTTTGAAATCTCAGGCTCGATTGATATCAAACCTGTAACTCTAATGAAAGATCCCTTAGCTGGTTGAACTGATTGTCAGTGAACCTGTTCTTATTGGTTATCAGTATGCGTCCAGAATAAATCGCAAAAAGTAACCGCAGTTTAAAACTCCTTGTTAGTGAGTGACACGCATAACAGTGTGATCCGTGACGAGTTAAAGATTGATAACATCACCGTTTACTGCTGAATGAGTGGCAATATGAAGATACAGCAAAACGCCCTGAGATAGTATTTGGATTTCATCTCAATTGCCGATAATGACACTTATCGGCATTAACTCATTACATATAATTAGATGGTTGTTGAACATCTGCTTTAACTAGTCAATGATCACCAACTCGATAATCACTCGATTCCGTGCAGGTGATCCAGTACTTTATTTTGTGCACTTTGATGCCGCTCAATCTGCGAGGTATGCAGATATTGTGATGTGGTATCTATACTCTCGTGTCCTGCATCGGCCTGTACATGGGATAGCGGTCGGCCATTAATATTGATGTCATGGGTGATCCCTGTATGGCGAATATTATGTGCCGTCAGCCCTCTCATCTGCTTAGCATCTTCACTAAAACCATCATTTTCGGCACTGTTAGCTGCATGTTCAATGATCTTTTCCACCTCTTCTCTTATTTGACGGATCCCTAAGTTGGCATTAATGGCTCCTACTTCCCTGCCTCGCCCCGCTGCTCTGTGCCTGATAAATAACGGATGATTGTCTCCCTGAGTTGGATAATCAGGGAGTTTCAGATGTCTCCTGTACTCTACTAACCCCTCGAGTAGAGCCTTTGAAATAGCTACGCTGCGTCGTTTCCCCCCTTTACTTAAGGGAATAAAAAAACTCCAGATCCCGGTTTGTTTATCTTGCTTAAATTGTCCCATGACTGGTGAATAACCTGCCCTGGCCCCCACTTCCGAGATACGCAGATAACAAAAGTAGATAAGCTTAATCAGGAACAGGCTTCGTTGATGTAGTTCCGGCTCATCGATAGCCAACTGTTCCACCGATGCGATGACATAGGACCACTGTAATTCGGTGAAGGAAAGCGTGTTGCCCTCCTCCGTTTTGACTTGGTATTTCTTCTTCGAAGAGAATCGACTGTGGTTCATCCATGCCTGCGCAGGGTTGCGTTCGCAGTAGTCTTCGCTCATTAAATAACTATAGAAGGAGGAAAGAATCGCTATCTTTGTCTTTAACGCGTTCTCACTCAGGTTATAAGGCTGCTCTTTACCCAGTGATTTTTTACCCACAAACGGACGCCAGGCATGATTAGGCACCCTCACCCCGGAAGCTTTATCGAGTTTAAACTGGGCGACATTAAAGTAACCGATCAAGGTGTCTGGTGGGTTCTGACAATAATCGATATATCGCGCTATCTCTCTGCGGGTTAATGAAGCCGGAGTTTGCCCTGCGACATCGAAACACCAGTGAAAGAAGGTAGTGAGTTCGCTTCTGTAGGCTTTATAACTATTTTCGTTATGCTTCTGCTCATAGAGTAACTCGCTAGCATGTTCGTACACCAGCCCCGCATCGGGAACCGAATCTAAACTGATCTGCGTAATGTACTGATTGACAATGCTGTTCCCCTCCTCAATGTTGCTTGCTGATTCAAACAGTGGAAAAACGGGAGGCATCTGCATGTTAATTGCTCTTTATACATGGGGGTAATGGCCGAGAATCGGGAAATTGACGTTTAAGGTAACCTCATGATTTTATCAGTATTAAATCTAATTTGTAATCTTTTCTTGTGTTTGAGTTGAGCTGTAGAACAGACTCTCTAAATTGATGAAATCGATATGATTACTTTGACCTACAGTACTACTAAGTCATTCAAACTATGCTGATAAACTTCATCTCTTTACTTGTTATTTGGTCAACTTGTTCAATACTTGTAGTTGTGTGTAAATTTAATGGATCTGCACACGAATTTGGGCAATTTTTAATGCAGTCATGGGAGCAATGTATCCGCTTACTACAGCACCATAGACACATCTGCCAAACGGTTTGTTTAGATTCTATATCGAGACAACGAAAGTCCGCAGCACATAAGGCGCCCGACTGGATAAGCTCAGTTAACTTCTTTGAAGAGATAGACATATTGACGTTCGAGTTTTTCATTGTTGGACCCAATTTAAAGCAGCAATGATTAAATGATACCCTTAAATGAGAATGATTATCAATAGCGGTATATGTAAAACTATACGATAATTAATAGGTAAAGGTGCTTAGCTATTTTTTGTCTGACTATTTTCCAGCATCCTGAACATTGTTCTACACTCAATGGATAGGGATACATTCTTTTAATTTTTGAGGTTGTCTAATGCTGATTGATATAGCAAAGAAAAGCCCCCTCTTTTCAGGTAAAAAAAAGGCGCCGGAGGAAAGCTCTGGTCCTGCGTGGAAGATCCTTATTGTCGATGATGAGCCCGATGTCCATACTGTAACCAAATTAGCCCTATCCAGATTTAAACTAGATAAGCGTTCACTTGAATTCATTAATGCCTATAGCGGCGAAGAAGCAAAGCAGATCCTCAGTAAAGAGACCAATGTAGCAATGGCCTTTGTCGATGTGGTAATGGAAAGCGATCACGCTGGGCTTGAGTTGGTTAAATGGATCAGAGAGGAACTAAAAAATAGCTCAATCAGACTGATACTCAGAACGGGTCAGCCCGGTCAGGCCCCCGAAGAAGATGTTATCGTCAATTATGACATCAATGACTATAAGGCAAAGGCTGAACTCGACTCAAGAAAGTTAGTTACCAGTGTCTACTCCGCGCTTCGCTCCTACCGGGATATCATGGTGATTGAGGAGGCCAGGGAAAACCAAATTAAGCACAGAAAAGGGTTGGAAAGAGTCGTTCAGGCCACATCGGGTTTGTTTGAACTCCGTACCCTGTTTAATTTTGCCGATGGTCTGCTGACTCAGGTCGCCAACCTGTTAAACCTCGACAGCGAAACCTTGCTACTGACCTGCAATGCCATCGATGCCATGAGCGAACAGGTTAATACCGATGAGCTACATATTCTCGCCGGTACCGGACAATTCTCCAGCCATCATGAAAAGCCGGTACCCGATCACATCAGAAAGCTATTACAGTCAGCCCTTAAACAGAAGCGTTGCTTGTACGAAGAGGATTGTTTTATTGGGTATTTTCCCGCTAAGAGTGGCTGGATTAATCTGCTCTACATGGACGGGATCAGTAAAATTGATGATCTGGATAAGAAGTTGATAGACATCTTCGCTATCAATGTCGGCGTCGCATTTGAAAACTTACTGTTAAATAAAGAGCTCGAAGACACTCAATCTGAACTTATCTTACGTTTGGGCGATGTAGTCGAGAGTCGCTCTAAAGAGGCGGCAAACCATGTTAAGCGTATGGCCGAGTACTGTTATAAGCTGGCGCTTATTTCGGGTATGGAAGAGCATGAGGCCGATCTGATAAAGCACGCCTCCCCTATGCATGACATAGGTAAGATTGCGACGCCTGATGCAGTGTTATTAAAACCGGGTAAGTTGAACGAAGAGGAGTGGAATGTGATGAAGCAGCATCCTGCTGTTGGGCATCAGATCCTGGCTAACTCTGAGCGACCAATTTTGAAGGCGGCAAGTATCATCGCATTGCAACACCATGAAAAGTTCGATGGTTCAGGCTATCCATCGGGTTTGAGAGCTAATGAGATCCATGTCTTCGCCCGAATCGTTGCCATTGCCGATGTGTTTGACGCCCTATCCCATGCAAGGTGCTATAAACCTGAATGGCCCTTAGATGAAGTGCTAAAGGCGATGGAGGAAGGTTCTGGTTCACATTTCGACCCGGAATTGTTAAGACACTTTATCGATAATATTGAAGTGTTTACCAAAGTTAAAGATGAGCTTAGTGACGAAAATCTACAGAGCTAGGAGGCTTAATAGGCATTATTGGAATTTCAACACCTATTAAGTTTCCTGTAAATATACAGCTTCGATGAAAAACAGCTAATCAACGCTCTCTTCATTATCGGCTAGAAAGTCAAACATGACGGCATGCTGCATACCTTTCTTCGTAAAAGTAACAAAGGCTCTCCATACCATATAGTTGCTGCTGCATGAACCATATATCAGCTGACCATTATATAGATTTTCATCAACTTTAGTTAAATTAACCGGAATAACCCCCATAAACATATCTCTTCCCTCAACTCGCATTACAAGGTCATTTACGGCTTCAGAGCTTATGAGCTCTAGGGTTAGAGGCTTTTCACTGGGCGTATTGTAGGGGCTGACTAATAGGTCAAATCTCACACCCGCAACAGATTGCGTACATTTACCCACTCTAAAGTCACAAAGCGAGGTATCTTTGATTGTTTTTGATACATCTTCGGGTGCATCCTGAGAGCAAGATGAGCAAAATAATGCCAATATTAGAAGAAGATAAAGCGAAAAGTACTTAGTAAATTTTACACGTAGCACAATTTTTAACCTTTAGATGAAAAGTCTTTACATTCTATTGAGTAGGTTGATCTAGATCAACTTTTACCCCTCCACAATTCCTATCTTTTTTGACATAGCTCAAGTATCATTGCTTTACCTTGTTAATATGACAAATATTACAGGGCTACACGTTGACACCTCCCCCAATGTTCCGTAGGGAACGCGGTTTCGTGTCTTTTTAACGGGTAAATACTCATTTTTACTCAAACAATAAGTATAAGTAATAAGCAGTGGAAGCAATATGATGAACCATTCCCAGCCTCAAGGCGCTGATTACAATTACACCGTTGTCCGCCAGTTTGCCCTCACAACAGTTTTGTGGGGAATTATTGGTATGTCAGTGGGTGTATTGATCGCGGCTCAGTTGATCTGGCCACAACTAAACTTCGATACTCCATGGCTTACATACAGTCGTCTTAGACCTCTGCATACTAATGCCGTGATTTTCGCGTTTGGTACTTCAGCTCTTTTCGCAACATCCTACTATATCGTTCAACGCACATGTCAAACCCGACTTTTTGCACCCAAATTGGCTGCATTTACATTCTGGGGTTGGCAAGCCATCATTCTTTCGGCAGTACTGACTCTGCCTCTGGGTATCACCAGTGGTAAAGAATATGCTGAGCTAGAATGGCCTATCGACATCGCGATCACCATAGTGTGGGTCACGTATGCGATAGTTTTCTTCGGTACTATTATTAAGCGAACGACCTCCCATATTTATGTGGCGAACTGGTTCTTCGGTGCCTTTATTATCACAGTCGCTGTATTGCACATAGTTAACTCTATGGCTGTACCTGTCAGCTTATGGAAGTCTTACTCTCTATATGCCGGTGCGGTCGATGCAATGGTTCAGTGGTGGTACGGTCACAATGCCGTAGGCTTCCTGCTTACAGCTGGCTTCTTAGGTATGATGTATTACTTTGTTCCTAAACAAGCGGGTCGTCCGGTTTACTCATACCGTCTGTCTATCGTTCACTTCTGGGCATTGATTGCTCTGTATATCTGGGCTGGTCCTCACCACCTACACTATACGGCGTTACCCGATTGGACTCAGTCGTTGGGTATGGTGATGTCACTTATCTTATTCGCTCCTTCTTGGGGTGGTATGATTAACGGTATCATGACCCTGTCAGGTGCTTGGCATAAACTAAGAACCGATCCTGTATTACGTTTCCTTGTTGTTTCATTGTCTTTCTATGGTATGTCTACCTTCGAAGGTCCAATGATGGCAATCAAGACCGTAAACGCCCTATCCCACTATACTGACTGGACCGTTGGTCACGTTCACTCTGGTGCTTTAGGTTGGGTTGCAATGGTTTCTATTGGTTCGCTTTATCACCTAATCCCAGTGCTTTACGGACACGGTCGTATGTATAGCTCTAACCTGGTTAATGTTCATTTCTGGTTAGCGACTATCGGTACTGTTCTGTATATCGTATCTATGTGGATCTCTGGTGTGATGCAAGGTCTGATGTGGCGTGCAGTTAACTCTGACGGTACTCTGACTTATAGCTTCGTTGAAAGTATTGAAGCTTCATACCCATTCTACTTTGTTCGATTCCTTGGTGGCTGTTTCTTCGTAACCGGTATGCTTCTAATGGCATATAACGTGTTTAAGACAGTAAAAGCGCCTAAAGAATCTTTGCCTGCATTAGCAGAAGCATAAGGGGTAGAAACGATGAAATTTAATCATGAGTTAGTCGAGAAAAACATCGGTTTAATGGGTATTCTCACTGTTATCGCCATTAGTATTGGTGGTTTAGTGCAGATTACTCCCCTGTTGTTTCAAAAAGACACTACTGAGCCTGTCGATGGATTGATTCCTTACACTGCTCTCCAGACTGAAGGTCGTGACATCTATGTCCGTGAAGGCTGTTATAACTGTCACAGCCAGATGATCCGTCCACTACGTGCAGAGACCGAACGTTACGGTCACTACTCTGTAGCTGGTGAGTCTGTATGGGATCACCCATTCCAGTGGGGTTCTAAGCGTACCGGTCCTGATTTGGCCCGTGTAGGCGGTAGATATAGTGATAAATGGCATGAAGTCCATTTGATTGACCCACGCGCAGTGGTACCTCAGTCAAATATGCCTGGTTTCCCTTGGTTGGCAGAGAACAAGCTTGACGGCAAGTTAACTGGTCAGAAGATGGAAATCCTACGTAACCTTCATAAAGGTGGAAATAAGGGCCAAGACCTTTATACCGATGAAGAGATTGCGGGTGCACAAAAAGCGGTCGAAGGTAAAACTGAGATGCAAGCACTTATCGCCTATCTGCAGTCCCTTGGACATGCACTGAAATAACTAGGAGGCAACTATATGGATTACGGAACAATACAAGGCATTATAACCATTGTCGTGATGTTAACCTTTGTCGGTATATTTGCATGGGCTTACAGCTCTCGTCGTAAAGATCAATTTGACGAAGCGGCTAACCTTGTTTTTTCAGATGATGAACTAAGCAAGGGTTCAGGAGAACATAAGTGATGAGTAGCTTCTGGAGTATATGGATTACCGTACTCACTATCGTGGTAATCGTTGGATGTTTTGTCCTATTAAGAATTGTCTCTAAAAACAACACTGGTGTTGAAGAAGGCGAGTCTATGGGCCATAGCTTTGACGGCATCGAAGAACTTAACAACCCATTACCAAAGTGGTGGAGTTACCTGTTCTACGTCACAATCGTTTTTGGTGTTATTTACTTAGCGCTTTATCCTGGTCTTGGAAACTTCAAAGGTTTCTTAGGCTGGTCAAGTGCTAACCAAAGCATCGGAACCGAGAATGGCATCGCAGCCGATTCTAAAGCAGCGGTTGAACTCGCGACTAAAGAGGGTCGTTGGGTTCAGTATGATCAGGAAGTTAAGCGTGCCGATGAAAAATTTGGCCCTATCTTCAAGGCATATGCTGAAACGCCTCTCGATGAGTTGGTTAAGAACGAAGAGGCCCTTAAAGTGGGTGGTCGTCTGTTCTTACAAAACTGTTCACAGTGTCATGGTAGTGATGCTCGCGGTAGTAAAGGCTTCCCTAACCTCGCCGATGGTGATTGGTTATGGGGTGGCGAACTTGCCGAGATTAAAACAAGCATCATGAACGGTCGTCATGGCATGATGCCGCCAAAAGGTGGACTGCCAATCGAAGACAGTGAAGTCAAAGGTCTGGCTGAGTACATTACTAAGCTTGCCGGTCGAGATCACGATGCAGCCCTGGCCGCTCAAGGTCAAGGCTCATTCATGAAGGGCTGTTTCGCCTGTCATGGTATGGACGGCTCAGGTAACAAGCTAATGGGTGCCCCTAACCTGACTAACAATATCTGGTTGTACGGCGGTAGCCGTGGTTCTATCGAACAGACAATCAAAAATGGTCGAAGTGGTGTGATGCCTGCTTGGAAAGATGTGTTGGGTGAAGAGAAAGTTCACGTTATCACAGCTTATGTTTATAGCTTGTCAAACAAGTAGTTACATCTAAGCAACATGGAGGCCTCGATCTTATCGAGGCCTTTTTTTTAAGGTGCTAAATCACATTTTTAGCGGTAAAATAATCGCAATTATTATAATAGGTATGACAAATGAACAAGCAACAAGCCTGGTATAAGCAGTTCTGGCCTTGGTTTTTAATTATTTTGCCCCTTTGTGCGGTTGTGGCTAGTATCAACCTACTCTTTCTTGCGATAGACAATAAAGATTCACTGGTTTCTGAAGACTACTATAAAGATGGCAAAGCCATTAATATGGATCTTAAGAAAATCAAACAGGCTAAACAGCTTGGAATGCAATTTGAATTACTCGTCGACGACAATGAAGTCACTATCACTCAGCATGGTGGTGAGTCTTACCTTGCAGCACTGAGCGTAGAGTTTTTCCACCCCACCATAGAGAAGCGTGATTTCGGACAAATTGTTACGGCTGACGGCGATAAAGCCTACCGGATCGAACTGGCGACCCCTATTGCGGGCGCTTGGGAAGTCAGACTGGAAGGATATGACCGCAGCTGGCGAATTCAAAAACGACTTGAGATCAAAGATGACTCTCAATACTGGTTGAACTAAGTCAATTAATTAAGTTAATTCATAAAGCGGTAAAGATAGTTCAAAACAGGCTAAACCTATCATCTGAGAAACATCGTTCCCCGTTTCTGCTTTGTATGACCTGTTTTGACTTTCTTTTTGACGAAAGTGGTTCAAAACAGGTTAAACGACATACCTATGAAGTACCCTGAATGTTTTCATTGCGGTGAACCCGTATTAACAGGCTCTCAATTCACGACCCACATTAATAATAGTGATCGTTTGATGTGCTGCCCTGGCTGCCAGGCCGTTTCAGCTGCAATTTTAGATGCTGGACTGAGTAACTATTATAAGTACAGAACCGAGCCCGGCAGTAAACAAACGGCGCTTGTACCCGATGAATTAACCGCATATTCAGCATTCGATCTACCCGAAGTCCAGCAGGACTTTGTTCACAGTGAAAGTGATATATCCAGGGTATCGCTCTCTATCGATGGCATCACATGCGCTGCGTGTGCCTGGCTTATTGAGCACAAACTCAGACACGTTGCGGGGATCTCCAGTATCCAGGTAAATACGACGACGGAACGAGCCTTAGTCACTTGGTTGCCAGAACAGATAAAGCTCAGTGAAATACTCAGTCAAATTAGCCTTATCGGTTATCAGGCAGCCCCTTATCAGGTTGATGAGCAGGAGATCCAGAGCAAGCAGAACAGTCGAAAGTTTCTATTAAGGCTGGGTTTAGCCGGGTTTGCCACCATGCAGGTGATGATGTTCGCCCTCGCCCTCTATGCCGGCTATTTTACAGAACTCGAAGTTCAGTACCGTGACTACTTTCGATGGGTGAGTATGATATTTGCCGCCCCGGTGGTGTTCTATTCTGCTCAACCTTTTTATTTTAGTGCCATTCGCTCCATGTTCAGCGGGCGTCTCAATATGGATGTATCGGTCTCCATTGCCATCTTAGGGGCTTATATTGCCAGCTGTATTGCAACGGTTAACGCTACCGGAGAGGTCTATTTCGAATCGGTCAGTATGTTTACCTTCTTCTTGTTACTCGGTCGATACTTTGAGCAAAATGCTCGCCAAAAAGCCTCTGTAAGTTCCAGTAATTTGCATAAACTGGTGCCGCTTACGGCTCATCTGATAGTGAATGAAACTTGTGAAGAAGTTCCCGCTAAAGGGTTGAAAGTTGGAGACATAATCCTGGTTAAACCGGGAGAAGTAGTCGCCGCGGATGGCACTATTATAGAAGGCTGTTCCAGCTTCAATGAGGCCATGCTCACAGGTGAACAGACTCCGGTACAGAAATCTGACGCCAGTGAAGTTTATGCAGGCACCATTAATGTTGAGCAGCCGGTTAAACTGAAAATCACAGCAGTTGGTCAAGATCAACTCGTGGCGGAGATCATTCGGCTTCAGGAGTCGGCTTCAAATAATAAACCTAAAGTCGCACTTTACGTCGATACCATCTCAAATTATTTTACCTGGGCAATTCTGTCTATCGCTTTGCTCACCTACATCGTTTGGAAAATTTATTGGCCTGAAGATGCATTTTGGGTCACCTTAGCCGTCTTAGTCGCGACCTGCCCTTGTGCGTTGGCCCTCGCTACGCCTACTGCCGTGACCTGCGCAACGGGGATCTTTACCCGAATCGGTGTTATTGCCCGTAAGCCTGGTGTATTCGAAAAACTCACGAAAATAGATCATGTTGTTTTCGATAAAACGGGTACCCTCACCTGTGGCACGTTGACGATCTCAGATATAGAGCTTTATGGTCAACTCGATAAGACACAGGTACTCGAAGTTGCTGCAGCACTCGAAGCAAGCTCTCTACACCCGATCGCTAAGGCCTTCGAGCAATATAATAATCAACAACTTGCAGTCCGTGGGATACAAAGTTTTGTTGGTCTGGGCCTGAGTGGTCAGATTAATAATACAGATTATCGTATAGGCAGCGCCGAGTTTATTGAAGTCGCTGGCGATCAATCACAAGCTGTGTATCTGGCCCAAGGCGATGAGCTTCTCGCGAGATTCACCTTAGTGGACGCCATAAGAACAGATGCCCAACAGACGGTTCAGACGCTTACAAAGCAAGGCTGTAGAGTGTCAGTGGCAAGTGGTGACTCTTCGATTCATGTTGACGAGGTTGCAGGCAGAATTGGAATTAGTGATGTCCATAAAGGATTAAAGCCTCAGGATAAGCTGAGTCTTATTCAAAAGCTTCAGAAGAACGCGTCTATTGCCATGTTTGGCGATGGTATCAATGATGCCCCGGTTCTTGCGGGAGCCAACCTCTCTGTTGCTATGGGCAGTGGCTCTGCAATAACTAAAAATAGTGCCGATCTTATCTTGCTTGGCGATCACCTTTCACGCTTCAACGATGCAGTAACCGTCGCAAGGTTAACCGACAGGATCATTAAGCAGAATTTGTACTGGGCTCTCGGTTATAACCTGTTTATAATCCCCTTGGCCGTTTCAGGCCATGTTGCACCTTATATTGCCGCCTTAGGTATGTCTGCAAGTTCTCTTATTGTAGTCGGTAATAGTCTTAGATTATTAAGGGTTCGTTTATGAGTATCATCTATGTTTTGATCCCGATAGCCATGTTATTTGTTCTTATCGCAATAGGGATCTTTTTTTGGGCCGTAAAGTCTGAACAGTTTGATGATCTTGACAGGCAGAGCGTTTCCATTCTATTTGACGAAGATGAGAAACCGGCACCCAAAACTGACGAAAACGAGTCTACGCGCTCTTGATTGAATACAGCATAACCGGCGCCTTCTTGGTTGGGCTGATGGGCGCTGGCCACTGCATTGGAATGTGTGGTGGTTTAATCGGTGCTTTTTCGTCCCAACTTCCCCGCTCCACTAAGCAAAACCAGCTGGCACTACAACTGCGATTTCTGTTTACCTACAATTTAGGCCGAATATTGAGTTATGCCTTAGCGGGTGCACTTGTAGGAGGCTCTGCAAGTGCGCTAGGCATGCTGTTTGATATGGACCTGTATCTCATCACTTTGAGACTTATAGCAGGCGTTATGATGGTTGCTACAGGTCTATACATTGCACAGATTTGGTCTGGTGTCGTTCAGGTTGAGCGCGCTGGTAAATTTATATGGCGGTTTTTATCTCCCATTGCGAGCAAAATGGTACCCGTTAAAACGATACCTCAGGCATTCATCGGCGGTATGTTATGGGGATGGCTTCCCTGTGGTTTAGTTTACAGTACATTAACGTGGGCCGTTGCGGCTAACTCAGCGGCTCAGGGGGCCATGATAATGGCTTCTTTCGGACTTGGTACCCTCCCAGCCCTGCTTAGTGCGGGTGTTGCGGCCAATGTTTTCGGTCGCTGGGTTCAAAATAGAATGGTGAGATTGGTCAGCGGCTCGATCTTGGTCATATTTGGTTTACAAACTTTGTACATTGCAATTGCTCAGCTGAACTAGCTCAGCTTATTAAATTAGTTTACCATACGCGTAATAGAGAAATTTGAGAGACACTATGACAGACAACAATAAAAGTCGTCGTTCGACCGTTCCCGGATGCGCCATTCATTGTCATGATTGCAGTATGGGAACCTTGTGTATTCCTTTTACACTCAATACTAATGAACTCGATCGTCTCGATGAGATCATCGAAAGAAAAAAGCCTATCCAAAAAGGTGAGCAGATATTCAAGTCTGGTGACCCTTTAAAATCTCTTTATGCCATTCGCTCCGGCACCATTAAAAGCTTTACGATTACAGAACAAGGTGATGAGCAGATCACTGGTTTCCACTTAGCAGGTGATGTGATTGGTTTTGATGGTATCCACTCTCAGGAACATCAAAGTTTTGCACAAGCCCTTGAAACATCGATGGTTTGTGAGATTCCTTATACTACTCTCGATGATCTCAGTGGCACTATGCCCAAGCTAAGACAACAGATCATGCGCTTAATGAGCAATGAGATCCAAAGTGACCAGGAGATGATTCTACTCCTCAGTAAGAAGAATGCTGAAGAGAGACTTGCTGCATTTATCAGTAACCTGGCTACCCGCTTCGGTAATCGTGGTTTTTCTCCGAAAGAGTTCAGGTTAACCATGACTCGCGGTGATATAGGTAACTATTTAGGACTGACGGTAGAAACGATAAGTCGCCTGCTTGGACGCTTCCAAAAAGCCGACCTGATAGAAGTTAAGGGTAAGTATATTACTATCGTTGATTTTGAAGCACTCAATAGCCTCGCCGGTAACACTGCTATTGCAAGGTAAAGCATAAAGAGACATGGCTATTTTTCATAAAAATTAGCTATGTCTCTATAAGTTTTCTAGCTTTTGTAAATCTAATTGATATTTTCCTCTCCTTCAAATAGATGTTCGACCCCCTTCTTGCAAAGCCCAATCAAAAACAGTAACTTTTTGCTCCAAATTCACTCTATTTTGTTCTACTTCACGTAAATTAATGTATAGTTAAATACATGACTCACATAGCTTATTTAAACTTTTAATCAAGATACTTATCTATGAGATTCAGTTCCAACCTGTTGAGGAAAATCGGGCAATATTGATCTGAAACAATGTATTTTGCCCTCTGTAGCTCATTATTAAGTTAACGTATGAGAAAGAGGAATGATTATGAAGGACTATAAAAAGCTCTTAGTTGTCGTGGATCCGACCAGCGATAAGCAACCCGCACTTGCTCGAGCCGTTGAACTCGCGTCAAAAAATCAGGCCGCTATAACCGTATTTCTATCAATTTTTGATTTCTCCTATGAGATGACTTCAATACTCTCGGGTCATGAACGTGAAGCGATGAGACAAGGTGTCATTGCCCAGCGCAAAGCATGGATAGAAGATTTAGTCGAAGCCTATTCTAAAACTGACTCAGTGATTGAAACTGAGGTCATTTGGCATAACCGTCCCTTCGAGAGCATTATCCAGCATGCCATCGCTGGCGAGTATGATCTCATCGTCAAGGGTACCCATGAACATGACAAACTCAAGTCTGTTATCTTTACTCCAACAGATTGGCATCTTATGCGTAAAGCTCCCGTTCCAGTCTTATTGGTTAAAGAGCATGACTGGCCTGTCGCAGGAAAAATTCTCTGTGCCGTTAATGTTGGCTCCGAAGATGATGACCACCAGTCGTTAAATGGCAAGATCATAGAACATGCACAAGGCTTAGCTCAAAAGTTTGATGCCCAGGTGCACTTGGTTAATGGTTATCCGGGAACACCGGTTAATCTGGCCATTGAGCTTCCGGACTTCGATGCGCATACCTATAGCGAGACTATTCGTATGCAGCATGAGCAGCGAGTTGGTTCTCTGGCAAATACCTTTGGGATCTCTACTGATTTTTGTCATGTTAAAGAAGGGTTACCTGAGGATGTGATCCCGGACTTGGCCATGCACCTGGACGCTGAACTGGTGATCTTAGGTACCGTTGGTCGTACCGGCTTCTCTGCCGCACTCATAGGCAATACTGCTGAACATGTCATCGATAGTATTAACTGTGATCTGCTGGCCATTAAACCCGATGGCTACCATTCACCGCTTGAAGAGAGTTAACCTTTTCGGTTCTTTTTTCATATTAAGTTTTAATATATACTACGCGCCCAGAATTCAAGTGTACTAGGCGCGTTTTTTATGTCTGAAGATCTTTCCAAACTACAAACCTCTCGAATGAACAAACTTCAGCGTAAGTTGCGTAGTGAAGTAGGTAAAGCGATTGGCGATTACAATATGATTGAGGAAGGTGATCGGGTCATGTGCTGCCTTTCCGGCGGAAAAGATAGCTATGCGATGCTTGATATCCTGCTCAACCTTCAACAGCGTGCGCCAATTAAGTTTGAGATTGTGGCCGTCAATCTGGATCAGAAACAACCCGGGTTTCCCGAAGAGGTGTTGCCGGCATATCTGGACACACTCAATGTGCCCTACCATATTCTCGAAAAAGACACCTACTCAGTCGTCAGAGAGAAGATCCCTGAAGGACAAAAAACCTGCTCGCTATGCTCTCGATTACGTCGCGGTACCTTATACGGTTTCGCACAAAAAATTGGTGCGACTAAAATCGCTTTAGGCCATCACAGAGACGACATCATTGAGACTCTGTTCTTGAATATGTTTTTTGCCGGTAAGCAGAAGGCTATGCCGCCGAAATTGTTATCCGATGATGGTGCGAACGTGGTTATCCGTCCGTTGGCTTATTCTCGTGAGAAAGATATTGCCGAATACGCTGAGCTTAAGTCTTTCCCCATCATTCCCTGTAACCTTTGTGGTTCACAGGAAAACCTTAAGCGTGCAGAAGTTAAAGATATGCTTAACCTCTGGGACGAGCATCATCCCGGCCGAATAGAATCTATCTTCACTGCGATGCAGAATACCTCTCCTTCACAGGGCGTCGACCGCGAGCAATTTGACTTTGTCTCTCTGCAAAGAGATGCCGATGCGCCGCTTAAAGGTGATGTGGCCGAATCAGACCTGCCGGCATTCGATTTTGTCGATGTCGCTAACAACGGTCATATCGATCTCGATGCTGCAGCCAAGAGTCACAGCGAAAATAAAATCGACATCGTGAGTACTTATACTCCTTAGGTCCGCCTTCGAAGAAGTTTTAAAAGTTCAGATATAATAGTTCAAATATAAAAAAGCCCGGCTAATGCCGGGCTTTTGTTTAATTCAACTGATATAGGCTTTAACCATTGGTCCAGGGGCTGATAACTAAAGGTTTAGTTTCAAACTCTATGTTGCTTAGCGTAGCAATTTTTTCACGGGGTAATCTCAGTAGACCTGTGACTATCTGCTCTACACCATCAATCGTTACACGTATCTTACTACCTGGCTCAAACTCAAAGTTTAATCCGGCAATGTTTGAGCTAAAATAACGCATGGGAAACCCTTGCATATCGTTGAGCAGCTCGTCCATCTCGGTTTGTATCTGCACAACTTCAGCTTGTAAATATTCCACTTTTGTCTGTTTCGCCCTGACCTGCATTGCGATAGTGCATTTACTGCTGTCACCATCGATATCGAGATTTATCAGGGCACGATCTGACTTTAGCTTGTCGTCATAGGGCAGGAATATCCTTTGCCTTTTGGTAATAGTGAGAGGAAAAGACTCTTTTTCTGTAGTCAAGGTTCCACTCTTTACGATACAGGGTCCTGCCATAGGTACCGAAAATGCGACCTCAACTAAAGGATAGTGCCCCTTATTAACTTGCTTTAGTCTTTGGTAAAAACCCTGATACTCCAGAGAGATAGGTGCGGATTGAACTGTTGAACAAGCGAGTATTAAACAACTAAACAGAAGGCCTTTCTTCATGATTCTCCACCAAGTACTGTTTATTTTGACGTAACATTTCCAGGAGCTCATCGATATAAGCTTCCTGACGTTCTGAATAGTTTACCAAGCCCCAAACTAATTCACTTGCCTGAGGTTGCTTATTCTGAGCCCTCAGATCGGCTCTTATGGAGCGCAATAATGAATATGCGGCATTGGAGTTCAGGTTTCTCATGTAAGAGGCGACTGAAGCTTCAACTGAATCAAATACCGCAACTTCATGTGACATCCCCGCTGTTCTTGACTGAGGAACCAGTCCACATCCCTTTCTAAAACACCACTGTCCAAAGAAGTTAAGACCCTCTTTGGCGAAGCGAGAACTCCCCCAGCCCGTTTCGTTGGCGGCCTGGATCAGAACCATTGACTCCGGAATGGTGTCGGTTCTGACTAACAATTTGTCCAGCGTGCTTGTGTTTATACTTCTGGACGAATATTGATATTTATTTGCTATCTTTTCGATGCGATATAGCTCTGCATCTGTGAGTAACAAGCCATCTTCAAGATGTTGTTTAGACCGTTGTAAAAAATTACGCTCATCTTTGATGATGCCATTTTGAAGTCGAATCGAAGGTCTTAAGTAATCGAAAAAAGCTTGCTTTTTTTCGGCAATATTAGAGATAGCAGAAAAGTCAGGGATGAGACTAAGCGCTTGTTTATTTTCGACTAATGAGCCGACTTGCTGTTCTTTATCGTCATCGATGTCTACGAAAACCACCTTTAATACAATGACCGAAATAAAGACTAGGCTAACAGCCACGGTTAATTTTCCAACTCTTCCTGTCTTCATTTTTATCTCTGTAGTAGAAAACTGAAACGGATTATATGCCATATTGAACTAAACTACACATCAAAACAGTGTTTTGCGTTATAATCCAATTCGTTTTATATCAAATATCTCTAGGGTATTCAGGAAGGAAAAACCCGGATGCAAAATAATGTGTTAAATCAATACGAAAGTGTTGTCGCTATAGGTGGAGGACACGGCTTAGGACGAGTCCTGTCTTCACTGTCATTTCTTGGGCCTAAACTTACCGGTGTCGTTGCTACTACAGACAACGGCGGTTCTACGGGGCGTCTGAGACAAGAACAAGACTGTATCGCCTGGGGAGACCTGAGAAATTGCCTGTCTCAACTCGCCAACCACCCTTCTATCGGTACCTTGTTATTTGAATATCGTTTCGATGGTGAAAGTGACTTGGCTGGTCATAATTTGGGAAACCTTATACTCCTAGCCCTGGACCAGCTCTGTGTCAGACCTCTAGAAGCAGTAAACCTTATTCGGCAATTACTCAAAATTGAAACTCGTGTGATCCCTATGTCAGAAGAGCCGACACATCTGGTCGCTATAGAGGCATGCGGAAACAAGATTTTTGGTGAGACCAATGTCGATAAAATGGATGAACATCCTATGGCCTTATCATTGGAGCCTATGGTTACTGCGACATGTGAGGCATGTGAAGCGGTTTCTAAGGCCGATCTGGTCATACTTGGCCCAGGAAGCTTCTTGACCAGTATTATGCCGCCCTTGTTGTTGCCTAAATTTGCATCGGCGCTTTCTAATTCAAATGCAGAAGTGATTCTGATAGATAATTTAACTCGTGAGCCCTCTCCCTCCGCTGACTTCTCATTAGAACAGCGAATAGATTGGTGTCATCAGGTGCTGGGAGTGAAGGTTATTGATAAGGTGCTTTGTCACTCTGAGCGAAGTTATCAAGATGGGAAGATATCTTACCGCCCGCTCGTCAGCAGGCATCATCCAGGTCTACATGACAGAACAGCTTTGATCGATGCTATTTCAAGTATGCTGACCGATACTGCCAGAAAATAGTTAATCAAATAACTTAATCAGCTCTTTCGTTAAATAACAAAAAGGACAGCCAATGCTGTCCTTTCTATTATCTAAGACTTGTTTCGCACTGCTAAAATCGCTCTAGCTAAGTACCTTAGCGATGGCTTTACAGATCACCGGCATATTGGTTCGAGTCATACCGGCAACACTGATCCGTCCTGAACCTACGATATACACTGCATGTAGCTCTTTTAGCTCCGCTACCTGCTCTTTGGTTAAGCCCGAGAAGCTGAACATGCCATTTTGTCTTGAGATGAAGCTGAAGTCTTGGGTAACACCTTCAGCTTTAAGTGTTTCGACAAATAGTGTACGCATTTTTGCAATTCGCTCACGCATCTCTTTCAGCTCAGACTCCCACAATGAACTTAATCCTTCATCGGCAAGAATTGTGCTGACTATCAAGGCGCCATGAGCTGGCGGATTTGAGTAATTACCTCGGATGGTACTCTTTACCTGGCTGAATGCCTTAGCCACAGTAGTTTCGGAGTCGGCCACTAAGGTCACAGCACCAATACGCTCATTATAAAGACCAAAGTTTTTCGAAAATGAATTGGCAATCAAAAGCTCAGGCACAGTATCTGCCACTATTCTTAAGCCTTGTGCATCTTCATTAACGCCGACACCAAAACCTTGATAGGCGAAATCAAATAGAGGCACCAGAGCTTGCTTTAGACACAAATCGGCAATGGCCTGCCATTCACTCTCGTTTAAGTCGATACCCGTTGGGTTATGACAACAGCCATGCAGCAGGACAAGATCTCCGGCTTTAGCTTGTGACAAGTCGGCAAGCATGGCATCGAAGTCTTTATCATGTGTCTGGGCATTGTAGTAACGGTATTGCTCAATGCCCAGAGAAGCTGATTTGAAGATATTTTGATGATTTGCCCAAGTTGGGTTACTCACCCAAATGGTTTTAGATTCGGTATTGCGTACGAGAAACTCTGCAGCGACCCTTAAAGAACCGGTTCCACCGGGTGCCTGAGCCGTTAGAGCGCGCTTATTTTTTACGACACTATGATCGGCACCAAACAGTAGCTCTTGAACGACACGGTTATAAGCCTGAACGCCTTCAATACCCAGATAGCTTTTACTGTTTTCCGTTGCCAGTAATTTCTGTTCTGCCAGTTTTACTGATTTCAGAATAGGCGTTGATCCTGACTCGTCTTTATAAATGCCTACCCCAAGGTTCACTTTTTCTGTTCTGGTATCGGCCTTAAATGCATCTGTTAAGCCTAAAATTGGATCTGCAGGAGCAAGTTCAACCTGGGTAAATATCATGATGGCGTTCCTAAAATATTTGAATGTAGGTAGGTTTCGGGTCTATTTATACCATTGTCAGTTAACATTCGATAGTGAGTTTTTGTAATACGATAAAAAATAGTTATAAACTGGGTTAACCGATAAATAAACCAATTTTATTTGATAATTCTTCAATAAATGTCCGGTAATAATGATGAATGTGAAAATCCCATAAAAATGAGTTCGTTCTCTGATTTGATATGACCTTGATGCTAACTCTGCCAACGCTTAGATAGGCATTCACCCTTAATAACAAAGAGAATTATAGCAACAGCGCCAGGGCCTGTTGTTCATATCCAAGAGAATGATGGTACCCGACGCCCATCTCGTAGTAGAGTGAACCGGCCGTGTATTTCAACGGCACGATGGAGGGGAATCCATACCCTCACCTTCATCGTTCAGCAGATACAAAAAAAGCCCCAACTTTCGTTGAGGCTTGAATGCTCATTCTATTCAAGAATGATGGTACCCGAGGCCGGACTTGAACCGGCACGCTTATTCAGCGAGGGATTTTAAATCCCTTGTGTCTACCGATTCCACCACTCGGGCAAACTCGTTGATTCTGATGATTCGTATTATCGGTAGTTAATACTGCTTGCTCTCATTGAAAGCAAACTCATCATAATCGAATATGGAGGCGCGACCCGGAGTCGAACCGAGATCGACGGATTTGCAATCCGCAGCATAGCCATTCTGCCATCGCGCCATATTTTATTTTTGTAATTCTCAACAAGAGAATTGGAGCGAACTCTCACCAATAAAGAGTGGGTTCGAACCGGCTCTTGTTTTAACAAGAAGCTATACCTTGGCAAAAAATGGTATTGCTCTATCGAAAAACTGAGCTAATGCCGCATCTTTTATCAAAAATTTGGAGCGACATATCGGGTTCGAACCGATGACCTATACCTTGGCAAGGTATCGCTCTACCAACTGAGCTAATGTCGCACATCAAACTTTTAAACTCACTTAAAGCCTGATAAATATTGCTGCTCTAAGAAAGTGTGGCTACTTTAACGGATTTCTCTGATGAGTCAACAGGAAGTTTTGTCTCTTTTAATCAACTGGTTGAAATCCGCTCGCGGCCGTTTAATTTCCCTGCACAACGTTTGTATATTGAACAGATAATGAAGCATCACTCTAATTTTACATAACACTAAGGTTTATGCTTCGAGTGTATTAAACGTAGACAACATCAACCGATATAGGGCTTATATAATTTTTCTAAATTGATTTTAATCCTGGTGAGTATTGAGACATCAATTTCTTTTTCTAAATCATCAGAATATTGATGGTCTAGGAGTTCTTCTATTTCTTTTAACAGCGGAGTTATCATTTTTCTATTTGAGTCATCCCAGAACCATCTATCTGCATCTTGCAACAATGCAATAATGTCACTTCTTTCCGTCAGTAGGCTCAAAATCTTCATGTTGCACTTAGTATGGTAGTCAGCAATATTTTCCAGTTTATCGCTAAAACTCAGTAACCAAATCTTTGGCTGATCTTCAAACATCACCAAACAGCTGTCCCAGTCACCTTGTTCTTCTATTCTTTCTAGTAGCCCCTCTAGCGAACATGGCTGGTCACTTACTAATATTTGTTCTTGAACATGTCCCATTCCATCCGAATGATAGACCGGCTCAATAAACTGATATTGCTTCAATACCGATACGGGGTTGATGATATCGCACGCAAAGATGTCTGACATGTTTTCTTATACCTCTTGTATTCGTTTAAGTTCACTACATGCCTGCTTAATACGATTTAATATCAGTGCGTTGTCGTCACAGCCAGCAAAGCGTAGTTCAGTATTGAGAGTTGGCAATAAATCGAGCAAGGCCTCTATCTCATCTTGAATTGTCTTTTCTTCTGATAATTCACTACTCATTTTTCTTTACCGTCAAAACATATTCTGCATAAGGGTGCGCGGATACTCCAATGCTAACCCAAGTGTGAAGATCCGTCACTGTCACAATGTCACCAAGTTCCCCTCTTTGGCGTTCGTAGCCGGCTCCTCGCAGTGAATAACCAGCCTCGCCCTCTATTGACTCTATATAAATGATATATTTATCGCCTTGAAATCCAAGAATACGGTACTCATTTTCGTGTTCGCCGCCGACGATACTCCGAGCCTGGAAAGGTATTTGAGGATCATCAATGTGAACATAGTAGTGATCGCGACTCAGGGCTTCAATATGGCGTAAAATTTGTTTCTCCGAAGAAGCCACTGGTGTAGTCAGACCGGTAAACAGCATAGCAAAAATGATAAGAAACCACTTGTTCATCAGTTATCTCACAAAAAATATGTATTTAGTAAAAAGAAAAAAGTGGCTTGTAATTATCAAGAACTAGCACAAGGGCATTACTCTTTAATGGGTAAATTAAAGGCTCATAAAAAGGTACATGGCACTGAGGTTCGTTTTTCCTTCTCCTTACCGTAAAATTGCTTAAAGCATCCTACAGGATTGCCACACTCTAGCCACTCCACCATATCTCTGATTTTCTTAATTTTAGAAGAATGGGGGGAGCGAAAGTGCAGTTCGCCTTCGATATCTTTGAGAAGGTACTTGACATTATTGAGTATATTTTTTTTATCAATCAAGTCCAAAATGAATCCTTAAGTACTAACTAGGCAAGCGACATCTACTGTTCGGGTACTATGACTACACAAGGTGTGGTAAGTATTAAACCGATTTTATTAGCTAATCGCACGTATATCGATTCAAATTCTATTAATACCTTAATTCAAACCCCACTTGAGAACTGGGACATGGTTAATAAACCGCGATAGAAATTTCATTTATTTTGAACATACAAAAATCCCTGACATGAGTCAGGGCTACTGTTTATCTCTATGAGAATGATGGTACTCGAAGCTGGATTTGGATAGGCATGTGTATTTCAACAGCGCGAGGGATTTTAAATCCATATCGCCACCTTCATCATTCTGCGCATACAAAAAAGCCCTGACAATAAGTCAGGGCTTGAATGATGGTACCCGAGGCCGGACTTGCATAGGCACGTGTATTTCAACAGCGCGAGGGATTTTAAATCCATATCGCCACCTTCATCGTTCAGCAGATACAAAAAAGCCCCAACTTTAGTTGAGGCCTATTGCTCACTCTCTATGAGAATGATGGTACCCGAGGCCGGACTTGAACCGGCACGCTTATTCAGCGAGGGATTTTAAATCCCTTGTGTCTACCGATTCCACCACTCGGGCAAACTCGTTGATTCTGATGATGCGTATTATCGGTAGTTAATACTGCTTGCTCTTATTCAAAGCAAACTCATCATAATCGAATATGGAGGCGCGACCCGGAGTCGAACCGAGATCGACGGATTTGCAATCCGCAGCATAGCCATTCTGCCATCGCGCCATATTTTATTTTCGTAATTCTCAATAAGAGAATTGGAGCGAACTCTCACCAATAAAGAGTGGGTTCGAAACAAATTATCGACATCCTATAACTAGGTATCGCGCAGTTGATTTAAACAAAGAGTCAACTGAGCTAATGTCGCTTTTTCTATCAGAAAATTTGGAGCGACATATCGGGTTCGAACCGATGACCTATACCTTGGCAAGGTATCGCTCTACCAACTGAGCTAATGTCGCATTTCAAATTATCTTTCTGTCAGTAAATTTGCATTGCTGCTTTCCCCTGACTGCGGAATGGCATTCTACCGATTTGGTGGGTAGAGTCAATAATCAAAAGCGGATAAAAAGCTGTTTTTGATCTGAGTGTTGTAAAATTAGCCTTACTGTGAAGTGTTGAGTATTTTTTGACTCAGTCGAAGATCATAGATCATCTCTCATCGACTTCCCTTGGTCAAAAAGTAAAACTAAAAAGTAGGCATAAAACAAAAAGCCTCAATCAATGAGGCTTTTTAGTTAGGCATACTCGATTAACGATTAACGATTAACGATTAGAGGCTAGCCATGAGGTAGCGACTGACAGTTCAGGCCAAGCATCTTCTGCATAACTCCGACAACCTGACAGCTATAACCAAATTCATTATCGTACCAAACATAAAGAATCGCACGGTTTCCTTCAGCAATGGTTGCGTGTGAATCAACTACGCCGGCATAACGAGAACCGACCAGATCACAAGATACTATCTCAGTAGATTCGGTAAAATCGATCTGGTTTTGCAACTCAGAGTGAAGTGACATGTCACGTAAATACTGATTGACGTCATCTTTACTGTTTGTAGCACTGTCCAGATTCAGCGTGATGATAGCCATCGATACATTCGGTGTTGGAACACGGATTGCGTTACCGGTCAACTTGCCGGCTAAAACTGGTAATGCTTTTGCTACTGCTTTTGCAGCGCCAGTTTCAGTGATCACCATGTTCAATGGAGCGCTACGTCCACGACGGTCGGCTTTATGGTAATTATCAATCAAGTTTTGATCGTTAGTATAAGAGTGAATAGTTTCAACATGGCCATTGGTGATGCCATATTTATCATTCATTGCTTTTAAAACGGGTGTAATAGCGTTTGTTGTACAACTCGCTGCAGAGACAATTCTGTCCTCATCGAGGATATCTGATTCGTTTACACCATAAACGACGTTCTTGATACCACCTTTAGCAGGTGCAGTTAATAGTACTTTTGAAGCTCCTTTAGATCTTAAGTGAAGACCTAAACCGTCTTCATCCTTCCAGATCCCGGTATTATCGACAACTAATGCATCTTCGATACCAAATTCGGTGTAATCGACTTCATCAGGAGAGTTAGCGTATATCACCTGGATGTAGGTTCCGTTGGCGATAATTGCATTGTTTTCTTCGTCAACTTCTACAGAGCCGTTGAATGGGCCGTGAACCGAGTCTCTTCTCAGTAAACTGGCGCGCTTTTCAAGATCCCCTTTCCGGCCGCCTCGAAGAACAATCGCACGTAATCTGAGCTTATTGCTTACGCCGGTTCTTTCGATTAGCAGTCTGGCGAGCAGGCGTCCGATACGTCCGAAACCATAGAGTACGACGTCTCTTGCTTTTTCATTATCCTCATGGTCAATTCCGTCAGCAAGTTCACGACTCATATACGCTTCAATACCATCGACGGTATCATTTTCGCGCCAATATTTGATAGCAAGCTTACCGATATCAACTTTACATTGTTTAACCGCTAACTTACTTAGTGCTTCTACAAATGGAAAACTTTCACGCAATCTAAGCTTATGTCCGACATGACGACGCACCAAACGGTGTGACTTGATGATCTCTATCGTCGATGCATTGAGTAGTGGCTTACCGTATAGAACGACTTCGACACCTTGATTACGATATAATTTACCGAGCAAAGGTTGCATAGCCTCTGCCATTTCGAAACGTTCTTGCCAGCTTTGTAGGTGTTTATCAGCGCTCATTAACAGATCCTTTATCTCACTATTCTGCTTTTTTTTGCAGAAATGATTGAGTAACAAAAAGAAAAGACCAATACTCTAATTATTGGTAGGGATAAAATCCCTTTTGGTCGGCGCTATTGTAATGAAAAGTCGCCATTCAGGCCAGTAAGATATTCTTTGTAAGGTTGTAATTTTATTAGCAAAAAAGTTGCTGTGGAGCCTATTTTGAGAAGAAATCTCGTAATATTTACATCATTTATTAGCTTTGTCGCAATTTCAGGCCTTTTTGGCTGTGATAATGATGTGAATACAGGCACGATCTGTAAAAATAATCCTGAACTTTGTAGTGATTTACACAAAGATAGTTGGTGCCGATATGAAAAAGCAGACCTTATTAATAAAAGATACACGCTTAAGCAAACTCCTTCACCTACTGGTGAGCAGCTATATCACCTTCTCATCAACTTAGAAAATTACAGTAAATGTATAGAACTGGCTGCCGGTGTGCAGCACATCCTTCATCCGGAACGCACTAATGACAGAGTAAGAGCCTACGGTTTGAGTGCACAGAGTTTAGCTCAATTACAGGAAACGACTAAAGACAGTACTGACCTCTATCTTGCCTATTATCACTGGACACGATTTAATGATGAAAAAGCCCAAGCTATCGTCTTAAACGCTGAAAAAAAGCAGCAGGTGGATGACATTGAGTTGTTGGCAAGAATAGCTTCTTACTATCAAAAATTTGATGCTAAAAAGGCCCAACAAGTTTATCTACATGTTTTTGATCTGAGTAATGAAGATAACTTTAACCCGGATTGGCTGCTAGGTTTAGCTAATACTTACCAAAAAACCAATGATCTCGAACTCACCTATCTCCTCTCCAGAGCGAATGTCTTAATGACTGAACATAAGGTATCTGAGCAAAAAATGCTGAGCCTAATCAATAATGATGAAGCGATAAAATCCATACTAGATGAGCAAGCTGATGACCTAGTCGATGAACTGGAATCAGGGGATTTCAAAACCAGCTCATTCAGAATAATGTTTATGAGAGATAAGTCTGCACTTTGATCTATAGTATTTACTAGTCAAGATGTTTTATGGGCTGTGGCACTCTCATGAAATGAAATGGTCAAAAAATTTGCAGCTTATAAGAGCATTAGTTGAATTGGTATTAACCTGGTCTATATTTTCATTACTGTATCTGTTTTGAAAATTTCTAAAATTATGGTGTTGATTAAGAACTGACCTATAGATAGGTGACGGCACTCAATGAGTTAAGTCAATTTTAAGCTCGGCAAGATGTTTGCCATAACGAATATTTTTGCACCAAAAGTGTCATTATTTGTAAAAAGCATGATCATTGTAAAAGAAATACCGAAAATGTTAATGATAAACGGCCTAAATCAGGGATATTGCTTGACGGTGGCTGTCAGTTTGGTAATTTTACTACCAGAAATTATTTTTAAACTTACCTGAGGGATATGAGATGTCTATCCGCGTTGCTATTAACGGCTATGGCCGTATTGGACGAAATGTTTTACGTGCACTTTATGAAAGTGAAAAAGATTACCCAATCCAGATTGTTGCTATTAACGATCTAGGTGATGCGTCTATTAACGCTCATTTAACCAAGTATGATTCAGTTCATGGTCGTTTCAATGCAAAAGTTGAAAATGATGATGAAGCAATCTACGTTAACCAAGACAAGATCCTGACCTTCTCTGAAAGAGATCCGGGTAAACTTCCTTGGGCAGACCTTAATGTTGACGTAGTATTTGAATGTACAGGTATGTTCACATCTAAAGAAGCTGTTCAGCCTCACTTAGATGCTGGCGCTAAGAAAGTACTTATCTCTGCACCAGGCAAGAACGTCGATGCTACCGTTGTTTACGGCGTAAACAACGATGAAATCACAGCCGATATGACAGTTGTGTCTAATGCTTCTTGTACTACTAACTGCTTGGCGCCAGTAGCTAAGCCGTTAAATGATGCTATTGGTATTGAATCGGGTCTGATGACTACTATTCATGCTTACACGAACGATCAACGTTTATCAGATGTATACCATACTGATCTACGCCGTGCTCGTGCTGCTGCGATGTCAATGATCCCAACACAAACTGGTGCAGCTGCAGCAGTCGGTCTTGTGGTACCTGAACTTGCCGGTAAGTTTGATGGTTTAGCTGTACGTGTACCTACGGTAAACGTTTCACTTGTCGATCTGTCATTTATTGCATCTCGCGATACTACTGTTGAAGAAGTGAACGCGATAATCGAAAAAGCTGCATCATCTGCGCCAATGAGCGAAGTGTTAGCGGTTAATATCGAGCCATTGGTTTCTATCGATTTCAACCACAATCCGTTCTCATCAAACTTTGATGCAACTCAGACTCGTGTTAAAGGTCGCTTGGTTAAAGTGATGTCTTGGTATGATAACGAATGGGGTTTCAGTAACCGCATGTTAGATAATGCTGTAGCCTTGATGACTGCGAAGTAATTTCGTTTTCATAGAGTGTAAAAGCCAACCTAAGTGGTTGGCTTTTTTGTATCTGACAAACTCGTAGTTATACCGTTTTGAATTGGTAACCGTCCCTTCCTAAAGACTTGGCAATATACATCAAATGATCTGCTTGGTTTATAAGGTACTGATGGTCCACATTCTCAGTGGTACAGAACACGCTCCCTAGACTGACACTGACATTGTGACTAACCAAATCTTTTTCAAACTCAGCCGCAGATACACTAGCTTGTACTTTTTTTGATAAGGCATTGGCCTGTTGAACTGTTAAATTGTGTAGATAAATACAGAACTCCTCCCCCCCAATTCTGGCAAAAACAGCATCTTCCGGAATTTCATTGGCCACAACATTGGCAATTTGCTTAATGATATAGTCACCAACTACATGACCAAAATTGTCGTTAATTGCTTTAAACTTATCGATATCAAATAGGAGCAGAGTGAGGCTGGTCTCTTCGTTCATCGTAAGGCACGCTTCTTTCAAACTCTTTATGAAAAAACGTCTGTTATAGATGCCAGTTAGAGAGTCTATTGAAGCCAGGTGTTGCAATTCCAGGTTAACTTTTCTCAGCTCAGCGGTTCGGGAAGAAACGGTTTTACGAAGTTGCAGGATGTAGAGAAGAGAAAAACCTAACAATAGAGAAAATACGAATTGAAATAGATACTTAGGATAAACCGTTTCAACGTGAAGCCATTTTCGTTCAATTCGCTGCAGATCCATCTCAGAGATATTGTTCATACCCGTCTCAAGTTGAATTCTTAGCTTATGCGCACCAGCCTTTACTGCAGGTTTTATTTGAGCGCTGTAGAGGTGTTTAACGGGCGAGAATGAGCTTGGTTGAGATGAGGTATACAGATAGAAGTTTGCCACTTGAAAATCGGCAACAAATGCATTGAGTTCGCCGGAAAACGCACCGTTTAACATTACTTCATTATTTGCATATGAGATCAATTTAATATTTGGATAGTTTTCTCTCATATAACTTTCTTCGTATCCGCCCGCAACGACACCAAGTTCACCAGATTGAAGAAACTGCTCCACATCTGTTCCAAGGGTGTCGGCCGAGAAAAAAAGTTGTGTATCAATTTCAACGACTCCGTCGAGAAAGTCAAAATATACCTCTCTGGCTTCTGACCACAGTAATCCAGCATGCACATCTGCCTTACCGCTGCGAACGAGTTCAATCGATTCATTCCAATCTGTCAGCATAAACCTAATATTTATATTATTTACTCTGGCGTATTCTTCCCAAATATCAACAAGTAAACCCTGTGGGTTTCCAGAGTCGTCAACATAGGAAAAAGGCTTCCATGCTTTTGAATTTGCGACAATGATTGTATTACCTTCCATTGCCCTGGCCTCTGATGTTTTGTCAAACTCGTTGGCATTGGCTTGATGAATAGTCATAAGGATGGAAATAAAAATATAACGGCAAACGTTGATGGTCATTTGTTTGTTATCTCCCTCCTTCAGAAGCGGTATTATTCTAGTGACTCAAGTGCAAAAAATGTTTCATCAATGGCTTATAGTGAAAGTTTAGACTTAATCTTGAAAGGTGCCTCTAATCAATTGTGATTGTGCTCTATTTCCCGCTTCATTTATCAGCATTTCTGACAAAAGTGTAAGATATGATGGTGAGACGCCTCTTAAATTCGTCAATACTCGAGTAAATCACCCTCAATACCTTAGTTTTCCCTCCTCCCTCACAATGGGAATGATTATCCTTTTGATTTGCTTATTGTCTTTGTCGCAGTCTTTACTCCAAGCATAAGAATTAGTTCTAGCATCAGTAGCTAAATTGTCTAGCATTAATTGATATAGATCAATAAAAGGACGTGTTCAATGAAAGGTAAGACGAAGGTAACCAGTGTGCTAAACCAAATACTGATGCTTGAACTGACTTCGATTAATCAATATTTTTTACATGCTCGAATGTACAAAAATTGGGGATTAGAGGAGCTCGACGAAAAGGAGTATAAAAAATCTATATTAGATATGAAACAAGCCGACTCCCTGATTGAAAGGATCCTATTTCTTGAGGCCCTTCCTAATCTACAACAACTTAATAAGTTACGCATTGGTGAGCATACCGAAGAGATGATCGAATGTGACAAGATTCTACAAGAAGAACAAATTGCTGAATTACGTAGTGCAATCTACTTATGTGAGCAAGAACAGGATTATGTCAGTCGTGAACTACTGGATAAAATATTAGAAGATGAAGAAGAGCATCTGGATTGGATTGAGTCTCAGGAATACCTGATCAATACAACCGGTGTACAGAATTATCTACAATCTATGATGGAGGATTAACATGCAAGGCAATCAGAAGGTTATTGACCACCTTAATCAACAATTGACTTTAGAGTTAACCTCAATGGATCAATATCTTGCTCATTCCAAGATGTACGAAGACTGGGGGATCAACAAACTCCACGACAGGCTGTCCCATGAATACGAAGAGGAACTCGGTCACGCAAAAAGATTAATTGAGCGAATATTATTCCTTGAAGGAACGCCGGATACCGCTTCCAGGAAAGCGATTAACGTTGGCAACAATGTGCAACAGATGCATGAAAATGATCTCGAAGCAGAAAGAGTCGTTGCCGCAAGCTTAACTAAGATAATCGCTATCTGTGAAACTGAAAAAGACTATGTTAGTCGAGAAATATTAGAAGACTTACTAGAAGATACCGAAATGGACCATATTTATTGGCTAGAACAACAGTTAGGCTTAATTGATAAGGTTGGTATCCATAACTATATTCAATCCCAAATGGGTAGTCAGGATGGTTAGCAGGCTGTAGTTTTCAAACGAGTGGAGTGCCCTACTCTTGTTCGTCTATCTTTTTCATCTTTGGAGGCAATGAATAACCTTTTGTTATTCATTGCCAGCTTATCTATGCTTTAATTTAATACAACATAACCCCGGTTAGTCATGCAGTTCTTAATTATCGTTTGTTTTTCCTGTTCATGGCTGGCTGCATTTTGTCTTTTTGAGCGACTCTTACCAAGCACTCCCCCCACCAGACCCACCGCTGCACCAGTCTTAGCACCGTCAGTCCCTGAGCCACCCGATATTGCGCCCGCTGCCGCTCCAACTGCAGCTCCCTTTGCTGTACCGGAAATTGCTCCTCCCTGTGTCTCCTTTTTTTGAGCCTGTTGGGAGAGCTCAGTACATTCGTGTAGATCAAAAATATAATCTTTCTCATCTACACCCGTCTTATCTACGACTATGTTGGCGAAAGCTGAAGCTTGAAATGTTATCAAGCCAATAAACAATAGAAACTTTTTCATAGTACCCTTACCAGATTATTTGGTGCCCTGAAGAAAATTGTGTCACCACTAGAGTGTAGGCATTAAGTTTACGCCTAGTATCCTGAATTCCAACTGAATAGTAAGAAGTTATATTTTCTGATATTAAAAGCGTTTAATACGTACGACTTTCATGACTTCAATATCAAAGCCTGCAACTTTTTCTGTTTCAGCATAATAGGTCATATTGACTCTGTTACCCTTCAAGCATCTGAATTTTTTTGGCCTTCTGAATTTGAATGGGGCATCGCAACCTTCAATCATGACTGTATGTTGTACCCACTCTTCAACATCTCTCTGTGTATGAGAAACTATCTTCACACCTTCCGAGTGAACCAGTTTGTCATGACTGGAAAGCATCTTATCTAATTTTGATTTCATCTGTACCCCCATAGACCAGTCGTTAAGGATAGCAAGGGTGCGCATATTTAGCACTATTTCGATCAAAATCTTGCACTGTTAAAAGCTGTACTAAACTTAGTGTGGACTTATTTTTAATATTGTTGCCATTTGTAATAACGCTGCCATGTAACGAATGGTTTAAGAAGCATTATCACGAGGAATCCCTATGAGATTAAAGTTTAGTGCTCAGTGGTCCATCCTGGTCGTGGCCTTGCTGTTTTCAATATCATGTTTCGCAACAAACCAAATACAAGCGGTTGAAGTTAAACAAGCTTTAAGGGTACTGGCCTGGGAGGGGTATGTGACAGCCGAAGATATCCGCGAAGTTAATTACATTCTCGCCGAGCAAGGCTATAACTATGAAGTTGAGCTGGTCGTGCCTTTTGCCCAAAGTGCTGAACAGATGTTCGATCTCATTCGAGCAAAACAATGCGATATAACATTTCTAACCTTATATTTTATTAAGATGCAGAATGAGCAGACCTCTAAGCTTTTGCAAGCCATCAACCCTAAGTCACCCAGGTTAAGTAATTATGCAGATCTTTATAACAAATTGACTCGTGTGGATATGGGAATGAACGCTGACGGTGAGCCTTTGTATATACCATGGGGTGGAGGAATATATGGGTTTTATATTAATACAGATAAAGTTAAGCAGTCAGATATTCCCACATCTGTAGCCGATTTGTGGCTGGATGAGTGGAACAACAGGTTCTCATTGAATATTGGCCAGGAGTGGTACAACCTGGGGTTGGCATTGATGAGCATGGGACATTCACCATTTTATCTTTATGAGTCACTGAAATCACAAGATCGTAATACTGTAATTAAGATGTCTGCGCCTGACGGGACTTTGCAATATAAAATAGACAAGCTTTACCAGGCAGCGAGAAGCTTCTGGTTAAACTCATCCGGTTTTAACGATGAACTGTTAATAGTCAGTAGCTGGGGGCCGGAGGTACATTCCCAAAACGTTAAAGGAGATCATTGGCAATTAATCGACTTTAAAGAGGGGCATATGGCTTGGTTTGACAGCATAAATTTCGTAAAAGGGGTGGAAGGTAAAAAATTAGAAGCCGCTGAAATCTTTGCAAATTATTTCATCGGTAAAAAGGTTCAATCTCGTTTGTCCAGTGAACTGTCGATGGTCCCAGCCTCTATGAAAGTCGCTGCCAATCCTATGTTGGGAGATGTAGGCAATATAGTGAAAAAAATATGGGTAGTTCCTCCTTTTGATAATTCAAGTTATCAAATCATGGAAAAAATGACCGACAGAGCAAAGGTTAGTAAGGGGCACTAATTTAAGGCATAACTTGAAAATTAGAATTAGAAATAGCGATCTTTCAACCAGCCATAATGGTAATAGCCCCATTGCCCCAGTCGACGTAACTGCGGCATAGGGAAATGGGGTAAAGGCTGAGTATAAAGTGGGAGTGATGGTAACTCATCCCCTGCAATTGACTGAGCCAGTCTGAAGCCGGCTTGTGCGCTGAAGGATACTCCCGCGCCACAATAACCTAAACTATACCCGGTGCCTCCCTGCATATAAACATGGGGCATATCGTCCATTGCAGCGGCTATCCAGCCTGTCCAGTTATGAGATATTGGTTTATTTGCAAGTGATGGAAAGCATTGGCCCAATGCAAAACGTAAGCGGCGGGCGTATGCCGGGTTAGTGGCATCCTTACCGTAGATAGCTCCACGCCCTCCTAACAACAAGCGGTTATCGGGAAGTAGACGATAGTAGTATTTTAGAATACGAGTGTCCATGGTCACTTGCCTTGTATGAAGACCAGCAAGCTTTAGCTCCTCATTACTTAGTGGCTCTGTGGCAATGATATTACTTAATATGGGCAGGAATTTTTCGTCAAGTTTAGGATTAAATAACTTTGGAGTGTATGCATTACCAGCGGTGATGACTCTGTTGGCCTGTATTTCACCATGTTCGGTGATCAACCTATGCTTCCCGTTTTCCTCGAGCCACTGTTTAACACAGGAGTTTTCAAAAATAGTGACATTTTGATTCTCAACCATCTGCTTATAGCCCAGCGCAAGTTTAAGCGGATTTAGTCCAAACCCATCATTTAACCTCAGGGCGCCATAGGCTTGATGGTGATCCATAAACTCATGGGTTAACCTCTCTTGTGAGACAAATTCAGCTTCACCTCCCAAGTGATCAGTAATAAATTTCGATGCGCTTTGAAGTGACTTAAGAGCCTTCATGTTGTGAGCAATCTTAAGGTAGCCCTTCTCCTGGGGATCGCATTCTATATGATGAGAACTTATCAGGTCACTGACTCTGTCCACGGCCTGACTAAATTCATTGTAGATCCCCTTTGCAGTGTCGAGATCCCAGCGCTTAGCCATCTGCGCATAGCCCAGCCGGCCGGAACCTTTCAACACAAAACCCGCGTTACGACCGCTGGCACCAAAACCTACACTGTTCGCTTCTAAGACACAGCAATCAATATTAAACCTTTTCGCAAGGTAATAAGCAGTGGTCAGTCCGGTATATCCGGCGCCGATGATAACAACATCAGCTTGCTTGTAGCCCGATAACCTTGGGTTAATCTTTGGGGTATCGACTGTGCTGGCCCAATAGGAGTCCGGCCAATCAAGGTTAGCCGGGGAAGTATCAATTAAAGGGTCATAGGTCGTATTGGTGGTCATG
Source organism: Shewanella atlantica (assembly GCF_003966265.1). Lineage (GTDB taxonomy): Bacteria > Pseudomonadota > Gammaproteobacteria > Enterobacterales > Shewanellaceae > Shewanella > Shewanella atlantica. The sequence goes on along the minus strand of NZ_RXNV01000002.1, from coordinate 429,264 downwards.
GTTAACTCTGTCGGCTTTTGTTGCTCACTAAAGAGCACTGTTCAGTCAATTGTTTAAGAACTAATTAAATCACTTAAATAGACGTTTATAAGCTAATTTTATTACTTAAAAATTAGCAACATTTCACTGGCCGTACAATGACAATCGGTGCCACATAATACGCAGATATAATCGGGGTGCTCTTTGGTATTATTCCACCTATCCGGGTGTTCTTTAATTAACACCCCGCCAGCCTTGGAAAAATAGCGAATGGCTGAATTATTTGGGCTTTGTTTCCATAAATGACTAACACCAGCTTTTGCGCCCTGTAATTTAGCGGCCGCTATAGAAGCATTAAGAAGTTGACCACCGATCCCCTTTCCCCGAGAGTCTTCTCCTACGGTGTTACATTTAAAATAACACACCTCAGCAGGTTTAATCCCCCAGGCATCTGGCGTACACCAACGGTCAGGTTCCCAATTTCCCGGTGCATAGGTCAGCCTGAAGCCAATTAGCTCCCCATCCTGATAAGCAACAAAATTGGCATTAATACCGGATTTGATTCCTTTTCCATAAAGTAACTCGATAGAGTGGCTGTCCAAATATCCCTCACCATGAACGAGATTACCAAGCTCGATAACATCACTGAAATTCTGGGGACTTAAGGTTTGTATCATCTTAATTTCTCTTTTTTGATTCAAATTAAACAAAAATGAACGCCTTGTATATAGCGGAGAAAGATGAGCTTTCGTTCTGACGGAAATTTTGATGTTGATTGGTGTAGCCAGTATTCAAACCTAAGTATGTCTCTTCCAGGGTTTATCATTCATGGCTTTACCTGTAACTTATACGCGAAAAAAACAAAAAGATGGGGAAGCACTAAATGAAACCAAGTTTAATATCCTTAGCATTGATAGCCGCCTTGGCTGGCTGCTCTCAAACAGATGGAAATAGTCTCAACCAAGCTCAAACTGATACCCAGAACAGTTCTCAAAACTCTCAGACTGTTGCAAATAACGTGTATCAGGAGATGTTAGATAGGTTCGTGACCATTGACATGAAAGCAGATCTTACGGCGCTCAGTGACATCGACAAACAAGTATTAATAAAGTTAATACAAGTTGCCGATATTCTTGATGAGGTGTATCTGCGCCAGACTTATGAAGATAATGCCTCAATACGTGCTCAAATCCTGGATTCATCTCTTGCAGACAAAGATTTGATACTTTCTCTCTATGATCTTCACTATGGCCCCTGGGATACCTTAGAGGGAGATAAAAACTTCTTTGGTGATATCAAGAGGCCCGATGGTGCCGGTGTCTACCCAACTGACATGAGTAAAGAGGAGTTTAATGAGTGGATCAGGCTTCATCCGGAAGACGAAGCTGACTTCAAGAGTGGTTATACCGTCATTCGCCGTCAGGGCGATAAACTCATTGCCATCCCCTATAGCCAATATTACGCTAAAGAGATGAAAGCATCGGCAGACTTGATGCGCGAAGCCGCAGAACTAACGTTAGATAAAAGCCTTAAAACCTTCCTCAATAAACGTGCCGATGCTTTTCTTAACGACGAATACCGGGACTCTGAGATGGCATGGATGGATCTCGATGGTAGTCTTGAAGTTGCCATCGGTCCTTATGAAACGTATACCGATAAATTGTTCGGATATAAGACGTTTTATGAAGCTTTCATAACCGTCAGAAACCCTCAGGACAGTGCAAAACTCGATGTATACAAGAAGTATCTCAAACAGATGGAGTTGAACCTGCCGATACCGGATCAGCATAAAAACCTGCAGCGCGGGTCTGAGTCCCCTATCTCAGTGGTCGATCAGGTCGCTGGTGGCGGAGACAATAAGCCTGCAGTTCAAACCACTGCCTTTAACTTACCGAACGACGAATATGTTCGCGAGGTAAAAGGCAGCAAGAAGGTGATGCTTAAAAATGTGCTGAACGCTAAGTACAATGCGGTTATGAAACCTATTTCCCAGCTGATTATTGCCGAAGAGCAGCAGTCTTTGTTGATGGAGAAATATTTTTTCAACGAGACACTGTTCCATGAGTTGTCCCATGGTTTGGGCCCTGGTTCTATAGTCAAGGATGGTAAAAATACCACTGTCGCAGAGCAACTCCAGGAGACCTACTCTAAGATAGAGGAAGGAAAAGCGGATGTGATGGGTGCTTACAATATGCTATTTTTGATGGATAAAGGCCAGCTGCCAAAGGCTGAGCGCGATAGCATGTTAGTCACTTATTTTGCAGGTCTATTCCGCTCTATGCGATTCGGCGTTCATGAGGCTCATGGAGCAGGAGCTGCCTTTCAATATAATTACTTTAAAGAGAAGCAAGCCTTCAGCTTCGATCCTGCTACTGAGCGTTACACCGTTAACTTAGACACCATGGCTCAGGCAATCTCAGATCTTGTACATGATGTTTGTATGATCCAAGCGCTGGGTGAATATCAAAAATCGAAGTTGTTCCTGGAAAAGTATGCAGTCATGGCCGCCGAAGTCGCTAAACTGAACATAAAAATGGAATCCATTCCAACGGATATCAGGCCAAATTATCCAAAAATTTAAACTTAATCCTTAACTTATAGAGAACAGTCTTTTTTAAGCGTGTTTGCGATGAGTAACATCTTAGCGCCCATCAATCTGAGTAGATTGATGGGCGTTTTATTTAATATTATCAACCTTAATGACAGGCTTATTGATGGGAAAATCGATGGAGCGATTGTTACAAAAAGGTTATCATCTGATTTATATGGAGCATATTTCAGGAAAGGATATAGATGGAACAGATACCACAAGAAGAGCCTGGTGTACGTTTTAAAAAAGCAGTTAGCAGACCAAGGAAACTTGCAGTCGTCATCTACGAGCTCATTGCAAAATTTATCAGTTCAACAAGTGGTGTGCTAGGTCGACTGACTCTTGCTCAGAAGCTTTATCTTCTATCCCTTATCCTTCTTGTTCTTCCTGATAATTTGGGTTTAGTTGCAATAATTACTGTTATTGCATTAACCCTGGAATTTTGGCCTCTTTTTGTGCGTGTCTGGCACTCTTTATCTGGCAAAGCTGTTTTACTGCTTTTTTACGCTATCATCGCAAACTTTGCCATTGCTGGTGCAGCATCTGTGGTGAATGAGGTGGTAGGTGTCGCTACCACACACTTCTCGTATACCCACAACTTTGCCATATTGCTTTACTTGCCAGCATGGGTAATAGCCATGACAGCGTTGGCCATATTGATGTTACAAGTTGCAGTACCTTTTTATCTTATAGGCTTACTGCTCTTAAAACCTTTCGGCGTAAAAGGGTTAAGGCTGATTAACCACAACCACTTCAGGTATACGACCATGTTCATACGTCTGATATTAGCTTCGGTTGTGCTTTATCATCTAATTTTAATCGCCAGCTTGAATAATGAATTATCAGCCGACTTAAACGATCCTGATGGGATAGTGCTAAACAAGCTCTCTGAAAATGATAAACAAGAACTCGTGAAAGAGCTCAATAGTGCTAAAAGTGGAGTTGAAGCTCAAGAGGTAACGAATGAGGACATGACTATAGGTTTGTCTTTCGCTTCTGATGAAAGTAAAAAACTGAAGCAAGAACAGTATAGAGATGTCCGTTCTGATTATGAGAAGTTGGTCAGAACTTTGATTGCACGTTTCGCTTATCAACTGGAATCCGACAGTCGTTCACGATGCCAGATATCACCAGGTAGTAATGTCGTTGAACTTAATGATTATGAAATAGTGGAAATAAGAAAAGATAAAACTGCAGAATATGGATTTACGTTCGAAGTTAAGAAGTGTATCTCTCCAGCCTTCCCGGCACTGAGTTGATAATGGCAAGTGCAAAGGTAGCACTCACGGCTCTGTTTTGTGATAGAACTCGATACTAGGCGACCGATACCAGGCGACCGATATCGGCCTGGTATCTTGTTTTATTGCTTAATTACCAAGCTATCTCATTACCCTTAAAATCATAAAAACCACCATTGTGTTTTGTCGACAAACCATCTAGAAACTGCTTAATGCCGGTAACTGATTCATCGGTAGTGATTAATGCGTTGGGCCCGCCCATAGCTGTTTGAACCCATCCAGGGTGTATAGCGACCACGCTTGTGCCCTCGGGTTGTAAATCGATAGATAAACTTTTTACTACAGAATTTAGTGCAGCCTTTGACGAGCGATAAATATAGGAACCACCACTCGCGTTATCACCCATACTGCCCATCTTAGATGAAATAGCAGCATAGACCCCGTTCTCGGCAAGCGCTAAATTTGCACAAAAGGCTTCTGCAATTTTTAAGGGGGCAATGGTGTTTATTTCCATAACCTGACGCCACTCTTCAACGTCAGTACCGCCAAAACCACTACCTTTAGGGCCGTAATAGCCTGCATTATTAATAAGCAGATCGATTGGCTCATCTGCAAGGTTTTCAGCTAGTTCATCTACCCCTTCATAATCGGTGACATCGAGTTGAAATATCGAGAGCCCTTCATTATCTTCCAGTAACGACTGTAACTCTTCGGCTTGTTCCGGCTCTCTGCAGCAGGCAGTCACAAGCCAGCCATCAGCAAGATAATGTTGAACCAGAGTTAAACCGATGCCACGATTAGCACCTGTGATAAAAAGATGTTTTGCCATTTTGAAAATCCTTATTAGGGCGATAATGAGTAAGCCTCGAACGCAAGGTTACTCTTTATGTTTAGAAAGAAACTCATTTATCAACAATGAGACCTTGTCATGAAAATGCTCTTCAAAATCATCAAGTTCACTTTCAAAGAGAGCAAGGTACTGGGCTGCTTTATCACGGCTTAACTGCTTCTTATTTACTGAATATTGCATCTCAGACAGTGACTTGTCGTATCGGGGCAAAGGTATCCATTTGATAAAATCCGGGTCGACTTTTTTAAGCTCGTGATTGGCGAATCGACAAAATGACTCAATATGATCGATACCATCAGGCCCGAGGCAACCAGGTTCAATCCGACTTAAAACCGTCAGCTTCTTCTCTTGAGGCAGCGCGCGTGATGTCGTCATAACTTGAATATCGAAATAGAGGTATAGATAATTATAACTCCTTTTGTAAAAATCCATTTGAAAAAGTATTCATAAGACATGATTTTTTCAAGTTTATCGTCGAACACTCAATCAGTTAAATGCTGTTAGACTCAGCAAATTTTTAGCTCACTCCGTGAGTTAAAGAAAATTCATATTACCATAGTCTATTCATAACACCTTCAATTGATATAAAATTATCCAATGACGAATTTTGATGAAATAGCATTGAATACAGAAGAATATATTTTACAGCGATTAAATTGTAATGCGGTGCAGAGATTAGAATCGGTGCAGACGCTATGGAGTGGTTATGGCGAGATTGTACGTTATAGGATCAAGGGGGAACATTGTCCTGAGAGTATCATAGTCAAATCTGTCTCCCCACCAACTGAGTCGGCTCACCCAAGAGGATGGGATTCGCAGCATTCCCATAGAAGAAAATTGCTATCCTATCGGGTCGAAGCAAACTGGTACCGTGACTGGGCCTTACAGTGCAGTGGTCCCTCTTTTGTACCCGAATGTTTTGGTATCTTAGAAGATATTAGTCATGAAAACAGCCAAATAAATGCCGGATCCGTGCAAACAGCTGAAAAGTGTTTAATTTTACTCAGCGATCTAGATCAGGCTGGATTTATGGTGAGAAAGAAGTCCCTGACCATTGAGCAGAGTAAAGTGTGCATCACCTGGTTAGCCCATTTTCATGCCAGGTTCTTGCAAGATTCACCTGATAAAACTTGGCCTGAAGGTTTGTGGCCGATTGGAACCTATTGGCACCTGGGCACACGTTCCGACGAATATGCAGTTATGCCAGACTCACCATTAAAGAGCGCTGCTTCAGACCTTGATTTAAAATTGAATAGCTGCCGATTTAAGACTCTGGTTCATGGGGATGCAAAAGTCGCTAACTTCTGTTTTAGTCAAAACTGCGATCGGGTTGCTGCCGTAGACTTTCAATACGTCGGGGCTGGTTGTGGAATGAAAGATCTAATCTACTTTATAGGAAGCTGTTTAACTGAGGAACAATGTCATCTGGAGTATGAAGAGCTAATTGAACATTACTTCTCACAACTGAGTGTTGCATTGAAGTTGAATAATTCCCATCTTGATTTCGAGATGGTCGAGCGAGAATGGCGCCCGCTATTTTTTGTTGCATGGGCAGATTTTCAGCGCTTTATACTTGGTTGGTCTCCGGATCATCCTAAAAATAATGGTTTCAGCCAAAAAATGACTGACATTGCCCTTGAGAGTCTTGTGTCTTCATCCGGCAAAATATAGATTTTAAATATAAATATACTATAGCGAAATAGAGAGCGATATTTTGTCGTTTACTCCCATAGTATTTCCCTCTAAAAGGCTTATGGGTAAAGGCTTACAGAGGATAATTCAGATTCAAATTTTCACGTTATTTGTTACCCATTAAGCCTGATCTGGACTAAACTAATAGTATAAGAGAGTTAACGGATAAACGTAAAGCGGTCAGTGACCAAGAGCGTCAAGTGACGCGAAATTACGAAATCAGGACTCTCTTTTGTATGCTTGTTGTTTACCGGATTTTACAACTATTGCACTCAAACTATTGCACTCAAACCAAATCAAATCAAATCGTCACAAAAGTTAGTCCTTGTCGCCTTTGCTCTTACCTGCTCGGTCTTCTTGCCAGTGTTCTGTCGCACCATTATGAAGCAGTAGTTATTAAACTGTAGATAGGGAAGCATGCTAAACATAACTTAGTTAACATAAAACACTTTTATCGAAATAAAATCAGCATATTGTCACAGAAAATGATATATATAGATGACTTGGGAATAGATTGTAAAAATATGGAATTGGCATTTAAATCATCACTATTCGGCCTATTATTTTGCATGTTTGCAGAAGATGCAATTGCGGCCGATGTTGCCTTTATTCATAGTTACCATCAAGGGTACCCCTGGGTTCAAGAGTATCGAGATGGCTTTCTTTCCGGTGTCAACGGTCATAGTATTTCCGAATATGAGATGGACACTAAGCGTAAGCCGGCCACTGAATATGAAGCGATCGCTAATCAAACGTGGCAATTTATTCAAGAGCAACAGCCAAAGGTTGTGGTGCTTGCCGATGATAACGCTCTAAAACTATTGGGCTCCAGAATTGTTGAGGCTCAAATTCCTCTGGTATTTCTCGGCATCAATGCCAACCCCCGTCACTATATTACACTCGATAAGAATGTTTCGGGCTCACTGGAACGCCCATTACTAAAACGTTCAGTTTTTATGTTACGTCAACTAATGCCCAGCATTAGAAAGGTCAAAGTATTGATGGATAGGAATCCAACTTCCTATGCCATATTAGAAACCTCCTTCGATGACAAATTCAAACAAACTATCTCAGATATCGAGGTCGACATAACTCTCGAGCAGAGCTTTCATGACTGGAAAGCTACGGTCGCGAAAACAAAGGAGAATGGCTATGATGCAATCATCATCGCTAACTATGCAGCATTAACCAATAGGTTCTGCGAAAACGTCAGCCTGGACAAAGTCAGTCACTGGACAAGTAGAAAAAGCCCCCTCCCCGTTTTTGCATTTTGGTCATATTCCATTGGGGAAGGAAAAGCGATTGGAGGCTTAATTATCAACGGTACCGAGCAAGGTCTTGCAGCTGCAGAGAAAGTTAATCACTTTTTTGTTAAAGGAACCTTACCCGCGATATCGACGCCAAAACGTGGCACGTTCATGTTTAGTCAGCATGAATTAGATCGTTGGAGTATCCAGCTTCCACCGACGTTACTAAAGAAAAGTACTCTTGTAGATTGACCTTAACGCAATCGTTTATATTCCCATTGGTTGCTCATCGCGGTCTTGATAACTCCTAACCAAGAGAACCATGTCCCAGTGAGCTACAAAATTACTGTTCAAGCTCATGACTAGTGTTTACTTCGGTTAACAAATTATCAATTGCCTGATCGAAACTCTCAAACTGACCACGTTCCATGTAATGCTTCAATTTTGTGATGATATCTTTGCTAAGTTCTATATGCGCTTTCTTTTGTCTTTTCTTGAGCTGCGACAATTCCCTTCTAACCATGCGCCAACCCAAATCACTGAAGTATGAATTCAGACTAAGATTCAGTTGCTGTAAGGGGGCGGATAATAACTCATGGTCTTTTCTTAGTTGAGTAACGCGCTGTAGTAGAGGGACCAGTGAAATGTATTTGTCACTTTTTCGAGAACTTTCTTGAGAGTTGTCTTCAATTAACTCTGGTAGGAACCAATCCTTTCTTAATAACATTTCATCCGGATGAATGAGGCGATATATTAATGGAATTGCCAGCATCAATTCTTCAACTTCCAATAAAAGAAGTTTTCTTCCAGCCTTAGGATTCTCTCCGTGATAAACCCATGCTTGTTGCTGCTCCATAACTTCTCCCTTGCTTGATGCAATTTAATATCTTTTTTATTTAGTTACGAGTGAACTATCTATAAACGTGTTTCATGTATAAATTTCAATTATTAATCTCGGTATATTACACATCAAAAGAACACAAAACAATAGTATGGTTACACCATTATATGCGATTGTGTACTACCTTGATTTGAAACCTTGCCCCGCAGTTTCGACAAGCAAAAGTTTAATATGAAAATCGTGGTTGCTTCACGACACATTAAACATCCGGTTAAGGATACCCTTTCAACAATTGATGAGATTAACTAAACAACACGCTATAAAATGGTGCAACCATTCTTTAAATTTGCTAAACCTAACCGGTAATTACCCTGTTAATTTCACCTGAGACCGCTCAAAAAACTAGCTTAACGTACTATTTATAAGCAGGTATTAGCTTGATATCCCAGGGGAAATTAGTTGCACAGCTCTGAGACACGACAAACACTCAGGGCTTGTTGAACAAGCACCTTGTTAGCAAAACCGTAAAAGTTGCCTTAAGTACGCGAGGTACTTTTTCCTGAAGAACATCGTCCCTGCTCTAAGTCGAATAAACGAATAATATACAATCACTCTGATTGTTATTTATTCGTTTAGACACTCTACCAGTGATAATGACGATTATCACTGGTAGAGGTGGCTGCTTGTCTCTATAATTTGGGACTTAATTTGGATGAAAGAGTATTTATTCAATCAGTCAGTTTTGATGTGTTGTTTATTAAATAGTCACAAATGGACTCAGCCATCGGCTAATTAATAAACCGATCACTATTTTCTATTAACTCTACCCGCTAGCAATTATATCTTTATAGGTGCCTTAAATATCATGTCAAAGTCTGCGCACCACACACCAAATTCAGTTTTGCCTTCACACAGCACTATTGTTCCATCCGGAACAAGTGGTAATAGAAACACATCTGAACAGTCATTCTTCGAAGAGACTCAACTGCCTCTCTCAATCCTTGATGATTATAAGAGTGCTGCCAGCGAAACCGAGTATGAGATCTCAGAAAATACCCGACGAGTCTATACCTCCAGTTTTTCAATATTTAATCGTTACTGCCTTGAACATGGTTTAAGCCCGCTGCCCGCCGATCCCCGTTCTGTTATTTCCTTTATCGGTCATCAAAAAGAGAGTATTCAACAAAGCAGTGGTGCCCAACTTTCCCGGCAGACATTAACCTCAAGATTGGCTGCGATAAGATATCATCATATTAAGGCCGGATTTCACTCGCCGACTGAACACCCCTTGGTGATCCGGGTGATGCGTGGGTTAAGTCGAAACAAGTATCGAAAAGTTGCGGACTACGATCAACAACCGATAATGTATGATGAACTGGAAATGCTGATAGATGTGATCAATCAGCACCCGCAACCACTTACCAGAGCACGCGATAAAGCCATTATTCAACTCGGTTTTCAGGGAGGCTTTCGCCGCTCTGAGCTTGCCGACATTCAAGTTAACCATGTCAGTTTTTTGCGAAATAAGCTCAAAGTACGCCTGCCCTACTCCAAGAGTAATCAGCAAGGACAAAGGGAGTGGAAAGATCTACCGCAGACAGAAACCTTAGCCGCATTCGACGCCGTTAAAGAGTGGATAGAAATTTCAAAAATAAAGCAGGGTCACCTGTTTCGCTCGATCTCACGAGATGGGAGTCAGATCAGGCCATACAGTGTCAGCGATGCAACAAATAGAAAAATTAACCTGACTTCAATGCAAACTAAAGAGCCCCGTTTAAATAAAAACAGCGGTTTTCTTCGTGGTGATGACATTTACCAGATGATAAAGAAGTATTGTCTGAGAGCCGGGTTAAGTCCTGAATTCTACGGAGCACATAGTTTACGAAGTGGTTGTGTTACCCAGCTCCATGAGAATGACAAAGATCATCTCTATATAATGGCAAGAACCGGGCACACAGATCCGAGATCACTCAGACACTATCTGAAACCAAAAGATTAAGGCTATTTTGTAGGCGCGTGTTTCACTGCGAATCTTTATGCAATGAAGATCCATTCCCGGCTAAAGCCGGTCCTACACTATCGGCTCCGCACAATTTAAATTTTTTATACGACAGCTAAAACGGACTCGGAGATATAATATTCATCCGCTCACCCGTTATTGGGTGATCAAAGGCGAGTTCGGTTGCATGTAACATTAATCTGGAAGAGGCAAAGAACGCCTCATCGGTGGCATAGAGATCACAGCCCAGAATCGGGTGTTGGATCTGCTGACTATGAATCCTCAACTGATGAGTCCGACCACTGACCGGCTCAAATTCAACCCGGGTAACCGTCCTATCTCCCGCTTTTTCATGCTCTTGGAAATAAGCGTGCTCGTTAGTCTGAACGAAACGTTCGAGTACCTTAAACTTTGAGACCGCAGGCTTTCCGCTTTGCTGGCAGATCTTCATCAGCGGAAAGTTCTCTTTATCTTTCGCGATAGCAAAGTCAATCACCCCCTCATCGGCACCGAGATGACCATGTAGTAGTGCTGTATAGCTTTTCGACACGGTTCTTTCACTAAACTGTTTACAAAGTTGCGCATTCACCTGCTTATTCATCGCAACTAACATGATGCCTGAGGTACCAAAATCCAATCTATGGATCATAGTACAGGTCGGAAAATCCTGAACAAGACGAAAGTGAACCGAATCCTTATTATCCGGATGCTTACCGGATAAGCTTAATAAGCCACTGGGTTTATTGATTAAAATCAATGCCTCATCCTGATATAAGATCTCTATCTCATCATGACATACAGGAACGATAAACGGGTCGGCTTGGGGCTGCATAGCTCACCTTACAATTAATTCAGGAGGCAGATAATACAGAAAAATAGAGACAGGCTGAAGTAGAGTATTTTGTAATGAGCGTGTTTTGTCTCCAGAGTTATTACACCATTAAAATTTTGCTGAATACAAGCTGAACGAGAACTCAAAAGATGAGGCAAGCCTACAATTGGTTAGTAAAAAGTAACTAATCTGATAACGATTAGTGTTACCATGGCGACATTAAAGTTATCCATCATTAGAGTACGATGTTTTTACGAGTTATTTTTTCACTTATCTTGATAACATTATTAAGTGCATGTCATTCCGAAGACTACGTGGTTAATACAGATCTGATACGCGACGGTATCACGTTAGGTCCTACTCAAGTGACGATAGGAGCAGGCCACCCTATAGAGTTTCCGATAGAACTCGAGAGCGCCAATATCTTACGTTTAAGTCTCTCGGATAATCTGGGGCAGATTGATCTGACCGCACAGCTTATTTATCGCAAGGGTGACTTCCTCAATATTGAAACTCTACCCGGCTTTACACTATTACCCGATGGACAAGAAGCTTCATTAGAATTTAAGATCGATAACGAAGCGCCCTTGTATGAGTGGACGGTATCTGTCACTAAAGAGGAACACTAGTTAAAGTGTTACGCAAGCATCATAAAAACGCAGCCTAAATGGCTGCGTTTTGCTTTAATACGGTTATGTAAATCTATTAACAGGTAAAAATGTTAACAGATTAATAGGACATGCACCAAAATGGGTAGCTTAAACTCCGATGATCTCTGCCTTAATAGAGTAAGCAATCATCAACATCTCTTGTTTTTCCCGCTCTCCAACATCATTCTTGTCTAACGCCACTATGATGTCATCCAATACAGCCATATATTCACGTTCATTTATGTTCATCGCTCTGTGTGCATCGAGCATATTCTTACCCGTATAATCCTGTGGCCCACCGGTACCCGAACAGAGAAACTCGGTGACTACCTTAATGACTCTCTCCCTATCTGAGTCTTTGTATCGGCTGGCAATCGTCGGGTTAGCGGCGTGAGTATCGAAAATATCGGCTGCAATAAGGGCTATTTTCCCCTCACCTCCGAGGCGCTCATACAAACTTGCATCACTCATTGTAAAACTCCTACCTGAAAGCAATTAACACATCTAAGCATAGTAAACAGGTCCTTTTATGGATCTTAAATGCGTATCAATTTCACCTGACTTGAAGTCTAAAATTGTAAGAATTTACGTAGTGATATTTTTCTATTTAGAGTCATTGGCTTAGTGTGCCGAGCCACTACAGAGAAGCCCATCGGTGACGCGAACAGGAAACTTGAACATTGAAATATCGAATTTAAAATTTATGGAACCAGTAATAACTGGTAAGCCCCTTTATTAAGGTTTTTCTGATATTTTAAGGAACTTAAGTTCTTTAGAGTCGATACCTGGCGGTTTAGCTTTCCACAGGTTTCCTGATTGAAACTTTGTGTAACCGTAATCGAACAGAGCTTGCATATATTCTTTTTCAAATGAGTCACAAAATCATCATCAATGTAGGCCATATTGAAATTCATATTTGCTTCGTGAGCCTTGTTGTACAAGCGCATTACATCACCACGTCCTTGATATTTGAGTAATGTGGATATGGATCTGCCTGTGATGCTTAGTAGCTTTAGTTCCGTCTGTTTGTAGGTAGCCTTAAATTCACCATTACGTATGACGAATAAGTGGCGTTCTCTGTCAGGATAAGTCAACAGCTCTGGAGTTATGGCTATTTCATCAGGAAGTAAAAACACTTGTCGCACTACACCACCGTCAACATGAATTTCTTGATATTGCTCCCCTTCATACTCGACATTCACAGGCACAGCAGGAAACATACCAGGAATAGACGCAGAAGCTAACACAATATCTTCAAACAGCTTTTCTGCTTCAGGGGTTCCCAGTGACGCAATATATCCCATATCCCAAATAGCCATGCGCTGAACATCGAGATTAGTTGTACCTATTAGTAGAATGCGTCCCTGTTCATATGCCTCAGCAGTTCGTGAGAGTAACTCTGGACTAATGGTGTCACGTACCTCGGATTCAAATTGGCTTGTATCGAATAAAGATAGGCTTGTGATCGCAGAGAGAAAGCCTTTTTGAACATATAAATCTTTAGCATCGGTTGAAATATAAAAGCTGGTTAATTGGTCATCATAGTCTGTTCCTAAAAAAGCAAAAACAGAGATGATCGCGCCAGTGCTGATACCTGTCACGGCTAAAAATTCAGGTCGTGATCCTGAATCACTCCAAGCCTTGAGAATTCCTGCACCAAAGGCACCATTTTCTCCGCCACCAGATAGAGTCAACATATTGGCTTCTTTAAAACTACCATCCTCATTCAACAAGAGCCCTGCAGCGTCCTGTCTTGCAAGCACGGTCTCACCATAAGTGCCAATGACATAGTCATTAACATCGCCCCAAGCTCTAATTTCGGGTATCCCCATAGGTTCAACTTTATTTACAAGGTGTTCAGGAACTGGGGTGTGGTCTGGTACTGTTGAGCAGCCGGAAATGAAAAGCAGAGACAACAAGAGACACAAGTACTGCTGATTCAGTTGCATAACCTAATCCTTTTATTAATCGAGAACAACCTATGTCATCACCATTCTCGCAGAAAGGCAATGCACTATTAATCAATAACTTACCTAAGGCCGATGTACTCTACTTGCTGCTATATATCTAGGGTGTACACAAATATATTATTTTAAACAGTTGGTCAGCATACGGTGTGGTTTGAACTAATCAACTCCAATTAAATCAACTTGAAACCAATTAACACATCTAAGCATAGTAAAAGACATGCACTTAGTATGACTATCTCACAAAAAATAATCACTCAAATAGCGCTTAAAAAAGTAAGCACAAAGAATCGATTTAATAGGTTAAACAAGCTTTAATATCCGTGTCGATCTCGTCAACGAATGGGGTACCAGTTCAGCATGTTTTATCCTAAATCTAGATTCTGGCCAAAGGCATGCCGGAATGACAAAGGTTATTTCGATTCGCGGCTAAAGCCGGCTCTTACATAATGTCATTAGTGGCTAAAGCCAGCTCCTACAAAAACCTCGATAGATTATCTTGTCATTCGATTTTTAAGACGAGCTCACTGGCCACCAGTAGTTATCGATTTCATGTTTCCACCTGAATAAGCATAACAATCTGCTTTATCATCTCATGCACCATTTATTCAGTGCCTATGCAAAAGCAAAAATGTATTCCCGAGAATTTTCTAACCGCTATGCAAAGGTATGCATATTTACGCATTAAAACTTGCTCTGATTGTGTTTTAACCAGCTAAGTTGGCTATAAAAGAGACATCCAAAAATGTCATAGGGGAATCCTTAGATTATGAAAAAACTGCAACTTGCAACTAGACTTAAATGGTTGATCTTGGAGGTTGAAGCGAAACTCATGTTGAAAACGCCACAAAAATTGCAACAAATGGTCGAAGCCATCCATGCCAGTGTCGCCGTGGTTGAACAACATGACGATGAGTTTATCATTCTTGCGTGTAATGAACGTTTTAAAGAAATGCTCGGTGAGACTCCCCCCCTAACACCTTATTGCTCGCTTAACACCATCCTGGTTACCTCGGTCGCTAATACTCTGATGAGGTTTCTTCCCGAGGTATTTAATACAGACGAACCGATAGAGTTGGAGCAGGCATTCGAGAGAGGCCAAAAGTCGAAATGGTGGCGTTTGTTCTTGAAACCTATGGCTCAACCCCAGGGTCATCAAAAGCGGGTGATGATAACGGGGATAAATATGGATGACAAAATTGCCATCGAGTCCGAAATAAACAAGACAGGAGCCAGATACAGCTCAGTGGTTAAGGGAGCCTTTGATGCAATCATTACCATGGACAGATATCAGACAATTAATTATTTTAATCGGGCGGCAGAAATAATCTTTGGCTATCGCGCCGAAGAGATTATCGGTAAGCCAATCACTAGCCTGATGCCGATTCGCCACAGAGATAATCATTCACAGTATGTAGAAGAGTTTAACAATGAACAGGTCTCTTCCCGTGACATGGGAGAAAGGATTCAGATATACGGCCTCAAGAAAAGTGGTGCGGAGTTTGCCGCAGAAATCAGCATATCTAAGATAGTCGTTGAAGGAGATACCGAATTTACCGCAATCATAAGGGATGTATCTCAGCGAACACAGTTGCTTGATGAACTGAAATTCAAGCTTAATACAGACTATCTTACAGGACTGAGAAACCGTAACTATCTCGACCATAAGCTAATAAGCATGTCGAATCGCTTTAAGCGGTATGGCTTTCGATTTTCCCTGTTGATGATCGATTTAGACCATTTCAAACAGATCAATGATACCTATGGCCATATGGTTGGCGATCAAATTCTAAAATGCTTTGCCGATGCAGCCACCGGACTACTGCGGGAGGGAGATAAAATTGCACGGTTCGGCGGTGAGGAATTTACGGTCATCCTCCCTGGAACCGAGCTATATGCGGCAAAACTGACAGCCAATCGATTATGCCATCATATTTCTGAACAGGAGTTTATCGGACCAAACGAGGAACAAATTCCATTTACGATAAGTATTGGTGTCGTAGAGTTTGAACCTGAAGACGATGTAAAAAGCATAATGAATCGCGCAGATGAGGCACTATACAAGGCCAAAGTCGGCGGCAGGAATCGTGTATCTGATTGAGTACATTTATTATCAAAATCACACACAGAAATTATTCACACCTATGTCATAAACCGAAGGGCTTCGATAAGTGTATAGCATTCGTGGCAAATGCCGACTCCTACAATGTTAGATTCTTCGCGGCTAAAGCATGCTCCTACATTTAATCTCTAAACCTGGCTCCTACATAGCTGTGAGATCTCACCTACAAACGGGCTTACATCTTTATTATCGGCCAACAGGTACACCTTATGCTTAGCTCGGGTCAATGCCACATAAAAAAGGCGGCGCTCTTCGGCAAAATGAAAATCCTCAGCCTCTGGAAGTAAAGCATCAACTACGGGGGACGTTGTCTTAAGCGATGGAAAACCATGAACGCCGGTAGTCAGCCCCATAATAATCACATAGTCAGCCTCCTTTCCCTTCGAAGCATGAAATGACTGGCACTCAATGTTAATCCCCGGATAGGCTTGGTTGAGTAACGCTAACTCCTGTTGATTCGGCAACACAAACCAATACCTGGCAAGCAGATAGACCCTTTGTTTAGCTTTTTGCTTAGTTTTTTGTTTTGCTTCTGGTTTGCCTTTTTCCTTACTCACTAACTGGTTAATCGCATTTAGGGTTTCAGTGAGCGTACTATTCGTAAACTGGTTTTGATTTATTGCGTCTTGCTGATCCTTTTCACCAGCCTGTTTGTTTGTAGCCCTGGGTTTAACAACCGTCACAGCCGATCTGATGCCTTTTTTGACCGAGTTGATGGTCTTCTTCAGTTGCATTGGGTTTTGTGTGATAAAACGGGTCGCAACATCGCCGATACGTGAATTAAAACGAAATGTCAGATCCAGGTGGCTCTTAGTGACGGGGCCAAAGTAATGTTCAAATTGTGTAGTCAATTTCACATCTGCGCCACTGAAACGATAAATCGCCTGCCAGTCATCACCAACACAAAACAGTGAGGCTGAACGCCCTGATTTTACGAGGTTTTTTGGCTGGGTTTTGGCCTCAGTTCCAGCGGTCGGTTCTGCCTCTTTTGCATGTTTTTCTTTTGAAATACAATGAGTCGAGTCTCGCAATGCCCTAACCAGTCGAGCTCGCGGTTCGGAGATATCCTGAAACTCATCCACCATGATAAAGCGCCAGGGAGAGATAAACTCCCCTTTTTCAATATACTCAATCGCCTTTGCTATCATGTCTTCAAAATCTATTTCACCATTTGCATTTAAATGAGCCCGATATGATTTTAAAATGGGTTTTATTAACTTAAATGCAGCTTCTGTTTGTTTTTGAAATACCGATGAAGACAGGAGCTCGGCAAGTGACTTATCATCTAGACATGCCCCCCGATAGAGTGTCAGTACCTGACCGAATAACTTTGCCAGCTTGGTGATATAACCCTGTTTTTGTAACTGGTCTAACAGTGTTTCATCATCGATAGGCGCACGTTTAACACGGTATTTACTCAGTCTTTTTGAAAGCACCTTAAGCAACTGACCCTGATTGTGCTGGTGATGATACAGGTCTACATAGTGAGTCTTATTTTGACTATGAAGCTCGCGTTTCCACTCTATTGAATCCTGATATGAATCATTATCGATAAACACAGGCGCTAGCCCGGTTTCATCGATAGTAAAGTAATCAATATACAGATCATCATGAGGAAGATAGAAGTTACTCTTGTATTGACGCACCCTCTTATCACTAGTTTTATCACAGCTCTTATGCTGATAGCTCGCTTGATGTTGGTACTCTATACCCTGCTTAAACAGCCAATTAGCTATCTGCATTTCTGCAAAACTATTAACCTTATCGCCCATGAAGCTTCGAATATCATTAGCGCTTAAATAAGCTAAATAATCCTGTTCATTCTCAAAATTGAATGGGCTCATCTCTGAATGAAAATGCTCACCTAAGAATGCCAACAAAGTCTTACGATAACGCGTGTCATTAAGCAAAGATCCCAGCGTGTCGTTAAGCCATTTATCTTTACCTTTGTCATCATTAACCCAGGCCGACAACTTCGGCGTAGCCCCCTCGACCTCGGTGATAATTCGCATGCCTAAGCTATGAAAGGTGCTCACCCTTATATCGTTAACAGCGACACCATTTTCCGGTTGGCTTGTTTCACCGGGAGTTAAAGGCGAACCCAGTTTGAGCTTAATACGTTCTTCCATCTCTTTAGCGGCGACCTTGCCATAAGCAAGCAGTAATACCTCACTCGCATTGGCCTGACCGCTTTGAATCAAATAACCAGCCCGGCCCACCATTACACTGGTCTTTCCCGTCCCGGCACCAGCCAATAAGAGATTGTTATTATCATCGATAACGCAAGCCCGTCGTTGTTTCTCTGTCAGTGGATTCGACTCCACATTATCGAAAAACGCCTTGTGCATGATGAGCTGCAGCTGTACATATTGCTCACGGATCTGCTCAATATCTTGTTCTGTCCAGGCTTTGAACTGCTTTAACTTAGATAAAGCAGCTTGGATCTCTTGGGGAAGCTCAAGAGATGGGTTCTGTGACCAGGGAAACCAGCGCGCATATTCGCGGGCTATCCGTGCGGTGATCATTTTAATACGTGAACGACGCAAATACTCATGAGTCATGGCCTTTTCAATTCTGGCTACTAGCTCACATAGCCCTTGTCGGTTGGCTACAGCCCAGTACACATCCATATCATTACTAAATTTTGACTTGGAGTCGTAAGAGAGAAAAGGAGTAGTGTAGATTTTCTCCCCGACCGTGAAGCTCATCAGATAGCCGAAGAAACTCCAATTAAACACCGCCGGCTTATCTAGCTGCTGCCAGTTAAAATGAATCTCAGTGTCCTTATCATGGCCCGCGCCATTTTTAATAGGGTAGTCAACAGTATTCTTATCGGTATGTTGGTCAAAGCTACCTGCCCCAGTCGATAAAAGTTGATTTGCAAACAGGCGATTTGTATATAGAGATGTGAGAGTAAGCCCATCGGCATTGTATCTGACAGCAAGTTGACTCTTCTTAAAAACTCTACCGAACCAACTGTAAGTTATAAGCTTTTCAGCTTGATCTACATTGGAAGGCCCTACTCCCGTTAGAGCGGGAGCAGACTCGCCTGCCGCCTGTATATCTGCAGTGATACCTGACGATGGTTTATTCATAGCCGGAGCAGATGAACTTGAGCAAGATGCGAAAGAATCGGTGTCAGCAGGAATGAGTCGAGACAAGGTGAGTCCTAAAAGCTGTGCCTAAAAATCAGCCCTAAAAGAGAAAAAAGGTATGACATGAGGCTCAGAAATATATGAAAGTTATATGAAAGAGATAAGAATTAAGTTTACAAGATAGCTATAGCTGAGTCATGGAGAGTCATAAAAAGAAAAACTGACAGAGCAATAAACAAGCGGTAAGGCAGTGACGAATTGTAGGAGCTGGCTTTAGCCGCGAAGTTTTTTGCAAAGGAGAGTCATTCCCGGCTAAAGCCGGTCCTACATTTAGATACCGCTCTGTTCCTACCTCTGTAAGCGCCAGCTTTATCCTCTAAGATGTATATTCTTTGTAGGGGTAGTCTCACCCACGAGGGTGTGACCCTCGGCAGGAGCAGGCTTCAGCCGCGATTGATATTTGTGATTGATAAACCAATCCATCTAAATCAGTTTACGCCAAATACTTTCTGCAATAACTCTGTGGTCTGTTTCATAGGATCTTGTCTGATTGCAGCCTCCTCTTTTGCAATGTAATAGAAAATCCCCTCCATTCCTTTCTCTACTACATGTGAGGTCAAATCAGCTTTCACATCTGGTACGAATGGCATACTTTGATATTTACCCATAACAGAGTCGTATGCCTGTACAGCTCCTACACTGGCTAACGTTTCTTTAACTATCGGTTCCATCTCTGTCGCTAAAGATTGTGACATCTTGTTTTTAAAGTATTGAGTCGCGGAATCCTGAGGGCCTTCATAGATAGTCTTTACATCATCAAAGGTCATTTCAGAGATAGATTGTACGAAAAGAGCTTTCGCCTTGGGTGTAGCCGCTTCGGCTGCGCGATTAAGCTTGAGTTCCAGATCGTCTACCATCGCAGACATGCCTACTTTATCTAACATCCCTCTGACCATGTCCATCTCGTCGGGTAACGGAATGTGGATAGATGCATCACCATTAAAGCCATCAACACCGCCTAATTGATTGACAACGTTTTCTGAATCAATTTGCAGTGCTTGTTTAAATGCATCCCCCATTTCGCCGATACTGAGCTCCCCAGCTCTTGTTTCGTCTTTCGTCTCTAACTGTTTGGTAATGCTTTTCCACCACTCGTCACCGGCATAAACCTGAATCGACAACAAGGATGCCGTAATAAAGAACACAGTAAACATCAGGATATAAAGCTTATTGAGCACTTTCATGGAAACTCCAACAGATAAATCACTTTGTATTAAAGATAGTCCATTCATACCAGCAAAGGTGCGTCGTTTAACCGCCATGGTAAGAAACGTTCCAGACGCTTTCTTACATTTACCATCTGACCCACACGGACGTGGAAGTGCCTGAGTGATATCAGGATTATCACAGGCCCTATGGGTACCTCTTCATAAAGGAGCAAATGCCAGAAACAGGATTTAACTATTTATAAAGAATGATGTGTTGTAGGAGCTGGCTTTGGCCGCGAAGGTTTTTGCAAAGGAGAATCATTCCCGGCTAAAGCCGGTCCTACATTTAGATATAGCTCTGTTCCCATCTCTATAAGCGCCAGCTTTATCCTCTAAGATGTATATTCTTTGTAGGGGTAGTCTCACCCACGAGGGTGTGACCCTCGGCAGGAGCCGGCTTTACCAGCGCAGAGTGACGACTCGATGGGGAAAAAACCGTACGTCTACGGCTCGCAACAATGACCCGCCCTGTCCGTTACCGCAAGATTCAAGTTATCGGTATCAGGCGGCACAGATTTGTCACTTGCGGCGAGTACCAAAGGATGTCGTTCTTCCAATACAGACTGTGTAAGAACCTTATCTTTGAACACCTCCCAGGGAAAATTTTCGCCGGGATCAGTTCGCCGGGAAGGATCTAAGCTGGCATGGGAGATAACGTGTTTAAGATTGGGGTACTTAGCCCAGGCATAGAGGACGATGCGAGCCAACATATCTATCTGCCACAGGGAATAGGGGTCGCGATAATATTCAACATTCTGAGTATTAACCAGTTCAACGCCTAAGCTGCGGTCGTTAACATTCGGCCCTTCACCTAATATCGGTTCATAATCGACATTGCCAACATGATAGGCCGCTTTCGCTTCGGCCACAGTGGCCCAGATGAAGTGACCATGCTCGGCTTCATTTTCATCGGGTATGATCCAGTGGGCACTCGCCTTTCTCTCTTTCCATGTGTCCACCGCATGCTCTGTTGCAAAACCTGCGGTAGCATGGATAACAATAGTGTCGATAGACTCAAACACATCACGCCTTCGCGAGCGGGCTCTGTTCTTGGTCAACCATCCAAAGGCTGGGTGCAACTCCTCCTTTAATGGTGCAAACTGGGGCCTATGACCCGGCGGTAGCGTGAAATGAAAGGTCGTGGGATTTATCGCAACGGATACAGAAAGGCGAGTGACACGTGATGGACCGGTAGCATTAGTCATATTCGTTCCTTGAATAAACTTATTAGCAATTTGTCATCATTGATAACTTGCAAAGAAGGCAAGTATATCGATGTTTAGCTAATATCTTAGCTCAAAACAAAGGGATAGCAACTCAGCTCAAACGAAAACACTTTGCTTAAATCCTGATTACCTAACCTTCAAGCTCACATACAACCTGATTAAAAATCACTACCCAGAACGGATCAAACTGAGTACCTGAGAAGTTATTGATCTCATTCATGGTCCGAACCAGCGGACGCTTAAGTAGCGTGCGATGCGCTCTTTCATGGGATCTGGCATCGAAAGTGTCGGCAATGGCTAAAATTTTAGCCCCATGACAAATTTCATCTCCTTTCAAGCGATTCGGATAACCCGAGCCGTCCACCTGTTCATGATGTTGTAGAACAATCTGAGCAGCCTGAGCCCACCTTTCTGACTCCCTGAGTAATTGATAACCCGAGTTGGGATGACGATATAAGGCTTGTCGCTCCTCTTCGGTGAAGACCCCCTTCTTGGTAAGCAGCGTTTTAGGTAAAAATGACATGCCGATATCATGTAGAAGCACGGCAACCGCTAGCTGAGTTGGATTAACCAGTCCCCCTGACCTGTCATTCATCGCCAGCGCTAGCATCAGTAGACGTACCGTACGTCCCTTCCAATAGAAAGAACGGTTTTCTAATGGGCTACTTAGACTTTCGAAGAAATGAATATCTTCATCAAGTTCGATATCGTGGCTTTTCAGCACATCTCTAATATTTTTATCGGCAACAACTTGGTTGTCGACTAAATAATCAGTATTAACTAAAGGCTCACGGCTGCCTTCATCACTTTCCTCTGTTGTTGAGGAAACGAGAGGTTTATCCTCGAGGGATAGATTAAGATAGCTATTGTTTAAGTGAGTATCCGGGTCCAGTATAAATAAGCATTTTTTAATGTATTCAATTCTTGCTTCTGGTGCGACATCGGCAATGCAGCTGATATTGATACACAAACGGTCAATCTCATCATCCGACAAAACACTGGGTAAGTCATCGATTCTTGACTGAACCATACTCTCAGTTTTATCTAGCGTGAGCAGAACGACATCACATAACAGGCTATCGTATTCGATGCGGTTTTTTCTGATGGCATCCAGTAGGTCTTCCACGCTCTGAATAAGCGGTGTAATATCTTTCAGCCCTACATAAATCAAGTTGCCTTTTATGGTGTGAATGGACCTGAACAGCGAGTTAAGCAGAGTGGCGTTAGAGGGATCCAGCTCTAAATCGATTAATACAGAATCACATGTCTCATGAGCAGTCTTGAAGTCATCATAGAAATCCCCCATGGCGTCCATATCAATCATGTTTTCGCTATTTTCGGGTTGAGAGTTTCGTGCTTCTTCCATGTCTAACACCTCAAAATTACTACTTTTTTAAACATAAGCCAATCATGTGCTACTAGTATAGTCAGGATATATGTGATTGCAGAAATGCGCTTGATCTGGGCTAATAATATACGAATTAAACAGGAAAAATGATGAGGGCAAACCGACTACTCGAATCTATTCCATCATCTTGGGCATCATAACCGTCATACCGGACTCATTTCGGTATCTAACTTCTTACGTCATTCCGATCTTTCAACGTCATCCCGGACTTATTCCAGGCTCCAGTTTTCCAATTTTTCTAAAATTTAGGTTCTACATATCAGAAAGAATCAGTTCAAAATAACGACTTGTAGGAGCGTGCTTTAGCCGCGAAGCTTTTTGTAAAGCAGACCCATTCCCGACTAAAGTCTGTCCTACATTTAGATATAGCTCTGTCATTCCGTTTTTTATATCGTCTTAGCTTCTTCAGCAAAGCGTCGACTAAGCTTATACAACGAAGCGTCAACTGACCGCCAAGGTATGAAGTGTTCCAGACACTTCCCATACATTTCCCATATCCCTATGGGTCAGATGTGGAAATGTCGATTGTGTAAGGAACAATAATCGACTTAGCTTTGTCCCCCTACTTCTGCGAGCGAATGATCTCCTCATCGACCCATTTTAATAGCTGTTTGATAGCCTTCGATAGTATCTGGTTTTGGCGAACAATATAACCTAGGCTTGTGGTGGGAAACTCCGGTAACGGCGTCACCTCTGTTTTGAGATGAGTTTTGAGATGATTTTCGAGATTGCGTTTACTGTAAATGGAAAACTCCGGCACTATCGCCACGCCAAAGCCCGCTTCAGCCCAGTCTATCTGTGCATCGACACTGCCAACCTCCATGATCCGATACTTTGGCAGATTCAGCGAAGGCAATGCTGAGTCGAGTAGATCTCGGGTACGGGTATCATGGCCTAATAAAATCAAGGTAGGCTCACTCTCCAATACCAGTTCCGGGTCAAGTTTTGCCCGTTGCCATAGCGCCAGGTTGTCCCCTAATGCACACCATCGTATCTGTTGTAACTCAGTAAAATGCAGCGGCTGACTCTCTTTTTGAGCGATCACAAAGCCCAAATCTGCTTGTGCATTTTTAACCAATTCAGATGCTTGTGATGAGGTGGTATTTAACAGCGAAAAATCGATCCCCGGAAATTCGGCTTTGAACAGTTGAAATGGCGAGATCAAAAGTAAGCGAGAGATGATGTCACTGGCCGCAATGGTGAGTGTTCCTTGGCTGAGATCATTAATGGCGTTGAGATCTGCCTGGCAAACTTGCAACTCCATTAAGGTTTTTTCGCTGGTCTTTAATAAACGAACGCCAGCTTCAGTCAGATGAAATGGATTTCGCTCGATTAATTTCACTCTTGTCGTATTCTCTAACTGCTTGATATGCAGGCTGACATTAGGCTGAGTCATATGCAGTGCCGCAGCGGCCTTACCAAAATGTTGATGCTTAGCTAAGGTGACAAACGTATTAAGCCAGTTGAGATCGATCATGCCCTTTTCCCGATAAAATAGAGATAACCTGCCCATGATATATGAAATTCTTATCAAACCGATAATAATTATTAATTTCTCATATCTAAGAATTTCAATTAGCATAGCCGCTTAATTATTCAGGAGTGTGTGATATGCCGTCTATTGTTGTTGTGGGTGCTAATTGGGGCGATGAAGGTAAAGGCCGTATCGTTGATTATCTTGCTGCAGATGCCTCTGCAAGCATTCGTTTTCAAGGTGGTAATAACGCGGGCCATACTGTCGTCAATGACTTTGGTACCTTTAAACTACATCAACTGCCAAGTGGTATATTCAACCCGGACTGTACAGCGGTCCTTGGCCCAGGCATGGTTATCAGCCCTGCAGCGTTAACCGAAGAGATTGCAGAAGTTAAAGCCGCTGGCGTGAACGTCAAGTTACACATTTCTGACCGTGCAACCCTATGTCTGCCACTGCACGCACTGGAAGATACTCTGGAAGAGGAACGTTTAGGCGATGGTGCTTACGGCTCTACCAGACAAGGTATTGCACCTGCATATGGCGATCGTGTCATGAAGAAAGGCATTCTTGTCGGTTGGTTAATGCAACCTGAAGTCTTACTTGAGCGTATTCGCTTTATGCTCGACTGGAAAATGCCACAGTTAAAAGCCCTATACCCAAGCTGCGACTTCACTCAAAGCGCCGAAGAGATGACCGCATGGTTATTAGAAGTCACGGCACCTTGGCGTGAATTTATCTGCAACGTGACAGAGCCGCTAAAAGTGATGCAAAGCAAGAATGCCAGCTTACTGTTTGAAGCTCAATTAGGTGCAGGTCGTGACCTTGTTTATGGTGAATACCCATGGACAACCTCTTCTAACGTAACAGCCGCATATGCAGGTATTGGCAGCGGACTACCCGCTCTTCGCCCGGAACGTATTATTGCCGTGGCTAAATCGTTCAGCTCATCTGTAGGTACCGGTACATTAGTGACTGCGATGGAAGAGCAGGATAACTTCCGTGAAACATCAAATGAGTATGGCGCTACTACCGGCCGTCCACGTGATATGGGTTACTTCGATGCTGTCGCCACCCGTAATGGTGTCGAGCTACAAGCCGCTACCGAGATCGCACTGACCAAGATTGACTGCTTAACAGGCATGACAGATCTTAAAATCTGCGTATCTTACGAAGGTGAACATACTCAAAACCCAATCTGGCCTCAAACTGCCGCCCTATCTCCTGTCTATGAAGAGATGCAAGGTTGGAGCGAAGACATCACAGGTTGTCGTACGTTTGAAAGCCTGCCAGAAGCCGCACAGCACTACGTGCTACGTATCGAAGCGCTAATGGGTGTTCCAATCAGCATGGTCTCTGTAGGCCCTGAACGTGACCAGATGATCCTGCGATAATTAACGCTAATCACTGGGTAAATAATACTGAGAATGGACCCCAAACCGGTTTCCATTCTTTACAGACTTACTAAAGATAGACTCTGCAACCTACACTATAAAAAATCAGAAAAACTGATGATGGTAATAGTAAGAAATGTCGTGAATGCTGGAGCATTTGTCGACTAAAAATGGAACCCATACAGGGTTCCATTTTTTATTTCTAAGTATTTAGTCAATTGACCACCAGGGGATGAAGCGCTCCAGACGCTTTTCATACATTCACTAACACCTAGATACCCTATATAATTCTACTAGCCTTAATGCTTAAATCTGGAACCTTGTAAAACTCGATGCCACACCTTTTGCCTTAGATGACTTCAAGAACATCCTGAATAGCTAAACGAGACTTAGGTAAACTCGCATTGTAGTCCTCTTCCGAGTGATGATATCCAATCGCTAATGCCACTTCACATACAAATCCATCCAATTCCTGTTTGAAAATATCACCGACCAGCTCACTATCGATACCTTCCATTGGAGTGGAATCAATACCTAATCGAGCCAGGACATGCATGGTATTACCCAATGCCAGGTAAGTTTGTGATTTGGTCCAGGCTGCATTGTTACCTGCTTCGTTGGTGTTCAGTTCGGCAAACGCAAAACCGCCAAAGGCCTGCTCTCTGTTTTCTGGTTTGGTTCGCCCATCTTCAATTCCCTTATCGACCACTCTTGCATAGTCATCGCGTGTATAAGCAGGGTTATGAGCAAATAAAATGATATGTGAGGCCGCATTAATATGTGGCTGATTAAACTGATACTTATTGGCAAATGTCTCATGCATGCGCTGCTTTGCATCATCACTCTCGATCACAATAAACTTCCATGGCTGAGAGTTAATTGAAGAAGCAGATAAACGCATCGCCTCATACAATATATCGAGATCGGTTTGTGGTATACGCTTTGATGCATCGTATTTTTTTACCGTATGGCGCTTGTTTAGGTCGGTAATGATAGGGTGAGTCGTTGTCGTCATAGTCGTAGCCATGTATTTCTATTCCTCTAATAAACCATCTTTAATTTGAGCATGGAAAAGAGTTTAATTCAAAATACCCTAACTAAAAATAGCCTAATCATTGAATCATTATCAAAAAAACGTAGATAATGATTGAGCTAAACCGATTTTTTACCCCACATTTGATCAAGCGACCACCCGTCATTCCGGCAAAGGCCAGAATCTATCTTTTGTAGGAGCTGGGTTTAGCCGCGAAGGCTCTTGCAAAGGTGAGTCATCCCCGGCTAAAGCCGGTCCTGCATTTGATATAGCATCATTCATTCCCTTGTCTGTAAACGCCAAGCATTAATCTCGAAGATGCGGCTTCTTTGTTGAAACAAAGAAGCCGGAACCCGAACAGACTTATATCTGATCTTTCTTAACCATCATTCATTTCTAAACTAGTTTTGCAAACGAAACGCAGCTCTTGTTTTCATTCGGCCTAAAACCTCCTTGCGCACAAAGGTCACCAACACAAAGCTCACCATTAACGTCCCGACAACTGAACTAATGATCAGCATAAGCAAATACCAGGTAGGCATTCTGGCCCCATCATGTAAGAAACGGGCACTGTATTTAGCTTGATAAGCGAGCCCTTTGTCACTGAAGGTCTGCGCCGAATCTAACTTACCCGTGTGAAGGTCAATTTTTATTGTGTCTGTCTGCATCAAACCTAAGGCATTATTGCCATTAAAGCTCAGTGAATAGATATAACTCCCCTCTTCCGGTTTACGCGGCTTTGAGACAGAAACCAGCTCAGACACCGGCCATATTTTTTGGGCCGCGACTATCTGTGCCTTCCAGTCATCGCCTTGTGCTAACGTGGGCTTTTGTCGATTGTCATCAAGAGTCGAATCCCCCCTGGCACCATAGGTGATATAGGCACCACTGATAGACATAATTAAAAGCGGAATAGAAAAGATCAGCCCTAACTGGATATGGCTCTTGATCAGTGCACTGTTTTTACCATTTTTAGGCAGTGTATGCTTCCACTTAAAACCACGTCTTATCAACCACCACAGATAAAGGCCGATAAAGATGATTACAGTTGCCAATATTGCGCTGATAGCATTGGCATGTTTACCTGGGTCGCTTAGGTGAAAGTTACGATGAAACCAGAACATCCAACTTTGCAGAGAATCTTTACTTTTTACCTGATGGCTTAACTCTTCAAGGTCAGTTGTTAGATAAGTGGACTCTTGTCTCGAATAGGCCTCGACATAAGGCGCCATTTCGGTTGGTAGTTTTACACCTGATGCCTCCGGATAGTTCGCCAGCACATCCGCAGCGATAACAGCTTTTTCTTCATGGCTCAGCGCAGAATACACCTGACCTTTGTCGTCCATACGTTTAAGCAGATCGGTACCGCCTAAATAGATACCCGTCGTTAATACAATCAGCATTATTAAACTGATAAAAAAGCCTACCCAGTTGTGGAGTGTTTTTAATATTTTTGTCATTTTGAATTTTCAGTAATAGCTTGTAATTGAGAAAGGTTATCATTAACAAACTCTATTTCAATACTCTAAACGGGATTTACAAAGTAATGATTTTTGTAGGAGCCGGCTTTAGTCGCGAATTTTTATAGGCTGACTTATCAGGTATGTTCCAGCATCTAGCAACGAACGTCATTCCGTTCTTCATATGTCATTCCGGCGAAGGCCGGAATCCATTAGCTGGAAACACAAACCAATGCTGGATTCTGAAGTGAATTAAGAATGACCTACAACACAAACCAACTCTGATACCTGATTTTAAAGTGAATTCAAAGTGACGAAATACCCTGTTGTAGGAGTCGGCTTTAGCCGCGAAGCTGTCATTCCGGCGCAGCATCGTCTGAGCCCTTACAGCGTAGCGTCGTTTAAGCTCCAATAACGAAGTGTCATCCCTGCTCAACCAACAAAGTGCCACCTTAGCTCTTCTAGCGAAGCATCGTCTCAGCTTTAATAGCGCAGCGTCATTTCTGACTTACAGCGTAGCGCCGTCTTTGACTTTAAAGCGCTCCTTTTCTTTCACTTTAAAATTCAATTAAGGAAAGAATAAGGTGTGACTGGGATACTACTATTATTGAATATCAATCGTTAGCCGCTATTTTGTACGTTGAATCAGTTGTTTATTAACTCGTACAACATTAGATCGAACAGCATTCAGGAATTAGCATGAATCAGATCACTCTTATCGCCTTGGTCACCCTAGCCGTCTTGGTTGTGGCAACCATAATCATCATTCCGGTGACCAAATTTATGTTCAACGTAGCGATAACTGTCGTCCCCTTCATCATCGTCACAATAGGGGCTTATTTCATCTACCAACATCTACTCAAGAGGAACAAACAATGAATACAATCATAGTGATAGGCGCAATCGTTTTCTTTGCAGTACTACTGGTAATGAGCACATCCAGTAAAAATTAAAACATCTCCGAAAACCAACCCGGAAAAAGCGCACTTAAAGCCAGCCCTCAGAATCAGGATTAGTATCGAGACCGTGTTCAAAACAAACGGCTCTCGATACTAAGCTCCCTATTTATAATATCTTCTATTGCAAACCATGAATCCTCACCCGCAAGCCAAAACCCAACATTAAGAAGGTTCCCGTCTTTTTTACTATGCTTAATTAATACTTATGTCCGGTCTGACTAGCAAGGACCAGGCACTGATTGTAAGTGGGTGCGAAGATGAAGTTACAAAGGTATTGGATTGGATTACTTTCGCTAATAATGAGCTGCTTATTAGCACCAGTATTGGCCACAGAGCCCCAAGCGGAACAAGTTGACGCTAACTTTCCACTGCGCTCCATTTATAAAGATATACCGATTATCGATCATCATACGTTATATAAACAGTTGGAAAGTACCCTCGTCATCGACGTGCGCTCCCAGTATGAATACGACACGCTACACATCAAAGGTGCGATCAATATTTCTATTTCAAATGCCGGTTTTATTACAAGGGTTAAGAAATTACGGGCGCAAGACTCACGGCCAATCGTGTTTTACTGTAACGGCATAACCTGCGAAAAATCCTATAAGGCGAGTGATAAAGCAATTAAGAATGGCATTACGAATGTGGCTACCATGGATCTGGGGATATTTGGCTGGATTGAGGCTTTTCCTGATGCCGCGGTAATTCTAGGCGAAGAGACAGTGCCAAAAGATAGACTTATCACTAACGAGAAGTATCAGTTACACCTTTTATCACCCGGTGAGTTTGTCGCGAAAATTGATAAGTCGGTGATGGTTATCGATATCAGAGAGCATTATCACAGAGACCCGGTCATTCTCGAGGGTGTTACCCGGGTCGCATCATCAGATAAAGTTTTCGGGCTTTTACGTAAGGCCAAAAAGAATCAGCAAACTATCTTGTTTTATGATGCTGTAGGCAAGCAAACTCCCTGGTTACAATACTTAATTGAAAAAGTGGGTGTAGAGAATTATTACTTTATGGATGGCGGCGTAAAAGCCTATGTTGAAGCGGGTTTACCTATGGATTGAATTATTAATAACAAGCACACATCTCTACGTTATAGAAAGCCATAATCCCCCCCAAGAAAATCAACAATCACATAGTCGATTGTTTTTCACCCAAAGCTGCGTTATAGATATAACTCTCTTATATAACGAGTTTTAGCGCTAAGAAAGAGTCGACCCACTTAACCGCTGCCCGAGACTGAACAATGAAAAGTTTACCGTTAATCTTGACCTTATTAGCTGCTCTGGTCTCTATCGATGGCCAGGCAAAAGCCTGTGAGAACTATCAACTCGAGCAAGTCGCTGAAGGGCTCGGGATCCCTTGGGGCATGGCCTTAATCGGCCCCAATAAACTCCTGGTCACCGAGCGAGGTGGAAAACTGTTACAGCTTGACCTCACCAGCGGCAAGCAGAGAAACATCAAAGGCCTACCACCCATTTACGCCGATGGACAAGGCGGCCTACTGGATATCCAACTAGGCCCAAAAGTGGCTCATACAAGTTCTGATACAAGTTCTGATACAAGCTCTGAGACAAGTGCTAATACAGACTCTAGTACAGTTCATCTTAACAGTGGCAAGAAGCAATGGCTCTATTTTACCTATTCAAAGCCAGTTTCTGGCCTGGGCCGAACGACAATTGCAAGAGCCCTGCTTCGGGGTAGCAGGTTAGTTGAATGGCAGGATCTGCTTGTCACCCAATCGGCAACTGATACCGGCCGTCACTTTGGATCGCGCATAGCCTTCGATGACAAGGGCCATCTGTTTTTCTCGGTCGGTGATCGCGGCCATAGACCCAACGGACAGGACCTGACCACACACGCGGGTAGCATCTTGCGCCTGAACCTCGATGGCAGTGTGCCTGAAGATAACCCCTTCGTTTCTGGCTCTAATAAGAGTAATGAAAATGCTTTGCCCGAGATCTACAGCTATGGCCATCGCAACCCTCAAGGCCTGACATTTGACGCAGAAAACCAGCGCTTATGGTCGATTGAACATGGGCCCAGAGGCGGAGATGAGATTAACCTGATTAAGCCAGGTGCCAACTATGGCTGGCCCGTGGTCTCATTTGGCAAGGAATATTGGGGGCCGATAAGTGTCGGTGAGGGTACATTTAAAGAGGGGATGGAGCCGCCAACAAAGGTCTATACCCCATCCATCGCCCCCTCGAGTTTATTGGTCTACTCCGGACGAGCATTCACCGAATGGGAAGGTGATCTACTCAGTGGCGCACTAAAACTGACTCACCTGAACCGAGTAGAACTCGATGGTGAGCTTGCCACTTCAGAAGAAAGACTGCTAACCGAGCTTAACGAGCGGATACGTCAGATCATAGAAGATGAACATGGCTATCTGCTCATATCGACAGACAGCGGGTCTATTTATCGCCTTAAACCATGTGGTGTTTAGATAGCCGCTAGATACATGCTGAAGAGAATTGTACTCCCATCTAAAACTTTATCGGGAGCCATCTCGGATGGATTCATAGGTTTAATTTGGCTACGCAGTATTTGTTGACGAAATGGTTCGAGAAGATCATGATGAACTTGAACCAAAGGTAGGCTTACCCATCAAGTTATGCAAAAAACCTTTTAATGCAACAACTTATAACCATTGCAACTTGAAAGCAAGACTAATCTGGAGTCTGTAATGACTGATATATGCCAAGAAGAGCTTAAAGATAATTTCGACCATTTTGATACCGACGGAGATGGTAGCATCCAACTTTCTGAGTTTGAACGCTTATTGCAGGCACTGGAAGCCTTGGAGCCGGGTGAAAGTGCCGAGATTGGTTTTAACGCAATAGATCTGGACGGAAACGGAAGTATCGATTTCGAAGAGTTTAGTGAGTGGTTCAACAGCCAGTAAAATACGCTCATATCAACAGACAGTGGGCTATGTTAAGCCATAAAGTCTTTAGTCGTGACGCCATCGGCATAAGTTCGGCTGGAAGATGATGGCTTACTGCATGTTTATGCTCTACGCACTATAGAATATCGACAAGTACATAAACTGCCCCACCTCACTCCCGGAGCGAAATGCCTTAGTGTTTAGCCTCTAACTAATAAGGCTTTCATCAGGAAAAGTATCCATACAGTTTGCCTGCCCCATCAATTATTCATTTTGCCCTGTTAGCGTCTGGTCGATTCAAATTCTCCTTATAAACTATCAAATTACCTAAATGGATATTTTCTACGAAACAACTTGTGAACTTCCATAACCGCTAAAATACTCAAAGCCATCATCAATAGAGATCCCCAGTGCTCGAAAGAAACGGGATGAACTTTTAGCACATCTTTTAACCAAGGTGTGTACATCGCTGCTATGTGTATCAGCTGTGCAGTGAGCGTTCCAAATAGAAGCAGAGGGTTGAGCATGAGGTTGTGACGAAAAACGGAACGGGATTCAGAACGGCAGTTGAATACATGGACATTTTCAAACAACACCATCAGCAACAAAGTACTGTTTCGCGCTTCATCTACGGCCATCCCCGAACTAATTAATGATTGGAAAAGAAAAAAAGCCATGCAGCCGATGCAGACAGCCGAGATAACAACGCGTTCTATCATTATTCGATTAAAAATGGCTTCAGTGGGTTTCCGGGGAGGCGAAGCTAATTCGTTACCTTCGGCAGGTTCGAAGGCCAGTGCCACATCTTGGATGCCATTGGTAACCAGATTCAACCAGAGAAGTTGTACTGCAAGTAGCGGGATTGGAATATTCGCAATTAGCGCCAGGGTAAACATCACCAGTTCAGCCACACCGGTCGATATAAGGAGAAATATGACTTTACGGACATTAGAGTAGGCTACTCGCCCCTCTTCGATACCGGCAACGATTGAGGCAAAGTTGTCATCGGTGATCACCAATTCGGCCGCCTCTCGCGCAACATCGGTACCTTTTTCTCCCATTGCTACGCCGACATGAGCCGCCCGTAGCGCCGGGGCGTCGTTGGCACCATCGCCGCTGACTGCGACATAGTGGCCATTTCGTTGCAGTGATTGAACAATAAGGAGTTTTTGTTCCGGTTCCACTCGAGCAAACACCCGAGCATCAAGTGTCAGCCTGTCAAATTCGACGTCGTTGCTAGCCTTTTTGAGTTGCGGTCCAGTTACAATCTGATCATTTGAATTGGCGAGTTTGAGCTCTTGAGATACCGCCAGGGCAGTGACTGGATGGTCCCCTGTTACCATAGCGATGTTTACTCCAGCTGCACCACAGGCTTCGAAAGCTTGCTTGGTTTCATCTCGTAATGGGTCAATCATGCCCACAAGCCCAATAAGGGTTAAACCGGATAACTGCTCTTTCGAGAAGTCGGCACCAGAGCAGTTTACCGAGCCGGATGCCAAAGCGATAACCCTATAGCCCTGGCGAGCAAGAGCGTCGGCTTGTTTTTCGATTAAACACTTGTCGATGACCTCCGGACCATCAACCTTTGCCATTTGACTGCATAAAGGTAACAGGCGCTCAAGCGCACCTTTCACAAAGGCAAAGTGTTCACCTTCGACCTTGTTTAAACTGGCTGAAAACTGCAGTTTCGACTCAAATGGTATGGTTGCAATTTCCGGCATGCTGTTTAACTTTTCCGAGCGTACGATGTTTAATTTATGGGCCATCACCAATAGTGCAACATCTACAGCGTCGCCATGGTGGGCCCAATGGCCGTCACGATGAGCGAGGAACCCCTCATTGGCCAGCACTGCGGTTTGACACAGTTTATTCGCCAGTGTCAGCTCCCGGGGCGACAGTTGCGAATTAAATTTAGTGATTTTTCCACCAGGTACCAGGCTGTCACCACCGACTTCCCATGGTATCTCTCCAGGGAATTCAATCAATCTAGCGGTCAATTGGTTGACCGTTAAGGTGCCCGTTTTATCAGTCGCAATATAAGTACAGGAGCCCAGCGCTTCAACGGCAACCAGATTGCGTACAATCACATTGCGTTTGGCCATTCGGTGCATACTAATCGCGAGAGCAACGGTCAAGGCAACCGGCAGCCCTTCGGGAATAGCAGATACTGCCAGTGCAACTGCCAGCATAAAAATGTCGCTCACTTCCATGCCTCTTGCGTATGCTACGCTGGCCATAATGGTCGCCCCGGTTGCAACCAAAACCGTGACTTTATAGGTGAATTTTTCCATCCGGATCATTAGCGGCGCTTTGGGGGGCGGTTTATTGAGCACCGCCGAGGCTATTTGCCCCAACTCGGTATTCATTGCGGTACCGACGACAACACCGGTGCCCCGCCCACGATTGACCATGGTACCTGCAAATGCCATGTTCACTCTATCGCCCAGGGTGCAATCCTCGCCTAACACCAGGTTGTCATCTTTTTCTACGGCAAGGGATTCTCCTGTTAATAAAGATTCGTCAACTTCAAGGTCATGGGAGCGTATCAGCCTGAGGTCGGCCGGTACTCTATCGCCAGACTCCAGCATAACGATATCCCCGGGAACCAGATCTTTGGCATCTATTTCGTATGTGTCGCTTTCTCTAACTATGTTACAACTGGTTGTGACGAGTTGGTTTAGGGCGGCTGCCGCTTTTTGTGCTGAATACTCCTGAATCGTCCCCATGATGGCATTAACTAAAAGCACAGCGCCAATAAAAATCGCATCGGCCCACTCCTGAATAAAGAGTGAAAAAATAGTTGCTATCACGAGTACATAGATAAGTGGACTGGCAAACTGGCGGAGAAAAAACCTGAATACTCCTGGCAATTCAGGCTCAGGCATGGTGTTTAAACCGTATTGTTTGACACGCGCTACGGCCTCATTGTGGTCGAGACCATGTTCCGATGATTTTAACCTCGCTAAAATAGTTTCTGCTGTGGTGGCATGTACAGAATCGATAGCCCCATCTTTTGGTGGAACTGGTTCGGGTTTAGCTCCATTTAACTGAAGATTAGCAGTGCTCTTCATGTTATTTTTTTGCATAAAGCCCTTGCCATAACCACCAGCTTACTTTTCCACTTTTGGATGTTTGCGATAAGCAGCGGCAGGAAAGTTGGCGTATAAGTTTGGCGCATAAGTGGCCGGTCAGCTGGAGTGTGGAAGAGACTTTCTGTTCGATGCCCGGTTTTCACTATCAAGTCAAAATGCTTTTGCAGGGCTTCAATGACAAGCATTGACCTGATCATATGAAAATCCTTAATAATAGAGGGAAAAATTAATAGTTAAGTATAGATGAGGAGCAATTATTAGGCATAATAATTACTTTGTTTCCGAGGGTTTAAAGTAAATCGAACAGACTGGCCTGGACATTTTTCTTGGTTTATAAAGCCGGTTTTATCCATCCAGCTAGTGACACATAGATAAATTTAAGGCAAAAACACTTAAACGCACGTACCTGAATCGAGTAGTTCTCGGCGGCGTGCGTGCTCTTAGAAAAAACTACTTTCAGAGCCCAACGAACGGATAAGCAAAGTTATCTGCTCATTCACGCATCTTGATAGTTCGCATACACGTGTTGATAAACACGCTGCCCCATATCAGCCAACTCATAATCTTGAACAAAAATCAAACTAGTCACCAGCTCCATTTTTTACGAATTTTCGTATAAAACCGTTTTTTTAAGCTGATGACATAGGACGTCAGTAATAGTGCTTATGAATCTCGTAATTCTCGACGTAAGATCTTCCCAACATTTGATTTTGGCAATTCATCTCTAAATTCGATTACCCTTGGGTTTTTATAGCCGGTAAGATATTTTCTACAATGTTTTTTTACTTCATCAACGGTCACATTACCTTTGCGGACAATAAATAATTTAACTTTTTCTCCTGTGGCGTCATCAGGAATGCCTATGGCCGCAGCTTCGATGATGTGAGGGTGAAGTGTTGCAACTTCTTCAATTTCAGTTGGAAAAACATTAAACCCGGAAACTAGAATCATATCTTTTTTACGGTCTTCAATATAAAAAATCCCATCCTCATCCATTCTTCCTATATCGCCAGAGCTTAACCAACCTCCTGTATGCATAACAGTATTGGTTTCGGCTTCTTGTTGCCAATAGCCTTTCATCACTTGGGGGCCTCTAATTTGAATTTCACCAATTTGGTTGGGACCTAAAGGTTCATTTTCATCATTAACGATACGGAGTTCAGTGCTGGGTAAAGGGACACCAATTGAAGAAATAAATGATTGTTGTTGATGAGTACCTGCTGCGACTACTGGGGAACATTCAGTTAAGCCATAACCTTCTATGACAGGCATTCCAGTAAGCTCTTGCCAACGATCAGCAATATTTTTCTGCGTCGGCATTCCACCAGCAATAGTAAAACGAGCGTGACTAAAATCTAACTCTTGAAAACCAGCATGATTGTTTAGACCATTAAAAAGTGTATTTAAACCAAAAACCATTGTGAATGGGTATTTGCTTAAATCTGCTACGAAACCATCGACATCTCTTGGGTTGGTAATGAGTAAATTCGTTGCACCGAGAAAGAGCATAAACATCATACTCACTGAGTTGGCAAAAATATGATAAAGCGGAAGTGGGGTTACTGCATATTCCTTATCATATAAGGTTCTTGGGCTAAAATGAGCATGAACCTGTAGAACGTTAGAAATAATATTATTATGAGTAAGCATTGCCCCTTTCGCAGGACCTGTCGTTCCACCTGTATATTGGAGGTATGCTAAATCATCTACTGTTATTTGGGGATCTATAAAGGGAAGTTTCTTGCCTTCGGTTAACGCTCTACGCAATGAAATAGCGTCGGAAATATGATATTTAGGCACTATTTTTTTGACATGTTTGATAAGAAAGTTAACCAATGTACGTTTATGAATAGCTAACTCATCGCCGATTTTGGTTAAAATTACATGCTTAATGTTAGTCTCATGCAGTATTTGCTGAAGGTTATTACCAAAATTTGTTACGGCAACAATAGCACTGGACCCTGAGTCTCGTAATTGATGTTTTAATTCTCGAGGGGTATAAAGTGGATTAACATTTACAATAATGAGTCCTGCTTTTAATGCACCTAAAATAGTTATGGGATATTGCAATAAATTAGGCATCATCAAGGCGATTCGTTCGCCTTTTTTCATTTTTAGTTCAGATTGTAGATAAGCAGCAAAAGCGTTACTTTTACTTTCGAGATCTTGGTAGGATAAGCTATGTCCCATATTGATATATGCTGCTTTTTTAGCATGCGCACTAAAAGACTCTTTAAACAAATCATTGATATTGTTATACATACTTGAATCTATTGTTGTGGGCACATCCTCAGGATATTTTTTTAACCACGGTTTATCATTTGTCATTATAGTCATCATTAATATTGTTGTTTAAACATCACAATTGTAAATTAATTTACCTAATTAGTATAAAAATAATAGCTTGAATTCAATGAATTAACTACTGTTCTAGAGGCGGAGCAGTAGTTAATCTCTCGGAGTGTGACTCGCCCCTGCTTTTACCACTTTTCCAGTTCACTCTATCTTCTTCAACAATGAAAAAAGCATTCAGCTATAGCATTATCATGGCAGTTTCTACTGTGGCACATGCTTGCTTCAGGGGTTGTTGCTAAAGAAAGCTTCGTCAGTCAGAAAAAGATAAAGGGGTCAGAGTGAATAAGGTAAATCCCTCCTAACTATCTATCATTTTGGGTCTAAAACGAGTTACAAAAGACAAGTAATAAAGCTCAAGTGGTTCAATGATTATTCTTGTAAATTAGCGAGTACAGATGTGGCTACGAGCTTCCAAAAAGGGATTTTTGGCAAAGCCCACAGGGATTATACTTACAACATTTCGCATTAGTTCAGCTATGGAAACCCCGAATTAGTACTGCGCCGATAAATGAAACCGTTATTTCATAAAAGGCCAGAAATGAGTTACGAAGCCTGCGATACAACCTAATCGAAGAGAGACAATAACCAAGTGTATATGCTTCTTCGAGCTGAGATTTCATGGCGAGGTTTAACATTGTGAAACTCACTGAGCGAGAGGTAGGGATACCGAACTGGCATTTAAACATGGAGGTTATTTGAAAACGCAGAGCGTATAGGGACACTCCTCATGAAATCTAGAGCCTGCATCTCGTAGAAGTATCTGCACATCCCCCCGCGGGGAATCGATAGATAACAATGAAGGTATAACCATCAAACAAACTGCCCTTTATCAGTTTGTCCAGACGTGTCAAAACTCTTCCCCTTCAACCAAAGCGGCGATTGATTCTGAACGGCTAACTGATAAGCCCAGGTGGCAATCGCTTCAGAGCGCCCACTTTCACAAACAAAGTAACTGCCAAGTTCTGTAGTGATAGTCTTTTTATTCTGGATGATGTTTTGCTCAAACCAGCGATCTTTGTGCTGCTCTGCGGCTAGATGATCACTTTTTGCGTTATTACATTTGCTATGTGCCAGCACAAAGTTATGGCCGAGATCATTAGGATATCGCGCCCAAGGGATGAAGTGATCGACCTCACCCTTCTCTTTATCACTATCTTTGAGTGGCTTATTGCAGTAGAAGCAGCGCCCCTTTTGAATATCGTGCAACACTGGCCTTGCTTTAATGATGGAGTTTCTGTCACTCCCAAACAGGAATTCCGACAAGTTACCCTGCCCGCCAATGACAGCATGGTTCGACGGGAAGTCACACACCTTCTGCGTCCAGTTACTGCGGGCAAGTGATACAACCAGATCGTGAAAGCGCCTGAAACAAAAAGCGATGCCTGGATTGAGCAGGATATGCTTTTTAGACTTATCATGTGGGTAATAGAAGCACTCTTCGCTGCCCGCTAATAACTGCAGACGCCATAAAGGTCCCTCTTTAAAGGTGCTTCGGGTCTTAGTGACCAACTTATTCCAGTAAGGATGCATTTTCAACTGTGCTAGTGTTCTCACACCTTGGCTTCGATATTCAGCAAGATTCTTAATCAATGCAGATTGTTTTCCGGCATTCTGGAGCAGGATAAATTGCGTGTCCCCACTATCAATACCATTTGTACTCACAGCTTTGGCAGCAGCGCCACTATAAGGCAGTGAATGCTGCCAATAGAGTTCGATAAACTTCTCCACCAGTTCATCTATGGCAATGATACCGCTTTGAGGTTCATTGTTTAAAAACTGAGGTCTTTCGATACAGATATCGGCTAAGGCATGCAGCAGTGCGAACTTATAGGTGGCGACAAAATCCCCTTCGACAAGTAG
This sequence comes from Shewanella atlantica, assembly GCF_003966265.1. Taxonomy (GTDB): domain Bacteria; phylum Pseudomonadota; class Gammaproteobacteria; order Enterobacterales; family Shewanellaceae; genus Shewanella; species Shewanella atlantica. Next base: position 389,734 of record NZ_RXNV01000002.1, on the reverse strand, counting down.
TCGTTGCAAATAGGCGACAAACTCAACCTGGAAGTTGGCATCTACTTGAGAAAACGTTGATAAATTCATTCAGGACTGCCATTTACTGCGGGGTCACTTTCTACTTGGCTATTTGCTATGGGAGTAGCCACAGGATCATTGGCACGCTGTAGCACTACCGTTTCCCAAAATACCTGGGTGCGACCGAGTTTGTCGGTGTCTCTATTTGTCGTCTCGATAACTGATAAATGGACTTTTTTCGCTAATGCTTTCAACTCATCAACACTCACGGGATGCATGATCCTGGTGTCGCTGTTAGGCCCATGTCGCAAGGTGATAACCAGCTTGCCGTATGGTGCAAGCAAGTGTGCGAGTGTTTGCAGCGCAGTAGCGCGTTCATTCGGTGGAATGTGCATCCACACCGCGCTAAGAAGAATTAGGTTGAAACCATTTTGGTAAATTGAGAGCCGATTCAGGCGAGGTAAACTGTCGACTATCCAGGTGACATTGTGCCCTTTGGTGTTCTTCTTTCCTAAATCTGCAAGGAGATGTGCCGGCTCGACGGCAACCACATCGATTCTTTGTCCAGATGATTTGGGTAATGATGAGCTTCGCTGCGCGAGATACGCTGCATCGCGGCCAATGCCCGCGCCGACATCTAATATGGATAAACCGGAAACGTGATTATCGAAAAGCTGATTTAGGTGAGGCAACCAGGCAGCATGCACCTCTTCGAAAGTGGTCGATAGATACTGGCGAGCTAACAGCTCGGCATTGTCGTTGTAAAACTCTGTTGTCACAGACGCGATTCCTTTTGCTTAACCTATAACCTGGAAATAGGATATTTATTATAATCAATAAATTACCATAATAAGGTCGATAAAAGAATCTGTGTAAACTGTTTATGTGAGCACTATTTTTGTGAACACTCTTATGTGAGCACTCTTATGTGAGCTGTTTTTGGGAACTGTTTTTAGGAGTTATAGTGTTTATGCTATCGGTTCCCTTAACTATGACAACAGATTCAATCCAGCGCCCGCTTTAGCCCGGTAACATAATCGGGATACTCTGAGATATCGTTATGATCGGCGCTTCTGATTAAGATGCTATCTTCGAGCCTGTGTGAAAACGCTTCTATCAAATATTCGGTGCTCTCTCTTGGGATAACATTGTCATTTTCGGCGTAGATGATGGTCGTTCTGGCGTCAATATTTGGTGCACGTTTTGCAGATTCATATTTGTCTTTAATCAGCCAGGATACCGGAAACATCCAATAGACGGATTTAGCGACATTTGCGGTACTATCGAACGGAGTCACCAGTATCAGCTTATCTACTTGCCGGTGAGTCGCCACATAGGTGGCGACGCCAGAGCCTAGGCTTCGTCCCAATAAAGAGACCTGCTCGTGGTCAGCTATCACCCGGTCAAATATATGCAAGGCATCGCTGTATAGGTTCACTTCGGTAGGTTTCCCGGTACTGTCTCCATAGCCCCGATAGGCAATGAGGTAGACGGTATAGTCCGTCAGGTTCTCCTTGAAAAATGGAATGTTGTACTCGATGTTCTCGGCATTGCCTCCGTAGTAGAGTAACGCCTTAGAGTGGCCCTCATTGACCACCCAACCACTCAGGCTCTCGCCCTCATTTTCAAAAATTATCTGTGTAGCCTCCATTGGCGGCGAAAAGTGCAATAGAGGCGGCGTTGGGAAATACATAAATTTACGCTGCGCCACAAAGAGCAGCAGGCAGACACTCAGATACATCAGCAGTAGCGTGACCAATAAGCTTAGCATTGAACTTTTCATCCCTGTTTACCTAACTCTTGTTGAAAGTCTGATTTAAAGTCTGTATCAAACATGCATCAAGTGCGACTGCGGGTGTGAGGTGTAAATTTATGCGCGTTGCGTGTCGCCATCTCTTCATACAAGGCCCATTTTTGGTTAACCACCTGTCTGGCCAGATTAATAAGCCGTTCGGCTTCCTCGGGATCAGATATTAACAGGCTACGGTATCTGTTTTCATTATAGGCATAGTCCTCCAGTTTCAATGTAGGACGCAGTGAATCGAGCATAAATGGATTGCGTCCGGCACTTCTCAGCGTCGGGTTGTAACGATACAGGGGCCAGTAACCCGCCTTCACTGCCAGATCCTGCTGCTGCATGCCGTCAATCATATTGATGCCATGCTCGATACAGTGGCTGTAGGCGATGATGAGTGACGGGCCGTTATAGGCTTCGGCCTCACGGAATGCTTGCAGAGTCTGCTGGGGGCTGGCGCCGAGGGCGATACGCGCCACATAGACATTACCGTAAGCGATGGCCTGTAGTGCTAAGTCTTTCTTCGGCACAGCCTTACCTCCGGCGGCAAACTTGGCAACGGCTCCTATGGGGGTTGCCTTGGAGGACTGACCGCCGGTATTGGAGTAGACCTCTGTGTCCATCACCAGAATGTTGACGTCACGCCCACTGGCCAGTACATGATCGACGCCGCCATAGCCAATGTCGTAGGCCCAGCCATCCCCGCCGACTATCCAGATGCTGCGGCGAACCAGGTGATCGATAACCGATAGCAGCTCTTTGGCTCTTGGATCGTCCATCGCCCGCAGTTGTTCGGCCAATCCTTGTACCCTCTCCTGCTGCTCATGAATTTCAGACTCATGAGATTGCGGGGCGTTAACCGTCTGCTCGACCAGCTCAGGATCTAGTCTGTCTTTTAAGGCAAGTAGCCGAGATTGTGCCAGCTCCTGGTGTTTGTCTGCGGTGAGTCGGTAGCCATAACCAAACTCGGCATTGTCTTCAAATAGTGAATTCGCCCAGGCTGGGCCCTTGTTATCGCTGTTCTTGGCCCATGGCGTGGTTGGCAGGTTGCCACCGTAAATGGAAGAACATCCTGTCGCATTGGCGACCAACATTCTATCGCCAAACAGCTGACTGAGCAGCTTAAGATAAGGGGTTTCACCGCAACCGCTACAGGCACCGGAGAATTCAAATAGCGGCTGCAGAAACTGGACGCCACGCACGTTTGAAAAATCTACCCGTGTTCGGCGGTTATAGGCGATGGTCTCGAAAAACTCGAGATTTATTCGCTCCTCATCGAGATGCTTCTCCTTGTTTTGCATGTTGATCGCGTGGTGATGCTCGTCTGCCGGATGATTAACCGGGCAAGCCTTCACACACAGACCGCAGCCGGTACAATCGTCGGCATACACCTGCAGGGTGTAGCGGGCATCGGGGAAGCCGCGGGAGGTAACATTGCTCGAGGGAAACAGCTCGGGAGCACCTTGAAGGCGGCGTTTGTTATAAAATTTTGCCCGAATGGCGGCATGTGGACAGACGATGGCGCAGTTACCACATTGGATACAGATCTCGCGATCCCAGATTGGGATCTCACTGGCAATGCTGCGCTTCTCATACTGGCTGGTGCCGGTGGGATAGGTACCGTCATCGGGGATCATGCTGACGGGAATAAGATCGCCGCGGCCATGAAACATCTCGGCGGTGACCTCTTTAACAAAACCGGAGGCCCGCTCAAACAATCCATTGGGCTCTTTGCCCGACTGGGCGCTTATTTTTTCGGGTAGCTTAACTTGCTCCAAGTGAGCCAATGCCTGCTCGATAGCGGCAAAGTTACGTTTCACCACCTCTTCGCCCTTCTTGGCGTAGGTTTTTTCCGCCGCCAGCTTAATTCGCTCGATGGCCTGATCTTTGGGCATCACACCAGAGAGCGCAAAGAAACAGGTTTGCATCACTGTGTTAATACGTTTGCCCATGCCGACCGAGCGTGCCACCTTGGCTCCGTCGATGACATAAAACTGTATCTGCTTAGTGATCAAGGTTTGCTGCACATCGGATGGCAGCTGCTGCCATACCTCTTCGGCGTTATAATGACTGTTCAGCAGGAAGGTGGCGCCCTGTTTTGCCCGTTCGAGCATATCTACATGTTGGATGAAACTGAATTGATGACAGGCAATGAAGTTTGCAGATTGAATAAGATAGGGAGCGCGAATAGGATCGGGGCCGAAACGTAGATGAGAGACAGTCTGCGAACCGGCTTTCTTGGAGTCGTAAACGAAATAGCCCTGGGCGTAGTAGCCTTCGACGTCGCCGATGATCTTGATGCTGTTCTTGTTGGCACTAACGGTGCCGTCAGAGCCAAGACCATAGAACATGGCCTGCACCAATTTGTCAGACTCGATATCCAGTAACTCGGTTACCTCCAGACTGCTGTTACAGACGTCATCTATGATGCCTATGGTGAAATCGTTCTTTGGCGTTTTGCTTAACAGCTCCTTATAAACTCTGGCCACCATGGCCGGAGTGAACTCCTTGCTGGCTAAACCATAACGGCCGCCTATGACTAACGGCATGGTTTTTCGTTTACCCTGGCTTACCGCCTGATACAGGGCATTGCTGACATCTTTATACAGAGGCTCGCCATCACTGCCGGGCTCTTTGGTTCTGTCTAATACGGCGACACTGCGCACCGATTGTGGCAACGCCTTTAGCAGATGTTCACAGCTGAAGGGACGATAAAGTCGTACTCTTAGCACACCGACCTTACCATCTTGCAAGTTTAGGTACTTTGCCGTGGTTATCGCCGTCTCACTTCCCGAGCCCATGATGACGATAACGCGCTCGGCATCATCGGCGCCATAGTACTCAAAGCTTTGGTAACGCCTCCCTGTTATCTCATAGAACTTATCCAGAGCACTGTCGACAGCCCCTACAGCATCCAGGTAGTACCGGCTGGCTGACTCCCTTGACTGAAAATAGGTATCCGGGTTTTGTGCACTGCCGCGCATGAAGGGGTTATCGGGATTGAGTGCCCGCGAGCGATGGTCATAGACCCTATCATCATCGATCATCGCCTTTATCTGTCCATCTTCGAGCAGATCTATCTTGCTGACCTCATGGGAGGTTCTAAAACCATCGAAGAAATGAATAAAGGGCACGCGGCAGTTGAGCGTTACCGCCTGAGACACCAACGCCATATCATGACACTCCTGCACCGAAGCGGAAGCCAACTGAGCGAAACCTGTCATGCGTACTGCCATCACATCCTGATGATCACCGAATATCGACAACCCCTGAGTAGACAGCGCTCTGGCCGCCACATGAAATACGGTCGGGGTTAGCTCGCCGGCGATTTTAAACATGTTGGGGATCATCAACATCAATCCCTGAGAGGCGGTAAAGGTGGTGGTCAGTGCACCTGTCTGCAACGCGCCATGGACTGTACCCGCCGCGCCACCTTCACTCTGCATCTCGGCGACGAGCGGTACCTGTTGCCAGATATTTTCTATATGCTGACTGGCCCACTGATCGGCAAGTTCAGCCATGGTCGAAGATGGTGTGATGGGGTAGATAGCGCAAACTTCATTAGTGCGATAAGCGACGTAGGCAGTTGCTTCACCGCCGTCTATGGTTACCTGCTTGGCCATATCATGACTCCTGTACAATTTCGTTGAAGTTAGCGTCACCGTTAACGCGTAGTCACCATATGTATGGCACCAGTGGGGCACTGTAAGGTACAGGCTGTACAACCTGTGCAGCGGGAATAGTCGATCTGATAGAAGCGCCCTTCCCCCAGTTTGATAATGGCCTGCTCGGGACAGGCGCCATAACAGCCATCACATTCAAAACAGTTACCGCAGCTATAACAGCGGCTGGCCTCGAACGTGGCTTGCTTAGTATCGAGACTGCCGAGGATCTCGGCAAAGGAATGGTCTCGTTTCTCAACCGGGAGTGTGGGCTGATGGGTTTGCTCTGCCTCGGTGAGATACCAGAGGTTGAGTGACTCAAAATCGGCTACCGGAGGCTTGCATTTGGAGCGGTGAACGGTACCTGATAGAAAGGCATGGATATGACGAGCGGCTTTTTTGCCGTGACCCGTCGCTATGGTAACCGTTCTGTCGCATGGCACCATGTCACCACCGGCGAAGATGCCATTTCGCGCCGTCATCATCTGCTCATCGACGATAACCGTACCGTCGGGTTTAAAGGTGATCTCGGGGTAGCAGGCCAGCAGTTCGGAGTCTATATTCTGCCCAAGGGCTAATATGAGCGCATCTGCTTCCAGAGTTTCGAACTCACCCGTTGGTACGGGTTTGCCATGTTCATCGAGTGTCATCTTCTCGACGGTGATCTGGTCGAGATTGATCTCCTTGATGGTCCGTAACCAGTTAATCTTTACTCCCTCTTCAAGGGCCTCTTCCGCTTCAAACTGATGGGCTGGCATCTGCTCCATGTTGCGGCGGTAGATGATCAGCGTCTCTTCGGCGCCCAGGCGCTTTGCGGTTCGCGCGGCGTCCATGGCGGTATTGCCCCCACCGTAGATGGCCACGCGGCGGCCAAGCTTGGTTGCCTCACCCTTACCGACATCGCGCAGGAAACTAACCGCATCTAAGATATGACCCGCTTCCCGGGCGGGGATCTCGACTTTACGACTGATATGGGCACCGACGGCAACAAAGACCGCATCAAACTGCCCGTCAGATTTTTCCTGTTTCAGATCTTCGACTTTATGGTCCAGGGTGAACTTTACCCCCATATCTTCGATGCGTTGAATTTCGGCAGACAGAATTGTGCGGGGCAGTCGATAGGCTGGTATACCGAAATGCATCATGCCTCCGGCAATGGGGCCTGCGTCACGCACTTCGACATCGTGTCCCAGCCGTGCAAGGTGGTACGCCGCCGATAATCCACTTGGGCCAGCGCCGACAATGAGCACCCTCTTGCCGCTTTGTCTGGCCTGAAATTTTGGTTTCCACCCCTGCTCGATAGCCATATTCCCAAGAAACCGTTCTACCTGATGGATACTCACCGAGCTGTCGACATTGGCTCGGTTACACACAGATTCACAGGGGTGATAACAGACCCGACCATGCACCGCAGGCATAGGATTTTCAGCGATTAAGAGTTGCCATGCCTGCTCGAACTTTTGTTCATGGGCCAAGGATAACCAGCCCTGAATATTTTCGCCTGCGGGACAACCTTGATTGCAGGGAGGCAGATAGTCTTGAAAAATAGGTTGGCGTTGCGTTGAGGGGCCGGTGCCGTCACTTAACAGCAGATCCGGTGGATTGGTCATATCATGGGACTGTGATTTCATACCATTTCCTTTGTGATCATGATTTGTAACCATGACTTGGGATCAAAGTAGGCAAGCCGTCCATGGAGTGGTCGCTGCCAAATAGCGATTATCTGTGTCTTAACAAAGCTAAATCTTTTGTGCTAACTCTGGGTCGTTAAATGAATTTAATGCAGGAAATCTTACTTCTGCTAGCTGGAACTCTTGCTTCTACGAATAAATTAACCATACATTATATACGGTCTATATGCTCATAAAAGCATCGGAATATCAACCACTATGAATGCTTTTTAGTCACGAAGATATGTTGCCCCTCTGTAGGAGCGCGCTTCAGCCGTGAAGCTTTTTTCAATGCAGATCCATTCCCGGCTGAAGCCGGTCCTACATTTAGATATTCCAATTTCGTACCTGTATCTGTATCTGTATCTGTATCTGTATCTGTATCTGTAGGAGCGTGCTTCAGCCGCGATGCTTTTTCAATGCAGATCCATTCCCGGCTGAAGCCGGTCCTACATACGTGCTGTTTATTGTGTCGGTGTGTATGACGATTAAAAAGACTGGGTTCGATAACGTTCGCTATTCATCCAACTCACCCAATCGGCTTGTAGTCGCTTTAAACCACCGGGATAATTGTTGAGGATAGAAGCATAATCAGATGGTGCACAGCGAGTCTCTACCAAATGCGCGAGCAAGGCTTTCATACTTATCTTGCCTTTAGGTGTGCTCATTAAAAAATGGACCAATGAATGGGATTGTGAATACAACATGGTCTGTTGACTGCCCGCCCAGGTTTCTTGCTTCGCACTAAACAGGGTATCTAAACTCACGCTTTTGCCTGAGAAGGCCCGTTTCCACTCTCTTGGCGGGATCTTAGCGGCATAACCTGACATGCGGATCCCCTCGAAATATTCTGTCAGTCCCTCGTTAAACCATCTGGGCGTGGGACCAAACAGTCTGGCGTTGATCACATGAACGGTTTCATGAACAGACGTTTGATAGGCTTGTTTGTCGCTTCTGTGCCAAACCGCTGCCATATTATACTGAGCCTGGTAAAAACCTTGGCTGGGACCGAGTCCTGGCGCATATTGGCTTTGGAGTTTCTGATAACTTCCTTTGGTCGTGGCCAGAGTGAGATTGACACTTACGGGCACAGTCCCCGATGTAGGAAGATACACTTCATAGATCTCACTGACCTTTTTAATGGCTGCGGTTATCTTGTCTTTAAAAGCAAGTGGAAGCCGGCCACCTGTGGATTTTACCGCCAAATCAAAAGAATATTCAGGATCCTGATAACTTGTCAGCGAAAGATTATGCTGATCGCCCTGTCTGGCATCATCGGTAAAATGCACCTGACCCTTGTCATCTGTCCAGCTGTAGATCTGCTGCTTAGGTTTATCTTGTTTAACGGTTTTGGCCATAGGTTCGGCACAAAGAGCTGAGCTATTATCCGATGAAGTGTGCACTTCATTAACGACAAGCCGTGACTGGCTATCGGAACTGAACTCCTGCACCATTGGGTATGGCTTAACACCTGTTAAATTGAACTCTGTTGATTCATGCGGCAAGGCAGCATTTACACTACTAAATTGGCTCCTTGGATAATCGGCCCATTTGTCACAAAAGTCCCACCCTTTTTCGCGACAAAAAAGCCCTGCTTTATATCGGTTCGCTGCAAACAGCTCGAATGCTATTTGACTGGGGGTTAAGCCACTACCACTGTTTTTCTCTTCATGAACGAGCAAGCCGATTACAACCAGCAATATCAAAAGAAGAATATATCGGCTTAAGCGGGTTTCCATGAATCAATTCCTTTAAAGCGTAATAAGCAGAATAGCCGTTTTGAATAAGCTTCAGCAAGTAAAATCAGATAAACAGATAGCGTTCATATCAATGCCTTCAAGCGAGCAGTTACCGTCAGATATGTCGTAGCGCGCCAGTGTAGCACTGTTTAAAATCAGGCAGTTCTGGACATAAATAGCATTTGAATGCATGTTTGAGCATACGAGTGTGAGTTTGCCGTGAAAATATCTGTTGGCTCTTAGCTCAGCTAAAAACTAACAAGTCACCAAAACTAACTAAACTTCAATTATCAATAACTTACCAGCAAGTATGTTGGCAAATTATTTTCACAGGAACACCTATAATAATGAACTTATTAAAAATAAGTCGAAAATATCACAGATGGCTGATGCTCTTTTTGGGAGTACAGTTTGTCACCTGGTCGGTATCCGGTGCCTATATGGTGATATTCGATATCGACTATATCCATGGAGACAGCTTGGTTATAAACCATCAAACCAAGATAGACCCTGTTAAGGTCAACTACCCTCTTTTAACCCTGATTCAAAATTATCCAGACGCTGAACGAGTCGAGATAGGCATGCATATCGATCAGGTGGTTTACAGGTTAAGGCAAGATGGAATTGAATATCTTATCGATGCCGACTCTGGACAACTATTATCCCCGCTAAATCAAACCGCCGCGGTTAAAGCCGCTAAGCACTATTACTCAGGAATGGGGGCTATTGCCGATGTTGAGCTTATCACAGAGAATCCACCTTTCGAATTGAGCTCGCGGGCGTTACCGGCCTGGCGGGTGAACTTTGACGATTTCGGTAGCCCTTCACTCTATGTCTCGGCCCGTAGCGGAAAAATAGTCGGCAAACGTCACGAATTCTGGCGTACATTCGACACTATGTTCAGCTTACATGTGATGGATTATGAAGATGAAGATCCCAGTAACTGGTTACTCTTCTGGTTTGTACTGTTTTCTTTGTTGGCAGCGATATTGGGTTTAGTCTTAACCTACTTCAGAGTTTTTAAGGCGGACTCCGAAAAAGAAGATGGCGGGAATGAGCATAGATCTCCGGGAAAGAAACAGATAAGCAAGGAGACCAGTCCATGCCAATGATTAAAACGCTGCATAAATGGTTGTCTCTTCTCGTGGGACTGCAACTGCTCATCTGGCTTGGCACAGGTTTATATTTCAACCTGATGGACCATGAGAAGGCCTCGGGTACTCAAAACAGGCAAAGCGTCGAGAGCCCGACCGTAGATCTGCAACTGCTTATCGATCCTAAAACCGTATTACAAGCCGGTACAAATGTCGTCTCCTTGAGCCAGGTCATCTTGCTCTCACATCCTTATTACCTGCTTGCCCATGAGAAAGGCTTATACCGTCATTTCAAGAGCCACTACTCACTGGTCGATGCGGTCACCGGCAAGCCATTTGTTATTACTAAAACTATAGCCACCGCCATTGCTCTTGAATCTTATAAGGGTTCGGCAAAAATAATTTCTACGGTAAAACTGACTGAAAAGAGTGATGATTTCCCCAAGGAACAAAATAGTTTATGGAGGGTTAACATTGACGATGCGCTTAATACCAGTGTCTATGTCGATGCCGGATCTGGCCGGCTGATAGGCCACAGCAACGATGATAAACGATTCGTAGATTTTATCTTTATGCTGCACTTTATGGATTACGCCAGTGAGGGTAGTTTCAATAATGTTCAGATCATCGTTTTTGCCATTTTCACCCTATTTTTTGCCTTCACCGGTCTTATCTGGACGGTGGAGTTGGCCTATAACGGCCAATACAAGCCAGCTCTACTCTTAGGTCGTACACTGGCTAATCGCAAGATGGTTGATATATTCGATAAGCATGACAAAAGTTTAGGACCGCTTGCCATGTTTGCTCATGAAAATCTGCTCGACAGTTTGCTCAATCACGATATCGCCCTACCCTCGACTTGTGGCGGTGGTGGCACATGTGGGCGCTGTAAGATAGTGGTCGACAGCTCTGTGAAGATGACCTCGGCAGATAAGAGTCAGTTTACTGCCCATGAACTTAAGTCCGGATACCGTTTAGCTTGTCAGCATAACAGCGACGAGCTTGAGCAGTTGACCTTAGTCGATGTGACTGAGGCGGCGAGTCAAGAGCTACGCTTAATCAGCAGCGAGTTTATCTCTCCTTATATAAAGGAGCTGCGCTTTAAATCTGTGAACGATAGACCAGTCAAATTCAGGGCCGGCGCCTTTATGCGTTTCTTTATCCCCGCCGCAAAAGGTAACTCGATTCCAGCATATCTACCAGCAGAGTTGCTGCACCATTGGCAAGACGTTGTACACATGGAGTATGAGCACTTAGCCTGCAGTCGTAACTACTCGCTGGCTAATGGTGACGGTCAGAGCGATGAGCTGGTGTTTACAGTAAAGATTCAGACCTCACCAAACGAGAGGGTTAAACCCGGCATAGGTTCTAGCTACATCTGTAACTTGGCACCAGGGAGCACAATCGAAGCGGTTGGCCCCTTTGAGGAGTTTTATGCCTTGCCGTCGAGCGGAAAGCCAATGGTAATGATTGGAGCCGGTTCGGGGATGGCCCCGTTAAAGGCCTTGATTGAGGAGCAGCTAATTCAAAAAAACAGTTCAAGGGAAATCTATTTCTATTTTGGTGCCCGCAGTCAGCTAGACCTTATCTACAGTGACCACTTTCAACAACTGTCAGAACGTTTCTCAAACTTTCACTATCTACCGGTACTCTCCAGACCGGGACAAGATTGGGGTGGCGCAACCGGCTACGTGCAGGACCATCTGGCAAAGTATCTAGCCACTGGGCTTCAAAAGGCACAGGATAAAGCTGAGTTTTACCTCTGCGGTCCTGCCGCTATGATGGAATCGACGATTGATTTGCTAAAAGATCACGGTATAGGCGATAACGCTATCTCATTCGATAAGTTTGAGTAACCCTTGATTTAGTATTTGTAGGAGCGGATTCAGCGGCGAACAGATGTTGAGATAAGAATATGATGAAAAGAAAGGCCGGCACATCCTTGTGCCAGTTCTGCAGGGAGCGCAGATTTAGGGTTGAACTTTATATACTTTGCAGCCTTTAGAAGTCGTAACGTACGCCAACACTAACGATGGTGTCATCGAAGTCATCGTATTGTTCAACATCAAACTGACCAATTTCGGTGTGAAGACGGGTCGATTTAGAGACGCGGTACTCTGCGCCCACTGCCCACTGCGAAACTTCTGGAGCTTGGGTCACTGACTCACCATATTTATCGTAGATTTTACCTGCTATTCTACCGGTACCCGAATCGTCCTGACCGTATTGCGCCTTAAGTAACAGCTTGTCGATTTGATACTTGGCACTGACGATAAAGCCGGAACCATCTCGCTGTTCCCAGTTGGTCTTATATGGATTAACCAGCTCAGACGCTTGATAGATAGAGCCAAGCATTAAGTTGCCATACTTGTATTGCACGACGCCGCGGTAACCTTTGATATCTTCAACGCCGTCGGTGTAGGCTGCGGCCAGATACAAGTTACTGCTTCTGAAATGTTTATCACCAAAGGTGAGAGCAAGTTGATAGTTGCCGTTATCACGACGAAGATCATCTTCACCATAATAGTTATCTTCCATGACGTAACTGGCACCTAATTGTAACTTGTTCCATTTAACCGTTTTATATTCTATTGAATCCCCCCAGCGCTTATCACCGGCAAATAATCGATCGTGTTTCATAGAATACATATCCATCGCATCGGCGCTGCCTTTAGCCATCTTAAATACCGGATCTATGCGACCGGCAGCCAGTTGGCCCACCGAAGCGTGTTTAATACCAATATAGGTAGGCCTGGATGAAAAAGGATTCTTTCCTTTATCTTGGGAAGCCCCGTTAACGCCGACTTCAATTTGATAGAAAAGATGGGTATCTGTCAGGATCTCACTGCTACCTTTGATACCTAAACGGCTCCAGTTATTCTCCAGCACGGTACCGCTCTTTCCATTATGAGTCGCAGAGCCACTGTCTGAATTGGTAACTGAGTAATCTATTCGGCCATAAAATTTATATAGCTCTTCAGCAAAAATTTGAGGTGATACCAGCATGCTGGTTGCTAACAGGGATAGTGTAAAAGTTTTCATCATCATCGTCTCTTTTGATATATTTTTTTATTACTTAGAAATAGGTTGTCTATGCTCAACAATCACGCCATCGATACGCATCTGTTTATAGAGAACATCCGCCTGCTTGAGGTACAGATCCCATGAAGATGAGCGTTTAGTGAAGCCGGTTGCGGCATAACTTCCGCTATCGCCAGTGGCCGGAAGGTCATTAATATCAAACAGTGAACCACCATGCTTGAGATGATCATTTAGTGCATCAAACATGACGTTAAAACCAATTCGTGCAGGCTCAACATAATTAATTGAGGCATATTTCGATTGACGATAATGCTTCTTAAGAGACGCATCCTTTATTTCATTCTTCTCGTCTGCAAACACTTCATCGAAATATGACTTAGTGATCTGTTTAGTCTCTGTATCAACGACCAGGCGTAATACAGTTGTGATGCCGATCCATTTGCCATTCTTATCTAGCTGCTGCTCGGCATTTTGGTAGAACTTAAGCTTGGTGCCCTCACCGTTGATCTGATCATGAATTTTTGCCGTTTGCGGTACCATCGACTGCTGGATACTGTTTGAAGCCCCTGCTACGACGTCAATGCCGGAATACTTAAGACGGTTTGGCTGCTTTAGTTTGTTACGTAACTTGGGATCATAATCCGGATTCAGGTCGAAGGTGAGTTTGTCTTGCTCAACCATCAACTTCTCCATGGTTAATGCTGACTGCACCCAGGCCGTGCCCTTTTTCTTGCCCATAGAGAAGTTATATTCGGAGGTACGCTTAGGAACATCCTGGAAAAGACGGGTGTAATAGTTAGGGCGACCACTCTCATTAAATTCGGCAAAGATGACATCTTTTGCGTTGTTACTATCGACAACAATAGCCATGCTGCCCATATGGCCCTGACGGAATCTTGCTTCCTGGTAGTAGTAATCGCCTATGATCATGCCAAGCTGTGGTTGGATTGACCATTTCAGTTTAAAATCGTCGGCACCAGACTCCTCTTTGGAACCTACAGCGACATATTCCGGGGTACTTCCATCCGTTCTGGGGAGTTTATTAATCGCTTTTAATATTCCATTAGATGAGTACGTTGCACCGGATACCGCGTCGATACCTTCATGACCGTTATTAGAAACAATCTTGGCTAGCAGACGTTCAGCATTAAGAAACAGTGACTCCGTTTCTTTATGAGATTTCGTCGTGACATCGGTGATCTTGCCCTCTTTCACATTAACGGTTAGCGTGATTTGGCTTTTTTTACCTTTCCCGCTGACTTCATGAGTACCATCAACGTATTTACCTTCAATAGGGGTCGTTGCGCAACCAGCTAATCCTAAGCTTGCTATGGTTACAGCCGAACAAACCAGGCTTCTTTTAAAACTATTATTTTTTATCATCTCGCCTCTGCCTTTTAACTTGGTTTATAACTTGATTAATATCTTGAGTAAGTTTTCATACAGGATAACGAGCACAAAAATATTAACTATTGCGGAAAACCGCAGGGTGGAGTTGTTTGTTTACAATATTTGATCCAGTTAACACATTGGCGACAATAATTACCTCCGGCACTTTTTAACATGATACTTATTTAATAAGCGTTCATTTAACCATTAATGAAATTAATACATTTGGAACTGTTATGAATCTACCACCCATTATGAAGCTAAGGTTTATGCCATCACTATTATCTACTTTACTTGTTTTAGGGATCTCCGTGTCGGATACGGTTATGGCAAAACCAAACAATGAGCTTTCCACCCAGGACACATTTAAACCTTACCTATGTGAGGGAAATGGGATCATTAGTCATACTGATGGCGTATCTACCCTGAATACACTTAAGTATTTTGGTACATCCATCACTATCGATGTGTATAACAGCAAGCCAGAACAAGCAGATCCAGCTCTGTGCCACGCGCTTAATGTTGTTCAGGAATATCACTACCTCGCTTCAAACTACAGCACTTATCCCCATGTCGAAAATATTAAAAGTATTAATAATAGCCCGGCAAGCATACATAAGATTGACCCCAAGCTAACTGCACTAATTGCAGCTGGCTTGGATTGGTATAACAAGAGTGATGGATACTTCAACATCGCCCTTTCCCCTGTTATCGACCTTTGGCGAAAACACCGAAGTGAATGTAAAGGTGAGATAAAAGAGAATGGTTTGTGTACCAAACCTGAGATGGCCGAGCTACAAAATGCCGCTAAGCTAGTCAATGTAAAAGATATTTATCTTAACCAAGCTGATAACACCATACGTCTTAAAACCGGTATGAGTATAGACCTCGGCGGGATTGCTAAGGGTTGGATGGCTGAGAAAGTATATGAGCAGCTGAAAGCTGAAGGGCTTACCTCTTTTATGATCAATGCTGGTGGAAATATACGCCACTACGGGTTACACCCTGATGGTCGAGAGTTTAATACGGCTATCGAAGATCCCTTGTGCAAAAAGTATGATTATCAACTCCCAAAGTGTAGTGAGTTTGACGGCCAGTACCACGAAGTTGTTCATGGTACTGATCTCACCATAGTCTCAAGCGGTAACTATCTTCGTTATTACCGGGTAAACGAAAAGGAGTACCACCACCTTATCGATCCTAAGACTCTGCAACCAAAACCAGAAGGGGTATCGACGTCAGTAGTGCTCGACGGACAGCAAATATTTGCCGATGTTATATCGACGACGCTATTCTTGATGCCGCTTGAGCAGGCTCTGGAATTTTCAGACAATGCAGATTATCTGGAAGCGGTTTGGTATTTAGATGATAAAGGGAATAAAATCAGCACGGCTAGCTTCGACAAATACAGGTTGCAGCCACGCAATTAATATAAAATTAATTTGCAAATAATAAGTCATATTTGCAGGTTGTTTTCAAACGCACTTATTTAACCTAAGTTGAGTAGCCGATTTTATGAGTTGGAGTGATTTAACTGATACTTTGCAATTAAATAATATAGATTATGTTTTATAAGATTTATGACAACTTGATTATATCAGCAGATATTATGATTGTGATATAGCGGTTTTCCGCAATAAATAATTTATTGTGGTTCCGGTCCCTCAGATTTGCTTATACGCTATCATAATTTGGGATTATAGATGATAATTACGACAAAATGACAACAGGTCAGCGACCCACGCTTTTATGAAACGAATCTTGCTATTAACTTCATTACTCTCCTGCTTCTCTTATGCACATGAGAATGAGCCGATGAGGATTGGAGTGCTCTCTTTCGCATCTCCTGACACAGTTTATCAAAGATGGGCACCTACCTTCGATCGGGTTGCTGCGGATACGGGTCATACTTTTTCAGTTCTCCCATTAACCCCTGGTGAACTACAAGAGTCTGTCGCAAATGACAAGCTCGACTTCATTATCGGTAACGCACTCACCACAGTTACATTTAAGAAAGAACATGGTGTCAGTAACCTACTCTCTTTAGTCCCGAATTATCACTCAGATCCGGATCATGCTATAGGCTCTGCATTGATCACGCGTTCATCGGTTAATATAACGGATGTAAAACAACTCAGTACCATGGCCGTCGTCTCATCTGATCCGAATGCTTTTGGAGGCTTTCAAATTCTGGCCGGTGAACTGGCATCTCATAGTATTAACCCCTTTAAAGACTTTAAAAAGCTCACCTTCGTAGGTTTCCCCCAGGACAAATTGCTCAACCTGGTATTAGATGAAAAAGCCGATGTGGCTATCTTGCCCTCCTGTGTACTCGAATCGGCAATTAAGGAGGGCCTTGTTCCCGAGTCGGCATTGAAAGTGGTGCTTCAAAAAGAGGTTCCCGACTATGAATGTGCCGTATCCAGTGCTCTGTATCCCTCTTACGCTTTCTCTAAACTGGGCCATACCGATCATGTGTTGGCTACACAAGTGGTTAAGTCGCTGCTGTCGATATCTGTTGCCGATAAAGAAGCCATTTCCGGACGATATCAGTACTGGTCTGCTCCGGTAAACGACCGTCAGGTATTTAGATTATTACGTACACTTAACAGGTGGCCGTTTGTTACCAATTGGGAGTTCTTGCTTAAAGGTGCCGTGCCTTGGGTGATCGGGGCTTTTATTTTATTAATGCTTGGCTATTTGCACCATCTAAGAGTCAGGCGTCTGGTTGTACTGCGTACACAGGCCCTCTCTTCAGAGATGGAGCAGCATCAGCACACTCAGAAGAAATTATTTGAACAACAGAAACAGTTCTACAAGGCCCAACGGGTATTGCTGACCGGAGAGATGGCCTCAGGCATAGCCCATGAACTTAATCAGCCTCTTGCCGGAATAAGATATTTAACCCAAGGCTGCCTGTATCGACTGACTCCCGAACAAGGTGAACTCAATAGCGCTTTGAATAAGGCTATTGAACAGGTGGATCGAGCCCAGAGTACCATCAAACGATTCAGGCAGTTCTGCCAGCAGCCCAGTGTGTATGAACAATGCGATCTCAAGAGTCTGGTTGAAGAGACCCTCAACCTGATGGCTCCAGAATTTAAACGTATGCATCTATCACCCAAGCTATCACTAAATCGAGTTACTACTGTTGCCGATATCAGCCTGATCCAGCAGGTATTGGTTAACCTTATCCGAAATGCTCTCGATGCGATGGAGTCTGAACCTGTGCCTCAACTTGGGATCCAGCTACTTGTGGAAGACAAGCATGCGGTAATTATTATAGAAGATAGTGGCATTGGGTTATCAGAAGAGGCCCTGAATCGACTCTTCTTTCCCTTTGAAACCTCCAAAGAAAACGGACTCGGACTCGGTATGGTGATCTGTAAACGCATCATCGAAGAACATGGCGGTCAGATCCATGCCGTCAACTTGATTAAAGGGCTTAAAATCTCCGTTTCTCTGCCCATAAAGGAGCAACAAGATGTGTGATATCTACCTGGTCGATGATGATCAGGATGTTTTAGACTCATTGAGCTGGATGCTAGATGGACTAGAGCTCAAGACCCTGAGCTATTTAAACGCCAGCAGCTTTTTGAACGCTGTCGATATTACCCGCCCCGGGATTGCTATCTTAGACATTCAGATGCCCGGTATGGATGGTATAGCACTGCTTAACCATATTAAATCTGCCGCGAGCCCTTTGAGTGTCATTATGCTTACCGGCCACGGTACCATCACCATGGCCGTACAGGCGATACAACAAGGTGCTATCGACTTTCTGGAGAAGCCTGTCGATGGCGATAAACTCAGCATACTGTTAGCGCGTGCCAAAGAGATAAGCTTACAGGCGTACGAAGAACTGAGACTACAGACTGAAATAGAGCATAGAGTCGCCAGCCTAACCCCGAGAGAACATGAAGTCATGTTAAAAGTGCTTGAAGGAAAGCTGAATAAAGTCATTGCCGCCGAACTCAACATTGCTCAACGCACTATCGAACTACATAGGCAGAAAGTGATGCAAAAGATGCAGGTCAGTAACGCTGCAGAACTGGCTTACCTGATGGCCAAGAGCGAAGAGTAAGATCTAGGTTTGAGCTGCGAGGGGCATTTTCTGCTTCTGCGTAGGACGCCGAACGGGCTTGTTGTAGGAGCGGGTTCAGCGGCGAGACTCTTGATTGAGAATCTTGATAGATACTTTGAAGGGGTGACAGCTATATCTGCTCTAAGCCAGACGCGTGCGGGAGTACCTTGACCAGCTCTTGCAAAACTCCCAGCCCCTCTCTTTACACACTGAGCCGACCTGATAACGGTTATAACTCAGTAATTGAACTCTTTGATGCCCGGCTTGCTTACTAAAAGTATCTAATTTAGCAGCTGAGTTTACATCCGGGGCCATGCTCACAGCCAGGTAAGTCGCTAATGAGTATGCGGACAAGAGGAGGCATTTATGTATGGGGATTTTGGGCATATATCACTCCTCATGTTGAAATTACGAAGCGATAAGGCACAACAGATCTACTGAAGGTTAAAGCTTAGGTACCAACCTACCGTGGTTGGTCTTATTATCAATATAGGGAAGTCTGGGCTATTTGGCAAAACTTAACGTGCCTGTAGCTAACGGCATAGATAAGAAGTATGGCTTTTTGAGTCAAAGATTACGGGGAGCTAATCGAAATGACGCTATCATGATTACCTGGCAATGATTACCCTGTAATGATCTCTATTGAGAACGTGGGTATCTGAACTCGGCTTTACAGTAAAAAACCACGCAGGCCCCTATTAAAGCCTCCAGCCTGCGTGCCAATGTAGTTAAATGTGGATGAAGTCTATTCTACTCACCTTCGATATCGACAGCCGCCGCTTGTGGTGCGTTTTGTAGCGAAATAGTTCCGCCTCCCAAGGCGCGATAAAGGGTGATCATCGACAGTAACCTGTCCCTTTTAATCTGGCTCAAGGCCAACTCGGCGCTAAACAGGTTACGCTGAGCATCCATCAAATCCAGTGAGCTGGCGACACCGTTACGGTATCTTAACCCGGCTAAGCGGGTATATTCACTCGAGGCTGCCACAAGTTCCTGTTGGGCATTGATGGCAAGTTCTGAACGCCTGAAGCTATTCATGGCATCATTGACTTCAAAGTAAGCGGTTAGCACCGTATTTCTATAGGCAAGCAAAGCCTGCCTGGACTCCTCTTTGGCTATCTCATATTGCGCCGAGATACTGCCGGCATTAAATATTGGCGCCGTAATGCCGCCGAGTAACGACCAGGTCACCCCTTCACTGTCCAGAAGATTACTGAGTTCATCTGATTCACGCCCCAGACTGCCACTGATGGTAAACTTGGGGAAAAAGGCCGTCTTTGCCACTCCCACTTTGGCATTCATTGCAATCAAAGCCTGCTCTGCCGCCTTGACGTCGGGACGCTGGGATAACATCTCTGAGGGAACGCCTACATTAAACTGTTCGGGGAACAGTGCACCTTCAGATCTTAGCTCCACCCCGGTTTGCAGTTGCAAGGGATAATCGAACTCTCCGAGCAAGATCCTCAACTGATTAGCCTTCTCCCCTCTTTCAAAATCAAGATCGGGTAAGGTGACTTTAGCACTCTGGTATTCAACCTCAGCTTGTCTGACCTCTAAGCCTGAGATCACACCGTTCTCCTTGCGCAGACGTGCCAGATCCAGCTCTTTTTTACGCAGGGCCACGGTATTGGTCGAAATCTGATATCTCTGCTCTATGTCCAGCCATTCGTAATAACGGCTGGCGACGTCACTGATCAAACTAATGGTCGCTAAGTTCAATGACTCCTGAGCCGAGAGGAAGTTGGCATATTCAGCTTCACTTCGACGGCGGTTGGCCCCCCAGATATCCAGCTCCCAGGATACGACGCCTGATAAACTAAACTCATTTTCAGCCGAAGGGTCGGTATTGGTGAGTCCGCTATCGAGTGAACGTTCGCCATATGCATCGATGCCGACTTCAGGATACAGAGCCGCATCGGTGACCGTGATACGTTGCCTTGCGGCAATAAGTCGTGAGCGCATGGCTTCCAGATCCAGGTTCTGCTCCAACGCGTGGCTGATCAAAGGTTGCAGATGGGGGTCCAGATAAAAATTACGCCACTGAGTTTTACCTATATTATCGCCCTCAACTTGCTGTAATTCATTATGATACTGACTCGGAAGTGTCAGCTCAGGCTGTTGATAATCAGGCCCAATGGCACAACCTGCTAAAAACGTTGTGCAGCCCATCAGGGCGATAAATCGGAATCGGTTTTGACCAGGCTTTGACAACGAACGTTTGAACATAAACTTTTCCATTATGCTGCCCCTCCCTGTTCGCTTGTTGAGGCAATAGCCTCGCTAGCGTCTTTTTGCTTATTTGACCCTGACTTAGTTTTAGATTTGAACCAGCCAGCAGTGGTGACAAAGAAAAGTGGAACCAAAACTATGCCGATAGTGGTCGCGAAGATCATGCCACATAGGATAGGTATCGAAATTGATTGCCTGCTTACGGCGCCCGGTCCAACCGACAGCACCAAAGGCAAGACACCTAATATGAAGGCCATCGAGGTCATCAGAATAGGACGAAAACGCATATTGGCGGCTTCCAATGCGGCCTCTAAACGACTCTTGCCCTGATTATGGAGTTGATTAGCAAATTCGACGATCAAAATCGAGTTCTTTGCCGCCATTCCGATAAGTGAAATAAACGCCACCTGGAAAAACAGGTTGCTCTCCATGCCACTGACTAACGTGCCTAACGCAGCCCCTAACATGGCGATAGGTGCTATAAGTAACACGGCAATCGGAATGGTCCAACTTTCATACAGGGAGCACAAGAAGAGGAAAACAAACACCATGGCGAGGGTGACAGCTATTCCGGTCTGGTTCGCAGATTGCACCTCCTGATACGTTATCCCGGTCCACTCATACCTGAACTCATTAGGCAGCAGAGGCGTGGCTACCCGCTCTATAGCGCGGATCACGTCACCCGACGCGTAGCCGGGAGCCGGAGATGCATTAATCGACGCGCTGGTGAACAGGTTATAGTGAGTCACCGCAGCGGGTCCGACAGAGTAGTCATATTCGGCCAGCACTCCGATAGGCACCATGGCACCGCTGGCTGAACGTACATAATAATCTTTGATCTGCTCTGGAAACTGACGGTATCTGTCTTCGGCTTGAACCTTAACCCGGTACACCCGGCCAAACAGGTTAAAGTCGTTAACCGTCGATGAGTCGGTAAAGGTTTTTATTGTGCTATATATATCAGAGACATTAACTCCGATGGCCATGGCTTTAGCTTCGTCGACACTAAGATGCAGCTGAGGTATGGCGCTCTGCAGCGATAATCCTGCGGTTGCGATCTCAGGTTGTAACTTAAGTGCCTCGACCAGTTCATCCGCCGTTTCCATTAACCCTTTAAAGTTAGTGCCGGATGTATCCTGCAGCTCCATCTCGACACCCGATCCATTACCTAAACCGGGAACGGCTGACGGCAGATAGACACTAAATTCGGCCTCAAGAATATCTTGCAGCGAGAACTTAATCTCCTTCATCACCTGCTGTACGGTAGCATTGTCATCTGCGCGCTGCGACCACGGCTTTAAAATCACCTCGAACATGCCGTTAGCTTGGTTAGAGCCCGATCTGCGGTTCTCTCCCGCCAGGGTAAATGAATAGGCGACGGCCGGATGATTAAGCACCTTGGCTTCGGCTTTCTTAAGAACTTCTTGCGAGCGATTTACCGTCGCGCCGTTAGGCAGTGACATATCGATAAAGAAACGGCCCTGATCTTCATCGGGCATAAAGCTCGATGGCAGACCTGACATGATGATATACACACCGCCCACCATCACGGCAAAGGCCAGATAACTGCGTTTAGCATGCTTGTTAGTCAGCGTCACTAACGCCACATACTTACTGGTACTCATATCGAGTTTATCGTTAAGCCATTTGAAAAAGCCCGATGTAGCCTGATCGCCCGGCTTTAACAGCAAGGCACACAGTGCCGGCGATAGCGTCAGCGCGACTACGGTTGAGATAAGCACAGCGACGGTAATAGCGACGGCGAACTCACGGTACATAATCCCTGTAATACCTGACAGGAAAGAGACCGGGACAAATACGGCGGCGAGTACCAAACTGGTTGCCACTAATGCACCGGATAACTCCTTCATTGCCACCTTGGTCGCTTGTGTCGGGCTGAGACCATTTTCATGCATCAGGCGCTCGACATTCTCAACCACAACGATGGCATCATCGACCACAATACCAATGGCCAACACCAGGGCGAGTAAGCTGACGGTATTGATGGTGAATCCAAAGGCGAGCATCGCGGCTAACGTACCGATCAAAGAGACAGGTACGGCGATCGCCGGGATCAAGGTTGCCCTCCAATTCTGCAGGAACAGGTAGACGACCAGAATAACCAGCACTAAGGCCTCGATAAGTGTCTTTACCACTTCATCTATCGAGTTCTGGATAAATATCGATGCATCGAAGAATACCTGCCACTCCATCCCCTGTGGGAATTTTTTACCCAGTGAGGCCATCTCTTGCTTGACCTTTTTTGTCACCTCTAAGGCATTGGCCCCGGGCAACAGATAGACCTGCAGGATAGTCGCATTAGCGCCGTTTAATTGAGACTGTAAGGTATAGGCCGAAGAGCCAAGCTCAATTCTGGCGATATCACGTAAACGAATAAGTGAGCCGTCGGTGTTCGCTCGAACGATGATCTCGTTAAATTGTGGCACACTACTCATACGCCCGGCCGCAGTTATGGGCAGTGTCATGCTCAATGAGTCTGTGTTTGGCTGAGAACCGATGGAACCTGCCGGAGACTCCTTATTTTGCGCCTTGATGGCACCGATAACATCACTGGTCGTCAAGCCGTAACCTGCCATCATATCGGGCTTAAGCCAGACCCTCATAGAGTAACTACGGGAGCCTGTGTTACGAACACGCCCTACACCGGGAATTCGCTTAAGAGCCGACTGGATATTAATGGTGGCGTAATTACTGAGATAGATCTCATCATAGCGCTCGTCACTTGAGGTCAGTGCCAGTTTAAGTAGCTCAACCGAGGCTTCTTTTGAGACAGATACGCCTTCTGTTTGTACATCGATTGGCAAACTTCCCGTCGCCTGCTGGGTGGAATTTTGTACATCGACAGCAGCCAGATCGGGGTTGGTGCCCACATCGAAAGTGATAGTCACGTTTGCACTGCCCGAATTGGTGCTTTTCGAGCTCATGTAGATCATGTTTGGGACACCGTTTAACTCTTGCTCAAGCGGCGTTGCAACGGATTCGGCAGCGGTAGTTGAGGTGGCACCCGGGTACGATGCCGAGACCTTGACCTGTGGCGGCGTAATATAGGGATATTGATCTATCGGCAGCTGAAACATGGCGATGACGCCAAGCAATACGATGACGATTGATATCACGCTGGCAAAAACAGGACGATTAACGAAATACTGAGCCATTATTTTTGCTCCTGTATCTGCTCTAGTTTTTGTTGCTCAAGCGCCTGCTGTTTCTCTTTTGAGTCTTCCTTCTTATGGTATTGATCTGCCGTTAACGGCTCTGCAACCTGGCCATGCCTGACTCTGTGCATGCCTTCGACAATCACCAGCTCGCCGGCCTTTAACCCACTTTGTACCACAACACCCATAGGCCCTTGATGATCGATGACGATAAAACGTCTTTCGACTTTATTGTCGGGCAGGACAACCATTACATAGACACCACCTTGCTCTACCTGAGTGGCCTTTTGTGGGATGACGATGGCATTGTCCACTTCATTGAGTTTAATGCGCACATTTGTGTATTGGCCCGGTAGCAGCTCTTTATCAGGGTTAGGTAACTCGGCGCGAACCTGAAAAGTCCCCGTTTCGGGGTTAACCGACGGATCGGTAAAACGTACATCACCTAAGTAACGGTATTCACTGTTATCGGGTAGCGTGATGGTAACAAACCCTTCGACAGCCTTACCCTCTGACTCGGCTTCCTTTTTCTCTGAATAACTTGTCATACGTCGCCTGGCATTCAGGTAATCGAGCGCTGACATATTAAAGGTCACGTAGATAGGGTCTACCTGCTTAACCCGGGTTAACAGCGATTGTCCGCTACTTCCGACCAAGGCACCGATATCCACTTCAGAGCGACTGACTAAGCCACTGATAGGTGAGCGTATTGAGGTGTAACTGAGTTCAAGCTGTGCCTCTTCGAGTTGTGCTTTGCTGGCTGCTAAACTGGACTTAGCTTGCGATAACACGGACAGTGCATTATCGAAATCGAGTTGACTGGCTGCATCTTGCTCATAGAGAGGTTTTAATCGCTCAACATCGCGCTGAGCCTTCTCCAACATCGACTGTTGAGACTCCATATTTGCCTTTAGACGATTGACTACGGCAACATATGGTCGGTCGTCGATTCGATAGAGTACCGAGCCCTCTTTCACACCACTTCCTTCAATAAAGCTCTTATCTTCGACAAAACCGTTTACCCTCGCCCTCACCTCAACATCCAACGAAGCTTTGGTGACACCGATGTAATTGCCATACAGAGGAACCGTGGCCGTCGTCACCTGCTCTACTACGACGGCTTTAGGAATAATTGTCGGCGCAGCTTCTTCACACCCGGTAATGCCAGCCAGTGAACCAAGTAAGATAGCGCATCCTATAGAGGGGCGTTTTAGGGTACTGACTACAAATTTAGCTAGCGGGTTAATCTGAGCGCTCTGTGGAAAATGAGACATAGTTCCATCCATGATTGAATTTCGGTGATCGGTTACTATATTGCCGATTAAAAACTTGAGATTGTCATTCTTAACAAAAAAAGTGTCAGCATAAACCGTTTTGGTAAACACAATTGCACACATTGTAATAACTTAGCGTTATATACATCAAGAAAAAGGAAGAAAGTGGTTAATGAAATGATGAGAAAGGACGACTTAATCGGTTTGTCTCTGGCAGGCAAAGCAAGTCGGGTTTCTATTACACTCAATTAACCAGATTTGAGAGTAGCTTTAAACGCTTGAGTAAGATCCACCAAGGGGGTTAAATCTGAGGTATTTTTTCGACTGCGGCTAAAAATGGACGACTCGATGAAGAGCTCAAACCAGGCATTGAGTGAAGCAGCATTGTCTTGCTCACCCGACACCCCCAGTGCCAAAGACGCAACCTCTGCCGTTCCCAATTGAAAATCCCGACTGCCTTTTCGTAAACCATACTTTGCAGCCGTTTCAGGCGTAAATGACAATAACGGCAATGCATGCAAGTAGGGACTCTTACGAAACATCTTAATCGCTTCACGCCAGCTACCATCGAGCATGATAAACAGAGGTCTCTTACCCTCACCGATTGAGGAGGGCTCTACCTCAGAAACCACAGGCTGATTGTCGCAGGCATATTCACCGGGGAAAATCACAAAGGGCTGATATTCAGGACTCTGGATCAAGGCCAACATTTTCCGGTTTGCCTGGGTACGCGACCAGATATAGGCGTGAGTTTCGGGAATAAGGTCGGCGATTAAACGGCCGCTATTACTGGGTTTTAACACTTCATCATCGTACATTATAAGCAAAAAGGCATTATTCGATTCGAGCTGTGAGCGAGATTCACAGGTACAATACGTCTCTGCAAGTAGACAAAGTTCACAACGAACTAAGTTTTTGCCCCTTGCGGTAAAGGGTTTTGTGGAGATAGCCTTACGATATTGATAAAGCCTGTGTATTGCGTGTTGATGAAAACCCATATTTATAGTGTTTACCATTAAAAATTTAGATAGCAAGACATGAAATAATATCTTAGTAAGCCAACGCTATTATCTGTAGCAACAATTGTTGATAAGCCCGGTTGGTCGATCAAACTCTAGCATGTCGAGAAGATGATAAAGGCTGGGCATACTACTCTTTACCTCAATTTCTCACAAGTGCATTTTCACGACTGAAGCACGCTCACACAAAGGGCAACACATCTTCACGGCAGAAGCACGCTCCTACATGTAGGACCGGCTTTAGCCGGAAACAGCCAGGAAGTCGACCGGAAAAAGCTACAACAGAATGAGGGTTGCGCGCTACTGACCATTTGAATTATTGCCCATAAATTCATGTTACGTACCCGACTCAACTGTAACGCCATCAATACAAGGTGTAACCATGGCTTTACACCGCCTAAACCTTAGAAAAACTTATCGAAACTTCCAAAATAAATGTTTGAATTTATTAGCGGTAATGGATTGTAATTGCCTAAATACTCAGTATGATGCGCCATCCTTATTAAAGTACTATTTATGCAGTTTTGGAGTAAGAATGAGCGGCCCTATGATGAAGTCAAACCCAAACCAGAATAACCCGGGTTTTTCCTCTCTTATCTTTTTGATTGTGATGATGGTTGCCTGTGGCCAAATGGCACAGACTATATTCGTACCAGCCCTGCCGGCAATCGCAGACAGTTTCACTGTTACTGCTGGACAATTGCAAGCTATCATGGCCTGTTATCTTCTCTCCTATGGCTTGCTCCAGTTCGTATATGGTCCAGCCTCAGACAGGTTTGGTCGTAAACCACTACTCATTCTCGGCTTGTCACTGTTTGTCATTGGCGCTTTACTGGCGAGTGTAGCAACAAGCTATAGCGAGCTTATCACTGCCACCTTGCTTCAGGGAATTGGCACAGCCAGTGCCGGCGCATTATGCAGAAGCATTCCAAGGGATCACTATTTTGGTGAACCATTAGTATCTCTGAACAGTTATATCTCAATGGCCGTTGTATTTTCGCCTCTGCTTGCACCCTTTGCAGGCAGTATGATGACACACTACTTCGGCTGGCAGTCTGTGTACACATTACTGGCAGGCTTTGGTGCCCTGGTGCTACTTTTGGTTATATTCAGACTTAAGGAGTCGCTACCTGCGGATAAACGCAAGCTTGAATCAATCATGGACTCATACCGGTTTGTGTTGGCCCATAGAAAATTTAAAAGCTATCTGCTTTGTCTCGTGGCCACATTTTCAGGAATTGCTGCATTTGAGGCCGTTGCCGGCGTGCTCTACGGTCAGGTATTAGCGCTCTCTCCTTTTTGGGTCAGCGTATACTTTGTTGCTCCTATCCCCGGCTATCTTGCCGGAGCCTATTATGCGGCGAAGTTAAAAGATAATAATAAGAGTACCTATCGAAGCGTTGCCTTACTGGGTTCGGGCGCTCTCTTCCTGCTTATTCCAGGCCTGTCCGATCTGGTTATTGGATGGAGCTTACTCGTGGGCTCTGTTCTGTTTTTTACCGGAGCCGGAATACTGTTCCCGGTATTAACGTCGGCGGCATTAGAGCCCTTCCCCCGTCATGCCGGTGTGGCCGGAGCCCTGCTGGGCGGGCTGCAAAATTTTGGTGCCGGTGTGGCTGCACTGATAATGTCTTTAGTGCCAATGCACGGACAACTTAGCATCGGCGGCTTGTGTGCCTTAATGGTTATGTTAGTGATACTGGCACTAAA
Source organism: Shewanella atlantica (assembly GCF_003966265.1). Classification (GTDB taxonomy): domain Bacteria; phylum Pseudomonadota; class Gammaproteobacteria; order Enterobacterales; family Shewanellaceae; genus Shewanella; species Shewanella atlantica. The sequence goes on along the minus strand of NZ_RXNV01000002.1, from coordinate 361,851 downwards.
CTATGCCAGATCTGGTACGGATCTGGATAAGAGTGATGTGGCGGTTTTATAGTTCAGGGGCTAAGACCTAGGGACGAGTTTCGAGGAACTGACTTAAAATCGGAAATAAAAAGGCCAGTTGGGAGCTCCAACTGGCACAATAAAGCATCAACCTATTTCAGGGCACGAAAAGCCCTGATACTTATAGGATTCTTCTTAACAAGAAGTCAGCTTTGAGACGTCTGATGCGCGTCATGATCTTACGTACAGGCGCCGGATAGTTATTTAATGTCTCTATCTGACTGTAATGATACAAGCGCTCAGTATGTTGAAGAATATGCGTTTGCTCTACATTAAACTTCTCTTTCCACGCTCCTGACTCATCCTGCAACAGCAAGCCGTTTTCAAGATCTAAAGCCCAGGCACGAGGATTTAAGTTACTTCCGGTGAGCAGATGACACTTATCATCGGCACTTATGCCTTTAAGGTGGTAGCTGTTAATATCATCTTTCCAAAGATGGATATTCAACTGACCAGATTCTATAGCCCACTGCTGTCTCTTAGCGAATTTCCGCAACGATTGCTCATACATGTATGGCAATGCACCAATGGTAGAGAACTCCTCTTCAGGTGGGATATAGAAATCATTAGCCGTCTTATCACCGACCACTATATCGATTCGTTTCCCATCTTTAAGGTGCTTTGCCATTGCTCTGGCAAGTATATAGGGTGGGTTAAAGTATGGCGTACAGATAAATAGCGATTCTTTAGACTGTGCCACCATATCGACGACCAGCTTATTGAGTCTGTTCTTCTTACGACCAAGTCCTACAAGTGGTGTTACCCGGTTTCCCTGGTTAACCTTGGTAAACTCATAATGCGCCTTACTCAGACGATTTTTGAGGCTACGAACATCATTTTTCTCTGGTAACTTCTCACATTCTTTCTCTTGAGTCAGAGAACAGACGGCAATGTCTTCGACAAGATAGGTCTGGATCATCTGACGCATGGAGCGGGCAAGCTCTGCTGAGTCGATAACATGATATCTGTCGAAGCGATACTTCTCTTGTTGATGCAGATAGATATTATTGATGCTGGCACCACTGTAAATGACAGTATCATCGACAATGAATCCCTTAAGGTGCAAGACGCCCATGAATTCACGAGACTTAACAGGCACCCCCAAGATATCGATGGGGTGCTCGGCCTCGGCCATGACCTTGCGATACATCTGATAATTACCACTGTCACCTTTGTGACCGATAAGGCCGCGTCTTGCTCGATGGAAATCGACTAAAACCTTAATATCCATTGAGGGAGCGCGCTGCTTAGCAGACATTAAGGCAGCTAAGATTTCACGTCCTGCCTCATCATCTTCAAGATAAAGGGCAGAGATGTAAATCGAGTGCTCTGCTGAGGCAATACGTTCTAATAATTCGGCTTTGAGGCCTTTAGGGGTCAACAACCAACGAATCGCGTCTGGTTGGACAGGTATTCCACCAAGCTTATTCAGCAAGGATATCTCCTTTAAAAATGCTGGCCATCCCGGTAGTAAGTTTCAGGTTCCAGTTGCCTGAATATCACAACTATATGCTGTGACTCCGGATAAGCCTTCTGAACTGCTTCACGGATAACTTTCTCTACCGAATGGTGAGTTTCGGGATCTTTAGGGAACCAAAGCATCTCAACTTGTGTGAAGCTTTGGTCTACACAGCCGTTACGGTAACCTATGCTGGGAATCCAATCTAAGGTGAATCCTTTTGAATTCACTTTACATAGTTCAGCCAACTGCTCGAGTAACGTCTTACTTAACTCAACGACAGCCGCTTGTGGTAACCCCCGCATACGAATATGTGGCATGGTGATCCCTTACAAATTCATAAGGGGATAGAAATTACCGATTTAAGGGCTTTTGAGCAAGGTTTTTCTGCAAAATTGCGTGTTAACACATTAACTTTTGTACTAATTTGAATCAAAATCTCATCCTCCAAAAAAATCAGCTATTAACTGTTCAATTATGAGTACAAACTGTTTTGGTTTTTGGCCAGTTTTGTTGTAAAAATCGGATAACTTCTTCCTAAAAAGATTAACCCCATGTTGAACATCTGTTCTGAATACAGATGATGTTGTTTTATGTCGCCTATTGAACTGATATTTCTACATAAATTGAATCATTTTGATAATATAGCGCTTATTTACTATTATCGTGACCACGTTTCATGAATCTGAAGATCTTAATAACCTTAGCCATCACTCTTGTACTGGCTTGGGCAATCTTTCATTTTAAAGCTCAGCTTGGGTTGTTTATATTACCCATCTTCATTGCCCTGGTATCCTTTGTCACCCTGAGACTCTACCGTTTAATGGAGAAAGATGCGCCTGATGACGAATAAGCACAACTTGATCCGCCGACTGGATTAGGCACCACTGATTTAGACACATTGATTTAGACTCATTGGTTTTAAACACCACAGTCTTAGCTTTCGCCTTATTGATATGCTCAGTGAGTGAGCATAATCCTTACCTTAGGTTATGCTTATATCATGTTCTCGTCTTAATACACTTATTCCGTTCTTTCTGTTTCACCAAAACTGAGTTTAAACGTTTTATGAAAAAGTTAACCTCTGCCCTACTCTTGTGCTGGCTTGCCTCTTCGTCAGTCTACGCCGATGAGTATTTCAATAATATCTTGCCTCTTATCAAGCCTCCTCACTCCCACACATCGGTTATCGCCACGGATCTGGTCAATGATTCCGTTATATATGAGGAAAATGCGGATATTTTACTCCTTCCAGCCAGTACGCAAAAATTACTCACAGCAGTAGCTGCAACTGCGGCGCTGGGAAACGACTTTCATTATATGACTGAAATTTTCTCTCATTTTCCTATCCGAAAAGGAGTGATAAAGGGTGATGTCTTTATTAAATTCAGTGGCGATCCGACGCTTTCCAGCCTTGAGCTAAGAGAACTGTTTAAACAACTTACGGATCAAGGCTTGTTCCAAATAGAGGGAGATCTCTATCTTGTCGGCGAAAAACATGAAGAGTTACAAGCCCCGGGTTGGGTGTGGGATGACTTAGGGATCTGTTTTGCAGCCCCGGTTTCCAGCTTTATTATCAACAAGAATTGTGTTCATGGACAACTAAAACCAAAGCTTGCAAATAACACCAGTCAACTCAAATTCCCCAGTTATCTTCCTATCGTTATCGATAACAGTGCAATTTTTGATAAAACCAGTAGCCTGGAGTTTTGTAATTTGAGTCTGCAGCGTTTGCCCAATAACCATTTTAATCTGACAGGCTGTCACCCTGGTAATCGCCCTTTAAAACTTGCCATAGCCATTACTGAGCCAGCCCTATTCGCAAAGAATACGGTGGCTCAGATTGCGAAGAGTAGTCAAATTAAGGTAACGGGTAAGGTGTTAATCAAAGACAGCCTGCCTCAACATCGAAGCCTCATTGCTAGCCACAAATCAAAAGCGCTGCCTGAACTGCTCGATACCATGTTAATAAAATCTGATAATCTCATCGCAGATAGTCTATTGAAGCAGATAGGACACAAGCAGTTTAACCGTCCCGGCACCTTCAGTAATGGCAGTAAGGCGATGGTACAGATTTTAACTGAAGAAGGGGTCGATCTAACCCATGCCAGAGTCGTGGATGGTTCAGGGCTATCACGTTATAACCTGCTCAGTGCCAGACAGCTCAGTCAAGTATTGAAGTTAATATATGCAGACCCTAGATTTGTGAGCCTCATGGAATCACTGCCGGTAGCCGGCGTTAGTGGGACACTCAAGTACAAACCATCATTTACCACAGCCCCTCTGCAAAAACATATTTGGGCAAAGACAGGTTCTATGCAGGGCGTTGATAACTTAGCAGGATTTATTAAACAGCCCAAAGTAGCCGATACCCTTTTTGTCATTCTGGAAAATGGACAGAGCCCTATAGAGAAGAAGCAACAACTTGCACCATTCAGTGCCCTTTTCTTGCAGTCTCTGATGGACCATAAAACAGAACCGACAACGCCCAATACAACGACGGCACAGTCAGTGACAGCCAATTAGAATACCAATCGGTATAATACCAATCAGTATAAGAAAGTGATCTACTCAGAGTTATTTTTTGGCAAACTAATTAAAGGCGAATAGATGATGCAATGGTGATCCCTTGTGAAGCTATTCTTTGATGAAGTAGGCAGCCCAAAATACACCTGAAAGGCGAGTTTTAGCGCTTCTGAAGCTGCGTTAACGAGCTTAAACGTAGAATAACTATGCTCTTCACTCGCTGCCTTGCCTCAAAAGCGCTAAACTCTCGCTGAGCGATCACATCTTTATACTGATTGGTATAAGCTGATGACATAAGTTATCAACATGGTCAATAAAAAGGGAATACTCAAAAGTATTCCCTTTTTAATTCTCGTTTTAAAACAAGTTTGCTTCTTAACTCAGGTGTTCTGAGACAGAGCTCGTCGCTAAATATCACGCTTATCGCTTATCGCTTATCGCTTATCGCTTATCGCTTATCGCTTATCGCTTATAACTTACCACTTATTACTTGTTACTTATTACCTGTTACTAAATTATCAAAACATCTCTTCAGGGATGTTCATGACGCAGGCATGCCCGGCACTGACCTGTGCTAGGTGATATTCAGCCTTAGGTAGCACCTTATTGATATAGAAATCACTTAAGTGAAGTTTTTGCGAAGCAAACTTTTCATCTTCATGAACGACTGCAGTATCCGTCATCAGCAACCAGAAGTAACCGTACAGGATATGGCCAAACGCATCGAGGAAATCGACGGCACACGAGTTTATGAGTGCCGGACTAGAAGTCTTGTTGTCATTGACGATATCTGCAACGACCAGTAACTGATTGAACAGTGCGGCCAGTTTCTCTTTATGAGCATCATCGACATGATTCATTTTAGAGAGGTTCTCTTTGCATTCAGTAACAAACTCAGTCAATGCTGCCAGGTTATCTCCGGTCACCTTACGACCTAAGAAATCAATTGCCTGTATACCGTTTGTCCCTTCGTATATTTGAGCAATACGGGTATCACGTACGAGTTGTTCGATACCTGTTTCACGTATATAACCGTGCCCACCAAATACTTGCTGTGCCATGACTGCGGCATCGAGACCACGATCACTGAGAAATGCCTTAGCAACCGGTGTTAGCAAGCCTACATAACGTGTCGCTTTAGCCTTCTCTTCGCCTTCACCATACTTCGCAATATCAAGCTGTTTACCGGTCAATATGGACAAGGCTCGACCCGCATCGGTTAAGGTTCTGATAGTGAGAAGCATACGACGAACATCACCATGAACCAAAATTGGATCACTACTTGCGCCGGTTGGCGAACCGCCAGCTGCCACGCCCTGAACACGCTCTTTAGCATAATCAGATGCCATCTGATATGCCGCCTGAGAGGTTCCTAATCCCTGAATACCGATGGCCAGACGCTCATAGTTCATCATAGTAAACATACAGACAAGCCCACGGTTTGGTCTACCGATAAGGAAACCCTGAGCATCGTCATAATTCATCACACATGTTGCTGAGCCTTTAAGCCCCATTTTATGTTCGATTGAACCAACGGTTACGCCATTCGACTCACCTAAGTTGCCAGAGTCATCAACCTTAATTTTTGGCACTAAGAATAAAGATATACCGTTGGTGTCAGGTAGCTTTGCCAATACAAGGTGGATAACATTCTCAGTCAGATCATGGTCGCCACCTGTGATAAAGATCTTACTGCCGGTGATGTTGTAGCTGCCATCATCATTAGGTACCGCTTTGGTACGAATGTTACGCAGATCTGAACCCGCCTGAGGCTCGGTCATATCCATCGCACCCGCCCATTCGCCGCTATACAGCATAGGCAGATATTTCTCTTTTATCTCATCACTGCCATGTGCATTGATACACAAGGCTGCGCCGGCGGTGAGTGAGCCATAGAGGGTAAAAGAGTTACAGGCACTGTAAGACATCTCATCGACCAGCACGCCCAACATCTTAGGCATGCCCATGCCGCCCAATTCTGGGTCGCCACATAAGCCAACCCAACCGCCTTCGGCATATTGGTCATAGACGGCTTTAAAGCCGTCAGGCGTGATCACCTTATCATCTTCATGCCTTACACCTTGCTCATCACCGCTACGGTTAATAGGATGGATAAGTTCACGACTTATCTTGTCTGCTTCATCCATTATCGCTACCGCTGTGTCCATATCGACATTTTCGGCTATGGCAGGTAATGACGCCCATGTATTTGGCGCATCAAAGACCTTATCTAACATAAACTTCATTTCGGCTAACGGAGCTTGGTACGGATTCATTATCGACTCTCAAACAATGGATTAAAACAGTTGTTTTAATTTATACCAGATACCGTAGGAAAAGAAAGGGATATTTGATGATGAGCGAGGAATATAGGAAGTTTAATGGAATAAACAGAAGTAATAGCAATTATTCTTATAATGACTCGAGCCACCAGTATGTGACAAAAGCTCAAGACTACAGTCCCCAGATAGTCGATAAAAACAAAAAAGAGGTTTCTGCTGAACAGAGACCTCTTTATATTTTAGATACTAGATACTAGATACTAGATACTAGATACTAGATACTAGATACTAGATACTAGATTCTAGCTCCTTCTGTGCTTACCACATCAAATCATCTGGGATGACATAATCTGCATAAGGATCATCCTCTTCAACGACTTGGGTCTTATCGTCTTTAATCCACAGATAGCCACACCACTCCGGCACTAACATGTTTACACGCTCGGCCAGTTTATGAGGAACCAGGTAGCTGCTCTCTTCATGGCGCACAATACCCAGTTGGCCATTGAGAAGCTGAGACTGCAGTTTATCGTCTACATAGATAGAGAAAATTTTATTATTAAAGGTGTAGTTAAATTTTACTTCCGCCTTTTGAGGCAACTTAATAGCCAGACGTTTGAACTCGGTGACGAGTCCACGGACCAACCCCTTCTCAGACGCTTCTTCGAAACGTTTTTCGTTTAACGCCTTATCTTTCTCTACTTGCGCTTTCTTCTGTGCGGCGATCTCTTGCTTGAGCGCTGCGCTACCATCGTCGACCTTGGCCTTACGATCGCGCCTTTTCTGCGTTTTGGCTTTCTGAACTTTCTGTTTACTCACAAGCCCCGCTTTGAGTAACTGTTCCTGGAAAGGATTTGCCATCTCTATCTCACTTAACTGTTTCTATAAAAATCTAAGGTGTTAAAGGTTATTTTAGCGATTGATGAATCGCGGTCAATGCAGCCAATGGATCTATGGCCTTAGTGATAGGCCGGCCGATAACAAGGTAATCGGATCCCGCCTCAATAGCCTGAGGTGGCGTCATGATCCTATGCTGGTCGCCTTTATCAGCTCCAACGGGACGGATACCTGGCGTCACCAGCTTGAAGCTTTCACCTAGGCTTGATTTAAGTAGCTTAGCTTCGTGAGCCGAACAAACAACGCCATCCAGGCCTGCCTGTTGAGTGAGCCTCGCCAGTCGCTGAACGTGTTCGAAGGCGGGTACATCTATGCCGATAAGCTTAAGGTCTTCATCGCTCATAGAGGTTAATACCGTTACCGCTATCAACAAGGGTGCATCTTTGCCGTAAGGAGCCAGAGCCTTCTTCGCCGCTTCCATCATGGCCAAACCGCCGGTAGCATGAATGTTGGTCATCCAAACACCTAACTCAGCTGCGGCAGAAACAGCCTTGGCGACTGTATTTGGAATATCATGAAACTTAAGGTCTAAAAACAGCTCAAAATCACGACTATGAATATCTTTAACAAGCTCTGGGCCAAAGAGAGTAAACATCTCCTTACCCACTTTTAAACGACACATTTGAGGGTCTAATTGATCTATCAATTGCAAAGCAGCATTTTTGTCATCAAAATCCAGGGCGACCACGATAGGTTTATTATTCATTATTTCTCCAATTGCTTTGCGGTATAGATCTAAGTGTAAATGTTACTCTTTATTTTCCGGACAAGGTGTCCCTTGTCTCATCGTTAAATAGAACGGGCCTATTCACCATCCAATCCCCGTATCCGTTTAATACTGCCCCAGCTTTTACAAGAGGGACAATGCCAGTAGAGGCTGTGGGAAGGGAAGCCACATTCACTACAGCGATAACCTGGTCTGAACTTGATCTGTTGCTGGACGAGCTTCTCTAGCATGGTCAAGCTTTCTTTAGCCTGCCCATCTTCCGCCTGTAGCATCTGCATCTGCATCAGATGCTGAAAACTCTTCATCGTCGGGTGTCTATACAAGCCATCGAGTACCAATTTCTCGGCAGCCTGAGTTTCCCCCTGCTCTATGAGGTGCTGAGCCAAAGTGATAGCTACACTGGCACCTGCGCCATTTTGAAGCGCCTGTCTAAGAAAATCGCAGTAACCCGTCGAGTCATGACTCTCGTGAAATGCCTGTCTGGTCGTCGCCAGCGCATCGGGGATCAGCTCAATGTCTGCTTCCAGCAACTTATAAAGCATATCTTTACACTTCGTAAGTTCACCTTGATCGAGATATTTTTGGGCTAAGGTCAGGATCGCTCTTCCACATTGCGGGTCTTGCTTGATTGCAGCATGCAGTAATTTAAGTTGCCCGCCACTGTCGGCTTCTTCATTGGCGAGTTCACAATAAAAATGGGCGGTATTGTGTTTTAAAGAGAGTTGTCGCTTACGCTTTAGACTTTTGATGATGTTAATGGCTTTCTGCCACTCTTTTGTCACCTGATAGATATCGATCAAGTGAGTTTCAGCAGCCTCACTGTGATCGTCTTGCTTGACCAGATTTTGAAAAATTTCCTCAGCTCGATCATAAAATCCGGCCGCGAGATAATCTTTGCCCAACTCCATCATAGCAATGTCGCGCTGCTCTGTACCTAAGCTAGGGCGGGCAATCAAATTTTGATGAATTCGAATTGAGCGGTCTACTTCACCGCGCTTACGGAAAAGTGAGCCTAATGATAGGTGTGTATCTATGGTTTCATCATCGACATCGAGCATAGAGATAAAAAGATCGACCGCTTTATCTGACTCGTTCGAAAGAAGGAAATTAAGGCCGGTAAAGTAATCACGACTCAACTTTTTACGATCGCTACTCTGTTTATGCCGGACACTACGGCGCCCCATATACCAGCCATATCCGGCTGCAATGGGTAGTAACAGAAACAGGATCTCAAGCATATTAGGCGTCTACTTCCTGGAGCGATGTTGAATCGGCGATTTTAGTTTCAAGATTTACATTCTTCTTGGTGGCGGTTCTTAGTGCAAGTTTCAGTTTGGCAATATGATACATTGCAAAAATCCAACTGATTAGGAAACCAGCAAGAAATACAGCGGCCAAAACAATCGGCAGTCTAAACTCACCCTGAGCAACGAAATAACTTATCGTCACAATTTGTTCGTTACGAGCACCAAATATCAGTGCAAGAAAGAAAAACAGTGCAACTAACACTGTGATGATAAATGACTTCACATGACTCTCCACACACCGAATGATATCTGTTGATTATCTAAGAATTTCACTCAACTAGCTAGGAATTACTGAATTATAGGCATAAAAAAGCCTCCATTCGGAGGCTTTTAAAACAATGTCATTTAAGCATTAATAGCATCGACACGTTCGCGCAGTTCTTTGCCTGGCTTAAAGTGCGGAACATACTTACCATCCAAATCGACTGATGTTCCAGTCTTAGGATTACGGCCAGTACGCGGCGCACGGAAGTGAAGAGAAAAACTACCAAAGCCACGGATCTCAATACGATCACCGCCTTCTAATGTTTGAGCCATCTGCTCTAACATCTCTTTGATTGCACTTTCCACTTCTTTAGCCGACAGCTGCGACTGCCTCGTGGCGAGTTTTTCGATCAGTTCGGATTTTGTCATCCTATACCCTCTATTATCAAGCCAAACACAGTCACCTAACAGGGGTGCAAGCACCCCAGAACTTCAGGCGATTACTTGCGAGCCGCTTTGAACGCTTCAGCCATAGCACTGCTCATCACAGCGTCTTCTTGCTTGTTCAAGCTAGCCATTGCTTCTTTCTCTTCAGCTTCATCTTTCGCACGGATAGATAGGCTGATAGTACGGTTCTTACGGTCAACACCCATGAACTTAGATTCAACAGCGTCGCCTACAGAGTAAACTGTAGATGCATCTTCGATACGCTCACGAGAGATATCAGATACACGTAAGTAACCTTCAACAGTCTCAGCTAGTTCAATAGTTACGCCTTTAGCGTCTACCGCAGTTACTGTACCGTTAACAACAACACCTTTCTTCTTATCTGCAAGATAAGCATTGAATGGGTCGTCTTCAGTTTGCTTAACACCTAGGCTGATACGCTCACGCTCTGGGTCAACTGAAAGAACAACTGCGTTGATCTCGTCGCCTTTCTTGTATTCAGCAACGGCTTCTTCGCCAGTACCATTCCAAGAAATGTCAGATAGGTGAACCAGACCATCGATGCCACCGTCAAGACCGATGAAGATACCGAAGTCAGTGATTGACTTGATCTTACCAGAAACTTTGTCGCCTTTCTGGAAACGCTCTGCGAAGTCATCCCATGGGTTAACTTTACACTGCTTAAGACCAAGAGAAATACGACGACGCTCTTCGTCAATGTCTAGAACTAGAACTTCAACTTCGTCACCTAAGTTAACAACTTTAGATGGGTGGATGTTCTTGTTAGTCCAATCCATTTCAGAAACGTGAACAAGACCTTCAACGCCTTCTTCGATTTCAACGAAACAACCGTAGTCAGTTAGGTTAGTAACGCGACCAGTCAAACGTGTGTTTTCTGGGTAGCGCTTGCTGATTTCTAACCATGGATCTTCGCCAAGTTGCTTAAGACCTAGTGAAACACGAGTGCGCTCACGATCGTACTTAAGAACTTTAACATTGATTTCATCACCAACGTTTACGATTTCAGATGGGTGCTTAACACGCTTCCACGCCATATCAGTGATATGTAGTAGGCCGTCAACGCCACCTAGGTCTACGAATGCACCGTAGTCAGTTAGGTTCTTAACGATACCCTTAACTGATTGACCTTCTTGTAGGTTCTCAAGAAGAGCATCACGCTCTGCACTGCTTTCAGATTCGATAACAGCACGACGAGAAACAACAACGTTGTTGCGCTTCTGGTCTAACTTGATAACTTTGAATTCTAGATCTTTGTTTTCTAGGTGAGCAGTATCGCGAACTGGGCGAACGTCAACTAGAGAACCAGGTAGGAATGCACGGATACCGTTTAATTCAACAGTGAAACCGCCCTTAACCTTACCATTGATGACACCGATTACAGTTTCAGCATCTTCGTACGCTTTTTCTAGAACGATCCAAGCTTCGTGACGCTTAGCTTTTTCGCGAGACAGTTGAGTCTCACCGAAGCCATCTTCAACAGAGTCAAGCGCTACGTCAACAGAATCACCAACAGCGATTTCTAGTTCGCCTTGAGCGTTTTTGAACTGCTCAGCTGGGATTGGGCTTTCTGACTTAAGGCCAGCGTCAACTAGTACAGTACCGTTCTCGATGCGTACAACTACACCAGTTACGATAGAACCAGGACGGAACTCAAGTTCATTAAGGGATTGTTCAAATAGATCAGCAAAAGATTCAGTCATGTTTAAGTTACTTTCTTTAATAAACCACGGCTCATCCTGGACGTGGAGTCAGTATAATAATCCGCATCATCCATGTTGCGAATGGTAAAGCGTAAGCCGAAATTAGCTCACACTAGATAATTTAGTTTGTATGTGCGTCAAAGCAATATCGAGCACTTCTTCAATCCCGATTCCAGACGTGTCGATTATCAAAGCATCCTCGGCTGGTACCAAAGGAGCAACACTGCGATTAGTATCGCGGTCGTCACGTTCTTTTATCTCGGACAAAAGCCGGTCGATATTAACATCGAAGCCATTGTCCTGCAACTGATTATAGCGTCTTTGCGCCCTTTCTTCCGCCGATGCGGTCAAATAAATTTTAGCAGGGGTATTGGGGAAAACAACTGTTCCCATGTCGCGACCATCGGCAATTAAACCAGGCGCTTCGCTAAATGCACGTTGACGACGTAACAAAGCTTCCCTTACACGTGGATAAGCAGCAACTTTAGAGGCGGCATTTGAACACTCTTGAGAGCGGATATCAGTTGAAACATCTTCGCCTTCAAGAACAACCTTAATGCCGTGTACGGCATTGCCTGTGATGAACTGCACATCGAGATGCGCGGCAAGCAAGCTGAGTGAATCTTCGTTATCAAGCTCAACGTTGTGATGGATTGCAGCTAAAGCCAAAACTCGGTAAATTGCGCCGCTGTCCAGTAATTTCCAACCTAAACGCTCGGCTAATAACTGGCTGATTGTACCTTTTCCCGCACCGCTTGGGCCGTCAATAGTGACAACAGGAGCCCGTTCAGACATATATTTCTCCACAGTAAAATCCATTTCCCTAAGATTTTTAATGGGTTAGTCATATGACACCTTTGAAAAATGAGATAGGTCACAATGATTTCACCGAAAAATGAGCGCGCGTATTATAAACCAACTAGATAGAGAAAGCGGTAAAAACTTCTCACTTAAATTTTGTAACATAGTTTGACGCACAAAAAAGGGCCGCAATCGGCCCTTTCCTATCGAGATGTCTCTATTGCGCTAATGCAGCGAACTGTTTGAAATAATCCGGGAAAGTTTTAGAGGTGCAATCAGGGTCATTAATCGTGATGCCACAATCTGCAAACGCCAGCATAGAGAAGCACATCGCCATTCGATGATCATTATAGGTATCGATGTCTGCTGTGTGTGGCTTAGCTGGTGGAGTCACACTGATATAATCATGGCCCTCATCGACAATCGCACCGACCTTTCGAAGTTCAGTTGCCATAGCCGCGAGTCTGTCGGTCTCTTTTATGCGCCAATTGTAGATGTTACGAATATGGGTGGTGCCTGTCGCAAACAGAGCGGCCGTTGCTATGGTCATGGCTGCATCAGGAATATGGTTCATATCGAGATCAACAGCCTTGAGTGTCGAGCCCCGCGAAATGATGTAGTCATCACCCCACTCGATATCGGCGCCCATCTGTTCCAAGACATCGGCAAACTTCACATCGCCTTGAATACTCTTGCGCCCAACACCGGTGACTTTTATTTCACCACCTTTAATTGCACCAGCTGCTAAAAAGTAAGAGGCCGATGAAGCATCCCCTTCAACCAGGACCTTACCCGGTGAGACATAGGCTTGACCTGCTTTTATCTCAAAGCGTTCATATTTGTGGTTAATGACTTGCACACCAAACTGAGCCATCAAGGCAATAGTGATATCGATGTAGGGCTTAGAGACCAACTCCCCTTTTATCTTGATATTAACGTCGCCGCTTGCCAGTGGCGCTACCATCAGCAATGCGGTTAAGAACTGGCTGGACAGATCACCGGCTATCTCAACTTCACCCGCATCCAGTCCGGTTGCATTTATGGTTAAAGGCGGGAAGCCATCATTCTTAAGGTAAGTAACATTGGCCCCAAGCTGTCTCAATGCATCGACGAGATCGCCAATCGGCCGTTCTTCCATTCTCGGCTCACCCGTTAAGGTGAACTCGCCGTGACCCAGCGTTAATGCTGCACACAGGGGGCGCATTGCAGTACCTGCATTACCGAGGAAAAGGGTTTGAGCCTGCTCACTATTAAGTGGCGCCCCTACTCCCTCAAGCTCACAAACAGTATTGTTATCTGATAGACGATAATTTACGCCAAGCTGTTCTAATGACGCCAACATGTAACGGATATCATCGGAGTCGAGTAAATTAGTCAGTGTCGTGGTGCCTTTCGCTAGTGTAGCAAGCAAAAGCGCGCGGTTAGAGATACTTTTCGATCCAGGGATATTGATGGTCCCCTGAACCTTGTTGATTGGCTCAAGACGTAGCTGCTTCATTAAAATACTTCTTTATCATCGCGGGACAAACAACCCACAGGTTAGCAATAGATGTTCATGTAAACCGGACAGTGCAGACTGCACTAACAACCACCACGACAAAATGGTTATCCGACTCACTGGTGTTTGAACTTCGTACATATAAAGTTACCGATTGCAGGCGCTAGATTCAAGTAGTAACTGCAACACTTTATACGCTTTCTAAGGTTTTAATCGCTTTTTACCCTTTAACAGCTCAAATCCTCAATTAACTTAAGCCATATACGCCTGAGTTAGACAGTTTTATTGTATTAAACCGAATACAAAATCGAGCAGTGGAACTATTTAATGCCATATCAGGGCTTGTGCTAATTATCATGAATAACTATTACAAACAGCATTATTTACGTTACTCTAAAGTCAATTAAATAAAGGCAGACTTGCCGACAAAAATATAAAGGTGATTGAGCTATGTTCGATAAACTAACCGCTATGCCTTCTGACCCTATCTTAGGACTAATGACAAAGTATCGTGAAGATACACATGCGAACAAGGTCGATCTGGGTGTGGGGGTTTATAAAGATGAAGCGGGCCATACTCCTATTTTAACTTGTGTTAAAAAGGCAGAGCAGCATCGAATAGACACCGAGGAAACAAAAGTTTACATCGGACCTACAGGTTCTGCCGACTTCAACCAACTTCTTGGTGAGCTTGCATTTGGCATAGATAATCCCGCTATATTGGCCAACCGTGTTCGCACCGTTTCGACCCCAGGTGGAACCGGTGCTCTGCGTGTTGCTGCAGACTTCATCAAGCGTGCCAGTTCTGTAACTAAGAGTGGAGAGGCGGTGATTTGGGTCAGCGACCCTACCTGGGCGAATCATACCGGCCTGTTCGAAGCGGCCGGCATTACTGTAAAAACCTACCCTTACTACGACTATGATACAAAATCGCTTAGATTTAATGAGATGAAGGCCGCCCTTGCAAGCGTAGGCCCCGACGATGTAGTACTTTTACATGCCTGCTGTCATAACCCAAGTGGCATGGATCTGAACCAGAGCCAATGGGACGAGATCATCGAACTAACCAAAGTACAAGGCTTTACTCCGCTCATCGACATGGCATATCAAGGTTTCGGTGATGGTGTCGATGAAGATGCTTATGGCGTACGTAAAATGGCGGCCACAGTTGATAACATGATCTTATGCAGCTCATGCTCAAAGAATTTCGGTTTGTACCGTGAGCGTATCGGTGCCTGCTCTATCGTGGGTAAAGATGCAGTATCGGCTAATGTCGCCTTTTCTGTTTTACTCTATGTCGTACGCTGCATCTACTCTATGCCACCGGCTCATGGTGCCGCCATTGTCGAGACCATTTTGGGATCTGATGAGCTTAAGCAAGAGTGGTTAGCCGAACTTAAAATTATGCGTGACCGCATTAACGGCAATCGTTCTATGTTGGTAGAGAAGCTTAAAGAGAAAGGCGTTACACGTAACTTCGACTTTATCGCCGAGCAGAAAGGTATGTTCTCCTTCCTTGGTATAGATCCGCAGCAAGTTGAACAGCTACAACGAGAGCACAGTATCTATATGGTAGATTCAAGCCGGATCAGTATTGCAGGTATTGGACATGGAAATGTTGATTACCTGGCAGAATCTATAGCGAAGGTAATATAATTGAGATTCGAGTTCCTAGAACCTAGGTTCTAGGAACTTTCTTCGCAATTAAGCCTGCTTTTTAGCAGCAAACCCCTTCATAAACTCAACCAACTGCTCTACCCCTTCTATTGGCATAGCATTATAGATACTCGCCCGCATGCCGCCGACGCTTCGATGGCCTTTTAGCGCCACTAAGCCTGCACGACTCGCTTCGGCGAGGAAGTCAGCATTGTTCTCTTCATTTTGTAGATAAAATATCACATTCATCAAAGAGCGGTTCTGTGCGGAAACCCTATTGTTATAAAAATCGGAGCCATCGATAAAATCATAAAGAAGCTTGGCTTTTTTGGCATTTGTCCGTGCCATTGCGGCTACGCCACCACAGGCTTTTAACCATTTAAACACTTCGGCAGCTAAGTACCACGCAAAAGTCGGTGGCGTGTTATACATAGAACCATGCTTGACGGCTAATCGATAATCCATGATCGATGATTGAGGCAGACTAGGTAGTTCCAGCATGTCATCTCGAACGATAACTATGCTTAAGCCCGATGGCCCTATGTTCTTCTGAGCACCGGCATAGATCAAACCAAACTTACTCACATCGATCTCACGTGACATGATATTGGAAGACATATCGGCCACGATGGGCCAGGGACTGTTGATGTCTTCAAAAATTTCGATGCCATCAACTGTCTCATTGGGACAGTAATGCAGGTAGCGGTAATCTGTTGCCTCACCCACCAACTCAGGCATGCTCACAGAGCTGATACCATTATCATTCACGAGCAGTTCTAAGGTATCAATCTGCGCTTCACTGGTGAGCTTTCTGGCTTCATCTACTGCAGATTTAGACCAACTACCATTGACAAGATAGAGCGCTTTTCCATTTTCGCCGAGAAAATTATTCACAACAGCTGAAAACTGACCCCGACCGCCTCCATGCATAAATAACACATGATAATTATCTGGAATTGACATCAATTCACGTAAGTCGGTTTCGGCTTGATCGGTTAAGGCAATAAACTCTTTACTGCGATGGCTTATCTCCATTACCGATGTGCCCAGACCGTTCCAGTCGAGCAGTTCAGCCTGAGCCTTGCTCATTACGGGTTGGGGTAACATAGCCGGACCTGCACAGAAATTATATGTCGTGCTCACTCTTCTCTCTCCTTCACCATTCTTAATGCTGTTGACTCGTTTTTGTTTAGCTACCCATATTGTCATAGGAAATGACAAGTTACCTAGAATATTTTTAATAAATCAATCTTTTCAAAGAATAAAACAAAACGGGCGTCCAGATGGACGCCCGTTAAATCATATTAGCTTAATGAGTAGCTATTACTCTGCAGGTTCAGCTTCCGACGTATCTTCTGCTGCTGGAGCTTCACCCGATGGAGTTTCAGTATCAGTAGCTTCGCTGATGATTGGGTTACCCTCTTCATCTAGCTCAACCTCATCATCCTGAATTTCATCGATTCGTTGCAGACCGACGACCTTTTCCTCTTCTGCAGTACGAATAATCGTTACACCTTGCGTGTTACGTCCAATGCTCGAAACACCCGTCGCAGGAGTACGTACTAAGGTACCTTTGTCACTGATCAGCATGATTTCATCATTTTCACCGACCTGAACGGCACCGACTACGGCTCCGTTACGCTCGCTGACCTTGATTGAAACCACACCTTTAGTAGCACGGCTCTTAGCCGGATACTCAGAAAGGTCGGTACGCTTACCATAACCGTTTTCGGTCACGGTTAAGATTGCGCCATCATCTTTAGGAACGATTAGTGATACAACCTTTTGATCATCTTCGAGACGAATACCGCGAACACCGGTTGCTGTACGTCCCATTGGGCGTAAAGCTAAGACCTCTTCACCGGTTTCAGGGTCAAGTTTAACCTCGCCGGTTTCTGAATCGCGTACCTTCTCGTTAAATCTAACGACTTTTCCTTCGTTAGAGAAGAGCATGATATCGTCATTACCATCGGTAATATCGACACCAATGAGTTGGTCACCATCTTTAAGGTTAACCGCAATGATTCCGTTTGCACGTGGATTGCTGTAAGCAGTCAGCGCAGTCTTCTTCACTGTACCGTGAGAAGTTGCCATGATGATGTACTTATCTTCAGCATATTCACGAACCGGCAAGATAGCGGTAATACGTTCGCCTTCAGATAGTGGCAGTATGTTTACAATTGGTCGACCACGCGCCGTACGGCTCGCAAGCGGCAACTGGTAAACTTTCAGCCAGTACATCTTACCGAAGTCAGAGAAACATAGAATCGTATCGTGGGTGTTGGCAACCAACAGTTTCTCAACGAAATCTTCATCTTTGACTTTCGTTGCTGCTTTACCCTTACCACCACGGCGCTGCGCTTGGTAATCTGTAAGCACCTGGTACTTAGCGTAACCAAGATGAGATAGCGTCACCACTACATCTTCTTCGTTGATCAGATCTTCCAAGCTCATATCAACTTCGTTAGCATTGATAACAGTACGACGCTCGTCACCGAAGTTTTCCAGTACTTCTTGAAGCTCTTCCGTGATCACTTCCATCAAACGTTCTGGACTGCGAAGAATATAAAGAAGCGCTGCAATGATCTCCAGTAACTCTTCATACTCTTTTAAGATCTTCTCGTGTTCAAGACCAGTCAACTTATGCAGACGTAGGTCGAGAATCGCTTGTGCTTGCTGCTCTGTTAAGTAGTAGCGTCCATCACGGATACCGTACTCAGGCTCTAACCACTCAGGACGAGCCGCATCATCACCAGCTTTTTCAAGCATGCCTTGTACATGGCCTAGCTCCCAACCTTCAGCAATAAGCTTAACTTTTGCTTCAGCAGGAGTTGGAGATGCCTTGATCAGTGCAATGATAGGGTCGATGTTGGCCAGTGCAATTGCCAGAGACTCAAGTATGTGAGCTCTGTCGCGGGCTTTACGCAGTTCAAATACAGTACGACGTGTAACAACTTCACGGCGGTGTAAGATGAAGCACTCAAGCATCTCTTTCAGATTGAATAGTTTTGGCTGACCATTGGTCAGTGCAACCATGTTGATACCGAAAGAACACTGCATTTGGGTTTGTGCATAAAGGTTATTCAGAACAACCTCACCCACTTCACCACGCTTGATCTCAACAACGATGCGCATACCGTCTTTATCAGACTCGTCACGCAGACCACTGATACCTTCGATCTTCTTATCTTTAACCAGCTCGGCAATCTTCTCGATCAAGCGCGCCTTGTTAACCTGATAAGGGATCTCGTTGACAATAATACGTTCACGACCATTGTCTTCGGTTTCTACAACCGCTCGGGCGCGCATGACTGCACGACCACGGCCTGTGTTGTAGGCATCGATGATACCTTTACGGCCATTAATCAGTGCAGCAGTCGGAAAGTCCGGACCCGGGATGTATTCCATCAAGTCAGCGATGGTTAAATCAGGGTTTTCGATTAAGGCCAGACAACCACTGACAACTTCATTGAGGTTATGTGGTGGAATGTTCGTTGCCATACCAACCGCAATACCCGATGAACCGTTAACCAGCAGTGTGGGAATACGAGTCGGCAGGACAGAAGGAATGAACTCAGTACCATCATAGTTAGGTACGAAATCGACCGTCTCTTTCTCAAGATCGGCCAACAGTTGATGAGCCACCTTGTCCATACGAATTTCGGTATAACGCATCGCCGCCGCGGCATCGCCATCGACAGAACCGAAGTTACCTTGACCATCGACCAGGGTGTAACGCATCGAGAATGGTTGGGCCAGACGTACAATGGTGTCATAAACGGCGGTGTCACCATGAGGGTGATATTTACCGATTACGTCACCGACAACACGTGCCGACTTTTTATAAGGTTTGTTCCAATCGTTTTTAAGCTCACTCATCGCGAAAAGAACGCGGCGATGAACAGGCTTTAGGCCGTCACGGACATCAGGTAATGCCCGGCCTACGATTACGCTCATTGCGTAATCAAGATATGAATTCTTTAATTCGTCTTCAATATTAATTGGTGTTATAGATGAAGCCAGATCAGTCATAAACTGCTCGATCCCTTGAAATTTAGCCGACAAATCACTACCCGAAATGAGTTGGTGAAATTGTTGAGCCTGAAAACGTGATTTGGCATTCTAACACAGTTATTTATTGTCGGTAGACCCTATTCAACTTTAGATTTAAATTATAATTAATTGACTCATATCAAACTATGTTCGCTAAACAATCAATTGGTTAAATAATCGCTTAAATCTCTTTTGAATCTCCTTTGTTTATTAGAACCTATGGGTATAATGACAGTAATAAATAATCGCTATTGAGGTGATATAGTGCAGCAAGATGTGAAGCAAGAGATCAATGTCGACCCACAAGAAATAGCCAAATTTGAGAAAATGGCTGAAACCTGGTGGGATCCTGAAGGCGAATTTAAGCCGTTACATAAATTAAATCCGCTTCGCCTCAACTATATCGATCAAACCAGTGGTGGCGTTTTTGGGAAGCGAATCCTCGATGTTGGCTGTGGTGGCGGTATCTTATCTGAAAGTATGGCGAGAATTGGTGCCATCGTCGATGGACTGGATATGGGCACAGAGCCATTAGATGTTGCACGTCTGCATGCTTTAGAGATGGATGTAGAGATCAACTATATACAGGACACAGCAGAATCTCATCGTGAAACACACAAAGAGACCTATGATATCGTGACCTGTATGGAGATGTTAGAGCACGTGCCCAGCCCTCGCTCTGTCATTCAAGCCTGCGCCGATATGGTCAAACCAGGCGGCTATGTGTTCTTCTCTACTATTAATAGAAACCTACGGGCTTATGTAGAAACAATTTTAGGTGCCGAGTACCTGTTGAAGATGCTTCCTGTCGGAACACACGACCATAATAAGTTCATCAAACCATCAGAGTTAATCGCACTTGCCGAACATGCCGAACTATTCTGTGAAAATGCTACCGGTATCAGTTATAACCCGATCACTGAAACATTTACCTATACTAATAATGTCGATGTTAACTATATGATAGCGACAAAAAAGAGTATCGATTAAATGACTGTGGTGACTCAAACGCTGATTGCAGCGGAAATAAAAGGGGTACTGTTTGACCTCGATGGAACGCTTGTCGATACCGCCCCCGATCTTATTGCCGCGCTCAACATGAGTCTTGAATCGTTCGCTCACCCTCCAGTTTCACTGGAAGAGATGCGCCACGTGGCATCCAATGGCAGTTTGGCATTAGCTAAAGCAGCCCTTCCCGATGCATCGGAAATCCAACACCGTGCCGTTCAACAGGGATTACTGGATAGCTATGCCCAAGTTAACGGTGATCACTGCCAACTGTTTGATGGGGTCGCAGCCCTTCTCGATTATCTGGACCAGAGCGGGATCCCTTATGGAATTGTCACCAATAAGGCCGCGAAATACACGCGACCATTGATCCATGCCCTTTCGCTCACCCAGAGAATGAAAACGGTAATAAGCGGCGATAGTACACTGTTTTCAAAACCTCATACCGCGCCAATGCTACTCGCCGCACAGCAACTTAATTGTCAGGTTCATGAGATCTTATATTTAGGTGATGCAGAACGTGATTTGATCGCAGCAGCAGATAGTGCAATGTTGGGGGGGGTTGCTCAATGGGGCTATATTGACGACCTGACTCACACTCAGAATTGGCCGGGGGAGTTTTCTTTTGAATCACCTACCGCCATCATCGACTTTTTTATTGAGTCAATCTCAACCAGGCCTGCTTAAGGAACCACTAATGCTGGGTCGGTAAATTGCTCAGAGATCCAAAAGATCGCCAGTCGATCCTTTGGATTTTTGATCTGGATCAGTTCGGTTAATTTTTATTCTCCAGGCTGCAAGCCCAATAAAAACAGCCATCAAAGGTTAGCCATTACTAACAGGCAAGTTTACCCTCAGGTTATCCACAAGATTCCCCCAAAATTCATACTTGCAAAATGTGCCTAACCTCACTATCTTGTACCTAAGAAATTTAAAAACACCATATATAGTGTGTTAGTGACAATCAGAGACACAAGAGCACTCTTGTGTGAAGTCATGGAAACTACCGAATTTCGGTGTTCAATTTGATTGTTTACAAGGAATCGTAGGGTGTTCAGCACTGAACACCTTCATAAATATTAAAACCAAGGCCTATCTTTAATGAATAGCAATCTGAAAGTCACAAAACGTAGTGGCGAGCGTGAAACCATCGATCTAGATAAAATCCATCGTGTCATCACCTGGGCTGCCAAAGACCTAAAAAATGTATCGGTGTCTGAAGTTGAACTTCGCTCTCACCTACAATTTTTTGACGGCATTCCAACAGAAGCTATTCATGAAACAATCATTAAAGCCGCAGCCGATCTTATCTCACCTGAGTCTCCGGATTATCAATTCCTCTCGGCTCGTTTAGCCATATTCCACCTTCGTAAGAAGGCGTTCGGTCAATTCGAACCGCCTAAACTCTACGATCACGTGGTAAAGTTGGTTGAGATGGGCAAGTATGACACCCATATTTTGCAAGATTACACGCAAGAAGAACTCGATATCTTAGATGGCTATATCGATCACTGGCGTGACATGGACTTTTCCTATGCTGCGGTAAAGCAGCTGGAAGGTAAATATCTGGTTCAGAACCGTGTAACCCATGAAATTTATGAGAGCGCTCAGTTTCTCTATATTCTGGTTGCGGCCTGTCTGTTTGCCAAATATCCGAAAGAGACGCGCTTAACCTACATCAAAAACTTCTATGATGCAGTTTCAACCTTTAAGATCTCTCTGCCTACGCCGATTATGGCCGGTGTACGTACACCAACACGTCAATTCAGCTCATGCGTACTTATTGAGTGTGGCGACAGTCTTGACTCTATCAATGCGACAGCATCATCAATTGTTAAGTATGTCAGCCAGAGAGCCGGTATCGGCGTCAATGCGGGACGTATCCGCGCATTAGGCAGCCCAATTCGTGGCGGTGAAGCATTCCATACCGGTTGTTTGCCTTTCTTCAAGTATTTCCAAACAGCGGTTAAGTCTTGTTCGCAAGGCGGCGTACGCGGTGGAGCAGCAACACTTTTCTACCCACTGTGGCATCTCGAAGTTGAGTCTTTGTTGGTTCTGAAGAATAACCGTGGTGTAGAAGATAACCGTATCCGCCATCTGGATTATGGTGTACAGCTCAACAAGCTCATGTATCAGCGTCTTATTAAGGGCGGCATGATAAGTTTGTTTAGCCCATCAGATGTGCCCGGTCTTTATGATGCATTTTTTGAAGATCAAGATGAGTTTGAACGTTTATATCTTCAATATGAAGCCGATGATAATGTGCGTAAAACGCAGGTTAAAGCCTCTGAGCTGTTTTCATTAATGATGCAGGAACGTGCATCAACGGGTCGTATCTACATTCAGAACGTGGATCACTGTAATACGCACAGCCCGTTTGACAGCAAAATTGCGCCAATCAGACAGTCTAACCTCTGTCTTGAGATCGCGCTGCCGACTAAGCCATTGAATAACATTAATGATCCAGAAGGTGAGATAGCACTTTGTACTCTATCGGCACTGAACTTAGGCGCCATAAAAGATCTTTCTGAACTAGAGCCTCTGGCCGATCTTGCAGTTCGTGCGTTAGATAACCTGCTCGATTATCAGGATTATCCAATCACTGCTGCTCAGAAGTCTTCGATGAACCGCCGTACTCTAGGTATAGGTGTCATCAACTTTGCTAACTATTTAGCGAAAGAAGGTGTTCGTTACTCCGATGGTTCGGCTAACAACATCACTCACAAGACCTTTGAAGCGATTCAGTATTACCTATTGAAAGCGTCAATGAATCTGGCTAAAGAGCAAGGTGCTTGTCCTTCATTCCACGAGACAACATATTCTAAGGGTATCCTACCAATCGATACCTATAAGCGCTCTCTGGATCAAATATGTGATGAACCCCTGCATATGGACTGGGAAACATTGCGTCAGGACATAGTCCAACATGGCTTAAGAAACTCGACACTGTCGGCACTCATGCCTTCAGAGACCTCTTCTCAGATCTCTAATGCGACCAATGGTATTGAGCCTCCACGTGGCCTTATCAGCGTCAAGTCGAGTAAAGATGGTCAGCTTAAACAAGTTGTACCTGATTTTGAGAAATACCAATACAGTTATGAGCTACTTTGGCAGATGCCGAACAACGATGGTTACTTGCAGTTAGTCGGTTTGATGCAAAAATTTGTCGACCAGGCAATTTCGGCTAACACCAACTATGACCCGAGTCGCTTCGATGGCCAAAAAGTACCGATGCAGGTCTTACTTAAGGATCTGTTAACGGCCTATAAGATGGGTGTTAAGACGCTTTACTATCATAACACCCGAGATGGTGCGTCTGATAAACATGATGATATCGTGAGTGTAGAGAAAGAAGATGAGGGCTGTGAAGGCGGCGCTTGTAAGATATAACATCACTCATTACGACTCAGAGCGTGATAACGCACTGAGTCTGTTACTAATTAAATAGGGGCCTATGCCCCTATATTCTGGAAGAAAACATGGCCTACTCTACTTTTTGTCAAACACCTAACAATGCCCGTCTTGAACCTATGTTCCTGGGACAGTCGGTCAACGTGGCTCGTTACGACGTGCAAAAATATGAAGTGTTTGAAAAACTAATTGAAAAGCAACTGTCTTTTTTCTGGCGTCCTGAAGAGGTCGATGTCAGTAAAGATAAAATTGATTATGCCGCCCTTCCAGAGCATGAAAAGCATATCTTCATCTCTAATCTCAAGTACCAAACATTACTGGATTCAATCCAGGGCCGTTCACCTAATGTGGCTTTCCTGCCTTTGGTTTCACTGCCTGAGCTTGAAACTTGGATTGAAACCTGGTCATTTTCTGAAACGATTCATTCTCGCTCATACACACATATCATTCGTAATATCGTCAATGATCCATCTATCGTGTTTGATGATATCGTCGAAAACGAAGAGATCCTCAAACGTGCTACCGATATTGCCCAGTACTATGATGACTTGATCAAGCTTACCCAGGCATTTCACCTGCTAGGTGAAGGCACCCATACCATCGATGGTAAAGAGGTGTTGGTCACCGAGCGTGAGATCAAGAAATCACTCTATCTATGTATGATGTCAGTCAACGTACTCGAAGCCATTCGCTTTTACGTCAGCTTCGCCTGTTCGTTCGCCTTTGCGGAACGTAATGTTATGGAGGGTAACGCTAAGATTATTCGCCTTATCGCACGAGATGAAGCCTTGCACCTCAATAGCACTCAACACATCATCAAACTCATGCAAGCCGGAGTCGATGATCCTGAGATGGGTGAGATAGCCAAAGAGTGTGAGCAACAAGCTTATGACATCTTCGTAAAAGCGGCGGAACAGGAAAAAGAGTGGGCTCAGTACCTGTTCAAAGACGGTTCTATGATCGGCTTAAACGAGCAGATCCTATGTCAGTATGTTGAATACATTACTAATGAGCGCATGAAATCGGTTAACCTTGACCTTCCATATGAAAATATTTCAAACCCGCTTCCCTGGATGAAGAATTGGCTCGAGAGTGATTCGGTGCAGGTTGCGCCTCAGGAAGTTGAAGTATCCTCGTACCTTGTGGGTCAGATCGATGCATCGATCGATGAGAGTGAGTTTGAAGACTTTGACCTTTAATCCCATTTTCAAAAAAGCGCCAATTGTAAGCCTTCAAGGCCAGCCTGTGTTGCTGTTTACTCAGCAGCACACCAGCCTCTTAATGGCATTGGAGCAAAAGCAGATAAAGGTGTTTTCAGAGTGCCGCAATGGATATTGCGGTGCCTGTAAAACCAAGATAAAAAGCGGTAGTGTGACTTACCATACTGAGCCTCTGGTTTCATTAGGATCTGATGAGTGCCTGCCCTGCTGTTGTATGCCCGACGGTGATATCGACTTAGACCTGTCTGCCGATGGGGTTCAGGTTGTCAGAGCGACAGCTAAACACGAGCGCCCGGAAACCGCGAATATATAATCTGTTCCACCTCTGTTACCTATCGGTGTAATGCCCTACCAGCCGTGACTTTTCTTATTTTCTGCCCGATGAGGCTTTCTCACGGTAAATTCAACTCGAAATATCGTGTCATTGACGGCATTTAACGAAATAAAACAACGATATATCACAATTTATTGATCTTGCTCCCGCCCGCGTACCATGCCGCACTTTAATCCATGCTTGGCATATTTTTTGAAGTATCAGATCATCCAAAACTAGGGTGGTAAGGTCAGCATTCAACATAGTTAGCCTTACCGCCGTGATCTCGTACTGATACCGATTGGTATTACGCACTAAATAAGGGCTGAAACATCTTGAATACTGACAAGAAAAAATACGGTTCCATTAAACATCTCCTGATAGCGACATTCTCTACTCTGGCCTTCATATTCTGTATCGGACTGGTACTGATAGGTTACAACATAGAAAATGTTCGCTCTCAGATAGACTCGTTGGAACGTGAGTATGTTTCCAGCAATCTTGCAGCTGAACTGCTTCAATCGAGTTCAGGGCTTCGAAGGGAGCAGATCGGTTACAGCTTAAGACGCGTATTGGGCACTCAGATGAGTTCGGATTCGGTTAAATATATCGAGCGTGAAGCCATCACACTCAATCAAACCTTCACTGAGTTAAAGAAAATAGCAAATATCCGAACACAGCAACAGCTGACACAATTAGAACAACCCATTGCAGAATTTAAGTTACTTCACGACCAATTTTTAGCCATGGATAGCAAGGCTGAGCCAAAAGATACGGCTAAGATGCTAACCTCAACAGCCTCCTGGAAAATCTATGACAGAATTGAAACCGGCATACGGGCACTTACTGAGCAACAAGCCGAAACAGTCAATTACGCCAAGCAGTCCAGTGCTAAAGCCATCGATAGTTTAAAGATCTGCCTCATTATCATTGCTGCAATTTTCATCATGGTTATCATCTTTGCTGGCATTATCCTTATAAGCCGCATCCTTTCACCATTGCAAGCAACCACAGAAGTGCTAACAGAGATTTCGGCTGGAAACTTAGCGGTTGATATTGAACGAGCAAGGTTTAACAGCAGTGAGTACAGTGCGTTAGCCGATGTTCTTACCTCGACCCGAATGAAGCTTCAACAGATGATAACCCAAATCGGCACCTCTTCTGTGCAGTTGGGAAGCGCCGTTGAAGATTTGGGCAGCGTCGCAAACGATTCGGCCACCGGCATGGAGGAGCAACGTAATGAAGTCACTCAAGTTGCCACAGCGATGAACGAGTTACAGTCATCGATCGTCGAGATCTCACGTAACACCAGCCAAACGGCTGAATTCGCCAATAATGCAGTTGAAGCTACCGCACAAGGACAGAGCGTGGTCTCCTCAACGCTTGCGGCCATCGATGAGTCTGCCACAGAAATAGCCCGAGTTAACACCGTCATCGAGCAGTTACAAAAGGACACCGATGCAATTGCGGTTATTTTGGATGTGATAGCCAATATTACCGAGCAGACAAACCTGCTTGCCCTCAATGCAGCTATTGAAGCTGCACGAGCGGGAGAACAAGGGCGCGGTTTTGCCGTGGTGGCCGACGAGGTCCGGGTACTGGCACAGCGTACACAAACATCGGCGCGAGAGATTAAGGACACCATTGAAGTATTACAGGGCCGCGCAAAACTAGCCGTACAATCGATGCAATCGAGTCAGTGCAAGATGCAAACCAGTGTGGTAGCAGCAGACCAGGCTCACCTCGCGATGGAAGAGATCAGCAATGCGATCGGTAGTATCAATGATATTGCCATACAGGTTGCCAGTGCCACCGAACAGCAAACCGCCGTTACCGAAGAGTTAAATTGCAATATCACCAATATCAGTGATGCAAGTAAGCGGGTATCTGACGGATCGCACCTCGTATCCCAGTCCAGTCGCGAGCTGAGACAGCTTTCTGTCAATCTCGACGGCATGATCCAGCAGTTCAGAGTCTAGTAGTTATTCAAAGTTCGCTTTAAAATAAAAAAGCCTGAATGTCTCCCGGAAAGTATCGAGAGATATTCAGGCTTTTAGCGCCCTTGTTCAAAGTAGAAGTGTGACTAGTTCACTAGAGTCTTATGGCCAGCTCGGCCCCTTGTCTGATGGCCCGCTTGGCATCCAGTTCAGCAGCAACATCCACGCCACCTATCAGGTGCACAGGTAACCCGGTTGCCTTCATCTCATCGAGCAGTGTTCTGTTTGACTCCTGACCCGCACAGAGTACGACATTATCGACGGCAAGTATCTCATCCTGCCCATCGACTGAGATATGTAACCCCTGGTCATCAAACTTTTGGTAAGTCACGCCGGTTTTCATATGAACATGATGCTTTTTCAATACCAGACGATGGATCCATCCGGTGGTTTTACCCAAACCTTTACCCATCTTGGTACTTTTACGTTGTAGCAGATAGATCTGGCGAGGAACCTCGGCCGATTCCGGTTCAATCAAGCCACCTCTTTGGCTGTATTCTTTATCTATGCCCCACTGCTTCAACCATTTATCCGGTTGGAGTGTCGTAGATTCCGGCTCACACAGATAATGTGCCATATCGAAACCTATGCCACCGGCACCAATAAGGGCAACGCTTTCACCTAAGGTCACTTCACCATTCAGCACTTGTTGATAATCAACGACTCTTGGGTCTTCAAAGCCCGGCAGATCGATTTTACGCGGAACAACACCGGATGACATGACCACTTCATCGAAATGCTCATCTCTGACGACAGAGGCATCCAGCCGTGTATTTAGACGCAACTCGACGTTATTGAGTTTCATCTGTTCGTTGAAATAACGTATGGTCTCGTTGAACTCCTCTTTACCGGGGATCTTCCGGGCGAGGTTAAATTGGCCTCCGACTTCAGATTTTGCCTCAAATAAGACGACCTCATGGCCACGGGACGCGGCGTAAATAGAGAAGGCCATCCCAGCTGGTCCTGCGCCCATCACAGCGATGCGCTTCTTATTTGTGGTCGGTGTAAAGTTGAGCTCGGTTTCATAACAAGCTCTTGGATTAACCAAACAGGTTGCACGCTTCAGGGCAAAAGTATGATCCAAACAAGCCTGATTACAGCCAATACAGGTATTAATCAGCTCGGGAGTATCCGCTGCCGCTTTATTCACGAAGTCAGCATCGGCAAGGAAAGGTCTGGCCATAGACACCATATCGGCCTGACCAGAAGAGAGAATGTGCTCGGCTATCTCAGGTGTGTTTATGCGGTTCGTCGCAACCAAGGGTACCGACACCTCTTTCTGAAGTCGCTCCGTTACCCAGGCAAAACCACCTCGTGGAACGCTGGTCGCAATGGTCGGTACTCTGGCCTCATGCCAGCCGATACCCGTATTGATAATGGTGACACCGGCTTTTTCTAACCACTTGGCCAGCTCAACCACTTCCTCCCAGCTTGAGCCATTATCGACTAAATCAAGCATTGAGAGTCTGAAGATGATGATGAAATCGTCGCCGACTTTTTCACGAATCGTACGTACAATTTCCAGTGGAAAACGAACCCGGTTATCGAAGGTCCCGCCCCACTCATCGTCTCTGACGTTAGTGCGACTGCTGATAAATTGATTGATGAGGTAGCCTTCACTGCCCATAACTTCGATACCGTCATAGCCCGCTTTCTTAGCGAGAGCGGCACTGGTCGCATAATCTTTGATTGTGCACTTTACTTGTCGCGACGACATGGATGAGGGTGTAAATGGGGTGATGGGTGACTTAATCTTACTGGGCGCTTGTGAAAAAGGATGATAACCATAGCGACCGGCATGCAATATCTGCATACAAATTTTACCGCCGGCGTCGTGGACCGCATTGGTCACCACCTTATGCTTGCCCACTTGCCAGGGAAAACTGAGCTGGCAGGCGTTAGGGGCTAAACGTCCACGAAGATTAGGGGAAATGCCGCCGGTAACGATTAAGCCAACGCCACCAAGTGCACGCTCCTTATAAAAAGCCGCCAGTTTCTCAAAACCGCCCTTTTCCTCTTCCAGACCGGTATGCATTGAGCCCATAAGCACACGGTTTTTTAACTGAGTAAAGCCCAGATCTAAGGGTTCTAATAAATGAGGAAACGACATTCAAACATCCTTTTTAAACAAGTGATTTAAACCAGCATACCCTTTGTATTATCTCAGCTCAACTATATCTTATGAAGTGGCATAGGTTAAAATTAGGTATATATAAGCAGCACAAAAGATTCAAGGTACATTTCATTGGCGCTAAATGGGTTTCACCCCAAAATACCCACTTACAGATTCCTTTACAATTCAGTTTTCCCTCTCAAGCTTTTTTCAGTTAGCATATATAGATTGGAGTAATATAGGAGTGGATAATGTCCGCTAAACCCTCATTTATAAAAAGAATATCCCTACTGATTTGGAATACCTTAAATGGGATCCGTAAGCTGATCCTTAATCTTTTCTTCTTTGGTATTCTTGCGGCAATCATAGTCGCGATGACAGTCGAAGATGATGTCAAACTTGAATCTGGCTCGGCGTTAGTGCTTAACCTTTCCGGCTCTGTTGTTGAACAGAAAAGGCAGGTCGACCCGATCGAAGCTGCCATGAAAAACAGCAAGAGCCACGACGCCAGTGGTGAGCTGCTACTTGCCGATGTCCTCAATGTTATCGATAACGCGGCCCTGGACACACGGATTTCATCGATAGTACTGGATATTGGTCATCTAAAATGGACCGGGATCAGTAAACTCCAATCGATTGGCGACGCATTAACCCGTTTCAAAGAATCAGGAAAACCTATCGTAGCCAAAGCAAACTGGTATGGCCAAAACCAATACTTTCTTGCCAGCTTTGCCGATACTATCTACCTAAACCCTCAAGGTAGTGTCGAACTGGAAGGATTGAGTCGCTATCGCCAATACTATAAGTCGGCGTTAGAAAAACTAAAGGTTAAGGCCCATATCTTCCGTGTCGGAACCTTCAAGTCAGCTGTGGAGCCCTATATTCGGGACGACATGTCACCCGCGGCTAAAGAGGCCAATACCGAACTCCTTAATGATATCTGGGCAAATTATGAAACTCAGGTCGCCGAGAATCGCAATATTTCAGCCGATAAACTCGTTCTCAGTGCCGAGCAATACCTTATCGAGTTAGATAAAGCCAACGGCAAGTCTGCCGAGATGGCGCTGAATATGAACTGGGTAGACGAGCTGGCATCGGCCGAATCATTCAGACTTGAAATGATCGACACCGTGGGTAAAGCCGCCGAAGGTAACAGCTTCAAGCAGATCAACTTTTTCGATTATCAGTCTTTGATTGCCACTCACCCTTCTCTGATGATCGAGGATACGGTCGGTATTATTGTCGCCAAGGGGACCATACTGAATGGTAACCAGCCTGCCGGACAGATAGGTGGCGAAAGCACCTCAAAGCTGCTGCGTAAGGCGCGTTTCGATGATCAGGTTAAAGCCGTTGTATTAAGGGTCGATAGCCCTGGTGGTAGCGCATTTGCTTCTGAGCAGATAAGACAAGAGGTGTTGGCACTCAAATCCGCCGGTAAGCCGGTTGTTGTGAGTATGGGTAGCTATGCCGCCTCCGGAGGTTACTGGATTTCGGCCAGTGCAGATTATATCTATGCGACACCAACCACGCTGACCGGTTCTATCGGTATCTTCGGTATGGTGACAACATTTGAAGACTCGTTATCCAGCATAGGCATACACACAGACGGTGTCGCCACCTCTGATTGGGCTGGGATATCGGTTACAAAGGGCCTCACTCCTGAGATCAAATCAGTCATTCAACGTCATATAGAACGTGGCTATCATGATTTTATCTCGCTCGTTGCAACTGAGCGTGACATGAGTCTGGACGATGTCGACAATATCGCTCAGGGACGCGTCTGGTCCGGTAAGAAAGCCGTCGAATTAGGCTTAGTGGATGAACTGGGTGATCTAGACAGCGCTGTAGCCAAAGCTGCCAAGATGGCAAATCTTGATGGCTTCGATAGTGAGATCATAGAGCAGGAGCTGAGTCCACAAGAGATCTTCATCCAGGAGATGTTCGCTTCGGCTGCGGCCTACCTGCCACAATCGACAACCAGTACCGTATTGGAGCAGCTCCTATCCCAGTGGTCTGGTGTCATTGAAGAATTCAGTTCATTCGATGATCCTAACGGCATGTACCTCTACTGCGATACCTGTAACTTCTAGTCAGTATCCAGTTAACCAAAACCGGTATGGAGCTTCTCCTACCGGTTTTTTTAT
Source organism: Shewanella atlantica (assembly GCF_003966265.1). Taxonomy (GTDB): domain Bacteria; phylum Pseudomonadota; class Gammaproteobacteria; order Enterobacterales; family Shewanellaceae; genus Shewanella; species Shewanella atlantica. The sequence continues at coordinate 330,007 of NZ_RXNV01000002.1, read as the reverse complement.
GCCTCAACTCTTCTTCAAATACAAAAATTTAGCGATATCTCAGATTTTTTATTGGGGTGAACAGTTCTAGCAAGTATACTTCTGCCAACTAGGGCTCATCTGAAGTAGAAAATGACCAAACGTTCCATATATGTAGCCTATACAGGCGGTACGATAGGTATGCAAAAAACGGCTCAAGGGTTTGCACCTGTCGCCGGATTTCTCACTAATTGTGTTAAGTCTATGCCTGAATTTTATCATGACGAAATGCCCGATTTTGTCATTCATGAATATAGCCCTCTCATAGATTCTTCAGATATGGCGCCTACGGATTGGCAGATGATCGCCAACGATATCAAGGCGAATTACGACGACTACGATGGGTTCGTTATCTTGCATGGTACTGATACCATGGCCTTTACTGCTTCTGCGCTTTCATTTATGTTGCAGGGTCTGTCTAAACCCGTGATCGTAACCGGGTCTCAGATCCCACTGGCTCAGCTACGCTCAGATGGTCAAACCAACCTGTTAAATTCCCTCTATATTGCAGCAAACTACCCTGTTGCAGAAGTCTGTTTGTTTTTCAACAACAAGCTTTTCAGGGGGAATCGCACGACCAAGGCACATGCCGACGGTTTCGGGGCCTTCGCTTCACCTAATTTCCCTCTGCTACTGGAGGCCGGGATAAAAATTCGCCTTAAGGCGGGGAAAGTTGGAGGAGATGAGAATAATCAACTTGAAGTTGCCACCATCAGCCCTCAACCAATCGGAGTTGTCACTCTTTACCCTGGGATCACCACGGAAATTATTGAAAATATCCTCCAGCAACCGGTAAAAGCCCTGATATTACTCACCTATGGTGTGGGGAATGCCCCTCAAAATCCGGCGTTATTGAAGGTGCTGTCAGAAGCACATAAGCGTGGGATCATACTGGTCAACCTGACACAATGTCTGCAGGGAAAGGTCAACATGTCAGGCTACGCGACGGGTAATGCATTAGAAGAGGCGGGAGTCATCAGCGGTTCAGATATGACCACAGAAGCTGCGTTGACAAAGCTTCATTACTTATTATCTAAGTCGATGTCGACGGAAGAGATCAGAGCTGCAATGCAGAAAAGCTTAGTCGGCGAGCTTAGCGAAGATTGATCTTAAGAAGATCCTAGGAGCGAGTGAAGAGCTCCTAGGATTTACCTTTATAGGTCTTCTTGCTTAAACTCGGCGATGGCCTCACCTTTAAACTGCTTCTTCAACTGAGCTTTTGTCAGCTCGTTCATTTTACCTTCACTACTGATGGTAAAGTGATCAGTCTGATCGAGTCTTCTGGCCTGATAAAGCATCACCAGCTGCATGGTCGAGTCACGTTGCTCTTGTGTCAGGACGGTACCGTCTTCCCACTTACCCAACTCGACACCACTTACGAGACGTTCATAAACCTCATGAGGCATCTCATCGATCATTTTATTAATATCGGTCATACTTTCTTCCGCTTATGCAAGACGATTCTTACTCTTGTAATTAAGTAGCCAACAAAGCCTAATACGAACAGACCACCAGCTATGTAGGATCTGATCCCTTCAGCCGGCTCTCCGCCCCAAAACCAGACCACAACACCGGCAATAAACAAAGACATGCATAACAGACTTTGATTCATCAACTGATTCGAACGTTTAATATTGCTTATCAGCGACAATGACTCAGTATTACCTGATAGGTTTGCACCGCATGAGCTACATTCCTTAGCTTTATTGGAGATCCGCTTCTTACAACTTGGGCATTCAATTAACGCCATCATTACCTCAAACGACAGATAAACTATTTATAATATGGGCTTCAGAGTACTTGCGCTGAAGCCCACTCGATCATCTCAGCTCATCGACAACGGCGAGCATAGCCGTTAGGGAAGCTTCGCCTAAATAGATCGAACGCTCTGGAGACCATCCCGCCATAGGATCGGGCATGTTGTCATTATCTTTAAATGGCATCTCAAGTGTATTAGAGAGGCAGTTAAAGGTTTCTGCAACCCAGTTAGAGGCAACCGTCAGATTAGCCTTACCCGGCTCATCCTTATCGTAACCAAACTCAGATTGGAAATCTGCACTGGTGAGAATTAATGCATCCACGAATTTTTTCTGAAGTGCTGCCATTTTTTCGTTGTATGAAGGTACACCTTCACAACCTGCCAGAAATACGAAAGGTAAGCCTTCGTCGCCATGAACATCATAAAATAGATCGACACCAGTCTCTTTCATCTTGTTGGTGACATGAAAAACTTCCGGGCTCTTTTCCAATGACGGGCTCTGCCATTCACGATTCAGGTTCACCCCGGCTGCATTAGTACGAAGGTGACCGCGTACGCCACCATCGGGATTCATGTTAGGGACAATATAAAAGTTCGCCTTATCAAGCAGCGCCTTGGCATTAGCGCAATCGCTATCGAGTAGGTTATTAATGAAACCTTCCACTAACCATTCGGCCATGGTCTCACCGGGATGCTGACGCGCCGTGATCCAAATGTTGGCTTTAGATTCGTCTCCGTCGCCGACCTTGACAAGGGATAGGTCGCGACCGTCCAGCGTAAGTCCTAAGTGTTCAAGACTAACCTGAGGGTGAACCTGAATCGCGGCAAGCAGATCTTGATGACGTTCATAACTGTATGGGGCAAAGTAAGCGATTTGAATCGAATCACAATCTAAATCAACTAAAATGGTAAGCTTGCCATCTTCATATTGCGTAGGCAGACGGAACCAGGTCTGTCTGTCATAGGTAGCAACGGCCTGGTAATTTTCCCATCCCTTCGTATAAGAGGCAGAACCGGCATTCATAATATTCAGGGTATACTGGTTACCGACTTCCCCCTCTAAACGAAAATTAAACCACTGATAAAACTCATTACCTACATCAGGACGAATAGCCAGTTGTACGTCATTAATATTGTCCTGATTAATGACTTCAATATTACCACCATCAAAATTGGCACTGATCCGCATAACGATTCCTTTGTTCATACTATGAAGACAAGTTATAGGGTACTTGTCAGATTGGGGATAGGATAAACGAAAAAATCATTTAGAGCAGCCTGAAAAGCAAAAAAGCCACACTTATGGCGGCTTTATTAGGTATTAACTTTGTCCCGTTCTGAGATAAGTTGACGCATTGTTGGCACATCTATGAGGCAAAACTATAACCTTGTCCTCTGACTGTATTGATCAAAGTTTTGGGTAGCTGAGTATCTGCTAGTTTTCTGCGGGTATTACTGATGTGCATGTCGAGATTTCGATCGAAACGTCCAAGATCTTTTTGCAATACACTACGTTGTAACTCCTGCTTGGTGATCACCTCACCTTTTCTTTCGAACAGGTACTTAAACAACTTAAATTCGGTTTGAGTTAACACCACCTCCCGCGAGGCAATCGATACACAATACTGCATATCATCAAATAGTATTTCACTGTCTTGTGAAGTTGTTTGTGCAGGGTTCTCTGCACGGGTCAACTCTACTCGTCGTTGTAATGCTGTCATGCGAACTAAAAGCTCCTTTATGCTAAACGGCTTTGTTAAAAAGTCATCTGCCCCGAGCTCATAGCCTTTAATCCTTCCATCTTCATTGTCGATGGCAGAGATGACGATCACGGGGATCTGATCTTTTCTCGCAGCCAGTAATCCAAATCCATCTAATTTTGGCATCATGATATCTAGCAGGATAATGTCCGGGAGTTCACGCTCGAGAATAGACAGGGCTTCCATACCGTTTTCGGCGCTGATCACTTCATGGCCTTCGCACTCTAATGCTTCTTTGAGCAACTCTCTGAAAACCAAATCATCATCTACTACTAATACTTTTCTCATTTACCACTACTGCAAATACGAACTATTATCATTTACACTACTATATGCATTGATGGATTTCCAGTTGTTTTTTCAAATCTGTGATGTGAACAAGTTTAATATCGGGTTGATGTTGGACAGTTAGAGATAAGCTCAATAAGGCATTAAGACGAGTTATGAGCAGATAAAGCAAAGGCCAGAATACTCTGGCCTTTTATTGGTTCAAGTAGTAGTGCTCTATCTGGCAATACTCTTGCTTTTAATGCTGTGACAGTTACTGATTAAGCATTAGCTGACGAACATATTTTACCGGGGCACTGCCATAACTTAAAAACTTTTCATGGAATGATTTAAGGTCAAACTGCTCACCCTGTTTCTCTTTTAACTCTTCACGGAAATCATAAATTTCACGGTAGCCTGAGTAATAGCTGGTTAACTGTACCTGACTTAACGTTGCCCTACGCCACTTGCCTTCGGCTTCGGCAGTTTGTTGAAAGGCTTCTTCTGTCATTAAGCTTATGGCTTCATCCTCTGTCATCCCTTTCACCTGAATGCTGTAATCCAGCAGTGTGTTGGCTATGACACGCAGGTTCCATTTGTAGTACATCAGCCACATCTCGGGCTCAAAATCACCATAACCCTCTTCGAGCATCATACGTTCAGTGTAAACCGCCCAGCCCTCTACCATAGCGCCATTACCAAACAGGCTCTTCACCATGCTCGGAGACTCATTTGAGTAAACAAGTTGAGTGTAGTGGCCTGGTATTGCCTCATGAATATTGAGTACCTGCAGTATCCAGTGGTTATATTCACGTAGATAACTTTCAGCTGACTCATCATCCATGGCATCGAGAGGCGTCACGTTGTAATAGGTATTACTGGATTTTTCATAAGGACCGGGAGCACTGATAGAGGCGCCGGCAAAACCTCGCATATATTCTGGTGTTTCACGTACGACTAACGGTTTTTTAGGATCTAAGGTAACAAGCTGTTTCTCATTGACAAATTTTATCAACGCCGGGATCTGCGCTCGTACTTCATCGACAAAATCTTCACGTTTCACATGCTTAGAGGAGAGTTTATCAATCAACTGACGTGTGGCTTTATTATCATCTAAAGGTCTAGGCGTGTCGAAATATCTGTCCCAAAGGTTCACGGTTATCTTTGCCATCTCCCCCTGAACTCGGTTTTTATCTGCCAGGGCTTTTTCATACAGGCCTTTTGCACTCATGCCCGCCTGTATATCGAAGGAAAACTTCTCTTCATAAAGCGCTTCACCAATTCTAAAGCTACGTGCGCCCTCTTTTTCTAATTTAGTGACCAGTACCGAAAGCCAATCTATATGTTCATTGATTGACTGAGTCGCGGCATCGAAGCGGGATCTGAACAGTGCTTTCTCATCACTGGTTAATCCTGAGCCTTCAACTTGTGAAAGTAAGTCGTCAGAGAATACTGAAAATGCCCCTTTATTCTGCATCTGAGCCAGTTGAGTGTGCTCAAGAGTCGGATTAGTGATGTTCTCCCGAGCGGCACTGTAATAAGCGGGTACATTCTCCATACGGGCCAATACTGAGCGCAACCTATCATCGAGCGGAGCGAAATCTTCATTGATCAATTGAGCAAAACCACCGGCAACGTTATATGACGCAGGGTTCCACTGCCAGGATTTAAACTTAGTGATCTCCCAGATGTCGCGGTTAATCAGGTTTTCAATCAGACGATAATCGATAAGTTCATTAGCCGACAACGAATCGATATCGAAGGCCTGTAACATCGACAACTGTTGCTTGTTAAACTTCATTGCCTCATCACGACTAGCCGCGTTTGGCACTTTAAGCACACCGTCATATTTATGATAGCCACTATAGAGTGCCCATGTAGGTGCCTGCTTCCATAGCTCATCAATAAACTGTGTTGAAAATTGGGCAAAGCTTAACTGCTGGCTTGCAGCCATCGAGGCCGGTGACACCTGCTCAGCTACCTCTTGAGATTGACAACCAGCGAGTGCTGTTAATGACAATGCTACCGCTAATGACAGTGTTGCTTTTTTCATGTTTTTATCCCGGTTCAAAGTTTAATTTATTATTTTTTTCGGACTTAGTTAAACATGTATAAAAAAATATTTCAGCTTCGATGTTGAAGCTGAAATATTGTGTTACAACTCGGTCCCCCTCACAGGCATCATCCAGCTAAACGCGTCATGCGCATAAATAAAGTCTGTTTTTATCAGCGCCATGCCTTACATTGATGGGCAACAATCCCTAAACGTTCAGATACGATTCAACCCAACGTTTAACGTCACTGAACCGATACTTCTCTAAGGTGGCAAACCCTCTGCAGGTACGTAACTTTAATTTAGTGAAGATTGGCGTCGTCAGGCCACACAGAAAGCGCGACACCAAAACGGTACTGGTTGACTTGCCTAACTTAGACACAGCCTCGGCAGTGACTTGATTGAAATCCATCTCATTTAGGGGTTTGAGGTAAGGAGTTGGAGGTAACACCGCCTGTTCGCCCCGGCAAACCGAACAGGTACCACAATCTTGAGTCATCTGGTCATCGGCAAAGTAGTGAGCCAGTTGACGACTCAAACAGTGCTCCGATGTAAATAAGCCAATCAACTGGTTAATACGTTTAACTTCACTGGTCTCTTTATCATTGAAACGTTCGAACAGTGATGTTTGTAACTGTTCCCGGTCAAACCGGGTATCGAGAATTTGATAAACCTGAGTCATCTGCTTCGTTTGCAGTTCAATCATTCCCTTTTCGTCCAGGTAGTTGATTGCTTTCAATACCCGCTGCCGGTCACTGGCATAAGTCGTGTTAAGTTTCTCGAAATTCACACTGGACCATATCTTTGCCTTATCGGCACTGGTAAATATGGCCCGAATAAAGTCTCTCCGCTCCTCTTTAAAGAACTCGACGATCTCTGCCTCAGGTATTAAATACTTAAATTTATACTCGGCAAAATAACTGTATGTCGGCTTAATGATGTTCAGCAGCTCGAGGTAAACCAACAGAGTTTTTAAAGACAGAGGCCGAATATTAGATTGATTAGACAAGCTGTTAAGTACAACTTCCCACTGAGGCTGGCCAGAATTCAACTCTGCTGCTTTGAGGATCTCATCAAGAACTACACTAATGGCGCAGGGCTCAGGCGTGTCACCATAAACAAAGTTTTCCAGAGTACTCAGGTTATCGGCATTGGCGAGCACTAAGCAATCGGAGTTCAAACCATCCCGTCCTGCACGACCAATCTCCTGGGCATAGTTTTCGATGGATTTAGGCAGGTCATAATGCGCTACAAAACGGATATCGCTCTTATCGATCCCCATCCCAAAGGCAATGGTCGCGACGATAATCTCTTGCTTTCCGGACATAAAGTCATGCTGAATAGACTGCCTCACCTCAGACGCCATACCGGCATGATAAGCCTTAGCAGGAATGTTGCGCTGGTTAAGCATCTCGGCAACGAATTCAGCAGTATGTTGAAGCGTGACATAGATGATGCCGGATTGGTGAGCTCTGGAGCTAAGCCATAGCGTCAATTGGTCAATTTTATCCCGGCTCGCGACCCCTTTAACGTTTAAGTGAAGGTTGGGCCGATAAAACCCGGTCAAGGTTACGTTATCAGCGTCAATACCAAATTTACTGCCCATATCCTCTATCACCTTAGGGGTTGCGGTGGCAGTCAGCAGCAGAGTTTGAGGGATGCTCAACTCTTTACGGTACCTTGGCAACTTAAGGTAATCGGGTCGAAAATTGTGACCCCACTCGGAGATACAGTGCGCCTCATCGACCACTAGCATCGAAATAGACACTTCGCTGATAAACTGTCTGAAACGCTCGTTATTGAGTCTCTCAACAGAGATCATCAATATCTTTACTTCTCCCAGCCTCACCCCACGCATAACCTCCAGAGTTTGTTCCCGACTCTGACTGGAGTCGATACTGGCAGCATTAATTCCCTTAGACTGTAGGAATGACAGCTGGTCCTGAATCAAAGCTAACAGGGGGGAAACCACTAAGGTGAGATGGGGTAGCGCTATTGCCGGCAATTGATAACACAATGACTTACCAGAGCCTGTAGGAAAGATAGCCGCGGCGCTATGACCTTGCAGGACATGGTTGATCACATCATATTGACCATTCCTGAATTCAGAAAACCCAAAGTGAGTCTGTAATAATGCATGGGGAGATTGAGACATAAAAGTAACCTGCCGGAAATAGAGTTTTCTTATGCCTTTATGATAACACTCAAACTATTATTTATTCAGCGGTTCGACTCACTCACCTGTCACGACTTCAGTGTAAAATGGGCGATAATGGGGTTGTGATCCGAAGCGTCGGTCACTTTAGATTCAGCATGATGGAAATCCAGCCCCCGATAGAAGAGATGATCTAAAGCCAGGCCGAAGAAACGCTGACGTTCGTCCAAGTGATACTCAGCTTCACTTAACCCAAATCGCTTGGCAAACTCTGAGATAAGCTTGAGTCTGTCATTTCGCCAGGTGTTGAAGTCACCGGCAAGAATTATCGGCCCGCTATGCCCGCCGAGTTCCAGGCTCAAGGCTTCAAACTGCTCGGTATAGCGGGTCAGTTTCCAATCAAAATTGATACCATGTAGATTGACGACCAGAAGTGTCTCGCCATTGGACAGAGGGTAATGAGTGACGAGCGCCGATTTTGCGAACCTTATCAATGGCTCTGTAGCATGAAACGCACATGCACTACTGGCTCCTGAGTCTGATAAATTCATGACCCCAAGGGAAGTGCCAAAAAGTTTGAATGCTTTTGCCATCGCCACATTTAATGAGTGGGAGTTGATAAAATCAACCATCTCTGTGGTCAATCCGGCCTCTTGAAGTAAAACCAGCTGGCTGGAATGAGAGAGGCGCTTAAGCACTGGTTTCCAGTTTTTCCTTTTTTGCTTGTAGATATTCCACACCGACACATTAAGCCTGCCGTCAAGGTCAAGATAACCGGAGGCGGTAGGATGTGCACACTGAGTTTGAAAAATTGGCTCGACCAAATTAATCATCACCTTTGGAGTACCATTAGCGTGGTTAACCCCACTAAAGGTCAGGACAAAGCTAATAGCGATAAAACAAACTATAGCCAGTAACCGACGCTGTTTTGAGACAAATTTCATTCAACAATTTCAAAAAATAAATCACTTAATAACATAATAATTCCTGAAGGAAGAAAAAACCATTAACACACTAATTATAAAGTACTGAATAAGATTAAATTTACTTCATACATAAGGTAACCGCTTGGTTATTGTCCAAAAAGCCTGTTATTTTTCAGCAATTAAATGCACACTAAAACACATGTTTTTTCTTTAGCTTCTTCTTAAATACTGGCGCATTAATTAATGGCACACTTTTATCAACTGCTAACCTTAGCTGGCATTTTGCTCTACTGGGTCATCATTGCGGGCATTACCGTAAGAATTATTATCAAGCGGCGCTCAGTCGGTGTCTCGTTTGCGTGGATGATGGTGATTTATGTCATCCCTATCGTTGGAATTTTTGCCTACCTACTTTTTGGGGAACAAAATATCGGCAGGACCCGGGCCCAGCGTGCGAAAGATATGTATCAACCCTACGCCGATTGGTTTGCTCACCTCTATCAAATTCGCCAGTATCGGCCCAATATCTTGAGCTCACACGCACAATCTATCAGCGCCCTGTGTGAAAACCAATTGGGGATCCCCTCTTTAGCCGACAATAAGCTGGAATTACAATCGACACCCAAGCAGATCCTGAACTCTCTCATCAAAGATATTGATAGAGCTGAATCGACGATTCATCTGGAGTTTTATATCTGGCACCCCGGTGGCATGGCCGATGACGTAGCATTAGCACTGATTAATGCCGCGAAGCGGAATGTATCCGTGAAATTATTATTAGACTCTGCCGGTAGCAATCAATTTTTTAGAAGTCAATGGCCGGCCATATTTGAAGCCGAGGGGATCCATATTGCAAGGGCCTTGAAGGTAAGTCCAATCAGAGTGCTGTTTCGACGTATGGATCTGAGAATGCACAGAAAAATAGTCGTTATCGATAATAGCATTGCCTATACAGGCTCTATGAATCTGGTCGACCCAAGCTGTTTTAAGACCAACTCGGGTGTCGGCCAATGGATAGATGTCATGGTCAGAATAAAGGGCACCACAGTCCCTCTGCTTAATGCCATTCAATCGTGGGATTGGGAGGTGGAAACGAATCAACGCCAACTGCCCGAACCTCCCGTTTGTAAGCCCCATACCGAACCTGAAAAAGTCGATATGGTACAGGTGATCCCATCGGGTCCGGGTATGCCGGAAGAGATCATCCATGAAGTGCTGCTGCAAAGCATATATCAAGCCGAACATAAAATTGTGATCACTACACCTTACTTTGTCCCCAGTGAAAACCTGTTGGTAGCACTTATCGCTGCCTCCCATCGTGGTGTCTGCGTTAACATTATCATTCCTCATAAGAATGACTCCGTCATGGTGGAATGGGCCAGTCGCTCTTTTTTTGCTGAACTGCTCAGTGCCGGGGTGAAAATTCACAGATTTAATGGTGGCCTGCTACATACAAAGTCTGTGGTCATTGACGAGAGTCACTGCCTCATCGGCACGGTCAATCTGGATATGCGCAGCCTATGGTTAAACTTTGAGGTGACATTGGCTGTTGATGACTTGAGCTTCACAGAGCAGATGAACCTCCTCCAACAGTCTTACATAGATAATGCTCATCTGATCGATGTGAAGGCTTGGCAAAAGCGGCCCGTCTATAAACGGGTCATCGAGCAGTTTTTCTACCTCTTCAGCCCGCTGCTTTAGTACATTAATTAAAGTACAGGGTTAAAACATAGTAAATAAACCATTAAGTGAAGCAAACACTGGTAACAAGAGAGCTAAAAAACGTATCTTATCTCATGATTTGTTTATCTATTATGCAAACGCCGAAATCCTGGGTTTTATCGCTTGACCCCGTTATGGGTTTTGCGTAAAGTACGACCCCGTTAGCAGGCAATGCCTGACTAAATGTGGAGTCAAACACATTAAACGTGACTAAAAATCTGGTGAGGTGTCTGAGTGGCTGCCAAGATATAATATAAGCACGCATAGCGTGGTGCTTCAGCCATAAGTAATTTCATACAGCGTGTCTTATTAACACGATAACTTAATAAACAAAATTTGGTGAGGTGTCTGAGTGGCTGCCAAGGATTTATACAAGCACGCATAGCGTGGTGCTTCAGTCATAAGTAATTTCATACAGCGTGTCTTATTAACACGATAACTTAATAAACATAATTTGGTGAGGTGTCTGAGTGGCTGAAGGAGCACGCCTGGAAAGTGTGTGATGGGTTAAACCATCCGAGGGTTCGAATCCCTCCCTCACCGCCATATTTAGATGAAAGGCTGTCCATTTGGACAGCCTTTTTTCGTTGGCAATTACCCTAAGTTTTTATGATTGATAGAAACTCTCCAGCCCTAATTATCGTCGTACATTAAACAAACTAAGTAGCTTTTCGCCTTTAACAACTAGCCTAACCTGTTTGCTCGACACCAATAAGTTAGAATATTAAGTCTACTTTTATCTTAGACATATGACGCTTAATTTCATGTAGTATTAAATCGAAAAGGTCTTCAGGACATCTAACAAGCGATACTGTTCATTTTCAGTGAAAACTCTTGAATATTAAGAGTCTGGCAACGGGTTGGCTGCATATATTCTATAGATACCATATACTATTCATCATATATTCAAATCATCAACAATATCGAGCGAATCATGGAAGTCGAGCTACTTGAAATTCGAAACTTCATCCGCCAATACCCCCCTTTTGATCAGCTACCCGAAGAAGCGTTAATCGAAGTTTCAAAAAGTGTCGAGATCTCATACTACCGAGCAAATAGTATAATCATTGAATTTGCGGATAAAATACACGATCTCTTTATGATCCGCAGTGGTGTGGTCGAGATATATCGCCGTACCGGTGAGCTTTATAACCGCCTGGATCAAGGTGGCTTATTTGGACAGATGGGGCTGTTAACCAATAATAAAGTTCGTTTCCCTGCCAAGTCAATTAAAGACACCCTTTTATACTGCATTCCACAGAGTATTTTTGAAGAGTTTTGCGAACGCTATGAGACCTTTGCCGACTTTGTTGAAGTAGAAGGCAGTATACGATTACAGCAAGCAGTTGAAGATAATAGTGATGATGCCAATTCACTGACCACCTCAAAGGTTAAGACATTGCTCAGTGGCGAGCCTGTGATGCTACCTACCACCACCACAATTCAGAATGTGGCCAAAATCATGTCTGAAGAGAATGTCTCTGCTGCAATTATCAATGACCCAAATCTCTCCGATGAAGGTGGTAATAGCTTTGTTGGCATTATTACCGAGCGCGATCTGTGTGCAAAAGTTATCGCTCAAGGGCTGGATGTCGATACCCAAGTGGTCGAGGTGATGTCTACAGAACTCATCTCTTTGGATCACAACGCCTATATCTTTGAAGCCATGCTGTTAATGCTTCGCTATAACGTACACCACCTCCCCATTTTGAAAAACAAACAACCGATTGGCTTAATTGAAGTCAGCGACATCATTCGCTATGAATCGCAAAATAGCTTGTTATTTGTCAGCAGTATTTTCCAACAAAACAGTATCGAAGATTTGATCATACTATCGAATCAACTCAAAGACTGTTTTGTCCGCATGATAAACGAAGATGCTAACTCACACATGGTCGGTCGAGCCATGTCGGAAATTGGCAGAAGTTTCAAACAGCGTCTGCTTGAGTTAGCCGAAGAGAAATTAGGCCCGCCTCCTATACCCTACTGCTTCTTAGCATTAGGCTCAATGGCCCGTGATGAACAGCTTATCGTTACCGATCAGGACAATGCGATCATCCTGGATAACCAGTACCAGGAGTCACTACATGGGGAATACTTTGAAGAGCTTGCTACCTACGTTTGTGACGGTTTAGCCGCGTGCGGTTATACCTATTGCGACGGTGACATCATGGCAACTAATCCTGAGTATCGAAAGACACAATCTCAATGGGAAGAGTGTTTTTCTGATTGGATTGAGAATCCAAATCCGCAAGCTTTACTTAATTGCTCAATCTTTTTTGACCTTTGCGGTGTGTATGGCAGGCCAAAATGGGCTGAGCAGTTGAACGCGTTCATTCTTAGAAAGGCAAAGAAGAATAACCGCTTCTTGGCCTGTCTTGCCAGAAATGCATTGAACCGCACACCTCCACTTGGCTTTTTTAAAGATTTTGTGATGGAAAAAGATGGTCGCCATAACAACTCCATTAATTTAAAAAGACGAGGTACAGCACCTTTAGCCGACCTCATCCGTGTGCACGCCCTTGCTATCGGCTCCCAATCCCAGAACTCATTTGATCGATTAGAAGACATTATTGAAGCAGGAATTTTACCTCCATCAAAGGGGAAGGATCTGCAACATGCAATGGAATTCATCTCTTTGGTTCGTATTCGACATCAAGCATTAGACATTGAGTCGGAACAAGAGCCTGATAACAATATTGAACCAGAAAATATGTCTGATTTTGAAAGACGTAACCTTAAAGATGCCTTTTTGGTTTTGAGCAGTGCACAAAACTTTTTAAAGTTCCGCTACAGTGCCAACAGCATGCAGGGGTAAATAATGCGTGATTTCAGTAATCAAGAGGTCTTAAACTGGAAAGCTTTTCTGCAAATTAAAGCACTGGAAAGTAAAGATAGCCGCCTGACTCACTTTTATAATGCCGGCACTTACCATGAGGAGATAAAACTTAAGGATATTGATTTTGTTGCCTTAGATTTTGAAACCACCGGATTAGATGCAAATCAAAACAGTATTATTAGTATTGGCTTAGTCCCTTTTACCCTGCAACGAATTGCTTGTAGACAGGCTAAACACTGGTTTGTAACACCCGAGGATAAACTGCAGGAAGATTCAATTATCATCCATGGTATTACTCATTCCGATTTAAAGGGTGCGCCGGACCTACTGAGGATCTTAGAGCAGTTATTAGATGAGCTGGCTGGAAAAATTGTAGTAGTGCATTACCGTAGAATTGAACGTGACTTCTTTGATGCAGCGCTTAGAAGTTTGATCAATGAAGGCATTGTTTTTCCAGTTATTGATACCATGCAAATTGAAGCTGATATTCAGAAGGCTCGCCCGAGAAGTATTATAGATTGGTTTAAAAATACCCGCCCAGGATCCATTCGTCTTGCCAATAGTCGTACAAGATATAATTTGCCAACGTATCCCCCACACGATGCGTTAACCGATGCAATTGCCACAGCAGAGCTACTGCAAGCGCAAATACACCATCATTTCAGCCCTGACACGCCCATTAAAAAGCTGTGGTTATAAAAGCAATCTTGCCTATAAATCTATAGCAATAAAAAAGCCGAGTGATGTACTCGGCTTTTTTGTACAACTCAACAGATTAACCAGGACGTTTTTCTGTTCCTAGTCCCTTAATCAAGCTGACACACATCACCAATAAAATAATGGTGAACGGTAAGGCCGTTGAAATAGCACCGGCTTGCAAGGCTTCAATGGCTTGTGTGCCACCCACCCAAACGAGACCAGCGGCAATCGCGCCTTCGATAAATGCCCAGAAAACGCGCTGAGGAACTGGTGCATCGACTTTACCACCTGATGTGATGCTATCAATAACCAGTGATCCAGAGTCTGATGAAGTCACAAAGAAAACCAGCACTAACACAACGGCGAGTAGAGACAGAATATTACCCATTGGCAATGCATCAAACATTTGGAACATGGCAAGTGGAACTTCTGTTAAGCCTTTTTCGCCTAACGTACCGACTTTATTAACGATTTGATCAATCGCAACGCCACCAAATACTGACATCCAAAGTATAGTAACTGCCGTTGGTACTATGAGTACTGCCGTCATGAACTCACGAATTGTTCGTCCACGAGAAATACGCGCAATAAACATACCGACAAAAGGTGACCATGAAATCCACCAAGCCCAATAGAAAACAGTCCAACCATGCATCCAAGCTTCATCTTCACGGCCAATCGGGTTACTTAATGGAATAATATTTTCAATATATCCCATGACCGTCGTCGGAATGGTTCCCATGGAGACTGCAAAAGTAACCAAAGCCACAAACACCACTAAGGCAAGTGCCAGCAACATATTGACGTTGCTGATAATTTTTACACCGCCTTCAATACCGCGGACTACAGAAATAACGGCTAACAAGGTCACAATAAAGATGATGGCAATTTGAAGCATTAAGCCATTATCAATGCCGAATACATGGTGAAAACCACTGGCGGCTTGTTGAGCACCAAGTCCAAGAGATGTCGCGAGACCAAAGAGAGTGGCAAGCACCGCTAGAATGTCAACAACATGCCCAGGCCAGCCCCAGGTGCGATCACCCAGAATTGGATAAAAGACTGAACGCATGGAAAGCGGTAAGCCCTTATTGTAAGCGAAAAATGCTAACGACAGTGACACAACTCCGTAAATCGCCCATGGGTGAAGTCCCCAATGAAACATTGTGGCACCAAGAGCCAGCTTAGCGGCTTCTGGTGTGTTTGCGGCGACATTAAGTGGTGTTTCGTACCAACCGGTAAAGTAGGCAACAGGCTCTGCAACACCCCAAAACATGAGTCCGATACCCATACCCGCAGCAAATAACATTGCTATCCATGACTTCATCGAGTAGTCGGTTTTGGCTTCATCACCACCTAAACGAATTTTGCCATATGGAGAGACAATCATTGCTACACAAAAAATCACAAAAATATTGGCAGACCACATGAACAATCCATCAAAAGCGCCAATAATTTTCCATTTTATGCCGTCTAATACGGATTTGGATGTTTCTGGGTCGGCCACTAATATGGCTAATAAAAATAGGCCAATTAAGGCAGCGCTGATCCCAAAAACAGGATTGTGAACATCAAAGCCCCATTTTTGAATATTATCTTGTCCGATGGTGTAATCGGTATTATCAATACTGTATTTATCTTTTCTAGTATTCATTGATCCTCGTTTAGAACAACTTTCATTCGAAAAATGTAGCCGTATTTTACTTTATTAGACGTCAACTTGCAGCCTATTGCTAAAAGCAATCACGTCTCATGTTGCTTTTCAGACAATAGATTATGAATTCTTGGTGAAAAACCTTAGTCAGATAGACTAATTGAGTGTTAAATCTAACTGACTCTGGGACTTCGACAATCACAATCTCTTTAACAACTCACTGATGAGCCTAACCAAAAGGCAGTGCCATTTTTATAGGTCCCATAAGCTCACAACTACAAACGCAACAAATTTCCCCCTGATACGGTTATTACCACTGTCACGCCTGACTCCATTTCATGGTATTTCAGGTTATTAAGTGTATTTTTCAAAGATCCCTTTTAGCTCAGATACACAAGATGCGACGTGATCTGGTTCTACCGACCAATTCTCAGGGTTTGCGCCACTATAAGCGGCAGCAACAGAGATAACTCTTGAGCCACCGCCCAGTGCCTGTTCAATATTTTTTGCAAACTTAACGTCGGCTTCATGATCTCCAACATACAAGACCAGTTTATTTATAGCCTCATCGAATATGTCGGTTAAACACTTAATACCGCCGAAAGGATGTGGTTTCTGTGAGTTGCTGTCCAGATCGTCGTAGCCTACAACCGCTTGAAATGGCGCATCTACACGATTTTGCTTGAGCACATTCCATATGTTTAGCCGGGAATTTTGAGAACAGATCCCATGAGGAAGATGAGAAAACTGCTCGATGACCTTGTCTATTCCATCAAATAGACTGACCTGAGTTTGGTTACTTTCTTGATGCTCAGCCCAAAGCGCCCCGGCCTCTAGCATCTCATTTTCGGTCAACCCATAGTAATTACGATACAAGGCTTGCCAGTTTTTTGCGCTATGGTTGGCTTCGTGGTAAGCCGATTCACTCAACAGGTATTTAGGAAGCTTGTCTCCAGTGAGATGTGGAGCAACAATAGATAAAATTGATTTTGTAATAGCGATGTTTTTGGGTACAGAATTTACTAAGGTTCCATCGTAATCCCACAAAATTGCCTGCAACTTCATAAGCTTTAATCCTTGAGATAGTTTTGACAGGATTATATAGCTTGTTAGTTTTATTGCATAAGCTTATTGCTGTAATGACATAGTTAACTATGGCTCTGTCATTAAATTAGCTACTGTTCATATTACTTGAACGTACATTGCCATTGACTCCACCTTGAACAGGAGGAGTTTCATGTAAAGAGTTTCGCTTCCATTCAGAATACAGCATCAATTCCCGAACATCTTCGATATCTGCTTTACAGATGCCATGATTAACCATCTCCTCATCTGTCTTTTCCCGCTCCATCATGTCTAAAATGACATCCAATTTACGATAGTTATGACCGATCCCAAACTCGTCGGTGATACCAAACATCATATCAGGAGAAGCGAGTTGATTCTGGATCTCATCGGGCAGCTTAAGGTATGACGCCAGCTGCCACACCTGAGTCTTGTACAGTCCCGTCATAGGCTGAATCGGCAGGTCGTCGACACCATCCTTAACAAACCAGCCAACTTCAAACTCCGAACGATTAGCTGCGCCGATGAGGATTAAGTTCTCTTGGGTTGCTTTTGTATTCAACAGCTCTCTTCGGTATATATGGCGCTCTGCAAACCCTCGATCAATATGCCTGATAGTAAAGTTATACATCAAAGACTTAATCCATGAACCATTACCGACATTACTGCCAATTTTAAGTGATGTTTTAAATGGCACCTCCCCGTTAATAAAACGGTAAGAGTGTTGAATCAAACGGTTAAAGAGAGGCGAATAAGGTATCAACTTCATAATCAGAGGATCATAAATATTTTTTTTCTTCATTGCCGGTGATATATCAAAAATGTCGAGACCAATATCCAGCCAGTTTGCCATGATCAAAGCTTTTTTCTCGGACTCTTTTTCGCTATCACGGTCATAAAGAAATGAAGCATGCACCCTATCCTTTCCGACGGCCCTGACGGCAATAGAGAGCAGCACCGAAGAGTCGATTCCGCCGCTGAGGCCGAGCAGTATTCCATCGCTTTGTTGAGTCTTAACTAACTCTTGAAGATATGCTTTTATAAGCTGTACCGTTAATTGAGCATCGATAGTAAGGTTTACGTTCATCATAACCTCAATAATTTTGTTTTCATCTTCACATAACGCCTTAGCGATGAACCAAGGGTTAATCCGATTACATGCGCGGGGCCTTCTATAACCAGTTATGCGCCTGACGGTACGGGTATATCGTGCCTACAAAGATTTTAATTAGATTGCAGTTAAAACTATAATAAAAAAACAGCCAATTGCTTCGTTAAATTTGTAGAATTATTGAAGAGTTTGTCTGTTTTAGTCCGCTACATTAGAGATATTCCGCCCCCTAACTAAATAGTCTCGTCCACAAAAAAGCCCCATCTTTCGACAGGGCTTATACTTACATCAAATGCTGAATAACTGATATCTAGCTCAGCTTAAACTTACTCACCTCTTTAGCCATGATATTGGCATCGGCTAATAAGGTTTCATTTAGCTGACTGAGTTCATCGGAGACCGCCTGAGTATTTTGATAGATCTCACTGATCTTAAGTGCGTTACGGTTAACCTCTTCAGAGACTGCCGACTGCTCATGTGTAGCGGCGGCTATCTGTTCGTTCATACTGTCAATCACGCCCACTTCGTGGACAATTTTATCCAGATCCTGGCCAGCTTTCTCCGATTCAGTAACACTTATCTCAGCCTGGGATTTCCCCTTGTCCATCGCTTTAACGGCAACTACAGCAGCTTTCTCGAGGCGTTCAGTCATGTCCCTGATATCTTCGGTTGAGGTTTGAGCTCTCTGAGCCAAACTTCGCACTTCATCGGCAACAACGGCAAATCCCCTTCCCATCTCACCTGCACGTGCCGCTTCGATTGCAGCATTTAAGGCGAGAAGATTGGTCTGTTCGGCAATACCACTGATCACGCCTAAGACACTCACGATACCTTGAATATCATTATCCAATTCATGTATCGCAGTCGATGCCTCGCCTATCTCCTGTGCTAATAGGTTAATACTGTCACAGGTCTTACTGACCTCAATATTGCCCTCTTTAGCTTCTACATTAGCCGCAGTGGACGCCTCAGACGCCTTGACCGCATTGACTGCGATCTCTTGCACTGTCGCACTCATCTCTGTCATCGCCGAGGCCACTTGCTCTGCCTCACTATGTCCGATAGCAACATCTTGCTGCATCGCGGTTGCACAGGTATCCATCCTCTCTGAGGCATGCAATAGTCTATCGGTATTATCCCTTACCTTATGAATGACTTGTTCAAAATCATTCATCATATGATTAAAGGCCCTACCGAGTTCGCCAAGTTCGTCAGTAGTCTCACTTTTAACACGAACGCTGAGATCGTAATTTTGCTGCGCCGTACTGATGGTCGAGTGCAGGTAGTGCAGTCGATTATGCATGTATTTTGCGACAGTAACTGAGATAAAGATGACCAACGCGCCTGAAATAATCAATATAACTATGATGCTAAGCATCACAGATTGAGAGGCTTTCAACTGTTTGTCAGTAACCTTAATTAATGACTCAGATAACGACTTTTCGAATGCTCGAACCAATTCGATTCGGGCAGTTGATTTAGCAAACCAATTCTCGGCACTTTGCGCACTGATAGCCTCACCCTTTTGACTTAATGCAATCTGTCTCAGTGCCTGAACATCGGCTACGGCTTGAGAGCTGGCCAGTTGTCTATATCGGCTTTTTACCTCTTCTGAGGCCAGGGCAAGAAAGCGCTCTTCATAACTCGTTTGCTCCGATACCAGAGTGACAAACTTGATAAACATGCCAGGTTTAAAATCGGGATTGCCGAATGTCGAACTTAACACCGCACGCTCAATTCCCGCTCTCTCCTTCATCTGAAGATAAGCACTGAATGAAGCGGCCTGAATCGCGATCTCCTGGCTATCCCCCTCTTTAGCCGTTTGGTCGACAATACTCAATAACATCTTATTGAGCTGTGTGTAATAACCGACCTCTTCGGCCACAGATATCGACAGACTATCGACGCCTGAGCGGATATTGTTCAGTCTGGAAACTTCGGAATTAACGCGGCTCAGCTGAGTCGAGAATACCGCAGGTAAGGTATTATCGCGGACGAATGTATTAAACCCTGATAATTGTTTATCGGTTAATTGTCTCTGACCCGGAAGTTTACCGGCAAACGATTTGCCTTTGGACCCTAGAAAGCCGGCACTCATTCCCCGCTCTTTTTGTAACTCATGAACGAGATCACTATTCACGGTCGCCAGTTGACTAAGCACTTTTACCTGCTCGAGCCCGTGTCCCAGTTGATACTGGTTATATACAACAGAGGTACCAAATAGAATACAACCTATTATCGGAGGGAGTATGACGAGCATAAGTTTGTTTTTTATGCTTAAATTTCCGATCCATCGAAGCTTCATGAAAATATCCTTTCTAATGTCACTAAAGTTCACTTTCGACTTAAAGTTTAGCGTACATAGGGTTAATTTTTTGGATGTTATAGAAAAAAAGCCTCCAAAATGAAGACTTTTTATTCAAGATCATACTCGAAGGCTATTTGGCAAGACTATAGCAAAAGAATAGATGCTATTACGCGTTGCCTTTCACTTTCATATTTAATGTCTGTGCGAAATTCAGCATACGGTCCAATGGGATCAATGCGGCTTCACGAAGTGAATCATCGACAAATATCTCATGGGGAGTTGTATCTGTGGCAGTCAGAGACGCTTCAATGGCTTGAAGGCCATTCATCGCCATCCAGGGACAGTGAGCACAGCTTCTGCATGTTGCACCATTTCCGCCAGTTGGCGCTTCAATCAATATTTTATCCGGCGCCGCCTGCTGCATCTTGTAGAAGATACCTCTATCTGTTGCAACGATAAAGGTGTCATTATCCATTGTTTGTGCAGCCTTGATTAACTGACTCGTTGAACCAACGGCATCGGCCAGTTCGACGACACTAGCCGGTGATTCCGGGTGCACTAAAATGGCTGCCTCGGGATTTTTGATCTTCAGCTCTCGAAGAGCCTTGGCCTTAAATTCGTCATGAACGATACAATCACCTTGCCACATCAACATCTCGGCGCCGGTTTGCTTGGCAATGTAGCTTCCCAGATGACGATCCGGTCCCCAGATAATCTTCTTACCTTGACTATCTAAGTGTTCGACGATCTCAAGCGCGATACTCGATGTTACCACCCAATCCGCACGAGCCTTAACCGCTGCAGATGTATTGGCGTACACCACCACGGTATGGTCCGGGTGAGCATCACAGAACTTGCTGAAAGTCTCAATCGGACAACCAATATCGAGAGAACAGGTCGCTTCGAGAGTCGGCATTAATACCGTTTTTTCCGGGCTAAGGATCTTTGAGGTTTCCCCCATAAATTTAACGCCGGCAACAATCAAGGTTTTCGCCGGGTGATCACGCCCAAATCTAGCCATTTCAAGTGAGTCAGAAACACAACCGCCCGTCTCTTCGGCTAACGCCTGAATCTCGGGATCTGTATAATAATGCGCGACCAGCACAGCGTCTCTTTCAACCAATAACTGCTTGATTCGAGCCTTGTAGTTAACCTTTTCAACGTCGGTTAACGGCAATGGCTTAGCAGGAAATGGGTATTGAACATTTTCGATTTGTGGGGCAGACAGACTCATGTTAAAACCAGAAAGAAATGTATATTAGCGAGATTATACGTAATTGAAGGCAAAAAATTAACTCATTTAAGTGTATTAGAAATAAAAAGAACGCATATCGCGTTCCTTTTACTTACCCTTCAGTCGACTACTGCATAGCGAGCAGCATCTCCTGAGGTTCTTCTAAGTATTGCTTCCACAAGTTACAGAATCGAGCAATCGTGCCACCATCAATAACACGATGATCACCAGACCAGCTTATCTGCATGATCTTTCTTGCTTCCACTTCGCCATCTGCGTTAAAGCGCGGTAACACCTGTAGCTTACCCAAAGCAACAATCGCCACTTCAGGCTTGTTGATGATAGGAGTCGCCACCGTTCCGCCCAGGGCACCGATGTTAGAGATAGAAACCGTTCCAGACTTAAGATCGCTGGGACTCACTCGACCACTGCGCGCTGCGGTAGTCAATCTGGTGATCTCTGCGGCTATCTCTAAGATAGACTTGTTCTGTACATCTTTAACGTTCGGAACCAGCAAACCCACTTTCGAGTCAACTGCCATACCTATGTTATGGCTGGAAAGATAGGTAAGTTCGGTGCAATCATCATTGACCTGACTGTTTATCACCGGAAACTGCTTTAGGGCCAGTGACATAGATTTCATGAAAAAAGGCATCATGGTGAGCTTGAGCTCATCGCTTGAGTACTTTTTCTTCATGCTCTCACGCAATGCGGCCAGTTCTGTTAGATCGATCTCTTCACAGTAGGTGAAATGAGGGATAGTGCGAACCGACTCTGTCATCATCTTAGCCATCACAGCTTTGACACCACGAATAGGCTCGACTCTGTCGATAGTCTGCCCGATATTTACAGAGCCAGAGTTCAGGCTCGGCGTAGATAAAGTGCTTGAGCTAACGTCATGTTCAGTAGTTGCGGACATTGTATTGCTATGGGCACTTGCCCCCGAATGATAACGTTCAATATCCTCTTTAAACACACGACCATTTTTACCGGTACCTGGAACCTTAGCGATATCGATATCTAATGTCCGGGCCAAGCGTCTGACTGCCGGGCTGGCTAATGCCTTACCCTGCGCCACCGGCTCTTTGGTATCGTCAGCTGCGGATATTGATTCAGCCGCATGAGTTACCTCGCTCCCTTCACTGACTGCAGCGGGCTGTTCCTGCTCCACCTCTACGGCAAACAGAGGTTCATGGACCTTAGCTAACTGGCCTTTACGATAGTGTAATTTGACGATTTTCCCCGACTTTATCGAAGGGATCTGAACCAACGCCTTATCTGTCATGACATCGGCTATGGGTTGGTCTTCGACGACTTGATCGCCCTCGCTCACCAACCACTCGACCAACTCACACTCTACAATTCCTTCACCAATATCCGGCAAAAGGAACTCTTCGATTTGAACTCCCTTGGGCGAAACCGGGGTCGCGACATCAGATGAAATAATTTCATCACTCTGCTCAACTGTGCAATTCACCTGCTCATCATTAACAGCTAAATCTTCGACGGACGGCGAACAATTCCCATTTAAATCAACAGAATAAAGTGGTGCATGCACCTTGGCAATCTCACCTTTGGCATAGTGAAGTTTTTTGATCACACCAGCGTGAGGAGCCGGGATCTGGACTAATGCTTTATCCGTCATAACATCAGCAATAGGCTGATCTTCACTTACGGTATCACCTTCACTCACCAGCCATTCGACCAGCTCACACTCGACAACACCCTCGCCAATATCGGGTAGAATAAACTCTTTAATCATTGCCAAGCTCCTAAAATTTAACCGTTGCTTTAATCGACTCAAATGTCTTCAGCGCATCTGGCATATATTCTTTCTCATGGATCAATGGATACGGGGTATCCAAACCACAGACACGACTGATTGGCGATTCAAGATAAAGAAAGCACTCCTCCTGTATCGTGGCTGCTATCTCTCCGGCAAAGCCCCCCGTTAATGGTGCTTCGTGATTGATCAGCAGTCGACCCGTTTTCTTAACCGACGCCGCCACGGTTTCAATATCCCAAGGTGCCAAGGTTCTCAGATCGATCACTTCGCAGGATATTCCCTGCTTTGCCGCCATATCGGCCGCCTCTTCGATGATCTCCATCTGAGCCCCCCACGCAAGAAGCGTGATATCGTTACCTTCGCGGACAACTTCAGCCTTGCCCAGCTCAATTTCATAATCGCCGTCGGGCACTTCACCAATATTGGCGCGATAGAGACGCTTAGGCTCAAAGAAAACAACCGGGTTCTTATCTCGGATAGAGGCGAGTAACAGGCCTTTAGCCTGATACGCGTTGCGTGGTACCACTACTTTTAAACCCGCTGTTTGGGTAAAGTAAGCTTCCGGAGATTGAGAATGATAATGACCGCCGGCTATACCGCCACCATAAGGTGTACGGTAGGTAATACCACCAACATTGAATTCATTACCACTGCGATACCTGAATTTGGCTGATTCATTCACAATTTGATCGATTGCCGGAAAAATATAATCTGCAAACTGAATTTCGGCTATCGCCGTCATTCCGTTAGAGGCTAACCCATTTGCGAATCCGGCAATCCCCTGCTCAGTCAAGGGGGTGTTGAAGCAACGCTCTTTGCCGTATTTTTCCTGCAGACCTGAAGTCGCACGGAATACACCACCAAAATGTCCGACATCTTCACCAAACAAAATCGCTTTATCATCTGTCTCGAATGCGAGTGAAAGCGCGTCATTGATGGCTTGTAACATATTAATTTTTGCCACGACTTATACTCTCCCAACGCTGTTTGGATATGAATCCGGGTACTTGTTCAGATGCTTCTTAAGGGATTTCAATTGCTGCTCTAATCTAGGTGTTGGCGCGTCATAAACATCCTCGACTATGGTATCGAGCTTCGACATAGGACGCTTTTCAGCAAGCTTCAGCTCAGCAAGTACCTCTTTACGGTACTTCTCATACAGGTCTGCGTCTTGTTTTTCAGTAAGCCAGCCCTTGTTAATCATCCATAACTTGAAACGTTTAACAGGATCATGTGTCTGCCATTTAGCCTCTTCCTCTTTAGAGCGATAACCCGATGGATCATCTGAAGAGGAGTGAGCACCGAGTCGATAGGTCATCGCCTCGATCAGAACAGGTTCTTTATTGTGGATAGCATGAGCACGTGCCTGTTGTGTCGCCGCCAATACCGCCAGCATGTCATTACCATCTACGCGTATAGTATGTATTCCGTACCCCGGGCCGCGGCTGGCAATACCGTTGCCCATAAACTGCTCGCTGGTTGGTGTAGAGATGGCGTAACCATTATTGCGGCAGAAAAAGATGGTCGGTGACTTAAGCACAGCCGCCATATTTAATCCCGCGTGAAAATCGCCTTCAGAGGCTGCGCCTTCACCGAAGTAACAAACGGCGACATTACGCTTATCTTGCATCTTCAAGCTGTAACCCACACCCGTTGCCTGAGGTATTTGGGTAGCCAATGGAGAGGAGATTGTCTGATAGTTAAGCTCGGCAGAGCCATAATGGATCGGCATCTGCCTGCCCTTACCAAGATCTTTCTCGTTACTGAACAGTTGATTCATAAACTGCTCAGTAGAAAAACCACGGTAACGTATCGCTGCATGCTCACGATATTGAGCTAAGATCACATCTTCGCTATCTAACGATGCCACACTTCCTATGATAGAAGCTTCCTCACCGGTACAGGTCATATAAAAACTGATACGCCCCTGGCGTTGAGCGCCTAACATACGTTCATCCAACACACGTGTAAAAACACAAGTATCATGAATCTTTGTTGCAAGTTCTTGATCTATAGTGGGCAAAACGGCATTTTCATACACGGTACCGTCCGCTTGCAATATCTTTAAAATAGGGACTGACACAGAGTCCTTATCGAGAAAACTGACACGATGGACAGTTTCATTATGGCTTGTTGCGTTGCTCATACTATTCTCTTATCAGCTGAGTGCATTTGTTATTTAGTGCGATCTCCACATAGAGAACGCCAATTATTGTAATACGCGGGAGAAACATTACGTTAACGTAAACTACCTATCAACTATTCTCACCCGCTTAATAAAAACTAACATCGACCTTGTGCGTATCTTTAGCTTTACATCCGCAGCTTGAAGTCATGGCGAAGACCGCTCTTATTCTTTTAACCTGTTGTCATATATATACGCCGTAGAATGAATAGACAGGGCTTCTATATAACAACAAAGGTTAGTTGATGCCCCGGGAAGCATCATTAACATCACACTAATTCTATGTCGATTCAAGCTAAGTGCTTATAACATTGAGCAGAGAGCAAATTGCTCACTGCCGTAGCAATATTAGTTACCTAAATCGATATTCTCAGTGGTCGCAGGTTTCAGACAAAGCACGGTTCTCTGCCCCACGGGGACCTTAGCATTAGGAAAAACGACCGCTTCTACCTTATGCTCGACTTTGATATTTTTCCCCCCCTCTTTCGCAAGAATGTAGCCTTCAGGAAAGGAGGTGAAATTTTCGACATCATTGGCAAAGGTAAATTCGAAGTCATCAAACTCTTTATTAATCGCACGACAGACCTGATAGAGATTAACCTTATTCAGGTCAAACGTTGACAACTCCAGTGGTTCATTGCTAATCAATCTGTTTAACATCTCATTCAGAGCAATGAAGCGGGTCATGTCATTTTGACCCATAGGCAAGACTTTACCCAGCTCGATGGTAAATGCATCGGCTTGATAATTCAGAGATGAGAAATAACTGAAGGTGGTCGTAGGTTCGTGATGAAAAAGCACAGTATCGATACCACATGCCTCAAGAAACATGATCTGCTTACCACTAAACTGTCTTCCCGGACGATAAGGATAGATAGCAAACTTTTCATGCTTTGAACCGCGAATAGCCGTGTGAAGATCATAGTGAATTCGATGGCGATCTTCTGTCTGAGCGGCAAAAAATTTGTCTACATAAAATTCGAGCTTCTTAGCTCGGATCCTTTCAGGGTTAACCAATCCCTCTCCAGAGGAATGCGCCCCATTAAACAGACGGTTTAAGTTTTCATCAATAAAACGAGTTCCGTTTATAATCGCCGCAGGATTACCAAATAAAAAAAGCACCCTTTGTTTAGCGATGAGTTTCTCTTCAAGCAGCGCTTTAACCAGTTCATTGCACAGTTCTATCGGTGCAGTCTCGTTCCCATGGACGGCACAGGACAAGACAATATCTGTGCCTTGATTAACTTTAGGTTCAAATACGATAACACCGGTATCCCAAACTTCTACTTGAGTATGGTCACCCAGCAAGAATGAACAGGTTTCATCTAAGTGTTGAGGATGTGCAAGGGTGAGGTTTAAAAAGTCCTTAGACTCTTTTAGCGCTTGAAACACGAGATACTCCTTAATTGTTCCTGCACAAAGATATGTTCTGGAAACAGACATATAAGCACAGGATCCTTTTCTAGTTTTTATGAAAGCTCGAATATGGATAGTAACATTTTACGCCCGCGTCAGCCATTTATCGGCGGTGTAAATCTCCTTCTATCCACAAGGTTAACTCAAGTATTTCAATTTCTGTTTGCATTTCTCTCCGGAGTGAAACACAATATAGACATCTGGCCATCCAGACGTTTATACGGATAAGCATATTTGGCCTGGGTCGAGTAACAAATTTAAGTGAGGTAGGTAATGGCTTTAGCGACATTTGGTGCAGGTTGTTTTTGGGGGGTGGAGTACTTTTTCAATCAGATCCAGGGAGTGACTAAAACCAGCTGCGGATATATGGGGGGCGATGATTCCTCTAGCAACTACAGTGAGGTAAAGTCCGGTAACACGGGTCACGCAGAAGTCGTTCAAGTGGAGTTCGATGAAAACCAGGTGTCTTATGAACAGGTATTAGCCATATTTTGGCAGAACCATAATCCGACCACCTTAAATCGCCAAGGTGGAGACATAGGCTCACAATATCGTAGTGCCATCTTTTTTCACACTAAAGCGCAAAAAGAGGCGGCCGAACAGTCTAAATTAAGCTTAGTGCGCAGTGGTAAATGGGGAAAGAGGCAGATAGTGACGGAAATTGTCCCGGTTTTACAATTTAACCGTGCCGAAGAATATCATCAGAATTATCTGGAAAAAAACAACTTACCCAGTTGTCACATCTCTTATTAAAGTCGGTTATAGGTACTAGGTTACAGGAAGTAGGAATAATACCCACAACCTGGAACCCAGAACCTGGAAACTGATTACTACTATTAATTCTTCAACATACGCTCGATGATCGACTGAGCCTCATCGATCACCTGCTCTAAGTGAGCCTGACTGATAAAACTTTCGGCATAGATCTTAAACAGGGCTTCGGTACCCGAGGGGCGCGCCGCAAACCAAGCGTTTTCGGTGACAACCTTGATGCCGCCTATACTGGCATTGTTGCCAGGTGCCCGGCTCATAACATTCTGGATAGGCTCACCGCCTAAGTTAATTGTTCCCAGAACATTCACGTCCACATCATTTGCAATAATATCGGCAAATTTCGTTTTCTTTTCGGTGCTGACAGGGCTATCGACGCGGCTATAAAAACTTTCTCCGTGCTGGGCGACTAATTCCTTATAACGTTCGGCCGGAGTCTTACCTGTGACAGCCAGAATTTCGGCGGCCAATAAGGCTAAGATAAATCCATCCTTATCGGTACACCAGGTGGTACCATCACGTCTTAAAAATGCCGCACCCGCACTCTCCTCTCCACCGAAAGCGAAACTTGCCTGAGCAAGACCATCGACGAACCATTTAAATCCGACGGGAACTTCACTCATCGTTCGTTGATGTTGGGCACACACTTTATCGATCATAGAGCTTGAAACTAAGGTTTTCCCTATCACCAGTTTTTGTGACCATAGTGGTCTGTGAGTGATCAAATAATCGATTGCGACGGCGAGAAAATGGTTTGGATTCATCAATCCACTGCCCGGACAAACGATACCGTGACGATCATAATCTGGATCATTACCTACACAGAGATCGAATCTGTCCTGATGTCGTAATAATCCGGCCATGGCATAGGGGGAAGAACAATCCATTCTGATCTTGCCATCTTTATCCAGAGGCATAAAAGCAAAACGTGGATCGACACTTTCATTGACTAGCTCGATATTGAGGCCATAACGCGCCGCTATCTTATCCCAATAATAGATGCCTGAACCACCGAGAGGATCGACACCAATACGCACGCCGGCGTCGGCTATCGCCTGCATATCGACAACGCTGGCGAGATCATCGACATAGGGAGCGATGAGATCGACAGACTCGACTAAGCTTGATCCGATAGCCTGCTGGTAGCTGATTCTTTTGACCCCTTTAAGGTCATTGCTGAGATATTGATTAGCCTGCTGCTCTATCCATTGGGTTATCTCACCCTCAGCAGGCCCACCGTGCGGAGGGTTGTACTTAATACCACCATCTTGAGGCGGGTTGTGAGATGGGGTAATAATCAAACCATCGACGTTTTTTCCATCTTGCTTATTGGCGACCACAATAGCATGTGATACCACGGGAGTCGGTGTGAAACCGTCATCTTGATGCACAACAACCTGAATGTTATTAGCGGTCAGGACCTCGATGACACTTATATAGGCCGCTTGAGAGAGTGCATGGGTATCGATACCCAGATAAAGGGCCCCTGATATGCCCGCAGATTTTCGATAGTCTACGACGGCTTGGCTAATAGCAAGGATATGCTGTTCATTGAAATTACCGTTAAACGCACAACCACGGTGGCCAGACGTGCCAAAAGTGACTCGTTGCTCAACAATATTGATATCCGGTGTTATGCTGTAGTAACAACTCATTAGCTTAGGGATATTGACCAAATCCTGTTGAATCGCTACCTGTCCGGCTCGCTTATGAATCGCCAAAGCTATCTCCTGATATATCAACTATTAAATGGATGCATAAAAAATTGCGCACCCTCAAGGATGCACAAGTTGTGATGTTCGGTTGGCTAAATGTTGTTTGTTATGGCTTCTATTTGTGCTTCGACAGTACCATATTGGTGAAGTACCTCGGTTAAAATAGTACGCTTCTTTGCAGTATTATTGTTCGTCGTGACCCAAAACCCACTTTGACCGATCTCTTTAGGGTTTGCAGATTTACTGGCCTTGAGCAATGAAGCTTTTGATGTCGCAAAATATAGCCTGTCTCTGCCTTGAATTTGCAGGACTTGAGAAAATTGGTCCGGTGCGGCTCGGTAAACAGCTTCGAGGATAAACAGAAAGCGTCCGACAGCTCCCTTTTGTGCAGCAAGTTCCTCTTTATTGATACTTTCAGTGAGGTCTTTGGCAATTTCTCTAATTTCAACAGGCGCGACAACATTCTCGGTTTGTTCCATACCCGGATGACTGATTGTCTCCGGAGTATCATGGTTCACCGCTTCGACGTTCAGGCCCAGCAAACGACGTAGGATATCTGAAGCACTCTCACCGATACGCTCGGTTTTTCCGGCTATATGGCGATATAACTCTTCATCAACCTCGATATATTTCATGACCTTAATCTTCCTTAAGTGAGATTTTACCTGGCTTGGTTCAATTACAATCAATGACTCATTTGATCTTTGTTGTATTCATTAGATCGATTTCCAAGTGTATGTCATCTATGGCCTTATAATAAAGAGGCATTAGTTCTAAATTGTGATTGTTCTGCTGCTGTTTGCACAAACTCTGTCTATTTGATTAAAAAGTCACCACCCACTTTACTCAAGAAACATTGATTCTTGTCAAAATGGCCTGTTTAGAGGCACAATCCACAACCTGTTTTTAGGGTTATGGGTCAAGCATGCACTTTATATCAACAGGCCAAGGATCTACTGTCATATTGATCCATGGTCTTTTTGGCAATTCAGATAATTTGAAAACATTGGGAAGAACCCTGGAAGCTAACCATAGGGTCATACGTGTAGATGTACCTAATCATGGTTTGAGTTCACATTGGGAGTCGATGGACTACCCCACCTTGGCTCTAGCCATCATTGAGTTAATGGATAGATTATCAATTCCACGGGCACACCTGGTCGGTCACTCTATGGGTGGCAAAATAGCGATGGCCGCGGCACTTGACTACCCTGAGCGAATTCAATCTGTTATTGCGGCTGATATCGCGCCGGTAAGCTACCAATCCAGACACGATGCAGTATTTGCAGCACTTGACTCAATTGAGCTAAGCCAGGTCAAGAATAGAGGTCAGGCTTTGGCTCAACTATTAAATGCTGGCATCGATGAGGGTACGGCCCAATTTCTTCTGAAAAACCTGTCAAAGAGTGACACCGGCTTTCAGTGGAAAATGAACCTTTCGGGATTAAAAGCCTGTTACGCCAACCTTATTGGCTGGTATAATGAAAAAGCTGTTCCATTGCAATATATGGGTGCCAGTTTGTTCATTAGAGGAGGTGATTCAGATTATGTTACCTCTGAGCATAGACAAGCTATCTTAGCTCAATTCCCTCATGTGCAAGCAAAGACAATTGAAGGTACAGGTCATTGGTTACATGCACAAAAACCGAGCATCTTTAACAGAATCGTCTGTGACTTTATTGAAAAGCATGATAGGAATTAATCGCTCAAGTCCGTTTCATACACTCATTATCTATGGTATATTCGCGCCTCTTTTGGCCTGAGGAACCTTGAAATGTTATCTCAGTATATGGAACAAATTGAAGCATTAGGCTTAAACCTATTTTTTGCTTCGATTTTTTTCTTTATCGGCATGGCCATTCATGATGTGCTGAAACAGGGTAAAGTCCCTAAATTTGGCCGCTATATCGTTTGGTTAGTTTTATTTCTCGGCTGTGCCGGGTTTATTGCAAAAGGATTAATACAGATGTCCTGGGAAGGCTCAGGCATAGGTTAAACACTGATTAAATGGCAAAAGAAACATCAGACAGAACCACAATTGATCTGTTCGCAACAGAAAAACGCCGTGGCCGTCCCCGTAGTAACCCACTACCAAGAGACCAGCAGCTAAAAGTCAATAAGCGAAATCAGATCCAACGTGATAGGGCTAACGGGTTAAAGCGAATAGAGTTAAAGGTGTCACAAGATTTGTATGACGCCTTGAATGATAAGGCTTTGGCCAGTAACATCAGCCGCAGTCAACTAATAGAATTAATATTACAAGAGCAAATGACTTCTCAATAACTCTTGTAAACGAATCCAAAACACAGAAAATTAGATAAAGGAAAGACAATGGCAACTGTAGGTCTTTTTTTCGGTAGCGATACAGGCAACACTGAAGCCGTCGCCAAGATGATCCAGAAGAAACTGGGTAAGAAGATGGTCGATGTTAAAGACATCGCCAAGAGTACCAAAGAGCAAATTCAAGAGTACGATCTATTACTTTTCGGGATCCCGACTTGGTATTACGGTGAAGCGCAATGCGATTGGGATGATTTCTTCCCCGATCTGGAGCAGATCAACTTCGAAGATAAGCTAATCGCTATCTTTGGTTGTGGTGACCAGGAAGATTACGCAGAATATTTCCTCGATGCCATGGGCATGGTGAACGAAATTGTAGAAGGTCGTGGTGGTATCGTTATCGGCCATTGGCCAATCGAAGGCTATGATTTCGAGGCTTCTAAGGGGTTAACTGCCGATGAGAAGCACTTCGTCGGTTTGGGTATCGATGAAGACAGACAGCCTGAATTGACCGAAGAGCGTGTCGATGCATGGGTTAAACAGATCTACGAAGAGATGTGTCTGGCTGAGCTGGAAGATTAATCTTCCCAATCATCTGATTTCGAATAAAAGCGGCTGATTGCCGCTTTTTTTATGTCAAAACGAAACTTTAAATTTCATATGAGTATTCAAACCGTTAATCAACATTGGGATATCTTCTGCGCAGTCGTGGATAATTACGGCGATATCGGCGTAACATGGCGGTTAGCAAGGCAGCTCGCCGAAGAATACCAGCTTGATATCAATCTATGGGTCGATGATTTAAATAGTTTCTCGCATATTTTACCGGCACTAACACCAGATAAGAGGTCACAAACGTTTAACCGTGTCACCATACATCAATGGAATGTTCCGTTAGAAATTAACTTTGTGCCCGGTGCGGTTCTGATTGAAGCCTTCGGCTGTGAGCTGCCTGAGCAAGTTAAGAGTCAACTCATAGCGCAGCAACAAAACCCCGGTGATACTCCCCCTCTTTGGCTGAATCTGGAATATCTGAGTGCTGAAAATTGGGTAGAAGGGTGTCATGGCCTCCCCTCTATGCAAGCAAGCGGCATAAAGAAGTACTTTTATTTCCCTGGCTTTACCCCAAGAACCGGCGGACTCATTTGCGAGAAATCCTTACTTGAACAACGCACCGCGTGGCAGTCGGCCCCCGAAAATAAATTGGCACTGTTTACTCAGCTAGGGCTGACTGGCATCGATGTACAAGATAAGGTGTTCAGTGTTTTCAGTTATGAAGCCGAGGCACTAGCGGCATTATGCCAACTGTGGCAAGGAGCCGATCAAAAGATACATGCTTTGATCCCTAAGGGCCGCAGTTTAAATAGTCTGACTCATTTACTGCCGTGCTCCGTTGCAGAGTTAGCCCCGGGACAACAGATTGTTATCGGCAATTTGAACCTTCACATTCTGCCGATGACAGATCAGCCGAGCTTCGATCGCCTGCTCTGGAGTTGCGACTTTAATATTGTGCGTGGCGAAGATTCATTCCTGCGGGCCCAATGGGCTGCAAAGCCCTTTATCTGGCATATTTACCCTCAAGAAGATGACTATCATCTGGTAAAGTTAGAAGCTTTTATTAATCTTTACTGTGATAATCTTGCACCCGAAATTGCCAGATGTTGGACCGAATTGAATCTTGCATTCAACCAAGATCAGCAGTCTGCCGTGACTCTTCACTGGCAAAACCTTGATTCTGTTAATTTGCCTTTGTTGCAACACGCACAAAAATGGCCAATTTACGCATTAAATGATGCAGATCTAGCTACTCGACTGGTTCAATTTGTTAAAAATAGCTAAGATGCCGAACTGAAACAGAAAAGTCCAAAATAGGAAAATAGTGTAATGAAAACTGCTCATGAAATCCGTCCTGGTAACGTGATCATGTTAAATGGCAGCCCATGGGTTGTTCAGAAAACTGAAACGACTCGTTCTGGCCGTAACGCCGCCATCGTTAAGATGAAGTTAAAGAACGTACTGCTTGATTCAACGACAGAAAGCAGCTTCAAAGGTGAAGATAAGATGGAAGATATCATCTTAGAACGTCTTGACTGTAATTATTCATACTTTGCCGATCCTATGTATGTATTTATGGACTCAGAATACAATCAATACGACGTAGAATCTGGAAACTTAGGTGATGCTTCGGCTTACATCACAGATGGTATGGAAGATATCTGCCAGGTGACTTTCTACGAGGGTAAGGCTATCTCTGTCGAACTGCCACTGACTATCGTACGCGAAGTGACTTACACTGAGCCTGCTGCACGTGGCGATACTTCCGGTAAAGTCACGAAGCCTGCAACTATCGCAGGTGGTGCGACACTTAGCGTTGCAGACTTCGTTAAGACAGGTGACATGATTGAAATTGATACTCGCACAGGTGAGTTCAAAAAGCGTGCCTAAGTCATAACGCTTGATGCTTTAAAAACCAGTGCCTGTCACTGGTTTTTAAGTATCAGAGCTCGCCCATAAAAGATGCAAATACCACTATAGCAGCGATATCCAGTACATTATACTTTTACACTGAGTTATCGAATGGTAATTCAGAATAAAAATCCGCCGGTAATGTCATATATATCTTCTTAAACCCTCGATTTGCCCTTCTAAAACTCGCAATAATTCGTTATTGTCCCAATACTTACATCAGGCTAATTAAAGCCCTTACATCGACATAGCATTTTAGAGGTTGTGGATGCGTCCAATTATCAAATCAAACAAGCTAGATACCGTCTGTTATGACATTCGTGGCCCCGTACACAAGGAGGCGCGCCGTCTCGAAGATGAAGGTCATAGAATTTTGAAACTTAATATCGGTAACCCGGCTCCCTTTGGTTTCGAAGCACCGGAGGAGATTGTCCGTGATGTCATCTTAAACCTACCAAGCGCGCAAGGGTATTGTGAATCAAAAGGACTTTTCTCTGCCCGTAAGGCCATAGTGCAGCATTATCAGTCGCAGGGGATCTTTGGTGTCGATATTGAAGATGTCTATATCGGTAATGGTGTATCCGAGCTTATCGTGATGGCCATGCAGGGACTGTTAAATACCGATGAAGAGGTGCTTATCCCCTCCCCCGATTACCCTCTATGGACGGCAGCCGTTCACCTTTCAGGCGGCAAGGCTCAACATTACCGCTGCGATGAGGAATCAGACTGGTTTCCCGATCTCGATGATATCAAGAGTAAGATCACCAATCGCACCCGTGCTTTAGTCCTTATCAATCCTAATAATCCAACGGGAGCGGTGTACTCCAAAGAGCTGCTGTTACAGGCTATAGAGATCTGCCGTCAGCATGATCTTATTCTGTTCGCCGATGAGATTTACGACAAGATACTCTATGATGAAGCTCAGCACATTCCTGCTGCCAGCCTCTCCGATGACATATTAACCGTGACATTCAATGGCCTGTCAAAGTCCTATCGCGCGGCAGGTTTTCGTGTCGGCTGGATGATGCTATCGGGTAACTTAAAAGATGCTAAGAGTTATATTGAGGGCTTAGATATGCTGGCCTCGATGCGTCTTTGTTCAAATGTGCCCAATCAAC
The DNA here is from genome assembly GCF_003966265.1 of Shewanella atlantica. Taxonomy (GTDB): domain Bacteria; phylum Pseudomonadota; class Gammaproteobacteria; order Enterobacterales; family Shewanellaceae; genus Shewanella; species Shewanella atlantica. Next base: position 294,700 of record NZ_RXNV01000002.1, on the reverse strand, counting down.
ACGCCATTCAGACAGCATTAGGAGGTTATCAGAGTATCAATGAATTGCTTATCGATGACGGTCGATTAAAAGTTCAGCGAGATACCTGTGTTGAGTTACTAAACCAAATCCCGGGTATAAGCGTCAAGTGTCCCAAAGGAGCCATGTACGCTTTTCCCAAGCTCGATGCTAAGAAGTTTAATATCCGTGATGACGAACGTTTAGTTCTCGACCTTCTTAAACAGAAAAAGATCCTTTTGGTACAAGGCACCGCCTTCAATTGGCCTGAGCCCGATCACCTCAGGGTGGTATTTTTACCCCATAAAGAGGAGCTCGAAAAAGCATTAATCGAGTTCGGTGAGTTTATGGATGGATACAGGCAATAACCACTCAAGCTCACTGGCACAGACATAAAGCACGTAATATTAGTGCTTTATGTCGAGCTTTTCTTATAGTGAGTCGAGGGGAGTTCCCGTAAACGTTGAGCCGCCTGTTCAGGGGTGATATCCCGCTGAACTTCCGCCATCAACTCATAACCAACCATAAACTTTTTAATTTCAGCCGAGCGAAGTAACGGCGGAAAAAAATGAGCATGCAGAGTCCACTCCGGATGTAAACAGCCGTCAAACGGCGCTCCGTGCCATCCCATCGAATAGGGAAATGCGGTCTTAAACAGATTGTCATACCTGATGGTAATTTGTTGAATAATATCTGCAAGTGATTTGCGTTTTGCTTCGGTCAGCTCGGTGAGACGCTGAATTGAAAATCGGGGTAATAACAGGGTTTCGAAGGGCCATGCTGCCCAGTACGGCACCACAACCAGCCAATCTTGGTTACTGACAACCACTCTATCTTCGTTAAACAGCTCCCGATTCGTATAATCATTTAACAGAGGGCGACTGAATTTCTCGTAGTAGTCGCTGAAGTTCGCCTGTTTCTTATCAGCCAGTGTGGGTAAGTTAGATTGCGCCCAGACCTGCCCATGAGGATGAGGATTAGAGCAGCCCATAACTTCCCCTTTATTCTCAAAAATCTGCACCCACCGATATTTTCGTCCCAGTTCCGCACTCTGCTCCTGCCAGGTTGATATGACCTGTACAATCTCCTCTATTCCTAACTCTGGTAAGGTTTTGCTGTGATCGGGAGAGAAGCAGATCACCCTGCTTTCGCCCTGCTCAGTTTGCATACTGAAGAGTGGATCATCAGTGCTCACTATAGGCCCATGGGGTTTTAGCGCCGCAAAATCATTTTGAAAAACAAACGTCCCTTTATAACAGGGGTTTACCTCGCCACTGATCCGCTTATTTCCTGCACACAAGAAACAGTTTGCGTCGTAGTCAGGTTTAACGGTTTCATCGTAGGATTCTAACTGCCCTTGCCATGGGCGCTTTGCTCGGTGGGGGGAAAGCAAGACCCATTCGGAGGTTAACGGATTATATCGACGATGGGGATGCTCAGTTGGATCGAATTGCTCTGAAATTGACACGGGCCCTAACCTTTACTCTAGATAACTTCAGTGTCGATTCTAGCGGTACAGGTATAATTACGTCATTCCCGGAAAGGTGCTTTTACTTCCTATTTAGTAACACCATTGTAAACAATTGCGTCATGGAGAGGGGATTTAAGATAGCTGTTTTCTTAAATATGCTCACATGAACAACTGAGGTAAACGATTAATTTAAGGTATAGAGAGGATCTCAGTTCCCTTACTAAACAAATGCGCTGAACCAGTTCCCTACTATATCCCTTTGAGCTCTCACTAGATATTCAATCACTATTTGTTCTATCCAACATGATGGGACAGAAAGATTTGTTCCTGAAAAATAACCGAATAAACTTGATAGCGAAACTCACGACTAAGCTCATCATGAAATGCCTGAACATATGAAGCTACAATACACGCCGTCTAAATTCTAATGGTGACATGTTATATTCACGCTGAAAAATATCGTAGAATCGACTTACAGAACCAAAACCGGCCTCTAACGCAATAGTTAATACCGGCTTTTCGGTATCGACGAGTAATGCCTGAGAATGCTGTAAGCGCAATTGGTTAATATACTGTTTAATAGAAACTCTCATGACGCGATTAAATAACTTCATTGCATAGTTTTTATGTAAACCGGTGGAGTCAGACACATCAGCAATCGTGATCTTCTGATCATAATTGTCAGCAATATAACGCAACATGGTTTGGACATGCGTCAAGCCGCTCAAGGCTGGCTTACCATTATCATTACTTCTCTTATTCGTCAGTTCATAGGTACTGTAATTCTCCAGGGACATACGCCGAATTCGACCACGAATTTCGTTAATCACCTGTACCGTCATCATGTGATTATTTTTCGATAGATCTTGTTCCCATATCCGAGTGATCTGTTCATCACTGGCATACAAGCTATCAGAAACTAATACCTCACCATGCAAGAGTTGACTGACAAACTCGTTAGGTAGCTTCCAGGTTAAGAATGCTTGCAAAGGTACATAGACGTTAACCAAGTCGCCCTCACCGCGTGTCTCGGTCATCTGGTGTGGAAAGGAGGCCCAAAACAGTAACATGCGTCCTTCTGGTACACTTATCTTCTTACCGTTGAATAGATAATCGGCTGAGCAGTTAAACAGATAGTTAATCTCTATATGCCCATGCCAGTGGCTATGGGGCATCACCTTGGGTTGCAACCTTCTGAAACCAAACTTATGTTCCATACCCAGGGTTTCGAGAGGGCTGCAGTCGCTGAAGGCAATTTTTTGAACCCAATCCAACATAGCCGTAAACCACCTAAAAGTTAAAAGTTAAAAGTTAAAAGTTAAGTCGAGGCTAGATTATCTATTCGGTGATAAGAAACCAAGGGATAATAATTCATGTGCTTACATTGGGGAGGCTGGGGGCAATTCATAACCTCTAGTCGATTCTGTGTAAAGTAACAATTTATTGCCTCTATCCGGAATGCTTGTGCTAATGTAACTTGATGTAGTCATTGTATTAAGTAGCAAAATAACATGAGTCATTTATTCGCCCATCTCGCTCGCATGAAACTAATTCAACGCTGGCCACTAATGTACAATGTTAGAACTGAGAACGTGCAGGAACATTCCTTACAAGTCGCGATGGTTGCACATGCACTAACCATTATCAGCAATCAAAAATTTGGAACGCAACTCAGTCCTGATAGAGCAGCTACCGTTGCAATCTTTCACGACGCCAGCGAAATCTTAACGGGGGATCTGCCTACTCCGGTCAAATATTTTAATAAAGAGATTGAGGCCGAGTATAAAAAAATCGAGGCCATAGCTGAGCACCGCCTTTTAGAGATGGTTCCGGATGAGTTTAAAGGGGAGTATCAAAGCCTTTTATCCAGTGAGTATGCCGACATTGAATACAAACAGCTGGTTAAATCCGCAGATACCCTCTGCGCATTCCTTAAATGTCTGGAAGAGCACAGGGCCGGAAATAATGAGTTTAATACGGCCAGGAAGCGACTCGAACAATCGTTAGAGCAAGATCCTAATCCGGCAGTTAAGTATTTTATAGACTGCTTCATTCCCAGTTTTAAACTTAATCTGGATGACATAAATAGATTACTTTAACTCGAACTCGCGAAAATAAGGTTACCTATGACAGAGTCCCTATGGCATGAAAGGCGTTTGAGCGAAGAGAAGAAAAGACGCAACGATCATCGCAGTCCCTATCAAAGGGATCGTGCACGGATCCTTCACTCTGCAGCATTCAGACGTTTGCAGGCTAAGACACAAGTGCTCGGTGTAGGCATGAACGACTTCTATCGAACCCGACTCACTCACTCATTAGAGGTGTCTCAAATCGGAACCGGCATTCGCGCTCAGCTAAAACAAAAACGACCGGAATTTGATCACCTGTTTGACTCAATGAGTTTAATTGAATCCCTCTGCCTCGCCCACGATATCGGTCACCCGCCATTTGGCCATGGCGGGGAGGTGGCACTCAACTATATGATGCGCGATCATGGCGGCTTCGAAGGCAATGGGCAAACATTCAGAATACTCACGGGACTTGAACCCTACACCGAATTCTATGGCATGAACCTGTGCCGCCGGACCCTATTGGGGATCTTAAAGTACCCTGCTCCTTACTCATCGTTATATCGCACTTCCGGTAACAAGCCAGTTAACAATATCAGGCAACTTAAGCCATCACAGTGGACGCCAGTTAAGGGGATCTTCGATGATGATAGTGCTATTTTAGATTGGGTTCTCAAGCCGTTAAACAGAGCGGACCGAGCAAGGTTTTTATCTCATCGAGACCTTGGCGCCAACAGACACCTTCGCACCCAATATAAATCCTTAGATTGCTCTGTGATGGAGCTCGCCGATGACATCGCTTATGCCGTACATGATTTAGAAGATGCTATTGTTATGGGTATTGTCACACCATCTCAATGGCAGCAAGATGTGGCATCTAAACTCACGACAAGTCACGATGCATGGATTAAAGAGGAGTTTACCAACATAGGGCATAATCTGTTCTCCCATCAGCATCATCTCAGAAAGGATGCTATCGGCACCTTAGTCAATGGGTTTGTTACCGCCATCGATATTGTCGAAGATAAGGCCTTTACTGAACCTCTTCTACGCTTCAATGCAGGCCTGGATACCTGCTTTTCCGAAGCCTTAGAGGTGTTGAAGCAGTTTGTCTATAAATATGTGATTAGAAAGCCTGAGATCCAGATGTTGGAATATAAGGGGCAGCAAATAGTAATGGAACTGTTTGAGGCATTTGAGTCCGATCCGGAACGGTTACTGCCAACCCATACTCAGGAACGCTGGCGAGAGAGTCATAGCAAAGGACAAAACAGCCACCGTGTTATCGCCGATTATATATCGGGTATGACAGATGAATTTGCCGCTCGTCTTCATCAGCACCTATTCAGTCCCAAGGCGGGATCTATGATAGAGCTCAATGGAGAGCTTTAGACTTTTACTCGAGTGTTCAGAAGTAATACCTATCTATAGAAGGTAACAGTCTTAACGCAATGACAGAGATACGGCATAAAGTACCAAGTCTCTATCATTGCGGATAGAAAATCGTTACTCCAAATGCGTTCGGGTATCGGGGCGGGCAAGAATGACTTCCGATGGAAACAACATCTGCTGGATATATTCCCGTATATCTACTTTAAAGCCCGATGCAATAAGTGCATCTGTTAACCTGATGCCTCTACATCCTCCCATCAATTTAGGCGATACACGGTATATCAACTCATACACTCGACTGAAAATAGACTCTCCCTGGGTCATATTCACTAAAATCAGTTGGCCATCGTCTTTTAATACCCTTCTGAATTCATTGAGAATAACAGGTATCTCGTTAAAGGCTATAAGATCGAACATGTAGTTATTCATGAGAATATCGACACTCTTGCTCTCAACTTCGAGATTGAACGCATTACCTGTTTCCAGCTGATAATTCACGTTTTCGACTTTTTCGAGCCTGGCCTTCGCCTTGTCGAGCATACCTGTCGAGATGTCGATGCCGATGTTTGTTCCTACGGGATTTTGTTTAACCAATTCTAAAAAGGTCAAGCCCGTCCCTACAGCGACCTCCAGAATGGCACTACCATCATCCACTCGGGCCAACTGGAGTGCCCTGCTTCTGGCTTTAGTTTCAGTGAGTGCGCCCCAGATATCATAGACCGGAGCAAGTTTATCGTATACCTCGATTATCTTATGTTGAGGAACATAAACATCTTGTACCTGAATTGCACGGCGTCGAAACATGATAAACGCCTCCCACAGTTTCTTATACCGACTGGTATAAGTATCAACCGAGATGGTAAATCTGCAAGCATTCAGTGTGGAGTAACAGCAGTAAATATGAGTAATGAATAAAAGGAGCTGATAAAGAGAGGCAAATAACGGAGCAGAGGGCCTTATCTTACGAAGGCACTCTGTACACCGCTCTTGGCCTTTAAAGCGTGAACAAACTGACTATATGGAATTTACCAGCTTATTCCAGCGCCAAGTTATTAAGCAAAAGCTCACCGATAAAGTCGATCGATGAGACGATACCTTTGATGGCATCATCCTCGACAACAAGAAGGTGGTGAATATTATGCTGTACCATGATCTCCGCCGCCTCCCGAATCGTGGTTTTGGTATCGACTTCGATGATCTTATGGGTACATATTTCCCATGCCCGCTCGACTTTTGCATCCTTATTAGTCGCATGGAAGTGCACAATATCCGTAGAACTGACAACCCCAAAACATCTGCCTGTCGAGTCGACAACCGGCACACATGACAGATGATGAAAGTGTAATATCTTCTCAACACTTTCAATGCTTGCATCGACATCCACTGTTATCACGCACTTTTTCATTAAGGTAGAGATCAATTTGTCCATGATTACCTTCCCTGTATTAAATGAAAACGAATAAGGCTGGTGTTTTACAAACCTATATAAACAGAACTCAGGTTACATATTAATATTATGGCTTTTAAGGATAGTTATCAATTAGAAAGGGCAATCGATAAATCTGTGACAGGTAAAGTTATTTCATCCATCTGAAGACCACTTCCATAAAAAAACGCACATAACAGTGCGTTTTAAAAGATACGGTATCTAACAGGATTGCTAAGCGAGCAAGCTTGGGAAGAGCCCTTTGAACCCAGCTGCTATCACTTCAATTCCGATGGACAGCATCAATAGTCCCATCAAACGTGTGATCACGTTGATCCCCGTTTTCCCCAAAACCTTATAGATCACGGGTGCCATTCTAAAGAGCGTAAAACTCGTTAATCCAAACAGGACGACAGTCAATGACATACCAATAAGGTTAATAAAAGAATCATGCTCTGCGGCCGACACAATCACCGAACTGATCGCACCGGGGCCAGCCATTAACGGGAGCGCTAAAGGAACGACTGCGACAGATTCCATGCCCGATGCTTCACGGTCTTCCTCTTTATTGCGTTTCACTTCGCCTAACTTCCCCTGAAGCATAGACATGGCTATGATGGCTATCAGAGAACCTCCCGCGATACGAAATGCAGACAGTGAAATACTAAACATATTCAAAATATGTTGTCCCGCTACAATCGTCACCAATAGAATGACGACCACAGCAAAGTTTGCCACCTTACCGGTATGGTTACGCTCAACTTCTGTCTGGTGACTGGTTAAGCTGACAAAAACCGGCAACAAGCCAACAGGATTAATGATCGCCACTAATCCTAAAAAAAATTTAACATAAAGTGTTAAATCCAAGTACTTACCCTCTACTATAATACCCAAGCCACTTCAAAATGCTCGTTTCAGAGCTCCCGTAGGATAGCAGAATAAGGCAGTGAATGAAGAGAATGGTTACTCCCTTTTCAATTTCACTAACGCAGTACTGATATTCTACGGGAACTCCCGAAGGGCATGGCGAGAAGGAACATGTTTCTTCGTTATGAAATATAGAATTAGAATAACTAGTCCAGCTATTTCATGCCTTGAACTCTGTCCCTTCTAGACATGCTGAACCCTGCATTTCGAGGTCGTTTGGGTATACTACAATAAACAGCAAAGCTGTTTTATTACTTTGAACATTACGAAGATCGCTACTCTACCCTATGATTGCTTATGGGAAAAATGAGTTTTTATAATTTATTTCACATTTTCAGATAAAAAAAATTAATCAACAAACGGTATTTTTGCCGTCAAAACGTGCAAACAAGTTGTTAACATCGTTATTTTATTACATATACAGCCGGATTTGTGGTTATGATCACGGTTAAGATTGGCATTTGGGTGTAATTTTTCTCCAAGGAGATGATTTAGCCAAATAACCAAATTTTGCTAAATTTTTTTCGAGGAACACAATATGACTGTGACAAATGAACAAGAACTCGACCTTCTTGTACAACGTGTAGCAGATGCTCAAGCTGAATATGCAAATTTCACTCAAGAGCAAGTAGATAAAATTTTCCGGGCTGCAGCTCTCGCCGCAGCGGATGCCAGGATCTCATTAGCCAAGATGGCTGCTAACGAAACCGGCATGGGCGTGATTGAAGATAAAGTGATTAAGAATCACTTTGCATCTGAATACATCTACAACAAGTACAAAGATGAGAAGACCTGTGGGATCCTGGATGAAGATCCGACGTTCGGGACAGTTACTATAGCCGAACCTGTCGGTATTATTTGTGGAATCGTACCTACTACCAACCCTACTTCTACCGCCATTTTCAAGGCATTAATCAGCCTTAAAACTCGTAACGGCATTATTTTCTCACCTCACCCTCGCGCCAAAGAGTCCACGACTACAGCTGCAAGACTAGTATTAAATGCAGCCATCGAAGCCGGCGCACCTAAAGATATTATCGGTTGGATCGATCAGCCTAGTGTAGCCCTATCGAACCAGCTGATGACCCATGACAAGATAAACCTTATCTTGGCAACTGGTGGACCAGGAATGGTTAAAGCAGCCTACTCTTCAGGAAAGCCTGCTATCGGTGTTGGCGCTGGTAACACGCCAATTGTCATCGATGAAACTGCTGACATTAAACGTGCGGTTAGCTCTATCTTGATGTCTAAAACATTCGATAATGGCGTGGTTTGTGCCTCAGAGCAAGCCGTCGTGGTTGTCGACGAGATATACGATACCGTTAAGGAGCGCTTTGCAACGCATGGCGGATATATCTTATCTAAAGATGAGACAGCTGCAATGCAGAATGTCATCTTAAAAAATGGTGGCCTCAATGCCGATATCGTCGGACAAAGCGCTGCAACCATCGCCGCCATGGCTGATATAGAAGTGCCTCACTGGACTAAGGTTCTGATTGGTGAAGCGGAAGATATTTCTGAAGCCGAGGCATTCGCTCACGAAAAACTATCTCCGTTGCTGGCCATGTACCGCGCCAGTAATTTCGATGAAGCGTTAGATAAAGCTGAAGCCCTTGTAACACTCGGTGGTATCGGTCATACATCGGGTCTGTACACCAACCAAGATACGCAAACAGAGCGTGTGATGGCATTTGGCTTCCGCATGAAGACTGCACGAATACTGATTAATACGCCAGCATCACAGGGCGGTATTGGCGATCTATATAACTTTAAGCTTGCGCCTTCACTTACACTTGGTTGTGGTTCCTGGGGTGGTAACTCTATCTCTGAAAACGTAGGTCCGAGTCACTTAATCAATAAGAAAATGGTCGCTAAGAGGGCTGAAAACATGTTGTGGCACAAGCTACCTTCATCTATTTACTTCCGTCGTGGTAGCCTGCCTATTGCACTCGAAGAGTTAAGTGATAAGAAACGCGCCCTTATCGTTACTGATAAATACCTATTTAATAATGGCTACTGTGATGAGACGATTAAGATATTAAAGTCTCAAGGTCTCGAAACTGAAATCTTCTATGAAGTGGAAGCCGATCCAACCTTAGGGATTGTTACTCAAGGCGCTAAGATGGCCCAGAGCTTCCAACCCGATGTAATTATCGCACTGGGCGGTGGCTCTCCTATGGATGCAGCGAAGATCATCTGGGTGATGTATGAGCATCCCGATGTAGACTTTGCCGACTTGGCATTGCGCTTTATGGATATTCGTAAGCGTATCTATAAATTCCCTAAACTGGGTGTTAAGGCTCAGATGGTTGCCATTCCTACAACGTCTGGTACAGGTTCAGAAGTGACACCTTTCGCGGTTGTTACCGATGAAAAAACCGGCATGAAGTACCCTATTGCCGATTATCAGCTAACACCTAATATGGCGATTGTGGATCCGAACTTGGTCATGGATATGCCAAAATCATTGACAGCCTTCGGTGGTATCGATGCGGTAACCCATGCACTCGAAGCCTATGTCAGCGTGATGGCCAACGAATACAGCGATGGTCAGGCACTACAGGCATTGGATCTGCTATTTAAACACCTTCCTGATTCTTATAATCACGGTGCTGCAGCCCCTATAGCTCGAGAAAAAGTCCACAATGGTGCAACCATTGCGGGTATCGCCTTTGCTAACGCTTTCTTGGGAATTTGTCACTCGATGGCCCATAAGTTAGGCGCCGAGTTCCACCTTGCACATGGTTTAGCCAACGCGTTATTGATTAACAATGTTATCCGTTTCAACGCAACTGACATGCCGACTAAACAAGCGGCCTTCAGTCAGTATGACCGTCCTAAGGCACTTTGCCGTTATGCAAAAATTGCTGAATATTTAAACCTAAGTGGAACGACTGATGAAGAAAAAGTTGAAGCCCTCATTGAAGAGATCGATCAACTCAAGAAGACGATTGGCATTCCGGCTTCGATCCAGGAAGCAGGAGTCAACGAAGCAGACTTCCTTGCCAAACTCGACGAGCTAGCAGAAGATGCTTTCGATGATCAATGTACTGGAGCTAACCCAAGGTATCCGCTAATTGAAGAGCTTAAACAGGTACTGCTTGCAAGCTTCTATGGTACAGCTTACAGCGACAAGTAAACTCACTGAGTTAACTTATTGCAGTACGGGATAGACTTCATAAAAAGCCAGTTACTTTAAGTAACTGGCTTTTTTATTTTTTCACAATCTTGATACCGATTGGCATGAACCTAATCTTTTTTCCCCAGCCAATCTAACATGATGTTGTTGAACCGTTCCGGCGCTTCAATCATTACCCAATGCCTTGTTTGAAATGGCTCCACTCTATTTCGCTTATCAGAGGCAACCTTCTCAACCCAAGGTTTTGAGTGGAACATTCCGGGTTTATTCTCACCGTACATGAAGAGCAGTGGGCAGGTGATCTCAAGTGGAAGGTGATCCAGTGACCGGCCAGTCAATACATGACTCCATTTCCAATAATAGGAGTAGGTCATGGATGAGGTGATAGAATCAGGCTCTCCGGGAGCATTAAGCAGTTTAGCCATCTTACGGGTCATTGCATCGCCCAGCTTGCCACCAATTTTCCATGCCGCAGCCAACCACATCTGGTATCCAAACATAAAGGCTTTCACTTTGGCCGACAACACATGCTCTTTTGAACCAGCATCACCAATATCTACGCCAATAATTTTGGTGACTTTATCGCGATAGTTCATGTAGAACTGATAACCGAAGAAACAGCCCCAATCATGGAGCATTAAAATCACAGGCTTGCCATTGCCGACGGTGTCGACAATGCTGTTGATCAGTTGCACGATCTCTTTCAGATCGTACGCCCGTCTGGGCTTGCTTTTATCATAACCGGGTAAGGTAAATCTAACGCAACGGTATCTATCTTTAAGCACGTCAACCTGCTTGTCCCATACCCGGTAGGTGTCAGGCCAGCCATGAACCATCACTATTGTTTCATCGCCTATACCCTCAACGTAAACATCTACATCTTCAACCTGTAATTTCTCAGTCATACCAGCTCCGCCATTGTTAACGTAAAGAAAATCGGTTTAAAAAACTTATTCCAAAACCAGTTAGAGTAAAAGCTCTAATTAATTTGACAGTAAAGGGAATGTAACAACAAAGCAATATTTAGATAAATAATAACAAGATTATTGTGAAGAAGTATGATGATGATCAATAGCAAATGTGAGGTGCCGGACGACTCTTTTACAGCAAAAAGCCCCAACTGAAAGTTGGGGCTTTTTCATGCTTATCCAGAGAATAAGGCTTAACTTATTAACAACTAAGAGATGTTTATGCCTGCTGGTGAGACTTTGCCTCGATGCGATGGGCATGCAGCAATGGCTCTGTATATCCTGATGGTTGCTCTTTTCCTTTAAAGATCAGATCACACGCCGCTTTAAAGGCGATACCATCAAATTCTGGCGCCATATTGATATACTCACTATCGGCTTCATTTTGCTTATCGACCACCAGAGCCATCTTATGCATCGAATCCATCACCTGCTCTTTTGTGCAGATATCGTGTTCGAGCCAATTGGCGATATGTTGAGATGAGATCCTTAACGTTGCCCTGTCTTCCATTAAACCGACATCGTTAATGTCCGGTACTTTCGAACACCCTACCCCTTGATCGATCCAACGCACCACATAGCCTAAAATTCCCTGCGCGTTATTGTCGAGTTCACGCTGGATCTGTTCATGAGTCAATTCAGCCGGGTTTTCAAGCAGTGGAATTGTCAATATATCATCCAGGCTCGCCCGCTCACGTTGACAAAGAAGCTGTTGACGATCTTGTACATTGATCTGATGGTAGTGCAAAGCGTGTAAAGTGGCTCCATTTGGAGACGGTACCCACGCCGTATTTGCTCCGGCGTTTGGATGAGAACCCTTCTGAGCTAACATAGCTGCCATCTCATCGGGCATGGCCCACATTCCCTTTCCTATTTGTGCCTTGCCGGGTAAGCCACAGGCCAAACCGATATCGACATTCCAATCTTCGTAGGCATTGATCCAAGCTTGCTGCTTCATCTGAGTCTTAGGAACAAAAGGCCCGGCTAGCATCGAAGTGTGGATTTCATCTCCGGTGCGATCGAGAAAGCCGGTATTGATGAATACGACCCGCTCTTGTGCGACACGAATACACTCTTTAAGGTTGACTGTGGTTCTGCGCTCCTCATCCATAATACCCAACTTAATGGTGTCACGTGATAACTTGAGTGCATCTTCAATCTTAGTGAATAGCTCACAGGTAAACTCGACCTCTTCGGGGCCGTGCATCTTGGGCTTAACGATATTGACTGAGCCGGAACGGCTGTTCGACCGTTGGTTATTGTTACCCTTAAGATCATGCATAGCAGCCAGCACGGTCACCATACCGTCTAAGATCCCTTCCGGGATCTCCTTACCCTCTTTGTCCAGAATCGCATTATTTGTCATCAGATGGCCGACATTACGAATAAACAACAGACTTCTGCCCGGTAGAGTCTGGTTTCTTCCCTCTATGTCTTTATATTGGCGATCCTCATTTAATTCACGGGTGAACGTCTTGCCACCTTTATTCACCTCTGCAGACAGCGTTCCTTGCATAAGGCCAAGCCAGTTACGGTATATCTCACACTTATCTTCCGCATCGACGGCAGCAACGGAGTCTTCACAATCCATAATGGTGGTGACTGCGGCTTCAACGAGCAGATCTTTGACATTGGCTTTATCTGTTTTACCGATAGGATGTTCGCCATCTATCTGTATCTCTACATGTAGGCCGTTATTTTTCAGCAGAATCGCTGTAGGTGACTTCTCATCGCCCTGATAGCCGATAAATTTTTCCGGCTCCCGTAAGCGCGTATCACAACCATCTGAAAGGGTCACCAGCAGGCTCGTCCCATCGATCTGATAATGAACGACTTCGCTATGACTCCCAACAGCTAACGGGGCTAGCGTATCTAGCTGTTGTTTGGCGAAGGCGACAACTTTATCGCCGCGAACAGGGTTGTAGTTTGTCGTGATCCCGGCGCCACCATCGAAACTAATCGCATCGGTACCATAAAGGGCATCATATAAACTTCCCCAACGCGCATTAGCTGCATTTAACGCAAATCGTGCATTTTTAACCGGCACCACTAATTGAGGACCGGCTTGCTCTGCTATTTCAATATCTACATTTGCCGTAGATACCGAAAAGTCTTTACCTTCGGGGACAAGGTAACCAATCTTGGTCAAGAACGCCTTATAAGCTTCAGGTTCATACTTATGTGTTAAATGCCATTGGTCAATTTGCTGCTGTAATTCATCACGTTTCTCGAGAAGAGCTTGGTTCTTGGGACCGAGTTCATCGACTAAGGCTTCCAGCTTAGTCCAGAATCGGTCAGAGTCGATCCCTGTACCCGGTATTATCTGCTCATTGATCAATTCAAAGAGCACAGGTGCTACTTGCAGATTGCCAACTTGAATTCGTGATGTCATATCGCATCCCTTCTGTTAATTAACTGATGTCAGCTTGATAGCGACTCTTCTATTTCTCGACTCTGGAGCTCATTGCTCGTTGTCATTTAATCCCACATGCAGCGGAGTCTATAAACAAGTATTGAAAATTAGACACATATCAGTCTATACCAGCCTAATGACATATATATAATTTATCGTAATTATTATTAGCATTCATACAGATTATAATTGTAAGACGTCAGTTCAGAACCTGATAATACGCGCCGTTTCGGTGGTAAGTTCTCGCATCCACCTGATTTATGTATAGGAGGGTTATGTTGCAGCAGTGGCTCCATGCCATCGTCAACTCTCTATTAGAACGAGGAATATCTAATGGAAGCCTGGAACCACACTAAAACCTATCGATAATACGCGCCGTTTCGGTGATAAGTTCTCGCATCCACCTGATTTATGTATAGGCAGGGTTATGTTGCAGCAGTGGGCTCCATGCCATCGTCAACTCTCTATTAGAACGAGGAATATCTAATGGAAGCCTGGAACCACACTAAAACCTATCGATAATACGCGCCGTTTCGGTGATAAGCTCTCGCATCCATTTGTGAGCTGGGTTATGTTGCAGCAGTGGGCTCCATGCCATCGTTAACTCTATAGAGGGTATATCGAAAGGCGGTGGAACGATACTGACCCTACTGTTATCTTGTTGCAGTCTCGCCATCTTACTGGGAACTGTCGCTATCAGGTCTTGACGTTCTGCCAATGAGCTCGCCGCTTGATAGTGTCGGGTAAATACAGTGATCCTGCGCTTTGCATTTAATCTGGCCAGTGCTTCATCAACCCAGCCTAATCGCTGAACATCATCGGGATCCATACCGACTCCGACCCCCATGCCTGTTTTACTTACCCAGACATGGTGCGCATCAAGATAGCTCTCCAGATTGAAGTTTTTCAATACCGGATGATTTTTGTTGATTAAACAGCTGAATGTATCTTTCCACAGTACTTTTTGGTGAAAGGACTGGGGAATACTGTCGAAGCGGTTGATCACCATATCCACTCTACCCTGTTCAACATCGGGAAAGTTCACATCGCTGGGGGTCATGATATCAAGGATCACCTTAGGTGCTTCATTACGTAATCTGGCAATTAGAAGTGGGATCAAGGTGGCTTCGGCGTAATCGGAGGCCATCATTCTGAACACCTGGTCACTTTCATACGGGTTGAACTTGGCTTTTGGCTGCACCGCCTTTTCCAGACCCACCAGCAACTCGCGGATCTCAGGTTTTAGCTCCGATGCCCGCTCAGTGGGTGTCATTCCTTTACTGGTTCTGATTAACAGAGGGTCATCAAATAGAACACGTAACCTTTTCAGACCGTTACTCATCGCTGGTTGACTGATCCCGAGCTGATCTGCTGCCCTGGTAACATTTAATTCACGAAGTAAAACATCAAAATAAACCAATAAATTCAGGTCAATACGAGATATATTCATAAAATAAATACCGAAGATAATAACTATAAATTAGACTAATTTAACACAATCTTACTATTATTTTTAACGGAAGCAATCAATCGTTGTTAATCATTTTTTGTAGGAAGG
Organism: Shewanella atlantica; assembly: GCF_003966265.1. Classification (GTDB taxonomy): domain Bacteria; phylum Pseudomonadota; class Gammaproteobacteria; order Enterobacterales; family Shewanellaceae; genus Shewanella; species Shewanella atlantica. The sequence continues at coordinate 279,340 of NZ_RXNV01000002.1, read as the reverse complement.
GACTTACCATGTCAAATTACAGAGCAGATATCGATACAGCAACAACCTTAGTAGAGAAAGAAGGTAGTGCCTGGAATGCAATCAACCCTGAATCAGTAGCCCGTATGCGAGCTCAGAACCGTTTTAAGACAGGTTTAGACATTGCCAAGTATACCGCCAAGATAATGCGTGAAGACATGGCTAACTATGATGCAGATAGCTCACAGTACACTCAATCTCTGGGTTGCTGGCACGGATTTATCGGTCAACAGAAGATGATCTCTATTAAGAAGCATCTTTTAACGACGAAGCGTCGTTACCTGTATCTGTCCGGCTGGATGGTTGCAGCACTGCGTAGCGAGTTCGGTCCATTGCCGGATCAGTCTATGCACGAGAAGACCTCTGTCGCCAGCCTTATCGCCGAGTTATACACATTCCTTCGTCAGGCTGATGCTCGCGAATTAGGTGGACTTTTCCGCGAACTGGACAAAGCCGAAGGTGCAGATAAAGCAGCGATACAAGACAAGATTGATAGCTTTGAAACTCATGTCGTACCAATTATTGCCGATATCGATGCCGGTTTTGGTAACGAAGAAGCCACCTACCTGATGGCAAAACAGATGATTGAAGCGGGTGCTTGTTGTATCCAGCTTGAAAACCAGGTCTCCGATGTGAAGCAGTGTGGACACCAGGACGGTAAAGTAACGGTTCCACACGTTGAGTTTCTCGCCAAGATTAATGCGGTACGTTACGCATTCCTCGAGCTTGGCATCGACGATGGTGTGATTGTTGCCCGTACCGACTCATTAGGCGCAGGTCTGACACAGAAGATTGCCGTAACTGCTGAGCCGGGCGACCTGGGTGACAAGTACAACTCATTCCTTGAAGTTGAAGAGGTATCGACCGACAAGCTTCAAAACGGCGATGTAGTATTTAAGCGTGGTGACAAGCTGGTTAAGCCATCACGCCTTCCAAACGGCCTGTTTAAGTTCAGAGCCGGCACGGGTGAAGAGCGTTGTGTACTTGACTGTATCACCAGCCTGCAAAACGGTGCCGATCTGTTATGGATTGAGACAGAAAAGCCTCATGTAGCCCAAATTGGCGCTATGGTAAACGCTATCCGTGAAACCGTACCGAATGCAAAGCTTGTTTATAACAACTCACCTTCGTTTAACTGGACACTTAACTTCCGCCAGCAGATCTTCGATGCAATGGCCGAAGCGGGTAAAGATGTATCGGGTTACGATCGTGCTAAGTTGATGAGCATCGATTACGACGAGACAGAACTTGCGATAGAAGCCGATGAGAAGATCCGTACCTTCCAGGCTGATGCAGCACGTGAAGCGGGTATCTTCCACCACCTGATCACTCTGCCTACCTACCATACTGCAGCCTTGTCTACAGATAACCTGGCTAAAGAGTACTTCGGTGACCAAGGTATGCTTGGTTATGTCGCCAACGTTCAGCGCAAGGAGATCCGTCAGGGCATCGCTTGTGTTAAACATCAAAACATGGCGGGTTCAGACATGGGTGACGATCACAAAGAGTACTTCTCCGGAGATCAGGCACTGAAAGCATCGGGTAAAGACAACACTATGAACCAGTTTGGTTAATCAAATTTGATTAAAACCATTTCCTTCTAGCTTCCCACTAGAGCCAAGCCAGAGTAGCAATACTCTGGCTTTTTTTATGACAACAATCTAACCAATATAAGTAGAAATTAAGCCACTAAGATCTGCTGTAACTCTTTAAGAGATGAAACTTCGAAGTGAGGCTCTATCCCATCCGGCTTAGGTGCATTGTGGATATTCAGCCAACAGGTATGCAATCCGGCATTTAACCCGCCTTGGATATCAGAGTGTGGGTTATCACCAACCATTAAGACTTTTTCTCTGTCGGGATTTTCCATACGCTTCAATGCATGTTCAAAGATACCGACATCGGGTTTGGCTATTCCGACCTGCTCCGATATCACGACATGCTCGAATGCACCGAGTAAACCGGTCTTTTCTAACCTTATGGTCTGCAGTTCGGTAAAGCCGTTAGTGATAATGCCAAGGTTTGCCTTACCACTTAATTTATCTATTAACTCTTTTGCACCAGGCAGCAGTGCACAAATTTCTGCCATTGCCGATAAGAATGCACTGTTAAGATGACTTGCGGTGACACTTAACTTCTCGGCCCAGTGAGTAAACCTTTGTTGCTGAAGCTGCGCCGCAGAGATAACACCATTTTGGTAATCTACCCACAGGGGCTGGTTGATGAGTTGATAGGCATCGAAATCTACACGGGTAAAACTCACGCCAAAACGGCTAAACATCAGTTTCAGGCCTTCGAAAGCATCGAAATGAAACAAGGTTTCATCGGCGTCGAAGAGGATCCAATCATATTTCATTGATAATATTCTATTATGTGTACTTGATAGGGAAAGAGGTTTCTACTAAATGTGGCAAGGGTCTAAACATGCCGCCGGCATAGGGATACTCTCGTTAGGTGCTGGATTTTATTTGATAACTGGAACAAATGCCATAAAACTCTTCCAGAGTAATTCTGAAACCTGGCATTTTCACTGACGCAGTTGGTTCAAATTCAGCGACTAAAAGGTAGAACTGTCAGCAGGCATCACCCAGACATTGGAATCCTACCGCTCGAGCCTTACCGTTAGGGGCGACAAATACCCGAACCTGTGCCTGGCCGCCCATCTCATTTTGGACTTTCAAGGCTTTCTCCCTGGGCATAAAAAATGCCTCAATGCCATATTCAACCTGAACAGTATCAGAGTCGCTTCTGCGTACCCTGCCGCGAATATAGGTCCCCTGATGTGGCTTAGCTGCATTAAGAGTATCGAACTGCCAAATACCTTTGCTCTCCACCAAGCTAACATAGACCACACTAGCAATTTTAAACTCTGTATGGGGCTCTGTGGGAATGCGGTTGATCTCATAATTTAAACGCACAAAGTTGCCCCTGAACAGACTACGTGGGTCAACGGGTTCAGTCTTAAGGATAATCTCTTCCCCTGTCCATATGGGCAAAACGGAGCCCAGGTATTCGACACTCAAAACAGCCATTTGAAAACAAAGGGTTAAAATAAGCCCTATCTGTATCGTTCGCTTACCGGGCTTCTTATGCAGCCAATCAGGAATTGTCATGGTATTCACTCTCTATCTTCTCCCTGCTTTAAAGCGATAAGGGAAACATGATGCTTCCAGTATTTTGCGGCGGCCATCAGGATCCCCGCCGCAACGAGAAACAGCAGCGCTCCACCAATATAGTCACCAATGAGATCGAAATAGCGAATAAATGCTGTCAGTAACAGGACCACAATACCGGTATAGAAATAGTGAGTTTCGGACTGGTCTATCCCTCTTCTTATCAAGAGGATCCCCATAAAGAGAAGCATCAAGTTGGTAGCAATGGCTGCGATAAATTCCATATGGCTGAAACTGTTTACCAGAGTAAATGAAAACGCCAGATAGCCGGTAAGCATCAATACAGGTAATGAAGCATATCGACCACTTGCACGGGAGAGCCTAAAAGCAACTATCCCCGACACGATAATGAAGATAACACTTATCACAGATAACCAATTCCGGTCACTTGAATACTCTTCCCAAACACCTTCGAAGCTTAATACTAATAAGGTAACAATGGCTGCCCTGAGTAGCCAGATGTGTAATACCAAACCATACTCACGCCAATCACTCTTTTCGGCGCGCATGAGCCACCAGGCGGCTCCATTGATCAAAAGCGCCAGGCCTAATGAAAATGGAAACTGCTCGGCAAAGGGATCGAAATGATAGCCACTGCCCATAACCCATGCCAGCCCTAAATTTATCCATACAAGCAACCCCACAATACAGGCGAGAAACAGCAAACGGGAACGCGCATGAAACAGGGTTAACCAAAGTGCTACTAAGATAAAAATCGGATAAAGCGTCGGGAAAAAGCCTTCCCCAGATTCGACCACTAACCAGATACTGGCCAGGCCCAAGGATAATAACGCCAGTAATCGACTCTGAGTAAACACCACCAAGGGCAAAATACCCAATGCCCACCAGAATATGCCATCGGGGAAATGCTCTCCCAGGTGATAGATCTGCGCGATGAGCATGATACTGGCGCCATAACTCATGCCGCCAAAGAGTAACCAGATGATGCCAGCCCTGGTCCGTTGTGATAGAAACAGATTGATACCGACAGCGTTAGTCACCAGCGTCAATAGCAGTAAGCTTCCCGTACGGATACTGCTTGGGATCTCATCCCAGTTGTGTGAAACGATCAGTATCAGCGCTAAGCCGATAAACAAGACTCCCAATGACATCAGCAGGTAATAACCGAAAGAGTTCTTATCAGTATCATCGCTGAGACTTGTGCCGTAGCGAGCCAATATCGTATTGGCCTGCTGCTCAGATACAAGTTCGTCACGCACCCAGATACGGGCTTCGTGGGACAACTCCTTTTTGAAAAGCTGGATCAAGCGCATTTTCTATCCTTGTCTGCTGTCAGCCGGTACACACCACACTAAAGTTTATGCAAAGGCCTGACTCAGTTCGCTGATGTTCTACGATCAACTTAAGCTCTAACAATAAAAAAGGCCAGAATAAACATTCTGGCCTCAGTGACTAAGTCTATGTTATTTCAAGCTTGAACGCTTATTTCTTTTCAGTCCAACGATCCATCCAGCCAAGTACATTGGCATACCATTGCTCAAGGTTATCGGGATTGAGGATCCAATGGTTCTCTTCAGGATAGATAAGCAACTCGGATGGGATCCCTTTACGTTGCATAAAGCTGTACGCGGCTAAACCCTGGCCATAAGGAACACGGAAGTCTTTTTCACCATGAATAACCAACATTGGCGTTTTCCAGTTCTCTGTGTAGTTAACCGGATTAAACTTCTCGTACAGCTCCTTGTTGTCCTGATAGGTCCCACCGAACTCATATTCTGGGAACCATAGCTCTTCTGTCACATAGTACATAGAGCGCATATCGAACAAACCGGCATGGTTAACCAGACAGTTGAAGCCATCACTCCAGTTGCCCTGGATCCAGTTCATCATATAACCACCGTATGAACCACCCAAGGCACAAGTACGAGTCTCATCCAGCCATTTTTGCTGTTTAGTGACGGCAGCTAAACCTTTCTGAAGATCTTCGAGGGGCTTGCCACCCCAATCCTGTGAGATCGAGTCGGTAAAGTCCTGACCGTAACCCGTTGACCCATGGAAGTCGATCATGACTACACCGTAACCCGCACCTGCCCACAGCTGAGCGTTCCAGCGGCTGCTGAATGAGTTACCAAATGAGCCTTGTGGACCACCGTGAACCAGAAATGCTATAGGATACTTCTGTCCGGCTTTGTAGTCGGAAGGCTTGATCCAGTAACCATGCACCTCTTCGTTGTTCCAGCCCTTGAAGCTAAACTGCTCGAACTCACCAAACTTGATCTCGGCTAGTTTTTCGCGGTTTACCTGGGTCAGTTGCTTAATCCCCTGGCCATCTAGGTTCATCGAGTAGAGATCGCCCGGTTGAACTAACGATTTGTGCTTAATAATAATCTTGTCGTTAGTCACACCAACGACACTATTACTTCCATCATTGTAAACCGTTTTCACATCACCAAATTGGGTATTAACTTCGAATACGGTAACCTGTCCGACATCCTGAGCCGTGACATAGAGTGTGCGGTTATCTTTACCGAAGGTGAGTGAACTTGCGCTTCTATCCCATAACGGAGCAACCTCTTTCTCCTGGCCTGTTACCGTATCGCGTAACATAATGCGGTATCTGTCGGCCTCGAAACCAGGCTTGGTCATAGCAAGATAAGCCAGGTAACGGCCATCTGCAGAGAAAGTCGGGTTGGCATCCCAGGCTTTATTGTCTTCGGTAAGGTTCACCGCGTCGCCGCCGGTTACCGGAACTTGCCACAAGTCATAGTTAGTGATCCAGGCTTGATCTTTGCCCGGCGCCTTAGCGCTGTAAACAAGGTGCTTACCATCAGGTGAGAAGGTCACCTCTTCCATAGCCGAGAAGGGTTTTGGTGGTGTTTCTGTATCTAAACCGGCGGTGACATCAACTGCACTCGTTATCATTTCACCATTGAGCTTAGCGACAAACAGGTGGCTTCTGGAGTGATCACTCCAAGTATCCCAATGCCTGACCATAAGCTGCTTGTATTCACGTCCTGTCGATTTACGCTCCTGTTCGGCGGTAAACTTATCCTCAGAACATTGCAGATCTTTACAGTCAGGAAAAACGCGCATGTTCATTGCGACTTGTGTGCCATCTTGAGACAGCTTGAAACCTTCTACATCGAGCGGGAAGTCAGAGACCTGAAACGCTTCTCCGCCAGTTAAAGACAACTTATACAGTTGACTGGAACCATTGCGGCTGGCGAGAAAATAGATGGATTGGTCGTCTGCAGCAAAAGCAACACTATGCTCAGTCCCCGCGGCAGAAGTGAGCTGCTTCGCTTCACTGTCAGTTTGAGACAGATCTTTAATATAGAGATCTGAACTGGCCTCACCACTTGCATCAAATTTTTTGACAGCATAAACAATTTTACTGCCATCATTAGATAATGCGGGCGAATGAAGCTTATTGATTTTAACTAAGTGTTGTACCGTGAAAGGCTCGGGATTAGCGGCCTGAGCCGACATTGAAAGCCCGGCACTCGCGATGGCGAGTATGATTGCAGTTTTTTTCATTGTTATTATCGTCTTTGTTGATTCATGTTTGATTTATAAGCGACTGCACCTAAGCAAATCACTACTAGCTTATATAGCCAAGCGACATCAAGAATAAATAAAATGGTTATCTCCAGCAAACAACCTCCATGTTTAAATGCCAGTTCGATATCCCTATCTCTCGCTCGGAGAGTATCACTTAGTGATACCTCGCCATGCAAGTCTAAGATTTTATCTTGGTGGAGAACACTACCCAAATAATAAGGCTTAGGCAAGATGCCTAAGCCTTATTATCGGTCTCATGAGGTGATCAAAAACAGAGTGTGTTAACTGAGTTTGAGTTTCCAGATAGCCGGACCGGTCTCATGGGCATTAACTCCATTGGAGTCTACCGCCACAGTGACCGGCATATCTTTGACATCAAACTCATAGATTGCTTCCATGCCCAGATCGGCAAATGCGACAACTCGGGAGGTTTTAATCGCTTTGGACACCAGATAGGCGGCACCACCTACTGCCATCAGGTACACGGCTTTGTTCTTCTTGATAGAAGCAACGGTTGCCGGTCCACGCTCGGCTTTACCAATCATCCCCATCAAACCGGTTTTCTCCAGCATCAGATCGGTAAACTTATCCATACGTGTCGCAGTAGTTGGACCTGCCGGACCCACCACCTCATCGCCAACCGGGTCGACGGGGCCCACGTAATAGATAAACTTACCCGTGAAGTCGACGCCTTCAGGCAGACCTTCACCGCTTTCAATCAGTGTTTGAATACGTTTGTGGGCAGCGTCACGACCGGTCAACATCTTGCCGTTAAGTAGCAGGGTATCACCACTCTTCCACTTTTCAATATCGGCTTGTGTCACAGTGTTTAGATCAACATGGTGAGTATTTTCGCCAGCTTCACGGGTGATCACAGGCCAATCTTCTAACGATGGTGGCGTTAATACAGCAGGTCCCGTTCCATCTAAGTGAAAATGAACATGCCGTGTGGCGGCGCAGTTCGGGATCATCACCACAGGTTTAGAAGCTGCGTGTGTCGGTACCGATTTAATCTTTACATCCAGAACCGTGGTCAGCCCGCCGAGGCCCTGAGCGCCGATACCCAGTTTATTAGAGCGCTCGAAGATATCCAGACGCAATTTCTCTTCGGCTGTTTCAGCACCCTTTGCCTGTAGTTCATGAATGTCTACGGGATCCATTAGTGACTCTTTGGCGAGTACCGCAGCTTTCTCAGCCGTGCCGCCGATGCCTATACCGAGCATTCCCGGTGGGCACCAACCTGCTCCCATCGTCGGCAATGTCTTCTCAACCCATGCGGCAACATCATCTGAAGGATTGAGCATCGCCATCTTAGATTTATTCTCCGACCCACCGCCCTTAGCCGCGATTGCGACCTCAATATGATCCCCGGGCACCATATCAATATGAACCACTGATGGGGTGTTATCTTTGGTATTCTTACGACTACCGGCTGGATCTGAAACGATTGAGGCTCTTAATGGGTTATCCGGGTTCTGGTATGCACGTCTGACGCCTTCGTCAACCATCTGCTGAACCGTCATATCTGTTTTATCCCACTTAACTCCCATGCCCACTTTAACAAAGCAGGTGACGATGCCGGTATCCTGACACAAAGGACGCTTTCCCTCTGCCGACATACGAGAGTTTATTAAGATCTGGGCGATCGCATCTTTCGCGGCAGCACTCTCTTCTCTGTCATAGGCTTCAGCCATAGCATCGACAAAATCTTTGGTGTGATAATATGAGATATATTGTAGGGAATCGGCAACGCTCTCAATGAGATCGGCTTGCTTTATGATGACTTCTTTACTCACAGACACTTCCTTTTCAACTGACATTAGGGTGCGCTCCATTAGCCATTTTGGCTTGCGTATTTGTTTTTATAAATTCCGGCTTGGGCATTTCATACACTCCCCCGACCTGCAGAGAATGTATCACGTCATTGCCTTGTATGGCTTGCGTGTTTCTTTTTATTAATCCCAGCATATGGATATGATACTCTTTCGCGACTTTTAGGGGAATATCACATTTTAGATAAGGTTAATCGATGAGTTTTTCGACGCCACAGCAACTTGCTATCAGGCATCTGAATTGGAAATACACCACCACAGAGCTGTTCTCCAGGCTCTCTGACAAGCCTTGGGCCATGTTACTGGACTCGGCAGATGCACAGCATCAGGATGCAAAATTCGACATCATAGTGTGCGATCCTATCGCAACGATTGTAACCGATGGGCAATCGAGCAAGGTGAATCATCTACGAAACAGTAGAGTGGTTGATAGTAAAGTTCACAATGGTGACCCCTTCAAGCTTCTTAATGAAACGATAAAGCACTATTTCCCTCATCAGTACCCGAGCGCATTACCCTTTAGTGGTGGCGCAGTAGGCAGCTTCAGTTACGATTTAGGCCGCCAAATTGAACACCTGCCCGCGATAGCAGCCAGAGATATTTTACTGCCAGAGATGAATGTAGGCTTATATCCCTGGGCACTTGTCTTCGATCGCTTAAGAGCTTGCTGGACTCTGGCCCATTATCATGGGGAGGCAGCTCTCGAGTCGACTCTGGTTCAGTTAAATACTCTGCTTTGCACTGAATCCAAATCTGTTATCGGTGACTTCTCCCTAACCAGCCGATGGGACAATCAGATAACTAAAACTGAATACGTTGAAAAATTTGATAAAATTCAAACCTACCTAAAAAGCGGCGATTGTTATCAGATTAATTTAACCCAACGTTTTACGGCAAGCTATCGAGGTGACGAATGGCGGGCCTACCTCAAACTGCGTGAGACAAACAGAGCGCCCTTCTCGGCATTTATCCGATTAGATGATGCGGCAATATTGTCTATCTCACCGGAACGTTTTATTCAGCTTCGTGATGGTCAAGTACAAACAAAACCCATCAAAGGAACACGGCCCCGATTTGAAAATGTAAAAGCAGACAGGTCCTCTGCAGTCGAACTCGCTGAGTCAGAAAAAGATCGCGCCGAAAACTTAATGATTGTCGATCTACTACGAAATGACATAGGAAAAGTAGCAAAACCAGGCTCTGTAAAAGTACCTCACCTTTTCGAAATTGACAGTTTTCCAGCCGTCCATCACTTAGTCAGTACGGTAACTGCAGAGTTGCACAGCAAATATCAAGCAAGCGATCTGTTAAAAGCCGCTTTTCCCGGCGGGTCTATTACCGGCGCCCCAAAGATCCGTGCAATGCAGATCATCGAAGAACTTGAACCCTCGAGGCGTAGCCTATATTGTGGTTCTATTGGCTATATAAGCCAAGATGGACAGATGGACACCAGCATTACCATCCGCACATTAGTCGCAGAAGCCAATAACCTATACTGCTGGGCTGGCGGCGGTATTGTCGCCGACTCCAAGGCTGATGATGAATATCAGGAAACCTTCGATAAGGTCAGTAGGATACTTCCAGTCCTCGAAAATGTGGACTCTTAAAATTACCTGAACTTGTATGAGAAAATATTAACTGTTTGATTAATTACGGGGGGCATATGAACTTAATAGAGTTGAGGATAAGGTATAACCTTCAACCTCTTACTAACCTTAAGAGCCCCCTGATTTCCAGTAAGCTTCAGCCTGCAGCCGTTCTTATCGCTTTCACTCAGGTCAAAAATGAAACTCACCTCATTCTGACGCAGAGGCCCAGCCATCTGAGGCATCATCCGGGTCAAATCAGTTTTCCGGGTGGTAAAGTGGAAAATAGTGACAGCAGCCACATAGCCACAGCCTTAAGAGAAGCCGAAGAGGAGATTGCACTACCGATATCAAATGTAGAAGTGCTGGGACAATACCCTAAATATAAGACGTTTACCGGTTTTGAGATCACACCTGTCTTTGGCATAGTAAAAAATGATTTTGTACCTATGCTCGACCCGGGTGAAGTTGCTGATTATTTTACGATCCCACTGACATTCCTATTAAACACTGCAAACAGAAAAGAATATCTCTACCGCCGTCATGGCATCGAATACCCTGTCTACTTTATCCCATATAAGCAGCATGTTATTTGGGGCGCTACTGCCGCAATCATCGAGCACTTGTGTAAACAATTAAGTTAATAGCGGCTCTGAATATGGTTACTTCAGCTTACAGGGGAGTTGCCAATTTCTGAACTCAAACAAAGAACTGCAGGTACAAGCCCGCCGCAACGGAGCTAAGAAGAAGCAAGGGAATATTAAACCAATAGCCCATTCTGCTATGGTGAGCGGTGTAATAATTAAAAATCATGCTGATAAAACTGATAGCAGCACATACCCAGATGACATATTCGAGCTGGACCGTCTGAGTCGGATCCCAATCGAAGCGAACTGATGCCCCCTTGCTGAGAAAGTAGCCTATGGCGCGATCTGGCCTGGCCTTATCGAAAAGCAGTAAAGCATATACGGCTAGTGACCAGCCGGTAATGGAAAGAGACGCCAGCAAAAACTGAAATATTTTAACTTTCTTCAATTAGTCTCTCCTGTGATCCACCAGATATACTTTAAATATAACATTTTTTAAGCAACATCATATTGTATTATGACCGTGATTTTCAGTTACTTATTACTATCCGTTTTATTCTCCCCGCGCTATAAGCCTAAACTAATGTGATAAATAACAAGAGTTGGATAAACACAGACATAAAAACACTTTTCCCAACCAACTCCATAGATGAACCACCACCGTTTAACCAGCTTTATAAATCAATAATTCTGTTCATCGGGGATAAAATTCGAACATATGCAAAAGAATCACCGTTAATTTAACTTTCATAGCATGATTATCCCCTTTTCCACTTGAGAAAAGCCGCCAGCAGGGTAATATGAACGTCCAAATTTTTTTATAAAACGTTTCGTTGGAGAACTAAGCAACAATGAGCATTACATCTGTCGCTTCTGTATTTAAAGGTGAATTTGCGATCGGTTCGCAAGTAACCGTTCGCGGTTGGGTAAGATCTCGCCGAGATTCCAAGGCCGGCATCTCTTTTCTTGCCGTTTATGATGGTTCCTGCTTTGACCCTATTCAGGGTGTAGTGCCTAATAGCTTAGAAAATTATAATGACGAAATCTTAAAGCTAACTGCAGGTTGCTCTGTCGTTATGACAGGTGAAGTTGTTGACTCTCCTGGTAAGGGGCAATCTTTTGAGCTACAGGTCGCGAGTATTGAAGTTGCAGGTTGGGTTGACGATCCTGAAACCTATCCTATGGCGGCTAAACGTCACTCTATTGAGCACTTGAGAGAGTTGGCTCACCTGCGCCCACGTACCAATATCATAGGTGCAGTGGCTCGAGTACGTAACAGTTTATCTCAGGCTATTCATCGCTTCTATCATGAGCAAGGTTTCATCTGGGTATCAACACCGCTCATCACAGCATCAGATGCAGAAGGCGCGGGTGAGATGTTCCGTGTGTCGACTCTGGATATGGAAAACCTTCCCCGTAACGACGAAGGTAAAGTCGATTACAGCGAAGACTTCTTCGGTAAAGAATCTTTCTTGACTGTTTCGGGTCAGTTGAACGCAGAAACCTACGCGAGTGCACTGTCTAAGGTTTATACTTTCGGCCCTACCTTCCGCGCAGAAAACTCAAACACCAGTCGTCACTTAGCTGAGTTCTGGATGGTTGAGCCGGAAGTTGCATTTGCCGATCTTGATGATGTCGCTGGTCTGGCCGAACAGATGCTCAAGTTCTGTTTCAATGCCGTACTCGAAGAGCGCCGTGATGACCTTGAGTTTTTCGCTCAACGAGTCGATAAATCTGTAATCGATCGTCTTGAGTCGTTTGTCAGCAGTGATTTTGCTCAAGTCGACTATACCGACGCGGTAGAGATCCTTAAGAGCTGCGGTAAAAAGTTTGAATACCCGGTTGAGTGGGGAATCGATCTGCAATCCGAGCATGAGAGATACCTGGCTGAGGAACACTTCAAGGCTCCGGTAGTAGTTAAGAACTATCCGAAAGATATCAAGGCATTCTACATGCGCCTCAATGAAGATGGTAAAACTGTTGCCGCGATGGATGTACTCGCACCCGGCATAGGTGAGATCATCGGTGGAGCTCAGCGTGAAGAGCGCCTGGATGTACTCGATGCACGTCTCGAAGAGATGGGTCTGAGTAAAGAAGACTACTGGTGGTACCGTGATATGCGTCGCTACGGTACGGTTCCGCATTCTGGTTTTGGTCTGGGTTTCGAGCGTTTGGTTTCATATGTTACTGGTGTTTCTAACATCCGTGACGTGATCCCATTCCCACGAGCGCCAAAATCGGCAAATTTCTAAGTCGCAACTCGACTAACAAAAAAAACGCCCTGCAGGGCGTTTTTTTTGGTCTCAATTTCAGCTAATTCGCTTTTTGGCTGGCATACTCTAGCGAAGCTCGCTTTAGGTTCTTTTGTGCCTGTTCGAAATAGCTTGGTGATTCATCAATTGCTCGCTGGAAAAGATTAATCGCTTGTTCATATTGCCCTTCCAACATTAAAAAGAAACCTAAATCATTCAGAGCATCTGCCGGCTCCATAGTATGTTCCAATGTCGAAAGTGCTCGCGCATACAGACCCTTTCTCACATAAACTAATCCAAGATTCGTCCAGCTTCTGTCAAAATTGGGGTCTTCTTGTATCGCTTGCTTAAGGTACCTCTCTGCCAGAGTAAAATTACCACTCAAATAATATGAGTACCCAAGGTTAGTAATGATCAATGCCGAATGAGGCTCCCTGTCCAACGCCAGTCGATAGAGCCGCCTCGCCCGCTCATGTTCGTTCTCTAGATCATCTAAAATCGCTAACGCATTATAGATACGAATTGGAGAGTCAGTATCTAATGAATAGAAAGTCTCTCCTAAATTTTCTACAGCAGGATTAAAGCGCTTTTGGTCTAAACTCACCGCTTTTTCCAGATGAAACCTAGCTTGAGCATGTTGACGCTTGTCCATATTAATCAAGCCGAGGCCCGCGTGGGACATCATCATTTCGGGATCGATGGCTAATGATTCGTTATAGGTCAAGTATGCCAGTTGAATGTTGCCTTTGATGCTATTAATACGTGCGATGTTATATAAGGTTTGTGCATTGTTCGCATTAAAGTCTAAAGACTGAACATAGAGATAGAGTGCTTGATCCAGATTACCTATCTGCTCCTCATGTTTTGCTCTGCTCAGCGCATCAGCTTCATCCTTAGGAGGATTTCCGGTGGTAACGGTATGCATAGCGCTACCATCATAGAGATCCTGTCTCGTAGGTGGCGTATTATCGATCAATTCAGGCTCTTCCTTGGGAACAGCTGTACATGCCACCATTAGTAGAGGTAATAAAACCAAACCGAACCTGCTCAAAGCCTTTATATCTAGTAACTTATATTGCTTAATCATTAAGCCCCCCAAATTTCCAATTTATCTAATTTTTATCATTTTTAACTGTTAAAAAGCTTGCCCCCATACCTTCATCACCTTCAAAACAGCGGGGCCGACAGCGACGATGAAAAACGATGGCCAGATACACATCATCATGGGGAAAATCATTTTGACTGCCACTTTAGCGGCCAGCTCTTCCGCCTCTTGCAGACGTTTATCTCGGTATTCATCAGAAAAAACCCTCAAGGTTTCAGCGATACCGGTACCAAGCCGTATACTTTGCGAAATGGCTGAGTTCAAGCCCTTAACATCCTCAAGGCCCGTTCTTTCTGTAAACTCTCGTAACGCATCCTTAATGGTTAATCCCGCTCTGACCTTACTGCAAACCAGATCCAATTCACTTGCCAGCTCTTGGTGACTGATTGACAACTCTCGTGCTACACGCTGCATCGCGGCCATTAACCCTAACCCCGCTTCACAACACACCACCAGAAGGTCCAGAGCATCGGGAAAGCCCCTCCTGAGGCGTCTCATTCTCTTATCTGCCAAATTATCTAATATGATAGAGGGTAACAGGTAAGCGCCACCGACCAGCAGCGCGACCACATAAATGCTCACCATCGTCGACAATTTAGGAAACATGCTTAATATCAATACGGAGCTTCCAGCTGCAACCAAAAATAGGATAAGCCTAGCCGCACTGAACACCGCCATCGCATTTTCATTATGAAAGCCTGCGTGAATAAGCAATCTGCGGCTATGGTCATTTGTAAAGTTAAAAGGAGATTTTTGAGAAACTTGACTTAACCCATGCTCAATTGTCGAACCTACCTCTGACGAGAGCCCTCCTATTGGATCAGTCTCATCATTAATCCCTCTTAACTTCCTTCGTAAAGGAGAGTAGATCCCGGTTATCAAGAATGAGATCGCCACAGCAAAAGTGATCCCTGCAATGGCTGCAACGCCATAGAGTGCCCACTTTACATGATCGGGATCATCAAATAATTCACCCAGTAAACCAATTAAATAGTCCATAATTAGATATCAATCCGAATGATTTTACTGATCCACCAGCCACCGATGACCATTCCGATAGCTCCCCATAGCAACAGTTGACGTCCATCCTTAGTACCGGTTAATTCCCCCACATATGAAGGTGTTTGCAGATAGATGACGGCAAAGAGTACAAATGGCAGTAGGATGAGAATCCAAGCCGACAGCCGACCCTCTGCCGAAAGGGTTTTAACCCTTCTTCGAAAGGAAAACCTTTCCCGGATAACTCTAGCTAAACTATTTATGTTTTCCGCTAAATTACCACCGGTCTCCTTCTGAACCATTACCGCACTTGCGAACGCCATCGCTGATACACTAGGGACACGTTCAATAAACCCAAGTAATGCTCTTTTAGTATCTTTTGAATAGTTAATATTGGCGAACATCAGCCCAAACTCTTTGGCGATAGGCCCCTCAAGTTCCTCTGTCGCCAACTTTATTGCATCGGCAAATGAATAACCAGCTTGCAGAGCTCTACGAATCACATCCAGAGCATCAGGAAATGCGGCCTCTATAAGGTCCATTCGCTTATTGATGTCTCTACTGAGCTTAAACCTAAATAGGATAATGGTAATCACAAAGATCACCGCCGCGATATAAGGATCTCGGAAGATCAGCCATCCAACTACCGCCGTCAGTAACGCGGTAATCAGTGATAGTCCGAAAAACTGATGCCCCATAATCTTGTAGTCTGCCAACTCTAATCGGTAACTTAGGTTCTCAATGAATTCGATTTTTTCTAAGGCTCGTCCTATGGGGCCTAATTTTTTTAATTTACTTTTTCTCAGAAGAGAGGTCTCATAGACAGAATCATCCACCTTCTCACTCATCTTTTTCAACCGCTTTCTTACCAAGGCAGTATTCGCCCGCTGGGGGCTATATACCGGCAGAAATAGCGCTTGCGAAAGAAGAATAACGGCTATAAAAATAAGGCCAAAAAAGATCATCTCATTTGAAAACATCTATGTACCCCTTAAAAATCAGCGAATGGATCTCGGCTATTGAATAGCTCGAATGGCAGGTCGATTCCATGCTGTTTGAGCTTGCTGTGGAATACAGGTATCACACCAGTAGACCCAAATTGACCCACTATATCGCCATTTTGATCTCGCCCTTCTCGTACAAAATGAAATAGTTCAGACATGGTAATCACATCACCTTCCATACCATTTATCTCTTGAATGCTGGTTATTTTACGCCCACCATCTTCCAATCGCTCTAACTGAACAACTAGATCAATTGCCGAGGCAATTTGGGTTCGAATATTGCTCACAGGCATATCAAATCCAGCCATGCAAACCATGTACTCCAGTCGCCCAAGCGCATCTCTAGGACTGTTGGCATGAAGCGTTGTAAGTGAACCTTCATGACCGGTATTCATCGCAGTTAACATATCTAATGCTTCGCCACCACGAACCTCACCAATGACAATTCGATCCGGCCGCATACGAAGGCAGTTCTTAACTAAATCTCGTTGGTTAACTTCCCCTTTTCCTTCGATATTCGCCGGTCTCGTTTCGAGTCTAACTGTATGGGGTTGTTGCAGTTGCAGCTCTGCGGAATCCTCAATGGTAACGATTCTTTCATCCTCGGGAATGTAGCCCGATAGCATGTTGAGTAGGGTTGTTTTACCACTACCGGTACCGCCGGACACCAGTATATTCAATTTTCCCTTAACCGCGCCCTTAAGCAGTTCAATCATAGGTAAGGTGATCGAGCCGATATCAATCAACTGCTGGGCATTTAACTTATCTACCGCAAAGCGTCGTATGGATAACGCCGGGCCATCTAAAGCCAGCGGCGGAATAATAGCATTGACACGGGAACCGTCCTCTAGTCGGGCGTCAACCATGGGGGATGATTCATCAATTCTTCGACCAACAGTTGAAACGATACGATCAATAATATTCAACAGGTGAGCATTACTGTGGAAATTAATCATCACCTGCTGCAACTTACCCCTACGTTCAACATAGATTCTGTCGTAGGAGTTAACCAAAATGTCAGAGATACTGGGATCAGCTAACAGTGTTTCAAGCGGCCCTAAACCCAAAACTTCATCAATAATGAGCTTAATTAGCCTTTGCCGAGCAGAAAGGTTAATAGGCATGTGGAGCTCGTTAATTAGCTGTTCACTTATTTCTGTTATTTGAGCCCGTGCCCGATCCTTAGATATTGTCTCTATAAGTGACAGATCCATCACATTGAGGAGCTTATTATAAAGCTGCTCCTTAAGTTGCTGTTCCTCTTGACTGAGAGTCTTAAATTCGTTCGCGCCCTGAGATAAGTTATTCATTATTAATTCCCTAACAGGCGGCTAAAAAAGCCTTTTTGCTTATGCTGATCACCACTTATGTTTGGAAAAAACTTCTCAA
The DNA here is from genome assembly GCF_003966265.1 of Shewanella atlantica. Lineage (GTDB taxonomy): Bacteria > Pseudomonadota > Gammaproteobacteria > Enterobacterales > Shewanellaceae > Shewanella > Shewanella atlantica. The sequence goes on along the minus strand of NZ_RXNV01000002.1, from coordinate 261,873 downwards.
CCACCTTAGCTAAATCGGTATACATCTGCTCTCGCTTCGCGACTTGTGTAATAGGCGTACCCAGATCTATACATTGACTAGCAAGTTTAAAATCATTGGCTACAACTAAGATTGAATCGACTCCCGTTGTGGACTTAATATCTTTTATGCTTATCTCAGTACTGTTCTTTTGGTAGCGATTGACTAGAACATGAATGTGCGAAGGGTCAATCCCCATGAAGTTAACCAACTGATGAATTACCGCTTTAGTTTCTCTAATACTCATTACATTTTGTTGCATGACCAGTAATATATCAGCATTGGTGAGCATATCTGCGTTCCAAGTTTCAGGTCCCCGCGACAGATCGATAATCACTTGATCGTAATATTGTCGGCACTTCAGTAGCAGATCGTTGGCCAGACGGAGATCTATGCTTTCCGTTGCATTAAGCACCGCAAAAGGTTCAGATGCTAAAAGATGTAGATGACCCTTATTAGTCATCGCCCCCTTCAAAGCGACTTCATCTAGTGAGTCTAACTCCCCAATCGCTTCGGTAATAAAGTAGCGAGGCTCTACTCCGAGCATATGAGCAAGTGTCCCTTGAACAAGATCGGTATCAAGCAGAGCGACCTCACCCTCACCTCTCACCGATGCAATCATCGCAACGCTGGATGCGATAAAACTGGCTCCAGACCCTCCCTTGCCATTAACGACAGCGAGGACCGGAGCAAGATCAGCATTTTCCGCTAATTTATGAGCAATCTTCTCGATTGAGGGTAATAAAACCTCACTGGCCTGCTCTAAGGTAATAAAGTCGCTAACTCCCTGTTGAAAGGCCAGTCTAAGCACATTTGGGGGGGAGTCTTGCCCAAGTATGATCGTATCAACTCCATAGCTCGCTGCAGATTGTAGCGCCTGAATAGCACCGGCTTCATCATTGGGTAAAACCAACAAAATGAGGTTGTATGGCCTAGCACTTCTGCTGGAGTAAGTATTGAAACTTCTTACTTCGTGCCATGACAGGTTAAGACACTCATCGAGTTTGGCTTCTAACTCTCTGAGTGGGAGGTTCAGGCTATTAATCACCAGTGCATGAACCGGATAAGACAGGTTTGTACAATACCTTTTGGGGGCATTTTCCGAAGATGCAACCACCGAGGGCCCGTTAGAATGAGTCCCTCTTCTCGCCCCTCCCTCTTTATCATTAGTCACTAGAAGCTCCAGTGGTTTATCCATTCAGATTTCCCTCTCAAATATAAAAAGTCCTTGTATTTACTATAGTAAGGATTTCAGAAATGGAAAATTAATTGCAATCTATTAATCCAGATTTACCACTTGTACCAGGGTTATAGACACCAAAACTCTCTCTGGGTAATGACGTAGTAAAGGTCGGTGAGTCGATAATTCTATCAAAGCCAGGAATGAGGAATTGATGTTGATAATTCACAATGTCGGCTCTAACCATAGCGATACCAACGCCAGTTGTATCTGCTCCAGAGCTGTCGACATAACTGATAATCAAATTAGTACCAGCCAAATTTGGAACCAAATCAACTCCATCGAAAAGAGCCATATTTTGCAAGTCAGCATCATTAATTCGGCAAACCACGGCAATTCTCGCTGCTCTCCTTGATGCTTCATGGAGTACATTATAGGTATACATCAGCCTGCCAATCTCAATGATGGCAAATAACAACATTAAAAACAGACCACCAACAATGGCAAACTCGACAGAGTAAACTCCTTTCTGCTTTGTCATAACCCCGTTCTCACCGAATAGGAAACAACAAAAGGGAAACCCAAATCAATTCCTTCACCAAACCCGAGCCCACCAATTCGCTCGCCAAACATTGGCTGCCAGTCGTACGTTACCGATATAGTGACTATGTCAGTAGCCGGATCACCAGAAACATCTATATCACTAGGACTCAAACCAGCTAGTAACGGGGTGCTTCCCCCTACCTTTCCGTAAACAAGTAACGCTTTCGCTTCTGCGACACAGTTATTACAAGATGCGTTACAATCACTGTCATCACCACAACCGCCCAAAAAGCTACCATCTAGCCCTGATAGGCTATCTCCTGCAGAATTTGAGAGATGCCGGCCTGCATCCCTAACCATTCGGGTTAAATTACTGTATTGATATATTGCCCGCCCAAGTTCAGCTGTGGTCAATATGAGCAGCAACAGTATAGGTAACATTATAGTGAATTCGACTGCAGCGACTCCTTGTTGTTTAGACATATTCATAGCGAAATCCTAGGAATCCGGACTATCTAAATCGGGATATAGAACAATAGTGGAGTTATTGCTTTGAAAGTCAGGATCCAACGATGGAATGCCACTAGAGCCGCATATTGTTAAGAACTCTCCAACCACATACGCATCACTTCCCTGTTTAGGGACATCTTGGGTCAGGAAGAAACAACCTGTCCCCAACACAGTAATAGTATTAGCACCATTTGTTTCACCGTCACACTCACCAATAACGATGGGTAACATCCGACGATTTTCCTCAGACAAATCCGAACCAGTTAAGATATCCCCGTTAATACCAGTACTGGGACAATTAGCACCCGCTAAGTATTCAGCATGTGTGTAATAACGAATTGGACTAGTAGAGCCATCCTCATTATCTCTAGCTGGTATAGTCGTCTCTCCATCATCTATAGAAGTTAAAATAGGCTCGCCTTCTTCATCTCGCATGATCACAATATTCCCATCATCATCAAACTCTATTGACTCTCCTTGGCAGTTGTTCTCATCCCGTAGAAAACCATCTTCCTCCTTTATACCTCCCCCCTTACTTAGGTCAAACCTTGTGTTTAACCCTTGCCTAACTGGCCCTGTCGTTCCCCCTGGCTCTGTGGGGATCTCGTCGCCAGCGCTTATGCATGAACTAGTAGTGAAGTCACCAGCCAAAGCGTCACGAACATCGGAACCGCCTTGATCACCATCAAGGCGTAAAAGCTGAAAGTTACCAGGACCCAAAGTATGCGCCGCGCCAGCCGCTATTTTCAATACATACAGTTGCTTGGGCTTGAAGCCGAAATCAAAGCCAGATGGGATATTTTCTGGGTCTGCCGGCATTTCATTGGCACAGACCATTATAGGTGCAAGACGATCAATACAGGCGAGATCGGTACTTTTCCCTGCGACCGCAGACGCTCTTATAGACTTATTGAAATCGATGATTTGAGCGATAAAATTCTGCATCCCCACATTTTCAAGGCGAACACGAACATACTCAGCGCCCTCTACCGATGTAGATATGAATGGATCGGGCCACTCAGAAAATTCAATAAACAGATTATCGGTAACTTGATTTGCCCCATAGTCGGGAGTAGATAAATTAACCACTCCCTGTAGTTCACTATTCTCGGCATACTGTAAGTTATCCAATAAGAACTCGGTTGCAGCCTGTCTAGCTTGAAACAGAGTTCCTCCATCTTGTAACACTTTTCCGGCTTGAAGCGCTGATGCATCAACTGCATTTTGCAGCCGCCCTTTACTCAGCAGCATATGTCCACCATCAAGAGCCATTGCGGCAACCACAAGCAGGGACAATAGCCCAATGGTAAACATCACTAATATCGCACCACGTTGCTTTTGGAAGGCTCTAAGCCTAACTACATCATTGCTATTACCCATACACACACCTAGCTGCCTCGCTTTATCATTTAAACAGCCCTTCAGTTACTATATCTCTTTAAGTGAAACATTCTTTCTAGCAGACTTTGGTGCTTCACTACTCTCACGATAAGCCTGCATTACCTTTTCACCATAATTGCCCTCTAACTCACCAACAATACCGTCATTACGCTCGGCAGCGCCGGGATCCAGAATCTGCATATTTTTCATTTGCTGATAACTCTGCTCCATAGGGAAGTCATTTAACTCCGCACAGCCAATGAGCAGACAAGGTGTTGCCAAAACAAAGAGCTTGATACATCCACTCACTCTATCTTTAACCATACTCATAATAATTCTCCAAGGTTATAATGAATGACCATATTTTTGTTGAGTGCCACTATCATCAACCTTGGCATCATTCGCTATCGATTCATAAGGTGTTTCATGCATCTCTTCAGCTGTTTTCTTATGGGACATCTTGCCTAAAAGATAAAATTCCATATCATTTGGTAGCACAAAATCGTCAGTGGGGAGCGACAGATGTTCCTTATTGAATGGCCTGACTAGTCGAGGAGTAACAAGAATAACCAACTCACTTTGGCCACTTCTAAAGCTCTTACTGGTAAAGAGCTGACCCAAAACCGGTATATCGCTAAAACCAGGCAATTTATCTATATTTTCTCTTAAAGTGTCACTAATAAGTCCACTTATGGCGATGGTTTGACCGTCAGCCAGCTCAACGGTGGTTGCCGTTGTTCTCTTAACAATTGAAGGGACAACTAGCGCCGTATTGGAACCACCGGAAAGCGTCACAGCATTTGCATTGCTGACTTCACTAACCAAAACATTAAGATTCAAATTGATCTGCCCTGAGTCTAAAACAGAAGGAACAAACCTCACTCCAACACCAAAATCACGATATTGAATGGTTGTAGAGCCATTGGTACCAGGCACAGGAATAGGAAATTCACCACCAGATAAAAACTCGGCCGACTGGCCACTCATCGCCGTGACATTGGGCTCTGCTAACACTTTTGCCAGACCATTTTGTTTGGCAACATCAAGAGCGAAATTCATCAATAAGTTATCGTTTAAGTATCGGGCAAATATACCGCGGGTATCAATCGCCGCGCCAGGATCGAGCGCAAAACTGCCACCACCACCGGCTATACCGCCAGAGAGTTCTGAACCCTGATTAAATACGAAGAACTTAGAGTCAAACTGACGAGCAATCTCTCGCTGAACTTCAGCTATGACCACCTCCAGCATCACTTGGTGGTCACCGCCAACGGTCATCATATTCAGTACAGTGCTATTCACTTTAGACACCGATGCGGCTTTAGCATATGCCTCTGCTAATTCAACGGCTGTATTCATCTTCTGTAGGTTTGATGCCTGACCACTAATCAGCAGCTGGCCTTGGGATGTTTGCACACCCAATTTTTCACCCGGCAAAAAATCATGTAGTCGCTGCTTTAACCCGTTTAGATCATGGGTTACCTCTATATCAATGACTTCAACGAGACGCTCATTTTCATCCCAGATCATAATATTAGTGCTACCCAATTTCTTACCTAGAATGTACAGCTCGTTATTTGGCAATAACTTGATATCACTAATTCCTGGGTTACCAACAGACACTCGATGTACGGGCTTGGTTAAATTCAGCACCCGCGACTTAAAAATCGGGATCAATTTTACGTCAAGACCCGTGCCAGTGGGACCACCGGCACTCGCTGAAAAATTGACTAGCAAAAGGCACAAAATGATAAAACAGCATGCAATTGTAACCATCTTGGTTAATGAACGTGGCATGGTGCACTCCTTAATCAATGCATGGGTATATGAAAACAACTAAACGTTAGTTTTTAACTTTAATGACCTGCTCTTTCATCCCTTTCAACAGGTATACCTTCGACTTGTCCGTTGGTTCCTTGGCCTTAGCCACTACCGGCTCAGCTTTTTTGGGAGCAATCGCTTCAACTTCCTTCTTCTTAACTTCTACCTTTTCAGCTTCATCTCCTAATAAGGCTAGTTCAACCGTGGTGGAATCATTAGGATTTCTCAAAGCTAATTGTAACGAACCTCTTCCTCTAGCGATCATTAACACCTCGGCTTGCTCCAGTGTTAACTCAAGTGTTACTGCCCTTACCACTTTAGGTTTGTTTTCATCGCTTGAAGCGCGTTGATCGATGGCCAAAATCTTAACATTTGCTAACACAACGTCGGTTCTGAGACGTCCGCCACTTTTAAACATGTTCAAAATGTCTACGCGATTACCTGGCAAAATAAAACCAGCAACACCGACAACGTCATTCACCCTAATGGTGACAGCTCGCATTGTCGGAGTAATTAAACTCGCAAGGGTGCTGCCTTCACCTTTTTTGGTAAGCCGCTCACTACGCAGAACTTCGCCGGCGTAAAGGTTTTGTTTGACAACCATCCCTTCTGCTTCAGCAAAACTCTTGATAGCCGTTTCCGGAACCGTTGACTTAGGCATAGGGGTAAGTTTTAGATTCTTACGCTCTAAAATTGCGCCAAGCGGGGCAACCGTCGCCATCGTGATAACATTGACCGTTGCTTGGGGCGTAGCGGCTTTGGTGTTTGACTCGAGCCAATTTTGGGCCAGAAATACTGCAGCGACACCAAATATGAGTGACAGCAGTACAAATAGAATGGTTTTATTGTTCATCAAAAGCTCCTTTCGCTAATGGCTTCAATTAGCGCAGCATTTACACAAAATAGATTGACCACGCTTCGGCCATCAGTTCCTTAGTGACTTCCGGTTCCAACTCCAGAAAGCTAATTTGATCAGACATAATCCCCAGCAGATCACGTGGGTAGCATGGGATCAAAGGCTTTTGATGAAGTTGGTGATAATGCACTAGAAGGTGCTGATACATCTCTTCGCTACAACTTAACCCTTTCTCTCGGCACTCTTGATACCATATCTCCCGATAAAGGGGCTCTGCTAATGCATCAAAATGGATCTTGTATCCAAGTCGCCTTAAAAAGGCATCATCAACTAACTCTTTAGGATTTAGGTTAGTAGAGAAAAGTAAAATTAGCTCAAATGGGATCTCAAAATGTTCACCGGATTGAAGTGCTAAGAAATCTCTTCGCTCTTCCATCGGAATAATCCAACGATTAAAAAGCTGCTTGGCACTGATGCGCTGGCGACCCAAATCATCTAATAACAAGATACCGTTATTGGCTTTTAGTTGTATGGGCGCCATATAGGTACGGCTATGGCTATCAAACTGAACTTCCAACATCTCAGCAGTTAGTTCGCCACCAGTAATTCGTAACGGCCTTTTACATTTTATCCAGCGGGGATCATGGCCTTTAACCAAATCTAAGGAGTTCTCCACCTCTTCTTTGTCAACTCGGTGGTGAAGTTGGGGATCGTATACCTGTATTACCTCGTTGCCGATGGAGATCGCATAGGGGATCAGCACAGAGTCACCTAATGTGTGATTCAAATTTCGACAAAGGTAGCTTTTTCCTGTACCTGGGGGACCATAGATAAGAACGGGACGGCTTGAGTTTAGTGCTGGCCCAATTTTGTGTAGCAATTGCTGCGGCAGCACTAAGGCACTAAGCCCCTCTTTGAGCATCTCAAAGGTAATCGAATTATTTCTGCTAGATTGCTTCTTGCATACCTCAGTATATTGGGACAAGGGCACTGGAGTTAGGCCACGGTAACCACTCTTTGCCGACGCCTGCTTTCCATACTCCTCTCCATGATGACTTAATGCATAGCGCATTTGGCCATCGTTGGTTGTCTGGCGGTTTTCGACCCAAGCTTGTTTTTTAGCACTATCTAATAGTTGCTGAATGATGCCACCAGTGATTCCCATCTTGGCAACTAACTCGGCTTTGGTGAGCACTCCGTTACCCAAGAGGTGTTTCAACATGAGCTCATACAATACGGATTCAGCGACACCTGTATCTGCTATGGTTTTTGGCCGCGGTGCGATAGTTATGACATCGTCATCGACAAGTTGGCGACCTCTATGCAGGTGAGTGACTCCGTCCATGTTGCTTTTCTGCATAAGCTTTGTCCTATTTAACCTAGAATTGCATTCCAACTTTGGTATAGCGCGAACACATCAGGATCCAGAGAGCATGCCCACAACCATCCAATTGCCAACGCAGGCGCGTAAGGTACTCGTTGCCCAGCAGCTTCATCAGCAGCAGGCTTAAAGTAACTGCGTAGGTAAAAGCAATCCCAATAACGTTTCACTGTTTTTGATAATCCACTGAGCCCGGTTTTCCAAATAATAAGCACCAGACTGGTACCGGCTCCAGCGATAATTCCGTATAACAAACTGGACAATAGGAGATCAGGCCCCATTAATGCCCCTATTCCCATCATTAGCTTAATATCCCCGGCGCCTAAAACCCTAAAAATGAAGGTTGGGAAAAGCAAAATAAACGCTAACCCGAATCCAACACTGGCCATCAATACACCATCCAACTGGGCATAGTAACCATTAATAGCAAATCCACAAAATATCGCTAACAGACTTAATTTGTTGGGGATTTTTTCTTTATATAGATCTATACTAATTGCCGCGATGAAAAACAGACCCGCTAAAACAAGTTGAAGTAATAATTGTGTTTCAGACATTGTTCAGCTCCTAGAACATATAGCAGCCTCACCTAATCAAGTGCTGATGGCTGCTATAATAGAAAGCAGGTGCGTCAAGAATGCACCTGCATACTTTTGAGGAATTAAGAACCACCAGAACACGTCCCACCAACAGCATTACAAAGAGTCTGAATTCTATTCGTTGCTCCATCCCCTAACTGAGTAAATGCGGCAACCATTCCGCCAACGACTAACCCACCGGCAATGGCATACTCTACCGCTGTCAATCCACTTTCATCTTCTATAAATTCTGCGAATAATTGTTTGATATTCATAATCTGCTTCTCCAATATTAACTAAGACACTCGGCCAAATATTTTGACTCATCCATTTCAGCCATTACGTTGTGGTAGTGACTACCCGCCAGCCTTAAGTGCCTTCTTAATGTAAACAATTAAAGCTGATCTAAAAGTAGCAAAGGTAAGTCATGCTCACTCTGTTGAATAATTTTCTGATCTACTAGTTTCTTCTTTTTTTGTAAGACAAAAGTTTAATAAATTTGTCACCTATATCTATATAATCTCAACTTTATAACAGCTCAGTTCGACCAAGCAAAAAAGTCAGCAAAAACAAACGCTTGCACACAGGTAGTTTTATATCTTTTCGAGATTCTTTTTTATATTAATTGTTCAAGCTGCAGTTAATTAGACCAGTTATTTAATCAAAAAAATGACGCTTTTTGACCTTTTCAAGCAATTAACACAAAATTAGTGATAATAAACCATCAGTTGCAAAAGAGTTTATGCATCCGCATTAGTTTTGTTGAATATTAAAGAGGTCTTAAAATCTGGTATAGCGGTGGGAAAGCATTATTAACCTGAAATACAAGGTAATGCTAAACGTGACATTTATCTTCCTCTTCTGAGTATGATTACAGTTAACAGAAATAGCAAAGTTAAATAATCAACAGCAACAAGCTTATTATCACTATCGTTCACTAAACCAGCTTAACTGAGACGCTCTAATATCCGATATATATTTGAAATCTCATAGTTAACACCAAAGTTATCAGCGATATAACTCTGTATTTCGCTACCATATAACTTTCTCTTGCTCCCAGACTGGCGAACTTTCAAATAGATGGAAAGCTGCTTCAGTTGCTCTTTCGTTAAAGTAGGTGGTCGTCCACTATGTTTTTTTTCCTTTAAGCCCTCAAGACCATTGGCGAGATAACAGCTAACCCACTTGTTGACGCTAGTTCGACTGACCTTGAGATAGTCAGCGATCTGATATCTAGACTTCCCCTCATGAAAATGTTGCAGAGCCAGTAACTTCAACTTCATTCTGGCGTTTTTTTCCTGCCTAATAAGTTTAAGAAAGCCAGGGTCATTAGAGGCGTCTGTTTTCATGCTCACTCCCATCTTGGTCTAAACCGTATATATCATCACGAACCTGAAGTACTCCCAGCCCGTCAACCCAGCTGGTGTAATAGGTAACAAATACTGGTATCGGTTTTACTAAATTAAAGTAATTGGTTTCATTGGATCTAACCGCTCGCTCCAATTCCAATCGCCTACTGTCAGCTGACATGAGATATTTAGCTAGACGTTCTGGCGCCCCAAGGCGCACACAGCCATGACTTATCGCTCTTTCATTTCGGCCAAATAGTTTTTTTGCTGGAGTATCATGAAGGAAAATGGCTCGATTATTTGGAATTGAAAACCGGTATTTTCCTAAAGCGTTTTTCCGTCCGGGGGCTTGAACTAACCTAAATTCCGCTAACATTGTTGCTAATCGGTGAGATTCAACTTTATTTATATCGATGACTTCTGTGCTGGTACCTCTTCCTTTACGTAGCTCAAAATCTTGGCTCGAGAGATAACCAGGACTTTTGCTGTCCAACGGTAACAACTCGTTAAAGACAATACTATGGGGCGGAGTCCAGCTAGGGTTAATAGTCATTTGAGTCAACTCGGTGAAAAGTATCGGTGTCGGAGTACTAGGTTTTCCAACAATCACCTTCATCTGCAATACGCTGTCGCCAAACTCTAATAAATTTAGTCGGTAGCTAGGTATGTTTATCCACACGTAACGATCTGGTAGCTCCGCCGGCAACCGCAGCCAACGCCACAAGTTTATCTGCATCTGCTCAATACGCTGATTTGGTGAAATATTTAAAGCCAATGCTGTTTTTTCATCGAGCGCACCACTTTGTGAGATACCATGTCTTTTTTGAAATGATTTCAAGCCTATTTTGATATCTGGATCATAGATACTCGCTCTATAATCACTTACCTTTTTTGCTGGCAGATCTCCTAACGCAATCAACACTCGTCTTAGCTGTGTTATATCTTCAGACCTTTGACCAAGCTTAAACGTTTGTGATTTTGATTTTGGCCAAGGTACCAGTGAATTAGATTTGTATACTCTGATCATTACTCTAAGTTGATGAAACTCATTATAGGGCGGGATGATACTTTCCAAAAAACTTGATAAATTATTTGAAGTGACCGCGTTCGAAAATGAATGGTAAAGACTAATCATATCCTTTGACTGGCTTATGGATATTTTTTCTAAAAGTACAAATAAACCCTGCGTATAGTTTTTATCCCGAAAGGATAGGGAGTTGGATGTTTGTCGATGGTAGCTCTCAAGCCCAAAGTCCGCAAGTAATTGTGAAAGAACCATCCCTTCCATAGTCAGCTTTTCATTTTCAAACCAAACCAACTGATTTGGGTACGCTGCATAAAATTCGTTAACAGTCTCAGACTGAGTTTCAAACGCTCGAACAGAAGCCGAAAAAATCAAAAAACTGATAAATAGAGTGATCATCTTGCCAATTCGAACCATTCACACACTCCCTCAAATAGTCAATATTACAAAACACAAATATTTATTTAATACCTTAACGCCAACAGTGAAATAGCGACTAACCATTTAAATTTTAGGGAATATATTTTAAAACATCGCAGCTTAATAATACCGAGACTAACGACTGGCTACCATAAATATTTAGTACATAAATCAGATAACGACAAGAAAATGGACGATAAAGTAGAACAGATATTTCTTACGATCGCTTACTATTGTGCTTTCGCAGGCTATACTAAAGTTACCTAAACTTTCGTAGGGATAATGGATGACCCGAAATTTACAACTGCCTAACAAGGATTTTAAGATCCAGCTTTTTTTAACTTCGGTCATTATGGGGCTTATACTGACGATCTCTATACCGGCATGGAAGTCATATCAGCAACGATTATCTGTACAAACTGATAGCCCTGCCGGTTCGAGTCTAGCCGAACGGTACATCAATTCCGGAGATTGGCCTGCAGCCTTAGCACTCAACAGTGTCATTAAAAATAATGACCTTTATAAAGTCTCGGCAGAGGAAAACAGAGTCGCAGAGGCAAAACAAGAACCTGAAGAACAATATATAGAAGAACAATAATTAGATCATAAGTCGCTTTGGGGAATGGAATGCTTAAAGAGAGTGTCATGACGGAAGAAAACAATAAAGAGATTAACCAACCATCACAACGAAGAACATTTTGGCGAACAGTGGCAATGATGTTGCTGTTTTTGATATTTATTTTTAACTATCGACAGTTACTTCTTTCCTATCCCCTTTTTTCCGTTATTAGTTTCATGAACGAACGAAGCATTGGAGAGATGTTTACCACTGAACTGGCAACTGATCTACTGTTATTCACTGTGGTAACCATAGTACTTCACGTCTTTTGGGCGCTGGTTATCACTATTTCGTGTAAGCCACTGTTTGATAAATTTAAAAACCAGACGATACAATCCCAAATTTGGTTTGTAATTGTACTACTCCATTTCACATTGGTCTTAGCTGCAAACGCTTATTGGTATCCAACCTCCTTAGTAGGTTTCCTGAGAACGACTCCTTTAGCCAGCACATTTGGGTTAACCGTACTATCAAGCGTGATTTTTGCTCTGTTTTCATGGGGGTTATATGTACAACTTGGTAAAGTTGTCACAGTGATGTCATTTAGCATTATAAGCCTAGCTGCCCTTTTTGCGAACTTCACTCCCAATACTACCTATCAACCTGAAAATCCCGATATACCAAATATATTCATTATTGGAATAGATGGTTTACGACCAGACCAACTGAGTTACCGCTCAGCCAACCCTCGCTTGACGCCAAACATCAATAAGTTTTTATCTGGAAGTCTCATTTATGATAACACCTATACACCACAGGCTAGGACTTATGTGGCATGGATGAGTATTCTTACTGGTCAATACCCTGTTAAACATGGTGGTAGATTCAACCTCACTCCGCCCGAATTGATCCAAAAGCCTTTTCCACTAGTTAGAGAACTAAATGAAAAAGGTTACAAAACACTCTATGCAATGGACGAACGACGTTTTAATCAGCTAGATAAGGAGTATGGTTTTGATCAAGTTATCGGCCCCAAAATCGGTGCTGCTGGACTCATAATTACCAAGGTAGCTGATATTCCACTAATTAACATCCTAGTCAATACTCCTATCTCCGATCTTCTCTTTCCATACCTTTATATCAATCGGGCTTATGGAAAAACCTATAGTCCGGAACACTTTAATCGTGAAGTTATGACCCAACTTTCTATTGATAAACCGAACTTTCTTGCGGTTCATTTCTGTCAGCTACATTGGCCATATACTTCAAAAGACTTTATCGATGTAGAAAACACCAAGTGGGATGGAAATTACAACCATTTCATGTACCAAGCGATGCTTAAAAAAGTAGATGAGCAATTTGGGAATTTCATAAAGAATCTTGAAAGTAAGGGATATATGGAAAATGCTATCGTATATTTAATCTCTGATCACGGTGAGAGCTTTCTGTTAGATAAAGATAGGTTAACAAGTGATAAATACTTTGATGATAGTGAATTCGTTAATGACGCATGGGGTCACGGGACTAATGTGCTAAGCCAAGAGCAGTCAAATGTATTAATGGCTTACCGAAGATACCAAGAGACAGATAAGAAAGAGATTCAACAGGTGGTTAAGGGAACCTTTTCCCTAGTCGATATAGCGCCTAGCCTATTAAATGAATTGGGGGTCGCATTTGATCAAAACCATCAAGATTTTGATGGTTTTGCATTAAAGAGTGACCCGAGTAATTTTGCAAACCGAGGGGTGTTTGTTGAGTCTCCACACCCTGTTAAAGCGATTAATACCAGTTTTATTGCGCAAAACGAACTTATGTCTGAAACCTCTGCAGACTATGATCTTAGACAAAACGGTAGAGTTGTTATAAAACCAGATATCTATAAAGAATTGATAGCTAAAAAGCAGCGTTCTATATACTTAAACCAGTGGCAGTTAGCCATGTTACCAAATCAGAATAAGCTAATTGTCGTTGATACTAAAGAGAATACTTGGAACTACCTTCCTGATTATGAGGGTGGTGCTCCAGTGACTTCGATGTTGACACAGTTATGTAACCATTACCGTGGCGATGAAGGCTTTGATAATAATCACTGCAGCGAATTAGCCAAACGCTAATGCTAATGCTAATGCTAATGCTAATGCTAATGCTAATGCTAATGCTAAGTTTGACGCAATTTGCACCTTACCACCAAGCCACATTGCCTCGCCAGTTCAAGTTTTGTATCAAAAATTCAAATACCAACTATACTTAGTGAGAAATTTTACAAGTTTGCTTTACTACAGTGACTTAAACAGATCCAAGGGACTTGGGATTTAATAAAGGGAAAGAAAATGTCGCTTTTCTTCACTTTCACCATATTTAGAAGTGCAATTTTTCGAGTAGGCCTCCCTATCGTTGTGGTTGCCAGCCTGTGTTTATATTGCGATAACATACTCGCCATAGTTTCTCCTCATTCGGAGTTAATGCAGATATCTCCCTATATCATGTTACCTTTGGTTATTTTCCTAAGTCAGCCATTTAATCAAGGAAATAGCGGCCTCTTGGCTGTCGTTATGCTGCTGGGTTACTACTTAATTCAAAATCACCTCACTTTTCCGCTAATCGCAGAAGTCGATAAACTGAGTTCATGGTTGATCATCATCGGCTTGCAACTTAGCCTTTTTGTTATTCATCTACTTCCAGAGCGCCGCTTATTATCGAAATCTGGGGTGAACTTTTTATTGTTACTTACGTTGCAGCTAATCATCGGTTTTATCGCAATTAAGGCAATATCAGCTGCCGAAATAGACCTTCTTTGGAGAACCTACCTGAAGCCAATTGAGGCTCTCTCCTCCTCTCCTTACCTGTTGCTGATGTTTTCAGTTCTACTAACAGTTACCAGCTTTTTTGTGGTTGTTTTTCGTAATGACAGCTCCGATCATATTGTGTTTACTAACTTGCTGTTTTCGACGCTGTGCCTGTACTCTTTTAATACCCCTGTCATACCGGAACTGTGCTTCTCTTTAGCTGCAACCTTTATGCTTGTACATATTATGACTTCGAGTCATGAACTAGCGTTTGTTGACCAACTAACCGAACTACCGGGAAGGCGAGCTTTAGAGATTGAGCTCAAGCACCTTTCTGGTTTGTATACCATCGCCATGGTAGATATTGACCATTTTAAGCACTTTAATGATAACTATGGTCATAGAACCGGCGATGAGGTGTTACGTTTAGTTTCTCTGCTGATGAGTAAAGTGTCCGGTAGAGCAAAGATCTATAGGTATGGTGGAGAAGAGTTTACCATTGTTATCAAAGGGAAAAATGCCAATCAGTCGATGCAGTACCTGAACAAGATCCGTAGTACCATCGAAAACTACGATATGGTGATCCGCAACCACCAACAGCGACCCATTATCGAGCCAAACTTTAGACTCAAAATCAGCAAACCCGTTGACCAGCCAACGGTTAATATTACCGTGAGTATTGGTGTCGCTGACAGCCAAAACCTTCTGTCCACCGAAGAGGTGATAAAGGCGGCAGACAAAGCACTCTATAGAGCAAAAAGCAGCGGACGAAATAGGGTAACTAATTTGAGATTTGCATAGCTAGCGCCAATTGGCTTCGTTCTCTATAACGGCCTAGCCACTTTACTTTGGGTTATTTCCTATGATCTTAATACAGTGTAGTCGACGCTTTGAGTGTCCAAAAACCGTTCAGCCCCCTCACCTTTAAGCATCGCAATAGTTGAAAGCATTCCCGCCATCAGGCACCTTTGACTGTAACAGTCACAGACAAAGGTGCGTTGGCAACTGGGTGACCACTTTCCGGATCAATAATCTGAGCTAGTTTAACGCCATCTATCTCTATGAAACGCCTTGTGTTACCACTCGTCGCCAGCGCCCCACTAAATAGAGCTAGCTGTTGCGTCTCAGTATCGAGTTAGTCTGGATCTTCAACACCAATATCCCATGGCTCTTTAACTGCTAGGCTACAGCTTATGTCTTCACCTAAATTGACTAAAGCAGCGACACTGCCAAACTGAGATGCGAGCATGTTGGCAACCTTATCACATGCATACTCTTTAGCGACTCCGCCGAGATCGAGGCTCATATTAGCTGGCAAGAATAGTTGATTCGCGTTACGTAAAATTTTGTCAAAGCCAACAAGTGTTAATGCATCACTAATCGAGGCGGCAGTTGGTACGGTTGCTCCTGAATGATAGTTCCAAAGCTTTAAAACTGGGCCAGCCGAGATATCAAAGCTACCTTCGCTTAACTGGTAACACACTGCGGCAAATTCAAGTAATGCCACGGTTTCACTATCAATAGTTTGCCACTGTTCATAACATAGGTTAATTCTGGATAGCTCACTATCACCGTCAAAACGACTATATTTCCGCTCTATTCTCCAAGTCTCCGCTGCGGAAAGAGTCGCCATCTGCCGGGCGGTGTTAATATCGTTTGTACGAAGATGAACTTCGCATCGACTCGCCATTGCGTTATAGCTTGCTCTAAACCATTATCGGTTTTGGTTAATACGATCTTGTTTAACAGACTTATGAGATAGTCCCCTGTTTATTTTGGCTAACAATGACCACTGATGATTAGCGATAAAGCAAAGTTTAAAATGAAAATCCAAACTGCAAAATAATTGCTTTAACTTCAGGATAAAGTTGATGTTTGCTTAACTCACCGGGGGCTACCTTTCCTCCGTCTTGAGGAAATTGTTGATAATATTCTATTCTATAGCTGAGGCATAATTATCGACCTCTTCGCTAACCACTATAAATGGTTGATAGAAACCTGCGGCTTGTTGACGATAAACCCTTGCTTGGAGTTGACCATACATAGTATGGCTAAAATTATAGCGGTATCGACTTTCAAAAGTATCAGATGACACTCCCCAATCGTCTTGGCTATAGCGATAGGATATATCGAACACCCCATAGCTTAATGCGTTCTTATTATAAACAAAGACGCTTTGCTTATAGCGTTCATCGGGACGGTTTTCATAAATGTAAGCTTGGCTTCGCCCCGACGGATCTACCACGCTTAATAACTTATAGGGATCAGTCATATAACCGTTTAGTGAAGAGAAGTTGTAGGTTAACTGCACTAAGCTGTCTCGACTAACGGTTTGAGTCAAACTTAGACTAAGGTCAACGGTCTGTTTAGATTGGCTACCTTGATTGCGAGTAAGGTCAAACGCATCTTGAAATGCAGCTTGAGTTTCATAATCACCTCTGAATACCATCTGACTCAGGCCAACAGGTCTTCCCCCTACAGGGTCAACAGTGTCGTAGTAATATGCCATCGCCAACGAAAATTGGGTGTTATTTTTATTGAAAGAGCGTTCGGCACCGCTATTAATGCCTAGTGAAGTGTAGCAGTACTCTCTAGAGAGATAGACACCATGGTTACTGGACCAATCAGCTGACCATTGTTCTGCCCCATTTGCAGAGGAGCCGGTTAAGGTATTAAGTACGAGCTTGCCATGATATTGAGTTTTGTCACCAACCAATTTTTGGATATTGAAGATACCTTCGGCAGCCGTGACTCTATCTTGTTCTTGATAGTAGAGCATGGCCGCATCAATCTTGTTATCTTGGTCGCTAGTTTGGTCTTCGAAAACGGGTTCCACGTTGTTGGCCGGCAACGTACCAGGATCACTTTGTATTCCATTAACTTGAGTGGCTTGAGCCTGTGTGTTCGCTAATAACGCGATAGTAGCAAGTGCATTAGAGATGTTTTTAGGTTGGCAGTCCTGCGCTTTCTTCATCCGCAAGCTTTCTCCTTTTAACTGCAGCCACAACCGCCACCAGCAAGCGACCACCACTTGTTTCCTCTTTACTAAAATAGATATGATCGTCTAAGGTCAAATCTAGCTTGTCGCTGCCTAATGCCATATCTTCTCGAGCAAATAGCTCCCTTTGCCAAGGTTCCACTCCCAAACTTGTACAGCCAGTAAGTGAAAAAGCGATAATTAATGTGATAATCTTAACCATTTAACGCTCTTTCTAGCTACAAACAACGGTTGCGACAAGCTTAGTTGCCAGTTTCTGGCTCTTGCTTAAGCAACTCAACAATTTCAGCTTGGCAAGCGGCCATATTTTCTAAAAAAAAGCCAACGCGGATTTTAACCAGATCTCCCTTACGATCGAATTGGTAACTACTTGGCATTCCAATGACTTCAAACTGAGTCGCCACATCTGTTTCTGGATCATAACTAATCGTAAAATCCGCATGAAGCTTTTGTAAGAATTGGCGAGCCAATTTCTTATCGCTATCTAGGTTTATGCGATGACTTTCAGTCCCTGCTCACTATATAGATGGTGCATCTTATTCATCCAGGGAAAGGACTTCCGGCAGGGGATACACCAAGAGGTCCAAAAATCGACATAAACAACCTGACCCGTGAACTGAGATAATGAATATGAGGCGCCATCAAAGGACTGAGCCTCCACATCTAAACTGGGCTTTGCAATCGCAGTATAAGTACAACAAACTAATACAGCCAAAGCGGTATGTTTGCGAAGAGAACCAAGCCCCTTTCTAATTTTCAGCTAACCCCTTATATTAGCAACCTCGAACACAGCAATCTAAATCAACCATTTTTCATAGAATTACAGATACTAGGTTAGCAAGAGGTTTCGCTAATTACTATCACT
Source organism: Shewanella atlantica (assembly GCF_003966265.1). Classification (GTDB taxonomy): domain Bacteria; phylum Pseudomonadota; class Gammaproteobacteria; order Enterobacterales; family Shewanellaceae; genus Shewanella; species Shewanella atlantica. Next base: position 243,605 of record NZ_RXNV01000002.1, on the reverse strand, counting down.
GTATCAGTACCATTCTGCATCACTACCCTTACTTATGTACGATATATGGTTTGAATGAGATGATAGCCAAACTTTGTTTTTTACAGGGCCATGTACTTCTGGCACTGGCTTTTTAAAGACAACATTATCAAAAGCGGCAACCATCTGGCCTGGACCGAACTCACCTAAATCCCCCCTTCTTGTTGGATGAACACAGTGGATGCTTCTTCGCTAACTTGCCGAAATCCTGACCTTTACTAATCAGTACTTTCAGCTTTTCAGTCTCCTCTTTTGTCTTAACTAAAATGTGTCTTGCGCAAGCCCTAGCCATAGTGAATTCATCGACTATCTGTCATTTAATGCCCTATTATACCACCGCAAAAAGATCTAGGTGCAACACAAACGTCCAGATAAAAGCGCTGATACCGGCGCTTCACTAGCAACTATTGTCTATCCGCCGTCGGTTTTGGGTATAATCCTCAGCAAAATATTCTCGCTAAGGCGATACAGAGCCATTTACTCAACCCAACAGGTGACAATAGATGTGGATTCAAAAAGAGATTGTTATTAGTCCTAAAAGTAGAGGTTTTCATCTGATTACGGAAGAGGTAATACGTCAAGTTCCCGAAATAGCAACACTCAATGTCGGCCTGGCTCATCTGTTTATTCAGCACACCTCCGCTGCGCTCACCATAAACGAGAACACCGATCCAACCGTACGTACCGATTTAGAGAGTCACTTCAATGTTTTCGCACCAGAGGGGGCCCCATACTACCAGCACACCTACGAGGGCGTGGATGACATGCCTGCACATATTAAATCTTCCTTGCTAGGCTGCAACCAAACGGTTCCTGTCAGTAATGGCAGACTTAACTTAGGTACCTGGCAAGACATCTATCTGTGCGAACACCGTGATTTCGGGGGGGGCAAGGCGAATTGTTACCCTACAGGGTGAGTAATTTCTGCCTCTTCCCTATTAAGAGAGCCTCAATCAAGAGAGTATTGCTCTTACTCTTCTTCCAATACTTGTTTCATTGTTACAAAAATAATTGACGCAATGAAGCAATTATCCCAGATTAATAATACCACTAAACAATCAGATTTTATCCACCCCAAATTTGACTGAAGACCTGATTTCAATAGCGACAATAGTTGCAGCGGCCAATATTGCATAAAAAACGGGTTGAGAATGATAGAAAGTCCCATCCACTAAACTATGTATAGCTAACCCAAGTATAACCAGCGTGGCGATTACACTTTCTTGCCGGTATTTATTATCCAAATTATAAACCTGCCCCTTACAAATATTTAAAAAAGAGGCGAAAATGTAAAGCATAATTAAGCTTGCAAAAATACCGTAACTTACTAGTACTTGCAGAATCGAGTTGTGGGGTTGCAAACCTAAAATATGATCAGGGTGGAACCGATAGCCCTCAGGCCCATAGCCTAGCCAAGGTTTCTCAATAATTGCAGCGATAGTCTGTTTCCAAATTGCAATTCTATTGGAAGATAGCTTATTCACATCTCCGATATTTTGCAGCACTTCTCCTTGAGTAAAAAATCTCGCGGGGCCATTCCAACTATAAACCGTTAAAACATGGGCACAAAATACAGAGAGGCAAAGTAGTGCTAACAGTTGAGCAGCACTTTTAAACCTAAGTTCAGCTGTTTGATACAGGTAAATAAAGTAGATGCTTAAGACCGCTATAATGGAAACCAACGACCCTCGCCCGCCAAGCCATATCAATAGAGTGCAATTTGAAATAATAAGACCAGCCAAAACAAAAGATTTTAGGCTGTCGTTGCTTTTATTTACAAACAGTACAAATAAAATTGATAAACCGACAGTGCAAATATATCCAAGATACCTAATGTTATACGCAAAAGGTAATAAAGGGCTGCTGTCGTATAAACCAGATGGAAATGATAGAGTCCCCATGAATAATAGAGTAACAGCGATCAGAAGGACTGCTGCAGAAATAACTAAAAAAGTATCTTTTACAATTAATTTATAGCTAGCCATAGCATGGGCCAATACTATAAAAAAGAGCAAGTGAAACACTTTAAATATAACACTAAAACCAACGATCAAAGCCTGCAATTCATTATCAGCGTTGTAATTAACCACAGTCGACGTAACTAAAAGGGTAGCTAAAGCTAATAAATAGAGGGCGACCTTAGCCGAAAAGTTCTTACCTATTTTAATTAGAAAGTTAAACCCATTGACGAAAAAATACGCAGCAACAAAAAGCAGTTCGAATTTCGTAACGGTGATAGCTGTAACTAAAGGAATACTCCCCCCAATTAGTGTTACTGCTACCGTAATCCAAATAAGCATTGTGAAAAAAATTGCGTTTTTGTCAACTCTTAAAAATTCGGCCATACTGAATCCTTTCATACACTACTCTCGATAGAAATATAAACGCTTCAAAATAAGTTACCTAACCATTACATGCGTTCTAAAGCAGTTCCTTTACATAACTCTCCATTGAATTGTTGAAATTCAGTTTTGTAACATAGACAGTATAGATAAAATCTTAAAAATTTGCATTTTCGCGTATTTTTCATAAACATGTGCACGATTCTCGTCGTTTCAAACGATGTGGCCATCGCGTAAAACCATATACAACTGAAAATTGCATATCATCGGTATCTTCCCAAAGTCTCTTTAAGAGATTATAAAAAACTACAAATTGGCTTAACTACAAAATTTTTGTTATAAGACTCGACAAAGCAGGAATTTGCGTTCATCCGTAGCAAAGTGAGGGCCACAGAGCCAATCAATTACTAGTGGCTGTACAGCATTTTTGGCTTCGAAAGCAACTTATAACGCGTTAAGATCTCGCCCACCTCTCATTTTCTAGGCTATCAATAAATTCATTGAGCGGTTGATGAAGGTGGGACAATTCAGAAGTGATCATGAGATGCCAAGTGAAGGTCTGCAATTGTTCAGGCGAGAAGAATATCCGATCACGCCCCCCCATCTCTTCGATTAGCGCATCTGCTAAACTCTTTGGCTGAATAGTGAAGTCAGCTCGATTATTCAGTAATAAGGATAACGCCTGCTGTTCTCGGTTAACATCAAATCGATGTATAACGTCATTGCTCAATGAAGGCTCAAGCGCGGTATATTTTCTTCCACTCACCGCGACCAGAATAAGACCAGCCACGGACTTTTGCCCTTGGTAAACGACTTTACTATCATTTGAAGAGATGACTTCGTTACTATCTGTCAATATAGAAGGAGTCAAAGGTATTTCTGTTTTGCCCCTTCCCCCATCCAAGCCCAATTGACAACCAGTAGAACTCCCTGCTCCTCTTTTTTCAGATACTTATTTAACCTTGCGCTTGGGACAGAGTTTAGTTTGAACCGGAACTCCCCTTCGAACTCTTGATTTAGTAACGCCACAAAATCCGTGGCTAAACCGCTGTGTGGTGCTGTTTGAAACGGAGGAAAAAGATAGTAGTTCCAAACAGTAATAGGTTGTTTTTCGGCACGAACGACGTTAAGCATGACTGAAATAACCAGCAAAAGCGGTGCTGAAATTGACCGTTTTGCCATTAGTAACCCTAACTCACAATGAGGCGCGTTTTGGGGTCAGAGAAAGGAAAAGGTAAAAATAGTCTCTTTGTCACTAACTGGGACTCCAGTGTACATTGACTCTAATGGTCCAAATTTATCACTTTGGCAACTCTATGATTGTTCGAATGAATAGCTTTTTCTAGTCGCTGACAAACTCGGTTGCTTTACAAATATAAGTTAATTTATCGGAGCTAAAATTGCTATAGCTAATTATTTGTTCGACAAGTGTTGATATTTGACGACCTTATCCCTATTCCCTATAAGCACATTTTGGTTAAGCAAATATACTCTAACCAAGAGTTGGCTACTATTTGTCATTTCATAGTCGTAGGGTGATACTTAAGCTAAGTCCACTACAATCTCTGAGGAGGCTCTAATGAAGTTACCCCACTCGCGCCCCTCATCCATTAGCTACTTTGAACGTATTGAGCAGCAACGAAAAGAGCAATTAGAAAAGCTGGGGTCGGGTCTTAAAATTAACAGATCATCTGATGATCCAGCAGGTCTGCAAATAGCTAATCGGTTAACATCTGAAATTAACCAAACTAATGTTGGTATCAGAAATGCTCGCGATCAACAAAGTATCTACAACACTCAAGCGGGCCAATATTCAGCAATAACCGACAACTTACTACGAGCAAAAGAGCTGACTATTCAGGCTGGTAATCCAATTTATGACAAACAGGCTATTCAGAATGAACTAGACCAGTTAAGTGAACAGATAAATGTTGTTGCTGAGCAGGTGCTGGGGCAATCAGGCTTCATCTCTAGTTTAAATGCTAGCGATCCGACGGCAAGCCAAGCATTGCTAGATGAAGCGACAACGGAAATTGCAACCAAAACTGGTGAGGTTGGCGCCAGCAGTAACGCATCGAATAGCCGCATCAACAATTATCAGGTAAGTAGCATTAATACATCTGAGGCTCGTTCCCGTATTCAGGATACAGATTATGCAGAAACCTCATCTGAACAAGTTAAAGCCGAAATTCAGCTAAAAATTGCCGTCCTAACAAAGAAAGATGAAGAGGAGCGCAAAGGTTTGCTCTTCAACCAATTTGTCTGAGAACTATGTCTAAGGGCTATGTCTAAGGGCTATGTCTGTTTAAGAACTGAGTTTATGAGAAGCCTATATCTCTCAAACAGAAACACTTAATAATTATGATTCATCTATGGTGATTGGTTTAAGCAGTTCGAGCCAATCATCTCCGCTCATCTCAGTCACACTCGCACTTTCTTGTTGATAGATACTCTGTGCAAGATTCTGCTTAGACTCCTGTAACAACTGAATGCGCTCTTCCACTGTATCTTTGCAGATCAACTTATAGACAAATACAGATTTATCTTGCCCTATTCGATGGGCTCGGTCACTCGCTTGCTGTTCTGCGGCCGGGTTCCACCATGGATCCATATGAATAACGACATCGGCTGCGGTCAGGTTCAACCCAGCACCGCCGGCCTTTAAACTGATTAAGAACACGGGGACTTCATGTTGCTGAAAGCGTTTAACTAAGCTTGCACGATCGCGGCTCTTACCTGTTAATTCCACATAAGTGATGGCTAATTGTTCCAACAGTTCACCTATCAAGGTTAGCATGCTGGTAAAAGAGGAAAAAATAAGAATTCTGCGCCCTTCAGCAAGCATAGAGGGGAGCTTATCAGCTAACCAATTGAGTTTACCCGAGCTGGTAGCAAACTCGGTTAGGCTCTGTTCGACACCTTCCTGAGTAAACGAAATCATAACGTCACTATTGTCATTCCTATCATTCAATGCCATAACGCCATCAGTTTGGCTAATTGGACTCTGTCCCAGTTTTAATAGCTGCGGGTGACAACATACCTGCCTGAGTTTCAATAACGCATTGCTTATCGCCAGACGATTTCTCTTAATGCCGGAAAGCCTCACCGCTTTCTGCACCTCTTCGGACATAGTCAAACGAATAGTTTCGTAAAGATCGCCCTGCTCCTGAGTTAAACTAATGTACTCATTGATTATCGTTTTCTCTGGCAGTTCGGTCGCTACATCCGATTTTATTCGGCGGAGCATAAAAGGACTGATCCTCTTAACTAAGGCTTGACGCCTTTCATCATCTTGCTCTTTTTCTATCGGGAATTGATACAAACGCTGAAACTGTGCATAGGTTCCCAAAAAACCTGGCATCAAAAAATTGAACAGGGACCATAATTCGCCTAAATGATTTTCCAGTGGCGTTCCCGTTAAGCAGAGTTTATTCGTAGACGATAAACTCGCTACCACCTTGGCAATACGACTGCGGGCATTCTTAATAGTTTGTGCTTCATCTAGTACGATCAAATGAAAGTGTTTATCGGCCCAAAATTGTGCGTCCTGCTGTAGGGTACCGTAACTTGTGATCAATAGATCAGTGGCATCTACTTGTGCTCCCAGCTTGTGACGTCGGGGACCCGACCACAAGAGTACATTAAGTGCCGGAGCAAATGTCTGCGCCTCATGTAACCAATTTGCCAGTAAACTCGTCGGAGCCACCACTAAACAAGGCTTAGTCAATCGTCCTGACTCTTTATCGAGTAAAATACTGGCCAGAGTCTGAATGGTCTTACCGAGTCCCATATCATCGGCCAGGATCCCGGCGAAAGACTGGTTTTGCAAAAACTGTAACCAATTCAAACCTTGCTGTTGATACTCTCTCAATTTGGCATTTAAGCCATCGGGTTGAGTCACACTAAAATCATTGTGTTCCGTACTGTCTAAATATGAATAAAGCTGCTGTGCTTTATTGTTTAACCAAGTAGTCCCCTGCCAATGCCATTGTTTCTGCTGGCCCTTTATCTGTGAAGATAACTCGGCGAGTCGCGTCATCTGGTGCATGGGAAGTGTCAAGGTTTCAGTATCAGACAGCGGTCTTGCTTCATATAGTTCAACCAGTACGGCTAATATCTGTTTGACCCTATCTACCGGTAAAGAGAGTCGCTCGCCACTGTCGAGCTCCATCAAAATGGTATCTTGATCTTCAATATTATCGACAAGTCCCAAACGAATCGCTTTGACAAGATAAGGCAACAGATTAATTTTCTGGCCATTGACTTCAACACCGATCTCGAGGTCAAACCAATTTCTACTACCAGCATCCTGAGCAACGTCACCGTACCAACGCTCGGCTTTAACAATGCTGAATCGGTTCTTCATATCAAATTCAATGCACCAGCCCGCCTGTGATAACCGATAGAGGGCTATCATCTGCTCACTCAATACACTCGGTAACAGACGACAACCAAGGGGAAATCTCTGCCACACGGGAGATTCAAACATCGAGGTTAATAATGGCAGTTCTGACAGCTGAATATTCCATTCAGCGGCTAAATTTAAACAGTGTGGTACCTCTTGAGCATAATCAAAAATTTCACTCAATGAGTAAACCACGACACCATTGGCTAGCGAGAAGTTAGCAAGGTCAAGTGACAAGGCAAGCGTATCATCCCAAGGGAACTCCACATGATGCCGGGTAATTCTCAATTGTGGTTGCCAATCAAACTCGGCATCTGGGCTAATATCCGGCATCGAAAAAAAGTCGGAGATTAGGATCAGACTCATGCTTGCAAGATCAAGATAGCATCCGGTGTCGATCTCAATAAATGGTGCCGGATCCAAAAAATCTTGATGATAATGCTGCTCAATTTTTAATGCTGGGTTTGAACATTTCTTCCAAAAACACCGTTGAGTCGAAACCAGGTGCCGGATAAAGTCGAGTCCGGCCAGTTCACTCAGGTTTAATGAAACGGCCTCCCGCTGTTTGATCTTCTCCATTTCACTGCATCGCTCAATCAAGGTAGATAGCTTATCCAGTAAGTATCTGTCTGCCTGAGTGACAAACTTAGGTAATATATTTTTTGTGAATACGTCTAAACCCAGATCACTTTTGATCGAATAAATGCCGGTTTTACTCAGGTAACCTTTATGTACAGACAGATATAATCCATCTTGATTTTCAGACAAGAGATAGATTATCCGGTGACGAGCCATATTGGGATAGGGATCGAAACGCTGGTTTAACTCTGTCCTGAGAAGTCTTTTTGCCGTATCTGGTCTTTTTTTATCGCTGGCGTAAGGAGTTATTGGATATTGTTTAGCAATATGGTCGATTGCAATGGCGGCCAGATGTTTACAAGCCTTATCTTCATTGTGACAAGTACAGTGAGAGTTGGTCGATGCGACAACAGGCCCTGCAGACCAATCGAGCGCTGAATAGGTAGAATTAATACTTGTAGCCGAACCATGACCCGATGGCTTATGAGTCCTGTTTTGAGTACTGTTTTCAGTGCTGTCTTGAATATTAGCCGCATTCACGTCGCCGAGCTTAAACTCGGCGCGAATAACTAAACCTGACTGTTCGCTCTTAACTAACATCCCTGCTAACAACAACTGCATACCATGAAATATTGCAGACTGACTAAAATACTCTTCTAACTGTACCAATGAGATCGCCTTGCTCTAATCTTGATGACAATTTATGACTTAATAGATACGACCAAATAGTGAATGGCCCATTAAAATTAAACCGAAAGGGAGAACTATAACATTGATTTTGAAGGACTACAGATTATTTTAATCAATAATTGAGGTATAACCTGTACCAATAGAAAAAGAGACACTCAGCATCCATTAAAACAATCACCTGCAGCATTGCAAAGAAGATAAGTAATTAAATTGAAAATATGAATTTAACAGCCTGAACAGAGGTGCCCCACCGAATATCGATGAGCGCCCTTCTACTCAGACCAATCGATTCAAGTATCTATATTAAGTAACTAAGTGAAGTAAATGTATGAAGCAGCTAAATGAAGCATCTATATGACAAAGCCACCCAAAAGGGTGGCTCAAGTAAACGACTCGAGTCAAAACCCGAAAATGGCTGAGTCAGCGAGTGGTAAAACTAGTCTTTATCCTCTATGGGGCCTTTAATACTCTTCTTACCTGAAAACATCGCTGAGATAATCCCGGGTTGATGACGGCGCTCAGCCTGTATAACAGCGGCAACATGAAGTCCTATTAAGAACAATAGAAAGTAAACACTATAGAGGTGAACTTTACCTGCGAAACTCTTAGCAGGTTTGATCTCTGCGAGCTTGCTCTTATCTATACCAGTCTCATCATAAGGTTTGATTAACGTCGCATCGACGCCATCGGCCGCAATATACTGAGTGACAGCGGAGCCGAAAGGAGGATAATAGATATCGGTACCGGCCCTGAAAAGCCCTGTTGCCATGATCAGGGTCAGCGTCAACATGATGGTCGCAACAGCAAGCTTACCTAACGGATTGTGTCCTACATACTGCGGATTCTGTCCATCTTTAAGTGCCGCTCTGTATTGTTTGATGGCTCGAATATTGGGTATGTTTTGAGAGAATTTGGCATAACGGTTACCCATGAATCCCCAGATGATCCGTACTAATAAATTCGCTGCGAACAGGTAACCTATGATGACGTGTAACTCTTTCAGTTTAATCTTGGCCTCAAGCGCGTCTATGCCTAAATCTTTACGAAACAGCATGATTAAACCGACAAAGACTAAGCTTAATACCAGTAATACATTCACCCAGTGAAATAAACGGCTAGGTTTGTCCCAGACTCGGTAAGTGGTTATCTTTTCTGACTTGTGAATTCTGTTGTTATTATCATGGTTTGTCATCGCTATTCCCCAATAAGCTAAAATATGACCTTAGTCATAGCTTACGCTTCTCTGTACTATTTTCAGTTAATATTCATTAATGAAACAATCACTAAAAAATAATATATCAAGCTGATTTTTATACAAATAGCTGCATCACAGACTCATTCATTGGAGGTTCACTTCCATCACAGGCAGTAACTTCAATAAGGTAAGTAATTCCTGTTTCGGCATAGGTTTATAGAAGTAATATCCCTGAACGGCCTCGATATCTGCAGAGCGAACAAATTGAAGCTCCTCTTCAGTTTCCACGCCCTCGGCAATAACGTGTAGGTCAAGCGCATGACTCAGGGTTGTGATGGCTTTCACCAACGCCTGCTGTTTCACCGAAGAACCCGAGTCTTGAATAAAACACTTATCTATCTTGATATGGTCCACGGGAAAATGACTCAAATAAGATAATGAGGAGTAACCTGTACCAAAATCATCGACCGCAATTCCTATCCCCATATCTCTAAGCTTCTGGAGTGAATTAATCAGGTGTTGGTGCTGCTTCATCAGGAGTGACTCGGTGATCTCTAATGTCATACCGTAGAATGGAAAAACATCTGTGGTTAAATCAACGGCGATTTCACGGATCGATGTGACTAGACAGTCTTGCAGAGAGTGAGACCAAAACTCGTACATTGAAACATTAATCGACAATCCGATCTCTATTCCTTTACGCTTAAATTCCAGCAGTGAAGCCATGGCTTCCTTGCGAACCCAATGACCCAACTCGACGATCAATCCGCTACTCTCGGCCACAGGAATAAACTCTTCTGGTGAGATGAAGGCTCCTTCATGCTCCCACCTTAATAACACTTCGGCACGAACTATTTTATTCTCTTCCAGACAAACAATCGGTTGGTAATAGAGTTCGAATGCATTAGATTCTAAGGCAAATTTAAGATCGTTATAAAGCTTAGCCGTACGTTCGGCATCCTGCTGCATCTGCTGAGTAAAGAAATGAAAACAGTTACGCCCCTCACTCTTTGAAATATACATCGCCTGATCGGCACAATTTAGCACCTGCTCAAGGCTCATTGCATCTTCAGGAAACCTGGCAATCCCGATACTGATACTGGTTGATACACGCTTATCCTGACCTAATAGATAGGGTGCAGAAATGCATTCGTTGATAACCATTGCTTGCCGGACAAGTTCACTCTCCTTGACCATACCCGGTAGGAAAAGTGCAAACTCATCACCGCCTAATCTGGCAACCAGTGCCCGCTCTCTGGTACAGGATTCGATTCGTTTGGCCACCTCGACCAGCAGTTGGTCGCCCTTGTCATGGCCTAAGGTGTCATTGATCTGCTTAAAATTATCAAGATCCATCAACATAAAACCGAAGCCAGGGGTCAAACTGTCAGACTCGATCTCTGCCTGGACAATTTTAAACAGATAATTACGATTGGCCAGTTGCGTCAGGGAATCATAATTGGCTTGATAGTCTATGAGGGCTGAGGCACGTTTACGCTCAGTAATATCGCTAAACAACCATGAGTAACATAGTTCTTGTGAACCGCGGTCCTTAAAAATTGTCACCGTCAGTTCCAGATAGAAACTCTCACCTGTCGCTCTGATACCTACGAGCTCACCCTGCCAAGCCTCTTTTGTCGCCAAACTGGCAAACATATTATCGAGGGTATCTTTCCCTGATCGCTTAAAAAACTCTTGCGGGTCAAACTTTATCTCACCGGCCGGCGTAAATGCCGTGATCTGGTAAAATGCCGGATTAGCATTCAACGCTGTCCAGTGCAGATCGGTGATAACCAGCCCTAAAGGAAGATGGTTAAATATGTTTCCCGTTAACCGCTCAAACTGAAGCGCCCTGCTTCGTTCGATGGCCAGACTCGCCAGTCTGGCTGCTTCAGAAATGAGTAACAGGTCTTTCTCGGTAGGAGACTTGATGGTGTCATAGTACATGGCAAATGTACCCAGAACTTTCCCCTGACTGCCTTTGATAGGCTCAGACCAACAAGCATAAAGACCCGCAGCCAAAGGCAATGCTTTAAAGGGCTCCCAAAAAGGGTGAGTCTCGACATCTTCGACGATAACTCTTTGACCGGTAAATGCCGCTGTGCCGCAGGAGCCGACACCATCACCAATTTCAATACCATGAATCGCTTGATTATAATCATCAGGAAGATTAGGAGCCGCACCATTGAGAAGACGTTTACCGTCATCGCTCAATAGCAGCACCGACCCTTTCGTGCCCAGTTTCTCCTCTTCAACGAGAAGAACCAGCGCGATAAGAATATCTTCGAGAGGAGAGCCATCTAACAGCATGGTCAGTATCGCGCCGTAGCGTTTTATACTGACGTTAGAATCGGTCAGGCTCGGAATAACGGGTATTATGGATTCATAGCTTAGGCTCATACAGCCCCCTGAATGACGGATTTCTATCCTTAAAAATCCTACGACAGCGATAAGGATATACTAATCATAAACTCTATGTAAATAAGTTATTTAGGTTTACATAGAAGGCTTTTCTCTGGTCAACTTGTCAAGTTAACAGCCGATATATTTTAGTAATAAAAAACAAAAACAAAATTTTAGATGGCAAATAATCTTTACTTTGTTCATAAGCGAGTTTAGTTAAGCAGGTAATTGCACGCCGAAGAGAATCGGCATTGGAGAGAAAATAATATCGCTACATATAAAGAGTAATCAATCAGCCAAACAGGGCGTAGCTGATTGATTAATCAAAGCATAATAAATGTGAAATCAATTGGTTTGAATTACTCAGCGATACGCTCGAGTTTTGCTAAGTAAAATCCATCGAAGCCTGAGTCTGCAACGCTGATAGTCTCATCTTCGATAAACTTAAAATGATCATTTTCAGCAAGGAAAGCATCGACCTGATTACGGTTTTCCTCCGGCATGATTGAACATGTGGCATAAACCAAGATACCACCAACTTTCACCATACGACTGTAGCTTTGTAAGATATGCTTCTGTAGCTCAACCAAAACCGGTAAACGCTCTGGCGTATCGCGCCACTTAGCGTCAGGGTTACGTTTAAGTACACCCAGACCTGAGCAAGGTACATCCAGCAAAACACGGTCGGCGCTGAGCTTAAGACGCTTAATCGTCTTGCTACTTGCAATGATACGAGTCTCGATATTATCGGCGTTAGCACGTCGCGCACGTTGCTTGAGGCTATCGAGTTTCCACTGTTCGACATCCATCGCTAATAAGCGGCCCTTGCCCTTCATTTGAGACGCGATAGATAATGTTTTACCACCCGCTCCAGCGCAAGCATCGATGACACGCATACCCGGTTTAGCATCGACAGCGGCTGCAACCATTTGAGAGCCTGCATCTTGCTGCTCGAACCAACCCTTTTTAAAGCTCTCAGTGCGGAACAGGGCGGAGTCAGAAGTGACCTCTAACGCGGTATCCACCCCTTCAACTTCCTGGGTTTGAACCTGCTCGTTACGTAACTTCTTGGCTAACTCCTCACGGGTACACTTGAGTAAGTTAGTACGAATAAAACGCTTAGGTAGCGTATTTAATGCCGCACGCTCTTTTGCCCACGCTTCGCCAAGCTGAGCTTGGCCCATCTCATCGAGCCACTCGGGACAACCATCCCAAAGTGCCGGTTGCTTCTTCGCCTCTTCGAGACGGGCAAAATATTCGGCTTCAGCAAGAGGCAGAGAATATTGCAGCTTAGGTAATTCAAGCTCATGAAACAGATGCCATGCATTTATCAGACGCGTTCCCAAACGAGACATCTCTTCGGGTTTTACATCGGACAGGAAACAGTACAAGTTCAATCTACGTAAGATATCTCCGGCAACCTTGGTGATACGGGCCTGTTCTGATGGCGCAAGTTGTAGGCCTGAAAAGTGTACCGAATAGGCTCTGTCTAAAGGTTTACCTTCAGATAAGACCATTTCTAATACACTGATAACCAATTCTGTCGAGCTAGGTGAAAGCGGAGAGTTAAGCATGAAGTTGCCTGTTGTAGATGCATGAAATAAAAACGTGTGGATCATAGGAGTTAAGCAAGCAATACGCAAGTAAACTCTCGCCTCAACCACATGAATACGACGATAAAATGAAAAAGCGACACTTAGGTCGCTTTTTTATCATTGAGTCCGCCCAAAAATGAGTGGCCTATTTGAAATCAAGCCAGTTAACGATTCCAGGGATTAAGCGGCAACTTGTTATCTGCTGAACTTTCTCTGTTATCAGATCGCTTATTACTCGAAGACCGATTTTTTGAAGCGCTGTTTCTTGAAGACTTATCTTTTGAAAACTTATCTTTGGAAGAGTCATGCTTAGAATAGTCAGGTTTTGTTGATTTAACGCTTCCTCGCTCATCTTTAGATAGAGTATCTCTGACCGGCTTATTTTTTGGCACGAAGTTCAAAATTGAAACCGGCACGACTTTACGCGGTTCAAACCCTTCAACTACCCTTCTCTCAATAAGATGATCTAAACGCTTTTCAATCATACACAGATTTTTAAAATCATCTTTTGACACCAAGGAGATGGCTTCACCCGCAGCACCCGCTCGGCCCGTACGACCGATACGATGTACATATTCATCGGCCGGAAACGGTAAGTCATAATTAATGACTAACGGCAGTTCATCGATATCGATACCGCGAGCAGAGATCCCGGTAGAGATTAGATATTTAACCTTACCCACTTTGAAGTCAGCTAAGATCTGCTCGCGAATTGCCTGTGTACGGCCACTGTGAATCGCCTCGGCTTCGATGCCACGCTTCTCAAGCTGGCTCACAAGCTTAGCAGCGCCGTGTTTAGTCTCGATAAAGATCAGTGCCTGTGGCCAACTGTTTTCTTGGATAAGATGACTCAGCAACGCAGACTTCTTATCTTTATCTACTGTCACCAGCCACTGATCAATATTAGGCTTCCCTTCACTTTTTTTAGTGACGGATAGCTGAATGGCGTTGGGTATTGTGTCCTTGGCCAGTTCTCTCACTTGCCTTGACAGCGTTGCCGAAAATAACAGGTTTTGCCTCTCTTCAGGCAAAGTATCTATGATCTTATTAATGTCTTCGATAAAACCCATATCGAGCATTCTGTCAGCTTCGTCGAGGACTAGTAACTCTATTTCATCGAAATGAATCGCTCTTTGTGTGTACAGGTCTCTCAAACGGCCCGGTGTCGCCACGACAATGTCGACACCATCAATTAACGCCTGCTTTTGCGGCGCATAATCTACACCACCATATATCGCCATAGACTTCAGATTAAGATGCTTACCGTATGCCTCAATACTCTGGCAAACCTGCACAGCCAACTCACGTGTAGGCGTTAAAATAAGCGCTCGAGCGCGTTTTTTACGTTGGGTTTCACCACTGGCCAATAACTCAAGGATTGGCAACACAAATGTGGCAGTCTTGCCACTACCTGTTTGCGCTGCAGCAATTAGGTTCTTGCCTTTAAGCGCCAGCGGAATGGCCTCCGCTTGAATAGGCGTAGGCGTGACATAGCCCTGTTCGCTAATAGCACTTAAGATAGGAGCGCTTAATCCGAGTGTAGAAAATGACATGTAAAATCTCAGAGTGATAATTGATAAGTATCTGTTCAGGCCAATGACAGCAATCAAAGGCCTATACAAAAATTTAAAGTTGATTATAACAGAATAACCGCCGGCAAGTTATCACCGACCGCTCTCACCTGCCTGGGTACAAGCTAAGCGGTTCTCTTCGGTCGAATAAAAGCGCTATATCAACAGCTGCTGTACACAATATTTGAAGTTAGCGAGTTAAACAGGACTAACAGTTTATTGAGTTGTAATAAAAGTCTGCAACTTCGACTTTTTCAAAATTAAAGTTTAACAGACCATCCTCAGACGATGGGTCGCTTGAGTTACTCCAGGGTATCGTCAACTTAAACGTTTCTATCTCATCAACAGACAATGGGAATACCAAAACATGCCATTGACTGAAATGCTCCCCCGCTGCCGATTCCTGTTCGGTGACGGATAATTTAGCCGGATAGATTTCAGATAAAGTATTCGATAAGCTGACAAAGATGCCATCGGGTAACAGAGCATTGACATCAGCTTTGGATTTGCTTCTTACCAGCAGGGTAATTTTCAGCTTTTCTCCGGAAACATATTCTGGCATCACAGTGAGAGTCGCATCCCCGAGGGTTTTGATAATCGCATCACCTTTTGTTGTATGGTAGCCACACCCCATAGATGGTGTGAGTTGGCCATCATTAAGATCAGGCTTAAAGTAGGTTCTGGTCGTCGGATAGGCAACACAAGCATTCAGCATTAATAAGCAGAGTAAGACTCCCGCAATATTCTTGTACAAAGAGTAACCTTTATAGGCAATGAGCAATGGGCGAAATATTAACATCGATTGTATAAGGCTTCATCAGGGACACCTTTACTGCCAACAAATATCGGCAACCAGAGGTGTTATTTAGCTCGTCTGTCATTCACAAGCAACAATTAAGTTTCCTATGCTAACTAGCCCGTTTTGCTCGCCTCCTCTTTGGTTTCCTTAAGCAGTATTCTGGTAATATCGTCCGCAGCTTGTGGCCGACTGAACATGTAACCCTGAAGTAGATCGCATCCTTCCTTGACCAAAAATGCAAGATGGCCTCGCTCTTCGACTCCTTCGGCTACGACTTTAAAGCCAAGTGCATGTGCCATTACTATTACTGCTGATAGGATCACATTGTTGTTTTTATTGTTAATATCACGAATAAAGCTCTGGTCAATTTTTAAGATATCGATAGGCAGGTTTCTCAAATAACTCAATGAGGAGTAACCGGTACCGAAATCATCCAAGGCTATTCTGATCCCTTTACTGCGAAGCCATTCTAACGTCACAAAGATCTCTTGTTCACCATTGATAATGGTTGTCTCTGTTAGTTCGATATAGAGAGTTCCGGGGATGATCCCACTCTCTGTTATGCACTGATATAGCTGTTGAGCAAACTTGGGGTTGTTCAGCTGTATTGCCGATACGTTGATTGCCAACTGAATATCTAAAATTCCTCTATCTTGCCAAATTTTGAGTTGACGGCAGGCTTCACGAATGACCCAGTCCCCTATTACCATAATTAAGCCATTTTTCTCGGCTAAGGGAATAAACTTATCCGGGGGAATAAACCCAAATTCATCGTCATACCAACGGATAAGGGCTTCCAGTGAGACAATACGGTGAGTACTGCTATCTACAATGGGTTGGAAGTACAACTCAAATCGCTCATTTTCTACCGCTTCATGCATTTTTTGCTCTATGACCGAAAACTCCTCATTTTGACGACTCAGGCTATCAGAAAAATGCTGGTAACTACCTTTCCCCGTCTTTTTTGCATGATACATGGCGATATCTGCATTTTTTATCAACTCTTGAGTCGTCACTCCATTTTGTGGATAACAGGCAATACCAATACTGGCACTGATATAATAGTTCTTACCACCCAGCACAATGGGAAGTGATATGATGTCCAGGATCCGCTTTGCGACTTTCTCGGCGGTTTTAATGGAAGGTAACTCACCGAGAAAGACTGTAAATTCATCCCCTCCAAGTCTGGCGACCATGTCGCTATCGCTGAAGTGTTCACAGAAATCTTTACTACGCAGGTTACGTTGCAAGCGGTCACCAATTTCATGTAAAAGTTGATCGCCCGATTGGTGGCCAAGGTTGTCATTAATATGCTTAAAATTATCCAAGTCAATAAACATGACAGCAAGTTGTCCGCTATCACACTTGGCAGACTCCAAAGAAAGGTTAAGGTGTTTGGTGAACATAAACCGATTGGGTAATCCGGTAAGTGGATCGTTAAAAGCCAACTCCCGGATTTTCTCGTTTGATTTGAAAAGCTTGAGGCTCATCCGGTTAAACTCTTTACCTAATTCATCAAGCTCATCATCGCCCGATGTTTTCACCTGAATCAATTCGACATTTTTACCTAAACGTAGAAAAGCGTGATGCAGTTTATTTAACGGCCGTACAATTTGAAAATGGCTCAGAAAGAGCAACAAGGGAATAGAAAATGCGACAGAAAAAAGGGTGATCATTGCCACCAGCCAACTCATATCTCTACTGTATTGGAGCAAAATGTCCTCAGGGAGTAAGGCATGCAACCATAACCCTGACTTCAAAGAGAGACTGGTGTGATAATAGCTTTCGCCATCGAGTTCATGAACGCTGAAACTTGAGGGGCTTTCCTGCTCTTCTTTTAAGGCCTTATACACAGAGGCTATATCTGACTCAGATTTAGCTGAATAGGGTAAGACAGCACTTCCCGATTGGTCTGTGATAATAAATCGCGCTCCACTCCAGGGGGAATCGAGCAGAACGTCATTTAAGGCATCCAGACTCACCGTAATGACAAAATAGCCTCGCATTTTTGGAGCGGCGTTAAATGATTCCACCGCCTTATTGATTATCTCTACACGCTTTGACACATATAAGCTGAATTTGTCATTATCCGGATTCGTAATGAACTGTACTTTTTCATTTCTTTCATCATGCCCCATCGAAATAAACAGCTCACTCGCCTCCTCCTCATCTTTCAAATTAGCGATAAAATATGACGTTAACCTGAGGTCTTCATAGCCGTCGGGGAGTATCACCCTCATTTCATAGTATTGAGGAAACACCTTCATGATGCTTTTTAATTTCCGGAGCAAGGGACGTTGCATCAGTGTATAGCGCTCATCCTCATCCTCAGTCAGCATGTAGCTGTGTAACAGGGAATCATCTGCGATCAGCTCAACATTGGCT
This sequence comes from Shewanella atlantica, assembly GCF_003966265.1. Taxonomy (GTDB): domain Bacteria; phylum Pseudomonadota; class Gammaproteobacteria; order Enterobacterales; family Shewanellaceae; genus Shewanella; species Shewanella atlantica. The sequence continues at coordinate 225,623 of NZ_RXNV01000002.1, read as the reverse complement.
TGTGCCGTTTTTATTAAGCGGTCTGTTTGAGCGACAACCTGTTCGAGAAACTTAGTCACCTGAGTAGCACTGCTTTTCTCTGCCGCACTTTTTAGCTCGACAAAAGCCATGGCCCCCAGCAATATGAGCGGGATGCAAACCAAAGATATAAATAATAACGGTAACTTAGTCTTAAGTTTCATAGGCGTCTAAGGCAATATATTGATGCTGATAACGTTACGTCTACGCTGGATCCGGGCCGATAATGGCCTGTAAAACTCCGAGTTTTTAAGCTTATCTGCATTGGGATAGATCACCTTGTCATTCAAAAATTCTTCCGGCAATAATTTTTCCGCCGCCAGATTAGGTGTCGCGTAATAGACATATTGAGCTAGCTGAGCCGCATGCTCAGCTTGATTGATAAAGTTAAGAAAAGCATAGGCAAGTTCCGGCTCCTTCGCCTTGGCACCTATGGTGAGGTAATCGACCCAAATTGCCCCCCCCTCTTCGGGCAACACAAAGGTCAGGTTTTCGCTGTGTTCCTTTACCATTAGCGCATCTCCGTTGTAAATCATAGACGCAACAATTTCACCGCTCACTATGGGAGAGTGTTCATCGAGGGTCATATAGATGTAGGAGTTAACCATCGCTTTTTGGGATTGCAGCACACTTTCAACTTCATTGAGCTGGCTGCTCAATTCACTATTAGCGGAATAGCCCAATGACTTTAGGCACATACCAATCAGATCTCTTGGCTCATCAATCATGCCGACTTTACCTTGTAACTCGGCAGCAGGCTGGTATAGCTGTTTCCAGTGAGTAATAGGTTCTTGGATTAAATCATGGCGATAAACTATGCCTACGGTTCCCCAAAAATAGGGAATTGCATATTGAACAGCACCGGGAAATGCCCCTCTCCATTTAGGGTTCAACTGATTAAGAAAAGAGAGCTTGTCCTCTTCGAGCGCGGCGAGCCAACCACGATTGATATAATTTTGCAGATCGACACCGGATGAGAGGATAAGATCGTAACCGTAGGCGTTATTTTGTAGCAGAAGATCTGAGCGCTGCTCATCGGAGCCGTAATATAGTTCGGAAACTTTAACCTGATATTTTTGCTCGAAACGGTGAACGAGATCCGGATCCAGGTACTCGCTCCAATTAAGGATTGTCAGCGTTCTCTCTGCGCCATAGGAGGGCTGAGTAAATAATGAAAGAAGACTAACAGCGACACACAGAGTAAGATTAAATCTCAAAAGTATGCTCATCCTTGGTATTAAATCCATTTACCATAATCATTATAGACACATTAAGTGCTATATCCATGAGTCAAGCTAGCTACAAATAACAAAGCTTCTCTAATAAATACAAGTTACTGGACTCTAAGCAAAAGGTACACAAGTATTCATCTTCGATTTGTAAAAGGCTACTCGCGTCGCAAATGTTAAATTAACAAGAGCACCGCCACACCCTGGCGTCAACTCCAAAGCGTGACAAGCACCACACCCTATTCACTTTGCCCACAAGTTAAGTGTATTCCTTAATGCATAAGGTTTGAACAAACACGAACATCCATGGCCAACAAAAGTGTAGGTATATATCACTTCGAATCGTATTAAAGCTGTGCTTATAACATTCTCATGGCTGGGGCTACCCAAGAACTTATGCCCCGCAGACTCAATCAGAGCTAATTACAGTTCGAAATCAGAGGTTACAACAAGGGTTAACGCTGCCGACATTAATCGGCAAGTCTGATCTTAATCAATGACTCTCTTTTAACTTCTCCGTATGGTATATCTCAAATTGAGCGACTCAATATATTTTGAGGTCTTAACGCTCATTAAACTGGACATTTTCTCAACACCACTCATATCTAAACGACAAGTTGAACAAATATTTAAATAAGAACTTAAATAAGAACTTAAACAATAACTTAATCAACGGATATCTTTAATGGCTCCAATCATTTGTAAGAGTGCACTAGAAGCAGTTTCCCTGATCCAGGACGGCGAGACCCTCTGGACCCACTCCATGGGAGCGACTCCCAGATTACTGCTTAATGCCTTGGCTCAGCACGCTCTGAGTAAAAAAGATCTAACCCTGCTACAACTTCATACCGAATGCGCCGAGTCACTTAGCGATGAGAAACTCAAGGGGCACCTACGCCACCGTTGCTTCTTCGGTGGCTTACCGACACGTCTATTGCTACAGCAAGGTGATGCCGACTATGTCCCAATCTTTCTCTCGGAAGTCCCTAAGCTGTTTCGCTCCGGCGAACAGAAGATAGACACGGCCATCGTTCAGGTTTCACCACCCGACAAGCACGGCATGTGTTCATTAGGTATTTCTGTGGAAGCGACACTGGCCGCGTGTCAGGTGGCTGGAAAGATCATTGCGCATATCAACCCACAGATGCCCCGTACACATGGTGATGGTTTTATCCATTTCGACAAGTTTGCAGCAGTCTATGAAGCCAGTTCTCCTCTCCCCCAACACCCACTCGCTGCCAGCGATGAAACCAGCCTGGCGATTGGTAACAACGTGGCTGAACTGGTCAGAAACGGCGACTGTCTTCAGATGGGGATTGGCGCCATTCCTGATGCGGTACTCAGTTGCCTTAATGGCCATAAAGATCTGGGGATCCACACAGAACTATTTTCCGATGGTGTGCTTAACCTGGTCGAAAGTGGTGTGATCAACAACAGTAAGAAGAAAGTTCATCCGGGTAAGTTGGTAACAGGCTTTGCCTTGGGCAGTCAACGGCTCTATGACTATGTGGACGATAACCCTTCGGTCATTTTTATGGATATAGAGCAGGTAAATGACACCTCTATCATAAGAAAAAACCCTAATGTGATGGCGATTAACTCCGCTCTTCAGGTCGATATTTCGGGTCAGATCTGTGCAGACTCTTTGGGTACGCGTATCTATTCCGGTGTCGGCGGTCAAATGGACTTTATTCGCGGTGCGGGGTTATCAGAAGGGGGCCGTTCGGTTATCGCACTTCCCAGCACCGCAGCGGGTGGCAAGGTCTCGAGGATAGCGACAGTTCTTTCTCCTGGCGCCGGCGTTGTGACGACGCGAGCTCATGTTCACTATATCGTTACCGAATACGGCAGTGCCAACCTACGCGGTCGTTCGCTGCGTGAAAGAGCCAGAGCCTTGATAGACATAGCCCACCCTGATTTCAGAGAACAGCTCTGTAGAGAAACCTTCGATATGTGGGGATTAAGTGTTTAGCGCTCAACCTATAGGTTAATCTGTTTAAGCCAGTTGTTAGACAACTGGCTATTTCAGTTTTTAGCAAAGTTATTAAGTAAAGAGTTATTCAGTAACAAATCTGAGACCATATTATGGCGCGACGCCATAAGCCGTGGCGCTGACAAGTATACACTGCACCGAATAACCAAACTCCAGCCACAACTTATCATCTATTGAGACGTCAGCTAATAATAGAGTCCCTGCCCTTTGTCCCTTAGCATCTGCTATCGCTGCGTTCGTCGATGTTGAATCACCTTGTGGGATGAAGTAAAGCGCTGCGGTTTGACAGCTTTTACCTTCTACCGGGCCCAGACGTGTCAAGGTTTGTTCCTCTGCCCAATCGGTACTCGAGAAAGTTTGCGTAACAAATGAGCCGTGGTTGGCTAAGTTACACCCGGTTAATAAAAATATCGATGCGACAACTAATAGCGTTAATTTTTTTGCAAAATTACGAAAATTCAAGCAGTAGCCTCCAAAGCATTTAACATCTTTTTACACAAAAAAGTGATAATACAGCGACTAGGCTGTAGATAACTAACTATTAATCAGTATGTAACCAGTTTTGTCAAATTCAAGTTTATGGGCAACTAGAGATGAACTCTTTGTTACCCGTTGCAGGTAGATTGTCGCTCTCTTCAAGTAAGCCCAACAAAAACGCCCGTTATACCGTCTCTAAGATAAAGTCTAATCCGCCAGTTATTGCTGCGACTTGAGCAAGGATACAGTTTTCATCGTCGACCAGAGGGCTGTCAGGATAAACCTCTGTTGTCGTAGTAAAGGCCGCACCACTAAATCCAATACACAGCCCCAGAGCCTTAGTCGCGTAATTGACCACCCCCTCCTGAGAAAGCTCAACACCGATGAGTTTACCCTCCTCATCGGGCGGCGCGATATGTGTCACCTGAGCGACCACCTCAATAACTGCTTTTTGAAATTCATCTACCGGGTTTTCAGTGTCCCCCACAAGGTAGAAGCCATCTGGAATGTTCCAGTTGTTATGCACGCTGCCATCCCTGGCTGCTAACGCAGGTCTGAATTCACTATTGTCAGTGTCAGTGGTTTCATGCAGATCGATATGCGCAGTGAGCTTAAGTTCGAGTGCAGCGATATATCGCATCAATGTAGCAGCTTCTTCCGATGGACTATCTTCATAAAAGGAGCGGTTGGGGTCGACCGCATTTGGATTCCAGCGGTTAATGGTTTCATATCCCCAGGGGCTCAGGCATGGCGCAACAATAATGTTGAACTGTTTGCCATAAAGCTCAGCTTTGGTTTCAAGAAATCGAATGGCTCCTTGAACACCACTGGTTTCATAACCATGAACGCCTCCGGTGACCAAAATGGTCGCCTTATTACTATCCCATTTACGATTTTTTACGACAAACAGCGGGTACTTGCCAGCATCATAGGAGAGTTCACCGTATTGCTCGACATCGAAACCTTCCTTCAGAGGCTCCAGTTTTGAAAGCACCTCTTTCTTATAGGAACGTCTAACCTCTTGTCGCAGGAGCCATCGTTTTTTCTCCTCTTCACCCCATTTACTGCCCAGTATGCCGATGGAATAGGTGTCTGACTGTTTCATATTTTGCCTTATGATTAGATGGGGAGTTAATAATATTCAGTGGCGCGCTCAATAGTTGCCACAACCGCCTTCGAGCTTATCTGAGATCTTCCAAAGCCGATTCGTCAGGTAGGTCACATAACCTTTACCACTAAAATCCAGTTCAAATGTTTCTGTATATTGGTCTTTCCCCGTTAACACTAAGCTGAGGCGCGCTGAAAAATTCGGAGGAAGATTCTCGCCCCTCACCAGTTCAAAAATCCAGGAGAGATTGGCTTTTGATGCATTTAAATCGAGCGCATAGTGGGCAATAAACCCTTCATTATCATATTCACTCAGCGAAAGCGTCTTACCGTTATCGGTAAGAGAAAATAGAGAATGAGACAGGTGGGTTTCCCCCTCAGGATTGCGTTTCTGCTGCGGATACACTGACCGCCCACCTCTGCAAACTACTTTTCCGCCTAAGATAGAGGCGAACTGTTTTTCGGCATCTGAGGCGCCCCACTTTCCTTCTCCGGCTCCTCGCCACAGGCCATTAAACTTCTCAAGTCCTGAGTACGCCTCCATAGCTGATCCCCATAAAACAACTTCCTCGCGCGTCTTCGAGGATTCGATGAGTTCTTGAGCCTGAAGCATTGAGCTGACGCTCATTAAGAGCGCAATCACAATAAGAGCGCTAAATCTTTTCATGAATTGATCCTAGAGTGACAAAGTATCCAGATATAGAGATCGATTGTTAAAACGTTATTAAAACAGGAAATCATCAGTAAACAGCGACGATCTCATACTCTTTTCGATTATCCCCGATATTGATAGCCACAATATCATCCAGCCCTCGACCCATTAACGCACAGCCAAGAGGAGAGGATGGCGTGATGATCATAACCTCAACTTGTTCTGGTGAGGCCTGAATATCCACCGTCACAGAAAACTTCAGCCCACCGGCACCGGGACCGATAAATAGAAATTGTTCATCATCTTTTTCATCCATGATGACAACCAGAGCCCCAAGCCCAATAGACTTACCATCATTAAATGCACAGAGATTCAGTTCTGTGAACGCTTTGAGATCCATCGTGCACTCAGCCACACGCTGAGCTTGTCCATGTGCAAGATACGATGCTTCCAGTCCAAATGTTTCGTACTTACTCCTGGCGACAGTTTCACTATGAGTGGCTGTTTCATGAGCTTGATTGGCCGCCTTAACAGCGGACAGCTTGATGGCGTCGAGTAGTTTAAGTATTTCGGTGAGTAATATTAATTTATTCATCTTGGATTCAGATATTTATTGTAGTGGAAAGGCTCAACATCTCGGCAGTGATAGCCAACTGAGTCATGACTAATAACACATTGGTTATTTTCACTGCCTGCTAAACCTCATCAATTTAGTTTACTCTGCACCTCAAGTTTAACAGCCATTAATAATGCCGAGAAGTCTGCTGATAAAGCGTTTAACCGCCTCTTTATCAGAAAACTTAAATGCTAAACCATAATGAATACCATTGAGGCTCTTCTGCACACGTTTAGGGAATCGAGTCATCTCATTATTGTGGAAGTAACCCTCTTTGTGTTTGACTCCTTCGAGCTCAGAAAGATCGGCCAAAAACACTTCATAAGCAGGCCTGATAACCAGTTGGCAATCTTTATCGGCGCCATGAAGGTAGATAGGCTCTTTGAGCTCCGGCAGCATATATTCGGTGATTTTCTTAATGGTGAAATTAGTTCTGCAGTTGAGTGAACTTAACTCAGCCATCAATTCGCTGTGTTCAATTGCCAATGTGACGCTCCTAATGTGTGGGGGGCTCTATTTGAGCAAACCTTTGAATAGACAGTAACAAAAATGGAGCCACAGGGCTCCATAATATCGGATATTATTAAGTATTTATTCCTCTTCGAAGTACCAATACCCACTATTAATCCAATCTGTTAACTGCTCAACAAATGTCTGATTAGCTAACCAACGGGCTAAACTGGTGGCGCTCAACACCTGATTGTCACATAACACAGGTATCACGTGGGCAAGATCAAGAGGTAAAGTCACCTCCTCCCCATTGATGTAGAATATGCCCTGCGATGCAGAAGTGTCGAAATAAAGCACTCTCAGTCCACCTAATCTGGTTAACTCATGCTTTTTAAGCATCTCAATCACATCGTCACATTGAAAACCCAGGTTTTCTTCAGGCAGGTCCAATTCACATTTTGAGTTTGTCAGGTAACGTCCCGAAAACTCACTGATCAACTTATCATCCAAGGTTGCCAGTAACTGCGCTTTGATCCGCGCTAAATCTGTAGCGTTAACCCGCCCGCTTTGATGGCTTAGCTCTCTGTCAGGATCTTCTATCTGTTCAGAAGCTAATTCATTATCGATAAGGTGATCGGCTAAGGCACTAACCATATCTTTTGCCGAAGCGGTACGATAGCCAACAGAAAAACTCATCGAGGCTTCTAATGTGACCCCCTCGTGAGGGTAGCCTGGCGGAAGATACAATATATCGCCGGGTAATAACTCGACATCAATAATGGGTTCAAAGGCTTCTGTATGCAGTAATGCCGGATGAGCCGCGAATTCCTTGTGCGGCCCCCGGTCACCAACACGCCAGCGGCGGCGACCCGATCCCTGGCAAATAAATACGTCATAGAGATCGATATGAGGCCCGACCCCTCCCCCTGGAGTGGCGTAACTCACCATGACATCATCGAAGCGCCATCTGGGGATAAAGTCAAAACACTGAATAAGTTTCTCAGCATCAGGCAACCAGTTATTGAGCGCCTGAACCACTAAGGTCCAATCAGACTCACCTAAATGTTCATAACTCTCAAAAGGGCCAAACTCGGCCTGCCACTCTCCGTCATTCTTGTACACCCTGCGTGATTCAACAAGTTCATCACAAGCCAGGCCAGCCATCTCTTCAGGTGTAAGCAAGTCTTTGAAGTTGTTGAACCCTTGTCTGATAACCAAAGGTTTCTTCTGCCAATAGTCTCTGATAAAGATTTCCGGTGTCAGTGCACCTAACTCAAGTTGCATAGTCGATTTGCCATAAAAAATTTGGCCGATGCTAACAATTAATCCATGTTGAAACACTCGATAAGATCATAAAACAGCAAGCAGTAATACACGAAAATGTAATTACAGAAGAATTTGTACTGAACAAAGGTCACATTTGGGAAAAATGATATAAGTAGAAATGGCCCCAAATATTTGACCACCCACATGGCCACAAGCCTCATCCATCATGGGTTTCAGAAAGTTTTGAATCGTTCGAGATTAGTATTAATTTAGGTTATTTAGCCAAAATTGAACGATTTTGATAAAAATCTATAAAACAATTCTAAAAGTGTTGATATACTTCCCCCCGAATTTTAGAACGTAACTCCAATAGAGTAGAAAAATGACTGATTTATCAAAGTACAGAAACATTGGTATCTTCGCTCACGTTGACGCGGGCAAGACCACCACAACAGAGCGTATTCTTAAGCTTACCGGTAAGATCCATAAGATCGGTGAAGTTCATGATGGTGAATCTACAACTGACTTCATGGAACAGGAAGCTGAGCGTGGTATTACCATTCAGTCTGCTGCTGTAAGTTGTTTTTGGAACGATCACCGTTTTAACGTTATTGACACCCCTGGCCACGTTGACTTCACAGTTGAAGTTTATCGTTCTCTTAAAGTCCTTGATGGTGGTGTTGGTGTATTCTGTGGTTCTGGTGGTGTTGAGCCTCAGTCAGAGACTAACTGGCGTTATGCGAACGAATCAGAAGTTGCTCGTATCATCTTCGTAAACAAGTTAGACCGTATGGGTGCTGACTTCCTACGTGTTGTTAAGCAAACTAAAGACGTACTAGCGGCTAACCCACTAGTTATGGTTCTTCCTATCGGTATCGAAGATGAGTTCAGCGGTGTTGTTGATCTACTTACTCGTAAAGCATGGGTATGGGATGAGTCTGGCGAAGCTGAGAACTACAAGATTGAAGACGTTCCAGCTGACATGGTTGAGCTTGTAGAAGAGTACCGTGAGATGCTAATCGAAACTGCTGTTGAGCAGGACGATGATCTGATGGAATCTTACATGGAAGGTGAAGAGCCATCTATGGAAGATATCAAGCGTTGTATCCGTACTGGTACACGTACTATGGCTTTCTTCCCAACATACTGTGGTTCTGCATTTAAGAACAAAGGTATGCAGCTTCTTCTTGATGCTGTTGTTGATTACCTACCTAACCCAGTTGAAGTTGATCCACAGCCTCTTACTGATGAAGAAGGTAACGAGACTGGCGAGCACGCAATTGTTGCTATCGATGAGCCATTTAAAGCGCTTGCATTCAAAATCATGGATGACCGTTTTGGCGCCCTAACCTTCGTACGTATCTACTCAGGTAAGATCAACAAAGGTGACACCATCCTTAACTCGTTCACTGGTAAGACTGAACGTGTTGGCCGTATGGTTGAGATGCAAGCCGATGAGCGTAACGAACTTGATTACGCACAAGCCGGTGACATCATCGCTATCGTTGGTATGAAGAACGTGCAAACTGGTCACACTCTGTGTGATATTAAGAATCCTTGTACTCTTGAAGCTATGGTATTCCCAGAGCCAGTTATCTCTATCGCTGTTGCACCTAAAGATAAAGGTGGTTCAGAGAAGATGGGTATCGCTATCGGTAAGATGATTGCAGAAGATCCATCATTCCGCGTAGAGACAGACGAAGATTCAGGTGAAACTATTCTTAAAGGTATGGGTGAGCTTCACCTGGACATTAAGGTAGATATCCTTAAGCGTACTTACGGCGTTGACCTAATTGTTGGTGAGCCTCAAGTTGCTTACCGTGAAACTATCACTAAAGAAATTGAAGATAGCTACACACATAAGAAGCAATCTGGTGGTTCTGGTCAGTTCGGTAAGATCGATTACGTTATCCGTCCTGGTGAGCAAAACACTGGTTTCACTTTCAGCTCTAAAGTTGTTGGTGGTAACGTACCTAAGGAATTCTGGCCTGCAGTTGAGAAAGGTTTCGCATCTATGATGGATACCGGTACTGTTGCTGGCTTCCCTGTACTAGACGTTGAACTAGAGCTAACTGATGGTGCTTTCCACGCCGTGGATTCATCTGCAATTGCTTTCGAAATCGCTGCAAAAGGCGCTTTCCGTCAATCAATGCCTAAAGCCGGTGCACAACTTCTTGAGCCTATCATGAACGTTGACGTATTCAGCCCAGATGACAACGTTGGTGATGTTATTGGTGACCTTAACCGTCGTCGCGGCATGATCAAAGATCAGATGGCTGGTGTTACTGGTGTTCGTATCAAGGCTGACGTACCGTTATCAGAAATGTTCGGTTACATCGGTTCACTACGTACTATGACATCTGGTCGTGGCCAATTCTCTATGGAATTCGCACACTACGCACCATGTCCAAACAGTGTTGCTGAAAAAGTTATCGCTGAAGTTAAAGAGCGTGAAGCTAAGAAGTAATCTAAGTTATTTGATTACTTAGATTTAGCTACTTTTTAAGCTAAACCTTTAAAAACCCGCGAGTTAATCGCGGGTTTTTTATTTCTGTATTTTTATAGTTAATGTAAAAGTAAGGTTATCCTCCAATGACAAGTCGCTCAGCTAGCTCAGTCATCGTTCTCGATTTCGAAACCACCGGTCTCTCCCCTAACCAAGGTGACCGTGCCATTGAAATTGGGGCGGTAAAATTACAAGACGGGATTGTCGTCGATACATTTCAAGAGTTAATGAATCCGGGCTTCAGAATCAGTGGTTTTATCGAAGGCTATACGGGCATAACGAATGCCATGCTGAATTCAGCACCAAGCTGCAGTGAAGTCATGGTTCAATTTGCAGATTTCATCGGCAACGACAACTTAGTCGCTCACAATGCGTCATTCGATAAGCGATTTCTCGATGCCGAGCTGGATGTCATTGATAGATCATATAGCGGTGAATTTGCCTGCTCTATGCTGATAGCCAGGCGCCTATATCAAGAGGCCCCGAATCATAAGTTAGGCGGGTTAGTCGAATATAAGCAAATTGAAAATGATGGCGTTTTTCACCGGGCACTCGCTGATTCGGAGGTCACGGCTAAACTCTGGCTTAAAATGCTTGAGGATATGCAAGATGACTATCAGATAGCATCACCAAGCTTTCGCTTAATGCAGCAACTGTCTAAGAAGTCAAAATCTGCAGTACGCACATTCTTAACAACAACTTGCCGGGGTTAATTCAAGCTAATCGACGTACGCGATGAGATAAAAATGAATGTGACGGCACCCGCACTAATACACCTGCACTAATATAAGTGCTAAGTGAATATAAGTGCTAAGTAAAAGTGCCGTCATGGTTGTCAAGATGTGGCCTACTCCACAGGGCTAGATCCCCAACTCGTTAAGTAGATCATCCGCATCATCACCTGCCACCTCTTTACTCGCAGCCTGTGTCCACGGAGATGCTTCAGGCTTACTCTCATGCTTGTTACCGTGTTCAGCCAAAAGATCATCCGGATCGAACTCATCTTCGGCATCAAACTCATCTAACTTGATAAACTCTGTTTTATCCATAGCAAATTCAAGATAAAAAATATGATTGTTTTGAGTTTTAAACGACACTCTTCTCGCCACGGCTTCATCTAAGTTAGTGTCAATCGAGATAGTAAGCTCTTTATTGATCGTCAACATCTTTGGCTGACTCTGGTGAATAGATGTTTGAAGCTGTTTATTCACTTTGCTGATGAAATCACCCAAAATTTGATTCATCAACTCCCCCATCACATCACCGACTTCGTCCGATGTGTGAGAGAAGGCTAACTCAGCTTCAGGCATTCCCATCTGCTGCATGTATGAGCGGTAGATCTCAATCGCAGCTGGTGCCGAGAAATTAATAACAACCAGACCGGAAAAACCACCATCGAAAATAGAAAAGCAACCTAGATCAGGTTTCAAGCAGGTACGTGTGATGCTTTGAACCATCGCGGCATGAGAAATTTGGCTCGCGGTTGTACTCGATAGTACGTGAGATACTGAGTGGCACAATTTCAATAAGATATCGTCAGAGCTTACAATTTGAGGTGATTTATTCATGGGCTAAACCAAAAAAAGACAATGTTTAATTTTGCGCTCAAACGCACAAAAAATCAAAGCTAAAACAACATATTAAACAATCCCTAAACAAGCAAATCACAAACAAAAGCTAAGCACCTGTAATTTAAGGGTAAAGCTTGACCTTACACCATTCATGCACCAACGTGCAACTTAACTCAGTAAAACAGACAAAGTCATAGAACTTTAATGAATAAATATATAATTTTTCCGATAAAGTGAACAAGCTCTAATATTTGATAAAAGAGTCCGAAATCACCAGTAAATCATTCAATTACACTCTCTTCCAAGGTATATTTCTCCTGTTGATACGCCCATTATTAGAAAGGATATCTATGATAGCCATACTCAGACGTTTCACTATACTCCACCGTTTAATCTTGATGTTAGCGCTTGCAGCTATCGGCACATTTGTGTTCGCCAGTTTCTCCATCATTGAACAAAGAAATAACCTGATTGAACAGAAATGGGTTCAAAACGATGCACAGCTCAGTACTGTACTCAGTGTTATAGAGGCCCATCGACAACAGGCACTCGAAGGTAAAATCACCTTAGATGAAGCCAAACAGGAAGCGGCAAATTTAGTTAATAAAATAAACTTTGGTCAAGACGGGTTTTTTATCCTTATTAACTCTGACAATAACATTATCTCCCATGGCGTATCTCCAAAACTTATTGGTCAAACTGCTGACGTTATCAGGGCTCAAGACGGTCATATCACGCTGTCAGATATGACAAATGAAGCTCAGAGAGACTCTATTTCTAAACAGACATTTTCCTTTAAAAACCCGGTATCAGGTGCCGTAGAAGAGAAGATGCTTGAAGCCAGATATTACCCTGCTTGGCAATGGACGTTGGTAACGGGTGCTTACATGAGCGACATTAACGACGCCACTTTCTCACTGCTTCCCGGTTATCTGGTCATCATGACCTTGATTGCCGCACCAATATTTGCCTTTTTCCTCGTGCTCAACCACTCCATCAGCACGCCATTAAAAGAAGCCATTGCAGCTATGGAAGATATTGCCAAAGGCGAAGGCGATCTTACGAAACGTCTGCCGACAAAAGGCAATGATGAGGTGGTCGAGCTCGCTATCGCCTTTAATCTTTTCGTTGAAAAGATTGGCAACACTGTCGGAGCTCTAAAGCCACTCGGCTCAAGTTTGAATCAAGATGCAGATCGTTTACTCGCATCCGTCGAGGAGACAAATGTGAGCGTCGATAATCTTCATCAAGAAACGAGCAGCGTTGCTACAGCTATCAATCAGATGCTCTCTACAACCCAAGAGATGGCCAGTAATACTCAACAGGCTGCAGATTCCGCTAACAGCGTAAAAAACCAGGCTCAGCAAAGTAAATCTATGATGGACCTGACGGTGTCAAACTCGGAAGACTTGGTCAATGCGCTGCAAACTGCAGAGTCAATTACTCATAACTTAGGCATATCTTCACAGCAGATCGGCAGTATTCTGGACGTGATCAGAGGCATCGCCGAACAGACCAATCTTCTAGCACTCAATGCAGCCATTGAAGCCGCCCGAGCCGGAGCACATGGCAGAGGCTTTGCGGTTGTAGCCGATGAAGTCAGGGCTTTGGCTACACGTACTCAAGAATCTACCAATGAAATTCAAAAAATTATAACCGAGATACAGACTGGCGTATCTTCGGTAATGACGAGTAACGCTGACACACAACAAACCTCAGTTCAGCTGCAGTCACAAGCCAGAGAAGCCGGAGATGCGTTAGGGGAAATTTTAGAGCTTATCGCCCATATCAGTGATATGAATACCCAGCTTGCCAGCGCCACCGAAGAGCAATCTCTGGTTACCGAAGAGATTAACCGAAATATCTGCAGCATTACCGAGCTCACTGAGGTTTCGGTACAGGCAAACGAGAGCAATCGTTGTGCAGCCGTTTCCCTGCAGGATATCAGTCAGGACACCGCACAGACGCTTAGCCAATTTAGAGTTTAAGTTATAGTATTTGCTTAAGTTTTAGATTTTGTTTATTAAGATGGGGGCGATTCGCCCCCAACCTGCCTCATAAAGTGTGGTAAGCTGATGGTATATCACCCCATCCTCAATTTAGGTAACTGATAGCCATGGCGCGAATGACACTAGCCGTTCATTCTCAACTCTATAGCATTCATAGCTTCAGCCCTGACGCTTCGATTGCTACTGAGATATTCCAGCAAGATATGTTTTTTGTCGGAAAAACCAAAGATGAGTTATCCGTGGTCGTTCCTGCAGAGCTTAACCTCGATAGTCTCGAGGAAGAGAGTAACTGGCGTTGTATCGAAGTGATAGGCCCGTTAGGCTTCTCTATGACGGGTATTCTTGCCAGCGTATCGGGAACTTTAGCCGATGCAGACATTAGTATCTTTGCTATTTCGACGTTCGATACCGATTATATCTTAGTTAAAAAAGATAAATTATCTAAAGCTATCACAGCCTTAAAAAAGAAAAACTATCAGATCACTGAATATTAGTTTACCCCCTTCATCCTAATTTATGAGTGTTACTTCTATGTATGAAAAATCGGTCACAATTACAGCCAAACATGGTATTCATACTCGTCCGGCGGCGCTGCTTGTCAAAGAAGCCAGAACCTATGACTGCGATGTGCTGGTTGAATGTAATGGTAAACAGGCAAGTGCTAAAAGCTTATTTAAGTTACAAACCTTAGGCCTCTACCATGGCATGACAGTAAAAGTACTGGCTGATGGTCCTCAAGCGGAGCAAGCTGTTGAGAAAGTATCTGAACTATTAATAACGCTCAGCTAACAGACTCTCTCCTCCATCTAAAAACTTTACTTCGAAAACCAAAAAAACATGCTTGCCTGACTCTCAAACTCTCGGCTCTACAACATATACGCACACTCCCCAAACAGAGTGAATCTTGCACTTTGAAGGAGTTTGCGTATATTACACTGTAACTTGTCTGATACAGGAAAAGAGTATGTCCACTTCGGGAATTGTAGTTTCATCCGGAATCGCATTTGGCCAATCGAGAATACTGCATCAACACAGTACTGAATTAGACTACCAACTCCTTCCTTTATCCAAAGTAAAAGCGGAACAAATAAAATTATCTCATGCTATCGAGCAAGTGTTGCAGTTATTACAGTCCGGATTACACCGACTCGAAGCGGATTGTGACAATTACCAACTGATTGAAGCCGATATTTTACTACTCGAAGATGAAGAGTTAACTCATCAACTGCTAACCAGCATAGGCGAGCAACAATTTACCGCCAGTGTCGCTGTCAAGCGAGTTTTTGCTCAACAGGCCAACCAGATGTTAGCCATGGAGGACCCTTATCTGGCTAACAGAGCTGAAGATGTCCTCTGCCTCGGGAGTAGGTTAATCGCCGCAATTAACGGCAGCATAGAACATGATCTTGAAAACCTAACTTACCCCACAATATTACTCGCCACAGACCTGACCCCCGCCGAATTTGCAACACTGCCATTAGATAAGATCAATGGGATAGTACTGAAAACCGGTGGTCTCACGAGCCACACTGCTATCTTGGCCAGAAGCGCCGGGATCCCGGCACTGCTCAGTTGCGATTTCGACGAAGCACTGACAAATAATCAACAAATCGCACTCGATGCATTATCCGGCTACCTGCATATCAACCCAGACCAAGAGGTGATTAACCGTTTAGAACGGATAGGGTCGGAAGATAAGTTAAGAAAAAGCAGATTACAAAAATTTAAAGACCTCCCGACTGAAACACGCGACAAACATCAGGTTTCACTTTTGGCCAATGTTGGATCTTTAAGTGAAATAAGCCACCTTTCTGATGTGGGTGCCGATGGTATCGGATTATTCAGGACTGAGTTCATGCTAATGAACGCGAGCCAGATGCCCAGCGAAGATGTGCAATACGGTCTTTATTGCGATGCGGTACAACTGCTCGATGGCAAAACTTTCACCATCAGAACATTTGATATCGGCGCAGATAAGGAACTACCCTGCCTTTCTCTGCCTCAAGAAGTAAACCCGGCATTGGGTTTTCGCGGTGCAAGGTACTCCCTCGTTCATACCGACCTACTTAAGAGCCAATTAAAGGCGATACTCCGCGCCGCTAACCATGGTCCTATCAGGTTGATGTTTCCGATGATAAATCAAGTTGAGGAGTTAGATCTGCTCTTTAAAATGATTGAGGAGTGTAAAACTGAGCTGATTGATGAAGAGCGTGGATTCGGCGAGCTAAGTTATGGAATAGTGGTTGAAACCCCCTCGGCAGTGTTAAATCTGGCTTCCATGTTACCACTTCTGGATTTCATCAGTATCGGGACCAATGATCTTACTCAATATGCTATGGCCGCAGATCGAACTAACCCCGATTTAACCAAAATCTACCCATCTTTATCCCCCTCAATTTTAAAGCTGATTAAGATGACTATAGATACCGCTAAAGAGGCGAATATTCCTGTCTCGCTTTGTGGCGAACTGGCGAGTAACCCACTCGTCGCCCCTATCCTTATTGGCATGGGAATCGATGAATTAAGTGTTAATTTAAACTCATTACTGGAACTTAAATCGACAATTTGTAATAACGAACTTGCGGCTTATATCAAATGCAGTGAAGAAGCATTATTGATACAACGCATAGATGAACTAAATCATTATGTATCGCACTGTTACTAGAGAAGATTATTCAGTATGCTAGTAAGAATAAAAATTAAAACGAATAGCAGTATTTGTACTAGGGGATAAAAATGGGATTTTTAAGCCGTATAAGACGTTTAGTGTCGGGGCAAACCAACCTGGTTGGCGGAATTGATGTTTTTGCTCCCGTTTCAGGCGAAATTGTCGCCATTGAGAAGGTTCCCGATGTCGTTTTTGCCGAAAAAATTGTCGGCGATGGCTTAGCCATCAATCCAAAAGGCAGTCAGATCGTCGCTCCCATCGATGGAACCATAGGAAAAATATTCGAAACTAATCATGCCTTTAGCATAGAGTCACCTCAAGGACTGGAACTATTTGTCCATTTCGGTGTAGGCACGGTAGAGTTACGAGGTAATGGATTTAAACGTCTCGCCGAAGAGGGGCAAGTCGTAAAAGTGGGTGAGCCTATTCTTGAGTTCGACCTCGCATACCTAAAAGAGCAGGTAGAGAGCCTGCTCACCCCAGTGGTACTCGCAAATATGGAAGATATACGCTCACTCGATAAACGCCAGGGCTCCATAGATGCGGGCAAAGATGTCATTTTTTCTGTAGAACTCTGACACTTGTGGCGGTTTATTCCTATTAACCAGATAAACCGCTTTCATTCTCCACTTTCTACTCATTACATCGCTGGCGGCTTATCCGCCGACAAAATACTCTTCGCTTCATCTCTTCATGAAAAAAGTTCAGCTATTCACGCTAACAGAACTTGAGACATCAATGAGGCAATGACACAATGCATGAATAAGACTAACGACAATCACCTACCTGGCGTACTCAATATGCCATAATCGGAGAAAACACCTTGACGCTTTTCGGCATTAAAAATTGTGATACGGTCAAGAAGGCCCGCAAATGGATTGAAGCCAACGATCTTAATATTCCTTTCCATGATTTTCGTGTTGATGGCCTGACTAAAGATCAAGTGGCAGCCTGGGCGGCCTATTTAGGTTGGGAAAAACTATTCAACAAACGTAGCACCAGCTATAGAAACCTCAGCGATGAAGATAAATCTAATATTGACGAAACTAAGGCTATCGAGCTGATGCTGACACATCCGACACTGATCAAGAGGCCGGTCTTGGTCACGAATCATAAAGTGATGGTTGGCTTTAAAGAAGCCGAATATAAAGCGTGGTTTAACCTATGAGTCAGGAAGTATTAACCCTTGCCCAAGATCTAATCTCACGTGAATCTGTCACACCCTTGGATGAAGGCTGCCAAAAACTGATGGCCGACAGGTTGAATGCAAAAGGCTTCGACATCGAATCCATGGTATTTGATGATACAACTAACATGTGGGCGAGACGTGGTAATAGCGGGCCCGTTTTCTGTTTTGCGGGTCACACCGATGTGGTTCCCGTTGGCGATCTGAACCGCTGGCATACTCCCCCTTTCGATCCCGTCGTTATCGATGGGTACCTCCACGGCCGCGGCGCCGCGGATATGAAAGGCTCACTCGCTGCAATGTTGGTTGCCACCGAACGTTTTGTAGATAAGCACCCGGACCATAACGGCTCAATCGCCTTTTTAATCACCAGTGATGAAGAGGGGCCATTTATCAATGGCACAACTCGGGTCATAGATACCCTTGAAGCCCGTAACGAGAAAATAACCTGGGCGTTAGTCGGTGAGCCATCTTCTACCCATAAACTGGGTGATATCGTTAAAAACGGCCGCAGAGGTAGCTTAACAGGAAACTTAACGGTTAATGGCATCCAAGGGCATGTGGCCTACCCTCACCTGGCCGATAACCCGATTCATAACGCAGCGCCAGCCCTCGATGAGTTATCCCGTATGAAGTGGGATAATGGCAACGAATTTTTCCCGCCAACCAGTTTCCAGATTGCCAATATTAATGGTGGTACCGGCGCATCAAATGTTATTCCGGGGTCACTGGAGGTGATGTTTAACTTCCGCTACTCCACTGAAGTAACCGCTGAAGAGTTGATTAAGCGAGTGCTCAACATACTCGATGCCCATGGACTGGATTATGATATTAGTTGGATCTTTAATGGCCTACCTTTCCTCACCGGTGAGGGCCCATTACTCGATGCTACACGTGATGCAATAAAGCAAGTGACGGGCACTGATACCGATCCGCAAACCACCGGCGGCACATCAGATGGACGTTTTATCGCACCGACAGGTGCTCATGTCATTGAACTTGGTCCTGTTAATGCGACCATTCACAAAGTAAATGAATGTGTAAAAGTCGCCGATCTCGAACAGCTCGCCCTTTGTTATGAAGTCATTTTGGAAAAACTACTTTGCTAACAACGACGACATCACCCTATGGCCTTGTACATGCCGATTTCGTTGATTATCAAGGCCATCTTTTAGAGAGAGAAACCGCTAAAGCCCTCGGGCAGATGGCGTTGGCGGCGAGCCGGGGTGGCATAAAAATCGAGGTTTGCTCAGGCTACCGGGACTTTTCAAGGCAATTGAAAATCTGGAATGATAAAGCACAGGGTAAACGAACTGTCCTCGACCAAGACTCACAACCCGTCGAGTTAAAGCACAAGAGTGACAAAGAGATCCTTGAGCTCATCATGCTCTGGTCTGCACTACCGGGGACATCCAGGCATCATTGGGGCACAGATATCGATGTTTATGATGCAAATAGCATCCAACTTAATCAATTACAGCTGGTGTCATCAGAATATCTCTCATCAGGCCCCTGCGGGAACCTGCATCAATGGCTGATTAAACACGCGGGCGATTTTGGTTTCTATTTCCCCTTCCAGGAAGGATTAAGTGGAGTGAGCGCCGAACCTTGGCATCTGAGTTATTACCCGGTCTCATCTGACATTCTCAGGGTATTCGATGTTGATGTATTAAAGCAGATTCTGAATGAAGCTGATCTGGAACTTAAGACCGAGGTCATGGCGAGAATTGATTCTCTTGTCGAAGAATATGTCTATACTATTGCTCCTCCCCCCAATCAGCTATAATTAAATATAATTTATTATTAATCAAAACTTTATCACAGCAGGAAATATGAACTTTTCTTCCTATCGAAATCAGATAACAGTAGATAACAAACGTCTTAGCTATTTAGATATTGGCGAGGGGCCGGTACTTTTATTTGGTCATAGTTATCTTTGGGATTCACAGATGTGGGCACCTCAACTCGCCCACCTTTCAAAACACTATCGCTGCATTGTTCCCGACCTATGGGGTCATGGTGATTCAGACCCGATCCCTGACAGCACACACTCTCTACAGCATATTGCCGATCAGATGCTCACCCTCATGGATAACTTAAAGATAGAGGCGTTCTCGGTCATTGGCTTATCCGTAGGAGGTATGTGGGGCGCGGAGCTGGCATTAAAAGCACCGACACGCGTAAGCACACTCGTAATGATGGGCTGCTTTATTGGCTTTGAGCCCGAAGTATCGCGCACCAAGTACTACAATATGCTCGATATCATTAAAGCCAGTCAAGGTGTTCCAGCACCTTTGATCGAACAGATCGCCCCGTTGTTTTTTGCTAAAGATGCAGCTCAAAATACACCCGAGTTGTTTGCTCACTTTAAACAATCTCTTGCGGAGTTAAATCCCGAGCTTGTCGAAACACTATTTAGATTAGGCAAGATCATCTTCGGCAGACGAGATACCATGGAAGAGGTAGAAAAACTCACCCTTCCCTGTCTGATTATGACTGGTGTCGAAGACAGTGTCCGTCCGGTGCTCGAGGGATACTTGATGCATGACGCCATCGATGGAAGTGAATATATTCATATTCCTAATGCAGGACATATCTCTAGCCTGGAACAACCGGATTTTATTAACGAGCAGCTTTCAAACTTTCTTAATAAACATCTCAAGCCTTAGCCAAACCTTACGGCTAACATCCGAGTGAGTCATAACTGATGACTCACTCTATCGGCTATCTATTTACACGGAAAAATGATTCTATAAAAACGATGTGTTGCGACTCAGCCAGCTAATGGGCTGTCGGTGACAGTGATCCGCCCCCTCTAAACGCTTAACCTGGCGAGAACCTATTTAACAACTGAGTAAAGAGATTAATACTTAATTAATATTAATTGGGTATTTTACTGAATAGACCACCCAAGGTGTATTTCAATGCTATTATCCATCTGCAATATGGAATACTCTTAATTACTGAATTGTTGAGAAAAATGAAAATACTAACTCCCCTTTTTGAGAATAATCGCCGCTGGGCTGAACGTATCGTTAAAGAGAAACCTGATTTTTTTGAACAGCTCGCGACTCAACAAAACCCCGAATACCTATGGATCGGTTGTTCCGACAGCCGCGTTCCCTCCAACCAGATCATCGACTTAATGCCTGGTGAAGTGTTCGTTCATAGAAATATAGCCAACATGGTGATCCACACAGACTTGAACTGCCTATCTGTCCTGCAATATGCCGTAGAAGTTCTGAAAGTTAAACACATTATGGTGGTTGGACACTATGGCTGTGGTGGCGTTAAGGCTTCTATGGGCACTGAGAGACTCGGACTCATAGACAACTGGCTTGGCCATATCAGAGATATTCACCGTCTTCACAGTAATGAGCTGGACAAACTTGATGGTGAAGAGAAGTTTGATCGTCTCTGCGAGCTAAATGTCATCGAACAGGTTGGCAACGTCAGTAGCACCAATATAGTTCAAGATGCCTGGGCCAGAGGGGAAAACGTCTCCATTCATGGCTGGATCTACAGTATTGAAAACGGGCTACTATCCGATCTCGATGTGACTGTCGATAACGATAAATTTAAACCACAAGCTTAAAAACTTAATGTTGTTTGCTTATTGCCAATAGGGGCGTGTATTACCTATACCGCCCCAGGCTCAACATTTTCAACAGCCGGCACTTTAACATCAAAAATGAAATGCCCTTAAACTCCCCCAAATTTAAGGGCCTTTAGTACACGCTTTATACTATCAAAGAAAAAAATGTCGAAATAAGCTAAATAATCCTTAATAAACATCGCAGTTTTCCGCCCATCCCAGTTATAATCCTCTAGTTATGTTTTATTTCTCGCGCAAATAAGCGCAGCGAATTCTAAGGAAATTTCCATGCCTGGTTTTGAATTATTTGGTCCTGAAGAGAAGCAGGAAGTTGCAGATGTTATGGAGAACGGTTTCACTTTCCGTTATAACTTCGATCATATGCGTAATGATCGTTGGAAGACGCGTGAAATGGAGCAGTTGTTGTGTGAAAAGATGAACGTTAAGCACGCGCACCTTCTATCAAGCGGTACCGCAGCTCTTCAAACGGCATTAGCCGCAGCAGGTATTGGTGCTGGTGACGAAGTTATCGTTCCTCCTTTCACTTTTGTTGCCTCTGTAGAAGCAGTATTTATGGCCGGTGCGGTTCCCGTTTTTGCTGAGATAGATGAGACTCTCTGCCTATCTCCTGAAGGTATTGAAGCTGCCATCACCCCACGTACTAAGGCGGTTAACTTAGTTCATATGTGCGGTTCTATGGGCAAGCTGGACAAGATTAAGGCTGTATGTGAAAAGCATGACCTTGTTCTTTTGGAAGATGCTTGTCAGGCAATTGGCGGCACATATAAAGGTCAGGCTCTTGGAACGATCGGCGACGTAGGCTGCTACTCATTCGATTCTGTTAAAACCATCACCTGTGGTGAAGGCGGCGCAGTGATCACCAACAGCGAAACCATCTACAAAAATTCTCACATGTTCTCCGACCATGGTCATGACCATGTTGGCAACGACCGTGGCGCCGAAGATCACCCTATCATGGGCTTGAACTTCCGTATCTCTGAGATGAACTCGGCCATGGGTCTGGCTCAGTTACGTAAACTCGATACCATTATCGACATTCAGCGTAAAAACAAGAACACCATCAAGAGCGCAATCGCCGGTATCAAAGACATCTCTTTCCGCGAACTACCGGATCAAGAAGGTGATTCAGCTGGTTTCCTGACCTTTATGATGCCGACTGAAGAACGCACCATAGAGATTAACAAGAAACTGGCTGAAAATGGTGTCGATGGTTGCTTCTACTGGTATGTAAACAACTGGCATTACCTAAGTAACTGGAAGCACATTCAAGAGCTCAAGTCATGCTCTGCCCTGCCAATCACATTAATTGAAGACCGTCCAGACTATACTAACGTGTCGGTACCAAAATCTGATGCAATCATGAGCCGTACTATCTCTATGTTGATCAAGCTGTCCTGGACTGAAGAAGAGATCGCACAGCGTATCGAGAATATTAAGAAAGCCTTTGCTTAATTAACCCATACTTGTACCACGCCTTAGCTTGTCTAAGGCGTGATCACATTTCAGCGGAGAATGTTGTAATGAGTTTTAAAAATTTCAAATGCGTACCCAAAATGATTTTTGGCCGTGGTTCATTTGCCGACCTTGATAAAGTTTTAGGCGTAGAGCGTACCGTAGAAGAAGATTTCGTCGTATTTCTTGTAGATGATGTGCATCAAGACAAGCCACTTGGTGGTCGTGTCCCGGCTAAAGCCCATGATCTGCTTATCTATGTAAACGTTGACGACGAGCCAACGACTAAGCAAGTCGATGCCTTAACTGAACAAGTTCAAGCTTTCAGCAAAAATCAACCTGTCAGTGTTGTAGGACTGGGTGGCGGTTCGACACTGGATTTAGCAAAAGCCGTTTCTTTGATGCTCACTAACCCTGGCGGTTCAGCGATGTACCAAGGCTGGGACCTGATTAAGAACCCGGCTATTCACCATATCGGTATACCTACCGTTTCCGGTACAGGTGCAGAAGCGTCTCGTACTGCTGTACTTTGTGGTCCTGTCCGTAAGTTGGGTCTAAACTCAGACTACACAGTATTTGATCAGATCATCATGGATTCAGAGCTCATTGCTGGTGTGCCAACCGATCAATGGTTCTACACAGGTATGGATTGCTATATTCACTGTGTTGAGTCACTGGAAGGGACTTTCCTCAACGAGTTTGCCAAGGCTTTCGCTGAAAAATCTATGGATCTATGTCGTGAAGTCTACATCGACGATCATGAAGAAAAAGCCGATAAGTTAATGATGGCCTCCTATATGGGCGGCATGAGCATCGCGTATAGCCAAGTAGGTGCCTGTCACGCAGTTTCTTATGGTCTGGGCTATGTCTTAGGCTACCATCACGGTATAGGTAACTGTCTAGCCTTCGATGTACTCGAAGAGTTCTACCCGGAAGGGGTTGCCGAGTTCCGTAAGATGATGGACAAGCACAATATCGTGCTTCCTAAGAATATCTGTAAAGATCTGCCGGATGAAACTATCGCTAAAATGGTTGCTGTCACCAAGAGTATGGGACCACTTTGGGATAACGTTTATGGCGAAGGTTGGGAAGATAAAGTGACCGACGAGATGCTAACTAAGCTGTTCCGTCGCATCTAGTCTCCAAAGTGATAAGGGCTCCAATCGAGCCCTTTTCTATAAATATATCCTTGTCGATCAGTAAACTCTTTTCGATTAGAGAACCCTTGTTGAAAAGTAAACCAAAGGTATAACGAATGAACGTAACTCTGTTAATCCCAGCTCGCTATGGCTCAAGCCGTTTCCCTGGCAAGCCTTTGGCGCCGATTAACGGTAAGCCAATGATCCAGCATGTCTATGAACGTGCATCTTTGGCAAAAGGCTTAACCGCTATCTACGTTGCGACCGATGATGACCGCATTAAAGATGCTGTCGAAGGATTCGGTGGGAAAGTGGTCATGACGAATCCTGACGCCGCATCAGGTACAGATCGTATCGAAGATGCCATTACGCAGTTAGGCTTGAAAGATGATGATCTCGTGGTTAACCTCCAAGGCGATCAGCCATTAATCGACCCCATCTCGATCGAACAGATCATCAGCCTGTTTGAACGTCATCCGGGAGAATTTGGAATGGCAACCTTAGGCTTTGAGATCACAGAAAAATGTGAACTCGACGATCCTAAGCACGTCAAAATGGTATTCGATAACGATTTTAATGCACTCTATTTTTCTCGTGCACGTATCCCGTTCGGCAGAGATACCAACGACTATCCTGTTTACAAACACTTAGGTGTCTACGCTTACACCAGAAGCTTTGTCTCCACATTTGCTAAAATGCCGCTCGGACGTTTAGAAGATTTAGAAAAACTCGAGCAACTCAGAGCGCTCGAGCATGGCCACAGAATCAAGGTTGCTATCAGTGCCTTTGACTCTCCGGAAGTCGATACTCCTGAAGATATTCGAGTCTGTGAGTCCCGTTTAGCGGTGGATTAAACGCGTTCATATATTGATTGTTTGCATATTGAGGAGTGTCGATGTCAGATCTTGAAACCTGGCTCATCATCATCTTAGTGATTGGTGTGATTGCAAGTAACCTTGCAGTCTTGAAATACAGTGCCAAATATAAGATGCCTCAATTTGGCAAGGACCATAAAGTTAAGCCAAAATCTAAACCTAAACAAGAGTCTAAAGATGAGGCCGGTACTGCTGAAAAACTCAGCGACAGTAAGTCTGACAAAGATACAGAGCTTAACTCGTCAGGTAAACATCAATAGTGACAAGTAACCTCCAACTGTAGAAGAACGGAAAGAGGCTTATCGCTTATTCTTATTATAGAATCAGGCTGTAAGCTTTTTTTTTATCCCCTTCCTGGCTAACAATTCCTTCCAAACTTTCTGTTCAAATCCCGCTGAATGGTCAGATATTTAGTGCAATTGGTATAAATCTTTTACCGTGACAAATAAATAATAGATTGTTAATCCTGCTAATTTTATCACTCTGACCTAGACTTAGATTATGTCGACACTCTATTCATCATGATGCTGTTCTATCCAATGTGCTATCACAATGAGCTATCGAGTATAAATTATGATTGATGATTTCAAAGGCGATGAGTCATGGCGTCTATTCAGGATTATCGCAGAATTCACCGAAGGCATCGATGCCCTCTCAGATCTTGGCTTTGCCATATCTATTTTTGGCTCTGCCCGAGTCACTCCGGACAACACCTACTATGAGAAAGCGGAACTACTCTCGAGACGTCTGGCCCAAGAAGGCTTTGCCACCATCACAGGTGGCGGTCCGGGAATTATGGAGGCGGGTAATAAAGGAGCCAAAGAGTGTATGGCTAAATCCGTTGGACTGAATATTGATCTCCCAATGGAGCAATCACCTAATCCATATCAAAATATCTCCTTGAATTATCGTTATTTTTTTGCCAGAAAAGTCATGTTTGTCAAACATTCCATGGGATATATCTGTATGCCCGGAGGTTTTGGTACCTTCGATGAGTTCTTTGAAGCACTGACCTTATTGCAGACCAATAAAATCTATCCCATACCTATCGTTTTATTTGGAAAAGATTTTTGGCAAGGACTATTAGACTGGATGTCGGCTCAACCGCTTAAACACGGACTCATCTCACCGGAAGATCTGGAATTACTAACACTGACTGATGATATTGAAGAGGTAATATCAATTATGGTGGAGCATAGAAAATATAAGATGCTCAAAATCAGGCGTGCCAAAACTGTCTATTATCCTGAGAATTAGAAGGCTTATAGCTTCCAGGATATTCAGTTAGGCTAACGAGTTACCTTTTATTTATTTAAAAAGGCCTGTCAGTTTCAATGACAGGCCTTTTGCTATCGGCACGCTTAAAGCCTAAAGACTTACTTAATATCTAACTCTTTGGCCAGTTCGCGGGCCACGGCTTCGGGTGAGCTTGAATGTCGTGCAAATAGCGAATAGGCCACTGGGATCACAAGTAGGGTAAACATTGTTGCCAGCACTATCCCCGATAACACCACAACCCCGATGACAAATCGGGTTTCAGCACCTGCTCCTTGCGCCAATACCAGAGGTACGGCACCGGCAGCAGTCGTGATCCCGGTCATTAAAATAGGACGTAGCCTTTGCGCCGACGCCTGTACGATTGCCTTTTCGAACTCGAGCCCTTTATCCCTGAGCTGGTTGGCAAACTCTACGATCAAGATACCATTTTTAGCCGCCAGCCCCACCAACATGATGATACCAATCTGGCTGTAAATGTTCAGGCTTTGTCCGGTTAACCATAAGCCGACCAAGGCACCGAGTGTGGCTAAGGGCACGGTTAACATGATAACCATAGGGTGTATAAAGCTCTCAAATTGCGCCGCCAGCACCAAGAAGACGATGCCGAGTGCAAGAATAAAGACAAAATACATCGAGCTGCCAGATTCCTGGTAATCGAGTGATTGTCCCTTATAGCTTATCACCGCCTCGGCAGGCAGATAAGTAGCCGACAGCTCGTTGAGGTAATCCAGCGCTTCTCCCAAACTGTAACCGTCGGCTAAGTTTGCTTCCAATGTAATAGAGCGCATACGATTGTATCTGTTCAGCTGACTCGCATCGGCAAACTCTTCGACACTGACTAAGTTAGACAGAGGGATCAACGCCTGATTCCGATCAGAACGAACATAGATATTCTCGAGATCAGATGCGGTATTTTGATTATCCCGATTCCCTTCGATGATGACATCATACTCTTCACCATCCCGCATAAAGGTTGTCACCAGACGAGAGCCTAACATAGACTCTAATGTTCGTCCTATGTGGGATATGGACACACCAAGATCGGCAGCCCTGTCTTTATCGATAATGACCCTGAGTTGTGGCTTAGTCTCTTTATAGTCATGATCTAACCCCACAAGCTTAGGGTTATCTTTAGCCTTCTCAAGGATAATATCCCGCCACCTTGCAATCTCTTCATAGCTCGGGCCTCCCAGCACAAATTGCACCGGTTTACCGACACCACGACCAAAGGCTTGTCTCATCACAGGAAAGGCCCTGACTCCGGCGAGATCGGATAGCCGACGACGAATATCACCGGTGATCTCAAATGCACTCCTTCTTTGAGCCCAATCTTCGAGTACTATGATGGCCATTCCGTTTGAAAAGTTGGCACTACGACCGAAACTTCTCGGCGCGCGGATAAGCAGACGCTTAACCTCACCGGACTCGACTAAAGGCATCAGTCGATTTTCAATTTCATCCATATAGGACTCAATATATTCATAACTCGCTCCTTGAGGGCCGTTAACGATGAGGAACATTGAGCCCCGGTCCTCTCTTGGGGCAAACTCTTGAGGAACCTCTTTGACTAAGAAAGCACTACAAGCCAGGGCAATCAATACCAGAGAGCTAACGACCAGCGGATAACACATCAGCTTAGTAACCAAGGCTTGATACTGTTCAGATACATAGTTCATCCCAGCATCTACTTTCCTGACAAGCCAGGGATCATCTCCCGCAGGTTTAAGTAGTTTCGAACACATCATTGGACTCAAAGTCAGCGCGACGATACTCGAGAAGATCACGGCCGCGCTCATAGCGACGGCAAACTCTTTAAACAGCTTCCCCAGATCGCCCTCTAAGAAGGTGATGGGCATAAATACCGCAACAAGCACCAGCGTTGTAGCCACAACGGCGAACGCGACTTCCCTCGCCCCCAGATAAGCCGCCTTAAGTGGTGAATCTCCCTCTTCGATACGGCGATGAATGTTCTCCAATACCACGATGGCATCATCGACCACCATACCGATGGCCAAGATCATGGCCAGCAGAGTCAGCAAGTTAATCGTGTAACCCAGAGCGTATAACACGATAAAAGTTGCCGTTAACGAGACAGGCACTGTTAATGCGGGGATCAGCATGGCGCGTACGCTACCTAAGAAAAGATAGATAACCACAATCACCAGGAACATGGCAATAAAGAGGGTTTGATACACCTCCTTGACCGAGGCTTCGATGAAGACTGAACTGTCGTATGAACGTTTAATCTCCATACCGGCAGGTAATGTCGGGTTTATCTTATCGACTAGCGCATTCGCTGCCCTGGCGACATCCAGCGTATTGGCAGTGGATTGTTTGGAAATACCCAAACCTATCATCGCTTCGCGATTCCCCCTGAAGGTGATGCGCTCCTCTTCCGAGCCAATCTCAACTCTTGCGACATCGCCTAATGTTACCAGGTAACCATCATCCCCTTCGGTGAGTACCAGACTGGCAAAATCTTCAGCGGTTCGAAAACTACGTTCGACACGAACGGTGAAATGTCTCTCCTTTGATTCAACAGAGCCAGCCGGAAGCTCAACATTTTCAGAACGAAGCACTTTTTCTATATCGGCAACGGTTAGATCCCGCGCCGCGAGTGCCTGCCTGTCAATCCAAACCCGCATCGCATAGACCTTACCACCACCGATACGAATATTAGCAACACCATCGATGACAGATAACCTGTCAGTCAGGTAACGGCGTGCATAGTCGGTCAACTGTAATGTCGTCATTTGATCAGACACCAGATTTAACCACATGATGACTTCATCACCACCATTTGCTTTTCGTACCTCAGGTGGCTCAGCCTCCTCGGGTAAATTATTGAGCAAACCGGAGACACGGTCACGAACATCGTTAGCGGCGGCTTCTATGTCTCTGCCGACATCAAACTCTAAGGTAACTGTGGATCGCCCGTCACGACTCGATGAGTTAATATGGCGAATACCTTCAACGCCACTGATCCTGTCTTCCACCAGCTGAGTGATACGACTTTCGACCACAGATGCACTGGCACCACGGTAGTTTGTTTGAATCGATACCACAGGTGGATCAATATTGGGATATTCTCTTAACGGGAGCTTATCGAAGGAGACAAGACCAAAAGCGATAAGCAGAATACTTATCACAGACGCAAAGACAGGCCGCTTTACCGACAGATCAGTTAAAATCATGCGGTAGGCCCTACCTTAGCTTCTTTTAAAAAACTAAACTTCTCACTAAATTGGACTTTAACCTTGTCACCGGGTCTTACCTTGAGGATGCCTCGGATCACCACCTGCTGACCCAGTTCGACCCCGTTAAGTACCTCGACCCAGCCACGTTTTCTCAGTCCAAGTTCCACCTCTTTCTTAGTCACGACATCTTCTTCATTCACGAGATAGACATAATGTCTGTTTTGAATTGGGATAATGGCTGACTCGGGTAAGATTAGGGCTTCTCTGCTCTCCTTGATTAACTTAACCTTCATCAGCATCCCGGGTAGGAGTCGATGTTTGGCATTAGCGATCTCGGCGCGTACCGTCACGGCTCGAGTCGTTGGGTTAACGCGGCTATCAATTGAGACCACTTGACCGGTAAATAGCTCATCGGGGAATGCTACCGCGGTGGCTTCCACATTTTTACCTATCGCCAAAGACTGTAAAAAACGCTCAGGGACAGAAAAATCCAACTTAATTATCGAAATATCATCCAACGTAGTGATAGCCGTTCCCGGAGAAACCAGGCTTCCTACGCTGATTTGTCGAAGCCCTAACCGGCCCTTGAAGGGGGCTGTAATGGTGCGATCCTTTAATGCCGACTGCGCCTGGACAAGTTCCGCTTTCGCGGTATCAATTAATGTTTGCAGTCTGTCTCTTTCCAGTTCAGCAATCGTCTGGCTGGTAACAAGCGAACGGATCCGTTCTAATTCTCGCTTATGATCACTCACGCGTACCTTTGCTACCGTGACTCTGGCAACTTGCTCTCTATCTTGTAACTGGACGAGCAGACGCCCTTTCTCAACACTGTCACCATCTTCGAAATTAATTTGTGTCACCACCTCGGTAACTTTAGGGGTCACAGTTATTGACTCATAGGCTTTACTGGTGCCGAGCGCTTCCACCTCATCCCTGACTGGCTCCATAGAAGCTTTAGCGACAACAACATTAGCAATAGGCCTGGCCTTTTTTATTTGGGAGGGGGAATTGGGATAAAATTCCTGATAAGCAAACCAGGCCACGGAGGCCAAAATGATCATTATTATTATTTTTTTCATTAACTTTCCAAGGCACTACTTCTTTTGATATATGACAGTTTACCCATGCGCAACACAGCATCAAGTTGTTTTACCTTTACTTACAATTAAACACATTCATCACACCGAAATAAGGAATCTGTATACTCGAACAGAGATGAAAGAAATATATATAATGACTGGGATACAGGCTTTATCGAGTCGTTTCCTCTAAGGATAACGAGTCTGGTGTTTTAAAATATGGAAGCTCTCTATGATGGCTTTGAGCGTTAGAAACACCATTTAAAACTGAATGCCCTCCTCTAGTAATGTAATTAAATTTTCCATGCCAATGGGTCGGGACATATAGAACCCTTGACCACAGGCGCAGTCCATCGTCTTTAAATATTGGTATTGTTCTAATGTTTCGATCCCCTCTGCCACTGTTTTTATATCGAGAGACCTGGCTAAATTGATGATGGTATCTAAGATGATACGGTTATCTTTTTCATCATCCAGATCACTGATAAACGCTCTGTCTATCTTTAAACTATCGAAAGTAAATTGATGCAAATAGCTAAGCGATGAGTAACCTGTACCAAAGTCATCTAAGGCAATCTGTATCCCCATTTTCCTTAATGAATCTATTGTTAGCTTAGTATCATTAACATTGCTCACAATTGTTTGCTCTGTGATCTCCAAACACAAGTGTTGTAGTATTAATGGATCTTTCTCAAATTGCTTATTAAAAACATCCATCAAATTCGGTGAATTAAAACCAGCACCTGAGATATTAATGTTTAACCTGAAGGGTTTAGCTAGCAGATTTCGCCACATGAAGATAAAATCCAAAGCCTTCTGTGCGACATAAATATCTA
Organism: Shewanella atlantica; assembly: GCF_003966265.1. GTDB lineage: Bacteria > Pseudomonadota > Gammaproteobacteria > Enterobacterales > Shewanellaceae > Shewanella > Shewanella atlantica. The sequence goes on along the minus strand of NZ_RXNV01000002.1, from coordinate 194,403 downwards.
GCTTATGCATGTAACCAGATTTGATAAGTTCAGGAATAAAAGTATTCGGCGCAATTTTACCTTGCTCCGGATGCCCCCATCGAACCAGACCTTCAGCCGCCGTGATAGCCCCGGAACTCAATTGAATAATAGGCTGAAATTCAAGATAAAACTCATGGTTTTCTATAGCAGATAGGAACTCTCTCTCAATCTTGTATGTTGATGTGGAGGTGTCTGATTCTGCCGGTTCATAGTAAAAAACCTGATCCCTACCGAGTAACTTAGCTTGGTACATGGCTTCATCAGCCTGGATCAGCAATGTTTTCGCTGAAATATCTTCACCATGATAGAAGGAGCAACCGATACTGGTTGACGTCCTGATTTGAGAACCATCGATAGTTAATGGCTTACGTACTTGTTCAATGATCTTCTCAGCAACCTTCACGACCTCTTCACTACCACTGCCTGTTTCTATTAAAATGGCAAACTCATCACCACCTAATCGACAAAGTGTGTCGCAGGGCTTTAAACATGCTTCGATTAACAGGGCAATTTGTTGCAGTAGTTGATCCCCGATATGGTGACCAAAACAATCGTTCACTTGTTTAAACCTATCCAAGTCCAGAAATAAAATTGCTAAGCCCGTTTCAGGCACCCTTTTAACATTATCCAATGCATGCTCTACTCTGTCGGCAAACAAGATACGATTGGGTAACAAGGTCAAGGGATCGTGTAATGCCAAAAACTCCAGTTCAGATTTAGCATTCATTCGCTCAATGGCATTTCGAATATGTTTAGCGACAAAAGTAAGCAGTTGTTTGTCTTTTTCCTGAAACACAAAACTTTCCGAATAACTTTGAACGACAACGATCCCTTTGAAATCATTATCTCCAAAAGGGACGCCTAACCATGCTTTGGGTAATGATCCTCGAATATACATCTGTTTGTCTGCGATTTTTTCAGCCATCTCCTCTTCGAAGATCAACAAAGGTTTATTACTGTTTAACACATAGCCGGTGATACTCGGCCTGTCGGCATCGAGAGGAATAACTTCATCCTCTTCAACATCATCTTGCTCATCAACACAATAAGGCAGAGTCAGTGTTGTCCCTTCGTCGGTCATCAAGGCAATGTAGAAATTCTTAGCGAAGGTTAATCTGGCAATACATCCATGCAATCTTTTATAGAACTCCTTAAGTGAGTCCGTTTCAAAGATCAATTCCGCAATCTCAAATAGAGTATCTTGAATTTTACTGCTGTACTCTAACTCTTCGATTGTATGCTGCAGCTTATTTAAGGTTTGGTTTTTACCAATTTTGATTGCAGCAATCGAGGCAATAGCAAAGAGTGTTTTTTCATGTTGGTGGTTAAAGAAGCCTTGCTGATGATGCTCCGAGTCTATAACGCCAATGACTTTCCCATCGACTATCATAGGAACGGCTAACTCTGATAATCGGTATTCATCATCGATGATGTATTCGGCGTACTGACGGGTATCTGCAATTAATACAGGGGTCCTAGTTTCAGCCGCTTTACCTACTACACCCTCACCAACTTTGATCTCGATAGGGTGCAGAATTTGGTAACGATGGGGATTCTTGTTACCAAATGAGGCTTTTTGACAGAGTACCTGTCTCTCTTCATCCAGTAAATAAACGACGACATCTTCAAAACCCAGCTCAGATACAACATTATGAGCCAGATGCCACAAAATACTCTCAACCTTATTGATAGAAAGCATCTCGATTGCAAACTCGCTTACAATAGCTAAATATTTTGCTTCGATATCTTCAAGTGCTAACTCTTCTTTCATTCTTACCTCGGTGGTTGCAACGAATTGAATGCAAGAATATATGTGATCAACTTAACAGTTAGCAGCGCAAAATTACAGTTAGCGTGGGAAGTATTTGAGGAGAGCTAATGAGACAGATATAAAAAAGGAGGCATAAGCCTCCTTTAAGATTGTATTGCGCGCAACAACTATCGAACTTTTCGATCTTCCTGCATAAGCTCTGAGAAGCCTTCATACACGGCTTCGACCACAATGTTATCTAGAGGCTTATCTTCTGAGTCATGAAGGTAGATCCGCGTCTTATCTTCGCTGTCTCCCTCTTTTAGCAACATTCGATAAGAACCTTCCTCAACAGGGAGTTGCTTTTCACTCCATAGTGAACTCCAGAAACCTGAATCATCGCTAACCTCGATGTAATAAAGGCCTTTATTGCTGTCCATATCAACAATTTCGAAGCCCATTTCCGGTAATACGATACGTAAGCGATCCCAGGTACGTTGGAACGGCGCATCGGCTAACCAATAAGACTGTTCAGCCGCTTCACCTTCAACACTTGCTAGCGCACCTTTTACGACATTAACGTCGATACCCAAGCTCTCTCTGAGACGTTTAGCCTTGATAGCCTGAGCCCGTTTTACACTCATATAGGCAACAGCATTGTTCAACATATCAATGGTGTAGCGGCGTTTATCTTCGCCACTCAAGATGATGTCTTGCTGCTTACCATCAAAACTTTCTTCATGGTCAAGCAAGTTAATGACTATGTTACCACTGCGTCCATGGGGACGAACATCCACTTCAAACTGATAGCGTTGGCGAAGTAGATAGATATCATCACTGCCCCAAAGACTAGAGTCGATGACTTCTTCGCTTTCAATCCAATCCGTTTCAATTAATCCTTTGTCATAATCTTCGCTGAGAACGGAAATCGACTGACTCGTCAAATAGTTCTTCAGCACGGTGTAAAGCTCTTGCTTCAGATCAACATCATTATCGATGGACTCGACAACGATCTTGATGTTGTCCCCGCTCTCTTCGACATGAGTCCCTTCCGCCATAGGTAACACTTGCAATGGCGGTCTGATATCCAAAAGTTTACCAACAAACTTATCATCGACCTTCGGATTAAGCTTTGGAATATCATACTCTTTACTATAAGTAGGAGTATTTAATCCTTCCGGAATGATCAAAGCGGGTTGCACTTTCACATTGGTATACTCGTCCCCACCGTTCGCTTGTCTGCGTTCCACCGGTGAACTACAGGCCGTTACGGCAGCGATGAGAACTAAAGGGGTCACTTGCTTTAACATCTATTATTTAACCTCAATTCGAGCATTTTTCATTGCATCTAACAACAGACCATGAAACTCAGTAGAAAGTTCCGTTAAAGGTAAACGGATTGCGCCCTGACTTATAAGCCCCATTCGATGAACAGCCCACTTCACGGGTATTGGGTTCGCTTCGCAAAACAGGGCACTAAATAACCCCTTAATTGAATCTTCGGCCGCCATCGCAGCCTGAACATCACCCGCTAACGCAGCGTCACACATCATTTTAAACTGTTTCGGTACTATATTATTCGCAACGGATATAACACCATCGCCGCCAAGAGTCAGAAACTCTCTGGCTGTGGCATCATCACCGCTATAGAGAAGAAAATCATCTCCACACAGCTCACGCAAGCGTTTAACACGACTCACATCACCGGTCGCTTCTTTGACACCGATAATATTCGGCACCTCAGCCAATTCAGCCACCGTCTCGGGTAACATATCGACAGCAGTACGACCCGGTACGTTATAGAGTATCTGAGGAATGTCTGTGCTCGCGGCAACGGCTTTATAATGCGCGATGATCCCTTTAGGGCTAGGTTTGTTGTAATAAGGAGTCACACCCAACATAGCGGCGACCCCCAATTTTGACTGGGCTTTGGTTAACTCTATAGCTTCGGCCGTTGCATTTCCGCCATTTCCGCCAATTACAGGTAATCTACCCGCGGCAAATTTCACAGTCTGAGATACGACTTCGATATGCTCAGGAATGGGTAAAGTAGCAGACTCACCTGTGGTGCCTACGGCAACGATGGCATCTGTACCTTCAGCAATATGGTACTCAACTAAATTTTCAAGACTTTTATAATCTACTGAGCCATCACTATTCATTGGTGTGATTAAGGCTACGATGCTTCCGTTTATCATGTGACTTCCCCAAGAATTCAGGATTCGCTATGGTACTGATGCTAACCGCTAAAAACAAGCATTTCAGCGTTTGGTTAGCGTTAAGACTTTTTCATTATGAAAAGTATTCAACACTCTCAATGACAGACATAGCCAATCCGATTCAATATGCAGACCACAGAGCCTAACATTTTGAAGACACCAAGGGATAAGATGGGGATCTCATCTTGCGTAACTTATGGTAACATTAGCGGCTGTTATTAAACGTGGTGTTACCTATTACGTTTTTTCTAATAATTCGAATTGATAAGGAGAATTCATGTCCAACCATCTTGTTGTTACTGCGCTGGGTACCGATCACCCGGGAATTGTCAGTAAATTTGCAAGACTTGCAAGTGAATGTGACTGCGACATCGTCGATAGTCGAATGGCCTTATTTGGTAACGAATTCACATTAATCATGATGCTATCCGGCTCTTGGGCTTCAATCACTAAGATGGAAACAAATCTTCCGAGTCTCAGTGTCGAACTCGAATTAATGACAGTGATGAAGCGAACCTCGAAGCATACTGCACAAAATTACATATCCAGACTCGAAGTCACATTCAGCGGCAGTAACCAACGCGGCACCATGAAAAAGATCACTCAATTCCTAGCCGACCGCTCTCTTGATCTGGCAGCTGTGAGATCTCATGCCGATGAAGACGATCAAGGCGACCCGTCCCAAAACGTATTCCTCACCATTAACGTACCAGAGAAAGTTGATCTGGAAAAATTAGAAACCAGCATTAATGAACTCGCCGATGAGGTCGCGTTAGACTGCACCATCAAACGCATGCAAGGCATAACATCAAAGTAATCTAGACCGTACAGGAATAATAATGAACACATTGATAAAGGGCGACTCAGCCCCTCTTTTCGAGCTGAAAAACCAAGACGACCAGCTTATCTCATTGTCGCAATGCCTCGAGCAGGGACCGGTCCTCGTTTATTTTTACCCTAAAGCGTCGACTCCTGGGTGTACAGTCCAGGCCTGTGGATTAAGGGACAGTAAAGAAGAGCTCAATACGTTGAATGTGACGGTATTGGGCATTAGCCCTGATCCTGTGCCAAAACTCAGCCGTTTTGCCGAGAAACAGGAACTGAACTTTTCCATTCTAAGCGATGAAGACCATGCCATTGCCGATGCATTCGGAGTATGGGGAGAGAAGAAGTTTATGGGAAAAATCTATGACGGTATCCATAGGTTAAGCTTCTTGATCGGCCAAGACGGTAAAGTCAGCCATGTGTTCAATAAATTTAAAACGAAAGAACATCACGACGTAGTTCTTAATCATCTGAAAGATGCTTAAACAGATTTTAATAGTCATAAAAATGCCCGCGATAGCGGGCATTTTTGTATGAAGACATTCTATGATAAGGCTTTCTATAATATGACTATAAGCAGCCCCTTATAAAAAGGCTCCCATCAATGACCACAGAACTTACAAGTAAGGCCATAACAAGACCGCCGCAATGGTCCACATAGTCATGCAGATAAACCTGTCTAAATAGCTCCAGGCTTTAGGGTTTTGAAATAATGGACTTAAGTATCTCGCACCAAAACTTAAACTAAAAAACCACACAAACGATGCCAGTACGGCACCTGCGCCAAACAGAGGACGGTCAACACCTTCAAACTGAGCACTGATGCTACCAAGCAAGACAACCGTGTCCAGATACAGATGCGGGTTGAGCAAACTAATACCCAAAGTTGTCAACACCGCAGCTTTAAGGGTTTCAGTCCCTTTCGTCGCACCTTGAGATATGGTTTGCTCATTAAACGAAGACCTTAAAGCCTTTGCACCATAAACCAGCAAGAAGATCGCCCCACCAATACTGGCAATATCCTTAATCAATGGAAAGGCCAAAATCAAATGACCCAGGCCTGCCACACCAGCCGTTATCATTAAGGCATCGATCAATGAACACAGTCCGGCAATGGGTAAAGAGTGCGAACGCTTCAGCCCCTGCTTTAATACAAACGCATTTTGTGCGCCCACCGCCATAATAAGGCTTCCGCCAATTCCTACACCCTGAATAAATGCCTGCATCTGTTTCGTTCCAACGTCATACTACTAATTGATCGCAAGCTTACCTAATCGACAAAAATAAATATAACTAATGTTTTTTATGGTGTATAAGTAAAACTTATACTGGGTAATTTATTTTCGGAGAAGCTAATTTGCTCGATTACACACATCTACGCGCCCTTTCAATCGTCATATCTGAAGGAGGGTTTGATCGTGCAGCTAAGGTACTTTGCATCACTCAATCTGCCGTTTCCCAGCGCATAAAACAGCTCGAAGAGAGAGTTGGACAAGCCTTAGTGATACGCTCAAACCCTGTGGAGGCGACGCCAACGGGTAAAAGGCTCCTGCGGCACTACTCACAAGTTCAGCTGCTGGAAAGTGAGTTAAGTGTAGAAATGGACGCCGATAACCCCAAACTTCCTACAATAGTGAAAATTGCCGTTAATGCCGACAGTCTGGCCACCTGGTTCCTTCCGGCGCTTTGTGAAGTATTTAAGCGCCATCAGTGGTTATTGGAATTGATTGTCGATGATGAATCATATACCCATAATCTGTTGAAAAATGGAGAAGCTGTAGGCTGCGTCACTACCACCCAAGCCCCTCTGGCGGGATGCAGCAGCGAATACCTGGGTGAAATGGAGTACCTGTGCGTTGCAACGCCTGAATTTATCCAAGCGTACTTCCCAATCAATATTTCACAAACATCACTCGAAAAGGCCCCTGCGGTTGTCTTTTCAACCAAAGATAAGTTGCATGAAAAATACCTGAGTAAATATTTTAAGATGTCCCCGGGGAGTTGGCGCGAACACAAAATCCCTTCATCTGAGAGCTTTCTCGATGCCATCATTCAGGGGTTAGGGTATGGATTGGTCGGGCACCTTCAAGCAGAACCTTTACTTGAAAAAGGCGTGCTTGTCGAGTTAACCCCGGGGAAAAGGAAGCGTGTGCCTCTCTATTGGCAACACTGGAATATTAAGGCCAAACAAACGACCATAGTCTATCGTTCATTGGCGGTAACTGCGAAACAGTCCCTCTGTTGATGACAGTGTAAGGAATATACAGAATTTATAGCTGAGAGAGCGACATAACCTCTGTAATACCAATCGGTATAAAGTAAGAATTTAGAGTCAACAAAAAAGGGGCTAAGCCCCTTTTTTACCACACATAGGTTCAACCTACTCGGTTTTCACTTCGACGCCATTAGTTTGAGAGTTTGGCGTCGGCCAGGCATTTAACACCGCCTTCACCAGTGACGCCAAGGGTATCGCGAAGAAGACTCCCCATACACCCCATAAACCACCGAAGATAAGTACTGCAGCGATAATAAACACCGGGTGAAGATCGACCGCATCAGAAAAGAGAAGTGGAACCAGTAAGTTACCATCCAAGGCTTGAATAATACCGTACCCTAACATCAGATAACCAAATTCAGGACTTATCCCCCACTGGAAAAATGCCACCAGCGCTATGGGTAGAGTCACTAACGTCGCGCCTACATAAGGGATCAGCACTGAAAATCCAGTCAGCACGCCAAGCAGTGCGGCATATCTGAGATCCATGATGGCAAAGAAAATATAACTCACGCCACCAATAATAACGATCTCTATCACCTTCCCCCGAATATAGTTAAAGATCTGCTGATGCATCTCATACCAAACTTTACGAGCAAGTTCCCGGTTAGTCGGAATAAACCGCTTACTGCCCTTTATAAGCTCATCTTTATCTTTTAGAAAGAAAAATACCAGTAAAGGAACCAAAATTGCGTACACCATCAATACGAGTAAAGAAGCCGAATAGCCAATTATCTGCTTACCGATGTCGAGCAGATGCTGAGTATCAAGCATCTTCTTGAGCTCACTCACCATACTATCTAGCTGATCAGGGTTAACAAACTGGGGATACTGATTCACATAACTCTGGGCCGTATGAAGTCCCTTATCCAGCATAGTTGGCAGATCGGTGATTAATGCAACACCCTGCTTCCAAATACTGGGAACCAGACCGAAGGTGATCAGCAACATAGTGCCAATAAACAAGACCAGTACCGCCGAGGCTGCAGTAGTCCGGTTCATTCCAACCTTTATCATCTGTGCAACCGGCCACTCGAGTAAAAAGGCCAACACTAATGCCACCAATAATGGTGCCAACAAGCCACCAGCAAAGTAAATTGCCAGGGCAATCCCCATCAATATAAAAACTAAGGTTACCGCCTGAGGATCGCTAAATCGCTCTTTATACCAAGTAGTTAATAAATTTAACATTCAAGATTCCTGAAGTTTTGCATTCTAGTTCTAACGAAGATTAGATATTTTTATTGTTAGCATATTCTCATCATTACACACCTCAGAATACCGATATCCGACTTTTTTTAAAAAACGGGGAACATCCTGCCTGGACCCAATGTCAGATAAAGAGACACTGAGTACCTCTCCATCTTCAAGTTGTTTTAATGCGAGTTTTACTTTAACTAAAGCTAATGGACAACGTATTGCCGTTAAATCGATAGAGACCATAATATTCATACTATGAATAAACCTACGTCATTATCCTGAGTTGCACGGCAAACCACAAGTTATGCCATAAGATAGTAAGAGATATGGATGAAACAAAACCGTGTTTTAAACTGTTTCATAAAAAAGTGTTAATTAAAACAGGCTTTCAACTATAGCTTAGTGCTTGATATAGTGAGTTAGCGAGCGCAGGTTTACATTTGTTTCACTGTGTACCTCATACTAAAACAAATATGGATTAAGACTTACTCTGCGGGTAAAATCAAAATGCTGCAGAACATTTTTAGCTTGTCTTCTTAGGACAACATAGCCCTAATTTAAGGATCAGTTTGAGTAAAATTACTTCGCCAAAATCTCTTCTCGCAGGTGCATTGTCACTTATTTTATGTGCAACCGCGCCTTTGAGTCTAGCTAATAACGACCTCCCTGATCTTGGAACCGCCGCCGTTAATACCTTTAGTCTCGAGAAAGAGACGGTATATGGTGACGCCTATATGCGGGTTATCCGTTCATCGGCTCCTGTACTCAATGACCCGGTCCTGAATCAATACCTTACTGAGTTAGGCAATAAGCTCGTCGCTCATGCTACTGGTGTGAAAACCCCCTTCTACTTCTTTCTGTTAAGAAACGATGAGATCAACGCGTTCGCTTTCTTCGGCGGCCACGTGGGCGTTCACACAGGTTTATTTCTCAATGCCGACAACGAAAGTCAGATAGCATCAGTATTAGGCCATGAAATAACTCACGTAACTCAACGACATTTAGCACGCTCATTAGAAGCACAAGAGAAAAGTTCAACCGCAACCATGGTAAGCATGTTAGGTGCGATTTTATTGACTATAGCATCACCTCAGGCTGGCATGGCGGCGTTAGCAACGACACAGGCATTGGCGACACAAGCCAAGATAAACTACACCCGCCTGCACGAGAAAGAAGCCGACAGGATCGGGATGCAAATTTTAGTCGATGCAGGTTTTGACCCAAATGGTGCTGCTGACTTTTTTGCTAAGCTGGCCACCCGTTACCGCTTTACGACTAAGCCTCCGCAAATGCTGTTGACTCACCCGCTTCCGGAGTCCCGTATCACTGAGGCAAGAAACCGAGCGACTCAATATCCTCACAGATACATCCCCGATAATATCGACTTTCAACTGGCGAAGGCCCGTATTCAGGTTAGATTTTCAAGTTACAGCGAAGAAGCCGCATTAGCATTGTTTGACACCCAACTAAAAAAGCGCAGCTACGCATTTAAAAATGCCGCGCTATATGGGAAAGCCTTAGCGCTATTTAGAGCCGAGCGTTTCGATGAAGCTGAAAGCATCATAGATAAGCTGATTAAAGAAGATAAAAATAATTTATTCTACATAGATACTAAGACAGATCTGCTGGTACAAAGACAAGCCAATGATGATGCTATTGCATTGCTGGAAACCCAGAGAAAACTAAAGCCCACCTCGCAAGTGGTCAATACCAATTTGGCAAATGTTTATATTGAGTCGGATCAACCAACTAAAGCCATACCTCTGTTAGAGGATATGATTTTTCTTGATAAACAAAATCAACTCCCGCTATTTTTACTCAGAGATGCCTATAAAAAGACGGGAAATAAGGCGATGGAACATTTTGTTAATGCTGAATCCATGGCCTTGGGTGCAGACTATAAAGGGGCCATCGACCAGTTAAACTTTGCTTATAAATTATCTGCCGACAATCCACTTCAGCTCGCAAGAATTGAAGCCAGAATCCGTCAATTCAAGCAGTCAAACAGAGCCTTAGAAGAGTTAAAATAATCATACTCCACCAGCTACCCGAACTGATGTTTTCGTCGGTTCGGGCAGTTGGTTGCTAACCACCTTAGCATAAGAACTTAAATAACCAGGCTGGACTATACCAACTACTTTTTCCTGCTCGTCAGTTAAGCTGCTATCCAGCTGAATTTTTTAAAACGTTCTACATTCAAGACAAGTTGTGATAACCCTCTAGAAAGACACAATAAAAATACAACTATCAGTGATTTCCCTAGGGAGGTTTTTGTGACTTTGCTCACCTTTTGAAGTATGATAGCGACAAATTTCACATGAAGATGTATACCCAATGACTCAAGTTACTATCATCCACAATCCACGCTGTTCAAAAAGCCGTCAGACTCTGGCGTTACTACAAGAGCAAGGCTGTCAAATTCAAGTTGTGGAGTACCTGAAATCGCCATTAGTCAGAAGTGAAATCGAAGGCTTATTGGCAAAGCTTAATATCAGTGCCCGCGAATTGATGCGCACCAAAGAAACCGAATATAAAGAGCAAGGATTAGCAGATATTGATCTCACAGAAGCACAACTTATCCAGGCTATAATCCAGACACCAAAATTGCTGGAGCGTCCAATAGTGCTCGCCAATGACAAAGCCGCCATTGGCCGACCACCTGAAAACGTGCTTTCAATATTATAAGTTAAGGTAAGCTAATGAGCTCTAACACCTTGTTTCAATTATGCCGGGCAGGTTATATGACTCTGGTCATTCTATTAAGTGCCTGGTTCATCAATAAAGGGGTAACGGGCGAATACTCTCCCGTGTTCACTGCGCTGTGGATCATTCCACTGCTGCTTCCGCTAAAAGGCGTATTAACCGGCAAACCTTATACCTATGCTTGGGGAAGTTTCATCATCTGTTTATATATGCTACATGGGTTAACTTTACTCTATGTGACTGACAAACATCTGATTTTTGCCCTCACTGAAGTCATGCTACTGGGTGCACTACTGATTGGATTCCCTTTTTACGCTCGTATTCGAGGTCGTGAATTAGGCCTGGGATTAAAAAAGAGAAAGAAGTAGAAAAAATAGTACCAAACAAAAAAGCGCCTCAGGGCGCTTTTTTTCATTAAGAAATTCATACTCCGCCCGCCCTTTTAATGGATACAATATCTTCACTTTAAGAACTCCAAACTAGGTGCTATATTTTGATGAGCCAATACCAATCGGTGTAACACAATAATAATTCGAAGGATATATCTGAAATGAATACTGTAAAAACAATCATATTAGTCAGTATATTATCCTTATCAGCCTGTGGTGGCTCTGATAGCAAGGACTCCATACCTGCCCTTCCCCGTTGTGAACAGCCATCACAGTTCACAAGTGTAGAAACTGAATCAGATTTAGAGTTTTTAGTTGAGCAGGAATATCAGATTAATCAGTCGGCAGCCATCATCGCAAGAATAAACAACCAGGATAGCGACGGCTTAAACTTTAACTGGCAACAGTTAACAGGCCCGGCTCTTATTTTAAAATCGATAAAGAGCCCTGTTTTAGCGTTTCAGGCAACAAAGCCGGGGAGTTATACTTTCTCTGTGACCGTTAGCGGCATTGAGATTTCATTAGAGCAAGATATTGAATTAACTATTTCGGATGGGCGGGTAAATAGGTTAAATGTTCGCTCGGATCATCAGGTCGTAGAGGGAAATAACGTTAGCTTCAGAGTCGATAGAGTCAATGATCAGATCCCATCTGACTTAAGCTGGTGTATCGCCGCGGGCCCGGATCTTGATCTCGATACCAGTAACATCGAAAGCCCGCAATTCATTGCGCCAGAGGTAAACACTGATACTATAAGCCGGCTTAGAGCGACCGCCACTATTGCAGGAATTCAAACATCTTCAGATGTCACCGCGCTGATTACCCATGAAAAAGTTATCACCTCTGAGTATTTTGATAAACCGATAGCCAGAACCCATCCCTACAAAGGCGGCAGCCCGTATGCCGAAAGCCTTAAAGCATGTGTTTACTCTAACCAGCTAACCGCACCTTGTAGCATCGAGCAGTTACCATTGATTGGACAGATACAAGCACTATCTGAGAGAGATAAAATCTTAGACCGATTACTGGTTTCTCATCAATGGATGGGGGAAAATTTTGAGGCTTTTCTGAATGAAATGGATCCTGATAGTGACTTTTCCAGACTATTGCAATCGGTAACGGCAGTCGTGATTAGTTACGATATTCGCCCCTCTTTCTATTGGGCCTTAACCGGGGCTATCTATCTGGATCCAAATGATCTTTGGTTACTTGCCCAGGAACGTGACGTCATCAATGAGGCCGCTGACTACCGAACCCTATTCGGTAATGAGTTAAAATTTATTATGCCTTGGCGCTATGTCAAGAATAACCAATATGTCTCTTACAGTGTGCCACGAGAAAACCGTGCCGATCGGACCATGGCAGAATTGGCCCCGGAGCTTTCATCACTCCTTTATCATGAACTCGGCCATGCAAATGATTTCTTTCCGCGTTCTGTACACGATACCATCGAAGGCGGCACCTTACTCGAACATTACAATAGAAGATCCCAAGCAGGTGAATTAGTGTCGGATCGGGTCACAGCTCAATATCCACTGTACAGTGATGAGCTCACATCTCTGGCTAATGTCAGCTTTCGTGGTCATTCGGCTACGGCGATTCAGAAAGCCTACATGCCTGCGGATATTACACAATTCTTCTCAACAGACAGGGCGACAGATTATTACGCTTATTCAACTAAGCGTGAAGATACGGCGATGCTGTTTGAAGAGGCGATGATGAGTCATAGGTATGGGATCTTACGTGATGTCGGGATAACGGATAGACCGAATAGCCCTACCGCAAGTAACATTCTTGTTGATTGGGGGCAGAGAGGTCGAATAGCTGAGGATACGATCCAAGCCAGAGCAGCATTTGTGATTGATGAAATATTACCTGAACTCGATGGTGATCCTTTAGTTGAGGCGCTTCCTGATCCTATCGAGATGACCCAAGGTTTGTCATGGCTAGATAACTTAACAATTTCACCGGTTCTATCACTGTCATCAGAGTCTGAGCGACACTCAAGACAGGCACCGAACGATAATCAACCGCTGAGAGTGATACCGGAACTCAGAGTTAGCGGCGACAGACATAAGACAACTGATAACGAGAGATAATGGCTAAAACGAAGCTCAACTGAAAGTCTCAAAAGCGCAACTCAATGTGAGTCGCGCTTTAAAACTAGTTACGCTAACTGCCTAGGCTCAGCTACGAAGGCATGACTTGCAAGCGCTACAGCCTGAGCATCTCTTTTACGAAGGGGATAGTTAACTTTCGCTGATGAACGAGTGAGTCTTTGTCCAGCCTGTCTAACACATCAAACAAGGTTCTTAAGTCTCTTGCCAGACGGTTCAAGAGAAAACGCCCTACATCTTCGGGTAACTGTAATCCACGCATTGCAGCCCGTCGTTGTAATGCGGCTAACTTCTCATCATCGGCCATGGGCTGCAATTGATAATTCAAGCCCCACTGCATACGAGATACTAGATCGGGCAGAGCAAAACCTGAGTCAGTTGGGGAAACGCTCGCACTAACAATCAGGGAACAATTATCGTGCTCTAAAACGCGATTATAAAGATCAAAAATAGCCTCTTCCCAGAGAGGGTGACCCGCAATGGCATCGACATCGTCAATACAGATAAGATCGAGCTGCTCCAGACCTTCCAGAAGCACAGGCGATATGCTCGCATGAATTCCTAATGGTAGATAAAAGCTACTTCGCTCCAGATCATTTGCATGAGCACAGGCTGCATGCATAAGGTGTGTTCTACCCGACTTGACCGGTCCCCATAAGAAAACGCTTCTATCTGCCCGTCCTTCGGCACAGGCTTGCAGGCTTTGAATTAGTTCGTCATTACCCGCTGCTGGATAATAACTATTAAATGTTTCATCATCAGGCAGGTGTACCGGTAATGATAGTTGTAAAGGTGAGTTTGATTTCACTCAGATATATCTCTACTTCTCTAATTTAACGCGATGTAACTTAGATACCCATTTTAACATGAGTATCCATGAATTTGAATGACCTATCCTTGCCAGCGATATTCTATGCCGACGCTCTCTTCGGAAGTAAAAGGATCTGAGCCCTGTACTCTATTAAAGGGATCGATATCTAAGCGCTCTTGTGGATGAACTCTCGGTTCTAAATTCATCAAACGATGAAGATCCTCTTCGGTTCCAAAAAGTTCTAGGGTATATCGCGCCCTAGACCCATTTAACTGGGTAAGCTGTACAGACTTTACGGCACTCAACTGTTTTAAATACTTCTCAATTGAGACTAACTGCTTCATATCTGTGATGTCGATAAAATCAACATAACTGTCTATTTCGGCTCCGGTATCGGCAATAGCATAACGGCCAACATAATATTCACTCACAGTGGATATTATCTCTGTCACTGCCGCATTGATATCACCAACCACATCACGCTTACTCACCAAGGGAGTATGCATAGGCTCCCCCTTCCCTACCGGATATAGAGCCAAATTGTATTTCAAGGGTGAAGCGGTCGTATCGATCGAAGCCATCACAAAATAATCTGCTTGATAACGCTGAGACGCGCCGTCAACTTGCTCGGCAAACATCCCGCGAATATCATTCGCCGAGACTTTCATATTATCATCGAGATCCATTAACGGAAATAACAGCGGCACTCCCTTAGCTTCTGATTCTACTTGAAATAAACTACGGCTCTCTAATAAAGAGCCATCATTAACAATAACTCTCTCGCCAGGAAGTTCTTCCACAACCCAGACTAATGTCAGTGGCCTTTGCTTACCCCATACAGGCTGCTTTGCTTCTCTCAATAGGCGGATGACGCGTTTATGGTCAAAACTGACTTGAAGGTAGAGCTCTCCATCAAGCTCTTGATATCCAAACTGGCTGATTAGTGCCGTCGGTTGTTTCACCATAGCTGCAATACTTGGATGTGCCAGCGTCGAGTTCGAGCCTGAATTTTTTAATATGACGCTCTTCAGACCCACTGAGATGGCTTGTTTCCGCTCTGCAGCAGAACGAGAGTCGACGGGCACTAGACTTTCATCAAGTTTAGAAACCTCGGCAGCATTAGCCATGTTTACTTGTAATAACAAACAACTGGCAAATAGGAGAGAAGAGTTTAATAAGGTTTTCAGCATGTTCTACTGTTCTAAAAAAAACGAATTATCAAAATTGTACCACAACTTCTCTATCATCTGAATTCACTTAATCATGATGGAAAAGCGTAAAACATTGATAAATTGCATACATAATCGGCAAACAGTGACGTCTGCCGCTACCAAACATTCATCATACTGGTAACATTAGCAGGTTTACCCTATAAGAGAATAATAATGAAAAATATTGCACTTGCCCTACAAGGGGCGCAAATGCTGTTTGTTGCTTTTGGTGCATTGGTCTTAATGCCTCTACTCACAGGCCTGGATACCAATGTCGCTTTATTCACCGCAGGTATAGGAACCCTGTTATTTCAGTTAATAACAAAACGCCAAATACCGATATTCCTGGCTTCATCTTTCGCCTTTATTGCCCCTATAATGTATGGAGTTCAAACCTGGGGGATCCCCTCCACCATGGGCGGGCTGATGGCTGCGGGTGCAGTGTATATAGCCCTAGCCAGTTTAATAAAACTAAGAGGTGATAATTTTATTAAACGATTACTGCCTCCTGTCGTTGTCGGACCGGTAATTATCGTTATCGGACTAGGACTGGCACCAGTTGCCGTAAATATGGCACTCGGAAAAAGTGGCGATGGCAGTCTGGTACTTGTAGAGCAAAATACCGCCCTAATAATCTCACTATCGGCGCTATTAACAACGGTGAGTATTGCCATTTTTGCTAAAGGCATTGTCAAATTAATGCCCATTCTCGCTGGGATAATTGTAGGCTATGGACTGAGTTTGAGTTTCGGGATTATCGATTTCAGTCCCGTAGCGACGGCAAGTTGGATTTCTATGCCAAAATTTGTTGCCCCGGAATTTAACTGGCATGCCATCGCATTCATGATACCTGTGGCCATCGCACCCGCTGTCGAGCATATTGGTGATATTCTTGCCATCTCCAATGTAACCGGCAAAGACTTTCTGAAAAAACCCGGGCTTCATCGCACACTCGCCGGCGATGGCGTAGCCACGATCGCCGCTTCAGCCTTCGGTGGACCACCAAATACCACTTATTCAGAGGTGACAGGGGCGGTAACCTTAACTAAAGCGTTTAACCCTGTGATCATGACATGGACTGCAATTACTGCGATTGTTCTGGCTTTTATCGGGAAACTTGGTGCACTGATGCAAACTATCCCAGTCCCTGTTATGGGCGGTATCATGTGCCTGCTGTTTGGTTCTATTGCCGCAGTTGGTTTAAATTCGCTGATTAAGAATAATGTCGACCTGAATGAACCCAGAAACCTCTGTATTGTGGGTGTGACCTTGGTCTTCGGTATTGGCGGAATGGCCTTCGGCATTGGCTCATTCAGTCTGACGGGGATCAGCCTTTGCGGTATCGTGGCGATCACAATGAACTTACTACTGCCTATGCCTAAAGAGGAAGTCACGGCATAAGCCGTGATGTGATTCACCAACAGATAAGCAATAAAAAAGCCTTTCAGGAGAAAGGCTTTTTTTATGTCAAATCTGTCACGTTCTGAGATAAGTCAATAATCGCCCGCCATCGATACAACGGGACTACAAGTTACTGTTTATCAGGCGGTTACGCTTGCTCTTCTGACGGATATTTTGCAGCAGTTTCGGTGATCAATGTTTGAAGCTCACCTTTTTGATACATCTCAGTTAGAATATCACAGCCACCGATCAACTCACCTTCAACCCAAAGTTGTGGGAATGTAGGCCAGTTAGCATATTTAGGTAGCTCTGAGCGGATATCGGGATGTTGTAAAATATCAACAAACGCAAATTGAGCATTACAGTTAATCATAATTTGAGCGACTTGAGATGAGAAGCCACAGCTAGGTAACTTAGGAGAACCTTTCATGTAAACAATGATTGGATTCTCTGCGATCTGCTGTTTGATTTTCGCTACGGTTTCGTTTGTTTCCATTTTTAATTCCTAACTTACGCATACAATGATTAATAAACTCCCCTATTGTACTTCAGGTATAACCAGAACAAAAACCTACTTTTAGTAGGGTTTTAACGATTCCTCTTAATAAGGTGTCAACTAGCATGCAAAACTTGAAAAGAACACTTAATTGCAGCATCAAATTCAGCAGGGCTCCTCAATAAAACCCTGGAAAAATGGCAATTGGGGAGATTGAATGCGTCCATTATACAGTTAACCGTTTTTATAGATTGCTATAATCGTAAAATTAATCATACTCTTAATGGCATTTTCAAATAGAATCAACGCTAGAAGCAAAATATTACAACTATTGATGAGTGGAGAATCGCAATGGCTTTTGAATTACCCGCATTACCGTATCCAAAAAACGCACTTGAACCTCATATTTCTCAGGAAACCATCGAATACCATTATGGTAAGCATCACAATACCTACGTTGTAAAACTAAATGGCCTTGTAGAAGGCACTGAGCTGGCCGAAAAGAGTCTTGAAGAGATCATTAAGTCATCTACCGGAGGCATTTTTAACAACGCAGCTCAAATCTGGAATCACACCTTCTATTGGAACTGTTTGTCTCCAAATGGCGGTGGAGCCGCAACAGGCGCAGTAGCAAAAGCTATAGATGAAGCATTTGGTTCTTTTGAGGCGTTTAAAGCTAAATTCACCGATGCTGCAGTCAATAATTTTGGTAGTGCATGGACCTGGTTAGTTAAGAATGCTGACGGCTCTGTGGCAATCGTTAATACGAGCAACGCAGCAACGCCGTTAACCGATGACAGCGTGACACCAATTATGACTGTGGATGTTTGGGAGCATGCGTATTATATCGATTATCGCAATGTTCGCCCCGATTACCTCGCACATTATTGGGAGCTGGTTAACTGGGACTTTGTGAATCAAAATTTTAGCTAAAAAATTATTTCCAGCCGGTTTTTAAACCATAAAACGAAGGAGCTTTTCAAGCTCCTTTTTTATACTCCTTTGGTAATACTCTATATAAAACCACCCTAGCTCACAGTTGCAACTGTTGCATTTGCAACTGTTTCTCATTGTTTTCATTTGATTTTTTTAATACTAATTTCAGTTATTAGGTCTAAGATTAATACTAGGAGACTGGTTTTCAGTTATCGCTTTCATCTAATTTAGGCGTTTCAGGGGGTGGAAAATGGGCATATTTGAGCATTACCAACAGCGCTACGAAAAAAAGCTCGATGAGGAATATTCATTACAGGAATTTTTGGAGATCTGTAAGAAGGATCGATCAGCCTATGCATCGGCTGCCGAAAGGTTACTGATTGCAATCGGTGAACCTGAAGTCGTTGATACATCGAAAGATCCAATACTCAGTCGAATTTTCTCTAATCGGTTAATTTCCCGGTTCCCGGAATTTAAAGATTTTTATGGTATGGAAGAGTCTATCGAACAGATAGTCGCCTACCTCAAACATTCGGCCCAGGGTCTTGAAGAATCGAAGCAGATCCTCTATTTATTGGGTCCTGTCGGTGGCGGTAAATCATCGCTCGCAGAGAAATTAAAAGCCTTGATGCAAAAAGTTCCTGTCTATGTGTTAAGTGCCAATGGGGATAGAAGCCCGGTAAATGATCATCCATTTTGCCTATTCAACCCTGAGGAGGACAGTGGACTATTAGAGAGTGAATATAACATTCCGTCCCGCTACCTTAAATCAATCATGTCTCCATGGGCGGTGAAGCGTTTACACGAATACGGCGGGGACATATCTAAATTTAAAGTTGTAAAAGTATACCCCTCTATTTTGGATCAGATGGCCATCGCTAAAACAGAGCCGGGAGATGAAAACAATCAGGACATCTCAGCCTTGGTTGGTAAGGTTGATATCAGACAACTAGAACATTTTGCTCAAAATGATGCAGATGCTTACTCCTACTCCGGCGCATTATGTCGCGCAAATCAGGGCTTGATGGAGTTCGTGGAGATGTTTAAAGCACCTATCAAAGTACTGCACCCACTATTAACAGCGACTCAGGAAGGGAATTATAACGGCACCGAAGGCCTGTCAGCCCTCCCCTATAACGGCATTATTCTCGCGCACTCGAATGAGTCTGAGTGGACGACCTTTAGAAATAACAAAACCAATGAAGCATTTCTGGACAGGGTATATATCGTAAAGGTTCCATACTGCTTAAGGGTTTCCGAAGAGATCCAGATCTATAATAAATTGTTAGCCAATTCAGAACTATCACAAGCACCTTGTGCTCCCGGCACGCTAGAAACTCTCGCTCAGTTTAGTGTACTGTCACGCGTGATAGCACCGGAGAACTCCTCAATCTTTTCAAAAATGCGCGTCTATGATGGTGAGAGTCTAAAAGACACAGATCCTAAAGCAAAATCATACCAGGAATACCGTGATTACGCCGGAGTTGATGAGGGAATGCATGGCCTATCGACCCGATTCGCCTTTAAGATCTTATCTAAGGTGTTTAACTTCGATCATAGTGAAATTGCAGCGAATCCGGTACACCTTTTCTATGTACTGGAGCGACAAATTGAGCAGGAGCAGTTCCCGACTGAACTTGCCGAACGCTACTTAGAGTCTCTGAAAGGCTACTTAATACCAAAATATGTTGAGTTTATAGGTAAAGAGATACAGACGGCCTATTTGGAGTCATATTCAGAATACGGGCAAAATATTTTTGACCGCTATGTCACCTACGCCGACTTCTGGATTCAGGATCAAGAGTATCGTGATCCGGAAACGGGGCAACTGTTCGACCGTTCGGCCCTTAATGCAGAACTCGAGAAAATTGAAAAGCCTGCCGGGATCAGTAACCCTAAAGACTTCAGAAATGAGATTGTTAACTTTGTACTCAGAGCTCGCGCCAACAATGAAGGTTCAAATCCATTATGGACGAGCTATGAAAAGCTGCGTACGGTTATTGAGAAGAAGATGTTTTCCAATACAGAAGATCTTCTGCCGGTCATCTCATTTAATGCCAAAACATCAACCGATGATCAGCGAAAACATGATGACTTTGTGAATCGAATGATGGAAAAAGGCTACACCAAAAAGCAAGTCAGATTACTTTCAGAATGGTACCTGAGAGTAAGAAAGTCTTCTTAAAATAGACATTCAGGGAGCATAAACTGCTCCCTACAATGACTTGGGAGGTGCGCATGGCGAATTTCATAGATAGACGACTCAATGCTAAGGGAAAAAGCACGGTTAATCGTCAACGATTTATCAACAGATACAAGCAGCAGATAAAAAAAGCTGTGAGTGACGCTGTCACTCGACGCAGTGTTACTGATGTTGATAAGGGTGAAAAAATCGGGATCCCGACGAAAGACATTAGTGAACCTTCCTTTCATCAAGGACAAGGAGGAGTAAAGGAGCGGATCCACCCTGGCAATGATCAATTTACCCGAGGAGATAAAATCGAGCGGCCACCTTCTGGCGGAGGTCAGGGTTCCGGTCAGGGAGATGCTTCAGACTCAGGTGAAGGACAAGATGATTTTGTCTTCCAGATATCTAAAGATGAGTACCTTGAACTGTTATTTGAAGATCTGGAGTTACCCAACTTACAAAATAATCGCCTAAACAAATTAGTCGAATACCAAACTTATCGTGCAGGCTTTACCAATGATGGAGTGCCGGCGAATATCAATATTGTTCGCTCGCTGAGCTCATCATTAGCACGCAGAATTGCAATGACCTCCACCAAAAAGGGCCAGCTTAGTCTGCTGGAGAAAGAACTTGAGGAGCTGGAAAATACGCCCGGAGCAGAGGCGGAAAGAATTCTACTTCTCAGGGAGCAGATAGAAGAACTCAAGCAGAAGATAAAAAAAGTTCCCTTTATCGATACGTTTGATCTCAGATACAACAACTTCGCCAAACGAGAAATCCCTTCTAGTCAGGCTGTCATGTTCTGTCTGATGGATGTATCCGGCTCGATGGACCAGGCGACAAAGGATATGGCCAAACGTTTCTATATTCTTCTCTACCTCTTCCTAACCCGAACCTATAAGAATCTCGACGTGGTCTATATACGCCACCACACCCAAGCTAAGGAGGTTGATGAGCACGAGTTTTTCTATTCTCAGGAAACGGGTGGCACTATCGTTTCCAGCGCATTAAAACTCATGCATAAGATACAGAAAGAGCGCTACCCGGAAAGCGAATGGAATATCTATGCAGCACAAGCTTCTGATGGTGACAATTGGGCTGATGACTCTCCCGGATGTAAACAGATACTTGAAAAGAACCTGCTTCCGGTAGTGAGATACTTTAGCTACATAGAGATCACTAACCGCGCCCATCAAACACTCTGGCGGGAGTATGAAAACCTCCAAAAGTCGTTTGATAACATCGCCGTCCAGCA
The DNA here is from genome assembly GCF_003966265.1 of Shewanella atlantica. Taxonomy (GTDB): domain Bacteria; phylum Pseudomonadota; class Gammaproteobacteria; order Enterobacterales; family Shewanellaceae; genus Shewanella; species Shewanella atlantica. The sequence goes on along the minus strand of NZ_RXNV01000002.1, from coordinate 172,606 downwards.
TATTAAACAAGCGGAAGATATTTACCCGGTATTTAGAGAACTATTTAAGAAGCAAGCTGTTTAAGGGGGCGCTATGGATGCTAAAAAAAAGAGAACTCCACTTGATGATGGGCCTGATTGGAACTTCGAGCTACTTCAGTCCTATTTAACTGAAATTGAAAGAGTGGCTGCACACTATAAGCTTGAATCTTATCCAAACCAGATAGAGGTCATTACAGCCGAGCAGATGATGGATGCTTATGCCGGCATTGGTATGCCAATAGGTTATACCCACTGGTCCTTCGGTAAAAAGTTCATTGAAACCGAACAAAGCTATAAGCGAGGTCAGATGGGCCTTGCCTATGAGATCGTGATTAACTCAGATCCCTGCATAGCTTACCTTATGGAGGAGAATACCATCACAATGCAAGCCCTTGTGATGGCCCATGCGAGTTTCGGCCACAATAGCTTCTTCAAAAATAATTACCTCTTCAAAACCTGGACTGACGCCAGCTCGATAATTGACTATCTGGTTTTTGCGAAAAACTACATCAGTCAATGCGAGGAAACTCATGGAACTAACCAAGTCGAGCTTATCATCGACTCCTGCCATGCATTAATGAACTATGGCGTCGACCGCTATAAGCGTCCAAGCGAAATATCATTCAAAGAGGAGCAACTAAGACAAAAAGAGAGGGAAGAATATCTACAGAGCCAAGTTAACGACCTATGGCGCACCATTCCCTTAACGCCTCAAGATGATATCGAAAAGGAAGCATTCAGCTTTCCGGAAGAACCTCAGGAGAACATTCTCTATTTTATTGAGAAGAATGCACCTTTGTTAGAGCCCTGGCAGAGAGAGATTGTTCGGATAGTAAGAAAAATGGGTCAGTACTTTTACCCTCAGAAGCAAACTCAGGTAATGAATGAGGGGTGGGCTACCTTCTGGCATTATACTATTCTCAACCACCTCTATGACGATGGCATCGTCACCGACAGGTTTATGATGGAGTTTCTTCAAAATCATACCAATGTCATTGCACAACCTAGCTACAACAGCCCCTACTACAGTGGAATAAACCCTTACGCCTTAGGTTTTAATATGTTCGTGGATATAAGGAGAATTTGTGAGTCTCCTACCGAAGAAGACAAACTCTGGTTCCCTGATATTGCCGGCAGTGATTGGTTAGAAACATTACACTTTGCAATGCAAAACTTTAAAGACGAGAGCTTCATCAGCCAATACCTTTCGCCTACCATCATCAGGCAGTTCAAGCTATTTGGCATTCTTGACGACGACAAGAAAAATTACCTGTCAGTCTCGGCCATTCATGATGAACAAGGGTATAAAGATATCCGTCAGATGTTGTCGCAGCAATATAACCTTTCGAATATTGAGCCTAACATTCAAGTTCAAAAGGTGGATATCACCGGAGACCGATCTTTAACATTAAGATATGTACCGACTCACAGAATCCCGCTTGCCAAGAGTTGTCATGAAGTCGTCAAGCATCTACATAGACTCTGGGGCTTTGATGTAAGGCTCGAAGAGTCTAACGAAGAGGGAGTGCAAAGTATCATTGCCTCTTGCCCGGATAAACAAACAGAGGAGTAATACCGATTGGTATAAATCCTGACTTTCTGGATCTGATATTAGTTATAGATATAAAAAAAGCGCCAATAGGCGCTTTTAAATTTCAATGTCGCAAGTTATGCGAATTTGAAATCGATGTGCTCAATAAGAGGCTTGAATGCGTGACGCTGCATTGCCTGCACGCGAACTTTAACGTCTTTACCATCAACAGTGATAGTTAGGTCGCTTGAGTAGAAGTCAGCATTTTCTTGTAGGTTGATGATATCTTTATGGTCAAACTTGATAGAGATAGGCTCTTTACCAGCACCATAGATAACAGCAGGAACTTTATTCGCATGACGTAGGCGGCGGCTCGAACCTTTCCCGATTTCAGTGCGGATTTCAGCAGCGATAGTGTAAGACATAGTTTTCTCACTTAAATATAATAAATTTCAGATTGTCCCCGTTTTCGACCAACGAAGACTCTTTTTAAAGCGGGCACATTCTAACACAGGACGCACCAGCTAACAAAGAACTTATTACTAAGATAAGAGACGCCCGCCACAATCTACCAGGTACGAACAGGACCGGTATCTACATGAATAAAACCTGATTGAGGGTAATACCCTACTCCACCTAACTTTAGCTCAATGGCAGCTTCACGTAGATGGCTCAAATTTACGTCAGGGATCGCTATATCCATTGCCATTCCCTTCATGTGGTAACTCTTTTTCGCAACACCATTACTTTTTGAGGCTAACATAGCATTGGTTTTAGGCGAACGATATCCGGAGATAACATTGAAGTCTTGTTCCACATTTAACGACTCTTTTAACTTAAACAGGAGGTCATATAATCGTTTGTCCATAGGGGCTGACTCATTGCGCCTATGGTCTCTTAAAATATGACTGAAATCCGATAAGATACCACTTTGGTAACTTCCATCTATCCAATAGCTTCCTTGCCCACGTTCCCCGGTATGTAAGTTACGAAAACCTAAGCTTCGCACTCCTGTAGTCGATCGACTTGCCTGTACTTTTGTGGGGATCATTGAAAACATTGCAACGCCACCAAGGCCTAACAACAACTGCCTACGGGCTGGACATACTATTGACACACTACCACCGCTGTATACTTTTTAATCACGAATGCCAATAAACTAAACGTTATTGCCAGTGAAATCAAGTGAACGAGAGAGACTGTAACGACTATTTAATGTGCTATGAATTATCGTTTTTCGATTAATGCAAGGTTACCCGTTGAATTTTGGTTATAAATATCATTTCTAAATTGTGAGTTCCCTTCACTGTCGATCCATGCGGTCCAGTACACTAAATGAACGGCCAAAGAGTTATCGAGAGCGAACCATTGTGTCTTCTGCCTCTCAACTTGCATATCCACCCAAGTTTGCTTATCCCTGACTAAATTCGATGCCATCCAATTAGCCAGGCTCTCTACATTTTCGATTCGAATACACCCCGATGACAGTGCCCGGTTTGATTCCTCAAACAGAGACTTATCCTCGGTGTCATGCAGATAAACATTATATTCATTGGCAAAGAAAAATTTGTAACGGCCTAATGTATTCCCTTCACCCGGCCTCTGTACCAAACGATACGGGAAGCGACCTCGTGCTAACTCTTGCCACTCTTCAGGGCTTTTCTCAATTATTACCCCTTCAGAATTGAACACATCGAAATTACGTTGAGTTATATAGCTACCATCCTCTCTGACCTTAGGTAATAGGTCTCGCCACAACAGACGCCTGGGGACCCGCCAACTAGGGTTGAGTACAACATTTGATATTTGACTGCTTAACATGGGGGTCTGGCGATAAGGTTTACCAACGATGACTCTGGATTTAAGCTGTATCTCATCACGGTCAACGAGTACCATCTCAAATGCAGGAATATTAATCAGTAAAAAACGTTTATCCAATGAGGCTAAGTAACTGGATTTTTTTAAGAAATTATTTGCTAATAAACGCGCTCGATTCTTTGGCGACGTGTTTAACCATCTTAGGGTTTCCGGCCCTATTACTGCATCTTGTTTTAAACCATGTCGTCGCTGGAAACTCAGCAAACTCGTTACAAGTGTTCGGTTGAGTTGCTTGTTGTTACTGTCGTAGCTATCTAAATCGCCAAGCATATTGAGCCGAAAACTGATCTCAGGTATTGATTTATGATAATCGCCCTCTTTCAGCCATCCGCCAATAACAAGTGGCTTCCAGGGATAATGCTCACTTAGCCATAACAGGTAACGTAGCCTATTGCTAACAGGAAGATAATCGCTCGAAGTAGGTTCTAAAGCAGTGGCACGTAGGTAAAGGTCGTCTGTAGCTTTGACCCTATTGATATTATTAGGAATATTTTTAGTTTGCCAAAAATGTTTTAAATCTGCTTGAATACCTTCGGCGCTACCGAGTTTCTCCTGTAGAGTCCCGCTATGTAATAGATGGTAAGCATCTTCAGAGTGTTCACTTGGCCTAACTAAGTTGACTAGTTGTAGTTGGTAACGTAATGAGTTTAATCCGGCATCAGCCCTGTCCATCGCGGCGGCAGGACCATAATACAAGGCCAATAAAAAGCCGGTACATATCAAGTAAACAAGATTTCTTAGCGGCATAACTCTCCTCCATGTTCTCAATCACAAGGAAAAGTCATTCACCAATTTCCATGTAGTACTTACAAGTATGGCAAATATTTATGCATGCGAGGCTAATACACTGAAGAGATTTGAAACGGAATAAGTCGATTATATAAATTTGAAAGCCGATGAAGAGCAAAACTGCAGTACATATGTTCATCGACTACGAATGTTCAAAAGAAAAATCAAGGTGCTTTTTTACTTTGAGTCGCCCTGGTGATCAAGGTATTACCAGTACTTGGCACGTATCTAAACTGCCAATGCTCTACTTTAGAGCGATTGTCGGAGATGTAATCATAAAAGCAATAGGTAGACTCATTCGGCGTACCATCACCTTTATATAACTGACCACCAGCATACCAATAGACGATATCTGTTTCCGGGCCAAAGTCGCCCCCAGATTTCTTAGCACGTACTCATCGCCTTCCATTAGACCTGTCCAAATCTGCCTGCAATTATCTCCGTTTAATACAGTGCCATCGCCACCGTTTTTCGTGCTAAAGGGTTAACCCGTTTTACTGGAATCTACGGTTCCGTCGCCATAACAAGCCAAGTCTTCAACCCGAGCAGTGGCTCCCGATGCGGCCCAACAGCTGTGATACAGACTCACGCCGGAACTGAATGCGCCAAATGCACCTTTAGCCGCCGAGTCATGTGCATCTTGCCCCAAATTCATAAACTTAGGCAGCGCCACAACAGATAAGATCCCTAAAATGATAATCACGACAACTAGCTCTATCAGAGTAAAGCCCTTAGAAATGGTGTACTTAATTACCGCTACTACCTTTAATCACGTTCATAACCAACTAGATATGCATTATATACTCATGATTCTTTTATCGTCACGAAAAACAGATGAATACCCCATACAGTATCACTTGACATCCGCTAAACCCTAAAGAAGAGACGTTAATCAACATTAACAACCAACAAAAGAAACAACCCCAAGACAAGTGCTACATTTGGGGCTGTCACTTCTGGCCCAAAGTTCCAGCCCTGATGGTCATCAAGAATGAACCGGTATGTGTATATCATTTCGAGAGGGATTTTATCCTCTACCCTTATTTGCCGAAATTCAGATACAAAAAAGCCCTAACGTAAGTCAGGGCCTATTGCTCAATCTCTAATGAGAATTGATGGTACCCGAGGCCGCATTTGAATTGGCCGTGCATTATTAAGAGTGCGAGGGATGTTAATCTTTTATTCAGCATTTTGGGGATACAAAAAAGCCCTGACGTAAGTCAGGGCTTGAATGATGGTACCCGAGGCCGGACTTGAACTGGCACGTGTATTTCAACGGCGCGAGGGATTTTAAATCTATACCGCCAAATTCATTATTCATCAGATACAAAAAAGCCCCGACTAATGTCGAGGCTTCATTGTAATGGTACCCGAGGCCGGACTTGAACCGGCACGCTTATTCAGCGAGGGATTTTAAATCCCTTGTGTCTACCGATTCCACCACTCGGGCAAACTCGTTGACTTTGATGATACGTATTATCGGTAGTTAATACTGTTTGCCCTGATTAAAGAAACAAACTCATCATAATCGAATATGGAGGCGCGACCCGGAGTCGAACCGAGATCGACGGATTTGCAATCCGCAGCATAGCCATTCTGCCATCGCGCCATATTTATTATCTTCAAAAGAAGATTAAATCAACTTCACTTACTAAGTAAGTTAGTCAAAAGAGAATTTGGAGCGACATATCGGGTTCGAAACAAATCACCGATATCCTATAACTAGGTATCGCGCAGTTGATTTAAATAAAGAGTCAACTGAGCTAATGTCGCGATTCTCAAAAGAGAATTTGGAGCGACATATCGGGTTCGAACCGATGACCTATACCTTGGCAAGGTATCGCTCTACCAACTGAGCTAATGTCGCTTATCAAACTATTTGCAGTAAGTGATTTGCATTGCTGCTTTCCCCTGACTGCGAAATGGCATTCTACCGATTTAGGCACAAGAGTCAATCGCATATTTGATGATAAATGACTGCTTGCACACTAAATAGTCTCATTGCATTTTAATTATCCGATTCAGCAGTAAGATCGCCCCAAGCGGCAAGAATGTAACTCATCATGGACCAGAAAGTCAGTACTGTAGCCACGTAAAACAACCCAAAAGCGGCGTAAGTTAAAAAGTCATTCGGTTTCCAAATCAAACCAATGATCGCAATCATCTGGGCTGCGGTCTTATACTTTCCAATCCAGGAAACGGCAACTGCGCCCCGCTTACCAATTTCAGCCATCCATTCTCTCAATGCCGAAATGACAATTTCTCTACCAATCATAAAGAGTGCAGGTAGTGTTAGCCAAACATTATTATAGTCAGCCACGAGTAATACGAGGGCTGTTGTTACCATAATCTTATCAGCAACCGGATCTAAGAAGGCACCAAAGCGTGTCGATTGCTTTAGCTTCCGTGCTGCATAACCATCGAGAGCATCGGTAACTGCGGCGAGCCAGAAGACGAAAGCTGCAACAAAAGGAGCCCATGAGTATGGTAAATAAAAAATAACCACGAAAACAGGCAGTAAAAACAACCTGAAAAGAGTTAACGCTATAGGTATATTAAACGGCATGAGAAAACCAATAGTTTAAAAGCAGCGACAATCTTGCCTTAATTTTACTAGCCTCGCAATGAATCATGTATCGTTTGTGCCATTTCTAAACTAATACCGGGCACTTTTGCCAGTTCTGCCACACTTGCCCCCTTAACTTCCTGTATACCACCTAAATATTGCAAAAGCGCTTTACGACGTTTAGGCCCGACTCCGGCAATTGACTCTAAGGTGGATGTATTTCTTGTTTTCTGACGCTTATTTCTGTGGCCGGTAATGGCAAAACGATGTGACTCATCGCGAATATGCTGAATAAGGTGTAATGCTCCTGAGTCGGCCGAGATGGTGAAAGATTGCTCATTTTCACCATGTGTCAGTGTCTCTAATCCAGGTTTTCTTCCTTCACCTTTCGCAACACCAATCAGCATTGGTGTCTTGTCTATATCGACAAATTTTTCATCGACAATTTTTTGTGCGATACGTAATTGGCCCGTACCACCATCGATGAATAGCACATCCGGAATTTTGCCACTCTTATCAATTTTATCAAATCGTCTCGTTATCGCCTGTTTCATTGCGGCGTAGTCATCACCCGGCGTGATCCCATTGATATTGTAGCGCCGATAATCCGCTTTGCTGGGCCCCTCTCGATTAAATACGACACAGGAGGCAACGGTACTCTCGCCCATGGTATGGCTGATGTCGAAACATTCCATCCGTTGGATCAATGTTGACACTTCCAACGCCTCTTCAAGTAACAAGAAACGTTGTTCTACCGTATTCTTATGGGATAAACGGGTATTCACCGCATTTGTTGCATTAGTCACCGCTAGCCGTAGAAAGTTGGCTCTTTCACTGCGGACACTGGTTTTAATCTCTACTTTCTTCTCGAGTGCTGTCTGTATTGCCCTCTCCAACTCAGGCAAATCATCAAAACTGTGGCTTAATAATATTTCTTTTGGGACGGTCCGCTGACTATCTGAGTTGAGATAAAACTGAATCATAAATGCACTCAGCACTTCATCTAGTTCAGTTTTGGCAGGGACGCTTGGGTAATAACTTCTGCTACCAAATATTTTACCATCCCGAATGAACAATAGATGAAAACAAGCGACACCGGAGGCATAGTAAGCACCAATCACATCCATATCGCCGGAGGTGTTTGACACCTCTTGCTGTTCTGCCACCCTTCTTAAGGCAGCTATTTGGTCCCTGTAACTCGCCGCCTGCTCATATTCCAGGGCCAGTGCAGATGCCTCCATCTTCGAAACCAGTTCGGTCATAACTTGCAGATCTTTTCCTTTGAGGAACAGACTCGCCAGCTTAACTTGAACAGCATACTCATCATCACTGACTTTATTAACACAGGGAGCACTACATCGACCTATTTGATATTGCAAACAGGGACGCGACCGAGATTTATAATAGAGGTCATCACACTGACGAATGGGGAAGATTTTTTGCAATAAGTGAAGGCTCTCCCTCACCGCACCACCGTTTGGGTAAGGACCAAAATAAGTGCCTTTATCCCTTTTAGGGCCGCGATGATACGACAGCCTAGGATGCTTATGATCGCTTAATAATATATATGGGTATGATTTATCATCTCGAAGCAGAACGTTATACCTCGGCATATACTGCTTGATATAGTCATTTTCAAGAATAAGGGCATCGGTTTCGCTGTGGGTAACGGTGACATCAATATTGGCGATATGAGAAACTAGCGCCTGAGTTTTTACATTCGGTAAATTGGCACGAAAATAGGAAGTCAGTCGTTTCTTTAAATCTTTAGCCTTACCGACATAGATAACAGTCCCCTCGTCATCATACATCCGGTACACGCCCGGCGATGAGGAAACTGTTTTCAGAAACAACTTTGAATCAAACGTAGAGGGCATAATGTTCAAGTAAAGTGTTTAAATAAAGTATTTAAGTATGATGTTCAAATATGGTGTCGATTAAAACTGACCTGTATCCAACATTTTATAACGAATGGCCAGCCGAGTCAGTTCTACATCTCCACTGATACCAAGTTTTGCAAACAATCGATATCGATAACTATTTACCGTTTTTGGGCTTAAGTTTAACTGCTCGGAGATCTCATTAACCTTCTCGCCACTGGTGATCATCATCATGATCTGCAACTCACGCTCCGAAAGGGCCTTAAAAGGATTTTCTTCCGATTGATTAAACTGACTTAGCGCCATCTGTTGTGCTATTTCAGGTGAAAGATATCTTTGTCCATGAGCGACCTGGCGGATAGCTTGAAGCACTTCCGGAGGTGTGGCCCCCTTTGTCAGATAGCCAGATGCTCCGGCTTGCATTACTTTTGTAGGAAACGGATCTTCGGTATGGATAGTCAACACAATAATTTTAGCGTGAGGTTGATAACGCAATATTTTTCGAGTTGCTTCCAGACCGCCGATACCTGGCATATTCATATCCATCAAGATAACATCGGCTTCGTTACCACGGCTCCACTGAACAGCTGTTTCACCATCTCCAGCTTCACCTACCACTTTTAAACCACGTTCATCTTCAAGGATACGACGGATCCCCGTTCGAACTAACTCATGATCATCGACCAAATATACTGAAATCAACTGATATTTACCTTAAAAGTAGAGCGATGAATCAATTCGATTCACAATCTTATTTACTGGTAATTTAGCCCATTAGAGACCAATAGGAAAGCGCTATTTATAATAATGTAACATAATGAATTTTAAGTAAACTATTGCAAAAAACTATTGACAGCTAACCGCCAAAGAACAAATTCTTGCACATTTAGTTCCTATCTTGTTGGAGTGTATGATTTTCCATCTACCGATATTAAGCCGTATTCACAAGAGTAAAGTATGGTTCAAGGCTCAATCATGCCCATCAAGACCTAGACTAATTGACTAGCTCAAAGTATTAAGTGCCAGGGCGTTAGTGTAAGCACTTCTCAGGACGGGACACTTTCGATTCGAAAAAGGGCTACTCTTTCGAGTTGTCCTTCATCTGATTATCTATAACAAATAGTGGCGGAGAGATAGCGAGCTTTAAACATTAGGAACCCAGGGTTCAATTAAAGAATCTCAGATACTAAAAAGGGCCCCTTTTCCGAGTGGCCTTTCGTCTTAAATATGCTGTAGAGATAGTGATCTTTAAACAATAGGAACCCTGGGTTCAATTAAAGAACCTCAGATACGAAAAAGGGCCACTCTTCCGATTAACCCTTCATCTGACTCTTTATAACAGACCGGGGCGGAGAGATAGCGGCCTTTAAACAATAGGAACCCTAGGGTTCAACTCCTTTTAATACGAAAAAAGGCTCATCATTTCTGATGAGCCTTTCGTCTTTAATATGGCGGAGAGATAGGGATTTGAACCCTAGATGGGCTACAAACCCATGCCGGTTTTCAAGACCGGTGCATTCGACCACTCTGCCATCTCTCCGAACGAGCGATATAATAGCGCCCTGCCCCCTATGTGTAAACACCTATCTTGCCACCAGCCAATCGAATGCTCATTTGATCGTCAAATTGATTCACTCTCATCCAAAGTGACTCAATAAAAACCAATACTGGCTTAGATAATACGCTATTACATCGTCAAAACGGGCTCATTACAGAGATGCACAAATCCAACACTAGATTGGCGATCTATTCAGGCATTGTTTCACCGGAACCACCGGCTTCACTCGGCATATCTTTCATTTTCGGTAACCCATCTTTAATGGGTAAAACACTTTCTTGATAATGAACATGAATACCCGGCTCAAACTTAAGTGATGGAATGCTTGCGGCAAATACATCAACCAAATTCATTGTCGGATGTTCAGTCAAAATGTGTCCGCCACATTCACGACACCATTTGCGGGTACTACCGGGAGTCTTATTAAAGCTGGAAATTTTATCGGCCCCGGCAGTGATGTTAATGGCCTCTGGATCCCACAAGGTAAATGCATTTACAGGTCCTGCCGACCACTTACGGCAAGATTCACAGTGACAATAGCCCATCCCATTTGGGGTACCCGTAACTGTAAATTGAACGGCTCCACAAAAACAGCTACCTTGAAAACTTGGTTTTGCACTCATAATGTCATCCTATATATAGCGTAAGATTATTGATAAGTGCTTTGAAGTGTAGTCTAAGGGCGCTCAATTTGAAGAAACTCACTACGACAATCATCCGGTAATTTCCGGCAAAGAATTATAACAATCTGAGCTTGCCAGCCTCATGAACCAGTTGTGCCATGTTTCGTGCATTTAGTGTCTGTTTGAGTACTGAGAGGTGATAGTCTACTCCCCGCAGGGTCAGGCTCAGCTGTGATGAGATCTCTTCCCTATCTAACCCATTGGCAAGATGGCCCAGGATATAAGCGGAAATTGGGCTGACAATATTATAATCCACCAACGGATTGATCTCGGCGCCATGATGAAGTGCTATTTGGGTTTGAAGACGAACCAGATAGCCCTCTACCTCGCCTATCCTCTCCAGCAGTTCGTCAACCTCTTCAGAGCGTGACAGTATCAGGTTAAAGCGCCCCGCCAACTGAGGGGAAACGGGGCATGATACCGAAACTGTGACTATGTCCTCTATATCTTGACTTTCAAGGTAACGTTTCATTCCCAAAGGCAAGCGACTCTGTGGCCAGACAAACACAGAATCACTGGTAAGGTTGCCAACAACCTCCTCCATATTCTTTAAGAATTGCACCTTCTGTCGCCATAAATTCAGACCTTTCACAGAGCTGGCGTATAACCTGCGGCGCTTAGTGAACTTGCGGATATGATGCATATCACTGCCCATCTTTTGTCCCCAATCTGAGGGGGTCTGAACATCATAGCAATAACAGATCTCATCGACCTGAAGCGCTTTACATCCTTGCTGCAATAAGGCTCTCATCGCAGCGGATAACGGAACCTGTGTCATGAGTTATATCCTCGCTAGTTTGTCGCTATATCTCTTGCTGCGCAGCCCACAGATATTACATGCTTAGTCGAAGTCATCGGTTTTTAACTCTTTACTCGATGTATGCAAATTGCATTTGAACACCTGTTGCTGCTTATGTTTAATGCGTTGTAAAATCTGCTTTGATACCTCAAAAGCACTCCCCTCCAGTGGTGCCTGTAGCGGTTTCTCTGCACCATCGAAATCACCAAGCTGCCTTAACAACTCCGCAGCCAGTAATCTTTCCTGCACAGAATTCATATCCAGTATCGATATCAGGTCTTTCATATTACTTCGCTCACGCGAGTTCCATTCGACTGTAAAGGTCTTTTCACGGCGATATTTATGATTTGCCAACTGCCATAATTTCAACCGAATATACAACTGATGCTCAGAGGGCTGCTTCCCATACTCACCAAGCAGAACCCACAGTCCATCTTCATCCAAAGTTAAGTGATCTAGTGCGGTGTCAGCACAATCAAGCACTGATGTTTTCAACTCAGGCAACCAGACTTCAGCTTTGCAGTGTCCGCACTTAACGAGCAATGGCTGCTCCGGCACCATAGGGCTATCGAAATAACCGTCACTCCACAATGTGGCGCATCGTGCATTCACTTCCAATAATGGTCGGAAAGTGAGGCTACCACCACAATGGTTACACTCTTTGTAACTCTCTGTTCCATATCTCATGGTCAAAAAACTCCAGCACTTAATTGATTCATCGACTCTCTCCCCCTGCAAACACCATTGACAACTGCAGCCCCGACCCGTGCCGACAGTGATGTCGATACAAACCAGAGATTCAGTCGTTAGGTGTTTACAGACGGGTCCCCTTTGGTAGGTACTTACGTAACACGAATGCCATCAGCAACAAGCCTGGCATGCAAAATACGGTCAAACCGAGAGAACCTGACTGAGGCACGTTTTCGATAAATGAACTTCCGGCCCAGCCAATGCCAAACAGAAAAGTCAGGCCACCGGTAATAAGTCCCGCCCAGGCGAACCAGGGCATCTTGACCTTGATAGAGACATAAGCAAAGGCCTGCACTCCGAGGGTAAATACAATACCCATGATGAAAAATTCCAGTAATTCCATTTTCTACTCCTTAAGAACGGCCTACGGCGCCAAACACATTACGGTTGGTTGGATTAACACGCATCCCCTCACCGGTATTCCAGAACTTAGCAACCTTAGCCGGGTTTTCGGTTGAACCATAACCAAAGGCGGGGTGCATCTCTGACATGGCACCATGCAAAGCACTGGGCACGAATGGGTTAGCGGCGACAATCATCCAATGATGCCAATAATCGGGCTCATTGAAGGTACAAGATGCGATGCAGGCGCCGCAGTCGGTATCACTCTCAAGCCAGTAATCGAAGCACCTTTTCGAATCACTGTGGAACTTCTTGATCCCCTCATGGTTATTCCAGGAATAACCAGGCTCCTCGGCATGTTCACCACCGAAGGTGTAACTGGTATCCTCACGAGTATCCAAAGCCTTACTCGGACAGGCATCGGCACACTTCTTACAGGTCTTACAGAACTCTGTGATGCCCCAACTACGTGCCTTGTCGTGATCAACAAAATCAAAATCGGTATAGACCTTACACAGACGAATGCGAGGGCCGTATCCGGGGACGATCAATTGCGCATTTCGGGCTCCCTCTCCGAGGCCAGCTGCGATACCATAGGCCACTGAATTACCCAAATCGTTGCCACTGGCAACGGCATGGTAGCCGAGACCTTGAATGAATTGAGCCATCTGGGATGCCAGAGTGGCCATCTTGGTGTAGCCATCACCGACGGTTCCTGCGCAGGTGCGCGACGGTGCTGTAGCCATGTTGTCGTAATCCATAGGAACCGCCATCACGATCACAGACTTAGGCTCGAAGGGAAAGTCCTTCTCCCAGCTGAGTTCACGATCCTCTGACTTGAAATGCTCCATCATCCCCTGCATCGCCTTGGCCATCTCCTGAGGATCGGTGATTTTGCTGACGCCCATCTGCTCCGCACCTTCCATCATCTCAACGGTGGCGCCGGCATTGTAGATCGGGTCGTAGTCCCAACGTTTATCACGCTTGGCTATGCCACAGCGCACCGCGCCAAACAGGCGAGCAGCACTGCGTATTGCGTTTGACGCCTCCAGCTTAGTTTCAAACTGGTACTGCTCGTGCTCGACGCCGGACTGGTCCCATGAGAACCACTGAGTATCCGGTATTCCCATGGCACCCAGGCGAAGATCCCACTTGTGAGGCGGACACCATCCGGCATGCTGCAGCGCAGTATCCAGTTGGGTGAAACCGGGGCGGGAGTTATCCCAGCCCTTGTGTTCATATCTGGGTACCTGAAGCTGAAAGTTGTAGCGCGAGTCGTTTTTAACCAGCCGACCAAACTGCTCATTTCGCTCTGGATGGCGCATCATCAAGTGTGGACTACCGGCATAGGACCACATAGTGTCTCGTTGAGGAAATGGCTTGAAATCATCGGCGAGATCCGGCCAGTTTTTATCAACCTTTCCCTCGATAGAAGCCCTACCGACACCGAATGCACCTAGGCCTGAAGCAAGTACCACACCGCCACCTATGGCTGCGCGTTTAAAAAGTTTTCGTCTCTCAGGATTATCCAGTAGCCCTTGTGAATGCACATTGGTATTATCAATATCCACTTTTTTACTGCTCGTCATAAATTCTTACCTCACAATCAAAGCACTCAAGACAATATTAATTATTGTTACGTCCTAAACACCAAAATATAAACAGACACTTTCAAAAACAGCTAACCATTGAATATAATTAGATGTTATTACCGAATACATCAAAACTCGGCATTAATAATATACCAACCAGAAAAACTCAAATAGATAATAAATAACAACTGACAATTTCATTTCTGATAATTAGGAAGTCAAAATCGTTTCAACAACTGATACAGCAGGGTTTCCTGCCAGTTTTCACTCCGAGATAAAGCCACAGCACTTTCCGTCTTTGCAATCCAGGTAACAGTTTCCACCAATACGTGCTCTTAAGCACCCTTACCTCTATCTCAACCAGATCTCACACAAATACAAACGGGTTTAAACCAAATAGAATGATAACAATATTATTATAAACGTCAGATAAGAATGATAAACGACCATCTCCTGCATTTTACTCATGTTAATTATCAATATTGAAATTCATTATTTCACATAACCAAACGTTCAGTTCAAAAGAAAAATATTTATTAGTCACGAGTCACAACAAGCAAACAAAACAAATCACAAACTTAAACAAATAAGTATATATTTGCCGGCGTTTCACTGACAAACATTCCAAAAAAAATAAAATTAAAACAGTATTTCGAAATTATTTACAAGGATTGAAACTATGAAAAACCGTAACAACTATCTACCTCTGCTTGCACTGGCTGCGGCGGGGATTGCTACCACCGCATCAGCCAGTGGCATCCTGCGAGAACAAACCACTACAGCCTATCTTGCAACCGCAGGAGCCGGTCAGACAGCAGATATTGGTGCTTCTGCCGCCTTCAACAACCCCGCAGGTCTGGCTTATCTTTCTCAGCCTGAGATACAAGGTAATTTGTTATTAATTGAGGATTCTTTTAATTTTTACGATCAAGGTTCCAGCGGAACCAATGATGACTTCGACCACCGTCGCAAAAATACCGACTATGGGGTCGGTCTCACCGGCGGAGGATCATTCTTTTACGGTCAACCACTAACTGAAGACTGGGGGATAGGCTTTGCATTGACCTCTCCGGCAGGAGGGGCCACCGATGCAGGTAAAAACTGGGTAGGCTCAAATTTCATAGAGTCGATCGAAGTATTGATAGCGGTCGCTCAAATAGCTATAGGTTACGAAATCAGCCCGCAATGGTCGGTGGGTGGTAGTGCCGGAGTCAGTTATATGAGTTGGGAGCTGGATCTTTCCCCCTTCCCTCAAGCTTCTGAAAATCTGGATCTGGATGACACTAAGCTCGCTTGGGCTTTAGGTGTTATGTATCGACCTGGGACAGATACAAGGATCGGCCTGCGTTATGTAGCCGGGGTCGATCATGAGGTGACCGGTCCCGCTATCATAGAAACTCCGATGGGAAACACTGAGTATCAGGCTTCACAAGAGTTCAACCTCGCTGATCTGGTCACCCTGAGTCTGGATCAGCAACTAACCCAAAACCTAACCCTGCTAGCCGATATTGAATGGGCAAATTGGTCTGAGATGAAAGAGAGTCGAATCGTCCATGAGGACGGTCCTACAGTCTTAGTTCCACGGGACTGGAAAGACGCCTGGGGTGGTGCTATTGGCCTGGCATACAAGGTTTCACCATCTTTAAGCCTTAAGGTTGGAGTCAACTACGACGATTCGGCCGTCTCTAAAAGCAACCATAAGATAGATCCTCCTTTAGACCGAACAATCGCCTACTCTGCAGGTGTTGACTGGGCACTGAATGACAGCACCGAATTCAACATCGGCTATCAATACCTTGATTTTGGTGACATTGAGGTCAACCAATCCATAGAAGGTTTCGATCCTATAGCTGGCACACCTTTCAGCCAGCGTGTGGTTGGTGAGAGTGAGGCACACGTACATATTGTCAGTCTGGGTATTAACAAGACATTCTAAACACTTTATACATCTCCCCTTATCCGTCAGAGTATAGGCCATCGATGGCTGCTACTCTGGCAGATAAGCACGAGTTATACCGGATACAAGGCTAGCCTCAGCTTTTCTCTATTTTGTACTCAGGGAATTCGTTGCTACTATCATCTATATCAATACTCATCAAACTCCGCAAACACAGGCCATGTATGCACCAAATATCACTCGACGACATCCGTTTGGTCAACCTGATAGCTAAAGTCGGTAGCTTTGCACGAGCTGCTGACGCGAATGATCTCCCCCGTCCCAGCGTAACCCGAAGAATCAAACAACTTGAAAGCTATCTTGGCGTCACCCTGTTTCAGCGATCCACCCGTCAACTCTCTCTGACATCCGAAGGTGAGGTGTTCCTGCAACACTGTCAGACCATCGAAATGGAGTGGCAGCAGGCCACCGAACGGATGAAATCCACCAGCAGTGAACCCTGCGGCAAACTCAGAGTCAGTGCTCTTGGACTATTCAATCGAACCATTGCAGGCCCAATTCTTTCCCAATTTGTGCGTCTATATCCCAAGATCGATCTTGAGCTAACCTCGACCTGGTCAGCACCGGATGCCTCTAAGTTTGATTTCGATCTGATGTTCAATACTAAACCTCTGGATGACAAGAGCTTTATAAGCGAAGTATTGACCATCACTAACAGAGACTTCTACGCCAGTCCCGACTATCTGGCAAAAATAAAGAGCCCTGAGAGTCCCATAGAACTGCGAGAACTTGAACTGGTTATCCTCAACTACACAGATCTCGAAAATGGCCATTGGTTATGGCAGGATAACGATACCATTCAGTCGCTAACGGTTCAGAGCCACTTGAAGCTCGATGAAGCCGAGGCTGCGTTGCAGATGACCCTGCTTGGACACGGCATCTGTTGGTTACCGGATTTTGTCTGTGAGGAACATCTAAAAGAACAGAAACTTGTAAGGATGTTTGACGGCAAGTACGCAACACCGGGCCCCCTATGGGCAATCTACCCCAGGACTCCCTATGAAAATCAGCGTATGCGTTTGTTTATCGAAATGGCCAAATCCAGCGGGCTACTAGGTAAGCCCGTTATGGATGCAGCTCGGAGTTAATCGTCCACCACAGCTTCCTGAACAAAAGGCCCGGCATTTCTGCTGGGGGTTCAATTCCCCCCCCTTCCAATACCAAAAGGCTCATTATTTCTGATGGACCTTTCGTCTTGACTCTCGATGAAAGATAGGGGTGCAGAGATAGCAGTCTTTAAATATTAGGAGCCCGAGGGAGAAATCCATTTAGATCAATCTCTGAAACGAAAAAGGGCTACTCTTTCGAGTAGCCCTTGATAAATACGGCCAGGGGATATGAGGTGTTTTAGTGTCACACTAAGCCAGAATTAATACACATGATGGCTTTCATAGTTCTATCCCCTTATTCATTCTTAGCTTACTTAGAACTATATATGTTAGCGAACTATCACTTGCTCTATAATCGCCAACTCATCATCCAGCTCCGAAAACCGTTTCTCTCCCAATACCAGTTGGTTCCATTCACGTTTATCCAGCTCGAAAGTCTTACCTGAATTCGGCTGGTGAGTAATCGCAATCACACCATTTCTAAGCACAATAGAATACAATTCATTGTATTCAG
This sequence comes from Shewanella atlantica, assembly GCF_003966265.1. Lineage (GTDB taxonomy): Bacteria > Pseudomonadota > Gammaproteobacteria > Enterobacterales > Shewanellaceae > Shewanella > Shewanella atlantica. The sequence goes on along the minus strand of NZ_RXNV01000002.1, from coordinate 154,637 downwards.
TAAACTTCACATTGAATTCAACAAACTTGCCCTCCGCTTTTCTCGAGTCAACTAAATAACGTAAATATTGGACATTATCATTGACTGGGGATTGATAAAGCTTTTCTGCTGTCATAGCGCCAAGAACTCGGCTCAGCTCTTGATAGTCATTTATAGTAAATTCACCAAGGCTTAGCTTACCCTCTAGCAGCAAGGCTTCTGATACATAAAAACCTCGTGCATTTGCTGATGTTGTATGTTGACCTAACATTCTGGCTGCCTCTATTCTTGCTTGTTTGGCCGCATCAGGTAGATCATTCATATTTGTGAGTTGACTCGTTAGATGTAACACCCACTGTGCACTTTGAACGTTATCAATCGGTCTCTCTTTATCTATCATCGATAGTACCGCTTCTCCCCCCCCCATCGCCTCAACCGTTCTACTCGCTTGTGTCTGCTTTGGTAAGGGGTTGATCTCATAAACATCCCAACCCATCCAGCCAATACGTGCACTGTAAACTTGCTTAGCGTAACTCTCTACCTGACCATAAGTCTCTTTGCCTACGCGCTGTTCCTCTGGCATATATATCCACTCAGCAATCTCTTGCGCATCTTTGCCCATGGCAATACCACGATAGGTTTGGTCGTGAATCAATTGCATACTGTCACGGAAAGACTCTAGTGCCTCACGAGCATTTTTTTCGCCAATATTGGCCGCTCCGTGAATATCAACATGATATTTAATATCACGGCTTAGTGCTAAGTCAGCCGCTTTAACTAAACGGATCGGATCACGGTATACATCACCACGCAATGTATACAGATTAAACATACTTCCATTATTCATGGCATTGGAAACAAGTAATTTTGTCTCCGGAAAATAGAAGGCGACAGAGTCTAATACATCAGTGGGGCTTGGTAGAACTTCAACAGTAATGCCTGCAATTGAATGTGTTTCAACGACACCATCTGCAAAGGTAACCGTGGGGGCTACAAACCCAGAAGTTCCAGTGAGCTTTTCGGCACTAAACCCCAACAGGCTCGGAAACGCGTCTTCTCCATGAGTTGGGTGCAGCATACCAAATTGAATTGCGGCACGGGTGTTGAAGTTTCCACTTAAAACACTTACACCAGAATCCGCTTGTAGATTTGCTACCAAATGCTCATGTCCATATATCTTCGTTGCTTCATCTAACCATGCCTCTGTTCCATGGGCATAATGCGTGTGAGTGTAGAGCACAGCAGCGACATTGATCGGTTGTCCTACTTTTTCTTCAAGAGCTAGCCTTTGCTCCTTGGCGTATTTTTTATTATCGCCAGTATCTATAATGACCCATCCTTCAGAACCTTTTACGGCTATGATGTTACCAATTCCCCAACCTGCTATGCGGTAGACATCGTCGGTTATTTCTGTGACCTGTTTTGTTTCTACTTCCCAGTTCTTATTAACATTTGCTTGAGGAAAAGTGGTAACAGCTCCATTTGCGGTTGTTACCAGCTCATCATGCAGAGACATGCCATATTGACTAGTAGGTTCACTGGTTGTGGCAATTGCCGTGAAGCTAAGACCCATAAGGGTAGCGGTTAGAGTTTTCTTAGTGTTTATCATAGTAAACGTCTCTCTATTTAAATATATGTCAAAAGTTATATGTGACAGTTTAATTAATGTAATTAATACCTGACTTACCAAGCGGCCTGAGGAGTATTCAAGTGCCGAATCAAGTTGCTAATTCACTTTCTAAATAGGGGTTACGCTGTTCAATTTTTATATCGTAGCTTTCCAGCCAATATATATCCGCTAATAACCTCACATCACTAACAAGTAAATTGCATTCTGAATTCGTTAAGTTTGCAACTGATTTACTCCAGTGTTCTGATGTATCTAATATAATTACTCTTTCTAGTTTGAAGTATGTTTCCCTATAGCATTCACATAACTTTCCTATATCTTTCGCAAAAGTAATAATAATAGTGCAACGCCCTTCCCCCATATCACAACCCCTATACTTCCTATCATTCAAGAACATTGTAAAACCCATAAGAATCAACCTCATCCAACAATTAGCTGGCCACTATCATCGAGCAACCACAACTTATTAGCTAGGAATTAGAGAAATTCAAATATGGAGAATCAGCAATAAATTAAGGAATACGTCTAGGGATATTTCACGCAAAAGATAAATCTAACCCAATGCAGTAATTGGAAACAAAAGTAATTAATTATTGCATTCCCCCTCCTCTTTTACTTTATTGTTTTCAATGACGCCTATGACTGCTAAACACCAATAAAGAATTTCTCTAATTCATGGTCTGAATTACTCATTAACCGTATCGTACACCTATTGTTGTACTGCTTAGGGATCAGCGGTATCAATCCGATTCACTCTCGTTAAAGGACAATAGCGAGCCTTCGGTCACTTAAATAAGGCTCAACATGTTGGACATAATTAAACAAGAATACAAACTACCGCTAGGCATTCTCGCCGTTCTCTTTTTTAAGCTAGTAGGTGACAGCTTACTGAGTGGAGGATTAACGCCACTCTCTTATATTATTACTACTGGCATCCTTTTTTATGTGGTTATGAGTTCAATATTTGCCGTTGTGCATCACTCTGATGCATTGGCGATAAAGCTTGGTGACCCGTATGGAACTCTTATTCTGACACTCTCGGTTGTACTACTCGAAGTTATTATGGTTTCTTCTATCATGTTAACGGGAGAGTCGAACCCGTTTTTAGCTCGAGACACCATGTTTGCAGTAGTTATGGCGGTGCTGAACGGCTTTGTGGGTATAACTTTACTGATAGGAGGCATAAAGTACCGTACCCAAACTTATAACCTCGACGGTATAAAAGCTTACTTAGTCGCCATCATTCCTCTCGCTCTACTGTGTTTAGTACTACCAAACTTCACCAGCACAGATGCGCTAGGCAACATGTCACTAAGTTTGACTTGGACATTAGTTCTTGCCTCTATCACGTTATACGCTGTGTTTCTTTTTGTACAAACGCGTAGCCACACCAGTTACTTTATTGACGCCGATAACGAAGACCACCACGAACATCACGGCCCGTTGCATAGCAATACCTACCATACGCTTATGCTGATCTGCTACTTGGTGGTGGTTATCTTACTGGCGAAAAGTCTTGCCATTCCTATTAACGATGGGATCACGGAAATGGGGGCCCCTGCAGCACTCGGTGGTTTAGTTGTTGCTTTGATTATACTTGCCCCGGAGGCCGTAGGAGCCGTCAAGGCAGCCATCACTAATCAGTTGCAACGAGCAATGAACCTTTTCTTTGGTTCCGTCCTCGCAACGATAGCATTAACGGTTCCGGCAGTACTTTTGATTTCGGGAATGATGAATGAGCCTATTCAGTTAGGCCTAGCGCCTGCTGAGATGGTGTTACTTGGAGCGACACTGTTAATGACCAGCGTAAGCTTTAGTAGTGGCAGAACCAACTCGCTCAATGGTGTCACTCACCTGATCCTATTCTTTGCTTACATCATCTTAATGTTTGACTAAGCCGCGATATAGGTTCTGGCTCTCACTTGCCAGAACCTAACTAAGTTTTGGAGTTTTCCATGCAAGATATTTTTATCGCGCTCTGGTTTCGCATTTATTGCGCTACCCGACGACGGTTTACTATTAATTAATAAGGCTTTCCACAATTTAAAAATCACTCAGATTAGATCTGGCTATGCTTTCAAGCCCTGTACTCACAACGTTAACGGATGGCATTTCATTCTTAAGCGTTCTTTATATAGCGCAATCTTTTTTGCTGTAACTCAAACACTTTGGAATCACTATGCATTTAGAAACACTATTAACCTACATATCGCTCACGATCATCGGTCTGCTTCCGATAATGAACCCACCAGCCGCGGCAACCGTTTTGCTCGGCTTAAGTAAAGGTCGCGAAAAAAACTACATCGTCTCTCAAGCTAAAACAACTGGCATCTATCTCTTTATCGCACTTTGCCTCACCTTTTTTATCGGAGCCTCGATACTGGAGCTCTTTAGTATCTCTATCCCAAGTTTACGCCTGGGTGGTGGCATAATCATTGTCGCGATTGGCTTCAATATGCTGTTTCCACGTCAAGAGAGCAGCTCGACTAGCCTTGGCCAAGACTCTATCGCCTTGGTGCCCCTTACCATCCCTTCACTTTGTGGGCCAGGTTCTATGGCGATGATCATCAGCTTAGCGGCTCAAATAGCAACCAATGAAGATCATGTCAGCATGTTTAGCGTTTATGGTGGTGTCGTTGTTGGACTCGGACTGGTTACCCTTATCGCGAATTTTACTTTAACTATGGCTTACCCACTACTGAAAGCGCTCGGTCAAAATGGTATCAATGCGTTTACACGTATCATGGGCTTCCTGCTCATCTGTATGGGGGTGCAGTTCTTCACTCTCGGTATTGAAGAAATTGTGCTAGAAATTCACCAGCTTTTGTAACAAAACCCAGTGAACATTGTAATTTGTCGTCATTTAGGGCTCACCTACTTAGGTAGGTGAGCCCGATTTCAATTCTCCAATTGAATCTAAATTTAACAACCTCAACAATAATCTATATTTGCATTTTTATTAAACTCAATAAAATATGGATCTTTGTAATTCATGGTCTATTTAAAAAGCAACAAACAGAATAATCCCATACTCAATCAACATGTATGGGATTTTATTTGTGGCAATTACCAAGTCATCTCTTCTATTTGCGTCGTTAATTTTCACTCCTTTAGCCTTTGCCAAAGGAGCAATAGATTTTCCGGCACCACCTGAGTATTACTTAGATTTCACTAGACAACGAAATACTCCTAACCCCTATACTCATCTTGGTGAGCCCCTGACATCCCTTTAAGTTTATTATGTGTATATCGTTCTGATACTATTGAACATACGTGAGATTCCCTTATTCTTAAGTAAAGCTTATACAAAGTACTAGTAGAGGTAGCCGATGAAAGAACTGCAAGACCTAGACTTAAATCTACTCAAGCTATTAAAAGCTGTTGTTGAAACTCGCAACACACATGCTGCTGCAGACAAACTAGGTATCTCACAAACCAGTGTGAGTAGAGGTATGGCTAAGTTAAGAGAAACGTTTGGCGACCAGCTATTTATTCGCAAAGCGCACGGAGTAGAGCCTTCAGAGTTGGCTGAAAAGCTAGCTGAAGCTGCTGATGAAATGTATACGCCAATAGCCAAGGTGATACAGTCTTACCAAGATTTTGATCCGCAAACCTTTAAAGGGGAGATCACGATCGCAATGAATATATTCCTTCTCGAATTATTTGGAGATGGAGTATTCCATGCGTTGAAAAGAGAGTTACCTCATGCCAACTTCAAGATGGTCTACTGGCAAGATAAAAGCCTAGCCGAGATGCTTAATGGACAGATAGATTATATGTTGCAGCTCTCAGGCTTCCCACTACCGCAAGATATCTACCAACATAAGCTGAGTGAGATAAAACTATGCCTGGTTGCGCGTAAGGATCACCCAGTATTAATGAATAATAGTAACTGGGAAGAGATACACCACCTACCTATAACCCGGATACTCATTGATGGTATCAATACCAAACGTGCTCCTGTAGAGGAGGTATATATAGCAAAGGGATACAAGGCCAATGTTGTGCTTTCGACGCACAGCTTGACGGTATTAACCAGTAAGCTCAAAAGCTCTGACGCTTTCACATTTGGCGGTAGTTTTATGACTGAGCATGAGCCGGAATTAAGTTGTTATCCACTTCCTACTTTGCCTAAAGAGATGCGTCAAATTGGAGTGGACGGGGGTTATCTACAATCCAAACGAGGCTTCCCCCTTAATCAGTTATTACACCAAACAATGCAGAGTTTTTTTGATAGTGTTATCCAGCCTGAAGAGAAGTAACCTACTAAGTAGGCTACTTCTTTTAGGTTTTAAGTATATTACCTCTGACGAACTGCTGACGTTTTTGCTGGATACATAATGGTATCTTTCATTTCATATTTGTATTCGTAGCTAAAATCGGGGAAAGGGAAAGCTTGCTTTTCATGCCACTGAGCAACGGCTTGAGCAGCTCTCAATTTCTGTTCCAGATTTTCGTTTGTATGCCGATCAACAAACTGGTACTCAGTTGAGTAGGCCGTTTTTGCACCAACACTCTCCACTTGAGCAAGTGCCGAGAATAAAACATCCTCTTGAACAGCCATAAACTCTTCGTTATCACGACAGCTTATATAACCCATCATGCTCAGATTAATCGAGTAATCCCCCATCCCCACGAGCCTGACACGAACAGGATCCTCTTCGAACATCGGGTGCTGTATCAATAGGCGACGAATATTGACGATCAACACTCTCAATTGATCTAAGGTCACCTCAGGCCGTAATCGAAGGATGTGTTCCATTCTCCGTTTGTCACGCCGCTCCAAATTATCGATTTCCATATTGGCAAACTCAGAATTAGGAATCGTGATAAGCGAGCGTTCCAGCGTTCTAATACGTGTAGAACGCAACCCTATACTTTCAATTGTTCCAAGCTTTGAGCCATATCGACATAACTCCCCGATTTTGATACCACCGTCTGCATATAAAGTGAGTCCATTAATCACATTTTCCAACACAGGACGAATGGCGAGCGCAACGGCCAAGCCACCCACACCAAGACCGGCCAATATCGGAGATATTGAAAACCCCATAAATTCGATGACATAGATCCCTAGAATAGCGATGGTTAGACCGCCAAAGATTCTAGATAGGACGGTAATCAGCGACGATTCAACATGTTTGCCTTTATGCTTTTTAAATACGTAGATTTCAGCAAAATAATTGAAGATTGCCAATATAAACCAAGAGACAAAGAAGAACTGTGCCAAAAGGAATGAAGTAGACAAGAATTGGTACACACTACCAGTAACCCAGATCCCATCATCAATCAGGCGTCTGGCAATTAACAGCAAGAACACAACACCGATTAAGGCGAGTAACTGCCCTATCCGCCATTTCAACCCTCGGTTTTCCCAACGCTCATTCCAGCGTTTACCAAGTTTAAAGCTCAAAGAGATCAGAATTTTACATACGGAAATCACCATAGCCAATGCAATCCATTGCCATAAGGGTAATGGACCATGAAGCTGGTTAAATCTCTCTGGTAATGACTGAATAAATTGCTTGGAAAACAACGGACCAGGGCTCGTCAAAAACTCTTGATAGTAGTCGACACGCGCTTCTCCTGAATACTTAAATGGCTCCATTGTGCGGTACCACCTTGGAAGCATTTGAATAGTCGTCGAAGAAAAAAGGAACTGGTCTGTTTTATCACCGTATGATTGTAGAGCGAGGGCTATGTCTGTGTTGGCAAATCGCCAATGGCGCAGCTCTCTTTCTTGAATCTCCTCAATATCGGGCGCTCTCATCAGCACATCTAGATCAATTCTGTCTAAGATTTCCCGCAAAAGTATAATCCTTTCCATCACCACAACCTTACGGCTTCTATTTGGTACAAGTGATAAATCCATAGTTCTTATTGCTTGCGAATAAGCGTTTTGTGCCTGCAATTGATGCAGGTTTTCGTCTTGCCAATGACTTATCAACACATCAGATGCGGACATAAAGCTCGATAACGTTCGAGCAGGGCTTGATGTGTCGGCCAAGATGAGCGAATCATTCGCACGCCCTAGCCCACTAAAAACAACAAGTATCAAAATAAGAAATGAGTAGATTAAACGAGTTAACATGCTTATGTGCACCTTGATCTATTCGGGAATGACATATTTTCAATGCATTTGGAAGTAGTCACTCTAGACTATACCCTTGATGTTTCGATATATTCAGCTTTATGGTGAATGCTTAAAAATACATGTTCAGAGAATGTTTAGTGGCCAAAATCATGAACATTTACTTCCAGTAACGTCGAAAACATGGAAATTGTGACTCGATAGTTTTCATCGTCCCCTTCAAAGAATGAAGTCACATCCATGTGCTCACAGGTTAGTTAATGTGTTTATCAAAAAATGCCCCTAACTCCTTTAAAGCATCCTTTGATTCAGGCATATCGATAATGAGTCCATTTGTATAATCGCCATGAGACTGGCCATCATAGATATGAAGTTCAGACTCTACGTCAGCACTTCGAAGTAACCGGTGCATACGTACTGTGTCACTCAACAACAGATCTCTTGTGCCAGAAATGAAAACCGTTGGTGGAAAGGATTCAATCTCAGCATAGATAGGGGAGACAAGTGGGTTGTCAAGCGGCTTTCCATTCGCATACAAGTTAAATGCACCTTGGATTAACCCTTCACGTTGCCCCAAGGGATCGAGCCCTTTAAGTGTATGCCATGAATCTGACGTTTCTTTAAGATCGACAGCAGGCGTCCCAACAAACAGAGCACCAGGTGTTGGTAAGCCCATCTCTTGTAACTTCAGCGTTGTAGCAAGGGTTAGATTGCCACCAGCAGAGGTACCAAATATCGCGGTCGATTCCGGTGATTGTGTCTTAGTTAACTCTTTCCAAACAGCAACGGCATCATCAATCGCGGCTGGGAACGGATGCAATGGTGGCTGACGGTAGTCAATTGAAATCACCTTAGCTCCAAGACCATTGGCAACCCAGATTGCTTCTCGCAGTGCTGACTCCCCACCACCGAACACAAATGCACCGCCATGAATATGCACTAACCACTTATCCGCATACTCTGCTGCAACCCTTTTGGGGGTCACAAAGAAGGTGTCTACGCCTGCAAAATTCTGTGATTCGTATTCTACTTCCAGTCTTTGCGCTGCCTGTTTCGAAATTTCAATTCCCGGAATATCAAATTGAGCCTGTAGAGCAATCCACTCATCATTCGTTGACGGTACTGGAAGTAGCGGTGGAATACTTCTATCTTCTAGCAATGCGGCGAACTCTGAAGAGACTCCCGTTGGAGAAGGTATCGTTCGCTCTTCCAGTGTGATGTTGGCGAATACCGCCGAGCTAGACAGACCTAAAAGCAATGCCGGAACAATAGTGCGTAGTTTTGTTTTCATTGTAACTCCAGTTGTGGCTTCTCTATGCCGTTGTGGCTTAACTGAAGTCATTATTCACTCATGAGATGGATCGAGCGATGAATTAGAGAAATTCAATATTGAACGATAGGCCACGGCATTGAATTTCCCTAATTTGTTTCCAATATAGCGCCACAATGAAATAAATAGACTAGAGGCAATAAGGATTTATTATGAAGTAGCTAGCTGCAAGCATGGTCTTTACTGGTTACTTAATCATTTTCGTTGTTCTAGTAATGCGCTTAATTAGTTAACGCAGCTCTCCCTTCCTATAACCACACCATTTGCTATATGGCAGTCTGCGAAAGAAAGCTTTCAATGGCATAGAAAAATTCGCTTCACCATGAGTTCAGCCTCACTTAATCTACTCAGGGTTCAATTAAAGAATCTCAGATACGAAAAAGCACCAGCATTTCTGATGAGCCTTTCGTCTGGCTCTTGATAACAGATAGGGGCGCAGAGATAGCATTCTTTAAACATTAGGAACCCAGGGTTCAATTAAAGAATCTCAGATACGAAAAAGGGCCACTCTTCCGAGTGGCCCTTAATCTGAATATGGCTGCGAGATAGCGGCCTTTAAACAATAGGAACCCTAGGGTTCAACTCCTTTTAATACGAAAAAAGGCTCATCATTTCTGATGAGCCTTTCGTCTTAAATATGATGCAGAGATAGCGAGCTTTAAACAATAGGAACCCTGGGTTCAATTCCCAGCTCCGCTTAAACGAAAAAGGGCTACTCTTTAGAGTAGCCCTTAATCTGAATGTGGCGGAGAGATAGGGATTTGAACCCTAGATGGGCTACAAACCCATGCCGGTTTTCAAGACCGGTGCATTCGACCACTCTGCCATCTCTCCGAACGAGATGGATATTATAAGTATCCAAGTTTGATGTAAACCATTATTTCTGTTTAAGGCTTCAAGCGACCAGCTTCTATCCAAATTGTTTAATTCTTGATGTAAGAGACGAGAAACATCTGCGCGGAAAATCACTAATAGACCAAATAGGATGTGGGCTATGATCAAGATGTGCTAATATCAGCTTATTGTTAATCTGTTTATTATTAAGTAGCACTTGCTATATGAATCCACATGTCATCCCAGTTTCTGCATTGTCACCCCATCATAAAATTCCAACACTCTCTGAAATTGAACTGAATAAACAAGGTTTATTATTAGGTCAGGAAAGGGTCATCGATGCATTTGAGCTACTGACAAAAACACCAAATCAGCATATGTACCTTGCCGACTTGCCGGGAATAGACAGGTGTGAGTTCATCAAATCACTGGCGCTTAACTTGGGTGTTCAAGCAGACCAATATTTGCATAAAGCGATAGATAATAAACAGCTAACCTTTCAATGGAAGAAAGATGACTCAGCCGCACTTGGGGATATTTTCTCAACCAAGAGTCAATCCTATCAGTACCTTTCCGGTAGCATTAAGCGCACAGATCTAGTCGGCAGACTCACTCATACCAATAAAGAAACAGGCAATAGTAAGACTCAATATATTCCAGGTGCGCTCGCGCAATGTCATTATCTGTTTATTTGCGCCGAATCACTCTGGAAACGTGAGGGGTTATGGGATCTTCTTTTAGAAATACTGACCCATAGGCAGTACCATGTTCATTCCAGCCTCCCTGCCCTTCCTCTCAATTGTAAAGTGGTGCTAGTCGGCTCAAGTACACAATTCAGTGTCTGCTGGGTTGAAGAACCACAGTTTCCATTACATTTCCCGTTACTCGGAGAGATGGTCAACGAGTTTGATTTAGGCACCCATAGTGAAGACGATTATGCGTCGTGGTTATTAGCCGTTGCTACGGGTGTAGGTGTTACACTGTCTCAATCGGCCCTTGTGCCGCTATTCTCATACAGTGCCCGCTTAGCTGACCATCAGCAGAGACTGTCTCTGTTATCATCGCAAATTGGACACCTGTTAGCTCAGGCTAAAGCTTATTCCGGCCAAGAGGAGCTCACTGATGACTCCATTATTCATGCATTAAAAAAGCATCAGAGCAGGCATAATGCTTCTGAAATGTTATCGGCTCAAAATTTCGATGATAAGTTTATAAACTTACCCACGGATAAGTTTATAGTTGGTCAAATAAACGGGCTTACTGTGCTCGATACTGTCGAGTATAGCTATGGTGAACCGGCAAGGATCACAGCTTCAGTCCATTATGGTGATGGTGAGGTTGCCGACATCGAAAGAAAGTCTGAACTCGGTGGCAATATTCATGCGAAAGGGATGATGATCCTCTCTTCTTGCCTCTACAGGATCTTCGGTAAAGATGCTCCTCTGCATTTGAATTCAAACATCGTCTTTGAGCAATCCTATCAAGAGATTGATGGCGACAGTGCTTCGCTTGCTGAGTATTGCAGCCTGATCTCTGCCATTACAGAAAAGCCTATCGATCAAGGCATCGCGGTAACCGGAGCACTCGACCAATTTGGAAACGTGCAAGCCATCGGTGGGGTTAACGAGAAAATTGAAGGCTTCTTCAATCTATGTTCACGTCGTGGCTTAACCGGTAGCCAAGGTGTCATAATCCCTAAATCGAATACTCAACAACTTAACCTTAGCCTACAACTGATTGAAGCCGTTACTGCGGGTGAGTTTCACCTGTATGAAATTGAACATATCGATCAAGCAGTCGAACGATTAATGAATATCGACGCGGGTATTGCAGATAAAGATAATAACTTCCCGGAAGATTCGCTGTATGGATTAGTTCAGGGCCGTCTAGCCGGATTAGCAGGTTATCAGGACGAAGAGAAAAGTTTTTTTGCGAAGCTAGTCGAAAAATTAAGCTTTTCCAGCTGATCGGAGTTGTTTAGCTTACACGTGTTCGCTAATCTTGAACTCTAAAAATTGCTAAAGTGAAGTATATCGATGAGTAAAGCTAACAGTTTCAATAAAAAAGACCTAATAGCCTGCGGCCATGGTGAGTTATTCGGTAAAAACTCTCCACGTTTGCCTATAGACAACATGTTGATGATGGATAGGATCACCAAAATTAATGCTGATGGCGGTGAATTCGGTAAGGGCGAAATTGTAGCAGAGCTTGATATTAACCCTGACCTATGGTTTTTCGGCTGCCACTTTTCAGGTGATCCTGTAATGCCTGGTTGTCTGGGTTTAGATGCGTTATGGCAACTGGTTGGTTTCTTTTTGGGCTGGGAAGGTGCTGAAGGCAAAGGACGGGCATTAGGCGTAGGTGAAGTTAAGTTTACAGGCCAGGTACTACCTGACGCGAAAAAAGTAACCTATAAGCTGACCATTAAGCGTAAAGTATACCGAAAGTTGGTAATGGGTATTGCTGATGCAACGATGGAAGTTGACGGGCGTGAGATCTACAGTGCAAAAGATCTAAAGGTGGGTATATTCACCGACACATCCTCATTCTAAGGACTTTCTTTCGTCCATAAAAATGCCCTCTTAACTCATTTAACTATGTATGATGAGACCGGAGGGCAAAAATGCTGCGTTATTTATTAAATAAGCCAGTAAGCCGGCCATCTACTCCTTCACGCCAACCCCCCAACCATTGTGACTTAGAGTCAAGTGTCGAATAAGGACAGTTCTCCTTTGAGCGGCCGCCAACTCCAGCCTGAAATCCTTTCGAAAAAGCTCTATCTAAACGATCTCTTTTTTGTCTCTTCATGCAAGCATCCTCTGTTTTACATACAAAGAAGCAATAGCTTCACTTAATATGAATAGAGGTTTTTGAGTTCAAGATCAATCAAAATTTCATCAAATTTTGCGGTTATTATTTAAGCTATTGAGTTTTTTGGACAAAAAAAATCGAGGCTTATGCCTCGACTTTTTAAGGATTATGTTCTACTTGAACCTGCGGCGAAACCAAAGTAGTGGTAAAGCGAATAACCATGCAAAACTCGCAGCGCCTTTACGCTCATAATCTTCAGGGTCACCATTGTCATCTACACAGTTATTGGCTGCAAGCCAAGCTTCATCAGCTTCGGCTCCATCAGGCTGTAGCACAACCATACGCGGCAGGTAAGAGGTTAAAGGATCGCCATAACCATTAACTTCGAATACCGGTAAACCATTCTCACCGATAACCAGGTTTCCATCTTCGTCGAACTTATATAGTGGTTTACGTATGAAGGCCGTGCCGACAATCGTTCCATCTTCATTGATACTGTTAGCTTCCATCACCTTAATGTCACTGCTATAGGCCAGTGTCACTCCGGTGCCGTCCTGAACCTCTATCTTGTTTCGTACCCAGTTACCATCGGAGTTTTTAACAAAACCTTTAGACTCACAGGTTAGCAATTTATTTAAATTACTAAACTCGCTTGTCGCCTTGTCAAACAGGAAACCCTCTTTCGGACGCGGCTTCTCTTTATCATGAGTAGTCTCGATATAACCAACAACCTGACCTTTATTGTTGATGTCTTTAGCTTTACTGCTCAGATCTGAAGTCGTGTTATAAAAATCATTTGGGGTAACAATTTCACTATCAGGATTATTGGTATCGAAATAGAAAAACTTATCTCTGATATAACCTTCCAGATACTGCTGATAACTACCAACCAGTATGCCACTGTCATTGATGTCATAGGCGATAGAACTGAATCTATCATCAATCATTGGGATCCAGTGGTACTCATAGTTACCGTCACCGTTCTTAGTCCAGTAGGCAGAATCATACGCGAGTTTGTCTTTATCGTCTCTGCGGTAGACGTGCGAACGACCAGCAACCACGCCTTGTGCATTCACACCCAGTCCCTGTGCTGAAAACACAGTATCGGAAGTTGATTCCAACCCTAAAGGTAGCTCAATACTCTCAGTCACTGCATCATCGGCGCCCAATTGCCATAGATAGGCACGTACTTGGTACTGGAAGTAAGTGAAACCGTTGGTATCAGGGTATTGCTCATCCTGAACACACACATCTATCGGGTATTTATCACTGGAAATACAGGCGTCTAACTTATCTTTGGTTGTTTTTGAGAGTTCTGTACCAGCATAACCAGTGATTAGACTTGTAGCATTAATGGCCGTGGCCACGGAATACCCACCGACATTGACCGTATCACTGTCTTTTACATATTCAGTTAATGGCGGTAGAAGTTCAATTTCGCTACCGCTGGCAGTTTTAGCAAAACCACGCTCTTCAAATTCACGGTAATACCAGTAATCCTGTCCCTCTGTATCACCTGTATATTCAACTTTCTGCTCAGGAGATGTCATGGAACCAATTTTTACTCCGGCGTCATTCATGTCGAAGTAATTAACATCGACAGAATTAATTGATTCAGGAACATCAGGATCGGTATCTTTTGGCGGCGTAGTACCATTCACGCTATCAAACGTGGGGATCCAGGCGCCTGATGCGCCATTCTCATCAGAGGTAAAAGTGAAGTTGTTCGCTTTAATCGGTTCATCGATCGAATAGGTGATCTTCTCAGCATCGGCGATACCATCTTCGATATCAATAACGCCGTCATCATCTTCTGACGTATCGAGCTTCTTCTTACCCTTTGAAACACCAACAGACTTGTTATCGGCATTGACTGCCATACCGTATCCGTTACGAGTACTTTCCAGCGTGCCATTGAGATCGAAATCTTCAATATTCTTAATTTCATAGACTGGCGCAGCATGAGCGCCCTGAAGAACACCAATTACGCCTACGGCAACTAATGAAAGGGCTTTATCCAGTTTAAACTTCATTAACGCTATTCCCATTATTATTTTAGTCTTACTTGAGCGACTCAAGTTCTTCCCATCGCTCAAAGCAAACTTCCAACTCTTGCTCTTTATTGGCTAGCAACTCGAGTTGAAGGCTAATTTTCTCTTGATCCTGAGCATAAAACTCTGGCGCACTAATCTTTTCCTGTAAAGCTTCAACTTCTTGCTCCAACTGCTCCATAGTGGCTGGCAACGCTTCGAGCTCACGCTGTAATTTATACGACAGCTTCTTTTCAACTTTAGCTTTTACCGGGGTTTTAACCTCTTTTACCTCAACCTCGACAGGTTGGACACTCTTTGTCTCTTGAGGTTCCTCAGAATAAAACTTTGCTCCCTGAGACACGGCATCTTGGTAACCACCAACATATTCAGCCCAACCACCGTTCCCCGTGAACCACCAACTACTGGTCACAGTATTATCGATAAAGGCTCTATCGTGACTGACGATAAGTAAGGTGCCAGGATATTCGGTAAGTAGTGACTCTAACAACTCTAAGGTCTCGATATCAAGGTCGTTCGTAGGCTCATCGAGAATAATTAGATTGGCAGGTTTTAGCAGTAGACGCGCTAACAGTAGCCTGTTCTTTTCACCACCAGAGAGTGCTTTCACCGGTGTTCTTGCTCTCATTGGTGAAAACAAGAAATCCTGCAGATAACTCAGAATGTGACGGTCTTGACCATTAATGGTTATCGTCTTCTTCCCTTCCCCGACATTTTCTTCCACTGTCTTCTCAGGATCGAGAGCTTCGCGATACTGGTCGAAATAGGCAATTTCGAGTTTTGTACCAACTTTAACACTACCAGACTGAGCTTCTAACTGGCCAATGAGAAGCTTTACTAATGTAGACTTACCACAACCATTAGGCCCAATCAGCGCAATACGGTCACCGCGCATGACTGCGGTAGTGAAATTCTTGACCAGGTTCTTTTCGGGAAGATTGTAATTCAGATTCTCAATATCGAATACTAACTTACCAGAGCGATCGGTATCGGCGACGGCCATCTTAGCGCCGCCTTGGCGGTTAAGTCGTGCCATACGCTCGACTCGTAATGCTTTGAGTGCACGTACCCGCCCTTCATTTCGCGTTCGACGAGCTTTAACGCCTTGTCTTATCCAGGTCTCTTCTTCGGCCAACTTCTTATCGAAATGGGCATTCTGCTCGGCCTCGACTCTTAACCACTCGGCCTTACCATCCAGGTACGTCTGATAATTTCCAGGCCAAGAGGTCACCACGCCACGGTCTAAATCGACAATTCGTGTCGCCATACGTTGAATAAAGCCACGGTCATGACTCACAAACACGATAGCGCCCTTATAACTGAGCAGGAATTGTTCAAGCCACTCGATCGTATCGATATCCAGATGGTTGGTAGGCTCATCGAGCAGCAATAAATCGGGATCGCTGACCAATGCACGCGCTAATGCCACTTTACGCTGCCATCCGCCGGAAAGTTCACACAAGGCACCATCAGGATCTAAACCTAACAACTCACAGTTTTGATTAATACGATTATCCAGCTGCCAACCATTGAGGTGATCGATATCCCCTTGCAAACGCTCCATCTGCTTAAGCATGCGCTCCATCTGATCTGGTTCAGCGCTCCCGACATCATGGGCTAATTGATGGTAACGTTCCAGCTTCTCCCCGACTTCCTGAAGTCCGGCTGAAATGTATGAATACACTGAGCCCTTCTCGGCTTTAGGGGGGTCTTGCTGCAGGCGACTCACTTTAACATCGGTTGCGATATTAAATTCGCCTTCGTCAAGATGCACATCACCACTGAGAACTTTCATCAGACTCGACTTGCCCGCACCGTTACGACCAACGATACACACTCGCTCGCCGGGTTCGATGGTAAAATCGGCTTTTTGCAATAATGGTGTGTAGCCATAGGCTAGTGAACCACTATTAATACGAACTAGACTCAACTTACGCTCCTAAAAATTCTTGTAACTTGTCCATATCAAATGGCCAATTTAGCTCTTTATCAGTATCTGTGCGTTTTAATACAGGTATACGGATCCCATATTGTTCGGCAAGGACATCGTCATCGCAAATATCATGCTTCTCATACTCAAGGGAAGTGAGATCGAGTAACTGTGCAGCAAGTTCACACAGATGACAGGCATCTGTATGAAACAAGATATACTGAAATGGCTTACCCGGCATGGGTCAACAACCAGGTATTATGGATTTGTGGGTTTCGTTTGAAATCCAAAGGTAATGTCTGATTATCGATATTTTTTACGGTAAAGTTCAATGCCTCTAACGCTTCGATCTCCATTTTAAACTTACGTTTATTGTTAGAGAAAATAATCTCGCCATTAGGATTCAACAGCTTAATTAAACTCGATAACAATGCAACATGGTCACGTAGAACATCAAAAGAATCTTCCATACGCTTTGAATTCGAAAACGTTGGAGGGTCGATAAAAATAAGGTCAAATTTATCATGAGTGGTTTTGATCCACTGCATGCAATTAGCTTGAACGAACTGATATTTATCATCATTCAACCCATTTAAGGCAAAGTTTTCTTTGGCCCAATTGGTGTAGGTATTTGACATATCAACAGTTTTAACCGATTTCGCCCCACCCAATGCCGCATGTACAGATGCAGTTCCGGTATAAGCAAATAAATTCAGTACATCTCGATCTTTAGATTTTTGCCCAACGAGCTTACGCGTAAGGCGATGATCGAGGAAAAGTCCCGTATCTAGATATTCTTTGAGATTGAGCTTAAATTTAGCGCCGTATTCAGTGGTGATCAGCTCAAGTTTGTTTGCTTGGATCTTCTCATATTGATTAGTGCCCTTCTGACGCTCACGGGTTTTTAAAATAATATGGTCGGGATCGATACCAATAGCACTAGGTAGGGTTATCAACACATCTGTAAGACGACGTTTAGTTACAGACTCAGGAATATCTACCGGGGCGGTATATTCTTGGATCACAACGTAATCCAGATATTTATCGATGGCTACTTTATAGTCAGGTAGATCGGCATCATAAATACGGTAGCTATCGACACCTTCTTTTCTGGCCCACTTTTGTAATTGCTTATAATTCTTTTTAACCCGGTTAGCAAAAGGCACGGCAATGTCACTGACATCACCATCTCTATTGATTTTTCCAGGGTCTACGCGGCGGGTATTTTCTGCATGAACGGTGTAAAGATTAAATGCACATTCAAGAGCACCGTTATTCATCTTCATCTGCTTGTCAGCTTTCAACTTCAATGCAGATAAGAGTTCAGCATCACTGTTTAAAAACGCCAGGTTCCAGCCACCAAATTCAGCCTTTAACTTATCACCTAACTGATAATAGAGCTGTAACAGGGATGTGACGTTACCTAAGCGTTCACCATAAGGTGGGTTACTGATGAGATAACCTGATTCGGCGGGCACTTTAACATTCAGTGCATTTGAAACGTCAAACTCAATCAGATCCAATACGCCGGCATTTTCGGCATTACGTTTTGCCAGAGCAACGAGACGTGAGTCTATATCAGAGCCATAAAATTTAGTCGTACAACGTGTTTTGCCTATTGACGCCCTTGCTTTGGCTTCATCTAACAAACCTTGCCATACTTTGTCATTATGTCTGTGCCAATGTTCAAAACCAAAGCGCTCACGATGAAGTCCGGGAGCCATATCACAAGCTATCATTGCGGCTTCAATCAATATCGTACCGCTACCGCAGAAGGGATCCATCAGGGTAACCGGGTTCTTTTGCCAACCACTACGAACCAACATGTTCGCAGCCAAGTTCTCTTTTAATGGTGCCTCACCCGTTGTTGAACGGTAGCCACGTTTATGGAGCGCAGGGCCAGAGAAATTCAAACCGATAGTGATCTGTCCACGACGGTAGTGAGCATCGATTCGAAAATCTGCATCGACACGGGCCACATCAGGTCTCGGGCAATCATCGTCACGAAAACGGTCAACGATGGCATCTTTAATCTTAAGTGCACCAAACATGGTGTTATTGATAAAGCCACCCATTCCATGAAAATCGATGCTGAATGTGCTGCGATGGTTGAACTCCATCTGCCAATCGATACCGTAAGCCGCATTATATAGTTGCTCAGGGGATTCACACGGACCTTTATGGATAACGACAATAATACGACTCGCTAACCGTGACCATAGCGTTATCCGGTATCCTAATTCCAGCGAGGCCGAAAAATAAACACCTGCAACACTCTCTTTTATTTCAGAAGCACCGAGGTCTGCAAGCTCAAGTGATAACGCATATTCATAGCCCCTGGGAGCCGCAGCAAAGAAATTTAACATCGATAAATGGGTACACTTTAAAAATTAATCAGACATTATACCCCGAAGATGAGATAAATGATAAAAAGTTATTGGCAAAGTGGGTCAAAAATCCACTCAGATCATGCAGGTTTGTACATTGACGATGCGTTTCGCTTCATTAATAACCGTTCAATCAAGATATCGCAAATGTGACTTGCAATGGGTAAACCTTGCCACTTCAGCTCGCCCTGCTTTGAGGACCACAGCTTTGAGATTATCGAATCAAGCAAGAGTCTTAAAAGTGATAGCGGATTTGGGATAAGGCAGATTAAAAACGACTCGACTCAACACTTTATACCTCTTTCGAAGAGGAGTGACGAAGGTCGTTGCCCTGTTTTTATAACAAGTCTTCCAGCTCCCGTAACTAAATTTCAATCTAAGACCAGAGTCCTTAGCTTTGTTTTTTAAAACTTGTCCAGTTACTTACCTTCTTTATTTGTAACCCATCCGTACTTATTCACAATCCAACAAATACCATATAGTTCAGCAGACTTGTGACTATTTATTCCCACTTATAATTTATCTTTTTTTGAACGTAGAATTTAGCTGCTAAATAAGTTTAAGATCCACTCGGGACTTTCTATGGCTGGTTTATAAGGATAAATACATCGGGGAGAAAGGAAGCGTTAAATCAGACCCAGGCTATCACTAAGATAGCCAGAGAAAGAGCATGCGACACAGGCATTGTTCAATTAAGCAGCAACAATATGTCGCTTGGTATTTAATGGGTGCAGTCTGTCATTCATGACTTTGATGCACTCAAATTGCATTAATGACTTAGTACCATTTAGGGAAAGTTCATTTGATAAGAGCATAACGAGTGATGCTTGAATATTCGTTTCAACCACCAGAACCTGTGCGTTCACACCCTGACATCTTAGCTGAAAAACTTTAGCTAATTCGCTATAGACACACATGTTACTCGTATCGAAGAACCAAGATTTAGGCATCTGAGGCTTCAATAAGAAGTGTGCCGCAGTAGCATTAAGTGCTAATTGCACCTTGGTTGCATCAGATACACTTATTGACTTAGAGAGTCTTTCAACAAACTCAATATAAAATTTAGCGTGTTCGACACTGAACTCTAATTCCGATTGGGCATCGGGTATTAAAGCTTTAGATTTATAAGGGGTCAGAAACTCCATATCTGAACCTAACGAAACGCTTAAAAAACCATACGTATCGTTATATATCCATTGCCAATCCCTTTTTGGCATTAATAACATAACGTTTACCCATAATATAAAGTACAGCTCGATAATAGATGATATTTTATCCAATATCAAAATATATTTTCAAAATATGAGTTGAATAACAATATGTTATATTGATCATGCGCGATCTAATTACGATCGCGCGATCAAAAATAGATCCTGAAAGGATCTATTTTTTATCTAGCCCTATAAGCCTCAACAATATCTTGGATTAATTTAGGTCCCTGATAGATAAATCCTGAATATATTTGCACCATTTGTGCACCGGCATCCAGTTTATCTAAAGCATCTGAAGCGGTATTAATTCCACCTACACCAATGATCGGTATCTCACCTTTTAAGCAATCAGCTAACTGTTTAATCACCGCTGTAGATAATGAATTTAATGGCTTACCACTTAATCCACCCGCTTCATTGGAGTTCATTAAACCGCTGACACCATCGCGACTGAGAGTAGTGTTCGTTGCTATAGCACCGTCAAATTGATTTCTGATCAGTGAATCAGCGATTTTCTCAATCTCTTCTGATGACAGATCAGGCGCTATTTTAAGAGCGATCGGAACATACTTACCATGTTTCTCAGCAAGATCTTTCTGTTTAGCTTTTAATGATCCCAATAGATCATCGAGCAGATCACCATATTGTAAACTACGGAGTCCCGGAGTATTAGGAGATGAGATATTGACAGCAATATATGCCGAATATTCATAAACCTTCTCCATACAGATAAGATAATCCTCTTTACCCTGCTCTACTGGCGTGTCTTTGTTCTTACCAATATTAACGCCAACCAAGGCACCAGACTTCGCAGCTTTCAAATTAGCAACCAGATTATCAACACCCTTGTTGTTAAAACCCATTCTATTGATAATCGCTTTTGCGGGCTTTAATCGAAACAAACGTGGCAGGTCATTACCCGGTTGTGGTCTGGGGGTGACAGTTCCTACTTCAATATGACCAAATCCCATCGCATGAAAGCCATCTATGCACTCGCCATCTTTATCCATCCCCGCAGCCAAACCAACAGGGTTAGGAAAAGTCACTCCCATAAACTCAACAGGGGCTTGAGTAAACTTTTGCGCATAAAAACAATCTAAAGGTGTATTCGCTGTTGCCTTAAGACTTGCTATAGCAAAATGATGCGCCTTCTCAGGATCCATCTGAAACATGACTTTTTGAGCGATTTTGTAAAACATGTTTTCTCCTAGACCGAAAAAAGCCCCGGCATTTGCCAGGGCTATTTAATTATTATTGTTTACTTTTGACCTTCACAATGAAGTATCAAAAGGTTTAGTTCACGTAATGCGACCGAGAACTTTGCAAACTCATGGATCTGCGAAGTCTTAAAGTCTGCAAGCATGTGGAACCATCTCTCCAACAAGCCCTCATTGGAGTCGATCCACTGCGTGATAATGGCTTCTGCATCACAGGTATCTGTACAGGCACGAAGTACGACTGAACTCAATGAACGTTGCTGCCAGTCTAACTCTTCTCTAAAGGCCGCTCTTGCGAGCGCTTGCCAATGATTCGCTACCGGCTGAGCACTAATCTGATCTAAGAACCAGTGTAACTCAACTCTTGCACCTAACTTGAAGTACGTCTCAGCAACCAAGGCAACTGACTTGTCTTCAAGTTCAGCAATTTGTGATATATCCAGTGCAGAGAATAAGGTACTCATATTAACAACATGAGTCGCAACGTCTTCAGTAACGCCCTCTTTAACTAAAGCGGCAATTTCTGAACGTATAGCATTCACCTCATCTTCGACCATATAATTGTGCACATTCGCCTTTAAGTCAGCGAATACAGGAGCATAAAACGCTACAGTTTGTTCAATAGTCTGGCTGCGATTGCGGTGGCGTAGGAACCAACGACAAGCACGACGAATATTACGGCGGATCTGATGTAACATCTCCCCCTGAACAACCGCAGGAATAACTCCATTTAATGCAGTGATCTCTTTGGTTAAATCATATAAACCAAACACTTCACGTGCCATAGTATAACAAATAGCAGCTTCAGCTACTGAGGCACCGGTCTCATCTTGCATACGTTGAACAAAATTAAGGCCCAAATCATTCACAAGCTCATTAGCGAGTGATGTGGCAATAATTTCCGCACGCAGGGGATGAGCTACCATACGGTCGCTGTACTTCTCTTGTAACTGTTGTGGGAAATAGGCGATCAGCAGCTGACTCAGGAAAGGGTCATCGGTAATTTCCGGCGTTATCAATTGCTCTTTTAACACCATTTTCGAATAGGCAACCAGTACAGAAAGCTCCGGACGAGTTAATGCTTTACCATTAGCGAGTCGCTCCGCAAGTTCATCATCTGACGGTATGAACTCCAGGCCTCTGTCCAACTTACCGTCTTTTTCAAGATAATGAATAAAACGGATCTGCTCTTTTAGTTGTTCTGCACCCCGAACCTGAGTTACTGAAATGGTTCTGGTTTGATCCTTACAGTCTTGTAGGACAATGCGTCCCACTTCATCAGTCATCTCAATTAAGAGGCGATTACGCTGTTTCAGCGTCATCTCACCGTCAGCAACTAATGCATTCAGTAAGATTTTAATGTTGACCTCATTATCAGAACAGTCAACGCCACCAACATTGTCGACGAAATCCGTGTTCATGCGTCCGCCGTTGCCGGCATACTCGATACGACCAAGCTGAGTACAGCCTAAGTTACCGCCTTCACCGATAATTCTCGCCTGAACTTCATTACCATTGACACGAAGTGCATCATTGGCGCGGTCTCCAACTTCAGCATGAGTTTCGTCCGACGCCTTAACATAAGTGCCGATACCACCATTCCAGATAAGATCGACCTTCATCTTAAGAAGCTCTTTCAACAACTCAGTTGGTGTCATCGATGCTTTCTTAGTTTCCAGCATCTTCTTCATTTCTGGTGTCAAAGAGATCTTCTTAGCCGAGCGCAGGAATATACCCCCGCCTTTAGAAATAAGCTCCTTGTTGTAGTCCTCCCAACTTGAACGAGGGAGTTCAAATAATCGCGCCCGCTCTTTATAACTTGATGCAGCATCAGGATTAGGGTCAATAAAGATATGCATATGGTTAAAGGCTGTGATCAAACGAGTATGTTCAGATAACAACATACCGTTGCCGAATACATCTCCGGCCATATCACCCACTGCCAAACAGGTAAAATCAGTTGTCTGGCAATCGATACCTATCTCACGGAAATGACGTTTAACAGACTCCCAGGCACCTCGAGCCGTGATCCCCATCTTCTTGTGGTCATAGCCATTACTACCACCAGAAGCAAAGGCATCACCCAACCAGAAGTTATACTCCTCGGAGATACTATTAGCGATATCAGAGAAGGTTGCGGTGCCTTTATCGGCCGCGACAACTAAGTAAGGGTCATCTTCGTCATGACGAACAACGTTCGCAGGCGGCACCACTTCCCCATTGATAATATTGTCTGAGATATCTAATAAACCGCGAATAAACAGGCGGTAGCACTCTTGACCTTCGGTAAAGAAGGCTTCACGCCCTCCCTCTGTCGGCAATTGCTTACAAACAAAACCACCTTTAGCACCAACCGGTACAATCACGGTATTTTTAACTTGCTGTGCTTTAACAAGACCCAATACTTCAGTACGGAAATCTTCACGACGGTCAGACCAACGAAGTCCACCACGCGCGACTTTACCACCACGTAGGTGTACACCCTCGACTCTTGGTGAATAGACAAAAATCTCAAATTTAGGCAGAGGACGAGGCATCTCAGGGATCTCTTCCGGTGCAAATTTGAATGAAAGATACGCTTTCTCTACACCCGTTTCGCTAACCTGATAGAAGTTCGTTCTCAGCGTGGCATTGATAAGATCTAAATAGCGACGAATGATTCTGTCATCATCGAGACTGGATACATCTTCCAAACGCAGATCGATCTGTTCAACAAACTTACTCAGCGTGCGTGTCTTAAGTTTCGGGTTAAACTTGCGAATAAACATCTTAACCAGAAAGTCTGCTATCTGAGGGTAGCGAGTAAATGTCTCCTCGATATAAGCTTGGCTGAAGGTTGCATCGATCTGGCGCATATACTTCGCATAGGCACGTAAAACCGAGACTTCTCTACCACCAAGGCCTGTAGCCAACACTAATCGGTTAAAGCCGTCATCTTCAAGTTTCTTTCTCCACACTTCAGATAGAGCAGTTTGGAACCTAAGTTGACTATCGGCGATATTCTGCGTTGAGGTGCCCTGCACTGTCATCAAGAAATCGAGGATCCAATAGGTTGCGCCATCTGCCGTCTTCAGTTCATAAGGACGTTCATTGATCACCCTTAGACCGAAGTTTTCCAGCATAGGTAACACATCAGACAGATGAATGGGCTCATCTTTATGGAACAGCTTTAGACGAACTTTACTGTTGTTAAGTGCAGTTTCTTGTGGCTGATAGAACAGCATCCCAAGTTGCAAATCATCATCCAGAGATTCAAGATGCTGAATATCAACAACTGCAGAGCTTGGCAGTACATCCTCTTTATAACTGCGAGGAAAGGCATTGATATAACGCTTACTAAGACTCTTACCTAACTCTTCACCCTGTGCACTACTCAATGCATCATTGAGTTTATCTTCCCAAGAGCGAGCAGCTTCAATTAAATTGTTTTCGATGGCAGCCACATCCACATCCATATTATTATTATCGACTTTCACTATGTAATGAGTTCGCGCGAGCGTTGATTCTGAAAAGTATGTTGTAAATTCAACTTCAGAGTCACTATTGAAGTGCTGACCCAGAATTCGCTGAGTATCTTCACGAAGTTTAGTGTTATATCTGTCTTTAGAGACATAGACCAAACAAGAGAGGAAGCGACCGAAACCATCTTTGCGTACAAACAATTTCAGCTTATCTCTATCTTGCATCTCCAGCACACCATGAGCGACATGGGCGAGCTGTTCAACATTTCCCTGAATAAGTTCATCACGGGGTAATGTCTCCAGGATATGCATCAAGGCTTTATAGTCATGAGAGCTCGGCGTCAAACCTGAGCGGTCAAGCACTCGCTGAATTTTTTCGGCTAACAGCGGAATTTCACGCGGGCTACGATTATAGAGGTGAGAAGCGTAGAGGCCTAAGAATCTATCTTCACCAATAACGTTGCCTTTTTCATCAAAACGCTTAACGCCAACGTAATCGACATAGGCCGGACGGTGAACACGACTCTTTTCACTACTTTTGGTCAATACCAGCAAGCTGTTATCTAACGCTTCTTTCCGCGCACTTTCCGATAACTTTGAGATGAGTAATCCGGTCTCAGGCTTTGGCTTACCCGGAATATTCATCAGTCCCAGACTCGTTGAAGAATCTGGAATAAGCTCTAAATCTCCTTCAACCTTATGTAGATCATATCTGCGGTAACCTAATAGGGTAAAATGGTGATCATTAAGATACTTCAGGAAATTAGTCGCTTCTTCAAGCTCACTCTTATGACCCGGATACGGGCGAGTATCAAGCTCTTTAATGGTCTCTGCTAATTTGGCAGACATCATGTCCCAGTCGCCTACAGACGCTGCAACATCACCCAATACGGATTCAATTTCTTTCTCTAACTGCTTGATATCTTTGTCACTGCTCTGTCGATCAATTTCAATCAGGAACACGGCAACCTTTTCAAGTTTATCGCCACCTTCATCGCCGTAGTGAACCTGCGTGATCATCCCTTTCGTTCTTTTAATTGAGAGAGGAGTATGCAAGATTGCGTGGGCAGTGATACCAATTCGGTTGAGTGCCATACCGACAGAGTCAACTAAGAAAGGCATATCGGGCTGAATAACTTCAATGATCGAGTGAGTCGACTGCCAACCATGCTTTGACTGGCTAGGGTTAAATACCCGAATATGAGACTCCCCCTTTGGGGTGACGTTTGCCGAATTCCATAAACTTAAAACCGCACCATAAAGATCACTGTCATTACGTGCATTGAGATCGTCTTTGGACATGTGAGCATAAAGGCAAGCCGCAAGCTGCTCTACTTGTTTTGATTGTGTATGAGGAACTTTAGAGTGAATTAGATTAACTACATTTTCGAGTAGTACTGAAGGCATTGCATCTTTCAAGGCCATGTTGCTGTTTCCTTAAGGGTCTATGGCAGCGCTTTTATAATTTTTGGGATGCTTGTACAAATGACCGGTCCGGATAATGTGACCTAGGTCATGCGGGAAGTCTATTACTAAACTTGCCATTTTTCGAGTGTTATTTTAGTGGTAGATCCTCTGCGAAACCAGTAATAGCGCTATTTTTGTACTAAAGATGAAAAAACAATCGGCAATCAAGCGTAACTATGCAAAATATCGGCAATAAAAAAGGGAGCCGAAGCTCCCTCTATCCCTATAACGCTTTGGGTTTTCGCCAGAAAAATGCCCCTATCGCAGGTAAAATAATTATGGCTCCTAACATATTCACTAAAAACATAAATGTCAGCAGGATCCCCATATCCATTTGAAACTTAAGTGCCGAGAAGAACCAGGTGCTCACGCCAATCGCTAATGTAAGGCCTGTGAATATAACCGCGCTTCCCCTTTCAACCAACGCTTCATAATACGCTTCCTGTACCGGCATGCCATCTCTGAGCCTCACAGCCATAGTAGAAAGAATATAGATGCCGTAATCGACACCGATACCAACCCCTAAGGCGATAACAGGCAGAGTACTTACAGCCAAACCGATATCAAGCAGTGTCATCAGTGCCTGAGCTAACGTTGACACAACATAAAGCGGCAGTACCACAGATACGGTAGCCCGTAGTGATCTAAAGCTGAGTAAACAGAGGATAAAGACCGCACCATACACATACAGCATCATAGGTAGCTGTGCTTCTGCCACAGCCTCATTAGTTGCCGCCATGACACCGACAGGGCCTGAAGCCAGCTTAAACTTGAGTTTTTCCGAGTCCATTTCAGCTGACAGAGTTTTAACTTTATCGATGACCAATTCAATGGTTTCTGCCTTGTGATCTTGTAAGAACAGATAAACAGGCATGACAGAACAATCACCATTGAGCAGACCCGATGTGGTCGGAACTCGGCCAACCGCCTGCACCAGACTCGCCGTCGTGCGCGGCAGCACCTGCCACTTAGGATTACCCTCATTGAAACCGGCATTAACGCGTTTCGCAACAGACGCTAAGCTTGCGGTCGCTTCAACACCTGGTGTATTACCTACCAGCCATTCAAATTCATCAATTTCCGTTAAGACTGAATGATAGGTACAAGCTTCAGGAAAGGCTTCTACAATCACTGTCATAACATCGGTAGTAATTGAGAAGTTATCAGTGATATAAAAAGTATCCTGATTATAGCGTGAGTCAAAATGGAGTGCAGGCGCGCCACCTTGCAGATCGCCCACTTTCATCAGGCTAGCTTGTTGAGCACCCAGCGCGTAGAGGCCTGTGGTGATAACCAACACCCAAATAGCATATTTAGTCGTTGCAAATGCCGACAGCTTCTTCCAGATGTGGTTTATTCCATCATTAGAAGGGTCGTGAGACCTTTTCGGTGGCGTAACCTGGGTATATGAGATAACCAGAGGCAGTAGAATCAAGTTGGTAAGAATGATGACACCGACACCTAAAGAAGCCGATATCGCCAACTCCCGAATAATTCCAATATCGATAGCTAACAAGGTAAGGAAACCAACAGTGTCGGACAAGAGCGCGATTCCACCGGGTATCAACAAACTCCTGAACGCTGAGGCTGCAGCCGATTTAGTAGACTTGCCATCGGCCACTCTACGTCTGACTGCGTTGATCATCTGTACGCTATGACTCACACCGATAGCAAAGACAAGGAAGGGGATCAAAATCGACATAGGGTCTAAACCAAACCCTACCACGGTTAGTAACCCTAATTGCCAGATCACGGCGATTAAGCTACAAGCCAGAGGCAAAAATGTCAGTACCAGAGATTTTGAAAATAGATACACCATGACAGCGGTTACTAAGATCGCTATCAGGAAAAACAGTACGACCCCTTTAGCCCCATCGGCAACATCACCCGCCATCTTGGCAAAACCAATAATATGAATTTTTATATCGTCATTTTCATATTGAGTACGCAACTCCTCTTCAAGCTGAGATGCGAATGCGAGAGTGTCCAATGGCTCACCCGTTTGAGGGTCAAAATCCATCAATTGAGCCGTCACCATGGCCGCCGAATAATCTTCAGCAATGAGTCTTCCTACAATCCCCGCTTTTTCAATATTATTTCTTACAACGGTGAGTCCGGCAGCTGTTGTTGAGAAGTCTGCCGGGATAACCGGGCCTCCCGCAAACCCATCTTCGACAACTTCAGTAAAGCGCGTCGATGGCGAAAACAGAGACTTAACCTGAGCCCTGTCGACACCTGGAATGAAAAACAGCTGGTCGTGAACATTCTTTAGCGCATCGAAGAAACGTTCGTTAAAGATATCGCCACTCGTATCTTCAACCGCAACCATAATGCTATTAGCCCCACCAAACTGTTTTTGGTGCTTAAGGTAAGTCTGCATATAGGTATGGTTGAGCGGAATGTTCTTAATAAAGGCAGCATCCATTTTTAGATTACTTGCCTGTAAGCCTAAGAACACTGTCGTGACTAAAAAAACAAGAATAACAAATGCTCTATGCCTGAATAGATAGGATTCAAGTCCATTAACCAATTTATCTAACATCTTAACGATCCTATTATTATTTTAATTCGAAGAGGCCTTTTGTTCCAGCCACCCAAATATGTCCCTGTGGATCTTGATTAATCGCAACGAGATTCTCTCCCTGTCGCTGTTGAATAACCTTACTCTTTCCCTCAACGGGTACATCAATTATCACACCGGCATTACCGACTAAAATTAACCCGCCATCATTGTTCGGCAAAGCACCGTTAATCGTAGACTTGACAGGTAATATCACCTCTTTCCAGCTGCCCAAATCAAGATCAGCCTGGAAAATGTGACCTCGAAGTCCCATTACAAAAATAGTTTGATTGAGTTGAATCGTATTGAACAGGGAACCTTCATAGATGAAATCAACTTTGGTCCATTGCTTACCTTGATTATCGGAAACGGCAACCAATCCAAGTTCACCGACCATGATTAGCTGACCGCTGGAGAGTACATTTATGCGGTTAAAGTGCGGCAGCAAAGCACTGCGTTCACTTAGGTAGAGCGCCTCATCTTCTGCTTTTAATTCGGCAAGGTAGCTAATATCTTCCTCAAACAATAACTCTTCATGGTACTCGCTTAACCATGTTGTACCACCATCAGATGTTCTATAGAACAAGCCGTAAGCACCTACAGCTACACCATTTGATTCATCAAAAAAGAAAACATCCATCAAAGGCTTTTCTATCTCAGGTGAACCCATCTGCAACTGCCAGGTCAGGCCGGCATCTCTGGTATGGATAATGGTTGCATCATGACCAACCGCCCAGCCGAGTTTTGGGGTGATAAAAAAGGCTTTAGTGAGATGGGCATTTGTCGGTGTTGCAACTTGCGTCCACCCCCCCTCTTTTTCACTATCAAAAATGAAAACATGTCCACGCTCGCCAACGGCAACCGTAGTGCTGCCCTGGGTCGCTATATCGAGGATGATTGACTCGATGGCTAATGGCTGAATTTGACTACTTGTACTGTTTGCATCGCTCGCATGGGCAACAGATGACAGAAAAAGAGCAGCGATTAAACAAACGGAAACAAATCGAAGCATGCTAAACAACATACAGACTTCCTTAAGAGATAGAGGGGCACCCTATCGATGCCCCTTTTGTATCGAAGAATTAACGAATACCGGCACGTCTTAACGCAGCAGGGGTGAAGTTAGCTTCACTCAGCTTGGCATCAAAATTATACATACGGCCTTCATTATCGAGTCCCATTGCGATATAACGACGGGATTGAAGATCATGGAAGACCTCGAGCGTACTCCAATGTGTTGGTACTTCGTAATAGTTAATAGCATGTGCGACAGCGACACGGTATAGCTCATCACGATTATCATACATATCGGCTAACGATACCTGCCATGAGTCCTCATCTATGTAGAAAGTACGCGTCTTATAGATATGACGCATTCCCTCTTTTAGCTGAGCTTTAACAACCCAAACACGATGCTTTTCCCAACGCACAAACTCAGGATTCACGTGACCGGGATGAATGATCTGGTCATACTTTAGCTTATCCGAATGTATCTTGTAGTCATTGTACGGGATATAGACTTCCTGCTTACCGATCAACTCCCAGTTATAGCGAACAGGGGAACCGTTAAACATGTCAAAGTCATCCGTTGTCCTCAGACCATCAGATACTGAGCCAGGTGTATCAAAAGCCACATTAGGCGCCTTACGAACACGACGTTGACCTGTGTTATAGGTCCACGCCTGGCGAGGTAGTGCTTCTTGATCCATGGTCTCTTTAACCAGTAATGCAGTACCGGCAAGACGCGCCGGTTGTGTCACTACCTGCTTGAAATAGAACAAGGTATTTGAAGCATTTAGTTTATCTAAAGTGATCTCCGGACGAGAATACTGAAAACGTATCTCTTCGGTAGTTTCAACTAAGGTATAGCTACCACTTGCCGTCGGTGCGGCTTGGCTACGGGCAGTTTCAACATCCACACCACGGAAACGCAGTACATGGTTCCAGATAACCTCTAAACCGTTTTTAGGCATAGGGAATGGCACACCGATCGATGCACCTTTAACACCATTACCATCAGATACTAGTTCTGCACGGGTCGCATTGGCTTTAGTCGCATCATAGACAAACTGAGGTACAGAAGCTGTACGTCTGGTCTTATAGACATTCATTTTGTAGGTGTCAGGGTAAAGTTCGAATAACTTTCTCTGACCATCAGTCAAATGAGCCTTGTACTTATCTTTGTTGGCATTCGTTATCGTAAATTCGACCTTGTCATCAGAGAAAGGATCCGGATGATGCATACCCTTCTCATAACCGGCAATAGCAGAAGTGATCCCGCCATCCCAGGCAGGAATCGAACCATCGGCATTACCGGCTTTAACACCACCGAGTGGCGTTAATTCGGTTCCAAGCTTTGCAGCTTCAGCATCTGTAACTTTAGCCAATGCGGCAGGCGCACTGAGTGCTAGCATCACAGACGCCGACAATATCCCAAGTTTATTCATTGTTATTGTCCTTGTGATTTAGATTGAGTACTTGATGTTAAACGACACGTAATCGCGGTCTGACATCTGGTTAGTCGTTCCTACGCCACCGAAGAAGCTATTGTAGGAGAAATCTGCGCCCCAACGACTCTGATAATCGAAGTTTACGCCGACAGAAACTGATTTCTTTCCTTCGGTGAACAGGAACATAGGATCCGGCGTAATGCCCTCAACATCGTGTGAGAAGATCACACGGGGAGACATATTGATGCCAGAGAACAAGTTGTTATAGTCAGCCTTAGCGACTAAACGATAACCCCAGGCAAAATCAGTCGGGAACGGGTTGGTCTCAGGACCATTGTGCACACCTTCGATGATGCCTGGCATATCCGGATTTCCACCCGAACGCGCAGTACCCGGTCCATTGAGTCTTAACTCATCGAAACCAGGCATATCATGGATCCACACGCCGCCAATCTCGGCTAACATAACCAGATTACTCGTGCCTAAAGTAGGACCGAACAGGTGAGTAAAGGTCGCTTGAGCTTGAGTGGTATCAAGGCGTATAAAGCCCTCTGCATACTCACCCGGTCCCACGTCATCAACATAAGAGGTGTATTGTGAAATACCATCGAAGTCCGGGCGTAAGCCTGCATTAGCTAACTGTTGAGGCATAGCGGCGAAAAGCAGTTCAACATCGTCAATCTGCAGAGGTTCATCCTGACGGTGAGCAATTTCACCAGCAACCGAAGTGTCACCAATCAAGGTGTTGAAGCTGAAACCATAGAGCTGGATATCTTCAGGGTATTCGATCTGCGCCTTAGAGAAGGTCTCTAAACCAAGCATCACATCACGGTCGACAGTGCCACCGGTTGCAGCCAGGGCACCTAGTTTAGCAAGGTCGTTGGCGATAGCCTGTTGACCAAAATCAGCCGTCGTTCCGCTAATAAGAGGTCTGCGACTATGGTAGTTCATGTAGTAGAGACCAAACTCGGTCTCCCACAGAGCTGGCGAGTAATAACCCAGTTTTACACCATACTGACCCGAATCGCTGGCACTGGCTTGGTCTTGTACCAGAGTAGCCTTGGTCGGGTAGGCTAAAGCCAACGCACCAAGGGTCGCAGAGTCATAATTACCAGAGATCACCATCTGGGCAAGTTTATTGTACTCGGCTTCGAGGAACTCCAGATTCATATCCGGGTTTGCCTGAAAACCTAACTGAGCATTCTGACCATAACCACCATAACCGGCAAAATCATTGGTCGAGAAATATGAGCCCGGCGTTGGAACCCATACAGGTTCCCAGTCATATTGATAGAAGGCCTCAACAGATAGCTCATCAGTCATGCCAAATGATGCCCACACCATACCCTGAGGTCTGAATGCTTCTTTGAGCTCTGCGCCCGGCGCATTGAGGATATTAAGATCGACAGGGTTAATCACGCCGATACCATGGGGGATCAGGGTACTTTCACCCCAGGAGACCACCTGATTACCGACACGAATAGTAAGCGGGTTAGCCCCGTCATTGAAATCGAAGTTGCCGTAAACAAAGGCATCGAGCAAGCGTACATCTTTACATTGCACTTTCGATGCTTCCGAGTCCATACAAGGGTCGTACTCTTTACCCGTTAACGGGTCGCTAAATCCATAGTCGCCGTTATTCGCTTTCTGATCATAAAAATACATACCACGGGCGAAGACACCAAAGTTTTTGTACTGAAGTGAGAGCTCATGCAATCCCTTGAACACAACTGCTGTTGTATCGCCTTGGGAGTAGAGTAGATTACTCAAGTCTCCATTACTGGAGTATGACCCAGGTTGAGCCCAAATCTCGGCGGAGGTATATTTAGTATTATTGAACGCAGAGTAATTGGACCAATCAAACCTGGGATGGTTAACCTTACCAATATGGTTATCCCAATCTCTCCCCTCGACCCGCCAACTCGCGCCGGCGGACCAGGTTGAATCGAACGTTCCTTGAACTTCTCCCCAATCAAATGATACAGCGTTGACACCGGAAGTAACTCCCATACTCAGTGCCGCAACGATCCCCAAAGCAAGCGTCGACTTATTAAAGCCGTTTATAACCTTTTTCATTTTAGCTTCTCTCCATAACCTGCTGGATTCTTGTTATAGGAATGACAACCAACATCTTGTTAGCCTACAGGTAACACCATTGTTACAGCATTTACATCTGATGAGCAAGACGGAATTTGAGAAATTCTTCTAAAGATTTAAGTAGTTTAGCTAGAAATAAAACAATAATTTAAACGCTTGATTTAAAAATTAGATAAGAAGATGGTGTTATAAGCGAAAAGTAAGAAGGATATTGTGAAATAACAAAGGATTACATAAAGCAGAGGACGATGCTTTTATGAAGAAAAGCCAATCAGTCGTTTGAAGTAATTACTCTAAAGTTTGATGCTAAATTTTTTGCAGAGAAACCAGCTCCCCCTTTTCAGTCAGCTCCAATTTAAAATTACCGTGAACACCGGAGCGAGTTAAAAACCGGCGAAAATGACGGCCGTTAATCCAAAGTTTCCTTCCATGACTGTCGTGCACTTCGACTTTATCGACATGCCCTTGATAGTAGCGCTGAAATTCGTGAAAACTTACATTTAAAGAAAAATAAAAGGTCATATTTTCAAACTAAAACAACAGGAAAAAATATAATAAGGCAATGAAAGGGCAGATAAGTTTATGACTCCCCTTTCATACAGGAGAGTCATAAACCTGGCTCACCGCTCTCTACTTACTATCGAGTGCTTTTGAGACTTTCTCATACAGATCTTTTGATAAGTCTTCGAGTCCTAATATACGTTTAAGCGACGCTTTCATCAGTAACTGTCTGGCTTGGTCAAACTTTTTAAACTGGATAAGAGGGGTAATTATCCGGGCTGCAACTTGCGGGTTCAACTTATTGAGCATAATGATAGTATCGGTTACAAATTCATAACCACTGCCATCGAGTTTATGGAACTGTACCGTATTAGCAGCGGCAAATGCGCCAATTAACGAGCGTACTCTGTTTGGGTTAGAAAAACTAAAAGATTGATGCTTAGTTAATTTTTCCAGTTGCTGTAAACAGGTATCCGATGCGCACGTGGCCTGAAGAGAAAGCCACTTATCCATCACTAAAGGCGTGTCACTCCAGTTAGTTTCATAATCTGTCATCAATGACGTTCTCAAGGCTGAGTCTTCACCATTAAGCGCCAATAATGCACCGAGACTATCGGTCATATTCTCAGCCTGTTCATACTGAGCTTTGGCAAATACCTGATGCTCTTCAGACACTTTTTGTAGTAGAAGCAAGCAAATATTCTTAAGCGCCCTCGATCCGGCATTATCGATACTCGCCTGTTCACGATAACGGCTAAGCAGTTCATCTTCACAAGCCGCAGCCAACTCTTCCACCACAAAAGCTCTGGCAGTCGCTAAGGCATCGAGATCGACAGAATCAGCTTGTTCAATTAAGGCCGAGACTGAAGGCAGTGTGAAAATTTCGGCAACCAGTGCATGATCTAACTCTTCACTGAGAAGCACACCTCGGTATGCATCGGTCACTCTTGGATCGATGTGCATCGCTTGCTGCTGGCCTAAGTTAGCCACATTATCCCAAATAGATTGACTTATTAGCGCAACAGAGGCTTCCCAACGCGCCACTTCACTGCTGGCATAGCGCATGAGATGCACCAACTGTTCGACCGAATAAGAAAAATCGAGCTTAACCGGCGCCGAAAAATTTTGTAATAGTGAAGGTATCGGCTGCTCGGAAATATCATTAAAGATAAACTCCTGACGTGACTCCTTAACATTCAATACCTGACTCAACATCGAAGTACCATCCGGTGACAGAAGTTCTAAATCAAATGGAATATGCAGTGGTAGCTTATCGTTTTGATCCGCCGTTGGCTGAGTGACCTGTTCGATAATGAGAGAATAACATCCCTTTTCAGCATCATAGCTCTCTTTGACCGTCACAATTGGTGTACCGGATTGACTATACCAACGTTTAAATAATGAGAGATCGATGCCGCTGGCGTCTGTCATAGCTGCGGCGAAGTCATCACAGGTGACAGCTTGGCCATCATGACGCTCGAAATACAGTTTCATACCGGCTTGAAAGGATTTTTCGCCAAGCAAGGTATGCATCATACGGATCACTTCGGCGCCTTTGTTATAGACGGTAACCGTATAGAAGTTATTCATCTCGATCACAGACTCAGGGCGTATAGGGTGCGCCATAGGTCCAGAATCTTCGGCGAACTGCTGATTTTTTATCACTTTAATCGCATGGATACGGTTAACGGCACGAGAGCCGAGATCTGAGCTGAACTCTTGATCTCTGAACACGGTTAACCCTTCCTTAAGACTCAATTGAAACCAGTCTCTGCAGGTCACTCTGTTTCCGGTCCAGTTGTGGAAATACTCATGCCCTACCACCGACTCGATCCCATGATAATCTTCATCTGTCGCCGAGCTCGTATCTGCCAACACATACTTGGTATTGAAAACATTGAGTCCTTTGTTCTCCATCGCTCCCATATTGAAGAAGTCGACCGCCACAATCATGTATATGTCCAGATCATACTCAAGATCGAATCTGGACTCATCCCAAGCCATCGATTTCTTTAGTGATGCCATGGCATGGTGCGCTTTATGAAGGTTACCTTTATCGACAAAGACCTGTAACTTTACTGTACGCTGACTCGATGTAACAAAATTATCTTCCAGCAGATCGAAATCACCTGCAACCAGGGCAAACAGATAGGCAGGCTTTGGAAATGGGTCATGCCACTTAACGAAATGACGCCCCGGTGAAACCTCACCCTGCTCCAGCAAATTGCCATTACTCAAGAGATATGGAAAAGCCCTGGAATCGGCTTCTACTCTCACACTGTACACGGCAAGTACGTCGGGTCTGTCCAGGAAATAGGTGATACGTCTGAACCCTTCAGCTTCGCACTGGGTGCAGTAAGCCCCGTCAGACATGTAGAGGCCTTCGAGGCTTGAGTTCGCTTCAGGATCGAGTTTTGTTACTATCTCTAACTCAAACTCTTCAAGCTGTGTCTCTATGCTGAGTTTTGCCTCTTTCTGGCTATAGCTGGCATCAACACCTGCCACTTTAAGTGAAATAATCTCAATACCTTCGCCGTCTAATACTAAGGTTGTCGCCTGATTATCTTTTCGTACAACCTGACTTTTCGCCGTAACTAAAGTCTCTGCACCATCTAAGTGAAAATTAAGATCGATATGGGTGATGGTAAAAGCGGGAGCCAGGTAATCCTTCAGGTACTTCGCATTCATTGTTGTCATATACAGGCCTTAGATCCTTTAACTAACTTATACATCTGAATTTTGATGTAACAGATATGAAAAAACGCGCCATTGGCGCGTTTTTAATTATTTAACTCATTTTACTTTGATTCGTTTTTAGCCACTCTTTCAATATCGACCATATCGAGAGTGATATAAACCGTTTCATCACGGAAGGCATCTGGTGTAACCAGTTCATCTTCGTCTGTGTCTGACTCAGTTTCTGTATCTTCTGAATCGAGTGACTTAACAACCTCTAGGCCTTGGTTCACACGGCGTTCATTAAGACGAACGAGCTGCTTCTTGTCATTAGCTTCGCGTTCAGCAATACGCTCGCTCTCAACAAGAGAAACCGTTTTTTCATCATGATGTTTCTTAAATTCGGCGATATCTTGGTAGATATAGCTAAACTCAACATCTTGCTTAATACGAGATTCGTGTTTAACAACAAGGTTACCGATCAGGTTAGGGTTAACATCACCCAGGGTGCCGTATTGTGCAACCGGCACTTTATCCCAAGGTAATGCATTTTCTTCTTCAGCTTCACCATACTCACCCGGCTCCAATGCACTCGGGAAAGAGATATCAGGTGTAACACCTTTAAGTTGAGTACTGCCGCCATTGATGCGGTAAAACTTAGCTATGGTGTACTGAACGTGCCCAATTGGCTTCTCATACATATCATAGATACGGCCGAGGCTCTTATGCTGCTGAACTGTACCTTTACCAAAAGTTGACTCGCCGACGATCAGTGCACGATCATAATCCTGAAGTGCTGCAGCAAAAATTTCAGAAGCAGATGCACTATAACGATCGACCATCACAGTTAATGGTCCACTATAAGTTGTACGTCCGTCATTATCACGATTCTGCGAGACCTTACCATTGGCATCTCTGATCTGTACAACCGGACCCTGCTCAATAAACAGGCCAGTTAACAGCGTTGCCTCGGTTAATGCACCACCACCGTTGCCACGTAGGTCGATGATCACACCCTCGACCTGCGCTTTTTTCAACTTGATAAGCTCTTTAGACACATCCTTTGACAGATCCATATAAAAACCAGGGATCTGGATAACACCAACCTTACGATTAGCGTAGAGGCCTTCATCTGGCTCTATCACCTCAGAGGTTGCAGCTCGATCTTCGAGCCTGATCTTATCTCTGACTATGGTCACTTCGAATGTTTTAGCCGAAGAACCACCTTTTTTAGGTAGAATCTGTAAGACAACTTTACTGCCTTTAGGGCCTTTAATCAGTTCGACAACATCATCGAGACGCCAGCCAATGACATCGACAACTTCTTTGTCATCCTGGCCAACACCGACAATCTTATCTTCGGGTGATAGTTTTTCACTCGTTGCCGCGGGTCCGCCGGCAACCAGACTTTTGATAACAGTATAATCATCATCCATCTGCAGTACGGCACCGATCCCCTCAAGACTCAAGTTCATCTCCATCTGGAAACGCTCAGCATTTCTGGGGGATAGATAACTGGTGTGAGGTTCGACAGTGCGAGAGAAAGCATTCATCACGCCCTGGAAGACATCTTCACTCTTAGTCTGACTCAGGCGCTTGATTGCATTGTTATAACGCTTCTCGAGAACGGGAACAATCTCATCCCACTCTTTACCGGTTAATTTAAGGTTTAGCGCATCATACTTGACCCGTTGACGCCATAACTCGTCGAGTTCAGCCTCATCTTTCGGCCAGGTGGCATCTTCACGATCAAACTGATACTTATCATTAGCAACAGTAAAATCGATCTCTTTGTCTAACAGGGATAAAGCATACGAGAAACGGTCATAACGACGCTTTTGAACAAGTTCGAACATCTTATAAGCAGGTGTTAAATCACCACTTTTAAGCATGTCATCAAACTGTTTGGAGTAGACAGAAAACGTATCGAGATCTGTTTGCAGCAATACATTACGACGGTAATCTAATTGCTTGAGGTAACGCTTGAATACCTGCTCGGAAAACGCATCATCAAGATCAAATCTATGATAGTGAGAACGAGTAAAGAGGCCAGTAACACGCTTACTGGCAACTTTATGCTGCGGTTCCTGCGATAGTGCGGGTAACTCGCTGAATGGAATTGATGGGGTTAACGCCCACGCCGAGAATCCTACAAAAATACTGGCGATTGAGGCAGCCAGGGTAATTTTTCGCATCAACAAGTTACTCCTTTACTATGAGATAGTTACAGCATTATGTGTTCAACACGTACTTTAACGGTTAAACCTGAGTCTAACTGTACTTGAACATCTTCTTTCTTAATGTCTAAGATAACGCCAGCAACTGGTGTCTTACCTAGTTTGACATTAACACGCTGATTTTGTTTCAGCTCATTT
Source organism: Shewanella atlantica (assembly GCF_003966265.1). GTDB lineage: Bacteria > Pseudomonadota > Gammaproteobacteria > Enterobacterales > Shewanellaceae > Shewanella > Shewanella atlantica. The sequence goes on along the minus strand of NZ_RXNV01000002.1, from coordinate 115,579 downwards.
AACACAGCAGGTGTTAAATTAACTTCCGGAGCTTGCTCTTTAACCGGCTTAGGTGCTGGTTTCGCACGCTTAACAGCTGGTTTCTTTGCTGGCTTTTTATTCGCCTTAGCAGCCTGCCCTTCACTCTTAGCGGCGGCAGCTTTTGCTACACGCTTAGCTTTTGCCTTCTCTTGACTCTCTTTAAGAGTAGACTGAGCATGGTCAATGTGCTCTTGCTCTAACTCACCGCAAGGCGTTCCGTCTAAGTCGATTCGTTGTGCACCGGCTTTAACGCCCTTTAGGTAACGCCAACTACTAGTATAGCGTCTTAAGGCAATTCTCAATTGAGTTTTACTGACTTTAGAATCATCAGCTAACCTTTCAGCCAAATCCTGAAACAATCCAATCTTTAATGGCTTCGTTTCACCTTCGGCGATAAAGCACAAAGGAAATGTTTCATATAAATACGCAAGAATTGCGTTGGTGTCGGTCAACTTCTCTGTTGATTCCATCATTACTTCCACAGTTAAAAAAGGGACACTAGTTGAACATACCTAAAAGATACGCCATCAAGAGTCGTTTATATTTGGTCTATCTTAGTTCCGCCACAAGCCTCAATAGTAATACTGAAACTCGATATGAAGAACTGATACAGCAAACATACCTTAGCAATTACAATTAACAAACGCCAAGCTTTCATTCTACGAATGGAAATATCTCGACGCCCTTATCATTCGAACCGCCTATTATAAACGGGACTTTGACGATTGCGACCATCATTTATGATAAATTGGTTGTAGTTTGAGCAAATAACGCATTTTCAAAGCTATTTACCAGTTTTTCCAGTCCCGCTTGGTCAGTTTCACCGAATCTTGCCAGACTTGGGCTATCAATATCGAGCACTGCTACCACCTTCTTATCACGCAAGATAGGGATCACAATCTCTGAATTACTGGCCGCATCACAGGCAATATGCCCGTCAAATTGATGTACATCGGCAACTCTCTGAGTCGTGCCTTCTGAGGCGGCCGTTCCGCACACACCTTTTCCTAACGGGATCCGTGTGCATGCCACTTTACCCTGAAATGGACCCAATACTAACTGTTTATTTTTTAAAAGATAAAATCCCACCCAATTCAGATCTTCCAAGGCATCATTTACCAATGCCGAAAAGTTTGCCATTGCGGCAATCAAGTCATCTTCACCATCGAGCAGTGCCTGGGCTTGTCTATCCAGTGACGCGTAAAATTCCGTTATCATACAAACTTCCTAACAATTTATTTTTTTGATTCGGCTTTATTAGCTGCTTTTTTAGGTGGAGTTTCTTTTTTTGGCGCAACACCTTTCAATAAACTCATTAACTGCTCTTTATGTTGTGCCAGATAGAAACTTAACTTTTCACAGGTATTTTCGTCTAGCTCAAGCTCGGACTCAGTCAGGAATGGAGTGAGTTGGTCCGCGATATCCAGCATCTTATCGTAGGCATCTGCCTCCTTTTTAGATGTAAATGTCATCTTCTCAACCCCTTCTCTGACCACAACAAATTTAGTAATAACTGCCATGACTGCCCTCATACTGTTTTTATATACAGTTACAGAGTCTCATAAATACAAGTTCTTATGCAAGTACTCTGGAAAATCTGATAGTATCTAATCGATTATCGACACAGATATTTTCCATAGAATGTGATTAAGGCGTGTTAAGCTTAATCAATAATTGTGAGTGTTCTGCAAAAGACATATCAATAACGGGTGTAACAAACGGATTGAAATCGGCGATGGAACAAGAATGTGCTGACAATAGTGTGGTGTTATGCCGCTCTTGTGACTTAGTTATCAGTAAACGAGCACTACCTTCCGGTGTTCGTGCATTATGTCCTCGTTGTCACACAACCCTATACGACACGCCATACTGTTCAATAAACGGTATGCTAGCCCTGTGTTTAACAGCTTTACTCTTCTTACTTCCGGCCAACGTCCTGCCTGTACTTGAGCTCCATTTTTTAGGCAGTGTCAGAACCACGACGATTATCGAAGGCGCTATGGCGGTATCGAATCAGGGTTACTGGATTGTGGGTATCGCCGTTTTAGTCTCAGCAGTGATCGCTCCGGCCCTGCTCATTCTGTCGGTTCTCTTTCAAATTTTGATCATCAAATATCGCCTGAACTCCCCCTTTTTTCGTGACATACTTAAACGCCTGCTCAGTTATCAAGGCCTGTTGGCACAATTGAGTATGCTCGAAATATTTATGATCAGCATTCTCGTCTCGGTATTTCAACTCTCAGATTTTGCAGATATTTTCTTGGGAATGGGCACATTTTGCTTCGCTATGCTGTTTCTGGTTACCCTGTTTCTTCAGCGTGAGTACAATCTGGAACATATGTGGGGTGTTTTAGATGAGTGATCTAAATAACAAGACCCAAGGTATAACGATTGGACTAACCCCCTGTCCATCTTGCGGTAAATTATCTGTTCATTCAGATATCCACTGTAATCGATGTGGTAAAGCATTAGTGATGAGAGACTATTCGAGTCTCCAAAAAAGTTGGGCTTTGTTGATCACAGCAGCCATATTATTATTTCCGGCCAACCTCTACCCCATTACTATGTTGGTCAACAGAGGACAGATCCGCCACGATACTATTTTCACCGGCATCGTCCACTTGGTTGAGTCGGATATGTTCCCTATTGCTATCATTCTGTTTACTGCCAGCATTTTGGTTCCCTTGCTGAAAATAGTCGGGTTAACCGCTTATCTGCTAGCGATCAGTTTCCGACTGCCGATATCTAAACAAAAATTGATGGTTGGATTTCACATCATTGAATGGATAGGACGATGGTCGATGTTGGACCTATTCGTTATATCAATAACCGCCGCACTGGTTAATATGGGCCAGTTATTAGATGCTAAACCCGCACCGGCAGCCACTGCTTTTGCCTTGGTCATATTACTGACACAGTTAGCTGCAAAAGTGCTGGATACTCGTTTACTCTGGGATCGATTGGAATCGAAAGATGACGCAAATTGAAACACCAATAGTCGTAAAAAAGAAGCTGTTCTCGCCAATTTGGCTCTTACCTCTGGTTGCCTTGGCCCTAGGCGGCTGGCTTGGAATTAAGAGCATAAAAGAAGCCGGAATTGAGGTTCAAATTCACTTCCCGAGTGCAACGGGGATCGATATAGGAAAAACCTTGGTTCGTTATCAAGGCCTCACAGTCGGTAAAGTGGTCGATATCAGTATTGATGATGATCTAAAGGGCGTGAATGTCGACCTTAAGATGGACTATCGAGCAGGGCCATTTCTGAACGATGGCACGAAATTCTGGTTAGTTGCACCTAAAGCCTCTATAACCGGTGTTGAAGGCCTGGATGCTCTATTTTCCGGAAACTATATCGCTATCCAACCCGGAGAGGGAGAATCACAGTCCTTCTTCGAAGCTGAAATCAATGCCCCGGCAGTCCAACCGGGCACCGACGGATTGGTCATAGAGTTAAGCAGCGAAAACTTAGGCTCGCTGGATGTGGGTTCACAGCTCTTTTACCGCCAAATTCCAGTCGGTCAGATCACCAGTTACCGTTTAGAAGGCTCTAAGCGCATTTTAATGACCGCGTTTGTCAAAAAACAGTATGCACATTTAGTTAAAACCGATTCTCAATTTTGGAATGTATCTGGAATTAGCATAGACGCCTCTCTTTCTGGTATTGAGGTAAAATCTGAAAGTTTATCTGCAATTCTTGCCGGAGGACTCAGTTTCAGTTCATCTGATGAATCTCAACAAGCGCCAAATGGCCAAAGTTTCCAAATCTATGAAAATCAGGAGTTGGCACTCGGAGGCGTCGAACTGACACTCACGGCAGATAATTCAGAAGCGGCGAGTGTAGGCACTAAGATTGTCTTCAGAGGTATAGAGATCGGACGCATCACCCTATCGGAACTGAGCGACACAGGTGTAAGGTTTAAGGCAAAGGTTGATGAAGATTACGCACAACTTCTGTCAGCAACATCCCAGTTCTGGTTAGAGGGAGCGGATCTTTCGCTATCGGGTATCAAACACCCAGAGCGGCTCATCACCGGTAGTGTGATCAAGTTTTCACTGGGTACGGGAGATGCCATCGGGCAGTACACACTACTCGATAATGCTCCCGAACAAGATGCACTCTCCAAACTGACCTTAACATTAAATGCAGACACTAACCCGGGAATAGGTGCTGATGCCGAGGTACGTTACAAGCAGATCCCTATCGGAAAAGTTAACGCCGTCAAACTGAATAAAGCACTTACGGGCGTTGAATATCAGATTGAGGTTTGGCCGGAATTTTCGCAACTGATCATGGCAAGCAGTTACTTTGTCTCAGAGTCAGCCCTGGCCATTGATGCATCCCTCGATGGGGTGAACGTACAAACCCGGGATTTATCAACCCTGACCAAGGGCGCGATAAGCCTGGTCCAGGGAAACAGCAAGAAACCAGTTAAAAGCGATGCCAGTCTGCCCCTGTTTGGCACGAACCAAGACGCGACAGCATTCTTTGCCAACCGTAACCTCACTAAATTGAACCTGCTAAGCCCCGATGGCGCTGACCTTAGCCCTGGCTCACCGGTTTATTATAAGAAGATGCAGATCGGGCAGGTCGACAGTATTGATTGGCTTTCTGCTTCTGAACAATTTTCAATCAGGCTCAGTATTCAGAAGCAATTTAAAACCTTGATTAAGCCAAACAGCGTTTTCTGGCGCAATAGTGCCATGTCGGTTAATGCTGCGCTTTCCGGGGTAGAAATTGATGTTGCTCCCCTCCAGGGGGCACTGAAAGGCAGTATCAGTTTAGGCTTGCTCGACACCGATGCAAAGGGGAATAAAACCCATCTCTATGGGTCCAAAAAATTGGCTTTAGCTCAGGCAAAGTCCATCACTCTCACCTTCCCGGCCGATGTAAAATTATCTGCTAAGGCGCCTATTCGCTACCAGGGTCATCAAGTCGGCGAGATTGAGCGTGTTTCACTTAATAAAGACCTCACCAGTGTTACAGCCAGTGCCTACCTTTATGGCGATTACGCTAAACATTTTACCCAGGAAGATGCCCTTTATTATCTGGTCGATGCGCAGATATCTCTATCCGGAATAAAAGCACCGGAAACCATGCTTACAGGGCCTTATGTAGGCGTTAAGCCTGGCGTGAGTGCTCTAATCAGTCAAGCGTTTATTGGTGAGCTGACAGCGCCTGTGATAGTTAAGCAAGATTGGCTTCAATTCACCCTGGAAGATGTCAACCTGGGCTCAGTCAAGGCCGGAACTCCTATCATCTTCCGCGGTATAAAAATTGGTGAAGTGGACAGCTATCAGCTGGCGGACACCGGCAATAGCGTGCGGCTCAACGCTCATATCGATAAACAGTATCGCCACTTGGTAAATCAAACCAGTCAATTCTGGGACCTTTCCGGCGTGAAGGTCGATATAGGATGGTTTTCAGGTGCGCAGATAGAAACAAGCTCTCTTGAGACCATCATGGCTGGCGGGATTGGCGTAGCCACACAGGCTCAAACCAGCCCCGACAATCAAGTCCCGGCGGACGCTGTATTTACCTTGCATAACAAACTTAACCCAACGTGGCTGACCTGGGCTCCTATTCAGACAGCCCCTTGATTAACCGGCTGTGCTTCACACCTAAACCAGAATCGTCGGTTCTGGTTTAGGCTCTGTCTTAGGAATGTGCCCTCAGCGAGTATATGCTCTAAAATAGATCCAACAGATAAGTTCCGTTAAAAGGTTAGCTTTTTCAATTCAGGTATCGATATGACTAAAGAATTAATGCAGCAGGCGGCCCGGAATCTTAAGAAAGCCGTTCCTTTGATGCTAAAACATCAAATACCTACGACTCCGACAAACTACGCCCTCTGGTACGCCTATGTTGGTGAACAGACTCCTGCATTAAACAAGCAACTCGATACGATAGTTGAACAATATAAAACCTGCCCACCTGTAAGCTCAGAACTGCTTTATCGGGAGTTTGTTTCCGATCCGGTTGAGCTCGACGTCATCGACATGCGCCAAAACCTGGAGGCAATGGCAACTGAACTGTCGCAATCATTGAAAGATACCAACCTCGATGCCACGCAATTTCAGACCCGAATAGACAGCAACTTCGATAAACTGAACCGAATCGAAGAGGAAGGTGTGAGCCTGGAGAAGGTCCTTGGATTGGTTCGTAATCTGGTTAAGGAATCTGATGACATTCGTTCCAGCACCGAGTTTTTTACTGGTCAACTGAGCAAGGCACAACAAGAAATTGAAGCATTAAAGTTACAACTTAAACAATCCGAGAAAGATGTACTATTTGATGCCTTGACCGGCATTCTCAATCGTCGGGCATTCGATGATGACTTCAAAGGAATTCTTAATCAGAGCCCTGACGGCACATGCTTAATTCTGGTAGATATCGACCATTTCAAAGCATTTAACGACAATTACGGACATCAACTGGGAGATCAAGTTCTCAAAGCCGTGGCCAAGCGACTCTCAGAGGCATGTCGTGATGGCGTGAAGATCTATCGTTACGGCGGCGAAGAATTTGCTATCTTACTGCCAAATAAGCAGCTAAGAACCGCCAGACACCTGGCAGAGGCAATGCGACGAAGTCTGGAAAAAGTGTCACTTAAAGACAGACGTAAGGAAAGTACCATCAATAATATCACCGCCTCCTTTGGCGTGGCTCAATGGCAACCCTCGATGACGAACTCACAGCTCATTGAACAAGCAGATAAACTGCTCTATGAAGCCAAACGTTTAGGTCGAAATCGAGTCATGCCCATCTCGAATTAACTCCGGTTCCATAACTCTGACTCGATAACCTTGGCTCGGCGTCCTAACCGAGAATTAACAGGTATGAGGGCAGCGGTTTTTCCCGCCGTCCCCGATTAACTTATTATCTGTACTCACCAACGGCTGTGGCTTTCACTCTGACCTAACCGTTAACTCCCATACACTCACTCCGTTATCCGGCTATCGCTTCCGCTTTCACAACCAGACGCAATTCACCACCCACCTCAACTGAATTAAACGGGTAACAGGTTATTAGGGTGAGTTGCCTGTCATCAGATGGCGCAAGCACCCGGGTATCAGACTCATGGACGACAGCAGTTTCTGTTACCCGGTAGTTCACCTCCTTGCCATTGACATCCTGCAGTTGAATTAACCGCCCCTTTTTCACTCCATTTAAAATAGCAAAATGAGTATCGTTATGCCCGGCGATAACTCTATTACCTCTTGTGTTGCCACTGAGGTTACCAGTAAGCTCACGGGAGTTTACGTTCAGTTCTGCAGGTCCAAATGCCAGGTTTCGACCCGACGCACCGGCGAGTACATAGAGTGAGTCATCCGAACTTGCATCTACTGCTGAATCATTAGCAGCCGGTAAGAAGGTTAACTTAGAGACGGGGTAGGTATCGGCCCAGCTCCAGGGTTTATGAGCTTGCCTGTCTTTGAGCGTCTGCTCCCATGCCTGCATGATCAGATACTGAGCGAAATGTGCCTTAGCTTGCATATAAGCCCCCTTGCCAATCAAACATAAACTGGCGACTAGCAGGGTGACGATGGCAGTCAAGTGTAAAACGTGCGGGACTCTCATAAGGCATCACGTCCTCCTACCTCTTTTGCGGTCAATCGCTCTACAATTTCCATACGAAATTTCAAACGAAAACTCATGATATAGAGACACAATAAACATAGTAACAGCAGCCCTGTCGCGAGTAACAAACGACTATCGGTGCCAGTTTGAGGCAAGCTCCCTGCCGGCGGTTTCCAGCCAAATGGCGTCAAGGGTAAAACGGCAGCATTATTTGATATTATTGATGAATGCTTCACAGGTGTGATATCCACAGCCACTAAGCTGGTGTGTTTACTCACCAGGTGATATTTCAGCGCCAATGCGGTGATCTGTTGCTTCACTCTGCTGCTATTAACGCCATCTTTACTTAACTCCAGGGCTGCAATCTGTTTATTGGCCCAGATAAGATCCAGGCCAGCGGCAAGCTTCTTATTATTGAGCGAGACTGTATCTTGCCAATAACGACCGGCTATTGCACCGGAGATCACCAACTTATCTGGCGAGTTGGCGTACTTATCTGACGGCATTTTAATGGCCACCAGCAAAGGCTCCTCGGCGTAGAGATCGGGTATGGTTGCAGGCCAGAAATCCGGAATGGTTCCATCAGGATAATGAAGCTCTATATCGGTAACCTGCGGACGCTCAATTTTATAGAGTAAACTCTGGATCTTCTCTTGTACTTCATCTAAGTCACCAATATAGGTGAAGGTTCCTCTGCCAAACTCGGCCGCCCTCTGCATAAAATGAGAGTTTGGCGCAGAGCCTATGCCAAGGGTGAAAAGGCGACTCTTGCCAATTTGATATTTGATCAGATTAAATAGCTCGGCCTCATTGCCTACGGCGCCATCGGTCATAAACAAGACCTGCCGCAAACGACCCACCGACTCCTCAACACTGCCTGGCATCGAAGTCGTGTCCATCGATGAAGTACTCGTCTTTTGCCCCAAAGCATAGTCCAGCGCCAGCGCCATCTCGGTACCACCGTCGGCAGTTAACGATTGAACGAATCGATTCGCCATCGCAATATTTTTCGCATTGGCTTGTATCGGCCCTTCAGAGAGTGAACTCACCCTTGAATTAAACTCGATAACGTTAAAAGTGTCATCAGTTCCTAAGCCCGCCAATGCAAACTTCATCGACTTTTTTGCCTGCTCTATTGCACTGCCAGACATGGAACCAGAGGTATCAATCACCAGAATCAACTCTCTCGAAACCCTATTTCGGCTCTTCTTCAGTGACGGAGGCAACAGCATAACCAGCGCATAGTCACTGTCGGATATTACATTTCGCTCCGGACCGGTTTTTACAGTCTGCTTAGAGGTGTACTTCTGACTTGGTGAGGAGGCATAAGTCAGCCCCTTTTGGACAAACACACCGGCTCTCGGCTCACTTCCGGCAACGGGTTTCCAGTGCAATACAAAATCTCTGTCGGCAGCAACCTGGTTCGTTAAATTGATCTGATAACGCGTGTTATCAAGCGGTGACTTGTCGATGGTATGATAGGGACTCGTGATCTCACTGAGAGCAACCCCGGCATCGAGGTCGACTCGAATGTTTACAGTAGGCGCATTGTGATCTCTTCCAGCCTCTTCACCAATCGATGAGCCCATAGCAGAAAACTCCTTCGGCCAGTTTCCATATCCGGCAAGAGTCTGGTATTGAAAGTCCTCAGTCTGTTCACTGCCACTTTCAGGATAGTATCTGGGGTTAACGACCATAGGAAACCTGAGGCTAAACTCGCCGTCGTTATAATCCACCAGCTCCTGATAGCTTATCTCCACCACTAAAAGTTCACCCGGCCCAAGGTTGGCCACCGAGGTTTTAAATATATTGGGACGATTCGACTCGACAAGGCTCGCTCGCTTACCCTCGCTCTTTGCCTGCTCAAATACCTTCTTTGCCTCCAGTCGCTCCTTAATCCGCCCCTCTACGACCCGGGAGCCGATAAGTAACTTCATGCCATCGACCGCAGCTTCATTAGGAAGAGGGAAAAGATAGCTGCCATTGAGCCATTCACCGCTGATATTTTTAAATGTCTGCTTCACCTTGACCCGATTCACCCACCCCGACACCGCCATCTGAACGTCTGTTTCCAAAGGGAGCGAAACAGATACTTCCGACCCACCGTTCTCACCAGCGACTTGATAGACAAAACTGCCCGGACTGATCTCGGCATCATTGGAGGCATCCACACTCCCCGATGGCAACAGCAAGGCGCTAATAATAAGGAAGAAACCGAGAGCCCCCCGGTTGGGGGCTCCTTGGCTGGTCGCTGACACCACATCAATTTTCATACACATATTCCTTTATAATGAAAATCAATCTAATTGTTGGCAGTCAGTTCAGACTCTGTCGATAACAGCTTGACGGTCACTCTTCGATCAAAAAAGTCATTCTCAAAACTCTGCTCTTCCGTCATCGGCGCACTGGCACCATAGGCTCTGAAGTCCAGACGACTCTCATCGACCCCCTGATTGACCAGATAGGTTTTAACCTCGGCAACCCGCTGCTCAGATAAGGCCTGGTTATAGGTACTGTCTCCTCTCCTGTCGGCATAACCGGTCAAATCGAGTCGTAACTCGGGAGAGAGTGACATGGCATACGCCACATCATCGAGCTGCAATTTGAAATGAGGCACAAGTTCAGAAGATCCTGTTTTAAACTGCACATTCAAACCCAGGGAGAGTTCGGCAAGCTTTTGCTGCTCGGCAGTTTTCAATTGGGCTAACTCATGTTGCGCCGAATCATACTGATTGGATATTGCCATCAAAGACAAGTTCTCATCGCTGAGTTGATTCATCTTTGACTCCTGCATTGCCAGCTGTGTTTGTTGTGCGTCGATCTCCGACTCGTCGCCAACGGATTTACCTATGATGGTACCGGTAAATGCCCCTATGATGGCGCCAACGGGTCCGCCAACCACCGCGCCGAGCACAATCCCTGAACTGAGCCCTATCAGCTCTTCATGATGCTGACGTTCTTCACTCGAGTCCGATGCATAGCTTACATTTGAAAGGGTTAAACTGCTGACAACCATTGCTGCGATAATCTGCTTTTTCATTTTATTTTCCTAATCTTGTTATTGATATTAATGAGTCGTCGACATGGGTATATCTAATCTCGACGCCGTTTCGATATGAGTATTAAACAGGATGTAAATGTCGAAGGAAGGGATGAAAAATGGCATTACGCATATGAATTGTGGCAAGAAAATGGCAATTGCTTTAGCTATCTTTTATCGGTCCGTTTTTCCTGTATAGTCACAGGCAACAAAGGTATAGAGGCGTGCTACCGTTGAAACCTAGAGCAATCGCAGAAGGTAAAACGGTCTTTCCAGCGCGTTAATGACCTATTACAACTTCAAGGTTATTTTTTAATGTCGATCAAACGTATTGCAATCGTAGAAGATGAAGCGGCTATCCGGGAAAATTATAAAGAGGTGCTGCAACAGCAAGGTTACAGTGTACAAGCCTATCCCAATCGCCCCACGGCCATGCAGGCATTTAGTACCCGACTACCGGATCTGGCAATTATCGATATCGGGCTTGAAGATGAAATTGACGGCGGCTTTACCCTGTGTCAGTCACTGCGCGCACTATCGAGTAATCTACCCATCATCTTCTTGACGGCCAGAGACAGTGACTTCGATACCGTATGTGGCCTTCGTCTCGGCGCCGATGACTACCTGAGTAAGGATGTGAGTTTTCCGCACCTTATTGCCAGACTTGCGGCGCTCTTCAGACGCTCAGATCTTCAGGATAAAGCACAGTCAAATGAAAACTTACTAGAACGAGATGCATTGACCATAGACGCGAACCGCATGCAGGTTTACTGGAATAACGTACCAATCGAACTTACCGTCACCGAATTTTGGATGGTTCATGCCCTCGCGAAGCGACCCGGACATGTTAAAAACCGTCAGGAGTTGATGCAGGAAGCCAAAATATTCGTCGATGACAGCACCATCACCTCCCATGTGAAACGGATCCGTAAGAAGTTTGTGGCTCAAGACGAGAAATTTGATTGTATAGATACCGTTTACGGTATGGGTTACCGCTGGGATCCCCAGAGGTGATCCATGGCTGACTCATCTACATCAACCACCGCGTCTGTGGGCTTATTCCCATCTCTTTCGATTGAGCTAATCAAACATGTTTAACCTCCCTGTAGGCCTTCGCACCAAGGTTGCGGTTCTCTCCCTGTTTCTGCTCTGCCTTCCCTGGCTGGGCTACCAATATGTATGGGAGATGGAGAAGTACCTGAGACATGGACAGGAGAAGACCCTCGAAGGCACGACTCAGGCGCTTGCCACTGCACTGCATGAAAGGCCTAAGCTTTTTGACAGTCAGGCGAGCTTTTTAACCCAGGTCCAACAGGGGCGGGATCTCTACGCCTATCCTTTGGAAGGCCCGATCCAGCTCGATGGTAAGTTGTCAGATTGGGCTCCCTATCGTCATAAAAGTATCGAGTATGGTGAAAACCACCAGATATTTAAAGCCGACCCCAATACGCCCTTAACTGTCAGTTTCACCCATATGGTGGGTAAGTATTCGGGGTACCTCTATAGCTTCTTCGAGGTCACCGATCCCAATGTCGTCTACCGAGGTAAAAACACCTTAAGAATCGACCTCAACGATCATTTAACCATAGCCACACTCGCCCCGGACGGTGTATTTAAACGTTACATCATTTCGACCATTAAAGACGGTTGGATCAGTGCCTTCGAGCTACCCGAAGACCCCTCCCTCAGCACGCCGGTTAAACCTGAGATCCAAATTCAGGGCAAATGGAAAAAGACCAAACAGGGCTATAATATTGAACTGCGTATGCCCCTGGATATGGTTGGCAGCAAACTGGGGTTTGCGATACACGATGTGAATAATCTCAAGACCCGCAGACTCGATGCTGTTGTCGGCACGTCGGCCATCGATGATGTCGACAAACTCGGCACAGTGCTGGTTCCCTCTCCTGAAATTGAAAGCATCATCAAGGGAATGAGTCATAACAGCTCCCGGATCTGGGTGGTCGATAAACACGGGCGGGTATTAGCTAAATCCGGTGATATTCGCAATGGTAGCAGTGTCTGGACCCGAACCGTGACAGAGGCGCCGGATCCCTCATTTTGGGGGCAATTCAAACGCAATGTCCTGACCCCGTTCTATTACAAGATACTGACGACGCCTCCGAAGGACTTTATCGACTCGCTTCAGGATTCAACCGTACTGGAGGGAAGTCATATCCAAAGGGCGCTAGCGGGTAAACAAGGCTCGACCTGGCGATTAACCCCGGACAACAAGGCCGTAATCCTTGCCGCTGCCAGCCCGATCTGGATAGATGATAAGGTTATGGGAGTGGTGATATCCGAAGAGACCACCCACGGCATTCGAACGCTCAGAAACAAGGCGTTAGAGAAACTGTTCAACGTCATATTAACGGTCATGAGCATGGGAACCTTAGCCCTGTTCTTCTTCGCCTCCAGTATCTCGAGCCGTATTCGTAAACTCAGAGATGAAGCCGAGCAAGCCATCGACAGCCAGGGTCGGATCAGAAATCATATCCAAGGCTCGAAAGTACGCGATGAAATAGGCGATCTATCCAGAAGTTTCGCCAGTATCGTCAGCCGCCTTGGCCTATATACCCATTACCTTGAGAATATGTCGTCAAGATTATCCCATGAGTTAAGAACGCCGGTCGCGGTGGTTCGTTCATCACTTGAACATCTAGACTTGCAACCACTGGACAAGGATAGCCGCAAATATGTTGACCGTGCTCAGGAGGGAGTCAGCCGGTTAAGCATGATCCTCAATAACATGAGTGAGGCGACAAGGTTAGAGGAGAGTCTTTCCAAAGCAGAAATGGACATATTCCCACTATCGAAAGTGATCAGCGGCTGCATGCAAGGATATCAGCTGACCTATCCCGGCCAGGATTTTTCCATTTCTATACCAAACGAGCCATTAAACATGAGTGGCGTACCCGAGTATATCGCCCAGCTCATGGATAAGCTTATTGCCAACGCACTGGAATTTAGTCTGCCTGGCACAGCTATCAGTGTTTCACTGGAAGTTAAGCAGAAGAAGGCGGAGCTCTGCATCAGTAATTTAGGCCCCGAGTTACCCGATAAAATGAGCGAGCAGATCTTCGAATCTATGGTCTCAGTACGAGCACAGAAGGCACAAGATAAGCCCCACCTGGGATTGGGTCTGTATATTGCCAGGCTCATCACTGAGTTCCATAAGGGAAGTATTATTGCCACAAATATATCGACCAGTAATGAGTCGACAAAAAGCAGTCTGCCTGGTGACCCTACCCATTGCGGTGTCACCATCTGTGTCACACTACCACTTTACAAAGAATAAGCTTATTCAATATCCGGATAGAAGAGAGGTCAACTGGAACTTCCATTTGGCCGTTTAGATGTTAAGATGGCTAAATAACAAATTCATTCTTTTGGTTGTGGACAGTACCCTATGAAAAAAGAAACACAGATAGTCAGTGTCGGTCGTGATAAAAAGTGGACCAAAGGCGTAATTAATCCCCCTGTATTTCGTGCATCGACCATGGTTTTTGACACTATGGAAGAGATGCGTTTCGCCATCAAAAACCGAGCGAATGGAGAGATGTTCTATGGCAGACGTGGTGGACCGACCCACTTTGCTTTCCAGGCCGCTATCGCCGAACTTGAGGGTGGCGTAGGGACCGCACTCTATCCTTCGGGCTCAGCCGCTATCAGTGGTGCCCTGCTCTCATTTTTAAAAGCCGGCGATCACCTGTTGATGGTCGATAGCGCCTATGAACCTACCCGGGACCTGTGTAACAAGTTACTTGCAGGCTTCGGCATAGAAACCACCTATTACGATCCTATGATTGGTGCCGGAATTAGCGAGCTCATCAGGCCCAACACTAAGGTGCTGTTTCTCGAGTCTCCGGGTTCGATCACCATGGAAGTGCAGGATGTGCCCACGTTAAGTGAAATTGCACACAGGCACGATATCGTCGTCATGCTGGATAACACCTGGGCTTCTCCCATCAATTCTCGTCCATTCGATATGGGCGTCGATATCTCGATTCAGGCCGCCACTAAATATATTGTCGGTCACTCCGATGTCATGATGGGTACCGCTACATCCAATGAAGCCCACTGGGATCAACTGAGAGAAAACAGCTATCTGATGGGACAATGCACCTCTCCCGATGATGTCTATCTGGCCAACCGCGGGTTAAGGACGTTAGGGGTGCGTATGCAGCAACATGAGCAAAATGCACTAAAAGTGGCCAACTACTTAGCCACTCGTCCCGAAGTTGATCATTTAAGACACCCGGCATTCGATACCTGTCCCGGGCATGAGTTTTTTAAACGCGATTTCAGTGCCTCAAATGGCCTGTTCTCCTTTGTACTCAAAGAGGGCGACCTGAACTCAGTCACTGCCTTGGTCGAAGACATGCACCACTTTAAGATGGGCTTCTCCTGGGGTGGATTTGAGAGTCTTATCTTAGGAGTATTTGGCATAGATAAGTTAAGAACGGCAACGAAATGGGATAGCAGTAAACCTCTGATACGATTACATATCGGGCTGGAAAACCCCGACGACCTCATTGCCGATCTGGAAGCAGGTTTCGAGCGTTTCAATGCGGCTCGTAACAGATAACCCATGAGTGTTAATCAAAAACCGCCTCTGAGGCGGTTTTTTATTAAACAGATGTCACTTCCCGGTGATCACCTGTTTGCCCGATAGAACACGGGCCTGCCAAATTCGATTAACTAGTCATCAACCACAGCAATACCCGCATCATCAGGACAGAGGTAGATCTCATCGATCTGCTCTCTTATAACGAATGAGCTCTCAACAGCCCGATACCTGTCAGACAAGGCATCGATCAATGTTCCACCGTCTTTAATATCGCTGTCCACATGGGGGACAAACTGAAAGGGCACCAGAGACATGGCCGAGAGATCTTGCAGTTTTACATCATTATTATCACCACATAGCCAGGCACTCTCGATAGAGGGCGTCATTATCATAGCGCCGGCACTGACTCCAATAAGTGCACCACCATCACCCAGATAAGTTTGCAGTGCAGTGAGTAAGTTTCTCTTTTGTAGCCATTTTAGAAACCTGAAGGTATCGCCACCGGACAGGTGAATCGCATCGAAATTAAACATAAAGGTGACGGCACTTTCATCGAAACCGGATTCCAGTTCGACATACAGGGACAGATCTGCACCTATTTGACGATAGATAGCCTGAGTGGCCCGGTAATAACAACGCTCGGGATCCGGCTCCGACGCGATATAAGCCACACGGGGCATATCTACACCGCATGCTTTAAGCACGCAGTCAATCGCCGCCATTCCATTATCGCTATTTGCGTCACTCACTAGGGCCAGCTTCATCTGATTTCATCCATTAAAACATATTTATACAGACTAACCGGAGATCTAACGAGCTGCAATTACAACTGCTGGTATGTGCTACTGTTCGAAGCATACACTCCTAACGGGTATTCAGCCTATGGATAAAAATTCGTCACCCAAACACCATCGGACATTAAGCTGTATTTTATCCTCACCATTTATTGTTATAATTATGATCTAATTTAAAGGCAATCTGCATCTCAAAGGCAGTTTCGCCATATTGGAGCCACGCTATCCATGTTTCGTTCGCCTGTTCCCCTCATCACTCTCACCCTCTTTAGCCTGTTATTTTCCATATCCGGTGAGGCAAAATCCCAGTATCAGGGGATAAGTGATGACTTTAAGACCCTGTTTCATTCTAAGTTGAAAAAAAATAAGGTACCCGGTGGCGCCTTCGTCATTATCGAAGATGACGCCATTTTAAAATTAAGTACCTATGGCAAAAGAGAGAAAGGTGGCAAACTCAATGTAAATTCCAACACCGTCTTTAGACTCGCCTCGGTATCTAAAACTTTTGCCGGTTCGCTGGCTACTATGCTGGTACATGAAAATCGATTTCACTGGGATGACCCACTGACCGACTATATGCCTGACTTCAGCCTTGCCGATCCCGTCGCCTCGAGACAGATCAACTTAGGCCACCTGATAGGTCAAAGTACCGGGCTGATGCCAAACAGCTATGACAATATTCTCAATGCTAATCGTAAACTCGAAAAAATCATTCCCAAATTCTCTAAGTTAGAACCCATGTGTTCTCCTGGAAAATGTTACAGCTATCAGAACATCGCCTTCTCATTTATCCAGCCAGTCATCGAACAACAAACCGGCAGTGACTACGCCGATTTAGTGACTAAACGGATATTTACTCCGCTTAAGATGACCTCAGCCTCTGTTGGTATGGACAAGTTTCTCGCCACCGATAACCGCGCGAAGCCGCATATTAAGACCCGCTCCGGGTTTAAAAAGGTGAAAGTGAAACCTAACTATTATCAAGTCGAGCCCGCTGCGGGGGTTAACGCCAGTATTCTCGATATATCGAAATGGTTAATCGCAAACTTAGGCAATAACCCTGACGTACTCAGCCCAAGGCTATTGGCAGAGATAAAAACCCCCGGAGTTCGCACCAGCAAAGAGCTGAGGCGTCGTGCCTGGAAGAACTATCTCAATAACGCCCACTACGGTAAGGGCTGGCGGGTATATGACTTTGAGGGTGAGGAGCTTGTTTATCACGCCGGCTGGGTGGCAGGTTATGTGGCAGAAGTCGCCTACTCTCCACGCTTGAAGATCGGTATGGCCATGCTACTCAACGGTGAATCCCGTGTTATAGGCGAATTGGGCGCAAGCTTCTGGCATAGCGTGATGAAACAACAAGCCACACTGACCGCTAAAAAATAACCTAGGCATAGATAAAACCCAACAGCGCAGCCCGTTAACCATTAACGGGCCCCCGCCTCACCATTCGCTACCAAAATCTCGGCTTTAGCCTTACTCAGCCCTATTCGATAGACACACCAGATGGCTAGCGGGTAGAATACGCGCCCGATAAATGATCTGATGAGTGGACTGTTTCGCTATGAAAAACCAATTTGAATTACTGGCACCCGGTGGCGATATAGATTCGATAAAAGCCGCCATAGTTGCGGGTGCCGATGCTATCTATTGTGGTTTAGATCATTTCAATGCGAGAACACGAGCGGCAAATATCTCTTTCGATGACTTAAACGGAATTTTACGACTAGCTCACAAGAACAACTGCCAAATATTTCTGACGCTGAATATCATTATCTTGGAGAGTGAGCTCCCGGCGTTAATCCGCCTACTCAATGAGCTAGTTAATACGGGGATCGACGGAGTCATAGTTCAGGACTTAGGCCTGTTTTATATACTCTCCAGATACTACAAAACTCTCGATGTGCATGCATCGACCCAGGTGACTACCCACAATGAGGGGCAGATACTATTTTTGAATAAGCTCGGTGCAGGCAGAACAAACCTTTCCCGGGAATTAAACATCGACGAGATTAAGCAGCTGACAAATGTCTCGCATCAGAACGATATGATGACCGAGGTGTTCGTTCACGGCTCTAACTGTATCGGCTTCTCCGGCCTGTGTTATATCAGCTCGGCCCATGGCGGTAACTCAGGCAACCGGGGACGCTGCAGTCAGCCATGCCGGGATCAGTACCAAACGACCCGTGCAGGTAAAGACTTTCCCCTGAACCTTAAGGACAACTCCGCTTTTTCAGATATAGCCGCACTCGGTGAAGCTGGTGTTGACTCATTGAAGATCGAGGGCCGTATTAAGAAATTTGACTACGTCTATACCGTGGTCAGCAGCTGGAGAGAGCAGATACAGAGCTATAGCCAGCATAAGAGCATAAAGAGCGAAAATGAAGATCTGTACAAGGTTTTCAATCGTGACTTTACCAACGCCTACCTTAAGGGAGACATTAATAAACATATGTTTATTGATAACCCCAGAGGCAACTCGGTCCAGCATTTTACCGCCATCAAAGGCTATAACACTGAAGCAGAAGTTCAGTCGGTTAAGCAATCCCTCTATGACGAAAAAACAGTGCTCATTCAATCTGTCAAAGAGAAGATAAAAGACTTAAATATTGGCAAAACGCCTCTGATAATCAGTTTTTCCGGTGAATTAGACACGCCCTTAACCGTGTCGGTACAGACACAGGAAAAGAAGTTTACTGTTCACTCAGACACAAATCTGTTCCAAGGCGGGAAATACACCCTGGATGACGCCGATATAAAACAAAGATTCAAGAGTCTGAACAACGCAAAATATCAGATAACGGCATTTAATACCGAGGGACTCGATTCAGATCTATTTCTCGCGTTTAAAGAGCTAACCGCCTTAAAAAATCGGATCGAGTATCACTTAAACGGTGAGCAAGCGTCGATCAAACCGATAACATTAGATAAGTTAACTAAACGCAGACAAGTCGCTAAGGCTAAGCTGTCGGTGCTTATCTCATCGACTAAAGATTTAAACCTCTGCGATACCAGTGATGCAGAGATCTATTACCAGCTTCCGGACTGTATCGAGAGCCAATACAGCCAACTTATCGAACTATTTTCTGCCAATGAGCGTCTAATCCCCTGGTTCCCGGCGATTCTTATCGGTGAAAACTATCGGGCTGGTGTGAAATTGCTAAAAGCGATTAAGCCAAAGTTGATCGTAACCAACAACACCGGTATTGCTCACGCCGCCTTTGAGAATAGAATAAACTGGATTGCCGGACCCTATCTCAACATCACTAACTCCTATAGCCTGTTAGCGATGAAGGAGGAATTTAACTGTTACGGCTCATTTATATCTAACGAAATTAATAAAAAGCAGATAAAACACATAGCAGGCACTGATGACATGAAGCTGTATTACAGCATCTATCACCCTATCTTGTTATTAACCAGCAGGCAGTGTTTATTTCATCAGACGACCGGTTGCCATAAAGAATCGATGGATGCAGACTGCCTGAATGAATGCAAAAAATCTGTCTCTATCGTCAATTTAAAAGAGACCGCTTTTGTCATCGATAAGCAGATGGGCGAACACAACAACATGTATGGCAGTCAGCACTTCCTCAATACCGAGATAGTGAGCGATATACCAGATATGTTCAGCAGTTTTTTTGTCGATCTTAGAGGTATCAGAACCAATACCCGCTCCGGACGGGATAAGTCAAAACTAGTGCAACTTTTTAAAGATCTGCTCGACGGTCAACTTGATGCTGAAACAGAGCTTCACCAGTTAATCGGTCATGTTACCGACACCCAGTATAGAAAAGGGCTGTAAGTCAGCTAGATAAAATGGCTGACTCTTATGAAATATTCAGCCGTTTTATTTTGTATCGTTCGCTGGATGATTTAATATCCCCCTGTTTTCCATAATATGAGGTTAAAAGATGAAGGACGGTCTGCAACATGAAGCCTACCAAATGGTCATCTTTAATGCCTTGGCGACCACAGGGAGCCTTACTAAGGCTGCGGAGAAGCTCGAAGTCTCTGTATCCCACGTCAGTAAACAACTTCATATTCTGGAAGAGAAGCTTAACGTCCAGCTCATCAATCGCAGCACCAGAAGCCTTGCATTGACTCCTGAAGGTAAAGACTTCGCCGATTATTGTGAACAAATCGTAGCTTTGATCCATGGCGCCAACACCCTGATGACAGACTCCAGAGATGAAGTCTCGGGAAATGTTCGTCTGGCACTCTCCTGCTCGTTTGGCACTCTGCACGTTTTACCGGCACTGGACGAGCTTCAGAGAAAATATCCCGCACTCACCACCGAAGTAAGCCTGTTTGACTACAAAGTCGATATGCTGGAGGAGGAGATCGACCTCTGGTTCACCACATTCGAAGAGATAAATGCCGGTTATGTGGCCCAAAGAATCGTCGATACTCATTTTATACTATTAGCATCGCCCGACTACATACAGCAACATGGCGCGCCGACACACCCTACTGAGTTAAAAACACATAACTGCGTCACCTACCATAGTAAGAATCGCAGCTACACCCACTGGCTATTTGCCAAAGAGGGTGAGGATCTCGATGTACAAGTTTCTGGAAATTATCGGGTGGATAAGGCTGAAGCCATTCGTGATGCCGTTCTGGCGGGCAGAGGCATAGGCTATATCGCCAGTTATCTGTTAACCGATGAACTGGCGAGTGGAAAACTCATTCCGCTGATGCCAGACTGGAAGCCTACCCAAAAAATGCCGGTCTATGCCGTTTACCCGAAATACCAAAACCTCCCGTTTCGACTGAAAACCATCATAGATTTTGTCAAACAGGTCATAGGTCAGCCCCCATATTGGGACAAAAACTTATCTAAATGGCTTAAGCGTTAACCATCAAGCAAGTCAGTACATTTGGTGGTGACAGATAATCGACTCACTTGCCACCGTTTCACTCCCGTTATCCTTTCACAAACTACTCTGTACGACTTTAAAAAGCTTTTCTACGCCTCGCGCAAACAGCTTTTTTACTGCTCAGTGAACCCTTGATTAAATAACCACTGCTCAGCTCTTCTCAGGTGGAAAAACTGTTTCAAGTGATAGCGGGTAGATAGAAAAATACAATTTAATTACCATCTGTATATCGACGAAAACATAACTTTTAGAGAATTAACTTTTAAAGTTATTAAATGTCTTAATAAAAGATGTGAAACATTTAATTGATACAACAACAGAGTCAATTAGAACACAACTTTCGATTATATTTACAGAGGTAGATTATGTCAGTCGTTAATAAAAGTGAAAGAACCAGTGGAATTAAACAGTATCATATCGGTATGGTCGAGGGAGATGTGGCCGAATATGTGCTTCTTCCGGGTGACCCATTCAGAACAGATATAATCGCTCAATATATGGATGACGTAGAGTTAGTCGCCCATAAGCGTGAACATAAGACCTATACCGGTTATTACAAGGGAGTCAGAATATCAGTTACATCAACCGGTATGGGCTGCCCATCTACTGCTATCGCTGCAGAGGAACTGGCTAATATCGGCGCTAAGGTATTCATCCGCTTAGGAAGCTGTGCAGCTCTGCAAGATGATATCAATATCGGCGATCTGGTTATCACCACCGCCGCGATGAAAAATGAAGGGACATCAAAATTCTATGTACCCGACAACTTACCGGCTGTCGCCGATCTTGAGGTCACATCCGAGTTGATCCGCGTCGCAAAAGAGATGTCTAACGGTGAAGACTATCAGGTTCACTGGGGCATAAGCTCAACCGATGACTCATTTTACGGTGAAACCCCTGAATGGATCCAGAAGCTTATCGATCTGAACTTGAAAAATATTGAGATGGAAGCATCTGCACTATTTACAGTCTGTCACCGTCGCGGTTTAAAAGGTGCCACCATCTGTGCTGTTGCCGCTAACCATAAGCGAGGCGAAAACTTTTGGGGTAAGCGAAATGTGTTACTCGAACAAGGAATCGAGAAGGAGACTGAAGTTGCACTGGAGGCTATTTACCGCTTCCATCATGGCAAAAATCTATTTTAAAGTTTAACTCTAATGTGATGCTTACGCTATATAATACTGTCATAAAAAGCACCACCCCCCATAGTTTAACTATTAGTTATATAAAAGGTAAATATAATGAACTATGAACTTATCGGTTATTTAGGTTCGGCCGTTATTGCAATATCCTTATTGGTCGCTAATGTGACCCTACTCAGGTACCTTAACTCGATTGGTTGCGCAATAATGGTAACCTACGCCCTGTTAATTAGCGCATACCCCGTCGTACTGATGAATTGCATATGCATCATAATTAATATTTACCACATAGCTAAAGTCGGGGGCCTTAATAATCAAATAAGCTCACTATTAAGAATAGGAAAAACAGACAGAAGTTAAGGTAAGCATATAAGCACTGAATAATGCATCCGTATTATCTAATGCACTTAATGAACCGACTTCAGGTTCTATCAGATAAAATCGGCTTATTCATTACTGCCCCGGCTACTTTGCACTTGCGAATTAGCCGGGGAATATTGATAGCCCTCTCCCTACGGGTCATGGCCAATAATCGAGCTAGCTTCTAATGATGATTCGATAAATGATCTATTTGTGTATCTGATATCCGACAATACTTCTAGAGACGATAGCTTCCCACTTGTCTATCGTTTCCGGTCAGCTTAGTATGCAGGCACCCTTTTGGCTCGCATCAAGTTGCTCGTCCCCATTTAGTGCATTATCTTGCTAGCCGATTAGTCTAATTATGGAGTTGTAAATAATCATGGAAGTTAAAATATTTACCAAAGTTTTACGTCCTAAAGTGGGCTTTCTGCCTAAGTCTGATACCGCAACAGATCATGGATTAGAGGCAGAAATTAACCTTTGGTTAGCCTCTCAGCCGAATATCGAAATTCAAGATATTACTCAATCACAAAGTGGTGGCTCATTTCAACCTTCGACAATAGTTATTAGTGTTTGGTATAAGTAGATCAAAAAGGAGTTTTGATAATGAATATAAATGCCACAATTCTGGGCCAAGTCATCTTATTCACCGCGGTTGTGGTCGGAATATTGAGCTTTTATCTCGGCAAAAGAAAAACCCAAACCCCAATTCTGGCCACAATAATTGGGATTATTCTATCATTCATCCCTCCACTTGCCTTGGTTTATCTGGCGGCCTTAGTGTTGAAAAATGATGTAGAGACTATTGATTAGAAGGCTGTTTTCTTAAAATAATCATCTTCGCGGCTAAAGCCGCTCTTACAATTTTTACATATCCCGCCAAATCATCACATCTGCAGGCTCGCCATTCTTACGCGTTGCGCGGTACATGTCTTCGGTATTAAATGGTGTGGCTACATTGTGTTTTTTATCTAAAGCCATGACGCCGACGGCAGCTAACTTATAATCCAGAAACAATTTAAACAATAGGTATCCCTTCCACGAGACATCTTTGACTTAAAGTTCTCCCTGCCCCAATTTATTCTCACTTATTCCTTGAGTTATATCACTTTTTAAAAATTATTCTCACAGCCAGACACTATTATGCGTATCAATAATGTAGAGTAATGACTTGTATATACACGTTGGCCAAATGCTGTCGGATCTTTGCTCTATTGTTGCAGAGTTAAATTCTACTCCTTCGCTGCAACTTATTCACAGACCAAATATCGCATTCAGCCTAATGTTCAATTTTTTACTTGTAACTAAATGGGAAAACTATGGAAATCGGTTTAACGCATATACTCTTAGCCGCAATAGGAATGGGTATACTGGTCATCATAATCCAAGTCGTAATATTTAATAAGTTAAAGCAGATACAGGCTCAGACGTCGCAGCAACTTGCTAAAACCATCGAAGGCATACCAAGTATGGTTCAAGATCTGATCCATAGCGGCGTCGAAGAAATCACGTCGACCCAGCAGAACCATCAGAATAAAAACCAGCAATCACTCAAGGCTGTCAATCAGCTTGTTACAGCCAATATTCAGGCTGCACAAACTGATAATACCAAGATGCACAGTCAGTTGCAGCAGGAGCTATCTCAAGTGGCAATAGCTTTACAGAACCGATTGCAGCAGCTGCAGGAGCATTTATCGACCCAGTCTACCGGACTTCATAAACAAACAAATGCGAACCTGACTGCAGATTTACAGCATACAGCCAGCCATCTAGACATTGCTATTAAGCGTAGCCAAACAGAACTTGGAAAAGAAGCTAACAACCTCTTGTTTACCCATAAGCAACAACAGTTGTCCAACTTGGAAACCCTCTCGAGTCTAATCCAAAATCTACGCGTGCAAAACCTGGTGGAGCTGACCAACGAGCTGGCCCAGCATACCGAGTTGAAAGTCGATACTTCAGACTTTGTCAAACACCTGGGTGAATGCAAGGTGGTTAAGATTGAAGACAAACACACGGGCCAGATGACTCAGGTTTATTATGAAAATGGCATAAAGCACAGCAGCGATACCCTGCAAGGTGAGCAACTCAAGTATCAGATGTTCTATGACCTCGAAGGGAAACTGGTCAAGGGCATCGAGTATGGCGATGATCAGCAGGTGAGTTTTGAATACCTCTACGACGATGCGGGAGAGATCAGCCAGCGCCTTGAATACGTCTATGATGCCAATGGCAAACAGACAGACCCGATTAAAAAAGTTTATTAGAGCAAGGTGACATCATGTATTTAAGTGAATTATCTGTAGCAGAACGTAAAAACTTCTTGGAAATTGCCTATTTTGCCATGGGGCTCAACGGTAGTTATAAGGAGCAGGAAAAAGCCATCTTCGAATCATTCACTCATGAATGCGGCATGCCGTCATATCAGTTGAAGAAGCAGGAACAAATCGATGATGTGATTAGGTTATTAACTCGGAGCGAGGTGAAAAACCGTCGTATTCTACTAGTAGAACTGTTCGGCATAGTACTGGCCGACAATGAGTTTTGTGCTGTTGAAACCGAGTTTATGCTCAAGTTAGCTGCGGCATTTGGAATCGAAGAGTTTGAACTCAAGCGCCTGCAACGCTGGGTCGAGGCAATGAATGATCTGGTACACGAAGGCTTTGGCCTGATTATGAAGGATTAACCTATGTTTGGACGATTGGGAAACTGGGCTTCTAGCGCGATAAGTCGCGTGGTCGACAAGGTAGTTGAAGTTGCAAAGAAAATCACCAACAAGGTGATCGAAAAAGGGTCTAAATGCTGGAACGGTTTTACTGGAAAAACGACCTTTGATAAGGCCGAACAACTGTATCAACAGATCACCGACAGATACGACAAGAATAAGCGCGATTATGACCAGGCCAGCGGGCAGCTTATTGCCGATATAGATACTCAGGTCAGCTCCATCAACAGCTTTAAGCAGGATATCTACCAGGTGCAATTTAAGCGATTCGTCTCCTTGGCCAATCGCCTGCACAATGTGACCGTCAAAGGACAGCCGTTTGAGGAGCTGTTTGACGATGCTATTCTGGAAGCCAAAACTACGGCTTCGGTTGAGCACCGGGGTAATTTATTCCTGATTGATTTTAACAAGTTCGATTTAGTGCGAGTAGCCTCTTATGTGCTGACTCTGGGGTTTTATTCGCGCAAGAAAGCCAAACAGACACTGCTGAAGGTGCAGGAAGAAGAGGTGCGTATCGATGAAGAGATTACCAAGATGAAGTCGCATCAGCGCCAGCTCAAAGTGGTGGCAAAATCCATCGACGGCGTGGTGGAGTACTTCGATGTCTTGATCAATAACTACAGCAAGTTGTTGGATCGCTTCGAGTACGGCATACAGAGCCAACGTCATAAACAGATGGTCCAATCTGACGAAATTTTTGCCCATAAACTGGACTTCAGACTGATCCCCGTCGCCCATATCGAAGAGTTTCAGGCCCTATTTAACCTCTCCATCGTGCTCAAGCAGATGGCGAATCTGGGATACCTGTCCGAGAGCGGCAAACTGAACCCCAAAGACAGCAGTCAGGCCAAGGCACTGTTTGAAAAAGTGGCCTCTATTCAGGCTATCGCCGCATAAGGAATCTGGCCAATGGCTACAAAAGATGAATATGTCCAGCCGGTGCTTAGCACCGAGCAGGTATTGAACGAGCTGCAGGACTGCTCGCCGCTGCAAGTCAGCAAACAGCTGATCAATATGGAACTGCATGACAGGCGCGACTCTCTCGATGTGATGGCCCAGATCTATGATGAGTTTGACCAAGGTGGTAACGTCACCGATGAGTTGGTCAAGCCCCTGCTGCTGAACATGTGTGATGGCCTGCTCAGCATAAAGAAGCTGGGGCTGAAGAATCGTGGCATAACCGCCACCCGGCTGGTTAACGAAATAGACAGCTTCGATTACTTCAGTGCCACTGAGACAGATAAAGACCAGTGGCTCGAAAAGCAACGTCTCGATGCCGACACCGCAGCCCATAACGACGACAAGGGAAACTATATCCGAGATAAGAAGGAAGCTGCTCCCGGTACGCCGGATAGCTATATGGAGGATGTAGGCAAGAAAACGACTTATACTAAGGCGTATTTTGCCAGTCAGCAGGAAAAGCAAGAGAAACTCAGGGTTTACAGTGAGCTAGAAGTCAATGACAAGGGCGAGCGCAAGCAGCTCAGAAGAAATTCGAGGGAATATAATACCGAACTCGAGGCAAAAGGATTAAATGCAGTCGAACGCACCTATAATGCTGATCATAACCTGCCGCTGAAACACCTCTTCGATGAATATAAAAGTTCTAAAGCATTGTCTGTTGGCGATCTAAGAGACGCGGCCGGCAGCGCAGACAATTTCGATATCATCAGCCAGAAATTGAACAAGATTAAACTGGATTCCAGCTGGACCGATCTAAAGCTTAAGCGAGACACACTCAAGACCAAGCCTAAGCTTACCTCGGCTGAGAAACAAACCCTGGCCAGCTTGGAAGCCCATGTAAATGACGCGACTTGGAATAAAGCCTTGGCGCGCGAAGCTGAGGCCCGCACCGCGGTAGAGGCTCACCTGAACATGAAGGTGGCTGACAAGTTACTTGCTGACAGCAAACTGATGAAAGGCGCGGCTACAGATGCAGGTAAGAGAGCCAAGGATGAGCTGGTCGACTCAGGGGTGGGTGAACTGATTATTCTGGTGGTCAAAACTGTCAGCTTCGAGCTTAAAGATATGCTTCAAAACGGCATCACCCATGGCACAGACTGTTCATCGAGCCTTGAAGCGTTTGGTTTTCGGATGAAACGAGCACTTAGATACATTACCACAAACCTGCTCAATATCGGCTTGGGGAGCTTTAAGGATGCGGCTGCGAATTTCGTAAAATATCTCCTTAATGCCATCGTCAATATGTTTGTCGGCATATTGAAAAAAGCGTTGAAAGTCATCACGGAAGGCTTCAATGCCATCCTAGCGTCAATCAAGATTTTGATGGGGGACTCATCTCCCGCAGAGAAAGCCGATGCGATTACCAAGTTACTCGCTACGACCGTGGTGACCTATATAGGTTTCGCCTTCGAAGAGTCTGTGCTTGGCTTTATCAACAAATTGCCTTTCGGGGATGTGCTATCCGATGCAGTGATGGTGATGTTCACCGGTATAGCCTCTACGATAGTGGTTTGGC
Organism: Shewanella atlantica; assembly: GCF_003966265.1. Taxonomy (GTDB): domain Bacteria; phylum Pseudomonadota; class Gammaproteobacteria; order Enterobacterales; family Shewanellaceae; genus Shewanella; species Shewanella atlantica. The sequence goes on along the minus strand of NZ_RXNV01000002.1, from coordinate 87,983 downwards.
TGCTGGATAAGATGGATTTGTTCTCGGTCAAGGACGAGAAGCGGGCCGCGCGGGTGAAGGAGATATTTGATATGCGAATCCTCCAGGTCAAGGAGAACACAGATGCCTTCGAGACTGCAGCCTTGCAGACACTGGCGAACAATAAGTTACAGTTCCGCCTGATTGCCGAGTCAATGAGCCAAGCTATTGCAGACGAAAAAAATGTTAACTGCAGCGTTTATGCTATGGCAGATTTTATGAAGATCGAGCTGGAGATTAAAACTACGGATGATTTTATGACCTTACTGGGGTCTCAGGAGCCCTTGTTAGTTAGCTAAATATGAGTAGAACTTAAGTCCCCGGCATAAAAGATTGGCTTTGTTATGATCTAAAGCCAGTCCGTTAATATTCTTATAAATAACGGGTATTGGTTACCTGTCCGTTCACTCTGAACACTTTTTTTGAACGAACTGATTTCGGATTAAAATGGCAAAGCCGTTCGCTTTGCCTTCCCTATTTGCTCGTAGCTCAGTACAGGAAACCTGCCCACTCGGGTAAAATCCAGATTCGCGGCTAAAGCCGCTCCTACATTGTTTACATATCTCGCCAGATCATCACGTCGGCAGGCTCGCCATTCTTTCGTGTGGCACGGTACATGCCTTCGGTGTTAAATGGAGTGGCGATATTACCGCGCTGATCGATGGCTATCACACCACCGGTACCACCTGCCGTGATAAGACGTTGATTGATAACCTCATCCGCCGCCTGGATTATAGATTTATGCTGGTATTTAACCCGTGCACAGATATCTCCCGCCACATGGTAACGAATAAAATACTCGCCATGTCCGGTCGCAGATACCGCGCACACTCCGTTTTCGGCATAGGTGCCCGCACCAATAACGGGTGAGTCACCAATACGCCCGAATCGTTTCGCCGTCATGCCGCCGGTTGAGGTCCCGGCCGCCAGGTTGCCTTTCTTATCCAGTGCCACGGCGCCAACAGTACCGAACTTATAATCCAAATCCAGATAGTCTATCTGAGGAGCTGTATTTGATGCCTGATAATCGGGCGACTTAGCCTTGAGCTCAAACTCTGCCTTTCTTAATTTAACTTTGGCGTCCTGTAGCTGCTTATAACGGGACTCTGTGTCAAAATGGTTGGCCGGCACCAAGGTAAAACCTTGAGTTAATGCGAACTCTTCGGCCCCCGCACCCGATAGCATCACGTGAGGCGAATTATTCATCACGGCATCGGCGAGTTTAATCGGGTTCTTAATATGTTTTACCCCGGATACGGCGCCGGCATTCATTGTCTTGCCATCCATGATTGAGGCATCCATTTCATGGGCTCCATCATAGGTATACACGGCCCCGACGCCAGCATTAAACAGCGGGCTGTTTTCCATCACATTGATCGCCGCCTGAATCGCCACCAGGCTATCGCCGCCTTTCTCAAGCACCTTATATCCGGCGTTGACCGCTTCAGTCAACTTATCACGATAGGACTGTTGTTGCTCCGGTGTCAGTTTAGCCTTAGTAATTGTTCCGGCCCCGCCGTGGATAGCAATAGAAAATGGCTTATCATCCGCCCAAACAGAAGTGGTACCAGACGCCGCAGTCGCCAGGATAAATGCTAATAAAGTAGATTTATTTTTCACAAAAGGGTCCTTTGATTTTTATTTGCACTCTTTGTAACCATTTTCATCCATAATTACAATCATCAACTTGCCTGAGATCAATAATCTAGCGACAATAGAGACGCATTCGTTCATCACTAAAAAGAGTCTGATTTTTTGAAAAACAGTTCATTGCGTTTATGGTCATTGAGCATCATTTTAATAGGCTACTCTCTGTGCATTTTTTCCGCACATGCCAATGACTGGTTAACATTGAAAATTGAAGGTGTCGACGATGTTTTAGAGCGAAACATCAAGGCGCACTTAGGCGCTTTGCCTAAGTCTAAGGTGCAACGAAGAGCCTTTATCTTTAATGCTGAGGATAACACTACCGCCGCCCTCCACTCTTTGGGTTTCTATCATGGCGTGATAAACGAGGAGGTCACCCAGTCACAAGATGGCCCCTGGACACTTTCACTCTCAATCGCGCCTGGCGAACCGACACGACTACAGTGGATCGACATCAATTTCGATGGCGAAATTGTCGAAGACCAATTTATTCTCAAATGGTTAGATACGGTAACGATTAAACCCGGTGACGTATTAAATCACGGTATCTATGAGCAGTTAAAATCTCAACTGGTGACGATTGCATTGGCCCGGGGTTATTTCGACGGTAAGTACAAACGCTCGGCAATCACCATCAATCGCGACCTTAACACGGCGCAGATCACCCTGCATTACGACTCCGGCAGACGATATCACATAGGTACAGTCAGCTTCGAAGGGCACACATTAAACGACGAGTTGCTAAACGAGCTGATCCCTTTCGAAGCAAACTCTCTGTTCAGCACAGGTAAACTGAGCAGTCTGAACCGGGAACTGTTAGATACCAGTTATTTCTCCAACATCAAGGTATTGCCTCAAATAGATAAACCCCAAGGGTTAGCCGTACCCATCAAGGTTGAATTATCCCCCAAACCCAGCCACTCAATCGAACTGGGCTTGGGTGCCGACATAGGTAACACGACCGATAACAGCATGGAGCCGAGAGTCCGCGTAACCTGGCGTACCCCACAAATCAACCGTTATGGCCACTCTCAGGAAACCACTGCCGAGTGGTCACCGGATAAACCTAAGTTCCTGACCAGTTATACAATCCCCTTGACCCATCCATTGGATGACCAGTTGAAAATCCGTCTGGGCATGCTGAGGGATAAATATGGTGTAACACAGGTCTATGATCCAGAAAATAAGCAGTTCAATAACACGGGAGAGCTTGAGGGGAGTAAACGTTTATTAGGTGTGATCCGTCAGCAAAGGTTAGATAATCAATGGCTGTTCAGTTATTCGGTCGAATGGATGAGAGAGTTCTACAACCAATCAGATATCGATTATGACCCCAGATTTATCCTATTCGGCAGCAGCATCTCCAAGACGACTCGTGGCGACAATAGCTTAGATCCTAAATCCGGATTTTTTCAGCACTACAGCCTGGAGTACGCCGATCCCACCTTGGGCTCCACCATACGGTTAGCGCGGCTGCAGACAAAATACAAGTGGATCGATACCTTCTTCGACAAGCATAGAATCGTCTCAAGACTGGATCTTGGGGTTAACCTGGCAGCTGATGATGATTTAGCGCTTATTCCTCCCTCCCTGAGATACTTTGCCGGTGGCGATCAGAGTATCAGGGGTTACAGTTATCAGGAGCTCGGCCCCCATCTTGACTACATCAACAGCGATGACCAACTGGCGAGGCAAGTTGTCGGCGGGCGTTATCTTATGGTCGGCAGCGTAGAGTATCAATACTACCTGACGCCAACCTGGCGTGTGGCCACCTTTATCGATGCGGGTAATGCTTTCGATGTTAATCAAATTGAACCCATAGTCTCAGTGGGAGGAGGTGTTCACTGGATATCTCCTATCGGCCCGATAAAAATCGATCTGGGTGTCGGCCTGAAGGAAACCGATACTGTCGATAGACCCTGGCGAATCCATATCACTATGGGGGCAGAGCTATGACGAACCCCACAAAAGAGACTGGCATTGACCAGGCTGAGACTCAGACTGAAAGTACTGATGCTCTCCCCCAAAGTAGCCTGGCACGCACACTATGGAAAAGCTTTAAGGCCGTCTCGCGGACGATTATCTATCTGCCACTGGGCATGCTGATCATCCTTGCAATACTATTAGGCACGCCGTTAGGTAGCAGACTAGCGGTGACCCTTGCCGATATTTTTGTGCCCGATCTTGATATCACCTACGTCTCCGGCACACTAAACAAACGCCTGAAAATGACCGATGTCCGCTGGAATATGGAAGGAATCGCGGTCGACGTCGATGACCTCCTGTTAGATTGGCGTCCCATGTGCCTGCTGAGCAAGCAGTTATGTGTCAACGAGCTCGCAGCAAGTAAGGTATTGGTTTCGATAGATACAAACAAGCTCGGTGATCAAAGCCTCGATGATGAGCAAATAGCTAACCTTGTTAGCGAAGCTGATATCGCAGTAACTACTGCAGATCAAGACCTGTCAGACAATCAGCTCGATAATGGCCAGTTCAATGAAAGTCAGCTCAATGACCCTCAACCAAATGAGAACCGGGAGATACAGCTACCTTTCGGCATCGATCTTAAACGCGCGGATTTAGCCAACGTGAAGGTGCGCGTCAACGACATGCAGTTCAACGCCTCCCGCCTACAAACACAGGCACAATGGCAACAGACCGGCATCAGAGCCAACTACCTGTACAGTAATGATCTACTGGTATCAATTCCATTATCTATTGATGAAAATAGTGAAACTAATGAGAAAGTGGAGCAAACAACGCAAGCCGATAACACCTGGACCATGGCGCAACTGCCTGCCGTCTTTATGCCGATACCTGTATTTGTTACCGATGCCATACTGGAACAGAGCCACCTGAAACTCGGCAAGCGAGATGACTATTTCGAAAACATCGTCCTCGACGGTAGTTACCATAGCTTCCTGGTGAACCTCAATCAGCTGCATGTTGAACATACCTACGGCAAGGTAGATTTGAAGGGAGGGATCACTCTCAAAGATGACTATCCTATGGATATCTCCGCCACCGTCGATGCGCGCAGTGTGGCCGAACTTCCCGGGCTTAAGCAGCAACAGCTTTCGCTTCATGTATCTCAAGGCTTTAAAAAGTTAGCCGTAACAGCAACGGGTAAAGGTCATATCGACTTTAATCTGCAAGGTGACATAGGGCTGGCGCAGCGAAACCTTCCCTATGAGCTTAAATTTGAGAGTAAGGGATTTGGCTGGCCACTGGACAAGCCAGCCTATTCGGGCAGAGCGATAAAACTTGCTACCCATGGGGACCTTAATAGTCAGGATGTCACCCTCACCGCCAATATCAAGACCCCTTTTCATCCCGTGTTGGCTGTCGATACCCAATTTATTCATACTGGCGAACAGCTGGATGTTGCCCACCTGCGACTTAAAGGAGAGTTGGGGGAGGCCGAGCTATCAGGTAATGCACAGTATCATGAGGGGATCAGCTGGGATGCAGACATCAACACCATCGACTTCAAACTGCAGCAGCTTAAACTTGACCTTGAAACACCTCTGCCCGATAGCATTATCAGTGGCCAGTTTCACACCAAGGGGCTGATTGACGCCAAGGGCTGGGAGGTCGGTATTGCCAATTCAGATCTGGAAGGCGAGATCCAGGGTTATCCATTTCACCTCCGCGGAGATATCAATGTTGATGATAAACTACACCTCAAAGCCGACAGTTTAAAACTAAGCGCGTTGCAGAGTGTATTGTCCATATCAGGCAGTGCCGAAGAGGCTTGGGCCGTTAACGCAAAATTGCAGATCCCGGATCTTAACCTCTGGCATGCTGAATCGTCCGGCAGTATCGATGCGAAAATCAATGTTTCGGGTGAAAGCGAGCACCCACAAGTTACCGTTTCAGCAGAGATATTTGAGCTGGAATTTCAACAATATAAAATCGAGCAGGGCCTGGCCAAAGGGTTTTACCGACCCAAAGATGAGCAGGAGTTTGCTCTCTCTGTTAAGGCTAAAGACTTAAAGCTTGCAAGTGTTAAGCTTGACTCGATCACCCTGGGTTTTAAAGGCAATGAAACCAAGCAGAAACTGGGGCTGCAAACATTCGGAGAGCTACAACTCAATACCAAAGTTTATTCAACATTCGATCCCGAGACAACTCAGTTCGAAGCACAAATTCGAAGACTCAATTTAACCTCAATTTTCGGTGAATGGGACTTAGAAGCGCCTATCGACGTCAATTGGAATAATGACAAGCAATCAGGCTTAGTAAACACTTTTTGCTGGCTCAACGCAAACGGTAAACTTTGTCTCGATGATCCGGCAGAACTCGACAAAAACGGTGAGACCAGCATTCTGTTCGATGGTGATATCGGTGGTGTATTGACACCATTACTGCCGGAGAATTTGCTTTGGCAGGCCCCAGCCAGCTTAACTTCTACTTTAAAGTGGCAAGAAGAGTCTAAACCCGAAGGTTACTTAGAGCTGAATTTGGCCCCGGGTCAGGTTAGTTTCAATAATAATAACCGGGTTATCGATGTCGGCTACAAGCTGCTCAGTTTTCAAGCGAGTCTGGATAAAGATAAGCTTGCCACCCAAGTTAAATTTGATTCACACGATATCGCCAGTTGGGAAGGACAGCTAGAGGTAAGCGTCTCACCCGACAGAGCGATATCCGGCTATACCAAACTCGATAAAATAAACCTCGATGCCCTATCGGAGTTTATGCCACAACTCGAAACTCTGACCGGAAAAGTATCCAGTGAGCTAGAGATATCTGGCACCCTCGCCGAACCGGATGTTTCCGGTAAAGTGCAGTTGGAAAACGGACAGCTGCTGGCAGCCGCAAACCCGACACCACTGGAAGATATCGAACTCGACCTTACACTCTCTGGCCAAAAGGCCATACTCGACGGCCAGTGGAAGATGGGAAAGGGTGAGGCAAAAGTTACTGGTCTGTTTGATTGGAGAGGCGATAGCTTCAGCGGTGATATTCAGTTCGATGGTGATAAGCTTGCTATTATCCAACCACCGCTCGCCATCATCACGGCCTCCCCTGCCCTTAAAATCAAATTCGATAAAGACAGGGCCGACATTCAAGGCTCTATAGATATCGATTCGGGTAATATTAAGATTAGCCAACTGCCTGAAGGCGGTGTAGCAGTATCTGATGATGTGGTATTTGAAGACAGCATCTCCAGCGGACAAGTCGAACGGAGCCCCTACGCCATCACCACCAACATTAAAATCAAGGTTGCGGATAAACTGAGAATTGATGGCATGGGCCTAAGAGGCAAGCTAACGGGTACACTCGATCTCAGGCAGGAAGCCTTTCGCCCTCCCCTATTATACGGTGATATAAGAGTCCTTGACGGTAGTTACAAATTTATGGGACAAACCCTCAAAATCAATACCGGAGAAGTACAATTTATCGGCCCGGTTGAAATTCCTAACCTCAATATTGAGGCCGTAAGAGAGATAAAAGATGAAGATGTTGTTGCCGGAGTGAGGATCACCGGTACTCCACTCAAACCTATAGTGACGCTTTTTTCATCACCGGTGAAAGAGCAAGCCGAGATACTCTCCTATATCATTAAAGGAACTGGGTTTCACAGTAATGATGGTGATCAGAACAGTAGTTTAATGATGGGAGCGGCGTTAACACTCAGTAATCAACTCGGCGGTGGCGCAGTCAACCTTATCGGCGAATCCGCTACAGGACTCATCGAGAAAGTGGGCTTCTCTAATGTTCAACTCGATGCCAACGATGATGGCCGAGTCGCTATCAGCGGCTATATCGGTGAAAACCTCATGGTAAAATACGGTGTCGGCGTGTTTAATCCTGGCTATGAGATGACAGTCAGATATTACCTGTTATCTCAACTCTATCTGGAAACCGTATCAGGTAGCGTCGAACAGTCTCTGGATATCTACTACAACTTCAACATAGACTAGCCACAAAAAAACCGCTTCACGATGAAGCGGTTTTTATTTTCTACTCGTACTCTTTTCGATATAAACGACAGTTAACTTATTCTGCAGTTTCCAGCAGACTGTTTCTGTATTTCTGCCAAACTTTACCGCTATTGATACCATAACTGCGCATTAAGCCAGGGATAGCATTGTGATTTTTCTCATGGGCAAGTTGAAGTAGCGCCTCATAAAAGTCCAGCGCGATCTCACGAGCCTTATCTATCGCAAAATAATCTTCTCCGACACGACTGTACAGACCTTTGAAGCCGTTTAGGATCAGAACATAAAGAGGGTTACCACAGTTGTAAGCCAGGGCATGGTGTAACCGATAATCAAATTCTACATAAGCCTTAGGATCATCGTTCAAAGAAGATATCTCTTCTAATACTTCAATCACTTTTTCCGGGTTATGGCGAATTGCACCTTTAAAATAGATAGCACTGATATTAGTTCGCGCAGAAAGTAACTGCTCTAACAATACAGGTTCACCTGCCGGGTTAAGGTCGGCGATAGTTTCTAATACATTAAGACCTGAGGTTTCCCAAATATCGTTGACGCGAGTAGGTTTACCGTGCTGAATAGTTAACCAACCATCTCTGGCTAAACGTTGCAGGACTTCCCTGAGCGTGGTACGGGTTACTCCGATCAGCTCCGATAATTCACGCTCTGCTGGTAAAATAGAACCTGGTGGGAATTTCTCCTCCCAGATAGATCGGACAATATACTTCTCAGCAAAGCTCGCAGGTCCTTTGGCTTCAATAATATCTTTGTTTTTTGCCACGACAGGAGCTTTTTGGACAATTGTCATCAGGTTAATTTTCCCAATTTAAAAAGTGATATTTAATACACTGATCATACCAGAGCCGGAAGAAATGGAAACCTTTCTCGGATAATAGTGGCCAAGATCAACGATTAAGATCACAAAACAACTCAGAATCAGCGTGCAGTCAATCTTTTAAACCTATTTTGCCATGTTAATCGACATTTTAAGGTTTTTTTAAGATGAACATGAAGCTAGGGTATTAATTTAGGACTCTCTTTAAGCTAAACTGTGCGATTCAAATATATTGAAGTCATAAATCTAATAATCATATCTATCAACAATTTTGAGAGGGTGCCATGCCTGTGACTATGAGTCAGGCGTTTATTGATAACTTCTTAGGAAATTCTCCTAAGTGGTTCAAAATCGCAATTTTATCTTTTTTAATTATCAACCCAATTATTTTTTACCTGAATCCGTTTATCGCGGGTTGGTTACTGGTTATTGAGTTCATCTTCACCTTGGCTATGGCACTAAAATGCTACCCACTTCAGCCCGGTGGTTTATTAGCCATCGAAGCCGTCGCCATCGGCATGACCTCCCCAAGTCAGGTCTTTCATGAGTTAGAGGCCAACCTTGAAGTTATGTTGCTGTTGATCTTCATGGTTGCCGGCATCTATTTCATGAAGCAACTACTGCTGTTTGTCTTCACTAAGATGATCACTAAGGTACGCTCAAAGATTGTAGTATCTTTAATGTTCTGTATTGCTTCAGCCTTCCTGTCCGCTTTCCTCGACGCCCTGACGGTGATTGCCGTTATCATTGCTGTCGCAGTTGGCTTCTACTCTATCTACCATAAGGTGGCTTCGGGTAAGAGCTTCGCCGACGATCATGACCATACTTCCGATGGACACCATCAGCTGTGTCAAGATGAATTAAGCGCATTCCGTGGTTTCCTTCGTAACCTGTTGATGCACGCCGGTGTAGGTACAGCACTCGGTGGCGTATGTACTATGGTGGGCGAACCGCAAAACTTGATTATTGCGGCTCAAGCTAATTGGCAGTTTGTCGAATTTGCGATGCGAATGTCACCTGTAACCGTCCCTGTCTTCTTTGCCGGTATTACCACCTGTTTCTTAGTCGAAAAATTTAAGGTGTTTGGTTACGGTCAACAGTTACCGGAAGCGGTACATACCATCTTGTCTGAATTTGCTGCTCATGAAGATGCTCACCGAACTAAGCATGACAAGGTTAAACTACTCATTCAGGCACTGATTGGTGTTTGGCTGGTCGTTGGACTCGCTTTCCATCTAGCCTCAGTTGGTTTGATTGGTCTGTCTGTTATCATTATGGCAACGGCATTTAACGGAATCACGAACGAGCATGCCATAGGTAAAGCCTTCGAAGAGGCACTGCCTTTCACCGCACTATTGGCCGTATTCTTTGCCATTGTAGCTGTAATTATCGACCAGCAGCTGTTCGCTCCTGTAATTCAGTGGGCGCTTAGCTACGAAGGTAACACACAGCTGGTTATCTTCTATATCGCCAATGGCCTACTGTCTATGGTCAGTGATAACGTCTTTGTCGGTACGGTTTATATCAACGAAGTTAAAGCCGCTCTGTTATCGGGCCAGATCACCCGTGATCAGTTCGACCTGCTTGCCGTAGCAATCAACACAGGTACTAACCTACCATCGGTTGCCACACCAAACGGGCAAGCCGCATTCCTGTTCTTGTTAACTTCAGCAATTGCTCCCCTCATTCGCCTCTCGTATGGACGTATGGTATGGATGGCATTGCCTTACACCATAGTGCTGTCGATTGTCGGCGTCTTAACCATTCAACTCGGTGGCCTGGAGCAGATGACTCAATACTTCTATGACTCACATATGATACTGCATCATAGCGTCAAAGACGCTGCCGGCGCGGTCAGCGGACATTAAGTCTGAAGTTGATGAGTAATATTAAGATTTAATCTGAACTTTCTTAGTTCATCAAAGTCTTATGAAAACGCCCTTTCGGGCGTTTTTTTTATTATATCTATGATTATGGAGAGCAGCCTCTTGAACCCTGTGACACGATTCGCTCAATCTCGCCTGGCCTGGCTAATTCTTGCAGGCACAGCACTTGGGCTGGAGCTTTGTGCCCTTTTCTTTCAACATGTAATGAAACTCGATCCCTGTGTCATGTGCATTTACCAAAGGTTGGCCATTTTTGGCATTTTGGGCGCTGCACTTATCGGCATAGTCGGTTATAAGAATCGTTTTTTGCGCTTTATCGCCGTGCTGGGCTGGGGAATTAGTGCCGCATGGGGCTTGAAACTAGCCTTAGAGTTAGTGGATATGCAGACGAACCCTTCTCCGTTCTCTACCTGCTCCTTCCTGCCTGAATTCCCGAGTTGGATGCCCCTGCATGAATGGTTACCTTCGGTATTTATGCCATCGGGCATGTGCAGCGATATCCCTTGGCAGATGATGGGAGTGACAATGGGGCAATGGATGATTGTTGCTTTTTCAACTTATCTGTTAGCACTGGCTATCTTCATGATCCCCGCACTGAGTAAAACTAGATAAGTCAAAACCACCCAGTAAAAACTCATCGCTCCGGTGTCTTCATGGCCCTATGGTCATGGAGACATTTTCTCTCTTGATAATATACCTATTGATATTAATGAAGATTATCGCTGTGTAGCTAGATAAGATTTAGTTTCGCCCAGTAGCAATCTCAGCGCCTTTATAAGGCGCCAATAGCGATACGGATAACAGGTGATTTAGTGTGCGGTCTATTCGTTTATTCGATATCTTTTAAAGGCCAAAGCACGATATGGTCTTCCATATACTTCACTTTCGTTTCACAGGTCACTTTATTCTGAATAGACATGCCGGCAGCATGCATCGCCTCTTTAGAACCTGTGATTAACGGGTGCCAGGAAGGAAGCTCACGACCAAAGTGAAGACGACGATACGCGCAGCTATCCGGTAACCAGGTTAGCTCGGCAACATTATCCACGGTGACTTGCGTGCAGGATGGGACAAAATTGAAACGCTGAACATAGTGGACACAATGTCCATCTGATGGATCTAATAATTTACAGGCTGCATTCGTATAATAAAGTTCTTCGGTCTCATCATCGATCAACTTGTTTAAACAACATTTACCACAACCATCACAAAGTGACTCCCACTCTTGGGTGTCCATCTCAGCTAAGGTTTTATTCTTCCAAAACGACATGATTAAATTCTATAAAAAAGCCCACTCTCGCGGGCTATTTTACACTATTTTATCGCCGGATACTTGATCCGCTCCGAAAGATAGGTCACTGAAAGGGCAAAATAGTCAGATTCATTCCATTTCAGCAAGGCTCGATAGTTATCATAAACGAGGTATTTACGCCCTATTGCACCATCAGGCATGATCAGTGAAATTTGCATATCATTCCGCGAAGGCAGTTTTGAGCCATCGAAACGCGTCACGCCGAGGGCAGACCACTGTGAGAAAGTTTTCTTTATATCGAGTGACGAATGCGAGAGATCGAACTCTTTGGGAACGAGAACCTGACGTCCCCAGGTACCGTCACTCTTCCAACCTGCTTGCTGTAGAAAATAGGCCAAAGAGGCGAAGGTGTCTTGCGTGTTATTCCAGATATCACTCTTGCCATCACCATCACCATCCTGGGCGAACAAGAGATACTGGCTTGGCGTAAAATGAGTTTGTCCCATGACACCGGTCCAAGAACCTTTCAAGTTGTCAAAGTCGATATCATTTTGCTCAATGATCTTTAAGGCAGAAAAAAACTCATCTCTGAAGAAGGCCTCTTTGCTCCCCTCATAGGCAGAGGAAGCTAAAACAGACAACAGGGGAAGATGACCTGAGTCGACGCCAAAATCCGATACTATGCCCAATAGGGCGATAATAAATCGAGGCTGTACGTCATACTTATCGCCTAGGGCTTTAAGTTCCGCGCTATGTTCTTTAAACAGCTGTCTCGCTTTTTCAACTTTCCATTCAGGTACGGTCGCGGGGAGGAAGGTTTCCAGAGAAGTCTTAGGTTCAACTTGAGTTTTTCCGGTAAATACTGCCCGCTTAAAAGGCTTAATTTTTGGAAAAACACGATCCACGGTTTCGTTTTCAATGCCCTGCTCTTTGGCTTCGTGTTTTAGTGCGTCTAAATATTCAACGAAATTAGGCGATTGTTGACTGTCTTGTGCAGATGCGAGTTGCACCGAGCCACTAAGCAGGGTGATAAAAAACGCGGCTCCAATTTTTTTCCAAACCATAGCTGATCCCTTCTATGCTAACGATTCCCTAACTCGTTCTAATCTCGGCTGTAGCCAATCTCCAGCTTATGCTGTTCGAGTAAGTTAACTTTCGGTGGGGGGAGTTGCAAGTAATAACCTTTTTCGGCAAGTTCACTTCTTACTTTCTTGATGTCTGCGAATCCTAAGTGGTCACGCTTCATAATAGGGAGCATCATCACTAATTCTGGTGCGCCGAACATCTCCATCAATGCTTCGGGTACCCGCTCAAACTCATTGCGCTTTTCAACGAAAAGGTAGCTGTCGACCTTACGTCGACTCTTATATACAGCACAGATCATATACTATCTATTTTCCAAACTATTCAACTTGCCAGTAACGAAACCACACTATAACATGGTCGGTCATTAATATAATGCAAATCAGCGCCAAGTCTGATTATTTATAAAGAGCAATGTCGCAATGCAGACACCTAGCCTAGAGTTAAAAGGCTCATCTTTTACGCTTTCTGTACTCCATATCAATAGCATTGATCTGGAAAAGGTGGCGAAAGAGCTTGATAGCAAACTTGCTATCGCCCCTCAGTTTTTTATTGGCGCTCCTCTTGTCGTCAATCTCAGCTCAATTTCAGACTCGAGTTTTAACCTTGCCGCACTAAAAGACCTTCTCACTTCACGACAATTAGTGATTGTTGGGATAACCGCGGCAATTAACACCTTGACTGAACAGGCTAAAACTTTAGGTCTGGCGATAATTAAATCGGGAAAACAGACCCAATCCCAACCACAGTTACCCAAGACAACTAAATTAGTGAAACAGAATGTTCGATCCGGACAACAGATCTATGCTAAAAATGGAGATCTGGTTGTCATTGGAACTGTGGGTAACGGCGCCGAGGTTATTGCCGATGGCAGCATTCATATTTATGGCACATTACGTGGTAAAGCCATGGCGGGCGCATCGGGTGACAAACACGCTGTCATCATTGCAAAAACCATGGAAGCCGAACTCGTTTCTATAGCGGGTCAATACTGGCTAACAGACAATATTCAGGCCAACAGCACAACAAAAAGTGGCTGTATTCGTCTCGAAGGTGAATCTCTTACCATAGAGTCACTGCCTCTTTAAGACAGAGAAAAGGAAAGAACAACACATGACACAAATTATTGTTGTCACCTCAGGTAAAGGCGGTGTAGGTAAAACAACATCCAGCGCAGCTATTGCAACCGGGTTGGCATTAAAAGGACACAAGACTGTCGTTGTAGATTTTGATATCGGACTTCGAAATTTAGACCTTATTATGGGCTGTGAGCGCCGGGTCGTTTACGACTTCGTCAATGTTATCAATGGCGAAGCCAACCTAAATCAAGCCTTGATTAAAGATAAACGTTGTCCAAATTTATTTGTTCTGCCCGCCTCTCAGACTCGTGATAAAGATGCGCTGACTAAAGAGGGCGTGGGCCGGGTACTCGATGATCTGGCTAAAGACTTTGAGTTCATCATCTGCGACTCTCCTGCCGGCATCGAAACCGGGGCGATGATGGCACTCTATTTTGCCGACATTGCTATAGTGACAACCAATCCTGAAGTCAGCTCAGTCAGAGACTCTGACCGTATTCTTGGAATGTTACAGAGTAAATCTAAGCGCGCCGAGCAGAGTCTAGAGCCGGTTAAAGAATTTTTACTCCTGACCCGCTACTCACCTAGTCGAGTCACGACCGGTGAGATGCTCAGTGTCGAAGATGTAGAAGAGATCTTAGCTATTCCGCTTATCGGTGTGATCCCTGAGTCTCAAGCTGTATTGAAGGCATCGAACTCTGGTGTACCCGTTATCATGGATCAAGAGAGTGACGCAGGCAAAGCCTATAGTGACAGTGTTGATCGCTTGCTAGGTGAAGAACTTCCTTTACGTTTTGTAACTGAAGAGAAGAAAGGATTTTTAAAAAGGATATTTGGTAGCTAACTATGTCTTTACTCGATTATTTCAAAAGTAAAAAGAAGCCAAATACGGCCGTTACAGCCAAGGAACGTCTGCAGATCATCGTAGCGCATCAACGTGGCGAACGAGATGCGCCGGACTATTTCCCTCAGATGAAGCAAGAGATCATAGAGGTGATAAAAAAGTACGTCCATATCGATTCGGATCAGGTATCGGTTCAACTGGATCAAAATGACGATAAACTGTCTGTACTCGAATTGAATGTGACCTTACCAGAAGAAAAGTAACCTGAGCTCACTTTCAGCTAGCAATAAAAAAACCCGCGTTTATATCGATAAACGCGGGTTTATTTTTATCTGTACAGGCTTTATAGCAATCGGTATTACAAAGCCAATTCGGTCAGTGGTGATGCGGCAATATCAGCGCGCCAACCACTTAACAACAGCGGAGTATCGCCGCTCTTTCCATCCCATAACCATTGCAGATACTCATGAATATGTCGCTTCGAGCCAAGCAGTTCAATCGGAACATCATGCTTTTCAGAAAGTGCGCTCAGACAATTCTTAATGGTCTTAAATGATGACTTATAACCGTTCCTCAACGCCAACACATCGATTGGCTTAGGCAGGTTATCGAGATCGGCGGTATCGAGCAATGCTAACAGGTCTCGACCATGTATGCGTTTCTCCTGTTCCGTCAGTTCGATCATCTTATTGAGTTCACTGACATTCTTTGGCTGCTTTTTTGCCAAGCCAATCAAGGCATGATCTTTCACCACAAATCCAACGGCAAGATCTCGTGATAACGCCTTATTTAATCGCCATTTAGCCAAAACCTTAAGGTAAGCTAACTGCTTAGCGCTCAATTGAAAGGCATTTTTAACTTTCAGGTATGCCAATTCAAGATCCGGCGGAGTTAAACGCCCTTGCGTCATACGCTCGCCTTCCTCGAATACCCAATCCAGTCTGGCTTTATCTTCTAACTTTTGAATGAGTTGAGGATAGAGCTCATAGAGGTAATAGACATCGTTGGCAGCATAGGTAAGTTGAGCCTTACTCAAGGGACGCTTCATCCAGTCGGTGCGGGACTCACCTTTATCCAGCGCGATATTCAGTGTCTGCTCGACCAATTTGGCATAGCCCAGCCCATGACCGAAACCACACAGTGATGCTGCGATTTGGCTATCGAACAGACGAATTGGCTGGCACTGACCATTGCGAGCGAACACCTCAAGATCTTCACTGCATGAGTGCAATACCGTGGTAATTTCCGGCTCAGTGAGCAGGCTCCAGAACTCTGACAGATTGCCAACGGCAATCGGGTCAATCAATGCTAACGTTGTACCATCGTAAGCCTGTATCAAACCAAGTCGGGCATAATAAGTACGCGTTCGTACGAATTCAGTATCCAACACCAATAAAGGACTCTGACGATATTTCGATACAAGCTCAGTTAAGCTCGCATCGTCATCTATATATTGAAACGCTAACAAGTTGTTCTCCCGGAAGATGGAATGCTACAAAATAAAAAGCCGGCTAATAGCCGGCTAAGAAAGCGAGATAAACACACCTATCATGTGCTTTTGAGGTAGTTAACTAGGCTTAACTTCATCCCTCAACTCTCTACGCAGAATTTTTCCTACGTTAGATTTCGGTAGCTCGTCTCTGAATTCTACCAGTTTAGGAACTTTATATCCCGTTAAATGCTTACGACAATGCGTGATGAGATCTTGTTCGGTTAAAGATTTATCATTTTGAACCACGAACACTTTCACTGTTTCCCCAGATAGCTCATTAGGGACTCCAACGGCAGCCACTTCAACCACCTTAGGATGCATGGCGACAACCTCTTCGATTTCGTTAGGAAATACATTAAAACCCGAAACTAAGATCATATCTTTCTTACGGTCGACGATGAAAAAGAAACCATTTTCATCCATATAACCGATATCACCCGTTGCCAGATAACCTTGATCATCGATAACGTTCGCCGTCTCCTCCGGGCGTTGCCAATAGCCTTTCATCACTTGTGGGCCCTTAGCAAACAGTTCACCACTCTCCCCCTGAGGCAGGACATTACCAGCATCATCGCGCACCTGAATATCCGTCATGGCAACCGGGAAGCCGATAGAGCCGTTGTAACCTTCAAGGTTATATGGACAACAAGTCACTAACGGAGCAGCCTCTGTCAGGCCGTAGCCTTCGAGTAGCTTATTCTTAGTGATTCTTTGCCATTTATCGGCTACGGCGCGCTGTACAGCCATGCCGCCACCTATGGACAACTTGACCTGGGAGAAATCTAACTCGGCGAACTCAGGAGTATTAACTAAGGCATTGAACAGGGTGTTAACACCGGTGATGGCTGTATAAGGATGCTTTTTCAGCTCACTGATGAATGCTGGCAGATCCCTAGGGTTAGTGATAAGCAGGTTGTTGGAGCCTTTATGCATAAACAACAAGCAATTCACGGTTAATGCGAAGATATGGTACAGAGGTAAGGCTGTTACCACGAACTCTTTGCCGTCGATCAACAGTGGCGAATACGCTGCATCTGCCTGTAACAGGTTACTCACCACATTACCGTGGGTGAGCATGGCGCCTTTCGATACCCCCGTAGTCCCGCCGGTATATTGCAGGAATGAGATATCATCGTTAACCAGTTTAGGTTTAACGTATTGCATCCCTCTGCCCTTCGATAACGCCTTTCGCATCGAAATAGCATGGGGCAAATTGTATTTTGGTACCATCTTCTTGATGTACTTGACGACAAAGTTAACTAATGTCCGTTTCGGAGCACTAAGAAGATCACCAAGCCCGGTCAGGATCACGCTCTCGACAGGTGTCTGATCGACAACCTTCTCGAGTGTATGGGCAAAATTAGAGACGACGACAATGGCTTTGGCACCGGAATCGTTCAGTTGGTGCTTCAATTCTCTTGGGGTATAGAGAGGGTTAACATTCACCACAACCAGTCCGGCACGTAATATGCCAAATAGCGCGATAGGATATTGTAATAAGTTGGGCATCATGATGGCGACTCTGTCGCCTTTGACTAACTTAAGTTCATTTTGAAGATAGGCGGCAAATGCGCGGCTTCGCTCTTCCAACTTCCGATAAGTCAGTGTCGCGCCCATATTAACAAATGCAGGTTGATCGGCGTACTTCGATACTGATTTCTCAAACATATCGACAAGCGAATCATACTCGTTTACATCAATCTCCGATGGTACATCATCAGGTAAGTTATCTATCCAAAGCTGTTCCACAAATCTCTCCTAATATCCCACATGCAGTGGATACAGACCACACTAGTCTGTAAAAAGCTTGTAAATCAACAAGCAATAACACTGTCTTTCATTTTTATTGTAAGCTCACCCGATTCATACAGGCGTTTTAATTATGATCATCATCACATAAATAGAGTAAAAAGCCTAGTCTCTTTTTTTATCTGTGTTAGTGATAATTTAAGTTAAGTAATCACTAATAGTATTAGCCGTTTTAACTGCATTTCCCATATGTAAGTGGTGGTCACCTTCCAGCTCTACGCAGGAAAGGTGTTTAAACCACAATTTAGCTTTAGGTAAAAGCGTGTTCAGCTCAGAATACCCCTGGTTTGCAGTAATAAGTAAAGTACTGGAACTGTGACCACTCATAAGTGCATCAACCTGTTCGAATGTCAGCCTGATAGGCGAATCTAATTTTAACCTTGGATCGCTTCGCCAACTGACTCCTATATCATGTTTTTGCATATTTCTATCGACCAGCAAGCGGCACCACCTCTCTTCCAGGCCGGTCAATCGCATTCTGGCTTTCACAGCAACTTCGATAGAATCATAAACTGCTGGGTCATCATCACGTTTCTTCAAGAAATGGCCATGACTGATAAAGCTATGTCGAAGCCGTTGATTGTTCTTTGAGGCAGCTTCAAAAAGTGGACAAATCGCCTCTATCAACACTAATTTATCCACTCTTTCTGGAAAAGCTGCGGTATAAGCTGATGCAACAATGCCACCCAAAGAATGACCAATAATGGCCTTTGGCGCCTGACGCTGCGACAACCTTTCAACAAGAATCTCAAGATCATAGAGGTAATCAACCCAGTGCAGCGGGTATGAACCGGGCCTATGCTCAGATCCGCCATGGCCCGGCCAGTCTATCGCCAGGATTTGATATTCAGCTGATAGCTCTTCGGCTAAAGGCTCAAAGCTATTGGCATTATCCAGCCACCCATGAAGGGCAAGTATCAATGGCTTATCGGGCGCCCCCCAACGGCGACCTGAAAGTCGTATATGGGGCAGTTGAAATTCTACCTCATTTTCGGGGGCGCAAGATTGCCACATATAGCCTCTGTTGTCAGTTGTTTATTGAGTTTTTTTGACAAATTTTAGTGTCATGCGATCACTCTCACCGATAGCAAGATACTTTTCTCTATCAAGCGAGTCCAACGCCAGACGTGGCGGGAGTGTCCACACACCTTTAGGGTAGTCCTTGGTATCTTTCGGGTTGGCATTTATTTCTGATTTTTCAACCAGTTTAAAGCCCACCGTTTCCGCAAGTGCAATCACTTGTGCCTGATCCATATAACCGGTTTTAGCTTCCATTCCCGGATTCGCTCTATGCTCAACCACCCCAAAGGTCCCACCAGGCTTAAGCACTTTATAAGCCGATTCGAACACGGGCTTCATATGACCTTTCATGGCCCAATTGTGAAGATTCCTGAACGTTAGCACCACATCGACGCTGCTATCTTTACCTAAGTGATAATAAACAGGTGGATCGAAGGTCACCATCGTGGCATCTCCCAGGTGATCCTTGTTATCGCCTAACCAAGATTCAAATTTTTTCCCCACCTTAGCCCGGTAACCATTGCGAAGTTTCTCATCATTGGGATTAGTATCGAAATTACCTGCAATATAGTTGCCGCTATGCGCCAGATAGGGGGCTAAGATCTCAGCATACCAACCACCTCCAGGCCAAAGTTCGACGACGGTATCTGATGCTTTTATATCAAAAAAGGACAGTGTTTCTAATGGGTGACGAAACCCATCTCGCTCAACATTTTTAGCTTGTCTGAACTCGCTGTTAACCGCATTTTTCAGGCTTTGGGTATCATCAATCTGTTCATGAGCCATGGCACTAAAAGTAAGACCTGCCGTGACAACGCAACCTAACGCTAGGGTCTTTATATCCATTTTTTGCTTCCCTGTAGGGTATTAAAGTAAAGACTAAACCTAACAGCTTGCCAGATTAAAATCCAAGCTCAGATTGATTCAAAAAGTAAATATACCAATCGGTATTACCTTTTAATTACCGAATTTTTTGCTGCACTATCGACCCGTCTCCAACAAAGAAAAATCATCACTGCACTGATTGCCAACCAAGCCATGACCCATATCCAACCTGGGATCCAGGTCTGCGTAGCTAACATAGCCGCATCACCTTTGCCATTCAGCCCTAACAAGACCGTTGGGCTGGCGAGCGCGTTGAGCATAATCATCAGCGCCATCACCCGCAGACCACTACCCAAAAATCGATTACGGCTAAGTTTGAGCGGCAACAGGAACAGGACGGCGAGACAAGCGAGAATAGAGATAGTCAGCAGATCTCTTCCCCAAAGTAAGGCGGTAACAATAACGGCAGATCCGAGCATAGCAAAGCTCATGCGGATCCCCCTTGGCCAGGTGGCCAGAATAAAGATCAGATAACCCCATAAGGCAGCCCCGAAATAGCCGCTGAAGCCGATAACAACAGGCCAGCCCCCTTGGCTGAAGCATAATCCGGCGCCATTAGGAAACAGTTGGATATGACTGACGATGCCACCGGTCAACAGCGTCGCTAAACCATGGGAGAGTTCATGAAAATAACTTTCGAGCCACTTAAACGGGACATTGATAAAAGGCAGGCGCGTGATCACCATAGCGAGCAGTAATTCAATCAGGAAACGTCCGCGACCGGGTGCACCTGCTTTACTCTCACTCTTGTCGGTGATGCCCTGAGTTAACGGGTCAGGCATAGGTATCGATACCCACCATTTGCTGAATCGCTTCTCTTTGAGCCGCATGCTGATTTGCCAGATAATGAGCAACGGCCCCTTCGGTGCCTTGTGTTTGTTGCTCATACTCCAGTTTTGCCACTAAGCGGGACTCCAACTCTTCAGGAGAAGGGTTCTGAGGCGGTGCAGACAGGGCATGTTGCTGAGAGTTTTCTTTATCTGCCTGTCCATGTGTGACTTGCTGACTGGCCTCGAGACCTTGGCTTTTGTGAGACTGCTCAACCTGATGGCTAGGTTCAACCTGTGAGCGCTTCACATTCGATGAAGATACCCCCGGGGCTTTCGTCGTAGACGGTGCAAAAAGATTTGATTGAATCTGCATTACTCTTCGTCCTTTAACATCAAGTTAATCGATTAGCGGTCACTCAAACCGGTCTCTCTAAACCTGCCTCACTAAACTGGTCTCTCTAAACCCGTCTTTCTAAACCAGAGTCAGGCTACCCGTTACCCGCTCACTCACGTCCGGGTAACTTCTTCCAGGTAACTGTATCACGCAAATACACGGGGGCCAGGTCATCAACGGCTGTACTCAGCCCCAGTGAAAAACCTGCTTTGGCCAGCGCTAACATGGCTTTAGCATCCGGAAACTTAACATTTTCAGCCAGTGAGATATTCTCAGACAAGGTCAGTAGATTAGGGTAGGCATCGAAGGCGGTACCACATACAAGAATCGGCTGACTAACATCCAGGGTCAGTGGCACATCATCGGGTGAGCAGACAAGCTCGGCATCTTTGAGCTCAGCCAAACCATCCTTAACAATAAACTGTCCCCAGTACACTTCTCCCATTCTGGCATCGATGGCGGCGATGATCTGCTGTCCGCCCTGCTCATCGAACACCGCCTGAGCCATGGTTTGCAGTGAAGATATCCCGATCACCGGAAGATCTTGGCCTAAGGCTAAGCCTTGAGTCATGCTGGTACAAATTCTGATACCGGTAAAGCTCCCCGGACCGCGACCATATGCAATTAAATCAACATTTTGAAGTTGAATGTTCGCCTGGGATAATACTGAATCGACCATAGGTAAAATACGCTGGCTATGCTCACGAGGCGCATCGGCCTGCTCGGAATAGATCTTCCCGCCTGAAATCAAGGCTGCCGAGCATGATTCTGTACACGTGTCTAACGCTAGCACGGTCAATGTTTCAATGTTTTTCTGTTTATCAGTCATCTAATACCACAAGCAAATAGGCCTGTATCAACACAGCCTTAAGATCACGAAATAGCGGCGAATAAGCCACTAGTTTTAAAGTTATCTTCTATGTGTTTACACACAGAGAAAAGAATGATTATACCTAAGAAACAGAACATCAATAAGTGTCTAAATTATAAAAGCCCATAAAAACACCGTTTTCGGTTAAAAAACCAACGGCACAGTCGTCACTAACGTAAAAAATTGACAATCATTCGGCTCACAGACGCATCGTCTGCCGCTAACGACAGGGACGCAATACCCGTTTTTACCCGTTGAACAGAGATAGCGTCACGTCTCATCATCATAAGATCGCGGACGTAACTTTTACTGAACTCCGGGTGTCCCTGAATACCTAAAAAATGCTCGCCTACCTGCATCATATAACAGGGGCAAAACTCACTGCCAGCGATGAGCTCGGCGCCTGCCGGCATTTTTGTTACCTGGTCCCTGTGACTCACTACTAATGCAAGTTGCTGTATATCCATCTCCATCCAGGCGGGTCTATGTTTAATCGTCGTTGTCATGACTCCGATCCCCCACCCCTTCGGCGAGCTCACCACTTCCCCTCCCAGTGCTTTCGCCATCATTTGATGACCAAAACAGATCCCGACAAATTTCTTATTTGAACTAAACAGTCGGGCAATAAAGGCCTCGAACTCAGCTATCCAGTGCGCATCATCATTGACACTGTAACGGCTGCCAGTCGAGATGTAGCCGTCACATTCGTCTATCGACTCCGGATAAACGCCATCAATCACCGGATACACGTTGATCGCTATCTGTTCATCGACATACTCAAATAGTCCAGCGAACATCTGCGGGTAGCTCCCATGCTTATCTTTCAAAGACTCGGCTACATCATCACAAAGCAGCAACCCTACTCTCATCTACCCCTCCCTAGACCTTCTTCATAACTCCATCACCCGAAAGTGATTAATTTAACAGGTAGCCTTGGCATCACAAACGCCCCTCAACAGCATCTGTAAAGAGTTCGGCGTATTCATCGGCCGTCAGGCAGACCGGGTTTCCCCCGGCGGCCGCATCTTTTACTGACATCTCTCCCACTAAGCGGACATCTTCGAGCGTGATGCCGATTTCATCGAGTGAATGGGGGATATCCAACCTGGCCCGAAACAGCAGTACCCATTCAAGAAAACTGTCAAACCCCGGATAGTCGAGCTCAAGGTATCTGGCCAATCGGGTAATTCTCTCCTCAATCTCTCCTCGATTCTTCTTTAATACATAAGGCATCAATATTGCGTTAAGCAGGCCGTGATGCTTGTTATAGAGCGCGCCTAATGAATGAGCCAGCGCATGCATGCCGCCGAGCCCTCGCTGAAAACTGGTCGCCCCCATGCTTGACGCCACCAGCATCTGGGTTCGTGCCTCGATATTCTCACCATCTTCGAACGCTGCGGGCAAGTAGGCTTTAATTAATCTGATGGCCTCGATGGCAATCCCTTCGGCCATAGGATGATAAGAAGGCGCGCAAAATGCCTCAAGATTATGTGATAGCGCATCCAGCCCCGTCGCTGCTGTCATTTGCGGCGACAACTTCACCGTTAGGCCGGGATCGAGTAACACAATGGCGGGGATCATCTTAGGATGAAAAATGATGCGCTTAACATGATATTCACCATCGGTATCTGTGATCACCGACGCCCGGCCGACCTCTGAGCCGGTACCCGCTGTCGTGGGTACGGCAACAACAGGCAGCATATTATCCGCATCGATTCGCTTCCAGTTATCACTGACATCTTCCGCCTGCCACAGAGAGATTGTTTGTTTGGCCATCATAGCTATCGCCTTACCGGCATCCAGACTTGAACCGCCTCCCAAAGCAATAACACCGTCGAACTCACCGGCATTAAACGCCTCTATCCCAGTTCGAATATTTTCGCCGGTGGGATTCCCCTGAATGTCACAAAACAGCTCTGCCATTAAACCGGCCTCTCTGCAATGAGACAATACGTCTGTCACCAATGACAACTCAGCTAAGCCGGGATCGGTCACCACCATCACTTTACTCATCGATAAATTAAGACACTTTTCTCCTATCTGTGAGATACAAGTATCACCAACTGTGATGGCCGTCGGGTAGTGCCAATTTGCAAATAGTTCCATCTATCGCTCCTAGATATACCCAAGCCACTTCAAAATGCTCAATCCTGCAAATCGAGGTCGTTTGGGTATAGTTTGCGCCGTTAAGACAAAACGGCTTAGTTATGTTTGATGTAAAACGATTTAGGCCGGGTCAAATAGTCGAAGCCAAATTGAGATAAACTGCACCCTCGTCCAGACTGCTTTATACCTGTCCATGCCAGAGCCGGATCAAGGTAATCACAACGATTAAGGAAGAAGGTGCCGGTTTCAATTAGCTCGCCTAAAGCGACTCCGGTTTCAATATCTTTAGTAAATATACTGGCGGTTAAGCCAAACTGACTGTCATTCATCAGATCTAGCGCCTCTCGATCGTCACTGACCTTCATGATCCCCATCACAGGACCAAACGACTCCTCTCTCATCACTCTCATCTGATGGTTAACCTGAGTTAATATCTGTGGCGCAAGATAAGCTGTCCCCGCCTGACTCATCTCGAACAAGGCCTCATCGATATGCGGCACCGCTCCCTGCGCTATCGCCTCCTTCACTTGCGCGCGCACAAAATCGGCTGCACCAGTTCTGACCATAGGCCCCAGCGTAGAGTCTGGATCATCGGCTCGCCCCAGTTGGTAATGCAAGGTTAACGCAACCGCCTGAGCGATAAACTCGTCATAGACACCAGAATGTACATAGACTCGTTCTATGCCACAGCATGACTGCCCTGAATTGAAAAAAGCACCATCGACTATGCTAGCAACCGCCTTTTCGATATCCGCGTCCTGACGCACATAGGCGGGATCTTTCCCCCCCAACTCTAATCCCACTCCAATAAATCGACCTTGAGCGGCTTTCTCTATCTCAACTCCGCCCTCCACCGAGCCGGTAAATGCCACATAGTTAATATCTTCTCTGCCGATGAGTTTGGTGATGCTCTCGTGACTGAGGTGCAAAAATTGAAACACGCCTTCGGGTAATCCCGCTTCATGAAAAGCCTGATAGAAACGTTCGGCACAGAGTGGCGTTTGAGCAGAATGCTTTAAGATGACGCAATTACCCGCTAATAAAGCCGGAATGATAGCGTTAACGGCGGTCAGGAAAGGGTAGTTCCAGGGAGCGATAACCAATACCACACCCAGAGGTTCTCGTTTGATGTATCGGGTTAACCCGGGCTTTTCCAATAGGGTTCGGGTGGAAAGCGCTTCATCACTCACGCTGATCATATATTCGCTGCGCTCGGCAACCCCATGTAACTCTCCGGCGCTATAGCGTATAGGACGTCCCATCATCCAGCTTAGCTCGAGGGCAATCTCCTTTTTATGGCTCAACAGACTATCTATCGCCTTTTGGCAGATCACTTTTCGGGTATCGAGCGCTGTAGCCTGCCAGTTCAACTTTGCCTGCACCGCCTTTTCGACACTGGCATTAACCAGCTCTTTACCGGCGTGTTGCCGACTAACATAAACACTGCCGTCGATAGGGGACACAGTCTGCTGCTCATTAGCGGTTGGTTTATCACCTTTAGACTCCTGTTGAGACTTCCCATGTGACTTTGCTTTTAAATTGCCTTGCTGAGATTTTGCCATCGCCGGGCTACCTCTTAACGTCGCTGATTTTTATCGATGAATGCCAATCGAAACTAGATAATTTCAAAGTAGCGCTCCATCTCCCAATCACTCACATGTTTTCTGAATTCACGCTCTTCCCACTCACGACTTATGGCGTAATGCTCGACAAACGCCTTACCAAAAAAGCACTCTGCGGCGCTCGATTGTTTAAAGCTTTGAGTGGCATCCCACAAAGTGGACGGTAAGGCTATCGATGCATCGTGGGTTTGCTCATAAGCGTTCCCCTTAACCTGTTCACCGGGTTCCAGCTTATGTTCAATTCCGTACAAACCGCTGGCTAAAGCAGCAGCCAGAGCCAGATAGGGGTTGGCGTCTGCGGCGCCTAAACGATATTCCACCCGCTGAGACTTCGCTGTTCCTGGGATAACACGCAGAGCCGTGGTGCGATTCTCAATCCCCCAGGTCGCATCTGTTGGCGCCCAAAACCCCGGGATCATACGTGAATAACTATTGATGGTAGGCGCTATCATGCAAAGAAACTCAGGCATCAAATGTTGTTGCCCGGCCAGGAAATACCGTTGAAGTTGACTCATGTTATGAGCCTGACTGGGATCATAAAACACCGAAGCACCGTCTTTATTTCGCAGCGACAGGTGAATATGACCACTCTGACCCGGATAGTCACCAGACCACTTAGCCATAAATGTGGCCATCAAGCCGCGCTTTTGTGCCAGCACTTTCATAAAGGTTTTAAACAGTGCCCCTTTATCGGCGGCAGCCTCTATGTTATCGACTGTGATGGCCGCCTCAATCACTCCCGGCCCCGTTTCTGAATGGATCCCTTCGATGGGAAAGTCCATGGTTTCGGCCATCGAAAGAATGTCTTGATACAGGCCGGAGTGTACCGAATTGCGGATCATGGAATAACCAAACCAGTCAGGGGTGACAGTTTCCAGATTGCGGAAGTTTTTTTCTCGAATGGAGTGCGGAGTTTCATTAAACAAGAAGAACTCATATTCAAGCGCCGCCATGGCCGAAAATCCCATAGTCTCGGCCTTCTCTATCACTCTGCGTAATATTCCCCTCGGGCAAAGCGCTTCAGCCTCCTTAGCAAATTCAGCGATAAAGAGTAGCATCCCCTCTTCACCCACGACATCCCGGCAGGTGTGGGGCAGTATTCGCACCGGCGCATCGGGGTAGCCAGTATGCCAACCGGTATATTTGGCATTATCATAGAGCTGATCCTTCACGTCCCAGCCCAGTACAACATCACAAAAGGCAAAGCCCCGCTCCAAGGCAGAGAAAAACTTGGCTTTGGACATATATTTGCCGCGCATAACGCCATCGATATCGAACAGGCCAACTTTAATATGGGTTAATTCGCGGTCTTCAACAATGGCCATCGCATCGCGAATACTCTTGACCTGTCTCGCTTCCATAATTGAGCTTCCTTATCTGTCTTACCTGAGTTCAAGTTTCGATGCCGCTATATGATTAAGTTTTTGACTGGATCCTTCATAGATTAAGAATAGTCTGTTTATCAAAGAGCTGTAGGTCATTTATCAGAGTTTAAAGCTTGAGCTGATTAACCCTGTGTTCAATACACTTCATTAAAGATAGCCCTCTTCTCCCCACTCGCCAGTGCGAAACACGCCACTCCTTAGCACTAACAAGCATAATTCCACCGACCATAAGGCAGAGGGATAAACTGTGCATCAGAAAAAAAAACGGGAGTATTGACTAGTGCATTTATTTGGCACTTACTCCAATATAAGTTGATGTTAATTTAAGGAGATAACTATGAGTACGACAAAACCAGTCATAGTGATTGTCGGTGGCGGAGCCGGTGGCCTGGAGCTTGCCACTCAATTAGGGCATAAACTCGGAAAGAAAGAGAAAGCCCGGATCATATTAATCGACAAGAATCGCACTCATATTTGGAAACCTCTGCTTCATGAGGTCGCAACCGGCTCTCTGGACTCAGATCTGGATGGGGTTGTTTATTCTGCCCATGCCGCCAAACATGGTTACCAATTCCAGCTAGGTACCTTTTGCGATCTGGATGCCGATGCTAAGCAATTAACCATGGCACCGATTGTCGACGATGGGGGTTACATTTTGCTGCCAGAGCGTCATATCGACTATGACAAGTTAGTGATCGCCATCGGAAGTGTCAGTAATGATTTCAATACCCCCGGTGTTAAAGATCATTGCTACTTTCTCGACTCCCACCAACAGGCGAATCGATTCCATAATGCATTACTGGACAGCTTTACCCGGGTTCATCAGTCAGACTCTACCAATAAGCTTAATATTGCCATCGTTGGGGGCGGCGCAACCGGCGTTGAGCTTTCTGCCGAGCTGTATCATGTGACCGAAATGCTCAAAATCTACGGTTTAAACAAGATGACGGCCGAGAAACTTAATATTCACCTGATTGAAGCCGGTCCTCGCATCCTTCCCGCCCTGCCTGAACGCATTGCAACCTCTGCCAGGCGGGAACTCAGTAAGCTAGGCGTCAATGTGATGGAAAATACCCGAATCGGCGAAGCCACATCCGAAGGCTTTGTCACCGCAGATGGCAACTTAATCCAGGCTAACCTGATGTTATGGGCCGCAGGCGTTAAAGCCCCTGATTTCATCAGAGCTATCGACCTTTTTGAGTTGAACAGGGCAAACCAGATACTGGTTAAGCCAAGTTTAATCAGTACGATAGATGAAGCCATCTACGTCATCGGTGATTGCTGCGCCTGTAAGCAAGCCGACGGCAGCTTTGTCCCGCCCAGAGCCCAGTCGGCGCATCAGATGGCCGAATGTGTAGAGAAAAACATTATCCATGAACTCAATTGCGAACCCCGTGAGGCGTATACCTATGTCGACTATGGCTCTTTGGTCAATTTATCTAAGTTCAGCACCGTTGGCAGCCTGATGGGCAACCTGACCAAGAACAGCATGTTTGTAGAGGGGAAAATAGCCAGACTGGTGTATATCTCGCTCTATCGCATGCATCAAAAAGCGATACACGGAACCTTGAAGACCATAGGGTTATGGTTTGCAGAGAAAGTTATGCGCGTGGTTCGCCCGAGAATGAAGCTGCATTGATGGAAATGGTAGACCCTTTTTTTGGGGGCAATACCATACAAAACCAATACTTTAATCGACAATAAATGTTTTGAAAATGTGGCACAAAAGCCATCGACCAGAAGGCAAAGTGAATTGCTCCATGGCGATGGTAAAGTTCTCTACAAAGATGACTTTGGAGAATTGCGTAAATATCATATCCCCGACTTCGGCTGCATTTTCATTGCTCAAGAGAGGATCCGTGAGTTTGATAAATGGCAGATTGAAGAGTTCAAACGTATACCTATACCTGCTAAGTTCCACAATTCAAACACACAGACACGAAGGAGATAGTTTGCCGTGATGAGATATTCTCTTGTATTAAAGCGCTGCGCGAGCGATTTCCTGAACGAAAACACTCAGATAAGCTGTTCAGACCTGCCAATGGTTCAACGACTAAAGAGCTTGGGAAGACACTTGATAAGGCATTAGTTGAAATAGGCTTAAAGTTATCAGCCCATGGTGTTAGAACACTTTATTCATTACGTCGTACCTATATCACTTGGCAGTTGATGTCTGGTGAAGTAAATATGGACATACTAGCCAAACAATGCGGCACAAGTGTTCTGATGATTGAGCAGCACTACAGTCATGTAGTACCCAAGATGTTCACTCGTGAACTGTCTGGTGTTGAAGTAAGAAAGTCGAAACCTAAGAAGAAAGTTATCTCACCAACAGCTTTAGCGAAGAAACAGGCAAGGCTAGTAAAACAGTTTAAAGAGTGGAGTATGGAGTATAAAAAGCGAGGCTGTATTTAGATAGAGCGATAGCCTTGAAGAGTCGGCCAATAAGACAACTTATCCGGTTAATGACCTTCATTTTACTCAACCTCGCAGTAAGTAACTACTAACGTGAGTGCAGGTCGTTTACCAGCTCAGCATAAAGTACCAAAGAAATCACTCGGTCATTAATACAGGGGGTTGCTATACATATTCATACAGCCCAATTGAAATAACACAGGATTCTCTTTATAGCTTCCTTAAGATGTAATATATTTATGACGATTATTGATAAGTTAGTGACAACCGTACTTTGATAACGAATGGCAATCACAGTAAAAAACAATAAGCAAATTACCCTGTACAAAGGATTGTTAAATGAGAATGAAAATTGCTACCCTGATATTTCTATTGATAATATCTAATGTAGTTCATGCACAGACTTGCCCTCTACCTAAAGACAAAAGCAAACCGACTTGGGTCGACACTCCAGTCGCAGAAGATGAACAATACTATTATGGATATGGTGTTACAGAAGGTGCCAGTATGCCTTTTTCAAAAACCCGTAAACAGGCTAGTGATGATGCCAGGGGTGATCTCGCTAATGGCCTTGCTGTACAGGTAACTTCTGAAGTTCTTATCAACAAGAAAAGCATAAACACTAATAACATCATTCAAATCCAGTCTGATATGCATGCAACAATAAAAACTAAAAGCAGCCTATACTTGTCAAATGCACAGATTGATAAATATTATTCAGATAAAGAAAACTGTTTAATGTGGGCTAAAGTCAAAATGCCAAAATCAAAATTCAACTTACATAAAAAACAACTAACCACTATAGCTAATGATGAATTAAATGCCATTTTGAATCGCATTAAAAACAATACTGAATTATTACTTATAAACGATAAAAAGCAAAATGATAAGTTGAACACAATCACTAAGAATACAAATAGAACTGCTCATGAAAAGCTTATTTCAGAGTATGGTGTTAGCGACTTTAGTCAAACAGGCTTCATCGAGAGCATGTTTAAGTTACCAAACGATAAAGTCGAAGGTGCCATGAGGCTTTTTAAAAATATAGGGTTTGATATAGGCATGCCTATATCAAACTATCCAGACTGTTTGGGTATCAGTCAAACACTAGGTCCACAAGATCATCTCAATAAAAAGCAATTGAGATTTTTTTATATCTCAAACAATCTGGATGTTGCGACCTGTCTAGTTGGGGTAGGTTTAGATAGCCAACGTTTTATTCGCATGCTTAATATCTTTGAGTTTGATGCAGATCAAAAAACAAACTACAGTCGATTGTATATGGAAAACTGGATAAATGGCAGGCATAAATTATACCCAAATGAAATCGCTGGCCCCAATCCTTCAGGTATGTTTGACCTATCTCATAGCTATAATATTTCGTTAATTAGCTTTCTAAAAGCAGAACAAGCACGAGACAACTTAGATCGTGGAGAATATACTGCGTTACATGTTGCAGCAATTTTTGATCGAAATGACCTTATTATTCCATTAATAAAGTTTGGGTTTGATAGCCAAGCAAAATCTAAATCAGGTTATACTCCACTTGCCTTAGCGATTGAGCACAAATCCTTCAACTTTATTCAAGAAGCGATATCGGCTAATTTTCACAAGGGTGATAGTGAAGGAGTTGCTTTTACTATTAGCTTATTAAGGGCAATTACATATATTGGCCAAGGCTTTAATCTTTATGGAGAGAACATAGTCACTAATGCAAAAACCAACCCTATGTTTAAAATTGCCAAAGAAATCAAACCTAGCAATAATCAAACATCTCAACAAAGTAAAAAGTTAGCGATAAAAAGTTACCAAGCAGCAATAAAGTCTATGGCATCACTCAACTTTACGAACAAAGACAAAAAAACAGAAGAAATAAACAAATACATAAGACACATACAAAAACTATAAAATAAAAACACCTTAGCCCACTCACTTGACATGACATGACATGACCTTGTGGTATTAAGTTATTTTACAAAAGTTTCTGGTCGACAACATAAAACTGGTTCATCTAACAAAGGAAGTTAGGTGAACCTGCTCAAATTCAGGTGAGGTGTAAAATAATACTCGAGGCTGTCCAAATTAAACTTACGATGCTTATATCATAAGTTATTCACTCGCAAATACCTTTAACTCACTTTCAGTAAGAAAAACCAAGTTTATATTTGATAAGCTTAGCTTTCCAAAACCATAGATATTAGGTTTAACCTTACCTCTTAGTAAACTCAGTGCTTCCTGACTATCTTCCCCTAATAACTCTTTATCATATAGGTCTTTTATCATATCTACATTTTCAGCTTGATTACCGGAGTAAGCCTGAATAAATGAAAAAGACAGACCAGATTGACCGAGGTCGAAGGACTCAACATAAAAGTTTTGATTTCTAGATGAATCTAAACTGAACAGCGATATCTGCTCACCCATCACTGAAAAATCATTCTCACCCAAACGAAGTTCAATTTGACTTGGAATCATAAATGTTGGTGAAAAGTCATCAACTAAAGCTTGAACATAGAATCCTTTAACCCGCTTCTCATCATGAGCGATACCTATCACATGACTTTTTTCAATATAAAAATCTATAGAAATATCTTCATCTAATTGTTTTGAAATTGGTGCTGCGCCAAGTAACTTTTGAATGTGTGAGTATGTACTATTTACATGAACACCCTTAATTTTCTTATAATAAGGCTCGTAGGTGAAGTTTTTAACTATTGCTTCTTTAGCTTGAGAAATTAACTCAATAGAATCACTAAACTGCCCTAATGCAATAAACAAGAGTGTGAAAGTGACTAACCACGAAGGTAGCCAACCTTTAAATTTATCTAAACGTTGCTGATGTACATCAGGTTCAATCATAACTACTGCCCAATTGAGGATTTAGTGACTGATACTAAAGTACAAAAGTTAGATTGAGCATTGACTGTATGATACTCAGCTTTAATAATTTTACTATTCTTTAACACCGCTTGTGCAATTGCTTCGGTTGTATCATTAACGCTAATGGTTGTTTTAGACTTACGGGTCACCTTACCAGCTTTATTAGAGGCTACCGCTTCACTATTTTTAGTGATTTCAGATTCATTCTGAAGTGCTATCTCAAATTGCTTAACAAGTTCTGCACGAGCATCTGTACTTGCCAGTGTTCGATCCATTGAAAGATCGCCTGTAGTTACTGTACATGCACTAGCTGCAACTTTATCGTCTTTTACTTCCACTGATGGGTTCATTACCCAAGCAGGGTAACCATCAGCAAGGGCTGGCAGTGAGAAACAAACACAACACAATATTATTTTAATTTTCATTTATTCTTTCCTTAAATACTTGAAAAACGTTGTTCTTCTTTCAGAACCTTTTGCAGGTATAGTCGAGTTTCTTCATAGGGTAGTTTGGTAATAAGCCTTTGCTTAACCTGTTCTGGTGACAGCCTGTTTATTTCATCAATTGCAGGTTGTAATCTGACCCTACCAGTAAATGTTTTTGCCACATTTCCAGGTCCTGTATTATAAGCTGCTATCATGCAGTACTTTTTCGATAAAGGATCTCGAATCTTCTTAAAGTATCGATCTCTTAAAAGCTTTAAATACCCTCCACCAAATTTTAGGTTTTCTTGCTCTATATAAAGTTGCCTTGGAGTTGGGCTTTTCTTTTTTGAAAATATAAGGTGGTTAACATCTAAGCCAGCCGAGGTGGGCACTACTTGCATCAGGCCATATGCAGGTATTGGCGAACGAGCCATAGGATTAAAGCTACTCTCAGTGAACATCATAGCTAAGCCCAAAGCTGGCTCGATTTGCCACTCTCTCGTAGTGGAAACAAACAAAGGTTTCAATTCTTGAGCACGTTTATAGACCCAGTCATTGGGAAAGTTAACGGTTATGACTGTTCGAGTGGGTACAACTTTTTTAGTCGTTTCACTTTTTGATACTTGTACAACTTTAGCTTTACCAACTAACTTATCAATATCTACTGGAGCCATTACTGATGCCATCAAAGGCTTAGCAACATTACTACCTTTAGGCGCTGCCATAGAGTCGTTTAACTTAAACTCATTGACTTTACTTTCTGGAGTTTCAACTAACGAAGTCCTTTTCTCACTTGTATTTTTTATAATGACGCTAACAAAAGGATCTGCTTTTTCAGCTTCTGACTTTGTTAAAGTCAAAACACGATTTAACTCTTGTTCGGCTATTTTAAGCATATCGGCATGGTTATGTGTACCAATACTGCTGACTTCAATTGTGCCAGTCTGATAATCTATTTCGCTACGTTGATTTAGCTCGTCACTGTAGCTTACCCAAGAGTGCACATCAGAGACTTTCTCATCTCCCCAAACTGCAAACACTTTAGCTTTATAGTCTGCCATGGCAGTATTTGCAGCAGTTACATAACTGTCGTATCGACAATTTTTCTCGAGAGTATAAATTCGCTGTGAAGCTTGTTTGCAAAACTTTTTGCTGGCAAAACCAGGCTCTACAACAAAATGCT
Organism: Shewanella atlantica; assembly: GCF_003966265.1. Taxonomy (GTDB): domain Bacteria; phylum Pseudomonadota; class Gammaproteobacteria; order Enterobacterales; family Shewanellaceae; genus Shewanella; species Shewanella atlantica. Next base: position 54,137 of record NZ_RXNV01000002.1, on the reverse strand, counting down.
GTTCAGAGTAACTTTTCGCACTTGCGCATTGCTGATTGACTTTGATATTACACTTATGAGTAATATTCTCAGCCTGAACCGAAAAACCAATACATAACACGCTAGATGCGAATAGCAATAACGCTAGTCTCATAGTTAATACCTTGTATTAATACGTTGAGTTGCAAATTCACACCGCTCCATAATCTTCAGTAACGGATTTAAACGGCTACTTTGATCAGTAAGATGTTGGACTGATATTTGTTCGTACACAGAGCTATCGAATGGCTTACTACATAGAAGTGCTACATTCATATCGAAGGTCCGATCCTTTCCTTCTGGGATCTCTGACGCTAAACCTTCATACAGGCTCAAATCTGGGAAGGTTAGTTTCTTATTGGCGATGACCTTTTGGTTCTCTAACCACACACTTACTTGGCCTGATTCCAACACCTGAAAAAGACTAAGATAACCTTGTTCTTCGCTAATAACACTGACATGGTAGTACTGAGAGGGAGTAAGCCTGTTTGCACTAACGGATAGCTCTAATAATGGATTATCTATACTGGAAAATAAGCTCTCATAGTCACTGGGTTCTAGCGAAAAACTGCCCTGACTATGGCTCAAAGACCATAGATGTCCTGCCTGAGTTAAATATAATTTAGGCTGACATGACAGTGCCTCTAGCCCTGAAGCCAATAATACAGTTTTAGCTAAGAACACATTTTTCCCGTGCTCACAAGGCGCCTTCGCTAACCACAAATTCAGCTTACTTTCACTTGAGCGACGATCATAAGCAATTGCCACAGACCAAACGCCATCAATCTGTTCAGACTGTAATAAAATAAGCGGACTCGTCAAGGTAAGTTCGCTGTATTCAGTCACCTTAGTATTCGCGGCTCGAGTCACCTTACCATCTTGTAAATGGCTATTAATTTCAGTTTGCGATTCAACATGACTGCTCAGTTGCTTAGCAATATCAGCCTTAGCTGAAGATTTCGCCTCAGCTAACGTGTCACCCTGTCCAACACCGCACAGATAAGCATCTTGTTGGCATGCTTCAAACGGAAGGTCTGAAAGCCATAAAGGTGTTGCTGAAACAGCATTGACAATGAAAGTTAAGCCTACTACTAAACAAGCTTTAATAAAAAAATGTGCCATTTGCTTAGGTCTTAGGCCTTAAATTCATAGTGCTATAATCTCTAAGTGAGCCATATCTAACACCAGCTTCATTTGTTTTGTTATCACATTTTGCGAGGTTTATACCAATTGAAACTCCACTTTGAGTCACCATCGCTAAGCCCCCACTGTAGGTAATTTGGTCTTGAGCGCCTGTTAAACCTGAATCTAATTTCTGCTCTTTAACGGCAGATTGACACCATTGAGCACCGCCAAATGTTTGATTCAAATCGACTGGAGCATCTGAGACACGAAAACTATATGTGTTACACGTCTTTCCTTTAAAGTCTTTACCACCCTTTTTCTCTAAAGCCCAAATGAGGTAGCCATTACCATCTTTAGATGGTTGAGAGACACTCCATTCACAGCCACCCTCTTGAATATAATCACCAGCAATCAACATTTGTGCATTGGCAAAAGAAACCGCTGACATAGATGCCACTTTATCAAATACTAACTCGCCGCTGGCATTAACGCTAAATCGCGCAGTAATATCATAATAGCTCACTTTACCTGTATCTTGGTTGGTGATAGGTAATCGCGAAATCGCGACAGTATTACCCGCTCCAGAAAAGTGCGCCGATTCCATGTGCACCGATAGATTGGTGCCGTCCACATTAGCCGCCATTGCGAATGTGGAAAATAATGCCGTTGCCAATAGAGTTTTAATTCTCATGTTAAGTCCCTTTAATTTAAAGTGTAATATTTGGATTGCCATACATTTCTGGATGCTGTTGTTTTAAATCGCCCATTTCAAATGAACGAGCTTGTACTTTTCCAGAAACTACATTATGAAGTTCAGTTAACTGACGCGTACCATTTAGCCATTCTTGTACCAAGTAGTAGCTAAATAGGCGATGACCCTTGTCAGCGTACATATTAGAGTACTCTTTATTTCTCCCGGCCGTTAACACCGCCATTTTCGTATCATCTATGCCCACCTTTTTAGGCACTAAACGGCTAGCAGCAACCCCTTTAATAACAGATACCCCATCGGTGGCGCCGCTGAAACAACTATCGACGAAGGCCACCACAGATTTTGCGTTGGATTTTGATAACAACTGATAGATGTTATTAAGTCTGAAATAGCTATCATCTTTTATAAAGTCAGGGATTTTATCGTGCGGCAAAATATAAGGGTCATTATCTGGCAGCGCAGGGATACCGTGCCCATTATAATAAAAGTACACGGTATCTTGAGGCTTTACATGGCTAAGCATGAGCTTCAATTTATCTTTAATAGCGCCACTGGTGGCTTGTTCGTCATACAAGGCATATATATGACGCTGCGGTACACCAAGTAATTTATTAGCCGCTAAACTAACGGCCTCACCACTGCGTCTTGAATAGATAACATCGTCAGTATTGTCATATTTTTCAATCGCGATATTGAACAACCATTTAGTTTTATCTTCCGCAATGGCATCAACTGAGCTCAATTGAGTCAACAATTCGTCACCTAGCTCTGTTTCAGATTGCTGCATTACGGCTTTAAGTTGAAATTTATCGACTAGATTAGGATTCTGGAGCTTCAATTGAATACCATCTGTGTCAATTTTCTTATCATCTACGAGTGCCACCGAAATCGACTCAGCTTGAAAAGATTCATCTGTCTGTGAGCCTTTGAAAGTCTCTTCACCCACTTTTAAAGATACAGCAGTGAGCTTCAATGAGTCCCCTTCCATTTCATAGTGAAGTTGAGGTTCGTAAAGCTCGGCAGCATTAAAAACAGCCTTAGCCTGTTGCTGCGGTACATTAACTGCGACAGAGTGCTTGTAATCAGCGGTTTCCGCTTTAAAATCGAAAAACATCACTTGTCGCTCGGCATCATAACTTTTTGGCGTAAAAACAGGCTTACCCATAACCGCTTGGAAAGCCTGGCCATAGAAATAAATAGGATTGTCTGTTGCGGCGCCGACTAAATGGCTCTGACGACGAGTTAATTCTTCAAGTAAGTTATTTCTAGCGGTGACATCTGAACGATATTTTTGCTGAGCAGAGGCGATCAACTTGTCTCTTTCTGCCATGGCAAGGTTAACCCTTGCTTGAAACTGTACTTTGGTTTCAAACTGATCTTTTTCAATCACTGGCGGTAATGGTAAATCAGGTGGCGATATCTCGGCAGGCACTAATGAAGGGTCAATGTTAGTTGACTGCTGGCGATAGTATTGTGCTAATAGGTTAATTCGCTCAAATGTAGGTTCTGTTCCGCAAGCAGGATTAGCCACCATTCTAAGCTGATTAACAACTTCCGGATTTTCACCGTTGAGAATGGCGATAGTTGAAACATCTCTTGTGACATTTTTCTCTTTTACATATGCGCCTTGATATACCTCTGGTACCCCATCAACAATAAGCTCACCACCATTAACATCCCAAACAGTCGCAGATGATTGACCGCAAATATTGGGCTTACCGAGATCTTGATAGATGAATTTATCCGTACTGGCGAATGCCTGACTACTGAAAAAGCTGATAACGCAAAGCGCAGCTGCACTGACTCTCATATTCAATCCTTGATAGAGGCTTGGTTTTCAAACCAAATCCTTGGTCTAATCTTAGTGGCCATTCTTGAAAAAGTAACTTCAACACCAAGAAGTTACAATATTGCGACCTACACTTCAACAACCCTCTTTAACATCGAGCAAAAAAGAGACTTAAATCACGCACATAAGCAACAAGCTTGTTGAAATTTACCGTATATACACTCACGTAGGATAAACACATATATTTTGAGTCAACTTAACTATAATGATTATTATCATTAAGTTGGCAAGCCATTGGTAAACTTTACATTTATCGACTTAATCTGGCTTAACTTCACGTTAACCGTAAGTTACAACCACTTCACAACAGGCGCAAAATAGGCCCAATCGGGTGAACCAAGAGCTATTAGGCTAATGCCACTATATGACGGTCAAGTATGAGCATAATGATTATCATGAAGTCTCATGATGATAGTCACTTTGCTTGCTGCTTCGCTCTCTTGATATCGCGTACCCAAATCACTAAGCCTTGAGTCATCTTCGATTTAAACAGATCGATAGCAGTAAAAAGATCGCTTAGCTTTTTATAGCCGTAGTTTCGCTGGTCAAAAGATGCTTGATTAGATATCTGTTCCCCGATTAGACCAAGCATCGCCAAGCCATCATCCTTTTTTACAAGCCATCTTTGTGCATAATTCTCTTGACAATTACTTCATTACTCATCTAACCTTACCAGACTCCGTGCGACTAAATACGACTAGGGGCACAAATAGAACACTAAAAGCAGCAGGAGTTGTATTGAAATATCTAACCATTGATGATGTTTGCGAAATGTTGAGTATAAGTCGACGCACTCTAGAAAGAATGAGAAAGGTTAAACCCGGAATAGGGAGTAACCTTACTGAGAGTTCGAATACGCTTAATATATTTAGTAATCTTGCTCCACTAGCGTTCCCAGAACCTGACTTACAAATAGGTAGAAGTCCTAGGTGGGAGCAAGACAAATTAATATCATGGTTACAAAAAAATGGTAGCCGCCTCCAAACACAGGAATAGGATTAAGAACATGACTAACGAAGAAATTAAGGCTCTTATTCAAACCTCAGTAAATCAGGGGCTTGCAGCAGGCTATAATGTTGGACTTGAACAAGGAAAACAGCAAGGTATGGCAGCGGGTTTAACCCAAGGTGAGCAGTTAGGATTCATTAAAGGTGTTAGATTTTGCCAATCTGCAGTTTCTGACGGAACTCGTAAGGGATCTTCCAAGTGCGCACAAGTATTGAAATTTTTAGATGGATTAGATGACTAATTTTTCGAGACTCTTACAATGAGAGCTTTTTATAGTTAAGGTCAGGCATACCCTTATCACCCTGTGTGCTTTTCAACCAAAATAGAGGCAAAACACCAACGCAACCCAGCTGCGTTGGTGTCTAAGGTAGGGAACTCTAACTACAAACACCCTAGCATTCTTCTCTCTAAGTCCCCAGAATAACCATCCAAGTATGCCTCATAACTTTCTTTAATTTTTTTAACCAAGGATCGGTCTTCAGTTATAAAACCTAATGGGATAGTCATCGCCTCATTTGGTCGCTGTAGATGGTAAACAACCACAGCTAGTTGTTCCGGCACAATAATAAGCTCGACAACACCATCAAGAAACCCTGAGCAGAATTTTTCAGATTGCTCTTTAAGCTCACCTAATTGAGAACGCCAATTACGAACCCCGTCTCGATCATCCGTACCATCGACAGGAATCATTAGTGAAAAATGCTTATCTTTCACTAAGTTATTTAGACTTCTCATGCGATTAAACATGGTCTCTGATTGAAGCCAATGTCTATCAGATGGGGCCACCCAAATAACCTGAGGTGCATCACCTTTACCAGAAGAGGCTTTGTCAACCAAAGACTTAATAGGTTTATATATCTTTTCCCAATTATCACTGAGTGTTGATGCGCCAATAAAATGCTCAGTCCGGCTCTTCGCAGAAGACTCACTACGCAATTTTAGATCATATCCAGTCCCATCAAAACCATCAGGGATTAAACAGTCTAAAGAGAATCCATCTTCAAATAAATCCATCGCCTTTGCGATACTTTGAATATTATCAGCCTCGGAAGCCACAGAAAGATACTCATTTACCGTACTAGGAATAGCGAAACTATCGTAGAGCTTATGCTTACAGCTACGCTCAATCGTATTTCTCTCAACATCAAGATTGAATCTGAGAGTAATTCTGACATGATGATCTTTACTCTTTCTGATGTCGCTAAGCTTATACAACTCAACATCATGCAAATTATTGATTCCATCAAACTTTATTAATTCTTTTTCAAACACATCCAAATAGGACCGAAGAAAAGCCTGCTTAGCATGAGAAGTACTCTCACTGGAAATTGCAGGGTCAGGTATCAATTTTATGGCCCTAAGCGGGTTCCCAGTATTTTGAGAAGAATGAATATGATCAAAATTGAATAGGTCGAACTTAAAGGTATGAGTACGCTCAAAAGTTGAGCGTACTTTAGGCCTTGTATCTTCACCATTAAAGTACTTCAAAGACTCGGCGGTTAAACTCAAACGACCATCATTACCGATCGCCACCTCTTTCATAGAGCTCAATTGAGATATTGCTACCCGTATATCTTTTTCTGATAGACCGAGAAACTTAGCCACTTGATCTGCTGTCATCTCGCCCACTTTCAACAAGCGTAGAACAAACTCTCTGATGAATGACAGCTCACTTCGGCCAACGACCATATATTCAAAGCGAAACGCCTGAACAGGCACTGCGATGTCGATTTCTTGCACTGTTCTCATGTGATGGCTAGTCATTTAGCAGCCCTCCTATTAGAAACATCTCTAGCCTTCAAAATCCTGTAATCCTCTCCTTGTCGCTCTTGTATAAATGATGCCACTTTGCCTAAAGGCAATTCTGCATTTTCCTTATTCCACATAGAAATTGAGCCAACCACAATAAGCCTGTCCATTGAGCGAGACATTGCCACGTTAATTCGGTTCGGTTGTTTTAAGAAACGAGGCTTTCTATCTTCGGCATTACGAGTGATAGAAACAATAACCACACGATTTTCCTTGCCTTGATAGCTATCAACAGTGTCAATCTTAACTAAAGACTTAAAACCATCACTCCAATTACTTTCATTAAACTTCTTCCTCAGTACACGCTTTTGAGCCGCATACATACAGATAACACCTATAGGGGGCTCACCTTCTTTGACTAGATCTGAAAGTTTTTGGCAATAGTCGAAATCTTGCTCAACTTCCTTAAGAATATGAATAATTTGATCAACTTCTTCAGGGTTGATTAAACTTGTTCCGTCCTGCCTATCATAAGACTTTTTCCCTCTAGAACTGGTATCCAGCCACGTTACCGTTGATCTTAATGCCTCAGGACCATTACGATAAAAATCAGGTATATTCCGTTCCCCAGTTTGCAACTTCTTATCATAGAAAGTATGTGACACCAAATTACCAATAGGCTCTGCCATGCGATATTGAGTCAATAAACTACTGCCAACATGTTGACCATAAGAAGACTCAAAAGCCTTTTCAAAATCACTCATAAAGACGTGAGACAGTGCTGGCTCAACCTTAGGAACACCGAGGTTACGAAGAATCACATTCTTATGCTCATCTTGGTACAGAGGTGGTAACTGCTTGTGGTCACCAACCAGTAAAACTCGCTTGGCAGACTGCATAGCAATTGCCAGCTCAGAGGATATAGAACGGGCTGCTTCATCAATAATCACCCAGTCATACTGCACTGTGTTGATGCCCAAATGACCAAGCCCCATACCTACGCAGGTGCCACAAACAAGCGTGCGAGACCTAGCCAGGAATTCTTCGTAACTTCCAGGGTTAGTAGCCAAACGCTCTTTATAATCATCGATGATTTGTATCAAAGCTTTCACTCGGCGATATTCATGAGGACCAATGCCATAAAGCTGATTGATCTTTTCATCAACTTTGTCCGCCACATTACTGAGATCAAAGCTCAAAATATCATATTGCTCTGTTAACTCATTCTTCAACTGGCTTTCTAGAGATGCAATAGTTTGGGTAACACTCTTGACATAAGATTCATCCTCTCCGTCTTTTGCATCGCTTTGAAGCCTTATCAGGTTCTTGATCTTTTTCTTGATGCCAAATTCAACACCTAGCAAAGCCTCTAAGTAATCTGAATCCAACCTTAGAGCGGGCTGAAGATGTAATATCCGTTCTTTCAATTCAGCAATGAAGGATTGCCTAGTAGACTCAATAATATTCCTCGAATATACATCCTTTAACCCATCGGACACTGAAGATTCACGATTACTGAATCTAACAATATCAATAGGAGTTTCAAAGCGAACACAATGTGATCGAATTCGATCAACAGCTGTATTAACGGCCTCGTGGGACTGACTCACCAATAAAATATGGCTTGCATGGTCCTGTTCTAACAAATAGTGAACAAAGGCTGCTATAAATTCTGTTTTACCCGTTCCAGGAGGACCTTGTAATAATGATAAAGGCCCCTTACTGAATAACATGCGGAATGCACTGCGTTGAGCTTCATTCAAACTAATTTTTTTATCTTTATCTTCTCTATCATAACGAGACAATTGATCATCAGTCGGGCCATCATGAAAATGAACAGGCTTCATGTCCTGTAGAGGATCAAAATAACTCACCATATCAGGCACTACAGAAGACTGATTTAATACTCTCTCCATCGCTTTTTTACGACGAGTATAAGATGCCCGATCTTTCTTGGTTCTAAGATACAAAATATCACCAAGCTCCGGGCCTTTCTTATTGGTTAAAGGCAGCCTGACTTCTGAGCTGGTAGATTTTTCAAGAATAATCTTTCCAAGATTGAATTCTCTATCACCTACCTTCTTGATGGCAAAGACCTCGTCATCGCGATTAAAGCTATCAAGAATTTCAGAATCAGAATCGTAAGGGATAATCAGTTCATTTCGTTTCAAATCAGGCTGAGGGTCATCGCCAACTTCAATACTTGGCAATGCTTCAGTTTCCGCCTCAATGATAGCCTTCCAGATATTTCTAGTGGTCAACTTTTCATCGATTGATCGAGGAATTGAATCAAGTCCAGAGCTAATAAAATTATCCGTACTAGCATCTACATCTTGTGGGGCTGGTGAAGCGACTTGCTCCATCAGTTTTTTGATTTCGTGAATATCCTTATCATCTTCAATTGGATTCGCTATATTTTTACAATCGGGTAAAAAGGTATCTTGCTCCAATAAGTGATTATCCAAAGCAGATAAGTCGTTATATCCAGTAAGGATTTCTATACTCAGATTAAGTACCAACTGACTTTTACTCTTGACCCATCCAGGAACACCATCAATCGCCCTAGGAACTAGTGCATTTTCAATCAGCACGCCTTCTGTATTAAAGAACACATCCAGAAAAGCATTAACACCGTAGAATGAAACTTTAACAGAGTTGTCTTTTTGGCGAGATTTTTCTATATACACATATAGCTCACCGTTATCAGGCAAAATAGTAACTGCTTCTTCGAAGTCACGTCGATTCAAACTCACACTAACTTTGCTGATCGAATCATCTACAGGATCAAACTGTTCCACTAAAGCAGCTTTGAATCGATCCAAAGACAAGAAGCCATTACTGTCACTAGTCTCTTCCTTCAATGACTCTGCAACAACTGAATATTCAGTCTCGGCCTGAAGGTTATCCCAGTCGAGAGCAAGCAGCTCGGCTGAAATACGCATAACTGCAAAATTATCACGCTCACTTGTCGTAGCGGATTCAATATACTCTGGGCTATACCTGTGATTTCGAGCCGTTTCACTAGAGCCGGTGAAGTCAGGAATATCGATCAGTACAACACGTAAGTCATCACCATATTCCTGAACAAGTAAGTTACCCGGATGAAGATCGCCATGGCTCAAGCCAATACCTTCTAAATGCTCAATATTACGTATTAAGGCCTGAATGGCTGCCAGACATGTATCTATAGGATGATCTTTCTTAGACCAATCATCCCAAGATTCTCCATCGATATAATCTTGAACAAGAAACAGTTCAGACTTATGCGTAATGCCATAATCCCTAATAGTACTTAGGTAAGCAGGCGAGACCGCTCCAATCCTCTCTATTTGATCAAAGAAGTTCATGCACTGATACACACCAGCCTGATCATTACCAGCATTTACATTATTCCAAATCTTTACCAACTGATCATCAGAGCGATAAATCTCTTTCAACTCATCACTAGAAATTTCTTCATCTTCACAATATACCTTGTAAAGATTTATTTTTTTACGGTATTTATCTAATAATGAATCATCAAACAGCTCAATAGCTTCCTGAGCAGGTTGAGCGCCAATCAAAGCCGCCTGCATAGCATCAGCATTATTAAATCGCTCTGACGGAATATCAGAAACAGCTTTTCGTAGAACGTCTCCGTACCACTCAGCGTTCTCTGCAATACCCTGTAAGGCAGCCTCTACAGACTTGATAGATAAACGTTTACCTGAAAGCAATAGGAAACACAGAACCCCCAGCGCATACACATCACGGTGATACTCAGTAGCTCTATGATCTAAACTTTCTGACCGGTCTTCTGGAGGACTAATAACTCCGGTACTAATAGCCTTCCTTCTAGGCCCAACAGTGCCAGCAGGCTGATGGTACGAAGACATAAAGCTGGAAAGAGCAACTTTATTGCCGGGCGACAACCATAAGCTATGATCGCCAATATCTCGATGCGCGATATTAATCCCATGCAATGAGGAGAAATGATGAAGAAGCACTTTCACCAAGCTCAAACGTTGTTCATCATTTAATTTGTCGGCATGATCAGCCACATAATCATTGAATCGACTATGCCCATAAGGTAGCTCGTATAACTCATAGAACTCTTGAGTTATTTGAGAAGGATCAATATTAGTTAAAGAAGTCAGGCAAGACTTATAGAGTTCGTCATCATATTGACGAATATGGGTAAGAACTTCCTTCTCATGAGAAACAACCTTATAGCGCCCCTCGGTTGTTTTCAGCTCACGGTCGTTGAATTTAGAAAAATCCCAACGTCTTAAAAGCGCTTTATCATCCTTTCTTTGCTTTGATTTAGCTTGGAATTCTGTATAAACCGATTCAACACCTTCTGGAGGATAAATTTTCTCTTCAGCTTCATAACCATTAACCAGCAAACTTTTTGGTTTAGTTTGCCCATCATTGAAGATGCTATCAAACACATCAAAGTCTTCATTGAGTCGTAAGTTGAGGGCACGTTTAGGTACATTAGGAGGAAGAAACATCTCCTCGAAGATTTTTTCATCAGCAAGTGCTAAAAATTCATTGAGATTAAGTACATGCTTCCTGTCTTTTTCTGGAAGCTTACTACCATTGGCAGTTCCTGTTAGTACAACAAAAAAATCAACTCTGGGAGAATTAAACTTATTCCCCTCAAAGCTAGGGAATTTTCGTCCAGAGCTTCTCAACTTTTCACGAAGCATGTACTGCTTGTCTTGAGTAATACTTACAGCTGAACGGCCTCTATGCTCTCCATTTTGATACCATTGATCACCATTGGCAGTTAACTCGCCATTCCAATGTTTAAGCTCAATAATGATGACGCTAAAATGGGTAACAATGATTAAATCAAACTCACCTTCATTATTACGGCCGCCAATCAAACGGAAACCTGCGTAACCTTTCCAAGGCCACAGAGAGCTGGTTTCTGGCTTTAACTGTTTAAGCTGTTCAAATGAACCAAACTTTATTGGTTTACTACCGACCGCACTTTTTTGTTCAACCTTCTTAACACCAAAAACCTCAGACATTTTCTCAATAGCATCGATTTCGTGCAGCGTTAACCCGCCTTCCCAGTATTTTACTTCCATTTTTATCCAAGTTACCTTTATATTGCTTAGAATGGCCGAACTAGATGTTAATGCCACTAAATATTGTGGCTATCAACAATTAATTGGCGACTACGAGCACAACCAACACCACGTTAATAACTATTATCGTTAGTCGTAAGTTACAACCACTACACGATAGGTATAAAATCTGGTTCAATCGGGTGAACCAAGAGCTCTGAGGCTAATGCCACTATGTCGTGGTCAATAACGAGCATAATGATTATCATGATGACAGTCTCTTAGCTTGCTGCTTTGCCCTCTTTATGTCACGTATCCAAATCACTGAACCATGAGTCACTTTAGACTCAAACAGATCAATCGCAGCAAAGAGCTCACTTAGCTTTTTATAGCCGTAGTTTCGCTGGTCAAAAGATGCTTGATTAGAAATATGCTTACCAATAGGGCCAAGCATCGCCCAGCCATCATCCTCTTCAACGGCTTCAATAGCCTGCCTTAGAAGGTTAATGAGCTTAGTATCACTTTTAATATTTTTAACAGGCTTAGGTAATTCTTCGTCACCCTGTTCATATCCATCCAGATACAAGAAGCGTGAACAGCTATTTACAAACGCGGTCGGTGCCTTACGCTCACCAAATCCAATCAAGAATTTTCCATCTGCAAGTGCTCTCGTTACTAGGGGAGTAAAATCGCAATCAGATGACACCAAACATATGATATCGACATCTTTAGTGTAGAGGGTATCCATAGCATCGATAACCAAAGCTATGTCTGTAGCATTCTTGCCTTTAGTGAGATCGAACTGCTGGATGGGCTGTATGGCGTACTCATGCAAAACATCTTCCCATGGTTTGATGTTAGGGCTTTTCCAGTTACCGTAAGCCCTACGGATATTCACGACACCATACTTGGCTAACTCAGAGAGGATCACATCTATTTTTGCTGCTGGTGCATTATCCGCATCGATAAAAAGAGCAATTTTTTCCTTATCTTTCATTCGCATTCCTTGCTTTACAACTTGACTACTACTCAAGTCATCGACAATACCACATCGCTAAATATGTCGGCACCAAATTTAAGTGAGATAGATCAATACCATGATAATTACTGTTACCGTTAAGTTGGCGTAAAGCTAGACCCACTAGCTATAGGCAAAGCTTAGATTTCATAATCGCAACACATTTCTGGACAAAAATCAGTTAGAGTATTCACTCCATAGCCACTAGTTCGCATTACTATAAATAAACCTTCGATTGCCTTGAGCTCAATTAAGTTTTGCAGACCTGCTTCTTGTTGATAGTGGCAAGCAGTTTATTTGAGGCCCTCACCAATACCGCATAAAAGCTCTGCTTACTTGTCGATGACATGTCTTTTGAATCTTTCTGACGCGCTCATCTCGCAACTGCTCCACACTAACCTATCGTTTAACGAGCAGCATGAAATTGATTAATAGTTAAGTGGCCAAATTAACTATGCCTCGACAAACTGAATTTTTGTTCTAATCCATCAAGGGAACAGCTCAAATGTGAGAGCAGTATTTTTGTAAGTTGTCTGTCTGCGGCCTTATTACTCTGAAGGTAATAGCTGAACGCTATAGCATCGTTAGAGTCGTTTACATGATTTCCCCAAAAAATATCAATACATCTAACCTCAAGTGCTTCACGGTCTTCTATACAACTGAGAATAGGCAATCCAGATACCAAACTAATGCTATCGCTATGCTCCAAATGCTCCAATAAGGTTGATACCGAAGAGGTCTGAAGCCCTATATTAAGTAACAGCTCATGCTTCTCGGCCAATATCTCTATCGGATGCTCTTTATAATTATCATGAGAGTAGTTGAACACAGCTATGGGAAATTGGGTAAGTGTCTGTAAACTTAGTTCGCCTTTGAAGATAGGATGTTCTGCACGTGCCACCATGAAAGTGTGTCGTACATCTCCTATAGCATCGATGAGGGTATTGTCGGTAGATAGTGGATTAACAGAAATCGAGTAATCTGACTGAGACTGATTCAGCTGCCTAGTGGCATTCTGTGTCCAAGGCTGAAGATTAAAGGCATAATTAACATCGAGTTCAGCCTGAATGCTCTGCAAGTTTGTCATTAATAATCGGCACATATGTTCCTGAGCGCAAATATGAATAACATATCTTTCTCTATGGGACTTCTCTAGTTCTGAGTGCAGGAGCTGGTATTGAGTGACTATAGCTTTGGCAAGCGGGTAAAGCTTTTCTGCTCGTCTAGTCGGCTCCATACAGTATTGATTTCGAATAAACAGCTCATCCTCAAGTTCATTTCGCAAACAGCCTAATACTCGACTAACTTTTGATTGATTAGTATTAAGACGTTTCGCGGCGACGAGGCCACTTTTATGTTCATAGAGTTCAACCAGAACAGTAAGTGCAAAAAAATCCAGTTTATTTAAATTTGCCATTTTTTCTCATTAATATGAACTGTTGATTTATTACGAAATAGATATGGCGAGTACAATGCCAATAATCAAATCTCTGATATCACTTTGTTAAATCAATATTTATGACTAAGTAAATTATGTACTCACTTTCATTGATCTTCGTTAAAAACAATCTCACGTAGTAATCCAACCTGCTATTCGTCCGGATTAAATTAAAGTTATCATTCAATTTCGACTCTGAGTATAAATTTAAAAATATAAAAGGGGGACCTTGGATCCCCCAAAATAATTGCAGAAGAGTTATGAGTCCTTGCAGGGTAAACTCATTACTACTAGCACTTAGTGTGCGCCTCCTGCATGTACCTTATCTATGCCATAGGTTTTGCCTTCAGCATGACAGGTAGCACAAGACTCAACAGGCAAGTTAGCCGTAGTTGCTCCATCTTCTATCACGGTTGCTCCATTGCTTATGAAGTGAGCATAAGCAGCTTCATCCGAGTGAGCATGACAAGTACGACAGGCCTCCGCCACAGGCGAGATAAACTTATCGACAGTGACTCTGGCAGCGAATGGGTTGTCGTCTGTGACAGCCAGTGCACGTTTGCCTGAAGTCAGGCCACCATCGGCGGCAAATAGCTTCACACCATCCTTGTGGCATGCTGCACACTGGGTTTCAATAGCTGGGAAGCCTTCGAGCCCGTTATCAGTATTTCGATGAACAGGAGGGAAGCCTCTATTGTCGTCCCATTGACCGCTATGGAAACGATGCGCCACAGCAAACAGATCACGAGTATAGTAATGTAGACCTTCTACGGCGACGAAGATTGGCTTACCGTCGGTATCGACTACAGTATTTCCAACCTCATCGATCTGTTTTTGTTCTACATCAGGGTGATAAGAGCCTGCCCAAGTTTCGTTATGGCAATTCATGCACTGGTCAAACTCAAGGGCACCGGCATGTTCGACGTAGGCCAGTGAGTCATGACAGGTATTACACTTAGCTTCATCTGCCGTTATACGCTTAGTTTGACTGAATCGAGCTACATTAGCATCGCTACCATCAGCTTTGGCAAGATTCCAGTAAGCAGTCTGCATCGTAACGGGAAGAGGAGATAAATCAGCTTTGGCACAATCAGCCAGCTCACCAGTCTTATCAGCACAAAGCGATAAACGAGAAGCCAGGTAAATACTCTGTTTTTCAAAATTTAAATCACCGGTCAAGCTTGCCGTAATCTTACCTGCTACCGCTTTGGCACCTGCAAAATCAACAGCGGATTTTTTAGTGACAGTGCCATTTGCGTCGACAATACCGACATTTACACTTGAATATACGGCAAAGTCACCGAAGTCGAATCCATCGACAACAGGCAAACCATTGAACTTCACATCCAGCGTTACTGTTAAATCATCACTAACACCTTCTGTATAAGTAACCGAATTTAAAGCAGCCTCAACAGACTGGGAAACCATCTTGCTAACACCTACGCTATGAGCTTTCATTGGGCTTAAGTTGTCAACACCATGGCAAGAGGTACACTGGCTATCATCGGCCTGAGCCAGATTAAACTCAGAGTGACCTTCTCCGGTCTCGAAGTTTACGGTGACGTGACAACCCACACAGGCTTCGGCATAGATATTGTCATTCCAACTCGTCGTTCCTTCGTGGCAGGTCGTACACTCAGAAAGCTTGCTTGGGAAGCCTATTTCACCAAATTTTTCCTTCGCTTGGCCGGTTAAGTCTCCTTCGATATGATGACCAGCATGAATGGTGTGCACCATGGGCGCGAAGTTGGCGTTGAAACCTTTTTCACGATTATTTTGTCCTCCACCAAGTGCAGGATTATGACAGACGACGCAACTTTCAACATTTTGAAAATTATGATGTCTTTTTATATTGCCTATACGTGAATCATCTTCGGTAAAGCCTTCCAATTCACCGTGGCATTGAATACAGGCTTCATTGGACACCGTATCCTTAACAGATGTGGCAAACTCACCGGTTGCAGGAATAAAGTCAAATGGCGTAGACATGATATTGCCACTTGCACTTAGGTCTACGCCCTGGGCGTTGGCCACATGATAGGAGCGGATAATGACCCGGTGCAGATTATTGGCATCACCATCGGCAAGTACAATGGGCGCATTGCCGTCGTGTTCCCAACTGCCGAAATAGGTACCAAGATTTTCTGTATCCTCGGTTAACGTACAAGCCTCAACTTCTGCACCGCCATAGCCCGTCGCTTTACCGTCAAGGGTGCAATACATGTAATAACCAGAGTCATTTGTCATTGCATGGTTGTACCAAAGATAGGGAGCCCCTGTATCCGTAATATTCTCCGCTTGATTCATCACAAGAAGCGAGATTTTATCCAAGCCGAGATAGGGAACCATTTCACCTTTGCTGTTCTTTGCCTTTGCCGAAAACCTCACTCTGAAAGGCTCTGAACCGGTTACGACAATATCCGCTGGTTCAAGAGTCATCATTAAATCAGCGGCATTTTCTACTGTAGAAGAAAAATCACCAGCAGAAAGACCTGGAGTACCAGGAAGACCGGTAATACCATCAGCACCATCAACTCCATTAGTTCCATCGTCACCACCACATGCACTTAGACTAAGCGAACCGGCGATTGCCCACGCTAATAAAGACATTTTCTTTATATTCATCATTACACACCATTATTATTTTGTTAGCTGCACTTACAGCAATCAAATAATAAAGCAGCAAGTTTAAACAGACACATGTTCATTACAAACTTGTGACGAAGAATGTCTTATGTAATTAACGTGATGTTACTATGTAAAATTGCTCATCTCACATACTGAAATCAACTCGTTGAGTTTAAATACAAATCAGACAAATAAAACACATGCAAACAAACCAAACACCAACTAACTTAAAATAATTAAAGGCGTAGTTTAACACTCAGAAAATGATAATAAGTTTGCATAATATAAAATCTGATATTCAACTTATTAATAGAGCTGAAATTAACTATGTCACCTGCTTTTTTATTAAAGTTTAAACTCATCAGAAAAAATCAACCATCCCGCTATAGTCACTTTCGTTCTTAAGTCCTTAATCGCAGTATACTCCTCTGATGTGTACCACATTTGAGCTTGTTCTTTGGAGTCAAACTCAATGACGGCGATTATATTTTCAGGGTGGCCTTCAACAACTTGATTTTCTTGTGAAGCCACAAGTAAGCGTCCCCCAAACTTAGTCGTTATCTCTGTCGCTTTTTTCGTATACTCTAAATACTCATCTAATTTGTTTTGATCGACACTGTAATTTGTAATCACATAACATTTCATAGTTTTCTCTCTATTATGATTTATAATCCTACAACACTTACCGACTTTAATCCCTTAATGACTTAGTTAATTGTAGCTTCAATTATAACTTTCTTGCATTTGTTTTAATTGCTGACGCAACTCATCCAAAGGTTGTGCTCCCGATATTAACCATTGTTCATTTATCACCAGCGAGGGCACCGATTGTATACTCAATTGTTGAGCCAATTGCCTGTCTTGATTGACCTCTTCCAGCACTTCTTGAGACTTATAGTCTTGTTGAAATGTGTTTTTATCCAGTCCTAAATCAGCAGCAATATCAGCAAGCACATCCATGTCCGCAATGTTACGATTTTCACTCATGTGAGCATGCTGTACGGCATCAAAATAATCCCAATATTTTTGTTCACCTCCCTGTATCTTAGCGGCTTTACAAGCGAGCAAACCGGGTAAGGATGTTGGATATTCGAAACTCTGCTTTCGCATACCCTCGACATTGACACGCTTTTGATCATCCGCAAGTGCACATTGTTCCCAGTGACCTAAAATGATTTTTTTAGCTTGCGTCATAGAACCGCCAAACTTAGCAACCATTTCCTCTTTGGATGCGGATAAAGCAAAGGCATGATGATGAACATCCAAATCCAGTT
This sequence comes from Shewanella atlantica, assembly GCF_003966265.1. GTDB lineage: Bacteria > Pseudomonadota > Gammaproteobacteria > Enterobacterales > Shewanellaceae > Shewanella > Shewanella atlantica. The sequence goes on along the minus strand of NZ_RXNV01000002.1, from coordinate 36,261 downwards.
CAGATGCGAGTTGGCGCAAGCGAGGTGACAACACATAACACCAGCCACAGATCACATCGTGGAAAAAATCCACTCTAAGTTTTTTTTGCATAACTATTTCCTATTCAAAATAATTCAATTTAAATGCACACGACGAAACGTCAAATTACCAAGGTATTTCAGGGCCTGCGGGGACTATGCCTGTCGGATTAATGTGCTTATGAGAAAAATAATAATGGAGCTTCATATAATCGATATCGATCGTTTTTCTGATACTAGAAATGCGAAGTAAATCCAGCATGTACTTATACAGGTGTTCAAATGATTTAAGCTGCTTCTTATTTGCCTTAAAATGCACTTCGTAAACGGCTTCGAAACGAACTAGCGTAGGGATTAAAAATAGGTCGGATAAAGTGATCTCGTCTCCGAGCAAATAGCGAGACTTACTTAGGCGAGTATTAAGTTGCTCTAAAGCAGAAAATAACACTTCACTGGCAGTGTCATAGCTAGCCTGATCTGGAGCGAAACCCACATGGTAGACCTTTCTGTTAACGTGTTGATGCAGCCAATCATTAAAAAACGCGATCTCTTCTCTTAGATATTTTGGGGCGAGTTCAACCTGATTTGTCGCTAAAGGCAACCACTTAGTTGCTAAGTCCATCGCCATAGAGGATGAGTCATCACCTACGATTATATTTTGCTCTTTATCCCAAAGAACTGGCACTGTGACTCTTCCTGAGTAAGTGGGGTTTGCTTTTTGATATAACGAAACCAAACTCTGTATTCGATTGACTTCATCTGGATTTTCATCGTCAAATACCCAGCCATCGGAATAACGTTTTGCAGCAACTGAAGAAACAGTAATCGCATGTTGCAAACCTAGGTAACTGATCACCAGATAAGGGCGATGGGCAAAGGGGCAGGCAAGTGACATATATAAGTGATATCGTCCTGCTTGAAGCGCTTCTGGAAGATGAAAGCTGTCTTCGTGCGATAGTTCGTGTACATCTTTATTCGGATACCATACCCCTTTATCTAAAACGGCCATGAATTGCTCCTTATAATCTGGAAAATTTGTTAGCGGTATTAGCTTTCGTCGAAATGCGGCACCGCTAACATTGAAACCGTGTGATTGGACCTAAAGCGTAGAACGTAACATCCAAGCTGTCTTTTCATGCTCACGCATTCGGTCAGATACCAAGGATGCTGTTGACTCATCTTCAGCTTCTTGCGCTAGCTTTAACACTTCTCGACTGGTTTTGACGACTTGCTCATGAGAACGTACTAAAATCTCTATCATCTCTTTTGCAGCTGGGACCCCTTCCACCTCAGAGATCGAGCTGAGTTCAGAAAACACCTTGTACGTACCTGGAGCTATTTCCCCCAAAGTTCTAATCCGTTCGGCTATTTCATCAACCGCCGTAGCCAGTTCAGTGTAATGTTCTTCAAACATCAGGTGTAACTCGCGAAACTGTGGCCCAGTTACATTCCAATGAAAATTATGTGTTTGCAGATACAAGGTGTAGGAATCCGCTAGGAGCAGTTTTAGCCCTTGAGCGATTTCAATGCGGTCTTGCTCGTTAATACCGATATCAACTTTCATCAGATTTCTCCTGTAACGATTTTTCAAAGGAGGTCATTAGCGCTTTTAATTCTTCATGTGTCTCAGCGTTAAACTCTCCGCTTTGAACTTGGTCTTGATAATTCCCCAGGCTATAGATGCCTTTAACATCACCACCCCACCAAGGCATCAGTTCAGCCATGTTTTTCAAGTTTGTTGCTCCCCCATTTTCGCCCGGAGATGCGCTAACCAATAGAACAGGCTTTTTACTGCTGCCAAAGAAAGACTGACCTGGTTCTGCAATACGAGAGAGCCAGTCGATGACATTTTTTAAAAATGCTGGCATCGAACCGTTGTGTTCAGGGGAGGCAATAATTAATGCATCATGCTCACTCATGACTTCTTTCAGCTTAATAGCCATAGCAGGCATACCTTCAGATTCGACATCAATGCCGTACATAGGTAACTCAAACTCTGTCAGGTCAAGAGTTGTTACCTGTGCAATTTTGGCCTTTTCCGCCAGTGATTGAATCAACACATTGTGAATCGATTGGCTATGATTACTACCTGAGAATGCGAGTATCTTTTTCATTAGCTTTTCCTTAACGGTATGCCAGTGTTAATTTCATTACACTAGGCTGGTGTTTGTAACTGACGACAAATATATCCGCCTTGTTTTAGTGGATAAACATAGGTTTAGTGATATGATAATTTACTGAGGGTGAACTATTTTTAAATTCAAAGGAAATTGATGGACAAGTTACGCGCTATCACCGTATTCAGACGTGTCATCGAGTTAGGCAGTTTTAAGGCTGCTGCCGAAGACTTGGGCTTGTCAAAAGCTGCGATAAGCAAGAATATCAATGAACTCGAGGATTACCTTAAAACTCCACTGATTAACCGCACCACCAGAAAAATGCACATTACTGAAAGTGGGCAAAGATATTACAACCATATAAGTAATATCTTAGATGAACTAACAAATGCAGACCTATCGATAATAGAGTCATCTCATTACCTTAGAGGATTGATTAAAGTTAGCGTCCCCATGTCGATGGGAATATTACAAATAAACCCTGCCATATGTGAGTTTATGCGCCTACATCCGGAAATATCTGTCGAGCTCACCCTAAGTGATCAATATGTGGATCTGGTTGAGCAAGGCTTAGATGTTGCAATTAGAGGTGGTGGAGAACTAAAAAACTCCAGCCTTAAATCCCGAAAGCTATTAGAGTTGAAACGGGTTCTGTGCGCATCGCCAGAATATATCCAGCATGCGGATAAGCTAGTGACTCCAGATGACCTAGTTTCACATAACTGTCTTATCTATAGCTTATCATCATCACCTAGACATTGGGTGTTTCGCCAGCAGGATAAAATCAAAGCAATAGATTTGTCGCCTGGATCATATGCGGTTAATAATGGTTTAGCTTTAAAACAAGCCACTTTAGCTGGACTTGGCATCGTGCTTACGCCAGAGATATTTGTAGATAAAGAAATAAAATCAGGAGAGCTCACCAAGTTATTACCTGCATGGGAAGCCGAAAAACACGCTCTTTATGCCATTTATCCTTATCATAAAGAGCAATCACAAAAAGTTCGCTCCTTTATAGATTATCTCGTAGCGTATTTTTCGAAATAGGCCGCTAAACCGTACTGACTTTTCTTATTTGCATTACACTCGATCTATAAGGTTAGCGTTTGTTCAACTGGCTAGCCTTGGTAACTGTCTTTACTTTAAATTATTTAAGTGACTGATTGCATCCCTGAGCTGTTCATCTAGCTCTTCATGTTTTAGCATCTGTTTTTCGCTATCAAAATTATCAAAGAAGCTGGGGAGCGACAGACTGGCTTTCACAACTCCATCGAAATATGGCGCCGATTTAATAGCCGTGGCTAATACACTGGACGCCCCCATAGTCACCATTTAATGTTTCCACTTTCAACCTTTTCTACTGACATAAGAACTCATTGTTTACTCTTGGTAGATAGTCAGTTCACTGTGATCAGGTTTTTCTAAGTAGCAACTCTTACTAAACTGAAGTTGTAAATTATTTCATCATTCAGACACATGAGGAGCACCAACCCATGAAAAAAGAATTAAGTTTATTATTGTTATCAGGTGTTTTAGCACTATCAGCAACAAGTGTAATTGCCACTCCAGCTGAAACAGAAGGTCAATTAACACTTTCATATAGTGACGGCCGAACGGCTACGAAAGGCGTAGACAATGTTAATGCCGTATTGCATACCGTTGGGGTTAGAGTCAGTACCTTGCCATTGCCGGAAGAAGCAACCCCAATACTCGAAGCATCTAAAACAAGAGCCATTACTCAAGAGGAAAGCACAAAACTAATATCCCATTTTTCTTTACATCGAGGACAGTTATTAGACCAAATTAGCAAGGCCGGTCGTAAGCCTGAAGCTCATCGAGGCGGATTTCTTACAACAGGTGAGGACGGAATGGCACCTTATCCGAAAGTCTACGATATGAACGCAATGACGGCCGAAGTTATCGCTTTTCTGCAAGAAAAATTTGGCAAGCTTCATGTCAACAGCGATGATAGTGGCATGGGTATTGATGAGGTAATGACAATTGTGTCAGGTGGGCCATGGACCTGGTTCTTCTTATTACCGGATAATGTTATTGGTAAACTAACCTTGGGTCATGTGAGTATTGACGGCCAGGCATGGCGCATCAGTTATCCTGGATTAGTACCACATGGTGGTTTCCTCGATCCTGAGTATGGTTTAGTTGTTGCTTATGCCCATGGACCGAAAAACTTTGTCATGCGTTATGAAGAGCCAAGCGTAGAAGGTGCCGAGCTATTGGGTACTAATTCATGGATAGACCTAACAGGCAAAACTCCTAAGCTACTCGATTAAGTTCGATTCTCAGATAAAGACGTTCAGCTTGGCTGACTCATGGTTATCTTCAGGTGTGATTCTGGCACTAATTATATAAACCGTGAAAATTCAAATCATAGCTGCCAAGTTGAATATCTTTGCTTTGTCACCATATTGGAGTGTTTCAATGAAAATGTTGCCCAAATTATTGCTATCTTTTTTGTTGATAGTGCTTCCTGAGGTCAGTTTTGCACAACAAGATAACCCCCAGGAAACAATAAAGCTTTCATACAGCGATGGTAGGAATGCGACCCATGGCGTAAAAGCAGTCAACAAAGTACTTAGATCTATTGGCGTACGAGTAAGCCGCTTACCTTTGCCTGAAACAGCATTGCCTATCCTGAAAGTATCAAACAGCCGACCGTTAAATGCAGATGAAAAAACGATGCTGTTAGATATTTTTGCTTTGCACCGAGGGGAGTTACTCGAGCAAATTGAGCTTGCTGGCCGCAAACCCGAAGCACACCGTGGCGGTTTTGTATCAAGCTCAGAAGTTGGTGGAGAACCCTATCCGAAAGTTTATGATTTGCGCACTTTGACGGCGGATATTATGACTTTCGCCAACAAGAAATATGGCAAACTCCATGTGAATAGCGATGACAGTGGCATGGGTATAGACGAAGTGGCCACATTGCTGTCTGGCGGACCATGGACATGGTTTTTTGTATTGCCGGATAATGTTATCGCGAAACTGAGCATTGGCATAGTCGGACTCAATGGTAACGGCTTGCGTATTAGTTATCCTGGCTTGGTACCACACGGTGGGTTTTTAGATGCAAGGTATGGTGTATCAGTTGCTTATGCTCATGGACCGAAGAACTTTGTAATGCGTTACGATGAGCCAAGTGTTAAAGGCGCTGAACTATTAGGCACCAATGCTTGGATAGACTTTACTGGTAAGACTCCAAAGCAGCTAAATGACACAATAACCAATAAAGCAAGATAGCACTTTAGTCTTGAGTTTTAACTGAAAATTTAAATTGCATCTCATTCTGATATGTATTGCGACAGCAGCTATCCAAGTATTGAAAAAGAGATGACTCTTATTGTTGTCTCTACACCAAGTGAAATATGGAAAAACACGCAAAGAAGATGAATAGATGAATAGATGAGTATTGAATTAGACCTGCAAATTGTTGTCGAAAGTACTGAAAATCTGCCAGTAACGGCAGATTTTCAGTACTGGCTTACATCCACTGTTTCTTTGTTTAAGCCAGACGCTAAAGTAACCATTCGTCTGGTTGACGAAGAAGAGATCCACCACCTTAACTACAAATACCGCAGCATAGATCAGCCAACCAACGTCCTGTCCTTCCCGTTTGAGGTACTGGAAGGTATTGAGATAAATTTGTTGGGTGACATCATAATTAGCAAGCAAGTGGTTAAAAGGAGGCCGGGGAACTGCGTAAAGAACTTAAAGCCCGTTGGGCGCATATGGTTGTACATGGCTCACCACATCTATTAGGTTATGACCATATCGAGGATGAGGAAGCGGAAAAAATGGAATCCCTTGAAACAGAAATTATGCAGTCGATGGGCTTTAAAAATCAGTATTAATAGCGACAGTTTGAGTTAAAACTAGGACATATTTACTAAGGGTTTTAGTAATAAAATATTGAGTTGCTGTGGTCTGTAATATGGCTAACTAATTTTGGAAAAGATACGGAAAATTGTAACCCTCTCTTAAAATAGGCATGCATCTATAACCAAGCATTAACGGAAATGCCCCCTGTGATGGTGCTATGGTGTATCACCAGTAACATGAGTAAATGTATGTCAAATTTCAATGAACAGGATATGAATAAGCAAACGCTCTAACAAGGAAAGGGGCAGAAACGAGTTACGCCAATACCATGATAATTGTCGTTACCATTAAGTTACTGCCACTGCTATACTTTCCGCATCATTAACAAGGATCGTTAAGGGATAGCATGGAGCACATAGATCTCGGCCTGATTTTGGCAATTATTATCGGATTATTATGTATCGCGGGTTCGATTCTGTATTACATATCATCAGGCGACTGAGCAACAACAAGAGCAGTCAAGTTTTCGCTCTCTTCCTCAGACTTCACCTTTCAGCCGAAATCGAGAGCGTTCAAAAACCTCTGTCAGCGAATTTTGCTATTTAAGTGAACATTCGGCTCATTGGTATTCAAATGTATGCGCTCCTCAAGGAGTTGCGTGTTGTATTCCAGCAGTTTTTGAATAAAAACATCAAAGAAACCTAGTGGTAAAATTAATGAGGTAACAACCGCTACTATCAGGATCTCCGCAAGCCAAGCACTCCCTACCAGATACGCAATGGAAACGACTACAGCCAGTATGACCTTAAACCATTTCACGTATGAGCATAGCTTCATCGCTGAGGCTATCTCTCCCGTCATCACTGACGATTTAAAGTTATCCATGCCCCCCCCCTCTTATGATCTCACGAGTTCAATCGGCTTTGAGTTTTTTGGCTGATACAGTGGGTGTGCAGGTTCACCAGACTTGTTCAATTTTAAACACTTAACACCATCGATTAATTCAAGTACTGTTCTAGACCGCCCTAAAAAAGTACCATCATTTCCCCAAGCAGCAATCACAACACCTGCACCATCAGCTAATTGTACAAGCCATGTGTCATTAGCTTCACCAATAGGATCTGGAGCAGATTTCATTACATTGGGCTCAGTTGCTCTAAAGGCAAATAGATTAGCCATACATAACCCACCATAGCCCCAATCACGAGCAAAATTGACACACCTTCTAATAGTTGGGTCATCCTCAACTTCATCAGCAGTAGAAGGGTTAAGGCCAATGAATAAAGCATATGGCTTATCTTCGTCCCAGGTTCTCCATAGAGAGTACCTATAATCTCGACAGTCAGACAATACAGCACTTTTAATCAAAATGTTCTTCCTCCAATGATCTCAATTTGAACTAGATTAATGATGCTACCAAGCATTTCTATGATTGGCCTTGCTCAATACCATGATAATAACGATTACTATTAAATCACTGTGATTGCCTTAACACCGCAGAATAATAAATTGCACTGCTGCTAGTAACGAACACCTGGTACAGGCAGCACCTCAGGCAGTTCACTATCGAGCATATTGAGCACTGCCTCGAAGCCATATTTGGGCTGCCAATCCAGCTCTTTTTGCGCAAGTGTCGAATCATACACCCTGTCGAGAGAATCAGGTAAGCGCCACCCACGTTGCATAAACTCCTGAGCAAGAGTGGGCACAGTCTCTCTTATCACTGTCCCGGCATCGAGATAGAGACGTTCACACATGGATGGATCGAATGGCGTCCGGCCGGAGATGATATAACGTCTGAAACCGGGCAGACGCTTGTCTATCGCGCAAGCATGAGCACTGGCGACATCACGAAAGTCTATGCCACGACTTAACCGGTAAACGGCCATCAGATCGGCTCTCTCGGGAAAGCAACGGGACATCTGCAGTACCGTCAGCGGTAGGTTAAACAGATGAGAGATCTTCTCCAGTAACAGCTCCGCTTCTATCTTAGATCTGTGATAAACCGTTTTAGGCTGTGGCTTTACTTGTTCATTAACCCACCCGGCAGTGCCGGTTGGCGTTGAGGCGTGTCCATAGAGGGCCGTGGTGCTGGTAAAGATGAACTGCTTAATTCCGTGTTTCAGCCCCTCTAACGCCAGCAACTCAGTCGCTTTCACATTGATATCTTCAAATTCGCTATCCGTCAGTAATCCCACATGAGGGGCATGTAGCGCCGCGCAGTGCACAATAACATCGACGCCATCTAACGCCTTGTTGAGTAGGTCAACATCACGGATATCGCCAACAAAATCGGCCGTTGAACACGGCGTTGTATCGATACCGACCACATGATGCTGCTGCATCAACTGGATATAGATGGCGCGCCCGACTCTGCCGGCACTGCCTGTCACTAAAACCTTCAAGGTCTATTTCCTTATGTGTCTATTTTATCTGTTTCAAGAAATTCACCACCCTGCCCATATCCCGGGTTCTTGCCATGGGCGGCAGCGAGTTCAGGAAGGCCTGACCGTATGCACGGTTAACGATACGGTTATCACAGAGGATCAATACCCCTTTGTCTTTCTCGTCACGTATCAATCGACCCATTCCCTGATTGAGTGATATCACCGCCTGGGGCAATGAGATAGTCGAGAAGGGATCTTTCCCCTCACGGGAGATACTATCGGCTCTGGCCTGATAAAGCGTGTCATCAGGCGATACAAAGGGCAGTTTATCTATGATCACACAGCTCAGGAGTTTGCCCCGCACATCGACCCCCTCCCAGAAAGCGCCGGTTCCGAGTAGCACGCCATTACCGAGTTGACGAAATTTTTTGAGCAGACTCTGTTTGCTCCCCTGCCCCTGTACTAACAGGGGATAGGCAACCCGGCTTTGCAGTACGCTCGCACAGGCATTCATCATACGATGACTGGTAAACAGGATGAAGGTACGTCCCTGCGCAGCATTGATAGCCTGAGATGCGATATCGACTAACTCTTTGACCGCTGCGCCTTGATTGCTCACCTTAGAAAGATGCCTTGGCACACACAGAAGCGCATTATTTGGGTAATCGAAGGGACTCTCTAAGATCAGCTGCCTGGCTTTTGTGATCCCGAGCCCCTTGGTAAACAGAGTCAGATCTCTGTTTATCTGCAGGGTTGCAGAGGTAAACACCCAGCTGGTCTGGGCATCGAATAGCTTCTCACACTCACGAGCGACATTGATCGGGGCAATACGCAAAGTCAGATATCTGTGGCCGTACTCGACACTGTATGCGGCCTGATTATTTTCACATTGAAAAAATACGGTTAACTTACTGATGAACCCGTTAAGTTTTTCAAGGCCATCATCCAGCTCTTCACTCCGTCCCACATGCGATTGTAACAGGGTCTCGAGCAACTGAAGTTCTTTCAATAGCCCCCATGAACTGGCAGCCAGTTCCCTGTCCCCCATCAAGTGACGCCAATCAGAATCATAGCGATCAAACATCTGTTGATGCCAATCGTTTAACTGAGTAATGCAGCGTGACGTTAGGGCTTCTATCTGCGGCGAGTCTCTCAACTCTCCGCGGTATACCTCAATAATATGATTAAGCAGGTCGGTCAGACTTCGTGTGGAGGTTTGTTGACCGAAATAGGTCACTGCAATATCACTGAGCAAGTGTGCCTCATCGAATACCACCACATCGGAGTCGGGTAGCAGCTCGGCAAACCCCGTCTCTTTCAACACCCTGTCGGCAAAAAACAGATGATGGTTGACCACGATAACCTTGGCATCCATAGCTCGACTTCTTGCCTTACGGGTGAAGCACGCCTCGTAGTGGTCGCATCGTTTGCCGGTACACTTTTCTCGACTGCTGGCAATAAGCGGCAACACATCGGCATTTTCAGAAATCGAGGTTAAGCCGCCAAGATCGCCGTCACTGGTCTGCCCCGCCCATTGATTGATGCGTAACAGGTCATCTAACACTTTGGGATCTAATGAATCACAACCATTAAGCTGCTTCTCCATCAAATCCTGACACAAGTAGTTATTGCGTCCTTTCAATAATGCGACCTTAGGGGATATCTCCAACATGGAGAGTAAACTGGGCAAATCTTTATAAAACAGCTGTTCCTGGAGGTTTTTACTGCCGGTGCTGATAATCACCTGCTTGCCACTGAGCAATGCTGGAATAAGATAGGCAAATGTTTTACCTACCCCCGTGCCCGCTTCAACCACCAGGTCGCTCTTGTTAACGATGGCATCACAAACGGCTTCGGCCATCTGAATCTGCACATCACGTGCGCTATAGCCTTGAATGTGGCGGGCAAGCATGCCATCGCTTCCGAACGCCAGTGCGATCTCTTTTGTTAATCTGCTTGTCGTTGTGTTAGTCAAGGCGTCGTTTTCTCAGGCGGGTAAGTCAAAAAATAATAGCCCGGCTATTATCCCTGATTATCATAGTGCTTCAAGTCTCGTTATCAGATTTATCAAGAACAAAGGTACACCAGAGCTAGTATCGATAGATATGCCAGCTCATAGAGGAGAGGTTTCTGCACTGAAATCGAAACAATGAGTCTATAAGAACATAGACTCGTAGGATCAGTAAAACGTAATTATGCGGTCTTCAACTCTCGTAGATAGCGATAGATAGTGTGTATAGAGATATCTAAGCCCTTGGCAGCGATCTGAGCACTGTCTTTAAGATCGAAGATGCCCAGATCATTGAGCCGGATAACTATCTCTCGATTTTTCTTCGACGGCGAGAGGGTATCATCAGCCATCACCTGAGTTCGCACGCTCTCGATTGAACTCAGCATCATCTCATCATTGCTTCTGGCGAAGGTTTCCGGTGTAAAGCCTGAATCGACTTTGGGGGCAAGACCCGGTAACAAGGTTCGCATAACAGACTGAAACGGCGCGTCGAGATCTGAGTTGATACAGAGTAAACCGATAGCATCTTGCTCTTCATTACGGATCACTATGGTGATGGACCTTAATGTTTTACCATCCGGACTCCGGGTCATATATGAGTCAGAAACATCTTGCCCTTCATTTAGCTTCATCAACGCAAGGTTAGTGATAGGTGCTCCTACAGTTCGACCCGTGATATGACCATTGGCAATCTTAGTGATAGATGGATTGTTTGCATCCAGACTATGTAACAATACCTCGGTATGCTCACCATACATGGCGGCGATGCCATCGATAATGTTTTCACAAGCTTTCAATATGGCATGATCGCCTATCGTTAATTGTCGCACTCACGATCTCCCTTCAAAAAAACGCCACTCAGTAATATGACGTTTCAATCGATACTCAAGCTGACATTATATCAATGATTGTGGTGTCTGTGTTACTCATACCTAAGGTAACCAACTGACCAATATTGCGGATTGTGTGCTCAACATCTTCAGCGACGATCCCCTGATCTTGAGCTGCAGTACTTTGAATCGCCAACATAAATGCATTAACCGCGCTTCCAGTTGAGGTCTTGACCTTCATTGCACAAGTTGACTTAGCCCCATCACACACCATGCCAGAGCAATCACTCATGACATTTTGAATCGCGAAGCATGATTGCTGATAACTGCCACCGGCAAGGTATACCATAGCCATTGCCGCCGCAGCACTTGTCACTGTGTTACCACAAAATGCCGACAAGGGTGGATAATGAGACTTAATATAGATAGCCCCAAGATGGCTCATGATCAATGCCCTTGCGAGCAACTCATCACTGGCTTGATAGTGTTTTGCCGTCATAACTACGGGTAATGTTGCCGCTATCCCTTGATTGCCACTACCGTAATTACTCATAGCCGGAAGGCTTGCTCCTCCCATTCTTGCATCAGATGCTGCCGCAGTATGCATAAGGATATTATTGGCAAAATCCGAAGACATAAAGCCATCCTGAATACTTTTATCTATGGTTCTGCCAACTTGTAAACCATACTCATTGGCCAGTCCTTCGGCAGATAACTTAGTATTAAGTTCTGACGCATCCAGGATAAATTTGATATCTTCAAAGTTAACCTGAGTGGCGTAATCATAAATTCCGGCAATGCTGATTTCGACACCATCGCAAACCCCCGCCGTCGATGCAGAAGCACTAACCTCTTTGGTAAACACAAGCTCACCATTTAACGTTTTTTCGATCACTTGCGTATGACCACCAGAGATCTTGACTGTCACAACATCGTCACCACAGCGTGCCTTAACATAACAGTAAATAAATTCATCTGTTTGAGTTCTGTTCACCGAAACGTGACCATCGTCTATCATCAATTGCGCCCGCTCCACCTGGTCAGGTGTAATTGATGCCAGCACTTCAAGGCCTGCATCAGAGTCACCGCCGATTGCACCGACAGCAGCAGCGATAGCGAGTCCTATTTTCCCTGTGCCCGGAACAAAAACGCCCATGGAATTTTTGTACAGATTATCGGAAACATGAACAGAGATACTCTCCGGCTTTGACGCCAGCATTGCTGCCGCAACCGCTGAGGCGTAGGCCGCACAAATTGGCTCGGTACAGCCTAATGCGGGCTTAACGACGGCATTAAGAATTGCTTGGTATTGCTGCCATTGATGTTTCAAAGGACTCCCTCACTGTTAGATTACTTTAACTATCTGATATGTAGAACATTATCTAGCAAATGCGATAGCTTCAATTTCAACTTTGACACCAAGAGGCAAGTCTTTCACCGCAAAACAGCTGCGTGCCGGGCAGTCATGTTCGAAAAACTCCTGATACACCTGATTGAATGCGGCGAAATCTTGAATATCCGAAAGATAACATGTGGTCTTCAGTACCGTTTCCATATCCCCTCCTCCGGCCTCAAGAACAGATTTCAGGTTTTCCAGAGATTGACGAGATTGCGCCGAAATTCCCCCTTCGACAACACCACCTTCTTTCTTACATATAGGTAACTGGCCAGAAGTGAAAATGAGGTTTCCGTAGGCATTACCATGTGAATAAGGACCAATGGCTTCGGGGGCTTTGTCTGATGTAATGATTTTTTTCATGATTACTCCTGATTATTTAACTTGAGACAAGCTTAACCACTCAAAAATAATTGCGCAAGAATTTTTGCAAGAAGAGATTCAACCTCAAAATGGTACACATCTAAACAATCATTCCCACACAAGTAAAAGTACGGAACACTCACGCCACATAGAGCGCCTCATTCACTAGCCACCACTGAAGACTTAATGATTCATAACCTGTTCCAAGCCAACCTTACTTGCAAATTTACTTGCGAATCGATTTCGCTCAAATAGATTTGAATCATAGCAACCTAATTATCTAAGGTCTAACCGATGAGGTTTATGCGACCACCATAGGTGCAGCCATAGTCTGTACTTTAGTTAGTCTGCGCTTTAACCTAATCTGGGTTGTGTTAAGTGGCATTGCCTCCCTGATCCTTTTCCAGCACATGTTGAGCTAATTTGTTATTCACACAAGTACCGCCTTTCTATCCTATAGCACTTATAGTTATACCGATTGGTAATAGAAAGGCTTTATAGATATCAGTTCTTACCTGTGGAAACACTTTAGTCAGCTCGAAGGCGTCATCGAACCAAAGCCTTAGCCACAGAACTGTAGAGGTGGGTGACAGCAAACTTTCATCGACAAACACCCATGGGCAAACTTTCATGGGCAAAGAAGCAGATGACTCATCTAATTTGACACAGTAGTTCAGCCACCTGCTGAATGGGTGGAAATCAGTGTGATATCTCCTATTCTTTATCTAATAGACTTTATTGTGCTTCGGCTTTTAGACAGCTTGTTTACCAAAAACATTCATACAAGCCATTGAGACAAACTATTTATAAGAAAAGAATGATACGAAACCATTTATAACAAACTATGTACCAGATCATAGATAGCTACTCCTAATAGATAGGTACCCAGTCATAGATAGCTCAAACGGGAATGCACAGCATCGACTCATATCATGCCAGATTCAAAATATGTATATATCGCCCTTATAAGCCTGACACTTTTGTTTATCGCTCCTCAGCCGGGCCATTCGGCTGAGCTCTCTCCACAGCAGATCAAAACTGCTTACATCTATAATTTCATAAAGTATATAAGATGGCCAAATGAAGGAGATAAACAATCCCTAAAGCTCGCTTACTACGGTGACGACAAGGTGTTGCTAAACGTACTTAAAACACTTGAGAAACAGTCTATTCGCAGCCTATCTATCGAAGTGATACCGACAAGAAACATCAATAACTTAAGCAATATTGATATCGTTCTGGTCACTAAAAAATTTGAACCTCAATTAAGTGTGATCAACTCATTTATCAAGAGCAGACCGGTGCTTGTTATCGCCGATAACGCAATAGAGAAACAACTACTCGGCATTAACTTCATCAATAAAGGTAAGACTATAGGGTTTGAAATTAACCGCTATAACCTGATTTACCACCAGCTGACAGCATCCAAAGATATTGTCATCCTAGGTGGAACAGAAATAGAAATAGCCTCAATGGTCAAGGAGATGGAAGCCAGCCAGGAGAGTAACCGTAAACGACTCAGTGAGTTAGAAGCATACGTCATCGAAAAACAACAAAAACTAGACACTCTCTCCAAACAGCAATTAAATCAAAAGCAGTTAATCGCCCAGCAGGAATCGCATATTCAACAACAACTCAGGGCTAACAAACAGTTAGAAACTGACTTTGAGTTACTCAAATCAAATTTATCGAAGAGTAAAGAAAGGTTAAACAATAACAATAGGATGCTTAGCGAAAAACAGGCCGACTTAGCAGGTAAGTCGGTTGAAATAACCCGTCTATCGACGCAGATCGACCGTAACAAACAACTATTGCTTGAACAGCAGTCACAACTGTCTGAATCCCGGAAAAACATAGAGGAGCACGCTCTCTCCCTCAAGCAAAAAACCGATACCCTAGAGAAGCAGAACAGCCGAATTAAGACACAGATGACCGCATTATATGTCTCGATAGCCCTGATGTTGTCGGTCATTATTTCACTGGTATTAATCTATAGAGGCTTCGTGATAAAAAAGCGCATAAACCTACAGCTATCCGAAAAAAATAACCTATTAGAGGAGACGAATACCAGGTTAGTGAGTACACAAAATCAACTCGTTAAATCAGAAAAAATGGCAGCACTCGGTGGGCTGGTTGCAGGTATTGCCCACGAGATTAATACACCGATAGGGGTGTGCATCACCTCCTCCAGTCACCTCAACGAAGTCGTTACTCATTTCAAGCAGCAATATGACCAAGGCAATGTTTCTGAAGAGGATTTGGAAAACATGCTAAGCGATATTCAGCTGGGAGGAGACTTAATCAGCAGAAACCTGGCACGGGCCAGCAGCCTGATACAGAGCTTTAAGCAAGTATCTGTAGATCAAAGTCACGAGGAGACACGCACCATAAATTTTCACGAGTACCTGACGGAGATCTGCCAGAACCTGCATCATAAACTAAAGCAAAAGCATCACCTGGTTGAGATTGAGTGTGATGAGTCGCTCACTTTTACAGGAGAACCTGGTGCATTGGCGCAAATTTTTACCAACCTGATTATCAACTCTGTCATTCATGGATTTGGCGACCGAGAAAACGGAAAGATCCGCATTAAGGTTATGCAGGAAAAGGAGATACTCAACATCGATTATTCAGATAATGGCAAAGGGATCAAAAAGGAGGAACAGGAGAAGGTATTTGACCCATTTTTTACCACCAACCGAAGTGGCGGCGGCAGCGGACTTGGTATGCATATCTGCTATAACTTAGTCACTCAAAAACTCAATGGGGATATTCAGTGCATCGACAGCCAAACCGGCGCACAATTCAAAATGAGCTTCCCAGCAAGCCTTTAGCACTAGACGCTAATGCCAACCTCTGAATCAAGCCTATAATACTATTTAAATTTATAGGCTAAACCAAATTCAAAGGTTCTTTCCGGCATTGGGTTCCCCACCGCCCCATTCACAGGATAGTAATTTTGTTCATTGAACAGGTTCGCCACCTTAATATACCAATTCAATGCGGATCTCTGATCGGATAGTGTGGTGTCAAATGTAGAGATATTATCTACATCGCCATCGATATCACCATGATACCTTTGATTAAAGTTTAGAGTAGCCCAAGACAGATCACCGGTAAGTGACAAGTTACTCTTGAACTTCGCCACATCCATGGTCGCCAGCTTTGAATCATCGTAGCTAAACGCCTGACTGATAAAACCCGTAAGGTGCCAAAGTGGCGATAATCGCCACTCGAGTTCAATTTCGGCGCCATAGACCGAATAGTCCTGCGACGAATTTGAAAAGCTATTCTTACTGACCAGGTCTCCTTGTTTATCGATAAACATTATGGTTTGGCCATCGAGTGCATTTTTAGTTTGATTATAAAACCCATTAAGTTTCACAATCACAGGCGAATCTTGATACACGAATGAGAGCTCTGTGGACTCAAAGGTCTCGGCATTTAGCGATTCAGAAACTTTCCCTAAGGCAATGTCTACAGATAACGCATGATCTGCAATGTAGCCCTTGGTCTCGGCATTTAACAGATACTCTTTCAGTCCGGGCGATCGAAAGGCCGAGCTGTATGAGGCCTTCGCGGTCCAGTTTGGATTGAACTGTTTCACCAAGGCAATACGCGGCGACCACTGAGAGAAATCATCATCAAGATATTCTCCCTTGTCATAGCGTAATCCGGCCGTGAGGTGTAAGTTCTCCCAGAATGACAGCAGGGAGTAATATTGTAGGTATGCCCCTTGATACAATACTTTATCAGACTTCGCTCTCTCACTATCCGCTCGATGGCTGCCATTGCCCGCAAGCTGGTCGACACTAAGATCAGCGACAAAAAAGCCACCTAAGTCCTGACGTTGCTCAACCGATAACCCCGCAATCAGGGACTCTCGCTCTCCCATCTGCCAGCTCAACTCAGCCTCAATTAACTGAGATCTAACATCGACACGATATTGATTAAATGTAATTGGCTCGCCATCGATTGCCTGCTCCCGGTTAGAGTTAGTCGCCGTTCCCTGTTCGACTGAATTATTATTGACCCACTTCAGTGAACTATTCCATCGTGCGTTCCACTTTTTATTCCACTGAAGATAGATAACTTCTGTGCTCCAGAGGATATTATTTTCGGGCGTTGAAAAATCTCCAACCCAATGCTCCCCGAGACCACTTTGCCTCTCCAGCTCAATGTAGCCGAGACTAAATGCGCCTAAGTGATCATGGTTAAAGTACTGTCTTGCATAGACAAAGTTAGCATCTTGAACGTCATAATATTGCTGGTAAATACTGAATTCCGGTCCCACGAAGGCATTATTGCTCTCTTTATCAAATTGAGAATAAACCAGATATGAATGTCCCAGAGCGGTATGAAGGTTCCCCATCAGATTCAACCTCGCTCCCTCGTTTTGAGGACTGTAGGTCACTTCACCGGACAGATCATCGGTCTCAGAAAACATCGAGTCTACGCTCACTACACCATAAAATGCACTTTGACCGTACAGAGCCGAGGCAGGGCCGCGTAATATTTGTAGTTTGTCCATAGCCCAAAGCGGCAGCTCATTTTCGATAGGCGCCTTATTGGCTCTGGCGTGATTTAACCGAATACCATCGAGTAGCACCAGATGTTTATTGTTCTCGAAACTCCCCGCCTTCTGTCCTCGGGTTTCAAGTACCCGCTCACCAAAAATGCTATAGCTGGCGTAGGCTGGTGTGATGTCGGCTAGATCAGCAAGTTGATGAATTCCTGATTGGTAAAGCTGTCGATGGTCGAACACACTCACAGATGCAGGGGATAGGCTCATTGGCAAGTCGACTTTTGAAGATACCGATACACTTACCTCTCCGAGCTCTTCTAAGGAGAGATCAAAAATTGATTCAGCCCCATTTGCTGAATCAGAGATCACGATTAGTCCCAGCACTAATGCCAATAGGGGTAAAGCTCCCCTTATCATTAACCCCACCTCCTGCTATCGAAAGGGCAAAAATCAACCCAAAGGGTTAATACTCTGCCTCAACTGATTATAGATATCCTGCTCACCTTTTGCCCCGCAATCGGCTGTTATGTTCCAAAGCAGGTGACCACACCTCCCTTACTTTTTCTCGCACTTCTCTCACCAATCATCACAAATGAAGCTAAAACGGCTTGCCACATAATGATTCCTGACCGCTAAAAAGTGACCCCAACAATTGTCCCGCCTAAAGAACACACCTCGTAAATCGTTTTGTCAGACTAAGTAAAATATTCTCGACATATAATAAATTTAAGCCTTGACTGATGAATTTCATCAACGCCAACAAATTGAAAACCGCTATAAATACCGTGAGAACAAACCATTCAACATCCGACCGCTATCTTATTCACGGTTCAGACAAGCAACAGCCCCCTGAAGATATGACCAAACCTGATTGTACGCACAAGTGAACAACACGCATGAGCAACGGTAATAAAAACGAGCAAACATCCTATAGATGAAGAATATTCATAGGGCGAAATAAGGGGTTGCAATCGATTCAGAAAATGATTAGTTTAAATACAGAGCTTAATGAATAAGCTTACTTTTTAGATATTAGCCAACAGGCTTAATTTTCAGATATTAGATTTTTACGATAAGAGACACAAACATGATACAGCTTACGAACACTATCCATCACCACCATCATACGCGGTAGCCTTCGGAAGCTCACTGCCGAAGGACTATTTCCTTCCGGCGGTTGATTCAAGAATATCAAAAACCCCTGGAAGGAATTCCGGGGGTTTTTACGTTTTAGGCTAATAAATTGTTTTTAAATAAGTTTTTAAAGAAGTTTTATAAGAATTTATAAGTACCAACTAAAACAATTTAAAAAATTAAACAGATATTGAATCAACTTACAGGAAATAGAAGATGCCAGAATCCAAAAGATTAAGAATCGCCATTCAGAAGTCGGGTCGCCTTTCAATCGAGTCTATGAAGCTGCTAAAGAGCTGCGGCGTTAAATTTAACATCAACGAACAACGCCTTATTGCCCACTCTGACAACATGCCTATCGATCTACTTCGAGTACGTGATGATGATATACCGGGCCTTGTCATGGATGGCGTGGTCGACATGGGGATCATCGGAGAGAATGTACTCGAAGAGGAGCAGATAGAACGCGAAAGACTCGATAAGCCTTCTAGCTGTATCAAGCTACGCGAACTAGACTTCGGTGCCTGCCGCCTATCTCTTGCCGTCCCAAACGAATTCAACTATGAAGATGCCGCCTCCCTTGAAGGGCTGAGAATCGCAACGTCTTACCCTAACCTGCTTCGCCGTTACATGCAGAACAAAGGGATCACCTACAACGACTGTATGCTCAAGGGCTCGGTAGAGGTGGCTCCGCGTGCGGGTCTTGCCGATGCCATTTGTGACTTAGTGTCGACCGGTGCGACATTAGAAGCCAATGGCTTATATGAAACAGAGGTTATCTACCGCTCCAACGCCTGCATCATCCAGTCATCAGAGACTCAAATACCGGCTAAACAAGCGCTGATCGATAAAATCTTATCCCGTATCAATGGTGTGGTGCGCGCTAAAGAGAGCAAGTACATCTTGCTACACGCACCGACAGAGACACTGGAGCAGATTGTTGCTCTACTTCCCGGCGCCGAAAACCCAACGGTTCTGCCTCTCAACGACGATACCAACCGTGTGGCTATCCACGCCGTCAGCAGCGAAGACCTGTTCTGGGACACCATGGAAGAGCTGACTAAGTTAGGGGCAAGCTCCATCCTGGTTATGCCAATCGAAAAGATGATGGGGTAGTACAATGCAGATCCTCAATTGGGCATCATTAAGTGACACCGACCGCAAAGCGGCACTTTCTCGCTCACCTCTGGTTGGTGACGCGAGTCTGGAGCAAGATGTGATCGCTATCGTCAATGAAGTACAGACAGGTAAAGATGCGGCGCTCAAAGATTTCAGCCAAAGATTTGATGGCACCGCCGTCAAAGAGATAAAGCTATCTGAAGCAGAGATCAATCTGGCATGTGCCCGAGTCGATGAGGAGATTAAACTCGCCGTGAGTCAGGCGATAACCAATATCGACACCTTTCACCAGGCGCAAAAGTTTGAGCCTGTGAGCGTCGATACTCAAAAAGGGATCCGTTGTGAACTTCGCTCAGAGCCTATCGAAAAAGTCGGCTTATACATTCCCGGTGGCAGCGCACCGCTGATCTCAACGGTACTCATGTTGGCCCTGCCAGCCAAGATTGCCGGATGTGAGCAAAGAGTCCTGGTCAGCCCGCCGCCTATCAACGACGCCATCGTCTATGCAGCCAATGCCTGTGGTATCACAGAGATATTTCAGGTCGGCGGCGCCCAGGCCATTGCCGCCCTTGCCTTCGGTACCGAAACCGTTCCCGCCGTCGATAAGATTTTTGGTCCCGGTAACCGCTACGTCACCGAAGCTAAGCGAATCGTCTCTCAGGACAGTCGCTGTGTGGTGAGCATAGATATGCCGGCAGGCCCATCTGAGGTGCTATTGATAGCAGACAATGAGGCCAATGCCGAGTTTATTGCTGCCGATCTCCTGTCACAGGCGGAACACGGTCCGGACTCGCAGGTAATGCTGGTCACGGACAGTGCGGAGCTGGCAGACGAGGTTAATCTGGCACTAGCTCGCCAACTGGAGCTACTGCCGAGAGTCGATATTGCTCAGGTTGCACTCGAGTCCAGTCGCACCTTGCTTGTCGACAATATGGACCAGGCCGCAAAGGTATCAAACCTCTATGGACCCGAGCACCTTATTATACAAACCGGGGATCCCCGTGAAGTTCTGAAGCAAATCCGCGCCGCCGGCTCTGTCTTCTTAGGCGCCTATACGCCAGAATCTGTCGGTGATTATGCCAGTGGCACTAACCACGTGCTGCCAACCTATGGTTATAGCCGCGCGGTATCCAGTTTATCTCTGGCCGATTTTAGCCGCCGTTTCACCGTACAGGAGCTTAGCGCCGAGGGATTAGTAGGACTCAGCCAAACCGTTATGACCCTCGCCGCGGCCGAGCAGCTGGACGCGCACAAAAATGCCGTAGCCGTTCGAATTGCCAGCCTGAGCTCTGCAGCAACACCCGATGCCAAAGGAGTTTGAGATGACAGTGAATACTCCTACTCAATTAAACCCAGCTCAATTAAATCCCACAGAATTAAATCTGGCACAGCGGTTAGCCAGACCTGAGCTACTCGAACTCCAACCCTATCAATCTGCAAGACGTATTGGGGGGCGCGGCGATATCTGGATCAATGCCAACGAATCGCCCTTTAATAACAGTGAACTCGACAAGCTCAATCGATACCCTGAGTGCCAGCCACCTGAGCTTATCTCGGCCTATAGCCGTTACTCGGGTGTTGCTACAGACAGCATCATCGCAGGGCGCGGCGCCGATGAGGCGATAGAGCTGCTCATTCGCACCTTTTGTGTTCCCGGCATCGATTCCATCGCCTGCTTTGGCCCCACTTATGGCATGTATGCCATCAGCGCCAAGACCTTTAATGTCGGCGTCAATGCGCTAAGCCTGACAGATAACTACCAGCTGCCCACAGAGATAGTGGCTCAGGTCAGCGATGCAAAACTGGTGTTTATCTGTAACCCTAATAACCCCACAGGCACAGTGATAGAGAAGTCTGACATCGAAGCTGTAATAGCCAGCATGCCAGACAGGTTAGTAGTGGTCGATGAGGCCTATATCGAATTTTGTCCCGATTATTCCGTCGCCGATCTTATTGAAAAATATGATAACTTAGTTGTACTTCGTACCCTGTCTAAGGCTTTTGCTCTCGCCGGGGCCCGCTGTGGCTTTATGCTGGCTAACCCACAGATCTGTGAGATGGTGATGCGCGTAATAGCCCCCTATCCGGTGCCCCTGCCGGTATCAGAAATGGCGTGCGCCGCGCTCAGCGATAGTGGAGTTGCCTTAATGCGTGAACAGGTCGCCAATTTAAAGGCCAATGGCGCCCGCTTAAGCGATGCCTTGGGTGATTTTGGGGCCAAGGTATTACCGGCAAACGGTAATTTTGTACTGGCCCAGTTTAATGTTCCCCAAGCCGCGGCCTCTAAGCTTAGTCGAGCCGGCGTGGTAGCCAGAACCTATGCAGACCCACGCCTGAGCAACAGCATTCGTTTCAGCTTTAGCAACCAGGAAGAGACCGACTATCTCATCGAACAACTGTCGCAATAGCTATGGCAATAACTTTTTCAATGACAAGAACAAAAAGCATTTAACCAAATTGAAGGTAGAGAGTTCATGAAGCAGAAAATATTATTTATCGACCGCGATGGCACCATCATCGAAGAGCCCGTCACCGACAAGCAGGTGGACAGCCTGGCTAAACTGGTTTTCGAACCCAATGTGATCCCCGCCCTGCTGAAATTACAAAATGCCGGTTATCGTCTGGTGATGGTGAGCAATCAAGATGGCTTAGGTACCCCCTCTTTTCCAAAAGATGACTTCGATGCGCCCCAGGATATGATGATGCAGATCCTGACCAGTCAGGGGATTATTTTCGATGACGTACTTATATGCCCACACTTTAACGATGAAAACTGCAGTTGCCGCAAACCTAAACTGGGTCTGGTCAAAGATTACCTGACGCTCGGTAAGGTCGACTTCACTCAATCTGCCGTGATTGGCGATCGTGAAACTGACATGGGACTCGCCGATGCCATGGGAATTCAGGGACTGCAATATGATCCTGAGAGCTTCAACTGGAATGCCATTGCCGACACACTGCTCAACCGCAACCGCACAGCAACCGTGGTCAGAACCACCAAAGAAACCGACATTCGGGTCACTATCGATCTCGACTCTCAAGAGAAAGGCAAGGTAACGACAGGCATAGGCTTCTTCGATCACATGCTGGATCAGATCTCCACCCACGGTAGCTTCAAGATGGACGTGAAGGTCGATGGCGATCTTGAGATAGACGATCATCACAGCGTCGAAGATACGGCGCTGGCGATCGGCGAAGCGCTTAGAGAGGCCCTCGGCGATAAGCGCGGTATCGCCCGATTTGGCTTCAGCATCCCCATGGATGAAGCAAGCGCCGAATGTCTGCTGGATCTCTCCGGTCGCCCCTTCATCAAATTTGATGGCGAATTTGAGCGTGAGATGGTCGGTGAGATGGCAACCGAGATGGTGCCCCACTTCTTCCGCTCCTTCGCCGACGGCCTGCGCTGCACATTGCACCTCAAGACTCTGGGCGATAACGATCACCACAAGGTCGAAAGCCTCTATAAAGTCTTAGGTCGCACCCTGCGTCAGGCCGTTAAGGTTGAAGGCGATTTACTGCCCTCGAGTAAAGGTGTCTTATGAACCAGGCAGACAGGGATCAGTCAGACAGTTCTACCGTTATCATAGACACAGGTTGTGCCAATTTAAGTTCGGTGCGTTATGCCTTCGAGCGCATTTGCAGTGATGTCCTCGTCAGCGACGATCATACAGTGATAAAAGCTGCAACCCGTGTGGTACTGCCCGGCGTGGGCACCGCCGGTGCGGCAATGGCCTCGTTGAAAGACAAGCGACTCGTCGAATTAATTCAGGGCTTAACCCAACCTGTGCTCGGTGTCTGCTTAGGCATGCAGATGATGACCCAAGTATCGAAAGAGCATGGCGGACGAGAGGTAGACTGTGAATGTCTGGGCCTTATCCCGACCGATGTTGAGGAGCTGGACAGCCAGGGGCAACCTCTGCCCCACATGGGCTGGAATCAGATCACGCCCACAACGCATCCGTTATTTGTAGGCATCCCCGCTGGCAGCTATCTCTACTTCGTTCATAGCTTCCGGGTACCGCTGAGCGAGTACACCATCGCAAGCTGTGAATATGGAGAGACGTTCAGCGCCGCCATCGCCAAAGATAACTTTATGGGCGTACAGTTTCACCCGGAAAAAAGCGCGGCTATCGGCTCAAAAATATTAAGCAATTTCTTAGCGTTAGACCAAACAAAGCTTGACGCTGCAACTCAGGAGGCGAAGTTATGATTATTCCAGCAATCGATCTCATCGAGGGTCAGGTGGTACGTCTATATCAGGGCGATTACGCTCAGAAGACCACCTTCGACCTCTCTCCCCTGTCTCAACTCAAATCCTAT
This sequence comes from Shewanella atlantica, assembly GCF_003966265.1. Lineage (GTDB taxonomy): Bacteria > Pseudomonadota > Gammaproteobacteria > Enterobacterales > Shewanellaceae > Shewanella > Shewanella atlantica. The sequence continues at coordinate 12,204 of NZ_RXNV01000002.1, read as the reverse complement.
GAGACACAAGGGGCTAACTGGCTGCATATTGTCGACCTGACCGGTGCTAAAGATCCCAATGCTCGTCAGACCCGCTTAATCGCCGACTTAGTTTCCGGTCTTAATGCCAACATTCAGGTGGGGGGCGGCATTCGCACAGAAGCCCAGGTCGCCGAGCTGCTGGAAATTGGTGTAAAACGTGTGGTTATCGGCTCTCTGGCCGTTAAGGAGACCGCCCTGGTGCAGAGCTGGTTTGAAAAGTATGGCGCCGATGCAATCTGTCTGGCTCTGGATGTGAATATTAACGAACAGGGCGAAAAAATCGTTGCGGTATCGGGCTGGCAATCGGGTGGTGGCAAGAGCTTAGAATCTCTGGTCGACGCCTTTAAACCCTACGGTCTGAAACACGCGTTAGTGACTGATATCAGCCGCGACGGTACCCTGAAAGGTGCCAATACTGACTTGTATCGAGAAATAGTCACGGCCTACCCGGAGATTAACTGGCAAGCCTCGGGCGGCATCGCCACACTCGATGATGTGGCGGCGGTCAGAGATAGCGGCGCCGATGGCATTATCATAGGTAAAGCGCTGTTAATCGAAAACTTTACCGTCGAGGAGGCGATCCAATGCTGGCCAAATCCACAATAATGCTATGCCCGCTGTTTTCGCACATGACAAGGTTAGGAGAAGCTCAATGCTAGCTAAACGCATCGTTCCCTGCCTGGACGTTAAAGGGGGCAAAGTTGTCAAAGGAGTACAATTTCGCAATCATGAAATTGTCGGTGATATCGTGCCGTTAGCCGCAAGATATGCCGAAGAGGGTGCCGATGAGCTGGTGTTTTATGATATTACCGCCAGTGCCCATGACAGGGTAATAGACAGATCTTGGGTAAGTCGGGTTGCAGAGCGTATCGATATCCCCTTCTGCGTCGCCGGAGGAATAAAAACCATCGCTCAGGCGCGGGAGAAACTGGCCTTCGGTGCCGATAAGATATCGGTTAACTCTCCGGCTCTGACCGACCCCAGCCTTATCGAACGCCTGCAGGACGAGTTTGGTCGCCAGTGTATTGTCATAGGTATCGACTCCTACTACGACTCAGACACCGACAGCTATAAGGTCAAGCAGTTTACCGGCGATGAGGCGGCGACTAAAGATACCCAATGGTACACCCAGGACTGGGTCCAGGAGGTTCAGAAGCGCGGCTGTGGTGAGATAGTCCTCAACGTGATGAACCAGGATGGCGTGCGTCAGGGCTACGACCTCAAGCAGCTCTCTATCGTCCGCGAGATCTGTGATGTGCCCCTTATCGCCTCAGGCGGTGCGGGCACCATGGAACACTTTAAAGATGTGTTCGCCATCGCGAAAGTCGATGCAGCGCTGGCTGCCAGCGTGTTTCATAAGGGCATCATCGACATAGGTGAACTTAAAAGCTACCTGTTTGAAAATAATATCGCCATCAGGCGCTAACCCAAATCACACCTTTCTCATGAGTGAATTATCACCCATGAGAAAAGTATAGGAAACCGGAAATGACAGTGACTGCAGAACAACTATCCAGCCAACTCGATTGGGAAAAACAAGCGGGACTGATCCCTGCAGTGGTACAAAACCACCTCACGGGGAAAGTCCTTATGCTGGGCTATATGGACAGGGCCGCTCTGGCCAAAACCATAGAGACAAAAAGCGTCACCTTCTTCAGCCGCAGCAAGGAGCGGTTATGGACCAAAGGCGAAACCTCAGGCAATACCCTTGAGCTTATCGCCATCGATAAAGACTGCGACAACGATAGCCTGCTTGTACAGGTGATCCCAAATGGCCCAACTTGCCACCTGCAGACCGAAAGCTGTTGGCCGGACGGTAATGCCCATACCTTTATCGATAACCTGTCACAGTTAATCGCCTCGCGCAAAGGGCAAGACCCAGAGTCGAGTTACACCGCCCACCTGTTTGAGAGAGGTACTAAGCGTATCGCTCAAAAAGTCGGTGAAGAGGGGCTGGAAACGGCCTTGGCCGCGGCGACAAATGATAAGCCGGAGCTGATAGATGAAGCCTCCGACCTCATCTACCACCTGTTGGTATTGCTGGAAGATCAGGATTTAGAGTTAGCTGATATCACCAAAAACTTACTCAAACGTCATAGCGAGGCGAGCGGGAGCTGAGCCTGACGCCCGAATGTTTGAACAGATGTTTCAACGCTGGACAGTAATATCAATCGCAATAAGGGCACCTCAGTTGCCCTTTTTATTTCTGCCATCTAATTAAACCGTGAATCGATAAGTCCCATGTAATACAATTAAAAATCTAACGCCAACAGAATCGATCCATTTGAACGAATCGCATAGACAGATCGCTGGTTGAACCCTGAATGAAGAACACAACCATAAAAGGAATTGGCTTATTATGTCCCTTAAAACAAGCTGGCCTTTGCTGCTCACGCTTCTCATATTAAGCTTAGTACCGAGCAAACAAGGTTGCGCTGATAAGCTAACCTATCTGGTCATATCCCACCAAGCAGAACCATTCCAGATAGTTAATCAAAAAGTGGATCAGAATGTTCCGGTTCATCAAGGGATCATTAGTGACATCGTATACGCATCACTTAAAGAGAGCGACGTCGAAGTCACCACTCTTACCTACCCTTTTAAGCGCTTCATCCTGATGATGGCGCCACAGCATACGCCCAGATGGATAAGCTATGGCTCACCTGCCTGGCTAACGACTCATGGTGAAGAGGCACAAAACAGACGTCTGTCGAAAAACAAACTGTTCGATGTATCTCATGTGCTGGTTACAAAAAAGGATTCGGCATTCACCGTCAACCGAGTTGATGATCTGTTTGGCAAAACCATCATTACCCTTAAGGGCTTCACCTACCCCGGACTCGACAGATATATCAAGGCAGGCCTGATATTCAAAGTTGAAGTCAACAGCCACGAAAGTGCACTCAAGGCAGTAGAAACCGGCCGCGGTATAGGCTTTGTCGCCATGAAGACCCGCGCCCTCTATACCATCAGGGACACAGAGCTAAATCGCAATGACTTTACCTTAGTCGACTTCGCCAAGGTTATCGCTCCCTATCCGATACACCTCTCTTTCAGTGACGCCGTGCCCGAAAAGCTTATCGAGCAGGTCGACCAGCAAGTGTTACAACTGAAACAGAGCCATAGAATTGATGAGATCATACGTTCATACATAGGTGAATAGGAAGAGTCAGTCTTTCTCTAAGAGCAATTGTCTAACAATTAGTGAGCTATTAATGACCTGTTGAGGTTTGAGTAACAGAGTAGTCGGCGGGAACGTGATACCGCTCTAATATCTCCTGGTATTCTCCGTTTTGCTGTATTCGCTTGAACCCCATATTTAACTGCTCGGTGAACTTATCTCCTTCAGGGTAATCGGGTGAGATCATAATATGAAAGGCGGCGCTACTTTCGGCCTTAGTAGCCACTGCATAAGTACCGAGGTAGGACGGTGCCGTTCTTCTAATCAGGTTCCAGCCGACGAGTTCATCAATAAGGGTAAAATCGATACGTTTAATGCGTAACATCTCGATATTTTGCCTGTCTGAGGTGACGTAACTCGTGGTTAAACCGGCATCTTTAAAATCTTGTTCATACCAATAGCCCCGCACGCCACCGATTTTATATCCCTTGAAATCTGCCAGTGTCTGCCACTCGAATCCATCGGGGAAACGCGAACGGTTATAGAAAAATTTCGGAAAGAAATAGATAATCGGCCCCGAAAACCCGAAAGTCTCGACTCGGGCTTTTGTCTTCAGATAGGGGAACGTAGCAAACGCCTTTCCGGCCTGAACCTCATGTTCCCCCCTCAACCAAGGCAGAAAATCAAATTCGGGGCGAATATAACTTCCTCTGAAAGCGGCACGAATAATATCGGGAAATATACCGCTCGCCCTGCCCTCATCGTCGATAACATAAGGCTCATAGGGGCTGGTCACAAAAACCAGCGACGATGAACTGTCAGGCTCACTAACGACCGCCCACACCTTTAGGCCCGGGCAAACTCCCAGACATAAAGTTATGAATAATAAAAGGTACTTAACAGATGTCATCATGACTCAATTGTCAACGTGTTGGCACCAAACTCAATAAAAAAGAACTGATGAACACGCTTAACCCTCGTCCCTATCCCGCCAATTATCAACAAATTATGACTCGTCAGATATCGCTCTACACAGTAAAGATAGTCTGTGAAAAGCGTGAGCGCTATGACGAACCGGCTCTGATGAAGCTCGACAGCAATATCCGTCATTCAACTCTCCGTTTAGACACATATAAGAACAGACAATTCACCGATTAACATAGTGTTGGCAAATATAAGTTCTGCTACAATTCCCGCCGAAATCATCCAATAAAAAAATAGTACCCTATGAATCTCTCAAATAAAGTTCTAGCAGTTAATGATGATCTTCCTATCCGCACAGATAAGGCCGTTCATTCAGGTAAAGTTCGCAGCGTTTACTGGCTTACAGAGCAAGACAGCGCACGTCTGATTAAAGACAAAGGTTATGACGTCCCGGCTAATACACCACTTGCCATCATGGTGATCAGCGACAGGATCTCTGCCTTCGATTGTATCTGGCAAGGTGAAGATGGCCTCAACGGTGTTCCCGGTAAAGGCGCGGCGTTAAATGCCATCTCAAATCATTGGTTTAAGCTGTTTAAAGAGAAAGGCTTAGCCGACAGTCATATCCTCGATGTGCCACACCCGTTTGTCTGGATAGTACAAAAAGCGCAACCTGTCTTGGTTGAAGCGATTGCAAGACAGTACATAACCGGCTCAATGTGGCGCGCTTACACTAAAGGCGAACGTGAGTTTTGTGGCATCACCCTGCCTGAAGGGTTAGAAAAAGATCAAAAGCTACCCGAGCTGCTTATCACACCATCGACTAAAGGTGTTCTGACAGGTCTCGAAGGCGTACCGGAAGCGGACGATGTTAACGTATCGCGAGCCGATATCGAACGTCATCTGGAAGGCTTTAACTTCCACAGCCACTCAGACATCGATCTCTACGAGAAGCTACTCAAAGAAGGTTTCGCCGTTATCAGTGATGCACTGGCCGAGCAAGATCAGATCTTCATCGATACCAAGTTTGAATTTGGCTACGTCAATGGTGCCGATGGCAAAGAAAAGCTTATCTATATGGATGAAGTGGGTACGCCAGACAGCTCACGTATCTGGGATGGTCCGGCTCACCGCGACGGTCAGATAATCGAGAAGTCTAAAGAGGGCTTCAGACAGTGGCTACTCAACCACTTCCCGGACTCAGATATCCTGCTTAACAAAGAGCGCATGCCTGAGCGTTTCGCCCTGGCAGCGGATAACAAGCTACCGCAATCGGTCATGATGGATATCTCTAACACCTATGTGGGCATTGCCGAGAAGATCATTGGTGAGAAGCTGACTATCAGCGAAAACCCTAAGCAGGAGATCATCGATATTCTGCGCAATGAATATCAGTTGATTGCCGACTAAGCTGGGCTGACTAAGCTCGCAGTATTAGTACTTAGCCCTGCTCTGATAAAGATACTAAGCCGCAACTCCCTTTAAGGAAGTTGCGGCTTTTTCATTCACCAAAGAGATTCTGGCTCCCACGTACGCCTCCCCCTTTTAATATCCAGAGTTCCCCAGAAGGATTCTCTAACATACACATAAAAATCCCCAAGCTTTCTTTGATCCAATAAAATCTCAGGCCTTATTTCACTGGGTAACCTCTCGCCACGCACTACAAAACGCCAATAATGAGGCCTAAAAGGATCAAATAATTCTCTTTCCCTTCGGATTGCTTCAATCTCGGTATATAGATAATTATTGCCGTCCAAATATTCTGTCGCCGCAGTAACCACCTTTTGAGGAGGGTAGTATAACCTTGTTCTGATAGGGAAAAGACTCACTACAATCAACATACCGATGAACCCAAAAAACAACATCCACGACCATTTAGCCAACACAAAATGTGATGCAATTAAACCGGATAACACCAACCAGATACCAAAACATATCAAGAGCGGCTTAAGTTCTAATAAAATCGGGAAGAAAGAATTACCTTTATCTGCGGGTGCAGCACAATAAAACAGTGCGGCACCAAATAACAGCGAGAACAGCACCTCCAATATCCTGAACTTAATCAAACTGAATCCTCCATTGTTTTAATGTGCCAATATTATCTCTTTTTTGATCGCTGATCTTGAGCGCCCAAACGCCTTTAGCTGTTTCAACTTGTCTTAAGTCTATATGCCAATTCTCATTAAATATATACTTGCCCGGGTTCACCAAATTATAATGCTTACCTGTTGGTGATATTAATTGAACCGCAATATCAGCTAACATTGGATGTGATATCCTAGCTGTGACAGTGATGGTTGTTGAATATATATCAACGGGTACTGTAATGTTCGACGTCACACCATAACCTCTATTATCTGGTATGTTGTATTCAGTATTGTTGGAATATGTTTGTCCGGATAACTCCTCTATAAAAATAGTCACCGACGTGGAAGATGTATTCTGCTGGTTGTCAATTATGGTCGCTGTTATTGTATGTTGGCCAGGTGACAGTAACACATCTTTTTCCCCGCCTACGCCTAACTCTCCATCGATATTCGAACCCCATGAAATTTTATCGCTTAGCTCGCCATCCTCTTCATCCCATGCTTTACCGGTAAGGTGAATTAAAGAACCAAATGTAAAACGTTGTTCATCTACCGGATTCACAATGTCAACACTTGGTGCAGTGTTGACAGTAGGCTGCACCGAAATCATTAGACTGGCTGACGAGGTCAATTTCCCATCTGAAACTATATATATAACCTCAACATTTTCTTCAAAATAAAAAGGAGCCGTATATTTTATTTTATTGTTCTCAATTACGGCACTACCATTTGAAGGCTCAGAAATTGAAGTGATAAACAAAAGATCATCATTTGGGTCAACATCATTCAAAAGGACATCGACAATAATGCTCCTACCTTGGTACACCTCAGTAGAATCATCTTGGGCTAAAGGAGCTTCATTATTATCAAGGACACTTACAGTCACAAATCCTTCCGACTCCGCACCTGATGGATCGGAAATTAGATAAGTAAATGCATCCTCACCAACAAAATCATCTTTGGGTTGATAGACGATATTGTTCCCAGACAACTCTGTGCTACCGTATTGTCCCTGCTCAAAACTAATTAATTCAATAAATTCATTATCCACATCATAGTCATTTGACAACACATCGATGCTCACACCAACATTTAGCTGTGTAAATGCAACATCCTTAACGGCTGTTGGTGAAGAGTTAACTGTGTCGACAGAGATAAATACAGCAGCTACATCCAAGTTTCCCAAATTGTCGGTAATCGAATAAGTAAACTCATCTGTACCATGAAAATCAGTGTTAGGAATATAGGTGAACTTACCATTTGACAGATTTACTAATCCATTTTCGGGCTGTGAAAAGCTAGCAATGCTTAACGACCCCGTAGACTCGATAGTATCGTTACTCAACACATCAATTTCAACGGATGTGTTAATAAACAATTTCACTGTGTCGTCATTAGCGATGACGAGTGGTTCATCATTTAAAACGGTTAAGTGCACTAGGGCAGTCGAAAGGTTTCCCTGAACGTCTTGGATAGTATAGCTAAAATCCTCATCTCCAATGAAGTCAGTCTCCGGTGTGTAGATCAGCTCATCTCCTAAACCTCTGACGACTGAACCGTTGAAAGGCTGGGTGAAACGGACGATGCTGTAACTATCGCCCTCTACGTCGTAATCATTACTAAAAACATTGATAGCTAGTGAAGTATTCTTTGGTACCTCAACATTATCATTAACGGCTACAGCAGGATTATTTTCGAGAACAAAGGTAATCGTAACAATAGCAGTCGCACTCCCTCCTTTACCGTCCGTAATAGAATAGGCGAACGAATCAGTGCCATTGGCATCAATATTGGCATTATAGGTAATGAGTTTATCGGTAACATCTATTGTCCCTTTAGCGGGTAAGGAGTAACCGCTTATTCTCAGAGAATCATTGTCCAAATCCGAATCATTCTGCAATACATCTAGTGTGGATTGGGTGCCTGGTGTTAATGAATAGCTATCATTCATCGCAATAGGATCATCATTAATAAGATTTCCAACCTCAATAGATACCTGCGAAGTCGCCGATCCACCTTTAGTCACATTAGTAGCAACATCAAAGTCCATAATTGTATATGTAAAGCTATCAGCACCAACATAGCCCTGAACTGGTGTATACCCCAATTGATTACCATAATTGGTAATGGTTCCGTGCATAGCCTCAGAGTAAGATGAAATATATAATCCGTCTCCATCTATGTCTAAATCATTGTCCAAGACTTTAAAATAGGTCGTGATGCCTTCAGGAACATGATAAGCATCTGCATTCGCGACGGGTTCATGGTTGGGTTTCACTAATACGCGTACCGTACCTAGTGCTGAACCGCCCTTCCAAATATTATTTTTTGGATGAAGGTCAATTAGCTCATATTGGAAAACATCTTCACCTTCAAAATCTATCGTTGGTGTATATTGAATGGCATTACCCACGACTTCAGCGACCCCATGTTGAGCGGAAGTGACTGAATTGACCTTGAGCAGATCACCGTCATCATCAAGGTCATTTTGAGCAACATTTATGTACATCGCCTTTCCAAGAGAAGTAACTTCATCGTCTACTGCAACCGGAATCGCATTGTCAGCCGCTGAGCAACCTGAAAAATCCCAACATGAATATGACAAACTGGTGGCCACATTCTTTTTCGATATGACATTGCCCCCCTTTATCAGGGGGTACATCAATAAATTTTTTATCTTTAATGCTGTATTTGATTGTAGTTTTGAAAAATCAGATGCTGGGATAGAAAATGTTACAGTGTTAATCCCTTGGCTTAAATCAATGCTTGGTTCTCCGTAGGCACCGACATGTTCACCGCTCACCGTAGTGACTATTGCAGAGTATCCAAATTTTTCAGCCGGCAGTGAATCAACATTAAAGGACACGTCTATCATATCAATGAAACGATTATCTGCGCTGTCGATGGGGTCGAAAGTCACATTGCCTAGATAGAGTAAATCATCACGTTCCCAAGAGTCATTATCATAAAATGCGGTATTAGCTCGCGAGCCACTCCATTGAATATACTGGTCACCATATTCGATTGCCAAATTTTTAATTTTAAACTTTCCAGAGTAATTAAAGCTCCGAATTTTTTTTCCATCAATTTTGGCATAAATTTTCTTTTCTGACGCATCAATACTGCCGTAATGAACTAAATTACCTTCATCACCAAGCCCCAACGTAACGCTATAAGTGAAACGACCGGTAGCTGGAAACTCTCCCCCTGTTTCAAAGTTTAAAATCAACGCATCACTATATCCATCACCATCTTTATCTGACACATATTCAGAATATGTGTCGGTGATGTAGATATTTTCAATATTTACTTTGAACCTAGATGCAACGCTAGCCTCAAATTTCTCTCCATTTCTATTGATTCCTGTAATATGCACAGACAAATTATATATACCCGTGGATAAAGGTTTAAATAACGTCGAGTACAAACCATCATTCGCCGAATAGTCCGAGGCGGTACCGTCATCATGAGTTGTCACTTGCTGAAGGATAACTCCATCCTTCGAGACCTCAATAGTCACCCTTCCTTGAGTATGGGGAAATCCACTTTCAGCTAAAAAAACTGAAATCGGCATAAAGCGGTTAACCATTGGATTAACTGAAGACTCGCCTATCGTTAAATGAAACAATATATTCGAATCATTAACCTGAACGCTTACCGGTATTTTTGGTTGTGCGGATGTGGTCAAGCCTTTTATGGTATATTGACCCGCCTTGGCATCTGTTATTTCAACAATCCAACTGTTGGTTAACGCGATAAAATGTTCTTCACTGGTTACCGGTGCGAACTCTATTATATCGACACCATATAAAGCGGCATTATTTTCAGTGATCACTTCATTATCAGGTCTAATAAGGCTAATAGCGCTGGTTTGAAAGCCCTCAACATTGGGAATGATCACAGTAATGCTTTCGCTTTTAGGTACATCAAATGAGGTACTGAACTCGCCATTTAGCACCGTCGCGTCTTTGTTTATACGCAACTGTTGCAACGGCGTCGCGGCTTCAGATAGTAAAGGCAATAAAATCAATATTGCTAACAATATATAATTAGTGATTTTCATTGCCAACACTCCATTTCAGCATCCCAGTTAACGCTTCTTTTTTGACAATCTCTTGTGCCCCAGTCCATATATCTCCATAAGGGTTTGGATAAAGCACCGTAGCATGATTGCCAACGGTTATGATTGCTTTTTTTGCGCCACCAGGCGTAGCACTTTTTAAGCTTACTAGAGAGTCATTAAGTTGTGGTTCATCGTTAGCCACGGGGATGTAGACAGGTATTGTTAAGGGAGGATTTTGTTGAGGCCAATAGAGAACGGCATATTTTTCCTCAACAATGTATTCTTTAACGTCTCTAATCTTTAGAAAAGTTTTCGTCGACAGTATTGTTGAAGGAATTTGATTGTGCCGATTTTCCACGCTGTCAACTCGACCATCCAGATCAGCATCTATATTTGCACCGATGGCGAGGTATTTTATTCCTTTGGGTATTTGATGGCGTCTAGAAAATTCTGTCGCCGTATCCGTTTTTAAGTCACAAATGTCTGTAAGAATAGCTTTCACAGCGATATTTACAAATTCATGGAATATTTGATTATAATCGATTGCATCCGCAACCACAGTGCCATAATTAGGAGTGCTATGAGTAACGAGTGAATTAACAGCCAAGGTATTTTTCACAACACTGTTATCCATCAACCCCGCTGAAACAGGTAAAGGCTCAGCATTAATATTATTGATAAACCACCTTGAATCAAGTCCCCCTTTAGAGTGGGCAATCAAATTAAATTTGTTAGTTTTTAATGTATCTGAAAATTCAACTGCTACATTACGAATGTTTCGCCCATGTTCAATAATAGATGGAGTTCCCCCAGCTATACAGCTATCAATTTGAGCTGAGGAGTTATGAGAGACAATTTGGTATGGGAGACCTAAATTATTCATTAACCTTACATAATCGCTCTTTACATTTGTCATGACGGTAGGATCACCGCCAAGCCCGACAATCAATAAAACCGGGTCTACTACTTCATACTCCAGAGTCACATAATCAATTTCAACCGCCCATTTCTGACAGCCAACTTTTCCAGAGCTGAGCTCCACAAATTCATTGCCTGCATCAATTCTTATCTGGACTACGTTTTCACTAACTTCACCTTGAGAGGTAGGAAGGTTTAGTTTAGAAATGTCCAGTTCGAATCTATTTTGTACCCATAACTCATTAGAACCCGATAACACTCCAATTTTCTCGCCGTTAAAGTACACCTCATCGATTTCGGGAGTTAACTGATCAGGCTCACCGTCATAATCGCAGTCTTCCAAAGCTGATTCGTTGTCAACATCAAACACCGGCATTGATATTACGAACTTCTCTGATATCAACTTATTCTCTTTTAGCTTGGTTATATCCCCAACATAACGATCTATTTTCAAACTAAATTGATAATCAAATGTTTTTGAGTCATCTCGCTTAAGGTAAACATCATTGTCTTGGCCTTTATCCGAGACGACAAAAGTATTTGAAGGAATATTAGTTTTGTCAAAACTAAATGGCGATTTTCCAACATGTGAAGGAAAATCGGCGTTTGCAAGTACATAGGCAGGAAACAAAATGGCAGTTAACAGAGCTATTATTCTAAGCATAAATACATCCTTGTATTATTGTGGCTAGATTTTAGCCTAGGTCTTAGTTGATTCCCTGTCAATTAGCAAAACCCAATATACATTCCATATTAGTTCCACTAACACTCAGATGTCATTCTCTACGAGAAGTGACTTAAAGATGGCTTCAGACAGTGGCTACTCAACCACTTCCCGGGCTCGGATATCATGCTCAACAAAGAGCGAATAGATGAGCGTTTCGCCCTGGCAGCCGATAATAAGCTACCGCAATCTGTGATGATGAATAATTCGGGTAATAATTCGGGTAATAATTCGGGTCAGAGTCTGTGGGATCCCCACGAATTTAATAGCATGCTTGTGGATCCCTGACTAAATCCAGTAGTGACTGTATCGCAGCTTGCCAATGCGCCTTTACTAACCTCAACTT
>NZ_RXNV01000029.1 GCF_003966265.1 Shewanella atlantica | reverse complement strand
AGCCTACGTTAAACGGGTGAAGATCTTACTCGAACGATACCGCAAGCCGGGGTAAGTCGTTTTAGTGGCTGAGTGCTTAGGCGATAATCTCCTTCCTTAGGATCCCGCTCCAATACCTTCAAAGACTCAAGCCTACGTAAAACGGGTGAAGATCTTACTCGAACGATACCGCAAGCCGGGGTAAGTCGTTTTAGTGGCTGAGTGCTTAGGTGATAATCTTATTCCTTAGGATCCCGCTCCAATACCTTCAGAGACTCAAGCCTACGTTAAACGGGTGAAGATCTTGTTGGAGCGATATCGCAAGCAGGGATAGCCACACTTCAATCTCTTATTCACCATGAGTAGCTTAAGCAGTGGCCAGACTTGCTATCTGCTTATGCGAGGTTGCCGCATTCATGTGACGCCACACCATAGGGGCAACGATAATAAACATCACCACATTAGAGAGTGGCATTGCTATCCATACACCATATATTCCCAGCCATTTAGGTAATATGTAGAGGAAAGGCAGCTGGATAAGCATATTGCCCAAAGAGATGGCTAACGATTTCCCGCCTTGATCTACTGCCATAAAATACATGATTGCTAACACCACTAACCCATCGAGAAACATACCAAACAGATGTAGGTGAATGCCGGTGATGGTTTCCCGTATCAGCTCTGGATCGTCGCTGTTAAATAACCCAATCATGGTTTCGGGGAACAGGTTAAGTATCGCGGTCCAGCTAATGCCTATGGTGAGTGAGACCGTTGCCGCCAACAGCACCATTTTCTTTATATTATGGGGCTGTGTCGCTCCTAAAAAGAAGCTGACCGGAGGTTGCATACCTTCACCAATGCCTTCTGCAATGAAGTAGTAGAGAACCATCAGATAACCGACAATGGTAAAGGCCGCAACGGTTAAGGAGGTGCCATATTCCATAAACAGACGGTTATGTAGCGCAAAGACAAAGCTGGTGTAGATATACATAACAAAACTCGATGATCCCAGCAGCAGAATCCTTCCGGCCAGCTTGGTATGAAAACTTGGACGATATTCGGACAACTTGAGTTGAGTTTTAGTCGAAAGAAAATAGGCGAAGCCGCCAACACAAACTGACAGCTGCGCTGATACGGTTGCGAGCGCGGCTCCCTTCAGCCCCATGTCGAATTTAACGATGAGCAGGTAGTCTAGTACGATATTCATGCATGCTCCGGTGACCATCAGCGCCGTCGCTATGTTCGGACTCTCATCGTTACGAACCAACATGGGCAGGGCGGATGCAAGAATAGTGATCACTGCGGTCCATACGAAAGCAGAGATATACTGCTGTGCTAATACTAAGGCTTGATCTTCTGCGCCCTGAGCAAGCAGCAGGTCGGTGCCGTTTAGAAAGAGCAGGTATGAAAGAATAGCTCCAAAGCCTATGGACAAACCCATAGCCGTGTATAGGATTTTTGCTACTCCTTTATCAGCGTTGCCAGCCTCTATTGAGCCTCGCTGGCTTGTCGAGCTTCTTCCGCGACTGCCTGAGATGAGGCTGCCAGCGCCCATCCCAATCATTAAGCCCACACCAGCAATCACATAGATAATGGGCCAGGCGACATTGATGCCCGCCAAGCCCTGATAGCCCAGATAGTGTCCGATAAACATACCGTCGATGATCTGGTATAACCCGCTCACTAGCATGGCAGCTATCGAAGGGATAGCGTAACGCCAAAAGGTGCGCTGTATTGAGCGATCTGAGGTTATATCCTGGATGTTGGCTTGCATAATCTTTTTTGGTACTTATTTTCTGGTACTTAGCGGAGGCCCGTAGGATACTCTCCATAAGCGGATTGATTAAAGTTGATACCTATCCGAATTTCGGATGGTTGTCTCATATGGTTGTCTCATATGATTAGTGTGTTAATGGAGAAGTTATGAATTGGACTCTGGCGCAGTTAGAGGCGTTTGTGCTGTCGGTTAAGTGTGGATCATTTTCTGCGGCAGCACGAAAACTAGGCCGTGCGCAGTCAAGGGTGAGTACCGCTATTTCGAATCTGGAGGCCGATCTCGGTTTTGAGTTATTTGACAGAACTGCCAAGTTGCCAGTCCTAACTCAGCATGGCGAGGATATGTTTGTTGAGGCGCAGGCCGTGCTCGAACAGTGTCAGCGACTGCAATCGAGGGCATTGACGGTGACCACCGGAGAGGAGATAGCGTTAACCATTGCTATGGATGAAGCCGTGCCAATTAATACGTTCGAATCATTGATTGAGCGAGTCGCTCAGCGGTTTCCCTTGCTTAAGCTCACCATAATAAATGGCTCTCAGGATGATATTGCTCAATGGGTCGATGAGGGCAAGGCGGATATGGGGATACTGTTTTATGTTAAGTCTTTTTCTGACTCGTTAGAGTTTATGTCTATTGGTCAGTTTTATCACTCATTGATCGTGTCGCCTAAGCATCCGCTATCTAAGATTGAGTCCCCCACAATTGCAGACCTTAACCAATATCGTCAGTTGGTTATCCGCGACCGAGTCGGAAGCAATCAGGCTAAGGCTTTATCGGCTAATCACTGGTATATCGACAGCTACTACTACATCACAGCCTTGGTTATCAGAGGCCTCGGTTGGGCATTGGTGCCCGATCACCTAGCTAATTCGGAGTGGTACACAGATGAGGTCATTGAGCTGTCGACAGAAAATATTCCCGATCCTCTGCTGGTTGAGATGGGGGTGGTAAACCGGCGTGACAGAGCCTGCGGGCCTGTGATGGAGTGGATATTCCTGGAAATAGAATCTATGTTTAAGAATCGACTCATTACCTAATTTTTTGTGCTAAGTTATTATTAAGGCAGTAATTGTCGATTGATATTTTCGCGTATCTATGCGGTCAGTCTTGCAGGGAGGAGAGTGTATGCACACCAGTTTGAAGAAAAAACTTGTTGAGCTGGAGCTTTATCTTCTTAAGGCCGATGTGAGGGTGTCGATTCAGGATCTGGATCTGCTTATCCATGACGATTTTCTCGAGTTTGGCGGTTCGGGAATAAGCTTCGGCAAGAAAGAGGTGTTAGAGCAGCTCCCCCGGGAGAAGTGCCCCGAATTTTCAGCCTCCGCATTCGAATTGAGACATCTCTCTTGCGATGTTGCTCAGCTTGTCTATAAGGCAACGATGAAGAAACCCGGTGAGTTTATCACCCGTTACTCCCTACGCAGCTCGCTATGGAGAAAAAGCCAGGGGCGTTGGCAGATGATCTTTCATCAGGGCACGCCATGCGAACCATTTTGAATAAAGAATTGATAATATATATAAAAAGAGCCGGCAAAGCCGGCTCATTTTTTGGAATGCAGAGTAACTAGCCACAAGCTAGAGGCTTATTCACCGACCTCTAATGTCATCGTGACCTTACCGCCGCCTTGATTCAGTAGTGGTGAGAGGTAATCTAATATCTCTTTTGCCGCCTCATCGAGTTTCCACGGAGGGTTGATAATCCAAAGGCCTGCTGCGGTCATACCAAACTCATCACTATCGGCTCTTACTGACTGTTCGATACGCAGCTGATTTTTAATGCCACTCTGGGCAAGTATTTTCAACATGCCTTCGGTTTGGGCACGGTTAACCACCGGATACCAGAGCATATATACACCCGTGGCGAACTTTTTATGGGCCTTTATAATCGCGTTAGGCACATCCTGGTAATCGGTTTTCATCTCGTAGCTTGGGTCTACCAAGATAACGCCGCGTCGCTCACGAGGTGGAACCGCTGCGATTAACCCTTTTAAGCCATCGTCTTTGACAATGCGAATATATCTGTCACCGGAAAATTGCTCTTCAAGCTGAGCATGATCGGCACCATGAAGCTCATGCAGTACCATGCGCTCTTTTTCATAGCTGTTCATATCGACAAAAGCGGGTGAACCAGGGTAGAAAGAGAGCTCCGGTTTACCTTGGTTGAAGTGAGTGACATCAGCAATATACTCAGTTAAAGGCTCAGGTAGATCCTCTTTTCCCCATAGCTTAGCGACCCCCTCTAAGTATTCTCCGGTTTTCTGGGAGAATTCATCGCTTAGGGCATAACCGCCCGCGCCTGCATGGGTATCAATATAGGCGAAAGGTGTCGGCTTTTTATGCATTAGTTTAAGTACCTGCAATAAAACAGAGTGCTTTAATACATCGGCATAATTTCCGGCGTGATAGCCGTGGCGGTAACTTAGCATGAAAGATCCAGTGAAAATGAAGAGAAAACAAATTAGCGCTATTTTAGCACAGTTTCCATTGTGGTTAATGCACTCTGCACATTGATGACGTGAAGGCTGGTGGAGGGAAGATGTAAGCCGATGTATTCACCGGGCGGTGCTTTTGGCATAATGGGCTGATAACCGTCTGATTACGAGCCCACGTGACCCAAGTTAAGCAATCATTACCGCCGATAGGCATCTTCTTTAATGCTCAATACCCTTCTTTGGAGGCTATCTGCCAGCGTTGGGGGCTCGTTTTTGATAAAACAGCCACTTTTGAGCTGGTTTTCGAGAATAACACTTTGATTCTCAATAAGCGTGATGAGCCAAAACTGAAGGGAATTAGTGTCGATTTTGTCTCTGGTGCCGTGGCACATCGCCGTAAGTTTGGTGGTGGGCGAGGGCAATCAATAGCCAAAGCCGTGGGTCTTAAGCAAGGGGTGAACCCCAGTGTTGTCGATGGCACCGCAGGCCTTGGTCGTGATGCCTTTGTCTTAGCTAGCCTGGGCTGCAATGTCACTATGGTGGAGCGAAACCCTGTGGTTGCCGCTTTGCTCGAAGACGGCTTGCGCCGCGCCTATGAAAGCGAAGAGATAGGCGATTGGATGCGCGAGCGCATGACCCTGGTACATGGCTCGAGCCTCGAGTCCGTTATCGAGCTGGGTGAGGAGGTAGATGTGGTGTACTTAGACCCCATGTATCCCCATAGAGAGAAGTCGGCATTGGTAAAAAAAGAGATGCGCGTATTCCAGTCTCTGGTTGGTGCCGATCTCGATGCCGACGGACTTCTCGCGCCAGCCATGGCATTAGCCACTAAGCGCGTGGTAGTAAAGCGCCCCGATTACGCCGAAGATCTAGATGGCGTAAAGCCTTCCATGGTCATAGCAACCAAGAAAAACCGCTTCGATGTGTATGTGAAAGCTGCGATGAAGGCGGGTTAAGCGTCCCCAATTAAATACACCTAGGACTTTGTTGTTTGAAGGATAAGTCAGCATAAATTACATATAAGTCTGCATAACGACAAATAAGTGTGCATAATTTGAACTGTAAGTTTACATAGTGTAGTGTTTATTTGTCATTTAACTACATCTGAGTGTTTTTATGTATCAAAGAAACATAAAGCATTCTCGCGTGAAGAACCTCTTTAAGTTCGCTAGTTTAAAGAATCGTGCTTCGTTAACGCTAGAGTCTTCATTAGAGTTTGATGCTTGCTTTCATTTTGAATACAGCAAGTCGGTGTCTGCCTTTGAAGCACAGCCTATTGGTTTTTATTACCAGTATTACGGTAAGTCCCTTCCTTATACCCCCGATTTTCTGGTCTCAAGTGCAGATGGTAAGCAGATCTACTATGAGATTAAGTATTCAAAAGAGGCTCGTGATCCAGAGGTAAAGCACAGGTTTAAGCATAAACAGCAGTCTTGTGTTGAGCTTGGTATAGTACTCAGATTGATCACGGAACGACAGCTGCATAAAGGCCCACTCCTTAATAACCTTAAACTGTTACACCGCTATTCTGGAGATTCAAAATACAATACTCAAATTGAATGGGTATTGTCATTGGTACGTAAGCTTGGTGTCGTGACAGTGCGTGAGTTACTTGATGAATCCAAGTTAACCCAAGGGCAACTTAATAAACTGGTTCTAATTGGTGCATCACAGGGGCTAATACAGTTTGACTTAGATGCGACTCCTTTTGGTTTAGATACTGAACTCTCTATCGCCCATGGATGAAGATACTGACCTATTTAGGGATGAAATCGATGAGTTCGATTCTGAGGTTTTTAGTGTAAAAACTGATGCCAAATTCTCGATTAGTATTAATGCTAGTAAATCTCTCGAGATGTATGATCAACCTATTCAATATGAAACTAAAAAGCGTTTGCACTACATCAGGTTTATTGATAAACGTATAGATGGAGGCTGGACCCAGAAGAATATAGATCCACTACTGGCACAGTTGACCTCCTATGATAATGAACCTAAGCCAAAGTGGCGTGCTATAGCAGCTTGGTATAGTAAATATAGGAAATCTAATTTCTGCATAACTGCACTTATTCCCTCCCATGGTAAAAAAGGTAATAGAGCCCTTAAAAATAGCAGCGGTGATTTTTATTTTAATAAAGCATTAGAAGATAAGTATTTGCGAAAAGAGCGTCCAAGTGTCGCAACTACCTACCGTTACTATTGTGATCTAATTCAAGTCGAAAATAGTCGTTTGGTATCAGGGGAAATAACCCCTCTTTCTTATACAGGCTTTAATGCACGTATTAAAAGTTTGGAACCCTATGATGTTGACTTAGCGCGTTTTGGTCGTAGCTATGTCCAAAAAAAATACAAGCTAGGTGATAAATTTTCAGAGCCAACCAGTGTCATGGAGCGAGTAGAGATAGATCATACGGTACTCGATTTCACTGTATTAATGGAAGATAACCAGATCGTGATTGGTCGGCCAACTATTACCGCACTCGTGGATTGCTACAGTAGTTGCGTTGTGGGTTTTTACGTCAGTTTTAATGAGCCTAGTCATTTATCTATTCGAGCAGCATTAGTTAATACGATGCTGAGTAAAGATGATGTAATTAATAGTTTTTCAAGTATCAATGCTGACTGGCCTTGCCATGGAAAAATTGAGCTCTTAGTCGTTGATAATGGGGTTGAGTTTTGGGGGGATTCGTTAGAGTCTGCTTGTAAAGAGCTTGGTATTAACACGAGTTACAATCCCGTTGGCAAACCTTGGAAAAAGCCCAAAGTGGAGCGGTTCTTTGGAACATTAAACACAGAGTTTTTAGATTCGCTGCCAGGAAAAAACTTTAGAAGCATTGACGCCAAAGGGGATTATCAACCAGATAAAGAAGCTGCCATTAGTTTTAGTTTATTTAATGAATTACTGCACAAGTGGATTATTGAGGTTTATAACCAAAAAGCAGATGACCGAAAAACACGAGTGCCAATTGCAAAGTGGTATGAAGGCGCGTCAGTTTATCCACCGATTGAATATGCTGGTGACGATCAAGAACTCCTGTGCGTCAAACTAGGAGTTTTAGACACACGTTCTATTTCAAAAGATGGTATACAGTTTTTGCACTTGCGGTACGATTCACCAGAGTTATTGGAGTATCGAAAATACACGCCAGTTGCCTCTAAGCGTGGTTTGAAAGCTGATATAAAAATTAATCCTCACGATTTAAGCTACATCTATGTGTATTTAGAACAGCAAGAATGCTACCTCAAAGTACCCGCTAAAGATCCCGATGGCTATACCATTGGTCTCACGCTAACCCAACATAAGGTCAATATTAAAAATCGCCGAAGAAACGTTACCGACTCTCAAGACTCGGTATCGCTTGCGAAGAGCCGGTTAGAGATTGAACAGATGGTCAATCAAGCACTGGTGAATAAACAAAAGCAAAAAGGAATGAAGAAGTTAGCAAAATATCAAGGCATAGACAGCAATACAGCTCATTCAACGGTACCAGTGAATACCTCACAAGCTTTACCATCTGCGAAGGCGCCTAAAAATGATAACAATGGCATCGACACCTTTGATTGGAATAGTGATGACATAGAGGCGTTTTAAGTATGGATATAATGGCTACAGCGACACAGTTTTCCTTATGTTATATAGAGCACGATCATGTGAAAGATATAATGGGTGAGCTTGACAGTTTAAGAGCTCGACGTTTGATCTCGAAAGATCAGCAATGCATCTTGATTACGGGTGAAGCTGGAACAGGGAAAAGTGCTTTGATTGACCATTACAAGGACAAGGCATTAGCCTCTCAACTAAGTTGTAGACAAACGCCAATATTAGTAACTCGTATATCTGCTAAACGTGACCTAGATAGTACTCTAGTTCAAATGCTTCATGATCTTGAGCTATTTGGTACTAGTCAATACAAGCGCCGGGGCTTTGCTACAAATCTAGAGCAGAAGTTAGTCAATGCCTTAAAACGCACTAAGGTTGAGCTGATTATTATCAATGAGTTTCAAGAGATACTCGAATATAAAAGTAAGCAAGAGCGTCAAGCTATTGGTAACTCTCTAAAATACATAAGCGAGGAGGCTCAAGTTCCGATAGCTTTTGTAGGAATGCCATGGGCTGAGCAAATTTGTGAAGATCCTCAATGGGAATCTCGTCTTATTCGTAGACGAAAATTGACTCATTTTCATTACATCGACAAAGTTAAAAGAAAATACTATCTCAGCTATATCAAGGGTTTGGCTAATCGTATGCCTCTTGCATTTCCGCCAGATTTTGCATCTCCAGATCTCTCTGCTCGTTTATTTGCCGCAAGTAACGGGGAAAATCGTTTATTAAAAGAATTATTAATAGAAGCGTTAATTTTTGCATTAAACCAAAAGAGTAATACGATATCTAAAACCCACCTAGTATCAGCTTACTCAAGGCTGTTTCCTGAACAACCCAATCTGTTCGAAATTCCCATTGAAAATTTGAAGTTTAAAGAGGTTGAAAGTGCTTCACGCATAAACTCTGATATGCAAACTGTTGATCAGCTTACAATAGGTCCAAAGTATACTAAGCCGATGGCGCTCAATGATATCTTGAGTTTGAAGTAATGAAGGAGAGGATTTAGTCGTTTGGAGAATGCCTTAAAACTAAACTTATTAATCTTGGCTCAGCTACTCAGTTAATGAGCATCAAACATCCTCACTATTTGTTCTTTGTATCCGCCTAACAAGGCTAAGTTGTAGTGATTTTCTTGCTCAATATCAGATAGGTGTGACTGTATACTCGGTTTGCTTGATAGCGATAAATCTGAGATTTGCAGATTGGCACTTTCGTCATGGTCAATTTCGGTTGAGCTTGAGTTATTTGGTAATGCCAAATTTATTGGTTGTTGCTCTTTTTGATTAATAACCACTGGCATTTCGGGCAGATCTTGACCGATACGGTATGCAAATTCAGTAAGGCTAGCTTCAGCTAAGGTGAATAACCAAGCTTGTTGAACTTCAGCGGAAGTGACTCTTAGTATTCGTCCTAATACTTGTCGATAATGCATTTCAGTTTTGATACCGCTCAGATGACAGCAAACTTGAAGCCTTGGAATGTCAGTCCCTTCAGAGATCATACCGACACTGACTATCCATTGAATATCGCTTTCTCTGAAAGCTTTAATGGTGTGTGAAGGGCGCTTCAATTTGGACGTAACGATACATGCCGTTTGCTGAAAATCGTCAATGAGCGTTTGATAAAGCTGTTTAGCGTGCTTAATAGATGAAGCAACAATAAGCCCGCCTGCAAGGGGAATAGTTTTACGTATATCTTTTAGTTTACCAACGCCTTGTTTAAGCATGTAGTGCGTGATGTGCTGATTATTTAATAATGCTCGATAACTGTAACTAGAGCCTTCCAAAAGAGCTGCTATAGACGTAAATGTTTCAGATTCTTCATTAATATCTAATTTGATTTCTTCATTATCGATCAGTGTAATATGAGGTTGTCTGCATACACCATCGGCAATAGCCTGTTTTAAGCCATAAATAAAATCACAGTGGACGGTATTGTCGGGCTCCGTAAATCGCGATAGAACAATCGGCGCAGAATCTGAACGCCAAGGGGTGCCTGAAAGAGCCAATGTATATCTAGCCTTATTTTGGATGTTGAGGAGAACCTCTTCTCCCCAAGCATTAGCCTCATTAAGTTCAGCTCCTTTCAAATGGTGCACTTCATCCATAATAACCAAAACATTATGACTATGTAGAAGCTGCCAGAAATCGGGCGTTAAAGAGGGCATCGATTGGTAGGTATAGACACTTCCTATTGACCCTATTAAACCGTCAAAACGTTTTTGTAATCGACGAGAAAAAGTAGAACGGATGCTTTCATTGACCTCAGATGATGGTGAGAAGCACAAAACAAAATCAATAGTTCCCATTTCGATGAGTCTTGCCGATAGCTCTGCAGCCATGACGGTTTTACCCGCTCCTGGAGTCGCTAAGCACATAAAGTGACTTTGTGATTGATAGAGACTAAGCGCTTTGTAAACGCAAGCTTGCTGCCATGACCTGAGTTTCATGTCATAACTCCTCAAGGGCGTTTATACAGGCTTCTATGGCCTTAATTTTACCAACGATTGATGAACTTAAGTTACGCGCTTCCATATAGCGGGAATATAGGGTTGCTTTAGTTTCTGGATATTCGGTAAATAGCCGTTTAAATTCCTCAGCTTCTCCAATGTGTTCAAGCAGATCAATTTGATATTGGTTGAGTGTGGCTTTGAGTTTCTGCAATTGAGCACCCTCGGACTTAACTTCGGTCACTTGCGAAGTCTGACTTTGTGGTTTACTTGGGCACAGACGACTATCATCAAAGGCTAGGGTCTTAGTAAATAACACCTTTTTGCCATCACTGTGCTTTTCTAGGAAGCCGATTCGGCACAGTTTGTTCAGTGTTCTATGCACTAGTTGGCTTGTTTCTTTGTTTTTTCTATTAGGTACTTGCTCTATGAACATTTTTTTTAGTTCGATAGCAGTAAATTCAGTTAGTGTTGTAATTTTCAAAATACCAATAAGTATTTCGTTTACACGGATTTTTGATTGGGTCACGATTTTACCAATTATTAATGATTTCAATGTGTAATGAGCCATTCCGTGACATTTTTATAATTAATATCCTCTAACTATTTTCCCTTTTATCAGTTCAGGCCTCATCGAATTGGGTTAAAACTTGACAATGCGGCCCAAAAAGCTAAGGATTCCTTAGTATACCTTAAGTGAAAAAACTAAGACAATCTAAGTTATCTAGGATCAGACAATAATGAACTCGTGTCAGAAAAGCAGATCAATCCACTGCCGCTTAGGCTTAAGCAGGCAAGAAAAGCGACGGGCATCAGCCAAAAACAACTGGGCATTCAATTAGGAATGGAACCTGGTACGGCAAGCGCACGCATGAACCATTATGAGAAGGGAAAGCACACACCCGACTACGCTACGCTAAAATCGATGGCTGACGAATTAGGTGTGCCAGTGGCTTATTTTTTCTGTGAGTCAGAAAGCACAGCAGAGTTGCTGTGCTTGCTTGAAAAGATGACGGAGGAAGAAAAGGCTAAGTTAGTGAAGCAGGTAAGACAGATTGAAACCTAATCTAGCTCTGGTACCTAAGAGATTTTGTTCTTGGCTAAAACTCATGTTAACCGGTAACATTTATAAGCTCCAAGTGTAGGAGAGCTA
Source organism: Shewanella atlantica (assembly GCF_003966265.1). GTDB lineage: Bacteria > Pseudomonadota > Gammaproteobacteria > Enterobacterales > Shewanellaceae > Shewanella > Shewanella atlantica. Next base: position 374 of record NZ_RXNV01000029.1, on the reverse strand, counting down.
TATAGGGTAGTGTTTACTGTCTTGAAATTTATATCTGCTTCATTTAAAACAGTTTGCTGCTATCGAATTAGTGCTATATAGCTTTCGCTACAGCATTGGTAACCAAGCGAATACCAGATTGACGGGCAGCTATGAGCGTAATAAAAGTGAATAGTAATAAAATTATAAACACTTCATTAGTCAATGTTCCTAGTAGTTCAGGATCTCCCCATAACTTCCAGCATGCTGCAGATATCAAAATAATCACCAAGCCTGTTAGTTTGCATCCAAAACTGATCCACTTTCCCCTTAATTTGCATTGAAAACTGATCCACATATTTAATACCTCCTGCCACCCCTGAGCAGGAGAATGTGGAGTGATAGATGTGTCATTA
>NZ_RXNV01000028.1 GCF_003966265.1 Shewanella atlantica | reverse complement strand
CGATGAGGCAGAGGTAATGGTAACCATCGCTCCGGACGGTATACCTCAAGGTGATGAAACGGTCACTATCGAAACAACCTCAGCTACGGCTACCCTGAGCAGCCCCAATCTGGGCGCAACGACCCCCGGCTCCAGTATTACCGCCACATCCGACGTGAGCGGTCGGGTTATAGTACATGTAATCAACGCAATAACAGAAGTTACGGACATCTCGGCGTCATACACAGATAGCGTCGGGGATAATCATACTGTTAGCACGACGGTAAATTTCGTGGGGGACGCAACCACCGCGCATCTCGGCTACAGTGATAGCATCACGGTCGTCAAGAATAATGGAAGATATGGGGAAGGGACGGATGATTACAATATCGTAGACGTATTGGTTCGCGATAGGTACGATAACGGCGTTGTTGGTCATCCGGTAACACTGGATGTGGACGAGGCCGTTCACGCGAACATGATAGCGAACACGGATTCATCAGGCGTCGCGCGATTCGAAGTGCGGACGAGGGCACCCACCGGCGACATAGCGCACGGAAGAGATTTGAGCATTAACGCGTACACAACATCCCCGTTCTATGGCGAAAGCCACGATTTCGGTTTCAGAGCCATGAGTTTCCAAGTGTCTGCATGCGAGACCGGTTTTTACTTGTCTACGCTCGATGTGACCGTACATTGCCCCGCGCTAGCCGATGCCGTAGCCGCTAACGGGAAGTACGAGTACGACACGTTGAGTAATGAGCACTTGCCGGACGATTATGCCATACTAACGGCGTTTGACGCCGATAATTATTGCGCTGACACATACACAGGCGGCCGCTTGATCAGTGGCATCGAGTGGAACAGGCTGGCGCCGCAGATCACGTCCCCCCAGACTTGGTGGAACAACTATCAATATCATCAAATAGAGCATGGGCTTCCCAATCAGGTGGACAACATTTGGGATGATACATTTATATGGAGTCGGCCTGACATATACGGTCTCGGTGGCACGGGTTCATACTTGGTCAGAGAAACAAAAGGCGATACAGCCGTTACGACCGGGACCGAAAAGACGGACGGAGGCACCCACTTTATGGTGTACCTCCCATACAAGAACGCAATCGACAAGTTCTACGGGCCGGGGGCTAGTACATCTTATCCGTTGGGTTTAATAATGTGTGCTACTGACGGTTCGTAGGGCTGCTTGTACAGGGTCCTGTCGTTACTTTGAGCTCCCCCCTCCCACATAGTACACAAGTTCCGGATGACTTGGCCCTTGTGTGTTATGGGGGGCCAAGGCATACTGCCAGCACTAACGCCTTGTGCAGCGAATATACGCCACCAATTGCGAACATACTGCACCACCCTCTCAGCTAGACCGCTACGTAAATAGGGTCTGGCCAGGGCTTGCTCATAAAGCTGGCGTAGTTTGGCTGCAAAATTGCTTAGGGCGCGTTTGCCTGGGCCGACGTGCCCGGCTAAGTTGTATTGATGCCCAAGCCAATCAAAGCCTTTTGCGGTTTTACCGATAAAGGTTTTGTCTGGGTGTTGAGTAAAACCGAAGTGGTTAAACCATTGGTTAAGATGTTTGACCGCTTTTCGTAATGTGTGGCGGGTGTTGCACAGAAGGAGGAAGTCATCCATATAGCGGACATAGTAAACACCTTTTAGTTTTGATAGAGATTTATCAACGTTGTAAAGCTGAAATGCGCCAAGAAGCGGGCTTAGTGCGCAGCCTCGCGAGATCCCCTTGGCGGGGGTGTGAAACTCTCCGCCGTCCTCAATGCTGTAATGTAAAAATTGTCCCAACAGGTTCAACGTAATAGGACAGGAGACATACTCAGCCAATTGGTCAAAGAGTTGCAGTTTATTGATATTGCCATAATGGCCTTTAATATCGGTGCGACACACATAGGGCTTTTCACCACTACGAGTTAAAACAGATAACACTCGCTTCATGGTGTTATTGCTGTGACCCTTTACATGGGTACATTGAATATGGACGGGTAACACCGGCGTGAGCACAGTAGCCAAGCACTTCAGCACAAAGGCATCAACGCTAGACCATAACGCCACGGACTCGCCATTGGCTTTTTGAACAATTTGCAGCGGCTTAAATTGATATCGATTAGCAAGTAAGTCAGATTTAACTTGCCCACAACCAGTATCGGCATACTTAAACAAAAAATCCCACACATCGGCATTGGGCGGAAACCTCTTACGTGATTTACGCAGCCAAGCGAGCGCTTTGTCCATCACCCCATCGGAGCAAAGCTGCGCGATGGTGGTATCCTGGATGATTTTCATTACTAAACGTCGGCCCTTTTTTGAAAGTCTGTATTGATAATATATGTGAGGCCTAGTTAAAGCGTTTTATATCTATTTGTTTATTTTTAAAACTATTTGTTTATTTTTAAAAATAGATTTTAAGTTTTTATAAGTAGGTTTTGAGGTTGAATTGATTAAGCTTAAATCAATTGAGAGTCAATAGAACAGGATACTAAATCACGACTTAACGAAATCATTAATAATTGAATAGGAATATGTTGACACTCTACCAATAAACCACTTTTGAAGTGAACGATTAGTACTTAATCGTTAAAATATCGACTAGTAATAAAATCGAAGAATTCTCCATACCGAAATACAGTGCTGTTTCGTCGTATGATGAACCAACATCGGAAAAATTAATAATGGACTTAAAAATAATGAACAATACTGCGAAAGTTATACTGCTGGCCTCAATGCTTCCTTTCGTTGCTAACGCAGCACAAGAGCTCACTCCTTGGTATGTCGGTGGTGGTATCGGTGCAAATAATTACGAGCCAAACTGCGATGTAAAAACGATGAAAAGCTGTGGCAAAGATGATCCATATGCATGGGATGTATTTGCTGGTTACCTCTTCAACGATTATTTTGGTGTTGAGCTGGGTTATCGTGATCTTGGGCGCGCTGAATGGGTTGATTACGCCAACAAGATGAATGATGTTGGCGGCAAAGGTATGACCCTTGGCGTAGTCGGTTTTTGGCCTATTGCTGACCTTTGGAGTTTATCGGCAGAAACGGGTTTAATGAACTACCTACTTTCAAACAATAAAGAGTATGGTAGTGAGTATTACAGTGATAGTGGAATTGCTCCCTATGTCGGCGCCAGTATAGGCTATAACATCTCTAAAAACCTTAAACTGCAAGCTAAGTATCGTCGCTATGAAGGATTAGATGAAGATAAATGGAACACCCTTGCCATGGATAGCAATTACTGGGGATTTGAACTTAGCTACCGGTTTGGTACTCCTGCACCAACAGTTGTTGCTCCAACAGTTGTTGCCGCTATTGATTCAGATAACGATGGTGTTACAGATGATATAGATCGCTGTGCCGATACTCCGACAACTTTTAAGGTTGACTTAAAAGGTTGTACTATCTATGCAGAAACAACCAAACAACGCGATATCGGTTCAATTCAGTTTGCTAACAACTCATCAGTTGTTAAAATGGAATCATATGAGCGCATTGAAAAACTCGCGACTTATATGCATCTGGACCCGAAAACAACAGTATTCATTTCAGGCCATGCATCTGACGTAGGTAAAGCCGATTATAATATGGAGTTATCTGATAGTCGTGCCAAAGCCATAGCTCAAATACTGGTGGAACAATACGATATTGCCCCGTCTCGCATAGAAGCGAAAGGTTTCGGTATCACGCAACCGATTATCGAAGGTAATAGCGCTGAAGCCAACAAGGTTAACCGTCGAATAGAAGTTCATATTACAGAAGTAACCAAAGAAGCGCTGACTAAATAGTCATCATCTTTTCTATCTCTTAATAAACACGCTGCTCTTGTGCAGCGTGTTTTATCGCAACCCTGACACATCGGTTCTGTCGCAAACAAAGACCGTGCCGCTGTAAATTGAGAAAATAGACCTCCTCAGATATACTAGGCCGCTATAGAATAAAATTGTTCCATGGGTCATAACTATAGTCAGTCCAATTACCCCTGCTGAATCATCGACTAAACATCAACGCCTGCCATTGCAGCCTCTGCCCTCCCCAATACCTCCAACCGAGACATTGATACGTTTTCCCTTTACTTTTGATGGCGTTGCGCGACAGTATTGTTCAAATATTAACGATCAAAACCTCAATGGACTGCCCCGAGTCTTATGGACAAATTTCATCTAAGCTTGGACTGCCCCGGGTCTTATGGACAAATTTCACCTAAACTTGGACTGCCCCGGGTCTTATGGACAAATTTCACCTAAGCTTTTTGCATAGGAGATATGTTTATGAGTGGACAACGATATACCCCAGAATTTAAAGAAGAAGCCATTAAACAAGTGCTAGAACGTGGCTATACAACTGCTGATGTTGCAGAGCGCTTGGGCGTGTCTCAGCACAGTATTTATAAATGGGTCAAAGCAGCTAAATCCTCCTCAAACCAATTGAGCGATGAAGAGCTTATCGAAGCAAAGAAAGAAATTCTTCGACTCCGAGGTCAACTCAAACGGACTGAAGAAGAGCGAGATATTCTAAAAAAGGCCGCAAGGTACTTTGCAAGTCAGCCCGAGTAATACCAATCAGTATAAGAAAGTGATCTACTCAGAACTATTTTTGGCAAACTAATTCGAGGCGAATAAGTGATGCAATGGTGATCCCTTGTGAGGTTATTCAACGAAGAAATAGGCAGCCCAAAAAGCTCCCAAAGGGCGAGCTTTAGCGGTTCTGATGCGGTGTTAACGAACTTGAACGTAGAGCAACTATGTCCTTCATTCGTTGCCTTGCCTCAGAACCGCTAAACTCTCGCTGAGCGATCACATCTTTATACTGATTGGTATAAAGTATCAATTTATTCTTGACCATCAGCACTGCTTTAAAGTACTTACGATGTGTCGTGTGCTGAAAATCGCCAGGGCTGGTTATTATGCGTGGCTGCATGAGCCTGTATCGGTACGGGCTCAAGAAGATCAACGGCTACTGCAACTTATTCGCGCATCCTATGATGCAAGTTACGGCATTTATGGCTATCGACGCGTCAGCCTCGATCTCAAAGAGCTGGGAGAGTGTTGCGGCAAAAATCGTGTCCACCGGATCATGAAAGCTAACGATATTGCGGCTGTACGGGGTTATAAACGTCACAAAGGCACCTATGGCCGCCCCTCTATCATTATGCCGAACCGACTCAACAGAGAGTTTTCTGTTGAAACTCCGGATAAAGCCTGGGTGACCGATATTACTTACATCAGAACTTGGCAAGGTTGGCTCTACTTAGCTGTGGTACTCGACCTGTATTCTCGTAAGATCGTCGGCTGGTCGATGAAACCCACCTTGGCTAAGGAGATCGTACTGGATGCATTATTGATGGCCATATGGCGTCGTAGACCGACTGAAAGTGTAATCATACACTCAGACCAAGGCTCACAGTACGCCAGTGGTGACTGGCAAAAGTTTTGTCAGCGGCATAACCTTAAACCAAGCATGAGTCGTCGTGGCCGAATCGTTTTTTAGCTGTTTAAAAAAGGAAAGGATTAAAAAACGGATCTACAAAACCCGTGAACTGGCGCGTAGCGATATCTTCGATTACATCGAAGTATTTTATCATCGCCAGCGACGCCATACGCACCTTGGTGGAGTGAGTCCAGAGGCATTCGAAGCTGTCTCAAAATGAGGCTGTAAAATGTCTAGGGTTCTGGGGCTAGTCCAATTTTAGAAAAATCCTAAAGGATTAACATCGTAACTTACCAATAGGTTCTTGGTATTCTGGTAATGCTCTAACATCATCTTATGAGTCTCACGACCTATTCCAGACTTTTTATAACCGCCAAATGCAGCGTGGGCGGGGTAGGCGTGATAGCAGTTAATCCAGACTCGTCCGGATTGAATGCCACGCCCCATGCGCTGCGCCTTGTTCATATCACGGGTCCAGACACCGGCGCCTAAGCCATACTCGGTATCATTGGCGATAGCTAAGGCTTCGGCTTCATCCTTAAAAGTGGTTACCGAAATAACGGGTCCGAAGATCTCCTCCTGGAAGATGCGCATATCGTTGGTGCCTTTTAGTATGGTGGGCTCGATATAATACCCGTTACTCTGGTCTCCATCTAACTTACATATGTCACCACCGAGTAACACCTCTGCCCCCTCGTCTTTACCTATCTGCAGGTAGCTAAGTATCTTATCGATCTGTTCCATGGATGCTTGAGCACCAACTTGAGTACCTGTATCTAATGGATCACCCTGCTTGATTGTTTTGGCGCGTTCAATAACTTTCGCAATAAACGCTTCGTAGATCGACTCCTGGATAAGTACCCGAGACGGACAGGAACAGACTTCACCTTGGTTAAAGAAGGCTAACAACATGCCCTCAACTGCCTTGTTCAGGTATTCGTCTTCCTGCTCCATTACATCGGCAAAGAAAACATTGGGAGACTTTCCACCTAGTTCGACGGTCGATGGAATTAATGACCCCGCAGCGCACTTTAGAATATGGCGTCCAACTTCGGTCGAGCCTGTGAATGCCAGTTTTGCAATTCGTTCGCTGGTAGCCAGAGCTTGTCCGGCCTCGGCGCCAAATCCATTGACTACATTGAGTATTCCCGGCGGTAACAGGTCTTCAATCAACTCCAGTATCACCAGAATTGAGACCGGTGTCTGCTCGGCAGGTTTGAGTACGATGCAATTTCCCGCCGCAAGGGCCGGAGCAATTTTCCAGGCAGCCATCAAGAGTGGAAAGTTCCATGGAATGATCTGACCGACGACACCTAAAGGCTCCGGGAAGTGGTAGCTGACGGTATTCGAATCGATATCGGCCGCGCTTCCCTCCTGGGCACGGATACAACCGGCGAAATATCTGAAATGGTCTACGAATAGAGGCAGATCGGCATTAATAGTCTCACGTACCGCCTTACCATTTTCCCAGCACTCTGCGACAGCAAGGGACTCTAAATTTTGCTCCACTCTGTCGGCAATTCTCAGTAGCAGATTAGAGCGTTCGGTTACCGATGTTAGCCCCCAGGATTCCCGAGCAGCGTGAGCGGCATCCAGAGCGAGTTCTATATCGCGCTCATCGGATCGGGGGACCTGGCAAAAGGTCTGTCCATTTACCGGAGAGATATTGCCAAAGTACTTGCCACCGATAGGCGCTATCCATTCACCGCCGATATAATTGGCGTAATGGCTTTTGAAGTTGACTAGTGCGTCAGAGGTACCGGGTTGTGCGTATTTCATAATTGAACTCCATATTATTAAAGTCATATTTTTGATAATTTTTTTACTAATAAAGACAAACCAACTGAAAATCGGTTTTGTCATAAACTCAGAATTTGTCACTGTAAATTGAGATACTAAATATTTCAGATGCTACAATAGTCGATAAGACATACCAGATCGGATAACGCATTATTGCAATTACCTTATGTCACTACACAAAGAAAACACTGAAATAATTGCTTTCATGAAAAATTGTTTAACAACGTAAAAAAAGGGAGGGAATCCTTTCCCCGTAAAAAAGAGATACTTCCCTATAGTTAGTAGCGCCGAATAAATAAGAGTAAACTTTTAAAGTCAGGTTGATGTTAATTATTTTATACAGTGGAGAATAATTAAGGCTGTTTATATAAATATAATTATCGATTAATAATTTTTTTAAGCTGCTTTCAGGCCTTATTTTCCTAAATCGAATGAACCTTTTGCTGTTAGCGTGATCTGCTCTCCCAAGATAGCGATGCGAAAGCAGCAAAATGGGAAAATCTAAGCATAAAATAACCAACTGGTCTCAGTACAACGAAGCACTGGTCAATCGTGGATCTCTGACGTTCTGGATTGATGAGCAAGCCATTAAGTCTTGGCGATGCACCGAACACCATGGTCGTCGTGGTCGAGGGTATATTTACTCCAATGTAGCTATTGAAACTGCACTGGTTGTTAAAGGCGTATTCAACTTGTCACTCCGACCATGAGAAGGCTTTACCAACTCTGTATTCCAGCTTATGGGTGTCCACTGACCTCCCCGAGTTACAGCTGTATCAGTAAACGAGCTAAGACTGTTGAAATCAAGTATCGTGCAAAGAGTCATGGTCCTGTGTCACATGTTGTTATTGACCAACAGGTCTCAAAGTTCACGGTGAAGGAGAATCGAAAAACCGTATGCATGGCAAAGAAAAGCGCCGTATCTGGCGTAAGCTACACCTCGCAGTAGATAGTAATACTCATGTGATGATGTCAGCTGAAGTCACCTTGGTTAACATTGCCGATAATGAAGCGTTACCAACATTGCTCAACCCGTTGAGAAGACGTATAGCTCAGGTCTCGGCTTATGGCGCATACAATACCAAGGCATGCCATAAGCTATTTCAGCGCAAGGGTTGCAAACCCACTATTTCACCCATAAGTAATACAGGGGACAGGGAGGATGAGCACCCGAGAAATGAGGCAGTAAAAGTACTCAGAGTATCCTATTATCACAATGGAAACTGGACAATGATTGTCACCAGAGATCACTCTCTGAGACGGCCATGTACCGATACAAGCAACTGATTAGTCAGAAACTTAGCCTACGAGATTATAATGCTCAAGTAGATGAAGCGTTGGCGGATGTAAAGGCGATGAACAAAGTCATATGACTAGGCATGCCGATTAGGAAATAAGCTGCTTAGCTCGGTAAAATGGCTGGTACAGCTACATCTAAAGCGAGTATTTGATCAACAACGCCCCGCTTCTATGTAGTTACGTCCAACGAAGAGCGGGATTACACTTTGTTGTTAGCGGCTGGGAACTTTCCAGGTTCTATCGCAAATTGAGATTTCGTCACTACAAATGAAAGGCTGTGTTTTCGTAAACAGTTGTTTAGATACTCAAGGTCTCGTTTAACCAATCACGCCCTCTAGAAAATTCCTCAAAAGCGGTGCTTCGCCACTAAGCCAAATAATTTGCCCCTCCACTCTCGGATAAGTAAAGGCCCTGCAGTTCTTTTCGTCCTTGTATATTGAGGCCAAGAATGGTGAAAATGGTCTTACTGACATAGCGACCATTGTCTCTGACTTTACAGTGAATGGCATCCAACAAGACAAAAGGATAATGGCTATCCAAGGGGCGTTGTTGTCACTCCTTCAGTTCCGTGATCAACCTGTCGGTGACACTGCTGTTCGTCGCTTGAGAGACGTCCAAGGCATACATTTCACTTACATGTTGACGCATCCCCTTATAACTCATGGCCAGAGCGAACTTGGAGAGAATTTTACGACCGATTTCATCGGTAAGCCTGATCTGGTTTTTCTTAACCAACGGAGAAGAAAAGCTACCGCTGCAATCTCTTTGGGTGTCTAGTTCAAAGCTACCATTGGCGGATTTTGCAGTTTTGATTGTCGTGCTATTTTTTCGATTGGTCTCATCGCAAGTTTCGAGATGGTGCTCGGGCTCAGCTTTAAGCGCCGCTTCGGTCAATTGCTTGATAAGTGGTGTGAGAACTCCCTCTTTACCTGATTGTATTGCTTTTAAAGCTTGTTCAAAGTCAAATGAGTTGGACATATGTCATTTCTGTTTTCTATTATTCTACTGAAATGGCACAGATTTCTTAACGTTACCATTCTATTCTTTAGCGGCCTAGTTATGTCTGAGGAAGTCCGTTTCCTCAATTTATAGCGGCTTGATATCGAACCTGAAATAGTCCCTCCGCCAAATTCGCTGTACCTCCGCCAAATTCGCTGTAATAGTCGATTACAGCATTTAACGCCTGTTCGCTGTTTGGGTTCTCAAAGCAGTTCACTAGCAGGTTAACCAGCTTTAAATCTATATGATGTTGCTCAATGGCCAATTTAGAAACGCATGAGTGACTAATTTTAATCATTGTCTCGCTTTTGCATTCGCCTGATTCAGTTTTAGTAATCGATAGTAAGCATCTGTGAAAGTTTGCGTTAGCGTTAAAACTAGCGGCCAAAGTTAAAGTTAGTGCCAGTGTTGCTAGTCTAGTTTTCATAGTTCCCCATCGTAGTGTGATTTAGATATAGGTAAAAGATACGTTAGAAGGGGCCCCTACTAAAAGCCATTCTTTTTCTGACATTTCAATGCGATTAACTACTTTCCTCTTAGCACCAGCCTTAACCATCTTAATTTGTGCAATTAACAAAGCTGGGGTGTCAGACAGAGTGGTTGTTGAATCACTTATAGCTGGAGTACTGACCAATGCCATTAAAGAGGCTACAAGAGTTGATTTGTAAGATATTAGTTTATACATTTATGGAGTGTCCTTTATTTGAATTTGCAGTGGTTATATAAAAATAATTTAGTCAATAGTTTTAAATAGATACAATGTAGCAAAGGTTCTGTCGCTAACTGAGATTACGGTGTTAAAGACTGGGAAAAGGACTCCCTTAGATACACAGGGGTCGCTAAACCGAGGTCGCTAAAAAGTAAAATCGTCCCATAATACCCACCATATCTTCGGCAATATGAGATTCTGAAAGAGAAAAAGTATTTATATGATAGAGAATGTCAAATTTACTGCCGCAAGCCAATAAATTAAAGTTTATAAAAGTTTAATTATTTATTTAAATCCCATTTCAAAGATCCCCCCTAACCCTAAAGCACTCCGGTGATCAGGCTGATATAAATTATTTACCAGAGCATTGATGATTAAACGAATCTCTCTTCTTAGGGGGCTATCACAAACAGAAATCTCGTCGCTATAAATTGAGGCGACGAACTTCCTCAGACATAACTAGGCCACTAAAGAATAGAATTGTTGCCACGACTAATTTTTTGTAGTGTTCAGCATTCTGTTCTATTGACTCTAATTGATTTAAGCTTAATCAATTCAACCTTAGAACCTACTTATAAAAATAAATAGATGTTAAAATGCTTTAACTAGTCCTCACATATATTATCAATGCAGACTTTCAAAAAAGGGCTGGCGTTTATTAATGAAAATCATCCAGGATACCACCATCGCGCAGCTTTGCTCCGATGGGGTGATGGACAAAGCGCTCGCTTGGCTGCGTAAATCACGTAAGAGGTTTCCGCCCAATGCCGATGTGTGGGATTTTTTGTTTAAGTATGCCGATACTGGTTGTGGGCAAGTTAAATCTGACTTACTTGCTAATCGATATCAATTTAAGCCGCTGCAAATTGTTCAAAAAGCCAATGGCGAGTCCGTGGCGTTATGGTCTAGCGTTGATGCCTTTGTGCTGAAGTGCTTGGCTATCGTGCTCACGCCGGTGTTACCCGTCCATATTCAATGTACCCATGTGAAAGGTCACAGCAATAACACCATGAAGCGAGTGTTATCTGTATTAACTCGCAGTGGTGAAAAGCCCTATGTGTGTCGCACCGATATTAAAGGCCATTATGGCAATATCAATAAACTGCAACTCTTTGACCAATTGGCTGAGTATGTCTCCTGTCCTATTACGTTGAACCTGTTGGGACAATTTTTACATTACAGCATTGAGGACGGCGGAGAGTTTCACACCCCCGCCAAGGGGATCTCGCGAGGCTGCGCACTAAGCCCGCTTCTTGCCGCATTTCAGCTTTACAACGTTGATAAATCTCTATCAAAACTAAAAGGTGTTTACTATGTCCGCTATATGGATGACTTCCTCCTTCTGTGCAACACCCGCCACACATTACGAAAAGCGGTCAAACATCTTAACCAATGGTTTAACCACTTCGGTTTTACTCAACACCCAGACAAAACCTTTATCGGTAAAACCGCAAAAGGCTTTGATTGGCTTGGGCATCAATACAACTTAGCCGGGCACGTCGGCCCAGGCAAACGCGCCCTACGCAATTTTGCAGCCAAACTACGCCAGCTTTATGAGCAAGCCCTGGCCAGACCCTATTTACGTAGCGGTCTAGCTGAGAGGGTGGTGCAGTATGTTCGCAATTGGTGGCGTATATTCGCTGCACAAGGCGTTAGTGTCGGCAGTATGCCTTGGCCCCCCATAACACACAAGGGCCAAGTCATCCGGAACTTGTGTACGGTGTGAGAGGGGGGAGCACTTAGTAGCGTCAGGTTGACATCCGCCCATCCCAGAATTTTATGTACCGTCCTTAGTGCACATGCCTAGACCCGCCGAGACCAATTACAGGGGCGCGGCCCGGTTTTACGCTCTAAATCTATGACCTTCGCGGGAACTTTAGTCTAATCTGTACCGCCGTCTACTGCCGTGCCCGCGGGTCACGGCTGTGGCGCCCGAGGTTCGACGGGGCAAGTTCACTCATCCTTTCCAGGCCCTGAGGCTGTACACGTCGGTTTCGGCCCAATAAAAGTTACGACGGGGAACCCCCGATGCAAAACGGATGACCAGAGGCTACCGTGCCTGATCTGGAAGTAATCTGTTGGCACGTACGACAGATTAGACGGTGATGTAAACGTCGAATGGTCCCATTCTGCGGAGCTGATTAACCGACTACGGGAGTAAGTTTACGCACAATAATCATCGGCGATGTACGCGGAAGGGACAGCGGGAGAGACCGTGGAGTTCACGTCCGTGTCAGACAGGTAATCATACTGACCGTTCGCTGCCGCCGCGCTCGACGTCACGGGGCCGTAAAGGGTCAACGTCTAAGGCAGACAAGTACGTTCCCACTGTGTCAGTGCGACCCTCGGCTTGGAGCTCATTGCATCAGAGGTTTCTGCTTGCGGTGCGCCGGAGAACCTGCTGTCGTGGACGCTTTAACAGCCAAATCGGTGGCGGCCTTAATATATTCTTGGGGGGACGCCTTCCGCACTTCGAATCGCGCGACGCCTAAAGAGTTAGTGTTCACGGGCACATTGTCATTTATAGCTCTCGGCACATTACGAGTAACCGGATGCCCAGCCACGGGGTTATCGTTCCCATCGATAACCAAGACGTCAACTATAATGTAATCATCCGTCCCTGCCCCATATAGAGCGTTATTCTTTACAATTGTGCTGGCGTCAGTGGCGGAGTTGGGGAGACGCGCGGTATCTCCTTCCCCCCCGAAATTTACCGTCGTGCTAACAATGTGTGTATCCGCACCGCTATCTGTGTATGACGCCGAGATGTCCGTAAATTCTGCTATTGCGTTGATTACATGTACTATAACCCGACCGCTCACGTCGGATGTGGCGGTAATACTGGTACCGGGGGACGTTGCGCCCAGATTGGGGCTGCTCAGGGTAGCCGTAGCTGAGGTTGTTTCGATAGTGACCGTTTCATCACCTTGAGGTATACCGTCCGGAGCGATGGTTACCATTACCTCTGCCTCATCG
>NZ_RXNV01000027.1 GCF_003966265.1 Shewanella atlantica | reverse complement strand
ACTGTTACACTAATCTGCCCAATCGCGATGGACGAAGGTTTACGCTTCGCAATCCGTGAAGGTGGCCGTACAGTTGGTGCTGGTGTTGTAGCTGAGATTGTTGCTTAATAGCGACTAGTCTGACTAGACATCTAAAAAGGAAGCTTCGGCTTCCTTTTTTGCTTTTTTATCTGTTATGTTGATCCAAGGTCGCTAGTATTCTTGCTTCGTAGCCGGAATAAGAATACAATCTATGGCCGATTTTTGACCCTCTGAGCTTATGTTTGGCGTTTAGAGTAGCAAGTTGGATTTTTAATGGGTTGGTGAATTTGCAGAAATTCAAGCAGCCGAACACAAGCTCAGGTCGTAGTGAGTAACGGAATTAACCGATGACAACAAATACTGAAAGCCAGGGTAATTCTCTGGATATTGTAAAGTGGGCCCTAGTCGTTATCTTATTGGCTGCCGCCATTGTCGGCAATCAGATGTATAGCGAAGCCAGTGTGTTGGTTCGAGCAATAAGTGTAGTAGTAGCATTCGTTATTGCAGGATTTATTGCGCTTCAAACTGAGAAAGGTAAGCAAGCGCTTATTTTTGCTCGTGAAGCACAAATTGAAGTACGTAAGGTAGTTTGGCCTACGCGTCAAGAAGCGCTTAATACAACATTTATTGTATTAGCCGCGACCGGTATTCTTGCGTTGATCCTTTGGGGTATGGACGCAGTACTACTGAGAATTGTTAATTTTATTACAGGCGTATAGGCACTTCGTATGACTGAAGCAACTGAAGCTAAAAAAAGATGGTATGTAGTCCAGGCATTCTCTGGCTATGAAGGTCGTGTGCTTAAGACTCTGAATGAGCATATTCAGATGCATAACATGGAGCATTACTTCGGTGAGATCCTTGTTCCTACCGAAGAAGTCGTAGAGATGCGAGCGGGTCAGCGCCGAAAGAGTGAGCGTAAGTTCTTTCCTGGCTATGTACTAGTCCAGATGGAAATGAACGACGAAAGCTGGCATTTGGTGAAGAGTATCCCACGTGTAATGGGCTTCATCGGTGGCACTTCGGATCGTCCAGCTCCTATTTCGGATAAAGAAGCCGATAGAATTCTGCAGCGTCTTGAAGAGACTACCGAGTCTCCGACTCATAGAGTCATATTTGAGCCAGGCGAAGTCGTACGTGTAACTGACGGGCCTTTTGCCGACTTCAACGGTACCGTTGAAGAGGTCGATTATGAGAAGAGCCGCGTTAAGGTTTCTGTCATGATCTTCGGTCGTTCGACTCCGGTTGAGCTAGACTTTGGTCAGATCGAAAAAAGCTGATTAATTTAAATACAAAAAGTATTTGGACTGGGTGCGGATTTGTTGTAAAATCCGCACCCATTATTTTCGGGGAGCTAACTGACATTTTGTTAGTGGCGTTTGAACCCAAACTGAGGAAATACTCATGGCTAAGAAAGTTGATGGTTACATCAAACTACAAGTTGCAGCCGGTGCTGCAAACCCGTCGCCACCAGTCGGCCCTGCATTGGGTCAGAAAGGTGTTAACATCATGGAATTCTGTAAAGCATTCAATGCTCGTACTGAAAAGTTCGACAAAGGAATGCCAATTCCAGTAGTTATCACTGTATATACTGATCGCTCTTTCACTTTCGAAACTAAGACGCCACCTGCATCTTTCCTACTGCTTAAAGCAGCTGGTCTGAAGTCTGGTTCTGGCCGTCCTAACACTGAAAAAGTGGGAACTATCAAGCGTAGCGCTGTTCAGGAAATTGCTGAAACTAAAGCTACCGATATGACTGGTGCTGATATTGAAGCGATGACTCGCTCAATTGAAGGTACTGCGCGTTCAATGGGTTTGGTAGTAGAGGATTAATACAATGGCAAAGCTAACTAAACGCGCTCGCTTGATTCGCGAAAAAGTAGAAGTAACTAAAAACTACGACATCAATGAAGCTGTTGCACTACTTAAGGAACTAGCTACTGCTAAGTTCGTTGAGAGTGTTGATGTAGCGGTTAACCTAGGTGTTGATCCACGTAAATCTGACCAAAACGTTCGTGGCGCTACTGTGCTACCACACGGTACTGGTCGTGAAGTTCGTGTTGCTGTGTTCACACAGGGCGCTAACGCTGAAGCTGCTACTGCTGCTGGTGCAGAACTTGTCGGTATGGACGAGCTTGCTGCACAAGTTAAAGCTGGTGAAATGAACTTCGACGTTGTTATTGCTTCTCCTGATGCAATGCGCGTAGTTGGTCAGCTAGGTCAAATCTTAGGCCCACGTGGTCTAATGCCTAACCCTAAGACTGGCACAGTTACACCAAATGTTGCTGAAGCTGTTAAGAATGCTAAAGCTGGTCAGGTCCGTTACCGTACTGATAAGAACGGTATCATCCACACTACTATCGGTAAAGTGGACTTCGAACCTGCTCAACTTAAAGAAAACTTGGAAGCACTGATTGGAGCACTAGTGAAAGCTAAGCCTGCTGCAGCTAAAGGTGTTTTCTTGAAGAAAGTTAGCATCTCTACCACTATGGGTGCAGGTGTTGCTGTTGACCAGAGTACTCTGGCTGACGCTAAGTAATTTTACAAAGCTCGCGCATTAGTCTATAATGCGCGCACTTTGTGGGTTGGGGCCTATCTTTTAACCTTTTTGGTAAAAGCATAGGCTTCCGTCCAAGACCGTAGGTGTCGACTAAAAAGTTAACTTAATTTCCTACGTAGACGGTGTCGGACCCCAGATAGATTTTGTTCTGCTGGATATACGCACCGTAAGTCGTTAACCATGAATTTGGTTAACATGGTAATTGCTAGGGATTTCCCTAGATAGAATCCAGGAGTAAAGCCAATGGCATTAAGACTCGAAGACAAACAAGCGATTGTTGCTGAAGTCAACGAAGCTGCCAAAGGTGCTTTATCTGCAGTTGTTGCCGATTCACGCGGTGTAACTGTAGGTGATATGACCGGTCTGCGTAAAGCAGCTCGCGAAGCAGGAGTTTACGTTAAAGTTGTACGTAACACTCTAGCTAAACGCGCTGTTGAAGGTACTTCTTTTGAATGCCTTAACGAGACGTTTTCTGGTCCTACTTTAATTGCATTCTCTAACGAGCACCCAGGTGCTGCAGCGCGTCTTCTTAAAGATTTCGCCGCTGAACAAGAGAAATTTGAAATTAAAGCAGCAGCCTTTGAAGGGGAAGTAATCCCTGCAGCCGATATTGATCGTTTAGCGAAACTGCCAACATACGACGAAGCATTAGCTCAGTTGATGATGACTATGAAAGAAGCATCTGCTGGCAAGTTTGTACGTCTACTGGCCGCCCTTCGCGATCAAAAAGAAGAAGCAGCTTAAGTTTATACTTGCTGCCTAAACTCAGAACATTAGGAATTTTTTGTTATGTCTATCACTAAAGACCAAATCTTAGAAGCCTTTGCAGAAATGTCTGTAATGGAAGTTGTTGAACTAATCGAAGCAATGGAAGAAAAGTTCGGCGTATCTGCTGCAGCTGCTGTTGTTGCTGGCGGTGCTGAAGGCGGTGCTGCTGCTGCTGAGCAAACTGAATTTGACGTTATGATGACTTCATTCGGTGACAACAAAGTTAAAGTAATTAAAGCTCTTCGTGGCGCTACAGGTCTTGGCCTGAAAGAAGCTAAAGCTATGGCTGAAGCTGCTCCAGTAGCAGTTAAAGAAGCTATCACTAAAGAAGAAGCTGAAGCTCTAAAAACTGAACTTGAAGAAGCTGGTGCTTCTGTAGAGATCAAGTAAGTTATAATTTAACTTGCTAAGCCCGAGCAATCGGGTGAAGGCTGGCGGTTTTTTAACCGTCGGCCTTTTTTGCGCTGTAAGCGTAGGCGATTTTTTTTTCACCGTTTGTCGCCAGATTATGCAGTTCCTGACAGAGATTACTGGTTAGGTTCTTGCCATCAACGGTGATGGGCAAACGTGCTGTTTCAATCAAATGATTGGTTCAGTCTTGGTCACATCTCGCAATCAGAGGAAACCCATGGTTTACTCCTATTCTGAAAAGAAGCGTATTCGCAAAGACTTTGGTAAACGTCCACAAGTTTTGGATATTCCTTATCTTTTGTCTATACAGTTGGACTCATTCAAAAAGTTCACCGATCAAGATCCTACCGGTGAGCGTGGTTTTGAGGCCGCTTTCCGTAGCGTTTTTCCCATCAAAAGCTTTTCTGGTAACTCAGAGCTACAATATGTTAGCTATAAGTTAGGTGAGCCTGTTTTTGATGTGAAAGAGTGTCAAATCCGCGGTGTTACATACTCCGCACCACTGCGCGTTAAATTGCGTATGGTGTTGTATGACCGTGAAGCGGCACCTGGCACAGTTAAAGACATTAAAGAACAAGAAGTCTATATGGGGGATATCCCTCTAATGACTGACAACGGTACCTTTGTTATCAATGGTACTGAGCGTGTTATCGTATCTCAGTTACACCGTTCACCTGGTGTTTTCTTCGATCATGACCGCGGCAAGACCCACTCATCTGGTAAGGTGCTTTATAACGCACGTATTATTCCTTACCGTGGTTCTTGGTTAGATTTTGAATTCGATCCAAAAGATGCTCTGTTTGTACGTATTGACCGTCGTCGTAAGCTTGCGGCTTCTATCATTCTGCGTGCATTAGATTATTCTACTCAGGATATTCTAGATCTGTTCTTCGATCGCGTTAACTTTAAGATCAAGAAAGATTCATTAGTGATGGATCTAGTTGCAGAGCGCCTACGTGGTGAAACTGCCAGCTACGACATCAAAGATTCTGAAGGTAAGATTCTTGTTGAGAAAGGACGCCGCATTACTGCACGTCATATTCGTCAGCTTGAAAAAACTAATACTACAGAACTTGAAGTACCGGTTGATTACATCTCTGGTAAGATCTCTGGTCAGGATTACATCGATCCGGATACCGGTGAAGTGTTAGTTTCAGCGAACGCTGAGATAAGCCTTGAAGATCTAGCTAAGCTATCAATGGCTGGCATTAAAGAAGTAAGCACACTTTATATCAATGAACTTGATAATGGTGCTTACATGTCAGATACACTACGTATCGATTCTACAACTAACCGCTTAGAAGCATTAGTTGAGATCTATCGTATGATGCGTCCTGGCGAGCCACCAACCAAAGATGCTGCCGAAGCCCTATTCCAGAACTTGTTCTTCAGTGAAGAGCGTTATGATCTATCTAAAGTAGGTCGTATGAAGTTCAACCGTCGTTTGAGCATTGATGACGACGAAGGTACTGGCATCCTATCTAAAGAAGATATCGTTGCAGTTATGAAAAACATCATCACTATCCGTAATGGTAATGATGAAGTTGATGATATCGATCACTTGGGTAACCGTCGTATCCGTAGTGTTGGTGAAATGGCTGAAAACCAGTTCCGTGTTGGTCTAGTTCGTGTAGAACGTGCCGTACGTGAGCGTTTGAGCCTTGGCGATCTTAATGAGCTAATGCCTCAAGATTTGATCAACGCTAAGCCAATTTCTGCAGCAGTTAAAGAGTTCTTCGGATCTTCACAGCTGTCCCAGTTTATGGATCAAAACAACCCGCTTTCAGAAGTGACTCACAAGCGCCGTATTTCGGCTCTTGGTCCAGGTGGTTTGACTCGTGAACGTGCTGGTTTCGAAGTTCGAGATGTACACCCGACTCACTACGGTCGTTTATGTCCAATTGAGACCCCTGAAGGTCCAAACATTGGTCTAATCAACTCGTTAGCAAGTTTCGCACGTACTAACTCTTACGGCTTCCTTGAAACACCTTACCGCAAGGTTATTGATGGTGTTGTGACTGATCAGGTCGATTACCTGTCAGCTATCGAAGAAGGTCGTTATGTTATCGCACAGGCAATCGTAGATCTTGATGAAAACGGTCGCATGATGGACGAGCTAATTGCTTGTCGTCATAAAGGTGATTCAACCTTTATGGGTGCCGGTGACATTCAATATATGGATGTATCGCCTCAACAGATTATTTCTGTTGCAGCGTCACTGATTCCGTTCCTTGAACACGATGATGCTAACCGTGCCTTGATGGGTGCGAACATGCAACGCCAAGCGGTTCCAACATTGAAGGCTGATAAGCCTCTGGTTGGTACTGGTATTGAGCGTACTCTTGCTGTCGATTCAGGTGTTGTTGTTGCTGCTAAACGTGGCGGTTATATCGATTATGTCGACGCAAGCCGTATCGTTGTTAAGGTTAACGAAGCTGAGCTAACTCCTGGTGAAGCTGGTATCGATATCTACAACTTGACTAAATACACACGTTCTAACCAGAACACCTGTATTAACCAACGTCCTTGTTGTTCTATGGGTGACCCAGTTGTTCGTGGTGACGTATTAGCCGATGGCCCATCTACCGATTTAGGTGATTTGGCTCTTGGTCAGAACATGCGTATCGCGTTCATGCCTTGGAATGGTTACAACTTCGAGGATTCAATCCTTATCTCTGAGCGCGTTGCTATGGAAGATCGTTTCACGACTATCCATATTCAAGAGCTTTCATGTATTGCACGTGATACTAAGCTTGGTAGCGAAGAGATCACTGCCGATATTCCAAACGTTGGTGAATCTGCGCTTTCTAAGCTGGATGAATCAGGTATCGTTTACATCGGTGCTGAAGTTAAGGGTGGTGACATCCTGGTTGGTAAGGTTACACCTAAGGGTGAAACTCAGCTGACTCCGGAAGAGAAACTACTCCGTGCTATTTTCGGTGAGAAGGCCTCTGACGTTAAAGACAGTTCACTTCGTGTACCTAACTCTGTTAAAGGTACTATCATCGACGTTCAGGTATTTACCCGTGACGGCGTTGAGAAAGATAAGCGTGCTGTTGAAATTGAAGAGATGCATGTAGGTCAGGCTAAGAAAGATTTGACCGAAGAGTTCCAAATCCTCGAAGAGGGTGTTTATGGACGTGCACGTAACCTTCTACTGAGTGCAGGCTTTACCGAAGATCAGTTAGCTACAATTCCGCGTTCACAGTTATTGGTTCAAACCATTGACGACGAAGCTAAGCAAACTGAACTCGAACAACTTGCCGAGCAGCATGACGAACTTAAAGCTGATTTCGATAAGAAATTTGAAATTAAGCGTCGTAAGATCACTCAAGGTGATGATTTAGCACCTGGCGTACTTAAGATTGTTAAGGTTTACCTTGCAGTTAAGCGTACTATCCAGCCTGGTGATAAGATGGCG
This sequence comes from Shewanella atlantica, assembly GCF_003966265.1. Lineage (GTDB taxonomy): Bacteria > Pseudomonadota > Gammaproteobacteria > Enterobacterales > Shewanellaceae > Shewanella > Shewanella atlantica. The sequence goes on along the minus strand of NZ_RXNV01000027.1, from coordinate 8,673 downwards.
GGTCGTCACGGTAACAAGGGTGTTATCTCTAAGATTAACCCTGTTGAAGACATGCCTTACGATGAGAACGGTAACCCAATCGACATCGTTCTGAACCCACTAGGTGTACCATCTCGTATGAACATCGGTCAGGTTCTTGAGGTTCACATGGGTGCTGCTGCTAAAGGTATCGGTGATCGCATCACTGCTATGCTTGAAGAGCAACGTGAATTGGCAGAGCTTCGTGGCTACATCAAAGAAGTTTATGAGTTAGGTGAAGAGGTGCAGCAGCGCGTCGACATCGATTCATTTACCGATGATGAAGTACTGCGTCTTGCTAAGAACCTTAAAGGTGGTATCCCAACTGCTACGCCTGCATTCGATGGTGCGAAAGAGAAAGAAATTAAGGAAATGCTAGCGCTTGCTGGTCTTCCAACTTCTGGACAGCGTCGTTTGTTTGATGGTCGTACAGGTGATGAGTTTGAGCGTCAGGTAACTGTTGGTTACATGTATATGCTGAAACTGAACCACTTGGTTGACGATAAGATGCATGCCCGTTCTACGGGTTCATACAGTCTTGTAACTCAACAGCCATTGGGTGGTAAAGCTCAGTTCGGTGGTCAGCGTTTCGGTGAGATGGAAGTTTGGGCACTAGAAGCATACGGTGCCGCATACACACTTCAGGAAATGCTCACTGTTAAATCTGATGACGTTAACGGTCGTACTCATATGTATAAAAACATTGTCGACGGTAACCACCAGATGCAACCAGGTATGCCAGAGTCCTTCAACGTACTATTGAAGGAGATCCGTTCACTCGGTATTAATATCGAGTTGGATCAAGACTAAATCTAGGTTTACCTAGTTTGGCAATAAATTGGTGCTCCGCCTAAGCGGGGCACCCGGTTTAACTCCTTCAGGAGAGAAACGTGAAAGACTTATTAAAGTTTCTGAAACAGCAAAGCAAGACCGAAGAGTTTAACGGTATTAAGATCGGCCTAGCGTCGCCAGATCTAATCCGTTCTTGGTCGTTTGGTGAAGTTAAGAAGCCAGAAACCATTAACTACCGTACCTTTAAGCCTGAGCGTGAAGGCTTATTCTGTGCACGTATTTTTGGTCCAGTAAAAGATTACGAATGTTTATGCGGTAAGTATAAGCGTCTTAAACACCGTGGTGTGATCTGTGAGAAGTGTGGCGTTGAAGTTACACAGACTAAAGTACGTCGTGAGCGTATGGGTCACATCGATCTTGCCAGCCCAGTAGCACATATCTGGTTCTTGAAGTCACTGCCGTCTCGTATCGGCTTGATGCTGGATATGACTCTGCGTGACATCGAACGCGTACTTTACTTCGAATCTTTCGTTGTAATCGAGCCTGGCATGACCAGTCTTGAGCGTGGCCAGATGTTGACAGAAGAAAACTACCTGGATGCACTCGAAGAGTACGGTGATGAGTTCGAAGCTAAGATGGGTGCTGAAGCAGTTCTAGAATTGCTACGTGCTATCGAGCTTGAGAAAGAGATTGAGATGATGCGCGAAGAATTGCCATCAATTAACTCTGAGACTCGCCGTAAGAAGATCACTAAGCGTCTTAAGCTTGTTGAGGCATTCTTCCAATCGGGCAACAAGCCTGAGTGGATGATCCTTAAAGTGCTACCGGTTCTGCCACCAGATCTACGTCCACTAGTTCCACTAGATGGCGGTCGTTTTGCTACGTCTGATCTGAACGACCTTTATCGTCGTGTGATCAACCGTAACAACCGTCTTAAGCGTCTGTTAGATCTAGCCGCGCCAGATATCATCGTACGTAACGAAAAACGTATGCTGCAAGAATCTGTCGATGCGCTATTGGATAACGGTCGTCGTGGTCGTGCAATCACGGGTTCTAACAAGCGTCCGCTTAAATCTTTGGCCGATATGATCAAAGGTAAGCAAGGTCGTTTCCGTCAGAACTTGCTAGGTAAACGTGTAGATTACTCTGGTCGTTCGGTTATTACCGTAGGTCCAACACTTCGCTTACATCAGTGTGGTCTTCCTAAGAAGATGGCACTCGAGCTATTTAAGCCTTTCATCTATGGCAAGCTAGAAGGTCGTGGTCTTGCTACTACGATTAAAGCTGCTAAGAAGATGGTAGAGCGCGAAGTACCAGAAGTTTGGGATGTTCTGGACGATGTTATTCGTGAACACCCGGTAATGCTCAACCGTGCACCAACACTGCACAGATTGGGTATCCAGGCATTTGAGCCAGTATTGATTGAAGGTAAAGCTATTCAGCTTCATCCTTTGGTTTGTGCGGCATACAACGCCGACTTCGATGGTGACCAAATGGCTGTTCACGTGCCGCTAACGCTGGAAGCTCAGCTAGAAGCACGTTCGCTTATGATGTCTACCAACAACATCCTTTCGCCAGCAAACGGCGAGCCGGTTATCACACCGTCACAGGACGTTGTATTGGGTCTGTACTACACCAGCCGTGAGTGTGTAAACGGTAAAGGTGAAGGTATGGTATTCGAGTCAGTCGATGAAGTCGAAAAGGCTTACCGTACCAAAGTCGCAGCTATCCATGCTCGCGTAAAAGTACGTATTACCGAGACTAATATCGATGAGAATGGTGAACGCTCTGAATCACGTCGTATCGTTGATACTACGGTTGGTCGTGCACTGCTTTCTCGTATTCTACCGAAAGGTTTGTCATATGATCTGGTTAACCAGAACATGGGCAAGAAGCAGATTTCTAAGTTGCTTAACACTTGTTATCGTCAACTAGGTCTTAAAGATACCGTTATCTTTGCTGACCAATTGATGTATGCCGGTTTCCATTATGCGACTGTATCGGGTGCCTCAGTGGGTATCAACGATATGGTTATTCCAGAAGAGAAGTATACTCTGGTTGCTGATGCCGAAGCGGAAGTTCTTGAGATTCAAGAGCAGTTCCAATCGGGTCTGGTTACCGCCGGTGAGCGTTACAACAAGGTCATCGATATCTGGGCAAGTGCGAACGAGAAAGTCTCTAAGGCCATGATGGAAAACCTGTCTTCTGAGACAGTGATTAACCGTGAAGGTGTACCAGAGAAGCAAGAGTCATTCAACAGCATCTACATGATGGCTGACTCGGGCGCTCGTGGTAGTGCTGCACAGATTCGTCAGTTGGCGGGTATGCGTGGTCTGATGGCTAAGCCAGATGGCTCAATCATTGAAACGCCTATTGTGGCGAACTTCCGTGAAGGTCTAAACGTATCTCAGTACTTTATCTCTACTCACGGTGCGCGTAAGGGTCTAGCCGATACGGCATTGAAGACGGCTAACTCGGGTTACTTGACTCGTCGTCTGGTAGACGTTGCGCAGGATCTTGTCGTTATCGAAGATGACTGTGGCACGTTCGAAGGTCTGACAATGAAGCCGCTTATTGAAGGTGGTGATGTTGTTGAACCATTACGTGAGCGCGTACTTGGTCGTGTTGTTGCTATCGACGTTATGTACCCAGGTACAGAGAATGTTCTGGCTCCGCGTAATACTCTGCTTGATGAAGCATGGTGTGACACGTTAGAAGAGCATTCTGTCGATGAAGTGATCGTACGTTCAGTGATTAGCTGTGATACTGATTTCGGTGTTTGTAAAGCCTGTTATGGTCGTGATTTGGCTCGTGGTCATCTCATTAACCAAGGTGAAGCAATCGGTGTTGTTGCTGCTCAGTCAATTGGTGAGCCAGGTACACAGCTTACGATGCGTACCTTCCACATTGGTGGTGCGGCATCTCGAGCTTCTGCTGAAAACAACGTTCAAGTTAAGAATGCTGGTACTGTTAAGCTACATAACGCTAAGCATGTTACTAACAGTGAAGGTAAGTTGGTCATCGTATCTCGTTCATCTGAGGTTGCGATTATCGATGAGTTAGGCCGTGAGAAAGAACGTTATAAAGTTCCTTACGGTACTATCCTGGAAAAACTTGAAGACGCAACCGTTGCAGCCGGTGAAATCATCGCTAACTGGGATCCACATACTCACCCAATCGTTTCTGAGGTTGCGGGTAGTATCAAGTTTGTTGATATGATTGATGGTGTCACTATGACACGTCAAACAGATGAGCTTACTGGTCTTTCTTCAATCGTAGTTATGGAAGTGGGTCAACGTCCTACTGCCGGTAAAGAGATGCGTCCGGCGATCCGTCTGGTTGGAGCCGATGGCAACGACTTGATGATCCCAGGAACTGAAGTTCCTGCGCAATACTTCTTACCAGCTAACGCGATTGTTAACCAAGACGATAATGCACCAATTAACGTTGGTGATGCGCTAGCGCGTATTCCGCAGGAATCGTCAAAGACTCGTGATATTACCGGTGGTCTACCTCGCGTTGCTGACTTGTTCGAAGCGCGTAAGCCAAAAGAGCCTGCAATTCTTGCTGAGTACTCAGGTACTATCTCGTTTGGTAAAGAGACCAAAGGTAAGCGTCGTCTTGTGATCACGCCTGCCGATGGTGGCGAAGCTTACGAAGAGATGATTCCTAAGTGGCGTAACCTGAACGTGTTCGAAGGTGAAAAAGTCGAACGTGGTGAGGTTATTGCTGACGGACCAGAAGCTGCACATGACATCCTGCGTCTACGTGGTATTCATAAGGTTGCTAACTACATCGTTAATGAAGTTCAAGACGTATATCGTCTACAGGGCGTAAAAATTAACGATAAGCATATCGAAGTGATTATTCGTCAGATGCTGCGTAAGTGCGAAATCACTAACGCTGGTGATAGTCTATTCCTTGCTGGTGAACAGGCTGAAGTGTCTCGTGTTAAGATCGCAAACCGCGAACTTGAAGCACAAGGCAAGCAACCTGCAACCTTCGAACGTGAGCTTCTTGGTATCACCAAGGCGTCTCTGGCTACTGAGTCATTTATCTCAGCAGCATCGTTCCAGGAAACAACACGCGTACTGACCGAAGCGGCAGTAGGCGGTAAGAGTGATCAACTACGCGGTCTTAAAGAGAACGTTATCGTTGGTCGTCTGATCCCTGCGGGTACTGGTTATTCATATCACCAGAAACGCAATGCAGAAGCTACTGCCGGTACAACTACCGAAGCAGCACCTGCAATAAGCGCAAGCGAAGCGGAACAGAACCTGGCAGATCTTCTTAATCTTGCCGGAAGCTCAGATTAATTTCGTGCTGAAAAGTAAATAGAATGTAAAAAAGGCGCCTCTGGCGCCTTTTTTTTACTTATTATCGGTTAAAAGTTGTCTATTTCTTGACAGAACGGCATTACCTTTCTAAAATTTCGCGTCCCACACCTGTGGGATATAGATTTTTCACACCTTACTGTTGAGTTTATCAACTGATTCGGAGCTATACATGGCAACTGTAAACCAGTTGGTCCGTAAGCCTCGCGCGCCAAAAGTCGACAAGACTAATGTGCCTGCGTTGAATGCGTGTCCACAAAAACGTGGTGTTTGTACTCGCGTATATACAACCACACCAAAAAAACCTAACTCTGCACTACGTAAAGTAGCTCGTGTGCGTCTAACTAACGGTTTCGAAGTAACTTCGTACATCGGCGGTGAAGGCCACAACCTGCAGGAACACAGTGTAATCCTAATCCGTGGTGGTCGTGTTAAAGACTTACCTGGTGTGCGTTACCACACTGTTCGTGGCGCTTTAGACTGTGCTGGCGTAAGTGAACGTCGTCAAGGTCGTTCTAAGTACGGAGCTAAGCGTCCTAAGTCTTAACGTTTTCCGTTAAGTAAGGCCAAGCTAGATTATATTGAGATTCCAGTTTTGGGGTCCCTGAAGCATACGGAGAAATTGTTATGCCAAGACGTCGCGTTGTAGGACAACGTAAAATCCTACCAGATCCAAAGTTTAATAGTGAGTTGCTGGCTAAGTTCATCAACGTCATTATGCAGGATGGCAAAAAGTCTACTGCAGAAAAAATTATTTATAAGGCACTAGATACCGCTTCTGAAAAGAAAGGCGAAGACCATCTAGTGATCCTTGAAGCAGCACTTGAAAATGTTCGCCCATCAGTCGAGGTTAAATCTCGTCGTGTTGGTGGTTCTACTTACCAAGTACCATGTGAAGTACGTCCAGTTCGTCGTAATGCACTGGGCATGCGTTGGTTAGTTGAAGCTGCACGTAAGCGTGGTGAAAAATCTATGGCTCTACGTCTAGCAGGTGAAATGCTAGACGCTTCAGATAATAAAGGTACTGCTGTTAAGAAGCGTGAAGACGTTCACCGTATGGCAGAAGCAAACAAAGCGTTTGCTCATTACCGCTGGTAATCTGATGGAGCTGGCATTTGCCAGCTCCAAATTCTACATCTCTAAGGTTTTAACCTTAGTTAAGAGGGTTTAATCGTGGCTCGTACAACTCCTATTGAGCGCTACCGTAATATTGGTATCTGTGCTCATGTTGACGCAGGAAAAACCACAACGACAGAACGAGTTCTGTTCTACACCGGTATGTCTCATAAGATCGGTGAAGTTCATGATGGCGCAGCCACCATGGATTGGATGGAGCAGGAGCAGGAGCGTGGTATTACCATCACTTCTGCGGCAACAACTACGTTCTGGCGCGGTATGGAGGCACAGTTTACTGAGCACCGTATCAACATCATCGATACTCCTGGCCACGTTGACTTCACTATTGAAGTAGAACGTTCGCTACGTGTTCTTGATGGCGCAGTCGTTGTGTTCTGTGGTTCATCGGGCGTTGAACCACAATCTGAGACTGTTTGGCGTCAAGCTGATAAATATCATGTACCGCGAATCGTATTCGTCAATAAGATGGATCGTGCCGGGGCTGATTTTGAAAGTGTGGTCGAGCAGATCCGTAACCGTCTGGGAGCGACTTGTGTACCGATTCACCTGAATATTGGTGCAGAAGATGAGTTTAAGGGTGTTATCGACCTGATTAAGATGAAGGCCATAAACTGGTCAGAAGCTGATCAAGGTGCGACATTTACCTATGAAGATATTCCTGCTGAGCTTGCTGATAAAGCAGCCGATATGCGTGAATATCTCGTTGAAGCAGCAGCTGAAGCCTCTGATGAGCTGATGGATAAATACCTTGAAGAAGGTGAACTGTCAGAAGAAGAGATTAAGTCAGCACTTCGTCAACGAACTCTAGCTAACGAAATCGTACTTGCAACCTGTGGTTCTGCATTTAAGAACAAAGGTGTGCAGGCGGTTCTCGATGCTGTTGTTGATTACTTGCCATCTCCTGTCGAAGTACCTGCGATTAAGGGCATCGACGAGAAAGATCAAGAGACAGATCGTCCTGCGGACGATAATGCGCCTTTTTCTGCCTTGGCATTTAAAATCGCGACAGACCCGTTTGTTGGAACATTGACCTTTATGCGTGTTTATTCAGGCGTAATGGAAACTGGTTCCGGCGTTTATAATTCGGTTAAGCAGAAGCGGGAACGCATCGGTCGTATGGTGCAGATGCATGCAAACGATCGCCAAGAGATCAAAGAAGTTCGCGCTGGTGACATCGCGGCTGCAATTGGTCTTAAGGACGTGACTACCGGAGATACTCTTTGTGATCCAGATCATAAGGTTATCCTGGAACGTATGGAATTCCCAGAGCCAGTGATTACGATTGCTGTTGAACCAAGATCTCAAGCCGATGAGCAGAAAATGGGTATTGCGTTGCAAAAACTTGCAGCAGAAGATCCATCTTTCCGTGTCGAAACTGATCCAGAATCAGGTCAGACACTTATCTCTGGCATGGGTGAGCTACACTTAGATATTATCGTCGACCGCATGCGTCGCGAATTTAATGTTGAGTGTAACGTGGGTAAACCTCAAGTCGCTTATCGTGAGACTATTCGCTCTAGTGTAGAAGTCGAAGGTAAATTTGTACGCCAGTCAGGCGGACGTGGCCAATTTGGTCATGTGTGGTTGAAACTGGAGCCTCAAGAAGAGGGCTTTGGGTACGAATTTGTCAACGAGATTGTTGGTGGTGTTGTTCCAAGAGAATTCATACCTGCAGTAGATAAAGGTATTCAAGAACAGATGAAGAGTGGCGTTATCGCCGGCTTCCCTGTCTTGGATGTAAAGGTAACTTTGTACGACGGCTCATACCATGATGTCGACTCGAATGAAATGGCCTTTAAAGTTGCTGGTTCTATGGGTTTTAAGAAGGGTGCTCTAGAAGCTGACCCTGTACTGTTAGAACCATGCATGAAAGTCGAAGTCACAACACCCGAAGATTATATGGGTGATGTGGTCGGAGATTTGAACCGTCGTCGTGGATTGATCGAGGGTATGGATGACGGCATTGCCGGCGTCAAACTCGTTCATGCGACTGTACCGTTATCTGAAATGTTTGGTTATGCAACAGATTTGCGCAGCGCATCTCAGGGGCGCGCTTCATACTCTATGGAGTTTTTGAAGTACTCTGATGCACCGCAAAACATTGCTAAAGCGATTATGGAAGCTCGTGGCTAAAAGCCTGGCTTGCATATTTGTATAAATTAATTGCTATTGCTCGGTTATAGCCGAGCATTTCTGAAAAGAAAGGAATATATCGTGGCTAAAGAAAAATTTGAACGTAATAAACCCCATGTAAACGTTGGTACTATCGGACACGTTGACCATGGTAAAACTACTCTAACTGCTGCAATCTCTGCAGTATTGACTAAGACTTACGGTGGTGAAGTTAAAGACTTCGCACAAATCGATAACGCTCCAGAAGAGCGTGAGCGCG
>NZ_RXNV01000026.1 GCF_003966265.1 Shewanella atlantica | reverse complement strand
AAGAAGGCGGACGTCACACTCCATTCTTCAAAGGCTACCGTCCACAGTTCTACTTCCGTACAACTGACGTAACCGGTACTATCGAATTGCCAGAAGGCGTAGAGATGGTAATGCCTGGTGACAACGTTGCTATGACTGTTACACTAATCTGCCCAATCGCGATGGACGAAGGTTTACGCTTCGCAATCCGTGAAGGTGGCCGTACAGTTGGTGCTGGTGTTGTAGCTGAGATTGTTGCTTAATAGCGACTAGTCTTACAAAACACTAAAGAAAAGGAAGCTTCGGCTTCCTTTTTTATTGCCTATAATTTGTGGGCTGTACTGATTTTAAAAAACGTCTGGATTTAGCGTTAAAACTTTGTATAATGCTCGCCACATTGATGAATTTCATCCTATCGATGATAATTCAATCACTGGGGTTGATCTGAGCGTTTAAATCAGTATAATACCCCTTCGCCTTAACCATTAGGCGAATTTACTAGTAAGACAATTAGTCTTGCTCAAAAAAACAGCGACTCCAATTGTGAGTCGAACGGTTAAATCATCTCGCTCTGCGTTCCATTTTGGAAGTGCAAGAGGGTGATTTTTTATGTGTCCATTTTAGGAGCTCTGGTCAATGCAGAACCAAAGAATCCGTATCCGCTTAAAAGGATTTGATCATCGTTTGATCGATCAGTCTACTGCGGAAATCGTTGAAACTGCTAAGCGTACAGGCGCACAGGTTCGTGGTCCAATTCCACTACCAACGCGTAAAGAACGTTATACCATTTTGACTTCTCCACACGTTAATAAAGATGCGCGTGATCAGTACGAACTTCGTACTCACAAACGTCTAGTTGACATCGTTGAGCCAACTGAAAAGACTGTAGATGCACTTATGCGTCTTGATCTTGCGGCTGGTGTTGACGTTCAAATTAGCTTGGGTTAATAAGAGGTTTTCGAGATGGCTATCGGTCTTATCGGTCGTAAAGTGGGTATGACTCGCATCTTCACTGAAGATGGTGCGTCTGTCCCGGTTACAGTAATTGAAATCGCTTCTAACCGCGTTACTCAGGTGAAAACCTTAGAAACTGACGGTTACCGTGCGCTTCAAGTTACTACTGGTACCAAAAAAGCTAATCGCATCACTAAACCAGAAGCAGGTCACTTTGCTAAGGCAGGCGTTGAAGCCGGTCGTGGTTTGTGGGAAGTGCGTTTGGCAGATGGTGAAGGCGAAAGCATTGAAGTTGGTGCTGAGCTAAATGTTGATATCTTCGCTGATGTAGCGAAAGTTGATGTTACTGGTCAATCTAAAGGTAAGGGCTTCCAAGGCGGTATTAAGCGTTGGAACTTCCATGCACAAGACATGACACACGGTAACTCACTGGCACATAGATCCAACGGTTCTATCGGTCAAAACCAGACACCTGGTCGCGTTTTCAAAGGTAAGAAAATGTCAGGCCACATGGGTGCAGAGCGTGTTACCACTCAGAATCTAGACGTTGTACGTGTAGATGCAGAGCGTAACTTGCTACTGGTTAAGGGTGCTGTTCCGGGAGCCACAAATGGCAACCTGATCATCAAGCCTGCCGTTAAAGCTTAGGTCTGAGGAGATAGTAATGGAATTGGTATTGAAAGACGCACAAAGTGCTCTGGAAGTTTCCGAAACTACCTTCGGCCGTGACTTTAATGAAGCACTGGTTCATCAGGTAGTTGTAGCTTATGCTGCAAACGCACGTCAGGGCACTCGTGCTCAAAAGACTCGTGCGGAAGTTGTTGGCTCTGGCAAGAAGCCATGGCGCCAAAAAGGTACTGGCCGCGCACGTGCCGGTACTGTTAAAGGCCCGATCTGGCGTGGCGGTGGCGTAACATTCGCTGCTAAAGCTCAAGATCACAGCCAAAAAGTAAACAAGAAGATGTACCGCGGAGCGCTGAAAAGCATTTTCTCTGAATTGGTACGTCAAGACCGTCTAATCGTAGTCGAGTCATTTAGCGTTGAAGCTCCTAAAACTAAAGAGCTTAAAGCTAAACTGTCTGCTATGGATCTAGAAGACGTGTTGATCGTTACTCCAGAAATTGACGAGAACTTGTTCTTGGCTGCTCGCAACTTGTACAAAGTTGACGTTCGTGACGTAGCTGGTATTGACCCAGTTAGTCTGATCGCATTCAACAAAGTACTAGTAACTGCCGATGCTGTTAAGCAAATCGAGGAGATGCTGGGATGATCAGTCAAGAACGTTTGCTAAAAGTTATTCTTGCACCACATATCTCTGAAAAGAGTACTGTTTGTGCAGAAAATGACAACACGGTAGTTTTCCGTGTAGCTATAGACGCAACTAAAGCTGAAGTTAAAGCTGCAGTCGCTCAATTGTTCGAAGTTGAAGTAGATTCAGTTCGCACTCTAGTTAACAAAGGTAAGACCAAGCGTACCGGTGCCCGTATGGGTCGTCGTGTCGATTGGAAAAAAGCCTATGTTACTTTAGCTGCTGGTGCTGAAATCGATTTCGTCGGCGCTGAGTAAGCAAAGGAGAATTATCATGGCAGTTATTAAGTGTAAGCCAACCTCTGCTGGTCGTCGTCACGTTGTTAAAGTGGTGAACACTGACCTGCACAAGGGTAAACCTTTTGCTGGCTTGTTGGCGAAAAAATCTAAAAGTGGTGGCCGTAACAATACTGGCCGTATCACTGTTCGTCACGTAGGTGGTGGACACAAGCAGCATTACCGTATTGTTGACTTTAAGCGCAACAAAGACGGTATCCCTGCAAAAGTTGAGCGTTTGGAATATGATCCAAACCGCACAGCAAACATCGCACTTGTTTTGTATGCTGATGGTGAGCGTCGTTATATCCTTGCTGCTAAAGGCATGCAAGCTGGAGATCAAATCCAGTCTGGTATCGATGCTGAAATCAAGAGCGGTAACGCTCTACCATTACGCAACATCCCAATAGGTAGTGTTGTACACGCAGTTGAAATGAAGCCTGGTAAAGGTGCTCAGATCGCTCGTTCAGCAGGTACTTATGTTCAAGTTGTAGCTCGTGATGGCGAATACGCTACTCTACGTCTTCGCTCTGGCGAAATGCGTAAAGTACCAGTAGACTGCCGCGCGACATTGGGTGAAGTTGGTAATGCCGAGCATATGCTACGCCAGTTAGGTAAAGCAGGTGCTAAACGCTGGAGAGGCGTACGCCCAACAGTTCGTGGTGTTGCAATGAACCCAGTAGATCATCCCCATGGTGGTGGTGAAGGCCGTACTTCTGGTGGCCGTCATCCTGTTTCACCAACGGGTGTTCCAACTAAGGGTTATAAGACTCGTAGTAACAAACGCACCGACAAGTACATTGTACGTCGTCGCAATAAAAAGTAAGAGGATTCGCCATGCCACGTTCTCTCAAGAAAGGTCCATTCATTGACCTACACTTGCTGAAGAAGGTAGAGAAAGCGATGGAAGCGGGAGACAAGAAGCCTATTAAGACTTGGTCTCGTCGCTCTATGATCATCCCTAATATGATTGGGTTGACCATCGCTGTCCATAATGGTCGTCAGCACGTACCTGTGTTCGTAACTGACGAAATGATCGGCCACAAGCTTGGTGAATTTTCACCAACTCGCACTTATCGCGGCCATGCTGCTGATAAGAAAGCGAAGAAGCGTTAATACGGGAGGAATAAGATGGAAGTTTTAGCTAAACATCGTTTTGCCCGTACGTCGCCTCAAAAGTGTCGTTTGGTTGCAGATCAAATCCGTGGACTGCCTGTTGCTAAGGCTCTCGAAATTTTAACTTTCAGCCCTAAAAAAGCTGCAGTACTTGTTAAGAAAGTACTGGACTCTGCAATCGCTAATGCTGAGCACAATGAAGGTGCTGACATTGACGAGCTAAGAGTTGGAGCCATTATGATCGATGAAGGTCCAACTATGAAGCGTATCATGCCACGTGCTAAAGGCCGTGCTGATCGTATAATCAAGCGTACCAGCCACATTACTGTGGTTGTATCAGATCGCTAGGAGTTAGCAATGGGACAGAAAGTACATCCTAATGGTATCCGTCTGGGTATCACTAAGCCTTGGATCTCGACCTGGTACGCTGACAAGTCAGACTATGCCAATAACTTGAGTAGTGACTGGGAAGTGCGTAAGTTTCTTGAAAAGAAACTTAAGCAAGCATCAGTTTCTAAGATTGTTATCGAGCGTCCAGCAAAGAGTGTTCGCGTTACTATTCACACTGCCCGTCCAGGTGTTGTGATTGGTAAGAAAGGCGAAGACGTTGAGAAGCTACGCAACGCAGTTGCAAAGCTGACTGGTATTCCAGCTCAAATCAACATCGCTGAGATCCGTAAGCCTGAGCTAGATGCTAAGCTTGTTGCCGATGGCATCGCTTCGCAGCTAGAGCGTCGTGTTATGTTCCGTCGTGCTATGAAGCGCGCAGTTCAAAATGCAATGCGTCTTGGTGCTAAAGGTATCAAAGTTGAAGTTAGCGGCCGTCTAGGCGGAGCTGAGATTGCGCGTTCTGAGTGGTATCGTGAAGGTCGTGTACCTCTACATACACTGCGTGCTGATATCGACTATTCTACTGCAGAGAGTCACACTCAATACGGTGTGATTGGCGTTAAAGTTTGGGTCTTCAAAGGTGAAGTTCTAGACGGCGTGCTACCTCAGCATGAAGAGCCGAAACAGCAGCCGAAGCGTAAGCCTCGCGGTAAATAGGAGAGCTGGCAATGCTGCAACCAAAACGAATGAAGTTTCGTAAAATGTTCAAAGGCCGTAACCGCGGTCTTGCGAACGGCACTGAAGTAAGCTTCGGTGATTTCGGTTTGAAAGCTGTTGGACGTGGTCGTCTAACTGCTCGTCAAATTGAAGCTGCGCGTCGTGCTATGACACGTCACATTAAACGTCAAGGTCAAATCTGGATCCGCGTTTTCCCTGATAAGCCTATCACCTCTAAGCCTCTTGAAGTGCGTATGGGTAAAGGTAAGGGTAACGTTGAATATTGGGTTTGCCAAATTCAACCAGGTAAGGTTCTTTATGAGATGGATGGTGTACCAGAGGAGCTAGCTCGTGAAGCTTTCGCTCTTGCTGCCGCTAAGCTGCCTCTTAAGACCACCTTTGTAACTAAGACGGTGATGTAATGAAAGCGAGCGAACTAACAGAAAAGAGCGTTGAAGAACTGAACGCTGAACTGCTTGGTCTGCTGCGTGAGCAGTTTAATCTGCGTATGCAACACGCCACTGGTCAGTTGACTCAGACTCATCAGCTTAAAATCGTGCGTCGCAACATTGCGCGCGTTAAGACCATTATTACTTCTAAGGCGGGTGCATAATGTCTGATAATATCCGTACTTTGCAGGGTCGAGTACTTAGCAACAAGATGGACAAGTCTATCACTGTAGCTATTGAGCGTAAGGTTAAGCATCCTTTATACGGGAAGTACCTTAAGCGCACTACTAAGATCCATGCACATGACGAACAAAATCAGTGTAATGCTGGCGATGTCGTGACTATTCGCGAATGCCGTCCGCTGTCTAAGACTAAGTCTTGGACTCTGGTTGAAGTAGTATCTAAAGCCTAATATTTTTTGGCTTTAAGCTAAACGGCTCCTTTTTGGAGCCGTTTTTATTTTAACACTATCTATTCTCAAATTCGGGTGTTATACTTGCGCGCCATTTTTGACAAAATTATTGTTAAAAATAGGCGAAAAAGTCGCCCCAAATTGGGGATGTAAGTAACGTTAGCGGAGCATTTACAATGATCCAAATGCAATCTACTCTAGATGTAGCCTGTAACAGTGGCGCTCGTAGAGTTCAGTGTATTAAGGTCTTAGGTGGATCTCATCGTCGTTATGCCGGTATCGGCGACATCATTAAGGTTTCTGTTAAAGAAGCTATTCCTCGCGGTAAAGCGAAGAAAGGTGATGTATATAGCGCGGTGGTAGTTCGTACTAAGAAAGGCGTACGTCGCCCAGACGGTTCTGTCATTCGCTTCGATCGGAACGCAGCTGTTTTGCTTAACGCAAACAATGCACCGATTGGTACTCGTATCTTTGGCCCAGTGACGCGTGAATTGCGTAACGAACAATTTATGAAAATTGTTTCTCTGGCACCAGAAGTACTGTAAGGAGCTTCAAATGGCAGCTAAAATCCGTCGCGAAGACGAAGTAATTGTATTAGCAGGTAAAGACCAGGGTAAACGCGGTAAGGTTTCTCAGGTTCTTCCTACTGGTAAATTAATTGTTGAAGGCATTAATCTTGTCAAGAAACACCAGAAGCCAAACCCACAATTGGGCGTAGCTGGCGGTATTGTTGAGCAAGAAGCACCGATACAAGCATCAAACGTAGCGATTTTCAACTCTGCCACTGGCAAAGCTGATCGCGTTGGTTTCCGATTTGAAGACGGCCAAAAGGTCCGTTTCTTTAAGTCGAACAGTGAACTCGTTAAGTAATTGGAGTAAACGATGGCGAAACTGCATGATAAATATCAAGAGACTGTTAGTCCTGAACTTGCTAAAAAGTTCGGTTTTACCAGTGTCATGCAAGTCCCTCGGATTGAGAAAATCACCCTTAACATGGGTGTTGGCGAAGCAGTAGCAGATAAGAAAGTTATGGAGCATGCGCTTCGTGACATGACTGCTATCGCTGGTCAAAAGCCGGTTGTGACTGTAGCTCGTAAGTCAGTGGCTGGTTTTAAAATCCGTGATGGCTACCCGATAGGCTGTAAGGTTACACTGCGCGGTGAGCGTATGTGGGAATTCTTAGAGCGTTTAGTTGATATCGCAATCCCGCGTATTCGTGATTTCCGTGGTATGAGCGCTAAGTCGTTCGATGGCCGTGGTAACTACGCAATGGGTGTACGTGAGCAGATTATCTTCCCTGAGATCGAATACGATAAAATCGATAAGATCCGTGGTATGGATATTGTGATCACTACTTCTGCGAAGAATGATGAAGAAGGCCGAGCTTTGCTTGAAGGCTTTAACTTCCCATTCAAGAAATAAGGGTAGCGAAATGGCAAAAAGTTCAATGAAAGCACGTGAAGTAAAACGTGCCAAGCTCGTGGCTAAGTTCGCTGAAAAGCGTCTAGCTCTTAAGGCTATCATTAACAATCCAACTACATCTGATGATGACCGTTGGGATGCAGTTCTTAAGTTGCAAGGTCTACCACGTGATTCCAGCAGTTCGCGTCAGCGCAACCGCTGTAGTCAAACTGGTCGCCCACATGGTTATTTACGTAAATTCGGCCTTAGCCGTATTAAGTTGCGTGAAGCTACCATGCGTGGTGAAGTTCCTGGTCTACGTAAGGCCAGCTGGTAAATACTTGTCACGGAGTAAGCTAATATGAGCATGCAAGATCCTATAGCGGATATGTTAACACGTATTCGTAATGGCCAAGCTGCTAACAAAGTATCAGTAACTATGCCTTCTGCTAAGCTAAAAGTCGCTATTGCGAAAACGCTTAAAGAAGAAGGTTATATCACTGACTACGCCGTAGCAGATGAAACCAAACCTGTTCTTGAAATTACGTTAAAGTATTTCCAAGGCCAGCCAGTTGTTGAGACTATCCAACGCGTTAGCCGTCCTGGTCTTCGTATTTACAAAGGTAAAGACGAACTTCCAAAGGTTATGGGCGGACTGGGTGTCGCAATTGTGTCCACTTCTAAAGGTTTGATGACTGACCGTACCGCCCGCCAAAATGGCATGGGTGGGGAAGTTATCTGCTACGTAGCTTAAGGAGCTAGCAATGTCTCGTGTCGCAAAAGCACCAGTCGCTATCCCTGCAGGCGTAGAAGTGACTCTAAACGAACAAACTATCACCGTAAAAGGTACTAAAGGTAGTTTGACTCGAGTAATTAACGCTGACGTTTCTGTTGTTGTTGAAGACAACGAAATTAAGTGTAGTTCTGTAGAAGGCGTTAAAACTAACGCTCAAGCAGGTACAGCTCGAGCTCTAATCAACAACATGGTTGTTGGTGTAACAGCTGGTTTTGAGAAAAAACTAACTCTAATTGGTGTCGGTTACCGTGCGAAAATCGCTGGTAAAGGCGTTGATTTGACTTTAGGTTTCTCTCACCCACTAGTACACGAACTCCCAGACGGCGTAACAGCTGTTTGTCCTTCACAAACTGAAATCGTACTTTCTGGTACTGATAAGCAGCTTGTCGGACAAGTAGCAGCTGAGATTCGCGGCTACCGTCCACCAGAGCCTTACAAAGGTAAAGGTGTTCGCTATGCTGACGAACAAGTACGTCGTAAAGAGGCTAAGAAGAAGTAGGTAACGCGATATGGATAAGAAAACATCTCGCTTACGCCGCGCAACTCGCGCCCGTAAGAAGATCCAAGAGCTGGGCGTTAACCGTCTGGTTGTACATCGTACACCACGTCACACCTATGCTCAGGTAATCAGCCCTGATTCACAGGTTTTGGCGGCAGCTTCTACTGCTGAGAAAGCGGTAACAGAGCAACTTAAGTACACAGGTAACGTTGATGCAGCTAAAGTAGTGGGTAAAACCGTTGCTGAGCGTGCTATCGAAAAAGGCGTGACTGTAGTTGCATTCGATCGTTCCGGTTTCAAGTATCACGGACGTGTAGCTGCATTAGCAGACGCCGCTCGTGAAGCTGGCCTCAAGTTCTAAGGAATGATTAAAAATGGCTAAATTCGAAGCACAGCAAAAAGACGATCTGCAAGAGAAACTAGTTGCAGTTAATCGTGTTTCTAAAGTGGTTAAAGGCGGACGTATCTTTAGCTTCACTGCACTAACTGTAGTGGGTGACGGTAACGGTAAAGTCGGCTTTGGCTATGGTAAAGCGCGTGAAGTACCAGCAGCAATTCAGAAAGCAATGGAAAAGGCTCGCCGTAACATTGTTTCTGTTGAATTGATCAATGGTACTCTGCACCACCCTGTAAAGGGCCGTCACACTGGATCGCGTGTTTACATGCAACCAGCATCAGACGGTACCGGTATTATTGCCGGTGGCGCAATGCGTGCCGTATTGGAAGTAGCAGGCGTTCATAACGTTCTGTCGAAAGCATACGGTTCTACTAACCCGATCAACATCGTTCGCGCAACTGTAGATGCGTTGGTGCACATGAAGTCACCATCACAAATTGCAGCTAAGCGTGGCCTTAATGTTGATGAAATTCGAGGTTAATGCACCATGGCTAAGAAAACTATCAAAGTGACACAGACTAAAAGTTCAATTGGACGTTTGCCTAAGCATCGTGCAACTTTGACTGGTCTAGGTCTACGCCGTATTAATCACACCGTTGAAGTTGAAGATACTCCTTCAGTTCGCGGTATGATTAACAAGGTTTACTACATGGTTTCGGTGGAGGAAGTATAAGATGCGTCTAAATACTCTATCACCTGCTGCAGGTGCTAAATCAGCAGCTAAGCGTGTAGGTCGCGGTATTGGTTCAGGCACTGGTAAAACTTGTGGTCGTGGCCACAAGGGTCAGAAGTCTCGTTCTGGTGGCGGCGTTCGCGTCGGTTTCGAGGGTGGTCAAATGCCACTTAAGATTCGTCTGCCTAAGTTTGGTTTTACCTCGCGTCGTGCGATGGTAACAGCAGAAGTTCGCATTAGTGAACTTGCAAAAGTTAACGGTGATGTTGTCGACTTAAATGCACTGAAAGATGCGAATCTCGTTACTCGCAACATACAGTTTGCTAAAATCGTTCTTTCAGGTACCATTGAGCGCCCAGTGACCGTAAAAGGTCTGAAGGTAACCAAAGGTGCACGTGCAGCTATTGAAGCTGCCGGCGGAAAGATCGAGGAATAATACGTCGATGGCAAAACCAGGACTTGATTTAAAAAGCGCGAAAGGTGGATTTTCTGAACTGAAGACTCGCCTCCTGTTCGTGATTGGTGCGATTATCGTCTTTAGAGCCGGTTCGTTTGTACCAATTCCTGGTATTGACGCTGCTGTATTAGCAGAGCTGTTCAATCAGCAGAAGGGTACTATCTTAGGCATGTTTAACATGTTCTCTGGTGGTGCCCTTGAACGTGCTTCTATCTTTGCATTGGGAATCATGCCGTATATTTCGGCGTCGATTATCATGCAGTTGTTGACTGTTGTGCATCCTGCACTCGCTGAACTTAAAAAGGAAGGCGAATCAGGACGTAAGAAGATCAGTCAGTATACTAGATACGGCACATTGGTCCTGGGTACATTCCAGGCAATCGGTATCGCAACGGGTCTACCAAACCTTGTTCCAGGTTTAGTTGTAAACCTCGGATTTGGTTTCTATTTCGTTGCTGTTGTGAGTTTAGTTACAGGAACTATGTTCCTTAT
This sequence comes from Shewanella atlantica, assembly GCF_003966265.1. GTDB lineage: Bacteria > Pseudomonadota > Gammaproteobacteria > Enterobacterales > Shewanellaceae > Shewanella > Shewanella atlantica. The sequence goes on along the minus strand of NZ_RXNV01000026.1, from coordinate 14,344 downwards.
GTGGCTAGGTGAGCAGATTACCGAACGAGGCATTGGTAATGGTATCTCGATATTAATTTTCGCAGGTATTGTTGCTGGTCTACCATCTGCTATCGGCCAAACGGCTGAGCAGGCGCGTCAAGGTGACTTGAACGTACTCGTACTGTTGTTGATAGCCGTTATTGTATTTGCTGTAACCTATTTTGTTGTATTTGTGGAGCGTGGTCAGCGTCGTATCGTTGTTAACTATGCAAAGCGTCAGCAGGGCCGTAAGGTGTTTGCTGCGCAAAGTACACATTTACCACTTAAGATAAATATGGCAGGTGTAATACCACCAATTTTTGCGTCGAGCATCATTTTGTTTCCAGGTACACTTGCACAGTGGTTTGGTCAAAATGAGTCCTTATCATGGTTAAGTGATTTTTCACTTGCTGTATCACCAGGACAACCGCTCTACTCATTATTGTATGCATCAGCAATCATTTTCTTCTGTTTCTTCTATACTGCGTTGGTGTTTAACCCGCGTGAGACAGCAGATAACTTGAAGAAAAGTGGTGCGTTTATTCCCGGGATCCGTCCTGGAGAACAGACTTCGCGTTACATTGATAAAGTGATGACTCGCCTGACATTAGCTGGCGCACTGTACATTACCTTTATCTGTTTAATTCCGGAGTTCATGTTAATTACGTGGAAAGTACAGTTCTATTTTGGCGGTACTTCACTACTTATTATGGTAGTCGTAATCATGGACTTCATGGCTCAAGTTCAGACCCACATGATGTCTCATCAGTATGAGTCTGTAATGAAGAAAGCTAACCTAGTGAATAAAGCGAATTTAGATCGCTTTGGTCGCTAAGAAAGTTTTCTCGGAGTGATGAAATGAAAGTTCGAGCTTCCGTGAAGAAGATCTGCCGTAATTGCAAGATCGTAAAACGTAGTGGCGTTGTACGCGTGATTTGTGTTGAACCTAAGCACAAACAGCGTCAAGGCTAAAAAAACTTGGTCAGCCCTGTTCGGGCTGATCAAAATTTATTTGCAAAACCGTCGTCTGTCGAGTATCCTACCGGGCTTTTCACAGATGACCATTAACTATTGAGGAGTGCATAGTGGCCCGTATCGCTGGCATTAACATTCCTGATCACAAGCATACAGTCATTGCATTGACTGGAATCTTCGGCATTGGCCGTACTCGCGCTAGAGCAATCTGCGCGGCTACTTCTGTTGCTGAAGACGCTAAGATCAAGGAATTGAGCGAAGCTCAAATTGATACACTACGCGAAGCAGTTGCCGAATACACTGTAGAAGGTGATTTGCGTCGTGAAGTTTCCATGAACATCAAGCGTCTTATGGACCTTGGCTGTTACCGTGGAATACGTCACCGTCGTAGCCTGCCCCTTCGTGGGCAACGTACTAAGACCAATGCGCGTACGCGTAAAGGTCCACGTAAACCAATCAGAAAGTAACGGGGTAAACCGAAATGGCTAAAGTTCCGTCACGTTCTCCGCGTAAGCGTGTACGTAAACAGGTTGCTGATGGCATGGCTCATATCCATGCTTCTTTCAACAACACAATTATTACCATTACAGATCGTCAAGGTAATGCACTATCTTGGGCAACTTCAGGTGGTTCAGGTTTCCGTGGTTCACGTAAATCTACTCCTTTTGCTGCACAGGTTGCTGCTGAGCGTGCAGGTGTTGCTGCTCAGGACTACGGTGTTAAAAACCTAGAAGTCTTTGTAAAGGGTCCAGGTCCAGGACGCGAATCTGCGATTCGTGCACTAAACTCGGTTGGTTACAAGATAACTAACATTACCGATGTGACGCCTATCCCTCATAATGGTTGTCGTCCTCCTAAGAAACGTCGCGTATAACACGTCGTTTTTAATAGGATAGTTGGAGAAAGAACATGGCAAGATACTTGGGTCCCAAGCTCAAGCTCAGCCGCAGAGAAGGTACAGACCTTTTCCTAAAAAGCGGTGTGAGAGCAATCGATTCGAAGTGTAAGCTTGAAACTGCACCTGGACAACACGGCGCTCGTAAGACCCGTCTGTCTGAGTATGGCGTTCAGCTACGCGAGAAACAAAAAGTTCGTCGTACTTATGGTGTGCTTGAAAAGCAATTCCGTAACTACTACAAAGACGCTGCACGTACAAAAGGTAACACTGGTGAAAACCTACTTACTCTTTTAGAAACCCGTCTTGATAACGTTGTATACCGTATGGGCTTTGGCGCAACTCGTGCAGAAGCACGTCAGCTTGTAAGCCACAAGTCTATTCTGGTAAACGGCAGCGTTGTTAACATTCCATCATTCAAAGTGTCTGCGAATGATGTAATTAGCATTCGTGAGAAGTCTAAGAAGCAAGCGCGTATTATTGCTGCTTTAGAAGTTGCTTCTCAACGCGAAAAGCCAACATGGGTTGAAGTTGATAACACTAAGATGGAAGGTGCTTTCAAGCGTCTACCAGAGCGTAGTGATTTATCTGCGGAAATTAACGAACAGCTGATCGTCGAACTTTACTCTAAGTAAAGTTAACACAAAAGAGAGGACACAATGCAGGGTTCTGTTACAGAATTTCTTAGACCGCGTCTCGTTGATATCGAGCAGGTTAATCCAACACGTGCCAAAGTTACACTTGAGCCGCTTGAACGTGGTTTCGGTCACACTTTAGGTAACGCGTTGCGTCGTATCCTATTGTCGTCTATGCCAGGCTGCGCGGTAACCGAAGTAGAAATTGATGGTGTACTGCATGAATACAGTAGCAAGGAAGGCGTGCAAGAGGATATCCTTGAGATCCTACTAAACCTTAAAGGTTTAGCAGTAGTGATCGAAGGGAAAGACGAAGCTATGCTTACTTTAAGTAAGTCAGGCGCAGGCCCTGTTACTGCAGCAGATATCACGCATGATGGTGATGTCACTATCATGAATCCTGACCACGTTATCTGTCATTTGACTGGTAATAATGAGGTCAGCATGCGAATCCGTGTAGAGCGTGGTCGTGGTTATGTACCGGCATCAGCCCGTGCACAAACCGAAGACGATGATCGCCCTATCGGTCGTTTGTTGGTGGATTCTTCATTCTCGCCTGTCGCTCGTATAGCCTACAATGTAGAAGCTGCACGTGTTGAACAGCGTACTGACTTAGATAAACTCGTTATCGATATGACCACAAACGGTACTATTGATCCTGAGGAAGCTATCCGTCGTTCTGCAACAATTCTAGCTGAACAGTTAGATGCGTTCGTTGAACTGCGTGATGTTACTGAGCCAGAGCAGAAAGAAGAGAAGCCGGAGTTCGATCCGATTCTGTTGCGTCCTGTGGACGATTTAGAGCTAACTGTACGTTCAGCTAACTGTTTGAAGGCTGAAGCGATTCATTACATCGGTGATCTGGTACAGCGCACAGAAGTTGAGCTGCTTAAGACTCCTAACTTAGGTAAGAAATCTCTTACTGAAATTAAGGATGTTTTAGCTTCTCGCGGACTGTCGTTAGGTATGCGTCTCGAAAACTGGCCACCGGCTAGTTTAGCAGACGACCTTTAAGTCCAGACTTGTACAGATTTAGGTAATAAGGATTAGTCATGCGCCATCGTAAGAGTGGTCGTCAACTGAACCGTAACAGCAGTCATCGCCAAGCTATGTTCCGTAACATGGCAAGCTCTTTAGTCCGTCACGAAGTGATCAAGACTACTGTAGCTAAAGCGAAAGAACTGCGTCGCGTAGTTGAACCTCTGATAACACTTGCTAAGAGTGATAGCGTTGCAAACCGTCGTTTGGCATTTGCACGTACTCGCGACGCTGAAGTCGTAGGTAAGTTATTCAATGAATTGGGTCCACGCTACCAGGAACGTCCTGGTGGTTACACTCGTATCCTTAAGTGCGGTCTACGTACTGGTGATAAAGCGCCTATGGCGTTTATTGAACTAGTTGGTCGCCCAGAAGATGCTGAAGCTGTTGAAGCTGATGACTCTGCTGAGTAATTAAGGTATTTCATTTTAAAAAGCCGGGCTATTGCCCGGCTTTTTTATGCGTAAAATTTGAATGTTGCACCTAAAAATCCTTTAATCTATCCATTTTGCTTTTCGTTTTATTTTCTCTGGAATTTTTAATTCCCACCGTTCAACTCCACGCTTACTAAAGAGGTAAAGTCCTTTACTGTCGAATACGAATGACAATGAGCTTGGTGATGCGCCTTCCAGGACCTGCTTTATCAATCTCCCGGCATGTTGACCGTGAAGATATCCATCTAAAACATAACCGCCTATGTTTTTTTGTGGGCCAATTGTAAACTCCCAAAATCCGAAGTGTGGCAATGGTGAATGTTCCGCGGCCCAAGCTATAACTTGTTCGGGTGACAGGTGCTTTCCTGAACCATCCCTTATAGTATGGTAAAGCCCTATAAATATGGCATCGTACCCATTTTCCTTGGCTTCAGAGACTCTTGTTTTCCACGTACTGAAATTACTTGTCAGTACAAAATCCAGACTAACCTTTCCCATTGAGATACTGTCCAGAGATGGACTGATCTGTTCCAACGATGCTATCGAAGTTTTGCTGTTATCGAAAAGTACTAAAAATTTCTTTTTGGGTTTGTCGAGTAATAACTGATTAGCTAGCAGAAGCGATCTTTTAAACAGTGGCCTTTCCAGTACCCCGGTAAAGTTTTTTTGGTTATGTATGTTATAGGTGCGGGGGTTAGTATTGAGTCCAAGGAATACGACCGGTACTTTTGTCTTCACAAAACGCTTATGTAGCATCTTAATTGCGTTATCATCTGCTAGTACTACAAGATCTGGCTTAAGCTCATTGTAGAGCTTCCAGGCTCGCTCAGCCTGGCTAGCAAAGCTTGTCTGCGGAAGTCGTTTGGTATTCAGGTAAGAATGGTGATATTCGTGTTCATTGCCAAGGATTGAAACTATGCCTCTATTATAGTTCTTATCCCACTCATACTCCTCATGGTAGCTTTCAATGATCAACACCGACGCTGCCATCATTTTCAGTGGGAACATAATCAGAAGGAGTAAGAGGTGCCGCATATTTTCGGTCTTCTAAGGGCTTTCTATAGTTATAGACCAGGTGTCACGGTATCGAAAGTCAGGCAAAAAAAAGGCCTCTTGCGAGGCCTCTTTAGAAGTTGATAAGTACCTAGTTAGTAGCTACTTTTTTGCTGTTCGTTGTAATCCAGCTTCTCGTGGGTCTGTCCCATGGCTTCAGCGACTTCAGGAGGCATGTAGTTCTCATCATGCTTTGCTAAAACCTCAGTTGCCTGAAGCTTACCGCCTTCGACTAAAACACCTTGAGCAACGATACCTTGGCCTTCTCGGAACAGATCCGGCAGCAGATCATCGTAAGTAACCAGAATCTCACCGCCGGCAGCATCGTGAACTGCAAACTCTACATGCAAGCTATCAGGATCGCGGACCATTGAGCCAATGGTAACCATGCCACCGACACGAATACGTTGACCAACTTCTGGTTTAACGCCGGTATCCTTCTTACCCTGTACAATCTCGGTTGGGGTATAGAATAGATTCAGGTTTGAGTTGAGGGCGTACAGTAAGAGTGACGCAATTGCGGCAACTCCGCCAATTAAGGCTACTGCTAATGTTAATCTTTTTTTACGTCTAGCGTTCACTATTTGGTACTCCGGTTTTCTTTAAGGCGCTCTTCTCGTTGTATTTTTTGCGAGATCCCCACCAACACCTTACGTTTTTGTCCAAGGCTGTGAACTACGAGAATACCTAACGACAGAAAGGTTACTCCATAAGCCAGCCATACGTAGAAGGCATAGCCTCCCATGTTAAAAAAATCTGCTAATGAATCGAACTGCATTATTTGACTCCTTCGGCTTTAGCAAGTTCCCGTACCCAAGGGCGCATTCCATTTCTTGCCAATATTTCGGCTCTGAAACGTATCAATGTAATCGCACCTATCATCATTCCGAAGCCAACGATATTTATCAGCAATGGATAAAGCATATCTGAAGACATACTCGATTTCTCAGTGATCTTGATTGTTGATGGTTGATGTAGCGAGCTCCACCATTCTACCGAGTATTTAATAATCGGAATATTAATCACGCCGACAATGGCTAAGATACCAGCGGCTCTGGCTGCTAACACTTTATCTTCAAACGAAGCATAGAGAGATATGACTCCTAAATATAGGAAAAGTAGTACCAGTTCAGCGGTTAAGCGAGCATCCCAGACCCACCAGGTGCCCCACATAGGTTTGCCCCAGGTTGCACCTGTAATCAAAGCAATAAAGGTAATTACAGCGCCGATGGGGGCAATTGCAGCAGCGGCCCAGTCAGCAGATTTAATCTGCCAAACAAGTCCGACAAAGGCTGAGCTGGCCATAGCCATGTATGCCGCCATAGACATAGATGCCGCAGGTACATGTATAAAGATGATTCTATAACTGTCACCTTGTTGATAATCGGTCGGAGCAAATACTAGCCCCCACACAGAACCAATACCTATCAGGCCTGTCGCCAGCATGGCGAACCAAGGGAGGAGTTTTCCGGATAAATTATAGGCGCGTTCGGGATCCGCGTAACTATGTAGCCATTTCCACATTTTAGTTAGTACTCACTCTTAGCGAAGCACCAATTGCAAAAGGTGCCAATATTAATGAACCGACCAACATCGCACCTATGATTGCGAGATGGCCACTGTAGGGTAAATTTAAGCCCGCCGCATCAATTGCTGAAGTCGCAAAGATGAGTACCGGGATATACAAAGGCAGGATAAGCAGGCTGAGTAACACACCGCCTTTATGTAATCCTACCGTTAAGGCTACACCAATAGCACCCAGTAAACTTAATACCGGTGTACCTAAAGCCAGTGTCGCCATCAATGCACCATAGCTATTGCCATCTAAGTGAAGCAGTACTGCTAATAACGGAGCAATTAATATTAACGGTACTCCGGTTAGAATCCAATGTGCTAACACCTTAGCCAAAACCATCAAAGGTAGTGGTTGTGGGCTTAATAACATCTGCTCCAGACTGCCATCCACGAAGTCAGCCTTAAATAATCTCTCCAGCGAAAGCATTGAGGCTAATAGGGCTGCAACCCAGATTATTCCTGGTGCTACTCTGGATAATATTTGTGGTTCAGGTCCAATACCTAATGGAAACAGGGTAACCACCAAGATAAAAAAGAGTAGGGGATTGAATATATCGCCTTTGTGACGGATTGCAATTTGCAAGTCACGTTTTAAAAGTGTGAAAAATGCTTGTCTAAAACTGATGCCTTTCTTCATTATGAAACCTTATACAAAGCGATACTCAAGACTAATCTTGCGAAGTATATCGTCACCGATAATTCCCATATCCTGGTGGGTGGTCATGATGACGCAACCTCCTCGTTTAGCATGGGCTAGAAAGATGTGCTCCAACTCTTCAACACCTTTCTTATCAATCGCAGTAAAAGGTTCATCTAACAGCCAAATCTTACAGTCAGTATGCCATAGTCGCGCAAGTGCTGTGCGTCTATGCTGGCCTGCTGAAAGGTGTCCAGCTAGTGCTTCTTCAAAACCGGCTAAATTAACTTTGCTAAGTATGCCGCGAGTATCAAACTCATCATACCCGCTGATCCTTAAATTGAAGTTAAGATTCTCTTCAGCAGTTAGTTCCGTTTTTACGCCAGCCAAGTGTCCGAGGTAGAGAAGATCGTCGTTGTACTCATCTCTGTTACGGGTTATGTCTTCACCTTGATAATAAACGTCGCCGGCATATGGGCGAGATAAACCGGCTAAGATGCGCAGTAAACTGGTTTTGCCAGAGCCGTTCGGCCCCTCTATCTGAACGATTTCGCCCGCTGTGATTTCAAAACTAAGTTCATCAAACAGAATTCGTTCTTCACGAATGCAGGTCAATTGATTGGCTGAAAGCAGGGTCTTTGCTATTTGTTGTTCTGCCACTGAGTCCTCTATATCAAGCCGTATGTTAACACAAGTGATATTAACACAATCCCTTTTAGGGGTTTAGTAATGGTTGGTTCTATCTGTCAGCAATTTGATATGCTTCCGAAAATTGAACCTTTTAACAAGATTAACTGAACTTTTTCAACATTTGCTAATATAGTATCCATTTTGTGTATCAAGTCGTGCTAATAGTATGCAAGCTTTGATTGGAATCACAAAAAGGTGAGATTTATTGAAGTTTGATGTATTCTATACGGGCTAAAAAAAATAGTCTGCCTTACTCATAGTCAGTTATAAGGGCAGCATTGAAGCTTTGTTAGTATTTGCATTAGGAACATCGAACATGAAAAAATTGTTAGCATTAACTGCTTTCGCTGCATTGACTTTGTCTGCAAACGTATCTGCACAAGAAGGTAAGGCTGTCTACGACAAGGCGTGCCAAGTATGCCACAGCATGGGTGTCGCTGGCGCTCCAAAAGCACATGATGCTGCAGCTTGGGAACCTCGTCTAGCTCAAGGTCTGGACACTCTGGTATCTACCATCAAAACTGGTAAAGGCGCTATGCCACCAGGTGGTATGTGTACAGATTGTACTGATGAAGATTACAAGAACGCTATTGAGTTCATGTCTAAGTAATTTTTGTTGTAGCTCTCTTATCTAGAGAAATGAAAAACCGGCAGATGCCGGTTTTTTTGTGCCTGAAATGTGTAAGCACATTTCAGGAAGGAGCTTTGAAGGTAAATAAAAAGGCCAGCATAGCTGGCCTTAAGTTATTCATGCGCAGACTCGTTTATTCTACTAATGTGTCGATTAATAGTTGAGTAGTGTCACCCACTTTTACCATTGCCAGGTGACCTTGAAGATCGCCGACTTGAGGCTTAACAGTCCCATGTTTAGATAGCACTGCAATAATCTCGACATTCTTTGCACCACTTAGCTTCACATCTCCACCCATAGAGGTTGTGTCATCTAAGGTGATAGTCGCCGGTAGGGTTTTAGCCGAAACCTTTACGGCAGCTAATGGAACCTTAGGGCCCTCTGTGCTACGGGCAAAGATAAACAGCATATCAGAGCTATTAACTTTATCTGCTAGTTCAGGTGCGATTGATACTTCGACACTAACTGTCTTAGCTTCACCTTTGACACTGGCATGAGCTGCATCGTTTGGCATTCCACCAGTCTCAGCTTCCATTCTCATTTTTGCGCTGTCAATTGCGTTAATGATGGCACTGCGGTCAACATCTTTTCGTTCACTATCAAGAATGATCTGCCAAGACTCAATCGCCTTTTGGTAATCAGCAGTGAAGAAGGAATCCATACCAACCAATAGAAGTGTCGAAGGATCTTCTGGATCGAGAGACAAAGATTGATCGATAATAGCCTGAATTGCCGGAGTCATCTGCTGGTTGGCTTTGTAATACATAGCCGTTGCTTTTGGTCCAAGTAATTCGGCATGAGTGCCAACCAATACCATGGCCTTGTCGAAGGTTTTTACAGCATCACCGTAACGACTGGCTGAGATATAGCTATGTCCTAAGCTGAACAGTAACTGGCTGTTTTCAGGTTCCGCTTTGGCTTGCTCTTCCATCGCCTGGAGACGTTGCTGCATGACCTGCTCTTGAGTCATTCCAGCATGTGGGCCACCCGGTTGAGGTTGATTTAGTTTTGCGTATGCACCAAGAGTTGTATAAAAGTACCCTGATACTCCGATAATGACGATAGACATCAGCATCGGCCACAATAGCCCTTTAGGCTTAACTTTATTTACCAAAGACTCATCGACACCTTGCTTCATATCCTGAAGCAAACTTATCTCTAACTCTTTCTTAAGAGAGTCAAATTCAACTTGATCTAACAGTTCATCCTCGAGCTCTTTTTCCAGTGTCGCAAGACGATTGTTAAATAGTTCGAGGTTTGTTTGTTTACGTACTCCTGCTTCTTCCGCTTGCAACATCTTTTGCTGACGAAAGTGAGGAAACCAAATCAGCACTAGGCTGACTAACACAAAAAGCGCAATAAAAATCCAGAGAGTGGTCATTATTTCTTTTTCACATTAGTTACAAAAAATGCGGATACACCGCAGGGATAGGGATAGGATTATACGGAAAGATTATTCATTGAACAGTAATATAAGGAGTTCATTACTTTAAAAGATGATAGTTGAGTACTGGTTCACAGTTCGTTTCTATTTTTTTTAAATCGATGAAACTTAAGTTTCACCTAAGGGTCAGACCTTAAAATCCGGTGCTTTTAACATCTGTATCCGTGACTAATCTGAACAGAGAATGAGACAGGTCACCCATATTTGTTCGAAAGAAGCAGACAGATACAACAGCAAATACTAAAATGACTCAAAATATGTACCTTGAGTAGTGTAAGCTGCAAACTCTTGTGTGTTGAATCAAGCACTAACTTGATCAATTCATCTATAGGACTGAGGAAAACCCATGATCCCAGAATTAGGACACTTATCGTTGATAATAGGATTAGCATTCGCTTTCCTGTTAGCCAGCGTTCCTTTAATTGGTGTTGCACGTAAAGACCAATACTTAGTGCGTTATGCTTGGCCATTAAGTTATGGCATGTTCTTCTTTATATTTTTATCCGTTGTTGTTCTTGGTTATAGCTTCGCTATTGATGATTTTTCGGTAGCATACGTTGCTCACCATTCAAATTCACAATTGCCAATTTTCTTCAAGATAGCTGCGGTATGGGGTGGGCATGAAGGCTCACTTCTATTCTGGGTATTTGCTCTGTCGTGTTGGGCAGCAGCCGTAGCATTCTTCAGTAAAGGGTTGGAAGAGGTCTTCACCGCACGAGTTTTAGCTGTGCTGGCGATGATCACTATTGGCTTCACGCTGTTTATGATACTCACTTCGAGCCCTTTCGAACGTCTATTCCCTGTACCGATGGAAGGACGAGACCTTAACCCAATGCTTCAGGATGTGGGCTTAATCTTCCATCCTCCTATGCTGTATCTGGGTTATGTTGGTTTCGCAGTTAGCTTTGCTTTTGCAATTGCAGCCTTAATGGGAGGAAGCCTGGATTCGGCTTGGGCACGTTGGAGTCGTCCATGGACTCTCGCTGCTTGGGTATTCCTTACCGGTGGTATTTCATTAGGTTCTTGGTGGGCATATTATGAGCTTGGCTGGGGCGGTTGGTGGTTCTGGGATCCAGTTGAAAACGCATCATTTATGCCTTGGTTGATTGGTACCGCATTATTACACTCCGTTATTGTTACTGAGAAACGTGCAGCTTTCCGTAACTGGACGGTACTGCTATCTATCTTTGCTTTCTCATTGAGCTTACTTGGTACCTTCATCGTTCGTTCCGGTGTTCTGACTTCTGTGCACTCATTTGCTGCAGATCCAAGTCGAGGCATGTTCATTCTCTTGCTTCTGGGGCTGGCAGTCGGTGGCTCGCTCACCTTGTTTGCATTTAGGGCTAGTGAGATGAAGAGTCCTGCCCGCTTCGAGCTAAAGTCAAAAGAAACCATGCTACTGGTATGTAATATTCTGCTGACGGTTGCGTGTGGTACGGTACTTCTTGGTACCCTGTATCCGCTACTTATCGATGCACTAAACATGGGTAAGATTTCCGTAGGTCCTCCTTACTTTAACGCAGTGTTTGTACCAATCGTTCTTGTCCTATTTGTCTTTATGGGAATTGGTCCAAATATTCGTTGGAAAAAAACTAAGCCTGGTGAGTTAAAGGCTAAGTTGTTGGTACCTGCTGTAATTGCAACGGTTGTTGGTGCGGCAGCGCCTTTCCTTGCCGATGGCCAATTCAATATCTGGGTAATGCTGGGTGTGGGTACTGCGACATGGGTTACACTCACCACGTTAAGAGCGGCCTTCGATATAACCAAATCTAAAGATGGTTCGTTTAGCCTTGCCAGAATGGGAAGAAGTCAGCTGGGTATGATTATCGCCCATCTGGGTATCGCCGTATCTGTCGTAGGTGGAACTATGGTTTCAAACTACTCGATAGAGAAGAGTGTACGTATGGGGCCTGGGATCAGCCAGGAACTAGCAGGTTATACCTTTAACTATATCGAAACTAAGAATGTTGTTGGTCCTAACTACACGGCTCAACAGGGGCAGGTCGAAGTCACTAAAGATGGTGAGTTTGTCGCGCTGCTGAGACCGGACCGTCGCCAGTACAATGTTCGTACTATGGACATGACTGAAGCTGGAATCGATTGGGGATTATTCAGAGATCTATATATCACAATGGGTGATCCATTGAGTAGAACTCAGTTCGCCGTTCGTCTGAACTACAAGCCATTTGTTCGTTGGTTATGGTTCGGAAGCATATTTATGATGGTCGGCGGTTTCTTTGCCGCATCAGATAAGCGTTATCGTACAAAGAAAGTAACAGAGGCATCGAAAGCTGATGCTCAAAAAGAGAAATTAGCTACGGCTTAACTTGAATTGGGGCAAGTATGAAGAAGAGGCTAGTACTATTTATTCCGTTGGTATTATTCTTAGTTATGGGAGTGTTCCTTTATAAGGGGCTCTTCCTTAATCCACAGAATCTAGACTCTGCACTAGAGGGAAAGCCTATTCCGGCTTTCCAGCTAGAGCGTCTTGAAGACCGTGGCGATGTAATCACAAACGAGAGTTTAAAAGGAAAAGTTTCACTATTAAATGTATGGGCTACATGGTGTCCATCTTGTAAGTATGAACATCCTTATCTGATGAGATTAGCAAGACAGAATATCTTGCCAATCTACGGTATTAACTACCGTGATGAGCGTGCCATGGCGATTCGTGAGCTAAACCGTCAGGGTGACCCATATACCGCTAACATTTTCGATCACGATGGCCGCCTAGGATTAGACCTTGGGGTTTACGGTGCTCCGGAAAGTTACCTGGTCGATCATAATGGGATCATTCGCTACCGTTACGCCGGTCCAATCGATCAACGTATTTGGAATGAAACTTTATTACCTATGGTTGAGGAACTTCAGGCTGCTGCTAAATTGGATGGTGCATCATGAGTAAGTTGATTTTTAAGTTTATCGGCATGATTCTTTTGTCTATGACACTCATCTCATCAGCCTTTGCGACTCCGGTTGATACTTATGAGTTCAAATCTGTTGATAATCAGAAGCGAGCGCTTGAATTAGCTCACTCGCTTCGTTGTCCGCAGTGTCAGAATCAAAACCTAATCGATTCAAATTCACCTGTTGCTCAAGACCTCCGCCTGGAAGTATATGAGATGGTTGATGCCGGTAAAGCGGATAATGAGATCATTGAGTTTATGACCAGCCGTTATGGTGAGTTCGTACTCTATAAGCCAAGAATGGAAGCTAAGACCTACGTTCTATGGCTTGGTCCGATAGCATTACTATTATTTGGTTTGCTGATTGGCTTCTTCTTTATACGTAAACAACGTATCTCAGATGTCGATGTACAGGAAATTAGTGCTGAAGAGCAAAAAGAGTTAGACAAGTTGCTTAAGCGAGACGATAAATGAAGAAGCGGTTAGCAAGTGTGCTAACGGTTTCTCTGTTGGCACTAAGTTCGTTATCTGTTAGCACTGCATTTGCGTACCCAGGAATGCAAAAGAAAGCAGAAGCTGAGAGCCAGTCCAGTATCGACCTTATTAATGTATTGCCAAAGACATATCCTATCGACGTTGTTCCTTTTAAAGATAGTAAAGGGGAAGCGGTAGATTTTGGTCAGTATAAAGGTAAGGTTATCATGGTTAACATGTGGGCTACCTGGTGCCCACCTTGTGTCCGTGAACTGCCGGCTATCGAGCGCTTATCGGCTAAGTTCGATTCCAGCGAATTTGAAATTTTGCCAATTTCGATCGATCTTGAAGGTAAGGATAAGGTTGAACCGTTTTTGAAAGAATTAGGAATGGAAGCATTCAACTCTTATTATGATGAAAAGCAGAAGTTGGGTAGTGTTTTCCCACTCGATACGATTCCTGCAACTTTCATCTTGAATAAAGAAGGTGAGCTACTGGCCTTTGTTCGTACTTTTGTCGATTGGGATGACAAAAAAGCCGCAGAACTGATACAAAGCTTTATTGATAAGCCTTAAATCAGATTCTCGAACTTGAAGAAAGGGACCTTTGGTCCCTTTCTTGTATCTAAAAGACGTTTTTAATACCTCAAATGAACCTGAAGTGTAGTATTAGCAGTCATTTCGTCTAATCCCTATACGTTCGATACTATTATTGAAAGATTACTTCAAAAAGCCCTTGCGTCCTTCCTTAAACTCCCTATAATGCGCATCCACTGACACGGCACAGCAGGCCAATCGCTCTTAGTAAACGCTAGGTAGCACGGGACTTGCAGCAGTGTTAGAGAGTTTAACTTCTTTGGAATTAGACTCAGGTGACAAGCGCTTTAGGGGCTTCGGGTTTTGATTGGTTTTGACCTTAATGGTTAACAAATCATCGCTTGGAAAACTTCTTAAAATA
>NZ_RXNV01000025.1 GCF_003966265.1 Shewanella atlantica | reverse complement strand
GAAAACCGACGAATATACTTGCTTCATCTGATGTATTAACTCATCTAACTATGAGTAATGGTGCTAAGCAAATGGCAGGGATCGCTATGTTTAACTTGACGTGGGGAGTCATACCAACGCCGACAGCAAGGGCTAAGGCATCTAGCTGGATCTTTCGCTCCATCTCATCTAGCTGGCCCAGGAAACGCTTGAAGGCAAATGCCATAGCGATGCCAATGAGTGTGTGAATGATGAAGGCGAGGCTGATTACCAGAGCTGATAAAGAGTAGTATTGAGACAGTAATGAGCCGATTAAGAGTGATAGCGCCCAAAGTACGGCTAGCAAGTTAACTCGGTTGGCATTCTTCAGGTCTCTTGTGGGTAGCCCCTTGGAGCAGAGTGCATTGAAAATACTTTTCATGGTTAATCTCCCTATAACTTTTTATGGTTAATTTCTTTGACTCTAACTATCACGGATGCAAAATGTAAAGCTTACTTTACCTGTGAGGTTAATTTAACCAACATATAAAGTCAAGCTTACTTTACTTTGTGTTTGGTAAGCTTAACATTCGCTCGCCGTTAAGGAGATTTGATAGGCGTTTCGGTAGTCCGGTTGTGAATAAATAGGAGCGGAGCAGGAGCGCTTTCAACAAGAATACTTTCAGCAAAAATGTTGAAATCAGGTGCGATAAATTTGACTGCGATTAAGGCGGAGATACAATTATTCGCTATAGTACTCACTCAGAAGAGAGGGGAGGATTGATGAAAATTATCCCGTTATTAAAGCAACCCAGAATCGGTAAGTGATGTGTTTTGAACGTGAACACATCGCCACATACAAACGTTCCGTGGCAGAGAAAATCTAGTTAAGAGTACATTGTCATGACAAAAAAGCACTGGTCAAAATTTCAACTTCTGCATGAAGTTGTGAGAAACAAGAATATACATATCAAGGGCACCCATAGTTATTACAGCGACTGCTGGGATAATGGTTTTGAAGAGTCTGTCATCCGCTACTTGTGCGGTGACCGCGAGGGCGAAAATAGAGAGCCTAATTGGCATATCGATCAGCTCCATATCGGTGACTATGTCTGTATCGCCGCCGAAGTCGTGATTCTGATGGGGGGCAATCATAACCATAGGGCCGACTGGTTCTGTTTATACCCATTTATGGAATTCATCGAAGAGTCTTACCAAGGTAAGGGAGATACTCACCTTGGAGATGGTTGCTGGCTGGGGATGCGCGCCATGATTATGCCCGGTGTCACAGTCGGTGAAGGGGCTATTGTCGCCGCAAATAGCGTGGTTACCAAAGACGTTGCCCCCTATAGTGTGGTTGCGGGGAGTCCGGCGAAACGGATCAAGTATCGTTTCGAGCCTGAGATCATCGATGAGTTAATGTCATTGGATATCTACTCCTGGCCCCAGACTAAGTTCGATGCCCTAAAGCATCACCTCTGCGGTGATGATATAGATGCACTTAGGCAAGCTATATTGACTTACGCCTAGCTATACATATAAAAATCCCGGTCTGGAAAACCAGACCGGGATTTTTGTTTTAACATTTAACTTAAATGATATGACTCATTCAGATTAAGCATTCGGTCCGGCATTCTTTATCGAATCTGGCACCTGGTATTTAGTAAAGTTTTTAGTAAAACTTTCAGCTAGTTGTTGTGCATACTCTGCATACTTAGCCTTGTCTTCCCAAGTATTAACCGGGTTAAGCAATTTGGTCTCAACGCCCGGAATGGCGAGGGGTACATTCAGATTCAGCTTAGCCAGATGCTCTGTCTCGACGCCCTTTAGGTCATCATTAACAATCGCATCAACTATAGCGCGGGTCGTTGGTATATCGAAACGCTTACCGATACCGTGAGGACCGCCGGTCCAACCGGTATTAACCAGATAAACCTGACTACCGAATGATTCGATCCTCTTCATCAACAACTCGGCGTAAACACCCGCCGGACGAGGGAAGAAAGGTGCACCGAAACAGGTAGAGAAGGTTGATTGAATCGCTGAGCTCGAGCCCATCTCTGTCGAGCCGACTTTTGCCGTGTAACCCGATAGGAAATGGTAGGCCGCCTGCTCTTTAGTGAGTATAGATACCGGTGGTAAGACACCCGAAACATCACAGGTCAGGAAGACAACCGCATGAGGTTCTGCACCACGGTTCTCCTCTTTACGCAGCTCGATATGTTCGAGGGGATAAGCGGCGCGGCTGTTTTCTGTGAGACTCGAGTTGGTGTAATCCGGAACTCGGTTTTCATCCATGGTGACGTTTTCCAGAACGGTACCGAAGCGGATCGCATTCCAGATAACGGGCTCATTCTTCTGGCTAAGATCGATACACTTCGCGTAACACCCGCCTTCAATGTTGAAGACACCGCCGGGGGCCCAGCCGTGCTCGTCATCACCGATTAGAAAACGCTTAGGATCGGCTGACAGTGTGGTCTTGCCTGTGCCAGACAGACCGAAGAATAGTGTTGTATCGCCTTGAATCCCGACGTTAGCCGAGCAATGCATAGGGAGTACACCCTTTGCCGGAAGCAGGAAATTTTGTACCGAGAACATCGATTTTTTCATCTCACCGGCATACTTAAGGCCGGCAAGTAGTACTTTGCGTTCGGCAAAGTTGATAACCACGGTCGCATCGGAGTGAGTGCCATCTCTTTCTGGTTCACAGACAAACCCCGGTGCATTCATTATCTGCCAGACAGGCTTATCGGCAGCGTTAAATTGCTCAGGAACGATAAAGAGGTTACGAGCAAACAGCTGATGCCAAGCCGTCTCCGTGGTAACCCGTACCGGTTGATAATGCTCAAGGTCTGCACCGACTTCCAGGTCAGAGATAAATAACTCTTTATCGCCCAGGTATGCTTCGACTCTGTTCCATAGCGCGGTAAATGCGGCTTGCTCAAAAGGCTTATTGACCGGGCCCCAATCAATATCTGCTTCCGAGCCTGGCTCTTTAACGATAAAACGATCGTTAGGTGAGCGACCGGTGCGTTCACCTGTTTTTGCGACGAGTGCACCGTTTGCAGTCAGTTCACCTTCTCCTCTGGATAGAGCAAGTTCAATGAGTTGTGCCGTTGAGGGGTTGTGGTGAGTACTGTGTGTTCCATCCGCCATTTGTAGGGTCTCCATGTTTAAGGTCGGAATTATTTGTCAGTCTTTGCTGACTTGTATTTTTTATTTGAAAAATGGGCGTCTTGATGCGCTGAAATGTGATTGTAACTTAAGCAGATATGAATGTGTGAGGAAGATCGTATTTTTGGTTAAAAAAAGAGGGCGCTCACAAGCACCCTCGTTTTGTTCGTCGTGACTACTGAGGCTTTACTGTTTGGTCTCTGGAGCCTGGGTATTGCTAAAAATAGCTTCAACATCAATTGAATCAAAGTGATAGCTTGTATTGCAGTATTCGCAACCCATCTCTATCTTACCTTGCTCGGCGATGATGGCATCAATTTCAGCTTTTGAAACGGTGCGAATTGCAGAGGCACTGCGCTCTCTCGAACAGGTACATGAGAACGTCACTTCGATAGGATCAAAAAGTCGAACCTCTTCCTGGTGGTAGAGGCGGTGTAACACCTCTTCGGCCTCCAGCTCGAAAAGCTCTTCGGCCTTAACTGTTGCGGTGAGTTGCTCTAAGTGCTCAAACTCGGCGTTGTGTTCGCCTTCGCTCGGCAGCACCTGAAGTAACATTCCGGCAGCTTGCTTGCCGTTGGCGAACAGGGATATTTTAGTGGGTAGTTGTTCAGACTGAGTAAAATATTCCTCAAGGCATGCAGCAAGAGAGTCCTTATCAAGCGCAACAACACCTTGATAGCGCTCGCCTTTTGTTGGGGTTAAGGTGATGACCATATGCCCTTTGCCAAACAGTTGTTGCAGAGTCGCACCTTCGGTTAGTTCACCGTCCCAGCGCGCTACACCGCGGAGTTGTTGAAGGTTGTTGCCATTGATAACAGCGAGTGAGACAGAGCCATCGCCTTGAAGTTGAACACTGATATCACCGCTGAACTTCAGCGTAGCCGTTAGCAGCGATGTGGCAGCCATTAGCTCACCCAAGAGTTCCTGAATTTGTGCAGGGTAAGTATGAGCCGAGAGGATCTCTTGATAACTCTGCTCAAGCTGTACCAATTCGCCTCGGACGTCAGCATTTTCAAATAGGTAGCGGTGTAAATTATCTTTACTCATTTCGGTTTCAATCTCACAATGTCATTCGGTATAAAACTGTTCAGTAAACTGGGCAGTTATCATTTATTTGGATATATATGCTTAATATATGGCCTTTAATCTTTACTTCAATGCCGAGCTTGATATTAGCTCTCTTTAAAGCGGATTAATTGGCGGCGCTGTTTCTTATCCGGCTTATGATCCGGAGCCGGATTGTTCAGTACATTTAATCGTCTCGCCTCAGCATAGGTTTCTCTTTTAGCTATGCTTTCGGGCGTTTCCTCGTACAGAGTTTGCGCGAATGTTGCTTTTTGACGCTGATCTGACAGTTTTTTTATGATGATCTCTTTTTCGTCATAACCCTGTCTTAATTTTATTACAGCATTTAATTCAGCCAGTTTACTGGATTTTGCACGTTGTCCATTATAATGAACTTTACCACCATTAATCATATCTTTTGCGATGGCACGGGTCTTATAGAAGCGTGCAGCCCAAAGCCATTTGTCCAAACGGACGGCTTTTAGTTGTTCGGGTGGCTTGTTCATCGAGTCTCCATAGTAAAATTAATGATGGGCAACTTCACATGCTGGGTAATAAAATCGCTTTTTAGTGTTGCGATCACCTAATATAGCGACCAACTTCACACCCTTTTAAGGCGCGTAAAGTTAGCATATTTGGGCTATTTTCGCCAATTAAGCAGGTGTTATGGGCTTGTTGCTATTAGCCGTGTAGGTTAGCATAAGTCACGACATCCTAAATTATCTTAAGCAGAACAGAGACCTGTATAGAGGGTCCACTCAATATGGATTTATTAGATAAAGTAATTAGTAAGGCTGCGGCAATACCGCATAAGCCTTTGAGTTTGACGGCTTTTTGGGTCGGCTTGTTAGTGGTCCTTTACCTCTTAGCTCAGATCACCTGGAAGTTAGTTCCAGCCTCTGATTCACCAACCAATTGGATGCCTACCCCGGTAAGCGGCAGTTCGGCTAGTCGTGTCAGTATTTCCGATTTGAAAGAGTTATCTTTGTTTGGCAAGGCCGATTCAGGCTCTAATCAGCCTAAAATTGCACCAGTTGAAGAAAAGATCACCGACGCACCAAAAACTTCACTTTCTATTCAATTGACTGGTGTTGTGGCCTCCACTGCGCAGCAGCATGGTTTGGCCGTTATTGCTTCAAGTGGCAGTCAGAACACCTATAGTTTAGGTGATAAAATTAAAGGTACTTCAGCCTCGCTGAAAGAGGTCTATGCAGACCGCATCATTATCACCAATAGTGGTCGTTACGAGACCCTGATGCTGGATGGTCTAAAATATGAGACCGGAGGCAAGGCAAACCAACAGTTACAGCGGGCTAAGTCGTCGGTTAATAAGGTCGATAAGAGAAAAGATAGTCAGGTTGCCAAAGAGTTGGTGAGCTCCAGAGACGAACTGTTAGCCGATCCGAGCAAATTAACCGACTATCTGGCCATTTCACCGGTAAAAAGTGGCGGAGAGCTTCAGGGCTACCGTTTGAATCCGGGTAAAGATAGAGAACTGTTTAAGAAGGCCGGTTTTAAGGCCAACGATTTAGCAAAATCAATTAACGGCTACGATTTGACTCAGATGAGTCAGGCGTTAGAAGTCATGGCACAACTACCTGAATTAACCGAGATCTCATTGATGATCGAACGGGAAGGGCAGCTGGTTGAGATCCTGTTCAGTCTGCCGCAATAAAAAAGGTTTTAGGGGAAGTAAAGAAATGAATAATAAGAAAATTCGCCACAAGCTTATCGCTGGCATGGTGATGGGAGCATCGCTTTTAGCTCCTCAAATCGCTTGGTCTGAGCAGTATGCGGCAAATTTTAAAGGGACAGATATTCAAGAATTTATCAACATAGTTGGTAAGAACCTGAATAGAACCATCATCGTCGACCCAACGGTTCGTGGCAAAATTAATGTACGAAGCTATGACCTGCTGGACGATGAGCAGTATTATCAATTCTTCCTCAATGTGCTCCAGGTTTATGGCTATGCGGTCGTAGAGATGGATAACAACATCATTAAAGTGATCAAAGATAAGGATGCCAAGACGGCGTCTATCAGGGTTGCCGATGATGATAAGCCAGGTTTAGGCGATGAGATGGTGACACGTATTGTTGCCCTCTATAACACGGAAGCGAAACAACTAGCTCCACTACTGCGTCAGCTCAATGATAATGCCGGTGGCGGTAATGTCGTTAATTATGACCCATCGAATGTATTGATGATCTCGGGTCGCGCTGCTGTGGTAAATAAATTGGTTGAGATCGTTCGCCGCGTAGATAAACAAGGTGATACCGAGGTTCAGGTGGTCTCGCTGGAGTTTGCATCGGCTGGTGAGATAGTACGTATTATCGATACCCTCTATCGCTCGACTGCCAATAAGTCTCAGTTGCCGGGTCAAGCCCCCAAAGTGGTTGCCGACGAGCGTATGAACGCCGTTATTGTCAGTGGTGATGAGAAAAGCCGCCAACGTGTGGTGTCATTGATTAAGAAGCTGGATGCCGAGCAAGCCAGCATGGGCAACACTAAGGTGCGTTACCTGCGTTATGCCAATGCGGAAGATCTGGTCGAGGTATTGACCGGTTTTGCCCAGAAGTTGGTCGATGATAAAGATGGTGGCGCACAGCAAGGTGGCAGTAAGCGTCGTAATGAAATTAACATCATGGCCCACGCAGATACCAACGCCTTGGTTATCAGCGCCGAGCCGGATCAGATGCGCACCATTGAGAGTGTCGTGAACCAACTCGATATTCGCCGGGCACAGGTATTGGTTGAAGCCATTATCGTTGAAGTCGCCGAGGGTGACGACGTCGGCTTCGGCGTGCAATGGGCCACGGCTGCCGGCGGTGGTACTCAGTTTAATAACTTAGGCCCTACAATTGGTGAAATTGGTGCCGGTGTCTGGCAGGCGCAAGATACTAAAGCTTCTCAAACTTGTACCGGTTCGGGTGATAATCAGACCTGTACCGATAACCCGGATGTTCAAGGTGATATCACCTTGCTGGCTCAGGCCTTAGGTAAGGTCAACGGTATGGCATGGGGCGTGGCCATGGGCGACTTCGGTGCGCTTATTCAGGCCGTCTCCAGCGATACTAAGTCGAATGTACTCGCAACTCCTTCTATTACGACACTGGATAATCAGGAAGCGTCGTTTATTGTCGGTGATGAGGTGCCTATCCTGACCGGCTCAACCTCGAGCTCGAGTAATACCAACCCATTCCAAACTGTCGAACGTAAAGAGGTGGGAGTTAAACTTAAGGTCGTACCTCAGATCAACGAAGGCACCTCGGTTAAGTTAACCATCGAGCAGGAAGTCTCAGGTATCAACGGTAAAACCGGTGTCGATGTGACCTTCGCGACCCGTCGTCTGACCACCACTGTTATGGCTGATTCGGGTCAGATTGTTGTCCTGGGTGGCTTGATCAACGAAGAGGTGCAGGAGAGTGTGCAGAAGGTACCTTTCCTTGGCGATCTCCCGATTATCGGTCATCTTTTCAAGTCATCTTCGAGCGGCAAGAAGAAGAAAAATCTGATGGTATTTATCAAGCCAACCATTATCCGTGACGGGATCACCATGGAAGGCATCGCTGGTCGCAAGTACAACTACTTCCGTGCGCTGCAGCTTGAGCAGCAGGATCGCGGCATTAACCTGATGCCAAACAGTGAAGTGCCGGTACTCGAAGAGTGGAATCAATCTGACTACCTGCCTCCTGAAGTCAACGACATTCTGGAGCGTTATAAAGAGGGCAAAGGTTTAGAGACTAAGATGCGTGAAACGGATCCGGCCTTAAAGACGATCTCTGAGAATAACGAAAAAGATAAGCAAGATAACACTTCTGCCACCACTGAAGATAAAGATGATGAGTGAGACTCAAGCTTCTCAGAATGATGAGCTGGCACAAGTGACCGATGAGCTTGGGCTGGCAGTCGAAAGTGAAACCGATGAGGTGTTTCACTCCACGAGCAAGGAGCGGTTACCTTTTGCTTTTGCGCATCGCTTCGAAGTGGTACTGGATAGCTTAGATGATCAAGTGCTTACCCTGTTTCATACCGCTTCGACGCCAGTCGAGGCTTTATTGGAGGCTCGTCGCTATACAGGTAAGGAGTTGCCTCTGGTGCAGCTTGCATCGGACGCGTTTGAGGCTAGGCTGACGCAGGCTTATCAGGCTAACTCTTCAGAGGCTCAGCAGCTGATGGAAGATATTGGCAATGAGATGGATCTGTTTACCTTAGCCGAGGAGTTGCCGCAGACCGAAGATCTGCTTGAAGGCGATGACGATGCGCCGATAATTAAATTGATCAACGCACTCTTGTCTGAAGCGATTAAGGAAGAGGCGTCTGATATTCATATCGAGACCTATGAGAAACAGCTTGTTGTGCGTTTTCGTGTCGATGGTGTACTCAAAGAGGTACTCAAGCCAAATCGTAAACTC
This sequence comes from Shewanella atlantica, assembly GCF_003966265.1. Lineage (GTDB taxonomy): Bacteria > Pseudomonadota > Gammaproteobacteria > Enterobacterales > Shewanellaceae > Shewanella > Shewanella atlantica. The sequence continues at coordinate 20,249 of NZ_RXNV01000025.1, read as the reverse complement.
TCGTCACTGCTGGTTTCACGTATTAAGGTGATGGCACGCCTGGATATTGCCGAGAAACGTGTGCCGCAGGATGGCCGTATCTCGCTACGTATTGCCGGCCGTGCCGTTGATGTTCGTGTATCGACAATGCCATCGAGCCATGGTGAGCGCGTCGTATTACGTCTGCTCGATAAAAATGCCGGAAACTTAGACCTTATCCAGCTGGGAATGACCGAAGCGGTACGCATTCAGTTCGATGAACTGATCCGTAAACCTCACGGTATTATTCTGGTCACAGGACCTACAGGGTCGGGTAAGAGTACGACCCTCTATGCAGGTTTGACCGAACTTAATTCCAAAGATACCAATATTCTTACCGTCGAAGACCCTATCGAGTATGAACTTGAAGGCATTGGTCAGACTCAGGTGAACACTAAGGTCGACATGACCTTTGCCCGAGGTCTGCGTGCGATTTTGCGTCAGGATCCCGATGTGGTGATGATTGGTGAGATCCGTGACTTAGAGACGGCTCAAATTGCGGTTCAGGCTTCATTGACGGGCCATATGGTATTGTCTACCTTGCATACCAACACTGCCTCAGGTTCTATCACACGACTTCAAGATATGGGTGTTGAACCTTTCCTTGTCTCCTCAAGTTTATTGGGTGTGTTAGCTCAACGACTGATTCGAACCCTTTGTTCCGACTGTAAGTCTGAACATGCGCCGGATTTGAGTGAGCGTGAGCTATTGGGTATGACTGCTGATGATACCCGAGTGATCTATCGCGCTCAGGGATGTAAGGCATGTGGCCATAATGGCTATCGTGGACGTACCGGTATTCATGAACTGCTCGTGGTCGATGACGATGTTCGCGAACTGATTCATACCGGCCGCGGAGAATTGGCAATTGAAAAGCATATTCGTAAATCAACGCCGAGTATTCGTCATGATGGTATGAGTAAGGTGCTTGCAGGGATCACGACGCTTGAAGAAGTGCTGCGTGTAACCCGCGAGGAATAATTGATGCCAGCATTTGAATACTTGGTTTTAGGGCAAATTGATTTTCGCCTCTCAAGGGGTGCTTTGAGTTGTGTTGGTGTGGAGGTCAGTCATGCCAGCATTTGAATACAAGGCGTTAGACTCAAAAGGTAAGCAACAAAAGGGTGTGATGGAAGCCGATACGGCACGCCATGCCCGAGGTCAGCTTCGCGAACAACGTTTGATGCCGCTCGAGATCACCCCTGTTGTTGAAAAAGAATCCAAAGCGAAATCGACCGGCAAGAGTTTCTTTCAGCGAGGTATCTCAGTTGCGGAACTTGCGTTAATCACTCGCCAGGTCGCAACTTTAGTTGCTGCCGGTTTACCTGTCGAAGAGGCATTAAAGGCGGTAGGACAGCAGTGCGAGAAAGACAGATTAGCCAGTATGATTATGGCAGTCAGATCCCGCGTCGTCGAAGGTTATAGTCTTGCAGATTCTATGGCAGAGTTTCCCCACATTTTCGACGATCTCTATCGCGCTATGGTGGCTTCGGGTGAAAAATCCGGCCACCTCGAAGTCGTGCTCAACCGTCTTGCCGATTACACCGAGAGAAGACATCAGTTAAAGAGTAAGATGACTCAGGCGATGATCTATCCTGTGGTGCTAACCGTTGTAGCAATCAGTGTTATCGCGATTTTGCTGGCCGCAGTAGTACCTGAGGTGGTGGGTCAGTTTGAGCATATGGGACAGGAGCTCCCCTGGACAACCCTGTTATTAATCGCCTCATCTGATTTTGTAAGAGATTACGGCTTGCTGGTTTTGGGCGTCATCGTCATAGGTTTTGTGCTGTTTAGGCGGCTACTGACAAAAGCCGAATATCGAATGAAGTACGATAGCTTACTACTCGTGTTTCCGGTTATTGGTCGTGTCAGCAAAGGGCTCAATACAGCCCGATTTGCACGAACTTTAAGTATTTTGACCGCAAGTGCGGTGCCACTGCTGGATGCAATGCGTATTGCCAGTGAAGTGCTTATCAATGTGAAAGTACGAGCTGCAGTTGAAGAGGCTACCGCCAGAGTTCGGGAAGGTACCAGTTTAGGTGCTGCACTGACTAATACGAAACTTTTTCCTCCTATGATGCTCTATATGATCACATCGGGTGAAAAGAGTGGTCAACTCGAGCAGATGCTGGAGCGAGCGGCCGATAACCAGGATAGGGAGTTCGAGTCCAATGTGAATATTGCGCTGGGTGTATTTGAACCTCTGCTCGTGGTGAGTATGGCTGCCGTGGTGCTGTTTATCGTGTTAGCTATTCTGCAACCGATCTTAGAGTTGAATAATATGATCAGTGGCTAAATTCCGGTCATCAAAAATGTGTCGTTAAATGAATTTAACTGTGAACCTGACTTTAAGGCAGAATAGCAGTAACTAAATAACAGTTTTATCTATTTCTCTGCGTCGAGCGATTGTGATGTGGAGCGGTTTCAATAAGAGGACGTTGTTAATGCAAGCAAGAAACAAACAGAAAGGTTTTACCTTACTCGAAGTGATGGTTGTTATCGTGATCTTAGGTATCTTAGCCTCTATGGTTGTGCCTAACTTGATGGGTAATAAAGATAAGGCCGATCTGCAGAAAGCCGTTTCGGATATCGTTGCGTTAGAGAATTCTTTGGATATGTATAAGCTGGATAACAGTATCTACCCAACGACAGAGCAGGGGTTAGAGGCGTTAGTTCAGAAGCCTACAATTTCACCTGAGCCACGTAATTACCGCGCCGATGGTTATGTGAAGCGTTTACCACAGGATCCATGGAGAAATGATTACCTGCTACTTAGTCCGGGCGAGAATGGCAAGTTAGATGTGTTCAGTGCCGGCCCCGATGGTCAACCAGGTACCGAAGATGATATCGGTAACTGGAATCTGCAAGATTTTCAGTAAACTTGCTATTCGTTGATTAACGAAAACCGATGAAGCCGCAAAAAGGTTTTACCTTGATGGAAGTGTTGCTGGTCGTCCTTTTGATGGGGCTGGCCGCTTCCGCTGTGACTATGAGTCTCAGTGGTGCCGATAAACAAAGAGAGTTGGAGAGAACGGCTTTACAGTTTATGGCCTCGACTGAGATGGTTCTCGATGAGACCGTACTCAGTGGATACTTCATCGGCATAGTGATCGATGATGAAAGCTACAAATATGTCTTTTACGACGAAGGTAAATGGAAGCCCCTGGCTCAGGATCGAATCTTATCCGAAAGACAGATGGAATTTGGAGTTAAGCTGGATCTTATCCTGGATGGCTTACCTTTAGTCCAGGATGATGAAGAGAAAGACACTTGGTTCGAAGAGCCTCTGATTGAAAAGTCTGAAGAGGATAAGAAGAAGTTTCCTGAGCCTCAGGTGATGCTTTTCCCAAGCGGAGAGATGAGTGCTTTCGAACTTATCTTTTCCAGCAAAGATGAATCCGGTAGAGATATCGAAGCTCTGGTCGTGGGTGATTCTCTTGGTCGATTATCTTTGGGAAGAGACGATGGATTCGATGATTAACATATTCATTAAAAAGCCCTGCTTTCCCCGGGCTGTATCATATTTGAGCTGTGTGTTGCTAACGACTAAAACGGTTGGGCATAGATTGTGAATCATAGCGTTAAAGGCATGACCTTACTCGAAGTTATCGTCGCTTTAGCCGTATTTGCCATTGCCGCGGTGTCGATCACTAAGAGCCTGGGAGATCAAATTGCCAACATGCCAATCTTAGAGGAGCGGACCTATGCACAATGGGTTGCCGACAATGAGATGGTCGAGGCGAGGCTGGAACCGAAGTTTCCTGATCTGGGTAAGAAAGAGGGGCAAACTGAACTGGCTGGCCGAGATTGGTATTGGCGTAAAGAGGTGGTAAAAACCACGGATGACAAATTCAGAATGATCCGCATCAGTGTCAGTGATGATGAACGCTACACACGTATTCTTGGCCAGGTAAGTAGCTATGTACTTAACCAAGACTAGAGTTATCGCAGGTTTTACCTTGCTTGAGATGTTAGTCGCCATCGCTATTTTTGCCATGTTGGGACTCGCGGCTAACTCAGTCCTGCACACTGTGATTCAAAATGATGCCGCGACAAAAGAGTTTTCCGGCAAGCTCAAATCAATGCAGCAGGGCTTCGGGGCGCTCGAGCGTGATTTAGGCCAGATGGTGGCGCGCACACCTCGACTGCTCGAGGGGGGACGCGGTACAACAGTATTTCAGACCGGTGAAGATATTCTGGATTCAGAATCAGAGGCACTGGTTTTCTTTCGTCTGGGTTGGTTGAACCCCGATGGCTTGTTGCCCCGAGGTAGCATTCAATCTGTAGCCTATGTGGTGCAGGATAACAATCTTGAGCGCTGGTATTATCCCTATCCGGAGCCGGAGTTCGGCAGTGAGCCGATCAAAACTATCGTCATCAAAGATGTGATCTCGGTGGAATACTCCTTCTTTTTAGAAGATAAGTGGGAGAGAAAAGTCGATGGGACTAAGCTGCCGAAAGCGATTGCGATGGAAATCGAACTAGAAGGGTATGGTAAAATTCAGCGTAAGTTTTTGCTGCCAACAGGGGCTCCCGTAGGCTCGGGAAGCGATGACAATGGTGGCAACAACAATGGCGGCAATAACTCAGGTAATAATTCAGGTAATAATGGAAATAACAACTCCGGTAGTGGCAGCGGAAACGGCGCTAGCGGGGGCAAAGAATAGTGGTTAAGAAGCTTCCCGGTAAGCAGCGAGGTGTTGCACTCATCGTTGTACTATTGATTGTGGCCATGGTGGCCATTATCGCGACCAATATTAATAGTCGCAATCAACTTTCGGTCAGGCGTACATTGAATTTAACTCAATATGATCAGGCATTTTGGTATGCGATCTCGGCCGAAGAGTTAACCAAGAAAGTGTTGAAGCAAGATCTCGATGATGCCGATAGTACGGTTCACCTGCAGCAGTATTGGGCCCAGGCCGATGTGGTTTTCCCTGCCGAGCACGGTGAGATTGGCGGAACGATCAGTGATATGCGTTCCTGTTTTAACCTCAACGCCTTGTCTATCGAGAGTAAAGAGGTTGAGAATGGTCAGCCGAAACTTCCCCTGCCGGCGGTGCAATATAAGGGGTTGCTGGTCGCATTAGGGATGGATGAGTTTTCGGCGGAGCGGCTGACTCATACCTTAAAAGATTATATCGATGAAGACAGCACTGCGAGTCCATTTGGCGCCGAAGATGCCGATTATGAATCGAGGAATGTACCCTATAGGGCGGCAAATACTCTGATGAGTCACCGCAGTGAGCTAAGAGCTGTTATGGGATATACCCAAGATATCTATCTCAAGCTGTTGCCCTATATCTGTGTCATTCCGGGCGATGATCGCCAGCTGCTCAATGTGAATACGTTGAAAGTCGAGCAGGCAGCCTTAATGGCCGGCATGTTTGATAATAAGATTTCCGTTGGCGAGGCCGAGAGCATCATCAATCAACGACCCGGTGATGGCTTCGAAAATATAGAAGACTTTTGGTCAAACTCATCTTTGGCCAACCTGCAATCGGAAGCTGACTTGAAAACAACATTTGTCGTCGACAGTAACTACTTCCTATTAGAGGCCGGGGCAAAAGTCGATAATGCGACGTTTCGGCTCGATAGTGTGTTGAAGCGAGGCAGTGACAATAAGATGGATATCCTGACCCGGCAGTTTGGCGGTCAGAAATAGAATTATTATTACCCGGCGTCGGGTGGTAAAAGAATAAAAATGAGATAACCTCATCGGGTGAGTTGATGAGGTTTGTGGAGAGTTAATGTGAGTGAGAGACTATTTATCCGCTTAGGAACAACCTCAGAGCAGCCTTGCTCTTGGCTGGTTTGGTCTGAGCAGGAACAAGAGATCATCGCCTCTGGTGAGGTAAAGGATGCAGGGGCTCTGTCGAGTCTGACTGAGCGCGCCGGTAATCGCCCTGTAGATGTATTAGTTCCCTCTTCTTCGATCACCCTGACTAAGGTCGATCTCCCCGAAAAAGGACAACGCCAGGCAATACAGGCACTCCCCTTTATGCTCGAAGAGAGCTTGGCCGAGAATGTTGACCAACTTCACTTTGTGACAGGCCCACGCAGTGGGGAGTCTTTGAGTGTCGCTGTGGTTGCCCATGAACAGATGCAAGATTGGCTTAATTGGCTCAGTGAAGCTGGTTTGAAGGCCAAAAGACTCGTTCCCGACTGTCTGGCTCTACCACTGGAGCAGTGTCAGTGGGCTGCAATGAAGTTCAATCGTGAGTATTTGCTCAGAACCGGCGAAGGTGCGGGTGTCAGCCTGAGTGAAGAGTGGATGAACAGTGTGCTGCCTAAACTGCTGCCCCTCGAATCTGAAACGCCTGTGACAGTCGCAGCCTACAGTGAGCTATCACTGACGGGCACAGAAGTACAGGAGCAGGCGCTTGAGTTACCTATGTTAGTGCTGGCTAAGGGAGTCTTAACTGCGCCTTTGAACTTGTTATCCGGTGCATATACGCCTAAGCGAGAGTATGGCAAAAACCTTACCTTATGGCGCAATGTCGCGATAGTCGCCGTAGTTGCCTTATTACTGGCTTTAGTCAATAAAGGCCTCAACATCTATCAGATCAATGCTGAACAGGCGCGCTTGCAGGTGGAAAGTGAGGCAATTTATAAGCGAGTGGTTCCCGGAAGCTCGCGCATCGTCAATCTCAGATCTCAGATGGATAGAGAGTTACGCAGCATGCAGGGTCAGGGAGGCGGTAGTGAATTCTTCTCTATGCTTGAGGGACTCGAAGAGGCCTTTACTCAGGTTGTAGATTTGAAACCGACAACTTTACGCTTCGATAGTGCCCGCAACGAACTCCGAATGCAGGTGACCGCTAAGAGTTATGCACAGATTGAACAGTTTAAGACGATCGTTTCACGTTCATATCAGCTTGATTCGGGAGCTATGAACAGTGGCGAAGATGCCGTAACCAGTACATTAACGCTGAGGAGTAAGTAAGATGGAGAACCTTAAAGCGTGGTGGAACGGCCTTATCTTAAGAGAGCAGCAGCTGGTTGGTACTTGTGCTGTCGTGCTTGTTATTGGCATATTTTATTGGGGGATCTGGACTCCGATATCCAATGCCGAAGTCGATGCCGAGCGTCGACTGCAGGCACAAGAGAGTACATTGAACTTTGTTAAGCAAACCGCAAATAAAATCGAGGGTTTGAAACAAAGTGGCACTCAATCAAAGTTTAAGGGCAGCTTAAGTGCCGCCGTTAACCAGAGTGCGGGAGCATTTGGATTAGAGATAACTCGTATGCAGCCTCAGGGTAACAAGATCCAGTTATGGATGGACGATGTACCGTTCGACTCATTGCTTGGATACTTGAATGAATTGGTTCAGGAGAAAGGGTTATCGTTAGATAGCATAGATCTGGCTGAATCGGATGTGCCTGGATTAGTCCGTGTTCGACGTATTCAGTTATCACAATAATACCAAGCATACGCATATTTTTAATTAACAATATGACTTAGTACTTGGCATTGACAGTGACTGTTTTTATTAAGGTAGTGTAGTGAATTTAGCAAAAAAAGTTATCATTGGCGTGTTGATCTATCTGGTGTTTTTGATCGCATTATTGCCGGCAAGTGTCGTCGTTAGGCTAGCACCATTACCTAATACGATAAGTTTGAGTGGAGTATCCGGTTCGATATGGTCGGGAAGTGTTGAAACCCTAACCATTCAAAAGAGACAGCTGGAGCAGGTGCAGTGGCAGCTGAGTCCCTGGTCTCTGTTTCTCGGTAAGGCTAAGTTAGATCTTGTGATTGGTAACCGTGGCACCGCGGTTAACGGTAAAGGTTTGGTGACACTCTCTATGAGTGGTATCAATGCGCAAGGATTACGATTTGAGGCGCCGGGAAGTTTCCTGATAGGCAATACCAGGTTACCGTTTCGCACTAAAATTGGTGGTGATATCAGCCTGTTCATCGAGGAGCTAGCTCAAGGCCAGCCTTGGTGTGAGCAGTTAACGGGGAAAATTTTCCTTAATAGTGCCAAGGTGAAAAATCAGTTTGGTGATTACCCTTTGGGTGATATCGAATTGGGCCTAAGCTGTGTCGATGGTAATGTCAAAGTGAACTCCGATGAGACGATGAACCAACTCGGCTTAAGTGGCACCGTGCTAGTGAAGGCGGAGAAGATGGTACAGATTTCGGCTAAGATCAAAGAGACACAATCTCAACCTGAAGATCTTAAGAAGGCACTTAGCTTCTTAGGTAAGAAGGATAGCCAAGGATATTATCCGATTAGTTATCAAGGGCGAATCCCTTTGTAGGCTGAAGATTCTATCTTTCATAGCAGTTTTAAAAGGCACTAAACAGTGCCTTTTTTGTGTCTGGCCATAAATGTTCCCTACATTTGTTGGCATTCCCACCATCCCTGGCAGTCAGAACACTTATAAAGACTTACCATGGATGGTGTAAAGTCTTCGTTGTGTCTGGGAATAGGCTTTCAATAAGCTAAAAGGTCATCCAATAGCAGGTGATAGTTCCCAATCGATGGAAAATCGCTAAAAACCTTATCCGGTTTTTGGCTGTCCGGATTGGTGATACCCAGCAGGTAGCTCACCCCGGCAGTTTTTGCGGCCTTTAGAATGGCCTCGCTGTCATCCACAAACAGACAACGGCTTGGGTCTAAGTTGAACTGTTTAAACAGATGCTGCCAAAACTGTGGGTGCTCCTTGGGGTAACCCGTTTCATGGCTTGAGAGCATCTTATCTAATCCTTTTTCAAGCTCCGTATGCTCCAGCTTTAGTGAAAGGCTGTGAGGGTGAGCATTGGTCACCAGAATACGTGACTTACCTTGTACGCCTAAGGCCAGTAAGAAAGGCATACTGTCTTGTCTGAGCTGGATCCTGTCGACTAATGTTTTATGTAATCCCTTAATATCTATCTGTAACTCCTGTTGCCAATAGTCCAGACAATACCAATCTAAAGTACCGAATACTTTCTGGTATGCGGCTTCAACTAATTGCTGAGCAGCTTGGCTATCGAGCCCTTTCTGACGGCTTAGTTCTTTGGGGACCAGGCTTAACCAAAAGTGATTATCGAAATGAAGGTCCAGCAGGGTGCCATCCATATCGAGTAATACTGTATCTATCTTATTCCATGGAAACATATGATCTGTTCAAATTCTGGTTGTAGATTAAAAACATAATAGTAAGATTGTATTGTTAAGCAAATACCAATTTTATTCAGGAACTTTCATGAAGGACAAGAAACCGGAAATTTTAGGCGCAGAGATCGTTGCCCAAAGCCGCCTGTTTAAGATCGAACAGGTGCATCTGAAGTTTTCGAATCAGGTCGAGCGTCAATATGAAAGGATGAAGGGCAATAACCGTGGCGCTGTCATGGTGGTTCCTGTACTCAACAGTGAAACTCTGCTTCTTGGCAGAGAGTACGCCGCCGGAACTCACTCTTATGAACTCGGTTTTCCTAAGGGGCTAATCGATCCAGGAGAGGAGGCTCATGAAGCGGCAAACAGAGAGCTGCAGGAGGAGATTGGATATGGTGCAGCTAAACTTACACACCTTATGGAACTCAGTTTAGCTCCCGGCTATTTTGCCAGTAAGATGCAAATTTTTATTGCAGAGGAGCTATTTGAAAGCCAACTCGAGGGGGATGAACCTGAGCCAATCGAGCTGATCCATTGGCCCCTGGATAGATGGCAGTCTCTTTTAGAGCTGGAAGATTTTTCTGAATCAAGAAGTGTGAGTGCCTTGTTTTTAGCTCAGAAATATCTAAAACTATAATTGTTTGAAGTACAGATTTAATAAAGTTTTACTTGTTGTGGGCTGTTGGAGCGGTTATGAAGCCAGAAGATTACATAGAGCAAGTTATTGATATCGCAGTTAAGGCTGGTTCAGAGATTCGAAATATCTATCTGAATGGCACATTTGATAAAGAGGTTAAATCGGATAATACCCCGGTCACCTCTGCTGATATAGCAGCGCACAATATTATCAGTTCAGCGCTGAAGACATTAACGCCGGATATTCCGGTTTTGTCTGAAGAAGATGCCGATATTCCTTTCTCTGAGAGAGAGCATTGGAACCGTTACTGGCTCGTCGATCCTCTCGATGGTACCGGGGAGTTTATTGCCGGGAGTGGGGATTTTTCGGTCATCATCGCTCTGGTCGAACATAACCGTCCCATCATGGGGGTAGTTTATGTCCCTATGACAGAAGTGTGCTACTACGCTATTGCAGGGCTCGGTGCCTACAAGCGAGATGAGCAGTCGGAAATCAGGATAATCAGTAATCAGCTTGCCGATAGCGATGAACCGCCATTGAAGCTCGCGGTGAGCCGTCGTCAGGATCCCCAGTCAGTATTGAAGCTTTTTAATCAGCCAAAGCATTGTGAATTGATTGTGCTCGGTGGCGCAGCCCTGAAGAGCTGTCTTATTGCTGAAGGCAAAGCCGATTGTTATGTCCGTATTGGTCCAACTGGTGAGTGGGATACCGGTGCCGCACAGATTATTATCGAGGAAGCTGGCGGTCAGATAATGGATCTTGAGCTTCAGCCGCTGAGTTATAATGAGCGTGAAAGTCTGGAAAACCCCAACTTTATCGTTGTCGGCTCTCCTCACCTCGAGTGGGACAGAATTTTATTAAATGAGTAACGCTATACAGATACGCCTTGCCGATAAGAGTGATCTTCAAGGCGTAAATGTGCTCGAGCAGATCTGCTTTCCCGGCCATTGTTACCCGGACTTTTTTTTTCGCCAGGCCTTAGATTGTTGGCCAGAGGGATTCTTGTTGGCCTGCGATGATGGGACTCCACAGGGGTATCTACTCGCTTCTCCGGGAGCTGAACCGCATCTTTGCTGGATCTTATCCGTCGCTGTCAATGAAACATTGCGGGGGCGTGGCATAGGACGCAAGCTCTTGACTCAATTTCTGAATAGACTGCCCCCATCGGTCACTCATGTAAACCTGACCGTTGCGCCTGAAAATAGTGCTAAGGAGCTGTACCTGAAATTGGGCTTCGAAGAGACTGGCTATGAATCGGATTATTTTGGCGATGATGAACCAAGGTTGTTGCTAACTTATGTTAAGTAGATTCTTCTATGGGCTCTTTTGAGGGAAAAATATGGTTCTGAGCAGACGCTTTTTCCCCTACTTTGTAACTCAGTGCCTTGGCGCGCTGAACGACAATGTCTATAAAAATGTTTTACTCCTGTTCGTCACTTATTCTCAAGTCGAAAGCCTGCCTATAGGGGTTAACCTTTTTGTCAATTTAGCCGCAGGTTTGTTTATATTGCCATTCTTTCTGTTCTCAGCTCATGCGGGAATTATTGCGGATAATATGGATAAGGCTCTGCTGATAAAGCGTCTTAAACTGTTAGAAGTGATCATCATGCTTTGCGCCGCCGTGGCAATACTCACCCAAAGCTATCTGTTGATGTTATTACTGCTCTTTCTGACCGGTGTTCAATCCGCCTATTTTGGACCGGTTAAATACTCTCTCCTGCCTCAGGTGCTTAAAGATAAAGAGTTAGTCAAGGGTAACGCTTGGGTTGAAATGGGGACCTTCATCTCCATTCTCACGGGAACGATCACCGCAGGTTTCATTGTCGCAAGCGACAGCCCTAAGTTTTTCGCTGCCATGTCGGTATGTTTTCTGGCCCTGTCTGGCTACCTTTCTAGCCTGCTGATTCCGGCGATACCGTTAAACCGTGAACCCAATAAGCTGCGTTTTGCTCCTTTCTCCGGCACTATCAATAGCATCAGAAAAGTGCAACGTACCCCCTCTATATGGATAGCTGTTCTGGCTATCAGTTGGTTCTGGTTTCTTGGTGCTACTTACCTGACTCAGTTTCCGAACTTTGCCAAAATACACTTGCACTCGGGCGCTACTGTTGTCTCTCTGCTGTTAGCACTCTTCTCTATAGGGATTGCGGTTGGCTCTTTTACGTGTGAGCGGTTCTCGTTTAAACAGGTTGAATTGGGGCTACTGCCCTTTGGCTTACTGGGTTTGGCCCTATTCGGTGTAGACCTTTATTGGGCGATTCCAGGTGGAGCATGGGAGCAAGAGCAGGTTTATACCGCCCTCTCATTTCTTTATGAGTCAAAGCATTATCGATTGATGTTTGATCTCTTTATGGTGGGAGTAAGTGGCGGCGTCTTCATTGTCCCCCTATACGCATTTATTCAAGCCAGGACAAAAGAGGGTGAGTGTGCTCAGGCTATAGCAGCAAATAACATTTTAAATGCGTTATTTATGGTGGTTTCGGCTCTTGTTTCAATGATTATTCTTGGGATATTGAACTGGACCATTATTGAGTTATTTCTGTTACTCGCCATCACGAACTTTGCCGTCGGACTTTTTCTTTATATCAGACAACCTGAGCTCGGAATGAGGTTTATCGCTTATCTGCACTCGCGGATCTTTCATCCGGTAACTGTGATAGATAGAGACTTGATTCCCAGAACAGAGGGGGCCTTACTCATAGGTTCTAGCAGTACGCCTAAGGAGTTGTTCTTGCTGCAACACCTCTCTATAAGACAGATTCGTATTATGGTTAAAGGTGCCTTGAGGCAAGACTGGTGGTCTGGACTGCTGAGATGGAGTGGGAAGACGGTTGAATTTACTTTTTCCCAAAACATGGGAGTAGATGTGCATCATTGCGAAGAGCGGGAGGAGATGCTGAGTCAAATAGAACTTGCACTGTCTGACAACGAGTTAGTGTACCTGTCAAAGGAAGATTATCTACTCTTAAGCGATGCTCTTTCAGTGAGACTGGCCGCCTTCCCTAAGTGCAACATCAGTATTAACAGTTCAGAAGCGTCGAAGCCCGAGGCCGGAGGACAAAGAGCGGATACAAGTCTGATTGTTACTTTGGTTTAAAAAGAAAAAGCCTTTAACAAATATTAAAGGCCCTCTGTTTTCACACTGGGTTAGCAGTATGAATTATCTCTTTGACGAATATTCATCTAACCATTCATGCATGGCTTGATGTGATCCTTTGAAAATGATTCTGGATTGTTTCTTATCCAGCTGATATTGGTACATAGGATCGTAATATTTTGTGAGTAGCAAGGATATCCATTCCAGATGCGGCTGAGTATCGCCACGCTGGCGTTGAATATTGAGTGCATTAGCTATGATCGATTGAAATTGATCATGAAGCTGCCTACCGAGTCGTTTCTTAATTCCTGTAATGCTTTGGCTTAAGTACTCAGCAAAAGCATCGAACCCGGCTTCTTCACCTAAGCGCTCTACATAGCCGGAATGCATCTTATGCACATATTCGTTAAGTAACCTGTTTAGCCTGGCTTCCTCAGGTTCCTCAAGAACAAGCATATCAGCGGCTTGCATGCCCGAGTAGAACTGCTTAGGTATTGCAGAGCGTCCAATCAGGAAGCTTTCATCCTCAACAAGCAGACACTTTTCCGCTCTCTCCTGATGTTGGAGCAGTGAGACAGCCAGGCTATTCTCAAAGTTTATCTGACTGGGTTGTGGCTCATGATATCGCCCAAAACTGGAGCCACGATGATGGGCCAGCCCCTCGAGATCGATCGCCTCAGAGCGTTGAAGCAAAAAGTCAGTTTTACCACTGCCCGTTATGCCGCTGAGAATATGGATAGGGCTCTGTTTGGGAGCCTCATCTATCACTTCAATCAAGTATTGACGCATGGCTTTATAGCCGCCTTCAATATAGGGAATATCTATCCCGGCTTCTTTTATCCATTGCTGTGTCAGTTGAGATCTTAGCCCACCACGAAAGCAATAAAGATAGGCATCGGGATGTTGGTTTATAAACTCGAGCCATGCCTCGACTCTTTGTTGTTTGATTTTTCCATTGACCAGCGAATGGCCGAGAGCAATTGCCTCATCCTGGCCTTTATTCTTATAACAAGTTCCCACCTTTTGACGCTCACTATCTTGCATGAGTGGCAAGTTAGTACTCGATGGAAAAGCCCCCTTATTAAATTCTATAGGAGCTCTGACATCCATCATTGGGCGGCCACTGAGCATTATTTCTCTGTAGGCACTCTTGGGAACTATGTTTTGACTCATTAGAGGAGCTCCACTAATGTCGGCTGGTTTGAGTCGTTCAGACTTCCGATGCAGTCGGATGGAACTCCGTGTTTGCCGAGTAGTTCAATTAACTCACTCTCAGCTTCTGCAGAGACAGAGATAAGCAAGCCGCCACTTGTTTGAGGATCGCAGATAATGGCTTTCTGTTTGTCACTGAGCTTTGGTAGGTGTTCACTATAGCTGTCGAAGTTTCTATGTGTGCCGCCCGGGATACACCCCATCTCAAGGTACTGTTCCGCTTTAGGTAGTAACGGGATCTCAGACACTTGAATGCTGGCGTTTAAGCTTGCACCCTGACACATCTCAATCAGATGCCCTGCTAATCCGAAACCTGTCACATCGGTCATCGCGTTTACGCCGGATATTTTGGCTATGATAGGGCCTAAAATATTGAGTTGGCACATAGCATCGGCAGCAATATTAGTATCTTCTGCTGCTATCTTTTTCTGCTTCTGTGCAGTCGTTAATATACCAATGCCCAGGGGTTTGGTGATGTAGAGTTTGTCACCGGGTTTAGCCGTATTATTTTGTTTTAGCTCAGATAGAGGTATCTGCCCCGACACCGCGAGTCCGAATATGGGCTCGGGGGAATCGATACTGTGCCCTCCCGCTAACATGATTCCCGCATCGGCGCAGGCTTGACGCCCACCATCAACAACTTGCTGTGCTACCTCGGGTGATAGTTTATTGACTGGCCAGCCCAAGATCGCAATAGCCATCATTGGGGTGCCGCCCATGGCGTAGATATCGCTGATAGCATTGGTAGCCGCTATGCGGCCAAAGGTAAAAGGATCATCGACAATCGGCATAAAAAAGTCGGTGGTGCTGATGATACCGGTTTCATCATTGAGCTTGTAAACGGCTGCGTCATCTCTGGTTTGATTGCCAACCAGAATATTAGGATCTTCAAAGACAGGAAGTTGAGAGGCTAATATGGTGCTCAGGACTTTTGGAGATATTTTGCAGCCACATCCTGCTCCGTGACTGTATTCGGTAAGCTTTATTTCTGATTCTGACATGAACGCAAAAAGTCCGTTGATAAGATTGTTAGGCGGACATCATAGTCCTATAGCCAAATCACTTCAATAAACGGCGCATTGCAAGTCGACAAGTGACACTCTGGCCCCACCTTAACCTTCATAAGTAGTAATGTGAGTACTTATACGAGAACTTATATTTAGTACTATAAAGTTCAAAGCTAAGAGGCCACCATCTTAGGTGGCCGGATAGCGTTGTGCCCTATAGATTGATTATGCGTAAGTTGCCGTCAATAGCTGCCAGTTTTTTTGTTGAACAAGGAAACGTTGCTTCAGCTCCTCAACCTGTAACCTCAGTTGCTTGCTGGCGAGTTGCTTACGTTTCGCTTCCAGCAACTCTTTCTTCGCCTTGTAATAGTCAGCAAGATGCGACTTTAACAGTTCATATTCAGCCTGAAGTTTCTCTAATGCCTCATCACAGTTAGTTAGATTTGCCATTCGACTCTGAGTTCGTTTGAGTTGCATCTGTAACATGGCGCTCTCAATTCTCTCTTGAGGTGTGACACGTAGATCTTTTGCTAACCCAAGCCTGCTAAGGAAGTTGATAAGCCATTTTGTTGGGTCATATTGCCACCACTTAATGCCATTTCTATAGTCATTTTCAAAGATATGATGAAAGTTATGGTAGCCCTCACCGTAGGTAAGCAGGGCAATTATACCGTTATCTCTGGCGGTATTTTTATCTGTGTAGGGTTGGCTTCCCCACACATGGGCGAGAGAGTTGATGAAAAATGTACAGTGATGAACGACAACCAGTCTTAACAAGCCAGCCATCAAGAGCATGCCTAGTATGTCGCCGTTGAGCCAGCCAAGAAATACGGGTAGGCCGATATTCATCAGAACGACCAAGGCTAAGTAGTACTTGTGCTGCCACATGACAATCTTGTCATTTTGTAAGTCTCGAACATTTTTATAATCGTGATAACGCTGTGCCTGATACTCTCTTAGCATCCAACCTATATGGCTATACCAAAACCCCATTTTGGCTGAATAGGGATCTTTGTCGTTGTTATCGACATGTTTGTGGTGAACACGATGATCGGAAGACCAATGCAGGGCACTATTTTGCAATGCCAGTGCGCCACCTAAGGCAAAAATAAAGCGTACAGGTGAACTGGCTTTATAAGTTTTGTGTGACCAGAGTCTATGGTATCCAGCAGTGATAGATAGACCACTGGCAAAGGCAAAGCCAACAAAGGCCAGCCATTCAGTTAAGCCATAACCATGTAGGATCCCATACCAAGGGACAAGGATCGCGGCGCCAAGAAATGTGATGGCAAATAGCGACACATTGGTCCAAATTAACGGAGGTTTATTCATTATTATTATCCAGTTCAACTTTGAGCGTACATCTGTACGCTAATTTAGCCTGTCAAACTGATTAGGTCAAGTTAGAAGCGAGATCAAGGGGCTGCGTTTTACCATCAAAAAATGTATCATCTCGTGATAACACCTAAGACAGCGGATCCATCATGATGGGTATAAGAGCACAGCAGAAAGAGAAGACACGTCGGGCACTCGTCGATGCGGCGTTCAATCAATTAAATGCTGAGCGTAGTTTCTCCAGCCTGAGTTTGCGTGAAGTTGCGCGAGAAGCCAAAATTGCACCTACTTCGTTTTATCGTCATTTCAAAGATATGAATGAGCTTGGACTCACCATGGTCGATGAAGGTGGTTTAACGCTGCGTCAGATGATGCGTAAAGGGCGCCAGCGAGCCGAGGCGGGCGGAAGTGTTATCCGAATTTCTGTCGATACCTTTATGGAAGTATTAGAATCAAACCCCAACGTGTTTCGAATTCTATTACACGAACGTTCGGGGACATCGGCACCATTTCGCGCTGCGGTGGCTCGCGAAATTGAGCATTTTATCTCGGAGTTAGCCCATTACACCGAAGCGACAGCGAAACGAAGCCCTGAATTAGCAAGAGCTCAGGCTGAAGCATTAGTCACACTGGTATTTAACGCGGGGGCTGCTGCGTTAGATATGAAGCGGGTGGACAGGAAAGTACTCGCTGACAGGCTGGTAATTCAGCTACGCATGGTGGCTAAAGGTTCTGAGGTGCTGCAACAAAAGATGGATAATAAGTAGAAGCTTTCTACGTTACACAGTTAAATTTTGCTCTATGATTCAGAAATCATTGTAGGGACAAAAAGTAGAGACAAAAGTAGAGAAAAAGGGCCTGGTTGGCCCTTTCTGTTTTCAGTCAGTTTTAACGTCTTTCTAAGAATACGCCCGACTCCATATGATCCGTATATGGGAATTGGTCAAATAGAGCAAAGCGGGTGATCTTATGTGTTTTGTTCAACTCTACTAGGTTGTCGATTAGAGTATTTGGATTACATGAGATGTAAACTATACGGTCGTAACCTTGCACCAGCTTCACTGTGTCTGGATCCATACCGGCTCTGGGCGGGTCAACGAAGATAGTATTGCAATTATAACTATCTAAATCGATCCCCTCTAAACGTCTGAAAGAACGTACCTTTGCCATTGCATCGGTGAAGTCCTCTGCCGACATACGGATGATCTGCAGATTGTCTATCTCATTTATCTTGATATTGTATTGTGCAGATTCAACTGACGGTTTTGCTAGTTCGGTAGCTAATACACGATCGAAATTTTGCGCCAGGGCAATTGAAAAATTACCATTACCACAATAGAGTTCAAGTAGATCGCCTTGGCTATTCTTAGTGACGTCAATAGCCCACTCCAACATCTTCACTGAGACTTTACCATTAGGTTGTGTAAAGCTATTTTCAATCTGATGATATTGAAGCTGTTGGTTGTTAACTGTTAATGACTCGATGACAAAGTCTTTGTCCATTATCAGCTTCTGTTTACGAGCTCTACCGATAATATTGATGTTGAAAGTGGCTGCTAATTTCTCTTTTAAGGATTTTGCTTCAACTTCCCACTGCGTATCAAGTTGCTTGTGATACAACAATGACACTAAGATTTCGCCGCTAAGTGTGGAAAGAAAGTCTATCTGGAATAACCTATGTCTCAGAGTTGGATTGGGCTTTAGCTCTTCCATAAGGGCTGGCATGACCTTATTGATCAATTCACTCGCAGGGAGAAATTGATCGCAACGGACTTTGCTATCGAGTGCTTTATCAAACATGTAGTAGTACATGTCTTCACCGTCATGCCATATGCGGAATTCGGCACGCATACGATAATGAGCAGGCTCGGAACTAAAAACTTCTAGCTTTGGTGTATCAAAATCAGTGAATATCTGTTCCAGCTTGATACGTTTTTCTTCGAGTTGCGCATCATAGGTATTAGGATCCATTGCTGCTAAATTCATTTATTGATCACCCTCGGTTTGATTTGGGGCGGAATTATTAACCTAGATTGCAAGGATGTCCAGTTTCTGGCTTCCGATTTTAGGGTTGTTGTGTGAAAATTCATGTATGCATACTAAGTGGAGAAGAGATTTGTCAGGACCAATCCTTGTTTTTGATTCAGGAATAGGTGGTTTATCTATTCTAGACGAGATTAGGCAAGTTCTACCTGATAAGCAATATTGCTACCTTTTCGATAATGCACGTCTGCCATACGGTGAGCTGGAAGAACAGCTACTTATAAGTGGATGCAAGACACTTATCACCTCTATAGTTAAAAGCATCGATGCATCATTAGTTGTTATCGCCTGCAATACGGCGAGTACCTTAGTTTTACCTACACTAAGGGAAGCGTTATCAATTCCTGTTGTCGGAGTAGTGCCGGCCATAAAACCTGCTGCAGCGCTTTCACGAAATAAGCATATTGGTGTACTGGCAACGCCGGGAACAATAAGGCGGCCATATACTCACGAATTGATAGAACAATTTGGGGTAGGTTGTAAGGTAGAACTATATGGTTCTTCTGAGCTGGTGCTGTTATCGGAGAGAAAGGCTGCCGGAGCCGATATCTTAGAATCCGACATCGCTAAAATATTAAAGCCGATTAAATGCAGCGGGCTGGACACACTTGTTTTGGGCTGCACACACTTCCCCATGCTCAAAGTCGAGATACAAGACTACCTGGGTAAAGATGTAATATTACTGGACTCTGCTAAGGCGGTGGCGGCAAGGGTAACCAGCCTAAGTCTGAAGTTGGGCGTAATGAATCGAGATCGAAATATTTCAAAAGATGAGGTTAATGTGCAGGACTCTGAGGAGATGAAAGCG
The DNA here is from genome assembly GCF_003966265.1 of Shewanella atlantica. Taxonomy (GTDB): domain Bacteria; phylum Pseudomonadota; class Gammaproteobacteria; order Enterobacterales; family Shewanellaceae; genus Shewanella; species Shewanella atlantica. The sequence continues at coordinate 988 of NZ_RXNV01000025.1, read as the reverse complement.
CTATATACGTCTGAGGAAATTTGCGATGGGCTTAAAAACACATTAGCCAAAATTGGATTTTCTAAGATTGAAAAGGTCCAAGCTGGCTAATGAGTTTAGTGAGCATCAGAGTTAAGCTTAATTGTTAGCTTGATTCTCGCTCTTGTCAGCATCTTGTGATTTTGCTTCTCTTACTTTTAGTGTACGTTCCTGGAAATCGAATTCATTTAATTTAGACATGGCTTTCTTAGCACCAGCCTCTGACATTTCAATAAACCCAAAACCTTTACGTCGACCTGTCTTGCGATCTCGAACTAAACGCACAGAATTTACCGGACCGTATTTACCGAACAACTCCTTTACTTCACCTTCATGTACTCGGTAAGGCAAGTTACCTACATATAGTGTCATCGTTGGACCTGTGTACTGTTCAACACTTGTAGCATTATTACTAGGCGCTGATGATTGACTCTGAAGGGTAAATACAGCGCTCGCAATAATAGCACCAACAAAAAAAGCAACGGCAGCGTTTAGCTCTGGAGCGACAAAATTAATCGCTAATGCACCTAGGATGGCGATAATCAAAACAATAAGAAATGGCTTTTGCATATATATGTTCTCTGAAGAATTGATAAATAACTGTTAATAGCAGGTATATGGTAATGAATTATTTAGCATTACACTAGCCCATTGCCGAAAAAATGAACTTAATAGTTAACACCGCTATGCATTGCTGGCTGATTCGTGCTCGAAACGTGGTAAAAACGAGCAAAAAAACACAGGTCTGCACAAAACTTCAACGTATGGACGTTAAAGTGATAAAAAGGGGTTGTGCTCCGCTCTGAGATCCCTATAATGCGCAACCACTGACACGGCACAGCAGGCATACAGCCTACATCTCGTAAGAGAGTGCAGTTGAAGTTGAGTTAACTTTTTAACGAAAGATAACTCAGGCAGAAAAGCCTTTAAGAGTTTCATTTGTTGTTCTCTTATATAAGTCTCTTGTATA
>NZ_RXNV01000024.1 GCF_003966265.1 Shewanella atlantica | reverse complement strand
GCGCCGCCTATAAAAGCGATTGGGTGGACTGGTATAGCTTCTTTGGCACGACCGCGCCAGAAGGTAAGTACCCAACCCTTGCAGAAGCCAGTGCTGCGGCAATTAAGCTACTGAATAGCAAAGGTGTTGAGCTAACAAGCATAAATTATCACAAACGCTTTAAGGCAGACCCAAGATTGCCATCGCAACCCCACATCGTCTATAAAAGCAATTGGGTGGACTGGTATAGCTTCCTTGGTTCGAATAAGTACCCAACCCTCGCAGAAGCCAGTGAAGCGACGATTAAGCTACTGAATAGTGAAGGTGTTGAGCTATCAGGTTTAAATTATCGGAAACACTATAAGGCAGACCCAAGACTACGTTCGGACCCCTACTACACCTATAAAAATGATTGGGTGGACTGGTATAGCTTCTTTGGCACGACTGAGCCAAATAAGTACCCAACCCTCGCAGAAGCCAGTGAGGCGGCAATTAAGCTACTGAATAGCAAAGGTGTTGAGCTAATAGGCCCAAATTATCGGAAAAACTATAAGGCAGACCCAAGACTGCCATCGCAACCCTACATCGTCTATAAAAGCGATTGGGTGGGCTGGTATAGCTTCTTTGGCACGACTGAGCCAGATAAGTACCCAACCCTCGCAGAAGCCAGTGAGGCGGCAATTAAGCTACTGAATAGCAAAGGTGTTGAGCTAATAGGCCCAAATTATCGGAAAAACTATAAGGCAGACCCAAGACTGCCGTTGGGCCCCAACGTCACCTATAAAAATGATTGGGTGGGCTGGTATAGCTTCTTTGGCACGACTGCGCCAGAAGGTAAGTACCCAACCCTTGCAGAAGCCAGTGCTGCGGCAATTAGGCTGCTGAATAGTATAGGCGTTGAGCTATCAGGTTCAAATTATGAGAAACACTATAAGGCAGACCCAAAGCTGCGTGCGGCCCCCGGCACCGTCTATGAGAGCGATTGGGTGGACTGGTATAGCTTTTTGGGCACGACTGCGCCAGAAGAGAAGTACCCAACCCTTGCAGAAGCCAGTGCTGCGGCAATTAAGCTACTGAATAGCATAGGTGTTGAGCTAACAGGCCCAAATTACCAGAAACACTGTAGGGCAGATCCAAGGCTGCCAGTTTCCCCCCACACATTCTATAAAAGTGATTGGGTGGACGGGTCACACTATCTCAATCCTCTTAATTATTATCATTCTCCACAAGAAGCTTATGACGCGGCGATAAATATTGTTGGCATAAGGGAGAAATTAAGTCTTGCAAGGTATGAAGGGGTGCGAATTACTGACTCTAGACTGCCAGCAAAGCCTCATATTTTTTATAGGTTAGGTTCATGGCAACAGTTTATTGCTTGTCGCTTTTACCTCTCTATTGATGAATGCGCGAAAGCTGCTTTAAAAGTTGTTCCAGAGGGCTGTCGTACAGTAAATGGGTACGCCGAAAATTACAAAAAAGACCCTAGACTTCCATCTCGACCAGATAATATATACTCCGCCTGGGAGAGTTGGACAGTCTTTTATGAGGGGAGAAATGCCAAGCCTTACACTATTGAAAAGTGCATTGAAATCGCGAATGAAAATGCACTTTGGGATGTTGAAAGTTATGAGGTATTCCGAAAAAAAATCGACAGTCGCTTGGTATCTCATCAAACCTTGACATCTAAGACTGGTAACGACTTTAGGGGATCGTTAGGCATTGAATACTTCACACTAGAAGAGGTAAAAGGCTATTGCCAGAAAAATCGTATTGCTACGATGCCAGAATATAAAGACCATGCTAAAAAACACCCTCGTTTAAAAGTATCTTTAACCCCTAAGAGTTTGCCAAGTTACACCAACTTCAATGATGTGAAATGGCAGAGAGAGGAAGGGCAGGAACTAGAAGATTTAGGTTTAGAGAGATGGTGCACAATTTATCGAGACTACAGGAATGATACGCCAGAATTAGGGGCTGCCGCAAAGATAGCTATCGTGGGTTTTTTTGCTTTCTTTGGGCACTTTTTTATTAAAAATAAAGAGATTGGGAGTCTTTTCTCTAAGGCGATAACCGCGCCTGACCTCAATCAATTTCTCGATTCTGATAAGGTTCATCCATCTAAAAAGACGGCCTACCTCACACACATTTATGCCTTTTTAACCTTTGCCTTCAACAGAAGTTGCACAGCAGAAGATGAAGATGAGTCTTCTGCTCTTGTTGTGCTTGAAGGATATAAGATGCCTTACGTAGAGCTATTCTCTAAGGTTTCAAATAACAAGAAAACGACATCCAATCAAACAGTCAAACCCGCTCTCCCTTACGGCTATATTGTTAAGGCGAGAGATGCATTGGTTCCAGAGAGAGCACAAAACTTTTCAGACTTGCGTTTTGCCCATACTCTTAACGAGTCTGACTGGTTTGAAGTTAGTGAAGAAGTTTATAACCAAGAAAAGGATACAGCCGAAGGAGAGAAGCAGGGAGATCCTGATTGCATTGTGCGTCCACGGAGTGTCACAGGGCGCAGCAAAGGGCGAAGTGGCGTTTACTCAACGATTTATGAGATGTGGTGTCCTGCTCGAGCAATGGCATTGTATTTTTTAATAACACATCCGCATCGTGGTCAGCAGATATGTTGGATGGACAGTGGTGAAACCGACAAATACCGCCTGAATTACAACCAAAATGCACCACAGGATAATCAGTTTGAGTGGGTAAAAAACACCTCTCCGCTCCGGAAAAAGTCACTAAACAAGCGAGATACAGGAATTTTCTGGAAGACCGGACGCCAAAATGAATTCGGTATGTTTACCAACACCAATAAAACAGGACAACCGTTTACATCTGTGTACTTTCCTCTTGAGCTTTCTAAATGGTTAGTTAAGTTGCGTGATTGGCAGGAAAAATACAACTCGATCTCAGAGCCGACTTCTTGGGGGGCTCTCACTTTCAATACAGCCAACAAGCCTTCAGAGAGAGTTTTAAACCAACGAGGTGCAACGTCTTTCTTGTTTAGGTTGCCAAAGCCATCGCAGTTAAAAGGCGGTCTGACAGAAGGCTCACCTATAACCCCTGATGCACTAGTTCCTGCGCTTGCTAAGCTTTTACGACATATCGAAGATGAGAACCTTCCTCTCACTTATGTACAAAAAGGAATCGTTAGGTCCTATTATACCAAGCACGCAATGCGAGTCAGTTTAATTACGGCTTATGTTGTTCACGGTGATGTACCTTTGGAAGTGATGGTAAAAATCGTTGGTCACGCAACCATTCTGATGACTTTGCATTATACGAAAATAGAGCAAGGTGAAATCAAACGTACACTCGATAATGCAGAAAAAAAAGCACTGCAAAACCATGCTAAGCAAGTTGAGGATGCCATCCTTCAAGGCAAGATAAACAGTATTAAAAGTGAATTGATTATCAGTGAAAGTTCTGTTCTTCACACATCTGATTACCCTTTAGCATCGCTTCAATTTACCGACTATGGTATTTGTCCAATGGCATTTAATGGTTGTGACTCAGGAGGGACGGAGGTCAATGCGAACGGGAAAGAGGTTCCAGCGCAAGTGAAGCCTGGTTGGTTAGGTGAGAAAAATTGCTTTAGATGCAAGCACTTTGTCACAGGTTCTGCTTTTATTGCGGGACTTGCCGCAAAAGGGAATGAAATCGCTAGCGCGAAATTAAGATTGAGTCAGGTGATTCAGGACTTGGAGTCTGAATGTGATCAGTTAATGCAAGACGCTTCAACTCTTGAAGGTTTGGGGGAAAAAAGTGCTGCGGCCAGAAAGCTAAGTGACAAAAAACTTATTGAACGTGATATTGAGAGCAAAACTTCATTATTAGATCTCTATATGTGCGATATTTTTGCGATTTATAAGCTGATTCAACAATCTATTGAGCTTCTTTCAAATACTGAAAATACAAAAGGAACAAAGGGCGTACCGCTCCTGTTAAATAACCCAGGTTTATCAATTGCCATTGACGAGGTTGATGAATACCAAGTGCTTAATGAGGTCTGCCAGAATCGAGAGGTATTCGTTTCAGGCATGGCTGACCATGACAACCTCAAACGAGCACAGATGCTAGATCGAATGTTAAGGAAGAATGGCATGGAGCCCGCGCTTTTTGAGCTTCCTCCAGCGGTGCAATTAAAGGTCGGCAATCAAATGACAAACCTCATGTTAGAGCGCCTAAGGGGAGATTGGAACGGTGTAAACGCCCTTATCAAAGGACTAAAGCCACTTAATTTTATCGAATCACAAAACAACAGCAAAGAGATGAGTTTAGCTGATGAATTGAAGATGACTATACCCCCAGTTCGTCGCAACCGAATTGAATTTATGGAGGGCTAAAATGAATTTTGACCGCGCATTAGAAGAAATAAAACAAAGTGCAAAATCGCCAAGAACCTTGAAGAGTTTAGAAATAATTCAAGAGGTTTGCCGAGAAGAAGTGTTAAATAAATCCTTCGACTTCACAGTAACGAATATTGGCGCAAAGAGTGGCGAACGCGGGGGGGTGAAGACGCAACCTATCAGAAATAAATCCGGTCAACTTTACCGCGACCTAATTAAACTATATTCGGAAGAATACGAGCAGGATAAGAACGTAAAGACTTCTTCATTAACTAATGAAGACTCATGGGTTCATGGGATTAATGATACAGCAACAAAGTATCTGATCGGATTCACGCTTCGTGAAAACAGAGAACTAAAAGCGAAGAACAACATGCTTCGAAATAAATGGCGGCAGTATGAACCAGTCATTATTGAAGAGGTCAATCAATACGAAAAGAAACCAGAAGCGCAAGTTGAAGGTGAATTTATTGCCCACAACCCCCGATTATCACTAACTGAAAAAGTATTACTTGAAGACTTGGTGAGTGAGACTAAATGGCGATCTAAAGGATGCTACATGGAACGCGGCAATGTTTATCATGATGAAAGTGAGAAACCTATACTAACTCAAGAACATATAGCATTAATAGAAAAGGTGCTTGAACAGGGATGATATGCCTATAAAGGTATACTGTTTATATGGACACAAGGGGGCGTAATGAAAAGTCAGAAAGTTGCGTATATTCGTGTATTAAGTCAAGAGAAAAAAGTTGATAGTCAATTGATAGGTATGGTTTTTGACAAGATATTTGTAGAGGAGATGTCTGCAAAATCCGCTAAGAATCGCCCCATATTAGCCCAGTGCATCGATCGCCCCATATTAGCCCAGTGCATCGATTATGTAAGGACCGGCGATACTTTGTATGTCCACTCCATTGATCGGTTAGCTAGAAGCCTTCTTGACCTACAGAGCGTAATTTCTCAAATCACTGATAAAGGAGCAACTGTTTGCTTTCATAAAGAGCATCATGCTTGTAACTTGCTTCTGTCGGATAGACGACACTTGTTACCAAGTGCCGCCCTCCTAGGAACCCTGCGTGCAACTTTCACTGCACTAGGCTCAAGCCTCCACAAAGGTATCGTTTGATACCCAGCAACTTATAAAGCAGTGAGAGCAGGTTCATTCCAAGAGTTACGAGCTTGCCTTTTCGATTTTCTCATAGCCAAGTATTCTTGGTATTGAGGATTGAATGGTATGGCCGCATTTCGGATTTCTACATGTCTCTCAATGGGCACTTTGGCTATTTGGAATAGATTGAATTGGCAATCCATATCCTTGACCTTCTGCCAACCGTGAAATTGCCATTGGCCTTTTCGGTTGATGAAGTATTTAAGGGCTACCCAAGTCTTAGGCTTTGTTGGATGACGCCTTACTGCCCAGTGCCATAACGTATAGAATAGTTTGTGCCCAACATACCCGAATACTTGTTTAGCAACGCAATGACGATAATAATTCGCCCAACCCCTTAGTTTTGGATTTATCAGTTTGATAAGATCGTTAACAGGGATGGTTGCGTGCTTTTTGATGAGTTCGCGCAGGTTACTCAAGAACAACAAGGTATTGGACTTGCTCGGTTTAATGAGCAATTTTCCTTTGTACTTCCTATGATTGAACCCTAAGAAGTCAAAACCATTGTTGATGTGGGTAATGTGCGTTTTCTCTTCGGAGAGTGTTAAGCCTCTTTCCGCTAAGAAATCAGCAATCAACGGTTTGATATCGTTCTCGAGCACCTCCTTTGAAGCGCAGGTGACGACGAAATCGTCGGCGTATCCAATAAAGTTGGCTAGCACCCTTTTTGAGTGCTGTAGACTTTATGCGCTGCTCGAGTCCTGCAAGAGTCATTAGCATCAAGGTTGGGGATATAACCCCTCCTTGTGGTGTGCCCTCATCAGTACGATAAAACAGCCCTTTATCCATAAAACCAGACTTTAACCATTGTTCCAACATTCGTTTATCTATGGTGATGTTATCAATAAGCCATTGATGCCCGATTTTGTCGAAGCAGGATTTGATATCTCCCTCAAGAACCCATTGCGCTGATTTCTTTAGAGCCAAGCATTTGAAGCACTGATCGACTGCGTCGGCAGTGCTACGATTTGGTCTAAATCCATAGCTGTTAGGGTCAGCAAGCGTCTCCGATATAGGCTCTAATGCAAGAAGGTGGAGCGCTTGTTGTACTCTGTCTATCATGCATGGGATACCAAGAGGTCTAAGTTTGCCATTCTTTTTGGGGATATAGATACGCTTGAGTGGTTTGGCTTGATATGCCTTCCTGCTCAATTGATTTACTGCTTTTATGCGGCGTGCATCCGTGTTCCAGATGACACCATCTATTCCAGGCGTTCTACTGCCTTTGTTTTTTGATACTCGTTTAACAGCAAGAAGTTTTGCTGAACGCGAGTGAGTCAGTATCCATTGCAACGCTTTCGCCTTACCGTATTTACCTTCTCGTGTTGCCTTTGCAATACGCATTTGAAGCTTTAATACATGCGATTCAACGGATTTCCAGTCTATTGACTGCCATTGTTCGGCGTCAGGAGAGGCACTAATTTCTGTTGAAATCATCATTTGCGTTTCTCCTTGAATAAAGTTCTTCAAATTATCTTGCAACGGGAGACCAGTCGGAAGTGGGCTCACTTTCGTGACCAGACACAAGTCTGTATCTGCATCGTTACAATGCAGCCTTTGCTTTTTCCAACCTCCTATACCTGCACCGCTATCGGCCATATCAGCTTTCCCAAAGGGAGCAATACAGGCTTACCGTGTTCCGTATGTCGCGCAATGTCAGGGTAGATGCCCGCTATAGTGCGAAGAGCCATATTGACCACGAAAGAGCATGGGGCAATCTCTTTCCAACTCTCATTGCCTTTTGGCCACAGCGTATAAACCACTTCCGCTGTTTCATCATATAACGCACCTTATGCGGATTCACTTATGCTCATCATACTGACTCCCTAGCATTCACCCAATTTGTGGTTATCAGGAGGATCGTTCTCTCACGATTCGGATCCCGATTGGTCTATAACCAATCTTCGTTACATTGTCAGAGCCGCTACTTTATTCAGGCTCCTAGGTTCATCTGGTGATACAGATGGTTCACTCAAAAGCGGTGAACAGCGCTTCATACGACCTCACGTCGCACGCCCCAAAGTTTGTTAGCCTTCGAATGAAGGCTGATTACATTTTCTGTTTTAGCTTCTGCCTGAGTAGGCATTGAATTGTTTGCTTGAAGGTCGTACCTTCATGGCTATTTATCACCTGCGGTGTGCTTATGTGCAGATACTTCAGCGAAACGCCGCAAGCACTTCCATGTGGGCTCGACGATGGCATCCATGCCATCAACGTACGCTGCCGCATATATGGACCCATCCCGTTTGCAAGACATTTGATATCAATTTTGAGAAGAGTTCATTGCACCCATATATTCGGCCTGTTTATGAGGTTAACCTCTGGCCCTGATGGATATGTGCCTCTACTTTCCTGATCATCTACACGGCTTCTTTAGAGCCCTTGCGGCAGTTAGGTTTTAAGTAGAGCAGTCTGACTGTCTCATCATCAAATCAAGTGTCATAGCAACTTGCTGGTATGTCTTACACTAACTCGGTTATCTTACTTTAGGGCAACAGCTACGCAAATGTCCTATATTCATCTTCCCTAGCGGCGATAGCCCAGGTCATTCTTGCAAGCTTGTTCGCTACTGCAACACAAGCCTTATTGAAGCCCTTTCTTTCGGCCAAGGCGTATGCCCAGCGGCTCAGCCTATCTTGCTTGCCTCCGCAGCGCTGCAAGACTGCTCTTGCGCCGTGTATAAATAACGTTCGTAAGTAGGCATTGCCTCTTTTACTTATCCCTAGCAGGTTATCTTTGCCGCCACTGCTATGCTGTTTTGGCACTAAGCCACACCAGGCTGAGAAGTGCCTGCCATTGGAGAAATCTTTTCCTTCTCCTACCGCTGCGTAAAAAGCGGTTGAAGTGATAGGGCCAATGCCTGGAGAAGTCTCTACACGCTGGCAAACTGGATTTGTATTTCTCTCTTCTAGTATTTGAGCATCACAGCTTTTTAGGCGCTTCTCGATATCGATAAACTCTTCATGCAACTGGGTAAATATATATCGTCCTTTCACTGTCAGCTCATTGTTTTCATCAGATAAGATATCAGGAAAAGCTCTCCTAAATGCCGCTTTGCTTTTTGCTATAACGATACCGTACTCTGCCAACATACCTCTAACCTGATTGACTAAGGCTGTAGACTGCTTGTTTAAACGCTCCCTCATTCGGTGAAGCATCTGTACATCCTGCTGTTCGACAGGCTTTGGTTGTACGAAACGCATATTTGGTCTTTGTGCTGCCTCTGCTATTGCAAGGGCATCGTTATAATCATTCTTATTCCCTTGCCGGTAGGGGATGACAAATTGTGGCGCGATTAACTTCACTTGGTGCCCGAGTTTTTGAAACTCCTAGCCCAATAGTTTGCGCTACCACAGGCCTCCATGACTATTAGGCATGGCTCTATCTTGGCAGCAAAGTGAATCACATCTTTTCGCCTGAGCATCTTCTTTTTAACTAGCTTACCTGCCTGATTTACTGCAACAAAATGAAAAACAGACTTTGCGATATCTAAACCAATTGTAGTAATCTTCATGATGGACCTGTCCTCTTTCTGATGAGTTTTAGTAACTTCATCGTGGCCCATTGCGAGGCCGATTAAAAGGGGATGGATCCATTCCATTATCTACACTGGCTGGTTTACGAGAAAGTTCTCTCTTCGATTAGAGCTTTTTGGAGCAGCCTCTAACTTGGAAATGTCCAGAATCTTGATTGGTTGAATTTTTACCGTGTGTGATCACCAAGCAATTCTAAGGTATTCGTTCGATAATCCTCCCATCAATGAGCAGCGCTTTAAAAGTGTAAGTAAACGCGGTAAACCGCACTATTACTGGGTTCGCTCGGTTTTGTGATCATTCTGCCATGTACTCCAAGCGAAGACATGGCTCAGCGATCCCTCCCACCCCCATCAATAAGCGACGGTCTAAAAATGTAACTAATAATGGCAACCATCATGACACTGGGCCTAATAATTACTGGCTTTTTTCGGGTTTGCGGTCGTTCCTACCTCCATTGAGTCTAGATGACTTAAATGAGGTTTTTAATGGTGAAATCCTTGCCCCCACTGGGTTTGATCGGGTTTTCGATTGTTCCTACCCTCATTGGGACCTGAGGGTTATGAGCGTTCATTCCCCCGTTGACGGTCAGGTGACTTGAATGTGCTTTTGAACAATAAACCTTCGCCAACATTGCCCTTTTTCGGGTTTACGATCGTTCCTACCTCTATTGAGTCTAGGTGACTTAAATGAGGTTTCTAACAGCAAAACCCTTGCCACCACCGGGTTTGGTCGGGTTTGCGATCGTTCCTGCTCCCATTGAGGCTAGGTGACTTAAATTAGGTTTTTAACAGCGAAATCCTTGTCAACACTGGCTTTCTCGGGTTTGCGATTGTTCCTCCCCCCATTGAGTCTAGGTGACTGAATGGGATTTTGAACTGCAGAACCCTTGCCACCACCGGGTTTGGTCGGGTTTGCGATCGTTCCAGCCTCCATTGAGGCTAGGTGACTGAATGTGGTTTTGAACAGCAGAACCCTTGCCACCACCAGGTTTGGTCGGGTTTGCGATTGTTCCTGCCCCCATTGAGGCTAGGTGGCAGAATGTGGTTTTGAACAGCAGAACCCTTGCCACCACCAGGTTTGGTCGGGTTTGCGATCGTTCCTGCCCTCATTGAGGCTAGGTGACTTGAATGTGGTTTTGAACAGTAAAAACCGCGCCACCAAAGGGTTTCGTGAGCTTTGTGATCGTTCCAACCCCCATTGGCGGCTAGGTGACTGAATGTGGTTTTGAACAGCAGAACCCTTGCCACCACCAGGTTTGGTCGGGTTTGCGATCGTTCCTGCCCTCATTGAGGCTAGGTGACTTGAATGTGGTTTTGAACAGCAGAACCCGCGCCACCAAAGGGTTTGGTCGGGTTTGTGATCGTTCCTGTCCCTATGGGTGGGCAGTGTTCTGCAAATTTAAAAACTCATTTTCTTTGAAAATCCATATATATTTGAGTCGTTTAAAGTTGAAATCAGGGTTTTCTTACAGCATTTTGGCTATTTCAAATAAATGAGCCAAGTTAGGAAGAATCTATAGTTATCAGCGGGGTTATGACGTAGAAGCTACACTGGAATTATGGCCGTTTATAATTGCTTTATTACTCCATTGTTGAGTATAATTTAGCCAATACCAAAGCAGGAGCGCGTTTTCATGAGTAATAGTTATTCAGATATAAAAGCTGAAAAAAGTGCACGCCAATCGCGATATGTTGCTAAATTTAATAGCAATGGTTTTGCTGCATCTATCTGTCGAAGGTCTAACTTAGGTCGTAGCCGTAAAAGTAACGCTCCACTTCTTGCACCATCATTTGTGATATAAACAGGTATATATCACACGGTTATATATAACAAAGTCTCTTTGGTGAGGTTTTTTGTTTATGTTGACCGGTGGCATATAAAATTGTCACTCCTCTAGGAAATATTTTGGTGAAGACGCTCTACCAAGAACACTGATGACTCTTGCCTTATGCTCGCTCTTTCCATCAATGACCAATGTTCTAAAAGTGCAAAGAATCTCTGCAACCCACATTATTACTGGGCCGTCTGGCTCATTAACGATTAATTTTTTCTCAAGCAAAGCCGCCTGACTCTATCGCCTTAAGGTACTCAATAATTTGTTTGGCTTGGCCTGACTCACAAAGTGATTTGGCAGTTATTTTACCAAAAGCGGGTATAGGTTCATTCTCAAACCAGTCCATTATGTTATCTGCGTTACCAGACCAATTTAGTAATAAAGGAATAACGTACTTCATTTCACTTTTAGAAAAGTATGTACCAATCGCTTGTTTTAACAACTCGTGTGATTTTGATGCATCTACCACTGTTTCTACTCCATATCACTTTCTGCTTATTAGAGTTTAGTGTGCAACTACGAATACACCTTTCTAAATATCAGTTAAAGCCAGCTGCCCTACATCTGTAAACCTCCCTAAAATAGTCTCATGCATAAATAGAGTTCTCCCGGTACACTGAAATCTCAAGGAGAACAGCAATGAAGAAATCACGCTATACCGAAACTCAGATAATTAAGATCCTAAAGAAGTTGAAGGTGGTCGTCTGATTAAGGAAGTCAGTCGGGAATACGGTATTTCAGAGGCTACCTATTACAACAGGAAGAGTAAGTTCGGTGGTATGGAAGCATCAGACATTAAACGTTTACGCGAGCTTGAAGATAAAAATCGACGATTAAAACAGATGTTTGCAGACATCAGTTTGAAACATAAGATCCTCAAAGATCTCGTCGAAAAAAAGCTCTGAAGCCAGCGGTCAGGCGTGAACTGGTTGATTATGTGCTCAATGTACATCAAACCAGTATCCGACTTGCCTGCCACGTTGTTGGCATCAGTCCATCGGTATACCGTTATCAGCCTGATAAGTGCCGGGATGACCCCGTTATTGCCGCACTTCAGGAGCATGCAGAAAAATACCCGGCATATGGGTTTGGCAAGCTGTTTAAAGTCCTTAGACGCAAGGGAAAGTCATGGAACCATAAACGTGTTTACCGTGTGTATTGCGAGCTTAAATTGAACTTCCGTCGCAAGGGCAAGAAACGCCTGCCGAATCGCAATCCCGCACCGTTAGCGGTTCCTGAGACAATGAATCAATGTTGGTCGATGGACTTTATGTGTGACAGTTTACACTGCGGGCATCGCTTCCGAACGTTTAATGTCATTGATGATTTTAACCGGGAAATATTGGCTATCGAAGTCGATTTAAGCCTCCCGGCTCAACGCGTTATCAGAGTATTGGAGCGGATTATTGCCTGGCGTGGTATGCCACAAAAGCTGCGGATGGATAATGGTCCGGAGTTTATCTCTTTAGCTTTAGCTGATTGGGCGGAGCATAACCGAGTTCAACTGGAACACATAAAACCAGGGAAGCCGACACAAAATTCGTATATCGAGCGATTTAACCGCACATATCGAACAGAAATTCTGGATATGTATTTGTTTAAAAGTCTCAGAGAAGTACGTGAAATTATTGATAACTGGATGAATGAATATAACGAAGAGCGGCCACATGATTCACTTGGAGATCTAACTCCGTGGGAATATTTGGCGAGCAAGAAACAGGGAGAAAACTCTACTTTTAAGTGGAACTAAAATAGGGAGGTTTACAATTACACTAAATGTAAATTACAGACATTCAGACTTGTATAAATCACATCAAAACCAATGAAGCAATTACACACCAAAGAGAGCAGGAAAGGCAGTAAACAAATAAAATAAAAAATTATCAATCAACAAAAGACCCACTAAAAACCATATAAAAACAAATGACTACAGCAGTCAATAAATCGCAACCACGGACAAGTCCAAACAACTACAAATTAAGTTTTTTAACAAGAACACGGCAGAGCAGCTAGGCGTTGTTGATCAAATCACTGCTCTAGACGCAGCTATCCCAAAGGTTGTACTGAATTAGGCAGCTTGTTTTCTAATTGGCATACCTAGTCCTATGACTTTGTTTATTGCTTTTACGCCTGCTCAAGCTTCGCCTACCTGAGCGTTGTAATCACGAAGGCTAAGTTTAGAACTAATCAACTGCTTATATCGATACATCGCAGTCTCAGAGAGTGACCTTACGTGGTAATCATTATCCTGTTTCCATTGTGCTAATTGATTAGCTTTGAGCGCTTTAACTGCTTCATTTCTCGGGTGCCCCTCCTCCCAATACCCTGCATTACTTCTAGGTGGAATAGTGGGCTTACAACCCTTGCGTTTGAGTAGCTTATGACACGCCTTAGTGTCATAGGCACCATCAGCTGAAACCTGAGCTATACGTCTTCTCAACGGGTTGAGCAATGTGGGTAGGACTTCATTGTCAGCGACATTGACTAAGGAGACTTCAGCCGAAACAACTTCATGAGTACAACTATCGACAGCCAGGTGTAGCTTGCGCCAAGTACGACGCTTCTCTTTGCCGTGCTTACGGGTTTTCCACTCACCTTCACCGTAAACCTTCAGACCTGTTGAATCGATGACAACATGCGCCACAGTGCCACGACTTGGCGCTCGATACTTAATCTCAACAGTCTTAGCTCGTTTACTGATACAGCTGTAGCTTGGCGAGTACCATGGCACATCCATAAGCTGGAATAGCGAATTGGTGAAGCCTTCAAGTGACCGTAATGGCAAGCTAATTACGCCCTTAATCACTAGCGCAGTTTCGATAGCTACATCAGAGTAAATATACCCTCGGCCACGGCGACCATGATGCTCGGTATATCGCCAAGACTGAATGGCTTGCTCATCAATCCAAAATGTCACGGAGCCACGGTTAACTAGTGCCTTGTTGCATTGAGACCAATTGGTAATTTTATGCTTAGCTTTTCCCATCTTTTTGCTTCCACGTAACGATCTTGGTAGATCAGATCACGCTAAAGCAAAAGGTTCATTGGATTTAGGAAACAAGGCCGAGCAGCTACACCATCCATCCAAGGCGATACATGTACCCATGGGGATATAAATATCACTCAAGCTGCGAAGCCCTGATGCTAACAATGCAACCAAAGAGGGTGGGTGTATATATCATATTGCTTTCATGAAATAGCTAACTTGCTCCCACCAACTCCCCGCCAGAGTAATATCGGGAACCATTAATCCACAGTTCGAACAACCGATGAAAACGAAGTAACCCCGGATAACATTCGCAACAATAATAAAACTCTAAATCAGAGGTATTATCGACTATAAACTTGTAGCTTGATAGCTGTTCATTTAAAGATGAAATCAACAATTTATTTCCATCGAAATCATCGACAAATTGCAAGGTGAATTGGTGTACCAGTTTAGCTTTTTTCATAACCATCAAACTATATTCAGATATTAACAAAGTAAAATTTGATTTCATGGTTAAACATCCAATTTAGATTGTTGTGTAAACAATATCAAAATACATCCCAAAAATTCAACAGTAAGGAATGCCGCACAGGATTAACAAATAGGGATTACAGGTGAGCAATTCTGGCCTGCACACCCAACACACCACAAACAATGAATAATATCCCCATATTCACTCGCGACTTTTTAATGGCTTGATTGACAATTCAATCTCGAACAAAGTCTACTCTCAGCAAGAATAAGTTGACTCTTCACATATAGGGTGTAACTCGAATCATATCCGTATATATACGTGGCTACTCGAAATTCACGTTTCAAAAAAGATATATCTTCAGATAAGCTCAACACGCTAACCATAGTTACTCCAGATTAATAGCGATTCGCAAATTATTGCTCTAGTGCTGCCACGCAGCATTACATGCATCAAAAACATCAATACACAAATATAAAAGACAGAGCATGAATTAAGGCATATGTAACATATAAAACAATACTACTTATCATCGGGTGTTTATACATTCTCGCTATCAAAATATCCTCCTGTCTTCAATATTTAGTCTTGAACGTGTATCCCTATGGGTTTTAAGCGTTTCAGTTAAAGTGGACTGCCCGGAAAAAAGAGATGTTTCTTTAATTAAAAAATCCATTGCCTGCCTAAGTAATTGGGCGGTTTTTTTACACTTCATCGATTTCCCCGATTGGTAAATGCTAAGAGCCCTTTTGTAACACTTATGCAAATCCTCTTTAGAGGCCCCATCCGGCAGCTGCAATAATTTCTTTGCCATATAAACTGTCATATCAACTCTCATGCACTCATCCTTTCCAAGCGTGTGGTTACACTTACGCTAAATGTAAATTACAGACATTCAGACTTGTATAAATCACATCAAAACCAATGAAGCAATTACACACCAAAGAGAGCAGAAAAGGCAGTAAACAAATAAAATAAAAAATTATCAATCAACAAAAGGCCCATTAAAAATCATATAAAACAAAGGGCTACAGCAGTCAATAAATCGCAATCACGGACAAGTCCAAACAACTACAAATTAAGTTTTTTAACAAGAACACGGCAGAGCAGCTACGCTACACCATCCACCCAAGGCGATACATGTACCCATGGGGATATAAATATCACTCAAGCTGCGAAGCTCTAATGCTAACAATGCAACCAAAGAGGGTGGGTGTATATATCATATTGCTTTCATGAAATAGCTAACTTGCTCCCACCAACTCCCCGCCAGAGTAATATCGGGAACCATTAATCCACAGTTCGAACAACCGATGAAAACGAAGTAACCCCGGATAACATTCGCAACAATAATAAAACTCTAAATCAGAGGTATTATCGACTATAAACTTGTAGCTTGATAGCTGTTCATTTAAAGATGAAATCAACAATTTATTTCCATCGAAATCATCGACAAATTGCAAGGTGAATTGGTGTACCAGTTTAGCTTTTTTCATAACCATCAAACTATATTCAGATATTAACAAAGTAAAATTTGATTTCATGGTTAAACATCCAATTTAGATTGTTGTGTAAACAATATCAAAATACATCCCAAAAATTCAACAGTAAGGAATGCCGCACAGGATTAACAAATAGGGATTACAGGTGAGCAATTCTGGCCTGCACACCCAAACACACCACAAACAATGAATAATATCCCCATATTCACTCGCGACTTTTTAATGGCTTGATTGACAATTCAATCTCGAACAAAGTCTACTCTCAGCAAGAATAAGTTGATTCTTCACATATAGGGTATAACTCGAATCATATCCGTATATATACGTGGCTACTCGAAATTCACGTTTCAAAAAAGATATTTCTTCAGATAAGCTCAACACGCTAACCATAGTTACTCCAAATTAATTGCGATTCGCAAATTATTGCTCTAGTGCTGCCACGCAGCATTACATGCATCAAAAATATCAATATACAAATATAAAAGACAGAGCATGAATTAAGGCATGTGTAACATATAAAACAATACTACTTATCATCGGGTGTTTATACATTCTTGCTATCAAAATCTCCTCCTGTCTTCAATATTTAGTCTTGAACGTGTATCCCTATGGGTTTTAAGCGTTTCAGTTAAAGTGGACTGCCCGGAAAAAGAGATGTTTCTTTAGTTAAAAAATCCATTGCCAGCCTAAGCAATTAAGTGTAATTGAGTGGTTTTTTTACACTTCGACGATTTCCCCGATTGATAAATACTAAGAGCCCTTTTGTGGCACTTATGTAAATCCTCTTTAGAGGCCCTATCCGGCAGCTGCAGTAATTTCTTTGCCATATAAACTGTCATATCAACACTCATGTACTCACCCCTTCCAAGCGTGTGTTTACACTTACACTAAATGTAAATCACTCAGACCGTATAAACCACATCAAAACCAATGAATCAATTACACATCAAAGAGAGCAAAAAAGGCAGCAAACAAAAAAAATAAATAATAATTAACCAAAAAAGGTACCACTGAAAACCACATGAAAACAGAGGACTACAGCAGCTACCTGATCACGGTCACGGACAAGTCCAAACAACTACAGATTCATTTTTTTTAACAAAAACACGGCAGAACAGCTAACGCTACACCATCATTCCAAAGCTGATGACACAATGACAAAGAAATTTAGACCGATATATAGCCCAGAGTTTCGACTTGAGGTAGCACAGCTGGTCGTCCTGTAACTGAGGCAGCGAAAGCCATGGGCGTGAGCGAATCAGGCATGGAAAAGTGGGGCGACAGCTGAAGCTGGAGCGTATGGGCTTCTCTCCAAAAGCTACTCCTATAGTACCTGAGCAGATTGAAATTCGTGAGCTAAATAAGAGAATCGGTCGTCTGGAGGAACACAATACAATCCTAAAAAGCTACGATGTATTCAAAGGGTCAATGCAACAACCTATAACTTATTAATTTTAAAGGGTGCTATGACTGATTTATCCAAACGCGGATTAAACCAACTTGAAAAGACAAATGCTTGGGAATTATGGAGAAAAGGCAAAACATTGAGTGAAATAGGTTTTACTGTAGATCGACATGCCGGTTCAATATTCGGAGTGCTTAAACTTAAAGGCGGCATACCACCAGTACAACGAAAAAGTCGAAGCTCCTCTCTTAGCCTCCAGGAACGTGAAGAAATATCTAGAGGTATCTTCATTGCTGTCTCCTTGAGGTTTCAGTGTACCGGAAGAACTCGAATTATGCATGAGACAATTTGAGGGAGGGTTACAATTGTATATTGTTACTCAAGAGCATTGGGAGTAAAAGGGTACAAGTTCAAGATAAGTATGATTTTATTGAAGTTTTGGTTAGGTGAGTAATTTGTATTTCGCTGTGCCAGCCAGAATCTCAGAGGTATTTTATGCAGAACATAATTTTTAGCCTTACATAATGTAGCGGCCTTGTTTCCTAAATCCAATGAACCTTTTTGTTTTAGCGTGATCTGCTCTACCAAGATCGTTACGTGGAAGCAAAAAGGTGGGAAAAGCTAAGCATAAAATTACCAATTGGTCTCAGTACAACAAGGCACTAGTTAACCGTGGCTCCGTGACATTTTGGATTGATGAGCAAGCCATTCAGTCTTGGCGATGTACCGAGCATCATGGTCGCCGTGGCCGAGGGTATATTTACTCTGATTCTGATGTAGCTATCGAAACTGCGCTAGTGATTTGATCAACAACGCCTAATGTAGCGGTATTCATCGTTGTAAAAGATTAAGACCAAGTATTATGCTTTGTCTATACTAAAGGTTATGTAGATTGAGTTACTAAGTGAGTTATATGGAACAAATCATTTTGGAACACGACAAGCTGAAAAAAGAAGATCTTGTGTTTAAAATTTCTGACGCAGATCGTCGTATACTTTTAGCTTTTTATGATAATCCAGCACGGGTTTTTACACGTTCAGAACTTCTCGAAATTGGCTGGCCAAGTTCTATAGTGTCTGAAACATCGGTTAACATTGTGATAGGGAACATTCGAAAACATCTAAAAAAACTTTCACCTAAAAGCGAACTCATAACCATACCTAAAAAAGGCTATCAATCAGATTTTCGCTTTAACTTAGATGTTCCACAAAAACCAAACACAAAACAACTTGAGACTTTGGCGCATAGAGAAGAAATTTTTGATAAAGCCATCCCCTTTAAAGTTATGGAACGTATTGTATTAACAATGAATATCGTTACCGTTGTCACATTGGTTTTGATTGTATTTCTTTTTTCTACGTGGTTTCATAACTCTGAAACAGTTCAATGCACTACTTTAAATAACGTAAATTACTGTGGGTTTGATGTATTGTCGGATGAGGTCAAAGCTACCCTCCCCAAAAAAAGCAACGGAACATTCTTTTTTTCTGTCAACTCATATGGAGAGTTAGCGTATGAATATTTGGAACATAACTAGGGCCTTACTGGTACTAACTCTATTACCACTAGTGTATTCATTTGTTAATGGTATCGGATGTGATTTTCGGTTTTACGGAATAAACAGTGCAATGAAAACTCACATGAATATTCAATGCCATGCATCCATTGTGAGCGCTGAAATAACCACATCTAATGGTGAAGTTATCACTGACTTTGAAGGCACTTTATTCCGTTTTACGGACGAATATTTTTACATCCTGCTTCGAGAAATTAAGTCACATGAAAATCCTAAACTGTTAGGGCTGGACACCAAGGGGATTAAACTCTATAAAGATGTAAATTTCGTACGTGGATATATTTATAGTAATGAAGGTGAAGAGGCAATAGTTATGCTTTATAGGCCCGAGCGCTATATAGCTAAAGGTAGACTTCTTGGAGATTTAGGTTGGTAAGCTTATTTCAACAGGCGCACTTTTCGGAATGTGATTCACAGTTGGTTACAATTTCAAGCAGAACTCCCCCGTTGGCTCCTCTGCTCTTCCTTTGTATTCCACTGGAGTTAAGTCATTGAACTCCAGTACAGCCGAAATAGATTATAAAAATGTTGAGCATATCCAGCTGCTTATCTCTCAAGTCTCACTCACATGCAATGTGTAGTTGCACACAAAATTTGCCACTTGATTAGAGCTGATATCATCACTTCTCTATTTATAGTGGACTGCCCCGATGATAGACAACAGGGCTTGATTATTGACGCCGCGCAAGTTCATTTCCCCCCGGAGACAAAGCAAAGCTCAAGATTAACTGACGGCTGAGGTGTAAAGGCCTGAGACGTTATCAACAAAAGAGGTGGGGTCATCGAGCTGGAGTACCAGCCGCCATTGGGTAAGCTGGCGCAAGCCATCTGGCACCGAGTTGCTGGTTTTGGATTTTTGGTTGCGCCAGGATTTAAAATCCGCAACGAGCGCGGGCAGTGAGTCAGGAGTATCCATTAAGTGAACCTCAAATTTAATCTGTTATTTATTTAATCAGATTAAGTTTTAGAAGTTGCACTGTGCTCTCGTAAGCTCACTTAAGTATTTTGGCAAAGACAAAGGCTCGACTGTGTATACATTCTTGGATGAAAAGCAATCATTGTTCTGTTCCACAGTGATCAGTGCTTCAGAGCGAGAAACTACTTATGTGATTGACGGACTAATGCACAATGAAGTGGTGAAAAGCCACATTCACAGTTCAGACAGTCATGGTTATACTGAGTCAATCTTTGCTACCATGCATTTTATTGGTACTGCGTTCGCCCCGCGGATCAAGAATGTAGGTAGTCAGACCCTGTATGGATTTTATCCTGACGTATTTCGATGATCTTGAACTACGGCAACGCATCGAGGAACAACTGAACCGTGTTGAGTTATCTAACAAATTTGCTAAAGCGATATTTTTTGCTAATAACCAGGAGTTACCAGAAGGTTTGAAAGTGTAACAGGACATCATCGCAGGATGTAAGATGCTGATCCAGAATGCCATTGTATTATGGAATTACCTGTACCTCTCTGAGTTTTTAGTCAATATGGATAATGTTCAGGAGAGGGATGAAGCGATTGCCTCAATTCTGAATGGCTCAGTGTTAACTTGGCGACACGTGAACTTGAATGGGGAATACGACTTTATGCGGGAAGCAGCTAACGATGTTCAATTTGATCTAAATCAAATCTTATCATTGACAGTCAACTGGTAGGAATTGGTTGTTTTCGAAAAGGAATGTGACTGACTAATTGTTATTTATCAATAGCCTATGTGGGTTGGGTTGTTATTTTTACCGCTTTTGTACTTAGACCCAGTTCTTTACGGGGTTTGAGGTCCAACGGTACGAAAAGTTACACTAAGAGACCTATCAATGGGGGATACCCATAAGATAACCGAGTTGCGGACTACTACCTCATCGGCTTTTTGAACTCATTTAAACTGGCTTTAATATCAATTCTTGTTGGTTAAATATATTAAAAACACATTAATAAATAATTTTATATTTATTAGGTGACTTGAATTTGTGAATATGGCGTTGAATTCGATTCGATAATATGGCGATAATTATGGCAAGGTTTTTCATCTGATTATCGATATTACGGGGGGAGATCTACGGTGATGGTGCATGAAAAACTCGCAAGCACGGTGCCTAGACGCTGACGCAAACGGCATTGGCTATCGATACTAAAGACACGTCAGCTTGGTCATTGTCGGAAACGGAGATCTATCACTACACGCAGTTTAACAGCACACGATTGAGCCTTCGTAATTACAACGCTCGGGTTGGCGAGACCCTGGCAGGCGTAGAGGAGATGAACGAAGTCATAGGACTGGGTCTACTTGTTGGAACTGTTGTCAATTAATCGAGGTGGGATTCTTTGGTACCAAGCCGTCCCAAAGGTGACTTGTTTCAACAATGCCGTTCAAGTGAAATCGGCAATCTCACCCTTTTATAAAATATTTGCAACAGAGTCGTCTTTAGAGGCTCTATTATTTTTTGGAGATTAAAATGTATAAGTATCTATTTAAAGTGGCTTTGTCCGCCTGTTTTCTTGGTATTCCTTATACTGCCATGGGGATTGATGGCACAGAAAAAGTAACCCTTGCAGGTTATCCTGGTACTTCATCTGTTCATTTTCCAGACGCTGTTTCGTATTCTGATTGGATGGGAGAGTTGAGTATCTTAACAAATTATGGTGAACTAACTCTCAATGATATTATTATTCCTGGTAGTCACAATTCTCCAGCTTATGATATGGGGGCACAAACATTAAACAATCAGGAAAATGACTTAGAGACTCAACTGAACTCTGGTTCTAGAGTTTTAGAATTTGATGTCCTTCGTGATTATTATAGGTGGTTTAGTTCTCATGGTGGTCAACATACAAGGAGAACTTTTGAAGAAGAAGGCCAAGATATTGTTGAGTGGCTTGCAGAACATCCGTCCGAAATAGTGATTATATTTATTGACGAGGTATATGCTGATGGGTCAACTACAATATCAGATAGTAGAGCTGAAGAGTTGGGTGTTATTGTTAAGGCTATTGTTGATTATGCTGAAACTTATCAAATTAATGTACCTGCAAGCTATTTAGATATAAAAGACATGCCGATTCTTGAGCTGGTAAATAATAAAAATCGTCTGATTTTTGCTACGGAACATAGTAAATATTCAATTATGAACAATTCTAGTGGTAAGCATATGGATGATGATATAATTCAAGATAAGTGGTTTAATACATATGATGACGACAATCTTTTCAAATCAGCCACAACTCGATTAAATTATTATTCCACGAATGATACCGCACAGATAAAATATTTTAGAAGTCGAAGCGGGCTTTCCGATAATAAAGATGATGCGAATGCTATTAGACAACAACTCCCTAGTATAATTAAAACGTGGGAAAGTTATGAATCTTTTACATATAATGGAGATGAGACCGTTCATGGTGAAACCCAAAGCAAATTATATACTATTTTAGTCGATTATATAGATAGTTATACGGAAACTGCGGCGGCAGCTATCATGGCAAATTTTTATCGTTATCGCCTAGAACATAATGATCCATTAATCTTTTTAAATGGTCGGTATAGTGAGGTTGAAAAATGGTATGCAGGCGTGAAATCATTAGACCTCCTATCAAATGTTAAAAATAGAAAATATGAAATATTTAATGAACAACCTAAATATTTTTGGCTTGATGCTGAGGAATCTATTTCATTAAAAGTTAATATACCATACGCAATGTCTAGATTTAAATTGAAAATTAGTAGTGATGAAGACCTATCTGTAATGGATATAAAATATACGCAACCATGGGGCAACCCAGAGGATGGTTTATTAATAGAGGGTGATGGATATTTTGAGCTTCTTTTTTTTGAAGCTTATGAAGGTGATTGGATATTCGAGGTAATGGCAAATGAGATGATAAAAAAAGCTAAAATAGAATTGATTTTTGAATATTAATTTGAGAAGAGAATATTCCGTGGGCTTGCCCCATATTTTTTGTAAACGCTTTGTAACCAGTTAAGGTTGAACCCTCTGTCCATGGGGGGGGGCGTTTTATGACCCCTTAATATATCAGGCTCTGCTGCACTTCATCTGGCTAAGGGCAAGATGCAGAATGGTTTGGGGTCTAAAACTGATGGAGTTTAAATATGCTAAATAAAAATGTTTTAGCGGTAGTCATTGCATTAACACTCGGCATAACAGCTTGTGGTTCAGATAACGATAACAGCACACCTGTTGCACTGGTCGAACTACGGATTCTAGAAACCAGTGATATTCATACTAATATCATGGATTATGATTACTATAAGACAAAGTATGATCCAACCATTGGACTCGCTCGAACTGCCAGCCAAATTAAACTGCAAGCTGCAGAGGTTACCAACTTCGTATTAGTCGATAATGGTGACCTGTTGCAAGGTAGCCCAATGGGTGATTTTGTTGCTGATAACTTTAAGCGTGATAACACTATTGGCGGTACTCACCCTGCGTATAAAGCAATGAATACGCTTGGCTATTCGGTAGGTAACATAGGTAACCATGAGTTTAACTATGGCTTAGACTTCTTAAGCGAAGCCCTTGCAGGTGCTGACTTCCCTTACATCAACGCTAACGTATTATGTGAAGCCGATTGCTGGGAAGGTAAAGAGAAAGGCGATAACTTATTCACCCCATATCTTATCGAAGAAAAAGTTGTTATCGATAGCAATGGGGATCAGCAAACCATTAAAATTGGCTATATCGGATTCGTACCACCTCAAATCTTACTTTGGGATAAGCAAAACCTATCAGGTAAAGTATCGGTAATGGGGATTGTTGAATCGGCTGAAAAATTCATCCCGATGATGAAAGCCGAAGGTGCCGATGTCATCGTTGCCATTCCACACTCTGGCGTGGGTACTCCTTCAAATCCAGTTGATGTTAACGACGAAAATGCCACATATGCGCTATCACTGGTTGAAGGTATCGATGCGATCACATTTGGCCATAGCCATTCAGTTTTCCCGTCGGCGACATTCGAAGGTCTGGAAAACGCTGACTTAGAAAAAGGCACTATCAACGGTGTTGCTGCCGTTATGCCGGGTCGCTGGGGTGATAACTTAGGTATTGTTGATCTTAAACTTGAGATGCAAGATGGTGCATGGGTTGTTATCGACCGTACCGCTAAAGCTGCGCCAATCTACGACAAAAATGCAGATACACCTGAGTTGGTTGATGCGGATGTCGCCATTCGTGACGCTGTCGCACTAGAGCATCAAGGCACGCTAAATTATGTTAATCAGCCAATTGGTAAAGCTTCTACTGACATGTACAGCTTCCTGACTCTGGTACAGGATGATCCATCGGTACAGATTGTTTCAGATGCGCAGATTGCCAAAGTAAAAGCTAACCTTACCGATGATTTAAAAAATATTCCGGTATTATCAGCCTCTGCTCCCTTTAAAGCCGGTGGACGCCACAGCACTACAGCCGATGCACAATCTTATGTTCAAGTACCAGCCGGTGAGTTGACCTATAAGAATGCGGCGGATCTGTATCTGTATCCAAACACTATGGTTGCACTGAAAGTTACGGGTGTAGAGCTAAAAGATTGGTTAGAGTGTAGCGCCAACCAATTTAACCAGGTTAACCCTGATACAACGGCACCTCAGTATTTGATCAACTGGGACACACACCGTACTTATAACTTCGATGTTATCGATGGTGTAACCTATAAGATTGATGTCACTCAGCCGACTAAGTTTGATGGTGATTGTAAGGTCGTTGACGCCACAGCAAACCGTATCATCGACCTGACTTATACTGACGGTGAAACCGTATTTACAGGTGAAGCGTTAGCGACGAAAGAGTTCATCATCGCATCTAACAACTACCGTGCATTCGGTGGTAAGTTTGCCGGTACAGGTTCTGATTACGTCATAATGGAATTGCCGGATAGCAACCGTGAAGCACTGGCGCAATACATCACTGCCGAGACAGAAGTAAATGGCGAAGTCGATCCAAGCGCTGATAATAACTGGGATTTTGTGACGATTAATACAACGACTCAGTTGGATATTCGCTTCGAAACTCAAGACAGTGAAATAGCCGATTCATTCATCTTAGATAATCAACTACGTCCGTTGAACAAGCGTACTGATTTAACTGATGAGTTTGGTTTTGCTATCTACAATATCGACTTAACAGCAAACCAGTAACCAAGTAATCATACCCTCTTGGTTTTCTTACTGCTTAGTAAGCTTGTTAAACATTTAGACACTTGAGAGCGGACGGCACGGTGGTGACGTGGGGGGAAGCGGAAACTGCAGCGCTAAACAAGACCAGCTAACCAACGTTGAAACAATATCTTCTACCAGTAGTGCATTTGCCGCTTTGAAAATAGAGAGTTCTGCCTCAAACTGATATTTCGGTGCTATAAACTGAGGAAACGGCTCTCCGGCTCTGTTGCAAGGATGGGTCTGCTCCGGTGCTCTGGCTGATTACTCATCGTTTACCAGTGCATTGGTGATTAAACGGATCTCTCCTTCTGTTTTTTGACCAAATAACCAGGGCTTGAACTGTCCTTTTTTAAACATATGCATAACTTCAAGTCCTTTGATGATGGCATAGGCTATCATCAAAGGAGTTGAATCCTCGCACCGGATAAATGAGGCTTTTCAATTTGTCTATGTTCGGCTTCAGCCGCATTGTTCAGGTATTTATTTGCCGCTGTTCAAGTGCTTCAAGAGATTTACTTTCTTTAAGTCTGTAATGCGGGCACAGTATGAGGCTGCCTCGTCGGTATTGATGGCGGAGGGTCATTCCCTGCATTTGAGCTTTTCAAAGCTTTACCCAAAAAACGTTTAGCTGTTTTGGCATTGCGTCTGGGGATGATAATTAAAAATCAACGGTATGACCTTGTTTATCTATAGCCCGATTCAGACACACTCTTTTGCCTTTCATTTTGATATAGGTTGCATCGGCTTTCCAACTCAACCCCCGCTTTGGGCTTCCAATACCATCCTAATTGTTTTTTTATTTCTGGTGCATAACGCTGGACCCAGAAATAAATGGTGCTGTGGTCAACATAGATACCGCGCCCAACGAGCATCTCTTCGAGTTCTCAGTAGCTGATTCGACGATCTTTGCAACAGAGCCGCCTAAAGCCCCTTAATCTCGCTCTAAACTTCCAAATATGTTTTATGAGGTTTTTCCTGGGGGGGGCTTAAAATGACTGTCGTGGGGGTTTAAGGGCGTCAGATGGGTGTTTTGAAGTGTAAAGTTGGCCATTTAACATAAAAGGGATTGCACGCATCGAATTCATCTTGTCTAAAGCCTTAAAACCTTATCGATGTTTTTTTATTTTTTTATATTGCGGGGTTGGTTGTAAGTTGCGAGTGTCGATGTGAGTTCGATTTAAAATAATCAACAAGAATTAGATCCGGTTAAAATCGGGATTCTTGTTGGTGCCATTGTCGCTATAAGCCTAGCCGTTGGAGCTGTTGCGATAGCTAGCCTTTTTATGTAAATAGCGATTTCCAGTATGAAAATCAATCGAGATAACAATATGAAATTAAACAAGGCAACACTTGCAGTTACGTTAGCTTTTCTAAGTCTTAATGTAGTTGCCGAAAACAAAGAATATCAACATGAAGCGAGCGTGGGATACCTTGCTTATTCTGAAGACGTGGGTGATGGGATATTAGGCGCTAACTATCGTTATTATTTCAGTCCCGTCAATCAAGATTCAAGCCCTTATGCATTAAATGGTTTTTTGTCCCAAACTTCTAATGTAGGTACAAATTACAGCTATTTTAATGAACTTAATATGGATAGCTCGGGGGTCGATGGAACTTATGTCTTTGACTCTAAATTGTTCGTAAGTTTGGATTATCAGTATACCAGCATAGGTAATGTAGATTTTAATACCTACGGGGTAGAGGTTGGGTATTATGTTGATAGGTCCATATCTGTTTCTGCATTTTTTGATTACGATGACCATGCTTATGGCAATGACAAAGATAGCTACGGTTTGCAAATTCGTAGATATTTAGAGCTCAGCTCCAGTCCCGGGATTGACTTGTCCGCACGCTGGGAGCATGTTAATTCCAATAATCGCTACACATTAGGCGCTGATTGGTACGTATCTGACTCGTGGTCTGTTGGAACTGGGTATGATCGCGTGGGTTCTGATGGTGATTTCGATATTAGAACTGCTTATTGGTTGCGAATGTCTGATAGTTTTTCTGCTAATTTTGCTATATCTAAAATTGTTGATCCAGATGTTGATGGGTTTAATTTGGGATTTGCTGTTACTGGTCGGTTTTAATAGAGCTCTTCTTATAAAGTTTGGCTGTTACTGAGTCGCAAATGGCGAAGCTCACGCGTCATTTGCCTGATACTCATTTCTTATTTCATTTCTTAAAGCTATATCTGCAACAGATTTAATTTCTTGGAGCCACCTAGGGTCCTTTTCTGGCTCGCCTTTCGGGGATTGCTTTACAGGTCGCTCTTGTTCTGTGAAGGGAGGAGGCGTGAGCTCTGTTTGCGACAGAGCCTGCAGTTCGCGGTCTAGTCCTGATGTTACAGCGAGGGGCAACCTGCATCATCTAATCAAAATGCTCCCTAATTATGCGAGTAATGAACTGTCTTCAGAGATATATTGTTTAGTCTACTTATAAAATATGCCTGCGCAAAATTCAATCAATTCGCTTTCAGAACAAACGGATACAAAGTGCTAACTTTTGTAAAGAATTCTTTATTTTTGATTATTAGTTTTTATGCATGGTTCACCATACAGTGATTGAGTGGCAAGCACGTATGTAGTGAATATTGCTCCTATCCATGACAGCGACTAATTACGTACGTGCTCAATATGAAGACAGGTAAAGCTTAAAGTTTTTCAAAAAAATGCCGCGGTAAGCAGCATTTTTTGATAAGCACTTTTACTTTTCACTGTGCAATCAGTTTTTACATTAAAAGGTTATTCGTTATGAAAAAGACAGCAATTATACCATTCTCAATGCTTGGATTGAGCCTCGTTAGCTGTTTCGACGTTGCTGCATCAGAAGTTGAAAGTAAAGCCAGCAACGCCGGCAGAGACATTTTTATTTCTTCATCAAATGGAAATAACAAAAATGATGGCGGTTTCAATACTCCACTCAAAACGCTAACCAAGGCACTTAAGGTGGCCCAGTCTGGCGATGCTATTTATTTTCGAGAAGGTAAATATAGTGTAAACCATGACATTCACTTGAACGATATAACGCTTAGCGCTTATGAGGGAGAAAAGGTGATGTTTGACGGTACAAGCGCTGTCAAGCAAGCGGCAGAGTTCTTAGGTGAGCAAGATGGGATTTTTGTTTATCAACTTCCCGATGACACGGAAGTGTATCAAATTTTTGATGATGGTAAAAAAATGCACTTAGCACGCTACCCCAACTTCGAAGAAGACTTTAACAGCAACTTTAATTGGTCGCATGAAGAGTTCTGGAGCAAAACAGAAGACGGCTCTGAAGAAGGGGTTGTATCTTCACAAGGTGTTGCAGAATTAAATGCAGACTTAACCGGAGCTCGCTTAATTATTAAGGTCGGAAAAGGCATGTTCTCAGATGGACACCTTATCACTCATCACCAAGGTAATAACATTTATTATGATGGAGAGTATCTGAAAAATCTTGAATCAAAGCAAGCCGATCAATATGCGCTAGACAAATATGGTTTGGTGGACAACGATTTTTATGTCGAAAATGATTTAGAGCTGCTTGATGCTCCTGGTGAGTGGTTTGTTGATAAAAGTGATAATCGACTTTACGTCAAACCATACCGTAATAACGCGGGTAAAATACGGATCCAGTTAGGGATCAAAGCACTGAATGTGAATGAAAAATCAAATGTATCTATTGATGGTATCGACTTTTTTGCCACAACCGTACATACCTATAAAACGGATGGGTTAACGCTTAAAAACTCAACCTTCGTCCACGCCACTCCGAATGAGGTAAGAAACCCACAATTCGAATATGAGTTCCCAGCACAGTACGTCAATGGTATTCATCTTTTTGGTAAAAACACCCTAATTGATAATATCGTTATTGCGCATTCTGAAAATGGGATCAGACTTGAGGGATTTGATAACACCATCCAATACAGTCAACTATTTGATATTAATCGTGCCGGGACGAACAATGGCTCAGCCTTACATCTGCAATACAAAGGGTGGGCTAAGCAAGACGGTGAAAACCATGTGTTACACAACACCGTTCATGATGCGGGCTCGATAGGCATAAAACTGCAAGGCCCAGGCCCCAATGAGGTCGCATATAATAACGTATACAACACAGGGTTGTTACACTCAGATGTCGCCTCTATCTATCTTCCTTACGGTTTAAATGCGGCTGGAAGCCGTATCCACCATAACTGGGTGCATAATAACGCACGTTTAGGGATACGAAATGATACTAAAGGTGACGGAATAACCATTAATCACAATGTTGTTTGGAATTCCAAATCTGGTATGAAGGCGCAAGGAACGGATTTTAGTGTGCATAACAATACCATTCTTGCCACGTCACCAACTTATTCAATGCTAATGGTTGATGAGGCGAATGACGACCCGAGATGGCCTGTTTTTAATAATGTGACGCATGCCGTGCACCGTCGTAGCCCTTGGGCATTGCTTGAAAATGAGTTAATCACAGATAATCATCATGTTACCCGTGGTAAAGAGGGAGATTTGTTTGTTGATTGGAATGAGCGTGATTTATACCCTGTTGCAGGCACTGAGATTGATAGCATTGGTGCATATCAGTCAGGACAAGCGTATTGGACCGCAGGTCATGATCCAATGGTATCATCAACAGCCATCGCGAATGATTTGGCGCGTCAACTCAATAACGCCTACTCAAACGAAGATGGTTCAGTGATTGACCATGGTACGCATTACGAGAAAACACTGACTCCAGCACAAGATACCTTTGTAGTCACCAATAGTTCATCCATTAAAGGCGAATTGAACACATTAAAAGTTCAAGCAAATAACGCTATATCTTATATTGAATTTGATGTAAGCGGTATTGAGGGGGAAATAATTGAAGCGAAGTTAGAGTTGAAAGCCATCGATGTCGCAGAGCAAGTGAACATTTTTGAAGCTGAAGGACAGTTTGACGAAAAGCAGCTAAATGGATTAAATAACAGCATGACAATGGGTCGCCTTATTACCTCAGCAGAACATACTCTTGGCTGGAATACCTTTGATATATCTACAGCTGATTTTGCTCAACAATCGATAACTATTGGATTGAGCTCTGACAGTGATACAAATAAACAAAAGTTTACTTCCAGTGAGGCTGGAGGACAACCAAGATTGATTCTAACTGTGAGAAAGTGATTAACATACAGAGTGTTAATGTATCAATGCTAGCGGATGTCTGCACCCTCTAACGGCTTGCTTTCAATAAGTGCAGCCATACCCACTTAGTCATGAGCGGGTATGGTTGTTTGGGTGATCCCCCTTGAAAAACCGTGGTGTTCATAAGTCGAATTTTCGGCTCTGTCGCAAACGCCAAGCCCTCTGTTTGCGGTAGAGTCTCGTAAACCGCTACTACTCACAGTTTGTACAGCAAGAAGGGAGGGCTTCGTCGTTGAGTGAACGGCGTTTTTTTAGTTGACAGTTTACTATTTAACATTTGCTTCTAAGCTTAAACATTACACCTATTCAGGTTTAAGCATCAAAATGAAACAGATAATAATGCTTGGTATGGTAGCTGTCAGCTACTCTAGTGGTACACCAGCGGTGGTGGCAGAGGATGCGTGGTACTTGGGTGCTCGTGCGGGAGTGAGTCATTATCAGGGGGCGTGCAAGGTTGAAGCTCTGGAGTGTGATGATAATGGCTTCGCTTACGGTTTGTATGGTGGCTACCAGTTTAACTCATGGTTTGGTGTGGAAATTGGGGTAACGGATTATGGTAGCCCTAGCGGCCTTTACACTGACTCCCCCACAGAGCTTGATACCTGGGGCGGGGAGTTGTCCGGGTGTTTCGTTATCAATTGAGTGACCATCTGGATGCATACGGTAAGTTGGGTGTGACTTACCTGGAGCTCGATAAACAATCAACATTCAGATTTGGTGAGAGGCTCAGTGATTCAGATACGAAACTGGTTTCTGCTGTTGGGCTTGATTACGCACTTTCTGAGCGTTGGTCAGTACGTGGGGAGTATCAATTTATTGATGGTATCGGCAGTGATGCTTTGTAGTGGTCCGATTTGCATTATTTCTCACTGGGTGTGACTTATCATTTTGGACAGGCAGCAAATCCCGGGCGATAGTGCCTCCGGCCGTTACTGCAACGGCCATTTCTCCTGTTGTTACTCCGATAACTATGCCTACACCTGCCCCCGTCCCGGTGAGCTTTAATGGCTCGACACGGTTTAGTGTTGATTCATCTGTTGTAGATGTTACTGATGAGTTGGCTTTACTGCTTGAAAAGTCTCAACAACATTCAATCATTGATATCACGGTTATTGGTCATACCGACGACGCCGGCTCCGCTGTATATAGTCAGGATTTATCTGAAAAAAGAGCGCGAGCCGTTGCGGATTATTTTGTGCGGCAGGGTATTGATGAACAACGACTAATAGTTAAAGGAAAAGGGGAAGGCTCTCCCGTTTCCGGTAACGAGACAGAAGATGGACGTTCAAAAAATAGACGTGTAGGAGTGTTGTTACGGGGGATGTCAGATAGTGAGATTAACAGATGAGGTATTTTATATTGTACTGCCTGTCAATGACGCTGCTGATGGGGTGCGGGAATGATGATGAGGGGCTTTTAAGCTCGCCTGTGTTCGAGTTGAAAGATGAAATAGCTCAAAACCTCGATATTGAGGATGATGGTGAGATAAGCATAACGAATTTGCAGGTTCCTCTTCCGGTTCAAATTACCGGGGTGGGTATGGAGCAGCAGTATGTTGCAGAGGCAGTGCTGAGTGGTGGAAAGGTGGTTGATGTTACCCGGTATGATACCTTGACCTGGGAGAGCAGTGATGCAAGCATTGCAATAATTAATAGCAGTGGTCTTGCTACTGCGTTGTCGCCGGGTATTGTGACGGTGACAGCATCGGGTATGGATGAAGGGCAAGCTGTTGCCCGACAGCCACTTTGGATGTGCGGGATACCATTGTTATAGAGTTTGCCGTCACACCGAATATGGCCTCCACTCCTGTGGGGTTAGAGCAAGCATTGCCAAAGGTACGGCTCAGGTTTACGTCGCTACAGCAACTTACAGTGACAGCACAACCCAAGATGTGACCAATCAGGTCAACTGGACCAGTATGCTCACCGACACTGCAACCATTGACTTAAACGGTCAAGCAACAAGTGTTAATGCTGGTGATACCGTTATTCAGGCCCATTTTGAAGGTGTAGACAGTAACGTGGCCGATTTAACGGTTGTTGAAACGTCCGTGGTCATGTGGGGGGAGAGTATTAATGGCGGAAACAGCAGCGCTGTGCAGGCACCGCTAACCAACGTACAAACTATCGATTCTACAGGTAGTGCATTTGCCGCCGTGAAGGCGGATGGCACCGTGGTGAAATGGGGGAATTCAGATTATGGCGCAGACAGCAGCGTCGTACAGAGCCAGCTAATCAGCGTACAAACAATTTGTTCTACCATTGGTGCATTTGCCGCCTTGAAAACAGAGAGCTCTGCCACAAACTGATATTTCGGCGCTTTAAACTGAAGAAGCGGCGCTCCGACTCTGTTGCAAGGATGGGTCTGCTCCGGTGTTCTGGCGGCTTCTTTATTACGTTTATGGGAGAAATCGCAATCCAGCGTCTCGCCTTGCTTGTTGATAGCTCGGTACAGATAATGCCATTTCCCTTTTACTTTGACATAGGTTTCATCAAGCTGCCACGAAGAGTCTGCTCGGATGAACTGATGACGGCGTAATTTCTTACGTAATGCTGGGGCATACTCAATGAACCAACGATAAATAGTCGAGCGGTTAACCGATATTCCTCGCTCCTTCAGCATGTCGCTAAGATTTGCGTAGCTCATTGGGGTCGAACCATACCAGCGTAGGCACCAAAGAATGATTTCAGGGGCAAAGTGTTTCCATTTAAATTCTAGATTGGCCATTGAGTTGTTGGATTAGATGAGAAAGAAGGAATTCTGAGTCTTAGCTGAATTTTTTGCAACAAGCCCAGTTCATTAGCCACATCTTATTATGTGAAATGCATGAATAAATATGCTTTAGTGATTATAAATCAAAGAGTTCCATGAGTGTGGCATTTCATCTGGCGGACGGGGAAGTTATTGTGGCATTTTAATGCTTGCCTTAACAGATAATTGTTGCTGTGTTGGTGCATGAATTCGTTCCGTATTAAAAAATAAAATGCATTAATAAATTATTTTATATTTACGGAGGGGGGGGTAAATGAGAATTCAGCTTCAAATAGTCAAAATCAACAGGATGTCGACATGATTAGAAAAAAATTAATTTTCATTTTACTGCTTTGTTCAACGGCACTATCGGCGGCACCTATCGCTCCAATGAAAGAAGGGAGCGGTAGGGTAGGAATTGATTATTATCCTACTTACGTGAGTGAAACGAAACATTTATCCACCATCGGCTATAAAAATAATAACAGTTGGCGAGATATCATTATCGACAGCCCCAGTAAGGGGAAGCCTATTCACGACGAAGTGAAAGAAATACTAAGTACAATTAATAATAAGTTGTTTAATGTGGTAGAGACTGAAGCTAGAGAAGGGATCAATGATACCCCAACGCTTAGATTCAGAGAGTTAAAAAGAGCAAGGTTAGTAGGGCCCTTGAAAACCAAAATTATAACACAAAATAATGGGGTGGTTACTGTTGAGGTTAGCGGGTTCACATTTGATGCTGAAGTGAAGGTTGATTGGCTTGGGTTCACCTTATATGGAGATGTTGATACATCAACTCTCAGGTTTTCTGCAGACTATGAGTTGAATACTGCGCGGGTTTACAATCTTCGAGATATTGGAAACTTGCAGGTTGATATCGACATTGATGGTAATGGCATAATCAATAGTATCGTGGCTGAAACTGTGGAAGTACTGGCTGACATTTTCGTTCCTGACTTTGTGCAAGACTCTGTCGATGATGCATTGAATGAACTAAATGATAATGAATATTACGTAAAAGCTTTTGATAACGTAATTCTTCCGCAAACTTGGATTATAGATGGTATAGATATCGGCCTTGAAATAAAGGATGCGATAAAAGGAATTAACCCTGGAAAATACATTTCAATCAGCTTGTATGAATGGGATGAACGTTATTACGAAGGCTCTATGTATCGTTATTACTATAGGAACCGGGCAGAGGTTGATATTTCTAACTCTTATAAGTTTGATTATAGCAATGAACCAGTTTATACAGTTGGAGATTGGGAAAACCCTTGCGCAGGAGCCGGTGGGGCTGGCAGTGGTTGTTATGAACCATAGTTAGAGAGGGGGTTATAGTGAAACGTTTTTTAATGATTCTTTTACTATTGAATACTCTCATCTTGTCAGGTTGTACTTCGTTAAATGAAGTGCAACCTAACCGTGACTATTCAATTTTGGAGCAAATTAATATTGGCGATACGGTCGTGATAACGACCGTAACTGGTGAGCTTATTAAGCTTTCTGTAGAAACCATCACGGAAAATAAAATTTCAGGTAAAGGAAAAAATGTTGATGTAGTTGATATAGAAAAAATAGAAAAAATAGAGTTTAGTGGTATTAAAACTGGAGGGTTGACGCTAGGGGTTATCTTGGTTGTTTCGGCGGGAGCCCTTCTTAGCCTGATGGCTATTTTTTAAGATGGACACTTTTTTTGAAGCGGCAAAGTCCACGGGGTTTTCATGAACATTTTCTAACTGATTGGAAAAACCCTTACGCAGGAGCCGGTGGGGTCGATGGAACTTATGTTTTTGACTCAAAATTGTTTGTAAGTTTGGATTATCAGTATGTCAACATAGGTAACGTAGATGCTAACTCCTATGGGGTAGAAGTGGGATATTGTGTTGATAAGTTTATATCTGTTTCTGCATTTTTTGATTACGATGACAATATAGCTACACTAGATGTACTCAAAAGGGCTCTGTTGCAAATATTTAATAAAGCGATGGGATTGCTGGTTTCACTTGAACTGTTATAATAATGAGTCAATGCACCAGTAATCAAACGGATCTCTCCTGTCGTTCCTTGACCATATTGCCAGTCTTTAAACTGCCCTTTCTTAAACATGTGCATCACTTCAAATCCTTTAACCGTGGCATAAGCACTCTTCATTGATTTGAATCCTCTCACCGGGTTAATCAGTCTTTTTAACTTTCCATGGTTAGCCTCCACAGCATTATTAAGGTATTTAACTTGCCTGTGCTCAACGCTTTCAGGACATTTTCCTTCTGCTTTTAATTGCTTGATGGCTACACCATAGGAAGAGGCTTTGTCGGTGTTGATAGATGAAGGAAATTGCCATGATGTTAGCCCTTTCAATGCCTTTCCTAGAAAGCGCTTGGCGGCTTTAGCATTACGTCCGGATGACAAATAAAAATCAACCGTATGACCACGTTTATCAATGGCTCGGTACAGGTAGACCCACTTACCTTTAATGTAGGTTTCATCAACTTCCCAACTCAGCTCTAATCGAGGCTTACAATACCATCTTAACCGCTTCTCTATTTCAGGGGCGTAGCGTTGAACCCAGCGATAAATGGTACTGTGGTCAACATTGATCCCGCGCTCACCAAGCATTTATTCTAGCTCTAGATAGCTGACTCCGTATTTACAATACCAACGAACAGCTCAAATAATTATGTCATAGGAAAATTGTCGGTGCTTAAAGAGTGTCACGACTAAGTCAGCCAAAAACAAAAGAGGAGCTTAGCTGATCCAACGAACTTTGCAACTCAGTCCAATATACTCGGGTATCCTCTGCAATCTTGCGGACAGGGGGCACCAAAGGAGCTAAATATTATACCGTAGATGCTCCTATTAGTGCCTGAATATCATCAGCACTTTAGCTGTTTTAAACCGTGCGACAGAACCTGATTTCGTTCTGTTTTGTTGGTGTCTTAGTAATATGTTAATTTGAGTATTTTTTATTTTTTATTTTTATTTTTTAAGGGGGGGCGGTATGTACACGGCTTATAATGACAAAAATTTATTGTCGATGTTAGTTTATTAATTATGAATAATTTTATTCCGCTTATTAGCTTATTAAAAGGTTACTCACAGCTGTAATGCTAGCCTTGGTCGTATCAGCTTGCGGTAATGAAGACTTGGCTTCTTCACCGGTTTCACTGGTTACACTCAGCGCCGCTAACGGCTTGCAGTCAGTTAAAAGTGACGTGCCTACGTTTATAGATTTGTCTCAATTCATTACTGCCGAGAGCACATATACGCTTACCAATATAAAGGAAATGCAAGCCCAGGGCTCTGGTGATTGTGCAAACAGTGAGCCCGAAGGACATGGTTTTATTGCAACGCTTAGTGGCGCCGCAGCATGCCACTACCAATACAGTATTAAAGCAATGGATAGCAGTGTGGTCGCTATGGGTGAGGTGGTGGTAGTGGTTAGCGCACCTGATAACCCGGTGTTAAAACCGATACCCATTGCCATGCAGCAAGATGAAACCGTAGTGATTGATTTAGATGATGAGTTGTCACCTGATTATCCGTCAGGGTATGTGCTTTCTGGCGAGATTAGCGATATCACCCTCCTGGGTGACGGACAGG
>NZ_RXNV01000023.1 GCF_003966265.1 Shewanella atlantica | reverse complement strand
AATCACATTTTTAGCCAGATCAACACCAACAATAGTACTTTTCATTTTGGACTCCGAAATCTCGTGAGAATTGAGATATACCGTAACTGATTAGAAAGTGGGGAGTCCAATTATCTACACTTTAGTGTTTATCGCTTCGATTTAAGCTCTACTTGATATCACGCTTTTGTACATAAGCTTGTTAGAGCAATAGAGCTAATTAACCTGACTTTGATTAGAAATGTATCTTAGTTTATCCGAAAGCCCTCAGTCACTCCGAACTCTTTAATGCTTCTTTTGATAAAAAAAGCTCTGACCCTATTAACTACAGAAGTGGTGATAACACCTCTAATCAGGTGGCCAAGTTTAGTGTGCCACTACAAGGGGGAAATATTGGTGAATCTAGCCCTTGATACTGTATATGCCCAAGGTACTCTGTGGTTTCAATTTGGGTTAAACCATAATTGCTACATGTAGAGTAGCTGTAATAGGCGCCCCCATTCAACAATACCGTTATTGATATCGCTACCCAGAGATGCATTGCGCAACTCCTCAGGTCAGTCATGTGACTGTGCGCAAGCCCGAGTTCAAAAATCACTAACTTTTGAACCCGGAAAGCTAACCTTTTTAATACTCCTCAAGGAACACGTTTAGTTCGAAGGTTTCATAACCACACTTGGTTTCAACTGGAACAATATTGTCAAATTCTTGAAATTCGTAACCCGCCTTTTCTACCAACACATTGTGTGACGTAAAGTCGTACCCGCCGCTGAGACTATACATTGACTCACAATTGCTATAACTAGATCCATAAAATACTTCGTGGTAACCATCACGGCTTATCGTAACTATGCCATCACAAACATTTAAAGGCTGGCTGTTAGCGTCATGAAATTTAACTGTGACTGCACTTATGATCACAGGCTCTGTGACTATTGGGCAATCATCTACTTCTGCGGAGTCACTATTACAACCAAATAATATAAACATTGCTAAAATTGAAAATAACGTTAATCGCACTTAATGCTCCCTATTTATAGTTATTTACACCCAAAACTGATGCTGCAAGTATGTTGCACCAATGTTGCGCAGCAGTTTGTGACTAACTTCAATAAAAACAACAGGTATTTTAATAGCATGATTTACTTCAAGGAATCATTTCGGTTGACCTCCCCCCACAGCACAAAGAGCAGTCTAAGTTGACCCTAGCGCTTTCTGTCGTTGTGAAGTTATATAGGAAAGACACAAATTTGGTATAGAGAAGGAACACTACCAATGAAGTAAAATTAAGCTTTAAGGAACCATCAATGCACAGCAATATGTCGTCATTAAAGGATGTAATGGCATAGGTATTTGGGCCACGGTTTTGTACAGACAGGACTGCCCTGCCGGGCAGGCGTTAGATAACGATGAAGGTAAAATTTATAAACCCATGTTCAAATAAAAAGTAAGCCAAATGAATCAACATAGAAAATGTAATCAGCCTTCATTCGAAGGCTAACAAACTTTGGGGCATAAATAAGTTACGAAGCGTATCAACAAAGCCAAATCGAAGAGACAAAATCCCCCAGTGCAGATACGGCCGAGACTATAGGGATATACTCGTGTCGTGTCACAGAAGTGCCTGCACATACGTCGTTCATTCACATCCATGTGATCACGACATTTGTATGTCCCTATACAGCACCCGCCGTGCAGGCGTTGGTATGACTCCCCACGTCAAGTTAAACATAGTGATCCCTGCTATTTTATTTAGCACCATTACTCATAGTTAAATGAGTTAATACACCAGATGAAGCAAGTAGATTCGTCGGTTCTCATGCTGATATCCGTGGATTACTCACCATTGAGTGAGCAGCGCCAACCTTACTTTTTTCGACGTGGTACCTAACTTCAGTCTAGGTTCGTGGTTCAACCCTTTCGCAAAGGTTGCCGTCCTAACGCCGTCGGTGTTTGTACCACTTCCGATGCTTGACCCAATGCATTAACTCTAAACCTGTCATAACTCTATTATTACTCCCATCAATATATCGCTCATGCTGGCATCCTTGCGATTCTCTGTTTGGGATCAACAGGACTGAGTACAACCTCTCTGGATATTGCCCATATAAATGCGATCATCTCTCTTGCTATGGCTGTGACGATCACATTGTAGTGTTTGCCCCGTTGCATCAATCTTTGATATCGACGACAAAGCCTTAGTTGGGCTTGCCACGCGATATCAACGACTTCCTTACTGAGTGACTCTTGCCGCTTTTGTAACTCAGTAGAGATGTTAGCGGCATAGCGATAGGAGTGGGCACCTTCAACCAGTAACCGTCTTGCTCTGCTATTGCCGCACTTGGTAATAGCACCTTGACGTCTATGACCTCCGCTTGAGTGTTCGCTTGGAACGAGCCCAACATAACTCATCAGTTTTCTTGGATGGTCAAAACGATGTAGATCACCGAGTTCTGCGATAACACCTACAGCGACGAGTAAGCGAACACCTCTCATGGCCTGAACCGCTTTTACAACAGGATAATAGCGCCAAAGCTTAACTTGATACTCAAGCTCATTATCAAGCCGCTGTAGTCGTTTCATTCGTTCTGTAATCGTATGTATGGCCTCTTGTAGAACGATTTGTTGGCATGGGTGAGGTAGCACTAATTCGGTGAGCCAGCGTAA
Source organism: Shewanella atlantica (assembly GCF_003966265.1). Taxonomy (GTDB): domain Bacteria; phylum Pseudomonadota; class Gammaproteobacteria; order Enterobacterales; family Shewanellaceae; genus Shewanella; species Shewanella atlantica. The sequence goes on along the minus strand of NZ_RXNV01000023.1, from coordinate 33,888 downwards.
GTGTTGCTTCGACCAATTATCATTTATCTTGCAGTTAATATTATTGCGCAGAAGCATCGCTTTAAGCTGGTACTTAGCATCTTTAAGGTCTTTCATTGCGGTTTCGCGTGCCCGAGATAAGTCTCGTACAGCCTCATCATCTGGTTCTGGAACATAAATAGGGCTGATATCGCCATTCTTTATAAGCTGTGCCAGTTTCAGTGCATCTCGCTTATCCGTTTTAACTCGCTCGCCAGGCTTCTTGGGAATAAGTGATGGTGCGACTACATAACAGCAGTGCCCTAAGCTAGTTAAAAATCGATAGACCCAATAACCACAAGGTCCTGCTTCATAGACAAAATGTAGTGTTGCTTGAGGATATTTAGACTCGAATTGTCGAGCAAGTTTACGTAGCTGAGCTTTGTTACTAGGAATCCGTCCTAGGTGAACAGGACTATGTTCTCGGCCGTCTTCGGCATAGGCAACTTCAATAAATTCTTTATGGGTGTCTAAACCTATGAAAATTATGCTATGTTTTCTCATGCTAGCCTCCATTTGCAATATTGTATGGTCACAAATACAGTATGGCTCTGGTGCACAATTTAACTATTTTGGACTAACCCACGAACTTGGAGGCTAGCACCTCGTGGGGAGTCATTATGTCTAGGTAACAATGAAGATATAATCCTCAAATACACACTCCAATAACAACGAACCAAAACAGAAAATGTATTCAGCCTTCATTTGAAGGCTAACAAACTTCGGCTCAGAACGATCACTCTAAGCCGTAGATGGACATTTTGTCGCTGGCAGGCGTCAGAGCAGAGAGCTGATTCTCAGTTCGAAGAGGTCGGCTTCAACGGCTATTGATGCATACATTGCCCTGTGGCTTGATAGCGTTTTGGGTTTTAAGCGAATTGTGATGATGAAAATTAAAATGAATAAGTGGATAGCGACCACATTACTGTTAACGCCTTTGATGGCTAACAGTGCTCCATTAGAGTTCAGGGCTGCGGGAAGTTTAAAGTCTGCGATGACAGAGCTGATTGGCGAATATCAGAAAATGGCTCCTGTCGAAGTCGAGGCTCAGTTTGCGCCATCGGGTTTATTAAGGAAACGTATCGAAAAGGGTGAAGGAGTCGATGTGTACGCGTCGGCAAATATGAAACACCCTTTAGCATTAAGAGAGGCTGGGAAAGGCGGACCCGTTGTCATGTTTGCCCGTAATAAGCTCTGCGCTATCGCGCAGCCTGAGGTGGCAGTGGATAGCACCACATTATTGGATAAATTACTGGATCCGCAAGTCAGAGTTGGTACCTCTACACCCAAAGCCGATCCAGCGGGTGACTAGATAACAATGAAGATATAATCCTCAAATACACACTCCAATAACAACGAACCAAAACAGAAAATGTATTCAGCCTTCATTTGAAGGCTAACAAACTTCGGCTCAGAACGATCACTCTAAGCCGTAGATGGACATTTTGTCGCTGGCAGGCGTCAGAGCAGAGAGCTGATTCTCAGTTCGAAGAGGTCGGCTTCAACGGCTATTGATGCATACATTGCCCTGTGGCTTGATAGCGTTTTGGGTTTTAAGCGAATTGTGATGATGAAAATTAAAATGAATAAGTGGATAGCGACCACATTACTGTTAACGCCTTTGATGGCTAACAGTGCTCCATTAGAGTTCAGGGCTGCGGGAAGTTTAAAGTCTGCGATGACAGAGCTGATTGGCGAATATCAGAAAATGGCTCCTGTCGAAGTCGAGGCTCAGTTTGCGCCATCGGGTTTATTAAGGAAACGTATCGAAAAGGGTGAAGGAGTCGATGTGTACGCGTCGGCAAATATGAAACACCCTTTAGCATTAAGAGAGGCTGGGAAAGGCGGACCCGTTGTCATGTTTGCCCGTAATAAGCTCTGCGCTATCGCGCAGCCTGAGGTGGCAGTGGATAGCACCACATTATTGGATAAATTACTGGATCCGCAAGTCAGAGTTGGTACCTCTACACCCAAAGCCGATCCAGCGGGTGACTACGCATGGAAGTTGTTTGCTAAGGCTGACAAACTATCGATTGGTGCGACATCGCTGCTGCAAGATAAAGCGTTGCAGCTAACGGGTGGGCCAGATAGCGCTAAGGCGCCAGAAGGGAAAAACCCTTATGGTTGGGTGATGGCAAACCAGCGGGCGGATATCTTTCTGACTTACTGCACCAATGCAGTATTGGCACAGAAAGAGGTGCCTGATCTACAGATTATCTCGGTTCCCGAGGCCCTCTCGGTTGGCGCTAACTATGGCCTTATGGTGCTGAATGGGGATAAGAGCGAAGCTCCTGATTTGGCTATGTATATACTTTCTGAAGAGGGGCAGCAGATCCTGGCTGGTTACGGATTCGATGTGCCGTTATTGCCATAGTTTAATGGGCTAGCGTTATTCCAAAAGAGTTGAGCCCTTAAGTTTATCGCTTAGGGACTCATCTCGCCAAAGCAAGTGTCGGTTAATTCAGTAAGAAGAAGGTAGCGAGCCCTAAGAAGGCAAACAGGCCGATAACATCGGTGACGGTTGTGAGCACCATTCCCCCTGCGAGAGCGGGATCGATATTCATCTTCTTCAAGAGTAGTGGAATGCTCGCCCCCGCAAAACCTGCCACAGTCATGTTAATAAGCATTGCGCCACCAATGAGCCCACCAAGTGCGATATCATCTTTCCAGAGCCATATTGCCACAAAGACTAAAACAGACCAGAGCAGACCATTAAGGAAGCCGATGGCGAGCTCTTTACCTATTAACCAGCGAGAGTTACTTTGGCCAATCTGTCCCAGTGCAATACCACGGATAACCAGTGCTAATGTCTGGTTACCGGCAACGCCGCCCATGCTTGGCACTATGGTCATCAAGATAGCTATGGTTGCGAACTGTTCTAATGTGCCTTCGAACATGTTGCTTACAGAAGCTGCTAACAGTGCGGCGAAAAGGTTGATGGTTAACCATAGCGAGCGTTGTAGTGTACTTTTTACTACCGGGCCGAAGGTATCGACATCGTCATCCATACCCGCCATACCCATCATGGAATGTTCTGCATCTTCTCTGATGACGTCGACGACATCATCGATGGTGATACGGCCAAGCAAGCGATTGTCATCACCGATAACCGGCGCAGAGACCCAATCATGACGTTCAAACAGCTGTGCTACTTCACTGTCTGACATGCCTACCGGAATGCCTTCAAGCTTTGAGGCCATGATGTCCCGAATTGAGGCGTTGGGATCGCAGGTGAGAAGATCTGAGATCCTTACACCACCTAGTAAGCAGTCTTGTTTGTCGACGACATAGAGAGTATCGGTGGCCTCAGGTAGCTCACCTCTGATCCTGAGGTATCGCAGAATTACATCAATGTTGACATCGGGACGCAGTGTGACCGTATCGGTATTCATGATACTGCCTGCAGTATCATCAGGATAAGAGAGAGCCTGTTCTACTCGGGTTCTATCCTGACTGGTCATTGACTGCAGCACTTGATTAAATACGCTGTCAGGCAGGCTGCGCAGGATATAGGCCAGGTCATCGGTATCCATGCGTGCGGCGGCCTTTGCGACTCGCTCGGGACTCATCTGCTTGATGAGGTTGTCTTTGAGTTCCTCGCCCAGTTCATCAAGGATCTCACCTGTATGATCTTGATCGATCAGTTGCCACAATACTTGACGGGTTCTCGGAGGCGATGATTCGAGGATAAAAGCGACATCTGAAGCGGCCATATCATGAAGCATGTTTCTCACATGAACGAACATGCCACTACCAAGGGCTTGGGTTAGCTGATTTAAACGCTGGTCTGTGAGTTCGTTATCGAGTACTTCAACTGGCATCGCTTTCCTCCCTTAGAGTATGTATCTGTGCAGTTTGTTATGTATGAAAAGAGATAAAATAGATGCTTAGAGTGCTACTAGTCACCCCGTTATAGCGAAAATGAGACTCAGGCGATTAACTCGCCTCATCAAACTTTGCATCGACGAGGGCGCAGATGGCATCGAGTGCGGCGTCGGCATCTTTACCTTCAGCCTGCAGCGTGATGGTCTTCCCTATCCCGGTTTCCAGCATGAGTAATCCTAGCACACTGGCTGCTGAAGCTTTTTTATCACCTTGCACTATCGTTACCTGAGCATCGAACTCTGATGCCAATACGGCGAGTTTTGTAGCTGCGCGAGCATGTAAACCTAGCTTGTTGCAGATGGTGACCCGACGTTCTAGCTTAGGCATTGTTCAGTTCACGGTGACGGGCTTTAACCATATGTTTGCTATTGCTGAACAGTTTCGCTAATTGGTCGGTGACATAGACAGATCTATGTTGTCCACCGGTACAGCCTATGGCGATAGTCAGATAGCTCCTGTTGTTTCTTTCCAGGTGCGGCAGCCAGGTTTCTAACAGGTTTTCAATTTGCCAGATGAATTTATTCACCATGGGCTGCTGGCTGAGAAACAGTTGTACAGGTTCATCCAGTCCTGTCATCGGCCTTAGCTCCGGTTCCCAATGTGGGTTGGGAAGGAAGCGAACGTCGAACATAAAGTCGGCTTCGGCAGGCATACCGTATTTGAAGCCGAAAGATTCAAAATTAATGACGAGTTCTTTATCTACAGTCCCCAATAAGATCTCTCGTACCTTATTACTCAGGTCATAGATATTGAGGTTAGAAGTATCTATGTAGTGATCGACTAGCTTGGAAACCGGCTCGAGCAGTAATCTTTCATGCTCTATAGCTTCTTTCAAAGAGGTCTTGCTTCTCGATAGTGGATGTAGTCGACGGGTTTCGCTGTATCGTTTCAGCAGAACTTCATCTGAAGAGTTGAGAAAGAAACTGAGTAACTCAGTATCTGCAGGCAGGTTGGAAAGTTGTTTTTCCAGCTCTTTATCCTGCTCTGGCATATTACGAACATCGACACTGATGGCGACAAGTTCGTTACTACCTTTAAGTTGATCCAGTAGTGAGTCCATGAGCGGTAGAGGCAAGTTATCGACACAATAGTATCCAAGGTCCTCTAAAACCCTGAGGGCGACAGACTTTCCTGATCCGGACCGACCGGATACCATAACCAGTTTCATTGAGTAATCACCTGATAGAGTTCTGATTCATCTTGTGTTTTACGTAACTGCTTCAATACCTGTTTATCATTGAGTTTTTCTGCCATGTTCGACAGGGTACTCAAATGCTGCTCACACTGATCTGCAGGCACTAATAGTGCAAATAGTATATCTACCGGTTGTTTATCAATCGAGTCGAACGCGATAGGTTCTTCACACTTGATTAGAACAGCAACTGGTTGATTTATATTGGTTAGTCTCCCGTGAGGAATTGCTATACCATTACCTATCCCCGTGCTGCCCATCTTCTCTCTAGCCAATAGACTTTCAAATATCTCTTGAGAGGTAAGGGTCGGGTACTGGACAGCTGCAAGATCGCTGATAAGTTCCAGTACCTTTTTCTTACTGCCCGGAGTGGCGCAGGTTGTGCACTCCGGCTGCAGGATCTTACTAAGTTCCATTATTAATGTTTTGTTAGCTTCTCTTTGTGTTTAATAACCTGACGGTCTAGCTTATCAATCAGGGAGTCAATTGCGGCATACATGTCCGCATTTTCAGACGTAGCAAAAACCTCACCACCGGAAAGATGGAGTTTTGCTTCCGCTTTTTGCTGCATTTTCTGCACATTTAAAATAACGTGCACATTATTGATCTGATCGAAATGCCGTTCAAGTTTAGTAAACTTCTCTTCAACGTATTGACGCAGTGATGTTGTAATTTCAATGTGGTGCCCTGTTAGGTTTATTTGCATAGAATTACTCCTCCGTTTCCGATTGTGATAAATAAACTATATCTTACTTATGATCAAATAACGCTCTATAAACTCTTACGCTGATTCGATGGAGGGATGAGTAGAGCTTCACGATATTTGGCTATCGTTCGTCTCGCCACTTTTATTCCCTGTTCCCCCAGTAGTGTCGCCATTTTACTATCGCTCAAGGGCTTTTTCTGGTTTTCTGCTGCGACTAACTTCTTAATGAACGCTCGTATCGCAGTCGATGAACATTCTCCGCCATCATCGGTACCCACATGACTGGAGAAGAAGTATTTCAATTCAAATATTCCTCTGGGGGTATGCATATATTTCTGCGTAGTGACACGCGAAATGGTCGACTCATGCATTTCAACTGCCTCGGCTATGTCGTTTAGCACCATAGGCTTCATCGCTTCTTCACCGTACTCGAAGAATCCCTGCTGAAATTTAACTATGCAGTTGGATACCTTGAGTAACGTCTCGTTGCGACTCTCCAGACTCTTAATAAACCACTTAGCCTCTTGCAGATGACCTCGAATATATTGCCCATCGGCTTGATTCTTTGTGCTTCTGGCCATGGATGCATAGTGCTGATTGACATTAATCTTAGGCATATAATCCGGGTTTAACTCCACGACCCAGCGACCTTTCTGCTTGGTCACGGTGACGTCCGGGATAACATACTCATCACGGCCCGGTGTGATGGCAAGTCCGGGTCTGGGATTAAGCGTCTGGATCAGTGCAATCGCTTCTCTTAGATCATCTTCTTTCAATTTAGTCTTGCGCATTAACAGACGGAAGTCACGTCCGGCGATGAGATCTAAATGTTCTTTGATCAAGAGTCTGGCGTTGCCGATATGGGGAGTGGTGTCGGCATATTGTGCGAGCTGGATAGAGAGACATTCACTGAGATCCCGTGCCGCAATACCGATAGGATCGAAATGCTGTATACGTTTGAGTACGGCTTCAATTTCATCCAGTTCAATCTCAGGATCGCCCATCGCCTCAAGGATATCGTCGACGCTTTGAGTCAGGTAACCACGTTCGTCGATGGCGTCGATAATAGCGGTGGCGATGGCAAGATCATTATCGGAGAAAGGAGTGAGGTTTTTTTGCCATTCCAGATGTTCATATAAGCCTTCGCTGGTTTCACCTTGAAAGGGCATATCGTCGTCGCGCATCGCACCTGAACTGGAATTAGGGGTCGCGGTATAGACCTCGTCCCAGGTGGTATCCATGGGGAGATCTTCTGGCATGGAATCCTGGGTTAATGCATCTGATGTCTCGACGGCTGAACTATCTTGTGGGCCTTCGTTATCGGTATCACCTTCTGCTGAGGCACTGTATTCAGGCTCATCACTGGCTTTACTATCACTGTTGACGGACTCTGCATCGACTTGCTCTTCATCCAACTCAAGTAGTGGGTTGGAGTCTAATGCTTGTTGGATCTCTTGTTGCAGTTCCAGCGACGAAAGCTGCAATAGGCGAATTGCCTGTTGCAGCTGTGGTGTCATGGTTAACTGCTGACCCATTTTGAGCTGGAGTGACGCTTTCATTTACCGCTATTCCCTTATTTTGTAATTATAAAGTGAGAAAGCCTGCGAAATAATTTTTGGGGTTTCTCTGCCCCCTTGACTCACTATCTGCTTGCGAGTCTTAACGAATATGTTACTTCAAAATCGACGCTATAGATTAACTATAGCTTGAATTGTTCACCTAAGTACACTGCCCGTACCTGCTGATTGTCTAAGATTTCGGCAGGGGTGCCTTCGGCGATTAAGTTTCCGTGACTCACTATGTAGGCGTGCTCACAAACGTCCAGTGTTTCACGAACGTTATGGTCTGTGATTAGCACGCCAAGCCCTCGACTCTTGAGCTGTAAGATGATTTTCTTTATGTCGATAACCGAAATCGGATCGACACCTGCAAAGGGTTCATCGAGCAGGATAAATTTTGGATTTGCCGCCAATGCTCGTGCAATTTCGACTCGTCGACGTTCACCACCAGACAATGCCATACCCTGACTGTCTCTGATATGAGTGATATGAAACTCTTCTAACAGGTGTTCAAGCTGCTCTTCGCGCTCATTGTTATCCATCTCTGAGCGGGTCTGTAATACCGCCATGATGTTATCTCTGACCGAGAGCTTACGAAAAATACTGGCTTCTTGCGGCAGGTAACCTATCCCTTTTCTGGCGCGTAGATGCATTGGATCTAAGGTCAGGTCATCCTCGTCAATAAAGATGCGCCCCTTATCACTCTGCACCAGGCCAACCACCATATAAAACGTAGTGGTTTTTCCGGCACCATTGGGACCTAACAGACCGACGATTTGCCCTGTTTTTACTGTGAGACTCACATCTTGTACTACGGCACGACTCTTATAGCTCTTGGCAAGGTTAACGGCCTTTAGCGTCATCTCGCTCATTTTGGCTCCTGCTTTATAGTCGCTTGTTCTGGCTGGATCTGTTTTTTCACCTCAGGTTCATCTGATGGTGTTGGTGTTGGTGTTTGTGGCTCAGGCTCTGTCTCTGTCTCTTCCTGATAGTTTTCAGGTTGAATGATGGTGATCACTCTGTCATTGCCGGTACTCTCAGCAATGAGTTGTTGCTTAGCTATGTTGTAACGGATCTGGTTACCCGTTACCTGGCTGCCTGCCTGCTCCAGAGTGGCATTGCCGATAAGGGTTAAGGTTCTGCTGGATAGCTCGTAGCGTATCTCTTTGGCACTCGCAGATGCCGGGCGACCATCTTCCATTATCTGTGAATAGGTGGCTGGGCTTCCCGTTGCAACCAGTATCTTTCCGCCGCCTTCCTCTTTAGAAAATGCTCTGAGCTCATCGGCCAGGATCTTTACTGAACCCTGGGTGACTTCGACGGGGCCGTTGAAGATGATCTGGTTATTTTTAATATCTGCTTCCTGACTGGCGGCAGAGATCTTCACTTCCTGTTTCAGATCGTCCAGTTTAGCCATCCCACTAAAACTAACTAGGGATAGCATGACGATGATAAGTAATTTATTTTGCTTCATATATTCCTTCAACCTGACTGGTTAATTGCACACTCTGAGCATTAAGATCTGCGTAGAGTCCAACCCCTTTAATCAAAAAATCGGTACCTGTGATGTAGATATCGCGATCCGATGTCATAATCATAGTGTTTAGATCTAATTCAAGGTAGGTCGTTTTAATTGTCTGAACAGGCTCTTCCGGGCTAATTGCATCAATAATAACATCCTTCTCCAGAATCACTTTACCCGATTTTTTGTTCAGTGTTCCCTCAGATGATTGAAGACGCCATTGAGCTTGCCCTTGATCGGGATAAACTAAATAGATGGGTTGGGTGAAGTAGGTCATATTGGCCTCTTCATAATGCTCCATATGAGTCGCAGTAACACGGCTATTAACCAGGCCCAGCTCGTTATACTCTACGCTTCGCAGGTTATCGGCAACATAGTCCGGTCGAAGACTGGCATCTATTGCCACCTCTTCAGTGCCTCTCTTCGATTGCACCTGCCAATAAAGTATTAAAGCCGTACCAAAAAAGGCAATAATGGCCAGAGTCACTCTATTCATATACTCATTCCGTGAGCGGTATCGAACTTATCCTGGCTGAGTAACAAAAGATCCGTCAATTCACGCAATGCACCGTGGCCACCACGAATAGTTGTGGTGAAGTCGACATGTTGCTTGACATAAGGGTGTCCGTCGGCAACACACACAGATAATCCCACCTGCTTCATCACCGGAAGATCCACCATGTCATCACCGATATAGGCGACCTGCTCAGGGCTGACATTATAAAGAGCTAGCAGGTCCTGATATGGCACCAACTTATCGTCTACACCTTGGTAGATATGAGTGACCCCAAGGGCCGTCATACGGTCTTCGACTATCTGGGATTTACGCCCGGTGATGATAGCGACAGGGATATCACTGGTGAGCAGAGACCTTACTCCGTAGCCATCTCTAGTATGGAAGGTTTTCAGCTCTTCACCGCCGTTGCTCATGTAAACCAGGCCATCGGAGAAGACACCATCGACATCACAGATGAGTAACTTGATATTTTTTGCTTTTTGCCAAACATCTTCACTTATGGGACCGTAAAAACCTTGATGTGACATGTTAAGCGCCTCCCGCTTTAATTGTGCCTGAATTCTTAAACCTGCAGTAAACCTGTTTTTGACTGACTAAATCTGACGTTGTCACGGTTAGATCACGCCCGCTTTAACCATATCCAGCATGTTCAATGCACCGATCGGCTGCTGCAGTTCATCGATGACGATCAGGCCGTTAATGTCTTTCTCTTCCATCACTTTCAAGGCTTCGGCTGCCAAGATCCCATCACAAACAGTTACGCAGCCTCTGCTCATCACATCACTTATCGAGGTCTTCCTCAGGTTGACTTCGGCGTCGATCACTCTGCGTAGGTCGCCATCGGTAAAGATACCGACGAGTTTGTTATCATCATCGACAACGGCAGTCATGCCCAAGCCTTTCTTTGAAATCTCATACAGCGCATCTGTAATGCAGATATTATGGCTGACCAGAGGTAGTTCGGCTGCTTTATGCATAACATCGCTAACTTTAAGCAGTAATTTCCGGCCTAAGCTCCCGCCTGGGTGTGATAGTGCAAAGTCGTCCTTGGTGAATCCACGGGCTTGCAGCAGCGCGACGGCCAGTGCATCTCCCATGACTAAGGTGGCAGTGGTACTCGAGGTCGGTGCCAGTCCAAGAGGACAAGCCTCTTCCGGTACTTCGATACACAGGTGCACGATAGACAACTTGGCCATATTCGATTCGGGTTTACCGGTAACGGCGATAATTGGCAGCCCTATCCGTTTGATCACCGGCATCAGGGTGAGAATTTCACTGGCTTCACCTGAGTTTGAGATGGCCAAGATGATATCATTTTCACTCAGAACGCCAAGATCGCCGTGGCTGGCTTCACCGGGGTGAACGAAGAATGCGGGGGTGCCGGTACTGGCTAAGGTTGCCGAAATCTTATTGCCTATATGTCCGGATTTGCCCATCCCCATCACGATGACCTTGCCGGTACATTCGAGGATTAACCTGCACGCCGTAGCAAACTCTGCAGAATCTACATACTGGTATAGATTATCGAGAGCATTTCTTTCGATATCGATAACATTTCTGCCCCATTGGCGTAATTGAGTTTCATCTACCATTTTTATCTCTCTGTTGATTCGGCTTTATCACTCTCGGGATTAAGCGAGAAAAAGGACTAATTGGTACGCAATAAAAGTACAAAGTAACACAACGCCATGCCAAGGTTTCAATTGGCGGACGCGTCCACTGAGTAGAATGAGAACAGCTAGCGCGCTGCTGGTTGCTAGTACCATATAAAAATCTCGCGTGCTGGCAGCGGCATCAACCTCTCCGGGAGCGATAATGCCAGGCAATGCCAGTACTGCGAGGATATTGAATAAGTTTGAGCCTACGATGTTACCTATGGCCAAGTCGTCTTCTTTCTTGAGCACTCCTGCCACACAGGCTGCAAGTTCGGGTAAGCTGGTACCAATGGCGATAATTGTCAGGCCTATTACGAGATCTGAGAGGTGGTAGGCTTTTGCTATGCCCACGGCACCTTGTACCATCCAGTCGGCCGAAAGGGGCAATAAAACGATGCCGACGACCAACCAGAAAACTGCTTTATGTGTTGGAACCCCTTTAGGGATCTCGTCATCGGCTTCATCTTCAAGGGGATCATGATTTTTATTGGTTAATCCATGCCAGATAAGATAACCCATGAGGGTAAAAAACAGCCCCATCAGCATAAAGCCTTCTATTCGGGTGAGGAAGCCATCATGAAGGAAGTAGCCGACAATCACAGTTGCACCCAGCATCATAGGGATTTCACGCAGCAGGGTCTGTGAGCTGACTGAAATAGCACCCAATAGAGCCGTTATCCCTAAGATAAGCGTGATGTTGGCAATGTTTGAGCCCAGAACATTACCTATAGCGGTATCAGTCATGCCTTCCATTGAAGCGGTTGCTGCAACGAACATCTCTGGCGCAGAACTGCCCATCGCGACAATGGTTAGTCCTATTAGCATAGGGGGGAGCCCGAGGTTTCTTGCAAAGGCGGCCGCTCCATATACAAACTTGTCAGCACTCCAAACCAGGGCACCCAATCCAGCGATAAGCATGAAAATATTAAATAACATCAAATTACATTCTAGAGATAGTCTGACGCGCATTTTCGCCGGAAATGAGCAAAATTGAAAGTATTGAGGCAAGATAGTGTCGATTCAGTTGTACCGAATAGGTCAATTACGTACAATTTGCCTCTTTTCTTTCGCCTGAACAGTCGTCTTCTCACCCGTTGCATAAATGGAAGTGAAATGAATCACAAGGTACCAATCGAGCCGAAATCATTGGTTGAAGTCCGTAATTTGGATTTCAGTCGGGGTGAACATATCATTTTTGATGATATCAGCCTGTCTATTCCTAAAGGTAAGGTGACCGCTATCATGGGGCCCAGCGGAATAGGTAAAACGACCCTGTTGAAGCTAATGGGGGGGCAGCTGATACCTGACGCCGGACAAGTGTTGTTCGATGGCCAGGATGTGCATAGATGCAGCCGAGAGCAGCTGTTCAATATGCGTAAGCGGATGAGCATGCTGTTTCAAAGTGGCGCCCTTTTTACCGACATGAATGTGTTCGATAATGTGGCATTTGCGTTAAGAGAGCACTCAGGTTTATCTGAAAAAATCATCAGACGAATAGTGTTGATGAAGCTTGAAGCCGTGGGGCTGCGTGGGACTGCATCCATGATGCCCAGTGAACTTTCCGGAGGAATGCAGCGCAGAGCAGCACTTGCAAGAGCGATAGCCCTGGAACCTGAGATGGTGATGTATGATGAGCCTTTCGCCGGCCAAGATCCTGTCTCTATGGGGGTCTTGGTTAAACTGATCCGTGAGCTGTCCGATGCACTTCAGTTAACATCTGTGGTTATCTCTCACGATGTGCAAGAGGTATTGAGTATTGCCGATTATGTTTATGTGATGGCTGATAAGCGGATCATTGCTCACGGTACTCCACTAGAGTTGAAAAATGCTGACAATCCTCAATTGAAGCAGTTTATTGGCGGAGAGCCGGATGGTCCGGTTCCGTTCCATTTCCCTGCTGAGGACTATCAAAAGGAGTTAGTAGGTTAGCGATGATGGAGATAAATCGTATTTACTATTTAAGTGTCATTGCCTCATTCACGGGAGTGGTCAATGAATATGACTAATCAACTGGCGAGTCTTGGCAGACTTACCATAGATTTTGTTGTCGGTCTCGGGCGTGCAGGTTTAATGCTCTGGGGAGCGATAGCGCGTAAACCCAGAATCAAAGGCTTCCCGCTATTTGTCAGGCAGCTTTACATTGTCGGTGTTCAATCGATGGTGTTGATTTTTGTTTCGGGCCTCTTTATCGGCATGGTGTTAGCCCTTCAGGGTTATAACATCTTAGTCGGTTTTGGTACCGAAGAGAGTCTGGGTCCTATGGTGGCCTTAAGTCTCCTTCGAGAGTTGGGGCCTGTGGTGACGGCACTCTTGTTTGCCGGTCGTGCCGGCTCGGCGCTCACCGCAGAAATTGGCTTAATGAAGAGCACAGAGCAGTTGTCGAGTCTTGAGATGATGGCTATCGATCCTCTCAGACAGATTATTGCACCCAGATTTTGGGCCGGAGTGGTCAGCTTGCCTATGTTAGCCTTGATATTTACCGCCGTGGGCATCTATGGTGGGCATGTCGTAGGGGTTGAATGGAAAGGGATCGACAGCGGGAGTTTCTGGTCGATTCTTCAGGCATCCGTCGAGTGGCGCGAAGATATAGTTAACTGCATAATTAAGAGTCTGGTATTTGCCGTCGTCGTGACCTGGATTGCCTTGTATCGAGGTTACCGGGTGATCCCGAATCCGGAGGGTATCAGTAAGGCAACAACGCAAACCGTTGTTCAGTCTAGCTTGGCCGTATTGGCGCTGGACTTCTTGCTTACCGCGGTGATGTTTGGTCGTTAATGGATGAACATGAATTTCATTTTTTTGATATTCAAATGTAGAGTGGAAATGAGAGTATGTTAACTCGGAAAATTGAAGTTTTAGTAGGGCTCTTTCTTTTATCAGGATTTACCGCATTTTTGGTCTTAGTCTTTAATGTGGCTAATGTTGAAGTTAAGACGGGGAATAGTAGTTATACCCTCTATGCTAAGTTCAGCAACATTGGTGGTTTGAAAGTCCGTTCCCCGGTTAAAGTCGGTGGCGTAGTCGTGGGTCGAGTGAGTGCGATTACACTGGATACCTCTGAATTAGTGCCGATTGTCGAACTGTCGATGGATAAAGAGTTTAATCAGTTTCCTGAGACAAGTAGTCTGTCTATTTTGACCTCTGGATTACTCGGTGAGCAGTTTTTAGGCTTGACTCCTGGGTTTATGGATGAGGATATTGCCATGTTAGTCGATGGCGACCGTATTGATGATACTCATTCTGCACTCGTGCTGGAGGACCTGATCGGTCAGTTCCTGTATAGCACCTCTTCAAAGGATTAAGAAATGAGAATATATAATCACATTAATAAGTTAGTAGCTTCATTGTTACTGCTGGTTTTCAGTGCTTCGGCTCATTATGAAGACTCAGAAGTGAACACCATGGATCCCTATGATATGGTGGAGGCGGTGGCAAATAGGACTTTTGACAGATTTCATCATGATATTGACATAATTAAGACCAATCCTGACCACCTTAAGGTGATAGTCTCGGATGAGTTGATGCCTTATATCGATTATAAATATGCGTCCTATAAGGTCATGGGATCTTATTTAAAGAAGACAACTAAAGAGCAGAGAGAGCGCTTCGTTACCGCATTTCAGGGCTACTTAATCTCAACCTATGCGCAAGCGTTTACCGAGTACACAGATCAAAAGGTGAAATTTGCCCCTCCGGCTGACTTTACCCATGAAAATATGGTGAATGTGAATGTACAGGTCATCGAAGCGGGTCGCCCTCCGATTAAGCTGCAGTTCAGGGTGCGCCGTTTGAAAGATGATAGTTGGAAGGCGTTTGATCTTGTGGCTGAGGGGGTAAGCCTGCTTGCATCGAAAAGCTCAGAGATCTCAAACCTCATTCGTCAAAAAGGCATCGACACTGTGATCCTTGACCTGGAGCAACGCACTCAGGGGCATATTATTCGCGATCCGAAAGGGAAAAAGGTTTAAGTGGCAGAATTTGTTGAAGATGGCGTGGTGTGCAGAGTTAGTGGCCGCTTATCTCAAGTCGAAGTTGTGAAACTTTGGAGTAAGCGAGATACCTTAATGAGTAAAAGCGTTCAAGTTATTGACTTGTCAGCATTGTCCTACAGTGATAGTGCCGGGGTTGCTTTTCTCCTGGAGCTGCTAAGCCTGGCAAAGAGTGAAAGCAGAAAGCTTGTGCTGACCTCACCATCGATTCAATTATTAAAATTAATCGGCTTATATGATTTAGAACTCTTCTTCAGTGAAGAAGCATTACAAGGTAAATAGAACCATGGATTCCAACGAAACAGAGCAAGTTAACGAAGATACAGCGAAACTGAAAGAGCTAGAGCAGCTGTTATTAGATGCACTTTCATTAGATGAAGTTCATGTGACCCAAGCTGGTACCCACTATAAAATCGTTGCCGTCGGTGAGTGTTTCGATGGAATGGGACGAGTGAAGCAGCAGCAAACAATTTATGGACCGTTAATGGATCGTATCACCAGTGGTGAACTACATGCGCTAACGATCAATGCTTTCACGCCGACACAATGGAAGCGTGAAAAAGTATTTAACATGTAAGCTGAGAGCTAAAGTGGATAAATTAAAAATTGAGGCGAGCGAAGCGCTTGCCGGTAATGTTGTTATATCTGGTGCAAAGAATGCTGCATTGCCAATCTTGATGGCGGGCGTCTTAGCTGAAACCGATTTTGTTGTTAGTAATGTACCAAACCTACGAGACGTAAATACTAGTTGTGAGTTGCTTCGTTGCCTTGGTGCCGAGGTCAGTCGCAGTGATAACAGTGAGGTGCGTATCTCTACGACCTCGCTGGACCACTTCTGTGCGCCTTATGACTTGGTTAAAACCATGCGGGCGTCGATCCTTATATTAGGTCCTTTGCTTGCTCGATTTGGCACCGCCGATGTGTCATTGCCTGGTGGGTGCGCCATTGGTGCGCGCCCGGTCAACCTGCATCTGCATGGTTTAGAGCAGATGGGCGCTAAAATCGAAGTCGAAGAGGGCTACATTAAGGCTCGTGTCGATGGCCGTTTAAAAGGTGCGCATATCTTTATGGATATGATCAGTGTTGGCGCAACAGAAAACTTGTTGATGGCTGCCACACTTGCCGATGGTGAGACGATTATTGAAAATGCAGCCCGCGAGCCTGAAGTTATCGACTTAGCTAACTGCTTGATCGCCATGGGTGCAAAAATTGAAGGTGCCGGCACTGACTCGATTCGTATTCAAGGTGTTGAATCTTTGAATGGTTGTCATTACCGAGTCATGCCAGACAGAATCGAGACCGGAAGCTTCTTAATTGCTGCAGCGGTAACCCGTGGCAAGATTCGCTGTGTCGATGCTGACCCATCTACTCTCGAAGCCGTATTGGCTAAGCTTGAAGATGCCGGAGCGAACATTACAACGGGCAGTGACTGGATCGAGTTGGATATGCAAGGTAAGCGTCCAAAGGCCGTTAACATCAAAACGGTTCCCTACCCAGGTTTCCCGACAGATATGCAGGCACAGTTCTGTCTGTTAAATGTGTTAGCCGAAGGGACGTCGACCATAACCGAAACCATTTTTGAAAATCGATTTATGCACGTTCCTGAGCTGATCCGTATGGGGGCCAACATGGAGCTGGAGGGTAATACCTGCATCATTCAGGGAATTGAAAGGCTCAATGGTGCACAGGTGATGGCGACCGACCTCAGAGCATCCGCAAGCTTAGTCATTGCCGGACTCGTGGCCGATGGCACGACGATTGTTGATCGAATCTATCATCTGGACCGTGGCTATGAACATATTGAAGATAAGTTTAAAGGCTTAGGTGGCCATGTTGAGCGAACTCAATAATTAAGCCGCTATATTAGATATCAAGCCACCGGTGACCTCATCGGTGGCTTTTTTATTTGTGTCTATTTCTATGTTGAATGGCTTAGAAGTGCTGCCTTACTCTATTGTCTAATCATCTGAAATCAGCCTGTCAAAAATAATCCAGAGTCGATCACATTCTTATACCGATAGGAATGAGAGTACTATGAATGTTAGCTGTTTGTGGTAAGTTCAGACTATGCCAACATTTATTACTTTCAATATTTACCTATTCTACGGCCTGGTCTTTTTTTCAATAGGCTGTGTGGTCGTGTTTAGAAATTTCAAATACAGCCAACTTAAAATCGCCCCAACTCTCTGGGCGCTGGCACTATTTGGTTTCTCCCATGCTTTTCACGAATGGTCAGAGCTATACCTGCTGGAATTTAGCGATGATATTCCTGGCAAGTTTCATCTGATGGCGGAGTGGCTCAGACTCTTAAAACTGTTTCTCTCCTATAGCTTTTTGATGGTGTTTGCCTGGCTGTTGTTTGGGATTGGTTCCAAATGGGTCGCCAGAGTTGGACGCAGTGTCGTGATTGCGACGCTTCTGGCCTACTTAGGGACCGTTATCTACTTTTCTCACGCTATCTATCTTGCCGAAGATACGTTTCGGGAAGCTACGTTTTATACCCGGCTCTTCTTAGGGTTTGGCAGTGCCTTTCTGGCTGCAACCGGGATTGCTCTCTACGGCTATAAGCTGATGCAGGAGCAGCATAAATATGGCAGCTACTTTATCGCAACCGGTGTTGGCTTGCTCTGTTATGGGGTTATGTCGGGTTTAGTGCCTACGGATCTACACCACAGTATTCCCGTGTTTCGCACTCTGGCTGGCGCATTGATTCTGTTTGCTCTTTTTAAGGCATTAAAAGTGTTCGATATTGAGAAGGAGCTGGCAACCGAGGCGAAGCTTAAACGCGCAATCGAAGCCGATAAATATAAAGCGATTGGTCACCTGGCTATGGGGATGGCCCATGAGATCAATAACCCCTTGGCTTCATCGACCTTAGCCCTGGATATATTTCAGCGAAAATCTCCGGATTTGGATGAGCAGCAGCTCAAATATATAGAGCGTATCAGCTTGGGTATCGAGCGTGCCTCTGAGATCAGTAAAGAGTTACTCGCCTATGCGCGCCCTGCAAAGGGGAATACTTCACTCGTGCCTGTGAGTGAGGTGATTAGCGCCTCCATCCACCTCTTGTCCCATAAGCATCACAGCCATAGGATCAACATCGATTGCGAAGAAGATATCACCATGATGGGGCAGAAGGTGAAGCTGGAGGAGTTACTGATAAATTTACTAACCAATGCCATGGATGCTTCTCAGTCCGGTAGCGAGATTGCCATTACGGCCGGTGAGTGCGACAGGTATGTGAGGTTGACCGTCGAAGACTGGGGCGCAGGTATGGATTCAGAAAGCCTCTCAAGAGCAACCGAGCTGTTTTATTCGACCAAGCCGATAGGGCAGGGAACCGGACTTGGTCTGGCTATCTGTGAGCAGATTGTGGCACTTCACCGTGGAGTGTTAAATATTGCGAGTGAGCTGGGACAGGGAACAAAAATTGAGATGCACTTTCCTAAACCGGAATTTTTTGAAAAAGATCAGCTATAACTTCTGCCGTTTACTTTACCAAGTTTAAGATTGGCTTGGCAGGTTAACTCATATTTCTACCTGTTTGGTGGTCAGAACTGTATTGGCCTAATAACTTGCGTTCAGACAGGACGTTACCTTTGTAATTTGATATGGTTTTGTATCAGGTTTGTGTCGCTTTTTAAGGGAGTGGTGGATGACGCGAGTGTTAATTGCGGAGGATGATGAGGATCTTCGCACAAATATGGTCGATATTTTAGAGCTCGATGGCTTCGATGTGATTGCGGTGCCCAGCGCCGAGGAAGCCATTTTGGCTTGTAAAACCCACTCTTTCGATATCGCCTTAATGGATCTGGTTATGTCGGGGATGACGGGTGTAGAGGCCATCTCTAATCTGAGGCAGGAAAACCCCTTTATGGCCGTGGTGATTGTCACTGCCTATGCCACAGTAGATACAGCGGTGGATGCGATGAAGAAGGGGGCCGACAGTGTACTGACTAAGCCCTTTAAGAGTGCCGATCTTATTATGACGATACGGCGCAGTATCGCCGAGAAGCAGCTGCTGAAATCGAGTTCAGATATCGACTCAGATAGCGTCTATGCAGCATTAGCTAACCCACTGCGGCGTGAAACATTAAAGTCACTTGGTTGCCATAAAGAGTTGAAATTTATGGATCTGTGTCGTTTAGTTGGAGTAGAGGATCATACTAAATTTAATTTTCATCTGCGTCAGCTAAAGAAAGCCGGGCTCGTTATGCAAAACGAGAGGAAGATCTATATTTTGACAAATACAGGTCAATTTGTTTTACAACATCATAACTTATCTTGATTTTTATTTTTCAATATAAACAGCCATTTAAGTAAATTCTGATAACTATAGTTCACAACTTTAATCTGGTTGTGAACTCCCCTCATCTATCCCTTTATGGGTATTGCCTCAATACTGGATACATGTCCAAAGAGACATATTAATCGCCCTCCCTGCAATGTTGGCGATATCAAAAAAGCCAAGTGAGGATGAACTTATGAACGTACAAATTCCCTTTAAAAAACTAGCACTTGCCAGCATGATAACCATGTTAGTAGCTTGTGGTAGTGATAATGATAATGACGAAATTACACTACCGGTAAATAATGCTCCCGTTGTTGTTGGTGATACCGCTACGGTAACTGTCTCAGAAGTTGTGACCATAGATGTATTGGCCAACGATACCGACGCAGATGGTGATACCTTATCCATTGTATCCGTTGACTCTGATAGTGCCGTTATTAAAAGTGGAAAAATTGACTTCACAGCAGGTGCAACCGCCGGCGAAGTGAAGTTTAATTATACCATCACCGATGGTACCGATGAGGCGACAGGCGAAGTTACTGTGACGGTTGAAGCCCTGCCAGAGCCTGAAGTACTCGCATACGTTGGCTCAGCAGCTTGTGCTACGTGTCACAGTGGTAAGCATGAAACATTTTCTAAAACTGGTCACAACTTTAAGATTATTAAAAACCCAGGTAATGAGCAGCCTGCATTCCCATACACTCCGGAAGCAACGATTACTGGCGCTATCGATCTGCTGGTCGATTCAACACCAAATAATGATTTAGGTGCACCGACAAGTTATGACGAAGTCTCATATACAGTCGGTGGTTACGGTTGGAAAATGCGCTGGTTAGACAAAGATGGCTACATCGTCACAGGTAAGAATGTTCAATATAACATTCGTAATGCTGCCGGTGAGTTGAATATTCCTGATAATCACCCAGGTGATGCCGATGTTATGGGCGATTACAAGACTACCGAGTTCAATTATAAATATAGCTGTGGTAACTGTCATACAACGGGTTGGAAGCGCACTACTGATGTAGCTGGAGGGGATACTCGTAATCCAGACCGCCAAGATGGCCTTCCAGGCATGAATGGTACCTTTGCAGAGCAAGGCGTTCAGTGTGAATCTTGTCATGGTGCGGGTAGTTTCCACGTCAAAGCACCGTCAAAAGACAATATCACTAAGGTTGCAGTTGCACGTACTACCGATGATTTCTTAGCTGAAGATATGGCTTACGGTAAGGCTGTTACTTGTGCCGAATGTCATACTCGCGATGGTGAGAAAGATTATCCAACATTTGTCAGCCATTATAACGACGCGTTCCCTAGCGGCAGTAAAGTGGGTGGACGAATCATCTCCAGCAGCAGATTATCGAAGCATCACCAAACCGGCGATGAGATGTTAGGTGTTGTTCCGGAAGACCATGGCACTTACAAAGCGGGTGACGAAATTGGTCCTAAGAGTGACTGGACATGTACCACTTGTCATGATTCTCACAAGTCTACCTTGAATGCAGATAGCGCCGATGGCCTACACACCGGAGCAGTTAAAGCCTGTACAGATTGTCATAATGCGAGTGGTCTTGGTGAGAAAGAGTTTGCACAGAATACATGGGCAGCAGCCCCTCACAAGGCGGCAGAATGTACTGATTGTCATATGCCTAAACTCGCTAAGAGTGCTATTAAGACAGCGCCAAGACAAGGAGAATCAGGTGTGGTATTTGGTGATGTGAAGTCTCACTTGTTCACTATCGACCTGGACCCTGCAGCGAAGCAGTTTACCGAAGATGGTAAGTTCCAAATGCCTTGGGCAACCGCTGAGTTCACATGTGGTAACTGTCACACTGACTATAACGAAAGAGCTGTAGCACTACCTAAGATTCACCTGTAAGTCACTATAATTATAAGAGTCTGTTAATTTAGTCCCTTGCCCACCAAGCCACTCCAGCTCATCATTGGAGTGGCTTTTTTTATTACTTAAACTCCCCCCACAATTTAAAATTTAAGCTACGAGCTATGAGCTACGACATTCTCCATGTAGGGGCGGCTTTAGCCGCGAATGTTTAGGGCTACGAGCTATAGGCTATAAGCTAGGTACTAGGTACTAGAAACTCGCGCTCACCATGAAACTTTATGAATTATCTATCTGTCCTGACTCGGCTAGTCTATAGGAAAAGGGAGTTAACTATGAATATATGGCTAAGGCTGGGTGTGCTTGTTCTGCTGTTTTTGGCCGCCGTGGCTTGTTATATGGCTAGCTTCTCAGGAGGTGCAATGCTCTTCATGTTGTTAGGAGTGTTGTTTGAGCTCGCATTTTGGGTTGGGCTGTTAAAAACGATGGATCACAAACCTTAGCTTAAAAAATATAGCCATCTAGAAGGTAAAGGGTTGATTAGCCAAGTTTGAGGCTTTGAGAGTATAAGGGGGCTAAGGGGGAAAAGTGAAGAATAACGCTGCCACTCAAGTGGTGAATGGCAGCTCATCTGTTTAATTAATTACTGCTCATTTGCGGAGAGGTTCTCACCGATAGTGACAGGGACTTCGTAGTATTTTCCTTTACGGATAATCGTCATCGTTATTTGCTTACCCGGTGTCGTTTCGGCAATTCTATCCATCAGCATTTCAACGCCTGGTACGACTTCACCTTCATATTTGGTGATAACATCCCTTGGAGCGAGTTGTGCCTGAGCCGCAGGCCCCTGAGGGTCAACACCTGTGATCATCACTCCGGTTAGATCCGGAAGGTTTAATATCTGAGCCATTACAGAGCTGATGGGTTCACCCGTAATACCTAATGCACCACGTATAACACGACCATCTTTGATAAGTTTTCCCATGATGCTGTGAGCAAGTTTGATTGGAATCGCGAAATTGATGCCATGACCACCGCCTTCTCCGCCAACCTGAAATGCCGCTGTATTGATGCCAATAAGCTGACCGCTGGTATCGATTAATGCACCACCTGAATTGCCGGCATTAATAGCTGCATCGGTTTGCAGAAAATCGAGGTAGCCGGAACTCAAACCATTACGACCCGTCGCACTGATAATGCCCTGGGTGATGGTTTGCCCTAGGTTATAGGGGTTACCAATGGCTAACACTACATCACCAACAAGAGCCGGTACATCCAGGTTAATGGGGACGATAGGCAGGTTGCCCCCCTCTATTTTCAGTACGGCAAGGTCGGTTATGGAATCGGATCCTACGACTTCTGAGGTGAACTTGCGGCCATCTTGCAATGCGACGACTATCTCATCGGCTTGTTTGATTACATGATAGTTAGTGAGAATATAACCTTCATTACTCATTATCACCCCAGAGCCCAAGCCTTGAAGAGAACCTGAGTTGAGCGGCTGGTTACGGTTGACACTTAAGCTATATATATTGACGACGGCGGGGGCCGCCCGGCGCACAGCAGTAGAAAATGAAAGCTCAAAGCCGTTATCACCACGCTTCTGGAAAAAAAGGCTCGATGTGTCCTTGTTGGTCAGCAGTGGAGTCACAAACAGAAAGACAGCAGCCATTATCAGGCCAAAAATAACCGCCTTGCCGACATATAGGAGTGTGTCTTTGAGAGCCATATTAGGAAGATGCAGAGAAAATTTGAGCTAGATTAACATGAATATACCAATCCTACTAAATATGTGGTCTTTCAGCGGGAGTTCAAAGCACTGTAGGCTAGGCGGATGCTTGAAGCTAATAGTTATTCTCGGCAACAAGCTCCTGCGTTGCATTGACTTAAAAGGCCAAGTTCTACAACCAAGAGCAGCATTTCCTCACCAATGCGCCTTGAATTGAAAAGCCAGTTTCATACTGATTGACTAAGTGAATAGAGAAGTGAATAGAGAAGGGGAAGAGGAAAACCTCCCCCCACTCAGGTCACAACTATCTGAGTACCAGATAAAGGCTGCTTTTCCCGCGTTTAATCTTAAGCGCAACGGCACCTTGCTGATCTTTAAGTGTTGCCTTAAGTGATTTCAGATCGTCAATCGAAGAGCGATTTACTCCGACAATGACATCTCCTTTTTGTAACCCGCTGGCAGCGGCAGGAGAATTTTGAGCGATATCGGTTATCTCTACACCATCGTCGTTGTTTTCCAGTGTTGCTCCGGCAAGCATCGGGTGAACCGCACCGGCCGCAGCTTCAATTGTCTGACTCGCTTCACCTAAGATCGCGGTAACAGTTTCTTCATCTCCGTCCCGGATTAAGCCAAACTCTACTTTGGCCCCGGCTCCCATAGTGGCTACTTTAGCCCTGAGTTCCTGGAAGCTCTTAATCTTACGACCATTGACACTGGTGATGATGTCACCGGCCTTGATCCCTGCCTTATCGGCAGCACTATCTGTCATAACCTGATCGACAAATCCGCCATGTTGGGTATCCAGACCAAATCCTTGAGCGAGTTCATTGGTCAGGTCTCTGCCGGAAACACCCAGAACACCACGGCGGACTTCTCCATGCTCGATAATCTGATCGACTAAGTTATTGACCATATTGGCAGGTATTGCAAAGCCAATTCCTACATTGCCGCCTCCGGGGGCCACGATAGCGGTATTGATCCCGATAAGATCGCCATTGAGATTAACCAGTGCACCACCCGAGTTACCGCTGTTGATTGCGGCATCTGTTTGAATGAAGTTTTCAAGCATCTCGATACCCAATCCCGAGCGGCCCATAGCACTCACTATGCCTGATGTCACTGTCTGTCCCAAACCAAATGGGTTACCGATAGCGACAGCAAAGTCACCGACTCTAAGTTCATCAGAGTCTGCGCGTTTTACCGCAACCAGGTTTTTAGCTTTTATCTGTAGTAGTGCAATATCCGATTCAGCATCTGAGCCGATAAGTTTAGCTTCGATTTCACGTCCGTCATGAAGTCCGATAAGGATCTCATCGGCACCATCGATCACATGGTTATTGGTGACGATATAGCCTTTATTGGCGTCAATAATGACGCCGGAACCCAATCCACGAAAAGGCCTCTCCTGAACCCGCTCTTGAGGGGCATTGGGGCCGAAGAAATAGCGGAAGGCATCGGGGATTTTTTGCTTAGAAACATGAGTTCCCGTTACTGCGACGGCGACAACCGCTGGAGTTGTACGCTCTAACATAGGGGCAAGGCTAGGGACACTCTGTCCATCGACGGCCATAGGAATCGCAGCTTGGGATATTGCTGGCATCATAGTAAGCGAGGCAGTCAGGATGGCTGCAGAAAGTAAGCTAAATTTTGTTTTCATCTATTCATGGCTCCAATACCGGAAATGGATTTATGATCTCTTGAAGGTGAGTTGCAGCTTGAATGTCATTTCAAGAGATATTAAAGATCAATTGTTACTGATTCCGACCCTAAGCATAGGATGAAAGTTCATGATTATTAACAAAGGTTAATTATTTTGGTTTATGACGATGACATTGTCGATATCGAGTTGCTCTTCAGCCTGACTCGATTGCGTATCCAGGCTCTCCTTTGCTGTAAAGGTCGGCAGTGCCTTAGCCTTGCTTGCCGGGGCAAGAGTATTGGCCGCTTCATTCCACTGCTTGTTGACCCTGTTTAACTGCTCGGTCAGTTCGGCTAGTTGCTTATAGTGTCCTTCAAAATGATCGGTGACCTCTTGCTTATGTTGGCTTAACTCTAAACGAGTCTGCTCCAGTACCTTGTCTTTACTGGTTGATTCATTATTTCGCGCGACAATGGTTCTGCCTACATAGCCTAAGACGATGCCTAATACAAAAGTTGCAATGACTAATGGCCATTCCATATAACACTCCTCACTGTTCAGTCGTTGAACATTACTAATAAAACATTACTAATAAAACTTAGTACATTGGTGATTATCGGCATGATACCATATTAGTCACAGTGTATCGGTAGCATGCCACTCTGTGGCGGACTGAGCGAGTGAGGTCAGGGGATAGAACCTTCAAGAGAAACTCGAAGGTGAACCGGGCAAGACGTTTATCAGGTTTTTTTAATAAAAATAACGAGTCCCGCAATTTTATGCAGCCTCCTTGGGAGTTCTTTCATTGCGGGAGCGATTAACCACCTTGAACACTGTTACTTCTAACTGACTGAATCCGGCGTGTTGAAGTGAGTTATAGATAGCGGTGAACTCAGGGATAAAAGAGAATATTTTACGTGTCGGATCTAACTCCATGGCAACATTACCAGCAAGACCTAAGCCGAGATGATTTCTCCCACGATAGCGCACAGGAACAGGCCGTTAGAAGCTTACAGCGGGTATATGATGAGTTACAGCTTCTCAATGCTAAGCCCGGTATCTTTGGTAAGTTAACTTCTCTGTTGGGGACCAAACCGCAGACGGTGCAGGGACTCTATCTATGGGGAGGCGTCGGACGCGGTAAGACTTACCTGATGGACACCTTCTTTGACTCTTTGCCGGGTGATAAAAAATTACGGGCCCACTTTCACCGTTTCATGCATCAAATCCATATCGATCTCGATGGCTTGAAAGGACAGAGGGATCCTTTGTTGATCATTGCCAAGCAGATGTCTGAACAATATCAGGTTATCTGTTTCGATGAGTTCTTTGTCTCCGATATTACAGATGCCATGTTACTCGGCACTCTTTTTCAGGCTCTCTTCAAAGAGGGGGTCGCATTGGTCGCCACATCAAATATCATTCCCGACGATCTATACCGAAATGGTTTACAAAGAGCTCGGTTCCTGCCTGCAATTGCGTTAATCAATAAGCATTGTCAGATCCTCAACGTGGATTCAGGAATTGATTATCGTTTAAGGACACTCGAGCAGGCGGAGATCTATCATTTTCCACTCGATACCCAAGCCGATAAGAATCTACTCACCTATTTCGATAAGCTGGCTCCGGAATCTGAGGTATCTACTTCTGATATTGATGTGGACGGGAGAAATATTGCGATCAGGAAACAAGCTCAAGGAGTACTGCTTGCAAATTTCAGAGAACTCTGTGACGGCCCCAGAAGCCAAAGAGATTACATGGAGATAGCCTGTCTTTATCACACGGTGCTGCTCAGTGGCGTTGAACAGATGGGTGACAAGCAAACCGGAGATGATATCGCCCGTCGATTCTTAGCCATGGTGGATGAGTTTTATGAGCGCAATGTTAAGTTGATAATATCGGCCGAAGTGTCATTAGAGGCAATTTATAGTGAGGGACTGCTGGATTTCGAATTTAGGCGGTGCCGTTCAAGACTGACCGAGATGCAATCTCACGATTACCTGGCCTTAGAACATCTGCCGTAATCGGGCTTTTTACTCTCTTTTTGGCCTATTTAACGCTTATCGGGTGGATACACTGAGAAAGCTGATAAATTTAATAAAAATTAGGTGATTTTTAGCTCAGCTTTGACTATAATCCGCCACCTGCCCTCGTTACTCCATCGATATGATGGATATTGTAAAGCCTAATTCTTTGCTCGAAGGGGCGGGGAATGGCACTATTTGTGTTATTTACCAATAATGGTAATAACATGTGAGACAGAATTTTAACATTGGGTTTTTGTAAAATGAAGACTACTTTTACTGCTACACCAGAGACAGTCACTCGCGAGTGGTTTGTCGTCGACGCTGAAGGTAAAACTTTGGGTCGTATCGCTACTGAAATTGCATCACGTCTACGTGGTAAGCACAAGCCAGAGTATACGCCTCATGTCGATACCGGCGACTACATCATCGTTATTAACGCTGATAAAGTTACTGTTACTGGTAATAAAGCAAAAGGCAAAGTGTACTACTCGCATTCGGGTTTCATCGGTGGTATTAAGCAAATCACTTTTGAAAAGCTGCAAGACCATAAGCCTGAAATGATTATCGAGAAAGCAGTTAAGGGTATGTTACCTAAAGGTCCTTTAGGACGTGCCATGTTCCGTAAACTTAAAGTTTACGCTGGTACAGAACATAACCACGCTGCACAACAACCTCAAGTTCTTGATATCTAAACGGGATTAAGCTAATGGCTGCAACTCAGTACTACGGCACAGGCCGTCGCAAAACATCTACAGCTCGCGTATTCGCTAAAGCTGGTAGTGGCAACATCGTTGTCAACCAACTTCCACTAGATCAGTATTTTGGTCGTGAAACTGCTCGTATGGTTGTTCGTCAACCACTAGAGTTAGTTGAAATGACTGAAAAACTAGACATCTATGTAACTGTAAAGGGCGGTGGTATCACTGGCCAAGCAGGTGCAATCCGTCACGGTATTACCCGTGCACTGATGGAACTTGATGAAGCTCTACGTCCATCTCTACGCGCCGCTGGTTTCGTTACCCGTGATGCTCGTAAAGTTGAGCGTAAGAAAGTTGGTCTACGTAAAGCACGTCGTAAGCCACAGTTCTCAAAGCGTTAATATTTCGCTCTCGAGAATACAAAAAACCCAGCATTTGCTGGGTTTTTTATTGCCTGAAATTTAAAACTGCATCTCTTCTCTGTTTTTCTTTGCCTCTTTTGCTACTCTAGGTCTAGTCGATTGTTCTGGAGTGGAAACACATAATTATGTCTTTGCAGTTAATCATGATAGCGCTGGGAATCGTGCTTATTATTGAAGGGATCGGACCGCTTTTATTTCCCAATCGTTGGAGAGCATACCTGAAGGAAATTTCAAATCAAAATCAGCAACTTCTACAACGTTTGGGTGGTGGATTAGTAACCGCGGGTATCGTTTTGCTGATTATTTTTTCATAAAATACTTGCCTAAAGCCCCTATAGATCTGCTAAAATCCCGTTTTAACCACTACCGTGCAGCAAATAATGGGCAAAAACGTCGTAGTTCTCGGCACCCAATGGGGTGACGAAGGAAAGGGTAAGATAGTCGATCTACTTACCGAACAGGCAAAATATGTTGTTCGATACCAAGGTGGCCACAATGCGGGTCATACTTTAGTTATCGACGGCGACAAAACCGTTCTTCATCTTATTCCATCAGGGATCTTACGTGATAATGTAAAATGCATTATCGGTAACGGCGTGGTGCTGGCACCTGACGCTCTGATGACTGAGATCAACATGCTTAAAGAGCGCGGAGTTCCTGTAGAGGAGCGTCTGCTTATCTCTGAAGCGTGTCCACTCATCCTTCCATTCCATTGTGCTCTGGATGTTGCCCGTGAGAAAGCACGCGGTAACAATGCTATTGGTACAACCGGACGTGGTATCGGTCCTGCTTATGAAGACAAGGTTTCACGCCGTGGTCTTCGTGTTGGCGATCTGTTTGATGCAGAGCTATTCGCAGAAAAGCTAAAAGAAGTGATGGCTTATCACAACTTCATGCTGACTGAGTACTACAAGTGTGATGAAGTGTCTTACGAAAAGACATTGAAAGATGCACTTGCTATTGCCGATTACCTTAAGAGTATGTGTGTCGATGTGACTGAACTTTTAGATCAGGCACGTAAAGCCGGTGAGCCTATTCTGTTTGAAGGCGCACAGGGTACATTACTCGATATCGACCATGGTACTTATCCGTTTGTAACCTCATCAAACACGACTGCCGGTGGTGTTGCGACAGGTTCTGGATTTGGCCCGCGTCACCTGGACTATGTCTTAGGTATCATGAAGGCTTACACCACTCGTGTTGGTGCCGGTCCTTTCCCAACTGAGTTGGATGACGAAATTGGTGACTACTTAGGTACTAAGGGTCATGAATTTGGTGCTACTACCGGTCGTAAGCGTCGTCCGGGTTGGTTAGACGTCGTTGCGATGAAGCGCGCAGTACAGATCAACAGCGTAAGCGGTTTCTGCTTGACTAAGCTGGATGTTCTGGATGGTCTTAAAGAAGTTAAGATCTGTGTTGGTTACGAGTACCCGGATGGGACAGTAGCTACAGTAACTCCACTTGCAGCCGAAGGCTATGAGCAAGTTACACCTGTACTGGAAACTATGCCTGGTTGGAGCGAAAATACCTTTGGTGCGACTTCTGTAGAGCAACTGCCTCAAGCGGCATTGAACTACATCAAACGCCTCGAAGAGTTGTTAGAAACGCCAATCGATATTATCTCAACGGGTCCCGATAGAAACGAGACCATGATTCTGGTGAATCCGTTTAGTTAATATATAGAGGCCGCATAAGCGGCCTTTTTATTGGGCCTTAAATTCAGGTAGTTCTCAAGAAATGCGTTATACTGCCGATGAGATCAAGTACTGATGAGACAGAATATTTAATTTTTACTGTGAGTATCCTGTCTGATCACTACTTATGAATTTGTCGTTGAGAGAATCCATGTTGCGAGAAGTGCTAAAAGGTTCCATCGGAACCCTACTCAGATATCTATTGGTAGCCGTATTTTCGCTATCATCTATGCTGAGCTGGGCTGAAACGAAGGCGTTAGATATCTATAGTCAGGAGCAGCTCATTGAGTTGATTCGAACTAAGCAGTATCTCACCCGGGTGAAGGGTGATGATTGTCAATTAGTTCAGGATATTGAAGCCAGAGCAGAAGTGCTGAAACTGCCGCTCTATCAGTACTTATGGGCCGAGATGCTCAATTATGGCATTTGTGTGAAGGCGAACCCTCCCAGAGGTATCTCCCTGCTGCGTAATTCTGCAGAACAGGGTAGCGCCGAGGCGATGGTGAGAATTGCCGAGTATTACCATGACGGCAAGTTTGTGATCCAGGATAAAGAGCGTGCAATTCATTTTGTATTGCCCGCAGCAGCCAATGGCGACCTGCCTGCCCGTATGATGTTAGTCAGGTTGTTTGGTGAAGGCTATGGTAGTCCAAGAGACTATGAGATGGCTTATCACTGGCTATATAACGATGTATTTAGTGATGAGGCTACCAAAGAGAAAGCCTTAGAATTATTGAAGGTGCTCGCAGAGAAGATGCCGCCCAGCGCGATAGCTAGGGCAAAACAGGAGCACCTGAGATCCCGTAAATAGTACCAATTATAAATAACTAATTGGTGTGTTCCAGAATGTTCTGGACAAAAATTTGAGATATTGAATGATCAAAGATCCGCATTTGAAGCGTGAACAACAAAATTACGAAAACCCCATTCCTAGCCGCGAGTTCATTTTAGAGTACTTGCGATCCGAAAAATCACCTCTGAACCGTGAACGTATAGCGACAGCTCTGAAGCTCGAAGGAGAAGAACAGCTTGAAGCACTCAGGCGTCGTCTTCGTGCCATGGAGCGCGATGGTCAGTTAGTCTTTACCCGTGGTCAAGCCTATGGTTTACCAGAGAGAATGGACCTGTTAACAGGGACTATTATTGGGCATAAAGATGGTTTTGGATTCTTGAAGCTTGAAGAGGGCGGTGACGACCTCTTCATTAATAACCGTGACATGCAGATGTATTTTCACGGCGATAAGGTACTGGCACAAAAAGCTGGCGTCGATCGCAAAGGTCGCCGCGAAGCCCGAATCGTTCGTTTAGTCGAGCAGAGAACCGCTGCTCTAGTCGGCCGTTTTCATCTGGATTCAGGCATGGCTTTTGTTATCGCCGATGACAGAAGAATTACCCAAGAGATCCTGATCCCTGACGAAGACCGTAATGGTGCCCGTCAAGGTGATATTGTGGTGTTAGACCTCACTCGCCGACCTGGCCGCTATGTTAAAGCCGCAGGTAAAGTGACCGAAGTACTGGGTCAGCAGATGGCGCCGGGAATGGAGATTGAAATTGCCCTGCGCAACTACGATCTACCCCATACCTGGTCGGGTCTGATTGAGAAAAAACTGCGGGCTATTCCCGATGAAGTGACAGAGGCCGACAAAGAGGGAAGAGTCGATCTCAGAGGCTTGCCGCTGGTTACTATCGATGGCGAAGATGCTCGTGATTTCGATGACGCCGTATATGCCGAAAAGAAAAAGAGTGGTGGATGGCGTTTATGGGTTGCGATAGCCGATGTGAGTCACTATGTGCGTACAGAGTCTGCACTCGATAGAGAAGCACGTAGCCGAGGTAACTCAGTTTATTTCCCATCGCAAGTGATCCCTATGCTGCCTGAGAAGATCTCAAACGGGTTATGCTCTTTGATGCCTGAGGTCGATCGCCTGTGTATGGTCGCCGAGATGACTATCTCTGCTGCCGGTAAATTATCGGGTTACAAGTTCTACCCTGCCGTGATGCACTCTCATGCCCGTCTGACCTATACGCAAGTGGCGGATATGCTCGAAGGTGGAGAGGTGAGTGATAAGCTCAAGCCTATCTTCCCACATCTTCAGACGCTGCAGTCTCTGTATCTGACATTAGATGAGACCCGTGCAGACCGCGGTGCTATCGCATTTGAGACAACTGAGACCCAGTTCGTTTTCAACGATGATAGAAAGATTGACAGCATAGTGCCTCGTAATCGTAATCAGGCCCATAAGATCATCGAAGAATGCATGATCTTAGCCAACGTAGCCTCGGCTAAGTTTGTTAAAAAGCACAAAGGTGAAGTGCTTTATCGCGTCCATGAATCACCATCTGAGCAGAAGTTAACTAACTTCAAAGACTTCTTGAAAGAGCGTGGCTTAACCATGGAAGGCGGGCTTGAGCCTACGCCTAAAGATTATCAGGCCATCATGGAGAAGATTGCCGATAGACCCGATGCTGAGCTTATTCAGGTGATGTTGTTACGCTCTATGCGTCAGGCAACCTACACCCCGGATAATGAGGGCCACTTCGGTTTGGCCTTAGAGGCATACTCGCATTTCACTTCGCCTATTCGCCGCTACCCGGATCTGATACTGCATCGTGTCATCCGTTATCTGCTGGCAAAGGAGAAAGGTGAGGCGAAAGAGAAGTGGACGCCCTGTGGTGGTTACAACTATCAAATTGAAGAGCTAGATCTGCTAGGTGAAGAGTGTTCAACTACAGAACGCCGCGCGGATGAAGCGACCCGTGACGTGAGTGACTGGCTGAAATGTGAGTTCATGCAAGATCATGTGGGCGATACGTTTGAGGCTGTCATAGCCTCCGTGACCCATTTCGGCATGTTTGTCCGGTTAGATAAGTTGTTTATCGACGGTCTGGTTCATATCTCGAGTCTGGGCAGCGATTACTATCAATATGATAATATGCGTCAACGTCTGGTTGGTGAAGCCTCTGGCCAAGTCTATCAACTCGGCGATGCGGTAACTGTTAAGGTCGCCGGTGTTAATCTCGATGATCGTCAGATCGATCTGATGATGGCGGGTGAGGACGGTAAGTCTAAACGTCCAAGCCGTGGCAAGAAGCCGATGACAGCTCGTGAGAGAGTAAATGCCGAAGGCGCCAAAATGGCCAAGGGCGATAAGAGTGACAAACCTAAACGACGCGGTTCTCGCTCAAAGACCGGCAAGGCTAAAGCCTCTGGTGAAAAGAGCCTAGGTTCTGGTAAAGCGAGTACAAGTGGTGGAGCTAAGAAGTCCGGCACTAAAACAAAATCGGCGGCTAAGAAGTCGAAGGCTAAAAAGTCTTCAGCAAAAAAGAGCTCGGCCAAGCGTAAAGTCAAAGCAAGCAAGTAATAGAGACAGTAAAAGATGAAAAAACAAGATATCACCTTCGGAATTCACGCCGTTGAAGCGGTACTAAAGCATAGTCCGGAACGAGTGATCGAAATGTGGGTGCAGGCTGGCCGCGATGATCAAAGATTAACTAGGCTACTTCAGATGGCTGCTGAATACGGTGTTTCAGTGCAGACATCGGCGCGAAAAGTCCTTGATGAAAAGTCTGATAATGGACAACACCAAGGTGTACTGGCCCGCGTAAAAGCCGTCAAGCAGCTCAATGATAATGACCTGTTGGCACTGCTTGATAAGATAGAAGTTGAGAAGACAGAAACTCCTTTCTTGCTAATTTTAGATGGTGTTACCGATCCGCATAACCTGGGTGCTTGTCTGCGTAATGCCGATGCCGCTGGAGTACACGGTGTTATCGTTCCTCGTGATAACTCAGTAGGCTTAACGCCAACGGTGAGTAAAGTGGCATGTGGCGCGGCAGAAGTTGTGCCTCTGTTTCAGGTAACCAATCTAGCCCGTACCATGAAGAGCCTGCAAGATAAAGGTGTGTGGATTGTTGGCGCAGCGGGAGAAGCCGATAGCGACCTGTACAAGACAGATCTTAAGGGTTCCCTTGCTATCGCCATGGGCGCCGAAGATAAAGGTCTACGTCGTCTGACTCGTGAAGGTTGCGATTCGATTGCATCGATACCTATGTCTGGGTCTGTTTCGAGCCTGAACGTCTCAGTTGCCAGCGGTATCTGCTTGTTTGAGGCTGTACGCCAAAGGTTGAGCTAATCGCGAATTCGATTAGGTTAATTTTCTTTGGCTGGCCCGTTAGGTGTTAGCCAGAGTTATTGAATGCCGATGTGGTTTAGTCCTCATCGGCATTTTTGTATCTGTTATTTGGCATTTGATGGCGTGTTGTAATTTCTACCTTTATGGTTATCTATCACCTGCGGTGAGCGTATGTGCAGATACTTCTTCGGGACGCAGTGAAGCCATCCTTGGCCGCTTAACGAAAACATCCCTGTTTTCGATACCCTCATCCGCATCTTATGTGGACTCCCCTGTGTCAACAACAAACAGGCAATCTTGAAGAAATAAATGCGAACTTATGTACGAGCTCTCAATTGAGTAGCGAACTCAGGCTCTATGATATTTACGCGA
>NZ_RXNV01000022.1 GCF_003966265.1 Shewanella atlantica | reverse complement strand
CAATTGCGCCGATGGTAGTGTGGGGTCTCCCCATGTGAGAGTAGGTCATTTCCAGGCGCCTAATTTCTCTTTAAGAGAGTCGATAAAGCCCATTGCTAACGCAATGGGCTTTTTTCGTTTTAAGTCTGGACTCTTTGCTACAAGAAATGACCACTCGAACATGGGGAAGGTGTAGGACCGGCTTTAGCCGGGAATGGCTCATGTGTAATATAAGCATCGCGGTTAAAGCATGCTCCTACGTTGGGGATGGGTGTTGTTCGATTGTGTAGGACCGGCTTTAGCCGGGAATGGCTTATTTGTAATGTAAGCTTCGCGGCTGAAGCACGCTCCTATGTGGGGGATGGGGGTTGTTCGATTGTGTAGGACCGGCTTTAGCCGGGAATGGCTCATGTGTAATATAAGCATCGCGGCTAAAGCATGCCCCTACGTGGGGGATGGGTGTTGTCCGATTGTGTAGGACCGGCTTTAGCCGGGAATGGCTCATTTGTAATGTAAGCTTCGCGGCTAAAGCACGCTCCTACAGAGGGGAGCCGCTTACTTTTTGGCTCTACTTGTCCTTAATGCGCGCCTTAAAGGCCTTTCGTGTCTCTTCATCGGCTTGTTGGTACCAAAAATCGAGCATCTGTCCAACATTTATCTGATCGGGGCTCTCTTTACTTTGAGAGGTGGCCTGTTTACTTGCCGGTGATTTAGGCAAGGATGTGGTCGTAATGGCTTCAGCGTTATGACCGTTTGCAGTCTCTTTGCCGATAACAAAACCGGCAACGGCAGCACTGGCTTCAGTTTGGTTATAGAGGGATATTTCTTCGCTATAGTCCCGGCCTAACTGTAAGCCCTCTTTGGTTAGAATGTCAGTGTCGTAGTTTACTGCTAGGTCTTTATGGTCTGAGAGCTGAATCAAAGGAGCTGAATTGAACTTGTCGGCATCACTACTGGATTTCAACTTAGGCAATTTCAGTTTGTAGGTTTGATTGCTCGCTTCAAAGCTTAGAATGATAGCTTCCGATGAAAACCTTTTCTGTTGTCCCTGCTGTCTGAAACTGGTGTTGTATTTAAATACGATCTGGTTTTTCCCCTCGGTGAGTGTCACCGGAGAGTCAGCTTCGGTGCTCTTACCGTTCACGACCAATAACTCTGCAGAATTAGGAAAACTTAGGGTGGGGTCAGCCCAAGCCTGTGAGGCGAATAGTAATGTTGTAATTGTGGATAGACTGGCCAAAAAGGTGAGGTGCTTCATTTAAAATCCTAAGTTCTCGTAATTTTCATGATAAACCGCCTTATGAATTATGCTTACTTCGTAGATGCTACATGCAGTGATAAATAATCATGTTGAAGTTTGTACAGCGGCGGCATGTATTGAGAATAGTACAGTTTGTTGGAAAAAATACTAGCCAGATTTTTATTACAAAGAAAATACATTTAGTGTGCTGCATTAGAGATTTATAACAGTTTTATCGGATAATTGGCGCTATAATCTTTCTCGTTTGTTTCCATTGGAGTTTGTTGTGCTTACAAAAATACTCGTTACTCTGCTTGTGATCGCTGGCGCACTTTTTTATATTCGCAAGCCAGCCAGGGCGGCTAAGGCTGAAAAAACTGCTGATGTCGGGAAACAAATTTTATTCAGGTATGTGATTTATGGATTGATCGCTTTCTCTCTACTTGGAAGTAGTGGCTATTGGTACTGGAATTGGCAAGATGGAAATCAAATTGTAGATGTTACTATTGTCTCTCCAAATATTGCGAGTTCTGAGGTGTATCAGGTAAGAAAGAGAGATATAACCAACAATATGCTAACAACCGTTGATGGTATTAGCATCAGATTATCTAATCAGGAACGCGTAATCATCGCGAAAAGCAAAAAACAGTAAAATTTAGTTTTATTCAAGTTTTTATATCTTCTCAATGAGGTTTATTAAGGTAGAATAGCCTCGTTTTTTACCCTGCGCTTTGTCATCTAATATTACAGGCAAAGTGTTTTTTCAGGAGGCCTCCATGATTACTGCTTATGTCTACCAAGATCGTAAACTGACGATTAATGAACTACATATTCAGGATACAGTCCCTCCCGGCACGTTATGGCTCGATCTTTTTAAACCTACTGATGCTGAGCGTGAATGGCTAAGCCATTATTCGGTGGAAGAAGTTCCTG
The DNA here is from genome assembly GCF_003966265.1 of Shewanella atlantica. Lineage (GTDB taxonomy): Bacteria > Pseudomonadota > Gammaproteobacteria > Enterobacterales > Shewanellaceae > Shewanella > Shewanella atlantica. The sequence goes on along the minus strand of NZ_RXNV01000022.1, from coordinate 36,597 downwards.
AAGAAGATGATATCAATGAGATTGAAGCATCTGCGCGTTTTTATCAGAACAACGATGGTCTTCATATTAACTCTCTGTTTCCCCAGCGTGTGGGTCAGGATGTTCGTGGCGTAAACGTTTCTTTCAACTTGCGAAAGGACTTTCTGCTTACTATCCGTGAAGAGGATGTAGGCCTTATACGTTTATTACGTAATTACCTCAGACTCGGCAGGCTTGAAGTGACGACCCCTCAGGCGTTATTTCTTGAGCTGTTTAATCTCAAAGTTGATTACCTCTCAGATCTCATCGAGGATGTCTATTCTGTTGTAGATGGAGTTAGCGAGCAGGTATTCGAAAATGATGAACTCGATGACGTATTTAAGTTGATCACACTGCAGGAAGACTCAAATGGTAAGATCCGTTTGAGTTTGCTGGATACTCAGCGCTCGTTAAGATACATGCAGCGTTATTATCGTGGGCAGCTTACCGATGATAATCTGAAAGATCTGCGTGAGATGTTGTTAGACATTGAGTCTTTGATGCCCCATAGCCAATTTATCTTCGACAAGTTAAACTTTTTACTCGATGCAGCCATGGGCTTTAGTGGTTTACAGCAGAATAAGATTATTAAAATATTTTCAGTTGCAGCGGTCATTTTCTTACCGCCAACAGTAATCGCAAGTGCTTATGGTATGAACTTTACCAATATGCCAGAGCTCGATTGGCGTTTTGGATACCCTATGGCAATTCTGATGATGTTAGCGAGTGCGGCCGGAACCTATCTGTTTTTTAAACGTAAACACTGGTTATAACTTCTTAGCAGGCAAATCGAGAATTTCGGCACTATTCTGTTGAAACTCCATTGGGTTGTTAATTATTGTATTTAAAGCAAGAAATTTTTCATTCATGATGCTCATCGCCAGGTAACACCTGTGATAAGGGTTGGAGCAGCGAGATAATTGCTGCTCAAGGTGATGTTGCATCGATATCAACTGCTTCTTATTTGCTTCAGGGCAATGTTCAATCGCTTCATTGCAGAGTTTTCTCTGAAGTTCTTCCAGTTCAGCCGGCTCGTTTTCAGCGAGCCATTTAAGACTATCGAAGTTTGGAAGTTGCGTCATATCATCTCCTCATTGAAGATACTGATACTTTCAACCTAGCGAATAGTTTGGTATTCGGCAAGAAAACTTAAGAATAATAGGGCAGCTGATACAATTTTTAGTTCTAAGGTCTAGCGTCGATTTAAGCCGATTGGATTATTCAGCCAATCGGCTTTCTGTTAGCTTTTACTATCGGATCCCAAGAAATAGCTGACTCTCTCTCTTGGGTTCAGATACTTGAAGACCTTCTCAGGCAGGGCTGCGGGGGGGAGGCATCGAACGATGCTGAGTCCTTCGGCTTCTAAATCTACAATCGGTGCCTGATCCTTAGGAACCAGAGCATCGTAAGCAAGAATTCTCGGGAAGAGGATCTTATCTAAGTTTACCGACATCACCATAGCAAACTGACCTGAAGATAGCTCAACTATGCTGCCCGGGGGGTAGATCCCGAGCATCTTTATCATCTTGCCCGTGACTTCCTGATTCAACTGGGTTTTAAAGTTCTTAAAGATATGTCCCAGCGCAGCATAAGGCGTGCGAGCTTTATTCTGGAATTTTGGATGACATAAAGAATCATAAAGGTTAACGACAGTCACCAACTGGCATAGCTTGTCTAAGCTTTCTGCCTTAAGCCCCCTGGGGTAGCCCGAACCATCGAGATACTCATGATGGTTAACGACTATGGGTAGAGCCTCGGCAGGAAAGTTATCGGCAAGTTTAAGCAGCTCTGCGCCCATGTTTGGGTGCTGTTTCATAAAATTAGTTTCAGGAGCCGATAGAGGTGTTTTCTTTCTCAATAACTGGGGGGGGATTTTTAATTTTCCGGTATCGTGGAAAAGTGCGCCAATTCCCACTAACTCCATCTCTTCTTTAGTCCAGCCCAGCTCTTTTGCCATCAGCATAGATAGAACTGCAACATTGAGTGAGTGGTAGTAGATGGTCTCATCATTCTTTGCTTCACCCATGAGGTGGAGCACTAGATTATCTGAATTAAGTAACTGGTCGCTGAGGTCTGTGATTAATTCTTTGGCATCATCGATTGCATTGAGGGGGCGATTACGCAGCTTAGCGACTAAATTACGCATCTTGGCGATTGAACGGTCGAACTCCTTTTCCGTTTTTTGCAGATCCCGTCGCATTTTTTTCAAGCTCTCAATTCGCTCGCCTTTATATTTGTTCATGTTCTTTGTGAGGCGTTCGATTTCCTCTTGTTGAATCTCAACAGGCTGCTCTTTGGCTTCAGTCTCATTTAAAATAGAGACGTCGCTACGCTGTAGATCTACAAATACGTGGCTTATTCCTAACTTCTTAATAAGTTCGATTTGGGCCTGTTGTTTGATTCTGAAACTACTAAATAAAAAGGGGTGATCTTTCCATGAAACCGGTAGCCGGACAAAATTGCCCACTTGTAACTGATCGACGGTGACTTTACGGTTTTTGTTCATATTATTCTTATAGGTCTTATGGGGCGTCTCAAACTTCTAAGGACAATTATTTCAGAATTTCATTACTTGTTGTAGTGGTATTTTTAACTTAACCCGGCAGCTTTACAATTACTTAACCTATATGTAAGCATAGTTAGATTAGTCAGTAAGCAAAGATGGTGAAAATGGACTTCATTGAAGTATACCCTAGTGCAATACCCGATGAGCTATGTGAGAAGCTAATTAATGCATTTGAGAGTCATAAAGGGGTGACAGCTGGTATGACGGGCCATGGTGTCGATATCGAAAAGAAAAACAGTCGAGATCTTATGCTCGATAGTTTCGATGATCTCAAGCCTCTGAAAAATGAGCTCTTGGCCCATACGCTGGCTTGTTCTACCGAATACTTTAAGAAGTACTCTATGGCTTTGATGGGAGGCGTGTCGGTTCAGGTAGCTGATGAAAGTGGCAAAGCAGTGACATTAACACCAGATAATTTCGCTGCTAACGGTGAACAAAGAGTCGAAGCTTTGGTCAAATACCTTTATCGTAGCGGTATGATAAATGTTCAGAAGTATCAGAAAGGTGTGGGTGGCTACCCCCATTGGCACTCTGAGCAGTTTCCACAAGCGGGTCATAACGAAGCATTGCACCGGGTCGTGTTATATATGTTTTACTTGAATGATGTGGAAGAGGGCGGGGAAACTGAGTTCTTCTATCAAAATCGTAAGTTGACTCCCAAGCGTGGCACTATGGTGATAGCGCCAGCTGGTTTTACTCATTCGCATCGTGGTAATACGCCTAAGAGTGGTGATAAATATATCGCCACGTCCTGGGTGATGTTTAATCGTGCTGAACAGCTATACCAATCGGTATAAAGATGTGATCGCTCAGCGAGAGTTTAGCGCTTCTGAGGCAAGGCAACGAGGGAAGAACATAGTTATTCTACGTTTAAGCTCGTTAACACAGCATCGGATGCGCTAAAACTCGCCTTTCAGGAGTGTTTTTGCCTGCCTACTTCTGCGTTGAATAACTTCAGAAGGGAGCACCATTCTCTCATCCATTCGCCTTGAATTAGTTTGCCAAAAAGACTCTGAGTAGATCACTTTCTTATATCGATTGGTATTATACCAATCAGTAAAGAGTTAAAGAGCTTTTGGTTCCTAAACGCTTATTAGCCGCTAAGCACTATTAATGATGCTTAGGGCTAATTGAGAACAGTCCATTCGGGAAAGGTTAAATAGGGATGGTTATCCTGAATTTCGCTCCTTCCAGTTCTGACGTTTCGATGGACAACTTGCCATTGTAACTGATGACGATTTCGTTACATACCGCCAGTCCGATCCCTTGTCCAGCCTTTTGAGTATCGGCCCTGACACCTCTTTCGATTATCTTTTTCCTGATGCTCTCTTCAACGCCTTGGCCGTCATCCTCGACGATAAGTTCAAACTCGCCAGCATCGTTGTAACTGGCTGAAACCCTAACCTGGCTGATACAGAGTTTAAATGCATTTTCCATCAGGTTTCCACACAGTTCCATCAGATCACCTTTGTCCCCTGGGAATACATGCTCGATAGGAATATTAGCCGTAAATTCAACTTGCTTTTCACGGTAAACTTTAAACAACATTTGTGAAAGCTGATTAACTAAGGGAGCTACTTGGGTCTGCTCCTGCTTCAAGCCTTTGCGACCCAACATGGCACGCTTTAGTTGATACTTAACCAACTGATCCATTTGACTCACTTGCTCCATGATTTTTTCACTGGTGGCCTGCTTGTCGAGTGTTGCGTCATCGGTTATGGCATGCACCGCAGCTAATCGGGTCTTTAAACTATGAGCAAGGTCGTTCATCGCATTTTGATATCGCTGTTGCTGAGCACTGGATTGAACCAATAGTTGGTTTAGAGCCTGGGTGACGCCTTCTAATTCTACCGGGTAGTCCTGTGATAACCCGGTTGATTTTCCGCTGTTAACGCTGTCGAGTTCATTTCTCATGCGTACCAGGGGACGCATTCCCCAGTAGCCGGCACTGATCAGCAGCACCAGTGCTAAAGCTAACACCAAGCCTAACCGAAAATAGGTCCTGCGACTGAATTTATCCATCTCCTTTTCGAGCTTCTCAGCATCTTTCATCACCAACAAATTGTATTGATTTTTGGCGATCTCAACCGACAGCAGGTAGATAAAATAGCCTTTGTTATCGGCAAGGTTCAGATAATAGGGCGGGGAGTCATTGCGGATCTCATCGAAGCGCTCACAAGTATCAAATAACCCTTTATCTACGGCAAGAGAAGAGGTCCATACTTGCTTAAAGTTTTGATCGCAACTGGCAATGACGTACCGTTCCGGGGTGTTATTTTCATCCAGCCATTCACTGGTCTCAGGGATTAGATCATGTTCTTTCAGTTCGGCGGCGACCTTGGGGATCTCGGCGATCAGCTGAGCCGTCTCCTCATTATAGTTATTTTGTGCATGGAGAAGGTTAACTAACCAAGCCAGACCAAAGCCTACTAAAGCTATGATAGACAAAGAGGTGAGAAACATCCGCGTTAGCAGACGTTTCTTTGGTTTAAAGTTCAGACCGAACCTCATAAATAGATGCTCATTTTTCGTGGGTTTATAGTGCTATAAGCTAAGCTGCCGGGATCAGCTGCAAGGTAAGTTAAACTTATAGCCCTGACCTCGAATAGTGACGACCGGGTTTTCAATCCCCCCTTTCGTGAGTTTCTTTCTCAGTCTGGAGATCATTACTTCAATAGTATTCGGGTCTCCCTCTTTATCGCCATAGATAACATCGAGTAGACGCTGCTTAGCGACGACCTCATGACAGTGACGCATTAAGTATTCAAGAATTAAGTATTCGAATGCTGTGACTTCCATGGGTTCGTTATTTAATGAGACTTGTTTAGCGGCGAGGTCAAGCTCGAGCGCACCGCTGGTTATTTGGGGTTTTACGAAACCGGCACTACGTCTGACTAGTGCATCGAGCCTGGCGACCAGCTCCTCTTTTTGGAATGGCTTCACCAGATAGTCATCTGCGCCGGCATTGAGACCTTCGACTTTATCTTGCCAGTTAACTCGGGCGGTTAAGATCAATACCGGTGCTTTTAGTCCGGCATCCCGTAAACTTTGAATTAGGCTGATCCCATCTTGATCTGGAAGGCCTAAATCAACAATGGCGATGTCTATGGGATAATTAGTTGCTTGATAAAATCCCTCTTTGGCCGTGAGGGCTACCTGTACTTGGTTACCTAGTTCTGTCAGCTGAACTTTAAGGTGGTGGGATAGTAGGGGATCATCTTCAACAACCAAAATTCTCATAATTAAAACGCCTTAATAATTCTTGAGTTCAGTTTACTCAGATAAGTACTCTGTGCCAACTGTGTTAAACCATTCCTGATACTTGCTCAGGATGATATGAATTTTTGTTCAATGCATTATTTTACTTGAAGTTAACTTAACCTAAGCTGACTTAAATATTGGGGATCTGTAGTTGAGTTCAGCATTCATCACACTTTAAACCATAAAAGGCTATGTTTGTAGGTGGTTTTTAGTTAAGATCCTGCAAAATTTTTTACCAATAGGAAACATTTCATGAGGCTTTTACAAATGGTCTGTTTAGCGCTGCTCAGCACGCTCTCTACCAGTGCTCTGTCTGCCGTATTTACTTTTACAGCCATTCCTGATGAAAATGAAAGCCAACTTAGAACGCGTTTCGAAAAAGTTGCAGTTTATTTAGAGAAAGAGCTAGGTGTCGAAGTGAAGTATGTGCCGGTAAAGTCCTATTCGGCAGCCGTCACTGCGTTTAGAAATAATCAGGTACAACTTGCATGGTTTGGTGGCTTGTCAGGTGTCCAGGCACGTCGTTTAGTACCAGGCTCTTCAGCGATTGCCCAAGGTAACGAAGACCAATTTTTTAAAAGTTACTTCATTGCTCATAAATCTGCGGATCTGCTCCCATCAGATAATTTCCCTAATTTGAATGGTTTAACTTTTACTTTCGGCTCAAAAAGCTCTACATCCGGTCGGTTAATGCCTCAGTTTTTTATCGAAAGGAATTTGGGCAAGAAGTCTGAAGATGTGTTTAAACGTATCGGATTTTCCGGGGACCATAGTAGAACTATTACGCAAGTTCAGGCCGGTGCTTATCAGGTCGGTGCAGTGAATTATAAGGTGTGGGAGACCGCTGTGGAAAATGGAACGGTCGATCTTGAAAAAGTGAGTGTCATTTGGCAGAGCCCAGCATACCCGGATTACCAGTGGACCGTACGAGAGGGTGTCGATAACCAATTCGGTGCAGGTTTTAAAAAGAAAATTGAAGCCGCACTTATTGGAATGAAAGACCCGGACTTATTAAAAAGTTTCCCAAGGCATTCATTCGTTCCGGCTGAAAATGCAGATTATGAACCAATTGAGAATGTAGCGAAAGCTATCGGTCTTATCGATTAGTCATGCTCGGTACATTATGCTCAAGTTTGAAAATTTAACGCTCAAATATGAAGACAAGCTGGCGATTCGTCAGCTTTCTTTGTCTATTAAGGCCGGTGAAAAGCTGGCTATTATCGGTACCTCGGGTGCCGGTAAGTCTACACTCTTGAGTCACCTTTACCAGTGCCTGAAAAGTGAAGCCGCCTATAGTTCTCAGAAACAGGGGCTCGTAGAGGGGCTAAGCACCTATCACAATGTGTTTATGGGGGCACTTGCAAGACATCATTGGAGCTACAACCTATTCAACTTAGTCTCGCCATTTAAGCAGCCATTGGCTGAAGTGACCCAACTTTGTCAGGAGTTGGAGCTTGATTTCCCCGTGAGTAAGAAGTTATCTGAGCTCTCTGGTGGTCAGAGACAAAGGGTCGCCCTGGCCAGAGCCTTGTATCAAAGCAAAGATATATTTATTGGCGATGAGCCGTTTTCCGCTTTAGACCCTCTGATGAGTAGAAGGCTACTCGACATGGTATTTGAGCGTCATAACACTGTTATTATGGTGCTCCACGATAAGTCATTAGCCTTAGAGCATTTCGACCGTATTATCGGTTTAAAACAGGGACAACTTCATTTGGATGCGAGGCAGGATGAGTTAACCTCTGAAATGGTTGATGATTTCTATTGCGATATTCCACTGACAGCAGCAAGTCATGTTCTAGCAGTAAGTGATGTTTAAGTCTCTGCCTTTCATCGGTTACTGGCAGAAAACAACTTTCACATTATGGTTGATTGCGGCGCTGTGTTTCTATTTTGCAGATACTGAGATCATCTCATTAGATCCCTGGAGTGAATTACGGCTGATGGCTGAAGGCTTTCTCCGTCCTGACTTTTTTGCAACAGAATATCTGCTGGAAGCCTTGTGGCAGACGGTGAGTTTTGCGCTGCTCGGTGTCGTATTTGGCCTGTTATGGGGAGCTCCACTGGCACTCATCTATTCTAACCGTTTCGTTGCCATGCTATGTGCCATCACTCGGTCAATACATGAGATATTTTGGGCCTTGTTGTTTCTTCAAATTTTTGGGCTATCTCCGGTAACGGGAATTCTTGCCATAGGGTTGCCTTATGGCGCAACCTTTGCGCGTGTTTTTCACGATATCCTGCTGCAATCACCAAAAACGACAGTTCAAACCTTACCTTACGGTACTGACAAGGTTAGCCGTTATTTTTACGGGCGGATCAGCCACGTTCTTGTGCCAATCATGGCCTATATCCGTTATCGTTTCGAATGTGCATTAAGAAGTAGTGCGGTGCTTGGGTTTATTGGCATGCCAACGTTGGGCTTCTATTTAGAAACGGCTTTCAGGCAAGGTCATTATCACGAGGGAGCCGCACTCTTGATACTGTTTATCGCATTGATAGGTACGATATCGCTCTGGTGTCGTCCGAGATTGATTGCTGTCTACGTTGTCGCGGCATTGTTCACCCTACCGAGTATTCCGCCTGTCGATGGAGCGCTGCTGTGGCGTTTCATCACTCAAGATGTGCTTCCTCCAGCCTTACAGAACCTGACTACCTGGTCCCAAATCGATCTTGGAGTCATGCAGTCGCTATCGAATTGGAGCCAGAACCTTTTGGTGGAGCAAGCCTTTCCGGGCATGATAGTGACGCTATTGTTAGCACTGGTCTCTTTGGCCATGGCTCATGGTGTTGCTGTTGTGGGTGCGGGACTGGCATCAAACCTGCTGACTGGAAAGCTTGTTTCCAGTGGGATTCATCTGTGCCTCCTCGTTTTAAGATCTGTGCCGGAATATATCTTCGCCTTCCTGTTTATGATGTTGCTAGGGCCGTCGATGTTACCTGCAATGTTAGCGCTAGCGCTGCATAACGGGGCATTAATTGCTTATCTCACGGTCAGACAATCAGACACGACACAGGTCAGTCCCCATTATAATGGGCGAATCGATGGCTATTGTTATGATGTATTACCGCAAATTTATCCAAATTTGATGGGACTGCTGTTCTATCGCTTCGAAGTGATACTAAGGGAAACAGCCATTTTTGGTATCCTGGGAATCGCAAGTTTAGGCTTTTATATCGACAGTGGTTTTTCCGAGATACGATACAGCTCGGCGCTATTTTTAATGGGATGCACTGCATTGCTAAATATAGTCGTCGATATCATCAGTCGTCGATTACTTATTGCAAACACAGGCACTCAGATAAGCTGTGCCCGGGAGAGTGGTTTAAGTTCAGTTAATTAAATTATCGGCAAAGGGCAAGGTACGTGACTAAGTAGTAAACATTAGTCGTAAACATTAGTAGTAAACATTAGTATTGAATACCGCATGATTTAATTGCATGGCTTAACAGGCAGGATGAGTACGTCTAAGTCGGTCAAGCTGTATTAACACTATTTAACTGAAATAGACGCAACTTTTATCCGGGACAGCCCCCGGTGTTTATCCCGGATAGCCGCCAGAGTTAGCCGTATGGGTTTACTTTGGCTCTCTTGGTTATGACTCCATTGCAACACAATGCCGCAGCCAAAGTGAACAGGGTCACCGCACTCATGATGCCAGCTAATCGATACCAAGGCTCGCCCATGGTGATGCGCATCTGAATGTAGTTATAACTGCTCATTCCCCAAACTAACACTGCACTGATCACTAAGACGATTTGCAGCAACTTAGTGATCATCGGATGTTTGAAGAAGAGCAATAAAGGTGCTGCAGCGTAAGCGGCACATAAAATGACCTGTCCATAGCGCATAAAGTGTGCACCCAAAAGTAGATAGGCCAAGGTAATAATTGTTACACGCCACCACATACAGATTTCCAGTCAATTTTTAATGGCACCTAGAGTACGTTAATGACAAAGTGTTAATCTATACCCTTGTTCACATATTTTTAATTTAGTGCTTCTTTAATTGCTTGCTTCTCCTCATCTGTTAACTTGCTATGCTTGATGGCTTTTATCAGGTGCTCGACATGCTTCCCTTTGTCGCCATCGCCGATAATAATGATGTGACTCCCGTCGGAACCTATTTCATCGAAATCGATATCAATATCATCGATGTCAGACACTATCTCACTTACGTGTTGCTCGAGTGCTTCGATAACAACTTCGAACTCCTCTTCATGGAACTCCTGCAGCGCTTCAAATTCTATGGCATGTGCTTCCATCTCGGCGGCCTTGGCCTCTAATTTGATGGCAATTTTTTCCATTTCGGCTTCCTTACCCTCCATTTTTATCGCCAGTGCCTGGAGTTTTTTTTCAAGTTTGGGGTCGAGTTTGGCGGCTCTGGCCTTAAGCTTGATGGCAATTTTTTCTAATTCAGCTTCCTTGCTCTCCATTTTTACTGCCAGAGCCTGAAGCTCTTTCTCAAGTTTTGGATCTAGCTCGGAAGCTTGGAGGATGTGAAATTTATGTTCTCCGCCCTTATTCATCCGGCTCAATAGTTTTGCCAGTTTAATGCGTGATTCCTCTGGCAGGGGAGCGAGCCGGGACTCGATAACGTTAAAGTCTTTCAACTCTTCGGGTGTGAACGTGAACTCATGCTTCTCATTATTCACCTGAACAGATACCTGAGTCATCTCATTTTCATCCTGATTGACATGGGCGAGGGTTTCACTGTCTTCAAATTCTATGTATCTCAGGTTTGTCGGTGCTGCAGTAAGCGAAAATGCCAGCAGGCCGGTACAGGTGAGTAGTGTTGCGAGTTTGGTCAATTTCATAATGCATCCCTTTAAGTGAGCGATAAGTGTTCAATAACGGATTAGGTTTTATGGAATCCCTGATATCAATCGGTATTAGCCTATTCGTGTTCGTTCTGTCTGTTGTTGCTCTCTTCCTTTTTGTTTCTATGCTTATAGCGAAGAGTGTGCCAACTGGATTAAAGTCAGAACAAACAGTTGGTTACTTGGTTTTTGTATTCTTGTTTGGGGATGTTACTCCCTCATATCGGTATTTAATTTCCGCATTTGAGGATTTTTGTTAAAAATATGATAACTTTCATAACAGAGGCCGCCCTATAGCGGGGGTTGCCTGCTTGGTATTATTTTTGTATAGCCAGATAGAGTCCTGAATTATTTTGAGGTTTGCATGTCGATAAAGCGTTACGTTTTCTTACTTTTTGGAGCTTTGATTCTCTTACTGGCGGGAAGTCAGTTATTCATCTCACAGTATTTCAAGTCGGAGCTTCAATCTGAGCTCAGCCACCGTTCTAAAGCTTTGTCTCAAAATTTAGTGAAGGTATTGATTGATAATGTGGGTGATGAAAATGAATTTTTTGTGGAATATCCGTCCGAATTCGATGCTGAGCAGTTAGCCGAAATTGAGGACGCGGCGCTTTCATTTGCCGAAGATATGAAAGAGTTAGAGGCTGAGCTCAATGAACTGTCCATCGAGATGGAACAGGAGCTTACCGCCCCCAATCCTCCTCCAAAGGTCAGAGAGGTATATCGACGGGAAATGTCGGAAAAGCAGGCTGAACTAAAAGAACACCTGCAAGCGATGGCTGAGTACGGTCGTGAAATGGAGAAAGCCGAGCGACAAAACAAAATAGCTATCCGCAAGCAGGCCGCCAGAGAATATAGGGAACGATTGCATGAAGCGGTCAGAGATGTCGAAATTCAGACTGACAATTGGTTAGATAGCGGCAGCATCGCTATCCTTGAAGGCGGCAAGGATGTCTCGCTTACCCTCAAAAATGACTTTAATCTCTCTAACGAGAGGACAAATACCGAACTCGAACGCTTCAATGATTCAATGTTGCTGCTTATTCTGGTGACATCGATAGTCGCCTTGATGCTCGCATATCTTCTGAGTCATTACGTCAGTGCTCCACTTTCAAAGCTTGCCGTAGGGCACCAAAAACTCGGGGAGGGGGAGCTGGGTTATCAGCTTAAAGAGGAGGGCGTGCAGGAGCTGAAACAGATTTTAGCCGGATTCAATGCCATGAGTCGAAAGCTGTCACTACTCAGTGAAAAAGAGCAGCTAATGAGTCAGCAGCAGCAGTTGGCTGAACTGGGAGAGGTGACCCGTGGTATTGCCCACAGCCTGAGAAACCCGTTACACACAGTAGGTTTACTGTCTGACGGGGTGGTTTTAGCCGACACTTGTGAAGAGCGAGCTCAGCTGATACTGAAAATCCAACAAAAGATATCCATGATGGATAAGAGCATTCAATCGCTATTGACCTTATCGAGTAACGAGGTGAACAGGAACGGCTCGGTGCCTTTGACTGCCATCATTCAGGATATCTTACTGGAACTGTCCATCAACGGATCTAAGCCTGCGATCAGTTTCGACTGTGATGATGCCGGTATCAGTGTGCTTGGCGCAGAATCTGAGTTACGAAGTATCATGCACGCCGTTATCATTAACGCTGTGGAAGCGACACCTGACGAGGGCGATGTCAGTATCGAAATAAAAGTAGATGAAGAGGCTTATCATGTCATCGTCACCGATACAGGTAGTGGGATCCTCCCTGAGGTCCGTGAGCGTTTGTCTCAGCCACATGTCACCACTAAAGCTGAAGGCACCGGGATGGGAATATACATTGCGGAGCGTCTGCTTAAGGGCCATTACGGTGGCAACTTAGTGTTTGATGATAATCCCGATGGGGGCACGATAGTGACGATAAGCTTCAAACGACCGAGTGCTAATATCAGTAATGATGAGAAATTAAAATGAAACAGCAGCCACTTAAAATTCTAGTCGTAGAAGACGAGCCCGATCAACGAAGCCTGATAACCAAGATGTTGTCAGCAAATGGTTATCAAACCAGTAGTGCTGAGAGCGTCGAAGAGGCTATTGTGATGATTAAATCGGATATTCCGGATCTGGTCTTTTCCGATTGGAAATTAGGACAACTCAGTGGCATGGATCTGCTTACCTACGTCCGCCGCGAGCATCCGGACATGGGCTTTATCATAGCGACAGCCTACGGCACGATAACTCATGCCGTCGATGCCATGCAGGCGGGGGCCGATGACTACCTGGCTAAACCCTATCAAAGACAGTCCCTGTTATTAGCCATCGACAAGGTGGCCAAATCATTAGTCTTGAAAAAACAAAACCGCAGGCTGGCCTCCGAACTGTCCCAACAACAGGAGCTGGTGGGGTTAGTTGGGAAAGCGCCCTGTATGCAGAAGGTTTACACCCGGGTTCAGCGCGTCAGTGCCACCGATGCAACTGTGCTTATCGGCGGCGAGAGTGGGACGGGAAAAGAGCTCGCGGCGCGGGCTTTATATCAGCTTTCACAGCGAAAGCATAAACCTTTTATTGCGATTAACTGTGGTGCTATTCCGGAGTCGCTGGCCGAAGCCGAGCTGTTTGGTGCTGAAAAGGGGGCATTTACCGGTGCTACAGCATTGAAGATAGGTAAGCTTGAGGCCGCCGATGGCGGAACTGTCTTTCTCGATGAGATAGGTGAGCTGCCGTTACTGCAACAGACAAATTTGCTCAGATTCCTGCAAGAGGGGGTCATCAGTCGTTTGGGGCAAAATGGGGAGATAAAGCTGGATGTCAGAGTTATCGCTGCGACTCACAGAGATCTGCAACAGGAGGTGAAAGAGGGGCGTTTTAGAGAAGACCTCTATTATCGATTGAATGTGGTGCCGATCCATATGCCACCTCTACGGGAGAGGCAGGAAGATATAGGCAGGCTGGTCGAACACTTCCTCACACTCAATAGCAGTCAATATAAGATGGATGCCCCTAAATTATCCGCTGCAACCATGAAACAATTACTCGATTACTCCTGGCCCGGTAATGTCAGGGAGCTAGCCAACCGTATCGAACGCTTCGTCCTTCTCGGTGACGAAGAGGAGATGGTCGAAGAGTTGAGTCGCCAGCCCAAACCTATTAACACCAGTCAGTTTTCACTACCTGAAACCGGAATCGAGTGGGAGACATTTGAGAAAGACTGCCTCGAACAAGCGATGAACAGACATCAAGGCAACCGAACTAAGGCCGCTAAATTTTTGGGGTTAAGTTACAAGGCATTCCTGTATCGGCTAGAGAAGTATCATTTGGTGTAGATATATTGCAGCAAAGAGGGGAAATTCGGTTATATCTGATGGTGTAATCGGATTCCCGTCTATGCTCCTGTGATAAACCTGCGCCTTAATTCCGGTTGGACCCTTTTAAGCCTCAATAATATCCTCATAACTCAATGATGCTGACTATACTTCTACTCAAGTATTGCCTGCTCATCCAACGTCTTAAATCCTGAATTTTCCTGAGAGTATTGATATGTCACAAGGTAGAAAGTCTGACTCGGAACATCATGAACTGGAGATCCCCATAGCCAAGCTGAAACCGGGTATGTATGTCGTATCAATCTCGAGCGAGAATGGCAGTCTAAGTGTTAAATCTGAAGGGTATGTGCTTAATGTTGCTGGTATTAATCAACTGATCCAATCGGGGATATCCCATGTAGTTGTCGATCCCTCCAGAGAAAAGAGAACCGAAACAATAGACAAAGTATTGCCGGATATCGGTGCGAGTGCGTTGGATAAGAGCAGGGAAAAACCTGATGTTTCGCTCGAACAGGAGATGAAAGCGGCGAGTAAACTCTATAACAATGCGAAGGATTTACAGCTGAAGATGATTCACGCCATCACCGAAGGCAAGGTGATCGATGTGGAAGCAATAGAGGAAAGCACTAATGCTATTGTCGATTCAATATTCAGAAACCAAGATGCACTATCCTGTTTATCTCGTCTAAGGATTAAGGATGAGTACTTGGTCGAGCATTCGCTGAATGCTTCTATCTTAATGACGATTTTTGCCAAGCATTTGGATGTCGATAGAGCGACGATTGAACAACTCGCCCTGGGCGCTTTCCTGCATGATATCGGTAAGGTGATGATCCCCGATGAGATCCTCAATAAACCGGGTAAACTCACATCACCGGAATATGAGATCATCAAGAACCATGTGTCTCTCGGCGTTAATATTTTACAAGAAACGCCACATATCTCCCATATGGTGATGAGTATGATAAAGGAGCACCATGAGCGAATCGACGGCAGTGGCTACCCATTACAATTAAGCGCCGACTCAATTTCAAAGTATGGGCGCATGATGGCAATCGTAGACAGTTACGATGCCATGACAGCCGAGCGGGTGTATAGAACTGGGCTTCATCCGATCACCGCATTTAAAAACCTGATTAAAGAGTCTCCTACATGTTACGACGATGCGCTGGTTGAGCAATTTATTCAATGTTTAGGCGTCTACCCAGTAGGTACACTCGTCGAGCTTAACAGTGGCAAGCTTGGTCTGATTAGCCGATTAAACAAGAAGAAGCCACTACACCCCTATGTTCGTGTGTTCTATAACACACGATTAAAACAAGCCATTGCAATGGAAGAGATGGACTTGAGTCGCTCAAAATATAAAGATCAGATCGATCGCTGCATTAAGCCGGAGGAATTTAATATTAACCTGCTCGGCTTCTTTAAAGCCGCGTTTCTTGATTGATGATCTCCATTGGATAGAGGCGTGCCAGCAAGCTCTCGATTAACGTGTGACTCAGAGCAGTCCGGACACAATAATTAACGCCACGCTGAAAAATAGGATCCCTGTGAGCAGATTGATGACTGGCGTGGCCTTGCGGATCTTCTCTTGTATGGAGGGTTTAGACAGTACTAATGCGATAAAGACGAACCAGATTAATGATAAAACGAGTAAAGTTATTGCTGCGCAAACCTTAGTCGCCAGGTTTACCTCAGGAGTTATCATGGCTGAGAACAGAGTAATGAAGAATACCATGGCCTTGGGGTTTAGCAGGTTAGTGTATAAGCCCTGCATAAAACCTTGTCTTGGTGTTAACTGGTTGAATATTAGCGGTGTTTCTTTATCAATGTGTCGTGATTTAAAATTCTGAAGGGTACTGATGATGGCATTTATTCCCATCCAGCCCAGATAGCTTGCCCCCGCCACCTGTACAATAATAAATAAAGTATTTGAGCTTTTAATCACCAGGCTGACTCCGGTCAAGCTCAGCAGGGTATGCAGTAAAATTGCCACTGAAATACCGATAGCGGATGCAACGGCTGTCACTCTTTTTTCCTGACTGGCCATTTTGACGACGAGAGCAAAATCGGGGCCCGGACTTGCCAAAGCGACGCTATGAATGACGGCAAGTGACACAAGTAAACTAAGATCCATTAAACTATCCATAAAGTGATTATTGTCATCATCATGCCGTGGCACGATACGTCTTGATAGGACAAAATTGCGTTGAGCATTAAGCCATTTTCGGTTTGAGGAGTTTAAGACGCTAGATTAAACCACTCGCCGCTGAAAATTAGCGGGGGTGATTAAATAGGCTTGCTTAAAGGCTTTATTGAGATGGCTCTGGTCAAAGAAGCCTACCTTATGTGCAATATCTGCGACATGTTCACCATTAATCAAAGCCTTTTTGGCATATTCGAGTCGCACCCTCTTGAGATAAGCGTGGGGTGTCATACCTATCGATTGCTTAAACTTCCTTAAAAACTGAAATTTACTTAATCCGACACTGCTGGCCAGTGTTTCGAGGAGAAACTCCTGACCCGGGTCGTCATGAAACATCGCCATGACCTCTTTGATTTGGGACTGAGATAGGCCGTTATGTTTGTCTGTGATTTGTTCCGGTACATTACCATGGCGTAGAAAAAGCTCTGTGGTAAAGGCCATCATGCTGGTCTCCAACTGCAGACTACTGAGATTACTTTGATGTTGAGTTAACATCATATGAAGCTTTAAAAATGCCTGATATAGGTGAGTATCATTGATTAAGGGGTTATGAAAAAAGCCTTCCGCTTGACTCATCTCCTGGCTTATTTGAGACACATAGTGATATGGCACAGACATCACATGGACTTGGTAGCCTTCAGAGCTATAGCTTTGACCATTATGGGTTTCGTCTGGGTTGAGTGTTGATATCAATCCCGGTCCCAAATGATAAGCCCTGCCTCTATGGGTATATTGCTGGCAACCGCTTGAAACTACACCTATGTGATAATCTAGATGTACATGCCTGTCGAACTCAAATTGCTTAAAGTTGGCTCGGGTCAGCTCTACCCCTGATAGTGCAGGGTTATGCCAATATTGAATACTCTCTTTGTGCATAATGTTCAATTGAGTTCGATTAATACCACATTCTAACGTTAGCCTAAGACGGCCATCTAGTAAATTATTGCAGCGGCGATTTAAACCCGGGCAGATAACCGTGTATTTCATTATTAAATAGCTCATAATATCTGACTGGCTATTTTGAAAACCTGATTGGAGCTCTGCCTGTGAAAGGACTGATTTTACGTGAAATGAAAGTGCAACCTGCTATAGAACCTGAATATGAGGTACAAAGACGCGTTGCTTTTATTAAGTCCAAGTTGAAAGAGTCTTATACCCGAACGTTAGTGCTTGGGATCAGTGGCGGTGTAGATTCCTCTCTTGCAGGTCGATTGTGCCAGTTAGCCGTTCATTCATTGAATAAAGAATCTGAGAGTGAGCAATACCAGTTTATTGCGGTACGATTACCTTATCATGTGCAAAAAGATGAAGATGAAGCGCAATTGGCGTGTCAGTTTATCTCTCCCTCCAAGCAAGTGACCGTTAATATCCATGATGGCGTAGTTGGTGTACATCAGCAGACTTTAGCGGGCCTGAAAGACGCCGGTATTGAATGTCTGGATAACGGAAATGTTGATTTTGTAAAAGGTAATGTCAAAGCCCGGATGCGAATGATTGCCCAATACGAAATTGCCGGCCTGACCGGTGGCCTGGTTGTCGGTACGGATCACAGCGCCGAAAATATTACCGGCTTTTATACCAAGTGGGGTGACGGTGCCTGTGATTTGGCTCCCCTGTTTGGCTTGAATAAGCGTCAGGTTCGTCAACTGGCAGCATTTCTGGGCGCGCCAGAGGTGTTAGTGCACAAGGCGCCAACGGCAGATCTGGAAGAAGATCAGCCTCAACTGGAGGATGAAGTCGCTCTGGGACTCACCTACGATCAGATTGATGACTTCTTAGAGGGCAAACAGGTCGACTCAGCCGTAGATGACAAGCTCATCGGGATCTACAAAGCGACACAACATAAGCGTGAGCCTATCCCTACTATCTACGACTAAAGACGCTCGGTCGGGTCGTTGTTAAATGAAGGCGCAGTTAGCGCCTTTTTTTATTGTTATAGTGATTGGGATAACTGTTCACGGGTCAGCTTTATGAGTTTATTGGGATATTGTCGATAATCTAAGTAAGGGACTTTGAATATTTGACTGCCATCGGATAACAGTTTCCCTGCGTTATCGAGCGTGCTAAACGCCTGCTCGTTCGTCTCTGACTCCAGCTGTTTCTGCGAAACGCCGCCGACGATGAAGTGCCACTCGGCGTGAGAAGATAATTTTAAGTTATCGATTAAGATCTGCTCATCTCGTTTAAGCAGTTGTGTATCCCGATATATCTTCCAATTATCATCGGGTGCGGTAATTTTTGCCATGATGGTGAGAATTTTTCTCCAGTGATTGCCATTGGTCTCGATAATCTGTGATACGGCATCGGGTGCACCGTGGTGCCAGTTTTCAGGGATAATCGGAGCTGAGGGTAAATAGAAGCAAAACTTTGCCCCTGGGGAACCTAAGCTTTTTATGGTGGAGCTAACGCACATTATCAGGCCTGATACATGATGGGAGTTTGGTATAAGATACTCAAAGCGTGTAACTTATACCAATTAGAATTATACGAAGATATAGGTTTTGTTCACTGCGGATTTAGTTCACTCTGCATTTAGTTCACTCTGGATTTAAATAGCGGGCTCAAGGAGAGCAATGAAAACGATCGTTATCGGTTCCACTAAACATCTCATCATGGCGCTATTTTATGCCTCATTGGGCATCGGCCTTGCGCTGCTTGCGCTAGGGGTTTGGATGTTGAATTCCAGACCAGAACTCGACGTGTGGCATACCGTAGAATTGAGTTCTGAATATGAAAGAGGACTTGAGCTAAAAGAGTTCGGTGAGTATCAGCTACTCGAGAATCAACTCTTTGAGGAGCTTGAGAGTGAGATCTATAGTCAAACGAAGGGGTCAAACCATTCGATATTAAATCGATATGTCAGAGGCAGTTTAGCCGACCCGCACAAGTGGCGAGGTGATTGGAATCGAACTTATGAATGGCCACAGGAAGAGGCCGGGTTTGGCGTCCTATTGCTTCATGGTATGTCAGATTCTCCCTATGCGTTATCTCATGTTGCCCGGCACTTTAAGGGAAAGGCCCATGTTCTTGGTTTGAGGTTGCCGGGTCATGGCACCATACCGTCCGGGCTGGTGGGACTTGAATGGCAGGATATGGCATCGGCGGTGTCACTTGCGACGCAGCACATGCGAGATCTGTTGAAGGGGCGTCCCTTGTATGTGGTAGGATTTTCGACCGGGGCAGCTTTAGCACTTAACCATGAGCTGGAGCGGCTGGTTAATAAACAAAAGATGGATTATGCCGGAATGATATTTATCTCACCGGCAATCGGTTTACCTCCGGTAGCGGCCGGGGCCAAGTGGCAAGCACGCTTAGGAGAGCTGCTAGGTTTAGAAAAACTTAGCTGGAATAGCATTCAAACAGAATATGACCCTTTTAAATATAATTCATTTGCGGTGAATGCCGGCGATGTGGTGTATCAGTTAGCCGAGCGTAATCAAGCGATTATGGGGAGCTTCGCCATGAAAGATTTGTCGTCTTTATCCCCAATTATATCGTTTCAGTCCATTACCGATGCGACTGTCTCGAGTCGAGCCGTTCTGTCAGATCTCTACCTGAGGCTACCCGCCAACGGGCATGAGTTAGTGATGTTCGATATCAATCGAACCCAGGTGAATATGAGCTTGATCCCCACAGATCCCTTATCTGCAATGAATGAGCTGATAACAGACCGAGACCTTAAATTTAAGTATACCTTGATAGAAAACCTTAACGATTCAGATGAAAGGTTAAGCCGGGTAAAGGCGACAAGTTACTCCTCTAATCGTCTCCCCACGAGCACAGTGCTAACACAGTGGTGGCCAAGAAATGTCTATTCTCTCTCCCATGTTGCATTGCCATATCCTATGGAGGACAGCCTCTATGGTCCGGAAGGTGTGCATTTTGTCGATCGTGTTCAAATTGGTGCTGCCGCATCGAGAGGGGAGAGAGGGGTGCTTAATGTATCTGCCGATGAGATATTAAGACAGAAATGGAACCCTTTTTTCCCATACATCATTGAACGGCTCGATGAATTTGTTTTACCCCGTTAAGTCGTAGAACATTAACTACGACAGTTGCCGGGAACCGGGAATTGAAACTATGACCCTATCTCTTCCCTGGTTCTTAGCCTTATATAAATTCAGATCGGCTTCCTTAAACCAGGTTTCAAGCGACTCGCTGTAGGTCGCATTGGTCACAATGGCGCCGATGCTGACCGTCATGGTGATGGGCCTGTCATCATGTGGATTAACTATTTCCAGATCTTTTATCTTACACCTGAATTCATTGAGGTGATCTTCAATCATCAAGACATTACACAGAGGTAGGATGATCAGAAACTCCTCACCACCGTATCTGGCTGTGACATCGGTATCTCGCTTGAAAAATTGCTTCATACTTTTCGCGATGACACGTAAGCATTCATCTCCACCTTGATGTCCATAGGTGTCGTTGATGGTTTTGAAGTTATCGATATCGAGTATCGCTAGCGCCATAGCTTCATCACTTCTGTGACAAAACTCCTGTATAGAGCGAAACTTGGCTTCGGCGTAGCGGCGATTATACAGGTCGGTTAACTCGTCTTTTTCCACAAGTGATTGGAGTTTATCATTGGCCTTTTCAAGCTCAAATGTCCTTATCGCGACCTTCTCCTCGAGTTCAAGTTGATGGCGGATCAGTTGCTGTTTGCTCTGGCGGATACTTTGATAAAGGGTCAAAAACTCCCGGGGTGACTCTTGATCGATATTATAGGAGGCTGGATCCTGATACCCCTTTTCTGCAAATTTATTGGCCAGGGCGGTCAAGGGGGTCGTTAATCTTTGACTAATGGCTCTGGTAAGCACGACGGTAATAATGAGTGAAAAAATCAAGATGGCAAACGTTGTCAGGTACTGAGTTTCGACTGTTTTCAATAGTGGTGCGAAGGGCTGAACGACATAGAGTTGCCAGTTGTTGTTGAGTGTATAGCTGGAATAGACAAACTCTGGGTTTGGATTATCTATATCGTGCAGGTTAAGCATATCTAAACTGGTTTTATACTTTTTACCGCTCTCTACCCAGGTGAATTGTGATAGTGGGGCGAGATTAAGGGCTGCAGATGCGTAGATGACACGGTAATTTTCATCAACGATGATCATCGATTGGTGATGGGTACCCGTGCTTTTTTTATCGATATCAGCAAAAGTCTTCAGGTTCAAAGAGCCTTCAATAATCCCTGTAGGCTGACTGGCATTGTCCTTGTGATAAATAGGTGCACTGACTGCCACAATAGGATCCTTGCCAAACCCCCGACCTAAGAATACCGGCGAGACGTAGGTTATCTGATTGAAAAATGCCTCTTGAAAATAATGCCGATCTTTAACCGTTAAATTGTCTGTGTTTTCTTTATCACGATTAAGGCGAGAGAAGGGGCTCGCTGCAATGATTTTTGCATCTGCATCGGTTACCAGCATAGTGATGAAGCCCGGATAACTTTGATGTAGTTTCGAAAGTCGATTTTGCCAACTCTGAATATCTGCTTGGGACAGGCTGAGCCATCTGGCCGCATTATCTATCGCCTTCTTGTGAGTCTCAATGAATACTTCAGTATTCAGTCCCAGGTTTGTCGCCGAGCTCTGTAGAGTTTCGTCAAGCCTGACTTGTTGCTTCTCTATCACCTGATGATTGAATATTAAAGTCGAACCCAACAGAGATATGGTGAGCACTAAGGTGAAGCTATAGGTCAGCTGAGCATTAAAGGTTCTGCGCTTTTGATCTTTTACCTTGCCCTTTAAATTCCAAAACGAAGAAAAAATGGTGACCAGCATTGAGCCAAGTGCGGCGTAAATCAAGCCGTTGACACCTTGTTTTAGCGTGACAAATGATATGTGACTCTCGGGCTGACTGGAGAAGAGGAGAATATAAGCGTAAAAAAGTGGCATGCCGATAAGTAGCCAATAACCTATATCAGCATAAAGGGCGTAAATATCTTTTCTGCGCGCATATCCCAGCCAGATTGCCTCGAGGCCAAATAGTATGAATACATGCCAACTCCCCCAGGTGATAAAAAGACCTATAGCACAAAGAGTTGCGGTGAGTAGGGCGAACCAGGGACCGAGCAAAATTGCCGTGATCACGACAACGATATTACCGAAAATAAGTTGAACATTGCCGAATAGGGGAATTGGGATAAGGTTCGCCAATAGACCCATCAGGCCCAGCACCAGAGATAATTTTAAATGTTGCCGATTGATTCTGCGCATAAAGCCTTATAATTATTAAGATAATGGCTACTATAGATGCTAGCGGGTAAAGGCAGTTTTCTCAACATAAATGTAACAAGCTGGGTGTTTTGGTTTGAAAAGTAGGCCGTTGTTAGCTCGATGCTCTACGAGAGCGTGTGTTGATATAGCTGAACTGTACCAATTGAGCTAAAGGCTTTAGAGGTTTTCAATCACAGAAGAGGGTTTGCTGCTTGCTCTAAGCCGCCGCTTGGTGAAGCCGGCAGCTTAATAAAGGCTCAGGGCATTTTCAGTTTATTTAGAGTCTGCACGACTCATAAATTTATGTTCTGCCGTATTGATCTTAATCTTCTCACCGTTTGCAATATACTCAGGAACTTGTACCGTAAGACCGGTAGAGAGGGTGGCTGGCTTAGTGCGTGCACTGGCAGAGGCGCCCTTAATAGAGGGGTCAGTCTCTACGATGACCAGCTCGACGTTAGCGGGTAGCTCGATAGCCACAGGTGTCCCATCGACGGTAAGTACTTGCAGCCCTTGAGTCTCCTCAGTGATAAACAGAAGCTCTTCTGAAATCGAGTCTTTATTGAAGTGGTATGGGGTATAGTCCACTATATCCATGAAAACATACTCATCGCCATCGATATAGGAGAAGCTCACTTCGTGGCGGCTTAGGTCTGCCAGATTGATCATCTCATCGGCTTTGAAAGTATGATCGAGTTTCGACCCGGTTGCTACATCGTACATACGCATACGATATAAGCTGCCACCTGAGCGACCCTGAGGCACAGAACGTTCAATATCTCTGATGAGATAAACATTATTGTTAAAATCGATTGCGGTATTCTTTTTTACTTCACTAGCCTTAGGCATGATAAAGATCTCGAAAAATTCAGTGGCAGACAAAATATCATGAAGTTAGCCAGATACCAATCCACCCTTACTCAAATACAGCTGTTTTGTGCACCAAACCTCGCGACCGCTCTGTATATCTCCTTCGAAATCATCTAATACGCCTCTCGCAACTCTTACCTCTCAATTCCTAACCACGGCTTATCCGGTTCAACGCTTGAGAATATTTAGTTTGAAAGTGCTTGGATGCAGGTGACACCAGACTCTTTAATAAACGCTTTATCGTGACTGACCAAGATAAAGCTGCCCGGATACTGATTAAGTGCGGTAGCGAGTAGTTGTTTCGAAGCGATATCCAGATGATTGTCGGGCTCATCGAGCAAGAGTAAGGGAAGAGGAGTTTGATTAGTGACAATCAAGATACAGAGCTTCATCTTTTCTCCACCACTAAGAAGATGTACATTTCGATGAACACTCTGCGCCTTGAATCCTATCCCTGCAAGTAAGGTTCGTGACTGATATTCGTCGAGAGCCGGACAGTAGTGGCTGATATTTTCTAACAGTGATAGATCTGATTTTAGCAGGTCAAAATATTGGTCCAGATAAAAGAGGGGCGTGTTTCGGTAAACCAGACCCGTTGCAGGCGCAAGCTCGCCTAATAATACCTTAATCAGGGTCGACTTCCCCGTGCCATTATTACCTGACAGGTGGAGTTTATCCCCTGTAGACAATAAAAAGTTTAATGGGTTTATACTGTTATATGGCAGGGTTAGTTCCTCGACACGGAGCTGGAGATGTTGCTTCTCTATGACAGAGTTCAAGTGTAATGTTTGGGGTTTTAACGTTTCTCTTTGCTGAGTTAATTCAGCTAGAGTTGCGGCATTCTGACTGAGTTGATTATCCCTCTGGGTCGCTCTGGTGGAAGCTGACTGCTCGGCTCTGTCACGCATGGTATTGAGTAACACCTTAGCCTGACTACCGGACCTTCTTAATCTTGTACCACTTGCGGCTCTCTTTTGTGCTTTTTCATGACTCATTTGAGCTTGCTGTCGGATCTGCTTATGCTTGAGTTTTTCGTTGGCAAGTTTGCGGTCTATGGCATTTAACCGGGAGCGCTTTTGAGCTTCATAACTGGTGTAGTTACCACTGTGTTGAGTTAGGCCTAAGGTATTTAACTCATATATAACTTCGACGTAGTTAAGTATTTCACGGTCATGGCTGATGATGAGTATCTGTGCAGTTGATCCTTGTATCTGCTCAATGAGCCAGCTTTTTCCTTGGTTATCCAGGTGGTTCGAGGGCTCATCTAAAATAAGTAGATCGGCATCTGAATTAAACAGTTTTTGCAGGCGTAACTTAGCCATCTCTCCACCACTTAATTGAGCGCAAGGGCAGTGAAGAGTGTGATTTAAATTGATAGCAAGAAGCTGGCTCTCTAACGTCTCTCTGATATGCCAGTTATCGCCTATGGTGTCGATATCCTCTAAGGAGGCTTGGCCTTGCTCAACTCTGTCTAGTGCAAGCAGTTGATGCTCGACCTCCATAAATTGTGCGACACTTTGCAGTTTGTTTCTATTTGGCTCTTGTTGCCTGAAGTAGCCTAAATTAGCGCGGCATGAGACCGAGCCTAAATCCGGCTGGCATTCTCCCGCCAATATTGATGCCAGGACCGACTTCCCAGCGCCATTGCGGCCGACAAGGGCTGTTAATTTAGAATCAATGGAAAATGAGAGTTCACTGAACAGACTCTCTCCTGTGTTTAACCTAAACGATACTCGATGAGCATGTAATATCGGCATAGTGCCTCCTGAAACCAGTTGATAAAGATGGAAGCAGGGCACGGTTAGCATAATACCAGTCGGCATAAGTTAAACTCGTTCGAGGTTAACTCGCTATTTCAGCCGAAATATCATTTAGTAAAAAGCATCTTCTAGTAAAAAATATATTCTAGCAAAAGTGTCTTTTAACAGAATTAATCTTTAAGCAGATTTATTCTGTTACAGACAATAGAGATACTTGAGCTGCGCCTTTTAATACCAATCGGTATAAGACAGTGGTCAACTCAGAGTTGTTTTTGGCTGCATAATTCAAGGCGAAAGAGTGAGGGAATGGTGATCCCTTTTGAACTCATTCAACACAGAAGTAGGCTGCCAAAAAACCTCCTGAAAGGCGAGTTTTAGCACTTCCGATACTGCGTTAACGAGCTTAAACGTAGAATAACTATGTTCCTCACTCGTTGCCTTGCCTCACAAGCGCTAAATTCTCGCTGAGTGACCACACCTTTATACCGACTGGTATAACCCTGGGGTTCCACAAAAAATAATTAAGATGGAAAGGTTAGCTGTTCATCGAGGCGAAGACTCCGGTAGTGAAGAGTAGGAAATTGAAGCGCCAGTCTTTGGATAAGTAGGCACTTAGTGGGATGAATAGTATGAGGCGGCGAGCAAAAAGTAAACGTTTTTGTTGTTTTTAGGATATGACCTGTCTGCACCTCAATTTATGGTACAGACAAATAGTGGGAAAGGCTTTGCTTAGCAGGGGATGCCAGCTGTACTTACGTGACATATGCGAATTTAAAGCCAAAAAGCAAAAAGGCAGAACTCTTTCGAGTTCTGCCTTTTTAGAATGTGGTCGGGATAGCAGGATTTGAACCTGCGATCTCTTGTCCCCCAGACAAGCGCCTTACCGGACTAGGCCATATCCCGAATTCGCAATTTTAAATTGCCTCTAAACAGTTTTAGTTGGGGGCTGTTTAGTTGAGGCAGAACTTTACCAATTCACTTAGGCTTCTGCAAGCCCTTAGTAGAGTGACTCGATTTAATTGCTTAGTTTGTATACTTATTATTTATTTCCGGCGATTTATGCCGCGATGAGCGTTTGCCCTTAGCCGTAAAATCTAGTCGTAAATTTCACAGTCATGCACACTAAGGCAGCAGCATAAGATAATGCTGGTGGCTCAGTGAATGAAGATTCGACTAATGATGATACATCCTGCGGCCTTCGCGCATCACTTCGACAAGTTCGGGCGCACTCATTTTCTTGCGCAGTCGCTTATCGAAGTTTTCATCATAGATACGGTATTGCCCGTGCCTGTCGATAACGGTGATCTCTGATTTCTGGTAGATACCAAAGATACGGCTATCGCCGATGTAAACCCAGGATTCGGTATCCGGCTCGAGTAAGCTTCGACCCGCGCTGTAATCTGTCGCCGCATTGGTGCAGCCAAGTACTTGGGTCATCAGTGTCGGCACAATTCCGTAATGGCTGGTGCGATAGTTAACATGTTTTGTCGCTGCTTGCCCAGGCCAATGAATGATCATAGGCACTTGAACGTTGGCCGGAGACAAATTGCTTCGAGCCTCATCGGGGTTACTTGTGAATAGCTTGCCGCTAACCCCGGTGATGATGACTAATGTATCTTCTGAGGTGGCTTCGAGGACTTCTTTCAGCTTCAGATCGATGAAGTTCAATGACTGCCTGTATTGATTGAATAATACCCGTTGAGCAGGTTTCAATTTCTTATCGGCCTTGACGGTTTCTATGCCTAAGAAGCCTACCGGAGTGTCGTAGGTTTCAGGAGAACGTAAGTTTAACATCCCAAACCAAGGCGTTGTCTGGGCCGCTTGCCAACTCTGAAACGCTTCCACTGATTGAATATCTGCATCGGCATAACTGTCGTTTGTTTTCGTTATGATACGTTCAAAGTCATCGAAAATAGTGTTCGGGCGTAACTCTGACTCCTGGGTTGCGAACAGGCCTAATTGATAGTTCTGTTGCTTGAGCATTTGCGTTAATACCGGGGTCGTATTGTTTAGACCGGCGGCATTGATGTAGCTGCCCTGAAGTCCATAGAGGATGGAGAACATACCGCTGTCATATTGAGTTCCACCGCTTAAGTGCTGATGAAATGCCTGATTTTTTTCACCGTATTGAGTCAGGTAAGGCATGGTATTGGCGTCGACCATGTCGGCTCTGAGATTGTTAATGGTGATCAATAAGATATTCGGTTGTGTTTCAGCCTTACACTGCAATGGTGTTATCGGGTAGTTTAAGCTGCTTTTAAGATCTGAGCTTCGACGCGTCGTGTTTTTCCCCTCTATACCATGGCTCTCCATAAACGAGCGCGCAGTGGCGGGGTAGGAGAGTGGATAGGCGTCGTCCAATTGAGTGATCTCGGTAATATTCGCGGCATCGGCCCAGATATGGATCAGGTGACTACTGATAAAACAGATACCGACGAATGCCACCACCTTGTTACCGCAATTTACCTTATGAATTTTTTCGATTCGTTTCCAAAGGAAGTTGGCTAAGGTGAGCTCTAAAGCGATGATCCCAAGAGGCGTGACAATATAGGAGGTACCACGGAGCAATGCGTTGAGATCGGCCCAGGCCAGATCAAATACAAAGGGACTCAGGTGGAGCCCATAATCATCATATATGATGGTGTCATAGAGTAAGATACACAGGCTGAGCGTGGCAACGACTGCTGCAAACCCTCGTAATATTTTGGAGTAAGGCAGTAATAGTGTGACCGGGAATACCAGAACCAGATAGACGATAAAAGCTAAGAAGCTGAAATGGCCAATCGTGCTGATAGCAAGATAACTCCAGCCCAATAAGGTTTCCGGATAGCCGACGCTATCGAGATAGCGGATACCCACGATCATTGCGAGAAAGCCGTTGAAGAAGGCAAACCAATGTCCCCAACTAACTAGTCGTGATACGCGATCGCGTACCATCTCTTTTTTACGCTTGACCATGTGGCTCCGCTTACTGATTTAGATGCTTATGTATCTTAAGTGTTTTTAACTGTGATTTGCTAGTTTTTCAATCAGTAAAGACTGAATTAGCCTTTAACTGATTGCGCCAGCGCCTTAGAAAATTGTTCTGCAACGTCGGCTCTCGCTTCCTGAGGAACTTTGCGAGTCAAAAGATCGGTGACGCAGTTGCCAAGAACCATGAGTCTTAAGTCGGTAGGTGCCTGGTGCTTATCAAGTACGGCGCTGACTTCGGCGATAATTGATTCAACTTGTGTGTTTGAATATTTAGATTGGATAGCCATATTTAAAACTGTTTCGCTTTGAAAGATATTTGGGGCCTATGATAACCGAATTTTCAAAGGATCTCGATATCAATACGCAGAGTATATGCGCTGACCAACGAGGGCCGGTATTCAATTGGTATTCAATTAGTATTCGAGTTAATACATCCGGGATCTTGCCCTTGAAGCGCTATCTCAATTGGGGCAATATAGGCACAAATTTTATGTTTGTGGACCGGTCTTTTCCTCGTCTGCAGCTAACTCCATTTTATGTAGCCGGAGTCTCTTATGTCATTAACCTGTTTTGCCAAGGTTTTTTTGACAAGGGTTAAAGGTGTCAGGCTTTTGCCAACGATAGTGAACACAGCTATCGGCTACTCAATCACTATTTTTTATCGAGGCTTATGAGTATTAACGTCGAACAAGCAATTATTCACGCGATTTCACAAGATCGTGAAGGACAGTTAAGCTGTCGATTGCGTCCACAGCCGCTTCTTAACAGCGAAGCCGTTGAAGCCATGCTCGAGGAACTTCACCAAACTTATACCACCAAAGCGGGTAAAGGTTTTGGTCACTTTGGTACTCATGGTGAAGACGGTGAGGCTAACCCTAAGTTTGAACAGGCACTGACTGAATACCGTAATGGTGAATTAGGTTTTGTCGAGTTTTCAGGTCTTGCAGGGAAACTCCTGCAAGAGGAGCTCGCAAAATATGATTTTAGCCAAGGCGGTTTCTTGTTGATGTCTTGCTATACTCATATGACGAGCGACTATCTTTATGTTTCACTGCTTAATGCTAAATCGTCAATGACGGTATTAGATGATATGGAACTGTCTCAAAATACTCATCTGGATCTGAATAATGTGCAACTTGCGGCCAGAATCGATCTGACCGAGTGGCAGGCCGATAGCGACTCTCATAAATATATCTCATTTATTCGTGGGCGAGCGGGACGCAAAGTCGCCGACTTTTTCCTCGACTTTATGGGGTGTGTGGAAGGGGTTAATACTAAGGCGCAGAACAAACAGCTGATGAATGCAGTTGAAGATTTTGTAGCGGGTAGCGAACTGACCAAAGACGAACGTCAACAGTGTCGTGAAAAAGTATTCGACTATTGCACCGAGCGTTGTGATATCGGTGCCGATATCGAGATTAAAGATCTGGCTGATGAACTTGCCGATAGCGGCATGGACTCTTTCTATGATTTCGCCCAAAGTGGTGAATATGAATTAGAAGATGAGTTCCCTGGTGATAAGCCAACCTTAAGACAGTTGAAGAAGTTTTCCGGTACCGGTGGCGGCGTTACCTTAAGCTTCGATGGCGCGCACTTGGGTGAGCGAGTCATGTACGACCCTATCTCTGACACCATCATGATTAAAGGGGTTCCTGCGAACCTCAAAGATCAGCTCGATAGACGCCTCAAAGGCGGTTAATTGATTGACAAATAGCGGCCCGGTGGCCGTCAATCTTGTTACAAAGAGCGCCTCTTGGCGCTCTTTTCGATCCAGCTCCTCACTAATCTGAATTCTTTATAGAATTTTCCATACTTCGTAGTCAATGGGCCCTGATTACCTGTTAGATTGTTCGGTTTTCACACTTTTTTTTATGGCATAACGAAAACTTGTAAAAGCAGACTAAAATTACCTTGGTAAACGGTCGAAAAAAACGATTCACCAAGGTAAACTTGCCAAATATGAATGGAAGAGCTGAACTTTTTTATTCAATGGATATTTAGTCCCTTGGCCATCGCCGATAGGACGTATACAGGTAGACTGTTTTTCTGCCCAGGAGAGTAAATGCAACTTTTTGTCAGAGATTTAACCGTAATCGATTTTTCATACTTATGTCCGATACGAGGTATGGTGGGCGAAAGCTGGACTGTCGATGTGCTCCTCGATGGTGGCTTAGATGAGCAAAATATGGTTTTGGACTTTTCTAAAGTGAAGCGCACCATAAAAGATACTATCGATGATATTGCCGATCATAGATTACTTATCCCTACCGCTTACAGTGAAGTTCGCTGGCAGCAACAGGGTGATAGGGTATGGATGGATTTTAACAGCCTGCAAGGTGACATCCATTTAGCCTGTCCTCAACAAGCCTTCGCGCTGATACCGAGTGAAATTATCGATTTCGATAGTGTGAATACGTTCTTGCAGAAGGCGTTAAAGGAAGCCCTGCCCGACAATGTCGATGGTATTGCCCTGACATTGAGAAATGAGATACACGACGCTCCCTATTATCACTACTCTCACGGGTTGCGAAAGCATGATGGAAACTGCCAACGCATTGCCCATGGACACCGAAGTCCGGTCAATGTGTTTGAAAATGGCATGGCTGCACCTAAGTGGGACGAATATTGGGCCGAGCGTTGGAAAGATATCTACTTAGGCAGTGAAGAGGATGTAGTTAGCGTCGGTGACTTGACTCTTTCTCCTCAGGCTAAAGTGTCCGATAAAACTCATTTCGGTTTTCGCTATCAGGCGCCACAGGGAGACTTTCAGTTGGCCATGCCTAAGGGCCGTTGTGAGATCATTCCTCACGATACGACAGTAGAGTTATTGGCCGAATTTATGGCTGGCACCTTACTGGAAAAGTCTCCCCAGAGTGAGTTTAAGGTGATCGCCTATGAAGGTATCGGCAAAGGCGCAATATCGGTTAAGGGCAATCAAGCCTAAATTACTCTGATGAGAGTGCAGATTGGAGACTAGTTTGGAGTATAGAGTGAAATATCTGACGTCTGTGTCGCTGACACTGTTTTCTTTGGCGACGACGAGTCTGCTAATCTCCTCAGAGGTTAACGCACAAGTGTTGCTCACAGGAAAAATGGAGCAGGGAGCCTTAATCCGCGGTCAAGTGGCTGCTGGCAGTGCTGCATTTTTAAATGGAGAGGAGCTAAAGGTCACACCAAATGGTGACTTTGCCTTTGGTTTTTCCCGCGATGCAGAGCTTAATCAGGAGTTGAAACTCGTTTATCCCGATGGTTTAACACAGATTAAACCCCTTACTATTCTTGCCAAAGAGTACAAGATAGACAGATTGACCGGGATCAGTAAAAAGATCATGAAGCCAGATCCTAAGGCACAGGCAAGGGCGGCGAAAGACAGCAAGCAGGTCAAGGCGGCTAGGGCACTATTTTCTGATAAAACCGCTTTTAGCCAGACGTTTATCTGGCCATTGACTGGCAGAATATCCGGAGTCTACGGCAGTCAGCGTGTCTATAACGGCAAGCCCGGCAACCCTCATTATGGCGTCGATGTTGCGGCTAAAACCGGAACGGTTGTGGTTGCCCCTGCCGATGGCAAAATCAGCCTTTCGGTGCCCGATATGTTCTACTCTGGTGGCACCATCATCTTAGATCATGGTTATGGCGTAAGTTCGAGCTTTCTGCACCTCAGTAAACTCTATGTCAAAGAGGGGCAGGAGATTAAACAGGGAGAGCCTATTGCAGAGGT
This sequence comes from Shewanella atlantica, assembly GCF_003966265.1. GTDB lineage: Bacteria > Pseudomonadota > Gammaproteobacteria > Enterobacterales > Shewanellaceae > Shewanella > Shewanella atlantica. The sequence goes on along the minus strand of NZ_RXNV01000022.1, from coordinate 4,875 downwards.
CGGCGCTACGGGCCGTGTCACCGGACCACACCTCGATTGGCGGGTTAACTGGTACCAGATGCGCTTAGACCCAGTGACCATAGTGCCCTCTATGGCCAGTGTTCTTAAACAGCAAAAGAGTCAATGATCCATGATATCGCTTTAAAGGAACTGTTAAAGCTTAATGAAAAGCTTTAAAAGCATGCAACTAAAGCTTAATGAAAAGCCGCCTCTATGAAGATAGAGGCGGCTTTTTTGTCTGCTGTTCTTAAGAAAACTATTGTTTAAAGTGTTTTTGTTTAAGGTGTTGTTATTTAGGGGGGGCAACTCAGGTATCTTCTGAGACTACAATAAAGCCACGGCTATTTTGCTTATCTATTCTTGCCATCGCCTGCATCAGCGGTTTGCTCTCTACCCAAACCCAGGTTTGGAAGGTATTGGATACATCCATGATAAGAAATGAGTCTGATGCTGCATGGTACGCGGCTAATGGCGAAAAGTGACCGTCACCTCTCTGGTTCAAAGGCTTTCTGGAGTAGTTGATGATGACGAATTGCTCTTTTTGGTTCAACCCATCGATAAGCTGCTGTTTTACTGCCAGCGTATAGCTCTGCTTGGCGAGCTGCTCTTCGGTAACATAAGTGGTTTGTGTGGTGAATTTTAATGACGCAGCCAGAGCATCAAGATCAGCAAGCCTCATTCCGTAGTCACTTTCTGAGCCAGAGTCAGAAATAGAGCCTGAAGGCTCACCCATTATCTGCATGCGGGTCTTACCCTGGCCGGTTAAAATCGATTCCTGTGTATAGCGATGAAAGAATGGGCTCCAACCTCCCTTGGGGAAGAAATTCATCTCCTGTTTACTTATTCTGCTGCTATCAAGCGGGATATCGGTGGCATCGCTGGTTACCCTCAGCGAGTTGGCCACTATGACCATAGAGGCTACGCCGCAGAAGACCTTATTCGATTGACCTTCGAAGTGAGGGCTGAGTGCAAAAAAATCGTTCTTCACTCCGGCCTGCTCCAGCCTGCTTATCCCTTCATCACTGCTCCAGCTGATTAACTCACCGGCGAAGCTTGGTGCCTGGTTGAGTAACAAACCGATAATAAGGATTAACAAGCTAACAGTAGTTCTGCGTATCGTCGTGTTCATATTTTTGAGTCTTATAGAATTTAATTTCTATCTTAGGGAAATTTGATTTACCAATCATCAATAAAGCTCTTAGAAAGGATTAGTGATAGGTAAGCAGACAAACTGGCGTTTTTTACGCACAACTCACCGCTTGGTGAGCGATCTATAGGAGCTTAAATGCATCCATCTAATAGCGCAGCCTTAATGGCTTTCTCGGCGCTGACATCCTCTTCAGTCTATGCACACGATCACCATGATGAGATCGAAGTTATCTCCGTTATGGGGACGAAACATGTCCAAGCTTCAAACAGTTCGGCGATGAAGATGGATATGAGTCAACTCGAAACACCGGGCTCGATCTCTGTGTATAACAAGGAGCTTATCGAAGCTCAGGGCGCAGCTACCTTGGGGCAGGTATTAAAAAATGATGCGAGTGTTTCAACGGGGAATGTCAGGAGAGGTCGCGAGCGCTTCTACATGCGCGGCTTCGTATTAGAGCCCGATCAGAGCTATCTGCGTGATGGTCAGTTTCACCTTTCGCGCTACTCTCAACCCATAGAGCTCTACGAGCGTATCGAAGTATTGAAGGGACCTTCGGCGCTGCTATACGGTAAGTCGACGCCGGGCGGCATGGTAAATTTAGTGACAAAGCGGGCTCAGCAAGAGGAGTTTCACTTTAATTTTCAGCAGGAATTTGGCTCGTTCGGTTATAACAAGTCGCTGTTAGATGTGGGGGGAGCCCTGAACAAGAGTGGCAGCGTCAGAGCCCGTTCAATTCTGTCTAAGTCGAGCGATGATGGTTGGCGTGAATATAAAGATGGCACCAAGGCAACTGAGGAGCGCTTTGTAGGCGCCTTGATGCTGGAGGCTGATCTCAGCGGTGACACGGTATTGAGTGTTAACTATGATCGCACCGAAGATGAGGGGGGGATAGACATGGGGCCCCAACATATCAGGAACGAGAAAAGTGGTAAGTATGAGCTTGCCGGAAAGCGAGATTATATTTGGGATATGCCATGGTCATCGCGTGACTCCAGCGTAGAAAATATGGGGTTCACCCTCAACTCATATCTGAATGATGATTGGACTATCAGCGCTGGCTTTAATCGGCAACGTCATCAACGTCAGACGACTGAGAGCCTATACGGTAAGGTCCAGGGGATCGATCTCGGCGCTGGTGAATATGCACTGCGTGGCAGAGACACCTATGAGCAGTTTGATGTGGCGACCGGTTTCTTCGATTTTAAGGGTGAGTTCTATACCGGTGACGTACACCACAGAATGTTGATCGGCTCGAGCGTGGTCGATTATCAAAAAAGTGGTATGCAGAAAAAGTTGAAGATAGCCGGTAAGGTAAACATCAACGACGCTATCGTTATTGGCAAGCCAGAGGAGCTGGATTATCGCAACGGTAGTGCGCTTAAGCAGACCCATAGAAAAACCTACGGCGTTTACATTCAAGACCTTATCGAATTCAATGACAGCTGGCATCTGTTGGCTGGTGTCAGGCTGGACAGGGAGGAGACCTCTGAGGCAAGCCACAACAACATCTTGCCTAAGTTAGCCGTCATGTATCATCCGACACAAAACACCACACTCTATTCGACCTATAGCGAAAGTTTTGAGCCCAAAGATCCTGTCAGTAATACGGAAGACACCAACTACGGTAAAAAATTGGATGCAGAAAGAGGCGAGTCATTTGAAGTCGGCGCCAAAGGGGAGTTTCTCGATGGCTCGCTTTATGTTTCGGCGGCGGTGTTTGATATCGAAAAAAACAATAAGGCGGTCACAGATAAGAGTGGGGATAAACCCATAACGACTCAAAGCGGTAAGGTTCGCCATCAGGGGGTTGAGTTATCCCTCGAAGGCCAGCTGAGTGACAACTTGTCGGTGTTAACTTCCATGATGTACCTCGACGGTAAGATCGTCAGCGATCCTATATATGCGGGAAAACGGTCCAAAGACACCCCAAAATTCAGTGCAAGCACCTGGTTTAATTATCGTGTAACCGAGAACACTCAACTTTCTATCGGGGCCGTATATGTGGGTGAACGCTTCGGCGATACCCCGAATTACTTTAAGAAAGATGCCTACGTTAAAGTCGATATGGGCCTTAGCCACACCATCAAGTTTGCCAGCGAGCAGCAGGGCATTATCTCGATCAATATCGATAATCTATTCGATGAGGATTACCTGCGAGGTGGCTGTAATAACAGCGCGATGTTTGGCTCAGCGCGATCGGTGAAGGCTTCATTTCAGTACAAGTTCTAGTGTAGGCTGCTCGGGTTAAGCCACAAGTATGTCAGCCTTCGAATGAAGGCTGATTACATTTTGTTTTTGGTTCATTTTATATTGGGAAGTGTGTTTATAACTTTTATTTTCATTGTTATCTAACGCCTGCGGCTCGCCTAAAGTGCAGATACTTCAGTGGCACGGTGAATAGAAACCTCTGGTTTCTGTGCTTATGAACGTGAGGCATGGATGCCGAACTGGCCTTTAGATATGGATGTCGTTGCAAGCACTGTTTGATCACCATGGATGGTAGGAATGCCGTAAAATGTAGGGAACATTTACGGCCCTGTAAGCTCGACGACTGCATCTGATGTGAATGGATTCACAAATGCCGTGGTGACATGGATGTCATAGAGCGGCCATGCCATCAACGTCCACAGCCGCATCTTCACTGGCTGGTTTACGAGAAAGTTCTCTCTTCGATTAGAGCTTTTTGGAGCAGCCTCTAACTTGGAAATGCCCCGAAGTGGGTTACAGCCTTTAATCTCGCATGCTCTCTGCTGTCCGTTCTACCCTACTTTTTATATGGTGTTCTTGTTCATCAGCTCGAACTCTTTAATGATTGATAGGGCTAGCCACTCCCACCAGTATTGCTCCAAACAGCATCTAGCCACATCTGCCATCGCGCGTAGTTCCGTAGTGCCACAAACAACAATCGTGCAGAATGAACATCCCAGCATCAAAATCTTCATCTCCAGCCCGCGCATAACAAGGCGCTGTAGCCGACCGACTACACTTCGCTCGTTGTGAGCTAAACTCTACGCTAGCACACAATGGCTCCGTTCCATCGGCGGCAAAGCTTGGCGTTATGGCGCATAACAATAGAGTTAAAGCATGACAAATCTACGAGGAGATAATAATGTCTATTGAATTTGGACTTGAAGAAGCTTCTAATATTTTTTTGATCAACGTATCTAAAAAACTGGGCATTGCAGAGCTGAGACAAGCACAAGGAAACTGTGAATCGACCATTAAGGCTGTAGGCAATATAAAGATCTTGGTAGTTCTTAGTGATTTTCAAGGATGGGAAAAAGCGCAAGGATGGGAGGATATAAGCTTTGCGGAAAAAAATGATGCTTACATTGATAAAATCGCGATCGTTGGTGATAAAGAACGATGGGAGGATTTGATTCATGCGTTCACCACCAAAGGTCTAAGGCCAGTGCCCATTGAGTTTTTCGGAGAGACTGAGATATCGGCTGCCAGGGGCTGGCTTGTTGATGGTGATAAGGATGGAACGAAATACTGAGAGTTGGTTAAATGCACAAGTTGCTGCATCGGATGTGGTAAAGCTGTCTTCTTTTGTGCAACAAGGCCGCACAAAAGCAATCAAGTTCAGCACGCCGCTGAACAAGGCGTTGGTATGACTCCCCACGTCAAGTTAAACATAGCGATCCCTGCCATTTGCTTAGCACCATTACTCATAGTTAGATGAGTTAATACATCAGATGAAGCAAGTATATTCGTCGGTTTTC
>NZ_RXNV01000021.1 GCF_003966265.1 Shewanella atlantica | reverse complement strand
ATCGTACACTTTCAAAGAAGTGGTGGGTCGTGAAGGATTCGAACCTTCGACCAATTGGTTAAAAGCCAACTGCTCTACCAACTGAGCTAACGACCCATCTTGGTGTTACTTTTGCTTTGAATTCTACGAAGACATCGTACACTTTCAAAGAAGTGGTGGGTCGTGAAGGATTCGAACCTTCGACCAATTGGTTAAAAGCCAACTGCTCTACCAACTGAGCTAACGACCCATCTTGGTATAACTACAGCAAACGCTGCACCTTGAATCTAACGACTCTTAAACAAACAGAGTATCGTACACTTTCAAAGAAGTGGTGGGTCGTGAAGGATTCGAACCTTCGACCAATTGGTTAAAAGCCAACTGCTCTACCAACTGAGCTAACGACCCATCTTGGTGTTACTTTTGCTTTGAATCTAACGAAGACATCGTACACTTTCAAAAAAGTGGTGGGTCGTGAAGGATTCGAACCTTCGACCAATTGGTTAAAAGCCAACTGCTCTACCAACTGAGCTAACGACCCATCTAGTTCCTGAGAACCACATCTACAGTTAAAAACTTCTTAATCCGTAAACCCTCAAGCGACTCTGCCGCTCTGAGGGCGCCTATAATACCTTTTTCATCTTCGCTTGCAAGTGCAAATTATGCATTTTTTGTTGTTTGCGTGAAAAACAGACTAAGAGTATGTTTCTTAGTTAAAATCAGATTAAAGTGCAGCCAGTTGCTGCTTAGCAATACGAGCTGCCGCACTATTGGCGTACTCTTTTAACACTTTCTGATAATACACTTTGGCCGAAGAAGCATTTCCAGTCTTCTCAGCGATCATTCCCAGCTTGACCAAGCTATCACCACGTTTATTGGACTCAGTAAATTGATTTACAACGGTTTCAAATGCTTTCTTGGCCGAGTCAAATTCACCTTTATTATATAAAAGCTGTCCTAACCAATAATTAGCATTAGCCGCATAAGTCGAATTTGGGTATTGCTTGATAAAATCACTGAAGGCAGGAATCGCTTCATCATATTTTCTTTGCTTAAGTACCAAATTAACAGCATGCTCATAGCTTGCTGTTTCACCTAATGTTGATGATGCAGAGGCGTTCCCCCCTGAAGGTGAGGTCACAGCAGGGAGTTGTGCCGGCTTGGCTGATAGATTGGCAATGTCATCATAGAGCTGACGTTGACGCTGCAACATCTGTTCAATTTGATAACTTTGTTGCTCATTGAGACCACGTAGGTCAAGCACCTCTTGCTGCAACACGTCCAAGCGTTGCTGCGTCTGAAACTCAGATTGCTGCTTCGCCTTTAATATCCTTTCTAAACGCGCAATTCTTTCATCGTTTGAACCGCCGGTTACATCAGCAACCGGAGCAGGTGCAGCAGACGCTGCACCAATACTGAGAAGAATTGCCGTAGTTAATACGGCACTTTTCATAAAAACCTTAACAACTAAATTAATAAACTAAGACAGCTCTACGATTTATGGCAAACCCATCGTCTGTACGAGACATGTCGAGTGGTTTTTCTTCACCGTAACTCACGATACTCATCTGACTAGGCAATACACCCATCCCCTGAAGGTACTTTGCAACAGCTTTAGCACGTCTTTCGCCAAGCGCGATATTGTACTCTGGAGTACCACGCTCGTCGGCATGTCCCTCAATCATTAAGCGAACATTAGGATGTTCAACCAAGTAGTTTCCGTGAGCCTGTAATACTTCAGCAAATTGCATAGAAACAGAACTGCGATCGAAATCAAAATAGATAATGTGTTCTTTACGTAACTCTTGGTACTTCAAACGCTGTTGTTCTTCAGGTGTAAGGATTGGTGCAACGCCACCAGTTTCTACACCACTACCAGTTGATAGTTCGCTTCCAGAACCTGAAGTAGAACTAGTCGCATCGGTTTCAGACTCAGAAGTTGAACTACAAGCGCTGATGGCCATGATAGGAAGAGCAACCAGCATAGCTTTAAACAGCTTATTGAGATCCATTTTTAATCCTTATTATTCTTTATCGTTAATATATTAGAGAAAAGGTGACCAAGAAGGTGATTTAACTTCCCCTTGACCCGTGGGCAGCCGGGCTTTAAATCGTCCATCCGTTGAAACCGCTGCTAAAACTTGTTTACCTTGATAGGTAGTTCCGTAAATCACCATAGTTCCATTCGGTGCTACGCTAGGCGATTCATCAAGACGTGTCGACGTCAGAACCTGCATAAAGCGTGTTTCCAGATCCATTCTGGCAATATTAAATTTACCATTTGTTCTATTCACAAAAATCATGCTTCGACCATCGGGTGAAATTGAGCCACCTAAGTTCCACTCCCCTTCGAAGGTCATTCTTTGCACCTTGCCTGAGGCCAGTGTCACCTTGTAAATTTGAGGGCGACCGCCGCGCTCCGAAGTAAAGATCAGAGATTTTCCATCAGGAAACCAAGATGCCTCGGTATCTATAGCATAATGATTTGTGACACGCTTAAGTGCTTTAGTGTTGATATCAACGACATAAATCTCAGGTTGACCGTCTTTAGACAGAGTCAACGCCAGTTTTTTTCCATCGGGAGAAAAAACGGGAGCACCATTGATTCCATCAAAACTGGTAACTTTACTTCTAGATTGCGTATAAATATCTTGTACAAAAACTTCCGCTTTTCTATTTTCGAAACTCACATAAGCAAGCTGTCGTCCATCGGGTGACCATGATGGTGACATTAGGGGCTCAGGAGATCGTAAAAGCATCTGTTCATTATGCCCGTCGTAATCAGAAATCATCAACTGGTACGGCGACTTCTCACCGTGCTTTACAACAACATAAGCGATACGAGTTAAGAAAGCACCACGAATTCCCGTTAGTTTTTCGTAGATAATATCACTAATACGGTGACCATATTGTCTGAACTGAGCTGATGAGATAACGGTTTCACGACTATCTATCAAGAACTCCTGAGTTGACTGAGGGCCTGTACCAGATTGCATTTGAGCCTTAACAAGGTCGACCAGGTCAAAAGTCACCAAATATTTATCAGTGCCGTATGGTTTAATCGCCCCCATGACCACAGCTTCGGCGCCAATACTCGCCCAGTCTTTAGCTTGAAATTGAGAAATTGTACTGATGTTACGTTGCGGCAAACTCAGCTCGTCCAAAGTTTTAAACGTACCACTTCGAGTCAGATCAGACATAACAACATCAGAGATCTGCTGCGGTGCGGGCCCCTGCCCTTGCCAGACAAAAGGAACAACTGCGATAGGCCTAGCCGCATCGATACCTTCGGTAATCACGATATCCAGTGCCGCTCTTACAGGTGAGCTTAATATAACCAGCCCTAATACGAGCCATTTTCCCAAAGTCTTCATATGACTCCTTTTAATTAAATTCAGGTTGAACAGTTAAATTAATCTCTTTTAATTTGTTATAAACATCTGGCTCGGTCGATACTGGCAAGCGTCCGGCTTTGTTAATCGCCGTTTTAGTCGCTCGACATACAACAGGATCACCCGACAAAATTTTATTGGCAGTGACAAACCCATCATGAGCTAAACGAATAAAGATACGGCAACTCTTACCTCGCATAGACTCATCGACAACAAGGTTTCGCTGAATTGTTGCTCTGATCATGCTGGTATATCGCTGAACTTCACTCATCACTTGCTTATTACGCGTCTGAGACAGGGCAGCCTGCTCCGCAGCCAAGGCATCTTGCATCATCTGCTCTTGTTGTTGACGTGCCTGCTCCTCTGCTTTGCGCTTGCGCTCGGCTTCAGCCTTACGTTTGCGTTCCGCCTCCTCTTTACGCTTGCGCTCATCGGCAGCTTTTTTCGCTGCGGCTTCTTCCTGCTTACGTTTCTCAGCGGCTTTTCTTGCCGCCTCTTCAGAGGCCTTACGTTCTTTCTCTTTTTGTTTACGGTCAGCTTCTGCTTTTTGTGCTTTATCCTTGGCTTGCTTCTCTTTTAATTGAGCTGCCTTGGCTGCCGCAGCGGCATTTTTAGTTTCTATCTCTTTCTGCTTGCGCTGCTTTTCGAGCTTTTTAATTTGAGCCTGTTCGCGCTCCCTCTCCTGACGAGCTTTCTTAGCCTTAAGCTCTAACTCATCTTGTCTGGCTTTCTCTTTACGGGCCGCTTCCCGTTTGTCGGCTTTAAGTTTCTCAACATGTTGAGCCACTTTTTTCTGATCCACCACAACGGCCTGTACTGCTGGAGCACTTGCTTGAGGCTGAGGTTTCGGCTTTTCAGAAAAGTCGACACCCAGCGCGAGAATAACTAACACGCCAATATGAATACCAGCTGAAATCACTAGAGGTAACGTAAAATTTGCTTTATCTGTCACCGACTACTCCTCAGGTGAATCTGTCATCAATCCGACCGAAGGCACACCGGCACCTTGTAGCGTCACCATAAGCTGTATGACCTTCTCATAAGCGATGCTTCTATCGGCTTTCACCACAACCGGGCGCTCAGGCTCCAGCTGAATAATAGCGCCGACTCTGATTGCTATCTCTTCCAAGTCGAGAGTTTGTCGATCACTTGAGCTCCCCACATCCAGGAAGTAATCCCCGTCGGCATCGATAGAAGCGACAACGGGCGGTTTACTGTCTGCGGGTAAAGCCTCTGATGAGGCTTTCGGTAGATCGACTTTAACCCCTTGGGTCACGATAGGGGCTGTCACCATGAAAATAATCAACAATACCAACATCACATCGATATATGGCACTACATTGATCTCAGCCACAGGACGACGGCGCTTTCGCTGATAGCCCTGCTGCATTAGCCTTCATCCCTATCGCTGTAAGCTTGGCGATGTAAAATACTTGAAAACTCCTCCATGAAGTTTGCATAGGACATCTCAATACTATCGACCTGGGTGGTAAAGCGGTTATAGGCAATAACGGCTGGGATCGCGGCAAATAAGCCCATCGCCGTAGCGATCAATGCCTCAGCGATACCCGGAGCAACCATGGCAAGTGTCGCATTTTCAACGGCACCGAGGGCGATAAAAGAGTTCATGATCCCCCATACCGTGCCGAACAAGCCGATATATGGACTCGTTGAACCTATGGTTGCTAACAAAGGAAGGTGGGTTTCAAGCTTTTCCATCTCTCTTGACAGAGAGACCCTCATGGCCCGATAGCTGCCATCCATCACCGCCGCAGGAACTTTGCCATTTAACTTACTTAATCTGGCATACTCTTTAAAGCCGGAATGAAACAAGGCTTCCAGCCCTTCATTACCATCTTGTCGAGCGGAAATTTCTTTATAAAGCTTGTTGAGATCTACACCAGACCAAAATCTATCTTCAAATTTAATCGCTCCCTGTTTAGCCGATGTTAACAAGCGGCGGCGCTGAATAATTACCGCCCATGAGATCACTGATAAACTCAGTAAGGTTAACATCACAAACTTAACCAACAAACTGGCTTGTAAAAATAATCCAATAAATGAAATATCAGCTTCCACCTGTAAACTCCTGAGCAATATTTTGGGGAATGGCACGAGGTCTCATACGAGATAAAGTGATACAAGCAACTAAGATGTTACCTTCACAATATGTTACGCCCTGCTTATCGACTAGACGTTGATTAAACATCAACGACGCTTTCTTAATCTTTGTGACAACAGTTTCTACAATAAGGTCCTGTTCGAACTTCGCAGGTTTACAAAAATCCAGTTCGGCCTTCTTGACAACAAATGCAATATCTTCAGCTAACAGGGCTGTCTGCTTCACTCCCATATCTTTCAACCATTCGGTTCTGGCTCGTTCAAAAAAATTAAGATAATTTGAATGATACACAACACCACCGGCATCGGTATCTTCGTAATAGACTGAAATAGGCCAGCGAAACATGAGTAGTAAGTGCCAATCAATGATTTAAAACAGAGGGCTACTATACCTAGCCCAAATGAAATTGTGAATGCTTCTCAGCAGGCTAGGATCACTATCTTCGTAAATTTTTGTTCATAAAAAAGAGGAGCTATTGCTCCTCTTTTTAACGGATTTCACTTTTTAGTGACTATTGGTTAATTTTTGCCGGTATTTTCAGACCAAAGCTATCGAAAAGAAAACTGTATATATCGGCAAATTCATCAATTTTCATGGCTGTTGGTTTACCCTTACCGTGTCCGGCTTTCGATTCTATTCGCATGATGATAGGTGCATCGCCTTTTTGGTTGGCTTGCAACATAGCGCCAAACTTAAAGCTGTGCAGAGGTACAACCCTGTCGTCATGGTCCGCAGTCATTACCATAGTCGCAGGATAAGCTCTCTCGCTAACATTATGGTAAGGAGAGTACGCCATCAGAGCCGGAAATTGTTCCGCCACATCCGCACTACCGTATTCGCTAGTCCAAGCCCAGCCAATGGTGAACTTGTGGAATCGAAGCATATCAAGCACGCCTACAGCAGGAAGAACGGCTGCAAACAGTTCTGGACTTTGAGTTAGTGTCGCTCCCATCAACAGGCCACCGTTACTTCGGCCATAAGCCCCTAACTTACTCTTGTTGGTGTAATTCTGTGCTACCAGGTACTCAGCGGCAGCATAGTAATCATCAAACACATTCTGCTTTTTATCCAGCATGCCGGCTTGATGCCAGCTCTCTCCATATTCGGCACCACCTCTTAAATTCGGCACCGCATACACACCACCAAGATCCATCCATGCAATATTAGCAGGGCTAAATCTAGGCGTTAGTGAGATAGAAAATCCACCATAGGCATAGAGTAAAGTAGGATTGTCTCCGGTTTTCTTCAAGCCTTTCTTATAAGAGATCATCATAGGCACACGAGTGCCATCTTTACTGTTATAAAAAACCTGTTCCGACACGTAATCATCGGGGTTGAATGACACTTTTGGCTCGGTGAATAAAGTCGAGCTGCCCGTCTTAAAGTCAAATCGATAGGTCGTTTTGGGCTGAACATAACTATTAAAGACATAATAGAAGTAGTCTTTGCTGCGCTTCCCGTATGGACCGGCAACTTTACCTTTTCCGGGAAGAGCCACATCTTGTCTCTTGTCGCCGCTCAAACTGAAGATAGAAAGCTTACCGAGCACATCGTGCAGATAACTGACAACCAGATGGTCATTAATAATCGCTATACTGCTTATTGGATCGGTAGACTCAGGAATTATCGTTTTCCAGTTAGCCTTATCACTGTTATTCACGTCTATGGCAATCACTTTACCGTTCGGCGCATCGAGATCAGTCTTGAAGTAAAAAATTGATTTATCATTTCCAAGAAAGCTATATTCGGCTTCCAGATTGATGATCAACTCAACGACATCAGAATCCTTCTCCAGGCTCTTATAGAAAAAGCGGTTACGACTATCCGTTCCCTGAGAGATGGACAATAACAAGTAGTCACCAGCTTCAGAGACTTCGATTCCGAAGCCCCAATCTTTATTCTGTGGTCGCTCGTAAACCAATTTATCCTGACTCTGATCTGTACCTATTTTATGAAAGTACACTTTCTGATTAAAATTCACATCGGCAAGTAAGTTGCCGCCGGCAGGTGCATCGTATCGCGCGTAGTAAACGCCGCTGTTGTCTTTACTCCATTCGGCACCCGAGAACTTAATCCACTTAAGCTCGTCATTTAACTTAGTGCCGCTGGCAATATCGACAAATTGCCATTGCTGCCAATCTGAACCTGAATTTGAAACACCATAAGCTAAGGTATTACCATCGCCGCTAACGGAAACCCCAGATAAGGCAATGGTACCGTCGGAAGAAAGCGTGTTAGGGTCGAGAAGCACTTTCTCTTCGCCGTCAGCTCCCTTTACAAACAGAACTGATTGAGCCTGCAGGCCATCATTTCGGTAGTAAAACGTATTATCACCATGCTCGAAAGGCGCCGACACTTTTTCATAATTCCAAAGTTCGGTAATACGATCGACAATGGTTTGTTTATTTTCAATTCCTGCCAGATAGGCATGTCCATCTGCCTGTTGAGTTTTTACCCAGCTTGTCGTTTCCTCGGACTCCACTTCGAGGTAGCGATAGGGATCCGCGACCTGTACACCATGTATTGTCTCTATAGCGCTCGCCGGCGTGAGAGCTTGAGGAGATGAGACTTGTTTGTCAGCCGTAGTTGCCTGGCACCCCATTAACGCGATGCCGACTCCAGCTATTAAAAGGTGCTGTTTTTTAAGTATTGATTTAAATACCATCATTGCCATCCTGATGCAGATATTATTGGAATTTTAGATATTGTTATTATTGGAGGGAAAACCTCAATTAACGAAGTACTATACAAGCAAAAAAAATGATGGCAATGAAAGAAAAAAATTATGGAAACCCTGGTCACCAAACCCGGATTAATAAATCTGTAACATAGATTATTTATTTGAACCGTTCAATTATGCAGAAATTCTGCTTAAACACCCGCAAACCAGCTATCCAACTGAATTTATCTACCTGGATCACACTTGGTGACATAAGAAAAACTAATGTAACAATGCAATTTTTCTAGCTTGTTAGTTTAGAGGGCGAACCCTATAATTCATCTCGTTTTCTGGAAGTGTCTGCTTGGCAGATATGAAAACAAGAACTCTTAATTCCCGTGTCTAACACGTGAATTTTATCCCTGGTTCTTATGCTTGACTTCCTTCCTTCAATTTGTTGATTGCAATGCACATTTTGCAGCCCATTTAATTTATTAAGTGGGCTTTTTTTTATCCGAAATTCCTATCTTAATTTCCCAACACTTTAACAGAAGCATACGGGCATAAAAAAGCCCAACATTAAGGTTGGGCATTTAGTTATAAGAAGCTACCAGATAGATTTATTTAAGCAGCTCTCGTTAAGTGAATCTACTACATAGGTTTACTAATTCTAATCACCACTCGCCTGTTTCGTGAGCGCTCATCGATAGTATCATTCGATGCCACATGATGGCGTTCACCATGGCCGACGGTATGAATTCTCTCTTGTGTGATCCCCGCCGACAGGAAGAAGTTTTTCACAGAATCCGCTCTTTCCTCGGATACTTTTTGGTTAATTGAACGGCCGCCGTAACTATCGGTGTAAGCATCGATCAATACCAGTTCAACCTCAGGATCATAGGCAAGGTACTCTTGAATTTTAGCAATCTGCGCCTTAGCGTAGCGCGTCAACTCCGCACCACCAAATTCATAGGTCAACACGGTAAACGCAATATCATCAAAACTGTATGGCAACAAACCCGCTAAACAGGATTTAAACTCACCATATTTGCGGTTGAAGTTAACGGCCGAGAGCCCTACTGCAATTTTATTAGACCGATTATACCAATCAGCATAATAGAAGGTGGGCTGCATCCCTCTTTCCAACTCGGCTAACATGGACCAGGCAGCATTTCTTGGTACTTCACCACTAAAATACTTCTGATAACTCAGCTCGGTTATCTCTTTAGATAGAATTCCGGGGCGCCATGCCGGTGCCAAGCTCATTAACTTAGCCTGAGTCACTTGATCTGGCTTAACCCACATATCTAAACTGAAATTCAGGTTATGATCTTTGCCTGCAATGCTTGTAAATACCGCTTTGCCATATGAGGGGATATCATGCTCAAGACGACATATTATGGGGGTACTGTCGCTGAGCTTCCATTGGGATTGGTCGAGAGAGGCAACATAATGGCGCAACTCTGCATTAGCAAAAAAAGGCATACACAGTGTCAACGCCAACAATACTCTAAGCCACATACAAAGCACTCTTATTAATTCCATTACTTAAAGCTATCGGCACATTTTTCTATACCTTTAGCTCATAATATGAACATTCGAACATGACAGCAATACCCAGTTGCAGCATAATAGCGGCCTGCTAACTATTTGGACATTTTTAATGAGCGAAATTTGCGACGCCAATAAATTAAATCACCGTTTTCGAGGCTATTTTCCCGTTGTCATCGATGTTGAGACAGCCGGGTTCAATGCCCAAACAGATGCGTTGCTTGAAATCGCCGTCTCCATACTGAAAATGGATGATGAAGGTGTACTCGGTTTAGACAAGACTCTGCACTACCATATCGAACCTTTTGAGGGAGCAAACCTCGAACCCGAGGCACTCGCGTTCAACGGTATCGATCCAAGCAACCCGCTTCGTGGTGCTGTCAGCGAAAAGGAAGCATTCTTAGAGATCTTTAAAGAAGTTAAGAAAGCACAAAAAGCCGCAGGCTGTCACCGCAGTATAATCGTAGCGCACAATGCGGCATTCGATCATGGCTTCGTTTCAAAAGCCATCGAACGTAACGGGCTAAAAAGAACGCCTTTCCACCCTTTTGCCACTTTCGATACTGCAACTCTTGCGGGATTAGCCATAGGACATACCGTCCTAGCAAAAGCCTGTTCAATTGCCGGCATTCCCTTCGACAACAATGAAGCCCACTCGGCCTTGTACGATACCGAACGTACCGCAGAGCTATTTTGCTTAATCGTAAACCGCTGGAAGGCATTAGGCGGTTGGCCATTAGCCACCCCAGATGAGTCGACACTCGACACTGAAAATGAAGCGTAACTGAGTTAACTTATCTCAGGATGAGACAAAGGTGCGCATAAAAAAGCCAGTGAATTCACTGGCTTTTTACTATCTGACTTTTATACCAATTCATAACCATCTATCTCGGCTCGATCTTTCCCACAAGCGTGGTGCCCCCATATTAGCCCCCTGAATATTTCCATGAGGCGCCTTAGAGACAAGTTTTGCGTATTCTGAAGCATTCAGTTTTAGTAAATTCTCATGATCGCCGGACTCAATATAGACAGGTTCAGCGGACAATAAACTATCATCAACCAACATCGGCATATGATAAGCGCGTCCAATCGCCGGTATCGCTCCTTTAACACAATCAGGAAACAGATCCTGCAACTTACGCTCACTGACTAAGTGATAGTTTTTACCCATGAGATTGTCTACTTCGGGTAGTGACACCCGCTTATTAGCAGGCAGAGAAGCCATCAAGTACTCTCCATCATCATTTTGTAACACCACAGCTTTACTCACCCTAGCTGCGGGTAGATGGGCAGAACGAGACGAATCCAGTGATGTTTGGGTGCGACGATGTCCTACATGCTCGAAATGCACATGTTCTTTATCGAGGTACTCATTAAGTGTGATTGCAATGGCCATAAAAACCTCCTTCGCTATAGAAAGAATAAGCGCCACATTGGATTTGATCAAGCTTAGCCCCCAGCATTATTTTGCCGGATTTAACCACTCAAACGGGTCTGGAACAGATTAAAAAAGAGATAAAAAAAGCCAGTTGCGAAACGCAACTGGCTTTAAAAAGAATGTCTGTTCTTGCTAGAACAATCCCACAATTATTACTCGATAAATATCAAGAAATTATAGGTCGTCAGCATTATCATTCAGGTAAGAAGCTACACCTTCAGGGCTCGCGTCCATACCTTTATCACCCTTCTCCCAACCCGCTGGGCATACATCACCGTGCTCTTCATGGAACTGAAGTGCATCGATCATACGTAGCATCTCATCGACGTTACGGCCGAGTGGAAGATCGTTTACGACCTGGTGACGAACCTGACCTTCTTTATCGATAAGGAAAGAGCCACGGAAAGCAACACCAGCTTCAGGATGCTCAACATCATAGGCTTTACAGATCTCGTGCTTAACGTCAGCAACCAGCGTGTACTGAACAGGACCGATACCGCCTTCAGCAACTGGAGTGTTACGCCATGCATTATGTGTGAACTGAGAATCGATAGAAACACCAATCACTTCTACGCCACGCTTCTTGAACTCTTCAATACGATGATCGAATGCAATCAATTCAGATGGACAAACGAAAGTGAAATCAAGTGGGTAGAAAAAAACTACCGTTGGCTTGCCTTTAATCGCTTCGCTAAGGTTAAAGCTATCTACTATTTCGCCATTACCAAGAACAGCTGCAGCAGTGAAGTCAGGTGCCGGACGGCCTACTAATACGCTCATTTTATATCTCCATCTATGGATTGAAAAAACGTTTTTCGTTTATATCTTATGGCATTATAGGCAGTGTTTAGGCAGGCACAAGCTATTTGGGATCAATATCACCTTTTTTAAATGATTATTCATCTCGCCGTATAATAACTCGCCTTAATGCCCCTACATGTATTGATGTTATTCACAGTTCGCCTCACTATTTTCCACACTGACTTAACATAACCGAACTTTTGTCAGATAAATCCTCTCTATACTGGACAAGCCTGCTCTGGCAGGCAAAAATGGCGCTCAATCTAACGGTAATAAAGAATTTATTGATATGAACGCAGTTGTCATCGCTGTTTGCCTAATGCTCGGTCTGAGTTTAGCCAGGGTAAATGTCGTCATAGCACTCACCATCAGTGCGCTTGTTGCGGGTCTTGTTGGAGGCATGGATCTTCAACAAACCGTAGATGCATTCAACACAGGCTTAGGAGGCGGAGCACAAATAGCATTAAGCTATGCCCTACTCGGTGCCTTTGCCGTTGCACTCTCTCACTCAGGGCTCACGACACTGATCTCGAGAAAGGTCATTTCGACACTTGGGAAGAATCACAACTCAACCAATATGAATCGGGTACGATGGACGCTATTATTAGCCATACTCGCTATGGCAGTGTCTTCACAAAACCTGCTTCCTATTCATATCGCATTTATCCCTATCTTGATCCCGCCCTTACTTCATGTCATGTCGAAATTACAACTTGACCGAAGATTGGTGGCCTGTGTACTCACCTTCGGCCTGGTGACCACCTACATGATCCTACCGGTCGGCTTTGGTGGCATCTTCTTAAATGATATTTTGTTGGCTAACCTCAACAGTAATAACCTTCATGCGGTGCGAGAGCAGATCCCGACAGCCATGTTGATCCCGGCACTTGGGATGATCACAGGTTTATTGATAGCGGTATTTATCTCATACCGTAAGCCACGTGAGTATAAAGAGGAGTTAATCTTAGCCGCCGAACCCGAAGAGGGGGTCAATAGCCGCAATATCGCCATTGCCGCCGTAGCGATAGTCTCTACACTCGCAGTACAACTGATCACCGGCTCGATGATTTTTGGTGCCTTAATTGGTTTTATCATTTTTAGTTTCTCCGGTGCTCTTAAGCACGTCGCCGATCAAGATGTCTTCAACCAAGGCGTAAGAATGATGGCCAACATCGGCTTTATCATGATCTCTGCCGCAGGCTTTGCCGCAGTGGTAAAAGAGACCGGCGATGTAGGCAGTCTAGTCAGCTCTTTGAGTGACATTATTGGTGATAATAAAGCACTAGCCGCTTTCCTTATGTTGCTGGTAGGTCTGCTTATCACTATGGGAATTGGTTCGTCATTTTCGACCATTCCGATTATTGCGACCATCTATGTTCCGTTAGCCATGAGTTTCGGTTTCTCGGTAACGGCAACAATCGCATTAGTAGGCACCGCAGCGGCCCTCGGCGATGCAGGCTCACCGGCTTCAGATTCGACCTTAGGGCCAACGGCCGGCTTAAATGCAGATGGACAACACGACCACATCAGAGACAGTGTGATCCCAACATTCATCCATTACAACATTCCTCTGTTGGTATTTGGTTGGATTGCGGCCATGGTGCTTTAAGTTAAGGTGCTAGGTGCTAGGTGCTAGGTGCTAGGTGCTAGGTGCTAGGTGCTAGCAAAAATGAAAAATAAAAAAGGAGCCAATTGGCTCCTTTTTTTATGTTATCGAAACTATGTATTAAAAGATTGTATTAAAACAATTTCTCGATAACCATGTCCCGATAAATTTATTTAGTTCCGAAAATCTTATCGCCCGCATCACCAAGACCAGGAAGAATATATCCCTGCTCGTTCAAACAACGGTCGATAGAAGCGGTATAAAGCTCTACATCCGGGTGTGCTTTTTGAAGTGCTTCAACACCTTCAGGAGCAGCAACAAGGACGAGTGCTTTAATCTCGGTACAACCACGGTCTTTTAGAAGATCGATAGTTGAAATCATAGAACCACCGGTTGCAAGCATAGGATCGACAACCAAGGCGATACGTGAAGGCATATCACTGGCAAGCTTCTCGAAATATGGTACAGGCTCGAGCGTTTCTTCATCACGGTACATACCAACTACTGAGATACGTGCACTTGGAATGTTTTCCAGAACACCATCCATCATGCCAAGACCTGCACGAAGAATAGGGACTACTGTGACTTTTTTGCCCTTTATTTGCTCAATCTCAACAGGACCGTTCCAACCTTCAATGGTCACAGCTTCTGTCTCAAAATCAGCTGTTGCTTCGTAGGTCAATAAACTTCCGACCTCAGCGGCTAACTCACGGAAACGTTTAGTGCTGATATCTCCTGCACGCATTAGTCCAATCTTATGGCGTACTAAAGGATGCTTAACCTCAACAACTTTCATCTTCTTCTCCTGATTTTTGACGTATATAACAAGCAAATTCATACGATTTTAGATGATTTGTCCGAAATGGAAAACATAAAGTTTCAAAAACACGATAAATCGTGACCAATGTCTGTTCTATATATGAAAAACTTCGCTTTCGAGCCCTGTCACAAACTGTTAGAATAGCGCCGCATAAAATCCAATAACTATACTGTACCGTACCCGAGAGGATCTTCGTGAGCACTCCTACCCAGCTGAGCTATAAAGATGCAGGTGTTGATATCGACGCCGGTAATGCACTTGTTGATAATATAAAAACTGCAGTGAAACGTACCCACCGTCCAGAAGTTATGGGCAACCTAGGTGGATTTGGTGCTCTTTGTGAGTTACCAACCAAGTACAAACACCCTGTTCTCGTTTCTGGTACCGATGGTGTCGGAACTAAACTCAGATTAGCCATTGACTATAAAAAACATGACAGCGTAGGTGTTGACCTTGTTGCTATGTGTTCAAACGATTTAATCGTGTCAGGTGCTGAGCCACTCTTCTTCCTGGATTACTATGCAACAGGCAAACTTGACGTTGAAGTGGCCACTTCTGTCGTTAAAGGTATCGCCGAAGGCTGTGTACAATCCGGTTGTGCGCTTATTGGTGGTGAAACTGCTGAAATGCCAGGTATGTATGATGGTGAAGACTACGATTTAGCTGGCTTCTGTGTCGGTGTCGTTGAAAAGGAAGAGATCATCGACGGCACTAAAGTCGTTACCGGTGATTCACTCATCGCATTGGCATCGAGCGGACCTCACTCAAATGGCTTCTCACTCATTCGTAAAGTACTTGAAGTCAGCGAAGCCGATCCTCAACTGAACCTTGAGGGTAAGCCACTGATTGACCACCTGCTTGAACCCACAAAAATCTATGTTAAGTCGCTATTAAAGCTACTCGAACAAACAGATGTTCATGCGATGGCCCATATTACCGGCGGCGGATTCTGGGAAAATATCCCACGTGTGCTTCCACAAGATTGTAAAGCCGTAGTTAAAGGCGACTCATGGCAGTGGCCCACCGTTTTCAACTGGTTAATGGAAAACGGTAACATTGCTGAATTTGAAATGTACCGCACATTCAACTGTGGCGTAGGTATGGTTGTTGCCTTACCTAGCGATAAAGTTGATGCCGCACTAACGCTGCTCAATGCCGAAGGTGAAAAAGCCTGGTTAATCGGTGACATTGCAAAGCGCAATGGTGATGAAGAGCAAGTGGAGATCCTGTAATGTCCAAAAGCTGTCGCGTATTAGTATTAATCTCCGGTAATGGTAGTAATCTACAAGCCATTATCGATGGGTGTGATGATAACCTTGAAGCCGATGTCGTTGGCGTTATCAGCAACAAATCTGATGCTTACGGTCTTATCCGCGCTCACCAAAATGAGATTGATACCAGTTGTGTGATTGCTCATGAAGACGAAACTCGTGTCGAGTATGGCACTCGCTTGAAACTTGCCATATCGAAGTACCAGCCTGATCTGATTGTTCTGGCTGGTTTTATGCGCATATTGAGTGACGAGTTCGTACAAAGCTATGAGGGAAAGATGATCAACATTCACCCTTCTCTCCTACCTAAGTACCCAGGACTCAATACACATCAACGTGCCATCGATGCGAGCGATAAAGAACACGGTGCCAGCGTACACTTTGTCACCCCGGAACTCGATTCAGGCCCTGTGATCCTGCAGGCTAAAGTGCCGGTTTACGACGAAGATACCGCTGAAACCTTGGCTGAACGCGTGAATCAGCAAGAGCATGCCATCTATCCAATGGTTGTTAAGTGGTTTAGCCAAGGGCGACTACAGATGACTGATGGTGCCGCTTACCTCGACGATTTACGTCTCGATGAAGCGGGCTATGCGGCTGACTAACTCTTCAGCCCGGTAACATTCAATTCGTTATAAAAAGACCTGAGGATCCGATTCTCGGGTCTTTTTTTATCTCTTATCTTTATTCCTGATCCATCATCCAAGCTCATCGCCTAAGCGCTTCACCTAAGCTTTTAACCTAAGCGCTTCACCTAAGCTTTTAACCTAAGCGCTTCACCTAAGCTTTTAACCTAAGCTTTTAACCTAAGCTTTTAACCTAAGCTTTTAATATAAGTTCACTAAGACCAATAGTGATGTCTGATTTTAATTCTCTCTCTATTCTTGTTCCATATTTAAAACAAATACAGGGAGCATTAGCGGAATTATGTTTTCAAAGTTTAAAGATGCGTTACCGGGCATGATGACACTGAGGCTAATCAACAGTTTCAATGAGATCGCCAGCCATTCCAGCAGCCATGACTCGAATTCGAATTGGCACAGTCTGGTCGATCATGGCTATAACTTTTTAATATTCCCAAGTGCAAACTCCCCATACCAGATAAGCAGCAGATATATCGATACCGAGCTTAGTCCCAGAGCATTCGGCGCCTATGTCAGCCTTCTGGTACTCAATCACTGGGCGACCAAGATGTATGAGATGGATGACAATCGATTATCCCAATACTTCAACTACCACTTTCACGACTCAAAACGCTATTTAGTAGACCACTGCCACGAGCTTGAGATAGCCCCCTTCGAAGCTAACCTGGTTATTCGATTAGTTGAATGAAGCCTATGGCTTGTCACGAATAACTAAACATCTTAATGGTGCTTAGTATCGATTGTTTTGGGATATTAGCCATATCGATTGGCAACACCGATAGAAAAACGGGTGAAGCAAGCTTCAAATCATTGTTAGGAGGAATAAAGTGAAGGTATCCGGCATAACACAACTACTCGAGATGGGCTCATCATTCGCAGCCTGTTGAAGGTTATAAAGCACCGCAATTTGCACAACTTTTATAACCATCTATCAGGAATACAGACAATGAAAAAATCACTTATCGCTTTATCACTCGCGCTAACTACTGCCTTTGCGGCTAACGCTACGGTAACTTACCATGAGCCTGATGCTCAGATGGAAGCTAACCTCAATGCCTATGGCGCAGGCGTCGAGAATTGGGAGGAGGCAAGGCTCACTCAATTAACCATGGCCGATTCACATCTTTATCACCACTATGCCTTAATCCACAACAATCCAGAGAAAGCCCTGGAGTTAAAAGTCATTGGCGGATTGGATGTGTCAAAAATCATGCTCGACAACGTGATCCCAGGCAAGAAAATCAGCCTCTACGATGTGATGCGAGACAGGGCTGCGATTCAAAACTATGTCGTAATGAACAAGAAAGGCGAAATCATCGCCGAAGATTACTGGAACGGTACAGACAAAGATACCAAGAACCACATCATGTCGGCGCATAAGTCATTCACATCTATGGCGATATTCATAGCTGAGCGTGAAGGCTTCTTAAAAATGTCTGACCCAATCGGAAAGTTCGCTCCAGAGGTCAAAGGAACTCAATGGGAAAATATCCCACTGCAGAACTTTGCCGATATGAGCGCCGGTGCGGTAGACCTGCCAGACTCTCGCCCCGATTACCATTGGGGCTCTTATGGAGCGGGAACTACAGGCTCCTGGGACAGTAACATGCCATCGGTAATGGGTTACAACGGACTACATGTCGTTGATGGTAAATTACTGCCTAAAGCCGATAATCTGGGACAGTTGAATACATTCAGCGACTACCTGAAAATCTTCGCAACTACGACATCACCTAAGTATGCACCCGGTGAGGTTTATGAGTACAAAGATGTGAATACTGAAATGCTTGGACTGGCGATAGTGCGTAGCTCAGGGCTCACACTTTCTGAGTTCTTCGAAAAGTACTTATGGTCAAAGGGTGGGTTTACCTCTGACATGACAATGTACGTAAACCAAGCACATGAGTCTGCAGCATCCGGTTCGGCCAACATGACAGCCCGCGATTTCGCAATCGGCTCTTTGCTCATGGCAAATGGAGGAAAAAATCATCTGGGCGAGCAAGTACTGCCAAAGGGTTACGTTGACGCGATACTCAATGGTGATGACAGCGTGAAAGCCGCCTGGTCAAAAGTTTCTTATGAATACATGATTTTCCCGACAGCTTTCTATAAGAACCAGTGGCGTACGGCTACACACCCGGTAACCGGTCGTACTATCTCCACCATGATTGGTGTTAACGGTCAATACTCTGCGTTCGACCATGAAAATGGTAATGTCATCTCCATCTCGGGGGCATATCGTCAGCCATCGGGACAGCAGATGGTTATGTTGTACATGTTCGATACCATGTTCACCATCTTCGATAAGTTAGCCTCTAACAGCAAATAACCAGGCTGGTAGATTAAAGCCTCGCCTAAGCCCAAGCTCGCCGAGTTTGGGCTTTATACCATTCAAGCCACTCGCCTCGGTTTCGCCATTTAGCCTAGTTAAACTATGCCTGTTTAGGTAAATCTCAGATAAAAGCCATTGTAATCACGCCTAAATTGGCATTTTATAAAGCATTCTGGTTAAACAGAGCACTGATTTCCCAATTCAAACGAGATCTATTAATGAATAATATTATTTGCACTTTTTTCATTTGAAGCATAGGCGACGGCATTTTACTGCATAACAACCAACTGAACCCGGGTAGCAATAACCAGCATTACTAAGACTCTTATTGATGTCTGGTTAAAGATACATCTGTAACATTTTTACATCGCTTATCAAAAGAGGTGTTTGTGGGAAATTCTACATCTGTGTTTGGATTGTTGTGGGCTCTATGCTCGATAATCGCATTTTTTTGCGTCAGATATACCGCTCACGGAACGATGAACTTACTTTCGTTGGTTTGCGGTACCTTGGTTGCTTGCATAGGGCTAGTATTGCTCCCCCTTAAAGGCGGCTTGAAATCGCTTGTTCATCCTCAATAAAAGTACCTGAATCAAATTACACACTTCATAGCGAGCATAGAGAGGAGATGAGATGGCCAGCACTCTTCTGCCTTCTCTTGCTCTCTTGCTAGACCTCTAACCTTGATGCAACACAAGGTAACACTTTTTCTCCCATAGCCCTCTTGTCAAAGCGGGCTATTTTCATTCATGATGTCGCCGACAATGTTAATAAATCGTTCCGCATCACTCTGCGTCACAATGAATAATAATAACAATAATAACAGGACCAATAATGCGATTACTGCTTCCGCTATCGCTGCTTGCACTGCTCAGTGCATGTAGCCAACACCCATCACAATCCCAAACACTAAAGTCAGACATCGAACCACAAGGTGATTCGGCAAAGATAGCTCAGATCAGCTTCGATGAAGCCCTATTTCGTGAAGATATTAAAACCCTCTCCTCCGATGAATTTGAAGGCCGTGCGCCTACTACCCGTGGCGAAAAGCTGACACTGGATTACCTAACTCAAGCCTTTAAGACGATGGGATTAACAGGAGCCAATAATGGTGACTATCTGCAAGCCGTGCCTATGGTCAGTTACACTGCATCGGAAGAGCAAGAGGTTAACCTCGCCGGCTTGGCATTAAAATTCCGTGAAGATGTAGTTCTGGGAAGCCGTCATGATAATGGTGGCGTCGATATTAAGGATGCCCCACTGGTATTTGTCGGTTATGGCATCACCGCCCCAGAGTATGACTGGAATGATTATCAAGACATCGACATGACGGGCAAGATAGCCGTTATGTTAGTAAACGATCCTGGTTTTGCCAGACCAGATTCTGGCCTGTTTAACGGCAAGGCGATGACCTATTACGGTAGATGGGACTACAAGTATCTGGAGGCCAGCAGACAAGGCGCCCTGGGTGCCATCATCATTCATGATACGGCTCCGGCATCCTACCCCTGGTCGGTGGTAGAAAGCAGCTGGACCGGCGCGCAGCAAGATCTGGTGCACAGTAAGCAGAAACAAGCTGAACGGGTTCAGGTTGAAGGTTGGATAACCCTTGATGCGGCAACTCAGCTGTTCGACAAGTCCGGAATATCGTTGAAGAACCTCAGTGACCGCGCCGCAAACAGCCCGGTAAACCTGCCGTTAAAGCAGAACGCCGACATTCAGTTTGCCAATAAAGCTGAATATGCCAACAGCTACAACGTGGTGGCTACCCTACCGGGCGCTAAGGCTACTGACGAACATATCTTGTTTACCGCTCACTGGGACCACATAGGCGTCGATGAAAGTAAGGACGAGGATAAAATCTATAATGGCGCGCTCGATAATGCCTCTGGCACTGCTGGTATTTTAGCTATCGCTCGCCAGTTTGCACATCAGGCAGAAGTTGGTAATCCATCGAAGCGCTCGCTCACTTTCATTGCAACTACGGGTGAGGAACAAGGCTTACTCGGCTCTCGATATTATGCGGCTAACCCCATCTACCCCATCGACAAGTCGGTGGCCGTATTTAATCTCGATAGCACGAACATCTACGGCAGAACCAGTGATTACACCATTATAGGCAAAGGAAAGTCAGAGTTAGAACAGTATCTTATTGCTGCGCTTGAGCCTCAAAACAGAGTGGCCACTCCAGAGAGACGTCCTGAATCCGGTGGATTTTTCCGCTCAGATCACTTCAGCTTCGCTCAGAAAGGAGTACCCGCGGTATTTGCAGGTGGAGGCAGCCAGCCTGTCGACGAGTCCACCAGCCAATATAAAGCCAGAATGAAACAGATAATGAAAGGTTGTTATCACAATACCTGTGATGAATACCGCGATGACTGGGACCTTAGCGGCGCCCTCGAAGATATCGCCGTCTATTACCATGCGGCCGACTCGCTCGCCAACAACTCAGATTGGCCAGGCTATTATCAGGGAACCGAGTTTCACTCACTGCGAGGGGCAAAGTCTGATGAGAGCCAAGCGACAGCTAAACTAGAAGATTAATAGTCAATCTGCTCCTAAAAATTGGGCGGCTCAATAGAGCTGCCTTTTTTATCCCCGAGAACCCATCATTTTAACATCAATTGCCAGTAAGACTATCCCAGCTCTATAGAGATCTAACAAAGCTCGGCAGCTTTTACATTAAAAATCACTATTCCCCAAATTCCTCACTGTTAGTTCAACTTTTAGGCTGCTTGGTATATAAATCGCGCTAAATAGCTGTTTTTCGTTATTGTTTAAACAATAATATTTTCATTGTTAATAATTAAATTATGAGCCTCTCAACCACCACAAAATAAGGATTAACCAATAAATCACAAGAATTTTTAATTATTCAATATTTTTGTACGCAAAAAACCAAATTAAACAAGCTGAAAAACCCATTTTAACCGATGATTTATTAATATCACATTTGGCAAAAGGAAAAATTGCTGGCACAGTAACACTCAATTGAGATTTACACCGTTTTGCTGGAGATAGCCTATGTGTTCAATATTTGCCATTTTAGATATTAAGTCTGATGCGACATCTTTACGTCAGGTCGCACTGGAGATGTCTAAACTACTTCGTCATCGCGGCCCTGATTGGTCTGGGATCTACAGCTGTGATAAGGCTATTCTCGCTCACGAACGTCTCGCGATTGTCGATATTGAGCACGGTGCGCAACCGCTTATCAGTCAAGACGAAAGCATCATTCTTGCCGTCAACGGTGAGATCTATAACCACAAAGAACTCAAGGCCGAATTAGGCGATAAATACAGCTATCAAACCAACTCCGACTGTGAAGTGATCCTATCGCTTTATCAAGAGTATGGACCTGACTTCCTGGACAAACTTAACGGCATATTCGCCTTTGTTTTATATGATAAGACGAAAGACCTCTATCTGATCGGCCGCGACCATATGGGGATAATTCCGCTATACACAGGCCTGGATGCTGAGGGTAACTTTTATATTGCTTCGGAAATGAAAGCCTTAATGCCTGTTTGTAAAACAGTAGAAGAGTTTAAGCCCGGTCACTATATGACCAGCAGCGAGGGCTATGTTCATTATTATCAGCGTGACTGGCGAGAGTTTGATGCGGTAAAAGATAACCCTGCCAGCGTTGAAGAGCTGAGAGACGCACTTGAAGCCTCGGTTAAACGTCAGTTGATGTCCGATGTCCCTTATGGTGTCTTGCTCTCCGGAGGTCTCGACTCTTCGGTTATCTCTGCAATCACTCAGACCTTCGCTAAGCGTCGTATCGAAGATGATGGCGAGAGCAGTGCATGGTGGCCGCAACTTCACTCTTTTGCCGTCGGACTCGAAGGCGCACCAGACTTGATTGCCGCCAAAAAAGTGGCCGATGCGATTGGAACTATTCACCATGAGATCACCTTTACCTTCCAGGATGGTATCGATGCGATCAAAGATGTGATTTATCATCTGGAAACTTATGATGTGACCACCATTCGTGCTGCTACACCTATGTACCTGATGGCAAGGAAAATTAAAGCTATGGGCATAAAGATGGTGCTATCCGGTGAAGGAGCCGATGAGTTATTTGGCGGTTACCTCTACTTCCATAAGGCACCAAACGCGCAGGCCTTCCACGAAGAGTTAGTTCGTAAACTTGATAAACTGCACCTGTTTGATTGCCTGCGTGCCAACAAGGCAATGGCAGCCTGGGGACTGGAAGCTCGGGTACCTTTCCTCGACAAGGAGTTCATGGATGTAGCGATGCGCATCAACCCGGAAGCTAAGATGTCTAAAGATGGCCGCATAGAGAAGCATATTCTTCGTCAAGCCTTCGAACACAAACTGCCTCAAGAGGTTGCATGGCGCCAGAAGGAGCAGTTCAGCGATGGGGTTGGCTACTCATGGATTGACGGACTCAAAGATCTGGCCGAAGAGAAAGTTGACGATCTTAAATTAGCGAACGCAAAATTCAGGTTCCCTTACAACACACCAGAAACTAAGGAAGCCTATTTCTATCGCAGCTTTTTTGAGGAGCTCTTCCCATTGCCTACAGCCGCAGAAACAGTACCGGGTGGCAAATCGGTAGCTTGCTCGACCCCTGAAGCCTTAGCTTGGGATGAAAGCCTGCAAGGTATCATAGACCCATCTGGCCGTGCGGTGCGCTCGGTTCATGAACAAGCCTATTAATCAATAAACGCGTTGATTGAAGCGGTGGTAATGAAAATTACCACCGCTTTTTTATCAGCCCTCCAGTTAGTCGTACTCAGTCAGTCGATAAACTCAGTGACCACTAGCTAAGTGTTTGACATAAGCATTAGCATTAATATCTATCACTTCAAGAGTCAGGCTATACACTGAGACAGTTTCGGCGGAAATCGACTCATAAACAGCTGACAGCAGATGTTGCTTCTGCTCATCGGTTCGTCCGGGCAGTATTTTCATTGTGATATGAATGAAACTACCTAAATGGTTATCGCCCACCTGATATTCATCACACTTAATCGCCCTGGTCTTTATCGCCGAGCGTTCGAACAAGCCTGAGTTAATCGCACCATGATGAACAAGTTGAACAAATTGCTTAATGTCAATCTCGTGCGCTAATGGCGCCGAATATTCAATAATGCAATGAGGCATAAACTACTCCAATTAAACGACTTTGATTAATCCACTCATATTAACTACTGGGACCAAACCCCAAACTCATTACCATTGGGGTCTTTAAAATGAAATCTTTTTCCACCGGGAAAAGAGAAGACCGGCTTGCTGACAGTGCCGCCCGCGCCTTCGACACCGGAAATTGACTCAAGCAGATCATCAGAATAGATAACGATCAGTACCGAACCTGTACTTAGTTCGAAAGAGTGAGACGACAGGTAAAATCCCCCCGTTATACCTGCATGATTAAAACAACTGTATTCCGGCCCATAGTCGGTAAAGTCCCAGCCAAATGCCTGATTGAAAAAATGTTTAGTTTGAGCCAGATCTTTTACCGGAATTTCCAAATAGTTGATTTTGTTATGCTGATCCATGTCTACTCCCTCTCCTTCCATACTCTCTTATATCATAGCTTCACGGATAACAAAAAGGGAGCCGAAGCTCCCTTTTAACGATAACAAATAGGTGAATATCAAATCTTTATCATTGCTGCGATAAAGCCGATAACCCCACCAAAAACGCCACCCCAAACAACCAGCCAACCGAGATGCTCTTTTATCATCTCTTGAATGATCTCTTTGACTAGTTGCGGTGTCAGCTCGTTGAGTCTCTGAGTGACAATTTCATTGATTTTTGTGCGCATATCATTGAGCACATCGGGTTGCTCTAACTCACTCTTAAGCAGAGTATAAAACTCTTCACTTTGGGATAGCTCAACCAAAGAGCCTTTCATCTTCTCGATAAATGGCTCTTTCAAGGGGGTTATGGCTTCACTTCCGCCAAACATGGCCAGCATGCCACCCAATGAAGACTGCTCGACGGTTGTGACTAATGCATCGAATGCCGGCGTCAAATCGACCTGCTCAATCACAGGTTGTAAATTGATATGGGATTCAGCGCCACCTTGTTCCGACAAAAATCGATCGATATTCTCGTCGGTGAAAAATTGTTTCATCATTAAATGAGAGATCCCGTCCTTGAACTCTTCGAAACGAGACGGGACGACCCCTGAACCATAAAGGCCCGGTACTTTCTCAAACAACATATGAACGGCGAGCCAGTTCGTGACAGCTCCGGAGAGTGCAAATAATCCAATACTGATTAAAATTTGGGATGCAAAGAAATACCCTGTCATAACCAAAGCGGCTGCGATCAGGTTTGTAATAACGCTCTTATTCAACCTACTAGCTCCAAAATTAACTAAACACGCAATAATACCATAGAGTATTCGGCATTAATCAAGTGTTAATCCCATATTATTGTGAGCTTAAATGGAGAATGATTCGATAGGAATGAACCCATCCCCTTCCAACTTTTCCCGACGAACGGCGAGGACCTGAGTTTCATCGGCAAGCTCTTTGGCTTTAGCGACCAAGTCTCTCGCAATCCCTTGGCCACGACATGGCTCGGCCACGTAAAGGTCATCGAAATACCACAAAGGTTTTAATAAGCTGGATGAAAATGACGGGTATAACTGAATAAATCCAACCGGCTCACCGGCACGTATAGCGATAAAAATAACCGAGTCATTTTCGAGTAATCTGGACTCGATGAACTCCCTTCCACCCTGAAGATCTGACTTCATTCCTAAACTTTTTCTATATTCATTGAACATGAGTGCTAAAGATTCAAGATCTTCATCTATCGCTATTCTTATCTGCATTTTCATTCCTTGAAACGGCGCCCCACAATACCTTGACCAGGGGCAAAACTAACTCTAAACCTGACTCGAAACCTAATTCTAAACCTGACCGATACCGGTAACTTCTCTTTCTGTTACATCACCTTATCATAGATTAGTAATTTTATTAGCTGAAAACAATATACTCAGACATATTTTAAAAATTTAAAGCTGAACTACACTTTATCCATATATGTTGCTCATTAAGGAGCTAAAGATGGGCTCACCTTTCACGACACCTGGCGCATTGAGTTGGCACGAGTTAACTTCAAACCATTGTGAAGACTCCATCACTTTCTACGGAGAAGTTTTTGGCTGGAAATTTAAAACCATGCACCTGGGACACGGTCCCTATCACATAATAGAAAATCAAGGCGTCGCCATCGGTGGGATCACTCCAAACCCTTGCCCCAAGCAGACCAGCCATTGGACCGGTTACATCACGGTAGAAGATGTGGACAGAGTCGCTATCAAGGCTAAATCATTAGGAGGTGAGCTGCTATATGGCCCCGAAGATATTCCTCACGTGGGCCGATTTTGTTGGATAAAAGATCCCCAAGGCGCAATCATTGCGGCAATAAGTTACCTGAAGTCGGCAGTAGCCGATGATAAAGAGGCAGTATAGTTAATCCCGTGCTCGACTCCTGAGATCTTTATAATCGAAAGATAGCACGTGCACTCTATCCAATGGTGTACCGTTTAAGAATATCGTTTTTTGTCCCTTGGAGACAAAGCTTGACTCTCCGCACAAGTAAAAACGATTCTGACTATCGCAAGGCAGACTTGCATCAAACGGGTGCCGGCTCATCGCCACATCGAACGGGTTGCCCTGAAGCACACGACCCGAAAGGTGTTCATCTCCCTCATTACCACTCTCAATACAGGCCTGGTAAGTAAAGTTTCGATACTCCATCATCATTTTCAACAAGGTTGAGTGTTGATAAAGCTCATCGAAGTTTTTAGCACCATGGTATAGATAAATCTCTCCCCTGTGCCCGCTCATCAATGCATCTCTGGCTATACCATAAACCGTTCCCAAACCCGTCCCGCTGCCAATTAAGATCAAGGTATCATCGCTATAGTCTGTCGAATAACAGCAAGCTCCCAAGGGCCCCTGGATCAGTAAATTTTCACCGACACTGGCATGGTTGAACAACCAGTCACTGAATTGGCCATTATATTTTCTTCTGACATGCAATTCGATGAACTCAGAATAAGCCCCATTGGTGACCGAGTAACTTCTCGTCAGACCATCGAAACGACGTAAATTCATGTGCTGGCCTGCCTTATGCTCAATTTTCTCCGCCGCCTCAATTTTCAATTTAACAACTGAGTCAGACAGGTACTGTTTGGAATACAATTTTGCAGGAATAAAAAGATCTTGAGCCAATAACGATTTTAGTTT
Source organism: Shewanella atlantica (assembly GCF_003966265.1). GTDB lineage: Bacteria > Pseudomonadota > Gammaproteobacteria > Enterobacterales > Shewanellaceae > Shewanella > Shewanella atlantica. The sequence continues at coordinate 16,242 of NZ_RXNV01000021.1, read as the reverse complement.
TAGCCCCTCTGTCGGCCGACACTGACAAGAGCACAGATAATGACTCTCTTTTAATCGAGAGGAGAGCCCTCTTTGGGCACCCGCCATCAACTCCCCTTCAGTGTGTTGCACTAAACAGGTTTTACACCTGCCTTTCTTACAGGAGTAGTTAACCGGATGCCCCTCTCTTAACAAGGCATCTAATACAGTTTCATCGGGCAAGGCATCGACTGCCTGCCCATCAAAATAAAATTTTGTCATCTGCTTTTATACCAATTTTAATAAATATTCAGCTTAGAAAGTTGGCTCAAATCCGAGCAAGTAAGCTTTTTTTACCAGAGATTTCTACTACAAATCTACTAAGTTAGCTAAACTAGCAAAAGGATCAAAGTTATTTATAGATGATTAAGGTAAGTATGTTCGCTATTAGGGAAAAATTCAGTAGTCTGTGGAAGAAATTTAAACAATTACCTAAGTATCAGCGATACCTCTCTCTCCTGTTAGCCGCTTATTTCTCCTTCGCCGGCATCTTAGGACTGGTTGTTCCCTATGCCGTAGAAAAACAGCTACCAGTTCAATTGGGCGCTATGCTCAAAAGACCTGTCCAGCTTAATGAAGTCAAGATAAATCCCTTCACTCTTAACGTATCATTGAGCGGCTTTAGAATCGATGAGCCAGATCGCAGCGATTTTATCGGTTTCGATAAGCTTAATTTTGAACTCCGTTTTTGGCACTCGCTGTTTAATGGAGCTATCAGCATTCACGATGTGACATTAAGTACCCCCTTTATCTATGCAGAGCGATTAAAATCGCAACAAGAGATCCAATTCAATTTTTCAGACATTCTGGCAGAGCTTGCAAAGTCTCCTGAAGCACCGCAAGAGCCAGCGGACAAACAGAATGCTTTACCTCATGTGATCGTTGAAAACCTATCAATAGCTAACGCAGCTCTTCTTTATTCAGATAAGGTCACCAACAGCCAGATCCGCTACCCGGCGGTCAACCTGAAAGTGAAAGCATTCGATACCTTAAATGACATAGCAAGCGCCGATTCGGGGAATCACTTTTCCATTCACTTTGTCGGTGATGAAGGGGGCGAGATCTCCACACAGGGACAAATACAAATATCTCCGCTCAATGTCATTGGTGAGTTAGAGTTAACCGCAATAAAGCTGCCACAGTTTTGGTCATTTATCTCACAAGACTTTCAGGCGACACTCGAAACCGGACAATTAAATTTCAAGAGTCACTTTGAGGTTAAATCTCAGGCATCGACAGAAGAGAGCTCTGTCCAAGTGATCACCAATCAAGGCTCTTTCTCTTTGGACAATATTTTGTTTACTCATGAAAAGCGCCCGCTTGTCACTCTGCCTCGGGTGGCACTGGAAGGTATTGAGCTCAACCTTAACGATAAACAGGTAGTGGTTGAGCGCCTGCATAGCGAAAATTTAGACCTGAATGCCCATATCACCTCAGATGGAATCGATATTGTCCCACTGTTCATACCGAGCTTTATCTCACAAACCGATGACAGTGAGCCGAAGCAACTTGATGAACAAGAGGCAGATGAACAGACACCTTGGTCGGTTAGTTTAGGTGCTGTCTCAGTAAAAAACTATGGCTTCAATATCACAGAAAGTCTGGTCACAGAGGAGACTCCATGGCGCATAGCCCCCCTAAATTTGACGACCAGCGCCGTGTATTCAGACTTCCATAAGCCAATAGAATACAGTTTAGATATGATCATCAATGACCAAGGAAAATTGACCTCAACGGGTCAGGTAGAGGTCAATCAACCACAACTCAACGCTGAGCTACAACTGACAGATTTTGCTTTAACACAGATACAGCCCTATCTTGAGCCCTTTATTAATATCACAGTCAAAAATGGTAAGCTCGACTCGATAGGAGCCATAGAGGCAAGCTCGGCCGATGATTTAAATTTTACCGGCGATATCACCATCAACGATCTACTGGTCAAAGACAATCAGCACCGAAAGACATTACTGAAATGGCAGTCTATGATGATTGAGGAATTAATCTTTGATCAAGCAAAACAGACACTATCTGTAGATCAGATTAACTTCTCTCAACCTTACAGTCGCATCATCATAGCGGAAGATAAAAGCACTAACTTTCAACAGCTGTTAGTGAATACGGCCCAAGCCGTTGCTGACGAGACTGAGAGTTCCCCGAAAGCCAGTAAAAATGCTCCTGAGCAAACAAACGCTGATCAACAAGCTCCTTTAGAGATACAGATTGGGAAAATCAATATCACTGACGGTTCGACCTTCTTTGCCGATAACTCTCTGACCCCTAACTTCGCGGCCAGTATTGAACAGGTAGAGGGAAGTGTGAGCCAGCTTTCCTCATCTTCGAATAAGGCTGCAGTCGTCGATATAAAGGGAAAGATTAACAGATATGCCCCCGTCACACTCAAAGGAGAGATTAACCCCTTACTCGAACAGCCCTATCTGGATCTGGATCTTGACTTTAACAGCGTGGAACTCACATCCGTTAACCCCTACTCCGGCACCTATGCTGGATATTATATCGACAAGGGCCAGCTTTCATTAGAGCTAAGCTACCTGCTAAAAGACAATAAACTAAACGGCAGCAATCATATTGTCGTCAATCAGCTAAAACTCGGCGAACCCAGTGATAGTAGTCTGGCAACAAGCCTGCCGGTCACCCTTGCCATCGCCCTACTGCAAGACAGGCATGGTGTTATCGACTTAGGACTCGAGGTCTCTGGCGATTTAGACTCCCCCGACTTCAGCGTGGGCAGCATAGTGATGACGGCATTAACCAATGTGATAACTAAAGCAGTAACAGCCCCATTTACCTTGCTTGCCGGAATATTTGGTGATGATGAGGAGCTCGATAGAGTCGAGTTCGGTGCTGGTACTGCAGTGATATCAGATGAACAGAACAGTAAGCTGACAACACTTGCCACCGCCCTTCTCGACAGGCCTAAGCTTACCTTGAGTATCGAAGGAGCCATCGACCCGGCAAGTGACGGCCGGATACTTCAAGAGCAAGCTCTCAGGCTCAAACTGGCTCAGCTAAGTCAGCTTGACGTTGAGGAGTTACCGAAAAATCTATCTCCCAGTACGTATCCGACACAAGGGCCACTATCTAAAGCGCTTATAGCCCTGTATGAAACTGAATTAATGCAAAATGCCGATGAGCTAAAACAACAAATTAGCAAGAGCACCGAACCGGATTCAACGCTCAATGAAACACAGCTGCTGACTCAGTGGCATATCGCGCTCTATAACACCTGCCTTAACCAGCAGGTGGTCGATGACAATATGCTAGGCACGCTTGCAAGTGAGAGGGCCAGAGCGGTGAAAACACATCTGGTCGAAATCGATAAAGTACCGGCTAACAGAATATTTCTGCTCGACAGTCGCATTGATATCAATCAAGGCGCACAAGAGGCGCTGCTGACATTAGGGGCTGATTAAAAGATTTAATAATTCTGTGACATGGGTTACACTCTGGCGGATTTTGACTTATTCAGAGGTAGCTCATGTTTATTGTTCGTTGGATTTTAGGCCGTATCATCCTGATCCTTAATTTTATTTTCACTCCTAAGAAACGTAAGCGCCCGCAAGATGAGCAATTAAAAATCGATGCTGAAACTAAGCTACTAGCCTTATATGAATACAAGGCCTGCCCGTTTTGCGTCAAAGTTCGTCGCGCAATGCGTCGTCAGGGGCTCAACATCGAGACTCTCGACGCTAAACAAGATGACCACAAGGCAAAGCTTGTCAGCCAGGGCGGTCACGCTAAAGTCCCTTGCCTGCGAATAGAAGAGAACGGCGAGACTCGCTGGATGTATGAATCTTCAGATATTATCAGTTATCTGGACAAGCGATTCGCATAAATGAGACAAAAATAGCGACCCTTGCGGGTCGCTATTTCATTTACTAAGTTCACGATATCGAATTGTTATACCGATTAGTATTACTGCTTTTCAGCCATCATCCCTTTAAGTACCAAGTCATGGTAACTGACTAAACCTAAAATTTCACCGGCTTCGATCACCGGCGCTTTAGTGATACGGAATCGTTCAAATAAGCGGGCACAATAGCGGACGTCCATCTCAGGGCTGACAGATAGTACCGGTTTTATCATGATCTCATAGATATTCACCCGCTCCGGAGCCTTATCTTTTGCCAGCACTTTTTTGGCAATATCACTCATCAGTACCATACCGAACTCATCATCCTCATTACGCTTATTGACGAGCAGTACTCTCACGTCTTGAGCGCTGGCGAGTTCGATGGCATCGGCGACAGTATGAAGCCCGTCAACCATAACAAACTTTTTAGTCATCACATCTGAATTTCGGACTATCTTGCGGTGGCTCATAACTCATCCTCAATATCTTTACTAATCTTCTGAACCTGATGGGCAACCCCAACGGCATCTTCGACATCAATCTGAATTGCTATCCCTTGACCCGGGTTTATATCAAACCCACCGACTCGGTTGATTGTTTCAAGAATACTTCTGCTCTTATGTTCTTCTACCAGAAACAGAATCACATCCCGCTGAACATCTAAAGAGAGCCCCATAAAGGTTTTTTTCTTCTCTAACCCTTCGCCTCTGGCGTGATTGATTACTGTCGCGCCTGTCGCACCCGCCTTTCTCGCAGCGTCGACAATACTGTTGGTAGTAACATCATCTACAAATGCGATAATGAGTTTAAAGCGCATCTTCTTGCTCCTTTAACGAACGTCTCTTATTTAATTTATCCACTATTTGCGCGTAGCCCATCACAGATATCATGGGAAACAGACTGGCAAAAGCGATTAGACCGAATCCATCGATAAGCGGATTTCGACCATCGACATTGGTTGCTAAACCTAAACCTAAGGCCGCAACTAAGGGGACGGTCACCGTTGAAGTTGTCACGCCTCCGGAATCATAGGCTAACGGAACGATAAGCTTAGGCGCATAAAAGGTCTGGATCACCACGATCACATAACCCGCCATGATGTAGTAGTGAATAGGATCGCCAACAACAATTCGAAAACACCCTAACGCGATGCCAAATGATACACCGATAGCCACCGAGATCCGCAAGCCCTGTACACCAATAGCTCCAGCCGACACCTCATTTGCTTTAATCGCTACCGCAATCAGGGAAGGCTCGGCAATGGTAGTACTAAAGCCTATGGCCGCAGCAAATATATAGACCCAAAGATAATCCTGCCAAACGGTAGGCGCATGAGCACCGGCTTCAGGGTGAATAAATTCAGGTGAAGTCAGCTGTTCAGCCATACTCTCACCAATAGGAAACAGCGCCAGCTCTAACCCAACCAGGAATAGACTCAAGCCAATGATCACGTAGACAAATCCCAACACAACCTGACGTAAATTTGCTATCGGACGCTTCAATACCCCAAGCTGGAAGCCAAACAGAATAACAGCAATGGGGATCACATCCCGTGCAGTCAATAATAAAGTCGTCAGTAAACTGGTTAACATCTCCATCAGAGCACCACCATACCGTAAAGAAGGACGAATATCATAGGTGTTAAACTGGCAAAAGCGATTAAACCAAACCCATCTAACATAGGGTTCCGCCCCTTAATGACTGTCGCTAAACCAACGCCCAGAGCCGTAACCAAAGGGACTGTGATGGTTGAAGTGGTAACACCGCCCGAGTCATAGGCGATGCCGATGATATTCTCAGGAGCAAAGCTCGTCAGTATCATCACAGTAATGTAGCCGCCAATAATCAGATAGTGGATCGGCCAGCCCTTAAGAATACGTACCACACCGAGCAAAATGGCCAAGCCAACCGATACTGCAACGGTTAGCCTCAGACCCATAGCATAACTGTCCATCGCCTCTTCGGTCATCGCGATGGCATTGGCCTCCGCCGCAACTTCTGCCGCTTCATTTGCCACGGCGGTGAGCGCGGGTTCGGCTAATGTCGTCCCGAACCCCAAAGAGAATGAGAAAATAACCAACCAGAATATACTGCCCTTTCTCGCTAACGCCTGAGCCAGAGACTCACCTATGGGAAACAGACCCATCTCCAGTCCGAATACAAAAAAAGTCAAACCAAAAACAATGAACACTAGGCCAATAAGGATAGAGAAAAGATTATCCGGAGCTTGCTGCAGAACAAAAATTTCAAAAAAGCCGACTACGAGAATGATTGGGATAAGATCCTTAAAACTCGATAACAGGGATTGAAGCAGTTTTATAATAGCGGCCATCTAATCTCCGAATCGAACAATCTGAAAATGGAAAACTGAGATCCAACATTCACCATAAACTCCCCTCTCCTTTGGGTTATGCCACACATAAATAGTGCCAGCACCGTAATAAATAGCAACAACTAAATAACAGAGTCACATCAATCCTTGACCAAAATCAAGTTGCCGTTAATTCAGATGTCACCGGGTCATATCCGAATCAGGAGTGTAAAAAAATGTCAGTAAGCTGCTAACTTGCTTGGTTTTCAGTTATCCTGCTGTCAAAGTGGCATTTCATGGTAAATTTCTACGCTAACCAAAATGGTAAAACCGTCAGCGAAGAAGTAAAGAATTAAAAGAACGGATATGTTAAAAAAATGATAAGAATTGTACCGATCCTCATGGCTTTCATTATAGCTTCTGGCTGTGCCAGTCATAAGCCAGATACCGACGATTTCAAGAACCGAGTTAAAGACAGATTTAAAACGGACATCAGAAGTAATGGCATAAAGCTATTTACATACAATGCTAAGCTCGAGATGCCTGATGACAACAATACGGAACTGGCTCACCGTGAACGAATCAATCAGCTAAAGAAACAGAGTCGCTCCAAAAATAGCAAGCGCTCTATCTACACACCCGATCTTTCAGATTGGACTGAACAGATAGAATTAGGGTTATCGAAGACATTGGACATGACGGGATACTGCCGGGAAGGCTTTATGGAGTTAAGCAGAATGATAGAGGTTGGACGCGCAGAAATCAGAGGTGAGTGCAATGAAGGTGCCACCGATGAAGACAGAGCGAAGTTCTCCTCTTAGTAGAATCAGTCAAAGGGAATATATCGGCCAACATAGTGCCAAAAACCTTCCCTCCAGACTTTTAACCTTTTTTACGAGCGTACAAGGTGAAAGCTGATCATCCATAGATTCTCTATCTCACCATAGATATCGGTAATAACAGTTTTCAATTCCGGTAATGTCATATTTTCCTGCTCGGCGTGAATAAGGTTAAGTTCATCAAACTTGATGCGCTCAACCGAGTCGATCATGACATCACAAAACCAACGATCGGTTTCATAGGTTGAGACACTGACACCTTGCCCCGCCTTAAAATGAGATTCAGAATCATCTCTTAATGTAATGGTTTTCGCTCCGGAAAGAATATCCTTCTCAAACCTTTGAAAAAAAGTAATTTTATTCGATGTCATAAAGCTTCACTAGTCTATTGATGCAGTAAATTGGGGTTCACTTTGCCAATAAGTAGCAAGAAAATCCATATTTAATGGCTTGACGGCTTAGATTAAGTTAAAATCCGCACCCGGTTTACAACTGGCCGACACTTTTGATGGTCAGAGATATGAAAGCACATTGGTAGAGAGCTATGAACAAAAAACAGAAAATGATCAAACTTACGGCTAAGCGCGCTAAAGCCCGTAAAAATAAGCATACAGCTCCTACCATCAAGAAATATGTCTCTAAAGGTGACCGTGCGAAAGCGTTAGCTCAAGAGCAAGCCGAAGCGGCGCTATCGGGTAACAAGCCAAGCGACGCAGAGCAAAGCTCAGTCGAAGAGGTTCAGGAGATACAGGCTGAGCCAACGGATACAGAAAAAGCTTAAACAATATCTTTCTTGATAAGGTTTAAGGCAATAAAAAGGGAGCTTAAGCTCCCTTTTTTGATATTCAAATCAACTCTGCGGTTAGCCAGCGCCGCGCTCCGTACTCCTCAATGGTTTAGTCAGTTCATTACTGGCTTCACAATCCTGCTCTTCGGTTATCTGTGCCATCTGAGCACATGATGAGGACAAGGGGTTAGGGCTACTTGGAATAAGCTCACCTTCCAGCAACTCCTCATCAGTTTCACTCACGGGCTCCGCATCACCATACTCCAGAGACGTTTGTTTAACTTTCTCGATAAGCCTGAATGCTGCAATCACCCCAAACACGGCAAAAATAATCGCGCCGATAACTTGTCCTATCAAGACACCATATACGCCGCCCAACTTAGCCCCGAAATAGACAAATGGAATGGTGCCAATCGTGGCTTTACCCACATTAAAGAAGGTCGAGTATTTAGGTTTACCTAAATTGTTAAATGAAGCATTCGCTACAAACAGTGCCCCGGAGAAGATAAAAAATACGGCAATATAGGTACAGAAGAAACGAATGATGTCGGCGCTGTCTCCGCTCATATCAAATATGGAGACAATCTGCTCTTGTAACAGCATCAAAATCAGAGAGACACCTATGACATATAAGACACAAAACTGCAGTGCCTTAGTAAGACTCTCTCTTACCCGGCTAAATTCATGGGCACCATAATTTTGGCCCACAATGGGGCCAATAGCACCTGACAGCGCAAATATCATTCCAAATGAAACGGGTATTAACCGCCCTAGAACAGCCCAACCTGCCACATAGCCATCACCGAAATCGGCAATAGCCCTGGTTACAACGGCATTGCCTATAGGTGTCGCCACATTGGTCAACATCGCAGGCCCTGCAATGGCAAATATCGGCCTCAAATCGGCCTTGAAGTTATCAAAATCAAACTCTCCGAAGAGTTTATGCTTTTGGATGACACCTCGAGCTGCGATAACGAGAACCGCGGTGCGCGCCAATACAGAAGCAACCGCGGCTCCCTCTATACCCATGCCTAAGGCAAAGATAAAAATCGGATCAAACACTAAGTTAACGCCACCGCCGGCTAAGGTAGACATCATAGATAGCTTAGCATCGCCGACGGCCCTCAACGCGGCGCCTAACGCCATAGCCAGACAGATAATAGGAAGAGACGGCACCAGGATATAGAGATAACTGGCGGCTAAATCAGCCGTATGGCCGGTCGCGCCGACTAAGGTAAGCACTTCAGGAATAAAGTAGGTCACGACCGCAGATACACAAAGGGTCATGAGTAAGGTCACCACCGCACTATTGAGCAGTAACCTCTTGGCCATATCTAACTTCTTCGCCCCTATGGCGCGGGAGACTAATGCGCCCAGCGCGATAGATAAACCTATGCCGATAGAGGTGGTAAAAAATGAGATGGTGCCGGCGTAACCGACGGCTGCGGCTAACTCCTGCTCACCGAGTAAACTGAGAAAAAAGATATCGATTAAGTCGACCACAAACAGCGCCGAGATCCCGACCGCTGCCGTAGAGCTCATCACCAATATGTGACGCATTATCGAACCTTGAACAAATTTAGCGACTGTCATCTCTTTCCTTCGTTTTAAATATCCTGAACCCGGGTTACATAACCTTAACTCAGGTTAAAGCCTATCCGGCTAGATATCCCTCTGTAATTCGCTGCCACAATGATCGCAATATTCTGCGTCATTTTCATGGCCTTTCTTCAAGCAGTTGCTGCATCGTCGCAGGTCTTTATTTCGTCCCATCTCCTGAGATATCTCTACCGTTAAAATGCCAGTTGGGATCGCAATAATTGAATAACCAAGCAACATAGTAAATGCCGCGATAGCCTGACCCAAAGTGGTGCCGGGCGTGATGTCACCGTACCCTACCGTTGTGATCGTCACTATGGTCCAATAGATTGACTTAGGTATCGAGGTGAAGCCATTTTCAGGCCCTTCTACCACATACATAATCGCGCTCAGCACCATGACAATCAGGCTGACAGAGAAAAAGAAGATAAAGACTTTACGCCCGGACTGTAACATAGCCCTCAGTAAAACATTGCCCTCACTAAGATATCGTAACAATTTAAGCACTCTGAAAATTCTAAAGAGCCTTAATATTCTGATGACAAGGGTAAAGTTGGCTCCGGGGAAAAACAGGGCCAGGTAACTGGGCAAAACGGATAAGAGATCGACGACGCCATAAAAACTACGTGCATAGCTAACGGGATGAGTCGAACAATACAGCCTCAGCGCATACTCTATGGTAAAAATAACGGTAAATATCCATTCAAATATCCGGATGATTTCACCATACTGCTCATGGATCCCAGCCATGGTGTCTAAGAACACCAGAGAGACACTGATGATAATACAAATTATCAAGCTGATATCGAAATATCGCCCAGCCTTGGTATCGGTACCAAAGATGATCTCTCGCAGTTTATACCTCATCGAAGTGTCAGGTATTTGATGATTATCTTGACGCATGTAGGCACACTTTCCTTGATTGAGGTGATGAGGCAACGCCAAATAGCGCAGCAGAGTATTTTGCCACTTCTAATAGAGAATACCAAACAGATTAAATTCCTCCCTGCCCTAAACTAATATTTAAGGTAAGATATAATTATTAACAGCGGTTTAATCATCGGACTCTCGATACTAAATGTACAAAATATTTCGATTTTTCCTATTAGCCTGCTCTATCGGCTTCTCTTTACAGTCAGGTGCGGTAACCTCGTTACAGAGTGCGAGTTACAGCTCCTCTAATACCGGCATTGGCAAAATAGATCTTGTCGTTGTCGACAAGTCACAGTCGAGCATGGCGCTGATGCGTAATGGACAGATCCTACGCAAATATCGTATTGCTATGGGTGACCGCCCTGTAGGCCACAAGGTAACCGAAGGCGATCAGCGCACACCTGAAGGCCGTTACCTGCTGGATTACAAAAAATCAGATAGCGCCTACTACCGCGCCATCCATATCTCCTATCCAAATGAAGAAGACAGCCTCAGGGCAAGTGCATTAGGGCTAGATCCCGGCGGACAGATCATGATCCACGGACAAAATCCAAATTCATCGTTATCGCCCGAAGAGGCACAAAGGTACAACTGGACCGATGGCTGTATCGCCATTACCAATGCTCAAATGGATGAACTTTGGCGCGCGATAGACGAAGGTACCCCGATCGAAATCTGGCCTTAACGCCTAACTTTTACTGGAAATATACACCTATAATGACCTCTCCAATCTCATATCGGAACTTAGTTGATGCATGGCCAAACTTTAGTGACAGCATCACAGACTTCATCTCAGAATTAGGATTAACTCAGCTTCAATTAGCCTGCGACCATGTGGCTTTAAGAGTCAATGACACCGAGTCTGCCAAACGTTTAAGCCAGGATTTTGAACGGGTCGGCAACGTCATCTCCAACAATATCATCAATGGTCGTCCCATATTAATATTTGAACTTAACGCTCCCTTAATCATTGGCGATATGAGCATAGATTGTGTCGAACTGCCCTACCCGGGAGAGAAAGCCTATCCGGTAGAAGGATGGGAGCACATAGAGCTTGTCCTGCCTTGCCAGGTTAAAAACTGTGATGAACTCAGAGACGAACTATTCAAGATAGCGCCGCAACTCGAATCAGTCATTACGAATAACACAGACATTAAGGTCAAGATGAGCTCTCCTCAGGGCGAACATGAACGTCTTGCTAACCCCACCATCGCATTCAAGAAGAGTAATATCTGCATCAAGGTGCATCCCCATGGGATCAAAGATGTGATTGCTTCAGAGCAAGCCTAGCTAAACTGGACAGGACTTAACTTAGCTAAAAAGTGAGCACCAATTCACGTGCTCACTAATTCCTAACTTTCTAAGCAAGAGTTTTAACTGGTTATTCATAGAAGCTAATGCTATAGGTTCAGACATCAATTACATTCAGTTGAAATTATTTTGCCCACACCGACCCTTATCATTAGTTCAAATAAGATAAATAGACGTTAAACTTCTAAGCTTTCATAATCACATATTTATTCAATACATCATCACTACTGACTCATCGGGATAAAACTGTTGATTCGCTAATTAACATCCCCCTAGCAGCAGACAAAACCGATCAAGATGCAGAGCCAAGCAGTCAGTTAATGATTGTTTAATCAAACAAATTTAAACAACCCCCTTTCGTTTACCCAAGCCATAAACATAGTGTTTTTTCTTCTGTCACCTGTCGAAGTCACTGTCTGTTGTGACGCTCTCGATATTCAGCTCAGTCGATGTTTCAGTTAAAAATCGGGGCCCACTTGTTAAACTTCACCACGCCAAATGTAAACAATTTGCAACGGCAGTATTGAAGCCATGGATTATTAATGCGAAAATAGTTCGAACTCTAATCATTACGACTGTAACCAAATTCAGTTCGTCTACAGGTAACCCCTTCATGTCTCAGGCATCCGCACAAGTTAAGCAATACACCCCACAGATCCCCCTTAAGCTGGTCAAAAATAATAAAGAAGATAAGTTTGCTGACTACCAGTCACTGATGGACTTTGATGTTGCCGGTCGCCCCTGGCGGGAAACATTGGCTCACTCCTTTAAAACGGATAAGCAGCTCTCCAAAGTATTCGGCAATATAAATCCGGTCGAAGAGGACGTTTATAAGGTCATTGCCACCCGCATTACGCCCTATATTGCTCAGTTGATGGACAAGGACGATCAGGCATGCCCGATCCGCATTCAATACGTTCCAGAGCAAAATGAGATGGATGTTGCACCACAAGAGATGGGGGATCAGCTGGCTGAAGATGACATGATGCCTGAAGGAACCTCTATCGTTCACCGCTATCCTAACCGCGTGCTCTTTCTGGTACACAATATTTGTGGCGCCTATTGTCGCCACTGTACCCGAAAGCGCATGGTGTCAGATCCCCTGAATGTTATCTCTATGGAGCGGATCCGCAAATCTGTGGAATACCTGCGTGAACACCCGGAAGTACAGGACGTGCTGCTTTCAGGCGGTGATCCATTGTTGCTGACAGATGACAAACTGGACCAGGTGTTGTCCATGATCCGTGAAGCAAGGCCTGATCTGAAAATATTGCGTATCGGTAGCCGCCTGCCCACTCAGTTGCCTACACGTATTACGCCTGAGCTGTGTCAGATACTGGTTAAAAACCGAGTGACCCTGCTCAATACCCAGGTTAATCATCCCAAAGAGATCACTCCATTGTTTGTGAAGCATATGGCTATGCTGCGCACCAGCGGAATTATGCTTGGCAACCAAAGCGTGTTGATCAAGGGCGTTAACGACAGCGTTGAAGTGATGCGAGATCTGGTCATGGATCTGGTCTCCAATGGTATTCGTCCTTACTATGTTTATTCCATGGATCCGGCTCCGGGTAACAGCAAGTTTCAAGTCAGCTATGACCGTATGCTGGAGATCTACCATGGCCTGCGGGGCTGGGTATCGGGCCCTGCCATTCCAACCTTTATCGTTGATGGCATTGGTGGTCTGGGTAAAATGCCGGTACAGCCGGAATACGTACGCAAGCAAGTGATCGATGGCGAAACCAAACTCTTAGCAACCAACTTTGAAGGGCGAAACGCCGACATGTCTTTCCTGCTGGGTGAGTAATAATGCATTATTTTGACTATGCAATTTTTGCCTGCTATTTGATTGGACTGTTAGCGTTTGGTTACTACCATTTTCGTCGTCACGAAACAGGTGAAGATTACTATCTCGGTGGGCGAAATATCAAAGCCAGACACGTGGGGTTCTCCATCGCTGCAACGGATGTTGGTGGCGGCTTCTCAATCGGACTTGCCGGGCTGGGTTTTAGTATGGGGCTTTCAGGTGCCTGGCTGCTATTTACCGGCCTGCTGGGAGCCTGGCTCTCGGCCGTGTGGTTGCTCCCCAGAGTTAAGTTTTTGGAAGGGAAACACGGACTGTCTACCTACCCGGAACTGCTGAAAGTTAGATTTGGCACCAAAGTCGCCATGCTGGCGGCGATAATTTCCTGTATCGGTTACCTGGGTTTCACCGGTGCACAGATGCTGGCGGGTGCTAAGTTAGCCGCGGCAACCTTAATGACCGAACCAGCATTGGGGATCTCCAACCTGCAACTCATGTTATGGGTGATAGGTGGTGTCACCATTTTGTACACCGTATTTGGCGGCTTAAAGGCGGTGATCTACACCGACAGTGTGCAGTGGCTCATTCTACTTGCTGGTATGTCGCTGTTTGCTTTGCCCTATGCACTCGATGCAGTGGGTGGCTGGCAGGGACTTATGGACTCATTGCCTGCCAGTTACTTTTCACTCACGGCCATCTCTCCGGCGTTAGCCATCAACTGGTTACTTACCATTACCCCTATCTGGCTGGTTGCCATGACACTGTATCAGCGCATGTTCGCCTGTAGAGACACACAAACCGCTAAGCGCGCCTGGTACCTTGCAGGGTTTCTCGAATTCCCTTTGATGGCTGTCAGTGGTGTCATTCTGGGGATGTGTGCCAGAGTACTTTTGCCGGATATGGAGCCGGAGATGGCAGTACCTGCGATGATCCGTGATCTTTTGCCCATTGGCATTACCGGGATCATAATTGCAGCCTACTTCTCTGCCATTATGTCGACTGCTGACAGCTGCCTTATGGCCGCATCGGCGAATCTGACGCAAGACGTACTCAAAATTCCAGCCAGTCACACTAAAACGGTTCGCATCTCAATGATAGCCACCGCCCTGTTGGGACTCGCAGCAATCTTTTTGGCGAGTCAGGCAAATCAGGTTCTGGACGCCATTTTGTATGCCTATGGCTTTATGGTTTCCGGTCTGGTTTTCCCCACCCTCGCAGCCTTGTTCTGGCCCAAGGTGAGCGCCAAAACGGCATTGGCCTCGATGTTAAGTGGTGGACTGTGCGCCATCGCTTTGATGACTGGCCTGTTGCCACTACCCGAGCCCCTTACCGCCTTAGGGCTGGATGTAAGCATTTATGGTCTGGCTCTGTCGGCGCTTACCATGCTTATAGGCTACAAATTATCACCTGAACTCACGGCCACGGCACAAGATGTGGAGGTCGATTATGAGCGAAGTTAAATGCAGCTCGTTTGATACCTGTGATCTACTTGAAGGTGCCAGTATTCAATATGGCCCTAACAGCAGCCGGGTGTATTTAATGTCTATGAAGCAAGCTGAACCGGCTCGTCTGCCGGCGGCCATGCGCCAATTAGCCAAAGCACAGGGTTATGGCAAATTGATTGCCAAGGTGAAGCAGTCTGACTCTAAGCACTTTCTCAACCAGGGCTTTACCGAGGAAGCGCGCCTGCCGGGGTATTACCCGGCCACTGGCCAAAATCTAGCTGTCGGCGAAGGTGAAGAGAGAGCTAAAGATGAAGAAAAAGCTGAAGATGCGTTATTGTTAGGCGCTTATCTGGACATGGATCGACAAACGGATCTCAAAGCTGCAGAACATGAAAAAGTGCTCACTCTGGCCCGCAATAATCTGACTAAAGCAGCGCCTGAAACCCATTGGCAGGTAATCCCTTTGGGGGAAGAATACTGTGAGGAGATGGCCCATCTGTATCGAGAGGTCTTCCCAAGTTATCCCTTCCCTATTCAACAGGCCAGCTACCTGCGTGAAACCATGTCCGATAATGTCAGTTATTTTGGTATCAAACACCAGGGCCGACTGATTGCCCTGGCCTCTGCTGAGCAGGATTTGGATAATATGGCCGTGGAGATGACAGACTTTGCGACTTTACCTGAGTTCAGAGGGCAGCAACTGGCTGCCGCACTACTGGATAAGATGGAATCTTGCATGGTACAACAGGGCCTTCGTCAGGCTTTTACCATAGCCCGAGCGGGCTCTGTCGGCATGAACAGGACATTTGCCAAACATGGCTACCACTATCAGGGACGACTGATTAACAACACCCAGATCAGTGGCCAGATCGAGAGTATGAATATCTGGTGTAAACCACTCAGCCCTGAATGCTGAGTAGACAGGATAACAACTAACAAACTTGGGTGGACGAATAGTTGCGTCAGCCCTTATGAACGAGAGACATGGATGTCGAACGGGTTTTAAGATAAGGAGATTGTTACAAGTCACCTCTCCCAAAAAACGAAGTTCACAGCCGCGTTCACACAGACTCTGGTTTCGATAAAAGTATCTCTTCCATTTAGTATCTTATGCCTGTAACACGATTTTGGACAAAAGCGCGTTAGAGTCTAGACCATAACTCGTTAGGTTTGAATGATGAAAAGTAAGGCTACTGGGGATACGATAGACATAATGACTCCCCACGAGGTGCTAGCCTCCAAGTTCGTGGGTTAGTCCAAAATAATTAAATTGTGCACCAGAGCCATACTGTATTTGTGACCATACAATATTGCAAATGGAGGC
>NZ_RXNV01000020.1 GCF_003966265.1 Shewanella atlantica | reverse complement strand
TCGCGTAAATATCATAGAGCCTGAGTTCGCTACTCAATTGAGAGCTCGTACATAAGTTCGCATTTATTTCTTCAAGATTGCCTGTTTGTTGTTGACACAGGGGAGTCCACATAAGATGCGGCAGCGGACGTTGATGGCATGGATGCCATCGTCGAGCCCACATGGAAGTGCTTGCGGCGTTTCGCTGAAGTATCTGCACATAAGGTCGTTCATTCACATCCATGTGATCACGACATTTGTATATCCCTATACAGCACTCACCGCAGGTGATAAATAGCCATGAAGGTACGACCTTCAAGCAAACAATTCAATACCTACTCAGGCAGAAGCTAAAACAGAAAATGTAATCAGCCTTCATTCGAAGGCTAACAAACTTTGGGGCATTTTCTTGTTAGGAACTGAACCAAGATTACCTCAATCGAAGAGAAAACTTTCTTGTGAATCAGCAAGTATAGATGCGTCTGCGAGCTTCCAAAACATGGATGTTTTGGCAGAGCCCACATGGCCAATTTTGTTCCATACAAAATTTGGCATTTCCTCCGCCCCCTGGAGGTCAGAAGTGTTCACGGCGACTCGCAGAACCTTCTCAAAATAAAGAGTGCACATATCTCGCCGGAGGCGATAGGTAACAATGAAGGTACGAGCTTCGAGCAAACTAGCCAATATCAACAACCCACATATAAAATGTGATCAGCCTTCATTTCAAGGCTAGCTAGTTTTGTCGTTCGACAAACAAAAACGCCATTGGTATAAGAGTTACCAATGGCGTTACATTTTAAAAGCATGCTCAGGGCTGCTCAGCTAGAAGCTGCACCAGCCGATGCCGCGGCACTAAAAGAGGCGACCTTGGGGATCAACCCAAGCTGGCTACCTGGGCCAACGCCCCAGGGTACAGCGGTCGTTACTGCCAAAATCCCGCACAGTGGCGACATTTTCATAGCCTAGTTCAATCATCTTCTCTCTGAGCTGTATCGCCTGCTGATAGCCATGCTCCAGCAGCAGGTAACCGCCCGGTGCAAGGTAGTCTCGAGCGCAAGAGGCGATATGATAGAGATCCGCGAAGCCCTCTTCGCCTGCCGTCAACGCGCTTTGAGGCTCAAATCTGACATCCCCCTGACTCAGATGCTCATCCGTCTCATCGATATAAGGCGGATTAGAGACGATCAGGTTAAAATCGTAACACCCGACGGAGTCGAACCAGTCACTCTGGACAATCTCAACCTGCGGAAGCTTCAAGTGTTCCCGGTTAGCCTTAGCCAATGCCACCGCTTCGATGATCTTATCGACTGCGGTTATCTGCCACTCTGCCTTTTCATAAGCCAAAGAGAGAGCAATAGCTCCGGTACCTGTACCCAAATCTAATACCCGAGAATTATCTGCCAGAGGTAGGTTCAAGGCTGTCTCGACTAAGATCTCGGTATCGGGCCTGGGGATTAACGTCGTCGGGTTGACCATAAAGGGCAGAGACCAGAATTCACGCTCTCCGACAATATGTGCGATGGGGGTTCCCAGAAGTCGTCTGGCAACCATCTCGCCGAAGGCTGTCTTCTGCTCAGAACTCAGTCGCTCATCAGGCCAGGTGTAGAGATATCCGCGTTGCTTATGGATGATGTGCAGTAGCATCACCTCGGCATCGAGCTTAGGCGTGTCTGAGATATTATTAAGTTGAGAGGAAGCCCATTCGAGGGCTTCAGCTAGAGTATGGTACAAAAGCATTCCTTAATTTTGAAACCGTATTTAAACAGCCAGAAAGAGTAATTAACTCATTACTCTTCTGATAATGCCGCTAGCATATCTGCTTGGTTTTCTAACATTAAGGGATCGAGGATCGCGTCAAGTTCACCTTCCATCACTTCGTTTAAACGATAGAGAGTCAGGTTAATTCTATGCTCACTCACACGACCTTGAGGGAAATTATAGGTACGAATTCGTTCTGAGCGGTCACCACTACCAACCAGATTTCGGCGAGTACTCTCTTCGGAGCTACGACGCTTTTCATCTTCTACAGCTTGAATACGGGCTGTAAGCACACTCATCGCTTGAGCACGGTTCTTATGCTGTGAACGCTGGTCCTGACACTCAACGACAATACCTGTCGGGATATGCGTAAGACGAATAGCCGAATCTGTTTTGTTGACGTGCTGTCCACCGGCGCCCGATGCTCTGAAAGTATCGACTTTCAAATCACCCTTATTAACTTCAATGGCTTCTGATTCTGGAATTTCTGGAAGAATAACGACGGTACATGCAGAGGTGTGTACGCGGCCTTGAGACTCTGTTTCCGGCACACGTTGAACGCGATGTCCGCCAGACTCAAACTTCAATTGTCCGTATACGCCTTCACCGCTGACTTTAGCAATAATCTCTTTAAAGCCACCATGTTCACCTTCGTTGGTGTTCATGACTTCCAGCTGCCAGCGCTTACTTTCAACGTATTTGCTGTACATGCGGAACAGATCGCCGGCAAAAATAGCCGCTTCATCACCACCCGCACCAGCACGAATTTCAATAAAGCAGTTGTTATCATCATTTGGATCTTTTGGAAGAAGCAGGATCTGCAGCTCATCTTCAAGCTTTTCTAAAAGTGACTTAGCTTCTTTCATCTCTTCCTGAGCCATCTCTTTAAGCTCAGGGTCGTCTTCGTTGGCCATCTCTTTTGCAGCTTCGAGATCTTCGGTCGCTTGCTGGAAAGACTTAAAGCTTTTGACCACATCTTCGAGTTGCGAATACTCTTTTGAGAGCGCACGAAAACGCTCTTGATCGGAAATCACGCCCGGATCACTGAGTAGAGCTAACACTTCTTCATTACGCTCAAGCAAGCCTTCAAGCTTGCGAATGACACTGTCCTTCATTAAAACGCTAACCTTAGTTTTTATCTAATCCGAGCGCGGTTCTAAGCTGGCCAATGCTATTCAAATCACCTTGGCGGCTTGCAACAGTCAATGCTTGAGTCGGTGCGTGGATCAATTTATTAGTTAGCTTATTGGCCAGTTCGAGTAGCAGTTTTTCACTGTCTCCCCCCTGGGCTAACTTATTGATTGCACGCTCAACCAGCTCATCTTTTATTGCCATACTCGCGGTACGGTATTCACGAATGCTGTCGACCGACTCCAGAGAGCGGACCCATTCCATGAAAAGATGCGATTGTTCTTCAGCAATTAATTCCGCTTGCTCGGCAGCCTCTCTTCGCGAGGCCATATTCTGTTCAATAATGCTTTGCAGGTCATCCACTGTATAGAGGAAGGCATCGTCTAGCTCTCCAACCTCGGCTTCAATATCACGAGGAACGGCTATATCAACCAACAACATAGGTTGATGACGACGCTGCTTAAGCGCTTTTTCTACCATGCCTTTACCTAAGATAGGTAGTGGGCTTGCGGTAGATGATATCACGATATCGGCCTGTGGGAGATAATCAGGTATCTGTTCTAGTGTAATTGCCGTCGCACCGAACTCTTCACACATGCCTTCCGCGCGTGAAAGTGTGCGGTTTGCAACCACCATAGAGTCGACACCATTATCTTTCAAATGACGGGCAACCAGTTCTATGGTCTCACCGGCACCGATAAGCAGCACTTTTGTGGTACTCAGGGATGAAAAGATATGCTTGGCCATACTCACAGCAGCAAAAGCCACAGAAACGGCGGCGGTGCCGATCTCAGTTTCTGTTCGAATCTTCTTCGCTACTGAAAATGTATTCTGGAAAAGCCTGTCCATGGTGATAGCAACGCTACCCGCCTCTTTCGCCTTAACGAAAGATTGCTTTACCTGACCTAAGATCTGAGGCTCACCAAGAATTAAAGAGTCGAGACCTGAGGATACACGCATTAAATGCTGTGCGACCTCTTGCCCTTCAAACCTGTACAGGCAAGGCTCGACGTCTTCGTGGGAGAGTTGGTGATACTCTTCTAACCAGCTAATCACCTCAGCCTCATCACCAGTGTTGGTGTAAAGCTCGGTTCGATTACAGGTTGATATAATAACAGCTTCTCCGGTCTTGGTCCGACTCGCCAGACTTCTCATGGCATCATGAATTTTGTCTGGTGAAAACGCGACCTTCTCACGTAGGTCGACCGTGGCTGTTTTATGATTAATACCGATTGCTACAAGGCTCATCTGACTCGTTCTGGTCTCTAGGCATCTCATTTATTGTCAGCCATTCTACTGAATTGAGTGAACTAAAAACAGAATATGCTTAACAAAACCGAATAATAATCTCAGTTCTTATCCATTTTCATAATTAAGCTCACCAAATTTACTCCTCCAAAGACGCTGACATGGGATGCTTACAAGCTTGATAGGGTGCGCCTTACAGTAAATTTTACGATTACCATTGGTATTCTTATCAAGCCCTCGTATCATATGAAGTCGTTAATATCAGTAATAGATGAATAATTTGAGCTACCTCACAAAAATACCACTCATCTGGGTGCTGTTAAGCGTCACTTTGCTTTCAGCCTGCTCCGTAACGCCACCGGAGAACTTCATTCCGGTACAGGTCGATGATGTCTCAAACGCACAGGCATGGGAGATGCAGGGAAAACTTGCAGTCAGGACCAGCAAAGACAAATTCAGTACGAATCTCTATTGGTTTCATACCGATAAGAAAAATGAATTAAAGCTCACCACCATGTTAGGCACAACCGTACTTTCTTTAACGACCTTAGAGGGTGAGGCTAGATTAGAGGTCGATGGTAAGGTCTATCAAGATAGAGATGCTCAACGACTGCTCACCCGAGTGACGGGCTGGTCGATTCCGGTCGACGCTCTTCCGTTATGGATAACGGGGCGAGTCAGTGATGACGACGAACTGCTCGTGCAGGATGAGCACCTGAGGCCGATAAAGCTAACCACGCAAAACCCACCACCTTGGGAAGTTGAGTTTATAAGCTGGCAACAACAAAGTGGTGCAGAGTTACCCAGATTATTACAACTAAAAAGAGAGGACCTGCGCCTCAAAATACAGATCAGCCAATGGCAGGCCTTGTCAACGGCCCACTTATTGCCTTCGAATCAACCAGAAGAGCGCTTAAATGATCAATAAATTATCACAAGGCTGGCCAGCTCCGGCCAAACTAAATCTATTTTTACACGTCAATGGTCGCAGGGCGGACGGCTACCATGAGCTGCAAACCCTTTTTCAATTTATCGACTACTGTGATTACCTCGACTTCAAGGTCACAGACACATCGCCCCTCAAACTACATTCAAATATGGGCAATGCTGTCGCCGATAGCGATAACTTAATTCTGCGTGCCGCAAAATTACTAAAACAGATATCAGGCTGTGACAAAGGCGCTGAAATCTGGCTTGATAAACGACTTCCCATGGGGGGAGGTATAGGAGGTGGTTCATCCGACGCCGCAACCACATTAGTCGCATTGAATCACCTCTGGGGTACCCAATTAAGTAAACAAAAACTGATGGAGATTGGATTACAACTCGGTGCCGATGTCCCTGTTTTTATTAATGGTTTAGCCGCCTTCGCCGAAGGCGTCGGTGAAGAACTACAACCCGCATCCCCCAAAGAATATTGGTACTTGGTGCTGATCCCGAATGTACATGTTTCTACCGCAGAAATATTCCAGGACCCTGAGTTACCTCGTGATACACCTAAGCTTGATATCGCCTCATTGATGAATGGTAGCTGGCAAAATGACTGCCAGTCATTGGTAGCAAAGCGCCACCCTCAAGTTGCCAAAACACTGCTGTGGCTGCTAGAATATGCGCCGTCTAGAATGACCGGAACCGGAGCATGTGTTTTCGGAGAGTTCGAACAGCAGCAGCAGGCCTTAGATGTTTTGGCGAAATTGCCAAGCGATATGACAGGGTTTGTGGCGAAAGGGGCAAATACATCATCTTTAGAGCTAAGATTAGCTCAGCTCTAAACACAATATTCTGGGGTTATAGCTTGTATTCTATTAACTCCAGCCACTAAAAATAAAGCATACGCCTGAGGTTGACACAGTGCCTGACATTAAACTTTTTGCTGGTAACGCTACACCTAGTCTCGCTAAGAAGATAGCCGATCGTCTATTTTGTAAACTTGGAGACGCAGACGTTGGCGTTTTCAGTGACGGCGAAATCAGTGTCCAGATAAACGAGAATGTACGTGGTGCGGATGTCTTTATCATTCAATCTACTTGTGCACCAACTAACGACAACCTGATGGAACTTATCGTTATGGTTGATGCGTTACGTCGTGCCTCTGCAGGACGTATCACTGCAGTTATCCCTTACTTTGGTTATGCTCGCCAAGATCGTCGTGTTCGCAGTGCTCGTGTACCTATTACCGCGAAAGTGGTTGCAGACTTCTTGTCTAGCGTAGGTGTTGACCGTGTATTGACTTGTGACCTACACGCCGAGCAAATCCAGGGATTCTTCGATGTACCTGTAGATAACGTATTCGGTAGCCCTGTGTTACTGGAAGATATGTTAGCTAAGAATCTTGAAAACCCTGTTGTAGTTTCTCCTGATATCGGTGGCGTTGTTCGTGCACGCGCCGTGGCTAAACTTCTCGATGATTCAGATCTGGCCATTATCGATAAGCGTCGCCCACAAGCGAACGTAGCTCAGGTCATGCACATCATAGGTGATGTTCAGGGACGCGATTGCATCATAGTTGATGATATGATCGATACCGGCGGCACACTTTGTAAAGCAGCTGAAGCATTGAAAGAACATGGTGCGAACCGCGTATTTGCTTATGCGACTCACCCTGTATTCTCAGGCAATGCAGCTAAGAACATCGCTGAATCTGTTATCGATGAAGTGATAGTGACCGATACGATTCCATTGAGCCCTGAAATTGCAGCACTCGATAAGGTTTCTCAATTGACTATGTCGTCTGTAATGGCTGAAGCTATTCGACGCGTAAGCAATGAAGAGTCTATCTCTGCGATGTTCAAGCACTAATAGCTGAATTTATCCATTTCGAAAAATGCACTCTTTGGAGTGCATTTTTTTTGCCTGCTGTTCAGTGGTAGGTACATCTAACTTCCACGGCCTGGCGCGTTCCATTCGCTTCTAAGACATTTCCCATATCCCTATGGGTCAGATGGAGGGAATGCCTAAAAATGTCGGGAACCATATTTAATAAGTGATGAGTGGCCATGTACAAATCCCTTCCATCGCTCTGACCGCAAGGGACTGTGGAAATGTGCAACAGATGTCGGGAACATCTGGCACCCTGCGACCTGGGATAAGCACTCCCATGTGCAAAAAAGCCCGTCAAATGACAGGCTACTTTTTTACTGAAAACATGGTACGGGAGGAGAGACTCCACTTTGTTTCAGGACAGTTCTCACACACTATCTCTGGTATTAGCGCACCAGAACCTAAATCTGGCGTGTCTACCCTTCCCTAAAAAGGAGTACCACTCCCGCAAGCCGCAGGCTCATCACCTTACAGACATAAATCCCTTCCATCGCTCTGACCGCAAGGGACTGTGGAAATGTGCAACAGATGTCAGGAACATCTGGCACCCTGCGACCTGGGATAAGCACATCTGACCTCCACGGTCTGGCGCGTTCCATTCGCTTCCAAGACATTTCCCATATCCCTATGGGTCAGATGAAGGGAATGCAAAAAAATGTCGGGAACCATATTTAATAAGTGATAAGTGGCCATGTGCAAATCCCTTACATCGCAGTCCCTGCGATCAGGGATAAGCACTTCCATGTACAAAAAAGCCCGTCAAATGACAGGCTACTTTTTTACTGAAAACATGGTACGGGAGGAGAGACTTGAACTCTCACACCTTACGGCACCAGAACCTAAATCTGGCGTGTCTACCAATTCCACCACTCCCGCTTACAACTCAAAAAACCTAAACCTGGCGTGTCTACAACTTCTTACCAAGAGTGTCACCACTCCCGCTTACAACTCAAGAAACCTATTACCCTATAACTTATTTATAGCTCTTATAAAAAACATTGTCTAGCCAAACGGGTAAGTGCAACAGCCGAATCCCAGCATTAATAAACCTCTATCATATCCAGCAAACTCGTGATGGTCTGTATCCCATAAACAGGTTCAGATACCTGCGCATCATTAATTGCTACATAGGAAGGTACGGTGCGCACTCCCAACTCGGCAGCAAGGCAATGGCAAATTTTGGGATCAGCCTTAATGACTACCGCTTTATCTGTTAGTTCGAATGCCGTATTGATAAGCGTGCCCTCCATGGCTCTGCACGGGGCACACCAATCGGCTGAAAAACACAGCAAAATATGAGCATGTTTTAACTTGAGTGCAGCCAAATCATCGACATTGGTGAGATGAATAATCGCACTTGGAAACAGAGACAAAAGATAATCCTATAGATAATACCGGACTCAAATATAAAGGCCGGGAAGCACAAAGTCCTGAAATTGCCCCCCTGACCTGATTGGTAGCCCGAATGTTGATGGCCAGAACTAATTTATAACGTCACTTCGACCCTGTGGGCCCACACCATGGCATAGATACTCCAACAGACAGCTTCACATATCGGTTGCCGGAATCAATTTCAATTTTATAACGTCACTTCGACCCTGTGGGCCCACACCATGGTATCGCCCCACAGCGGCAACATCCATACTCCGCTATTTGCATCCTGATAGACTTGCCTCAGGATCTGAGTTTCATTGCTCAGCACCGACTTGCGGAGCTCACGGTAAATGGTTGCCGACTCTTCGGATATCTCATCAGGGCTGGTAAAGCTGACATTCCCGGTATCGAGCAAAAAAGACTTAACCAACTGCCCATCGACGGTCTTTTTCTGCATCTTAAACTCGCCGCTAAACTGGTAACGCATAGACACGTGCCTCAGTAGATCGTCGGTAATACAAGCAGCCATCACCAGGGTTCCACGAGCCGGAGACTGATACACTAAAGAGAGGCGCACATCGGCCCGTACCACATTCTTACTGGCACCATAATAATAGACATCGGCCCGATAGATATCTTCCACCAACCCTTGAGGAGGGTTATCAAATTTATCCAGCAAAATCTTGTTATAAGTCACCTGCTCCATACGCAACTTAGTGTCACTGAGCCACTGCAGATCCAATGGCGAATAGGTATTTCTCTCTCTGACCAAATTCAGAGGCTGAGTGTCCTTACACTCCCCTTCATACTGATTGCACAGAGCAACCGACTCATAACGATTATTGTCATTGGCAAAGATTCGCTTTAGTACTTCATTGCCAAAAATTTTATCTGTGTTGGACCAATTGCCGATATAGTGCGCCGCGCTCCGCTGTATCTCAGGCTGGTCCTCTAATCTGAGTTGACTGAGTTGTACCTTTTGCCCGCCAAGTTCAGTCTCAGCGTCCAAAATTGACACCACTCCGGGTTTAGCGAAAAGAGCCAGATAATTAACCGTTTGCTTCAACTTTCCGGAGAAATGCAGGCCTGCAAGGAGTACAACAAACAGCACGACGCCAAGCCAGCGCCAATACCGACTAAAATGGTTATCTACCGCAGAGTCATTGCTATCATCAGATAGCGGTTCCTGCATAGATTTGATCGACTCATAGGTTTCGGTCACACACAAACTATAACCATACCTGGGAATATTTTTAAGTTCGATATCATCATGAGCACCCAGCTTTCGTCTGAGGCAGCTCATGCATTGAGTTAATGATGATGGAGCAACGACACGATTAGGCCAACCCGCCTCATTCAATGCCTCTTTGCTGACAACCTCGCCAATATGGTTAACCAAACACTTGAGCACTTCTAGTTCCGCCAGTGTCAGCGAGTGCCTAAGGGCCATCTTGTGGTCCACTAATTCTCTGGACTCAAGATCTATTGTTAAACATTTTGAAATATTCACATTTTTTCCTTCGTACTACTCTCCCTGTAGTCCCTTTGACAGAACCATTTTATGTCATGGTAATACGATTAAAATTGACATTCTTCCTACTTTTACAGCAAACGCATATCAGAGTGAGTAATTGTGAACTCAGTTAAAAAAGGCCCTGACAAAATGTCAGGGCCAAGATGGGATTGCAGGGTTTTATTTATTATTTTTGACCATGTACCTCTTTGAGGTTGTTCAGGTTATGACATACGGCACAGGACTCTTCTCCATTGTACTCATCCAGTGTCACTCCAAACTGAGCCCCATTTTGCTTCATATGTGAAACAACTTCCGCGCGCACCTGACGGCGATCTTCGCCCTCTTGGGCGGCTCTCTTACCATGACAGCTCAGGCATACTGCGGCCGTTGGTGATACATAAGCATCGGCAACACCATCGACGGCATAGCGGCCATTCACCGGATCTGTTGGATCTGTATAGGTGTCCATGTAATCCAGATCAAGGGCCAGAGGCTTACGTCCCACAAGGAACTTAGCATCATAGCTATCTTTCACGTGACACTTACCGCAGTTAGCCAGGTCGGCAGAGTATTCAACATTTCGTCTCCAGCCTTCGCCGCTCTGGTTAGCACGGTTGTTTGCATGCATAGCATGGATCCAGACCTTCTGATCCGGGTGGCTCATGGTGAGCTGTTCTACATAGTCCTTATCACCCTGTTTAGTATGTGCGTCACGAATGACCTGAGTCGGTACTACGTTGGCATTATGGCAAGCCATACACTCTTCTGCCGCGTTTGATGCAGTAGTCCAATCTCGCTCACCACGTGGCATCAGATTCTTAAGTAAGATCTGTTCCTCACTATCAACATTGCCCGATACACAAGTCGTACCGTGGAATTCGCCATCCCCGGCTTTAGAGTGACAGTTACGGCAGTTCAATGTCATCTGAACAAAACCATCTTCTGAAGTGGTAGTACCGTGACAGTCACCACATAACTCGTTAGTTACTATCTGTCTGCGTGGACGCTCCTCCATTAACCCTTGGGTATTGAAGAACTCTAACCAGTTATATCCGGCGGCACCATTGCTCCAATCCGTTTGACCGTCACAATCCATGATATTCTCACCACTGGCATCCATACAGAACCAGATACGTGGAGAGACGGTACCATACAGGTCAGTCAAGTCGCCTTTAAACTTATCATCCATATCAAATGGACCAATTTCATAAGTCGTCTTACCGTTTTCATAGTTGAGGACAATTGGTTTTTCTGAATAGCCGGGATAGGGCCCCTTGTTGGTGTGCACACGCAGCACTTTACCGCGACCATCAGCAACGCTTTCACCGAAGCCTAACCCCTGATCTTGGTCTCCCCAGTTGATGTAGAACTCGGCATAATAGAGATAATTAACCTTATCTAACTGTTCGTTACGGCTCTTGCCATCTTTATCTAAAATATCGATAGTAAGCTGTACAAATGATCCAGCCTTGCCCTTATTCTCCTCGGCTTGTGGTGCCGGTACCATCTTGGCGTCGGTCACAGTCAGGTGCAGGTTACTGCGTCGCTCATTTTGTCCCTGATAAGTTGAGAGGTGAACACTTTCGATAACTTCCGGAGTGTGGCAGCTCGCGCATTGCGCGTTATCATCGTAAGGCCAGTGATTTACGCCCTCTTTGAAATCAACGTCTGTATGACAGGTGATACAGGTTTCCTGAGTAGGAACCATCTTCCAGTTGGCAAAGTCTGTTGCCTGTTCGTTCTCAGAGTGACAGTTATCGCAACCACCGACAGGCGCAGAAATCACACCTATGTGAGCATCATGTGCCAACATCGGGAATATTTTGCTCGCATCACTGACCTTATTCTCGGTGTGGCAAGAGACACAGGTTTCAACCTCTGTGTACTTTCCGCCATGAATGGCAAAATCATCATGACAACCGGCACAGTTTTGATTGTTGACGACATTTTTAGAGTACAAGGCCGCTTCGCCCTCTCCTCTGAAGTCATAGCTGGTGTTAGCGTAAGCTACTTCAGCCTGGCCAACGGCCTCGCCGCCGGTTCGAAGGACCAGTCTTAATGTCTTGTCATCGGTAATGGTGAATCCGGTTTCAGATGTCAGATCTTTCTCGAAACGATAGCTGTAAGTACCGTCCTTATTATCCGTTAAGGAACCACACTTAGAGTACTTGCTTGCCGGACAGGCTTCTGAGCTCAGTAGACTCCAATCGTTAGCATCACCATTCGTGCCTTGCTCTAAACCTGAAAGAATGAAGCCAAATTTCTCAAGACCTACAACGGGCAACTCTTTTTCATTGGTCACTTTAAAGGTAATATCAGATTGATCACCTATCACTACTTTATCTATTGCAACCGTTAATGCCTTAGCATCGGTTGCAACCGGGATCCCGGGGTTACCATCTTTACCCGGCTCACCATCGGTACCATTTTGTCCATCATCACCGGAACAACCCGTTAAGGCCAAACCGATTATTGCCGCCAAGGTAGCAACTTTAATATCGACTCGTTTCATCATTTACTCCACCGCTTTTATTGATGCCCTCTAATGTGGGGCAAAAGAAATGTACCTAAGTGACTGGAAATAAAGTGTGACTGGCTCGGTTGCAATTAAGTCGAAAGTAATCGACGAGAAACAGAGCACGTAATCAAGGTGAAATTAGAACAACTTGATAAGTAAAATAGAGGGAAACGATAGTAAAATGTTAACGCAAAGTTTCGCCGGCCTTTTAAAGCGTGATTGTTAGCACATCACACACTCACAAAAGCTAACAAAACCCTGATTTGTTGCCAAAGCCTAGGAATTATCCCTGTTTTGCAGTTTATGCCCGGGCCTATAACTTCCAATATATTGGGCTGATTCAACTCATCTGGATGATAGTTCAGCCCGCTTAGCTGAATTAACTATATTGTAGCCTGGCCATTATATGGGAAACACTTAGTGCTATTTGAGAAACGGCATAGTCAATTCATCCCAGCCTGCTTAGCTTCAGACGCCCAGGGCCCAGCCATTAGCTTAGATTGCAGAGTTTAGTGTTCTAGATGACCTTAACCATGAGCAATCTGATAGCGTCTAACAGATAGCGGAGAAGTAGATAGAATTATGAGGCTTATTCGGCTGACTACACATTCCCACCATGTAGAACCAGTATATCGAGCTAACTAGCTATTACAGGGAGTATTTGGCCATATAGCATAATAAGAATGCGGTATCTTCAGAGTCTGCTGAATATAGGTTAACAACAACGTCTCGGAGTTACTCGTGAAAGATAAGGGGCTAGCGTTAATTATTGGACGCTGAACTTTATTACAGACACAAAAAAGCCCGTCATAAGACGGGCTTTTTCTGTATGGCTGGGATACCAGGATTCGAACCTGGGAATGCCGAGATCAAAACCCGGTGCCTTACCGCTTGGCGATATCCCAATCTAACTTTTAATATAGATATAAATCTACACTTTGAACAATGGTACGGGAAGAGAGACTTGAACTCTCACACCTTACGGCACCAGAACCTAAATCTGGCGTGTCTACCAATTCCACCACTCCCGCATCTAACTCTTACCTTAAATTACTCTTTTCAGATTAATCTAAGTCATCTCTAAATTTATAAGCAATCAAACTTAAAGACTAGGTCATATATACTGACCTTATATATGGCTGGGATACCAGGATTTGAACCTGGGAATGCCGAGATCAAAACCCGGTGCCTTACCGCTTGGCGATATCCCAATCTAACTTTTACTGTAACCCGCCTAAGCCGATTACTTCACAATAAATGGTACGGGAAGAGAGACTTGAACTCTCACACCTTACGGCACCAGAACCTAAATCTGGCGTGTCTACCAATTCCACCACTCCCGCACTGCATCTGATTTTACATCCTGATAAAAGATGGTAGCCATGTTGCCGGGACTAAGTTCCGACTGCTACATATCATTTTACATCTGAAAAGATGGTAGCAATGGCGGGACTTGAACCTGCGACCCCAGCATTATGAGTGCTGTGCTCTAACCAGCTGAGCTACATTGCCAACGTATTCCAAATTAATGGCTGGGATACCAGGATTCGAACCTGGGAATGCCGAGATCAAAACCCGGTGCCTTACCGCTTGGCGATATCCCAATCTAACTTTTACTGCAACCCGCCTAAGCCAGTCACCTTACAATAAATGGTACGGGAAGAGAGACTTGAACTCTCACACCTTACGGCACCAGAACCTAAATCTGGCGTGTCTACCAATTCCACCACTCCCGCACTAACTCAAGTTTACATCTTGAAAGATGTTTACAGTTTTACATCCTGTAAAAGATGGTAGCCATATTGACGGGACTAAGTTCCGACTGCTACATCTCATGTTTTACATCTTGAGAAGATGGTAACCATATTGTCGGGACTAGGTTCCGACTGCTACGTATCATGTTTTACATCCTGAAGAGATGGTAGCAATGGCGGGACTTGAACCTGCGACCCCAGCATTATGAGTGCTGTGCTCTAACCAGCTGAGCTACATTGCCGTCGTTTCTGTGTTCCTCTTGGTGAGGAACGGGGCGTATTATGCTTATTCGGAGTATTTAGGTCAACCGCTTTTTTTCTCTATTTTAAACTTATTCTCCTGTTCGGCTATAACTTCACCAAAGTGAGCGCCAGATGCACAAATATAGCCTATTCTTCTCGATGCATGCAGCAAAATACCGGCTTCAGGTGCAATATCCTCTCAGATAAAAGGCAAAACAGCTAGAAATAAGCCCCATGTTAGGCTTCAAGATACGGCTAAATAACCACCTTTTGGTTAATAGCTTAGTCATTTCCTCCTTCTGCTGCTGCCTTAGTAGCCAATCAGTGATTCCCTTTCCTAATCGGAAAGCGAGAATTTGAGAAAATAGTGATTCTGCTACTAGATTAAAGGTATCTGAAAGGCAGGTGAAAAGATAAAGCATAGAGTGAGATCGATTCTGGACGAAAGAAATATCTACCAGCGTTCATTTGTTTAACAGTGGCTGGACGCGTGAATCTAATAAGAAGAGATAATGCTAAGAGATAAGGAGCGAACTATTGTGGAAACGATTCCGGTAAGTCTCTCTCCTGGCGACTCCTTCTTTATATAGCTAATTAGCGTCACTGTAACGATAAGTTCCAGCGACAAGCGTTGAGAGGGTTACCCATAGCTTGAAAACAAAAATGGCCCAATTTTACAATTGGGCCATTCGATTAACTCACGCCATGAGCTTGCTGTATATTGCTAGCAAACTTATAGAGATAACTTATACGTTAAACAGGAAATGCATTACATCGCCATCTTTAACTATATATGTCTTGCCTTCTACGCGTAACTTACCAGCTTCTTTAGCACCTGACTCACCTTTATAGGTAATGAAGTCGTCATAGGCCATAACTTGAGCACGAATAAATCCACGCTCGAAGTCGGTATGAATAACGCCAGCGGCTTGAGGAGCCGATGCTCCAATAGGCACTGTCCATGCACGCACCTCTTTCACACCAGCGGTAAAGTAGGTTTGTAGAGTCAACAGATCGTAGCCCGCTCTGATCACACGATCTAAGCCCGGCTCTTCAAGACCAAGATCAGCCATAAACTCTTCACGATCTTCGGCGTCCATCTCTGCAAGTTCAGATTCAATAGCTGCACAAACCGCAACAACAACGGCATTCTCTTGTGATGCAATTTCACGAACGGCATCGAGATGTGGGTTGTCTTCGAAGCCATCTTCAGAGACGTTAGCAATGTACATCGTTGGCTTAAGTGTCAGGAAGTTCAAATAAGCTACCGCTAACAGCTCCTCTTTTGAGAGATCCATTGAGCGCAACATATGGCCTTCATCCAGTACCGGACGCATTTTCTCTAAAACAGACACTTCAAATTTAGCATCTTGATCGCCACCTTTGGCACGCTTAGCCTGGCGCGTAATGGCACGTTCACAAGAATCAAGATCCGCTAAAGCAAGTTCAGTGTTAATGACTTCAATATCGGCAACCGGCGAAACCTTGTTAGCCACGTGAACAATGTTGTCATCTTCGAAACAACGTACAACATGACCGATAGCATCGGTTTCACGGATGTTAGCCAGGAACTTGTTTCCTAAACCTTCACCTTTTGACGCGCCGGCAACTAAGCCCGCAATATCCACAAATTCCATTGTGGTAGGCAAAATACGTTCAGGGTTTACTATCTCAGCCAGAGCTTCTAAACGCGCATCGGGTACAGGAACCACACCAGTGTTAGGTTCAATAGTACAGAACGGGAAGTTTGACGCTTCGATGCCAGCCTTAGTTAATGCATTAAATAACGTTGATTTACCTACGTTTGGCAGGCCCACGATGCCACATTTAAAACCCATATTTTTACCTTTAATATCAATAGTAAACCAGCAGTGTCACTGCCGGTTAAGTTCTTATCAGAGCCGCGTTAAGCCGCTCCATCAATTTTTTAAACTTTTTAGCTTAGTTTTCATTAGTTTTGCAGATGAAAAACTAATGTCTGAGCTAGCTACAGCGGAGACAACGGATGCCCGGTGCTAGCCTTTGAAAGAGTGCAATCTATGCATTGCTTTCGCCATATCTTCATTAAACAGCAACTCAGTCGACCTCACGGCCTCATCAATCACAGTTTCAATCAAGGTTTGTTCCGATGCAGGCGCTTTGCCTAATACATAATTGCTTACCTGATTCTTATCACCGGGGTGACCGATGCCGATCCTGAGTCGATAGAAACCTTTGTTATTGGCAAGCTTGGCAATAATATCTTTGAGGCCATTATGCCCACCATGGCCCCCACCTAGTTTAAACTTAGCAATGCCGGGTTGCATATCCAGCTCATCATGAGCAACCAGGATCTCTTCAGGTTCGATGCGAAAAAAGTTGGCTAAAGCACCGACCGATTTCCCGCTAAGATTCATAAACGTTGTCGGGATGAGTAAACGAACATCTTTCCCGTGCAATGTCACTCTTGCCGTTAACCCATAATACTTGCTATCTGCGACGAGCGTGGCACCGCACACACTCGCTAATTCTTGTACGTACCAAGCGCCCGCATTATGCCTGGTCTGAGCGTATTTATCGCCAGGGTTTGCGAGCCCAACTATCAGTTTAATGTTACTCATTTAGCCTATTCTTTCATTCTGCGAGTGACGTTGTCACAAAGAAAAACGCGGCATTTTAACACTCAATGCCCAACTCAACAAATAATGAGCAAAAATCTTCTATCGGGTAGGTTAAATGTAGGGAGTTACGAAGCGGAGAAGCAGTTCTTATCGGCTATTTTTCGGCTACGGTTTTATGGCCAAGGATAAAAACGAAGAGCGGCCACTGATAGCTTGTTCACTATCAGTCAGCCAAAGCTCTATTAAGTTTTAATACCAATCGGTATAAGACCTATAGCTAAATTTTCATTTGTGCTTAAGTTTCATCTATAACTGGCAGCCGAAATCAAGACATCGTTTTACAAGCCCAGAGCATACTTAAGCACATATTTTTTGATCGGCGAGTCAATATTAGCCACTTTTAATGCCGTATTACGCAGTATCTTTAATGGCAAAAGCTCATTACTAAATCCTGCATAGAAGAGATCCATTGCCGACATCATCAACTGATTATCTTTATAACGACTCTCTTGGTATGAACGTAACGCCGGCTCTTCCCACCAAGATTCACCTTGGCTTATTTTTTCTGAAATAGTAGAGATCAATGCTTCGACATCTTTAAAGCCAATATTAACCCCTTGACCAGCTAGTGGGTTAATGGTGTGCGCCGCGTCGCCCAGGATAACCAAATTGTCGCTGAAATAAGATTGTGCATGACGCCTCGTCAGCTTGAAGCTGCCTTTTTGCAACACTTCAAACTGCCTGTCCAGACGTGCAGGAAAGTGCGCCTTAATCTGTTCAGCAAGCGCCTTATTACTGAGTTGCGTAAGCTGTGCGATGCGACTTGCATCGTCATACCACACCAAAGATGCATTATTTCCCGGCAGGGGCAGAAGAGAGCGAGGCCCTTGAGGAGTAAATTGCTGCCAGGTCACATCCTGTTGAGGGCTATCGGTCTTGATATTAATTAACAT
Organism: Shewanella atlantica; assembly: GCF_003966265.1. Taxonomy (GTDB): domain Bacteria; phylum Pseudomonadota; class Gammaproteobacteria; order Enterobacterales; family Shewanellaceae; genus Shewanella; species Shewanella atlantica. The sequence goes on along the minus strand of NZ_RXNV01000020.1, from coordinate 28,875 downwards.
GGCAGATTGTGCATAATCCCAGCCCGTCAACCCAATTCCAGCCCAGGTTCTTACTTGCGAGTTTGCCCCGTCGGCACCAACAAGTAATTTAGTCTCGAGTGAAATACCATTATCTAAGGTAACCGTCACCCCTTGGTCTTGACGACTAAAACTCTCTACCTTTACAGGACAAAAGAGTTCAATATTTTCAAATGAGTCAAACTGTTTCCACAGCGCAAGTTGTATCAGACGGTTTTCAACAATATGTCCCAGCTGGGGCACGCCGACTTGATCTGCATGGAATCGTGTGATGCAACCATCTAACTCCCAAGTCTCTAGACCAAGGTATGCGGCACGACGCATCAAGCTAAGACTCTTAAGCGCTCCGAGGCGTTCGAGTAACTGCTCTGATGCCAGGCTCACTGCTGACACCCTGATATCTATAGCTTGTTCACTGCTATATGGTTTAGGGGCATAAGCTTCAACCACAGCAACATTAAGTCCCAATTGTGCCAGACCTATAGCCGCGGCGGCACCAACCATCCCTCCGCCAACGATGACAACATCTTTTTTTACAGCTTTCATTTGAGACTGATTCACCAGGGTTTCATCCATACTATTTTATGTCTTTGTTTATAATTATCTGATTCAAATGATCCAGAAATCCACATTTATTACTAAATTCTCAGAGCGCTTACTTAGCCACAGAGGTTGAATCGGTGAAATCAAGCTAAGTTTTATCCGCTAAACTCCCTACTGCGAGCAACAAGCGTGTCGATATTATTTAAATAAGTATGCAAATGTTGCTATATCCACTTTGACTCACACCTGCTTACAAACAGTAGGATTTAAATACAGCTTCTTACTTTACACTCAGTTTTCAAGCCAAAGCCAATGGAATGAGTGAGAATATTATGAAACTTACAGCACCTCTAGCTTTACTAGCAATCAGCCTTTTACCGTTATCGATTCATGCCGAACAAGCTGAAAAAATAGCCGAAAGCGAACCGATGGAAGTTATAACTGTAATCTATAGGGCACCTTTTGATTATGCCCTACATCAATATACCACGGAATTATTGAGCCAATTCAGAATTCAAATCCAAGAGGATATTTATACTCAAGCACGTTCCAGCTCCCTGGAAATGGCTAAATCTCAACAAGCTATGACGGCTTGGAACACTCCCTATGAGACAAAAGAGGTCGCTGAAAAGTGGGTGAGCTCAGAATGATTTCCAATAAAAAAGTGCAAAAGCTAGCCACTGGGGTGCTCAAGAGGTAAAATGTCGCGCTATTTTTCCCGTGGTTCCAAGAGTGACGCAAACAGATGAGTAAAAAACTCCATATTAAAACCTGGGGCTGTCAGATGAATGAGTATGACTCATCTAAGATGGCTGACCTGATGGACGAGTACGAAGGCTATACCCTGACAGAAGAGGCAAGTGAAGCAGATGTACTGCTGCTGAATACTTGTTCGATTCGAGAAAAAGCCCAAGAAAAGGTGTTCCATCAACTTGGACGCTGGAAAAAACTGAAAGAAAAAAATCCCGATCTAATCATCGGGGTTGGTGGATGTGTTGCATCCCAAGAGGGCAAAATTATCAAGGAGCGTGCTCAGTGCGTCGATCTGATATTTGGCCCACAGACATTACACCGTCTTCCTGAGATGATCGACCAGATCAAGGACGGTGGAAAGGCTGTTATCGATATCAGTTTCCCTGAAATTGAAAAATTCGATCGACTGCCAGAGCCTCGCGCCGATGGTCCTAGTGCTTTTGTCTCGATTATGGAAGGTTGCAGTAAATATTGTTCTTTCTGTGTCGTGCCTTATACGCGTGGCGAAGAGGTCAGTCGCCCTCTCGATGATATTATCCTGGAGATTGCTCAACTCGCTGACCAAGGCGTGCGTGAAGTTAACCTGTTAGGGCAAAACGTTAACGCTTATCGTGGCGCGACTCATGATGATGAGATCTGCACCTTTGCAGAGCTACTACGTTACGTTGCTGCCATTGATGGAATCGATAGACTAAGATTTACCACGAGCCACCCTATTGAGTTCACTCAGGATATTATCGACGTTTACGAGGATACACCTGAACTCGTCAGCTTCCTTCACCTGCCGGTACAATCTGGCTCAGATCGTATTCTGACTCAGATGAAACGTGGTCATATGGCTATCGAATATAAATCAATTATTCGACGCCTCAGAAAAGCACGTCCGGATATCCAGATCAGCTCTGACTTTATCATAGGTTTCCCGGGGGAGACTAAACAGGACTTCGCCGATACCATGAAACTCATTGAAGATGTGCAGTTTGATCACAGCTTCAGCTTCATCTACAGTGCCCGCCCCGGCACTCCCGCAGCCGATCTTCCGGATGATGTGAGCTTAGATGAAAAGAAAGAACGTTTGGCTATCTTGCAAGACAGAATTACTCAGCAAGCCATGCGTTATAGCCGTCATATGCTCGGAACAGTGCAACGAATTTTAGTCGAAGGGCCATCGGTAAAGAACCCGATGGAGCTCAGAGGCCGTACAGAAACCAGCCGAGTGGTGAATTTCGAAGCCGATCCTAAACATATTGGTAGTTTCGTCGATGTCGAAATTGTTGATGTTTACACTAACTCACTACGTGGCATCTTTGTCCGCGGGGAAGATGAGATGGATCTTCGTCGTTCACTCACACCATCTGACATTCTTGCTAAGCATAAGAAAGACGATGATTTAGGTGTCACTCAATACATCCCCTAAATCCTGAGAGATAGTTCTAAAGGCGGCACGATAATGCCGCCTTTTTTAGCTTTAATCTAAGCCACATTAAGTTTACTCACCTTTAAGAAAAATTCAGTTAGCATTTCTCAGAGTTGACTCGTAAACTGTGAATATAGAAAGCAGATGACAATTGCTAATTGGAGTTATTTTGTCTAACAAGTTAACGACGCTGAACCTCTATTTAGAGCCAGCAGATACACGTCGATTAATCTCCCTTTGTGGACCATTCGATGACAATATCAAGCAACTTGAGCGCCGTATCGGCGTCGAGATCAGCTACCGTGATAATCACTTTCAGATCGTCGGACAAGCCAGAAACTGCCTCATAGTCAATAATCTATTGAAAACACTTTATATAGAGACTCAGGCAATCAAGGGCAGTACTCCTGATCTTGAGCCAGATGCAGTTCATTTGGCAATCCAGGAAGCCGTGGCATTAGAAGCCGAAGCGCCAAGAGATGAAAAAGAGCTTTATATTAAGACTAAGCGCGGAGTCATTAAGCCTCGTACCCCAAATCAAAGTGATTACGTCGCTAACATAGTTCGTCACGATATTACCTTTGGGGTTGGACCTGCCGGTACAGGAAAAACTTACCTTGCCGTAGCCGCAGCTGTCGATGCCTTAGAGCATCAAGAGGTCCGTCGTATATTGCTGACAAGACCCGCGGTTGAAGCCGGCGAAAAATTGGGGTTTCTTCCGGGCGATCTAAGCCAGAAGGTCGATCCTTATCTTCGTCCACTTTATGATGCCCTGTTCGAAATGTTAGGTTTTGAAAAAGTAGAGCGCTTAATTGAGCGTAATATCATTGAAGTAGCCCCTCTTGCCTATATGCGTGGTCGCACACTCAATGACGCATTTATCATCTTAGATGAAAGCCAAAATACGACCGTTGAACAGATGAAAATGTTCCTTACTCGTATTGGTTTTAACTCTCGAGCCGTGATCACCGGCGATATCACTCAAATCGATCTGCCTAAGAGCCAAAAGTCTGGTCTGCGCCACGCTATTGAAGTATTAAGGGAAGTTGATGAGGTGAGTTTCAACTTTTTCCAGGCTAAAGATGTCGTTCGTCACCCAGTAGTTGCCAGAATCGTTGAAGCCTATGAGGAACACGATCAACGAACTCAAATGGCCAAAGCTAAGAAAGATAGTCAATATAAGCTTCAGGGAACCCCGGAAAATGAACACTAGCCAAACTGAAGTTGAGTTAGATCTCGATCTACAACTCGCTACAGACAATAGTCAGCTACCGAGCAAAGAAAATTTTGAACTTTGGGTACGTACAGCACTCCCAAAGACTATGGCTGAAGCCGAATTAACGATAAGAATCGTCGATGAAGCCGAAAGCCAGGAGTTAAACTCGACATACAGAGGAAAAGATAAGCCGACAAATGTGCTGTCTTTTCCCTTCGAAGCGCCGCCAGAAGTTGAAATCCCCCTATTAGGCGATTTAATCATCTGTGCCCCCGTTGTCGAACTCGAAGCAGTGCAGCAAAATAAGCCCCTACAAGCCCACTGGGCTCACATGGTTGTACATGGTTGTCTGCATCTGCTAGGGTATGATCATATTAACGATGCCGAAGCCGAGGAAATGGAGTCTTTAGAGACTCAACTCATTGAAAGCTTAGGTTTTAACAATCCTTATAAGGAGCAATAATTGACCATAACTGGTCAGGAAAAACTATGAGTGACGATATCCCCCCCAGTACCGGCGCCCCCAAAAAAGGCTGGTTAGAAAAAGTAAGCCAGTTGTTTCAGGGCGAACCTCAAAGCCGTGATGATCTTGTTGATGTAATACACGATGCGGAGCAGCGTGAAGTTATCTCTGAAGATACTCGCGAAATGATCAAGGGTGTATTAGAAGTTTCTGATCTACGCGTCAGAGACATCATGATCCCGAGAGCGCAGATTGTTGCACTTCAAATTGATAACACGGTAGCAGAGCTTCTCTCTACAGTGATTAGTTCGGCACACTCCCGCTTTCCCGTCGTCAATGAAGATAAAGATCATATCGAAGGCATTTTACTGGCCAAAGATCTGCTTCAATATGGGTTTAAAAACAACGAAGAACCATTCTCATTAGGACAAGTGATCCGTCCGGCAGTTGTTGTCCCGGAAAGTAAACGAGTCGATGTTTTGCTTAAAGAATTCCGCTCTCAGCGATATCATATGGCCATCGTGGTCGATGAATATGGTGGAGTATCTGGCCTGGTTACCATCGAAGATATTCTCGAAGAAATTGTCGGTGAAATCGAAGATGAATTTGTCCACGACTCTGCAGAAGAGACCGAGATCCGTAAGGTAAGTAAGCAGGTCTATATGATCAAAGCGCTAACGCCTATCGAAGATTTCAATGAAGAGTTTCAGACTCAATTCAGCGATGAAGAATTTGATACTGTCGGTGGTTTGGTCTCCCATGCCTTTGGCCATCTTCCTGAGCGAAATGAGAAGGTGAGCATTGATGGAATTGAGTTTACCGTGATTAGCGCCGATACACGCCGATTGCTGCAACTCAGAGTTAAACTCCCCGATCAAAATACCGAAGAGAAGACGGCATAACGCACTCTCTTACACGGTAAATATTTTCTATGATGAGGCTGGAATGCTGAATAAACTTCGGGCATTCGCCCATCATTCAAAAATGCGTTTGGTGCTGGCATACTTTGCCGGTGCCAGTACCGCTCTCGCTTTTGCCCCCTACTCCATATGGCCTATATACCTGTTAGCCATGGTCTTTGCCTTGCATCAAAGTCGCGGCCTGTCAGCAAAATCCGGCCTTCTGTATTGGTTAAGCTTTGGTTTCGGGTGTTTCTCGGTTGGTATAAGTTGGGTCCATGTGAGTATGGACAAATTTGGCGGTTTACCCCTCGTAGCCTCAATAGGCTTAATGGCTCTATTAGCACTCTACCTGGCCATATACCCTGCCATTACAGGTTATCTCATGCAAAAGCTTGCGCCTAACGCAGCTTTGATGAGGAACATTGTGGTTTTTCCTGCCTTATGGACCCTGACTGAATGGGTTAGAGGCTGGATGTTAACCGGTTTCCCCTGGCTATGGGCCGGCTATTCACAAACAGAGGGACCAATAAAGGAACTTGCCAGCGTCATAGGCGGGTTAGGCTTAAGCTTTCTTATCGCTATGCTGGCCGGAGCACTAGCACTATGCTTGCAGAAACATTTCAGAAGCGCTGCCATCCTTATCCCATTGTTAGCCATTGCAACTTACCTCGCTCCAAAGCTCTCAACAATCGAGCCAAAGGGTGAATCAGTAAGGGTCGTACTGGTACAGGGAAACATCCCCCAGAGTATGAAGTGGGAACCCGATGCGCTCTGGCCGACTATGAGTAAATACATGGATCTGACCAGGCCTGAACTCGATGCAGATATTATCATCTGGCCCGAAGCCGCTATCCCGGCCCCTGAGTATATGGTCTCCGAGTTTCTCGATAATGCAAATAAGGTCGCTAACCTTAATCACAGTGCAATTATCACAGGCATCATCAGCCACCAGCAGGATAGTTTCTATAACTCTTTAATTGTACTCGGGAACCACAATGAAAAAGTACAAACCCAGGCAAATTACCAGGGCGATGGTGCTAATGAGTTTAAAAAGCACCACCTGCTTCCTATCGGGGAGTTTGTGCCATTCGAGACACTGCTCAGACCTCTGGCGCCCTTTTTCAATTTACCTATGTCCTCTTTCGCCCGCGGAGCGTATCAGCAACCCAATCTCGATGCTCTGGGCCACCAAATAGCACCCGCTATCTGTTACGAAATCGCGTTTCCCGAACAGTTAAGGGCCAATGTAGATGAAGGCACAGAACTCTTACTGACCGTATCAAACGATGCCTGGTTTGGCAGCTCTAACGGCCCCTTGCAGCATATGGAGATAGCACAGATGCGCTCAATAGAGCTGGGCAGACCCTTAGTTCGTGCAACCAACAACGGGTTAACTGCAGTCGTCGACGAGATGGGAAACATTACCCACCAGCTCCCTCAGTTCGAATCGGGGGTACTCGTGGCCGATATACCTCTGGTCAAAGGCCAAACCCTGTTTGCACTTTGGGGTCAGTGGCCGGTGCTGATATTGTCGGGCTTATTACTTCTGCTTGGTATTGGCCGAAGCAGGTTGAAATAATTCAGCTCACACCGCAACGAATACCTGAATAAGCTACCTAATTACAAACAACATTCACTCATAATTGTGGCTGGTTATCATAACCAGTCACATTTGTGAGTAAAATGATCAAGATTTGAGTCCCATCACTTTTCTGTTTAACCCATCTGATACTCTACTAATGTGTCCCGGATATTTTCTGTGGTTCCAAGGACGATATTCACAACAATATTGGAAACATCCCAAGATATAAGCATGTTTCAGATTGAAGTGACACCTGAATGAGGACTCGATTTGTACGATATTTTACCAGTCTTAGGAAGTGGTCTAGTTATCTCCGGTGCCCTGTTGCTGGCAACTGCAATCGCACCGGTATGGAAGATATTTCGCCAGTTACCAGCAGGCGGATTACGATACAGCTGGGGATTTCTCATTCTGCTTATCCTGATTTTTATCGCTGGTTATGTCGTATACGCAAAATTCAGTTCGGTTCAATTTTCTCAACCACTCGATCTGGTCGTGCCAGTCATCTTCTTCGGCGGTGCAATTTTTGTTTTTGTTGTCTGTAGCCTCTCCCTCAGAACCACCAGGGATATCATGCAGAACTACGCACTCAAACAGGAGAATATCACCGATTCACTGATGGAAATCTTTAACCGTCGTTACCTGGATCGTCGACTTAAAGATGAGACAGAAAGAGCAATCAATTACTCTCATCCCCTCTCTATCTTTCTTATCGATATCGATCACTTTAAACGAATAAATGATACTTATGGACATCAGGTTGGTGATCAGGTACTAAAAAACATCGCCCAACTGCTCAAACGGTCAATCAGAGAGTCGGATGTACTCGCCCGATATGGTGGTGAAGAGTTTGTCGTTATCCTTCCCCGAACTCAAGTTTCAACATCCTATCAACTTGCTGAACGCCTCAGGCATATCGTGGCGGACTTTGAGTTAACGCTGCCCGAAGATGTTTCCAGAGATCCAGTGACGATAAATGTCGCTGTAAGTGTAGGTGTCGCCGGGCTAACTCCTGACTGCAAAGACAGCCAATGCCTAATCGAAAATGCAGACCAAGCGCTCTATCGGGCAAAACGAAATGGCCGAAATCAGGTGGTCATAAGTAAGAGTAACAATATAGACACCGAGAAGAGTGGCAATCAGATTGGAGCCGCTGAGCTACAATAGCTACAGTAGCCTCACTCTAGCCCATATACACGCTATCCGTTGCGTGGAATTTCCTCTTCCCAGCCCTAATCACAGATACAAACAATGAAAAAAATGCCGACACAGTTTTGAAAATGTGCCGGCATTTACTCTATTAAAATCTACAGCTAGACAATAAACTGATTCAAGAGCTCCTCTTGTTTCTTAACATGATCCAGCTGCTCACTCATCGCCTGATTTGTCTGCTCGGCATTGTCTGAAACCTGCATCGACAGGTCCCTGATATTAGAGGTATTTTTATTCATTTCCTCAGCCACCTGGCTCTGTTCCTCTGCTGCACTGGCAATCTGCAAGTTCATATCCGTTATCTCTTCGATACTCTTACGGATCTCATTGAGGGTTTCATTGGCAGTTTTGGCTTTTTCAACGGTTGTGACCGTTGTAGTACGGCTTTCGTCCATGACATTCACAACTGCGGCCACACCTGACTGCAACTTCTCGATTTTCTCTTTGATTTCAGAAGTAGACTCTTGTGTACGTGCAGCTAGACTTCGAACCTCATCAGCAACCACAGCAAAGCCCCTTCCCGACTCACCGGCTCTGGCGGCTTCGATTGCGGCATTGAGCGCCAGCAAGTTAGTCTGCCCCGCGATCTCGTTAATCACGCCGAGGATCGACTCGATACTCACAGTATCAGTTTCCAGCTCTTTAACGACCACCACAGCCTCCTCTATCTGCTGTGACAGATGTTCGATAGACTCGGTTGTCTGCAACACGGCCGATGCACCGTCACTCACGGCATTATCGGCCTGTTGAACTGCATAGGCCGCACCTTGAGCATTGTTGGCTACGTCTGAAGCCGTTGTGGCCATCTCATGCATCGCAGTGGCTAACTGTTCTACCTCCTGAGTCTGCGCACTCATCGACTCTGTCGCTTCACTCGCCCCTCGCGCCGTAGTTTCGGTTCCTAAGCTAACTTCCCCTCCAATCAATTTAACCTGCTGGATCAGATCCTGAAGCTTGATAGCAAAGTTATTAAAATTACCGGCCAAAGTAGCAAATTCGACGTCTGAATCTGTACTTAAGCGACGGGTAAGATCCCCCTCACCTGTTGCCACATCAGCCATAGCCTCATTCAATACCTCCAGAGGCCTCATTAAGCGGCTTATAATTCCGCTCATGACTAATATTGCTATGATAAGAGACAACACTGAATATAGAATCGCAGCATTTCGCAGTTCATCTGCTGCGGCATAGATGATGCTTTCATCTAAAACAATACCCAGCGTCCAACCCAGCTCCGATAGAGGACTGAAGATCACAGCATGCATTTGCCCATCAATATCTAACTCGCCGAATTCTTTGCTCGTATCCAAGCTCTCACCAAAAAACTGATCCATTTGGCGGCCATTTTGGCTGGTATCCGGATGGGCGATGAACTCCCCATCGTTACCCACTATAAACGCATAACCGGCACCAAATAGGTGAGCCTCATTACTAATCTCGGCCAGGCTCTTAAGACTGACATCGGTAAACAGAGCGCCCTTGAATTGACCATTTTCGTATAAAGGAGCTGCGGTGGAGATCATAATCTCACCACTGGAGGCATCGGCATAAGGAGCTGTAAAAAGCTGTTTATTCTGCCTTTTAGCCTCTTTGTACCACATGCGTTGACGAGGGTCATAGCTGGAGCCTGGATTCCAGTTAGGATCGTTTCCCACAAAGTGTCCGCTCTCCAGCCCCATACCGGCAAGGAGGAAGTGCTTCTTGATAACCTCTTGCCCTAATGTCTCAATAAAATGCTCGTCCGATAGCTCAGTCTGCAACAGCGAAACCGCGTAGGCAGTTAGATCAGCCTTTTGAGCCATAACAGCTTGAATGTTGCTGTTCATTGAACTGGCAAGCTCTGAAACACTACTATTCACCTGATCATTAATCTGCTGCTTAATTTGAATATATTGGTATCCAGACAGACAACCTAAGGACAGCATCAAGATTAAACTCACAGCAATCACAATCTTATGTACAAACTTCATTCTAACTCCCCCAAGAGATACGAATGGCTTTGCAAATGACAACGCGCCGCCTTTAACCAAAAAGTAACAGACTCACACAAAATAACTACAGCAAAGTTCACAAACTACAGTACAAATATAGTAAAGATTAATCACATCATGGTTATTCATATCAAATGAATTCAATTAAATAGAGAAAATTGAGGAAAAAGAGCAAGATTGGGGCTAACAGCAGGTTCAAGTGACTTAAAATTTATGCATCAGACACAGAAATTTAGCAGACAAGTAATTAACTTTAGTAGTATTAATTGATATTCAAAGATGTGGTATTCATGCGACGTGGCGCCTTTGTAAGCATGCGTGAAATCACACATGCTTACTTAGTTCAGAAAAGTAACCGAGCAAACACCTCTATGGCGCTAATGCTTCACGGGTAAACTCACCCTTATCGCATTGAGGGCAATCAGGAATCACTCCTGGAAACTCGATTCTCATCTCATGACCACAGTTAGTACATATCATGGTGCCCTGTCCCACAATCTCGCCACTCATGTAATGACCCTGATGCTTAAAGTCTTGAATCACTTCATGCCATTCAATCTGACTTCTATCGGTAATTCCACTCAACCAATGCCAAAGAGTGTTTTCTACTGTGATCATGGTCGGACTATGACTGAGGTCGGTATCATTTTTTTCTTGAAGGTAAGCAGCGATATCACGTTTTAAAAATTGTTCGACTAAAGCTAACTCATTCTCTTTTGCGCGATCTTTTAAAGAAAGATACTCCTTACTACTAGTGACGATTTTGAATAACTTCTTTACAGTCATAGTATTATCGTCAGAATAATCAGATTTAACTTGTGTAATTAAGGCTTCATAAAGCGCTAGTAACTCAGTACTTTTTTTACTCATACTCAATACTCCTTCAACTGAACCTTTTTAATGACTCACTTCTAGTTTATTCTATGCAGATCTAACTCGCGCGGTAAGTGCGCAAGATCAAATAAATGGGCGGCATGGCCGGGAAATATTGATGCAAGAGCAATATCAACCTTCAGAAATTGAAGCTAAAGTGCAACAGCACTGGCAAGACACAAAAACATTTGAAGTCACCGAAGATGAAAACAAAGAGAAGTTCTATTGCCTCTCTATGTTTCCTTACCCTTCTGGCCGGCTACACATGGGTCATGTACGTAACTACACCATAGGTGACGTTGTCGCTCGTTACCAGCGACTTCAGGGAAAAAATGTATTACAGCCTATAGGTTGGGATTCATTTGGTCTTCCTGCTGAAAACGCTGCAATTAAGAACAACACAGCGCCTGCGCCTTGGACTTACGAAAACATCGATTACATGAAAAACCAGCTGAAAATGCTGGGTTTCGGCTATGACTGGAGCCGTGAAATCGCAACCTGTACCCCAGAGTACTATCGTTGGGAGCAGTGGTTTTTCACTAAGCTTTATGAAAAAGGCTTAGTCTACAAGAAAACGGCTTCGGTCAACTGGTGTCCGAACGATGAAACCGTTTTGGCTAACGAACAGGTTATCGATGGTTGTTGCTGGCGTTGTGATACTACGGTAGAACAAAAAGAGATCCCGCAGTGGTTTATCAAGATCACAGAGTATGCAGACGAGCTACTCAAAGATATCGATCAGTTAGACGAATGGCCTGAGCAAGTTAAGACCATGCAACGTAACTGGATTGGACGCAGCGAAGGCATCGAGATGACTTTCGGCGTTGTCGATAGCGAAGAGACTTTCGATATCTACACTACGCGTCCTGATACTGTAATGGGCGTAACTTATGTTGCAATTGCAGCGGGTCACCCACTTGCAGAAAAAGCAGCAGCAAATAACCCGGAACTTACCGACTTTATTGAAGAGTGCAAAAACGCCGATACTACCGAAGCCGCTCTGGCAGCGATGGAAAAGAAAGGTGTTGCCACAGGTCTCTATGCCACTCATCCAATAAGCGGTAAGCAGGTCCCTATCTGGGCTGCAAACTTCGTATTGATGAACTACGGTACGGGCGCTGTGATGTCAGTACCGGCTCACGACCAACGTGATTATGAATTTGCAACTAAGTACGGTTTAGCTATCGAAGGTGTGATCAAACCAGAAGATAGTGAATTAGACATCAGTGAAGAAGCTTATACCGAAAAGGGTGTTCTTTTTAACTCAGCTGAGTTTGATGGATTAACGTTCCAGGCTGCATTCGATGCTATCGATGCTAAGCTAACCAGCGAAGGCAAAGGCAAGCGTCAGGTTAACTTCCGTTTACGTGACTGGGGTGTCTCCCGCCAGCGTTACTGGGGCGCACCTATCCCTATGGTCACTCTTGCTGACGGAACTGTAGTTCCAACGCCGGAAGATCAACTGCCGGTCATTCTGCCTGAAGATGTTGTTATGGATGGGATCCAAAGCCCAATCAAGGCCGACAAAGAGTGGGCTAAAACTCAGGTGAATGGTCAGGAAGCATTCAGAGAGACTGATACCTTCGACACCTTTATGGAGTCATCTTGGTATTATGCCCGCTACTGTAGTCCACATGCAGATGAGATGTTAGATCCTGCTAAGGCTAACTACTGGCTGCCTGTCGATCAATATATCGGTGGTATTGAGCATGCGTGTATGCACCTGCTTTACTTCCGTTTCTTCCATAAGCTGCTACGTGATATTGGTTTGGTTAACTCCGATGAACCTGCTAAGCGTCTACTGACGCAAGGTATGGTATTGGCCGACGCTTTCTACTATAACAACGAGAAAGGCGCACGGGTTTGGGTTGCTCCGTCAGATGTGACCGTTCAGGAAACTGATGAAAAAGGCCGTATTCTAAAAGCCGTTGACAGCGAAGGTCATGAGCTTGTCTATACCGGTATGAGCAAGATGTCTAAGTCTAAAAACAACGGCATTGACCCTCAGGAGATGGTAGATAAGTACGGCGCCGACACGGTACGCCTGTTTATGATGTTTGCCGCACCACCTGAGCTGACGCTTGAGTGGCAAGAGTCGAGTGTGGAAGGTGCGCATCGCTTTATTAAGCGTTTGTGGAAAGTCGCCCATGATCATGTAGCTAAAGGTGCCACAGCTCAGTTAGACGTTAAATCTCTCGATGCTAAGCAGAAAGAGCTACGTCGCGAACTGCATAAGACAATTGTTAAGGTCGGTGATGATATTGAACGTCGACAGATGTTCAACACGGCCATCGCTTCAGTTATGGAGTTGATGAATCGTCTTCAGAAAGCACCAACTGAAACGCAGCAAGATCGTGCTCTGATGCAGGAAGCACTATCTTCAGTTGTCCGTCTGCTTTACCCTATCATTCCACACACTAGCTTTAGCTTGTGGAACGAACTGGGCAACCCTGAGAACATCGAAGATGTACGTTGGCCTGAAGCCGATCAGTCTGCACTCGTTGAAGAGAGTAAGCTAATCATCGTTCAGGTAAACGGTAAGCTGCGCGCTAAGATCACCGTCCCAGCGGATGCGACTAAAGAAGTTGTTGAGGAACAAGGTTTTGCAGAAGAGGGTGTGATTAAACATACCGAAGGTAAAACTGTTCGTAAAGTTATCTACGTACCGGGCAAGCTGCTCAACATCGTGGCTAACTAGAACTAGCGATACTGAGTTTTTTGCTCAGTGTCGTATCACTTAAAGGAATAAATGCCTAACTAATGCCGATGTTAATTAAACGCATATGTTTCGCAATTAATATGACGCTTAGCGTTTTGTTCAGCGTCATAACTTACAAGTGATATCACTAAAAGGAATAAATGCCTAGCTTATGCTAATTAAACGCATATGTTTCGCAATAATGGCACTGAGCATTTTGCTCAGTGCCGGTTGCGGCTTTAAACTTCAGGGAAGCTACTCTATTCCGGAGCAGCTAAGAACCCTACACCTTACCAGTCAAGATGAGTATAGCGAGCTGACTCGTCTGGTACGTGAGCGCTTACGTCTTCACAGTATTTCACTTGTAGAAGAGTCAGACGAAATACCTACCTTGAATATTTTGCGGGACTCACTGGATAGATCGACACTCTCCCTTTACCCAACGGGCAATGTGGCTGAGTATGAACTGACCTATCACGTAAAATTCACAGTAAGCTTACCGCAAGGTGAAGCACAGACATTCGAAGTCGATATTCAGCGGGATTACCTCGATGATCCACGCACTGCGTTAGCAAAAAGCCGAGAGATGGAATTGCTTTTAAAAGAGATGCGCATCCAGGCTGCAGACCGTATGATACAGACACTTGCATCGATAGAGATAAATTGATGGCTTTTTCAGCATCAGCTGTACAGTTCCACTATCTGCACTCATTTTTTTATATTGAGGTTTACTGATGAGGGTCTACCCGGATCAGCTAGGCCGTCATCTCAAACCGCTGCAACAATGCTACCTCATATTTGGCGATGATCCCTGGCTATGTGAAACCAGTCGAACACAGATCTATGCTCAGGCCAAATGTGATGGTTTTGAAGAAAAAATTCAACTGACACAAGAGAACAATTTTAACTGGAATGAGTTAGTTGACGAGTGGCAGGCGATGAGCTTGTTTTCGAGCAGACGAGTCATCGAACTCACACTTCCGCAAGCCAAACCAGGCAGCGAAGGTGGCGCTATTTTTCAACAGCTAATGCAGATGGAAAATCCAGATGTTCTGTTGATAATAACGGGTCCTAAGCTCGCAGCAGAGCAGACAAAGAGTAAATGGTTTAAGACGCTGGATGCTAAAGGTGTCTACATCCCCTGCGCAACCCCTGAAGGTCAACAATTTCAGCGCTGGCTCGATGGTCGCATCAGTCACTTTAAGTTGCGATTGACACGCGACGCCAGAGAGATGTTATTCAGTCTTTACGAGGGAAATTTACTCGCAGCCGATCAATCACTGCAACTACTGCAGCTGCTAAGTCCCAATACAGAGATAAATAGCCAACAACTCGAATCTTATTTCGAAGATCAATCACGATTCAGTGTATTTCAGCTCACCGATGCAATGTTAAATAATCATCAGGACAAGGCCCAGCATATTCTTTCACAGCTAAAGGCTGAAGGAGTTGCTATGCCGATAATCCTGTGGGGGGTATTTAAAGAGCTAACGATTTTGCTGCAGTTAAAGAGCGCGCTTGAAACTCAACAGTCACTGCAATCGCTTTGGAGCAAACTTAGGATCTGGGATAAGCGTAAGCCTTTATATCAGGCTGCACTTAACAGGTTGACGCTCACTCAAATTGAGTCTTTGCTCTGCGGTGCATCTGCCATTGAGTTAAAGCTCAAACAACAAGGAATTGAAGACTGGACAGGCATGAGCCATCTATGCCTGCTGTTTGACCCTAAAGCACATGCTAGCTTATCCCATATTGAACTCAACGAATGAAGCTAAAGTTAGCCATGCGTATCGGCACCTTTGGCTCCACTAGAGCAAACGCTAGCTTGTTTCATAGTAAACTCAACGAATGGAGCTAAGTTAATCATGCGTATAGGTTTATTACTCGGCACCTTTTACTTCACTAAAGCACATGCTAGCTTGTCTCATATAATACTCAACGAGTGGAGCTAAGTTAATCATGCGTATAGGTATACAGGGCGGCATCTTCGAGCCCAAACCTAGTATCTTCCATAGTAAACTCGACAAATGGAGCTAAGTTAGCCATGCGTATCGGTATATTGGGCGGTACCTTCGACCCCATCCACTTTGGTCATATTCGCCCGGCACTTGAGGTGAAAGAGAAGCTGAATTTGGATACTGTGTGGTTGATGCCAAACCATATCCCGCCTCATAAGTCGTCAACGTGTGTGAGTACAGAGCAGCGGCTCGAGATGGTTCAGCTTGTTTGCGAGCAATATGATGAATTTGACCTTTGTGACATCGAAGCCAAACGCGACAGCCCATCTTATCTGGTGACGACACTTAAACAACTCAGAAATGAACATCCTAATGATGAGTTCTACTTTATCATGGGGATGGACTCGCTCGTATCACTTCCGAGCTGGTACGAATGGAAATCAATATTTGAATTGTGCCATATCGTCGTTTCTCAGCGTCATGGCTGGTGCTTAAAACCTGATAGCACGGTCTACGAAGAATACGAACATAGGTTAAGCCCGAGCAATCAAATACCAGCGCAAAGCACCGGGCTCATTATCCCGGTTGAAATAGCCCCGCAACCCTACTCCTCTACAGAAATTCGCCATCAACTACTGAATGGCATCATTTCAGCAAATGCACTACCAAGTAAGATTATTAAATTTATTCAAAAAAATAGTCTTTATCAGCCCTAGGTTTAACCTCACCTTTATCACTTCCCCATGGGAAATTGCCATTCTGTATCACCAATCGCTTATGAGATTTGCCATAACCTGTTATACTACTGCGCTGTTAAAAATTTAATGAGGTATTCCGCGTGGATAGCGCCGAGCTAAAGCAATTTGTAATCGATAAAATCGAAGATTTAAAAGCCAAAGATATTGTTACATTAGAAGTATCTAACCAGTCTAACATCACTGATTACATGGTGGTTTGTTCTGGAACATCTAAAACTCATGTTAAAGCAATCGCTGAAAATGTAGTGGTTGAATCTAAGCGTGCCAAGCTACACATTTATGGTGTTGAAGGCCGTGAAAGCAGCGAGTGGGTGTTAGTTGACTTAGGTGATGTGATCCTTCATGTCATGCAAGACAAGACTCGTGATTTTTACGAACTTGAGAAGCTTTGGTCAGAAAAACCAGCTTAATGAAATTACAGTTAATCGCAGTTGGCACTCGAATGCCAGATTGGGTCACCATAGGTTTCCAGGAATACCAACGTCGTTTTCCCAGAGACATGGCACTCGAACTGGTTGAGATCCCTGCGGGGAAAAGAGGCAAGAATGCCGATATTGCTCGAATTCTTCATAAAGAAGGCGAGCAGATGTTGGCTGCTATTCCCAAAAGCAATCATATCGTCAGCTTAGATCTTCCAGGAAAAACCTGGACAACACCAGATCTTGCCACTCAATTAAGTAAGTGGCAGCTAGATGGGCGAGATGTGAGCCTGCTCATTGGTGGACCCGAAGGTCTTGCCCCTGCTTGTAAACAAGCAGCATCTCAAAGCTGGTGTCTATCCGCTTTGACTCTACCTCATCCATTAGTCAGAGTTATTGTTGCCGAAAGCCTCTATCGAGCTTGGAGCGTCAATAATAATCACCCTTACCATAGAGAATAGGTGTTCCGGTTGGGGCCTAAGCTAATTAGCTAAGGACAGGGCTATGTGTCAATCGCTTATATCTAAGCTGGAGAAAGTGTAAGTGGCGCCAAAGAAGCGGATAACTATGCATGACCACGCAGCGGAGGCATCGCTTTTCAAACGAAGAGCATTGTTTACATTCGCTTGCGTCGTCGTTTTGTTGGGAATATTACTGACAAACCTCTATCACCTGCAAATACTCTCTTATACCGACTATGAAACTCGTTCCAATGATAATCGTATCAGAGTTGTGCCTGTTGCACCGAGTCGAGGTCTGATATTCGACCGTCATGGTAAACTCTTAGCAGAAAATCAGCCATTCTTTTCCTTAGAACTCATCCCAGAGAAAGTAAAAGACATCCCTGCTGCACTGTCTGAATTAAGTACGCTTATACCACTGTCTGCCGATGAGCAGGAAGATTTCCAAAAGTCACTAAAATACCACAGACGTTTTAAGCCATTAACACTAAAGAACCGTCTAAGCGAAAGTGAAGTTGCACTATTCAGCGTCAATCGTCATCGATTTCCCGGAATATCTGTGGTTGCCGGGCTAAAACGCCACTACCCCTACAACGGGATGATGACCCATGCATTAGGCTATGTCGGAAGAATTAACGATCGAGACAGGGCAGCACTACAGCGTAATGATCTATGGAAAAATTACGCTGCTACCAAAGATATAGGTAAGCAAGGTATCGAGAAGTTCTATGAGAACTTGCTTCATGGTCAGCCCGGTCATTTAGAGGAAGAGGTCAATAACCGTGGCCGCACTATTCGAACACTAAAATCAGTTCCTCCGGTACCAGGTCAGGATATCTACCTAACTTTAGACTTAAAACTACAGGAAAAAGCAGTTGAATTGCTGAATGGTCGCAGGGGCTCTGTTGTGGCTATCGATCCTCGCGATGGCGGAATATTAGCTATGGTGTCGAGTCCAACCTATGACCCGAACCTTTTTGTACACGGGATCAGTAGCAAGGCATACAATGAGCTGCTCAACTCTCGTTCCCGCCCCCTGATTAACCGGGCAACCCAAGGTCAATATGCGCCGGCTTCGACAGTTAAGCCCCATATCGCATTACTCGGACTGGAAGAGAAAACAATCACAGCTAAGACTCGAGTTTGGGACCCCGGCTTCTGGCAGATCCCTGGCGTTGAGAGAAAATATAGAGACTGGAAACGTTGGGGACATGGCTGGGTAGATGTTAATAGCGCATTAGTCGGCTCTTGCGACACCTACTTTTATGAGCTTGCCTATAAAACAGGTGTAGATAAGATCGCCAATTTCATGCAACCCTTTGGTTTTGGTGAGCGAACTGGCGTCGACATTTTTGAAGAATCGACGGGCATTATGCCATCGAAAGATTGGAAGCGCATGAGGTATAACCAGCCTTGGTATATTGGAGACACCATCTCTGTAGGTATTGGTCAGGGCTACTGGACCACAACACCATTACAGCTCGCCAACGCTACGGCAATTATGGCTAACAAAGGTAAACGCTTTGTGCCACACCTGTTGAGATCAATAAAGGACAGCACCGCAAAAATTAACTCCCCCGTCGATGAGATGGCGCCGATTGAGCTTAAAAACCCTAAGAACTGGGACATCATCAATGACGCGATGAGAGATACGGCTCATAAGAAACGATTTAAAGATGCCACATATACTGCCGCAATGAAAACCGGTACGGCTCAGGTTATCAATGTGGCTGCAGATGAAAAATATGATGCCGATAATATCGATGAACATTTGCGAGATAACGCATTAGTTATTGCCTATGCCCCCTTTGAAAATCCCAAGATTGTACTGGCCGTTGTACTTGAAAATGCGGGCTGGGGTGGCGCTAATGCTGGCCCGGTTGCCAGGGCTCTGCTGGATGAATATATGTTACGAGATAGCTGGGAGTCGATTCAATGAGTACGCAGAACCATAGACCGAATATTTGGCAGCGACTCCATATCGATCTCCCACTCTTATTCGGCATACTCGCCTTAATGGGATTCGGTTTGTTCGTCATCTATTCAGCAGGCGGTGAAGACTTAGCCCTGATGGAACGCCAGCTTGTTCGAATGGGCTTATCACTGGTGATCATGTTTGTGGTTGCTCAGATTAACCCCGAGGTACTCAGGCGTTGGGCCTTTCCCATCTATCTGGCCGGAATTGTTTTGCTGCTTGGAGTACATTTTTTTGGTGAGATAAACAAAGGTGCGCAAAGGTGGCTAAACCTTGGCTTCATGGAGTTTCAACCATCGGAACTTATCAAGCTCGCCTTCCCAATCACTATGGCCTGGTACATAAGTAAGTTTCCACTTCCGCCAAAGAAAAGGTACTTAGCCGGTGCAGGGGTTATCTTACTGATTCCGACGCTCTTGATTGCCAAGCAACCGGACCTTGGTACCTCTATTCTCGTCGCGGCTTCGGGGATTTTCGTATTGTTTTTGTCGGGGATGAGCTGGGCAATTGTAGGTACCTTCATCGGTGGCGTCCTCGCCATGCTGCCAGTCTTGTGGTTTTTCTTGATGCATGACTATCAGCGAACCCGGGTACTCACCTTGCTCGACCCTGAAAAAGATCCTTTGGGCGCTGGCTATCATATTATTCAATCGAAGATCGCAATCGGCTCTGGCGGAATGTGGGGGAAAGGTTGGCTTGACGGTACGCAGTCTCAACTGGAGTTTCTCCCGGAACGTCATACAGACTTTATTTTCGCCGTCATAGGAGAAGAATTTGGTTTAATCGGTAGCATACTGCTACTTGCCATATACCTTTATGTCATAGGCAGGGGACTTGTTATTGCGTCCCGAGCCCAAACAAGCTTCGCTCGGCTGTTGGCTGGCAGTATCACCTTAACCTTCTTCGTTTATATATTTGTTAATATCGGCATGGTTTCAGGTTTGTTGCCTGTCGTCGGAGTCCCGCTCCCACTGATTAGTTATGGAGGCACATCCATGCTAACTTTGATGACAGGATTTGGTATATTAATGAGTATCCATACCCATAGACGCTTCATCGACAGATAAAGCAGTTGAGAAGTTTCGATATTGCGGGATGAAGCAACTCTCATGAAAGCGCTTCATCGACAATTAAGGCAAGTTCGCTAATATCGATACCTTAAACAGCTTAGAGTCCCTTTCATGGATATCAGAGAGAATGCTCGATATCCGACTCTAAGCATTTTTAACGAATAGGGACCTATAAGTGAAAATATTATCTAAACTGCTGCCTCCCCTGCTCTTTGCCACACTATCTTTAGGCACATCTGCACATACCAGCGACTCGAAGTTAGCTTCGGAAGAGGCCAGCGCATTGGCATTAAAATCTGAGTTTTTACAGACTCAGCTGGCCTTAGGTTTCTCAGAGAAAGAGGTGGAGACTTTTCTTGCTACGGCCAAATTTGATCAAGCTGTTATTGATGCGATGACTAAGCCTTGGGAAGCTAAACCCTGGCATCAGTACCACCCCATTTTTCTCACAGAAAAACGATTGAACGCCGGGCTAGATTTTTGGAAAGAACATGAAGTCACGGTGAGCCGGGCGGCCAAAGAGTTTGGTGTAGACCCGGAAATTATTATCGCGATTATCGGCATTGAAACTTTCTACGGTGGCTATATGGGCAACTACCCGGTTATCGATGCCCTGTATACGTTAGGCTTTTATTATCCTCCCAGAGCAACATTTTTCAGGAAAGAGCTGAGTAACTTACAAACTTTAACGAAAGAAGAAAGGCTTGATATCAATAACCTCAATGGTTCCTATGCCGGCGCTATGGGTTTCGGGCAGTTTATTCCGTCCAGCTACCGGCATTACGCAGTCGATTTTGATAATGACGGTCAAAGAGATCTGTTAAACAACCCTGTCGATGCCATCGGCAGTGTTGCAAACTACTTTCACCAACACGGCTGGGTCGAAAAGGCGCCGGTAGCAATACCGCTAACCATGTCAGCCGGACTGCCCTCTGATATACAAGTATGGGCTGGTGAGCGCATACATTATCAGGCATCGGATATCCTATCTCCATCAGTCTCCTTGGCTGAATCCATTGATCTGGACATTTCCCAGCCAGCTTTGGTGGTAGAGCTGGAACAGGAACTAAGCAGCGATTACTGGCTTGGTTTAAATAACTTTTATGTGATCACTCGCTATAATCGCAGTCCATTATATGCAATGGCTGTTTATCAATTCAGTCAGAAATTAAAGAAAGCTCACGATGCTCTATAAAAACACCGGATGGGTAATATCCCTATTTTTAACATTCCTTATCTCTGCATGCTCGAGCTCTAACGGTGGGCGTTATGATATGGAAAATGATAAAGCACCAAGCAGTGCACCAGATGTAACCAGAGTCGAGGATGCCCACCCTAAGTACGAACCCTATAGCCGTGGAGGAAATAAGAAAAACTACACGGTATTAGGAAAAGGGTATCAGGTGATGGATTCCGGCAAAGGGTACCAAGCAACGGGCATTGCCTCATGGTATGGGTCTAAATTTCATGGGCATTTGACCTCCAATGGCGAAACCTACGACATGTACTCCATGTCTGCAGCCCACAAAACGCTTCCCTTACCCAGCTATGTGAAAGTAACAAATCTTGATAACAGTAAACAAGTTATCGTGAGAGTGAACGACAGAGGCCCATTCCATGAAGGACGGATCATCGATCTCTCCTACGCCGCTGCGCACAGGCTGGACGTACTTAAAACGGGGACGGCAAAGGTAAAGATTGAGGTCATCTATATCGAAAACCCGGAATCTATCGCACTTGCAGAACTGAAAGAGACTAAATCACATTACATTCAAGTATTAGCCTCTTCGGATAAAGCGAAGATAGATGCACTTGCTAAAAACCTTGAAACGAAATACCAGCTTAAAACCAGACTCGTATCGTCCAACAATCTGCACAGGCTTCAGTTGGGACCGATAGGACAGCGCCAAATAGCGACCAAATTAAATGACAAACTAAAGAACGATGGGTATCCCCAAAGTTATATGATATCTGAGTAGGTTCATGGATTTTTTGAACAAGTACCGCAGCTTAGATATAGCTGTGGCACCAATTTATAAAGATTAATGAACCTTCACTGAATTAGTTTGTCGACTAATGATATACTCTCACGAGTTTTGATTTCCCGAATATAACCAAATAAGATGCGCCTTATTGATATGAATTTTTTTAATCGCCCTTTAAAAACACTTATCCTTGCGACCACGGTCGCTTGTTCTTTCGCTTATGCCGCCCCGGTCGTTACTCCCAACGCACCAACAGTTGCCGCAAAAGCCTTCATCTTAATGGATTACAATACAGGACAAGTCATAGCAGAAGAAAATGCCTATGAAAGCTTAAACCCGGCAAGCTTGACCAAGATGATGACCAGTTATGTTATTGGTCATGAAATTAAGGTCGGAAATATCTCACCTGACGATAAAGTCACTATCAGTAAGAAAGCCTGGTCGAAGAACTTCCCAGACTCTTCGAAGATGTTTATCGAAGTGGGTAAACAAGTTACTGTCGATGATCTTAATCATGGCATCATCATCCAATCGGGTAACGATGCATGTGTTGCCATGGCAGAACATATTGCAGGTACAGAAGATGGCTTCGTCGATCTGATGAACTCGTGGTCAAAGCAACTTGGCATGGAAGACAGCTATTTTGAAAACTCGCATGGTCTGGATTCTGAGAATCACAAAACTACAGCCTACGATATGGCGCTTTTAGGTGCAGCACTTATCCGTGATGTACCTGAAGAGTATGTGTTATATAAGAAGAAATCATTCACTTACAACAGTATCAAACAGTATAACCGTAATGGACTGCTGTGGGATAAGAGTATGAATGTCGACGGCATTAAGACCGGTCATACGTCTGGTGCTGGTTACAACTTAGTCACCTCTGCGACTAAGGATGGAATGCGACTTGTTGCTGTTGTAATGGGCACAAAAAGTGAGTCTGCCCGTAAAGCTGAAAGCAAAAAAATTCTAAACTATGGATTCCGTTTTTTCGAAACGATTACTCCTTATAAAGCAGGCGAAAGCTTCGTGACTCAACAGATCTGGTATGGTGATAAAGAATCTGTAGACTTAGGTGTACTCACTGATACACCAATTACGATAAGCCGCGGCCAGGCTAAAAATCTACAGGCAAATTTCGAATTAACTAAAGAACTTACCGCGCCATTAGCCAAGGGCGAAACTGTCGGACGGATCTTCTTCCAGCTAAATGGTAAAGATATTGCTCAATTCCCGCTTGTGACGCTGCAAGAAGTGAATGAGGGTAGTTGGTTTAGCAAGTTAATGGATTACTTCAAGCAGATGTTCTCAGGCTGGTTCAGCTAAGAGTTGAGATTGAAGAGATAGCTCAAGCCACCTTAGGGTGGCTTTTTGCATTTTATCCCTATTCGCCTTGAAATAGGTATAATTGGCACCATATATAGAAGCAAATAGCTCAATACTAATCGGCAAGAGAATACAGTTATGTTAGATACAAAGTTTGATGAACTAATGGAATTTCCATGTGCATTTCCATATAAAGTTGTAGGTGACGCCAGTAACACACTTGCTGATAGAGTTGTGGAAGTCGTTCAACGACATGTTCCTGGTGACTACGCACCGACTTCGAAGACCTCGAGTAAAGGAACCTACAACTCAATCACCATCAGAGTCACAGTGCAAAACAAAGAGCAGGTTGAGACCCTTTATACCGAACTTGCAGCTATTGAAGGTGTTAAACGCGTTCTTTAGCATTCGCCAACACAATAGATGCCTGTGAGTGTATCTGGGCATAATGCTTCGGTAAGAGAGTGCATAGCCTGCTAAATGTGATCTAGCTTACATTTATTGAATAGAAGCGTATAATGTCCGCCATTATTGTTTAGGGGAGAGGTTGCCCTTGTCAGAGAGCTCTTTACACGTCAGATACCTTGGTAAACAAGACTACGAATCTGTATGGCATGCAATGCAGGACTATACAGATAATCGAGACGCTTCTAGTCCGGATCAACTTTGGATCGTTGAACACCCTCCTGTTTTTACCCAAGGGCAAGCAGGAAAGAGTGAACACATTTTAAATCCGGGCGATATTCCTGTCATTCAGGTTGACCGTGGCGGACAAGTGACTTATCACGGTCCCGGTCAGCTGGTTGCTTACCCGCTAATCAATATCAAGAGGCTCAAAATTGGTGTCAGACAGTTGGTAACCGATATTGAAAATAGCATTGTACAGATGCTGGAGGCATATCAGGTTAAAGCTTATGCCAAAGCCGACGCTCCTGGTGTCTATGTTGATGAGCGTAAAGTTGCATCATTAGGACTCAGAATTCGTAAAGGCTGCTCATTCCACGGATTGGCTCTCAACGTCGACATGGATATGAGTCCATTTCAACGTATCAACCCATGTGGTTATGCTGGCTTAGAAATGGTGCAGTGCAAACAGTTAGGTGGCCCTCAAACAGTTGAAGAGGCAGGCGAGCAGCTCGTTAAAACCTTTAGCCACAATTTAGGCTATCAAAATCTAGTTCACCATCAAGGATTATCAGAGTCATATGAGTAGGCCAGAAAGATTACAACCAGGTGTCAAGCTTAGGGATGCAGATAAAGTCGCTCGTATCCCTGTCAAAGTGGTTCCCTCTGAACGTGAGACAATGTTGCGTAAGCCTGATTGGCTCAGAGTAAAATTACCGGCATCGAGCCAACGTATCGATGAAATAAAGAAAGCGTTACGTAAAAATGAGCTTCACTCTGTGTGTGAAGAAGCATCATGTCCTAACCTTGCCGAGTGTTTTAACCACGGAACGGCAACCTTCATGATATTAGGCGCGATCTGTACCCGACGTTGTCCGTTTTGCGACGTTGCCCATGGACGTCCATTGAAGCCTGATGCTAATGAGCCAAAGAAAATGGCTCAAACTATCAAAGATATGAAGCTTAAATATGTGGTGATCACATCTGTCGATCGTGACGATCTTCGAGATGGTGGAGCACAGCATTTTGCAGATTGTATCCGAGAAATTCGTTTACTTAATCCAAGTATAAAGATTGAGATCTTAGTTCCTGATTTCCGAGGCCGTATCGATGCTGCTCTGGATATTTTAGCGACTGAGCCACCGGATGTTTTCAACCACAACCTTGAAACAGCACCGATGCATTATCGCAAAGCGAGGCCGGGTGCGAATTATCAATGGTCGTTGGATCTGCTCAAGAAGTTTAAAGAGCGTCACCCGGACATTCCGACTAAGTCTGGTTTGATGATGGGGTTAGGAGAGACCAACGAGCAGATAGCCGATGTGTTAAAAGATCTACGCGCTCATAACGTTGAAATGCTTACATTAGGCCAATATCTGCAGCCTTCAAAGTTCCATCTTCCTGTTGAGCGCTATGTGCCGCCAGCAGAATTTGATGAGCTTAGAGAATTTGCCGAGAGCATTGGCTTTACTCACGCAGCTTGTGGCCCCATGGTTCGATCCAGTTACCATGCAGATCTGCAAGCTCAGGGTAAAGAAGTGAAATAACACCTTTACTTCAAATAGATTAAATAGCGTCGTTGAGTAATTAGCTGACGCTATTTTTTTATCTGCTAAGATGAAGCTCCATCAAAATAGCATCTTCACTACCATCTTCAGTTTTATAGTAGCCTTTACGACGCCCGGTCTCTTTAAACCCATCTCTTATATATAACGCTTTTGCGGCCACACCTGACTCTCTAACCTCAAGGAAGAGCGTCTCTGCCCCCCCCTCACAAGCAGTTGCTATAACATGCAGCAACAACAGATGGCCTAAACCTCGGCCTTGTGATTTTGGAGCTATACAGATATCCATAAGAGTCGCATCTTCAAAAATCTGATGCAGGATCGCAAAGCCTTGTAACTCACCTTCTAAATAAACGCCTATTGAGGTGTATAAAGACCCAAAGCAAGTTTCAATAGTAGAGAGACTCATAGGATGAGAATGTGCAAGAGAGGCGATGTGAGCCATCTCAGAGCTTACAGTGATATCCAGAGTGGAAAACTGTGGTGTTAACTCGACTGTCACTTGCTCAGCTCCTGTTGAGCTACAATCATATTCCAAAGTTTCCTCTTATTGTCTGCCACCTTCTCAAGTTCACTCAAAGGAGCAGAGGTTAGCGTTGCATTTGCTCTGGGGACCTTTACCCTGCGCATATCCCATATAACCTCAGAGCCTTTAGGTGATGCAGTTGTGAATGTGCAATGAGTAAAGGGACACTCAATTAATGACAGCACAGTTGAGATGATTGGATGAGTTTCTAACTCCAGAGAGACCTTATCGACCAAGATAACATAAGCTTGTTTAACCTCACTCCCCTGACTCCACCTCGAAATCCCCATTGCATCCAGATATGCTGACTTTTCCACGCTAATGTCACTTAAATATTGAATATGATGTCTAATAGGATACCAGTTTATCTATCGTGTTATTAGCTCAATAGAGATGAATGGAGACATACCTGAAAGCTTCAGGCCCCACGCAACCGTTCTCAAAGCAACAAGATATAACCAATGGTTCAATGAGCAGCGGTTGGAGATAGAATACTAATCTATTGGCTGAACGCCAGATGCGAAA
Organism: Shewanella atlantica; assembly: GCF_003966265.1. GTDB lineage: Bacteria > Pseudomonadota > Gammaproteobacteria > Enterobacterales > Shewanellaceae > Shewanella > Shewanella atlantica. The sequence continues at coordinate 2,015 of NZ_RXNV01000020.1, read as the reverse complement.
AAGCCGAGCTAATGCTCGGCTTTTTCTTAATGTGGCAGGGGTAGCAAGACTCGAACTCGCAACCATCGGTTTTGGAGACCGCTGTTCTACCAATTGGAACTATACCCCTGTTGACGAGACGCATTATGCTTAAACTCCCCCAAAAGGTAAAGTACTATTTATGATAAAACCGCTTAACTGCGGCTTTTTCAGTCACAAAAGACTTTAGTGATTTATTTTTAAACGAAACTTTGTGAAATTAACATTAGTTAATGCTAAACATCATTTGTCCGGCAATAAGGAGGAACCATAACAAAGTAATAAGATAAAGAATCGCAGATACATTTTCCGTACTAGCCTGTACAAACCTTCAAAATACAAGTTAAGCCACTCCCGGCTGAAGTCGGCCCGACGATCCACAGCCCCCTGTAGCAGCGCGCTGCAACCTTAAAGCTTGTACCATTGCTTTAAGGTTGCAGCACACAATTCTATAAGGGTCTAAGAGGTATGCCCCATGGGCGGGAAAGGTAGAATGATGCAAGAGCTTGTTGCTGAGAATAACTATTAGCTTCAAGCATCCTATAGCCACATGGATTTGGTATATATCTATATTGCAGGAGCAAACATAGTCCTTGCCTACAGAACTTTGAACTCTCGCTGAATGGTCATGCAATTAATAAGTCCTAAATATCTAAACACGTTTCAGGACAAAACATGGAAAAGAAAAAGGCCCAGCATTTCTGCCAGGCCTTCAAGAATTTGGCAGGGGTAGCAAGACTCGAACTCGCAACCATCGGTTTTGGAGACCGCTGTTCTACCAATTGGAACTATACCCCTGTTGATGGGACGGATTTTGCTAAATATCACCCAAAAGGTAAAGTATTTTTTTATATAAAACCCATCACTTGCGGCTTTTCCAAGCATTTTCAAACATCGGGGCTAAAACATAACCCCATACCTTGAACATAGCCCACAAAGAAAAGCTAATACAGGCTACCACTCCGCGATTCTGCGTGGACACTACATCTGGCTTGTGTATAGAACAGTGGCCCAAAAGGTTAACCAATACACCTTATAATCCGAAGTGCATTCATGCCCCCACAAGTAGAGCCTCCTTGATATAAACACAGTTCTATACAGCTCAGCAAAGACGCCTGACATGGTCAGCTACGGGTAAGCACTCCCCGTTCCATAGGAACAAAGCTGCGCCCTTTCCTGGCGTTATCGTTTATTAGGCGTTTGTAAATGACCTACGACCCACACGGATGTGGGGGAGTGTCAATAATGCAGGATGCAATTATCGACCTCTGTCCACGCAGTCGACACTCGGGGGGAAAGCAAGGCGCTATATATACGCACTATTTAGCCACTTAGATCTAATAGTGAGTGAACGCGGAGAATCTATGATTAGTAGCGGGAGGCAAGCCACATGGATGTGGTGAATGGCTGAAACGCATGGATGCAGTTTATGGCCCCGCTCAGCGGCGGGTCGACCGCCATGGCCTTTCATTGGTATCCCTGCCACCAAGGCATTTGTTAATCCTAAACATCAGATGGCGGAAGTGCCGTTATTGAAGGAGCATATATCGACCGGCATCGGGAGTAGGCATTGCACGTACGTGCTTAAGTGGATAAGCCACCTGATATCAATACCGCTCTATACAGCCAAGCAAAGGCACCAGTCATGGTCAGCTACGCTAAAGCTCCGCGCTCATAAGCACATCGCTATCGCGATATTCACCCTACGACCGCCAAGACCTTTCATTGGCATCCCTGCCACCAAGGCATTTGTTAATCCTAAACATCAGATGGCGGAAGTGTCGATTATGCAGGATGCAATTATCGACCTATCACATGGCTATTGAGCCTAACAAAGAGACTATAGACCCTGACCGCCATGGATGGCGGAAATGCCGTTAATGCATGGATGCAATTAACGGCCACATCGACGAAGTCGCTACGGGCTGCATGTGAAGTAGGCATTGCACGCACGTGCTTAAGTGGATAAGCCGCCTGATTTCGCTGCAGGTCACTTC
>NZ_RXNV01000001.1 GCF_003966265.1 Shewanella atlantica | reverse complement strand
AATCACATTTTTAGCCAGATCAACACCAACAATAGTACTTTTCATTTTGGACTCCGAAATCTCGTGAGAATTGAGATATACCGTAACTGATTAGAAAGTGGGGAGTCCAATTATCTACACTGGCTGATTTACAAGAAAGTAATCTCTTCGATTTGGGGTTATCGTTTTGGACCAATAACAATAAAATGCCCCGCGGTGAACTTTCACGTTATGTAACCCCAACTACACTTAGCTTTTTCTAACTAAATGGTCATTGCTTCAATGAATTCATACTGATAAATTACTCAAGTATTGTGAATAAATTCTACTTTGCGTTCAGGTTTGAAGAAGGTCTGCGGAGTGTTTGTCGTAGTTCGCGCTAATAGGCTTTTATAACTAAAGGAAGAGTAAGGTGATGGAATCAAAGACAAAGCTTACTGGTGGAACGTTGTTCGTTATAGCGTTAATTGTACTTTTTTTGGGGAATGCCCGCTCCGCAGAAATTGTCGAAAAATTAGATGATATACATTCTGATGTTTCTAGTTTAAGAAGTGAAGTTGAGTCGTATAAACACCAGGTTGATCTATTGAAGAAAGAAAACCTTAAATTAAAAGAGCAGCTTAAAAACTAGTGTGCCACTACAAACTATTTTTCGACTTTTCGGTTAAGCTGTTAAGTTGCTCTATAAACTTACAGCTTAAGACTTACCACTTACCACTTATAATTGCACTTTAATAACTTTCCCCGCCTCGAACCTCGTTCCTGGTAACTCGAACCTTCTATTGAAACGTATAGAGTAAGTTGAATGTAGTTATCGTATCTGTCTGCTTGGTGCCTTCCGGGACCACGTCAGTGTATTTGACGTTGACGCCTATCTTGAAGGCCCAGTCCTGAAACAGGGTGTTCTTGTAGTTCATATCTAAGGTGAGGGTGTTGTTATCTTCACCGGCTTCGGCGGTGAGATCGGCATTTAAGCTGGTGTACTCCTGAAGCTTCTGCTCGAATTTTATCGCCGTACGCAAAATTACGTCTCTGTTCGCTTGCGGATCAGGTTCGGCTTCGGTCTCTATCGGCATGTTATAGCGATAACCCGGGCCGACTTCGAGACTGAGTTTTGTACTGTGATCTGAGATGGCATCGAAACCATAACCGGTAGATACGGTCGATATTTGAGTGTAACTACCAAAGCGGTCTACGGTGAAGTCGCCTCGACCGAAGACATAGCCGCCCCCTAAGTAGCGGGTATTACCGTCCAGCTTATAACTGGATTGAATTTGAAGGTCATACTTCTCTGAGGTGGTTTTCTCATCATCCGCCGCAAAATAGGCCTTTAGCGTGCCCTCTTGTTTCGTTTTCTTCGTATCGTAGACGAGTTTAGTTCTGCCGTTAAAGCTCGTGGAGTCTGTGTTACCGGTATTGAGCTGAAAGCCAGCTTCAATTTCTGCGGTAAAGTCGCTTGGGGGCTCTTGATAATCCGGTGGGACTAAAGCCAGGGCTGAAAACGGGAAAGTTAAAAATAGGATTGCTATGGCTCTAAACATTATTTTTATTCTTACTACTTTTTTAATGCGGTGAGGGTCTATTTTGGCGAGTCAATATCATACCTATAATGCCAGGCATCGGCAAAGTGAATATTGTCAGAAAACGGTTGAATTTATCCTTTACTTTGTGTAATATTCCGCGGCTTAAATCAGTCACTTTAATTAGTTCCTTGCCTCTATTTGGTCTGACTGAGCCAACAACGAGGCTAGATAACCGTAAGGAGCAAAAAATGCGTCATTATGAAATCGTATTTTTGGTTCACCCTGATCAGAGTGAACAAGTACCTGGTATGATTGAGCGTTACACGGGTATTCTTACCCAAGCTGGCGGTCAAATTCATCGTTTAGAAGATTGGGGCCGTCGTCAACTGGCTTACCCAATTATCGAACTGCACAAAGCTCACTATGTTCTTATGAACGTAGAAGCAACTGCAGAGTCGGTTGAAGAACTAGAAACAGCTTTCCGTTTCAACGACGCTGTTCTTCGTAGCATGGTTATGCGTACTAAAGCAGCCATCACTGAAGCATCTCCAATGGCTAAAGCGAAAGACGAGCGTGATTCACGTCGTTCTAGCGAAGGCGAGCGTCGTAGTGCGCCTGCTGAAGCAACTGAAGAAGTTAAAGAATCAGCTGAGTAAGTTTTTCTGTGGCCACAAACCATTTGGTGTTATCGGGAACGATTACTCGTTCCAGAAGCTTTAAAAGCCCCGCAGGAATTGCACATAGTGTAATTATGCTGGAACACAAATCTCAGTGTTACGAAGCAGAAATGCTTAGAAACGTATACTGTCAGATGCAAGTGATATTTAGTGGCGAACGCTTTGAAAGCGTTACAGAACAACTGAAATCCGGTGTGGATATCGAGGTTCAGGGATTTATTGCTCTACAACAGAGTAGAAATGGTCAGAATCGTTTGGTATTACACGCTGAAAATGTCGAATTGAAAACTTAGGAGACTGTCACATGGCACGTTATTTCCGTCGTCGCAAGTTCTGCCGTTTCACTGCAGAAGGTGTTACAGAGATCGATTACAAAGATATCGTAACTTTGAAGAACTATATCACTGAAAGTGGTAAAATTGTTCCTAGTCGTATCACTGGTACAAATGCTAAATATCAACGTCAACTAGCTCGCGCTATCAAGCGTGCTCGTTATCTTTCTCTACTGCCGTACACTGATCTTCATCAGTAATACTGCATAAATTTAGAGGAATTAATAATGAACGTTATTTTACTTGATAAAATTGCTAACCTAGGAAATCTAGGTGACCAAGTTGCAGTTAAAGCTGGTTACGCACGTAACTACCTTCTGCCACAAGGTAAAGCTGTTGTTGCTAACGCTGCTAACACTGAAGTCTTTGAAGCACGTCGTGCTGAATTAGAAGCTAAGTTAGCTGCTGACCTGACTGCTGCTAACGAGCGCGCTGAGAAAATCAACGCACTTGAAGCTATCGTTATCGCTTCTAAAGCTGGTGACGAAGGTAAGCTGTTCGGTTCAATTGGTAACCGTGACATCGCTGATGCAGTTACAGCTGCTGGTGTTGAACTTGCTAAGAGCGAAGTTCGTCTTCCACTAGGTGCTTTACGTACTACTGGTGAATTCGAAGTTGAAGTTCAGGTTCACACTGAAGTTAAAGCTATTGTTAAGCTTTCTGTTGTTGCAGAAGACTAATACATTAGTTTAAAGCTAAACGACTTACATGCTCAGGTATTAAGTCTAAGGCTTTAAAAGAAAACACCGCACTAATCTGATTAGGCGGTGTTTTTTTATGTCTGGAATATGCTGACGAGCTACGAGCTACGAGCTACGAGCTACGAGCTACGAGCTACGAGCTACGAGCTACGAGCTACGAGCTACGAGCTACGAGCTAAGACATTTTCCATGTAGGAGCGGCTTTAGCCGCGAATGACTCAGAAGACTAGAAACTAGGGCTGAGTCAGTTGTTGTTCCCTGCATAATCGACATTTCCGCCATTCATAGCAGTCAGATGACGCTACGCTGGTAGGGCTGAGATGACGCTACGCTGTTAGGGCTGAGATGATGCTGCGCTGTTAGGGCTGAGATGACGCTGCGCTGTTAGGGCTGCGTCGGTTAATGTTCCCTACATAACCGACATTTCCGCCATCCATGGCGGTCAGATGACTTTATCTTGTCCAACAGAGCGAAGCTCGTCGAATAGGCGAAGCCATCCGCGAAGCGATAGGCCGAAGGCCGTCATCTCAGCTTTTATATCTATGGTTGAAAAATCTAGGGCCTAAGATCTAGACCCTTTCAAATTCAAACTTAGTTGCGTACCAGCTCCAACTCTTCAAGCAAGTTATCTGCATGATCAACTTCATCCATCATCCATAGGATGTAGCGGAAATCGACATGAACGGCGCGCGTGATGGTTGGGTTAAAGAACCAGTCTTTAGTGATAGCTTCATAGGTCGAATCGAAGTTCAGCCCCACCAATTCTCCCTTGCCGTTAAATACCGGCGAGCCCGAGTTACCACCTGTGGTATCGACACTGGACAGGAAGTTAACTGGCACTGAGTTAAACGCTTCTGGTTTATCTAAGCAAGAGAAGAGTCTGCATATCCAAGAGCTTGGATCTTTAATCACAGAGTCCACCTTGTGAGTTCCATAACGTTGCGCTGCAATCGCATCGAGTACCTTTTTCGGTGCGTTAAAGGGCTCGACACCTGTGTGTTTGGCGGCGATCCCCTCAAGACGTGTGAAAGGCTGCTTGTACAGTGCATCTCGTGACTGATAACCATCTACCATGCCATAGGTGATACGCAAGGTACCGTTTGCATCCGGGTATACAGGCCAGCCATTGGCCTTGTTGTAGGCGATAATCGCTTTCATGTAACCGGGTCTGGCTTGAGAAAGTTCACCAAGAAGGGTCTTCTTCTCTTTCTCTTGTGCCATGTTGCTGTCATAAAGTGCGACGGCAAGACGAATAAATGGATCGGCACTGGTTTCAAACGTCTTCGCATCCGCTTGCATCCAGGCAAGACGCTTGTCTTGATCTGTCAGGGAGGTCAGAGAGTAGAGTCCATCGAGTTTATCCGACAGAGTTACCGATTCATCATCGTCATTGAGCATAGTATCGAATGCGGCAACACGATTTTCCTGTCCCATATAGGCGTTTAAGTCTTGCAGCCATAGGGTTTTGTCGACGGAGATATCGAAGCTGGAATCGATACGTTTAAGGCGCGCCTTAAACATCTTCATGTCTCGCTCTTGATACCCCTCTTCACGCTCGCTATCTGGCTTGGCTTTCTCTTTTGACAGTCGATAGAGCTTATTTGCTACGGCGAGCAAAGCACTGGACTGTGCATTTTCGAAGTAGTGACGCGTCTGCATACCGGTGCGTTTTTTATCTAACAAGGCTTCAAGTTGGTCGAACTGGGCTTGATATGACTGGTAGGTCTTATCGCCCGCAAGCCATTTGAGGGAGTCATCTTCGCGGCTCTGCTTAATGCCGGTAATATCGGTGGCTCTGAATCCGTCTAGGAGTCCGTTGTACTTCTTCATGCGGTTAGCCATGGAAGCCAGGGTACCCGCGTATTTAATTGCAACGTCACCGTCTGCATTACCCATGGCCTTGATGGTATCGATACGAAGCTGATAGCGTGAGGCGAGTGTTGGGTATAGCCAGTCGCTGGCAAATTGCAGTTCACTGGTTAAACGGTAACGGCTGGTCGATCCCGGATAGCCGGCAACAAAGACACCATCACCCGCATTTACACCATCGGCATTAATTTTAAGGTAGCTTTTAGGTGTGAACGGAATATTATCTTCAGCATAAGCTGCAGGTTGCCCATCTTTACCTACATAAGCTCGCAGGAAGGTAAAGTCACCTGAATGACGAGGGTATTCATAGTTATCTATGTCGCCGCCATATGAACCGACACTCTTAGGTGGCGCATAGACTAAACGAACATCACGAATAATCAGCTGCTTAATGAGGTAATATTCGAGTCCATTATGAAAGCTGCGCACCGAACAGCGATAGTTTTTATCGCTTTCACACTCTTTGATAAGAGACTTTCTATTAGATTGTATCTCTTCATAGCGCACCAAGGGGTCTTGGCTTAGGTTGTCTGTGACTGCCTTAGATACATCGGTAACTGCTTCGGTAATATAGAGTCGCTCGTTAGGACCCGCCGATGGTTCAGCATCTTTTGATTTTGCCAGGAAGCCATCGGCAATATAATTGTGCTCTTTTTTACTATTATATTGAATAGCGCGGTATGCACAGTGATGGTTTGTGACAACTAAGCCTTGGGGTGACACGAAACTGGCGGTACAATACCCCAGCCCTACAACTGCATTCATTGGGTACTGTGTGAGATCGGCAAGTTGTTTTGCTGGAATCTCAATGCCTCTCTCGCTAAGTTTATCTGCGATAGAGGGCATTTGATAAGGTTGCCACTGGCCCTCATCTGCATGTGCGTCGATTGATGCCAATACGACACCAGATGACAGCACGATTGCTGAGATCAATGCATTGCGCATGTTCGTTCCTTGTTTTTGTTGTATGGGTAGGAACTTATCGGTTCCGTTTTTGTTTGAGCACGTTTTATACCATATTTTGCTTAACTGTTGGGAGTTTGGAGATTTAATGTCACAACAAGGTGCCTTCAAGGCCAAAAAGAAGCCAAGAGATATCCAGATGGATGCACTCAAGCTACCACCGCACTCTTTAGAAGCGGAGCAGTCTGTACTGGGCGGCTTGATGCTGGATTCAGATGCATGGGATAGAGTGGCTGAAGCGGTTGTGGCTGAAGACTTTTACTCTCGATCTCATCGGATGATTTTTGAAGCGATGGGCACCTTGACCAGTGCCGGTCAACCTATCGATTTGATCACGGTTTCTGAGCAGTTGGAGGTCGAAGACCAACTGGAGGAGGCCGGCGGCTTTGCCTACCTGGGTGAGATTGCCAAGAATACGCCCAGCGCAGGCAACATCTTATCTTATGGGGAAATTGTTCGTGAACGCGCCGTCGTTCGTGAAATGATCAAAGTGGCAAATGAGATCGCCGATGCCGGTTTCAACCCTGAAGGGCGTAATTCCGGCGATCTATTGGATTTAGCTGAAACTAAAGTCTTTAAGATTGCCGAGTCGCGGGCTAATGCCAATGAGGGTCCGGAAGGGATCAAAGCCATTCTTGAAAAGACGGTCGATAAGATTGAAGAACTCTATAACAACCCGACCGGTGGTGTAACCGGGGTATCGAGTGGTTTTGGTGACCTCGATAAGATGACGGCGGGCTTCCAGTCCGGTGATTTAATCATCGTTGCGGCGCGTCCATCTATGGGTAAAACCACGTTCGCGATGAACTTATGTGAAGCTGCGGCACTCAATGAAGATAAGCCGGTACTCATCTTCAGTCTGGAGATGCCTTCAGAACAGATCATGATGCGTATGCTCGCCTCACTGGGTCGCGTCGATCAAACTAAAATCCGTACCGGTCAACTCGATGACGACGATTGGGCGCGAGTCTCCTCAACCATGGGGATCATGCTCGAGCAAGGTAAGATGTATATCGATGATGGCTCAGGTTTGACGCCCACCGATGTGCGAAGCAGAGCGCGCCGTATTGCACGTGAATATGGAGGCTTGTCGATGATCATGATCGATTATCTTCAGTTGATGCAGGTCCCGGCGTTGAAAGATAACCGTACCTTAGAGATCTCAGAGATCTCCCGCTCTCTCAAAGCCCTGGCAAAAGAGCTTGAGATACCGGTTGTTGCACTTTCTCAGCTTAACCGTTCATTGGAGCAACGTGCCGATAAACGCCCGGTAAACTCAGATCTTCGTGAATCGGGAGCGATTGAGCAAGATGCGGATCTCATCATGTTTATTTACCGTGATGAGGTGTATAACGATGACTCAGAAAATAAGGGTACGGCCGAAATCATCATTGGTAAGCAACGTAACGGTCCTATCGGACGGGTACGTTTAACCTTCCAGGGGCAGTTTTCTCGTTTTGATAACTATGCCGGTCCACAGTTCGAAGAGGACTAATCTCGTCTATTGTGTCGTCTATCGATAATGGTGTTATTTATCGATAACGATACAGACGGGTTGCTTCGCCTAAGATTAAACTTGATTCACTTAGTCAGCTCTTCATTGATAACTAAGTGAACTCATTATAGATTTGACACTCATATTAGTATTATCACTTTAGTGCAGCATCGAGTCTTGTTACTAACAGATTAAGGTTATCGTTTGAAACCCTTTCCCCGTGCAGAGATCAGTAGTAAAGCACTGAAGAATAACTTAGCTCGTCTCCGTGAAATCGCTCCCGGGAGCAAAGTTATGGCGGTTGTAAAAGCCAATGGCTATGGACACGGCTTACTTAATGTTGCCCATTGTCTGGATAGCGCCGATGGTTTCGGACTCGCTCGTCCGGAAGAGGCATTAGCACTAAGGGAAGGTGGGGTTAAGTCAAAATTGATTTTGCTCGAAGGCTTCTTCAGCCGAGTCGACTTAACCACTCTGGTCGAACACGACATCGATACCGTTGTTCATAATGAAGTGCAGCTGGAGATGCTGGAAAGCTCTATACTGGCAAAGCCTGCAACCGTATGGCTGAAAATAGACTCGGGTATGCACAGATTAGGTTTCACCCCTGAGCAGTTTGATGCTGTTTATGCCCGGTTAGAGGCCTGCCCTCAAGTCGCTAAACCTATTAACCTTATGTCACATTTTGCCTGTGCCGATGAACCCGATAACCCATCCACAAAGCTTCAGATTAATCTCTTTAACGATCTGATTAAAGACTTGCCGGGTCAACGTAGTTTGGCAAATTCGGCAGGCACCCTGTATTGGCCTGAGAGTCAGGCTGATTGGATACGCCCCGGTATCGGGCTATACGGTGTCTCGCCTGTGATTGGGGATCTGGGGTCTAACCATGGTTTGATGCCTGCAATGGAGTTAGTGTCGCAGCTTATTGCCGTTCGCTCTCATAAGGCCGGTGAGCCTGTGGGTTATGGCAGCTCATGGCATGCAAAACAAGACACTAAGTTAGGTGTTGTCGCTATTGGCTATGGTGATGGGTATCCACGTAATGCACCCGAAGGTACGCCTGTATGGGTTAACGGGAGACGGGTTCCTATCGTTGGCCGGGTCTCTATGGATATGTTGACCGTCGATTTAGGTATAAATGCGACAGATCAGATTGGCGATGATGCTATTTTATGGGGAAAAGCATTACCCGTTGAAGAGGTGGCGGAGCACATAGGCACAATCGCTTATGAGTTAGTGACTAAATTAACCCCTCGAGTTGCCGTGTGCCTGGATTAAGCACATAGATTTAATTCCTTTGTCGTATCGATTCATGGGCGGGATGTCTTGAGTCGATAGCCTGCTGTATCAGGAAGAGTTTTCGTTGAAAATTAAAGTTTTATGTATACACGCACTGCTATTCAGCAGTGCACTCAGTTTGCCCTATGCCTTGGCCGATGAGGCTCTGGAAACTCAAGTAACTCAAGCAACCCAAGCGGCTCAAACAACGCAAGCGACTCAAACAAAGAGTGCCAATGCTGACAGTATGCCGCAAGTGCATCAAACCGGGATAAACAGGAGTAAAGATTACTCCCCCGAGTTTGTCGCCGTGCCTTTTGTTTTCTCTACAGAAACCCTGAGTACCACAGTGGGTGGGGCTGGCGTCATTAAGCATGCCGGTCAGCCTCAGGCCTCTGCGTTTGGTATTGGTCTCTATAGTAGTAATGAAAGTTGGATCACCTATTTAGGACTCAATAACTATCAACTACCCAAGCTGGATCAATGGCTGTTTTCCGGCGAGTTTAGTCGCGCCAGTTATAAAGAGGGGATCTACTTTGTTCCTGAAGATGCGAATAGATCGAGCAAAGGTGTTAACCGCTCAGATGCGATGGCAACCAATCGGGTTATAACGGTTGGAGATGAGTTTTATACCAAACTACACATTAAATATGTGCTGCCCTGGGGTAAGGGAAGTAAAGGTGCTGCGAGAAGCCTGATGCCCTCTCTGGCAACGGATCCCCTGAGCTGGGATCCCAGAGAGTCTGGGGTTACCAGTCTACAGATCACCCCCTTTATTCATACTCAGGAACTGCTGGGCTATGAAGACCTGCCGACTGAAACTCAGGGGTTAAAATTTAAGCTTGATTGGGATAATCGGGATAACGGTAAAAATAGCACCCGAGGGGGCCGGTCCAGCCTGACACTCAGCCGCGACTTTGGCGCGAGAGGCGGTGGAGCCGATGATAGAGAAAGTTGGACTATGTGGGAGTTCGAACAGAGTGCCTTCCTATCAATGGGGGAGAGTGACTGGTTCGGTCAGCAAATATTAGCCTTCAATTTTTATCTTGCCGATACACCAACCTGGAACGACTATGACTCAAGCACGCAAGCGTATCAGCGACCTCCATCTTTTGCCGGCGTGACATTGGGTGGTTTCGATCATCTGAGAGGCTACTCCAGCAAGCAATTCTATGGTCGTAGTGCACTGCTTTACTCTGCAGAGTATCGAGTTCAACCCCGCTGGCAGCCTTTACAGAGTTTACCCGTATTTAATCTCTATGATGTACCTTGGTGGCAATGGGTCGTTTTTGCAGAAGCCGGCCAGGTTGCAGATGATTTCAGTGCCAGTGAACTACATGATGATATGAAATGGACGCTAGGTGTTGGTGCAAGGTTTGAAGTTGAAAACGTTATCGTAAGAACCGAGTTTGCTTATGCCGAAGACGCGAAGCAATTTTGGATAATGGTTAATCAGCCTTTTTAATACCCATTGACTGTGGAGTATCAGTCGAGCGTCTTTAAGGGGAATCTTTGTCCCCTTAATGACTCGAGTATCGAGGGTGTTATGGTTCTTGCTGCTTTTAAGTTTCGAAGCAGATCTCAATATAGGCAGTGCCATGGGGGCTGGCGAAGGGCATGATAATCTTTTTCCCGTTGGCCTTATGAGAGATTCGATGTCCTAAGCCTGAGACAACAACCGGCGTTGCCATTTCGAACTCATAGCCTTTATCGCCGAGGATATTTTTTGCGCCACCAGTGACCATGTTGGTAATTTCGCCGACGAGATCGGTGATTTCATCATTGATCTCTCCCGGGTTTTCTCCCAACATATTTTGCATTATCTCCAGAATGAGTCCCTGTTCGAAGGTGATGGAGAGTGAACCTTTAGTTTGCGGACCGACCATGCCTATCAGTCCTGAGACATCGCCTTTAGCCAGGTTGTCGGTTTTTATTCTTGGCTTTCCGGGTGTGAGCTGCATATTTGCCATCGTCGAGATGACATTGAGCAGTGATTCAAGAAAAGGGTTAATGAAATTTACATTCATATTTGATTATCCATAGTCTAAAAACTTGTTTCTCGGCAATAGTTTTTTGTCGAATATTACCAAGTAACTTTAAAGCGTGAATTTAAGTATTCTATATGGGGTACTTAACTGGACATCGATATTGCTTATGGTGTCACACTTCTATGTTTGGTGACTTTACGCGTATGCCAGCCGCTCCTCGAGCATACCTTTGTATAAAGCTTAGGCTATTTTTGTATCGGCTTCAGCATTTATCTGTACACAAGGACGCAGAGGCTGTCTTTAATCATGCCATTGAGATATAGCTAATCATTATTCCATGGCTTATGGAGACTGTTCTGTGACTTTACTCCTAAAAGTAATTGATAATATGGGGTACCACTCATTCTATGTGAGCGAATTCTCCCAAAATGAGTCGATTTGAGGTTGAGTGGACTGTTCAGGTGGTAGCCAATCAATAATTACCAATGAGCTAAAGTCATACTGAGTGTAAAGGTTCGTGGGGCGTTATTTGCTTGGCGCACGCTTAGTATGGTGAATCAACTGTGCATTTCTACTGCGGTCAGTGTAAAATGCGCGACCACGCTCGATTATACACTGAGCCTTATTGGTTTAACGACAATTGTCATCGCAAAGCAGGCCAACATAAACTATGTCATCTACTCTGACCTCAACGATCAACCGTACCTTCTCTATCGCTCCTATGCTTGATTGGACCGATCGCCATTATCGTTATATGGCGCGCCTGATGTCAGCCGAGTTATTGCTTTATACGGAGATGGTCACAACGGGGGCCATTATCCATGGTAAAGGCGATTACCTTGCTTACAATAGCGAAGAGCACCCCTTGGCACTTCAGCTTGGTGGTTCCAATGCTCACGACCTGGCGACTTGTGCTAAGCTCGCGGCAGATAGAGGCTACGATGAGATAAACCTCAATGTAGGTTGTCCGTCAGACAGGGTTCAAAATGGTCGTTTCGGAGCCTGTCTTATGGCTGAGCCTAAGCTTGTTGCCGAGTGTGTGACTGCGATGCGAGAGGTCGTGGACATTCCTGTGACGGTAAAGACACGTATCGGGATTGATGAGCAGGACAGTTACCCATTCCTTACCGAGTTTGTTGAGACTGTTCGTGATGCGGGTTGCGACACGTTTATCGTGCATGCCAGAAAGGCTTGGTTGCAGGGGTTAAGCCCTAAAGAGAACAGAGAGATCCCCCCGTTAGATTACGATCGCGTCTATCAACTTAAGCAAGATTATCCGGAGTTGAGCATCTCAATCAATGGTGGTGTTAAGTCACTCGATGAGTGCCGTACTCATTTGGCTAAGCTCGATGGTGTCATGGTTGGGCGTGAAGCCTATCAAAACCCTTATATGTTAGCCGAAGTGGATCAGCAACTCTGCGGTATCGATAGACCCGTTTTGAGTCGAGATGCTGTTTTAGAGAAATTTATTCCTTATATAGAGAAACACCTTCAATCGGGTGGTCGTTTGAACCATATCAGTCGTCATATGACTGGCTTATTCCAGGGAGAACCGGGTTCTCGTGCCTGGAGACGTTATATTAGTGAAAATGCGCATAAACCGGGTGCCGGTATAGAAGTCATTGAACAAGCAAGAAAAAATATGAGTATTTAGCTTTCATTTTACTTTAATTAACCGCCTTTATGGCGGTTTTTTAGTTATTTCCTCCTTATATTAATCCATATATTTCAACTCTTAGTAATTTTCACCAGCCCATGGTGAAATTTACTAAAAGACCATCAATTCATTCAGTTATTTTGTTTTTAAAATGTTGCGAAAAGTAATTAAGTTCTTGTTTATCAGTATCTTCCTATGTTTATAAAAAGTTGGCACGCTACTCGCAATACCTTCTATGTAAAGAGATTAGGTCATAAGACATCACTGAAAAGGAAGGCATCATGTTTAATTCAACTTTAACTCAAATAGCAAAAGTATCATTAGCCGCTGCAGTATTAATGGGAGCAAGTGTAAGTGCCCATGCTGATACGCTTATTCCCAGCGATCTTACCAGCAACATAGAGCAAAATATCTCTGCGCAGATGCAAGATATGATGCAGGTCGCTCAAAGAGAATTGAGTATGTCTCTGCAGGCACAGCTATCAGATGCCATGTTTGAAGTCGATGCAGAAGATGAGACCCAGCTGGCTAAAGAGAAGAATGAGCAGGCCATCACCAGCGCGATGGTAAAGGAGTAATTATGTGGTTCACTTCAGAAATTGCGGCTCTGTTATTGACCCCTGTGTTTGGTTTTACTCTTTGTGCCCTGCTGATCTGCACATTCAGGTGGGATAGGGTTAATGACTGATTTTCGCTTAGCCGTAATACTTATTTAACCGGGAGGAAGTATGAGTAGCATTAGTTCAATGGATAAGTTGATATCACGTTTGAAGCAGCCAAAAAGTTTGATATGTGGCGTGGCAGCCATGACGGCGGATAAGTTTAATTGGTCATGCTTATGGACGAGAGTTGTTTGGGCTGCACTGGTATTGATGAACCCGGCTATGGGCTTGCTTATCTATTTTGTTCTCGCATTAGTTTTACCTAAGTGGGAAAGAAATTTTTGAAAGCTCAGAGAAGGTTAAAAATGAAAAAGATTTTGGATCTCTTCATTGGGATCGGTATCGCCATTTTGGCAACAACGCTTTTAATTGCGGCGGTACAAACTTGGGGAACGACGCAGTTCCTGACCGGAACCTTGTTGAGCGTTGAGCCACTCTTTTGGATGGATATGAGTATATGGGCTGTGGTCTTTGCCTTGGGAAGTGCTTTACTCCTTATACTATGGTTAACGTTAGCATTTAGTTTTCTGGCATTGGTTTCGGGGCTGTGTATCAGCTGTGCCTTTATTATGATATTTGCCGGATTCTCGCTTTTTTGGCCTGTTTTACTGCTTATTCTTGCTGCATGGGGCGTCGGTCAAGCTAGCCAAGCTGATTAGCTCTACTTTTTCTAACCGTTAATTCAGAAGCTTGAGCGTTAGAAGACCGACTCATATTTAATTCACAAGTTACTCTTTATTCAGAAAAGCCTTAAAGCGGTTTTTCGCTTCATCACTTTTCAATCTTACTGCAAACTGCTCCAGTTCCCGCTCCATCTGTTTTCGTACAGCATCTTTATGGGGACGCAAAAGTGCTCGGGTTGCTTGTAGGGCTTGAGGTGGCTGATTGGCAAGCTTGATTGCCTTAGCAAGCGCATAGTCGAATACATCACCTGCTGAAACAACTTCATTGACTATGTTAAGAGAGTTGGCGGTATTGGCGTCGAAACTTTCACCCAGTAACAATAGCTCTGCGGCTTTCTGTGGTCCAACGAGTTGTGGCAGTAATAAGCTTGCACCGGCTTCAGGAACCAGAGCGAGGTTAACAAAGGGTAGCTGAAACTTTGCACTTGGGTCTGCATAGACGAGATCACAATGTAGCAGAACCGTGGTTCCAATTCCTACTGCAGCACCCGTCACTGCTGCAACTAATGGCTTCTTGAGATCTAACAGGCTGAACAGGAAACGAAATGCCGGGTGTTTTGCGTCTAAGTTACTATTTTTTAAAAAGTCTGCTACATCGTTGCCTGAGGTAAAACAGTCTGGCTGTCCTTTGATTAAAAAGGCGTGAATAGCGTTGTCTGACTCACCTTGGATAAGGTACTCTGTGAGGCTAGAATACATATCGAGGCTGAGCGCATTGCGCTTATCTGGTCTATTGATAGTAATGATTCTGACGCCTTGCTCATCCTGAACCTGAATTGTACTCATTACGTTTTTTCCTCTTAGACGAATGGGGTTAAATGGAGTTTAATACATTGAAACGAATATTCAAACAAGCGTTTAATTTCTTGGTGTTGTCGTGTGCATCGTTTGCCAGCTTTGCCAATGTGGCATTGGTTGAGGGACACGTGAGGGCTATGCCTGCAAGCGTGCCTAATACGGCAGCTTACTTTACTCTTGAAAATCACGGTGCGGAACGTCAACTCGTGGCCGTACAAGCTGATTTCGTAAAAGAGGCACAGCTTCACACCATTATTGAAGAAGATGGCATGGTAAAAATGCGCCAGGTCGAAAGTTTTAACATTCCGCAGCACGGCACGCTGACTCTGATGGAGTCGGGAGAACACGTGATGTTGTTGGGGTTGAAGCAACCTCTGGTCTCCGGGACATCGGTCGACTTAACTCTTAAGTTTGATGACGGCAGTGAACTACCGATTAGCCTGATGGTGAGCAAGCAAGATATGGCAAAAATGAAAGGCCATGCACACCACCATTGATAAGTAGTGGTAAGTATTGGTAATACAGGAGTGTAACAGATGCAAATGACATGGAAAAAAGGCGCCTTAATTGCTGCCTTGATAATTTTTATTGGTTATATCATCAGCGTTTGGTGGAGTGTTGAACCTGATGTATTGAGTCATCAAGAGTTAAAGTCTGAAGTGGGTAGCGAGGTCGTTGGGTATGCGACAACGACTTCATTGGTGCTTACCATGGAGAAGCTACTGGATAAGAGTGGTGGTTGGTTATCCAATGATGTAATGCCTCCATCTGTATTTATGGACAATATGCCGGCATTTGAATTTGGTGCACTCGAACAAGCCAGAGATATGGCGCTTATTATGAGAAAAGAGTTTAGCCGCTCCCAGTCACAATCTGCAGCCGATAAAGATCTGTTAGCCGCGCACTCAAAGCTTAATATTGAGCACACAAGTTGGTTAGTGCCGAGTGCAGAAGGTGAATACAGAGATGCGATCAAACTATTAAAAGTTTATCGCGCTAAAATCTCAGACCCAGCCAATCAAGACGCACAGTTTTATGCTCGCGCCGATAACCTTAACGAATGGCTTAAAGAGGTTCAAAAGCGCCTCGGCAGCATGTCGCAACGTCTGTCTGCGAGTGTGGGACAGGAACGATTGAATACCGATCTTGCCGGTGACAGCGAAGCAAGCCAATCGACGCCTAACAATGCGAGTATGGAGATTAAGACCAGTTGGTGGAAAATTGATGATGTCTTTTATGAAACACGTGGCGCGACATGGGCGTTACTGAATTTCATGAAGGCGATTGAAGTTGATTTTGCCGATGTGCTGAAAAAGAAGAATGCTGAAGTCAGTTTGCAACAAATTATTCGCGAACTGGAAGAGACACAACAACCTGTATGGAGCCCCATTATCTTAAATGGTTCGGGCTTCGGGGTTGTCGCTAATCACTCTTTGGTGATGGCGAACTATATTTCCCGCGCCAATGCGGCTGTTATCGATCTAACTAACTTATTGACTAAAGGTTAATTAACTAATGAAAAAAACATTAATTGCATGTGCTCTACTAGGATCACTAGTTGGAACTTCTGCACAGGCAGCGTCACTGATTGGTTTTAAAGTCGGTGGTGATTACTGGAAGGCAGATACAAGCGGTACTTTTGCTGAAAATGGTCAACCCCAGCAAGATTTTAATTATAGCTCCGACGCTCAGGGGAGTGTCTGGGTTGCAGTTGAGCATGGGATCCCAATCCTTCCTAACTTCAAGATCCGTGAAAATAGTCTGGACTCGGGTGGTAATGCAAGTCTTGCAACGGGTACTACGATGAGCTTCGGCGGTAAAGAGTTCACCGGAGATATCTCATCGAATACCGATCTCAGCAATACTGATTTCGTACTCTATTATGAGTTGTTAGATAACGATATGGTGGCATTGGACTTAGGTGCCGCATATAAGAAGATGCATGGTTCATTCCGTGTAAACCAATTGGATACTAATGGCGTGTCGCGTCAAAACTCAGAGAAAGAGCTCGATAGCGGTATCGTGATGGCATACGCCGATGCACAGGTTGGCGTTCCGGGTCTGGGCCTCTACGGTTTTGCCGAAGTGATGGTCGGTGTCGATGAGTCCAGCGTTTATGATTACTCTGTAGGTTTGGGATGGCAGTTTGATGGTACCGCACTGGATACTAAAGTGCGCGTCGGTTACCGTGACTTCAGCTTCGATGTGAATGACTTCGATGGGGTAAGTACAAACTCGCAATTTAAAGGCTACTTTGCCGGTGTAGAACTGGTTTTCTAAAGCGGACAAGTATTTATACTGTAAGAATTAAAAAACCGCCACTAACTCAGTTAGTGGCGGTTTTTTATATCTATTAACCAAAGCGAGACCAGACTCTTGGCTGGTCTTATCGCTTATGGATTTACAGCTTGTGCTGTCAGGCCGTTGTTGATGGCGATGACGTCATCTTCATTCAAGGTTCCGGCAGCTTGCTTAAGTGCCAGAATCGAGTTGATATAACCGTAACGCGCATCAGATAACTGACGCTTAGAATCATAGAGATCACGAGTTCGGTTCAGTACATCGACAATCGTACGGGTACCGACTTCGAAACCTGCCTGAGTTGCTTTTAAGGCGCTCTCAGAAGAGAGTACCGACTGCTCGTAAGCCCTGATTGAGCTGATTGAAGCGCCTACGTTGTTAAAGTTATTGCGAACATCTTTAACGACCTTACGGTAGGTCTGCTCCAGCTTTTCACTCGCATCAACAAACTGATACTGAGCTTGATTGACTTTTGATGTGACTTTAAAGCCTTCGAAGATAGGTACACTCAGTGTCAAACCTATGTTGGCATTATCATAATCGCTTTTATCTTTAAGCTCGTCTTTCTGCTCAAGGTTAGTCGTATAGCCCGCACTCAAACTTAGCGAAGGCATGTGACCGGCCTTATAGAGACTGATAGTCTCTTGAGCGATATCTTTACCGATACGCCTGGTCATCAGGTCGACGCTGTTTGTCTCAGCCATTTTTAACCAGTCGTTAGGTTGCGCCGGAGATGGCGTAACAGCGGAGAAACGAGTGGTGTCTAAGATATTGATAGACTTATGATCGATACCGGTAATTTCACGCAATGCTTCGTAGCTGTTGATCAACTGGTTTTCTGATAAAATTTCAGAGGCGCGAGCCAAGTCAAACTGAGCCTGAGCTTCATGTACATCGGTAATGGCAGTCAGACCTACGGCAAATCTTTGCTTAGTCTGCTCCAGCTGACGCTCGATAGCACGTTTCTCTGAACCTTTAAATTCGAAGTTATCTTTTGCCGATAAGACGTCGAAATAGGCACTGCTGACTCGGATGATTAGCTTTTGCAGTTCCGATGCGTAAGCGGCATCGGCCTGAGAAGCTGCAAGCTCTGCTAAGCTTAGTCCTACCCATGCACTGTGGTCGTAGATAATCTGATTTAAGCTAACACCGGCATTCAGGCCGCTGTTATATTCGCTTTCTGAAACATTAGTCCAGCTTTTTCCATAACCTACGCTAGCGCTGATGGTAGGAAGTAATGGAGCACGGTTTTCTTCAATCTGTTCGTACAGGGCATCTCGTTGAGCCTTTGCCTGTAAGGCGATAGGATCACTTGTTAGCGCTTGTTCGTAAATTTGCAATAAATCATCGGCCTGTACGGCTGAAGTTGTGGCTGCAAGCGTTAAAGCTGCACATATCGATCGGATCTTGAATTTCATTAGTTGTCCTTTTAGACAAAATCCTCCACTGGAGGAGCCATTTAACTTTTATAGCTAAGTGATACCTCACAAAAAAACTGTAAGGCGGTTTGCGCTTCCCGACGCTTCCCGATACATCTAAACTTAATGACTATTTCATTTAAGAGATAGATATTAAGAAATTACCTGTTTTTAAGTCAACTATGAATTGTAACAGTTTTTGATTTTAATTATGCTTTTTCTGCCGATTTTATCCGCACCATTTGTTTAGCGTTGCTTTTGGCTGCACCTAATGGTTTATTACTGCAAAAACGATCCAATATGGAGGTTAAAATGAAACAAAAATATAGCCATAAGGATGTCGAGTTGTTAGGTGAAAGGACTCTCTTTAAAGGTTTCTTTACCTTGGAGGAATATCGCTTCAAACACAGATTATTTGATGGTGGCTGGAGCGGTGAGGTCGTCCGGGAAGTATTTGAGAGAGGGAACGCCGTTATTGTGCTCCCCTATGATCCGGTAACCGACCAGGTCGTGTTAATTGAGCAGATAAGGATCCCCGTATTTCGTTCGGGCCAGACACCCTGGTTACTCGAATTGGTCGCGGGTATGGTTGAGTCTGGGGAGTCCCCCTTAGATGTGGCAGTCAGGGAGCTTAACGAGGAGGCCGGGATAAACGCTAACAGGATTGAGGAGGTCGCGACTTATTTTTCCAGTCCTGGCGGTTCGAGCGAAAAATATGACTTTTTTTGGGCTGAAATTGATGCAAGCCAGGCGCAAGGTGTGCACGGACTGAGAGAAGAGCATGAAGATATACTAGTTCATGTCATGGGCCGTGAGGAAGCATTTACTTTAGTGAAAGATGGTATAATCAACAATGCGTCTACAGTTATTGGACTGCAGTGGCTTGAGCTGAACTATAAAACACTAACTTTAAGTAGTAAGTGGTAAGTGGTAAGTATTAAAGCTTATGCCTTGAGCGTAAATCAAACATTATGAAAGAGAAATGCCCGTGAGAAAGACTGCAACTAGTTTAAATCCTAAAAGATACCAACCTGATGTAAGCAGGTTCTTATCTCTTTGTGGGCGAAACTATTTCCATATTCTGCGTTGGCTACCCATCGAAGCGGGGCAGGGTGATGTCTGGCAAGTTGAAGGTGAATTTGGTTGCCTGGATGTGCGTCTACTCGAGAATACCAGATATACCCAACTTATTGAGATCTCAAGAGAGCTAAGTCGATCTGATTACGTTAACTCCCCACAGGTTTGTGTGAGAGTTTATCATGATGCTAAATTAGCAGAAGTGTTAACTAGTCGACAGATTTACCAATTGCGTCCGGTATATGATTATCCAAATATACGTATGCACCATCGTGATGAAAAGTATCAGGTCAATGCTTTTCTGGAAGAGTTATTAAAGATTGATAGCCACATGAGTGCAGTTTGTTTGTCAGAATCTTAGGGTTTAATTGTGTTAAAAGAGGCTATCTCTTATTCAATCGATGATAATGCTAGTGTGCGAGTCGTACAGGTTACGGACCCACACCTGTTTGCCGATCCTGATGCTCAGCTGTTGGGAGTCAATACGGCCCACAGCTTAGAAGCTGTACTCAACACGATTAATGCCGTGCATTACCCTGCTCATTTCATGCTGGCTACCGGTGACATCAGTCAAGACTACTCTAGTGAGTCCTATCATAACTTCGTTCGGGCTATTGCCCCGCTCGAGTTGCCTTGCCATTACCTCCCCGGTAATCATGATGACCCAAGGATCATGCATCTTAATATGCAGGGGCCGAATATCTATGGGCAGAGACGAATTCTGGCCGGAAACTGGCAGATAATCATGCTCGACTCTACCGTTCGCGGTAAACCCGGCGGTCATATGGCAGATAGTGAGATCGAGATCATCAAGAGTGCCGTTGCCGATCAACCCGATCGCCACACCTTGCTTGTGATGCATCATAATCCGATTCTGGTGAATTGTGCCTGGCTGGATCAGCACTGTATGGACAACGGAAGTGACTTCATTGAGCAGGTTGCCGAGATACCACAGGTCAAAGGCTTGTTGTGGGGACATGTGCACCAGAAGTTGGATCAAGAGCACCGTGGAAAGCACGGCATAATGCACTTGATGGCGACGCCATCGACCTGTATCCAATTTAAACCACAGTCTTCTTACTTTGCTTTGGATGCCCTTCAACCCGGTTACCGCTTACTTGAACTGAAAGCGAACGGTACCATTTTAACTAATGTCTATAGGGTGCCTGGTGATAACTTCTCACCGGACAGAGAGGCGAGCGGTTACTAAACGTCGTCAATCGACTGTTGTGTTTCGTTTGAGGCATAGGAAATGACGAACTCCTATGCCGATGTTTAATAAATGTTAGAAATTTAGAGCCCGCTGCCGACTTATTAGCCTCCGATGCTTGGTAGAAGCCTCGGCAAGTGTTAGCATTCTAGCGATTGTTTATTGTGAATTTTTCGATTACTCCCCCTATTTGAACCCTTGTGGTTATTCGATAACAGGAATAATCAAAGAATGAGGAAATATGCTGCTCTATATTCATGGGTTTAATAGCTCTCCCTTATCAGAGAAAGGAACCGTTACTGAACGGTTTATTACTGATAATTACCCGGAACTCGTGTTCTTGCAGCCCCAACTTCCCTCCAGTCCGAAAGATGCGATGACGTTACTGTGCAATCTGGTTGAGTCGGCGCAGAGTGATGGTGAGGAGTTGACCTTTATCGGCTCCTCTCTGGGGGGGTATTTTGCCAGCTATTTAGCTGAGAAATATGGGGGGCGTGCAGCACTGATAAACCCAGCT
This sequence comes from Shewanella atlantica, assembly GCF_003966265.1. Taxonomy (GTDB): domain Bacteria; phylum Pseudomonadota; class Gammaproteobacteria; order Enterobacterales; family Shewanellaceae; genus Shewanella; species Shewanella atlantica. The sequence goes on along the minus strand of NZ_RXNV01000001.1, from coordinate 1,196,326 downwards.
GTGACACCTTTCGAGCTGTTCGATGAGTTTATTGGCCCCCAACATAATCCTTATACCGATGAGCACTATCAGGTTCTACCTGAGCATAAATGTGACGTAGCAGAGTTTAATACCCAAGTTATTTTTAACCCGGATCGTTTCTTTGTATTATTGCAGTCGGGTGATGAAGTTCTCGATTATCGACAAGCCGTTCAGAAATATCACTGTTGTAAGCTTTTAGTTGAAGCCGGTGGTGATCATAGTTTTATAGGCTATGAAAAGCAGTTGCATTCAATCTGCCAGTTTCTGTTTCTTGACAAATAGCCATGTAGGGCCTCAACATGGCCTGAATAACAATATATTGTGTGTGCCATGACAAACCAATACACCTCAGATGCCATTGAAGTCCTAAACGGGCTAGATCCAGTTAAACGTCGTCCTGGTATGTATACCGATACCACACGTCCTAATCACTTGGGACAAGAGGTTATCGATAACAGTGTCGATGAAGCGTTAGCGGGACACGCGACTAAGATCGATGTCATCCTGCATAAAGATAACTCTCTTGAAGTTATCGATGATGGCCGTGGAATGCCCGTCGATATACACCCGGAAGAGGGGATCCCCGGCGTAGAATTGATCTTAACTAAATTGCATGCCGGCGGTAAGTTCTCAAATGATAATTATCAATTTTCGGGTGGTCTGCACGGAGTCGGGATCTCTGTCGTAAATGCTTTGTCCAGCCGTGTTGAAATTACGGTTCGACGCAACGGCACAGTCTATGACATGGCTTTCGAACATGGTAACAAGGTTGAAGATCTTACCGAGACCGGAACTTGCGGGCGTAGAAACTCCGGAACGCGCGTTCATTTCTGGCCGACTCCAAGCTACTTCGATTTTCCCAATTTCTCTATTTCAAAGCTTGTTTACCTGTTGAGAGCCAAAGCCGTTCTCTGTCCGGGTCTCAAGATCAAGTTTGTTAACAAGCAAACAGATGAAGTAGAAGAGTGGTTCTATGAAAGCGGCTTAACGGATTATCTCACCTCGTCGATTAAAGATGCACTTATGTTGCCAGAGGAACCGTTCATAGGCAGCTTGAAGGGGAATCTTGAGGCTGTCGACTGGGCGATAACCTGGCTGCCAGAGGGGGGAGAATACCTCAATGAAAGCTATGTTAACCTTATTCCAACCCCATTAGGGGGAACTCATGTTAATGGGTTCAGGCAGGGCTTGCTCGACTCGATGCGTGAGTTTTGCGAATTTCGTAACCTGATCCCAAGAGGGATAAAACTGACCCCTGAAGATATCTGGGATCGCAGTAGCTTTATCTTATCGGTCAAGATGCAAGATCCTCAGTTTGCCGGGCAGACGAAAGAGAAGCTGTCGAGTCGTCAAAGTGCTGCTTTTGTTTCCGGTATTGTCAGGGATGCGTTTAGCCTCTGGCTCAATACCCATACTGATCAGGCTGAAGCCCTCGCAGAGATGTGCATCAATAATGCACAGAAACGGTTGAAGTCTGCGAAGAAGGTTGCACGTAAGAAGGTGACCTCCGGGCCCGCACTTCCGGGTAAGTTGACTGACTGTAGTGGGCAAGACCCCATGCGAGGAGAGTTATTTCTGGTGGAGGGTGACTCTGCGGGTGGTAGCGCTAAGCAGGCCCGGGACCGTGAGTTTCAGGCGATCATGCCCCTGAGAGGAAAGATACTGAATACCTGGGAAGTTGATGCAACACAGGTGTTGGCATCCCAAGAGGTGCACGATATCTCTGTCGCTATCGGTTGTGACCCGGATAGTGAAGATATTTCAGAGCTGAGATATGGCAAAATATGCATACTTGCGGATGCGGATTCCGATGGTTTACATATTGCGACTCTGCTTTGTGCGCTGTTTATGAAGCATTATAAAGTGTTGGTTGAGCAGGGGCATATCTATGTAGCAATGCCACCTCTATTTCGCGTCGATGTGGGTAAAGAGGTTTTTTATGCCCTGGATGAGGCGGAGAAAGAGGGCATATTGGATAGAATTGCAGCTGAGAAGAAGAAAGGTAAAATTCAGGTTACCCGATTTAAAGGTCTGGGTGAGATGAACCCATTGCAGTTGAGGGAAACCACTATGGACCCCAATACCCGCAGGTTAGTTCAGTTAACGATCGATGACGCGGAAGCGACAATCTCGGTGATGGATATGCTACTTGCCAAGAAACGCTCGGGTGATCGAAAGACTTGGTTGGAGACTAAGGGAGATTTGGCTGATTTTTAGTCACTATTCCAGTAATTAGATAATTAGGCTTAAATAATAATAATGTTGTTGAATCATACAAAAAATCATAAAGGAATTTGGTTGTTTTTGGCTAGTGTCGCCGCGCTGTTTAGCCTGAGTGCTCAAGCCGCTTCGCAACCTATGATGATCACCGTAACTAAAGGGTTTGGGTTAACCCTGTATGCTTCCGATTTGGGAGATGCAAAGCAGTTAGCGTTGGGAGATAAAGGGACACTATTTGTTGGTTCACGTAAGAAGGGCACGATACAGGCCTTGGTAGATAGTAATGCCGACGGCAGAGTCGATAAGCGTTATGTCATAGCAAAAGGTTTGCAGGCTCCTGAGGCCATCGCATTTTATAAGGGCGATCTTTATGCCGCAGTCGATGAGCGAATTATTCGATTTGTCGATATTGAGAACCGTTTAAGACGTCCCGGACGCGGAAAAGAAGTTTACGACCGATTACCGGGAAAAGCGAATAAGAGCCGCAGAGCATTGCATTTTGGGCTAGATGGTCGATTGTATGTATCGATTGGTGCCCCCTGTAATGTCTGTGAGGCTGTAGCACCCTTTGGTAGCATTATCGCCATAGATATAGAGACCGGAAGCAGTGAACAGATAGCCACGGGGATCCGTAATGTTACTGGCTTTGATTGGTCGCCAATTGATAATGACCTTTGGTTTGCCGATTTAGGACGGGACTGGATGGGTGACAGGTTGCCGCCGGATGAGATAAATCGTGTTGAGCACATTGGCGCACATTATGGTTTTCCCTATATTCATGCAAAGTCAGTGATAGAACCGGCATACGAGAAGCCTGAGAATCTCAAGGTCACGCTGCCGGCCTATGAGCTTCCTGCACACGTAGCCCCTATGGGTCTTCATTTTTACCGTGGTCAACAATTTCCTGCTAAATATCATAATCAAATGTTTGTTGCCGAAAATGGGTCCTGGAATCGCTCCAGTAAGATTGGCTATCAGGTTGTGATGCTGGAGATCGAAAATCAACAAGTGATAAAGCGCAGTACTGTGGTCAGCTTTTTAGACGGAGAGTTTCCCGTTGCCAGACCCTACGCTTTATTAACGGCACCCGATGGTGCTATGTATATCTCAGATGATCTTAAAGGCAATATCTATCGTTTGTTTTATAAAGATATTATTAAAGAAGAGATTGAACCTGCTCAAAAATTGGATACTGAACAATGAGTGATGCGATAGATTTAAGCCTTGATGGTGTAGAACAGATGCCTCTTCGGCGCTTTACCGAAGACGCTTATCTGAACTATTCCATGTACGTTATTATGGACCGTGCTTTACCTCACATAGGTGATGGCTTGAAGCCTGTACAACGTCGTATTATTTACGCGATGAGCGAGCTGGGGTTATCTGCTCAATCCAAGCATAAGAAGTCAGCGCGTACGGTAGGTGACGTATTAGGTAAATACCATCCGCATGGCGATAGTGCATGTTATGAGGCTATGGTGTTGATGGCTCAGCCATTCTCCTACAGGTATCCATTGGTTGATGGTCAGGGGAACTGGGGGGCACCGGATGATCCTAAATCTTTTGCCGCCATGCGTTACACCGAAGCACGTTTGTCAAAATTCTCAGAGGTTTTATTAAGTGAATTAGGGCAGGGGACCGTCGATTGGGGTGTGAACTTCGATGGTACGATGAAAGAGCCTTTGGTTCTGCCATCTCGTTTACCGCATATTCTGCTCAATGGTATTACCGGCATCGCAGTAGGCATGGCGACGGATGTCCCACCCCATAATGTTCGTGAGTTAGTCTCAGCCTGTGTTGAACTGCTCGATAACCCTAAGGCTGATTTAGCACGTTTAATGGAATTTGTGCCGGGCCCCGACTATCCCACTGAAGCCGAGATCATCACTCCCAGCAGTGATATCAGCAAAATCTACACTACGGGTCGAGGTTCGATTAAAGCGCGAGCCGTCTATAAGATTGAAAATGGCGAAGTGGTCATCACCGCGCTTCCTCATCAGGCCAGCGGCGGCAAGATCCTGGAGCAAATTGCATCCCAGATGCAGGCTAAGAAGCTGCCTATGGTTGCCGACCTCAGAGATGAGTCCGACCATGAAAATCCTGTGCGTATCATCGTTGTCCCCAGATCAAATCGAGTCGATAACGATCAGCTTATGGCTCATCTGTTTGCCACCACTGATTTAGAGAAGTCTTTCAGAGTAAACCTGAATATTTTAGGGCTGAACGGACGTCCACAGGTGAAGGGCTTAAAACAGATCCTCACCGAGTGGTTGGAGTATCGTTTCCAAACGGTAACTCGTCGTGTTCAACATAGACTCGATAAGATCTTAGCCAGACTGCATATACTCGAAGCCTTGATGACGGCCTTCCTGAATATCGATGAGGTGATTGAGATTATCCGTTATGAGGATGAGCCTAAAGCCGAATTGATGTCGAGGTTTAACCTGACCGATATTCAGGCTGATGCGATTCTTGATCTTAAGCTACGCCACCTGGCTAAACTCGAAGAGTTTAAGATCAAGGGTGAGCAGAGCGAACTTGAAGCCGAGCGTGACAAACTGCAGTTGCTATTAAGCTCTGATAGAAGAATGAAGACGCTGATTAAGAAGGAACTGAAGCAAGACGGCGAAACTTATGGCGATGACAGACGTTCTCCTCTGGTTGAGCGTGGAGATTCCAAGGCATTGACTGAGCAGGAGTTGGCGCCAGTTGAAGCCGTTACCGTTGTGTTGTCAGAAAAGGGTTGGGTTCGCTGTGCTAAAGGGCATGATATCGATGCGAAGGCGTTGTCTTATAAGTCCGGAGATAGCTTCCTCTGCTGCGCTGCGGGTCGCAGTAACCAGCCTAGTGTGTTTATAGGGTCGACGGGGCGTGCTTTTGCAACTGAGACTCACACCCTGCCATCGGCAAGGAGTCAGGGCGAGCCGATAACGACGCGCTTTAATCTGTCACCGGGTGAGGTGATGGAGCATGTTTTATTAGGCGATGATGATAAATTCTATCTGCTCGCTTCAGATGCAGGCTATGGCTTTGTCGGTTCCTATAAAGATATGGTATCCCGAAATAAAGCGGGTAAGGCCTTATTGACGCTGCCTGCCAATGCAAAGGTTATCGCACCTCAGATCGTCGATAAATCGAAGGTGGAATCGATATTGGCTATCACCAATGAAGGTCGTATGTTGGTATTCTCCCTTGAGGCTTTACCTCAGCTCTCAAAAGGTAAGGGTAATAAGATCATCGGTATCCCCAGCGAGAGAGCTAAGAGTCGGGAAGAGCTGTTAGCACATCTGCATGTCGTCCCCGAAGATACTGCGGTAACGCTCTGGGCGGGTAAGCGTAAATTAACGTTAAAACCAAGCGATCTGGAGCATTATCGAGGTGAGCGTGGCCGACGTGGAGCTAAGCTACCTCGCGGCTTGCAACGGGTCGATAGTGTTGAAATCGGTGACGGCGTTCAAGCGATAGAAGAATAGCTAATACCAATCGGTATAAGTCGTTATTACTAAAAAAAGCTGCCGATGGCAGCTTTTTTATTGGGAGTACGATTATCTTAGAAGCTTAGAACAATAGAGGGGCTTAGAAGTTTAGGCTACTTCGTAATAGTTAGGCTCTATGTCTAACTGCCTCTGAATGATCTGGCCTGCCATTCTGGTACACTTTCCACATTGACTGCCTACACCTAAGCGCTTTTTAACATCAGCAAGAGAGATATCCCCCTGACTAACGGCTTCTTTGATCTGTGTATCAGTTACTGCATGACAAAGACAAACGTACATTAAAAAGTCTCCCTAATTCGATTTAAGAAGTATAAATGAAAATGATTCTCAATGCTAATAGCTGGTGGTTATAGTTTACTGCTAAAAATCCTGGTGTGTGTTATTAAAAAATGTGACAGAGGTTCTTGTTTAGAAGAAAGTGGAAGCAGATAAGCTTTATTGGTCGTGTAGAAGGCCCGTTAAGCTGAAAACCCTGCAGGTTTCAGCTTTGAATAAGGACCGGTGAATCGACTCATTTTCAATAACCGCGTTGAAAATTGACCTCATGTGATAGTTGCTCACCATTGAGTAACTTGTGGTAGTTTTCGATAAATATCTCCACGACCTGTTCAGGAAAACTGGGCGCTGCAATATGAGGGGTTATGATGACATTTGGTAATGACCAGATAGGGTGTTCCCGGGGAAGTGGCTCTTGATTAAAGACATCTAAAATTGCATTTTGCTGACAATTTTTAACTAATTGCTGATAGAGCGCGTCCAAATCCAACACATCTCCGCGCCCCAGATTAAATAAGATGGCCTCAGGTTTCATCAGAGAAAGCATTTCGGTATTGAGGACACCTTTGGTATCAGGAGTGCTGGGTAAGATACTGGCGATAGCGTCAGCCTGCACCAGGTACTTAGGTAAGTGCGCTAAGGTGTCTACTTCATCGAAGCCCTTAGTTGGTTTGGCGCCACGGTTGATTCCGGTGACCCGCATGCCAAAATGCTTGGCGGTTTGCGCAAGGTGCTTAGCGATATTACCGGTGCCGAGTAGGAGCAGGTGCTGGCCCTGAAGTGTCTTAAAGCTACCGGGAAGCCAAATTTTTTCAGCCTGCTGCGACTTATATTTTTGATGCTCTCGCTGGTGAGCCAGCAAATAGCCAAAAAGGTACTCACTCATCAATGGGCCAAATATGCCCCTCACATTTGTGAGTCGATAGTCCTTTCTCTGACGCGGTTTGACTAAGGCGTCGACTCCGGCCATTGTGGATTGCATCCAGGTAAGCTTTCTACCGTGGGGCAGAATTGGGGCGGCGAGGCCTGGTTCGGCAAGCCAGATATCGGCTTCAACTATGTTTTGCGGGTCATCACCCAGTAGGGTGAGTTCAGGAAGATGGCAGGAGGTAAGCAGATCACGATAGCGCTCATTTTCATGGGTCAATAATAGTAACTTGTGTCTCATACACACTCCCTTTATTCTTAAGTTGACTATTATACCAATCAGTATAAAGATGTGATCGCTCAGCGAGAGTTTAGCGCTTCTGAGGCAAGGCAGCGAGTGAAGAACATAGTTGCTCTACGTTTAAGCTCGTTAACGCAGCTTCAGAAACGCTAAAACTCGCCTTTCAGGAGTCTTTTTGGCTGCCTACTTCCTCGTTGAATAGCTTCACAAGGGAGCACCATTGCATCATCTATTCGCCTTGAATTAGTTTTCCAAAAGTAACTCTGAGTAGATCACTTTCTTATACTGATTGGTATTATTCATGGATCCTAGAATGGAACAAATTATTTCAATATTTCATCAGGTTGGAACCTGGCTCTATCCTTGGCTTAACGAGATCGCGACAGCCATAGTTGCCTGTACTCTTGTCGTATTCGGCGCCGATATCAATCGCTTCTTAAGGCGAAAGTTGGCCACTCGATCATTTGTGCTCAGGACGTTAGCTTTTGTATTGGTCAATGCATTTGGCTATGGTTTACTGATTATTTCAGTTAGTCCCATACTTGCCAGAAACATGGCCAGTTTGCCTGCTCACTGGTTATTGCTTGTGGTGACGCTTATCTTCTTTCTTATTGGTGCCTGGGCACAAGGTAATCGTCAAGTTTAATGAGTCACAACAATATCTAGTTTAGGCTGGAATGTGCTGATTGTGCGAACAATTTTATCTTAAATCCACCAGACTGAATGTCTCGCGTTTATTAATAATATCGAACTTTTTCATGTATGGGTTCAATAATATTGATATTTAGCCCTGGGCCAGTGTTTGTGCCGCCTTATCAGGGTAATTGGTAAATATTCCATCTACCCCTATGCTATCCAGTTCATGAATATCATCGGGATGATCGACGGTATACACGAACACTTTTAATCCTTTCGAGTGAGCTTCGTCGACTAACTCGGAGGTAATAAAGCTCAGGCTGAAATGGATAGAGTAGGCATCAAGCTGTATTGCTGCATCGATAGTATTGAAGAGAATGCCCTCTAACAGCAGTGCGACAAAAGCCTGGGGGTAGGAGTGGCGAAACTTCTGTAGAAATCCATGGTGAAAGGATGAGATCAGTAATTGCTCGGCCCGGAACCCCAGCTCATTAATGAGCTTTGGGTACAGGGCGATAAAGGGGGCCAGAGATGTCATCCCCTTTAACTCGATATTGACGAGACAGTTTTGCTTACTCAGGTAGGTCATCACCTCCCAAAGCGTCGGGATCGCTTCACCATCAACAGAGATATTTTTCAGATACTCGCGGCTGACGTCACTGATGAGCCCCGTTCCACTACTCTTAAGATCAAGCCTTCTATCATGATATACATAGAGTTCTCCCTCTACGCTATGAATATCAATTTCTATCGCCTCGGCCCCCAGCTCGATAGCTTTTTTCATTGCTGCGAGGGTATTTTCCGGGGCATAACCGCTTGCTCCTCTATGTGCGAAAATAATCATTAGGTTCTAGGGCCTGTTTATCTTTCGAGCTTGAATTTTGCTCAATCTCAATGGGTTTAGTGCAAGGCTTCGAGCTATGACGCCTAATGGGTTAAGCGAAAAGCTCGTAACACAGCAATATGCCCATTGAGATGAGCCCGTAGGGCAGCGTTTGTTGGCCATTTCTACTACGTTGTTGCTTATTCATGTAGAGTAACTACACCGCACAAGCTCCGCCTTGTATAAAATGCCAACCCCTCGCTGCAAAAACAACCATGAAAGGTCAACAGGCCCTAATAACTCCTTGAGCATCTTTGTTCTGGCTATTGTTAATATGCACTTCCAGCTGCGGATATGCTAATTCAAGATTGTTTTCGTTTAACTTTTTACTGATCCGTTTATGTAACTTATGACGTAGTGGCCAACGCGAGTTCATATCCTTGGCATATGCTCTGACTTCGAAGTCTTGAGTATGTTTGCCAAAACCGGCAAACCAGACCTCTGGCTCTGGTGTATCCAAGGCGTCATCACACTCCTTTACCGCTTGATATAATGCGGCTTCGACACGTGCCGGATCTGAATCTCTTGCAACAGAAACGTACACAATGACACGGGTGATCGGATCCGATAGCGACCAGTTGATTAGCTGCTCGGTAATAAATGCCTTGTTGGGAACGATAATCTCTTTTCTGTCCCAGTCTATAATGGTTGTCGCTCGAATTTGAATTTTACTCACAGTTCCAGTGAGATCTCTGATAGTGACGGTATCGCCGATACGTACAGGTTTTTCAAATAGAATGATCAAGCCTGAAATAAAGTTAGCGAAGATCTCCTGAAGACCGAAACCTAAACCTACCGATAATGCTGCGACCAGCCATTGGAGTTTTGACCACTCCATTCCAAGGGTCGAGAACCCACTAAGCAGGCCGAAGAAAACCACCAGATAGCGGCTGACGGTGGTTATCGCAAACCCTGTACCTTGGGTTAAATCGAGTCGTTGCAAGATCATAAGCTCTAGCAAACCAGGCAAATTGGTGGCGATCATCAGTGAGAAGCCCACAATGATAAGCCCTAACAGTAACGACTTTAATGTGATTGGTAGCTGCTGTTCAATCCCATTGATTACTGAATTACTGGTCCAGAGAGTTATTCCGTCGAGCAAAGAGAATAGCGCCGTGTGAGTCTGGGTCCAAAGGCCGATTAAACAGGCGAGAAAGGCCAACAGCAGCAATGAACGTACTAAGCCCAAAGATTGGCTGGAGATGGTCTCTAAGTCGACTACGGGCTCTTCATAGGTGTCTGGAGAGTCATTGGTGTTTTGAGGATCTTCACCTCGTTCACGTTGGGAGAGGATCTCGGCTCTGCGGGCTTTTGCCCGGTCGAAGGCGATTCTGCGTCGTTCAATCAACATCCAGCGCTTTATCAACTGATAGAGCAACATAAATCCTAATGAGAGTAACAGAGATAACTGCAACTGTAACAGCATCTGGAAGGCTGTGTAGTAGTACCCCCTGAATGCAAGCACTGCACACACGGGTGGGACGAATAGAAGAATAGCCCATAAGATACGTTGAATAAGCTTCTTATTCTTACCATCCTGGTGGTAGTGATGCTCTTTTTTCGACAGGGCAAGAATATCCTTATAGAACCAAAACAACATGATGCAGAATACAATAAATGCACCTCTTCCTATGCTGTTTCGTAGTACCGAGTTATCAATAAACTCTGTAAACCCCATGATGCCGAAGAAAGGTATGGCCATTAATGTGAATGTTTTGAACCTGAGCTGGCCCTCGCGAATGATCTCTTTTTCACCTTTAAAGTGGCTGATCAACAGGCCGCGGTCGAGTGCCAGCAGGTAAGTAAAACGATAGAGGAGGTAGAGTAGTCCAATGGCTAACACCCCCATGCCTATGGCCGAAACCATATTTTGACTGGAGTAGTACATGATTAAACCCGCGGTGATGACGGGCAGAGGCTTAATGATGCTGTACGCCAGCGAATTGATAAGTGCTCTGTAGGTATAAACAAATTGATCTTGGGTTACATTCCCCACGAACGTCACATCCTGGGCCATGGCGGTTTTAAACTTAGGCGTCACAATGTCCTGGGCAACGAGACAGAGTACAAAGAGTATAATCCACCAGGACCAAAAACCACTGCGTTCAGTGAAGGAGTTTGATAGATCTATGGAGGGAGCTTGATGTACCAGCCATTGTGTACTCTGGTAGAATTCAGTGAACCATAGTTGTCCGATAGAGTTTGCATTCGGAACCCAAAACAGGTGCTCGTTCAGGGTACTTTTTAAGGTTAAATGCTGTTGAGTCAGCTGCTCGTAAACAACCCTTAAGTCGCCCAGTTCACTCAGGTACAGATCATAGCTCTGTAATAGCTGAGTGATCAGCGCATGCTGAGAGTCGAGTAATTTATTCTGTATGCTTGTGAATGAATCCTGAGCCAGTAGCTGCTGTCCGTTGAGGGTTTGATCTTGCTCGACTTGGTATCTTGCCATTCTTGCATTGGCAATTTTATTTTGTAGCTTTTCTTGGTTTGGCGGGTTCGGTAATGTTTGCAGCATCTGCAGAAAGCGTTCGCCAAAAGCCGAGTTGAGCTTAATCCATCCAATCTGTTGTTGAATATTTGCCAACTGCTTGGCTTGCTGTTGATATCGGTTCTCTGCCACCTCTTGTTGTTTTACTACCTGATTGGTTTTGGTTGTCAGACCTTTTAACTCAGAGGCATAGTTTTGATTGATTGCGCTTAGCTCTTGGGTGAGAGGATCTTTCTCCGTCGAGGTTTCAATCAGACTTTTAGCGATTGTAGCATCGGTTTTCTTCTGGCGTTGCAGAGCCACTGCGCTGTTAAGCGTTTCAATCAGGTTTTCTTGTTGGGATAGCTGTTTTCTAACCAGTAACATCTGTTTCTGATTGAGGTCTATGCGTTTTTGGCTGCTGGCAAGTTCAGCTTCAAGTGTCGCTAAGGTTTGAATATAGAGCTGACGTTGTGCCTGAAGTACAAGTTCTTCTCCGCTGGGCGGTTGAGTGATTGTATGCTTCTTGTTCTGGGAAAGTGTTTGTCGAGCCGAACTTATCTTATTCGGCAGCTGGTTATGCAGCTTTATTAAGTCTGTTATTTTTCCATTCAGATTGGCTTCTGTCTCTTTTAACTCTGAAAGCCTCAAATACGCAAGAGAAGCTTGTTGAGTTAACCCCTGACTTTGTGACAAAGAGAGAGGGTTTTGAGCTTGAACAAGTTGATGTTCAATACTGAGCTTATGAGTCTGATAACTATCAATCGATTCTTGGTAGCTCTGTGCAAGCAACTTTTGCTCTTCGGTTGCACGTGTTAAATGCGCCAGCTTTTCTTCAACTGAAAGGTTTTTAGCTGTGGTTTGGTTTATCCCCAGACGTTTATCTAGCCCAAGAGGAGAGTTGGCATTGGCAAAGGGGGTAAACATGAATACTAAGAGCAGTAAAATTAGTCGCATAGTTTGATGCTGGCAGAGAAAAGGAACAGAGGTATAGTAAGATAATGGTATCGCAGTTCAAGCTCTTTTTATCAATTTGAACAGTTCATTACTTAAGAGTCGACTTTGTTCGAATCAGTAACCAACAGTTCGATGGTCAATCTCAATGAAAAAGGCTTGGGTTAGTTTGATTTTCTATATGTACGGCGGCTCCGTCGGGTCTCGAAAATTGCGGTAGCGACGACGAGGACTCCGCCTAAAACTGTCTTAAGTTCCAGGTTTTCACCGAGGAAAAACAGGGCGAGTACGGCACCATAAAATGGCTGAAGGCAAGAAACTAAACTGACGGTTTTCGCGCTTAAATGTCTTAATGCCGCCGTAAATAACGCATGGGGAGCGGCAGTAAAAACAACACCTAACAGAAGTATTAAACCCCAAACATTCTGTTCTATAGTGTTGATCTCTACGCTATGCCATGGAGCCAGAAAAACAGCAGCTACTGCAGTTTGGTAAAACATCGCTTGGGGGCCGGAGTAAGCTGAGAAATATCGTTTATGGAGTAAGTTGCGTGCAGTAAAAAACGCAGCGGATAACACGCCCACGGCGATGCCTAAGGTCACATCATTACCCAAGTTGGCTTCGGGGATGAGTAAAGTGACACCTATGAGCACTGTGATACCACTGACAATATCGACTCTTTGAATTTTATTACCGGTAACTATCGGCTCGATTAATACGGTCATAACCGGGTAGGTAAAGAAAGCTATCATGCCGACGGCGATAGATGAGAGTTGCATAGAAGCAAAGTAGGTGACCCAATGCAGGCTAACAACTATCCCTAAGCCCAGGGCAATCAGATAGTCTCGACCAGAATTTAATAACAATCTGTGTTTACTTGCTTTGACTATGAGTGCGAGGACCAAGGCTGCGACAAAACATCTTAAAAGAGTGATATCTAATGCACTTAGGGGGATAAGTTTAGAGAAGAGTGCAGTGCCGCCAAATAGCAGCACCGCGAGGTGTAGCTCTAATAAACCTGATTGTTTTTGATTTGCAGTTTGGTTCATTAGTCCTCTATTTTTGCAAACGGCTGCCCCATTCTAGTGACTGCTTTAGCTGCGACATCTTCGGCAAACTCATCCAATGCATCTTTAGCAAATAACATAACCACAGTGCTTCCTAATTTGAAGCGGCCCATCTCATCGCCTTTATCGAGAGTCAGTGCATCTGGTCCTTCAGTAGGGTAATCCCAGGTAAAGACTTTCTTGCCAGTTGGTGGCGTAACAGTACCAGCCCAGACGGTTTCAATACTTGCCACAATGGTTGCGCCGACAAGTACCATAGCCATTGGGCCAATTTCAGTTTCGAACAGAGCGACGACACGCTCATTTCTGGCAAATAAACCGGGTACATTTTCAGCGGTTAATGGGTTGACTGAAAACAACTCTCCGGGTACGTAGGTCATCTTTGACAAAGTACCCTTAATCGGCATATGAATTCGATGGTAATCTTTTGGTGCCAGATAAATAGTTGCAAAATCGCCATCTTCGAAGCGCTTCGCATCATCAGCCTGATTGCCTAACAGTGCAAGTGACGAATATTCATGTCCTTTCGCTTGAAAAATTTGACCATCTTTGATTGGACCACACTGGCTTATTGCGCCGTCCACCGGGTGGACAATGTAGTCTTTGTCGTCAAACAGAGGACGTACACCTGGTTTTAGGGCACGTGTGAAAAAATTATTAAAGGTCGTATAAGCTTCTGGCTCACTCTGCGCCGCTTCGCTCATGTCTATTTTATACTGCTTAATAAACCACTTAATCGCAGCTGTGGTGATACTACCAAGTTCTGCTGCCGCCAATTTACCTACTAGGCGAGAAATTAAGTGCTTTGGCATCACGTATTGCAGCGCAATTTTAATTTTGTCCACGTTTTACTTCCCTTAAATTTTAATGAGTTGCACTCTTATTCGTCAGAACCGGCTCTGAAGTGTCGAGCGTGACGCTGTTCATCTAAGCTAGCGATAATTTTGTGATAGTTGTTATATCTGTCTTCTGCAATCTTACCATCATTAAATGCCGCTGTTATCGCACATCCGGGATCGTTCTTATGTTTACAGTCTCTGAATTTACAGGTTCCAAGGTAATCCCTGAATTCTATGAAGCACCATCCTACCCGCTCGGCGGGAAGGTGCCATAAAGCAAATTCGCGAACACCCGGAGAGTCAACAAGATCACCACCGCTGGCAAAATGAAGTAACTTTGCCGTAGTCGTTGTATGTTGGCCTAAGCCTGAGTTTTCAGATACATCGCCAATTTGTAACTCAGCATCTGGCATCATGGCGTTGATCAGTGAAGACTTGCCTACACCGGACTGGCCAACAAAAACGCTGACCTTTTCATTTAGAAGCTCTTTTATAGCGTCCACGCCAAGTCCAGACTTACTGCTGACTTGATAGACGGAATAGCCAATATTTTTATAACGCTCGAGAGCCGCTTCAACTTCAGGTCGTTCCTCATCGGTAAGGAGGTCGATCTTATTGAGGACAATAATGGGGGAGATACCCGTGTCTTCGGCTGCAACCAGATAGCGATCGATGATCTGAGTCGTGAAGGTTGGAACAACGGAAGATACTATCAAAATTTGATCAATATTGGCGGCAATGATCTTAATGCCATCATAGAGATCGGGGCGAGAAAGATAGGAGTGACGGGGGTGGACGGCTTCCACTACTCCGGCAATTCCCTTTTCTATATCTTGAGCTAATCTCGCGACGACCTTATCGCCGGTGACCAGGCTTTGAATATTTCGACGAATATTACAGCGAACCAGTTGTCCCGATTCTGTTTCAATATCGGCATGTTGGCCAAAACGAGATATGACGGTTCCGAGCTGTTCCGGCCCAAGTGAACTATCCTGTAATTCAGGGGCATTACTGCCTGAATCTTTCCGTTGCAGTCTTTTCTCTTGATTGGCCCGCATACGGCGGCGTTGGCCTTGACTTAGGGGTTTCTTTTTACTCACAGATTTGCCATCGTAAAATAAGGTGATTTTGTGTTGCTTAAAAAAGCAGTATGATACACGGTCTTAAACAAAAAAGCCTGAATTTAGGCAAACCGGAACAATAAGGCAGATCTATGGCTGCAGATGCAAACAATCTCATATGGGTAGATTTAGAGATGACAGGGCTAGATCCTAGCGTCGATAGAGTCATTGAGATTGCAACAATAGTGACAGATAAAGAGTTAAATATTCTCGCTGAGGGGCCTGTCATTGCCATTCACCAATCTGAAGAACAGCTTGCTGTAATGGACGACTGGAATCAGAAACACCATGGTGAGTCGGGTTTAGTTGATAGGGTTCGTGCCAGTAAATATAGTGAAGAGCAAGCTGTGGCAATGACGATAGCGTTTCTTTCTCAGCATGCCACCAAAGGCGACTCTCCTATGTGCGGCAATAGCATAGGCCAGGATAGACGCTTTATGAATAGATATATGCCGGAGCTGGAAGACTACTTTCACTACCGAAATATTGATGTGAGTTCAATCAAAGAGCTTGTTCGTCGCTGGAAACCAGAATTAATGAATGGTTTTACTAAGCAGGGAACTCATCAAGCATTGGTCGATATTCAGGAATCTATAGCAGAACTGCAGTATTATCGGGCAAAAGTATTTAAAATTTGACCAATCAGTCAGTTTATTTTCAAGAAGGGGTTGCAGAGAGATGAAATTCTCATATAATGCGGCCTCAACTTTACGGCTTCCCGATTTAGGGGAGTATTAAAAAGTAAAGTTTTGCGACATTAGCTCAGTTGGTAGAGCGATACCTTGCCAAGGTATAGGTCATCGGTTCGAACCCGATATGTCGCTCCAAATTTATAACTTAGAGATTTACCAAAGTCTTTAAGAAAAGTTTTAAGCGACATTAGCTCAGTTGGTAGAGCGATACCTTGCCAAGGTATAGGTCATCGGTTCGAACCCGATATGTCGCTCCAATTTAAAAGATTAAGCGACATTAGCTCAGTTGGTAGAGCGATACCTTGCCAAGGTATAGGTCATCGGTTCGAACCCGATATGTCGCTCCAATTTAAAAGATTATGCGACATTAGCTCAGTTGGTAGAGCGATACCTTGCCAAGGTATAGGTCATCGGTTCGAACCCGATATGTCGCTCCAATCTTCCTCTTGATTTAATCCTCGTAGCTTTAAAAGATTATATGACATTAGCTCAGTTGTGCTCGTAGAAAGAGCCGATACCATCTTTTTTGCCAAGGTATAGCTTCTCGTTAAGTCAAAGGCCGGTTCGAACCCCTTTGGTTTAAATCAAAAGCTCGCTCCAATCTTCTCCTTGATTAAAATTCTCCTAGCTTTAAAAGATTATGCGAAATTAGCTCAGTTGCGCTCCCTCGTTAGGTCAAGAGAAATAGTCGATACCTTCTTTTTGCCAAGGTATAGCTTCTCGTTTAGCTAAGTGCCGGTTCGAACCCCTTTGGTTTAAATCAAAAGCTCGCTCCAATCTTCCCCTATATTTAAATTTCTCAAACACTTCAAACACTTCAAACACTTCAAACACTCCAAACACCTCAAACACTTCATAAAGTTTTAAACGAAATTAGCTCAGTTGTGCTTCTTGTTCGGTAAATAGAACGAGTCGATACCCTCTTTTTTCTAAGGCGTAGCTAATCGTTAAGCCAAAGGTCGGTTCGAACCCACTCTTGTTCAAATAAAAAGCTAGCTCCAATCTTCCCCTATATTTAAAACATCTCAAACATCTCAAACATCTCAAACATCTCAAACATCTCAAACATCTCAAACATCTCAAACATCTCAAACATCTCAAAACTTTCAAACAAAAAACTTTTTAAGCGAGATGCTATTCGCTTGGCAAGCTATCGCTAGCTGGCAGCTACCGGCCCCATAAGAATCAAAAACTTGCTTCAACAGTGATGGGTTGTAAAGCTTACCTCTCAATTTCTGATTTTTTTATGTTTAAATCACGTAGATTTGATAAGCGTGATCTGATGCTGATTTCTTTTAACAACTCCTAATGTAGCGGTCTCGGAAGTATCAAACTTTGAACTTGTTCAAGTATTCCTTCGTGGTTTGTTTGCATAATGCCTACATAGATGATTAATTGAGCCGATTTTTGGCAAGTATTTTTTTGGGAGCGATTCATGCGATTTCAACAACTCAGCGAACTATTAGGTTATGTTGCTACTTGCCGCGTAGAGATGGCACAACTGTATAATAGATTACAGACAGAGGCAGATTCATCGAGAGTGAAGATGATGCTTGAATATTTTCAACAACATCAAAAGGGTGTGGCTGAAAAATTAGAAAACTATATTGATGAAGCACCAAAGCGGGTGTTAGATACCTGGTATAAAGACATCACGTTTGAGGATTTTGTCAAACGATGCCAGGATACTGTGCTCACTGCAAACATGTCAGAGGAAGATGTGTTAGAGCTTCATTTAGAACTGGATAACGCTTTGATTAACCTGTTGAATAAGACGGCTGAAAACTCTTCATCGAGCGAAATAGCCGGAGCCTTAAACGACTTGGTACGTGTAGAGAAAATTCAGCAACAGCGCTTGGTTCACAGCAGTATCCGTATGGATGACATGTAAAATTTCAAGTTATAGCAATTGCAGCTTTTAATCTGATTGGTATCGATTAGATACAACTAAAATCAGATGCAGCGCCTAACTAAAGGTACCTTAGGGTGCCTTTTTTAATGTTTTAAGTTTAATTCAGCTAGAAATAAGGTTGAACTGTTAATTTCCATCATCATCTTTATCGCTACATGGCTGAATAATTGCTTTATACAGGCCTATCCCTACCAGTAGCAGGCATAGAAGTAAAAGTGCTTGAATCAAAATTTTTGATTGTAACGGTAAACTCAATAACAGCATGCATATCGCTAATACGAGTAACGTAAAGAGCTTCATCCCTTTGCTCCTGAACTGATTTCTTGTGCGAGATCAACTTTCTCTTACATAAGTGTAGTGACAAGTGAATCTATTTACGAATCTAAGCTCAAATTCTATTAATCTTATTATTCTAGGCATTCAGAATGCTGGTCTCTGCTTTACGTAACCTCAACGGAGAAATAATCATGTTGCCAAACGGATCGACTTTTCCTTGTGAAATGTTCTTAAGCTCGCAAGTACGAACCGCTGAACAAAAGTTTGTCGATAGTGGAAACACAGATTTTTATCGGCTTGTTGAATCTGCGGGTAAAGCAGCATTCGAGCAGATTGAAATGGCACAAGATAAATCGAGTTCCATTTTGGTACTTGTCGGTTACGGTAACAATGGCGCGGATGGCTACGTGTGTGCCAGGAGGTTGCTGGTGGCGGGTTATAGCGTTGCGCTAATGGCATTTACCCGAGAGCAGATGGGGGAAGAGGTACTTAAAGCGCAACGACTTTTCATCGAGGCTGGTGGAGAGGTGGAGCGTTTTTCCCCGGAAAAGGCACTCTCGGAAGATGTGATCATCGATGGTTTACTGGGTACCGGTTTTAGTGGTGACATACAAGGCGACTTTAAACTTGCCATCGATAGCATCAATGCCAGTGGTGCATGGGTGTTTAGCTTAGATATTCCCTCGGGTATCAATGGGGATACAGGAACAGGACCTAATGCCGTAGAGGCCGATGTTACACTCACTTTTGGTGCGATTAAACAAGGGCTAATGACAGGTCGTGCGAGACACTGTGTTGGTCAGTTGCTGTTTACGGCTCTGGGCTTAACAGAATATCTGCCTCAGCCTAAGTCAATAAATGTCTCTATTGACTATGTTAATCAACATATTAAACCCAGAGATAGAGACTCACATAAAGGTTTATCCGGAAAGGTATCAGTTATTGGCGGCGATTCAGGTATGGCTGGTGCGGTCAGGTTAGCCGGGGAGGCTTGCCTTAGGGCGGGAGCTGGTCTGGTCACGGTAATATCCAGGCCTGAACATCAAATTGTCGTAAATTCAAATAGACCTGAGCTGATGTTCTGGGGATGTGAGTTAGTCGATATGGAAGTTTACCTTCGCCTCGGATGGGCCAATATTTTGGTTATTGGTCCGGGTCTTGGTAAGCAAGATTGGGGCTACAATCTACTCAAGGCTGTAGGCTTGAGTGATAAACCTTGCGTGATGGATGCTGATGCCCTGAATTTACTCAGCGCAGAACATGGAAGACAGGATCATTGGGTTTTGACCCCTCATTCCGGTGAAGCAGCCAGATTATTGGGTATTTCTACAAAAGAAGTTGAAAACGACAGGTTTGCGGCGGTTAAAGCCATACAGCAGAAATATGGTGGGGTGGTGGTATTAAAGGGGCCGGGTACTTTAATTTATGATGGTTCACAATGTTACGTTGCCCCTGTAGGTAACCCCGGGCTTGCCGGTGGCGGTTGTGGCGATGTGTTATCAGGAATTATTGCTGCGCTGATGGCGCAGGGATTCGATCAACTCTCTTCGGCAATTATGGGAGTGGTTGTGCATGGAGAAGCTGCCGACCGCGCCGCAATGGATGGAGAGAGGGGGATGCTTGCCAGTGACTTAATGCCCCATATCAGGCAGTTGGTGAACCGAATATGATTGCCGTTACCCCATAAGGTTTAATGGGGCACAGAGACGATTTAGTGTAATTACATGAAAGCTATTTAGCTGACTGGTTAATTGGTATAAAGTAACAGGTTCGGAACAACTTTAGGTTAGTAAACTCAATACAATGACATCAGTAAAAGTCTACCTCGATAATGAACAAGATACAGTGGATCTTGGTAAGCGATTAGCGGCAGTTATTTCTCCACCTCTGATGCTGAATTTGTCTGGCGAATTGGGTGCGGGTAAGACAACCTTGAGTCGTGGCCTCATCCAAGCCTTAGGACATAAAGGGGCGGTGAAGAGTCCTACCTACGCATTAGTTGAACCCTATGAGTTTGACGGGATCGATCTCTATCATTTTGATCTTTATCGGTTGAGCGATCCTGAAGAGCTGGAGTTCATGGGGATCAGAGATTATTTTACACAGAGAAGTATCTGTATTGTTGAATGGCCGGATAGAGGGCATGGTCTGTTACCTCAGGCCGATATCAGTCTTCAAATTAACTATGTAGGTGAACGTAGGGAAGTTGAAATCTCATCTGGTTCAGATAAGGGAAGCCAACTCTTGAGTAAACTCAAATAACAATGATAAGAATTGATTTTATTTTTAAGTTTCTATTAGTTTCACTGTCTGTCTGTATCTCCTTTGTAGCCAATGGCGCTACAAAGCTCGATGGTGTGCGGATATGGGCTGCTCCTGAGTCGACTAGGGTCGTTTTCGACTTGAGTAAGGCACCTAGCTTTACCCATTTCACCCTCACCGGCCCTTACCGATTGGTCGTCGATCTCAAAGGAACATCGACCTCTCTTAATCTCAAAAAGCTGGCAAACAACAGTAAAATAGTCAAAAGAGTGCGTATTAGTAAGCCACCTGCTAAGGGAACGCTCAGGCTGGTTATCGATCTGACTAAGCCGGTAAAGGCAAACCTGTTTGCCCTCTCACCTACGGCGCCATATGGCAACCGACTGGTGGTCGATCTTGATGATAGCCGTTCCGGTTCGAAGACTAAACCAACCAGCAAACCTAAGCAGAAGTTGCGTGACGTTATCGTTGCGATCGATGCCGGCCATGGCGGGGACGACCCTGGCTCCATAGGACCATCAGGCATATATGAGAAAAAAATTGTCCTGCAGATTGCGAAAAAAGTCGAAGCTCAGATCAATGCAACACCAGGTATGAAAGCCGTCATGACCCGCACCGGGGACTATTTTGTTAACCTCAATAAGCGCTCTGAAATTGCACGAAATAGTAAAGCCGATCTCTTAGTTTCTATTCACGCGGATGCGTTTACCTCATCTCAGCCCAGAGGAGCATCTGTTTGGGTGCTGTCTATGCGCCGGGCAAACAGTGAAATTGGTCGCTGGCTCGAGCAGAAAGAGAAGCATTCAGAGTTATTAGGTGGAGCCGGTGAGATAATTCAAAGTACCGATAATGAGCAGTACTTGGCCATGACTCTATTAGATATGTCGATGGATAGATCTATGGCAATCAGTCATAACATCGCCGACGATGTGCTTTCCAACTTAGGCAAAGTAACCAAACTGCATAAGCATAAACCTGAATCTGCCAGCTTTGCAGTACTCAAGTCACCCGATATCCCCTCGATCTTGGTTGAAACCGGCTTTATATCGAATCATAAAGAGGAGCGGCTTTTGTCGCAGAGAGAGCATCAGAATAATATTGCAAAAGCGGTACATAAAGGGGTGCTACGCTACTTTGAAGCGAATCCGCCGGTCAACTCATTGATGGCAAGTAAAGGTTCCTTTAAGCACAATGTCCGTAAAGGGGAATCATTGTCGGTTATAGCGCACAGGTATCAGGTTTCAATAATCAGTATTAAGAAGGCCAACGGTTTGAAATCTAATACATTACGTATTGGTCAAAAGTTGGTTATACCAAGGGCTTAAGTCACTCCTGCACGGGTGAATAGGCAAGCAGGTCTCATTGGCCTCAAGAGTTAAAATATTATGACAATACAGATATTACCGCCGCAACTGGCAAACCAAATCGCGGCGGGTGAAGTTGTCGAAAGACCCGCCTCAGTGATTAAAGAGCTGGTTGAAAATAGTCTGGATGCCGGTGCCACTCGGGTCGATATAGAGATCGAGAAAGGCGGCAGTAAACTGATTAAAATTCACGACAATGGCTCTGGGATCTCAAAAGAGGATCTAGGCCTTGCTTTGTCGAGACATGCCACCTCAAAACTCAATTCTCTCGATGACCTTGACGCTATTCTCAGCTTCGGATTTCGTGGTGAGGCGTTAGCAAGTATCAGCTCCGTTTCCCGGCTAACCTTAACTTCCCGAACGGCCGACCAAGTTGAAGCCTGGCAAGCATATGCCGAAGGCTCTGATATGGCGGTGAAAGTGATACCTGCCGCCCATCCGGTTGGTTCAACCGTTGAAGCCGTCGATTTGTTTTTCAATACGCCAGCGAGAAGACGATTTCTTAAGAGTGATAAAACAGAGTTCACCCATATCGATGAGTGGCTTAAACGTATTGCTTTGGTGCGCAGTGATATTCACTTCACCCTGAAGCATAACGGCAAGGTAGTGCGAAACTACCGTGCAACCAGTACTCAAGATCAATATCTGCAACGTTTAGCTCAGATCAGTGGTAAAAAATTTGCCGAGCAGGCGATTGAGATCAACTGTCAGCACGATGATCTTAAGTTAACTGGTTATATTCAATCTCCTTTCTTTGAAGCGCCGGCGAGTGATACTCAATATTTTTATGTTAATGGCAGATTGGTACGTGACAGGCTGGTTAATCATGCCGTGAGGCAAGCATTTGCCGAGCATGTGACCGGAGAGCAAGCAAGCTATGTATTGATGCTTGAGCTGGATCCACATCAGGTCGATGTTAATGTACACCCAGCTAAACATGAAGTTAGGTTTCATCAGAGTCGTTACGTGCATGACTATATTTTTCAAGCCCTACAATCTGCTCTTCAGCAAGTTGGTAGGTTAGCTATCGATTCAGATAATACGCCCGATACTGGTTTTCGCCCCCAGAGTCGTGAGACCGAAAATAGTGGTTATGGCGTTACTGAGCCAGGCCATTCAAGACATGATTATTCACATCAGACTCCATCAAGCATAGAAAGAAATCGTCAGAGCTTTTCTTCGCCTATTTCAGCTTCTCCTTCCCGCGAGCCTCAACCACAGATAAGAGGAGGTTCGGCTTCTCCTTATCGCCCACAAACGGAATTGCCCAGTGCCGAGGCGATAGCATCCTATGGAGAGCTATTAAAGACACCTAATGTGGAGCAAGGAGATAGAGGTAACAAGGAGCTTCAATCTAATTTGACCATGCCGCCACTCTTGGCGGGAGAATACTGGGTTCTTGCTCAGGGAGAGCAACTGATACTCTTACCAGTTAAAATCGTTTCGAGCTGGCTTTTGCAACATGAGATCTCAGATAAACTCGATAGCGGGCTGGTTAGCCAGCCATTATTGATGCCAGTTTCTATCGCTATGGATGAAACTTGGGGCGATACACTTACTGAAAGAGAATTATTGCTCAGAAAAATAGGAATTGAGGTAACAATTCGTCTCGGGCAGTTGATTATAAAGAAAGTGCCCCCATATTTAAGACAGAGCCAATTAGTCACAGTCATACCTGATTTACTGCAGTGGCTTAGGTTCGAAGAACCGAATAATGAAGCATTGGCTTGCTGGCTTGCAAAACATGACGATAAGAGATTTGAATCAGCACCGGATACCTGGTTAGCGTTTAGCCAGTTAGATGACAATGATCGAGAAGAATTAATTCAGAAAGCCAAGGTTTTACCTTGGCAATCATGGCTGGAAGAGCAATCGAGTGACTGAACAGAATATGCCAAAAATTATAACGTTAATGGGGCCTACGGCCTCAGGAAAAACGGCATTAGCGATTGAATTGGTTCAAAAGCACAACTGTGAAATTATCTCAGTCGATTCTGCACTTATCTACCGTGGTATGGATATAGGCACTGCCAAACCCAATGCCGATGAGCTTGCCGTTGCGCCGCATAGGTTGATCGATATAAGAGATCCGGCAGAAAGTTATTCGGCGGCCGATTTCAGGGCCGATGCGCTATGTGAAATAGAGCAGATATTAAAGGCCGGGAAAACACCACTATTAGTTGGTGGAACCATGATGTATTTTAAGGCTTTAGTGGAAGGTCTTTCCCCACTTCCCGGTGCCGATGAGGCTGTGCGCGAACAAATTATCGTGGAAGCTGAGCAGCGCGGTTGGCAAGATATGCATGATGAACTTAAGCGTCTTGATCCTGTCTCATCTGAACGTATACATCCGAATGACCCTCAAAGGTTAATCAGGGCGCTGGAAGTATGCAGGGTCAGTGGCAAGTCAATGACCGAATTGAGCCAAATTAAGTCAGAGCCTCTGCCTTATGATGTCGTTCAATTTGCTATATCACCAAAAGATCGCAAAGTGTTACATCTTTCTATAGAAGAAAGATTCAAATTGATGTTAAATCAAGGTTTCGTCGATGAAGTTCGCGCCTTGAAAGAAAGGGGTGATCTGGATTTAGCGCTTCCTTCGATGAGATGTGTAGGCTACAGACAATGTTGGCAATATCTGGATGGTGAATATGACTATGATACTATGGTCGAAAAAGCGATAGTTGCTACTAGGCAATTAGCCAAGCGTCAATTAACATGGTTGAGAGGCTGGCCTGAGTTAAATTGGCTGGAAAGTGGTGTAGATTCTAATCTAAATACCGTATTGCGACATTGTCGCTAGCTAATTAGGCCTCACTATATAATACTAAAACCAAACAAAAAGTTGTGTTGTATTAGTTTTACTACTTATTTTAATTAAAAAGGAAATTATAAAATGGCAAAGGGGCAATCTTTACAAGACCCGTTTTTGAACGCACTGCGCCGTGAGCGCGTTCCTGTTTCAATTTATCTTGTTAATGGCATTAAGTTACAAGGGCAAGTTGAGTCATTTGACCAGTTTGTTATTTTGTTGAAAAACACGGTAAGCCAAATGGTTTACAAGCACGCTATCTCTACAGTTGTGCCTGCTCGCCCATTTAATGTTAACAGTCACACTGCAGCGCCTAGCCCTGCTGGTGGTTTTAATGGTCAGCAAGACGATAACAACGACCAGTAATAAATTAAGGAGTTTGCTTTTTGTTTGAGCGTTATGAAGCGGGAGAGAATGCGGTCCTTGTTCATATCGACTTTTCCGATGAAGATAGTAGGGAGGATCTAGTCGAACTCCAATTATTGGTAGAGTCGGCTGGGGCCCAGTCAATCGGAGTGATAACAGGAAGTCGCCGAGCACCGGACCGAAAATTTTTCGTAGGTTCGGGAAAGGCCGATGAGTTAGCTGCCTTAGTTGCAGCGACTGAGGCAAATGTGGTGATTTTTAATCATGCATTAAGTCCAGCTCAAGAGCGAAATCTTGAGCAGTTATGCCAATGTCGAGTGCTGGACCGCACTACACTCATTTTAGATATTTTTGCCCAAAGGGCACGCACGTACGAAGGCAAGTTGCAGGTGGAGCTAGCGCAGTTACGCCATATGTCGACACGCCTGATACGTGGCTGGACCCACCTTGAAAGACAAAAAGGTGGTATTGGTCTTCGGGGACCTGGGGAAACTCAGCTTGAAACCGATAGACGCTTATTACGTGGCCGGATAAGAACGATTAATCGTCGTTTGGAGAAGGTGGATAAGCAACGTGAGCAGAGCCGACGCTCGAGACGTCGTAGCGATTTAGCGACTGTTTCTCTGGTTGGATACACCAACGCCGGTAAGTCTACATTGTTTAATTCACTCACGGCATCAGATGTTTATGCCGCCGATCAGCTTTTTGCCACACTCGATCCTACCTTGAGAAAGTTAGAGTTGAGGGATGGTGCGATAATATTAGCTGATACCGTTGGTTTTATTCGCCATCTACCCCATGACTTAGTTGCTGCATTTAAGGCAACATTACAAGAAACACGAGAAGCGGATCTTTTACTTCACATTGTTGATTGTGCCGATGAGGATATGGGGGATAACTTTGAGCAGGTTCAAAAAGTGCTCAAAGAGATTGATGCTGAAGAGATTCCACAGCTGGTTGTCTGTAATAAGATTGACCTGTTAGAGGATGTAAGCCCGAAGATCGACTATGACTCTGAAGGCGTACCAACACGAGTCTGGGTATCTGCCCAGCAGCAAAAAGGTTTGGAACAACTGAAGGAAGCTATCAACGCAATAGTTGGTAAGACGACTTTAGAATTAACCTTGCAAATTCCAGCAACTGCTGGACATTATCTTGGTCAGTTTTACAGACTTGATGTGATACAGCAGAAAGAGTACGACGATCTGGGGAACTGTATCTTATCTGTTCGTTTGTTGGAGGCCGATTGGCGCCGACTGATGAAACAGAGCCAAGGGGAGTTAGAGACCTTTGTTGTCGAGAATACGGCAGTTGAGTAGGTTTTTAGTAATCTCATTTATTTCACGTACCTATGGAGTGCTAAATGGCTTGGAACGAGCCCGGTAACAAGGGAAAAGACCCTTGGGGAAATAAAAACGGTAACGATAAGGGACCACCAGATCTCGATGAGGTTTTTCGTAATATTTCGAAACGCTTTGGTGGTGGGAAAGGTAGTGGGTCAGGACCAGGGGTCAGTTCATTTGGTCTTGTCATTGTCTTGGGCATCGCACTTGTAGTGTGGGGACTATCGGGTTTCTATACAGTCAAGGAGGCCGAGAAAGGTGTCGCATTGAGGTTTGGTGAATACATTGGTGAAGTCGAGCCTGGCTTACAGTGGAAAGCTACCTTCATCGATGAAGTTTTTCCGGTTAATGTGAGTACTGTTCGCTCGATTCCTGCTTCAGGAAGCATGCTTACGGCTGATGAGAATGTGGTTTTGGTTGAACTCGATGTCCAGTATCGTGTTGTCGACGCATATCGCTTCTTGTTCAGTGCTGTAGATGCCAATGAAAGTTTGCGTGAAGCAACTGACAGTGCGCTGCGTTACGTTGTCGGCCATAACAAAATGGATGACATCTTAACGACCGGTCGTGATCAGATCCGCCGTGATACCTGGGAAGAGGTCGAGCGTATTATCGAGCCTTACCATCTTGGTATTAACATTGTAGACGTTAACTTTTTGCCAGCACGTCCTCCTGAAGAGGTGAAGGATGCATTCGATGATGCTATTTCAGCACAGGAAGATGAGCAGCGCTTTATTCGTGAAGCTGAGGCTTATGCCCGTGCAATTGAACCTAAGGCTCGTGGCCAGGTTCAAAGAATGGAGCAGCAGGCTAATGCATATAAAGAACGCGAAATATTAGAGGCTAAGGGTAAAGTTGCAAGCTTTGAACTATTACTCCCTCAATATAAAGCTGCACCTGAAGTGACACGCGAACGTCTCTATCTTGATGCTATGCAGTCAGTATTAAAAGGCACAAATAAGGTCCTGGTCGACTCGAAGAGCAGTGGCAATATGATGTATCTGCCTTTGGATAAGTTAATGCAAGGTACTCCATCTGACTCTAAGCCTCGCAAAGTGAGTTCTACCTCATCGATGAGTTCATCAAATGAAATTGTTGGTCAGAACAGCATGCCGCTCGATTCTCGTTCGTCTCGCAGCGATAGAACTCGCCAGGGGAGGAATTAAGAATGGGTAGATTAACTGCAATTATTGCAGCGGTACTTGTAGCTGTGTTTTTGTCCTCTATTTTGATTGTTAACGAAGGTGAGAGAGCGATTGTTTCACGCTTCGGAAAGATCTTAAAGGATGATGGCGTAACACGCATCTATGAGCCTGGCTTGCATCTTAAGTTACCAATGATCGATAAGATTAAGTTTCTTGATTCACGTATCCAAACGATGGATGGCGCAGCTGATAGATTCGTAACTTCAGAGAAGAAAGATCTTATGGTCGACTCTTATGTGAAGTGGCGCATATTAGACCATGAGAAATATTATCTTTCGACTAATGGCGGTATTAAAGCGAACGCCGAGTCTTTACTTCAACGTAAGATCAATAACGATCTTCGTACCGAGTTTGGTCGTCGTACGATCAAAGAGATTGTTTCCGGTAGTCGTGACGAGCTTCAACAAGATGCACTTAAAAATGCATCTGAGAGCGCTGCAGACCTAGGAATTGAAGTAGTTGATGTTCGTGTTAAGCAGATCAACTTACCTGCAAACGTAAGTTCGAGTATCTATCAGCGTATGCGTGCAGAACGTACCGCGGTAGCGAAAGAGCATCGAGCGCAAGGTATGGAGCAGTCAGAGATAATTCGCGCCAAGACAGACGCTTCTGTGACGGTTCAGATTGCTGATGCACAACGTAAAGCATTGGAAGTTCGAGGTGAAGGTGATGCGACGGCGGCCAAGATATATGCCGACGCTTTCAATAAGGATCCTGAGTTCTATAGCTTTATACGAAGCCTTGAAGCCTATAAAGAAAGTTTCAGTGGTGAATCAAATGTTATGGTGTTAGAGCCGGATAGCGAATTCTTCAAATATATGAAGAGCTCTCAAGGTAAATAAACCCATTTGAATTAAAAGCCCGACTCTGGTCGGGTTTTTTTTTGCTTACAACTCTTAACTAACTAATTTAGTGATGAATGTTATTGTTGTTTCTATACTTTTCCTGAGTTATTTTTGTTTAAATCGTATATAAGTTCGCATGTTTTTTGAGCTGGAACGGTTATTTTTCTAACATAGTTAACTTTGTTATCTGTTTTACTATGATCTGGTTCTAATTTTTGGCTATAATGAGCCCCGCCTCAAGTTTCGTTTTTGAGTTTCGGGTTAAAACCCTATATTCGAAAAATAATTTAAAACAAAAATTCCAACACTCTCTGGAGATAAGTGGATGAGCAATGCGCCAGTCGATACCGGACGTCGCAGATTTCTGACCGCAGCCACTGCCGTAGTAGGTGGTGTAGGTGCCGTCGCTGTAGCGGTTCCTTTTATAAAGTCATGGAATCCGAGTGCCAAAGCGAAAGCTGCAGGTGCGCCGGTTGAAGTAAATATTAGCAAAGTAGAGCCGGGTCAACTGATCCGTGTAGAATGGCGTGGAAAACCTGTATGGGTTGTACGTCGTACTGAAGAGATCCTGAATAATCTCGCCACTCTCGATGATCAACTACGCGATCCAGCATCAGCAGAAGAGCAACAGCCTGCTTATGCACAAAACGCAGTTCGCTCTATTAATCCTGAGTACTTTATTGCCGTAGGTTTATGTACTCACTTAGGTTGTTCTCCTACCTATCTGCCTGACACATTTGGTGAGCAGGTTGAGGGTGTACCTTCAGGTTTCTTCTGCCCATGTCATGGTTCCAAGTTTGATATGGCTGGTCGAGTATTCCAGGGGGTTCCGGCACCACTGAACCTAGTTGTTCCACCTCACCAGTATATCGACGATGGCAATGTCATCATCGGTGTTGATCAGGGAGCAGTCTAATGGTTAAGAATATTGTTGATTGGATCGATGCTCGCATCCCGATGACGGCGACCTATAATCGCCACGTTGGCCAGTATGCGACACCGACAAACTTTAACTTTTGGTACTTCTTTGGTTCATTAGCTATGTTGGTACTGGTTAATCAGTTACTGACAGGTATCTGGCTAACAATGAACTATGTACCGACTGCCGAAGGTGCGTTTGCTTCGATTGAATATATCATGCGTGATGTTGAGTACGGCTGGTTGTTGCGCTATATGCACTCCACCGGTGCCTCGGCATTTTTTGTTGTCATCTATCTGCACATGTTCCGTGGCTTAATCTACGGTTCTTACCAGAAGCCCAGAGAGCTACTTTGGCTGTTTGGTATGCTTATCTTCCTAGTGTTGATGGCAGAAGCCTTTATGGGTTACCTGTTACCTTGGGGACAGATGTCTTACTGGGGCGCTCAGGTAATTATCTCACTCTTTGGCGCTATCCCGGTCATAGGTGATGATTTAACCTTATGGATCCGTGGTGACTTCGTTGTCTCCGGTGCGACACTGAACCGTTTCTTTGCCTTGCATGTCATCGCATTGCCGCTGGTTCTGGTTGTATTGGTTTTCTTGCACTTAATCGCATTACATGAAGTGGGTTCTAATAACCCTGACGGTATCGAGATTAAGAAGAATAAAGACGAGAATGGCTGGCCTAAAGATGGTATTCCATTCCACCCTTACTACACAGTTAAAGATATCATGGGTGTCGCAGGCTTCTTAATAGTCTTCTGCTACGTGTTGTTCTTTATGCCTGAAGGTGGTGGTTATTTCCTTGAAAAGCCGAATTTCGAAGCGGCTAACCCAATGAAAACGCCCGAGCATATCGCTCCAGTTTGGTATTTCACACCTTTCTACGCCATTTTACGTGCGATCCCTGATAAGTTGTTAGGTGTCGTAGGCATGGGACTTGCGATTGCGGTTCTGTTTGTACTGCCTTGGTTAGATCGTTGTAAAGTTAAGTCTGTTCGTTACCGTAGCATGATCCATAAGTTGAATATCGGTCAGTTTGCCGTGTCATTTGTGGTCTTGGGTTATCTAGGCGCTGTCCCTGCGACACCTGCACTGACAATCGCTGCGCGTATATTTACTCTGACTTACTTCGGTTTCTTCTTACTGCTATGGATTTACAGTAAGAATGAGAAGACTAAGCCTGTTCCAGAGAGGTTGACTCACTAATGAAAAAATTACTTATTGCATTAGTTACCTTAGTTACCTTAGTTCCATCTCTAGCATTTGCTGCCGGTGGTTCACACGTTCACTTAGAGAGTGCTAACGTCGATCTAAATGACAAAGAGTCTTTGCAGCGTGGTGTTGATCTGTTTCAACACAACTGTTCTGGTTGTCATAGTACTCAATACCAGCGTTATAGTCGCGTTGCCGAAGATTTAGACATTTCAATCGATGATATGCGTAATAAGTATATGTTCGATGAGAATGCTAAGCCCGGCGATCTGATGCAAAACGCAATACCAGAAGCCGATGCGGCTAAATGGTTTGGCGCAGCGCCACCGGATCTGACTTTAGTTGCACGAGTTCGTGGTGCAGACTGGGTTTACACTTATCTTAAAGGTTTCTATAAAGATGAGAGTCGTCCATTTGGTGTGAACAATACTGTATTCCCGTCGGTAGGTATGCCTCATGTTCTCGAACATCTTCAAGGACTTCCTATAAAACAGGAAGATGGTAGTTTGCTTGCTACCGGCGGTAAACTATCGGCTGAAGAGTATGATCAAGTCGTACGTGATATCACCGGATTCCTGGTTTACTCGGGTGACCCTGTAAAACTTGAGCGTGAAAGCTTAGGTTGGTGGGTGATGGGCTTCCTGTTTATCTTCTTTGTGATAGCTTATCTGCTGAAGAAAGAGTACTGGAGAGATGTACACTAACCACTATAAAGGTTAGAATGTATTATCCGCATATTGTAAACGGGGGGCTTTGCCCCTCGTTTGCTTTTTGTTTTTTTGCTTTTGACTTTTAAGTCCCGGAGGGTATCAATGGCTGTTGCTGCCAATAAACGCTCAATCATGACCCTGTATTCAGGTGCAGATGATCTCTATAGTCACCAAGTTCGTATCGTCTTGGCTGAAAAGGGAGTAACTGTTGATGTGCTACAGGTTGAACCAAGTGAGATGCCTGAAGATTTAATCGAACTAAACCCTTATAACACAGTACCGACATTGGTTGACCGTGAGTTAGTGCTTTATAACTCTCGCATCATCATGGAGTACTTGGATGAGCGTTTCCCGCATCCGCCTCTTATGCCTGTTTATCCGGTATCTCGCGGTCGTACTCGTTTAATGATGAACCGTATCGAAACGGATTGGTATTCATTAGTCGATCGTATCAGAAGTGGTGACCGTGCCGATGCAGCTCGTAAAGAGCTTCAAGAGAGCCTAACCGCAATCGCTCCGGTATTCTCTGAGATGCCATACTTTATGGCTGAAGAGTTTGGATTGGCCGACTGCTACCTTGGTCCACTACTTTGGCGTTTACCTGTACTGGGTATCGAGCTCGATATGCGTACAGCTAAAGAAGTTAAGGCCTACATGACACGCTTGTTCGATCGTGAGTCATTTAAAGCATCTTTAACTGAGGCCGAGCGCGAAATGCGCATGGGTATCTAATGAAACCTATGACACCGAACCGTCCATACTTGCTGCAAGCATATTATGACTGGTTGATGGATAATGAGTTAACGCCACATGTCGTCGTCGACGCCTATGTTCCGGGTACTCAGGTTCCACAACAGTATGTGAAAGATGGTCAAATTGTACTTAATATTACCGCTTCAGCTGTAGGCAACCTACAGATTGGGCATGACTTTATTGAGTTCAGTGCCCGTTTTGGTGGCGTTCCTCAGCAAGTTGTTTTGCCGATGGCTGCGATTGTTGCAATCTATGCCAGAGAAAATGGAGCTGGTACTGTTTTCGATATGGAAGAAGCATATCAGCTTGAAGATGAGTCTGTTGAAGCTGGGTTAACCGTTGTTGAAGAAGCAGCAGTTGAACCTGTATTGACAGAAGAAACTCCTCAAGCACCAGAACCTAAGCGTCGAGGTCACCTCACGTTGGTTAAGTAGTTCTTAGTCTCCAAAAAAAGCCAGTCAGTGACTGGCTTTTTTTATATCTGTTTTCCAACCGATCTATTGATCCGATTTTGCTCTGTGAGGTGATCCCGCTGGCGCACTGTGGTAGCATCTGCGGCCAATTACAATGACATATTTCACCTACAGGATATCGGGCCCTCTATGCTCTTGATGATCGATAACTACGACTCATTCACCTTTAATCTAGTGCAGTATTTTCAGCAACTGGGTCAAGAGGTCGTGGTTAAGCGTAATGATGAGGTCACTATCGAGCAGATTACATCATTAAAGCCGACTCATCTGGTGATCTCTCCGGGTCCCTGTAGCCCGAATGAAGCGGGAGTCTCATTGTCAGCCATAGCGTATTTTGCCGGCAAATTACCGATATTGGGTGTCTGTCTGGGCCATCAAGCTATCGCACAAGTATTTGGCGCGAATGTGATTCGTGCTAAGCGGGTAATGCATGGGAAAACGAGTGCTATCGAACATCTTGGAACCGGCCTGTTTCAGGGGCTCAATAACCCACTGACGGTGACGCGCTATCATTCTTTGCTGGTAGACTCGGTACCCGAGCACTTTAGGCTTGATGCCTGGTATCAAGATCCTATACATGGAATGGAGATCATGGCCATGAGACATGACACCTTGCCTATATATGGGGTTCAATTTCACCCTGAGTCTGTGCTTACCGAGCAAGGTCATGAGCTTTTACGAAATTTCTTGAACGTTTGAGGCCCTGTTTACCTAGGCAGTCAGATACTCCCCATATAGAAGCGACTTTAGTAGGCAATGCTTCAGGGCCGGAAGGTTCGATTGCTTTATACAATAGCTATCTTAAAACTCTATCTTTGTTTAAACCTCTGTTACAAGTTTTATAAATATTCCTAATTCAACGTCATTCCATTTGTGTTATAAATATCCGCAAAATAATAGCAACGTGCCTTGCCCATGTCAGCGGTATAGACGTTCGTTGAAAAACAATAAAGGAAGGGAAATGACAGGACTGATCCGTAATTCTGGTCTTAGTTTAATTGCGATAGCGATATTGGGGGGCTGTGCAAACAGCGAGAGTCTTGTCGCTGCACAAAAGCAAGAGAAGCATACTAAGGTACAAGCAGAACTCACAGCACCTCCTAAGGTCGGAGCAGATCTGACCTTGAATCAGATCATGGCTAACCCTGATTGGATGGGAATACTAGCTAAAGGTGCCTATTGGAGTGATGATAGCCAGTCTATCTACTTTGCTCGTCAGGCCCATGGCGCACCAATAAAAAACCATTACCGCCAGAATGTGTCGGGGGGAGAGGCAACTCAGCTCAAGCTGGAACAACTTCATGGTGCCGATCAAGAGTCCGGAGTTTTTGATAAGAACAAAAACCGAAAAGCCTATATATATCAGGGTAACCTCTTCGTAAAAGAGTTGGCGACGGGTCAGATAATTCAACTTACCAGACAAAATGACAATGTAGACGGGGTACGATTCCTAACAAATGGTGATATTGCCTTCTGGCAGGGAAGCACCGTTTATCGTATTCATCAGGACTCGGGTATGTTTGAGCAACTGGCAAGCATCAAGATGGATGTTAAGCCTAAAGCTGTAGAGGCTCCAGCTAGCTATATTGCCAAGCAGCAACATAGGTTAATTCAATATGTTGCGATGCAGCAGGCTAATGCAAAGAAGAGAGAAGAGTACGGCAACGAACTTAGCAAGCTAGACCCGACGATTGCTGCAAAAGCCTGGTATTTGGGGGATAAAGAGAAGGTGTCAGACTTAAGCCTCTCTCCAGATGGTAATTTCGTGCTCTTGTCACTAATTGATAAGGATTACAGTTGGCGAAGTGAACATGACATCATGCCGAATTATCTGGGTAAAGATGGCTATGTTGATGCCGTACCTGCAAGGGCTCGTGTTGCCGAAGATAATCCACCGGGGGAGCGTTTAGTATTACTCGATCTTCAAAATCACAGTTCAACGGATATCACTATCGAAGGTCTTGAAGGTTTCGATGAAGATGTTCTGGCTGAGGTTAAGTCTGAAAATGCTAAGTTAGCAGGCGAAACTTATAAGAGTGAAAGGACACCTCGTAAGATCCAATTGATGCAGGATTGGGGCTGGTCTCAAAGTGCCATTCAATGGCAGGAGTCTGCAAATCGGGTCGCCATCATGCTCGAAGCCGTCGACAATAAAGATCGTTGGATAGCTACACTGGATCTTAAAAAGGGAGCTATGAAGACCCAGCACAGATTGCATGATGAAGCTTGGGTTAACTATAATTTCAATCAATTTGGTTGGTTGCCTGATACGAATAATCTTTACTATCTCTCAGAAGAAACCGGCTATTCACATATCTATATTAAGCAAGAGGGCAAGCAGCCCGAGCCCCTCACTCAAGGCAAGTTTGTCGTAAGCGATATCACCTTAGGCCCTAAGGCTCAATTTATCTACTATAAGGCAAATAAGCAGCATCCTGGCATAGATAACGTTTACCGAGTCTCAGTTAAGACAGGTAAAGATGAGCAGTTAACTCAGTGGGATGGCCAACTCGATTATACTTTGAGCCCGGACGGAAACTCGCTGCTGCTCAGCGCGTCTCGTCGAACTGAACCTGAAGAGCTATATATTCAACCTATCGGCGGTGCTATCAAGAAACTGACTTCATACACCAGTGACGCCTTTAAGGAGTATCAGTGGCAAGCGCCTGAAGTGGTCGCAGTACCTTCGACCCATGGCGCCGATGATGTCTATGCCAGAGTCTATCTTCCTCAAGGTTACGATGAGAGTCGAAGCGAAAAGTATCCTGCAGTGATTTTCAATCATGGAGCAGGCTACCTGCAAAATGCTCACTACGGGTTCTCCGGTTACTTCAGAGAGTTCATGTTCCATAACCTGCTGACTCAGAAAGGTTATGTTGTCTTGGATATGGATTATCGTGGTTCTAAAGGCTATGGACGTGATTGGCGTACTGCTGTTTACCGTAACATGGGGCACCCGGAAGTTGAGGACTTGAAGGATGGCGTCAGCTGGATGGCTGCCAATGCTAATGTTGATGCGGGTAAAGTTGGCACCTATGGTGGCTCTTATGGGGGCTTCCTGACCTTTATGGCATTGTTTACCGAGCCCGAGCTTTTCCAGGCCGGTGCTGCGCTACGTCCTGTGACAGATTGGGCACACTATAATGCACCCTATACCTCAAATATACTTAACACACCTGATGTTGACGGGATTGCCTACGAACGAAGCTCACCCATAGAGCATGCTCAGGGGCTGCAAAAACCACTTCTTATCATGAGTGGTGTATTGGATGACAACGTATTCTTCCAGGACAGTGTTCGTCTGGTACAGCGCTTAATTGAGCTGGAGAAGCCCATGTTTGAGACAGCGATTTACCCTGTAGAGCCTCACGGGTTTAAGCAGCCTTCGAGTTGGTTAGATGAGTACCGTCGTATCTATAAGTTATTTGAGCAAGAGCTTAAGTAACGCACTAATTGTTTAATGAAAGGTCTCTAAATAGAGGCCTTTTTTATGGGCCACGAGAATATTTGGGGGGAGGATTAGTGTGAGCGGATACAAAACCAGAATATTGAAACGAGTGATAAATCAACATTTGAGATATGCGTTTAGTTCAAACTCCATCATAATCAGTGGATTCAAGGTAAATTATGCTAAATTATAGAGATAGATAACGATTGGAGAGATGTAGACAGTGGCGATATCGGTAGCGGGGGGCGTTAGACCCGGGAAAGTCATAGAGATTGAACATAGGCTATACCAGCAACTTATTGTTGGTAAACAAAAGTCTGGTTCTATGTATGATGAGCTCGACGCCGAACTCGAGGCCGATGCCAGTAAGCTTGCTATCGAGAGGGAAGCTATTCTGGAAAGGATGGCAAAACAGATCCAGGCAAAACAAGTATTTGAAGAGGTTTCCACTCAACTGATAAATACCGTTAATAATGCGATAGGACATCAGTTGGCATCGCCCGACTCGATATTGACCTACTCGGGAATAAATGAAAATCAGCTTCTTATCCTGGAACTTTTACAGCGTAAAAACCTCGATATTAACCGTCTTAGCCCTCTTATTACCGAACAGGCATGGCTAGCCAGAGATCTGCTTAATATTGTCAATAGCCCCTCTTTCAGGCATCGTCGGCCACAACGTTCCGATGTTAAAGTTACCGATATAAAGTTAGTGGTTAACTTTATTGGGGGAGAAAATCTCAGATTATTGGTACCTTACTTTTGTTTGCGAAACTGGTTACCTTCAGGTCATGCAAATCTGCTGTGGACTACCAGAAAATTATGGCGTTACTCGGTTGTGAGTGCTATTGCTGCCCAAGCATTAGCTAAGCTCCACGGTAAGGGCTGCTCATTCGTTTATACCTGCACCCTATTAAGCCAGCTTGGTGCGTCTGTAGTGCTTAAGAATAGCGCAACCTTGTTTGAGAAAACATGGGGAGAGTGGCTCCGTGAAGCCAGCGATAGCCGGGATAAAGAACTTTATGATGCAGTTGTGGCAACCGAGTTTCCCGCGGAAAAGGTATATAACCTGGTTCTGAAGCATGGAAGCTCACTTAATTGGCAACTTCTTCAGCAATTAAATTTTAAAGACAGTGCTATGGCCAAAGTCTTAGCCGAACTCGATAATAATCTGAGCTATAAAGAACTGTCTGACGATGCGGCTATGGTAGCCCGAGCGAACTGCTTTGCCAAAATAGTTCTGCTGGAGGAGATGCGTCAGATCACGCCTCAGGAAAAACGTATAATGTTTGATTATTATGAGCTCTCTGAACAGGAGGTAATTCGTTTAAAAGGCCAAAACTATCGTAAATTAGATATTATTTAGGCTCCCCCTCCCCATTTTGTTTTTCCCTCATCTTTGTCTTTTCATTTTATAAAAAGCCGCCATAATTTTTGTGAACGGCTTTTGGGTTTAGCTGTGTTCAAGTGAACTTCAGGTCATTTAAAAGCAGTCAATTTCATTTTCAGCGGGTCTTTTATGCGGTTTTATATGCACATGCTGTGCATACTTAGCCGTATTGGCCTCGAGTAACTTTTTTTATGACTAATTATGCTCAAAACCCCCGCTATAAACGCTTGTATAATTCTTAAACTCAACTCTTTATGCATTAAATGTGCGCTGATGCTCCTACTTGAGTGTAAGAAACTGGTATTTTGATCACATTTTCGTTATTAATGTCACTTAAGCAATCTAAACAATCACCGCCATCAAGACTTTTGATAACGATAAAAGGCGGGAAGTAGTGGCTTTCAGAGCCATTAACAATAATAAAGGAAGAGAAGGTATGAGCGTAAACAACACCCTGACAAGAGCCCAATTTGATGAAGTGATGGTGCCTAACTATGCGCCTTCGGCAGTAATTCCTGTTCGTGGAGAAGGTAGCCGAGTTTGGGATCAAGAGGGTAATGAGTTTATCGATTTTGCCGGTGGTATAGCAGTAAATTGTTTAGGTCACTGTCATCCGGCACTGGTTGGTGCATTGAAAGAACAAGGTGAGAAACTATGGCACCTTTCAAATGTAATGACCAATGAACCAGCTCTTGAACTTGCAACAAAACTGGTTAACGCTACATTTGCAGATCGAGTGTACTTTGCTAACTCGGGCGCAGAAGCTAACGAAGCGGCACTTAAACTGGTTCGTCGTTATGCTATGGATAAGTTTGGTGCCGAGAAAGATCAAATCATCGCTTTCGATAAGGCGTTCCATGGTCGTACTTTCTTCACCGTTAGTGTTGGTGGCCAAGCGGCATATTCAGATGGCTTCGGTCCTAAGCCACAGAGCATTACTCATGTACCATTCAATGATATTGCCGCTCTTGAAGCTGTGATCTCAGATAAGACTTGCGCCATTATGATGGAGCCGCTTCAAGGTGAAGGCGGTATCATCGATGCAGACCCTGAATTCCTCAAAGCTGTTCGTGCTTTGTGTGATAAGCACAACGCCCTGCTTGTATTCGATGAAGTTCAAACCGGTGTTGGTCGTTTGGGTGAGCTATATGCCTATATGCGCTCAGATGTCGTCCCTGATGTACTGACAACGGCTAAGGCTCTTGGTGGTGGATTCCCGATAGCGGCTATGTTGACCACTAAAGAGATTGCCGATCACCTTAAGATTGGTACTCATGGTTCGACTTATGGTGGTAACCCATTGGCATGTGCCGTCGGTAATGCCGTGCTCGATGTGGTCAATACTCCTGAAGTTCTCGATGGGGTTAAGATGCGTGAGCAGTTGATAAAAGATGGTCTGAACAAAATCAATGAGAAGTATGAAGTATTCTCAGAGGTGCGTGGCCAAGGTCTTCTTTTAGGGGCTGTGCTCAATGATAAATATCAGGGACGTGCTAAGGAGTTCCTGGTTGCTTCAGTAAGCGAAGGACTGATGAGCCTAATCGCAGGGGCAAACGTTGTTCGTTTCACTCCCTCTCTGGTTATTCCCGAAGCCGACATCGCCGAAGGTTTAGCACGTTTTGAGCGTGCAGTTGCTAAAGTCGTTGCGGCCTAGATGACATGAAAGAGTGCTGATTCTTATCAAGCACTCTTTTTTTTGTCATTTGGAATACTTGAACCTTAACTGTGATCTGCTTGTCTTAGAATGGATAGGGATCGTTAAGCGACGAGTGAAAGTGAGGAGATCCTGAGATGTTAATTATACGTCCTATCCGATCCAGCGACTTTGAAGCGCTTTATCAAATAGCTGAAGAATCCGGACATGGGTTTACATCATTGCCTGTCAATGAAGATCTACTAAGAAAGAAAATTGCCCGCGTAGAAGCTTCATTTCAAAAGCAGGTCGATAAACCATTCGATGAAGGTTACCTGATGGTGCTCGAAGATACAGATACCGGCGAAGTCGTCGGTACTTGTGGTCTCGAGGCGGCCGTTGGAATGGAAGATGCGTTTTACCACTATCGATTAGGGACCGAAGTCTATTACTCAGAACAGATCGATGTGAGAAATGAAGTTGAAACCTTGACCCTGTGCCATGATTACACCGGTGCAGCTGAGCTGTGTACGCTTTTCTTGCGTAGCTCATATCGAAAGAACAATAACGGTAGAATGCTGTCACGCAGTCGTTTTCTGTTTTTAGCTCAGCACGCGCAGCGATTCGGTGAAACTGTGATTGCTGAGATGCGTGGCGAGAGTGACGAAAATGGTAATTCGCCATTTTATGATTGGTTACAGAAGCACTTCTTAGGTATCGATTTTGTCGAAGCCGACTATCTTTCCGGACTTGGACAGAAAGCATTTATGGCCGAAATGATGCCAAAGAATGCCGTGTACGTTTGTTTATTACCGGAAGAAGCCCAAAAAGTTATCGGTGAAGTACACGCTAATACGCGCCCCGCGCTTAACTTGCTACAAGCCGAAGGATTCAGGTGCCGAGGGTATGTCGATATTTTCGATGGTGGTCCGACTGTTGAGTGTAATCTCAGCGATATTCGTTCCGTCAGAGAGAGCCGCTTATTGACCGTGAATATTGGCGATGCGCCCGAATCTGATACCAACTTTATTATCTCAAATACTCAATTAGCTAATTACCGTGCTACCTCTGCTGCACTTCTGCTGACAGAAGGCTGTAATGAAGTGACGATCTCTCCTGAACTCGCTGCAGGTTTACTGCTCGAGCAAGGTGATGAGATCCGTGTCTTAGCTTTGTAGGAATAAATATGACTCAATTTATTAAAGGCCAGTGGGTTGCCGGTCTAGGTCACGAAGTGACTTCAAAAAACCCAGCAAATAATGACGTTATCTGGAACAGTCAAACAGCGACGCCCGATCAGGTTAATACCGCAGTTGAAGCGGCACGTGACGCGCAGTTTGATTGGTTTATGTTAGGTTTCGAGGGACGCCTTGCGATTGTAGAGGCGTACCGTGCCCAGTTAGAAGAAAATAAAGCTGAGATAGCCGAAGTGATCGCTCAGGAGACCGGCAAGCCACAGTGGGAAACGGCGACCGAAGCGGGTGCCATGATTGGTAAGATTGGCTTGTCTGTGGCAGCTTACAATAAGCGCACAGGCACATCAGAGAATGATACGCCTGCAGGACGCGCTGTCCTTCGTCATAAGCCCCATGGTGTCGTTGCCGTTTTCGGTCCTTATAACTTCCCGGGTCACCTGCCTAATGGTCATATAGTGCCGGCACTGCTTGCGGGTAATACAGTCGTTTTCAAACCATCTGAGTTAACCCCTAAAGTTGCCGAGTTGATGTTGAAGCTTTGGGAGAAGGCTGGACTGCCTGCCGGCGTTATCAACTTAGTACAAGGCGAAGTTGAAACCGGAAAAGCGCTGGCATCTCACCCTCAGATCGATGGTTTGTTCTTTACCGGAAGCTCTCGCACCGGGCACATCTTGCATCAACAGTATGCAGGCGATCCCGGAAAGATTCTGGCATTAGAGATGGGAGGGAATAACCCTCTCATAATCAAAGGCGTTAAAGACAGTAAGGCGGCGGTGCACGACATTATTCAGTCTGCATACATCTCCTCCGGTCAACGTTGTACCTGTGCGCGTCGTTTGTATGTGGAGAAAGGTGCAGAGGGCGATGCTTTACTGGCTCAACTCACCGATGCCATTAAGCGTATTGCGGTTGGGGCATGGAACGCTCAGCCACAGCCGTTTATGGGGTCAATGATCTCAGAGACTGCCGCTAAGGGAATGGTGGAAGCTCAACGTAACCTGGTGAACTTAGGCGGAACTTCATTAGTTGAGTTAACCCATGTTGAGCCGGGAACTGGCCTGGTATCTCCGGGGTTAATCGATGTAACTCAGGTTATCGAACTGCCTGATGAGGAGTACTTCGGTCCTCTGTTGCAAGTTGTTCGCTATACCGACTTCGATGAGGCGATCAAGTTAGCTAACAATACCCGCTACGGACTTTCTGCCGGGATCCTTGCCGATAATCGTGACGATTATGAGTATTTCCTTGCGCGTATTCGTGCCGGGATTGTTAACTGGAATAAGCAGATCACTGGTGCATCTGGTGCGGCTCCCTTCGGTGGCGTAGGCGCATCGGGTAACCATAGAGCGAGCGCATTCTATGCTGCCGACTACTGTGCTTATCCGGTTGCTTCTGTTGAAGCGGACGAAGTTAGCCTTCCCGCTAATTTGAGTCCTGGTTTGAGCATTTAAGTACTAGGACGTTCAGTCATTAAAATTTGGTGGGAAATATCCTTATGATATTTCCCGCTTTTTAAGAGACGTAGAAAAGAATACGCCTCCACTCTCGCCCGATTATCTCGTGAAAATAATAAAAGACTTTTTGTGAAAGTAATAAAAGACCTCTCGTGAAAAAAATAAAAGACTTCGCCCGCACAGTTTGCGATTAGCGACACGATGCCCTAAAGGAAGAAATTGATGCACACAGATATTAATAAGCTTTTTGAATCTCTTTGGAATGATTATGTTGAAATGACGCCTTCGGCGGCTAAGGTTCATCAATTATTGTCCAAGGGTGACACCATTATTAACGACCATATTGCCCTACGAACTTTCAATATTGAAAAGGTTAATTTGGCGGTATTGTCCGCTCATTTCGAAGCCTTAGGTTATGTAGATTGTGGCGATTACAATTTCGAAGCAAAGAAGCTTAAAGCCAAGCATTTTGAACATCCGGATGCTACTCAACCAAAAGTATTTATCTCTGAGCTTCTCGTTGAAGAGTTTAGTGATGAGTTGCAGACAATCATCAAAGGGTTAGTCACTCAAATCGAGAGTTCAGCCACAAGAGCCGATAACTTCCTCTATTCAGGTCGTCATTGGGAGCTGGATTA
Source organism: Shewanella atlantica (assembly GCF_003966265.1). Lineage (GTDB taxonomy): Bacteria > Pseudomonadota > Gammaproteobacteria > Enterobacterales > Shewanellaceae > Shewanella > Shewanella atlantica. Next base: position 1,154,266 of record NZ_RXNV01000001.1, on the reverse strand, counting down.
CACCACCTACGAAACCTTGCTTGCAGAGAGTGAATACGCTGCTTGGGTAGCCGCATTTGGCTACCGTGCCAATCACTTTACAGTATCAATTAATCATCTACCTGGATATACCAGCATTTTAGATGTTAATGAAACACTTAAGAAGGGAGATTTTGTCCTTAACTCTGCCGGTGGTGAGGTTAAAGGTTCAGCAGAAGTTTTGCTTGAACAGTCTTCGACTATGGCAGATAAGATAGAGGTAAGCTTTAAAGACACTCAGAAAGAGATCCCAAGCTGTTTCTATGAGTTTGCCTTACGCTATCCTAAGTCCGATGGAGAGCTTTACACAGGCTTTGTGGCGGCCTCAGCGGATAAGATCTTTGAGAGTACTAATGCAAGTTAATGCAAGTTAATGCGAGTGCAAGCTAACGCGAGCTAATCATTGTCATAAATTAGCCATAAAAAAGGAGCCACAACGGGCTCCTTTTTTGTTACTTTGCTTATAGCTTATAGCTTATAGCTTATAGCTGAGGCTCTTCGCTGTAATCTAAACCATGATAGTTCAGGCAGGCATCGACTTCATTAGCCGAACCTAAGATGACGGCCACACGCTGGTGGATCTCACTTGGTTGGATATCCATTATGGTTTCATAGCCTGTAGATGCCTTACCGCCAGCTTGTTCGACCAGGAATGACATAGGGTTTGCTTCATACATCAATCTTAGTTTGTATGGCTTCTGCGGATTTTTGTTGTCTGTCGGGTAGGTGAAGATACCGCCACGTGAAAGGACGCGGTGAACATCGCCGACCATGGCAGCTATCCAGCGCATGTTGAAGGCTTTTTCTCTCGGACCAATAGTGCCAAGCAGTAGATCGCTGATGTAAGTCTGCATCGGTGCTTCCCAGAAACGCTGGTTAGACATATTGATGGCAAACTCACCCGTATCTTTACTGATACTCATCGCTTCAGTGGTTAGCAAGTACTCATTGGTTTCAGGGTTTAAGGTGAAAAGTTGTACACCATTCCCTGTGGTTAAGGCCAACATGGTCGATGGACCATAAAGCACGTAGCCCGCGGCGACTTGCTGACGGCCCGCTTGCAGGAAGCTGGATTCGGATAGCTCACCAGTTGGGGCTGGAAGTACTGAAAAAATCGTTCCCACTAACGAGTTAATATCTATGTTCGATGATCCGTCGAGCGGATCGAAACAGACCAGATATTCGCCCTTATCACCGACTTCGACAATATAATCTTCCTCTTCCGATGCCAGACCGCGAACTGTGTTATCGCCCTTTAATGCATCTTTGAGCATATCGTTGGTGATAACGTCGAGTTTTTTCTGTGTCTCACCTTGAACATTTTCTTGCTCAGTCGCACCGAGTACACCGGCAAGCGCGCCGTGGCGTACGGCATGACTGATCTCTTTGGAGGTGTTAGCTAAGGTATGAATAAGCTGAGTCAGAGAGGCATTTACCCCTTGTGACGTCAGGTTTTGGGCCAAGGTCTGCATGTTATTTCCTATGACAATTTCGAGTTTTGGTTCGAGTTGAGGTCGGTAAACTTTTATTTGTGCGGATCATACCTGAGATCGAACCTTTTTTCAGCGTAGGTACGGGGCAAATGTGCAGCAAATAACGACTGTTTTTGTTTTATCAGACTTTAGTGCACAATGACGGGCACTATTTATGTTCATTTATCACAAATTCGAACATGTGAATTTATTGATTCAACAGTATTAAGTCCAGGAAATAATAATGACAAAAACATGGATAACCTCAGCTCTTATGGCGGTGCCTATGCTTCTATCCCCCCAAGTTATTGCAAGCCCGAATCAGCTATCTCAAGCTGAAGTCAATCAAGGCATAGTCAGCGGTGATATGCTGGAAACACTCTCGAAAGCGGGTAAGAACACACTGTCAATCGAGCGTATGTATGCCTCACCAGCCTTAACGGGGACGAGTCCCCGAGGGTTAATATTATCTCCCGATGGCAAAAGAGTGACCTATTTAGCCGGGCGCAAGGATAATCAGCATTTTTATGACTTATGGCAGATGAATGTCGAGTCCGGCAAGCAATCTATCTTGCTCGATGCCGATAAGTTAACTATAGGCGAGCTCTCCGATGAGGAGAAGGCAAGGCGTGAGCGACAACGACTTTACGGCCAGGGTATCATGGAATATTTTTGGTCCGATGATAGTCAGGCAATATTAATTCCAGCATCCGGGGTCCTATATTACTACTCTCTGAGCGATAACAAGGTGACACTCCTGCCTACTGGAGAGGGGTTTGCTACCGACGCTCGTCTATCTCCAAAAGGGAAGTATGTCTCCTTCGTACGTGATCAAAACCTCTATGTTTTATCCTTGAAAGATATGACTGTGACGGCTATGACAACAGACGGCGGCGGCCCGATTAAGAACGCCATGGCTGAGTTCGTTGCTCAGGAAGAGATGGACAGAATGACCGGCTATTGGTGGTCGCCGGATGAGAGTGCAATTGCCTATACCCGAATCGACGAGTCCGATGTTGAGCTGGTTACGCGTAACGAAATCTATGCCGATGGCATCAAGCTCACCGAGCAACGCTACCCCTATGCCGGCAAGAATAACGTCAAAATTTCATTGGCCGTGATTAAACTGGCTGACAAAAAAGTTAGTTGGGTAGAACTTGGAAAAGAGCAAGATATATATCTGCCCAGGGTGAAATGGTTACCCGACAGTAAGCGGCTCTCATACCAATGGCAGAGCCGTAACCAGCAGGTGCTGGATCTTCGAGTCGTAGATATCGAGCAAACAGATAAGTCTAAAAACCTGGTCGAAGAGCGAAGTGATGCCTGGGTAAACCTCAACAATGATCTTCACTTCTTGAAGCTGCAGGAGAGCTTTATCTGGGCATCAGAACGTGATGGTTTCAACCATCTTTATCTCATCAGTTTAGATGGCGAGGTAAAGAAACAGCTGACTTCGGGTGACTGGGTTGTTGATACGGTTGAGTTTATCGACGAGAAAGCTGGTTGGATCTATTTCACCGGCCGTAAAGATACAGCCGTTGAACAACACCTTTATCGTGTAGCGCTAACGGGCGGTGAAATTGAAGGAGTCAGTCAACGCCGGGGTATGCACTCACCGGTTTTTGCCGAGAAGGAGGCTGTATATCTGGATTATTTCAGCTCTTTAGTGCAGCCACCCCAAGTCAGTTTACACGGCGATAAGGGTCAGCATCTTGCCTGGGTTGAACAGAATAAGTTGGATTCGACTCACCCACTCAATGAGTATCTGGGATTGTGGCAAGTACCTGAGTTCGGGCTGGTTGAGGCCGAGGATGGTCAATCACTTCAGTATCGCCTGTTTAAACCAATAAACTTCAGCAAAGATAACAAGTACCCTGTGGTCGTGCGAGTCTATGGCGGTCCTCATGCTCAGCTGGTTGTGAACAGTTGGAGCGAACATGATTACTTTACTCAGTATTTGCTTCAACAAGGTTTTATGGTATTTCAACTCGATAATCGTGGTTCAGCACATCGCGGCACCCGATTTGAGCATGTGATCTATAAACACCTGGGAGAGGCGGAAGTTAACGACCAAAAAGCCGGTGTGGACTTTTTAAGAACACTGCCATATGTAGATGGTGATAATATCGCGCTTTATGGACATAGCTACGGTGGCTACATGGCCCTGATGGGGTTATTTAAGGCTCCGGATTATTTTAAGGCGGCCATCTCCGGTGCGCCGGTGACTGACTGGGCGCTTTATGACACCCATTATACCGAGCGCTACCTTGGACATCCCGAAAAGAATGCTAAAGGTTATGAAGCCAGTAGTGTCCTTCCCTATGTGAAGAACTATCAATCGGGTTTGTTGATGTACCACGGTATGGCAGATGATAACGTGCTTTTCGAGAACAGTACTAAGGTTTATAAGGCGCTGCAGGATGAAGGTAAGTTGTTTCAGATGATCGATTATCCGGGCTCGAAGCACTCGATGCGTGGTGAAAAAGTCAGAACACACCTGTATCGCTCACTGGCAAACTTTCTGGAAAGAGAGTTGAAGTAGAAGGAGTCAATGGGTTCTAGGCTCTAGAACCCTGGACGCTCACTACGTGAGCTAATTGACATCAGCGTTGCTGGCTGTAGAACCAAAGATGACACTCACTAAGTGAGTTAATTGATGCGAGCATTGCTGGCTGTAGAATCTAAGATGACACTCACTGCGTGAGTTAATCGGTGTCAGCGTTGCTGGCTATAGGAAAGGATTGTGTCGAATGGTTGTGTAGCTTTGTCTTTTCCGATTAAAGCGTAGCCGTCCGCGAAGCGATAGGCCGAAGGCTGTCGTCTCTGCTTTTCGAACTTTCATCAATTTTTCAGACACAAAGAAGATTTTATACCGTCCATGGTAAATCTTCATAAATGTTCCAGACATAAAGCCAATTTACTGCCATCCCTGGCAAATTGGCATAAGTGTTCCGGACACAAAAAAGCCAGTCGTAAGACTGGCTTTTTTTATTGAATAGCAAGATAAGCGCTAGCTTTATGCTTTTCCTTTTATGCTTCTTCTAAGTTACCGCAGAAACGATAACCTTCACCGTGGATCGTTGCGATGATTTCTGGCGTATCAGGTAAGCTTTCGAAGTGCTTACGGATACGACGAATAGTAACATCGACAGTACGGTCATGTGGCTTAAGCTCGCGGCCAGTCATCTTCATCAGAAGGTCTGCACGGCTTAGGATCTTACCTGGGTTCTCAACGAAGTGCAGCATAGCGCGGAATTCACTACGTGGCAGCTTGTAAGATTCACCCTGTGGGCTAACTAAAGAGCGGCTGTTAATCTCAAGGCTCCAACCGTTGAAGCGATAGTACTCAACGGCACTCTTCTCTTCAGACTCGGCACCAGTACTGTTAACGCGAGTCAACAGGTTACGTGCACGAATAGTCAGCTCACGTGGGTTGAATAGCTTAGTGATGTAATCATCAGCACCAATCTCCAGACCCAAAATTTTATCAACTTCATTGTCACGACCCGTAAGGAAGATCAGACCAATGTTATTGATTTCACGAAGTTCACGTGCTAACAAAAGACCGTTTTTACCAGGAAGGTTGATATCCATAACAACCAAATTGATTTTGTTTTCCTGCATGGCTTTATGCATTTCTGCGCCATCATTGGCTTCAGTTACCACATATCCTTCTGCCTCGAAAATACTTCTTAGCGTGTTCCGGGTAACTGCTTCATCTTCAACGATCAGAATGTGCGGGTTTTGCATATTAATTTACCTAATTTGTTCAAATCTGTTCTAACCATGAGCGCGGACTATCTTGGCGATAATAACGCTCGAACTTGTCATGTTGACTATTTACTGTCTGGTATAGGTGCTTTCAAAACTGGCCTGAAACAGCAACACGCTTCCATGATTAGTAAAGTATGTGTATCTCAATAAATGTAACGCGAGCTGTATCCACTTCGATTAACAATAGCGGAAATTAGTTCCCCTAGAATTAAATTTATTTGAAGTTAAGATGTGAAACTCAATTCAGTTCACATTTTATACAGAAATCTGGCTAACTCTTTGTTCACTGTCAGATCTATTTGTAACAAAAAGCTTCTTACCTTTTAGCGATGGTAAGCGAATCAACAGAGACTATTGTACTCGTTTTAGGCATTTGTTAACAAATGAAATGTTAACAAAATTACCTGTGGATATGATCTAAGTCACATGTGGGTTTGTAAGGTGCTGATTTTACTAGTAACGCAAAAATAATGGAGCGTGATCTGCGTCACGCGACTGGGAAGATATATTGGATTTGCTATAATCTTCTGAATCAAATTGGGGAACATGATCCAGATGAGTGAGTCAAACAGCCAGTGGCAATGCTATCAAGAAGCCGAGTTTCTTTTTACACAAGCATTATCCTCTGAACTTACATTTGCAATAATTACCGCACATAACCCAAAAGGCCAGCTTCTCTCAGCCAGTCAAAACCGTCTTCTCGACAGACAGCTTCAATTCGAAATTCAGCAATTGCATAGACCCTATCGTGCCATGATTGGTGCCTCCGCCGATCGTTGTCACATGGAGAAGAGTTGGGCTGTTTCGATAGATAAGGCATCTGCAATACGACTCGGTTGTCAATTCAATCAAAATGCGATCTACTTCGTTGAACACGATAATCTTCAACTGATCCCCTGCCTTTTATCTGAGAGTGAGCGGAAAGAGGTGGAGATCGGTCCATTCTCTTCCCGGGTGCGTTTGGTTAACGAGTTACCTGACTTTGATTGAAGGTTAAAGAGAGCTTCGGATATCGGCAAATATACCTGAGTAGAAGGCGGTTCTTTCTTTCTTTACTACTTTGACATCTTTATTGATTGACTTAATTGGTCAAAATTTGATAATTTTTAACCTCCTTCTTCTGACACTCAATAAAGTGCTCGGGATTAGGTACAGAAGAGGAGCGTTAACTAGGTAGTAAGTTTGAAGAGGCCAAACTCTGATGACGACTTATGAGGGAGATTAGCGCCGAGATATTGGTATGTTTGGATTAATACAATATCGGTCGTTCGGGCTGAATCCCATCGATTGTCACCTGTTTATTGGTGGAGAGCTTCTGGTGATGATCGTCATTTCCCCTCTTTGGGGTGCGTAATCTTTGCACCAGGCTCTTCGAACGAATGATGTTCGGAGCGTAATCATGTTAATTTTATATCCTTGCTTGTCTGGCCTGAGTCTACTTTCTGTGGAGGCCGTGTAATGTCCCTTATTGTTGCTAAGTTTGGTGGAACCTCTGTCGCAGATTATCCTGCGATGAGTCGCTGTGCCGATATTATTCTTGCAAACCCTGATACTCGTGTTGTCGTCGTCAGCGCATCCAGTGGCGTTACCAACCTTCTTGTTGAGTTGACCCAAGAGCAAACTACCGATGAGCGTAGCATGCAGCTCATTAAGAAAATTGCTCATATTCAATATCAAATTCTCGACGCTTTGGGCAGTCCTCAAGATGTTGCCGCAAGATTAGATACTGTACTTAGCCGTATCTCATCGCTCAGTGAGGAACTCAGTCGTAACAGAAACAAAGCGACAATGGATGAGTTACTCGCTCAAGGTGAGCAGTGTTCATCGGCTCTGTTTGCTGCGGTACTCAGAGAGAAAGGAGAGGCGGCCAGCGCATTCGATGTCCGTCAGGTGATGCGAACAGATAGTCACTTCGGGCGGGCAGAACCTCAAATTGAGCTAGTTGCCGACCTCGCCGGTAAGCATTTAGCCCCACTATTAAGCTCGCAGCGTATCGTGACGCAAGGCTTTATAGGCGCTGATGAAAATGGCAGTACGACAACATTAGGTCGTGGTGGCAGTGATTATTCAGCGGCATTATTGGCAGAGGCTCTAAAAGCGACAGCTGTGGAAATTTGGACCGATGTGGCGGGGATCTACACGACCGACCCCCGACTGGCACCTAATGCCAGCCCCATTGCTGAAATCAGCTTTAATGAGGCCGCAGAAATGGCAACCTTTGGTGCAAAGGTGTTGCACCCCGCGACAATTTTACCAGCCGTAAGGCAGAAAATTCAGGTGTTCGTCGGTTCAAGCCGTGAACCTGAAAGAGGCGGCACCTGGATCCGCCATCAAGTTGAAGACGAGCCGGTTTACAGGGCCGTAGCGGTTCGTCGTGATCAAACATTACTCAACCTCCACAGCCTGCAGATGCTTCATGCTCAGGGTTTTTTGGCTGAAACATTCGCCACTCTGGCAAGACACAAGATCAGTGTCGATCTGATCACGACCTCTGAGGTGAATGTCTCCTTGACGTTAGATAAGACGGGCTCAGATTCGGCTGGAAATGGTCTGTTGAGTGAAGCTCTATTGCAAGAGTTGTCACAACATTGCCGCGTTCGAGTCGAAGATGATTTGGCATTAGTGGCCATTGTAGGTAATAAGATTGCTTCTACCCCAGGTGTTTGTCGCCGGGTGTTTGAAGTGTTAGAGCCCCATAATGTCCGCATGATCTGTCAGGGGGCCAGCCCGCATAACCTCTGTGTGCTAGTGTCAGAATCTGAAGCAGCTCAAGTTGTGAGTGCGCTTCATAAGAACCTATTCGAACAATAGTTTCCAGAGCACTTGTTTCGAACCTGTGTTTCGAGAGTAATTGCGTCGAAAATTAAAGTTTTGAGCCATTGGTTATAGAGAATATAGTTGTTAAAGGATAAATAATGAGCGTTAGCCAATCGTCGCTTAAGATAGGTGAATTAGCTACAGGCCAAGATCTTACGGTTCCCATATTCAGTTTAAAGGCTGAAATAGCAACGGCACCGAGCGTTTATATTCAAGCGAATGTTCACGGCGCTGAGGTGCAGGGGAATGCCGTTATTTATCAGCTGATGCAGCTGTTGAAAGGGTATACCTTATGTGGAGATATTACACTTGTCCCTTTGGCGAACCCTCTGGGTATCAATCAAAAGAGCGGCGAATTTACCTTAGGTCGTTTCGATCCTATTACAGGTGTGAATTGGAATAGGGAGTATCTGGATCATAAGCTGGATATTGCCGCCTGGTATGAAGCGCACCGTCAGTTCAGTGACAAAGAGATCTTTGTTCGTTTCAGACAGATGCTGGTGGAGAGTTGTCATCAGCGCCTGTCCGATGGGTGGGGAGTGACTTCCGGGCATAGGCAGGCCGTTAGTCTGCAGTTGATGGCACATCAGGCTGATATAGTGTTAGATCTGCACACAGGGCCTAAGTCGTGCAAACACCTCTATTGTCCTGAATATGATACCAAGGCTGCGTCACTTTTCTCTATACCCTATACCTTACTTATTCCCAACGAGTTTGGTGGCGCCATGGACGAATCTGTTTTTTGTCCTTGGTGGCAGTTAACTGACTATATGAACTCGATTGGTCGGGGATGTAAGGTACCGGTGTCAGCTTTTACTCTGGAGTTGGGGCCTCAGGAGTACATTAATCTCGAGGATGCCCTTGTCGATGCTAAAGGGATTTTAGCTTATCTGAGTTCCCGAGGTGTTATCGCCCAAAAAGTTGAGCCTCAAAAAATGCTACGCTATGCCTGTTATCTTAAAAATTATAAGAAATACCACGCCCCCATGGGAGGAATGGTGGAGTATCTGGCAAAGTTGGGTGAGCCCCTTGAGGCTGGAAGCCCGCTGGCAAATATTCTTCGTCTGGATCTTTATGGCAGTGAGCGGGTGTTGACCCCACTGTGTCTGAGCCTGGATTGTGTTCCGATTTTACATTTTGCCTCAGCATCTGTTTATCAGGGAACTGAGTTGTATAAGGTGATGACGCAAGTGTTTGAGATTTGATTAAATATCTTCTCGAGAAGACACTAGTCTTCTACAAATGTTACGATTATGTTTACGTTGACTATACTGACAAAACATAGGTGATATTATGAAAAAAGCGATGTTGAGTACCTTACTAATACTTACAGCTTCGTGTTCGAGTGATAAAATCAATTATGCAAATACAGCAAAAAGCACGCCTATGGGAACGAGTGTTTCGACGATTAATACTGAGCAACAAGAGGCTATTAGCAGAACTAAGAAGTCCGGAGCGGTTAAAGATAGTCTGACTTTTTCTAAAACATATAGCTATAGATTAAATGATATGAAATTTACCTCTAATGCTGATGTTTTAATAAAGGGTAGTCCTGTTTCTAGTCTTATTATGTCTGAAGGTGGAGTCTTGAAAGGGAGTTTTGTTATTATAACAACGAAAGAAGCAGGTCAGTTATCTTCTGATTATCGAGTCAATAAAATTGCTAAAAATACCTACCGATTAACACCTTTAAAAGCTCAAGCAAACTTATATGCACTGTATTTAAATTTACTCAATAATGATAATTTCTCACGAGTCGAAATCGAGATCGATTATAGCCCTTTAGATAACACTGAAAAATATTAGTTGTAGTTGGCAAATAGAATTAAAAAAGCCATAACGTTGTTATGGCTTTTTTGGTGTAGATTTAATTGCTGTCTATATTACACCTTCATACTACTTACGGCGACGGAAAGCTGCAAATGGCACAAGTAATAGAGATAACCAACCTAAAGAACCCCCACTGCTACTTGTCTCGACCTTAGGCACTGCTGCAAAACTTACTTTAACAGAGCTAGTCACATTAGAAGTACCATCATTTACCGTTACGGTAAAGTTCATCGCCTGCTTAGGATCGAGCTTAGGAGTAACGAAGTTGGCTTCTTTTGTATTGGCCCCAGTAATTGTTACGGCTGGACCCGAGTCCTGCACCCATGAGTAAGTTAAAGTATCATCCGCGTTTGGATCAATCGCTGTAGCTGATAATGTAACCACATCTCCTTCTTTAACAAGTGTTGCACTTGCTTTAGCTTTGACTGTTGGAAGACGGTTTTCACAAGCATTCACATCGCCGGCAATTTGCTCATTGAAGACATTTGACGTTATATTGCTGAAGGTTACATTATCAACAATCCAACCGAACGAATTCGTATTGGTATCAGTTACGATACGGAAGCGGAATTGTACTTGGTTACCATTTAACGAAGTGCCAAAGTTAACTGATTCAGTTTCACCTGGCCACGCAATGTCACCGGTAAATGCTTCTCTTCCAGGAAGGAGATTTGCGAGTTCACCAGCATAACCTGCACCACTAAAGTATCCACCCATTTCTGTGACGTCAACCCAGTCTCCACCGTTGACGCGGATCTCAACGACACCACCATCATAGGCTTCTTCGATTTCATAGTACTGGAACCAACTAACACTGAAATCGCCACCATAGCCAACGGTGAAAGGCTTGGTTTCATATGCAACATCTGATGCAAAGCCATTGTTAGCAATATATAGATATTGAGTATCCACTGGGAAGTAATCAGCATAACGACCATCTAGTGAAGCCGTGTTATTAGCTAGTTCACCGCCACTTAAAACAACTTCTTGGAAGTCCACTAAACCAGAGTAATCTTCCATATCACTTGTTGACATGTTCGCGTCAATATCTTTGCTAGCGAAGTCCATATTAACAACTGTTGAAAGAGTGTAATCACTTGCTTTCACTTCTTCATCTAACTCAGGAAATGAAAGCTCGAAAGTGACTTCATCAGCGATACCTGCTTCGTTAAGCGTAAACTCAATTGGAGAGCTTGTTGCTTCGCCAAATAGTGGTACAGCTGAGAAGGATATTTTACCTTCGTTAGCAAATGTCACATCGTGGCCACTCGTGACTTTTATCTCTGCCTCAATACTTTCGAAGGCTTCGCTTCCTTTATTAGCTACGGTAAAAGATACTGTACCTGTTTCGCCTTTATCCAAGATGCCATCTTTCGAGCAATAACCAACCGTCATCCCTTCGTAATCAGTATCAATAGAATGATCCGATACAGTGAATGTCGCTAGTTTGGTTTCATAAGACTCAACAACACCAGCATGCTTGGTATCGAAACGCTCAGGAGACACAGCGCCAAGTCCCATACCTCGGCGAGCAAAAGCAGCCAGCATGAGATCGTAATCTTTAATGTCATTTGCGTAAGCTGCAGCAAGAATTGCGTCACGAGCCTCTGTATAAGTTGGCGCTATAGGCGTCATTTTATATCCAGCAACAAGGTAATCCATCATTAAGCTGCGGGCTTCTTCAAATGAATGACGCTCATCGTTAATCAATGCTGCGTAGCTATCCCATAGCATTGCTGCCCATGGCTCACCAGCATCATGTACTTCAGCATTACCATAACGGTCAGCGCCTGTACCATTTCCTAGTTCAACGTTTGCAAATGTCAGTGGGTTGACAGTCATATCGGTACTGTAGGGGTAATTACGAATACCTGTATAGAAAGAGCCAACGTAAGATACTGCTGCATAGGCTTTCTGGAACAGTTCGTTACCTTCAAGCTTGGCATCATCAGCTTCAGAAACTAATAGTAATGCGTGGAAGTCACCCCAACCTTCACCCATAGAGCGACCCTGTTGGTTGATTAAACCTGAAGAGTTACCGACCAGGCGATTAGAGATATAATGTCCCCACTCATGAGCAACGATAGCATTGTCCCAAGAGCTGGCTTTATACGGCTTCTGGTTGAACATCGATACAGATACATCTTCACCAGCATCGAGTAGAGCGTAGATTTGAGCACCATCATTTAGAGATAGACCCATGCTTGGGATCTTAACTGAATCGTCACTACCTCCCATTGGGGCTGGCTCTGTCGTACCGGAGTTATTAGCAATCAGTACAGCAATAGCGCCAGCATCTTGAGCGTGTTTCACTTTTTGTGTGAATGCACAAGCACCACGATCTATTATTGCAATGTTACCTGCTATTGCAGCTGCATTTGATGTCGCCTCACAACCATCTGTAACAGGATCTGTTGCATCGTCAATACGAACTACTGAGCCTGAAACCTCAAATTGGCCTTGGCCAAAGCTAGAACGTTGAGTTGATTCAAGTAGCCCTACCGAATTGTCTGATGTAACTGTTACACCAAAATGCTCACCAACAATTGCGTCTTTGCTGTCCCATAGGTACATCTGCATACGTGGTGAATAACCATCAGCAGGCGTGCTCATGTTGGCATTGTTAAAGCCTGAGTTATCTTGAACTTCTGCACGTAGTGCATCGCCTTCAACACCACCACGATCGTAGTTTAATGCCTGTGCGTTACCAGCGGCTTCGTCGAAACCATGGTCGTAGAAAGTATCATGCAAGTAGTTATTGATATAGAAAAGGTTAACAATTGCCGCTTTGCGGTTGCCGACAGAGCTTTCAGGCTCAGAAGTGCTGTACTTATAATCGAACGTATTGGCACTAGTGACTTCTGCGGTGAAGTCGCCATTAGTAAATCCGTCAGGAGCTATTGCATCAACATAAGCATTAACGTTATTACCTGAAGTGATGGTTGCGTCTTCAGCAAGCCAAGCGTCTTTAGTGCTAATTGGACCATGTGTCATGGTTACCATTGGTGCTTCAAGGTATTCAGTAGAGTCAACCTGATCGGCACTTGTTGCCGGAATTACGTTTCCATGAGGGCTATCCCAAGGCACACCTGTTTCATCTGCATAAACTCGATAGTCAAATGCAGAGTCTTCAGAGGTTAGGTTATGTTTAAAGAGAACTTCACTTGTGTTGGCATCAATAACGAAACTATAAAACTCAGAATCGACACTTTCTTCATTTGATACTTCTAGTTCGACATAGTGTGCGGCAACAAGCTTACCTTTCTTTTCGAAATAAACTTGCTTAGCTCGAGGCTCGCCTACGATCTGCTTTGAACCTGAAGCGTTTGAGCTCAAGAATGATTGGTACTTGTTTGATTTAGTTTCTTTTGATGTGAGCGTTACAGAAGTTCCGCCCATCTCAGAAAATGCCGCACTGACCGCAACGGCACTATCACCAAAATTTTCTTGGATTGCACTAATGCTCCTGTTTTGATTGGAAACATTAGCGAACTTTCCTGATGAAGCAACTAAATTGAACTCACGGTCCATCATGATATTTACTTCATGATTAAAGACTTCAACACCATTAACTTCTTGGCTATATTTGGCGACAGTTGCTCCACGACCATTATCATGCATGTTCGAAAGGACTGCTTTAGATGAGCCTTTATTTGCAGTGGAAATACCGGTAATTTTATTTAGGTAATAATCAGCGGCGGTGGCGACTTTATATTTTTGCTCAAGTGCACCTAAAGCCGGAGCCAATTGTCCTTTTTTTGCCCACTGAAAAGTAGCTTGACCAGTTTTTGTATCGAACTGGTCATACATGCCACTAACGCTAGTTGTAGGGCTTGTTAGATTGGTTTGTTGCATCACAGCATGAGGGAGCTGACTGATGGTTGTATTGCTTGCTGATGCAGCAATAGAGTATGTAGCCGATGAAATTAGCGCGGCGGTGACTGCTATAGATACTTTTGTTTTCACAACTTCATTCCTTGTCAATAATTTGCCTTAGGTACATATCCGTGAGGCAACTGTAATGGTTTACTTATTATCTGTTTCCTCTCTGTTTCAAGAGGTAGGAAGTGTTTGTAACACAAACGTATCTAAATGTTAACTTTTGCAACCAAAAAAGTTATTGAACGTAACTTTTTTGGTCGTACTATCTGAGGGAGGAAAGTGGGGCGAATGACAAGTTTGTTAAGGTTTTACGGCCCTGATGATAGGGTTTTGCAGGCTAATTAAGGTTTCTGTCGATTGAATTTCGTCAATTGACTGAATTCGGTTGATTAACACATGCTGTAACCCATCGATGGATTGACACATAACCTTAACAAATACACTGTAGTTACCGGTTGTGTAATAAGCTTCAACGACCTCTTCCAGCGCATTGAGTTTAGATATTGCGGCAGGGTAATCGCCTGCGCTTTTTAAATTTATGCCGATAAAACAGCAGACATCATAGCCTAGTGCTTTAGGGTTAACGGTGATTTGCGCGCCGGTAATGATCCCTGCCTGTTTCATTTTTTCAACACGAACATGGATCGTACCTGCACTGACATTAAATCGCTTTGCCAGCTCGGCGAATGGCGTTCTGGCTTCTTGCATCAGCGCCGATAGGATCTGGTTATCGAGCTTATCTCTTTGAAATGATGTTTCCATGGTGAAATGCTTATTTTTGCAATGATTGTCAGTTAATTTACGCTTTTAGGTTTTGAATTTCCATTAAATGTTCATATCTGATGATAGATGTTTGATTCGGTGGAAGGGATTAGTTAGGGAGAAGGAGAAGAGAAGGAGGGCCAAAATCTTAGATGATTTGGCCACGTGAATGAGACAAACTACTGTTCTGATTCTGCCTTAACGAAAGGCGTGTCACAGTTAAATGTCATCTCCTCACCAGAATATGGCTGTTTAATGGTTAACTCTTGGGCGTGCAGTAACAGTCGAGTGGCTAATCGTTTTGCTAACGGATCTGCATAGAAATTATCGCCAAGTATGGGATGTCCTATTGCCATCATGTGCACACGTAGTTGATGTGAGCGACCCGTAATAGGTGTCAGCTTTACTAATGTCGATCGTTTCGCTCTGCTTATTACTTCAAAGTGTGTCAGTGAAGCTTTACCTACTTCATGATCTACTTTTTGTCTTGGGCGGTTAGGCCAGTCACAGATGAGAGGGAGATCGACGCTACCATTATCCGCTTTCACATGACCGGCGACACGCGCATAGTAAGTCTTTTTCGTTTCTCTATCTCGAAATTGCCGTTTTAACTCCCGCTCTGCACTTTTTCTCAAAGCAACAACGATAACACCCGATGTCGCCATATCTAATCGATGAACTATCTGTGCGTTAGGGTGTTCGGCTAGTACCCGGGTAAAGATGCTATCACTATGAGCCGGATCACGACCGGGAACGGATAACAAGCCTGAGGGTTTATTGACAACCAAGATATCTTTATCTTGATAGATCACCTCTAGCCAGGGAGAAGTGGGTGGTGAGTATACGAAGTCAGACATTAAAAGGACCTAGGTATGAATGCGAGGCAAAGATACCTGCAAGGGGGACGGGGAAGCAAGTGAAAACGGCCTTTTATAATAAAATATTTCAGTTGCTGATTGGGAGTTTTAGAGCTCAATGGTTATAAAGCTATGATTTAAGAAAAACCGCTGCCATTAACGTGCATCAATGAGAAGGTCCAGACAACAAATGATAGTGAGAGGTGAATAAAGGCGTAAACGGCTTGATCGAGTCTTTCCATCCCTTTCGCTTGCCAGATTAATTGGGCGTGAAGCAGCGCAATAATAGGAAAGAGGATAAACAGGGGGTAGAAGGCGATACTGCTACTGTCACCGAAGATTAAACGACTCAAGAGCGCCCAGATAACCATAAATCCGGTGATTAAGGGAGGGGCTGCTTGTCTATATTGTTCTGGATATGGAAACATATTCATCCTTGTGACGTTGTGAGCCATAAGCTTAAGAAGCAATCCCTTTACTTTGTATATCTTCTCAGTGGGTTATAGCTTTTAGCTTATTGGCTTGCGAGCAATTAACTGCGCTTTAAAGCTCTGCTTGTTATTGGTACTTACTTCTCCTTCAAAGTAATGCAGACAGTCCCATTTATCAAACTTTGATCTTAGTTCGAGAGGTTTTAAGAGAAAGTCAGGGTTTCTGGGGCGGCCGATCTCCGCCTGCTTCTCGGTAAATGTCTCATAGAAAATTAAACCTCCAGGCTTAACCGCTTCTCTGATTTGTGAGAATAGTGGTCTGTGCAGATAATTAAAAACAAGCACGATATCAAACTGCTCTTGGGGCAGATGGGGGGCGGTGCCATCTTCTAAGTCCCATTCCAGGTAGCTATGTTTACATGAACGGGAACTAAGATCATCCAGTGACTTGTCGATATAGGTGACCCTGTGCTCTCTTTGAGCGAACCAAAGGCCATTTCTCCCATTACCACATGCGAGGTCTAAGACCTCTCCTGAAAGGGAGGGAAGATCGACAGGTGCAAAGTGGGTGATTAACTCGGCGGCCGTTTCAGGCTCAACCTTTAACTTCTTTTCTTGCATCGATTCTTCGTCCATGAATAACTGAAAAGTGGCGTAAACCAGCGGGGCCGTGAGATACCACAACGGAGAGGAGCAGGACTGTAATTAACAGTTCCGGTTTAAGATGCGAAAAGGGAATAAAAAGAGCCAGTAACCCAAGTTTTACCAGTGTGAGCACCCCTTTTAGCTGTATCAGCCAGCGCCAATCTCTGACAATCTCCCATAGCATAAGCAGTGAACCGGTCGTCATGGCCATACACCAGTAAAAGATCCACTCGGTTTGAGCAACACCAAGAAGAATACCACCACCGGCACCTGTGATCCCAAGAATATGAAATGCCCTAAGGCTGGTTTTACCAATTCTTTGAAACCAAAACTGTTTTTCAGATAGCTTAGATTTTTTCATGATAGAGGAGAGATAATGCTAAGTTTTAGAAGAAAGTGGAGCAAGCTTATCAGGAATTTATCGCCTGTGAAGGTCAACTTCAGCGGATTTAGAAAATAATCTTCACAATAAAAGAAATTACTGACAGGTTGAGAATCAAGGTTAAAATTTGATATTGCTTGCACACTCAGGATAAAAAAGCGTACATACTAGCAGATTAGGTGAAATTAGTGGGTGGGGGAAAAGAGATGAAAATAGGATTTTTCAGTGCTAAGCACTATGACATAGAGCACTTCGATAGAACCAATGAGGCTTTCGGTGCTGAGATCGAGTATTTCGATTATCGTCTGTGTATGAAATCGGTCAAACTCGCACACGGTTTCGAAGCCATTTGTGCATTTGTAAACGACTCACTCTGTGAAGAGGTGTTAGTCGAACTTGCCAAGAATGGCACTAAAATAATAGCGATGCGCTGTGCCGGCTTCAACAATGTCGATTTAGATGCCGCCAAAAGGTTAGGGATAAGAGTCGTGAATGTGCCAGCTTACTCTCCGGAGTCTGTGGCAGAACACACGATTGCCCTTATGCTCACTCTGAATCGTAAAGTTCATAAGGCATATCAACGAACCCGGGATGCGAACTTCTCATTAGAAGGCTTAGTCGGCTTTAATATGCATAATCGCACGGTGGGAGTGATAGGCACTGGAAAAATCGGTTTAGCCACGATCAAGGTTTTACAAGGTTTCGGCTGTAAAGTGCTGGCTCATGACCCTTTTCCTAATCAGGCCGTGATCGATATGGGTGTCGATTATGTGTCGCTCGATGAGATATACCCGAATTGTGACATTATTAGCCTTCATTGCCCTCTGACTCCGGATAATCATCATCTTTTATGCAAAGAAAGTTTCGAAAAAATGAAGCCGGGTGTGATGGTGATAAATACCAGTCGCGGTGGGTTACTCAATGCATTCGATGCCATGGAAGCCCTTAAATCTGGTCAGTTAGGTTCACTTGGCTTAGATGTTTATGAAAATGAAAAAGAACTTTTCTTCGAAGATAAATCCAATGAGATCATTCAAGATGATGTATTTAGAAGATTATCGGCTTGCCATAATGTGATTTTCACCGGTCACCAAGCCTTTCTGACTCACGAGGCATTAAGTTCGATTGCTTATACGAGCTTGATGAATGTGGAGCAGTTAGTTAAAGGGGAAGCGTGCCCGAACGAGCTGTTTTAAATTCAGCTTTGACTCATCGAATAGTTTTACCTGACATCTTGATATTTGGCTGATAGATTAATGATTAATCTATCAGCCGAGGGTTTAACATTAT
Organism: Shewanella atlantica; assembly: GCF_003966265.1. Classification (GTDB taxonomy): domain Bacteria; phylum Pseudomonadota; class Gammaproteobacteria; order Enterobacterales; family Shewanellaceae; genus Shewanella; species Shewanella atlantica. Next base: position 1,136,106 of record NZ_RXNV01000001.1, on the reverse strand, counting down.
GATGGTTAGTCAAGAGCTCCACGATATTCCCACCGCTACCGGAACGATGCGTACCTATCTTTATCGTCCGAATGCAGAAGGGCAGTTTCCCACCATTATTTTCTATTCTGAGATATTCCAGCAGACAGCTCCAATCGCAAGAGCTGCCACTATACTGGCCGGTCATGGCTTTGTGGTGCTTGTTCCTGAAGTGTTTCATGAGTTGAACCCCATAGGCACCGTTTTAGCCTACGATGATGCAGGCAAAGATAAAGGCAATGCAGATAAGTTTGCCAAACCACTGGAGCATCATGACAGTGATACCGAGGCATTGGTTCACTTTGCGAGAAGCCTGGCTTTTTGTACCAGTTATGTCGGAAGTATGGGGGTCTGTATTGGTGGCCACTTAGCATATCGTGCAGCCATTAACCCGGATATCTCAGCGGCTTTCTGTCTTTATGCTACAGATGTTCATTCTAATACTATCCCTTGTGAAGAGGGCAATGACTCGCTTTCCCGAACTGAAGACATTCAGGGAGAGTTGACTATGGTGTGGGGGAAACAAGATCCCCATGTATCAAGCGAAGGGCGCAAGCTGGTGTATGCCAACCTTGAAAAAACAGACAAGAACTTCAGTTGGCTCGAGGTTAACGCGCAACACGCCTTTATGCGTGATGGTGAGGCTCGTTATGACCCCGCGCTTGCTATGCAGATGTATCAGGAGTCTGTTGCATTTTTCCATCGTCTGCTTAAGTAAGTTTCGCTCACTGTTTATGGAAGTATCGGAGCCAGATCATTGGTAATGCCGATGTCTCTGGGGGCTGTGGGTTTCTTTCATCGTCTGCTTAAGTAAGTTTCGCTCACTGTTTATGGGAGTATCGGAGCCAGATCATTGTTAATGCCAGATGTATCTGGGGGCTGTGGGATTCTTCCATCGTCTGCTTAAGCAGTTAAGCCACTTTTTCATAGAGAGTATTAATATATTTGATTAGGGCCACGCATGTGGCCCTAATCAAGATACTCCTATGCCTTTTCCGGGCAGGAATAACTGGCCAACTCATCGACACTGACTCTGGCGATAAATTCATTATCGAGATAGAAATCGACCTGTTCCCCTCGTTTATGTCCTGACATCTGTTGCTGACTGCCATCATCGAAGGTCAAAGTCATTACTAAAGTCTCTTCATCGGTTGCTTCCATGGTGGCATTGGTCAGCTTCACCTCTGGAAGTGGCGCTGTCGTGAGTTCTTTATTTAAATGTGAATTAACCTTAAAAATCGCTTCTACCGGCATATCAACAACCGCTGGAGAGCGTTTGGTGATGGGATTAGTGCCGGTCCAAAATTCGATGCTGTTGAAGATAAATAGATCTGCGGTTGCGGTTAAACCATAGACTGGGCTAAGCAAGACGAACAGTCCGGCTCTACCATAGCGGTTATCTACAGCGCTCAAATTTCCTTTTGTAAGCATAGCGCTGAGACCCATCTGTCCCATACAGCCTGTCAGTTGGCTGGTTAATAGGGCGGCGAGAGTGATCGAAATAAGGGATTTTTTCATCGTATTCCTGGTGTATGCGAGTCGTTGATGGGAAAGCGGCAAGATTGTAATGACAAAAATTAAAATGTGGGGGAGCTGGATCACAATGTCAGGTTGAGATTTGGTGTTGAATGCTGTGTTGTTTAGCGTGGCTGTTATCAAATCTGTTTTATTTAGTTTGTTATTGATGGATCCAGTGCTTTTATTCATCACTTTTGGCCATGTCGTTAACGCTTGTAGCTCTTCGTGAACCGTTAATTTTGACGAGTAGAGAGAGTCGGTAGCTTTGTTATTTAGCTGTTTTGGAGCATAATACACGCCGAATTTTTGGAGACCTCATGACAGATTTAGAAATACTTCACCAATGCGAAGATGAACATGGGCCTCTATTGGTCCTGGACGATAGACACATGCGTGTTCTCTCCTTTGGTGACAACGATGAGCAGAGTAAGCTCCTTAAGCTGGAACCCCATATTCCTCAGCATACATATCTGCAAGCCATGCTTTTAGTCCTGTTATTTATCAAGCCTAAGCGCGTGATTATTTTAGGCTTAGGTGGCGGTGGCTTGATCCATGCGCTTCGTCATTTCGATACCGGTATTAAAGTCACCGCGGTCGAGCTGAGGTCAAAAGTGATTGAGCTGGCTAAACGCTTTTTTCAATTACCGATTGGCAAGAAGTTCACCGTTATTCATCAAGATGCTGCACAGTTTCTTCAGGAAGGTGATCATAAAAAGGCCGATGTTATCTTTGCCGACATTTATGGTGCCGATGGTGTGGATGAGAGCCAGTTATCCGAAGCGTTCATCGAAAATTCGGCGTCATTGATAAAGTCCGACGGGTTTCTGGTGCTGAATTGTTGGAAGGAGCATAGCCAAAACCGTGTTTTGCTGAGCCTGCTACAGAAACATTTCTGCGAGGTTAGGGCCTGCTTGACTGGCGGCGGAAACTGGGTGGTGCTTGCGGGTAAGACTCAAAGGGAGATAAGCAGTAGTGGGTTAAAAACCAAGGCGCACAGTTTGTCACAGCAATTGGATTTTACCTTGGGACGCTCTTTGACACGCTTCGACATTTGGGAGTAGTTGAAGCGAAGTCGGCTTTTTAGTCATAAAGTGCATGTTTATGTCTGTTTATCCATCAAATTGCTCATCAGAATTGGTTGTTCTGAAAAAACGATTAGGATAATAGATTTTACTCGTTATATTTAATTAATGCTCTTGGTTATTATCTTCACATCGAAAACGAACTGACAAACAGGTACAGGGTCAGTTAAAAGAATTAATAACCTCTAACGGAGCTTTAAATGAATCAATCAATCATCAACACCGAAATCAAACCATTCTCAGCAACAGCGTTCCATAAAGGTGAGTTTGTACCGGTTACTGAACAAGACCTGTTAGGCAAGTGGTCAGTTGTTTTCTTCTACCCTGCTGACTTCACCTTTGTTTGTCCTACTGAGCTTGGCGACATGGCTGATCACTACGAGAAATTGCAGGCGATGGGTGTTGAAGTTTACTCAGTATCGACTGACACACATTTCACCCACAAAGCATGGCACGATGCTTCAGATACTATCAACAAGATCCAGTACCCAATGATCGGTGACCCAACGGGTGTTATCTCACGCAACTTCGGTGTGATGATTGAAGAAGATGGTTTAGCACTTCGCGGCACTTTCGTTATTAATCCTGAAGGTCAAATCAAAGTCAGTGAAGTTCATGACTTAGGGATAGGTCGTAGTGCTGCTGAACTTGTTCGTAAAATTCAAGCTGCTCAGTATGTTGCTACCCACGACGGTGAAGTTTGTCCTGCTGCATGGCAGCCTGGTGCAGAGACTCTTGCACCTTCTCTTGACCTCGTCGGTAAGATCTAAATAAACCTATAGCCGGTAGATATACCCAGTATATACCTCCAAACTACCGGCCACTTGAGTGACAGATTGACAGTCACTCAAGTGATGTTTCATCTCCAAACCGGCTCGGACAATCCCCCTGCTATGACCGAGCCAGTCATTATTAATATCCCATTTTATTCATTGATACTCATAGATATAGGTATCAATTTTTAGGAGTTATCATGTTAGATGCGAATCTAAAAAATCAACTGAACACCTATCTGCAAAACCTCAAGCGCCCAGTTGAACTTGTCGTGTCTGCAGATCACAGCCCTAAAGCGCAAGAGCTCAGGTCATTAGCCCGGGACATCGAGAGTCTGTCACCATTAGTTAGTATTTCCGAAACTGAAGGCAAACGTATGCCTTCGATGAAAGTGACTAATGCAGATAGCATGACCGATATTACGTTTGCCGGCCTGCCTATGGGGCACGAGTTTACCTCTCTGGTTTTAGCTTTGCTTCATACCGGCGGTCATCCACTAAAGCTGGATGATGCCACTATTGCGCAGATAAAGGCATTGCCGGGCGAATACCATTTTGAAACCTATGTATCTTTAAGTTGCCAGAACTGCCCGGATGTTGTGCAGGCACTCAATATGATGGCGGCGATTAATCCGAATATCACCAACGTGATGATCGATGGTTCTCTGTTCCAAACTGAGGTCTTTGAGCGGGATATCTTAGCCGTACCTTCTGTTTACCTAAATGGTGAACTCTTTGCTCAAGGGCGTATTAGCTTAGCTGAAATTTTAAATAAAATTGATACCGGAGCTGTAGCCCGTCAGGCAGAAGCGCTGGCGGAAAAAGAGCCTTTTGAAGTCTTAGTTGTTGGTGGAGGCCCGGCTGGCGCATCGGCGGCCATCTATGCGGCACGTAAAGGGTTGCGCACCGGGATCGTAGCCGATAAATTTGGTGGCCAGGTTGCTGAAACTGTAGGCATTGAAAACTTTATCTCAGTTAAGGCCACCGAAGGGCCTAAGCTGGTAGCCAATCTGGAAGCCCATGTTCATGAATATGATGTCGATATCATGGATAACCAGAGAGCGCTAAGCCTTAAGTCCGGTGAACTGTTCGAACTGGAGCTGGAGAATGGCGCCGTGTTAAGGAGTAAAACTGTACTTCTGGCGACGGGGGCAAGATGGCGTGAAATGAATGTGCCCGGTGAGCAGGAGTATCGTGGTAAAGGTGTGGCTTACTGTCCGCACTGCGATGGCCCGCTATTTAAGGGCAAACGTGTCGCGGTCATTGGTGGTGGTAACTCGGGCATCGAAGCGGCCATAGATCTGGCTAACATCGTTGAACATGTCACCGTGCTGGAGTTTGACACTAAATTAAGAGCCGATGAGGTCTTGCAGCGTAAAGCGGCGTCGATGGGTAACATCGAGATCATCACTCAGGCAATGACGACAGAAGTCATCGGTGATGGTAAGCGTGTTAACGGACTCAATTACACCGACAGAGCAACGGGGGCATCACATCATGTAGCTCTTGCCGGCATCTTCGTTCAAATTGGCCTGATACCCAACTCTGAATGGTTGAAGGGCACCATAGATTTAACCGCCAGAGGTGAGATCATGGTCGATGGAAAGGCTGAAACGTCAGTGCCGGGCATCTTTGCCGCAGGTGATGTGACTAACTCTGCCTTTAAGCAGATTATTATTGCCATGGGTAGTGGTGCAACTGCTTCCTTGGGAGCGTTCGATTACCTTATCAGGCATAGCGAACCAGAGCTTGAACAAGACGCAGCATAAAAATTAATATTATTTTTTTACTAAGCCAGCCGTCAGTGCTGGCTTTTTGTTCTACAGTTACCAGCTGAATAATAAGCAGGTTTGCTTGGCTGTTTTTTCTAAGCTGCTTATAATGAAGATATATTTGATTGAGAATTGAGTCGTTTAATCGGGGTGTAATATTTTTAGCTAATAAGGATGTAGCATTATTGTTATGGATCTCACTATTTCATCAATTGAGTCGCAGCTAAAAAAAGAGACCCACCATTATCTGGTCAAGGGGATGATGTGGGCAACACTAATATCACTCTTCCTCGTTGTTGTATTCTTAGCCAATATAAAAATGCACTCCACTCCTTTGCTCAGTCTGCATCAGGCAACCTTTTTCTTGGCCCCTATCGTGATCATTGCTTCGATTGGCACAGTGACGAGCCGGTTTTTCAAAGGCGTTGAAGTTTCAAACAGGGCGCTTTTCACCTATCTATTTATGTTAGAAGTTGCCTGGCTATTCTTAATTTGGAAATTGTTTGAAAATGGGGGGGAAATGTATGCTGAACATGCCGCTTTAATCGGGGTTGAGTCATTAATTGATGTGCTGGTGTTAACTTTCGCGATCGCATTGTTCCCCGATAGAAGAGTCATGTTGACGGCTGTACTGCCCCTGATGTTGATTAGTTTTTTTACCCGCTTAATAGAGGTGCCTGCCAACCCTCTGTTTCCGGCGACGAAGCTGTTTTGTTTCCTGGCGATATTGGTGACTGGTCAGAAAGTGCTGTATTCCTGGTTCAGGAAAGCGATCGTGCGGGATGTTGAAAAGCAGTATCTGTTAAAGCAATTCAGGAGAATGGCGCTGGTGGATGGTTTAACCAATATCAGCAATCGCCGTCATTTCGATGAGATATTGTCACAGGAGATCAGGGCTTCTGAAAGAAATAATCACCCACTATGCCTTATTCTTATCGATATCGATTACTTCAAGCGTCTCAACGATAGCTCCGGCCATCAGGTGGGAGATGAATGTCTGGTTGAGGTCGCTAAGGTGCTTGCCGGTATCTGTCATCGCCCGAGAGATCTCGCCGCCAGATATGGGGGGGAGGAGTTTGTACTGCTGCTTCCCGATACCGATTTGAATGGAGCTTGCCAGGTTGCTGAAAAGGTGAAGCTGAAGCTCGCGGAGGCTAAACTTATTCACCCCGACTCAGAGTTAGGCAGCTATATCACCGTCTCTCAAGGTGTATGTCAGTGCCGAGAGAGCATGAGTGCCGATGAATTTATCTCTGAAGCCGATAAGTTACTCTACAGCGCAAAATCAACGGGAAGGGACAGGTACATCGGAGGCTGACATAAAGGCTCCTATGTATCTCAACTGAGAGAGGGGGCTGATTAAACCTGTGTCCTTGGAAGAACTGAAAAACCGTTTACCTCGATGAGGTCAACGGTTTTTTTTGTTCATTCCGTCTTACTTTATACCTTGATATTGATATTGTGCCCTGAGTTTCCTACGGGAGCAGCCGGAGTTGCAGGCTCAGCAGCTTGAATGAGTTGGAGCGCAATCTCACCTTCGGCTTCCTGCTGCCCTTTGGCTAGCTGAGCCACTTTCACACCAATACTTCCATTGCTCATATTGGGTTCTAAATTCGGGGTACCAATTGTTACTGCCATGCTGTGCTCCTACTATCTCGATAGGTGTTTATCGGCCGTATATCGGTAAACTTTAATATAAAAGTTCTTAGGACTACAAATATCAATGCCAATAGCGCCAAAATAAAAGGGTGCCTGATGAGGGGCACCCTTTTGAAGTAGTTATATCAATACTAAACCTGATTTTTAACGCTTAGATTTTGCCAGTGTCTTTCTTGTCATTGTGATGACGAACGTAAGCAGAATCGAGCTCAGGATAAGACCGATAGCAAGGGCGACATTCTGCAATGCTGTGGGATCTGCCGCTAACGTTCCACCAAGCCCTACCATCATGATGCCTGACATCAGCTTTAGCGTTTGTCCTTCCTTTTCGGTGAGTTTACGCTTACCTAAGGTTGCGCTGAAGGCGATAACAATAGCCGCCAGTGGAATGACATAAACGATATTATAGAAAGCTAAGTAGAAGTAGCGCTCCATATCCGGTAACTCATGCATTGCCAGTACGCTGGTATATATCATCGGGAAACCCGCTGTACAGAGTAGCTCATAAGCGTTGGCTAGAATGGACAGGACAACGGTACCGGCTATCATGGCCGCCATTGAGCTGGCATTGGTGAGTTTCCCCATCCGCTTGATAAGCCCGGTTCGGTTTTCTGCCGACATGGAGAGCGATACCTCCCCCTTGGTATAGAAGTAGTCTTTTAAGTTAATCATGCCGGCGATAAGAGCCAGAATACCCGCCCCGAGAATAATCATTCCTCCATCGCTGCCTGCGCCTAAAAGTTCAAATATATTTAACCATGCGATCATAAAGAGAAAGTAGATAAAGCCTGAGAAGAAAACGAATATTCCTCCGACGATAAGCATACGTGTTCGACTCTTTGCATTGACCATGATAGAAAGTAAAAACAGGAGTACGAAGAAGGCACAAGGGTTAAAGGCATCCACGCCTGCAAGCACAACTGTCAGCAGAGGAAGTGACAGTTGCTCGGGGTTTACAACGCCAATTAAGGGCAGTTCTACCGGTTGGACTGAGCTGGTGTGAACCTGGGATTCGGTTAAACCCAGATCGCATGTACCAGCACCAGCTTCATCTCCACTGCTGTCACTACAAGTGCCGAAAAGAGGGGCATCCTTTGCTGCCGTTGAGGCGACCGGCTGATAAGTCTCGTTAGGGTCGAGTGTTCCGCCTAAAGATTGATAACAGGTTTTGAGGTTTTGAAGCAAATACTGCCCTGTAACCGCTTCACTGCTGTAACCAATAACGGCTTTTTCACACGATGCCATATAGGGAACCGATCTTGCCTCTGTCTCTGTTAATGCAGAGATCTCTTTCCACTTTTTCATCGACCCGGGTTCTGAAACCATATAGGACTCCAGCTCTATCCAGGGGTATCTTTGGGGAAGTGAGTCGATAAATGGATGGGCTTCGGCGCAGTGAGGGCAAGTCTTAGACCAGAAAAAGTAGAGCTTTACCTTGAGTTCACCATCTGCATTCACATAATGCCAAGTTTGAGGTGGGGTTGCCTCTGAAGTTGTAGGTACAGCATAACTGGCTGTGGAAAACGAGCTGAGGCAGAAAAAAATAAGCAATAGTATGGTTCTGGCCATGTTCCCTCCCATGGGATGGTCTCAATCGAGAATAATGGAATATGCTAATATTTTACGCTTTGTTAGCTTAATAGATAAATTTGTGTTCAATAGTTGCAACGTAAATCTCGAAACATTCGGATTTGGGAACTGAGGCTTGTTTAATAAAAAAATATTAAACTTATTCGGGGTTTATGAGTCGCTCACTTCAAAATAGTGCTTATTCCAATCGGTATAAATCCCCTTTGGAAACTAAGCACTACTGTATCACTCGTTATTAACTACTGGATCTGACACCTATTATGATGTCATTCGAGGGGGATGAAATAGATTTTGGTCACATCAGCAGGATTAGTGTTAGTGCGGAGCGTGATTTATACCGATTGGTATTATATTGCTTTCAGAGACCTTCCGCTCGCCATGAGCGGCGATAACCGTTGAGCCCTGATCTTCCGAAAGCTTGCACCAACTGATACTGACATCACGTCTATCGTGAGTGCTTGCCGTTAGTATTTTGCTGACGATAGGTGAGGGATAACTCAAGCTTGTCAGGTATTCCTTTACTCTATTTATCCTGCGGCCGGCGAGCCACATATTGTATTTTTTACTCTCGTCATCTGCCTGTTCAGTGACTTGGAACTCGAGTAACAGATACCCCTTGTTGGCTGAGGTTTGTTCAAGCACAGTATCCAGCTTCTTCGAATATTCAGATGGGAAGTAGGAGCTGTTTTTAGCGTAAGGGATAGAGGTCAGGTAAATATTATTGTCACATTGCGCGGCAACATTCCATGTGCACATCAGAAATAAAACAGCGATTTCTGCTTTCATTTTCAACTCCGTTGAAGCAATTATCTGGTTTGTAAGTGTCGACTTACCATTTTTGCTAAGTGTATTCCATATTTTAGGCGCAAATTTAAGCTAATGCAGGAGGAAAATCAATTTAAAAGAAGATGAGAATTTCTATCGGCGTATGAGACCAATTATCTTGCACTTACAGGAGTCAGAAAGCCGGCAGGCACACAAGCCTGAATCTGTATTCTCTATCGTTAATGCTGTTCTTTGACGGTAAACCTATTGCCTGGAAGGAGGTGAAAAGTCTGCTAAAAATTTACATTCTTTCTCGAGAAGAGAGGTTATTTTTGAGGAAAGTGATCGATTTACTGTCAGGATAGAAGTATATTGTGCACAACTGAATCAATTTTTTACTCAAATATGACTACAGAAAAAGATAGCAATCCACTGTCACTGGACAATCAAGTCTGTTTCTCACTATATAGTGCTGCAAATGCCATGGTAAGGGCGTATCGACCTCTGCTTAATAAACTCGATCTTACTTATCCACAATATCTGGCTATGTTAGTACTTTGGCAACACGAAGGTATCAGCGTTAAAACCTTAGGCGATAAGCTTCACCTCGATTCCGGCACCCTAACCCCTCTACTCAAAAGGTTAGAGGGAAAAGGGCTGATTAGCCGTGGGAGAAGTGAAAAAGATGAAAGAGTCAGGGTGCTGCATATTACGCCTGAAGGGAAATCTCTGAGAGAATCAGCAATGGAAGTTCCTGAATTGATGCGTTGTAAAGTGGGAACACCAACACAATCGTTGGTGCAGCTTAAAACCTTATGTGATGAGGTCTATCATGAGTTAGCGGTAGAAAAGTCATAAGCTTAATACTTAACGTTCATGCAATCTTGAACATAAGGCCTGCCGGATAGTTTATTTTCGCCGGGACTCATAAGGAGATGTTGTGAAGAAAGTGGATGTGGTCATAATTGGTGGTGGGATCAATGGGGCCGGCATCGCCCAGTGTGCTGCCGCTTCAGGTTTCAGTGTATTGCTGCTGGAAAGAGGGGAGGTGGGAGGACAGACTTCGGCTAACTCCAGTAAGCTTATCCACGGTGGCTTGAGATACCTGGAGACCGGACAGCTTCCCTTAGTTCGAAAGTCTTTGGCCGAACGCAGAAGTTTGCTTACTCTTGCGCCTAGTCTTGTTAAGCCCGTTCCATTCTACATTCCCGTTTATCATAATAGCCACCGCAACCAATGGACTGTCCGGGCCGGTTTGAGTCTCTACGCATTACTTAGCGAGTTAGATCCTCTAGGGCGCTTTAAGAGCATTCCAGCAGTTCAATGGTCAAAGCTCAAGGGGTTAAAACTCCAGGGGTTAAAGGCCGTATTTCAATACTGGGATGCGCAAACGGATGATAAAGCATTAACGAAAGCTGTGATAAAAAGTGCTGAGTCATTAGGAGCAAAGGTGTTACAAGATACGACCTGTGAGTCAATAACACATAGGCCAGATTCTTGTGAAGTGAAATATACACACCTGGATGAGGAGGTTGTGGTACAGGCTTCATCGGTTATCAATGCCGCTGGTCCCTGGGTTAATGAGGTTCTGAACCGCGTTGCCCCCCCTATGGTGAAAGAGGAAGTTGAGCTGGTTCAGGGAACCCATCTTCTACTCGATATATCCCCACCTGATGGGATCTTGTACTTAGAGTCGTGTTTTGATGAAAGGGTTGTATTTGTTATGCCATGGAAGGGAAAGACCTTACTGGGAACGACAGAAACAAGCATTGAGCATTTAGCTTATCAACCCGAACCTACTCGTGAGGAGCAATTTTATCTGCTGGGTATCTATCAGCATTATTTCCCCGGAACCGGTAGTGTGGAAAAGCTTGAGGAGCGGATTGTCGAGACATTTTGTGGTGTAAGAGTATTACCTAAACACAGTGGCAGTGCATTTGAGAGCCCAAGAGAGATACTGCTATTAAAGCGTATATCCCACCCAAGAATAATGAGCCTTTATGGCGGGAAGCTAACGACATTCAGAGCGACCTCTAAAGAGGTGGTAGCCTGGGTTGAAGGGCTTATTGGAAAACGAGCTCCACTCGACAATGTAGATAAAATGCCACTGTATTAATGCGTACCATTCAGATTTTTTAAATTAATATATTTTGGTATCAAATTCATCTTTTTGTCATATTGCCCGTCTAAAGTAAGGCACCGTTTCTATTCGTGCTTTCATATGTGGCAGATCTTTTTTCGTTTCCTCTCATTAGGCTTAGTAAGCTTTGGCGGCCCCGCCGCACATATCGGTTATTTCAGACAAACTTTCGTTATTGAACTCAAATGGCTCGACGAGAAGGCGTACGGTGGGCTTGTTGCACTGAGCCAGTTTTTACCCGGGCCAGGTTCGAGCCAGGTCGGATTCGCCATCGGTTACCTCAGAGGCGGGCTCCTCGGTGGGGTAGCCGCCTTTCTAGGATTTACATTACCTTCATTTATCCTGTTATTATTGTTGGCGGTTACCAGTGCTCAATGGATGGAGTACCCGATAACGACATCCATCATTCATAGCCTGAAGTTATTGGCAGTGGTTGTGGTTGCCGATGCGGTGTGGCTCATGTTTAACCAATTTTGCCGAAATACACCATCACGTTTGGTGATGATTATCAGTGGCGCTATCGTCTTGTTACAGGCCGCCGTCTGGCTTCAGTTTGTATTGTTAATATTTGCGGCTTTGGTAGGAAGCGTCGCTCTGTCTGACAAGTCTGGACAGATGGCATCCGGCACTTTTTCTGATGTGACCTCTGTTAGAGAGCCGGTGAAGCTTAATTATTTTTGGCTGGGTATTTTCGCTCTCTTTCTGAGTGGCTCTGTGTTGCTACTCTCATCGCAAGCGGATGTTCATTCTACGGGGAACATACAGCAAGAACTTATTTATCTGTTTAGCCAATTCTATCAGGTGGGCAGCATGGTCTTCGGAGGCGGGCATGTAGTGCTTCCCTTGTTGGAGGCTAGTGTTGGGGACGGCATGAGCAGCGACCGTTTCTTAACCGGATATGCATTGGCACAAGCGGTTCCGGGACCTATGTTTGCACTGGCTGCTTTCCTGGGGGCTGAGCTATGGGGAACTCAACCATTAACTGGCGCCTTGGTCGCAACGCTTGCAATCTTCCTACCCGGCTTCTTACTCATGCTGGTGGCATTGAGGAGTTGGCATGGGCTCAGTCAACGTCCACAAATCATCGGAGCAATTACCGGTGTGAATGCCTGTGTGGTCGGTTTCTTACTTGCAGCTTTGTATCAGCCGATATTTACCGGGGCTGTGGTTGAACCCATCGACATGGTATTAGTTCTCTTGGGTTTTGGTCTTCTTAAGATATTCAAGCCCCACATTTTGATCTTAGTGTTGCTGTTTATCTCTTTTGGTGTCATTAGCGGGTGCACGTAACGAGTATGCTTTCTCATTCTTAAGACTGAATATTTCTGCCTAAAACATAACCAAATGTACATGTCATCTATACTTTATTCACTATGGGTATTTATTACCAAAAAGTTCATGTGGGGAGAGTATAGAGATGCTAAACATGAGTTTGAAAAATAAACTGTTGTTATTCGCACTGCTTCCTTTGGTGTTAGTCTTTACCTGTTTGATGGCCCTCTCTTACCAGATTGAGTCGAGTAATTTAGAGCAAAATATTGTCTCTTTCAGAGAAAAGTTGCTTGAGAGTCGTCAGCACCAGCTTCAAGAGGAGGTTGAGATAGCCGTCCAAATCGTGGCTTACCAACTAACCCTGGGTGAGAGAGGAGACCCGAAAGCTGCACTGCGTAAAATTCGTTTCGGTAAGTCGGGCTATTTCTTCATCTATGATGAGCAGGGGATCAACATCTTTCACGGTGCAACGCCTGAGAAAGAGGGGATGAATAACATTGGCATGACAGATCCTAATGGCAAGAAAGTCATAGTCGGTCTGCTGGATGCCGCCAGAAATGGTGATGGCATTTTCCACTATCACCATAAAAAACCCGGTGTAACCGAGTTGGTGCCTAAGGTGAGTTATGCCGCGATGATCCCCAATACTAACTGGATGATAGGTACCGGGGCTTATATGGATGATATCGAAGCGGAGATCTCCGGTTTTCAACAAACGCTCACCGAACATATGAAGAGTAAAGCGATAACCATACTGGTTATTACCTTGGTTTTAGGTTTGCTGACAGTAGTGGGCGTGCTTATTGCGGCGCAACGTATGGTACACCCCATAAGAAATATGGTGACCAATTTAGAAGATATTGCCAAAGGGGAAGGAGATCTTACTAAGCGACTCGATATTGAGGGGCGTGATGAGATTGCGCAGCTTGGCCGGGCATTTAATCTGTTTGTCGACAAGCTGCAGGGGATCATCAGGGATGTCGCCAATGTCACCCTAGAGGTCAAGAGTGGCGCAGATGATATTAATAGTCAGACACAGGTGATGGCTGAGCAGTTGGCTAACCATAACAATGAGACTGATCAGGTGGTCACTGCTATCACCGAGATGTCAGCGACCGCGAGTGAGGTAGCACAAAATACTTCTCAAGTGGCTGAAGCAACACTCGCCGCAACCGGAGATGTGACCACGGCTCAGGATTGTGTTGATACTTCATTAACCGAAGTATCGTCACTAATGGCTGAAATAGACACGGCTGCCGAGCATATTAACTCCCTGCGTGAACAATCTCAGAAAATTAATAGTGTTTTAACCGTGATTGGCGGTATTGCCGAGCAAACTAATCTATTGGCGTTAAATGCAGCCATAGAGGCGGCGAGAGCCGGTGAGCAGGGGCGCGGTTTTGCCGTAGTTGCCGATGAAGTTCGCAGCCTGGCCAGCAGGACTCAGGCCAGCACATTAGAGATCAATGAGATGCTTAGTGAACTCCATAACCTTGTTTCACAAGCTGTGAGTACCATGGATGCGAGTCAGCAGAGTTGTTTGCGTTCGGTTGAGTCATCAAGAGCCATCTCTGAGAGTCTTGGTGCGGTGACATCGGCCGTGACGTCGATAAATGACATGAGTACGCAGATCGCTACCGCAGCAACGGAGCAAAGTTCAGTGACCGAGGAGATTAATCGTAACGTCTTTGCGATTCAGGATATCGTCAATGAGTTGATGAATTCGAGTCAGAGTACCTCTGGTGTGAGTCAAAAGCTGGCTCAGGAGGGGGATAACCTAGGAGATCTGGTTGGGCAGTTTAAGGTGTAACCGTTAATTTCTGTAAAAACAAAAAGGGAAGCTAAGCGCTTCCCTTTTTGCTGATGGTTTATGTTTGTAACACGTTACACCATTGCCGCTTCAAGTTTTTCCGCTTTGATGGCACAGAGCTTAAACGAGGGGATCTTCGCGATAGGATCGAGTGCATTTATGGTCAGTTTATTGGCTGCCGCTTCTGCAAAGTGGAAGGGTAAAAACAGCACTCCCGCCTGGGCTCGTTTTGTCACGAAGGCCGCGATTTCAATCTCTCCACGGCGAGATGAGATCTTTAGCATATCGCCATTTTTAACCCCTAATATCTCTGCATCATAGACAGATATCATCACCTTTGGTGCACCAAGTTCATCCAGTCCCGCCGTCTTTCGGGTGAGAGTTCCTGTATGAAATTGCTCGAGTAAGCGTCCGGTTGAAAGGATAAGCGGATATTCGCTGCAAGGCATCTCTGGCGGAAGCGTATGGCTGACAGGCCTCATCTGTGCCCGGCCACGGGTGAATTGACTGGTATGCAATACAGGTGTGCCTGAATGCCCCTGCGCCGGGCAGGGCCATTGAACTCCCCTGATACCGTGCTCAGTGTTAGCGTCCACAGAGTCCCAACTAATTCCGCGGTACTGAGGGGTGACCTGAGTGATTTCGTGCCATATTGCTTGCTCATTTTCATAGTGCCAGTCGGCGCCTAACTGCTTAGCCACTGCTTGTACTATCTTCCAGTCTTCCATTGCTTCTCCAACAGGCGTAACGGCTACTTGCAGTTGCTGTACCCGGCGCTCAGTATTGGTGAAGTGTCCAGTTTTTTCTGCAAACGTCAGGGCTGGGAGTACCACATCGGCAAGCTGGGCGGTCTCAGTTAAAAAGATATCCTGTACAATCATAAACTCTACAGCCTGCAAAGCCTCGAGAACATGAGTCTGATCGGGATCGCTCAATACCGGGTTCTCACCCATGATGTACAGTGCTCTAAGATCTCCCTTGAGAATTGAAAGCATCATCTCTGTTGCAGCTATCCCCTCACGGTTGGAGAGCTCTTGATTATTCCAGGCCTGTTTGAATTGATGCTGCACCTGAGGATCATCGACTCTTTGATAACCGCTGAAGTAATTCGGCAGAGCCCCCATGTCACAGGCTCCCTGAACATTACTCTGACCTCGCAGTGGGTTAATGCCTGCACCACGAATACCTATGTTCCCGCACAGTAACTGTAGATTGGAAATTGCGGTGACATTGTCATGGCCAGAAGTATGCTGGGTGATCCCCATGGCGTAATACACAGCCGTCTTCTCTGCGGTTCCTATCTGCTGTGCGATAGCGACAATATCTGCTGCATCTACGCCGGTAATAAGCTCAGCATTCTCCAGATTGTAATCTGGCTTCATCACTTCGTCGTAAAGGGCGCTAAACCCATCGACTCTGTTCTGGATATAGGCCTGATCGTGCCAGTTATTAGCAATGATCTGCTGCATGATGGCATTGAGCAGCATGATATCAGTGCCGGGTCTCTGTTTGACGTAGAGCTGAGCGTGATCGGCAATATCGACTCGCTTGGGATCGGCCACGATAAGTCTGGCACCATGGTCACGAATGGCCTCCTTAATATGGGAGCCGATAATGGGGTGGGCGTTGCTGGTATCCGAGCCTAATATGAAGATCAGATCGGACTCTTTAATGCCCGGAATATCATTGCTCATGGCCCCGCTGCCTAAGCTGTCATACAGTGCGGTCACAGTCGATGCATGACAGAGCCTGGCGCAGTGATCGATATTGTTCGTGCCGATAACGCTTCGAAATAGCTTTTGAAACAGGTAGTTATCTTCATTTGTCGCTTTGGCCGAGGCGAGTCCAGCCAGCGCATTACCGCCATGCTCTTCGATAATAGGATTGAGTTTACTGCCGATATAATCGATAGCTTCACTCCAGGATGCTCGAACGAGTTTTCCCTCTTTTCGAATGAGCGGATGAGTCAGTCTTTGTTCACTGTCGATAAAGTCAAAACCGAATCGACCTTTGACGCATAACATTCCCTCGTTGACGACTGAGCGGGTATCGCCGGTGATCCGTTTAATTTTATTTTTGTTTTCATCGATATGCATATTAAGCCTGCAACCGATACCGCAGTAGGTGCAGATGGTTGACACCTGCTTAAGTTCAGTAGTAACTCCCTGAGTCTTATCCCGCGCATCGACCAGAGCTCCGGTGGGGCAGACTTGAATGCAGCTACCACATTGCACGCAGTCACTATCATTCATGGAGGCGCTAAAGCCGACGCGAGGGGCGCGTTTACACTGCTTAGCTGCAATTTCGGTTGGTAGAGCCTGATAATTATCGGGCGCAAAGCTGATGGCATTATGGCCATCCTGATTCTGACAAACTTCAACGCAGGCACCACAGCTGATGCAGCGGTTAGCATCGAAGGTAATGAAAGGACTGCTGGTATCGACACTGAACTGTCTCGGTGAACTCTGTGGTTCAACATTGGTGAGGGAGGCTGAATCAACCTTGTATTCGGTCGCATAGTCGCGCAACTTACAGTCGGTATTGGCTTGGCATGCACACTCAAGACACCGTGCAGCCTCTTGCATCGCTTGATCAGGCTCGAAGCCGAGTTCTATTTCATTGAAATTAAAACTTCTCTCTTTCAGGCCCAGCTCTAACATCTTGGCTTTAGATTGTTGTTTTATACCTGGGTAAAGTGCTGCAGATAACTCAGTATTGTCACCGGATTTAGTAGCATTGAACTGCTTAGGGCTCAGTTCACAGACCAGGCCTTGTGTCAGTAATTTTTCGATAGCTTGAGCGGCTTTTCTGCCGTCGGCAACCGCAGCGACAGCCGTAGCCGGTCCCGTCCTCGAGTCACCTAAGACAAAGAGTTTATCGACGCCGGATGATAGGCCCGCCGACATAGTGTGATCGCAACCTTCAAATGTATTCCAGCGGGTAAGCGCAAGCTTACCTGTGGTGAGCTGACTTTCCGGGTGTTTGAGAAACTCCATATCAGGCATCTGTGAAACGGCTGGAATAACAGTGTCAAAGGCTTCGGTAAAATGCTCTCCGGTAGCGATAGGGGCCCTTCTTCCCGTCGCATCGGGTTCCCCCAATGCCATTTTCTCCAGAGTGATACTCTTTACTCTTCCATTGGCATCACTGTGATTCTCTATTGGGTTTGTCAAGAAATGGAAATTAATGCCTTCGTGTTCGGCTTCCTCAATCTCGAAGGGCTCGGCAGGCATCTCGTCACGGGTGCGACGATAGATGAGGGTGACATCGGCGCCGTCGCGTTTTGCGGTTCGCGCGCAATCTATGGCGGTGTTCCCTCCTCCGATCACGGCTACCTTATCTCCGGTCCTGTAGTGCTTTTCTGTGCAGTGATCTTTGAGATAGTCGACACCTAAGTAACAACCTTCAAGATCGATACCCGGATAGTTCATCGGTACTGCTTTTTGTGCGCCAATGGCTAAGCAGACTGCATCGAAATCATCAACGAGCTGTTTCAGGTGGATCTGCTCACCCAGCCTGATGTTAGTCTGGATCTTTAAACCATTTTGACAAAGTAAGTCGATCTCTTTATCTAGTATCGCCTTAGGTAGACGGTATTCAGGAATTCCGTAGCGTAACCACCCACCGGCTTTCGGCATAGATTCATAGATGGTGACATCGTGTCCTGAGTTGGACAGATAATATCCGGCCGTAATACCAGCAGGTCCGCTGCCGATTATGGCGACTTTTTTCCCCGTAGCCGGAGATTTAGGCGGCACATAGCTTTCGCTGTCTTCGATATCCAGGTCGGCAGCATGTCGCTTGAGTTGTCTTATCGCTACAGGCTCATCAACCAGGCCTCGTCTGCACTCGGTTTCACAAAATGCGGGGCATACTCTGCCGATGGATAACGGGAGTGGCAGGGTCTCCTTAATCACTTTTACGGCTTCTTTATGGTTGCCTTGTGAGATATGAAACAGATATGACTGTACATCGACGCCTGCCGGGCAGGCTTGTTGGCAGGGGGCTTCACAGTCTGCAAAGTGGTCACTCAATATTTCTGTCAGCGAGGCTTGTCGCTGCTGACTAAGGTAGGCCGATTGAGTGACAACTTCAATCTGGCTATTTGTGTCTGTTGCGTTCGATTGTGCATTACCACACAGGGATGCAAATGTCGTTTCACAGGATCTTACGGTTGAGGGGGGAGTCTCATCACCCGTGCTGGTTTTATGAGAATGGATCTCAACGACACAGAGGTTACAGTGACTTTTCTCTTCACCGCCACTCTTGTGTTGACCCTTGATAGGGCGCTCGCAAAGGCTTGGGATCGCTATCCCCGCATCTCTTGCTATGTCGATCAGGAGTTCTTCCGGTCGAGCCGATAGCAGCGTACCATCGATTTTCAGCTTTTTCATCGTATCTGCCTTAGTTATTAATTAGCTATCAGGAGCAAGTTTCTTAGTTGGCACTTCTTTGTTGGTACAATGAGGTCTCTTTATATGTAGGGAGGGATCGCTCTGCAAAGCGTGAGCGATAAAGAGATCATTTTTAATTCTAATGAGTATAACCACGGCTGATTGTGGATCAGGTCTTAGCAGTATTATCCGGCACTGATTCTGCAGAGATCTTCACAAAACACGCGATGATTGCGGGGTTGGCTTGAATGTGTCAAGTTGAAATGTGAGCTACCCCTCAAAAGTGTCGGGAGGGGCTACGAGCTATTAGCCGGGAATCAGAAGCAGGAATATACAGGTACAACATTTAGAAACCTGAATCTGCTTACCTTTTTATCTTGTCATCTTTTTCACAAAGACGACCACGAACAGTGCTATGGTGAAACTGCCGGTAAATGCCTCTATCGCTGCAATGGCTCGCGAGAAGCCGATAGGCGTAAAGTCACCATATCCCAGGGTCGTAAAAGTCACGACCGAGTAGTAAATACAGTTGAAAAACAGATATACATTTTTTGAAAAACCGTGGCTCGTTTCAAAGACATGGATCTGACCGTCATAACTCAGCCCCGTAAAAAGATAGAAAATGGCGCAGACAATAATCAGACCCAGTGAAAATCCAATCACCCGCAATGGTGCTTCACCATAGCCACAGAACAGATCGATCATTTTAGAGATTATTCGGTGAAAGCTATACTTTGGCATTTGATGGCGGCGCATGGTGAGCTCTTTGCGAATATAGTCTCCCGACATCGCAAACAGACCCTCTCGGTCGGCGGCTTTACGAAGGTCGCGGTAGATCTCTTCCGCCTGCTCAAAATAATCTCTGGCTATCTCTTTTTCACCGACACGTACGGCTTCCAAGGCTAAGGTTTCCTGTTTTAATTTTGTTCCGGTGTAGATGTTCTCAATCTTGGCGCCATTCCACTTGATGCCCAATAGGTTCGTCCCTACTAAGTTAGCGCAGTGAACATTTGAGTCTCTGAGATCTGCTTTCATCAGACTGGCTTTATGAAGATTGAGGTTGAATAGATGTGCACCTTGCAGATCTGCGCGATATAACTCGGCGTGAGTCATATCGAAACCGACTTTCTGATGATGCCTGACCAGGTCTATACCGGGCAACTTGGCGCGTTTAAGCGCCAAGCCTCTGAGCATGCCGCCATTACGGGCGAACTGCTCCAAATTATGGATATCCTCGGGCTTATTTTTAATGATTTTAGGGTCATGCCAGTAGCACAACCCAGAGCTTCCTGCAGGTTCTGAGCAGGAAAACCCTTCATCTTCGTGATAGCAGCATGTAGGAGTATTTTCGGTCATGTTGGAAGTATAGACAGGAGATTTAAGGTTTGTGTCTTTATTAGCTATTGATTAAGGAGGGGATTAGCCAACATAGGTTCAATAATCTGAAATAACCCGAGTTGAAATAAAGGTTGAAATAACCGCAATTCATCACCTTCATGCTCTGGTCGAAATGTCTCTATTGAGTTAAAATAGCGGGTTTGCAGTCTCTGCCCAACGTATTTTAAGTAGAAGAGTTATGTTTGAAGTAAATCCGGTTAAATTTAAAATCAAAGACCTTGCCGATCGCACCCTTCTACTCCGGAGGTATCTTTGACTACGATGCTAAGAAAGAGCGTCTGGAAGAAGTGTGTGCAGAATTAGAGAGTGCTGAAGTATGGAGTAATCCGGAAAATGCTCAGGCTTTAGGTAAAGAGCGTTCCTCTTTAGAAGCCGTAGTTAAGACAATTGATGATATGGACTCAGGTCTGGAAGATGTTCAGGACTTAGTTGAGCTTGCAGTCGAAGAGGATGATGAAGAAACCTTCGATGATGCCAGCAGTGAGCTCGATGGCCTGGAGAAGCGACTCGAAGAACTTGAATTTCGTCGTATGTTTTCCGGCCCTCACGATGTTGCTGATTGTTATCTGGACATTCAATCAGGCTCGGGTGGTACCGAGGCTCAGGATTGGGCCAATATGGTGCTACGTATGTTCCTGCGTTGGGGCGAGGCACATGAATATAAACCGGAACTTATTGAAGTTACTGATGGTGATGTGGCCGGAATTAAAGGTGCGACCATTAGATTTACAGGTGAATATGCCTTCGGTTCTCTGAGAACTGAAACAGGTGTTCACCGTTTAGTGCGTAAGTCACCATTTGACTCTTCGGGTAAGCGTCATACCTCTTTTTGTTCGGTATTTGTTTATCCGGAAATTGATGATTCGATTGAGATCGATATTAACCCGGCAGATCTGAGAGTCGATACATATCGCGCTTCGGGCGCTGGTGGACAGCACGTCAACAAAACAGAATCGGCGATCCGTATTACACACGTTCCGACTAATACCGTGGTTCAATGCCAGAATGACCGTTCGCAACATAAGAATCGTGATTCAGCAATGAAACAGCTTAAAGCTAAGTTATATGAGTTAGAGATGCTCAAGCAAAATGCCGACAAGCAAGCAGCCGAAGATTCTAAGTCTGATATCGGTTGGGGTAGCCAGATCCGTTCATACGTACTCGATGATGCACGTATTAAGGATCTGCGTACCGGCGTCGAGAGCCGTAATACCCAGAGTGTCCTCGATGGCGATCTGGATAAGTTTATCGAAGCCAGCCTGAAATCTGGCTTATAAGTGATATTTAGCTTAATTAGCTAACTAATTAATTTTAATGTGTGATCTGTAACATTTACGAGAGAAGAAGATGACTGAACAAGTACAAGATGAGAACAAATTAATTGCAGAGCGACGTGCCAAGCTTGAGCACATTCGCGAAAACTGCCCTGCAAATGGTCACCCGAATACCTTCGATCGTAAACACAAAGCGGCAGACATTCAGGCAGAGTTTGGTAATAACACCAAAGAAGAGCTTGAAGGCATGGGCATTCAACGCAGTATCGCTGGCCGTATCATGGCAAAGCGTGGTCCTTTCCTGGTCATTCAAGATGTCAGTGGACGTATCCAGGCATATGCCGGAAAAGATGTTCAGAAAGAGCTTAAGGCTAAATTCCAAGGGCTGGACATTGGTGACATTATCGGTGTTACCGGTCAACTTCACTTGTCAGGTAAAGGCGATCTTTACGTGAACATGGAAGATTACGAGCTGTTGACTAAGGCACTTCGTCCATTGCCTGAAAAATTCCACGGTCTGACAGACCAGGAAACGCGTTACCGTCAGCGTTACATCGACCTGATCGTTAACGAAGAGTCTCGTGAAGCCTTCATTATGCGCTCGAAGGTTGTTTCTGCTATCCGTAACTTCATGGTTAAGAAAGAGTTCATGGAAGTTGAAACGCCTATGATGCACAGCATTCCAGGTGGCGCTTCGGCTCGTCCGTTCGAGACGCATCATAACGCTCTAGATATCGCTATGTACTTGCGTATTGCACCAGAGCTTTACCTTAAGCGTCTGGTTGTTGGCGGCTTCGAACGTGTGTTCGAAATTAACCGTAACTTCCGTAACGAAGGTCTGTCGCCTCGCCATAACCCAGAGTTCACTATGATGGAATTCTATATGGCCTATGCAGATTATAAAGATCTGATGGATCTGACCGAAGAGATGCTAAGCTCTATTGCTACCGAGCTTTGTGGTTCT
Organism: Shewanella atlantica; assembly: GCF_003966265.1. Lineage (GTDB taxonomy): Bacteria > Pseudomonadota > Gammaproteobacteria > Enterobacterales > Shewanellaceae > Shewanella > Shewanella atlantica. The sequence goes on along the minus strand of NZ_RXNV01000001.1, from coordinate 1,113,677 downwards.
CCAAAACTGCCATACGGTGAGCACGTTGTCGATTTCGGTGGTCCATATGCGCGCCTAAGCATGTTGGATGCGATTAAGAAGTACAACCCGGACAATGCCACGATCCAGTCTATGACTTACGATGAAGTGAAAGATGTCGAGTTTATGCGTAACCTGGCTAAGAGCCTGGGCATGACAATCGAGAAGTTCTGGACCTGTGGTCAGCTTCTTGAGGAGATCTTCGGTGAAACCGCCGAGACTCAGCTTATGCAGCCTACCTTTATTACTGGCTACCCTGCAGATATCTCACCGCTTGCACGTCGTAATGATGATAACCATTTCATCACTGACCGTTTCGAGTTTTTCATTGGTGGACGTGAAGTTGCTAATGGTTTCTCTGAGCTAAACGATGCACAAGACCAAGATAACCGCTTTAAGGCTCAAGTAGATGCTAAAGATGCCGGTGATGATGAAGCTATGTTCTATGACGCCGATTACATCACAGCTCTGGAACACGGTTTACCGCCGACAGCGGGTCAAGGTATAGGTATCGATCGTTTGGTGATGTTATTTACTAACACTCATACTATTCGTGACGTGATCCTGTTCCCGGCTATGCGTCCACAGGCTTAAGATTAGTTTGGAATTGATTTGAGTGTTCTTGACTAACACTCAGTCGGAACTATAGCCGCGCATTATTGATTTAATATTGCGTAGCAGTTTATTAAAAACCAGCCATTTGGCTGGTTTTTTTCTTTCTATGTTGAAGTTTCACACTTATTTTAATAGTGTTAAAAGTGATTCATCATTGCTTTGTTTTCACTAATCATTTTTTCAGCATTTTGGGTTCCTCAAATTATTGGAGTTACACCTTGTTTAAGTTGGTTTCGCCATGATTGATATTAAAATACCTCAAGATCACTGGTTACAGTGGCAGGCGTCAGTTGAGCTTATTGCCAATCTCATGAACTGCACTATTGTGCTGAGTGTCATTGATGGTGAGGGGCAACTATGTGAAAAAATCGCAGCCGAAGTGAAGGCTAAAGACGTTACCTCTGATGTGGTGAGCAATGTCCAAAATGGACGCTCTGAAACCAGTTTCTCTATCGAAGTATTGTGGCCATCAAAAGCAGTCTTTGGTGAGCTTAGTGTCAATTTCACTGTTCAAGCCGATAATCTTCCCGAAGTTCCCGAGCAGGCTCGGAAGCTTGCTCAGCTCGCCGCAGACAATATCGAACTTCATCTGGCAAATATCTATCGCGGTTATCGACAGCAAGAATCTGAAGCAAGAGGTGCTATAGATGAAGAGAGAAACATAGAACTACAGCTTTTTATCGATAGTTTGAAAGAACATGTCTGGATGAAAGATGTTGATGGGCGTTATGTCATTTTCAACCGAAGTGTCGAAAAATCATGGGGGAAAACCCGTGAAGAGATTATCAACAAGACGGATGAAGAGTTATTTGTTTCCGACTTAGCCAAAGAGTTTATTCAAGCCGATATTGAAGCCATTAATAAGGGCGAGCAGATCACGGTGGGCGAGTGTAAGGGACAGCATGCCGAAATCGATAGATACTGGCTGGAGACCTCGAAAGTTCCTGTCGTGACCGATGATGGTAGTCTTAAGGGGGTCATAGGACTATCCAGAAACATCTCTCAACATAAGGCTATACAAGAACAGTTAGAGCTTTCCGGACGGGTATTTGAAAACTCTGTCGAAGGGGTGATGATCACCGACCGAGATGGAAAGATCCTTGAAACTTATGGTGCTTTCTCTGAAATAACGGGGTACACAAGGGAGGAGGTATTAGGTAAAAATCCCAGCATGTTCAGTTCCGGTCGACACGATAAAGCCTTCTATGGTGACATGTGGACAGGGCTGTTGCACAAGGGACGGTGGCATGGAGAGATCTGGAATCGACGTAAGAATGGCGCCATCTTCCCGCAATTGCTTACCCTCAGCTCCATGCTTGGTGATGATGGCTTGGTGCGTTATTTCGTTGCCGTGTTTGCTGACATTTCGGCACAGAAGAAGAGTGAAGCCGAATTGGCCCACCTTGCTTACCATGATCCATTAACCAAACTGCCTAACAGGATGACATTGACTGCCCAGATCGAGCAGGAGATCCGTCATGCTCAACATCAGGGCTCCCAGTTGGCCATCGTATTTATCGATGTAGATCTGTTTAAACATATCAATGATAGTTTCGGTCATCTAATGGGTGATGAGATCTTGGTTGAACTTGCTGCCAGATTGACGATGCAAAAGAGTACCGAGGATACGCTTGCGCGTATTGGCGGTGATGAATTTGTGGTGTTGTTTCCTGAGGGCGGAGGCAGTGAAGAGCTCACCTTAGCCGTGAGTAAGTTAAGGGCAGCCTTCGATCAGCCATTTTCTGTAGGGGATAACGAGCAGATTAGACTGACCGCCAGTATGGGCGTCTCTGTCTACCCCCATGATGGCAAGGACTGTTACACCCTGTTAAGAAATGCCGATGCGGCTAAGCACAGGGCTAAGCAGGATGGTCGTAACAGTTATGCTTTTTACACTGAGTCTCTGACCTTAGAGTCTCGTGAGCATCTTAAGCTGCAAAGTGCACTGCATGTGGCTCTGGAAGAGGGGAACTTCCATCTGGTTTACCAACCGAAGTTGAATTTCAATAGCCTTAAAACTGTCGGATTCGAGGCCTTGCTCAGGTGGGAGGATCCTGTCTTAGGCGTTATCTCTCCAGGGATATTTATACCCATCGCTGAGAAGATAGGCCTGATTAATTCGATCGGTAGCTGGGTGCTGAGAGAGGCATGCCAGCAAGGTGTTAAGTGGATTGGACAGGGAAAAACATTTGGTCGCATCGCGGTGAATGTCGCCGGTCAGCAGATAAAGCGAAGCTCATTTGTCGACGAGGTTAAACAGATCCTGAGTGAGACCGGCTTTCCTGCTCAGTCGTTGGAGTTAGAAGTAACCGAGAGCTTTATGATGTCGGACCCGGAAGCGGCTGCTCGTGATCTCAGGGTGTTAGGTGATTTGGGCATTGAACTTTCTGTAGACGATTTTGGTACCGGCTACTCGTCACTTAATTATCTGAAAAAGCTGCCTATTCATAAATTAAAAATTGATCAATCTTTTGTCAGGGATATTCCAGTTGACGCTAACAATACCGCCATTGCTAAAGCTGTGATTGCCCTGGGTCATGCATTAAATTTACAAGTGGTTGCGGAGGGGGTTGAAACAGAGCTACAGGCCGATTTTTTACGTGAAAGCGGCTGTGATGAAGTTCAGGGGTACCTCTACAGCAGACCTCAGTTACCCGAAGACTTACAGAAATTCTTACTCTGATTAAAGTGCTTCTGTATTGCGGCTCGACGGGCTCTCGTTTCCGTTAAAGTCGGGAGCTGTTCGAGTGAGTTGAGCGAAAGAGGCTATTTGAATATCAAATCATCGGATATCCGATGGGTCATCAAGTTGAATAACTTCACCGGATTGCATCTTTTCGAGATGAATATTGCCTATTCTTACTCTGACTAATCTCAGAGTCGGAAAACCTGCGGCAGCGGTCATTTTTCTTATCTGACGGTTTTTCCCTTCACTTATCGTGATAGAGACCCAACTCATCGGGCCATGTCTGGGATCTCGTGGCTTACGTCCGTTACTGGGGAGTTCAGGTTCATTTTTAAGTTTGTATGCCTTGCAGGGCAATGTGAGGTATTTCTCCCCCTTTATACCTATTTCGACCCCGGTTTGCAGCTTAAGTATTGCATCTTCATCGATATCCCCATCAAGTTGTACATAATACTCTTTCTCAATTTTTTTACTGCGAACCTGGTGGCTGACCATACCATCAGTGGTCAATAAAAGTAGCCCCTCTGAGTCATGGTCAAGCCTGCCGATTGCCATTGTGCCAGTCGGGAATAAGGCCAGTTCGGCGAGTAGCTTTTTACTCTTTCTTCTTTCTGGCACAAATTGACTCAGGTAACCATAGGGCTTGAAAATTTTATAGTGGTGATGTGGTTGAGAAGCATCGCTTATCGATACACACTCAGTATTGATCTTATCTGAAGTATTGCTCTCTGTGCTTCTATCCATTTGTGGTCGTGGCATCGGTTTTTGTTCTGGCATCTCTGGTTCGGTCATTGGTCTTAAGCTGGGCTAAGTATAACCCGAACCAGCGAGCGGTATCCGTAAGCAATATAAATCAATAGGCATTGCCCCTTTTATTGAGAGTCTATTATCACTCTAAAACGTCTCTGATCCACTTGTTCACTGTTTAATAATTAGTAATGACAGCGTTGTCATTTGAGGTTATAGTAATGTTATCAAGTATTGATTATGTATCTAACTGGGTGTGGGTGGTTCTGAAATTATGCAAATCGTCATTTTAAAAGATAGTGCCGAAGTCGCAGCTTATGGCGCTGATATTTTTATTAAGCAACTACAGAAGAAGGCTAACTCTGTTTTAGGTCTGGCGACAGGATCGACCCCGGTTTCACTATATCGAGGCCTGATTGAGGCGTGTGATGCTAAGTTGGTTTCCTTTAGGGATGTGACTAGCTTTAACCTTGATGAATATCTGGGACTGGAGGGGACACACCCGCAAAGTTATCGCTATTTCATGAATCAGCAGTTGTTCAATCATATCGATATCAACAAGGCGCAAACTCATGTCCCCCCGGGAGATGCCGACAATCCACTGGAAGCCTGTGTGGGTTATGAGGAGAAGATAGAAGCCGCCGGTGGTATCGATATTCAGCTTCTGGGCATTGGTCGTAACGGTCACATAGGTTTCAATGAGCCCTCTTCAGGCTTAATGTCACGGACTCGTGTAAAGACATTAACTAAGGCTACTATCGAAGATAATGCCAGATTCTTTCGCGATGATGAGTATCAGCCTCATTTGTCGATGACCATGGGGATTGGTACCATCTTAGATGCGAAGAGAGTGGTGTTATTGGCAACCGGTGAGAATAAAGCCGATGCCATTTTGGCCACTGTGGAAGGACCTTTGATGGCTGCGTGCCCGGCATCTGCGCTACAACTACACACCGATGCGGTTTTGGTGATAGACGAGGCCGCAGCATCTAAGCTGTCAGACCGTGACTTTTATATACACATCGAAAATGAAAACCAGAAGCTGATGGCTAAACTCCCCTAGTCAGTTGTAAGCATGGCTCTGAACATCGGTCCGAACTCTTACAGAAAGCCATCCATAATGATGGTTTATTTGTGTCAGGAGTTCTTGTAATAGAAGAGTGATGAAGATTTGCCATGGCCATAGATGTTCCCGGCATCAACTGGCATTGACTCCATCCATGAAGGTCTGATGGTATGAAATCTTCCTTGTGTATTGACCTGCTATGCCACACTCTCTTGCTCATAACTTATTTGATTTTTTCCGCGTTTTTTGGCTCGATAGAGCTGTTGATCTGCGAGGGAGATCAGGTGTTCAAGAGTTAATCCATCTGGTCGTCCATGGGCGAGCCCGATACTGGCGGTTACCTGAAATTCATTGCTTTCAATAGTAAATGGATGGTTCGAAATGCTCTCACACAGCCGCTTCGAAATTGTTGAAGCCTCTTTCAGTCGGGTGTGGGGAAGTAATATAATAAACTCCTCTCCTCCCCAACGTGCTGCAATATCCTGTTGTCTTAGGCTCTTGTTTAATCGATTTGCAAATTGTGTAAGAACATCATCGCCTGCGACATGACCGTAGGTGTCATTGATAACCTTAAAATAGTCAATATCGATAATGATCACCGATATCCCTGTTCCACTTTTCTTTTGTTTCCAGAATGACTGGGTGATTTCATAAAATGCCCGACGATTATTGAGCCCCGTGAGAGGGTCTGTTTTCGCCTGATGTTCGGCAATGATCTTCAGCCTCTCGGTGGCGCGAAATTTACTGGCCAGCGCTAATGCCAGTAGCACTATATCGATGAGAATACCTATCTCGGCAGCGCGATAGGTTAGATTGTTAAACGGAATAAATCCCCAAACCGCCATTCCTGTCACAGCGGCACCAACCATTGAAGATGTCGATGCCAGCAGGAATACGCCAGAGCTTGGATTTCCCGCCTTTAATGCCATCACGCCAAGCAGTATCATCATAAATGAAAACAAAAGCATAAAGTCGAAAGCAAAAATCAGGCCTAACACCTGATCGCCCATGACGAAAGCCATGAGTAGTAAAAACGGGAATAGGACGCAGATAAGCTTAGTGAGTTTGTAGGTTCCAGGCAGGAAAGATTTTACCCGCAGGAAACGTAGTGCAAAAAGTAAACCAGCAACATTGAAAAGCATCATGAACACAGGGTTTGCCCACTGTTGCCATGATGGGAGCTGAGGCCATATCCATTGATAACCATGGCCTGTGTAGGATAAATTCATCAATAGAAATGAGAGCAGAAACATAGAGTACAGGAGGTAGCTGATGCTCCGCATTCCGATGAATAACATTAGATTATAGATCAGCAGGCAGATCACTGCGCCATAAAGAAAGCCATAGCTATAATTTTGAAAATGAGCCCTCTGCTGTGCAACGTCCAGGCTTGAAAAGTAGACCGGTAATACCATAGGGTCCGGCGATTCGATACGAATTAATACCTTTGTCCCACCGGGAGGAAAGGCATGATCGAAGCTGAAATATCTATCGTCGGAATGACGTTGGATAAATGAACTTCTGTCCCCCGAATACTGGCTCAAAGCCGCTCTACCGTAAGGGAGGTGCGTTGAAATGAAATGGATATCGACATTGTCTAGCCAGGATGTGGCTATCTGAATACGCCTTTTAACCTGCGAATCGAGGGGGTTGTCTACGTCAAAGGCTAACCAGACGGGGTTAGAGCCGATACCGAAGCTGAGTACGTTTGAATGGGAAGCGGTAAAGTCCCCTTGCTGATAGTGTGACAGGGCTGAATTAAGTGAGAGGGGGTGTTGCTCTTGAAGGAAAAGCAGCTCCTTACCTATCGGTTGTTTAAATACGTTCGAGGTATCTAAAGGCGCAGCTAATACAGGCAATAGACTTGATAATATTGCCAAGAACAGGGATACGAATGCGAGAGTAACACGCTGCATAGTTGAAGCCAGTGTAAACCTTAGGTTAAGACTTTTAGGGTTACCGTTAACAGTAAAGCTGTGGCGCAAAAATGTACAGAATTACTCGCTATAAGTTGCTGCAGGTTTATTTGCTGGTTTTTTGCCCTTCTTGGGTTATGGTAAACAGAGAATAAAAATACAAGGAAGAGAGATGACAGCAACTGAAGCCCATTTTCCCCTGACAGACTTTATTGAATACAGTGAAGAGGAGATGCTCGCCAGAGCTAAGAGCCATTACGATGACGTTAAAAGACGTCACTCTATCAGGCAGTTTTCTGATAAAGCGGTATCCAGAGCGCTTATCGAGCAATGTATTCAAACTGCCTCAACCGCACCTAGCGGGGCGAATCACCAACCTTGGCACTTCGTAGCGATAAGCTCCCCGGAAGTCAAAGCTCAGATCCGTCATGAAGCAGAGGCATTGGAGCGCTCTTTTTACGAAGGCAGAGCGGGGGAGGAGTGGTTGGAGGCGTTGAAACCTTTAGGGACCGATGCCAATAAGTCATACCTCGAACGCGCGCCATGGCTTATTGCTGTATTTTCTCAAAAGCGTGGCGGAATAGAAAATGATGCCAGTAAAACGAATTACTATGTCCATGAGTCTGTAGGTATTGCTACCGGTTTTTTGTTGCAAGCTTTGCATCATGCGGGTCTTGGCACCTTAACTCACACACCTAAGCCTATGTCTTTTCTGAGTAAGGTCTGTGGGCGAGATAATGATGTCGACCGCCCCTATATGCTGATTGTGGTCGGGTACCCGGATGAGGGGGCAACGATCCCGGCTCATTCTACCCAGAAAAAGTCGTTAGATGAGATCGCCAGTTTTCTTTAATCCAGATATCGAAAAATTTTGGGGGGTGACGGGGACTTTTTGTGTCGCTTAACACAATAGTCTGATGGTTAAGTTATGAGCGGTCGGCTTTATTTGCTCTTTATCAAAGAGTGAGTGCTGAGAAGCCTGAACAATAGCCGGCTTTATGAGATTGATATTGAGGATATATGAATAAGAGTAATATTTTAAATCAGCTCCCCGGTGATCTGTCTATGGAAGTGTTTGAGCAGGTGGGTGGCAACGACAAGGTGTTAATCGAGCGTATTATCTCTAAGGCCCATGTGACTCCTGAAGGTCAGTGGTACGATCAAGACAGAAGCGAGTGGGTGATGGTGTTGAAGGGAGAAGCCAAGTTACAGTTTGAACATGGAGAGCTTATACACCTGCAAACGGGCGATTATGTCGATATAGAGGCACATAGAAAACATAGGGTGAGCTGGACCAGTGAAGAGACTGAAACCTTATGGTTAGCAGTACATTACTGATTTTGGCCTGCTCACCTTGTTCATCTGCTCTTAATGACAGATTGTGATTTTATATTAGCTAATCCCAATTGAGGATCATTTTTTGCTATAATATCCCACCAAAATTTCGCGTTAACCTTTTGAGTGACTTTTTATGAGCAAAGCTGCCATCTTTACACCCGATGATATCTCGCATATATCGAACCGATTAGAACTGCTTGCCCCGGCTAAAAATGCCGAATTTGGTATGGAAGCGATTCTTCATGGTGCCGATGCGGTCTATATCGGTGGCCCTGATTTTGGCGCTCGTGCAACTGCAGGTAATAGCGTGGAAGATATCGCCAGACTTTGTAGTTTTGCTCATAAGTACCATGCCCAGGTGTTCGTTGCGCTCAATACCATCTTGATGGATGACGAACTGGCTGATGCAGAAAAGCTGATCTGGCAGGTCTATGAAGCCGGTGCCGATGCACTCATCGTACAGGATATGGGAGTACTGCAGCTCGACCTTCCTCCTATCGCACTGCATGCCAGCACTCAGATGGATAACCGCACCGCAGAAAAAGCGGTTTTCCTTGAACAGGTTGGTTTCTCACAGGTGGTACTCGCCCGCGAGCTGGGATTAAGTCAGATCCGCGAAGTGGCGGCTCATACCAAGATGCAACTCGAGTTCTTTATTCATGGTGCCCTGTGTGTGGCATACAGTGGTCTGTGTAACTTAAGCCATGCATTCAGCAACCGCAGCGCCAATCGAGGCGAATGCTCTCAGATGTGTCGTCTCCCTGGTGAGCTTAAGACCCGTCAGGGCGAAGTACTTGCCGAAAATGAGCATCTGTTATCGCTAAAAGATAATAACCAAACCGATAACCTCGAAGCCTTGATCGATGCTGGCGTTCGCTCGTTTAAGATTGAAGGACGCCTGAAAGATATCAACTATGTGAAAAACGTCACCGCCCATTACAGGCAGGAGCTGGACAAGATCATCGCTCGCCGCCCGGAATTGAAAGCCTCATCTCATGGCCGCAGCGTGCATAATTTTACTCCAAATCCAGAGAAGACCTTTAACCGTGGGCGAACAGATTACTTTGTTCATGAGCGTAGTCAGGGGGTCAGTGACTTTCGCTCACCAAAATATATTGGTGAAGAGGTCGCAACCGTTAAAGCCTTAGGCAAAGACTATATCGAGGTCAACTCCACCCATAGTTTTAATAATGGTGATGGCCTTTGTTACTTCCCGGCAAACTATGCCAGTGCCAAGCAGTCCGATGATAAGTTGAGAGGCTTACGATTGAATCGCGCCGAAGGTAATAAACTGCATGTATTGGCGGTGCCTGGCGATCTTGAGGTGGGCATGACTATCTACCGTAACCGTGACCAGGCATTCGAGGCGGTGTTAGCCAAGGAGTCATCGAAGCGTGCTATCGAAGTCGATATCAAGCTGACAGATACTCCTGATGGCATCATGCTTACAATGACAGATATCTATGGTCATCGGGGCGTGGTGACTCTGCCTTTAGATAAACAGGCCGCCAATGAACCTGAAAGCGCCGGCGCAAAGCTGCGTAAACAGTTAGGCAAACTTGGCAGTACCGATTTTGTTGCCCGTGAGATCACTGTCGAGACCGAACAGGTCTGGTTTGCGCCAGCCTCAGTGATTAATGGACTTCGTCGCGATGCAGTTGCAGCGCTGGAGCAAGCCCGAGTCGATGAGTATCAAAGACCGCAGCCTTGGAAACATAATCAAGACGCCATGTATCCGACCAAGCACCTTAGTTATCTGGCTAATGTGGCAAACCAAAAGTCGAAAGACTTCTACCAGCAGCATGGGGTCATTGAGATTGAAGATACCTATGAGAAGAACGGCATCACCGAAGAGGTGCCTTTAATGGTGACTAAGCACTGCTTACGATTCAACTTCAATTTGTGCCCTAAAGAGGTGCCGGGGATCAAGGCTGAGCCTATGGTGCTTGAGATAGGTAAAGATGTTTTAAAGCTGGTTTTCGATTGCCCTAAGTGTGAAATGATGGTGGTTGGCGCCAATCGTCAGGTGAAGAGCGACGGCAGAGGCTAGGGTTCTCGAACTCAAGGCAACCTTTGGAGTACATCGTGTCTCCCAAAGGTTGCAGTTGCTTTATTTTTTATTCAACTATCTCTTTACTCTGTAATTTTGTTTGTTGTTTCAAATTTCCTATTCTACCTCTAACTTCCCTTTGAATTGCCATTGATTTAGATTCTGTTAACCCTGATGTAATATGCTATCTTGAGACTCATCTATAGATGGGCACTTATGCTACTCGGTATAAGGACCAAGCACTTTTTAAGGAAGAAATATGGGATTATTAGATTCACTGATGGGGAATGCATCTGAAGTTAATTTAGAGGAGCTCTCCGAAGAGCTAAATCCAATTTTAGGTGATAACGAACAGCTACATTTGGCCTATAAAGTCATACGGGACATGTTTGTTTTTACTAACAAGCGACTCATCTTAATCGATAAGCAGGGGGTGACGGGCAAGAAAGTCAGTTATCACTCCATTCCCTACAAGGCAATTACCCACTTCGAAGTTGAAACCGCCGGACGCTTCGATATGGACTCTGAGCTTAAATTATGGATTTCGGGTCAGAAAGATCCCTTGGTTAAAGAACTTAAAAAGGGCACCGATGTGGTCGGTATTCAGAAGACGATCGCAAACTTTTCGCTTTAGTTTATTGCTAGAACCTAGAACCTAGAACCTAGAACCTAGAACCTAGAACCTAGAACCTAGAACCTAGAACCTAGAACCTAGGGTGATATGAGTGATTAGCTATGAGTCATCAGTTTGAGTCCGGGAGCAACTCGCTTCCGGCTCGTGGTTTTTATCTTACTCTTGTTGCTACGGTAGCTAAGAGCGGCTCTGCCAGTTCCAGCTTGGCTTGCTCAATATATCCTGACCTAGGATCTCGGTCTGCCCCAGCTGCTTATCCAGTTCAATCAGATTACAGTGTTCAAATTCATTGAGGGCGTTGATCAAACGGTTGGCGTGAGAGACGACCCATAGTTGACACTGCTGTGAAGCTTTAGCTATCAGTCGAGATAGTGCAGGTAACAGATCCGGATGCAAACTGGTTTCCGGTTCATTGAGCACCATCAGCTCGGGCGGTCTGGGCGTTAACAGGGCGGCGACGAGCAGCAGGTACCTGAGTGTCCCGTCGGAAAGCTCTGCCGCATTGAGCGGGCGTAACAGCCCCTCTTGATTAAATCGCACGCTTAACATGCCGTTAGATTCATATTCGATATGCACTCTGGCGCCGGGAAAGGCATCGCTAACCGCCTCATCGAATCCTGCTCTGTCACCCACCTCAAAAATAGTCTGAATAGCCGAAGCCAGATCTCTGCCATCGTGATGCAAAACCGGTGTGCGAGTGCCGAGTTGAGACTTACGAGCAGGCGCATCGCTATCACTGCGAAAGTGATCGTAGAAGCGCCAGGCGCGGATATTATCTCTAAGCTTGATGACCTCCGGCGTACGCTCGGGATCTGCAAGCTCGGTGAAGATGCTGTCACTGTGCTGCATATGTAAATTTAACACCTGCCAGCCAGCCTGACCGCTGTTCTCGGCTCTGTTTTTAACCAGTGCTCCACGGCGTTCAACCAGTACCGATGCGGGACGATATTTATTACCGACCCAGATAGATTCACGTTTTATCTGGGGGTCTAAACCGAACAGGGTTGTCGAGTCAGGCTTAGGAAGCCCGAGTTCGATAAGGTAACTGTATTCATCGCTGGCAAACCCCAGCTTGAGGCGCTTAGCCTGTTGACGAACGGTCGGTTCGATAGCTGTACTACCATCGAGCATTCCCTTGGTGATGTTTTCGGGACCGGCCCAAAAGCTGGATTCCAGCCCACCCTCCAACGCTAGTGCATTAATCACTCCGCCTTGTGCCGTTTGAGCGAGTAAGCGCAGCGCCTTATAGAGATTGGACTTACCGCTGCCATTAGCGCCCGTGACGAGGTTGAGTCGCTCGAGTGGTACTCTGATCTCCCGTAAAGAGCGATAATTTTGAATGGCCAAGGTGGTGAGCATAGGTATTCAGTTGTCCCCGGGATTGAGTTTGCTTAAGGTAGATAGTGACATTAACTCTAACCATTCGCCAGATGGCGGGCTTGATATCATCAAATATGTCTAAATAGATTTCGGCCATTTTATTTTCGGCAGTAAACGCATTAATAATGCGCTATCTTTTTACTGCTGTTGTCTGGGTTAACACGCCTTCATTAACAAAAATATTTTGAAAGTGTTCGAGTGGTTGACGTATTTATCTTTGAATATAGCTCTCTATAATTGTTGCTAATTCAAATAATCCAATGGAAGTAAGCCATGAATATATTAACTGTCGTAGCCCGTATCGAAGCGAAACAAGATCAAGTTCAGCTAGTGAAAGCAGAGCTGATTAAACTGATTGAGCCAACACGTAAGGAGCTGGGCTGTCTGCAGTACGACTTGCATCAGGATAACGAGCGACCCGAACTCTTTGTGTTTTATGAAGGGTGGCAAAGTAAAGCATTATTGCAGGCTCATCTTGGTAGTGAACATATCGAGGCATACCTGAAAGCCGTTGATGGGGCGGTTGCAAGCTTTGTGATCAGCGAGATGACTAAAATAGGCTGATTTTGTCGCTATTCGTTTCTAAGCGGATGCTTTAATCGCCTTAGCCAAGGCGAACAGTCCATTGGTGCGTGACGGGCTAAGTTGGCCCGTTAATCCTAGCCGGTCAAAGTAGCCTTCTATATCAAAAGTAGCTATCTCTTCTGAGCTTTTACCATGACAAGCTGCCAATAACAGAGCTACCAAGCCTTTTACGATACGGGCATCGCTGTCGGCAAGAAAGTAATGTTTGCCCTCTATTTCACAGTGGTACAGCCAAGCATTACTTTCGCATCCTCTGACTTGTGCCTGTTCAACACGAAACTCCTCGTCTAGTTTAGGCAGAGCTTTACCAAGCAGCATGATTTGACGATAGCGCTCTTGCCAATTATTGGCATTATCAAACAGAGGTAATATCTCACTGCTGTCGAGTTTAAGTGCTAAAAACTCCTCTGTGGCGGGCTGTACTGCTTGACTCATAGTTGACCTGAATACGGTTAATTTAATAATTTGCTAGAACCTAGAACCTAGAACCTAGAACCTAGAACCTAGAACCTAGAACCTAGAACCTAGAACCTAGAACCTGGAATTTGATTATAACAGCAACTCTTTTACCGATGTGAGTGCGGTGATAAAACTGTCGATATCATCTTTGCTGGTATATACACCGACCGATGCACGACAGCAGCCCTTGATCTGCAGGCTCAGCATCAGTGGCATGGCGCAATGATGGCCACAACGAACCGCAATTCCCTGCTGATCTAATAATATCCCAACATCCTGATGGTGCTCCCCAGCCAGATTAAATGCCACGGCACCGACATTATCCTGATGAGCACCATATAGGATGATATCGCCTAACTGCTCGAGCTGAGATTGTAAGTAACAGATTAATTCATTCTCCACTCTGCAGGTCTCGGTTCTCGGAAGCTCGTCAATAAAGGCGATGGCTTCGCCTAAGCCTATCACTTCGGCGATCGGTGGGGTTCCTGCTTCGAGCCTGTTTGGCAGAATATTAAACTCCGTAGCTTCGAAGCTGACGCTTTTGATCATCTCACCGCCGGTCATCATGGGGGCAAGAGTATCTAATATCTCATAACGGCCATAAAGCACACCAACCCCGGTTGGACCATACATTTTATGGGCGGAGAATACGTAGAAATCACAATCGATACTTCGGACATCGACAGCCAGATGAGCAATTGCCTGTGCGCCGTCGACTAAAGTGAGTGCGCCGGCTTGTTTGGCACGAGCTATCAGGGAGTGAACCGGGTTAAGTGTACCCAAGGCGTTAGAGACATGGCTTAGTGCAACAATGGCAGGCTTGTCTTGCAGTAACGCATCATAGGCCGTTTCATCGAGACGACATTCACTTGTTAGGGGAATGGGCTTAATGATTGCGCCGGTGCGCTGGGCAAGCTGCTGCCAGGGGACAATGTTGGCATGATGAGCCGCGGTATCTATGAGGATCAGATCGCCCTTTTTAATATGAGCAGTTAATCCATAAGCCACCATATTGATAGCTTCTGTGGTGCCGTGGGTAAATATTATCTCTTCCCGGCGCTCAGCGTTAATGAAACGGGTAAGTGTGTCGCGAACCGCTTCATATTGGCTGGTGGCTCTGGATGACAGTTGATGAGCGGCCCTGTGAACATTGGCATTATCTTTTTCATAATATTGAACCATAGCATCCATGACTCGCTGCGGTTTCTGGCTGGTGGCCGCCGTATCCAGGTAGCACAATGGATACCCCTCTAAGGTCTGCTCCAGAGTCGGAAATTGAGCGCGCAATTTGGTAAGGTCCATGGTTTAATCCGCAGGTATATATTAAAAAGAAAAGGCGTTGTGATCTTCGGAGATCTCAACGCCTATTGCAAGTGTCATTTATGCTTGCTTGTTATTCTGTCATCCAGAATATATTGCAAGTCTCTACTTATCACTTATCACTGCTGTTACTCATTTTTGTTAAGGGCAAGGCAGTCTGTATATCTGTGCCAACTCATCCAGGCGGATAAGTAACTCGGGTGAGATACTGGTATTAATGCTGTCGATGTTCTCTTTTAACTGCTCAAGACTCGTTGCACCTATGATATTGGAGGAGACAAATTTGCGTGAGTTAACGAATGCCAGTGCCATCTGGGCCGGGCTCATATTGAACTCTCTTGCCAACTCGACATATGCCTTCGTCGCTTCGAGTGCCATCTGGCTGCCTGTATAGCGTGCAAAGCGTTTAAACAGGGTCAGTCGTGCACCTTCAGGCCATTGGTTATCGAGGTATTTACCACTAAGAGCTCCGAATGCCAGCGGTGAGTAGGCCAGTAGTGGCACCTCCTCCCGGTGGCTTATTTCAGCCATGCCCACTTCAAAACTGCGATTGAGCAAGTTATAGGGGTTTTGGACACTAATGACGCGGGGGAGACCGTGCTTTTCTGCTAATTGCAGGTACTTCATCAGACCCCAGGGGGTTTCATTGGATACACCTATGTAGCGGATTTTTCCTGACTTGACCAAGTCGGCCAAGGCTTCAAGCGTGTCTATGATGGGAGTTTGTTTTTCATTGTCATCGATCTGCTGATAAGAGAGCTCGCCGAAAAAGTTGGTGTTTCTGTCTGGCCAGTGGATCTGATACAGATCTATGGTGTCGATTTGAAGTCGTTCCAGGGAGGCATCGACCGCTTCATGAATATTACGCCAGTCCAGAGCCATATTCGGCCTGATATAGTCACTCTTACCACCAGGTGCCGAGACCTTAGTCGCGATGACAAGGTTATTGCGGTTGCCACTTTTTTTTAGGTAGTTACCTAAAATTTGTTCCGTTTCCCCCTGAGTTTCAGCTTTGGGGGGGACCGGATACATCTCTGCCGTGTCGATAAAGTTAATGCCTTCACCTATGGCATAATCGAGTTGGGAAAAAGCTTCCTCTTGGCTATTCTGCTCACCCCAAGTCATGGTACCTAAGCAGAGTTCACTTACGTCAAGGCTGGAATGTGGGATACGTCTATATTCCATAAAATCTCCACTCTATTTTGGCGCTGATTGCGCAACGAGAATCATTTGAGGCTAACAAGGTTTTGGGGGAAAGACTAGATATATCAGGTGGCGGATGCGACGATGTGATGGCTGCGCCCATTCATCTGACGCAAGCTCTAGTCTTTTTCAATAGCCCAAAGGGCGTCGTCTTAGATTCTACAGCTAAGCGTCGATTAGCCCAAAGGCCAACGTCTTAGTTCATATCTAAGCGTTTCAGTTTTTCGTTAACTTCAATAACATCGGCATCTCACAGGCATCGTGGCCCGTATTACCAAGGTGGGACTGCAGGTGCTCGAAGCCTATTGATTCATAGAGTTTTACGGCTTCCCTGAGACAGTCTGTGGTCTCTAAATAACAGGAGTGAAAACCGCGTTCACGTGCGAAGTCGATCGCCTGATAGGCGAGGCGTCTCGCTAGACCTTTGCCACGCAGTTGGTGTGAAAAATACATCTTCTGAAGCTCGCAAACTCCATCTTCGAAGACCGACTCTGTCTCAGGTTCTGGCTCTGATTTAAAAGCATCACTTTCAACAGAGTTAGTCTCTGCGTTGAGTGGTGCAATTCCTCCGCCACCCAGTAATACCCCATCTTCCTCTATCACCCAGTAGCAGGCGTTATCGGAGCGGTACTCTTGACTGAGAGAGTCCAGAGTGGGATCTGAGACGCCATAGCCTTTATCCGGGGTGAGGCCATATTCGGCAGAGACTTCACGAATGATCTGAGCCATAGCTTGATCATCTTGCGGTTTTATCTTGCGGATGGTCAATCCCTGTTGAGCTTGGGAGCAGCAAATCGCTTTATGATAGAGGGATATCGCATTCTCTATCTGCTCTGTCTCTTCGGCTGAAAGTTGCGACAGGATCTGCTCAAAAATCATATTTTGTTGCTGATCCAGCTTGTTAAGTAACTTCTTTCCCTGAGGAGTTAGGTGGGCGAGCAGACTTCTGCTGTCCTTGGGGTTGCTCTTTGTATGTGCAAGCCCTTTTTCCACTAAGTTAGTAATGGCTCGGCTGGCATTAGATTTATCTATATTGAGAGTTTGAGCGAGTTGCTTTATCGGAATCGCCTGATGCCTGAGTTCGAGCAACGCGTGAGCCTGAACCGGAGAGAGGGGCAGATCGCCACATGCCGAATTGAGCATGCCTAACTGTCTGACTAAGTGTCTGGATAATGTTCTGAGATCAGAGCCTTGCACCTGCTCTGCCTTATCCTTGCTAAAAGTATCACCTTTGCTATTTAACACGGTTCCACCAACCTCTTAATTAGTTGCGACTAACATCTAATTGTCTAACCTAGAGGGTAATGAGGAAGAATGCAAGTGTTTGTGGATCAGATTTTTCTGTTAAGAGGGGGTTCTGGTTAATCGCATATAGGTGAGAGCTAAATAACTTCAAACTAAAGATTAAGTCACTAAACTAGGGAGTTACTGGCAAAAATGCAAGTCAATAATTGTAATGCTTCATACCAAACAGTATAAGAAAGTGATCTGCTCAGAGTGATTTTTAGCAAACTGATTCAAGGCGAATGGATGAGACAATGGTGATCCCTTGTGAAGTCATTCAACGCAGAAGCAGGCAGCAAAAAACACTCCTGAAAGGCGAGTTTTAGCGCATCCGATGCTGTGTTAACGAGCTTAAACCTAGGGTCACTATGCTCTTTAATCGTTGCGAGCAATATGGTCTTGTATGTTCCTGACATACTAAAGACATTTCCTCCACTGACCCATAGGGATATGGGGAATGTCATTAAAGCGTACGGAACGTTTAAGACCTTGGAGGTCAGATGTTGGGAATGCCATTTATGCACGACTATATGGTCTAATTTGTTCCATCCAAAATAAGACATTTCCTCCTTCCATAGAGGTCAGATTCAGGAGGTACGAGACCAAGGATGGTTGAAGGTAGAATAATGCAGGAGCTATTATCGAGAGTAACGCAAGGAGCTGTTACCGAGGAGCAATCAATGGCCTTGCCTCAGAAGCACTAAATTCTTGCTGAGCGATCACATCTTTATACTGATTGGTATTAGTCTTGATATAGCTCAGGATTTAATAGAGGAGCCATGGCAAGAATAAGTGCCTGGGTGTAGATACTCTCACGGGTTGCGTGTCCTCTGGTCAGTAGGCCAATAGCTCCGCCTTGTTGCTTGATATTTTCGGTATTAAATAATCTATCCATGACATCGCCAAGTTCTTCCCCTGCAGCTAATGAGCGATAGACGCATGAGGGGAGTGGTAACAGTGCGCTGCGACCGACAGAAACTTGCGTGGCTGTGGCGACAACAATATAGGCAAACGTTGCCGGACCATGCTCAAAGTTATCCACTCCACCCTCCATAGCCACAAATAGTTGTGCAGATTGCTCACCAGATTCGGCTAAAGATTGGCAATAAGAGACCCGGTTGATTGCTCCCTGTCGGGTTTCCAACTCGGTCATAGGCTGGTCAGGAACACCGGAAGGAGAGTGAATACCTACGCACTCTATATCTGTTTGCGGAAATATCTGACAGATGGCCACTTTTGCTGCATTGATCTTTACCGGATTCGTCGAACCAACCAGGACTCTTATTTTCTTCAGATTGGAGATCTCTTGCATGCTTATCACTTTCCTGTTTATCGATTATCGTATCTGATTTGGGGGAGTTATAACTAAAACATGGGTTTAGCTTTTCGTTGGCAAATATTTTACTCCCCATCACTGAAAGTGTCATCAACTGTGGGATTTGTTATTTGAACCCAGTGCATGAAAACTTGATTTAGTGGGTCCCGCTAGCTCTGGCTATTTTTATAGCTAAATCGACTGTGATTTGCCTCAAGTTTTACGGCGTGATTGCTGGGTTGCATCTCGAATTTTCCCGTTTCTGAGATATGGCTCGTAACTCGAGGTTAAATCTCTGATTCTCGAATATCACCGATAGGTAATGTATGTGGTTTCGATGTTAATTCGAGGTTCAATCAGGTTGCCGAAGTGGATGCAATATGAAAATTTAGAACATAATAAATTAGACATTGATCCCAATATCAGCTTGTTCTGAAATTTGATTACAAAACCCGGTTCCAGATCAATTTTTCACGATTCCATATCTATATTCTTGCCCCGAAATTTGCTCTTACTTCGAAGTGAACTGTTCATTTCGACGTTTCTGTTTATACCAAGAACACCAAAGGTGTTATTAGCACCTCAAAGGTAATATTTATGCAAGAAGAAGCGATTAATACCCAAGTACAAGAAGCTGGCCGTCAGGGTTGGACACGTCAGGATACAACTTGGATGTTGAGTCTATTTGGCACCGCGGTCGGTGCTGGTATTCTTTTCCTACCTATCAATGCTGGTATGGGGGGCTTTTGGCCATTGGTCATGATGGCACTCATCATCGGTCCTATGACCTATCTGGCTCACCGTGGTCTGTCTCGGTTTGTCTGTTCTTCACAAAAGCAGAGCAGCGATATCACTCACGTAGTTGAAGAGTATTTTGGTGTTGGAGCTGGTAAGGCGATAACCTTACTCTACTTCTTTGCTATCTTCCCAATCGTTTTGATCTATGGTGTTGGTATTACCAATACTATCGACAGTTTCATCGTTAACCAACTTGGAATGGCTTCACCACCACGTTGGTTATTATCTGGTGTGCTTATCCTGGGCATGATGTCAGTGATGGTTTCCGGTGAGAAGTTCATGTTGAAGGTGACTCAATTCCTGGTATACCCACTGGTTGCAATTTTGGCCTTTATGTCTCTCTACCTTATTCCTAGCTGGAAGATGGATGCGCTGACACAGGTGCCTGCTGCCGGAGAGTTTTTAGGTACAGTGTGGCTGACCATACCGGTACTCGTGTTTGCTTTTAACCATTCTCCAGCCATTTCACAGTTCTCTGTCTCTTTGAAGCGTGAGCACGGTAAGAATGCATCTAAGAAAGCCGATGTGATTCTACGTAATACAACTATGATGCTGGTTGGCTTCGTAATGTTGTTCGTCTTCTCTTGCGTGCTTTCTCTAAGCCCGGCACAACTTGCTGAGTCTAAAGAACAGAACCTGGCGATTCTATCTTACCTGGCAAACGTTCATGAAAGCGGCTTTGTGAGTTATTTTGGTCCTATCATTGCGACTATTGCAATTCTATCTTCTTTCTTCGGTCACTACATGGGAGCTGCTGAAGGTCTGAAAGGACTGATCACTAAGCAACTGGCTGGCAGTAAGAAAGAAGTTTCAGAAAAGAAAGTTGATAAGTTTATTCTTGGTTTCATGTTCTTCACCATTTGGGGTGTTGCCATCATCAACCCAAGCATCCTGGGTATGATCGAAGCGTTAGGTGGTCCAATCATCGCCGCAATACTTTACTTGATGCCAATGTATGCGGTTTACAAAGTGCCGGCACTGAAAGCTTATCGCGGTCGTATCAGCAACATCTTCGTTATCATTGCTGGCCTGTTAGCAATGACGGCGATTCTATTCGGCATGTTGTCTTAAATTAAGTCATACATCATGCTTGTTAGAGGGTCAGTACTATTTTAGTCCTGGCCCTTTCCTGCTTTTTTAGAGGTTGTTTATTATGTTTAGCGCATTTGATATTTTTAAGATAGGTGTGGGTCCATCGAGTTCACACACTGTCGGGCCGATGAAGGCCGCCAAAGAGTTTGTCGATGAGTTGCGTCAACGTGGTGAGCTGAAACAGATCACTCGCGTGAGTGTTGATATCTATGGTTCGCTCTCCTTAACCGGCAAGGGACACCATACAGATACCGCTATCTTAGTCGGCTTGGGCGGTAACCTTCCCGAGAGTGTCGATATCGAGTCTATTGCGGAATATATTCGTCAGATTGAGCTGACTTCAACTTTACCTTTAGGCGAAGAAGCTCTAAATGTCGCGTTTCCAAGTGGGTCAGTGACATTCCACGAACATGCACTTCCATTGCATGAAAATGGTATGTCACTTCACGCTTGGATTGGCGACACCTGTGCATTTAGTAAAACTTACTATTCGACAGGTGGCGGTTTTATTGTCGATGAAGAGCATTTCGGCCTGACTGCGGCTAATGAAGTGATCGTTCCCTACCCATTTGCCTATGCGTCTGACCTGCTTGAGACCTGTAAGCGTGAAGGGATCAGTATTAGTGCGCTGATGATGGAAAATGAAAAAGTTTTCCAAAGCGAAGCGGCTATCTACGAAGGCTTTGGTGCCGTTTGGGATACCATGAAAGCAGGTATCGAAAGAGGTTGTCAGACTGAAGGTGTACTTGCCGGTCCTCTAAGGGTTCCGCGCCGAGCGCCTGCACTTTTCCGCCAGTTAGTTACGGGTGAGCGTCTCTCTTCCGATCCTATGGTTATCATCGACTGGGTTAATATGTTTGCTCTGGCGGTCAGCGAAGAAAATGCTGCCGGCGGCCGTGTTGTTACCTCTCCAACTAATGGCGCTGCGGGTATCATTCCTGCTGTGATGGCGTATTACGATAAGTTTATTCAGCCTATGGGTAAGCAAGAGTATACGCGTTTCTACCTTGCTGCTTCTGCAATCGGTTCGCTCTACAAGCGTAACGCTTCGATTTCCGGTGCCGAAGTGGGTTGTCAGGGGGAAGTTGGTGTGGCTTGTTCGATGGCTGCAGCAGGTTTGGCTGAGATCATGGGCGCGAACCCTTCTCAGGTATGTATCGCAGCAGAAATCGGTATGGAGCACAATCTGGGCTTAACTTGTGACCCGGTTGCTGGCCAGGTGCAGGTACCTTGTATCGAGCGTAATGCGATAGCATCCGTTAAAGCTATCAACTCATCCCGCATGGCTATGCGCCGTAACAGTGAGCCAACGGTGAGCCTTGATAAGGTGATCGAAACCATGTATGAGACGGGAAAAGATATGCATGTTAAGTATCGTGAAACCAGTCAGGGTGGTTTAGCGATAAAGGTAACCAGCATCTGCGCCTGATATTCCTGTCAGTTTAGGGAAGTATTGTAGATAAAGGCCATCTTTGATGGCCTTTATTATACCAATTGCATTAAGTACCTGACCATTCAGCGAGAATTCAAAGCTCTGTAGGCAAGGGCTATATTTGCTCCTGCAATATAGACATATACCACAGCCATGTGGCTATAGGATGATTGAAGCTAATAGTTATTCTCGGCAACAAGCTCCTGCGTTGCTCTACCTTCTGCATCTGACCTCCATGGATGCAGGAAATGTCTTATTTTGTATGGAACAAAATAGAGCATGCAGTCGTATCTCGAAAGCATCCTGTGAAGCATAAAGGGCTTTGCCCCTTGCTTTAAACATCAGTCGTACTATGTGAGCCCCTCAGGCTTCCCACTTCTGCTTTGCATTGACTTAAAAGGCCGAGTTCTACAACCAAGAGCAGCATTTCCTCATCAATGCGCCTTGAATTGAAAACCCTGATGGGCTCTAAATTGGTTAATTATTTAATGCAACTGGTATTATTGGTTATTCTTCCGATAGAAGTCGAACAGCTCTGATTTCGCCATCGGTTGGGCGTAATAGAAACCCTGAATGAGATAGACACCTTTTTCTGCGAGATAGTCTACCTGGTTTTTAGTTTCTACCCCTTCGGCAATCATCTCCATATTTGCTTTATGGCCGAAGGCTATTATCGCGTCGAGCACACTGCATTTCAGATCGTCGGTACCAATCGTATCGATAAACATCTTGTCTATCTTTATGCTCTTTACTCCTAACCTCTGCAAGTAACTAAAGCCCCCATATCCGGTACCAAAATCATCGAGCTTCACCCCATTACAATAGTGAGAGACTAACAAGATCTCTGATTCGGCTTGTTTGAACTGTTTAATCTGTTCCCGCTCTGTGAGCTCGAAACTCAGACGTTTAATCAGTTCATTGTTGCGACCCTTGAGCCAGGAAGAGAGCAAGCCTTGCTCCAGATGCTCAGCAACGATATTGACACTGACCCAGCCAGTTAACTCAGTCAGATCCTGGTAGACCTTTTCTAAAAGGTTATCGGTAATGGCTATAATCAGATTATTCTCCTCAGCGTAAGGAATAAATTGCCCGGGAGGTATCAGGCTCATGTCTTTCAGACGCCACCTGATGAGTACTTCCTGACCGATCACCTTGCCTGTCTTACTGTTAATAATTGGCTGGTAGTAAGGGATAAATTCATTATTACTCAGTGCTGAAATGATCATGCCTCTGAGGGAGGCTCTTGAAGAGCACCAGCTCCAAAAAATAATATTAAACAAGATGGCTATGATGAAACTTGCGATATAGAGGTAGGCATCGATCTCCTCTTTCTGCTCTTGATAGAGTCTGTCACCCGCGTGCAAGGTGATGTTGTAGTTTTTGTTTGGGTAGTGAATTCCTGCTGAGTAATGATGACTATTCTGCTGTAGCTCTTTTTCGCCGCGGAGCATTGTAGGAAGACCTGCGATTGAGTATTCGAGTTGATAACAATCGGCGCACTCAGAATCCAGGTAGTTATTAAGAATCCTGCTGTTGATCACTGTGAGTAGCCTATGCTTTCCATAGGGTTGAATTAAAATGGTTTCTCTTCTCTGTGACAGGGGGCTTATCGTTGAGGCCAGGGTGATATTATATTTGGCGACAAAGATAGCAGGGCTCATATTTAGAATCACGGAAGGCCCAAAATTTGAACATTTTTCACCGTTGCTTAGCTCAAGTTGAATCACTC
This sequence comes from Shewanella atlantica, assembly GCF_003966265.1. Lineage (GTDB taxonomy): Bacteria > Pseudomonadota > Gammaproteobacteria > Enterobacterales > Shewanellaceae > Shewanella > Shewanella atlantica. The sequence goes on along the minus strand of NZ_RXNV01000001.1, from coordinate 1,090,010 downwards.
TGACATAGAGTGGATTGAACTCCCGGCTGCTCAACATTGCCAGATCGTCGGTTCCGCAGTCGAAATTGAGTTTTTTCATCAGCCTTTTGTCTTGCATACTCGTAGTGCTTATCGTATCGATTTTAAGAAAGATGCTGTCTAACATGTCGTTAACGTGTGAATTAACGCTGTAATTAACGAAGGCTGGCTCTGTCGGGAGAAGAGTGACAAACGGGGCAACAAATAATAATACAGAAATCAGCCACTGATATTTTTTTACCTGTAGCAGAGATAGAGTCTGTTCTTTTAGTCGCTTCAAGTGCCGCATATCGTATTCTGACAAGTAATTGTGGGGGGCATGATAGCCGATATTTATAAAGTATGTTAGTGGTTATTAACTTCCGCTAATCATTATCTAAGCCCATGTTTTTATTGTGTTTACCTTTTGTTTCTTGGTTGTTGATTGTGTGGGGTGCCAGGGGGCGGAATGTTGCCAGGAAGGGAGGTGAAATAGATTGTAGCTCCCAGGTAACAACGCCTGGGAGCTGTTAGCTTTTATTTCTCTTCGTACATCCGATAGTAACTTTGTTCCATTCCCAGAGCTTGATATGTCTGTTGGGCCTTACTGTTTTCCTGTTCGACATAGAGTCTGAAACTTGCGGCTCCACCATTTTCTTCTGCAATATCTTTTACCGCTTGATAGAGTTTTCCATAGATCCCCTGACGACGATTTTCAGGACGAATGTAGACGCTCTGGATCCAGTAGTAGTCCTTAGCCCTCCAATCACTCCATTCGAATGTGACCATGAGTGAACCGACGATTTCATTGCCTATTTCAGCGACCAGGTAGAAACCTTTTTCGGGTTGGCTAAGTAAGGTATTTACACCCTTTTTTAATAAATTATCATCCAAAGCAAGCTCTTCTGTTTCCATGGCCATGGCCTGGTTAAACTGAATTAAAGCGCTAAGGTCAGACTGTTGGCCTTTTCTTATTTTCATTATCGACTCCATTTTTTCGAATACTCTAGCATGATCCGTAACCGCCTGTTGAATTTTATGCCGTTCACTTCAACGGGGACGTTTGATCTTTTTTATTCGACTAAAGTCTAACTCTGCTAAACTTTTTAGTAGAGAGTAAAACAGGAGGCGATTATGGCCGCGACTCATCATAAATATCGTGTACATCGTAATCTGTCAGGTAAATCGATAAATAACAGCCATGAACGAGTGGTTAATTGCAGCTATGCAACCCGTTCCCCAAGTTATGAGAGGAATAAAGTGGTTCATTTTGCGCTGACTATACTCACTTTTGGTTTGTGGGGCTTGGTTTGGTGGTGGTTAATTTTAAAATCTGAAGGCAAAACCGAACAACTGTTTCGCGGTTTCGATGATGCATATTGGAGTTATTTAATTGAGAGAGAGCAGCCGCCGGCCGCACTGCATAAAATGAAATTTGATAAAGAGGAGAGTAAAGGTTCTTTCGATGCATGATGCATGACCCAGCTTAATATTTAGAATTTTGTTTTATACTTATTGTCATTTCTGTCTTCTGCTGTTTCAGGTTTGTTGCACTGTGAGTTTTGTGATGAACAGACGCTCTACTTTCCTTGCCTGGTCGGAGTTGCAAGCCTTCTCTGCTTGATATTGATCACTCTAGAATATTACCAGCTATGGTAAACTCTCGCCTCGTTTTAGTTTGATCCATTAGTGCCTTGTAAACTTCGCTATCGAGCGGATTTAATGGCTCATCTCTTCAAATTGACACATCCAAAACACTATCGCTTTCTACACTCAAGGTTGAAAAAATGTCTGAACAAAAACCCTCGTTCTTTGGCCGTGCCTGGTCACGCTGGATGTCTGTGCCTCTCTGGCTGCAAATTCTTATTGGTATGCTTTTAGGTATTGCCACGGGGCTCGGTTTAGGTGAGCAAGCGGTCGTACTAAAACCCATTGGTACCCTCTTTGTTAATACCATTAAGATGTTGATTGTTCCCTTGGTATTTTGCTCTCTTATTGTGGGCGTCACCTCAATGCAAGATACCGCTAAGATGGGGAGGATCGGTTTTAAATCATTTGTTTTTTATCTCGGTACAACCTCGATAGCGATCACCTTAGGGCTAGCGGTCGGTCACTTTATGCAACCAGGTTCAGGCTTGGGAATGCAGGCAGAGTCAAATCTTACTGCGGCCAAAGAAGTGCCCTCTGTGATGGAGACCCTAATCAATATCGTACCGACTAACCCTATTGCGGCTTTAGCGAGTGGACAAATTTTACAAGTGATAGTGTTTGCGGTCGCTTTAGGTATCGCCTTGGTGTTAATCGGCGAGCATGGAAAGCCAGCGATTAAGGTGTTTGAAAGTCTAGCCGAAGCCATGTACAAGTTGACCGATATGATCATGAAGTTAGCGCCTTATGGGGTGTTTGGCTTGATGGCATGGGTGGCGGGTGAATATGGTATTGAGATGCTGCTGCCATTGATAAAAGTCATTATTGCCGTCTATATCGGTTGCTTCATACATGTGGTGGGTTTCTACAGTGTGGTGCTGAGCGTATTTGCTAAGCTCAATCCTGTGCAGTTTTTTAAGGGGATCAGTAACGCATTGGCTGTGGCATATACCACATCAAGTTCTGCTGGCAGCCTGCCTGCCAGCATGAAATGCGCCAGTGAGTCTTTAGGAGTTAACAAGAAGATCTCCAGTTTCGTTCTGCCACTGGGGACGACCATCAACATGGATGGAACTGCGCTCTATCAGGGGGTCACCGCCCTGTTTGTCGCGCAGGCCTTCGGTATCGACCTGACTTGGGTGGACTATATCACCATAATTCTAACCGCTACGCTGGCCTCTATTGGTACTGCCGGTGTGCCGGGTGCGGGTCTGGTGATGTTGACTCTGGTGCTGACCACCGTTGGCTTACCCCTTGAAGGGGTCGCGTTAATCGCGGGTATCGATAGGATCCTGGATATGGCACGCACAGTTGTAAACGTATCGGGTGATTTAGTGGCAACGACTGTAATAGCCAAATCGGAAGGTGAGCTTAATGTGGCTCACTACAATGCGGATATGGAACAAAGTGCATTGATAGCAGAGCAGCTATCGGTGCAAAACAGTGAAGCCGCGATGAAAGGTTAGCTCGAAGGAGCTGTTCGTGTCTGGCTGAGGGAAAAGCTGATAGAAAAGTGAGCCTCTTACTGAAATCGTGAGATAATAAAAAACCGCCGAATGGCGGTTTTTTTAATGTTCTTAAATAGGGGGCAGCCCTATATCTTACTTAAAACTAACTGGGTGTTTCCTGCTGTATCTTTAAGCAGTAACTTCCCCTTGGTAAGCTCGCCGGTGGTCACTTCAGGCATGGCTGCCATCACCCTGCGCTCTTGGTCCATTAACGCATCGACGCAGGCTTTCATTGTACTGCCGGCAGGAGTCAGTGTTATCTTGTTACCATCAATCGAGTATTGGCCGAAGAAGTTATTGCAGCTGTTATTGCCGGTCAATTTGCCGTCTGGAGCAAAAGTCAGTTGAGCCGGACTGTAATCGATAACAGGTTTTTGTGTAACAACCTCGATATGCCAGCTTCCCTGAAGAGCAATATCTTGTGGCTGAGTTTCAATGGTACTTTGGCAGGCGGTTAAACCGAGCAAGGCTGCGGCAATCGCATATGATTTTATAGACATTACTGAGATCCAAATTAATATTCACCATATTGTGACAATATTAGTGCAATATAAAAAGCGATAAGTCTTTTTTTGGAGTAAAAAGAGCAATGAAAACCTTAAAGGTGATGCATTGGCTGGGATTATTCATGTTTATTACGGGAATGTTAGCCTATCTATATACAGACATGGCATTAGTGATAAGCGGGATGGTACTGGTATCGAGTTTAATCGGTTTAGGTCTGGTGATGATGTCCCCCTTCCCCATTGTCATTTTTATACAATGGGCAAGGGAGCAGGATAAGAAACGAGACGAGCCGGCATAGACCTAACCAGTATAGAGTTATCGAGCCGTTTTCTGATGCTCAAGTTTGTTTATGTTTAAGTTCTCTTTAGCCTTTTTCTGCATCGGATCCAGGCTGATTTGAGTATCTGGCGTGAAATAGCTTTGTCCCGTGACAAGTCTTAAATTTGGGTCCTCTTTAGATATCTGCTTTTTCAACCTGGAAACAAGGGCGTCGAGATTAGATTCATTATCGATGAAACAGAGGATGATAAATTGCCGGTGACCTACTCTTGCGGAGACATCGGCATCCCTAAGGTTATCGTGAATAATTCTGGCCAACATGCGGATTCTCTGTCCCGCGTCTTCCTTGGAAGATTCGAGCGACTCGCTCATCATCTCTTCAATTAAAATGATCCCGGCATGGGAGCCAAAACGTCGGCTGAGGCTGAGTTGCCTCGGAGCCATTAAGCTGAAACCGTAGGGGTTGAGCATACAGGTTTGCTCATCTTGTACCGAGAGCATTTTTACCTGTTGCATAAGAAAGACATGCTTTAATTCAGCTTGGATCAATGAGGTTGCAGTTTCGACGAGAGGGGTTAATCGTTCACGGTATTTAGCCTGCACCGGGTCACAGATCAAGATACAGCCGAATAGCTCACCATCTGGCCAAAATATAGGTCGGGACAACACCTGATTAAATTGAGAAAGCTCAGAAGTAAAGTTAGTCCCTGACGACTTAGTCAAATTGTAGCCATCATAGTCATCTATCATAGCTAACAAGCCTGCATCTTCAAAGCCTGTGCCTCCGTTTAGGTGGAGATTCTGACTCTGACGCGCGCAGACAACTTGAACGCTGCCGTTGACCACTTGAAGGATCAGACAAGCCTGTGATTGATAAAAATTACCTAATAACTCTACTTGTTGTTGCCACCTTGGCAGGCTAATAGCCGGATGATCTTGCTCCCTTAGCCAAAGTAGATGATGTGTGCTTTGGGCTAACATAGGTTTTCTCACTTATGGTGTTTTCATGCTGACTCGTTTATAACCCGGTTACTGATTCTAATTATTCATCAGTCAAACTTTAGTTGTAAACGAAACCTGATGTTAGCATACTTAAACTTGCTGGTTATCTAAATGTAAATTTGTTGTTTATTTGAAAAAGGCCCGCTTTCAAATGCTCATCGGATGAGTTGCATTGAAAATTGATATTCGTGCATGTTTTGTACGGTTCTTTTAGTGGCTAATCCGATCATTTTCCTCGCTACTATCGGCATGCACCTCTTGTGAGCCTCTGACTTTAGCTTGGACTGCCTCAAGTTTATTGAGCTCTGATTTGAGCCCTTGTTTCGACTCTTCCAACATAGGTGCAAGTTTTACTGATGAGTCGGGGGTGAAATAATTACAGCTTGAATCTACCTTGAGCTTATCATTTTGTTGAAAAAGCAGTTTCTCTACACGTTTACCTATGTGGATCAGGTCACGCTCCGAATCTACAAATACCAGAACAACAAATTGTGTTTCACTATAGTGTGCTGCAATGTCTGCGGTTCGTATCGTGTCTTGGATTATGGAGCCTAATAAACGGTTATGTTTATCCTCTATATGCTCCAGTGGGAGCGTTGGGTACAGCTCGAAAAATATAATACCTGCGGATGCGCCAAAACGCCGACCGAGACTGAGTTGCCGCGGGGCCATCATGATAAAGCCATATCGGTTCAGCATGCCTGTTTCTCTGTCTCTCATCGACAGCGACTCGATACGCTGAGTCTGGCAATATAGGGTGAGCTCTTGCTGCAATAATATTTGGAAAGGCTCAAGCATAAAGGAGTTTGTTTCATTAGAAGATATTCTGGCGTTAAGTACGCAGATACAGCCGAAGTGAGTCCCGTCGGGCCATAAAATTGGGCGGGTCAGCATATTGTCTGCGTTGGCAAAAACATCCGGTAGAATTAATTTCTTCTGGTTGCTCAGGTCGATATTCAACCCTTCTGGCTGTGAGTGCACTAAGCGCTGGAATATTTGATCATCGGGTTCGAAGAGAGTGCCTGTCGTTAATAATCGGTTCTGACTGATGGAACTGACGATAACTTCGAAACCGATGCCGGTTTCCTGGATAACAAATACGACATCGGCTTGATAATAGCGTTTCATCAATTCACATTGGTGCATCCAGCGAACTAAATTGAGTTGGGTATTATCACTCTCAAGTAAACTGATATTTGTATCGACATTTTCAGGAAGCATGGGAACCGTGCCCAAGGTCTGTGGATATTTTCTTAAGTGTGGTAGCCATATCGGATTTATGCAAACTATTAGGGCCATTGAGATTGAGCAAAGTTCAAGCTAGAAAGATAAACAGCTCCCAGCTACAGAAACAGAGGATATTTAAAGCATTATGAATGCGGGGAAGGGCTGGTATAATCGGTCTCATAATAGAATGTTAATTATCAGATTTAGAGTAGAGTGATGAATATCAGATTAGCTCATCCTGGCGACCTCAATCAGCTTCAACAACTTGAACAAACCTATCTTAACGATGAGCTGAGTGGCTCAGAGCAATCATATGGATTAGATGGGCAAGCGTTTGGTTTAGCCGAGCTTGAACAGCTTATTGCAGAGCATTGGATCGTCGTTGCCGAAGAGGAACATGGCGAAAAGGGGGAAATTGTCGGTTATGTTATCGCAGGTGGTTGGCCGTTTTTCGAGTCTTGGCCTGTCTACCGAAATGTTCTGAGAAGGCTGGGTGACTTCAGTGTCAATGGTTCTAAAATAACTAAAGTTAACTCGTGTCAATATGGACCCATCTGGATTAAAAAATCTTGCCGGGGTCAGGGGATTTTCGAGGCCTTAGTTAACTACCTTAAGTTACAGGTTCAGCCCAAATATCAGTTTATGCTGACTTTTATTGCGGAAGATAACTTGGCATCATTTTCGGCTCATACCAATAAGGCATCGATGCAAGTGTTGGATTTCTTTACCTTCGATGACAGAGACTATTACCTGCTTGCTTTAGCAGCGAAATAAATTGGAGTTTATCATGCTCGAGCAACTGGATCGTCTACTCGCCCCCTATGTTGGTGTCACTCTATCTGCATTTGATAACCTTAAGTTAGCGGTATCCGTGTTAAGCGCCGAAGTATCAGCGGATCATTCTTCCCAAGGCTCTTCTGAGCTGAGGCCTGTTGCCTATGAAGCGCAGCGTACGACGGAACACGGCCCCGAGGCATTCTACTGTGTAAAATGGCAGGGAGTATGGATCGATTGTGGTCGAACCAATAACTATGCTGCAAGTCTGACTCCCCTCAACGAAGGTGAGGAGGGTATTATTGATATGGCATCATTACGTGAGCTTGATATTCCAGTGCTGACGATGCAACAAGTATCGTTTATGTGTATGGAAAATGCCCATTTCGATCACTGCTGAGGTTTCTCTGAACCGCCGGAGTTCGCAGAGCATCATAGTCAAGTGGATAGCAGCCCTGCTGCTCACTGGTTTTTACCAATCAAATGGAGAGGGGTTGCACTACTGAGGTAGGCCTGATCCACCTGTTCCAGCTGGTTATAGCGGATCATCTCTCTTATGCCGTCGATATAAGCCTGGCCTCGCTCTGAATACTTATCCAGGGTTCCTGCGAGTAACTGTCCTGTTATAGCTTGCTCGTTCAATCTGAGCTCTGCGCGAAGCAGGCGCAGCTTCTGATAGGCATTATTGGTATTGAGGTTAAGCATATATCCTTCAACCGATGCCAGTGGGCTATCGAACCGTGCGAGTCCATAGTTCCCCAGCTCTTTACGTTGCTGTTTTGGCACCATCCCCTTGCCACTGAAGTCCCACTGGCCAAAGAAGGCATTCCCCTCTAAGGTGAACCTTGAGGTTGCCCAGCCACTCTCTTCCGCGGCTTGGGCCAGTACCAGAGAAGGCGGCATAATATCGACTCGTTCTAGTAGTGCAAGGCGTTGGCTCTCGTCGATGTGCGTGTTTTGGTCAGTGATTAGTCTGTATTTGGTGGCTATCGCTAACAATTTCTTGTCGCTTAGTGCGGCCGTTTCGATTACCTGACGCTCTAAAAGAATATTCTCGTTGGCAACCAATATCAGGGGGGCCATCAGACGAAAGAATACCATCTTCTTCTGTTGAACCGGGATCTCATTAGAGGTCTTATGCCAGCTGTCGCTGACCCGTTCGAAGGTCAGACGTGGTACTTCACGATTGCCCTCTATCCAGCTTTGAGTGTTGTAATCAAGCGAGTCGAACAGGGCCATAAGATCGTCCAATGAACCTAGCCGCACATCTTTGGCCGCTTGAGTTGGGCGATTTGGGGAGAGGGTGATGAGTATCTTTTCTGCCGAACTTAAGCTTGTCGCCTTGCCTGAAGCCGTAGCGGTGGCTGGGGCGACTTTATTTGAACCGACATCACCGGACTCTGGGAATTCGGGCTGCCAGGATTGTCCCCAGTAGATAAAGATGCCAGTCAGCAGCAGGGCCAGGATTAATTTTCCGCTATTTAGATTCATGGCTTATCCTTTTCTATTACTGAATCTTGTTGATATTTTGTTATATCAATTCACTCTATAGAATAGGTGATACCAATACAATCGAGGTTCAAGCAAGTAGCGCGGGCTTTACACCGGATATAAGTTTGAAAATGCGGGCGAAGTATAGTGGCCGTCAGCTGAATAGGAACTTAATTGAAGTCATATGGGCCGACAGAATTAATCTAATAAAATTCAGATATAAAAAAACCGCCAGAAGGCGGTTTCTTAACTATTAGCTCAACGCTGATTATAGCTCAACGCTGATTATAGCTTAATGCAGATTAGAGCTTAGCGTCGGCTCTAAGGGCTTCTGCTTTATCGGTACGTTCCCACGGGAATTCGTTGCGACCGAAGTGACCATATGCTGCCGTTGATTGGTAGATAGGACGAGCCAGATCTAACATCTCAGTCAGGCCATAAGGGCGCAGGTCGAAGTGCTGACGAACGAGAGCGATCAATACCTCTTCAGACACTTTGCCGGTACCGAATGTTTCGATACTGATTGAAGTCGGTTCAGCTACGCCGATAGCGTAAGAAACCTGTAGTTCACAACGTTCGGCAAGGCCGGCTGCAACTATGTTCTTCGCTACATAACGGGCAGCGTACGCCGCACTACGGTCAACTTTAGAAGGATCTTTACCAGAGAATGCGCCGCCACCGTGACGAGCCATGCCGCCGTAGGTATCAACGATAATCTTACGACCCGTAAGACCACAGTCACCCATAGGGCCACCGATAACGAAACGACCGGTTGGGTTGATAAAGTACTTAGTATCTTTGTTCAACCATTGAGCCGGAAGTACAGGCTTGATGATCGTTTCCATCACGCCTTCAATCAGATCCGGTTGGCTTACGCTGTCACAATGCTGAGTAGATAGTACGATAGCGTCGATACCAACAATCTTGTTGTCTTCGTATGCAAAAGTTACCTGGCTCTTTGCATCGGGGCGCAACCAAGGAAGTATTTTTGCTTTACGCACTTCAGACTGGCGTTTAACCAATGCATGAGAATAGGTGATAGGCGCTGGCATCAGTACATCGGTTTCGTTGTTGGCATAACCAAACATAAGACCTTGGTCACCGGCACCTTGTGCCTTAGGATCCGCGCGGTCAACACCTTGGTTGATGTCAGGCGATTGCTTACCAATGGCATTTAAAACAGCACATGAATCTGCATCGAAGCCCATGTCTGAATGAGTGTAGCCAATTTCACGAACCGTCTTACGGGTGATCTCTTCGATATCAACCCAGGCTGAAGTAGTGACTTCACCACCAACCATGACCATGCCGGTCTTTACGTATGTCTCACACGCAACACGAGCCTTTGGATCTTGCTCTAGGATTGCGTCTAGTACCGCATCAGAAATCTGATCGGCGATTTTATCAGGATGACCTTCTGAGACCGACTCAGAGGTAAACAAGTGCTTTGCCATGGTGGTAAATCTCGTCGTTAAACAATATGAAGTGTGTAGAAGTATCTACATCTAGACGGCTATTCTAGTTGAAAACAGATTGGATGACACCCTTTTCGCTGATTTTTGTGGAGTAAGACTCAGTATTCCTATCGTAAGCTCAGGAAAATATAGGTAATTGTTATCATATCATCTTGTTATTTCTGCCATTGTTAATTTTTTATCTGCTCTAATGCTCATAAATAAGTTGGTTTCTCATTTTATATTCAATTTTTTGGATATCAGACATTGATTAATTTTTATCTTTAAAGCGGTGTGGCTCTGGTAACTGATTGTTGTTGTTGCGTTAAGTTGAAAGATGATTTCCCTCCGCGAGGGGGTAAAGCGGTGAATATTTTCGATATGAGCGAATTTTAATTGCGTCCCACTGCCTAGTAGGGGAAAATATGCCTCCACAATTGCCCGCAAACCCCCAATAATAAGCAGGAGAGAGCATGTCATCTCGCAAAGAACTCGCAAACGCTATCCGCGCATTAACCATGGATGCCGTTCAGAAAGCCAAATCTGGTCACCCTGGTGCACCAATGGGGATGGCGGATATTGCTGAAGTGCTATGGAATGATTTCCTTAAGCACAACCCTAACAACCCTGAATGGGTTGATCGCGACCGTTTCATTCTATCAAACGGCCACGGCTCAATGCTTATCTACTCTTTGCTTCACCTTACGGGTTATGCATTGCCAATCGAAGAGTTGCAAAACTTCCGTCAACTTCACTCTAAAACGCCTGGTCACCCGGAATATGGTTACACACCAGGTGTTGAAACGACGACAGGTCCATTAGGCGCCGGCATCAGTAATGCTGTAGGTATGGCTATCGCAGAGAAAACTCTGGCTGCTCAGTTTAACCGCCCTGGTCACGATATTGTCGATCATTTCACCTATTGCTTCTTGGGTGATGGCTGTTTGATGGAAGGTATCTCCCATGAAGCCTGTTCACTAGCTGGTACTCTAGGTCTGGGTAAGCTGGTTGCATTTTGGGATGACAACGGTATCTCTATCGACGGACACGTCGAAGGTTGGTTCACCGACGATACGCCAAAGCGTTTCGAATCATATGGCTGGCATGTCATTGCTAACGTCGATGGTCACGATAGTGATGCTATCCGTGCGGCGATCGAAGAAGCTAAATCTGTCACCGATAAGCCAACGATGATCTGCTGTAAGACAACTATCGGTTTTGGCTCACCAAACAAGTCTGGTAGCCACGACTGTCACGGCGCACCGCTAGGTGATGCTGAAATTGCCGCGACACGTGAATTCCTTGGTTGGGAACATGGCGCATTTGAAATCCCTGAGAACGTTTACAAGGGATGGGATGCAAAAGATATTGGCGCTAGCAGAGAATCTGCCTGGAGCGACAAACTAGCCGCATATAAGGCTGAGTTCCCTGAGCTTGCAAGTGAATATGAGCGTCGTGTTATTACCGGTGAACTACCTGCTGATTTCGAAGCTAAAGCACAAGCTTTTATCCAAGAGTGTCAGGATAAAGCGGAAGGCATCGCCAGCCGTAAAGCATCACAAAATGCTATCGCAGCATTCGGTGCTATCCTACCTGAAATGTTAGGTGGCAGTGCCGATTTAGCGGGTTCTAACCTGACGCTTTGGTCGGGTTCTAAAGGTATTCAGGACGATGCCGCCGGTAACTACATCTATTACGGTGTTCGTGAATTCGGTATGAGCGGCATCATGAATGGTGTGTCACTGCATGGTGGTTTCATCAATTTCGGCGCTACGTTCATGATGTTTATGGAATATGCCCGTAACGCGGTACGTATGTCTGCGCTGATGGGCATTCAAAACATCTTTGTTTATACCCATGATTCAATTGGTCAGGGTGAAGATGGTCCAACGCATCAGCCTGTAGAACAGTTGGCTAACCTGCGTATGACTCCTAATATGGCTGTATGGCGTCCATGTGATGCTGCTGAAACGGCTGTATCATGGAAAAATGCTATCGAACGTCGCGAGGCACCAACATCGTTGATCTTCAGCCGTCAAGGTCTTAAGGCTCAACCACGTAGCTCTCAGCAGTTAGCGGATGTGGCTAAGGGTGGTTATGTACTATCTGATTGTGCCGGTACTCCTGATTTAATCCTTATCGCTACAGGTTCTGAAGTACAGCTAGCTATCGATTCGGCAGCAGTGCTTACAGAACAGGGTCAGAAGGTACGCGTAGTGTCTATGCCATCGACTAACGAGTTTGATAAGCAAGATGCGGCATACAAAGAGTCTGTGTTGCCAAGCACTGTGACTAAGCGTGTAGCCATCGAAGCGGCTCACGTAGATTTCTGGCATAAGTATGTTGGATTCGGTGGTGCGGTTGTTGGTATGACTACATTTGGTGAGTCGGCTCCAGGTGGAGAGCTGATGAAACACTTCGGCTTTACTGTCGACAATGTAGTTGCAACGGCTAAAGGGCTTTAATTTAAAGAGCTTTAAGTAAAAGACTTGAATTTAAGGGCTTCAAAAAAGCCCTTTAATCTGTTTTTAGCCAAAGCAAATCGTGATGCACCTTGATTATCAAACTTGATAATTCAGTGCGTCCCTTTGCTGGTAAAGATACAAAATATTGAGCGCTGCAGACTTTTCCTTTTTTAAGTTTTAAGTGCTCATGTTATAACGGCTTACCGAGAATGGTAGGCCGTTATCGTATCAAAAAATGAGTATCAAGAAATTGGTATGAAAGGATAGAATTAGTTTAATGATCAGAGTCGCAATCAATGGATATGGCCGTATCGGTCGTTCAATTCTTCGTGCTCTTTACGAGTCGGGTAAACGCGATCAAATTCAGATCGTGGCCATCAATGAACTCGCAACTCCAGAAGCCATGCTTCATCTTACCCAATACGATACGACCCACGGACGCTTTCAATCTCAGGCTGCTCTCGATGCTGACGGCCGAAAGATGGTTATCGGTGATGATGCCATTACGCTTTTACATGAAAGTGATCCCACAGAGCTCCCGTGGCGGGAGATGGATATCGATATTGTTTATGAGGCGACGGGGGCATTTTCCGATAGAGAAAGCTGTGAAGCCCATGTCCATGCCGGGGCGAAGCAAGTATTGATTAGTCATCCAAGCTCGAGTGATGTCGATGCGACAATTGTCTATGGGGTCAATCACCACCTTCTTAAAGCAGAGCATACTGTGGTCTCTAACGCCTCGTGTACAACAAACTGTATTGTGCCTGTCATCGAAGTGTTAGATGAACACTTTAAAGTGAAAAGTGGGGCCATAACGACGATTCACTCCGCGATGAATGATCAGCAAGTGATCGATGCCTATCATGATGATCTGCGAAGGACACGTGCCGCAGGTCAGTCAATTATTCCGGTTGATACCAAATTAGCCAGAGGAATCGAGCGCATATTGCCTCAGATGAAGGATAAATTTGAAGCAATTTCGGTGCGGGTGCCCACGATCAATGTCACAGCTATCGATCTTTCTGTGACTCTGGAATCAAGAGTTGACATTGCTCACGTAAATCGGGTGCTTTCTACTTCCTCTACAGGCCTTTATAAGGGCGTTTTAGGCTATACTAATGAGCCATTAGTATCGTGTGATTTTAACCACGATCCAAGATCCAGCATAGTAGATGGTACCCAGACCCGAGTCAGTGACGGTCATTTAGTGAAGTTGCTCCTATGGTGCGACAACGAATGGGGCTTTGCTAACCGCATGTTAGATACCAGTTTAGAGATGATAAAGGCCATAAGAGCCGCATAGAGTTTAGGGCCAAGACGAAACTGCGCCGGTGGTGCCAAGATGACACCAGCAAACTGGCTATCTTTTCTTTGCCGAAATAGGGCAAAGCCCGTCGAATAGGCGGAGCCGCCAGCGAAGCAATAGGCCGAAGGCCATCACCTTAGCTTTGGACTTATAATTTACTTGATGGCTTGGTGTAGTGTCCCAGCGATCAGGAACCAATTTATTTTTAACCTTTAACTTTTAACTTTTAATTTTAAACATTTAAGGAAACATAAAATGGCTATTATCAATATGTCAGAGTTAGATCTCCAAGGTAAGCGAGTGCTTATTCGTGAAGATCTTAATGTACCGGTCAGTGACGGTGTAGTGACCAGTGATGCGCGCCTTCGTGCTGCACTGCCTACTATCAAGCTTGCACTCGAGAAGGGAGCTGCCGTTATGGTCATGTCTCACCTTGGTCGTCCGACTGAAGGTGAATACAATGCAGAGTTTTCACTGCAACCTGTCGTCGATTACCTGACAAAAGCCTTAGCGTGTCCGGTACGTCTGGCGACGGATTACCTCGATGGTGTAGAAGCCAATGTGGGCGAACTTGTTGTGTTTGAAAATGTACGCTTCAATGTCGGTGAGAAGAAAAACGATGAAGCTTTAGCTAAGAAATTAGCCGCATTATGTGATGTCTATGTGATGGATGCCTTCGGTACTGCGCATCGTGCACAGGCATCGACTCATGGCGTCGGTCTGCATGCTCCTGTGGCTTGTGCGGGTCCTTTGCTTGCCGGTGAGCTGGAAGCTCTTGGTAAGGCGATGGATAACCCGGCACGCCCACTGGTTGCCATCGTTGGCGGCTCAAAAGTGTCGACTAAGCTTACCGTTCTCGAAAGCCTTTCTGGCATCGTTGACCAACTTGTTGTTGGTGGTGGAATCGCGAATACCTTTATCGCAGCAGCTGGACACGAAGTGGGTAAGTCACTTTATGAAGCCGATCTGATTGAGGAAGCTAAGCGTCTTGTGGCTAACGCACAGAGCCGTGGTGGTGATATTCCGGTACCGACCGATGTCGTTGTTGCCGGTGAGTTTAGTCCTACGGCGAGCGCAACACTTAAAGACGTCAGTGAAGTCACCAGCGACGATATGATCTTCGATATCGGACCTGACAGTGCAGAGGCGTTGGCTGAGATTCTTAAAAATGCGGGTACAATCGTATGGAATGGTCCTGTAGGCGTATTTGAATTCGATCAGTTTGGTGAAGGTACTAAGCGTATCGCTCAAGCGATTGCAGAATCTGATGCTTTCTCGATTGCCGGTGGTGGTGATACTCTAGCGGCTGTCGATAAGTATGATATTGCGGATAAAGTTTCATATATCTCAACGGGTGGCGGTGCATTCCTCGAGTTCCTCGAAGGAAAAGAGTTGCCAGCCGTTGCTATGCTTGAGTCTCGCGGCGAATAGCAAATAAAGAGTAAGTAAAAAGCTGAAAAAATAATAAAAATCAGCTGAATAGTTTAAATTAAAATAAAAAAAACCGTGCTTTGACTCATGTTAATGAACCACTGTTATAGGTGGGAGTACTAGTTCTCAGAACTGTTATTCATTCATGTTCATGGGTTAAAGCATATAAAAATCAATCCAAACGATAGTGACCTCGGTGATGCCAATCACCCTATTATTGGAGTAAAAAATGGCTTTAATTTCCCTACGTCAAATGCTAGATCATGCTGCAGAACATGGTTATGGCGTCCCCGCTTTTAACGTAAACAACCTTGAGCAGATGCGTGCAATTATGCAAGCTGCTGAGGCAACCGATAGCCCTGTTATCGTTCAGGCTTCGGCTGGTGCACGTAAATATGCCCGTCCTCAGTTCCTTAAGTATCTGATGGCCGCAGCACTTGAGCAGTACCCTGATATTCCTGTGTGTATTCACCAGGATCACGGTACAGATCCTGACATTTGTCAGCGTTCAATTCAGTTAGGTATGTCATCGGTAATGATGGACGGTTCATTGATGGCAGACGGTAAGACGCCTGCTTCATATGAGTATAACGTCGACGTAACACGCAAGACGGTAGCATTTGCTCACGCTTGTGGTGTATCTGTTGAAGGCGAGATCGGTTGTCTGGGGAGTCTTGAAACCGGTGAAGCCGGTGAAGAAGATGGAATCGGTGCTGCGGGTATTTTGAGCATGGACCAGATGCTAACCACACCTGAAGAGGCAGCACGTTTCGTTGCCGATACTCATGTCGATGCATTGGCTATTGCCATCGGTACCAGTCATGGTGCGTATAAGTTCAGCCGTAAACCTACCGGCGATGTACTGCGTATCGACCGTATTAAAGAGATCCACGCACGTATTCCTAATACTCACCTGGTGATGCATGGTTCTTCATCAGTACCACAGGAGTGGTTGAAGGTGATTAACGAGTACGGTGGCGATATGCCTGAGACCTACGGTGTCCCATTAGAGGAGATCGTTGAAGGTATCAAGCATGGTGTTCGCAAGGTCAATATCGATACCGATCTTCGTTTAGCATCTACGGGTGCCGTACGTAAGTTCTTAGCCGAAAACCCAAGTGAATTTGATCCACGTAAGTTCCTTAAGGCGTCTATGGAAGCGATGGCCGATATCTGTACTACGCGCTACGAAGCCTTTGGTTGTGCAGGCATGGGCTCTAAGATTAAGCCTAAGTCACTACAGGCTATGTATAAAGCATACCAGTCAGGTGAACTTGATCCGCAGATTAAATAAATCGTTTTAATCTAAAAGGCAACTTGTCTTAAATGCCCGCCCAGTGCGGGCATTTTTATTTCTGTCATGTTTAGTTTGGTTAGCAATATCAGTAGGATAAACACCAGTTACTGATAAGTCATATTTGAACTGTATCAAGTATTTTCAATTCTGTTTTGTGAGTGTTAATATTGCGCCGATTTTAAGGGATATGATCTTTCGGAGTGGTATAAAAATGAAAAAATTGCTTATAGCATCTGCTATTTTAATGGCTGCACCTTTTGCTGCTCAAGCGGGCGCTAACTTTGTCGAAGGCGATAAGATCTTCGGCGGAGATGCCGAGCTGGGTGCGACGATGACCACGGGTAACACCGAAACGACGTCAGTAAAGGCTCGTCTGGATATGAAGCATGAACTGGGCAACTGGGAAAACCAGTACCTGTTGGAAGCTTTATATAAAGAGGACACTGGTGAGGTGACCGGTAAGCGTTACTACGGCTTAATTCAGGCGGATTATAAGTTCGATGAAAAGAGCTACACGTTCGTTAACGGTAACCATGAGATAGACCCATTTACCGGCTTCGATTCAAAATCTACTGTTTCTGCCGGTTATGGTCACAAGTTTATCGATACGGGCAAGACTCTTTTCAATATTGAAGTCGGTCCGGGTTTTCAGTATAAACGTCTGGATAATGAAAGCGCTGCGGTTGCCGGTTATGACACAGAAGATAGCTGGGTGGCTCACGGTGTGGTTAACTACGAGCAACAGATAACAGACTCTTCAAAGTTTAAGCAGATGTTTGTTGCCGATTATGGTGACAGTTTAGAGGGGCGTTCGGAAACCTCTATCACAGCTAATATTATCGGAGCACTAGCGATGAAGTTTGCGGTTATTGTTCGTTATAACAGTGAGCCGTTAGACGATAAGAAAAGCACAGATACCGAAACTAATATGACCTTATTGTATGCATTTTAAGCCATACTAATTTAAAGAAAAGCACCTTCGGGTGCTTTTTTATTGTAAAAACTCAGCTTAAATATGACTTTTACTCACCTATCTATTTACCTTTAGTTAACCGATGTAACCTTCCCGCTATAGCTATCTTGTTCATTTTAAACTATTAACGTGTTCCCTATCACGAATTTGCTCTTTGCTCCTGCATAGCTTATTGCGATCACAGATTGACGTGTTAGGAATCGTTACAATGTTTTGCCATATACTTGATTTGAGGCAGATAAATGCAAATTGGTTGCTGTTGGTTTGATGTGAGTCGAAAGACTTTGTCCAATCTGATTAATGACACCAGTTGGAAAATGTCTGCTGTTGAATTCTCTGTACTTGATATGTTGGTTAAACATCGCGGTAAGGTACTCTCTATTCAGGAATTATTGCAGGGGATGCCTGTAGAAAACCGTAAGGTAGAGATATTAACCGAATCTATAGAGCGGATCTGTTTTTACCTTGAGAAGCGATACGCCTCTTTGATCGAACGCGTCGATGATCAAGGTTATGTTTTACATAATAAACCTTCGGTTAAATCAGGCGAGCTTTCCTCTACACCTTTCAGAAGTATCTCTAAGAAGCATTACAGCATCTTGGTTGCTCAAATCTTATTATTGATTGTTCTCATCTACTCATTTTTTGAGCCTGCGGTGGATATCAAGCCTGAAAATAAACACGTACTGACAACACAGTCTGGCACCGTATCTTATTTTCCATCCTTTAGTTCAGAGGAGCAGGAACAGGCCTATTTTTATCAGAGTAATCACTTTATAGAGTCAGTCGAAACCTGCTCAGTTACGCCGTGGCGACAGATTTTTCTGTCTGTTTCCTCTGATAACCCGAAAAATGGCGTTATCAGCATCGCTCTTAGAAACGATATCGGCGGAAAAGCCGAAATGAAGACACTGAAGATCGTGCCGATAGATGCGCAGTGGAATTTCATCAATCATAGCTGGTTAAAAAAAGTTGGGATCTGTGATTAATCGCTTTCCCGGTAACCTAAGACAGGGTGTGAAAGTCTGGCCGCTTATCATCACCTTCTTGATGATTGTCGGCTTCTGTTTGGGACTTAATTACTACGTGATGAATGGCGAGAACCTCACCGCATCCTGCAAAGCCAATATCTACAATGCTTTCGAAGGTAGACCCACGGATGTTGTTATCGATATCACCACTAAGGGAAAGTTGGTCGAACTTCAGTACCGGTTTCTCGAAGAGGAAATTGAACAGAGCAGCATCATCATGAGAGGGACGCTTCTCGAGCTTGACCTTGAGACTATGACCTACCGATTAGCACTCGATAGTGGCGAGTTGCTTTCTCATATTTCTCCCCCCCGATTTCCTGAACGGATGAGCAGGCTCATCGAATATAGTCGTAACCCTCTCTCTGGCGATACTCCCCACTCTATCCCACTCGATATTCATGTACTCGATATGAATGCAGTGCAAGGCAATGCGGTCATTCAGTTTCGTCCCGGTAATGGCATCTGGGCCTGCGATCTCAATTAACTCATTTATTCCTATATACTCTCTGCGCAGTTTCCCTGTAGCTCTTTAATTTTAATGTTCTATCAGAACAGACACCGCGATAAACATCGACTGTGTTAGCTTCTATCTTAGCCATTCGCTCCTTATTTCTAGCCTTCCAGTAAGTGTAAATACCAATCGGTATAAATCATCATTTTATTCAGCTGAAAGCCCTGAGCAGTGCAGAGTGCTAAGTTTATGGGAGCTGCTTTAGAGGCATTGGGCCCGGTCTTCAATGAGTCGCTCTGTCCATGCTTTAAAACATATTCTTCCGGCCATGAGTCATCTGCAACTTGTCATAGGCTCGCTTAAAGGATCATGATGTTGCTCGCTGCTCTGTACTTAGTGGGCGTCTGTAGTTAGTCACCCGAGACGAGTCTGGAGGCGGTATGTATCTGTTTTTCCAATACTGGCTTGAGGGGGAATTTGAAGAGTAATGAGTTATAAGTTTTACTGTGACGAGGATAGGGAGGAGACAAAAAAAGGAGAGGGGAAACCTCTCCAAAGTGGGGACGATAGCAATCTAATTAATATTTCGCCAATTTGATGGTAAATAAAGGGCGGCTAACGTTTAACGATGGGGAACTGCTTTACACTAAGTCATGGTGATGAACCCAGGCTCGCAATGGCGACAAACACCATGCTATGTAAAGCAGCTCCAATTCCCATCGGTGGAACACATTAAAACATTTACTCTTATACAGATGGTGGTGGAAGTAGCTCCAACTCACTGCTGCTTAACGCTCCTTTTATTTCGATGGCAACTTTGTACTTCTGTACTGCGCCAGGAGTGGCATCGCTATCCCAATCCAGATCCGGAGCCTCGAAGGTATAAGTTCCTTTCGTTTCAGTCTCTGTCAGCAAACCTTCGCACTCATTGGCTTCACTGTCGCACAGATAAGACTTGCTCAGGTGCCAACGTTTCCACGCTTTAGGTTTAGATGACTTCTCATCATGGTCCGGAAAACCAAAGTAGACAATTCGATAGTCCTTAGCGTTAGTGATTGCCAATTCATCGGCATCGCTGAGACTAAAGCTTAATGCGCCGCTGACACCATCAAAAGTGGCTAACTTCAGCCCAATGGTAGCAGCCTGATCAATATCAACTGTCACTGGCTCTGGCGGCGGTGGCGGCGGAGTACTGTCGCTATCACTGCAGGCGGTGGTCAGTAATGTTCCGGCTAAGAGTACGCCAAATAGTTTATAGTTCATGACGCGCTCCTCTAGTTGAAGTGGCCAGTGTGACAAGTTGTACATTCCATATCGGCTTTAACGCTGGCACCTGAGCCCATCGTTGCATCTACGCCGTGACAGCTCTTACAGGCTTGTGCTTCTTCCGAAGGCTTAGACTCAGGAAGGGCACTCAGGTCTTCACCTGCATAGGCGCGGTTCAATAGCTCTACGAGGTGGTAGGCGATTGAAGCCGACAGACGCTTACAGCGCTCACCTTTCTGGGCGAATGTTCTGCCCGATGCCCTAGACCAGTTACTGATTGATGAGTGACATAAAATGCTGTTGGCAACAGAAGAGGTGACAACCTCATCTTTTGTCTTCTCGGCAGTAGAGCCGATACCGGCGACGAACTCATCAGATGAAAGCGGAAGTTCGGTATTCTCGTAATATCTGAATAGTGAGCCGATAACCGCCGAGTTTTGTCCGTTTATATCACCAAGGATATTCACCAACATACCTGTTGCGTTGTTGTTACCGCAGACAGTGCCTTGCCCTGCTATCCCTGCCGCACCATAACCGGCCAGTGCGGTAGGAATAGACGCAAACTTGGCTGCATCGGCACTGTCAGACAAGCTTAACATATGGACCATAGAGTGGAAGACCTGATGCATACAGCCGCCACCTGTCTCATAGGCGACTTTGGCCGTTGCCATAGCATCCAGTGGAAAATACTTGAGCTTCTCGCCCAGTTCTAATTTGTAGTTCCCGGCTTCATCTGTAGCCGCAAAAGCCGAAGTACCCATAAGGGTCGCACCTGCGGCCGCTGTGCTGATACCAATGATTTGGGTTAATGCTTGTCGTCTGTTAATAGTCATAATCATTCCTTACTGAATAAGCGTTATTTTTGTATGGCTTACTTACTTAAAGTGGCTTGGCCTGGGTTGACTTCGCCGCCGTTTGACTTGAGTTAAGTTTGCGCCGTCAGGTTTATAAATAGTGTGATCTTCGCCATATGAATATTGAGGTTGATTAGAAAAATCTTTTGAACCAAATGAGAGTCGGGATGATGTGATTTATAGATTGGGGAGCGGTAGTAACATCGGTTTTACAGAATTGGAACAGATATAGATCACTTTATTTGTTAAATTCATGTTAATTCGACTATTGTGAAGATAAGCTCAGAATCTTATTCATCTCTTCAACAGTGTGATTTCGTTCTCAAAATTGTCATCATCTTGCCTCTAAGTGTATATTTTTTAGCGCACTTTTATAGGAGACAGGGGGGATCACAGAAATTATTAGTTTTATTGAATATGATTTAATTGTTATCTGTTAAGGAAGCTAGAGATATGCAATTGGGCAGTTGTCAGTTTGATATTCAGCGAGCGCAACTAACAAATCTGGAAAATGGCGATGTGTGGCACCTACCCAGGGCCGAACTACAAGTACTTAAGTTACTTATTGCCAATCGCAACAGGATTGTTGCGAAACAGAAATTAGGTGCTGCAGATGAAGAGCACCCACCTTTGAGTGATTCTTCCGTGACTCGCGCCGTTTTTATGTTGCGCTCTTTCTTAGGGCCGGAACACGAGCAGTTGATTGAGACGGTAAAGAGTAAAGGCTATCGGCTACGGGGCGAGGCTAAACATACTCAATGGGCACAGATGGTCAAACTCAAGCGTGGGTTGATCCTGGGCTTGATGATAGTGGCTATTGTCATAGCCATAGCATTGGTTAGCCAGTTTTCAAAGAGTGGTTCGACTACCGAGCCGTACAATGTTACGCCGTTAACTCTCCTGTCCGGTCAGCAGATTAAATTAATCAGTTACTCTAAGTCTAAGACAAATAATGAATCACTGATGAGTGTTATCACCCAATTTTCTGCCGGATTCAAAGGCTGTTATTCGGCGCCATGGCAAGATATCTATCTATCTTTGTCCCATGATGAGCAGGTGTTTAATATCACCATGAGAGGGGAGAAACTGGGTCAGTCGGTGGTAAGAAACCTTAAGTTATCTGATTTTCGGCAACAGAAACAATTTATCTCAGAAGCTTGGTTAGATGAGGTGGCGCTTTGTGAATAGAAAATTACTCTGGGGAGTCAACTCCATCATCTTAGTCTTGCTGGTAATCAGTATCTCTATCAGCTATCGCTATCTGAACCCGAGCGAGACCTTGATGTTAAATTGCAGCTCTGAACTATTCGACAGACACAAGGGCGATAGCGATAAGGGGCGCCACTATCTGCTTGTCGATGTCATTGCTAAGGGGAAGCAGGCACAGTTTAATTACCGGTATTTCAACTTAGATGGTAGCTCGGCCGGTAATATCCGCATGAAGGGCAGTTTGTTAAACTACGATAGCGATGCCAACAAGTACTCTTTTTCTGTAAAGACGAAAGAGGAGTCGGAGGTCGAGGATGAACAGAGACAGCCTGAGCATATGCAGTATCTCTCCTACGTCAGCTCCTTTAATCTGGATAATAAGGGGATGCACAATCTTAGTATTGAAACATTAGATCTCGATGAGCAGAAAGACTACGCCATCGTACTGTTTCAACCGAGTAATACGGTCTGTGGCTGTCGTCTGGTGCATTAGTTGAGAGATGCTACATTAATTGTATTAGTTGAGTCGCCTAGCTTGCTTGAATTAGCTGAGTTAGTCGTACCGGCTCATAACCACTCGTTCAGCTGCCAACTAAGTCTATTTAAGGTCAGTGTTTAATGACTTTAAATTGGCTTAGCTATTTTTCAGCTTGTTTTGGTAGCCAGCAGCTGCAGATCTGAAAGATCAACAGGCCCTGATAGGCTATAATAAAAGTCATAGATAACTATATGATTTAATTTCGCAATTATTCAGGAGTTCAGTGGCTAAAATTCGAGTCAAACAGGAAGAATCCCTCTCTATTAAGTTTATCCATCAGATGAAGGTGGGAGCTAACCGACGTCTGGATCTCTATTTTTTCCTCCCTAAAGAGATGGGTATTGGCCCGCATAGCCTCAATGAGGAGGAGTATTACCACTCAGCCATTACCGGTCGTCGTTCATATTACTCCACAGCCATACATCTTCCCCTGGTGCAGAGTCGCTTCGCCAGTCAGAAGAAGCGTACGGTTGAGGAGTTTCGTCTCTATCTGAATCTGTTTGCATATCAGTTTGCAGTTGCCATCGAAACTGACAGCAAGGAAGTGGGGCAGGTAGAGGATGCGAAGGAGTTTTATGCTGCACTAAACGATCTCTATGAGCTGGTTGTTCAACTGTTGAAGAAGTTCCGCCGTAATGAGCCCAGTGATCCTAAGTGGAAGTCCTATTTTGAAAATGCAGATAACTACCTCTCCTGGTTCTGTGAGCAGAGATTATTGAAGTTGTTATCGCGAGCGCCCAGAAGCAGCGAATACAGCGAGATAGTGGATAATGTTGTCGGCTTGTGTCGCTCAGAGCATGAGCATAGAAAGTCGAAACGATATAACTCGCTTCAGACCGTAGATGATCCGAATCGTATCTCCAATAAGATGCTATTACTCAGGCGGTTAATTCAGCAAGGTGTGGTTTTAAAAGACGAACTCAAAACCTTAGGCGTTGGTCTTAAGAAGATGACCACAGGCTTTGCTACGGCAATGGTAATGCTGGTCGTTTCCGCCTTAATTATAAAGGCTCAGGGTGTCTTCAGTGGCCTAACGATAGCATTGGTGCTGACATTAGCGGTTATTTACGGGTTTCGAGAAATATTTAAGGAAGATATCCGTAACGCTCTATGGCGGGTTATTCAGAAAGGGCGTCCTAAGTGGAGTCGCATTCTCAGGGATACCACCAGTCAGACTCCGATTGCGAAACAACTCGTCTGGATGGACTTTATGAAGTCTGCGGAGCTGCCTGCTAAGGTTTCTGAGATTTTGAAGAGGCGTCATAGCCAGAATAAACTCGATGCAGAAGTGCTGCATTACGGCATACATACCAGAGTGACTCAGAAAGATTTCTTAGCCGGATATACCACTATTCAGGAGCAGGTTAACTTCAGTCTCGCTCCATTTGCTCGATACTTAGAACGTGGTAAAGCCAAGATCTATAAAGAGCAAGATGGCAAGATCAGTAATGACTCTGTCGAGCGCAGGTACCAGATAAATTTGATCTTGGCAGTCAGAGATGACAAGGATGAGGTTCAATATGCACGCTACAAGATCACCATGAATCGCTCGACCATAGTCGATGTGAGTCAAAGTGATCTCCCCGATGGGATCCCTGATATGGATTAAAAGTAGTGACGAGCCCCGAGCTCGTCTCTATCTTAACTCAGTCTGGTAAAGGCCTGACAGATCCGCTGTTCGCCCGTTTGTTTCGCCCGTTTGAGTGCCACCTCTGCATTACTCAGGTATTGCTCCAGACTCTGATTATCCTGATAGGCGGCTATGCCCATACAGATGCCTTCACCTAGCCCCATATCATTCAGGCTACCCATGGACTTGATAGCGAAGTGATGGGCATTATCGGCATCTGTGTCCGGCAGTATGATGATTAACTTGCCCAGTTGCCAATGGGACATCTGGTAGCCTGTAGGTAACTCTCTGAGAAGTTGTATCTCTACCTCTTTCTGACGGCTTTCTAATTGACCAATATCACTCATATGACTGAGCATACTCTCGGCTGTGATATCGATAAGCAGGAGGCTTGAATTCTCCCTGCTGTATTGACTCAGAGACTTAAAATAACTGTCGAGATCCCTTAGGTTAACCAAGATGGTTGTGCGGTGAGGCACGAGGTCGCCGATGTCATGAATGCTGGCTTTAGGCGTCGCTTGCTCGAAGGTGCAGACGATATATTCGATATCGCCTGAGGAGTCTAAATTACCTTTGAGGGTGGCTTGTAGACACGCACTTTCGACACTATTAGGTGAACAAAGTACCTGTCCCTTCCAGCTTCCCTGAAGAATGATCTGCTGTAAAATCTGTGACCATTTATTGCCTAAGTTATGGTCCAATATTTCGGTTAACTTTTTGCTGGTGCACTCTTTTAGTTGGATCTGTTTATCGAATGCCGTGTTGGTTCTCTTCAACGTTCCATCGGCTGTTATCAGTGCCGTTGCAACCGCACTTTCATTGAGCAGGTGGTTGATATGAGCATCATCCTGAGCTTTTTTTAGCTCAGTCACATCTTCAAAAGTGATCAGCAGGTATTGGTTTTTCTTATCCGGCGTATGTTGGGTTTTAATGTGAGCTATCAGCTTTGCCTGACTCTCAGAACCTGCATCAAATTCACCCTTCCATTCATTTTCTTGTTGTAGCTGGTTCATTATCAGGGAGTAGTCTTCATCTTCCAGATGCAAAATCCGCTGTAAACTCCGGTCCAACAGGTCATCATTGGGCAGGGCTAACAGCTGAGCCGCTATCTGATTCGCCGAGATAACCCGGTTCTTATCGTTGACTATGATGCTGCCAACATCCCTGTGGAAGAGGCTGTTTGAAAGCTCGATACTGTATTGTCTGGAGCGCTGCTCGAGTCTATAGGAGTGGCTGAGAATGATCAGCATCGAAGCCAGAAAGGTGAGTACCGTCGCTCCGCCGATAAGGATACTGCGCCATTGAGAGAAGTTTGCTGCAATATCATCGTTACGAACATATGAAACCAGAAAATACTCTCTTCGGGTTTCATATTGTGTCGTCAGTTCAACCTTAAGATAAACAAAGGTGGCGTTATCGCCATGGAATTGACCAAAGTTACTCATGGCCATCTTTCGCCAAAGAGCAGGATAACTCTGTTTCAGACTCCCTCCCATGGTATCCGGAACCCGCTTCAATGAGGGGCGTGAATCCGCGCCCGCATAGACCAGTCCCTGTGTATCTAACATCAGTAGTGGAGACTCAGTGCTTGAATAGGCGGGCTTAATGCTC
The DNA here is from genome assembly GCF_003966265.1 of Shewanella atlantica. Classification (GTDB taxonomy): domain Bacteria; phylum Pseudomonadota; class Gammaproteobacteria; order Enterobacterales; family Shewanellaceae; genus Shewanella; species Shewanella atlantica. The sequence goes on along the minus strand of NZ_RXNV01000001.1, from coordinate 1,064,062 downwards.
TTGAGCATTTTCGACATAGAGTTATAGGTGACTAAATAGCCCCTTATACTCTGATCGGGGTTTTCGAGCCAGGCAAGCTGATACAGATAAGGCTCAAGCTTGCCATTGATCGGACTAAACTCCAGTGGCGAAGTATAGATCTCGTTTCCACCCATATTACGTGAGCCGCCGAGCAGAGAGGGGGGTAAGGGGTCATGACTAAAGTCATCGGTGGTGGCAAATTTAAAATTGCCTTGGGGGTCAAACAGGGCGATATCCAATAATTCGGGAATATTCTTTGTAATTACCTGCCAGTTGTTCTCTAACTTCTCTTGCCTGCCTACGTTGGGAATATTCAGGTAACGATTGAGAAGTTCAGATTTAGCAAACATCTGGGTTCTGAATTGTTGAAACGAGACTTTATCGGCGATCAGTGTCCCCACGGCCTGAAGTTCGCTGTATCTCTGGGTGGCCCAGTCCTCCTGCAACCTGCGCTCACCAAGGGTGATGATGACGTTACTGAGCAACACAACGCTAAGTAGCAACAGGCACAGCTGGGCACCAACAGATATTAATCGTTGGTTAGACCAATGGATCCCTTGGGCGTCGATAAGCAGAGGTAGATTTCGCGTCAGCATTTAGAGTTTTAATGTTGTTTATTTTATGGATGTTCATGTTAGCATAAATCCACATTTCGGACACTGCCAGTTACACCCTTCTAACCTAGTGATAATTAATGTGATTCAGATCAGTTGCATGATCTGGGGCTGTTGTTTTATCTCACTGTTTACTATCCGACGACGCCGAGCATCCTGTGTTTAAATTCTGCACCACTGGTCTCGACAAACTCCCTGCAAGCCGCGATGTCGACACCTTCTAGCCCATCTATGGCAGAGACTTGAACGTTCTTAATATAACCTGGGGCAAGGCGAATAAATTCGCTGACGCTTTGATAGGCGTTTTTAAGCTTAGGCCGGCAGTGTTCGATATAGGCCTGCTCGGTATCGGCGTTAAGTGAAATGGAAAGGGCATCTACACAAACCGCGAGTTCCGGCAAAATATTACGCCTATGGAAAAGGTTGCCTAAACCATCGGTATTGACCCTGACATATCCCCCTCTGTGTTTGATCTCTTTGGCTATGGTGAGCAGGGTGTCTAAATTGAGGGTGGGCTCGCCATAACCGCAGAATACGTATTCATCAAAATTCTCAACATCACCCAGCAATGGGATGATCTCTTCCGCTTTGGGCTGATGATTCAGATCTAATTGGTACTCATGAACCTGCTTGCTGCCATTATGCTTCGGACAAAACTGACAGCGTAGAGTGCAGCGCCCGGTGATGTTCAGATAACGGCTGTTTCGAATATCATAAACCAGTGTCGAACTCATGTTCTTCGAAGCTGGGTCTGTCACGGGATCGTTTATGGACTTAGTGCTGGTTGAAGCGGATTGAGGTGCAAGAGTCATAGGAGGGAGTAATACTGGTAAATAATGGTACCGATTCTATAGGAACTATGATGATGAAACTGTCGGTCAGATCGAAAAAGGGAGGCCGTGCCTCCCTTTTATTGTTTCTCTATCTATTGTTTCCTATTTTTAGAGCGTTTAAGCCATGCCATCTTGATTAGGTGTTGGCTTTGGTTGCCACCACCAGTTATAGAAACGTCGCAGCGCTCTTCCCAGCCATGAGAAAAACCGCTTTACATCGTCCAGTACGATATAAAGCAAGGGGATCAAAATCAGCGTCACCACAGTAGAGAACAAGATCCCGAAGGCGAGTGAGGTCGCCATAGGTATCACGATCTGTGCTTGCAAACTTGTCTCTAAGAGGATGGGGACAAGACCCACAAAAGTGGTTAATGACGTTAAGATAATCGCACGGAAACGATGGCAACCGGAGTCAACGGCGGCTTGGGTTATCGATTGCCCCTGAGCGCGAGCCTTATTAACAAAGTCGACCAGGATGAGTGAGTCATTTACGACAACGCCCGCAAGTGCGACTATGCCACATAGACTGAGGATATTGAGTGCTAACCCCTGGATCAGGTGACCAAACAATGCCCCTATGATACCAAATGGGATCACGGCCATGATGATCAATGGCTGGCTATAGGATTTAAGCGGTATCGCCATTAAGGCATAGATAGCAAATAGTGCAAATAAGAAACCTTGCACTAAGCTAATCAGCGCACTTTGCTCATCGGCGCTGCCACCATCTAAGGTTGTCGAAATTTGTGGATATTGAGTTTCTAAATAAGGCAGAAACTCCTCCTGAATTTCGGCAACGATTTTAGATGGTTCTACCTTATCCTTATCTGCATTGGCGATAATGGAAATGGCACGGCGACCATCGACACGTGTGATAGATGAGTAGGAGTCGCCCAATTCAATTTCGGCCACGGTAGAGAAGGGGACCGAGATCCCACTGGGGGTACGGATCATCATATTTTCAAGATGACCTACAGAGCGGCGCTGATCGAGCGGATAGCGCACCATCACTTTCACCTCCTCCTTATTTCTCAATATCCTCTGCGCTTCGAAGCCGTAGAAACCATAGCGAACCTGGCTGGCAAGATCCGAAAGGGTTAAGCCTTGCGCTTCAGCTTCAGGCTTAATATTGAGACGGATCTCATGGCTTCCCGATGAGTAGTTATCGGAAATATCATAGATACCTTCATAGGTTTTCAGCTTGTTTTTAAGCTCGTCTGAGGCTAATGCAAGCTGCTCCAGATTACTGGAGGAGAGCCTGAATGATATATCGGCGCCTGCATCATTGGTGCTGGCATTGATATTAAGCTTCTTCACCGAGAGCTGTTCAGGTATGTTTTCACGCCATAGGTTGGCGATTCTCACACCATCGACTTCACGATCTTCACCCTTGGTGAGTTCGGCAAAGATAAAGGCTGAGGTGCGCGAGCTCATGTCGATAAAACTGTGCTTGACGACCGGGTATCCCACTTCATCTTCTATCTGCTCATTCATGGTATAGAGTGCATCCTCAATCTCTTTTACCACCTTTAAAGTATTGTCTTCTGAGCTGCCAGGCTCCATCTCCAGTTGAACCTGAATGAAATCTGAAGGCAGATCGGGGAAGAAGACCCAACGCACCGTGCCACTTACAACCAGTGCGATAGAGAGAATGAGCACTCCGATAAATACCGCTACAACGCTATATCTATTCTTGATACAGGTCTCTAAAAAATAGCGATATTTATGATGGATAAAATGCTGGATCTTATTATTAAGTGCAACTTTAAAGCGCACGAAGACATTCGGGTTAAGGTTTGGTTTTTTCGGCTTCATATGAGCCAGATGCGCCGGTAAGATAAGCTTAGATTCTACCAGGGAGAAAACCAGACAGAGGATGACAATCATCCCGATGGATTTCCAGATGATCCCCTGAGGGCCCGATACCATCAACATGGGAATAAAGGCCGCTATGGTGGTTAATACCCCGAAGGTGGCCGGCATGGCGACTTTTTTTGCGCCTTTAATGACATTATCCAGGGAATGGCCATGCCGTTCGGTTTCACTATAGGCGCTCTCTCCTATCACGATGGCATCATCGACGACGATACCGAGTACCAGAATGAAGGCGAATAGGGTTAATAGGTTAATCGACATCGAAAACGGTTCGATAGGCATTAATAGTGCGGTGCCTAAGAAGCAGACCGGCAGCCCCATCATTACCCAGAAGGCGAGCTTAACATCAAGGAAGAGAGCGAGGATCAGAAATACCAACACGGCCCCGTAGAACATGTTGGATAACATCATGTTCAAACGTCCCTTGAGGTAGTGAGTCAGGTCGCCCCAGGTATCAAGTTTGGCTGAGGCCGGCAGAGTCTTGCTACGCTCGGCGATGTACTCTTTTACCTGCGCCGAGATATCCAGCGCGTTTTGATCGTCAATACTGGTGACTTCGATAATTGCCGCGGGTTTTCCGTTAAAGCGGGTGTACTCGAGTCTCTCCTCAAAGTCATCCTTAATCGTGGCGACTTGTGGCAACATGATTCGGCTACCGTCGGTTCGGGTAGAGACCACTATTTTCGAAAAGTCATCGCCGGTATAAGCCTGGCCCTTGGTTCTCAGTAGAATGTCACCATCCTGTGCCCGAATAGAACCTCCGGGAAGATCGATTGAGGAGCTCTGCACCGCTTTTGCTACTTGGGCAAAGCTAAGTCCATACTCTCTGAGTTTATCTTCCGATACCTCAATGCCTATCTCGTAATCACGGACGCCGGCGACCTTTGCACGGGTGACAGAAGGCAGTGAAGTGATATCTTCTCTGATGCTTTTAGCCAGCTCCTTCATCTCGTGCAGGTCGAGATCACCATAGACAGAGACCCAGATAACATTGTTTTCCGGTTTGATACGGAAGATATTAGGTTTTTCGATATTATCCGGAAAGGTAGAGATGGCATCGAGCCTGAGTTTTGCTTCATCGAGGATATCTTGAGGATCGTAGCTGTCCTGAACCTCAATGGTCACCGAGCCCACGCCTTCACTGGCAACCGAAGTGACCTTCTTGATGCCATCAATATCCTGAATCGATTCCTCAATTTTTATGTTGATCCCCTCTTCGATCTCTTGGGGAGCAGCACCCGGATAGGCAACAGAAATTTGCAGATAGTTTAGTTCAAAAGAGGGAAATATCTCTTTATTGATGACAAAAAAACTACTGAATAACCCCCCAAGGATCAGGAAAGCCATAAGCAAATTAGCGGCAACCGTATTTCTGGCAAACCAAGCCATTATCCCTGTTTGTGGCACCATTATTGATCACCCGCCGCGGCTAAACGCCGCTCTTTTGCAATATCGGTTTCGGGCAGGTTAGTGCCATTTTCATTCGCTTCACCTAAGATTTTGACGAGCTGGCCAGATGAGACATTTGTCAACTTAGTTAACGAGACACGTTCGCCATCTTGCAAGCTATCTTTGATATAAACACTGTTAACATCGGTTCTTACGACATTGACTTCACGAACCTCAATAATGTTATCGGCTGAGATAACGGCGACCTGGCCATTACGGACAATATGGCGAGGGAGTTGAACTATGCCATCTACGGTACGGCCCTTTATCACAGCCGTGACAAAACTGCCGTACTTGAGGGGGAGTTGACCCTCAGTGCTGCTTTTTCTCTGGTATGGGTCTTTAATTTCGGCAACCAGATAAACCATACGGTTTTCGGCATCGATCACGCCTTCGCTGCGAATGATATTACCTGTCCAGGTGACGGTTTTTCCAGCTAAGGATGCACTGAGAGTGACCTCTGTATCAGGATTGTCTACCGACTCCAGATAGGCGAGATCGTTATTGGCGAGTGGTAAACGGATCTCCGCAATGCGAGTGTCATAAAGTTCACCCAGGTTAGTGCCTAAAGTCACGTATTGGCCCAGATCTACGCTTCTTGTCTTGATTATCCCTTCAAAAGGCGCACGAATAACGGTTCTCTCAAGGTTACGCTTAGCGCGTGCTAGTGAGGCTTGGGCAAATTTAACATTAGCTTGCTCCTTCTTGAGTTGAGGCAGGCGTAATCCCAGCTCCGGCGGGAGTCCTCCGTCATAGCCTTTCCAATCATTCTTAGCCACTTCACCGCGAGCTATCTCCTCCTCTAAAGCCGCCTGTGCCTGTGCCAAGCTGGCCTGAGCTTGATTGAGATCTGCTTCATAATCCGATGGTTCAATGACTGCAAGCTGTTCGCCTTTTTTCACTACGCCACCTGCAACAAAGTTGGCGGAGATGGTTAATAGCCTGCCTTGAACTTCTGTGACCAGTTGAGTCTTGTTCTTTGGGTTTACCACACCATAGGAGGGCAGGTTCAATGAAACTGTTTTCTGCTCTACCTTAACCACATCAACGATTGGGATAGGTTTTTGCTCTTCCTTCTGTTCAGGAGCCTCCTTGGTGCTAATGAGAAGCCAAGCGGCTACGCCAAAAAAGACAAGAATATAGAGGGGAGTTAATCTCCTGAGTATTGTTTTTATCATTGTTATCCCGCTTTTCCATGCTGAAATTCTTCTAAGCCCTAAATTACCAGAGTAGAAGGGCGGGATACATCTGTTTTTGTAAATAAAATGTATCAATTGCCACGGCAAAGCCTGAGATAAGCTGTAAAAGATGAGTTAGAAGTCGTTAAAAGCACACTCTTTTTTATTTTCAGGCCTTGAAGGGGAGAATGTTACGAACTCTAGTTAGAGCTAAAATAGTATGGGGGGCTTGAAGCTTGGTATTTATAAGGGATAAGGTTTAAGTGGTAAGAGATACTTGAAGATTGGAAGTTGTAAGCGGCAAAAAAATTCGAATGTTCCTGCTTTTCGCCGTCATTCCGGGTCTTGTTTCAGGACCCATGCCTGTTAGTGCTTGAGATATAGCTGGAGTGGCAGGCTCTTAATGTAGGAGCGGCTTCAGCCGCGAATCTCTATGATTCTTTCCAGGCAAAAAAAGAGCCGCTGATAGCGGCTCTCATAATAGAATTAAATTTAGAAGCTAAACGTTTACTTCTTTTTCTTCTTTTTGTTTTTCTTGCTGAAAGTCTTTTCACCAGGCTTTACTTTGTTTTTTCCCGGTGGCTTAGCTTCTTTATTCTTAGGTCTGAGATCTTTGATGAATCGACGCTTAAGTGGCTGATCCATGTAACGTTCAATCTTACCTACCACCCGAATATCATGGGCTTCGACCAAAGATATTGCTGTGCCTTTTGCGCCGGCGCGACCTGTACGGCCGATACGGTGAACATAAGTGTCTGCAGATCTGGGCATATCGAAGTTGATCACATGGGTGATGTCATCGACATCGATACCACGTGCGGCCACATCGGTAGCCAATAACACATTCACTTCGCCTTTAGTGAAACGCCCAAGGGCTTGGAAGCGCTGCTTCTGCTCCATATCACCACGCATAAAGCTACATGGAATGCCTTCTTTCTGCAGTAACCCTTCCAGGCTGGCGACCGCCTCGCGAGTCTTAACGAAGACGATGGCTCGCTTGGTCTCTTCTTGTTGTAAGATGCTACATAAGAGTTTGAATTTATGCTCTTTATCATCGGCGATATGGATCCACTGATGAATCTTAGCCTTTTCACTGCGAGGCGCCTCGGCTTCAACTTTAACCGGGTCAGTCAGCAGTTGATGAGAGAAACGGCCTACGTCACTCCCCTCAAGGGTGGCGGAAAACAGCATGGTCTGCTTGCGACCCACTGATTCGATAGCTATGGTTTCGACGACGGCAGAGAAGCCCATATCCAACATTCTGTCGGCTTCATCGATAACCAGAACTTCAACTTCTTCGGCATTAAACTGACCCTTGTCGAGGTATTCCATCAATCGACCGGGTGTCGCTACCAAGATATCGACGTTGCCTTTCAGGGCTTCCTCTTGTGGCCCATAAGGCACACCGCCTGTGATGATGACGGTATTGAAATCCAATTCAGAAGCCAGGTGAGAGGCATATCTGTGGATTTGGCTCGCGAGTTCGCGTGTTGGGGTCAAAATCAGGATACGAGCCTGACCTGAAAAGCGTCTCGGGAAGTCGATCAGGTGCTGAAGTGCCGGCAAAAGGAAGCTGGCAGTTTTACCTGTCCCTGTCGGTGCACGCGCAAGAATGTCCCGCTGATCCATGGCCAATGGGATCGTTTGTTGCTGTATGGTGGTAGGCTTGTGATGGCCCATGGCTTTCAATGACTCTAGTAAAATAGGGTCAAGCAGGAGATCTTCAAATTGCATGTGCAGCGTCTCAATAAATAATAGCCGAACATTATAAAGGTTAATCGCACTAACTTAAATCATTAGTTGAGCCCAATGAGGAAAAGCGGCTCAGGGTGATTAAACTTTGCTGCTTCCCCATTTACGGTGTTTAGATAGTGGCTCACCAAGCACCTTTAGTATTTCAGATAAAAGCCGGTGATCAACTGCTTCATCTCTTCGGTGTAACTGCCGTCGAGCTCTTTGATGCAAAAGTGCTCGGTGACAAGGTCAATGGATTTAGCCGGTGCACAGCTGCTCTTATGGCAAAGGGTGAAGAGATGCCTATGAGGCGTTTTTCGCTGAGAGTCTGAGATATCGGTTACCTGACTAAACTCAAGCAAAGAGTCTGCAAGCGAAAGCTCAAATTCACTCATACTCTGGCTGGGTAAAATCAAGCTGGCCGTACCGTTTGGCGCCAGCAGTGTGCCGATAGCCTCGAGTAGCGCGCAAAAGTCCAATGTACCGGTATGGCGAGCCTGGGCCCTGAGTTTATTCTGTGATTGGGTGCCACCTTTAAAGTAAGGCGGATTACAGATGATATGATCGAATAGCATCCCTTCAGTCTCAAGATGCTGCTTGCTGAAGTCCTGTACGCTCGAGTGCATCACTGTCAGCCGGGACGTCCAGGGTGAGGCGGCAAAATTCTTTTGGCAGGCGTTGACCGCGGTATCATCGAGCTCAACCGATGTTACCTCTGCATTACTGCGCTGAGTCGCCATTAAACTAAGCAGGCCGCTGCCGGCGCCGATATCCAGAATGTTTTGTGCATCGGACAGAGGTGCCCACGCACCCAAGATCACGGCATCTGTGCTGACGGGCATGCCGCAGCCAAAATCGTCTATATGAAACTGTTTAAAGGTAAAGGCCATCAGGATTGTTTATTGCTGAATGAAATTGGCGGGAATTGTACTCTATCGTGACGCTTATGAGGAGTAAGCTTCTGACCTTTAATTGTGTTGTATTTTTGTAAACCGGGTCGAGCGGAGCCCGTAAATGCTGGGCTCTGGTGATCTTTGTTGTCAATTTGTAATTTAAAGGTTTAACTTCTGGTGTTGATTGTTCCCGTTTTGAGGCGTTTCCTTGTCAAACTCTGATGATTTTGATAATAGTATGCCTCCGGAACCTGGGTTTTAACCCAGTTTCGGGAAGGTAAACCAGTTTTAAACAATTTTAGCGTCAGATATTCCCGCTTCTGTTCATAAACTCGCCATGTATCGGCCAAATTTACCACGGACCAGTGTAATCTAAAGTTTACACACAATTTTCTATCTCTATGTTAGTGGTGCCTGTGATGGGCGTAATAATTTGAGATCGTTTAAAAACACAATTTGATGGGGCAAAAAGTGCAAAATAAACAGATGACTATGGGTGATACCTTAGGGTTAGGGTTTATGACCTTCGCTTTCTTTTTAGGAGCGGGTAACCTGATTTTTCCACCTCTGGCCGGCTTCATGGCGGGTGAGAATATGACGCTGGCCATGATTGGCTTTCTAATTACTGCAGTGACTCTACCTCTGATAACCCTGATTGCAGTAGCTAAAGCAAACGGTAAAGTGATGGGGCTATTGCCTGCGTTCGCTGCCACCGCATTTGCCGTCGCCATCTATATCGTTATCGGCCCTGCCTTTGCTGCTCCCCGTGCCGGGCTTGTCGCTTACGAAATGGGCTTTAAACCTTTCCTCGAAGATAGCAGCGCGACCTTTATGGTGGCGGGTATTACCTTGAATGTATCTCAGCTGATCTATTCGGTGATTTTCTTTGGTGGTGCCATGTTACTTGCGCTCTATCCGGGTAAATTGCTTGATAGTGTCGGTAAAGTGCTGACCCCTATCATGCTGATACTCTTGGTCGGTTTAGCGGCTTCTGTATTCCTGTTACCCGGCGCAGAAGTGGGTCAAGCAGTTGGTGATTATCAGTCCAATCCGTTAACCAAAGGGATCCTGGAAGGTTACAACACCATGGATACACTGGCGTCACTGATCTTCGGTATGCTGATCATCGATATTCTTCGCAGAAAAGGGGTGAGTGATAGTAAGCAGCAGACTAAGTATCTGATCAGAGCCGCATTAATTGCTGCCGCCGGACTCGCGTTTGTCTATATCTCACTCTTCTATCTTGGCGCGACCGCCGGTGATATCGCCGTTGGTGCCGATAATGGTGGTGTGATCTTAACCAAGTATGTGAATCATGAGTTTGGAAGTCTGGGGCAGATACTCTTGGCTGCTGTGGTTACTCTGGCTTGTCTGACGACGGTTATTGGTCTGGTTACTGCCTGCTCTGAGTTTTTTAATGAGTTATTTACCAAGATCTCTTACCGTAAGTTTGTCGTTATCATCAGTGTTATATGCGCAACCGTCGCGAATGTTGGCTTGTCACAACTGATCAGTATCAGTGTGCCTGTACTCTATACTATCTATCCGGTGGCTATCGCCTTGGTTGCGGTAACTTTCCTGACTGAGAAATTTGCAATGCCTGAGTTCTCTCACCGTATAGTGTTGAGCGTTGCTCTGTTATTCGGGGTGATCGATGGTCTGAAGGCGGCGGGTATCGATATGAGTCTGACCGATTTTATGCCTCTGCATAATGAGGGCATGGCTTGGTTACTGCCGACTGGTTTGACTATTTTGGCTTGCTTATTCGTTAAAAAGCCAAAGTCAGAGCCGTTATTGAACTGATTACCTTTCGTCACTAAGCTGGCTTGGGTATATAATAAGGCGTAGCTGTTTTCAGCTGCGCCTTTTTTTATCCCATTTTCATCAATCATGTTTATATCATTAAGGAAACAGATTGGCAGAGTCCAGAGAAGAAACCTACTCCCCCGATCCTCTGATCGAACTCTTTCTCGATGACTTGTGGTCTAGCCGTGGCCTGAGTGATAACACCTTGTCAGCTTACCGGACAGACCTTAGTCATTTTGACCGCCATATTCAACGTGCTGACCAACAGTTAATAGAGGTTTCTCAAGAGGGGATCCGGAGTTATCTGGATATCCGCTTCGAGCAAGGCTTTGCCCGTACCAGTAGTGCCAGGTTGGTGAGTAGTCTCAGACGCTTCTATGGCTTCTTGGTTATCAGCAAGAGGATTGAGATTAATCCTATTGCACAGATCAAATCGCCAAAGATTGCCCGTAAGCTACCGGGATCACTCAGTGAGTCCGATGTCGACAGATTACTCTCTGAGCCCGATATTGAGGACTCAATAGAGTGCCGGGATAAGGCGATGTTGGAGCTGCTTTATGCCACAGGACTGCGGGTTACAGAGCTTGTTAGTCTGACAATGGAGCAGCTGAGCCTACGCCAGGGCTTGGTTCGGGTGATAGGTAAGGGAGGAAAGGAGCGTTTAGTACCAATGGGCGAGCTTGCGGTTGATAATATCGAGTACTACCTTCAGGGGGCGAGAGCCGAGCTGTTGAAACACAAGCAAAGTGATGTCCTGTTTCCCTCCAAGCGCGGGGTGATGATGACGAGGCAAACATTCTGGCATCGAATTAAACACTATGCCCTTCGCTCCGGCGTTTCTTGCGAGCTGTCGCCTCATACTTTGAGGCATGCGTTTGCGACTCACCTGCTCAATCATGGAGCCGACTTGCGTGTGGTGCAGCTACTGCTTGGTCATAGCGACCTATCGACGACCCAGATCTACACTCATGTTGCGAAAGCGCGTTTGAGCCAGTTACACACCGAGCATCATCCACGGGGCTAAGCTATTGTTGATTAGGTTTAGTACTGGGCCGGAATGTGACCTCACTCCCATACAAGAATAATTAATGGGATTTTATCGCAGAGATAGCTTTCATATTTTGCTAATACATAGTGTATAGTAAGCGCGCACTAATCTGCTTACAGTTATTATTTGCTTTATTTACATTGAAATTGTAACTTTTCAGGCCTTGATAAGGTCTAATCTTTTATGAACATACCCGAGCAGCAATGACTGAGTAGATTGGGTATAAGTAAACCCTACAAAGAACAGGATATCTAATGAAGTTTACCCGAGCACTTTCTTTGATTTTAGCCGTGGTATTAGCCCCTTTTGCTGCTGCCGCACCGAATACTCAATCCAATGCTATTGCTAACAGCGCTGAGCTAAAACAGAAATTAACCCAGACTTTAAGCGTGGAAGTTCATTCGCTACAGCAGTCACCCATTCCAGGTTTATATGAAGCTTTAACCGATCGCGGTGTGCTTTATATCTCTAAAGATGGTTCTAAACTGTTTCACGGCAGCTTATACGATCTCGACAAAGGGATGAAAAACCTGACCGAGGCGGCCATGGCGGGTCCTCGTATGAAGATGATTAAGCCACTCGAAGATAATATGTTGGTCTATAAGGCTAAAAACGAGAAGCATGTCGTCACCGTATTTACTGATATCAGCTGTGGATATTGCCGTAAGTTACACAATCAGATGGATGAATATAATGACTTAGGCATTACCGTGCGCTATCTTGCCTTCCCTCGTCGCGGCGTCCCTTCTGCCAATGCCGATGAGATGGAAGCGGTATGGTGTGCAGCCGATCCTCTGACTGCGATGACCGAAGCTAAGGCTGGTAAGAGCATTAAGACGGCTAAATGTGATGCAAAAATTGCAGAGCAATATCATCTTGGACAGAGTCTGGGAATTAACGGTACGCCGGCTATTATCTTAGAAGATGGCAGCATGATCCCTGGCTACCAGCCGCCTAAAGATCTGTTGCGCGTATTGGAATCAACCAATTAATCTCAGTTGTTTCCTGAAAGGCGAGCTTAGCTCGCCTTTTTTGTGTCTTCGCTAAATCAGTTTGATATGCTATATCTCTCAGCGTTACGCTCTTCGCCACTCTCAGTGAACAGAAGCAATCGATATAACCCGGAATAAGGCAGTAAATTAGTGATCCATAAGATTGTTCGCCGTCCTAAGGTCGATGATAGTCACCTTCCCAATACCCTTTCGCCGCTCTTAAAGCAGATATACGCCAGTCGTGGTAGCTCTGCCGAAGATTGTGAACTCACACTGGCTCGCTTATTAAGGCCCGATACCATGAAAGGGCTTGCCGAGGGGGCTGCCATTATTGCCGACGCTATCAAGGCTCAGCGTTCAATCCTCATTATGGGGGATTTCGATGCCGACGGGGCAACCTCGACCAGCGTCTGCATGCTTGCCCTGACCATGATGGGAGCCACTAAGGTCGACTATCTTATTCCGAACCGATTCGATTATGGTTATGGCTTGAGCCCTGAGATCGTCGCCGTCGCCCATAGCAAGGGCGCCGAGTTATTGATCACCGTAGATAACGGGATCTCATCGATAGAGGGCGTTGCGGCGGCAAAAGCCTTAGGTATGCAAGTTGTCATCACCGATCATCATCTTCCGGGTAAAACGGTGCCCGATGCCGATGCCATAGTTAACCCCAACCAGGTGGATTGCAACTTCGCGAGTAAGTCGATTGCGGGTGTCGGGGTGGCATTTTATCTGATGTCAGCCTTGAGAGCCGAACTAAGTAAGCGTAATTGGTATCAGGAGCAAGGTCTGGCGGTTCCCAACCTGGGTCAATTGCTGGATATCGTCGCGCTGGGCACGGTTGCCGATGTTGTCGCCTTAGACTGTAACAACAGAATTCTGGTCGAAGCGGGCCTGCAGAGAGTCAGAGCGGGGCGTTGCCGTGCGGGCATTACGGCACTGCTCGAGGTGGCGAAACGTAATCCGGCGCGCATCGTAGCCTCTGATTTTGGTTTCGCCGTCGGTCCCAGGCTCAATGCGGCGGGCAGACTGGATGAGATGGCACTCGGAGTCGAAACCCTGCTCTGTGATGACATGATGAGCGCAAGAAGAATGGCGGCAGAACTAGACGGGCTCAATGCCGAACGGCGGGATCTCGAAGCCGATATGCAGCAGGAGGCGTTAAAGAGCCTGGCGTCGGTCGAACTCAATGAGGCCGAGCTTCCCTGGGGGATTGCGCTTTTTCAAGAGGACTGGCATCAGGGCGTGATAGGCATATTAGCCTCGCGTATCAAAGACAGGTATCACAGGCCCGTGATAGCCTTTGCCGACGCGGGAGAGGGGGAGATAAAAGGTTCTGCCCGCTCGATTAAAGGCCTGCATATGCGAGACTTGTTAGAGCTGATCAACAGTCGTCATCCCGGAATGATCCTCAAGTTCGGTGGTCACGCAATGGCGGCGGGTTTATCCCTAAAGGCGAAAGATTTTCCAGCGTTTGAGCAGGCTTACGACCAGAGTGTCAGAGAGCTGTTAAAACCCGAGCTGTTAACCGGCGAATTAGTCACCGATGGTGAGCTTATCCCGAATGAGATGAAGCTTGAGATGGCGTGGGAGCTCAGAAACGCAGGCCCCTGGGGGCAAGAGTTCCCCGAGCCTCTGTTCGATGGTTATTTCAAGGTGATCCAGCAGCGTATCGTGGGTGAGAAACATCTTAAGTTGGTATTAGAAACCGAGTGCGGCCAGACTATGCTCGATGCCATCGCCTTCAATGTTGACCTGACCACCTGGCCGGATGCGACAATCAAGCATGCCCGCGTAGTGTATAAGTTAGATGTGAACGAGTTCAGGGGCAATCAGACTCTGCAGCTGATGGTGGACCAGATTGAGGCCATGTAGTTCGTCGGTGTAGGGATACACCGTCTTTATCCTTTTTTAGTTAGCTCATAACTTAATTGATGTTTGTGACCTGTGTTTGAACTCATAAGTTCATTGTTGTCTATTGCTTGCTGCAGGCTTATGCGCAAACCCTTCGGTGACTCGGTGAATAGAAACCTATGGTTTCTGTTCTTATGAACGAGCGGCATGGATGCCGAACTGGCTGTTAGATATGGATATCGTTGCAAGTACAGTCTGACCGCCATGAATGGTGGGAATGCCGTAAAATGTAGGGAACATTTTCGGCCCTGTGGGCTCTGCTGTGACAAACAACCTCCATGTTTAAATGCCAGTTCGATATCCCTATCTCTCGCTTGGTGAGTTTCACTATGTGAAACCTCGCCCTGTCACGGAAGGTCACCGCCGCGTTTACGCCTGACTCTGGTTCGAGAAAGGTATCTCTTCGATTTAGGTTCTCTGTTACAAACACGTTTTTCGACAGAAATACATTTATCCGTGTTGAAGCCCATCGCTTCTAATCTTGTTCATAGTTCATAGTTTAAGTTGGCTTTAGTTACACCCGGAAGGCACTTCAAATGTGTAGTTAAACACCTCGCTGATTCGTATCAGGCCGGATGATTGCTCGGCAAAGCCGTCAACGTCCTCGTTGAGAACTTGCCCCCTGAACTCTATATACAGTGGTTGGTAGGGGGGCTTGCGGGCATTTTCATAAAAGTCCTGCATCTCTATCCCTGCCCAATCGAAGCTCACCCAATAATCCTCTCTCTCGTTGCAGGGTTTGAAACTACGCACTTCATGGCCATAAGAATATGTACCTCTGTAGGTTCTCTCCAGAGTCGTTGCACTGCAGGCTGCGAGCAAGGGAACCAACATTGCCACAATTAGCTTATTCATATCGATCTCGTCTATCCGTTAGGTTACTGTTTAATAGTATTTTTTGTTTGAATCCCATGAATGGATAATTCTATACCAATTTGTGCATTCTATTGCCGACAAATGATTAAACATCCAGATAGTTCACGACTCAAGATGAGAAATAAGGCGGTATCAGGTGTTTGAGGAGAGGGGAAGAAGGCTGCACCTGGGGAGGATACTGAAATATCTAATCTTTATCGGCTGGTGGGGTTAGGCCCGCATAAAGGTTAACCCTTCAATCTTCTGAAGACACTAAAGAAAAACCTACCAGGCCTTCATTCGAAGGCCCTGGACTTTTGGGCTGGCAAGCAGATCCTATGCGGTAACGGCATCTACTGTGTCGTTAATCCTCAAGGATTCACTCTGTTCTGTGCTATTTTTTACACTCTTTTCTGCACTCTTTTCTGCACTCTTTTCTGCACTATGATTTTGGGATTGACGAAACGCACTGTCTTCGGCCAAAGGGGCGGCGGCACTCACTAAGGCATTTACCCATAAACCTTCAAATTTTTTCATAATGACTCCTGTATTTAAGATCGAAATCAAAGTACGTGACCACGGTTTATAAGTAAAATGAATTAATTCCATTAAGTGCATTCCAATAAAGCATGAATATACCGATTAAGAACCTACAGTGTTTCCTGACATTAGTGGAAACCCGCAGCTATACCCGCGCGGCAGAGCAGTTACACCTGACTCAGCCCACGCTGAGTAAGATGATCCAGCGTCTCGAGGATAACCTGCAGCAACCGCTGCTCATTCGTAATAATCAGAAGGTGATATTGACCGAAGCCGGTAACCTGTTGGCCAATAGCTCCCGAAAGATTGTAGGACAGTGGCATAGACTGCAGGAGGATCTTAATAATCTTAAAGGTCTTAAAACGGGGCAACTGAGACTCGGTGTGTGCCCCATGATGGGGGGGATCATCATCTCCTTGCTATCTGAATTTCGAAGCCGTTATCCGGGAATTGAGCTCCAGATCCAGGAGCTGGGCGGTTATGGCGCCGAGGAGGCTCTGCTCAACGACAGCTTAGATCTTGCATTCACGGCCCTCCCGGCCACCCATGCCGAGGAGTTTCATTGTCTGCCATTAGAGGAATACCCGTTGCAGGTGTGCCTGCCGATAAAGCACCCCCTTGCTGATAAAGAGTCTATCACCTGGTCAGATCTAAGGGACCTGCCTTTCGTGCTCTATAACGATGACTTTTCACTGGCAAAGTTACTCACGCGTCTGAGCCGCGAGGATGGTGTCGAGCTCAATATCGCCTCCCAGAGCGGGCAGTGGGACTTTATTGGCGCCATGGTCGAGTCGAACGTCGGCGTCGCCATACTGCCTCAACCCATCTGTGACAAAATAGGCTCAACTAAACTGGTTTATAAAGCCATGTCCCCCATGCTGACCTGGGATCTGGCCCTTATCTGGCGTAAGAACCTGCCATTGACACCCGCCGCTGAAGCGTTCGTAAAGCTAGGAGAAGTTTAGTCTTCGAATGAAGACCGGTTACATTTTTACTTTTGCTCAATGGTATTGGAATGTTTGTTTTAAGGTTGCACCTTCATTGCTATTTATCACCTGCGGTGAGCTTATGTGTAAGTAATCTCTCGGTACGCTGTAAACCCATCCTTGGGCGCTCTGCGATTTCATCCCTGAAATCGAAGTCCTCGAGCTCACTTACACCCGTTTATTAACCTCTTCGATTAGGCTTTATCCGCTATTTAGTAAAGTTTTATGCAGACCTCATAAACCCCCACGTATCTTTTCACAGAGAACTTTTGAGTGTTTCTCTTCAAGAAACAAAAAATAATCCTTTTGCAGCAAAGAGTTGTAGATGGTAGTTTTACCTAACTGAGCAAGCAGCCAAGAACGTTATCGTGCTGTTATTGAATAAGACGTTATACGTCAGCCCGTATTGAAGGATTGTGATGGCACGATTAGCACCAAAAACGGATGTACTAAGGGCTCTCTTCGCCAGATCCGGAAACCAATGTGCTTTTCCGGGGTGTACTCAGCCGTTGATTAACGGCAAGAACAAATTTGTAGCACAAGTTTGCCACATTGAAGCTGCATCAGAAGGCGGGGAGCGATATAACCCTGAGGGAAATGACGAGCACAGGAGAAGTTACGAAAACTTACTAGTGTTGTGTTATCCACATCACATTGAAACTGACGATGTTGACGATTACCCTGTGGAGCGGCTCTTAGAAATTAAAAGAGATCACGAGCAGCTGTTCCTAAAATCTGACTTTAAACTAGATGAAGCAGAACTAACTAAGCTCTCTTATGAAATGGAGAAGTATTGGTCTGAAGTCGAGCGCCTAAACAAACTCGATCATGTATTTGCTGATAGTGGCTTAGCGATGGACGTGAATGGTGATAGTAGCTTTTTCGATGTGATAGAAAGTGCATACGATGCAGTTGGCGGTATTGAAAATCTTTTAGAATCATTTCATAAAAGCGATGAATCTCTGAAAATTGATTTTGAGGGACTTCTATTAAGGAAAGATATTTCTCCAGAGTTGTTTCACGACGTCCCATATTATGAGAACCCTTTTGAAAATAGAAATTGGGAGTCACACAATCTCGGAACACCCAATTGGCTTCAAAGATTGAGAATAGATCTAGCGCATATCGAAGTTAAGTATCTCGAAGAATACTTAAAGACTCATAGTGAAGATCTACGAGCCAAAGCCAAGTTCGAAGAAGTAAAAGAGGTCTTGCAGGAGTATGCGACAACAGCAATGCACGTTGATTAAAACGTATAACAAGAACCTCAATCAGACGGCTAACACTGTCACATTTTTCGCAAAAGAGACGCAAAAAACTGCGCCAGCACGCCGCTGGTCAGGTTGGCGTTATGTAGCTTTGAAGTTTAAATCGAATCAAGGAGAAAGTCGGTAGTGGCCTTTAAAATAAATATCCCCAAGCAAAGTGGTACGGAAGAATTATGTATTGAAGAAGGAACTTCGGTAGTAATTGTTGGTGCTAATGGTGCGGGAAAAACTCGGCTTGCCTCATATATTGAGGAGCAATTGGGGGAGGCTACACATCGAATAGCAGCTCATCGTGCTCTATCTCTAAACCCAGCCGTTGCAAAGGTAAGCGAAAGAGAAGCTAAGATTGCACTAAAGACTGGGTGGAATCATAAGAAGGCAACCATTGCACATAGAAAAGGAAGTCGATGGGGGGATAACGCACCTGTAGCCTTATTAAACGACTTTGATTTCCTGTTACAAACATTATTCGCCGAGCAAACCAATACTTCATTGAAAACTCATAAAAGTGTTAGGTTAGGTGAGATAAAAGAAGCTACAGAAACAAAATTTGAAACCCTAACGAAAGTTTGGCAGTCATTGCTACCACATCGAGAACTACATATTAGTGGTGATGATATATTGGTTTCAATCACTGGATCAGAAAGCCGCTATTCGGCGACGGACATGAGTGATGGTGAGAGAGCAGTGTTCTACATGTTGGGTCAATCCTTAGTTGCCGAACCAAATTCACTTTTGATATTTGATGAGCCAGAGCTCCATGTTCATAAATCTATAATGTCAAAACTTTGGGATGAATTAGAGTCAATTCGTCCTGATTGTGCTTTTTTGTTCATTACTCATGATATTGAATTTGCATGTTCTCGCATTGCTAATAAATTTGTTATTAGTAAATTTGAACCAACTCCTTCATGGGAGATTAAACCGGTCCCTAATGATAGTGGTTTCGATGAAAATACGGTAACCCTTATACTTGGGAGTCGTAAACCTATTCTATTTGTTGAGGGTCATGATACCAGTTTAGACATCGCAACTTTCAGATGTTGCTATCCAGAATGGACAGTAATCCCCAGAGGGTCTTGCGAGCAGGTAATTCATTCAGTTGTTACTATGCGGCAGAATACATCCCTTACAAGAGTAACTTGTGCGGGCATCGTTGACGCTGATGATTACAGTGAAAGGGATATCGAATACCTAGAAAATTTAGAAGTAAGAACTCTACCGCTTTCCGAAATTGAAAATATTTTCATTCACCCTCATGTTGCCCGAGCAATACTCGAACATGAGGGGTTTTCTGGAGCTGAACTTGAGACTAAGCTGCAAGGTTTTATTAATGCAGTGATTTCCAGTGTTAATGAAACACAGCTAGAACAAGCAATAATTAGGTTTTGTCGGCGACGTATTGATAGAGCTCTTAAGAAAATTGATTTAAGCGCATCCGGTTCTGTTTCCGAGCTGAGAGAATCTTTGGACAAAGAAGTTTCAGAATTGAATATTGAAGCTTTTGAAAGCTATGCTCGAGATAAAATTCAAATAGCTATTACTGAAAGCGATCTAGTTAAATTGCTAACTATTTATGACAACAAGGGATTAATGGCAATAGCTTCTTCTCATTTGAAAAACACAAGGCTTGGTGAGTTTGAGCATTGGTTGATTAGGATACTAAACAACCAGCAGGCTCCGAAAGTTATTCTTGAGATAAAGAATATATTGCCTGTAATCCCAACTGGTTAAGTGTACTTACATAACAATGTTGTCAACTCGGATTACCATGCCGCTACGTGACTTGGCAACTGGTTACAACTGCGTTATCTCATATCTTGTTATCTTGCTTTATTATTTGCAATAACGGGGCGTACCATACATTCTGTCCAAAATCGGGATAGCAAGTAAAGCTTAAATCGAAGAAATAAACACTCAAGTGTAGATGCGGCTGAGGACGTTGGTGGCATGGATGCCACCGTCGAGCTTACATGGATGTACTTGCAGCGTGCCGAAGAAGTATCTGCACATTCAGCGAGCCGCAGGCTATAGATTAATTTGAAGCCATGCCATTCAATATCGAACTAAATACCCACTAAGTCAGAAGAACCAACAAAAGATATTTCTAGCTTGTTATCCGACAAGTAACACATCCTTGTATAAAAAAGCCACCCGATTGAGGGTGGCTTTAAGATGCTACGAGCAAAAGTAGCAATAAAACGGTCTACTTAACCGTTTTAACCCCTTCTGGGGTACCCACTAGCAACACATCTGCACCGCGTAGGGCAAATAGTCCGTTAGTGACAACACCGACGATGGCGTTGATCTGCTCTTCAAGTTCTTTAGGGTTTACTATCTTCATGTTGTACACATCTAAGATAACGTTGCCGTTATCTGTGACAACACCTTCACGGTAAACAGGATCGCCACCTAGCTTAACCAATTGACGAGCAACATAAGAGCGCGCCATAGGGATAACTTCTACTGGCAGTGGGAACTCACCCAGAACATCCACTTCTTTAGTGTTATCGACGATACAGATAAACTTGTCTGCGACAGCCGCTACGATCTTTTCACGTGTCAGTGCTGCTCCGCCGCCTTTGATCATATCCATATGAGCGTTGATCTCATCGGCGCCATCGACATAGACAGATAGTTCGTCGACTGAATTGAGATCGTAAACCGGGATCCCTAATGCTTTCATCTTCTCGGTTGAAGCTTCAGAGCTTGATACCGCACCGTCGATATCGGCTTTCATCGTTGCTAAGGCATCGATAAAGTGGTTGACGGTAGAGCCTGTTCCTACACCTACGATACTGTCTTTCTCGACATATTCCAGTGCAGCCCAACCCGCAGCTTTTTTCATCTCATCTTGTGTCATGGTAGCGTCCTGTAAGGAGTATTTTCAAAAATTCTGACGTTATTATACTCTCACTTGGTTGAAACTGCAGTGCTAATACCCCATTTTCAAGTTAACTTCGGCCCACTTTTGAACTAACTTCAACTAACTTGAACTATCAGCAGTTCCAACCAACTTCTGCCACCAGGTCAGATCTTTTTTGAGCAGGGGCAGGGCGCGATGAGACAGACGGTTTATCAGTTCATGATCGGCTGATGGCTGTAACTGCTCGGGAGTGGCGACGCCGCCGGTTGGCTTGAGGCTTCTAACTCCCTCCTCGATGAGCAAGCTGAACTCTCCTCCACAATTACGGCAGCAGGTCTTATCGCCTTGCTCCATCTCTTTGTAGACTACGACAACCGGGCCGCAATTAGGGCAGATCTGCAGGGGGGTATGGTGATCGCTATGCAACACTATGGCATCGATATCATGTCTGTCGATGGAGCAGAAATGTTCGACCACATTGCTATTGAACTGAGAACTACTGTTTTCCTGTAATATGTCGAGGGCCTTATCGACACCCATTCCATTGCGGTAGGGGCGGTGAGAGGTCATGGCATCGAAGGCATCGGTAACCGAAATAATACTGGCATCTAAGTGTATTTGTGCCTCGTTCAGGCCATTGGGATAGCCTTTACCGTCGGGTCTTTCATGGTGGGCGAGGGCGCCGTTAATCGCCAAATCGCCCAAGGGGTGATGCTTGAGCACTTGGGCTGCGATACTTGGATGCGTTTTGATGACCTCATATTCCTCATCGGTGAGCTTTCCTGTCTTATTGAGGATGGCATCGGGAACGCCTACTTTACCTAAGTCATGCAGGAAACCGGCTAAACCAATACGCAGGCGGGTTCTCTCATCCAGATTCATCTCAATTGCCACCAGTTCACTGAGTTGAGCGACGCGCCAGCAATGACCACCAGTGTAAGGATCTCTTGCTTCAACAACGGCAGCCATAGAGTATAAAGAGCGAAGTAAGTCGAGAGATTTCATAGGTTATCCTTATGATTAACAATCCATTTTTTATAACAGTGGGTAATACTAATTTGTACTCTACTAATAGACCGTGAAAGTGAGAGGAAAATGTCACACTGGCTATAAATTTAACTATAGGCCAAAGACGGTGGCAAAAAAAAGATTGCAGGAGTAAATTTAGACCCAGTCAGAGTTATTCTGATATGTCTGCTTGTGGGAAAGGAAATTTGGAGAGTATTTATGGCTGGAGCTAGCCTGTTATCACTGTTGGACGACATCGCATCTATCCTGGATGATGTCGCGATAATGAGTAAAGTCGCTGCACGAAAAACGGCGGGCGTTTTGGGTGATGATCTCGCACTCAATGCCCAGCAGGTGTCCGGGGTTAATGCCGATAGAGAGTTGCCCGTTGTGTGGGCCGTGGCCATGGGCTCGTTACGCAATAAATGTATTTTAGTGCCGGCCGCGCTGCTTATCAGTGCTTTTATCCCCTGGGCAATTGTTCCTCTATTGATGTTTGGTGGTCTTTTTCTCTGTTTCGAAGGATTCGAGAAGCTGCATCACAGTTATACACATAGGAAGGCGAAAAAATCGGGGGTGCATTCAGAAACGGCTCAGCTCCCACAGATTGACGATCTTAAGGCTTATGAGCAGCAGAAGATCAAGGGGGCTATCAGGACCGACTTTGTCCTGTCGGCCGAAATTATTGCCATTACCTTAGGGGTTGTTGCCGAGAGTAGTTTTACGACTCAGGTATTTACGCTGGTGGCCATCGCCTTAGTGATGACCATAGGCGTGTATGGTTTAGTGGCCGGTATCGTCAAGTTAGATGATGCCGGGCTTTACCTTAGCCAAAGGCAAGGTAGCGGCTTGCTGACCCGCTTCGGTCGCTGGTTCGGCGACGGGCTGGTAAACGCGGCACCTTACCTGATGAGAGGGCTTACCATAGTCGGCACTATCGCCATGTTTATGGTGGGAGGCGGCATTCTTACCCACGGTCTGCATGCCGTGAGCGTACAGATCGAATCGATTGCCCATTGGGTCGAGCTGTTAGCCGCAGTGGGGCCGACACTGGCCTTTATCACTCCGAGTCTGCTGAACACGGTTTTTGGCGTCATAGCCGGGGCTTTGGCCCTGTTAATGGTATCCGGGTTCCAGAAGTTCAGAAGCTGATATCCACTCCGGCATTGGCCGGGCATTTTGCTCGGTCATCTACATTTAGGGCTGCCGTACCTCACTAGGTTTCAGCGCTTTGTTTGTGGGTACCAAACCGCTCTTTCACCATGTTAAGCATAGCTTGGGCCGCGAATGAGAGCTGCTTTCCTTTTTGCCAGTATAGGGACAGTTCCCAATACAGCTCGGAGCTTTTTAATGGCACATGGACGACACCGCTCACGCTATGTCGTTCGGCTATCAGCTTAGGAAGCACCATAGTTCCGGCACCGGCTGCCACCAAAGCGATACCAAAATCGGGGTGACTCACTCGGGTGATATTTTTTGGGGTGAAACCCGCTTTTTCACAGGCTTCGAATACCTGACCATAAAGAGCAAAATCATGTTCGAACATGATCTGGGCTATGTCGGATATTTGGCAAAGCTGAAGGGATGCTTCGTGAGCCAGGGGATGATTCTTGGGCAGGACAACGACCATAGGGTCCTCATGGATTCTGATCCCATCGAACTCTTTATCGAATGAGATTATCCCCGTTGCCAATTCAATCTCTCCTTTTTGAAGTGCGAGGGTTTGTTCAACGCCTCCTCGCACGAACAGATTCATCTCAATCTTAGGGTAACTGTCTTTAAACTTGGCTATCACGGGGGCAAAAAGCTCGGCGCTGCCCAGTGGAGCCAGACCAAGCCTTAGCTCTCCCGAGGTTAAATCCCGTTGAGAGGCCAGTTCGTTGAGCATCCTATGCCTGCCGGCCAGGAGTTCGATGCCGTGGCGATAGACCACCTCTCCGGCCGATGTCAGCTTGAGTTGGGTTCCGCGTTTGCCTCGTTCGATCAAGGTTAAGTCCAACTCATGTTCGAGCCCGATAATCGCCTTTGATAGTGCGGGTTGAGTGATGTGGATTTTTTCAGAAGCTTTGGCAAAGCCACCACTATCAACAATGTCGATGAAGTAACTGATCACTCTGAGATCCATTTGTATTACCTTTAGTTATACTTTCTATTCTTAATATTCATTTTTTTTATCTTTTTGGCAAGAGTAAACTCTGTGTATCGAATGAATTTCAGATTTAGGTTTTACTTTGTTGACAGCTGAACGTATTAAGAAGTGTTATGGGAGTCTTCAATTACTGATCCAGATCGGACTATTTTGTCTATTGGCCTGGGGGATGGATCTACTCTCGGTTTATTTGGAACTTCCTATTCCTGGCAGCGTGTTGGGGCTCGCTATCCTGTTATTGTTAATGGGGTTAAAGCTGGTACCTGAAAAGTCGGTCAAACTTGGCGCGGGATGGTTAACGGGTGAGTTACTGCTGTTTTTCATTCCTCCTGTTATCTCAATTATTAAGTATGAAAGCCTGTTCGAGCAATACTCACTCCCTTTGATACTCACATTAGTGATTGGCAGTGTTTGTGTGTTACTCGGTACCGGATTTGTGGTCGATAGGGTCTTCAGGTTTGAAACTAAAATGAATACTAGACGCCTTAATGCAGCAAAAGCGATAGGGGAGGTATAAATGTCTCAGTCAATGTTAGCGATCGTCAGTCTGGCTTTTACTCTCTCTTGTTACTTTTTGATTAAACAGCTGTACCTGAAAAAGAGAGTTTGGTGGTTAGCCCCCATCTTGATGGTACCTGTGATTATTGTCCTGTTTGTGATTAGCCTGAATATCCCTCTGCCGGCTTATTTTGAATATACCCATTGGTTAATGGCTCTGTTGGCCCCCGCGACCATAGCATTCTCTGTGCCTATATACAGGGAACGGAAATTGATTTTCAGCTACCCGTTAACGATAGGCTTTGGCGTAGTGACAGGTCTGTTATTAGGGCTCCTCTCATCATGGGGATTGACTCAGATATTCTCACTGCCGCCAGAGTTGTCCCACAGCACCTTAGTGCGCTCTGTATCGACGCCGTTTGCCATGGAGGCTACATCTGCATTTGGTGGAGTCCCCGAGTTGACCGCTATGCTGGTATTGCTTACCGGAATCATTGGTATGTTGGTGTCCGAACCTTTGTTTAAGCTGGCGAAAATTAACTCACCTTTAGCCATCGGTGCAGCATTAGGAGCCGCAGCCCATGGTGCGGGAGCCGCAAAAGCCAGTGAGTTTGGTAAAGAAGAGGGGGTGGTTGCCAGTTTAACGATGATCTTTACCGGTATAGCTATGGTGCTTGGCGCGCCCTTCTTTTCGATCTTTCTGGTCTGATAAATCATTCTATCTATTGCGGTATGAATTTCCGCTTCAGTGTCACTTGCCGGTATTGTGACCACCTCTCGGTACTCTTCGATAACAGGTTTAACAATTAATCGTTATAAACTTGATCTGTATCATATTGGTAATCGCCTGAAATTATCATTCACAACCAGGTTTGATACATGTGGTTAACCGTTTTGTAACTACATGTATTTAAATGTTAAAAATAATATCCCTTCAATATATCTTCTGGAAAATCGTAAGGTTGAAGCCGAACAAATCGGCATTTCTACGTGCAAACCCTTAGCAGCCTTAGGTGCAAACACCGATAACCCCTCCTTCTATAAACCCATATGGTTAGCCGCGGATAAACAATAAACTTGCCGGGCATGGACCTTTGGTCGCCGCCAAGGCAAGCAACAATAACCAAAGAGTCAACAAATCCCAAAAGGCACCTTGATGAACAGAATAACTAAAACAGCGTTAGTGGTAGCTACATTTTTCTCAGCATCTTCTTTCGCCGGCTACGAAGTCCAAATTGATGACACCTCGAAGTTAACTTTCGGTGGCTACTTCAAAGCCGATTTGCGTAATGTCAGTGGCGACCAGGCTTACCGAGACTTCTGGATTGGTTCCAGTACAGGCGCGCCAGATACCAATAAAACCAGCATTCAGGCCAGAGAGTCGCGCTTCAATGTTAAGTACTCCAATGGCGAGTTAGCGGGATTCCTCGAGTATGATTTCTACGGCAGTGACGGTAACGCACTGGTTTCTAACTCATACGAGCCGCGTATGCGTCATGCCTTTATCTCTTACAAGAACTGGAAAGTCGGCCAGACCTGGTCAACCTTTATGCCACTGGCCTCTATCGCCGAGGCGCTGGACTTTGGTGGAGCGCACGTAGGTCAGGTGTTCATTCGTCAAGGCCAGATACGTTACACCAATGGCGGGCTGGAACTGGCGCTGGAAAACCCGGCGAACGCTACCGATGACAATCAGAGTATCCCCGATGTCGTGGCTCGTTACACTTTCAAAGGCGATTTTGGCCAGCTGGCCGTTGCAGCGCTGGCTCGCACCTTCGATGACAACGGTGTGACTGGTCATGCCGATGGCACTCAGTTGGCTTACAGCATAAGCGGTAAAATCAATACCTTTGGTAAAGATGATTTCCGTTTCGCCTATAACGCGGGCGCTGCGGGTCGTTATATTTCACCTGGCCACAACGCCGGCGACAAGGTTAATGCTGATGGCAGTGGTGATCTTCTGACAACGCAAGCTTACACCGTTGCCTATCGCCATTTTTGGACTGACGATTTGCGCTCTACCGTTTACTACGGCCACTCTGAAGTAGAAAATTTTAATGGTGTGAGTGCTGACTCTGATCGCAGCCACTACGGCATCAACCTGATCCAGCAGCTTAGCAAGCAGTTAAGCGTGGGCGTTGAATTCGGTAACTATGATGCCGATATCTCTGCCACTGAAAGTGCGGATTCTGATTATATCCAGCTTTCGGCCAAGTACGTACTTTAATGAATGGCGGCATAACCTATTTTTATGCCGTTGATTTTCCTGGACCTGTTGAGCTTTCATGCGTGTGTTTGCAGCGAGTTGTTGGCCTTTTATGCAGGGCAGGAAACAAAGTACTTAAACTGGCAGTCATCCATCAGCCCCCAAGAGCATAACTTCCGAAAGGTCATCCAGTGGGATGGTTGGCCTTGTTCCTCTGACCATAAATGAGGAAAACACCCTAATACCAATTGGTATAATTCCCACAACATGGCAGGTTCGCCATGTTTTCTCCCGAAGCATGACCCCGCTTCGGGTATTTTTTTCAATAGGCTTGCCCCTGAGAACAGGGCGTGAACCGTGTTACCTGTCTAAGCCATGATCTATGGCATAACGCACCAGGCCGGCCGTACAGTCTATATCCAGTTTCTGTTTGATATTACGCTTATGGGTTTCGACCGTGCGTACACTGACATTCATCTCCTGCGCAATGCGTTTATTATTCATCCCCAGCGATATCAAGCGTAAGACTAACTGTTCCCGCTGTGTTACCAGAACTTGTTTGCCACTGGCGAGCTCCTGTGACAGGGTGTCTATGACATCTGCACTGAAATAGCGCTTACCGGCGGCAACTTTTTTAATCGCTTCGATAAGTTCCTTACCGGGTACATCCTTGAGAATATAGCCATCGGCACCGTGGCGCATTGCCGCCACTATATATTCCTTGTTGTCATGCATGCTCAACATCACCACCTTGCATGACATCTCCTGCTCTTTAATCAGCTCAAGCAGATACATGCCATCCATTTGCGGCATATTAATATCCATCAACACCAGATCGATCTGTGTATCCTTTAGGATCTCCAGAGCCTGAAGACCATTATCTGCTTCAGCTTGTACCTCTATGTCGCAGTCAAGGTCCAGACGGTGCCGTAACCCTTCGCGAAACAGGGGATGATCGTCCACCAAAAGTACGCGGATCATAATGCCCCCTCTGTTGTGCTATCGGCTTGATAACGTAGCTCGCTTTGGGGAATACGCGCTATCAGCGTCACGCCTTTGCCGATTGCTGATTCCACCCTAAGCTCACCATTATAAAAACTCAGTCTTTCCTTCATATTTCTCAGGCCTATTCCCTCAAAGGGGGTCGATTTTTTCTCATAGCATTCATAGTTAAAGCCCTGGCCATCATCATGAACTTCCAGGGTCAGCCATCCCGGGGTGAGGGTCTGCGAAATCAGCACATTTTTTGCCCCCGAGTGACGTTCAATATTGGTCAGTGATTCCTGCACTATACGATAAAGTGCACAACTGAGTTCGGTTGACAAAAGCTTGCGCACCGATAGTAGTTGCACCTTGACCTCGATACCGGTACGTAAGGAAAATTCACTGCCCAACTCTGTTAGTGCCGCCCCCAGCCCGTAGTCTGCGAGGATGCTAGGGTGTAGTTGGTGCGAGATATTACGGATATCGAGCATGATCTGCCTCGTCATAGTGATTGCCTTCTCCAGCTCCGGCCCGGAATCACCGCCGTATTCTTTTTTCAACTGTGCTGTTTCCATAGCAAAAAGGGCCGCGGCAATAGTTTGGCTAACTCCATCGTGTAGCTCTCTGGAAACCCGCTTACATTCCTCTTCCTGAGTCTGATAAATTCGTTCGTTGAGTGTTCTGAGTTTAGCATTTGCCAGCCGTTTCTCACCCACACGCATAAAGATGCCGCCGATAAATACGGCGCTGACCGCTAAGGTACCGATCACCAGAGTCATGATGGAGGTGTTGCGGATGTGATGACTCATAGAGGTGCTTAACGATGCCGCCTCCTCATCGATATCATCAATATAGACGCCGGTACCAAACATCCACTCCCACTGTCCCAAGACCTCGGCGTAGGCAAGTTTTTGTCCCAGTTGACCGTCATTGGAGGGCTGGTTAAACAGGTAGGTGAGGTAACCACCGCCTTTTCTCGCTCCTGAGATTAACTCCTGGATAAAGGGGACCCCGTTGTCATCGGTCAGGTCCAGCCAGTTTTTACCGACCCGCCATTCCTGATCGGGTAAGACCAGGCTTTTACCATTTAGATCGTAGGCGAAGAAGTAGCCGTTTTTACCGAAGCGCATATCGGACAGCATAGACTTAACATCTTGCTGGGTTTGTTGAGGCGCTTGGCTGTCACTGTTCTGATTTTGCTTGAAATGCTTAATCGCCACATTGGCGATCGCCAGATAATTTTTAAGCTCCTCTTTGCGGTGATCGATAATACTCTGCCGATAAACGTCGACCACCTGCTGGGAGAGCTCCCGGTACTGCATTTGAGTCACAAACAGCACCAGTATCAGAGATAGAATGAGTGGAAGTACGGTGATTAGCTGTAACTTATGGTTAATATTCATCGCTGATAACTACTCCTCAATATCAGACCCCCGCAAAACGGAGGGAGGTTATATTAACAGTTAATCAACCACCGAGTAGCAACAAATACCCATATATAGGGGGATTAAATCAAAGACAGAGCAAATAATCCAGCTTGGCCACGGCACCGTAATCAGGCGCCCACAGTCATAAATATTTAAAATATGTAGCCGGACTCATCAAAAATCACTAAAAAGGAGAGGGAAATCAAAATATGTGGAAGATAGTCAGGCTCAGGTCCCACTTTTTTGCCCATATGGGGTGATGTAAATTTTCGCTTCTGGGTAATTTTGTGAACTCTCGAGCGCAATTCCACACTCATCGATAACACACTTCACGGTTAATCGTTACAAAGTTGATCTGAATCATATTGCCAGCCCTCTAGAATGACTCTTTGTAACTTGCTATTCACACCTTGGCTGTTTCTTTTTAAGTGGCTGTATTATCAGATGAAAAATGGTGTCTGCTCGATACGCCCTCCCCAAAAATGCAAGTCTGAACACAGGGGGAACGGTACTTCTACGTGTAAACCCTTAGTTGCCTTAGGTGCAAACACGGATAAAAAATGCCCTCGCGAAGCCATATGATTAGCCTCAGATAAACAAGTAAGTTTGCCGGGCATCTGATCTTAGGTCACCGCTCAAGGCAAACGACAATAAAAACAAGTCAACAAATTCGTTAGTGTCTGGAAATTACGCTAAGTAACAAAACAGGATAATAAGAGGCAAGCATGACCTTAATTCAACTACTCGCAAGTTTAACGCCGGTGATCAGCGTAATGCTATTTTTAGTATTGCTGAAGATGCCCGCATCACGGGCTATGCCCATCTCTGCAATATTAACCGGCTTGGCGGCCGTGTTTGTCTGGCAGATGGATACGACCTTTTTGGCGGCCTCCGTCGTCGAAGGCTTGCTTGCCGCATTAACACCATTGAGTATCATCTTCGGTGCCGTGTTCCTGCTTAATACCCTGAAGTATTCCGGTGCGATGGATACCATTCGAGCCGGGTTTACCAATATCAGTGCCGATGCCCGCGTCCAGGTCATCATCATCTGTTGGTTGTTTGGCTCATTCATCGAAGGTAGTGCCGGCTTTGGTACACCGGCTGCTATCGGCGCACCTCTGTTAGTGTTATTGGGCATTCCACCAATCGCCGCAGCGGTTGTCGCACTGATTGCCGACTCTGCGTCTGTATCTTTCGGTGCTATCGGTCTGCCGGTACTCTTCGGTATGGAACAGGGGCTAACGTCCGGCGGCGTCAACATGGCCGCAGAACAGATTGCTCAGCATGGTGGCAACTTTGCCGATTATGCCCAGTTCATCGCAATGCATATGATCACCATTGATATGGTGACCGGTACGCTTATCCCGCTGGTCATGGTGTCCTTGCTGACCGGCTTCTTCGGTCGTAACAAGTCATTCGCCGAAGGCTTTGCCATCTGGAAGTTTGCCCTGTTTGCGGGTCTGGCCTTCACGATTCCGGCCTGGATCATCAACTTCGTTGCCGGCCCCGAGTTCCCATCGGTTATCGGTGCTCTGGTTGGTATGGCTATTGTTATCCCGGTTGCCAAGAAAGGCTACCTGTTACCTGAGACTCCCTGGAACGATTTTGCCGAAGCACCGTCCTATAGAGCTGGCAAGGTAGAAGAAAAAACACAGTTCTCTCAACTTGCCGCCTGGACTCCCTATATCATCATGGCGGCCTTGTTGGTGCTTTCTCGTGTTATTGGCCCGCTAAAATCATGGTTGTTGAGTTTCAACGTTAAGTGGACCGGCCTGCTGGGTACCGAGCTGGGTGCCGGATTCAAGACCCTGTATGCACCAGGCGCCTTCTTCGTAGCCGTGTGTATCTTAGGTTTCTTCCTGTTCAGAATGAACAGGAAAGCCATTAAAGAGTCAGTGACCGTTTCGTGCCGCTCTATGGTGCCAACCATCATTTCGTTGGGTGCTTCAGTGCCTATGGTGAAGATCTTCCTGAACTCGGGCACCAATGGTTCCGGGCTGGCTTCTATGCCTGTTGCTCTGGCTGATACCCTGGCAGGCAGCATGGGCGCGGTATGGTCCTGGGTTGCACCTATAGTCGGGATCTTCGGTGCCTTCCTGTCTGGAAGCGCCACCTTCTCCAATATGATGTTCTCAGGCCTGCAGTACAGCGTCGCCGACAGCATTGGCATGAACCAAGCTATGGTACTGGCACTACAGGGAATTGGCGCCAACGCCGGTAACATGATGTGTGTGATGAACGTCGTTGCCGCCGCCACCGTAGTAGGTATGGCGGGAAGAGAATCAGAAATTATTCGTAAGACTATGCCGGTAGCACTAGCCTACGCGATGACTGCGGGCACCATAGCCTTCCTATGGGGCGGCTTCTAATAAAGTAATACTCAATCAGTCAGAGCCACATTTAGGCTCTGACTGCTCTTAATCATAGCGAATAAAGAGATGTGTCAAATGTCGATAAATTATAAAGCTGTAGTCAGTGATTTACGTAAGCAACTGGGTGACAAACCTGTGACGGATGAGTATGTTCGCCGCTTTGCTTGGTCTACGGATGCCAGTTATTTCAGAATTGTTCCTGAAGTCGTTGTTCATGCCGAGAACATGGATGAAGTTAAACGTACTCTAGCCGTTGCCCGTGAGCATAATGCACCTGTGACATTCCGCGCCGCAGGCACAAGTCTGGCCGGTCAGGCTATCGGTGAAGGTATTTTGCTTATTCTGGGTCATGACGGTTTCAGAAAGATAGAAGTCAGCGACGATGCCAGAAAGATCACTCTTGGATCTGCAGTTATAGGTTCCGATGCCAACGCAGCATTAGCGCCGCTTAACCGTAAAATTGGTCCGGACCCGGCGACGATTGGCTCGGCCATGGTTGGTGGAATGGTGGCGAATAACGCCTCAGGTATGTGCTGTGGTACCGCGCAAAACAGTTACCAGACGATAGCGTCGGCCAAGTTGCTGTTCGCCGATGGTACTGAGCTCGATACGGGGTGTAAAAAATCTAAGGTCGCATTCGCCAAGTCCCATGCAAAACTGCTTGAGGAGGTGTATCAACTGTCTCATAAGACGCGCCATAACCTTGAGCTTGCCGACAGAATTCGTAAGAAATTTTCTATCAAGAACACCACTGGTTACGGTATCAATGCCTTAGTCGATTTCAGCGACCCCTTTGACATCATCAATCACCTTATGGTCGGCATGGAAGGCACCCTGGCCTTTATCGACGAGGTGACCTACCACACAGTTAATGAAGCCAGGTTTAAGGCGTCAGCTCTGGCCGTTTTCCACAACATGGAAGATGCGGCCCGCTCTATTCCATTGATCAATGGCGAGAGTGTCGCGGCAGCCGAACTACTCGACTGGCCATCCATCAAGGCCGTTACCGGCAAACCCGGTATGCCTGACTGGTTATCTGAATTGCCAGCTCAGTCAGCTATTTTGCTGATCGAGTCCCGTGCCGATGACGCCGATACTTTGGATCTGCACACCCGGGATGTGATCACTAAGCTTGAAGGATTTGATTTTCTGCGTCCGATCTGCTTTACCAGCGATGCTGCGGTCTATGGCGAATATTGGGCGATGCGCAAGGGGTTGTTCCCTATCGTTGCGGGTGAGCGCCCTAAGGGCACGTCGGTTATTATCGAAGACGTGGCATTTGAGCTTGAACATCTGGCCACCGCTGCAAGTGATATCACCGCGCTAATGCACAAATTCGGTTATCCGGAAGGCTGCATCTATGGCCACGCGCTAGCCGGTAACTTCCATTTTATCATCACGCCAAGGTTCTCGACTCAGGCTGATATCGACAATTTCCATGCCTTTATGGACGAAATTGCCAAAATGGTGATTAGCAAGTACGACGGCTCGATGAAAGCTGAGCATGGTACCGGTCGAGCGGTCGCACCATATGTTGAGATGGAGTGGGGGAAGGATGCTTATACTCTGATGAAGAGCATCAAGCAGTTATTTGATCCCCAGGGGATCCTGAACCCGGGTGTTATCTTAAATGATGATCCCAAAATCCATGTTAAAGACATTAAGCCCTGCCCCGTGGTCGATGACTTTGTCGATAAATGTCTTGAGTGTGGTTTCTGTGAGAAGACCTGTCCTACCTCGGCGCTTAATTTCACCCCACGTCAACGTATTGCCACATTGCGTGAAATTGCCCGGTTGGAGCAAGTTGGTGAGCAACAGGCCGCCGATGAAATGCGCGCCGCCGCTAAATATGATGTTATCGACACTTGTGCTGCCTGTCAGCTGTGTACCATAGCTTGCCCGGTCGATAATAAGATGGGTCAGTTGGTGCGTAAACTCAGGACACCATCCATCAGTAGTGGCCAACAAAAGTTCCTCGATTTTCAGGCTAATCACTTCGGCGCAGTCAATGGCGTTATCAGTACCGGTTTCGATATGTTGGGTGTGATCCATAAGATCACCGGTGACGGCATAACAGGAGCCATGATGAAGGCGGGCCGTATGGTGAGCAGCGAAGTGCCGTACTGGAATCCGGATTTTCCTAAAGGTGGCAAGTTACCTAAAGTTTCTGCAGCTAAGCCCGGACAGGAAACTGTGGTCTACTTCCCGGCTTGTGGTGGACGTACTTTCGGGCCTACGCCTGTCGATACCGATAAGCGACCTCTGCCTGAAGTCGTGGTGACGTTACTGGAGCGAGCGGGTTATAACGTTATTACGCCGCAGAAGACCCGAGATCTCTGTTGTGGCCAGATGTGGGAGTCTAAGGGAGACTTTAAGAATGCCGATGCGAAGCGTCTGGAGTTGATCCAGGCTGTTGCAGCAATGACACAAGGTGGCAAGTTCCCGGTGATCATCGATGCACTGTCATGTACCAAGCGAACCTTAGGCGGTGATAAAGCATTGACTGAGAAGGTTGAGATTGTGGATCTGGTTGAATTTATGCATGACAAATTACTGCCTAAATTGACCATTAAGAAGAAGTCTCACGCCGCTCTGCATCTTGGCTGTAGTGCCAGAACCATGAAGGTTGAACCTAAGATGACCGCAATTGCAGATGCTTGCTGTGGTCAGGTGATTCGACCGGCGGGGATCGAGTGTTGCGGGTATGCGGGTGAAAAAGGGCTCTACAAGCCAGAGATCAATGCCAGCGCACTGCGTAACATCAAGAAGCTGATCCCTGTCGATGTGAAGGAGGGTTATTACGCTAACCGTATGTGTGAAGTTGGCCTGACTCAACACAGCGGCGTCCCTTATCGTCATCTGGCCTATCTGCTCGAAGAGTGTACTCGTGGCTAACTAGGGTTAAGCTACAAGTATGGCTAAGCTACAATAAGAAAAAGGGGCTGATTTCAGCCCCTTTTTTGTCGACGCTTGGTAGAGAAATGATTAATTAATAGGGAATTGAGGGTTTCACTTGTTCAATAAGCTTGCACATAGCTTGACGAAGTCTGATGAGGTCACAATCCCTTCGATTTTTCCCTGAGTGTCAACCACGGGAAGGCAGCCTAGCTTGTTCTCGATAAAATATTCTACGACGATGGTGAGGGGTTCGTCATCGGTAAGTTTTTGAAATTCGGTATCCATTAAGTCTTCAACGAGTTGTCCCCGCTCTTTTCTGTCTAAGGCATTGCCACCATATTTATGCATCATGGCCATCACTGTGCTGATCATCTTCTTGTGTGTCAGGATCCCAACGAGTGTCGAATCAAATTCTGATATTACAGGCAGATGGCGTACGCCTCGACTCTGCATCAGTTCATGGGCATCTTTTAAACTGGCCTTATGACTAATGCAGACCACTTGTGTGCTCATAATATCACTTACTTTCATCGTTATTACTCCATTGACAGTTCATCGATTCGCTACTGTCAATATAGCCTTAATTCCAAGTATTTATTAGACAATTTTATCGGCATTATTTTTTTAGATAATTTATTTGTAGCGAAAATGTCACCCGAGTGTTACAAAATAGGTGCAAGTTAGACCTCTTACCACTACAAGTGATATTAAAAATAAAGGAATAATAATAATGAAACGGTCTTTTTCTCGTAGGGATTTTTTAGCAATGTCGGCCAAAGGCGTAGGCGCCGCAGTCGTGTCATACGGTCTTATGGGGTGCAGTAGCAGCGATGATGATACTAACGTTAGCCAGGTCAGTTTTCTACACGGTATAGCCAGTGGTGATCCCAGCCATAGTGCCATCATTCTCTGGACCCGGGTGACACCACAGGTAGAAGGTGAGATGAAAGTGGCTTGGGAGGTGGCTACCGACGAAGGCTTTACCGATCTGGTGACAAATGGTGAAACCACGACCACGGCAGAGCGTGATTATACCGTTAAAGTCGATGCCATAGGCTTGGCGACGGGGAGCCGTTATTACTACCGCTTCTCCTCGGGAGGAGTTGTCACCGAAACGGGGATGACCCGCACCTTACCTCAAGGCGCCGTGGACTCGGTTAAGCTGGCGGTGATGTCATGTGCTAACTTCCCAGCCGGTCACTTCAATGCTTATGAGCTCGCAGCTCAACAAGAGGAACTGGATGCGGTGCTCCACCTTGGCGATTATATCTATGAATATGCCCGTGGTGAGTATGCCAGTGAGAATGCAGCCGAGCTGGGTCGTGAAGTGCTGCCAGAAGGCGAGCTGTTTAGCTTGAGTGACTATCGCACTCGCTATGGTCAGTATCGTGGCGATGGCAGCTTGCAAAAATTGCATGCTAAGGTGCCATTCATTACCGTGTGGGACGATCATGAGATTGCTAACGATGCCTGGTCCGATGGCGCCGAGAATCATAACGAAGGCGAAGGGGATTTTGCCGACCGTAAAATTGGGGCGCTGCAAGCCTATTTCGAATGGTTACCCATTCGTCCGTGGCGAGAAGGTAACCACGAGGAGATCTACCGTTCGTTCAGTTTTGGCGATCTGGTAGATCTGCATATGCTAGATACTCGTGTGTTAGCCAGAGATAAGCCTTTGGACTATGTCGACTATATCGATCCGGCCACTCAGGCCATGGATAGTGCGAAGTTTACCTCCGATGTGACCAGTACCGAACGCTCAATGTTGGGGGCGGAGCAGCTGCAATGGTTACAGGGAAGCCTGTTAACCGCGACAGGTAAGTGGCAACTGCTGGGCCAGCAGGTGTTGATGGGCAAGATGCTACTGCCGGCAGCGATCGCAATGCAGAAGTTGAGCATTGCCGAGTATGCCGAATTGGGAGCTATCGCTCAGCTGGCAGCACGGGCTGAGGCTAACGATCCAAGTTTAACCGCCAGCGAGTACAGTTTTCTTATCGGTAATCAGCATAAGCTAACACCTGAGGCGATGGCATTGCTACAGATGCCGAATGTGCCTTATAACTTAGATGCCTGGGACGGTTATGCCTATGAGCGAGAGGTTATCTTAGCCACGGCCAAGTCTAAGGCGTTAAACCTTGTCGTGATAGCGGGTGATACCCATAATGCCTGGGCTAATGAGCTGACCGACGCAGCAGGCGATGCCGTTGGCGTCGAATTTGCGACCAGCTCTGTCTCCTCACCCGGGTTGGAGTATTACTTAGGGATCCCGCAAGATCAACAGGCGGTGACTGAGGCCGGAGTGACTCAGATGGTTGATGGGCTTAAGTACACTAACCTGCGTGATCGCGGCTTTATGGTGTTAACTTTTACAGCCGAACAAGTGCGAAGTGATTGGCATTATGTCGATACCATCTTATCGACGGAGTTTAGTGAAGATATGGATAAGCAATTTAGTGCTGTCAGCCAGATTGGCTCATCACAGATAGTCGCTGCCAGTTAATCAAATTAGCAGGTTAACACTATCCTAATCAGCCACCCTTTGGGTGGCTTTTCTATGCATGGACCTGTTTTCACTTTAGTTATCCCACCATCTACATGGATGGAAAGATGTGGGGTTTGTACAGGGACCTGTTTTCACTTTAGTTATCCCATCATCTCCATGGATGGAAAGGTGTGGGGATCTATAGGGGCTCATACCGGGACTTATACTGGGACTTATACAAGGGCTCATACTGGGACTTATACAAGGGCTTATACTGGGACTTATACAGGGGCTGGGTTTAAGTGGAAAATATCGCCGCGTGTCTAAGTTTTCATTTTATTTGCAGCACAAAACTCACTTTTAGTATAAAATTTGCCTCCAAAATCTGGTCGGTGCCTACACTTTAACCTGTTTATTTTCTAACTGGTTATTTTGCGGTACATTCCGTCTTTGGAATGTCCGCTATCGCCTGCCAATTTGACCTAATATAACAAGATGGGGACGGTCTGATGTCGGAAAAATGCTTTATTACAGCACAAGAGTTGCTTGAAGATTCATTTCGCTTAGCGGCGCAAGTTTATGAAAGCGGTTTTCGTCCGCAGTTTATTGTCGGTATCTGGCGCGGCGGCGCTCCGATAGGCATTGCAGTACAGGAATACTTCGATTTCAAGGAGATTGAAACGGATCATATCGCGGTTCGCACCTCCTCTTACTACGGCATCAACCAGCAGAGTAAACAGATCAAGGTTCACGGTTTGCACTATATCGTCGAAAATGCGAATGCTGGCGATGGACTCTTGATTGTCGATGATGTTTTCGATTCCGGCCGTAGTGTCCACGCGCTCAAAGAGAAACTGGCTGAGTTGATGCGCTTCAATATGCCTAAAGATGTGCGTATTGCCTGCCCGTATTACAAGCCGAAAAATACTTCTGTACCGCTAAAACCTGACTATTACATCCATGAGTCTGAAGAGTGGTTAGTCTTCCCTCATGAAGTTTCTGGGCTCTCTGTGGAAGAGCTGGCGGAAGGTAAGGGCGATCTGAAAAACATTAAGCACCTGTTCGTTTAATAGCAATCGGTAAAAAGTGCTTTTAAAGTTGATGTTTATAGCGAGTGCTTAACGCTTTTATCAGGCCATCACCTTAGGTGATGGCCTTTTATTTTGGGGCGAAATGAACTTTTTTAGAATTATATCTTATACTTAGATGTTTATAATCTGTCTATCTGCTCACCTAGCTGGTAAGACTTATCTGTGACTATGGTTTCTAGGGTCGCCACTCTTTCCTGCAATTTAACCAGTTCAGCTTTTAATGCATCGACCTCGCTGGTATCGACGCTGGTTTTTCTATGATTAAACTCTTTATAAGCCTTAACGCCAAAAACTGCGACAATGGCGATGGCCATGACTTCAAATGGACCCATAATCCTGATTTCCTTATTTTTCTGTCTTTATAATACAAATATAATCGAACTTAAATGACTTAATACACAGTACGATACAAACTCTGTGCCAATAATTAATAGTGTTTTATATCAGCTGATTACACATTTTAGTCGGTCAAAATATACTTGTTATCGTAACAATATAGTGAATTTTGCGACTTTATCACCTTATACGCTAAACTCAAGCCAGAAAAATAAACAGGTCCTAGTGCAATAGCTTTTCTTTGATGGTTACGCAGCGACGCTCTTCCTGATGCGCTTCTAACAGCGTTCGCCTTGTCCCCATAGATAGCTGCGTATGCTCATCGATAGCTCTCTGTAACAGGGCTATGCCAGCATGGTCACATTGAGTCGGGATAAGGGTTGCAGCATAGCTTCGCATAAAAACAGGGTCTTTATCAGCGTCTACCTCTGTTAAGCCGGCTAATCTCTGCTCAGAAGTGGCGGCGCTCAGCATTTTCTGTTCAGATGGGTAAAGGTGAGACATGGCGGTTCTCAGTTTAGAGAAAGGCAAGGTACTCTCATGTTCAATACGGTAAAGCCATTGGCGTTTAATGCCGGCTTCGGGCCTTGATACCAGCGCACCAATAGCCGCCTTCTCTCCTGAGTCACTCTGATCTGCTTTTTGTTCAGCCTCAAGCAGCTTTCGACTGCCGCTATGGTCGTAACGGTTGAGTTGGGTGATGATCTTCCATCGTGTGTCTTGATCCAGTGTTAGTCCCCGGATCGATGCTTGACCTTTCAATAACTGCTCAAGATGATCTAAGACTCGCGGGGTACGTGAGAACTGGATATATGCATCGAACCAACGGCGCTGAAAGTCACTACTTTCGTTATTGACCATGGTGTTTCTGAGGCTCATCTGCGCCAGGCCTTTGAGGGCTTTATTGGTGTAACTTTGATGGATTGGAAGCATCTGTTCCAGGTAAGATTTACTCTGATAGAGGGTGGCTAACACCTGCCCTAAGATAATGTAATCTTGCTCGTGCGGGAGGTTGATAAATACCGTGCCCAGATACTTATCCAGCGGCAGCACACCGCTGGTCACGCTGTCCCAAAGGCTTTGCCATAGCATAGATCTCAGCATGGGATCTTTCATCATGTTGAGATCTTGTCTGGCGGTTTCGAATGATTTGTCATCGAGAATGACTTTTACATAGCCCCAGTCCTGATAGTTGGGGTATACGAGATCCGGGCATCGGGAGCCTATGAGTCGCTTAACTTCGGTCCTCGCTCCTTTATAAGTTACGGGGACTGTAACGTTTCGATGAAGCTCTCGGCGTCCTTTGGTAAAGAGGCCCAGCTTTATCCTCTGTTCTCTTAAATTTGGCAACTTGTCACTTGCGGGAAACTGCAGCAGGGCGAAGGAGGTGATGCGGTTTGCTTCACAGCTATATTCGGCCTTTATTGTATTCACCCCACTATGGTTGAGCCACTCATCGCTCCAGTCCCTGAGGTCACGTTTGGCCACGCTTCCCAAGCTGGTAATAAAATCTTGTAGCTCCGCATTCTGATAGCTGTATTGTTTCAGGTAGTGTTGTACACCCTGTTTAAACACCTCTGCACCTAAAAGGTGGTTAAGCTGCACCAATACAGATGCACCTTTTTGATAGGTAATAGCATCGATATTATCGAAGGCGTTGCCAGAAGTGGGTACCGGTACTTCGATAGGGTGCGTCGTGATCCGGCTATCCAGTTCATAGGCTTTCTGCTTTCCCTTGGCGTAGAAGCTTCGCCATGCATGGGTAAATTCGGTGGCCTCGGCGGTGGCGAGTGTCGCCATGAAGGAGGCGAAGCTCTCGTTGAGCCATAAACCATTCCACCACTTCATGGTGACCATATTGCCAAACCATTGGTGTGCCATCTCGTGCATGATGACACCTGCCAGGCTCTGCTTTTGAGCTAAGGTCATCTTATTCTTATGCAGGAAATAATTTTCACTGAAGGTCACGGCGGCAGCATTTTCCATGGCGCCGTAGAGAAAGTCCGGCACCAGCAGCTGATCGTACTTATTAAAGGGGTAGGGGATGGCGAAATAATCGTCGAAGAAGGTCAGTCCCTGTTGGGTGTAGGTAAACCAATCTTCGGCAGTGACCTGCTCTGCGACCGATTGACGAGCGAAGAGGCGGAGTGGGTACTTACCACTGTTATCTTGCCACACATGGTATGGACCTGCATGCAGCGAAAAATTATAGGGACTCAGTTTTGGACTGGCCGGAAAATGCCAGCGATTACTCTCTCCCGTCGCCGTTATGCTCTGCTCTTTCATGGCGCTGATGACGAGCCACTCCTTAGGGGCGGTGACGGTGAGCTGATAGCTGGCTTTCAGGTCGGGTTGATCGAACAGAGCAAACATCTGCTGCGCGGCAGCGGGCTCGAAATGAGAGTAGAGATAGACCTTTTCATCGATAGGATCGACAAAGCGGTGCAACCCTTCGCCATTAGTGCTGTGCTTTCGGGTGTAAGCTACCTCTATGGTGTTGCTGCCTGAGATTAACAGGCCGGGGTTCAAGGTGAAGTAATTACCATTGTACCTTGGATAGATCTTATGACCGTTGATGATAAAGCTTTTCACTGTGGCCTGATTGAGATCTAAGGTCAGGGGGGAGTCTGTATCAGACAGGGTGAAATTGACGCTTGTTACGCCGCTAAATTCACTCTGACCGGTTAAGGTGAAATCCAGCTGGTAACTCACCTCGGAGACTCTTTCTGAGCGGGATTGAGCCTGCTGCTGGCTGATATAGGTGTTTGTTTCGCGGTGCTCTGATTGTGAATTTTCCGTGCTACTGCAGGAGATAATAGAGAGGGAGAGCAATGAGAGTAAACAGACACGCAGCAGATTCACAGCATAGATCCTTAGGCTTATTATTTTTATGCCCGATACACTAACGTATTTTTACATGATGTGCGATAGGGTTGCCGGGAGTTGCAGCTTGTTAGCAAAAAACAAAAATGCCAGTCAGGGGCTGACCGGCATTTTAAAAAGATCTTGTGAGTCTCACGGCGATGAATCCTACCGATTAAACTTTAAAGGTTATAAACCTAAGAAAGACTTAGACTTTACTTTACGGATCTCTTTCTCATCAGACCATTCGATAAGGCCGGTTTCGAGATCCATCAGGCGCATGGTCATCTTGTAGTAGACATCTTTGGTGCTGCCATCTTGCTTAACTATGCTGGACAAGTTGCCATAGAGCATATACTGAGCACCGATTTGACGGCCGAAGCTGATCGCTGTCGATGGGTCTACCATGCCGGCGTTATTTTGATAATCCAGCTGCTTACGTACCGCATCAACTTTTGTCATATCGATAAAGCGGAACTTACCCGAGCGTAGTAGTTTATTACTGATGGAGTCGGTGACCGATTCGGTGTCGATATGCTCAGAAGTTTTGTTCTTAATCTTATCGACAAACATGATTGGACGATCGTTGGCAGTCAAAACCATAACCGGCGGGAAGGTCAACATACTGTCGACCATCTTAGCTGCGATAGCCTGAAGGTCGCTTGAGCCGAAGTTTTCATTAACGGTTTCCACTTCAGTGGCATCACCGTATTCGACTTTAGATTGGCAACCTGCCAGACCAATGGCTACAGCTAGCATAAAAATTAGTTTGAAATGTTTCATAGTGAATTCCATTAAATGTTTATTAGATGATTATTGAATAAAAACGTGTGTAATTTCCAGTATCTACTGCCCAAACCAGTGTCGTTCTTCCGCTTTTTACCTCTATCTGAGCGGGTGTTCCGTTGTCCAGCTGAACCGAATAACTGCCACTATTGAGATAAGTTCTTGCTATCTGAGCCTGCTTAGGAAGCGTGAGCCAGCTACGCCTGTCAGCCTGCTCTGTGATGACATTAAAAATCTGCATCGCAATGACACCGATATCTGTTTCGTTATTACGTTTCTTCGAGTTACTTTCTACACTTCTGGCCATCTCTGATTTTGCATAAACTCGCGCAGCCTGACGAATGAGTGCGGCGGGGAGCTCCTCTTTGAGCGCCGTGATGGCCAAGGCATCCAAGTTAGCAATAGGCGCCGCGGTCAAGCTTTTACCTAATCCCTTTATCTTACCCGGAGATACGGGACGAGAGTTAGAAGTATAGGTGGCAAGTGAGGCGGTTTGCCAGTTACCGTGAATGGTAAATGGTACGGTTAAGCTTTGTTTTTCAGGTACAAATCCCCGTTCAATTAAGAATATGACCTCACCTTGCTCTTTCTTTGCCCTTGTCGCTTTCCCCCAACGACGTTCGAATTCATCCGCCTGTGGCATAGATAGCTGTTTCGCCAGTCTCACCAGATCTTTTTGCAGGTAGGGGTTATCCGGCGATATCTGTGCGGCTTTACGGTAGTCGATAAATGCGTCATTAGGCTCGCCTAAGATCTCATGCAGTACACCTGTCGTGTAATAGCTATAGGCGTTAAGAAATGAGCTGGTGACAGTGCCTGCTGCTTTTCCGAGTTTGTTGACTTCGGCGTCTATGGTGCCGTTAGCCATGGCCTGAACCGACTCATTCGATTTTTGGTATCTGGCCTGTTCGGAGCTTTGCAGACCATTACTGCGTCTCACCTCGACTAATGCGCCCTGTTGATCGCCACTGAAAATATAGTTTAACGCCTGATATTGATGCAGCATCACCCGTTCATAACCCGGTCCACGGTAGGGGATCACATTATCGTTGATAAACAGGCTGCTGGTGGTGGCTCCCATATCGCTGACACTCAAGGTGGCTTTGTCGTCAAACTTAAGGTAACCGGCAACGGCTTGTTGATAGTATTCTTTACTCGCTTCAAAGTCGCCGCTGATCTGTGCGACGCGCCCGGCTTCCTGCGCATATAGGAGTCCATCGGCGCCGGAGATATTTGATTCGACCTCAAGCACACCTTTGATAGGGGTGTTGGTATTGAGCTGTGCTTTTACAGGCGCGATTTGCGAGGGATAGTTAATAAAAATGCTGTTTAGTGCACAGCCACTGACTAAAAAACTAAGCAGAGGGAGGAGTAGCCACTGTTTCATTGTGAGGCCTCATCTCTGCCTTGCTCTTGCATTGCGGCTCTTTCGAATAGGGTGATCCCCTGCAGGTGATCGTATTCATGCTGAAAAATTCTGGCAATAAAACCTGATAGTCTTTGATTATGCCATTGGCCGTCGAGATCTTGGTATTTGACTTGAACCCACCTATGTCTGGTGATGGAAAGTCGTCGCTCGGGAATCGACAGGCATCCCTCTTCTCCCGCCTCTGACTCTGGCGAATACTCCAGAATCTCGGGGTTGATGATAACCGTGGGAGCGATATAGGGGGCTTCGGGATATCTCTGTGTAGGACGTGATGCCATGATAAATAGTGCAAGGCTTAAGTGGATCTGAGGTGCGGCAATACCGACCCCTTCGGCCTGTTCCATCGATAGCAACATCTCTTCGACGATACCGCGTAATTCCGGCGAAAAGTCTGTGACCGCTCGTGCCACAAGGGTAAGTACCTCTTCGCCAACTTGAGCAATGGCTAACATTTCGATCCTTCAATATCCATATTTTGCATTTAACCACTTCCGAATTAAAGCACGCTATAGCTGAATCCAGCCTGACTCGAATATCAGATAAGATCAAGAGTCCTGCAAAAGCCACTTCAATATATCTCAATCAAGGAGTCGAGAAGTGGCTTGTCATACTTTAATAGTGCGGTGGTGGCGCCTCTTCTGACTGACTTGCCATATTGCTGGGTTCCACCGACTGCAGCTTAGTGATAAGAACACGCAGCTGTTGCTGCTGTGCTGCAATCAGGTCATTGAGTTTGATTACCTGTTGGTCCAACTCTTCGATAGTCCCCTCTTGAAATGCTAGTTTCATTTCAAGATCTTCGACTCTTCTTTCTAATTGATCCATTTTTACCTCTAATGGATGGGTACTGGCCAGGTCTCGACCAGGCCATTACTGCTGATGCTGATGATCTGATTAGGATCCTTGTTAGCGACAGAGTATACAACGGCTCCCTTAATTTGGGCACGTTTGGTTCGCTGAACTTGCCAGTTGGCGATTTTTTGCCCGGTTTCGACATTCCAGAGTATGACCTCTCTCGCCGGCGTTCCCGTGATAAGCATGGTGTCATTATTTGAGAATCTAGCCGTTGAAAAGTTCATTTTTCTGCGAAGGATCTTTAACTGGCTGATAGATTCTCCACGCTTATTGTCAATAATCTTAGCTATATTGGTGCTATCTCCAATAAATGACAGGCTACCCGATCGGTTCAGCGCAACGCTGATGATGCGGTTGTCCAGCTGCCAGTCATGTATGGGTTGGCCTGTGATGGCATTCCATAAGATTGCGTGCTGATCGTTTGAGCTTGTTAAGGCGAGTCTGCCATCGGCCGAAAGTGACACGCTGTTCACTTTTTCAGTATGACCAAGGAATTTTATCAGTGAGCCGCCATTGGGGCGAAGTGACATGACGCTGCCATCGTTGAGGCCAATGAGTAGGGCACCGTTATTCGCGACGGCTACACTCTGACCCGAGGAGGGAAGTGACCACCATCCCAGCGAGCTGCCATCGGTAATTTTCCACAGTGCGACCGAGCTTCGACTCATCGATGCGGCAAACGCCTGATTTGGCGATATTGAAGTGTCTACGG
This sequence comes from Shewanella atlantica, assembly GCF_003966265.1. Lineage (GTDB taxonomy): Bacteria > Pseudomonadota > Gammaproteobacteria > Enterobacterales > Shewanellaceae > Shewanella > Shewanella atlantica. Next base: position 1,019,095 of record NZ_RXNV01000001.1, on the reverse strand, counting down.
CGCTGTTGTTTGCTTCTCCGTGGATCCAGGTAAACTTCTGTTGATTGGTTTTCAGATCCCATAACTGTAAGCCACTGTTGGCAGTGCTAACCAGGGCGAGGTCACCTTGTTCTGACAGGCTAGCATCGTAGCTGGGCTCGGTGATTAACTGGTGAGTCTGTATGGCTTTTGGCTGACAGGCGGTGATGAGCAGAGTACAAAAAACAAGCGTAAAGATTTTTTTCATGAACTTGCTCCGTAACCTGTTGTCTGTAGCACAAGTGAAATTACATTTATCTATGATGCGCAAACTTAGATAATGTAATTGGAATAACGTATTTAACTAGTATAAAGTGGTTCGCCTTATAAGAGTAAGGTTATTGTAACTACAAGAAGATGCTGAGGAAGCTTTAATGAAATCAATTTATAAAATCTCGCTGGTTGCGTTGGCCGTTATTGGTCTGTCTGCTTGTAACCAAGAACAAAAAACAGCTGAAACTGCTGCCAATGTCGAATTGAAAACAGAAGCACAGAAAGAAGCCTACAGCGTCGGCGCCTCTATCGGTAAGTATATGTCAGGTCATATCAAAGAGCAGGAAGAGTTAGGCTTGGCCGTCGATCGTAGCCTTATCATTACAGGTTTTACCAATGGCCTTAACGATGAGTTAAAGCTCACCGAAGAGGAGATGCAGACAGTTCTTCAAGGCCTTGATGAGAAGCTTAATGAAAAGCGTCAGGCACAAGCTACTGCACTTGCAGAGAAAGCCTTGTCTGAAAGCAAAGCATTCTTAGATGCGAATAAGGTTAAAGAGGGAGTTGTTACAACTGAATCAGGTCTTCAATATGAAGTCATGACTCCGGGCACCGGTGATAAGCCTTCGGCTGAAGATACGGTTGAAGTTCATTATGTTGGTACACTTACCGACGGCACCGAGTTTGATAGCTCAGTAGCACGAGGCGAGCCTGCTAAGTTCCCACTTAACCGCGTGATCCCTGGTTGGACTGAAGGTGTTCAATTAATGCCTGTTGGTGCTAAGTACAAGTTCGTTATCCCTGCTGAACTTGCTTATGGCGACCGTGATACCGGTTCGATCCCTGCAAATTCAACATTAGTATTTGAAGTTGAGCTGCTTTCTATCGAAAAAGCGGGTGCACCTACTGCCGAAGCGGCAACAGATGGTCACGCTCACTAAAAAGTCGACAGGTATAGAGCCACTACCTTATTCCGGCTCTAAACTCTCAACTTGAATAGATCGGCACCCTTATTTGCGGGTGCCGTTTTTTTTCTGCTAAATTTGAACTGTTCACCAACTTTCGTTTTTTCACTTCTCATTTCATGGACAGTTGAGCAACCGATATCAATAGTATGCGCATTAACGGCAGTAACAGACCGCGGATCGATTGAGACTGGTGAGCCATTTTTCTCTCCGGCTAAAATGATGAGGACGTTAATACTCTGCAGTGGATAGGCCATAGATACGTCCCATATACTCAAGATACCTATCAGGTCATAGCCCCAAGCCCCTGAAAATGATACTCAGGAACATTGGGCGGGAGCGCTGGATAGTTCTCTGTTTTGGAAAAGAGATGCCTGCTTCAATCAAATACCGGCGGCGAGTGAAACTTTGGCACTTGATAGGGAGCAAGAGTTTTTCAGTAATGGTGAGCAATCAGCGTAATTTAGACAGATATGACACATCTTATCCTGCATTGGGTTAGAATTAGATTAGATAAGTTTTCAGGTTTAAGATTATGGAATATGAATTTCGACGCAATACTTTAACGGGAACCGTACTTGCCAGCTTTAGTATGGATCATGAGGCGTTGGGTTTTTGGTTTGCAGAGGAACTCGGTGAAGATACTGATAAATACGTTGAAATTTGTCAGATAATAGCTCAACTGCAATCTAGTCGTCTCCCTCAATGGAGATGGGTCGGCAAAGCATTGTCGCTTGAACTTGACGGTGAGCAAGCCAGAGTATTTGCCAATGAGCTTGAAAATGGTGAAGAGGTTGAGTTCGAGGAATCTATGTCACTCTACGATGGTGAATCGGAAGCATTTTGTGGTTTAGAAGATTTCTATGATGCCTTGGTGAAGTGGCGAGAGTTTTTAGATGAGACTCGTTAATAATCGGACATTATAAAAAAGGCAGCCCTTGGCTGCCTTTTTTACTTAAATCAATAGCATGCTATTGATTTAAGTATCTTACCGCCATCTCAGTTCTCGATTTCGCGTTGGCTTTTCTCAGCAGGTTCTTAACGTGAACCTTTACCGTGCCTTCACTTATGTGCAGTAGCTCTGAGATCACCCGGTTACTTTTCCCCTCGGCTACCTGCTGTAAAATCTGCAGTTCTCTTGGAGTCAGGTTATTCAACCACTCCTCTTCTTCGGCCGCATCTTTTAACTCATAAAGATAATCTTCGACCGATTCGCTGATCACCCTGTGACCCTGCATCGCATTCTTAAGTTTTTCCAGTAATAGATCCGGCTCAGTATCTTTTAACAGGTAGCCATCGGCTCCCGCTCTTACTAAACGTATAACATCTTGTTTTGCATCGGATACAGTTAAAATAACGATGCGTGATGTCACGCCCTCCTGGCGTAAACCATTTAGCGTATCGAGACCCGTCATTCCTTTCATATTTAGATCTAAGAGGACAATGTCGGGTTCATTTTCTTCGATGGCAGAAAGCGCATCTAAACCACTACCTGCCTCACCAAAGAGGGTAAAATCTGAGTCAGAGGTGATTAGTTGGCATATCCCACGGCGAAGCAGTGGGTGATCATCGACAACGAGAACGGAATATGGCTTACCCATGTTTTATACTTCCTCCTGCTGAGGTGTGGACATCAGAGTCGTTATTAGTCTTATTTATCCAAAGCAAGGCTTTGATTGTATTCTTCATCTAAGATGGTTCCTGCTGAGGTGGGAAGGTGAGTGTGACCGTTGTTCCCCCCTCAGGGTTACTGCTGAACTCTACTATACCCGATAAGCGGCTGGCACGCTCATGCATAATGCCTATTCCAAAATGTTGGTCTCGCTCCCTTAACTGTTCAATGCCTACACCATCATCGCTGATACTGATTGTGACATCGGTAGGCGAGCTCATAAAGCAGCGGATATTGATATGTTTTGCATCGGCATGTTTGATGGCATTGAGCGTTGCTTCCCTCGTTAGTTGCAGCACATGAATATGTTGATGTGCGCCCAATAGCTGAAGAGGCAACTTGTAGTCCAGTGAAATAATGACATTAGATTGCCCACGTAACTGTTCTAGCATGGCTTCGATAGCATGACTTAAATTAGGATCCTTGATCGTTAACCTGAATGTAGACAGAAGCTCTCTGAGCTGTACGTAGGCGGTATTAACTCCTTCGTTGATTTCAGATAACTGCTCCTCAACTTGAGGACTTCTGCAGGCACTGTCTAACCCCTTTGATAACAGGTTTACCTGAATCTTAAGAAATGAAAGCAGTTGGCCCAATGAATCATGCAGTTCCCTTGCGATAACCCCGCGTTCCTCCATCAAGGCAAGCTGTTGCTTCTGCTCTCCCGCGCTGTAGATCACTATGGATCGCGCAAGCATGATGGCAAAGTTCTCAAACAGAGGATGGTTCGGCTGCTCTGTGGAGATGACCTCAAGGTAGCCAAGTTCGTTGTCTTCGAATTTCAAAGGGAAGTTGAGTTGATTCGATGCCGCGAGTGGCCAACCGCCATCGGCTTCAATGACCTGTTTCTCTTCGTCATCCTGACAGATGACTAAGCGTAAAAAACTGTGGGGCTCATGGGCCCTTAATTGATTCAAAGCTTGTTTGAGGGTGTCGATATCTAGTGTGCCCGAGTGCAACATGACCAGGTTATCGTAAAGCAGTGTGAGCTCGTCATTGGCACGTGTCAGCGCATGTGTTTTCTCTTTTACCTGTGATTCAAGATCTTTATACAGGGTTGAAAGTTCCTTGGCGGTGCTCTCTAAGGCATTGCTTAGTGCACTAAGTTCAACATAGTCGGTTGGTGGCATTTTTATATCAAAGTTACCTTTAGATATCGTATTTGCCGACTCCATCAGTTTATGGAGAGGGGTCACGACTTTCTTTTTGGTAAAGCGAACAGCCAGGAAAGCGATAAACAGCATTAAACCGAGTCCAAATATCTGACTGGCTGCCAGGAGTTTAATTTTGAATGCGGCGTGGTGCTCCATCTCCAGAACTAAGAGATCTATGGTGTCAACGAAATCCTTCAGCGCCGCTGCATAGAGGCGGGAATTTTCCTCCTGGATGTAGTGCTTCATCAATTTCCATTTGCTGATCACTAACTGGTATTGATCCGTCGAAGCTTGAGAACTGTACCAGGCTTGTGAACGTTTGAGTGCATCTGAGTATAGGGTGTTTTCAAACTCCTCAATTTTTTCATCCGCCTCATCACTGCCTGAATTTGCGTAGAACATCAGGCGATAACTTTGCATACGCAAAGAGCCAGATGCGTTGATGGCTTTCGCATCTCCGAGACTATACGACAAATTGATTATAGAGAATGTTGCTAACCCGCTCGATAAGAGAATTAAAGTTAACATTAAACCTAAAATAGTCGATGTTAAACTGCCTTTTTTCATTATATAAAAACTCACTAAATTAGTATTTTACGCTATTTTTTTATGAGAGCTCTAAATTAGTTAACTCTTGAGCTCATTAACAAAAATGCAAAAGTGTGACCAACAGCACATTTACATTTTGATCTACCGCATACTTTGCATCGGATACCCACTTAGGGGTATATTTTTAATGTCATTAAGGGACTAACTTTGGCCTTGGAGATGATGTGGTTATATAAGACTACTATAAAATAACACGGAGATGAGATGGTGAGAAATTTAACTAAAAAATCCTTTGCATTAAGTGCATTGGTCGCTGCGAGCTTAATGGCTTCCGGTGTGATGGCAAGCGATAAGACTGAGCCTCGTAACGAAGAATATAAAGATAAGTTCTCTAAGCAATATAACAGCTGGCATGATACTGCAGAAAGCAAAGAAGTTGTTGATATGCTGGAAGAAGTTCCTAGCCTTGTTGTATTGTGGGCAGGTTATGGCTTCGCCAAAGATTATAATGCTCCACGTGGTCACATGTATGCAGTGACTGACGTACGTAACACATTACGTACCGGCGCACCTAAGGCTGCTACAGACGGTCCAATGCCAATGGCATGTTGGTCTTGTAAGAGCCCTGATGTACCGCGTGTTATCGAAGAGCAAGGTGAAGATGGTTACTTCACTGGTAAGTGGTACAAAGGCGGCGCTGAAATCGTAAACACTATCGGTTGTGGCGATTGTCATGAAAAAGGTAAGTCTAAGTTACGTGTCTCTCGTCCATTTGCCGAGCGCGCATTTGAAACACTAGACACTCCATTTGCTAAAGCGTCTAAGAAAGATAAGCAGTCAATGGTTTGTGCTCAGTGTCACGTAGAGTACTATTTCGAGAAGACTAAAGATAAGAAAGGTTTCGTTAAGTTCCCTTGGGATCAGGGCGTGACTGTAGAAGCGATGGAAACTTACTATGATAACCTGGAGTTCAAAGACTGGACTCATAAGGTATCTAAGACTCCAATGCTAAAAGCACAGCATCCTGGTTATGAAACTTGGAAGCTAGGTGTACACGGCAAGAACAACGTAAGTTGTACTGATTGTCATATGCCTAAGGTTAAGAATGAAAAAGGTCGTAAGTATACCGATCATAAAGTGGGTAACCCATTTGATCGTTTCGAAGAGACTTGTGGTACTTGTCATGAGCAGAGCAAAGAGTTCATGGTTAACCTGACTCACGAGCGTAAAGTTAAAGTTGCTGACCTGAAAGCACGTGTTGAAAGCCAACTTGTTAAAGCTCACTTCGAAGCGAAAGCTGCTTGGGATGCCGGTGCAACAGAAGCTGAAATGAAGCCAATCCTGACTGATATTCGTCATTCACAGTGGCGTTGGGATTATGCGACAGCCTCTCATGGTGTTGCAGCTCACGCTCCGGATGAAGCGTTACGTGTATTAGGTACTTCAGTAGATAAAGCGGCCGACGCTCGCGTTAAGCTAGCTCAACTACTTGCAGCTAAAGGCGTTAAGCAACCAATTGCTTACCCAGATACTTCTACCAAAGCTAAAGCACAAGCTGCTCTAGGTATGGACATGAAGAAGCTGAACTCTGATAAGGCTGACTTCAAGAAGAACACTCTTCCTAAGTGGGATGCTGAAGCTAAGAAGCGTGAAGCAACTTACTAAGTAAGTTAGCTCTGTAAAGAGCGATATAGAAAACCTGCATAGAAAAAGCCCTCGTCGTAAGACGGGGGCTTTTTTATTGGACTTGTCCTGAGGTGGTTATATAGATTGATATTATTCTATTTTATCAACCTCAGTAGCTGTTTAAATCTTTCTCCTACGGCTTCATGTTGCAACTCAAATAGCAGTGACTCCATATTGGTAATCTGGGCACCTCTCGCTTGCATCATCTCTACACCTATTTGTTTGTTCCCGGCCGTTCGGGATGACACAGCGTCTATCACTAAGTGAACACCAAATTCATTATCGAGCAGGTCTCTGCAGGTTTGATAGACACAAACATGGGTTTCAATGCCGACTAATATGATCTGTTTGCGATTTAAGTCCTGCAACTGCTCTCTGAACTCCTGGCAGTTCCAGGCGCTGAAATGTTGCTTGCTGATGGGGTTACAGGCTTCGATTAATTGTTCATACAGTATAGGACTCGTCTTGCCTAACTTATCCGGAAGTTGCTCTAACCATAGGGTCGGAATGTCGAAGAGACGTAACCCTTGAATAAGCTTGAATACCTTTTGATGTAACGACTCGCTTTGTTCCATGACATTTGCCAGGGTTCCCTGAATATCGATGATAACGAATACACATTCTTCGGGTTTTAGCATAAGGGATGTCCATACATATTTTTGATGAATCCATAATAGCTTCTACAGTGCGCAGTCCAATTGTCTTTTGGTCTAATAGGTCGTGTGAATTGTACTGCGCTAACTTTGTGCGCCTCCTGAGTAAACGCACTTGTTTGGTGCATAAAAATCAACGAGAAGGTTCGTTATTTTATGTAACCAATTAAAAGTTAACGTTTTGTTAACTTGGCCTGATGATTGAATCAGTCATCTATAGAAGTGCGTAGAAACTAAGAATAATTTATTTGGGAGGTCGGTATGAAACTGGTCAGTGCAATCATTAAACCATTCAAGTTGGATGATGTCCGTGAAGCCATTGCGGGTGTAGGAATCGAAGGGATGACGGTAACTGAGGTTAAAGGTTTCGGTCGCCAGAAAGGACATACGGAGCTGTATAGAGGCGCAGAGTATCAGGTGGACTTCCTGCCAAAAGTTAAGCTCGACATTGCGATTAAAGCTGAACACCTCGAGTTGTTAATTGAGTCTATAACCAATGCTGCACGTACCGGAAAGATTGGAGATGGCAAAATTTTTGTTACCGATCTCGAACAGGTTATCCGTATTCGTACGGGCGAGTCTGATAGTGAAGCACTTTAGAGGAGAAACGTGATGGAAGATTTAGTCAAGCTAGGAGTAACGGTTTCAGAGTTACGATTCGCGTTAGATACTTTTTATTTTTTAATTTCAGGTGCTTTAGTGATGTGGATGGCGGCGGGGTTTGCCATGCTTGAAGCCGGCCTTGTAAGGTCTAAGAACACGACGGAGATCTTAACTAAGAATGTCTGTCTCTACTCCATCGCCTGTGTGATGTACCTGATAGTGGGTTATAACATCATGTATGTAGATAATGGCGAAGGCGGCTGGTTGCCATCCATCAGTACCTTGATCGGGAGTCAGGCGAGTGATGCCGACCATGCTCTGGAGTCGGACTTTTTCTTCCAAGTCGTATTTGTCGCTACAGCGATGTCAATTGTATCTGGTGCGGTTGCCGAGCGTATGAAGCTCTGGGCATTCCTGGCGTTTTCGGTTGTAATGACAGGCTTTATCTATCCGGTAGAAGGCTATTGGACATGGGGAGGAGGGTTTCTCTCTGAAGCTGGCTTTGTCGATTTTGCAGGTAGCGGAATTGTGCATATGGCTGGTGCAGCCGCCGCCATTGCCGGCGTACTCCTACTCGGTGCACGTAAAGGTAAATACAGTGCTAGTGGCCAGGTGAATCCTATTCCGGGGTCAAACTTACCAATGGCTACATTAGGTATGTTTATTCTGTGGATGGGTTGGTTCGGTTTCAATGGTGGCTCGCAACTGTTGGTCTCTGACGCTGAAAACGCAACGGCCGTAGCTAAGATATTCCTGAATACAAACTCTGCAGCGGCATTCGGTGCGGTATCTGCGTTAATCGTATGTAAGATGGTTTGGGGAAAGGCTGATCTGACCATGATACTAAACGGCGCCTTAGCCGGGCTGGTTGCGATCACGGCAGATCCATTATCACCTTCTTTAACCTTTGCCGGTATCATAGGGCTTGCAGCTGGTGGCCTTGTTATCTTCTCTATTGTGGCGTTAGATAGGGTTAAAATTGATGATCCTGTGGGTGCAATTTCAGTTCACGGTGTTGCAGGTTTCTTCGGTTTGCTCTTGGTTCCGTTCTCTAATGCTGATGCCACGATTCTGGGGCAACTTTATGGGGCTGGTGTTATTTTTGCCTGGGTATTTACGGCCTCATTTGCAGCCTGGTATCTGTTAAAACTGACTATGGGGATCCGTGTTAGCGAAGAGGAGGAGTATAAGGGAATGGATGCCTCAGATTGCGGTATCGACGCTTACCCTGAATTTGTTTCGGTGAAGAGCGCACGCTAGATTCTAACGATTGGTGACCAAAACAGGGCTTATACAGATTGGTATAAACCCTGTTTTTTTGTATGATGAACAAAGTGGGTGCTTTTTGTACAGGTTAGGAATCAGGAGCATTAGGGTATGATTGATCTTTTAAGACTGAAGCAAGTGATGTTTATCTTAGCTGCGGCCATGACTTGTACCGTTTCTGTTTCCACTGAGGCCGGGCAGGTTGTGGTACGAAAATCGAGTGAAGCTTTCAATGCTTTTGCAGTAAGAGATCAGGTCTTGCGTGAGCATGAATGGCGCGAAGCATTGAGGATGCAGCAGCAAATTAATATCTTGCAGTCATTACCTGTAGGCTGCATACCTATGGTGCGCCCCTATGCCTACTATTCCTGTGGTGGCAATTTCTACAGACCTTATCAGTATCAGAACAAAGAGCTCTATATTCAGATAGACCCCCTTGACTCCGAATCACCCTCTTTACACAAGTAGTTTATGTTAGTCTGCGGAAAAGAATATGAGGCTGTTAATGTTTTGTAACCTTTCGCTGTTGCTTGTTCTTTGTCCAATGTCATAAGCTAGGGCTAGGGTATTGAAGTTTCTAAGTTGGATTCCAATGGAAAAATTCCTTTCAGTCATCAGCCTGCTTTTCTTGCTCGTCCTTCAGGGATGCAGCGCCACTTCACAGCGTACTTCTGTCAGTAATATTGAAGAATATTTTTATGATGATTACTTTGAGGATGTCGCAAGGCTTCCTCAGCCGAATGATCTGTTTAAACTTCCATCCGAGGCGAGTAGTGAGCTAAGGCGTGAACTGGCGCGGAATAATATTCAACGCGCAAATAACGTGTCTGCTAATGAATGGTTAGCGGAATATATAAACGCCGAAGAGGGGGCCTTTCAATATCGTGACAATATGACAAGAGTCCCCAGTGAAACTTTTAATGAACGTGCGGGTAACTGCTTATCTCTGGTGTTATTAACTTCAGCTTTAGCCGATGTGCTTAAAGTCGAAGTTGAATTTCAAGAGGTTGAGGTACCGCCCGTATGGGATAAGCAAGGGGATTTTTATCTTGTTAATGGTCACATTAACTTGAGGCTGCTGCCTCCCAGAAATAGCGATACTGTGCATGTGAGGAAGCGGGCTATTCAGGTTGATTTCCTACCTGAGCGGGCTGTACGTGGCTATGGTAAGAAAAAAATCAGTAAGCAGACTGTGATAGCTATGTTTTATAACAACGTAGCCGCAGAGTCTCTGGTTATGGGGGATTATGATAAGGCTTATGGTTTGTTAAAAATGGGCTTGCAACAAAAACCCGACTTTGTACCCGCGTTGAATACTTTGGCTGTGCTGTATCGTTACAAAGGTTTAGAGCTGGAGGCTGAAACTCTATATAAGCTCGCATTAGCTGTTAATGCTAACGATATGAACGCCTTGTATAATTATGCGGTAATGCTGGGGGATCAGAATAGGTTGGAGGAGTGGGCATTGGTTCACAAAAGGCTGGAACTGGAACGCATAGGAAACCCCTATTATTACTATGATATGGCTCAGCAAGCCTATTTTGATAAAGAGTATCAAGATGCCTTGCTATGGTATAAACGTGCGGTGGCTAAGGCCGATTATCGACATGAATTCTATTTCGGGTTATCTAGGGCTTATTGGAAAACCGGTGACGAACGACGAGCGCAGCAGAATATGCAAAAGGCCTTGAGTCTCACTCACGATGAGAGTCATAAATTACGTTATCAGTCCAAATTGCATGCGATGAAGAGCCATTAATTTCAATAAATATACTTCCTCTATTTTTAGCTGTCTGTGGCCCTGGGAGGGTCACAGCATAATTAGTCCTAAATACAATTCTATCTTACCTGGCCGTTAATACTCCCTCTTTGGCTTATATGCTTTGGTTTACATGAGGTTTCGGGAATCCAGCTTAGCGTTAGGGCTCACGTAGTGCGACTGATGTTTAAAGCAAAGGGCAAAGCCCTTTATGCTGCACTGGATGCTTTCGATATACGACTGCATGGTCTATTTTGTTCCATACAAAATAAGACATTTCCTGCATCCATGGAGGTCAGATGCAGGAGGTAGAGCAACGCAGGAGCTTGTTGCCGAGAATAACTATTAGCTTCAATCATCTTATAGCCACATGGATGTGGCGTATGTCTATATTGCAGGAACAAATATAGCCCTTGCCTACAGAGCTTTGAATTCTCGCTGAATGGTCATGTACTTAATGCAATTGGTATTATGCAACAAAATAACAGCAGTCAGGATCGTAAAATGGAATGTATATTATAAAATTTGAAAAATTATAACTATAATTATCAGCCTGTTAGTATGTAATTTTGTTAATTATACATATCTTGATTGCATTGTAATCTAATACTGGATAAATTGAACTTAGTAGCGCTGTTGAGAGACCTTTGTTTAAACGTTAGCCGGAGTAGATTAATTACTATGTATTACCAAAATGATGATGTTCGAATTAATAAGATTAAAGAGTTATTGCCACCAGTCGCGATCCTTGAGCGATTTCCGGTGACAGAGAACGCATCGGCTACGGTTTTTAATGCGCGCGAGAGCATACATCAGATCTTGAGAAAAAAAGATGATCGCCTCTTAGTTGTGGTTGGCCCATGTTCTATTCATGATCCTAAAGCCGCTCTGGAGTACGGTCAGAAACTCGTTAAATTACGTGAGCAATATAAAGATCAACTTGAGATCGTTATGCGGGTTTATTTTGAAAAGCCACGAACCACTGTCGGCTGGAAGGGCTTGATCAATGACCCATACATGGATAGTAGCTTTAAGTTAAACGACGGCCTAAGAACTGCTCGAAAATTACTGCTGGATCTCAATGATATTGGTATTCCTACTGCCGGTGAGTTTCTCGATATGATCACGCCTCAGTATGTCGCAGACCTTATGTGTTGGGGAGCGATTGGGGCAAGAACAACCGAGTCTCAGGTTCATCGTGAATTGGCTTCCGGGCTATCTTGTCCAGTCGGATTTAAGAATGGCACCGACGGCACTATTAAAGTAGCCATAGATGCCATAGGGGCTGCAAGTGCGCCGCATCACTTCCTCTCGGTGACTAAATATGGGCATTCAGCGATAGTTGAGACCAAGGGCAATCCTGATTGCCATATCATACTCCGTGGTGGTAAAGAACCTAATTATAGTGCCGAACATGTTGCTGAGATTAGTAGTCAGCTAGATAAGGCCGGCCTAGATCTCAATGTGATGATCGACTTTAGTCACGCAAATAGCTCGAAAGAGTTTAAGCGTCAGTTGTTGGTTGGTGAAGATGTTGCGTCTCAGCTAGGCGGTGGTAACCAGAGTGTTTTTGGTGTCATGATTGAGAGTAACTTAATCGAAGGTCGACAGGACTATATCGAAGGTCAGCCATTGTGTTATGGCCAAAGTATTACCGATGCTTGTATTGGTTGGGATGATACTGAAAGTATAATGGCAACCCTCTCACAGAGCGTGGAGGCTCGCAGGTCGTCGAAATAAATGGAATTATGATTAACGACTCGAAAGTAAAAAAAGGAGGCTGATGCCTCCTTTTTAGTCAAAAAATTCTCATTCCACATAAAAACATGTATTATTAATTAGTTATAGATATTTTGATTGTGCTTAATTGTCTATAGCTTTAGTCGGATGAGCCTATTAATCTTGATTGTGATTGACCAGATATTCATTGGCTTTTGCAAGGCTGCCAAACGAAGCAATAAGGTTATTTTGACCTTTTTGTTGAATATCACTATCACCTGATTGGGTCATCATCCATATCCAAGTTTGGATAAGAGGCAGTGGTGGATATTGAGATTTTGATGAATCCAGCATGTAAGTTTCCTTTAATAGCTAATTAAGGGTGAGATTGGCTTCCCTTACCTTATTCGCCCGAATGATTCCTATACCTAGACGGTTTGATGATGAAGTCGGTATCAATATGCGACTTAGGTATAGATCAAAAGAATATCAAATTATTTTCTTATGTTTAACAAGATTTGCCGTCATCTGGCATATTTACAAATAAAAAAGCGTTTACTAGTTCTTTTGTTGGTTTGAATATCAACTTTTGTCAGTCTAAAGTGCTACTTCTGTAGTTGCGAGGATTATCTTCGCCGTTATTTTTAGCGGGGCTCTTTGACTGAATACCAATCGGTATAGCAAGAGCTATCACCTAACACTGCCACTCTTTAATAAATGGAACTTTCATGCGTCCCTCTCTCTATTTCGATGGCCCAATAGACAAATTGAACTGGCAAGTCCTTAAGTTACTTTGGCCGTATCTTTTCGAGTTCAAATCGAGAGTGGGCTTAGCACTGCTTTGCTTGATAATTGCTAAAATCGCCAGTGTTTCTTTGCCATTTGTGTTGAAGGAATTGGTCGATACATTAAGCTCGGCCTCAGCAGAGCAGATGATCAGTGTGCCGATTGCCCTTGTTATCGCTTATGGGTCGTTGCGATTACTTAATACCTTGATCTCTGAGGTTAGGGATACGCTTTTTGGCAGAGTAACCGAGCGTGCAATAAGGCGGTTAGGGCTATCCGTTTTTGAACATCTTCACCGATTGGACTTAGAGTTTCACCTGGAGCGAAGAACTGGTGGCTTATCCAGAGATATTGAGAGAGGGACCAGTGGCATCAATTTTTTGATGCGTTTTATGGTGTTCAATATCGTGCCAACAATTCTGGAGATAGCCTTGGTTGTTGGGATCCTGTTTTATAATTATGGTATCGCCTTCGCTGCGATAACTTTAGCTTCGGTGGCGGCATATGGACTATTTTCAATTTTTGCGACTGAGTGGAGAACGGAGTTTGTTAGAGAGGCTGCCAGGGCTGATTCTCGATCCAACTCTCGTGCAATCGATAGCCTGCTTAATTATGAGACGGTTAAATACTTTAATAATGAAACCTATGAAGCCAATCGCTACGATAGTGCATTAGCCGATTGGGAAGATGCAAAGCGAAAAAACCGCCTGTCTCTTTTTGCACTGAATGCCGGGCAGGCATTAATCATCTCTGTAGCTATGACCTTAATGTTAGCACTCGCTGCTTACCATGTTGTTGAAAACACCATGACCATAGGTGACTTCGTACTGGTTAATGCGTTTATGATGCAACTTTTTATTCCACTTAACTTCTTAGGTTTTGTCTATCGTGAAATACGGGGAGCGCTGGCCAATATCGAGAGAATGTTTGGCCTGCTGGATCGTGTTCCTCTTATTGAAGATAAAGTCGATGCTAAAGCTATTAAGCTTTCCCGTGGAGAATTGAAGTTTGACAAGGTCTGTTTTAGTTACGATACCAGGCCTATTTTGAATAGTGTTAGCTTTACTGTCTTGCCCGGGCAGAAGATTGCAATTGTGGGTGATAGTGGCGCAGGTAAGTCGACCATAGTTAAGTTACTTTTTCGCTTTTATGAGGTGTCATCGGGGAGCATCTCTCTGGACGGCATAAAAATCGATGAATTAACCCAGGACGCGCTGCGACAAGCTATCGCTATTGTGCCGCAAGACACGGTGTTATTTAATGATTCACTGTTAGAAAATGTTCGTTATGGTAGACCCGATGCGACTGATGAGGAGATAGCTGCGGCGGTTAAGATGGCTCATCTTTCTCATTTTATTGAGGCACTGCCCGATGGTTGGCATACAAAGGTGGGTGAAAGAGGCTTAAAGTTATCAGGCGGAGAAAAACAGCGAGTCGCTATTGCCAGAGCCATACTCAAGGGGTCCCCTCTGCTGGTCTTTGATGAGGCTACTTCTTCTCTGGATAGCCATTCTGAGCAGGCTATCTTAAATGCCTTGAAAGAGGTGGCAAAAGGCCATACTAGTTTGGTTATAGCCCATAGACTGTCAACCATTGTAGATGCAGATCAAATTGTTGTGTTGAGTAAAGGTCAGGTCGTTGAAACCGGTGATCATCTATCTCTGTTAGCCAATAATGGTTTGTATGCCAAACTGTGGAATATACAGAATCAATGATTAGCTACTTTTAACCATAGTTCTATTTGGTACCATCGCGGATCGCTATAAATAGGCTAATAGTTCAGCATAGGTTCAGTTTACGTTTGTATAATATCCAGTATTAACCAATAACGACTATGGCGAGATGATAGTGATGAAGAATATTCCTTTACAAGTCAACATAGAAGGTCAGACGAGCTGCGTAGATACGGATTGGTTAGCCATTATGGCAACCCTGAAGAAGCGTGGTTTACAGCAAGATGAACTGATGGGTGTATACCTTGAATTAACATCCGGAATGAGAGTCACGACAAGGGGTCTGAGCTTAGCCAAAATCAATCCTAACCTGGAATTGCACGGTATCATTCGTGAAACGAAGTTTTCGGCAAACGATTATGCCGGTATGATGAGGGCGTAACCCTTATTCATGCTTAGCCTGATGAGGTTTTAGTCCTGATGTATTGTAGTGCTGATATTGATATTGTTATCAAGGTTAGCACTCAGATTTTTGTGGAATGCCTTTATTTATCTTAGTTGACTATTTCGAGGTTGATTATTTCGAGCGCCAGCCATCGCATGACAAGCGGAACTTGGCCGGCTCTTCATCTAACCGATGAAGCCTGATCACCTCGCCCTGTCTGAAGCAAACCGTTTCCCCTTCGATAACAGTCAAACGTTCGCAGTTTTGACAACTTAAAGAACGCTTCTTCGTTGATGGTATCTGGCTTACATATCCTAAACCCAATTCAAACTCCTCCATGTGCTTTCTCCTAACTGAATTCGTTAGTTACCCGCATCAATGGATTCTGAAGCATAAAACCCGAAACGTCTAGCACGGATTTGTTTTTTATTAATTGATCCAGCTCGTGTTTGGTTGTTATTGTTTTTCGATTTTATTAAGTGAATATTATTTAGGCTCTTAGGGATAAGGAATATGCCTGATAAATCATGTTTGCTTCAGGCCCATTTTTCCGGATATTCCTTATTATTGACCATAAGATGTATGTGATAACTCTACTTTGTTAGTTTCTGATAGCGAAATAATGTACATATTCGAGTATTCATCTTCATCGATAGGATCGATTTCCGGCCCACCCAGAGCAGAGATAATTAATGGGAGCGTATTTGAATGACCCGCAACCAATACGTTACCCGTTTGGGCTTGAATTGTTTTCACGGTTGCTTCTATATGTGCAGTTATGCCGGAATTAATATCAATAATCATCACAGGTAACTCCCTGTGTTCACTCATTGGATGAAGCGTTTCCTGTGTTCGCTTAAATGGTGTGGCGATCAATCCACTGAGCTGTGTCTTCTCGAGAGTGGAAAGTAAAGATTTCGCCCGTAACTCGCCTTTTAGGCTAAGACTCGGATCTTTGGAACTCGATGCAGCTTTCTCAGCATGCCTGACTAAAACGATAATTTTATTAGCCATTGACGATATAGAGTCTTGAACCTCTTTAGCGTATAACCCGTTAGGGATCAGAGAAATAAGGCCGAGGCACAGAATTAACAGTCTCATCATGTTGCTCTTTTTTTTGGGGGGGGGCTTGTAACGATAGCTAATCGCAGCTTAATAAAACAGAAATTATTATGATTAAATCCTAAAGTAGATTAAAAAATAGCCGATAATAGTTAAGTGGAAATATCTTTTTGAGAGGCTGTAATGGAAATTCGTAATCATGGCGCAGAGGTGTCACAAGTAGCTCGCAATAAAACTGAGTCAACTGAGAACCATGGTAAATCGGTATCTGAAGTTGCCAAAGGGCAAACTGCATTCGCTGCGAGTAGGCAGATGGTTAACAAGCAAATTCTTGTTGACCAGCAAGAGGTTAACCTAAGCTCTGCTGATGAGCCTATGGTGTTGTTATACCGTGCGGCCATCGAAGCAATCGATGAAATATTAGCGCCCACTATGGGGGAGAACGCGACTCAGTCAGCTTTTGAGCGTGGCGTCGATCATTCTCCGGAAGCGACGGCAGATAGAATTGTTAGTTTCGCGACTCAATTTTTTGTTTTTCATCAGGAACAAAATTCCAATATGGATTTCGACGAACAGCTCAATTCGTTTATGGATATTATTGGCGGAGCCATCGATCAGGGGTTCAGTGAAGCTAAGGATATTTTGACTGGCCTTCAGGTTCTGGAGGGAGATATCGAATCTGGTGTTGAACAAACTTACTCCTTGGTTCAAGAGGGGTTGGCAGCATTTAGAGACAGCTTTAACATCGGTGACGATACCGAAGCATAACGTTGGTGAACATCTTCTTTTAAGCCTCACCCGAGGCTTTTTTATCGCTTATTTATGTACGACTGCATGGTCTATTTTGTTCCATACAAAGTAAGACATTTCCTCCCCTGACCCGTAGGGATATGGGAAATGTCTTTAAAGTGTCTGGAACACTTAAGACCGTGGGTGTCAGATGCAGAAGGTATGAGACCATGGATGGGCGAAGGTAGAATAATGCAGGAGCAATTATCGAGAGTAATGCAGGGCCGTTACCGAGAATAACTATACCACACAAGCTCCGCCTAACTTTCATAGATAAAGAGTAAAGGTCAACAACTCGCTGCAAAAACAATCATGAAAGGTCAACAGGCCCTAGCCACAATTTGCCGTTTATGTTAAAGATAAATTAGATAAGATTTGTGGGTGGGAGCTTTGGATGTGGATTGAGGGTGAAGTCATTGAACGAATCGATTGGAATGACAAGCTGTTTTCATTAAAAATTAAAGCCGATATTGAACCTTTTATCGCGGGTCAATTTATTAAGTTAAGCCAGATTATCGATGATAAAAGAGTTGGCCGGGCCTACTCTATCGTCAATGCGCCTGGCAGTGATTTTATTGAGGTGCTTGCAGTTGCTGTTGCCGACGGACAACTATCTCCAAACCTGCAACAACTCACCGTCGGCGAACTTATAGATGTGTCGCCAAAAGCCACAGGTTTTATGACCTTAGATGAAATCCCCGTCTCCTCTTCAGAGGGTAAGCAGCTCTGGCTAATGGCAACCGGCACCGCAGTTGGCCCCTTTATTTCAATGTTAGACACCCTTGAACCCTGGTCGAGATTCGAGAAGGTCATTTTGGTGTACGGTGTCAGAGAGGTAAAAGATTTAGCTTATCTCGAGAAGTTAAAACAGATGGAGGTGCTATATCCTGAGCAGTTCAAGTTGGTGCTCTCCGTCACGCGTGAGCAGTATCCTGGTTCGATGAGTTGCCGAATTTCGACAGGTTTACAATCAGGAGAAGTTGAAAAAATTGCCGGCATTATTATTAGCCCGGAAGAATCTCAAATTATGCTGTGCGGTAACCCTGAGATGGTTCGTGATGCGAATAATATCCTTTTACAGAGGGGATTAACTAAGAATCTTCGCCGTAAACCTGGCCAGATAACTCAAGAGAAATATTGGTAAACTAGAGTTTGACTGCTTTTAGTATGTTCATTTTTACTTGTAACTCTCGGCTCAAAGGATTGATAAATGAAACTCTTCTATTCAGATGCTTCGCCCTATGCTCGCTGTGTTCGGGTAGTTATTCGCTATCTCGAAATTGAGGGCATAGATGAGTTAAAAACAGATCCATTCGATAATAGCGAGACATTACTTCAAGCCAACCCCCTGGGAAAGATCCCCTGTCTTCAGCTCAGTGACGGCTCTGCCATTTATGATAGTGAGGTGATATTACGCTTCTTTGATTTTGAATTTGGCAGGAGCCAGTTATTTGGAGCGGGCCCTCATGATTGGAGAAACGAAAGCCACTTTTCATTAATCAAGGGAATGTTAGATAGCGCTGTGGCATTGAGACAGGAGCAGATGCGAGAAGAGGGGAAACGGTCTCTATTTTGGGCAGCAAGACATGAACAGGCCCTGTTTAGAGGGCTAAAACAACTCGAGCGTTCAGGTGTGATATCAAGGCCTCGTTTGGTTATTCAGCAGATCAGTCTAGCCTGTTTATTAGAGTATTTGGATTTCAGGCATCCTGATATCAGTTGGCGAAAGCTTGCGCCTGCGATCTCCAGCTGGCTTTCAGATTTTGAAACCGAACCGGCGATGGTTAGTACCAGACCCTGTTGAGACGAGCCTGCGATATAGCTGACTATCCTTTGTATCTTCTGTGAACCTTGGTTTAACGACAGACGTTAGCCCATGTTTTTAGCTCTTTTAGGGGGATATGTTGTTAAGTTAACATTTCTTCCGATACTGCTTGCTCATTTGTTGTGGATTTATTACTCTTATCGCGATTGATAATAATTATCATTACTTAATTCGTTGCCAGTGTTGTGAGGGAGATGTGTAAATGAAGATCGCAAGAAGTTTGTCCATATTAGGCTTGGTTTGCTTAACGTCAGCAGCTAATGCGGCTGAAAAGCTAACTGTGTATTCATATCGACAAGCATTTTTGATTGACCCTATTCTGGAAAACTTTACTAAAGAAACGGGGGTCGATGTCGAGGTCGTTTTTTCCAAGAAGGGCATTGCAGAGCGCATGGTACGTGAAGGGAGACTGTCCCCTGCCGATATCGTTCTGACATCAGACTTCTCACGTTTGATGGAGCTGGTAGATAAAAACTTAGTGGTGCCGGCATCGAGTGAAGTTTTAAATAATAATATTCCTGCAAAATTCCGCTCCCCTGATGATAGTTGGTATTCACTTACGATGAGAGTTCGGAATGTGTACTCGTCTAAGGAGAGACTGGGGAAACTCGCCATAGATTATGAGGATCTTGCAGACCCTAAATATATGGGTAAGATCTGTACCCGAAGCGGGAAGCACCCTTACAATATCTCTCTGGTTGCCTCTATGATTGCTCACCATGGTGAAGCCGAAACGAGAAGCTGGTTAGAGGGGGTGAAAGCCAACTTAGCTCGTAAACCTCAGGGCAATGACCGTGCTCAGGTTAAAGCGGTAAAAGAGGGCTTATGTGATATCGCCATAGGAAATAGTTACTACCTGGGAAAAATGCTTCAGGATCCCAAGCAAGTGCCATGGGCTGAGTCTGTTGAGATAAACTTTCCGAATCAGGCTAACCGTGGTTCCCACATCAATGTATCGGGAATGGCATTAGCTAAATATGCACCGAACAAAGAGAACGCCATTAAATTGATGGAGTACCTTTCCGGTGATGAGGCTCAAAAAGCCTACGCTGAAGTGAATTATGAGTATCCGATAAATGCGGATGTAAATCCTTCAGAGTTAGTCGCATCATGGGGTGGCTTTAAGGCCGACAGCCTTCCTATCTTCAAGCTTGCCGAGTATCACAAAGCTGCGGTAAAGCTGTTAGATCAGGTTAAATTCGACCTTTAATTCCCATCTTTGCCCTACAAAAATAGCCTTCCTCTGGGAGGCTTTTTTATTTTGTGAGCCAGTCGTGCACTTTTCGAATTATAATCATTCTTATTTAAGTTTGAGTTTAGGTTGATAGTCGATAATTGAGTCATAGATAATACTCTATATTAAAAGCTTCGAACCTAGCATGCCGGGTTTACTCTTTACTGTAACATCAGCCACCCTGTGGCTCTGAATTGATAACAAATTTAATGAAATTGGTATAATCATGATTTTAGGTTTATCAAGAAGTTGGTCGGTGAGTGGTTATCTGATCGCAGCAATCATCACATTGCCACTCATTGCTATTATCGCACAGGCATTGGTGCCGGATGAGGCTGTATTCAGTCACCTGCTTGAGACTGTTTTGCCTACCTATATCGCCAATACCTTGTTATTGATGTTTTGGGTCTGTCTTGGCTCTCTTCTCATTGCTATTCCTGCTGCCTGGTTAGTGGCAAAGTGTAATTTCCCCGGGCGTAATATTTTTCAATGGGCACTGTTATTGCCATTGGCGATGCCTGCTTATGTGGTTGCCTATGTGTATACCGACCTGCTCGATTATGCGGGACCGTTGCAAAAATTATTGCGTGAACTGTTTGTCTGGCAGTCGCCACAAGATTATTATTTTCCCGAGGTGAGGAGTTTAGGCGGGGCATCTTTGATGCTTGCCTTGGTGTTATTCCCCTACATCTATCTGCTCGCTCGAACCACATTTATGGAGCAGTCATCAAGCCTGCAACATGCAAGTCGAGTCATGGGGTGTGGACCTTGGCGGAGCTTTTGGCGCCTTAGTTTACCAATGGCAAGGCCGGCTTTAGCCGTCGGTGTCGCACTCGTGGCAATGGAAACTGCGGCTGATTTTGCGACCGTGAGTTATTTTGCCGTCCCCACCTTGACCACCGCCGTGTATGACACTTGGCTTGAATATGGCAGTTTGTCGGCGGCAGCTAAACTGTCAGCCATCATGCTGCTTGTGGTTTTCTCCATGATAGGCTTTGAGCGATTTGCACGAAGAAAGCAGCAATTATTCCAAAAACAAACGGGTGTTAATCAAGATGAGCGATACCTGCTTAAAGGGGGGAATGCGTATCTTGCCAGTGGCTATTGCTGGTTACTGCTCTTTTTCTCATTTCTTTTGCCATTTATGATCTTGTTTCACTATGCCTGGGGGTATTTTGAGCAGAGCTGGAGCAGCGAATTTTGGGAATACAGTCTGAACAGCCTGTATATCTCCGCAATCGTTAGTGTCATTGCTGTTTTCATCGGCGTGCTCTTGATGTTTATTCGCAGAATCAGTCCTAGAAAGTCCGATCTACTGCCTTCACGCCTCTCATCGACAGGCTATGCATTGCCGGGAACCGTCTTAGCTATCGGTATTCTGGTACCCTTGACCTATCTCGATTTTGCTGTAAATGATCTCTACGAGTATCTGGGATATCGGGGACCAGGCCTCATATTTACCGGTAGCGTATTTGTGCTCATCTTCGCTTTTTGTATCAGGTTCTCCGCTATCGCCATCGGTAGTGTCGAAAGCAGTTATAAACGAATCTCCCCCTCATTGGATATGGCCGCGATAACCATGGGCTTAAAGCCTAAGGCACTATTATGTCGGGTTCACCTCCCCTTGTTGAGAAAGGGGATTTTTGCGGGGTTACTCTTGGTGTTTATTGAGTGTATGAAAGAGTTGCCCGCTGCCTTATTACTTAGACCCGTTGGGTTTGAGAATCTGGCGACCTATGTTTATCAATTTGTTTCAGATGAACAACTTGAACATGGTGCACTGGCCGCAATTGTTATTGTATTGGTGGGCTTAGTCCCGCTTATCTATCTCAATCGTTCTTTGGAACAGGAAAGCTAAACGGCCTTATTTGGCCGATTTATGGAGTTCACAGTAACTTTTGCTGTAGTCCTCGTTATTCATTCATCTTCACGGCTCTTTGAGTAAGTAAACGATTATGTCGACATTAAGTATTAAAGGTGTTCACAGCCATTATCAGGGGCAACAGGTCTTAAGAGGCCTGGATTTAATTCTGGCAAAGGGGGAGATTGCTGCTCTTCTTGGTCCCAGCGGTTGTGGTAAAACAACCTTACTTAGAGCGATTGCTGGCCTGCAGCCCATCACTGAGGGGGAGATCTGTATTAATGGGCAGATATTATCCGGCCCCGATCGTTTTGAGCCAAGTGAGCAGCGTGGTATCGGCATGATCTTTCAGGATTACGCGCTCTTTCCTCATCTTAATGTTGCAGATAATATCTTGTTCGGCGTTAAAGATGTGACCAAAGAGGAGAGGAAAGCGCGGCTCGATGAGATGCTTGCACTGGTCAAGCTCGATGGGCTGTCGCAAAGATTTCCCCATGAACTTTCCGGCGGTCAGCAACAGCGTGTTTCTATCGCCAGAGCCTTAGCCTATGAGCCGGAACTATTACTCCTCGATGAACCATTTTCAAATATCGATGCTAAGGTTCGAGGCGAGATGATGCTGGAGATACGTTCAATATTGAAACAGCGCAATGTCAGTGCGGTATTTGTGACCCATAGTAAGGATGAGGCTTTCGTTTTTGCTGACAAACTGGCGCTATTCAAAGATGGCTATATTGTTCAATATGGTACCGCCGAAGAGCTGTATACATCCCCTAAGGATAGGTATGTGGCCGACTTCTTAGGCAGTGGTAACTACATACCCGCATCGGTTACCGATGCATTCAGCGTCGAGACTCCTCTGGGGAAGTTAGTCAGTACCCGCGCCTTATCTCAACCTGTGAGTTATCATGGAGAGATATTGCTAAGACCCCAGCAGCTTGAAATAACAGCCGACGAGGAGGGGGAAGGAGTCATAGTCGAGCGGCGTTTTTTGGGGAATATTTGTCACTATCAGGTTCAGGTTGCTCAGCAGTTTTATGAGGTTAAAAGTCAATTTAGTCAATTGGTTCCTGGTCAGAAAGTGGGCCTTTACGCGCAGGCTCATTCTTTAGTCGTATTCTGAGTTAATTAAACCCCTTATATGGTAGCTTAGAAAGTTATCGGAGGGGTTATGCTTAAAAAATTAATAATAACTGCAGCCTTTTTCTCTATGGGAGTGTGCGCCATGGATAGAGTCACGGGCGAGTCATTCGCAACACGTTCAGAGATCTACGCCACAAATGGCATGGCGGCTACCAGTCAGCCATTAGCCACACAGGTCGCACTCGATATTCTTAAGCAGGGTGGCAGCGCTGTCGATGCAGCCATTGCCGCCAACGCTATGCTTGGGCTGGTTGAGCCTACCGGCGCCGGGATCGGTGGCGATCTATTTGCCATTATCTGGAGTGCTAAAGATAAACGCCTCTATGGACTCAACGCGTCGGGCAGAAGTCCCAAGAGCCTTACCTTAGATAAAATACAAGCCTTAGACTTAGACTACCTGCCACCTTATGGGCCCATACCTGTCTCGGTTCCCGGTGCTGTCGATGGCTGGTTTGAGCTGCATAATAGGTTTGGTAAGTTAGATATGTCAGACAATTTAGCGCCTGCAATCGACTACGCCCGCAAAGGCTTTCCTGTCTCCGAATTAATTGCCTATTATTTAGCGCGTAGCGCCACAAAGTTAGCCATATTTCCGGGGTTCAAAGAAACCTATATGCCAAGCGGTTCCATGCCCGAAGTCGGGGAGGTTTTCAAGAACCCGGCACTGGCATCTACCTATGAGAAAATAGCGGAGCAGGGGCGGGATGTTTTCTATAAAGGTGATATTGCCAGGACTATTTCCGGCTATATGAAAGCGCAGGGAGGTTACCTTTCATATGATGATTTAAGCGAACACACGAGTGAGTGGGTTGACCCTGTTTCGGTTAATTATCGTGGCTATGATGTTTGGGAACTGCCACCTAATGGCCAGGGGATCGCCGCGTTGCAGATCCTTAAAACTCTGGAACCCTTCGACTTGAGAGGCATGGGGCGAAGGAGCCCCGAATACGTACACCATTTTGTAGAGGCAAAAAAACTAGCCTTTGCCGATCGAGCAAAATTTTATGCCGATATGGCATTCAATACCATTCCGGTTTCTGAGCTTCTAAGTGAAACATACAATTATCAACGCTCAAAATTAATTGATGCCAACAGGGCCGCTAAGCGTGTCGATGCCGGTCATCCGGCGTTGCTTCATGGCGACACTGTATACCTGACTACCGCCGATGGAGAGGGCAACATGGTATCTCTTATTCAGAGCAATTATCGTGGTATGGGCTCAGGAATGACGCCACCGGGTTTAGGGTTTGTTCTGCAGGATCGTGGTCAGCTGTTTGACCTGAAGCCCGGACGCTTTAATAGCTATGCGCCGGGTAAGAGACCATTTCATACCATCATTCCGGCATTTGTAACTAAAGACAATAAACCTTGGTTGAGTTTTGGTGTTATGGGAGGAGCCACACAGCCGCAGATGCACGCGCAAATTTTAATAAATTTGATCGATTTTGATATGAATTTGCAGGAAGCGGGAGACGCGCCTAGAATTTTGCATACCGGCTCTTCTCAGCCAACGGGAGAGCAGATGTTAGATGGTGGTTTTATCAGCTTAGAGTCAGGGTTTGAGATGACGATACGCCGGCAACTGCAGAAAAAAGGACATGTTATTCGGGATAGTCTTGGTGCTTTCGGTGGGTATCAAGCCATTTCGATAAACAATGAAACAGGTGTTTATAGAGGGGCATCAGAGAGTAGAAAAGATGGCCAGGCTGCAGGATATTAGGTTTTTCCCCCTAGTTTAGGTTATTTAATGTTTCATATTGATTTAACTGGTTCAAATAAAATGTTAATTGTGCGTCAGTTAATACCATTATTATCTAAAGTTATGGATAATGATGCCGAATATGAATTAGTGAAAAGGTAATCAGAGATGGATAATCAGGCTATGCCACGTGAACAGTTGGGAGTGTGTGCTGAAGGTAACTTGCACAGTGTGTATTTGATGTTCAATGCCAATGAAGGTGTAGAATCTCAATTACGACCTTGTATCGCTAATGTGGCTCAATATATCTATGAGCTTACCGATCAATATGCCGATAGTGCCTTTAATGGCTTTGTGGCCATTGGCGCGAATTATTGGGATAGCCTATATCCATCGGGCCGGCCCGTGGCATTAAAGCCTTTTCCTGCCATGAACGCAGATACGCGTGATGCCCCCGCATTAGAATATGACCTTTTCGTACACATCCGTTGTGACCGATTCGATATCCTTCACCTGGTTGCCAATGAAGTTTGCCAGATGTTTGAAGGCTTGGTTGAACTTATTGACGAAGAGCGCGGCTTCCGCTTCATGGACAACCGTGACCTGACAGGTTTTGTCGACGGCACCGAAAACCCTAAGGGTCGTAGCCGCCAAGAGGTGGCACTTGTCGGAGTTGAAGATGAGATGTTTAAGGGGGGAAGTTACGTCCATGTGCAGAAGTTTGCTCATAACTTGAGTAAGTGGAATCGATTACCGCAGAAAAAGCAGGAAGATATTGTCGGCAGAACCAAGTTAGATAATATAGAGTATGCCTCAGAGGACAAGCCATTAACCAGTCATATTAAGCGTGTTAACTTAAAAGACGCGGATGGTAAATCAATGGAGATCTTAAGGCAGAGCATGCCTTACGGTTCAGTGAAAGAGCAAGGATTGATGTTTATCTCTACTTGTCGTAATTCAGTAAACTTTGAGCAGATGCTTAAGAGTATGGTTCACGGTGACGGTCATGGAAATCATGATCATCTGCTGCACTTTACCCAGGCACTGACCGGCTCCTCCTTCTTCGCCCCTTCGCTCGACTTCCTGGAAAGTCAGGCTGGCGAATGAAATTAGAGTGATTGACACAAGAAACGCACTATTTTGAGTGCGTTTTTTTATGTCTCAAATAAGGTATTTAGTCGAGAAGTCACGACTTTTCGGTATCAGGATCCCAGTAATTCGTCGGGCGTTTGGCGTATATTTCATCGACAGCCCTGACTAATACCTTATTATTCTCCGGATAGACAACGACATCGTGCTTATCTCTATTGCCGATGACCAGAAAAGTAAATTCTTCATTCGAATCATTTCTTAGGGTATGTGCAATGGCTGTATCGGCATTAAAACAGACATAATCTCCCTGCTTAAAAGGGTGAGGCTCTCCGTTAATAAGCAAGCTTGCTTCGCCCTGCAGGGCGTATAAGTGTTCCTCCTCTTTAGTGTGGTAATGCGCAACTGTCGACATCTTTCCCGGGGCGAGACGCTCCATGGTAACGCCGATTTTTTCGCAACCTACGGCATCACCTATGTGTTTTTGTTGGCTGGTATATTGAGCTGAATGTTGCCAGGACTCCCAGCAAATATCATCGACTTTAATTATTTTGGTTGTTGTCATAAAGAATCCTTAGCCCTCGATATAGCTTTCGAGTTTCCAATTTCTCATGAATGCCAATTTGATTCAATATATTGGATACAATCAAATACTGTGACAGATAAAGGAAAACAAAAAGAGACGCGAAGCGTCTCTTTGGATGTGGGATAATTGAATCTTGGTTAGTTATCGGAGAGTTCCGATAAAAGCTTGTGAGCAAAGGCCACGAATCACTAGCCTGTTAGCTTAGTTAGTCATTAAAGTTAAACAGTGACTTAACCGTGTCTAAGGTTTTTTCTATCTCTTGAATATTCGATGGCGTAATGAAAATCGTGTCGTCACCGGCAATCGTACCCAGAATACCTTCAGGTTTCCCTATCGAGTCGAGAAGTCGAGCGATAAGCTGTGCCGCACCAGGGCTCGTTCTTACCACGATCATGGCTTGGTTGTGATCGACATCCAATACTAAATTCTTGAGTGGACTACCTGCTGTAGGTACTCCCAGCTCCGCCGGAAGGCAATAAACCATCTCTTGCTTCGCATTACGGGTGCGCACAGCACCAAACTTGCTTAGCATTCTAGATACTTTGGATTGGTTAATATTTCCATACCCTTCAGCTTGAAGGGCGATGACAATTTCACTCTGAGAGCCAAAGCGCTCCTCTTTTAAAATTGCCTTAAAGGTCTTAACTAGCTCATCTTGACTTCTATTTGCTTGCATAATTTTATTGTTCTTTATTCAAAAATCATTGCTATGTTGAATATAATTGGTGTTTATGTCAACAAATATCCGAGTTTGATGAATAAAAATGCAACCTGGGGCGTGTGTCGGGATGCATAAGCAAGTAAAAAAGAACCCCGGCAAAGAGGCTGGTTACATGGCGAAAATGTTTTAGTGCTAGACGGTGAGGGGGAATTTGCTCTTATGCTGCTTTATTGTTCATCTTTAGCTTGTTTATTGATGTAGAACAAAAATTAAATCTAACCAAGACTAAGGGATAATTGAATTTTTATTGTGATTGCAGTAATGTTGCGGCATCGAGAGATGTAGATCTAAATCACAAATATCCAAGAAATGACGGAGATAACTATGAAAGTTGCTGTACTTGGTGCCGCTGGCGGTATTGGCCAGGCTCTTGCCCTACTATTAAAAACTCAATTGCCTGCAGGTTCTAAATTGTCACTTTATGATATTGCTCCTGTAACACCTGGTGTTGCGGTTGATCTTAGTCATATCCCGACGGCCGTAGAAGTTAAAGGTTTTGCGGGTGAAGATCCAACACCTGCACTTGAAGGTGCAGACGTTGTATTGATCTCTGCCGGTGTGGCTCGTAAGCCTGGTATGGATCGTTCGGATCTATTCAACATCAATGCCGGTATCGTTAGAAATCTAGTCGAAAAGTGTGCCGCTGCTTGTCCTAAAGCGCTTATCGGTATTATTACTAACCCGGTTAACACGACAGTTGCTATTGCTGCTGAAGTATTAAAAGCTGCTGGTGTATACGATAAGAATCGTCTTTTCGGTGTAACTACCCTTGACGTGATCCGTTCTGAAACCTTTATTGCCGAAGCCAAAGGTCTTAATGTTGATGATGTTAAGATCAATGTTATCGGTGGTCACAGTGGTGTGACTATCCTTCCTCTTCTTTCTCAGGTTCAAGGCGTAAGCTTTAGCGATGAAGAAGTTGCTGCATTGACTACACGTATCCAAAATGCGGGTACGGAGGTGGTTGAAGCTAAAGCCGGTGGCGGAAGCGCAACTCTTTCTATGGGACAAGCGGCATGTCGTTTCGGTCTGTCTCTGGTACGTGGCCTTCAAGGTGAAGAGAATGTCATCGAGTGTGCCTATGTCGATGGCGGCAGTGAACATGCCGACTTCTTCGCACAGCCAATCCTGCTTGGTAAGAATGGGGTTGAGTCGGTACTGGCTTACGGTGAAGTCAGTGAATTCGAAGCCAATGCTCGTGATGCTATGCTAGATACACTCAAGGCCGACATCAAGCTAGGTGTCGAGTTCGTTAAGTAATTTATACCGATATTAGCCAAGCAAATAAAAAGGAGCCTCAGGGCTCCTTTTTTAATGGTATCGCGTATAGGGCGTAAGACTAGTTGCTACGCTCTACAGCAATCTTGGCTAATGATATCAGCGCTTGCTTGTAATCGCTCTCAGGGATGATTGACAAGGCTTCTATTGCCTTCTCTGACTCCTCTTGTGCGCGTTTGAATGTATAGTCCAAGGCGCCACAGCTATTCAATGCGTTGAGAATCTCTTCAATGTTCTGAGTACCATCCCCTTTTTCTATTGCTGTGCGGATCAAGCCTTGCTCTTTTTCAGTACCATGTGCCATGGCATAAATAAGTGGCAGAGTTGGTTTACCTTCAGCAAGATCATCACCGATATTCTTGCCTAACTCTTCGGTATCGGCAGTGTAGTCTAATAGATCATCGGTTAACTGGAATGCCGTGCCTAAGAACTTTCCGTAGTCGGCCAGTGCGCTTTGCATTTCGATAGGGCTTTCGGCAAGTACACCGGCTAAACGTGTGGCCGCCTCGAAGAGTTTAGCGGTTTTACAATAGATGACACGCATGTAACTCTCTTCAGTCGTGTCAGGGTCATTACAGTTCATTAACTGTAATACTTCACCTTCGGCAAGAACATTGGTGGCATCGGCAAGCACTTCCAGTACTTCCATGTTGCCAAGTTCGGTCATCATTTGAAATGAACGCGTATAGAGGAAGTCGCCAACCAATACGCTCGCACTGTTACCAAAGAGTGCGTTGGCCGTCTCTCTACCGCGGCGTAACATAGATTCATCGACAACATCATCATGTAACAGCGAGGCGGTATGGATAAACTCGATAATTGCAGCCAGCTTTAAGTGTGCCTCACCATTATAGTCAATTGCACGAGCTGCCAGGATAGATAGTAGTGGACGCATGCGCTTGCCACCACCATTGATAATATAGAAGCCTAACTGATTGATTAGGGCGACATCAGATTCTAGTTGTTTGTATATTAGCTTATTAACGTTTTGCATATCGTTATCGGCTAACTGACGAATGGCGTTTAAATCCATATATAGGCTCTGGTTTTGTGGGGCTGCAATAAAAAAGGCGGCCCAAATGAAGGCATGAATGTTATAATGATATGGATTCTACCTAAGAAACGCCATTCAAGACAGCATTAGAAGGAGATTGTGGGATTAATTCCGATCTTTTTTTATTCTTACTCAATTAGGGCTTGTCAGGTTGAAGTTCTTAGCGTAAACTCCGCGACCATTGTCATTAAAGCTTTTATAACACCCCTGCCTCACATAATGAGCCGGCGTGTTTGAAATATCGGAGTAAAATAGCTATGTACGCTGTTTTTCAAAGTGGTGGTAAGCAGCATCGTGTTGCTGAAGGCCATACTGTTCGTCTAGAAAAATTAGAAATCGCTACAGGCGAAACTGTTGAATTTGACCAAGTTCTTTTGGTTGCTGACGGTGAGACTGTTCATGTTGGTGCACCTCTTGTTGCCACTGGTCTAGTCAAGGCTGAAGTTATCAGTCATGGCCGCGGTGAAAAAGTTACGATACAAAAGTTCAACCGTCGTAAGCATCACGAAAAGAAGATGGGCCATCGTCAATGGTTCACCGAAGTTAAAATCACTGCTATCAGCGCATAATTAGGAGTTAACTCATGGCACATAAAAAAGCTGGCGGTTCGACTCGTAACGGCCGCGATTCAGAAAGTAAACGTCTTGGTGTAAAGCGCTTTGGTGGCGAATCAGTTCTTGCTGGTAACATCATTGTTCGTCAACGTGGTACTAAATTCCACGCTGGTGTAAACGTAGGTATTGGTCGTGACCATACTCTATTCGCTTTGACTGACGGTAAAGTTAAGTTCGAAGTTAAAGGTCCTAAGAACCGCAAGTTCATTAGCATCGAAGGCTAATCTTTAGCTTCTGCTAAGATTGCTTATTAAAGCCCCGCCTTTGGTGGGGCTTTATTGTTTTAATGGGTTTACAAATTGTTTTTTGGCGACCTTGGATAGAAAGACGTATAATCCTTTTAGTCTGTGGTGCCAGGAGTAAGTATGAAGTTTGTCGATGAAGCTGTGATCAGAGTTGAAGCTGGTGATGGTGGTAGTGGTTGCGTGAGTTTCAGACGCGAAAAATATGTACCCGATGGCGGCCCTGATGGCGGCGATGGTGGTGATGGCGGTGATGTATATCTGCAAGCAGATGAAAGTTTTAACACACTAATCGATTTCCAGTTTGAACGTTTTCATCGTGCCGAGCGTGGTAAAAATGGCCGTGGTCGTGATTGTACCGGACATGGTGGTGAGGACTTAGTGCTTAAAGTTCCTGTTGGCACACGCGCTATCGACGAAGAAACTGAAGAGTCTCTCGGAGATTTAACTGCTCATGGTCAAAGAATGCTTGTGGCTAAAGGTGGTTTCCATGGTTTAGGTAATACTCGCTTTAAGAGTAGTACTAACCGTGCGCCAAGACAGAAAACGTTGGGAACCCCCGGTGAAGTTCGAAGCCTTAAGCTCGAACTCATGTTGCTTGCCGATGTTGGTCTACTTGGTATGCCTAATGCTGGTAAATCAACGTTTATCCGTTCGGTATCCAGAGCTAAGCCTAAAGTCGCCGATTATCCTTTCACAACTTTAGTTCCTAACCTTGGTGTCGTTAACCCAAGACATGGTCAGAGTTTCGTCATTGCCGATATTCCTGGTCTAATCGAAGGCGCTGCCGATGGTGCGGGTCTTGGTGTTCGCTTCTTGAAGCATCTCGAGCGTTGTCGTGTGTTGTTGCATCTTGTGGATATCGATCCAATCGACGGCAGTGATCCTGTCGAGTCGGCAAGAGCTATCGTTGGTGAGCTTGAAAAGCACTCACCAAAGCTTGCAGGCAAGCCACGCTGGTTAGTGATCAATAAAACGGATCTCTTGCTTGAAGAGGAACTTCAGGAGCGTATCGACCATATCGTGAACGAGTTAGAGTGGAAGGGCGAAGTCTATACCATCTCAGCTTATAATCGTGACGGGACCGAAGAGCTTAGCCTGAAACTCGTTGACTTCATCGACTCGCTTCCTGAAGAGGAAGAGGTGGATGTAGAAGCCGAAGTCGAATTCAAGTGGGATAATTATCATAAAGACAGTGATTCGTTAAACGAAGATTATGATGATTCAGACGACGATGACTTCGATGACGATGACTATGATGTCGAAGTTATCTATCAAAGGTAGTCGTTGTCTCGCTTCATCGATAACCTTTAAATTGAGGCTATTTTTTTGAGACTATACTGTTCGAGATTAGTGTGTACGCAGATACTCAAAATGATATAACCCGGCAGATTGTCCGGGTTGCTCAACTCTTGTTGGCCTATGGCGCTGAATCAGAACTTGTCGAAGAGATAAGTCAGCGTTTAGGTCATGCACTGGGACTCGCCAGTGTCGAAATATCCATCTCCTCAAACTCCCTTGTTTTAACCAGTCTGGTCCATGGTCGTTGTATCACTACTACTCGCCGTACTCGAGAGCATGGTATCAACATGACCATAGTCTGTGAGCTTCAAAGGATCTGTCTGCTGACCGAAAAAGGCTTATATGGGCTTAACGAAGTCAGAAAACGTGTTTCACGCATAGAACCCAGAACTTATCCCAAGCGGTATTTAGTGCCGATGATAGGTTTGTCATGTGCGAGTTTTTGTCATCTCTTTGGTGGTGATATAGCGGCCTGTGTGATCACTTTTTTCGCTTCGTCGTTAGGGATGTTTGTCAGGGTCTCCATTGCTAAGCATCACTTCAACTTGCTGCTTAACTTTGCCGTTACGGCTTTCGTTACGACCCTGATTGCTCAACTTGGCTATCAGTTTTCCCTAACTGATACGCCTAAACTTCCTATGGCCGCGAGTGTGTTGATGTTGGTGCCGGGTTTTCCCATGATCAACTCGATATCAGATATGGTGAAAGGGCATCTTAATGTCGGAATCTCGAGATGGGGGCATGCAACTCTATTGACTGTCTCTTCGGTAATAGGAATTACCATAGCGATGCAATTGGGGGGCTTGTTCCTATGATGGAGCTTCTCTTAGCCTTACTCAATGATGCGTTTTTCTCAGCAATTCCGGCTGTAGGGTTTGCTATGGTGTTTAATGTACCTAAACGTTTCCTGCCATACTGTGCCGTTGCCGGCGCGATAGGACATAGTTTCAGGACGCTTTTACTGCATATAGGGCTACCGATAGAGTGGGCGACATTCGCAGCTGCAGCTCTCGTCGGTTTGGTGACTATCGGTTTCGCTAAACGTCACTTAGCACCACCCTTGATGTATGCAGTTGCTGCGATAATTCCTATGATCCCAGGGACCTATGCATTTAATACCGTGATAGCACTCGTTCAGCTTACTGCTCAGTCTGAGATCAGTCCGGAATTGACCTCGCAAGTTATCAGTAACGGATTAAAAACGGTGTTTATTCTGGGGGCTCTGTCTGTAGGATTAGCTATGCCTAGTCTGCTCTACTTTCGTACCCGCCCGGTCATTTAATCTATACCCAAACGACCTCGAAATGCAGGATTCAGCATATCGAGCAGTGACTGAGTTCAAGGTAGTTAATTGCTCCTGCATTAACGACATTCTCACCATCCGTGGTGGTCTTCATGAAATAGCGGGACTGGTTATTCTAATTCACTATTTATTCTTATAAATAAAGAATGCAGAAATATGTTGCTTCTCCTTGCCCTTCGGGAGTTCTGAAACGAAATTTTGAAGTGGCTTGGGAATATACATTCAGTCTTATTATTCTAAAAACAAAAATTGGAGATATTATGAAAATTGCCATGATAGCGGCGATGGCTAACAATCGTGTTATCGGTAAAGACAATCAAATGCCCTGGCACCTTCCTGAGGACCTTAAACACTTTAAGGCGATGACATTAGGTAAGCCCATTGTGATGGGACGAAAGACGTTTGAATCTATAGGGCGCCCCTTGCCTGGTCGGCATAATATTGTGATTAGCCGCCAAGCGTCACTGAATATTGAGGGGGTGACTTGTGTTACTTCGTTCGAAGATGCAAAAGCCTTGGTCGGTGACTGTGAGGAGCTGGTTGTTATCGGAGGAGGGCAGTTGTACTCATCTTTACTCAAAGAGGCCGATAAACTGTACCTCACAGAGATAAATCTCGATGTGGAAGGTGACACCTTTTTCCCCCCATGGGACGATGATAGTTGGGAGCTTCTTAGCAAAGAGACTGCAATTAATGACAAAGGGTTGGAATATAGCTTTATCAACTTGGTGAAAAAATGTTAAATTATCGTAGTTGTTATGTTTCAAGTTCAGGGTGGGGCATATAAAGATAATTGTTTGGTGCTCTACAGTATAAAAATAAATAATAATAAAGGAGTATCAGATGCGTCTGTTACCTACTACCCTTGCTGTGGTTATCGCAGCGTCTACTTTCTCTATTCCTGCTCAAGCTAACGATCAGCTGGCGGCAAATATTTGTAACTATGTGCAGGCTGATGATAAGAACCGTTTACGTAAAAAGCTAAAAGAGAGCCGCGTAAAATTACGCAATATCTATAATGGTATCTCATGTAATGGTGGTAGCCTGCTTCGTACCGCGATGGATAGTGGCTCTGATAAGGTTGGAACATTTGTTGCGAAACGCCTCTCTGTAACAGATTTAAAGGCGGCAGAAGCCGATGGAATGACGATCGTGCAATGGTCTGAGGCAAATGGACATGACGGCAGTGCGATTACGGCTGCAATTAATGAGCGTATAGCAAGTAACTAAGTAACAGAGTTTCCATAAAAATGCCGGGCTGATGAGCCCGGCATTTTTTATGGAACCAAGTCTTATGGAATAACCTTGATTAAACGGTAAACTCCCTTACCGAAGCCTGTAGTTCCTCGGCCAGTTGTGCAACTTGATGGCTCGATTGCGCAGTTTGTTCGGCGCCTGTTGAGGTCTCTTCCGAGATGGCTGCAATATGCTCCAGTTTCTCTGAAACCTGCTGGCTAACAATGTTTTGCTCTTGTGCTGCATGGGCGATATGAGTGCCTGAATCGTGTGCCTGATGGACTGATTCACTGATACTCTCCAGTGCAATATTGGCCTGTTCGGTCTTATCGACACAAGAGCTTGCTTGATCGCGTCCCAACTCCATCACTGAGACCGCTTCCTGAGCACCTTGCTGCAGAACTTCGATCATCTGCTGTATCTCTTGGGTAGAATCTTGAGTCCTTGAAGCCAGGCTCCTGACTTCATCTGCAACGACTGCAAACCCACGCCCCTGCTCTCCGGCTCTGGCTGCTTCGATTGCAGCATTAAGTGCCAGCAGGTTAGTTTGTTCGGCAATGCCTCGAATTACATCGAGGATGGAGCCGATGGAGGCACTATCTGAGTGGAGTTTATTGATCACAACCCCAGCCTTACCTACTTCGTCGGCGAGAGCTAGAATTGTCTGCTTATTCTCATCGGCGATGGTTCGCATATGCTGCGCTTCATCATCGGCTTGTTTTATCTGTTGCAGCGCATCATCGGCACTGGTAGTAACCTGCTGCGCACTGGAGCTCAATTCAGTCGTTGCGGTAGCGACTTGATCGACCTGACTCTTCTGTTCCTGTATGCTGGCGGTCGTTTGCATCGTGATGGCCGAAGTTTCCTCTGCTGCTGCTGCCAGCTGATTGGAGCGATCTAAAATCCCTTGTATCAGGCTTCGTAAACTATCCACCAGGCGATTACAGTTTTTGGAAAGTTCGGCAAATTCATCATGCCCGCTATCATCCAACTTATGAGTTAAATTTCCCGATGCCAGAATATTAAGTGCATTATTCACCTTGGCAAGTGATTGGGTGAGGGGGCGGATCACAGCAATAGAGACAATAATAGAGACAATAATTGCAACGATTACCAAGATCATGGTGTTGATGCTGGCCGAGTCTATATCACTGATAGCCTTGTCACTCACCTCTTTAGAGACGGACTCTACCGCATCGGTTAAGGCTCTCATGTTCTGATTGAGGCTCTGAGTATCTTTTTCGACCCGATCGAGCATCTGGTCCGTTGAAGACTCAAGGTTTAATTGATGACCTTTTAAGGCTTGAATAGAGTCATTGCCTTCAAGCATCGAGAACACTTTCTTTGCCTCGTTACTGATTTCGGTAAGTAACTCCTCGTCAACTTCGCCTCCCCAGTTTGTCTTGATATACTCAAGCTTATATCCGATGTTTCTTATGTAGTAGTCGAGCTCATTGGTGATAGTTTCATGTTGCTGCTTACTACTACTATTCACCAGGTCTATACTGGTGCTGACAATACCACTCAAACTATTATCAATATCACCTGCTGTCGCGGCAATTTGCTGCTCCACGGGATCTTCACTTATCTCAAGATCGATAAGATCTAGCAAGATAGATGCTGTATCGTCGGCCGTCTCTTCAAGTGTTTCTAGTTTTGAGGCTAAGTTCTCCCGGGTCACCAGCGCACTCTCTCTGGTCTGAATCATCTTCAGACCATTGCTTTCAAAGTTAAGGTAACTTTGACGCAGATCTGAGATCACCCTGGTAAAATCAGCTTGAGATTGTGAACTGACAATATTGGATAGCGAATCTAATTCGTTGACAAACGCTTGGCTGGATTTAGAAAATTTGGATTCGATTGCCGGGATTTGAGCCGATTTACTGCTATGGTAGGCGGTAAGTAGCTGTGTTTCCTGAACTGAGAGGCTCTCTACAAGATGGCCACTGGACTCGAGTGCCGGAAGACTGAGCTCCTGCAATACTTGAGTACTCGTCTTGAGTTTACTATTAGTGAGTAGAGAAGCTCCACCTAAGGCGATGAGTAACAGGGTAACAACACTAAACCCGCCAATGACTCTTGTGGCGACATTCATTTTCATAGGGTGCTCCGATTATTATTATATTTCCTACAACTATTCAGCTTAAAGCTGTCAGTTACTCTTCCCTCGCAAAAATACCTTTAAAATTCATAGCTTGGGCAGGTTGGCTCTAGTGATTAATTTTTATCGGCCAATTAATGAGTTAGTTTAACTCTTTTTTAACCTGCTTTGGGTTATTTTTTGATTAGATTCTAAATGCCAGAGTGTCAGGTGCTCGCCCCAACAACAACCAGTGTCTAGTGCATGGATCCTTGTTGAGGGCACCTTACCCATAACGGCGGCCCAATGTCCGAAAACTAAAGTATGGGTTTCATTAATGACTCCGGCGCGTTCAAACCAGGGGGAGAGATCGGGATCTTCACACGCAGCCGGAGGCAGCTTACAGCCAAAGTCGAGTCTCCCGTCACTATGGAGAAACCTCATTCGGGTCAGGGCATTGATGCAGTATATTTTTCGCTCCAGTTCAGACATGGAGTCGTGCCAGCAATTTGAACCATTGGTATACATATGACTGATAAGTGAGGTGATGTAATCACTTGATCTAAGCGCTGCTGCGACCTGGTCCGCTTCCTCTCTTAAAGTCTCAAGACTCCATTGGGGAGGAACTCCCGCATGAGTCATGACCAGCTTGTGTTCTGGCAGTTCTTGGTAAAGCGGTTGCAGTCGTAACCAGTCAATCAGAGAGCCAATATCCGGGGCCGTGAGTAATGGACCGAGTTGATCTTTGGGATTTGCTCTTTTAATTTTGGCATTTACTGCCAAAAGGTGAAGGTCATGATTTCCCAGTACCACACGACCGGAGCCCTCCAGTTGCTGAAAATAGCGCAGAGTCTCCAGTGAGCCCGGGCCTCTTGCCACAAGATCTCCGACGGCCCAAAGCTGATCTTTTGATGGGTTAAAGTCGACATTATTCAGAAGAAGCTGTAACTCTTCGAAGCATCCTTGAATATCACCAACAAAATAATGCGCCATCTATGTCGCCTCAATTAGGGTTAAAAAATTCATTTCAGTGGAGCAGACCTGGTACTGCGAGCCTGAAAGGAGGTATTTGTGCCTTAAAGCTTTCTCCTTCTCCGGTGAGCATGGTGTAGCTGCCTTGCATGATCCCCAGAGGAGTCTCCAGTACTGTGCCACTGGTATATTGGTATGCACTGTCAGGCTCTATTGTGGGGGTCTCGCCAACGACGCCCTCACCGCGCACTTCACTATTATTGTTATTTGCATCGGTAATGGACCAGTAGCGACTCTTCAGTGTCACTGCTTTTTCGCCGAGATTAATGATAGTGATGGTATATCTGAACAGGTACTTCTCCTCTGTCGGGGAAGATTGGTCTTCAATATATTCAGTTTTTACTTCGACCTTGATGGAGTCTTCTGGTGCTGACATGACTTTCCTTATGGCGAAAGAAAGGAGGGCTTAGCCCTCCTGAAATTTATGATGTTTAATCAATATTTGTCAATGGCAATCAGTTATCGCAAGCTTACTTCTTGTCGATAACGAGGTTAGCCATAGCGACATATTGCTCAACACTTATCTGTTCCGGTCTCAGCGAAGAGTCGATGCCGAGTTGTGTAAACTCTTCATCGGTGATCATATGCTTGAGGTTGTTGCGCAGCGTTTTGCGGCGCATATTAAATGCCGTGGTGGTCAGGTGTCTGAGCAGATCGACATCTTTACATGGCCATGGCTTTGTCTTATAAGGCACGAGGCGAACAACTGCCGAGTCGACCTTAGGTGCAGGTGTAAAGCATCCCGGTGGGACTTCTAATACCGGTAGTACCTGACAGTGATACTGGGCCATTACAGTTAGACGGCCATAGGCCTTAGTTCCAGGGCTGGCAGAGAGTCTTAATACCACCTCTTTTTGGAGCATAAAGTGCATATTCTTAATCTGTTCTGCGAATTCGAACAGATGAAACATGAGAGGTGTCGAGATGTTATAGGGCAGATTACCAAATACTTTAAGTTGTTTGCCTTCTTCGATCAGCTGACTAAAGTCAAACTTGAGTGCATCACCTTGATGGATATCCAACTTATGCTTCAGTGTCGGATGCTCTTTGAGTCGCTCAACAAGATCTTTATCCAGCTCAACTACCGTTAACTTATCGATGCCATTGGCTACCGGTTCGGTTAGGGCGCCGAGACCCGGGCCAATTTCAACCATAACATGATCATTATCGGGTGCAATCGCACCCACGATGCGGTTGATAATATTGCCGTCGGTCAGGAAGTTTTGACCGAAACGTTTTCTGGCTGTATGGCCTAAATGTACTTTATTACTCATTACTTTTTTCAACTACTCAGATTTGGCAGCCAAATCTATGGCTTTATTAAGTGCACAGACAAAGCTTCCAATGTCTGCTTGTCCGGTTCCGGCGAGTTCTAGTGCGGTACCGTGATCGACAGAGGTGCGAATATAGGGAAGCCCTAATGTGATATTTACAGAGCTGCCAAAACCTTGGGATTTAAGGACCGGCAAACCCTGATCGTGATACATAGCTAAGATAACATCGGCATCTTCCAGATATTTTTTCTGAAAAATAGTATCTGCGGGCAGTGGACCGACAATATTCATACCCTCGGCTCGTAATTCCTCGAGGGCCGGTATGATGGTATCAATTTCTTCTCGCCCTAAATGCCCATCTTCACCGGCGTGTGGGTTAAGCCCACAGACGTAAATCTTAGGTTGTTCAAGTGCAAACTTCTCAACTAAATCGGTATGAAGGATCTTAACTATTTGATGAAGTCTGTCACGGGTTATTGCCTTAGATACGTAGGCTAATGGAATATGGGTTGTCACCAGGGCCACATGTAAACCTGGCGCGGCCAGCATCATTACAACATCTTGGCAATTTGCCTGATTGGCAAAAAATTCGGTATGTCCGCTAAACGGAATACCGGATTGGTTAATGATACCTTTATGCACAGGGCCTGTGACGACGGCATCAAATTCACCGTTCATGTTTTTCTCACCGGCATAGCGCAGTGTTTCAACGACATAGGCACTATTTTGCTCATCGAGCTGACCACATACCGCTTCATTGAGCAGAGCAAAGGGAGCCAGTGTCAATGTGCCCGCTTCTTGAGCTTTAGGCTCAAGATTCGGCTGATAGGGCTTTAACTGAAGCGGAAGTCCAAGCTTTTTAGCTCTGGCGGACAAAAGTTCAGGATCGGCGCAAACAACTAGCTCAGCAGGCCAAGCCTGCTGAGCTAGTTGGATAACTAAATCTGGGCCAATTCCTGCGGGCTCTCCCGGGGTAATGGCAATTCGTTTAGTCGTCAAAATAATTAACCTCGGTTGAAATCAGCATCGAAAACTTCGATATACGCTTCAGATCTCATCTCATCCAGCCAGTTCTGTAACTCTTCATTAAACTTACGGCGGAAGATAAGTTGGTGCGCCCGATTAGTATTAAATTTGTCTGTAGCATCCGTTGTTCGACGCTCTTCAAGCTGTACTATATGCCAGCCGTGACTCGAACGAAATGGCTCACTGATCTCACCAATTTCTAATGCATTCAAGGTTTGAGCGAATGCTGGAACATAAGCGGAAGGATCTGCCCAGCCCAGCTCACCACCTTTAGCCCCTGAACCTGGATCTTCAGAGTATTGACGGGCAAGGGCTGCAAAATCAGCATCGCCGGAACGTATCTGTTCCACGAACTTATCAAGCATCGCCTTAGCTCTTTCTTCTGACAGGATCGGTGATGGCTTAATTAGAATATGTCTTGAGCTGACTTCATCAACCTCTTTTGTTTGAAGGCCACGGGCATCGAGCACCTTGATGATATGAAAGCCTGCACCGCTTCGAATTGGACCTATGACGTCATCTGTCTTAGCTCCACCCAACACCTCAGCAAACAGCGTTGGCATTTCGTTGACGTTCATATACTCCCAAACACCGCCTTCGAGGGCTTTTGGACCTGCCGATGCTGCAATCGCAGTACGGCGGAAATCATCACCATTTTTAATACGTTTCAGCACTGTATTGGCACGATCACTTGCCTTTTGTAGCTCTTCACTGCTTGGGCTACTTGGTACTTCAATCAGTATGTGTCCAATCTGGAACTCAACTTGCTGCAGCCCTTGCTCTTCGATAAGTTTAACTAAGTTATTTATCTCTTGAGGTGAGACCTGAATACGGCGTTGAACCTGAATCCGTTGGATTTCACCTAAGGTGATCTCTTCACGTAGTTGCTCACGATACTGGCTCCAGCTCATTCCCTCTTGACCAATCTTCTCTCGCATCTGAGCGACGGTAAGGTTTTGCTCTTTGGCAATATTACTTATGGTCTGATCCAGCTGAAGGTCTCCAATATGCAAACCAATTCTATCGGCCATCTGCATCTGTAACCGAGTCATGATTAAACGTTCAATAACCTGGGTTCTAAGCGCTTGATCTGATGGTAACGCCTGTTCTGCTGAGCTGGCATTGGCTTTTACTGTCTGCAGCATACCGGCAATCTCGCTTTCCAGTACAATACCTTCGTTTATCTGAACTGTAACACGGTCCAGGGGCTCTACTTTAGCTTGAACTGTGTGGCTCATTGCCAGGGTAAGAAAAGCAAAAATAAAATGTTTACAGGGTTTCATCAACAAAAATCCTTGGCATATTAACGTCTGGTGCGGCATTAAATGATGCCGGCTAAAAAATCTATTATCAAAAGTTGGACTACAGGTCTAACTCATGGTTCATCGAAAATGCAATTGTTTTACTAGTTTTTCAGGTAAAGCGGCTTTCGGTAATTAAACAGACCATCGTTAAGCATATCTGATACGCCTAATGGGCCAGAGCCACCGAGCCCCTTTATTACAAAGTTGAGATATAAACCGCTCTCGAAAAGCTCTCTATTATCCAGTACCGGATTATAGTCATCATCATAATTAGTCTTGATTCTATAATGATAACTCAAACGTAAGGCCCAACAGCAGGACTCATACTGAAAACCGGCGTAGGTTTCGATACTACGGCTCTCGTTGAGATCGTAATACCAGTTACCGACCAAGTAAAGACTATCATTCAGTGGCCACGCTCCTCGCATGCCCGCCTGGGAAATATTGACCGACTCGTTGGTATTGCTATTCAGAAGGTCCGGGACATAGCGATAACTAAATTGTAATAGCTTGTTGGCACCTGGACGGAAGTCTAGAGTTACCTCACTCTTCTTATTATCACTCTGCTTAGTATCATACTGAATAGAGCCACTCATATACCAGTCTTGGTAAATCTGGGTATTCAATTCGGCAGCTAACACTGAGTTTGAAGTATTTTCCTGGGTAAAAGTTTCACCTTGAAAAGAGGAATCTGGTAGGCCAACCCGGCTCTCCTGAAAGTAAAATATCTGACCCAGACTGAACTTAAACTTCTCGACGTTATGGGAATCAAATAAACGGGTGGTCAAACCTAAGGTCATCTGATTCGCGTCGGCGACTCTATCCGGACCTGAAAAACGTCGCTCACGAAATAGCCCGAAGTAATCTTCCTGAAGCTGTGCCGTATCATAAACACCAATATTAGATTGGTCTTCATAACCGACATAGAGGTACTGGAATTGAGGCTCTAAAGTCTGGCGATAGTTTTCGTTAAAGTAGTCGGTAAATCTCTCGAAGTTGACCTGACCATGGATCCGCACTTGTGGCAGAGTACGGCTCACACTGCTATCGAGATCTTTATTGGCATCAATACGGGCATCATCCTGCCAATAGTATGTTTGCAGCAGCTTCAATTCACTGGTTAACGACCCGGCAGGCCCATGAAGCGGGAAAGAGATACTAGGTTCAAAATGAAGTCGTGTTGCCGTCGTTTTGTCGCTGTCTTCATGCTCAAAATTTGTCACTTCACTTAAGAAGCCAAGATCTAAACCTTTCCAGACATCGGGAGAACGGTAGTTAAAACCAAGCTGTGGCATCACCTTATAAGGTTTTTCATCTTCGCCCAGTACTTTTATGTCTTGAACCCTGGCATTGAAATTCCAGTTTGTTTCGAAATAGCTGACTTCACCAATTCGAGTCAATTGATTATCGGTTGCGCGCTGAACATCAGACTTTAAATCGTTGAAATAGTTGTTATCCGAAACATCGGTGTAGTTAGCGAGCACTCGCCAGTTTTCATCTATTGCACCCTGATGTTCCCAGTGGTAAAGATAGCGATTAGGCGAGTTAGCCAACATATCATCGTTACCCAAATACTCGATATTCAGTTGACCCTGTTGAGCATCACCGGCCAGATATCTGAAGTCACTCTTTAAGAACAGGCCACGGGCAGACATATAGTGAGGCGTGAGGGTCAGATCGTAGTCTGGTGCAATATTCCAATAATAGGGGGTAGCAACTTCAACACCATTGGTGGTACTGGTGCTGAAAGTTGGAAACAAAAAACCTGACTTACGTTTATCCGATACAGGTATTGTCATATAGGGAATATAAAGAACAGGCACGTTACCAATTTTTAGTTTGGCGTCCCATAATTCACCCCATTCCTCTTTACTGTCAATTTTTATCGTTTCGGCTTCGAGTAGCCAAGACGTATCCTCCGGAGGACAAGTGGTAAAGTTGGTCTTGGTCAGGTAGAGGTTGTTGTCTGGTGTGATCTCCAGCTTTTCAGCATCGCCATGGATCTGTTGCCCATGCAACCAGTATTGAGCACCCGACAAGGTGGCACTGTTACTGCGCATCTCGGCAACCAGAGAATCGGCGGTGACGGTAAACATTTGATCCTGGAAGACAAGATTTCCGTTAGCGTCTAAACGTTCCGATTCTTGATCTAAAATGGCTTCATCGGCAGCGATATTACGCCCGCCCTGACTGAATGAGACATCACCATTAAATTTAGCTTGTTTACCCATTTGGGCTTCTGAGCGATCTGAGATGATGCGGATCTCCTGGAGATCTATCTTTACATCGCTATTTTCCGGCGGCGTCAAACGGGGAACCGGAGGCTCGACGATACACTGAGTATCGGAGTTGGTAGTAACTGGAGTTTCTTCAGCCAAGACTAATTGGGGAAGTAGGCTTAGTGCCAATAAATAACGGATCTGCATCTTAAGTCGTTTAATATGATTTCTTAGTCTGGACAAGTATTGGTGAGAAAAGTTGCCGCTTCAATCAGACAACACAGCTAAATATCGAGATTGAGCTTATTAGCTGTTTCCATTTTGCTTTATAATAAAGCAATTTTTCCATAAGAGCCATGAGGTGCCCTTGTCAGATCCCAGATTTCTTGTTTTAAATGCATGGCTAAACCGAATTTTTGATACACAAGTCACCCCGGAATTGATCTCCGGTGATGCCAGTTTCAGGCGCTATTTTCGGGTTCAGAGCGCCGGCAAGAGTTTTATCGTTATGGACTCTCCGCCAGAACTGATTCCGGTGATGCCGTTTGTTAAGCTGGCAAACGCCTACAAAAGCAAAGGGGTTCTCACGCCACAAGTTATTGAAATAAATGTTGAAGATGGTTTTCTTTTACTGAGCGACTTGGGGGACGTGCAGCTGCTATCTGAGTTAACCCCAGATAATGTTGAACGATATTACGGACAAGCTCTAGCCCTCCTGGATAGGGTGAGCAGGGTCAGGGATAACGGTGAATTTCCACTGCCCCTGTACGACGGCGAATTTGTAAAACGAGAATTGGAAATTTTTACTGAATGGTTGATAAACCATCATCTCGATATTGAACTCGATGATACGACGCAATCTATGTTGGATAGAACCTATTCAGTCTTGATCCATAACGCCGCAGAACAGCCTGTGGTCGGGATGCATAGGGATTATCATAGCCGTAATTTAATGCTGAAAAATGGCCAACTGAATGTTATCGATTTTCAGGATGCCGTATTAGGACCGATAACCTATGATGCGGTGTCTTTGCTCAGAGATTGCTATGTTCGCTGGCCTGATGAGCTCGTGGAAATGTTGATGTTAAGGCATTTTCATCAGCTGATTGAGGCCGGTTCGCTAGATGAGAATCTTCCGCTGGAAACCTATCGCAGATGGTTCGACCTTAT
Source organism: Shewanella atlantica (assembly GCF_003966265.1). Classification (GTDB taxonomy): domain Bacteria; phylum Pseudomonadota; class Gammaproteobacteria; order Enterobacterales; family Shewanellaceae; genus Shewanella; species Shewanella atlantica. Next base: position 974,791 of record NZ_RXNV01000001.1, on the reverse strand, counting down.
GGGCTTACAGCGCCATATTAAGGCCGCGGGGATTTTTGCCAGACTGAAATACAGAGATGACAAGCCTGCTTATATGAATGATATCCCGTTAACACTACAATATATCCGAGATATTTCAGGGTGTTACCACGAGCTGTCTGACTTTTGTCATTGGGTTGAAACTCTGATTATTCCAACTTTTGAGGAAAACAGATGAAGGCGATGATCTTAGCGGCGGGTCGGGGAGAGAGGTTACGTCCTCTGACCGACTCGGTTCCGAAACCTCTGGTCAGAGTCGATGGCAAGCCATTAATTGTCTACCACATAGAGCGTCTGGCTAAGGCTGGTATCAGCGAGATTATCATCAATCACGCCTGGCTAGGTGATAAGTTGGTTCAAGCATTGGGAGACGGTAGTCGGTGGGGCATCACTATTCTCTACAGTGCAGAGTCCAGCGCATTAGAAACCGGTGGAGGGATAAAACAGGCATTACCTTTATTGGGCAATCGTCCTTTTCTGGTGATTAATGGCGACATCTTTATTGATGACTTGCCCGATTTTTCCGAGCCGAATTCGACCGAACTGCTTGATGGAAAGCTTGCCCATCTATGGTTGGTAGATAACCCGGAGCAGCACCCCAAGGGGGACTTTCCTTTAAGAGATGGCCTGGTTGCAGCTGATATCCTTGATAATGAACCGACACTAACGTTTTCTGGTATGGGGATATATCACCCTTCACTTTTTGAAAATACACCGGATAATGGCTTTCCGTTAGCGCCGTTACTAAGAGAGAAAATGGCGTTAAGGGCGGTTTCTGGTTCACATTTTCCGGGCTTTTGGTGTGATGTAGGGACGAAGGAACGTTTAGACAAGTTAGAGCGTCGACAGCAAGAGGTGGGATAAGCCGATCGATATCGGCTACCCAGATCTCAATTTTTATTTTTTAGTTTCAACTAATGTTATGAGTAAGGTTTATTGATGCGTATTTGGGGTAAGTTTTTTGGCTTCGCTATCGGCTTCATGTTTGGTCGAATCATTGGTGGTTTGATTGGTCTGTGGTTAGGCCATCTTTATGATAAGAAAAGCGCCGAACTTAGCGGCATCATAGGCAAAGGCGCCAATAGGCAGACACTCTTTTTTAATACAACCTTTGCCGTGATGGGGCATGTGGCGAAAGCTTCGGGTCAAGTCACCGAAAATGATATCCGTATCGCCACCTTGTTGATGGATCAGATGCAACTCAAGGGAGAGGCGAGAAAAGAAGCCCAAGCGGCCTTTAAAGAGGGTAAAGAGAGTGACTTCGATATTAAGGCTTGCCTTAAGACATTTCGACTCATCTCTATGGGCCGAAAAGAGTTGCTGCAGATGTTTCTGGAGATCCAGATCCAGACCGCTTTATCTGACGCCAAACTCGATCCTAAGGAGCACTCGGTCCTGTTAACCGTGGCTCAAGAGTTAGGTTTCAGTGCCAGTCAGCTGGACGAACTACTCAAACGCTGGCAAGCAGAATTTAATTTTCATCAAGGTGGCAATAATAATCAGACCACGATTGAGGATGCTTATGACCTACTTGGGTTATCAGAAGCATCTTCGGATCAAGAGGTTAAGCGTAGTTATCGCAAGTTAATGAATGAACACCACCCAGATAAGTTGGTCGCTAAGGGATTACCACAAGAGATGATGGAGTTAGCCAAAGTGAAAGCGCAAGATATTCAGGCGGCTTATGACAGAGTGAAGAGCGACAGAGGAATGCGTTAAGCTTCTCAGGCTGGGATCGATGATTTATCACTGGTGGTCAGGGTTTAAAGTGTCACGCCGAGTAGGCATGTGTATACTTGTGGCATATATAGATATAATTTTGTCGAGTATATAAAAGGATTTGTTATGAAAATTAGAGACCACTTGCCGTTTTCGGTTTTAGTTGCGGCGTCTGTTTTTGTTACTACACCGGTCGTGGCCGAAGTGTTTGTCGCCCCTTTTGGTGGTTATAGTTTCGGTGCCAGCGAGTTTGATATCACTGCCGAAAATACAGGGGAGCCGGGTTCATTAAAGATCTCTGAGTCCGGACATTACGGATTCATTGCGGGCGTAACGACCAATGACCCGGGCGATATCTATTTTCTCTATAGTCACCAAGATACTGACCTTAGAACCGGAGGCAGTTTCAGCCCCAATGTTATCACCGACTTAAATGTGGATTATTTCCACCTCGGTGGTTCACTCTACTTTCCCAATGGAAACCTCAAGCCCTATGTAACGGCCAGTTTAGGCCTGACTCAGATGCGTCCGGGTGATAATTACTCGACCGAATCACGATTTTCAATGGGCTTCGGTGCTGGCATCGAATATCAGATGACAGAGGCTTTCTCATTGTTTGCCGACGCCAGAGGTTATGCCACCTTTGTTAATAGTAGTAGCGCACTGTTTTGTGACGGTGGAGATTGCCTCTGGTCTATTAGCTCCGACATCATGTGGCAGGGGCAGGCGAATCTCGGCGTTAAGCTTAAGTTCTAGGTACTAGATTTAAGTTTTAAGTTCTAAGTTCTAAGTTCTAAGTTCTAAGCTCTAAGCTCTAAGCTCTAAGCTCTAAGCTCTAAGCTCTAAGCTCTAAGCTCTAAGCTCTAAGCTCTAAGTCTTAACTCCTGAATTCTAAGGTGACAGATGAATATAGTCGTACTCGATGGTTATACGTTAAATCCCGGCGATCTTGACTGGCAAGCCTTGGCTGATATTGCCAAACAGGATGGTGAAGGACAATTTAACTGCTTTGACCGAACCTCTGAGGCTGAGCTTATCTGTCGCGCATCGGGTGCCGATATCATCTTCACCAATAAAACGCTTATTACAGCCGAAGCCTTATTTCAGCTTCCGAACCTTAAATACATAGGAGTGCTTGCTACGGGCACAAATGTGGTTGACCTGAACACTGCAACAGAGCGGGGAGTTATCGTGACCAATGTGCCCGGTTATGGCCCGGATGCCGTGGCGCAGATGGTGTTCGCTCATATCCTTCACCATACCCAGAGAGTCAGTATTCACCATAGTGCCGTGTCAGAGGGAAAGTGGACTGGCTGTGAAGACTTCTGTTTTACCCTGGCACCGCTGCAATCCCTAAAGGGAAAAACCTTAGGTTTGATGGGGTATGGCGCTATCGGCAGACAGGTTGCGAATATTGCCTTAGCCTTCGGAATGAAGGTGTTAGTCAATACGCGCACAGAGCCCCTCGACTTGCCACTGGGTGTAAAATGGACCGCCTTCGACTCGATGATACCTCAGGTCGATATCCTATCTTTGCACTGTCCTTTGACTGAGGCGACAGATAAGATAATCAACCGCACTGTGCTTGATAAGATGCGCTCGAGTGCTATCTTGATCAATACCGCACGTGGGGGATTAATCGATGAGGCGGCGTTGAAACAGGCCTTAGACGAAGGGGAGATCGCGGCCGCCGGTGTCGATGTGCTCTCGACAGAGCCACCACAGGCAGACAACCCGTTACTCAGTGCCGTCAACATAAGTATCACTCCCCATAACTCCTGGGCCACACGTGAGGCCAGGCAAAGTTTACTGGATATAGCGGTAGATAATTTGCGGGCTTTTCTATTGGCAGAGCCTGTGAACAGGGTGAACTGAGCCCATCTTCCCGGACGTTATGATCCGGGAGGTGGCTTTCATATAAACCGCTTTCTATAAGATAACTTCAACCTTACCGGCACAAACCAGCGCCTTATCTATCGCGTTATCGATACTTTCACCACGGGCCAGGGCAACACCCAGACGGCGACGTCCATCGATCTCAGGTTTTGCGAACAGACGCAGCTGAGTGTCTGGGGCTTCCAGCGCCGCTGCCATTCCCTGATAGCGAATATTGTTAGATTTTCCCTCCGCCAGAATCACAGCTGACGCACTTGGGCCATGCTGAGCGATATTGGAGACAGGCAAACCAAGAATGGCGCGCGCATGCAGGGCAAATTCGGATAGGTCTTGGCTTATCAAGGTCACAAGCCCGGTATCGTGTGGGCGCGGGGAGACTTCAGAGAAATAGACCTCATCGCCCTTAATAAACAGTTCGACGCCGAATAGACCGTAGCCACCAAGTGCTTCGACAACTTTACGACCTATCTCCTGGGATTTGGCCAACACTTGAGCAGACATGGCCTGAGGCTGCCAGGATTCACGATAGTCACCATCTTCCTGCCTGTGTCCTATGGGATCACAGAAGTGGATGCCATTAGCTGCACTTACCGTGAGCAGGGTGATCTCGTAATCGAAGGGGACAAAGCCTTCTACAATAACCCGGCCTCCACCCGCACGACCTCCCTCCTGGGCATAGTTCCATGCGTTGAGTACCTGCCCCGATTCGCGGATAACGCTTTGTCCTTTACCCGATGAGCTCATTACCGGCTTTACGACACAGGGCATGCCAATGTTTTCGATGGCTAGCTCAAACTCGGCTTGTGTATCGCAAAAAAAGTAGGGTGAGGTCGGAAGGCCTAAGGTTTCTGCTGCCAGACGTCTGATCCCTTCTCTGTCCATAGTCAGCTGTGTAGCTTTAGCTGTAGGCACGATATTGACACCTTCCGCTTCCATCTCAACTAAGGTTTGGGTCGCGATGGCCTCAATTTCAGGAATAACCAGATGGGGTTGCTCCTGTTCAATAATGTTTCTCAGCGCATCGCCATCGAGCATATTGATGACATGAAATCTGTGGGCGATTTGCATTGCAGGAGCGTTAGGGTATCGATCGACACCGATCACCTCTACTCCCATACGCTGTAGTTCGATTGCCACCTCTTTGCCGAGTTCGCCGCAGCCGAGAAGCATGGCGCGAAGTGCGCCATTTGAATGTGGTGTTCCTATCATTGTGGGTACCTTATTTTTTTTATACAGGTATTAGCTGTTAAGGCTAAGTTAGTTTTTTTCTGTTTTTGAGCTTATGTTTGCTCTTTTATTCACTATATTACATTGATGGCTGAATATAGTTGAAACAAGGGTTACAAGTGTGTAGTGGATCACTTTAGGGGCACGGAATACTGTGTTTCTGCTTAAAATACCACTGGTATTGCTAATGAAATGTTGAGAGAATGTTTCAGAGGTTGGGGCTGTCTTAACCAATAAAAACAAACACCTAAATATGACCGATGACGGTGGATATACGGGTGTAAGGAGCGAGTAGTGTTTCTGGATTACTTTGCATTAGGTGTGATTTTCTTTGTCGCAATTTTCATTTTTTACGGTGTTATCGTCATTCATGATATTCCCTACGAAATTGCCAAGAAGCGTAACCACCCGCAGCAGGATGCGCTGCATGTAGCCGGCTGGGTGAGCCTGTTTACCCTGCATGCCATCTGGCCATTTCTCTGGATCTGGGCCACCTTGTATCGGGAAGATCGAGGTTGGGGGTTCAATTCTGTTATCGAACGCGAGTTGGCCCTGGAAGGTGAGGTGAAGCTGCTTAGTGAAACGGTGACTCAGTTAGAGTTACGCTTGCAATCGATAGAGCAGTCTGGTGAAAAGCCGGTCATAACCGCCGACGCGCAAACCGATGTCGGTGAACACACAACAAGTAAGACGGAGGTATAAGATGGATCTATTACTGATTCTTACTTACACAGCGATCTGTATTGCCATTTTTAAGATTTTTAAAATTCCGTTGACTAAGTGGACAGTTCCAACGGCTATCTTAGGCGGAATATTTATCGTAGGCGCCTTGATCCTGCTGATGAACTACAACCACCCCTATACTCCATTTGCGAAAGAGGTGTTTGTTACGGTACCGATTAATCCAGCGGTACGTGGAATAGTGACGGAAGTTGAAGTTAAACCTAATGTTCCTATTAAGAAAGGGGATGTGCTATTTCGCATCGATCCACGTCCCTTTGAGGCTGTGGTTAAGCAGAAACGTGCGGCGTTAGTCTCTGCAGAGCAAGAGGTGCCACAGCTCGAAGCTGCATGGCAGGCTGCACTGGCCAGTGTCGAGCGAGCGACAGCGGACAAAGACAGGACTAAGTCGGCATTCGAACGTTATGCCAAAGGTAAGAAAAAAGGTGGTGTTAACTCGCCATTTACCGAGCTTGAGCTCGATAACAAGCGTCAGCTCTATTTAGCATCGGAAGCACAACTGAGCTCGGTTAAAGCAGAAGAGCTAAGAGTCCGGCTCGCGTTCCAATCGAATGTCGATGGCGTCAATACTAAAGTTGCAGGGATCCAGGGAGAGCTCGAGAAAGCGCTGTTCGATCTGGAGATGACGGTTGTCAGGGCGCCGAGCGATGGCATGGTCACTCAGATGGCGCTGCGTCCCGGTATTGTGGCGGTACCTATGCCACTGCGTTCATTGGTGAGCTTTATTCCCGATGAGCAGCGCTATTTTGCCGGCGCTTTCTGGCAAAACTCACTGTTACGATTAAAAGAAGGCGATGAGGCCGAAGTGATCTTAGATGCGGCCCCTGGTGTCGTGTTTAAGGGACGGGTAGCCAAAATCTTACCCGCAATGGCCGAGGGAGAGCTACAATCGCGAGGCGTATTGATCTCCTCTATGGTATTAATGCCGAGAGGAAGGGCTGTCGTGCTGATTGAGCTTGACGATCATGATGTGAAAAGCGCATTCCCTGCAGGTGTGGCGGGTCAGGCGGCCATCTATACCGAGCATTTCTCTCATGTTGCTGTAATGCGCAAAGTTATACTGAGAATGCTGGGCTGGCTCAACTATTTGTTTCATTAACTATGCAGTGAGTTAATACTGCCGAGCTACGAGCTGAAAATAAATAAAGGGACATTAGATTGTCCCTTTACTTTTTTTATCAGGTAATACCAAAATGGAGTAGCGGGGGCTCCCGCTGAATAATCAGATAATTAACTGAATTGGTATTAATCGATGCAAGATATCAGAGATTTAACCGCCGTATTACGCTCAAATACCCCGATTGTGGTTATCGAAACCTATGAGGAGTATCGGGTCGTCGAACTGCTGAAGAAAGTGTCTTCGATTCTCTATCAACCTTTGTTTACCTGGAGTATTACTCAGGGACTGACGCGGGTCGATCGTGCTATCGGCACTCAAAAATTTAATAGTGAACCTGCCGATATCTTAGGCCAGATTAAATCTACCGAGCAGCAGGGGATCTATGTGCTGTGTGACTTTCATCCCTTTGTCGAAAACGCGCCTAAGAATGTGCGTCTGCTCAAAGAGATAGCGCTGGAGTATGAGTCTTTAAAACATACCATAGTGTTGGTGAGTCATGCCTTTCAGATCCCGCCAGAGATTAAGCGTTACTGCGCCCATTTTCGTATCTCTCTGCCTAACACGGCTCAGCTACAAAACCTTATCTATGAGCAGGTAGAGCAAGTTAAGAGTGAGGGGCTGGTACTTGATGTAGATGACTCCGCAGTATCTAAACTCGCTAATAACCTAAGGGGGCTGACATTTGATGATGCCCGCCGTCTTGCCCATAAAGCCATTGTCGATGACGGGGCGATCACTCACTCAGATGTCGATATGGTAAACCGGGGCAAGTTTGAGCTGCTGGATATGAAAGGTGTACTGCAGTTTGAATACGATACCAGTGACTTCTCTGAGGTGGCGGGTCTGCACAATTTGAAAAAGTGGTTAAATCAGAGAGCGCCCTCGGGTAAAACACAGGCCCTCGAAGATCAGCCCAAAGGGATACTGCTGCTCGGCGTGCAGGGCAGTGGTAAGAGTCTGGCGGCGAAAGCCGTAGCTGGCATGTGGCAACGTCCCTTGCTGAGAATGGATATGTCGGCCCTTTATAATAAATATATCGGTGAGACAGAGAAGAACCTGCGTCATGCTTTAGAGTTGGCCGATCTTATGTCGCCCTGTGTATTGTGGATCGATGAAATAGAGAAAGGTTTAAGTAGCGGCAGTAGTGATGACGGTACCTCAAAACGAATTTTAGGCACCATTCTGACCTGGATGTCTGAGCGAAAATCTGATGTCTTCATGGTGGCGACCGCAAACGATATATCGGCATTGCCCCCCGAACTGATGCGCAAAGGTCGTATGGATGAGATCTTCTTCGTCGACCTGCCGGATGACGAGATCCGTCAGGCGATATTTCTTATTCATGTCAAGCGTCGTCAGTTAGATCCTAACCGCTTTGATTGGGCTCAACTGTCGAAGGTGAGCCGGGGATTTTCCGGGGCAGAGATAGAGCAAGCGATCATCTCCGCCATCTATACGGCAAAGGCATCGGACAGAGAGGTGGAACAGAGCCTGCTCATCGAAGAGTTAATGAAAACCAGACCACTTTCAGTGGTGATGCGAGAAAAGCTCCAGGCACTCAGAGATTGGGCTTCGGAACGAACTGTAAATGCGCATCAATAGAAACTCATAATATCTATTTAAGCTCTGTTGTTATCGATTTTGTATCGTTTTTTCTTCATTTATTGATGCTAAATTTTTGAGCATTGTTTTGTGAGTTATTATCTGTATAAATGGATTTATGACCTTCTTATTACTGTTCGGTATTATAAATATAAGGATAATGAAATGAATGGAACTCAGCTTATATTCGGCCGATTGCTATTATGCGGTCTGGCATTTACGTCACTTTCAGGGTGTGGAGTTAATAATAGTGAGCAGATAGAGAGAGAGCTTTTAGTGAGCAAGGGGGTGAAGCAATATCCCTCTAGGTGCATACGAGTTGATGAGTATCAGTTTGAGCATTATGAGTATAACCATCACCTAGCTAGGACTAAAATCGTTCGTGAGCCTATCTACCCCGCTAATGCTAAAAGGCTTGGAGTAGAGGGGCATGTATCGATGGAGTTTGATCTCTCTGTTGATGGAAAGCCTATCAATATTACTATGTTAGAATCATCTCCAGCTGGTGTTTTCGATCAAGCTGGGATTGAAGCACTATCGACTTGGGTCTATCAGGGGGAGATGTTGCCATGTCATGCAATATCGCTTAGTTTTAAGCTGCCTCCAGAGTGATGATTTTAATCTGTGATTAGTGCGGGTATTAACACCAACGCTTAATGAAATTAGGGAGTTATATCTAAACTTAACTCCCCATAGTGTTTTCAAATTATTTAGTCTGCTTTCTTAGGCGGAAATTGAGAGAGAATTTTTGACACTGTGTTGTGAGTATCCTCGGCCTTTTCTTCGCCGCCTGCATCGAAGTTAAACTTATCACTGCCTCGCCATATGAGCTTGTTGCTCTGTGCGTCTATGATATCTATCTGTATGGTCTGAATTTTAGCGGTATCACTTCCGATAGGCACACCCACGCTAGTACCTATGCTGATGCCGCCATTACTTCCCCAAGTGCCAGTCCCCAGCCCTATCGATACGCCGGAGTCTTTAGGTTTGTTATCGACCTTGAAGGTGTATGTGATCTTGAAACTGGGATCTACTTCGTCCCTGATAAATCCTTTAGCGGTCAATGCACCATTGATGGCATTGATGATTCTGGTAGAGCTGATGGGATCGTTAGTCTGAGTCGGTGAGAACTCAATGAAACTCTTTAGCTGGCTGAAGTCGTAGCCGACATCGTAGTCACTCTTAGGTTTAGCGGCGCAAGCAGACAATAATAAACCAGAGAGGAGTAAAGCGGATAAGCGACTAAGTTTCATCTTAATTTCTCTATGTAAGGACAGATTCATTCAATGCGATATTAACGAACCCTTTAATAGTATCAGCTTTAAATGAATAAAACTTAGCCAGCTGAATAGTTATCAGTTATGTTTAAGGTATTACATATTCAGATAACCAAAGGGTTTTGGCACAGTTAGGGTATGGAGCAGTTAGAGTTTTTTGAGATCCCCAGTCCCTGTATCGGTATCTGTCAGACCGATGCGAGAGGGTATTGTAAGGGCTGTTTGCGAAATAGAGATGAGCGTTTTAACTGGCTCGAGTTCTCTGATGCCAAAAAATATGATGTGATCCGTTTATGCAAACAGCGTAAGCGTCGCAGGCAGCTGGCGATATTAAAGACGAAAAAAGCCCAACTGGTGCAGCAGAGGGCTGTGATAAACTCATCTTTAGATTTTGGTGTCGGCGAGGATGCTGATCCGGACTCACCAGCTGTTTAATCGATTTTGCTTTCCTTGCTCATTTTTTTATCCGGCTCTTATTCTGAGCCTTATTTTTAGACTGGGCAGGTGTAGGCCACATCAGTGTGAAGCTGGTGTATCCCTCCCGGCTTTCGAGGGTAACCTTGCCGTTGTGACGCTCCATGATTCGCTTGATGATTGCCAGTCCTAGTCCATGGCCTTTATTACCATTCTGAACTGACTGGCTGCGATAGAAGGGCTCAAATATCTTGCATTGGTCTTCAAAGGGGATCCCCTGACCATCGTCTGTAACCGAGAGTGATATCAGCTCTGGGGTCTGCTTTATTTCAACCTGAATCGATTGACGCCCAAATCGTTGTGCATTGGTGATCAGATTTTGTATCGCCCTTTCTATGAGAGAGGGATCGCCCATGAGATAGACTGGGTCTTCACTGTTTTCAAACACGATCGGTGCCGCTGTTGTTGAAGAAAGCCTATCTATGGTTTGTTTAGTTAACACGCTGAGATCACAATGTTCGAGTTGAACCTCTTTGCGTTGTGATTCAAGGCTGGCGTAGGTTAAGAGCTCCTGAAGTAGATTCTCCATCTCCTTCACATCTTGCTGCATATCGTTTAAAAAATCAGTTCTTCGCTGCTCGTCAGATTCAGGTTTGCAATATTGCGGCATTAAGGCCAAGGCAAATTTCAGTCGGGCAAGTGGGGTACGGATCTCATGTGAAACGGCGTTCGAAAGATGTTTCTGATTCTCGATAAGGGTGCTGATCTGCTGCGCCATTTCGTTAAAGGTGATAGCCAGAGGCAATACCTGAGAGCGAGAGGATAAGGTTATCTGGGTGTCCCAATTTGCCTGACCAAACTCCTTAGTCGCATTTCTCAGAGTCTTAATATCCCTCGAGAGTGGCCAAACCCAGATTAAGGCGATAAAGGCTAAAGAGAGGTAGAAAAATAGGGTGAATAGCCCGCGTAATCTCTTTCTGGGGTCGATCTCGATTGGGCCGGCGACTAAGATCTGATCTTTTACTTTAACGAAGTGAAGCTCATGGTCATCGTCTTGTTCGGTGATAAGCACACTGTTTGCTGTGAGTGAGCTTTGGTCCGTCATCGCTATTTGACCGGCATCAATCAGCTTTATGGGGTAGTCAGGATTTTGGTTTAACTCTTGAAGATATAAATGGCGCTGCTCTTCAGGGAGCTTAGCCAGCAACTGCGCCAAAGCGATAAGTGGTGCATCTAATGCACCACTCTCTTCGACATTATTCTGCCAGATGCTATCGAGTGTCCAGCCTATACCTAAAACACTGAGGCTTAGCAGCAGGTAGAGACTGATAAAAAGTCGTTTCAATTATTTTTCCATAATAAATATGTTGAACTGGCCACTCGATAAATTGACCCTAGCAACTAGTTGCTCCAAGCTTCAGGAGCAAACAGGTATCCCTGACCCCAGACCGTTTTAATCCTGAATGGTGTCTCGATATTATCGCCCAATTTCTTTCTCAGGCGGGAGACTCTGACATCAATTTTTCTATCCTTACCGTCAAAATCAATATTGAGCAGGTATTGATAGATATATTGGCGGCTCAATACTTGTCCGGCTTGTGAGGCCAATAGCCATAGTAGTTCAAATTCATGGCTGGTCAGATCGACTTCAATATCACCGAGTCTGATGGCTTGTGTGTGTGGGTCGATACTTAGTTTACCAAAGCTCAGGCAGTGAGATTCAACCTTAGGTGGCTTAGCGGTACGGCGTAACAGATTGTTAATTCTGGCGATCAGCAGCGCAGGATCGACGGGTTTAACAACGTAGTCATCGGCACCTAACTCCAGTCCTTTGATCTGATCCTCATTTGAGCCTAGTGCACTCATAAGCAGAATCGGGCCGGCAAAGTAGTCGGGTAGTTTTTCACACAGTGTCAGGCCATCCATTCCGGGTAGCATGATATCCAATAGAATAATATCAGGCTTGTAGCTGATTAGCCGAGTTAAAACCGTATCTCCCCGGCGCTCAACTTCTACGTGCATTCCATGCGACTTTAAATAATCCACAATCAGGTTTGCGAGACGAATGTCATCTTCTACCAGTAAAACTCTATGGGTCGATTGAGGGTCTGTCATTAGAATAAACTCCATGGGTTGCGATAGCGTCGTCGAACTTTCGGCTCGGAGGCCGGTGTAACTTTGAGTTTGACTCCAGCTAATGTTTGGTGTGTCTCTTTATCGATCATTACAAATTGAATATCGTCAGTTGCTTTGATATTCAAAGTTAAGGAGTGGGTCTGTGCCGACTCGGCACACCACTTCGTCATCTCTTTATAATCAGATAAGATGCATATGGGCCTGAAAGGTTCATTATCCCACTCTAGAACGAGAGTGAGTTCACAGGTCAGTTCATCTTCTGAAGTGATGCAAAACTCGGGTGACATCTTAAGTTTATAGCCTGATGTATCATATTCATCAGCGGCCACGGCAAAGCAGCTCGCTAAGGCGAGGCTAATGCTCCCAAAAAATATAAATCTAAATATCGACAATAACACCCGTGCTAAAACCTGTAGGCTGCGCCGACAAAAAAGGTACTGGTATAGTCTTCATTTAGCAGGGGACTTGCAACAATTTCATCGCCGATATGCGTGTATCTGGCTAAAAATAGCAGATCCCAATGCTGGGTGATTATATAGTGACTCGTTAGTTCGATCCCGGTATTCAGTGCAGACTTGGCTTGATATGCCTCGCTCCAGTAGCGACTCTCGTCGGGTCTGATACCATAGTAATAATCTACAAGCTCTTCACTCTTCCAGTCGAAAGTGAGGGCCAATTCAAATTTCCAATCTTCGACCGCCAGGTTGTAAAGCCATTTGAGCTTAGCTTCTGTTCCCTGGTGCACATTTAACAGGTCATGTGCCAACGATAGATTAATTGTGCCGGCACGAGTGTAGAAAAATGCTTCTACTCCACCTAAATAGGTAAAGTGTCGTTTATCTAATTTACCAATCTCGGGCTCCTGTACCGCTCTCACTACCGTTGGTGTCTGGGAGGTCGAATTTAATAGTGCTTTAGGCTCAAATTTATTGGTGCCGGCGATAAAAATATTTGATGGGTCCCAGCGATGAAAGTAGGCGCTATCGCTGCTGAGACTCGTGGTCAGGTTGATCGTGAACTTCTCCTGTTCGGAGAGTGTGTAGCCGAAATTACCATTTTCGAAGAACCAGGAGTCTCCGTAGTAAGCAAAGGTCGGGACTAAATAGATAGGTATATCGTCATAATCTTTGAGCGGGTTGGTTCTGTTACCATAGCCAAGTGCAAGGCCTACATCCCATCTGCCAATCTCTATACACTCAACCTTTTCCCCACAGGAGTCCACCACATCGGCCCAGACCGATACGGGAAGAAGGATGAAGCTTAGCAGAAGCACTTTTAGCTTTTTCATGACGCCGTTTATATACTCATCACAGAATTAACATAATGGGTAACAGAGTATCACTTCAAACAAGATTAGGCAGTGATTTAATCAATTTTGATGCAAACTGATACAGCGTGGCACGGAGTGTTTTTAACTTGTGTTTGTTGTGTTTTTATTGTGATCCTGGCTTGTGTGTTTTTGACGGGGATCTGGTTACAAACTGATGACGTTCCGTTTTGTTCATTACAATCTTTTGTTTTTTGTTATCTATTTTCAATCCAATTTGTCATTACCCACTTCATGATATCCACCTTGTACGTACTGGCTATCCCATTGTCAGAGCAGCTGTCAGAGCAGATCGTTATAGAAAAAAGCTATGGAGGCTAAAGAAAAAGAATATTTTTCCTGAAACTTAATTATGCTTAAGCTAGCTGTTTCATCGAGTTCTTATCGATAAACCCGTTTCATCATAACTGGTTATAGTCTCAAGAAAGGATAATAAAAATGGCGCGAGTGCATTTTGACTGGACAGATCCCCTGCAGTTTAACGCTCTACTCTCCCAAGAGGAGAGGATGGTGCGTGACAGTGTTTATGACTACGCTCAGGACAAACTCATGAGCCGGATTTTGATGGCCAATCGAGATGAACATTTCGACCGAGACATCATGAATGAACTCGGTGAAATGGGTTTGCTGGGTGCTACTCTACCTGAAAAATATGGCTGCTCAAACGTCAGCTATGTGAGCTATGGCTTAATAGCTCGCGAAATTGAACGGGTCGATAGTGGATATCGCTCGGCAATGAGCGTGCAGTCCTCTCTTGTGATGCACCCAATTCATGCCTATGGCACGGAAGAGCAAAGGGAAAAATATCTGCCAAAACTTGCCAGCGGCGAATGGGTCGGTTGTTTCGGGTTAACAGAGCCTGATGCCGGCTCTGATCCCGGGGGAATGAAGACCAGAGCCGAGCGCATAGAGGGGGGCTACCGAATCAATGGGGCCAAAATGTGGATAACCAATTCACCCATTGCCGATATTTTCATTGTATGGGCCAAACTTGAGGGCAAGATCCGTGGCTTTATTCTCGAAAAAGGGATGCCTGGACTGAGTGCACCGAAAATCGAGGGGAAGTTTTCTCTTCGGGCTTCTGTTACGGGTGAAATTGTCATGGATAATGTCGAAGTGCCTGAAACGGCGCTGATGCCAAATGCACTGGGATTGAAGGGGCCATTTGGTTGCTTGAATAAGGCTCGTTATGGGATCGCCTGGGGAGCATTAGGTGCCGCCGAATTTTGCTGGCATGCGGCTCGTCAATATACGCTGGATCGTATTCAATTTAATCGCCCCTTAGCATCAAACCAGTTGATCCAAAAGAAATTGGTAGATATGCAAACCGAGATCAGTCTGGGTCTCTTTGCGTGCTTGCAGGCGGGAAGGTTAATGGATAATGACGCATTAGCCGTCGAAGCCATCTCTATGATTAAACGCAACTCCTGTGGTAAGGCTCTGGATATTGCCCGTATGTCTCGTGATATGCATGGCGGTAACGGAATCTCCGATGAATTTCATATTATTCGTCATGTTATGAACCTGGAGGCGGTAAATACCTATGAGGGAACCCATGATATTCATGCATTGATTCTAGGAAGGGCTCAGACAGGTATTCAAGCATTTTGTTGAGGCATACCAATAGGTATAAGGATCAATAACTAAGCTTTGGTGTCTTTTCCCCTGGAGTGGATTAATCAAAAAGGTAACCCGCATTATGGAAGATAGAGGCATAGCAATAGATCGATGTTTCATCGAGCGGGTCAGAAAACAAGAGTTCAGTCAGATAGGTGAGGGCTGGTCACATCTGAGGCTGGGTTTATCAGATAGCGAGTTTATCGGATTATTTGAGTCTCAACTCAAGAGCCGCCTATTGGATTTAGAGTCGAGACAGATGCGAGCTCGCAATCAGGGATTTTACACCATAGGCAGCTCTGGCCATGAAGGTAATGCCGCATATGGGCTCGCATTTAAGCTCCAGGATATGGCATTTCTTCATTATCGGAGTGCCGCCTTTATGTTAGAGCGGGGACGTCACCTTACACAAGAGACGTTACTCTACGATATGCTGCTCTCTTTTTCTGCATCCAGTGAAGATCCGATCTCAGGTGGGCGCCATAAAGTGTTGGGGAGTAAAGGGCTCAATATTCCTCCCCAAACCTCAACTATCGCCTCACACCTCCCCAAAGCTGTTGGCGCCGCATTAAGTATCCCTTTGGGCGACCGCTTGTCGCTCGAGTCACAAATGCCATCTGATAGCGTGGTCCTATGTAGTTTTGGTGACGCCTCGGCTAATCATGCCTGCGCTCAAAGTGCGATCAACTCAGCTTGTTGGGCGGCCTATCAACAGGTGCCGTTGCCCTTAGTATTTATCTGTGAGGATAATGGCATAGGCATTTCGACGCCGACACCTAAGGGGTGGATCTCGGCAAATTTCAGTCAACGAGCAGGCCTTCAATATTTTCATTGTGATGGCAGAGATATTCTGGACTGCTACAAGGTGAGTAAAGCTGCCGCGGATTATGCCCGGAAGTTCCGAAAGCCGGTTTTTTTACATGTTCGCACCGTTCGCCTGATGGGTCATGCAGGCAGTGATGCCGAGATAGCCTACATGAGCGAGCAACAAATTTTAGATAATGAATCCCAAGACCCCTTGTTGGTCAGTGCCGGACAACTTATTGCGGCGGGCCTCATGAATGCCGGGCAGATCATCACACTCTATCTGAGCCTGAAAGAACAGATTGAGGCACTATCCAAAGTGGCGGTGACAAGGCCAAAGCTTGAGACCGCAGAGCAGATAATGAAATCGATAGTGCCTGATAAGGCGGTTGTCTCTGAGGTATTGCCTCTGGATGCAGCCAGGAGGGAAGCGTTACTTAAGGCCGACAGGCAGGCATTGAAAAAGCCTCTTCATATGGCCAAGTTGCTCAACCTTACATTAACGGAGTTGATGGCCCGTTATAAGCAGATCTTAGTGTTCGGCGAAGATGTGGGGAAAAAGGGAGGGGTCTACCATGTGACCTCCCGTTTAGTTGAGCGTTTTGGTCCCAACAGAGTGATCAATACACTCTTAGATGAGACCTCGATTCTTGGTTTGGCTATCGGCATGGCCCACAATGGAATATTACCTATCCCGGAGATCCAGTTTCTCGCCTATCTTCATAATGCGGAAGACCAAATTAGGGGGGAGGCTGCGACTATCTCCTTCTTTTCCGATGGCCAATTCACCAATCCTATGGTGATCCGCATTGCAGGTCTTGCCTATCAAAAAGGGTTTGGAGGACACTTTCATAATGACAACTCCTTCGCCGTTCTAAGGGATATTCCCGGAGTTATTATCGCCTGCCCCTCAAACGGCGCCGACGCAATAAGGATGCTCAGGGAGAGTGTCAGGTTGGCGCTCGAGGAGCAAAGGCTTGTTGTCTTTCTTGAGCCCATCGCGCTTTATATGACTAAAGATCTTCATGAGAAAGATGACGGGTTATGGGCGAGCGACTATATCCCCGAGCAAGAGGCTGAGCCATTAGCAGTAGGTGAAATTGCACAATATGGTGAAGGAGTTGAACTCTGCATTATCAGTTACGCTAATGGTTATTATCTGAGCCGTCAGGCCGAGCACGTTTTGTTGGCAAGAGGTATTAGGGTCAGGGTGGTTGATATTCGTTGGCTGGCACCGTTAAACCTTGATGCAATCGTTGCGAGTGCAAGGCTGTGTAAACATATCTTAATCGTCGATGAGTGTCGTAAGACTGGGTCTATAAGCGAGGCGGTTATGACTGGGTTTGTAGAAATTTTAGGTGAGCAATGCCCACACTTGGCCAGAATAACAGCCGATGATTGCTTTATTCCTCTGGCCGATGCGTCAATACTGCCGCTACCGAGTAAAGAGAGCATCGTTGAGGCTGCTATAGCCATGATAAACGGCTAGTTAATGCGAGGGGTTTATTAGAGACGGTTATTTAGATAAAAAATAGCCAGTTTGTCGATCTCATCTACACGAATGATTCACACCGTATTTAGCTTGATGAGGGTTTGATTGCGAAGATATCGCAGTTAAGCTGATCTATGATGTGTTCACTGGTGTGTCCCTTAAATTGGCTGAATAACCCATGGTGTTCTCCGGCGCCAAGTATGACTATGTTGGCTCCATACTTTTCTGCCATATTGGGGATTATGTGATCCGGTAACCCCTCTTCTAAATGTAAGTGGCTGTTTTCGATCTGATGGGCCCTGGCCGAATCGACTAAGTTTATCCAGTGACGACTCTGGTCATTCATACGATGATGTTTCACCTTGGGTGGCTTTATCGCCATACTGATGTTTTGCTCAAGAAAGCAGTTTACAAGATGAATGTCGCTACTGAGAAGGCTGGCAATATGCTCGGTTTCATCGAGTAGCTTTTGATTGAAGGTGTTGTGTTGATGACTCCCGTCATCTGTCTCTATCGCGGTAAGGATATGGCCATTCTCTCCCCACTCATTTGCCCCAACCAACATTACGGCAACGTCACTCTCTCTGAGTAGTCGCCATTCATCTGCAAATGAAAACTCATGAAATAGAGGATGATGGTGCTTATAGTTGAGAATGACGAGATCGTATTGTTCGTGCTCGAGCTCCTCCAATATCGCTTTGGAGACACTGTTATTGAGGCGAGTCTTGCTCTCTATTTCTATTCCCTGAGCACGGTATTGTTCAATAATTTTTTCATGAACCACGAACGGATTGATGCTTGAACTTGAGTGGGTCAGCCTTGAGAGTAAAGTGTGCTTAGGGGGGACTTCCAGTAAGGTCAGTTTAGCGTCAGTTTTATCGGCTAAAATTAGCGCCTTACGCAGGGCATTTTGTGTCGGTGAGCGAGTATCGACTACGGCTAAGATATGTCTGTATGCAATCATAAATACGCTCATCTGATTTAGGAACCCTTGGTAAACTGTAGACGAAACATCAGCAAAAGAAGTGGGCCAAATAAGAATGATTTTGACTAAGATTACCCTTTTATAGTGCTTAATCGTCTACTTTTTTAACAGGCTGTTTTTATGGTTTTTTTTATTTGGTTTTGAATGAGTACTCGGGCCTGTCGAGAGGCAAGCCCTGTATTAATGAGATGAATAATGGAGAGGGGAGGCTGAGAGCGTGATGACCTATATTAATGAGACTGGTATTATGCCTTGCTCTTAATAAATTCGATGGCCGCAGCATCCAGAGAACGTTTAGAGATATAGTTCATACCTTTCGAGTTTTTGATTAGAAAACCTCTGTTTGTCACAGTTAACTCGGTGATCTCAGACCATAAAATAGAGCTGTTAACATAGATTGATTCGCTGCTAATTCCTTGTTCATCTATAGTGAGTTTTACTTCATTGCTCGCAGCCTTGCTCATCATCTGCCGCCATAACCACCAGGTTTTCTTAAATTTAACACTTAAGGCTTCTAAAGCGCCCAGGCCGACAAGAAAGAGAGAAGCATAGGCATTCGTGCCTGTGAGCAATAACGCCGTACCTACTAAAATAAATCCAATCGCCTTGTAGTAAGCTCTGGGGGATTTATCGATAGTTACCGACTCATCGAAGCATTCACTGAAATGTGTTTTATCAAGAATATAGCGACTGGTGAAACTAAAAGGAGAGTTCATTGGTATCGGCTTGGTGGAGTTTGACCTTAGTTTAACCTTAACCTATCTCATTTCAAATCTAGTAATTTTTATAATGGGGAACCTATAATCAAATGATGATAGGCAATTCGTTAAGGTATAGAGATGTCATTCGTTCCCAAGGGCTATATTAACTACCAATCGACCTGTGTATTTACCAGAAAAAGTGTGCCTAAGGTATTGCTGGAACCTCACTATACAAAAATAGGTGTCTATGGTCAGCTCCATGTACTTAGTGGAGAGTTAAAGTTTTATGGTTACGCAGATAGGCTTGGGGAGCCGGAAAAGATAGTGCTGGTAAAGGCCGATGAAACGGCAATATCTCACCCTGAGTATTGGCACCGGGTCGAGCCATTAACGGATGATACAGAGTTTGAGATCCGCTTCTTTGCTCACAAGGATTCCCCGTTAGTCAATGACCTTGAAGTAAAGAAAAGTCGATGACTGTTATTCCTGCCTGGTCATCATACTCAGTGCTCTTAATGAGACAATAGAGACATTAAGGGCTTGAGCAAGCGAATATTCAGGCCGAAAGCTTGTTAGCTTCTTTATACCGGTTAGTATCAGACAGAGTTAAGCGTTAGAAAGTTGCTTGGGCTGTTGGCATTTCTCCGGGCGATTATCGGCTGTACTGCCTCCCCAGTCAGCTTCGACTTGATGAATGATCATTTTTATCACCCGCTCGACTCTCTGGACTCCCTATATCAACCGTTAATGCGAAATCTTCTGCGCCTTGATTCTACAGGCTTGCCTGTATCGCCCCGTGTTCGCCTTGTATTAATTAAGATTATTGTTCAGCCAGACTTAAAATGTGACAAGTAGAACATTAAACCTGCAGTTAACAAAGGTTAACATGACATTTACACTTCGGGTGGTTAGAGTGGTACTGTGTCAATCTTGAGATAAAACCTGGTTGGTTGAATGAGATGATGATTAAGGAGAAGGCATGTTGTTAGGAAGCATAGCTGAACTTTTTTTCTGGTTTTTCTGGGAGTTTTTACTCTCATTCCTCCTCTACACCACAGGAGCTGTGGTGTTAGGCGTGATCTCTTTTGGTCGCATACAAAAGCCGCTCTATCTCCCGGTTGTCTTCAATAGTGAAAAGCGTCTGGCGAAGAATGATTTCTTTTCTGTATATATCACCGGGTTCTTTTTCTATCTCATTTTGCTTACTCTGGTCATCTGGTTGGGCTAGCCTCGTTCATCGTTCTTATTTGAATAATATCTGCTGCTTTATCTATGGAGCGCCCCATTGATAAGTGCAAGCGACACTCTTGTTTAGAGCATGTGGTTTTCATATTCAGTTTTGTTTATGAGAAAAGTTGAGTCGATCAGGCTCAATGCTATTTCTCTATCTTCCTATCCTATATCGCTTTGTTAATCGTATCTGTTTCGTTCAGACGGGATATCGCTCAGGTACTCTACAAACTCCACTTCAAAGCCATTTGGGTCTATGTAGTAAACATTACGCCTGAAATCATCTTCAGCACCCTCTTTATCAACCGGGTATCCAGCCTTATCCAGTCGTTCGATGATTGCATCCAGATCATCGGTGACAAATGCGAAATGAGCCAGCCCAATTTGATGACCCGTTAGATCTCGGTTTTCACCGACTCCATCATTGTTAAAGGTTAAGTATTGGTAGTCGTCACCGAAATGGACCCAGTCTCTGGGTTTACCATGCCAGTTTCCCACGCCGCCTCCCCGAACCTTCCAGTGTGGGAATACCGTTTGATAAAAGTGCAGTGTTTTAGGGATATCTTCAACGACTAAGTTTACGTGCTCGAGATGTATCATGATTTGCTCCTCGTTGTTTGTAGCTTGAACTTCTAAAATTGATCCTGCTTTTTTACTCGCCAGGGCGGGTCTAAACGGTTTTTTCCGGCCCAAAAAAGTTTAATTTGGTTTCCACTGGGATCATGAAGTATGGCCTCTCGCCAGAGGTATGTCTGGTCGGTTGGCATCTGGTCGAATACGAAACCGCGTTCGATTAATTGCAGAACCAGCTCATCGAGTCGTTCATGCTCGAAGTATATCGTGCTGGTATTCTTCTCGCTTTTTTCCTGTAAAGAGAGCGAAAAACTGGCATCGCCATCCAGGCAGTGAAACCTTGCATAATGGGGGGTATCGACAATCAATTCGAAGCCCATCTTTTGGTAAAAGTCGACTGCAGCTTTCATCTCATATACCGGAAAAGTGATTTGATTCATCCTCATGCTTCTGACCTCTTTCTAAAACTACATGCCGTAGCAATATTCCTGTTGCTTAGGGTAGGGAGTTGACTCATGTCTCTCACGGATCCCAACCAAGGCGCCGCTGTATTGATGCAGCATGTGTAAGCTGTAATCGATGCGTGCCCTTAAATCAATTTCACGTTCAGACTCAAATTCACGTCCAAGTTCACACTCAATATCCAGCTCAGCATCGAGGGAGGAACTAGCGAGAAGGGGGGGAGTATTGAGGACTTCTGTCACGTTTCGAATAATCAGATGGTCCGGTAGCGCAACCAGTTTGTTGTTCTTAAGTGCGTTCATTCTAAGCTCTGCAATCGGGTAGGCACCGCTGATCCCACTGACGACCGAAACCAACAGGGCTGGCTTATGGGCGGTATCCTGGTTATTGCACATCAATAGGAAGTTTTTCAGAAGTGGAGAGGCCATCCCACCCCATTCCGGAGTGATTAGGATCAGTGCATCGGCTCGACGAACCTTATAACTTATCATGGCCCATGGATTTCCCTCTCCGGATTTACTCTCGGGCTCACCGTCCCAAAATGGTAGGTCGAAACGACACAGCTCTATATGACTGACCTCTGAATAACCTGTCGCTACCGAACTCATATATTTCGCAACTTTAGCGCTCTGTGACTGAGCTCTTTGGCTGCCACTGACAATAAGTAACCTCATTTAAATAAACCTTTTTATTTACTAATTGTTTTATAAGGTAGATGCTTTATTAAACTTTGTAAAGGGGCTACAGAGGATATTCACTAAAAAGTAAATTAAAAAGTTTACTTAAGATCTGGATCGGTAATAATAGGGTGCAGAGAGGAGATGTTATGAAAACCAGTGAAAAGATCATTCAGCTACTTAAGACTCAAGGTCCGCTTACCGCTAAGGTGCTTGCCACTGAGTTGTCTCTCACGACAATGGGAGTGCGTCAGCATATGCAAGCCTTGGAGGAGGAAGGGGATATCTGCTTCGAGGATAAAAAAGCCCCCCGGGGACGTCCTACCAGGTACTGGTCTCTAACGCCAAAAAGCAACAGCCACTTTTCCGATCGCCACGAAGAGCTCTCAGTTCAACTGATCGATTCTGTTATCACGGTATTTGGCGATAGTGGATTGGATAAGCTTATTTTGCACCGAGAGCAAAGCTCCCTCGAGCTCTACCAGCAGAGGTTAGCCGGTGAAGATACGCTTAAGTCTAAGCTCCGAGCATTGGCCGAATTGAGATCGATTGAGGGCTATATGGCAACGGTTAACGAAGCGGGAAGTGACTTTTGGCTATTGGAAAATCATTGTCCTATCTGCGCCGCGGCGAGTAAGTGCCTTAACTTCTGTCGCTCGGAGTTAAATCTGTTTCAAACCCTGTTAAAGGAGGAGGCAGAAGTTAGCCGTGAAGAGCATATTATCGAGGGCGCACGTCGTTGTGCTTACCGGATAACACCGATTAACTAGTGGTAAAAAAGAGATGGAATCGAAGCGCGCCAGATTAGACCGGTTTATCAGCGTCAATACAGGTATTAACCGTAAACATGTTCGGCTTATGTTGGCCAAAGGTCGCGTTAGAGTCGATGGTGAGCTTGCCCGTGATATCGACCAAGTCGTGGATGAATTTTCTCATATTTGTCTGGATGACAAAGTGTTACAAGCGAACAAAGCCAGTTATATCATGTTGCATAAGCCCGTTGGAGTAGTGAGTGCGACGATAGACGATAAACATAAGACAGTGATAGACCTCTTGGACAGAGATGATAAGGAGAGCCTGCATATCGTGGGTAGGTTGGATCTCAATACTTCAGGTCTGCTTTTACTCACTAACGATGGGCGTTGGTCGAAGCGGTTAATGGATCCTGAGCATAAGGTAGGTAAACTTTATCGTGTTCATTTGCAGAACCCTCTGACTCCCGACTATATTTCCGGGTTTGCTCAAGGTATGTATTTTGAGTTTGAAGATATTACCACCTTGCCGGCAGAGCTCGAAATTGTCGATAGTTATACGGCATTGGTGACTCTTTATGAGGGACGCTACCACCAGATTAAG
This sequence comes from Shewanella atlantica, assembly GCF_003966265.1. Lineage (GTDB taxonomy): Bacteria > Pseudomonadota > Gammaproteobacteria > Enterobacterales > Shewanellaceae > Shewanella > Shewanella atlantica. The sequence continues at coordinate 951,417 of NZ_RXNV01000001.1, read as the reverse complement.
CGCATGTTCGGCCGTTTTCGCAACCCTGTCATAGGATTACATCGAATTTCAGTAGGAAATATAGTGCTCGATGACGGCTTGAAATCCGGGCAAAGCAGGGCGCTCACTATAGATGAAATAGCGTTGTAGTTTCTAATAAAGTCAAAGAGATGATTTAAGGTTCAATTAATCTAGATCATTCAATTAACATATCCGATGTGCTATACCTATCAGCATGAATAGATAAATTCAATAAAAAATGACTAATCATGCAATCAAGAAAATCAGTGAACTCGATGTATTTTGTTTATTGGTATTTAAAATTATTTTTCAAACCGGTCATGCTAATTCGGCTGCAAAAGAGCTGAATGTCTCGGCACCTAAAATCAGCCGCTGCCTGACAATGTTACGGACAACGTTTGATGATGAGCTATTTTATCGTCGTCAGTTGGGGTTGAAACCAACCCCGTTAGCCGAGCACCTGTATGAGCCCATCTGTCGGTTTTGCGACTCGGTGGCTAAAATCGAACAAGTGGCGTTTGAAGTCAGTCATTACGACGCTGCGCCGATCCTCAATATCGCAGTGACGCCGGGCATCATGGCGAGTCTCTCTCTTGTTTTATGTAATAATGACTCTCTTAAAACTATAGGCAAGATTCGCCTCCACCCTTGGAAAGATGACTCTGCCGAGTTGATCCACAGCGGAGGGCTGGACTTAGGGTTAGCCTTCGATACCTCTCATCATCTCGATCTCAATTTTGAACACTTAGGTACCTTAGACTCGGTTTACCTGGCGGGAAATACCAGACATCCCATTTGGGAGAGCCTTCCTCACCTGACCTTAGATGAAATCTGTAAGCACCCTTTTCTCTATCTTGAGGGGAAAGGATTCAATGACAAGGTGGACCCCCTGGAGGTCTATAGCCGTCAGTCTGGAATAGAGCTTATTAGTGCTGAGAAGGTCAAAGGTAAGGAGCAGTGGTACAGCAACTTATTGACCATGGGGAGCCTGGCTTTTGCTCCTGCGGTAGAAGCTGAAATTTGTAAGAACATGCCGGGGATCCGTGTAGAGCAGTTGCCCGAAGTCGAGGTGAAGAAACTTCATGGGAATATGCTGTCTCCACAATACTATTTAATAGAAAAACCAGCTTCCCATCGCCGCTATACTGCTGAAAATCGTGAAATGATAATCAATATTATTAAGGGGTTATTGAGATCGTAAGGATTTCTTAATTCAATTCTACTTATCGAAATTACGTTTTTCAGATATTGAAATTACGATATCTGAATCTTCAATTATTAATCACAAGTTGATCACCTAATTACAACATTCTGTTCTGGTTCTTTTATATTTGATCTACTGCGATAGCAGGAAAAAACTCATATAGGGACTGATGATGAAAAAATATAATAGATCCTTAATGGCCATGGCACTGATTGGTGTCATTGGCCTGACAGCGTGTGATGGCGATGATGGTAAAGATGGTGCTCCGGGAGAGCCTGGAACACCGGGAACACCCGGTACTCCGGGGTTACCAGCAGGCTCATTTACTAACACTGTAAACTCAGCAGCTGATTTTGTACTGACCTTAGCGCCAGCCGATATCGTTGTTGTTGGAACTGAAGATTTCTCACTCAAATTCACCGTTACCGGTAAAAACACTAAAGGTGAAGCTGTACCTTTTGTAGGGTTAGATAAAGTTGCACTATACGTGACGAATCAGACCGTTAATACCACTGATACCGGTGCCCCCATGCTGTGGGCCAACAATGCCCTAACCAATGAATTTGGCTCAAGCATGTACTGTACACCAACAGGTAAGGCCACGGCTCGTGGTGGTGCAGAAGTGGATGCATGTACCTTAGTTGAAGACGCTGAAAACCCAGGTACTTATACTGGCTCATGGGTGCATGACGGTAATGCACCTGTCGTATTGGCAGATGGCGATCCAAATACTCTCTATCGGGTCATGATCCGCTCATATAATGTGGTCGACAGTCAAGGCGAAGGGATCTCAGATAAGTTACTCTCTACGCCTCTGGACTTTAACCCATCCACCGGAGAACTCGCTGTTTCAACAAAGGATATCGTTTCCAACGCTGCCTGCATCAAATGTCACACTAAGATGGAAGGCTATGGAGAAGGTGATGTTCGTATCGCCAATATCGGTGCTCACCACAACTATCAAAAAGTTGAAAACTGTATCACCTGTCATAACCCGGCGTACGCTGGTGGACAGGACGATCCGGAAAAAGGCTTTAACGCTAACTTCAATGCGATGATCCATACTATTCATGCCGGTCACCACCTAGCCGATGAGCTAACAGGTGAGGCGTTAGACGAGTTTGGTGAAATAGCTTTTCCTGCAGAGCTTAATGAATGTATGACTTGTCACGATGGCGCATCGGGCTGGAATGATAATGTTTACGCCGAAGCATGTCAGGGCTGTCATATGGACGTTGATTTCACCACCGGTGAAAACCATCGCGGTATCGTTCCTGGAAGCGACGCAGCATGTTCCGGTTGTCACGGGGCTGGTAGCTTGAGTCCTGTGATTGCTCATAGTGTGGGTGGTAGAGATAAAGTCGCTGAAAAATTCGTGATTGAAATCCAATCCGCTGTGGTTGAAGCTTCGGCAACACTAGATATGAGCTATTTGACCGTTACCTCTCAAGTCACCATGAATGGTGTACCTGTAGATGCAGCAACTTACGCAGCGATTACAGACTATATGACAAATTCTGGTCGTGGCTTCTTAATCGGTCGTCTAAACCCTGATACAGGTGCAGTTGCCCATGGTTATGGCGCCGCAGGTAGCTTCAAAATGCCATTTACTGGCGGTGTCATGACGGCAGGTATGCTGGTTAATAAGACTGAATTTGACACAGTAGATTTAGTTGGCCCTATCTATGCGACTGCGGAAGTTCAATTATGTTCAGAAGACGAAATGATTGTTAAATGTACTCTGGATGAAGACGGAGACGTTAATGAACTCGCTGTTGCTAACAGTGCACCAGTTAAATACTTCAATCTTTCAGACTCTGGAGCGGTAGAGGTTGCTGCGCGCATTGCTGACCCGGATAGAACGACTATCAGTGAAGCTAAGTGTAATACATGTCATGGAAATTTAACTCACGTTAAAGGAACGCATGGTGCTACCGAGTTTACTCAGTGTATGGCTTGCCATAGTGAAAACTTGGGTTCACGACCTTCATATCATCCAAGTGTTACGTTCAAAACTGATGAAGTCGATGCCGATGGTGAGGCTATTTGGGAAGCTGTTGAGGGGTTAACTTATGCTAACCGTGACTTAGTGACGGTTGCACATCGATTCCACAGTGGTAATTGGGATGGTACACCATTAGTCTATCGTGATGCAGATGGAGAACTACACGGTTATCCAGCAGTACAAACTAACTGTAGTGAGTGTCATAAAGATGGTGCAGAGCTCTTTGGCGCAGACGGTGGTCTGACTTCAGGTAAACGTTCTATCCAAATTAGTGATACAGGGTTTATCTCACCTGTCGCAGAAGCTTGCCGTACTTGCCACGCTCACTCTGGACCTGCTGCACTAGCTCACTTCAAGAGCAACGGTGCTTATGTTGAGGGAGATGAAGGTAGTACTGCTGATTTACCAGTCGAATCTTGCTCAACCTGTCATGGCGAAGGTAAGCAGTATGGTATCGACGTAATGCATGCGGGAGGTGCTCACTAGCTGAGATAATAATCACCCTCTGTGGGCGCATCCCTGCAGCCCACAGCTTTTGCAAACAGCTTTTTGAAAACAGCTTTTGCAAATGGTGTTTTGTTAACAGTTCTTTGTTAATTCTGGGGCCCTTGGGCCCCATTTTTTATCGATTTGATGCTATCTTGTAACTAAGTTGAGTGTTCCCAAGTGTGCCTAACAACATCATTTCTTTCAGATATTTTAAGTTAATCCCTGCAGAGCCAGAGCTAAAGCATGTGAGTTTTACTCAATAGAGATCCCTTTTAGTTATTCTGTGATCGTGCTCTCAATAAATTTGATATTTGCGATCTTGCTGCGTCAGGCGTGCAGTTTCGATTGTTTAGGGAGTTCGCATATTATATCTAATGCCACGTTCCTGCGTGTTGCTTCACGTTTGCCTGCGTTTGCGTGACGGCTGTCACGCTCTGTCTTTGGCAAGGTTTCAGACCTAATGCCCGCCATGTGTTAAGCTTTTGAAATAAGTGGACTTTATAGTAACATGACTGTTTTTCCATTCATGATGCGAATAAGCTTTTAATATGAATGAATTTATGTTTAATAGCTTTGTAATCAGAGTGTTATCGTATTTCATTCCTGCATTTGTTAATAGGTACACCGATTATTATCCGTCCGAATCACGCAGCTGTTTACTCGTTTGATATGTTAAATCCCTTCCTCTAGAATGCGCCGCGCATGATTTATGCCCAAACCACTTCAAGATTTTAGTTTGAGGAGATCGACAAGTGGCTTGGGTGTACTTAAATCAATTTAATTCTGTTGGAAAATTCCTGTAGGGGAAATCGATGTCGACGAAACTAGCTAACCCGGCTCCACTTGGCCTTATGGGCTTCGGTATGACCACCGTTCTATTAAACATACACAATGCGGGATTCTTCCCAATTGATTCTATGATCCTGGCAATGGGAATTTTCTACGGTGGCTTAAGCCAGGTAATCGTTGGCTGCATGTGCTTTAAGCGCGGTGACACATTCGGCACTACCGCTTTCACCTCATATGGCCTGTTCTGGTTAACGCTTGTTGGCTTACTTGTATTGCCTAAGATGGGACTGGCAGCTGCAAGCCCAGCAGGTTTCATGGGCTGGTACTTGACTATGTGGGGTATATTTACCGCGTTTATGTTTGTCGGCTCATTGCGCTATCCACGTGCTAAGCAAGTAGTATTCGGTTCATTAACTATTCTGTTCTTCCTTCTGGCTGCCAGAGACTTTACCGGCAGTGAGCTTATCGGCACAATCGCCGGTTTCGAAGGTATCTTCTGTGGTGCAAGCGCTATCTACTTCGCCATGGCGCAGGTGCTGAATGCTGAGTATGGCCGCACTATTTTACCTGTTGGTGAACTAGCGCCGAAGGCGACTCAGTCTTTTCAAGCTGAACCTCATCTAAAAGCCGCTTAATTCGCTGTTTTATAGCGAGTGATATCAGATTCAAAAAAAAGGCTGACATTTGATGTCAGCCTTTTCTGTTTGAGCTAATACCACTCGGTATCTATACCGGGATTAAGCTCTCTGCAGCTTCAGTAACCATTTGCCATACAGATAGATCCCCACGGCGGATATGGTGCCAATCGCGGCAATGATGTACCAGGCCATACCTATGTTATGGGTGTTATATAGCAAGGTTGTGAGCTCTTGAGCCGGCTCGCCGGTATAGGTGACCAATGTGCTGAAGGCCTCACCCTGTGGGATGGCGCTGACATCGGCCGCACTCATTCCACGCTGCGACAATAGCTCCAGAGAGAAGATCTCTTTCGAGGCATACATCTCATAGAGTTTAGGACCAAAATAACCTTCCAGTGTCCAGCCTATTCCCTGGGGTAACATGACAAAACCAAGGTACATGGCTTTCTTACCTTCCGGCGCGATATTACCCATAAACTCATTCTTCTTGGGGCTGATCATCATCTCACCAAAAGAGAACATGGCAATGGCCAGTACTATCATCCAGGCCGCATTGGTTGCGCCAATTAATACGAAGGCGAAAATACTCAGCAAACAGCCACCAAGCATAGCCGTGGTAATGCGGTATTTAGCGGTCAATGCCGCGACCAGGAAGCAGGTCGTCATGATCATACCCGCATTGAGGTTGAGCATACCTTCCGGCATCACCTTAGTTCCGGTGTTGTCCAGTCCCAGCCAGAATTGGAAGAAACCATTTGAGGTGCCTTCCGGACCAAACAGGGATGTGACGATGACGCTGGTGTCTACCCATTCGGCGATGTGGATAGGCAGTACATCGAAAAGTGAATTAAACAGGAACCAGAAACCGGCAAATACCAGCATATAGTAGATAACCACAGGCTTTTTAAGCTCATGCAGTGCATCTCGCCACAGTGCTTGTTGCTGAATTTCACCGGATTTTATTTTGCGGTTACGTTCCAATCGCTCCTCTTTCCCCGGCTCTTTATAGGCGAGTAGAAACAGGAAATTGAAGGAAATTATCGCCGCACAAGCGTAGAAGACATTATCCCAGGAAAGTTGGCGCATATGTACCGCAACCAGAGGGCCAAGGAAACCACCAATATTGACCACCTGATAGAAAATACCCCACGCCATGGAGGTGTTCTGCCTGCCGGTGGACAGCACCAGAGTTCCCTGAATACCGGGTTTAAAAATACCGGTACCTCCAGCGAGTAATATGGCTCCGAACAGGAAGCCATAGAAGTTCGGGAAGAAGGCCATCACTAAGTAGCCGGAGATTTTGATCAGGGTGGAAACAAAGATGGTCTCTTTATAACCGACTCTATCGGAGATCCCGCCGGTAAATACCGGGACAAAGGTCTGCATCAAGGCCCAGAGAGCGATAATGATACCGTAGTCGTTAAGGCTTATTCCTAAGCCACCCTCGGAAACGGGCGCCTTCGCATAAAGGCCCGCACTGGCTTTAACGCCATAGTAGGCAATTCGCTCAACGAGCTCCATGCCGCCGACGATCCAGAAAATGTAACTTAAGCTGGCAATGGAGGCCCACATACCCAGCTGCTTGACTTCTCGCAGGTCATTACCTGCGTAAGCATCTTTGGAGTCGCTCATACCCTTCCCTTTAATATTATAATTTTTGGTTTTATTTTAATTGTTCGTGGTAATAACGGTTATTCAGATTACCGGAACGTTAATGATTGCTGCCGACACTTTACCTAATTTGGTGAAAAACACCAAAGTGAATATGGATATTTAAACAGAGTTCATGTTTCAGAGCTTTTATCATCTTTGCCTTTGAGCCGCGCCAGGCACCGATATATTGCGGTTTATGAGTCATCCAGACCCGTTTAAATTGAAAAGAACCCATTGCATCTGTAGGGGAGGAAAATTATTTACTGAGTATGTAACTGATTGTATTTAAGTTTGTTTTGTCTTTATTGTTAGATTTTCATGGCTTTAGTGATTAAGTTGGTAGCATCATGATTGTGATGCATGTTTATCCTGTTTATGAGATAAATATTGAATTGGAACCAGCCGATGAGCTGGTGCCTCTATGAGACTCGGCGTGACTAAAGGAAAGGTGAAGTAATGGAAGAGAGTAAGGTTGAAGTTAGTCTTATTGCTGAGAATGATTTTGTGCAATTTTTTTCCTATTTAAGTGAACAGTTAGCTGAAAACGGACGGGGAGCTAACCCGCTTTTCCAGCCCCAGTCACCAGACTCGGACGGGTTAACAAAAGAGATGGAACTGCGCTTCACGTCAGGAATGACCGTGGATTTTCCACAATCAGGCTGGCGACGAGTGTGGGGAGCGTTCGATAAGCATGGAGTCATCATGGGTCATATTGATCTTCGTGGTCATCCAGAGGCTCATACGCAGCACAGGGCCTTGCTTGGCATGGGGGTACATAGAGATGCCAGACGCATGGGATTGGGTCAACAGCTTATAAAAACCGCCAAGCAGTGGGCTATCGATGAGGCTGAAATTGAGTGGATAGATCTTTGGGTATTATCTGAAAATTTACCTGCTATCAGTCTCTATGAAGCGACGGGTTTTATCAAAAATGGTGAGCTTGAAGATATGTTCAGGATAGATGGGCACTCCTATGCATTTACACGTATGAGTCTTCACCTTTGTGGATAGTGTTATAGGACCAGATAGCACTATATCCGGCCCTGACCTAACTCCTGCCGAGGTTGCTTATTCACTATCGGTACGTTCTTGCTCTCTGAAATGCTCTACGGTGAATAACTCTACCCGCATATCATCAGACCAATAATCAGCACTCCAGCCTCCTTTACGTTTTAATTCTCTGATAAATTGGCCCGGCTCAGGAAGCTGCTCCCATACCTGAGGCAGGTACACAGAGCGATGAAAGGCATCGCTCAATATCACGCCGTATCGATGATCTGCCAGATAACGAAGTAGTGCATCCTCATCGCTGACCTTTAACGGGCTGAGGGGGGAGAGCACCGAGAGCTCAACCGTGAGCCGCTCCATTTGTGATGCGAGCAGGGGAAGAAATCGATTATCTTTAAAGGCACTGCAAAGCGCCAGTTCGGGAATGCTCTTTGACAGGGGGCGATGACCTTCGATATCCCCCATACAACCGCTGAGATCCCCATCGAGAAATAGGGTGACAAAGCAACCGACATGGCGGGAGAGCAGGGGATCATCTGACAGGCTTTCGATGTCAGTTTGCTGCGGGTCAAAATAATCGACCAGAGTCTGCCTGGCTAAGGCTAACAGCCGTTGTTTCTCTTCTATGGTGAGATTAATACAGGGCGAAGCTGGCATAGCCTACCACCTTACTCTTATCTCCAGCACTGTCGCCGGAGTTGAGGTAACATATTTGCTCAATGGCCAGGTCGTGCCTCTTAGCATACATGTTCAGCCCATTGAGGGCATAGCAGCCACAAGCCTGATGAGATGAGAGTTGCGTGCTTAAGTCTGATATTTGCTCACAGGTCTCCTGGTCGAGTCTACAGGCCTCGGCGTAAGAGTGATAATGGCTGAGATCTGTACTCACCACGATTAGGGTATTTTCCCGCTGGCCGAATAACTCCAGAATATCGGCTACCACAGAGGGAGAGCATTCACCCACTACGATGGGAAGCAAACGGAATTGCTGCAGACAGAGCTGTAAAAATGGCAGTTGTACCTCCAGACAATGTTCATCCAGATGGGGGAGATCTGATATGACCACCTTATCCAAGCCGCTTAATTCTTCATAGTTCTGTTGCTCAATGGGGATTTTCCCTAAGGGGGTTGCAAAGGTATTAGCCTCGGGGAGGGCGCAGCCCCGGAGGTAGACTCGATGTGCAGGTCCCAGTAATACCACAGTCTCTATCTTATTATCGTCAAGGATCTGAGCGAAAGCGCGCCCGGCTACGGCTCCGGAATAGATATATCCCGCATGGGGAACGATGAGCGCCTTAGCTCGTCGCCTGTCGCTGGTTTTCACTCCCTGTCCACAGCTTTTATCGTTAGTCACGCAGAGGAATTGTTTGATTTGATTTGTCAGTTCAACGGGATCTGCAGGATAGAAAAGATCGGCAACGGCGGCTTGGCGTATCGAGCTTAACATTTGAACCTTCTTGAAGCTTCTGGAAGCTTAATAAACAAATTTAAACTAGGCTTTAAGTATAGGTGATGCAGGAGGTCTGCGGTGAAGGCAGAAACCAATATCATGGATATCGATAGCCACATTGTTCCCACCAAGTACTGGCATAAACTCGATGATGGCCGAATACAGTGCGATCTCTGTCCGCGAGAGTGTCAGTTGCGTGATGGTAAACGGGGAGTGTGTTTCGTACGCCAGAATCTCGATGGCATGATAAAACTGACCACCTATGGACGCTCCAGCGGTTTCTGTATCGACCCCATAGAGAAAAAGCCCCTGAATCACTTCTATCCAGGTAGCTCAGTGCTCTCATTTGGCACAGCCGGCTGCAACCTGTGCTGTAAGTTTTGCCAAAACTGGGATATCAGCAAGTCCCGTGAATTCGATACCCTCAGCGCCAGCGCGAGTCCTGAGGAGCTGGCACTAACGGCTGCAAGAATGGGGTGTAAAAGCATCGCGTTTACCTATAATGACCCGGTGATATTTCTCGAGTATGCCGTCGATGTTGCCAAGGCCTGCCGGGAGCATAAGATTAAAACCGTTGCCGTCACTGCAGGCTATATCAAGCCTGAACCCAGAGTCGAATTTTTCAAATATATAGACGCCGCTAATGTTGACCTGAAAGGCTTCACTCAAAACTTCTATCATAAGATCTGTAGTGGCCACCTCAGTGATGTGCTCGATACCTTGCTCTATCTTCATCATGAAACACAGGTCTGGTTCGAAATCACCACCCTGCTGATCCCCGGAGAAAACGATAGCTCTACCGAATTGGAGCAGCAGTGCAGGTGGGTTCATGACAACCTGGGGGCGGATGTCCCCCTGCATTTTAGTGCCTTTCACCCGGATTTTCATATGCTGGATAAGCCAAAAACCCCAGCTTCGACCCTACTACGAGCCAGGGATATCGCCCTTCAACAGGGGCTCAATCATGTTTATACCGGTAATGTGTTCGATGTCGCAGGTGGCAGTACCTACTGTCCGGGTTGCAAGAAGCAGGTGATAAACAGAGATTGGTATGAGCTCGGAGAGTACCACCTTAACGCAGAGGGTAAATGTACCTATTGCGGGACTCAACTGCCGGGATGTTTCTCCGGTGCTCCGGGTCACTTTGGTCGTAACAGGATCCCGATTTCCATTGGTTGAGCATGATGCTCTGTGAGTCATGTTGAATATTTGTTTTTTTAGGTGTGACCCTCGTCACTTATTTTAACCCTTCCTTAACTAATGGCTACCCAATTGGAGGTATTACTTTATGCTGGTCGCTATATTCGTACTGTTAAGACCAGTGCGTACTAGTACCAACAAAAAATCAAAGCTCTTAAATATTCCGCTTTGGATTTATAAAGAGATAACGGGAGTCATTATGTCTGCGGTAGATCACCTCACAGGGAATGTTCGTGTTCAACACTCCAATAACCAAACGAACGGATTGATGGATAAAATTAAATCGGTCCGGTTCCAGCAAAAGTTAATAGCATTCCTCACGATCATCTCATTTCTGTTTCTTGGCTACCAAGGCGTGACGGCAATGCAGCAGGCAGGCTCATCGATAGAAAGTCTGTATAACCAAGAGATGCAGCAGAGCATTCGGGCGACTAAGGTTCTTGAGGAGTTAGGTAGTGCCCGTAGTGGATTGCTGCTGGCATTTCAGCATGATCCAACTAACCCATTTTCCGAAATGCACAACCATGAAGTCGATAAACATATTGCCGATACCGAGAGCTCTATCCGAAGCCTTCATCAGATCATCGATAATGAGCTCTTAGAATCATCACTGGCCGGAGATGAGCTGGCCAAGATTAAGCAGCTGGAGCGACTTCTTGATAAAGTGACTACATCAGGTTTCAATCCGGCTTTAGATGCACTGGGGCAAGGAGATTATCTGGGTTCCAATCGAATTTTACTGACTCAGATTAATCCTCTGTTTAAAGAGATCACTGCCGAGACGGAGGCTTTTCTGACGTTAGAATTAGACAAAGCCAAGATCAAGTTTGATGAGTCCCAATCGAGTGTCGCCACCTTTATTCCTATGGTTATTCTCTTCTCTACTATAAGTATTTTAATCATTACTATTTCATCAACCTTGCTGATCCGTAGGGTTAGTAAGGCGGTTGTCGTACTGGAAGGTACGGCGGTCGATATCGCTAACGGCGATCTGACTAAACGCATAGAGCTGGGTGGAGACGATGAGTTTTCACATATTGCAGATTATGTGAATCAAATTGCCTACAGGTTTCAGCATGCGGTGCAAAATACCCATGATTCGACATCCCGCTTGGCGAGTTCGGCCGAAGAAAATTCAGTGGTATCGACCCAGACCCAACGTAACGTGGTCGATCAACAGCAGCAGACCCAATTGATCGCAACGGCTATTCACCAATTTACGGCGACGGTACGTGAGGTGGCTCAGAGCGCCGCCGCCGCAGCGACGACGTCGGAAGAGGCTAACGGCGCCGCGACTAATGGTCAGAGTGTTGTCGATGAGAGCATTTCGGTCATAGAAACCCTCTCTAAAGAGATGGACAGTGCCACCGAAGCGATGAAGCTATTGTCACAACATTCGGATGAAATTGGCTCAGTGGTCGATGTTATTCAGGGGATCTCAGAGCAGACGAACCTATTAGCTCTCAATGCTGCCATCGAGGCCGCTCGCGCCGGAGAGCAGGGACGAGGTTTTGCCGTCGTGGCCGATGAAGTACGAAACTTGGCTAAGCGAACTCAGGACTCTACGGAAGAGATCCAGAAGATGATCCAGCGACTACAGCAAGGTGCCCGTGATTCTATGGTGATGATGGAACGTGGAACCGAGCAGGCGAAGTTGAGTGTCGATAAATCCCAGCAAGCCGGTGATGCGCTGCAGCAGATCATGGCCAGTATCGAGCAGATCAATGCTTTGAATGCTCAGATAGCGACCGCTTCCGAACAGCAGAGCTCGGTTACAGAAGAGATAAACCAAAACATCATCAATATCAGCGATATTTCGGATCAGACCGCAGCAGGGGCCGAGCAGAGTAATGTGGCCACTCAGGAGTTAGCTAACCTGGCCGAGTCGATGCAGCAGGAGATAGCCCACTATCGGGTGTAGCATTATTTGAGTTGGAATTGAGAACGCAAAAGGGCTGTCGTGATGACAGCCCTTTTTTTATTCTTGCTACGGGCTACGGGCTACGGGCTACGGGCTACGGGCTACGGGCTACGGGCTACGGGCTACGGGCTACGGGCTACGGGCTACGGGCTACGGGCTACGAGGTAGGTTGTTCCTTATGTAGGAGCGGCTTCAGCCGCGAATGTTTCGGGTCAAATAGTCGTAAGCCGTAAGCCGTAAGTTATAAGTGGTAAGTAAAGCTAGTACCTTTCTTTGTTCTGTCTTTAGCACTGTCTTTAGCAACACCCATAAGCATAAGGCGCAGCTTTACCAGCCCCAGTAAGACCACTATCTCAATCTTATTATTGTGCGTTAAGAGATAATCATTTTTATGATGTGATAGGGCTCAACTCTTTTTACATTCCTTTTACTTCAAGCTACTTAATTGTAGGTAATGTACTAAGCTGATACCTATATTTGTATATCTAAAATTATTAAAAGTGCCCACCTTTAGCTGAACTGTATTAGATATTAATAGGGAATCATTATGTCTGCTTTAATCGCTCAATCAGGGAATGGAAGTGCTCAAAGGTCCATTACATCGGGATCTGGTCTTATGCAGCAGATAAAATCAGTTAGGTTTCAACTCAAGTTAATTGTATTTCTTACGGTTATCTCTTTTATACTTTTGGGGTATAAGGGGATCACTGGCATGCAGGATGCGGGAGACTCTATCGAGAATCTCTACAGCCAGGGCATGCAGCACAGCATAAGGGCTGGCAAGGTGCTGAATGAGCTTGCAAGTGCTCGCAGTGGACTTTTGCTGGCATTTCAACACGACCCGAGTGGCAAATTTTCAGAGATGCATAATCACCCACTGGAAAAGCATATCAAGGATACTCAAGCCTCTATTAAGCTGCTGCATCATATCGTTGATAATGAGATTTTAAGCTCTCCTCTGGAAGCTGAGGAACGTGAGCAAATTAATCGATTAACTGAGCTGCTGGATAAGGTCACCATTTCAGGATTTGAGCCCGCACTCGATGCGTTAAGAAGGGGAGAGTATGAGGAATCGAATCACATATTATTGACTCAAATTAACCCTCTATTTAAGAATATCACCACAGAAGCGCAGTCATTTTTGGATCTGCAGATAGCCGAAGGGGAAGAGAGTTTTGAGCAGTCTCAGGAGAATATGGCATCCTTCATTCTGTTAGTCGCTATGCTTTCCTGCATCAGTACGCTGATTATCAGTATCTGTTCTATTATGATTGTCAGACGAGTTAACCAGTCAGTGACACAACTTGAAAATACTGCGGTCGACATCACTAATGGCGATCTGACCAAGCGTATCAAACTGGGTGGAGATGATGAGTTTTCACATATTGCAGAGTTCGTGAATCATATTACTTCCAGATTTCAAAGTGCGGTGCTAAATACCCATGATTCGACATCCAGGTTGGCGAGTTCGGCCGAACAAAACTCAGTGGTATCGACTCAGACCCAACGAAATGTGGTCGATCAACAGCAGCAGACTCAGCTGATCGCTACGGCTATTCATCAATTTACGGCGACGGTACGTGAGGTGGCTCAGAGTGCAGCCGCCGCAGCGACGACCTCGGAAGAAGCTAATAGTGCTGCAAGTAATGGTCAGAGTGTTGTCGATGAGAGCATCAAGGTCATAGAAACACTCTCACAAGAGATGGACAGTGCGACCGAGGCGATGAAGCTACTGTCACAACACTCAGATGAAATTGGCTCTGTGGTCGATGTTATTCAGGGGATCTCTGAACAGACTAACCTGTTAGCACTCAATGCTGCCATCGAGGCTGCTCGCGCCGGTGAGCAGGGACGAGGTTTTGCGGTCGTGGCCGATGAGGTTCGTAATTTAGCTAAGCGTACTCAGGACTCCACGGAAGAGATCCAGAAGATGATCCAGCGAGTACAGCAAGGTGCTCGTGACTCTATGGTGATGATGGAACGTGGCACCGAGCAGGCGAAATTGAGTGTCGATAAGTCACAGCAAGCCGGTGATGCGCTGCAGCAAATTATGGCCAGTATAGAACAGATCAATGCCCTGAATGCGCAGATTGCGACCGCTTCCGAAGAGCAGAGCTCGGTCACCGAAGAGATAAATAAGAACATCATCAATATCAGTGATATCTCAGATCAGACCGCAGCAGGGGCAGAGCAGAGCAATGTAGCTACCCAGGAGTTAGCTAATCTGGCTGAATCTATGCAGCAGGAGATCGCGCAGTATCGGGTGTAGTGTTATTTGAGTTGGAATTGATAGTTTGAATTGAGAGCGTAAAAAGGGCTGACGCGATGACAGCCCTTTTTTATGTTGGCTGCGAGGTGCGAGGTGCGAGGTGCGAGGTGCGAGGTGCGAGGTGCGAGGTGCGAGGTGCGAGGTGCGAGGTAGGGGCTCTATATGTAGGAGCGGCTTTAGCCGCGAATTCTTAAAGGCTACGAGTCACTCGACTATAACGGTCGACATTCTTTATGTAGGAGCTGCTTTAGCCGCGAATAATTCAGAATCCAGCTTCGCCACTATTTATTAGCTCATTTCTTCCCGATAAAAGCGTGGGTTTCGGCCAATAAGCTGCCGGGACACAGGCAATAAAAAAGGCAGCCTAATGGCTGCCTTTCTTTGCTCTGTCTTGAACTTAAAGCTTATCGCTTAGAACTTAAAACTTGCTTCTTAACCTTCAAGCTTAGCGAGTTCTGCTTTCTGCTCGGTTAGCTTCTCGATATCGCGTTGGTACTCTGCTTGCTTAGCACGCTCTTTCTCAATCACGGCAGCAGGTGCTTTTGCAACGAAGCCTTGGTTAGAAAGCTTACCTTCGATACGCTTAAACTCACCGGCTGCTTTCTCAAGTAGCTTGTCGATACGAGCGACCTCTTTTGCCACATCGATAAGACCGGCCATAGGGATCAACAGCTCCATATCGCCAATCAACTGAGTGGTCGACATAGGGGCGGTTTCACCGTCGCTAAGAATCGTCATAGACTCAAGCTTAGCCAGCGTCTTAAAGAAGGTTTGGTTAGCATCAAGTCGAGCCTTATCCTGCTCACTCACACCACGTAGTAGTGCGTTTAGTGGCTTAGATGGAGCAATATTCAGCTCGGCGCGAATGTTACGTACCGCAGTGATCACTTGCTTAACCCACTCAATATCTTCCATCGCAGTGCTATCAACCTTGTCGGCTTGATATTGTGGGAACTCGGCCAACATCAGGGTATCACCCTCAACGCCAGCTAGAGGCTGGATACGCTTCCAGATGGTCTCAGTCAGGTAAGGCATCATAGGGTGCATCAGGCGCTGCATCTTCTCAAGTACAGTCACAAGTGTATGACGTGTGCCGCGAAGTTGTGCCTCAGTGCCGCTCTGCATAACAGGTTTAGTCAGCTCTAAGTACCAGTCACAGAACTGGTTCCAGGTGAACTCATAGATGGTGTTAGCTGCCAAGTCGAAACGGTAGTTGTCCATGTGCTCGTCATAGGCTTTAACGGTTTCGTTGAACAGGCTGATGATCCAGCGATCGGCTAATGATAGCTCTAGTGTGCCGCCGTTTTGGCCACAATCTAATGGCTCGCCAATCGCATCTTCATCAGCATTTTCTGACTGAACTTCGGTATTCATCAACACGTAGCGTGATGCGTTCCAGATCTTGTTACAGAAGCTGCGGTAACCATCGAGACGCTTCATGTCCCAATTGATATCACGGCCGGTAGAAGCCATAGACGCTAGGGTGAAACGTAGTGCATCGGTACCGTGGGCTTCGATGCCGTCACTAAACTCTTTACGTGTGCTCTTCTCGATTTTAGCTGCAAGCTTAGGCTGCATCATGTTACCGGTACGCTTAGTGACCAGTGACTCAAGGTCGATACCGTCAATCATATCCAGTGGATCGAGTACGTTACCTTTAGACTTAGACATCTTGTTACCGGCTTCATCACGGATAAGACCCGTAACGTAAACCGTTTTGAATGGCACCTGAGGCTTACCGTTTTCATCTTTGATGAAGTGCATGGTCATCATGATCATGCGCGCAACCCAGAAGAAGATGATGTCAAAGCCCGTAACCAACACATCGGTAGGGTGGAAGGCTTTCAACTCTTCAGTGTTCTTTGGCCAGCCCAGTGTAGAGAAGGTCCAAAGCGCAGAGCTGAACCAGGTATCTAACACATCGTTGTCCTGGCGAAGTACCACAGAGTCGTCAAGCTTATGCTTAGCACGAACTTCGGCCTCATCACGACCAACATAGACTTTCCCTGCTTCGTCGTACCAAGCCGGAATTCTGTGTCCCCACCAAAGTTGGCGTGAGATACACCAGTCCTGAATGTCACGCATCCAAGAGTTGTACATGTTCTCATACTGCTGAGGTACGAACTTGATATCACCGTTATCAACAGCTTCCATCGCCGTTTTCGCCATCGGCGCAACAGAGACATACCATTGGTCGGTCAATAGTGGCTCGATAACTACGCCAGAGCGATCGCCATAAGGCACTTTCAGTCCGTGCGGGTCGATCTTACCCAGCAAGCCAAGCGTGTCGAATTCGGCAACAATGACTTTACGGGCTTCGAAGCGGTCCAGACCGGCATAGCGCTCAGGCAGGCTGTTATCTAATTCATTGTTAGCCGTGCCGTCTGTGTTAACCACTTCGGCAGATGAACGGATCGCCGCATCGAAGGTTAAGATGTTATACATTGGCAATGCATGGCGCTTACCGACTTCGTAATCGTTAAAGTCGTGGGCCGGGGTGATCTTCACACAACCGGTACCGAACTCCATGTCGACGTAATCGTCGGCAACAATCGGGATAAGGCGGTTAACGACTGGCAGTAAGATGAACTTACCGATCAGTGATGCGTAACGCTCGTCATCGGGGTGAACCGCAACAGCGCTGTCACCTAACATGGTTTCAGGACGCGTAGTTGCGACTTCCAGATAATCTTTACCGTCTGCAGTCAGGGCGCCGTCGGCCAACGGGTAGCGGAAATGCCACATGCTGCCTTGCTTCTCTTTGTTCTCAACTTCGAGATCTGAGATAGCGGTGTGCAGGGCTGGATCCCAGTTAACCAGACGCTTACCGCGGTAGATGAGGTCGTCTTCGTACAAGCGTACAAATACTTCCTGTACCGCTTCAGACATACCTTCGTCCATGGTGAAACGTTCACGATCCCAATCAACCGATGCGCCCAGGCGACGTAGTTGCTTAGTAATAGTGCCGCCGGACTCGTTCTTCCAGTCCCAGATACGGTCGATGAACTTTTCACGGCCTAAATCGTGGCGATTTAACCCCTCTTCGGCGGCGACTTTGCGCTCTACCAACATTTGAGTCGCGATACCCGCATGGTCGGTACCGACCTGCCAAAGGGTGTTTTTGCCCTTCATACGCTGGTAACGAGTCAAGGTATCCATAATGGTATCCTGGAAGGCATGGCCCATATGCAGACTACCCGTCACATTTGGTGGCGGGATCATGATGCAATAGTTGCCCTGCGACTCATCGCCATGTGGCTTGAAGTAACCTTTCTCTTCCCAGCTTTGGTAGAGAGACTGTTCAATAGACTGCGGATTGTATGTTTTTTCCATGGGAGCGTGTGCTTCTCAAACTAAATTAAGTGGTTGTTTTGCTAAATCCTGGGTGTTCAATGTAACTCCCAGGCTCCGATACTGCCGATATCGATCGCGGGCGATCGCTTTATGGCCGGTATCGTTGGCAACGAAATCGATAATCTGACCAAAGTTTACCGCAAATGAGGGGACTTGGTCTGCAAGATTAATCAGAAGATGGCGATTTTTATTGGGACCCAGCTTATCGAAGCCTATTTCAACCGGAGCACCGGTGGTGGGTCCTTCCCCTTTCAAATTATGGGGAACGAAAGAGCGCGGTTCAAACTGCCATAAAAGTTCATCGATGGCATAAGCCTGCTCTCTATCCTGGCAGTGAAGATAAACCAGTTGCTGCTGCGTAAATGCCTGCTGAGCCAGTTCACAAGCCAAATGATACATCTGCTCTAATGCCGTTCCCGAGCTTCGAGGCTCAGTTGGCATAAGATAAAATAGGGTCTGTGTCATAGTTAGGCTTATTCAGCGGACGAAAGAGGAGATTTTACACTAGATGCGGCTAGTGATCAGCCACTTTTTCTGTTCTCTGACTTCCATTTTTGTCATCAAAGTTTAATGGTGCGTTTAGCTTTGATTTTTGCTTCGATTTTAGTTTTTTACTTAACAGTATTTTGGATACAGCTATTGTTACTCCAAATTTTAAGGTTCACTGTACTGTCGGTATAGATTGAGATTATAGAACTATGTGAATTGCAGCAGACCTACGAGAAACTTAGCAAAGGCAACTCCCTCACAAACAGGTAAAGAGTGTAAAAGAGCGTAGATGCAGCCGTTATTTCAACACTCTTTATCGACAGCCGTTACTGGAATACTTGTTCTCTCACCTTATCCAATTTTTCCAGTATTTCCTCAATTTCCTCAGTACTCATCGGTTGATTTAAGAATTGAATCATCGCATCCATACCTGAAGCTGACATTTCTGAAGGCGTATCGCGATCATAAAATTGGGTAATTCCAGCTGCCTCTTCGAGAATTGTGTATCCCGCCTGTATGAGCTGGTTCTTCCCTTTTTCAGCTGCTTGATTGGGAGAAATCATTCCCATTTGATTATTCATCGCGCATTGAATATCGGCCCTCCCCATAAAGGCCAGAAATTGTTTCGCTGTTTTCTTATTTCTTGCATTATGCGGAATGATAAGAATATCTATAGGAGCTTCCTCATAGTATGGAAGGTCTGACTTGATCTGAGGAAAGCGAAAAAAACCAATGTCGTCTCTTATACTTTTAGGAAGCTGAGGTACAAGGAAGTTTCCCATTAGTAACATTCCGGCTTTACCCCGATAAATATATGGTAGGGTACTTCGCCAATCGAGCTTGTTGTGAGGCTCAAGGAAAAATTGATGGTCCAGCAATTCTTTCCAATATCGAAATACCTCTTTTATGCGAGGGTCGGTATAAGACACTTTGCCTTTCATTAAGTTTTGGTGGAAGGGTAAACCATTGATGCGGAGATTCAAATAATCAAACCAACCGGCAGCAGCCCAACGGTCCTTAGAGCCTAGCGCAATAGGAACGATATTATTCGCTTTCAGGGTTTCCCCTACTTGAATAAACTCTTTCCAAGTCTGAGGAGGTCGGAGATTATGTTGTCTAAAAATCGACTTCCGATAGTAGAATCCCCATTGATAATAAGATATCGGGAGACCGTAGGTTTTATCGTGAGTGGTAACAGCGGTTTTGAAAGTTTTAGAAAATTCTTTATCCCAATTTTGTTTTTTCCATATGTCGTCAATCGGCTCTACCCATTCTTTTGACACAAACTCATCGAGTTTTGCTCCCGCAAACCAAAACAAGACATCACTGTGGAATTTCTTGGAATGAAGCCATCCTTCAATTGCTGCTTTATAAGTTTCTTGTCCTATCTCTCTACGTGTAACCTCAATTTCTGGATGTTCCTTCTCAAACTCTTTAATCTTATTAAAAAAAGTGCTTCTCTGGTCGGCACTAGAAACCATTAGCGTAATCTTTAATGATTCTTTTGCAGTGCCTATTGTTGGAAGTAAACAAAATATACATCCGATCGATAGCAGAATTTTTGTGAGTTTGTACAAAATAATCCTTCAAAAAACTTAACAATTTAGTCTGTTGAACAGCTTAGTTCACTCACTGACAACCAACCAATTCAGTTGCCTAGTGCAACATATTTGCAACGATTTTAACCGCGAGCCCGTAAAATTTCTGTGAAGCAACGACCATTGTGGTTATAGAAACCAAGAGTAAAGATAATCTAAGAGACAAATTACCCGGTGTAAGTGAGATCGAAAACCTCGATTTCATGGCGAGGTATCACTTAGTGATGCTCTTCGAGCAAGAGGCATGGAGGCCTAACAGGCTTTTAAGCAGGGATGTTGTTTGAAATCGCAGAGCGCCTAGGTATGCTCTTATGAAATTAATAGCCAGCGTACCGATAGATTACTTACACATAAGCCCTGTGCAAGCGATAGCCCGCAATGATGTGGCGAGCTTCAAGGCATCTAGGTGAGATAGAAAATCATCAACCCGATTACTTGGTGTTTTTTGGGATATCCCTTGCACCAATCAGTCGGCCGAAAAATACCGATAAACCTATAGTTTTTCTGACATGCTCAGCCCAGTAAGCGCCGATGAGAAATCCTACCGCAGCCCATAGCGGTACGTTTAATGAGTATATCTCTCCCGATTGCAGGCTGATCATGACGCCGATAAAAGCGCCTATGAGTGTTGGTGAGCATGCAATGGATAACCACAATAATGACTGCACGAAAAAAGCGATGAATCTCATTTATTATCCTTAACTTAAATGATTCGACATATTATGTCTCATGTTCTGTCAGATTTAAATCAATATAATTTCACAACCTTCGCGCATCAACTTTCTTTAAGTGTGAGATGGCACTGGTAAGCCGGCTTGCTTGCTGGTAAATTAGTCATTGGTTGAATTCAAACTAATAGCTAATCCAAGGAGTATTTGATGATTGTCGTTTCCCTTTACCGGGCAAACACAGCAAGTTAACTAACCTAAGTTGCCAGAGTGGCTTCCACTTAAGTTAAACCTGCATCTGTCCGGTAGTGATGTTCACTTTTACCGGGACCTTATAAGTTTAAGAATCCCAGAATGAAATATTCAGGCGCTTTGCGCTGGGGTCAATATGACAAAATCAAATCGTTTCGCCTCTATCCGTTCCACTAAAAAAACCGTTACAACACTACAAGCCGAGCCAGCTAAGCCGGAATCTGCTGTCGTGCACTCTGTTGACAGAGAAGTTGTTGAACGTTCAGATAAGTTAAGCCTGTCGCAGATGGGTTGGCGTGCTCATTTTCAGCGTCAGTTAGCTGAGCAGGAGTTTCAAGACGGCA
Source organism: Shewanella atlantica (assembly GCF_003966265.1). Lineage (GTDB taxonomy): Bacteria > Pseudomonadota > Gammaproteobacteria > Enterobacterales > Shewanellaceae > Shewanella > Shewanella atlantica. The sequence goes on along the minus strand of NZ_RXNV01000001.1, from coordinate 930,086 downwards.
GAGTGGCGCGAATCTCTGCCCACCACCGTGGTCAGTACGGCTTGTTAACCGAGCTGGGGGAAACCAGTTTAGCTATCAAGAGTGACCTCCCGCCTATGACAGTAGGTGACTGGCTACTACTCGATGAACAGGATCGCTTTTTACATCTGTTTGAACGTGATTCACTGTTCAGTCGCAAGGCGGCGGGGTGCAGGTCTGAGCGGCAACTTATAGCATCGAATCTGGACTGGGTATTTATAGTCTCATCGCTTAATCACGACTTTAATATCAACCGTATCGAACGATATCTGGCGTTGGTCAATGACGCTAAAGTCACACCTGTAGTGGTGCTGACCAAACAAGATCTCTGTGATGATATTAGTGCCTATACCGAGCAACTCAGGGCATTGGACAGTAACTTGTTGATTGAAACTGTCAATGGTCTGGAAAATGACAGCGTGCAGGCGTTAGAGAGTTACTGCTGCATGGGTAAAACGGTGGCACTGATAGGCTCGTCCGGTGTGGGTAAGTCGACCTTAGTTAACACCTTACTCGGTCAAGCTGAGCAGAGCACATCTGGCGTTAGAGCCGATGACAGTAAGGGACGACACACGACCACGGGACGCTCCCTGCATCTGATGCCAAGTGGTGGTCTATTGCTAGATACGCCGGGTATGCGCGAGCTACAACTGGCGGATTGCGAAGATGGAGTTAATGACACCTTCTCTGAGCTGGTTAGCTTAGCCGAGCGGTGCCGTTTCGGCGACTGCCAGCATCAAGAAGAGCCGGGCTGCGCGGTACAAGCTGCTATCTCATCGGGCAACTTGAGTGAGCGCCGCCTCATCAGTTATCAAAAACTGCTGCGCGAACAGGCACTAAATGGTGCCAGTATCGCCGAGAAACGTGCCCAGGGACGCAGTCAAAGTAAGCTATATAAACGCATACAGGATAGCTCGAGATCCAATAAGCGGGGCTAGTTAATAAGAGAGGCTATTGTCCCAATGGCCTCTCTTTGTTTGGTTTTTTTCACATCGATAGTTCATGCTCCTAGCCCTGATATCCGCAGCCCTTGTATTTAAGTTCTCTTTGTACCTCTTGTCTTTGACCTGTTTATCCGTTTGGAATTAATTCCATAAGTGGACCGGGCTTGCACATGTTTTCTTCGTTGCTGAATGCTTCAAAACTCTGGCTCAAATACATTGCTCACTATGAATCCCACTTGTATCTTAACATGTAACTGAAATGAGGTTTTTCTGATCTCTACAGTGATGACTCGGTGAAACATCACTGATTGCTTGATCTTAAAATATGGACTGAAATATCTATGCTGCTTAAACACAAAATAACCGGGCTGTTCACTTCGTTATCATTTTTTATGGTGCTCCTCGTATCAATTGTTGCTTATCAGAATTTTGCAGAGTTTAGTCAAGCCAGTTACCAGGAAAAGGTTGAAACACAGTCTAAGCTGGTGGCTCAGGCATTAGATGAAAAGTTAATGCGTTTTTTCGATGTGATCGACTCTGCCGCATTCTTCTTCGACGAAAATGGCGAGCTCGATCTTGAACGAGCAAACATCACGGTTGAGCAGATTGCTAGGACAGTCAAAGGGGAGGCGGGTATCTATCTGGGCTTGAAAGATGGCACCCTGATTAGTGATGGTAAGGTTGTGGCTAACTTCAATGCGATCACGGCTAAGCGTGAGTGGTTTTTGAAAATCTTTGAAGGTGAGCATTACGTCGTTTCAAGGTCTTTTGTGGATGTAACTAAGAACGTCGAAGTGTTTGGCCTTTCTGTGCCTATTATGCATCAAGGGCGAACTTCCGGGGTCGTGTTAATTAACATCCCCGTTAAGTTATTCAGTGATTTCGCCGCCTCTCTTACCAGTAAGAACCAGATGTTCGTCTACCGCAGCGATGGCTATATTTTATCGAGTGAGGATAAAGATAATATTGGTAAAAACATATTTGAGATACGCCCGCAATACAAGGTGATATCTGAATCAAACAAGTCGATGACTTACACTGCTCCCGGTTTGGGCGATTACTTCGTTACAAGTAGTAAGCTGAAGGTTCGTAACTGGACTGTGGCTAGCTATGAAGCTGTGAAGAAAATAGAAGCAGCCAGCATGAATAATCTGTATGACGCTCTTATCTTGATTGTCATCTGCCTGGTTGCGCTCATGCTCATTATGTACTGGATGGTTATTCGTCTTATCTACAAACCTATCGGCGGGGAACCGTTGGATATCTCAAATATTGTTAAGCAAGTGGCAGATGGTGATTTGAGTATGGATCTATCCTCCTCCGGGCTGGAGGAAGGTATTTATGGCAATGTGATCGCCATGACAAAGAACCTTAGGGTCATAGTCACCAATATCAATGAAACGACAGGTGAACTTAATCGCTCCTCCGTCTCCCTTTCATCGTCAGCAGAGACGATGAGTGACGGCTCAAAGGCACAAACTGTGCAGCTCGAACAGACTTCGGCGGCGATGAACGAAATGACCTCCACAGTCGATGAAGTGGCACGAAGTGCACTGCAAGCGGCTGAGTCGGCCCAGGGGGCTAACGAGCATTCCGAGGTTGGAATGAAGGTGGTAGAGGATATGAATGCCAATATCCGTTCACTGGTCAATGAGATGAATGATGTCACCCATGTCATCGAAAACGTTGAGGCCGAAACTGTCAATATTGGTAGCATTCTCGATGTGATTAAAGGCATTGCCGATCAGACTAATCTTTTGGCTTTAAATGCAGCAATTGAAGCGGCACGGGCCGGTGAGCAAGGTCGAGGTTTCGCGGTAGTGGCAGATGAAGTTAGAAGTCTTGCAAGCCGTACACAAGAGAGTGCCAATGAGATCTCTGAAATGATAGAAAAACTACAGACAGAGGCTAAAAAAGCGGTAGAAAAGATGGGTACGAACGCTCAGCTTGCTCGACTGACTTCGACAAAGACGGAGGAAGCGAATCAATCTCTGGCACAAATAACGACTTCTGTTTCAGTTATTCTAAATATGAATGATCAGATTGCCACGGCGTCAGAGCAGCAGACTCAGGTTGCGGCGGAGATTAACCAGAGTGTCCTTGAGATCAATGATTCGGCAAAAGAGACAAATAAGCACTCCGATAGCACTACGGAACTCGCACAAGAGCTGGGCGGAATGGCGAATAGCTTAAATGGTATAGTGAGCCAATTTAAGCTTGGAAGTCAGCCTTAAGTATCCCTTAACGTGATAGGGAGGTGTGGCCGTGACCTTTGATGAGCACGGCTATTTTATTACATGCTGCAAATTAAGTCGGCTTCACATAAGGTTTAGTTTTGAAGACGAACTCGGCAAAATTTGTGTGCTTTATGATGGTGCCAGCCTCCTCTGTTGTGATCCCCTAAAAGTGGGCTCTCTCTAGTTTCTCTCTGGAGAGCCCAGCTGTTATTGCTTTAATCTTCAGGTCTGCTTTCCTGCCATATTCTGTGCACTTGAGTATCTACGAACGTCCAGTTTCCAAATGGCTACTACATCAAGTTTGGTGGGGGGGAGAGTTGTTATTCACTCAAAAAGTTATCCTTTGCAAGAAACTTAGGTGAAATTGATTCAAAAGAACTGGGGTAGTTGAGTGAACGGTTTATTCTTCCGTTAAATCAATGGCTTTGCCCTACCAAAATAAATCTCTTGTATCAGGGGCTATATATCTATACTCAACAAGGGGAAAACGGTATAATTCTTTTCCGATTTAATCATCGGACAAGGACACTGCAAGAATGAGTAACCCCCTATATAATAAAGATATAATATCAATATCTAATCTTTCTCGTTCAGAACTTGAACTCATTGTTTCTACAGCAAAACAATTGAAACAATATCCTTCCCCCGATTTGTTGAAAAATAAAGTCATCGCAAGTTGTTTTTTTGAAGCCTCTACACGTACGCGGCTCTCTTTTGAGACGGCAGTAAATAGGTTAGGAGGAGACATTATCGGTTTTCCTGATAGTGGTAATACTTCATTGGGAAAGAAAGGGGAAACGCTTGCTGACTCGGTAAAAGTGATCTCCTCCTATTGTGATGCATTTTTTATACGCCATAACCAAGAGGGGGCGGCTAGACTCGCAAGTGAGTTTTCCTCGGTACCGGTTATTAATGGTGGGGATGGTTCTAACCAGCATCCAACTCAGACTCTACTCGACCTCTTCACTATCTACGAGACACAGGGAACCCTAGATAAACTTCAGGTGGCTTTTGTTGGCGATCTTAAATATGGACGCACAGTCCACTCATTAACGCAGGCTTTGGCGCTGTTTAATTGTGAGTTTCACTTTATCGCTCCGAGTGTCCTGTCTATGCCTGATTACATTATTGATGAGCTCGATGCGGCTGGTTGTAAATATACGATACACGATACGTTAGACCCTATCGTGAACAGTTTAGATATTCTTTATATGACGCGCGTTCAAAAGGAACGTTTTGATGAGACCGAGTATCAGCATATGAAGTCGAGTTTTATCTTGACCGCAGAGATGCTCGAAGGAGTGAAGGATAACCTCAGGGTATTGCACCCACTACCTAGGGTAGATGAGATAACAACAGACGTAGATAACACGCCTTATGCCTATTATTTCCAACAAGCTGAAAATGGTGTATATGCCCGTCAAGCTTTGCTTGCTTTGGTGTTGACCAATAAGTTTGGAGACCAGTAATGAAGAAGCAATTAACAGTTGAAGCGATAGAGCATGGTACCGTCATTGATCATATCTCACCTGGTCAGGGTATTAAGATATTGAAGTTTTTTGAGCTGTCAGAAGGGTTACAGCGCATCAGTATAGGTTTGAACCTACCGAGTCATGATGGGAGCTGTAAAGATTTGATCAAGATTGAAAATACGGTATTTGATCAGAATCAGGCGAATCAGTTAGCTTTATTTGCACCTAAAGCCACCATTAATGTCATTGAAAACTTTGAAGTCGTTAAGAAGTTTAAGGTTGCTATACCAGAACGCATCACAGGGGTGTTTACATGCCCTAATAGCAACTGTATTAGTCTAAACGAACCCGTCGATAGCCGTTTCGATATTAAGCAAGCGAAATCCGATATAAAGTTGAAGTGCCATTACTGTGAGAAGTCCTTCTTGTCAGGGCTGTTCTCAGAATTGCATTAATGAGTCGCCTTTTGTTAACTCATAACTGCTGTAATTTTGATTTTCGTTGAGGTTATCGATATCTAAACGGTAACCGTTCGATATTTTTCTAAAAAAAACAAGGTGATGCATTGATAGTGCATCACTCTTTTCTGCTGGAGTTGCATTTACTGCTACCAACTCTGACGTACGCCAGTTATCTGCATAGTGTGACTGTAGTGCGAGAGCCTATGTTACAAAAACACCTGCTAGTCTAAATGCAAATCAATAGGTGTCTTGCTCTGCATACCGCCGCTTTCTCGTACCAACTTTGGTACCAGGAATCCTGGCAACTCAATTAGCATCTGATGCATTAATTGGCTAGCCTCATTATCTTCAATATGAAAGTGGCTTGCTCCTTCAACCTTGTCCAGTAAGTGCAGGTAGTAGGGTAAGATACCCGCTGCAAACAGTGATTCACTTAAATCAACCTGAGCTTGGCAGCTATCATTGATACCTTTTAGCAATACAGCCTGATTTAGAAGAGTTACCCCTGCATTTTTTAGCTGAGTTAATTTTTCTGTCAGCACTTGATCTATTTCATTGCCATGATTGATATGAGTTACCATCACAATCTGCAACCTTGATCTGGACAGACGTTGACATAGCTGTTCAGTAATTCGGTTAGGAATCACCACTGGTAGACGGGTATGGAGTCGTAAGCGTATTATACGCGGAATTTTTTCTAGCCGATCGACAAACCACTCAATGGCGTCATCATTAGCCATCAAGGGATCACCACCACTGAGGATAACTTCATTGATGTTATTGTCATTGGCGATGTAGTCGAGAGTTTCCAATAGAGACTGCTTGTTCAGGTGGTTGTTTTTATATGGAAAATGTCGCCTGAAGCAGTATCGACAATTTATCGCACATCCAGTCCGGAACAGAATGAGCACCCGGGACTTATATTTATGTAGTAATCCTGGTCGTTGATTGCTTTGCTCTTGCAGCGGATCTTGATAAAATCCCGCCACCTTGAGAAACTCTTGGCGTACAGGCATGACCTGTAAAAGCAAAGGATCGTTAGGGTTTCCTTTTTCCATCTTATTGATAAAGGGAAGAGGGACCTTAACTGGAAACAATTTTCGTGCGTCAAAATCGCTGGAATTGAAATAAGAAGGCTCGATTGACAAGATTTTTAGCAATGTTTCAGGCTTACTTACGGCCATAGCCAATTCTTTTTGCCAGCAGGACTGCAAAGTTGGGGCGATACTTTGTATCATCAGGATAGAGTGCCGATATTTTATAAATGAGGATAAGATGGCTAATTATAGCACTAACGATTTCAGGGGTGGCCTTAAATTTATGTTGGATGGCGAACCTTGTAGCATTATTGAAAACGAGGTAGTTAAATCCGGCAAAGGTCAGTCATTTAACCGGGTAAAGATCCGTAGACTTCTGTCAGGTAAAGTGATTGAGAAGACCTTTAAGTCAGGTGAGACGGTTGAAGCGGCTGATGTTACCGACCCAGAGTTAGCCTATCTGTATGCAGATGGTGAGTTTTGGCATTTCATGAATAATGACACCTTCGAACAACTTGCTGCCGATGAAAAAGCAATGGGTGATTGCGTGAAATGGTTAGTTGAAAGCCAGATATACACATTAACGCTATGGAATGAAAGACCAATTGCCGTAACACCACCTAACTTTGTCGAGTTAGAAGTGGCTGAAACTGACCCTGGTCTTAAGGGCGATACGGCGGGAACGGGCGGAAAACCGGCCAACTTGGTGACGGGAGCTTTAGTACGTGTGCCGCTGTTTATTCAAATTGGTGATGTTATTCGTGTCGATACCCGTAGCGGCGAATATGTTGCTCGTGTAACTAAGTAAAACAGAAAGTTGTATTGTCCCAGTATGAGTACTTAAGGGTATTTATGCTGGGATTTTTTGTAATAATACCAATTATACCAAATATCTGTTCATTCAGCGGGAATTCAAAGTGCTGAAGGCAAGGCGGATGATTGAAGCTAATAGTTATTCTATATCTAAATCATCCAACGTAGTATGCAGTGCTTTGCCCTTTGCTTTGAACTACACCCGCCCTACGGGAGGCTCTCAAACATTCCACTTCTGCTTTGCATTGACTTAAAAGGGAATAACCATTCTTTCATCAATGCGCCTTGAATTGAAATGTTTGAGCACCTCTGAATTGACAACATATTTAGTATAATTGGTATAAGTGGAATATATCATGACTCAACCTATGTGGCAGCCGAGTGCTAGCATCGCAAATCTACGTAAAAGAGCCGAAATACTAACTGCGATCAGAGCTTTTTTTCATCAGGCTGATGTACTCGAGGTGGAAACTCCCAGCTTATCTCAAGCCAGTGTTACAGACGTCCATTTGGCGAGCTTTGCAACTCAATTTGTCGGCCCGGGGTTTGCCAATGGTGTTCCTCTGTATCTACAGACATCACCTGAATACGCCATGAAACGACTACTGGCTGCAGGGAGTGGGGCAATATTTCAAATCAGCAAAGCGTTTCGTAATGAGGAATCGGGTCGGCACCATAACCCGGAATTCACCATGCTTGAATGGTATCGTCCGGGCTTCGATCATTTTCAGTTAATGGATGAAATTGACCGCCTAATGCAGCATATATTAGTTTGTCTACCCGCCGAAAAGTTCACTTATCAAGAGGTATTTGAATTACATTTGGGAGTGGATCCTTTGGTTGCATCACTGGAGGAGCTTAAGGCGGTATGCAGCAAACATGGATTTGCTAACATCAGCGAAACCGAAACCGATAAGGACACCCTGTTGCAGCTATTATTCTGCACTCAGGTGGAACCGAATATAGGCCAGAAAGCCCCCTGTTTTGTATATGATTTTCCAGCCTCCCAAGCTTCGCTTGCCAATATTTGCTCCAGCGACAGCCGGGTAGCAGAGAGATTTGAGCTGTACTACCAAAATATGGAGTTAGCAAACGGGTTTAATGAACTAACCGATGCCGCAGAACAAGCGCATAGATTTAAGCAGGATAATCTAAAGCGTCAGTCGATGGGCTTACCATCGGTCAGCATAGATTCTCATTTGATCTCAGCTCTGGAACATGGGTTGGAACCCTGTTCTGGTGTTGCGCTCGGGATAGACAGATTAATCATGTTGGCATTGGGTTGTGACTCCATTAAGCAGGTGATCTCTTTCGATATCGAAAGGGCGTAGGGTAGAACAACTGGGTCACTATCGCCGATAGGTACGCGCAAGGGCGCAGTCAGAGTAAGCGAAATAAACACATACAGGATAATTCAAGAGTCTTAATCGCGGCTAGCGACCAGTGTATGTGACTTCTGTCGGTAGCTGGGGCCTTTTATGACATGCTGCAAATAAGCTGGTTTCATCTAAAATTTAATTATGAAGACGAGTCCGGCTAAAATTTGTGTGCTTTATGATGGTGCCTGTCCCCGCTGTATTAAAGACCGGGATAGCTATCTACGTCTGGCAAGAGGCCAGGCCGAAGGGGTGAGCTGGTTCGATATCACAGGCGAGGATGAGCAACTAAAGCGTTGGGGGATAGACCCCCATAAGGCGTTGACTGAGTTGCATCTGATTATTGGCGCGGATGAGAGCATGGGGAAGCCGAAGGAGAGCTGGGGAACGGGTGGCACAGAGCCTGACTCAGGTTTAGCCTTACCGGACCAGCCAAGAGTATTATCCGAGCTGGATGCATATATCGTACTGATGCAAAAAGTGCCCGTGTTGAAACCCTTGGCCTGGCTTATGGGGCTCAGTCTGATACGTCCTGTGTTGTCTTCCTGGTACCATAAGTCCGTGCACAAACGGCTTAAGCGTGAAGGACGTTTATGAGAACGACTAGAGCTGCAACTCATAGGGCTTATTGTTCTTGATGCCCAGCGGGAAACCTAGGTAAACAAAAAAGGTGAAGCGTTTGTGCTTCACCTTTTTATTAAATTAAACTGATTGTCTGCTTAGAGCCTGGTTTTACCGAATAACGGTGCCGGACTCTGCAATCGTTTAGTCGCCTTGCTCAACACCCGCTCGGTTGATCAGGAACTGAGTTAACAAAGGTACCGGACGTCCGGTAGAGCCTTTATTGGCACCACTGTTCCATGCCGTACCAGCGACATCGATATGTGCCCAGTTGTACTTCTTAGTGAAGCGAGACAGGAAGCAAGCCGCCGTGATAGAACCTGCGGGACGACCGCCAAGGTTGGTCATATCGGCAAACGGGCTCTCTAAATGCTCCTGGTACTCATCCCACAATGGCATGCGCCATGCGCGGTCACCGCTTTGCTCACCGGCATTTAACAGCTCGTGTGCAAGTGGGTTATGTCCTGAGAACAGACCCGATGCGTGCTTACCCAGAGCAATGACACAAGCACCGGTTAAGGTTGCGGTATCGACCACTAATTCTGGATCGAAACGCTCAACATAAGTTAAGACGTCACATAAGACTAAGCGACCTTCGGCATCTGTGTTTAGCACTTCGACAGTCTGGCCTGACATAGTAGTGAGGATATCACCGGGGCGGTATGCGTTGCTCGATGGCATGTTTTCACAGCCGGCAAGAATACCCACAACATTAATCGGCAACTTCATCTCACACAGGGCTTTCATCGCACCGATAACGCCGGCAGCGCCACCCATGTCATATTTCATTTCGTCCATGCCTTCGCCTGGCTTAAGTGAAATACCACCCGAGTCGAAGGTTAAACCTTTACCTACCAAGACGATCGGCTTCTCGGTATTGTCGATGGCACCCTTGTACTCCATAACAGTCATAACAGATTCGTTATCACTGCCACGGCCAACTGCCAGGTAAGAGTTCATACCTAGTTTTGCCATCTGCTCTTCGCCAACCGTGGTTACGGTAAGCTCTTCACTGGTTTCGCCTATTTGACGAGCCTGAGAAGCGAGGTAAGCCGGGTTACAGATGTTTGGTGGCATGTTGGCCACATCGCGGCACAGACGCATACCGGCAGAAACAGCCATTCCATGTTCGATAGCACGTTCGCCAACGGTCAGTTCACGACGTGTCGGTACATTAAATACCAGTTTACGCAGCGGACGGCGAGTCTCACCTTTGGTACTTTTAAGGGCATCGAAGCTGTAGAGACTGTTTTGAGTCGTTTCTACTGCCTCACGCACCTTCCAATAAGTGTCACGGCCTTTTACATGCAACTCTGTCAGAAAACAAACGGCTTCCATCGAGCCGGTTTCGTTCAGAGTCTTGATAGTTTTAGTGATGATCTGCTTGTATTGGCGCTCATCCAACTCTCGCTCTTTTCCGCAGCCAACAAGTAATACTCGCTCACTTAGTACGTTTGGTACATGATGCAAAAGTAGCATCTGCCCAGGCTTTCCTTCCAGATCACCACGACGAAGTAAATTACTGATATAGCCGTCACTTATTTTATCAAGCTGCTCAGCAATACCAGACAGACGTCGAGGTTCATACACGCCAACCACAATACAGGCCGAACGTTGTTTTTCTGGACTACCGCTCTTAACGCTAAACTCCATGAGCTCTCCTAGATTCTTAAAGACAAATTTTAATATTTATTAGATAATGTCTGCTTGCGCCCAAAACGGGCCTAAAATTGGTACACCAAAGTCTGTTTTTTAGGTGTTTTTTCGCCATTTTTAGTTCATGGCTGGTCACAAAACTACCAAAAGTAGACAGTCTACATGAAAGTTTGACTGACACCAGCATAATTATAAGTTTAGAGACCGGATCCAGCCTGTGATTGTATTTAGATATTTGATTAGAGAAGTTTTTAAGGCACAAATAGCGGTGCTTTTCGTGCTTCTGGCTATTTTTATTAGCCAACACTTTGTTCGAGTGCTCGCAAATGCTTCAGATGGCGAATTTCCAGCCTCTCTCGTCATGACCCTGTTGGGACTCAATCTTCCCTACCTTGCAGTCTTAGTCCTGCCTTTGAGCTTATTTTTAGGAATATTAATGGCTCATGGGCGAATGTACGCCGAAAGTGAGATGGTGGTACTTCACGGTGTGGGCGTTAGTGAATGGTACATTACCCGAGTCACTCTCTTGCTGGCCGTGATCAATATGCTCTTCACCGGTTACCTGTCCGTTTTTGTGACGCCTTGGGCCGAAGAGAAACAGAATCAGGTGCTGGAATCGGCTCAGTCTGAAGCCGGACTTGCAGCAATTACCCAAGGTCGATTCCAGACCAGCCCTAATGGCAGAGCCGTATTGTTCGTCGAGCGAATAGACAGAGATAATCAACTCGATAAGGTCTTCGTTGCTCAACTTCCCGATCCTGAAGATGAATCGGGACAGAGTAATATCGTGATGGCTAAAGGGGGCAGTGTTGTCGAAGACAGCTCAGGTGGACAACGCTTACAACTTAATGATGGTGTGCAGTACCAGGGCACGCCTAAGAAGGTCGATTTTCAGGTAGTTGAGTTCGGTGGCTACCAGATGCAGATTAAGGAGCAAGAAGTTGACGAGCGTCGACGTAAGCTCTCAGCACTGCCGATTAAAGATCTGATGGCCATAGATGGCCCTGAGGCGACGGCCGAGTTTCATTGGCGATTAGCTATACCACTGGCTATCCCCTTAATGACACTGATTGCAGTACCTATGGCGCGAGTTAATGTTCGCCAGGGCAAATTTGCCAAGATGTTCCCGGCAATCTTACTCTACCTTGGGTATTTCGGGTTAATGATAGCCGGTCGAAAAGCCTTAGAGGATGGCGTGGTGCCAGCATATCTCGGTATGTGGTGGATACATGCCTCGGCCCTGTTCCTGGGGATATTGCTCTTGGGCAAGGAGCGGCCATCGGGAGCGAAAATATCGGGCATGTTTAAGCGTAAGAAGGTGGCAGCGTGAGGATTTTAGATCTCTATATTGCCAGAACCATAGTCAGCACCTCAGCCCTGTGTTTGCTTATTCTTACCGGGCTTTCGGGCATCATTAAATGGGTGGACCAGCTACGTGTGGTCGGGCGCGGGAGCTACACCATGCTCGATGCCGGTATTTATGTATTGTTCCTTATTCCCAGAGATCTGGAGATGTTTTTCCCTCTGGGAGTGCTGCTGGGTGCCTTGATTGGCATGGGAATGCTGGCATCCAACTCTGAGTTGGTCGTGATGCAATCTTCGGGTTTATCTCGTTGGCAAATTACCTTGTCGGCGATGAAGACCGCAGTACCTCTGATGCTGTTAATTATGGCGTTGGGTGAGTGGGGAGCTCCGGTTGCTGAGCAAAAAGCCAACGAGTTGCAGGCAACGAAGATTTCCGGCGGCAGCCTGATTAAATCCAGTCGTGGGATCTGGGCGAAAGATGGCGACCTGTTTGTAAATATCGGCGAAGTCGAAGATATCAATAATCTAAATAACATCACCTTGTATGAGTTCGATGAGACGCTCTCTTTAGTGCGTACTATTCATGCCGAACATGGTGTCTACTCTAAAGACCATTGGCGCTTAGTTGACGTGAGGCAGACCGATCTTACCGAAGATAAGGTGACACTCACCGACCTAACCCTCTACCGTTGGGAGTCGACCCTGACTCCGGATAAATTGAGTGTGGTTTCGGTTAAGCCTGAAGCGCTCTCTATCCAAGGGCTGATGGACTATCTGGATTACCTCAAGGTTAATAATCAGGATTCTGCCCGTTACGAATTGGCACTGTGGCGTAAAATGCTGCAGCCGGTAACCGTCGCGGTGATGATGTTAGTTGCCCTCTCTTTCGTCTTCGGTCCACTGAGAACCGTGACCATGGGAGCCCGGGTGCTGTTAGGGGTTATCGCGGGATTCAGCTTCTATATCAGTAGTGAGATATTTGGCCCGCTAACCTTAGTCTACGGTCTGCCTGCATTTATCGGTGCCGGAATGCCCGCGGTGATATTCAGTGCCGGAGCCGTCTACTTTATTAGGAAATAGGATACGAGTTACTTACTTCCTGGGACGCTCATTGCATGAGCTAATAGGCGCCAGCAAAGCTTTATTCTACGTTTAAGCTCGTTAACGCCGTATCGGAAGCGCTAAAACTCGCCTTTTAGGAGTGTTTTTGGCAGCCTACTTCTGTGTTGAATGAGTTCAAAAGGGATCACCATTCCCTCACTCTTTCGCCTTGAATTATGCAGCCAAAAATAACTCTGAGTTGACCACTTTCTTATACCGATTGGTATTTAATCTAAGACGACACTCACTTCGTGAGTTAATTGACACCAGCGTTGCATGCCTCCTGGAAAGAGGCATAGCTGAATGTTTTTCGAGTTGTTTTCCTAGGAGATTCTAGCAGCTTGTCTTTATCCAATAGAGCGCAGCTCGTCGAATAGGCGTAGCCGTCCACGAAGTGATAGGCCGAAGACCGTCTTATCTGCTTTGTTTTTAACTCGAAAGTTTTTAACTCGGAACTCGAAACTTTCTTAGCCTTGTCTTGAGCTCGCAGCTGCTATTAAACCCCGTGCCAGTTACGCATCTGGTTGGCTTCCTTCGACAGTACCACCACTTCTGAGCGCGTCATCATATCCTGAAGGGCGAGCTTATCGCCGTTGATTAAGATCCACAGATTACCTATACCAAGTAGTGACCATACCAACCTGGCAGCGGCGGTGATAACGCTCAGACTCTGGCCGTTAGGATGCTGGACCTTAAGTCTCCAGGCGCGCATGCCTAAGGTTTGGCCACCATAACTCCAAAAGGCGATGTAGAACAAACCCACGCACAGTGCTATCCAGAATTGATAGATGCCTTTATATAGAGGTGTACCATTAAGTAGGTCTGAAACATGTTCAAAGTTTCCCATTTCAATCAGACCTGCCGAGGTGAGGGCGGTAAACACCCCAAAGCCTATGGCTCCGGCTATCATGTAAACGGCGACGGCGAGCAGGAGATCGTAGACGATGGTGCCGAAACGACGGAAGAAACTCGCACGGGGAAAATTAGCGTGTTCGCTATTGGGCATTGAGCTTTCTTTCATTGTACTCTCTTAACTTCAATTGAGATCTTGGGTTGTTAATCCAGTTATTAAAATGACAGATATAAATGGCTATCTAATATAATGGACTAGAACTATGGGCTAGAAGGTCGATCTATGACTTTTCTTTAGGATCGTCTTTAATGTAGTAGATATCGCTAAATCCCATTTTGGCAAACTCGTTATCCCTGAAGTCTCTCATTGCAGACTTTCCTTTAGAGGTCATCATCACCTGCTGTTCCATCATATGATAGTTGGTGAGATCTATCCCTTCCGCTGCAGCGACAGCCTCATGGATATTATTGAATTTGTCATAGGCGAAGTTGATCTCTTTCGCTTGTTTCTTAAATTTGTAGGTGATTCTACGAGCCATAATATATTCTCTAAATAAATTGTTTAATACTAGTTCTCTGATATGAGTATTTCTAATACTAGTTCTCTAATATGAGTTCTTTAATTGAGTGTTCAAAATGAACTCTCTGATGTGTGTATTGTATCGATTAAGGGTGAGATTAACCTTAACAGCTAAATTTTAAGTTCGGGTTTAAGAGCTTAGCGGCAATACCATATAGCAGGCATCCGGGGTGTAGCTCTCTAGGCTCTTCGCTATCGGATGAGCGATAAAGCCCTGCTTGCGCCAGTAACTGTCTGCACCTTGTACCGCCACCAGTGATATACAGGGGAGGGCAAGGGCTCTGGCATGTTCGACTAAGGCACTGAAGGCCAGATTTCCGGCTCCTTTTCCCTGAGCCTTCGATGACAGGGCTATGTCATGCAGATACAGGGTATCCGATGTCTGTGCCGCGACCAGAGTTTGCTCCAGGGAAGGCGGAGAGCCAGCAACCCAGGGGTGTGCCAGGCAATATCCGACGACCCGCTTATCCGACTCTATAACGAAGCAAGTTTTAGGCGAAACCAGCCACTTACTCTGCAATACTTCGAGCGATTCCGGTTCAATTTGCGGGTAGCACTCCTCCTGGATGAGTAAGATCTCGTTCCAATCCGTAGAGGTTATACTTCGAAGATGCATCTTGTTTCCAAAATCGCCAGCTGTTGTGATGGCGCTATAATACGTTATTTCATCGGCCTTTGCTTTCTTTCAGATACCTTATTTCAGGTAGCATATTTCAGCTACTCTACTTTAAATATCTTTGCTCCAGGTGTCGCTTGAAATATTCCGGATTCAGCGTTTCGCCAGTGGCCTGTTTTACCAGCTCATCTGTGCTTAGCAGGCTTCCCCTTGACCAAATTTTCTGTTCCAGCCACTCAAATATTCGAGCGATATTGCCCTGTTCGACCAGAGTATCCACCGGACCTAAGCTCGCCTCCATGGCAAAGCGAAACTGAGCCGCATACATGGCTCCCAGGGTGTAACTCGGGAAGTACCCAAGCTCGCCCACTGCCCAGTGAATATCCTGCATACAGCCATCTTTAAAGTTGCCTAGGGTGTTAATGCCTAATAGCGAGTTCATCTGTCCGGACCAGAATTCAGGCAGATCGGCGACGCTGAGACTGCCGTCGATTAAGCCCTTCTCGGCTTCGAATCTGAGCAGGATATGACATGGGTAGGTGATCTCATCGGCATCGACCCTGATCAGACCCGGATTCACCCGGGTGTAAATATTGGTCAGTTGCTCTGTCGAGAGCTGGCTACCCAGGTGGTTGGCTATTTTAGGTTGTAAGCGGGAGAGGAATCCGTTGCCACGACCCAGCTGCATTTCACAAAACAGGCTCTGGCTCTCATGGATAGCCATCGAACGAGCATGTCCTGCTGGCTGTCCTCGCCAGTTAACCGGCAGACCCTGCTCATATCTGGCATGACCCGTTTCATGGATTACGCCCATTAGGGCGCTGGTGAAATCGGACTCATCGTAGCGGGTCGTCAGGCGAACATCACCGGGTACCCCGCCACAAAACGGATGGCTACTCACATCTAGTCGACCCTGATTAAAGTCAAACCCGAGAAAGTCCATCACCTCGCGTCCCAATGCTTCCTGAGCCTGACTTGAGCTGGATTCGATATTAAATCTGTGCTCCTTGGCTTGCTCATGTTGAACTCGCTGAATCAGCGAGGGTAACCAACTTTTAAGGTGACCAAAGACCGACTCGAGACGATCTGTTGTCATTCCCGGTTCAAACTTATTCAACAGGGCATCGTAGGGTGATAAGCCTTGTGCCTCAGCGCGGATATTCGCTTCCTCTTTTACCAGGTCCATCAAGGCTTCAAGGTTAGGTCTGAACCCCTGCCAGTCGTTGTTCTTGCGCTGATCCCGCCAGGCATGTTCGCATCGGTACGCGAGTTCTGTCTTAGCCTGAACCAGTGACGCTGGGATCACATTGGCCTGAAAGAACTGATAATTCATCTCTTTCAGGTTCGCGGTTTGCTCCTTATTAAGGGATTCATCCCGGGCAAGTTGCAGTGTATCAGCCAGAAATGGGGCCGTTTTTAGCTCGTGAATATGTTTGGCTAACTCAGCCATCGCGGCGCCCCGGGCGGTGCTTCCGCCGACCGGCATCATAGTCGCCTGATCCCAGTCACCCAGAGCACTGAGGTGCTCGAAATGAGAGATTGTCTGAAAATGTTTTGTGAGCTTGTCGTAATGGGGGCTTGGGTTGGGCTGGGTCATATCAACTCAATTATGGGGTCATTTGCAGGTTATGGTACTGACTTTTAATGTAACAGCCAACTTGAATGGGCACATCCCTTATCGGCGAGAATTTGGATTTCTATATCTTATGTATTTTGCTATAGTCAAGAAACGAATTTAAGGCTGAATGTTAATTTTATGCTTTATTTTCAGTGGAATGGATTTTTGTAATGTGCATGGAGGCTGGTATAGTGGAATTCTTGTTTGCTCAGGCTAATTTACCTTTTTTAATCTCACTCTCTCTCGTTTTCTTATTAGGCCTGCTAGAAGGCTTTTCCTTAATCTTAGGTTTAGGTCTGCTCGGGGGGCTGGATGATTGGCTTTCCGTCGATGTTGACCCTGAGGTAAGTGGCTTCACCGGCGTTGCCGGTTGGTTGTGCCTGAATCGACTCCCCCTCCTTATCTGGTTTGTCCTTGTTTTGGTGAGTTTTGCGCTGGCCGGTTACACAAGTAACTTTCTCGCTATGGTATTTACCGATCAGGTTTTACATCAGGCCATCAGTTTACCCATAGCTCTGATTTTGACCCTCTTTTCCTGTCGCTACTTGGGGGCTGGCCTCGCCAGAATATTACCGAAAAATGAAACCAGCGCAATATCGATAGACAGTTTGTCAGGCTGCGTCGGCACAGTGACCTTAGGGTGTGCGGTCAAGGGCAATCCGAGCGAAGCCTTAGTGAAAGATCAACATCTACAGAAACACTACGTCTTAGTCGAACCTGATATGCCGGGGCATGAGTTTCCTAAAGGTACTCAGGTAGTACTGCTCAGGCGGGAAGGAAGTGTCTGGACAGCTTCAACATTCGATTCTTTAAGCTCGCAGGTCTGAATACCAAGGTTTAAAGAGAAACCAATCATTTTTGATGACAAATAAATAAACGTAATTTTTTAAGGAGGAAGAATGGATCAGATACAGGGGATAGGATCGACGTTAGGTGGTAGTTTCGTATTTGTCGTAGCCGGTAGTGTGTTACTGGGGATGTTAGTTATCGGGCTTATCTTCGCCAAACTATATCGACGCGCCTCAAAAGAGACGGCGTTTGTCAGAACTGGTTTCGGTGGTGAGAAGATAGTCAAAGATGGCGGGGCTATTGTGTTGCCAGTGCTGCATGAAACTATCGCAGTTAACATGAACACGTTACGTATCGAAGTCGAGAAGATGCAGAAAGATGCACTTATCACCAAGGACAGGATGCGTGTTGATGTCAGGGCCGATTTTTACCTGAGAGTCGCTCCCAGTGCCGATGGGATCTCGATGGCGGCGCAGACCTTGGGGTCACGCACCACACGTGTCGAAGAAGTGAAGAAGTTGATGGAGTCGAAGTTTGTCGATGTACTGCGCGCCGTTGCCGCCGAGATGACCATGACTGAGATGCATGAGCAAAGGGCCGATTTTGTGCAGCGGGTACAGAATAATGTTGCTAACGATCTGGAAAAAAATGGCTTGGAGCTGGAGTCTGTTTCACTGACAGGCTTCGATCAGACAGATCTACAGTTTTTCAATGAAAATAACGCATTCGATGCCGAAGGTCGTGCCCGACTTGCGAAAATTATTGAAGAGAAGCGCAAAGAAACCAATGATATCGAGCAAGACAACCGCATAAAAATTGAGATGCGAAACCTGGATGCTGAGAAAGAGTCCTTAGCTATCGAGCAGGCCGAACAGGAAGCGCGATTGATTCAGCAACAAGCGTTGGACTTTAAGCGTGCGGAGCAAAAAGCGGAGATCTTAAAGCAGCAGGAACAGAAAACCCGAGAGGAGCGTGAAGCTGAGATTGCTAAAGAACGCGCTATCGAGTCTGCGGAGATCGAAAAGACTAAAGATATCGAGACCCGCGAAATTGAGAAGCGTAAAGCTATCGAGCAGTCACGCATTCAGCAACAAAGAGATATTGAGGTCGCCGAACAAGATAAGCAGATCGCCGTCGCTCAAAAATCTGAGGAGGAATCTGCTGCTCGCGCTAAGGCGGCAGAAGCCGAGAAGTTGAAAGTTGAGAAAGAGGAAGCGGTTATCACAACTCGTCAAGTCGCTGAGGCTAACCGTAGCAAGGAGATCGAAGTGATCGACGCCCGTAAAGAAGCCGAGCGTGAGGCCGTTGGGATCACCGTTCAGGCTGAAGCTGAGAAGCGTGCGGCCGAAGATAAGTCCAGTGCCATTCTTATCGAAGCTAAAGCCGCGGCGGATGCTAAAATGTTGCAGGCGGAAGCCGATGAGAAGGTCTATGCCGTCGAGGCTACGGGTAAGCAAGCCTTACATGAAGCCGAAAACGTGTTGAGTGATGAACAGATTGAACTGCAGAAGTCATTAGCCGTGTTAGACGCTTTGCCCGAAGTGGTTAAGCAGTCGGTTAAACCTCTTGAGAATATCGAAGGGATCAAGATATTGCAGGGATACGGCGCAGCAGCTACCTCGGGTTATCCTGATGGTGCTTTGGTTCAAGCGGGTCAGGTGGGGATAGCCGAACAAGTGACCAGTGCGGCGCTCAATTATCGGGCTAATGCGCCGGTTGTCGATGCCATGTTGCGTGAGTTGGGCTTGGTCGATGCTGACAAGGGGGGATTAAACGATCTGCTAACCGGTCACCATCCGCTGGCATCGGATCTGATATCTGTACCAGATACCCCTAAGAGCAAGCTTAATGGTGGGGGACAGGAAGAACAGCAGGAGCAAGGCCTGAATTGATACAGACTCAAATAGAAAAAGCGCCTCAGGCGCTTTTTTTATGGATGAAGATATCTCAGGTAGCTGCACTGCTTAATCAAGAAGCAGGGCCAGTGCTGGTTGCTCATTATTCGGAAAAACCCGATAGGCCTTATGGTGTTTGATTAAGCTGGCCTTCTTATCTCCCTGACTGAGAAGAAGCTGATGTTTGGCGGCCACTCTGGCTAGCTCCTGCTCATTAGCCCTTACAAACATAGTGATAGGCTTAATGACATTTTTGTCCTTGATATGGCTCTCATACTGCTCGTGGGATATAACCAGACTATTTTCCCCTTCACTGTCGAGCTTTAACTTAGTGGTGACCTCTTCATCGAGGATCACGATCCAGTCATTTTCCTCTAATTCACTTAGGAATAGTTCGAGAGACTGTCCAAGCTGCCGGTTGCTCATGGCTGCGCGATACTGATCATCGATACGTTCCAGCAGAGAGGGAAGTTGTGCGCCTGCACCTAAACTTCTGCCATCCCGGATCCATTGAGTTAAGTCTTTGGCTATCAACTTGGAAAACTGTCTCACTTTCAAGGCGCTCGCCATCCAGCTGCAGAGAAAGTGACTCTCGGCTGCGGCAGTTTTTATGACGTTCGCTTTTGATGCGCGTTCTTCAAGGGCGGCCAGGCCTGCTTGAGCAAATTCAACGATGGCCTGATTATAGCTAGTCATTATTTGTTCTCGGTATCATTAAGAAAAAATCACCGTCAAGCGGTGATTTTCAGATAAAAAGGTGTCACCAATGAAAGCAAGGTTATCTGATCTTCTTGACCTTGCCAGGCGCCTTGTTCGATGAGTTTTTAACTTTAACTCTACGGCTGCCCAGATTCTTCTCTGCGATCATCTGTGCGCCGGTGTTATCTTCTCTTTGTTGTTTCTTGGCAAAGCTGCGGCGTTTTTGAAGTTGCTTGATGAGCAGTTCACGGCTACCGACTTCATAACCCGGGATGGTGATACGGTTGATTTTTCTTCCGATCAGCTTTTCGATATCGTGCAGGGTACGCTCTTCCTCACGGCTTACTAATGAGATCGCAACGCCTGACTTTCCGGCACGTCCTGTACGGCCGATGCGGTGAACGTAATCTTCTGCAAGGAAAGGTAGGTCGTAGTTAACCACATACTCAAGATTTTGGATATCCAGGCCGCGAGCGGCAACTTCGGTGGCCACCAAGGCGCGGACTTTACCCTCTTTAAATTCACGCAGAGCTCGGCGGCGGTTACCCTGAGCCTTCTCGCCATGTACAACTGCCGATGTGATACCGTCGAGATTTAACTCTTTTACCAGCTTATCTGCAGCATCGCGTGTCGCGGTAAAGACCAGAACTTGTTGCCAGTTTTTCTTGCCGATAAGTTCAGACAGTAGCTCACGCTTACGGCGCTGCTCGACCGGGTAGACCACTTGACTCACTGTGTCGGCGGTGCTGTTTTGGCTATCGACACTGATAAGTTTTGGCTTGACCAACATATCGTTGGCAAGGTTTTTCACTGCGCTTGAGAAAGTGGCAGAGAAGAGTAAGTTTTGACGGTTCTTATTTACCGCCTGAAGTATCTTCTGGATATCAGAGACAAAGCCCATATCCAGCATACGGTCCGCTTCGTCTAATACCATAAAGTCGACATTCGACAGGTTTAAGTTACAGGCCTGAAGGTGCTCGAGTAAACGGCCTGGAGTGGCGACTATGATGTCTGCACCACGTTTGAGCTTCTGTGCCTGACTCTCCAGCTTTACACCACCATAGATGGTTAATACAGAAACCTCCATGTACTTGCTGTAATCATTGATATTGTCGGCTATTTGGCTGGCCAGTTCACGGGTCGGTGTCAGGATCAGGGCGCGGGTATTCGATCTCTGAGTCTCAGCCGGGTTGTCGTACATCTTCTGCAGGATAGGCAGTGCGAAGGCGGCGGTTTTACCTGTGCCCGTTTGCGCACTGGCTAATACATCCATGCCTCTGCGGATCGCAGGTATGGCTTCTTGTTGAACTGGCGTCATTTTCTGATAACCACATTCTGAGATAGCACGTAAAATCTCGGGAGCAAAACTAAAAGATTCAAATCTCATCTTGGGTTTCCTGTATTAACCAATTCAAATGCCCTGCGAACATGCAGGCCAGTGTTACCATAAACAATAGCCGTCAAAAAATGACGGCGGCGGAATATAGCAAATTTGCGTCGATTTTAACAGCAAATACTATCAGGTATATCCTGGTATTGTTTAATTCTGCTCTTATTAACCTAAGAACCTCGCGATATGGTTGTTTATAGGTGCAAGTTGTTTGACAGTTTTGGTTCGTAGTCTAGGCTTTATAACTCTTACAGCTTGGATTGCATGGAGGCAATATGACACAGTTATTGTGTTTTCAAACGGAAGCGCCTGATTTTCTCGATGGCTTTTACTCTAGCTCACTTCCTTTTTTCCCTCAGTTGAGGGTGTGTTATGACAATTAATGTCTTGATCATCGACGATTCCCTTAGCTCTTGCCGTGTGTTGAGTAAACACTTTATGCAGTTAAACGTGGATCGCATCGAGTACTGTAGCGATGGCCAGACGGCGTTACGGACATTGACCAAATATAAAGGTGATTATCAGGTGATCGTGGTCGATCTTCATATGCCTAAAATGGATGGCATAGAGCTGTTAATCAGGCTGAGTAAGATTGGTTTCAAGGGCGGGGTTATCATAGCGTCGGGCATGGAAAGCCGGATAATCGAAGCCGCCTCTCAGGTTGTCGTGAACTCCAGATTAAGGCTGTTAGGTGCCCTGATGAAGCCCGTCTGCGCCTCCCAGCTTAAAATATGTATCGAGCGCTTGTATATGATGGATGTTCAGCTGGTGCCTAATAAGCCGATGATGGAGGTGAAGGAGTTGCAGGAAGCGATTAACTGCGACAAGGTTATTCCCTATTATCAGGCTCAGATGGATGTTAAAACCGGTGAGATAAAGGGCTTCGAGGTGTTATGCCGCATTCAACAGGGAGACCAATTACAACTGATCTCACCGAGCCGCTTTATCGATCTGGCCGAAGAAAATAACTTGCTCAATACCTTAACCGATAAACTCATCACCAGGGCTATGGATGAGTGGAGAGAGATAAGCCGGGTGAGTGCCTGTTTGGGTAGCAGTATCTCGATAAACCTCACCCCCAACCAGTTAGCACAGCGAAGCTGGCCCAACCGCTTGATGCGCTACTGTGAAGACAAACAGCTCGAACCTTCAAAGGTGACCATAGAGATCACAGAGAATCAGGTGCTTGATAAGCAGAGTCAGCACTCGAGTATCAGTCGACTCCGGTTGCATAACTTTGGTGTTGCTATCGATGATTTCGGCACTGGTTATACCAACCTGTCTCAGTTGTGTAAGTTGCCGATCAGTGAGGTCAAACTCGATATGAGTCTGGTCAAGGGGATCCACTTAGATCCGCTGGCACAAACCATTTTGAAATCTCTGCAGGATATCAGTCAGGGATTGGGAGTGGATCTGGTCGCCGAGGGCGTCGAAGATATACGAGATCTCAATTATCTGGAGAAGATCGATGATCTGCGCCTGCAAGGATACTTAATCTGTCGTCCAAAACCTTTTAGCGAGATCATGCGTTGGTTGAAGGCGCACGAAAAGGTGGGTTGCGGGCTGGTTTAGCTATACGGGAATATCTTGATTGGTTTTGATGTATGTTTCTTAGCCTTGCTTACGAGATGTCGAACTGCAAAAAGCGACAGGACGAAGGGCGTCGTCACTGCCCATCGTCTTGCTTTTACTTTGGTAGCTTCTGCTACCAGACTGCTTTCTGTTAAGAAATAGCCTTTGTTACGAAATAGCTTTCTGCTATTAAATCGCTTTAGTTGCGTTTGTCAGCCAGGCTAGCTCTTCACCCTTCATTAATGGCGATAGGGTATCGAATACCAAGCTATGATAGTCATTAAACCAATTGATCTCTGCATCATTCAACAATGCTTTATCTATGAGTCGGGAATCCATGGGGATCATAGTGAGTGCCTCGAACTCGAATATTTCACGTTCGGCGTTAGCGAGTGCTTCACAGGGACGTACCGTCACTAAGTTCTCGAGGCGTATGCCGAATTCATCGGCGCGATAGTAGCCGGGCTCATTAGAGATAACCATGCCGGGAAGCAGGGCGACATCATTGCTGTTTTTTGCCACACGCTGTGGCCCTTCATGGACACTCAGGAAGTGACCGACTCCGTGTCCGGTGCCATGGTCGTAGTCGAAGCCATGTTGCCAAAGGTATTGTCTGGCGAAAGCATCGAGTTGCTGCCCGGTGGTGCCCCTTGGAAAGCGCGCCTGATCTAAGGCGATATGACCCTTAAGGACTAAGGTGACCATCTTCTTCTGCTCATCACTCACCTGACCTATGGCTAATGTGCGGGTGACATCGGTCGTGCCATCGAGGTATTGAGCGCCGGAATCGACCAGATAGATACTGTTGTTGGTCATGGTCGCAGGGGTGCCATTATTGTGGTTGTAGTGACACATGGCGGCGTTACCGCCCACCGCAGATATAGTGTCGAAACTCGGCTCACGATAGAGCTCGTCTTCTAGACGGAAGGTTTCTAACTTATCCGACAGGACGCCCTCATCATAGAAATTGCCGGCCAAGACCTCCTTATCTAACCAGGCCAGAAAGCGACTGACCGCGACGCCATCGCGAATATGGCATGCTCGGATCCCGGCAAGTTCTGACTCATTTTTCTGTGCCTTGGGCAGTGAAACCGGATCGAAGCCGGCAATTAATTTAGCGCCTGCCTGCTCGGCTGTCAGCTGTGACCAGGCGTTCGCGGAGTTAGGGTCTGCCAGGAGTTTGGTTCCCGTTAACTCATTGAGGGCTGATTTAAGCATCGCTTCGTCGCAGAAGGTGACGCCTTGTCCTACATGCTCATTGATGCCAGCGGGTAATTTTTTAATGTCAGTGAACAGAACCATGTCACCATTGGCATGGAGTAGCGCCGTGCCTAATACGATGGGCAGGCAGGGAACATCGCTGCCTCGAATGTTCAGCAGCCAGCAGAAGGAGTCGAGCGAAGTGATGAGCGCGGTATCTGCGCCGGCTTTGGCTACGGCAAGGCCTATCTCCTTACGCTTCTGCAAGCTGGTCTTACCCGCGCTCTTATCGTCAAAGAGCACGACGGGTGATGTTGAGGCTGCAGGTCTGTTTTGCCAATGAAGATCGATAGGATTTTCATCGACAGAGATTAAGCTTATCTGCGCCTTTGCCAATTTGTTTTCAGCACTCTTTTGCCAGCTAAGAGGATGGAGACGAGAGTCGTAACCTACACGGGCATCGCGCTTTAAGGTTTCTGTCAGCCACTCAATTTGTGGTGTGTCTGTCAGGCTAAGATACTCAAATAGTGTGCCATCGACCTGTTGCTTAACCTGGACTGTATATCGACCATCGACAAAAATAACCGCGCTCTCTTTAAGTACGATAACCATACCCGCAGAGCCGGTGAAATTACTGATCCAGAGCATGCGCTCGTTGCGCTCGGGAACATACTCTCCCAGGTATTCGTCTGCACGGGGAATGATAAACGCATCGAGATTGGCTTTGGTCATTTCGATGCGAACGGCGTCCAGACGAGCGGCAATAGTTTGTGTCATACATACTCCGGTTATCACTGACCATTTATTCAGGAATGCATTGTCAGTGTTTATTGTAATGGTTATTGTCGAGAGCGATAAATGTGCCCGATTATCGCAGCTCAATGGAGGAGAGGGAAGCTGAACAGGGGACGAGCTGTAAACTTTGAAGCATTTAACTTGTTACATTCCTGTGCAGATCGCTTAGATTAACGTAATAGAAAAAGCATCCATCGCTTAGCTAAGGTCATCTACCTCATAGCTAAGGTGTGCATCATTTTTTACTTCAGGAGTTAATTAATGCCATTTAATGTTTGGGTGCTGACACTGGCACAAGCGTTTGCTATGAGCGCCGCGCCTATGATGATGTTATTGGGCGGGATCATCGGAGTCGAGCTGGCACCTAGCCCGGCCTTAGCCACTTTGCCTATCACTTCCATGGTGTTGGGGGTCGCGATATCCATATTACCTGTGACTCAACTGATGAAGCGTTTCGGGCGTAAAAAAGTATTTATCGGTGGTTCGCTCTTGGCTGCAATGGCAGGCCTCATTGGGGCCTATGGGATAGGCGAGCGTGACTTTATTATCTTCTGTATCAGCGGCGCGTTGCTTGGCACCGCCGGAGCTATCGTGCAGCAGTATCGTTTCGCTGCCATGGAAGCGGTAGCCCCCGCTTTAGCTGCCAAGGCGGCATCGCGAGTCCTGCTCGGCGGTTTGGTCGCTGCTTTCCTCGGGCCGGAGCTGGCGCTGCTTGGTAGTGAGTTGGTGACCACACCCTATGTGGGCGCATTTCTGTTTCTCACCTTAGTTTGCCTGCTGGCGGCAGTTACACTGATGTTTTACCGTGAGTCCGCCACCTTAAACCCCATACATACACAAGAGGTTAACGCCGCTCCAAGGTCGTTGAAGGTCATTTTGAGTCACACTCAAATCTGGGTTGCGATTGCCGGTGCCATCATAGGTTTTGCCATGATGAGCTTCGTGATGACCGCCACTCCTCTGCATATGCATCATATCGAACATCACTCTCTGGCCGACACTAAATGGGTGATTCAGAGCCATATTATTGCCATGTACCTTCCCTCTCTGTTCACCGGGTTGCTGGTGGCAAGATGGGGCGTATCTAAAATGATGTTGCTGGGTTTAATGGCCTATCTGGTGACCATAGTTATTGCCTTGATGGGCAACGAGCTTCTTAACTATTGGTTGGCATTAGTCTTGTTAGGTTTGGGGTGGAACTTGTTGTTCGTTGGAGGAACCGTGCTTCTACCCCGTTGTTATGCTCACGGAGAAGAATTTAAGGTACAGGCGTTGAATGACAGTTTAGTCTTTGGTTCTCAAGCGCTCGCCTCATTGAGTGCCGGATGGGTCATTCATCAATTGGGCTGGGAGTTATTACTGATTATCTGTCTTCCATTTATTGCCTTCCAGCTTTTGTTGATGACTTGGTGGAAATTTAGTCAAAGCAATCGCTTGGAAGCAGATGTTAGCAAATAAGACCCTCTTTCCAATGTGAATTCATGTTAGAATTTTTGTTTCAATTTAGTGTGCTTTTCTCTTTAAAATATGAAGAGAGCTGTGGAGCAGTTAATGCAAACAATAACGGTCGATATCGGTGGTACCACAGCATTATTTGAGATGCATCTTGATGGTCGAGTCGAGCAGTATAAAATTGCAACGGGCGAAGGGTTTAATGTTGAGAGTCTGAACAGGCAGCTAAGGGAGCTTGAGTCAGATTATGGGTTTAGCGAGTATGGGCTGGCGATTGCCCTACCCGGACTGGTTCAAGATAACCGCTTGCTTTCGAGTAAATCTCTGCCGAGCCTGAATGGCTTATCTCAGCTCGATCTTAAGAGTCGGGCTAAACAGATATTAATCTCTAATGATATCGATGCCGGAATGCAGGCGATATGTGACCCTAAACATCAATGTGAGCTGCTAATCATGAGTGGCAGTGGCATAGGGATGTCAATTGCCATGAATGGTAAGCCTTTTACCGGGGCATCCGGGGTGGCGGGTGAGTTGGGGCATTGCCGGGTGATGACTGAATCAGGTGAGTTTAGCCTCGAGCAACTGGCCAGTGGCGGTTCGGTTAGGACGCGCGGAATTAAATCACCCAAAGAGCTGTTTCGCGCCGGAAGTTATCTGGGGATGGGAATTGCCTGGTCCGTGAACCTGCTTAATCCTAATCGCATATGGCTTGCCGGTAGCATGATGAATAGCGACGACTATTACAAAGGTTGTATCAGCGCACTCAATGATATGTCACTCACCGCGCCCTTATCTCATGCAAAGGTATCCCGTGTTCATGATATGGAAACTTTAGTGTGCCGAGGCCTGAATAAGCTACTTTCACAAACCAGGGATTGATCTTTTCTACCTATCATCGACTCCTAATATCGGGAGTCGATATCAATAATATTCCACATTTCTAGCTAAGACGTTAAGCCTTTCTCTTTATTGGCTACCGAGCACCAATATCCGGTACAGCAGAATTAACCAATGACTCATTTACTCCCTATCTGGCCTAAAATTACCCATCCTCTATCCGTTTGAATATTTTTCTACTGATACTTTGTATATTTTATGCTAGAAAGTAGTTCTGATTTCATGAGCGGCTCCATAAGCGGATCCGCTCTTGAGTAAAATAGGTGTGAGCCTGGAGCCGCCCGGGGCTTTCCAGGTACAAAAATGAAAGGGTAATCAAATGACCTTAGGTGTAGGCGGTTCAACCGTCGAACAAGAGTTGGCGAAACTGACCGATATGACACAAGGCACTCAGCCTATCAGTCATGGCGAATATCAAGCTCGTATTAAGAAGGCTCAGGAGCTGATGAAGTCTCAAGGCATTGAGGCTATCTATGTCAATGCCGGTACCAACTTATACTATTTTACCGGCACACGTTGGTACGCGAGTGAGCGTATGGTCGGCGCCATTATCCCGGCCAGCGGTGCGGTTGAGTATATCGCCCCGGCGTTTGAGGTCGATACACTCGAAGGCTTCATGGTTATCGAGGGTAAGGTTAACACCTGGCAAGAGGATGAAAGTCCTTATGAGTTATTTGGCTCTGTCTTGAACAAGATGGGGATCACGGCGGGTAACGTCGGTATCGATGAATCGGCTGCATTTTTTATCTTTGACGGCGTACGTCAGGCGAACTCGAATTTCGAATACGTTAATGCTAAAAGCGTTACCGCGACCTGCCGTATGATCAAATCAGACACCGAACTGAGCCTGCTTCAGCGTGCGAAAGATATGACGCTGGAGGTGCATAAGGCGGCGGCGCGTATTTTATGTGAGGGGATCACGGTTGCAGAAGTTGAGACCTTTATTAATGAGGCCCATAAGGCGGTAGGCATACCTGCGGGCTCCTATTTCTGTATCGTTCTGTTCGGTGAAGACAGCGCGTACCCTCATGGTGTGAAGTCTCCTAAAGCTCTGGAGCTGAATGACACGGTTCTTATCGATACCGGGTGTCAGCTACAGGGTTATAACTCGGATATTACCCGTACCTTTGTGTTCGGTACGCCGAGTGCTCGTCAGCGTCAGCTTTGGCAGTATGAGCAAGATGCGCAGATCGCCGGATTCGAAGCCGCCAGAATAGGTGCCCCTTGTTCTAGTGTCGATAAGGCCGCGAGGGATGTGCTTGTAGCGGCGGGGTTTGGCCCCGATTATAATGTGCCGGGTCTGCCGCATCGTACCGGTCATGGCATTGGCCTGGATATTCATGAATGGCCCTATCTTGTGCGAGGCGATGAGACGCCGCTGGCTGCCGGTATGTGTTTCAGCAATGAGCCTATGCTCTGTGTCCCGGGTGAGTTTGGTGTGCGTCATGAAGATCACTTCTATATGACTGAGCAAGGCCCTGTGTGGTTCACCAAGCCGGCACACTCTATCGATGACCCATTCGGGTATGAAGCTTAAGGTATAAAAAAGCCCCGGGCAGTTATCTGTCAGGGGCTTTATTCATTCAGCTGCGAATTAATCTATGCTGATTAACTCGACATCGAAGATAAGTACCGAGCCGCCGGTAATTTTACCTGTACTGCGGTTTCCGTAGGCCAGCTCGCTCGGAATGAAGAAGCGGGTTTTCTCACCTATAACCATTAACTGAACGCCCTCGGTCCACCCCTTAATGACTCGGTTAAGCGGGAAGGCAATGGGCTCGCCTCGCTCTACTGAACTGTCAAAGATGGTGCCATCGATCAAGGTGCCATGGTAATGCACAGTTACTGTATCGGTCGCTTTTGGATGGTTGCTGCCATCTCCTTTCGCTAATACCTGATACTGAAGTCCTGAATCGGTTGTAGTCACTCCCTCTTTGAGCTTGTTCTCATTGAGGAAAGCATTACCTATCTTGATATTTTCCTGTGCGACTTTTTGATTATTCATCGAGGTGAAGTAGTAAAAAATAACCCCGGCGATGACGACAATAGCGAGTAGAATTTTCATTATAATTTTCGGTTAGTCAGATTTCAGTCAACATCATAACCAATCCATTGTGAGAGGTAAATTGGCACTTAGCTGCGATTAATAATTAAGGCTGTTTGGAGAATAAATCTTACTCTTATATTAAATCGATTATAGTTTAATGAGTTAACACTCGGTTTAACCATAAACTATCAGGGAAGCTGTTATGTCCTTTTAGGCATTTCTTTTATGCTCTCAAATATCATAGGGTATTGAGTTTATTTATAAGCGCCTGTCCGCCGGGTGAAACTATCCACATTAATATTGAGATGTTTATCGCTATCATTAGCCAGAGGGTGATTCGAAAACTCACCTTCTGAGATTTATGCCTCAGCCATCTCTGAGCCAGCAGCGCTCCGGGCCAACCACCAATAAGCGCCATCAGCTGAAGTGTGCTCTCTTTGGTGCGCCAGTTTCCCTTGCGTGCTGCGGACTTATCCAGGCCATAAGCGATAAAGGTGAAGCCGCTGACGATAAGGTAGAAGGGGGCTATCTGATAGGGCAACATTTTTTGAAACAGGCCGATGCCGACAAGCATCGAGAAAGCTAAAATAAGTAGCAAGCCAAGAGAGCCTCTGTGTCTTGGTGGCTTGGAAAATTTTGTGCTCATCTCTTCATCGGCTCTCTTTGTTATCTGTATTCGTTAGTGTCGCCACTCATCTGCGCTGTGATTATATCAAGATTAGAAGAGGTATTGTGGGTCTGGTTATTGTGAAATAGAGCTTCCAAGTGTGATGATAAAGTTTGCCCCACCTATCGGTGCATCTTCTACTGTGATGCTGCCATCATGCTTATGGACAATCGACTGCACTATCGCGAGGCCTAATCCATAGCCACCGGAGTCACGGGAGCGACTGGGATCGAGACGGGTAAACGGCTCAAATATCTGCTTCTTCTTGCCGGGGGCGAGCCCGGATCCATCATCCTGAATGCTGATGGTTAATGCGTTATTGTGGTTTTCTACCGAGATCAAGCATCTGGAGTAAGCGAAGCGCCCCGCATTTCTTAAAATGTTCGACAGGGCTATCACCATCAATTTAATGTCGCATCTTAACTGACTCTGAGTCTCATCATCGATGTTAAATTGGATGTTAGGATAGAAATGTTGCACTTTCTCAACCGAGCGTTCGATAAGTTCTCGGGTAGCTATTGAACTCAACTCCAGCTCCGCGCCATCGTGTTGAAGGCGAGAGTAACGCAACACCTGTTTAACCAGTTCATCGAGCTCCTTAATCGAGCGCTCGAGCTGCCCCTTAAGCTGTGAGCGCTTATCATCATCGGCCTCTTCGAGCAGCTCTATGGCGAACTCCATACGAGCCAGAGGACTCCTGAACTCATGAGCGACCCCGTGGAGAAGATCTCTCTGTGTGATGAGTAATTGATCGAGCGCGGTCGATTTTTGCCGATTCGTGTCCGACATCAGCTCTGCCTGGGCCTGCAGTGAGGAGATACTTAGTTGCGTGGCAGAAGATTTATCTCCGATAGATAGCGAGTCACTGAGGCGCTTGAGCGCTTTTCGATCCTGATAATCTAACAGGGTAAAGGTTGCGATTGCGGTGAGTAGGGCAAATAACCAGGTGAATATTTCTGCCGCATAGGCCAAGGTCACGTCATCGAACGGGCCGACGGTTAACGCGTACTCTCGGGATATCGGGTAGTAGATGAGTCCCATATCGGGGTCGATGATACCGTTAACACCTATCTCTGAGTCAAGCTGTTCCAGGATATCCTGAGTGAAGTTGTCCTGATCGCGTTTATCGAGATAGACGGGGGTGTTTAACTCATCGGAGAGCCGCGCTGCCTGTTGTTGCCATAGATTTGGCTTGGAGTTTTCAATGCGGTCTTTGATTTGAGTTTGGTACTCAAGCAGGTTGTCATTGAAGGTACTCATGGCGAGTCTGTCTATGGTGTCATAGAAGATAGCCTGACTCAGCAAGGCTGCAATACTGAAGCTGATTGATAACGCCAGCGCCGCACGAATCGGTTTAGTCATTATCATCTCGCAAGCAGGTATCCTTTGTTTCTGACCGTCTGGATAATATTCCCCGATTCGGCATGTTGGTTTAATTTATTTCTTAGCCTGGATATGCGCAGGTCTATCGAGCGCTCAATACCATCATATTCAAAATTGAAGATGGTTTTATGTAGTGCGTCCCGGCTGACTATCTCACCGCAGTGTATGGCTAATTGCAACAGCACATCGTACTCGGCGCCGGTGAGTTCGATTGGCTGGTGGTCGATGCTGACCGTTCTGTTTGCCGGATTGAGCACGAAGCATTGATTGCCAAATTGTATGCTTTCCAGCTCCTGACGTTTCTTGTGCTTCTCAAGGTGTCTGAGTTGCGCCCTGATATGAGCGAGTAACACTCTGGGTTTAACGGGTTTTGCCAGATAGTCATCGGCGCCGACCTCGAGGCCGGTGACCTCATCGATATCATCATCGAGTGCCGTCAACATGATTATCGAACCGTGGAACTCCTCTCTGACCTGTTTGCATATGGTGAGCCCATCGACGTGGGGGAGCATAAGATCGAGAATGACTATGTGTGGCTCCTGACTGAGGATCTCCTTCGCGGCGTTGAGACCATCGTTAAGCACACTGACCCGGTAATCGTTTTGGATCAGATAGTCACGGATAAGCTCACATAACTCGATATCATCATCGATAAGTAGCACGGATAATTTATCTTTCATTAATCTCTCCGGGGGAGCCCCGTATCGCTACGGGGCCCATCTCAGTCTAGGTTAGTCCGCACGCTTCTTACACATCTCAAATATAACTCGATTATAAGATGTCATAAAGTCGATGAGATGTTTACGTTTTTCTCTCTGCTCTGTGGTCGATATCGCATCCCCCGTACCTGTCATGTATTGTACTCCACATAGGGTCTTGGCCTGTTCACTCTCATCTTGAGCTATCCCCGGCAGGGTCGCTCTTCGCCCCGTGGTGGCATAAAGCCTTAAGTCGCCAAGGAGTTGAGCCTCCTTTACCGCTTCTGCGACCTTAGCCTCTGTCGGGTCTATGTTCGAGTCAGAGCCGTCAGTATTGTTACACCCGCTAAGCATGGTCGACATAAACAATATGGTTAACGCAATGAGTAAGTAATCGCTGACTCTGTTCATAGGTCTCTGCTCCTTAAGCTTCTTGCGCCAAGCAATGGAAGTAAGATAAATAACCAAAATCCTAAGGCACCGCCGGATGAACCACTTGTCTCACCTCCACTGCCGCCTCCGGTTCCTCCTCCAGTGTCCGTGGCATTGACTGTGATGGTGATGACTGCACTGGCGCTGGCCTGCTTTGAGTCCTGCAGGGTGTAAGCGATAGTTTCTGTGCCTGAGAAACCAGTCGCTGGTGTGTAGCTTATCTTGTTATTAACGATGCTCGCCGTTCCTTGACCCGTATAGTTGAGGCTCAATAGGGTGAGTTGGTCGCCTGTATCAATATCACTGTCATTGCTTAAAGGGTCGATAATATTGTTCGATGAGTCCTGGTTTACACTAGCGGTATCATTGACCGCCTTGGGCGCATCGTTAATGGCCGAGACGCTGATAAGTGTCGGAAAAGCCTCACTTGCAATGTTGCCACTGTGAGCGATGACAAGGACAGATAACTCACCATTAAAGTCGGCAGTCGGTGAAACACTTGTACCGTCTATCTGGTAGTTACTGCCGGCTTGCAGGGTAAGGCTGGTCGCCGTGAGTCCCTCATATTGGTACATATCGGTCGACAGTGTCAGCTCGCCATCCTCCTCCATGGTGAGGGGAGCCTTAAGACCGGTGATCTTGATGCTCTGCTCGCTTGTCCCCGCTGCAACAGAGAAGTTGCCGTTATTGACCGCAAAGAAGATATTACCAGCACAGGAGAGTTTAACACGGGCGCTATTCGAGGTGATTTGAGGCAGACTTACCTCATGACTGCCGTCGTTATCGACGCCCATCGCTAAGTCGGTATCGAAGCTGTTGCCGCCGTTGGTTGAAAGCTGGATGTTCACCTTAGCGCATGATATCGGCGCCGAAGCGGTATTGGCGACATTCCAGGTGACTACCTGACTGCTATTGGCCCAGCCGGTACCAGCGGCGGGCTCGATAACGGCGAAGGCTTGATTTGTGTCGATCACGCTGACTTTCATCGAATCTCTCGATAAGCCCTGGTTACCATCTCTCACTACCAAACGAAAGTTGAGTTCACGGGTTGTCTTTGGATAGCTTTCGCCTATGGTGAGCTTATTGAGCAGAACATCCTCGAGTCTCGGGAAGGTGCGGCTGGGAAGACTTGTCGGGTTCCATACCCTGAACAGAGGGCGTTTACCGTCATCGACCTGCTCGGCAGCGCTGGCGCTGGCTGGCCCTAAGTCATATTGCTGCCAATCATAGGATAGAGTGTCACCGTCGGCATCGGTTGCGCTACCCGTCAACATAAACGGTGTGCGTGCGGGGATGGTATAGTCGGTTCCTGCGTTGACCTCTGGATTTGTATTCGACGTCGTACTGACTTGTGCACAGCTGCTGCCACTGCCCGTGGTGATATGGGCCTGTATGACATCTATCGAGTGTGAATGGAAATAGGGATTAGAGTTGTCCTGTAGGTTTTGTTGACCACAGATCCCCGCATAACTCATGACCGTTGAACCACTTCCCGGTTCATATGCACTGGTATCGGCTCGGTTACCATCGCAGGAGTCGGTCAAGCTATTGAAAGTATGATCGGCGCCAAACTGATGACCTAACTCATGGGCGACGTAGTCGATATTAAATGCATCGCCTGTGGGACTTGGGCTACCAGTTACACCGTCACCTTTAGCTGTAGCATCGCAGATGACTCCAAGCGCCGCCAATCCGCCACCACCTGTGCCGACAACATGGCCGACATCGTAACTGGTGTTGCCTATCGCATTATCTATGATCCCTGTGTTGGCTTCGCCATCGGCATCAGTGTTTTCGAAGGGGTCGGAGTTAGGGTCGACAAAAATCAGCGAGTCATTGTTGGCTACCAGCTCTAACTTCACCGCCAGATCGGTCTGATAAACATCGTTAACCCGGTTGAGCATAGTGATGACAGCGGCAAGGCCCTTTTCCTTAGTCCCGCCATGGAACTGGGTGTACTCCCCGGTAGCCGAGATGGCTATCCGGTAGGTTTTCAGTTGCGTCGCCTGAGCCTGTGCGTCCTTATTTCGGGAAGCCATCGCTTGGGAAATCATAGCTTGGGAAGCCATAGTCTGGGAAACCATAGCCGTATCTCTGTGGGCATGGTCGGTTAATGCCTGTTGGCGCTTGTCCCTTACCTTCGGCGGTAATCGCTTGGGCATATTGGCCTGGTCCAGCGGGATGGCATCTTTGCGAAAGTAGCTGATGTAGCGAGCATCACTGTCCCGGTATTGAGGGTCGATAAACACGGTTTCCTTGCCGTATCTGAACAGGCCATGAAATCCCTGAGGGGTAATATCGAAGCGGCCGTGATTATCCGGATTACCCAACTCATGACCGCTGAAAGTTTTGATATTAGGATATTTTTCATCCAGTCCTCGCTCCACTATGGCTGAAGGTTTCAGCTCAAAGTCGGCAAAATTACCATCGGGCAGAGGTAGAGTCACAATAACGGGGTCGCGGCTTGCCAGCAGTATCTGGTTCAATGCGGCGATATTCGTGCTCAGCTGTTGACTGGAAAGCGCCAGGCTATTTATCTGTTTAAGATCGTCTCTGTTGGCAAGTTTTTGCCATTCATTGAACTGACTCCCGGACTGAGCCCCGGCAACGGCTACATGCGGTAATGCCGTCGCGATACAGAGACTCAAAACAGTCAATACGTTTTTCATGGTGGATCCCCTTTACCAAATGAAGTGTTATCACCTTAATGTAATAAGGGTGTTAACTTCCTTGGCAAATTGTAGCCGCTTTGACCTGTTTGATACAAACGGATACAAAGGAGCTTGTTCATCCACTGCTTTGGGTGTTACCCGGGCGGCTAGTGCTCAATTGTTAATGTTCAGACTCTCTAAGCATAGCGTCTCTTGTTTGCCGTTAACCGCCTGCCCGATGTCGCATTCTTCATTAACAGGTAGAGGTTCATCGCGCCTGCAATTAACTCAACTCCCTGTAGAAGATAAAATGAGAGTTCGAACTGCCCGGCTTGTGCCCAGTTGTTCAGGACGATTGCGGCAGGGAGTAAGATAAAGGCGCCGTTGGCCGCGGCTAATTTGGTTCTCAACAGTTTCTGCCTGATTAACTTACTTCTGTTTCCCTTCGTTAGCACCTTACCCGTGATCCCCGTGATTGCCATGGCCGGAATTAAGATAAACAGGCCGGGGAAGACGATGTTGCTCTTTATCTGAGCGATAAAGGTGTGTGTGCCAAATAGCTCCCCCAACAGGCTGAAGCTAAAGAAGGTGGCGATACAGAGTGTGGCCGTGATGGCGGCAATCAGGTGTATTTTAGTTTTCATCGTTAGCTCCATGAATTTAGCTGGCCAGTTGGTATTGGTACTCAATTAACATTAATAATTAGTTTCGACAGCGTGCTGTCAATGTTGTTCATTATGGATATGCGACAACAGGCTGTCAAGTTTGACAGCCTGTTGTCACTTAGCTATTCTTGAACTTCTGTTGATGGTGAGCACTAATAGCGACAATCAATGGCGGCAATTAATGGTGAGGACTAATGCACAGAAATATTGGAGTTGAAATGACAGAGCATGAAGGTTTTACGCAACTGGTACTGAGTGTATTCAGGCTAAATGGATTATTGATCACCGAAGGGGATAGCTTGAGCCAACCATTGGGGCTCACCAGCGCTCGCTGGAAAGTGCTGGGTGCGATTGAGCATGCACCACAAACGGTATCTCAAATTGCGAGAACCATGGGCCAGACCAGACAGAGTGTGCAGCGTATCGCCAACGAGTTGGAAAAATTGGCCATTGTCTCATTTGAAGATAACCCGGATCATAAGACGGCTAAATTGATTGAACATACAGAAAAGGGCGCCCAGTTGTTTGAACGCTTAAGTTTGCTTCTTCCTGCCTGGAGTGACGCAGCGCTCGAAGGCATTACCGAACAGGAGTTGGCGACAACATTGAAAGTCGTCGCTAAGCTCGTGACTCACTTTGAAAAGAGTTGAGTATTAAATCAGGTTATTTATAAGAAACGCTATCTTGGGGGCTTTGCCGAGATCCACAGCTTGATGTGGCCACGGACGACTACGATATCATTGTCATCATAGGCGGTCACAGGCACCAGCAGATCGCCCTCGACCCACTGCTCCGGTTTGACCTCGGCCACACAACGAATATCGCTGCCTGCCTTGGCGGTGTAGTCTAAGCTCATTCCTTTAGGTATCCATCTCAGGTGACTAGGAATAGAGGCTTCAGCCATGACCCCCATAGCCATCTCGAGTCCGTTACAGATGGCGATCACATGTACGGTTTTAATATGGTTATGTACGGCGCGTCGTTTCTTGATTAAACATTCGCAGTAATGAGGTCTGAGCTCAGTGATCAAAGGTCTTATGGTGCCAAAGTAGGGCGCCATGCGAGACACCATAAGTGAGAAAATCTTATTGCCGTAGGGTAAACGGGTGACTCTATTGTAAAGCTTCATCACTTTGGTCGGTTTCTGTTGCGCCATCGGTATCTTCCTGAGTTATTCTTATTCTGGTCGGATGAGTTTAGACTAAATGAAAAACCGGTGAATAACAAATGATTAACAATCATGGGTTGAAACAGGGCATTTTTTCAATAATGAAACAAACTTCATTTTCACTTGTCTCACTTTGGTACGTATAATCCTCTTGCTCAGTTGAATACACATTTAGTTGAATACACATTTAGTCGAATCTACATTAAGGACAGAACTTGAAATACCTGCTTATTTATCTGAAAGGCATGGCGATGGGCGCCGCCGATGTTGTTCCCGGAGTTTCCGGTGGCACGATTGCATTTATCACAGGTATTTTAGATACCCTGCTTGAGAGTATTCGCCGTATCAACCCGACGTTAATCAAGGTGATTAAGAAGCTGGGAATTAAGGGCGCCTTTATGCATATTAATGGCCCTTTTCTGGTATGTGTCTTCGGCGGTATTTTAACCAGTGTGTTCACCCTATCAAAGCTGATCACTTACCTGCTAGTGACTCATCCTATTCCTGTATGGTCCTTCTTTTTCGGGCTTATCCTTATCTCTGTAGTGCATATGCTGAAGCAGGTAAAAGGCTTTTCGTTTGTTCGACTGATCTTGTTTGGTATTGGTGTGGCTTTTGCTTGGGGAATAACTATGCTAAACCCCATCTCGATGGAGATGACTTACCTGAATGTGTTTATCGGGGGAAGCATAGCCATCTGTGCCATGTTGTTACCCGGCATATCAGGCAGTTTTATCCTGTTGCTGTTAGGACTTTATTCTTCGGTATTGGCGGCCGCTAAAAACTTTGATATCACCATATTAGCTATTTTTGCGTCAGGCTGCATCTTTGGCTTGTTGACTTTCAGCCACCTGTTGTCGGCATTACTGAGAAAGTACCACGATGCGACGCTTATCTTCCTGACCGGGTTGATGTTAGGTACCCTGGGCAAAATTTGGCCATGGAAAGAGGTGCTTAGCTGGCGCAGTAACTCCAAAGGTGAGCAAGTCCCCTTGCTGGAGCAGAATCTGTCACCTATGCAGTTTGAACAGCTAACGGGTCAACCTGCGCATATTGCCTGGGCTGTCGGTGCACTTTTATGTGGGATCTTGTTGGTGTGGGGCCTAGAGCAATTTGCCGCACGTAACGACATGGGTCGTGAGGATTAAGCGCATATGAAAAAGGGATTGTTGGTTCTTATACTGATGAGTATCTCGGCTTGCTCAACTCTTGATTTTGAACCTATAGATATCAATGTAGAGCCGGATAATACGGGCGTACTCGATTCTAAAGCGGATCCTATGGCGGGCAATAATGAACGTATCATAGATGAAGCCAGGCAGGACGGAAGGCTGGAGAGAAACTAGCTAATAAGTGACTAGACCCTGGAGCCTAGTCACTTATTATTTAACCCGCCTGACGGCTGTTGTCGACCTGTTTCTTGTCGTAATACTCGAATGGAAACAGGTTACGGATCCTTTGGGTGATAGCGTCGCTGACATTGGCCGATACATGTAGTCTGACAGTGCCTGCTTTCTCACACTTTACTGAACAGGTGAGTTTCTCTGCCTTAGCGATAGCGCGGCACTCTTTTTGAAACTTCTCCGGGATCTTTCCTTTATGGGAGGCTAATCTGCCATCCTTAAAATGCATCTCAAAAATCGTGAGTCCCTTCTTACCGCTGAATATCAATTTATAGGCGAGGACAATCCCGATAGCGATAAAAATAATCTTTAATACAGTAGGGGTCATTTAGTCATCCTTTTAGACTCGTTTTCTTAAAGATACTCCGGCCGTTAACGTTTTGGTAGTAGATAATACCAATCAATATAAAGATGTGATCGCTCAGCGATAATTTAGCGCTTCTGAGGCAAGGCAACGAGTGAAAAGCATAGTTATTCTACGTTTAAGTTCGTTAACGCAGCATCGGATGCGCTAAAACTCGCCTTTCAGGAGTGTTTTTGGCTGCCTACTTCTGCGTTGAATGATTTCACAAGGGATCACCATTGTCTCATCCATTCGCCTTGAATTAGTTTGCCAAAAGTCACTCTGAGTAGATCACTTTCTTATAATGGTTGGTATTTGATCACGTTTAGGTGAGTTTCTGTTAGACTCAATTGAAGATAAGGATTATTTTATTCTCTCATCAGAGTTAAGGATAACGCTATGCATCTATCTAATGCTGAGCAATGGGCTCAACTATGTCACAGGCAGGCTGAGCTTATTGAAAGCCTCTCAAAAACCTTCCCGGAACGTCGTGAAAATCATACCGATTTAGGTCTGTGCTGGCGAAGGCTGGAACAGCAGGTCATACGTGGCGAAACGCCGCGAGTCGATGATATAAAGTAGTGCTGTGACTCAATAAAAAAACCGCCAGATGGCGGTTTTTTTATTGAAAT
Organism: Shewanella atlantica; assembly: GCF_003966265.1. Classification (GTDB taxonomy): domain Bacteria; phylum Pseudomonadota; class Gammaproteobacteria; order Enterobacterales; family Shewanellaceae; genus Shewanella; species Shewanella atlantica. The sequence continues at coordinate 890,601 of NZ_RXNV01000001.1, read as the reverse complement.
AATGATGTGAATTAAGGCGTTTTAGAATGCGTAACTGGCGGTGGCTAATACCGTACCTTCATTTTTCCATGCGCCGGAGTCAATCATGTTATCGTCGCTAAGGTTGGTATCTAGCCAGGCCAGAGACAAGCCTACGCCTGCAAGCTCTGTAGAGACACCAATGGAGTAATCCATATAGTCTTCGCCCCAATCAAGATCGGCTCCATCACCATAGCTATAACCCACATGGGCATCGATACTCCAGTTTTCAACAAACTCATAGGAGTAGTTGAGCTCTGTATAGTGAAGGTCTACATCTGCGTTGGCATAATCGTTGGTGTACCACTGTGCCAGGTGGAAACCCGCAAAGTAAAATCCTACCGTTGCCTCTAAATATTTAGTGCTCTCATCTTGCCCCGGGTAGGTGTAGTAGGTCAGGGTGACATCGTATTCGAACTCTTCATCTTCCCCGAAAGCGCCCCAATAACCGGCGTAGATGTCTATCTCTACATCGGCATCATAACTTTCATCATCAACGTTACTGGCCCACGCCCCTACGAAAAAGCCATTATCGGCGCTGTAGTCGATGCCACCCTGAACGGCAAAGTCACCGGCTGTTTGTGATACTCCGCGAAAACGGTAGTCACTGGTGACTCCAATTTCGCCCGATACTTCTGCCGATACCATAGGTGAGATTAGCGCTGCAGCCAATGTTAGGCCGGTAACCTGGGCAATCCGTTTTTTATTGAATTTTTTATACACGGTAGTTTCTCCATTTTACTTTATTGACATAAATGACTTCTAAGAGTCCATATCATGTGTACCAAACAGCAGCTAAGTTGCTGTACCTCATGGTGTCGGTTATGAAACTTAAGTTTCAATCTAGCTCTACTTCAATTTATTAAGACTATGTGGTGTTTCAGCTTTTCTGTTGGAAGACCACATAGATTTTCTTACAGGTGTCTAAAACCTCCCATGTGCCGTTAAATCCGGCCGGGATAACAAACTTGTCTCCCTGGTTAACCCGCATAGAGCTACCCTTGCTATCTGTGATGATGCTGGAGCCATCGAGTATTTCGCAATATTCGTGCTCGGTGTAACTGACCTTCCAGGCACCTTTGTCACCACTCCATACGCCAGCATCAAACTGTTTGCAGGGGCTTGAGTAGTGGTTTTCAACCTGTTGTAGTGGCTCGCCGGATAAGATCTTCTCCTGCTCCGGTTTAAAATTTTCAATGTCGGCCTGACTGGTCGAAAAATTAATGATTGAGTCAATATTCAAGGTCTGTCATCTCCATCTGAGTTAGCAAGTAGGGGGAAATAGTAAAGGCGCAGACAAGCTGCACCTTGGTGATGATCACTTCATGGTTGGCATGACAAACTCTGCCTGAGCATTTTTAGGCTTTGGCCAGCGGGCAGTAATAGCCTTGCGCTTGGTATAGAAACGAACGCCATCGGGTCCATGCATATGTAGCGGACCAAACAGTGAGCGCTTCCAGCCACCGAAGCTATGGAAGGCCATAGGAACGGGGATCGGCACGTTAACGCCGACCATACCCACCTGAACGTGATGGCAGAAATGTCTTGCCGCCTCGCCACTTTGGGTAAAGATGGCGGTGCCGTTACCAAACTCATGTTCGTTAATGAGTTCGAGTGCCTCGGCGTAATCGTCGACTCGGACGATAGCGAGTACCGGACCGAAGATCTCCTCCTTGTAGATAGTCATCTCGGGGGTGACGTTATCGAACAGGCAGCCACCGAGGAAATATCCCTGCTCATGATCTGCAACCGTTAATTCCCGGCCATCGGCGAGCAGGGTGGCACCTTCTGCCACACCGGCTTCGACATAGTCGGTGACCTTGGCCAGATGCTGCGCGGAAATTAAAGGTCCCATATCCATCTCCGGAGTTACTCCGTTACCCACGCGCAGGGCTTTTATCTGTGGTAGCAGTTTTTCAACCAGTGCATCGCCGGAGTCGCCTACCGCCAGTACCACTGATATCGCCATACAGCGTTCTCCGGCTGAGCCGTAGGCCGCGCCCATCAAAGCGCCGACGGCTTGATCGAGATCGGCATCGGGCATGAGTAACATATGGTTTTTCGCGCCACCCAGTGCCTGTACTCGTTTACCGTGTTTAGACGCCGTCTCATAGATGTACTCGGCGATGGGGGTCGAGCCGACAAAACTGACGGCTTGAATATCTCTATGAGTCAGAAGGGTATCGACCGCCTCTTTATCACCGTTGACGACATTGAACACGCCATCGGGCAGACCCGCTTCACTAAGCAGTTCGGCCAGGCGCATCACTGAGCTCGGATCTTTTTCCGATGGCTTCATGATAAAGGTGTTACCACTGGCAATCGCGATAGGGAACATCCACATGGGGACCATGACCGGGAAGTTGAACGGAGCGATACCGGCCACGACGCCGAGCGATTGATTCACATGCCATGCATCGACGCCGGTACCGACCTGCTCGGTGTGCTCACCTTTAAGCAGATGCGGAATGCCGCAGGCAAATTCGACAACCTCAAGGCCACGAATTATCTCGCCCTTGGCATCGTCTAATACCTTGCCGTGTTCACGGGTGATGAGCTGTGCTAACTCATCGATATTGTCTTCAACCAATGCCTTGAACTTAAACAGTACTCTGGCACGATTTAACGGTGAGACCTGAGACCAGCTCTTATGTGCGCTCTTAGCCAACTCAATCGCGCCGGCAACCTCAACCGCACTGGCCAGAGATACCGTCGCGCTCTGCTCTCCGGTGGCGGGCTCGAATACCTGAGCCGTGCGCTCGCTTGTTTCAGTATGGCTGCCGTTGATGAAATGAGTGATCGTCTGCATCTTACTTAATCCTTTATTTCCTGCACTGCAGGTATGATAATTTTGTGTCGATTCCAGGCGCTCTACACGCCTGAAATATCTGTTCGTTAAAATTATTTGGCTATTAACCCACAGCCCGGATAGCATCACCTAAGGTGTTGACTATCTGATCGATCTGCTGCTTATCGATGATTAATGGCGGGGAGATTGCGATAATATCTGCGGTGGCTCTGACTAAGGTGCCATTAGCAAAGCAATGTTCGAAAATACCAAAGCCTCGTTTTCCTACCCCCTCTTCGCTGGGAGAGAATTGAATGCCACCTACTAAACCTATGTTGCGGATGTCGATGATGTTCGGCAGTCCCTTGAGACTATGAACGGCCTCTTCGAAATAGCCTTCAAGCTCTCTGCTACGCTCGAAAAGCTGCTCGTTTTGGTAGATATCTAAGCTTGCTATGGCCGCAGCCGCAGCGACCGGGTGACCCGAATAGGTATAGCCATGAAACAGCTCGATACCATCGGGGCCCTGCATGCTGGCATCATAGATGGCGTCGTCGATGAGTACGGCGCCCATGGGAATAGCCCCGTTGTTGAGCGCCTTAGCGGTGGTGATCATGTCAGGCGTGACGCCCCAGCGCTGGCTGGCAAATGCATCGCCCACGCGGCCAAACCCGGTGATCACCTCATCAAAAATCAGCAAAATTCCATATTTTTTGGTGATCTCTCTGAGTCTTTGCAGGTAGCCTTCCGGTGGCAAAATCACACCGGCCGAACCAGACATAGGTTCGACAATCACGGCGGCGATATTCTCAGCGCCGTGAAGCGCAACCAACTGCTCCAACACGTCCGCTTTTTCGGCTCCGGTCTTAGGCATACCACGACTGAAGGCGTTGCCTTGCATATCTAATGTATGGGGCAGATGGTCGACACCCGGCAATAGTTGCTGGCTGAAGGTCTTACGGTTACCGCCGATGCCGCCGACAGATATTCCACCGAAGCCGACACCGTGATAGCCAAGCTCGCGACCGATGAAACGGGTTCTGGTCGATTCACCTCTGGCTCTGTGATAATTAATGGCAATTTTTAGAGCGCTGTCGACCGACTCCGATCCGGAGTTGGTGAAGAACACCTTATTCAACCCTTCAGGACTTATCTGAGCCAGGCGCTCGGCCAGCTCGAAGGCAAGGGGATGCCCCATCTGAAATGAGGGAGCATAGTCCATCTGATGGATCTGTTTACTGACAGCCTGCGAGATCTCTTTGCGCCCATGACCCGCATTACAACACCATAGCCCTGCCGTGCCATCGAGTACGGATCTGCCCTTGGTATCTTTGTAATACATGCCTTGTGCTTCGGCGAGCAGTCTCGGTTTCGATTTGAACTGCCTGTTTGCCGTAAACGGCATCCAGTAGTGTTCAAGTGATTGCGCTTCGCCTTGCATATTTGTCTGACTATCTGACATAGCATATACCCCGATTCAGTATTATTCGTTGTTATTGTGAGCGGTTGATATTTTCCATGCTATGTTAGAAATAATGAACATGAAAGCTTTTTGTTCATTTATTTATAGCAAAATGTGCGATTTTGTAAAATATATTGAAATTTCTATTGAAGAATGGCCCGCTAAAGGCGTAATCTGGTCATCTGCAAATCTTTACTGTGCGCTTAGTTTGAACTTATAGGTAATGAGTTTGAGGCGTTTCTCCGAACGAGAATGGCTTTATGCTTTACCTGCAAAGCGCTATCAGAGGGATCCGTACGCGAAGCTAATGTTATTAATTACCCGTTAAGAGGTCATCATGAGTACACCTACAAATCGCAATCAATGGCAAAGCTTAGCCGATAAGTTAATCAGCGAAGGGGGCATTAACTCTTCTGCATTTATCGATGGTGAATACCTTCCATCGGTATCGGGTGAGACCTTTGAGTGTGTGAGTCCCATAGATGGCCGGGTACTCTGTCACGTTGCCAGCTGCTCGATGGAAGATGCCGATATTGCCGTAAAAAGTGCAAGGCAGGCATTCGATGAGGGGAGTTGGTCGGCTCTGCCACCGGTTAAGCGCAAGCAGATAATGATACGTTTCGCCGAACTGCTCGAACAGAATCAAGATGAGCTCTCCTTGTTGGAAACGTTGGACATGGGGAAACCCATACGCTATTCAGGCTGTGTCGATGTGGCAGGTGCTGCCCGTGCTATTCGTTGGTCCGGTGAGGCTATCGATAAGATTTATGATGAGATAGCCCCGACGGCACACAATGAGATAGGCATGATCACCCGCGAACCTGTTGGCGTGGTTGCGGCCATCGTGCCGTGGAACTTCCCTATCCTGATGGCATGCTGGAAATTGGGCCCGGCGCTGGCGACGGGTAACAGTGTCATCTTAAAACCCTCTGAGAAGTCACCGTTAACGGCCATTCGCATGGCTCAGATAGCGGTTGAGGCTGGGATCCCTAAGGGCGTGTTGAACGTGCTTCCGGGCTTTGGTCATACCGTGGGCAAGGCATTGGCCCTGCATATGGATGTGGATACCCTGGTATTTACCGGCTCAACTAAAATCGCTAAACAGCTGATGGTCTACGCCGGCGAGTCAAACATGAAACGGGTTTGGTTAGAGGCGGGTGGCAAGAGTCCTAATATTGTCTTTAACGATGCGCCGAACCTGCAGAAAGCGGCGCAGGCCGCCGCGTCCGCCATCGCCTTTAATCAGGGAGAGGTCTGTACCGCTGGTTCACGCCTGCTGGTCGAGGCTGGGGTCAAAGATGAACTGCTTGAATTAATTGCCAAAGAGCTGCTTGCCTGGCAACCGGGTCATCCACTGGATCCAGAGACGACCTGTGGCGCCGTTGTCGATAAGCAACAGCTGGACAATGTACTGAACTATATTCGAGCCGGTGTCGAAGAGGGCGCTGAGCTTATTCAGGGCGGCGGTCAGGTGATGGCCGAGAGTGGTGGCGTGTATGTCGAGCCTACAATCTTCTCAGAAGTAAACAATCAGATGACGATCGCTAAAGAGGAGATCTTTGGTCCGGTATTATCTGTGATCACCTTCGATGGCATGGAGCAGGCAATAGAGATAGGTAACGACAGTATCTATGGCCTGGCGGCCGGCGTGTGGACATCGGATATCAGCAAGGCCCATAAGACGGCTAAGGCGTTGCGTAGCGGTATGGTCTGGATTAACCACTATGACGGCGGCGACATGACGGCACCGTTCGGCGGTTATAAACAGTCGGGCAACGGCCGTGACAAGTCACTGCATGCGTTTGATAAGTACACCGAGATCAAGGCAACATGGATTGCACTAGACTGAAGAATCGAGGTTCGAGGTTCGAGGTCCTAGAACCTCACAACCTCGAACCTCATAACTTAGTTTATTTATGTTCCGGGTTGAATCTATCCATCACCACGGCGCAGACGGCGTCGCCTGTGATGTTTAGTGAGGTACGGATCATGTCAAATATACGGTCCAGGGCGAACAGCAGTGGCAGCCCGTCAATCGGGATCCCGGCAGCAAGCAGTACAGCAACGACCAGGAAGGATGGGCCCGGTACACCGGCTTGTCCGATAGCACCTAAAGTCGAGGTAAAGATGATTGCGGCGTAAGCCATCATGGTCAGATCGACGTGATACATCTGGGCGAAGAACATGGCGACCAGGCCATAGTAGATAGCGTTCCCCGTCATATTGATGGTCGCACCCAGCGGCAGTACGAAGGCGGCGGTCGCCTTTGAAACATTGAGCTCCTCTTCACAGGTTTCCATGGTGACCGGCAGGGTTGCCATAGATGATGCAGTAGAAAGCGCCATCGCCTGAGGTTTCTTCATCGCCGAGACAAACTTCATGGCCGGGACGTTTGAGAAAAACTTCACGACCAGCGGGAAGAAGATGAAGGCATAGATAAGAATTGCAACTACAAATACGACGAATAACTTCAAGACCACTTCAAGCGCCTGAAAGCCAAATGACCCCACAGACTCTGCCATCAGGCCAAAGACACCGATTGGCGCGATGATCATCACGCAGTTGATCATCCATACGAAGGCTTCAACTATGGTATTGAGACCATTGATAATCGGTTTGGCTCCATCGCCTTTCACTTTACTCAGTGCGATACCGAAGAAGATACAAAAAACCAAGATCTGCAGGATATTGCCCGAAGTCATAGATTCGAACACATTGGTTGGGATCATGCCAATCAGGGTATCCATGGCGCCGGGAAGTGCGCCTTGCTCTGCGGTGACCTGGGTAAGTGATTGACCGTGAGCACTAAAGTCTACTCCGGCTCCGGGCTTGAAAATATTGCCCATGACCAGTGCGAGTGTGACGGCAACTCCCGAGGTGATAATAAAGAAGGCAAAGGTGCCGACACCTATTTTACCCGCCGAGGGGCTGTCACCTAAGCTGGCTGCGCCGGCGATAATGGATACCACGACCAAGGGGATGACCAGCATCTTTATCAGATGAATAAAGATGGTACCCAGAGGCCCGAATATGGCGGCACCTTCTCCCATGAAAAGGCCCACTAATGCACCAATTATCATGGCGATGACCACCTGAATACCTATGTTGTGCATTAATTTTTTATCTCGAATTGCCACGCTAGCTCCGTTATTGAACTGATCTGTTAAGCTTTTTTGAAGGGGGCGTAAAGTTATCACACAAGTGTATCAGGCACTGTGAAACAGCACTTATCCAGGAGGTAAAAACATTGATCTTTAATATTAGTCGGTCATGACTGATTTATCTGTAAAAAATGCACGGTAATTTTGTTTAATCGTTAATTCTGAGCGTCTATGTGTGGCAAGAATTTCGATATCTCTATTCTTTGCTGCTAATCTGAGCGGTTAAAAGAGCGGGTCGGAAAGTTCAGAGTTTGGGCTGAGTCGGGTGGATGGAGAGTTACGACTATTAGTTGGATAGACTGAGAAGCAATCAAGCTGACAGCTTCTCAATTTTTTAGGACGTTTACAGCTCGCGGCGGTAGGGGATACTTCTCTGCGCTCCGCGTCGGGTTACTGCTATGGCTGCAGCGTGATTGGCAAACTCTACCGCATCGCGCATCGGCAGATTTTCACTCAGCGCCACCATCAAGGCCCCGTTAAATGTATCACCTGCGGCGACGGTATCGACAGGTTTAACATCGACGCCAGCGACTATGCCCTCGAATTCTTGGCAGCTTAAATATGCACCTCGGGAGCCTAAGGTGATGATCACCGTATCGGGTCCCAGTTGGTGAAGCATTTGCGCCGCGAGCTTGGCTGTCTTTTCGTCGGTGACCTCTATTCCTGTTATCGTCTCCGCTTCAGTCTCGTTTGGGGTGATAATATCGACCCATTTGTAGATCTCTGTGCCGAGCACGGTCGCAGGAGCGGGATTAAGCAGGGTATTAGCCCCATGTTTTTTCGCCGATTTGAGCGCTTGAGCCACGGTTGTTGTCGGTGTTTCCAGTTGCACCAGTAGCCAATCGGCATCTACTAATAGCATCTGGTGCTGCGCGAGTGCCTCAGTGGTCAAGCTGGCGTTGGCGCCCAGTGAAACCCCGATACTGTTCTCGCCATCAGCCCCAACAAATATCATCGCCGTGCCGGTGCTTTGTCCATCGACTTTAGTGATCCCTTCGGGGTGAATACCATCATCACACCAACTCTGACTCATCTGTTCGGCAATGCCGTCGGCACCCAGGTGGCAGATAAAATCGACTCTGTTTCCCGGTTGGCGCAATCTGGCACAGGCAACGGCCTGATTTGCCCCTTTGCCGCCGTGCTCGAGCCGATAATCCTTGCTCATCAGGGTCTGTCCGGGGGCTGGCAGATATTCGAATGACATCACATGGTCGGCGTTAGCGCTGCCTAAAATGACGAGTCTGCTCATGGTCTTCCCCTTACTTTCTAAATCCTGTACTCAATCTAACTCAATCAGCCGATCGCTTTACAAATCGATTGGCAGATATCTGGCTAAATATCAGTTATAAGCTTGTAACCGTTCAACTACCAGGCAGATAGACAGACCCTTGTCTGTCTAATTACTGTATGCCTGTTTACGCTAAACTAATTATTGTCCGGTTATTAATTATATGCCTGCAGGCGTTCAACTAACAGATCGACAAAACCTTGTCTGTCCAGATTAAACAACACCTTGGCATTGGCTTCATTACCCGTGAGTTGATGGCGGTCGACTACGGTCATCCCTTGAGTATGCTCGCCTTTTGTCTCAATGCCTACCCAGCAATCCTGAGCCTGAAACAGTTCCGGCTTAAGCAGCCAGGCAATCGTACAAGGGTCATGCAGCGGTGCTCCGGTAAAGCCCCACTTAGGATCTCTGTGGTACAGAATGAAGAAATCCAGCAACTCTGCCACACACACTGCGATAGGATTATCGATTGCGCGGATCCGCTCTATGTCTTCGTCCATGATCTGTGCTTCGTGGGTAACATCCAGGCCGCACATGGTAATAGGAATGCCTGATTTGAAGACGATATCTGCCGCTTCGGGATCGACGTAGATATTAAATTCTGCGGCCGGCGTCCAGTTACCGACGCCTGCGGCGCCGCCCATCAACACGATACGTTCTATTTTATCGTGAAGCTCAGGATGACTGGTGAGCAGGATGGCGATATTGGTGAGTGGGCCTGTCGGTACTAAGGTTACCGGAGTCTGACTCTCTCTGAGTTTCAACGCCATCAGCTCTATGGCGGTAATAGAGACAGGGTCGAAGCCGGGATCTGGAAGCTCTGGGCCATCCAGTCCGGTTTCGCCGTGAACGTTATCGGCGATGATCAACTCTCTGGCTAAGGGCTTTTGGGCTCCGCCAGCGACCGGAATATCGCTGCGACCTAATAGCGTCAATACCCTTAAGGCGTTATTCAGGGTCTTATCCGGTGTTTGGTTACCGGCACTGGTCGTTACCGCAAGTGGGGTGAATGCATCGGTGCTTAAGGCGAGAATGAGCGCTATTGCGTCATCATGTCCCGGATCACAATCGAGAATAATTGGGCGTGTCATGGTCATACTCCTTCATTTGACTAAGATGCAGGTTAGCACGACAGATTAATCTCCCGCCTACGCTAGTTGTTATTTTTGTGAGACAAGAGTCATTAAAGCCATATTAAGGTTAGCCTATAGGTAATTATGTCCCGCAATCAGGTGTCACAAAAAACACTCAAGTTTGCCAAGTTAGTGAATCATAGCGTTTATAATGCAGCTCACAGTTAATATTCGGCTCATTTACTCAACTTTATTCAACCAAAAACTTAGGTAGGAACAGATCATGACAGAGCACTTTAAAGGCAGGTATGAGGTGGAGTTTAAGTATCGCCTACCATCAAGAGTGCAGTTTCTGTCGCGGCTTAAGTCGATGCGCCCTGAGATCATGCTGGAAGATAATCTGGAGCATGATAGTTATTTCGACCTGCCGGGGGGCGAATTAAAGAGTCAAAACAAGAGTGTTTGTATCCGCAATATGCAGCCTTCGGGGATCAAGCTCTGGATTGTAAAAGGCCCCGAGGCTGACCGATGCGAGGCGGTGAATATTACCGATGTAGAGAAAGCCTGCAGCATGCTACAAACCATGGGCTTTACACGGGTATTAGAGATGAAGAAGACCCGCAGTATCTACTTTCTGGGGGAGTTTCATGCCACAGTGGATCACCTCGAAGGGATAGGGGACTTTGCCGAGCTGGCCATCATGACCGATGATGAGCATAGGTTGTCCGGGTACAGAGAGCAGCTTTTAGAGCTGGCAGCAACTCTGGGGCTGGATTCATCCCAGCTTGAAACCCGCTCTTATCGCGAGTTACAGACTTGTGAGATGAGTAGTCATCCGAACTAGCTTTCAGGCTGGTTTCACATCAGGTGTAGTTTAGTTTGGAATGAAGCTGGTTACATTTTTTTCTTTGGTTCGTTTGGTATTGGGTGGTGTGATTGAAGGTCGTACCTTCATAGGTATTTATCGCTTCCAGCGAGGGAATGTGTAGATACGCCTTCGGGACGCTGTGAAGCCTTCCATGGCCGCTTAGCGAAAACATCCTTGTTTTCGATACCCTCTGTCGTATCTACACCGGGTTGTTTTCTATCTTCGATTTGACTTTATCTTTTAAATATCAGCTTATTACTAAACCCTGTGAAGTGTTATGCAGACCTCGTAAACCCCCACGCATCTTTTTACCGAACAGTTCTGAATGTTTTTCTTCATGAAATGGAAAATAATCCTTTTGCAGCAAAGGGTTGTAGATGATAGTTTTACCTAAATAGTCGAGCAGCCAAGAACGTTATCGTGCTGCTATTGAATAAGCTGTTAGAGATTTAAAATGAAGATCGTAAAAAATCCTACAGAAGCGCATTTAAGAGACCTTTATAAATGGTTAAAGGATGAAGAAATTGAGTCCGGCGAAGGGTTCTTCTGTAACTGGAATATTATCGCGAACTCCGTCTCGGAAGATAAGCTCTATATCGTTGAGTTAGATTCAAGGGCAGTTGCATTACTTGTGAAATGGCAGTTTTCTTCATGTTTCGAAATAGATATTTTAACTGTAGAACCGCGATATAGAGGCAAAGGGATCGGCAGGCATCTCGCTACCTCATTGATCGATGAAGCAAAAAAAGTGAATGCGGAGAAAATATCAATTCAGTGTATGCCAACTTCATCAGAGGCCTTTTGGAAATCACTGGGCTTTATTGAAGACCCCGATAAACTATGCGAGAGAATTCGTGGTGTACCAATGCAAGACTTACATTTAGAGATGAGGTTATGTGCCAATGAACTCTAACAAGTCAAACAGCAGCGCCACTTCGTGGCTGGACGCGCTAAAGCGCGCCGCTGTTTGAAGCGTTATAGCTCACCCTAGTTTTAGTGATGGAGTATCAATTGAAAGTAAAATTATCAGTTTCACCTTCAGAAGAAGAGTTGAAAGCAATCGGTGACGGTATTGCAGCATTCAATGAGCAATTTTTGCCTAATGATAGTGCTTTTGATTCGGGGTTTCGTTTTGCTCTCATTGTGCGAAATGACAGTGGCGATATAGTTGGTGGGATTCAAGCAAGTGTAGTTTGGAGTTATTGTGTCCTTGAGTTGCTCTGGTTGTCAGAAGAAACGCGAGGTAGTGGTGTTGGCTCAAAACTAATGCATCAACTAGAAGATTTCGCAAAAGAAAAAGGTCTTCACCAAATTCGTACTGAAACGCTAGATTTTCAAGCTAAGCCATTTTACGAAAAGTTAGGTTACCGTGTTTATGGTGAACTAGAAAATATACCAAAAGGGCACACAACTTACTTTTTGGCCAAAGATATATAACAGGCGGTTAAACAAGGATAAAATACAGTTGGCTTTTGTCACTTTGTTCCAATTTTAGCCAACTATATTTAGCCCGTTAACGAGGGCGTAACTACATTTGGGGTAGTCATACTTTCCCTAATCAAAGTCCTTTCAGTTAGAGGCTAAACTCTAACGTGTTTCTGTCCAAAACCGTTCTACAGACAGAACTTCCTAAATCGAAGAGATAACTTTCTCGAAACCTGAGTCAGGTGTAGGTGCGGCTGTGGACTTCGGTTTCAAGGCGAGATTTCACTAGGTGAAACTCTTCGAGCGAGAGGCATGGATGCCGAACTGGCTTTTAAACGGGGAGTTTGTTTGAAACCGCAGAGCGTATAGGGATATATTCACAGCGTACCGAGAGATTGCTTGTACTAAAGGTCGTTCATTCACATCCATGTGATTACGACATTCGTATATCCCTATACAGCACATGCAGCAAGCAATACATACCAATGAGGCTTTGGTAGTTAGCACACTTACCAAATACCACATTTACAAAGTACCCAATCAGCCCAAAGAACCAATAAAAGATACTTGAAACTTGTTATCCGACAAGTGGGCCAAAACTGGATATCAAAAGATATCCAAAAACCTATGATATAGCATCCCTGCTGCCAGCATGGGCGATCTGAATGTTGGCCCTCCGGGGAAGGTCATATGCTGTATCTTATCGAAGATATCGAAACGACCTGCCTGAGCCGATAATGCTTCGGCGATAAGTTTCGCTGCCATATGAGTGGCGTTTACCCCATGGCCGGAATAGGCCTGGGCATACATGATGTTAGGGCAGTCCGGCAGACGTCCGATTTGAGGCAGCCTGTTAGCCCCTATGCCTATCATGCCTCCCCATTCGAAATCGATTTTGACCCCCTTGAGTTGCGGGAAGACCTTCTCGAGGTTAGGGCGCAATGCGGCCTCGATATCCTTGGGATCTTTGCCTGAGTAGGTACACAGGCCGCCGAATAGCAGGCGATTATCTTCCGACAGGTGGAAGTAGTCGAGATCGATACGCATATCGGCAAAGGCCATATCCTGAGGGATGATATCTTTGCACTGTTCATCGGTGAGGGGCTCGGTGGCCAGCAGATAGCTGCCGGCCGGGAGTACCTTGCCGCCGACATAGCCATCGAGCTTATGGCCGATGTAGGCGTTGCCCGCCAGTACCAGATACTGACAGTTTACCTCGCCATGCTCGGTGATGACTTTAGGTTTATCACCCTTGATGATCTTCTGCGCGGCGCTGTATTCAAACATCTTTACGCCCAACTCTCTGGCGACGCGGGCCTCTCCCAACGCTAAGTTTAACGGGTGCAGGTGACCGCTATTCATATCGACCAGTGCCCCCTCATAACGGTTTGAGCCTATGACCTTTCCCATATCCTTTTTCTCTAACAGGGTGAAGCCTTCACCTCGCCCCTGAGAGACAAGATCTTCAAAGTCTTGTTTTAACTCGGTCATATGCCGTGGACGCATGGCCAGATCGCAATAGCCCATGCGAAGGTTACAGTCGATGTTATGTTCGGCGACACGTTGTCTGACGATATCCACCGCCTCGAAGCCCATTTGGTTAATGGCGCTGACACCTTCATCGCCAATGACGTTTTTGAACTGTTCAATATTATGACCAATGCCACGGATAAGCTCGCCGCCATTTCTGCCTGATGCCCCCCAGCCGATACGCTTCGCTTCCAGTAGTGCAACATTAAAACCTTTCTGCGCCAGTTCGATAGCCGTGTTAATACCGCTGAAACCACCACCTACGACACAGACGTCGACATCGATTCGCTCCCTGAGTTGCGGATGTTCATAGAGCTCTTTTGCCGTGTTTAAATAGTATGATGACGGATACATGTCACTGTGCACTGGACTTTTAGCTTGCATCATCTCTCCAAATTATAATTGTTGTTATTGAGTATTCATTCCTAAGAATTAAAGGGACTTAAGACGGTATACTTTTGGTCTGAGTCATATATAATTCACGGGTGTTGATTATATTTAACATGCTTTTTTGTTTGATACAAATTACTATGTAATATAATTTGAACACTTTAATCAATATTGTACGTTAACAGGAGAGATGCATTTGGATATTGGAGCTAGCCTGAAGGCTGTCCGTAAACTAAAAGGCCTTTCGCAACGCGAACTTGCGAAAAGAGCCGGAGTGACCAATAGCACTATCTCTATGATTGAGAAGAACAGTGTGAGCCCGTCTGTCAGCTCTTTGAAAAAAGTGCTATCGGGACTGCCTATGTCGCTGGTGGACTTTTTTTCTATGGAAGATAGCGGTGGCAGTGAGCAAAAGGTGGTGTATCGCAGCGATGAACTTCTCGATATCGGTGATGGCAATTTAGATTATAAGCTGGTGGGCAGAGACTACCCCAATCGGGCGATGTCAGTGATGAACGAGACCTATCCTCCAGGCTCCGACACAGGCGAAGAGATGCTCAAACATGAAGGCGAAGAGGCTGCCATGGTTATCGAAGGTAAGTTTGAACTTACCGTAGGTGAAGAGGTGTTTATTCTCGAAGCCGGAGACAGCTATTACTTCAACAGCGAGACGCCCCATAGATTCAGAAACCCGTTCGATGAAAACTGCCGTATCGTTAGTGCGACCACGCCGGCAAACTTTTAACAGCCCTGAGCGGCCTTCATATTTAGCAGTCTTGTAAAGCATAAAATACAGCTCGGCCTAAAGCTGGAAACTTAATTTGATAGTGGCGGTAGATGGGAATATCCCCTGTCGTCACTTCACTGTTTTCTCTCTGTGCTTATCTATTTTCCTGATATTCTCCCCGACGATTATTTTTAGATTGTGCTGTTTCCCGAACAGGCTTTAAATTTACTCACCTCATTTTAGTATTTTATGCTGAATCCACTCAAAAGCTGCTCATTTTTCACTGAGAAAATCGACATTTTGATCTACTTCAGGAACCTCTGTTGTAAATAATATTGGTCAATATCAACCGTTTTTTGTGATGCCTGTCATGGTGTGGAACTCAGGCCTTTCCCGCTGCTGGTCAAGAATAAATTGAAATTCTTCTTATCCCTATATTTTGCTTGAGCCTCTATCTTGTTGAATTTTATTGATGTTATTTTGTTGTTGATGTCATTTTGAACTGTATTCATATCTCCTCTTGCCTGTGCTCAATTTTCAGTGTAGTGTTTGAAAAAGTGAACAGAGGGTTAAGAGGTGTTCGCTAATAAGAACTCATATAAAAACTCTTATTAAAAACTTATATAAAAACTCTTATTAAAAACTATAAAAATATAACCAAATAGGTGATTTATGTCGGATGCAGGGCTTGCTGTCATTGGGGTGACGGCGTGCAATCAGAAGTTAGGCTTACATCCTTTTAATATTGTGGGCGAGAAATACCTTCTTGCTATTGCTGATGCAACTAAGGCCTGGCCCTTGGTTATTCCTTCGCTGGGTCATTGCCCTAGTGAGCTTATTTTGCCTCGCTTAGACGGCATTCTCTTTACCGGCTCTCCTTCAAATATCGAACCACATCACTTTCAAGGTGAGGCAAGCGAAGCTGACACTCACCATGATCCCAAACGAGACGCGACGACGCTGCCTCTGTTAAAGGCGGCAATAGATGCCGGTATTCCTGTTCTGGCTATCTGCCGTGGATTTCAGGAGATGAACGTCGTGTATGGCGGCACTTTGCATCAGAAGTTGCATCAAGTGGGCGGGTTTATCGAACACCGTGAAGATAAGAGTGCGGCTGTCGATGTGCAATATGGGATCTCCCATGAGGTACAGATAGAACCTGGAGGACTGCTTCACGAGGCATGGGGCCGTAGCTCTGCAGAGGTTAACTCTGTGCATACTCAAGGCGTAGATCGTCTCGGAGTCGGGTTACGGCCAGAAGCATACGCACCAGACGGTTTAGTTGAGGCATTCTCTATTAAAGATGCAAAAAACTTTGCTCTGGGCGTGCAGTGGCACCCTGAATGGAAGGTGCTCGATAACCCTTTTTACACCTCCATTTTTAATGCGTTTAGTGATGCCTGTGAGCGTCGAGCAAAGACCCGAGTGAGATAAAAATAATGAAAAAGTTAACCGCTTATTTAAACGAACAAAAAATTACCGAAGTTGAATGTGTGATCAGCGATATGACTGGGATTGCCAGGGGTAAGATCGCCCCTGTGGCCAAGTTTATCGATGAGAAAGGGATGCGTATGCCGGAAAGCGTGCTATTGCAGACGGTGACCGGTGATTATGTCGAAGATGAACCCTATGATGCTCTGCTGGATAATGCAGACATCGATTTTGTCTGTGTTCCCGATGAGAGTGCAGTATTTAAGCTGCCCTGGACCATAGAGGCGACCGCTCAGGTCATCCATGATACTTACGATAAGATGGGGAATCCTATCGAGTTGTCACCTCGAAATCTGCTGAAGAAAGTGCTGAAACTCTATGATGATAAAGGCTGGAAGCCGGTCGTCGCACCTGAGATGGAGTTTTACCTCACTCGCCGTAATGAAGATCCTGATCAGCCTCTTATCCCACCTGTTGGACGCTCGGGTCGTCAAGAGTCGGGCAGACAATCTTTCTCGATTGATGCGGCCAATGAGTATGATCCGCTGTTTGAAGATATGTACGATTGGTGTGAATTACAGGGATTGGATATCGATACCCTTATCCATGAAGAGGGCACTGCTCAGATGGAGATTAACTTCAGCCATGGCGATGCTCTGTCTATGGCGGATCAGGTCTTCGTATTTAAGCGCACTCTCAAAGAAGCGGCACTTAAGCATGGTGTCTGCGCCACCTTTATGGCCAAGCCCGTCGCAGACGAGCCCGGCAGTGCCATGCACCTGCATCAGAGTATTGTAGATGTTAAGTCGGGGCTGAATATTTTCTCGATGAAAGATGGCACTAAGAGCCCGCTTTTCTTCAGTTATATCGGTGGATTACAGAAATTCATACCAGAACTCTTGCCTCTGTTAGCCCCGAATGTGAACTCCTTCAGACGTTTCCTACCTGGCACATCTGCACCGATTAATCTCGAGTGGGGTGAAGAGAACCGCACCTGTGGTCTGCGAATTCCAGAGTCTTCACCGCAGAACCTGCGCGTCGAAAACCGTATTGCCGGTGCCGATTCGAACAGTTATCTGTCGATAGCCGCGAGCCTGTTATGTGGCTATATCGGTATGGTTGAAGATGTAAAACCTTCGACACCCGTTCAAGGGCGAGCCAATGAATCACGCCAAAGCATAAGTCTTCCCCTGACATTAGAAGAAGCGTTAGGCGTTATGTCTGAAAGCATGGCGTGTCGCGAGTATTTGGGGGAAGCATTTACCATGGGTTATATCGCGGTGAAGCAGGCCGACCTTGCCAGCTATAAACGCGTTATCAGCTCGTGGGAGCGAGAGTTCCTGTTACTCACCGTCTGATTTTTTGAGGGAGCCCGAATGTCGTGCCCCCTCATATTGAAGGCTAAAGACTCAAGAGAGTGTGACTAAATAGAGTGTGACTGAAGATCCAATTGGGGTTGGATCGCCAGATAAATAATCGGAGGAATTTAAGATTTCGTATCAGGATGCTTGTTGCCATTAACAGGAATGCACAAGGGTACGTTAGCTGTAGAGCAGTAGCACACTGCCGATGCGGTTTTAAGGTGTAGCATTGGTTAAAAACTAAAACTAAATCCGGATATTACCGGTAACACAATGACAGACAGCGGTGATGTGACTCACGGCTGCTACGCTAAATCAAGGAGATAGCATGAAGCTTTTAAAGAAGATGACGACAATAGCACTACTGGGTGCAGGTGTATTGGCAAGCAGTAATCTGATGGCGCAAGAGGAAGTTCGGGTCTATAACTGGTCCGATTATATTGCCGAAGATACCTTGGCTAATTTTGAAAAAGAGACCGGCATTCGTGTGGTTTATGATGTGTTCGATAGTAATGAAGTCGTTGAAGCTAAGTTACTGTCTGGCCGTTCCGGCTACGATATTGTCGTACCCTCTAATAGCTTCCTGGCCAAGCAAATTAAAGCCGGCGCATTTCAGAAGCTGGACTCAAACCTGCTGCCTAATCATAAGAACCTGAATACAGAGCTGATGACTCAGCTGCAAACTGCCGATCCGGGTAACCAATATGCCGTGCCTTATCTTTGGGGAACAAACGGTATCGGTTATAACGAGGCGAAAGTGAAAGAGGTGTTGGGCGAAGATGCACCTGTCGACTCTTTAGAACTTATCTTTAACCCTAAGTATGCATCGAAGCTCTCTAAGTGTGGTCTGTCGTTCCTCGATTCGGCCGATGAGATGGTGCCTATGGCGCTTATCTACTTAGGCCTGGATCCGAACAGCAGCAGTAAGGCCGACTTTAAGCGTGCCGGTGAAGTGTTAGAAGCCATTCGTCCACATATCACCTACTTCCATTCATCACGTTACATCACTGATCTTGCCAATGGCGATCTCTGTGTCGCGGTCGGTTATTCAGGCGATATCTTACAGGCAGCTACCCGCGCCGAAGAAGCTGAAAACGGCCATGTTATCGGTTACTCGATACCAAAAGAGGGTGCCAACCTCTGGTTCGATATGTTGGCTATTCCCGCCGATGCCGCTAACGTGAGCAATGCGCATACGTTTATCAACTATCTGCTTCGTCCTGAGGTGATAGCCCCTATCTCGAACTATGTCTCTTATGCCAATCCAAACGCTGCGGCGCAAGACTTAGTTGATGATGAGATCCGTAACGACCCGGGTATCTATCCGACTGAAGAGGTTCTGAAGCGTCTTTACGTGGGTGAGGTTCGCCCGATGAAGGCACAGCGTGCACTGACTCGAGTCTGGACTAAGGTCAAGTCAGGTTACTAACACTCCCCGAGGGGCAAGCCATGCTTGCCCCCGTTTCACCTTTCAACACGTTTAAATTGCCGTAGGTACCTGTAGAGAGGTGCCTTTTGTGGAGAAGTTATATGGCTAGTACCTCGGGCGTCACCAACAAACCAACAACAAAGACGCAAGCAAAAGTCCTGCTGAAGATTGAGCGGGTCAGTAAGTTATTCGATGAAGTTCGTGCCGTCGATGATGTTTCACTAAACATCAATCAAGGGGAAATTTTCGCGCTATTAGGCGGTTCCGGCTCCGGTAAGTCGACACTGCTGCGCATGTTGGCTGGCTTTGAAAAGCCCACAGAGGGCCGTATCTATCTCGATGGTGAAGATATTACCGATATGCCTCCCCATGAACGTCCTATCAACATGATGTTTCAATCCTATGCTCTGTTTCCCCATATGTCGGTGGAACAAAATATCGCATTTGGTTTGAAGCAGGATAAATTGCCTAAGGATGAGATCGCCTCCCGCGTTAAAGAGATGCTTAAGTTGGTACATATGGAGCAGTATGCCAAGCGTAGGCCTGCTCAGCTCTCCGGTGGTCAACGTCAACGTGTCGCCTTAGCCCGTTCACTGGCGAAGCGTCCTAAGTTACTGCTGCTCGATGAGCCGATGGGGGCATTGGATAAGAAGCTGCGAACTCAGATGCAGCTGGAGGTGGTCGATATTCTTGAAGAGGTGGGTGTGACCTGCGTAATGGTGACCCACGATCAAGAGGAGGCGATGACCATGGCCGAGCGCATCTCTATCATGAATGAGGGGTGGATAGCCCAAACCGGATCTCCGATGGATATCTATGAGAGTCCGTCATCAAGAATGGTGGCCGAGTTTATCGGTTCGGTGAACTTGTTCGAAGGTGAGATCGTTGAGGATGAAGCGGATCACGCCATCATCGAGTCCCCAAAGCTGGAGCAGAAATTCTATATTGGCCACGGTGTATCGACCAACGTGGAAGATAAGCAGGTCTGGCTAGCCGTGAGACCCGAAAAAGCCCGCATCAGTCGTGAGCAGCCGCAACATGAATATAACTGGTGTCATGGTGAGGTTGAGGATATAGCCTATCTGGGCGGCATCTCTGTCTATTATATTCGCCTCGCTAACGATCAGGTTATCCAGTCTGTGATGACTAACCGGGATAGACGCTCCGATCCTCCCACATGGAAAGATAAGGTCTTCATCAGTTGGGAGGCCACCAGCGGTGTGGTCCTCAGATCATAGGGGGGCATATCATGAAAAAACCATTAAAGTTTAGATTGCCAAAAGGCCAATGCTGGACGATAGGAGTTCCCTATTTCTGGTTATTACTCTTCTTTGCACTGCCATTCGCTATCGTTCTGAAAATTAGTTTTTCTACGGCCGCTATCTCCATTCCGCCCTATGAGTCACTGTTCAATTACGCCGATGAATCTCTGCAGATCCTGCTGAACATAGGTAATTACCTGCTCATTTTCGATGACAGTCTCTATATCTATGCTTATCTGGGCTCATTGAAAATGGCCTGTGTAACGACCTTAGGTTGCCTCTTGATTGGCTACCCTATGGCTTATGCGATTGCCAGGGCGCCGAAACAACAGCAAACCTTGTTGATTCTGCTGGTGATGTTGCCCTCCTGGACCTCTTTTCTTATTCGGGTATACGCCTGGATGGGAATACTGAGTAATAACGGCTTGATCAACAATCTACTCCTCTGGCTTGGGGTTATCTCCGAACCTATTCAGATGTTGAACACTAACTTTGCGGTCTATATCGGCATCATCTATAGCTATCTTCCGTTTATGATCTTGCCCCTGTATGCCACGCTTTCTCAGCTCGATGGCAGCCTGTTAGAGGCGGCATCGGATCTAGGTTCCAGAAGCATGAATACCTTTTGGAAGATCACTCTTCCACTGTCTAAAGGGGGCGTGATTGCCGGTTCTATGTTGGTCTTTATTCCTGTGGTTGGCGAGTTTGTTATTCCTGAACTGCTCGGTGGTCCGGACTCTCTGATGATAGGTAAGGTGTTGTGGCAGGAGTTCTTCAATAACCGAGACTGGCCCGTCGCATCTGCGCTCGCCATCGTGATGTTGGGTCTGTTGATTATTCCGATAACCCTGTTTCACCGTTATCAGTCCAGAAGTATGGAGAAAGACGCATGAGTAGCCTAAAGGATAAGTTAAGTTTTTCTACCATAATGCTTTGGGCTGGAATGTTCTTCCTCTACGTCCCTATGTTTATCTTAATCTTCTACTCATTTAACGAGTCGAAACTGGTGACGGTCTGGGGCGGGTTCTCCGCTAAATGGTATGGCGAGCTGTTTCGTGATCAGCAGATATTAGATGCGGTGTGGACCAGTTTACGAGTGGCATTTTTTGCCTCATCGATGGCTGTGATACTCGGGACTATGGCAGCATTTGTGATGACGCGCTTCTCCCGCTCATGGGGAAAGATGACACTGTCGAGCATGATCACTGCGCCACTGGTTATGCCTGAGGTGATCACGGGTTTGTCACTGCTGTTACTGTTTGTGCATATGGCCGACACCTTCGGTTGGCCAGCCGAGCGGGGGATGTTTACGGTATGGCTTGCGCATTCGACGTTCTGCGCCGCCTATGTGGCCGTGGTGGTATCGGCGCGCCTTCGGGAGCTGGATCAATCCATAGAGGAGGCGGCTCAAGATCTGGGTGCAACCCCGTTTAAGACCTTTTTCTATATCACGGTTCCTATGATATCTCCCTCATTGATGGCGGGTTGGTTACTGTCGTTCAGCCTCTCGTTGGATGACTTGGTTATCGCCAGTTTTACATCGGGACCGGGTGCGACGACGTTACCTATGGTGGTGTTCTCCTCAGTACGTATGGGGGTCTCACCTAAGATTAATGCTTTGGCGACACTTATTATTTTAACAGTCTCCTTGATTGCATTTATCTCCTGGTACTTCGCTCGTCGAAGTGACAAGAAGAGCCTTCCGCCAGCGATGTAAGTGGTTAAGAAGGCGAGAAAGGTTCAGTAAGATTTAAAAGAAGTGTGTCGTCATATGAACAGTCAATGATCGGCACACTTATCCATATAACTTGGTCTCAATAGCAAAGCCTCAGGTAAGAAGATAGAGGCAGACTATATGGCCAAACAGATAACAAGGTAGGGCAGAGAAATGAGCAGTGTACCTCACGCAGAATCCTATTATGCAGCTTCAGCAAACGATAAAGTTGAACGTTCTCAATTGGCAGACAATGTTGAGGCCGATATTTGCATCATAGGCGCCGGATATACCGGGCTATCGACGGCAATACATCTGTTAGAACTCGGCTTTAGTGTCACAGTACTCGAAGCCGCACGTATTGGTTGGGGCGCTTCGGGCCGTAACGGCGGTCAGATAGTGAATAGCTTCAGTCGTGATATCGACTCGATTGAAAAAACCGTAGGCAAAGAGAACGGAAAGTTGTTTGGCGAGATGGCATTTGAAGGCTCGCGCATTATCAAGGAATTGATCCATAAATATAATATTCAGTGCGATCTTAAAAATGGCGGTGTGTTTGCCGCGATAAACCCTAAACAGATGGGCCATCTCGAGGCGCAAAAAGCGCTGTGGGAGAAGCATGGTCATATGGGGCATCTGGAGCTGCTCGATGGTAAAGGGATCCGTTCCGTCGTCGACTCTGAACGTTATGTCGGTGGGCTGCTCGATAAGAGTGGCGGACATATTCATCCACTCAACCTCGCCTTGGGTGAAGCTCATGCCGTAGAGTCATTGGGCGGCAAGATATTTGAAGACTCGGCGGTGATTAAGGTCGAGCAGGGTGATAGCCCGGTCGTTCACACAGCTAAAGGTTCGGTTAAGGCTAAGTTTGTCGTGGTAGCGGGTAATGCCTACCTCAATGGGTTAATGCCACAGCTGCAGGCTAAGTCTATGCCTTGTGGCACACAGGTGGTGACCACTGAGCCACTCAGTGATGAATTGGCGGCGAGCTTATTACCTCAAGACTACTGTGTAGAAGATTGTAACTATCTACTCGATTATTTCAGGCTTTCGGGTGATAAGCGTCTTATTTACGGAGGTGGTGTGGTATACGGTGCGCGGGATCCAGCCAATATCGAAGCTATCATCCGCCCTAAGATGTTGGAGACCTTCCCTCAGCTAAAAGATGTGAAGATAGATTACACCTGGACGGGGAATTTCCTGCTAACCCTGTCACGCTTGCCTCAGGTTGGGCGTATTGGCGATAACGTCTACTATTCACAGGGCTGCAGCGGACATGGGGTGACCTATACCCATCTGGCGGGCAAGATATTGGCCGAGGCGATACATGGACAGGCGACGAGGTTCGATGCCTTTGCCGGTCTGCCTCATTATCCGTTCCCCGGCGGACATATGTTCAAGATCCCCTTCAGTGCCATAGGCGCCTGGTACTACACCATGAGGGATAAGTTGGGGATCTGATATATTCCGACTTGGTAAAATCAATCAGCCTCGACCTTCTGTCGAGGCTAATCCTTCCATCAAATAAATCAAAAGCTTGCTAATTCATTCAATTAGCAATGGCACTCGTTCTCAAGCCTGCTATTTTTAATACAGGCACAAAGACATTCCTCTTTCTATTCGTAAGTTTATTAGTCTGAAAAAACTCTCTTTTGGAGAAAAAAATGAAACACCTGCCCATCAGTACCAAGTTACTCTGGATCACCTCTGCGCTTTTTTTGGCGATTGTGACTATTTTATCTGTCACCTTGTGGTGGGCCTTGAGTAGCAAGAACGCTGAGATAGCCGATGAGGTACAGACGGTGCTCCATCAGGAGACCCGAGCGAAACTGGAAGCCAGAGCCGGTGAATATGGTGAGATGATTGCGGGTTTTATTAATGAAGCGTACCGCATCCCTTATTCGTTTGCGGCAACGATTGAGCAATCTTCGGGTACGGAGCATATGACGCGCGAAGGCTTAGAGGTCAGTGTCGCTGCTGTGTTAAGTAAGAACAGTCAGCTGTCATCCATGTATGCACAATTTGAAGCCGATGGCTTCGATGGCAAAGACGAACAATACCTTTCGGGAACGAGTCATAGTGTGGTGGGGGCTGGGAGTTTAGAGCTGTATTTCGTGCGTAACGACGATGGCAGTGTCTCTCAGGAAGCGGTCGATGATGCCGCTGAGAAGTATGTAACGACAGTGAATGAGTTCGGTATTCGTGAAGCCGAATGGTATCTGTGTGCCAAGGACAGCAAGCGCCCCTGTTTAATGGAGCCCTATCTGTATGAAGTGACACCGGGCCATAACGCCTTAATGACTTCACTGACGGTACCGGTTCTGAAAAGTGGTCAATTTACCGGGTTAGTGGGTGTCGATCTTAATCTGCCGATATTTCAAAAATTGATAAAAAAGCTCTCGGGCGAGCTGTATCAGGGCAAGGCTAAGGTGACGCTACTGAGTAGCAAGGGGTTAATCGTTGCGGCGAGTCATTATGACAAGATGGCCAGACCTGTTAAGGAGGCGATGGGAGCCGATCTTGCCGCTAAATTGCAGAACCTTCATAAGGGAGATAAATATTTCGAAAATGATGTTGAGATCGCGGTCGCCTATCCCATAGACATTCCGCTGTCTGGCAGTACCTGGTCGCTGGTGATTGAGGTACCCAGAGAGGAAGCATTTAAGACTGCCATGGCACTCAATGACCAGATGCAGGCGATGGCCCAATCACTGGGTAGTCTACAGCTCACATTAGGTGCAATCGTGTCGGTCATCGCCGTTTTCAGTATCTGGCTGGTGATCCGCAGCATTATCTCACCGCTAAGGATGATCCAATCCAGAGTCGAAAACCTGGCTAGTGCGGAGGGGGATCTGACCCAATCTATCGAAGTCGAGTCACATGCGGAATTGATAGCCTTAGGTAAAGGGTTTAATGCATTTCTGACTAAACTCAGGTTGTTAATCGTCGAGCTCAAACAGCTGGCAAGTCAATCACAACAGGAAAGCCTAACCGTGGCTAACATTGCCCAGCAAACCCGGGACAGTGTTAATGGTCAATACGGTGAGATTGAAAGTGTGGTGACAGCGGTTAACCAGATGAGTGCTACGGCACTGGAAGTGGCTAAAGCCTCGGAGCAGACGGCGACGGAAACCGATGCTATGTCCCGGAATGTGAAACAGAGTGAGCATAGCCTGATGACGGCTATGGACTATGTGACCACTATGTCTGATGAGTCTTTACAGGCTAAAGAAGCGGTAGGCAGGGTCTCGACAAGCAGTGATAATATCAGCTCAATCGTTGAGGTTATCCGCTCCATCGCCGATCAGACAAACTTGCTCGCCCTCAATGCTGCCATCGAGGCCGCCAGAGCCGGCGAACAGGGACGGGGCTTCGCGGTAGTCGCCGACGAGGTGAGAGCGTTAGCGTCGAAGACTCAGACATCGACAGACGATATTACTCAGTTGATTAGTTCGCTGCAGATGGAGGTCAGCAGTGCCTCCGATGTGATAGACAGTGGTGCAGTAAAAGCCCAGCAGGCCGTGGCTCAAACTGAGGAGGCGCTGGCTTCGATCAACGCCATGGTTGCACAGATAGATGAGGTCTCGAGCCAGGTTACTCATATCGCCACCGCGGCGGAGGAGCAAAGTGCCGTCACCGAAGAGGTGAATAAGAATATAACCGGGATCTCTGATTCCGCATCCGATCTCGCAAGGCTTGCCGGTGAAGCGCTGGACAGCAGTACTAATCTGGCCGATTTAGTGAAGTCACAGCATGAGCAGCTGGGTCGATTGAAGACTTAGCGATACAGATTATTTGGCAGGCAGCTAAGGCTCATGACTAAGGCTCATGCTTAGGGCGCATGAGCCTGCTCATCTTCTCTCTGGCTTGATGCGTCACCTTTGTCACCGATTGAAATCTTGCATCAAGCTTAATTCGGTACACTCGATCCGGTACTGGGCTGGAAAATAACAAAAAAACCTTCTTTGTTGGTGATTATGATGTACATTAAATATACAGGAAAACGTTAGCCTCATTAACAAGTCTGTCATTAACCAAGGTTGTTACTTTGAAAAAAACAGATACTTCCCACTACCGACACTTTCTCAAAGTGGTTGACTGCCAACAAGCCTGTCCTGCCCACACGCCGGTGCCCGAATATATTCGTCTGATCGCCGACAGAAAATACACTCAAGCCTATATGCTCAACTGGGAATCAAATGTCTTTCCCGGCATTTTGGGACGGGTCTGTGACCGTCCCTGTGAGCCAGCATGCCGTCGGGGACGTGTCGAAGACGATCCTGTGGCTATCTGCCGCTTGAAGCGTGTCGCGGCAGATTATAAGGGGGATATACAGGCTCTACTGCCGGAGATCCCGCGAACGAAGAACGGTAAACATATCGCCCTGATCGGTGCCGGTCCCGCCTCACTAACGGTCGCCCGGGATCTACTGCCGCTGGGTTACAAGATCACACTATTCGAACGTGATCTCCAGGCTGGTGGCATGATGCGAAGTCAAATTCCCGCGTTTCGCCTACCGGAAACTGTTCTCGATGAAGAGCTGGATCTGATTCTGCAAATGGGACTCAAGGTTCGTTTTGGTGTTGCCATAAATAGCATGAAAGCCATGCTTGAGGAGATATTTGATGTGGTCTTTGTGGGGACCGGGGCGCCGAAAGGTCGTGATGTCAGGATCCCAGGTCGCCAGGAGGCAAAGGATCATCTGACTCTGGGGATTGACTGGTTAGCCAGTGTTGCCTTTGGTCATACCCGAAGTATCGGTGAGCGGGTTATCGTTCTGGGGGGCGGCAACACAGCCATGGACTGTTGTAGAACCGCTAAACGCCTGGGAGGCAAACAGGTAAAGGTGGTGGTACGTTCGACCTTCGAAGCGATGAAGGCTTCCCCCTGGGAGAAAAGCGATGCTGCCGGGGAAAACATTGAGATCATCCCTAATCACACGCCGTTAGAATTCGTCATGGAAAAGGGGAAGTTTAAGGGCGTGCTGTTCGAGGAGTTGAAGTCCAGTTATGACGAGAAGGGCAAGCGTACGTTAACTCCCACGGGTAATACTGTGATGATGGAGTGCGATGAAGTATTGATCGCCATAGGTCAGGATACCGCCTTCCCCTGGATAGAGCGTGACATTGGCATCGAGTTCAATGAATGGCAACAGCCGGTGCTCGATGAGACCTCATTGCAATCGAGCTTACCGACGGTATTTTTTGGTGGCGATGCCGCCTTTGGTCCAAAGAATATCATTACCGCAGTGGCTCACGGTCACAAGGCTGCCATCTCTATCGATCTGCTATGCCATGGTAAAGACCCGGTCTTAGAAAGACCTGTCAGTGATTTCAACCTTGTCAGCCAGAAGATGGGCATTCATGAGTGGAGTTACCATAATAAGATAAAGCTGGACTCACGTTATCCTGTGCCGCGTCTCGATTGGCAGGAGGCGATAGAGAAGCTGACGAGTGAGGTCGAATTAGGCTATGACGAGAAGCTTGCCCTTGACGAAGCTCATCGTTGTTTTAACTGTGATGTTCATACCATCTTCAGTGAAGATATCTGCATCGAATGCTCCGCCTGTGAAGATGTCTGCCCGGTGGACTGCATTAACTTTATCCCGGCTCAGGCCGAGGAGACAGAGGTAAGAGATCCTATCGTCGTGAACAGGCTTAGGGTCAGTGATATAAATCCTGAGCAGGAACTTTTTGTATCAGCCCCCCTGAAGACGGGCCATTTGATGATCAAGGACGAAGATGTGTGTCTTCACTGTGGACTGTGTGCCGAGCGTTGTCCTACCGGCGCCTGGGATATGAAGAAGTTCATCTTGAATAATGCGAAGGCCGCGATCGAATGACTGGGTGTGAGTCAATCTGCGGGGGATGTGCCGAGCGCTGCTCACTCTAGAGATGCCAGGGACATGAAAAAGTTTATCTTGAATAATGTAAAGGCTGCGACCAAATGACCCAATGTCAATCAATCAATGAATTTGTAGTGCGCTTTGCCAATACCAATGGTACTGGCTCTGCCAGTGCTAACAATATGTTTGCCAAGGCCATTATGCGAATGGGGCTACCGGTAAGCGCTAAGAATATATTCCCATCTAATATTCAGGGGATGCCCACCTGGTTCGAGGTGAGGATCAGCGAGAAAGGTTATCTGGGACGTCGCGGTGGGGCGCCAGAGATGGTGGTGGCCATGAATGCCCAGACCTTAGGTGAAGATATCGATTCGGTACGAGCAGGTGGTTATCTGTTATACGACTCCAGCAGCATGTTACCTAAGCGTCTTGAGCGGGAGGATATCACCTTCCTGGGGATGCCTATCTCCGAGATCTGCCGCAACGAATACAGCGATCAACGCCAGCGACAGCTCTTTAAGAATGTGATCTACGTGGGGGCATTGGCCGCACTGCTGGGCTTCGATTTTCAGGTTCTAAGGCAGCTGGTATCGGAACAGTTTAAGGGAAAAGATAAGCTTATCCGTCCAAACCTGTATGCCCTGGAGCTTGGTTTTCAATTTGCGGCTAAACAGTTTAGCTGTCCGTTAGCCATACACCTTGAACGCCGGGATCTGGTGGGTGACAAAATTATGGTCGACGGCAACACTGCCTGCGCGCTTGGGGCGGTTTATGGCGGTGCCACTGTGGTCGGCTGGTACCCGATAACCCCCTCTACCTCGGTTATCGAGAAGTTTTCATCTTACTGTCAAAGGTTGCGTATTGACCCTGCCAGCGGGCAGAAAAACTATGCGATAGTCCAGGCCGAAGATGAGCCCGCTGCCATAGGTATCGCCATGGGAGCCGGCTGGAATGGCGCACGTGCCTTTACCGCCACCAGTGGCCCCGGGATCTCGCTGATGACCGAATTTCTAGGGCTGGCCTATTTTTCCGAAGTACCTCTGGTTCTTATCGATGTACAGAGAGCTGGGCCATCGACCGGTATGCCGACCCGTACCCAGCAGTCTGATATGTTGACCTGTGCCTATGCCTCACATGGCGATAGTAAGCAGGTACTCTTGATGCCGTCATCGCCATATGAATGTTTCGAATTTAGCGCATTAGCATTTGATTTGGCCGACAGACTGCAGACGCCAATCATATTGATGACAGATCTCGATACCGGCATGAACTTTCACATGAGCCGCCCCTTCGGGTGGGATGATGCTCATAAATACGATCTGGGAAAGGTGCTCGATGCCGCGGATCTGGACGAGGTTGCCGCCTTCGCTCGTTACGCCGATATCGATGGCGATGGGATCTGCTATCGTACCCTACCGGGAACCCACCCTAAGAAAGGTGCCTTCTTCACCCGAGGCACCTCAAAAAATGAGTTAGCCGGGTATTCTGAGAAGGCAGAAGATTACACCAATAATATGCAGCGCTTGAATCATAAATTTGCCACCGCAGCCACACTCCTGCCTGAGCCCGTTATACAAGTTAACGCTAAGTCTGCATCCGTAGGCTTAGTTTTTTACGGATCGACTTTGGAAGCTATTCCGGAGGCTGTCGCGCTATTGGGTGAGCAGGGGGTAAAAACCAATACTATGCGTGTCAGGGGATTTCCTTTTGCTGCGCAGGTACTCGACTTCATCGATAGCCATGATCGGGTATTTGTTATCGAACAGAACAGAGACGGTCAACTCAGGACACTGCTTTGTAATGAGTTGATGATAGATCCAGCGGCGATGACGGCAATACTTCATTACGATGGCCTGGCCATTACGGGCGAGTTTATAGCTGCTTCTGTGCAGGAGTCTATGGCGGCGCAAACCAATCAAGTGGCAGGATAATAAAATCTCTTATATCGGATGATGATTGAAAGTGACCTGAAGTTGAACATATTAGCACTGACGAATTGAGTCGAGTCGAAGGAAAATGGAAAGGGAGTCAGTATGAGTTATCGCAAGCCCCAGTTCAGACATCCACGTCTGGAGGTGAACGATCTTGGTTTAACCCACAGGGATTATGAGGGGGCCCTGTCGACCCTTTGTGCCGGTTGCGGACACGATGCCATCACCGCCGCGGTAACCCAGGCCTGCGCCGAGTTATCACTTCCGCCTCATCGGGTTGCAAAAATATCCGGCATTGGCTGTTCCTCTAAGGCACCAAACTATTTCCTTAACCACGCACATGGATTTAATACGGTACACGGCCGCATGCCGTCGGTGGCAACGGGTGCGAATATGGCGAACAGAGACCTGATCTATCTGGGCATGTCGGGTGATGGCGACAGTGCATCCATTGGTTTTGGTCAGTTCGCCCACGTGGTACGCAGAAGGCTCAATATGCTCTATATCGTTGCCAATAATGGTGTCTATGGTTTGACTAAGGGTCAGCTCGCGGCAACGGCGGAGCTGGGGATGAAAAATAAATCAGGAGAAGCCAGCCTGTTTACCGATATCGACCTGTGCGTCAGTGCGCTTCAGTTCGGTGCAACCTTTGTCGCCCGCAGCTTCTCCGGTGATAAGGCCCAGCTCGTGCCCCTTATTAAGGCGGCGATAAGCCATAAGGGGTTCGCCTTCATCGATATCATCTCCCCTTGCGTCACCTTTAATAACACCCCAGAGTCGACCCGCTCCTATGACTATGTTCATGACCATATAGTCACGGCGGCGGTAGCCGATTTTGTGCCGGTGAAACAGGAGATCCGCTGCGAGAATAGTGATGCAGATAGCGAAGATATCTGTTTGCATGATGGCTCAATACTGCGCCTGTCACGGATCCAGCCTGATTATGACGCCCATGATCGTCTGCACGCCATGGCCAGAATTGAGCAGGTGAAGGCCGAGGGAAAGATATTAACCGGCTTAATGTATATCGATCCGGAAGCCGATGATTACCATGAGATAAACCAGACTACCGATACCCCGCTCAATGCTCTGAAGCAGGAGACTCTCTGCCCCGGAAACCATGTGTTGCAGACGATAAATGATAGCTTCAGATAGGAAGGGCTGGGAGCATAAACAGACCTGGCCAAAAGTGACAGGTTATGGATCAGATCTGATGTTTTCTCATAGATAAGCCCACATCCGGTGGGCTTACTGAGCATCAATTATTTTCAGCGGCAACCTTTTGCTTGATGCTTCCTTTAACGGGGCGCGCAAGAAATGTCCGGCAGACTTGAGCAAATGAAAAAGGTTCACTACTGTTCCAGGGCAGTAGTGAAACGAAACGCGCCATGGCGCAGTAGCCAAAGAGTACCTGAGCCCAGGTGCCGATTGCCGGGATCCAATATATCCAACTAAGCCCCTCAACTTGCGCCAACAGCAGAAGCGACAAATACCAAAATCTAACCTGTATCGGAAATGCGGTAACACTTCGTTTGTTAATGATAAAGTGGAGCAGATGAACAAGGGTAAGGCCGATAGCGAGCAGAAAACCTATGGGATCGGCGGCGACTCCATAGGTAAGCAGTGCAGCCGTTACCAGCCAGTATCTCCAACCGGTATCATTTAACTCAATCATGAACATCTGTCACTTCTCCCTTGTATTACCTGTTAAATCAGATTTTTCTTATGGAATTTAATGTTACATTAGTTTTATCTTTTGAATAGTGGGTTATGTCACTAAAATTAGAATCTTAGCAATGCAAAAGAGTGGGAGGGGTTGATAAAGGACACCATTAGGAACTTTTTTAGGATTAGAGCGTACAAGTCGTTAGTCCAATGCTAGTTTCATTTAAGCATTCGTTTGCATAAATATGCGCTCAGATGGCTATCTATTTGGAGTTGTTTCTTATTTTTTATTTATAAATCAACAGTAAGATGGTTAATCGCTATCCCTCCTAAACCCCATGGATTAAACATTTTTTATCTTGTGCTGAAAGAATGACTAGATTTAGCATAAATGTCTTTATGCTTCTTACAAGTGTTCCATTTTTTGAGTTAAGTCAACTTTAGTGAATCCACCTATTGATAATTCAAATGATAATTATTAACATTCGCATGTCAAAATGACAGCGTTGACATTTTTATTAACAAGGATTAACAAATGAGATCCCCACTTCTAAATACCCTTGGTCTGCCACTCTCGGTATTGGCCCTTTCTATTTCCCAGGCCATGGCACAAGCTCCAGTCGATACCGAAACAGATTCTGTAAAAATTGATGAAACTATCGTAGTTACCGCCACCCGTTATCTGCAAGATGTTGATAAGATCCCTGGCTCAATTACCGTGATCACCGAAGAGGAGATCAGCAAGCAGATCAGCATTAGTGATGATCTAACCTCTGTGTTGGCGAACATGGTTCCGGGTATGACACCAAGCCGTCAGAAATTGTCAAACCAGGGGGAAAACCTTCGCGGGCGCACCGCACTGATCCTGGTGGACGGTGTGCCACAGAACAACCCGCTACGTAACGGTAACCGTTACGGTTACCCACTGGACTCGTCTACGTTAGAGCGTGTAGAAGTCGTTAACGGTGCTAGCGCCGTGCACGGCATGGGCGCGACTGGCGGTATCATCAACTACATCACCATGTCAGCTAAGAAAGGTGATAATTGGAAACATACTGTAGGTACTCGTTTTAACGACAGCTTCGAGAGCGATTCAACCAGCAGCAAAGTTTGGTACAACTTGCGTCATTTCGATGAAGATTTTGACCTTGTGTTTGCTACCTCTTGGTATGATCAGGGGGTTTACTATGATGGCAATGGTAATCCTATTGGTATGAACCTTATCCAGGGGGAAACTCAGGACTCAACTGCAAATAACTTTTTCCTTAAGACAGGTGTTAACCACGGCGATCAACGCCTGGAGTTTTCTGCAAACCGTTATAAGCTGGAAGGGAATAACGACTATGTTGCGGTTAAGGGGGATTTTAAAAATGGCATAGTGACCAGCATCGAAAAAGGAACACCGGACGGCGAACCTATCACCAATGATGTTGAGTCTTATAACCTGACCTATAGCCACGATGATCTTGCTGGTGGCGGATTAACAGTGCAGTTTTTCCATCAGGATTTCGAAGCAGTTTATGGCAAAGCAACCTGGTATCCAACATCGACGGTGGCTAAAGATCAGGGGAGCATCATCTCTACTAAGAAAGGTATGAAGCTTGCTTATAGTCAGATTGACCTACTCGATCTGGATGATAGCTGGGTTGCCGGTATTGATATCCTGGATGACAGCACACAGCAGTATCTGCTTGAAACTGGCTTAGGTGTGACTCCTGAGATGTCGTACTTCGGTATCGCTCCGTTTGTACAGGGTGATATTTTGGTTACCGATGATCTGCGTTTGACTGGTGGTTTGCGCTATGAAAATACAGACGTCGAAGTTCAAGATCATCAAACACTCTATGGTTACGGTCTAAAGGATGAAAATGGCGTTGCCTATGGCGAAGTCGACGTTATCGGTGGTGAGCAATCCTTCTCGCAGCTGGTTTATAACCTTGGGGCAGTATACAGCCTGACTGAAGATATGAATATCTACGCAGGCTTTAACCAAGGCTTCGGTTTACCGGATATCGGGCGTGTGTTACGCGGAAACTGGGTTGGTAGTAAAGAGCAGCCAGTTGAAGGTGGGCCGGCAATCGATTTCATGTCGATGCCTGCAGTCGAGCCTGTTGTAACCGATAACTATGAGCTTGGTATCAACTATACCAACGAGCAGTGGCTGGTATCTGCTACCACTTACTACTCGTTAGCTGAAGATGGTGCCAACCTCTCATTAAATACCGGCGGTACCTATGATGTTGTCCGTCAACGCACTGAGATACGTGGTGCTGAATTCACAGCCAGTTACCAGCTGAATGACCAAATTCGCTTACAGGCGCTGTACTCTATGGTCGACGGTGAAGTTGATTCAGATGGTGACGGTAGCGTAGATAGCGACATGGATCTGAAGAATATATCTCCGGACAGATTGATGCTGGCTATGGATTATGATGTTACCGATGCGCTAAGTACCCGTATTCAATTCAACACCTTGATGGATGCCGATAACGAAGAGAAATCTCAGAGCTTCGAAGGCTATAGCCTGCTTGATGCCACTATGAGATATGATCTTGGTCAGTACGGCCGCCTGTCGCTGGCTATCGAAAACCTGACAGATGAATATTACGTTAACTACTTTAGCCAAATTCGTAATCACTCATCGTATTACTTTGCAGGCAAGGGGCGTAACTACTCTCTTGGTTATGAACTCAGCTTCTAACTCTTTGGTTTGATTTAGATAATAGCGTGTCACTTTTGGTGGCGCGCTTTTTTCGTATAGGTAGCAGAAATATGTATAGAAGTATGATGATGCTTGGCCTTTTGATGTTGAGCACTTGCCCAAGCAGCCTGACTGCGCAGTATCCACTAACGGTCACCGATGTTGCTGACTGCGAAGTCGTATTTCAGAAACAGTCATAAGTAACTGCTGTCTTTAGTTCTATTTTTGCAATCTAACAGTGACCTTAACTTCGGCGCATAAACAAAAAAGCCTGCACGAGGCAGACTTCTTCGTTTGAAACTATTGGCTCGTCTATTAGGCCCCTCCCTGGTTTGAACTGCAAGGATGGTGAACTTGAGTTGCACAACCTTATCGAAAATGACACTTCAAATATGGTGGAATGGCTGCTCCGTTAATGAGCCGATTAAAAAACTTAAGTTTATATAATATTTCACCTTACAGAACTGCCGCAGCATCCAGGAATAAAAGAACCACAGTCACGATAACTAATAGCAAAAACAGAGTGAGCGCGAATGACCAGCGCTGCAGAAAGTATTCACCGGCGTCGAACGCTCTTTGCCATATACGCTTTTGCCTGAGCCCATCCCGTCTGGCAAGCCATAGAGCGCGAAAATCAGGTAAAGTATCGATTCCTGCGCGTCGGCCCCAGTGAACGAAAGCTTCAAACCAGCTCTCCAGTAGCGTCCTATCCACCTTATTTGCCCCTGATATCTCGCCCTTAGCCATAGACCATTCGAAACTGACAATCATTATTGCCAACACCAACCCCATAGTGAAAACAAAGATAGGAGCCAGGTCTCCATACCCGCTCCATAGAGCAGGATCGCTCAAGCCAGCCCCTAAGCCCATAACAAAGCTTCCCGTCACTATGGTGGCAAAATAAGCAGGTTGCTGTCTACGTTGTGCCCGCTTAAAGCAAAAAAAGATGACATAAAGGATTGTGACCGCGCCAAGAAACAGGAGTGCCCCTCCCGGCATCGGCGCAGACACCTCACCAAGAGGCAGACAACGGAGTACACCAAGCAATCCAGTTGCGACGGGACCAACCCATAACATCAGTGCTGTAGCGGGGCGAGCAGTGGCATATGCCAATGGCAACCATATATGTAACGGCCATAAGCCCACCTTGAAGGCGAAACCAACAAGCACTATCGACAGGTAGAGATCTAAGGAGTTGGATAATGAAATTACCCGGGCCAAGGTTGCAAAACCCAGATCTTCAGAAATCGCTTCGGCCATCACCATAGCCTCAAAAAGGATAATATCCGCCAAGATCAGCAACACCAGGTAGATCCGTCCGGCGCGACGAATCGTCTCATCGGCATCGGCAAGCAACAAGCCAATACACGCATACCCCATCAGGGTAGAAAGCGCGAAGAAACTGACCATATCTGTTGCCAGAACTGCGCCCATCTGTCCCGTTAGAGATAACAGAAACAAGCTTGTCAGAGGGTGATGAACATTACGCCCGTTTGGCGGGAGCAAAAAAATGGCAATTACGCCCCACATCATCACTGATATCGCCAACCACCAGCGAGAGCCCGCATCGAGCCCCAGTCCTGTACCCAGCAGAAACCAAGGCAGTTCGATACAAAGATCCACAGGAATAAACACCAGGGCAATCGCTGGTAATAGGGCAATATGTACAGGCCAGGGCAGGCGACGATGCAATGGTGGAAATGCCAGTAACAGCGGCAATCCCAGCGCAGATACAAGCAGGAATCCACTCACTATGCCGTTCATTGCGCGAATCCTCTGTTCACAATTTGACTCGCCCACTCCAACAGGCTGAACGGCGCAGACGCCAATAACCCAAGTGCCAATGTCATCATAGCGGTTACCACTGTAGGAATCAGTAATGCCCAAGATGTCTCATTACGCCCGAAAGAGCGTTCGGCCGGCCAGCTATCGGGAGGCTTCTTAAACCAAGCGATATACAATATGGGCAGAAAGTAAGCGGCATTCAGTATACTGCTACCGGCCAGAATAAGTATCACCCAGTCTTGCTCGGCATCCAATGCACCTCGTGCTAGATACCACTTGCTGAAAAAACCTGCCAGTGGCGGCGCCCCTATCATACCAAAGGCACCAATCGTGAATGCAGCCATGGTCCACGGCATGCGCCAAGCTACTCCATTCATCTCACTGATCTTGTGAATTCCCAGTGTCTCTGCGAGGTTTCCTGCGCAAAAGAACAGGGTGATTTTCTGTACCCCCTGATGTACCAGATGGATCAGGCCACCAATAGTCGCGACGGGACCGGCAACCGCTATGCCTAACACTATGTATGACACCTGGCTGACCGTAGAGAATGCAAGTCGACGCTTCAGTTCATCTTGAAACAAGGCCCTCAGCGAACCGTAAATGATAGTAGCCGAAGCCAGTATCGCCAAAGGGAGTGTCAGCCCCAAATCAGTAGCAAACTCAATGCCATATACATCGTAAACAACCCGTACAATACCAAATGCCCCTGCCTTCACCACGGCTACGGCATGCAGCAGTGCACTCACTGGTGCCGGTGCCACCATGGCCAGAGGTAACCAGCCATGCAGGGGGAACAATGCCGCTTTTACACCCAGCCCGGCGATCAACAACGCGAAGATTAATATCAGTGTTGGGTGGAGAGAGGTATCAAGACCAGACAGGAATCCACGATCCGTAAACTCCAAGGTGCCAGCAAGAGTGTAGAGCCACACCGACGACAGCAACAGCAATGCACCACCGAAGATAGTGTAGATTAGATAAGTTCTACCAGCTTTTCGGGCCACCTCGGTTCCTCGATGTACTATTAACGGATAAGTACACAGGGTCAATAGCTCATAAAACACCAAAAAGGTCATCAGGTTGCCTGCTAGAGCAATACCGACAGTAGCAGTTACACACAGGCTGAAGAAGCCGAAAAAGCGACTTCGGTAAGGTGATTCCTCCAGATAACCAATGGCATAAACGGTAGTGACCAGCCACAATCCGGCGGAAAGCAGAACGAAAAGCATCGATAGTGGTCCGGCACGCAGTACCAAATCGAGTCCAGGCAGTAGCGCTAAACGTGACTCGTAATGGTGACCGTGTAACATCCCCCAAAACATGCCCCCAATCAGCACTATTTTCAGTATTGCACTGGCTAGGTTAAGCGATGTGCGAGCTACAACATGCTCCTCGGACAAAAAGAAGATCATCAGTCCCGGCAGGAGGGAGCTGCCGAGCACCATCAAGGGCAGAGCCGTATTCCAATTCATCAGCTACCTCCTCCGAAGGGAGAGCCAATCTCCATCATTGCCAACGGCCAAGAAGCGAACACGCCCAAAAAGATAACGACCAAAGCCAGTACCAGAGCGGTCCACTCCATTCTGGCCGGTACCTCCCGGGCCTCGTGTGTCGCCTCGGCTTGGGTAAACACATGACTAACGACCCTGAAAACATAAGCTGCGGCCAGTAACCCGCCGAGAAGGAGAATAGCTCCCCACCACCACTGCCCCGATTGTATTGATGCCTCCAGCAGTAACCACTTGGCGATGAACCCGCCACTAGGCGGTAGACCCATAATACTTATACCCGCTAAGGAAAATGCCGTTAAAGTCAGGGGCAGACGTTGTGTGATCGAAGAGAGATCCGCTATGCGATCATGTCCTCCGGCAGCTAATATATTGCCCGCCGCCATGAACATCGCCGCTTTGGCTACAGCATGAGACAACAACATATATAGCGCCCCCTTCCAGGCTATACTCATTCCCAACGGAAAAGCCAGAAACAGATAACCTAGCTGCGATACCGTCGAGTAGGCAACAAGCAATTTTAGCCGAGTCTGGCGCAGTGCCTGAATTCCGCCCCAAAGGACGGCCGCCGAGCCAAGCAATCCAAGTAACTGAGCGAATGAAATACCGACAATAGGAAAGATCTCCAGCCACATGCGCAGCAGAATATAAAAAGAAGCTTTGACCACCAATGCGGACAAGAGTGCGCTCACTGGCGCAGGAGCACTGGCATGAGCTGCCGGTAACCAGAAATGCATAGGGAAAAGCGCAGTCTTAAGAAGCAGGCCAGCACTTATCAATCCCACCGCCGCCCAGACTGCGGGCGACGGTTCAACTCGTTGCGCCAGAATTGCAATATCCAGACTGCCAAAGCTGTGATAAAGAAAGGCAACACCCAGCAGATAAAACAAAGAGCCCATCAGGTTGATCAGCAGATAACGCATGGCTGAGGTCAGGGCTTCCGAACCATCGGCCAATGCCACAAGGGCCACAGCCGTCAATCCCAGCAATTCCAGTGTGACATAGAGATTGAAAATATCTGAGGATAGGAATAGTGCATTCAGTGCTCCACACAGGAACAACCATAGCGGCCAAAAGTGATTCGCTTTATCGCGACGGAAATAACTGCTGGAATAGACGCTGATCCCCAATCCCACCAAGGCCGCCACAGCCACCATCACCAGACTTAGTCCATCGGCGTAAAGGTCGATACCTAAGGGGGCGCCCCAGCCACCAATGGCGTAACGCTGCGCCCCATCCTCTTCAAGTTGCCAACCTAGCCCCCACACACAAGAGATAACAGCCAGAGAAGTAAGCAGACCCAGTGATTTCGATATTGTCGGGAACAGGAAGCAAGCCATGCCACCCGTTAAAGGTAAGATGATCAGCACCACAATCCACGGGACTTCCCCCAATATTAACTCCATAGGCAGCAATTTCATCCGTTTGCAGTGATCAGTCCCGGCTCCTGTCGGGAAGTTCATTTTTTCCGGTTGCCCGGTTCAGCTTCAGCATCAAGATGAGTGCCAATGCTGTAGCAGACACCGAAACCACGATGCCGGTAATCACCATGGCATGCGGCACAGGGTCCGGTAAGATGCCCTCATTACGGGAAGATAGTGCCACCAGCACCAGAAATACTCCTGTACTCATCACATTGACAGCCAGTATCTTGCGCATCAAATGGGCGTGAACGATCAAGGCGTTCAAGCCCAGAACGAACAAGCCCACACCAAGGAGCGCATAGAGGTAAACATAGCTCATTTGTCCGCTTCCCCCGGTCGGCTACCCAGAAACATGGCCGCCAGCGTAGTACCTATGGACAGTGTAGCCGCCGCTTCGATTATCAATATCAGCTCACTGGCCACAGGAGGCGGATATTGTAAGAATTCACCTTCTATCAGAAGTAAACCCGTACCGGCCATGACAAACATGCCCAGACCCAGAACGATAAGAATTCTCAATGGTAGTCCGGAGCATTTGTTGCCGATACGCCATCCGCAAAGCAGCAGTAATACACCCGCAGCCCCCAGCAGTGCTCCGGCTTGAAAGGCTCCCCCCGGCGCATCGGCGCCCACCCACAACAAATACCCGGCCACGATAATCAGCACGGGAACCAGCTGACGTGACATTATGTCCAGAACCAGTCCCGGGCTAGATTCGTGATAATCAGGCATGCCGCCGAGTGACCACACGCCAAGCAGAGCGACCAGCAATACTCCCATCTCCAACAAAGTATCGTAGCCGCGGAAGTTGAGCAGTACAGCAGTCACCGGATTAGACACCCCCCCTAGTTCCATGTTGTCGACCAGCATTTTGGGCAGACCTTCCACTGGTTCAGGAATAGACAATACGGCATAACCGAGGCCCACAAAGAGCATCAGCAACAATGGCAACAACCAACGATTCCTGTCCATATCATCTCTCCTGGTTCTCGCTGAGGACTGCGCTTATTGATAACTATTAATTCGAGCTCATTAAGGCAAGTAACATCTTTTGGCTTGCCTTTATTTTGGTAGCTCGTTTGAATCATGATGCATGTGTGACTTAATTTCCTCGCCGTCAGATACACTGGTACTGTTATCCTTGAGTCGTGCAAACGCAGCGAGTAAGAGGGCACCGGTCAGGCCTGCACCAATAGCCGCCTCAGCCAGAGCGATATCCGGTGCATTGAGCCGCACCCAAGCTAATGCCATCAGCAGCCCAAAGCTGATAAATAGCACTATCGCCTTGAAAATATCCGGGCTTGCGAGTGCCAGCCAGGCCAGGCTGAACAAGCTCACTCCCAAAAGGCCATCTAACGCCCAGTTAAGTATGGTCAACGCTTCCACGGCTTGATACCTCGCAGCAAAGCACGTCTTGCAATTAAATGAGAAATGCTGGCGCTGGCGAGCATCACCAAGACCCAAATCATCAGCAACTTGCCAACGGTAAACCAGCTTTGAACCTGAACTGCCAGCCCGGCGATCACCAGCCCCAAGCCCACGTTATCGCCTTTAGTCAGGGCATGCAGGCGAGTGTAAACGTCAGGAAATCGTAATAGCCCCACGGTACCAGCCAGGAAGAATACGCCCCCGGCGATTAGCAGGGCAGAGGAGATGAAATCAATTGGTGTCATGCTTTTTCTCCCTAACCCGCCAGGCGCGTCGGATAAAAGCTACCGCAGTTACCGCCGCAAGCAAGGCGAATACCAGTGCTACATCGCGTAGGGCCGGTTTGTCCATCGCCTGTGCCAGCAATAACATTGCAGCCACTGATGTGGTGCCGAATAGCTGTGCCGTTAACATGCGATCCGCGGCGGTGGGACCGCGCAACACCCGCCACATTCCGACAATGAGGTTCAGCAAGAGGAACAAAGCCAGTGTGAGGTATAGGGTTTGCATACGGATTTAATCGTCCAATATAACCGGCGTCTTAAAGCCAGGTGGTTTAATCGCGAGTACGGAACAATCGAGCTGATTCAGGATTGATTCCGCGGTATTGCCCATGATAAAACCAGATACACCTGTACGGGCTACCGTTCCCATGACAACAAGATCCGCGTCGATATGCCTGGCCAGCGCCGGTATCTCTTTGCGAGCCGCACCCTTTATCAGATGTGTTTGGGGTTTAAGGTAGTGCAAAGTATCCTTCCCCAGATTGGCGCTCACCTCGCACATCAGATCATCCAGATTAGCCTCATGTTGTCGCCTGACTTGCTCGACACAGGCGTTGACTTCTCTTTCCGACGCACTCATGAATGCCCCATGACGCATGGAACCCTCTCCTAACACATTCCATGCATGCACTATATGCAACTCGGCAGCCTCTGCCAGAGCCTGAGAACTGGCCATTTCGAGTACCTGACGGTTAAGTGCATGTCGTGACTCCACCTCTTGTTGTAGATGGGTGTCATCGACATCGACTGCGGCCAGAATGACCCGGTGGGTCTTTGGTGCCTGCGATTTGATTAACCAAACCGGACATGGGCATTTGCGCAAGAGATGCATATCGTCACTGCCAAATAACCTTTCTATCCAATCCTGATATTCGGGTACCTTGACCACCAAGTCGCGGCCGTTACGCAGAACCTCATGTATGACCTCCAGGAAAGGGGTGCCAACCAACACCTTAGTTTCGATCTTAATCCGCTTAGTGAACGGCTCGACGAATGCCTCCAATCGTTGTTTGTGTATGCTAACCATTGCGGCCTGTAAATTGGCCAAGCCAGAGCCACCATCAGACATCCCAATACCGACAGTGACGTATGGCGCTACGTCAACCACAGTTAAACAGGCCTGATTATTCTCGGCCAGAGTGACGGCACGTTCCAGCGCTGGTTCGCAAACTTTCACTGGTTCCAATACACAAAGTATGTCTTTAAATCTCTTCATTGCATTCATCTCCTTTAGCATCCTGCAGGGATGTGTTAAACATTTTGGCAATAATTTGTTCTAACCTTATGAGTTCCGATAACACATTTTTTCGTGTATCGAGCACATGAACTTTCAGACGGTTAGCTCCCAACTCGACACTTAATGTACCAGGCAGCAGGCTGACCGTATTAACCATGAATACCCGAGACATTCCCGGCGGAAGGCGCAAGGGGAACTCAACCAGACCCGGGGCTATGGGCATTTTGGGGTGAAATGCGCGCCACGCTACATCGGCGCCGCCTCGCAGCGAGTGCCAAATAAAAAATGGCACGAAGCGAACAGAGCCAACTACCGAACAGGAAAAAGGAGGCACCAGTACCATACTTATCAACGTAGCAACGAGCACTACTGGTGCACCAACCAGCCATGAGTTTACAGACCCCGCAGTGAGCATCCACCACATAAAGGTAAAAGCAACCGCGCGAAACCATACACTCCGGAAATGAATATTCATCAAATCATTAAACCAGCCTTTACCTGATAGTCGACTCATCCTGCAGCCCAAAGAACCACTGCGTCGTCTCACGGGGTACATCCACATATGGCGTCAATATCATGGGTACCCCCGCTTTATCTTAACCAGTGACATCACCCGAGCCATTAGCCGTCAACTCACTAAATACGCATTGAAAACTGCCATTTATTAGTCTTGCCACTCTCATTCGGTGGCGCGACTACTTAACGGTCTCAACTAAAGTGTAGATGATGATTCCGCCGTCTGGATGGTTACAGTTATACTCCA
The DNA here is from genome assembly GCF_003966265.1 of Shewanella atlantica. Taxonomy (GTDB): domain Bacteria; phylum Pseudomonadota; class Gammaproteobacteria; order Enterobacterales; family Shewanellaceae; genus Shewanella; species Shewanella atlantica. Next base: position 848,103 of record NZ_RXNV01000001.1, on the reverse strand, counting down.
CCTGCAATGAAAGTAGCTGACACTATTTGCAAGGTTAAATTCTGGGAAACGTTTAAAGTTGAGGAAGGCTTTTTCAATCTAGTTATTGATATAAGCAATCTCTGCCTACACTTAATTAGCGCTATCTGGCACGGTCTTGTACAGTCCGGAAAATGTCTGCTCAGCTATGTCACTCAGCTATGTCACTCAGCTATGTCACTCAGCTATGTCACTAAGCTCTTTGTGTGCCATTTTTACTTGCACCAAAGGCAAGCCACTGGTGATAGTAGTCACCTAAGTACATTCATAGAGGCACTGAAAGCCAGGCTAACGAGAGGGTATGATTTTCGTCATATTGGATATACTCGATGTAGGGCGAAATTCAGTTCTCAGGCACAGCATTATCATCTGGCACTGATGTTGGAAGGCATGGCTGGTATACCTACCAGGTACAAAGCTTTTAGTCCTAGCCGCTTTAAATCTCGCTCCCAAAAGAAAGGCTGTGCATAACAGTAGCTGAGACTAGGGACAAAGTTTACCTGTGGCTTTTGTCTTCGAAGCTATGGGGATGACTTGTGCGTACCGGTTCCGGTTATATGGCGGTGGGGGAGTATAGCTCGAGTGGTATCGATGAAAGTTAACTTTTAGAAGGTTCCCGGCTTTGTAGACGGCATAGGGTTCACTCATGGTTGGTCCCAATATCCTAAGTGTTGGAAGTTACAGAAATACTATGACTAATTATTATCCAGATTTAGGAAGATGCCATATTTGATACTGGTTGGCCGTTATAAAGCTTAGCTATCAGGAGATTGGTACTGTGAGTTAGTGAATGATGTAGCAGTTTTGACACAGGCGACCTTAGTTAACTACAGTAATTCTTTCTGATGAGGTGGGAGAGTATTTATTACTGTGCGGCGATAAGTCAATTTCAGACACAAAAAAGCCCATTGAAACAATGGGCTTTTTCGTTTGAAACTACTGGCTTGTTTAATAGCCCCCTCCCAGACTCGAACCGTAAGGGCGGGAATATGCTGAGATGAAGTTGTCACCATTGAATTTCAGACACAAAAAAGCCTGCGCGAGGCAGGCTTTTTCGTTTGAAACTATGGTGGCCCCTCCCAGACTCGAACTGGGGACCTGACGATTATGAGTCATGATAAATAATGTCTGGTTAAATTTTATTTCGTCTCGTTAAGCCCCTTATCATACTGACTTTATATGTGTTTGCCTAATCCATTAGGTTTTTCTTATCTTGATTTGTCCCATTGAGTTGTACTATAACTGCAGTAATAACTGCAGTAATTACTATGCTAACTGCAGTAATAACTACGCTGTTGGGGACTGTCATGAAATTTACCGCAAGTTTTGTTCAGGGGCTCAAAGCCAAAGCTAAACCTTACGAGGTTTTTGATGATTCCGGTGAGCGGGGAACAGGGCGCTTGGGTGTCAGGGTCAATGTCAGCGGCATGAAGACATTTATCTTCCGTTATTTTCGTGGCAAAGAACGGGTCTACCTGCAGATCGGAATCCTGAGCAATACATTGGGGTTGTCGGAGGCAAGAGAGCAGGCTCGTCAATTTGGTGCGCAATTAAAAAAGGATATCGATCCCAAGCAACATCTCGAAAAATTACAGCGCTTGGCAGCGGAACAGGAGGCTGAAGCACTTAGGGTGCAGCAGGAAGCGGCGAGACAGGGCTCAATACGCCAGTTGTTTCATGCCTACACGGCGCAGATGAAGAAGGATGGTAAGCGAACTTATGAGGCCACTCTCAAGTCACTAGAGAAGGAGGTCTACCCCTTTATTCCCGAGGACACCAAGGCCAAGGAGGTGACAGTAGAGCAGATCATTAATGTACTGGCTAGCATCATTGAGCGTGGTGCAGAGACACAGAGCAACCGTGTACGCTCTTATCTGATGGCCGCATTCAACTATGGGATGAAACATGATCATGACCCTGCCCATAGGGCTGTCAATGTACAGTATGGCTTGAAGTTCAACCCTGTGACTCCGGTGCCTAAGCAGCGCTCCGCCGAGCGAGTAGGAGAGAACTGGCTTACCCTCAGTGAAGTACGCCTGTTGCTACAAACCTTCGCCGATACCAACGGCGTAGGGTTTGATTTAGCCCGTCTCCTTGAACTGTGTTTTTATTCTGGTGGCCAGCGCCCCTATGAGCTGGCGGCAAGTAAGTGGTCGGCAGTGAACTGGGAGTCGGCAACGCTGGAGATAATCCCCGCTGTAAGTAAGAACAAACGTCACCATATTATCCCTTTAAATGATAAAGCATTGGCCACGCTCAGAGCCATGCATGAAGTCGCTGAAGGTAGCGAATATATATTTCCACATCGCTTGGACCCACAACGTCATATACGTCTTGATAGCTTCAGCCAATGTATCAATCGCTTTGTTACAAAGAGTGGTTTTCGCCACTTTGTACCGCGCGATATCCGTCGTACCTGCAAGACGCTTATGGGGGAGATGGGAATAAGTAAACACCTGCGAGACCGGATCCATAACCATGCTCTGCAAGATGTTTCCAGTAAGCATTACGACCGCTATGAATACCTTGAAGAGAAACGTGTTTCCCTTAATAACTGGGTGGCATGGCTTGAAGACAAACAAGAATCAAATGTGAGGTCATTCCGTGTCAGTTGAGTTATCTATCAAAGTACCTTTAAGTGAGAAGGAAATCGCTGGAGGCGCAAAAGGTCTAGGCTTGTTGCAAATGCCGTTCAAATACCTGCAGACGCCTGGTGAAATAGCACAGCACCTGTTGGAGCAGGTAAAGCCGTTTGCAAAATATGCATTGGGGATGAGGCAAAAGAAGTGTCGTACCTGTATAGCCGAAATTAGACATTGGCGAAGCAAGCGTACAGCAGCTCTGGCAGAGTTTGCCGAGCAAGGCTTGTCGAGTGAGACCAGTATTGTGGATTACTATGCTGAGCAAGAAGCGTATTGGATACAGGAATTAGTAACTAGCAAGTTTACAGGGTTATTGGATATTCGCAATTTAAGGCGTCAATGCCGTGAGTTGCTGCTGGCCGAGGCGAGTGACACCTCGGTAAGCCCGGATGTTTATTTTAATCTGGGCGCGCTATGCGAACGGCTAAATAGCACCCGCTACATTGATTTTTACAGCTGGCAGAAGGAGCGTACTCAACGGGTCGCTAGCGCAGGCAAGATAGCTCAGGGAGGCTGGCATGAGGAATTGGGCCTGCGCGCCTATTTTGATTTCTGGATCCACGGTCAACATCTGAGCTGGAGGGAGGCTCTGGAAAAATACTCTGATATCATTCCGCCAATTAAGATAACGGCCAACAATCAAGGCCGAACCCTCACCAAGGCGTTGCTGAAGCAACGTAAGTTTTATCGCCAGTACGATGCCAGAGTGTCTGATTGAACTAGCATCGGGAAAGTAACTTGTTTACACGCCTTGATAGTCAGTAAAGATGACTGCAACCTTGTGGTCATCTATCAAGTGAGCCTAGTTGGCTAAATTACTGCGTGAGCTCCACCAGCAAGAAGTGATGCGATTAGATTTTAACACCCGAGAAGAGTTCGGCTGGGGATATCCATTGTCTTGGTTAAAAGCCCTCTTGATTGGATATTGAAACGATTAATTGCAATGCTATCCCAGATGCCTCAAATGTCTAAGATATCCCAGGTATCCCAGATACCTCAATTATTTCAGGCATCCCAGGTATCCCAGATACTTCAAATGTTTCAGGCATCCAAGAGATCTCAGGTATCCCGGATGCCTCAGTTCTGTTTGCTGGTGGCTCTTCGTCTGGATGATAGAACTTCCACCAGCAAGGATTATATCGAATTTAATTCTCGTGTCTGACGTGACGTTAACTTGATTGATATGGGCTTTCAGTTGGGAGGGCGTAATCAGTTCCAGCATATGGCTCTTGCTTGGTATCGTAAGCTACACATTGATACAGGCATGCATATTTACTATACAGATCAAACTATCGGCATATCAGTGGTTTATTCATCGTCATTCGTACTGTGTTTTAGGCTAACTTATGGCAAACTCTACATCTGGTATTGTCTGTTATCATCCTAGAGGGACCTGGATTAGTTATGAGCATCAATAAAGCAAAGCTAACTGAAACGGATATCATCACTAAGTTCATAATGCCGGCCATTACCGATGCGGGTTGGGATGATATGACGCAAATTCGCCAAGAGGTGAAACTGCGTGATGGTAAGGTTATTGTGCGTGGTCAATTGGGTGTGCGTAAAACCGTAAAGTCTGCCGATATTGTGCTCTACCACAAACCTAGCATGCCACTTGCTGTTATTGAGGCTAAAGCCAATAAGCACGAGGTAGGCAAAGGGATGCAACAAGGGCTAGATTATGCCCGTTTGCTCGAAGTGCCCTTTATCTTTGCGTCTAACGGCGATGGTTTTATCTTTCATGACAAAACCAAGCTAGGCACGAGCGAAGAGCACCTACTTGAGTCGGAGATAAGCCTGGAAGACTTTCCAAGCCCACAAGTCCTGTGGGATCGATATTGTACTTGGAAGGGCTATACCTCGGTTCAACTGCCCATTATCAACCAAGAATACTATGACGATGGTAGCGGTAAGCACCCTCGTTATTATCAACTGCAAGCCATCAACAAAACCGTAGAGGCTATATCGTCGGGTAAAGACCGTGTGCTACTGGTGATGGCTACGGGTACGGGTAAAACCTATACCGCTTTTCAAATCATCTATCGTTTATGGAAGGCTCGTGCAAAGAAGCGCATTTTGTTCCTAGCCGACCGCAATATCTTGGTCGATCAAACCCGCATCAACGATTTCCAGCCCTTCGGGCCATCGATGACCAAGATCACCGGTAGAACCGTTGATCCTGCTTATGAAATACACCTGGCACTCTATCAAGCACTAACAGGCCCAGAAGAGAGCCAAAAAGCCTATAAACAGGTAGACCCAGATTTCTTTGATTTAATCATCATCGACGAGTGCCACCGAGGCAGCGCCGCAGATGACAGTGCATGGCGTGAAATTCTAGAGTACTTCTCTAGTGCTGCTCAAGTAGGGTTAACGGCAACCCCTAAAGAAACAGATGAAGTATCAAACTCAGACTACTTTGGTGATCCGGCTTATACCTACTCACTAAAAGAGGGGATTGAAGATGGCTTCTTAGCACCTTACAAAGTCGTTAGAGTCGATATCGATGTCGATCTTCAAGGTTGGCGACCAACCAAAGGTCAAATTGATAATAATGGCGAAGTGATCGAAGACCGAATCTATAACCAAAAAGATTTCGATCGCACCATGGTGATTGATGAGCGTACACAGCTGGTGGCCGAGACCATCACTAACTACCTAAAACGTACCGACCCGATGGCGAAAACTATCGTGTTCTGTAATGATATAGACCACGCCGAACGAATGCGCCGAGCCATTGCAAACCTCAATCCAAAGCAGATGGCTAAGAACGACAAGTTCGTCATGAAGATCACCGGAGATGACGAGCTTGGAAAAGCCCAGCTTGATAACTTTATCAACCCCAAGAAAGCCTACCCCGTTATTGCCACCACATCAGAGTTAATGACCACAGGTGTCGATGCCAAAACCTGTAAGCTGGTGGTGCTCGATCAAAACATTCAATCAATGACCAAGTTCAAACAGATCATTGGCCGTGGCACTCGTATCGATGACAGATATGGCAAGCTGTGGTTTACCATTCTCGACTTCAAAAAAGCCACTGAACTGTTTGCAGATGAACGTTTCGATGGCACACCAGAAAAGGTCATGATAGTTACCCCTACGGATATCGAAGATGATGATACAGACATCGATGGTATTGATGCCAGCGGTGAAGAGAATGAAGTCGATGACCAAGATAACCCGCTTCATGATGACTTCTCTGGAACCGAGCAAGGTGAGGGTGAGCAAGACGGTAGTAACAGTGGCAACCAGGGCGCAGATGGCGAGTGGAAAGACGATGAGACCCGTAAAGTAAATAAGTACCGCGTATCGGGTGTCAGCGTCAGTAAGGTCGCAGAGCGCGTGCAGTATTACGACAGCGACGGCAAGTTAGTCACCGAATCCTTTAAAGACTACACCCGTAAAACCATGGCTAAGCAGTTCAGTTCACTCGATGAGTTCGTAAAGCGTTGGAATGAATCTGACCGTAAACAAGCGGTGATAGATGAGCTCGCAAACGAAGGCATAATTTGGCAAGCCCTAGAGGATGAAGTCGGCAAAGAGATGGACCCCTTCGACATGATCTGCCATGTGGTATATGACCAACCACCGCTCACCCGTAAGGAACGCGCAAACAGCGTTAAGAAGCGTAATTACTTCACCAAGTATTCAGATACCGCCCAAACGGTACTAGAGAATCTATTGCTTAAATACGCCGACATGGGAGTGCAAGAGATCGAATCCATGCAAGTGCTCAAAGTGCAGCCATTTAACGAGATTGGTAGCCTAAGCGAAATCGTTAAAAAAGGCTTTGGCGGTAAAAAAGAGTACGAGCAAGCGATTAGCGAGTTGGAAGCTGAGATCTACCAGTTCCACCAGCAGTCGGCTTAATAGAAGTAACAAAGGGGGGGTAGCTTCCCCTTTGCTTATACAATTAGTTATCGAATTAGTTATCGATTTAGTTGCTATGTTAGCAGTTAAATTAGCTTGTCCAGTTCACCTGAAAGCTCTGTAAGACTCATCGTAATATCATCATTTAAGCAGCTATGATTAACAAATTGGCTGCGGACTTTATCAAGATTTAGCGCCTGATAACTAGGCTGCTCTGCCAATATATCGAGGTATGAATCTAACACTTCCTCTTTGGTTGTTTTCCGCTGTAACTGCTTCTTAATATTCTCAGCAAGCTTTTGCTCCGCCTCTTTGTCATCGTCATCATAAAGCGCCTCATAAACCAATCCTGCAAACTTGTTAATACTCAGGTTTAGCTTTTGCAGTAACTCTTTTATTTGTTTCTGTTTTACTTCTGTCCCCATGGGTCCCCGACCTCTATGTCATTCTGTGCCTGTCTTAGCGAAGACACTAATTAATCTAACCAGTAAAAAAGGAATTGAATATGACTAAAAGTAAAACCCCAATGACACCTGAAGCCGCTGCTCGAATTCAATCAGGTACAGCCAAGCAAAATGGCGGCAAGGTAGACAAAGGCAGTTTTGGTGCTCGCGCACAACGTGCGGCTGAAATCAACAAAAAATCAGGCAAATAAGGAGGCTACCTTGAGCAAATCAACACCAAAATCAAGCCCGAAAACACCGGCAGCACCTCGTCCAGGTAACAATCCCAACTACCCAAGCACGACGGGTAAACCGTCTGGCAAGGGGCGAGGAAACGTTCCAAAGGGTAAATAAAGCCATACAAGGTTAAACTCGGCGAAAGCGGCCCCCTCAAGGTGGCCGCTTTTTTATCTATAAATTATCTACAACTCTTAGCATACTGACGAAAAATAGGCACAAACCCTTTCGCATCGTCTTTATAATCAGAGTAGGGGTAATCTTCTTGAGCCCCTTCCAGCGCACACAGGCAAACATCACGCTTACTAAGGTAACGGCTTTGAGAAATAGAATTGCTACTGCCATTGATACAGCTATCGAGCAGAGCGTATTCCACCGCGATAGGATAACGATCGCCGTAGCCTTTTATTTCGTCATTAAGGGTATGAAACCCCACATAAGTTAAAAGGGCGAGCGCTGTTCCTGTTATGATTTTTCGTTTAGAAAACTCATAACCCTTGTAGTCTTTCTCACATTTTTTACAGCGTATGTTTTCAGCGTATTCGATTTCATTATCTTCGCTGCAATGGGGGCATTCAACAATCATGGGTCACCACTAACTTTCATCCTTGCTAATTAGTTGTTTTGCTGGCTATTTAATCACAAACAGATATTAAAAGCATTGCATTTATACAACCCGAAAACCTAACAATACCGCCATAATAGCTCCCTAGCAGTATTACCGGTTAACTGAAAACTTTCCGCTTTACATATCTAACGTATGTCATTACAAGCAAAGCGAAAACTCCACCAGCTAGATCAGCAAAATAATCATAACTAACTCACTGATTACCAGCACAGGTATTGCTATACTCCCCAGCATTATATTTAGCAATTAAAGTAGCTTTGTTATGTCTATCAGTTCAGCGATTAAATCCATTCAAGATATTATGCGTAAAGATGCCGGAGTCGATGGTGACGCCCAGCGCCTTGGCCAGATGTCTTGGTTACTCTTCCTTAAAGTATTCGATGCCCAAGAGGAAGAGTTAGAGCTTGAACTAGACGACTACCGTGAACCAATCCCTGAAACGTTCCTATGGCGCAATTGGGCTGCTGACAATCAAGGCATCACTGGTGAAGAGTTACTGGACTTTGTTAACGACGAGCTATTTCCACAGCTTAAAAACCTAACTGCGCCGATAGATAAAAACTCGCGCGGTTATGTAGTCAAAGAAGCATTCTCAGATGCCTTTAACTACATGAAAAACGGCACCCTACTACGCCAAGTGATCAACAAGCTCAATGAAATCGACTTTACCGACTCAAAAGAGCGTCACTTGTTTGGTGACCTGTACGAGCAGATCTTAAAAGACTTACAAAGCGCAGGTAATGCGGGCGAGTTCTATACCCCACGCGCTATCACTAAGTTCATTGTCGCGGTAACAGACCCTAAGCTTGGCGAATCTATTATGGACCCAGCTTGCGGTACCGGCGGCTTCTTAGCCTGTGCCTTTGACCACGTTAAAACTAACTATGTTAAGTCAGGCGAAGACCACAAGACGCTGCAACAACAAATCTTTGGTGTTGAGAAAAAGCAGCTACCGCACCTACTGTGTACTACCAACATGATGCTGCACGGCATTGAGGTGCCAGTACAGATTAAGCACGGCAACACCCTTAATAAGCCATTATCAAGCTGGGATGAGCAAGTTGACGTCATCATCACTAACCCACCATTTGGCGGCACCGAAGAAGACGGTATTGAAAAGAATTTCCCAAGCGAAATGCAAACCCGTGAAACTGCTGATCTCTTCCTGCAGTTAATTATCGAGGTACTAGCAACGAAAGGGCGTGCAGCGGTAGTGCTGCCTGATGGCACTCTATTTGGTGAAGGTGTTAAAACCAAAATCAAAAAGCTGCTGACTGAAGAATGTAATCTGCACACTATCGTACGTTTACCTAACGGTGTATTTAACCCATACACGGGCATTAAAACTAACATCCTATTCTTCACCAAAGGTCAGCCAACTAAAGATGTTTGGTTCTATGAGCACCCATATCCTGCAGGGGTAAAGAACTATAACAAAACCAAGCCAATGAAGTTTGAAGAGTTTGCAACTGAACTTAGCTGGTGGGGTAGCGAAGCCGACGGTTTTGCATCACGAGTTGAAAACGAGCAAGCATGGAAAGTGTCTATCGATGACATCATCGCTCGCAACTACAACCTAGATATTAAAAACCCCCATGTAGGCGAGGTCATCAGCCATGACCCACAAGAGTTATTACAAGATTACACCAAGCAGCAAGCGGATATTCAAGCTTTACGCGATCAGCTTAAAGGCATTCTTTCTGCAGCCCTTTCTCCTAAAGATTCTGCGGGAGAAGCTAAATAATGGCTGAGCATGATGTAAAAGTTGCGGCTAAGAAAAGCTCAGAGCAATTAATCACTGAAAATCTGGATATTTGGACCAGCGCCATCGAGCAAAAGTCAGCGTCAGGCCGTGGTTCATCGAAGAAATTTTCACTGCATGGCATCAAAAAGTTGCGTGAGCTGATTTTAGAACTCGCCGTGCGCGGTAAGTTAGTCCCGCAAGATGAGAAAGATGAGCCAGCATCAGTCTTGCTAGAGCGCATTGCTGCTGAAAAAGCACAATTGGTGAAAGACAAGAAGATTAAAAAGCCTAAAGCTTTGCCTGAAATTAGCGAGGATGAAAAACCGTTTGAGCTACCCAAAGGATGGGAGTGGGGTCGAGTAAACGAACTATCTAAGCAAGTCACTGACGGTGTCCATCACACCCCTAAATACATTGAAAGTGGAGTCCCTTTTATATCAGTCAAAGATATAGATGGAAAAACAGTTTCTTTTGCTGATTGTAAATACATTTCACAAGAGCAACATGAAGAGATTAACCAACGTTGTAATCCTGAACTTGGCGACATTTTGCTTTGCCGTATTGGCACATTAGGTAGAGCAACAATTGTTGATACTTCCGAGCCTTTTAGCCTTTTCGTAAGCGTTGGTTTATTAAAATTCTTCAACGAATCATTATTACCCGAGTATCTACACAGGGTATTTCATAGCCCATTATTACTAAGGCAATATGATGAAATTAAAGCTGGAGGAAGCCATACTAATAAACTAAACCTTGGAGATATTCCGAGGTTATGGATACCTGTAGCTCCTCTCGAAGAACAGCACCGCATCGCCGCGAAAGTCGATGAGCTGATGAGCCTATGTGATGCCCTAGAAGCTCAAACTGAAGCTAGCTTAATTGCACACCAAACCTTAGTTGAAACCTTGCTAGGGGCGTTACTGCTTCCTTCTGCTGATGCTAACAGCCCTGAGCAGGTAGAAAGCCCTGAGCGGCACTTTATAGAGAGCTGGCAATGTGTTGCCGAGTACTTCGATACGCTATTCACCACCAGCGCCAGCATCGACACACTAAAACAAACCATCCTACAACTCGCCGTCATGGGCAAGCTGGTGGAGCAAAACTCTAATGATGAACCTGCCGCTAAGCTACTAGAGCGTATCACTGCAGAAAAAGAACAGCTGATTAAAGATAAGAAAATCAAAAAGCAGAAACCACTGCCCACCATCACTGATGAAGAAAAGCCGTTTGAACTGCCGCAAGGTTGGGAGTGGGTTAGGTTCGGGAGTATTGCTATAACGCGGCTTGGTAAGATGCTCGATAAAGCCAAAAACTCAGGTAAACCACTGCCATATTTAAGAAATACAAATGTTCAATGGCACAAGTTTGTTCTCGATGATGTCAAATTAATGAAATTTGAAGATTCTGAGTTGGAAGAGTTTCGTGTTCAAGTCGGGGATTTATTAATCTGTGAGGGTGGTGAGCCTGGACGATGTGCGATTTGGTCAAATCCAGACATGGAAGTTTATTTTCAGAAGGCTATACATAGAGCTAGGCCATTAGGCGGTGTAATGAGTAATTATCTGCAACTTTGTTTAACCGTAGATGCTGGTATTGGAGTATTAGATGAGTACTTTACAGGTGCAACCATAAAGCATTTCGTTGGTGCGAAGTTAAATAGCTATATTCATTCACTTCCTCCACTCGAAGAACAAAACCGCATCGTTGCTAAAGCCGATGAGCTGATGGCATTATGCGACCAACTCAAAGCCCGTTTAAGTGATGCCCAAACCACCCAGCTCCACCTCACCGACGCCATCGTCGAACAGGCGGTGTAATTATGCCCTACCAGAGACCATGGAAGAGTTATCAAGAGTTATTGGATTTAGTTAAGTCGCGCAATATGCTGGTGACAGATGAGCCAGCAGCATTGAGCTACCTTGAGCGTATAGGTTATTACCGACTCAGTGCCTATTGGTATCCCTTTCGGGAATTTAAGCTAGAGATAGTTGAAGGCAAAGGGATGGTTGGTGTTAAACAAGATACTTTTGTTGAGAACACTAGCTTTGTCGATGCAGCGCAACTCTATGTGTTTGATAAGCAACTTAGGCTATTAGCACAAGATGCTTTAGAGCGTATAGAAGTTGCAATTAGAGTCGATATCGCGCACTTATTGGGAGAGCGGGACACCTTTGCGCATCATGATATTCAAAATTTCCATACTAAGTTTGCAGGACGTGTTAATCGTCATACGAACCAAAGTGCATTCGTTGATTGGCAGGACAAATATGCGGGATTGATTCATCGCTCAAAAGAAGATTTTGTTAAGCATTACCGTATAACTCACGGCAATGAACTACCAATATGGGTTGCCACAGAGGTGTGGGATTTCGGGGCTTTATCTCAGCTTTTTTCAATGATGAAAGTGCCAGATCAGCAGAAGATCGCCACTAAGTATGGTGTAAATGATTTTAAGATTTTTTCTAGTTGGCTACGTTCGCTAAATTACTTGCGTAACTTAGTCGCTCACCATAGCCGTTTATGGAATCGAAATGTAATCGACCAACCTAAGTTACCCAAATTAGGTGAAATCGATTGGTGTGATGGCTTTATTGGCAAGGCTGACTTGATTGCAAAACCGTTCCTTTTATTCGCAATTCTTCGTCATATTATGAAAATTGTTTGCCCAAATACTGAGTGGCATGTGCGTTTACAAACACATCTGAATGCGTTTCCTGAGGTTAACTCAAACCGTAAAGTCAGCGCACAAGATCTTGGTTTATCTGAAGATTGGGAAAGCTGGTGGGAGTAGTTTGGCAAATTTCAGGCAAATAAAAACCTCTGCGTAAGGAAAACCTAAGAGGCAGAGGCCGTGTTAAGACAAACTATAACGGAAAACCGTTAAATTGCAAATGAATTTTGCGTTAAATGTGCCATGAAAGGACACATTTATAACGCTTATAAATGGCTATATTCTATATGGGTTTAGGTCATTATTAACTGATTATGCTCGATGTTCCTAGCTTAATCACACTGGTTTAAAGCCAATATTACTAATTAAAGAAGATAGATATGGAAACATTAGAAAGTTTATTGCGTGCGTTCGATACCAATATCGTTAACAGCGTCATCTTACTTACAATGGCTGTTGTATTTGGTTTAGGCCTTTGGTTTACCAAAAAGGCGCAGCAAGTTGAGTTTGTGCAGTATGTACCGACGCTATTAACCACTATGGGTATTTTTGGTACGTTTTTAGGTATCGTGCTGGGCTTGCTTGAGTTTAACCAACTTGATATAGAAGCGAGCATTCCGCCCTTGTTAGAAGGTCTTAAAACGGCATTTATTACCAGTTTGGCTGGTATTTTTTCATCGTTAATATTTAAAACCTTATCAACATTTTCCTTTTTAAAACCTAAGCAAGCTGAAGCTAGTATTTCTCAGGCAACACCGGAGGCTATTCTTGGTGCAATGCAAGCGCAGGTTGCAGAAACAAAGATACTTAAAGAAGCTATTGTCGGTAATGAAGATTCTACTTTGTTTGGCCAGTTAAAAATTCTTCGTGGTGACATTAATGATAACGCCAAAATCTCAGTAAAAAATGCGCAAGACCAAGCGACTCGACAACAAGAAAATTTTGAAGAATTTTCTGAAAAGTTGTGGCTTAAGCTGCAAGACTTTGCCGATACTTTATCAAAATCTGCTACCGAACAAGTTATTGAAGCGCTGAAGCAGGTCATTACAGATTTTAACAATAACCTAACTGAACAGTTTGGTGAAAACTTTAAACAGCTCAATGAGGCTGTACATAAGTTAGTTGATTGGCAAGAAAACTATAAGCTTCAACTTGAGCAAATGCAGCTGCAATATGCCCAAGGTGTTGAGTCTATAACGGCTACTGAATCATCGGTTGCGCACATTAGTGAGCAAAGCAAAGTGATCCCTGAATCGATGCATGAATTGAAAGGCGTTATGGAGGTGAATCAGCATCAATTAGCTGAACTTGAACGTCATCTCGAAGCCTTCAAATTGATGCGTGATGAAGCCGTTAAAGCGGTGCCAGAGATCAGAGAGCAAGTTCAGAATACAGTTAATGATATTTCGGCAGCGGTTTCAACTGCCAGTGAACATTACAAATCACTACTATCTGAATCAGATGATTACATCAAAGCGCATGTAAAAACCTCCAATGAACTACTCGAAAAGTTTGCCAATGAAACGGAAAAAGGTATCACCAGTGTCGGTACTCGTTTAACTGAGAGTTCTGAGCTTATCAGTAAAAATATCGATACTGCAGCCAACGAATTTACTGATAACACTGCTCGCACGAACCAGAGTTTGCAAACGAGCTCAGATCATCTTCAATCTCAGACTGAAATAATAAAACAGCACCTGCAAGATGCAGTAAGCGATCTAAATAACACTATGCGCGACATGATCGAGAAGTTAGTCGCTGATGCAAAAGATATTACTTCAACCATGAAAGAAGCGAACCTGAATCTTGTTACCGATACAGAACAAGTCCGTGACACCGTGATTAAGTCAGCTGATAAATTACAGCAAAGATTGAATGAAGTGATTGATGACGCCGCTACACAACAGATCAATCAAGCTAAGCGCACGTTTGATGCTATGGAAGATCAAGTTAAGCAGCAGGTTGGTTTAACAGGTGAGGCGGTCGATTCACAACTTAAACTCATCGATACAGCTATGCAGCAGGAAATTAACCGAGTGATGAATGAGATGGGTCAGGCACTCGCGCAAGTGAGTGGTAAGTTCGTTGATGACTACGTCAAATTGACCAACGCAATGAATGAAGTTGTTAATCAGCGAGTAGCCTAATGGATAAGATATTTGGCACTAGAAATGTGAATCAAGACAGTGGTGACCACTGGTTGACGGTTTCTGATTTAATGGCTGGCCTGATGATGGTGTTTCTGTTTATTGCTATCGTTTTCATGATGATCACCCAAAAGGAAAACGACAAGATTAAGGATGTGGCGGTAGCTTATCAGGAAAATCAGGTCGCAATATTTGAGGCTTTAGAGGAAGAGTTTGAAAAAGACCTCTCTAAATGGGGCGCAACCATCGATAAGGAAACATTGGCATTTAACTTTCAATCGCCGGATGTTTTATTTGCTAACAATGAAACCAAATTAAGTGAAGCTTATAAGGCGATTCTTAATGATTTCTTCCCTCGTTATATTATGGTTTTAGCGCCTTACCGAGACTCGTTGGATGAAATCAGGATTGAAGGGCACACATCAAGTGTTGGGTTACGTGGGTCTACAGAAGCGCAGGCTTACTTTTATAACATGCGGCTGTCACAAGGGCGAACGCGCGCAGTTCTAGAATATGGTTATGCCCTGATGCCTGACGAGGCTAATTGGATTAAGGCTAATATCGCGGCTGTTGGTTTTTCATCGTCTCGTGCGATTATACATGACGGTGTTGAGGATGCAGCTATGTCTCGACGAGTGTCTTTCCGGGCCATTACTAATGCAGATATTCAGATAAAACGGATATTGGAGAGCAACTAAGTGAAGCTTACTGTTGATTTTAGTGCTCTGCATCGTGCTGTCGCGCCGCTTGGTAAAGTGGTGACTGACTTTTCAATAACTAGTCGTGCAGATGAATTAGAAAGTATTGGCAGCCATTTAACCAAAGGGTTGATATTAGGCAGGGATATAGAGCTTAGTGCCATTGATGGTTCTAACGGAATTTTAAATTACGATGGCCATCAAGTAATGCTCTATATACCTGATCAAGGTGACGAAATTCAGTTTGTCTTAGCGGATGGAAAGTTAGGCCGTCGAATTCATGTTGCAGAGTGCTCAACATTGGAGTTCATGAGAGAAACTGGACGTTTTAAGCGATATGATGTGATTAGTCGTATGGATGGACTATTTCCTGTTTTTGGACGTAACTTTAAGTTAAAGCAAGATATTGAAGGTGAAACAGATTTAGGGGTATGTAAAAACTGTTTAAAAATTCTTAATTACAAGGGATATGCAACGCAGAGCTTTGCAATAAAAAATCAAGTATTTAATGACTTCTCATTTGAACAGTTCTTTGAGGTATATAGCTCTTACTTTAAAAGCTTACCTATAAATAGCAAAAAATCGTCGAGTAACTATACAGCTGATTGGCCTTCAATTTCGGCTAAGTTGAGAAGTGAATTAAATTACACTTGCGAGCAATGTGGTGTTGAATTAACGAATGAGTCTAAGCTATTACACGCTCATCACATTAACGGTAATAAGTCTGATAACGGGCCTGAAAACTTAAGGGTGCTTTGTGCCGATTGCCATAAAAAACAACCACACCATGGTCATATCTATGTTAGTAATGAAGATGTCCTAAAAATCAATAAACTACGGCGCGAGCAACATAAATTTGATGTGTTTGACTATAATAATGTCCGTGAATGCGCTGATACAGCCTTAGATGGTCTCCTTCAAAAGTGCCAGTCAACGAGATTACCTGGTGCTGAGCTAGGCATTGTTATCAATGATAACGGCAATATGATTGCAATCGATCTTTGTTGGCCAAGAAGGAAAGTTGCAGTGCTTATCAACATGGCAAATGCACAAGTGTTACGAACCCATGGATGGAATGTTTTTACAGCTTTTGATGCCTTAAATGAGTTTGAAAAGTTTCAGGCAAAAGTTCGATGATTTTCATAAGGCTTTTACATGTTAAATTCAGAACAAATTCATAAAATAATACTTAAAATAATAGGGGCTGATGATAGCCATAATCATCCTTCCTATGCTTATGAGCACTGTCTCGATAAAGAATCATATATTTATGTTAAGCATAAACCAGATCGAATAGTCGTTAAGCAACCGCTTGTTCTTCACCCAAACATCATAAATTTGAAAGGTAAGGTAGATGCAATAGAGGGGGTTGAGACGGATTGGCAGATAACTAAAAATACTAGTTTTCGTCGGTTACCTAAATTTGAGGGTAAATCACAGTATGGTTATGCTTTTAATGTTGAAAATGAACACGCTATTCAACAATTGTTGTCATTAATAGGGCAAGCTAATCAATCTAGTGAAGATATTGATACAGATAAAACTGAAGTGGGTAATCAAGTGACAGCATTAAATCAAATCTTATATGGACCACCTGGCACAGGTAAAACCTACAATACAATCAATCAAGCGCTTGCTATTGTCGAGCCTGCTTACCTCTCTGAACACCAGCATGACCGTATTAAAATCAAAGCGCGCTTTGATGAACTTGTTGCGAGCAATCGTATTGGATTTGTGACCTTCCACCAGAGCTTTAGCTATGAAGATTTTGTCGAAGGGTTAAAGGCTAACAGCGATAACGGTGTACTGTCATACAGTGTAGAGTCTGGGGTGTTTAAAACAATTTGTTCTCAGGCGACATCTGGTGTTGTAAATAATGGATTGAATGACTCATATGAAGTTGTCAATATGACTACTTCCTTGCATTCATTTGTAGAAGAGTTAGCTAATCAATCTAAAATTTTCAAAACAAAAACGGGTAAAGAATTTAGTGTTAAAAACTGTTCTGGTTTCAATGATAAGGTCACAATTACTTTGTCAACGGATCAGTCGTATGATCTTAGTAAAAATAATTTTGAAAAAGCATATTCGTACCATGGTACTTGGACTGATATTTCAAACCATTCCTACATATTTCCTATTCTTAGTTATTTAGAAGAAAATCATGGGTTACACAAATCAAACACACATGAATTCAAATTAAATGATGAGCTAGCACTAAGCTATACCCCCTATGTACTGATCATCGATGAAATCAATCGTGGCAATATTTCGAATATCTTTGGTGAATTGATAACGCTTATTGAGCCCAGTAAACGTGCTGGTGGAACTGAAGCACTATCGGTCAAATTACCATACTCTAAAGAGTCGTTCTCTGTTCCTTCTAATCTACATATCATCGGCACCATGAACACGGCTGACAAATCGCTGGCTCAGGTTGATATTGCGCTTCGTCGTCGATTTGAGTTCGTTGAGATGATGCCAAAGCATGAGTTGCTTGAAGATATTGATGTTGAAGGTATCAATATAGCGAAGCTACTTGAAACCATTAATCAGCGCATTGAGCTGTTATATGACCGTGAACATACCATCGGTCATAGCTTCTTCTTGCCGTTAAAAAATGACCCCACTATTGAACGTTTGGCACGTATATTTGAGCTCGAAATATTACCTTTGCTAGAAGAATACTTTTTTGAAGACTGGGAGCGTGTAGGGCAAGTTCTAGGTGATCATCTCAAATCTGATATCAGCTTGAAGTTTATTGAAGAGAAGTTTACTGAGGCTTCAGTATTGGCATTGATGGGTAACGACTGGTCACAAGATGGCATAAGACCTTACCAACGAAATAATGCTGCATTGCTTAACCCTGAAGCATATAAAGGCATTTATGACTCGCAACAAGGTTAACAATGTCACTGTTAGGGAGTATGCCTTATTAACTAACGGTGGTAATAACCACTGCATAGATTGCCACTCAATACCTAAGTCAGCTTTTGAGTGGTTATTGGCTAATGGTGTCAGTAATGGCGATAGTCAACGTGAATTAGTTAAAGCAAAGCGTCACGGTTCGTCAGTGGCGTTACAGGTGATTAATTTTGTTGGCGTACTTGAAACGCCATGTCGAACCCGTATTGAGATTTTGCCTAAGACTTCTACTGAAAAATGTGATCCTGAGATCGCCCGTAAAACCCTGATAAAGATGTTAGCGCGAGTTGAAAAGTTAAAACTGGAGGAGTTTCAGCAGTCTAATCTACAGCTGTTGAAGCAACCGCTATATGAACTACTAATTACTCACTTTTTAAAGGCGGTCTCTAAACTAGTCAAGCAAGGTATTAGAAGCGAGTACCAACGTGTAGAGCGCGAATCCCCCTATCTTAAAGGTCAGTTACAAGTTGCCAAGCAATTAAGGCAGCGCCCAGGCCGCCAGCATTACTTCCATGTCTCTCATGATATTTACCATGCTAACCGTGCCGAGAATCGCCTTCTGCATTCATCATTAAAGCAAGTGCTTAAGTGGTCGAAGTTGAGTGCTAATCAACGATTAGCAAGTGAGCTGCTGTTCGTATTTAACGATATTGAGTTGTCGGTGAACCATGCTAATGACTTTAGGCGCTGGAGGGATGACAGATGTCTTGCGCACTACCGACCACTAAAACCTTGGTGTGAGCTTATTCTTAGCTACCAGTCACCTGTTGCAATGGCTGGCAGCCATTGCGGACTATCTTTTTTGTTTCCGATGGAGCAGCTGTTTGAGAAGTACGTTGCTAAACAGCTGTCGCGTCAATTACCACCAGCATTAAAATTAAAAGAGCAAGTTTCTAGTCAGTGTTTGACCCACCATCAGGGAGAAGACTGGTTCAGGTTAAAACCTGACATTGTGATTTATGATAAAGAACGTGTTGTTACCGTGATGGATACCAAGTGGAAGTTGTTAGATGCTTCACTCAATACCACAAAGCACAAATACAACTTGAGCCAGTCAGATATGTATCAACTGTTTGCCTACGGCGAGAAGTACCTTGATGGTCAAGGTGATTTGTATCTGATCTATCCAAAGCACCAAGGGTTCACAGAGTCCTTAGCCTGTTTTGAGTTTACACCTGGTTTGAGGCTGCATGTCGTACCCTATGATCTCGAAACTGACTATTGTCCGTTGGAAAGATTAAACTCAGAGCAGTTAACCGAAGGTGTAGCATGACTAGTGCCTAAATCCTTTGCCGTTTGGTCATGGGGGAGGCTTGTACCAAGTTTGGTACGAGGGGGGATTACCGCCCTAGTTGTATTCCACCAGCAAAGCCGACAATCCGATAAACCTTCTCACGGGGATGCTTGTCGTAGCTTATATGCTAAATGTAATACAATGGGCTGTATGTGGGCTCAGATTATTCAGCGGCTGGATTGAAGTGGTATGGCTACCGGCTATTACATGAGAGCTGGGGAGTCGTGTTAGAAAGTTCAGAGGACTAAGCGTACTCTTCGGGATTGATTTTAGGGTATACATGTATAAACTGGCTAAATTGAAATTATCGCCAAACGTTAACGAATCCCAAGTCAATCGAATTGAAGTTTTTAACTATATATTTTTCAAAGAGTATAACTCCTCAGGCATCACTTTCTGAGCAGCATGGTTGTGCTCAGTTCTTTATTGACAATTATGGTGATTCGACACGGCCTTCCACCAAACATCAAAAAGTATCAACTGACTTTAGCATTCGAAATCGTGCCAAACTTTTAGTTCAGGCTATTAATGACTTGTGCAGCACTTTTAAACTTGGTTTAGAAGTGAACGACAACGATACCGTAACAAATAGACCCCACATTCTACTACTTAAAGCTCTTGGTTTTAGTGACCTTATGCTATTCAGGGTAAGCCAATGCTCTAACTATAACCTGCTTCTGTTTGAAAGGTGCAGCCCAAATTAGCTATTAATAATTAATTTGTTTCGGCTGCAATACTCCTTTTAAATTGAAGAGGTTATTGCAATGGCAAAACTAAATAGCACAGCAGAAAAAAAACAGGTAAACCAAAAAGGAAAGCAAGAGGTTATCGAGCAGCTGAATGTTTTAGGTGAGGGGCGTTATGTCGTTCATGATATCCCTGATTTTATGAATGAGGATTCCCGCTGCATCGTCAAATGTACAAACACTGAGAACTCTCACGGATTGGGAACCGAATTCCAAAAACCTTGGATACCTACCATTGGCACTCTTAAAAACAGAATCCAACCTGGATGTCCCAAGTGTGCAGGAAATTATCGAAAAACTAAGGCGGAAGCTATTCAAGCGGCGCAGGATGCTGTAACCAGCCGCGCTGTGCAGGGTGATGCTGAAGTTGGCACCCTAACCATAATTGGAATTGAGAACTACAAGAATAACTCGTCAGCTGTCCTGTTAACTTGCTCCATACATGGAGATTGTTGGGCATTTGGAACCCCCTTCAAGCCGAAGTTAGCTAAGGTGCTTCACGAACTTTATTGCTGCCCAAAATGCTCCTTGAAATACAAACGCACTGAGCAAGAAGCCTTGGATGAGATCAAAGTTGTGGGACAAGGTAAGTACACTCCCTTATCAATTGATGATTATAAAGGTATTAGTTCCAAGGTTTATGTTTCTTGTGATATCTGTGGCCCTGGGTGGCAATTCTCCCCAACACCATGGAAGCCAACAATAGAGAGGTTGTTACAGGGGGCGGGCTGTCCACAATGCTCTGGTAACTATAATTTCGATTATCAGCGTGTATTCTTAAAAGTATCGTCAGCATTGCCTGATAATCTCTCTTTAGTTGATATCCCGGAATATGAAAACTCTGAGTCTCGCCTAATGTTAAGGTGTGTTGTTCATGGTGAATGCTGGGAATGGGCGAGGCCGTGGATGCCTTCTGTCAATAAGGTAAGAACTATAAAGGGGTGCCTTAAATGCAATGGTCAATACCAAAAAACAGAACCGGAAAGCCTAGAGAGGCTTAATCAGGTATGTGCAGAAGGCATTACAGTCGTTGGCTTTAAAGTGTTTTGTGGGAATGCCTCACTTTGCCTTGTTGAGTGCGAAAGCCATGGCCCAGGATGGTTGTTTGGTCATCCATATTTACCGACTCCTGATATCATAAGTAAGGGCCATGGTTGTCCCAAATGCGCTGGTTTATATAATCCTACTCCATCAGAGCTAATTTGTGAAATCGAGGCTCTAGGCAAACATCGCTATAGATTGGTATCTCCACCAGTATCCACAAAAGCTCATTCGCGAGTCGATGTTCAGTGCATCCATGACAATAAAATTTGGTCGCCAAAGATAACTCAGTTACGTCGTGGGCATGGATGTCCTGTTTGTGGAAGGTCTTTGTCTAACATTATGGAAGTGCGTGACTCCCTTGAACTTCAGGTGCTACCGCGTAGAGTATATTGGATTCACTTTAAAACATCTGAAGGTCAATCATTCTGGAAGATTGGAGTTACACAATATTCATTATCAACCCGGTTTCTTCGGTGTAACCTTTTAAAAGATAGTGTTGAAATCGTAGGGCAGGAATATATCGAAACCACGAACTTGCTAGCACTGCTAACGGAGTCCTATGTTTTACGTATGTTTTCTTATGACTCGATAGATATGCAAGATGTCCTTAAGTTTGTCGGCGGTGGCACGGAATGCTTTAAGCATGATGTTATTGGCATTGATACTGGAGGGTTAGAAGCAATTTTCAACAAAGTTAAAGCTAACCAGTCAGAGATCTTGAAGTCATTCGGTTTTTAAATATCAGTACTATCAGGTAGTACTGACAAAAACGAGAAGGGGCTGTTAAGCCCCTTTTTCATTCTAGTTGCTCCTAGTTCTTCCTAGTTCTTGATATACGAAATATCAGTCTACATATAGCTAGCGCTAACCAGCGCGGTCTTGCGCAGTCCTGAAAATGCCTGCTGAGTTGGGCAATAATCCCCCACAGCTTCGAGCCTTGAATATTGACCCTGGTATGCATATTTATCATACCGTTCAAACTACCTAGTGGTAACTACATCTTGCAACGCTATCATCCGCAGTATCGACGCCGCATACATTGCCGCATCACTCTCGCATTTATGCAGCTGGTCGACTGCATTTATGTACAGTTTATAATATCTCTTATTAAATGCCTTGCTTGTGACCTTTTCCCCTACCAACACTGAAAAATCCTTAGCCAGGTTTTTAGGCGTCAGTATTGTCTTACCTGTGCCACAGCAAGCTTGGCACTCATTGAGTGTTCGATAACGTTTACTGTATCGTTCTCCTACTCCATTGCAAGACTGGCAGCGTAATGAGCCACACACTTCACGCCAGACTAACAGAGCTAACGCGTCTGCTGAAGCTTGGTTTAACCCGTGGGCAATCATCTTTAACTTGACTCCGTTTATTAACGTGCGGCCTGCAGCTTCACAACCTGCGATTTCTGATTCGAGTACCATTAAGCCTATTGGGTGCTTCTTTTGCACTTGAGCTAGTACGCCTAGAGCATCATCCTTGTTGAACGGTGATAAACACCCATAACGAGGTTCAAAGCCAGGAGTTCTAACCGCTGTTATTCTGAGTAGTCGCTCAATTGATATAGTCATTTAATCTCCAGATTACCCCTAGTCGGCCATACAGCGTAATTGATACAGCAACACGATTATCTTTATTGGATGAGTGCTGCCACCAGTTGTTTAAGTACCCCAGTCTAAGCCGTATGAGGATTTGAGCTTTAGAAGTCTGAAGTCAGGGGTTGGTCCATTAGTTTTTTCTTGTAAATGCTGCACAACCTTAATCTCTTCGAGGGTTATTTACAATCCTTTTTCATTGTGAAAACAAGGCTAAGTCGGGGAAGAGGTGGCTGGGATTCAGCAACTGAGATGCTTGACTCAAGGTTATTATGTAAACCTCCATTTTCTGTCTCATCTCCCGAGTTTAAGCGCTTTTGGCGTTTTTCACCTTCTACTTTTAATGAGCACTTAGGTACCTAAGTACTCACCAAGTGGTCGAAAACTGTCTGAGCTTTTCTTATCTTGTGAGCGTCGAAACAAGAATGAGGAAAGAGATATGTATCCGCAAACTCCACGCCTACTAACTATTAAGCAAGTGTGTAAATTGGTGAATCGTGATCGTCGTACGATTTGGAAATGGGTCAAGGATGGGATCTTTATTAAGCCGGTGAAAATGCAGGGACGCACGGTAGGATTTCGGGAAAAAGATCTTATCGAATGGATTGAAAACAACGGTGAATAGCCTTATTCATCAGTCAGGAATAGATAAGTTGAGATTGAAGCTTACCTATCAGGACCAATTATCACGTTATTTGCGCCTTTTATTGGAGATAAAAAAGCTATGAATTTGAGTTGATGGCCTTGTGGTATCTAGGGTTGAAGAGATATGGATAGGGCGAAAAGTTTGGGTAATTAGTAATAGAGGCCAGACCATAATCTTAAAATCAACAGATACCACAGGAGTCATTTCAGAGAGCGCCACGTCAGTTACAGCAAAAGTACCCTGAGAAACAAGGTTGATTAACAGAATCGCATTCTTTGTTAAGACTGTTCGGTGCTCATTTTCAAATTTGTATTATGCAGTTCCATAAGCAGGTAATTATCAACGCTTTATAGGGGTGTTCAATGGACGATGTGCTGTATCGAAAAAATAAATATGTGACGAAAATCCCTTACTTCACATACAGAGATGAAGTTTGGCAGATCAATACTCGGCATGGTGGAATCTATACCAAGATGCTGAAAGCAATAATTGATCAGATGCTGGCAATGCTTAGCTATGACACTAAGCTCTTTGTGTGCCGTTTTGACTTGCACCAAATACATGGCACCGTTGATAGTAGTCATCTAAGTACATTTATACAGGCACTGAAAGCGAGGCTGACGAGAGAGTATGGTTTTCGTCATATTGGATATGCTTGGTGTAGGGAAAAAGCAAGTGCTCAGGCTCAGCATTATCATCTGGCACTGATGTTGGAGGGTCATAAGATTAGGACAACTTATCGGATGGCGAAGCTGGTGTTAGCAGAGTGGATTAAGGCTGGTGGTAGTTCTATCCATAGGTGCAACTACCATAATGTTACTCTCCAATCTGAGAGTCTAATGGATGCGGTGCTACATTTGAGTTATTTGGCTAAGGTGGAAGGCAAGTCAGGTATACCTTCTAGGTACAAAGCTTTTAGCCCTAGCCGCTTAAAAGCTCGCACCCAAAAGAGAGGCTGTGAGTAGCAATATGCAGAGACTAGGGACAAAGGTTATTTTTATTTTTGCCCCTCGAAGTAATCGGTATGACTGGCGTACACTTCTTTTGGTTGTATGGCGGTGGGGGCGTATAGGTTGAGTGGCCCCTATAAAAGTTGATTACTAGAAGGTTCCCAACTCTGTAGATGGCTTTTTTTTCACTCATGGCTGCTTCCAATATCGTAGGTGTTGGTAGGTACAGAAATACTATGACCAATTATTGTCTAGATTTCGAGATATGCCACATTTACTGGTGGTTGGATGTTATAAACATAGCTATTAGATGGTTTTCATTGTGCAAGCTAGTGCATGATGTAGCATTTTTGACCTAGGCAGTTTTAGCTAACTGCAGTAATAACTACAGTAATTCTATTAGATGATGTGAATGAGTATTAACTGGTGTGCGTTGATAGTTATTTTCCAGACACAAAAAAGCCCATCTTATCAATGGGCTTTTCCGTTTGAATCTATGGTGGCCCCTCCCAGACTCGAACTGGGGACCTGACGATTATGAGTCGTATGCTCTAACCAACTGAGCTAAGGGGCCTACTTAAGGAAGTCGTCACTACCGAAAGCGAACAGAAGTATACGAGGTTTAAATGCCGTTGTCACCCGTGATCTTCTAAGAAATCACAACTTTGAATTCAACTGCTTATCTGTTAATCAATATACCTTGGCTTTAGCCGAATTCTAATCAAAAAAAACCTGCCGGTTAGGCAGGTTTTATTATTTGATGATCTAGCTTGCTAAGAATTACTCGTCCAGGAAGGATTTCAATATCTCTGAGCGTGAAGGGTGGCGTAATTTACGCAGTGCCTTCGCTTCAATCTGACGAATACGCTCACGGGTAACGTCGAACTGCTTACCAACTTCTTCAAGTGTATGGTCAGTGTTCATATCGATACCGAAACGCATACGCAGTACTTTTGCTTCACGGGCTGTTAGGCCTGCAAGTACTTCGTGAGTTGCGTTCTTCAAGCTTTCGCCAGTCGCAGAATCCAATGGAAGTTCGAGGGTTGTATCCTCGATGAAATCACCTAAGTGCGAATCTTCGTCATCACCGATAGGGGTTTCCATGGAGATAGGCTCTTTGGCAATCTTCAATACCTTACGGATCTTATCTTCAGGCATTAACATACGCTCAGCCAACTCTTCCGGAGAAGGTTCGCGACCCATCTCTTGAAGCATTTGACGAGAGATACGGTTAAGCTTGTTGATAGTCTCAATCATATGAACCGGGATACGGATCGTTCTTGCCTGATCGGCAATAGAGCGAGTGATCGCCTGACGGATCCACCAAGTCGCATAAGTCGAGAACTTATAACCACGACGGTATTCAAACTTATCTACCGCTTTCATCAAGCCGATGTTACCTTCTTGGATCAGATCCAGGAACTGTAGACCACGGTTGGTGTACTTCTTAGCGATTGAGATAACCAGACGTAAGTTTGCCTCAACCATCTCTTTCTTCGCACGACGAGCCTTAGCTTCACCGATTGACATACGACGGTTGATATCTTTGATAGAAGCGATCGCAAGACCGGTTTCCTGCTCGATTGCGTCAAGTTTTGCACGACAACGACGGACATCCGGCTCAACCATCTCTAAACCTTCGACATAAGGCTTCTTAGAGGCAAGTTCTTCGTTAAACCATTCGATGCTACTTTCGTTGCTGGTGTATACCTTAACGAAATTCTTCTTTGGCATCTTAGCTTGTTCAACACAAAGCTTCATGATTAGACGTTCTTGAACACGAACCTTGTCCATCATAGCGCGCATGTTTTTAACTAAGCGGTCGAACTGCTTAGGCATTAGGCGGAACTCTTTAAAGAGTTCGCCAATTTCAAATAGCGCTAAGGTAGACTCTGGATGGCCACGTCCCTTAAGAGCGATGACCTTCAGTGTATTTTCGTGCACTTCTCTTAGTTGAGTAAAGCGCTCTTTAGCTTCTTCAGGATCCGGACCTTTTGGACCTTCCTCTTCATCTTCGTCATCTTCAGCTTCATCGTCTTCATCATCTAATTCTTCATCAGAGAGTTCAGAACCAACGTGAGTCGCCGTAGGTGCAACATCATCGGCATTTGGATCGACAAAGCCTGAGATGATATCAGATAGTCTGACTTCTTCGGCTTCATAGCGATCGAACTGCTCAAGGATCATCGAGATCGCTTGTGGGTACTCGGCAACCGAGGCTTGAACCGTGTTGATCCCTTCTTCAATACGCTTAGCGATAACAATTTCGCCTTCACGGGTAAGAAGTTCAACGGTACCCATTTCACGCATATACATACGAACCGGGTCGGTTGTACGGCCTAATTCGGCTTCTACCGTGGCAAGTGCAGCGGCAGCTTCTTCGGCAGCATCTTCATCGGTGCTGTCTTCAGACATCATGATTTCATCAGCATCCGGCGCCTGTTCGTAGACGCGAATACCCATGTCATTAATCATCTGGACAATATCTTCGATCTGGTCGGCATCGACCATATCTGCAGGCAAGTGATCGTTCACTTCTGCATAGGTTAAGTAACCTTGCTCTTTACCTTTGGCTAGCAACAATTTAAGTTGCGACTGAGGAGTTTGCTCCATAGATATCATCCAAGTTGGGTAACTGTTAAAACGACGCGCAAAACATTGCCGCGCAAATCGTCAATTATAGCCTTGTGCGCTTCCTTGTGCCAGTCAAAGCGCTTACTTTTGAGACAGAAACTGCCTTAATTTTAGCCTTTTATGACTGAGATTAGCTTAGTCAGCTGAATCCTTTCTTCTTTAGTATGGTTCTGTTTTAGACTCAACTCCTGATAACGTTGTTCAATATATTGATTGTTCAACCAAATCAGGGTTTTTCTAAACTCTTGCTGTAAGTTTTCATCCGCCACTTGATGATCCCATTGGGTCAGTTTTTTCAGGGTGCTGAGTTGTTTATCGCCCCTGAACTGCTCAAGTAGTTGTGCGCTGTGTTTTACTTTCACACGAGTTTCGTCTAACAAGAGGATCAGCAGTTCAATGCCGGCCATCTTTAGGTGTTTAAGCGCTGGTTGTTCTGGCAGTCCTTCACCAAGACTAGGATGTTGTACCAGCAAAGCGATGGCTAATCGCAATGGGGTTCCACGTCCTTTTAACGCTTTATTTTGAAGAGGCTTTACTTGTTCTTTTGAAGAGAAACCAAGTTTCCGCTTTAGCTCTTCCGCACCGTTCATACCCAGTTTATAGGCCAAGTTTTCGAGCAATAAACTTTGTAGAACGGTATCTTGTATCTTCTCTGTCAGAGTAATGGCTTGCTTGGCCAACGTCCCTTTATCTGAGCCATATCGCTTGGCTAAGGTTTCAAAAAGAAACTCGGGTAGTTCCTGCGCATCATTAACCTGATTTTCGAATACTTCCTTGCCTACCTGACGAACCATAGTGTCCGGGTCTTCACCTTCAGGCAGGAACATAAATTTGACTTGGTTACCGGGCTTAAGCAAAGGTAATGCCGTTTCAAGAGCACGCCACGCCGCTTCGACGCCTGCTTTATCCCCGTCATAGCAACAGATCACTTCTTTAGCGCTGCGTAGCAGTAGCTGAAATTGCTCTGCTGTGGTTGAGGTCCCCAAAGAGGCGACCGCATAGTCGACGCCAAATTGTGCCAGTGCAACCACATCCATATAACCTTCAACAATGAGTACCTGCTTGGGGTCTCTATGGCGCTGTTTTAGCTCATAGAGTCCATATAGCTCATTGCCCTTATGAAATATGGGCGTTTCCGGAGAATTCAAGTACTTTGGTGTGCCGTCGCCTAAAACTCTGCCACCGAAACCGATAACCCGGCCTCTTCTGTCACGAATGGGGAACATAAGCCTGTCACGAAATCTGTCGTAACGTTTGCCATTATCGTTCTCAATCACCATTCCGGCAGTAAGTAACTTGTCTTGTGCATCCTGATTTTGACGGTAACGGCCTAATAAACCATTCCATCCATCGGGAGCAAATCCAATATTAAAGTGTTCAACCACTTCATTGGAGAGTCCTCGATGTGTTAAGTAATCGAGGACCTTTTGTTTGTCATTATGTTGTCTTAACTGGCTTTGAAAATAGAGGCTTGCCTCTTCCATTAACTGGTAGAGGTCGCGACTTAAACCTTCATCGCGTTTTGGGCCTGTGCCTTGCTCTCTTGGGACTTCAACGCCCAATTGGCCAGCGAGATCTTCAATCGCATCGATAAAATCGAGTCGGTCGTACTCCATGACAAAGTCGATGACATTTCCATGGGCACCACAGCCGAAGCAATGATAAAACTGCTTATCTCGACTAACGGTAAAAGAGGGCGATTTTTCGCTGTGAAACGGACAACAGGCAGAATGATTCTTACCCGCCTTTTTCAGGGGTACTTTTGCGTCGATAAGATCGACAATATCGATTCGAGCTACTAGCTCATTGATAAAATCACGAGGTATCGCCATTAGTTTGGTAAATGCCGCCTTTCGCGAAGATAAAACAGAAACAATATAAACAAACAAGCCGTGCAAGAGCACGGCTTATTCACGCATCAAATACTAATTACTTAAGTTTAGCTCTGATCATAGCGCCTATTGCCGCCATATCAGCTCTTCCTAAGACCTTAGGTTTTAACGCTCCCATTACTTTACCCATATCCGCCATGGAGGATGCACCCATTTCAACAATGCTTGCATCAACTAGCGAGACAATTTCCTCTTCGGAAAGAGGTTTAGGCAGGAAGTGTTCAAGAACTTGAATCTCCGCTGCTTCAATATCTGCTAGTTCATCACGTCCGGCCGCACTATATTGTGCAATCGAATCGCGACGCTGTTTAACCATTTTGGTTAAGACCGCTATAGCTTGGTCGTCAGTCAGAGTTTCGCGGGTATCCACTTCAATCTGCTTAACGGCGGCTAGTGCCATACGAATAGTCCCCAAGCGCACCTTATCTTTGGCACGCATGGCTTCTTTCATCTGGTCTTTTAGCTGATCAACTAGGCTCATAAGAGATTAGTATAAACGTACGCGACGCGCATTTTCGCGAGAAAGCTTCTTAGCAAGACGCTTAATTGCAGCGGCTTTAGCACGCTTACGTGCAGTAGTTGGCTTCTCGTAGAATTCACGAGCGCGAACATCAGCTAAGATACCGGCTTTTTCACAAGAGCGTTTAAAACGACGTAGAGCTACGTCAAATGGTTCGTTATCGCGTACTTTAATTATTGGCATACGCCATCACCCCTTAGGTGTAGTTTGTAATGAGTCAATCACTTGACCCAAGTTAATTTAAAAATGGTGCGGAATTCTATACCGACTTAACACCTTTTGTAAAGCCCCTATTGCGATCCTATTCTAAGATCTTTCTGGTAAATTGATCTTTTTTCAGATCCTGCCTCATGTAGGTGCGATCCCTTAATTCTATCTGATGAGAATAGAATGATTAAGTCTATTGGTATAATTAAAGCACAGGAGGTAGAATTAGCAGCCTTTTATGACAGTTTGACGGGATATGATGCGGGTTTTAGGTATTGAAACATCTTGCGATGAAACAGGGGTCGCTGTTTTTGATGACGAGCAGGGCTTGTTGTCTCATACATTATATAGTCAGGTAAAACTTCATGCCGATTACGGCGGAGTCGTCCCTGAGCTGGCTTCCAGAGATCATGTAAGAAAGATTGTTCCATTGGTGAAGCAAGCGCTTGCCGATGCAAATTGTACCTTAGATGATATCGATGGTGTTGCTTATACCAAGGGCCCTGGACTTGTCGGAGCCCTACTTGTTGGTGCCTGTGTGGGCCGTTCGTTAGCCTATGCTTGGGGAAAGCCTGCTGTCGGTGTGCACCATATGGAAGGTCATTTGCTCGCACCTATGCTTGAAGATGATGTGCCTGAGTTCCCTTTCTTAGCGCTGCTTGTCTCCGGTGGACACTCGATGCTGGTCGGCGTAGAGGGAATTGGTCGATATGAAGTGCTCGGTGAGTCAGTCGATGACGCCGCCGGTGAAGCATTCGACAAAACAGCAAAACTGATGGGACTCGATTATCCGGGCGGGCCGCGTTTGTCAAAGCTCGCAGCAAAGGGAGAGACAGGACATTATCGTTTTCCTCGTCCTATGACCGACAGACCTGGACTCGATTTCAGTTTCTCGGGGCTTAAGACATTTGCGGCCAATACCATTGCCAAGGAACCCGATGATGAACAGACGCGCGCTAACATTGCCCGCGCCTTTGAAGAAGCTGTGGTCGATACTCTTTCCATCAAGTGTCGCCGTGCACTGAAGCAGACGGGTTATAAGCGTTTAGTCGTTGCCGGTGGTGTGAGCGCCAATGCTCGTTTACGTACAACCTTGGCCGAGACCATGCAGGCCCAGGGCGGTCAAGTTTATTATCCTCGCGGGGAATTCTGTACCGATAACGGTGCCATGATTGCCTATGCCGGTTTACAACGACTTAAGGCCGGTCAGATAGAAGACTTAGAAGTTAAGGGTGAGCCTCGCTGGCCACTGGATACGCTGCCCGCGGTATGATCCTGAGGAGCGAAAAATCTTAAGGTGTAAGCTGTAAGTCATTAGTAAACACCTCGTCTGTTTTCAGGCGGGGTGTTTTTTTATGTTTGAAGAACTCGAACTTAGAACTTAGGACTTGAGGTTTTAGCGTCTTTCGGCTTTATTTATCATCTATTGAACCGCATACTTTTGACTCGCAACTCGCAACTCGCAACTCGCAACTCGCAACTCGCAACTCGCAACTCGCAACTCGCAACTCGCAACTCGCAACTCGCAACTCGCAACTCGCAACTTTCTTAGCTCTTTTTCTTCCGCGATACCTTCGTTTCTTCGCCTTTGAGCAATCTGTGTATGTTATCCCGATGGCGAATAAGGATTAAGGTCGATAGCATGGCGACGGGAATGGTAAATCTCTCATCTAAAAACCAGGTATAGACGGGGGCGAGTATTGCCGTTGTGATGGCTGCCAGGGATGAATAACGGCTGATTAGTACCATTAGGATCCAGGTCGCCATCAATGCCAGAGCAAGTTCATGGCCGATAGGGGCCATGGCACCGAATGCGGTTGCAACCCCTTTACCACCCTTAAACTTGAAGAAGATGGGAAAAATATGGCCTAAGCAGGCTGCAATAGCGATAACGCCGAGTGCGACATGATCTATGCCTAACCTGAATGCGAGATAAGCGGGGAGGGCACCTTTGAGCATATCAAAAAATAGCACCATGGCGGCCGAGCTGGCGCCACCTATTCGCAGCACATTCGTTGCACCGGGGTTGCCGGACCCCTCAGTTCTTGGGTCGGGTAAGCGACGCAATCGACACACAAGTACAGCACTGGAGATCGAACCGGCCAAATAGGCGGCCAATATCATTCCCAGAGTGAGTGCTGTTATGGTCAAATTGGTTTCCTTACCCTTCTTAAGGTATCATCGCGCCACAATAAACTTTACCCAATATTTCCTCTTTATTACTCGGTCGTAATTAAGGGAATATCCGGGCAGTAAAATCTCTCTTTAGAGGCTTATCCTACTTGGGTTTGAACCCGTTAGAAAGAGAGAACGAACAATATCACTGATAAGATTCGGATTATATCCTCTTTATTCGATTTAGCTTATCTGACCTCAGTGGTAAATGACCAAAAATCTATGGCTTCATGAAATAAAAAATCAGAAACCGTCATAGAGAGAATTCACATTCGGAGATGTCATGGACAGGGTTTTAATACGACAGTTAAAGATTGAAACTGTTATCGGAGTTTATGAGTGGGAAAAAAAGATCCACCAAAGCTTACTTATCGATCTCGATATGGCCTGGGATAACAAACCCGCTGCGGCGAGTGATGATTACCAACATGCACTCTGCTATGAAACGGTTTCTAACCGCCTCACAGCTTTAATCACCGAAAAGCCGATTGAATTGATCGAAACGGTAGCCGAGATGACCGCTAACTGCTTAATGACCGAGTTCGATGTGCCTTGGGTGAAGGTGACCGTCATGAAACCCGGAGCCGTACCGAGCGCCGCTGCAGTGGGTGTCGAAATCGAGCGGGGTCAGTGCTAGATGTCCGCGCGAGTCTTTATCAGTTTAGGCAGTAATATTGAACCGCAGCGCTACCTTAAGGCTGCCTTAAGTGAGCTTAGTTACCATTTTGGGGAGCTTACACTCTCATCTGTTTATGACAGTGAAGCAGTAGGGTTCGATGGTAGTAACTTCTTGAACATGGTTGTAGCGGTCGATACCAGTCTGAGTATTTCAGAGGTCGTGAGCCTGTTTAAAAGTATAGAGCGCAATCATGGTCGTCTGGTCGGAGCCAAAAAGTTTGCACCCAGAACATTAGATCTCGATCTGCTGCTTTATGATGATGTCGTTACCCAAGCTCCTGTCGAGCTTCCAAGAGCCGAAATCACCAAAAATGCATTTGTGCTCTGGCCAATGGCTGAGGTTGCCCCGGATTTGTTACATCCCGTATTAGAGCTAAGCTACCAAGCTCTGTGGGATGAGTATGACAAAACAGAGCAAAAACTTTGGCCGGTTCCGTTTGTCTGGGCACCGTCTTAAGCATCGATTTTCTGTTTCAGCTCAGGTTTTTTTTCAGAGACAGTTTTATTTTTCACAATTGTTTTTACGTTTCAGATATTATTTTTAAAGGATAACTATGGATACCTTTCAGGTCATAGTCTTGGCCCTTATTCAGGGCTTGACTGAGTTCTTACCTATCTCCAGCTCTGCTCATCTCATTTTACCGTCGCAACTTCTGGGCTGGGAAGATCAAGGTTTGTCATTCGATGTCGCGGTAAATACAGGCTCCTTGCTTGCCGTGGTTATGTATTTCAGGCATGAGCTGTGGTCTATGTTCAGAGCCTGGACCGACAGTATTATCACCCGGAAACAGACCGATGAGAGCAAACTTTCCTGGTGGATCATTCTTGCGACCATTCCGGCCGTTATTGTCGGTTTCACCGCAAAAGACTTTATTGAAACTTACTTAAGAAATACCGCTGTCATCGCGACAACCACGATAGTGTTTGGCTTGCTTCTATGGTGGGCGGATAGGATGTTCAGACCGGGGTTTACAGAATTTCAGGTCGGTTGGAAAAAGGCATTGGTTATCGGTATCGCCCAGGCTATGGCACTCATTCCGGGAACGTCGCGCTCGGGAGCAACGATCACCGCCGCATTAATGCTGGGACTCAGCCGTGAGGCCGCTGCCCGATTTTCATTCTTGATGTCTGTTCCGGTTAGTTTAGGTGCGGCCATATTGGTGACTAAAGATCTTTTATCGAGTGGATTGGCGATAGATTACCAGGCCTTGTCTTTGGGGATTATCGTGTCATTCGTTGCGGCCTATACTTGTATTCATCTGTTTTTGAAACTTATCAGCCGCATGGGGATGACTCCTTTCGTTATCTACCGTTTGGTATTAGGCGCAATACTCTGTGCATTTCTGTTTGCTTAAGCCGACTATTTTACGAAGAACCCTGTGCTCATCGTTATTGAAAGAGAAATTATGAAAAGTATCTACTTATGCCCTGTATGTGACCAACCTCTGTTAATTCATGAGGAGTCTGGGGGGCTGCATTGTTCTAAGAAACACCACTTTGATAAAAGCACCAATGGTTACTGGATCTTTAGCCAAGCTAAGAAGCCGCAGATCGATTCCAGACAGGTAATGCGCGCCAAACGGTTCCTGTTAGAGTCGGGTATTTTTATGCCGGTGGTCGAAAAGCTTGCAGCTTTGCTCAACGCAGCAGAGTTGAACGAAGGAGAGGTTAATTACCTCGACTATGATTGCGGAGAAGGATATTACCTGCGTGAGCTCAAAGCTAAGCTTGCTCAGAGTGGCGAAGGTAAGTCACTTGCCAAGAGGCTGAACTCTTATGGGATAACCGAGGCTGAGAATGCACTCTTCTCTGCCGCTAAAATTCAGTCCGAGGCGAGAGCCAAACTAACTGCCGATGATATGCCTGACAGTGATGCAGAGTCAGACACGACCTTTATTGTCAGTACCTTGAAGAAGTTGCCTCTTGCTAGTGAGAGTTTAGATCTCGTGACTCTGATTGATAAGCAGCTCAAAGGTAAAGAGTTGATTAGGGTATTAAAACCAGGTGGTCTCTTGGTCCAGGTGTCTCCGGCTCCTCGTCATCTATGGCAGCTCAAAGAATATATCTATCCTGATATGCAGGAGAAATCGCTTAATATTCCTCAATCTGGTGAACTGGAGCTGCTTCAAACCGAGCGTGTCAGCTTTAAACTTGCTGTTGATGGTAATCAGGCTTTAGCGCTACTGGAGATGACTCCTTATGCGTGGCGAGCCAATGACAAGGTGCGTAAGCAGATAGCTGCCGCGTCGTTTGAGGCGTTAGAGATCGACTTTGTTATCACCTTGTCGAAGAAGAGATAATGACAGTGGGCGTTTTCTTCTGGGCATTAGCGAGCGCTCAGGTTAATCTTTAGACTCAGGTAATGTAATCGCTTCTTGCTCAGCACTGGATATCAAAGAAGTGTGAGTAACAACGAAGAAAGTAAAATTATTTAAACAGAACAGGAAGTAGAAATACCGATGATGCGAGTAATGATGTGGTTCATCTTAAGCTTAATTCCTGCAGTGACCCTGGCGAATGTATACCCATTGCCAGAGAAGGGCAGCCGTCTTATCGGTGAAGTCCAGGAGCATGTGGTAGAGCAGGGCGACTATTTTCAAACCATAGCGAAAGAGTACAACATAGGTATTCTGGAGTTGATGGAGACAAACCCGGGTGTCGATCCGTTTCTTCCGGCTGTGGGTTCTAAGCTTGTCATCCCGACTCAGATGTTGCTTCCCGATGTACCGAGAAAAGGGATAGTGATTAACCTGCCTGAACTTCGTCTCTATTATTTTCCGACAAATGGTAAAGAGGTGCATGTTTTCCCTGTGGGCATTGGGCGTGTAGGTCGTGAAACTCCTGAGATGGTGACTAAGATTAAGTCAAGGATCCCCAACCCTAGCTGGACGCCTCCGGCGAGTATACGCCGTGATCATCTTATCGAACGCGGTGAAGTGTTGCCGCGCGTCGTGCCGGCAGGACCAGACAATCCATTAGGTAAGTATGCCATGCAGCTCTCTCACGGAGACGGCAGTTATCTCATTCATGGTACCAATAAAGATTTTGGTGTCGGCATGCGTGTCAGCTCCGGCTGTGTACGTTTAAATCCTGACGATATTGAATGGTTGTTCCATCAGGCAAAATATGGAGATTCGGTGAGAGTGATCAATGAAACCGTTAAGATCTCCTCTGAGCCCGACGGAAGTCAGATCATCGAAGTGCATTCGGCACTTTCTAAGTCAGAGTCTGATAAAACGCGTGAGAAGGTCGTTTCTATGAAGGCGGGGATAGTGAAATTTATTAGCCAGGACGGGATCGATAGCTTTAAAGCCAATGATGCGCTATTAACTCAAAATGGTTTACCGGTAAATATTAGCTCAATGGATGACTCAGACAGTATCACCCCCTCCATGGATATTGAATCAGCCGCCAGCGCCGAATCTAGCGTCAGCGAAAATGAGCCATCAGCCAGTTTATAGCCCTCAGCCAGTTTATAGCTCTTAGCCAGCTATAGCCTTTGTTAATTGCTATTAGCAAGGTTTACGTGAACAGAGCGTCCCAAGTGGGCGCTTTTTTATTGGCTTAAAACGGGTAAATGCTTGAGGCGACGATCGTTATTCTGAGCTCATTTATTAGAGAGTTTGAACCAGCTTGAGTGCTTGGGTTGTAAGCGACAAGTTTTAGTGCCAAGAGATACTTGAGGAGAATTGCTTAGGTTTTTAACTGTTATGTTGGAAGTAGACTGGAAAGTTATGAGGGGGGGAGAGATATCGGCAACACTGACGCATTGCCGATACAGACAAATTACTTCTTGTAAGAAGAAGCAACGTTGTCAAGACGATCATTTGCGCGCTTAGCTTCTGCTTGTGCGTCCATAGCAGCTGCTTTTGCATCTTTAACGTCTGCAGAAAGAGCACCTTGCTCTGACTTCAGAGAGCTAACTTCAGATGATAGTTGGTCAACTTTGTTGCCAAGGTTAGCTACGCTTTCTTCAAGAGCAGTAGTGTTTGCACAGCCACCTAGAAGGGCAGTCATTGCTACACCAGCAATCATCAGTACTTTTTTGTTCATTGGGAAATCCCTTTAAATTAGGTTGGATTGAAATGGAACAGCCGCAAAATACGCCTGCAACATGTTAATTATGTCATAGCTATTTTATTTTGCTATGAATTTTCACCCTTAGGTTTGAATACATTAGCGAATATCGGCTTAAATGCAAGTTCAATGACTAATTTTCAAGCATTAGTTCGAAGTTTTATGCAAATAAGCCCGTTGTTGTATTCAAAGTGAGCCTAATGTGAAATCGTTTGATTAAAGCTTTGTTTTATTTCTGCGACAGTTTCAATGCGTTTTAACTGCAACTGAGCTTTAATCTCTGCTCCTTTAAAGCCCGCGTCTATGATGGGCTTTACTTCAACCTTGTTCGCAGCCATAAAACATTGTTTGAAGTAATCGGCTTGTGGGTAGGCCCAATCTTCCTGGCCTAACCGTCCCTTGGCATCGGCTTCACAGGCGAGAGCAATCTGCTCGAGTCGTTCGGGTTTGCGCCACAGATCGGCCTTATCGAATATCTTAACTAAGGTGTCGGGCCTTAACTCCTCAATCTGGTGAATGTTCTGATGAAGGTCGCTGACGAGCAGAGCCAGATCTCTATAGTCATTGGGTACCCTGACTCTGGCACAAAGCGCCTTGATAAGGGCCAAGCCCTTTTGACCATGACCGTGATGTTTGGGCAGGTGCTCTTTCGGGCTTAAGGCTTTGCCCAGATCGTGAACCAAAGCTGCAAATCGCACCGCGTTATCATTACTCAGCTTCGCGGCCTGTTCTAACACCATCAGGGTATGTATGCCTGTGTCTATCTCCGGGTGCCATTTTACCGGTTGAGGCACACCGAACAGGGCATGGATCTCCGGAAACAAGATGGCCAGCGCATCGCACTGATTGAGTACATGAATAAACAGGTGAGGGCTATCAGTTGCTAAGGCCTTATCTAATTCCAGAAAAACCCGTTCGGCAGTCAGGGCCTCAAGTTCACCGCTGCGGCTGATTTGAGTCATCAGCGCCAGTGTTTCGTCTGCAATGGTGAAGCCTTGTCGATGAAAACGCGCGGCAAAGCGTGCCACTCTGAGCACCCTCAGGGGATCTTCGACGAAGGCATCGGAGACATGCCTCAATACTCTATTGTTAATATCGTCGACGCCGCCATAGGGATCGTATAACTGCCCCTGCTCATCTTGAGCTATGGCGTTGATGGTGAGATCGCGCCTGAGCAGATCCTCCTCCAGGGTGACATCCGGGCTGGCATGGCAGCTAAAGCCTCCATAACCGACACCGGTTTTACGCTCCGTACGGGCCAGAGCATACTCCTGCTGGGTCTCAGGATGTAAGAATACGGGGAAGTCTTTGCCGACCTGGCGATATCCCATCTCGAGCATCTGCTCCGGGGTTGCACCGACGACCATATGATCGCGATCTTTGACTGTAAGGTTAAGCAGGTTATCGCGAACGGCGCCGCCGACGAGGTAGAATTTCACTATTAATTCGCTTTTGTTACACAGGTGAGACTAATTCAAGATTATCACGCATTGTCTATCGAGCCGCAACAAAACCCGATTGAGTCGACTTCATTTGTAAAATATACGTCTATTGACCTCATTTTTCCCCGCATTTTTTGACATGCCGGGCCGTTAGCTTTAGTTTTAACTGTTTTTTAAATCTTTATCGGTATAAGGATAGATAGCTGCATGTACAAGGCGTTTTTTGGATTAAGCGATAACCCCTTTTCTATCGCACCCAACCCCCATTATCTCTTCCTCAGTGACAGGCACCGTGAGGCGCTGGCTCATTTGACTTACGGGCTGGGAGAAACCGGTGGCTTTGTACTCTTGACCGGTGAAGTTGGGACAGGAAAAACCACCGTTTCCCGCTGTCTGCTGAACCAATTACCGGAAAATACCGATACGGCGTTTATTCTCAACCCTTCTCTCACCGAGCTAGAGCTTCTGGCCACCCTGTGTGATGAACTCTCTATTGAATATGAGAAGGATCCCAGCCTGAAACAGCTGACCGATCTACTGAGTAGTTTCTTACTGGCCAATCACGAGAAAGGGCGCAATACGGTTCTTATCATCGATGAAGCACAGCATCTGCGAGCCGAAGTGCTTGAGCAGCTGCGTCTGCTGACCAATTTAGAAACGGATACGAAGAAGTTACTCCAGGTGATCCTTATCGGACAGCCGGAATTACAACAGCTGTTAAGACGGCAGGAGCTGCGTCAGCTGGCACAGAGGATCACTGCCCGTTATCACCTGCTTCCTCT
This sequence comes from Shewanella atlantica, assembly GCF_003966265.1. GTDB lineage: Bacteria > Pseudomonadota > Gammaproteobacteria > Enterobacterales > Shewanellaceae > Shewanella > Shewanella atlantica. The sequence continues at coordinate 809,395 of NZ_RXNV01000001.1, read as the reverse complement.
GACTCCCGAAGAGGTGGGTCTGTATGTTCAGCACCGGCTGCAAGTCGCAGGTCGACATGAACCCCTTTTCAACCGCCGCTCTATAAAGGCATTGCATAAATACAGTGGTGGTATTCCGAGACTGATTAACCTTCTGTGTGAGCGTGCATTGATGGCCGGCTATGCCCAGTCTAAAGTGCCTATTGACCATAAAATGGTGACCTCTGCCTCGGCCGAAGTATTGGGCGAAGATATTAAGCAGACTAACTATCTGCTTCCCTTGGGTGTGGCTACCGCTATTGGTTTAACTTGCGTGCTGGGTTACCTGATATTTAATCAAGTGAATCTGACTTCACCGAAGGGAGTCGAGAGTCTGCAAGTGCCTCAAGCGGCTCAACAAGAGAGTAGTGCAAAAGTGACTACCACAAAGCTTAGTTCGAGTCAGCGGGTGCTTAACGGTGCGATAGATAGCAGCCGTAGCATAGACTCTGCCTATGCCAGCATTCTTGGCCTGTGGGGCAAGGTGCCCTATATCGGGCTAACTGCCTGCCAGTCGGCAGAGCAGCAGGGCTTGTCCTGCTTCCAGCAACAGGGAAACTGGAATTCATTGATAAGGTTAAACTTTCCAGCGGTTGTTTATCTGGTTGACGCTGAGCAGCGAGCCTTTTACGGAACGGTAGTGTCCAGACAGGGAGAGCAGCTGTTATTGCAGCTCAATGAACAACAGCTTTGGGTTGAGCGAGACTGGTTTACCCGCCATTTCAGCGGCACCTTCGAGATCCTTTGGCAGGCACCTTCAGATCAACCCAGAGAGATTGGCCAGGGGGCCAACCCGGCGCAAATTCAATGGTTAGAGAACAGTTTGGCTCATATCGATAACACGGTTCCCAGACTGGTTAACCACTTCGATAGCCAGTTAGAGGAGCAGCTTAAACGCTTCCAACGTGAACATGGCTTAAGAGCCGATGCGATTGCCGGCAGTCAAACTTTAGTGCAGCTTAACCTTTATCTGAGTGCTCAGGGCCCAAGGTTGGTAGAAGGTTCGCTGGAAAGTAAGGGACAATACTGATGTCCATATTACTCGAGGCCGTCACGCGGGCTAAACAACAGGAGCTGGAGTCCGATCTCGACCCTGTGTTAACGCCCAGGGCTCAGTACGATAATTTTTCTAAACCCAAAAACAACACACTGATGTTGTCGCTCATCGTGATTATATTGAGCCTGTTGGTCGTCATTGTCTGGCTGGCAACGAGTCACTTCTCTTCGGGCAACACTCCCTCTATTCAATTATTGAGCGAAGCCCGAACTCCAGAAGGTCGCTCCTCTGTACCGTTAAGCACCGATGGTCAACTTAAGGGAGCTGCTGAGGTTGAAAAGAATAGATCAGCCTCAGGTGATAATGACGTTAAATTAGCCGGAAAGGTTGCCCTGCCGTTAGCTATGGCGCTTCCGACCAAGCTTGTCGCTGTTGAGAGTCGTTACCCTAAGGCCGTACCTGTGCAACAAGGAACGGTACAACAAAGAAGAGTACAGCAGGAAAAGGTTAGCGCTGTCGAGGTGACTCAACTGAACCCTGAAAGGGAATCTTCATCTGTGGCTGAAGAGCCGATAATATTAGGTGCGAATAGTAACCACAGAGGGCAAGAGGTGCTCGATGCGCTGAAGTATCAGGTGGATGCGGCTGCTTCTGAACTAGGAATGAATAAGGCTCCCGTTCAGTCAGATGCCCCTGAGAAGAAGGAGCAGTACCAGAGTAAGAATAACTTATTAGCGGCATTTGAAGCGGCGCTTAAAGAGGTTGAAGTAGAAAAGTCTGTCGCCAGCCCGGTGACAGAGCCTAAACTCGACCCTATTCCTACCCCAAAAGCGGATGATTTACCTAAATATGGTCAGTTACCGGCGGGGTTACAACTGCAAGTGCCGGAATTTAATATTAATGCTCATGTTTATGCAAGCGATCCGAATAATCGTTGGCTTAATGTCGATGGCGCCGAGTTACAACAAGGCGATATGATTGGTGGTAAGTTAGAGGTTATTGAGATACGTCCCAGAGATGTGGTGCTGGCGATTGAAGGTACCCGGTTTAAGGTACCAGCTATCTAGAAGCGATTACGAGGTTTGATATCTTAGTTTCAGTTACCAAACCTCAAACCTCAAACCTCATAGCTTATAGCTTATAGCTTATAGTTCACACCTCTATCCATAGAAGTGATATGCCAGTAGCAGGGTTAAGCCGTAGCCTAAGCTATAACACAGCAAAAGTGCAGGGACATACTTAAGGTAGCTGACAAACGTCAGTTCTTTTACCTTACTCATAGCGATGATCCCCGCCGCCGAACCTATCACCAACAGAGAGCCTCCGACGCCAACTGAATAAGTCAGCCCCAGCCACTCCGGGGTATTGAGTATTGGCTCAGCCTTCAGCAGCGCCGCGGTCAGTGGCACGTTATCCAGTAGCGCCGAGCCAATACCGGTAACAAAGTTTGAAATGTTAGGATCGAACTGAGCATAGACCTGAGTAAGTAGGTCTAAGGTTCCAATCTCTTTTAGCATGCCTACCAACAGGAGTATTCCGAGGAAGAAGAGCAGGGTGTCGTACTCGACCTGACGTATGTATTCAAGGATCTGTAACTCCTCTTTATTGCTTCGGGAGTTATGTCCGACGAGGAACATCACAGAGAGCCCGGTCAAAAATGTCAGCACAGGTGGAACGCTAAAGAGTACGTTTAATGCCATGGTTGCAATAATGGTTGAGAAAAAAATCGCCGCAATCACCACATCGACTCTCTGATATTCTCTCTTTATAGGTGTCGTGCTGACATGGCCTTCGGCCTTCATTGAAAATAGCACGGCTAATAACATGACACTGACGGCTGCCGGGATGAATAGCAACAGCAGCTCAGACATCTGAACATGTCCGCCGAGGAAGATCATCAAGGTGGTGACATCACCGGTAATTAATGCCACTCCGCCGGAGTTAACGGCAAAGATGATAAGTACTGCCATACGACGGCGGATCTGACTATCGAGTTTGAATGTGGTTAACAAGCCCAGTGATACCAGGGTTGCAGTGACGTTGTCGCAAATGGCTGATAGGACCAGCGCGAACAGGGCCACCTGCAGCATCAATACTCTCACCGATACTTTCTGAGGGAATAGCTTCTGCACTAAGATCTGAATCATGCCTTTGGCATTGAGGTAGGCAACGAACGTCATTGTCGACATCAGAAACAACCAAAGGGTAGCTATCTCCAATAAGTTTTCGTTGAGTTCAGCTTCGACGATTTTTTCATGAGCGGGGTCTCCGGCACTCATAAACAAGACCACCCAAGAGATACAACCAAAAAAAAGCGTGGTCTTGGCTTTATTCAGATGGGTAACTTCTTCAAATATGATACTTAACAGGGCTAAAACGGCGAGCGAGATCAGGAATAGGTAGAGCATAGATCAGTTCCTACAGCAGATTAATCGTTTACCCCGCAAGGCAAACAGTGACTAAAATTAAGACTTGATTAAGCTTGGTGTGATAACGCAGCGGATTAGGCCATAGAGTAATTGATAAAACAAGTGTTAACTACGTCTTGTTTTAAATAAAAGTGTGACCTCGGCTTGCGCGGGCGCTGGGGGTGGGTGATCGAATGTCAGAAAATGAAGGTAATAAAAAAGGATACCAAAGGCATCCTTTTTAGTCACATATTGTCAGTCAACTGACAATAACTATTGTTCAGTTATTTAGCCATCTTAGCGAATACACGGCTCGGCTGCCGCTAATGTTTCTTCCAGCTCTTTCTCACCATGGGCTTATAGATAGGGGAAGCCTGCTTCTGCCAGCAAGGCTCAGGCAACAAGGAACTGGCAATAAAAAAGGACACCAGAGGCGTCCCTTTAATTAATCAACTTTTGTCAGGATGCTGACAATCATTAATTACTTTTCAGTTGCTTAGCCATTTTTGCAAACACACGCTCGGCTGCCGCTAATGTTTCTTCCAGCTCTTTCTCACCATGGGCTTAAAGATAGGGGAAGCCTGCTTCTGCCTGCAAGGCTCAGGCAACAAGGAACAGGCAATAAAAAAGGACACCAAAGGCATCCCTTTAATTAATCAACTTTTGTCAGGATACTGACAATCATTAATTACTTTTCAGTTACTTAGCCATTTTAGCAAATACGCGTTCGGCTGCCGCTAGTGTCTCTTCAAGCTCTTTCTCACCATGGGCCATAGAGAGGAAACCTGCTTCATAGGCACTAGGAGCAAGGTATACACCTTCATCTAACATGCCGTGATAGAAGATTGGGAACTTGTCTGCATCGCACTTAGTGACTTGCTCAAACGAGGTTACTTTTTCCTGTTCGGTGAAGAAGAATCCGAACATACCGCCAACGTAGTTAATTGACATTGGGATGCCGTGCTTATTCGCCGCAGCCTTGAAGCCTTCTGCGATACGCTTAGTCTTAGCCGCTAACTCTTCGTAAACGCCTTCTTCACAAAGTGCATCCATCTGAGCAAGACCCGCCGACATGGCGATTGGGTTACCCGATAGCGTACCAGCCTGGTATACAGGACCTGTTGGTGCGATAAACTGCATTACATCTTTACGGCCACCGAAAGCGCCTACTGGCATGCCGCCACCGATCACCTTACCAAGGGTAGTCAAGTCAGGAGTTACGCCATAGTGACCCTGAGCACCGCTCTTAGATACGCGGAATCCAGTCATCACTTCATCGATAATCATCAATGCGCCGTACTGATCACAGATAGCACGAAGGCCTTCGAGGAAACCTTCTACCGGTGGAATGCAGTTCATGTTGCCGGCAACGGGCTCAAGAATGATACAAGAGATCTCTTCAGGGTACTGTTCAAACAGCTCCTTAACTGACTCGAGGTTGTTATAAGTAGCGGTTAGCGTGTGCTTAGCAAAATCTTCCGGAATACCGGGAGAGCTTGGCTGACCTAAGGTTAGTGCGCCAGAACCGGCTTTAACCAATAGACAGTCAGCGTGGCCGTGGTAACAGCCTTCAAACTTAAGGATTTTGTCACGGCTGGTGAAACCACGTGCCAGACGAATCGCACTCATGGTCGCTTCAGTACCTGAGCTTACCATACGGACCTGCTCCATCGAAGGTACCATCTCGATGACTTTTTCAGCCATGGTGACTTCAAGTTCAGTCGGGGCGCCAAATGAAAGGCCATTTTCAACAGCTTTTAAAACCGCTTCACGAATTTTAGGGTGATTATGACCTAAGATCATAGGGCCCCAAGAGCCAACGTAGTCGATGTAGGCTTTACCGTCGGCGTCATAGATATATGCGCCATCAGCTTTTTCGATGAAGCGTGGTGAACCACCTACACCGTTGAATGCACGTACTGGTGAGTTAACACCACCTGGGATGGTTTTTTTAGCCTGTTCAAATAGGGTGTCGGAACGGGTCATTATTAATCCTTAAAGTCAGTCGCCAAATTAAAATCGGCTTTTCGTGAATATCAATTAACCGGACACTCTTACAGTTTGAGTTGCGCGTCAACTCCGAGTGTCAGTGCAAACAGCGCCATGCAGATCAAAAGTCTGTTATCTGCCAATCTAAAGATGGCCAAATTAGGATGACTATTAAGGTCATTGTCCAGTTCATTGGCTTGCTTGCGCGAGTCTCTAGGTAGCAGATGCATGATCACAGTGTTTGACTTGCAATGCTGTGGTAAATATTGCGATTGAGACGATATTTACCGCGATACTTGTTCGCTTTTCTTATGAAGGAAATCGCTCTTCCTGAATGCGAGTCAGGTAGAGTATATCAGTCTGATCTAAATTGTCTTCAAGTTGGTTTGTTATTGTGATCTTTTGCCCAGCATTTTCAATGTCACCGATCACATAGTCAGGCATTGACAACTGTTTAGGCGAAACAGGAGTAAAACTCAAATCTTTATACATATATAGCAAACGAGAGAGTGAATGACCGTAGGGCCTAACTTCTAGCCTCATACCATGACTCATTTGGATGAATAAATGGCTGTGAGGCAGCTCTGATATAGGGCATTCGATTGGATGTGTTTAATACTAAATCACTTTAAGCTGGCATGAGTGAAATGTTGCTTTAAGTAGAGTTTGCAAATGCAGTATGACAGACCGTGAATGTTAATCTTCGTTGAGTATTTTTATTAAGTCTCCCTCGAACTCCGTGACTCTGTATGATTTTTACCCTATCTTGATGGTTTTCTTGCATGAGCAAGGTATAAGCGAGATTACTGTCAATGAGTGATGGTTTATAGCCTAAAGGTAAGGAACGCCGCGATGTTTATTAAATTTGATGTTTTTGGTAAGAATATGTCCGTGCGACGAGAAGATGAGCAGTGGTTGCTGTTTGTCGATTCGGGGATGGGAATGCGAACCCGAGTGTTTGATGTTGTGATCCCGCCTCATTTGAAACAAGATGAGTTAGCTATCTATTTAGATGATATCTTTCACGAGCATGCCAGTGAAAGTCATCCTCATGTGCGCCTCTTAAGTTAAACTGTAGCTGAGGTCTTTGGTTTAGACTGTTTACTCTGGTGCTAAATGCAGTGCGACAGGTCAGGGTGGCACTTATTGTTGAGAACGAGGAAGGAGTGTCTTGTGCAATTTTTCTATATTTTAATACCTCTGGCTCTGGTGCTGGTTATCTATCTGGAGCGGAAATACATTAAAGAGCACGATGAGAAATACTCCGGCTTAGACCTTGTGACTATGTCTCACTTTGTTTCCGGGATCACCTGGTTCGCATCTATAGTCGCCTTGATATTGCTGGCACAAACTTTTGTCGATCCTCCCAATAGTGTCATTGGACACCTGGGGTTTGCGGCTTTCTTTGTCCTATGTGTTGTCATTGCGGTACAAAACCGAACTCACCGACTCTACTTTGACGAGACCCAAATAGTACGAACCCGTATCATAGGGGCGCCTATGGTATCGACACTCGCCGATCTGAAACAGGTCGAGCTAAAGTCATATTCAGATTCAAGCTCCGAGACCTATATTCTTACCTTCACTGCGGGCAAGCCGGTTAAGATCCCGATAGGTATGATGGAGGGCGAGCAACTAGCTAAATTGAAGACACTGCTGAATCGGTACAAGATGAATTAGGCGGTGGGAATATCGGCTCGATTCCTGGAACACTAAATTTAACCTAGACGTCATCATACTGAAATGATCCGGGCGTCTAATCTGCTTGATATCTTGCTTATCTATATTTTTCTCTATCGAGTCTATTAGGGGGCTCGCTATTTTCCAATTTCCCATAGCCTTCAGAGCGTTAAATTTCCGCCGAAGGGGCAGAAATTTAACTGGATTAGTATTATTCTGAAAAAGCCCAATCTTTAGCTGTTTTCCCCTTGAAGTGCCCGCCATGACTCATGTATAAACAGTACCTCAGATTTTCTTATCGCAATTAAAAAGTAGAACTAATCAATGACGGTAATGTATCCAGAACTCACCGAAAACACACGCTCAGAAACCGACTTATTGGGAAGTAAATCTATCCCCAGTGACGCTTATTATGGGATCCATACCTTAAGGGCGATGGAGAATTTCGAGATCAGCAATGAAAAGATTGGTGATTGTGTCGAGTTTGTTCGTGGCATGGTAAAGACTAAAAAGGCGGCCGCGATGGCCAATGGACAGTTAGGTACTATCTCTCAGGATATTGCCGCTGCTATTGTCAGAGCCTGTGACACCTTGTTGGCCAGCGATCGCTTCTACGACCAGTTTCCTATCGACGCTTTTCAGGGCGGCGCCGGGACATCGGTGAATATGAACACCAACGAAGTGATCGCTAACATTGCATTGGAGCAGATGGGGCATGTGAAGGGAGATTACCAACATATTAACCCTAACGATCATGTGAATAAGAGTCAGAGTACTAACGATGCCTACCCCACAGGCTTTCGTGTTGCCCTGTTTGAACGTACTAATACCGTGTTATCTGCGCTCACTCTGCTCATTGAGGCTTTTCTGGCCAAGTCTGAAGAGTTTAGTGATGTGCTTAAGATGGGCCGTACTCAGTTGCAGGACGCTGTGCCTATGACTTTAGGCCAGGAATTTCGTGCCTTTGGTATCACGTTGCGAGAAGAGATTAAGAGCATTAAGCGCTGTCAGGAGTTGCTGCTGGAGATCAACTTAGGCGCCACGGCGATTGGCACCGGCTTGAATACGCCTGCCGGGTATTCAGAGTTGGCCATCGAAAAGCTGGCCGAGATCACCAGTCACCCCTTCGTTCCTGCCGAAGACTTAGTCGAAGCGACCTCAGATTGTGGCGCCTATGTGATGTTGTCCAGTTCGCTGAAGCGATTCGCGGTTAAGTTATCTAAGATCTGTAATGACCTTCGCCTGTTATCCTCCGGACCCCGTACCGGCTTAAATGAGATTAACTTGCCAGAGATGCAGGCCGGCTCATCTATCATGCCTGCCAAAGTGAACCCGGTTATCCCTGAGGTGGTGAATCAGGTGGCCTTTAAGGTATGCGGTAACGATCTCACCGTCACCATGGCGGCGGAGGCGGGACAACTGCAGTTGAATGTGATGGAGCCCGTTATCGGTCAATCTCTGTTTGAGTCCTTGTCATTGCTGGAAAATGCTTGTGTGACGCTTAAAGGTAAGTGTATCGAAGGGATCACCGCGAACCGTCAGGTGTGTCAGGATTTTGTGCTTAACTCCATCGGGATCATCACCTATCTGAATCCATTTATTGGTCATCATGAGGGAGATATCATAGGTAAAATCTGCGCCGAAACCGGCAAGAGTGTACGTGAGGTCGTATTAGAGCGCGGCTTATTATCGCCAGAGCAACTCGATGAGATCTTCTCTATAGAAAATCTGATGAACCCTAAGTACAAGGCGCAACGTTTCGCTCAGGTCACATCTGGTTAACACAGGTTTATCGCTTCGAAGTTAGAAAATCGTTCACGTCGCGGGTAATGTCCCGCGACGGTTAGTCCAGCTTGCCAGCTTGTTTTTTTCAGCTTCAATTGCCAAGTAAAGATCAGCGATTAACCGTGTGCGTTATGGCAGCCTTAACCCTGTCCGCGTGTTCGACGACAAGGCGATTGACGGTATCGACATTGCCACCTTCGTTGACATCTGAGTTCATATTAAAAGTAACGATACTGTCGACCAGATCTACCTGAGCAGCCTTGAGTGGGTGAAGTGCTGATTCAAGATAGTCATCCAAAGGCATAAAGTTAAAATCCCCTTCGCTATAAGACTCTGCCGTTGCGCCTGCCGTGATTGACAGTATCACCTTCTTGTTCTTTAACTTATCTCCTTCGGGACCGAAGGCGAAGTTATAGGTGAATACATCATCGAACCATTTTTTCATTATGGCCGGATAAGTCGACCAGTAGAGCGGGAATTGAAAAATAATCAGATCGGCATCAATCAGCGCAGCCTGCTCCGCTTGAATATCAATCTTGTAATCCGGGTATAAGTCATCGAGACAACGTACATGAGTGTTATTCAATGAGCTGAGTATCTGGATTATTTTTGAATTTGCCATCGACTCATTAAGATTGGGATGACCTGAAATTACGACTACTTTACTCATGCACTTCCTCTGCTTTGAACTCTTGCTGGCTTAGCTGGAATGATAACCGAAAATGTCAGATTTAAGAGCCTGGTAAGTTGCGATCGCTCACACTCTTTGAAATAGGTCCACCAAAGGCCATAAAATGTAGAGGCGGAACCTCTGTCGTTATTGTTAAACCTGTCCTTCCCGTATCTCCTGTTGCAAGGACGCCCAGCTTATCACTCCGACTATGTTCTCTATCTTATCTTGATAGATGTATACCTCACCTCGCCGCTCCCGGCTTAGAATACCGTAGACTTCATTCAGGGTCGCAGTATCGGGGAGCCCCTCGATAGGGTGTCGGGTTAGGGAGCTCTCATGATCATGGAGTTGCATCTCAAGTTGCAGCATCTCCATTTGACCTTGTGTATTGCGAACCAACACCGAGCGGCCTGCGGCGCGCTTGAGTACCTCGAGTAGCAGTGCATCGTCATCCTTTACGATAACGAGCCTCTTATCCATTAAGGCTCTTACACCACGTTTTTGTAATCCCAGTTCTAAGGGGGAGACCTTATAGCCTAAGCCCATGATCTCTAACTGTTGCAGGAAGAGTGATTTGGACTTGAAGCCTTGATGGGCTACGAGGAAAGCCGGGATGCTGACGAACATGGCCGGCAAAATGATCGAGGGGTTATTTGTCATCTCGAGCAGCGCGACTAAAGCGGCAAGCGGTGCACTGAGACAGACCCCCATGATTGCGGTCATGCCAATGGTGGTATAGAGACCTATGTAGGCGGCGATCGATGGGAAGATGATGGCGCTTGTCAGAGCCAATATGGCACCGAGTAATGCACCTATGCCAAAGATAGGGCCGATGATCCCACCGGGGATCCCAAGACCTATGGCCGCGATGGTGGCGATAATCTTACCTATCAGCAAGGCGAGCAGGAACAGGATGCTGGGATGTTCACTTATCGCTTGTTCGATGGCGAGTTCACCACTGCCAAGAGACTCGGGCAGGAAGATACCGACGATAGTGGTGATCACCCCGGCCAACAAGACCCGATACAAGAGCGGCCAGTGTTGACCCGTAGCCGTAACCTTGAGTAGAGAGAAGTTAAACAGGGCGGCAACACAACCCAAGAGCACGCCACTTATCGCCAGAACCGGATATTGGGAGAGCGGTATATGGATAATGCCGATCTGCTCGTATTCGTGAATATTGCCGAATACCAGTTGAGATGATACCGCCCCGCAGATAGCGGCGAGTATGATGGGAAAGAAGTAGTGAACCTTATATTCGCGCAGGATCACCTCGAAAACGAAGATGACTGCCGCAAGTGGCGTGTTGAAGGTGGCGGCGATACCTGCGGCGATACCACTGGCACACATGATGCGAACACTGTTATCCGGCAGTTTAAATTTCTCAGCCAACACACTGGCGGTAACGGCGCCCAAATGGATCACCGGGCCTTCACGACCGACGGAAAAGTTGGTGACCAGGGCAAACAGGGCTTGAAAAAACTGACTTGGCGCCGACTGCAGCGGTAACTTACCGTGGTGAAGTTTAATTCTGTGCAAAACATAGGCGATCCCCATACGCTTATAGCGTTTAGATCCCATTCGTGCCACTAACCAGATTAAAACTGAGCCAATCAGTGGTAATAACACTCGCCAGTCGTCAATGATCTCAGTAAAATCCAGTTCACTGGTTTCTGTGTAGGTGTTTATCCAGATAAGTAATAGCCTGAACAGTAAGATCACACCCGAGGCCATCAGGGCAAATAACAGAGCGAGCATAGAGAGTTGCAGACTGATCTTAGCTTGAGAGAGAGTGTCTTTCAGTTCTGTTCTCTGGTATCTCAACCATCGGGTATGTGTCTTCTTTAATCTGTGTCGCACCTGAGCCTTCTATAAATTGGGTTGCTCATTGCCGAAATGAGTCAGGGTTTAAATATAAGAAACTATTCAAACAATAAGAGAAGAGGTTGTTAGTTAATGCCAAATTATCATCGTTGGATCGATCGCATGCAAGTGATTGAGCGGAAGTTCCGGCCATCCAGTGTGTATCTGTGCCTGTTGGTGTTAGTCGCTTTCACCTTAGGCGGGCTGAGCTACAATCTGTGGTCTGAACATAATCTGCCTGTAGTAGAGAGTAACACAGAACAAACCGATACATTGGTTAAACAGTTGAAAAATCAGGCTCAAGTCATGGCATCTAAAAATCTCGAGCTTAGGGTTGAGAAAGAAGCGAATGACAAGATGCAGCTGCTGTTTTCCGAGCAGCATCAAAAACAACGTGAACTCGAAAGAGAGCTCTCTTTCTATCGCAGCATCATGGCGCCTGAAAACAACGCCGATGGCGTGTCAATCAATGGGCTGGAGTTAACGCCGGGCCTATTGCCAAGGCAATATCGGGTGAAGCTTATCTTAACGCAATTGCAAAAGCGTAAACAGTCACTGAAAGGCAGGGCTGAGATAAAACTTGTGGGTGTACAGGACGGCGAAGCGGTAGAGTTAGATCTGGCTAAACTTGCCGATCTGCAGCTCAACTTCAGATTCCGCTATTTTCAAATCTTAGATGCAGAATTTACCCTGCCAGAAGGGTTTGAACTGTCCCATCTGAAAACTAAGGTCATTGTGCCTTCGAGCCGTTGGACTAAGGGATCACAGGCCGAAATCGAGTTTGCCGCTGTGGATGTTTTACCGCAAAAAGCAACCGAAGTTCAGCCATCTTCTGCACTTGAGGATGATCTTATAGAGTTGCAGTCAGAGCCGGTTACTGAAGATGAACTTAATACTGAACGCTCACTTGAGGTTAAACCTGTGGTAAGCGAGCCGCTATCGACCAGTGAAACGGTGAAAACGGTACAGAAGAAACCATAGATAAAGTAAGTGATTTAGCCTGCACAGGGCGGTTTTATCACAGAAATCAGATCGGGTGCGCATATTACTTGAACAAAATGGTCAGGTATCGGATAATCCCGCTCAGCCAACAGATGTAAGAGGTACTCATGACTGAACAAACTACTGAACAAGCTGAAGATGCACTGCCTATCCAATTCACGGATGCCGCCGCTTCAAAAGTAAAAACCTTGCTTGAAGAAGAGGAAAATGATGCGTTAAAACTACGCGTATACGTAACCGGTGGTGGTTGTTCTGGTTTTCAGTATGGCTTTACCTTCGATGAAAAAGTTAATGAAGGCGATTTCACCGTTGAAAAACAAGGCGTTCAGTTAGTGGTAGACCCAATGAGCTTACAATATCTTGTAGGCGGCGAAGTGGATTACACCTCTGGACTGGAAGGTTCTCGTTTCTTCGTGAAAAATCCTAACGCAACCACTACCTGTGGTTGTGGTGCCAGCTTCTCGGTATAAGCGGTTTCGACTAAAAATTGATTCAAAAAAAGCCAGTTGTTAACACAACTGGCTTTTTTAATACCTGCTGTAAGCTACTGCATTAGCTCATAATATTCATATTTATCTTAGTGTTAAAGTAAGCTTTTACCTTAGGGGTGAAGGCTATCCATACTTGTAACATAGAGAACAGAATTAATAGAGCGAAGATAACATAGTCTGGGATCTTCCCTTGCAGCTCTCCGATTTGAAAGCTCGAAGGATTTCCTACAACCAAGTTACCGGGATCGTATAAGATCACCGGCAGCATGCTTACTAAGGCAAGTTGGATTAGAGTATAGCCCTGAAGCATATACATAGCCGTTCTTTGGCGTCCAAGAATAGCCACGACTATCAACAGGGTAATAATACAAAAAAGCACCCCCTGCTTGGCTATGATGCCGCTGATCGAGGCGATGGCGAGCAAGGCACATAAGGCAGCGAGTCGTTTGGGTAGCTTAGACTTCACCGGTTTAGCGGTTACCTTACTTTCCGGAGCTGCAGTACTCTGCTTTTTTGCTTCTGTAGCCTCTTCGGTTGTTGGCTTGTCAGAATTCGTAGACTTAACGGCTTGGTTATCCAACCTGGATCTCCTTAGTGGCGTTGTTTAGGGGTCAGTCGCTGCTCAACTTCATAGGGTTCGATAACCACACCTAAATCTTCCTGGATTGGGAATACTGCAACGAAAAGATCATCGTCTTGCATGCCTGGAACCCAACGCTCAAGCCATTCGGCAAGAGGGATAGACAAGGTAGTGCAATCTTTCCAATCATCAACAGCCCACTGCTTTGCGGCTTCTTCACTCGGCCACATTGGAATGCAATCTTCCTCTTCGGTGGTTAACATGACACAACCATCATTGTCTTGTAGTGTCCAAAGGGTCTTATGCTCCTTAGCCTGCTCGATAAAATAGTCGTAGCGAGCTTCCGGAGTCATCTGGCTTGCATCTTTTGGGCTTTTGCTCATGGTGTCGTCTCTTTGGTTTGTTTGGCGCTTGGCCGATTGCTGCAGATAATAGCATTTCAGGCAGGGTAATTTAAAAGATTTTATATTGCCTGGTTCTATCGGGGCTTTGTTATTTGAAATTGACTGCGTCCGAATGAAGTTCCTGATAGCAGGGGATAGCTAAAAGTGCTCCTCTGCAGCGACGAAGAGGAGCACTTTTAGCTCAAAGGTAATGAAGCCCTTGGGTTTTAGTGGCGGGCTTTTGATGACGAGCTTTAGGGGGGAGTTTCTAAATTCTGGGCTCCAGTAACAGCGCGCTATGACTGCTTTTCTTGCGATTGATCATCTCGATTAAGTTTGCCGCTATCTCAGTATTATCCATATGCCCTGCGAAGTAGTGGCTACCTCTGCCATAGGCAAAAATTTGTACGTCGATGCCATCGTGACCCGAGGTCGTCCAGCCTGTATGAGTCAGCGTGTCTATTGCTGACTTAATCAGAGTCTCAACTTTGTCCTTGGCCTTCTCTTGCTGAAGGTTGGCCAGGAGCTGTTGCCTTAACTCATCTTGTGCCTCAACTGGTTGGGTTATGCCGATATGATCAGTCCAAAAACGATTGAAGCTGTTTGGTTTATCCAGAATTTTTGGCGTTGCAATCAACTTGTCTGCAATCTCTTCGGGCAGCATAGTGATCAATTGTAATTGCTTGCCTTTCCACTGGTATACCCCTTTTTTACCGAGTGTCAGCCCGCCGGTGGAGTGATCTGCGGTGGCAATCAGTAAGGTGTCGGGATGGTTATCGATATAGCGTTTTACCCTCTCTAAGGTATTGGCGAAATCGTGCATCTCGGTCATGGCGCAGACGATATCATTGCTATGACCGCACCAGTCTATCTGGCTGCCTTCAATCATTATCACAAATGGATCCGATTGTGATGACAGCAGCCTCAATGCGCTATCTGTCATAGTGGTGAGCCTGAGAGGGTCGTCGCTGCCCAATGCCGCTGGTAGTCCCGATGGCGAAAACAGGCCTAATGCCGGCAGCGTCTCAACGTCGTCCAGTTGAACGAGTCTATCGATATAGTGATAGCCGAGTGCTTCGAACTCAGATGTCAGGTTTCTCTGTTCCCGAATGAAGTATTTAGTACCACCACCCAACATCAGATCCGCGACGGGTTTACCCTTGATTAGATTTGTAAGGTAACTATCGGCGATAGCATCGTAATTTCCTCGGCTCTCGTTGTGAGCCAGAAAGCTGGCTGGGGTGGCATGATTTATCTGTGATGTCACCACAACAGCCGTTGTTTTCCCCTTCTGCTTAGCTATCTCGAGGAGAGTCGGCAGTGCATGGTGCTGATGGTCGACCGCAATGGCACCGTTATAGCTCTTGGTGCTGGTGGCTAGCGCGGTTGCCGCCGCGGCCGAGTCGGTGACATAGGTATCATCGTCCGGATAGGTACTTGCCATGCCCACGAGTAATTCATCGAATATAGTCCTCTCGACAGCTTTTGTATCGGGCTTGTCTGAGTAATATCGGTAAGCCGAAGTATACGCAGGTCCCATACCATCGCCGATCAGGTAGATGATATTTCTGGGGAGGTGCTCATCTTCTATGACTTTCTTTGTTGCCGTTGCTTGAGCCGTATTGATGCAGCTAATCAATATTGAGAGCGTTAAACAGGCTGTCAAAGCACGCATATGTATGTCCTATTACTCTTATTCAATGAAATGAGACGCTGGTTTCCAAAGCTGTCTCATCCTTATTTTTAGTTTTAGTTTTAATCCGCAGGTGCTGCTCTAACCAGTTTTCCTGTTCCCACAGCATATGCATCAGAGATTCTTTAGCCTGATAGCTGTGACTCTCGAAGGGAAAGGTGACCAGTCTGGCGTTGCCGCCCAGACCTCTGATAGCCTTAAACAGTCTGGCCGATTGCATGGGATAAGTGCCCGAGTTGGCATCCATCTCGCCGTGCATCAGCAGCAGTGGCTCATCAATTTTATCGGCATGAGTGAAAGGGGATATCTGCTGATACAGACTCGGTGCCTCCCAGAAGTTACGTTTCTCATTTTGAAAGCCAAATGGCGTCAAGGTGCGGTTATAGGCGCCGCTTCTGGCGATGCCGGCAGCAAACAGATCCGAATGAGCAAGCAGGTTGGCGACCATAAAGGCCCCGTAGGAGTGACCACCGATTGCAATTTGGTCTCTGTCTGCGACGCCCATTTCGACTAAGGTGTCTATTGCCGCCGTGGCATTAGCGATGAGTTGACTGCGAAAGTTATCGTTAGGTTTCTCTTTTCCTTCTCCGACTATGGGCATGGCGACCCGGTCGAACACGGCAAAACCATTGGCAACAAACGGCACCGGTCCCTTGGCGCTGATATAGCTGTATTGATTGGGAGAGTAATTGACCTGACTGGCTACCTCGGCATTCTTGTATTCTCGGGGGTAGGCCCACATCAGTACCGGAAGCGGACCATCTTTTTCTGTGTAGCCGGCAGGCAGGTAAAGGTTCCCCGACAAAGGTAAACCATCACCTCTCGTGTAGGTCACGAGTTGTCGGCTGACTCCTTTAAACGCAGCTATCGAGGTTTCTTTTTGTTGTAATACCCGCTCTGTATTGCTTTGAACATCGAGCAGAACTAGGTGCGATGGTGTATCGCTCGATTGCCTGTTGATGATGAGCCTGAGCGGATCAAGGCTAAGCAGATAGCGAACGCTTTCCAGCTTGTCACTCGCCGAGCGCCACAGTGTCGTAGAGTTGGTCGTAGAGCGTGTTGATGAGACTTGGCTAACAGCCTCTTTGCCTATCCTCTTATCAAGATAAGTATCTTCCCCTTCATCTTTTAACGGAATCTTCGTCATTTTCAGGAAAGGCTGATAGCCTTTAGGAGATGCACCTAATCCATAATGGACCAGGCTTTGATTATCGACGGAAAAAACGTGCCCGTAGCGCTCGAGACCTGAGTTCCACCTATGCCGGTAGAGGCTACCGGGATCATTATAGGTATCTCTGAGTGCCTTTTGGTACCAGAGCTGCATCTCAGTGGCATTACCCGATACGGAGTTGTCAGATACAGATGTGGTGTCCAGGAAGCTGACTCTCATCTGCTTCTCGCTTGAGTGCCGCTCAGTGATGAGTGCGAGATTGTCTTCGCCCCATTGAACGTTCGCAATTCGCCAGGGGGTTTTAACTAAGGCCTTAGGCGCAAGGTTAAATGGAGGGGTTATCTCCCTAAGTTGATCCCGGTATTGTGCTTTCTTGTTGCTGTCGCCTCCGTCGAGCGCCTCGACATAAGCCAGAGTATTGGGTTTATCGCTGCGCCAGTGAATTAATCTGGGGCCCTTTGTGACGGAGTCGCTGCCCGATGGGCGAAATTCGCCACTCTCAAGTTCGGCAAGAGTCGCGAGTTTTTCTCCCGAGCTATGGTACATCTCCACCGATTGAGCAAAATCCCGGTATTTTACCATATGTGAGAAGGGGGGCTTGATACGCTTCACCAACATGTAGTCATCATCGGGGGAAAGGCTAAAGCCGATGTTAATTGCAGGCTGACCGATTTTTGTCACCTGACCATCAAGCATTATGATGCTCAGTTGACTGGTGGTCAGTTGAGTGAATTGTGCTTCATCCTGTGCATTCTTCAATAGATCCTGATAGGTTCGTCTGGGCGCTTTTTTGCCACTGGCAACACTGATGTTTGGCCCAAGAAGTTGATGTGCCTGTGGTAAGCGTTCACTATCAATGGCAATACTGGTCGCTAAGCCCTGGCTGTTATGCAGCCATTGGTATTTCAGCCCCAGGCTGGCATTGATACGTGTCTTGTTTAGCTTGAAGCTTTGGCCGGTCGCTATCTCGTATAGGTAGAGGTCGGCACCATGGCCAGATATTCCGATATAGCTGAGAAAACGACTATCGGGAGAAAATTTCACCTTAGTGACGGTCATTGTCGCTGGCGTGATAATGGTGTCCGGCTTTACCGAGTTATCGCTTAGATTGATTAATTCGATGTTGGAGTATCTGGCCTTGATACGACTTGGGGTCAGTTGCTTAGGTGATAACCTCAGACCCGCTAGTTTGAGCTCTTTTTGGGCTAAGGTTTCGATATCGATATGCGATTCTGGCGTGAGTATGGCCAGCCATTGCTTGTTATCCGATAAGCGGGTGCTCACTTTTTTGTTTTGTTCTACGATATCCTGCAATGGTTGAGAGGGGCGTTGGTATTGTGCACTCATTGCCGAGTGACTAAAAAAAACTATCAGGGCAAACATAAAGATGGGCTTTACCGGCATTTTCATCTCCTGATAAAAGGGATAGCAAGTTGTCAGGGAAAATAGCGCCCCGAAAGGCGCTGGTGTTGAGGCTTTAATCAACCCGGTAGTTTCACCACCGGGTGTCTTAGCCGGGTTTAGAACTTCTGTGAGTAGCCTAAGAACAGGCTACGACCTTTAGCAGAGTAACTGCTGTTATCATCCTGATAGTATGGCCAGTCGTTGTGTTCGTCGTTACGTATATCGTAAAGTGGTGGCATCTCATCGGTCAGGTTTTTAACACCAGCGGTGAACTTACCTTCCCATGGTGCGTAGTAAGACAGGGTGATGTTGATGATCTGATATGGATCTAAGGTATCAGTCTCAATCGACTCTACATCTTCACCATCTGCGTCAACGTACTCAAACAGATCGGTTCCTACGGCCTCACCTGTGTAGTAGTAAGCGATGGTTGCTGTGAAGTCTTCATAGCTCCAGCTTAGGCTGGCATTACCCTTCCACTTAGGGAAGTAATCAGTTTCAGTCTGCTCCTCTATCTCATCACCTACTCTCTCTTGATACTCTTTCTTGAGTAGGTAAGAGGCTGCAAGCTTGAACTTAAACTCACCGGCAGCAGTTTCCGGGAACAGGTAGTTGAAGCTGGCATCAATACCTTCCGATGCTTCATAGGCACTGTTGATAGGGCCTTTACGCATACAGGCGATATTTTCGATGCCATCATCATCAAACTCAGTCAGGTAACCCACTTCTGGCATTGTTGAGCAATCTGTATATTGACCATTCTTGTTATAGCTTTGGTCTTCCAGCATCTCATCGGTTGAGATTGTCTTAACCGCACCCTCAAGTTCGATATTCCACCAGTCTAATGTCAGATCTGCACTGTCTGTCACATTGGCCACAAAGCCTAAGTTCCAGAATTCACCCTTCTCTTCGGTAAGGTTAAGGTTCCCTGAGTTAAAGCTCTCGTAATCATCTTCATAGATCTCATCAGGTATTGTTGGGTGTGGATACTCAGTGCCACCAAAACCTCTTGTTAATCCTGCGTACAGGCGGTGCATATCTGGGGCGCGGAAACTCTTACCCCAGTTAGCACGTACCATTACCTCATCAATTGGTCGGTAACTTAGGCCAACCTGAGGAGTCGTTGCTCCGCCCACATCTGAATCATCCAGATATTGGTCATAACGAAGTGCAGCAGATAGGTCTAATGACTTAACACCTGTCATATCGGCAAGGAGTGGGATCTGCAATTCACCTGCAACAGCGACACGGTCACGGTCACCCTTACCACCAGTACCACCCATACCGATAAAACCACCGCTCATGGTGGTTTCATCTAAAGTATCTTCATAGCTTTCACGTGCCCACTCTGCTGTAGTTGCAAAGCCAACAGTGCCCGCTTCCAGCTCCATTAGGTCACCGGTAAATACGGCCTGCAGCTGGTGCATACTAGAGTCTGATTTCTTAGTTGAGTCACCAATAAGTGCTTCAGCTTGCTCTGTGGTTAACTGGTTATTTGGATACCACTTAGAAAGATCAGTGTCATTAGGATCGAAAGTCACCATACCGAGTAGGGCATCTGCTCTGACCATATGGTGGTTCTGCTTCTCATACAGTGCGTAGCCGCTAGACCAGGAGATATCCAGTTCGTAATCACCAATAGTACCGTTAGCACCGAAGGCGAGAGAGGCTTTAGTGTTTTGAGTATCATAGGTACGTGGTCCAGGGTACTCCTCCATACGACGGCGCATCTGGAATTTGTTGTAATCTTCAAATTCGTACTTGTCGTAGCTCATTGCACCTGTGGCTTCATCTTGATAGAAGTAATCCCCGAAACCTTTCTCATCTTTATACTTAGTGCTCTCTTTATAGGAGGCATTAAGCATTCCATAAATCTGCCAATCATCGTTAAGATCGTAAGTGCTGTTAACAACCAGGTTGATTCTGTCATATTCTGACTGTAGACCGCGGTCGGCATACTTATCGTAGTAACAATCATAAGTACCAGCTTCTACATAGACCCCTTTGTCACCGAACAGATTAGTACACTGAGCTTCATCGACAGGGCTGTACTTATCATCGGTATAAACTTTTGAGTAATCTCTGATCCAGGATGCCCAGCTTGATGGAAATGAGTCACCGTATGGTCCAGAACCCCAACGAATGTCGCCATCTTCATCTTCATAATAGGCAGGGCTATATAGGTCATCACGCTGGTAGGTCTGGATTGCGCCAACCTGCTTGTATTCGAGCATGATCAAAGTTTGACTGTTTTCAGTGTTGATACCCTGAAGGTAAGATAGGTCAAACTGCTCACCACCACCTTGGGTAGTATCTGAGTATTTAGCTTCAACCTTAGCACCATCATATTGCTTCTTAAGGATGATGTTTACTACGCCACCGACGGCATCTGAACCATAAATCGCCGATGCTCCACCGGTAAGAATTTCGATACGTTCAACTGCAGCCGTTGGGATATCAGAGGTATCGACGAAGTTTGATGTACCACCAGCAGCAGAAGGGAATGAGGCTTGGCGGCGGCCATTAATGAGTACCAGAGTTCTGTTGGCACCCATACCGCGAAGGTTAACAGAGCTTGCGCTATCGGTGAACCCATCGCTGTCACCGTTGAGTGAGCCACCATTATTTGCCACTGAAGATTGAAGGACTTCAGAGATAGAGGATAGGCCGCTATTGGCAATATCATCTGCTGTGATCACCGTGACTGGAGCTACCCCTTCAAAGTCGGCACGCTTAATACGGGAGCCCGTTACCTCAATTTTTTCAATTTTACTATTTGCGCCGTCCGTCGCGGCAGAATCTTCCGCTGCGAGTAGCGATGACGGGGCTAATGCCGCCATGGTTATGGCTAATGTTAATGCCGATAATTTCATCTGTGGTTTCATCTGATTGCTGTCCTTATTTTTATAATTTACCTATTGGTTTCACTCTTCGGTTCGTTGTAAACGTCACAGAGAAACAGGTATTTCTGGGGAGAACGATGTCGATTAGCACTACAAGAAGTCGCAAGCTGTCAACTGAAACAAGTTGTAATTAATTTGTTATTTGGCAGCAATGGCTGGTGTGTCGTTTCTTTGTTGTTTATATATCTATTTAATATCTATTCTTTTTTAAATTAACTGGTTACATTATGTTTTACGCCTGCGTGTTTACTTGTGGTTTGATGTTGGTTGGATGTAAAATCTTAGGGGTAAAGTTGAGCTGCAATAAAAGTTAGAATCAACGGCTTCCGGAGAGTGGGATGATAAAGATAAGAAAAGAGGCGGTATTTAAGTTGGCAAGCTGCGAAGTCATGCCCGCTGAGAATAGTCTTAACTTTTTTGAGCCTGTCCCGGATGGCGTAATGGCGGGCAAGGTCTCTATTCAGCCTAAATTTATCGAGTTGCTAAGTTATCTGGCAAGAAAATATCCAAACGTCGTGACCCGCGATGAGCTTATCGAAAACATCTGGGAAGGGAATTCCTATGTCGGTGCTAAGGCGTTAACGAATGCTATCTGGCATCTGAGAAAACATCTCAACCCTCTGCTTAGCGGCGAGCAAGCGATAGAAACCGTCAGAAAAACCGGTTACCGATTATTGATTGAGCCCCTGTTTGATGCCTCGGACCTGGTGGATGAACCCGAAATATTACAAGTCGAGCAGGCTAAGGTTGAGCGCTTAAGTAAGCAGTTACGCTTGGGATCGTATGCCATGCTTGTACTCCTGCTCGTTGTGGCTGTGTTTGCCGGCTTGCATCTGTATCAGGACAGTAAGCAATTGCGTCAAACTGAAATGGTGCAATTGACGCGGGCTGCGGGCGCTGAGTTATATCCGGCCGTTTCGCCGGATGGACGTTGGTTGGTTTATGGTAAGCGGTCTAATTTGTATCTTAAGGATTTGGAATCCCCGACCCTGACACCCAAGCGACTGACATCGAAACGGACTCGTGAACTCAGGGCTATATGGTCGCCTGATGGTAAATCACTGATATACCCCAGTGAAGACAGAGTTACCCGCGAATGCCATATGAATCGCCTCATGTTAGAGACGAATGAAGTGAGCCATCTATCTGAGTGTTACAGTTATACCTCTGCGTTAGATATCTCTGCCGATGGTCAATCCCTTATCTATATCTGGCAGGAAAAAAAGGAGTCCGATGCCGGATTGTACTTGCTTGCACTGAGCGGAGCAGAGTCGACTCCTGTCAGACTCTCATGTGAGCGTGACTGTGGTTACCGGGATAGAGATGTTGCCTTCAGTCCCGATGGGAAGTGGATTGCGATAGCGAGGCGATATGGCACGATTTCTGAGGATATTTTTATACGGAACATTGTAACCGGCGAAGAGGTACGTCTGACTCAAGGTCTAGAGGATATTCGTGGTCTGAGTTGGGATCAGGACAGTCAGAAGCTGGTTTTCAGCACCGAAAACTCAGGGGTCAGGGATGGTTTTATTGTCGATATTGAGTCGAAAGAGTTATTACCGCTGTCGGTTTCCGGGTTCAGTTATCCAAAATTTATTCCCCATAGAGATGAGCTGGTCTATTCCAACTACATCAAAGATTTTAGTGTTGCCTATCTGGCTTTGGACCAGGATATTCCCTCGACTATATTTCCCATATCCCAAGCGGAATACAGTTACCGTAACCCCGATTATTCATCGAAAGTCAAACGTATCGCCTATGTGTCTAACGAGACCGGGTTCAATGAGGTATGGACGTCAGATCATAATGGATTAAACAGGGTGCAGCTCACCGATCTTAAGCGCAGGGTCGCCTATCCGGCTTGGTCCCATGATGGTAGCAAAATTGCGTTTCTGGCCCCGGATGATAAAAATGAAGGTAATAAGATCCATATTGTAGATCTCTCCAGCGGCGGTATCAGCATATTACCTTCAAGGTCTTCAGATCATAGAAGACCGAGCTGGGCATGGGGAGATGAATGGGTGCTATCCTCGACCAATGATGGCTTAACCGCCTTCTCATTGCACAACCATTCACCCAAGCATCTGAGCACTATCGATGTACGTTTAGGCAAGATGACCGATGAAAATACCTTAGTATTTACCCGCTATGATGAATATGGCCTCTGGTCTATGGATATATCGAATCCTCAGCAAGTGGAGCTCTTGATTGCCATAGAGGACTTTAACGAGAGTTACAACTGGGTCGTGACTGACAAAGGGGTCTATTTTCGTGAGGTTAACTCAGGGTATCAGCTGATTAATTTCTGGAGTTTTAATACCGATCTCACCACGCCTATTTTAAAATTGCCCGCGAGCAGTTTGAGCTCGTATGGGGCCATGAGCTATATTCCCGGCGAGAGACGCCTGCTGATGACCCTGTCTGAGTATTCAAAACGTGATGTGATTAAACTTAAACATAAACTATTACATTGATTAATGTTTGAAGGCTGGAGGCTTGTTCCTCCAGCGATAGCTCTATGTTGCCGGGAACAGGGAACCCAGCACGGCTTCTCTGGAGGCGCCGGTTACTGCGGGTAGGTTACCCGAGAGGCCTTGATGATGACGCATGGCAAGCCAGGCAAATGCGATCCCTTCGACCCACTGAGGGGCAATACCTATATCCGAGGTTGTGCTGAGCCTATATCCGGGAAGTAATTTGTCCAGACGTGACATCAGTTCGGTGTTAAACGCCCCCCCTCCGCAAACAAACAGCTCTCCCCTGGGTGACAGGGCAAGGGTGTCTTTCGCGATACTGTGGCAAGTGACATCGAGTAGGGTGGATTGAATGTCGGCTTCATTCAGGTAGCCGAATTCGGCGGCCTGTTGCTCAAGCCAGGCTTGATTGAATAACTCTCTACCTGTGCTCTTAGGAAAGGGTTGAGAGAAGTAGGTATGAGAGAGCAGGTGTTTCAGTAGTTTCTCATCGGTCGTTCCGCTTGCGGCCCAGGCACCATCTTCATCATAGGCTTCATCTTTTATCTGCTGTATCCAGGCATCGATCAGGGTGTTACCCGGCCCGGTGTCGAATCCAATCACATCGTCAGTATTACCGGGCAGGTAGGTGAGGTTAGCTATTCCACCGATATTGAGAATAATGCGCGGTGTGTCCGGGCTTGCAAACATCTGCTGGTGGAATGCCGGAACCAGAGGAGCACCTTGTCCACCAAGCGCGATATCTTTACGTCTGAAGTCGGCGATAACATCGATGCCGGTTTCGACGGCTATGGTGTTAGGATCGCCAATCTGAAGTGTAAATCCCATATCGAGATTCGGCATATGTCTGACAGTCTGACCGTGGCTGCCTATGGCTACGACCTGTTCTTTGGATACTCCGGCTTTAGCCAGGAGTTCATTGACGGCGGCGCCAAATAACAGGCCTACACTACGGTCCAATTGACCCAGGAGGTTGATCTCATCGCTGCCGGGCAAACAGAGGCGCTGAAGGTTTCTTAAGGTGTGTTTAGGAATTACCTGGCTGTGTTTAGCGACCAGCTTTGGGCTTGGCGAGCCAAAATCGACAAGAACGGCATCTACGCCATCCATGCTGGTGCCTGACATTAACCCTATAAAATAGTTTGTATTCATCTTTAATATCCGTTGTCGCCAGGTTCATCTGCATATTTTTCTGTCGAGTTTGAACCTTGGCTGAATTTTAGAAACTGGTATCTGGCATCTCCACCGGATCTTGTGATCCTGTGGATTGGCGGGTGTGGTCGTCAATTTTGCTTGTAATGTGTGGTTATTGAGATGCCAGATAAACTTGTTTGTTATGTTGAAGTTTAGTCATTATCTGTTTGCTAAGCGCCATAAACTTAGGTTTATCTTTACTGGCGATAGGTAATGATTTGGGAAGTTTTATTGTTCTCGGATTACGGTGAACACCGTTGACGATAAACTCATAATGCAGGTGTGCTCCCGTGACTCGCCCGGTAGAGCCTAAGGTTCCGATGACCTGTCCCTGCTTTACGGTTGCGCCCTGCTTAACTTTGCGTTTCTTCAGGTGCAAGTATTTAGTGGTATAGGTGTCATTGTGTTTAATGAACACATAGTTTCCATTGTATTGGTTATAGGCTGATTTGATGACGCGCCCTTTACCCGCGGCTTTGATCGGTGTTCCCACCTTAGCCACGTAATCTACCCCTCTATGCGCTCTCACCTGTCCTGTGACCGGGTGAAGTCGTTTGGGGTTAAAGCTTGAACTTACGTATTTAAAGTCGACAGGAGAGCGCAGGAAAGCTTTACGCATACTGCGTCCCTCTTCGGAGTAGTAGTTACCATCGGTATAACGCACCGCAGTGTATCGGTCCCCCTGGTTGCTGAACTCGGCCGCCAGAATATTCCCGTTTCTTAAGAACTCACCGTCGGCATACTCCTCTTCGAAGATGAGAGCAAAATGATCGTCTTTCCTGAGATCCAGTGCGAAATCTATGTCCCAGCCGAAAATGGTGGCCAGTTGCATGATCTGATTTGGGGTTAATCCCGCGCCGACTCCGGCATTCCAAAAGTTACTGCTTATGGTGGCACTGGCGAACTTAGTCCGGCTCTCTACCTGCTTGTCAGAGATCTGCTCTTTATAGCCGGTTTCATTTTTAGTGATGATGAGAGTCGAGATAGGGTTGAGTTGGTATTTTAGTTCGGCGAGTTCACCCGATGAATTTTTCGCGATAATGAGCTCTTCACCGGGCATGATTTTGAGCAGATTCTTTTTTGCTTTAGGTAGTAAAGTTATCTCATAGACATCTCTGGAGCTGAGGCCTGCGCGAATAAAGAGAGCGGCTAAGGTGTCTCCGCTCTTTACTTGAAAATGTTCAACATCCAGATTTTCTGCTTGCTTGGCTTTCTGCTTTGTCATTGAATCGTCGGATAGCGGTTGATTCTCGCTCGATTCAGAACCCGCACTGTTCGAACTTGAAGTGTGCCCGGTTGGCGGTGTGGGTTTGCGAAATGCCAGTGGGAGTTTCAGCTGTTGAGCATTACGGGCTTCAATATCAGACACAGAGTCGGTGGCGTTGTTACCGAGATCGATACTGCCCGAAAGCTGAGTATTGGTGCTTTTGGATGCCTGAGCGTCATCGGCGGGGATAAGAATAATGGTTACTGTGACCAATACCAGAAGAGTCAGTAGCATCTGATGCAATCTAGGCAGTAACTTTAATAACGTAATAACCTTTCCCATCGACCCCTTTCCCGTCACACTAAATAGCAATTTTTGTCGCTTATACCGATCCCCTTAGTGTACACACTTTCATTTGTGCTGGCTAACAAGTAACATGACTCTCTTTATTTATTCATGGGCTCTTTGGAGTAGCTGGCGAGATGGCTGATTTAGACCAAGCATTAGCAGAAATTAAACGTGGTACCGATGAGATTTTACTCGAAGCGGATCTGCTGGAAAAATTAAAAGAGGGACGTCCCTTACGTATCAAGCTTGGAGCCGATCCTACCGCGCCTGATATTCATTTAGGTCATACCGTGATCCTGAATAAGATGCGTACCTTTCAGGAGCTGGGTCATGAGGTTATCTTCTTGATCGGCGACTTTACCGGTATGGTCGGTGATCCAAGCGGTAAGAACAGTACTCGTCCTCCTTTGACCCGTGAGCAAGTATTGGCTAATGCCGAAACCTATAAGCAGCAGGTCTATAAAATCTTAGACCCGGCTAAGACGCGTATCGAGTTTAACTCCAGCTGGCTTGAGCCACTAGGCGCTGCCGGTATGATCCGTTTGGCTTCGAAGCAGACGGTTGCTCGCATGATGGAGCGTGACGACTTTAAGAAGCGTTATGGCTCTGGTCAGTCTATCGCGATTCATGAATTCATGTACCCACTGTTACAGGGTTATGACTCGGTGGCACTTAAGTCTGATGTTGAGCTCGGCGGTACCGATCAGAAGTTTAACTTGCTGATGGGGCGTGAGCTGCAAAAGTCAGAAGGCCAAAAGCCACAAACGGTTATCATGATGCCATTGCTTGAAGGCCTCGATGGCGTGAAGAAGATGTCTAAGTCAGCACACAACTATATTGGTGTGAGTGAGCCTGCCGGTGAGATGTTTGGTAAGATCATGTCTATCTCAGATGATTTGATGTGGCGCTATTTTGAACTGTTATCATTCCGTCCACTGGGTGAAATTGAGCAGTTCAAGGCGGATGTAGAAGCCGGTGCCAACCCTCGTGACATTAAGATTGCGCTAGCCAAGGAGATCATTGCACGCTTCCATGATGAAGCCGCTGCCGATGCTGCTCATCAGGAGTTTATCAACCGTTTCCAAAAAGGCGCTATCCCTACCGATATTCAAGAGTTAGAGATCGCGGCCGGTGAAGGGATCGCTATCGCTAACCTACTTAAAGAGGCTGGGCTTGTTAACTCGACCTCAGATGCGATGCGCATGATCAAGCAAGGTGCCGCCAAGATTGATGGGGCTAAGATTGAAGATACCCGTCTTCAGCTAAGCGCCGGAACGACCGGTGTGTTCCAGGTAGGTAAGCGTAAGTTTGCTAAGATCACTCTGGTTTAAATAGCTGGTTTAAAGCCTTGGTTTAAAGTTCCGATTTAGAGCCTGGGCTAAGCAGTTAGCCCCTCTAGCTAAAAAGCCGATAAAATGGCCTGTATTTTACAGGCCATTTTTGATCCAGCGTTTGATTAACGAACCCCGTGCATGCCCCGTGTCAGTATCGGTGAGATAATAATGAGAAAAGCGCCACTGATGATGCCGGTCCACATTAAGAATTCAAACAGCTGTATGTAAGTCACACTAGTCTGAGCTATGTCCATGCTTTCAGGGCTGCTTCTGTCGATGGCCGCGAGTTGTCCTAAACGCATCGCCAGAGTTTCCGAAAGTGCCGTGGCCAGAAACCAGATCCCCATGGAGAGGCCGACTACCTTATGGATTGCTAACTTAGTTACCGCCGAAAGCCCTACAGGCGACAGGCAGAGCTCACCCGTTGTATGGAGCAGGTAAGCCAGCACCAGCCACCATAGACTCATTTTTCCTGCTTCATCGGGAAAGTGGGAACCCAGGACGAGAACACCGAAACCTAACCCCGCCTGAATGATCCCTAAGCCAAATTTTATCGGGATATTGGGGTTTAATTTAAACTTGTCCAGCCAGACCCAAAATGCCGCGAAGGGCAGGGCCAGTAGCATAATGAAGCCGGCATTGAGGGAGCCAAATTGACCCGCGGCTATCTCAATACTCAAAATGTTGCGGTCGATGACCCTATCGGCAAACAGGGTCATAGAGCCGGCGGCTTGCTCAAACAGAGCCCAGAAGACAATCGTCGATGCGATGAGTACCATGAGTACGCTCATCTGGTGCATCTCTTCCCGGGTGCCTTTATATGCGGCATAGGCTATTAATCCCACACCGGATACCACTAATACGACCTGCTGAGCCGCAAACACCAGAGTCTCATGTTGGATCACCAGCCAGATCAGCCCCAGACTCAGCAAAGCTATGAGGTAAATCAGTAATTCCCGATTGATGGGCCCCAGAACTTTCTCTGTAAGAAGTTCTGGCTCGCCTGGTTCGGCCAACCCCTTCAGATGCTTTTGTCCCTTGAGGAAGGTAAATAAGCCGATTAACATACCTCCCCCCGCGCTGCCGAAACCATAGCCCCAGCCAAACGTTTCGCCCAGGTAGACACAAATAATCGTTGCGGCGAAGGCACCGATATTGATCCCCATATAAAATATGGTGAAGCCTGAATCCCGGCGGACATCGTCTTTGCTATAGAGTTGGCCCACTATGGTGGAGATATTAGGTTTTAAAAAGCCGACACCGACAACAATCAAGGCTAAGGCCAGGTAAAAGATATTGAGGGCGGCTAAATCACGAATTTGTACAGTTTCGCTCAACACTGTGCCAGCCACCAGTGTCGTGCCATCATTTAGGATGATATCCGAGATAAGCTCACTGCCGGCGGTGTACTGTATTGCCTGATGACCTTCAACTGCCATCAAGAGGTGCCCAATGCACAGCAATATTCCGCCGAATATAACAGCCTTACGCATGCCTAAATACCTATCGGCCAACATGCCACCCACAACCGGTAATGAGTAAACCAGGCCGGCATAGGCTCCCAATACCTCGAGACCTGCGCCATCGGAAAACAGATGATACTTGGTCAGATAGAGGAGTAGCAGATACTTCATCCCATAGAAAGAAAACCGCTCCCACATTTCAGTGGCAAAGCAGATATACAAGCCTTTGGGGTGGCCAAATAACTCTTCGTCAGCTACCGGATTTTTTTCAGGAAGCTCTGGAACTGACTCCATAAACAGATCCTCGAACCATGAGTACAAGACTAATTCTAGTCGATGGTTATGGACGTGTACGGTTTAGCTAAGCCGGAGTGCCGGTATCGGCCAGGAAAAGGTCTTATGGGGTAAGGGGGGCTGGAGTCTTATCTGGTAAGAAGGTGATAGGCCCCCCGTTTGCGGGCGGGAGCCTGTCATGATTACTGACCCGCTAACTGATCTGCCATGGTTTGGTAATCCATCAAATCTTCGTGCTCTTTGATCCTATGGGTATCCATGTCTAACTTCACCGTGGTGACTCCGGGAATGGCTAAGTCGATAATTTTACCGGGTTTACCAAACTGCTCGCCCGGCCCCTTGTAGTGATAATTGCCAATCATTACGACCAGTGAGCCAGAGTTAAACATATGTTCAATATTAAACCCATACTCGAGTACCCCCTGATGGGCGCGTTTCAGGAAGCTGAGTATATGACGTCTGCCGGTGTATTTCTTACTCGCGGTCTTGTCATTGAAAACACTGTCCCGGTTGTAAAAATTGAATAAGGTTTTGTAGTCGTGATCGGTCAATGCCTGAATATACTTCACGGCCAGTTGCTGCTCGATGGGCATCTGTGTGGTGTTGGCCATCGAAGGTAGGCTGAAAAAGGTAAAAATTAACCAGAGATATCGCAAGTTCATTGTTTATTCGTCTTCAGATCAAATGCAGGTAGAGAAAGATGCCATTTTATCGCGGCCAGCCTGATGGCCAAGGCTACGATCATCGCAAGCACCAAGGCTTGTTTATCGACAGCCCCTAAGTGAATACTCAGGCTGTAGCCGATCCCGCCTACGATAGATGCGGTTGCATATATTTCGGTCCGTAAAATCATAGGTACTTGTCGGCATAATAGATCTCGAATCATGCCTCCTCCTACGCCCGTTATCAAGCCCATTACAACGGCTATCATTCCACCTAACTCGAGGCTGAGAGCTTTCTCGGCACCAATAACAGTAAAGAGAGCGAGCCCTAATGCATCTGCTATGGGAAGGGTATGCTGCGGCACTTTCTTAGGCTTTCGCACAAATAGCATAGTCAAAAGCACTGTTATTAATATGACGATGATGTAGTTTGGGTCGCGGATCCAAAAAACCGGTGTGGTTCCAAGCAGGGCATCGCGAATGCTGCCGCCGCCTACTGCAGTTACTGAGGCTAATACGATCACGCCGAAGGGATCCATTCGATGGCGGCCTGCGGCGAGGGCTCCGGAGAGGGCAAATACGGCGGTACCACACAGGTCGAAAAAGTAGATCCACTCTGTCATTGATCCATCTCTTTAAGATGATGGTTCAGGGCGTCGACCGAGATGCGGATCTCTTTTACCGATAAAAGTAGAGAGTAGAGCAGCAGCAACAGGCTACAGCCGAAAATAACTGAACCTATCTTATTGAGTCCGATATAGATGAAGATCATGCAAACAACGCATAGCGCGAAGCTCATGACGCCGGATTCCTGCATGCGTTTGATTATGATGATCCTCTGCCTCAAGTTTTTTAACTGTTCACTATGAACCGGCTTGCCGTTATTGCTGAGACTTCTGATCAGTGCAGCAAGTGAAAAAAAACGGTTGGTATATGCCAGTAACAGCAGTGAAATAGCCGGAAACAGGAGCGCAGGAGTGGTTAAGGATACATGAATATGTTCAAACAAAGTCAGTTGCCTATAGCGGAAATAGGGAGTTAATTAGGTGAATAATACCAATGGATTTTGTGAATACCAAACAGATTAATTTGTAAATAAGAAGTAATAGCTAATTTTATCGGCAGATTAGCTGTGGAGATAGCGTAAACCAGCCCAGATGAGTGGCATGGATATCACGAAGAAGATCCAGATACCATAAGTGGTATTGGCCAGTCTGATAGCCGATGTTATCGAGTCTGCATTAGGTTTGGGGCCGTGGTTCAGTTTGGTTGTATCTACCTTTATTCCGTTGAACTTCATAGGCCCTCCTAATTCTACATTCAACACTCTTGCTGAAATGGAGCAGGTATTAATGCAGTTATGCAAGGGCTGAGTGTTGGGGAGAGGTTTAAGCAGGCTTAGGATAGTTTGAGGCCCCCCCTGAATGGCAATGCTGATATTCCATAACCAGCTGGGCACGATAAATAGCAGGGTGCTTAACAGATAAACAGGTTTACCAAAGTGGGAAAATTGAGGATTGATGGGAGGCCAGCAAAGCTCCAGTTGTTTAATCATTCGGGTGATGAGTACCAGAGGTGCGCCACCTATACCGAAGAAAATGATCGTCGATACCGTGCCATATACTGGTGTGGTGACGAGTTTTTCTATGGTCGCTTTGGCAATACCAACTTCGCTAAGCTCTTTTGTATCCCGGTAGAGCCAGGGAGAGAGAATCGATCTGGCTCTGTTTTTGTCTTCTTGGTATAACGCCTGCTTCACCTCTATGGCCGTTTGATTGAAGTTCTCATCATTGAGACAGATGTATAGGGTGACAAATTCAAAGAACCAGGGGAAAGCGGCGAGTTGCATCAGAAAGGTCATAATTGCCGAAAAGGGTAAGACCAATAGGATACAGGCTAAAGTACCGGCGATGAGTTGCTGAGAGGGGGCTCGACTTGTGTGATTGACCTTGGCGGCGAGTTCTTTTGCCAGTAGCCCAAACCAGACGATAGGCTGATAGTTACGTGGTAGCGGCGCAATTTTTGATAACAGCAGACTGATAATAAGGATCATGGCCCCTTGATAAAAAGGAGAGTCATTAAGTAGTTGTGCAGCAAACTCTGGAACCATGATCTTTACCTAAATGCATTAATAAATTATAGCTGCTCTAGTAGTGCTATCACCATTAACGCAGAATGATGGCCCGCTTTAACTAAGTACTCATCGAAATCGACAGGAGAGTCATTATTAGCATTATCAGATAATGAGCGGATCACAACAAAGGGCACATCGAACTGATGACATACCTGAGCGATAGCCGCGCCTTCCATCTCGCATGCAGCCATAGTCGGGAAGTGCTCTAACATAGTCTTAGTACGGACAGGGTCACAGATAAAACTGTCACCGGTACAGATCAATCCTTCGATGGCTTTCACTTCGCCCAGGCTGGCGACAGCTTTTTGCGCCGCGGTAACGAGTGCTGCATCGGGAATAAAGGCTGCAGGTTGTTGTGCCATCTGGCCAATCTCATAGCCGAATGCGGTTACATCGACATCGTGGTGGCGCACTTCAGATGAGATAACTATATCACCGATAGCAAGTTCATCGGCAAAGCCGCCAGCCGAACCGGTATTAATAATAGCGTCAGGCGCATATTTTTCGATAAGTAATGTGGTTGCGATACTGGCGGTGACCTTGCCAATACCGGAGCGAGTGACGACCACTTCTTTGCCTGCAAGCTGGCCCGCAACAAACTCGATACCCGCAATTGTTGTAGAGCTTGGGTTTTCCATCGACTCAATTAAATGCGCAACTTCCGGCTCCATAGCGCCAATAATACCGATTTTCATTTAATAACCTTCTTTGACTACCTGACTGAATATGGGCGCTAATATAACATGGGGTATCGCATTTAGTGAAAAATCTGCAGTGAGTGGCTTGGCTTTAAATAGAAGTCTTAGTTCGGTATTTAGTTCATTGGCTTTTATTTCAGATTTCGTTTTTAATCTGTTTTCGAAGTGGCCTCTATATATCGCCTGATAATTCAACTGTTTTGAGTCGGTGAGTTATAATATCCATGAGAGTTACTTGTAGAGACGGCAACTAAACTCAGGAGTTGTTTCCGTATTGAGTTGTCGTTGATAAGAGATATCACTAAACGTTTAAATTTTAGCTTTAGTTCTTTGGAAACACAGGGAGAGCCAGATTGAGTATTCGCTTAAAGCTATCACTATTATTGGGCTTGCTTTTTTTAGCCGCAATTTTCAACTCAATTTTTACCTTCCAGTTAGAGAGCTACGGCGAGGAAAAGCTGAAGTGGGTGATCCACACGCACGAGGTGTTGAATGAAACACAGGCATTGTCTGGTGCGATGAAAGATGCTGAAACCGGGCAACGAGGGTATTTACTGACAACTAACTCGGCATATTTAGAGCCCTACCATAATGGTGCTCTTATCGCTAAAGAGAGCTTTATCAGATTAAAAAAACTCACCTCTGATAACCCCGAACAGCAAGATATTTTGAACGCAATCGAAGAGCAGATGCAGCTTAAGTTTCTGGAGTTGGAGGAGACGATTGAACTGGTTCAGGGTGATAATAACGAGATGGCCGTTCAGGTGGTGGGTGATAACCGGGGCAAGCAATATATGGATAATATCCGCAGCCTCTTCGCTACGTTTATTAATGCAGAAAAACTGTTGTTGGAGCAGAGAAAGGGAGATTTCAGAGAAAACAGAGCGCAGATAACCACCCTTATCATCGTTGAGATTGTCCTGTTTATTGGCCTTTTCTTCGTGACTATTAACTTTTTACGGCGGAGCTTCTTCCATCCCCTGGAGCTACTGCTTTCCAGCGTGAAGAAATTAGAGGAGGGGCATAAGCTGGAAGTGAATGACGTGGTTAAAAACGATGAGATGGGGCACTTACTCTCAACCTTCTTTGTTATGAGTGAAAAGGTCTATCAAAGAGAGCAAGATCTCGGCTTTAAGGCTCATCACGATGAGCTAACCGGATTAAAGAATCGACTCACTATGCCCGAAGAGATAGAGACTGTGATTGGTGAAGTGCAGGAGTGCGGCGGCATGATTGCTGTGTTGTTTATTGATCTTGACCGCTTCAAAGAGATAAATGATCAGTATGGGCATCATGTTGGTGATTTAGTGATTAAAGAGACCGCTTATCGTATTAAATATGCTGTACGTGACAGCGATACAGTATTTAGGGTCGGAGGCGATGAGTTTTTGGTTGTCATAAAAGATATCAAAAATATGACTCATATACATAATGTGGTTAATAACATTGTACGTGAGTTTAAACATCCGGCGACTCTCGAGGGGAAGGAGATCGATATATCGGTCAGTGTCGGTGTCGCGGTATCTCCCGAGGATTCGGTGGACAGGAAAGAGTTAATAAAATTTGCCGATGTTGCCATGTATGCGGCTAAACAGGATAGCGCAGCCTGTTACAGAATGTTCGATAAAGGCATGTTAAGACGCGGGAGCGATTGAGAATAAAGTGCCCTTGTAGTGGTTTAGCAAATCAAGTTTCAATTTTTCCGGCTACCTATCCATTAAATAAAAAACGGTATAACGCCTGAGCGTTATACCGTTTTACTTAACTGCTTATTAAGCCTGACTTAAAAAGCAAAGGTGCGCGCTACAGATAATACCGCTCGGGTATCACTGGCATCGGTATCCATGCTGGTATCTTCCACGGCAAGATTAAAATCGAAGCCTTTCCAGCTTGTCATATACTCGGCACGGAAATGGTTATAGGCCTTATCGCCATCCCATGCCCACTTATCCTCATCGAGCGATGTCGAACGATCGAAACTCACTCGAATATCATGACCTTCGGCGACGCTAAAGGTGTGTGCAGCCATCATGATGTAGTGACCCGCATCTACACCGAAGTAATCCCAGGTGTACCAGAAGTTCAGTTCACTCTGTCCGACAGACGATGAATAGCCAAACTTGGTATACAGCTCCGGATATTGGTACTCATCCGAGAACGAGTCGCCATGGTAGGTGTAATAGGCGATACCTGCATCCAGTGATACACGCTCCGTAAGCTGGAGGAAGTGACCGCCGTAAAAATCAAGCTCCAGCCAGGTATCATCACCCGAACCAAAATCGACGTTTGACGCCCAGGTTCCGACATACCAACCAGAATCAGCGGCGTAATCCAGGCTGGCCTGCAGAGCCGGACCGCTGTCTGTCTGGCTCACACCGTTAAAGGTATAATCGGAGACAGCTGTGACGGTTGAGCTAACCCCGGCCATCGTCGTAGTCGGCAAGGCTATCAATCCAAGTATGGCCAGTCGCTTCATTGTGTTATTCATCATTTCCCTTTTGTTTTTAGTTAGCTAATTCAATTTTACTGAAATCAATTTTGTTTTCTGTCGGTGAGTGCTCGATGGCCGCCACCTTGCGGTATTTCTTCGCTAGGATATAACCGAAGCAAGCTAAGATCAGGCTGATAGCCAAGGCGCCGACCCACTGAATTTGTAAGAAATCCAGCTTAAACAACAAAGTTAATCCGCTCATCAGGGCTATGTTGCCAATGATGTACCTGGTCTTGCCGAAACGCTCAACAGTCAGGTTGAGGTTGTCTGTGTACAGACGAATCAAGGAGTCGAGTGAGTTAATTACGAAGGTGATACCCACCAGAACCATGGCCAGATTATAGAAGCCAGTGGTGGCGATTTCGTTGGCACTGTAGTAATAGAGCACGGTAAACCAGACCGCGATTGGCACAGATGGGAATACCATCATGGCTATCAATACCTGATAGGTTCTCATGCCACCGACAAAACGTGCGGTAAACTGTCCGATCATAATGCTCCATGCAAACCACCAGAACAGGTAGAATTCATGGTAATCATTCATGGGCAGTACGAAGTGGTGTAGGTTGCCAAAGTAATCGCCAATCAAGGCAAAGGTAGTCACAAACTCACCTATTCCCGAACCGTCCGATAAAAATGCTCCTGCCCACATTAATGCGATTAAGCCGATGAACAACCAGGTAGTTGCCAAGCTCAGGATGCGAACGTAACGAATACTGGTACTGGAGTATACGGCGGCTGCAATGGCGACAAATACTATCAGGTAGAAACTGCTGACAATGGTTTCGCCGTCGCCCATCTCTGGCAGATACCAGGGGAGGTTGGTTAGCAAGAGGTAAGCGGTAAAGGCACAGGTGCCGATAATCACTAAGTTATTAATGAACTTAATCAATGGGATCTCGAAGAATTTTACTCTTGGCTCGACTACACAGAAGTAGAAGCAGGTTAAGAAGTAAAATGCCCAGATCAGAAATGCCCAGAAACCAAATTCAATTGCTAATGGATTGGTAAAGCCATACTCAGGGCTAGTGCTTAAGTCGGCGTAGCCACCGAACTCAGTTAGCGGGAACATGATCAATCCCACATCCAAACCTGAGGTAAATAGTATTGCGATAAAGGTAAAGGTACGAACCGGTGTGACACCGATACATTTCACATTACCCCAGCGATAGAGCACAAAGGCGATGGCGGCGAAGGTGAATAATATCCCTATTGTAAGCCAAGTGGTCATATTTGAACTCCTGACTTAATCTCTCCGTAAAACATAGGTTTAGTTCCTTATTTTCGTTCTTATTATGCCCGCGAGCAGCAAATATTGGCTGCAAAAATCCCTCAAGCCTTAATTGCCGCTTTAACGACAGTTAAGGTTTGATAAATTAAACGTGGCGATTAGGGCCATTTAGCCTTATTGACTTAGGCTGGCCTTGAGCCTAGGTACCCGTTCTATCTATTAAAAACAGATCAAGCGTGTTCTCTTTTTGGGGCGTGTAACCGCTGTTTCTGTTGCCATTGCTCGGCATAGGTCACCGTCGCCCCACTGGCTGGCAATGGCGTCTTGCCTAAGATGATGTCAGCCGCTCGCTCTGCCAGCATGATGGTCGGCGAGTTAAGGTTGCCATTAGGTATGGTGGGGAAAATAGAGGAATCAACCACCCTAAGCCCTTCAATACCATGCACTCTGGTTTCTGAGTCCACCACTGCCATCTCATCTTCTCCCATCTTGCATGAACAAGAGGGGTGATAGGCGCTCTCGACCGAACTTCTGACGAAGGCATCGATCTCTTCATCGGTTTGAACCGAAATCCCGGGCTGTATCTCTTCACCTCGGTATTCATCAAGCGCTGGCTGATTGATGATCTCACGAGTTAAACGAACGCAGGCGCGGAAACCTTCGATATCATCCTTGTGAGACAGATAGTTAAACTGGATGCTAGGTGCCACCTTAGGATCATTCGAAACCACTTTGACACTGCCACGACTCTTTGGCTTGTTGTGGCCGATATGAACCTGGAAACCGTGACCCGCGAAGGCCTCTTTTCCGTCGTAGCGCATGGCGGCAGGCAGGAAATGATATTGCAGATCCGGCCACTCCAGACCCGCTTTGGAGCGAATAAAGCCACAAGACTCGAAGTGGTTTGTCGCGCCAAGCCCTGACTTATCTAAGATCCAGCGGGTACCAATAAATAGCTTGTTGAGTGGATCCAATTTACCGTTCAGCGAGATAGGCTTAAGGCATTTGAACTGAAAGTAGAACTCGAGATGATCCTGCAGGTTTTCACCCACGCCCGGTAGTTCGTGTACTTGCTCTATGCCAGCCTTGGAAAGTGTCTCTGCGGCGCCAATTCCTGAAAGCTGCAGTATATGCGGTGAACCGATAGAGCCTGCAGATAACACCACTTCATTACTGCAACGCACATCTGTCATCTTGCCCTTGCGTTCGAAACGAACACCAACGGCTTTTTTATCTTCAAATAGTACCTTGTGTACCTGGGCATGGGTGATGACAGTGAGGTTTTCACGCTTCATTGCCGGCCTCAGGTAGGCGTTAGATGTTGACCAACGCACGCCATTTTTAATGGTCATGTGCATCGGACCAAAGCCCTCTTGCTGTGCGCCGTTGTAGTCGTCGGTGGATAAGTAACCCGCATCTACGCCAGCAGCGACAAACGCCTTGTACAGTGGGTTTTTCATCTCATTACCGTTGTTGACTGCCAGTGGACCATTAACACCGCGATAATCATCTTCACCAAACGCCCAGCTTTCCGCTTTCTTGAAATAGGGCAGACAGTGAGCGTAATCCCAATTCTTGGCACCATGTTGCTGCCATTCATCGAAATCTCGGGCATGACCACGTACATACACCATGCCATTGATCGATGAGGAGCCGCCCAATACCTTGCCGCGAGGGCAGTGCATGCGTCGATTGTCCAGGTGAGGCTCGGCTTCGGTCTCAAACTGCCACGCATACTTTGGGGTATTCATGGGAATCGATAGCGCGGTTGGCATCTGAATAAAGATGCTTCTGTCACTGCCGCCGGTTTCAATCAGTAACACGCTGTTATTTGCGTCAGCCGATAAACGATTGGCTAACACGCAGCCTGCGCTGCCAGCGCCAACGATAATATAGTCGTATTGTGTGTTTGATGTTTGGGTCATGTCAGCTCCTTAAAACGGACTTTCAAGAGGCTGCATACCTACGTATACGGCTTTGATTTGGGTGTATGCTTTTAGGGTCTCGCTACCGTTCTCGCGGCCAATGCCTGACATCTTGTAGCCGCCAACCGGCATCTCTGCTGGGGAGGCACCATAGGCATTTATCCAGCAGATCCCAGCTTGCATCTGATGAATAACGCGGTGAGCTCGGGTGATGTCTTGGGTAAATACACCTGCGGCCAAGCCTAAACGGGTATCGTTAGCACGACGGATCACTTCCTCTTCATCGTTAAAGGGGAGCAGTGACATCACGGGGCCAAAGATCTCCTCTTTGCTCAATGTCATCTCATCCGTGCAGTTACCAAAGATGGTCGGAGCGACAAAGTAGCCATTGGGGCTGTTTTCG
This sequence comes from Shewanella atlantica, assembly GCF_003966265.1. Taxonomy (GTDB): domain Bacteria; phylum Pseudomonadota; class Gammaproteobacteria; order Enterobacterales; family Shewanellaceae; genus Shewanella; species Shewanella atlantica. The sequence goes on along the minus strand of NZ_RXNV01000001.1, from coordinate 770,497 downwards.
GGCTTAAGTGCATCTCCACCGGCAAGTAGCTCGGCGCCCTCTTTTTTACCTATCTCAATGTAACTCAGCACCTTGTCTCGATGCGTCTTTGAGATAAGCGCGCCGAAGTTAGTCTCGCCATCCATTGGATCGCCGCAGACGATGTTGTCACGGGTGCGCTTTAGCAGTTTTTCAATAAACTGCGGATAGATATCTTGTTGCACGAACACGCGGGTGCCATTGGTGCAGACTTCTCCCTGGGTGTAGAAGTTAGCCAGCATGGCGGCAGATACGGCATTGTCTATATCGGCATCATTAAAGATAATCAGCGGTGACTTGCCGCCTAACTCCATGGTGACCTCTTTCAGTGAGCCAGCTGCTGCTGCCATCACTTTCTTACCTGTACCCACTTCACCGGTGAAGGAGACTTTAGCGATATCATCATGGGTGGTCAGCCAGGCACCGACACGGCCATCTCCCTGGACGACATTAAAGACGCCATCGGGTACGCCTGCCTGAGTCAAAATCTCGGCCAGTTTTATGGCACCAAGTGGCGTCTCTTCTGATGGTTTGAAGATCATCACGTTACCGCAGGCCAGCGCAGGCGCCGACTTCCAACAGGCTATCTGCAGCGGGTAGTTCCATGCGCCAATTCCCGCACAGATCCCTAATGGCTCACGGCGGGTATAATAGAAATCATCGCCAACCTGTTGCTGGTTGCCTTCGATACTCGGGGCAAGGCCTGCGAAAAATTCGATGGAATCAGCGCCGGTAACCACATCTACCACGGAGGCTTCCTGCCAAGGCTTACCTGTGTCTTGCACTTCGATTGCCGCAAGTTCGTCGTTGCGCTCTCGCAGGAGTGCGACGGCTTTTAACAGGATACGACTACGTTCTGTCGCGGTCATTTTTGACCAAATATCAAAACCTGATTTGGCACTTTCTATGGCCGCTTTCTGAATACTCGCGTCGGCGGTCTCGACTAAGTAGCTGACTTTTCCGGTAGCCGGGTTAATGACTTCGAAGGTTTCACCTGTGTCATTGGAGAGATACTGTCCATGGACATAATTTTGATAAACAACTAACGACATCGATTTTCTCCGTACTGCATGATCACTGCCTCGATGAAGGCTTTACATAAAATTTGGGCCTGTTCGAACTCTTTTTCTGGTGCAGGACTTAATGCACTACGCAGCCAAAAGCCATCGATCATTGCGGCTGTCTGTTTAGCAGCTGTGATGGCTTGGGGTTGGGGGAGTAACTTTTTAAATGAGAACAAAAGGTTGCTATACAGTCGTTGACTGTTGATATGTTGCAGTCTGGCAAGTCCCTGCTCATGCATGGCTTGTGACCAGAAGCTTAGCCAGGTTTTTGTTGCCGGTGTTGAACGTTGCAGCTCGGTAAAATTGGCATCAACAATGGCATGTAATCTCTCAAGCGGTAGCATGCTTTTTCCCGCTGTACGACTTAATAACGCTTGTTTAAGTTGGTCTAGCAGGTATTTCTGTGTCGCTTCAATTAAGCCTTGTTTGCCACCGAAATAATGACTAATGAGCCCTGATGATAATCCTGCCAAGCCACTAATGGTATTGATCGTTGTATTATGCAGGCCATGACGTTCAACAGAGACCAAGGTTGCATCGATTAGCTGCTGTTGTCTGACGGCTTTCATTGGGGGGCGCGGCATAAAAGGCTAAATCCTGAGTGCTATTATTAGTATTTTTGTTCGTTTATTTGTTAATTGAACGTTCAATTAATAACAACTCTAATGGTTAGAGTTGTAACTATCAACCTTTATTCAAGATTGCGACTTGCATCACAGATTTATTTTGTTGATTTGTGGTGGGAGGGTTTCTATTGCAAGTGTTTGTTTCTTAATGGACAAAGTGCATGCTTGAATATTGTTCAAACTTGATAAATTCGATCTAAATTAATTTTGAACAAAAATTAGTTTGAATCATAATTTTTAATCAGAGGCGGATCTGAACCTAAAGATCTTGTTCATATATGCGACTTAAAGTCTTGCTCACCTCCTCAGTGTTAGAGGGAGGGACTTACGGTTTGATCAAAGGGCTTCGGTCTTTTATCTGTGACGTTTCAATGAGGGAAGCTGTAGTTAAACGAACTGATTTGTTCTCTTTGTATTATAAGTTTGATGACCTATCACACTCACCGCCCGTGTCTTCTCGTATATTAGTTAAGCTGTTAAACTTTAAATTATTGCACTATTTAACTTCCTTGATCCCTACTCCGGGAAGTCAAGAGTGAAGCATGCAGATATCGGCATACCAGATAACAGGATGATAAATTCAATGGCAAAAAAAATCATATTAGACACAGATCCAGGTATTGATGATGTAATGGCGATCCTGTTCGCAGAGGCACACCCTGAGATTGAATTAAAGGCGATCACTACTATTTACGGTAATGTGACCATAGAGGGAGCCACCCATAATGCGCTTTATCTGAAGCAGAAATATCAGCTAGAGGCCGATGTATCTCAGGGAGCGAGTAAACCTATAGTCAGACCGCCGGTTGGTCCAACCGTAGTGGTACATGGAGAGAGTGGTTTCGGTGATGTTGAAGTTCCCGCCGAGGTCGAAGGTGAGGCTGATGCCAGGCCTGCGTATCAATATATTATCGATGCCGTTAAAGCTGAGCCTAAAGAGATCACGCTGGTGGCCATCGGTCCTTTGACTAATTTGGCGTTAGCTCTACAGGCCGAGCCGGAGATTGTTAACCTGGTCAAAGAAGTGGTCATCATGGGCGGTGCATTCGGGGTGAACGATCACCGTGGTAATGTTACTCCTTATGCTGAGGCTAATATTCATGACGATCCCCATGCGGCCGACATCGTATTCAGTGCTTCCTGGCCAGTGGTTATCATTGGATTGGATGTCACCGAACAGAGTTTCTTCACCGGAGATTACCTGGACAAGCTTCGTGATGACGCCGGTGAAGTCGGACAATTTATCTGGGATGTCAGCCGTTTTTATCTTAAATTTTATAAAGAGAAAGTTGGCTTGGATGCCTGCCATGTGCACGATCCCTCGGCTATCGCCTATGTGATTGATCCTGAGCTGTTTACCCTCAGGGAAGGGCCTGTACGCGTGGTGACCGATGGACCCGCAGAAGGCATGACAATTCAGAAGTTTGATGGCCGTACGTATCTCCATGATGAATGGGAGAAGCATACGCCACAGCGTGTAGGGGTTGCCGTGAAAGATGCCGAGCTGCTTGAGATATATCGTCAGAGCATCATAGATTACGGTCGCAAAATGAGTTAAGGGTACGCAATAAAAGTTGATGTAATAAGTCTCGAAGCTTACCTGAGGCGCAGTTGAAAACACTGCGCCTTTTTTATTGCAGGCTTAGTAACTCACTTCTGCCCATTGAATGTTGTGGCTGTAGGCGCTACATAAGATTTTGGAAAACTCCGTTCCCTTATAGCCTATTCGTTCTCATGACCCTGCTCATTTTCATGAATCATCCTGATTAACTTAGCAGGCGTCCCACCAAACAGAGAATCAGGCGGCACATCTGTATTAACTACTGAGTTAGCCGCAATCACAGAGCGCGCACCAATGGTCACACCTTTGTTGATCACAACATTGCCACCAATCCACACATCATCCTCAATGGTAATAGGATCGCAGATGGTTGCCCAGTTACGACGTTTGAGATAGTTCAAGTCGTGGCTAGCACAGTAAAGCTGCGTGTTCGGGCCAATCAACACGTTATTGCCAATAGTAATTTTAGCGCCATCTAACATGGTTACATTCATGTTGATGAAGGTTTTTTCTCCGATCGAAATCGTCTTGCCGAACTCACAATAAAATGGAGAGCGGACGATACTAGAAGTTGAAATATTGCCCATTAGCTGTTGAAACAGTTCACTACGTTGAGAGTTATCTGTATTTTGGTTAATGGCCAGCAATAAGTTCGAAGCATTTTGACGGATATGATTAATACTTTCTGCGCCGCCGTCAAAGTCTTCGCCCGCAAGCATCTTTTCGAATTCGGTCATGTTGTCTCTCAACTTTATTGTATAGGTTTGTTGAAACAACATTGTATCACTTGCGGTATCACCTACTTATCACCCCATTCGTAACTTAGCACTAGTGCACATTTCTTGTTACCTTTGCGCAAAAATCCCCCGAGTAGGCCTACGCAGAGTATCTCAAAGTGGTATCACAACTGTGTTGGTAAGAAAGTATTGTCCAGCTGTTGGTTAGGGCAACTCAGTTTTGCCCCAAAGTTTGCTAGCCTTCGAATGAAGGCTGATTACATTTTCTGATTTAGCTTCTGGCTTAGATGGTATTGGTAACTTATTTGAAGGTCATACCTTCAATAGGGACTTATAGCCTGCGGCTCGCTCATGTGCAGATACTTCAGCGAGACGCTGTGAAGCCATCCCTGGCCGCTCTGCGGTTTCATCCTTGAAACCGAAGCTCGCTGCAGTATCTACACTGGGTTGTTTATCTCTTCGAATGAGGTTCCACCAATAACGACGAACAGCTATGGTTGTACAGTTATAATTTGATTCCAGCAATATACAGATTTTGCTTCTCGTTATGTAAAATAAAAAATTCTCGGCTTTACCAATCGAACAAACCTATAGTGTTGAAAAGTAATTGATTTGTTCTTTTTGTGGTTTACATAACGACCCAAAGTGTTTCTCGATTATATAAATTCTCGGTTTTCCCCTCCTTCAGCCCATTGTTTGACAATAGCCTTGATGGTAACTTACTAAAATTATAGTGAATTAATTGTACTCCTTGTTGTTCAACACCGTTCGTTACAAAGGGTTTATCGGAATTCACGCTAATACGCTGTTAAGCGCAAAAGGAATTCGAGTGCCACCAAGTCACCATAAAGAAATAGCTAACTTTTTGAGGGAGAATACTGAGGGCGCCCCCTCTGTTTCAGCCTACCGTGATAACAATAATTCGAGGCCAATACCTATAGGTCAATTTGGAAAAGACTTCTTTTCAACCATAGGGGCATTCGATATGGGGCTTCGGTTGCCATCTGGTAACTTTGAATTTGCGGCCGTTGGCACAAATCAATGGTTACCCAACTCCGTTGCAAGCTCTATTTATTGGTTAGGTGGCCGTGAGTGCAGTGAGTGGCCGCTAGTATGCGAAGATGTCGTTAAACATAATGCTAGGAGCACATACCGTCACATAGCTTATGTTCCTTCGATATTTAGCCTTAAGCTATCTACAGGGCAAGTAATTAATTGGTTACTGGGTGTGCCAATCACTGACAATGAAATAGGCATTTCTGAAAAAGAGGCATTAGAAAGAGCCCAACAAAAATATCCAAGGTGGCTGTTCAGTGAGCGCGCTTAACAAGTCAAAGCACGCGGACTTGGTAAAACTGTCACCTTTTTTGTTCCAAAAAAGCCGCCAGCTTCACCAATCCGGTGTTTGAGGCGTTACCGCATATTTGATTACCATACTTTTCCTAACCAAAACCTCGTGAGTTAGAGTTTTGGAGCTGACTCACTTCTGTCCACAAGTGAGTTACAAAGCACCCGCCACCCAAAATCGAAGAGATAAATACTCAAGTGTAGATACGGCTGAGGACGTTGGTGGCATGGATGCCACCGTCGAGCTTACAAGGAAGTACTTGCAGCGTGCCGAAGAAGTATCTGCACATTCAGCGAGCCGCAGGCTATAGAAAAATCTGAAGTAAAAGGCTTCAGAAAGCTAACCCAATAGGCATTCAGCCCAATGAAACCACTAAAAAGATATTTGAAACTTGTTATCGGACAAGTAGCCAAGTCGTTGGTGAGAGTAAGGCAGCGTTATAGCTAAGACCTATAACACTGCCTGTTGTCAACTTTGGCTGGCTTACAGCCGTGAGGCAACCAGTGCTGCATCGGGCATATTGGCCGCACCTTCGCGTTCGACGGCCAATGATGCGTATGCGTTGGCGTATTGTGCCGCATCGAGCAGGGTTTCACCCTTGACGAGCCGGGCGACCAGGGCGCCGTTAAAGGCATCACCTGCACCAGTGGTATCGGTGACTGCACATTTTATGGCCCCGACCTCTATGAAGCGTTCATTTTCATATAGAAGGACGCCTTGAGAACCTCGAGTGATGACGACTGTTTCGACGCCCATCTGGTTGATCTTCTCTGCCGCAAGTTTGGCGCTGTTGAGGTCGGTGACCTCAATTCCTGTCATTAAAGAGGCTTCGGTCTCGTTTGGCGTGATAACATCCACGAACTCTAACAGCTCCGGTGTCTCCTCATGATAAGGCGCTGGATTAAGAACGACTTTAACCCCATGGTTACGGGCTATCATCATGGATTGCCTGATGGCATCGATATTGTTCTCGAGTTGAGTCAGAAACAGATTTGCGCCGACAATATGTTGCTCGGCTTGCAGGATCTCCTCATGGTTTATTTCGGTGTTGGCACCCGAATGCACTGCAATCATATTTTCGCCTGTCTGCTCACAGACATAGATAAGCGCATTTCCCGTTGGAGAGGTCTCAGATTCCACGATAATCGTATTATCAATTCCCGTGCCCGCGAGGTGTTCTTTGGCAAAGTGGCTGAATTGATCTTTGCCTATCTTGGTCATGAAGGTGACGTTGGCTCCGGCTTTCGCCGCCGCATAGGCTTGGTTTGCTCCCTTGCCACCGGCGCCGATATTGTTACTCAGTGAATGCAGCGTTTCGCCGGCTTGTGGGAAGCGCTCCAGTTTGGCGACGATGTCGACGTTAAAGGAACCGAGTATAAAAATCTTTTTTTTCATCGTGTTGACCCCATTGTTTATGAGGTTCTGGGTCATAAGACCTGATAAAGAGCTGCTGGCAGTTAACTGAGACATTAAGCTATCCAAACAATATTTATCTGCATCGAATTCAGCAGAACCTTGTACACCGCCATGAGTCCTTATCACTTGCTTTTCCTGTTCCAGATGTACCAGATCACAACGAATGGTCTTTGGTGTCACCTGAAGCAGCTTGGCTAATTGTGCATTTGATAAGGTTTTATGTTCGCTGAGCAGTTTTAAGATGACTGTCAGTCTTTCATTTCGGCTTAGTTTGTTCATAGGATCGAATATACGCGTAGAGTTTCGCTGAGGCTGTGATTAAGATGAAAGCTTAGCACGTAAAACGCACCACTTGGTTCGTTTTTACATACAAGCTATATTCTTCTGTTCTGCTATGGCTTGGTCGCCGGTTTGATGTATACCGATTGGTAATATTAATATCAATCGGCAAAAAAAAGGCGCATCGTTCGATGCGCTAAAATCACAAGTAAAAGGGTTGAAGAACTATTCTTGAAGCTGAGCTTATAAATCAAGCTTCGAAACTAAGCTGCTAAATTTAGCTTCGAAACTAATCTTCGAAACTAATCTTCGAAACTAATCTTCGAAATAGTTGAGTATGCCAAGTGCTGCATCGCGACCTTCGGCGATGGCGGTAACCACGAGATCAGATCCTCTTACCATGTCGCCACCGGCGAAGATCTTTGGATTGCTGGTTTGAAATGGGTTATCACTCGCTTTAGGGGCAATAACGCGTCCCCATTCATCTAAGTCGACATTATGGTCTTTAAGCCAAGCCGCAGGGCTGGGTTGGAAACCGAATGCGATGATGATAGCGTCGGCATCGAGTAGGGTTTCACTGCCTTCGATAACCTCCGCACGACGGCGCCCGCTACCGTCGGCAGCGCCCATCTTTGTCTCTACGCACTCAATGCCGCTCACTTGACCGTCTTGAGTCTTAATCGCGACCGGCTGTCTGTTAAAGAGAAACTGAACTCCTTCCTCTTTCGCATTTTGTACTTCGCGGCGTGAACCAGGCATATTTTCTTCGTCGCGGCGGTAGGCACACGTGACCTCTTTAGCGCCTTGACGTATGGCGGTGCGAACACAGTCCATAGCGGTATCACCACCCCCTAAGACCACGACTTTCTGATCTTTAAGGCTGAGATAAGGTGACTCTTCATCTGTAGTCCCCATGATGTGATGGGTATTACCGATAAGGTAGGGGAGGGCCTGATAGACACCTTGAGCATCTTCGCCGGGTAATCTGGCCTTCATTGCTGTATAGGTTCCCATCCCGAGGAAAACGGCATCGTATTCGTTAAGCAGATCATCGAACGGACGATCTTTACCTATCGTTGTGCCTAACCTGAACTCTATTCCCATCCCTTCGAGGACGCTTCGGCGTGTCGCCATCACCGACTTGTCGAGTTTAAAGGAGGGAATACCATAGGTGAGTAGTCCGCCTATCTGTGGGTTTTTATCGAACACCACCGCGCTGACGCCGTTGCGCGCTAAAATGTCGGCACAGCCAAGTCCGGCAGGGCCCGCACCTATGATGGCGACGCGCTCTTTTCTCGGTGTGACCTGGCTGAGGTCCGGTTTCCAACCCTGGGCGATGGCGGTATCGGTAATGTATTTCTCGACGTTACCTATGGTGACGGCACCAAATTCATCGTTTAAGGTGCAGGCGCCTTCACACAGGCGGTCCTGAGGACACACCCTGCCACAGATCTCCGGTAGAGTATTGGTCTCATGTACCAAATCCGCAGCCTCTAAGATGCGTCCCTGTTGGGCGAGCTTTAACCAGTTGGGGATGTAGTTATGTAGCGGGCACTTCCACTCACAGTATGGGTTACCACAATCTAAACACCGGTCCGCTTGTTCATTGACCTGAGTCTGAGCAAAGGGTTGGTATATTTCAATAAACTGCGTGGCACGCTTCTTAACAGGGTGTTTTACAGGATCTTTACGATCGACTTCGATAAATTGAAAATCATTACTCATCAGTACTTACCCCGCTATCACTTTGAGTTCAGGTTGTGATTGCTCGAGTCTTAGTAGATCTGAGACTGGAACGCTTTTAGGTTTGACCAACAAGAAGCAGTCGAGCCAATTTTCAAAATCGGTTAACAGCATCTTGGCATGTTCGCTGCCGGTTTCGGCAACATGCTCCTCAATCAAGCCTTTCAGGTGTTGCTGATGTATTGGGGAGACTAATTTCTGAGTATCCACCAGTTCAGTATTCACCCGGCGGTTAAATCGTCCGAAACGGTCGAATACGTAAGCAAAACCACCCGTCATACCTGCGCCAAAGTTAACGCCTGTTTTACCCAGAACGACGACAATACCACCGGTCATATATTCACAGCCGTTGTCACCGAGCCCTTCGACAACTGCCGTTGCTCCCGAGTTTCTGACCCCAAAGCGCTCACCGGCTATGCCGGCTGCGAACAGCTTACCGCCCGATGCGCCATAGAGGCAGGTATTACCGATAATAGAGGAGCGTTCGCTCTGGAATGTGCTGCCTAATGGGGGATGGATGGTGATCTTACCGCCAGACATGCCTTTACCGACATAGTCGTTGCCATCACCACAGAGGGTGAGGTCGAGACCGGGGCTGTTCCATACACCGAAGCTTTGTCCGGCTGTACCATTAAACTTCAGCTTGATGGGAGCCTTAGCACCTGCCTTGCCCACCGTTTTCGCGATAAAGCCAGAAAGTGCGGCGCCAACCGAGCGATCTGTGTTGTTGATATCGAACCTTGCATCAATAGGAAGGCCCTGTTCTACCGCCTCTCTGGTTTTTTCAAGCAGCTTGATGTTTAACAAGCCGGGATCTGATGGAGGATTTGTCTCCTGCCAGGTGCGGGCAGAACCTTCTGGGATCTTCGGAGTGTATAATATTGGGCTGAGATCCAACCCCTGCTGTTTAAGGGTGTCGCCGTCGAGCGCCTCTAACCATTCGCTTCGACCCACGAGGTCTTCAAATTGTGTCACACCCAGTGCGGCCATCCACTCTCTGATCTCTTCGGCAACGAATTCGAAATAGGTCATGACTCGCTCAGGCAGACCATGATAGTGCTCATTTCTGAGCTTTTCATTCTGAGTCGCTACACCGGTTGCACAGTTGTTCAGGTGACAGATCCGCAGGTATTTACAACCCAGGGCTATCATTGGAACTGTGCCGAAACCAAAGCTTTCGGCACCTAACAGTGCGGCCTTAATGACGTCTCGACCGGTTTTTAAACCACCATCCACCTGAAGTCGGATCTTATGGCGCAGGCCATTTTGAACCAGAGATTGGTGAACCTCTGCAAGGCCCAGTTCCCAAGGGCTACCTGCATATTTTACCGACGTTATCGGGCTTGCTCCTGTACCGCCATCATAACCTGAGATGGTTATCATGTCGGCGTAAGCCTTGGCTACACCGGTTGCGATGGTGCCGACACCCGGTTCAGATACCAGTTTGACCGAGATGAGTGCCTTGGGGTTTATCTGTTTAAGGTCGAAGATAAGCTGCGCCAGATCTTCAATCGAGTAGATATCATGATGTGGAGGCGGCGAGATCAGCGTGACCCCGGGACGTGCATTACGCAGCGCTGCAATTTCAACGCTGACCTTATGTCCCGGAAGTTGTCCGCCCTCACCGGGTTTTGCGCCTTGTGCAACCTTAATCTGCAGAACTTCGGCGTTCATCAGATAGTGAGCGGTAACGCCGAATCTGCCTGATGCGATCTGTTTAATCGCCGAGTTTCGTTCTGAGTTGAAACGGGCCGGATCTTCTCCGCCTTCGCCTGAATTGGAGCGACCTCCCAGGCGGTTCATGGCTACAGCCAAGGCCTCATGGGCTTCGGGGCTGAGAGCGCCAATACTCATAGCTGCGCTATCGAATCTGGGGTAGAGCGTGTCGGCTGACTCTACGGTATCAATTTCTACCGCGTCCAACTTGCCGTTTATCTCGATGAGATCCCGAAGTGTCGCAATGGGTCTGTTGTCAACCAGCTCAGTAAATCGCTTATAGGCCGGGTAATCTCTGTCTTTCAGGCAAGCCTGCAGGGTATTGACGACATCAGGATTAAAGCAGTGGTATTCACCACCCTCAACATATTTCAGTAAACCGCCCTGACTTAGTGGTTGATGTGCCCTGAATGCGTGCTTATGAAGCAAAACCTGATCCTGTTCGAGTAATTCAAAGCTCGCACCTTCAATACGGCTCACTACACCATTGAAACACAAATCGACCACATTTGACGCCAAACCGATAGCCTCAAATTGTTGAGAGCATCGATAGGAAGCGATAGTGCTGATCCCCATCTTGGACATGATCTTTCTCAGGCCCTTGTCGATACCGTGGCGGAAGTTGAGTAACAGTTGACTCGTTTGTGAGACATTATTTTGTTTAGCGAGTGCCGAGATGGACTCATAGGCCAAGTAGGGGTAGATCGCCGTGGCGCCGAAGCCCAATAAAACAGCAAAATGATGAGGGTCTCGAGCCGAAGCCGTTTCAACTATGATGTTGGTGTCGCAGCGAAGGCTCTTATTGACCAGAACATGTTGAACAGCGCCAACAGCCATAGCCGCAGGGACTACCTGCTTGGAGCCTGCCGTGGCTCTGTCTGATAAAATTAGCAGGGTTGTGCCGGTGCGAGCAAGTCTCTCGGCTTCATCACAGATGCGTTTTACGGCATTTTCAAGCCCTTCTTCTAAGTCATAGTTAAGATCTACCGTATTCGCCCGATAGTAGGTCGAGTCCAGAGCCATTAACTGGTTGAAGTCGCTAAAAAGCAATACCGGCGAGTTAAACATAACCCGGTATGCATGACCCGTTGTCTCATTGAATAGATTCTGCTCGCGCCCGACACAGGTCGAGAGAGACATCACATGTTTCTCTCTGAGTGGATCGATTGGCGGGTTAGTGACCTGAGCAAATTTCTGTCTGAAATAGTCATAGATGGTACGGGATTTCTTTGATAGCACGGCCATAGGGGTATCATCACCCATGGAGCCTGTCGCCTCTTCACCTTTTTGAGCCAGTACCCAGATAACCTGTTCGAGCTCTTCACGGGAGTATCCGAAATGTTTCTGATATTGCAGCAGTTGGGAGTCGGTGAATTCACATACTCCCTGGTCCTCATTAGGCATCTCTTCGGCCGGGGTTAACGTCCGGCTGTTTTTGGCCATCCACTCTTTGTAAGGGTGGCGGCGTTTGAGATCGTTATCAATCTCAAATGAGGAGTAGAGTTGACCGTTTAAGGTGTCGAGCACCAGAAGCTCTCCGGGACCAACACGGCCCTTCTCAACCACTTCATCGGGGGCATAATCCCAGATCCCCACTTCGGAGGCCAGGGTGAGTATTCTGTCTTTGGTGATCACATAGCGCGATGGTCGTAAACCATTTCGGTCGACGGCGCAGGCCGCGTGCCGTCCGTTTGTCATCACTATGCCGGCTGGTCCATCCCATGGCTCCATATGCATGGAGTTGAAATCGTAGAAGGCTTTGAGCTCTTCATCCATCTCAGGGTTACTCTGCCAAGCTGGTGGTATCAGCAAGCGCATGGCTCGGTATAGATCCATGCCGCCCGCCAAAAGCATTTCAAGCATGTTATCGAGCGATGAGGAATCCGAGCCGTTTTCGTTGACAAAAGGCGCGGCTTGCTGGAGATCTGGCAGCAGAGGGGCTGTAAACTTGTATGCACGAGCACGTGCCCACTGCCTGTTGCCGGTAATTGTGTTTATTTCACCATTATGGGCTAGATATCTGAATGGTTGTGCCAGTGGCCATTTAGGTGATGTATTGGTAGAAAACCTTTGATGGAAAAGACAGATAGAGCTCTGCAGTCTGATATCGGCAAGATCCAGATAAAATTCCGGGAGATCGACAGGCATCATCAAGCCTTTATAGACGATGACCTGACCAGATAAACTGGCTACATAGAAGTCTTTATCATGGGGGAGTTGTTGTTCTAAGCGACGCCTTGCCATATAGAGACGACGTTCAAGATCTTTTTCTCGCCAGCCAATGGGAGCATTAATGAGTACCTGAAAGATCTGCGGCTGACTCTCTTTACCTATTGGTCCCAATACATCGGAATTAACGGGGACCTTTCTCCATCCTGCAACACTTAGAGTCTCTTTTTCTAATTCACGTTCTAATAAGAGCTTAGCTTCATCGGCGAGCAGCTCATCCTGGCTGAGGAAGAACATACCGACGGCAAATTTACGGCTTAAATGCCAATCATTTTCGGCTGCAATGGCTTCGAAGAATTTTATCGGAAGTTGCATAAGCAGACCGCATCCGTCACCCGTACGCCCATCGGCGGCGATGCCACCACGATGCTTCATACGATCCAGGCCATGTATTGCCGTTCTTACGATTCTATGGCTTGGCTCACCGTCCATTTGGGCTATCAGACCAAAACCACAATTATCCCGCTCGAAACTGGGGTGATATAAGCTCATACAAAAACTCCCTAAAACTTAAACTAAATACTACTCGGGGTTAATTAGTATAGATATTCACCCGAACGATCCAAATTACCGCCAGAATGGGAAAAGGTCAAACCAAAAGATTGCATAAAACTTGAGTGGTTTATGCCGTTTAATACGCCAATATTGCCTCTTTACGTTTACGTAAGCTGCAAATTAGGCTGTATAACGTTATGAATAAAAAGAATTTTAGGAATCGTTTCTGCGTGAGTTTGCTTAATTGTAACGAGTTTGATGCGGAATTTATTTTTAGGAAAGTGATTTTTATTGCACGTACAGTGAATGTTTTTGTGATTTAGCGTGTGAGTAGTTATGCGTTGCAAGTGATTTTTGTTTGATTTTTATTGTGTTTGAGTCATAGGTCACGTTATCTCCTGTGGTTAGCGTATAGGTGAGATAATCCACAATTTTTGATATGGCGTGAGGTATCCAAATGGCAAATAGATTAGAATAGTGTAATTCAATGGTGTGAGTGAGTGCTTCGTGGGTCTGGATCAGTACGTATATACATTTGGTGTTTTTTGTAAAAATCAATTTGGTGAAAGACTAAGAAAGTTAACCATAGATGCCAAGTTTACCTGTCCAAACAGAGATGGCACCTTGGGAAAGGGAGGTTGTACTTATTGTAATGTGGCCTCTTTTAACCACGAACATGGCACCGAGCTATCAATTCAAGAACAGCTTAATCAAGGTCGAGAGAGAGTTGCTGGGCGCTCTTCTAAATATATCGCTTATTTTCAAGCCTATACCAGTACCTACGATGAATACCGAGTATTGAAAACCAAATACGATGAAGCGATTAAAGATCCTGACATCGTAGGGCTTTGTGTTGGCACCAGACCGGACTGTGTTTCCGACGATGTGATTGAGTTACTGGCTTCATATCAAGACAAAGGCATAGAGGTGTGGTTGGAGCTAGGTCTGCAATCTGCGAAAGACAAAACACTTAAACGTATTAATAGAGGCCATCTTATGGCTGATTATATTGATACTGTCACGCGAGCTCGCGCACGTGGTATTAAGGTCTGTACTCATCTTATTCTTGGCCTACCAGGCGAAGAGCATCAAGATTACCTGAATAGTTTAAATGCCGTTTTGGCGGCTGGCGTAGATGGGTTAAAGCTACATCCGCTGCATATTGTCGAAGGCAGCACCATGGCAAAAGCATGGCGCAACGACAGAATGAAACTGTTAACGGTGGAAGAGTATGCCTACAGTGTTGGTGAGATGATTCGCAACACACCAAAAGATATTATTTTTCATAGGGTAACAGCCTATGCAAAGAAACCTATGTTACTTGCTCCCGATTGGTGCGCATTTCGCTGGAATGGCCTTGTAGCCATAGTGAATGATCTGAAAGCCAAGGGGGAACAAGGAAGCTATTTGATTTCTAAGCTAAAAGTTGAATAAGGTATTCAATTAGGCTAGTTAAATAGCAGATTTGATTAAACATTAGTTAAAAGATGGTTAAAAAATGATGGTTTTCACCGACATATTGCTCAATTAGTTGCGCCAGCAATTATAGCGGGTATTATGTGGTAAATTAGTCTTTAAACAGTCAGAATTTTTGAGAGGTGCCTTAATATGGCCACAGCTGAGATTGAATCAATATTGGATCTTAATACACTAGAGCAGTACTGCAGTGCAATTGGTGCGGGCACTTTGCTAAAGAGTGTCGTCTTATTTGAGCAGCTAATGCCGGAATATGTAGGAAACTTAGTTAATGCTAAGGAAGCTCAAGACAAAGATACTTTATGCTCCGAGGCTCATAAGTTTAAAGGTGCCGCAGGTTCTGTTGGTCTGAAGCGAATTCAACAATTTGCTCAACTTCTTCAACACGGCGAAGATGCTGCCTGGGCAACCGAGCATGATACTTGGTTACAAGCCATTGTTGATAATGCGAATCAAGATTTGGCCGAACTTAAGCAGTATCTTGAATCTAAAGTTTAAAGCCTGACTCTATATTCTCTTCTGTATTTCTTAGCAGATTTTTACTAGAGAAAGAGAAGTGATAAAGCGCTAATGAAACAGAGTTTCATTAGCGCTTTTTTATTGCCTCTCTATCCCCACTGGAGGGCATCGTCGTACCGCTTACTGCCAGCCTTCATCACTGAAAGTAAGTACAAAACCATTTCTCTCATCATCAATGGGTGATCGATTTAATTTAGGCGGGCATCACATTATCAACTCATAATCGAATCCTAACCTTCTCGTTTTGTGGTAGAGTTAAATAGGATATTTTGATGACAATTACTGTTGGTAATCGATTTTATGAAACATTTACCTAGCTTAAAAAACCTCTTTTATTTGGTTAACTTACATCACGAACAAAACTTTAATCGGGCAGCTAAAATCTGTCATGTGAGTCAATCGACACTCTCTAGTGGCATTCAGAATCTGGAAGAGCAGCTAGGGCACCAGTTAATTGAAAGAGATCATAAGTCCTTCATATTCACAGCAATTGGTGAAGAAGTTGTCCAGAGATCCAGAAAGTTACTCACAGATGTCGATGATCTTGTGGAGTTGGTCAAACATCAGGGAGAGCCGATGACGGGAGATATCCGTCTGGGTTGTATTCCCACTATTGCACCATTTCTATTGAGTCGAGTCGTCAAGCATTGTCAAAAGAGCTATCCGGAACTGACGCTTTTCTTAAAGGAGGACACGACCGAACGCCTGCTCGATGCCCTGGGAAAAGGGGAGTTGGATCTTTTGCTTCTGGCCCTACCCGTCGACACGAGTGGTTATCACAGCATGAAGGTCGGTATCGATCCGTTTAAACTTGTGGTACATGAAGAGTTAGCGGATGAGCTACATGAGCCTTTAGATTTCAAATCTTTCCCGGACGAGAGCATCTTTTTACTTCAAGCTGAACACTGCATCACCGGCCATGCTATAACAGCCTGTCAGTTGGGTGATAGTGCCAAGGTTAACCCATTTGCGGCGACAAGCCTGCACACTCTGGTTCAGATGGTAAACAGTAAGCTGGGTACGACCTTTCTGCCACAGATGGCAATCGATGCAGGAATATTAAATGACACAGAGTTAAGTGTCATGCAGCCTCCTGGGGATGCGCCTTATAGGGATATTGGTCTTGTTTGGCGTCAGACTTCCAGCCGTATTTTAACCTTCAGGACCTTAGGCTTAGCGATACAAAATCTGTTGGAAGGAAGAGAAGACTAGTTATACCAATTGGTATTAGATTACCAATCGAGATAAGGCCGTCAGTGATAACACGCTACTGATAGCCCTATTTCAATTTTAATATGACCCTTTATCCGTGTCTGGGGGCAACACCAAAGACATCGGTAGAATGTTGTTTTCCCTTCAACTTAATCGGACCTAAGTTGTTCAGAATATACTGGCTGTTATCTTTCTCAATTCTGGACTCTAACGCTCCGGAGATAAGCATTCTCTGGCCAAGAGGGTTGCATTGATCCTGTAATCTTGCCAGGGTGTTGAGAACGTCACTGAAGAAACTAATCTCCTGTTTCTGAACTCCGACTACGGCCGCGACCACTTGACCACAATGTGCTGCGGCCTTGAATTTAGGGACAAAACCATACTGCTCTTCGAAATACTGACGTTGCCAATTGAGCTGTTGACTGAATTCATAGTAGATATTGAAACTTCTATCTTTAAGGATCCCGTCTTCGAGCGGCCAATGTATTAAGACCGCATCGCCCATATAACGATAAATTTCGGCTTCATTATTTGTCACTGTATCGGCAAGGAGACTAAAGCTGTCTTGTATTAAACGGCTGAATCGATAGTCGCCTAATGATTCTGCATGGGTCGTTGAGGCAACCATATCCAGGTAGAGGAAGAGTCTCTGCTCATATCTTGGTTTATGGTACTTCCCAAGGCCAATATTGAGTAATACACGAGGTCCTACTAACAGTGCCATCTGTTCGATGAAGGCTAAACCTACTCTGACAACAACTAAGTAAATGATTAGCGCCTGAAATGACGGACTGTAAAGTATATGAGCCGTCAACATCTGTCTCAAGGTGGCCATGTGATTTTCTATGGCCCACATATTCAGGAATTGGGTTATGTAGGCGAGTGTGGTCGCCCCAAGCAGAAGGAAAAGGCCTTTAAAGATAACTGAGAATATGTAGGGAAGTCGGTTTATCGCGCTAAAATCGGCAATAAGGTTAGACATCCAATGTAAACTACCGAAGATAATTCCCATGTAGATCGCTAACGTGGCGAGATCTACACTGCCGGTTGCCCACTGTGGAAGCTCGGGTGCTTGTGCATATCGAAAAAACACAAACGCCGCCATGGCAATTCCCCAAGCGAAAATCGCAAAAATTAGTTTTTTTGCTTGTATACGTGCTTTCACTGTATCAGGGGTATCCTAATGCTTCGTTCTTTATTCAGGATGCGGTAGTTTATAGAAAATGCCCCTATGATTTCCACTAGTATTTGTGATCTTTGTCAAATGAGAGTGAGTTATGTACATAAACAAGCTTAAAATACAAAATGTGAGCCATGTAGATGGCTAGATGAAGTGTTTTTTAGTTTCTATCTACTTAGAGGTAAGGCCTGAGCAGACGAAAAAGTCTTGTTCAGTGAGTTGAATTGTTATCATCTACCACTTTTTAGGTGATGCCATCAGCGGTTAACTGCGATGAGTTAACCAAAAAAACGCGAGAGAATAGCCTGTGTAAACTGGGTTTTCAGATAGAATCCCCTCGGGTTGGTCATGGTCGTAGAACCATCCTGAGCAATGCTTTGTGTGACGGAGCGGCTGTTTGCCCCTTTAGGCCTAAGTTGAAGGACTTCTCCATGCCTTGCGGTGAGTTGTTGAACCTGCCCTAAAGAGATAAATTCCATTATCTCTTCCCAGTCTTGCTTTAAAAGAGCGAGTTCATCTGAGTTTGGCGTCCAGAGTATTGGTGTTCCTATCTGCCTGTCTGCCACAGGGATCTCTCTTTCACCTTGTACAGGCACCCAAAGAACAGTTTGGAGTTTATGACACACCACGCTGTTTTCCCAGGTTAACCCTTGAATGTCGACTAAGGGAGCGACAGTCACGTAGGTCGTTTCCATCGGCTTCCCCTTACTATCGACAGGAATTGTTTTAAGTTCTATACCCAGATGCAGGAAGTCCTGCTCTGGCTTCGAACCGGCAATGGCGCCGAGCTCATGTTCGATGAGTTGGCCGACCCAACCTTTATCTCTTTTCAGATTTGCTGGTGTCGATAGGCCGTGTGAGTCTGCGAGTTGGCCCAATGTCAGACCTGCCATGTTATTGGCTCGCAGCATTAACTCTTCGATACTGTGGGGAGGTTTTGGTGTCGTTTTCATCAAACCAATTTTACCTGAGAATTTTGAGATATCAATTGGTGGTTAAAAAACAATCGCGCCCTCTGTTGTTGATAACAAGCTTTAAATGAACTCGCTTAAGTTACTGATAAAAAACACTAACAGCAATTCAGTTATAAATATTTCAGGGCTTTTTCTTCTCTGTATTTTTTTACCCCCTGCTTTTCCAACATAGTTATCCACAGATTCCTTGGATAACTTACACTTATCTATGTGCTAACTCGAAAATATTGAGATGTCAAACAGAGAATTAAGCAATTTATTTCTCGATTCAGTTAAATTTCGACTTTACCTGTGAATAACCTGAATAATTAATTTTCTGAGTTATCCAAATAATACTTACTGATTAAAAACTGACCAACAGGTTGACTTTGTTTACCATGGTAATTGATTCTCGCACTTAATGTGTTGTTGTTTATGTATATTTTGTTTTTTGGTTAGAAGGTATGACACACTTGGAACTGTTGAAATAATATCATATCAACCACTATAAATAAGTTTCGAACAGAGATATCCACAGAATTTGTGGATATAATCGATATTTGATTTTTAGTTCTGTTGATAAAAGTTGATGTTTTAGTTTTTTATCCAAGGAACTTGTGTTATTCGGTATTTGCCGCAGGGCGTGCTTTGTGAAACAATCGTTGGATTAAAATTGTTAATTGACGGAGTCCATGTGATTGATAGTGACGGCTTTCGCGCGAATGTGGGCATCATTATCTGTAATCGCTTTGGGCAGGTTATGTGGGCTAGAAGGTTTGGTCAACATTCCTGGCAATTTCCTCAGGGTGGGGTCGATGAAGGCGAAACACCTGAAGAGGCGATGTTTAGAGAGTTGTATGAAGAGGTTGGATTAAGGCCTGAACATGTTCAGATATTAACTTCTACCCGCTCTTGGTTGCGTTACAGATTACCCAAACGTTTAATAAGGCAAGATAGTAAACCCGTGTGTATTGGGCAGAAGCAAAAATGGTTTTTGTTACAGCTTAATAGTAATGAGAGTGCGATTGATCTCAATGCTTGTGGTCATCCTGAGTTTGACGATTGGCGTTGGGTGAGTTATTGGTATCCGGTAAGACAGGTTGTGTCATTTAAACGAGATGTTTATAGAAAGGTGATGAAGGAGTTCGCTCCTACGGCACTCCCATTTCAAACGAGGGAACATCATCATAGCAGGAGAGGCAGGCGACGTTAGTCGTCGAATATGAGGCTATAGAACCACAAAGTCTATACTGGGTAGTTATTAAGTGAAGTGATAGGAGGTTTAAGTCGGTGCTGAAAACGCTAAGAGATATTACCCAGGCCGTTGCGGCGGCTCAAGATCTCCATTCTTCGCTCGAGTTACTCGTTTCTCAAACTAAATCAGCGATGGCAACCCAATGCTGTTCTATCTATCTGTTAGAGGGGCAGCAACTCGTATTATCTGCAACGGACGGTTTAGACCCCGATGCCGTTGGCCAGGTAAAAATGTCCCTTTCAGAAGGTTTGGTTGGTCTCGTGGCGGAGCGTGAAGAACCTATCAATCTGGCCGACGCTAATCAACATCCGAGGTTTAAAAAATTTGCTGAAGCCGAAGAGGAGAGCTTCAGGGCTTTTCTGGCAGTCCCGATAATATACCAAAAAAATGTTGTGGGGGTCTTAGTCGTTCAGCAAGCCGATACTCGGCAATTTGATGAAGGTGAAGAGGCATTCCTTATGACTTTGGCGGCGCAGCTCGCTATGGCGATAAGGCATTTGAGGATAAAAGCCGAGGTGGAGTGCTCCCCCGATCTTCTTCACTTTACCGGTACATCAGCGGCTAATGGTGTTGCCATTGCCCACGCCTTGGTACTCGGTGGCCAGATTGCACTGGAGCAACCACAAAATCGAACTTCTGATGTTAGCCATGAAGAGTCAAGATTAAATTCTGCGATCGAAGCTTGTAAAGATACCCTGACTTCATTGTCACAACGCTTCGATCAGGAGCAGGATAACGAAGTCGTCTCCATATTTTCAGCACTGCAACAGCTACTCGATAACGCCAGCCTTGGTGGTGAGTACGTTAAAGAGGTTCGTGATGGCTGGTGTGCTGTATCGGCGGTGAGTCGTGTCTCGCTAAGATACATAGAACAGTTTACCCAGATGCAGGATCTTTATCTAAAGGAGCGTGCGGGCGATATTCGCGACCTGGGCTTACGGGTGTTGAGACTGCTCATCGAGCCTCAGAGAATGGAGTTAGAGCCAGATGTGCCGGTTATTCTTGTTACCAAGGAAGCCGATGCCACTATGCTTGCCGAATTTCCAAGACATAAGTTAGTCGGAATTGTCACCGAGCTCGGTGGTGTCAACTCTCATGCCGCTATTCTTGCCAGAGCGCTGGGAGTGCCAGCGATTATTGGTGTCGAAGGGGTCTTATCTGCCGGCATCGACAACAAGTTACTTATTATTAATGCTAATCGTGGGCAACTACTGGTCTCGCCCACCCCACCATTGATTGCAGAATACCGAAATCTGATTTCGGCCGAAAAGGCCCTGCAGAATAAATACGCTCAAGAGTTAGACCTTCCTGCTGAAACTATGGACGGCAAAAGAATTCACCTGTACCTCAATGCCGGTTTATTAAGTAGTTTAGCCTCAGAGATCGCCAATGGGGCGGATGGCGTCGGTTTATATCGCACCGAAATTCCTTTCATGTTGCATCAAAGGTTTCCCAGTGAATCTGAGCAGGTAAAAGTTTATCAACAGGTGCTGGAAGCGGCGAGTGACAGGCCGGTTGTCATGCGCACCTTAGACGTCGGTGGTGACAAGCCCTTATCTTATTTTCCCATTAACGAGGAAAACCCTTTTCTGGGCTGGCGTGGCATAAGACTCTCTCTGGATCATCCGGAACTGTTTCTTGTACAGCTAAGAGCGATGATACAGGCTGGAGATGAAAAAGAGCAGCTGCATATCTTACTGCCTATGGTCAGTAATCTCGAGGAGATCGATCAGGCTATCGCCTACCTTGAACAGGCTTATAATGAACTGAAAAATGATGTTAATAAGAATATCGTAAAACCCAAGCTTGGGATTATGCTGGAAGTCCCCGCCCTCCTGTATCAACTTGCGGAGGTGGCAAGGCGGGTTGACTTTGTTTCAGTCGGTTCTAATGATCTGACTCAATATTTGTTAGCGGTAGATAGAAACAACCCTCGGGTGAGTACCTTATATGATTGCTATCATCCGGGGATCTTAAGGGCACTGAAACGTGCCAGGTTTGATTGTTGGCAATATAACCTTCCTGTCAGCGTGTGTGGTGAGTTGGCTGGCGAGCCTATCGGTGTGATTTTACTCGTTGCTATGGGATACGATCAGCTGAGCATGAATCAGGGGAGCTTAGCCAGAATCAATTATTTGCTTAGAAGGGTGTCTCATTCCGATCTCAGTGAACTGCTTCAGATGGCTCTGACACTAACCTCTGGACAGGAGGTGAGGGAGTTGGTCAGGGAGTATTTCGAATCAAGAGAGCTAGGAGCAATCCTTAACTAGTGATAATTGCAGAGAAAGTAAGCGTGTAGGTTGGACTTTAACGCATCTATCCGGGCTGAGGTTAATGTCCGTTATCGTGTTTATGAACTTAGATGGAAAAGGTCTATTCGTGGATAATTTAATTTGGTTTTTTATTAGCTGCCTGGGTTTAGGCGCGTTTGTAGGGTTTATGGCGGGCCTGTTGGGCATAGGTGGCGGGATTATCGCAGTGCCTGTGCTTCTTTACCTTCTGCCATCGGCTGGATTCGAATTGGGGGTATTGCCCCATGTGGCCATTGCGACATCTCTTTCTGCGATTATTTTAACCTCATGCTCTTCGGCCTTAGCGCACCATAGGCGCGGCAATATTCCATGGCCGCTGTTTAAACCTATGTTACCCGGCTTGATCCTAGGGGCTTCTTGCTCCGGGTTTATCTCGCACTCGATAAGCGCCGATAACTTGCAGCAGACCTTTGCTATATTCGTGATTTTAATGGCGGTTCAGATGGTATTTCCCCTACGGGTCACAGGTGAAGAAAAGCCGATGCCCGCAGCTTTAACACTATTTATTGCCTCCGCTGCAATTGCTTCATTTGCCGCCTTGATGGGAATTGGTGGCGGTATACTCTTGGTTCCATTTTTAAGCTGGTGTGGCCTTCAAATGCGAAACGCTATCGGTTTCTCGGCGGCATCGGGGGTGTTTATCGCACTGTTTGGTAGTGTCGGCTATGTGTTGGCTGGATGGAATGTAACAGATTTACCGCAAGGAACATTAGGCTACGTCTACCTGCCGGCGCTTTTGGGGATAATTATCACCTCAGTCACTATGGCACCAGTCGGTGTCAGAGCTGCGACTCATTGGCCTACACCTCTCTTGAAAAAGATATTTGCACTATTGCTTATTTTTACCGGGATCAAGTTAGCCTTAGCTTGATTGTTAAACCTCTCATTGTTCCGCTCTACAGGGACCTCGGGAGGTTAGTGCATACCTTTAGCCAACCTAATAGCCTCGACCGCCCATTGAGTACTCAGATTTATCATTAAAATGATATTAGAAACTCATCGAGATTAAGTTAGAATTACCGGGTTTGTATCTTATGTTTAGAAAAGCGCCGTCAGAGGGTAAGTTGTAATGAAACAGTATTTAGAACTATGTAACAGAATTATCGATGAAGGCACTTGGATTGAAAATGAGCGAACGGGTAAACGATGCCTGACGGTTATCAATGCTGACTTAACTTATAATGTCGGTAATAATGAGTTTCCTCTGATCACAACCCGAAAAAGTTTCTGGAAGAGTGCGATTGCTGAGATGCTCGGTTATATTCGCGGTTATGATAATGCGGCCGATTTCCGCGCTCTGGGCGCCAAGACCTGGGATGCCAACGCCAATGAAAATCAGGTGTGGTTAAATAATCCACATCGTAAGGGCGTCGATGATATGGGACGGGTTTATGGTGTGCAGGGAAGGGCATGGAGTAAGCCTGACGGCGGCACAATCGATCAATTAAAGAAGATTGTCGATAATCTTAAAGCCGGTGTCGATGATCGCGGAGAGATCCTCAGCTTTTATAATCCGGGCGAGTTCCATATGGGATGCCTGCGTCCCTGTATGCATACCCATAACTTTTCGCTGCTTGGAGATACACTTTATCTTAATAGCTTTCAGCGCTCTTGTGATGTTCCCCTTGGATTGAATTTTAATCAGGTTCAGGTATTTACTCTGCTTGCTCTGATTGCGCAAATTACCGGTAAGAAACCTGGAATGGCGTATCATAAAATTGTTAACGCCCACATTTATGAAGATCAATTAGCGTTAATGCGCGATGTACAACTTAAAAGAGAGCCTTTTGAGCCAGCTTCTCTGTCGATCAATCCGGATATTAAATCTTTGGAAGATCTGGAGACCTGGGTGACGATGGATGACTTTGAAGTGTCGGGTTATCAGCATCATGAAGCGATCAAATATCCGTTTTCAGTTTAACTTTCTCTAAACCTCCTTATTTAGGTAATCAACTGAAATATCAGAGGTAACAAGTATCGTTTTTATCATTAAAACGTTAGTTGTTACCTGTTTTTTCTGAATAAAAAGTTTTCTTCCCTTTTATCTATTTCTACATCTTGCTGTTTCTGCAACAAATTCAAAATTGCCTGTAAAATAATCATTTGATATCTATTCATTCTCTCGCTACACTTAACACCTCGGAAATACCGATGTTAATGGCTGTTGCAATCGAATATTCACGTTTGTTGTATTCCGATACACTCGGATCATTAAGATATATTGGAGCAAGTTATGGAAAGGGCTATTAAGAATTTTTTAAGCCAGGAATCGGCGGGTGGCATTCTGCTTATGATTGCAGTTGCACTCGCAATGATTATGGCAAATTCGCCACTATCAGGAATGTACCAAGGCTTCCTGGATACGGAAATGCAGATACGCGTCGGTAGCTTAGATATCGACAAGACACTGATACATTGGATCAACGATGGTCTGATGGCGCTATTTTTCATGCTAATAGGCTTAGAGGTTAAACGGGAATTGCTTGAGGGGGCACTGTCGAGTGCGGCTCAGGCATCTTTACCGACTTTTGCTGCGGTTGGTGGCATGGTATTCCCTGCGGGAGTCTATCTGTTATTTAACTATGGCGATCCTATTACTCAAGCTGGCTGGGCTATTCCGGCAGCTACTGATATTGCATTTGCTCTGGGAATTATGGCTCTTTTAGGTAGCCGGGTCCCGGTTGCTTTGAAAGTGTTTTTATTAGCGTTAGCGATAATCGATGACCTGGGTGTTGTTGTTATCATTGCCATGTTCTACAGCACAGACCTTTCTATGTTGAGTCTGATCGTGGCAGGTATTGCGATTTTAGGATTGATCGGCCTTAACCGGAAAGGGGTGACGGACTTAGGTCCATATGGTGTGCTCGGTATTATATTGTGGATCGCGGTATTGAAGTCCGGAGTTCACGCAACGTTAGCTGGTGTGATCATCGCTTTCTGTATTCCGCTCAGAGCAAAAGATGGTAGTTCGCCCTCTGAAAGCCTGGAGCACAGTCTGCATCCCTGGAGCACCTTTATCATCTTACCGATATTTGCATTTGCTAATGCCGGTGTTGATCTTAGCCCGATGAGTTTCGGTGATATCTTATCGCCTGTACCTGTGGGTATCGCTTTAGGTCTATTGTTAGGTAAGCCATTAGGTGTACTTCTTTTCAGCTACATAGGTGTGAAGCTTAAGCTGGCTGTATTGCCGGAAGGGATGGGCTGGAAACATATTGCTCCGGTGGCTGTGATGTGCGGTATCGGTTTCACCATGTCGATGTTTATCTCTTCGCTGGCCTTTGTTGGCGATGCCGAGGCTTATGGTGATTTTGCAAGATTAGGTATTTTAGTGGGGTCGTTCGCATCGGCTATTATTGGTTACTTCTGGTTAGATAAGGTATTGCCTGCCGCGAGCGTAGCTAAAGAAAATGAGAAAGGAGGAGTCGCATGAGATTAATACTATTAACACTTACCTTGTGTATAGGTTTTATTTCCACAGCTCAAGCTGATCAGTTGAATGCCTGCAATACTGATATTAAGAGCGAAACCTGTCAGCACTATCTCGAAGGCGTGGTTGATGGCGCAATGATGTATAAGCCAAGTGCTACGGGGGCCCGTATTGAGAGTAACAGTTACGAGTCTCGTGCACTCAAATACCGTGGCGGTAAACGCTTCGAAGAGGCAAATCGCACCTACTGTGAGAGCCGTATTCCGGATCGAGAGGTGTTGGTTGATGGTTTGGCTGAAGCATTCAGTTCCGGTAGTGTGAAAACGGTCGAAGACCTGAATAATGCGATGTACAGTCTTATGGACTGCCAGCGTCTCAAGTAATGTCACATTTAAACTATAACCACCTGTATTACTTTTGGATGGTACATAAAAAGGGCTCGGTAGCGAAAGCTGCCGAGGCTTTATGTCTAGCCCCCCAAACGGTTACCGGGCAGATCCGCGTCCTTGAAACACGGCTTAAGGGCAGTCTATTTAAGCGTGTGGGTCGGTCATTGGAGCCGACAGAACTCGGCGAGCTGGTATTTCGTTATGCCGATAAGATGTTTAGCTTAAGTTATGAGATGCTGGATATTCTCAACTATCAAAAAGATGAGAATATTCTATTTGAAGTCGGTATTGCCGATGCCTTATCGAAAGCCTTGGCGAGTCGGGTATTGCTCTCTGTTGTACCCAGTGACGGCTCTATGCATCTTGCCTGTTTCGAGGCAACCCATGAAAGTTTGATGGAAAGGTTACGCGAACATAAGCTGGATATGATCTTATCTGACTGTGCCGGTGAGTCGTTGAAATACCCAGAGATATTGTCAAAGAAGTTGGGCGAGTGCGGTATCGCTTTCTTTTCCTCCGAGCAATACAGCAAGCCATTTCCGGAGTGTCTGGAGGAGGGGAAATTACTTATTCCGGGTAAACGCACCTCTCTGGGACAACAACTGCATCACTGGTTCGATGAAAACGGGCTCAACGTCAATATATTAGGTGAGTTCGATGATGCCGCTATGATGAAAGCCTTCGGCTATTTCAAGCAAGGTATTTTTGTGGCTCCCTCAATCTATAAGCAGGATATTCTCTCCCATGGTATGAACTTGGTAGGCGAAACGAGCGACGTCAAGGAGGTTTATCATGTGATGTTTGCCGAACGGATGATCCAGCATCCTGCGGTTAAACGTTTGCTTGAAACCGATTTTACGGATCTCTTCGAGGGCAGAGACCCGCAGGTTAAATTACTATAACGAAGTGACATCGACTCTGTGAGTCACACGCGTTACACTAACCAAAAAATAAGGGAGCATTTGCGTGTCTGAACCGATGAATATTGCCAGAGTAAGATGGGCATGCCGTAGAGGTATGCTTGAACTTGATGTCCTGTTTCAACCTTTTGTTGAATCCCAATATGAACAGTTATCCACTGAAGATAAGAATATCTTCGTTCGTCTATTAGAGGGCGAAGATCCGGAGTTATTCGCCTGGTTTATGGGTCACGAGCAATGTCCTGATCCCGAGCTTGCCGATATGGTTAAACGCGTTCGTGGCAGAGCGGCTCCATAGCTTCAGTGTAAACGCTTCATTCGATCAGCGATTATCGCTGATCGTCTTCTGCGGTGTGTGTCTTACCTCTTTTCTTGCCTGGCCGGATATAGATAGTTTTTATTACTCTTTCGCTAAATACCTCTCCTTTACTCTGTTAGTTCTGTTCTTCTGTTATCAGTTTTGGTCGTTAAAGCATTGGCGTTGCCGGTTTTCTCTAAATGTAAAAGGCGAGGGGAGCTTAGATGAGAACAATAGGAGTGAAAGTTTCGAGCTTGTGGGTAGGAGGCTGGTTACTCCATTTGTGTCTCTGTTTTATATCCAGACCGATAGTGGCAAACGATTGATCATTGTCTGGTCAGATATGCTCGACGACACAAGTTACCGTCACTTGTGTCGTCTGCTTCTGGCTCAAAAAAGATGATTAATGACCCGGCTTTAGCTCTAAAGCGTCGGGCAACTAAAGCGTAGGGGACTGGGTTAATCGGGCTGCAGAATTGTCGGTGTCGGATTTTCTACTTGCTGTGGGTGATCTATGTTGTAATGCAAGCCGCGGCTCTCTTTTCTCTCCATTGCACAGCGAATAATAAGCTCGGCGACCTGAACTAAGTTTCTTAGCTCCAACAGGTTATTGCTGACGCGGAAGTTACTGTAATATTCCTGTATCTCTTGCTGCAGCATGATGCAACGCCTCAAGGCGCGTTCGAGACGTTTATCTGAGCGCACTATTCCAACGTAATCCCACATGAACAGGCGTAGCTCGTGCCAGTTATGGGCGATGACAACTTCCTCATCTGAGTTAGATACCTTACTCTCATCCCAGGCGGGTAAAGCGTCAGGCATTGGAATTTTATGGAGCTGACTTTCAATATCTTCACCGGCGGCTCTGGCAAATACTAAACATTCCAGTAACGAGTTGCTCGCAAGGCGATTTGCGCCATGTAAGCCGGTATAAGCCACCTCACCAATGGCATAGAGTCCATTGAGATCGGTTTGACCATGAAGGTCGGTCATGATCCCGCCACAGGTATAATGAGCGGCCGGTACGACAGGAATTGGGTCAGTGGTAATATCGATACCGAACTCGAGGCAACGTTTATGGATCGTGGGGAAGTGCTTGATAACGAAGTCAGCGGGCTTATGGCTGATGTCCAGGTAGACACAATCTGATCCCAGACGTTTCATCTCATAATCTATTGCACGGGCGACAATATCCCTCGGGGCCAATTCGGCTCGCTCATCGAAGTCGGGCATAAAGCGGCTACCATCCGGGCGGCGCAGGTAAGCGCCTTCGCCTCGAAGTGCTTCGGTAAGCAGAAAGTTTCTGGCATCGGCATGGTAAAGGCAGGTGGGATGGAATTGATTGAACTCCATGTTTGCCACACGGCAACCCGAACGCCAGGCCATAGCGATACCATCACCCGAAGCGATATCCGGATTAGATGTGTATTGATAAACCTTAGAGCTGCCACCGGTGGCGAGGGCGACAAAACGTGCCTTAACCGTTTCGACCTGTTCGGCGTCACGGTTCCAGATATAGGCTCCGAGTACACGGTTTCCGGGTCTGTTTAGCTTACGTGAGGTGATAAGGTCGATGGCATTATAGCGTTCGAGCACTTGGATATTAGGATGTGCTCTGGCTCTGTCTTGCAGGGTTACCTGAACTTCTTTACCTGTTGCATCGGCGGCATGAAGAATTCGTCTATGGCTATGACCACCCTCACGGGTTAGATGATAGGGCGCATTTGTCGAGTCACCGTCAAGGGTTTCCTCTTTATCGAATGCGACGCCACACTGAATGAGCCACTCCATAGACCGTTTGGCATTTTCTGCGGTGAAAGTGACCACTGATTCATCACAAAGTCCAGCTCCGGCAACTAAAGTGTCGGTAACATGGGACTCAACGGTATCGCCTTCATCGAAGACTGAGGCTATACCGCCCTGGGCATAATAAGTTGAACCTTCACTTAGAGGCCCCTTGGAAAGTAATGTAACTTGTGATTTTTCAGCAAGATGCAAGGCTAAAGTGAGTCCCGCAGCACCGCTGCCGATAACCAAAACGTCAGATTGGTGTTCAACTACTTGTTTCATCAGGTATCATAGTCTGTTCAGTGAGTGTTAACTATGGTAAACCAAGAGAAGAATTTTGGATAGATTACCGGTTAACAGAAATTAAATTCATCTCTATGCAATTTTTTTAGAACTTTTCGGAAGTAAGCTAGTCTACATATGTGAATATGATTCGAGCGACTGAGAAATCAGCATTTTAGATTTAGGAGTAGTCGGCTCGGATGAGTGGACAAATAAGTGATCAACAATTAGTTGAACGTGTACAACAGGGAGATAAAAACGCTTTTAACCTTTTGGTGCAGAAGTATCAAAACAAGGTCATGAGTTTGATTGCACGCTATGTGCGTAATCAGGCAGACGTTGCTGATGTTGCTCAGGAAGCCTTTATAAAAGCTTACCGAGCCTTGCCCAATTTTCGTGGTGAAAGTGCTTTTTATACCTGGTTATACCGAATTGCGGTTAACACAGCGAAGAATCATTTGGTTGCACAGGGGCGACGCGCACCTGCAAATGATATCGATGCAGAGGAAGCCGAATATTATGATGGCAGCGACGCATTAAAGGAGTTTGCATCTCCGGAACGTTTGATGATGTCGGATGAGATCCAGAAGGTTGTCTTTGACACCTTGGATACATTGCCAGAAGAATTAAAGATGGCTATTTCGTTGCGAGAGCTCGATGGTATGAGTTACGAAGAGATAGCGAACGTCATGGATTGCCCCGTTGGTACTGTAAGATCCCGGATCTTCAGGGCTCGTGAGGCGATTGATAAAAAGCTGCAGCCTTTGCTGGAGCAGTAGCATCCTTTAAATGAATACAGGTGAAAAATGGATAAATTAGGTCAGGAATGGGTATCCGCTGCCGTCGATGGTGAAATCGATGAGCAGATGTTAGCTGAACTTGCAGCTGACAAGGATTCACATGAGCAGTGGCGTGATTATCATATGATCGGCGACGCGATGCGTGGAGAGTTACCTAAGACAATGCACTTAGACCTTTCTGCCAACATTGCAGCGGCAATCGAAAATGAACCCACAATTATTGCACCCGTTAAGCGTGAAACGCCTAAAGATGTAAAAGTTGAAACTAAGGGACTGAGTAATGTCATTCCTATGTTTAAACAATTTGGTCAGTATGCTATCGCTGCAAGCGTAGCTTTAGTGGCGGTTGTCGGTGTTCAAAACTACGGCCAGCAAGAGAGTGCAATCGATGCATCTCCTCTACCCGTGCTTAACACTCGTCCACTCGTTGGCAGTGTTACACCTGTGAGCCTGCAAACCGGCCCTGTTCAACAGAATCAAAGTTTCACCAACGACCAGGTTATGGAGCAGCGTCAGCGTATTAATGCTTATATTCAGGACCATATGCTGCAACAAAGATTGAATAATGGGGTGCAAATAGACGACAATAGCCATAGTGAATTAGATTCAATACCTGTGAATCATTAAAACTATACTTTTACTCGTAAGGAGTTAGCTTGCGTCTTATCCTATTGGGTCTGTTGTTTCTTAATTTCCCTGTGATGGCACAGGAAGCTATATCGGCTAAGGCTTGGCTGGAAAATATGAGTCAAGCCTTGCGTGAGCAAGAGTTCAAGATCTCCCTGATACAGCTTCAAGCTGATCATATTAGGCCATTGGTCTATATCCACGGTAAAATTGCAGATCAGGAAGTGGCTTTTCTCGAGCACCTCAACGGTCCGCCAAAAAATGCAGTCAGAGTTGGCCAGACTGTTACCTTTATCGAGCATGACCAACCAGCGTACAGTGTTGCTGCAAAACGCATACAAGGGCTCTTTCCGCCTGCATTTGCCGATGACTTTTCCGCTTTAGAGTCTGGTTATCAGTTCGTTCTTGGTGGACGAACCCGTTTAGCCGGTCGCCCCGGCCAGTTAGTACGCATTATCCCCAATGACAACTATCGTTACGGTTACCAGGTATGGTTGGATATGGAAACATCGCTTCCGCTGCGTTATGACATGCTGACTCAAGACAAGCAGTTGTTGGAGCAGATACTTGTAGTCGAGTTATTAGTACTCGATGAAGTTCCGGCTATTCTCCATGAAGCCTATAAACAGGATTGGCCAGCTGTTGTTTCTCAATCTGAACGAGATGCAGGCGATAACTGGAAATTTAAGTGGTTACCCGCTGGTTTTGAGGTGTTGGTTAAAGATAGCCACAGGCTCATGGGCAGTGATGAATCTGTAGAATACATCGCCTTAAGCGATGGAATTGCCAATATTTCAGTATATGTTGCAAGGGCCGGTGATGCGCAGATGCCAGAAGAGTTAGTGACACGAAATGGTTTGTCATTAGTCACTGAGAGAGTGGGTAATGCTGAAGTTGTCGCTGTGGGTAAGGTTCCTACAGAGACCTTGGCTCGCGTAGCCAAGAGTATAACGATTGAGTAATGAGGTCGTGGTGGAGTTAGTCCTATGATGGAAGAGATGGCGAAGGTGATCAAGTGCGATAATCAGGGCTGGGTGACGGTAGAAGTCCAGGTCAAGAACGCCTGTAACCATTGCGATAATTCTGAGTCATGTGGTACCTCAGCCGTTTCAAAGGCCTTCTCTCCTAAGGTACAAGAGTTTTCAATTTCATCCGATACTTATTACGAGCCTGGAGAGTTACTCAGGCTCGGCTTGCCTGAGAGTGTTATCTTGAAAGCGGCTGCGCTGGTATACTTAATGCCTCTGCTTGGGCTCTTTATCGGCGCGATGCTTGCCTCGCTGATATCACATCAAATAGGGGTGATCAGCAGCGATTTATTTGTGATCCCGTTTGCGTTAGTCGGTGCATTTCTTTTCTGGCGATTAGCCAAGAGCAAAGCCCGCCAGATGGAGTCCTCTAGTCAGCCGATCATTCTCTCTCACTTAGGTCACTCCATTTAATTTCTGTAAAGCCACTTTTTAGCCTTAAAAATGAGCTTTATCCGGGTATTCGATTGGTATTAGTCCGTCGATCGGGTACAATTCGGCACTTTTGATAATTTCAACTTCGAGTAGTAATCAATCCATAACATGAAGCACATTAGAAACTTTTCGATTATTGCCCATATCGACCACGGCAAATCAACACTCTCCGATCGTTTGATTCAAGAATGCGGCGGTCTTTCTGAGCGTGAAATGGCAGCCCAGGTTCTGGACTCAATGGATATTGAGCGTGAACGCGGCATTACCATTAAGGCACAGAGTGTTACTCTCGATTATAAAGCTCAAGATGGTGAAACATACCAGTTGAACTTTATTGATACGCCTGGCCATGTCGATTTTTCCTATGAGGTATCGCGCTCCCTTGCAGCTTGTGAAGGTGCACTCTTAGTGGTCGATGCCGGACAAGGCGTAGAAGCCCAGACTCTGGCAAACTGTTATACCGCGCTAGAGATGGATATGGATGTTGTTCCTGTCCTGAATAAAATCGATCTGCCTCAGGCCGACCCTGAACGTGTAGCCGATGAGATTGAAGATATCGTTGGTATCGAAGCGGCCGATGCGGTGCGCTGTTCGGCAAAAACCGGCATCGGTATTAAAGATGTGCTTGAAGTTATCGTTGAGCAAATACCACCGCCGGAAGGTGATTCTGAAGCGCCTCTGCAAGCGCTGATCATCGATTCCTGGTTCGATAGTTACCAGGGGGTTGTGTCACTGGTACGTATCAAAAATGGTGTCCTGAAGAAGGGCGATAAGTTTAAGGTTATGTCTACGGGACAGACCTATAACGCAGATCGCGTGGGTATCTTTACACCTAAACAAACCGATACCGGAGTGCTAAAAACCGGTGAAGTTGGTTTCGTTATCGCCGGCATCAAGGAGATCCACGGTGCCCCGGTCGGTGATACCTTGACTCATGCTAAGCATGGTGCCGTTGAACCTCTTGCTGGTTTCAAGAAGGTTAAGCCGCAGGTCTATGCGGGTTTATTCCCTATCTCGACCGATGATTATGAGAACTTCCGTGATGCATTGAACAAGCTTAGCTTGAATGATGCTTCTCTCTTCTTCGAACCTGAAACATCATCTGCATTGGGCTTTGGTTTCCGTATTGGCTTCCTTGGTCTGCTACACATGGAGATCATCCAGGAACGTTTAGAGCGTGAATATAATCTGGATTTGATCACTACGGCGCCTACGGTTGTCTATGAGATTGTGACGACGACAGGGGAAACCATCTATGTGGATAACCCGTCAGATCTTCCTGCTATAAATAATATCGAAGAGATGCGCGAGCCGATCGTAGAGACCAATATTTTGGTGCCTAAGGATTATCTGGGCAATGTGATCACCTTATGTGTTGAAAAGCGCGGTGTTCAAAAAAGTATGGTTTACCATGGCAATCAAGTGGCAATCACCTATGAATTGCCAATGGCCGAAGTGGTAATGGATTTCTTTGACCGCCTTAAGTCGACCAGTCGCGGTTATGCGTCACTCGAATATAACTTTGTTCGTTTCGAACCTGCTGACATGGTGCGTCTCGATATCCTAATCAATGGTGACAGAGTCGATGCCCTGGCAATGATTATCCATAAAGGATTGATCCGTCATAAAGGTTTAGCATTGGTGAATAAGATGAAAGAACTTATTCCACGTCAGATGTTCGATATCGCTGTTCAAGCCGCCGTTGGCAGTCAGATTATTGCGCGCTCCTCTATTAAGGCGATGCGTAAGGATGTGACGGCTAAATGTTATGGTGGTGACGTTTCTCGTAAGAAGAAGCTGCTTCAGAAACAGAAAGAGGGTAAGAAGCGTATGAAGCAGGTGGGTAATGTGGAAGTACCACAAGAAGCCTTCCTTGCCGTGCTTAAGCTCAATGATTAGAGACTCATTCGTTAAGAATTGTTAATAGTGAGCAAAATAAGGCGCCGCAGTTTGCGGCGCTTTCGTTACTAACGTATAACTGACCTATCCCTCTCAGATACTCGATTTTTTAAACCGGGTATCGCTCAGAGATAGCATTATTTGTTTTAAGGCAGGAGTTAATTACCTATGGCAGCCTATTTTTCCCTTATCTTAGTGTTAGTC
This sequence comes from Shewanella atlantica, assembly GCF_003966265.1. GTDB lineage: Bacteria > Pseudomonadota > Gammaproteobacteria > Enterobacterales > Shewanellaceae > Shewanella > Shewanella atlantica. Next base: position 736,258 of record NZ_RXNV01000001.1, on the reverse strand, counting down.
ACATTGAGTAGTGGCCTGGTTTGGATGGCCGACGCACTGTTACTGGCACCTAAGCGTCGTGAAAAGCTTGCGATGGCGCAAGCGGTAGACGCGGATATCAGTGAAGAAGTCGCCGAAAAAATCACTCGTGAACCAGCTCTCGTTGAGACGTCTCGTTCTATCTTCCCAGTGATCGCATTTGTACTTATTTTACGTTCATTTATTTATGAACCTTTTCAGATCCCGTCGGGCTCTATGATGCCAACACTCTTAGTTGGTGATTTCATCTTAGTTGAGAAGTTTACCTACGGGCTTAAAGATCCTGTGTGGCGTAATCAGTTAGTTGAGACCAATAAGCCAGAACGTGGTGATGTCGCGGTATTTAAGTATCCGGTCGATCCAAGAATCGATTATATCAAGCGAGTAGTTGGTCTGCCTGGTGATAGAATTGTCTACCGTAATAAGCAGCTCTACATACAGCCGGCGTGCGGTGAAGGCGTTGAGAGCTGTCCTGAACTAAAGCAGGTATCCAGAGCCTCTGTTAATCAGGGCGAATTTGCTCAAAATGGTACACCGCTACTGCGTTACACCGAACAGCTGGGTGAGGTGAGTCATGATATTCTTATCAACCCAAGTCGCCCCGATCCTTTAGGATATTACTTCCGCGAAGGAAACCTTCCTGTCGGAGAGTTTATCGTTCCTGAAGGGCAATACTTCATGATGGGTGATAATCGTGATAATAGTACCGATAGTCGTTTCTGGGGATTTGTACCCGAGGAGAACTTAGTCGGTAAAGCGGTGGCTATCTGGATTAGTTTTGAATTTGAACGAACGGCAGCCGACTTCTTACCAAGCTGGATCCCGACGGGTGTACGTTTTGAGCGTGTAGGTGGAATTACATAAGATGGAACCGATTAAAAACATGCCTAGATTATGTCGAACTTTAGGTTATGAGTTCAACGACCAATCGTTACTCGAGCATGCATTAACGCATCGTAGTGCGTCCAGTAAACATAATGAAAGGCTGGAGTTCCTTGGAGACTCTATACTGTCCATTATTATCTCGGATGCGCTGTTTCATCAATTTCCTAAGGCTACTGAGGGCGATCTGAGCCGTATGCGTGCCACATTAGTCTGTGGAAAGATGCTGGCAGAGATCGGTTTCGAGTTTAAGTTAGGTGATTACCTGAATTTAGGCCCGGGTGAGTTGAAAAGTGGTGGGTTTCGACGAGAGTCCATCATTGCCGATGCCGTTGAAGCGATTATCGGTGCCGTTTACCTCGACTCAGACGTCGAAAAGTGTCGTCGTTTAGTGCTGAGTTGGTATGAGTCACGTCTTGCGACTATCCAGCCGGTAAACCAGAAAGATCCAAAAACCTTGCTACAGGAGTTGTTGCAAGGTTTTAAAAAGCCACTTCCGGTCTATAAAGTCATAGACATTAAAGGCGAAGCGCACGCGCAAACCTTTACGGTGGAGTGTTATGTTGAAGAGTTAAGCAAGCCGGTTATCGGTATTGCAAGTTCCCGTAGAAAAGCGGAGCAGCTAGCGGCTGCGGACGCTTTGGAGTTAATTAAGAGATGACCAAGAAAAACGCGCCAGCAAACAATGAAGCGGGTAAGCAGAACGAACCTAGCTTAGATGAGCTGTTGGCACAGATGAACAATTCCTCATCGGCGGCAAAATACGATGTGACGTATTGCGGCATGGTGGCGATTGTTGGTCGACCAAATGTGGGTAAATCTACGTTACTCAACAAATTACTTGGTCAGAAGATCAGTATTACCTCTAAGAAGCCACAAACGACCCGTCATCGCATCATGGGTATTCATACCGATGGCGCACGTCAGGTAGTGTTTATCGATACTCCTGGCTTGCATATGGAAGAGAAGCGAGCCATCAACCGTCTGATGAACCGTGCGGCCGCCAGTTCATTAGCCGAAGTTAGCCTGGTGATCTTTGTCGTCGATGGCATGACCTGGACCGAAGATGATGAGATGGTGCTGCGTAAACTGCAAAGCCGTGATGATGGTCGTAAGACAGTATTGGCTATCAACAAGGTCGATAATATCAAAGATAAGGAAGCTCTTTTCCCTTATCTCGAAGAGTTATCGAAGAAGTTTGAGTTTGATGAGATACTGCCTATTTCAGCCACTCAGGGCACCAACGTTCAGCGTATCTTAGATATGTCAGTGGAATCTGTGCCTGAGTCGCCACACTTCTTCCCCGAAGACTATGTTACCGATCGCTCACAGAAGTTTATGGCATCTGAAATCGTTCGTGAAAAGCTGATGCGCTTCTTGGGTGATGAATTGCCCTATGATGCAACGGTAGAGATCGAGCAGTTTAAGATGATGGAAAATGGCGTCTATCAGATCAATGCCTTGGTGCTTGTCGAGCGCGAGACGCAGAAACGTATGGTGATTGGCAACAAAGGCGAGCGCATCAAGAAGATAAGCTCGGCTGCCCGTATGGATATGGAGGTCTTGTTCGACAACAAGGTGTTCCTTGAGATGTGGGTCAAGGTTAAATCCGGTTGGGCCGATGATGAACGTGCACTTCGTAGCTTAGGTTATGGCGAGGAGTAATACTCTTCGTACAATAATGCCTCTCGACTCGGTAATGATTCATTGCCGACTTGATGGGCATTTTTTTTGCGCCAAAATCTTCTTACACCCAGTACCGTTGGAGCTTGATTAATGTTGCGCGGTTATGTGCTGCACACTCGTCCCTTTCGTGACTCCAGTGTCTTAGTGAACATGTTGGTCGATGGTCAGGGAAGGGTCGATTGCGTCGCTCGTCTGGGGAGTGGTAAGAGCTCGATTAAGAGTGTTTTACAACCCTTTCAGCCTCTTATTTTTGAACTGTCCGGCCGCACCAGTCTTAAGAACCTCACTCAGGTCGAAGCCGCGAGTCCGGCTATTCCTCTAAGTGGAGAGGTGAGCTTTTCTGGTTTCTACCTCAACGAACTGCTGGTGCGTTGTACCAGTGTCGATCATGGTGGTGAGGCACTATTTTTCAACTACCACAGGACCTTGATGGCGATGGTTGCAGACTTTTGTCAGAGTCAGCTGAGATATTTTGAGCTCGAACTGCTCAAAGAGATAGGCTTGATGCCGACACTTACCGTCGACATCAGGCAGGATGCAATCGAAGTCGATTACTACTATCGTCTGTTGCCCGATGAAGGTTTTGTCAGCGCTCTGGGGCCTAAGACCACTCACTATAGCGGAGAGATGTTGCTGGCACTGAATGAACATAAGTTGCTGCCTGCACATTTCAAACAGGCCAGGAATTTGATGCGGCTCATGTTAGCCCCTTGTCTGGGTGACAAGCCTTTGAAGTCGAGAGCGTTATTTAAATACCGGCCAACATCACCGATAGGCAATACCAATCGGCGTAAGTAGTTTTTCACTGGTTTTTCCCCGCGACATTAGTACAATAGCTTCACTAATATTCTGACGACGTGAACATAAAATAACGTCGCCCTATCCCCTATATTCTGAGGAATTTCCATGAGCCGTATTTTACTGGGTGTTAATATCGATCACATCGCGACCTTACGTCAGGCCCGTGGAACATCGTATCCGGATCCTGTTCATGCCGCAGCGGTAGCTGAGCACGCTGGCGCCGAAGGGATCACGGTTCATCTGCGTGAAGATAGACGTCACATCATAGACCGCGATATCTATCTTTTGGCTAAAACATTAAAAACACGCATGAATTTTGAGATGGCTGTAACAGACGAGATGCTCGATATTGCCTGTGAAGTCAAACCTACCTATGTGTGTCTGGTACCCGAGAAGCGTGAAGAGCTCACCACCGAAGGCGGCTTAGACGTCGCGGGTCAGATGGGAAAGGTTGGCGCTGCGGTGCAACGTCTCGATGAGGCCGGGATCAAGGTATCTCTGTTTATCGATGCCGATAAAACCCAGATCGATGCCGCTGTCGAAGTGGGGGCACCTCTGATCGAAATCCACACCGGTTGTTACGCCGATGCCGAAAATGAAGCAGAAGAGGCTAAAGAGCTGGCACGTATCACTGAAATGGCCAAATACGCACACTCTAAGGGCTTAATCGTCAATGCCGGCCATGGACTTCACTACCATAACGTTAAGCCGATAGCAGCGATTCCAGAGCTATATGAGCTAAACATCGGCCATGCCATCATCGCTCGCGCCGCTATCGATGGCTTGGCGACAGCCGTAAAAGATATGAAGCAACTGATGAACGAAGGTCGCAGAGGGGAATAATAGCTATTAGCTACGAGTTTCGGGCTACGAGCTAGGTGTTACGAGCTATAAGCGATAAGTTATAAGCTGTAAGCTTGAGCGCCGTGATTCGTAGCTTTCTTGAACTTATAACTTTCTTTGCTCTGTCTTGAGCTTAAGACTTACAGCTTCTCTGCTTTAAGGAGTATTCATGATTGTTGGTTTAGGTACCGATATCGCCGAGATTGAACGTATCGAGCAAAAAGTCCCCCAGGCCGGCGATCATGAGGCTCTGGTTAACTGCCGTCTGGCTAAGCGAGTGCTGACTGGAGCGGAGATGGCGATATTTGTCGCCTCGTCTCAACCCGGGCGGTATCTGGCCAAGCGTTTCGCCGCCAAAGAGGCTGCAGCCAAAGCGCTGGGGACTGGCATCGGCCGCGGTGTCTCGTTTCAACATATCGAAATATCCAATGATGCCAATGGTGCACCAATGGTGAGTTTCAGCGGCGGGGCGGCCGAAAGGCTCGCGCTTCTAGGTGGCGTTCGCGGGCATATCTCGATTGCCGATGAGAAGCACTATGCGACGGCAACAGTCATTCTTGAGTCTTAGAAATAAGACTCGATAATTTTAAACTGTCATTTGAATGTTTATTTGAAGTCCTTCCTTCACTGGTATTTATCGTTTCCCGCGGGGAATGTGCAGATACTTCTTCGGGGCGCTGTGAAGCCGTCCCTGGCCGCTTAACGAAAACATCCCTGTTTTCGATACCCTCAGACGCATCGACACTAGTTGATTTACAAGCAAGTGCTCTCTTCTAATTGAGTTTTCCACCAAATAGTGGCTGGGAAAGCATAATGATAAGCCAGACTTTAGAGGTCGTTTATACTCTGGAATGTCTGTTGCTTGGTTCGGGAGATTGGTATATCGATCTTTAGGCTTTGAGTTACAGGCTTTCGATTCTGTTGCGGCCGTTGCTTTTTGCTTGGTAGAGCGAGTTGTCGATGCGCTGAAATAGATCCTCTATCGTGTCCTTATCTGTGCATTCGGTGACACCGAAGCTACAGGTAATATACAGGTTGGGTTCTATCTCATATTGGCTGATTGTCGCTCTTAGTTTCTCGGTTACGATGAGGGCTTTTTCCAGTGTTAACTCCGGAAATATGAGAACAAACTCTTCGCCTCCCCAGCGGGCAAAGCAATCCAGCTCTCTGATATTAGCGGATATCAGCTCACACAGTTTTTGCAGGATAAGGTCGCCTTTATTATGGCCGTAGGTGTCGTTGACGTCTTTGAATAGATCTATATCAAAAATGGCTAAAGAGAGGGGGTGATTGTACCTTCTTGAACGTAATACCTCTTTGCTTAGCTCTTTTTCAAAGCTTCTTCGGTTAGCGATAGAGGTGAGTGGGTCTATATTAGAGAGGAGAGCTACCTCTTTAATTTTCTCTTCGAGCTCCTGGTTTTTCTTTTCCAGCTCATTTGCATTAATCTTTATTAGGTTATCCAGTGACATATTGCCTTTTTTCAGGAGGTTGTTGAGCTTGCTGACTTCATCTTCTGCCAACTTTTTATTATGAATATTGTGGTGTGCGCCAATCATCCTGGCCACTGTACCGTCGGCTTTATGAGCCACTATCTTAGCTCGGTCCATTATCCATAAGTAGCTGCCATCAGACTTTCTGCAGCGGTATTCGATAAGGTATTGCGTCGACTTCCCGTTTATATATTGCTCGAAGTGTGTCATCACTCTTTGGTAGTCATCGGGATGAATGATGTTTTCCCAGGTAAAAACATTTTCCTGAAATACCCCTACTTCATGGCCCAGCATTCGATACCACCCGGGGCTACGGGTTACATGGCCAGTCTCACCGTTCCAGTCCCATGTCCCCTCAACTATTAAATCCAGGATGGCGTTTAGGGTGGTATCAGACTCTGTAACTTTTTTATGCTTGTAGGTATCGTTCATGTAATGCTTATACATTGATTTTGTATTATTTTATTTAATATAGTTGAGTTGGGGGGGCTAAAACAAATTAATCTTTTAGTTTCTCATCTGATCTGTGTATTGATATCAGCTGTAACATCACTTTCTGTTTAAGGCGAACCGACGCTTTTAGGTGCAGGAGGTCAATCTCAATTCGCTGATGGCTGTTTTGACTTTTGTCTTTTTAAATCTTGACGCTATTAATGTAGTAAGAAATGAATTAAGTTAGTGATAAATGAGACTAACGTCACACTTATATGCGAGGAGAACAGATGAAATCAGCCGAAGAGCAGTTATCGACCTATAAGAGTGTTCACCTGAACCCGAAGAATATCAGGACTCATTTTGTGGGGATCCCGCTGATTATCTGGTCGCTGTTCTTGCTGCTGAATCTTATTCCTGTCAACTTTTTTGCCCTGGATGATCCTGCCATCAGCATCAATGTTGCCGGCGCCTTCACCATCGGGGTACTCATCTATTACATCAGCTTGCATGTCCGTCTGGCCATTGGCTTAACCCTGTTTATCATCCCGGTGTTCTATACCTCACATCTTGTGGCCCAGTCACAGGGCGCTATCTGGATTGCGCTCGGCGTGTTTGTTATTGGCTGGGTGTTTCAACTGATTGGCCATAAATATGAGAAGGCGAAGCCTGCCTTCGTGGATGATTTGAATCAGTTACTTATCGGGCCGTTTTTCCTGATGGCTGAGGTATATTTTATGCTTGGGCTCGAGAGGGCGTTAGATGAAAAGATAACGCCGATGGCGGTAGATAAGCGCCGCTTATTGGAAGCTGAGCGTCGTGCGGCGCGCTCATGATTGAGCAAGCTGCGATAGAAAAGTAAAAAGGCGCCTCGGCGCCTTTTTATATTCGGCAGTTCGGGGGGGTTAGTTGTCAGCCTTTTTCGGCGCCTTATAGTGCTGGGGCATCACCCTAACCGTTTTGACCATGTTTTCGGCTACATCCACCACCTCGATAGGATAACCGGCGATCCGCATACTGGTATAAGGCGCCGGGATCTCTTCGAGATACTCGACGATGAGGCCATTTAGCGTCTTGGGGCCGTCGATAGGAAAGTCCCAATGCATCTCTTTATTCATCTCGCGAATGTTGATGCTTGCTTCGATTAAGAAGCTGCCATCTTGTTGCTGGTTGATATCTTCGCTGGGAGTGGTGACCATGGAGGTAGTGAAGTCACCGACAATCTCCTCGAGGATATCTTCTAAGGTGACTAATCCCTGAATATCCCCGTATTCGTCGACCACTAGGCCTATACGCTCCTTATTCTGCTGAAAGTTACCCAGCTGTACGTTCAGAGGTGTACCTTCGGGGATGAAATAGAGCTCTTTTACGGCACGAAGCAGCGAGGACTTACTGAACTGCTCTTTAGATTGTAATCTCAGCGCATCACGAAGGTGAACGAAGCCGACAGCATCATCGATGTTATCTCTATAGAGCAGGACGCGGGTATGAGGGCTCTGTATCACCTGCTTATTGATGCTCTTGAACTCGTCGTTAACGTTAATAGCGTAGAGATCGGAGCGCGGAACCATGATGTCTTCTACCGTGACCTTCTCCAGATCCATGATGGATAGCAGCATCTCCTGGTGACGCGTAGGGATAAGGGCGCCGGCTTCATGGACGACGGTTCTCAGCTCCTCCTGACTCAGCGCATCTGAAGTTTTAACCGAGTGAATTCCAATAAGACGTAATACGCCGGAAGTAATTGCGTTGACTACCTTTACGAGGGGGGAGAATACGACCAACAGCCACTTGAGTAGGAAACTCGATGGGAAGGCGATACGCTCTGGGTGCAGGGCGGCGACTGTTTTTGGTGTGACTTCGGCAAAAACCAGCACGACTAAGGTGAGTACCCCGGTTGCAATAGCAGGGCCTGCGACTGGACCAAAATGGCGAGTGGCCAAAATTGTGGCTAAAGATGCTGCTAAGATATTGACCAGGTTGTTCCCGATGAGAATTAGGCCAATCAACCTATCCGGTCGCTCTAACATATTAATTGCCCGATTAGCTCCCTTATGACCTTTAGAGGCGAGGTGCTTTAGTCGATAGCGGTTGAGGGACATCATCGCGGTTTCTGAGCCTGAGAAATAGGCTGAAATGATCAGTAGTACAACTAGAATGATCAGGAGTGCGCTTGTCGATATCGCGTCCAAAAAGGAGCTCCAGTATTGGGTGAGAACATGTTAAAAAAACATGAAGTAAGCGTAAGAAACTAGTAATTACAGCTAATCGGGGAAAGTGTCAAGTTAGCCTTATTGTTTAGGATAAATTCAAGTCGCTGAATATCGATGCAAATAAGGCTAACTCAGGCTAGAGCTTTAGGTAAACTCTCGCCATCACTGGGTAAGAATAAGCTCTTTGACAATTCGTGCGCCAAAATAGGCGAGTGAGAGCATGGTGGCTCCGGTCAGAGTATAGAGCACGGCGGTTCTTATTTTGCAGCCTACCCAGTATTGCTGTGCGAGCATGGCAATATAGGTAAACCAGGCGATGATAGAGAGTATCGCCTTGTGTCCTTTTCCTTCTGAGAACATATCATCGAGGAAAATAAAGCCGGTCGCTAACGAAAGGCTCAATAGGATCACGCCTACTATAACCAGATGGTAAAGTTGTTTCTCAACTGTCATCAGAGGCGGCATAGAGGGACTCATGATGAGTTTCTTACTCTTTAATTTATGTTGAATGATGGCAAGCTGTATCGCATATAGCGCCGCAATCATCAGGGCGCTGTAGGCCATGAGCGAAAGCACCACGTGAGACAACATATCCGGGTTTAGTTCGAAGTGAGTTATATACTCAGGCGGAACCAGCCAAAGAAGGGCGACGGAGATGATTGAGCAGGCATAAACAACGGGCACGACGACAATCATTTTCAGCCTGAATAACAGCACAGTGAAGCTGAAAGCGATAATCCAGTTCACCATAGATATTACATTGGTTAGGCTAAAGTTTTGACCGTCGCCGGTAAAAATTGCCTGAGAGAGAGCGGCTGCATGGAGCACTACGGCTATCGCTGCGAAGGCGGCGACAATACGTCGATTAGGGCCGTCGGAATGAAAGAGGCGGCTAACCACTAGCACTAAGGCAATGCAGTAAAATAACATGGCTGAAGCGGAAAATATGACCATTGAGTATTAACCTATCGTTTGTGTTTGCAGTGCACCGATTGTTGACGATACAAACAGATGTATCGAACAGGAAAAGTTCACATGTAAATCTTATTCCTAGAATAACACGAGCGACAACCAATTGTGCAGTAGGTTAGCGTACAAAAATTAATTCTTTCTGAGCGTTAGGCCTAAGTTTTACACATTTCTTAGCGCCGTGACGGGCTTTTACACTGCACATATACAAGTTACACTTATAAGTCATATAGCTTTATTGATATTGATGCTCCCCTTAGTACGATGCTTTAACGAACTTCGGGCAAAGGGATTCTAAAGCGCAATCGGAAATACGGCTTTAAAAAGCCGGGACGGAATAAATCCGGGGTTATTAACTCCCCCCCGTTAAGCCTCCTGCTTTACGCGGCCTTCAGCACTATTTGGTTGTTACTATTAGGGTTAATCCTAGCCGTTGATAGTAGCCGTTAATAAGTAGTCGTTATTGAATGTTTGCTTTATAAGAAAGAGAGGGGGATAGATTGCACTGAGCTTGCCCCGTGGAAGTTTTCATTTAATATCGGCACCTCATGCTTGATATCGGCGAGGACCTCCTTGTTATGAACACTCTTGGCCGGTGAGCCGACGGGCGCCCTGACGCTGGCATCTTAAGTTGGCTTGGGTATATAATACGCCGCATCAATGTAAATTCTAAACGGTAAAGAACTCGATAATGTTTGAGAACCTAACGGACAGACTGTCACGAACGCTGAAAAATATCAGTGGTCGTGGGCGCTTAACTGAAGATAATGTTAAGGATACCTTACGAGAAGTGCGCATGGCGCTACTTGAGGCTGATGTTGCTTTGCCTGTTGTACGAGCTTTCGTCAACGGCGTAAAGGAACGCGCTGTAGGCTTGGAGGTTTCAAAAAGTTTAAGTCCGGGTCAGGCATTTATCAAGATAGTCCAGAGCGAGTTAGAAAACGCGATGGGCGAGGCGAACGAAGGGTTAGACCTATCGGCTCAGCCTCCGGCAGTCATTATGATGGCGGGTCTGCAAGGTGCCGGTAAAACAACCAGTGTCGCCAAGTTATCTAAGTTTCTACGTGAAAGAGATAAAAAATCGGTACTGGTTGTAAGTGCCGATGTTTATCGTCCGGCGGCGATTAAACAGCTTGAAACATTGGCCGCTGAGGTGGAAGTCGAATTCTTCCCGTCAGATGTTAGTCAGAAGCCTATCGATATCGTTAATGCGGCAATGAGCCATGCCAAGTTGAAGTTTATCGATGTGGTGATTGTCGATACAGCAGGTCGTTTGCATGTCGATGAAGGCATGATGGATGAGATCAAGGCGCTACATGCTGCGGTAAACCCTGTCGAGACGCTTTTTGTTGTCGACGCCATGACGGGTCAGGATGCGGCCAATACGGCTAAAGCCTTTAACGAAGCTCTGCCTCTGACCGGTGTCGTATTGACCAAGGTGGATGGTGATGCTCGCGGCGGTGCAGCCTTATCTATTCGTCACATTACCGGCAAGCCGATTAAATTCTTAGGTGTGGGTGAAAAGACCGATGCTTTAGAGCCATTCCACCCGGATCGTATTGCATCACGTATCTTAGGTATGGGCGATGTTCTGTCACTGATTGAAGAAGTTGAACGCGGCGTCGATAAAGACAAGGCGATGAAACTTGCTTCTAAAGTGAAGAAAGGTGGCAGTTTCGACCTTGAAGATTTCCGTGAGCAACTTCAGCAGATGAAGAACATGGGCGGCATGATGGGCATGATTGAGAAGCTTCCCGGTGTTGGACAGTTGCCTCCTGAAGCCTTAGCTCAAGTGCAAAATGGCAAGATGACTAATCAGATGGAAGCCATTATCAACTCTATGACCAAAGGTGAGCGCGCTCGTCCTGATATGATTAAAGGTTCGCGTAAGCGTCGTATTGCTCAAGGTTCAGGTACTCAGATCCAAGACGTTAACCGTCTGCTTAAACAGTTCAGTCAGATGCAGAAGATGATGAAGAAGATGTCTGGTAAAGGTGGTATGAAGAAGATGATGCGTGGCATGGGGGGCATGTTGCCTCCGGGAATGAAGATGCCGGGTCGCTAGAACGAACCAGTTTTACAAGTTAATGAGCCCACAGATGCTAATATTGGTATCTGTGGGCTTTCTATTTACCGTCACTGTCAGGGTCAATGTCGCCTGAGTAATGGTAAAAAAGAGTAAAAATCATTGATACCGGTTTTCATTTAATTGAATAGAGTTTAATCAGAATCGGTATATTTGGTTGCATTCGTCGGCGAGTAAGGTAAAATCGTCCGGCTTTCTATCTGGGACTCTTCGCGAACACGGGGTTCCAGTTTTTATTTTTGCTTCATAAGAAGCAAATCATTAGAGGATAAAAGACGCATGGTTACCATTCGTTTAGCTCGTGGCGGCGCAAAAAAGCGTCCATTTTACAACATCGTAGTTGCTGATAGCCGTAATGCTCGTGACGGTCGTTTCATCGAACGTGTTGGTTTCTTCAACCCAATGGCTCGTGGCCAGGAAGAAACTCTACGTTTAGACCTAGATCGCGTTGAGCACTGGGTTGCTACTGGTGCTGCTACATCTGATCGTGTAGCAAAGCTAATTAAAGACGCTCGTAAAGCTGCTGCTTAATAGCGTTAAGGTATAGATTGATGAGTAGTAAACAAGAACCTGTTGTGCTGGGGAAATTAGGATCCAGTCATGGCATTAAGGGTTGGTTGAAGATCACTACCTATACCGATTCTGTTGAAGGTATTTTTGACTATTCACCTTGGTTGATTAAAGAGCAAGGCGAATGGCGTGAGGTTAAAGTGCTCCAGTGGCGTTATCAGGGTAAAGCGGTTGTCGCTTGTCTTGAGGGCGTAGAATCACGGGAACACGCGCAGATGCTCACAAATTGTGAGATTGCGGTTACTCCAGAACAGATGGAGACCTTGCCGGAAGATGAATTCTACTGGCGAGATCTTATCGGTTGTGAAGTGATTAATACCAAAGGCTACAACATGGGTAAAGTACAGGAGATCGTGGAAACGGGATCGAATGATGTGCTCCTTGTTAAAGCTAACGCTAAAGATGGCTTCGGCAAAGCGGAACGTATGATCCCCTTTGTCACCGAGCAGTTCATCATTGAGGTGAACTTAACGGAAAAACAGATCACAGTGGATTGGGATCCGGACTTTTAAGTCGAGGTAGAACATATGCGGTTAGGGGTAGTAACCCTGTTTCCTGAGATGTTTCGCGCCGTAACAGACTTTGGAGTAACGGGTCGGGCCGTTAAAAATGGCCTGCTGGAGTTGCAAACGTGGAATCCTCGTGATTTCACCCATGATAAACATAAGACTGTGGATGACCGACCTTATGGCGGTGGCCCTGGCATGTTAATGATGGTGCAACCTCTACGCGATGCTATCCATGCGGCGAAAGCTGCAACTGGTGACAGTGCGAAGGTGATTTATCTATCTCCTCAGGGACGCAAGCTGACACAGCAAGGCGTCGAAGAGTTAGCTAAGTCAGACAGTTTGGTTTTAGTGTGTGGTCGATACGAAGGTATAGACGAACGCATTATTCAGACTGAAGTGGATGAAGAGTGGTCAATTGGAGATTACGTGCTTTCGGGCGGTGAACTTCCTGCGATGACTCTGATTGATTCGGTATCACGGTTGGTTCCTGGTGTACTAGGAAAGAAAGCCTCGGCAGAGCAGGATTCCTTCTCTGACGGATTATTGGATTGTCCCCACTATACTCGTCCTGAAACCTTGGATGGTTTAGATGTACCGGCAGTGTTGTTAAGTGGCAACCACGAACATATTAGACGCTGGCGTCTACAACAGAGTCTCGGTAGAACTTTGTTAAGACGACCAGATTTATTAGAAAATCTAGCTCTGACTGACGAACAAACGAAGCTATTGAGTGAGTTTGTTGACCAAACGAACCAAAGCGGATAGTTACGGACAGTTATATCTAGTATGGAGTTTATTTCATGAATAACATCATTAAAATGCTCAACGAAGAGCAAATGAAGCAAGATGTACCAGAGTTTGGTGCAGGTGACACAGTAGTTGTTAAAGTACGTGTTGTAGAAGGCGGTAAAGAGCGTCTACAGGCGTTTGAAGGCGTTGTAATCGCTAAGCGTAACCGCGGCGTTCACTCTGCATTCACAGTACGTAAGATCTCTAATGGTGAAGGTGTTGAGCGTGCGTTCCAGACTCACAGCCCAATCATCTCTAGCATCGAAGTTAAGCGTCGCGGCCGTGTTCGTCGTGCTAAGCTTTACTACCTACGTGAGCGTTCAGGTAAGTCTGCACGTATCCGTGAGAAGCTTTCTACTAAGTAATTTAGTAGTACGCAGTAAAAAAAAGATGCAGTGTTCGCACAATAACCCGCCTTATGGCGGGTTTTTGTGTTTCTGAGAGCTGAGAAAGTTCTAATAGCCAAGAAAGCTATAAGTCTCAAGATAAAGCTAAAAAAGTGGTAAGTCTTAACTCAAGAAAAGCTAAGTCAAGAAAAGCTAAGACAATAAGAAGATAGGGTTGATAAATACATGTCTCAAACTGAGAATCCTGAACCTACAACTTAAAACTTAGAACTGAGAACTTAGAACTTAGAACTTAGAACTGCCCTCAATCCTTTTCCATGAATTTTCCTCTTGTTAGCAGATCGCCCTTGATCTTATTCTAAAGCACAGGCATAGTTAGCCTTAACTTGTAATGGTGTAGCAGTACGCCTTTACATCCTTAAGGTCGAATACAGGTTAGCAATGTAGCGAAGCTCAGTTTTTCAGAAGTCATCAGGTGGTTAGCATGCAACAAGATACAATTAACAATGTTCATATCAGTTCAGAGAAAGTATTAGTCACTCCCCAGGAGTTGAAACTTGAGCTCCCTCTATCTGAGCATGCTTATCACTACGTGCTCAATGCTCGTAAGACTGTGGCCGATATCGTGCATAAGCGTGATAATCGCGTGCTTATCGTTACCGGGCCTTGCTCAATCCATGATATTCCCTCGGCGAAAGAGTACGCGTTAAAGCTTAAGAGACTTCATGATGAGCTCAGTGATGAGTTCTACATTCTTATGCGAGTGTATTTCGAAAAACCGCGTACGACGGTTGGTTGGAAAGGGATGATCAATGATCCGGATATGGATGAGTCATTCGATGTCGAGAAGGGGCTACGACAGGCCCGTGAGTTGATGATCTATTTAGCTGAGCTTGGTCTGCCGGTTGCTACCGAAGCGCTTGACCCTATCAGCCCGCAGTACATGTCTGAGTTGGTGACTTGGTCGGCAATTGGGGCTCGCACCACAGAGTCACAAACCCACAGAGAGATGGCGTCAGGTTTATCTATGCCTGTAGGCTTTAAAAATGGCACCGACGGCAAGCTTGGAGTGGCTATTAATGCTCTTGAATCTGCCGCCAGTGGTCATCGTTTCATGGGAATTAACCAGGAAGGCCAGGTAGCCTTGCTGCAAACCGCGGGTAACCCTGATGGTCACGTGATCTTACGAGGTGGCAAAACACCGAACTATGATTCTGTCAGTGTTGCCGAGTGCGAAAGTCAGCTGCACAGTGCCAATCTAAATGCGCGTTTAATCGTCGATTGCAGCCACGGTAATTCATCGAAGGATCATCGCAAGCAGAAGGGCGTCTGTGAAGATGTGTTCGGCCAGATTTCAGACGGCAATCAATCTATCATAGGCGTCATGCTAGAGAGCCATCTGAATGAGGGGAATCAGAGCAGCGATAAGCCCATGGACGAACTCGCTTACGGGGTGTCAGTGACCGATGCTTGTATCGATTGGGAAACTACTGAGCAGATATTACGTGAAGGTTCGGCCTTATTATCTTCTGTTTTACCGACGCGATTTGATATGCTTAAGGTTGCCAATGCCTGATTGGTTGGCTCATAGCTGGCTTGTGTAGTTATTTTGCTAATATCTGATGATTTTTTTTGTAATGGGCTGATGATCGATGAATGAAAAAACAACGGCTGAACTCGAAAACTTACGAGGCCTGATAGATGGCGTCGATCAACAATTGATCCACCTTTTAAGGAAGCGATTGGATTTAGTCGCTCAGGTTGGAGCGGTTAAACATGGGGCTGGCCTTCCTATTTATGCGCCTCAACGTGAAGCTTCAATGTTGGCTAAGCGTCGGGGCGAGGCGCAGAAGATGGATGTCTCTCCTCAACTGATTGAGGATATATTGAGACGCTTGATGCGTGAGTCCTATCTCAATGAGAAGGATGTTGGCTTTAAACAGGTGAATCCGGATCTTGGTCATGTGGTTCTGGTCGGAGGGGAGGGGAAGTTAGGCGGCCTGTTCTCACAAATGTTGGTCTTATCCGGTTACCAGGTTCAGGTACTCGATAAAGATGATTGGTGTAGAGCGACAGAGATCTTCGATGGGGCAGGGTTAGTGATTGTCACTGTTCCGATCGCTATCACATGCGATCTGATCAAAGAAAAACTTACCGAGCTACCTCAAGATTGTATTCTTGCCGACCTGACTTCTATTAAGGGAGAGCCTGTTAATGCAATGCTTGAGGCTCACAAAGGCCCTGTCGTGGGGTTACACCCAATGTTTGGCCCTGACGTCGGTAGCTTAGCTAAACAGGTTGTCGTTGTATGTCATGGTCGTAAGAGTCAAGATTATCAGTGGTTGCTCGAACAGATACAGATCTGGGGGGCCCGTATTGTAGAAGCTGAGCCTGAGCGTCATGATAAGGCGATGCAACTGGTTCAGGCTATGCGTCACTTCTCCTCTTTCGTCTATGGGTTAAACCTATACAAGGAAGAAGCTGATATTGAGTCTCTGTTGCAGTTTAGCTCACCTATCTACCGACTCGAGTTAGCTATGGTGGGTCGACTCTTCGCGCAAAGTCCGGAACTGTATGCGGATATTATATTTGCCCAAAAAGAGAGTCTTAACGCTATCAGGGATTATTTAGATAATTACTCCCAGGCTCTGTCACTGTTGCAATCAGGTGACCGCGAAGCATTTGTTTCTCAGTTCGAAGAGGTGGCGCAATGGTTTGGAGATTTTGCTCCTCAATTCCAGCGTGAGAGCCGAGCCATGCTGCAATCGGTTAATGATATGAAGACTGACTAGATTTATGCCTGATTGAATTTGTATAAAATGGGAGCGTTGGCTCCCATTTATATTTTAAATCCCTGATATTTTAGCCTTAATTTTCTATCAATGTGACGAGTCCATATCCTTTTCTATCTCCTGCTTAACTAATTATTCTCTGACTTTATTAGTTAATTGAGAAGTTGATCTACTTCATAGTTTTCATCATTAAAATTAATATTGCTTCGAAGCTGGCACTAATGGATTTATAATCGCCTAAAACATGCAAATAAAAAGCATGATTAAAAACAGGAGCAGTCGTAATGTTTTGTATTCAGTGTGAACAAACAATTAGAACCCCAGCAGGAAATGGTTGTAGCTATTCTCAAGGAATGTGCGGAAAGCTTGCCGAAACTTCCGATCTACAAGATCTACTTATTTATGTACTTCAAGGTGTATCAGCCTACGCGGTAAAGGCTCGTGAGTTCGATATTATCGACCATGAAATCGACACCTTCGTTCCTAAGGCCTTCTTTGCAACCTTGACCAACGTTAACTTTGATGACGCCAGACTCGTCGAGTATGTTGAGCAAGCAAACGCATACCGTGGCCGTTTGCAAGATGCTTATGAGACTGCATGTGCCGCTAAAGGTGTTACCCCTGCAGAATTGAGTGCTCCAGCGCAATTAATTTTAGCCACTTCAAAGCCAGAGATGATCACTCAGGCTGCATTAGCTGCTCCGAATCGTGGCGACGTTCATGAAGATATTTTGGGTCTGCGCCTCTTATGTTTATACGGCCTGAAAGGTGCCGCAGCTTATATGGAGCATGCGCGCGTTCTTAGTCAGACGAATGATGAGGTTGCAGGTCAGTTCCATGAAATTATGGCTTTCCTTGGTGAAGATTCAGTTGATGTCGATAAGCTTTTCGCTACATCAATGGAGATTGGCCAGTTAAACTACAAAGTGATGGCAATGTTGGATGAAGGTGAGACAGCATCTTTCGGCCACCCAGAGCCTACTCAGGTGAACACAGTTGCAGTAAAAGGTAAGGCTATCCTGGTCTCTGGCCATGACATGGTCGACCTTGAACTTATCCTTAAGCAAACCGAAGGGAAGGGCATCAACGTCTTTACTCATGGTGAGATGTTACCCGCATTGGCTTATCCTGAGTTTAAGAAGTATCCACACTTGGTGGGTAACTATGGTAGTGCTTGGCAGAACCAACAGAAAGAGTTTGCTAACTTCCCTGGTGCGGTAGTTATGACCTCTAACTGTATTATCGATCCGAACGTAGGTAGCTACGCAGATCGTATCTTCACTCGTAGTATCGTTGGCTGGCCTGGAGTGACTCATTTAGTGGGTGATGACTTTACTCAGGTTATCGAAAAAGCATTAGAACTTGACGGCTTCACCTATGATGAGATCCCCCATCTTATCACCATAGGTTTTGCCCGAAATGCGTTGATGGCAGCGGCTCCTGCAGTTATTGAGAACGTGAAGAATGGCTCTATCAAGCACTTCTTCCTCGTCGGTGGTTGTGATGGTGATAAGGCTGAGCGTAGCTACTTCACCGATATTGCGACTCAGGCGCCAGACGATTCAGTTATTATGACTTTGGGTTGTGGTAAGTATAAGTTTAACAAACTTGAGTTTGGTGACGTTAACGGTATCCCGCGTCTTCTCGATATCGGCCAATGTAATGACTCTTACTCGGCGATTCAGCTTGCTATCGCTCTGTCTGAAGCATTTGAGTGCGAGATCAATGAATTGCCATTGAGTCTTGTGCTTTCATGGTTTGAGCAAAAGGCGATAGTTGTCTTGCTGACACTCTTGTCATTAGGCGTAAAGAATATTCGTACAGGTCCAACTCCTCCGGCATTCTTAACTCCTAATCTGCTTAAAATATTGGAAGATAAGTTTGGTCTTCGTAATACAACGACCGTTGAAGAAGATCTTAAGACAATGTTAAACGTCGCTTAATCTGCAAGTGAATTAACTGACCACGCCTTGTATCAGTCATAGAGACAGGTACAAGCTGGTCAGTTAACTTTTCAATTTTTAGCCCTCTATTTCGATAGTATTTAAATTTATGGGAACGTCATGACTACCGACACAATTTCAAAGCCATATTCTGATGAGTTGCAGCTAACTTCTCCTAGTTGGCAACATGGGGAAGTTGAACTTTTATGTGTAGAAAAGTGGCACGAAACCCATGATGTGATTAGCTTTCGTTTTCAAGGTGCTCAACCGGTAAAATTTCAGTTTAAGCCTGGCCAGTTTTTAACTTTTAAGACAGAAATTGATGGTCAGCTAACTTATCGTAGTTATACGATCTCTTCATCGCCCTCTCGCCCTTACTCTATCGTCGTGACGATTAAGCGTATCGAAGGCGGGGTTGTATCGAATCATTTAGCCGATTCACTCAATGTGGGTGATACCATCACTGCAACCGGGCCCGATGGCGTATTTAACCTGGTTGATATTAAAGCCGACAGATTCCTGTTCCTGAGTGCCGGCAGTGGTATCACGCCTATGTATTCTATGTCTCGTTGGTTAACTGATACTCAGGTTGGGGCCGACATCGCCTTTCTGCATTGTGCTAAGAGTCCTGAGGACCTTATCTTTAAGTCCGATTTAGATAGAATTAGTCTCAATAACCCAGCTTTCAAGCTAAGTTTGATCCTAGAGTCAGGTGCAGATCAGATAGAGAGTACATTAGCCTGTGAGTCTGGTCGTATCAATGCCGGTAACCTCCAGAGCTTGGTCGAAGATTTTCACCAGCGAACTATTTTTGTATGTGGCCCCGAACCTTTTATGAACGGGGTGAAGTCTCTCTTAGAAGAGATAGGCTTCGATATGTCTATGTACCACCAAGAGAGTTTCGGTGGCGCAGCTGTAACCTCTGAGGCTGCTCCTGGTGCAGTGTCAGAACAAACAGATTTTATGCTCAGCATAGGCGAGCGTCGCAGAAGTATGAGCCAAGATCAAAGCTTGCTTGAAGGGATTGAAGCCGAAGGGTTACCAATCATAGCAGCTTGCCGTTCGGGTGTTTGTGGTGCGTGTAAGTGCCAGGTGCTGGAGGGAGAGACAGAATCGAGCAGTCAAATGACACTGACAGCTGATGAAATAGCACAAGGCTATGTACTTGCTTGCTCTACAAAAATGAAGTCGGATATCTCGTTAGCCTTGTAAAGGGTTAAGTATTTTATATCTGTAGATTTGCGCTATGGCCAGTGACAACGTATTGTTAAAGATGAGTGTTATCTGATTTTTTGCATACCTTGTCACTTTGGAGCTTATCTATGATATCGACAACCTCTCAGAGACTAGCCATAGACGATCCAAGCTTAGCGCATCTATTGTATGCGTTAATGACCGCATTTCCGCTTCTTTTCCTTCCTACCTTATTGGGGCTTATCATTAATCTTGGCCAGAAGTCATCCTCAGCCGGCGCATTAGTCAGCTCTCATCTTCGCTGGCAGAGACGCTCGACAATCGGTTTTATGGTGTTAGGAGGGGTGGGCTTTTCTTTATCACAAATTTGGCTGAGCGCAATCATCTACCTTATTGCTACACTCTGGTTTTTCCATCGAATATTGAAAGGTTGGTTGAATTTAACCGACGGTGTTGCCATATAGCGGCCTAAAATCAGATACAAAAAAAAGAGGACCGCAGTCCTCTTTTTTTTTTGACCAATATTTATTGGTATAAGCTTCTGAGAATGTCCCCGTTAGTGATCAACTCTTCTGCAAAGGCGTCTGCAACTGATGAGAAGTTGAGGACTAGACCATCGGCACTAAGGTGCTTTGCAGCATTAGCGTGTGAAGAGAGCGTCTCAGCAGTCGATGCATAACTTGGATTTACCAGTATCGGCAAGTGGCTTATCGCTTTGATGTCCACTAATGCAGCCAAATCCAGCGATGGCATAACCGAATCATTAAAGGTTCTGACACCCGACTCACACAAGATAACCTGCTGATTTCCTTCTGCCAGGATACTCTCCGCAGCCCCTAAGAACTCTTCGACGCTTGCCATGGTGTTTCGCTCTAAAATCACAGGAATATGTAACGATCCGATGCGTTTAAGCAGGGCTTGATTATTCATCTGCTTTCCCGATACCAGTAAAATGCTGGCATGCTCGGTCGCAAGTTTTAATTCGGCTTCATGTTCGATAGAGAGTATGCATTCGAGATCAAATTGGTGCAGCGCTTTTTTGAACTCGATAACGTTGACTGTTGCATCTTGTTGTCTTGATAAGCCCTCCAGGACAACAGCCTGAAATCCTGCTTCTTTTATTGATTTTGCCTTCTGGCTATAGAGGGCACTATCTTGTGGTAATGAGATTAACGCGATTGCGCCAAACTGCTTATCACCTATGTCTAATTGACCGCTGGTAATACGCGTAGCGTCCTGTTTATACTTCTTGCAATATCTTATCTGCTCGTTTGCGGCGATAGCTGACAGCTCTGTTAGTTCGTTAGTATGTTCGGCGCGGCTGGTATCGGGCTCTATCATCAGCTGACTATTTGAAAGCTGAGTAGGGCTAACTGTTTCGCAAGGGTAACAACCTAATACCTTGATGAAACGGGTGATACGTTCAAGTTCTTTTAATGCGGACTGCATCGATTCACTGGACAGGTTAGCATCGAGATCCAGATAAAACATCTCTTCCCATGGGGTGCCGGGAATAGGGCGAGACTCGAGTTTACTCATATTAAGGTTATGGGCTTTAAGGACTAACAAGGCTTCGACCAAGGCGCCAGGTTTTTGGCCTGTAGCCATGATTAGTGTCGATTTTGCCGGAAGCTGCTCGGGAACGGCTATGGCTTTTCTGGCCACGACGATAAAACGGCTTTGGTTAATCTTTTGGTTCGCTAAGTCTTGGGCAATCGCTTCTAATTGATAGAGTGCACCGCCTTCGGCACTGCCAATTGCTGCTACTGTCGGATCACCACTCTCTATGACCTTTTCCATCGCCTCAGCACTGCTGGAGCAATACTCGAGTTTAAAATCCGGGTGCTGGCTCAGGTAGCGGCTACATTGACTAATTGGTTGAGGGTGAGCGTATACCGTCTTAATTTCACTGACATTACTACTCGCCTTGGCTAATAGGCAGTGGCCAACTTCAATGGTGGTCTCACCAACGATGGCTAAACTGGTATGCTGAAGTACATCATAAACTTCATTAATCGATCCAGATGATGTGTTTTCTATAGGCAGAAACCCGTAGTCAGCATGGCCGGATTCAACCGCTTGGACAATCTCATCGAAGCTTTTACAGCCAAGGTCCTGCATGTCGACCTGACGTCTATCGCAGTAGCGGTTGGCTGCAAGATATGAATAGGAACCTCTGGCGCCAAGGTAAGCAACACAATATTGTTGCTTTTGAGTGTCCGGATTAGCACGGCCCTGAAGATAGGCCTGTTGGTTAAGCACTGAGTCTTCGATAATACTCTGATAGAGAGAGATGACATAGTGTGCATCTAACCCCTGTTCCCGCCCTTGCTTGACGAGCCTAGCCAGCAACTCTTTTTCCCGGTGAGTATCTCTTATTGGCCGAATATCGACCTCTTTACTGCGGGCAACATCGAGGCTCAGTTCCCGTCGCTTAGCCAGAAGTGCCAACAGATCTTTATCTAGTGCAGTTATCTGTTCACGTGTATGGTTCAAAGGCTGTGGTTTGTTCATGCTGTCCTCAATATCTTAACCAAATTCTGTTACAAAAAAGCCTCCCTAGTGGGAGGCTTTGGAATTTTTACTTTCGTTTTTACACCGAAATTCCGCCTCCCGAGATGGGTGGAATAAAAAAGAAAGTAAAAAAGTGAACGTTATGTAATGTCATCACTATCAAAGTAAAGCCGGAGCTCTTTAGTGTCAACGACTAATTCAGATAATCGAGAATCAAGTTGGATGAGGGTTAAGGGGGAAGGGGTTAAAATGAGAATTTAAAAGTGATTTATAGGCATAAAAAAGCGCACCTGAGGTGCGCTTTGGGTGGAGCAAAATAAAAAAACCAAACTGCAAAATCCTCCTTTTAGTGCTTGGGACCCGGATCATATGCTTCATTAACTTTTGAAAAGCGAAGCTGGATATCAGGTTCCGGTCTGTTTAACGGTTTAATTCAGGCGGAGTTGCTGTTGTCAGCTAATGTCCGGTTGCATCGCTTATTTAAAGCTGCGTATCGGTCTATAGTCCGCCTGTGTATAAGTTTATATCTAACATCTAACATCTAACATCTAACATCTTACGTCTAACATTTATCTTCAAAGATATCTTACAAAGGGTGAAACTAAAACGACTATTTGGTATCGCTCCTTTTAGTTTTCGAAACCTATATCTGTTACTTCATGACCTCTTCATAAGGGAAGTGAGATCTCTAGGTTTGCACTCGGTCCAGCGTTATATGTTCAGGCGCGATTGCTGTTGTCAGCTTAGTGTCCTTATGCCTCACTTACAAAAAGTGGCATCTGGGGTTTTCATGCTCGCCTGTATAAAAACTTAAAACTGCTCTGGGCTCCTTTTGAATAATGAATCTTTAAAACTTCACCCTATATATAAGCGTAGCATGGTGAAGCGTTTCATGTGTGATTTCTCGGCGGAACACTCTGCTCCGCCGGTTACCAGCATATTAAGCTGCGTATTCCTCTTCTAAATCCAGATCAGAATCCTTTTCTGGCGCTTCCTCTTGACGTTTATGTGAGGCATTTCGTTGCGCTTCTGACTTATGGGTGAGTTTGTTCAACTGTTTCTCTAGCTTTTGCCCCATCGCGTTAATCGCGCTATAAAGATCTTCATGTTTTGCTTGAGCAAAAAGCGTGTTATTCGGGATACCTACGGAAGCTTCAATTTTAAAAAGTTGTTTCTCTTGAGTTATGATTACATGAGGGTTAATCAACTGCACATCATGTC
Source organism: Shewanella atlantica (assembly GCF_003966265.1). Lineage (GTDB taxonomy): Bacteria > Pseudomonadota > Gammaproteobacteria > Enterobacterales > Shewanellaceae > Shewanella > Shewanella atlantica. The sequence goes on along the minus strand of NZ_RXNV01000001.1, from coordinate 712,956 downwards.
TGGAGAGCTTCTCTAGACGGGCTTCTATGCGTTCGCGGATAAGGGCAGTGACTTCAAGGTGTTTGCTTGTAATCTTTGTCATATGTCGAACCTTTTGTTGTTTCCTTGAATTCAGACTACCAATATCCCCCACGAAAGTCGTGATCTAAATCACGTTTTTTTAGCTGTTTTAACCCGTTCGCTTTTTATTTGATCACTTAAGCAATTTTCGAAAATAACTCGGATAAAACGCTTGAAAAGGAACTTAAACAGGCTCATATTCGAATAGATAACTTTAGTTACTTTTTATATTTGCCTCACAAAACTGCTTCAAATATCATCAACCACACTATTCATAAACGTCGTTCATCGAATTTCAATTCAGGTCAGAAAATGCAAACAAAAATAAAAGTCTGGGATCTCCCTGTTAGGATCTTTCACTGGGGAATGATAGCCCTGTTAGGCGGGCTTTGGTGGACCGCCGATGCAGGAGAGATGGAGTGGCATCAGGTGCTGGCCTATTGCCTTATGGTTTTCATTATTTTTCGTTTGGTGTGGGGCATCGTTGGTAGCGATACCGCTCGCTTCAGTCAATTTATAAAACACCCTAAAACCGTCTTAGGCTATGTAAAGTATACTAAGCATCAAGGCGTATCGGCGAGCATAGGTCATAATCCATTGGGCGGGTATATGGTACTGGCACTGATTGCTTTAGTGACAATGCAACTCTCAACCGGACTGTTTTCTACCGATGAAATTTTCACAGAAGGGCCTTTGTATTCATTTGTTTCCAGCGAAACCGGTGCCTCGATGAGTTGGCTACATAAAAAAATCTTTTATGTCATGCTCGGTTTTGCGGCAGTTCACGTCTTAGCTGTGATTTTTCATGGTGTGAAAGGGGACAAGCTTGTGCGCCCTATGCTTAGTGGTTATAAGCAGATGCCGGGGAAGCTGGATGTAGAATTAACGTTTAAACCGTTACTGATGGCTCTGGTCTTGTTGATGGCCGTAGGCGGGGTGGTAACTAACTATTTGATCTGGCCGATAATCGAGATGCTTTAGCCATGAGCTACGGCGTTCCATGTAGGAGCGGCTTTAGCCGCGAATGCTTTTTCGGGCTGCGAGCTACGAGCAACGGGCTTCTAGCCCTTTGCCCGTAGCAGGTAGCTTTCACTGCTCAGTCTTGAGTGGAGTTTAATTCGAATTTAGTCTTTCTTATACACGTCGTGACAGCCTTTACAGTTCTTAGCCGTTTTCATAAAGGCTTGTTTCAGTGCTTTCTTATCGTCCGACTTAGCGGCAATGGCGAGAGCGGCTGAATCTTGCTGAAGTTGTTTCATCTTGGCATCAAAATCAGACTTTTCAGCCCAAATCTTTGCAAGGGCTCCCGTTTCCCCTTTATCAGAGCCTGAAATGAAGCCTTCTAAGGGGAGCTTAGATAATGCTGCTACATTCTCGGCGCGAAGGTTGAAGGCTTGAGCATCGAAAGGCTTCTTTCCTTTTAACATGGCACCCATGTCACCAAAGTTATATGCCAACAGACTAAATGCAGATTGACGATAGTGAATGGCATCATCGGCTTCTTTGAAATTGTTTGCTTGTGCTGTAGTGGCCAAAACAGAGCCTGCGATGCAGACTAAAATGGATTTTTTCAGGTTGCTTTTCATTATATTGCTCTCACGTTTTCTTATGGTTATGTGACATTGCTCCACTATTGTATTCTTTTTCTATATAGATATACCATCCTAATTTTCAGTCGTTTACATGTAAAGATGCAACAAATTATGACTGTTTATTTGTCTGGCGTTTACTTCAAAATTGGCTGAAACAGAGGTAAATGGTTTGGATTCTCTTAGAATATTGGTAAACTCCGTGTAATGCTATGCCAGTACATTGGAGTGAGAATGAGAGCTGAATGGGGACTTGTGTTAGAGAAAGTGGTGAATCACCATGATCACAACGCATTGCTGGAACTGTTTGAATTATTACTGACAGAAGATGAGCGCAGTGCTATTGCTGGTCGGTTGAAGGTTTTTCAGGCATTGCTTGAAGGGGAGATGAGTCAGCGTCAGATAGCTTGCGAATTTCAAATCAGTATTGCGACCATTACGCGCTGCTCAAATTATCTGAAACATATGTCAGCTGAGCAGCGAGAAAAGATTAAACATCTGATATTAGAGTAAGTTAATGGTTAAATGTTAGGGTAACTTTGTGAGTTAGAAATGCTATGACGTCTGTTTGAGGAGCGTTGAACTAAAATGTAAAGGGAGTAAAGCATTAAACACGTTCCGAACATTGCGCCAAACTTAGTTGGATATAGTTTAAATACCAGTGTCGCTGTGAATAGATAGATAAAGGGAACAAAATTATAGAGCGAGGCGGGGAGTTTGCCTGCCTTACGTTTTCGAAGTGGATCCGTACGTCTGTTTTGTGAGCGCATATCGTAGATTTTTGCACCTAGTGCAAATACGATAATTGCAAAGAAGATTGCCACTTTCTGTTCCAGCATCAATATACTGGCAGTGCCAATGGAGATATAGCTAAAGGGTAGGGCTTCATAAACTGATTTGGCGATCATAAACATTCCTTTGTCTGAATCACTGCGATCCATCGCGAATAAACATTAGCGGATTATAGATGAAAAAAAGCCCATAACACTATTTTTAGTGTTATGGGCTTAGATTGATTTAATATGAGTTGGTACTAAATAATAACCGTCTCATCTAAATCTGATTTGACGAGTTAGTGCCTGCAGCCGCAACCACCATTACCGTCACAGCCTTCTTTAGCTGGCTCATCATGCTTGTCGCTGCAGCAGCCACCTTCATGGCTATGTTCATGGTCAGAACCGCCACAACAACCGCCTTCATGACTGTGCTCGTGACCACCTTCTGATCCGCAACCACCATGTGCATGGATATGACCGTGGGCGATCTCTTCAGCCGTAGCTTCACGAACATCAAGAACTTCAACGTTAAAGGTTAGCGATTGACCGGCTAATGGATGGTTACCATCGACAACTACAATATCATCTTTCACTTCTTTAACTTGAACCGGGCGTTGGCCCATTTCAGTTTCTGCGATAAAGCGCATACCAGGAACGATATCCTGAATATCACCGAATGCACTCAATGGCACTTCTTGCTTTAAACCATCATGATATGGGCCATAGCCATTTTCAGCGCTAACAGACACCTCAAGTTTATCACCGGCAACCTTGCCTTCAAGTTGAGACTCAAGGCCTGGGATCATGTTTTCTGCCCCATGCAGGTAGAGCATTGGCTCGCCTTCAAAAGAGTCTTCGATCAATTCGCCTTTTGCGTTTGATAAACGGTAGTGAATGCTTACAGCACTGTGTTGAGTGATTTTCATGTCGCCTCCAATTCAGAATGTGCGCGCATTCTATCTTGCTTTTTAATTGTTGGCGATGATTTGCATCAGCTTATGCGGTCGAGTTCACCTTAGATTACTCATTTTTTCCTGCATCGGAGAGAGACAGATTTTTATCTAGCAGAATATTTAAGTGGCTCACTCGAATATTTAGTCAAAACTTATGCGGTAGAGTCCGTCTGTTTTTGTAGATGATAATAAGTAAAACATCTATTTTGCTATGTTGGTGGGGACATAGTCGTGAACACGATTTTTTATCATTTCTGTGTTGTTTTACTTTTGTTTGTTAAGAAAAAACCTATTATCTAATAGCTGGTTACATACAATGCTTACGTTTACGTAATCTGTGGTGTTGTCAAGCTAACTTATTCGATATCTGCAATATTGCCTGCTGATAATTCCTCACCTGTGAATAAGGTGCTGCGATGATACGAACTGAGTTTTTTTAAAAGATTTGCGAATAAGGGGTTGACATCAGCCCAAGAAAAAAGCAATTCTGTATCCATCGAATTTTAAACTCTTTTGGATTAAGTGATTTTCAAATGCATTGCCTGAATACAGTTGTAACCACCATTATTACAACCACCACGATTATATTCGTGGGGGCAGGCTGAACACACTCTGAAAGAATGTAAATAATAGCCCGCTCCCATAACAAGGAGCGGGCTTTTTTGTTTCTTAGGTAGCGTGGTACAAGGAGATAGTATGAAAGTAATGAAGTTTGGCGGTACCTCGCTGGCAAATTGGCAACGATTTAATACGGCTGCAGACATCGTGGTCGATACCGCTAAGAGCGAGCCAGTTGCCGTTGTTTTGTCGGCACCGGCGACGGTAACCAATGGTTTGCTTGAGATGGTCGATGTTGCAGTTAGCGGCGGCAATTTCAAACCTGTCTTATCGGGTGTTGAACAGGTGTTCAGTTCCTTGTACCAGAATGCCTCCTCAGTTTTGCAATCCCAACAGTTAGCTCCTTTAATGGAGCGTTTATCTCAGCAACTTAGCTTCTGGGAAAACAAATTACTCGGTATCAGTCTTTTAAAGGAATGTCCCGATTTCGTGCGCGCCGAAATTCTTGTTGGTGGAGAAAAGCTCTCCGCAGCCCTTATGGCGCAATTAATGGTTGCTAAAGGTCTCAGCTCTAAAGTTTTTGAACCACACTCTCTGTTTCTTGCTTCGGGTGACCCATTAGAATCCGTGGTCGATATAGAGTCGAGCAAGGCCCGCTTCAATCGAGTAGCACTGGATGAATATCGTGTCTGGGTTATGCCGGGCTTTACTGCCGGTGATAAAGAAGGGCGCACGGTCACACTTGGAAGGAATGGTTCAGATTACTCTGCTGCGGTATTGTCGGCATGCCTGGATGCCAGTTGTTGTGAAATCTGGACCGACGTTGACGGAGTCTATAATACCGATCCCCGAGTCGTTACCGATGCGAAATTACTCTCTCAGTTAAGTTACCAGGAGGCGATGGAGCTTTCATATTTTGGTGCAAAGGTATTGCATCCAAAAACTATCTCACCTATCGCTCAGTACCATATCCCATGCTATATCAGAAATAGCTTTAACCCAAAGGCCCCCGGAACACTTGTTTCTAATGAAGCCGATGAAAGTGGCTTGAATGTAAAGGCTATCTCGAATTTAGATGAGCAAACCATGTTTGATATTTCGGGGCCCGGAATGAAAGGCATGGTGGGCATGGCGAGCCGTACTCTCGGCGCCATCTCGCGTTCGGGGATCTCCATCTCTCTAATTACTCAAAGCTCCTCTGAATATAGCATTAGCTTTTGTGTGGCGACTCAAGATGCCGCTAAGGCAAAAGAATCTCTGGAGCTGGAGTTCGAGCTGGAATTAAAAAGTGAAATTCTTGAACCAATAGAGATGAGACATGAATTAGCCATCGTCTCGTTAATTGGGGATGGGATGCGGACTCATAAAGGGGTTGCGGGTAAGTTTTTCCAGGCATTGGCTCAAGCGACAGTTAATATCGTGGCTATCGCTCAGGGATCCTCCGAACGTTCAATATCGACGGTTATCGAACAGCGAAAAACTAAGCATGCGATCTCAGCCTGTCATCAAAGCTTTTTCGATGTTCAACATTATCTCGACGTGTTCTTAGTTGGCTGCGGCAATGTTGGTGCCGGTCTACTCGAACAGATAAAGCAGCAGGCTGAAATGCTGAAACAGCAACACATCACCATTCGTGTGTGTGGTATTGCTAACTCCAGGCATATGCTGCTCGATGCCAAAGGCGTCGATCTCAGTGGCTGGCAGAGCCTGTTGTCAGATTGTCAGGCCGAGTGTGACTTGGACCTGATGCTTAAGTGGGCTAAAGAACAGCAACTGCTCAATCCTGTGTTGGTTGATTGTACCTCCAGTGAGTATGTATCGGATAAATATTTAGATGTGATGAATGCCGGTTTGCATGTCGTCACACCCAATAAAAAAGCGAATACCCGCGATATCGAATATTACCGCGCATTACGCGCAACGGCTCTGAAACAACGTAGACAGTTCCTTTACGAAACAACCGTTGGAGCCGGCTTACCTGTGATCGATAATTTGAAAAAATTATTGTTTGCCGGGGATAAGTTACTAAAATTCAATGGTATCTTATCCGGTTCGCTCTCTTATATATTCGGCATGCTCGATGAGGGGATGACACTTTCACAAGCGACAGCTATTGCCAGAGATAAGTGTTTTACTGAGCCCGATCCTCGCGATGATTTAAGTGGTATGGATGTCGCGAGAAAGGTGCTTATTCTGGCCCGTGAAGTAGGCTTAGATTTAGAGCTAAATGATATTAACATCGAGTCTGTGTTACCAGATTCATTTGATGCAGATGGTGATGTTGAGACTTTCATGGGTAACCTGCCAAAGCTTGATCAGCAGATCGCTCTCTGGGTAGAGAAAGCCCGCAGTGAAGGAAAAGTCCTTAGATATGTGGGGCAGATCGATGATGATGGCTGCCGCGTTAAAATAGCTGAAGTCGATGCAAGCGACCCACTTTATAGTGTTAAAGGTGGAGAGAACGCACTGGCATTTTATAGCCGTTACTATCAGCCGATCCCCTTTGTGCTTAGGGGCTATGGTGCAGGAACCGATGTTACCGCTGCGGGCGCCTTTGCCGATCTGCTCAGGACATTAAACTGGACACGGGAGATGAGCTCATGAGTCTGACTGTGTATGTTCCGGCTTCTATGGGGAATGCTTGTGTGCTCGGGTTTAATCTGCTCCAAGGTGAAGTCGTCGAGGTGTCGTTATGAGTTTAACTGTATATGCTCCAGCCTCTATGGGTAATGTCGGCGTTGGGTTTGATCTACTCGGTGCTGCACTGGCTCCAATCGATGGCAGCCTGCTCGGCGATCGAGTCAGTATCTGCGACGCCGATAAGGGGATCAATCTGTCTCTTGCCGGTCGCTGGGCTGAGAAGCTACCGCAAGATCCGCAAGAGAATATTGTTTATCAATGTGCGGAGTTCTTTCTCGAGCAGCTGGGCAGAGAGGAGGGGCTTTTACTCACATTAGAGAAAAACCTTCCCGTAGGCAGTGGCTTAGGCTCGAGTGCTAGCTCCGTCGTAGCGGCTCTGTATGCGTTAAATGAACATTTTTCTCACCCTTATAATGAGCAAGATTTACTGAGGTTGATGGGGAAGTTCGAGGGCAAGATTAGCGGCTCTGTTCATTATGATAATGTCGCGCCATGTTTCTTAGGTGGGATGCAGTTGATGTTAGATACCCCTGAGAAAGTTTGTGATGACATTCCGACATTTGAGAACTGGTATTGGGTTGTTGCCTATCCGGGGATCTCACTCTCGACCGCCAAAATGCGTGAGTTATTACCGAGTCAATATGATAAGTCTGTGGCAATCGATTTTGGCCGTTATCTCAGTGCATTTGTTCATGCGTCATACCGTCAAGATCCCACTATGGCGATCTCGGTGTTGAAAGATGTATTGGCCGAACCCTATCGAGCATCGGCTATTCCCGGTTATGAAGATTCAAGAGCTGCACTCGCGAAGATAGGCATGCTAACGACCGGAATTTCCGGTAGTGGTCCCACTCTGTTTTCTGTCACGGACAGCTTAGACAAGGCCAACAAAGCGCAAGAATGGCTGGACCAGAATTACTTAGAGCAAGGGGGCTTTTCCCATATCTGCCGAATAGATGCCCAAGGCGCCCGTACAACGGAAGATATCTAGTTATTCGAACATGTATGCCAACTGCTCATTGCTCTCTGAATTAAAGATTTGAATTTTAAAAAGGTATTAGAATCATGGAACTGTATAACCTAAAGCACCCACAGCAGGTGGTGAATTTTACCCAAGCCTTGAAGTTAGGCCTGGGGAAAGACAGAGGGCTTTTTTTTCCGAAGCAGATCCCGGTTTTGGATGATGTTGAAGCCCTTTTAGCCTTGCCTTTTGTTGAACGATGCAAAAAGATACTCGGCGCCTGGTTATCATCTGAGCTTGGTCAGGATAAGGTAGACACCCTGGTTGAGAAAGCCTTTAATTTTCAGCTTTCTCTCGCTAAAGCCGATGATAAACGGCATTGTTTAGAGTTATTTCATGGTCCAACATTAGCATTTAAAGATTTTGGCGCACGATTTATGGCGCAGTGTCTGAACGAACTCGCTTCAGATGAAAAAATTAGTATTTTAACTGCAACCTCCGGTGATACCGGGGCTGCCGTTGCCGACGCATTCTTTGGTTTGGATAACATCCAAGTCGTGGTTCTGTATCCTAAAGGTAAGATTAGTTTGCTGCAGGAAAAGATGTTTACGACCCTGGGTGACAACATACACACGGTATCGGTTGAGTCAGACTTTGATGCTTGTCAGGACTTAGTTAAGCGAGCGTTCGAAGATAGCGATGTTCGGGACGGCTTGCATCTGAACTCGGCTAACTCCATCAATATTAGTCGCCTGCTTGCCCAGATCTGTTATTACTTTGAGGCTGTAGCTCAATTTAAACGTGAGCATAATCAAGAGCCTGTGATTGCCGTTCCCAGTGGTAACTTTGGTAATTTAACTGCGGGATTGTTTGCCAAAGCGATGGGATTACCCGTTAAACGCTTTGTTGCCGCCACAAACAGCAATGATACTGTGCCGCGTTATTTAGACCAGGGTGATTGGCTTCCTCATGCAACCGTTGCAACCATGTCTAATGCTATGGATGTCGCTGAGCCAAGTAACTGGCCAAGAGTGGAAGCGATAGTCGATGCCATGGGTTGGTCTCTATCGGATATCTCCGGTGTCGCTTTATCCGAGTCGGATACCTCTGAGGCGCTCAAAGAGTTAAATCGTGCAGGCTATCTTTCTGAGCCTCATGCAGCCATTGCGGCTCAAGCGTTAACCTTGACTATGTCCGACGATGAGAGAGGTATATTCCTGGGGACGGCTCACCCTGCTAAGTTTAAAGAGGTGGTTGAAAGCGAGCTAAACATTGAGGTGCCACTTCCTCCGGCTTTAGCTGCTGTCGCTGACAAAGAGATATTATCAGTAACATTAGAGGCTAATTTTACAGAGTTAAAATCTCATCTGTTTAAGGTGCTCTAGGTTTTAGCAGGATGAGGTTTTATGGGACGATCTAAAGAGTATCAGCCTCTTTTTCGTCCCATATACCCAAACGACCTGGAAATGCTCGTTTCAGAGGCCTTGCGCGAGTTCAATTCTAGGCGCACTGGCGTAGGAATGGTCATCCCATTTTAAGCTACTGCAACAACGAAGTGGGCTCGTGCAATGCCTTCGTTGATGGGTTTTAATGTGATTTATTCTGCGTTATTGATTTTGCTAAGGGAACAACTATTACCTGCAATCAATGCCTTGCCTAAAGCGCATTAAATTCCCACTGAATCCTTCATTTCCAAGTGGCTTGGGTATATAACAAGTTGTAGGCGCTGAGATGAGTGTTGGTTATTCTGTTGCTGCTTGCCGACGGTTTGCGGGTTTGTTAATAAGATTAGCTAAGTGTTTCGCTTGCCAGGCTTCTCTTAATCTGTGTAACGGAATGTAATTCGCAATTAGCCTTCGCTGTGATCTGTCTCACGATCTTGAATTGTTAATTTTTATATCTTTTCCCCCGGTTTTTCTGACAGGTTCCAAAAGGGTGTTAAGACTTTTAATTGCTTTACTTTGTTGTTGTACGCTGAGTGCTTGCGTATCAAGCGATGAGCCTCAACTTTACCATCGAATAAATGAAGCCTATGACTTTGAAGTGACTCATTGTGATAGCTTTGCCATGGTTACAGGAATTGGCAGGGGAGAGTTTGCATTGAGAGATGCTAAGCTCAATGCAAAGAAACATGGTGAAGAGCTTAATGGAACGCATATCGTTTGGTCGCAAGTCGATCATGGCGATCCGACCAGGGTGGTAGCAGTTATCTATAAGTGTTTGCAGTAGAGCGACTCAAAAAGAATAAAGAGACTGTCGCATATTGTTGGTTGTTTTAAGCACTGTAGCCATTACAGTGCTTTAGTTGATTTACATTTGTCAGCGTTCATCGCTCAAACTACGTAGCCAGTTTATCTCATCTTCCCAAATATCTGAGTTGATAGTCTCTAATACCATAGGGATATTTTTTGTTGCCTCAAGGTTCATTAAGAAGCTGAATGCCTCTTTACCTATATGGCCAAGCCCGAGAGATTCATGCCTGTCGACCCGACTATTTAACGGGGTTTTACTGTCGTTTAAATGCATGGCTTTGAGGTATTGATTACCCACTATGCGGTCAAATAATTCAAAGCTTTCATGACAGGCAGCTTTTGTTGTCAAATCGTACCCCGCTGCAAACATGTGGCAGGTATCTATGCATATACCAACACGAGACTTATCCTCTACACCATCAATAATCCGGGCCAGTTGTTCGAAGCTATGACCTAAATTAGAACCTTGTCCCGCTGTATTTTCAATGACAGCGGTAACACCTGTCGAACGCTCCAACGCCATATTTATCGACTGACTTATCCTCGTTAAGCATTCATCGATCTCTATTTTTCTCAGATGACTACCTGGATGAAAATTGAGTAAGGATAACCCCAATTGTTCACAGCGATCCATCTCATCAAAGAAGGCCTGCCTCGATTTATCCAGCTGAATATTGTCCGGATGACCAAGATTTATCAGGTAGCTGTCGTGGGGCAATATTGCATTAGCGGGAATATTAGCCTGTCTGCAGTTTTCCTTAAATTTTTCTATATTTTCTTGAGCCAGTGGGGAGGCTTGCCAGCGGCGCTGATTCTTAGTGAAAAGTGCAAATGCATTAGCGCCTATCTTATTTGCATTGATGGGGGCATTCTCAATTCCACCAGCTGCACTGACATGGGCACCTATCCATCTTGAAGATGTCATCTTCTACTGCTCCTCTCAATTGAGTTTAAATTTAGTTACAAGCTTTATGCCGAATAATGTCGCGAAATAGCCAAGCTAAACTATGCTATTAACAACCACTTAATTTGGATGATTGGTGAATAATCAATGGACACAAGGACAACTGGAACGGACTCTACAGTGTTTAATGAATTCTCTCAAACTGATTTCAACACCTTTTGGCCCCGGCTACTCGCTGAGCTTGGTAAGTTGCAAGCCAGCTTTATCAACGGCGAAGATATTCTATTACCACTATGCAGAATTTTGGCCGATGTAAGTCAATCTCAAGCGGTATTGATTGTTCCTAAGAATTGTCTCGATTTTGATGATATGCCTGCTTCATCAACCTGTTGGTGTCGTGATCCTGTTCGATACCTCACACTATGGAAAGAAGCAAAAGATTGGCCATTTGCAAGCCAGAAGCCCATAGTTCACCGTTGGCAATCATTTATCGTGTGGCCTGCGAAGGATGTCAATATTCAGATCTTCTTTCATTCATCGAGCGAGCTTTGGTTGTCATTCCTTATCGACTCAAGTGATCTCTTGTCCGATATTATTATGGGCATGCTTGTTCAGCAAACTGTTGACTGGCAGGAGAGAGCGAAGAGTCGTGTCGTGCAATCGATAGACAGTGAGATGTTCCAATCCATAGTGAGCAATAGTGAAGACCTTATCCTTGTAGCCAGTCGCTCCTCATTTGGTGTTCCCAGCATTATGTACGCTAACGCAGCCGCTACAAGTATCAGCCACTACCCTCGAACTCAACTTATTGGCAAGCCCATAACCCTGCTTTTTGAAAATCAAGTTTCCAAGGATGGTATGTCGAGCGGATATGATGAGGGCGAGCTGCTACATGCGATCAATACGAGAACAGAGTTCGATGGAGAGTTGATATGTACTAAGGCTGATAAAGAAACTGCCTTACTGCACATGCACCTCGTTGCGCTTGAAGAGCGCAGTGAACACGGCAGTTTATTCGCACTCGTCGGCCGGGACATCACAGAGCAGAAGCAGTTGCAGCAGTTGATGGCGAGAACGCAGAAGATGCAGGCAATGGGGCAGTTGGTTGGAGGTATTGCTCATGATTTCAATAATATTCTGGGGGTATTAAAAGGCAATCTTGAATTGATGTCACTTAAGAGTAGCGGTGATAAGGTCGAACGTTATCTGGGAACAGCGTTTAAAGCATGTCAAAGGGGGACTGATCTTACCCGGCGTCTATTGCAGTTTTCAAGACAGGAGCAGTTTAGTGCTCAGGCTTGTGAGGTAAATGATGTTATTGAAGGGCTTGAGGAGCTACTCGGCAAGTCGTTAACGACACAAATTGAACTAATCACCGAGGTGAAACCTGATCTTGGCAATATCTATGTCGATAGGGGAGATCTGGAGGATGCTCTGATTAATTTGGTGCTAAATGCGAAGGACTCTATGTCTGGAGAGGGGCAGATCACCATAAGAACCAATAAGTCATACCTCAGCGGTCTCTTACCTGGCATTACCGGCAGGCCACATGTGGAGTCGGGTGAGTATATCACTATCTCTGTTATCGACTCTGGTAGCGGTATCCAGGCAGCATTGTTAGAGAAAATCTTTGAACCATTTTTCACGACTAAAGATAAGAGTAAAGGGACTGGATTAGGCCTCTCTATGGTCTATGGCTTCGTGAAACGTTCTAAGGGTTATATGAGTGTCATTAAATCTGACTCGCAAGGGACAGAGTTCAGGCTTTGGTTTCCAGTGGCTAAGAAGCTGGCTCGTCAGGAAATAGTGTCAGATGAAAAGGGGGGGATTCCGACAGTAACAAATAAATTAAAAGTGCTCATTGTTGATGATGAAGAGGAGTTATTAACCGTCCTGACTGATTATTGTGAGTTACTTGGAATGGATGTTGAAGCCTATGCAGATCCGGTTGCTGTGAGAGAAAAGTATAAGGAGGGTTTAAATGGTATTGAGCTTCTTATTACCGATGTGTTGATGCCCGGTGGAATAAATGGCTATGAATTAGCCAATGACCTGTCATCGAAGGAGCCTATCTCAGTATTGCTAATCTCAGGTTTTATCGGTGATATAGGCATCACTAACAATGCACAGATGCCTTATAAAGTACTACATAAGCCATTCGAGTTAGACGAGCTGGTTACTGCACTGCAACAGGTTGGGATCCGTTTTTCGTAGGCATATGACTCAGTGTTAACCATTTGAGCCTTGTAGGCCGAGCATACTAACTAAGCGAAACCGTAACGTATTTTTGCAAGGAGAGATCTAGCATGGAAGAGATATTAGTTTGGGTTGTAGACGATGATGAGGACTATTGCGATCTTATCAAGGAGGTGATCAATGGTGATTACCGGGTTCAGGTATTTAATGACGCCTTCTCCTATCGCGAAGCTTTAGAGTCGACTACACCGGATCTTGTATTGATGGATATTAACCTACCCGATATAAGCGGTATCGAACTCTGTCAGGAACTGACCGCGTCGGGTAAAGATACGGCGGTAATATTTGTGTCTGGCATGAATACTCTGGAGGAGCGTCTCAGAGCTTATGATGCCAGTGCAGTGGATTTCATTGCTAAACCTTTTGAGCTGAAGGAGCTGGTGGCTAAAGTTCAGGCTGTTGCATCATATCAGACAAAAAAGCGCTGCTTGGTGCAGGCTGAAACCATGTCACGAAATATGGCATTTCAATCCATGACGGAGTCGTCACAATATGGTGCTGTGTTGCAGTTTTTCAGGCAGTGCTTCCTGTGTAATGATTATCAGAGTCTGGCGGATGCCTTTTTTGATTTGATGCAGCAACTTAACTTAAATACCTGTTTGGAGATCAGAGATGCCCAAGTGCATTATTTTGCTCCATCACATGGGGAGATCAGCCCCATAGAAGCCAACATTCTTGAACTTCTGGATAAACATGGACGCTTATATGACTTTGGCTGCAGGACTATCTGTAATGACAAGCATGTCTCTTTCCTGATAAAGAATATGCCACTGGATGATGAGGTCTTATATGGCAGGTTAAGGGATATCATTGCCGTTATTGTAGAGGGGCTTGAGGCGCGGGTGTTGGATATTGGACGACAGCAGACTTTGAAGCATGTCTTTATGGAGATCCAGGGGCTACTGGGGAATATCAGTGGTGCAATTTTAGAGCATGATGAGAAGTTCAGTGCGGCTCTTACTGGAATGACTGCGGAGATCCGAACCAGTTTTCATGTACTAGACATGACTGAGGAGCAGGAGGATTACTTTGCGTCTATGGTTGAAAGAAACTTAAAAGAGGCTAATTCGGCGGGTGAGGCTTTTTATCGCCTACAGGGGTCGTTGAACACGGTTAAAAGTGTTGTTGAATCCAGCGTTTCTTAAGGGCTACTTTCTTGATTTAGTTTTATTTCAGTTGATCTTAGTCACATCCATTTAACAATAGTCTTTGATATATTGGGTATTATTTCATCTATTTACTAATATTGTATGTAACGATGTTCTTGATATGGAGACAACTATGCTTGCAAGGCTGAACAGTGATCATAAGCACATTGCCATTTTGCTAAATGTTTTAAAGGTTAAATATAGGAAGTTAGCCGAAGGTGAGGCTGTCAACTTTAACCTTATCAGGGATGTCGTTGAGTATATGCAAAGTTACGCCGAGCATAGCCATCATCCTTTAGAAGATATTATCTATAACTACTATCTGAAAAAAGTTTCACAAGAGGATAGCCCAAACAAATTAGCGGAAGAACATCATCAATTGATCGATGCTTCGGCATCTCTGATGACGACACTGAACTTGATTTTAAGTGATGTGGTTGTGTCCAGAGAGCAACTCGTGGTTGACCTGAAAGAGTATGTTGCATTGCAAGAGCAACATATGAATTATGAAGATACTATAATCTTTCCACTTTTGGCCAAGGAGATGGACAAAAAGGATTGGGGAAATGTTCAGGATCTGTGTTCATTAAAGCTTATCGACGATCCTTTGTTCAGCGATAATGATAATGTACTATTTGAAGAGCTTAGAGATTATATTACGGATGATGAGACCTTTTAAAGGGAGTGATTTTCACGACTTTAGGTAAATTTCTATCCATGACGTTCAGGGTCTAAAGCGTTCCATTCGCTTCGAAGACATTTCCCATATCCTTATGGGTCAGATGAAGGGAATGTCATGAAAATGTCTGGAATATCTTTTATCCATGGACTCTTTGTATATAAAGAGCGACATATCTCTTTGTTACTAGAAGTCCAGACACAAGGTAAATTTCCATCCATCCATGGGAAATTTACATAAGTGTTCCAGACACAAAAAAGAGCGCCTTAAGCGCTCTTTTCATTTGAATTTTAACTTATTTACATCAGGAGGTTATCGAGTTCGCAGCTGAAGTTGGTATCTATGTCTTGAAGTTCCTTAAGTAAGCGATGTTTTTCCTTCAACGCTTCAATCTCACGCCATTTACGCTTCTTGTTGGAGCTTCTTGAGCGACTCGGTCTTTCTACGACTGTATCTAGCGCACTACCATAATCTAATCGATTCATGGCAACCTCCTGTTGTTTTATTTTTTGTTCAACAATTAAATACCACACTTTTAAAATAGTGTGCAAGAAGAATGTTTCGGAATTGTTAAATCGGAATGAAGGTTTTGTGGCGATTAATTTTTAATTTTAGAGCTAACTATAAAGAAAAGTTGAAAATTTGGAGTTATGGGCTAGCGAATAAAAAAAAGCCAGTGAAAACTGGCTTTTTTTACGGCAGATATTTTGGCTAGATTTTTTTCTGTCGGAACATGTTGATCAAGCCATTGCTTGAACAGTCCAGTTCAGTTGCATTATTTTCAGCACTGAGTCTATCCAGAACATCATTACCTAATGTCTTACCAAGCTCGACTCCCCACTGATCGAATGAGTTTATCTGCCAGATGGCACCCTGAACAAAAGTTCTGTGCTCATATAAGGCGATTAACGCACCTAGTGTCTGTGGGGTTAACTTATCCATTAAAATGGTGTTACTGGGCTTATTACCCTGCATCACCTTATGCTTGGCTATTACGCTTTTTTCATCAGCTGGCAATTTGCTATCGGCGAGCTCTTTGAGTGCTTCTTCATATGAGCGACCTTGCATGAGTGCCTGGGTTTGACCAAAACAATTTGAGGCAAGTTGTACATGATGCTCACCAAGAGGATTATGGCTCTGAAGTGGCATGATAAAGTCAGCCGGGATAAGGGCGGTTCCCTGATGCAATAACTGGTGGTATGCATGCTGGCCGTTTGTACCTTCTCCGCCCCAGATAACAGGCCCTGTGCTGTGATCGACCTCTGTGCCATCTAAGGTCACAGATTTGCCATTACTCTCCATATCCAGTTGCTGGAAGTATGCAGGTAAGCCTCTCAAGTAATGATCATAAGTTAAGACCACATGAGACTGAGCGTCATGGAAATTGCCATATAGCAATGAGAATAGACCCATGATCACCGGCATATTCTCAGAAAGTGGCGCATTAATAAAATGTTGATCCATTTCATTTGCGCCGCTTAGCAAGGCTCTGAAGTTATCCATCCCAATCAATAAAGCTATCGGGAGTCCGATGGCAGACCAAAGAGAGTAACGACCACCAACCCAATCCCACATGGGGAAGATATTATCTGCATCGATACCAAATTCAGTGGCTTTGGCTACATTGGATGTAACAGCGACGAAATGCTTAGCAACGTCAGCCTGAGAGCCACCTTGTTCGATAAACCAGTCTTTTGCACTTAAGGTATTAGTTAGTGTCTCTTGGGTACCAAATGATTTAGAGGACATGATGAATAGTGTGGTTTCAGCATTGAGAGGTTTTAACTTCTCAACAATAGAACTCGCATCAACATTAGCAACAAAATGGCAATTTAGCTGCTTGCTCCAATAGGGTCTTAGTGCCTGTGAAACTATCTTTGGTCCCAGAAAAGAGCCACCAATTCCGATACTGACAATATCGGTGATCTTCTTGCCCGTGTAACCCTTCCAATTACCGGAACTGACAGCGTCGACGAACTGTTCCATCTGCTGCTGCGTCTCTTGCACCTCTTGAACAATATTAACACCATCAAGCATTATTTCTTGTTCAGGCTTTGCACGAAGCGCAGTGTGTAGCACGGCCCGCTTCTCAGTCGTATTGATCATTTCACCATTAAACATGGCTTTGATTTTCGACTCGAGCTGAGCATCTTTTGCAAGATTGAACAGGAGAGACATTGTCTCCTGGTTTGCCCTGTTTTTGGAGTAATCTAAAAACAGGCCACAAGCCGAGGTAGACATATGGTCGAAACGTTGAGTGTCACTTTCAAAAAGTGCTCTCATATGAGCCAAGCCTTCAGTATGAGCCTTTAACGCTTTCCAGGCTTTGCCTTGAGTCAGTTCGGTCATCTTAATAATCTCCCTAGCAGGCCAATTTATCTTTCAGCATGACTTCGAGCTTACCTTGGTCGATAGCGAAGTTTCTGATCCCTTCGGCTAGCTTTTCGACTGCCATTGGGTCTTCGTTAAACTCCCAACGGAATTGCGCTTCAGTCAGCGGCTCTGCTGCAGCAACAACAGTTTCTGTTGGAACAAGTTTACGCACGACTTCAGTTTGTGAATTTGCTAACTCTTCGAGAAGCGCCGGACCTATAGTCAGACGGTCACAGCCCGCCAGTTCGATGATCTCACCTGTATTACGAAAGCTTGCGCCCATAACGACAGTGTTGAAACCGTGACGCTTATAGTAGTTGTAGATCTCTGTCACCGAGATAACGCCAGGATCTTCAGCGGCAGAGTACTCAAGACCTGTGTCTTTCTTGTACCAATCGAGTATGCGGCCAACGAACGGAGAGATAAGGTAGACCCCAGCTTCAGCACATGCACGCGCTTGGGCGAAACTAAAGAGCAAGGTTAGATTACAGTTGATGCCTTCCTGCTCTAACTCTCTGGCGGCGCAAATACCTTCCCAAGTCGAGGCGAGTTTGATGAGAATACGAGATTTATCAATTCCGGCTTCTTTATACAGCTTAATAAGTTTGTGAGCTTTAGTTATTGAACCTGCTCTATCGAAAGAGAGTCTGGCATCGACTTCAGTTGAGATTCTGCCAGGGACAATCTTTAAGATCTCTACACCAATATTGACCGCAAGCTTATCACCGGCATCTTCGACCTGTTGCTCTAAGGAGTCACTCTGTGATTTTGCCCACTCGATAGCATTTTGAATAAGGTGAGCATAATCGGGGATCTGAGCTGCTTTTAATATTAAAGATGGATTGGTCGTTGCGTCTTCCGGTTGGTAACGCTTTATGGCTTCAATGTCACCGGTATCGGCAACAATAGTCGTAATTGATTTGAATTGTTCGAGTGTATTAGGCATAAAAATAACATCCTTCTTAAGAAGCAGCTTAAGGTTCGTGATTTGCAACAGGTATTAGAAGCGATCTTGATGATATTTCCAACCATAAATGAAAAAAAATTACAGGAAAGTTGTAAAATATCAGTAAAAAGGGTTTTTAAACGTAAGATTGCTAAATAATACTAGCCAAAAATGAGTATTTGAGAGTATAGCTCTTAGGTCGATATGGATACAGATAAAAAAACCGCCACACTGAAGTAGCGGTTTCTTATATAAATGTGAGCCCGGTTATTTTATCAAGGCTTCTTTTCTAACACCTGTCACATGAGCTTCGATACGTCGGTTAGCCTTGTTGGCTTCATTGCTACGACCTTGGATAACGGGTTTGGTTATACCAAAACCTTTAGCCGATACACGATCTTTGCTGATACCGAACTTATTAATAAGTATCTCGGCAACTGCATTTGCGCGCTTATCGGAAAGCTGCATATTGTAATCGGCTTTTCCTACATCCGATGCGTGACCTGAGATAAGCACTTTAGATTGCGGGTTCTTATTCATATAGTTAGCAAGTTTTTCAATTCTTGCGATAGATTCACTCTTAACAACGGATGAGTCGTTGGCGAATAAGATTGAGCCCAGATCGCGTTGTTCGGTGATCTGCTTATAGATAGAGCAACCATTAGCATCGACTTTATGAGTTGCTGGAGTATCCGGGCACTTATCGAGCGAGTCGATAACCCCGTCGTTATCAGAGTCGATAACGGCTGCAATAACAGGTGCGAGGACGGTTGGAGCAGATTTCCCGAAGCGGTAGCTTAGCTCCAGTCCCCAGTAGTTGCTCTCCATCTCAAGGGTGTTCCATCTGTCTTCATCAAGGTTTTCATATCTGCGGTATTTAGCCTGAAGCTTGAGGTTTTCGGTGATGTTATACCCGATACCAGCCCCTAAGTAAGGCGCAACACCACTATCACTATAATACTCACTACCGTATTCTTTGTTGTTTGATAGCAGGTAGTTCATTGCGCCGGCTTCTACAGATAGGCTCCAGCGGTTAGCAATAGGCCAGAAGCCGACCACACCTAAACTCATCCCTTTAGCGCCTACATCATTGAGTTTGTTAGAATAGTCTATCCATTCGGCGCGCCCAAGATCCCGATAACCGAGTTCAACACCAAAATAGTCGTTGAACAGGTAGCCACCGAAGACGTCCCATGCATAAGGAGCATCCTCACCGCAGACCTTCATGGTTTTCATGTCGCAGCTGGGCTCGTAATTGTTAACACCCAGTCCGCCACCGACATACCAGGGGGTGAGTTCTTGTGCTGCGTTTGCAGCGAATGGAAGCATTGAAGTAAGCAGAATTGCTTTTACTGTTTGGTTCATCATCTCAAATCCTTTTTTGTTTTCCGTTCCCCATGCTGTCTTATCATCTGATAAAACACGGCTAGCATTTTGAAGAGGGGATCCTTTGGCTTATCTGCCAGCTGGCGATATTATCCATTGCTTTTGTGATCTCAAGCAAGCTTATTATTGGCTAAGCAGTGATTTTTCAGCGTTTATTCATAGTTTTTCAGGCAAAAAAAAGTGCACTCTAAAAGAGTGCACTTACTGTTATCAGCTTATGACTTCTGGTTGGTTCTCTATCGAGTCCATACCCAGTTTTCAAGGCTGATTGGGTCTACACCGTTAGCCTTGATGTAGTTTCTGTGGTCAACTAAACGCTGTAGCATATCGGTTGTTATTGCAACATGCTGAGTTTCATCGATCACGCCTTGTTGGAATAGCTTGTAAGCCATATCAATAACTAAGTGATAACGTGAAGTACCGTTACGAACACCCATATCGAATGGAGTAGTCGTTGAACCTTCCTCTTCATAACCCTTGATTCTGAAGCGCTCGCTGCCCTTATAATCGAATACAAGTTTCTTGATGGTGTTCGGGTAACCGTGGTAGTTGAATACAACACCCTTATCGGCTGTAAATACTTCGTCCATTAACCATGGCTTGCTTTGGAAGTCGAGGCTACCAAGACCGCTGCTGGTTAATTCAGTAACACTGACGAAACGGATACGAACGCGTGGTAGAATTTCTCTGATTAATACCAGAGCTGCCATCGCTTCTTGAGTGACATAATCACCACAACCAACCAGAACAACATCTGGATTGTCATCTGATGCGAAGTCCCAAACCATGACACCGTCTTTAGCCTGTTGACGTGCTTCATCAAGTGATAACCATTGTGGCAAGTCTTTCTTACCTGCAACGATGATGTTTAGCTTGTCACGATCCGCATAGGCACGCTCAGTGTAAACCAATGTGCTGTTACCATCTGCAGGTAGATATGCAGAGATAATCTTAGGGTGTTTCTCAAGCATAGCACCCAGGAATGATGGGTTCTGATGTGAGTAACCGTTGTGATCCTGACGCTCTAACAGTGAAGAGAGAACGACGTTACATGATGGTACCGGCTTACGGAAGTGTACGCCCTGGCTCGCATATACATACTTACAGTATTGGTCAGCCATTGATGAAACAACTTGAGAGAATGACTCATAAGTTGGGAACATCGCGTGACGACCTGTCACTGTGTAGCCGTGCATCATACCGAAAAGCAAGTTCTCAGATAGCAGCTCGATGACACGACCGTCACGGGCCATATCTTCGTCCCACTCTTCGATTGGCCACGTCCATGCTCTGTCTGTCTCTTCGAATACGGCTTGAAGCTGGTTCGAATAAGTTTCATCCGGGCTGAAGATACGCAGGTTACGCTGGTCACGGTTGAGTTTCATTGCGTCACGCATCCACTCACCCATCTTGTACATAGATAGGCCACGTGTACCACGAGGCGTTTCTGCACCGTAAGCGAGTTTAGACAGATCCGGGTTTGCAAGAGCACGAACCACTTCACCGCCGTAGCTTAAGTGTTGACGGCCACAACATAGATCTTTTGGCGGAAGAAGAGTCTGGATCTCTTTATCGAAGATTAGCTCGCCTTTATCGTTGATTGAGTAAAGCTCATCGAACTTATAGCTTGCTAACCAAGTGTTTAGGGCGTCTAGATGACCCTTGTCGGTAGCACACTTGTTAACGATAACCTGGTGAGATTCGCAGTTACCCTCAAGCTTCTTACCATTGTACTCAGCAGTACCGGTCCAACCTTTAGCGGTACGCATTAAGATGACAGGCCAGCGTGGCTTAACAACATCTTCACCGCTGCGTGCACGTTTCTGGATATCTGTGATCATCTCATATGACTTGTCCATGGCATTTGCCATCTGAACGTAGACGTCTTCTTCAAGCTCGTCATCGACGATGATTGGGTGGTAACCCAGACCACGGAATTCAAGATCAAGTTCTTCGTGACTCATACGACCCATACGAGTTGGACCAGAGATCTTATAACCGTTGATATGAACGATTGGTAGTACCGCACCGTTAGTGGCAGGGTCTACTAAACGGTTTGCATACCAAGAAGCAGCAAGAGGACCGGTTTCTGACTCACCATCACCAACCAGACAAGCTGCAATCAGATCAGGATTATCTAATACTGCACCCCAGGCAACTGAAAGTGAATAACCTAGTTCACCACCTTCCAGAATTTGTCCAGGTGCTTCCGGGTTAGCGTGTGAAGGGTAACCATAAGCTGCAGAGAACTTCTGACAGATATCAGTGATACCTTCTTCATTGTATGGAATAACATCTGGGTAATAATGGCTAAGAGAGCCTTCCATGAAAAGGTTAGCTTGTACTGCAGGGAAACCGTGACCTGGGCCTACTAGGTAGACGAATGAGCGGTTGTTTTTAACAATTAGACGGTTGACGTTAGCGTAGACAAAGTTGATACCAGGGCAAGTACCCCAGTGACCTAGTAGTCTAGGCTTGATATCTGTGTGTGCAAGTGCACGCTTATGCAGTACGTTTTTCTTTAGATAAATTTGCGATGTCGCTAGAAAGTTTGTAGCTCTTACAAATTTCTTTAACGCGCTGATCTCTTGCTGTTGTGACATAAATAACCCCATTTATAGTAAGCAAAAAGTTAACCAAAGCTCATATTCGGTACTATATTTGTAATTTTATTACAAAAATGTGTTCTACATCTTATTTCGGTAAAGTTATTAAATTTCTTAAATGTTGCCAGAAAGCGAGTAAATCCTTTGTTGAATCAGTTACAACAGTAACTTAGTATTGTTTATCCATGTGATTCTAGTGTTATCTAAATGCTTAAATGTGATCTGTGTCACATGGTGATTTTTTCATGCTATGCTATTTTGCTGCATCGAATTTGGTGAGCATGATGTAAAAAATCATGAAAGGACAATTCTAAAAGATAATCTCACCGACATTCTTTGATCAAATTGGGAAGGAAATTTAACGTCAAACCCGGTCTAGGCAGTTTTTGCCAGTCCGCTTTTGTCATGGGGATAATAAATAATTATGTTTGAGACTCTGATTAACGCGATTGAATCTGCGGTCAATGCCATAAATGGCTTGTTGTGGGGGAGCGTACTTATATATGTACTGGTTGCTGCCGGTATACTATTTACACTTCGCCTTGGGTTTATTCAGTTTCGCATGTTTGGTCATGGTGCCAAATTAGTGATTCAAGGGCGCAACAAGACTGATGGGATATCTTCATTCCAGGTTTTTTGTACTTCAATGGCTGCACGAGTCGGTACAGGTAATATGGCGGGTGTTGCCGTTGCTATTACTGTTGGTGGTGCTGGCGCTATTTTCTGGATGTGGTTGATTGCACTTTTAGGTATGGCGACGGCATTTATCGAATCGACCTTAGCTCAAGTGTATAAAGTTAAAGATAGTGAAGGGCAATATCGCGGTGGCCCCGCTTACTATATGGAACGCGGCCTCGGTAAGCGTTGGATGGGAAGCATCTTCTCCATTCTACTTATCATAGCTTTTGGTTTTGCTTTCAATGCGGCGCAAGCTAATACCATGACCGATGCACTTAATAATGCTTTTGGTTTTGATAAAACCATAATCGGTATTGTTATCATGCTTGCCTCTGCATACATCATTTGCGGTGGTTTGAAGAAAGTAGCCAGAGCATCAGAGCTGATTGTTCCCGTTATGGCTGTGGCTTATCTTGTCATTGCCCTTGTGGTGCTTGTGATCAATATCGAT
The DNA here is from genome assembly GCF_003966265.1 of Shewanella atlantica. GTDB lineage: Bacteria > Pseudomonadota > Gammaproteobacteria > Enterobacterales > Shewanellaceae > Shewanella > Shewanella atlantica. Next base: position 689,740 of record NZ_RXNV01000001.1, on the reverse strand, counting down.
CAGGTCCCGGCGGCGATCTCATTAATCGTTAAGAGTGCGTTTGGTTGGGAAGAGGCTGCCGGTGGTGCAATGGGAGCTATGATGGCTGGTATTGCTCGCGGTCTGTTTTCAAACGAAGCTGGTATGGGCAGCGCGGCAAATATTGCAGCCTCTGCTACACCTAACCCAAACCACCCTGCATCTCAGGGTTTTGTTCAGATGATTGGTGTGTTTGTCGATACGCTGGTGATCTGTACTGCTTCTGCTGCAATTATCTTGTTGTCCGGAGTATTAAATAATCCAGATGGTCAGCAAGGTATTGGACTCTTACAATTGGCCTTAACCAATGAGCTGGGTAGTTGGTCGGCATACTTTATTGCCTTCGCTATTATTCTGTTTTGCTTCTCTTCGATTATCGCTAACTATAGTTATGCCGAAAGCAATGTTATGTTCTTGACTCAAAGTAAGAAGGTACTGTTTATTTTCCGTGGCTTGGTGCTTGCTATGGTGATGGCTGGCTCTGTTGCCTCGTTAAGTCTGGTTTGGAACTTTGCAGACGTGTCTATGGGGCTTATGGCTCTGGTTAATATTGTTGCGATAGTTATGTTATCTAAAGTCGCTTTTGCAGTGATTAAAGATTATGAGCGTCAGGTTAAAGCTGGCTTAACTCCGGTTTTTGACAGCAGTCAGTTCCCTGAAATTGACGAGCTGGAAGAGGGGATATGGGTGATGAAGGAAAATACCTCAGCAGAATCTTCGCCAGAGTAAAACCGAGTACAATATTATTGAGCTGACGTTCGGTTGAATGAATTAGCACAATCTAAAAAACCACGCGAACTAGCGTGGTTTTTTTATGGGGCTCTGGGTATGATAAGCCCAGACGAGATATTAGAGGATAAGGGATGTTAGTTTTAGTTTCACCAGCAAAAACATTAGATTATGAAAATGAAGCAGGCACAAGCGAGCATACTTTACCTAAACTGGTTCAACATAGTGAACAACTTATCGAAGAGTGCCGTAAGCTAACCCCATCTGATATAGCATCACTTATGAAGGTAAGCGATAAGATTGCCGGTTTAAACGCGGCCCGATTTGCAAGTTGGAGTCGGGATTTTTCTACTGATAATGCCAAACAAGCCCTTTATGCATTTCGTGGTGATGTCTATACCGGACTGGATGCCGACACTTTATCTCCGCAGAGTATTGAGCGCGCACAGAAACACCTCAGAATTCTCTCTGGTTTATACGGTTTACTCAGACCATTAGATTTGATGCAGCCATACCGCCTCGAGATGGGGACCCGGCTAGCCAACACCAAAGGGACGAACCTGTATCAGTTCTGGGGAGATGTGATAACCGATGAGGTTAATCTGGCTCTATCGGAACAGGGCGATGAGATTGTGGTGAACCTGGCTTCTAACGAGTATTTTAAGGCTATTAAACCTAAGTCACTAAAGGGCTCCTTGATCACTCCTGTTTTTAAAGATAGAAAGAATGGTCAATATAAGGTGATAAGTTTCTTTGCTAAACGTGCCAGAGGCATGATGGTGAGATACATCCTGGATAACGATATTAAAACCCTCGCAGGGCTAATCGAGTTTGATGTTGCAGGTTATTACTACTGTGAAGCCGAGTCGACCGCACTGGCGCCTGTTTTCAAGCGAGAGGAACAGTAGTTAACAGCTTTCAGTATGGAATGCCTTCTTTAATACAAAAAGTTGAATATAAGCCGTCGAATATAGTCGATTATTTATATTCAGGATTAAAAAAGCAGCCTTAGGCTGCTTTTTTTAATGAGAAGCCAGACTCTTGCTTATTTTGCTTCTATTATAACCGGCTTGAGGTTGGACCCGGCTGTAAGGGGCCTGAGTTCAACTTCTGACTGGGCCATCAGGTAGGCAAATTGCGCGTAGGCTGCGACGTTCTGTTGCAATGCCATCGGGTGGATTTTATCCAAGGTATCGTTTGGCGTATGATGGTAATCAAAGTAATCATGACCATCTTGTCTGAGTGAGGCTACTGGAACACCTTGTTTTGGTAGCATGGAGACATCAGGCCCTCCTGAAGCTGTATTACTACCTAACTTAACCCCATTGTCTTCCATAGGACTGCTGACCGCTTGTATCGCTTCTAAGGCACTCTCGTTTACCCTAAAATCTATCTGGTAAATCCGACCCGCACCAAAGTCCGACTCAGCAGCAATGTAATGTTTTTCCAGCTCATGCTTATGGGCTTTGGCGTAAGCTTTACCGCCCACAAGGCCGACCTCTTCGGCGGCATAAAGTACCACACGAACGGTTCGCGCAGGCTTTTGAGGGAGGTCTTGAATTAACTTGCCCGCCGCCGTGACTATGGCAACACCGGCTCCGTCATCAATTGCGCCTGTGCCTTCATCCCACGAGTCTAAGTGGGCACCGATTAGCACTATCTCATCAGGTTTGCTGTCGCCGGTAACCTCTGCAATAACATTGTAAGAGGTCGCAAAGCCATGGCTTTGTGATGACATAAAGAGATCGAGTACAACATTCGGATCTCGTTTCAAAATCTGATTAATAAGATCGGCATCCGGATTCGACATCGCCGCTGCAGGGATCTTTGCAACGCCATCCTTGTACCTCATCATTCCTGTATGCGCCATTCTGTCATGGTCGGTGCCAATGGAGCGGATGACGATAGCTTTAGCTCCTTTCTGTGATGCGCTAATAGCTCCCCTGGAGCGTCCGCCCACGGTTTTACCATAGCCTTTGCCTGTCTTATGGCGTTCGGTAATATGATCAATAAAGACAATTTTTCCTTCAACATCACCTTTATCAGCAAGCTTTAATGATTCTAATGTGTCAAATCTTACGATAGAGGCTCTAATGCCCTCTTTCGGGGTGGCAACACTTCCCCCCAATGCTGTGATCACTAAAGGTTGTGAGAAAGGCGAGATCACTTTGGCTTTAGCCTCTCCCCTGGACCATACGGGAACTTGAACGGCTTCTTTATAGACTTTATCGAAGCCCAGTTGGCTTAACTTATTTTCAGCCCACTGAACGGCAAGAAGATCTTTTTCGCTTCCCGCGAGTCTCGGGCCAACTTCGACTGTGAGAGATTCCACGAGATCATAAGCGAGAGGGGAGTTTAATGCGCTTTGCTGTAACTGTTTGGTTATTTTTACATTTGGTTCTTCTAACTGGATGTGTTGGCAGCCAATTAACCCAGTGAAAAATAGGCTAATGAGCAGAGTACGACGATAGATTTTCATAAGTTTCCTTTGTTTTTATTACTTATGTCCCACTTTTGAAAACAATCTAGCAAAAAGTGTGCTTTATGTCCCGACTATATCTGTAAGGCAACGCTATATTAGTGGCGGGGATTGTTTTAGGAGAATTTGCGAGTAATGAATATTGAATTAATGCAGCAACGGGCAGATCATGCCGTTGTGATGTTGAAAGCTTTGGCGAATGAACGCCGTCTCTTTATCCTATGTTACCTTCTTAGTGAAGGAGAGATGTGTGTAGGTGAAATGAACAAGAAATTGGGGTTAAGCCAGTCTGCTTTATCTCAACATTTAGCCTGGCTGCGTAAAGATAATTTGGTCGAGACCCGTAAGGAAGCTCAAACCGTATTTTACTCTCTGAAGAGTAAAGAGGTGTCGGAAATTATCAAGCTGCTGAATAATATCTACTGCCATTAGGCATGTTATTCATCTTCAACTGACAAAGTTAACTGATTTTGTCAGTTTTTTTTGTGCCTGAATTTTGAATATCCCGGCTAAAGGCAAAAAACAGATATAAAAAAACCGGCCTAGGCCGGTTTTTTAAACGCTAAATCTAAAATTAAGCAGCAAGTGCTTTGATTCTAGTGTTCAAGCGTGCCTTATGACGTGCAGCTTTATTCTTATGAATAAGGCCTTTAGTCGCCATACGGTCAAGGATTGGTTGTGCAGCATTAAATGCTTCAGTAGCCGCTGTGTGATCGCCTGCATTGATTGCTGCGATAACTTTCTTTACGTATGAACGTAACATTGAGCGACGGCTAGCGTTATGCTGACGACGCTTTTCAGATTGAAGCGCGCGCTTCTTTGCAGACTTGCTATTAGCCAAGGTGCAACTCCTAAAAGGGTTAGATATTTTAAAGGTCGGGAATATGCCCTATTTTTGTCATTTTGTCAATGACAATGATTGAATCTTTATCCTAAAGATAAATTAATCCAACCAACTTGGCTATCTTCAACCTAACTCGTGTAATATGATGCGCAATTCTAGCAGCTATTGTTGGAAGGTGACAGGGGGAAAATCAACTTTTTGAGACTACTCGCCTGAAGTTTTCGGCTCCATTCAGGGGGTTTTTTGAGTAAAAAATTAATTAAGTCAGGCATTATCGTTAGTGCAATGACCTTAGTTTCTCGTGTTTTAGGTTTAGTCAGAGATGTTGTGATTGCGAACCTAATGGGAGCGGGGAGCGGTGCCGATGTGTTTATCCTGGCGAATAAAATCCCTAACTTCTTAAGGCGTCTGTTTGCCGAAGGCGCATTTGCGCAAGCATTTGTACCTGTATTCACCGAGTATCAGCAGAAGCAATCCGATGAAGAGGTTCGTCTGCTCATCGCTAAAGTTACCGGGACATTAGGGGTACTGGTCAGTATTGTCACTCTAGTCGGTGTGCTTGCTTCGCCTGTTATCATTGCACTGTTTGGTAATGGTTGGTTCGTCGCCTGGGTTAATGATGAACCCAGCGGTGCTAAATTTGAACTTGCCTCTTTCTTGTTAAAAATCACCTTTCCTTATCTGTGGTTTATCACCTTCACGGCGCTGGCTGGATCTATCCTCAATACTCGAGGCAGATTTGCCGTTTCAGCCTTTACACCCGTTTTCTTAAACATTGCGATCATCAGCGCTGCCCTGTTTGTTGCACCTGAACTTGAGCAGCCAGAAATCGGTCTGGCATTAGGGGTATTTTTTGGTGGTTTAATACAGTTTCTGTTTCAACTGCCTTTTTTACTTAAAGAGAAGGCCCTTGTTAAACCTTCTTGGGGATGGAATCACCCTGGCGTCACCAAAATAAGAACCTTGATGATTCCTGCGATTTTCGGGGTATCGGTTTCTCAGATAAATCTATTGTTTGATACCTTTATTGCCAGCTACCTGATGACCGGCTCAATCAGCTGGTTATACTATTCAGATCGTCTGCTCGAATTCCCCCTAGGCTTGTTTGGTATCGCTATTGCTACTGTGATCTTGCCTGCATTATCTAAAAAACATGTCAATGATGAGGGTAAAGGCTTTGAAACGACCATGAACTGGGGAGTGAAAGCGATATTATTACTTGGCATGCCAGCAATGTGTGGCTTGATCATCCTTGCCAAGCCTATGTTAATGGTTCTGTTTATGCGTGGTGCGTTCACTATCGATGATGTGGAGATGGCATCCTATAGTTTGATGGCTTACGGCAGTGGTTTGTTGAGTTTCATGCTGATTAAAGTGCTGGCCCCCGGTTATTATTCTCGGCAAGACACTAAAACGCCGGTTAGGTATGGCATCATAGCTATGGTGAGTAACATGGTGTTTAACGTCATCTTTGCAATTCCATTTGGGTATGTTGGCTTAGCTATTGCGACCTCCCTGTCGGCATTGCTGAACGCAAGTTTACTCTATCGCGGCCTGCATAAAGCTAACGTTTACCGGGTAAACAGACAAACCGGACTCTTCTTCTTAAAAACATTATTGTCTTGTTTAGTGATGACACTTGTATTAATACAGTTTTTACCCGGTCAGGATACCTGGCTGCAACAAGTGTTTTCGCAAAGGGCAATATCACTCTTAGGTCTGATTGGCTTAGGGGCTGTGAGCTATTTATTGAGCATGATACTGCTGGGAATTCGTCCCTGGAAGATTAAAACCGGACTATAAATAGTGGTTCAATGTAAGAGCGAGCAAGATCATTGCTGATTATCCATGTCAGCTGGTATATAATCCGCCCACTTAAGCTAGCTAGTTATTTAATGTAATGGAACTAATTCGCGGTATACATAATATTTTACCAGCACATCATGGTTGTGTTCTCACTATTGGCAATTTTGATGGCGTCCATCGTGGACATGCTGAAGTTATTTCGAAGCTAGTAAAGAAGGCTCGACAATTGAAGGTTCCGGCGACATTGATGACCTTTGAGCCTCAACCACAAGAGATGTTCAGGGGCGAAAGTGCACCTGCCAGGCTTAGTATCTTGAGAGATAAGATCTTCTTACTCGAAGAACTGGGTATTGACAGGTTAGTGTGCATTAACTTTAATGCAAAGTTCGCTAACTTACCTGCTGAAGATTTTATCGATAAGCTATTGGTTGAATCTCTTGGGGTGAAGTACCTGGTTGTCGGTGACGATTTTTGTTTTGGTAAGCAGCGCAAGGGCAATTTCAATATGCTCAAGTCTGCCGGTGAACAGCACAGCTTTGCAGTGGTTAGTACCCAGAGTTTTCTTCTTGGTGATAAAAGAGTCAGCTCAACAGAGATCAGACAGTTACTTGCCAAAGGCAAGATGGAGCAAGCCAGACGTTTACTCGGCCACCCATTTACCCTTTGTGGCAAAGTAGCGCACGGTGAAAAAATTGGACGAACATTAGGTTTTCCAACCGCCAATATTGCTTTGAAACGCCAAGTTTCTCCCGTTAGAGGAGTGTTTGCCGTTAAGTTATATTGGGATAATAGCGATACTTATGAAGGTGTTGCTAATGTAGGTTTTAGGCCTACAGTCAATGGCCAAGTATGCCAATTAGAAGTACACCTTTTTGATTTCGACGGTGACCTGTACGGGCGAACTGTTGAAGTCGAATTGGTAGCAAAGATTCGAGATGAGCAGCCATTCCAATCACTGGAAGCGCTGAAGAAACAAATTAACAATGACGCTAACAAAGCCAAAGCTCTGCTTGGCTGCGATGCAGGCTAAGCCTCTTGGCTAAATTAACGGTATAGGATCAATGAGCGACTATAAATCTACTTTGAATTTGCCGGAAACTGAGTTTCCGATGCGTGGTAATCTGGCTAATCGTGAGCCAGTGATGTTGAAGTCCTGGACAGAAGATGGGCTGTATCAACAGATCCGTGATAGCCGTATTGGCCGTAAGCCTTTTATCTTACATGATGGCCCTCCTTATGCGAACGGCAGCATTCATATAGGCCATTCAGTCAATAAGATCCTAAAAGACATTATTGTAAAATCTAAAACACTATCTGGTTTCGATGCACCTTATATTCCTGGTTGGGATTGTCATGGTTTGCCTATCGAGCTAAAGGTCGAACAGAAAGTCGGTAAGCCGGGACATAAAGTAACGGCAGCTGAATTTCGTGAAAAGTGTCGCGAATATGCCGCTAAGCAGGTCGACGGTCAGCGTGATGACTTTATTCGCTTAGGTGTTTTTGCCGATTGGAATAAGCCTTACCTTACGATGGACTTCGATACTGAAGCGAATATCGTTCGTTCGTTGGCTAAAGTGATCGATAGTGGCCACTTACATAAAGGTGTTAAGCCGGTTCATTGGTGTACGGATTGTGGTTCAGCTCTGGCCGAAGCCGAAGTTGAATACGAAGATAAGAAGTCTCCGGCTATCGATGTCGCTTTCGCTGCTGCAGATAAAGCTGCCTTACTTGCTAAATTTAATGTGCAGGACTGCGCAGGTTCTGCATCTATGGTTATCTGGACGACGACACCGTGGACATTGCCGGCAAACAGAGCCCTATCTGTTTCGCCAGAGCTTGATTATGTTTTGGTTGAGTTTGTAAAAGATGGCGCTACCTCTACAGTTATCCTTGCCGATGCGCTGGTAGAGTCTTGCATGGAGCGTTATGGCGTCGAGTCTCATAAGGCACTAGGTAAGGTCAAAGGGCAAGAGCTTGAGTTGTTGCGATTTAACCATCCTTTCTATGACTTTGACGTACCGGTTATTTTAGGTGACCACGTAACCGTTGATTCGGGTACCGGTGTTGTACACACGGCGCCTGGTCATGGTCAGGATGACTTCGTTGTCGGACAGAAGTACGGTCTGGAAGTGGCTAACCCTGTCGGTGATAATGGTGTTTATAAGGCTGATACAGAGATATTTGCCGGTCAACATGTGTTTAAGGCTAACGGCAATGTCGTAGCGCTTCTCGAAGAGAAGGGTGCCTTAATCAAGCATGAAAATATCATGCATAGTTACCCGCATTGCTGGCGTCATAAGACTCCGATCATCTTTAGAGCTACGCCACAGTGGTTTATCTCTATGGATCAAAAAGGATTGAGAAAGCAGGCGCTTGGTGAGATTGAACAGACTCAGTGGATCCCGGATTGGGGCCAGAGCCGTATCGAGAAGATGGTTGAGAATCGTCCGGATTGGTGTATCTCCCGCCAACGTACCTGGGGCGTGCCAATTACCCTATTTGTCCACCGTGAAACAGAAGAGTTACACCCGGACAGCACCTCTTTGATGGAGCGTGTTGCCAATAAGATCGAACAGGAAGGTATTCAAGCCTGGTGGGATCTTGATGCTCAAGAGCTTCTAGGTGATGAAGCTGATCAGTACCGTAAAGTGACAGACACATTGGATGTATGGTACGACTCAGGGTCTTCTTTCTCGTCGGTTGTAGCCTCACGTCCCGAGTATCAGGGTCATGAGATCGATCTTTATTTAGAAGGTAGCGATCAGCATCGTGGCTGGTTCATGTCTTCATTGATGATTTCGACAGCTATGAATGGCAAAGCACCTTATAAGCAAGTGCTTACTCACGGTTTTACCGTGGATGGTAACGGCCGCAAGATGTCAAAATCTATCGGTAATGTTATTGCGCCACAAACTGTGACGAATAAGTTAGGTGCCGATATCCTGCGTCTATGGGTCGCTGCGACCGATTACAGCGGTGAGATGACGGTTTCTGATGAGATCTTAAAACGTAGCGCCGATGCCTATCGTCGTATTCGTAATACTGCACGATTCCTGCTTGCTAACATCAATGGCTTCGATCCTGTTAAAGATCTCGTGGCCGTTGAAGATATGGTTGCGCTGGATCGTTGGGTTGTGCGCCGCGCCGCTGCACTGCAAGAGGAGCTGCTTGAAGCTTACGAACAGTATAACTTCCACGTGGTAACACAGAAGTTAATGCAATTCTGTTCAGTTGAGCTGGGTAGCTTCTATCTAGATATCATTAAAGACAGACAGTACACGGCTAAGGGAGACAGCCTGGCACGTCGTAGCTGTCAGAGTGCGCTTTACTTGATCTCTGAAGCTATGGTGCGTTGGGTAGCACCAATCTTAAGTTTCACCGCCGATGAAATTTGGCAGTTACTGCCGGGTGAGCGTGAGAAGTATGTCTTCACTCAAGAGTGGTATCAGGGCCTTGAGTCTGTGACATTAGAGTCAGATTTGAGTGATGATTATTGGGAGCAACTGCTAACGGTTCGTGGCGAAGTCAATAAAGTCATTGAACAAGCTCGACGTGAGAAACAGATTGGTGGTTCTCTGGAAGCTGAAATTACTCTATATGCGGACGATGCGTTGTCACAAGCATTAGCGACATTAGGAGATGAGCTCAGATTCGTTCTATTGACCTCGAAAACTGAGATTGTTTCACTATCATCTGCACCTGCCGATGCTATCGAAACCGAAATGACATCGTTGAAGCTTGGATTACATAAGGCAGAAACTGAGAAGTGTGAACGTTGCTGGCATCACAGAGAAGAAGTTGGTCAAGTGGAAGCGCATCCAACGCTTTGTACTCGTTGTGTGACCAATATTGAAGGTGACGGTGAAGTTCGTCAGTTTGCTTAAAGAGAAGTGTTAATACTAACCAAGTCGGAAGCGTAAGCTTCCGACTTTCGTTGGTCGATTCGCTAGATTTTTTTTCGCTATTATCAGTATCTATTTGATAAGACGATGTGCCAAAGTATGCATAGAAGGAAACATTTTAATGCCAACTAACTGGAAAGACAGTGGTTTGCGTTGGTATTGGGTAGTTGTATTGGTGTTTATCGCCGACCAGATATCGAAGCAATGGGTCTTAACCAACTTTGAACTGCATGAATCGGTGAACTTATTACCTTTCTTTAACTTTACCTATGTACGCAATTATGGCGCCGCATTTAGCTTTTTAAGTGATGCCGGAGGGTGGCAAAAATGGTTATTTACCTTTATTGCTGTCGCATTTAGCACCATATTAACTATATGGCTCAGAAAGCAACCGACTAAGATGTGGAGGCTAAATTTAGCCTATACCTTAGTGATTGGCGGGGCTTTAGGAAATCTGATTGACCGTTTGCAACACGGCTATGTTGTAGACTTCTTAGATTTTTTCTGGAATACCAGTCATTTTGCTGCTTTCAATATTGCCGACTCGGCTATCTGTATCGGTGCGGGTCTGATCATTCTTGACTCATTTATCGGTGACGATAAAGAGAAGAGTCAGAAAGAGCAAAATGATAATAACGCGGCGAAGGAGTAATACACTTGTCTGATCTACGTTCAATTTTATGTCATATGAATATAGTGCTAGAAGATGGCTCTACTGCCGATAGCACCAAGGCTTCCGGCAAACCCGCCAGATTGAATATCGGTGACGATACTCTGAGTCCGGCTTTTGAGTCTCAAATAGCAAACTTGGTCGAAGGGGATAAGCACTCTTTTACCCTCGGCGCTGTTGATGCCTTTGGTGAGTCTAATCCTGATGCGATTCATCATATGGACAGAAGTAAATTTCCGGCTGATATGTCACTCGAGCCTGGTGTTATCGTCAGTTTTGGCGGCCCTGGTGGAAGTGAGATCCCCGGTATCGTTCGTGAACTGGCTGGAGATTCGGTTACGGTCGATCTGAACCATCCTTTAGCGGGTCGGACAGTCACATTCGAACTTGAAGTCGTACAGGTACTTTAGAGTATGCAAGAAGCTAAGAGTCTGCAGATAAAACTGGCAAACCCCAGAGGTTTTTGCGCCGGTGTCGATAGAGCTATCAGCATTGTTGAACGTGCATTAGAACTGTTTTCACCGCCGATTTATGTGCGTCATGAAGTCGTACATAACCGCTATGTGGTACAGAACCTTAAAGACCGAGGTGCTGTCTTTGTCGAAGAGCTTGATCAGGTTCCCGACGATAGTATTGTGATATTTAGTGCTCATGGTGTATCGCAAGCCGTGAGAGCCGAAGCAAAGCGCCGTGGTTTAAAGGTATTTGATGCCACTTGTCCATTGGTGACTAAAGTTCATCTGCAGGTGACCCGTGCCAGTCGTAAAGGTGTCGAGTGTATTCTGATTGGCCATGCGGGCCATCCTGAGGTTGAGGGCACCATGGGGCAGTATAATAACCCCAATGGTGGTGTGCTGCTGGTTGAGTCTCCGGCCGATGTAGAGTCCTTAGTCGTCAAAGATGAGGATAACTTATGCTTTGTTACTCAAACGACCCTTTCGATGGACGATACCAAGGATGTTATCGAGGCACTTCAGAAGCGCTTCCCGGCGATTCAAGGCCCTCGAAAGGATGACATCTGCTACGCTACCCAAAACAGGCAAGATGCCGTGCGCAACGTTGCAGATGATGTCGACCTGTTTCTTGTGGTTGGTTCGAAGAACAGTTCCAATTCAAATCGTCTTCGTGAGCTAGCCCAGAAGAAAGGTACTCAAGCTTATCTGGTCGACAATTCAGAAGATATAGATGCTGTTTGGTTTGACGGCGTGACAAGAGTTGCAGTGACCGCCGGAGCGTCAGCTCCCGAAGTGCTTGTTCAACAAGTCATAGACGCAGTCGCCAAGCTTGCGCCCAGCGTTATTACCGAGGTTGAAGGACGTAAAGAGGATACCGTTTTTGCAGTCCCGGCCGAACTCAGGTAACTTGATTAACTAGTTAGTTATATTCATAAAAAGGAGGCTTAGGCCTCCTTTTTTGTTGCCTGAATTTCATACTGGATCTAACAGAGTCGATTTTTAGACACTAATATTACTAGCGCCTAACATTCGACTAAACTATCATTAACCATTACTATGGTTGTTTAGCCTAACTTTCAGATTTTTAAAGGGTAAATTACCATTTTTACCGTCAATAATGTGGCGAAGGAAGGGGATTTGACACAGATGAATGACAGAGCTAAGGGCTTCTCCTTAATCGAGGTGATGGTTGCACTTGTGATCTTAGTTATTGGGTTGGTTGGTATATTCAATCTTCATATTGTCGCTAAACGCGGTAGCTTCGAGTCCTTTCAGCAGACTCAAGCCTCCTATTATGCCAGCGATATTATCAGCCGAATGAAACTCAATCGAGACCAACTTCCAGATTATGCAGGGAACTATACTGGTGTCCCTACAATTCCCTCAAAAGCATGTACAGGAGCTGCTATATGTAGCACAAGCGAAACAGTAGCATGGGATCTCTATGAATGGAGAGCGTCCTTTGTGGGTCAAGCTGAGAAGGTAGGAACGACAAACGTTGGTGGGCTGGACACTCCGACAGGCTGCGTAACTATCAATGGCAACAATGTCACAGTGGTTATGGCCTGGAAAGGGATTCGCCCAGTGTCGGATGCAGGTGAAACAGGCAGTTGTGGAACTTCAAGTGATAGGCGTCGACTCTTTACATTGCAAACAGTGATCATTTAAATGAAGAAATTAGCAGGTAGTATGACAAAGTTTCAAAGAGGGATGTCACTCGTAGAGTTGATGGTGGCGCTGGTGATTAGCCTATTTTTGTCTGCGGGTGTTTTTACCATGTTTAATATGTCTTCATCTAATGTGACGACAACAGGACAATTTAATCAGATTCAGGAAAATGGCCGTATTGCACTGGCTATTATGGAGCGAGATATTAGTCAGTTGGGGTTTATGGGAGATCTTACTGGTACTGATTTCATCGTGGGTGTGAATACGACAGTTGATGCAACAATTCCTCCCACAGGTACAGACTGCATTGGAGCAGGCTTAAATAATGCCAGCTTACCGAATAATCAAGCTGCCCACTTTAGGCGTCTATGGGGGTATGAAAACGGTGTAAGTGCTCAGAGTTTGGCGTGTTTATCCGATAGTGTAAAAAATAAAACTGATGTACTGCAGATTAAGCGTTTTGTTGGTCCGAGTGTTGTGGCAGGTGATGCATCTGGATACTACGTATCAGCGACTTCCAGTCAGGCTATTTTTTTCAGTAATGGGGCGCCATCAGCTAATTTAACAAACTCTCGGATCTGGGAGTATCAGCACCACGTTTACTTTATTGGTGACAATGCCGAAAGTATTCCTATTCTTCGCCGTAAAACCCTTACAAGTACGGGCATGAGTAATGATGAACAATTGGTTGAGGGCATCGAAAACATGAGAATTCTCTATGGTTTTGATAATGACGGTGATAGCACTCCTGATAGCTATATGCCTGCAGAGAGTGTGACCTCTTTGATGTGGGACAATGAAGGTTTTCAGCGACTGGTAGCACTGAAAATGTATTTGTTGGTACGTTCGCCTCAACAGGATAATAACTATACCAATGAAACTCAATATCAGCTTGGCGATAAGGTTATCGATGCGCCTAACGATCATTTTAGGCGTAAGGTGATGTCGACGACAATTGTTTTAGAAAATCCGGTATTGATAAGAAGCTAATTGAGGTTTTAGATGAGAAAACAGAAAGGTATTGCACTATTTTTTTCTTTGATCGTGCTTGTCATCATGACCGTGATTGGTGTCGCTTTAGCCGTAAACTCCAATCAATCGATGAGAATGGCTGGCGCAGGTTCAGAAAGGCTCGAAGCAAAGGCTGTTGCCGATGGCGGACTCACTCAGGTGATAGCCGATAATGCTGGCGCTTCTTTCGCCAGCCTTGCTACCAGAACTACTGTGACAACTTTTGGCAGCAATCAAGTGATCACTCCGTTACCTGAGACTGGCGTAAGAGATGTTGGTTGTCAGAGAACATCAAATGCCACTGGGGCCGATCTGGTTAGTTGTAGACGAGTACAAATAACGAGTACGGTGGCATTTGGTCGAGATGATTTAGGTTCGCTTACCGTTGCCTCGGGTGTAGAGCAGCAAGTGCTGACAGGGAATTAACGATATGTTTTATAAAAACTGTTTATATGGTGTGTTCACCGTTTTAGTGATTTTGTCGGCAGGCACTTTTGCCGACGATACTGAACTCTATCTGATTGACTCTTCAGTCAATACCGGTAAACGTCCACAGGTTTTATTTGTTTTTGATAACTCCGGTAGTATGTCGACAGAGGATCAAAATGCAGTGAGTTCGTACTGTTCTGCAGCTGAGAAAGCCAGCGGGGCATGTAATTACGCCGATGGTTTTGGTGACTATTTAGATGGGTACTCCGGATATATCAATAATAAAGGAATCTATTGGAATGCCGGCGGAATCGATAATACCGCCAGTATGCCTGTACCGGAGGACCCCAACGAAAGTCGTCGTTTTGAGGTGTCGAATAACAACTGTAATAGTGCAGTTACAGCATTAAATGAGCGCGGCCGATATACAGGTTATATTAGAGAGTTTAAGTCAAGCGGTAAGAGCGGGGAGTGGTTCTCTTTAGCTGAAAATAACGGTCTGAATAAGGCTGCTTTGGTTGACTGCCATGAAGATATTATTAAGCCTGATCCTGCAAACCCGGGGAGTATCATTAAGGGGAAAAATGAAACCTATTTTGACAATGGTTACCCAATAAATGACAAAAATATGTATACCTCCGGAGCCACGGACGCCGATCGTTCGTTTAGTGAGACCAATACAGATTTTGGTAAAGGCTCACCCGTTACCCTATATACACCGCACTATTTAGTTTGGTATCAGTGGGTAACTAAAACTGAAGAGGGGCAAAGTAGCGGTGGCACGGGCACGCGCCTGGAAGTAGCAAAGGATGCATTGAAGACAGCTTTGACCGGTTTATCTATTCCTATTGATGCGGGGCTGGCGGTATTTAACCTCAATTACCCCCAAGAATATGAGATTGATGGAGGAAGGATCGTTTCTGACATTAAGGAGATGACACCGGCCAATGAGAGCACTCTTATTTCATTAATCAATGGTATGCCGGCTCAAACCAATACACCATTATGTGAAACTTTATATGAAGCACATCAGTACTTTAGTGGTGGATCGGTGACCTTTGGTAATAAAGATAGAAACGGTCAGGGACGGTATGAAATAGATGGTTATGTGCCAAATAACCCACCAAGTATTATCAGTTCGGGGAGTTATACCACACCTTTTAAAAAGTGCCCCGATACCGCCTATATCATCTATATTACCGACGGTGCCCCAACGTTAGACAGGGCTGCTGATGGTGCTATCGCCGGGTTAACTGCTGCCGCTGCTAATGCCGCCAACTATGCGCCTTTTACCTTTACGAACACAAGAGGTGACGATGAGACAAGCTATATGCCTGCGTTAGCAGCATATATGTACAATAATGATTTAGTTAAAGGTGTAAAAGATTCAAGTGGCGTCGATAATCAGCAAAATGTAAGGTTATTCACAATCGGCTTTTCCGAAGGTGCGGATGCGGCTGCGGCTCTGCTCGAGGAAGCTGCATTTCGAGGGGGTAACCCCAGAGTGAGTGGTGTATCGAAAGGCTATTACGTTGCTAAGAACGGCCTTGATCTAGTCACTGCGATGGATGATGCTCTGAAGTCTATTTTGTCTATTGACTCATCTTTTACATCACCCAGCATCGCCAGTAACAACTTCGATAAAACCCAAACCTACAATTCAGCCTATTTTGCAATGTTCCTGCCCGGACAAGGTCCTCGCTGGAGTGGAAACCTTAAAAAGCTAAAGGTCAATGGTTCGGGGGATATTGTCGGCCCTGGCGGTACGGCTAATGCGATCGATTCTAACGGTAATATTGCTTCGACCACGTGTACTTTTTGGAATACCTGTTCGGGAGCAAACAATGATGGCAATAAAGTCACTGCCGGCGGTGTCTTACCCGCATTGAGAACGGCACTTAAAAATAGAAGAATACTCACCAATAGCGGAAGTAGCCTAGTCGATATTGATAACGTATCGACCTCGACTATGTATTCACTACTTGGTAGCCCTATTGCAGACTCTCAGACGACCGCGGTTCGAGAGCATCTTGACTGGCTCTATGGTGTGGATGTCGATGATGATGATAATAATGGCAGCTTTTCCGGTGCCAGAGAAGATGTGATGGGAGACCCACTGCACTCTAAACCTTTGGCAATCAACTTTGGCCCCTCAACTTCAAGCTTAGATGTTCGGATCCTTGTTGGTACCAACCAAGGGTTAGTGCATATGTTTAAAGACTCTGACAAAGGAAGTTCAGACTACTCCGTTGGGGTTGTTACAGAGTCTTGGGCATTTGCTCCAGCTGAACTGCTCAACAATATTCCGGATTTAAGAGAAAATCTGCCAACTGGTGAGCATAGCGTCTATGGTATGGACCTATCACCTGTCGCGTACACTGAAACGGATTCTAGTGGCAAAGTCAATAAGGCGTGGGTTTATTTGGGAATGCGTCGAGGTGGGGTTTCCTACTATTCGTTAAACATTACCAATCCTGATAGCCCAGCATTTAAGTGGAAGATTGACTCAAACAGCAGTGGATTAGAGGATCTAGGACAAACTTGGTCAGAGCCTGTGGTTACCTCTATATCTGGAGTAGAGGGGCCTGTGCTCATATTTGGTGGAGGCATGGCATCATCTGATGGAACTGGAGAGGCTGTGTATATTGTCAATGCCGATACTGGTGAGTTTATCCATAAGTTTTCAGCTGCAGGTATGTATAGTGTTCCGAACAAGGTCGCGGTATTAGACAGTAATAATGACGGTATCACTGACAGAGTATATGCAACAGACATAGGTGGTAATGTTTGGCGTATGGATCTACCTTCAGCTGATAAAACTGGTTGGTCAACTTTTAAATTTGCAGCTATCGGTTCGGGAACAGCACCAGATAACAGGATGTTTTTTGCAGAACCCACGGTAGCGCAGACTCAAATAAGCAATATTCATAGTGAGGGGGGAGTGTTGTCCTACCAAAACCTTCCCTATGATGCGGTTACTGTTGGTACGGGGAATCGTACTCACCCGTTAGGTACGGTTACCAACGATATGTTTTATGTATTTCAAGATAGAGATGTCGTGACCAAGACATTTACAGGTGAAGATACCCCAGAAGCTTTGACACTTGCAGATCTATATAATGTCACCACATCGGCTCCATCATCCGAAAGTGACAATATTGCCTTCGGTACCAAGAAGGGCTGGTATTTTAATTTTACAGGTTCGGGTGAAAAGAGTCTTTCTGCGTCTTTGATTTTCGACGGGAAAGTTTATTTTACCTCTTTCTTGCCTCCAGTTAATACTGAGGTTGATCTGGATGCCGGAATTTGTGGCTTCTCTGGTCAAGGTAGACTTTATGTGTTTGATTTGCACAAGGGAACAAGGACATCCAGTGAACTTTACTATGAAATTGGTGAGCGGGTTCCGGATACCCCACAGATTGTCATCCCAGAACCTAAAGAGGGTGAAGAATCTATCGCTTACATTATCGGTGTCGGTAAGGGGGAATGTGAAAATGGTGAATGTAAAGGAACCGTAGAGTTAGGCAGTGGGCTAACGACTAACCGAATTTACTATCATTTAAATGAGAATCAGTAATGGGAAATATAAAAGGATTTACCTTAATTGAAGTTATGCTCACGGTAGCTATTGTCGCTATATTAGCGGCTATAGCCTACCCCTCTTATATAGATTATGTCACTAAAAGTGGTCGTTCAGAAGGGGTCGCCGCCGTGCTACGTGTTGCAAACCTGCAAGAACAGTACTATATGGACAATAGAGCCTATGCGACGGATATGACAAAACTGGGGTTAGGCGCAACAGCTTATAAAACTGAACACGGATACTATGAAGTGACATCTAGTGGTACGAGTTCTTTTACGATCACTGCCAAGGCGATAGGAACACAAGCTAGCCGCGACTCTATTTGCAAAACAATTACCTTAACCGATACTGGAGTTAAGGGGCCCAATAAGGAGTGCTGGAAATGATGAGAAATACTCTATATGTCGGTATTTTATTCGCTGTGGCACTTTTTATTGTTCCCGCAGAAGCAGCTTATCAAGAATATAAGTGCCATGTGTCCAGCACAAAGAAAGGGGAACAAATAGTGTTCTACCGCTGGAAAGAGAAAGATGTGCAACTAAAAGTGGCTGGTCTGCCGGGTAAACAGTTAACAGATCATCAAGGGAAAAAATATTTCATAAGAAATGTGTTTGAGTGTGTTTCATTGGGAGAAGATTTTTCTAGTGAGAAAGCTAAGCGCCTTGATGAGAGAACATTAAGGTAGTGTAGTCTCTGACACTGACAGTTGTTCTAAATTAACATTTACTTTTTAAACCTGCTAAGTTCATAGCACAAATTAATTTACTCACGAGCTTAGCAGCTTTTTCCATCTTCACCGTATGATATTAATCCGCTATTACTAACTGTTACACTTTTTGAGTTGTTGCTTTTTCCTCCCGGACAGTAAATTAAATCTGCACTGCTTGACAGACCATCGGGTGAAAAAGTAAAAGCAGAACTTGGCCCTTTCAGCTTATCATTGGGATTAAAGTTATCAATCACACGCAGTTCTTTTTCACTGCTATCGGCTCTCGTTATATATACTCTTATTCCATTTCCCCAGTCGGTACCGCATGATGTCGCTGAGGCGAATGCACAAACGTTTACCGTTGTACCGTAGCTAATAGCTTGGTTTCTTGCGAATAGAAAAATATTGTTGATTTTTTCGATATTGTTATTCACTCGTACACTTTCATATACTGAAACCAAAGATGGCACACCTATACCAAGTAAAATAGCCGCTACAGCTATTGTCACCATTACTTCTATGAGTGTGAAACCTTTTGATAATCGTAGCATGAGATCTTCCCTTCAATTATCTGTTAAGTATATGTGAGAACTAAGTAGTTTACAGCATCAAATAACAATTATTTACAGCCAAAATATTGGCTGTAAAGGAAATTTTGACAAAGGCTAGAGGATTTTAAGTTTAGTTTAATCACATCGGATATTACTATCTTTAGAAAAGCGTACTCTGCCGGCTTGGTTGATGATAACCGCTTTTGAATGCTTGCTAGATACAGAGTTTGGGCAGTAGCGCAAAGTGCCATTGGTTCCGGAAGCTAACCCATCGGGTTGAAATCTAACTGCTGTGCGATTGTAGGTGACAAAGTCGCTTTGATGAAAGTTGTCTGTTGTCAGTAAAATTTTATCTGAGCCATCTATAGTGTTGGAATCTCCTCTATCGATAAATATCGTGATCCCTAATGTCCAGTCTTGTGTACAATCTCCTTCCAGCAGTGGGCAAGCTGTAACCCGAGAGCCATAACTAATCGCGCTGTTTCTGGCTAGTTGCAATGTGCTTTGTATTGTTCGTATGGCACTGTCTGCACGATAGGCATGATATAAAGATGCGAGCGATGGCATTGCTATGCTGATAAGTACCATAGCAACTACTAAGGTAGTCATTAGCTCTATTAATGTAAATCCGGTACAGGTTTTCATGATTTCCTCCCTGGAAATTCAGGTGTTTGCATCCGGCAATCACCATTGAGTCACTATAGAGAATAGCTGCTCAGTATCTGAGTATAGCCGCTGATAAGAGGCATGTAAGAAGTGATTTAGATTGTTCTGAACTAAGAAAAATGCTTCTTTATTGTAAATAATATAATCGACTACAGTGTCCATGCCAGTCATGTTAAGCTTAAGGCTTGAGAGATAAACCCCATTGAAGCAAGTATAAAAGGAGTGTTTGATGAAGAAGGTCGAAGCCATTATTAAGCCATTTAAGTTAGATGATGTGCGAGAGGCGCTTGCTGAAATAGGGATCACCGGAATGACGGTCTCTGAAGTTAAAGGTTTTGGGCGACAGAAAGGTCACACGGAGCTTTACCGCGGTGCCGAGTATATGGTGGATTTCTTACCTAAGGTAAAAATTGAACTGGTCATTCAAGATGAATTATTAGAGCAGGCTCTGGAAGTCATTGTAGATACAGCTCGAACAGGAAAAATTGGTGATGGTAAGATCTTTGTTACCGAAGTCGAGCGTGTAATACGTATTCGTACCGGTGAAGAAAACGAAGAGGCGGTTTAGTCTACTCTTTTATGTTTTAGAAATAACAATGCCGCAGAGCTCTCTCTGCGGCATTATTATTTCTACAGCTTGTATGGGTTATTTGGAAGCGGGACTGGACGAGGAGTCTCTGATCACCGGCTCCGGGATAAAAATTTTGGCGTGTTCTGAAGTTTGTGCTCGCCTTTTAGCGATCAATAGTTCGGTAGCCATCTGAGCAATCTTCTGGTTTGGCTGATGAACCGTCGTCAGCTTAGGCCATGTCTGTCTCGAGAATGGACTATCCTCGAAACCAACAATAGAGATATCGTTAGGAATATCCAGTCCTTCGAGTCTGGCGGCAAATAACGCTCCGGCTGCTATTTCATCGTTACAGGCGACTATGGCTGTAGGCTTGTCATCCCTTCTCAACAGCTCTTTCGCTCCATTAACACCAGATTCGAATGAATACTCCCCTTCAATAATATTGTCTTTATTGATGACAATATTATTGTTATTCATTGCCTGGGTAAAACCGGATAAACGCTCTTTGGTCGATTCATGGTGCTGATCGCCACTCAAGAAGGCGATATTTTTATGGCCGAGTTCAATCAGGTGTTGTGTGATAGAAACTGCTCCATGTTTATCGTTAACCAGCACTGCCAGGCCGGTCTCATCATCTATTTTAGCGCCGGCTATGATACGTACATAATTTGCATCTATCTTATCTAATGCTTCCAATATTTTGGGATCTTCAGATAACGGTGGAGTTAGCACTAAGCCAGCAAGCCTTGCATGCTTAACCATCTTTGTTAACTCTTCACAGATGTTATCGGCCTTAGCATTACATGGATGAATTAGCAGCTCATAGCCAAGATCTTTGCAGGAAGATAGGATTCCATTCTGCATATCAATGACATAATAAGCATTCGGATTGTCGTAAATAAAGCCGATCACATAGGATTTTGTACCCGCTAAATTTCTTGCTGCTAGATTGGGTTGGTAATTTAGTGCTTCGATGGCTTCATTGACCTTGTCAATGGTTGCCTGCTTTACAGATGGTTCATTATTAGTGACTCGGGAAACCGTCTTTATCGAGACGCCAGCATACTTTGCTACATCGTTTATTGTGACTTTCATTCAGCTAAACACTCTTTATATCAGTGTATTACGCATATTAACCTGAGATGCTTCAAGGCTAACCATTGAACGCAAATCTAAGCTTTACGAAAAACTAATTCTCAACTTGTTACTGGCTATAGTGCGAACTTTTCCCCTAATTAGCAAACAAGAAATTTAAATCGTATATCACTTATATAAATATTTCTTTTTTCGTATCTATGCATGACGGGGCTGAAACCCTTTGTAACCCTCAGTTCTTAAGCTCGGGCTTGCTCATCACAATTGTGAAATAAATATTGTGCTAGGCGGGTATTTCTTCTTTTTGGTTATTTTGTTGTAGCGCACAGGTTAATTTTTGTGTAATGTTTGTACCGAACATGACAGCGTTGTCATTCCGTTAGGGAATGGTTATGGAAATTAAAAAAATAAAATAAAGTTATGGAAGGGAAATGAGATGCGACCATCTAATTTTAAGAAAACTGTACTAGCTACAAATATCGCCCTACTGCTTGGTACTGCAATGTCTATGTCTGCTGTTGCTGCCGAAGCAGAATCGGCAGGTTCTACAGCAGACGAGAATATCGAGAAGATCGAAGTGCGTGGTATCCGCGCTTCACGTAAAGCCGATATCAATAATAAACGGTTTGCTAACGCTGTTGTTGATACCATTACCGCTGAAGATATCGGTAAATTCCCGGATAAGAACGTTGCTGAATCACTATCTCGTATAACCGGTGTTGGTGTGAGTCGTGAGTTTGGTGAAGGCGAGAAGATCACAATTCGTGGTTCTGGCCCAACGAAGAACCGTACCTTACTTAACGGTCAAAATGTAGCTACTGCTGACTGGTTTATCTTAGATAACCCTTCCCGTGGTTTTAACTTTACTCTGCTGCCCTCTTCATTAGTTAAAACTCTAGAAGTTTATAAGTCCTCTACTGCGGATATGGATGAAGGTTCTATTGGTGGTACGGTTGTTATGCGTACCCGTAAGCCGTTAGAGCTAGATGCAAACTCGGTCAACCTAAACTTGCAAGGACAATACTCAGATACATCTGGAGAAACAGATCCCCAGATCGATGCACTGTATTCATGGAAAAATGAGTCGGAAACTTTCGGTATTTTAGTTTCTGCTACTAAGCAAGATAGAACTGTTCAGCGTGAGGGGCTTGAGATTCTGGGATGGACCCCGGAAGATGAAAACGGTATGAGGGCGCCTAAGGACATCGGTAACCCGATATTTAAGCAGGATAGAGAGCGTCAAACACTGTTTGCCAGCCTTCAGTATGCGCCAACAGATTCATTAGATTTTACATTAAATGTTCTTGATTCGCAGATGGATGCGAACAACCTCAACAGTAACTTGCTTATTCGACCACAAAACAACCTGGATTCACTTACAGGTACAGCTGCAAGTGGCTCAAATATATACAAAGGCACGGTAGCCAGTGGTGGCTCTTATGAGTGGGATTTCATCAACAGGGAGTCAAGCACCGAAACATCTTCTATTGATTTAGAGATTAACTATGCTGCAGATGCATTTAGCGTACATGCACAGCTAGGTAAAACAGAGGCTGAAGGTGGTACTTACAACGAAACATCCTGGAGTTTTGTTCCTAACGTAGACCCTGCCGACTCTGGATACTCTTTTGACCTTTCCGGTAAGCCATCGGTAAACATAGGCGTAGATCCAACAGATGGCTCTCAGTGGAGTCAAAATTGGACCTGGGGTGGTAACAAGCCTACTACCGATGAAGAGACATTTGGCCAGATTGATTTTGAAATCCCAGTAGAGTTTGGTGCGTTTAGCTCCATCGAGACGGGTTTAAAGTATCGAGATCATGACCGAACGCAGGGGCGTCAGGCATATAGCTGGCACTGGCAAAAAGCTGATGGTTCAACACCTTATATGTGGGATATTTTCGAGCAGTGTCCTACTTTGGATACTTGTGGCCAAACCAATGGTACCCAGTCTGTTGCGGGTAATGTTGTCAGTGGCAATGTTGTTGATCAGTTAGAGGGAGATCGTGACACATTTATGAACCTTGGGTTCGGTGAGGGAGCCGAATATGCGGTACATAATAACTTAGCTGAGATCTGGGAACTCAATGAGAAAATACTCGGTGGATATATCAAGGGTAATTTCGATGGTGAAGGATTCCGCGGTAACTTAGGTGTTCGAATTGTTCAAACGAAGCAGACCGCTTCCAGCTATAATTTCAGTGGTGATTCCTGGGGATTAGAAACTGTCGGTAGTGGTGAGTGGGAGACATATTTAACTCCTGCTTATAAAGAATGGGTAACCGAGAAGAGGGAATATACTGAAATCCTGCCAAGCTTTAACATTGCATTCGATGTTACCGATGAGCAAATTGTACGATTTGCAGCGGCTCGCGTAATGGCTCGTCCTAACTACTCTGATTTAGCACCAATAGTATCAATTGGTGATCTAAATGGTGAGTTCCCTGTCGGTACGGCTGGTAACCCAAACTTAGATCCGGAGATTGCGGACCAGTTTGATATTTCTTGGGAGTGGTACTTCGGAGATGCATCAATAATATCAGCAACATACTTCTTTAAAGATATTAAGAGCTACCGTACTACCGGAACCTATGTAGATCAGTTTTATCATGAGCAAGAAGATGAGATGGTTGATGTGACTATCAGCCGTCCGGAGAATGGTCTTGGTGGAACAACCGACGGTATTGAACTTGGGTATCAACAGACATTTGGTGATTTCGGTATTGCTGCAAACTATACCTATACCAATGCTGAGAGTGATCAAGACCGTGTCGAAGGTCAGTTAGGCTCAGGCTTAGTAGAAGGCGTATCTGAGCATATGGCAAATACTCAGGTGTTCTATGAGAATGACACATTCGGTGCACGTTTCATGTATAACTACAGAACCGATTGGTACAAGGGCGTAAGCTGGACTGGTGCCGAACTGTATAATGATGATTATGGCCAACTCGACTTTAGCTCAACTTACAACATAACCGAAAACTTCAAGCTAACATTTGAGGCGGTTAACTTAACCGATGAGCAAGTAGTGGAATATGATCAGACGGAGAGCAGACTAATGTCTGTATACCAAAATGGTCGCCGTTATGTTCTTGGTTTAAATATGAGTTTTTAAACTGTCTGTTATAGCTTGATTTTTCCTTCTAAAAACCAGTCTCCTGACTGGTTTTTTTATGGATGCTAAAAGTTAAACCCCTCATTAAAGTTGGGGGTTAACTTATATTAATTGAGACTCATAAGTAGGTAAGAAAAAAGTTCAAAATGAATGTAAGGTAAATGTAGATATTCTGTGTTATTTTGTGTACATTAATAAATGACAGCGTTGTCATCTGCTTGTGTGATAACTTGTCTGTAAGGTCTGCATGAGAAGGAAGAGGTCTCCTGATTCATGTTTTTGGCAGATGAATACTGGCTTTAAGCTCTATACATCTGTGTTTGTAAATTTAGTCTCTCCCCAGAAACTAGTATTGGCCAGGTGTTACACTCAGATTGAGAATATACACCTGGCTTTTTTTCTTTGGGGCTATGAATGTGTGGGGCAGTGGTTTATTGAACTGCTGTTCCTGATCGCGATAATTTTTCTGTTCTCCCTTTTTATCGACGGTTACACTTCTCAAAGACTCTGTTCAGGAGTAATCCATAACGCAGGCAACTGACAACATTATATGAATCCTATTTCGCCAATGGGGCTCAGCTTGAGGTGGAATATATATTTTGCTCTCAGGTGAATGTTAACAAAGTAGATGATTAAGCCACGATCTCAGGTACGGCCTCTCATGATAGTAAGCGATTTGCTTAGTTGACCGAGGGCTTGATATTGCAAGGGGAAGGGTTGCGGACTTAAGTTAGCTCGTTCTGTTAGTGAGAATGAGGGAATATTGACATTAAGAGGAAGATGATGAAGTTTAAACTTATCGCTGCAGCAATAACTTTAGTTCTGAGCACTGGCGCGTGTAGCCAGAAGGTAACCAGTCCCACAGAAGCCAAGATACTGATAGACCAGAGTATTACTCAGTCAGCGCTCAATCGACTCGGTGACACCTTAGATATTAAGTATCGCTTAATCACTAACTATCCCGATGGCTGCCCAACTTTCGGCGTAGATGGACGCTGCTTCAGCGCTCAAATCGATCTCACTTCCTCTGTCGATATCGCGAGTAAAGACTGGGCGATATACTTTAGCCAGATGAGACCCGTTAAGTCGGTGAATAGTGATGAGTTTACCATTACCAGAGTTAAGGGCGATCTTCACAAAATTGAGCCGACAGCTTCTTTCAAAGGACTTAAGAAAGGGATTACTAAGACCATAGATTTTCGTGGTGAGCTTTGGCAGTTATCAGAAACGGATGCGATGCCAAATTACTACCTTGTATCGGGTGAGCTAAAGCCGGTAGTGATAAAAAGCACTCAAGTCACCAAGGATGCTGAGACCGGGATGGAACTCAGGCCATATAATGTCGCGTTTACCGATGCAGACACACAATATAAGCGAAGCGATACAGATAAGCTGAAGTGGGCGACACCTGAGGTTCTGTTTCTGGATAATCAAGGTGTAGACACACAGCCTGAATCGGCTGTGAACACAATTATACCTACTCCGTTAAGCGTTGAAGTAACATCGAGCGATAGACCTGTTTCTCTCGCTCAAGGCATAAAGTTAAACCTAAACTCAATCGATGCCGGCGCAATTACAGCGGCACTGGAGCGACTCGAGCGTATCGGTGTGGGCCAGAGTGAAAACGGTTTAGTAGTCAACTTTAAAAAAGTAACCGACGGGCAGGCAAGCGGAAGTTACCGCTTAAATATCGCAGAAAACAATATCACAATATCAGCAGGCGATGATGCCGGTTTCTCCTATGCGTTGGCTTCTTTGACCAGCCTGATAGACACAAACAAGCTATCTGTTAATACCATGAGTATTCAAGATCAGCCCAGATATGGATTTCGTGGTATGCATATTGATGTGTCCAGGAACTTCCATAGTAAGCAGTTGATCTTAGATATGTTAGATCAGATGGCGGCATACAAGCTAAATAAGCTACACCTGCATATGGCTGACGATGAAGGTTGGCGGTTAGAGATAGATGGCCTGCCTGAGTTGACCGATATAGGTAGTAAACGTTGCCATGATCTGACCGAGACAAGCTGTCTCTTGCCTCAACTCGGCAGTGGTCCTTTTGCAGACACCGCAGTCAACGGTTACTACTCTAAGTCGGACTACATCGAGATATTAAAGTATGCCGCTGCGAGACAGATCCAGGTCATTCCATCTATGGATATGCCGGGACATTCACGGGCGGCCATTAAGTCGATGGAGGCTCGCTACAACAAGTTTATGGCGTTGGGTAATGAGCAAGCCGCGAAGGAGTATCTGTTAGCCGACTTCGATGACAAGACGGTTTATTCATCGATTCAATATTATGACGACAATACCCTGAATGTGTGTATGGAATCGACCTTCCACTTTGTGACTAAGGTTATCGACGAGATCGCCAAGTTGCACCTGCAAGCGGGTCTGCCGCTCTCAATTTATCATATCGGCGCCGATGAAACGGCCGGTGCCTGGCTCGAATCTCCTGTCTGTGAAAGATTCCTTGCAGACAATGAGCAGGGCGTAAAATCCAGTGATGAGTTTGGTGCTTACTTTGTCGAGCGAGTCTCAAATATCCTCAGTAAGAAAGGCATAGAGCCTGCCGGCTGGAGTGATGGTATGAGTCATACCCGCCATGAAAATATGCCAGAGCAGTCACAGAGTAACGTTTGGGATGTGATCTCTCATGGCGGTTATAAGCGTGCGCATCAGCAGGTGAACTTGGGGTGGGATGCCATTTTAGGTATGCCGGAAATGCTCTATTTCGATTTTCCATACGAAGCAGACCCTAAAGAGCATGGTTATTATTGGGCAAGCAGAAATACCAACGAGCGAAAGTTGTATGGCTTCATGCCGGATAACCTGCCTGCAAATGCCGAACAATGGACCGATATTCAGGGGCAGGCTTTCGAAGCGGATGATACTGAGCAATTAGATGAAAATGGTAAACGCGTCAGTGGTCCAATTAACAAAGGGATGGGTTTCTCTGGTATACAGGGTCAGATCTGGTCTGAGACCTTAAGAAGTGATGCCGTCGTCGAATATATGACCTTCCCAAGGTTATTAATCTTAGCCGAGAAGGCATGGCATAAGGCCGATTGGGAAGTGCCATACCAGCATGAAGGCGCGCTTTATAATCAAGACTCCGGTTTCTTCAGCCAAGAGATGCGTGCCCGCCAATTGGCTCAATGGTCAGTTATCGCGAATACACTCGGACATAAAGAGTTATCAAAGCTCGATATGGCAGGTATCGAATACCGCATTCCTACAGTAGGCGCTCATATCCATGAGGGGAAGCTTTTCACTAACCTGATTTATCCTGGACTCGTTATTGAATATCGGGTTGCTGGTGGACAGTGGCAAGCATATCAGTCTCCTGTAGCCGTTGAGGGGCATGTTGAAGTGAGGGCGGTTGGCGCTGACGGCAAACGAAGGGGGCGCTCCTTAGTTGTCAGGTAACATTAGTTGTCAGGTAACACCAGTCGTAAGGTAAAATTAGTCGTCATGTAACATTAGCGGTCGTGTAATACCTGTCTCTATGTAACAAAGGGTTAACAGGTGTGGCTTCGGGATAATATTAATCTTGGTCACACCTAACCCTTACTGGCACAAGGGCTCGAAGGGGAGACCGTATACAGTTGCAATTAGGGTTAAAAAGTAAATGACAACGCTGTCATTTGTGTTGTAACATGAGGTTAACTTAATCGGTAGCGGAATCTAGTTAGAGCTTGCTAGGCTCCGGATGAAAACTGTGAATGAGGTCTGTATGAGTGTGAACCAGACGATGGGGAAACCCTTGTTTATTGGTATTGATGGTGGTGGCAGTAAATGCCGGGCAACGATCTACTCTGGTGAGGATGCTGTAATTGGTACTGGTGTCGCCGGGCGCGCAAATCCACTTCACGGTTTATCTCAAACATTTGAGTCGATTCAGCTATCTACTGAGCTTGCATTGAAAGATGCAGGAATGAACTTGAGTGACAGCAAAACCTTAGTCGCTGGTCTCGGTCTTGCAGGAGTTAATGTTCCCAGACTTTATAATGATATCGTTAATTGGGATCATCCGTTTGCCAGTATGTATGTGACCACAGATCTGCATACTGCATGCATCGGAGCACACAAGGGGGGAGATGGTGCCGTTATCATTACCGGTACCGGTTCATGTGGCTACGCCAATGTTAACGGTAAGGAGCTATGCCTGGGTGGGCATGGTTTTGCATTAGGTGATAAAGGTAGTGGTGCTTGGTTAGGTTTACAAGCTGCTGAGCGGGTCTTACTTTATCTCGATGGCTTCGCTGAAGAGACGGCATTAACCGAACGGGTTCTGAGTTACTTTAAGACTAAAGATGCGTTGGGAATTGTTGAACAGTTAGCGGGGCAGTCATCCGGGACTTACGCAAAACTTGCTCGTACCGTTCTTGAGTGCGCCCATGCTGGTGACGAAGTTGCTCTTGGCATAGTCAAAGAGGGCGCTGATTATATCAGTGAGCTGGCGCGCAAGTTATTTGAAATTGAACCACCTCGTTTCTCTATGATTGGTGGTCTTGCAGAGCCCATGGCTCCATGGTTGGGTAAAGATGTGCTTGCTAAGCTTTCGCCCACATTGGCGCCACCGGAATTCGGGGCTGCATACTATGCCCGTCAGCAGTTTCAGAACAGATGATTAAAGTAGACTCAGGATCTAAATGAGATGAAGCAGACTTTTATTGCACAGCAAGTATTCGATGGTGAGTTTTTTCATAGTGAATACCCGATAACTATTGAAGATGGGCATATTCTGGCATTTGATACCGTTTCCGGTGCAAAGGAAGTGAAACTGGATGGGATGCTCTCTCCCGGCTTTATCGATGTGCAGGTAAATGGTGGTGGCGGGGCGTTATTAAATGCAGATACCTCGGTCGAGTGCATCGAGACGATAGGTTCCGCACACGCTAAATTCGGTACCACAGGCTTTCTGCCTACCCTCATTACAGATGACATCGACGTGATGCGAAGAGCGGCCGATGCCGTTGCCGCATCATTAACTAAAGCTAGTGCTGGTGTATTGGGTGTGCACTTTGAAGGGCCGCACCTCTCTATTCCTAAAAAAGGGGTGCACCCTCAATCTCATATTCGTCGCATATCCGACGCCGAACTCGAACTCTATAGTCGCGATGACTTAGGCATTAAGCTTGTGACTTTGGCACCAGAAAATGTCTCCGTTGAGGTGATTAAGGCACTCGTTGCAGCCGATGTTAAGGTTTGCCTTGGTCATTCAAATGCCGATTATGAAACGGTTGTAGCCGCACTCGAAGCTGGCGCTACCGGGTTTACTCATCTGTTTAATGCTATGTCGCCATTTGGCTCAAGAGAGCCGGGCATGGTTGGTGCAGCCTTAGAAAGCCGGGATGCCTGGTGTGGCTTGATTGTCGATGGACACCATGTTCATTCGGCTGCGGCTAAGGTGGCTATCTACGCAAAACCCCAAGGCAAGGTAATGCTGGTTACCGATGCTATGCCTCCGGTCGGCCTGGATAGTGAAGCGAGTTTTGAGCTCTTTGGCACTCAAGTGTTACGACAAGGTGATCGATTAAATGCGCTCACGGGTGAGCTTGCCGGTTGCGTACTCGATATGGCTGGAGCGGTTCGCAATACCGTCAATATGTTAGGAATAGATTTAGACGAAGCCATAAGAATGGGATCTCTCTATCCGGCGCAATTTCTTAATCTTGAGAAGAGGCAAGGCCTGCTATCTGTAGGCTGTCGGGCAGACCTTATCTTGCTCAATTCTAATACTAACGTTGAACAAACCTATATTGGTGGCGAACGTGTGTTTTAGCCTTAGCCATTTGTAGTTAAACGAATTTAAGCCCCGGCAGAGATGCTGTCGGGGCTTTTTGTTATGCAAGCCAATAATAAGAAATACAAAACAAGAAGAATAAACTAGGGAAGAAGTAATGGAAGTTGCTCAAGCTAAGGTCTCCAAACGTCGATTAATGTCTCTCGATGCGTTAAGGGGCTTCGACATGTTTTGGATTTTAGGCGGTGAAGCTCTATTTGCAGGCTTGCTTGCCTTGACCAGTTGGCAAGGCTGGCTGTGGTTTGACGCTCAGATGCACCATAGTGAATGGCATGGATTTACCTTTTACGATCTTATCTTTCCGCTATTTATTTTTCTATCGGGAGTAGCATTAGGTTTATCGCCAAAGCGATTAGATAAGTTACCCGTAGCTCAGAGAATGCCTCTGTATAAACACGCTGTTAAGCGTCTATTACTCCTGCTTTTCTTCGGTATTCTATACAACCACGGCTGGGGGACAGGAGCCCCGACCGTGCCCGGTGAAGTGAGATATGCCAGTGTGTTGGGGCGAATCGCTTTTGCCTGGTTTTTTGCCGCAATCCTGGTATGGCATACCAGCTTACGTACACAGATCATAGTTATGGCTGGAGTTTTGATTGGTTATGCACTCCTGCAGTTATTATTCCCGGTTCCGGGCTATGGGGCCGGGAGTTTCACTCCTGAAGGTTCTGTTAACGCGTTTATTGATACTCTTTTTCTTCCGGGGATCACTTACCAGAACCGCCCATTAGATCCTGAGGGGATCTTATCAACTATTCCGGCCGTAGCTAATGCGCTGGCTGGCGTATTTGTCGGGCATTTTATCGTTAGGCCTCACCCTAAAGGTGAATGGGCTAAAGTGGCTTATATGTTAATCGCTGGAGTTGGCTTCTTGGGACTTGGTTGGCTGTTGGATATTGTCGTGCCGGTAAATAAAGATCTATGGACCAGCTCATTTACCTTAGTAACCATAGGCTGGAGCTTAATTCTGCTCACTATTTTCTATGCTATTGTCGATCTGCTTAAGTGGCAGACAATGGCTTTCCCCTTCGTTGTTATCGGGTGCAATGCCATTATCATTTATCTTGCCTCCAGTCTCATCAATTGGAAATTTACCGCCAAAGGCCTCTTCGGTGGCATCATCGACGCCATTCCAGCAGCGGGCCAGGAACTGGTCGCCGTTATTTCGCTGCTGTTAGTACAGTGGTTGCTGCTATTTTGGATGTATAGGCGAAATATTTTCATTAAGGTTTAATCCTATGCCACGAGAATTTGTTACTGATTTAGCGCATAAAAATTCATGAACATATGATCTGATGTTAAATGAATAAAATGACAGCGTTGTCTTTTTTATGTTTCTGTTTTAACATCAGTGAAACAAAGCTGTTTAAATTAACCCGTGAATAGAGGGGGTTTGGCAGTGTTTAGCCACAGATTTATATGAGTAAGTGAAGATTAACCGTACCGTATTCCACAATTAAATATTATAAGAAGCAGGCTTATGGAAATGACATTAAATAGTGATAAGAAGCGCAGTAGCGTTATCCCGATGACGATAGTCGCAGTGCTCTTTTTTGTGCTGGGATTTGCAACCTGGCTCAATGGTTCATTGATGCCTTATCTGAAACAGATCCTTCAATTATCTCCGCTGCAAGCGTCACTAATTTTATTTTCATTTTATATTGCAGTGACCTTTACCGCGCTACCTTCGGCGTGGTTAATACGAAAGGTGGGTTATAAAAACGGCATGGCGCTGGGTATGGGGGTCATGATGATAGCTGGTTTGCTGTTTATCCCCGCCGCTAAGACTCAGGTTTTTGCACTATTTCTTTTTGCGCAGCTGGTGATGGGAGCGGGCCAGACTCTACTTCAAACAGCTGTGAACCCCTATGTTGTCCGCATTGGTCCTGAAGAGTCTGCCGCCGCACGTGTTAGTGTGATGGGAATTTTGAATAAAGGTGCCGGGGTTATAGCACCCATGGTATTTACGGCTCTTATTCTGGATAGCTTTAAAGATAGAGTAGGGACAGAGCTGACTCAGGTTCAGATTGATGAGATGGCCAATGGCCTGGTGATCCCATATATGGGAATGGCGCTGTTTATCGGTTTATTAGCATTGGTAGTTAAGAAATCGCCTCTACCTGAATTAGCAAAAGAAGATGATGCCAGTGATGCCAACAGTAAAGGTCATATAAAAGAGGCTTTGTCTCATCCTAATCTGGCATTTGGTGTGGCGGCGCTGTTTTTCTACGTTGCCGTCGAGGTTATTGCCGGTGATACCATAGGTACATTTGCCCTCTCTTTAGGTGTGGAAAGTTATGGTGTGATGACCTCATATACCATGATCTGTATGGTGCTTGGTTATACCTTAGGGATCTTGACCATTCCCCGCTTTATCTCTCAGCCAAAAGCCCTGATGATTTCGGCAATACTGGGAGTACTGCTAACTTTAGGCATTGTATTTGGTGACAACGAGTCCTATGCAATTGCAAACGCCGTGCTGGTTCCGTTAGGTGGTGCACAGCTGCCTGATACCTTGCTGATGATTGCTTTCCTTGGCTTGGCTAACGCGATTGTTTGGCCGGCGGTATGGCCACTGGCGCTATCGGGCATGGGGAAGTTAACCAGTACCGGTTCAGCATTACTGGTTATGGGTATTGCCGGCGGAGCCTTTGGCCCACTATTTTGGGGACTGACAAGCTCTGTATCGTCATTGGGGCAGCAGGGCGGTTATATGGTGATGTTACCCTGTTACCTGTTTATCCTATTTTATGCCGTCAAAGGCTATAAGATGAAGAGCTGGTAGTTCTTAGCATTAGTATTTAGTGATAGCTGCTAGTGAGCAGTAAACCGTAAATAGTAAGCACAGTTAAACAGAGGAGCCTTCAAGGCTCCTTTTTTGTATCTATGAATTGTCCCGTCCTGAAGTGTTTTTAACATGGCATAAGACTGACGAGAGGGAGAGAATATCTGATTCTTTGAACTGTAAATTTCAGACATAAAAAAGCCCCGAACAATGTCGAGGCTTTTCTATTGTATGGTGCCGGCACCAAGAGTCGAAGCTCTTGTAGGTGGAGACCTACTGATAGTTATTCATGAACACTTGAAATTTCAAACTTCAAATTTCAGATACAAAAAAGCCACTCAAAAGAGTGGCTGTTCTGCTCTTCATAAAGAAGAAGATGGTGCCGGCACCAAGAGTCGAACTCGGGACCTACTGATTACAAGTCAGTTGCTCTACCAACTGAGCTATGCCGGCTTATCTTTCTTAATAGTTATTAACTATTAAATTAAATATTGGTGCCCGAACCCGGAATCGAACCAGGGACACGAGGATTTTCAATCCTCTGCTCTACCGACTGAGCTATTCGGGCAACTAAACTAAGTGTTAGTCATCTACTCTAAGCGAAGTATTAATCAGGTTGTTTATGACCCGTCTCGTTTGGAGTGCGCGTATAATATAGCGATGCTTCGGAGCGCGCAAGTAGTTTTTCAACAAAGATGTTCAACTTGTCAAAAACTGAACGATCACGTGATATTTGTACTAATTGCGAGCAAGTTCAGGTGTAAAAATCACCTGTGGGTAGGTTTCATCTACCTGATAGTGCATACGGATAGTGTCTGAAGGATAGTATCGGAGATAAAGCGAGCTGGTTTATCTGTACCTTAACCTGTTAGAGCTTGAGATAATTTGAAGGTAGAAGTTGATTGGGCGTTAAATAGACGATTAAAAAATTTGCAGAAGAAGATGAAGCTGACTATTACTCTCCATTTATTGTTTCTACTTATTATGCTTCACATACAGGTGATAATGATCATCATCGCCTTATCCGGTACCAGGGAAGAGGATTTTCGGGGGCTGTGTTCTTCAAACCATAGATCTGAAAAAGACGATAAAGAGTGTGGCTTATTATCTTAACTCTTAACTCTTAACTTTCAACAAAGAGAGATAATTTGGTGCCGGCACCAAGAGTCGAAGCTCTTGCGGGGGAGACCTACTGATAACTATATTTGAGCTCTTGAAGTTTTGAGCTATTTGCTTTTAAATTTCAGAACAAAAAAGCCACTCAAAAGAGTGGCTTCATCGCTCTTCATAAGAAGAAGGTGGTGCCGGCACCAAGAGTCGAACTCGGGACCTACTGATTACAAGTCAGTTGCTCTACCAACTGAGCTATGCCGGCTTATCTTTCTTAATAGTTATTAACTATTAAATTAAATATTGGTGCCCGAACCCGGAATCGAACCAGGGACACGAGGATTTTCAATCCTCTGCTCTACCGACTGAGCTATTCGGGCAACTAAACTAAGTGTTAGTCATCTACTCTAAGCGAAGTATTAATCAGGTTGTTTATGACCCGTCTCGTTTGGAGTGCGCGTATCTTATAGCGATGTAATTTTTCCTGCAAGTGCTTTTTTGTAATCCAGTAACTGTTCGGTTAGTTAGTGTTCAAACTCGAGCTGGTATCCAGATGATAGCTGTTTTATTCATCTGCAAAGTCTCGTTTTGGCTAAAAATAACTCATCTTATTGTAATTACTCTCCAGTTTAATCAATAGAAATACTAACTTTGGTGCTCGGAAAGATTAAACGTTCTAAAAAGTAGGCGTTATACGCCGATTTTTCGATATTTTAGTTTTAAAAATAGAACGTAAGATGGAGTGAAGGTTTATAGACGAGATTAGTTATGTTTCGCAACACAACAAATTCCTATGGAAGGATCACAATATTAATCCATTGGGTTTCAGCACTGGCAGTGCTAGGGCTTTTTGCGGTGGGCTTTTGGATGGTAGATCTGACTTATTACAGTACCTGGTATAAAACCGCGCCTCATCTGCATAAGAGTTTTGGTGTCTTGTTGTTGATGCTTACGCTCTTCAGATTAATTTGGCGCAAGCTTAATCCTAAGCCTGCGGGTGAACCGACTCATAAAGCGTGGGAGAAGAAGGCGGGGAAGATGGCACACTCTGCTATTTACCTGTTGTTATTGCTCATCATGCTTAGTGGTTACTTAATTTCTACAGCCGATAGCCGTGGTATTTGGGTATTTGAATGGTTTGAAGTGCCTGGATTTGGTGCATTTATCGATGACCAGGCCGATATCGCAGGCTTAGTACATCAGTATGCAGCCTATAGCCTGATGGGACTGGCATTGATACATGCTCTTGGGGCGTTAAAACATCACTTTGTCGATAAAGACTCAACCCTACTAAGAATGGTGAAAGTAAAGCGAGGTTAGAAACTCAATAGTTTCGACCTTACCCGGTTAAAGATAGTGAAAACATAATATATTAATTGAAGGATAGAAGTGATGAAAAAAAGTTTATTAGCAACAGCATTAACGGCCTCGATGTTACTGAGTGGAGCGGCAGCTGCTGCAGATTATGTGATTGATACTGAAGGTGCTCACGCATCAATTCAGTTTAAGGTAAGCCATTTAGGCTACAGTTTTGTCGCGGGTCGCTTTAATGATTTTAAGGGGGACTTCAGTTTCGATGCCGACAAGGTATCTGATGCTAAGGTCAATGTGACTATTAATACCAGTAGTGTTGACTCTAACCATGCTGAGCGTGATAAGCATCTTCGTAGCCCTGACTTTTTAAATACAGGAAAATTCCCTCAAGCAACATTTGTCTCAACTTCGGTTGTCGATCAGGGTAATGGTGCGTTCCTGCTTAATGGTGACTTCACCCTTAACGGTGTAACTAAGGCGATAGCGATAGAGGCAAATAGCATCGGAGAGGGCCAAGACCCGTGGGGCGGATATCGTGTCGGTTTTACCGGGAGCACCGAATTTGCGTTAAAAGACTATGACATCAAGATGGATCTAGGTCCTGCCTCTTCTCATGTAACCTTAGACTTAGTGGTTGAAGGAATTAAGAAATAAGTTTCCATACTTTGTCTCCAGTCTTATCTCCAGTTTCCCCTAATAAAAAAGCGCCTAACGGCGCTTTTTTGTGTCAGGAACACTTATGTAAATTTCCCATGGATGGATAGAAATTTACTTTGTGTCTGGACTTCTTGTTAACAAGAGTTATGTAGCTCTTTATATATAATCTGGGTTTCTTGTTAGCAAGAGCTGTGTCAGTTACTCATCATCCTTCTGAGGGACGTAGCCTTCGATCTCTACCTCTTTACCCTCAAAGAGAAAGTTTATCATCTGCTCTTCAAGAAACTTTCTGTCATCAACATTCATCATGTTGAGTTTCTTTTCATTGATAAGCATGGTCTGCTTCGATTGCCAAAGAGCCCAGGCTTCTTTGCTGACGTTATCGAAAATGCGTTTACCCAGCTCACCAGGATATAGTTGAAACCCTAGGCCTTCAGATTCTTTTTTCAGATAGACGCAGTTTACAGTGCGAGCCATGATTACTCCTTAATTAATACAGAACCTAAGCTGGCCAGAATTCGCTCAGTTGCTGCAGCTAAACCAACTTTAGGGGGATTGGGTAAGTTATACCAGAGTGAGGGCTTATCTTCCATGATCTGATTATCTCTCCAGCCGTCGACATGAATATAAATTGGAGTTATGTCCAGATGAAAATGGCTGAAAGTATGTCTAAAGCCTGGTAAATCTTCCATTTTAGCGGAGTCTAGCCCATTTTCGACCAGATACAACCCTAGCTCTTGGCGGCTTGGAAACTCAGGGAAGCACCATAAACCTCCCCATATCCCTGCTGGAGGACGTTTCTCCAGTAGGGCGTCATCGCCTTTTGATAAGACCAACATGAAGGCACTTTTCTCTGGTGTAATTTTCTTAGGTTTTTTACCCGGATATTCAGTTTGTCTTCCGGAGAGTTGAGCCTGACAGTCGATTGCTACAGGGCACTGGGAACAAGCTGGTTTAGAACGAGAGCAGATCGAAGCGCCAATATCCATCATGGCCTGGTTATATTTCTGCACATCGCGTAGTGGAGTGAGTTTATCGGTTAGATCCCAGAGCTTATTTTCGACCGTCTTTTTCCCTGGCCAACCTTCGATAGCACCATGACGGGCTAGCACGCGTTTTACGTTGCCATCGAGAATTGGATGATGTTGCGCCAATGAGAGTGAAAGCACCGCACCGGCGGTAGAGCGGCCTATGCCGGGAAGCGCAAGCACCTGTTCAAACTCAGTTGGAAAATTGCCATTGTGCTCATCGCGAATAATTTGTGCCGACTTTTGTAGGTTTCGTGCACGAGCATAATAGCCGAGCCCGGTCCAGTGATGTAGTACTTCATCTTGCTGAGCATTGGCGAGTGATTGAATGTCCGGAAAACGCTCCATAAACTTAAGATAGTAGGGGATAACCGTACTAACCTGAGTTTGCTGCAACATGATCTCCGATACCCATACCTTATATGGGGTCTTGTTTATTTGCCAAGGCAGGTGTTTGCGGCCAAATTCATCGTACCAGCCGATGATGCGGGTAGAGAAAGTTGCACTACCGGAGGAGTTGGAGTCGTTTGGCGGCATATTAGGCACATTTAAAGTTGTCATTATTATATGACGCGCAGTCTATCTATCATGGCTTATAGAGACAAGCTATGTTTGAACTGTAGTGGGGGAAATAGGGGAGTGTCGTTCGCACAGTTTGTGAAACTTGGTATACTTTGGTCACTTATTTATGAACTGTTAAGTATATTGGGCTTGCACTGATTGATGATCTTTGGATAATGCCCTAGTTTTCTATTAACCATGCCAAGATCGAGGGCGATAATGAGCGACGTAACAACAGCGGAGTTTAATGAAGAAGGTAAGTACCTTCGCAAAGTAAGAAGCTTTGTATTAAGAGAAGGCCGATTAACTAAAGGTCAAGCCGCCGCTATGGAGCAACATTGGCCAGCGATGGGTCTTGATTACTCTCCAGAACCACTAGATTTGAAAGAGGTCTTTGGTAGAGATGCAGATACAGTGCTAGAGATTGGTTTTGGTATGGGAGCTTCTCTTGTTGAAATGGCTAAAGCCTCTCCTGAACTTAACTTTATCGGTATTGAAGTTCATAAACCTGGCGTGGGAGCTTGTCTCAGTGTTGCAGGAGAAGCCGGAGTGACTAACTTACGCGTCTTCCATCATGATGCTATAGAAGTGCTTGAAAATAGTATTGTGCCGGGCTCACTTGCTCGAGTGCAGCTTTTCTTCCCAGATCCTTGGCACAAGAAGCGTCATCATAAGCGCCGTATTGTTCAGCCTGAATTTGCACAACTGATCCGCAGTACCCTAAAAACCGGTGGTGTTTTCCATCTTGCCACGGACTGGGAAAATTATAGCGAGCATATGTTGGAAGTGATGGGGGCTGCAGAAGGTTATAAGAACCAGTCGCCGACAGGGGATGTGGTTGAACGTCCTGACCATAGACCACTCACTAAGTTTGAGGCCAGAGGTCACAGACTCGGTCATGGTGTATGGGACATAATGTTTGAGCGTATCGACTGAGTTTGTAGTTGATTAACTGTTACAAATATTTATTTGTACTCTTTTTATAAAATCACGTTAATTAAGGTGGGAATTACAATGGCAACACGTAGTCGTCGTTTGCGTAAAAAATTGCGCGTAGATGAGTTTCAAGAATTTGGTTTCGATATCAACTGGACATTTGATGAGTCAGTTTCTGAAGAGCAGATCGATTCAATAGTCGATCAGTTTATTGATGAAGTGATTGAGCCGCGTGACTTAGGTTTCCATGGCGGTGGTCATAAAGAGTGGGAAGGTATTATTGCTACTCAAGATATTGGCAAGTGCACCGAAGATGATCGTGCTGCTGCGATTGCATTTTGGGAAGGACAGAAAGTATCTGATGTCGTCGTTAGTGATCTATATGATATCTGGTGGAGCTAATGCCTGAACAGGCCTTGTTAGAGCAGGTGGTCGATAAAGTTCGGCCTCTGCTTGGACAGGGAAAAGTTGCTGACTATATTCCGGCCCTTGCGTGCGTAGATCCAAATAAGATCGGAATAGCCGTCACAACTATAGATGGAACTACTATAGGGGCTGGAGATTATCTCGAGCCCTTTTCTATTCAGAGTATTTCAAAAGTATTTAGCCTTACAATGGCTTTAACTTTATATGAAGAGAATGAAATTTGGTCTCGGGTAGGCAAAGAACCATCGGGTCAGTCGTTTAACTCTCTGGTTCAGGTGGAGTTAGAGCGGGGACTGCCGAGAAATCCTTTTATTAATGCCGGTGCATTAGTCATCGCTGACCTTTTGCAATCCAGGTTGGGGGCACCGAAGCACCGTATGCTTGAAAGTATTCGTCACCTCAGTGGTAATCATAAGCTTGTCTCAGACAAGGTGGTGGCAAGATCTGAATATGAACACAGCGCAAGAAATGCGGCGATTGCTTATCTGATGAAGTCATTCGGTAATTTCAACAATGACGTTGATACCGTATTGAGGAGTTATTTTCATTATTGTGCTATTCGTATGAGCTGTGCGGATCTGTCTAAAGCTATGTTATATCTGGCTAACCGGGGCCAAAGCTTGACCGGAAAACAGTTAATCTCTCCTGTACAAACACGTCAAATGAACGCCTTATTAGCCACTTCCGGTTTATATGATGGCGCTGGTGAATTTGCCTATCGAGTCGGTATGCCTGGTAAAAGTGGTGTCGGTGGTGGCATTATTGCAGTGATCCCGGGAGACATGTCTATATGTGTTTGGTCTCCTGAATTAGATTTAAATGGTAACTCACTCGCAGGAACCGCAGCACTTGAAGAGTTCTGTCAACGCCTTGGGCGTTCCATTTTCTAGTAACCTTTCATTTCCAGAGAATTATACCGATTGGTATTATACCAATCAGTATAAGAAAGTGATCTACTCAGAGTTATTTTAGGCAAACTAATTCAAGGCGAATAGATGATGCAATGGTGATCCCTTGTGAAGTTATTCTTTGATGAAGTAGGCAGCCAAAAACACTCCTGAAAGGCGAGTTTTAGCGCTTCTGATGCTGTGTTAACGAGCTTAAACGTAGAACAACTATGCTCTTCACTCGCTGCGA
The DNA here is from genome assembly GCF_003966265.1 of Shewanella atlantica. GTDB lineage: Bacteria > Pseudomonadota > Gammaproteobacteria > Enterobacterales > Shewanellaceae > Shewanella > Shewanella atlantica. The sequence continues at coordinate 649,670 of NZ_RXNV01000001.1, read as the reverse complement.
GCAACATGGATGTTGTAAATGTCATTCCTGCAGGAGCAATGAATGGCCTTGCCTCAGAAGCGCTAAATTCTCGCTGAGCGATCACATCTTTATACTGATTGGTATTAGTAAATTGGCCAAAAACTGGCTTTATTTACTAATATCCAACAGCAAAATTCCTCACTCCGTTTGTAATCTCCATGTAATCAGTTAGTTGCAGTCTTGGCACGCCTTGTGCTTTTATATTGAGTATATCGGGTTTTGCTGTAGTGAATAATAGCTCTTTTCATTTATTAAAACCCTTCTGGAATATTAAGGTTAAGGAAAATTTGATGAGAAAATTAGCAACTTCTATAGGGATCTCTGCAGTTCTTTTTGCGGGGAGTGTAGTTAACTCTGTATCGGCTCATGAGGAGCATTCGTCAGAGTCGTACCAAGATAATAATCAGTGTGAGGTTGCACTAAATTATGACGTTGCCGTCGAACCTCAAATGATCACGGTGAGTGAAGGTCGCTCAGAGGTCTACCGAATCGAACTCGATAAACTTTATGTGGATGGCAAAGAGGTTTCATTAAATAGTAAGCAGAAGACGTTATTGACTCAATATTCGCAAGAGGTCTCAACCCAGCTTCCTGAGGTGATCGCACTGGTGCATGACGCTGTAGGTATAGCCTCCTCGGCAGCGAGTATGGCGTTAACACCATTACTTGGAGATGCGGCTGGAGCAAAACTCGACGAGATGATGGATGGACTGGAGGAGCGGGTCGAGCAGGTTGCCTATCAACACGGAGATAAGTTTTATCTTGGATCGACGCAATCTTCGCTTGAAGATACCTTTGGTGAAGAGTTTGAAAAGGAGATGGAAGAACTGGTTAGAAGCTCTGTGGGAACTATGATGGTTAACTTAGGTAGCGAGATGCTTTCGGGAGATGGCGATTCTTTCGAGCAAAAAATGGAGTCTTTCTCTAGAAAAATGGAAAATGTAGGCCAAGATATTGAGATGCAAATGGAAGCGCAGACCAAAGATCTCGAGAAAAGAGCCGATGAAATGTGTGATAACTTTCAATACCTGATAGCCCTGGAGCAAAACTTGAGAGCAGAAGTCCCGGAGCTGAGTGAATATCGTTTAATTGATGCTCCTGCCAGAAAACTGCTTGAGTAGAGTGTTAATGTAAACTTGGACTCTTAGTTGCCTCCCACCATTTATGCAACAGGCTCGTATTATCTGAATACGGGCTTTTTTCGTTTTGTTTGAGGTGTAATACCGATTGGTATAAATCACCCGAAATAAGCTCCACTTAAAAATTGAGTTTCCTCCCTGTTTCCAACAAAATTAAGCCATATTACCTAGCATTTTCTGATGTAAAACTTAAGACAAAAAAATAGGGATTAGAATCAAAGCACAAATCTTTGGTATACTTACAAAAAAATAAGAAAACTGACCTTTTTGCTAGTTGACTCGGTCAGACGTCTGACTCTACTCTAGTGTGCTTTTATAAAATAAGCGACTGTTTTAAATGGAATATTTCAAGATTTGTTTAATTCAGTTTCCCTTACTTAATGTAAGTATTGTTAGTGTCGTAAACACCTTAAGGCGATTTACATGTTAGAACTATTGGAACCTATCGCAATTTTTACTCATGTTGCCCGTGCCGGCAGCTTTAGTTCCGCAGCAAGGAAATTGGGGATTTCTAAGTCCAAGGTGAGCACTCAAGTTGCTGATCTTGAACATAAATTAGGGGTTCAGCTTATTCAACGTACTACGCGAAGCTTGAGCTTAACCGAAGCCGGACAATTATTGTATACCCAAGGTGAAGAGTTACTTCGAGATGCCGATCAGGCTATTGCCAGTGTTCATAATCTTAATGATGCGACTCGCGGGGTACTAAAGGTCGGGATCTCTCAGTCCTTTGGTACTATGCATATAATTCCTGCTCTACCTGAGTTTATGACGACGCATCCCGAGTTGGAACTACAGGTGAGCCTGCTGGATCATAAAGTCGATGTTGTCAGTGAAGGGTTAGATCTACTACTCACCATGTCTGAGCAACTGCCATTAGGTATGGTTGCCAGACCTTTGATGAAGTGTCAGTTTTTACTCGCCGCATCTCCTGAATATATCAAGTTACATGGTCAACCGGATCGTCCCGAGCAGTTAGTCGACCATAACTGCCTTGTTTATCAAGGTGAATGGCATGAGCATAGCGTCTGGCAATTTAAACAGGGTGACGATTATTGCGAAATTGGTGTATCCGGCAATTTCAGAGTCGATAATGCCCCCGCATTAAAGTCTGCCGCAGTCAGTGGCTTAGGCGTGGTATATCTGGCAAGTTACCTGCTTGAAGATGAGGTAGCAAAAGGGACCTTAGTTCCCTTATTGCAAGATTGGCAGTTAACTCATCACCTGCCTCTGCAGGCTGTGTATCCAAGAAGAAAGCATTTAGCTCCTAAAGTCAGCGCTTTCATTGACTTTATTAAAGGACATATCGGTTCGCCTCCTTATTGGGATGAGCCTTATGCCGAACTCTATGCCAAGCGGAAGTAGCCCTACTCTAAATGGAAAAGACCTATCCGAAAGGGGCTAAATGTAAGGTATTGAATGCCTAATAGCTTATCCATCAAAGGTATAATTTTACAGCATTTTTAGGAAACATTGTTTTCTGTAAAGGATGATAAGCCTCACCTGATGACAGGGTGAGGTTTTTTTGTTTTTAAAACATGCAATTACAATGTATTTATATTAGTAATATACCGCCTTCTTATTAAGTGTGTACTAATACTGTGTCTGTGTTTCTATTGCGCTTTGTTCTTAAAAGCATACAATTGCAACTAGTTGATTTGGGAAGGCCTGACCCCCATAAGTTTGTTAAGAATGACCCCTCTTGATTTATTTATGCAGACTAGCTATTAATGCAACCCAAATCGATGCTGGCAGAGGTTTAAGAACTAAAACAGTGTCAGCCTTGAAACCATCATCCTAGTTTTGGTTTTACCCCGGTTTATACCGGGGTATTTTTCTTTAAGTGAAAAATTAGTCTTTCTGTACTCTACATTAGTGTTATTTACTAAGAATAAGTAAAGCCACTAAATACGTTAAGATAGATCATTTGAAGAGTCAGCTTTGATTTTGTACTTTTTACATTAAGTTTCAAAATGCATTGAAGGTTTTGATTTAGCCAGTTGGATCTCCCAACTGGCTTTTTTATTTTCAGATTGACTGAAATTTGATTCAATTACCCTTGGTTTACTTGGCCCTCTCGAGAAACCCATTGATCTATCTGCTCTTCGAGTATGTCTAATGGTAAAGGTCCATTTTGTAGCACCAGAGTATGGAACTCTCTGATATCGAACTGCTTACCCAGTGCCAGCTTAGCTTTCTTCCTTAATTCGAGTATTTTTAGCATTCCGATTTTATAGGCTGTGGCCTGTGATGGCATGACAACATGGCGTTCAACCATCTTAATCGCATCAGATTTTGCGTTAGGAGTATTTTCAACATAGAAGTTGATAGACTCTTCACGGGTCCATCTCTTAGCATGCATTCCCGTATCAACAACTAACCGGCAAGAGCGCCATAGCTCCATCGCGAGTCGACCGAAGTCTGAATAGGGATCGGAATAGAGTCCCATCTCTTTCGGGAAAAACTCACTATATAGCCCCCAACCTTCAATGTAGGCTGTATAGCCTCCAAATTTTCTGAATTTTGGTACACCCTCAAGCTCTTGTGCGATGGCTATCTGCATATGATGCCCAGGTGTCCCCTCATGATAAGCTAACGCTTCCATCTGATACTTAGGCATGGCTTCCATATCATAGAGGTTTGCATAGTAAGTGCCGGGTCTGCTGCCATCGGGAGTAGGTTGATTATAAAAAGCCTTACCTGCCGATTTCTCTCTGAATGCTTCAACGCGTTTTACAATCATAGGGGCTTGTGGTTTAACGTTAAATACCTCATCTAATCGGGAGGACATGGTATCTATAAGCGTGATTGCCTGATTTAAATAGGCATCTCGTCCCTCATCCGTTGCGGGGTAATAGAACTGCTTATCTTCACGCATGAATTTAAAGAAGGCGGGCAGATCACCTTCGAAATTCACTTTCTTCATGATCTCACGCATCTCGTTATGAATACGAGCGACCTCCTTCAGACCCAGCTCGTGGATCTGCTCGGCTGTCATATCGGTTGTCGTGGTACGTGCCAATGCGTTGTTATAGTACTGTTCACCCTGGGGAAACTTCCAAACTCCGTCACGAGTATCAGCCTTGGTTTCGAGTTGTTCAATATAGGTGATAAGCTCTTCGTAAGCAGGCTTTACTCGAGTCAACAAGGCTTGTTTGGCTTCACTTAACAGTAGCTGCTTATCTTTGCTTTCTATCTCCAGCAGATTTACTTTACGTTTGAAATCGGCCCAGATTGCGCTGTCTTCACCGGAGTCAAATGGTGCTCCCTTGATGATGTTTTTGCTATCGGATAGGACATGGGGAAATACGAAGCGTGGGGCAAGAATGCCTTTCTCTGCCCGGATCTGAAGTGCTTTCTCCAGTTGAACAAGGTATTCCGGCACTCCCCTGAGTCGGCTAATATAGGCCTCGGCCTCGGCGTGGCTGTCGATCTGGTGCTGGTTAATTAAAAAAGATGCGACCATTGTGTGGGCACCATGCATCTGGTTGACCGGATAGTTATGAAAGCGCCATTTGTAGTCTTTAACTTCCTGACTCAACTTTTGTTGCATGAGATTAAAGCTGAGGCGTGTTTGTTCATCTAACTTGGTGGCATCAATCTGCTCAAGCTGTGTGAGATGACGTTTCGTGCGCGCCAGTGACTTAGAATCGGCTTCTTCACCTCTCTCATCCCACTTGTCATAGTCAGTCTTGATACCTAAATGAGTCTGAGATATCGGGCTCTGCATCACATTTTCCATGAAGATACTTTCAAACAGTGCGTTAGCCTTCTCTGACTCATTTTCAGCTTTTTGAGCCTTGGGTTCGCCAGGGCTGAGAGGATGTTGTGAAGGGGTAGCAATGGCTGCGCCACCGATAATGGTGGTTAAAGCCAGGGCGAGTATGCAGGTTTTTGTTCTTATAGGCATAATTAGGACCTGTTTTAGTCTTCTTGTTATTTTAAAAACTGAAGGCTAATCCTAATGAAGCTGTTCGTTAAAGTTTTGATCTAAGTGTTAGCAGATGTTTCCGGAGAGCTAAAAACTACTTTTAACTCCCCGGAAATGGGGGGCTAATCAACAGAACTGTGATAACAGCTCATTGACAAACATCTGACCTTTTGAAGTTAATTCCCAATATTCTTCATTCTCTGTTATCAAAGATTTAGCTTTGGCTTTGGCAATGCCTTCTTTGATAACGGTACGGGATAGGCCGGTTCTCTGTTCAAACTCACTCTTAGGGATAGGAGATATGAGGCGAAAGCGGTTCATCAGATACTCGAGGGCTCTCTCATCTTCTGTGACCTCAGTCAGATCGAAGGTGTAATTCTCTGCAGCCAAATATCCTTTTGGATGTTTAACTTTGACTGTCCGGATTATTTTATTCGATTCCAAAAGGGTAACCTTTCCATGGGCGCCACACCCTATACCGAGATAGTCACCAAATTGCCAATAGTTGATATTGTGCTGGCACCGATATCCGGGTTTGGCATAAGCAGATATCTCATACTGCTCATAGCCTAAGCCTGCCAGTTTTTTCTGACCTTGCTCATAGATCTTCCATAGCGCTTCATCATCGGGCAGTTGAGGTGGTTTCGAGTGAAACAAGGTATTTTGCTCAATGGTCAACTGATACCAGGACAGGTGCGGCGGATTAAGTGCGGCTGCAGTATCGATATCGGCCATAGCCTCATCAAAGCTTTGATTAGGGAGCCCATGCATAAGATCCAGGTTAAAACTGTCATAGCCGGCCTCTGAAGCCTTTTGAGCGGCGACCTTAGCTTCATCTTTATCATGTATCCGACCCAGTAAGTTTAATTTGTCACTGGAGAAGCTCTGTACACCGATCGATAGTCGCGTCACGCCAGCTTGATAATAGGCTTTGAAATCATCATGCTCTAACGTACCCGGGTTGGCTTCCATGCTTATCTCTATCTGTTCGCTGAAGGGGATAAGAAGTGAAACCTGAGTCAACAACCTTTCGATTTGAGCTGCATCAAACAATGAAGGGGTGCCACCACCGATGAAAATCGAATGTAATTTTCGCCCCTGAACATACTGAATATCGTTTTTCAGATCATCGATTAGTGCATCAATGTACGCCTGTTGCGGTAACTCTCCATGCTGACCGTGGGAGTTAAAGTCGCAATAAGGACACTTCTGCACACACCATGGGATATGCACATATAGGCTAAGTGGAGGGAGAGTTAACATATAAGTGTGCCTTGCAGTTGCGTCGATATATTCATGTTTCGCAGACCCATAGAACAAGCTGGAGTCATTGAAAACCGATTCGGGAGATGCTTAATTTCATGCTCCCTAAAGATATCAAGGTTTAGTGGTGTTTTGCCCGGCATTAAATGAGTATGCCTTGTTTTTGCATTGCATCGATTAACAGTGACATCGCCTTTCCACGATGGCTGAGGCGGTTTTTCTCTTCACTGGAAAGCTCTGCTGCGGTGCACTGGTGCTCCGCCGGGATAAAGATCGGATCGTAGCCATGACCATTATCACCTTTGACTTCGAAACCTATCTGACCTTCCCATGATGCTTGGCAGATGATGGGGGTAGGATCTTTTGCGTGGCGCATGTAGACAAGGATACATTGAAATCTTGCGGTTCTGCCTTTCTTGTTTTCTTTCAGTGCTTGCAATAATTTTTCATAGTTATCGACGGAGCTGGCGTCTTCTCCGGCATATCGGGCCGAATATATTCCAGGTTGCCCATCCAGCAGATCAACTTCGAGTCCTGAGTCATCGGCAATTGCCGCTAGTCCGGTAACTTCAGCTGCATGACGCGCCTTAATAATGGCATTCTCGACGAAAGTAGTGCCTGTTTCTGGAACCTCTTCGACATTAAACTGGCTTTGAGGAAGTACCTCTACACCATATTGAGAAAATATTTCTGAAAATTCTTTAAGCTTGCCTTTGTTACCGCTGGCGAGGACAAATTTATCCATGAGATACCTTTAAAAGAATGGAGTTCAATAGTTGGGCGCAATGATAACTAAGCACAGAGGGAAACGGTAGTCATGATCACGGGAAATCGCTGAAACTAGATGCCACGAGTGTGAGTGATAAAAAATAACCTCCCGCAGGAGGTTATTGAAAAATACTAATCGGTTAAATCCAAAGTGACAGAGCTAGCCAGGAACAAACTCTACTCTACATAGAACTTCTGTTTGAACTTCAACTGTGTATTGAGTTTATTCTGATATTTGATTGCGATTTTAAAGTTGATCTCCTGATCATCACGGTAGGGGACCTCTGCGACATAGTAGATAGCATCAGCTTCACGGATCTCCCTGAACTGTAAGTTGATACGGGCATCGAGAAGGTTATTAGCAATGCCTGAAATTTCAACTGCAACAGGGGGATTGCCGTCTTGGTTGGTGTCGAGCACAGAAACATTGATTATCCCGGTGTAACTACTGCGTTTGATTCCGTATGACTTAGCAATAGTGGGAGTGAGAAATGTGCTGCCAAAGGCTACATAGTGAATATCGAAATTACCTACCTTCTGCTTCTGTTCTGCAGAAACATTCCCGACAAAGGCGAGAGTGAGAATTAGTGCTGATAAAATAGCTCTGAACATGACCGGCTCCTGTGTTATCCGTTCTATCGTGGATTACTAAAGTATAGATGTTTACATCATTAAACACAGTTATACCACTCATTTTGTTACAAAAACATCTACAACAGTGCGTTAATGATCTCAGGGATAAGCCTGGGGGAAAGTATTTTTACCTGTTTATGTCTGCCTAATTGTCCCTTGAGGATCACGATATCTCCCTTAGGTACTTTGAAGGCTTTCGACAGGTACTTGATGAGGTGAGCGTTCGCCTTACCATCGACCGGAGGTGCCGTGATGGCAATTTTAAGCTCCTCTCCATGGATCCCTACAATCTGATCCCGACTGGCTTTGGGTTGAATATAGAGGTTAAGCAGCAGGTCATCCTGCTGCTTGGAGGCTGGAAGCACTATACGTTTGCCCAGAAAGGTACATATTGGGCTAACAAGATATTGACGAAGTTAAGGATGATCATCATTACAAGCAATGAAAGATCCAGGCCACCCATAGGAGGAAGAATGCGACGTATTGGTGAGAGGAAAGGTTCGGTTAACTGCCCCATAACCATCTCAATAGGGTTATGACCTTGGCTAATCCAGCTTAATATGGCTCGAATGATCAGCATCCAGAAGAGCAGTACTCCAGCTTCTTTGAAGACAGAAACAACGGCAACTAACAAAATTGTTAGGATATCGATGGCTGCGCCGGCAATAAGGCTGAGGATAACAAACTTAGCAACGACGACCATAAGGGCAAGTAATACCGATGCCGTGTCAAACCCACCAATGGAGGGGAGAATACGGCGCATAGGTGCGACAATCGGATGGGTCGCTTTTACAATAAACTGACTGAATGGGTTGTAAAAGTCGGCCTTAGCGAGTTGAAGCCAAATTCGGAGAATTACAACCATCAGGTAAAGATCAAAAACGGTACTGATTAAAAAACTTAATGCATTCATAAGTATGCTCTATTATATAATGTTGAAGGTTAGTACTATCGAAATTAATATTGCTCAGCCATCTCTTGGGCGCGGGCGACACAGTCATCCATAGCTTTGCTCACCAGTCCTCTGATATTACCAGATTCAAAGGCGGCAATCGCCTGAGCCGTGGTACCTCCTTTAGAGGTGACATTTTCCCTTAATTGCGCGGCAGAAAGCTGTGGGTTTTGAATTACCATTTCGGCTGCTCCAAGCGCGGCTTGCTGAACTAAGGCCCGAGCCTTGAGTTCATCCATGCCTGAGTTGGTTGCGTTAGCTATCATGGATTCCATAAACAGAAAGAAATATGCAGGAGAGCTGCCCGCCAGGGCAATAACCTGATTCAGCTCCTCCTCTTTCTCTACCCAGACGATTTTGCCACCACTTAACATCAGTTGTTCACAGAACAGCTTTTGCTCTTCTGAGATGTTGTCGCCGGCATATAGCCCCGTCATACCTACGCCAATTTGAGTCGGTGTATTGGGCATAGTACGGATAAGTTTGATCTCTTGTCCGAAATAATCATTATAACGATTAGCGGTAATGCCAGCGGCTATGGTGATAACGAGCTTTTTTGATAGGTCGAGGGTACCGAGTTCTTCACATACGGCCTGCATAAAATGGGGTTTTACGCTTAAGACGATGACATCGGCCTCTTTGGCCGCTGCCAGGTTATTATGTGAAACCTGAATATTGAGGTCCCGCTTCAGGTCGTTTAATTTACCGACGCTGGGGTTCGTCGCGTGAATGAGTGACGGAGTATAGCCGCTTTTTACTAACCCGCTGGTAATGCTGCGGGTCATGTTTCCTGCCCCGATAAAACACAACTTCTTCTCAACCATGTGACATCTCTTATTATCTGTTTATGTCTATTTATATTTGGGCATTAACTGAATAAAACAAGCCCGATAGGTTAATGAAACCTAAAATCCCCTGGGCTGTTACTTAAGCATTCAAGCCCTTCTCTCTTTCACCAAATATCGCACTGCCAATTCTAACCATAGTCGAGCCATGTTCAACGGCTTGCTCCAAATCGTTACTCATCCCCATAGAGAGTGTATCAATGTCAGGATAGATAGTTTTTAATTCCAGAAATAGACTCTGCAGTTGTTGAAACTCATCCTTCTGCTTGTTTTTATCATCTGTTGCCGTTGGAATAGCCATTAATCCACGCAGCGTCAATTTGGGAAGGGTATTGACTGTGTTGGCCAGTGCCATGAGTTCAGAAGGGACAATTCCAGACTTACTCGCCTCGCCACTAATGTTGACCTGAATACAAATATTGAGTGGTTGCAGCGTATCGGGACGTTGGTCATTGAGGCGTATAGCAATTTTATCCCGACAAAGGGTATGCATCCAATCGAAGAGGCCCGCAACGACCTTTGTCTTATTGGATTGCAGGGGACCGATGAAGTGCCATTGGATTTCAGGACAGATAGATTTTAGTTCGTTTACCTTAGATTCTCCCTCCTGGACATAGTTTTCTCCGAAAAGTCTCTGACCGGCAGCATAGGCCGCTATAATATCTGTATTAGGTTTAGTTTTACTTACCGCGAGTAACTGAATTTCATCGGCATTTCTTGATGAAAACTTGGCCGCTTGGGTAATTCGTTGCTGGGCGTTAGCCAGCCTGTCTGCTATTGTTGTCATGATGTAAGTTTTTTGATTGAATGGATATCCCATACTATGGAAATCACAGAGTTACTTGCCTTTAGTGTAAAGCACAAAGCGTCAGATCTACACCTTTCAGCGGGCGTATCTCCTATGATACGTGTTGATGGCGAAGTCAGAAAGATTAATCTTCCGGCTTTAGATCATCAAGGTGTTCATGGACTCGTCTATGACATCATGAATGATAAGCAGCGTAAAGATTATGAAGAGCATTTAGAGATAGATTTTTCATTTGAAGTGCCCAATTTAGCGCGTTTTCGTGTCAATGCCTATAACCAGTCACGAGGCGCCGCGGCCGTATTCCGTACCATTCCCAGTGATATCTTAAGCCTCGAACAACTCGGCGCGCCGGAAATTTTTAAGAAGATCTCCAGCTTTCCCCGTGGACTGGTTCTGGTCACCGGGCCTACAGGTTCGGGTAAGAGTACGACCTTAGCGGCCATGATTGATTATATAAACGATCAGCGTCACGAGCATATTCTAACCATCGAAGACCCGATAGAATTCGTTCATCAAAATAAGCAATGCCTTATCAATCAGCGTGAGGTTCACCGACATACTCACAGCTTTAATGCGGCTTTGCGTAGTGCACTGCGTGAAGATCCCGATGTTATTCTGGTGGGTGAGATGCGAGATCTTGAAACCATTCGTCTTGCGATGACTGCAGCCGAAACGGGTCACCTGGTATTCGGTACCTTGCACACCACATCGGCGGCTAAAACCATTGACCGTGTGGTCGACGTGTTTCCCGAAGGAGAAAAGGGCATGGTAAGAACCATGTTGTCTGAGTCGCTACAGGCGGTAATTTCGCAGACCCTGATTAAGAAGGTGGGTGGTGGCCGTGTTGCCGCTCACGAGATAATGATGGGGACCCCGGCTATCCGTAACCTTATTCGTGAAGATAAAGTCGCCCAGATGTATTCTGCGATTCAAACGGGCATGGCTCACGGTATGCAGACCTTAGATCAATGTCTGCAAAATTTGGTCAATCGTGGTCAAATTACTCGCGAAGATGCACAACATAAGAGTGCAAACAAGCAAACTTTTTAATATCAGCTAGGTTTTAAGGCTTTATTATGGATGTTCGTCCCTTCTTAAAAATAATGGTGGAGCGTAAAGCATCGGATCTATTTATCACTGCAGGCTTTCCACCCAGTGCAAAAGTTGATGGTGAGGTGAGACCCTTAAGCGAGAGCTCATTTACCCCGGCTCAGGCACTGGACTTTGTTGAGTCATTGATGACTGATGTGCAGAAGACAGAGTTTCATGAGAGTCGGGAGTGTAACTTTGCTTTTGCAGCAAAAGATCTGGGCCGTTTTCGTGTCAGTGCCTTCTGGCAAAGAGAGGCGCCGGGCTGTGTCATGCGTAGGATTGAAACTAAGATCCCGCAAGTGGAAGATTTAAAGCTCCCTCCAATTTTAAAAGATCTGGTGATGAGTAAGCGCGGGCTTATCATTATGGTCGGTGGTACGGGAACGGGTAAGTCGACCTCATTAGCGGCGCTGGTGGGTTATCGAAATGCAAACTCTAGAGGTCATATCCTGACAATTGAGGATCCCGTTGAGTTTGTTCATGATCACCGCAAGAGTATCATCACTCAGCGAGAAGTCGGTATCGATACCGAGTCATTTGATGCTGCCCTTAAAAGTTCGCTTCGTCAGGCTCCGGATGTGATCTTAATCGGTGAGATCCGAAGCCAGGAGACGATGGAGTTTGCGCTCTCATTTGCTGAAACTGGTCACCTGTGTATGGCAACCTTGCACGCAAACAATGCAAACCAAGCACTGGATCGTATCATGCACCTAGTGCCGGAGAGTAAGCATCAGCAACTGTTATTTGACCTTTCTTTAAACTTACGAGGTATTGTCGCCCAGCAATTGGTTCCCAAAGCGGACGGTACAGGCCGACGTGCAGCCATTGAAATTTTGATCAACACGCCAAGGATCGGAAGTTTGATTGCGAAAAATGAGCTGCACTCACTTAAAGAGACAATGGCCAAGTCAAACGAGCAGGGGATGCAGACTTTCGATCAAGCGTTATTGAATCTCTATAGTGAAGGGGAGATAAGTTACGCCGATGCGCTCCACCACGCCGACTCACCTAACGATCTCCGCTTGATGATTAAACTTCAAGGCTCAGACTCCTCAGGTTCAGGCTTTATGGAAGGCGTTACACTGGATATGGATTAATCGTTTCATGATCTATGGGTCTTAAACTAAAAAACCAGCGTTGCCATACGCTGGTTTTTTGTTCATAGCTAGATAACTATTCTCAATGTTCACAAGGATTTTAGCCAAGTGATGCCTTGGGACTGAGCCTCTAAGACTCTATTTTCAATGTGACTGCTTGTGTCATATCAGCGGGGAAACTTTACACCAATATTGATTGGTATTACTCGCCTCTTAATACATGCTTTCGAAATAACTTTCGATGATCAATACCGCCGACATTGCATCGACCTGTCCCTTAGTTAGCGCTTTATAGCCGCCCATCTCAAATAGTCTGGCCTTTGCATCGGCGGTCGTGAGACGTTCATCTTGAGTGGCGATCTTGACCCCAAATCGCCCATTGAGTCGATTGGCAAACTTCTTGGCTCTCTGTGTCATCTCCTGCTCAGAGCCATCCATGTTCAGAGGTAGGCCTACAACGACCAGGTCGGGTTTCCACTCCTCTATCAGCATGCCTATCTCTTCCCACTTAGGGATCCCATCGACAGCCTTAATAGACAACAGGGGGTTAGCGCTACCGGTAAGCGATTGCCCTATGGCGACGCCTATACTCTTAGTGCCGTAATCGAATCCTAAAACAGTTAATGAACTCATAAATAACTTCTTAATAAATTGTTGGAATATGGCTTTAGAGTATCTAACCCAAGCCTGGTTTGTTGCTCGAAGATTGAGCTGGCTCAGCCAGATCCGACTATGTCTGACCTGACTATGCGTGACCGGTTTGGTTAGACAACTGCCATATATCGAAGCCCAGGGATTCGGTGGCTTGTTGCCAACGATCTTCATATTCGGTAGAAAATAGCAGCTCAGCAGTGGCAGGAATAGATAACCAGGTATTTTCAGCCAGTTCCTGTTCAAGCTGATCTCGGCTCCATCCAGCATAACCTAATGCAACAATGAACTGCTCCGGGGCGGTATTACTTCCCAATGCCGACAATACATCTCTTGATGTGGTTAGCATGAGTTCGTCAGTGAGTGACTGGCTGTTGTTCCAGGTTGATTGAGGAGTGTGAAGTACAAATCCTCTTTCAGGAGTTACAGGCCCACCTACGAGGACTTTTGCGCCTAAAGAGGTGATAAGTTCAGGCTCCTCTTTGAGTTGCATCTGAAGCAGGAGCTCATTGACCTCTATACCAATAGGGCGATTTATCATTATTCCCATCGCGCCTTTTTCGTCGTGTTCGCAGATGTAGATCACCGAACGTTCAAAGAAAGTGTCTTTAAGTGAGGGCATAGCGATTAAAAAGTGATTTTGTAAACTTTCCATTTGAGCTCCACTAAAGGGAATAGGCCAGCTATATTGAATATGGAGATTAACCGCCGGCTAATTTAACCTTGTAATTGAGCTTCTCTAATAGGGTCTTTAACTGTTCTCTATTATCAGTTTGAACCTCAATATTGAACTCTTTTACTGTACCGCCACAACCGCACTGTTTTTTTAATTTTTGTGCCAAAGCTTTCAGCTCTTTCTCATTTAATCCAAGGCCTTTAATGATAGAGACCCCTTTTCCTTTACGGCCCTTGCTGTCTTTGTGGATCCTAATGATTCCATCACCTACAGGTGCCTGAGGCGTTTCGATTTCAGAGGAGATCCTGCCAATATCTGTACTATAAACAAGAGAAACATTTGAGTCTTTTTTCATGGGAGCGTCATTAATTAGCGATGATAAGCAGAGTCTAACAAATTGAAGAATGATGTGAATACAAAACGTAGAAATAAAAAATGACCACACATGGTGGTCAATGGACAATTATCTACTCATTTGCAGGGATATAGATAAGTTGGAGCAATTCCGAAATTGCCTCTAACTGACATAAGGCTCAATGTCTGCCGGCAATAAGAATGACTTAAATAGCCTGTGCGACTCCTATTAAGAGTGAGATTGCGGTTAGTGCTGCGCAGGGGAGGATGAATTTATGAAGTTTAGGCAATGCTATTGAGCAGGCAGTAAGTACAAAGCCAATCGATGCTGCACCATAGCTGTTTGTGTCCCCGCTGAGTAGGGAAAACATCAACCAGACCAGTACTCCGGCTGGTAATATTAACAAGCTGAGATCACCAAGGTTGAGCTTATCAGAGTAACTCTCTGCTTGGGCTGTGGCCTTAACCGGGGCAAACATGTAAACAGCGGCCGAAATAAGAAAGGCGGTTGCAAACCAAAACATAGATAACTCCAATATCACGTGATTGATAATCATTATCATTTAGGTTGGAGCTTAAGTCAAGCTGAACGATACAAGCTTTCATACAAAATTGAGTTGTAGATCATAAGATTGCTATGTAAGCTGATATTTAAATATGTATTGTGTAAATTTAAGATTTGACGGGGTTTTAAGATGAAAAAAGTTATAGTTGTTTTGACTGCAATGGCGTTGAGCGCCTGTAGTTCGATGAAGACAAGTTCAGATTATGATCCTGCGGCTAATTTTAGTGATGTGAAAACCTATGCCTGGGTTGAACAGAAAAACCAGGATACCAGTTACCATTTAGATGGCTTGATGGATCAACGTGTACGCGCAGCTGTCGATAGCCAGCTTTCAATGAAGGGCGTTACACTCAGTGATCCTCAAACAGCAGATATTTTGGTGAATTACCTCACCAAGGTAGATAAGAAGATTAACGTAGATACCTTCAATACAAACTTTGGTTATAACCCCTATTATTCTTCTCGATGGGGCATGGGCGGATCTATGCATACTCAGACAACGGTTCGTGAGTATGAGGTTGGAACCTTAATTTTAGATATGGTTGATAGAGAAACCGGCAAGCTGATATGGCGTGGCTCTGTAGCCGATACTATCCGTGAAAAGAATACGCCGGAAGAGAGAGTCGAAGTAGTCAATAAAGCTATCTCTGAAATGTTGTTGAACTATCCCCCTAAGCCGGAAGCAAAATAGCGGGTTAGTGTCTAATAACAAGGGGAGCATATTTAATATGCTCCCCTTTTTTATGCGCTTTCTTCTGAGTTCAATCTAAATATCTATTCATGATAGCGATAATTTCTATTTAAAATAGATGCTTGTAAAAACACATTTAGTGACTCGATATCAGAAAATGAGAGCTGGAGCGGCATAATTTGTGTGAACTTATACGAGTCTAGACTAAAGTCCAACATCCTAGTGCTTGCTGTGAATGGTACTCTCGATTTTTATGACTGTATTGTTGAAGTGAGTGGTGCGAAATGGAGCAGTTTCTAAAACAGTGGTTTACAGAGTATGAAAAGGGTGAGGGTGTAGAGGCAAAGTCTCTTTCGACTCAGGTGCAATCGGAGTGGGAGGCACTTTTACAGCAAGCCAAACAGGGGAAACTCAATGATTGGCAGAGAACACCACCTGGGCGAATGTCTCTTATCCTATTGATGGGGCCTGTCGCTCATCTGTTAGCCGATACCGATGTGCATGCTTTGCATGGCAAGGCCAGAGAGCTATGCTTGAAAGGAGTCGATCTGGGCTTTGATACACAATTGGAACCTGTTCAACGTCGTTGCTTTTATGATCCACTCTTTTACTCGACCATAGCGGAAGATCGCCAGTTATTGATACGTTTACTCGAGGGAATGCAATCGCAAGTTGAGCCACCGGAAAAGCCTGTGTGGTCAAATTGGTATGCCCAGGCTTCATCTTTAAGCTCTTAATTTAAAGTGTTGCGGTAAGCTTTTCAGGAGTGCTTGGGGTCTATTGGCTTCAAGCCCCTTATACCGATCGGTATTAACTCAGACTCACATCTGAAGCAGCCTTCTTAACAGCTTTCGAAGAGAACGGTTTGCCGAGGTTTCCATCGCGGTATGTTGAATAACGTCCACATTTGCCTGCCAACCAAGCTGTTCGAATTGTACCGGAACTTTACAGAGCTGTTTTTTGTTAATGGCATCTTCCGCTAAGTGCAGTGGAAGCAGTGTCCAACCAAATCCTGATTTTGCCAATTCAAGCAATACATAGTAGTTATCTGCATACCAAACATCGGGAGAGTGGGCCTGATTAAACCAGGTGACTTTCGAGCCCTGAGAGCCAATAACCAGTTGTCTGTGAAGTTTCAGAATATCGACATGAGCGGCATCAGTTTGTGCCAGAGCATGTTTTGGGCTAACTAATAGTTCGAATTGAACCGTGCCCAGAGTTTCGAAATCGAGCATCTCGGGGTAGACATTTTCGCTGAATACCAGACCGGAAGTCGCTCGTTTATCGGCCACTAACTGAATGACGTCTTGGCTGGATGCGCATAGAAACTCCAGTTGAAGTTGCGGGTGTTGCGCCTCCAGTTGTGGCAGAAGGTCGACCAACCCTGAATAGGGGATCCCTTCATCGATAGCAAGAGTCAGTTTTAGCTCCTCCTCCGATTCTAATGCTTTTACCTGTTGATCCAGACGTCTGTGCTGCGCTATGACGGCTTTCGCCTGAGGCAGAAGCTTCTCTCCGGCCTTGGTGAGTTTTGGGTAACGTCCGTTTCTGTCAAATAACTGCAGGTCAGTGTCTATCTCCATATTCATAATATTTTGACTGACCGCAGATTGTACTTTACCTAATTTTCTCGCAGCCGCAGAGAATGAGCCTGATTCAACGGTAGTGACGAATGAGATGAGCTGTTCAATGGTAGACATATCAGTAATTGTGATGGTATCTAATTTTTAAGTATCTTACATCTAGATGATAATGGCTTCAAGTTAAGAGATTGGAGCATTAATATGAAGACCAGAGAGAGAGTATTTCACGCAATTTTATTTGAGTTATTAGCCTTGGCGATCGTAGTGCCTTTGGCCACCATGTTCAATGATAAAGACGCCTCCTCTTTGGTTGCGGTGGGGGTGGGCTTGAGTGTTTACGCCGTAATTTGGAATTATTTTTACAATATCTGGTTTGATAAGCAATTTGGTGCAGAGCGTTCATCACGTAGCTTGTTAATGAGGTTCGGACATACCCTCGGCTTCGAAGGTGGAATCATTTTTGTCACAGTGCCCTTGGTTGCATGGTTTTTAGGTATAAGTTTAACCGCAGCCCTTCTTCTTGAGGCGGCATTCTTAATTTTCTTCTTTGTTTATGCGATTGTGTTTAACTGGTGCTATGACTATTTCAGAAGTCAGATGCAAATAGCATAATTATTCATTAATTGCCCTGAAGGCGGAGGAGAGTATTTGGCTGCGATAGTTATTGAGTTTTTACTGCTTTAGCTTTGATAATTACGCAGATAGATATAAAATACTCTTCGGCCGCAGGAGGGGGCAAAATAGCACTATATTAATAGGGATGAGGAATAGCAGCACTGGCAAGTGCTATGTTTATTACATATGTTCCTGTTTAACGTTTGTCATCCATAAGAATATTTCCCCCTTTCTGTTTGTTATTCTTATACCGATTGGTATTAGTTCAGCCTACCCACTTTGTTTCTGTTAAAATAAGTAGTTAACATTGTAGAAAAGTCGTGAAGGCAAGTGTTTAAGCTGGCTGGTTCGATATGATATGAAAGTTTATAGTTTCAAGTAATAGTTATATAAGGCTGCGGGATAAAGTGATGAAACAACTTATGCTCAGTTTTCTATGTATTGCAGGCGTGATACTTAGTTCTACGGCATTTAGCTGGAGCGATAGCGATCATGATGGCGTTCCTGATATGAAGGATGCCTGTCCGGATACCCGCTCAGGTGCTCGGGTCGATGCCGCCGGTTGTGAGAAACAGGCCGAATTTAAAAGTATATGCTTAAGCACAACCTCTGGTGAAGTTTACCCGCCCAATTGTAGTGAACTCAGTGAGTTGCCGCTCAATTTTGAATTTGCTAAGGCTGAAGTGATGTTTTCTCAGTGGAAGACCTTGGCGAGATTAAAGCAATTTCTGCAACGCTATGATGTGAACCTTTGTCTTCTGGGGTATACAGACTCTATGGGAACTTTGGACTTAAACCAAAAGTTATCGGCTCAAAGAGCCGTCGCAGTAAAGCAAATATTGGTGGAGGATTATGGCTTTAGTTCTTCGCGTTTTGTTGTAAAAGGAATGGGGATTGAATCACCTGTTGCCAGCAACGAAAAGCCTGAAGGGAGAGCCTTAAATCGACGAGTCGAGTTTGTCGTGGATTTGAATGAATAATTGAGAAAAAGGCTTTGGCCGTAATTTTTGAATTTTGATATGTCCAAACTGTGTTTGGTTAATTTTTAGGGAGTTATTAAATGGAAAACTTGGAAGGTTTGATCGAGCAAGCACCAGAGCTTATCGTAGCCTATGGAATGAAAATTATTTTTGCAATTGTCATTTTCCTTGTCGGTAAGTATCTGGCTGGTGTTGCTAAGAAACTATCTGATAAGTTGATGACCAAACGTAAAATTGATCCGACAGTGGTCTCTTTTGTATCTAATATTGCCTGGTCACTGGTATTCGCGTTCACGGTCGTTGCGACATTGGGACAGCTAGGCGTTCAAACCGCATCTTTAGTCGCTGTTATTGGTGCCGCCGGTTTAGCCGTTGGCTTGGCGCTGCAGGGCTCACTGTCAAATTTTGCTTCAGGTGTCTTGATGGTTCTGTTCCGTCCTTGTCGTGTAGGTGACTATGTTGATGCTGCGGGTATCTCGGGTACCGTCGATGAGATCACGATTTTCTCGACCAAGCTGTTAACACCGGACAATAAGCTGATTATTGCACCTAACTCGGCGATGATGGATGGGACTATTGTTAACTATTCAGCCATGGATACACGTCGTGTCGACTTAGTGATAGGTGTGTCATATGATGCCAATTTAGCCGAAGCTAAGAAGGTGTTGACCACAATCGTTGAGAATAACCAGTATGTCTTAAAAGATCCTGCTTATACGATTGCTATCTCTGAGCTTGCCGATTCCTCGGTTAACTTTGTGGTTCGTCCCTGGGTTAAAGGCAGCGATTACTGGCCTGCATATTTCGAACTGCTTGAGCAGATTAAAATAGCTCTCGATGAAGCCAATATCGGTATTCCATATCCGCAGATGGATCTTCATCTGAAGGAGACGCCTTCAGTATAATTCGATTGGATTATCAGGTAAGAGTAATAACAAATAAGGTCGGCCTCTGCCGACCTTATTTGTGTCTGGAACACTTATGTCTGCGTTTTTGTTATGTTCTAAAACGCATGTTTATGATCTATATTAGTGCGACGCGCCATCATGGCCGTGCTCATATTGGTAATCAAACTTGGGCATGCCCCAGTGAAACTTAATCGCTAACATTCTGAAGCTGAAACCAAATGATAAGCAGATAGCTAAGTTGATTGTCTCTGCAATTTCAAAAGATTTGAGGCCAACATATAGGCCCGCGGTTAGCAGTGCGACTAAGGCATAAAGCTCTTTCTTGAAAATCAATGGCACCTGGTTACACAAGATGTCGCGGATCACACCACCAAATACTCCGGTGACAACTCCCATTACGACAGCAACGACAGGGCTAAAACCTAACATCAAGGTTTTCTGGGCACCTATGATTGAAAACACGGCTAACCCGAGTGCATCGATAGCCAGGAATAGTTTAGACAGGTAGCGCATTACCGGTGCGATTAGTACGGTTAAAAGCGAAGCGAAGGCTATCGCTATCAGGTAATGTACGTTCTCTACCCATATTAGCGGGTAGTTACCCAGTAACATGTCTCTTAGGGTTCCGCCGCCTATCGCAGTGGCGCAGCCAATAATCACAACACCAAAAAGGTCCATCTGTTTTTTCCCGGCAGATAATGCACCGGTCATGGCTTCAGCAATGATACCGATAAGCCATAGTAGGCTGATAAATTGAACTTCTTGCATTGGAATACGCCATCATGAGAAAAGAGCAGAGATTTTGCACTAAAACTCGGGTGAGGAATACTGACTTTTATTGTTTTTTGCTATTAGTTATTCTAATGTTTTGGCGTGTGGTGCAGGTGTTGGTTTCTTGTTTGTTGTGGGTTTGTGCTTAGTTTGTTTTTATTAATGCTAATCTTTCTGTTTGGTATATTACTAAAGTAGCTGTTTGATGTGTTGATGGTTGAATATTTATCTGAATCTTGATGATACTTTTAGAAGACTTCTCTGCTCGATTAACAGTAGCACCTCGTCAGCAGTAAGGTTAGTATGCCTAATCTCGAAATATTTTATTTGTTGTAAAGGGGCCTTATGATTGATTTTCGTAGCGATACCGTGACCATGCCTACAGAGGCGATGCGCAGAGCGATGGCGACTGCCGAAGTTGGGGATGATGTTTATGGTGATGATCCGACAGTAAATCGTTTAGAGGCTCTGGCTGCTGAAATGTATGGTTTCGATGGCGCTTTGTTTACCTCATCCGGTACACAAGCCAACTTGTTAGCCCTGATGTCGCATTGTGAGCGTGGCGATGAATATATCTGTGGTCAACAGGCACATAACTACAAGTTTGAAGGCGGCGGCGCAGCGGTGCTGGGTAGCATTCAACCTCAGCCCTTGAACAACCAAGCCGATGGTTCGATTTTGCTGTCGGATATCAAAGGGGCAATCAAGCCAGATGACGTGCATTTTGCTAATACGCGACTGGTGAGTTTAGAAAATACTATCGGCGGCAAGGTGCTTCCCCAGAACTATATTGCCGAGGCGCAACAATTAGCGTTTAACCATGGCTTGAAAATTCACCTCGATGGGGCGCGAGTCGCTAATGCGGCCGTTGCGCAGAATATTGAGATTAGTGAAATCACACAATATTTTGATTCTGTCTCTATCTGCTTATCTAAGGGCCTTTGTGCTCCGGTGGGCTCCATCTTGTTAGGTGATGAACGCTTGATAGGGAAAGCGAGACGCTGGCGTAAAATGTTAGGTGGTGGAATGCGTCAGGCCGGTATACTTGCGGCGGCAGCGGGTTTAGCGATAACAGATCAGGTTGAGCGCTTAACCATCGACCATGATAATGCCCGTTATCTTGCAGAGCAGTTGTCGACACTGGCAGAGTTCCGAGTCGAGCTCGCCCAAGTTCAGACAAATATGGTATTCGCACAAGTCAACGACGGCGTAGATATTTCATCTCTCGCGACGAAACTAAAGCAATCAGGTATCTTGATAAGCCCTGGCTCTACACTCAGGTTAGTGACTCACGCCGATATAAGTCGCGACGATATCGATACCTTTATTGGTGAACTCAAGCGACACCTGAAATAGCTCAGTAGGGAAGTTTTTTGGTAAAAAGTCTGCATCAGCAGACTTTTTATTTTCGGGTCTGTGTATCTAAAGACTTGTGTATCTAAAGGCCTGTGTACGTCACAGCCTCTACATGTAAAGGTTAGTGGCCGTGGCTGCCATGACCCTCTGAGAGCTGATTGCCATTACTGTCATAAAAACCTGAATTACCATGTTGGATAAACCCCTGAGTTATCATCTTAGCGATAAAGGGGTCTGATTCACTATCGCCGACATCGGCGAAATCCAAATCATTATAGTCTCTGGTGAGGGCATTGAACTCATCAGCATTGATGTTGTTAGCCGAGATTAAGCGATAGGTTGTTCTTTGTTGGCCTTGCCCTATGGTAAGTCGGTAGGGGAGCGAAAGTGATGCTATCCACTCCAACTCTATCTCTTGTCCATCTTGTTGGCCTTGGTATTGATTCACTGTAAAACATGAGCGCTCAATACTCTCAGCCGGCCTTAGTTGTGACTTGAGTTTAGGTGAGACTAAGTGGAAAAGCTGTTCGAGATCGTAGCTCATATTGAGGGAGCGGAGGTCGCTGGGCCGATAAGTTATTGAACGCAACTCCTGTGGAAAGTATCGTACATATTCACCATTTCTATCCCAGGCCTCAAATGCTATGGGGGATTTTTTGTAGATCACTCTATTCTGGCTTTTAATCAGCCTAATCTCCCTATCACTCACCTCATAGCCCGGTTGTGATTGGCTACTGAAAACGGCATATCGAGCATCTATGTTGCTTGGTGATAAACTTGCGCACTCAAATGAAGGTGCTGGCATTTGTTGTGGCTTCGGAGCCGGAATGTCAGAGTGGGCAAGAGAGGCATGACTGATTGAGAGTATTATCACTGCGCTAAGTACTGCGTTAAGTAAAGTGTACTTCATAAAAACTCCACTACTTTGTTGAAGGTAAAATAAAATCAAGGTCATCAAAAACGCACTTTGGTGACCCTGATTGACTAATCCATATCAATAATTTCGATGGGTTAGCTTGTTAACCGACTCTGTCGATACTTACTGGGCCGCTTGTGCTTTTACGACCAGGTTTGCGGCGTGATTCATCACATGGAAGATATGGTTTTGCTCTACCGTTCCCTGTATCAAATGTGCACCGGGACCACTGGCGAATATCCCGACATCTTCACCGGCGTGAGTTTCACTCTCTAATGGAATGAGTGCTTCCTGATGGAAACCAGCATTAAGCGTGTCGACATAATTCAGGTCTACTCGACCCGCCTGGATAGGGTAGCCATAACGCTCGTCGCCACCGGTACTAAGCTCTGCAAAACCGCGTCCATTGGTATACCCAACTGTGGTGTAGGGCAGGCCGTTTGAGTCCGTTGAGTTAGTGATCACCGGCACTCCGGCGGAGTCGTTTCCTTTCACCAGACCGAGTATAGGGTTGCCACGGGTAGGATAGCCCGCAATGGTAAATACATGGCTGTGATCGGCCGTGACCATAAGCAGGGTATCTTTAGATGAGGTCTTCTCCATCGCGACACGTACCGCTTCAGACAGTGCTATTGTGTCGTGAAGGGCTCTGGCGGCATTACCCGCATGATGTGCATGATCGATTCGACCGGCTTCAATGATAAGCACAAAGCCTTTATCATTTTTCTTGAGAATGTCGATGGTTTTAGCCGTCATCTCTGCCAGTGAAGGTTCACCGGTTACTCCCTCAGTCGTCCGGTCGTAGTCATACTCCATGTGGGATGAGTTGAACAGGCCAAGGGCATGGTCGGTCGTTGTCGGGTCTAATGCTAAAAAGCTATCTCTGTCTTCGACGTAGGCTGCATTGCTGTATTTAGCCGTCCACTCTGCGGTGAGATCTCGTCCATCTTTACGTTTACCTGTTTTGCCCTCAGCATCGGTAACTGTATCGGGAATAAAGGCGCGTCGACCTCCCCCCATGACCACATTCACTCCACTGCCGTAGCTATAGTCTAATAGTTGAGCGGCAATATCTTTACAACCGTTTGTTATCGCTTCTGCCGGTAGGTCGGCATCGCTCTCCCAGTTGCGCTCAGGTGAGTGTGCATAGGTGGCGGCAGGAGTCGCGTGAGTGATTCGGGCGGTAGAGACAACCCCTGTCGATAAGCCAGCTACCGAAGCGAGTTCGAGTGAGGTCATCAGGTCCTGGCCTGAGGTTGAGGCGCAGTTTCCGCGGCTGACTCCTTCCGCTTGAGATATCACACCAACATCGGTTTTAACGCCTGTGACCATTGCCGTCATGGTACCGGCAGAATCCGGCGTTTGACCATCGACATTGTAAGTTTTAGCCAGGCCGATATGGGGAAGTGTTTCAAAAGAAAGTGAGTTTTCCTCCCCCGTATCTCCTTTTAACTGACCTTCAAGAATGCGTGCGGCGGTAACCGTGGAGATCCCCATACCATCACCAACGAACAATATGATGTTCTTAGCTGCCCCGGCCTGATTGTTTACTACTGTGTCGGCGGCTTTTGTTACACGGCGCTGACCATCGATATACCACTCATTTACGGCCGTCCAATCTTTCCCGTTACTGCCGTTACTCCCATCGCCGCCATTGTTACCATCGTTGCCGTTTGCACCACTGTCACCATCGCTTCCACATGCCGTCAGACCTAATATTGCTGCCATAGACAGTACGAGTAATTTCTTATTCATTTTTTTGCTCCAAAATTCTAGTATTTCGTGCCGCCAAGGGACTGGGCCTGATTGATGATATGGAAAATAACATTTTGCTCGATAACGCCCTGAGCCAGATGTGAGCCCGGGCCTGTGGCATGTAAGCTGATATCTTCACCCGCATGAGTTTCACTTCCCATTGGAATAAGAGCTTGTTGCATAAAGTCTTTATCTTGAGTGTCGACCGATGAGAGATCATCACGCAGACCTATCACGGCACCGGGACCATTGGTGTAACCTAAAGTTGTGTAGGGTTTCCCATCATCGGCGCTGGCCAGGTTGCCATCGACATTGTGAACTAAGCCTAAGATAGGGTTGCCGCGTTTCGGGTAGCCGGCAATCGTGAATACGTGACTATGATCTGCGGTAACCATGATTAAGGTCTCTTCAGGATCTGTGTTGTCGAGTGCGGCCTGAACTGCGTTTGAAAGCTCAACCGTGTCAGCCAGTGCCCGGCTTGCGTTGCCTGCGTGGTGGGCATGGTCTATTCGACCCGACTCCACAATTAACAGGTAGCCCTGTTCATTCTTTTTTAGTATATCTATAGACTTAGTGGTCATCTGTGTGAGTGAGGGCTCACCGGCAGTATCATCAGCCCTGTCTGCTTCATACTCCATGTGTGAAGAGTTGAATAAGCCCAACAGGTGATCCGTCGCCCTTGTGTCTATGGCATCAAACCCGGCTTTATTCCATACGTAAGCAGAGTTGCTGAAGTTCTCGGTCCAGACTTTAGTCAGGTCGACACCATCTTTACGACGACCCGACTTGTCTTCACCATCTGTAACCGTATCCGGAATGAAGTTACGACGACCGCCACCGAGTGCCACAGAAAGCGCATTGGCTTCTTCACGCATCACAAGTTGGTATGCGATATCCTGGCATTCATTTACAACGGCTTCAGTTGGTAGGTTGCTGTCCGCTTCCCAGTTACGTTCCGGGGTATTTGAGTAGGTGGCTGCCGGTGTGGCATGGGTAATACGTGCGGTACTGACAACGCCGGTCGATAGCCCTTTTGCATTGGCAAGGTCGACGAGTGTGATCAATTCATTCCCTTTAGATGACAAACAGTTAGCGCGTAAACTGGTGTCTGAGACGGATAATACGCCCGCCTTAGACTTAACGCCTGTTGCCATCGCTGTCATTGTGCCGGCAGAATCAGGAGTTTGCTGATTCGTATTATAGGTTTTAACTAATGCCGTATTAGGGAAGTTCTCGAAGCTGAGAAAGTTCTCTTCACCACCTTCGTTACCTTGAACTTGCTGGCCCTGGTAGATCCGTGCTGCCGTTAGGGTCGAGATCCCCATGCCATCACCGACAAAAAGAATCACGTTTTTAGCCTTCTCTTTAGTCTGTTGTTCAGTCTTTTCCGCGACCTTTAGTGCACTGGCTTTAAACCATTCGCTGTCAGTTTGTGCGGACGGTAACAGGTCAGCATTGGCTGCCATAGTCACTAAACTGCATGAAACGAGCGCAGCTACAGTTTTCATATTAATCACTATCATCACCCTTAAATTATTGTGTTTACTTTGAGTCCAGCTGGTTAACGCGATGATAGTCGGTGATTTATATGACGTGCTGAGGACACTAATGTTGAGCTTTTATGACGATGAAATGCGTTGGTGTGCCTAGGGTATTTTGCTTCATTTAAGGGAGCTCATCACTGAGTCATCCCAGTCTTGGTGCATTGTCAATACTTGGTTCGTGTCTAAGGCGTTGATAATGCGCTTTTTATGTTGGCACTCTTTGTGCTACTCATTTATAGGTATGGAGGTTCTAGTTTAGGCAATCACTCATGTTGAGCGTGAGTAGCAAGGGGAGAAAGCGATGAAATATTACAGTAGAAGGTTCATTAAACCTGAACATTTGAATCCAGCGAATGCACTGTTTGGAGGGCAAATATTAAGCTGGATAGATGAGGAGGCTGCCATCTTTGCTGGTTGCCAGATGAAAAGTACCAGTATCGTCACTAAGTTTATTTCTGAGATTAATTTTATAACACCGGCAAGACAGGGAGATGTCATTGAGTTTGGACTCGAGTTAATCAGTTCCGGTAATACCTCTATTGTTGTTCGATGTGAAGTGAGAAATAAAGTGACTCATCTGCCTGTGGTGTGTATTAACAAGATGGTATTTGTGAATGTTGACGAGAAAGGGGGACCTATGGCACATGGAATAAGAGCCAGCGCCGCTTAACGGGCAACGAATATTGCAAAGTTCGGCCCGGAGCGATAACCGGGCCAAATATAAAGCATTAGTCTTTCTTGCTTAGATCGTCGTTAACCGATTTCACGGCATCGCGAGATGCATGACCTATAGCTTTGGTTGTGTCTCTTGTTGCGTGACCAATTTCAGTCGTCACCTCTTTGGTGGTATCTCCAATGATACGTCCCGTTTCTTTAAGCTCCGCGCAGGCAGATAGAGTGATGAGAGTGGCGAGGATCAATGTTAATGATAGTAATTTAGTCATGGTTACTCTTATGTTAATTGCTTATGCGAATGGCTTAATAAAGTGATTGGCATGAGTGAAAAATGTTGTCGACAGCCTGGTATTTTAACCTTTTTTCTTAGAAATTAAAAAGCCTCCGTTAGGAGGCTCCATGTGATGACTACAGGCTTTCTGCCTGAGACTAGTGAAGCTTCAGGTGAGGATGAATAATGCGGCTGATCCCCTTGGCAAACATTAACAAGGTCCCTTTAAATACCCCGTGAAGCTCGATCAAATGTCTACGGTACAAGGAGGTATAGACGAATCTGGCTATCTTACCTTCTACTAATACACCTCCTCCCATGAATGACATCAGGTTACCCACGGTATGAAATTTTGACAGGTTAACCAATGAGCCCAGATCTTTATAAACGTATTCGTGGCCAGGCGTCTTGTTGCCTATCATCAGGCTGATGTTATCCGCCGTCATCAATGCCATCTGTCTTGCTGACTGCCCCCTTGGCGGAACCCAGCTTCCATCTTCTTGTGGGCAGGCTGCACAATCTCCAATGGCAAAAATATGGGGATCACGGGTTGTCTGCATATTTTGCTTAACCATAATCTGGTTTATATGGTTACTCTCGAGTCCACCAATTTCATTTAAGAAATCGGGAGCCTTAACTCCCGTTGACCAAATAACCATATCTGCAGGGATCTGTTTGCCTTCGGTAGTATGTAATCCTTCGGGGGTGACCTCACTGATACGGGTATTGGTAAGCACATTGACACCAATTGCGGTGAGCTCCTTCG
Source organism: Shewanella atlantica (assembly GCF_003966265.1). Lineage (GTDB taxonomy): Bacteria > Pseudomonadota > Gammaproteobacteria > Enterobacterales > Shewanellaceae > Shewanella > Shewanella atlantica. Next base: position 622,044 of record NZ_RXNV01000001.1, on the reverse strand, counting down.
CTACCGAATCTGAAATCTCACGCTTTTCTACTTTAGGTAAAATTCGTTCATCGGCTTCGACCAAGGTTACCTCTAACAGGCTGCTATCGATTTTGTAACCAAAGCCGCTGAGTTGATCGACGGCGTGATGCATCTCAGCGGACATCTCGACCCCGGTGGCCCCCGCTCCAACAACGGCAATTTTTATCTTTTCATCCAGCTGGTGGTGACTCGCATAGCGCATGAATTTATTTAACAGCATGCTACGGATCTCCATAGCCTGCTCGGTACTGTCAAGGAAGACGCAGTGTTCACGAACACCCGGGATCTTGAAGTCATTGGCGATACTGCCAATGGCAATAACCAGATAGTCATAACTGATACGACGTGCCGGCAGTAGTTCTTCACCGGCATCATCCATAATAGGCGCTAATATGACCTGCTTATTGTCGCGGTCAATGTTGGTCATAGCCCCTTGCTGAAAATGATAACCATGATTGGCGGCATGACCGCGATAGCTGAGAGCATCGATACCGATATCCAGTGCTCCCGTGGCAACCTCATGCAACAAAGGTTTCCAAACATGGCTTTCGGCACAATCAATTAGAGTGACCCGAGCTTTTCCCTTTTTTCCGAGTTTACGACCCAGTTTTGTGGCAATCTCCATACCACCAGCACCACCACCGACGATGACTATATTGACCATTTCTTGCATGAGTTCAATTATCCTTTAATTAATTAATAATGAAGAGGTTTAATCATCCATCGGACTGGCGAACAGCTTGATTTCGTTGTTACCCAATCACGGCCAAGAATATTTTTTTATTTTTATGAACGAATTAATGGCTGAAAAAGTGTAACAGTACCTATGAAAATCGGCAATTTGATAGGAATGAGTGGTAAAGCCGTTAGATTTTACAAAGTTCAATGTTAGTTATTGATTATTTATGGTGTTATTTCTTTACCATTAAACTTATCTTGTATTTCGTTAACGGAGGGAAAGTGTAGAAGTGTGATCTGTGCAGGATTTGATTGGGCAGAAACGTGAACTGCCTCATCAATTGAGGCAGTTTCATTTTATATTAAAGACTCTTCATTACTAAAGAGTGAAAACTTCCTTCGATATTAAAGACCTGCGATCTTGTCGCTGTAGTCTGCAATGAGGTGCTGCATAATCTCTTCGACTGATGTGTCTTTAGTCGCGTCATCCATAAATATCTTGAAAGTGGCCAAAGCGTGACCATCGCCTCTGAGTCGACTGGTTTGCATCGCAAAGTATGCGCTTTCGGTGTCGGCTTCACGAACGACAAAACCATCGATCTCAAAAATACGGTGACCCGAACGGCCATGCCATTTAGTGATTCTGTTTAAGCCAATTTCGCAAGACTGATTGAATTCTACATGGTTTTGCCAGGTGGTTGGATGTGCAGGGTCCTTAATGTGTGGGCATCGAACTGTATAGTTGTAGACATGGGAAATTGCTGTCATATATTACCTACCTGTTTGCGGATACTGATGCCATCATAGGCATTGCTATTCAAATTGGTCAACTTTATTCGTCTTTACTTATGTAAGTTTACTGTGCCAGTTAACCTAATAAGTCAGAAGTGATTCAAGCTGGTCTGACTCTTTTTTAGCATGAGTTTATTACCTATAACCTTGTGCTAGATCTCACTTTTACCACTGTTTTAAAACTTGCTTCGCTATCGATTAATAAAGCAACAGCTAATTGACCGCTAGTGGATTTATTTAGACTGTCCCCATTAAAACATGAGGTTTTATTGAGCGTATAGCAGATATGTGAGTATACCTATCAGTTAAGCTGATGCTATCTGATTTTTCTACTCTTGGTTTTTAAGTGAGAATTCTCCGGATTCAAAACTCAAATAAAACAGGATTGAAACTCCTTGTTTTTGCATCGTCCAGAGTCACTTTCCTGTATTGGAAGATCAAAATTAAAGGGATAGTTACAGGAAAAGCTCTGTCATAGATTTTTGGCTGTTAGTTTTATGAAATAAACTTGTAAACAGGTTTCAATAAAGATTTTATCTGCTTATAATTTCTTGAAAATAATCTGAATTTGTAAACTCTTACTCGGAGGCCTCTATGGCTGTTCAAACCGTTTCAAAATTAAAATGGGGTATTCTCTTCATCGCAGGTTTACAGCTTACAGCATGCGGTGAGGCTCCGGCCCCTCGACAGGCCATGTTACCTAGTGTGGTGGTCAACACGGCTAAAACGGAAGAGATCCAATCGAGGACCGAGATTGTGGGTCGCACAAATGCCTCGGAAGATGTCACCATCAAGTCACAAATTCAGGGCCAGTTACTTAAAAGAACGTTCGTCGAGGGGGACGATGTGGAAGCCGGTGCTCTCCTGTTCGAGATCGATCCCGCAACTTACGTCGCTGAGCTAGCGCAACAAAAAGCGGTGCTTAAACAGGCATTTGCTTCCAGAGATGTCGCCGTCATGAACTGGGAGCGCGGCAGACGCCTACTTCCCGATGGGATGATCAGCGCTCAGGATATGGATGAACTCACCACGCGTAAACTCACCACTGCCGCGGGTGTTGTCCAGGCTGAGGCTGCAGTACTTGGGGCAGAGCTGCAGTTAAGCTATACCAAGGTATATGCACCAATTTCAGGACGTATCAGTAATGCTATGGTAAGTACCGGTGACATCATTACCCCTAACTCAGACATGGCTAACTTAGTTCAACTTCAGCCCATGTGGGTTAACTTTCAGGTCGCTGAGAAAACGTTAATCAACGCTCAAGAGAACCTTTCCAAAGTAGTCGACAAAGAAGTAGAACTCTCAGATATCGTTATCAGCCTGCGTCTGCCCAATGGCTCTATGTTCAATGAAATCGGTTATATCGACTTTGTCAGTAATCGGGTTGATGCTGCTACCGGTACGTTACCTATTCGAGCCACATTCAAAAACGATGACAAAATGATGTTGCCCGGAATGTTTGTCACGCTCGTGATTGAATCTCCGGTTAAAGAGAATGCCTTGCTGATCCCGCAAGCTGCGGTGCAGGAAGATCAACAGGGGCGGTTTGTGATGGTGCTGAATGATCAAGATATGGTCGAGAAGCGTATCGTTGAACTCGGAGAGCGCTTTGGTATCGATTGGCGTGTTTTGAGTGGATTGAATGATGGAGAACGTATCGTCGTCGATGGTCTGCAAAAAATTCGTCCGGGTATTCAGGTGAAGGCGGTCGAGCAAGAAATTGTGCCGTTTCAAGAGTCCTCATCTCCCGAGAGCAATACTTCAAAATAAGGACCGCCATAATGAGTGAACCTATATTTAGTTGGTTCAATGCGTATGTATCCATCACGTCTATTGATGACAGGGGCTAGAGATGATTAGTGAGTTTGTTATTAACAGGTCCATAAAATTGAGCGTTTGTGCAGACGGTTTGAGCCTGGATGAAGGGGGCTGCAATGATTAGTGAGTTTTTTATTAACAGGCCTAAGTTTGCCTTCGTTATTTCGACCGTTCTGACCTTGGTTGGACTTATCTCTATTCCGATCCTGTCGATTTCAGAGTTTCCCGAGATTGCACCACCGCAAATTAATGTATCTACCAACTACTCAGGTGCCAGTGCCGATATCGTCAAAGACACTATAGCCCAGCCTATTGAAGCTGAGGTCAATGGTGTTGAAGATATGATCTACATGGAGTCTAAGAGTGCCAACGATGGTAGCTACTCACTGAGTGTCACTTTCGATGTGGGTACCGATGCCGACATGGCGCAGGTCAAGGTGCAAAACCGGGTTCAGCAGGCGATGCCACGTTTGCCTGAAGAGGTTAAACGTCAGGGGGTTACAGTTGAAAAGCAGAGCCCTAATATCTTGATGGTTGTGAACTTAGTGTCGCCCAATGAGACCTTTGACTCGCTGTTTGTTACTAACTATGCCGGCCTGAATGTCACCGATGCATTAGCACGCCAAAATGGTGTGTCTAAAGTACAGGTTATTGGTGCGCTGGATTATGCTATGCGAATTTGGCTTGATCCGAATAAGATGGCAAGCTTTGGCGTGACAGCAAAAGATGTGATTGCAGCCTTGCAGGAGCAAAATATTCAAGTGGCCGCAGGACGCATCGGGGCGGCACCTGTTGATCCGGAGCAGCAGTTTCAATATACCCTGCAGACTAAGGGACGTTTAAAAGATCCAAACGAGTTCAGGGATGTCATGATCCGGGCGAACAACGACGGTTCTAAGGTTGTTGTCAGCGATGTGGCTCGTGTCGAATTAGGTTCTCAAACCTATGACGCACAAGGTAAGTTAAACAATAAGCCTTCGGCTATTATCGCCGTTTACCAGTCTCCAGACGCTAATGCATTGGAAGTTGCCGCCGGAATTAAAGCCGAAATGGCGAAACTTTCAGAGCGTTTTCCTACCGATCTGGAATATGAAGTGCTTTATGACACGACCGAGTTCGTTGAAACTTCTATTAAAGAGGTTGTACAGACTCTCTTCATCTCTATCACACTGGTTGTGTTAGTTGTTTATATCTTCTTGCAAGATGCCCGTTCGACGCTGGTTCCCGGAATTGCTATTCCGGTTTCCTTGATTGCTACCTTTGCGTTTTTACTCCTGTTTGGTATGAGTATTAATACCGTATCTCTGTTTGCGTTGATCTTGGCCATTGGTATTGTGGTCGATGATGCGATCGTGGTGGTAGAGAACGTGACTCGTCTGATGCAGGATGAAGGCCTTTCTCCCAAAGAGGCGACTTCTAAGGCGATGAAAGAGGTTACCGGTCCCATTATTGCGACTACGTTAGTGCTGCTTGCTGTATTTGCTCCAACGGCTGTGATGCCAGGCATTACCGGACAGATGTATGCCCAGTTCTCTGTGACCATCTGTATCGCTGTACTTATCTCCTCAATAAACGCGCTAACCTTGAGTCCGGCGCTATGTGCCTCACTACTTAGAGCACCCAAGCAGCACGAAACTGGTTTTCATGCCACGTTTAATAAATACTTTGAACGTTTCACCGGTAAATACATGGGGCTTGTCTCGTCATTGACGCGCAAACTCTCTTTAGTCGTGATCGTCTATGTGTGTTTAATTGCTGTCACGGGTGGCGTTGCCAAAATCTTACCTTCAGGCTTCGTGCCTATGGAAGATAAAAAAGCCTTTATGGTCGATATCCAACTCCCTGATGGTGCCTCATTAAACCGTACCGAAGAGGTGATGGAAGAGTTAGTCGAATTGACGCTGGCCGAGCCAGGTGTTGAGAATGTGATCCACGCCAGTGGCTTCAGCATCTTAACTGGTTCTGTATCGTCCAATGGTGGCTTGATGATCGTTACTCTCTCCACTTGGGAGGAGCGGGATACCCCTGATATGGTCGAGGCAGCGATAGTTGCCAAGCTTCAGGCTAAGTATGCGGCTAATCCATCGGTGAAAGCCATGGCATTCTCATTGCCGCCAATCCCTGGTGTGGGTAGTGTGGGTGGTTTCGAGTTTGTGCTGCAAGATACTCAGGGTCGCTCACCTCAAGAGTTGGCTTCTGTGATGCGAGCCTTGATTATGAAGGCCAATGAGCAGCCTGAAATTGCCATGGCATTTAGTAACTTCCGTGCCGATGTTCCGCAGATGTATGTGGATGTAGACAGGGATAAAGCCAAGGCGTTAGGGATCTCATTGAGTGAGGTGTTCACAACCATGCAGACCATGCTTGGCTCCATGTATGTGAATGACTTTAACCGCTACGGTAAGGTGTTTAGAGTTATTGTGCAGGCCGAAGGTGAGTTTCGTAATTCGGACAGGGATATTTCCAGCTTCTACGTGCGTTCGGCAAGTGGTGAGATGGTGCCTCTGAGTACGCTGGTGACGGTGACACCTATCTTGGGCCCGGATGTGATGAACTCATACAATATGTTTAGTTCGACCACGATTAATGGCTTTCCTGCGGCAGGATTTAGCTCGGGTGATGCTATTAGCGCGATGGAGCGTGCGGCAGAGCAGAGTCTGCCTACAGGTTATACCTATCAATGGACGGGTCAGACCTATCAGGAGATTAAGGCGGGCAATTTAGCGCCACTTATCTTTGGTTTAGCGTTAGTGTTTACTTATCTGTTCCTGGTGGCTCAGTATGAGAGCTGGACAATTCCGTTTGCGGTAATGCTGGCGGTACCGATTGCATTACTTGGTGCCTTCCTTAATATTTGGCTGATGGGAACGGACTTGAACCTCTATGCTCAGATTGGTTTGGTGCTCTTGATTGGACTGGCTTGTAAGAATGCCATCTTGATCGTTGAATTTGCAAAACAGCTAAGAGAAGAGGGTAAGAGTATTCTAGATGCGGGCGAAACGGCAGCCAGACTGCGTTTTCGTGCAGTATTAATGACAGCCTTCTCATTCCTGCTCGGTGTGCTTCCTCTGGTTATTGCGACAGGCGCCGGAGCGGGAAGTCGTCGTGCTCTGGGCTACTCTGTTTTCGGTGGCATGCTTGCAGCGACGATAGTGGGGACTCTGCTGGTTCCTGTGTTTTATGTGATGATGCAAAAACTTAGAGAGCGGGTGAAAGGCGAGGCAAAAGCTTAGTAATAAGCGCTGCATTGAGCTCAGATAGAGGCCCACGAATTTTCGTGGGCCTTTTTTATAGGCACATAGTTATTGATGTTGATTTTAGCCAGCTAGCTTTCGTTATGGCTGAATCCCTTAATTTGGTCTATTTGGACACTTTATGTTTACAAATCCTGAATTCGTGTTATTCTTGCTCCCGCTCTGTTGTTTGGAGTTATTAAAGAATCAAGTAAAGTAAACCCGCGTCAGATCTTCGTAAGTTTTTGTCCGTAGTGTTTCCCTTAGCTTCATCGTAATACTTAATAATTCAACTTCTCAGCACTTCGCACTTTCGCGATATTTTTTTATGAATTTATATAAGGGGCAATACATGTCTAATTCAACTACTGGTACAGTAAAATGGTTTAACGAAGAGAAAGGTTTCGGATTTATTTCTCAAGAAAATGGCGGTGATGACGTATTCGTTCATTTCCGTGCTATCGCTTCAGATGGTTTCAAGACTCTTGCAGAAGGTCAGAAAGTATCTTTTGAAGTTGAGCAAGGCCAGAAAGGTCTTCAAGCTGCAAACGTTGTAGCTCTTTAATCCGAAACCTCTTCGGATAAAAAAATAAAGGCTGCCTTAGGGCGGCCTTTTTTATGCCTGTAGATTACAGCTTATCCCTCTCTGTTTCACTCCATACCAGATCATAGTACACGCTAAGTTTTTGCTCTCAATAGAGCCATTTGATTGATTTCTAAGTGGGCTAAGCTTCAACAAATTGAAAGGGGTGCAGGCGGATATGAAAAAGGCCCGTTCACTCATATAAAGTAAACAGGCCTTCTAGCTTGCTGATTCTTTGCAGGGAAAAAGCTAACTAACACTACAATATAACGTTTGTATCATTATGTGTAATTCTTTATCTCGAAATTTTGAGTTAGATCGCGAGTTATATCATCATTTGCCTATTTCTTTGGTGTATTTGATGGCTGTGTATGTTTGGGCAAACGCGGGACAAAAGAAAAGGCCCACTCTTTAAGAGTGGGCCTTTATGTTACGTTCTCAGATGCAGGGAGAAAACGAAACGACTTTACTTGCGCCAAATTTATTGGCGCAGAGAGTCTTTATAAAGCGTTAGTAAAGATCTGGCAGATCTCTTCATGTGTCGCTTGCTTAGGGTTCGTAAAGCCACATGCATCTTTAAGAGCATTGTCAGCCAATGTTGGAATATCTTCCGCTTTTACGCCTAGCTTAGTAAGATTTTCTGGGATCTTCACAGCTAATGCCAGTGCCTTGATCGCTTCGATTGCCGCGTTAGCGCCCTGAGCATCATCCATAGCCGATACATCAACACCCATAGCTTTAGCTACGTCTTTCAGACGTGGTGCAGCGACTTGAGCGTTGTACTCTTGAACGTGTGGAAGAAGTAGTGCATTACATACGCCATGCGGAAGGTCATAGAAACCACCAAGTTGGTGCGCCATTGCATGAACATAACCAAGGCTGGCGTTATTAAAGGCCATACCCGCGAGGAATTGAGCGTAAGCCATTTGATCGCGAGCATCGATGCTCTGACCATTATCAACGGCTTCAACTAAGTTAGCTTTGATAAGCTCGATAGCCTTGATAGCACACGCATCTGTGATTGGGTTAGCAGCGATAGAAACATAAGCTTCAACAGCGTGAGTTAGTGCATCCATACCCGTAGCAGCCGTTAGACCCGCTGGTTTTGCTAACATCAATTCAGGATCGTTGACAGATAGAATTGGGGTTGTGTGCTTATCGACAATGGCCATCTTAATATGACGAGCTTCGTCGGTGATGATACAGAAACGTGTCATCTCACTTGCTGTACCCGCTGTCGTGTTGATTGCAACAAGTGGCAGTTGAGGCTTAGTAGATACATCAAGACCTTCATAATCTTTGATGCTGCCACCGTTAGTTGCTACTAAGGCGATACCTTTGGCGCAATCATGAGGTGAACCACCACCCAGAGAGACTACAAAGTCACAGTCATTGGCTTTGAGTAACTCAAGACCTGACTCAACGTTACCTGAAGTAGGGTTTGGCTGAACGCCATCGAAGACTGTAACTTCGATACCGGCAGTACCCAGCTTATCTGCAACTTGTCCTACGAGACCAATTTCTACCAGTGGTTTATCGGTAACAATTAATGCTCTTTTGAAGCCTAATGTCTTGATATCTCCAATCGCTTCGTCAACCGCATTTTGTCCTAACACGTTGACAGACGGTATGAAAAATTTAGCAGCCATAAATTCACCTTTATGCTTAAAGTTTAAAGTTTTAATATTCTGGTAACTAAAGTACCAACCTTGATTTACCAAAGGTGTGATCAGGCTCTAAAAATCCGCGGTAATAGTATGGAAGTTGGTCCAAAGTTAGATCTGCATTACTAAATCTGTAAATTTATGACCAATGTGGCGAAATTAACTATCTAAATTATGGAAAGTAGAACTGTTACTGCATTTAATTCCAATATTATCCTTAGCTTAGTGGGAAACAGTGGCTATTTACTCGTTGCCAGCATGAAATCCAGGGCTTCTGGTCGTGAAGCATGTATTTCATCTAAATCTTATCTTTAAAAAGAATGGTCTATACTTTTTCTACCGCTAGTTACCCCGGGAAAAAATTATGCGAAACCATATAATCGCAAATTTAATTATTATTGTAATTTGTGTCGGAGCTTTTAGTACAGGAGCGGTTGGGGCCGATATAACGCTCGAATCGTTGAAGCTGCAAATTGAGACGTTACAGAAACAGGTCGAACAGTTAGAGAAAGCACAATTGCAAGCGCAGCAACAGCAAGCTCAGGAAAAACAAGTTCAGGTTGCAGCCCCTGTCGTTGAGCCAAGGCAAGTTTCCCCATCTAAAGCCATGGATACCCCAGAGAAAACTAATAATACGATTAGCGCTTACGCGACCATGAGGCCGACCTTTGGTTACATCGATGAGGACGGTGACTCGTTTTATGATGTTCGCGATGCACTGTCCCGTGCGGGGATTAGAGCGACCAATGAGTTTATGCCGGGATGGACAGCCGAATTGCATGGCGAATGGAGCATAGACATGGCAAATAGTGGTGATTTTGGTAAAGCCAGAAAGGCGTATGCCGCAGTGGCTAGCCCCTATGGCAGAGTTGGAATTGGTAAAGATAGACCCCCTCAATATCTGCTTATCGCCGAATATGTGGATATTTTCAACCATGCGAATAGTCCGTTTGCCTATGATGCCGAGAGCGTCTTCTTCGTCGATAATATGCTTACCTATCGTTTGCAAACCGGTAAGTTTAGTTGGCTTGCGGCCGGACAATTTGATGGAGGGAGTGGCAGCGATGATGCCGATCTGGTTAACCTTGGGGTAGGTTTCGACCATGGTGAGTTTCATGGGGCTATCAGCTATCTGGTTGAGGATAGTCTGGCTTCAGAGGTGATCACCGGTGAGGATGAAGTGTGGGCAGCCTCTCTGGCTCATGGTTTTGCTAATGGCTTGTATTTAGCCGCAGCCTATCAGGAGCGAACCTACAAAAGGGATCTAATATCTCAAGACCGTGACGGCCATACCATTGATTTGGCGGCGGCTTATCCATTGGGTGAGCAGTTTAAGGTCAAGTTAGGCTACTTCGAATTTGATGATGGTTATGGGCAATTGATTAGTCGGAAGTTCGATGGTTACAACACCACGCTGGAATGGTTGCCGGACGAAAATTTACGCTTCCATATCGAGTATCTGTATCGTGATATGGTCTATTTTGATGACTTCTCATCTTGGGTGGTTGGCTTCAGGTATGATTTTGCAAAAGATTGGCGCTTTTGATTTAGAGATTTAGAGGTTTACATAGTGTAATAAAGCACCGGGAGGCAATTAAGCTAGCTTCTCTGGTGCCAGAGGTTGACGACAGGAGCTGCTAAAGCTCACTTTTACATTTAGGCGCACTTCTGATTTTCACCCGCAGATACCCATTCAGTCTTTTTTAATAGGTTTGCACCTGTTTTTGTGCAAGGTGCAGCTTTCATTTTCAATGACTGACTTTTAAAGAGCGATAGGAACCTATGTTGTGTATCCATAGGTTCCAGTGCCTTATTGTCTGCCCGAGCTAATGGATGGTTTGATGGCTGAACCTAAGATGTTTGGCATCTTTAATCAGTCGAACGAAATCCTTCCTTTCTATATGAACAAAGCTACTGTGATCTCCTGCCTCCAAATATAGTTCACTGGATTCCACTAAGAGATCATCGTAAACGGCGTCCATATTGTAGATATCACCGATAGGAGGTATCGCGCCATGTTCACAGTCATTGAACATCTGGTAGACGGCTTGTTCTTTTATCAGATGGAAATCTCGATTAAGTTTATCGCTGAGTGCCCCTAAGTTGATCTTATGATCGGCAGGGAGGACGGCCATCATTTTTCGTCCCTCATGGTCTTCCAGAATCACGGCTTTCGCAACTTGTGCCGGAGATATGTGGGCGGCAATCGCAGAACTCAGGGAGTTGAAGCTATGGGGGTGGGCCACAAGGTTATAGTCGACCTTGTTATCGCTAAGATAATTATTTAAACGTGTAGAAATAGTCATGATGTTTCCTCAAAAAGACAATATGACATTTCAATTATAGCTGCTCAGGCTTAACTCTACTCTCTATTGCTCTATATATCGGGGGAGGAAGAGTGTTACCCGTTTCCGCATTATATCTGCACTATTTCTGCACTATATCTGAGCTATAACAGCAGAGCGTCATCAATTTCATGGTATTGACATGCTGAGTCGATGAGCGACTTTGCTGTTAACGATGGGACGCCATAGACTTGGGTGTCTATTCCATACTTTTGATAGATTTTTAGCATAAGCAGATCGAAATCACCGTCACCTGAGAGCAAAATAATGCTATCGACTTCGCTGGCTGCCTCCATAATATCTATGGTGATACCGACATCCCAGTCGCCTTTGGCACTGCCATCACTTCTCTGAATAAAGGGCTTTAATTTAACATCGAAGCCGATATGTTTGAGAGCATCCTGAAACTTTAATTGGCCATCATCGCCGCGATGAATCGCATACGCCGTTGCCGAAGCTATCTCCCCCTCATGACTAATTTGTTGCCACAGTTTTCTATAGTTGAATTGTCGACCGTAGGCTTGACGACAGGTGTAATAGATATTTTGAACATCGACAAATATAGCAATTTTTTTAGGCGTCATAAGGTCTCTGGAGCTGAAAGTGAAGTCGGGTTATCTTTCTACTTCATTATGCTTATAATGACAAGGTAAGCCTTAATGTAAAAAGGCAAAATCCTCATTGACTAAAAGAGTTCGATATTATTCTTAACTTTTTTGGCTCGCTTGTTTAATAAGTACAGGCTTGTCGTCATCACTGAGCTTCATCACTAAATTTCATTAAAACGAGCTCTTTTCCCTGACTTCGATATTTTGAAAAAAGATGCAAAATATCATTAGGCACATCTTCTGTCTGAATAAACTGATGCTGCTGATAGAAGTCGACCAGAGAGGGGAGTGAGAAGAGAAATGTTCTGTTGTTTTCAAATGTATCCGCCAGAGATGTCATGATCTGGTGAGCTAAACCTTGCTCTCTATAGTCCGGATGCACAAGCATGCCGGTGAGAAGCGTGAAACTGCCAATCGGTCTTAGCCTGACTGCTGCAATAAGCTGTTTTTCACTTTCGCCTTCACCTTTTTGGGTAAATAAAACCCCTATTTTCTCTTTTTTACTCAGTCTGGCATAGGGCAAAAAATGCTTATAGAAAATATAGGCATCGCGCCTGTTGTCAGTGTCTAACCAGCAAAGTTTCAATGTGGGTCCTATTTTCATAGTTAATTTGCTCACCATAAGATTAACAAAGATCCGGCAAGAGCTTAATGGAGGCAAAGCCTCGTAAGCGAAGTTCACCATTTTAAACGAATAAACATTCAGTATCTCATGTTGCGTTTTTTGACCTGTATTTAAGCTGGGGTAAGGGGTTGGTTTCCTCTTTGTTACTTGCAATGAGTTGTTACAAGATTCCCATCAAAATCATCTTCTCATTTGCGCTGCTTTACACAGCTTTACCCTACAAAGCCTGATTTTTCTTTAAAATAGTGGCAACTAATCTAATCAGCATTAAAAGAAATAATCGATGAAAAAAAGCCTGATCTTGCTCCCTATCATGATTGTCGCAGTTATCGTAACATTCAGCAGTTTCACTCAGGCGAAGAAGCCCGGTGATAAAGCTGCCCGTGCCCCCAGGGTGGTTCCTGTGGTCACCGGCGTGGTCGATCAACATCTGCTTTCTCAAAAAATTGCATTGATAGGAAAGCTGGAGGCAGACAGGTCAGTTTTTATAGCTCCCGAGGTGGCCGGTAAGATTAAAGCCATTAACGTCGCGGCCAATCAGGAGATAACGGCGGGGCAATTGCTGATCCAGCTTGAAGATGCCAAGCCTCAGGCCAGTGTTGCCGAAGCGAAAGCTTATCTCTTCGATGAAAAACGTAAGCTTAAAGAGTTTCAGAAACTGATAAGCCAAAGTGCGATCACTCAAACCGAAATTGATGCGCAGAAGGCCAGTGTCGATATTGCAATGGCAAGGCTCGCTGCAGCACAAGCCGAGCTCGATTTCCATTATATTAAAGCGCCGTTTTCCGGAACCGCTGGTTTACTCGATTTCAGCTTAGGCAAGATGGTCACAGCCGGTAGTGAGTTATTGTCGCTCGATGACCTGTCTTCGATGAGACTCGACCTTCAGGTACCGGAGAACTACCTCTCTATGTTGAGTGTAGGAATGACTGTGACGGCGACGAATCGTGCCTGGCCCGATGATATCTTCACCGGTGAGTTAGTGGCTATCGATCCCCGTATCAATCCAGAAACATTGAACTTAAAGGTTAGAGTTAGTTTTGAAAACCAGAGTCATAACCAAGGTCATAAGCTCAAGCCTGGCATGCTGATGTCGGCAAGCTTAGGCTTCCCGGCTGTATCTGAGCCCGTTATCCCGGTTCAGGCTATCGAGTATTCCGGCACTAAGCGCTTCGTTTATGTTGTTGGAGCGGATAATCTCGCGAAACGCACCCAAGTGACACTGGGGGCCAGAATTCAGGATGAAGTACTTATTACCGAAGGCGTGGATGTGGGAGAGCGTATTGTTGTTCAGGGGCTGGTTAATATGCGTGACGGCCTTAAGGTTAACGATCTCACCGAGCAACTCGCATCAGCCGAAACTGAGTTAAACGAGCCTGCGGGAGACAGAGGTTAATGCTGATTTCAGATATCTCGGTTAAGCGTCCCGTTGTCGCTATTGTCTTAAGTTTACTGCTTTGTGTGTTTGGCGTCGTGTCGTTTTCCAAATTAGCAGTACGTGAGATGCCCGATGTGGAGAATCCGGTTGTTACGGTCATGACAACCTATGAGGGGGCTTCGGCGACCATCATGGAGAGTCAGATAACCACGGCACTCGAAGATGAACTTACCGGTATCAGTGGTATCGATGAGATCACCTCGGTGACCCGAAACGGCATGTCGCGTATCACCATCACCTTCGATCTGGACTGGGATCTTACAGAAGGTGTGAGTGACGTTCGTGATGCGGTGGCCCGTGCCCAACGTCGTCTACCCGATGAAGCGAACGACCCCATCGTTTCTAAGGATAATGGCTCCGGAGAGCCTTCAGTATATATCAACTTAAGTTCATCTGTGATGGACAGAACTCAGCTCACCGATTATGCACAGCGTGTGTTGGAAGACAGGTTTAGTCTGATCACTGGTGTGAGCTCTGTGAGTATTTCAGGTGGCCTATATAAGGTGATGTACGTTCAGTTAAAACCTGAGCTGATGGCGGGACGAAATGTTACTACTGCCGATATTATCGCTAGCTTGAAAAAAGAGAATGTGGAAACGCCCGGTGGTGAGGTCCGTAATGACACCACAGTGATGACGGTGAGAACTGCACGTCTCTATTATCACCCCGAAGACTTTGACTATTTAGTGGTACGTACGGCCAGCGATGGCACGCCCGTTTATCTTAAAGATGTAGCCTCAGTATTTATCGGTGCAGAAAATGAAAATTCGACCTTTAAGAGTGATGGTGTACCTAACTTGAGTCTGGGGATTATTGCTCAGTCCGATGCCAACCCCTTGGAGGTGGCTAAATCCGCTCATCAAGAGGTTGAACGGATACAGCAATTCTTGCCTGAGGGAACTCAGCTGGTGGTCGACTATGATTCAACGGTATTTATCGACCGTTCAATCACAGAGGTTTACAACACGCTGTTTATCACGGGTGGGCTGGTGGTATTGGTCCTGTATATCTTTATCGGTCAGGCGCGTGCGACACTTATTCCGGCGGTAACTGTGCCTGTGTCGTTGATCTCCGCCTTTATTGCGGCAAACTTCTTCGGCTTCTCTATTAACCTGTTGACCCTGATGGCCTTAATTCTCTCAATCGGCTTGGTGGTCGATGATGCGATTGTGGTGGTGGAGAATATTTTCCATCATATCGAGAGAGGTGAAGAGCCACTGCTGGCCGCATACAAGGGCACCCGTGAAGTCGGCTTTGCCGTTGTTGCGACCACTGCAGTGTTGGTGATGGTGTTCTTGCCTATCTCATTTATGGAGGGGATGGTAGGGCGACTATTTACCGAATTTTCGGTCATGTTGGCTATGTCGGTGATCTTCTCATCGATAGTCGCGCTGACACTGACGCCGGTATTGGGGAGTAAGATCCTCAAGGCCAACGTTAAACCTAATCGTTTTAACCTGTGGATCGAAGGGATCTTTAGTCAGCTTGAACGCGTCTATCGGGTGTTAGTGGCCAAAGCCGTACGTTTTCGATTCGCCGCCCCGGTGGTGATTGTGCTCTGTATTGTCGGCAGTGGTTTGCTGATGCAGAGCGTGCCTTCACAGTTGGCCCCACAGGAAGACAGGGGGGTGATCTTCGCCTTCGTTAAGGGGGCTGAAGGCACCAGTTATAACCGTATGACCGCCAATATGGATATCGTTGAGCAAAGGTTGATGCCCCTGTTAGGTCAGGGGGTGATTAAGTCATTCAGCGTGCAGGCACCTGCCTTCGGTGGGCGAGCGGGTGATCAGACGGGCTTTGTGATCATGCAGCTCGAAGACTGGGAGGAGAGAGAGATTAATGCTCAGCAGGCGTTGGGAGTCGTATCCAAGGCGCTTCAGGGGATCCCCGATGTGATGGTGCGCCCTATGTTGCCCGGTTTCAGGGGGCAGTCCAGCGAGCCTGTGCAATTTGTGATTGGCGGCTCCGACTATAAAGAGCTGTTCAAGTGGGCCGAGGTTCTGCAAGAGGAGGCAATACACAGCCCTATGCTCGAAGGCGTGGATCTCGATTATGCCGAAACCACGCCTGAGCTTGTGGTGAGTGTCGACAGGGAGCGCGCGGCCGAGCTTGGGATAAGTGTCTCAGAGGTCTCTGAGACCTTAGAGGTGATGCTGGGAGGGCGCAGTGAAACCACCTTCGTCGAGCGCGGTGAGGAGTACGATGTCTACCTCAGAGGCGATGAAAACAGTTTCAACAGCATGGCGGATCTAAGCCAGATCTATATGCGTTCGGCTAAGGGGGAGTTAATCACCTTAGACTCGATAACACATATCGAAGAGGTAGCCTCGGCCCATAAGCTCAGCCACACTAATAAGCAGAAATCTATCACCCTGAAAGCCAACTTGGGCGAAGGCTATACCTTAGGTGAGGCGCTGGACTTTCTCGATGCGACGGCAATAGACATCTTACCCAGCGACATTTCGGTCAGCTATACCGGTGAATCGAAAGACTTTAAAGAGAATCAGAGCAGTGTGCTGATGGTGTTTGGCTTGGCCTTGCTGGTGGCATATTTAGTGTTAGCGGCGCAGTTCGAGAGCTTTATTAACCCTATGGTAGTGATGTTTACCGTGCCTATGGGGGTATTTGGTGGATTCCTGGGGTTATTCCTAACCGGTCAGGGGCTAAATATCTACAGTCAAATAGGCATGATCATGTTGATCGGTATGGTCACTAAGAATGGCATCTTGATTGTCGAGTTTGCCAATCAGCTCAGAGACAGAGGCATAGAGTTGGAGCAGGCGATTATCGACGCATCGGCCCGAAGGCTACGTCCTATTTTGATGACGGCATTTACCACCTTAATTGGCGCAGTACCTTTGATTATGTCAACCGGCGCAGGTTCGGAGAGTCGCATCGCGGTGGGTACCGTAGTCTTCTTCGGCATGGCATTTGCGACTTTTGTGACCCTGCTGGTTATCCCGGCCATGTACCGACTGATATCGGGTGCAACTCACTCACCGGGCTTCGTCGAAGATAAACTTAACAATGCGTTAGATGCACAAAGATTAGCCGAGATGAAATAGGTTAGTTTCTAGTTACTTAAAACAAAACCTCAATAATTAACTTTATTGAGGTTTTCTTTTTTGGGAGAGGATGACTTCGCCAAAGTACATGTTCCTGAAGCTTTGATGCAAAAAGTACCAGTTCATAGCAACTGAGCCATAATCCTTTCAAGATCACCAATTCATCGAATATAGATATTAAACCAGGTTATTGGGTGCTAACGTACTTATCATCTTGGCTGATAATGGAATGAGTGAGATGGATTTTGAACGTGCTAAAACCTACCTGCTGTCAAAGCCCCAGACCGAACTCGATTTCCCATTCGGGGAGGGGGTTTATGTCTTCAAGGTCAAAGGCAAGATGTTTGCGACTCTCTCTATCGGCAAGGTGGGTAAAGAAGCTGAGGCTGATCCTGAGACAAGGCCTGTTTCAGAGCAACCGAGCTGGTGGATGAACCTGAAATGCGATCCCGATGAGGCGGCGATACTCAGAGATATCTTCCCTTCGGTGATCCCCGGCTATCATATGAACAAGGCATTATGGAATACCGTCATTCTCGATGGCTCGATCCCACAAGGTGAAATCGATCGCATGATAGATAATTCTTTTCTCTTGGTTGTGGCTAAGATGACCCAAAAAGCGCAGGCCTCTGTCCTGATTCATCTTTAACTTGCTAGAGCTTAGTTGCTTCCGGTATACCAATGTTTCAATATGCTTTCAGCAGGCTTGCCGCGAATTGACTGCGATATGTTAGGGAACCCTTCTTTACCTGGTACTAAGGTCTCTGATAACCAATAGCCGGTGTGAATATCAACACTGCCGATTTCAAAACTGTCTTGATCAGCTATGGCTTGCATAATGCCTTCAATGCCAACAGCTTGCACAGAAAAATCAGTAACGAAAGACTCCTGAATACAATTATCAACAGCCCCGTCTTCTAGTGTCGCGCTAGTGCAAAAACCATCTTCTTTCCAACCTTTTAAAAAAAAGTCATCACGGCTCTGCACCTGAATGTTGAGGGTAATAGGAAGTTCTATATCAGACTTTCCGTGCCAGCAGGGCTGATGAATGTCTAAACAGTAGATTTGGGTTTTCATATTTTCAAGGGATGTTAGCGTTTTATTTTTCACAAGTTCAGGGGTTAAGTTAGCACTCTCTTCTGCGGTAAATTGCGTACTTCCCCCTGCATTCATTGCATTAACAAGTAAGCTATCAACCCGAGAGAAAATTCGTTCGTCGTTAAAAACGTATCCAACTTGTCCCCATACAATTTCACCGTCAAAGTTTACTCTGATGTCATCGATAATTTCAGCAAAACGCTCTATATAATAATCTTTTATTTCATCGGTTGATAAGTTGATATTCATGGCATTCCAATCGGCTGCGATGCCTTTAATGCCGATTGCTTGGGCATACTTTGCTTGAGTTATCATGTTATTGTGGTGAGCGTCTAAAATTTGTTTTAGTTTATCCATTGTTACCGCTTCACCGAGTACAACCAAGTCTTCAAAATTGACATTATTGGTGGTAAATTGCCAAGCAAAATAAATGTCTATTTCCAGTCGTTCAGCCTGCTCCACAATGTATTCAACATATCGTTTAGGGATTTGATAATCATTCTCTTCTACTACCCATAACTCATTTTCACTATTCCAACGGCCATAATTATATAGCCATGTTCTTTGAGTACCCGATGCTTTCATCGCTTGAAGTGCTTGTAGGTACATCAACTTAACGTATTCATCTTGAGAACAGTCACCTTGATTGCTTTGGCCTAATGCTCCCCATAGCAACACAGGAGAATAATCTTTAAAGCTTATTCCTCTGGTTATATGACTGGATAATTCGCCTCTTGGGGAGGGAATTGAAAATTTGCCGTTGTAGCTATCCGGATAATCAGCTGAGTGAGGGTTCACACAGGAAGCTACTGGAGGAGTAGGCGGTGTTACATCCGGAGGTGAAACAGGCTCGTCACCTCCACCTCCACATGCACTTAGTAAAGAGATAAAAACGAAAGAAATCAGTAGTTGTCTTGAAGGGAGCATTTACACCTCAACAATAATTATCTGCGATTAAACGCTGTAGGATAAGGTTGTAGAAATGTCCATATAAATTGCAACCCCACGACCATATGCTTTGCACTTAGGCTAGTAGCTTTGCGCCTATTAATTTTCATTAATAGTTGCCAAATTGTTGAGATTGTACCAAAAAGGTAACTTGAAGCAATTAAAATGATGGCTGTAATCAGTAGCGATAAGAATGAGATGAATAATGCGCTACAGAGCACCATCATTCTCGATGGCTCGATCCCACCTGGTGAAATCGAGCGCATGATAGAGAACTCATCTCTTCTGGTGGTGGCTAATATGACCAAGAGGGCATAGGCCTCTGTCTTGGTTCATCTTTAACTGAACCTATTAACATTGGCTTTAAAATGAACCTCCCATCTCGGCGAGCAGCCGGATTATAACGCGATACGCTCCCCGTTATAGAGGCCTCGGGTCAAGGTATTGTCTTGCATCAGCAATAGTTCACCTGACATACCTTCCTTGATACTGCTGTCTACCGCGATGACCTTGTTGTTATACAAGCCCAGCACCTGCTCTTGCGAGGTGTGCCCGACGACGATATGTTCCACATCGAAATAATCAAGTATCTTGTCCAGCTCAGTCTCATCATAACCGGGTTTGAAGTAACCTCTGAACCAGGTCGGTCCGTTACCGAAGAAGAGAAAATTAAGCAGCTCGTCCTGCTTTAATTCAGGCTTCGATTTATCGATATTCTTGCGGTAAAGCTCGTTGGCGCTAGCTAATGTCAGTTCTCTGTCTATCCACTCGCCACTTATGCCACCGTGTAAAAACAGGGTGTCATTGATTTTGACCAGTGTATGTTTCGCCCGCAGCCATTGGCCTATCTCACTGCTTTCGTCATAAAGTTCATCGTAACTTCTCTCAAGTAGCTTAGCGGCTGTTTGATAACGCTCGTGCACGTAACGAAGATCGCCGCGCATCACCATCTGTTCGTGGTTCCCCATCAACAGGTGAAGCTTGCCGCCAGCCTCATTGGCTTGCTTATCTAACTTGTACATAAACCAGAGCACTTCATTGACTTGATGGCCTCGGTCAAACATATCTCCCGTCATCACCATATGACCATCACCGAAGGCCCAGTTGTTATCTTTATCGATAATGTTCTGGTTTCTAAGCAGGGTGAGCAATATATCGTATTGGCCATGAACATCACTGAGAGCCACGATTTTATTAATATTGGAGTAGGTACCGGCGGAGATATGATCTGCCTTCGGGTTCAGTGTCGGCTGTGGTAGCTGGCCACAGTTATCGGGACTAACGAGCCGTAACCCCTGAACCTGGGTGCTGAGTAGCTTGTTTGTGCAGATCCAGTAAGCAGTTTTGGGGGCATCTGTATTTGCTTGATTGAACAGATAGGGGCCATCGGTCACGGCCGAGGCTTCTGTGGAAGATGAAGTTGTCGTCGAGGCGATGGCTAAGTGAGTAAAAGCCAGCAAGGCGAGTGAAGGTAAAGTGATGAACTTTTTCAATGAGGGCTCTCTGTTCTTGTTTTTAGTTATTATTAGTTGTTTTAGTTATCTGGATATGACGGATACCACTCTTAGGGTGATTCTCCATACTAGCACTCTTGTTAATATGTGTCTCAGTATGGAGCGTATAAAAATTAAGCTGTTTAAAGCAGGGATAACGAAGATTTATATCCATCCCTGGTAAATCTTCATAAATGTTCTGACTGCTAAGGTCTAAAGCGTTCCGTACGCTTTTAAGACATTTCCCATATCCATATGGGTCAGATGGCGGAAATGGCAATAAATGAATGGAACATTTATGGCCAGACATAACGAAGATTTATATCCATCCATGGTAAATCTTCATAAATGTTCCAGACATAAAAAAACGAAAACCTAAGTTTTCGCTTTTTTGAATGGCTTAACATTTTTAGCGCTCAACCTCGGTGATGAGTGTCGAGTCATTGTTAAGTTGGATCTACTTGTTCATTCGCTTGTATTTAAGGCGATGAGGCTCGACGACATCGGTACCGTAGGTATCTTTCAACCAGGTTGAGTATTCGGTGTAGTTACCTTCGTAGAAGCTGACTTTACCCTCATCTCGATAATCAAGAATATGAGTCGCGATGCGATCGAGGAACCAACGATCATGAGAGATGACCATAGCGCAGCCTGGGAACTCCAGCAGGGCTTCTTCCAGTGCTCGTAAAGTTTCAACGTCTAAATCGTTGGTTGGTTCATCGAGAAGCAGTACGTTACCGCCGGCCTGTAGCAGCTTCGCCAGGTGAACACGGTTACGTTCACCACCAGATAGGGTACCGATGATCTTCTGCTGATCGCCACCACGGAAATTGAAACGGCCTACGTAGGCACGACTCGGGATCTCAGTGTTATTGATGCGCATGATGTCCTGGCCTTCGGAGATCTCTTGCCATACCGTGTTCTTGTCATTCATCGAATCACGGAACTGCTCGACAGAGGCTATTTGAACGCTTTCACCCACTTCGACCGAGCCGCTATCTGGTTGCTCCGCACCGGATATCATCTTAAACAGTGTCGATTTACCCGCGCCGTTTGCACCGATAATACCGACAATAGCGCCCTTTGGAACCGAGAAGCTCAGGTCATCGATGAGTACGCGATCGCCGTAAGACTTGGTCAGGTTTTTAACCTCGATAACCTTGTCACCCAAGCGCGGCCCTGGTGGAATAAACAGTTCGTTGGTTTCATTACGCTTCTGGTAATCGTTGGTATTAAGCTCTTCGAAACGAGCCATACGTGCCTTACCCTTAGATTGACGGCCCTTAGCACCTTGTCGTACCCATTCGAGTTCTTTGGCGATGGTTTTCTGGCGAGCACTCTCGGTTGCCGACTCCTGTTGAAGTCGGGCATCTTTCTGCTCAAGCCATGAAGAGTAATTTCCTTCCCAGGGGATACCTTCACCACGGTCGAGTTCTAAGATCCAACCGGCTGCATTATCCAGGAAGTATCTATCGTGGGTAATGGCCACAACGGTGCCGGTATAATCTTGCAGGAAGCGTTCAAGCCATGCGACAGATTCTGCATCCAAGTGGTTGGTAGGCTCATCGAGAAGCAGCATATCAGGCTTCTCAAGCAGCAAGCGACAGATGGCGACACGGCGACGTTCACCACCCGATAGCACTTCGATTTTTTCATCCCAATCAGGAAGACGCAGTGCGTTCGCCGCGCGTTCGAGTACGTTGTCGAGGTTATGGGCATCTTGCGAGTGAATGATCGCTTCCAGTTGTCCCTGCTCTTTAGCCAGCGCGTCGAAGTCTGCATCGGGCTCAGCATAAAGTGCATAAACTTCATCGAGTCGGGTGAGGGCATTTTTAGCCTCAGAAACGGCCTCTTCGATAGCCTCGCGAACCGTTTGAGTCGGATCCAGCTTAGGCTCCTGGGGCAGGTAACCGATCTTAAGGTCCTGCATCGGGCGCGCTTCGCCCTCTATCTCGGTATCCAGACCGGCCATGATGCGAAGCAGGGTTGATTTACCAGAGCCGTTCAGACCGAGTACGCCAATCTTGGCGCCGGGGAAGAAGCTTAATGAGATATCTTTTAGGATCTGCTTTTTAGGTGGAACAATCTTGCCCACTCTAAGCATGCTATAAACAAACTGAGCCATATTTTTTATCTTATCCGATAGAAGAATTGGGTTAATTCTACTCGAATCGAGAGTGAACATAAATCTGATATTCATAGATTGAACCGTCATCGGTACATTTACCCATTTATCATTGCCTGATGTGATGTTAATCAACTGGAGTCGATGAAATGGAGAGTTCGATGCTTGTTCTCCTGTTTGAGAGAGAATTGAGTCATAAGTAGACGAAAGTGTACCTTTGGAAGAGGTTGGGGTGAGTGGAACTGGAGTTAAACTAAGGTTGAAAATGAAAAAGTGTTTTCTGGAATTGTCCTCAAACCAATGAGTTTGATTTAAAATCTCGAATAAAACTGAGAAAACAGTCACTCAATGGCAAAATCCGTAGGCTTGCGTCTGTTTGTGAGCACTGCTCACAACGAATAGCAAGGAATTTCATGTTCTAAATGCTGGGATTGTGATCAATTGCGCTGTAGAATACCGCGCAACCCTACTATAAGAATTTACAGCTGGAGTGATTTTAATGCTGAAAAAAGATATGAATATCGCGGACTTTGATCCACAACTGTTTCAAGCGATTGAAGATGAAACTCGTCGTCAGGAAGAGCACATCGAACTTATCGCTTCAGAAAACTACACCAGTCCACGTGTTCTGGAAGCTCAAGGTTCTCAGCTAACCAATAAATACGCCGAAGGTTATCCGGGTAAGCGTTATTACGGTGGCTGTGAACACGTTGATATCGCAGAAGAGCTCGCGATTTCTCGTGCCAAAGAGCTATTTGGTGCTACTTATGCCAACGTACAGCCTCACTCAGGTTCTCAGGCTAACTCAGCCGTATTTATGGCACTGCTTCAAGGCGGCGATACGGTATTGGGCATGAGCTTAGCTCATGGTGGTCACTTAACTCATGGTTCACACGTGAGTTTTTCCGGAAAACTGTATAACGCCGTTCAGTACGGGATTGATGAAACGACTGGCAAGATTGATTACGCCGAAGTTGAGCGTCTTGCCGTTGAGCATAAGCCTAAGATGATCATCGCAGGTTTCAGTGCTTATTCAGGTATCATCGACTGGGGCAAGTTCCGTGAAATCGCTGATAAAGTAGGGGCTTACCTGTTTGTAGATATGGCTCACGTTGCAGGTCTGGTTGCTGCCGGCATCTACCCGAATCCACTCCCGCACGCTCACGTTGTAACTACGACAACCCATAAGACGCTAGCGGGTCCACGTGGTGGTTTGATCCTATCCGCTTGCGACGATGAAGCTGTTTATAAAAAGCTTAATTCCGCGGTTTTCCCTGGTGGTCAGGGCGGCCCTTTGATGCACGTTATCGCGGCTAAAGCCGTTGCATTTAAAGAAGCACTCGAGCCTGAATTTACTGCTTATCAGGAGCAAGTGGTTGTGAATGCGAAGGCCATGGCTAAGACGTTTATCGAACGAGGCTATGATGTCGTTTCCGGTGGTACGGACAACCATCTGTTTTTGCTTGATTTGATCAGTAAAGATATCACAGGTAAAGACGCCGATGCGGCTCTGGGTCATGCAAATATTACGGTTAATAAGAACTCTGTTCCTAATGACCCACGCTCACCATTTGTCACCTCTGGTCTTCGTATCGGTTCTCCGGCAATCACGCGTCGTGGTTTCAAAGAGGAGCAGTCGGTTGAGTTGACTAACTGGATGTGTGATGTGCTGGATGACATCACAGATCAAGGCACGATTGAGCGTGTTAAGAATCAGGTGCTTGAATTGTGCGCCAGGTTCCCTGTTTACGGTTAACCTTGTAGGCTAAATCAGGTAAACTCCAATGGCCGCTTTTTAGCGGCCATTTTTGTGTCAGGAGTAAAGGTATCATCTGTGAACTCTGCTCCTGACGGCCTGGTAGAGAAAATCCTCTAAACAGTCATTCCCATTTTTAACTTCTTCGGAGGCTCTATGCATTGCCCATTTTGCAGCGCAACAGATACTAAAGTGATCGATTCACGTTTGGTGGCTGATGGTCATCAAGTCAGGCGTCGCCGTGAATGCGCCGAATGTCATGAGAGATTCACCACATTTGAAGGGGCCGAACTTGTCATGCCTCGGGTCGTCAAGCAAGATGGCAGCCGTCAACCATTCGATGAAGAGAAACTCAGAGGCGGTATGTTAAGGGCCGTTGAGAAACGCCCTGTGTCGATGGATCAAATTGAGCAGGCGCTGACTAAAATTAAATCTACCTTACGTGCAACGGGCGAGCGTGAAGTTAAGTCGGAAATGATCGGTAATCTGATGATGGACCAGTTGGTTAACCTGGATAAGGTGGCCTATATTCGTTTTGCCTCAGTCTATCGTGCATTTGAAGATGTGTCCGAATTCGGTGATGCTATCGCTAAACTGCAAAAATAAATGGTATTAGGGTGTGAATAGCATCAATAGCTACCTGCTCTGAATAATATGTGGTTTGAATAATATGTGGTCTGTAGAAGATATTGAAATGATGAGCCGCGCAATTAAACTTGCGCGCAGAGGGCAATACACCACCAGGCCTAACCCTTGTGTTGGCTGTGTAGTGAGTAAAGCTGGCCAGATCATTGGCGAAGGATTTCATATTAGGGCGGGTGGCCCTCATGCCGAAGTGTATGCATTAGCTATGGCGAGCAACAATGCCAGAGGTGCTACGGCCTATGTAACGCTCGAGCCATGCAGTCATCATGGCCGTACTCCGCCATGCGCAGAAGCCTTGATAAAAGCCGGTGTCGAACGTGTAGTTGTGGCTATTGAAGATCCAAACCCTCAGGTTAGTGGCCGTGGGATCAAGATGCTCACGGATGCCGGCATCCAGGTCGACGTCGGCTTGCTGAGTAATGAGGCTGGCGATATCAATCCGGGCTTTATGAAGCGTATGCGCATTGAACTGCCCAAGGTCACGGTTAAGTTAGCCTCCAGCTTAGATGGCAAGACGGCACTTAACAATGGTGTCTCCAAGTGGATAACGGGCAGTGAGGCCAGACGCGATGTACAGCGTTTAAGAGCCAGGCATTGCGCCTTGGTTACAGGTATCGAGACTGTCCTTGCCGATGACCCATCGCTGAATGTGCGCCATAGTGAGCTAGGTGTGCTGGCCGATGAACTCGCCCCGAGTGAGATCCACCAACCACTTCGAGTGATACTGGACAGTAGAGCAAGGTTAACCAAGGGGTTTAAACTTTTTTCCGTCAATAGCCCCATCTTGCTTGTCTCTTGCAGTGAATATCCCATTGAAGAACAAACGGCCTGGCCTGATCATGTATCTCATCTCAAGTTACCCGCCGATGATTGTGGCCGTGTCGATCTGTCGCTCCTGTTCAAACATCTTGGTCAATCATGTAATTCTGTTCTTGTCGAAGCCGGTGCAACTCTGGCAGGGAGTGTAATCGAGCAAGGCCATGGAGATGAGCTGGTGTTATATCAAGCGATGAAAATATTAGGGTCGGCTGGGCGTAATCTAATCTCACTGCCCGGCTATGAAGCGATGGCTGACATTCCTGCCGTCGAGTTAATTGATGAGCGTAAATTGGGTAAAGATACCCGTTTAACGTTAAAAATAAGGTCATAAGTTCATGTTTACTGGGATCATAGAGTCAGTCGGTACACTGAGAAAAATTGAACGTTTAGGTGATGACATTCGCTTAAACGTTGCCAGTGGTAAACTCGATTTAGGCGACGTACGTTTAGGTGACAGTATTGCTACCAACGGTGTTTGCCTCACGGTTGTTGAATGCCTTAGTGATGGTTATGTTGCTGACATATCAGCTGAAACTGTGAATTTAACAGGATTTGCCAAGTATCAGGTCGGCACTAAGGTCAACCTGGAAAAAGCGGTGACCCCGACGACTCGTCTTGGTGGTCACATGGTCAGTGGTCACGTAGACGGCATTGCTTCGGTCGATGACAGGCAATTTCGAGGTAAGGCTATTGAGTTTTGGCTTACAGCACCTTCAATCTTAGCCCGCTATATTGCTCATAAAGGTTCGATCACTATTGACGGTGTCAGTCTTACCGTCAATGAAGTGATCGATAATCGCTTTAGATTAACCATAGTGCCTCACACCGCAGGTGAAACGACCCTGGTAGAACTGAAGGCGGGCGACACTGTGAACATCGAAGTGGATCTGATTGCACGTCACTTAGAAAGATTAATGACTTACTCAAGCGATACGGCCGAAGCGCCGGAGTCCAATGTGACTATGGATCTGTTAGCTCGCTCAGGTTTTTTGCGTTAAACACTGGCAAAACCTGTAAATAGAAGATTAAATTATTACTAAAATATATCTATTCAGCTATTTCTATTGCTGAATAGGGAATCGTTACAATAAAAATTAAGGCCTTACAATGTCGTTACACAGTATAGAAGAGATCATCGAAGATATTCGCCTCGGCAAAATGGTTATCTTGATGGACGATGAAGATAGAGAAAACGAAGGTGACTTGATCATGGCTGCCGACATGGTGACGCCAGAAGCTGTTAACTTTATGGCGACCTATGGCCGCGGTTTGATCTGTCAGACTTTAACCAAGTCACGTTGTCAGCAGTTGAACTTACCCTTGATGGTAACGAACAACAATGCTCAATTTTCGACTAACTTTACTGTCTCTATCGAAGCTGCCGAAGGTGTTACGACGGGAATTTCTGCTCAAGATAGAGCGGTGACTGTAAAAGCTGCCGTTGCTAAAGATGCGAAACCTACGGACATTGTTCAGCCGGGTCATATATTCCCATTGATGGCGCAAGAGGGCGGCGTGCTTATACGTGCCGGCCATACAGAAGCCGGCTGTGATTTAGCACGTTTGGCAGGCTCGGAGCCCTCTGCGGTAATCGTTGAGATCCTTAATGATGACGGCACTATGGCTCGTCGTCCGGATCTGGAGATCTTCGCCGAAAAGCATGGTCTTAAAATGGGTACCATTGCCGATTTGATCGAATATCGAAACACCAAAGAGACCAGTGTTGTGCGCGAAGCGCAGTGTAAGTTGCCAACTCGTTTCGGTGAGTTCGATATGCTGACCTTCAGAGACACCATAGATAACCAGCTGCATTACGTGCTGATTAAAGGTGAGGTCAAAGAGGATGTGTTGGTAAGAGTACATCTACAAAACACCTTCAATGATCTGTTGCATTCAGAACGCGATCAACAGCGTAGCTGGCCACTCGAAAAGGCAATGAAGCGCATCGCCGATGACGGAGGTGTATTGGTGTTACTGGGTCATCAGGAACATAGCAGTGACATCCTGGCGAAAGTAAAAACATTTGAACTGGAAGATAGCGGTCAAGCGGTCGCACCTGCTCAATGGCACGGGACTTCTCGTCAGGTCGGGGTCGGTTCACAGATCCTTGCTAATGTCGGTGTGACAAAGATGCGGTTATTAAGCTCGCCAAAGCGTTATCATTCACTTTCCGGATTCGGTTTAGAAGTCACAGGCTATATCGCCGAGTAAAATGATTGGTTCTACCTGAAACTGTTTTTCAAACGAAAAATAGTGTTGGGTGGAGTCGTTGATAAGAAAAATTAATCAATTCTGATGAATTGCATGGGGATCAACGCTGGGGGCTGTGCTATCATACCGCCTCTTCCGCGCCCGTGCTGGGTAAATAAGCTAATTTAGGTAAGATAAATGAACGTAGTTCAAGGTAATATCGAGTCGAAAAACGCCAAAATCGCTATCGTAGTTTCACGCTTCAATAGCTTTGTTGTTGAAAGCCTGCTTGAAGGTGCGGTTGATACACTTAAACGTTTCGGTCAAGTCTCTGATGATAATATCACAGTAGTACGTGTTCCCGGAGCGGTTGAGTTACCACTTGCGGCGCGTCGTGTAGCTGCCAGCGGTAAATTTGATGGGATCATTGCACTCGGTGCAGTTATCCGTGGCGGTACGCCACATTTTGATTTTGTTGCAGGTGAATGTAACAAAGGTTTAGCTCAAATCGCACTTGAGTTTGATCTTCCTGTTTCATTCGGTGTGTTGACTACCGATACCATAGAGCAGGCAATTGAGCGCTCTGGTACTAAAGCGGGTAATAAGGGCGGCGAAGCTGCACTTGGCCTGCTTGAAATGGTTAATGTACTGCAAGAACTAGAACAGCAGTTGCAAGATTAGGAATAAAAATGAAGCCTTCTGAGCGCCGTAAGGCCCGTCGTTTAGCCGTTCAAGCTATTTACTCTTGGCAGTTAAGCGGAAATAATGTTGCCGATGTGGAACATGAGTTTCTCACTGAGCAAAAAGTTGATGGTGTTGATGTTGCTTACTTTCGTGAGCTGCTAACAGGTACCACAACTAAACAGTCTCAGTTAGACGAGCTTATCACTCCTCATGTGGAGCGCCCATTTGATGAGGTGTCTCCTATTGAGAAAGCCGTATTGAGACTCGCTACTTATGAACTCACATTTCGCAAGGATGTGCCTTATAAGGTTGCGATCAACGAGGCTATTGAACTGGCAAAGGCTTTTGGTGCAGAAGATGGCCATAAGTTTGTAAACGGTATTCTCGACAAGATTGTCGGTCGTAAGTAATACAAGATAACGGCATCTCAGGATGCCGTTTTTTTTGTTCATTCTATTTTTCGTTTGTAATGATCTTGTCGACTCTCTTTAACTCACCTCAAATATCTAACGGGTTCCTATTACCGTGAAAGAATTCCAATTAATAGAAAACTTCTTTACCAATCGTTCTCTCTCGCGCCGTGATGTAGAGCTAAGCATAGGTGATGATTGCGCGCTGGTTCAGCCTGCATTGAATAAATCGATCGCGATATCTTGTGATACCTTGGTTGAGAATGTCCACTTTTATCCCGATATTCCACCTCAGGCTCTGGGATACAAATCACTGGCAGTCAACCTTTCCGACCTAGCCTCCATGGGGGCAGAACCTGCCTGGATGACATTGGCATTAACGCTCCCCGATGTGAATGAACAGTGGTTGACGGAGTTTAGCTCAGGCTTGTTCGATGCCGCCGAGTATTATGGTGTGGCATTAATTGGTGGCGATACGACTCGCGGACCTCGCTCAATTACTATCACGATAAATGGTCAGGTACCTACGGGAAAAGCGTTAAAGCGTAGTGGTGCCAAAAATGGTGATTGGATCTACGTTACTGGTACCATTGGCGATTCAGCCCTAGGACTCGATGTGATCCGTGGTAAACGACAAGTCGATCCAGAGCACCATGAATACCTGATTAACCGGCATTATTACCCCACACCTCGTGTGTTGGCGGGTCAGTCATTAAGAGGGCTAGCATCCAGTGCCATCGATCTTTCCGATGGTTTGGCATCTGACATTAAACATATGCTTAAATGCTCTCAAGTTGGCGCCGTGATTGATGTTAACCGCTTGCCTATATCGAGTGCGGTGACTGAGTCTGTGTCGATGGATGAAGCATTAAACTACGCTTTAATGGGCGGAGAAGATTACGAGTTACTGTTTAGTGTTCCGGAAGCGCAGAAGGGAGCGCTCGAGACGGCCTTGGCCAATGCCGGAGTTCAGTTTACTCAAATAGGGCAGATCACTACGGGTGATTGCGTAAAGTTAATTCGCGATGGAGAGCGTTTTATACCGAATAACCTAGGTTTCGAGCATTTTTCCTGATGAATATATTCTCCAAAGATGAAGCATTGACTCGCCTTTCACTGGCTAATCCCGTTCACTTTTTAGCTTTAGGTTTTGGATCCGGCCTGGCGGCTAAGGCACCAGGTACTTTTGGCACCTTAGCTGCGATTCCCTTATACCTACTCATGGCTCCCCTGAGTTTGCCTTGGTATCTGGCACTCACCCTCTTGAGTGTGATTGCCGGTTTTTATATCTGTGACAAGGCCGCCAAAGATATGGGCGTACATGACCACGGCGCCATTGTCTGGGATGAAGTTGCCGGTCTGCTGATCACTATGATTGCGGCGCCAGCCGGTTGGATTTGGTTACTTGTTGGATTCGGCCTGTTTCGTTTCTTCGATATCATAAAGCCCTGGCCCATTCGCTGGCTGGATGCCAAGGTGAAAGGTGGCTTTGGTATCATGATAGATGATGTGCTTGCGGGTATTTTTGCCTTAGCTTGCCTGCAGGCTTTGGCCTACTATTTGGCTTAGACTCTTTTATGCTTTCGATACTGTGGCACTCGACGTGAGTGCCACAACTGCTTTTGATACCTGAAGAGCCGTATAGATCTCAGGAGTGTAAAAGTTCTTTTGCATTGGCCAGTGTATTACTGGTGATAACATCGCCACCCAGTAACCTAGCCAACTCCTCTATGCGCTGTGTCTTATCCAATGGCACCATAGAGGTTTCTGTTTTCCCGGCTCTACTCTGTTTATTGACAAACATATGTTGATGGCCCTTACCTGCAACCTGCGGAAGGTGAGTCACACACAGTACTTGAGTCGATTCTCCTAAACTACGAAGCATTTTACCTACGACTGCTGCGGTCGGGCCCGATATCCCCACATCGACTTCGTCGAATATCAGGGTAGGTGTAGAGACTTTCTTGGCAGTGATCACCTGAATACCCAGACCTATGCGTGATAGTTCGCCCCCCGAAGCGACTTTAGATATTGGTTGTAATGGTTGCCCTGGGTTGGTGGTAACCAAAAACTCAATGCTGTCACAACCGTTAGGGGAGATATGGGACTCATTGAAGTTGACTGAGATGCAGAACTTTCCTTTCGGCATACTCAATTCGTGTATAGATTGAGTGACTTTCTTATCAAGTTCCTTGGCATAACGGACTCGGCTCAGGCTAAGTTTTTTCGCATGAGTGATGAAACTGGCTCGACTCGCATCTACCTGCTCTTGAAGCGAAGTGAGTGCTTCCTCGTCAGAATCGAGTGATGTAAGCTCGCCGACCAGAGCCTGGTGGTGTGTGTAGAGTTCATTAGGGGTCACTTGGTGTTTACGAGACAAGAGCATGACTTTAGAGAGCCGTTGTTCGAGAAAGGAAAAGTGCTCCGGGTCGAGCTCCAGCCCATCAAGGTAACGTTCCAGTTCGCTACTGCTTTCCTGCACTTGGATCAAAGCCTCGTTCAGCATGTTAACCACACTATTTAGTTGTGGATCATAGGTTTCTAACTCTTGAGCCTGACCTATTCCTGCGTTAATGAGTGACTCTACACTGCCTTGATCATTATCCTGCAGGATAAACAACTCATTACGGCATGCTTCAACCAGCGCTGTACCGTTTGCCAGTCTCTTATGCTCTGCTTCTATCTGTTCAAATTCGCCATCCAATAGGGCAAATTCGTTCAGCTCTTCAACTTGATATTGAAGCAGTTGTTTCCTGGCTATGCGTTCATGCTGTGATTGCTGAAGTGCTTTAAGTTCTTTTTCGATAAGCTTACACCGTTGGAAACTGTTCGATACAGACTCCAGTAATAGCCTATGGTTGGCGTAGCTGTCGAGTAGGGTCAGTTGGTGTTCACTCTTTAACATCGCATGGTGAGCGTGCTGTCCGTGGATCCCGATTAACAGCTGTCCAAGATTTTTAATTTGGGCTAATGGCACTGGATTACCATTTATGTAAGCTCTGGAGCGGCCGTCACTGCCTATAGTGCGCCTTAGGATACACTCATCATCCAATTCAAGGTCATTATCTTCAAGCCACCGTTTTGCCAGTGGCACATCACATAAAGAAAATCTGGCACTAAACTCAGCTTTGGTCGCCCCAGGCCTGAGCGTATTGGCATCGGCTCGGTTACCCAGGCAGAGTCCTAAAGCATCAATGGCTATCGACTTACCCGCACCCGTTTCGCCAGTGATACTCGTCATTCCGGGTTTGAAGTCAAGCTCCAGAAAGCGGACGATGGCAAAGTTATTGATACTGAGTTGGCAAAGCATAGCGACATCCTTTTTAAATGTACTGTGTTTTTAAACAGTATATACTGATTTTATATACAGTAAAGCTTTGTGTGAATATTGCCCACTAAACTCGTCAGTGAGTGTTAAGCAAAGTATCAACGATCGGTAGAGTTAAAATACTCAATAAGGTGCCCAACATAATCGCCAGAGCACTGATCTGTGCCTTGACCTGATACCTTTGGGCCAGCAGGTAGACACTGGCCGCAGTGGGGAGTGAAGCTAAAATAACGCCCATGCTCAGATAATCTCCTTCGATGGAGAAGGCTGACAATAAAATATAGGCGAGCAAGGGCTGAATGATCAGCTTACAGAGGTTAATCCAGCTTAATTCTATAAGTTGGTTTATCTTGTTGGTGTGCCCGTGCTGATTGGTGCCGCGAGCCTTTGACAGAACCATGCCTATAGCAAAAAGTGCACAGGGGCTGGAGCTCATTCCAATCTGCTTTATCATCATAGATAAGGCATCAAACATCTGTATCTGTAACGCTGAAAGAATAACGCCTATGCTACTGCCTATGACGATAGGGTTCTGCTGCAGCGACTGGGTAATGGTCAATAGCGCAGATTGTTGTTTCTCGCCCTGATATAGCTCCAGGGTTACCAGTACAATTGCAAATACCACAACCGAGAGTAAACTTGCGATTGCTGCCGCCGCGAACGCACTTTGTTGCCCTGGAAACATCATTAAAAGCAATGGAATGCCAATAAATGCGGTATTGCCGAAGGTGGTGTTTAATGCTCGTACTGCCGCGATATCTGAACGGTTTTTATTGATGAGCAGGGAGGTAACGGCAACCAATAAATAGGTTAGCAGCATGGCTAAACTGTAACCGGCAATAAATCCCCATTGAAGGATCTCCTCTATGGGAGTCTGCGCCAATGCGAACAGCATGATTGCCGGGAAGGCGATGTAGTAAACATATTGGTTTAGCACCTGATCGGTATCGCTCGGCAATACTCTGAGCTTTTGGGTTAGTGAACCTAACAACATGATCCCAAGTACTGAAAATAGCGGGGTTAAGATAGGTGACATCAATACCATCCCTGAAACGATTAAGTGTTACAAATACCATAAAACATGAGGAGCTTGGTATTCCCCTAAGGTCTTAATACACAGATATTTTGTGTTTAATTTTTTATCTTAATGGGGAAAAGGGTTAGTTTGTGAGGTGGCACTTGAAGAAGAGTCGAATGAAGATTAATTCGACTTTCTTCTTTTGGTTGATACGGGCTTGCCCACTTTTTTGGCGCTATCATTTTTAGCTGATTTTGCGGCTAGCAAACTAACTCTTAGGGGAGGAAGAACGCCAAGCTCTTGATAGAAACTGACTTGTCTTCTTAATTCAAACAGAGAGCCTATACGGCTCTGTGTTCCAATGATGAGTTTCCAGGTGTCGGTCAATCCCTCAGAGTTGGTCAGGACATGACCTTCATAAATCAATTTACGCATGACTTTAATAGAGAGAGTTAAACTTCCGCTGTCGCTATGCCGATATTCGACACGCCTGCCTCAATGATCTCCTTACGTAATGCCTTGATAAACCCTGCATCCAATTTAGGGTTGTCTTCGATAAGTTGCAGTAGAGAATCTTGCAAAGTCTTCTCTTCAACCATGACTTCATGATTAAAAATGTAGTCATCGAAAGCTTCTTCATCCATCTCAACATCAGAAATTGCTTCAATATAGTTTGCGACTGTGCTCGACGAAAGCTTACTGATATTGACGATATCCTCTTCTACCTTCCCCTGAATGGCGCTGAGAAGTGAGATGAGCGCAGTGGATGCATCCATAGCCGGATAGACGCCGTAGACATCAAAGTCGGCAGCATCTGGCGTGTTAAGTTCTAACCTTTCCAGGTAGATATCAATATTAAGTTTCAGTTTTTGATCGTAGCAAGATTGCCATAGCAAGTTTAAGACAGTGTCTAAAACCTGAGGATCGCCAAATTCACAAACTTGAGAAAACAGCTGATAATTAGGAAGCATGCGTTGGCATAAGGCAATAGCAAATACTTTCTTCTGTTGGAAATCTAATGCTTTTACGCGCTTAAAGAAGCCTGGTTTGATTGTCATCGATTATGTCCGTTGATAACTGGGATATTACTTGATTTGCAGCCGATTCTACCTTAGTTAGCTCATCAAGTAACTCAAGTATTTCAGGTTCGACATCGGCAATACTCGAGCCTCGCTTTAATGTTGACTCAACTTCCTGACATAGCTTTTGTGTGGTTGGGATACCGCAATAGCAACTAGCTCCATGCAATTTATGGACGGTAGTCAGCATCTGCTTATCATCGAGCCGCTCAAGCGCACCCTCTATCTGTTGAGTCGTTTCCGGAAGAGAGTCTAGCAGCATTTTCAGCATGTCGAGCGCTAAGTCTTGCTTATTATTAGCCTGGGTTAAGCATAGCTCCCAGTTTAGTGTAAATTGATCGAAGTGAGTGAACTTAGGCCTGGTCTTCCAGCGACTGATGACGCTTTTTAATGCCGCTTCATCGATAGGTTTTGGCAAATATCCGTCCATTCCACTTTGTTGAATTCGCTCACGCTCCTCGGCAATGGCATGGGCCGTGACAGCAATAATTGGCGTATTTCGGTTTAACGAATCCTGACGGATAAGCTTAGTGGCACTGATACCGTCGGTGCCCGGCATTTGAATATCCATAAATATCAGGTCGAAGCTACGCTCCTGCGCGATACTCACTGCACCTTGGCCACTATCAATCACGGTAACCTGATTGACGAGCTCTTTGAGCAAGGTGTCGATAAGTTTTAAATTTGCAGGGTTATCATCGACAGCTAAGACCCGTAAAGGTTGCCTTTCAATGGGCTCCGGTATGCCTAAGTCTTCCAATAAAGAAACACTGTCAGAATCGGGTTGAGGATCGATAAGGATTTGGGCCAATGCTTTTTCGCCTATTGGCGCCGGGATCACCTTATCGACAAATGGCAATAAATTATGAGTGATGGCTTCATTACTGCTGCATAGTAAGACCAGATATTGGCACTGTGCTTTTATCTCTTGCAGTCGAGACGATATATTTCCGTTTGCATCTAACCCCTTACAGCCGATTAATGCGTAATCAAAAGATTCTTTTTGGTTAAGGACGCTGCCTAACTGCTCGAAAGAGTGGGCGTTAGTCACCTTCATTCCCCAGTGATTAACGAGCCTGTTGAGTGTGTTATTCGATAACTTTCTGGGCTCTAATAAGAGTACACTCTTGCCCTGCAATTTATCTAAGGGCAATATTTGTCCCATAGGGTATTGGCTGGTCTGCAATGGAAGGGTGAACCAAAATGTTGATCCTTTGTCGAGTTTAGAGATACAACCTATCTGCCCGCCCATTCTATTGACCAGGCGCTTAGTAATGATTAATCCTAGCCCCGTGCCACCAAAACGACGGGAGATAGAGGAGTCTGCCTGTCCAAACGCCTGAAACAACATCTCTTGCTGGCTTTCATCAATACCAATTCCGGTGTCAGTGACTTCACAGCGTAAATGAACCTGTTCATTATTGAATTCGGTTAATTGCAGCTTGAGGTGAACACTACCTTGATCGGTAAACTTGATGGCATTTCCCACCAAGTTGGTCATTATCTGGCTTATTCGCATTGCATCGCCGGACAGGTCTTCGGGGACGTCTGATTCAATATCGATTACAAGCTCGATATCTTTTTCCCGTGCGCTGTTTGACAGTAGTGTGATGGTATCATCGAGCACTTCCCTAAGTGCAAATGGCATGTTTTCCAACACCATCTTGCCAGCTTCGAGTTTCGAGAAGTCGAGAATATCGTTGATGATGCCCAGAAGGTTAGTTGCACTTTTTTCTATAGTATTGATGTAGTCCTGTTGGCTGGAGTGTAACGGGGTTTTTAACAGCTGTTTAGCAAAGCCGATAACGCC
Source organism: Shewanella atlantica (assembly GCF_003966265.1). Lineage (GTDB taxonomy): Bacteria > Pseudomonadota > Gammaproteobacteria > Enterobacterales > Shewanellaceae > Shewanella > Shewanella atlantica. The sequence goes on along the minus strand of NZ_RXNV01000001.1, from coordinate 585,771 downwards.
ATTGAGCGGAGTCCTGAGTTCATGGGACATGTTCGCCAAAAATTCTGATTTGATTCTGCTGGCCTCCAGGGCTCGCTTTTTCGCCAGATCGAGTTCGACGTTTTGGATCTCAATCTGTTCCAGAGTTTCCCGTAGATCGGAAGTTGCCTGATCAATATTTTGTTGCATTTCGTCGTGGTAGTCGGACAGAGAGCCGGCCATGGCATTGATACCACGTTTTAGAAGATCAAGCTCTCCGATTAGATTGCCATCGACACGGGTATCCAGTTTACCTTCACGAATCTTAGCGACGACACGCACCATTTCGGTGATCGGCTGGGTGACGTTTTTGACAAGCCTGAAGGTAAATAGCAGGTTCAGCTGAACGCCGATTAATACTATGATAAATGCGGCAACTGCGGCTCTGTGCTGTTCCAATAGCGCATTTTCTTTATTAATAAGAACCGCGATATATCCAAGCTTAGTCGCAATGATCTGTTCGGCATCCTGTTCTTCGAAGGAGTTAACTTTGAGTTCATGTTCAGATGAGAAAATCGGACTGCGTAAAATGAGGCTATCACCCACTTGTTCGAGTTCGGTGCGCATTAAGCTACTTAAGGGCTGGTCATAGCGCATGAGCTCGTGATCTTTATAGTGGTGAGAGGTGACTATGACTCGGTTGTTGGTATCGAAAATGGCAATAAATTGGACCAATGACGATTTATTCAGTTGGGCTGCGGTGATCAGTTTCTTAGTGGTTTCAAAATCTTTCTTTTCGAGCCCTATCTCGGCGGCTATCGCCAAGGGCTCAATAATATTGCCGCCTTGCTCTATGAGTGTTTCTTCGAGTTCATAGAAACGATTTATGGTAAAATAACTGCCCAGTAATATCCCGACCAGAATTGTCGGAGCTAACGCCAGTACCAGAACCCAGGAACGGAGACTGTATTTGGTCATGTTATTGGCATTATTCATTAGGTTAGCTGATTTACCAGTTTCTTGACAAACGTTACACTAGACTGCCAGAAGAGAGGCAGTCTTGGCCAGTATTATTATTGATTTAGAGGCCTAAATGGCACAGTTTTTTAAAGCGAAACCAAACAGTTCTAAGCAACTATCGGCAAAAGTCACCTTGGAAGTGACTCAATTGGATCACTTGGGTGCCGGAATAGCGCAGCACCAAGGGAAAGTTGTATTTATTCCCGGTGCGCTTCCCAGCGAAAAGGTGACCGTACAGCTCACCGAACAAAAAAAGCGTCATGCCCGCGCTAAGCTGCTTAAGATAGAGTCTGATTCAGTCGACAGAGTCGAACCAAAGTGCCCTCATTACCAACAATGTGGCGGTTGCGATCTTCAACATCTTTCAATAGATAAACAACGTAGCTATAAACAGTCTGCATTGGTCGATCTTATGGCTAAGTTGAGTCATACCGAGGCCGAGTCTCTAGCACCGGCGTTAATCGGTCAGGAGTGGGATTATCGCAGGCGTGCTCGACTAGCGACTTACTACAACAAAGAGAGTAAGCAAATTACCCTGGGCTTTCGGGCCTCAGCGAGCAAACAGGTTATCAATATCGATGGGTGTCCGGTACTGGCTAAGCCATTATCAGATTTAATTGCGCCATTATCTCTGTTGCTTAATCAACTTTCGGGTAAGAAGGCCTTAGGCCATCTTGAGTTAATTGATGCCGACAATGGCTATTTTGCCGTATTAAGGATGACTAAGGCTCTCTCTGATAAAGATGCAAAAAAACTCACCGCCTTCGCGAGTGAGAAAAACATCAGTCTGATAGTTCAGGGAAATGAAGGTGAATTAACTATCCTGGGTGAGCGTGATGCCTTGCCATATTATGCATTGGACGATGTGAAGCTAAACTTTACTCCCGGCAATTTTGTTCAGGTTAACGCTGCAATCAATGAATCTATGGTGAAACAGGCCGTCGATTGGCTGTCGGTAAAGCCAAATGAACGGGTGTTAGACCTGTTTTGTGGTGTAGGTAACTTTAGCCTGCCGTTGGCAAAGTCCGGCGCCGAAGTCATTGCTGTCGAAGGTGTTCCCGAAATGGTCAAACAGGCCAGAGAGAATGCTTCTGACTGCGGGCTCGATAATGTGTCATTTTTTCATACCGATCTCAGTGCCGACCTCTCTAAAGAGGCGTGGCTGGGAAAGGTCGATAAACTATTATTAGATCCGGCCAGAGCGGGGGCATTTGAGAGCCTGCAATGGTTGAAAAAGATGAAACCTAAAGCGATAGTTTATGTGTCATGCGATCCTTCGAGCTTAGCCCGGGACAGTGAGCCACTGTTAAAGCATGGCTATAAGCTTAAAAAGTTAGGCTTAATCGATATGTTCCCGCAAACGCATCATATCGAAGCCATGGCGCTGTTTGAATTGGATTAATTTACCGTTAATTATCATATTTGTCAGTGTTTGTTAATTGACAAACACTGCACAATGCTGAAGATAGGGTGATGACTTTCATGGGTCACTTATACCCATTTAGATTATAAATTAAGGACGTTATTGAGATGGTATCAGTTCGAGAAGCACATTTTAGTGATCCGGATTTTCAGCTGGAGGAGTGGGTCAATCGCTATATTAGTGATACGGATGAAGCCCAGACTTTACTTGAACTGATCAGCCGTATAGATACGATGGTGGCCGAGGGTAAAGAGGATAATGATCTTCTTAACCAACGTGCAAGAGAGATGATTGAGATCCTGGCACCGCTCAATATGGATATTGAGACGCTCCAGGCTTCGGTACTGTTTGTTGTTTTCGATGCGGGGATCTTGTCTAAAGATAAGTTAGAGGAGACCTTTGGGATCGGGTTGGCTAGATTGGTGAGTAGTGTTGAAACCATGAATGCCATTGGTGCACTTAAGGTCGATGATCAATCCCGGGCCGGAGAGCCCCAGATAGATAATATTCGCCGCATGCTACTGGCCATGGTTGAAGATGTGCGCGCAGTCGTGATTAAGCTGGCCGAACGGATCTGCCTGCTGCGGGAAGTGAAAAATGCCGACGAAGAGACCCGGGTGCTATTGGCCCGTGAAATTGCCGACATCTACGCGCCATTAGCGAACAGACTCGGTATTGGGCAGCTTAAGTGGGAACTTGAAGATATCTCATTTCGCTACCTCCACCCCGAAACCTATAAAGAGATAGCCAAGCAACTCGATGGAAAACGACTCGATCGTGAAACCTTTATCGATGACTTTGTCGCTCAACTCCAGGCCAGATTAGATAAAGACCAGATCCGAGCGAAAGTCTACGGCCGACCTAAGCATATTTACAGCATCTGGAAAAAAATGAAGGGCAAAGACCTCACATTCGATGAGCTCTTCGATGTGCGTGCCGTTCGAATCGTCACCGACAGGCTTCAGGACTGTTACGGTGCTCTCGGTGTTGTTCATACGCTTTGGCACCATATCCCAAAGGAGTTCGATGACTATGTGGCGAACCCTAAGCCTAACGGATATCAATCGATTCATACGATAGTTGTCGGGCCGGAGGGGAAAACGGTCGAGATTCAGATCCGTACCGAACAGATGCATGAGGATGCAGAGCTCGGTGTTGCCGCTCACTGGAAATATAAAGAGGGCGCGAGTGGCGGCAAGCAGAGTGGTTATGAGGAGAAAATTAACTGGCTGCGTAAAATTCTTCAATGGCAAGAGGATGTCGCCGAAAGTGGCAACTTGGTCGAAGAGGTGCGCAGTCAGGTATTCGAAGACCGGGTCTACGTATTTACCCCTAACGGAGAAGTTGTCGACCTGCCTCTGGGCTCAACCGTGCTGGATTTTGCTTACTATATTCACTCACACGTTGGTCATAAGTGTATCGGCGCTAAGGTCGATGGCAGAATTGTGCCGTTTACCTATCAGGTTGAAACGGGTGAGCGGATTGAGATCATTACCTCCAAGCACCCAAATCCAAAACGAGACTGGCTAAACCCTAACTTAGGTTACATTCGCACCTCCCGTGCTCGTTCGAAAATCCAGCACTGGTTTAAGCAGCAAGACAGAGATAAAAACATAGTTGCCGGTAAAGAGATGCTCGAAGCGGAGCTTTCTCGTTCAGGTCTTAAGATCAAAGATGCCCAAAGTGCCGTCGAGCGCTTTAACATGGTGAGCATGGATGATCTTCTGGCCGGAATCGGTGGTGGTGATGTCCGCCTTAATCAGGTGGTCAACCATGTTCAAAGCCAGATGCGGATCAACGATCTGACCGAAGAGGAAGCGGTCGAAGATCTGGTTAAGAAGAGCCAGAGCAAGTCTACCCGCAAGGGCAAAGGTCAGGTTGAAGTCAATGGTGTTGGCAACTTAATGAGTCATATTGCCCGCTGTTGCCAACCTGTACCGGGAGATGAGATTTTCGGATTTATCACCAAAGGGCGTGGTATTTCAGTTCATAGAGCCGATTGTGAACAGGTAAAAGAGTTGATGCGTGCTCATCCGGAACGCGCTGTTGATGTTGTCTGGGGGGAGAACTACTCCGGGGGATACAAGATCCGTATGCGAATTATTGCCAATGATCGCTCGGGATTACTACGTGACTTAACATCTGTGCTTGCGGCCGAGAAAACCCATGTTATGGCGATGAGCTCCTCATCAGATGTTAAAACTCAAACCGCCGCGATTGAGCTTGAACTCGAACTCTACAATTTAGACGGCTTATCGAGAGTGATCGCTAAGCTGACGCAGATTGACGGTGTGAGTGAAGCCAGAAGGTTATAAGGCTGGCATGACTGGCTTTAGAAAAAGATAATGACGGCTTAGGTCGTCATTTTCATTTTAATTTCATTTTCGTTTTAAATTTAATTTTTCAAAATTCATTCAAGGATCTTCGATGCATCATAATGCCGATATGCAGCCTCTTCTCGATATCATGGCTAAACTCAGAGACCCGATTAATGGTTGTCCCTGGGACAGGGCGCAGACGTTCGAAACGATAGTGCCTTTTACGTTGGAAGAAGCTTACGAAGTTGCCGATACCATAGAGCGAATGGCACTGGACGAACTCCCCGATGAGTTAGGTGATCTGCTTTTTCAGGTGGTGTTTTATTGTCAACTGGGAAAAGAGCAAGGGCTATTTGATTTTGGTGATGTGATAGAGAAAATCTGTACTAAACTCACTTCAAGGCATCCACATGTTTTTGGCGAACTGGAAGGGGCAAGCACAGAGCAGGTGAAAGAGAGCTGGGAGAAGATAAAGGCTAATGAACGTAGTGAAAAAGAGCTACATTCAGTATTAGATAATATACCTCTTGGCTTGCCTGCATTGACTCGCTCGGTGAAGATTCAAAAACGGGTTGCGCGCGTTGGCTTCGATTGGGCAGAGCTTGCGCCTGTGGTCGATAAAATTCATGAGGAGATCGCCGAGGTCTTGCATGAAGTTGAACAAGAGGAAGTGATCCCATCTAAGGTACAAGATGAGATGGGAGACCTCTTATTTGCAGTCGTTAATTTATCGCGGCATTTGGGTGTCGAACCGGAACAAGCCCTCAGGCAGGCCAACACTAAGTTTGAACGACGCTTTCGAGGTGTTGAAACTTTAGCTGGTCAGAGCGGCAAGTCGATGCAGGAGCACTCGTTAGAGGAGCTGGAGTGTTATTGGGGTGAAATAAAATTACAGGAATAGCCATTTAGATCAAATTTATTGTTTAACTTGTTTGTCGAATCGCTAGGGCTTTGGTATAATTACGCCCCGTCCTAGTGCTTTCATACAAGCACATATTTCCAACTCACTTTCTCAGGTTCATAATGACAACAAGGTATATCTTCGTTACTGGTGGCGTGGTTTCATCACTAGGTAAAGGCATTGCAGCAGCATCTTTGGCAGCAATTTTAGAGGCCCGTGGCCTTAATGTAACCATGATGAAGCTGGATCCTTATATCAATTTGGACCCGGGTACTATGAGCCCGACGCAACATGGTGAAGTGTTTGTTACTGAGGATGGCGCTGAAACTGATCTTGATTTAGGTCACTATGAGCGCTTCATTCGTACCAAGATGAACCGTCGTAATAACTTCACTACCGGTCGTATCTACGAAGAAGTACTTCGTAAAGAGCGTCGTGGTGATTATTTAGGCGCCACCATTCAGGTGATTCCTCATATTACCAATGCGATCAAAGAGAAAGTGCTTGCGGGCGGCGAAGGGCATGATGTTGCTATCGTCGAGATTGGCGGAACTGTTGGTGATATCGAATCCCTACCATTTTTAGAGGCTATTCGTCAGTTAAGTGTCGAATTAGGACGTGAACGTTCACTCTTTATGCATTTGACTCTGGTGCCATTCCTTGGCGCTGCCGGTGAAGTGAAGACAAAACCGACACAACATTCAGTTAAAGAGCTTCGCTCTATCGGTATCGCACCGGATATCCTGATCTGTCGTGGCGATCGTGCGATTCCAGCGAATGAAAAAGCAAAAGTATCGCTATTCTGTAACGTTGAAGAGCGTGCCGTTATCTCTCTTAAAGACGTTGATAGCATCTATAAGATCCCTGCACTGTTACGTGCTCAGGGCCTCGATGATATCGTGACTAAGCGCTTTGGTATTGAGTGTAAAGAAGCCGATCTTCAAGAGTGGGAAAACGTGATCTACCAGGAAGCTAACCCAACGGGTGAAGTGACTATTGGTATGGTCGGTAAGTACATTGAACTCCCCGATGCATATAAGTCTGTGAATGAAGCGTTGAAACACGCAGGTCTCTTTAACCGCGTTTCAGTGAACATCAAGTATATCGATTCACAAACGGTTGAAGCTAAAGGCGATGAAGTACTTCAAGGCTTAGACGGTATCTTAGTTCCGGGTGGTTTCGGAGAGCGTGGCGTAGAAGGTAAGATCCTTGCGGCTAAATATGCTCGTGAAAATAACCTACCTTATTTTGGTATCTGTTTAGGTATGCAAGTTGCCTTAATTGAATTTGCACGCCACGTTGCAGGTCTCGAAGGTGCTCATTCAACAGAATTTAACAAAGAAACACCGCATCCTGTTGTTGGTTTGATCACCGAGTGGATCAATGAAGAGGGTAATGTCGAGCAGCGCCATGAAGCGTCAGATCTTGGCGGTACTATGCGTTTAGGCGCACAACTTTGTCATCTTGAAGAGGGCTCTAAAGCGGCGATTGCTTATGAAGGCAATACTTGTGTAGAGCGTCACCGTCATCGTTATGAAGTTAACAACAACTATAAAGATCGTCTTGAAAAAGCAGGCTTAGTATTTAGTGGTCTTTCTTCCGACCGCCAGCTAGTTGAGATGATTGAACTGCCAAACCACCCATGGTTTGTGGCAGGTCAATTCCACCCTGAATTTACATCAACACCTCGTGATGGTCAGCCATTATTCGTAGGCTTTGTTGCTGCAGCCACCGCGTATCAGAAACGCGATTTAGGCTAAACCAATTTGAAGGCCGCTTCCGTTGACCGGAAGCGGCCTTTTTGTTTTTTGGTAATGTAAATTTTGGTGACCAGATTTTATTTTAACTTTTAATTTTTAAACTTAAATCGAGGTAATTATGTCTAAAATCATTAATGTCATTGGTCGCGAGATCATGGATTCACGTGGCAACCCAACAGTAGAAGCTGAAGTTCATCTTGAAGGTGGATTTAACGGTATGGCTGCAGCGCCATCGGGCGCTTCTACGGGTAGCCGTGAAGCATTAGAGTTACGCGATGGCGATAAAACTCGCTACATGGGCAAAGGTGTATTAAAAGCAGTTGCTAACATCAATGGTCCTATCCGTGATGCTTTAATGGGCAAAGATGCAACTTCTCAAGCCGAACTCGATCAGATCATGATCGATCTTGACGGCACTGAGAACAAAGACAAGTTAGGCGCTAATGCTGTTTTGGCAGTATCACTTGCTGCGGCTAAAGCTGCTGCATCATTTAAAGGTCTGCCTTTATATGCGCATATCGCAGAGCTAAACGGTACTGCTGGCCAGTACTCTATGCCTGTACCTATGATGAACATCTTAAACGGTGGTGAGCACGCTGATAACAACGTGGATATCCAAGAGTTTATGGTTCAGCCTGTTGGCGCTAAAACATTCCGTGAAGCACTACAAGTAGGCGCCGAGATCTTCCATAACTTGAAGAAAGTACTTCAGGAAAAAGGCCTGAGCACTTCTGTTGGTGACGAAGGTGGTTTCGCTCCTAACTTAGCTTCAAATGCCGATGCACTGGCAATGATTAAAGTTGCTGTTGAAAAAGCAGGCTATAAGCTAGGCGAAGATGTAACTCTAGCACTTGATTGCGCTGCTTCTGAGTTCTACAAAGACGGCCAGTATGATCTTACCGGTGAAGGTAAAGTCTTTAACGCTAACGGTTTCTCAGACTTCCTTAAGTCATTGACTGAAGAGTACCCAATTGCTTCTATCGAAGATGGCCTTGACGAGTCAGATTGGGATGGTTGGGCATACCAGACTCAGATCATGGGTGACAAGATCCAGCTTGTAGGTGACGATTTGTTCGTTACTAACACTAAGATCTTAAAGCGTGGTATCGATAACAACATCGCTAACTCAATCTTGATCAAGTTCAACCAAATTGGTTCTTTGACTGAGACTTTAGCGGCTATCCGTATGGCGAAAGACGCCGGTTATACCGTTGTTATCTCTCATCGTAGTGGTGAAACTGAAGATTCAACCATTGCCGATCTTGCTGTTGCAACATCTGCTGGTCAAATTAAGACTGGTTCTCTATGTCGTAGTGACCGTGTTGCTAAGTACAACCAACTGCTTCGTATCGAAGAGCAGTTAGGTGAAAAAGCACCATACCGCGGTCGTAGCGAAATTAAAGGTAAAGCATAATTTATCGAGTAACTTTTAGCTGACAAATTATCCTTAAGTGATATTTGTGCATCAACTCTTAACCGCTGAAAATGGTTTTTAAGATGACTGAGACAGCAAAAAGCGATTAAATTACTGTGAAAATTGAAAAGGTCACCATTAGGTGGCCTTTTTTGTTACTATCCATGCAATATCGTCGAATTTTCAATAGTGAGTATTGAACTAGCTATGAAACGTCTCCTGTTTGTATTAGTAGTCCTGCTAGGCTTACTTCAATACCAGCTTTGGTTAGGAGTAAATAGCCTACCTGAATCGTTTCATCTGCGAGAGCAGATTGGTTTCCAGCAAGTGAGTAATGCTAAGTTAGTCGCACGAAATCAAGTCTTGCGGGAGGAGATCATCGATCTTCGCAGTGGTACCGAGGCATTAGAGGAGCGTGCCCGCAATGAATTAGGCATGGTAAAAAAAGGTGAAACATTTTTTCGAGTCGTTGGAGGACAACGGCAGTCACTTAATGCTTCAAACTAATCACTCCGCATTATTTTACCAATTAGAAATAGCATGAGCCTTCTGAAATGAATGACTGCCAAGATAAGATTGTCGCTATCGTACCCGCTGCGGGAATAGGTAGCCGAATGGGAGCCGAGATCCCAAAGCAATACCTGCTGATTGATGAGAAGACCATTTTGCAATTGACATTGGAACTGCTGTTAACTCATCCTCAAATCGATCATGTAGTTGTTGCACTTCATCCCCAAGATCAATTTTTTAATAGCTTACCCCTTTCATCACATCCCAAGTTGCACACAGTCGTTGGCGGCTCTGAGCGAGCCGACTCGGTGCTAGCCTGCCTGAAGCATCTCGGTGATGATTGCTGGGCTATGGTGCACGACGCTGCTCGTCCCTGTTTGACTCATGGTGATATAGATAAACTCATTGCATCTCGGCAACATTTTCCGCAAGGTGCAATTTTAGCTGCGCCGGTTAGGGACACCATGAAACGTGGCAATGTGGACGGAACGGTAAAAGAAACTGTGTGCCGGGAACGACTATGGCATGCGTTAACCCCGCAATTGTTTCCGGCTAGCGTCCTTAAAGGTAACCTCGAACAAGCGTTAGCTCAACAGGCCAATATTACCGATGAAGCCTCTGCGATGGAGTGGGCCGGTGTGTCTCCGGGCTTAGTGGACGGAAGAGTCGATAATATTAAGATCACTCATCCTGATGACCTTTTATTAGCTGGATTATTCTTAGGGAATGCGAATAGCTTAGAGCGATAAAATTTCATTTTTTCCCCTAAGTGTCGATCTATTCCAGAGCTGCCCGTATGGGATGGCATAATGAACACAAATATGGATTGCAAATGAATATACGTATAGGTCATGGCTTCGATGTGCATAAGTTTGGTGGCGAATCTCCACTGCTATTAGGCGGAGTAAATGTCCCCTATGAGACTGGCCTTATTGCACACTCCGATGGTGACGTGGTGTTACATGCTATTTCTGATGCTGTTCTCGGAGCCGTTGCGCTCGGAGACATCGGCAAGCATTTTCCCGATACCGATGCAGAGTTTAAGGGGGCCGATAGTCGCCATTTGATGCGTCATTGTTATCAATTAGCGAAAGATAAGGGCTACTCGATAGGTAACCTGGATGTCACTATCATTGCCCAAGCCCCTAAAATGGCCCCCCATATCGAGGCGATCCGTGAGGTGTTAGCCATCGATTTTGAAACAGATAAAGACAATATCAATGTTAAGGCTACAACGACCGAAAAACTTGGGTTTACGGGACGCAAAGAGGGCATCGCCGTTGAAGCCGTTGTGCTTCTCGTCAAGACAGCCGATTAACTGATCACATCTATTACACTTAATAATAGCAACTCGGTACATTTGACCGGATAAAGAGCGACCATGATTGAACTTCATTACTTACACGGTAAACCTGTTTCAAAAGCAGATTTACGCACACATAACAGCGACTTTCTGGTACAGGAGATTTTACCCTTTGCGCCGACCGGCGAAGGTGAACATCATCTGCTTCATATTCGTAAGGATGGCTTGAACACCGCTGATGTGGCAAAAATTCTATCTGGGTTCGCTCATGTTCATCCTAAAGAAGTGACCTATGCCGGTCAGAAAGATAAAAATGCGGTCACCGAACAGTGGTTTGGAGTTCGGATCCCAGGTAAGGAAACGCCGGATTGGGCGAGCCTCAACAGCGAACAACTTACCATCCTTTCGAGCAGTCGCCATGGTAAGAAGTTACGTATCGGTGCATTGGCCGGGAACCGATTTACTCTGACACTGCGTCAGGTTTCTGATATGGAAGATGTTATTGCCAGAATTGAGAAGATAAAAGAGACCGGCGTGCCTAATTACTTTGGCGAGCAGAGGTTTGGTCATGATGGCAAAAACTTGATCTTTGGAAGACAGATGTTTGCCGGTCGTAAAGTTAAAGACAGAAAGAAAAGCAGTATGTACCTGTCTGCTGTGCGCTCCTATCTGTTTAACCTGGTCGTGTCGGCAAGACTTAGCGAACATGGTTTATCCAGACTCGATGGCGACAGTGTTTTGCTGTCCGGGAGTAAAAGCTATTTTGTTGCTGAGCAGTGGGATGAAACGCTGCTGAATCGACTTGCTGAGAAAGATATTCAGTTGTCGGCTCCAATGTGGGGAAGGGGAGCCGCTTTACCTCAAGGAGAGGCGGCCGAATTTGAAACTAAGGTCCTTGCCGAACTTGAACAAGATCGTGATGGTCTGGAACACGCAGGTTTGACTCAGGAGCGACGTCCCCTGTTGTTAGAGCCGCAACATTTCAGCTATCAACAAGAGGGCGACGATATCTTAGTCATCAAGTTTGCTCTGCCTGCGGGCAGTTTTGCGACTTCGGTGTTAAGGGAGTTGTTTGACTATGAAGATGTCAAAGATCGCGAATTTCGATTGCGCCAGCAAGCAAGGCAAGCCGAAGCCAACGCTTAAATAACCAGTTAATTAAGCATTGATTTAAAAATTATAGAATTGGAAAACCAGGGCCGGTAATTAATGATAAAGATCCTAGTAAGTAATGATGATGGTGTTACGGCGCCGGGTATAAAGGCACTTTCAGATGCTCTATCCACTTCTTATCAGGTGATGACTGTTGGCCCTGACAGAAACTGTTCGGGTGCGAGTAACTCTTTAACCTTGACGAACCCTCTACGTATCAATACCTTGAGTAATGGCTATGTATCGGTAAGCGGGACGCCTACTGATTGTGTGCACCTGGCCATTCGTGAGCTATACACAGATGAACCCGATATGGTGGTATCCGGTATAAATGCCGGGGCAAACTTAGGTGATGATACCTTGTACTCAGGTACAGTAGCGGCGGCGATGGAAGGGCGGTTTCTCGGTTTACCGGCAATTGCTATCTCATTGGTTGGCTCAAACCTGACTCACTACGAAACGGCCGCTCATTTCGCCTGTAAGGTGGTAGCCGGATTACTGAAGAAACCGATAGCACAAGATCAAATACTGAATATTAACGTTCCCGATCTCCCCATCGAAATGATAAAAGGGATCAAGGTGACGCGCCTGGGCGCAAGGCATAAAGCAGAAGGTATGGTGCGTACTCAAGATCCCGCTGGGCGTGATATTTTTTGGTTGGGCCCTCCCGGCGATGAACAAGATGCCAGTGAAGGTACCGATTTTCACGCCGTGAGCAATGGCTATGTGTCGGTAACGCCATTGACAGTAGACTTAACGGCTTTTGAGCAGATCTCAACAATGCAACAATGGATAGATAAGATATGAATGGGGTAGCGACAAAGTCCGCGTTGAATCTGGCGAGAAGCTTGTATGATGCAGGGATTAGAAATGAAGATGTTTTAAAGGCATTGGCGGATACGCCAAGAGAGATGTTCTTGGATGCGGCGCTTGGCCATAAGGCTTATGAAAATACAGCATTACCCATAGGGCAGGGCCAAACTATCTCTCAACCCTATATTGTCGCAAGAATGACTGAACTTTTATTGGAAAATACACCTAAGAAAGTGCTGGAGATAGGTACAGGATCGGGTTACCAGGCCGCCATCTTAGCTAAGCTGGTTCCTGAGCTTTGTACGGTTGAACGAATAAAGAGTTTACAGATCCAGGCGAGACAGCGTCTTAAGAGACTGGATCTTCACAATATCTCTTTTAAGTATGGAGATGGTTGGAAAGGCTGGGCCAATAAAGGGCCGTTCGACTCTATTATGGTTACGGCCGCTGCAAGCAGTGTTCCCGATGCCCTACTTGCTCAATTAGCGGACAAAGGCGTGCTTGTTATACCAGTAGGTGAAGAGTCTCAACAACTGCTGAAAGTGGTCCGTCATGGTGAAACTTTCAGTTCTGAAGTGGTCGAAATGGTTCGGTTTGTTCCATTGGTTAATGGTGAACTGGCATAGTGTCATGCTTGTGGCCGACAATTAAGTTTAGGAGCGTTTTTTGGTAGTTGCGTTTAAGACGTATTGGGGCAGTTTGATCTTTTGTTGCCTTTCGCTAATTTTAGTCGGCTGCAGTTTTCAGTCAGATAGACCTGCACCTGTCGCGAGCGTCAATATCCCGGTCAAAACGGCTTATAACAAAGGGTCATTAAAATCTGATTCTTATCGCGTAAAGCAAGGTGATACTCTCTATTCTATAGCGTGGGCATCTAACAATGATTTTATTAAATTAGCTAATAAAAACAATCTTAAAAAGCCCTATACCATCTTCCCCGGTCAGAAACTTAACCTCAATTTGACACGCTCTGTTACAAATAGTCAACAGTCTAAAAGCGCGTCAAATAATAGTCCAAAAGTTGTACCGGCAAAGGAAAAAGTCACTAATAAACAGGTAGATAGTAAGCATGTTTCGGTTGAGAAAGTAAAAACGACACCATCAAAGAAATCACTTGATCAAGCTCACAAGTCTGCGTATTCTGTAACAAGCGGTCAACAAGATGTTAACCAGACTGTCCACAGGCCAACCAGTACTCTTCCAAAGAAGGTAAGCAGGTGGCAGTGGCCAAGGAGAGGTAAGTTGATTGGCACTTTTTCTGCCAAAGAGCAGGGAAATAAAGGAATTAAGATAGCAGGGAATCGTGGTGACATAATAAAATCCGCAGCCGATGGGCGTGTTGTATATGCGGGAAGTGCACTTCGAGGCTATGGAAACTTAGTCATTATCAAACATAGTGATGATTACTTAAGCGCCTACGCACATGCTGATAAGATCTTAGTCAAAGAGAAGCAGTTTGTAGCAGTAGGACAAACGCTGGCGAAAATGGGTAGTACAGGTACTGATCGGGTCATGTTACATTTTGAGATCCGGTACCATGGAAAATCTGTTAACCCACTAAAATATTTACCTAAACAATAATGGTTTAGGAGCCAATTTTGGCATTTGGAGGATAGTAAAGTGCAGTAATTTTTGAGAAAAATTTGGGAGATCATTTTATGGGTCGTAAAAACAGTACCGCAATAGCGGAGCCTTTAGTGGACTTGTCTAAGAACGAGTCTGATTGTGTCACTAGCAAAGGAAATAAAGCACAAGAAAATGAGCTTGAACAGCAAGTGCAGGATGATTTACAAAAAAATCTGGATGCTACTCAGCTGTACTTAAGTGAAATTGGTTTTTCCCCCCTACTGAGTGCGGAAGAAGAGGTTTATTTTTCCCGTAAAGCCCTAAAAGGCTGCGGAAAATCTCGTAATCGCATGATAGAAAGTAATCTAAGACTTGTCGTCAAAATTGCCCGTCGTTATAACAATCGTGGTTTAGCGCTATTGGATCTCATCGAAGAGGGAAATCTAGGCTTAATCAGGGCTGTTGAAAAGTTTGATCCTGAAAGAGGTTTTCGTTTTTCAACCTATGCTACATGGTGGATCAGGCAGACGATTGAACGTGCGATCATGAATCAAACCAGAACGATTCGTTTACCTATACATGTTGTTAAAGAGCTCAATGTTTATCTGCGTACGGCCAGAGAGCTGGCACATAAGCTGGATCATGAGCCAACAGCAGAAGAGATCGCTGAAAAGCTGGATCTTCCCAGTGCAGATGTCAGTCGCATGTTAAAGCTAAATGAAAGGATCACTTCCGTTGATACCCCTCTGGGTGGAGATAATGATAAGGCATTACTCGATGTGCTTGCCGATGACGATAATGTCGGCCCGGACTACAAAGTTCAAGATGAGGATATGTCTAAATCAGTAGTAAAATGGTTAGATGAACTCAATACAAAACAGAGAGAGGTGTTAGCGCGCCGTTTTGGATTGTTGGGATATGAACCATCAACACTTGAAAATGTGGGTAAAGAGATTGGGTTAACCAGAGAGCGAGTTCGTCAGATCCAGGTAGAAGCATTAAAACGACTTAAAGATCTGCTGGGATCACAGGGATTATCGGTTGAGGCTATTTTTAAAATCTGACCTTGTATAACTGCTTAATGCATTCGAGAGCTTTGACTTTTTTAGGCAGTTAGTCACTTAATATGATAATGCTCTGATGAGTCCTTATCTCTTTTTAATCATATTTATCGGTTTTGGTTCGTCAGTATTCGTTGTAGATAAATGATGATTTATATCAGGCATTCAGGATAATTAAAAAGCGCACAATTTTGTGCGCTTTTTGTTATTTGACGTACAAGCTTTCTCAATTGGTATTAATTGGCTAAGCGCTTAAGTTCATACAGGATATCGAGCGCCTGTCTTGGGCTTAGCTCATCAGGATTAACCTTATCCAATGCCTCATCTACAGCTGAGCTTACCGGTTCATCAAATACCATACTCTGTTGATTTGAATTGGCCGTTGAGTCTACGGCGCTGTTAGTATCACGGCTCTCCAAGTGATGTAGCTTATGTTTTGCTGCTGTGATGACCTTACCTGGCACCCCCGCGAGCGCGGCGACCTGCAAACCATAACTTTTACTTGCAGCTCCCTCCTGCACTGCATGCATAAACACTATGGTGTCGCCATGCTCGATAGCGTCAAGGTGCACATTTTCAACGTTTGACATGAGCTCGGGGAGTTGAGTGAGCTCAAAATAATGGGTAGCAAACAGGGTCATAGCTTCAATTTTCTGAGCTAAGTACTCGGCTGCAGACCAGGCAAGAGAGAGGCCATCGTAGGTCGAGGTTCCTCGACCAATCTCATCCATCAATACCAGACTTTCCGGGGTGGCATTATGGAGAATATTGGCGGTTTCAGTCATTTCGACCATAAAGGTTGAGCGACCGGAAGCCAGATCGTCGGCTGCACCGATACGGGTAAATATGCGATCGACCGGGCCTATCACTGCGCTCTGGGCGGGGACATAACAACCTATGTGCGCCATTAATGTGATTAAGGCGACCTGACGCATATAGGTAGATTTTCCCCCCATATTCGGCCCCGTCACGATGAGCATTTTTCGCGTCGGATTCAAGGTTACCGGGTTGGCAATAAATGGTGATTGGCTCACCTGTTCTACCACCGGGTGACGCCCGGCTTCTATGTGTATACCGGAATGTTGCGACAGTGTCGGGCAGTGATAATTTAATGTTTCCGCACGCTCAGCGAAGGTATTTATCACATCGAGTTCGGCAGCGCCCTGTGCAAAGAGTTGCAGCTCATGAAGCTTAGGCAGTATCTGATCGAATAGTTGTTCCCATAGCTGCTTTTCCAGTGCCAAAGCCTTTCCCTGACTGGAGAGCACTTTCTCTTCATGCTCTTTAAGTTCGGCAATGATGTAACGTTCGGTATTTTTGAGCGTCTGTCTGCGCTGATAGCTCAATGGAACCAGATCAGACTCTCTGCGGCTGACCTCAATATAATAGCCATGAACCCGGTTATAGCCGACCTTAAGCGTCGAGATACCGGTCAGCTCTTTCTCTCTCGCTTCAAGCTCAGACAGATAATCCGTTGCGCCTTGGCTAAGTGCCCGCCACTGATCCAGCTCGGCATTGTAGCCCTCTTTAAGTACGCCACCATCGCGGATAAGCATAGGTGGGTTATCTACAATCGCACGTTCTAACAGCTCGAGTTCATCGGGAAATTCACCGAGCATTCTGGCCAGGTGGTGTAGGTGGGGAGACTGACAGCTGGTAAGTGATTGCTGAATTTCCGGTAACAGGGATATGGCTTGCTTTAGGCGGGCAAAGTCTCTTGGTCTGGCGCTGCGAAGCGCAAGTCTTGCGGTGATCCGCTCGACATCGCCCAGGGCTTTTAGCTGAGATTCCAGGGTCTCGAACAAATTCGTGTCTAATATCTCTGTGAGTGCACTCTGACGAGACTCGATCTGTTGACGGTCTCTCAGTGGTTCATGGATCCAGCGCTGAAGCATACGGCTGCCCATTGGGGTTGCCGTATTATCCAGTACTGAGGCCAAGGTATTTTCATGTCCACCCTGGAGGTTTATCGTGAGTTCCAGGTTACGCCGGGTTGCAGCATCCAGGACGATACTGTCGCTTTGGTTGAAGCGAACGATTGAATTAATGTGCGGAAGGGCCGTTCGTTGAGTGTCTTTCACATATTGCATTAAACAGCCGGCTGCCTGAAGTGAGAGGCGCACATTGTCCAGACCAAAACCACGGAGATCTTTTGTGCCGAATTGATCCAGGAGTAATTTTTGGCTGGTATCGAAATCAAACTCCCATTCAGGACGTCTGCGTTTACCATTAAAACCGGAGATTAACCCCATCTCAGAGAAATCTTCGCTATAGAGTAACTCGGCTGGATTGGTTCGTTGCAGCTCGGCTTCAAGTGCCTCGGTAGTGGTAAGTTCTGCGACGACAAATCGACCCGAACTGATATCTAAGGTGGCGTATCCATATCCGCTCTTGCCGTGATAGACGGCTGCGAGCAGGTTATCCTGCTTCTCTTGCAGCAGGGCCTCGTCGGTCAATGTGCCGGGAGTTACAATACGTACGACCTTTCTCTCTACCGGCCCCTTAGATGTCGCCGGATCGCCGACTTGTTCGCAGATGGCGACTGAAACCCTGAGTTGGACTAACTTGGCTAAATACCCTTCAACTGCATGATAAGGCAGACCCGCCATAGGAATCGGATCGCCACCACTCTTTCCTCTGGCCGTCAGTGAGATCCCCAATAATTCAGATGCCTTTTTAGCATCGTCGTAAAAAAGTTCATAGAAATCACCCATGCGATAAAAGAGCAACATCTCAGGGTGTTCAGCTTTTAACGTCAGGTATTGACGCATCATTGGCGTGTGTTTTTCTAAATTTAGGGTATCGATAGCATTCATCTACAAGTCGTCTCTTTTCTGACGTATTAAACAGGCTCTCTCAACGAATTGAGCGCCATAAATAGTTGGCGCCAATATTATCAATATTTTTGCCATTATTGAGCCTTTTGTGGTGAAAAATCGTGAGATTGAATTTTATTAGCCGTAACAGATGCTTCGATAGACGATTTGAGCGTGAGAAAAAATAATCATGATCAGTACTTGATACTGTATGATTGTACAGTATACTAGTTTGCATATTGAGACTCCCACACAGGATATGTTTTCCTGATTGAGTAAAGTCGTGGGGTCAACACGAGATTTATATCAGCGTAACCGCTGTGCCTCTGAGGATATTGAAATGAAGATAGACGCGAACAAAGAGAAAGCACTTAACGCCGTTTTAGGGCAGATCGAAAAGCAATTCGGTAAAGGCTCTATCATGAAATTGGGTGAGAACCGCTCGATGGATGTTGAGACTATCTCTACCGGTTCACTCTCTTTGGATGTAGCCCTGGGCGCTGGCGGTCTTCCAATGGGACGTATCGTTGAGATTTATGGTCCGGAATCATCGGGTAAAACAACCCTGACTCTTGAAGTCATTGCAGCGGCACAACGTGAAGGTAAAGTGTGTGCCTTTATTGATGCCGAGCATGCATTGGATCCTATCTACGCACAAAAGCTGGGTGTTGATATTGATAACCTGCTTTGTTCACAGCCTGATACCGGTGAGCAAGCATTAGAGATTTGTGATGCTTTGACACGCTCCGGCGCCGTCGATGTTATCGTTGTCGACTCGGTTGCAGCACTGACACCTAAAGCCGAGATCGAAGGTGAGATCGGTGATTCCCATATGGGCCTTGCGGCACGTATGATGAGTCAGGCGATGCGTAAGCTTGCGGGTAACCTTAAGCAAACCAACACTATGCTTATCTTCATTAACCAAATTCGTATGAAGATTGGTGTTATGTTTGGTAACCCTGAAACGACTACGGGTGGTAATGCACTTAAGTTCTATGCTTCGGTTCGTCTCGATATTCGCCGTACCGGTGCTATCAAAGACCGTGACGAAGTGATTGGTAACGAAACTCGCGTCAAGGTCGTTAAAAACAAGATTGCTGCACCGTTTAAGCAGGCCGAATTCCAGATCTTATATGGCCAAGGTATCAACAGTACCGGCGAACTTGTCGACCTGGGTGTTGCCCATAAGCTTGTCGAAAAAGCGGGCGCCTGGTATAGCTACAAAGGCGATAAGATCGGTCAGGGCCGCGCTAATGCCGGTAAATACCTGATTGAGAACCCAGCCGTTGCACAAGAGATTGATGAAGCCCTTCGAGCCTTACTGCTAACGCCGGCTGCGCCAGTTGCAGATTCTGCGACCGGAGATGAAAACATCGATCTTGAAACGGGTGAAGTGTTTTAACTTCCCTCTTAAGACGATAGATGAGCCAAAATGAAAGCCATTTGGCACACTATATTCGCGGTTGCGCTACTTGCGCACCGCGTTTTTTTTGCGTTGAAGTTAAGGGCTTTGAGGCCTTAGGTTGATGTGAAGCCAGTGGTTTCCCCGACGATAGCCCTACGCGCTGGAATACGCTTCCTGTTACGAATAAATGTCTGTGCCTTGAGTGTTCACAGCGGATCATTTTTCCATTTTAAAACATTTATCCCGCCCGGGACTTGCAGATTTCCCCCCCTTTGCCGCTTTGTGCTCCTAAAACTCTGGTCGTTATCATTGAGACTGATTATAATGTTCGGCTAAATAGAATGTCGGTGATTTAACAATCACTGTTAGCTTAACCTTATTCAGGATGATTTCATGTATCAAACCACTGCAGCGCTAAGAAGTGCTTTCTTAGAGTATTTCCGTACTAACGGTCATCAGGTTGTGGACAGTAGTTCACTGGTACCTGTTAACGATCCTACCTTGCTGTTTACTAACGCGGGTATGAACCAGTTTAAAGATGTATTTCTTGGTGAAGATAAGCGCAACTATACGCGTGCGACTTCGTCTCAGCGCTGTGTTCGCGCTGGTGGTAAACACAACGACTTAGATAATGTCGGTTACACAGCCCGTCACCATACATTCTTCGAAATGCTGGGTAATTTTAGCTTTGGTGATTACTTTAAGCGTGATGCGATAAGTTTTGCATGGAACTTTCTTACTCAAGAGTTAAAGCTGCCGAAAGAGCGTCTGTGCGTCACTATCTATGAGACCGATGATGAAGCCTATGATATCTGGACTAAAGAGATCGGCGTACCTGCTGAAAACCTTATTCGCATAGGTGACAATAAAGGCGCACCATACGCGTCAGATAACTTCTGGCAGATGGGTGATACCGGACCTTGTGGCCCATGTTCTGAAATTTTTTATGACCACGGTGACCACATCTGGGGCGGACGACCGGGCACTCCGGAAGAAGATGGTGACAGATTCATTGAGATCTGGAACATCGTTTTCATGCAGTACAATCGCCAATCTGATGGTGAGATGCTGCCACTGCCTAAGCCGTCTGTAGATACCGGCATGGGTATCGAGCGTATTGCTGCAATCATGCAGGGCGTTCACTCAAATTATGAAATTGATATATTCCAGGCACTGATTAAGAAAACTGCCGAAATATTATCGGTTACCGATTTAGAAAATAAATCACTGCGCGTTATATCCGATCACATCCGTTCATGTGCATTCCTGATTGCAGACGGAGTTATGCCTTCAAACGAAGGTCGTGGTTATGTTCTTCGTCGTATTATTCGTCGTGCGGTTCGTCACGGTAATAAGCTGGGCGCTAGCGATTCCTTCTTCTATAAGCTTGTACCTACATTGATCGAAGTGATGGGCGATGCGGCTAAAGGGCTGGTGGCAACTCAAGCTATCGTTGAGAAGTCGTTGAAAGCAGAAGAGGAGCAGTTTGCCCGTACGCTGGAGCGTGGTCTGGGTATCCTAGATGGTGCGCTAAACGCACTGAAAGGCGATGTATTAGATGGTGAAACTGCATTTAAGCTTTACGATACTTATGGTTTCCCGGTCGACTTGACTGCGGACGTATGTCGAGAACGTGAGATTTCCGTCGATGAGGCGGGTTTTGAAGTCGCTATGGCCGAGCAGAGAAGCCGAGCTCAGGCGGCCGGACAGTTCGAAACAGATTACAATGATTCTCTGAAAATTGATGAGCAGACCCTCTTCTCCGGTTATACGGAGTTAACTGCTGCCGGTAAGATCACTGCTATCTATAAAGCGGGTGAATCTGTGGATTCACTGAATGCTGGAGAGGAAGCGGTTATCGTTCTCGACAGCACACCTTTTTATGGTGAGTCGGGCGGTCAATGTGGTGATAGAGGTGTATTGTCGGCTAATGGCATCGAATTTGATGTGAAGGATACTCAAAAGTATGGTCAAGCCGTTGGACATCAGGGAACATTAACATCAGGTACTTTATCTGTCGGTGATAGCCTGGAAGCGAACGTCGATAAAAAGCTTCGCCATCGTACTGAGCTTAACCACTCTGTGACTCATCTATTGCACGCCGCACTACGCCAACTGCTGGGTACACACGTGACTCAGAAGGGCTCATTAGTTGACTCAGAAAGATTGCGATTCGATTTTTCTCATTTCGAGGGTGTTAAGCCTGAGGAGTTGAAGGCTGTCGAAGAATTAGTTAATACTCAGATCCGTAGAAACCACAAGCTTAGTGCTGAAGTGATGGACATGGATCAAGCGAAAGAGAAGGGGGCTATGGCGCTCTTCGGTGAGAAATATACCGACGAAGTCAGAGTTGTCACTATGGGCGATTTCTCTATCGAACTTTGTGGTGGTACTCACGTGGGTCGTACCGGTGATATTGGTCTGTTTAAGATCACCTCGGAAGGTGGTATTGCTGCAGGCGTGCGTCGCATCGAAGCGGTAACCGGCGCGGCGGCTATGGCCTATGTAGCAGGGCAAAAAGCGGAGTTAGACCAAGCTGCTGCGTTGCTTAAAGCTGATAGTGCATCTGTTGTTTCTAAGCTTAAAGCACAGTTGGATCGCACTAAGCTGCTTGAAAAAGAGTTATCTCAGCTTAAAGATAAGCTTGCTGCGGCCACAAGTGCCGATTTAGCGGGTGAAGCACAGCAGATCAACGGTGTGAATGTGTTGGTTAAAAAGCTGGACGGTGTCGAAGCCGGTGCGCTACGTGGATTGCAAGATGAGCTGAAGCAGAAGCTTGGCTCTGGCATCGTGGTTCTGGGTATCGCCGGAGATGCAAAAGTTAATCTGATCGTAGGTGTAACCAAAGATTTGACCGCTAAAGTTAAGGCGGGTGAGCTGGTAGCTTCGATTGCATCTCAAGTCGGTGGTAAAGGTGGCGGTCG
Organism: Shewanella atlantica; assembly: GCF_003966265.1. GTDB lineage: Bacteria > Pseudomonadota > Gammaproteobacteria > Enterobacterales > Shewanellaceae > Shewanella > Shewanella atlantica. The sequence continues at coordinate 563,427 of NZ_RXNV01000001.1, read as the reverse complement.
ACCAGATATGGCGCAAGCCGGTGGTAGCCAACCAGAGAACCTGGATAGTGCCTTAGAGCAAGTTATCCCATGGCTTACAGAGCGTTTGGCTTAACCGTTAGCTTAATATCAGTCGGTTAATAGTCAGTTTTGGCAATCTAAAAGCGTTTCAGCGATCTGAAACGCTTTTTTATTGTTTGATGTTTAGTGTAGGACCGGCTTTAGCGGGGAAGGATTATTCGCATTTTGTAACCGTTTGACTATGTTAATGTAGGGATTGTTAAAGTAATTGATCACCAATCGTTCTATCTTGATGATAAAGGACTTTGTTCCTTGGGTAATTATAGATTTAATGCTAGCTTAACCACAGAGTCTGGCATTAGCTTAGCTATTGCTAAGGGCCCTATCATGTTATCAGGTACTGTTCGGGGGCTATATCACGCTTTTGAATTAAATAAGCTGCATTTTAATGATGGATTTCGGTAAGAGTACTATTAATTTGTACTAAGCTAACCTTATAATACGTATATATAACGGATTAGTGCCGTGTAAAGCAGAATTTGGAACTAAAGGAGTAAACGAATGCTGATATTGACTCGTCGTGTTGGTGAAACACTGATGATTGGTGATGAAGTAACTGTCACTGTTTTAGGCGTTAAAGGTAATCAAGTACGTATCGGTGTGAATGCACCTAAAGAAGTTTCAGTACATCGTGAAGAGATCTACCAGCGCATTCAGTCTGAAAAAGCTGGCAACCCTTCTGAAGGTGGCAATTTCTAATCTAGCCTGCACAAGATTAGTCTTGAAATAGAGAAGTCAGTTTATCGCTGACTTTTTTGCTTTCTGGCATTCGGTATCTGTTTATAGAGTAATTTCATCCTGTTCTCCTGTTCTCCTGTTCTCCTGTTCTCCTGTTCTCCTGTTCTCCTGATACCTTCTAGTTGTGTCCCCAAGAGTACCAAGCTCATTCATTGGCCTGCTTGTCACATGACCTTTGGTTTCCTCTGAGCTATAGATGATGATTGTAGGACGTATGGAACATCAGCAAGTATCTCTGTAAGGCATCGAGTTCTAGGGGAAGGGCCATAGGCTATAGGAGGTAGGGCAAAGGATAGAGCATCACTGACTATGTCACTGGGGGCCGTTAATCCTGGGCATCGGTTGTGGTCTATCTCTATATCGCACGCTTATAGGTATGATTGAGATGTAGCAGGCCGGATATTGGAGATAGATGACGCGTGGTGCAGTGGCTGGGGAACCAATAGCGCCAGGCCTAAAATGCTTACGATTCCCGCTGAATGATCAGATATTTAATAGGATTGGTATAATATTTGGTTGATCTGTTTAAAAACACCCCAAACAGAAATGCTTTAAAAGAAATGGTTTGACTTATTTTCTTCAAACAGTAATATGTGCGCCAAGAAACGGAGAGGTGGCCGAGTGGCCGAAGGCGCTCCCCTGCTAAGGGAGTATGGGCTTTAAATCCCATCGAGGGTTCGAATCCCTCCCTCTCCGCCATTTCTTACTTGCAAAATACGATGCGGATGTAGCTCAGCTGGATAGAGTACCTGGCTACGAACCAGGCGGTCGGAGGTTCGAATCCTCCCATCCGCACCATTTTTGTGAGATGACGGAATATATTGAAACGCGTTGCGGATGTAGCTCAGCTGGATAGAGTACCTGGCTACGAACCAGGCGGTCGGAGGTTCGAATCCTCCCATCCGCACCATTCAATATATAGAGTCGAAAAGTTTTATTTGTGCGGATGTAGCTCAGCTGGATAGAGTACCTGGCTACGAACCAGGCGGTCGGAGGTTCGAATCCTCCCATCCGCACCATATTCAAGTTTCCAGTTAATTGATTAACTGGAAATAAAGTTGTCTGAGTATTGATGACTTTAAGATGTAAGATTTGCGCGTGTAGCTCAGCTGGATAGAGTACCTGGCTACGAACCAGGCGGTCGGAGGTTCGAATCCTCCCACGCGCACCATTTACTTTTATAAAGTGAATTAGGAGAGGTGGCCGAGTGGCCGAAGGCGCTCCCCTGCTAAGGGAGTATGGGCTTTAAATCCCATCGAGGGTTCGAATCCCTCCCTCTCCGCCATTACAATCAAGCCCGTTGATGCAATCAACGGGTTTTTTTGTGGCTTAAGGTAGTTCTTAATGTCTTATGCTCAACGCAATGAGATCGTTAAATAAAGATTACTATTAGAAGAAAGATATCGCGCGTGTAGCTCAGCTGGATAGAGTACCTGGCTACGAACCAGGCGGTCGGAGGTTCGAATCCTCCCACGCGCACCATCTCTTTTAGATTAAGCCTGATAATTGGTGTTAAAGTGTTATTTGTGCGGATGTAGCTCAGCTGGATAGAGTACCTGGCTACGAACCAGGCGGTCGGAGGTTCGAATCCTCCCATCCGCACCATATTCAAGTCTGTTTAACTGGTTTAGTTATTAATTAGTTAGGCGGAAATAAAGTTGTCTGAGTATTGATGACTTTAAGATGTAAGATTTGCGCGTGTAGCTCAGCTGGATAGAGTACCTGGCTACGAACCAGGCGGTCGGAGGTTCGAATCCTCCCACGCGCACCATCTCTTTTCAGACAAGGTCTGAAAGTCAGTGTTAAGTGTTAAGTGTTAAGTGTTAAGTGTTAAGTGTTAAGTGTTAATTGTGCGGATGTAGCTCAGCTGGATAGAGTACCTGGCTACGAACCAGGCGGTCGGAGGTTCGAATCCTCCCATCCGCACCATATTCAAGTCTGTTTAACTGGTTAAGTTATTAATTAGTTAAGCGGAAATAAAGTTGTCTGAGTATTGATGGCTTTAAGATGTAAGATTTGCGCGTGTAGCTCAGCTGGATAGAGTACCTGGCTACGAACCAGGCGGTCGGAGGTTCGAATCCTCCCACGCGCACCATTTACTTTTTCGAGTAAATTAGGAGAGGTGGCCGAGTGGCCGAAGGCGCTCCCCTGCTAAGGGAGTATGGGCTTTAAATCCCATCGAGGGTTCGAATCCCTCCCTCTCCGCCATTAACTCTATATTAAAGCCCATTGATAATATCAATGGGCTTTTTTGTACCTGTCGCTTTTCTCTTTCTCTTTTCATCTTTTGTCTTTCATCATCACTTATCACTTATCACTTATCACTTTCTTAAAGTACTGCATAATTTTTCATTTTGGTCGTTTTTTGTCTTTTATTCTAAATTCAATTTCTATCTATTCACTGCTCCATTTACTTAAAAGTAATGAAAACCGCTTGCCTGTTGATGATTCCTTATTAATGTCTTGCATAAAATGGTGAATTCTCTTCGTTGATGGTTTGTTTTTGCTTTTATTGGTATGACCAATTTACAAGGTGCTCGCAATTTTGTTATAGATTAGTTATTGTTTTTCCCGTGAACAGGGTTAATTTGCTCAATAAATGGATGGTTTTTGGTGTTTACCCGGTGGTTTTCAGGCTTTAACTGAATAAAAAACTGCCTGGTGATGCTATATATTCATTGGTGGAGTAAATTTGATACAGAGGGTGATATGGATTCAATATCTGAACAAATGATTGAAGCACTTGGCATCATGCTTTTAGGCATGGGACTGGTTTTTGTGTTTCTAAGCATGCTTATCTTAGGCATAAAGTTGGTGGCATATAAATTTGCTCCACAGCCCATTGAGCATAATGAACCAGCTGAAAAGAGAGATACAGGTTCCGCACAGGGCGTGGATCCCCTGATGGTTGCGGTTATCACTTCAGCCATTCACCAATATCGTGCCAAAGCATAATAAAAAATATTAGTAGGGAGTTTTTATGAGCAAGCCACTTGCGTTAACTGATGTTGTCTTACGAGATGCACATCAATCAATCCTCGCCACTCGTCTTCGCACCGAGGATATGCTCCCCATTGCACCATTGTTGGACAAAGTCGGCTTCTGGTCTTTGGAATCCTGGGGTGGGGCTACATTTGACTCCTGCATTCGTTACCTGGGAGAAGATCCTTGGGAGCGACTCAGAGAGCTAAAGAAGGCGATGCCAAATACGCCACAGCAGATGCTGCTTCGTGGACAAAACCTGCTTGGTTATCGTCATTATGCTGATGATCTGGTCCATAAGTTTGTCGAAAGGGCGCATACTAATGGTGTCGATGTCTTTCGTATTTTCGATGCCATGAACGATGTCCGAAATCTGGAAACAGCGGTAAAGTCTGTCATCGAAGTTGGTGCACATGCCCAAGGGACCATCTCTTATACAACCAGCCCGGTTCATAACCTTGAGACCTGGACAGACATGGCTAAGCGTCTGGAAGATATGGGCTGTCATTCATTGTGCATTAAAGATATGGCTGGATTGCTCAAGCCCTATGATGCGTTCGATATGATTAGTCAGATTAAATCTGAAACAGATCTGATCGTTTCAATGCAGTGTCATGCAACGACAGGATTAAGTTCGGCGACGTACCTTAAGGCCATCGAGGCGGGAATTGACGTACTGGACACTGCAATATCGCCTTTGAGCCAGACCTACGGCCACAGTGCAACAGAGACGCTGGTTGCTATGGTAGAGGGGACCGAGAGAGCCACTGGTTACGATATGGCGCTGCTTGAAGAGATAGCCGCTTACTTCAGAGTTGTTCGAAAAAAATATGCTCAATTCGAAGGTGAGCTAAAGGGGATTGATTCCCGTATTTTACGTGCTCAGGTACCGGGTGGCATGTTAACTAACATGGAGAATCAGCTTAAAGAGCAGGGGGCCGCAGATAAATTAGACCAAGTGCTGGAGGAGATCCCAAGAGTACGGGAAGACTTAGGTTTCCTGCCGTTGGTGACACCCACCTCACAAATTGTGGGCACTCAATCTGTCATTAATGTCTTGACCGGTGAACGTTATAAGTCGATGACTAAAGAGACCGAAGGCGTGCTAAAAGGAGAGTATGGTGCGACACCTGCGCCAGTCAATGCTGCACTTCAAGCTAAGGTTCTCGATGGCGCAGAAGCCATTACCTGTCGCCCCGCAGATCTATTGACTGCCGAGTTTGAAAACCTTAGCGCTGAACTTGTTGAGAAGGCAAGCAGTGAAGGGCTAACGCTGGCTGATGAGTTAGCCGATGATGTGTTGACCTATGCACTGTTTCCGCAAATAGGCCTTAAGTTCATCAAGAATCGCAATAACCCCGATATGTTCGAGCCAAAACCTGAGTGTGCAGCGCAAGTTAAGCAGCAAGCCAGTTCTGCAACGGCTTCGAGTGTTAAGCGCGGGCCTGAGACATACACGGTCAATGTACAAGGTCAAAGCTTCGTTGTTGAGGTTTCACCCGGTGGAGATATCAATCAAATTACCCCCAGTGAGAATGTAGTTCCTTTCGTGGCACCTCAAGCGAGTGCTGCAGTGGCTCCGGCACCCGCGGGGGAAATCAAATTGGAGATGAATGCGCCATTGTCCGGAAATATATTTAAGGTGAACGTGCAAGCCGGTGATGCCGTTCGTGAAGGTGATGTCGTCATCATTTTAGAAGCGATGAAGATGGAAACCGAAGTCAGGGCCGAGGCTGATGGTGTTATCAGCAAGATATGGGTAAAAGAGGGGGATTCTGTCGCCGTCGGTAGTCAACTGCTTGGTATAGCTTAGGAGGCCAAATGGAAGGATTAATCGCATTTTGGTCTGAGTCAGGCATTGCAAACTTTACTCCGGGGCAGTTACTGATGATGGGAGTAGGAGCCCTGCTCCTGTACCTTTCGATTGTAAGAGGCTTCGAACCTTTGCTTCTGCTGCCCATCGGGTTTGGTGCTATTTTAGCTAATATCCCCAATGGAGGCTTCACTGAGGAGGGAGGACTGCTCTATTTCGCCTATCATGTCGGGATTGAAACGGGAGTATTTCCACTGCTCATCTTCATGGGTGTCGGTGCACTGACCGATTTCGGAGCCTTGATAGCTAACCCTAAGATGTTGCTTCTTGGGGCCGCCGCACAGTTTGGCATCTTTGCCACGTTGATCGGTGCTATCGGCCTGAATTATGTTCCCGGGTTCGAATTTTCTATGCAAGATGCGGGTGCCATCGCCATTATTGGTGGTGCCGATGGCCCTACGGCTATTTTCCTGGCTTCAAAACTTGCCCCAGAGTTGTTGGGGGCCATTGCTGTCGCGGCGTATTCCTACATGGCGCTGGTTCCCTTGATTCAGCCGCCAATCATGAAGTTGCTAACGACTGAGTCTGAACGTCAGATAAAGATGGAGCAACTGCGTGAAGTGAGCAAGAAAGAGAAGATCATCTTTCCGCTTATGGTGCTGGGCCTAACGATTCTGTTCCTGCCTGCTGCTACACCACTGGTGGGCATGTTTTGTCTGGGAAATCTGATGCGTGAGTCTGGTGTTGTGGACAGGTTATCGAGTACTGCTCAAAACGAACTGATCAACATAGTGACCATTTTCCTTGGTTTAGCCGTGGGCTCTAAACTCTCTGCGGATAAGTTTTTACAGCTCGAGACATTGGGCATCCTGCTCCTTGGTGCCGTTGCATTTGCAATTGGGACAGCCACAGGGGTTTTGATGGCTAAACTTATGTGTAAGATGTCAGGGGGGAAGATCAACCCGTTAATCGGAGCGGCGGGTGTCTCTGCGGTGCCGATGGCTGCAAGGGTGGTGAACAAGGTTGGTCTGGAGTCGAATCAACACAACTTCCTGTTAATGCACGCCATGGGACCCAATGTTGCCGGCGTACTGGGCTCCGCCGTCGCGGCCGGTGTGTTAATTGCTGTATTGGGTTAACTATTTCGGGGCAAGTTAAGCATTCTCGTTTGATAAGATAGCCTGGTTTCTAAACTCAAGTCTCGCAGATTAATATTGTGAGACTTTTTTTTACGCTTTTTTTATCTGATTTATGTTGATTTCAATGCTTAATTTGGTGATAAACGCTTTTTTCTGCTTTGGGAAGGTTTGAGTATTTCTCGCCTCCTTGATTTAGATCAATGTCTCTCTAAGTCATTTAAGGTCTTATAAAGGTGATCGATATCACATATGCAACTCTTGGTTGCGGGTTACTGTTGTTGGTTCGGGATTTTTTAGAGGTACGTCACTATTTCTGGGCGTCGCTTAGTTTGATTCAACCGAACCGTTACGAACATATTTAAGAGGTGTACATATGGAATTATTACCGAACTGCTATACGGATCTTTGTATCAATGGGAAGTGGTTTCATTACGATCATGGTGAGTCATCGGTGTTTATGCTCAATGGTGGAGATCCATTGACGTTTGAGTTGGAAAGCTTGCCTACAACCGAAGATGAACTGGAGCAACACTTAACGGTTATTTCAAGTAATATGTAGTCTCACCTTATCGGGTTGATATATCACTGGTTTAAAACTATAAACCAGTGATATCAGTTTTAGCCGACTGGCATTAACCACAGCACTTCTTGTATTTATTCCCACTGCCGCAAGGACACTGATCATTTCTGTTGGGTTTTTTCTCAAAACGAGTGGTTTGTGGTTTATTGAGTATGCCATCCAGATCATTGATGTTCTCATCAGCTTCCGGGTTAACCTCAATATTGGCTATTAAGTTATGTTGGCTTAAGATAGCCTCGATTTCAGCCTGGCGCTCCTTTGACGGAACCACTAATGACAATGGGTTATCACTGGTGCCCGGCTTGGCAACTCGTTTAGTGTTATAGCCAAAACTTTCATGTTTAGGCTTAGGGGTTTGACGCCCTTTAAAGAAAAATTTATCTGACATGGAACCTTCTAAAACTGCTTATACCCTTTGTATTAATAGGGATCGCGCTAAATTTAGAGTGCTTATACTATAAATATCGAGAAAAATAAATCGATAGAGGTGATTTTTGATACAAATTTATTAAGCAAGGGCTAAAGGCGCTAACTTCGTATATTTTGTCCGGAAGTGATCCACAACAAGAAGCCAAGAGAGAGAATAATTGTTGCGCTGATGGCGATGATGTAGATAAAGCCCTTCTTGCCCTGCTTTAGAGGGACACCATTAAAGTGCAGGAACAGTGTCCAGAATAGGCATAAGATAATGGGGAAAAGGAAGAATTTTGCCATATTTTATTTTTGCCTTGTACTCAGTGTGTAGGGGGTGCGGGATTAGCCTAATACTAATACCAATCGGTATATAACTCAATTTGAACACTTAATTAGCCATTAGCCATTAGCCATTTGCCATTAGCTGAAACAAAACAAGCCGCATTAGCGGCTTGTTTTGATATCGCGACAAGGCACTGTCGACTTAGGTAAATCTATACCAATGGGTATTACTCCGATACCGGCTTAGATTTAACCAGTAACTCTTCGGAAGCTTCGTCACCGGCATAAAATTGCTGCTCATTGAGTTGGCCCTCAGATTTCCCGATAACAACCGCTGTCATCATATCGCCGGTGACATTGGTACTGGTTCTTATCATGTCGATGATACGGTCGATGGCTGCGATAAATGCGATACCTTCAAGGGGTAAACCGACGACCCCCAGAGTCACAGATAACATGACCATGGCGCTTCCTGGAACGCCAGCGGTACCTACCGATGCTACCGTCGCAGTTACTGCGATTAGCATATAGTCAGTCATATCCAGTGGAATGCCATAAATCTGCGCAATAAAGATGGCGGCGATTGCCGGGTAGATACCGCCGCAACCGTCCATATTCATCGTGGCCCCTAGCGGAAGGACAAATGAACCATATTGCTTAGACACACCCATAGACTCGCTGCAGCGGGTACTGGCCGGTAAAGTACCAAAACTTGATGCGGTAGTGAAAGCCACTAACTGTGCTGGCATCGCTTTTCTGAAAAACTGAACCGGGCTGAGTTTAGCTGCGAATTTTATCAGACCACCGTAAACAAAGATGATATGTATGAGTGCAGCCAGGTAGATAGCACCAATAAACTTACCTAATGGTAATAGCGTGGATAAACCATATTCGCCGACTACCCAAGCCATCAAACCGAAGACGCCGATCGGAGTCAATTGTAAAACCATGCGGGTCAATTGAAACATGACCTCAGCCCCCGCCTCGAAAGTGCGCTTTAAGGGCTCGGCTTTCTCACCAACTTTATTGATGGCTATACCAATTAAAGCTGCAAAGACGATGATCTGAAGTACCTTTCCTTCGGCCAGAGAGGCAAAAGGATTAACGGGGATCATGTTCAACAATACTTGAGCGAACCCGGGAACATCACGTTCACGTACTTCTGTTGCAACCAGTTCCATAGAGCCACCCATGTCAATCATGGATCCAACGGTGAGGCCAATGAGTGAGGCTAGTGTTCCGGTAAACATGAACATGGCCAGAGTTTTAAAGCTCAAACGTTTCAGATTAACCTGTGAACCTAAGGAGGTAATGCTGACGACTATGGCACATAGGATTAAAGGGGCGACCAGCATTTTTATGGCGCTGATAAAGAGATCGCCCAGAGGTCTGAGGATGGTTGCCGATTCGCCAAAAATGACGCCTGTTAACGCGCCTAAAATGAAGCCCGCGAGAACTTTTTGCCAGAAGGGGATCTGTTTAATGGTTTGCCACATTATAAATTCCAATTAATTTTTATTCTTAATATTCAAAAAAGAGTTAAACGGTAATCTTTTGCCCGTTTAAAAGCCGAGGGTCAACTCATCCCTCATATAAAGGGCATTAGGCTATTATCCGAAGTTTTCATTGTATAGATAGAGTATCTTGCAAAACAAACCGATTTCGTTATAACTTATTGTGATAATTAAGTTTGTTTTAATAACTTTAACTATTAACACTTGGGTAACATAGCGTTATTGCCTTTATACATAAACAAAAAATTACTAATTTTCATTAGGTAAGCTTGAATGACAGAGTTATGGTTAATGTTTAGTGCAGCTTTTCTTGCTGCAACCTTGTTACCGGGCGGATCAGAAGTTTTACTCGTCGCTATGTTAACTGATGATAGTTCCATCTGGTTCTCTTTAGTCATAGTGGCAAGTATCGGTAATACATTAGGGGCGATAACCAGCTATTATCTTGGTACCTTAGGGCGTTTTGCACGTAGTCCCGAGGCGATGGCTAAGGGAAAGTACCGACGTTCACTCGGTCTGATCCACAAGTATGGTTATTGGGCTCTGCTCCTCTCGTGGGCTCCGGTTATCGGAGATCTTTTGTGTTTATTAGCGGGGTGGATGAAACTTCCACTGGTTAAATCGAGTCTGATGATATTAATAGGCAAGAGTATTCGCTACTTGTTGGTGGCAGCTTTAGCGCTGCATTGGTTGTAATCTTCAAAGTTGATGGTTAGGAGTATAAATTGAAAAAATGGATATTAGCTACGGCAATCACCGCGATTTTAGTTGGCTGTGCAGGCCAACAGCCGCAATCAAGTTTACCCGCTGGTGTAACATTACTCGAAACGGTTAAGGTTGAAGAGTCTCAGGTAGGAATTCCTTACAAAAAATATCTATTGTCCAACGGCTTAACCCTTATCTTGCACCAAGATAGTTCAGATCCCTTAGTGCATGTCGATGTTACGTATCATGTCGGTTCAGCCAGAGAGTTCGAGGGACGCTCCGGTTTTGCTCACCTCTTTGAACATATGATGTTTCAGGGCTCTGAACATGTCGGCGACGAGCAGCATTTTAAAACCGTGACCGAGGCGGGCGGAACCCTCAATGGTACGACTAACACCGACAGAACCAACTACTTTGAGACTGTGCCCAGTAATCAACTGGAAAAGATGCTGTGGCTTGAATCTGATCGTATGGGATTCTTCCTGCCGGCCCTGACAGAGAAGAAGTTTGAAGTACAACGTGAAACAGTAAAGAATGAGCGCGCCCAGCGAATCGATAATCAGCCCTACGGTCGCATGAGCGAGCTGTTTAATCAGGCATTCTATCCCCAGGGGCACCAATACTCCTGGCCTGTGATTGGTTGGCCGGAAGATCTGGAACGTGCCGATGTCGATGATGTGAAACACTTCTTTCAGCGTTGGTATGGTCCGAACAATGCGACGCTGACTATTGGCGGTGATTTTGATGAGCTGCAGGCTTTAGCATGGGTTAATCAATATTTTGGTGAGATCCCAAGTGGCCCGACAGTTCGTGCGGATGAAAAGCCACTAATTACACTCGACAAGACCCGTTATATTTCTATGGAGGATAGAGTCCACCTGCCTCTGTTACGCATAGGTTTCCCGACCGTCTATGCTCGTCATCAGGATGAGGCTGCACTGGATCTGCTCTCTAATATTCTGGGTGGCGGAAAAACGTCACTGTTTTATAAAAATTTAGTGAAAGACGGCTTTGCCGTTCAGGCTGGCGTGAGCCATCCTTGTCAGGAGCTGGCTTGTCAGTTCTCTATGTATGCACTGGCGAACCCCGCTAAGGGTGGACAGCTCGCGGATCTTGAAAAAAGGATGCGAGAGTCAATCAGTGAGTTTGAACAGCGCGGTGTGACCGATGAAGATCTGCAGAAAGTAAAGATTCAATTTGAGGCCAGTACTATATTTGGTCTTCAGAGTGTGTCCGGAAAAGTATCTACATTAGCGTTCAACCAGACCTTTTCAGACAACCCGGACATGATCGCTTCAGATTTGAAGCGTTATGCCAGCGTGACCAAGGCCGATGTAATGCGGGTCTTTAACCGATACATTAAAGATAAACCTATGGTCGTTATGAGTGTGGTTCCCGAGGGGCAGAGGCAGCTCATTGCTCATGAAGATAACTTTACTGCACCTGCATTAAATGTGTCTGAGGTTGCTGTTCAAGGTGTGAGTGATTATCAGCAGATCTCTTCATCTTTCGATCGCACTAAGATGCCCGAGGTTGGCGCTTCTGTGGTACTAAAATCCCCTAAGATTTGGACCGGACAACTTAAAAACGGCATTGAGGTGAGTGGTACCGAGAGTGAAGAGACTCCAACGGTTGAGCTCGTTATCTACCTTAATGGCGGACATAGACTCATTCCTGTCGATAAGGCTGGTTTGGCTGGATTAACGGCTTCTATGCTGAATGAATCGAGCCAGAAAAGAAGTGCCGAAGCGCTTGCTCAGGCGTTGGAGATGTTAGGCAGTAGCGTTAGCTTTGGAGCCAGTAGCTATCAAAGTTACATTAAGGTCACGAGTCTGACTTCTCATCTGGATGAAACCTTGGATATCGTGAGGGAGCGTCTATTTGAACCTGGGTTTAAGGCGGCTGACTTCCAGCGACTCAAGCAGCAACAGCTACAAAGTTTACAGCATATGATGTCGGATCCCGGTTATCTGGCTAATACCGCATTTGATGGATTACTCTACGGCAGTGCTAACCCTCTGGGTGTGAGCAGTAGCGGCACCTTAGCGACGGTTTCGTCTCTGACCTTAGACGATGTAAAGACGTTCTATCAGCAACAATACAGTGCGGGAAATGCCCAAATTGTGGCCGTTGGTAATCTCAATGAATCTCAGCTCTTAGCTAAGTTAGATCGCTTTTCTACCTGGAAAGGAGAGGGCTCTCAGTTGCCCGACTTAACTCAATTGCCTGAGTTGGCTGGTGGCACCATTTACATTCTGGATAAGCCTGGCGCCGCTCAGTCTGTGATCAAGATAGGTAAGCGGGCGTTACCCTATGATGCTACGGGCGACTTTTATAAATCTTACCTGATGAATTACCCGTTAGGGGGAGCATTTAATAGCCGTATCAACCTCAACCTGCGCGAAGACAAAGGCTATACCTATGGCGCAAGGAGTTATTTCTCCGGTGGGAGTGAGCTGGGTGTATTTGTCGCTCAAGCCAATGTTCGCAGTGATGTGACGTCACAGGCCCTTGTTGAATTCTTCAAAGAGATTAAAGGGTATCGTCAATCCGGGATAACCGATAAGGAACTGGCTTTCATGAAGGCTTCGGTTTCTCAAGGTAAGGCGCTCGATTACGAAACACCTTATCAGAAAGCCGGCTTCCTGCGCCGTATCCAACGTTATGATCTCGATGTTAACTTCACGGAGCAGCAGACAGAGATAACTAAGGGAGTAACCAGAGCTGAGCTTAATCAATTGGCTAAAGAGCAGTTGGATCTCGAGGAGATGGTGGTGTTAATCGTGGGAGATAAATCGACGATAGAGGCGGATATTGAAGCACTCGGCTATCCGGTGAAAACTTTAGAGTTGTAATATTCGAAATTGCCCATATATCTAGAGATATAAAATAGCGGTATCTGTAATCGATGTTCAGATACCGCTTTACTTTATGACTCAATAGAGAGTTAACTAGCTAAATAGGAAAGTTAACCATGATTGCATTGCTTTATTGAAAGTAATCCTTGGTTAGGCTGGTCTGACTCGTATAAGTAAATGATGACGAAACTAGAGAAAAAAATATTGAACTCTTTCAATGAACTGATTGGACATCTCTCCGATTCTGAGGGGCGTAATGCACTACAGGGAATGCAGCGCGGAATTGAACGCGAGGCATTGAGGATCAATAGCTCTGGGCACCTGGCTACAGATAGTCATCCTAAGGCGCTGGGTTCAGCATTAACTCACCCGCGGATCACTACCGATTATAGTGAGTCTTTACTCGAGTTTATTACTCCGGTTTTCAGTGATATAAACAGTTTGCTCGACGATCTGACCTATACCCATGCTTTCACAGTTCAGAATTTAGATAGTCAGCGTCTCTGGCCTGTCAGTATGCCTTGTTATGTGGGCGATGTAACAGCGATTCCTATTGCCGATTATGGCTCGTCAAATGCGGGTCAGATGAAGCGTTTATACCGAAAAGGGTTAACCTATCGCTATGGCGCGCAGATGCAGATTATTTCCGGCGTGCACTTCAATTTTTCTGTATCTGATACCCTGTGGGACAGGCTCTATGATTTGAGTGATACTCAAGCCTCTAAGAGTGATTTTATCTCTGAGTCATATCTGGGACTCATTCGTAATTATCGCCGTATGGTTTGGGTATTACCCTATCTGTTTGGCGCATCTCCGGCCTTGTGTAGTTCATTCATTAAAGATCAACAGACTGATATTGAATTTGAGAAGATGGGTAAGGGAACCTTGTACCTGCCTTACGCTACCTCACTTAGGATGAGCGATCTAGGATACACAAATAAAGAGCAGGAGCAGTTGGACATCAGCTATGACTCTCTCGAACAGTACCTGGAGGGCATGAATACAGCGATTAATATGCCGTCGGCTAACTTCGAGAAGATTGGCGTCAAGGTAGACGGTGAATACCGTCAGCTTAATGCCAACGTACTGCAGATTGAAAATGAGTTTTACTCACCTATCCGTGCTAAACGTGTGACTTTAGATGATGAGAAGCCTTCAGAGGCACTCGCACGAGCGGGTATCGAATATATCGAAGTCAGGGCGTTGGATGTGAACCCTTACAGCCCGGTAGGTATCGAGGCATCACAGATCCGGTTCCTCGATCTGTTTTTAATGTATTGTCTGTTAAATGAATCGCCTACATCAGATTCGGTGCAGGAAAATGAGATATCTAATAACCTTAACCGAGTAATTTTAGAAGGCCGTAAGCCAGGTCTCGAGCTATGCCGAAATGGCGATGCTGTCCAACTCTCCAGCTGGATGAAGCAGATGTTCGATGATCTGAAAAAGCTTGCGCCGTTATTCGATAATGAAGGTGAGCACCTCTATAGCGATGCCCTCGACAGATGGCAAAGTGCTGTGATTGAACCTGATTTAACTATCTCGGGTCAGATCATGAAGGAGCTCAGCAGTTCGCAGGTGGATCACGGTTGTTGGGTCAATAAGTTAGCAGAAGAGTACCATAGTGTTTTGAGTCAGTACTCTCTACCCGAAGGCATTGAGTCGAAATATCAGCAGGCGGCAAAGCACTCTATAGAAAAGCAGGCAAAGATAGAGTCTGAGTCCAGCCAAAGTTTTGAAGAGTATTTAGCGGACTACTTTAAAGATGACGGCCTCTCATATGAAAGCCCAAGGGTTGCGAGTTCGGTATGAGCCTCCGCTTCTCAAGGCGTATATTACTCCTGCTCACTAGCTTTTTACTGTTATCTGGCTGTGCTTCACAGCCAGATAGCGCTCTGCAATGTGGCATAGTTTCGGGCTACCTTGAGCCGGATGCCAATCAGGACCTTTATCGTGTTGTGGTTACCCATCTCAATGGTAAACCTGTGATCTCTAAACCTAACTATCAACTCTCTCCCGGAGTATACGAGTTTACTCTTGCAGAGTTGATTAGTTCGCCATCGCTGAAAGTAAAACTTGCCGCAAGAACGCCAAAAACGCTCTCTATAACCGTTGAAGCTGAGCAACGCTATCATCTCGGTGCTAAGTTTAATACCGACAAACGCTATCGTGGCAATGATACCGGATTCTGGCAGCCGGAAGTCTGGCTTCAGGAGGAGCATGAATGCGAGTTATCCCAGCTTGAGTGAGAGATATTATATTGTTAGCTGCAATAATCGTTAGCCATGATGCTTTATCTGTCTGTATTCCCCTTTATCGTTACTCCTTCCCGTTTTTCTGATCTGTTAATTGCTTCTTTTTTCTATCAATGTGACACTAGTGCTTTGATAATTTTTGCTCTTTGGTCTCTGCACATATGAAATTGTATTCGATTTTAATTTCAGCTTGTTTAGCGCTGTTTCTTTCGGGGTGCGCTACCTCTCCTCCTAAAGAACCCGAAAATCTATGCTCTATCTATAAAGAGAATCGCTCCTGGTATAAAGCCGCCAAGAATACTCAAGAGAAGTGGGGCGTGCCGGTGCATGTCCCTCTGGCTATGATGTATCAGGAGAGCTCTTTCAAACATAATGCCGCGCCTCCAATGGAGTATTTCCTTGGTTTTATCCCGATAGGGCGTGCCAGTGATGCCTATGGTTATGCCCAGGCAAAGACAATGACATGGGATGATTATGTCAAAGAGACGGGTAACTCCTGGTCCAGTCGAAGCAATTTTGATGATGCGATGGATTTTATGGGTTGGTTTATCTATAAAACTCACAAGATCAACGGTGTTTCGAAATGGGACGCTAGAAATCAGTACCTGAATTATCATGAAGGCTGGGGCGGTTATAAGCGTAAAACATATAACCAGAAAGCCTGGTTGATTAAAGTAGCCAAAAAAGTCGATGACAGGTCTAAGCGCTATGCGGCGCAGTATCGTACTTGTCAGGAAGATCTGGATTCATCCTGGTTATGGCGTTTGTTCTTTGGTTAGCGTTTTCTGTTATCGCCCGCTTTTAAAACTAAGCGGCTAAGCCCCGAACGAATCGGGGCTTTTTATTACCTTCAAGAGTCCCGCTACGCTAAAGTGATATTCATTCCAGCCGTATTAGGGATGAGATCGTTAAGCACATTTCTTACTGCGTTTATGATCATACATGCCGATATCAGCGACTCGAAAGGCCTGTTGGAAGTTGTTGGTGTACTCTGATACTCCGAAACTAAAGTGAACCTTTTTCATTTCACTATCCAACTCTCGTTGAATTTCGGCTAAGTCAGTCATAACCTTTTCTAAAGGCCCATGGCATATGGCAATAAACTCATCGCCACCATAACGGGCGACCAGTTGATGTTCGTGCCAGTGGCGCTTTAATACTTGCGCTAATAACCGTAAGGCGTCATCGCCGGCTTGATGGCCGCCACAGTCGTTGGTCTGTTTTAAGTTGTCTAAATCAATCAGTATTAGATAGCTGCTAAAGTGAGGCTTGATTGTCCAACTCTCGAGCCGCGCTTCGAAGCGCTGACGGTTGTAGAGAGAGGTGAGGCTATCGTAGTTGGCTAATGTCTGGATTTGTCGTGTTTTTTGATACAAGGCGATAGCGTTTTCAGCTTCATGAGTCAAAATGCTCACAAGGTTTCGGTCATAGTGCCCAAAGGCTTTTGTCGCGCTGCTGTCTAAATTGATCATCGCATACAATTTGCCATCAATCTGGATAGGGCTTGAAAGAGTAGAGCGGATAGGGCTGTCAGGAGCAGTCAGTAGGATCTCCTGCTCCGCATCGGTTAATGAACTAAGGGAGTTAATATTCTCCATATTATCAATGACTACAACTCTATCGCAGCGTCCATCGGTTAATTGGAATTCGAAAGACTGTTGAAGATGAAATTTGACGTTGCGTAACTTCTCGATATTGATGCCAACGGCAGATTCGAAGTGGAGTTGCTGACTATCTGGGTCGACTCTAATGATACTTCCCATCTCTGCACCTTCGATACTGCTAACAGCTTTTTTCAGCAGGGCATCCAAAAATGCCTGCTCATTTTTGTAGTGACTGGCCAGATTAACGAGTTCGAAGGTAGTGTCATTGATATGAACTATCTGTTGCAGATGCTGCCACAGTCGGTTTAGTCGTCCCTGATGGAAGTAGTAACTCAAGCTATAGCCCAGAGTGTAGATACTGGAAATCAAAAGCAGCTTCAACAGTAAAGCACTATCAAAACTGGAATTGAAAAATGATAGCCAGATGACGATCAAGAGCAGTAGTGGGCCGCCCAGCAGAGCAAAGTGAAACCTGAGATCTAGGCTATCTATCTGC
Source organism: Shewanella atlantica (assembly GCF_003966265.1). Classification (GTDB taxonomy): domain Bacteria; phylum Pseudomonadota; class Gammaproteobacteria; order Enterobacterales; family Shewanellaceae; genus Shewanella; species Shewanella atlantica. Next base: position 545,987 of record NZ_RXNV01000001.1, on the reverse strand, counting down.
TTTTTTTTCAAGCCGTCAGTCTCTGTCACTTTGGTTATTCTATCCATGCTAAACCCATTAATTTTGTTCAAATGGCCCTTTATTTAGGCGTTCGGAAAATAAATTGCCTGATTGTAAGTGACTGTCAGTAATTTTTTTACCCTTATGGTGATAATAAATCAAAAAAGGGGCTTTAAAAGTGGGGTGCCTCTCATTGATGATGCCAATTTATAAATACTCTTGATTTAAAAGGTTATAGATCTGTATCAATAAGTTATTTGCAGTGTAATAACTGCTAGGTGATAATTGCGGCCTGGCTTGGGGGAGCCGTTTACTCTAGGCGTTATTTATATTGTGAAGACATCCGCATATGCAGTTTCAGGAGGAAGCATAACGAGTGGTATTTCTGGCTTTTTTGTCGGAGTAGACATTCGAATTGCTGTCAAAGATTGAAAACACCAAGCTTAAAGACTTGGAATTCGCTCTTTTTGAAACTCGCATTAGAAGGTAGCTTACGTATATAATGCGCACAAAAATAAAAGTAATACCCTACATAAGGAATAAAAATGAGCAAACCATTTGTTGCTGTGTTAATGGGATCTGATTCAGATCTACCTACCATGCAAGCTACCCTAGATGTGCTAAAAACATTCGATATTCAATTTGAAGCTAAAGTCACATCGGCTCACCGTACACCCGCTGCTACTCATGCATACGTTACTGATGCAGAAGCACGTGGCTGTAAGGTCTTTATCTGTGCTGCTGGTCTCGCGGCTCATTTAGCGGGCGCCGTTGCCGGTATCACTACTCGTCCGGTTATCGGTGTACCTGTCGATTGTGGTCCATTACAGGGTCATGATGCACTTTTATCAACAGTGATGATGCCTGGCGGCGTACCTGTTGCTACTGTGGCTATCGGCAGTGCCGGAGCGAAAAACGCAGGTTATTTAGCCGCGCAGATGCTTGCCGTTGGTGATGATGTATTAGCCCAGAGAGTTAAAGAGGAGCGCGCTTCATCCGCCGAAGCTGTTCAGGCTAAAGATGCCAAGCTTCAAGAGAAGCTAGCTAACGTTTAAGCTGATTGAATTGATTAAGTAACGCCATCGAATCTTAGGTTCGATGGCGTTTTTTATTGGCTGTTTTTACTCATTGATATGGGTGCCTAAGGCTTCCCTTAAGGTCGGATAAAAATACAGTAAGCCCTCGATAGGTTGCACCTTGGCTCTTGCCAGTGTTCTGATTGGTTGAAACTGTAGATCTGCAATAACCAGATGTGTACCCGTCAGTTTTAACTTTCCTATCAGTCTATTTAATGCGGCCAAACCCCCAGCATCGAGAATCGATACGCCATCCATATAGAGAACGACGGTCCGCTTGTGTTTGGCGAGCAGGGTTATCTCTGAAAAGATAGCGTCTGCTGCGGCAAAAAATAGTGGCCCGTTAATTTTTAAGACAAGCCAATGGTCCGCAACGGGTTTATCGATATATCTTCTATTTTGGCTGATATCGTAAAGCCTTGTCATCTCGGCTATCTCTTTCATAAATAGCAGTGCTGCCAACACTATTCCTACGGTGATGGCGATTACCATGTCAAAGATCACTGTGAGGGAGAAACAGGTGAGAAAGACAATGATGTCACTACGAGGTGCAGATTTGAGCAGATGAAGCGCTTTGGGGGCTTCGCTCATGTTCCAGGCCACGACTAAGAGCAGCGAAGCCATCGCCGGCATGGGCAGATAAGCCAGAATGTTGGCGAGAGAGAGCAAGCCAAGCAAGAGCACCAGAGAGTGAATGATGCCAGATATCGGACTATAGGCTCCGGCTTTTACGTTGGCTGCACTTCTGGCTATGGCAGCTGTTGCGGGGATCCCACCGAAAAAGGGGGCGATAATATTACCTATTCCTTGGCCAAGAAGTTCGCTGTTTGCACTATGGCGTTTACCTGTCATGCCATCTAAAACCACTGCACACAAAAGTGATTCAATGGCACCGAGCATAGCGATGGCGAAGGCGCTGGGAAGCAGCGCCTGAAGCATCCCCCAACTCATTCCCAGTGGAGAGCCATCTGCACTATTTTGTAACCAGGGGAGTTCGAAGGTGGGCAGAAAGGGGGGGATCCCCATACCCATTCCGCCATCAGCTAATGTGTAATGAAAACGCGTCCCTATGGTCTCAATTTCTGCACCATAATTGTTTAATAGTAAGGCCAGTAAACTACCTACTATGATCGCGGGGAGGTGGGACGGGATCTGTGTCTTTAGTTTTGGCCAAATCAGCATGACCAGTAATGTGACTAGTGCAACGACAGTGCTGGGCCCATCGGCTGAAGGCATCGCCAATATCAGGGTATGAACCTTATCGGCAAAATGTTCCGGAAGGCTAGCGCTCGAAAGTCCAAAGAAATCTTTAAGTTGCAGAACCGCTATGACCACACCTATGCCGCCGGTAAAGCCTAGTGTGACAGGTTCCGGAATATATTGAATGAGACGGCCAAGCTTTAACAGAGACATCATCACTAAGATCACCCCTGACATGACCGTAGCCATAAGCAGCCCCGCTAAGCCAAACTCCTGAGCTATAGGATAAAGCAGGACAACAAATGCGGCTGTGGGGCCGGAAATACTATATCGGGAACCGCCGGTCAGGGCGATAATAAAGCCTGCCACAATAGCGGTATAAAGGCCGTATTGAGGAGGAACTCCACTGGCGATGGCGAGTGCCATCGCTAATGGTATGGCAATTATCCCGACCGAGATACCGGCAAGAATATCCTGTTTAAGGTTTTTCAAGCGGTAGCCATTTTTTATACAGGAATGATATAACGCATGGCCGAGTGTTAATGAGAAAAGATGGGCTCTGTGTGGCACGTTTAATCGCCTTGAGTGAAGTTGGGGTATGGGTTGGTAAAGCAGTAAACACCTATAGCCATGGGGAGGCAGGTGTTCAGTGAAGCTGGTGTTATGTGATGCAGGTGATATTCATATTCTTTGGTACGTATTGTTGCTAAATGTTGTTGGTAAGTATTGTGAGAATTGAACTGTTTGTATCAGCAAAAAGTAGCACAAAACGTGATTTGAAAATGTGACATGCCGCACTCACATTTTTATAGTGTGATAAATATTGATATTTGCGACAGTTGTCTGTGGCTATGGCTTGGTCTAGCCATTAATGACTAAGATTTGAATTGCAAAGATTTGAATTGCAAAGATTTGAATGAGCCGTGACAAGAAATTTGAACTATGTTTAACCCTTTCTTCATACTTTGCCGTTTATAGCTATAAGCGGATTAACCCCTTGGCTATAAAACCGGGGTAAACCAAGCTGTAAACTTCTGTTAGGCTTATATCTATAGGTATTAGATAGACAAATTTGTGCCGGGAAGGCAAACTTTCCAACAGGAATGAATCTATGTTTGCCTTCGTATGTTGCGGGATGAGCGAACTGAATTGAAGATAGCTTGGAGAGATGCGTGGCTGAAGCGTTAGAGCAGGAGAAGTCTACAGAAGCAGAGGCTGATCAACGTTTGATGTTGCAATATGCAGCAGGGGATCCATTGGCTTTTGAATCACTGTACCTGAAGCATAAAGGTGGCTTGTATCGTTATTTCGTTCGCCAAACGGGCGATCAGCAACTAGCCGAAGATCTGTATCAAGAAACATGGGGCCGTGTGATAAAGGCGGCTGCGAGTTATGAGACCAGCGCCAAATTTACAACCTGGTTATATCGTATCGCACATAATTTGTTGATAGATCATGTCCGGGCTGTGAAGCCGGTCGATCTGTTCAGTGATACCTTCAGTGAAGAGCAAGAGTGTGACAACCTGATGCCCTCGGATCAATTTTCTCCCGATAACGCCATGGAGGAGAATATCAAAGCCAAGCTGCTTAAACGGTGTATCGACTTGTTGCCCACGGTGCAAAAAGAGACATTTTTACTCAGCATGGAGGCGGGGTTTACCGCTGGCGCTATAGCAGAGATTGTAGACGTGACACTTGAGGCGACAAAAAGCCGGATTCGATACGCAAATAAAGCACTGAAAGAGTGTGTGATGAATAAATGGCAGGAGGTCGACAATGAAAGATGAACACACAGATAAACCTGCCGGGTTCGACGCAGAACTTCAGCGATGGTATCGAAAGATAAAGCAGGAGCAGCCTGGCCCCGAGCTGGATGAGAAGATCATCGCGATGGCGAAACAAGCGACAGATGGGGCAGCGAAAGATAATGTGGTGAGAGTGGAACATAGTTTTTGGCGTCAGTATCGCTGGCCACTGTCTTCTGCAGCCTCGGTGATGTTGGTTGTGACCTTGCTACTCATCAATCCCGATGCGCCTCAGGATGTATTGCGTGATGATGCTATGCCTATGATGATGCAGATGAATGAGCCTGTGGATGTTCAAGGTGGTGAGGAGCAGGCTCTAAAGGCTGTTGCACCAAGAAGTATGTCGGTGGAGCCAGATAGGGAGATTGGCGAGGGGAGTGCTGACATCAACGGAGCCGTTACCGAGCAAGTGACTTCGCAAGCTTCTGAGCAACAGAACCAGAAGGGAGCCTCTTACCGACTTAGTGATACCGTTGAAAAACAGCCAAGGTTAATGAACGAGTCGACGCAACGTGAAGCGGTTATCAGTGCCAAGCAAGCATTGAATCATTTAGAACAGCTGGTGGAGAGCAAGCAGTGGAGTGAGGCTAAAAAGCTTGCTCTTAAGATAGAGACGCAGTATCCGCAGCTAAATGAACCAAGTCATCCTCAGCACCAAAGTTGGAATGAGCTGCAGGCATTACTTAAACAACACTAGCTAGCTTTTATCTGAAACAGGCAGCTATCGTTTGGTTGCTGTCTGTTTACTTTTTCATGTAGTGCTGACGAAGTTCAGTCGGAAATTTCTCTATCGCATATCTGAGCATGACTCTCGGCATCTGCTTATTATGTTGATTTAAAAATTCCTCCAACCTTGCTCGGTCTCGCTTACCTACCTCTCTGAGCATCCAACCCACGGCTTTGTGTATAAGATCTTCTGGATCTGTCAGCAGCAGCTCACTGAGTTTGAGTATGTCATCGAAATCATCGTGCCTGATAAAACAGAAACAGCTGATAACCGCGACGCGGCGTTGCCAGAGTGTGCCGCTGTTGGCCAGTTGATATAAGCGCTTTCTTGAACGTTGGAGCAGATAGGGGCCGACTATTTTATGGGCCGAGCAGTCTACGATATCCCAATTGTTGATAAAGGCATGATTGGCCAGATAGAGATGGTATATCTCCTCTCTGCCTGTTTCATCGGCCCTGTTAAAGTTGTCAACTAAGGCTAATGTGGCGAACAGGCGGGTCTCATGAAATTCACTGCGAATAAGCTCGGTAATGGTATCGAGGGCCAGAGGTGACAGGGCCTTAACTTGGGAACGGATGACTGGCACTCTGATACCGATAAACTTATCTCCGGCGCCGTACTCTCCTGGAGCGGTTTTAAAGAAACCTTGAGCGTGTCGGGCAATATGGGGATCACCCAGCTCCAAAAAGTGAGCGGTTATTTCAGCGGCATTCATAGTTACTTTGCTCATTATTACCATAGCTTTTTATTACCATAGTTCTTTAAACCAATCCCAGAGGCCAAGGGAGCTTCCCTCGAGTAGATCGATCCCCAATGCCGATTTGAGTATGTATAGGGTAAACAGGCCCAGCGATACGCTGATGACTAGAAAAGTGATAATCAACCCCGCAAACATCAGGAGTGAGGCGTGTTTCTCCCGACGTGTATAGGCCCTTCGGTTTTTTCCCAACAGAAAGACATAATAAAATCGCCACGGAACGAAGGCGATGGCGAACGTACCTCTTCTATCAATAAAATGTTTCCCCCAGGTTCGATCGCCCAAGGCAACCCTGAAGCCCTGAAGCTGTTTATCTGAGTAGCTGTCTGCTATGTCATCGGGGAGTTTATCGAGTAACTTTTTAATGACCGGATCTTGTCTGACAGGGGTCGATTGCTCATCGTTAAAATGTTCAATATCTTCAGATATTGAACTGGATTGACTCACTTTATCCTCATTACTTTCCATCTATGAGTCCGCTTTTGGCCCTATCGTATACAGAGTATAGCTAGGGAGTCAGCTTGGGAATAAACAGGCAGAGATAACTTGTACACATTTGCTAATAATTATTGTGCAATATTTTACTGTTGCTTTAAGAAAAGTTTGCTACCTTGTTGACCTTAAAATTGTAATTCCAAAAATTTATTTAATAAGAATAACGAGCTACTAATGAAACTTCGCCTCTCCTTTGTCTGCACTTTATTAGCACTCGGCAGCCTGAGCGCACCCAGTGCTTTTTCATCCGGATCGGAAAATTTAGGTTATTACCGTGCCCCGGCCCTGAGTGATAACACTCTTGTCTTTACCGCCGAAGGCGATCTCTGGACTAAAGAACTGTCCCAAAGCCGAGCTCAAAGACTCACCAGTCTACCAGCCGAAGAGTTGGGTGCCAGCATCTCAAAAGATGGTCAATGGGTGGCTTATGTGGCTAATTATGAAGGTGCCAGCGAAGTTTATGTCATCCCCGTCGCTGGTGGAAAAGCCAAACGTGTTAGCTTCGAAAACAGTCGGGTCCGGGTACAAGGTTGGACCGCCGAGGGAGAAGTGCTCTACGCCACCGATAATGCCTTTGGCCCTGCAAACTACTGGGTCTTAAGAACGGTTAACCCCGAGACGTTAATGACGACCGATCTGCCGCTGGCCGATGCCATAGAAGGGGCTATCGATGATAGCGGTGAGTATCTCTATTTTACCCGTTTTGGGCTGCAAGCTACGGGAGATAACGCGAAAGTATATCGGGGGGGGGCTAAGGGCGAGTTATGGCGATTTAAACTGGGCTCGAAACAGGAAGCCGAACTCTTAACCGCTGCTCACTCTGGCTCTGTTCGTCAGCCTATGCTGTGGGATAACCGCCTCTATTTTGTGAGTGATAGCGATGGTAATGACAACATCTGGTCAATGATGACAGATGGTCAGGGTCTGAAGCAGCATACCCAATTTACTGACTGGCAGGTAAGAGGGGCGCGTTTAGATAAGGGACGTATCGTATTTCAGCAGGGCGCGGATATAAAACTGTTCGATATTGCGGCCAATGAAACCCGTGTATTAGAGATCGACCTGGTCTCAGACTTCTCTCAGCGACGTGAGCATTGGGTCAACAGCCCGATGAAATATGCGACATCTACACAAGTATCTCCAGCTGGCGATAAAGTCGTTATCACCGCCAGAAGTCATGTTGCCATCGCCGGTGTTGATGGATCGCGTCTGGTCGAGATTGCTCTTCCCGGAAATAGTCGTATTCGAGCCGCCGTAATGAGTCCTGACAGCCAGTGGATCTATGGGATCAGTGATGCGTCCGGTGAGCAGGAGATCTGGAAGTTCCCGGCCGATGGGAGTCAAGGGGCCAGGCAGTTAACCAAAGATGGTAAGACGCTTAGAATGTCATTGAGTGTTTCACCCGATGGACGTTACATCGCCTCGGATGATTATGATGGCAATCTCTGGTTGTTAGATCTAAAGAAGAATCGCAGTAAGAAGATCATCACGCAAGGCGAAGGATTAGGCCCTTATGCTGATGTAGTATGGTCAGGCGATAGCCGATTTATTGCCATAACCAAATCTGAGCTGGGTAAACCCAGACCTCAAATTGTGTTGTATTCACTGGATGAAAACCGCAGTGAAACGGTGACTAGTGATAAATATGAATCCTATTCCCCAGCCTTTAGTAGTGATGGTAAGTGGTTATATTTCTTATCTAATCGTCAGTTTACTGCGACGCCAACCTCACCATGGGGCGATCGCAACATGGGACCTATGTTCGATAAGCGTAGTGAGATTTTCGCCATCGCACTGGACAAGAGTGCCAGCTTTGCGTTCCGTAAACCTAATGAACTCATGCCTACAGAGCCTGACAAGAAGTCAGATAAAGACGCCGATAAGGTTAGCGTTGACTGGAAAGGGCTTAATCAACGCCTATGGCAAGTGCCGGTCGGTTCAGGTAATTACTCAAAACTGAGTCTCAAAGAGGACAGCTTATATCTTTTAGACAGGGCATCGGGACGCAGCAGTAAGCCTGGCCTGAAAGTGGTTAAGTTCGATCCCTTAAGCCCTAAGGTCGAGACATTCGCCAAAGATGTGGGGGATTATGCGCTCTCTGCCGATGGGAAGAAAATATTCATACGCAAGCACAGCGACAGTGGCAAAGAGATGCTGATTGTCGATGCGGTTGATAAACTGCCTAAAGAGTTGAAAAATGCCAAAGTGCAAACCGGGCAGTGGCAGCTCGCTATCGAGCCACAACTTGAGTGGCAGCAGATGTTCGAAGATGCCTGGTTGATGCACAGAGACTCCTTCTTCGATAAGACGATGCGTGGCTTGGACTGGCAGGCAACCAAGGCTAAGTATCAGCCATTGGTCGACAGGCTAACCGACAGGCATGAGCTGAATGACATCTTCAAGCAGATGATGGGCGAGTTGGACTCGTTGCACTCACAGGTGCGCGGAGGCGATCTGCCTAAAGACAGCAAGATGGCCAAGGCATCGAGTCTCGGGGCTCGCCTCGAACAGACTAAGTCTGGCGTGAAAATATCTCATATTTACCAGAATGATCCTGAGCTTCCGGCACACTCATCCCCATTGGCCAGGGTCGAAGTCGATGCTGAAGTGGGCGATATTATTCTGGAGATCAATGGCAAGTCGGTCGCCGATGTAGCCGATGTGACGCGCTACTTAAGAAACCAGTCTAAAAAGCAGGTACTGCTAAAGCTCAAACGTGGCAAGAAGCTGCATAAGACCATAGTCATGCCCGTTGATACCAGAGTCGACGCCAAGCTCAGATACTTAGATTGGGTTAATCACAATAGCAATAAGGTCACACAAGGCAGTGAGGGTAAGATTGGCTACCTGCACTTGTACGCGATGGGCAGTGGTGATATCGCCAGTTTTGCACGTGAGTTTTACGCTAACTTTGAAAAAGAGGGGCTGATTATCGATGTGCGTCGTAACCGAGGCGGCAACATCGATAGCTGGATTATCGAGAAGCTATTGCGTCGTACCTGGGCATTTTGGCAACCAACCCGTGGTACGCCAAATGCCAATATGCAGCAGACTTTCCGTGGGCATCTTGTGGTGCTTACCGATCAGCTGACCTACTCGGATGGTGAAACATTCTCTGCCGGCATCAAGGCATTGGGTGTCGCTCCTTTGATAGGAAAGCAAACGGCGGGAGCGGGTGTTTGGTTATCCGGCCGTAATTCGCTGACAGACAAAGGCATGGCTCGGGTGGCCGAGTATCCGCAGTATGCAATGGACGGACGTTGGGTTCTGGAAGGTCGGGGGGTTAGTCCGGACATAGAAGTCGATAACCTACCATATGCCACATTCACAGGTGGCGACGCTCAATTACAAAAGGCTATTTCATATCTCAAGGATGAACTGATCCAACAGCCGGTAATGCCATTAAAGGCGTTACCAATATCATCAGATGGAATGGCTGAGGATATTAAGTAAAAATTTGTGTTAAACAGGCGCTCACCACGTCTATAGCAAGTACCTTTAGGGGGTTACCGGCCGAGCAGTTCCCAGGCTTTTAACCCCCATTTTTATCTCCGATAGAGCCATATTTCTTCCAGCATCTTTGCTACCTCATCCATTTGATTCATAGGTCCTTTACTCAAGGATATTGGCTATTTTGTGCCTGAAAAATTAAATCGCTGCTAAAGTTAACTCAGTCTGATTGTTGGAGGTTAAGGATGAAGAGTTTACCTAAACAAGCGCCAGAGTCCCTATACTCAGTTGTCATTAAGGCGATTGCACTTTGTACTTTACTGCTCTCCTCTTTCGTGACTCTTGCCGATGAGAGTAAGTTACGGATCGCCGTGGGCGGTTTCTATTCAATATCTGATTCGGGAATGGAGGTGACCAGCCCCTTAACCGATGAGAACTTTGAGCTGGATTTCGAATCAGATCTCAAGTTGACTGAAAGTGAATTTCTGCCATCTTTTTCCATGTCATACTGGTTTAATGGACATCACGGGATCTACCTGGATTGGAAGCGATTACACCGTGATGCCACAAACCTGAATATAACCACCCCCTTCGAATATGAGCACCCGGAAACCGGGGATAAATATTTAGTGCAGTCAGGCAGCGTGATCACCACAACATTTAATGTCGATATTGCCCGCATTGGTTATGGCTATGATTTTTACCGCGATGATGAATGGGACTTGATACTGACTGCGGGCCTGCATGTGATGTGGTTTGAGCTGGGTTTTTCCGGAGATATCGCGGCTTGTGTCGACAACAATTGTGGCTCGGTGGAGCTCGACCCCGACAACATAGTATTCACCGATGCCACGGCGCCTCTGCCGGATATCGGTATCGTTGCAAATTATCAGTTTGCCGATGGTTGGAAGCTGGGGACACAGGCTCAATATTTCTATCTGAGTTTAGATAACATTAGCGGTCGTTTGGTCGATCTGAGTGTTGGCGTCGAGTATAGCTTCAGGGATAGTTTTGCCACCGAGCTCTCTTATAAATATTACAAAGTATCGGCGGATATTGAAGGTGATAATTCTACTCTGAAGCTTCATTATAGCTTTCGTGGGCCCATGTTAACGCTCTCTTATACGTTTTAACTTTGACGTTCTGTTGCTTAATGAAGCATAGGAATTTAGCTGTTGTTCAAATTTACCTTTGATAAGAAACTGAGTTGATTGACTTTACGCTGAGGTTGAAAGTCCGTGAATAAAAAGCGGCTTTCCCTCGTTCCATACCATTACATTAAGGTAGCAGAATGAAAAAATACAAATTAGTGTTATTACTTTTACCTGTTTTACTTGTTGGATGCGCTACGGGTAATACGCCTGAAGCGAAAAAGAAAAATGCACGTCAGGAAACTCAGGCAGCATTGAAAGAGATCTATAGTGAACATAAAGGCGCATCATCGGCTGTGGCTGGCTCCGTCGCCTACGTTACCTGTACCGGCAGTAACAGTTACCTGTTTGCTCTGTCTACCGGGGGCGGAGTTTGCGTATTGAATGAAAAAGGCTCCCTCTCTTATTACCGATTTGCAACTGGAGGTGTCGGTGCCGGTATCGGTTGGAAGCAGGTCGCCTTCGTACAGGCATTTATGGATAAGGCGGCCGTTCAGCGATTTAAGGACGCGGGTTTCGAGGGACAAGCTCAGGCAGAAGCCAGTGCCGAATATGAGGGGAGTGGTGGTCAGGCATCAGCCAATCAATCCGCGGATCTCAGTGGTGTTAAAACCTATCAGGTTAATTTGATGGGGGCAGCCGCTCAGGCTACTGTACAAGGGTACAAGTACTGGGAAACGAACTTTGAAGATGACTTCATCGAAAACTAGCGCCCTTGTTTGTCCCGGGTAATCTAAAGGCGCGAATAGCGCCTTTTCTATCGCTCCTGCTGACTGAAAGACTTAACTCATAAAAATCGGTTGTTTAGCTCCTACGTCTGCTTTTCGGTGAGTGTTCTCTTATAGCTAAGTTGTATATAGCAGGGGAAAGTTAGACTTTTATCTCGTTACGGGTAATTTCTGTTGATTAGCAACCATACTTATAAATTAGAGGGGCGAAAGCGTAAACGTGGTTAGCAAAGAGGTCGCGGCAGGTAGAGAAAGGTATCGAGCGAACGAGATAAGGATGCATAATCGAGACAGTAAATAGTCGAGATACTAAACAGTCGGACCACTAGCCAGGGCTTTTATTGAGGCGTTTAAAGTTAAGGGGTTACTCGTGGCTAATTCTACTAAGATACTGATTGTGCTCTGTCTACTCTTACTGGTTATTTTTTCCGGAAGTCTTGCCGCTCAGGAGTTGCATTATTTCGTCAATTTAAGTTCGGCCTAGATGAGAATACAGCATGTGAGCTTTTTACAAAGAACCTGTCAGGTGGAGTTAGCCGCACCTGGGGTTCACGTTTTATCATCCGTTCCTATGGAAACAGGCTTAGCTACTACAACTTAGGTTGCGGGAGCTGATACAGTTCCGTAGGGATGGATGGTTCCACTATAACGGTAGGAGTCGGCAGTGGTGTCCATGTCGATTAGCGGAATATAGTGCAAGGACATGCCTGATAAACCAAGCTGAGGCAGGTTCTGTACTTAATAATAAACGCCGCATTTAGCGGCGTTTTACTATCATTAGTACCAGTCATCGATACCCTGAGTCGTGTTGACATAGGTTTGGAGTACTGAGGCTTGTTGCTGCTGTGCCTTAGTCTCTACAACTGCGGCGCGTGCGTCTTCGTTATTTGAAAGATAGTAGGCTGTCGATGCCGACATACCTTTGCTGTTGCCTGTCGCTATTCCGGCCATATCTGAATAAATTTGATATTGAGCCTTGGCTTTTCTGTATTCGACATAGTTGTCAACTTTCTCTCCCTCATTGGACAGGCTTGGTTTTGCCGGGAGAGTTTCAGCCTCTTTAGCGCTTGGTTGAGCTTGAGATGAAAGCTCTGCAGCCTGTTTAGATATTGTCACGATGTCGCTATTTGAACGCTGTGAAGCCTGAGTAGTTGTGAGGGGAGAGTCGGTCTTAGATTGAGTAGTGTTCTGTACCGGTTGATTCGATGCAATACCCTGTGTGGTAGGGGGCGTGTTTTGAGAAGTTGAATTAATTTGCATCTCTGCCTCGCGTAAAGTGATATCGATTGAACCACTCTACATAGGTAAAGCTGAATGCAGGCTGAATTTGATTGAAAAAACGACACATCCTACCGTTTTTTATATAAACTCAGCCCGCACTCTGTGCTGCTTACTTCAATTTAGGCGAAGATCAGCAGTAAGGTACCAAAGACTCCGGAGCCTGCCATGAAGTGGGGCAGGTGATGAGCCCGATAGCTTAAAGTCAATATCACTAATAGCCCCGCAAGTGATATGAGTCCGGTGAATAGTATGCTGCCATAGGCGAAACCTTGGTAAAGGATACCGATATAATAACTTACCGCGAGTACCCCCCAGCCAAACCAATAGAGTAATTTGCTCTGTGCCGGGCTTGGTGAACGATTAAAAGCACCGCGGAAATGAGAGAACATGGCTAAAGCCAGGCTGCCGAATGCGAGGTAGCTAAAGTTAAGTAAGCTTAGCGTTATAGAGTTAGATATCATAATGTTACGCCCCCTCCTTTGTTGAAGCGGTAGAAACCCGTTTCCCCTTCTTCGCCCACGCAGTGCTTGCTGCGACGCGATTAGATGTTTTAGTGTGAGTTTGGGCTAATTTTTTCCTCGCAAACCATAACGCTATTCCAATCAGAAAAGAGAGAATATCGAATCCTGCTAATGCCCACTGCTGGCTGGCCATATTTTGAAACAGGTGTTGGCTGGAGGTCCCCCAGTTAAGAAGAGGGATCGCCATGAAGGCAACCGCAGAAAGTCCCAGCACTCTGCGCCAACTTGTCAGGCTACGGTCAAAGAAAGCCAATACTGCGGTTAAACAGATAACGGCAAAGAAGCTATGTATCTCCCACTGAGCCCGGTCTGCCATCTGTGTCGGCAGGAGACGGTTAGCATAGAAAAATGCACAGGTTGCCAGAGGTAAGCCGGCTATAAAAGTCAGGTTAAGTCCCTCGACCAGGCGCAGACCTAAGCTTGGCTTGTTACCTTGTTTGATTAGCTTCTGTTGCTTTTGGCGGATCTTCACGGCCCATAACAGTGTGCCTGTTGCTATCATGGCGCAGCCCATGAAACCGCAGATAAAGAAAAAGAACCTTAAGACCGGCTCGGCAAAACGAGCCGTGTGCAGGGACATTAACGTATCGTGTGTGGCATTAGCTGCCGATGGGGCGGAGGAGGCTTTACTCACCAGCTCACCTGATGCACCGCTGAATATCAGAGGTATACGCAGGTCTGTCACTGACTGCCCGGTATTTTTATAGAAACTGATTCGACTATTTTCATCATTGATATTACTGATCACCACCTGTTTAATCGGCGTATCTCCCCAACTCGCCTTCACGGTGGGGAGTAATTCACTCAGTTGAATTAAAGGTGCAGGGGTACCCGAAGCGGCAACTTGCTCTCGCCCTGGTTTTAGTTCCGCGCGAAATGCACGAGTGTCACCATCATAGGCGGTCATCACCCCCCAAGGCATATACATCAGCATCAAAGTGATTAAGCCGGTATAGGTGATCATCAGATGATAGGGTAGCGCGAGCACCGAGCTGATATTGTGGGCATCGAGCCAGGAACGCCCGCCCTTGTTGCGTCTGAAGCTGAAAAAATCCTTGAAGATGCGCTTATGGATAACGATGCCACTGATCAAGGCCAGCAACATAAACATAGTGCAGAATCCGACAATCCAGCGAGCGATTTTTGCCGGCATGTAATGAAGGTCGAAATGTAATCGATAGAAGAAGTTACCACCACGAGAATTACGTACGTCGGTAACCATATCCTGACCATTTACATGGGCAATATGTTCAATAAATTGCCCCCTTCGTTTGCCTGCTTCAGGCTGTGTCTGCCAGCTATAGCTGAGATAAGGCTTACGTTCGGTAGGAAAGTTTATGCGCCAATCTTTTGCATTTTCAGCGTGCTGCGACAGATAGGCCTGCCCCTCTCGAAGCTGGTGTGTTAAATTTTCAGTTTGATAGTTTTGAAAAACATCGCTGTGAATTTCCGGCTTAGTCCAAAGGGAGATCTCATAGCGATAGTAGCTGACCGTTCCGGCAAAGAAGACTAATAACAGTACCCAACATACCAGCAGACCAACCCAAGTGTGTAACCAGGTCATAGAGCGAAAAAAAGTCTCTTTCATTGCTTAACTTACCCACAAAATAAAGATGTAAAGAATGGCACTGATTAACAATAGATCCCGCCAGGCTTGCCGGCTTGTCCCGACACTAAATGCCCAGATCGCAGCCGCAACATAGAAGCTAAATGAGAGCATCATTGCGATCAGCACACTTTGGGAAGCGGGCAAAGGTATGATGAGAGCCAATAAACCAGAGCCGGTAGCCGCGACTAAGTATCCTGCAAAAATGGCTGCAAAACTGCGAGACATGATATTGATAGGTTGCGAGCGGATAAATGCTCGCCAGTTTAAGTTTGGTAATACCACAATGGTTTATTCCTAGTGGAAAGGTTTGTTCCTGATGGAAAGGTTGGTGCCTGTGTAGATCTAGCAAAAACTGTTGTGATTCTACCTGAATAACATGCGGATGATAACCGTTTTCATTCTCATTTAATTTGTAAAGATTGTCACTATGAGTGTTGGCTCTCAAAAAAAGGCAATGAGTCGGATTTTTTAATTGAGTGAGTCGAAGTGGTTGGATTTAGAGCTATCTCAAGTGGTTAAGCAAAATGTTGAGCTTGGTTATTCGATCTGTTTACAGGCGTATTAGTGAAGCATATTGGGCTTTACCTGAATGGGGAGTCGATATACGAAGCACTTAGGCTTCAAGGATCGGTTTTTTAGCATATGCTTAGATCACCCTCTTATTGGTTATTTGAGTAATGAAAAAGCATCAATTTGATGCTTTTTATAACGATTATCTTAGTTTTGTCTTAATTTTGGACATTGAATATAGCCGTTACTTGCTTTTATGAAATATGAGGAGTACATATTAATACAACTAGTTTGAAAGTACTTATTGAGGATCCAGTGTGGGGAACTGGTGTTGGTTAGTTCAAGAGTATTTGTAATAGTTAGAATGGATACAGAGCTGGTATAAGTCTGGTTGAGTAGAAAATACCGATAAAAATGTAGGGCAAAATTAGTAATGTAAAAATATTTTACTTGCCCCCTTGTGTTTTCAACCGCCAGCCCCAAGTTCTATTATTGAAGTAATTCTTAAAAGGAAAACCTATGAAAATAAATCTTTCTGGTCACCACGTCGATGTTACCGATTCAATCAAAGAGCATGTGAACGAAAAGTTTTCCAAAATCGCCACTCACTTCCCAACGTTAATCTCGTTAGATGTCATCATTTCTAAGGAGCATGGCGAGTTTCAGGTTGAGCTGCGTACTAATTATGAAGGTAGCCGAATTTCAGCATCGGGCACCAATGGTGTGATGTATCCGGCTATTGCGACTGCGGCTAAGAAGCTTGACGCAGCGCTTAAGCACAGAAAAGGTCAGTTAAAAGCCGATCTTCATGAGAAGCCGGTGAGTACGACTCCCGAAATCGCTCATGAAATAGTTCAAGAGATGAAACTTGTCTAAACTGATGAGATTAGTTTCTCGCCGCCAAGGCTGAGAAGCTAATAAACTCTTGATGTAAACGTTAAAAAACCACCGGTTGTTCGGTGGTTTTTTTATGGAAGAAATAATGGCCAAACACTAGCCCAATAGTTCTATTGGTATTATTCGTCCCTGTTCATCCTCTTTTCATAGTCTTTAGGTGGTGGCGTCCAGCCTCGCTCGACTCTTGCCTGTTCATCGAAGTGATCACTCTTCATCGCTTTCGCTATGGCGGTCTCAAGTTCGATAAACAACTCTCTGAAGTGAGCGCTGTATTTGCTGTCTTCAGTCTTCTTCTTCCAGGACTCAAACAGTGAATCTTTATAACAAAGTTCCAGTTCTCGCAGCGTGGCCTTCTTCTGCTCGGCCTTAAATGGATGTACCCCGAGGGAGATCAAGGCCTCTTTGCCAAGCTCTAAGGCTGAATGGTAGGTTTCACTGATGATAAAGTCTGCGCCGGCATGTTTAAGTTCGAAGTGATGCCCTCTATCGAACGCCCGGGCAAAAACCTTCACCTTAGGATAGGTGTGTTTTACATATTTTGTCAGCTCTACAGCGCGTTCATTGTTGTCGATGGCGATGACCAGCATGGTGGCGTCTTCGATTCCGGCAGTGTGGAGTAGGTCGGGTTGAGTCGCATCACCATAGAAGCTCTTAACATTGATCTTTTTCAGGTTCTCTACTTGGGATATCTGATGATCCAGCACTACGGTATCTATTTTATTAGCCCGTAAGAAACGATTTACCATCTGGCCGAATCGGCCAATGCCCGCGATAATCACAGTGCCATTTTCGGTGATCTCATCGGCCTCGCGGTCATTTTCAAAATGTTCAAACCTTGGCACTATCACCTTGTCGAAGAAGATGAACAGGCCTGGTGTTAGGAACATAGACAGGGCTACGACCAATGAGAGTATTTGGGCCAGATCGGTTGGGATAACGTGGTTTTGCACCGTATAACTGAGTAGTACGAAACCAAACTCACCGGCTTGAGCTAAGCTCAGGGCAAACAACCAGCGATCGCTGTTTTTAATTCTGAATATGAGGGCTAATACAAATAATACCAAGGCTTTTACCAGCATAACCCCGGCAGTGATCCCAAGCACGGGCCCAACATTACTGGCTAAGACCCCAAAGTCGATGCCTGCACCAACAGTGATAAAAAATAATCCCAGCAATAGCCCCTTAAAAGGTTCGATATTGGACTCGAGTTCATGACGAAATTCACTGTTAGCCAGTACCACGCCGGCTAGAAATGTTCCCAGGGCCGGCGAGAGACCGACCAGACTCATTAATGCCGCGATACCGATCACCAACATTAGAGCTGTTGCGGTGAAAATCTCCCTCAGGCCCGAACTTGCGACATAACGAAATAGAGGGCGACTGAGATAATGACCACCAACAACTACGGCTGCGATGGCCAGCATGACCACTATCCCATAGGCCCATCCAGGCAAACCGGCCACCAAAGAGAGCTCTTCATGTTGCTGCGCGGCTTGGCCAACTGCGGCTTGTGCCTGTTCGACTAACTCGGGGAGTGCCAATAATGGAATGAGCGCCAGCATAGGGATCACGGCGATATCCTGAAACAGGAGAACCGAGAAGGCATTCTTCCCACCTTCGGTTTTGGACAGGGCTTTCTCGTTAAAGGTCTGCAGCACGATGGCGGTAGAAGACAGCGCGAAGATAAGGCCTACGGTTAGTGCGATACTCCAGCTTAAGCCAAAATAGATACCCGCTGCGGTGATGATCGCGGTCGTTCCCCCTATCTGCAGACCGCCTAAGCCGATAAGTTTATTACGCATATCCCAGAGCATTCGTGGCTCGAGTTCCAGCCCCACAAGGAATAGCATCATCACCACGCCAAATTCGGCAAAGTGTTGCAGGGTATTTGTTTCACTGCCGACCAGACCGATGATCGGACCGATAACGACTCCCGCCATCAGGTAACCCAGCACAGAGCCTAACCCAAAACGTTTGGCCAGAGGCACCGCGATAACTGCCGCGCAAAGGTAGATAAAAGCTTGAATAAAATAAGCTGTCATTGGGTTCCCTTAGTCTAGACCTTGCAATTAAGCGTTAAATAAGTTGGATAAATTGGTGTTTAATACGGGCAAAGAGCTTGCCGTTTCAACATCTAAAGTATCATTGGCCAGTGCAGTTAAAAGGTGACGTAAACTCTCGATATGAGCATTTACACGATCCTCTTCTACCGCACTTCTGGCGCTAAACAGTACGAATGGGGCGAGATAGATCATCCCCGTTAATGATGCTGTTTGTTCCAGAGGGTGGAGCAGTTCCCGGATACTGAAATGGTTATAGCCCTCTTTCTGGTAGGCAGCCTCAGAGCCGCCGGCAGTGACGGCACACAGAAATGTCTTCCCCTGTAAAGCATGACCGTTGGCACCGTAGGCAAAACCATATTCAAGCACCAGATCTTGCCACTGTTTTAATATTGCAGGAGTGGAATACCAATAGAGAGGAAACAGAAAGATAATCACATCATGTTCGATTAGCCTCTGTTGTTCTTTGTCGATATCGATATGAAATGTGGGGTATTCCCGATAGAGATCGATGGCCGTCACATCGCCGTGTTGTTGGCAGGCGGTAAAAAGTGGCTTGTTGACCTCTGAGCGTTCCTGAGAAGGATGTGCAAACAGCACTAAGATTTTCTTCTTGTCCTCGGACATAACTGATCCTTGTAAACGAGCGTGTCACCCATTTTAGTAATTTATCATAGGTTCCTTTTAGCAATAACTAGTTTATGGATCTTATCTGCCAGAAAAATATCAAGAGTTTGATTTTCAATGTTTGGTTTGATAACTCAGCCTGTACAGGCTGAGCACTACTCTCCGAGTTGCAGTATCTCACTTCGATAGATATCTACCGAACTGTCGGCATCGATTCCGATTCGGTTGTCGGCGTAGATATTGATCTCAATGTCTTTTAAGGGCTTTCCATTTTCATCATAGACATTGGTTATGATAACTGAAGTATTCGTCTTTCTCGTTAGAATAAGCATATGACCTCCCTGTGCATGCTTCGCTGTCTTCTAGGTGTAGCAGCGAAGTCGTCAATATTCAATGTGAAGCCTGAAATCAGGCCCGCGTCTCTTATTCCGGATGCTGTCTTCGTGGGTAACTAATCACCAAGTTAATCTTTATAACGAGTGGTTAAGAGATCAAATCTTTGATACGTGTCATGAAGCAAGGGCTTACCTGCTTGGGCTGGCTGTCGTGAATCGGCCCAATATGTTATAGTGCCGCCCATTATTGAGACCCGTTAGATTGAAGAGAAAGAGATGACTAAAGAACTATTAAGCCGCTGTGGTGGCAAGTGTGAATTGTGCGGTAGTGAATCAAACTTAGCTGCCTTTGAGCTGCCTGAGTCTAAGGGCTACGGTGATGCGCGTATCATGATTTGTGACACTTGTACTGGTCAGATCAAAACCCCTGCAACTATCGATATGAACCACTGGCGTTGCCTCAACGACAGCATGTGGAGTCAGGTGCCGGCCGTTCAGGTTATGGCTTACCGCATGCTAAAGCAGATAAGTGCTGAAGCATGGGCACGTGATCTGCTTGATATGCTTTATCTCGATGAAGATATGCAAGCATGGGCTGAAGCGGGAATCGAAGAGGTCGATGAAGATTTTGTACCTCATAAAGACAGCAACGGCGCAATCTTAGAGGCGGGTGATAACGTCGTTATCATTAAAGATCTTAATGTTAAAGGCACCACCTTTACCGCTAAGCGTGGAACTACCGTTCGTGGCATCTCTTTGACGAATAATCCAGAGCACATCGAAGGTCGTGTGAACGGTACTCGTATCGTTATCCTGACCTGTTTCGTTAAGAAGGTTATGCCAAGCGAAGAGTAAGCCCTCGAATACTCGATTGACGTTAAAGCCGCCGTTATCGACCCGATTTCGGCGGCTTTGTCATTTTTGCCTGTAAGTTTGCTACTGTAATAAAAATTAGCTTTTTGGAGATAAGTATGAAGATTTGGGTCGACGCAGATGCTTGCCCTGGGGTAATTAAAGAGATCTTATTCAGGGTTGCCGATAGGGCGAAAGTCGAGGTCACCTTAGTGGCAAACCACTCCATGCGTATCCCGCCATCTCGCTTTATCAAGATGGTGACGGTTCCTTCAGGTTTCGATGTGGCCGATGATGAGATTGTGAAGCGACTCGACGTTGGAGATCTGGTGATCACCGCCGATATTCCTCTTGCATCGGAAGTGATAGATAAAGGCGGAATCGCCTTAAACCCCCGTGGTGAGCTCTATACTGTGCAGAACATTAAATCTATTCTGAATATGCGGGATTTTATGGATACCATGCGAGCCAGCGGTGTTCAAACCGGAGGACCTGCAGCGATAGGGGTAAGCGAAAAGCAAGCCTTTGGTAATCAGTTAGATCGTTTCGTTACTAAATATCATAAGCTTTAAGCTACGAGCTACGAGCTACGAGCTACGAGCTACGAGTTACGAGTTACGAGTTACGAGCTACGAGCTACGAGTTACGAGTTACGAGCTACGAACGACTAGCTACGACTTATGAGCTACGCGTGATAGTGCCCCATGTAGGAGCGGCTTTAGCCGCGAATGTGTCAGGGGCATGATTCGCGAGCTTTGAGCATCAAACTTAGAACTTAAAACTTAGAACTTAAAACTTAAAACTTAGAACTTAGAACTTAGAACCTAAAATTTATCTTTCCTCTCTTTGACTTGTCATTATTGGTGCTCCCACTTCCTACTTCCTACTTACCACTTACCACTTACCACTTACCACTTACCACTCATCTATCGTGATATTGAGCTAGTTTAGCTTTGGCTGAATCATTGCTGGTTCACATTTTTCACCTGGTAATTACATTTTTTACTTGAAGTTTATCTTTATTGGGCATATTTTAGCTTTAAGCTTAAACTTAAGTTTGGTATCCAAACAAATGTTTGTTTGGCGTGTAACCTGGATAATAAAGATGACAGAACGCGAACTAGAGATACTGGCACTACTTAAACAAGACCCACTTATCGCGCAACAGAGCTTAGCCGATCAGTTAGGCATAAGCCGTTCCGCTGTTGCCGGGCATATCATGAACCTCACCAATAAAGGCGTCATTCGGGGAAAAGGTTATATCTTAGCCGAATCCCGCTATGCGGTAGTTATCGGTGGGGCCAATATGGATATTCTCGGTCGTCCATTAAATTCATTGCAGGTCGGTGATTCAAACCCAGGCAGTGTGAGCTGCTCCCCCGGCGGCGTCGGGCGTAATATCGCCGAGAATTTAGCAAGGTTAGGTTCCGAGACCCGGCTAATCAGCGCCGTAGGTAAAGATACTTATGGGCAGATGATTGTTAGTCAATGCCAACAAGCCGGCATCGATATGAAAGGCTGCTTGCAGCTCAACGATGTGAATACTTCCACCTATCTTTCAGTGCTCGATGGTGACAGCGATATGCATGTTGCCATTAATGACATGGCAATCTTAGACCGTCTGAGTGTCGAGGTACTTAAAGAGAAGGAGGAACTATTAAGACGCGCAGATCTTATTATTCTGGATGCAAACCTGTCAGCAGAGTCATTGGAATATCTGCTCAATAACTTCTCCGACAGACCCATCTTTGTTGATACCGTCTCCTGTGTTAAGGCTAAGAAAATTAAACCGTTTTTAAGTTCTGTGCACACGTTAAAACCCAATCTTAAAGAGGCTGAGCAGCTCTCTGGGATCGTCATCGAAGATTATAGTGAGCTACCCGGTTTAGCTAACTGGTTTCATAACCAGGGGGTTAAGCGCATCTTCCTCAGCCTGGGGAGTGATGGCGTCTTTTACAGTGATGAAGGTGCTCAAGCCCTTATTCCAGCGATTCCTGTCGCTATGGTTAATGCTAACGGAGCCGGTGATGCGTTCCTCGCAGGCCTTGCTCATGGCTGGATACAGGAGTGGAGCATAGAGCACTCAACAAAATTTGCTATGGCCGCAGCAGTAGTGGCGCTGTCACATCTTGCGACCATTAATCCAAATATGTCAGAAATTTCAGTAAACCGAATTATCAAGGAGTTAACATGTTAGAGCAGTACCTAGATATTAATCCTGAAGTCGCCGCGGCAATTGCAGCCGGAAAGCCAGTTGTTGCATTGGAATCTACGATTATTTCACACGGAATGCCTTATCCGCAAAACGTAGAAACGGCCCTCAAGGTTGAGCAGATAATTCGTGATAATGGTGCGATCCCTGCGACGATAGCTATCTTGAAGGGACGATTGAAAGTGGGTATGACCCATGAGGAGATCGAATATTTAGGTAAGGCAGGGTTAGATGTAATCAAGACCAGTCGCCGCGATATCCCCTTTATTGTCGCTAAGCAGGTAGATGGTGCGACTACAGTGGCTTCGACCATGATTTTGGCGCAGATGGCGGGTATCAAAGTATTCGCCACAGGCGGTATCGGTGGTGTTCATCGTGGTGCACAACAGACATTTGATATCTCGGCCGATCTTCAAGAGTTAGCTAATACCGATGTGGCGGTAGTTTGTGCCGGCGCTAAATCAATTTTGGATATTGGCCTGACTCTGGAGTATTTAGAGACTCAGGGCGTTCCGGTTATCGGCCATCAAACCGATACATTACCTGCTTTCTACACCCGTGAAAGTGAGTTTGGTGTCGACTATAGACTGGACAATGCCGAGCAGATCGCAACAGCAATGAAAGCCAAGTGGGAGATGGGGTTAAAAGGTGGCGTTGTCGTTGCAAACCCTATTCCGGAAGAGTATCAGCTTGATCGCGCCATGATCGACGAGGTGATCATCAACGCCGTTGCCGAGATGGACAGCAAAGGGATATCGGGTAAAGAGTCGACTCCATTCTTGCTGGCTAAGGTTGCTGAGAAAACAGAAGGCACCAGCCTGAAAGCCAACATCGAGCTTGTGTTTAATAATGCTAAACTGGCGGCTGGAATTGCTGTCGAATATGCGAAGTAAATAGCAAGAATGTCTGTTTAATTCAGACACTGTTGGTAAATAGAGAAGGCGCCTAAGGGCGCCTTTTTTCTGTTCAGTCTTTGAATTACTGAGTTAAGCCAGACCAAAATTTTTGGGGGAAGGGAAAAGAAGGAAAGAGATAGTTCAACTTTTCAGCAAAGAGGGGAGCGTCACTTCAGCGCTTAAAAAGAAGTTATTTGGTTGAATATTCAATTCTTGTCTAGGATTAGTGTACAGGTATTAACCTGCCCGGTGGAGATAACACTGATGAAGTTACATTGGCAGATCTTGATCGCCATCCTACTGGCTATCTTGGTCGGTATTGTGACAGTCCCCGAAAGTGCGATTTATGAAATTTATGATTTCATCGGCACTATGTTTCTCAATGCCCTCAAGATGGTCATAGTGCCTCTGATCATGTCATCCATCATCTCGAGTATGGCAGGCCTTAACCACGGTGATAGTTTAGGGCGACTCGGACTGAAGACCTTGGCCTACTACACCATGACCAGTCTGTTAGCCATTCTGATCGGATTGACTCTGGTTAATATCACTCTGCCGGGAATTATCGATGGGCGAGCTGCGGGTGATTTGCTCAATCTCAATACCAACAGCTCAGAGGTTGCATCGACCCTAAGTCAGGTTGAGGGGCGAGGCAGTAAAGATCTGGTTGAAATCTTTGTCAGAATGATCCCGACTAACATTGTGGAAGCAGCGAGCGAAGGGCAGATGTTAGGCCTTATCTTTTTCAGTTTACTGTTTGGTTTCTTCATGGGACGCGTCGAGGGGCGCAGGGGAGAAGTACTGCGGGACTTTTGGAAAGGCGTCGCCAAAACTATGGTGCTTATTACTCAGTTTGTTCTTAAGTTTGCGCCACTGGGAATATTTGCTTTGATAGCTAAGACGGTGAGCGCGACCGGTTTCAATGCTTTCGAGCCTATGTTGGTATTTCTGTTTACTGTCATCATCTCTCTGGCTCTGCATTCATTTATCGTTTTACCTCTGCTGCTTAAATTTGTTGGTGGAGTGAGCCCCGTCAAACAGGTTGTGGCTATGTCTCCGGCAATGTTAATGGCATTTTCAACCGCCTCCTCCTCTGCGACTTTGCCATTGACCATGCAGTGCATACAAAAGCGAGCCGGGGTGTCGCGAAAAACCGCCAGTTTTGTCTTACCTTTAGGGGCGACGGTCAATATGGACGGCACGGCGCTTTATGAGTGTGTGGCGGCGATGTTTATTGCCCAAGCCTATGGTTTGGAGCTTGGCTTTATTACTCAATTTACCATTGTGATAGTAGCGCTGCTCACCTCTATCGGGGTAGCGGGCATTCCTGCTGCTAGCCTGGTGGCCATTACCGTGATTTTAGGTGCAATAGGTTTACCGCTTGAAGCGATAGGCTTATTACTGGTAACAGATAGAATATTGGATATGTTACGAACATCGGTCAATGTATTCAGTGATGCTTGCGGTACTGTGATAATCGCAAAATCCGAGGGGGAAACATGGGTGCTAAGTCAAGAAAGTGAAGTGACGGGGGAGGTGGGAGAGTAAGCGCGACTTATTATCTGGCTCACAGATGCTAAGTCGCGAGAACAGTTCCTTTACTGAGCGCACTTGACGCAATTTTTACCCGCTTGCTTAGCCAGGTAAACAGCCTCATCAGCCCGTTTTATCAGTTCGCTATAATGTTGCATCAGATCTGTTCTGGAAGATATCCCTACACTAATGCTGCCATGCCAGTTGCCGCTTCCAAAGGAGACCGTCATAGCGGCCACCTTAGCGTGAACCTGAGCCGCAATATGCTGAATACCACTAAGGTCCGTTGCCGGGCAGATGATGATAAATTCATCTCCCCCTAAACGACACACTATGTCATCGGTACGTACGGCATGTTGTAACTCTCTGGATAACTCGCATAACACCTTATCGCCGGCATCATGGCCATAAGTATCGTTAACGGTTTTAAAGTGATCCGCATCTAACATCATACATGCCAGTGGTTGTACGTCAGGTTCACACTCCTGCCAAAGTTGAGTGAGCTTTTCCATGGCAAATCGTCGATTGGGTAAACCGGTTAATACATCGGTAACCGAAAGTTTCTCCAGGTGGGCATTGGCGTCTATTAACTCTTGTGTGCGCTGCTGAACCTTCTCTTCGAGGGAGTGATTGAACTCTATTAGCTGTTTGTTACGTTGGGATACTTGCTTAAACAGCCCGTTGAGCGCCTTGAGTAATGGGGCTGTGGCGCTATCAACTTGAGACTCCTCTCTCTCGAACGCTTGTGTAGAAGATAAACCTGAGTCGATGGCGGCAATCTGTCTGGCCATATTCTGATCGGCACCTAAGATATGGTAGGCCAACCATTGAGTCAGAAAATCCAGCAGGTATTTAAGGGTGTCAGGGTTGTCGACGGAGGTTGAAACCTGAATCGCCTCCATTTCACTTAAGAAGTAGTTGTGGGCCTCTTTTTGAAGCTTTACGTGTCGCTCATCGACCCCTTTCTCTTGCATCAGAGCTTCTTCATCTTGAAAGTGATGCTGTGTATAGCGCCACAAATCATTGAGTACCTGGTTGATATCGCTCGATTGCAAGTTATTACTGGCGAGCAGGTGCCCAAACCGATTAATCAGTTTTACTAGCTGGTGGTGTTGTCTGTCAACATCATCTAAGCCGGTGACAAAGTGTCCATCCCACTGAAACGAATCCATACTATTTTACAAACTCACTAAAACTATTCCTGTGGGGGATTGTAGGTTTAGTCGAATAGATTATCTTTGTTCTGGCGCACAGTTTTATCAGCTAATATTACTCATTGTTTTCAAGTGATTATTTTGTCATGTGTAAAAATTATTGACTTTAAAAGGGCTAATTCGGATGGACCTTTACCCGTTCATATCTGAGTTATCTCACCGCGGTTTCTGCTGTTGGTAAGATGAATACCTGTTATAGAAACATAAGCTTTAAAAAGCCAGATAACTTACTGAAAGTTTAGCTTTATACCCACTACAGATGTTATAGTTTTGTAAATTGGCAATTCGATTTTAAAGGAACTGTAAAATGGAACCTCACATCCTTGAGATTAAAGACTTTGTCTCCTTTACCTTAGCCATTATTGCGCTATTTATCGGTAAAGCAATCATCGCCCGTTATGAGCTATTGCGTAAGTACAGCATTCCCGAGCCTGTGGTTGGCGGCTTCGCCTGTGCGGCCATTGTGGGGATCCTCTATTATGCTTTTGGTTTGCAAATTGAGTTTAATTTGGAGATCAGAGATATTTTACTGCTCTACTTCTTTGCCGGAATAGGTTTGAAGGCCGACTTCAAGACCTTGCTTCAAGGGGGGAAGCCCTTGTTGATCCTGATACTTCTTTCCAGTGTGTTTATCTTCTTACAGAACTTTACAGGTGTGAGTGTCGCCACCCTATTTGGATTGGATCCCAAAGCGGGCCTGATGTCTGGTTCTATCTCGCTTATCGGTGGGGTAGGTACTGCTATGGCATGGACACCCACCTTTGTGGAGGAGTTAGGTATTGCTAATGCCAGTGAATTGGGGATCGCATCGAACACATTAGGCTTAATTTCAGCCTGTGTCATCGGTGGTCCAATCGCGGCTTATCTGATGAAGCGTCACCATATTAAAGCCAATTTGGATGAAGAGCTCGATATCGGTGCCAGCCATAAGAGTAGTTCAAACCACATTCAGGTCGACTATTTTGGCGTACTCAGAGCCTGGTTATGGTTAAACGTGACACTGATTATTGGTTATTTTATCGATCTGGCGATGCAGGAAGCCGGGCTTAAGTTGCCTATGTTTGTCGCCTGCCTGCTCGCCGGTATTATTATCGGCAATGTCGGTCGTGCTCTTCTGAACCGTAGGAAGGACAAAGATTTTACTTACGTCGAAGAGGCTTCCAGGGGCTTATCATTAATTCAGGATATCTGTTTAGGCATGTTCTTAACGATGGCGCTGATGAGCCTGAAGATTTGGGAGCTTGAGGGCAGCCTGTTTTATATTTCGGTCGTGATGTCGATACAGGTACTGTTGTCGGTGTTGTTTACCGTCTTTATTGTGTTTCGCGCCATGGGTAAAGATTATGAAGCGGCGGTTATCTGCTCCGGCTTTGGCGGGGTAACCTTAGGCTCTACGGCTACCGCTATCGTAAATATGACGGCGGTGTCTCAGCAATACGGTGCGGCGCACAGGGCCTTTATTATTGTGCCCTTGGTGTGTGGTTTCTTTATCGATATTATCAATGCGATGATTATCAACTTGTTTGTAAACTTTTAGCTTATAAGAACTAGCTTATTAGAATTAGCTTTGTAAGCTGAAGTGCCAGGTTAACCAGAATAGTTTCAAACTCTGATAACTGGTGATATCGATAGCAGCCTTATCGATATCACCTTAAACCTGTTCAAGGTTGATGATTAATCTTAGATGAGTTCGTCTACTATTTGTTTCAGCAGAAAGGTTTCCCGCTCGATCGACATCCCTTTCTTCGGGCTGTTAGCCATGGTGTGTTCGTTATGGGCTATCGCTTCATGAATATTAATCCACACCGGCTCCATGCCATTTTGTATCTCATGCTCTTCCAGTCGAGTCTCGCCTAACTCAGGGTGGATATTGCACACATAGCAATAAGATTCCATATGTACGATATCGTAATCCTCTTTATACCAGGGCCGGTACTCTTGGTATAAACCAAATTCACACATAATCTCAATATGTTGAGCGCCGGTTTCCTCTTCTAACTCCCTGAGCAATCCAGCTTCAATCTCTTCGCCGTCATCGATGCCGCCACCTGGAATACTGTAATCATGATAACGCTCGGTATAGAGCATTAAGATATTATCACCGTCCAAAATGATGCCTCTGGCAGCCTTACGGTGGAACTGCTTGCCTTCGAGAGTTTGAATATCGGGGTGAATCGTGGATTTTAATAGGCGCATGAAAGTGTCTGGTGCCGGAACGGATAAAATGGCTAGCGAGTATACCTCAGAGTGTTGAAGATTGTTCCGTGAATTGTTTATTCGAATTTAATTCTTTTTTTATTATCACTTGGAGTAGTCAAATCCTGATTGCACCGCTTTCCTGAGACGCTATTTAATGCTCTTTTCAAGTGCTCGATAATCATCGATTATCTGCGCCAACATATCGACATCGGTACTTGAACCGGCACTTTTTTGCATGCGTTGGTAGTGCAATATCGTTTTATGCAGGTATTGTTTGTCCGCATCCTGAGACAGGTTCCACATGATAGAGCCGACGTTCACTATGGCTTGCTCGCTATCTGTAGATAGATGCATTATTTCATAGAAACGTTTGTTCTCCTGAATGAGGCATTCGTTGACCAGACCTAACTTGAGCTGACTTAAGTGCTGCCTGAGTTTGTAGTTGTGATGAACCGGGCAGAGGAGAAACTCAAAATGTTTGCTTGGGTAGTTAGTCATAATTGAGCTGATTAACTCTATGAGTAACTCTCCACCTACACCGGCGATGATAATGAGATGTGACTCACAGTCGTCAAAGTCAGAGATAGGCAGGTGTGCTACATCGATGCAGTGAACCTGCCAATGGCTCATTTGGGCTTCATCGAGCGAGGAAGTGTCGTCGGTTGATTGATATGAGGGGAAAAAGCGGGTGAGTTTTTTTTCGAGATCGCCCATCAACTCTTCGACAACATCTACGAAGTGAATGGTGCCGGCGGCTCCTCTTTGAAGGAGTCTGGCTCCAAGCAGCCCATGATCACAACAACAATCCCAAATATGGTCATAGTGATTGTTTATCATATTGTCTATTTGGCTCAATCGCTGGCTGATCTTCACGGTGTCCTCCTGTTATACCAATTGCATTAAATAATTAACCAATTCAGAGCCCCTCAGGATTTTCAATTCAAGGCGCATTGATGAGGAAATGGTTACTCCCTTTTAAATCAATGCAAAGCAGAAGTGGGAAGCCTGAGAGACTCACGTAGTGCGAGCTTCAAAGCCCTATATGCTGCACTGGATGCTTTCGATATAGAATAACTATTAGCTTCAATCATCCTACTTGCCTACAGAGCTTTGAATTCTCGCTGAATGGTCAGATACTTAATGCAATTGGTATTATACCCATCTCATTAAATCCGTATTTAATACCGAACAGTATAAAGACCTGAGAGGATCCCGCTCAAAGAGCAGCTATTCAACAGGCTGGGTATTATACCGGTTGGTATTATCACAATAGGCTATTGTATCGCTTTTCTCCATTATAGGTATTGAGAAAGTTGGTATTGCGAACACAGATCTTGTAAGTATATCGCTTGTAAGTATAGAGCCTTGTAAGCGCTGGCAGACCGGGTGCCCGCTTTAGCTATTCTCCCCAAAGAACAGCTATATGAGTGAGTGGGCTATATCGGACTTACATTAGCTTGATGATATCGACGATATTCACAGCTCTCCCTTCACTATGCTCTTCTTGATTTTTTGCCTCTGTTACCTTCGCCTTATAGCCGCCGAAGTAAGCCTTTACCTCGTCTGAAGATGGCATTCTGATATTTTGGGCGACCTCTGCTTTGATTGTTGCAGTTCGAGTTTCCTGTAGCACCGAGAGGCTTTCTGAGTCGACTAAATTGATGGCGGTGGACAGTAAAATGATTATAGCTATCAGGACTTTCATATCTATTGGTATGTGTTATTGGCTGTGAGTGGGCAAGATTATGATTGGCTTATCTTTAAGAATCATTTGAATGAGTCCTAATGATCCATAGAGAAGAGGAACTCGGGGGGGAAGCGGAGTTGAGAGGGAATCTATTTTGCGAGGGAAGTATACTGAGTGAAAAGTGTGTTTAGTGAAAAGTGTGCTGAGGTGAACTGTCGACTTAATGACTCGCCTGGATAAAGACAGTGCGATTGTCGGGACTCCGCAGAGCCACGACTCTCTTATTCAGGCAAGATCAAATCAGGAGCCGGTTGTATTATGCTTAAAGCAGTAGCTCTATCTCTAGCTCGATGTCTGTACAGTGTTTGTTACAAAATACCCCGTACTTCTTTTCTGTCCCATTCTCTGTCGGTACTACCAGCTTCAAGGGTTGTTTGCAGGTTTCACAAAGTACGGTATTGCCTTTAAACAGCCTTTTAATCAAGTTCTTCTGTTCATTGAAAGACTTGGCCGTTGTCTTATTGATGCTTGAAAAATCGATTTTTTGAGTCTCAGTAGTCATAAGATGATCTTATATTTTTAGATATTGGTAGGAGTATATCCTTAGCTTGGTGTTTGATGAAACGGATTTTAATGAAATTCAGTGAATAGCCGGGCTTTTTTGTACCGCCGCCGTTAGCAAATGTTCGAAAATTTGGATTTAAGAGTCATACTTAAGTTGTGTTTTGGTATCGGCGTCGAATAACTCTGACAATCTAGTATACAATTTCAATAAATTTAATGAGTTATATTAGTAGGTAATAGCCTAGAGAGGTAAAATGCTACGAGTCGTTTGTGCCTTACTCTGTTTTTTCTGCCAGATGCTCCAAGCCGAAGAGGTTATGGCTCAAGAGTCTAAGCATAATAAAGGGGAGGCTGAAGTTGAAAGGCTTGAAGTCATAGCCATGGATTATGCGCCATTTACTTCAGCAAGCTCAGATGACAATGGGTTGGCATTCAAGTTGTTGGCCGATGCCTTAGGTGGATCCGTTCGGGTACAACCTCAGTTTTTGTCTGCAGCTCGGGCACATCGAATGGTTCAGGAAGGAGAGTGGTGTGCCAGCTTTTATCCCCCGCAAAGCCCGGTCGATGAGCATCGGCTTATCGGCCTGGCGGATGAACCTATAAAGTTGGGTTTATATCGGCGCCGGGAAGCGACACCATTTTCCTGGCAAGATCTGAGCGAATTAACGGGTAAGCGAGTGGCCTATTTCAGGGCGTTAGAACGTGATGGTCTTGGCTTTGAGATGACGCAGGCCGGCATGAATATTTTTAGTGTTGAAACCACCAGGCAAGGTGTTCAGCTTCTCGCTAAGGGGAGGGTGGACTATGCTTTTGGCGATCAGGTTTCAGGTCCTGCGATAATGAAGCTATTGGGGTTAGATCCCGAGGAGTTTCAATTTTCTGAAACCGTTTTCAGAGACCTTCCTGTTGGGATCTGGTTAAACCTCTCTTGTCCGCAAGCTATTTCGGCCTTTCACTATCTGGACAGCAACGGATACCAGCAAATCGATACAGATAATTTATAGGTATCGTTTCAGTTGGAAAACGTTGTCCTGTTTTCGTCAGGTCTCATCCCTCAACCCTCAACCCTCAACCCTCAACCCTTAGTTCGCCTCTTAACAAACTTGTCGCCGCTGGCTTAAATATTTAAAATAACCGCATCGAATGTGATATCGCTATGGTTTGACGCTAAAGCATCAAAACCCCTTTATAAAAACTGTTAACAGAAGATCCGCAAATTATGCCAAAAGAAGTAAATATCGATAAGAACAGTGATTCATCGATTGACGATGCACCAGTCGACGTTCAGTTAGCTGTCGATCTTATCTATCTTTTTGAGAGTAATGAGATAGATCCCCAAGTTGCGCTGTCAGCCATAGAGATGGTTAAGTCTGATCTCATTGCCAAGCTGTCCAAGTAAGTTGTTTAAGTTAGTTGTTTAAGTAAACCCGCTTCCTATTCTTCGGGCTCTAATTCAGTTGGAACACCTCTTAAATCTTGTTCGGTGCGATTCAATAGCCATTACTTTGATGAAAGTTTAGTCAGACAAGCTCGGTCTCTTATACTAATGCGGTATTTCCATATGAGTAGTTCTACTCTATTTCGGCGCTTCTCTCACTGTCTTTTAGAGACAGTACTAGAGAGAGCCGAACAGCTTGAGGAGTGGATATGTGCAGCACACCTAAAACGAATTTGTCAGCGAAAATGCCTAAGACGCCATTTCGAAGCTTTATGGCGAGCATGACGCTTACCCAGCGTAAACGTTTTGCAGAGGTTGCGAACTGGGCCGAAGAACGTCGTGAGATCAGAGAGCATTATCGTCAGCGCGCTGAGAAAAAAGCACAAAACCTTGGTCAGATTCAAGCCGCTCCAAGTTTGTTCCAGCGGATTAAAATATTTTGTGATCAAACGATTAAGCTGATGGGGTGAACACTGTCGACAATTCTGATACGGGAGGGGGGTTGTAACCCGTGAGACAATAATCGAGTATTCCCCCCCTTGCTTAGAACGTTTAAAAGCTCAGCTTCTTATCCATTTACTGTCTTAAATTGGCAGATGACCCACTTTAACGAAAATGATTGTCTCCTGTTTGACAAAAGGATGATGCTCGCTCAGGTGTGGGCTACGTACCCAGCTGTGTGTCGGGTACTGGCCGTGCTCATCTTCAAACAGCCCTGACAGCACCAGTATCTCCTCACCACCGAAGTGTCGGTGAGGCTGGAAAACCTCATCGGCAGGCCATTTTACCAGCGCGGTATGTTGGCCCTCAAAATCATGCAGTGACATGACCTTCAGACCGCCAATACCGGCTTGCCAGGGCTGTTTTTCTGTGTCGATTCGTACTCGCTCTCTATCTCTGAGGTCAAACTGATTGAGTTTGACAAACAAGATGCAGCCATCGGTGCTGAAAGGACGATGATGGCTACCCGGTGGGTTACGGATATAAGTGCCCTGGGGATAGTCACCATCTTCATCTGAAAAGGTGCCCTCCAGGACGAGTATCTCCTCACCCTGAGGGTGGCTATGGGCACTGAAATGTGTCCCAGCTTGATAGCGGACTATGCTGGTGGCATGGCCACTCTCCAGGTTTTCCCTTGCCAGAGGCTTGCGGGTGACGCCTTCGAGAGGACTGGGAAGCCAATCTAAGGTGTTTGAGTCGACAACGACTCTTTTAGAAAAATCCAGATTGAGATGCTGCATATGCCACCCTTGTTGTGTCTTATGTTGCCCGAACCTCGAACCTCGAACCTCGAACCTCGAACCTCGAACCTCGAACCTCGAACCTCGAACCTCGAACCTCGAACCTCGAAAATAGAAGTATGATACAGGTTTAGCCTTAATTGCGACCGGCCATCACGCCACCATCGATATCCCATATTGCCCCAGTAACCCAGTCACTGTCACCGGAAAGCAGAAAACTGATGCTGTTAGCGATGTCTGTCGGCGTGCCGATTCGACCAATAGGGTGGAAACTATTAAAGCCAGCCAGAGCTTCATTCATCTGTGCCGGGTCGATAAAGGTTCGGTAAATCGGAGTCTTAACCACGGCAGGTGATACGGCGTTTACCCGGATATTAAAATCTGCCAACTCCATTGCCATATGTTGAGTTAATGCATGCAACCCGGCTTTTGCCATGGAATATGCGGATGATGGGGTGGCTTTTATCGCTTGTTTGGCCCACATTGAGCCAATGTTCACCACGTTGCCGCCACCATTTTTAATCATGTTTTTGGCTACCGCTTGAGAGATGATAAAGGTCGCCTTGTTCAGCCCCATATAGATCTCATAATCACTTTCATTATGTTCAATGAAAGGCTTGGGGTTGAAATACCCGGCGGCATTGACCAGGTAGCCTATGTTTGTTGTCGGTAGTTCGACAAAGTCTGTGATGCGTTGTACATGACTTGTTTGAGACAGGTCGGCCTGAATACCAGATGCTTTATCTCGGCCGGTATTGACGCTCTTGTTTAAGCTATTGAGTTCTGTCAGTGCCCTATCGAGTTTCGCTGAATTATTGCCGACGATGACGACGTCAATGCCTGCCTCGATGAGCTGCTTCGCCGTCTCAAAGCCCATGCCGCTGGTGCCACCTATGATGAGTGCCACACCTGTTTGAGTAAATTTCATAACTGATATTTCCTGTTTCTATTTGCTAAGCTCAGCATTGAGTTAGCCTAAAATTGATGATTGGCTAGCGGATTAAGCCAGCTCGCTAAGTGTGGTAATCTTAGGTTTTTCACCGATATGAAAAAAGTAAGCACAAATTGGTTCGCTAGGTACTTTTTGGTACATCTTTATGACTTTAAAAGAGAAATAAATTTAAAATATGCAGGTAAGAGTGATAGGCCCAAGTGAAAGTACCCGTATGGTCGAAACCATCGTCGGCTGTAAATGGTCGCTGACCGTGTATCAATTATTGAGTCAAGATATCAATCGACCCGGTGAGATGGTGCGCAGTGTAGAAGGTTTAACGACTAAGGTGCTTAATCAATGCCTGAAGCGTAATCTCGAATTTGGCATCTTAGAAAAAATCAGTTACCCGGAGATCCCACCACGCGTCGAGTATCGCGTCACCTCATTTGGCGAGAAGTTTATGCTTGTTCTCGATAGTTTGAGTCAACTTCAGCGGGAAATTGATGGCAATGTCTAGCTGTCGATTAAGCTAACGATTATCAGATGGATATAATTGGTGTGCATTGGCTATCTTGTTGATTTATAGTTGTCTTTGTTGCGAAGGTTTCAGTTTGGGCGGATATGGATAAATGTGCATAGAACTGTTCCGCAGGCACTGTCCTGGACGATTACCGCTAAAACATGCATTTTATTATCGGGATAAGCCTTCATTAGAGTATGGTATTCCGTTAAACTGGGTTTGTTACAATTTTGCTACACAAGGATTGTTTATTCTTATGGGTTTAAGAGTCGGATTGAGGATATGGATCACAAGCAAACCATTGCACAGCTAAAGGAAGAGATAGCTCACTTACATAGCGAGAACCTGAAGCTTAAATCCCAGAAAGAGAGTGCTGAGGAGAAGTTGTCTGCGGCGCTCGACGGAACTGGTTTATGTTTGTGGCAGCAATATATTCCCACCGGTGAACTCACTATTTTTAACCGGGAATGGGGAGACCTCTTAGGTTTTACTGAGCAGGAGCTTGCCGCTCATATTGATAGTTGGAAAGGCAATCTTCATCCTGAAGACAGAGAGTGGGTGATTGCCGCGTTTGACGATCATGTTCAAGGCAAGTCCGATACCTATCAAGCCGTGCATCGCATGATCCATAAAGATGGCAGTGTGAGCTGGGTGTCAGACAGAGGGCGGATTATCGAATATGGCCCCAAAGGCGAACCGCTCAGGATCATGGGAACCCATATCGATATCACCCAAGAGAAGCGATACGAGTTGAGTCTGGCCAAATTGGCCCATAACGATCCACTAACCAATCTTTTAAATCGAAAGGCACTCGAGAAGAGGTTTTGTCAGAATCGCCTCGCCGAGCATGCTATCGGTGGCGCCATGTTCTTTATCGATCTCGATGGGTTTAAGGCTATCAACGATAAGCATGGCCATCGGTTCGGTGATCTTTTGTTGATCCATGTGGCAGATTCTCTGCGCTCCATCGTGGGGGAGGAGGCAAACCTTGCACGTATGGGAGGCGATGAGTTCGTGATTCTTCACTCGAGCTCTGATGTTGAACAGCTAACTGATTTGGCCCAAGGGCTTCTGGAACGATATCACCTGCCTATACAACTGGACGGAAAAGTCGTTTCAATTGGTCTGAGTATCGGGATCAGCCTATTTAAGGGCGATGATGAGTTTATTACTGTGTGTGAGTATGCAGATAAAGCCATGTATCAGGTTAAGCGTCAGGGAAAACATAACTATGGTTTCTGGCAAGAAGCTTTAATCTATGCGAGTGGATAACAACTGTAATTTCAAGCGATATATTACTGATTGTTATTCAATATTCAGGCTGACAGCATTGCAATAAACTCTATAAGCCTGAGATTTTTCCAGTGTTCTGACCGAGTCTTGATTAAACAGCTCTTGATTCAAGTACTCTTTGTTTAGGAAGAAGTACAGTGGTTCAAGCTCGACCTTATATTGCCCCGACTTCAGTTGCAAAGCCTCGCTGAGTTCAAGTTCTATTTTCACCTCTTCGCCCGCTTCGATAATCAGGTAATCTTCATCATTGGGCTTACCACGTTTGGCAAGTGCACCTTCATAGGTCACTGATTCGCCGGCCAAGGTCACATGGATAAACTCACTGAACCAGGCATCGAAAGGAGTGTGCCACTTGAGTAGACGCCAGGATTTTTACCCGGATTAGATATCGAAAATTGAACTTTGGAACTTTTTTGGACTGAGCTTAAGGCATATTTGGGATACATAGCTTCTCCAGCGGTAGCCGAAGTTAGGCCAGTAATAAATAAGAGTGTAATTGCAACAACTTTACTGTTCGCGCCATTCACAAATCCGGTTATCCGAATGAAAAAAAGGGCGGGTATCAACCGCCCAAAGACAAGGTTCTTTCAGGTATTTAGATTAGTTTAAGTTTGGTGTATTTTCCGCAAAATATTCGTGGCTAGTTTAACGTGAGTCGCTGCTCTTGAGTTTGGTCATCAAACTGCCAAATTTGATATTCAGGTGGCGTACCATCGTAGAACCAAAGTACAGCTATCAATTTCCCATTATGATTGGCAATTTTTATATCTGTATTAAGTTTGCCGCTCGTGGTCGGCCCTCGGTACTGGCAAGATTCGAAATTTACACTGTAGTTGCTGTTACTGCCGCTGAATTTATCGCACAGAGAAAAGTATGCGCGTTTCACTGAACCGATATCTATCGCGATCACCAGCTCGAATGCGGCCTGCATGGTGTTGTCGGCATCGACTATCAGATCATCCAGTGAGGTTGGTTCCGGTATCGTCTCTGGTTCAGGGTCTGGATCCGGTGTCGTGCTCTCTGGTGGGGGAGTTGTTGTCGTTGTGTCCGTCGTTGGTGTCGTGCTTGCCGGGGCATGAGTTACTTCGGTACCATCGTCACCGCCTCCGCCGCAAGCCGAGACTAAGGCTGCTATTATTGCGATACTAAAGATCTGTAAAGTGAAAATACTCTTGAGTAAGTTGCTAACACTATGTTTCGTTAAGCTTAGTTTCATTGGGAATGTCATGTTCTGCTCCTTATACCTGTCTCGACTAATCCTTGAAAATTAGTGATGAGTTTGCATTGAGGTACCAGTTGGGGTTGGTGTTTCCCGATTTATCCGCTGCAAAGTTAAGAAATTCAGAATAAGTCATATCTAACCTTTCTCTTTCCAGTGGGTGTTGCCAGCTTGTCGGGATCTCGATAGCCCAACTCATGCCATTCTCATTGAGGAAGTATTGGCCCGCATCAGGATCGGATCTATCCTCTCTTGAACCGAAATAAGCGGTGGCAAACTTATCGGTCGGTGCCTTGTTTTTCAGGTGGATCTCGAGCTTACGTCCCGGCAGTTCTCCGACCACGTTTTTGGCCGCTAAGCCATGGTCGGTACCGGGAGTGGCAAAGATAAAGGGATCATAGGGAAACTCCGGCATCTGTGATTGGGCAATCGTGGTTTCGAAGGGCACTCTCATCTTCCAGGTGGTTCGGTAGCTGGTGCCACACCCAGACTCGGTTCTCAGGAAGCTACACCCATTTGAAAGGCTGATGTGATCCCACAGGTCTTGGGTAAAGATAAATACCGCATTGGTTTGTCCCGACTCTAATGGAGAGCCACTTTGCGGGACATCATCTATGTTCCATTCGATGGAGTTTTCTTTAACCTTCTCGCTGGCTATGCCGGGCAGCTGTATCGCAAATCCGTTGTGATAGGCGGCGCCCATGGCGGCAAGCTTAGCCTCGAATTCGACCCTTATTATCTGGTCATTCTTGATATACTCGACAAGTCTCAGGTGAAAGATAACGTCGTTCATATCGTAATCTTCCTGATCGGGGTAGAGATCTTCATAGGCAACCGAGGTGTAACTCGATGAAGAGGGGTAGTAATTAATCGTGACCCCGGTTTCGGTGATATTTATCTGATGATCTTCCACCTCACCGTCGCCGACGCCTCCGCTCGGGCCGATATCTGCCAGACTGCTGAAACGGAACCTGGCCCAGGATTGACCCGCTTTCCCCCAGGTAGGTACATCTAAACTCACACTATTACTGCCAGGCGAGAGTGGATGCCCGGTAATAGCCTGTTCGTCACTGTCGAAACTGCCATTTTGATCCCAATCGAACCAAGCGTTGAGGTACCCACCAGAGCCGGTAGCGGTGGCTAATATCACCGCCGATTCTCCGAGCTCGAAGCCCGTTGGGAAGCTAATACCATCTTCATCATCTATGCCATCACTGTTGTCGTCAGAAAGTGGCAATGGATAACCATTGGCTTCATTATCGACGAGTGAGCCCAGATAAAAGTCATCGATAATAGAGTGTCTGGCACCATTCGATGCCATATAGGTGCCGTATGAATCCGGGGCGTCGCCGAAGTCAACGTTATCTCCAACCGGGACCTCGGCCAAGGCGCAGCGGGCACCATCATTACTCGATGATGAGGGGCCGTAGGCAAATATTTCTGCACTGGGGTTAGCTTCATCGACATTGAGGCGATAAATTTTTCCGTCACTGTTATTACTGAGGTAAAGCGTTCCGTCAGGGTCAAAGAACTGGGCACCGAAAGTAAAATTTGACCCCGATGAGATAACCACTACACCTAAGTTGCTGGCCGATCCATCTGAGGGATCTATCTGCAGTAAACTACCTGTTGCACCATTAGTCACGGCATAGATGTAGCCATTATTGGGATGAAAGGCAAAGTCGGTTATCTTATAGGTCGCATTACTTGTGCTTCCTGACACCAATGACATTGAATAGTTATTAGGGTCATCGAGAGGGATTTTAAATAAGCCTTTGTTTTTTTATACCCGTACCAAACATTTTCATCGATGGCGATATCACCCACAAAGAAGTTACCGGCAGCTGCGGCCGAGCTGTCTTTGGTGACGTTTAACGGCGTGATGATGTAATCATCGCCTGTTTTGCCTAAGGTGCTGCTTTCGTAATCCCAGCCATAAATATAATTATCATGATAATTAAACCCCACTCCGTTATAGGCTTTAAGGCGATTCATATCATTTGACAATATGACATAACTTCCTGTCGCCAGCTCGACTCCATAAGAGATAGGAACGGAGGAGGGGGTTTGTATGATAAAGGCTTGTGTTGGGCAGCTTGCAAATTCCGCCGCCCAAGACGTTCCCTGGCTGAGCAATAAACAAGTATATATAACCGAGCTGTATGCTGTTTTCATTGGGCATCCCTAAATCCATTATCTATTTGTTTAAGAGTTAATGCAGGGGGTGTGCCATAAAATAAAGTACATAAAAATCAATTTGTTGATTGTTATTTTGGTTCGTGTGGTTGAGCTTGGTGCAAACTGCAGTTGCAAGTTGCAACTGAAGACAAAATGATAAGAAAGGAGGGCGGTGGCGGAATTTACTGAGCTAGCAGACTATTCAGCATCGAGCTTAACAGATCTCGATAGTGCTCAATGCTGAGTAGAGCTTGAAGAGCTATTACTTAATTGGCGATGTAACTACACCATTCACTGAGTTCACGGGGATCGCCATAGGCTTTCATCCAGCGAATAAAGCTTTGTGGGCAACGAGTATTGAGGTTTAACTGACACCAGGCATCGAGCGCCGCCTGGGTATTATACCCTTCAAGGTAAGCATCGAAGGCCTTGTCTGAGTGTCGCCAGAATTTATGATCGATTCTGCCACGTTCAGCTAAAAATGGATGGTCGCCTTTAGGTTGAACCTGCTTTCGAACATGGTTACTCAGGTCATTTAAGATCCGCTGCAGCACATCTGCGCCAATCTCATTCATCTCAAGCTCATCGATCTTGTCGATGTCGCCTCCGACCAACAAGTTGACCCGCTCTATTAAGTAGTCAGAGTTGAGGGAGATAGCCATTTCGTAAGCGAAGAGGTCTAACTTAGCGAAGATTCGGTCTCTGTACTCCTCTTTGGAGAACTGCTTATCCTTAATCGCCTTGTTGTAGTCTCTGACTCCCGGGTGCTTGCTGATAAGCTCTTTCTGTAGAAGCGGGTACTCACTCAGTTGCTCTTTAGGAAGTAACGACAACAGATTAACCAGTTCGGAAGTATTTACCATTAAGCTGCCAAGCTCTGCCTTAGCTTTAGGTGATAATTTTGTTGTCATCTTATTCTCATAACGATTCAAAAAAGTGACTTCAATATTACCTGTTTATCAAACGACTGGATACGCTCTATTACTAGAAATCACTAAGAGAAAGATAGTTTTATAGTGAAGTGCGACTTGGCATAGTGTGGCTCATAAAGTTTGTAACCTAATTGAAATGGTATCGCTTTAACCAAGAAGCGTTACTAAATTATTTTTCAGGAGCCATTACATGAAGACAATAACATCCTTACTGTTATTAGCACTTCCCCTAGCCTTGAGTCATCAGGCACAAGCGGTGGAATTTAAGCCTGTCGATAGCGCATTCGTTCAGCAATCATCTGCTTTGGGTGTCACCCAGGATAATTGGGACCATGGAGCCCATGCCGCGGCGACATTTCCTAATGCCTATCGATTCACACCTCATATGGATATCCCATTGCCTGCCAATGGTAAGTTTCGTGAGTGGTCTCATCGTTCTCAAGCACTGTTGCAGTTAACGGGCTACGATCTCGACGGTGAGCACAGCTTAGAAGTGCTCCTCAGAGACAGATTGAAAAATCACTCTATGGTGGTGCTTAACAAAGGGGTCTTAGTGCATCAGCACTTCTGGAATGGTTATGGGGCCGAGCAGACACATCTGCAGATGTCAGTAACTAAGTCATTTACATCCCTACTGGCTTCAATTGCTGTGGCGCAGGGTAAGTTGGATATGGACAGAGGCATTATTCACTATCTTCCTGAGTTGAAAGGCACTGGGTTTGAGGATGCGACAGTACAAGAGGTTGCCGATATGCGTTCAGGCATAGGTGTCACCTTCAGTGAAGGAAAGCTCTGGGATGACCGCATGACAGAAGCGCAAGATTGGAACGGTGACAGTAAATATCCGGATATGCGCGGCGTGATAGATTATGCCATGACTCTGGATAACCATAGACCTATAGGCAAAGTGTATGACTACCTGGATGTGAATACTGAGCTTTTAGGTAAAGTTGTCGAGAAGGTACAGGGGCAGGCATTAGCCCAGCTGCTTGAGTCGCAAATCTGGAGCAAAATTGGTGCAGAGCAACCTGCCAAATGGATGAGCAACCGAAAGGGTGAAGTGGTGGCGTCGGGAGGGCTGAATATGACCACCCGGGATCTCGCTAAAGTGGGTGAGATCATAGCCAACAAAGGAGTTAATCAACAAGGCGAGCGTGTCATCCCTGCCGAGTTTATCGACTCTCTCTTTCAAGGCGACGATAAGGTTCGCTTCGCTTGGCAGCAGGGTAAGGAGTCAGCGCTTGCGACAGGTTGGTATAAAGATCAGTTCAGAGTACTCGATATTAAAGGACATAAGTTCATCGCCATGGTCGGAATTCATGGACAAATTCTGGTGATAGAGCCCGAAAGTCAGACCGTAGTTGCCATGAACTCAGGTTTCGGCGATATGGAGCCACCACGCATGGCAATACTCATTTTCCATCAAATTATCCCGGCAATTTTAGATAAGCTGGCACAGGATAAAGTTTAATAAAAGTTTATGGACTCTCTGAAGCCAAGGATGGCCCCCTTTCTTAAAATCCTTCACTTATGATTGATGCTTCCAGCTTCCTACTTCCTACTTCCTACTTCCTACTTCCTACTTCCTACTTCCTACTTCTTACTTCTTACTTCTTACTTCTTACTTCTTACTTCTTACTTCTTACTTCTTACTTCTTACTTCTTACTTCTTACTTCTTACTTCCTACTTCCTACTTCCTACTTCCTACTTCTATGGCTTCTATTACACCTGCATTACTAATCCTCTTAATGATGTTTAGCTAACTCCAATCCTTAAAATATTCACTAAAGCAGAGTGCTGTAAAGTTAATTATCTCAATGCCATTTAGCTTTCGCATCCCACTCAGTTATCTATTTCAGTCTCTATGATTTTGAGGATCTATTATGAAGAAAACACTTATCTCTATCGCTCTGATTATCGGTTTTTCTGGTGCTGCTTTTGCCAGCGACAAGCAGCCGGATCCTTCAGACTTAACCGCTGTTAATTCATTTGCTTACGGCACTATAGATAATGAAGGCAAGCTTAACGGCATGTTAGGTATCGCCGGAGCCTATTCTGAGGGGAATAACTATATCGGTTTGGTCGAGCATGCTCTGGCAACCAAGAATAATGAGTTTGGCAAGAAAGCACAGAACTCGCGCCTGCGCTATTTTCAAGTGTTAGATACCGGCAGCTCCCTGCTTCCTCAGGCTGGTTTCTCTGTGGACTACATGAAAGGCTGGAAGAGTGATGATAAGGACGTGAGCACAGATATTGTCGCCCTGGGGGCCATCGCCAAAGTAACCACACCTTGGGAAGCGCTATCTATTTTTCCTAATGTCGCATACGTGAAGGGAGAGGCCGAACATCAGCAGGGCAAGGTCGATTTAACGGGTTATCAGGTGAACCTTTTTGGCTCTATCGCCTTAGGCGACATGGGTAAGTATCTAATCATTCAGCCTCAATTTATGCATCTCGATGGTGAGCCAAGTACCAATGGTAAGGGTGACAAAATTTCTGCCGATATATTCAAGGTTAAAACCGGCTTCGGTATGCCGATAAGTGCAGATGGCAAATGGTGGACCGAGGTGAGCCATACCTATACCCGCAGCGATGCCGAGATGAATATTATCGGATCACCTATGAGTGAAATCGACAATGACAACAAGTTTGAAATTGGAGTTTCATATTATTTCTAGAAACTTTTAAGCTACGAGCTACGAGCTACGAGCTACGAGCTACGAGCTACGAGCTACGAGCTATAGGTCTGACATTCTTTCATGGCCTTACAATGTG
Source organism: Shewanella atlantica (assembly GCF_003966265.1). Taxonomy (GTDB): domain Bacteria; phylum Pseudomonadota; class Gammaproteobacteria; order Enterobacterales; family Shewanellaceae; genus Shewanella; species Shewanella atlantica. The sequence continues at coordinate 503,070 of NZ_RXNV01000001.1, read as the reverse complement.
AATAAGCTTTATTAAGCCAGCCGGAATTTTCGACTGGCTTTTTTATGCATTTTATTTAGCTTTCCACTTATATCACTATGATTTTACTGGCTGACTAACCGAGTCACATAAAAAAGAGTCTTGAAAGTAACCCTGTCTTCACATGTTTATATCCATTGGGACCAGCTGCTAAAAATGATCACGGTTTTGTAACGATAAGGTGGTGATTTTCCTTTTTTGTATCTCTAAGGCTTATCAATTTTCTTAATGATGTTTGGTAAACCCTCCCTCTATATCATGAACACATCTTAACAAAGAGAGGAAAAGCCCTCTTAGTTAACCCCTTAGTACCTCGCCAGTGACCTGCGATTAAAAGCTTGGCTCACAAGGTGAACAACCTGGCATGAAGCCAACTCATTCAGAGAATCAGAGAGAATTATGATGAAAAAAGTATTATTAGCGTGCGCCGTAACTTCAATGCTTGCCCTATCCGCTTCGGCAAGTGCGAGTGAATTTACACTCAACCCTATGGTTGGTGCATCAAACAATAAGGCATTCGGCAGCAATGTAGCCTTAGGCTTGGAAGCTGGCTACCAGGATTTCATCTTTGGTTATACCTATACAGGTGATAAAGAGGAGTCAAACTGGTCGGCTTCATCAGAAGATAGAAATGTTGTTCCTTTTGCAGACACGCCTGTGCTTAATGCATCTGCATATACAAAAGAGAGCTATAAAGCACACTCTGTATATGTTGGTTACCAGTTTGCCGTGGGTGCGGGTCACCTAGCTGTTAAGGCGGGTGCTGAGTTTTCAAAATATAAACAAAATGCTGGATTAACTCTAACTGAAAGCATGCCTGGTAATGAAGACTCGGTAGGTTTTGATGCTTATTCAAATAGCGATAATGTCATTAAGCCTATGATTGGTGTCGGGTATTACATGGATAATGGCCTGAACTTTAATGTTCACTACACTTTCCATTCTGGAGACCGTGACATGAAGGGCGAGGCTAACTTCTTTGGCCTTCCTGGCGCTAAAGAGTCTCTGAACTATTCTGTTTCCGATAAGGATTTCAGCACTGTAATGTTTACCGTCGGTTACCGTTTCTAAGTCATTACTTAAATAATAAAGAATAAGCGTTATCGCTAAGCGTCCTCTCGGGCGCTTTTTTATATTTACAGGCCGATAAGTGAGAGCTTCTCCCTGCCTGATATCCAAGATTATATGGAGTCATTTAATGAAGAATATGAACCCTGATTTGTTTAGCAATATCTCATTTGAGAAGGTGATTAACGGCGTCTTTATCGGTGTTGGTCTGCTTATTATCTTAGCCCTTGCGGCATGTTCCATTCATGAAGAGGCTGGTATGGCAAACATGAGTAACCCGGCTTCTGACTACTGTATCGCACAGGGTGGAGTGCTGGAGATTGTCACTGGTCCCGATGGACAACAAGGTATCTGTACGCTTCCCTCCGGTGAAGTGGTCGAGGAGTGGGCGCTCTACCATCGTGATCATCAAGGCAAATAAAACCTGTTCCATTTAGTTTTGACCACAACGGATTTCTCACAATGGCCAACAAGCAGCAAAAGAGGCAATAATTTTGCGTCCATCAGTTAGATTGACAACAGATTCAGGATTTACCTTAGTCGAACTCGTGATAGTGATAGTAATTTTGGGTATTTTGTCTGTGATTGCAGCGCCCAAGTTTATCAATTTAAAGAGTGATGCTCATCGCTCGGTATTAAATGGTGTAAGAGGGGCAATTTCAAGCGGAAATCAGCTGGCCTTTTCTAAAGCCATACTCCAGGGAAAAGCACATCAAGCTGTGGCCGAAGTTGGGCTGGGAGGAGGAATTGGCAACACATTACTGACCTATGGTCATATTCCCTCCGCTTTACCTCTTGCGAGAAAAGCCAGCGCAGGTTATCTCGACAGTGCCGACAGAGGTACTGAGGTGTATGAAAGTATTACTCAGGTTCTGGCATTAGATGCTGAGCACCTCAAGGATGAGTCCACCGTCGTTACTCGCCAGTGGGGAGTTTTTATCCATGGCAGTGATAGGTTTGTCAATTTTGTGCCCAAAGGTTTATCTGTCGACTCTGGTTGTCACTTGCAATATACGGGGATAAATGCGGAGGGAGATGCGGTTATTTTCGAATTAGTTGACTCAGGTTGCTAAGTTGCCTCAAGAGTTGGCTCTAGCTCTGTGAGTGTTTCAGGTTTTGACTCTGGCTTGTTGTTTCCCCTTAACGGCAAGCCTAATAGCAATCGGTTATTACCAACCTTTTTACTATGGCTGATAAGCTATGTTTATCCTCTCTTTGTTTTGATTATTACCTCCCTTGTCTCTGTTTTGTTTCCGCTTTTCGTGAATTATCTCACCACCTCTACTAAGCTCAATTCATCCTTGTTTTGCATTCAGATAGTTATCGGAGCAGTCAATAGTGATAGTTAAAAGGTGAATATGGACGATAAGCCGAATGAAATAGATAGCCCAGTAAAAGGTAAGTATGGCTCTTTGAGTATTAGTTTAATTTTATGGTTTCTGATGCTCTCATTAATCCCGTTGGTTGCCGTTTCCTGGTTTAGCTACGAGCAAGCGAAACAAAGCCTGCTAAAGGTGTCGCAGAAGGAGCTGGCTCAGTCCTCTTTGTTGAGCACAAAAGCCATTCAGAACTGGTTTCAGTATCGGATGGTCGACCTTAATGTTGAAGCCGCTTCTCCCAATAACTCCCTCTTACTGCAGTCGCTTATTGCGGGGTTGGAGAGAAGTAAATTGGCCGGGGAGGAGTATGTTCGAACTTCTGAGTGGGAGCAGATAATCGACACTTATCAGCATGAGCTCCTGACGAAGGCCCATCAGTATGACTATATCAGCGATCTGTACTTGATCGATATGCAGGGAAATATCCTCTTTAACGTGACCAAAGAGGAGGACCTTGGCCAAAATATTTTCAGTGAACAGTTTAGTGATTCACTGTTTTCGAATAGTGTCCGTGTAGTTATTGATACCAGCGATGCTAATTTTTCCGGATTAGAGCGCTACGAGGCGTCATCAGAGCCTTTTGCGGGGTTTATCAGTGCACTCTTGCTTGATGAATTCGGAGAGCCAATAGGGGTTTTCGCCATTCAATTAAAGTTTGAGAAGATATTGAATTTATTAGGTTCTACTATCGGAGGACATAGCTCGTTATCACACTACCTGATAGCTGAAGATGGCACATTAAGAACGCCTATAAAAGATAATTGGAATGAAGTGCTTGTGAGAAAAATTGATACATTCCAATTTAGCTCCTGGCGTGAAAATCATAGGTTGCACAAAACTGATAGCAGGAATACTGGTGAGAATGAGCCGAGTATAAAAGAGTCGGCCTCAGAATATATAGGCCCTAATGGTCTGGAAGTTATTGGCATTCATCAGGAAGTCAAAATGGCTAATGTGACTTGGCTGTTCATTAGCGAGTTAGAACGGGATGAAGCGTTATCGGCAATAAACTGGTTAGGGAAGATAACCATGTTTTTAGTCATGCTTACCGCTTTAGTGGTCATTATCTCAGCTGTCTATATTACCCGAAAAATCACCTATCCGATTAAAGTGTTGGCGGCGGCGAGCCTGAAGATGGCCTCAGGGAAGGAGGTGGGGGAAATAACCATAGAGAGTCATAATGAGATAGGTCAGCTGACCGAAGCATTTAACTCTATGTTGGTTTCAAGAAAGGCCCATGAACAGGCCTTGTACAAGGCAAATGAACAAACTCAATTGGCAATAGATAGCTTAGAGGGGCAAAAATTTGCACTCGATCAGCATTCAATCGTCGCCGTAACAGATCTCAAGGGAACGATCACCTATGTCAATCGGCTTTTTTCAGAGATCAGTGGCTATGCACCCGAAGAACTCCTGGGCAGAAATCACAGAATACTCAACTCGGGTCATCATCCCCGGGGCTTTTTCAAGCAGATGTACGAGGTGATCACTAAGGGAGAAGTATGGAACGCCGAGATCTGTAACAGAGCCAAAAATGGCACCTTGTACTGGGTTGATACCACTGTAGTTCCACTTAAAGATGCCGATGGTGAGCCCCACAGTTATATCGCCATTCGTACCGATATTACCGAACGTATGATGGCTTCGATAAAGATGAAAGAGGCACTGTCTTTGATGCATTCAGTACTCGAATCAACAGATCACGGCATCCTGGTTACCAGCATCAAGGGTAAGATACTGCAGGTTAACAGTCGTTTCTCCGAGCTTTGGCAGATCACGGACAATCAACTAATTGGACGAGAAGATGTTGAACTCGCCAGTCATGCCAAAGCTCAACTTATCGCTCCAGACTCATTTATACAAACTATTGAGCGGCTCTATAGGGAGCCGGAGCTTGAGTTATTCGATTCTCTAGAGTTTAAAGATGGCAGGGTATTTGAGCGTGCATCACTGCCTATGATGTCTGAAGATGTGGCCATAGGACGGGTATGGAGTTTTCGGGATATTACCGAAAGAATGAAGGCACAGAGTGAGCTGATGTTAGCTAAAGAGGGGGCCGAGCTGGCAGTCAAAGCCAAGAGTGAGTTTTTGGCCAGCATGAGTCATGAGATACGTACACCGATGAATGGCGTGTTGGGAATGCTGGGGCTCCTACTCAATACTAATTTATCAGATTTTCAGCGACGAAGAGTGGGGATTGCTCAGTCCAGCGCCCAATCTTTATTGACCCTGATAAACGATATTCTCGATTATTCGAAAATTGATGCCGGCAAACTTGAACTGGAAAACTTAGATTTTAATTTACGGGGGATGCTGGGAGAGTTTGCCGAAGGTATGGCGCATCTGGCGCAAAATAAAAACCTTGAGCTGATATTAGATGTTAAAGGGGTCGAGCACTCTATAGTCAATGGTGATCCCGGGCGTCTTAGACAAGCATTAACTAACCTTACGGGCAATGCGATTAAGTTTACCCAGCAGGGGGAGGTGGTCATTAAGGCCGAGCTTGTCCCCTCTGCCGATGAGACATTATGGCTTTTTAAGTGTTCGGTTTCAGATACTGGTATTGGCATCGCGGAAGATAAAATTGACTCATTGTTTGACTCATTCAGTCAGGTGGATGCTTCCACTACCCGAAAGTATGGCGGGACGGGGCTAGGTTTGGCCATTGTAAAAAAAGTCTGCGATCTTATGGGAGGGAGTATATCTGTAGAAAGCGAAGAGGGGCGGGGGAGTTGTTTCCAATTCGAGGTGAAAATAGGGCGAAGTGCTAACTCTAAGTTAGTTGTACCTAAGGTCGATATTACCGCCTTAAAGTTATTGGTCGTTGATGATAATGAAACCAACAGAGAGGTGATCCGCGGCCAGCTCGAGTATTGGGGAGCCGATGTGGTCGACGCAAAGAGTGGTCCTCATGCGATTCAAATTTGCGAAGAGTATTTTGAAGATCCGAATAAGCAACTATTCGACGTAGCTTTTTTAGATATGCAGATGGCCGATATGGACGGGGCCGAGCTGGGAAAGAGGCTGAAAGCAGACAGCAGATTCGAGTCGATGAAGCTGGTGATGATGACCTCAATGTCACAAATAGGTGATGCAAGCTTCTTCGCCGATCTGGGATTTAGTGCCTATTTTCCGAAGCCTACGACGACATCCGATCTATTTGATGCCTTAGCCATTGTTTCTGAAGGGGGGCAGGCACTGCAAGAGGCTCAGCCGCTGGTGACTCATCATTATTTACAATCATTGAACCATGCTAAGGAGGGGGAATTATCCTGGCCCCAGAATACTCATATTCTTTTAGTCGAAGATAATTATGTCAACCAGCTGGTGGCCAAGGGGATTTTAGAAGACTTAGGTATATCGACCGAGGTTGCTGACAATGGCGTTTTGGCATTAGAACAATTGCGGCAAGGCGGCAGCAAGCCATATTCGCTGATATTGATGGACTGTCAAATGCCCGAGTTGGATGGCTACGAGACAAGCAGACAGATCCGAGCCGGAAATGCAGGCGAACAGTATCTTGATATTCCTATTGTGGCCATGACTGCAAATGCCATGATGGGAGATAAAGAGAAGTGTTTAGATGCCGGAATGAGTGACTACCTTTCTAAACCTATCGATTCAGACAAACTAGGTTTAAAGCTACATCAATGGCTTACAGCTAGTCATGCTGGAGGAAGGGAAACTGAAGCGGATCTGTTTTCTCCTCCAGTAGAATCAAAGGCCTCTATACTTGATGAGCAAGACGCTCAAGCTGGTGAAGTCCAAGTCTGGGATAGAGAGGGCTTAATGAAGCGAGCCATGGGAAAGGAGTCACTGTTTAACTCAATCGTGACCCTTTTTATGGAGGATATTCCTGCTAGGGTAAATTCACTCTTACTTGCAGCAGAAAGTGAAGATATCGAGCAGATCAGGCAGTCGGCACATACTGTGAAGGGCGTTGCTGCGAATGTTGGTGCAGAAATGTTGCGGGCAGAGGCCGAAACGATTGAGTCTGCGGCAAAAATTTTCGATATCAATTCGATTAAGAATGCTATTCCTGCTTTTAATTTGGCCTATAGCGAATTGAAAGCCTGTATCGAGGACTTTCAAACTACCAATGTCCCGCAACTTCAGCAACATAAATGCATGAGCGACGACGCGTTAAATCTGATGCTGGAGGATATTGGTAACCTTCTCGATGATGGCAGCTATATCGATGTGGACGATTTTTCCTGTTTAAAGACGGCAACCGAAAATAAAGCCACGCAGGAACTCTGTAACCAGCTAGTGAATCAACTGGCCGATTTCGAGCATGCCGAGGCCACAGCAACATTAAGGCTGCTAAAAAAATCGCTAATTGAAAGTCGCTCTGAATTCAACAAGGACCTGGTTAATGAATGACTTACCAACCATTTTGATCGTTGATGATACACGGACCAATATTCAACTCTTGGCAGGGTGTTTAAAAAAAGACTACCGGCTAAAAATTGCAATGAATGGACAGCGATGTCTCGAGCTCGCACGGACAGCCCCTTTGCCAGATCTCATCTTGTTGGATGTGGTTATGCCAGAAATGGATGGCTATGAAGTATGCAGGAAGCTTAAGGCTAATCCACATACCCAGCATGTGCCTGTCATCTTCGTCACCGGGAGAGACAGTGATGATGAGGAGGAGTATGGATTACAACTCGGGGCCGTAGACTACATCACTAAGCCTATCCGTCCCGCTATCGTTACCGCCCGGGTAAGTACTCAGATCATGTTAAAACAAAAGAGTGATGAACTGCGCAATATGGCGCTGCACGATCAACTTACCCAGCTCTATAACCGCCATTTTCTGATCGAAGCAGCAAATCAAAAAATGGCGGAATCTATCCGTCACAGCAATCCATTGTCGATACTAATGATAGATATCGACCACTTTAAACAGGTCAATGATCAGTTTGGTCATCAGGCCGGAGATAGTGTATTGCAAGCCGTTGCTAAAGTTTTAGCCGAGAGTAATCGCAAAGAGGATGTGGTAGCGCGTTTCGGCGGGGAGGAGTTTGTCGCCCTGTTTGAGCATTGCTCAATAGATAGTGCCGAGGAAAAGGCTGAGATGTTGAGGGATAAAATTGAAAAGCTGATGCCGGCAGGGATCCCAGTTACTGCCAGCTTCGGTGTGGCAGAGCTTAGACCTAATGAAGAGACTTTCGAGCAACTATTGGCACGTGCCGATGAGGCGGTTTATCGCGCGAAAGAGTTGGGAAGAAATAGAGTCGTACCGGCCACGATTCAGTTAAGTTGTGACGAAAACCTTTAGCAAAAAACTTTTAGCAAAAAGCTATTAGCAAACTTTGAGCAAATAACTATTCGTAAACAAATTAGCAGTAAAGCCATTCAGTGCGTTTCACTATCAGCAGAAAAGCCATTCAGTGCGTTTCACTATCAGCAGAGTATGAATGTTCTCGCAGGTAGCGCTTCTGGTTAGATGCTTGAATATTATTTTGCTATTAAAGCCGCCAGATGACGATTAATGAGCCATAACCATGCCATTTATCGGTATCGCTCTGGTGCTCTTTGCTGTAAGCATTAAAGTTCCATGCAAGTGCCCAGGAGGGGCGAGCCCAGATAAAGCCTGTGGTAATACCAGCCTGATTGTTTTCAACTTCAATATAGGACTCATAGGGAAGGGAGCCATCAATAGTTTCGTCATTGAACCGATAACCAATATAGGCGCGGGTGAAAAACATCCAGCTGCTGGATTCAGCGGTAGCCGATATGTTTCCTAATTGGCCACTATGCTGGCTCAATCGACCAAATGAATCTGCTAAATTTGTTCCCCATCTGAAGGTTAATCCAAGATCCGTTTCACTGCGAAAATTGCCGACTTGTGAGTGGCTGAGTCCACTAAGCTCCCACTCGGTCTTACCTGTGGTGGTGCTATTGAATGCATCCTGGCGGAGGAGAAGTGCGTCTACCTCGTAGGCAATTTGAAGTGTTAACTGATTTTCAATCTGATGCTGCCAACCTTTGGGTGTTGATGATGGTGTGAGCTTATGGAACATGTTCTGTAATTGATCCGTGCCGGAAGCGGGGCCGACCACCCCAAGTGATAACCAGTTTTTCTGAGCCCATCTCCCACCATAGGTTGCGGTATGACTCTCGAGCGCTAAATAACCGGCATAGGGGCGGTCATAGGGTTGGGGAGTCGAAATCTTGATTTCACCCGGAGTCCACATCTGTTGTGAGAGTTTCAGTCCCCAGGCTGTTAGTGCATCGTGTTGCCCGAAGTTGAATAAGCTTTGCCAACGTATAGGAAGGACGGCGTCATTCAGGCTTTGCATTGGAGGACTCTCCCAACCCAGCACTAAGCCATTGGTATAGTTACCGTCATCACTGAATACAAAGTCATTATCGACCTGCAGATGCCACTGCCCCGCACCTGCCCAGGGAGAGATGAGTAAGAGAAATGAGGTACTGATAAAGTGTTTTGAAACTTGATAGTTCATATTCAGCTCCAATAAACGATAGCAAATAAAGTAAACTTCCCTTGAGCATAAACAGATCCCTGATCACTCTTCAACAGAATTGATGTGACGCTTTGTATTCGTCCCTCATCATGCGGAGGGGAGGCAAGGATCAGTATAGACTACCGGGTCAGTGGATCACTTTTTGGGATACAGCTTCGAATCCGTTTAATGTAAAGGTTTGATCATAAAATAGTACCCGAGCAGCATCTTGCATCATACCAATGAGTTTCATGCTGGCTTTCCCGTTCACCTCTGCGAAGGATACGCCTTGGTTGCATCCGATTAATGCCGGAACAGACATAAGCTGTAATGCTTTATTGACCTCCAATTCGACATCTATGCGGGTGGGAATAGGCTTAAACAGGGCATCTTGGCCACCACAGTAGGCCAGATCGTCAAGGTGAGTAAAAACCACCACCGCTTTACCTTTGCCGGTGTCGACAAGTTTCATCTTCTGGTATCCGTGGCTTGAGACGATAGCGGCTTGAGCTTGAGAATGCTGCAGGGTCCAAAGTTCGCGATTGAACTCATCCGCGAAACCGACAGCGGAGATTAGTAAAAAACAGACGCCGATAATTAACCTTTTCATGACTCTCCTCTGGAAGCCTATCTCTGGAACCCTATGTTTTCAATTCAAGGTTAGTCGATATGCCCTTAACCTGTGCTGAATAAAACACCGTTCCGTATCGGCTCTGTGATGATATTTTCGTTACTTCATTATCTGTTGCTGTATCAATGTAAGTTATCTTGCGTGAAATTAATTTGCGTGCAATTGATTTGCTTGCAATCCATTGGTGTGGTATAAATTGCCTTAATTCAGTTGCGCACAATCTTTACCAGTAGTCTTATCGGCAAAACTTGTCGGAAACGGTAGGAAATGTGCACCTTTCAGTAATTACGGAGTTAAACAATGAAAGCACTATATAGCACTCAAGCAACAGCTAGCGCAGGACGTAATGGCAATGTCGCGACAGATGATGGCAAACTTGCCTTAGCATTAAGCTACCCAAAAGAGATGGGAGGCTCAGGAGAGGCGACCAATCCGGAACAACTTTTTGCCGCGGGTTATAGTGCCTGCTTCTCGAACGCGCTGCTGCATGTTGCCCGTGAAGGTAAGTTGGCCCTAACTCTAGCGCCGGTAACTGCAACCGTGGGAATTGGAGTCAGAGAAGAGGGCGGGTTTGGATTATCCGTTGCCCTGTCCGTGGAGCTGGAGTTGCCTCAAGAGCAAGCAGTTGCCTTAGTGAGGAGCGCGCACCTTGTCTGCCCATACTCAAATGCGGTGCGTAACAATATCGATGTGGCACTAACGGTAAGTGGCGAGAGCATCTAACCTTAGTTTATGCTCTGTATATATGAATCAGGGCATTAATATTAGTAAATAATTCATACAGGTCATTGAGAGAGTGAGAAGATGAATCAAAGATTAGTGGCTGTGGGACGGGTGTTATTAGCGCTATATTTCTTACTGCCCGGTATCATGAAGTTTGCCAGCTGGGATATGCATATTTCCTTAATGGAAGCCCATGGGATGTTCATGATCCCTCAACTGCTGGCTGCGGCGGCAGTCTTTGAGATCGTTGCCGCCATCGCCCTACTGATGAACCGCTATACAGCACTTGCATCGATACTGCTTGCACTGCTTGTGGTGGTGATCAATGTCAGTTTACATGATTTTTGGAACTACAGCGGAATCGAGGGCGCCCATGAGATGCAAAACTTCATTAAAAACCTGGGGATCCTGGCAGGACTGCTTGTGCTGGCTGGTCACTCTGGAACAGGCTCTCGGAGTTTAAAGTGAAAAGGCTTGGGCTTCCGCCCATGAATCATTCAGAGGTTCACTGAGCTTTGTCGCCTCTGAAAATATCATTGAGAGTCAGAGAAAATGGCTAACCCAAATTGGTTAGCCTTTTTATTATCAGGCGTAGACTGAGAACATCTGCGATACGAAGACGAGAGGTAGATCTGTATTTATCTTTCTCATCATCCATTTAGCTTGAATTACTTCGTTATCATGTGCAAAATCTAGCCACTTGAAAATTCTGGAATTTATTGGTTAATTGAATGGGCTCGAAGAAGTACTCAAATTCGGATGGATTTACCCTTATAGAGCTTGTTGTTGTTATTGTCATCTTGGGGCTGCTGGCTGTGACAGCCTCTGCCAAATTTATCAGCTTGAGTGGTGATGCAAAAGATGCCGTGTTGCAACAATTTGGCGCCTCAGTTACAGAAGCAAATAAGCAGATGTATATCTTGTCCAAACTATCCAGTTACCGGGCTCAGCCGGTATCGGTCCGTGGCGACCTTACCGATGTTGATGTTGACGGTGATGGCGTTTACGAAACTCGTTTGAAATGCGGTTACCTTGATAACACCGATGTAGCTAAGAGATTAAACTATAGCGATGACCGTTTAGGTTATGAGTTTGAGAGCCTCGATAAGGTCTATTTTGGCTTTAACCAGAGTGATATAAAATCCAGCCAATGCTATTTTATGTACCAGCAAGCCTACGGTACCACCAACCCTGATACCTGTAGTCAGGACGATCCCAAAGCTGCGCCGGTCTATGAGGTTGTGATTGAAGGTTGTTGAACCAGCTTAAGTTCCTCGTTTACCGGACAAGTTATCAAGGGCTTAAGTAGTTAAATAGCCTAAGTTATCAGAAGTACCCCATAACGGGGGGGAAATCCCCCCATTTTATCTGTCCATCATTTCATCAGCCGATCACGGACACACCGAACAGTGTTTGGTGGCCGCGCAGCACCAAACCATAAACAATCAGTCCAACCACCACAGCGATGACATCGAACTTTGCCTTAGGATGTTTACTTTTGGGCACGATAGTGTCCCTGGTTTTTGCCAGTAAGATGTCGGCTAAGGCGTAGAGAAAGAACCCGCCGAATACTACGCTGGAGGCTAGATCACCGTTGGCAAGCAAGTGCACTAAGGCCCATAAGCAGGTGGCAATCAACATTGGGTGTTTGAGTTTTGCACGTATATAGGTATTGAGGTAAGCAGAAACAAGCAAGATAAACACCAGTGGCATGATGGCATGAGTCAGTGGCCTGGCGAAAGTCAGTGGTTGCCAGAGTTGCTCCTTAGAGGCCATGCCAAAGCCATTGATGATTAGCATAAAACCGATAAGTGAAATGGTGGAAAACAGCGCCAGATAGGGAACTCTTCCCAATTTATCGATCAAAGCTTGCCGAGCTTGTACCTGAGTAGGAAATAGATGAATAGCGATAAACAGCGCCATTCCCGATAACAAAACTATCATGCCAATATCCTTATAAATAGTGTTACTGCTTTCGAATCTTAAGTCCGAATCACAGGGGGGATAAAAGCCTCAATCAATACAACAAGGCTGTCACCTACTTTGTTTTAACGTCTTGAACTTTTTTGATTAATTTAGTGGTTAAAGTGAACAAAAGTTCTGCTACAGTAAAGCATATCAAGAGAAAGAATGCTGTTGCTCGAAGGTGATTATTCTATCTTAAAGTGCAAATTATAGAGCGGTGAGAATTATAGATAGGTGCCTGTGACTGATGACGGCTATCGACACTCGTAGAATTTTGATGTGCTCGACATGTAGAAATATTGGTTCTCCACATAGGATGAAGCTATAGAGATGAATATGGAAATCATTTGGTTTGTAATTATCGCTATTTTAGTTCCGTTGGCTGGTTTTATCGGTTTCTCTATACAGGTGAGAAGCATGAAAAAGCTGCGGCTTGAGAATGATAAATTGACGTTAGAAAATTTGGCGTTGAGGGCTGCCCAACAAGATGCGGTCAACTCTGTTGTTAACCCAATTGATGCAGCCAAGCTCGGAATACAAGGAGTTGATGCAAAAGGAGTTGATGAGATAAGCCAGTCAGGTGAATCGATAGAGGAGGATGTTGAAGACTTTCTGTCAAACATAGATTGGCGAGACAAGTTGATTCAGATTGGCACGCTTTTTCTTCTCTGTTACTTCCTCTATGACATCTACAGGCTGGGAACCTGGTTGTATTCGTTGATTTAATTGATGACCATCTTACTCTTAACCTGTGGTTTGCATTAAGAAGTATAAGTAGCAGCGATATTTGGCTGTCACTTCCAAATTTTTGACATAAAAAAGGGCCATCATTTCTGATGGCCCTTTTTTAGAATTGGTGGAGGCGGCGGGGCTCGAACCCGCGTCCAAAAAGCCTACATCCAAGGCGCTACATGCTTAGTCTCTCTATTGGTTAACCAAGTACACTCCGAAAGACAGGATTGTAATTGGCGAGTTCAGTACTGTTTCGCGGTTCACCCCTGAACGTGGTTCCCTCGCTATCAAATGTAAAGGTGACCATCTTAATACTCTGCCCATTTGAGAAACGTGAGCAAGATGGCTAGCTAGCCTAAGCTGCTAGAGCGTAGTTATCGTCGTTTGCAACTATAACTGTGCGGCTTTTTACGAGGCCAACCGCCCCTCGGCATGCTCCCAGGGTTTCGAGAATCTTGTCGAATCCAAAATCGCCCCCAAGTACAATGTGATTGTAACGCGTCATATCTCGTTTACCAAGGATAAAAACTGCATTTACAACCGATTGTTCGATATACGTACGTTCTAATGTTCGTACGGTACTGAAATTACTGTTGAACCGCCTTTTTCATGGTGCGGGCCTTTTCAATCTGCCACTCTCTGTCTTTGGTATCGTCACGCTTGTCGTGCTCTTTCTTACCTTTACCAAGACCGATCTCAATTTTTACCCATGCGCCTTTTTGCCAATACATAGAGATTGGTACGATAGAGTAACCCTTACGATCGACGAGTCCCTGCAACTTATCTAACTCTTTACGTTTAAGTAGCAGCTTACGCGAGCGCATTGGATCACAGACAACATGTGTGGATGCGGTATTCAATGGGGCTATGGTACATCCGAAAAGAAAGGCTTCGCCATCTCTCATAAATACATAGCTTTCAGACAAGTTAACCTTGCCCATACGAATAGACTTCACTTCCCATCCCATTAGGGATAGACCTGCTTCCATCTTCTCATCGAACTTATAGTCGAATGTCGCGCGTTTATTACGCGCAATAGATGCGGAGGAGTTTTTTGATTTTTTTGCGTTTTTCTTAGCCATAGGCTGGCTATTATACTCGGCGATACATTTTTTGGAATTGCTCCCACCAAATTATTCGATGATTTTTTATAATTGTCGTGGGTTTGATTGGTTTTTGTACATATTCAGCGTGCGTTATGCCGTGAACTGAGTATTTTGGCCTGTCTGGCTGGAAATATGTGTTTTCTGAGGTTCGTGTTAAAATCCCATCAATAGAGAATATAAACAGCCACTGTTATCAGGTCAAAGAGTTAAAATGCCACAAATATCCCGCAGCGTGTTAGTGCGCTTTAGCGCAATGCAGATGTATGAAATTGTTAATGATGTTGAATCTTACAAAGAGTTCCTGCCCGGCTGTGTCGGTGGCAAGGTGTTGGAGTTCGATGGCGAAACCATGCTGGCTTCGGTAGATGTCTCCAAGGCGGGGATCAGCAAAACTTTTACGACCAGAAATCAAATTATCCCGGGAAAAAGTATCCAGTTAGCACTCGAGAATGGTCCCTTTAATCATCTGGTCGGTGAGTGGCGCTTTACCGAGTTGACTGAAGATGCTTGTAAAATTGATTTCGAGTTGAATTTTGAGTTTTCCAGCTCTTTGGTCGATATGGCCTTCGGTAAAATTTTCAAAGAGTTGATGGCTTCAATGGTGACAGCCTTTACCGGTAGAGCCAAAGTTATATACAGATAGTTATATACAGATAGTTATTACCAGATACTTATTACTAGATAGTTATTTACGACTCGGTATTTATTACCGATTATATATTGCCAGTTTCTTACTGATAGTACTAAGTCTTAAGCTCCTCATTCAGCACCTGAGATTTTTAAGAGATAAGATTGATGAATATAGACCAAGAAAATTTTGAGGTAGAGGTTATCTATGCCTTGCCAACACAACAGAAACGAATTCAGATCAAGGTTGCGCCTGGCACTACCTGTATAGAGGCGGTAAAGCAGAGCGAAATCGCTGCATTTTTTCCCGAGATTGATCTCGAAAACGTTAAGCTGGGGATTTTCAGTCGTTTAGTGAAAAATCACGAGGTGTTGGTGCCGGGCCAGAGGGTTGAGATATATCGTCCACTGATTGCCGATCCTAAAGATGTGCGCCGTAAGAGAGCCGAAAAAGCCAAAGATGAGGGGCGGATAAATAAGAAGACTGGCGGAAAGGTCTAACTAATATTTTAACTAGCGTTTTAACTAACGTCTTAACAAATAATAGTTTTGATCCCAGGCTGTGAGGCCTGGGATTTTAACAACAGTTACCGGAAGTTATTCAAACTTCTTTTTAGCCTGTGATTTCGGCTGAACTTCTTCAACCAAAGGCTTGCTATCCGGGCGCTGCTCAGGGATCAACGGCTCACTGTCTTCATTAAGATCGGCATCGATTCCTGTCAGAGGAGCATCGGGTAGACGGCTCTGATCAAGTGGCGTATTGAAATCTTCCGCTAACTCATAATCACCATCGACTTTTGTCAGCATGTCGCCTTCAAAATGTATGATCAGCTCTTTATGTGTGATGCTGGCATCACGTCCACTCTTGTAATGGTATACATAGTACCAAGTGTCATCGGCGAAGCTGTCACGAAGCACCGGACGGCCCAGAATGTATTCAACTTGCTCTTTGGTCATCTCAATACGCAGTTTTTCAACCTGTTGAGTTTCCATGTAGTTACCTTGAGGAATATCCGGCTTATAGATCAGCCAGTCAAAAACGCTACAGGCACTGAGCGATAACGAGAGCGCAGCTGCGCCCAAAAGGGTAAGACTTTGCTTTTTAATTGTCATTGAATACGCTACTTCCTAAAAATCTGCTGGCCATCATACCCAAGCACTCCCTATGCTGACAAGGGCTATCGGTACTCAGGT
Source organism: Shewanella atlantica (assembly GCF_003966265.1). GTDB lineage: Bacteria > Pseudomonadota > Gammaproteobacteria > Enterobacterales > Shewanellaceae > Shewanella > Shewanella atlantica. The sequence goes on along the minus strand of NZ_RXNV01000001.1, from coordinate 487,154 downwards.
TCAATGAAAAGTCATTTGTTTTAAATGGATCGAATCTCGACGGCCACTTTACGGCATTAACATGGCATTCGACCGAGCATCACATTCAATCTTGTAGATTCGACCTCCGGAGTTAACTTTTGTTCCTTGAACTCAGTGAGACGGCTATTTAGGTTCAATATGGTTATGACTGTTGTTTTCGTTGCCGGGTGTTTTTCGTTACCTGGTTAATTTAGGTCATGTTTTGTCAGCAACCGGGTAGCGGTTGAGCCTGAAAGCGGCTCAAGTTAAAGAGTTCCTCATCTTTTGAATATTCCGTACAGAGTATCCGTACTGAGTATTCCAGTAATAAATGCTTAAACCTGAGTAATATCAGGGAAATCTGTTTCAAATTATTTTACGGCCAATAACCGCTTGCAAAGTGTTAAGAAAGTTATGAGAATGTAGTTTAACGCTTGAAAATTATGCACAAATACCCGGGTTATGAAAATAATCAGGATGACTCTGCCTTGATAGGATGAATAGGATGACGCCAGTGCCAACGGATAAGAAGCAAGAGGTCCCAAGAGGAACATTAGTGTGTGTCGGTACGGGGCTTAATCTGGCTGGACAGATCAGCATACTGAGTAAGAGTTATATAGAAAATGCCGATGTGGTGTTCTCTTTGGTTCCCGATGGCTTCGCGCAGCACTGGCTTGAAACACTCAACGAGGATGTGCGCAGCTTACAACCCTATTACGCTCAAGGCGATGAGGTAAAGAATCGACGCGATACCTATGCTCAGATGGTTCAAGCCATACTGGATGAGGTTCGCCTGGGTAAAAAAGTGGTGTGTGCGCTTTATGGTCATCCCGGTGTGTTTGCCTGTGTGTCTCACTTTGCGATAGCGCAGGCGAAAGATGAGGGCTACAGCGCAAAGATGGAGCCGGGGATCTCCGCCGAGGCCTGTTTATGGGCAGACGTGGGTATCGATCCCGGAAACTCGGGTCATCAGAGTTTCGAGGCCAGCCAGTTTATGTTTTACAGGCATACGCCCGATCCGACGACACACCTGTTACTTTGGCAGATAGGGATCGCGGGTGAACATACCCTGACTAAATTCAGTACCTCATCGGATCGTCTGCAGATACTGGTCGAGCAGCTGAGTGAATGGTATCCGCTGGAGCATGAGATAGTGATCTACGAGGCTCCAAATTTGCCGGTGCAAAGCCCTCGTATCGACAGACTCCCGTTGAAGAATTTGCCTTTTGCCGAGTTAACCCCTATCAGCACTCTATTGATCCCGCCGAGTCGAGAGTTAGCGTTTAATACTGAGATTTTGGCCAAATTGGGGATCTCGGAAGCCGATTTAGGGTAAAAATAATGCACCTTTGAGTTTAAGCTTCTAAGCTAAAATATTGTCGTGCTGATTAAAAATGAAAACAAGCAAGGTAAACCTCACACGGCATAGAACAAAGAGTAGAGTCAGAAGCGAAAGAAAAAGATAAAACTCCAAGGGAAACAGTAAGAGTAAGAGTAAGAAAAAAGTACAAAGCCTGTTTACCGATAACAACAACCAATATGTGCGCTAGCAAGATGCACTTTTAGTACGCTTTGAGATGGTACGTTTATAAAAAGGAGAGTATAGATGTCAAATTTTAATGATTTTTTCGAGAAGTTGGGTACCGATTCCGACCTGATGGATGCCTATAAGCAAGATCCTGAAGGTGTGATGAAGGCCAACGGCCTAACGGATGAAGAGATCAAGACCGTCATGTCAGGGGATACCAAGAAGATAAAATCACTGTCAGGAGAAAGCGTGGAAGCTAAAACCTATATGATTATTGCCAGCCCTAATGATCAAAAGTAATACAGAGACTTAATGAAAGTTCTAAATACTGTTGTTTTGTTTATAGTCATCATGGTGTTTTCAAGCACTGTGGTGGCTGCCTCTGACGTATACAATGAAAAATTAGATGAACTTAGTGAGGTTGTGCATTCTAAGCCCGATCGCACACTTACTTTGATAGAGGAACTCTCATCTGTAAAAGATGAACTAACTTCTGAACAGTACTCCCGTTTGCTGATCTTGCAGAGTGTGCAACATCTGTATGGCGCCAGATTCGCCGATGCCATTACAACATTAAAGCAGGCCGAGAGCTTAAACCCGCCTAAAAAATTACTCAACTCAGTCTATCTCTATCAGGCGAGTGCCTATTTAGGCTTACACGAGTATCAGCAGGCCCTGGATGTGATGTCGACTAACCTCTCCAGAATAGAGGAGTTGGAAGATATCGAAATAAAAACCAGCTCCTATCTGAGATTAGTTAACCTCTATTTAGATCTGCAAGCCTACAGCGAGATGTTTAGGTATGCAGGGCTTGCGTTACAGCTTAGTAAAGGTAACAGCGTCAAGAATGAGTGTTACTCTCTGCTTTATTTAGCGGTGGCCGAGTTGAAAACACAAAAGCTGGAGATGGCCGAAAGCCGATTTAAAAGCAGCCGCGATTTTTGCCAGCTAAATAATTTACCAGTCATAGTCGCCATGTCTAAAAAGGGGTTGGGCGATGTGGCAATAAAGCAAGGAAATTACGCACTTGCTGAGAGTTATCTGCTTCAGGCATTAGAGGAGTATCGTAATTTTAAGTTTCAGATTGAGATTGACAGTACTCACTCTCTCCTCAGTGAGACCTACCTGGGCTTGCTGCAAACCGAAAAGGCGCAAGAGTATGCCGGCTTAGTGATGGCGTTGCCCGATGAGCCAATTAACCTCAATTACAAGAAGAGAGCGACTAAGGTGCTGGCCGGGCTTGCCAGTGAACGTGGCGAGCATGCACTGGCTTATCAATACCTGAGCCAACATCAGAATATTACTAATACCCTTCTCGATGACACCAAGGCCAAAGCGAATGCTTACCAGATGGCCAAGTTTGAAAACGGTGAAAAAAGTCGTGAGATCAACATGCTTAACCATGAACGTGAGCTCTATACCGCACGAGAGGAGATGAGAGCGTTAAAGCGCAATAACGATCGTATGGGGTTGTTAATTGTGGGCGGCAGCTTCGTACTTCTGGCCATGTTCGCCATTGCCATAAGCGGTCAGAAACGTAAATACAAGAAGCTGGCTCAAAACGATCCTCTAACCGGGATCTTAAACCGTAGCACGGCACAGAACATGGCAGAAAACCGTTATATTAAAGATACGTTTAAGTCACTCGAGTTCAGTGTGATCATGTTCGATGTCGATCACTTTAAACGTATTAACGATAATTTTGGTCATGGCACCGGCGATTGGGTATTGAAGCATGTCTGTGAAACCATCTTAAAAAATTGTCGCTCAAATGATATTTTTACCCGATTCGGCGGTGAAGAGTTTGTGCTGTTTCTACCCGGTACAGATGCAGAAAATGCTCAGAAGATTGCCGAGCAGCACAGGCTTGCTATTGAAGCCATGGACACTAAGTATTCCGGCCGTGGCTTTACCCTCACCGGCAGTTTTGGCGTGACTTCGAGCTCTAGTGCCGACTTGAGCCTGGATCCTTTGCTACACAGAGCAGATATCGCCATGAATTACTCTAAAGAGAATGGGCTAAACCGTGTAACGGTATACACCCCCGAGATTGGGCTGTCGCGTGCACCTGCTTTTATTGTGAAGCCGGATGAAAGCCCGAGTGAGTTTGTCGAAAGAACTCAGGTTGAAAGTTAGTCTTTGAGAGTAGCTATAAGCTATAAGCTATAAGCTATAAGCTATAAGCTATAAGCTATAAGCTATAAGCTATAAGCTATAAGCTATAAGCTATAAGCTATAAGCTATAAGCTATAAGCTACGAGATACGAGATACGAGATACGAGCTCGTCAGGAGCTATGAGAACTATAGCGGCAAAACATCGCCCCTAAAGCCGCTCCTACATCACCAACTAGATTCGTGGGCAGTTAGCGTGTAACCCCTTCATGCCTGTCGCTCATCAACCATCATCACTCTAATCACTCTAAATGCTATTTATTTTGGTTTTTTTTCATTTAAACCAATGTTTATTTATATGTTGATCGACAAACACGCACCGAATATAGCATTAGTTATAATCACCACCGCCTATCGTTAACGTAAACGTAACATTGAAACGGCTGTTTGAATGTGGTTATTTCTTGCTCTTGGGTAATCTACTGAATTTCATGTATTTTTTTAATTAACCTAAAGGTTAATTAAAAACGGCAACTAGAGTTTACTTTCATCTCATTTGATGAATTGTTTGTAATCAATTGTTTGCGTTTGCTTATTTTATTTCGTAATTATGCAACAGGCGTGAGCCGTGGTTCATTTGTCAGACAAATTCCAAATCTGTTTTTATACTCGGACACAGAAGTGGTGTATTTGTTTCAAGTTGCTGTTATGTAGGTGTTTTTGTGAGTGGTAATACCATTTGCGCTTTCTCTGTTTGTGACTTTTATTCCTCTCTGTCTCTTATCCCGAACTGTTGCAAATACAACCTTTAATGAGTAGCTTTTGTTCAAAATGAATGATTTAAACATCTGAAACTAATATTTAGACCAGCTGTTTATCGACATATTGAAGCAAGGTGCCTAATTAGCTGTTTGGCCTTATATCATAGGGGGAGAGAGGGATGACACACGAAGTAACCGATAATACGCAGAATGATTCAACGCCTACACCATCGGCATTTGAAAATCAGATGTTTAAAGAGAGCGCTGCCACCCGTACCTCTGAGACGGATATAAGAGATGGGCTCACTATTAAAGGGGCACATGTCGAGGGGCAGGAGCATGTTTTTACCGAAGGCGCGTTGAGCCTGCTCGAACTGCTGTGCAGACAGTTTGCCTCACAGGTGCCACAGCTTCTTTCAAACCGAGTGAAAAAACAGGCGTTAATCGATGCCGGTGAACTGCCTAACTTTCTGCCCCAGACCCGTGCGATAAGAGATGGTGATTGGCAGGTTCGTGGGATCCCGCAAGATTTAACCGACAGGCGTGTCGAAATCACCGGCCCTGTCGACCGCAAGATGATCATTAATGCCTTGAATGCCAATGTGAAGGTGTTTATGGCCGACTTTGAGGACTCATTGGCGCCGAGTTGGAATAAGGTGGTAGAGGGACAGGTCAATTTGCGCGACGCGGTGCGTGGTGACATTGAGTATACCTCGCCGGAGACTGGCAAGCATTATCGGCTAAATGACTCCCCTGCGGTACTAGTCTGTCGCGTTCGTGGTTTGCATCTGCTCGAAAAACATGTCGAGTTTGACGCGGCGGCTATCCCCGCATCCTTGTTCGATTTTGCCCTCTATTTCTATAATAACTATCGTCAACTTTTGACAAAAGGCAGTGGCCCCTATTTTTATATTCCCAAATTGGAGAGCCATGAGGAAGCCCGCTGGTGGGCCAAGGTATTTGCCTTCGTTGAAGAGCGTTTCTGCCTGCAGCCCGGTACGATTAAGTGTACCTGCCTGATTGAAACCCTGCCCGCAGTCTTTGAGATGGAAGAGATCCTCTATGAACTGAGATCTAACATAGTTGCGCTTAATTGTGGTCGCTGGGACTATATTTTCAGTTATATCAAAACATTAAAGAATCATCCGGATCGCGTTCTGCCCGACAGACAAGCCGTGACCATGGATAAGTCGTTTTTAAGCGCTTATTCACGGTTGTTGGTTAAGACCTGCCATAAGCGCGGTGCATTGGCCATGGGGGGCATGGCTGCATTTATTCCCGCCAAAGAGGCCGGAATGAATCGAGAGGTACTTGAAAAGGTACGCAGAGATAAAGAGCTTGAGGCGAGAAATGGACACGATGGCACTTGGGTGGCACATCCGGGCTTAGCCGATACCGCTATGGGGATCTTCAATGAGTATATAGGTGAAGATCACGTTAACCAATTACATATCACTCGCGATGTAGATGCCCCCATTCACGCCAGAGATCTGCTGCTGCCCTGTGACGGGGAGCGCTCCGAGGCCGGAATGCGCCTGAATATTCGCATCGCATTGCAATATATCGAGTCCTGGATAAATGGTAATGGGTGTGTGCCTATTTATGGCCTGATGGAAGATGCGGCCACCGCCGAAATATCCCGAACTTCAATTTGGCAGTGGATCAAACATGAGCAGAAGCTCTCTAATGGCTCTTTGGTAACTAAAGCCTTGTTTAAAGAGATGCTTGTAGAGGAACTGGCGAATGTGAAGCTTGAAGTGGGGGCGGAGCGGTTCACCCATGGCAGCTATACACAAGCGGCAGTTTTGCTCGAGCAGATCACCACCTCTGATGAGCTTGTGGATTTCCTGACTCTACCTGGATATGAAATGTTAACCGGTCAATAAGGCCGTGGTTTAACTCATTAAGCAAGCAGCCCCCTTGATTGAGCCTGAACTAGCCGGGCTCAGCATTAATTAGTTAACGTATTGCGGATGCCAATGAGACATTAGCATTGGTGAGTGAATGGAGATGATTATGAATAAGGCGTCGATACCAGTTTCACGGCAGGAGCAGATCCAAGCCATCGAGAATGACTGGAGTGAGAACCCTCGTTGGAAAGGAGTCACCCGCCCCTATACTGCCGAGGATGTGGTGGCCCTGCGGGGGTCATTGGTTCCGGAGAATACGTTGGCGAAACGCGGTGCCGCCAGATTATGGGAGCTGGTTAACGGAGGCGCTAAGAAAGGCTACGTTAATTCACTCGGCACCTTAAGTGGTGGTCAGGCGGTTCAGCAGGCGAAGGCGGGAATCGAAGCGATATATCTGTCGGGTTGGCAGGTCGCGGCCGATGCGAATTTGGCCGGAGCTATGTATCCCGATCAATCACTCTATCCGTCTAACTCGGTACCGGCGGTGCTGGAGAATATCAACAGTGCGTTTCGCCGTGCGGATCAGATCCAGTGGAGCAATGGACTCAATCCGGGAGATGAGGGTTACAGAGACTATTTCTTACCCATAGTTGCCGATGCAGAAGCTGGCTTCGGTGGGGTACTCAATTCTTTCGAGTTAATGAAGAGTATGATCGATGCCGGTGCTGCCGGGGTTCACTTCGAAGACCAACTCGCATCGGTGAAAAAGTGTGGCCACATGGGGGGCAAGGTGCTTGTCCCGACTAAAGAGGCGATACAAAAACTGGTGAGTGCGAGGCTGGCAGCCGATGTGTGTGGAGTGGAGACCTTAGTCATAGCCCGCACCGATGCTAACGGTGCCGATCTCTTGACTTCAGATTGCGATCCCTATGACAGTGATTTCATCACGGGAGATAAATGCGAGGAGGGGTTCTATCGTGTTAAAGCCGGAATTGAGCAGGCGATATCCCGCGGTTTGGCTTACGCACCTTTTGCCGATCTTATCTGGTGTGAAACAGAGACGCCCTGCCTCGATGAGGCCAGAAAATTTGCCGATGCCATTCACGAGCACTTTCCGGATCAACTATTAGCTTACAACTGCTCCCCTTCATTTAACTGGAAGAAAAACCTGGATGACGAGACCATCTCGCATTTTCAAAGAGAGTTGTCGCAGATGGGCTATAAGTATCAATTTATCACCTTAGCGGGCATTCACAGCATGTGGTACAACATGTTTGACCTGGCTTATGACTGTGCCCGGGGAGAGGGGGTTAAACATTATGTCGAGAAGGTGCAGGAGGCGGAATTTGCGGCGGCCAGAAAAGGTTATACCTTCGTGGCACACCAGCAAGAGGTGGGTACCGGCTATTTCGACCGGGTAACGAATGTGATCCAGGGCGGCCACTCCTCTGTGACGGCATTAACAGGCTCTACCGAAGAAAAACAGTTTTAAGAATTCACATCTCAAACCAGTTTCAATTTGCTGCCTTGCAGCCGTTGTCCCCCATGCCGTACCCCTACATGCGGCATGGGTTTTTCCTTTCTCCTATATGACGCGATGCCGATTGGTATTAGTTCCCATATAAACAAATAAAGTTTGCTTGTGCCTGCGACTCCCCCGGGTTGTTTTTGTTGCGGTTGTGTTTGCTTTTTGGGTTGGAGTGGTAACTTTTTTAATGTCATAATGTAGCCAGGCAGATGTACTGCCTGAGCAGGCCATCTCAATTGATATTGTTAACTTTCTAATAAGGTTAGACGCAAACTTTTGTATTCAGTGCCTATACTTAGGGTCAATTAGAGCGCATTTAGCTTGCTTGCAAGCACTACCTACGAGCAGAGATAAAAATTGAAGCTTTCGAATAACCAATCTAATGCGAAATCGAATACCAAATCGAAGGGAGTCGATTATTGGACCAAACGCATCAGCGATCAGGAGATGCCGGCATTGTGCTCTACGGTAAAGACCTTAGAGAAGCTGGCAAAAGATGATGTCTCATCCTTGAGTATATTAGGGAAGAGTGTGATGCATGATAATGCCTTAACCTCCCGAATTTTGAGGGTGGCGAACAGTGCAACCTATAGCAAAGGCATCAGCCATGTGACCACTGTGAGTCGTGCATCTGTCGTTTTAGGCTTCGATACCATACGCAATATCTGTATTACGGCAAAGCTGCTCAGTAGCCTGCTGGAGTCTGAGGGCTTGACCCCCGAAGTGTATCAGAGGCTTATCAAGCTGATGGCGAGAGCGTTTCAGGCTGCCATGTTAGCCAAGATGATGTTGCGAGATCACGACGAGGAGTTGCAAGAGGAGGTCTTTATTGCTTCGCTACTCTACCATCTGGGCGAGAGTGCATTTTGGAGCACTGGCTGCGAAGAGGCGGTGGAGCTCGATGCTTCTATGGCGGAGTGTGAGGACCCGATACAGGAAAAGGCGATGATCCGCGAGGTGTTAGGTACCTCCTTTAATACCCTGTCCTTAGGCATTGCGAGAAACTGGGGCTTAGGGGATGTGTTATTAAAGTCTCTGAGTAACCCCAACGAGAGAACACCGGAGATCCGCAGTATCTATCTGGCCAATCAGATCAGTGAACTCTTAGCCCAAGACCCCCTTCCGGCAGAGCTGCTACAGCAGAGGCTTAAACAGACCGCCGACATGCTGGAAATCAAGGTCGATGAGCTCAAAGGGCGGATGATACGCTGTAGCAACGCGACAAAAAAACTAGCCGAAGCCTATGGCGCTAAGGTATTAGTCGAACATCTACCTAACCCTAAGCATTTAACCAAAGATCTTAATGCTAAAGTCGATGCCCCCGTTGTTCGTATGCCCGATATGAATGAACAATTGAAAAAACTCAGAGAGCTGACGAATTGCGCTATGGTGAAAGCCGATTTCAACCAGGTGATCACGACGACCCTAGAGGGGATTCTTACCGGGGTTGGCGTCGACCGCTGTGGCGTCTTGCTGCTTTCGCCCAACCGCAAGCGTTTGCAACCGCGTATCGTGCTGGGAGATGGTGCGGAGCAGATGAAAAATGAGTTTATCATCACACTCGAACAGCCCCAGTGTCTGTTTTGTGATTGCATTGAGCTGAAACAGCCCATGTTTGTGGATGATCCCAGTTCGGCCAAGTGGCGCCTGTATATGGATGATGATTTGAAAAATAAAACTTCAGCCACAGGCTTTATGATATCGCCGTTACTGGTCGAACAGAAGGTTATCGGTATTATCTATGCTGACAGAGACAGTACCGATCGCAAACTCGACCAGTCGGAATTCGATAACTTCACTCATTTCTCTCAACTGGCCAATGTCTGCTTATCGGCAGCGATGGGACACTAACCAATACTAGAATACTAACTATTCAAAGTGTCAGATCCCGGAAGCTGGGATCAGGCACTCCTTTATACCAATCAGTACTATTTCTTAGCAGCTTTAATTCTTGCGGTGATCTCTTTCGCTATCTCATTGGGAATGGGGAAGCTGAGATGGTACTGGGCAATTTTCCAGCCGGAGCTTGTTAAGAGTAAAGTACCGGTTCCGCGGCTGACGCCATATGAGGCGCTATCGAGTAGTTCATCGAATACCAGCACCTTATCGCCATTTAGTGTCGTCAGCGGGACCAAGGTTCTCTCCCGGAGAGTGTATTCCCAGCCATCGGTCGGGCGAGCATATCCTTCAAATTCAGACATGGTCCAATGTTCAGTCGCATCGGTGCCGATAAAGATAGCATCGGGCAGGTAGAGGGAGAAGTATCTGTTCCAGTTTGCCTCTGCGGCCGACTGATGCAGGCTATCGAGTAGCGCTTCGGCTTGGCTCAATTGTTTACCCTCTGAGGCACTGACCGATGTTGCTCCTATCAATAATGTTACTGCTGTAAGCAGTTTTAGAAGCGAAGAGCGCCATCGAGTGGGCAAGGGTATGCTTGGTGTCGTGTTATATGAAGCTGTCATCGGAGTTCCTTTATCTCTTTTTAACTCTTTTCATTTCTTTCTGGTTATTTTTCGGTTTATTGCCAGTTAATCGGATCCAGGTTGAAGAATACACTTAGCTCTTTGTAGAGACTCTTATGCTGATGGTAAAACTCCTCGGGACGCTCGAAGAAGACCTCGGTTATCACCGCAAAAAACTCGGCCGGGCTGGTCGCCCCATAATAACTGAAAATTGATGGTTGGTTTTGCTGAGCATTGAGTCGTAATGTTTCGTACTCCTCGCTGAGTACCTCAGACCAGGTCGAATAATCACTCATTCTATTCAACAGAGGCGCACCATTGGCATCACCTGCTTCTTGATCGAGCTGGTGGGCAAATTCATGGAGTACCACATTACTGCCGTCACCCGGGGTGGCGGCATCGGCTTGAGTGGTTTGCCATGAGAGTATCACTTTTCCCTGTTGCCATGACTCACCTGAAAGAATCCGTTGCCGCTCTGAGATGACACCACCATCTCTGTACTCCTGGTTATTGACGATAAATATGGAGGGGTAAACTAATATCTGTTTGAGGTTAGGATAGAAGTCGGTGTGACGGTTTAATAACAGCAGGCAGGCTTGTGCGGCTATCGTTACGCGGATCTCATCGTCTATCTCGATACCATCGCAGCCGACGAACTGTTTTTCATTGATGAATACCTGAATATGCTGCTTGAGTTGTAGTTGAAGATCGGTAGGCAATGAGCGGAAATAGGGCATTCGCCTCTTGAGGATATCCCTCCATCGTTTTGGAAATGCTCGCTTGCTTATCAGCTTTCGTTGCCGCTCGACTCGCCACGAGTGTGAGGCAATCCAGCATATCGCTGCGATACCTATGATACTGACTAACGTAATGGCTAACATATCAATTAATTACTCTCTCCTACCTTTAAGTATTCTGTTTTATTTTGCTCTCCTGATCGATATTGGGTTAAGTTGGGGATAATTCAATCGCTGCTTGTTTTTATCTCTCTGAGACAAAGGTTTCATAGAGCTCTGCATAAAAAAATCTGGCAGCTCGTAAAGTACTCTTTGGGAAAAGTCAGCTGCCAGCGAAGGTTGGGAAAAACGGGTAAAAGGGTTAGTTGAATTGAGCAGACTTTCACTGAATAATTTGTCTTCTCAATCTATGTCGTCATTGCCTGGTTCGGTGCAATAGACGACAAGAGTGAGTCCACAAGAGAATCAGTCCACAATAATGGAGTTCTCCTTCTCTTTTCGCTCATCATCGCTGAGTGAGAAATGGTGTTCGATAAGAAATCGAATGAGTTTTGATTTTGCTACATCACAACCACTGGCCAGTTCTGCCAAATGAGATATTGCTGACTCACTCAAAGTAAATGTCGCTTTTCTATAAGGCTCGGTACCTCTGAGTACCTTTATCACCTGTTTAGGTTCGCTACGGCTAATGGCGTTGCTAAAGGGCTGTGATTCCGGGACGCTAAAATGTGAAGCTAGCTCTATCACATCGGCCATACTCTTATCAGCCGATGAGTGACCCGCAGCATAGCTTGTCGCATCGTCAATAAACTCATCGAGTGACATCTGCAACTTTCGTGTATTCGGGTTAGTCCCCGGATCAGACTGCGTAGAGCTTTTCTTGAGATCGGCCAGACCCATAGTCACCTCTCATCTTATTCATCTTGGTTGTTGCTATACGGTTTCTTATCTCAGTTGCGTTTTGTGCCTCTAACAATTCACAGGCAATTCCACGCATCTCTGCCGCCGCTTTCCCCGTCGGTTGAATCTCGATAACTGATAGGCCGGACTCTTCACTATCATCGTAGATATTACGGCTATAGGTGATGGCATCTAAGACATTGATGTCGTAAGTTCGACAGACATCTTTCGCTTCAAAAATTCGATTGGCTTGATTAGGCAGACTCGGGCACTGAGTGATAACAAATGAGGCGCGCATCTTGGGATTAATCATCATGCACGTCGCGACAATATCGTCCATATGGCTGACGGTTTTCAGATCCCGGCGCTTAGGCCGTAATGGCATCAGTACATGTGAGGCGACAGACATGGTCGCGCGCAGAGCCAGGTTATCTTGGCCACCACAGTCTACGATGACAAAATCGTAGTGCTGCTCGAGACTCAAGAGGTCGTTTCGTATCTTACCGTAAAGTTGAACACAGTTGATGCTGGCAAGTTCCGGATTGTTATTCCTTGCTTGAATCCAATCCGATGTCGTTCGTTGAGGATCGCAGTCAACCATGATGATTGACGCACCACATTCGGCAGTTAAGAACACTGCGATGTTTTGAGCTAAACAGCTTTTACCGCTGCCGCCTTTTTCGCCCCCGACTAATATGATCATTTCCTATCCCCTTTCACGCTAATTACTGTCGAACATTCATCAAGTGCTTGCCTGTCTGTACCAGAGGTATGCCATCTAATCCGATATTAAATCAGGCTGTGTGCCTGTCATCTTTCTTGTGGTGTACATCAAGCGTTAAAACAAATTTAGTGACTTATTAAATTCGTGTCAATTACCTGATTTTTGACGTTTTTTTGTTTTTTGTCTGGCGACAGTTATTTGACTAAATGACATGTTTGGCAAAATTTTGACATATCGGTTCATATCTATGATTTTCGATATCTATACAAGTGTTATCAGGTGGTTACGGTTTTTTTGCTTATGCTAACGAGGATATGGCGGGCCTTAGTCTTGTCTTTTTAGCGTCGCTTCAGAGGCTGCGGATTTTATATATTCCTTAAATGTTGGTATTTTTTATTTTTAGATAAAAAAGATATATATGATTCGACCCTGTAAATGCTTAAAGTTGGTCGGGTTCGGTGTTTTGATGAACGCCTCTATTGCGATTTGTTGTTTCTTAGTTATGCTGCACAGTGAATAGTTGGATGTAAGAGTGATAGAGTAAATATGAATCAAGACTTGTTGTTGGAAGCCATTAACCAAAAGATGCCTTTTGGTAAATATGCCGGGCGAAAATTACTCGAGCTACCTGAACCATACCTGGTTTGGTTTCACTCTAAAGGCTTTCCCCAAGGCAAGTTGGGTGAGCAACTCGCTCTGATGTATGAGATTAAACTCAATGGTCTGGAGGAGATGCTACAACCCCTGCTCAATAAAGTTCAAAAAAGCTGAGTGCGTATCTCGGGTTCTGAGACCTTGATCTAAAAGATGCATATTGGTTTGTTATTTCGTGACTTTTATTAGAGATTTATTAAGTGCTCCATGTTTAAATGATCTGTATTGTAAAGCTGAGCTAAAACATAAGAGGAAGAGGCAATGATAGCTAAATTGGTTAAATTGGTTGCTGTAGCGACACTGGCATTAGGGATCTCTAGCGCATGGGCCCAAGGTGTTATGCATGAAGGTACAGTTGTTGACACTATGAATGGCGGTGGGTACACCTACGTACAGATTAAAGAGTCAGACAAAACTTTTTGGGCTGCGGGTCCACAAGTTGAAGTGAGCAAAGGCGATACTGTTGTTGTTCAAGAGCAGATGTGGATGAATGACTTCACAAGTAAGACTTTGGACCGTACCTTCGACGAATTGTTATTCGTTGGCCGTATCGATAAGAAGTAGTTCTACTTTTCATCGGTCAATAGATCGTATTTAAAGTGGTGAAATGGTGGCTTGATTATTTCGGTAATCGCCACCATTTTCTTTTGTGCGGATCTGCTGCGATAATAGTGGTACCCAAGCGACCTCAAGATGTTCGTTAACTATGTCATCAAGTCAGATGCTCTCACACCAGCCAAAATTCTCCCTGATCCCATATCGTAAGTGTTATGCCCAGTCGGTAAGTCAGATTTTTCATGATGCGATCCGTCATATCGATGATGACGTGTACTCGATAGAGCAAAAGCAAGCCTGGTCTCCCAAACCCAGATCGACCTATCATTGGAATAAACGGCTAACGAGAAGCAAAGCCTGGTTGGTTGTGGATGAGGCTATGATTGAAGGCGAGTATCCCAAGTGTTGTGGATTTATCAATGTTGAGACTCACTTTAACAATAGAGGCTATATAGACAGTCTGTATGTTCATCCTGCTTACCAGCATTGCGGTGTTGGTCATAAACTCTATGAAACTCTGGAAGAGTGGGCTTTAGAGCAAGATTATACTGACTTAACCGTCGATGCATCCCTGCTATCTAAGCATCTGTTTCTTGTCCATGGCTTTAAAGTCCAACATAAGAGCTATCAGGAGAAGCTAGGCCAGATATTTATGGGTTTTCTTATGAGTAAGAGTCTTGAATAGGTTTTTAAGGTATCGGGCGGAGGTGCAGCCACCGTTCCCGGCTAAAGCCGGTCCTACATAAAAGCCGATCCTATGTAGGAGCGGCTTTAGCCGCGAATCACGCAGATGAAGCCGTCTGCCTGCTAGCAGGCCAAAGACCGTCATCATGACCTACAAACCTACAAACCTACAAACCTACAAACCTACAAACCTACAAACCTACAAACCTTTCATCCCTTCACGTCCAGGCACTAGACGTGGCTGATATATTCGACTTGAGGCAAGATCTCTTGCATGAGTGACTGCTCATGGCTCATGAAACGGATAAAGGCTGAGGGGAGGGTGAGTCCCTCAATCGCTTGCTGCCGACTTGCTTGGAGTAATGGATAATATCCCTCCTTACCGGAAGCTGTGTAGGCCGAAGAGACGCCGAAATAGTCTCTGTTTCTGTCGACTGACTCCCACCTATCGGCCTCATCTTCTGTATCGGGCTGGCGTAGAACTTCCAGCGTCAAAATACGTTGTCCCAGAGGTTTACGTCCGTCATAACAATACTTTAAGCCGTAAGTATAGGGAAAACTGCCGGCTCCGGTACCGGTCACACTGTTATTGGTTGCAGAGTTAATGGCCGATTCAATTGCCTCATAGAGGTGTAGACCTCTGATCTGATATTTAACCAGAGATAGATCGAATGG
This sequence comes from Shewanella atlantica, assembly GCF_003966265.1. GTDB lineage: Bacteria > Pseudomonadota > Gammaproteobacteria > Enterobacterales > Shewanellaceae > Shewanella > Shewanella atlantica. The sequence continues at coordinate 471,983 of NZ_RXNV01000001.1, read as the reverse complement.
CAGCAGGCGCCCGACAACATCGGCAAGTGTGAGCTCACCTTTATTGAGTGATTGTCTGACTCCCCCCGCATTGTGGAGAGCAAAGTCGACTCTGGGATACATGAGTTTCGCTTCATGATAAATACTCTTACACACCAAGGGGGCAATTTCACTACCGTGTGGAAGGGATTTACTGGGGAGACGGGTATGAACCAGGTTTCTGGGTATAAAGCCCAGCACCTGTTTTTCAAGCGCTTCAATGGCCGGACGATATTGAGAGTTGATCACCTGTGCGACGACTGTATCCTCTTTGTCCCAACGGATCCCGGGATGACTGCGCAGGTAGGCTCTGATCGCATCGTAATCTGAAGTGGTAATGCCATGCTTAGATTCAAGAATAAATTGATCATCGAGCATGAAGTGGTTATGTCCATCGAGGGAGATAACCTGTCCGCTTTGATTAAATTCAACGTCTGCAATACCTATCGTTTCGGCGTGCTTCCCGGCATGTAGAATGGCCGTATTATTGACTCGGACTCCATAGGGAACCGAGCTTAGCCCCAAGTTTTTAAACTCACCCTGCAAGGTATGTGTGTGGCCACCAATGATAAGGCTGATACCGTCAACCTGCTCGGCTAAAACTTTATCCTGATCGAACCCAAGGTGACTGAGAATCAGAATATGGTCTATGCCTTGTGCCTTGAGGTGCGCTACGGTATTTCGAGTGGTTTCGATGGCATTGATAAAAATCATGTCGGGATCGGGACGCGCTATCTCCGCCATCTGATCCAAGGTTATTCCGAGAATGGCAACTTGCTTATCTTTTAGCGGTTTTAGCAGAACTTTTGCTCTGTTGTTGGCATCATCATAATCGAATAGCTGCCTATGACCTTTGATAGGGGAGCACTTATCTGAGGCTTCCCGGCTCATATCCATATTTCCGGCCAGCAGTGGAAAAGATATGTCGTTGAGAAACGCTAAGATAGGTGCACTGCCATCATCGACTTCATGGTTGCCCAGGACCATAGCATCGGGTTTCAGCAGGTTTAGCAGGTGCGCGTTGGCCACTCCCTTAAAGTGGTTGAAATAGAGTGTGCCTTGAAAGCTATCACCGGCATGAAGAAAGAGAAACTCTTGTCCGGCAGATAGCGCTTCCTCTCTCGCCTGTGTAAGCTGATATTGAATCCTTGCGTAGCCGCCACTGTGGCTATAGATGTCGTAAGACTTTCCCTGGGTATCGACAGAAAAATGCACCCGACTCGAATCGAAATGAGAGTGAGTGTCGTTGATATGGGCAAGCTTTAGCGTGTAACTGTGGGGCATTTAATGGCAATCCGTAAAAAAGTCTGAGCAGGAAACGAGAGTCAAAGCATTTATGAATATGGGTATATAATCCCGATTGATGATGGTATATGGCGGCATTGCCGCGATAAAGCAGGCGGAGCGTCAGCCTGGGTCAGCTAAGCGGATAGCTCTTCAATCGGGCGAAGATTATATCGCCAGAAAAGCAAAAGGGAAACCTGAGTTTCCCTTTCTTATGTCGTACCTGACAAATTACCGTCAAAAGTTGCTGCCAATGAAAGGCACAGTCAGATGTTCGATTTCATCATTAAGGCTTTGGTGTCTCTATATAAGATTCAAATTCGCCATCATCGGATAAACGGATCCCTTTATCTTTAATGCGCTTTTCCCATAATTTATGAGCCAATTGCTGCATGTCAGTAACCGGGTCGTTGGTGTCGACGATCTCGAGACCCAAGAGGGATTCGACGATATCTTCCAATGTTACTATCCCTTCGCCGGTACCGTATTCGTTAACCACAATGGCAATCTTGGTATTTCGCTTAATGAGCAGTTGAAACAGCGGCAGAATCTTTGCCGTTTCGGGAACGACGACCAAATTACGCTTCAGTTCACTGATCGGGGCTTGAGGCGTTTTTCGCTCGGCAAGCATGATATCGTTACGGTTGATGTAACCGATAACGTCATCGGGTTCTTTATCGTAAATGGGGATACGAGAAAATGGTGTGCCCTTGTGCTTGAGGGCAAACTCCTCCTGTGAAAGCGAGCCTGACAGGCTGAACATCACGGTTCTTGGTGTCATGATGGCGCTCACCGGCATCTCTTTGACCGATAGCATCTGAGTCAGAATCAGTGACTCTTGTTTGTCGAGCTCTCCGGACTCATGTCCTATCTTCGCCATCGCACTCATCTCCTGACGAATATATTGACCCTCATCTCCTTTTCCTAAGAGCTGAGTCACCTGTTGTGACATCCAGATTAGTGGCTTAGTGAGTCGCTCCATCCACAATAGGGCGATTGAAACCGATGGCGCGAGTGAACGCCAATAGTTTGCGCCTAATGTCTTAGGAATGATCTCAGAGAAAAATAGGATCAGGAAGGTCAGGACGCCGGAGAATACACCTAGCATCTCATCACCGAATACCTTAGCGGCTTGAGCGCCCGCTACGGCTGCACCAACTGTGTGGGCAATCGTGTTCAGGGTGAGAATCGATACCAGTGGAGATTCGACATTATCTTTCTGTTTTCCGAGTCGCTCGGCCGCTTCAGGGTTTGAATGCGCCAAAGTTGCAACATAGCTGGGAGTGACAGAGAGAAGAACTGCTTCGAAAACGCTACAAAGGAAGGATATCCCGATAGCAACGGCTACAATAACGATGAGGGTGATCATTTATGGAATTACATTTACAGACCAATATTAGTCCAAGTCGATTCTAACATTAAGTATGCAGAAATGCTTGCTGCTAGTAAAAATTGCTCGGTGTCTGTATAATTTGCCGCCCCGTTACGGGTATTAGTTCCGTATTTAGTGTTGAGGTTAGTCGAAATGAGTGAAAAGAAGATCAATTTATTGGATCTTGACCGTAAAGGGTTAAGAGCATTATTCACAGAAATGGGTGAGAAGCCTTTCCGTGCCGATCAATTGATGAAGTGGATTTATCATTTTGGCGTGACTGACTTTGACGCGATGAACAATATCAATAAGGCGTTGCGCGCTAAGTTAAGTGCGCGATGTGAAGTGGTCGCGCCTGAAATTTCCAGTTACCAAAAATCGGATGATGGTACGATTAAGTTCGCCATCAATGTCGGTCAGGGCCAGGAAGTCGAAACGGTTTATATTCCGGAAGAAGACAGGGCAACCTTATGTGTCTCTTCTCAGGTGGGCTGTGCACTGGAGTGTACCTTCTGTTCTACGGCTCAGCAGGGATTCAACCGTAACTTAACCGTGAGCGAAATCATTGGTCAGGTTTGGCGTGTTGCTGATTTTATCGGTTTTCAAAAAGAGACGGGTGAAAGACCTATCACTAACGTAGTGATGATGGGCATGGGCGAGCCTTTGCTTAACCTGGCTAATGTCATCCCTGCAATGGATATCATGCTAGATGACTTCGGTTTTAGTCTGTCTAAACGCCGTGTTACGGTATCGACTTCTGGTGTCGTTCCGGCCCTGGACAAGCTTGGTGATGCACTGGATGTCGCATTAGCCGTGAGCATTCACGCACCAAACGATGAATTGCGTGACGTCCTGGTTCCCGTCAATAAGAAATACCCGCTGGAAGAGTTTTTGGCCGGGATCCGTCGCTATATCGCAAAGTCCAATGCTAACCGTGGCCGTGTTACCGTTGAGTATGTGATGTTAGACCATATCAATGACAGTACAGATCAGGCTCATGAACTGGCTAAATTGATGAAAGATACCCCCTGTAAGATTAATCTGATCCCATTTAACCCTTATCCGGGCTCTCCGTATGGTCGCTCTTCTAATTCACGTATCGATCGCTTTTCTAAAGTTCTCATGGAATATGGGCTTACGGTTATCGTAAGAAAAACCCGTGGAGACGATATTGATGCGGCTTGTGGACAGCTGGCAGGGGATATTCGCGATAGAACCAAGCGTTTAGCGAAAAAACAAATGCAAGATAGTCAGATTTCGGTCACAATAAACTAACTCTTTGTATTATGTAGATAGATAGGCTTGCCAATGAAGCAAGGATTAACCCAAATTACAGCCCTTACCCTGTTAGCCATGGGCCTGTTGAGCGGATGTGTATCAGAGCGTACCTATAGCGGCACAGATGTCCCTGTGGCCGAAAGGGAGTTTGATAACGTGTCAGCTGCCAGACAGAGGGCACAACTTGGATTAACCTATCTGCAAAAAGGCAACAGCCAGCAGGCCAAATACAACTTAGATAAGGCGGTCGAGTATGCACCGGATCTTGAGGCTGTGCATGTCTCGATGGCCTATTATTATCAGACAGTTGGCGAGCTTGAAAATGCTGAGGCATCCTATCGCAAGGCGATAAGAACCAGTGATGCCACAGGTGATGCCATGAATAACTTTGGCGTATTCTTGTGTCAGCAAGAGAAGTATAAACAGTCTGAGGAGATGTTCCTTAAGGCTGTGCGTATGCCTAAATATACTCGTTCGGCATCAAGCTATGAAAACTTGGGCATCTGCAGCCGTAAAGCGGGTCAGTTAGATAAAGCAAAAAATTATTTTGCCATGGCCTTGAAGTACGATCCGCGAAGGCAGGTGACTTTACTTGAATTAACTGAGATCGACGTTGAAACCGGGGATTATCTCAATGCAAGGGCTCAATTAGTACGTTATCATCGAGTCGTTGCAGAGTCCGCGGAGAGTTTGACGTTGGGAATAAAAATTGAGCAAGGCTTAAATGATCTAGATGCAGCCAGAAAGTTTGGCATTTTGCTTTTAGCAAAGTTTCCGGCATCCATAGAGGCTAAGCAGTATCGAGCAAGTATGCACTGATGACTAAAAAAGAAATCGATATGCTCAAGGATGAAGCAGAGAACAATGTTGAAACAGGTGAGTCCGAACAAGAGGAAACGCTCGGTTCACTACTGAAGGCTGCCCGTGAGAAACAGGGCGCGAGTGTTGCCGATATCGCAGGGCAACTACACCTACGCCCTTGTATCGTTGAAGATATTGAGGCGGATAATTTCGGCGAAATAGCCTCAGCAACCTATGTTAAAGGCTATGTAAAAAATTACGCTCGTATCGTTCAGGCCGATAAGAAAGCCATTCAAGCGTGCCTGGACAGGCAGTTGCCTCAGGCCTCTGCACCCGAAATGCAGAGTTTTTCCCGCAAAACCACACGACAGGCCCGTGATGGCCGTTTGATGTTTGTGACCTATCTGATCGCCTTTATCTTGTTGGCTCTGCTGGTGCTTTGGTGGGTGCAAAAGTCTGATACCCTGTCTGATATCGACCTTTCGAAGCCCACCGTGGAAGAGATGGCCGATTCTCAACTGACACAACCCGAGGTTGAGCCGGCGCATGTGGAAGAAACTGACTCCCTTATCAGTTCGCAAGCTGAATCGTCTCCAGAGCTTCAGAGTGACAATGTCATCGAGCGAGCCGAACAGGCCGATGCCATCGAGATGGAAAATGTACAAGCCTCCATAGAAAAGCCAGCGGTAACCCTGTCATCATTGAGTCTCAGCCTGAATGGCGACTGTTGGATAAACGTTAAAGACGCGAAGGGTGATACGTTAATTAATGACCTGAAGACAGCCGGCAGTGAGCTCAATGTCTCCGGAGTCGAACCATTTAAAATCACTCTGGGTGCTCCTCAGGCTGTAAGCATTAAATTAAATGGTGAGCAGGTAAGCCTGAGTGACTTTCCCAGCGGGCGAGTGGCAAGATTAACCTTGCCTATGGCGCAATAAGCACCCGGTTTAGCTTTGCGAAGAACAAGATTCTGTTGATGCTGTTTGTAGCCCGGTGGTTACCAGACGACTCAATGAAATAGACATATATAGAGTAAACAAGATGTACAACGAAAACCCGATCAAAAGACGAGCTTCAACCCGTATCTATGTTGGCGATGTGCCTATCGGAGACGGTGCCCCTATTGCGGTGCAGTCGATGACCAATACTCTCACGACAGATGTCGATGCGACGGTTGCTCAAATTCGAGCATTGGAAAATGTGGGCGCGGATATTGTTCGGGTTTCAGTACCGACCATGGACGCTGCTGAAGCGTTTAAGTTGATTAAGCAGCAGTCTAATATTCCTTTGATCGCCGACATTCACTTCGATTATCGTATCGCGCTTAAAGTCGCAGAATATGGCGTCGATTGTCTGCGTATCAACCCTGGCAATATTGGCAATGAAGAGCGGATCAGAAGTGTTGTCGAATGTGCCCGTGATAAGAATATCCCTATTCGAATTGGTATTAATGGCGGTTCTTTAGAAAAAGATCTGATGGACAAGTACAAAGAGCCAACCCCCGAAGCCCTGCTCGAGTCGGCCATGCGTCATGTCGATATTCTGGATAGGTTGAATTTCGACCAGTTCAAGGTCAGTGTGAAGGCATCGGATGTTTTCCTTGCGGTTGAAGCATACCGCCTGCTTGCAAAACAGATTGTGCAGCCCCTGCATCTGGGGATCACCGAGGCGGGTGGCTTACGTTCCGGCTCTGTTAAGTCTGCCGTGGGTCTGGGTATGTTATTAGCCGAAGGTATCGGTGATACACTGCGCGTCTCTCTGGCGGCCGATCCTGTAGAAGAGATCAAGGTTGGCTTCGATATTTTGAAATCACTGAGAATTCGTTCTCGGGGCATTAATTTTATCGCCTGTCCATCGTGCTCTCGTCAGGAGTTTGATGTGATAAGTACGGTCAATGAACTCGAGCGTCGTTTAGAAGACATAGTGACACCTATGGATGTCTCTATTATCGGTTGCGTCGTTAACGGACCCGGAGAGGCGTTAGTCTCTGATATCGGACTTACCGGCGGCAATCGCAAGAGTGGCTATTACGACGAAGGCGTCAGGCAGAAAGAGCGTTTCGATAATGATAATATTGTCGACTCTCTTGAGGCTAAGATCAGGGCCAAGGCATCAATAATCAACGGGCGCATTCCTGCTCAAGATTTAAATAAATAATTTTCACTCATATATGAGGTAGTCGGCCAAAGGCCGGCGCGGTACTCTATTGTGTTTGATAACTGAGTTTGAACTCAGTTTTACGTTTAGTAATGAAGTGCCAGGTTATATACCCAAACCACTTCAAGATGCAGGATTCAGTATCTTGAGGTAGCTTGGGTATAGAGATATACTGCGTGGCGCTTTTAATTTTATAGCTAATTTCGGACGAGTCTTTATCGTGGCAAAACAGATCCAAGCGATTCGCGGAATGAATGACATTCTGCCTACCCAAAGCCCTCTATGGCAAAAACTGGAAACCGTACTGAGAGAAACCGTCAGTGCTTACGGCTACAGTGAAATCCGTACTCCAATCGTAGAGAGTACAGACCTTTTTAAACGTTCTATCGGGGAAGTAACTGATATCGTTGAAAAAGAGATGTATACCTTCGATGACAGAAACGGTGACAGCTTAACACTCCGTCCAGAAGGTACTGCCTCAACGGTACGTGCGGGTAACGAGCACGGCTTGTTATATAACCAAGAGCAACGTCTTTGGTACATGGGTCCTATGTTCAGACATGAACGTCCACAAAAGGGTCGTTACCGTCAATTTAACCAGTTCGGTGTTGAAGTCTATGGCATAGGGAGCGCGGACGTTGACGCCGAAGTCTTGATGCTGTCGCACCGTTTATGGGAAAAATTAGGCATAACCGAGCATGTGACCTTAGAGCTGAACACGCTTGGCGACCCTGCAGAGCGTGCTGCCTATCGTGAAGCGCTTATCGCTTATCTTGAGCAGTTCAAAGAGCAGCTCGATGAAGAAAGTCAGCGCCGTATGTACACCAACCCACTGCGCGTGCTCGATACGAAAAACCCTGAAGTACAGGCCTTATTAACCGATGCGCCTGAGCTGATGGAGTATCTCGGTGAAGAGACCCGTGCACATTTTTCACATTTATGTGAACTCTTAGACGCCGTTGGTATCAAATACGTGATTAATCCACGTTTGGTTCGTGGTTTAGATTACTATAATCGCACCGTTTTCGAGTGGGTAACATCGAGCCTGGGCGCTCAGGGTACTGTACTGGCTGGCGGACGTTACGATGGCTTGGTTGAGCAATTGGGTGGTAAGAATACCCCAGCAGTTGGCTTCGCCATGGGACTCGAGCGTATCGTGTTAATGCTTGAAACACTCGAATTAACCAAAGACATCCCTGCTACTGTCGATGTTTATGTCACGGCGATGGGAGATGCAAGCAAGATTGAAGCGATTAAGATTGCCCAGTCACTGAGAAGTGAATTGCCTCATCTGAGGGTGATGAGTCATTGTGGTGGCGGAAACTTCAAGAAGCAGATGAAACGTGCAGATAAGAGTGGTGCTCAAGTGGCCTTAGTGATTGGTGAAGATGAACTTGCCAATAACCAGGTTGCCGTTAAATATCTGCGTGACAAAAAAGAACAAGAATTAGTTGCCCGCGATGCTTTGGCAACTTATATTGCAGAACTGATTTAGAGAGGAAGAATACGTGGAAATTTATAGCACAGAAGAACAACAAGTAGATGCTATCAAACAGTTCTGGAAAGATTATGGCACATCCATAGTCGTTGGTGCTGTGGTTGGTCTCGGTGGTTTATTTGGTTGGAACTATTACTCAGACTACAAAGTGGCGAAATCTGAGTCGGCTTCAGAAGCCTTTCAGGCCATGAGTGGCAGTGCAACTTCCGATGCAGCTATGCTGAATGCGGCTGAAAACTTCGCTAAAGATCATAGCCAGAAAGGTTATCAATCACTGCTATCACTTATCGTTGCGAAAGCGGCGGTTGAGTCCGGCGATCTGGATAAGGCTGAAGCGGCGCTGAAAAGCGTGATTGCCTCTGCACCCGATGCCAGCCTGGTTATGGTAGCGACGATGCGTTTAGCTCGCGTTCAAGCCGAACAGGGGCAGGTCGCGACAGCGATCACGACTCTGGAGCAAGTTTCAGATCCTGCTTTTATCGCTCAAAGAGAAGAACTTAAAGGTGATTTCCTGGTTCGCAAAGGCGAAGCCGAGCAAGCCAAAGCCGCTTATCAAGCTGCAGTAGATAATGGTGGAGCGACATCAAGCCCCGCTTTACAGATGAAGCTAGATAATTTAAATAAGGCATAAGGAAACTGCCCATGAAGTCTTGGTGCAAAACATTGCTCGCATGTGGATTGAGCTTGGGGCTGTTATCGGCCTGTTCGTCCAGTGATGTAGAAGAAGAGCCGATTAGTCCTTTGCCTGAGATTGAGGCGAGTGTCTTTCCTGAGGTGAGCTGGACTGCGACCGTAGGTAACGGTGTGGGCGATTATTACTCGCGTCTTCGTCCTACTGTGCGTTATGACAAGTTGTATGTCGCCGACAGATACGGTGAAGTCACTGCATTTGATGAAAAGACCGGTGAAAAGGTTTGGAGCCAGGACTTTAGTTCGGCATTTAAGGACAACATCCTTGCTAAAAACAAAGGGGCTAAACTAGCCGCCGGCGTAACAGCAGCCCGTAATATGGTGTTTATCGGTGGAGAGAGCGGCATATTAGGTGCCCTCGATGCAGAAACGGGTGAGACTATCTGGTCTGTTATCGCAGGTGGTGAGCTGTTGTCAGCGCCATCTGTCGGTGAAGATGTTGTAGTTGTCAATACCAGCTCGGGAACACTCGAAGCCTTTAACGTCGATGACGGTGAGAAGCAGTGGGCCTACGAGTCTAAACTGCCTAACCTGACCTTGCGTGGTACAGGTTCTGCGAGCTATGAGTCTGGTGGTTTCTTCGTTGGAACGGCAGACGGCAAGATCGCGGTAGTCATCAAAAATAACGGTCAGGCAGCTTGGGAACAAGCGATTTATACGCCTAAGGGAGGTAACGAGTTTACCCGTATGGCCGATATCGACATGAAGCCATTGATCATAGGTGAAAACCTATATGCCGTCAGTTTCAACGGTAACCTGGTCTCTATGGAAGTGAGAACCGGACGCGTTGTATGGACTCGTAAATATTCGAGTTTCCATGAACTTGCTGATTCGGGTGTGAACTTATTCCTCGTCGATGACCATAGCCGTATATACTCAGTCGATAGACGAAGTGGTTTAGAAAGCTGGAGCAATACCGAGTTAACTAACCGTAACTTAACATCGGCAGCGGTATTTAAAGATTATATTGTTGTCGGAGACTTCGAAGGTTACCTACACTTTATCAATAAGAGTACCGGTACCTTAGCTGGTCGTATTCAGATCGATAGTTCAGGTTTGTTTAGCCAGCCACTGGTCGAAGGTGATAATATCTATGTTCAGACTCGTGATGGAAAAGTTGCTAGAATAACGCTTCCGTAAGCTTTAGCTGAATAGATTTTTAGCCCCCGGAAGTTTGTTCCGGGGGCTTTTTAGTTATATAAAAACATTATTTTTGAAAGAAATTGTAGATTAGAGGCAAAAAAATGATTCCAGTTGTGGCCCTTGTTGGCCGACCTAATGTGGGTAAGTCGACCCTGTTTAATCGTCTGACCCGCACTAGAGATGCTTTGGTAGCCGACTTTCCTGGGCTGACTCGGGATCGTAAATATGGTCGCGCTTATCTCTCTGGTTATGAGTTTATCGTTGTCGATACCGGTGGTATCGATGGTACCGAAGAGGGAATTGAAACCCATATGGCCGAGCAGTCGCTTGCAGCGATCGAAGAAGCCGATGTGGTCTTATTCCTTACCGATGCCAGAGCCGGTTTAACGGCGGCAGATCAGGCTATTGCTGAGCATCTGCGTCGCCGTGAAAAGACCACCTTTGTTGTCGCTAACAAGGTCGACGGTATTGATGCCGATTCGGCTTGTGCCGAATTTTGGGCCTTAGGTCTGGGCGAAGTGTATCAGATGGCTGCAGCGCAAGGGCGCGGTGTGACCAACATGATTGAGTACGCATTAGCACCTTACGCCGAAGCACTTGGCCTTAATCGTGATGGTGAAGGCGAAGAGGGCGAAGAGGAGAGAGAGTACACCGAAGAGGAAGCGGAAGCCGAACAGAAGCGTCTTCAGGATCTGCCTATCAAGATGGCTATTATTGGTAAGCCGAATGTGGGTAAGTCTACACTAACTAACCGTATTCTTGGTGAAGAGCGTGTGGTTGTTTATGACTCTCCGGGTACCACTCGAGACAGTATCTATATCCCTATGGAGCGAGACGGACGTGAATACGTCATGATCGATACCGCGGGTGTTCGTCGTCGTAGTAAGGTGCATGAGACCGTTGAGAAGTTTTCGGTGATTAAGACACTGAAAGCCGTTGAAGACAGTAATGTCGTGCTATTGATCATCGATGCCCGTGAAGGTATCGCAGAGCAAGACCTGGGCCTATTAGGCTTCGCGCTCAATGCCGGTCGTGCGCTGGTGATTGCCGTCAACAAGTGGGATGGTATCGATCAGGAGATCAAAGACAGAGTGAAGAGCGAACTCGACCGCCGCCTTGGCTTCATCGATTTTGCCCGCATTCACTTTATCTCGGCGCTTCACGGCACCGGTGTTGGACACCTTTTTGAGTCTGTGCAGGAAGCCTATGACAGTGCGACACGTCGTGTGAGTACCTCTATGCTGACCCGTATCATGCAGATGGCACAAGACGATCATCAGCCTCCGTTGGTTAACGGACGTCGTGTTAAGCTTAAGTACGCTCACGCCGGTGGGTACAATCCACCTATTGTGGTTGTGCATGGTAATCAGGTTAAGAAGTTACCGGATTCTTATAAGCGCTTCATGATGAACTACTACCGTCGTTCATTGAAGGTTATGGGCACGCCTATTCAGATCCGATTCCAGGATGGTGGTAACCCATTTGAAGGGATGAACACCAAGAAGCTGACGGTGAGTCAAGAGCGTCGCCGTAAGCGTATGATGACGCATATTAAAGATAAGAAGTAGTATTAAGGTTTTAGAACCTTGAGTCTGAATCATAGAAGGCCGGTTAATTAAATTTAACTGGCCTTTTTGTTACCTTCGAATGAAGGTTGCTCTGCATTTGCTCTATGGTATTGGGATGTTTGCTTCAAGGCCGTACCTTCATTCTTACCTGTCGCCAGCGATGGGTGCCGTGCAGGAATGCCGAAGAATTACCTGCATATTCAGGTCATTTATTGCATCCTGTCACCGGGATATTTGAAACTTGTTATCTGACAAGTTACCTCAATTATATGGAACGAAGATGTGTGGTGCATCTCAACACCTTCTCCTTTGGCCGCCGATGACCCGTAATGGGAGATAAGTAGGATATCTTTGGTGATGATATTGTCCATGACAAACTTCCCTTTAAGCAAAAGCCGATGGCAATCTGTACTGTTTCTCTAACTTTCCCTCAAACAATTTCGTTGCGCCTGGTTGCAAAAATTCAACTCATCTACAGCATCTTGCTGTAATTCACCTAAGGAAGCTTTCGACAGCTGTTCAAATTGCTCATTAATAGCGATAAAGCTCTCGACCAATTTGGGGTCAAAGTGGGCGCCTTTACCCGCTGATATCATCGACACTGCCTCTGGATGACTGAAAGGGCGTTTATAGCATCGAGGGGAGGTAAGTGCATCGTAGACATCAACTAAAGCGACGATGCGGGCGGATAAGGGGATCGCTTCGCCCCTTAACCCTTTTGGGTAGCCTGAGCCGTCCCACTTTTCATGATGTCCACCTGCAATATCTTTTCCCATCTGTATAAAGTTGCATTGCGGTGCGTATGTGCGCAAGCTTTCTAACACTGTCGCACCTATGCTTGGGTGAGCCTTGATCTGTTCAAATTCTTCTGGGGTTAACCGTCCGGGTTTTAGCAAGATTGCATCGCTGATCCCCACCTTACCGATATCATGCAGGATGGAGGAGAGGGTAATATCTTGTATGAAGTTGTCAGTAAGCTCTTCAGGTGTATTCGCATCAAGCTGGCGTTGAGTGGCAAGCATATTTGAATAGTGCTGCATTCTGATGAGGTGCGCGCCAGTCTCGTTATCTCGATACTCTGCCAGTTTTGCAAGGCCCATGATGGTTGCGTGTCTGGAGGCTAACGTTGCCTCTAAAGAACGTGTTAGTTTACCCAGTAAAAATGAGGTCGATAGGGTAACCATTGCATTAGTTACGATAAAATTGATGCTGACCACAAACCAAATAAAGGTGCTGTACCCTTCGGTTATTGGCCACTGTAGGGCTCCGGAACTGTAGGCCACTCCAACAGTAAGCAGACAAAAACCATTGAGAACCTGAGCGACAATACTGGCCTTTTTCCCCAGAAGTATGGCTGTCAGAGGCGGAAATACAAATAGCCAGAAAAAACCTGCGCCTGTGGGCCCTATAGTGATGAGGAAGGCAAACCCGATGCCATAGGCCAATAGGCAGCCTATGATGTATTTGTAGCGTTCACTTATCGATTCTACCAGTAATATATAGAGCAATACGCCATAAGCTAAAGTATCAAATAGAGCCATAGACCAGAGATTTGATACGATGCAGAGGTAGACGCTGGTAAAGTAAACGGGCACACAAAGGATTGCCAGTAGTCCAAATAACCGATTAAAGATCAATCTTCGCCATAGAGGTAAGGTATCAGTTAAACCTTGTTTCACTGGCATTGAAAAATAACGCGATGATATGTTCATTCCTTTGAATCCTTCATTCGAGTTGAATCGATTGATAACTAATGATGGAGTCGGATACTCATCTACTCACTTACATAGACTATATCCTGATACTGAAGCATTTGTCTGATAAGTCTACTGTATAATTACTCTCTATTAATATTAATCACTAATATAACTGGGTTTGGTTGAAGCGACCAGAGTTCATGGCACTGTTTTTCGTTCGAGTTAAGCTTTATTGAATGAGCTTGCTAGTAAGGAAATGCCCCAAAGTTAGCAAGCCTTCGAATGATGGCTTATTACATTTTCTATTTTAACTTCTGGCTGAGTAGGTATTGAGTGGTGTGTTTGAAAGTCGTACTTTCATTGCTATCTATCACCTGCTGTGGGCGCATGTGTAAGTAATCTCTCGGTACGCTGTAAACCCGTCCTTGGGCGCTCTGCGATTTCATCTCTGAAATCGAAGTCCTCGAGCTCACTTACACCCGTTTATCTATCTCTTCGATTGAAGTTTTGTTGGTAACACGTTTATGCCCCAAAGTTTGTTAGCCTTCGAATGAAGGCTGATTACATTTTCTTTTTTCGTTCGTTGTTATTGGAGTGTGAGCTTGAAGGTCGTACCTTCATTGCTGTTTACCGCCTGCCCGGCGAGGGAATGTGCAGATACTTCAGCGAGACGCCGGGAACACTTCCATGTGGGCTCTGCCAAAACATCCATGTTTTGGAAGCTCGCAGCCGCATCTGCACTGGCTGGTTTACGAGAAAGTTCTTTCTTCGATTAGAGCTTTTTGGAGCAGCCTCTAACTTGGAAATGCCCCAAAGTTTGCCAAGTTCCTAATCAAACAAAAAAGGATTGGCTACTGGCCAATCCTCTTTCATCAATGATTAAACTCGCTAGATTACTCGTAATCTGAAGCGTAAGTCTCTTCGTAAGTGTGCGAGTAAAGCTCAAATAAGTTACCAAACGGGTCTTCCAGGTAAACCATTTGTGCTGGTTTGCTGTCGTCTTCTGGGTGGTAGCGCATAATGTCCATGCGAACTTTACCGCCGTACTGTTCAGTACGCTCAATAGCGCCAGCAAAGTCGTCAGTTTGCAGGCAGAAGTGAAAGATACCAAGGCGAGAGAAATCAACTTCGTGACGCTCTTGACGCTCTTTCATCTCAAACATTTCAACGCCAATACCGTCAGAGGTAACTAGGTGTGCGATGTTAAAGCCTTTAAAGCCTTCACCGAATACAGCAATACACATACGGCCAATGGCTGTTTCGCGCTCTTCGATAACTTTAGTGTTGTTCATAACAATTTTAAGACCCAGCGCTTTGGTGTAAAACTCAACCGCTTTGTCCATATCGCCAACCATGATACCTACGTGATTCATCTTCATAATCTGCTCCAATCTCTAAGAATTTGTTTCGTGTATTGTTTCGATAAGGAGAGTATATGGAAGAGGTGGTCCTATTAAAAATTATCATAATTTATTCAAACGATAATTTTTCGTTATTAAAAGTGTAAGCACTCTACCTAAAGGCCTCGATCACGCCGGAGTTAAGAACAGGTAGCGTAGTGGGTTAACCAAATTGTCCATTCATTCTTAGACTTTCCTCTTTTAGACATCATAAAATTTATCCGAAATATCAGAGTCAGCCGAACTTCGTAATACGGAAATGCCCAGAAGTTAGTTACAAATCGTAAACTCCAATTGTGATCACCAAGCGAAGAAATTAATAACATGATGTAGCTGCGGCTGTGGGCTTCCAAAACATGGACGTTTTGGTAGAGTTTACTGGGCCGAAAATGTTCCATACATTTTTCGGCATTTCCACCATCCATGGCGGTCAGATGTGCTTGCAACGATATCCATATCTAACAGCCAGTTCAGAATCCATGCTTCTCGTTCGTAGCACCAAGCTTCGCTTCACTCAACGTGTCACAGATAATGGAATGCACTTTTGCCCACGGCAGGTGGTAGATGAAATTGAAGCTATGGTCTTAAAACATCAATAAAATAACCAAGGATAGATGGATAACTAAAAGGATGAAAAGGTGTATCCCTATACCTTCTCCCTTCGGTCGCCGATAACCCGCGCCGGGTTACCCGCCACTATGGCATAGTCGGGGACATCTTTGGTGACGATGCAGCCCATGCCTATGACTGCGCTGTCGCCTATGGTGACGCCATCTACGATGCCCGCCTGTGCGCCTATCCAGACATCTTTGCCTATGACGACACCTTCAGAGCTGACATTTTGCTGGTAGATAGGTCTGTCCGGGTGCATTCCGTGGTTGAAGGCATAGATGGTGACGTTATTGGCGATGCGGGTCTGGTCGCCTATGGTGATCCCTGTGCGGCCGCCGTCGAGAGAGCAGCCATGGTTGATGGCAATCTCATCGCCTAAGATGATGGGACCATGCAGAAAACTGTCGGCGGCTATCATACACTGATCGCCTATTTGGATACCTCTTCCCGGCTCGGCAAAAAGATTAACCTCGGGGGCGATGAAACAGTTCTGACCGAATGAGACGGTCTCCAGCGCCATAAACTCGGCCTGAACCTGCTCCTGCCAGGGTTTAGCCCAGCTCAGGAGTTTAGGTTTGAGACTGAAGTAGAGCCAGGGCATATGCGAGAGTCGTTTCTTATGCTGGCTTTGATAGTCGGGAGTATTCAAGATGTTTTCTTTTGTTTCCATTATAGCGAAACACCGGATTTAATTTCGTGTATCAGGATGCGGTCATCGATGACATGCCAGAGAATATCGAGATCAAACAGAGCGACCTGATAAAGCTTAGGATCGGCTTTTGATTTCTTATATGCCGGCCGAGGATCTTGTGCCAGCACTCCGGTGATCAGTTCTTCGAGACGTGGATATTGTTCGAGTTTACTGTAAGCCTCAAGTTGCTCCCTGGCTTCCTGGGTAAAGGCCACATCAATCAAATGTGGCGCTTCGTGTGCAATGCCGCCAGATGCGTCAGGCTGAGAATCCGAGAAGGGGATATAGGGCTTAATATCTATGATCGGCGTACCGTCGAGCAGATCCATGCCAGAGATCTCTAAAATAACGCTGCCTTTTTTCTGATGGATCTTATGTAGTTTGACTACCGACTGGCCAATGCCATTGGGTCTGAAGGTCGAGCGGGTGGCAAATACGCCCAGTTTTTCGTTACCCCCGAGACGCGGCGGTCTGACTGTTGTCTTCCAACCCTGGGATAGGTTTTCATGAAAAGAGAAGAGTAACCAGAGGTGAGAGTATTGCTCTAACCCTCTCACTGCATCGATATGGTTATAGGGCGCTTGCAGCTCGACAAAGCCCCGGGCGGCGCCAACCAGTCCAGGCTGTCTCGGAATGCCGAATTTTTGCTTATAAGGAGTGCGGCAGAAAGCCACCGCCTCTATTTGACAGTTAAAGCTCATATTTTACAGATCACTGTGTTGGAATAAGGATGCAACGACCCGGCCAGGCCAGGTTAGCTATTATTTATCTGCTTCAGGTGTCTTAATCGCTTGCCCAACGCAGACTGCTCTACTGAAACACGCCTGACCTTGCTCTTCGAACACCATACATTTCTTGATGAGAATTGCGTTAGCCCCTTTATCGGCGGCGGCCCTTCTGGCAAGGGTACGTGCCTCACTTATCGAGGCTGGGGCGTCATTGGCGCTTTCCTGACAAGTCTCACCTTCGACTAAGCCGATGATCTCGTAAGGCACCGTGGGGTGGGTATTGCCTTCAAACACGGCGACATCCGATGCTTTAAAGTATTCGTCGATGGCTTCACCATCGAGATTCGTATTGAACTTATAGTCGCCGGCACATGCGCTGAGAAGTAAAACTAAGGGGGCAATCAAAAGCGTTTTCATAATTCAGGCCTGTCATTATAAACGTGGGTTGGAAGCTGCATTTTTTGGCAATTTATGATTTTAAATCATTAAGATCGGAGTCAAACAAGCGGATCGCCTGCTATGACTCCTTCGAGGTAGAATTCTATCGCTTTAGGTACTTTTGATAAAGCTGTTGTTGCCGATTATTTAGATCGACGTCCCTGCCATCTATATAGACCTTTTCGATCTTAGTCACCATAGGGTCGAGAATGTCGCCACCTGAGATAATCAGATTGGCTTTGTACCCGACGGCGATAGCTCCCATGTCCTCTACACCTAATATCTTAGCCGCATCGAGCGTGACACTTTTAAGGGCTTCTTCCTTACTCAGCCCGTACGCGACCGTTTGTCCTGCTGCCAAAGGTAAGTTTCGGCTGTTCCAGTCGGATGAGAAACCCAATGCAAATGGAATTTGCGCCTGATTGAGCAGGGCGGGAATTTTAAAGCTCATCTCTATAGGTTCATCTTTACGCATCGGCAAGCTTAGAGTTCGAGTATAGATCACTTTTGCATCTATCTCGTTTAAAAGATCCGCGAGTCGCCAGGCGTCATATCCGCCAACGATAACTAACTTAAATTGATAGTGTTTTGCCAGAGCAGCGGCTTCCTCTATCTGTTTCTGAGTGCTAGCGTGGACAAACAGCTGAGCCTCTCCTCGAAAAAGGGGCAGCATTGATTGCCAGCGCATATCTAATTTGGTCTTAGCCCCGCTTTTATGGGCCAGATAGTAGCGATAACCGTCGGTGAACGCCTCTGTTACCTTTGCAACCTGCTGCCGATACTCTTTGCGTTGCTCCTCTCTTTTTTTCGTTTCGCTGGACAGAGATTTGAGTCTTGGCCAATAGAGATGAAAGGCCGCCTTTGTCTGCACAATCGCGTCTTCGACGGTCCAGCTATCCAATGATACCAGAGCCGATTGACCGGCTAAGCTGTCACCTTGAGGCACTATTTGAGCGTGAGTGATGCCATTGACTCTGACGGTCGGGATGATCTCTGAATCCGGATTAAAAGCCGTCAATGCCTCTAATTGCGGATTGATTTCACCGACCTCACGGCTGTCATTACTCGGGCGCATCATCTCAACTTCGACCAAACCTAAACTGGTATCGAGCGCGATAAGTCCCGGGTAGATATGCCGCCCGCTGGCATCATAAATTGCCGCTTCGGGTGCGGCGAGCGCCTTGCCGATGGCCATTATCTTGCCATTTTCAATTAGCAGGTCACTGTCGGCCTTTACTCCATCTACAGCCGTGTGAATGGTGGCGTTCTTAAAGAGAATGGCGGATGTCTGTGCTGACGCGGGTAAAATGTCGTGTGCCTGAGTCGGCACGGTGAAAGTGCTCAGCACGACTAAAGCAAAGGCTAAAGTACCTCTTACTTTCCCGGGAAAGTGCGAGCCTGTTTTAGTGTGTCCGTTATTCATAGCGAGCTCCTCCCTTGGCTGGATTGTTTCCAAACATCAAACTGAGTATCACAATGCCATTCGGGCTCACTCTTCTCCTCTATCACCTCTCCGGGCGGGAGTGTCGTTTCGCTGTTTTCACTGGATAATATCTTTTGAATGAGCTCGGCTCTCTCCTCTGCAATAGCTTGCTGAGCCAGCTTATCCTGTTTGCGGTCAAAGTAAGGTTTCCCCTGGATCCAGGTCGACTCAACCTTAGCGTAAACCGATAAGGGGTTGTGATCCCAAAGTACAATATCTGCCTGTTTGCCTTTGGTTATAGAGCCTAATTCAGTCTCAACTCCAAGCTGTATAGCTGGATTGATGGTGACCATTTTCCATGCGTCTTCGGCGGACATGTCACAATACATCATAGATTTGGCCGCTTCTTGATTTAAACGTCGCTGCATTTCGTAGTCATCTGAGTTGATACTGGTCAGTACGCCCTTATTTTGCATGAGACAGGTGTTTTGCGGAATCGCATCATAGACTTCAAATTTATAGGCCCACCAATCGGAGAAGGTCGACGCGGATGCACCGTGGTCGGCTAACTCCTGTGCGACCTTATACCCCTCGAGAATATGGGTAAAGGTTTTGACCTTAAAGTCGTATGCTTCGGCTAAGCGTAAAAACATTAATATCTCCGACTGCACATAGGAGTGAATATGAACATCTCTTTGCTGATCGAGTACTTCTACTATTGCCGCTAAACGATAGTTAGGCTTAGGCGCTATTTGATTGCGCTTTTCACTACTTCTGAGGCGCTTATAGGCTTTTAGATCCTGTTGATAGGCGCGGGCCTCATTAAATGCTTCACTGAAGAGAGATTTGACCCCCATACGGCTCTGGGGGAAGCGGCGGGTAAACTTGTCGCCCCAGTTGCTCTGTTTAACGTTTTCACCTAAGGCAAATTTGATGCTGGCCGGTGCCCGGGTGTATTTGAGCTTCTCGGCACTCTCGCCCCATCTCATCTGGATCACCTGAGCCTGACCACCGATAGGGTTAGCGCTGCCGTGTAACAGTTGCGCGGTGGTGACACCGCCTGCCAATGCACGATAGATGGCGATATCGTCGGGATTGAGAATATCTCCGATACGAACCTCTGAGGTTATGGCATCAGAGCCTTCATTGGTGCCGCCGTTGATGGCGATATGTGAATGCTCATCGATAATGCCTGCGGTCAGATGTTTGCCGCTAGCATCGATAAACCGGTAACCGGAGGGGGTGGACAGATTTTTACCCAGACGCTCAATTTTACCCCGGGAGATGAGTAGATCGCTGTTTTCCAAGATCCCCTGTGCATCTGAGGTCCAGATGGTGGCATTACTGATATGAAGTTTCTCTGTCTCAACTGAACCCTTAATGCCATAGGCGACATTAGGTTTAGTGAGCCTGGAGATAATTGATATCTCGGTTTCTTCCTCTGCGACAGGCGCCTCAATAACCTGTTTTGTGGGTATTCCTGCAATCGGTGTCTGCGCATTGTTCTTGTCGAGCATACGTCCGCGAAGTCCCTGATTATCGAACCATAGTGTAAACCGGCTTATCCCTTCAAATCCTGCGTCGCTCATATCGGCGGTAAAGTTCAGCCTTTGATCATGATAGGAGACGTTCGATAGCGCTATCTCCTGCTCGCCACTGGAAAGCGTGCCGGTAATTTTATCGCTACCCGTGTTGCTACTATCTAACATAAGGTCCAGCGTCAGATCGCCAATTTGGATCTGATAGGTTAAATCCAATAGGTGACTGTCACGGCTTATGAGTTGCCGCTCTTCACCTTGTAGCCATACACTGTGTATGGTGCCATCTATAAAAATGTTACCTTTAGTAATTACCAGGTCGGCCATATAGCCGGGTTTTAATCGGCCACTGAAGTCGGCGGTGCCGACGACCTCTGCAGCTTCGGTCGTTAATGCGGCTAATGCAGCCTCTTCACTGAGACCATAGTCAATAGCCTGTTTCAGCCTTGGCCAGAAAGCATCGCTTTTAATACCATGTTGAGTTAAAGCGAAGGGGACTTTTGCGCGCTCAACCTCCATAAGGTTAGCCGGAGCACGTTCCCAATGTCTCATCCTTGCCAGTGAAACTTCTCTTTCAGCATCATCATCATCAACTTCGGGCGCAGCAGGAAAGTTAAGAGGTAAAATTAAACCGTAAGAAAAAGCACTGAGCTCATCAATACGGGCATATTCTTTACCGTTTCCTAATAGCGTGGCCTTGAGCTCATGATCGATTGAAATTTGAGCGGCTCTTAGTTGGTCGTTTAGATTATTGGTATCGAAGATGACCTGTTCATTTTCGATATTTGAAAGTTTATCCAAGGCATTATTAAATTCGACAATGTTATTCCCGGCTTTAGAAAATGATTTTCTCTTATTATCTTTATACCAACTTGCATCAGCTAGGGTTTGCCTAATAAGCGCAATGCTTCCCATCAATGATGTAGGGTAGTCTTGGGGGGAGCTGCCTTTGTCGAATGCTAAGAAATGAGCCGAGTTTGAGCGATATATTATTTCATTCGCCGTTTTTCCAGCTAAAGATAATGTCACGCCCTGACCGCGAAATATTCCATCCTGATAACTGCTTTGTACGCTGGTGAAACCATTGTTTACCCATTTATTAGCTTGTTCACTATTAGGGTAAACATAGTTAAACCATTCTTTTTCTGAATGAATCGCCCCATTTTTAGCATTGCCACCTATACGTTTTATTTCATAAACCGGTGGCGTGGCGTCAACTTTAGGGTATTCAAACTCTATACCATAATCGGTAAAGGGGTCGATAAAGCCGGGGTAGACGGTATAACCTTTTAAATCGATAACATATGTCTGTGATGGAACCTTATTACTTTTAATTACTTCGATAATCTTATTATTCTCGATTAGAAGTGTTGCGTCATCGAGTATCTTTCCGGGTTCAATCATAAGCCTGGCATGTGTGAGTGCCGTTAGTTTAGGCGTATTATCAGTTAGTTGGTCATTTGCTTCCGCCGAAGATGTATAAGGAAGTACTAAAGCCGCGAGTATGATTATGGTTTTTATATTGCGATTCATAGTAGGGGTTATATTGATAAACGAAACATGAAGGAGAGGTTATCTTAATCTTTATGTAAACACCAATTACTCATTGTGTTTTAACTTCATTCTAATCGCTTCATAGGGGCATAAAAAAACCGGCCAGGCCGGTTTAATATAGAATGTACTGATGTAAGGGCGACTTAGATGAGGAAATCATCCATAGTGCGGCCATTATCGAGTTCATTTTTAAATACAGTCGGCATACGGCCTTGGCCGGTCCAGGTGATAGTTTCACCATTGACATCGATCGTATATTTAGCCGGACGAGGTGCACGCTTCTTAGGAGCAGGTTTAATTGCAGTTGAACCTAGATCGTCAATCGATAACCCAACGGCTTCCATCTGCTTACGGATTTCATCGATTTGAGCATTGCGTTCAGCCATTGCTGCATTAACAGCTTCAGCTTCTGACTCTCTTTCTGAGATGATTTTATCGAGCTTTGCGGCTAATTCTTTTAAATCTTCAACTGAAAGTTCTTTTACTGCGGCTTTAAAACGACGGCCATGAGTTAGTATTTCAAGAAAATCGCTCATAATGATTAGGGTCCAATTAATAAAAGTAAGTAACAGATATATCTGATGGATAATAATAGGAATTAATAGAGCAAGTATCAAATAGTATTTGTATTTATTTCTCAATAATTAAATATATCATATAAAAGACTCATACTTTGATTATTTAAATAACCAAAAGTAACCAAAAACAACCATTTTTAACCAAGCTGGTTGCAAAAATATACAAACGCTCGTTTGAATCACTGTTGACGTTAACGTTAACAGCACGTAAAGTGAGACTACTATAATAAGTGTAGATTCATCCCTACATCCAACTCCGCTAAAATATGACGTAAAGGAAGCCCTATGAAAGTATTGGTGCCAGTTAAGCGCGTCGTTGATGCTAATGTAAAAGTCAGGGTTAATGCTGACAATACAGGTGTCGATACCGCAAATTTGAAAATGGCGATAAACCCTTTTTGTGAAATTGCTGTAGAGGAAGCCGTACGCTTAAAGGAGGCCGGTGTGGCTTCTGAAGTTGTTGTCGTTACTGTTGGCCCTAAGGTGGCTCAAGAGCAGTTACGTACCGCTATGGCTTTAGGTGCAGACCGAGGCGTTCATATTGAAACCGATGAGGAGTTGGTTCCTCTGTCGATAGCAAAATTACTTAACGCTGTGCAGAGTAAAGAGGAAGCACAGCTGATTATCTTAGGTAAGCAATCTATCGATGGTGATAATAATCAAACTGGTCAGATGTTGGCAGCCTTAGGCAAGATGCCTCAGGCCACGTTTGCTTCAGAAGTTAAGGTTGAGGAAGGTCAGTTAGCGATCACCCGTGAAATTGACGGTGGATTACAAAGCATTACTCTGCCGCTTCCTGCCGTTGTAACTGCCGATCTGCGTTTGAATGAACCGCGTTATGCCAAGCTTCCTAATATAATGAAAGCTAAGCGTAAGCCATTAGAAACCTTCTCTATTGATGATTTAGGGGTAAACCTGAAATCTCATCAAAAAGTATTGAAAGTGACGCCACCTGCCGAGCGTAAAGGTGGTGTGATGCTTGCGTCTGTTGCAGAGCTTGTTGAAAAGCTGAAAAATGAAGCGAAGGTGATCTAATGGCAATTTTAGTAATAGCGGAACATGATAATGCCAGTTTAAAGCTGGATACTGCCAAAGTCGTTGCCTGTGCTCAGGCTATCGGCGGCGATGTGGATGTGTTAGTTGCAGGACACGAATGTAGTGCCGTCGTTGAAGCGACCACTAAACTGTCCGGAGTTAGAAGTGTATTGGTTGCCGATGCGGCCGTGTATGCTAATGCTTTTGCGGATAATACTTCTGAGCTGATCGTAGGTATCGCTTCAGACTATGAACATATTTTGGCTGCGGCTACGAGCCATGGTAAAGATATGCTCCCTCGTGTGTCGGCGCTTTTAGATGTAGCCCAACTATCGGAAGTGGTTGAGGTGGTTAGCCCTGATACTTTTGTTCGTCCAATCTACGCAGGTAGTGCATTGGCTACGGTACAGAGCCTTGATGACAAGAAGGTAATGACGGTGCGCTCTAGTGCATTCGATGCGGTTGCTAACGATGGTGCTGCTGTGACGGTATCAATCGAAAAAATCAGCGACTCACTATCTCAATTTGTATCCCAGAGCCTGACAGAGTCTGAACGTCCGGAATTGGGTGCTGCTTCTGTTGTGGTATCCGGTGGTCGCGGCTTGGGTAGTAGTGACAACTTCGCTATCTTAGAGCAGCTTGCCGATAAACTGGGCGGCGCATTGGGCGCATCTCGTGCGGCCGTTGATGCGGGATTTGTCCCCAATGATCTTCAAGTGGGTCAAACGGGTAAAATTGTCGCGCCAGATCTCTACATTGCAGTTGGTATATCAGGTGCCATTCAGCACCTTGCCGGGATGAAAGATTCAAAAGTTATCGTTGCAATTAACAAAGATCCTGAAGCGCCAATTTTCCAAATTGCCGATTACGGTCTGGAAGCCGATCTTTTTGAAGCGGTTCCACAACTGCTTGAGCTCGTATGAGTATGTGAGTGAAATGTAATGCGCAGGTTGCCTGTGCATTAATTTACACTAAATAAGTGTGAACTCGTTCACATTGAGCGGCTTTGGGGTAGAATCCTCAAAGCCGCTTATGTTTTTATGACCTTCACGTTTTTTGGAGCCATTCCAACTAACGTCCTGAGAAGTAGAGGTGCATTAAATATCAGTAGTGATAGCCAGGGTGATTCCGCTTATCTATCATGAAAGGATTTGATGCCGAAGTAGTAAAACATATCAAGGTTTACTACTGGGGCTGTCATCGAATAGGTGCAGCACTGCCATAGTATTTCTTATCCGGAAGATAAGAAGATTTTTATACCTTTTAACACATGGTATTACTATGGAGCGCTACTGATAGGACAGGTGTTTTCTGTGATATTTCTAGTATCCCACCAGTTCAGTCGCCCTCCATTCGTACTTAAAACGAAGAAAAGACATTAATGACAACTTTAAGTTATGCCGATTCGGCACTTTCATTGCTACCTCCTGTGGTTGCGATTTTGCTGGCGATTGTTAGTCGTCGGGTTTTATTCTCTTTAGGGGTAGGAATTTTACTGGGTGTGGTTTTGATCACCGATTTTTCGGTGATGAGTTCCGGTCAGTATCTTGGTGAGCAGGTTGTAGGGCTCTTCTGGGATGATGGCAGCATCAATAGCTGGAACATCTATCTGTTAGGCTTCCTTATTTTACTGGGCATGATCACGGCCCTTATTACGGTCAGTGGCGCAGCTAAAGCCTTTGCCGATTGGGCGCGCACTAAGATCAGAAATAAACGTGATGCAAAATTACTGACCATGTTCCTGGGTTGCGTCGTATTTATCGATGACTACTTTAACAGCCTGGTCGTGGGTAGTGTTGCCAGACCCTTAACGGACAGATATTACATATCCCGTAGTAAGCTGGCTTATCTTCTCGACTCTACGGCTGCACCTATCTGCGTAATTTCACCGGTTTCAAGCTGGGGGGCCTATATCATCGCGCTGATAGGCGGGATCTTAACGGCACATGGGTTTACCGATTCCGGGCATCTGAGCGTGTTTATTCAGATGATACCAATGAATTTTTATGCCATCTTCGCACTTTTATTGCTGCTTTGTGTTGCCTTTATGGGGCTGGATATCGGTCCTATGCGTCAACATGAATTGAATGCGCAGAAGGGCAATCTATATGATGAGGCAAAAGGGTTACCACCAGGAGCAAACTCGGACTTACCCGAGGCCGATAATGGTAAAATTTTAGGGCTATTCCTGCCTATTACTGTGCTGGTATTTGCGACTTTCTACTTTATGGTCAGCAGTGGTGGCGATGCATTAGCGGCCAAGGGGTTGGAGTTCAGCATCTTAGGCGCTTTTGAAAACACTGATGTGGCATCTTCACTCTTCTTTGGTGCCGCTATCGGTCTTGCATCAACACTGGCCTTAGTGCTTATTCAGGGGCTGGACAAGTCATATATCCTGAAGGGAATGCTTGCCGGTGCCCGCTCTATGCTGCCTGCGATCTACATTCTTCTTTTCGCCTGGACGATTGCCGGAGTGATTGGTCAGCTCGAAACTGGTAAGTATATGGCAAGCCTGGCCACGGGTAATATCCCATTTGCACTGCTGCCTGCGGTATTATTTGTGCTTGCCGGACTGACTGCTTTCTCTACAGGTACAAGCTGGGGGACATTTGGAATCATGTTGCCGATTGCCGCCGATATGGCGATGGGGACGCATACCAACATGATGTTACCTATGTTGGCATCGGTACTTGCCGGTGCGGTATTCGGAGATCACTGCTCGCCTATCTCTGATACCACTATTCTTTCGTCGACGGGGGCAAACTGTCATCATATCGATCATGTGATCACTCAGTTGCCTTATGCCTTGATCGTTGCGGTGATAAGTTTAGCCGGTTATACCGTTCTTGGTTTTACAGAGTCTTTAGCTGCAGGTTTCGCTACTTGTTGCGTCTTGTTTGTTATCTCGATTATTGCGCTTAAGATTAAAGTGAATAAGCGGGCCTGATAGTGTAGTTGAACGCTACCGTTTATAAAAAAAGCCACTCATGATGAGTGGCTTTTTTGTATTTGATAGCTTTAAAGAGCGAATGACTTAGCTGAACATTTTTGGTTACTTGTCCAGACCGCGGCGTTTAAGCAGAGCCTGGGTTGTGGGCTCTTGTCCTCTGAAGGCTTTGTAAGCTTCCATTGGGTCGACACTGTTACCGACCTCTCTTATCGTCTTGCGGAATTTCATGCCAATTTCACGATTTAATCCGCCTTGAGTTTGAACATAAGCAAAGGCATCGGCGGCAAGGATCTCACTCCACATGTAAGCGTAATAGCTCGATGAGTACCCGCCGGGGAAGGCATGAGCAAAGTAGGTCGACTTATAGCGAGGTGGCACCGCAGGCAAGTCTACTCCATGCTTTTTCAGTGCAGCGGCTTCGAAACTGGCAACATCCTGCAGTGGCTCTCCAGCTTTAAGTGAATGCCACTCCAGGTCCAACAGGGCGGCTGACATATATTCTAATGTATCGAAACCTTGATTAAAGCTGCGAGACTTTAACAACTTATTCAGCAGCTCTTCGGGGATCGGTTCACCAGTCTCATAGTGTTTAGCATAGTTTGCCAGTACTTTTGGGTGTGCGGCCCAATCTTCCTCGAATGTCGATGGGAACTCGACAAAATCACGGGATACTGCGGTGCCGGATAAACTGGGGTAGGTGACTTTTGAGAACATACCGTGTGTGCCATGCCCCATTTCATGGAACATGGTCGTGACCTCATCATAACTGACGAATGTCGGCTCTCCTTCAGGCGCCTTTTTTATGTTCATCACATTGACGACAACGGGTTTATTGTTCAGTAAGCCAGATTGAGTAACGAACGAGCTCATCCATGCACCACCACGTTTTCCTTCTCTTGCGAAGTAATCGGCATAGAAGATGGCCATGCTGCTGCCATCGTTATCAAACATCTCGTAGGCTTTTACGTCGGGATGATAAACCGGTAGATCCGGACGTGGCTTGAGTGTGACTCCATAGAGTTCCTCTAAGGTAAAGAAGACACCATCTTCGAGTACACGATTAAATTCAAAATAGGGCTTTATCGAACTGGCGTCGAGATCAAATTTCTCTTTACGTACCTGCTCGGCGTAATAAGCCCAGTCCCATGGTGACAGTTCAAACTCGCCACCGGTTTTGGTTATCATGGCCTGAATATCGTCGGCTTCTTTACGGGTGTTGGCGATGACAGCTGGAACCATAGAGCCGAACATCTTATAAACCGCTTCCGGCGTCTTAGCCATCTGAGGTGTCAAACGATAATCTGCCCAGCTTTCATAGCCAAGTAACTCGGCGCGCTCTGAGCGTAACTGTGCCAATCGGGCCACTAAACTTGCGGTCTCATTTTCACCGCTGAGGCCACGGTTTGACGACAGCTCCCATACCTTTTGACGGATCTCTCGGTTATCGAGTTGAGACAGTACAGGCTGGCGTGTAGTGTTGGTGATATTGAGTTGGTACTTATTGGCGTGACCATTTGCATCGGCATCAGCCTTGGCTGCCTTTATTGCACTTTCAGACAAGCCTGCGAGCAGTTGCTTATCATCGACCACCAATGCTATCTCTTTTGTCATGCGCATTAAGCGTTGTGCAAACTCATTGGTCAATGTCGACTGTTCCTCATTGAGGAGACGGATCTGTTGTTTTTGACTATCGGTGAGTTTGGCACCAGCCATCACGAATCTTTGATGATACTTCTCTATCAGCCTGATAGCCTCAGGCGTTAGTTCGAGCTCATTGCGTGACGAGTAAAGTGTTTCAATTCGTTTAAACAGCTCGGGGTTAAGGTTGATGTTATCAGAATGAGCCGCCATCTTCGGGGCCATCTCGCCTTGCACGGCTCTGAGAGTCGGATTACTGTTCGATCCAGCCAGGTTATAGAAAATCTTCGACGAGCGATTTAATAATTCGCCACTTGTTTCCAATGCGACAATGGTATTGGCAAAAGTCGCCGCTTCCGGGTTATTGGCAATCTTAAGGACTTGTTGGTATTGCTCAACGATCCCTTGTTCCAGAGCTGGCTGAAAGTGCTCATCTTTTATCTGGCTGAAGTCGGGTGCCTGATATTGCAGTGTGCTGGCTTGAAACAGTGGGTTTTCTATTTGTGAACCTTGGGTTTGAGTGTCGGATGTGGCAGCTTGTTGAGTCGTTGCGGTGCCCGAACAGGCAGTCAATGTCAGTGCTGCGGCAATCGTAACCGCGAGTAAAGTTTTTTGCATGAATTAAATATTTCCTTTTAGTTTTGCCTTCAATCTAGCAATTGCTTATTAAACGTATCTGAAACAGCATGAGTGTTGCTTTTGGTTAATTTACTTGTGCTAAATAGTTCAAAATACGTAGAGATTTCTATGTGTTCTTCATCATTGGATGAAGAGGCTATGATAATATGATTTTGTTCTCATTAAGTTGATGCTAAGCATACTGTGACCTGATTCAGCGTGATTTTGTGGGAGTAAAAGTGTTAAGATATTGCAGAATTTAAGCTCAGGCTCAGGGGATATCAGTTTGGCGCAACTTTATTTTTATTACTCGGCGATGAATGCCGGTAAATCAACTTCTTTATTGCAGTCTTCTTATAACTACCGCGAACGCGGCATGAATACCTTAGTGATGACGGCATCTATCGATGACAGATATGGAGTAGGTAAAGTCGCATCAAGAATTGGTATAGAGACCGATGCTCAGGTGTTTGCAAGCGATGATAATCTGGCCAACATGATTGAAACGGCACTTAAAGAGCAGCCGCTGCATTGTATCTTGATTGACGAATCACAGTTCTTAAGCAAAGAGCAGGTTAGACAGTTGACTCACGTCGTGGACAACTTGGATATCCCCGTGCTGTGTTACGGTCTTAAAACCGACTTCCAGGGCGAACTCTTCACAGGTAGCCAATATCTGGTTGCATGGGCGGATAAGTTAGTCGAACTTAAGACTATCTGTCACTGCGGCCGAAAGGCGAACATGGTCGTACGCCTCGATGGTGACGGTAAGCCTATGCAGGAAGGTGAGCAGGTGGCGATAGGCGGTAACGAGAGTTATGAGTCTGTCTGTCGTAAACACTTCCGAGAGTTTCTTTGGGATTAAACGAAAGTCACGAGTTGTAAGCTTTAAGTTATAAGTTTCTAAAGAAACGGCGAGATAAGGTGACTTATCCCGCCGTTTTTATTGTGGAATGGTACTACAGCAGCTTCTATGTAACAGTACGCTAATCTAGTTTAGACAGTAACAGGCGTACCTCTTCGCGGGTGTGGTCTATCGCCTCTACCACCGCCACTGCGCTGGATTCACTGTCTGTCATCGTTTGCCAGTTAGCCTGCCACTCCTGTTTGAGCTGTATCGCCGAATCTTTGATTTCTGCTTCGGTTATCATACTCAAATCGGCGATCAAGTTGACCTTAATCCAACCTTTTCTTGGGTTTCCGGCCACTGTATCTTGATCATAATGGGCGGCGTATACGATCCCCTCCAGCTCAGAAAGTTGTAGCAGGAGTTCGAAACTTGCCGAGCGCATATTACTGTTGTATTCGGTGATCTCCATACGCCAGACATTGTAACTGAAACCCACCAGTGCAAATAACATGCTGAACACGGCGGTGAGTTGAAAAATGGAGACCTTTCCATTGCCTTGCAGGCTGAGTTTCATTAAATACCTCTGACATTGACGCTTCTCTCTTATTAAATGTAGAACATTGATATACCAATCAGTATAAGAAAGTGATCTACTCAGCGTGTTTATTGGCAACTAATTCAAGGCGAATGGATGATGGAATGGTTGTTCCCTTGTGAGGTCATTCAACGCAGAAGTAGGCAGCCAAAAATACGCCTAACAGGCGAGCTTTAGCGCTTCTGATGCTGTGTTAACGAGCTTGAACGTAGAACAACTATGCTCTTCACTCGTTGCCTTGCCTCAGAAGCGCTAAACTCTCGCTGAGCGATCACATCTTTATACTGATTGGTATTTAAAAAGAGCTGCTAATACCGATAGGTATAAAATGTCCGAATGTATCTCAAGCCTGTTGAGTAACGGCTAAGTTAACGTATATGTTTCGCAATCATCGGTAACGGCGCGAACATAATAGTTGTAGGAGGCAACCGGAGAGCGATATTCGACGTGGCATTTGAACTTGCCAGTTTGAATCTCTGCTAATTTGTGTGCAAACTTCTTGGGGACGGCGGCAAATGAGTCGTTATCACCGGTGCCGAATACAAAATCGTCGTCGGATAATCCCATAACCGTTGTGAAGTTATCCTTTACGATGGTATTTAATTTAGAGGTGCCTGCTGGCATAGGGTAACCACTTGATACGTAGAGACGGGTGCCCGATACATCTACATAGAAGTAACCTACTTGTCTATCCCAGTTAGGATGGTTGTTGCATGTACCATCACAGTCTTGTTTATCGGCGATGCCATCGATCTGGGTTTTACTGTGCACTATCTGGTTCATCGAGGCGATAGAGCCTGCCACGCCTTCGAGACTCGATGTCTGTGCTTCACTACTCAGAGAGAGGAACTTAGGAGCCGCGATAACACTTAATATGGCAAGAATTATGATCACTATGACCAATTCAATCAGGGTAAAACCTTGCTGTAGTTTATTTGAGCTCACAATCTTATATTTTACATTACTAATAATGAGCGGAATATACTGAAATTAAACCTACCGAACAAGCAAGTTCGAGAGTATTTAACGAATAAAACATCAATGCTTTCAGTGTGTAAATGGGTTGTGGTGATTTTGTGTTCAGTTGGTTTTTGAGTGGTAATTATTTAGTGGTTCAGTCGTGTTTATTGGTGCCGCAGATGTTGTGTTTACGGTTTTTTATCAAGAAACTCACATCTGATTGTGGTCCCAGCCATTATTCAATGTAACCTTTTGATACTTTTGTAAGCGTAAGCCTGAGGTGCGAGGTGCAGCAGGAGGTTGAGTTAGGAGAGAGGTTAGGCAATAAAAAAGCCCAGATTAGGTTTCTGGGCTATTAAGAAGGTTATGTTTCTTGTTGGCACATTTTCAAGGTGTTAGAAAATCATCTCTGGTACATGCTCTGGGACGATAAGCTTACCGGCTGTCTTAGCCACGATCTCTTCAACACTAACCCCGGGCGCACGCTCAAGAAGATGGAATGCCCCATCTTTAATTTCCATGAATGCCAAGTCGGTTAACACGCGCTTAATGCAGCCGAAACCCGTTAATGGCAGCTCACACTTAGGCAAGAGTTTCGAGTTTCCTTTCTTATCTGCATGCATCATGGTGACGATAATATTGTCTGCACCCGCAACCAGATCCATGGCGCCGCCCATTCCTTTGATGAGTTTTCCTGGGATCATCCATGAAGCGATTGAGCCCTGCTCGTCAACCTCGAAGGCGCCCAATACGGTCAGATCCACATGACCGCCGCGGATCATGGCGAAGCTCTCCGCCGATGAGAAGAATGAGGCGCCATCGACGGCTGTGACCGTTTGTTTTCCTGCGTTAATCAGATCCGCATCTATGGTCTGCTCGGTGGGAAACTCACCCATGCCAAGCAAGCCGTTCTCAGATTGCAGCATGACATCTATTCCCTCGGGAATATAGTTAGCTACTAAGGTGGGAATACCTATGCCTAAATTAACGTAAAAGCCATCTTTAAGCTCCTGGGCTACACGTTGCGCGAGTTGTTCTCTTGATAATGCCATGATGTCTCCCTCCCTTTTAAAGAATAACCGGTGCGGCTTTAACGGTACGTTGCTCGATACGTTTCTCAAACTTGCCCTGAATGACACGGTTCACGTAGATGCCGGGTGTATGGATATGATCCGGGTCTAACTCTCCGGGCTCGACGATATGCTCCGCCTCAACCACAGTGATCTTACCTGCCGTTGCCATCATAGGATTGAAGTTTGCTGCGGTTTTACGGAAGACCAGATTCCCCATGGTATCGGCTTTCCATGCCCGTACTAAGGCGAAATCGGCAGTCAGTGACGGCTCGAGTACGTAGTGACGACCATCGATCTCTCGTGTCTCTTTACCCTCGGCGATAGGTGTGCCATAGCCTGTTGCGGTAAAGAAGGCCGGGATCCCGGCGCCGCCTGCACGAATTTTCTCGGCCAGCGTACCCTGGGGAGTCAAAATTACCTTAAGCTGGCCGGATAACATCTGCTGCTCGAAGGTGGCGTTCTCGCCGACATAAGAAGCGATCATGGTATCGATCTGACGACTCTTAAGCAGCAAACCCAAACCGAAATCGTCGACTCCTGCGTTGTTTGAGATTGCGGTTAACCCTGTAACTCCGGAGGTAACCATCTGTGAGATCAACCCTTCAGGAATACCGCACAGGCCAAATCCGCCGACCATTATGGTCATGTCATTACTTAAGCCTTCCAGGGCCTGCTCATAACTGCCTACAACTTTATTGAGTCCTGCCATTATTCTTGTCTCCTTATTTGCCCATCGCAAGCGCGACCTTTGAGCCGGTTGTTCTTCCAAGTGCCTGACTTATTGTGTGTCCGGCACTCGCTAATAAGCGCAGATCTATGCCGGTATCTATCCCCAATCCATGTAACATATAGACGAGATCTTCGGTGGCTAAGTTACCCGATGCGCCTTTGGCGTAGG
The DNA here is from genome assembly GCF_003966265.1 of Shewanella atlantica. Classification (GTDB taxonomy): domain Bacteria; phylum Pseudomonadota; class Gammaproteobacteria; order Enterobacterales; family Shewanellaceae; genus Shewanella; species Shewanella atlantica. The sequence continues at coordinate 438,898 of NZ_RXNV01000001.1, read as the reverse complement.
GGCAGCCGCCCAGGCCGGCAACCGAAGAGTCGATAACACTTACTCCGGTTTCCAGGCAGGCCAGAATGTTGGCCAGCGCCTGTCCGTAGGTATCGTGAAAGTGTAGTGCGAGTTTGTCGACGGGAACCTTACGGCTCACCGCTTCAACCATTTTACGGGCATTGTGCGGTGTGCCAACGCCTATGGTGTCACCCAGTGAAACTTCATAACAGCCCATTTTGTAAAGGATCTCAGACACCCGAGCGACTTCGCTCGAGGGGATGTCTCCTTCATAAGGGCAGCCCAGCACACAAGATACATAGCCTCTGACAGGGATGTTTTCAGCCTTAGCACGCTCCACAACAGGGATAAAACGTTCTATCGACTCCTCGATGGAGCAGTTGATATTACGTTGACTGAAGCTTTGAGAAGCGGCACCGAATATGGCAACTTCGTCGGCACCCGCGTCAAGTGCAAGTTCCAGCCCTTTCAAGTTTGGAGTCAGGGCGCTGTAAGTCACGCCGCTGTTTCGCTTGATGTTTCTAAGCACATCTCCCGAGTCGGCCATCTGTGGCACCCACTTAGGAGAGACAAAGCTTGCGGCTTCGATACGCTTGATGCCGGCGTCGGCTAAACCTTCAATTAAGGCTATTTTGTCCTGTGTACTGACACTCTTTTCGTTCTGTAACCCGTCACGGGCGCCAACCTCGAAAATACTGACTTGGTTAGGAAGCATTATTTATCACCTTTTACTGGTGCATCAGAAGGTGATACCTCAACTAACAGACTACCGTCGCTGACCAATTCGCCAGGTTCGAAGAAGAAGGCTGAGACTGTGCCGTCGAAGGGGGATTCGATTGCTGAATATGTCATCTTCATGCGTCGCTCTCCTCAGGTGTTACCTCTACTAACAGACTACCGTCGCTGACGAGTTCCCCCGGCTCAAAAAAGAAAGCGGTTACCACACCATCGAAGGGAGACTCGATTGTGTACTCCATCTTCATCGCCTCCATTACCATCAGCCCTTGTCCGGCGGTGACCTTGTCACCTTTCTCTACCAGGTGGGTGACGATGGTGCCGTTCATCGGCGCCTTTAGCTTGTCTTCCAGACACTCCAGTTCCTCTTCTAACTCGGTTTGAAGTGCCCGGAAGTGATAACTGGTCGAGTTGATAAACAGGGTGAAGTCATCGTTAATCCGGCTGACCGGAACCTTGATTTTATGACCACTGGTTTTGTGTGCGTTACTAGATCCGGCGAGGGCACTATCGGCTATCTCAGCATGCAGCATCTCACCCTTTAACTCGCCCTTGAGTACTAAATGGCTGCCATTAAGATCCAGTTGATAGAAGGATTGCTCACCTACTAAAATTTCGGTGAGCTCAAGGTGCTGAATGTCATGGTTATCATCGAGTAGTGCAACCTTATGCAGGCTTGCACTATTAAGCCTGAAGCCGCTTACGGCTCCCCATGGAGAGTAAGGGTCCTTGCTATTCACGGCACAAGCTTTAGCTTCGACCTTACGGGCGCAAAGTTGATAAAGCGCGGCTAAGGCCAATGCGGTCTGCTCATCGCTCGATGCGGTGCCTATGAGAGAGTCACCGTAACGATCGATAAAATCGGTACTGAAATTGGCATCGCTGAAAGCCTTGTGTTCGGCGATATTGGCTAAGAACTCAATGTTGTGTTTCAGGCCGCTGATCTGATAAGACTCTAATGAATGCACCAGACGTTGTAAGGCGCGCGGGCGTGATTCATCCCAAACGATAAGTTTGGAGATCATAGGGTCATAAAAGTTACTTATTACATCATTTTCACGAATGCCCGAGTCAATACGCACGTGCTTGCTCTGCTCTGGTTCGCGCAGGAAATTCAGTTTACCGCTGGCCGGCAGGAAATCGTTTTGAGGGTCTTCGGCGTAGATACGTACCTCAAAGGAGTGGCCATGAATGCGTACCTCCTTTTGAGTGAGTGGCAGTTCACTCCCGCTGGCGACCATGAGCTGCCATTTCACTAAGTCTTGTCCCGTGACCATCTCGGTGACCGGATGCTCTACCTGAAGGCGGGTGTTCATCTCCATGAAGTAGAAGCTGCCATCGGTATCGAGCAGAAATTCGACGGTTCCGGCGCCTCTATAGTCGATAGCCTTGGCCGCAGCGACGGCGGCTTCACCCATCTTGACTCTGAGCTCATCACTCAAACCCGGCGCAGGCGCTTCCTCAACCACTTTTTGATGACGACGCTGTATCGAGCAGTCACGATCGGAGAGATAGATGCAGTTGCCTTGGGTATCGGCGAACACCTGAACCTCAACATGGCGGGGCTGACGCAGATAACGTTCCATCAAGAGCTTGTCATTGCCGAAAGAGGAGATGGCTTCCCGGCGCGCAGATTGAATGGCCTCGAGTACTTCACCGCTGCCTTCGACGATCCGCATGCCTTTACCGCCACCGCCGTATGCGGCCTTGATGAGCAGGGGAAAGCCCATCTTATTGGCTTCATCGACGAGTCGTTGATCATCTTGTGCGTCACCGTGATAACCCGGAACCAGAGGAACATTGGCCGCGCCCATGATCTCTTTCGCCGCACTCTTGCTGCCCATAGAGTCAATCGCGTCGGCTGTGGGCCCGACGAAGCTGATGCCAGATTGTTCACACATACGGGCGAAGTCGGCATTTTCAGACAGGAAACCATAGCCGGGGTGGATAGCCTGGGCACCGGATTTTTGTGCGATATCTATGATAGCCGATGCTTTAAGATAGGAGTCAGCCGGTGCACTTCCACCGAGATAAAAGGATTCATCGGCCATGGCGACATGGCGAGCATCGATATCGGCATCACTGTAGAGGGCTACTGTCCGCACTCCCATTGCTTTGGCTGTTTTGATAATACGACAGGCAATCTCGCCTCGGTTGGCGATTAGCAGTTTAGTAAACATATTATTTAGCTCCTTGCGTATTATCGGTGCTGGGATCCCATTTGGGGCTGCGCTTTTCAAAGAAGGCATTGAGTCCCTCCTGACCTTCATCCGATACCCGGATTTTTGCGATACGTTCGCTGGTGTGATCTAAGGTATCTTGATCTATTACGCCATCTTCAAGTGTTGAGAGCAGGGTCTTAACCCACGCCATACCTTGTGGACTATTACTGAGCAGCTGATTGATTATCGGCTCTGCGGCGCCCTCCAGATCGTCGTTAATCTCGTGGATCACCTGTAGTTCCTGCGCCTTGACTGCATCGAAACGCTCGGCCGTCAGCATATAGCGTCTCGCGGCGCGTTGTCCCATAGCGCGGGTGACATAGGGACTTATCACTGCGGGAATTAGCCCCAGTTTGACTTCACTCAGGCAGAAACTGGCTCTTTGATTGGCAATGGCGATATCACAACAACAGATGAGACCTAATGCACCTCCAAAAGCGGCGCCTTGTACCAGAGCGAGTGTTGGCTTAGGAAATTTATCGAGCAATGACATGAGTTTAGCCAACTCGTTAGCATCATTGAGGTTCTGCTTAAAATCCATCTTCGCCTGTTTACGCATCCAGTTAAGGTCCGCGCCCGCGCTGAAGTTCTTGCCGTTAGCTTTCAGTAGTAGGACCTGACAGGCTGCATTATCGGCAAAGTATTCTAAGGCGCTAATCATCTCACCTATCATGACTTCATCGAAGGCATTATGTTTGTCGGCGCGGTCGAGTATCATCTCACCGACACCCTTGCTGAGTGTGCAGGTGACATAATTAAACGTACTGGAAAATTCGGTTGTCATGGCTGAGCTGTCCATTGTTCTTCTAACCTGTTTATCTTAAATCTAGCTATCTGAAACATCGCGACTCGTGCTTTAAGTGGCGTATTTCATTATCGGTACTTCATTTGGATTATCAGCAGGCAGCAAACTGCCTGCTTCATGATCACATACGGAATACACCAAATTTAGTCTCTTCAACCGGAGCATTTAATGCCGCAGAGAGAGCCAAACCGACGACATCACGGGTTTGAGCCGGGTCGATAATACCGTCGTCCCAAAGGCGTGCACTGGCGTGATATGGATGACCTTCCTTATCATATTGATTGACGATAGGCTCGCGGAACTCCTGCTCCTCCTCTGCCGACCACTCAACCCCTTTACGTGCTAAGCCATCTCTGCGAACAGTCGCGAGTACGCCGGCGGCTTGTTCGCCACCCATCACGGATATTCTGGCATTGGGCCACATCCACATCATGGTGGGTTCGAATGCCCGCCCGCACATACCATAGTTGCCCGCACCGTAACTGCCACCAATGATGACGGTGAATTTGGGCACATTGGCGCAGGAAACCGCGGTGACCATCTTGGCACCATGTTTAGCTATCCCCTCATGTTCATACTTCTTGCCCACCATGAAACCTGTGATGTTTTGCAGGAAAAGCAGCGGGATTTTTCGCTGACAGCACAATTCAATAAAGTGCGCGCCTTTTTGAGCGGACTCGGAGAACAAGATGCCATTGTTGGCGATGATACCGACGGGGTAGCCATGAATTCGGGCGAAGCCACAGACCAAGGTGTTACCGTAGTTGGCCTTAAATTCATCGAAATCAGAATCGTCAACGACACGTGCTATGACCTCTCTGACATCATAAGGCTTCTTCAGATCCGTCCCGACAATGCCGTACAGCTCATTGATATCGAACTTCGGCGGTTTGACCTGACTCAATTGTGCCAAGATCTCTTTTTGATGATTGAGCCGGGTCACGGCTTTACGGGCAAGTTCGAGGGCATGCTCGTCACTGTGAGCCATATGATCGGCTACACCGGAAATTTTGGTATGAACTTCGGCGCCGCCCAGCTCCTCCGCGGTGACCTCTTCGCCCGTTGCTGCCTTAACCAGTGGCGGACCGGCCAGGAAGATGGTTCCTTGCTCTTTTACGATAATGGATTCATCGGCCATGGCGGGAACATAGGCACCACCTGCGGTACACAGCCCCATGACGACGGCTATCTGCGGGATCCCTTTGGCTGACATCTGTGCCTGGTTGTAGAAGATACGACCAAAATGGTCACGGTCGGGGAATACCTCATCCTGGCGGGGCAGGTTAGCGCCGCCTGAGTCAACCAGGTAGATACAGGGGAGGTGGCAACGACTCGCGATCTCTTGTGCTCGAAGGTGCTTCTTCACTGTTACCGGATAGTAAGTGCCCCCTTTCACTGTGGCATCATTGGCGATGACCATGCACTCTACACCGCTCACACGTCCTATACCGGCAATGATACCCGCCGATGGAACCACATCTTCATAGAGCTCAAATGCTGCAAACTGTGACAGTTCAAGGAAAGGTGAGCCGGGATCTAACAGTTTTTCGACGCGCTGACGAGGAAGAAGCTTGCCCCGGGAAAGGTGACGTTCTCGGGCAACGCTGCCACCTCCCTGTTCAATCTCGGTAAGCTTGAGTTTAAGATCTTGAACAAGGGCGGACATGTCTTCATGTTTAGCCTTAAATTCATCGCTGCGGGCATTAATTCGACTGCTAAGTTGAGTCACGGTTTCAATCCTTTTTAAGCTGAAATCCAGCGCCTGTCGCTGCTCAAAGCCAACAGGCGAGATAGTCCTATTTAGATTCGTTGAAGAGTTCACGGCCTATCAACATACGACGAATTTCCGATGTGCCGGCACCAATCTCATAGAGTTTGGCGTCGCGCAGTAATCGGCCTGTCGCATATTCGTTGACGTAACCGTTTCCGCCCAGGAGTTGAATGGCATCGAGTGCCATCTTAGTGGCGAGCTCGGCCGAATATAAAATAGCGCCGGCGGCGTCTTTACGTGTTGTCTCACCGCGGTCGCAGGATTTTGCCACGTTGTAGATATAAGATTTTGCGGCGTTCATGCCTGTGTACATATCGGCCAGCTTTCCCTGAACCAGCTGGAATTGCCCAATGGATTTACCGAACTGTTCACGTTCGTGAATGTAGGGAACGACGATATCCATACAGGCGGTCATGATGCCTAACGGGCCGCCGGAAAGCACTACGCGTTCGTAGTCCAGACCACTCATTAATACTTTAACGCCGTTGTTGAGGCCGCCAAGGATATTCTCTTCTGGGACTTCACAGTCTTCAAAGACGAGTTCACAAGTGTTAGAGCCGCGCATGCCAAGCTTGTCCAGCTTCTGTGCTGTACTGAAGCCTTTGCTGTCTCGTTCTACGATAAAGGCGGTAATACCATGAGCACCTTTATCGAGATCCGTTTTTGCATAGATAACATAGGTATGGGCGTCGGGACCGTTAGTGATCCACATCTTGTTGCCATTAAGGATATAGCGGTCACCCTCTTTACGGGCGTGTAGCTTCATCGACACAACATCTGAACCGGCATTTGGCTCACTCATCGCCAGCGCGCCAATGTGTTCACCAGTTATCAGCTTTGGCAGGTACTTGGCTTTTTGAGCCGCATTACCGTTGCGATTGATCTGGTTGACGCAAAGGTTGGAGTGGGCGCCATAACTTAAACCAATAGAGGCCGACGCTCGGGAGATCTCCTCCATGGCAACGACGTGGGCAAGGTAGCCCATATCGGCACCACCATACTCCTCTGAAACAGTGACGCCGAGTAACCCCATATCACCCAGAACCGGCCAAAGCTCGTTAGGGAAGGCGTTATCGAGATCGGTTTTAGCGGCTAACGGTGCGATTTCATTGGCAGCAAACTGTTGTACTGCATCACGCAGCATATCGACGTCTTCGCCAAGGCCAAAATTGAGAGATGAGTAGAGTTGAGTCATTGCTTGTGTCCTATCAATTTTTTTAAGGTAATTACGTATTTTTTATTTTTATCGTAATGAGTTAGATTTTATTTTTAGAATCTTTTTAGTGCTTAAGTTTTATGATTGTTAGCATTTTATGGTATTGAACTTTAACGTAATAATTTTTTATGGTGTTGATTTTACAGCTGTATTAACCGCATCCGGCAAAGGCTTAGCTTTGCTGTTTTTCCAACGCCGCACGACACTGCTGTTCGGCGGAATTTAGCTCCATCAATACCACCTTGATGTCATCCATCTGTTGTTGCAGTGAAGACTTTTTGTCTTCGACGAGTTCTAACATGGTGTGCAGCTGTGAACTGCTGTTCTTATCTGCATCGTAAAGCTCAAACAGACGGCGGGTTTCGGCCAGTGAAAATCCCAGACGTTTGCCTCGCAGGATCAATTTAAGGCGGACCCTGTCCTTTAAGCCGTAGATACGCGTTTGCCCGCGACGCTTAGGTTTAAGTAACCCTTGATCTTCATAGAAGCGAATACTACGAGTCGTAATATCGAACTCTTTAGAGAGGTCGCTAATGGAGTAAGTGGTTTGTGGACTTTGATTTTCGCTCATGAATAACACCATAAAATTTAACTTATCTGAAACGATATATGAAGTTTACGTAAAGGTAAAGCTGGGGGCGGTATTTTATACTCTTTCAGGCGTCATTAGCTATGGGTGAAAGTGGCAGTGTCAATGTTATTGTTGAGGTTACCTTTTGATATTTGAGCTGTTTTGTGTTTTGACTTAAGAGTTTTGGGGGATGCCTTTGCCTCGTTGACTAGTTGACGCCACTTTCTAGATATGAAGTCAGGTTCACAGATAATATGCCATCAAAGCATCTCGTGGCTAAGAGTGTTGGCTAAGAGATGAGACAAAGGGGGAGGTGATATTTAAGGGGGGCGGGTGATTAAAAATGCTATCCCCAAGTTTGTGTTTTAATTCAATCAAGAGTGAGGACCTTATCCCAAGGTCTAATGGGAATGCCTGGTGGGGTTTGCATAATGGAATAGATCAACTTCTATTAGTATCGACTCATAGAGGAACTACCGAAGGAAGGGAAAGCTAACAGTGGAACGCCTTTAGGGAAGGTTATTAGGCTGGCATCACTGTTATTGTGGGAGAGCAAAATGAAGACACGCAATTGTGAATTACATCATCAGATACATCGTAACTCTTTAACTGAGCCCGATAGCTTCTGGGCCAATGCAGCCGAAGAGTTAGACTGGGATCGGCGTTGGGACAGAGTGCTCGATGACAGTAAGGCCCCTATGTACTCATGGTTTGCGGGAGCCGAGCTCAATACTTGTTATAACGCCGTCGACAGGCATGTGGAAAATGGCCGGGGAGAGCAAGTTGCTATTCAATATGTCAGCCCGGTAACTGAGTCTGAATATGGTATCAGCTATAATGAACTGCTGGCTCAGGTGAGCAGACTCGCCGGATATATGGATTCGGTAGGCGTGAAGAAAGGCGATCGCGTTATTATCTATATGCCCATGGTGCCTGAAACGGCCTATGCCATGTTAGCTTGTGCTCGTATTGGTGCGATCCACTCAGTGGTCTTTGGTGGCTTTGCAGCCAGTGAACTGGCGACCAGAATTGATGATGCTAAGCCAAAGCTGATCCTATCTGCCTCATGTGGCATAGAACCTTCCGGCGTCGTGCCCTATAAACCTCTGCTCGATGATGCGATAGCGCAATCTAAGCACCAGGTGGATACCTGTATTATCTTAAACCGTAGTCAATACACTGCAGACTTAGTGACGGGGCGTGATGTGGACTGGCAAAGCGCTGTTGCAGACGCACCGGATATTGCATGCCAAGCCGTTGCTGCAACCGATCCTCTCTATGTGCTGTATACCTCAGGTACGACGGGTCAACCTAAGGGCGTCGTGCGTGACAATGGTGGCCACGCCGTTGCACTCTCATGGTCAATGAAACATATATACGATATCGCTGCCGGTGATGTCTTTTGGGCGGCTTCCGATGTGGGTTGGGTGGTGGGGCATTCCTATATTGTCTATGGCCCGCTTCTGGTCGGTGCTACAACTGTGCTGTTTGAAGGTAAGCCGATAGGCACACCGGATCCCGGTATATTTTGGCGAATAATTGAGAAGTATCAGGTTAAGAGTTTCTTCACCGCGCCGACTGCGATACGCGCCATTAAACGAGACGATCCCGATGGCGATTTTCTTAAGGATGTCGACCTTAACTGTCTCAAAACCCTTTTTCTGGCAGGGGAGCGCTGCGATCCAGATACTCTTCATTGGTCTGAAGATAGACTCAAGAAGCCCGTGATCGATCATTGGTGGCAGACCGAAACAGGCTGGCCGGTTGCGGCTAACTTGATGGGTACGGCACCCGTTGAGGTTAAGGCGGGATCACCGGCCCTACCTGTGCCGGGCTACCAGGTTGAGGTAGTTGACGAGATGGGAGACGTTGTCGAGTCGGGCGCTTCGGGGAATGTGGTGATCAAATTGCCTCTGCCGCCGGGGACGTTAACGACGCTATGGAATAATGAGCAGCGTTATCTGGACAGTTACCTCTCTATGTATCCGGGTTACTACCTGACCGGGGACGCCGGTTACATGGATGAGGATGGTTATCTCTATATCATGAGTCGTATCGATGACATCATCAATGTCGCCGGTCATCGTCTTTCTACCGGGCGATTCGAAGAGGTGCTCTGCCAACATGAGGCCGTGGCCGAAGTGGCGGTGATTGGCGTCGACGACAAACTCAAGGGGCAACTGCCTTTGGGCTTGGTTGTTCTCAAAAAAGGGGTGACCTTGTCCGATGAAGAGTTATATCGCGAGCTGATCGCTCTGGTTCGGGAACACATTGGTCCTGTCGCATCATTTCGTCTGGTCAGTGCAGTTCAGAAATTGCCAAAGACCCGCTCCGGTAAGATTTTACGGGGAACGATGAGAAAGATAGCCGATAATCAGGAGTATAAGATGCCGGCAACCATAGAAGATCCGCAAACGTTAGAGTTGGTGCGAAATGCACTCACGCGTATGGGGTATGCGGACGCCCATGTGTAGCCGTTAGTCAGGGCAAACTATGACCTTTGCTCTGACGAATGATGACCATTAAGTATCAACTTCACCTCATAACGTATGCAGGATCTTAATCCTGCATACGTAATCATTAAACCAACACCGCCTTTCTATTGTTAAATTCTGGTAACTCACTTACCAAAGTCTGTATAATCCCGGCCAAAATAACACCTATCATCTCTGCTCCTATGATGAGCGCTCTGTTATACCTATTGGTATTAGAGGTGGCTGGTATCGCGTGACACATTTTGATTGAGCCGATTACGGCCAAATCCAATGTACTGTTTGATATCTCTGGCTAGTGATAGATAGGAATAAAATAATCTCTGTTACCTACGGAGTATAACTTAATGCAAAACCACTCCAAACTATATGATGTTGGCGTTATCGGGCTGGGCGTAATGGGCAAGAATCTTGCCTTGAATATCGCCGATAACCGCTATCGTGTCGCTGCTTTCGATCTCGATACCGATAAGATAGAAGGACTTGTTCAGCAAGAGAGGACTGAACGAGATCGTAGCCAGCAAATTGATTTTGAGCTAAGAGTAAACGGCTGTAATAATCTTTCTGAAATGTTATCTATTCTCGAAAAGCCTCGTGTTTTGATACTCTCTGTGCCTGCCGGGAGTCCGGTCGATGGGGTATGTAACGCGCTTATAGAGGCGGGTATCGACCATGATGATATCGTTATCGATACCGGTAATAGCCTATGGACTGATACCGTAGAGCGTGAAGCTCGGTATGCTAACCAGTTTACCTTTTTCAGCTGTGCAGTCTCGGGCGGAGAGATGGGAGCGCGTTTCGGTCCCTCCTTGATGCCAAGTGGTGATATCAAGGCCTGGGATAGAATAAAACCTATTTGGGAAGCGATTGCGGCTAAAGTTGACTCAGAAACGGGTTTACCTATTGAGCGTCAGGAGCCTGGCAATCCAGTGACAGAGGGAGAGCCGTGTACGACCTATATTGGTCCTGCTGGCTCGGGTCATTACGTCAAGATGGTACATAACGGTATCGAATATGCTGACATGCAACTCATCTGCGAGGCATATCAACTGCTCAGTGATGGTTTTGGTATGTCTGCCACTGAGATTGGTTCTCTGTTTGAGCGCTGGAGTCAGGGAAGTCTGAACAGCTACCTGATGGAGATCAGCGCCGAGGTGTTAAAACAAGCCGATCCTATCTCAGGTAAACCACTGGTTGAGATGATTCTGGATAAAGCGGGTCAGAAGGGCACAGGTCTATGGACCGCGGTGAGCAGTTTGCAGATAGGCTGTCCGGCACCGACAATTGCCGAAGCGGTTTATGCCCGCGCCGTGAGTACTCAAAAAGAGCAAAGGCAAACATTGAGTCAGTTACTCAGTGGACCGGATGTTAATAAGCCAACAGATGAAGAGCGTGAGGCCTTTATAGCTCAACTTGAGAATGCTCTCTACTGTGCCAAGATAGCCAGCTATGCTCAAGGTTTTCAGTTAATGGCGATGACGGCTAAAGAGAGGCATTGGGCCTTAGATTTCGCCGAAATAGCAAAAATTTGGCGCGCCGGCTGTATTATTCGTGCCACCTTCCTTCAGTCCATTACTCAGGCATATCAAGTGGCAGCATCTACCGAGTCAGTACTTGAGAGCCTGCTGATGGCCGAGAGTTTCAGCAGCGCTTTATCATCGAAGCAGTCAGACTGGCGTAAGACAGTTTCAACCGCCGTACTCAGAGGCATTCCTGTCCCTTGCATAAGCTCTGCACTGGCGTATTACGACAGTTATCGGTGTGCCACCTTGCCAGCAAACCTGCTTCAGGGGCAAAGGGATTATTTTGGCTCGCACACGTTTGAGCGAACTGATACACCAGCAGGTGAGAAATACCATCTTAACTGGAGCGATGCCTCAAGAGAGATAAACAGGGTTTAATTGAGTGTGAGAGCGCATCAGTCATAAAATATCGGCGGCTTCCACTCGGAGGCCGTTTTATTACTAATGATATGGATATATTTCTGGTGGGGGATTAAAAACCGTGTTGTATGCCACTTATCAAATGGCTGTAACAAGTGCTAGTATCAGGTTATCAATAATTTAACCCATAATAACAACACGGAATTAAGTTGTATCTGAAGATTACAGTTTTACTCACTTGTCTATTTACCGCTTCATTATCTGCCGAAGAGGTAGAGCCTACGCCCCCAGTGGCTCCCGAGGATGACCCCTGTTTTAGCGAGTCCTCCGATGATGCCGCGCTGGATCAAGCCTTCGATTATCTCAATACTAAATTTTGCCAACCGGCGATATGGTTCGATAGCTTCTTTAAAGATGACCGCATTGAAGATGATGCCAGAGCCGGGACCATAATACGTTGGTACAATGACTTTTCTTACTACGAGAAAGAGGGCTTTAAATATAGGGCCAACTTAAATGCCCGCTTAAACCTCCCTGGAGTTAATGAACGCTTGAAGTTTATCTTTGACTCGACAGGAGAAGACGATCCGTTTTCCTTTTTAAAGGGGCCTGACGATAAGAGTGAGCGTGATATCGGATTACGCTACGACTGGTATGCGAAAGGTCGGGTCAGTTTTAACATCAAGGCCAATTTAAAACCTAAGTTGGAGGCCCGCTGGCGTTACACCTATCCGATCTCTGAGAGTACGACTACCAGGCTGACGCAGAAGGTGTACCAAGAGAAAAAGGTCACGGGAGAATCGACTGAGTTCGATATTGAGCACGCTTTCAATCAAGAATATCTGTTGCGTTGGACGGCGGCTGCCAGCTTCGAGAATGATCTCGATATCTGGGAGTTGGGAACCAGTATTAATCTGTATCAATTCATCAGTAACACACAGGCGATTAACTATCGTGCCAGTATTTATGGTGTCGATGAGCCATATCATTATATCAGCAATGCCAATATCGGTTTAAGCTATCGACAAAATTTTGCCCGTGAATGGTTATTTTTCCAGATCACGCCGGAATATAACTGGAGTAAAGAGGCTGATACCGAGCGGCTCAATCAGGCCATAATTACCTTTACGATAGAGATCCTGTTTCAAAATATCTAGTTCCACTTGTTAAGTCTCTGCTATTTCAGGAATCTGATTGGGGTTTCAGTAGGTGGAAAAGGATGAAAAGAACAGAAGATGATACAGGCACCATAGAATAGGTATTCCATGGTGCCTGTCTTCGTTTTTAAGTTAACGATTAACGGCTTAATCGTTAAACGAATATCAGCCCGATACTGAACAGTCCGCTGAATATCATGGTGAGCTTGGCGGTACTGCCGAGGATCGGGTTTAAGGCTTCACCGGAAGTGTTACTAAACTCACTGTTTAACTTACGGGCCAGAATAAGTGATACTCCCGCGAGCAAGACAGGTAACCCCGGCAAGAAGCCGAGTATAAAGCCACCTATGATAAGAGCAAAAGGCAGAAATACCAGTGCCTGGTAGAGCAGCCTGGCTTGTCCCTCTCCGATATGTGCGGCCAGTGTATGTTTGCCCGCCTTAATATCGGTTTGCATATCCCGGGTATTGTTGACCAACATAATTGCCGCATTCAGAAAGCCAATGGCACTGCCTAAAATCCAGGCTGCGGTACTTGTGTCACCCGCTTGCAGGTAATAACTTCCCACAACGGCAACCAGACCGAAAAAGATAAAAGCCGCGACCTCTCCCAACCCATGGGAAGCCAGTGGGTAGGGACCCCCACTATAGCCGAGTGCGCCTAATATGGACGCCGCCGCAAGAAAGGCGATGGGCCAACCACCGTGGTAGATAAGGTAAGAGCCGACTAAAAGTGCCAGTGCGAGGCTGATGAATATGGCATTTCTGACTTTATCAGGGGCGAGCAATCCGCCTTGGGTAACTCTTACCGGGCCTATTCGTTCCTCTGTGTCTATACCACTTTTAAAGTCGAAGTAGTCGTTTGCCAGATTGACGGCTATCTGCAATAAGATGGCACAAAGCATAGAAGTACAGGCTATGAGCCAGGTGAATTGTTCTAATTGAAGGGCTAGAATATTTCCCACCAATAGCGGCCCAATTGCCGCCGGCAGTGTACGAGGCCTAATGGCTATAATCCAAGGGTTCATTTGTTTAATCGTTTTTATAAAGGGAGTGAACAGCAGTTCTGATGAAGTCTACTGGATGTTAATCGGCATATGATAACAAGTTTCTCTGGTTCTATGAAGTGACGCACTTTGATGTGTGTCTCTTTGAAGGTAAATTATTCAGTTTTTAACTATCTCAATTTCAATTTTTAACTATCTCAAATACAATTTTTAACTATCTTAAACTGTATGCAATTCTGTTATCTGGCTCAAAGAAAATAGCCTGTGGATGTGCTTTTATAGCTGTCTGAAGGGAATATTTATTGATGGGAGGAGAGATAAATATCCTTTTTTAGAACATATGTATGCTCTGGCTCTTTATTAAATGACCTTGTATTGATAAATGTCCTGTCTGTGAGCATGTATCGTATCATTTGAGGCTATTCATTGAGGAAAAGTATCGATGCGTTTTGATAATAAAGTTGCGGTAGTTACCGGTGCTGGAACCGGACTGGGGCGAGCATATGCGATAGCACTGGCAGAGCGCGGAGCCAACGTGGTGTTGATAGATTCGGGTTATGCGGAAAGTGAGCCTAATTTATCTGTGATGAACTACTCCGGGCTTGAACGTTGTCATAAAGCCGTTGAGGAGCTCGGGGCCAAAGCCTTGATGTTCAGGCTCGATGTCAGTGATGTCGATGGTATCAAACAGGTCGTCCAGGAGGTGGTAAATCTATGGGGACGCATCGATATTCTGGTGAATAATGCCGGGGTTCACACACCTTGCGCGTTTGAAAACTTAACCGTCGATATGTGGCAAACTCAATTAAATGTCGACCTCAGTGGCAGTTTTTATATGACTCAGGCCATCTGGCCTCTGATGAAACGTCAGGGATATGGCCGGATTATGATGAGCTGCGCCGCAAGTGGCTTATATGGAGATATGCACGAGACTTCATTCAGTGCCAGTAAAATGGGCTTGATTGGTCTGGTAAATAGTCTTTATCTTGAAGGTGTAGAGCATAATATTAAGGTCAACAGTCTTACTCCCCATGCGTTAACCGGTATGACTGAGGAGCGTTTGGCCGCATCTGTTAAGCCGCTATTTTCAAAGTCTTCTATTACCGCCAGCATGCTGTTTCTATGCAGCACCGATGCACCAACGGGGCAACACCTGCTCACGGCAGCCGGCAGCGTCAGTCACGGTCAGTTTACCGAATTTAAACCCACCTATTTTGAAGCCGATACTTGCAAGCCGGAAACCTTGCTTAGCAGCTGGGAACAGATCCATCATGCGTTGCCGGTGAATTTACATAAAAGTGGCGAGGATCAGGTACTGGCATGGGCCCGACGTGGTGCAGCCGAGAGACACATAGTGATTGAATGAGTTTTCGGCTCTCTCCATCTAAAGCTCTGGCATGAAAGCAGATATTTGAGTTAAGCTGTTGTGCTGTTTAGTTGGGGGGAAAATGCGATGAGTCAGGTGTTAAACGATCTATTATCTTTGCTTTCACTGGAGCAAATTGAAGTCGGCTTATTTCGCGGGCAAAGCCAGGACCTGGGGTTTGGTCACGTGTTTGGTGGCCAGGTCATGGGGCAGGCGTTGAGTGCGGCTAAGCAGACCGTGCCTCCTACGCGCAAAGTTCACTCTTTTCACTCCTATTTTCTTCGTGCCGGAGATGAAAAACTTCCTATTATTTATGATGTCGAGATCATGCGTGATGGAGGGAGTTTCAGTGCCAGAAGTGTTAAGGCTATTCAGAAAGGACGTCCGATCTTTAATATGACCTGCTCATTTCAGGAGTATGAAGAGGGGTTTGAACATCAGGCGCAGATGCCCGATGTACCGGGCCCCGATGGTCTGCTAAACCAACGAGAGCTTGCCATGACGATGGGGGATAAGGTTCCACCCAAAATGTTAGAGAAGTTTATGGCTGATGCACCCATCGAGATGCGCTTAGTTAATCCTGAAAATCCTTTTTACCCCCGTGCCAGAGAGCCCAAACGTAACATTTGGATCCGTGCAAATGGCCGGGTGCCCAGCGACCATTCGGTTAATGAATACCTGTTGGCCTACGCATCTGATTTTAACTTTCTTGTGACGGCAGCACAGCCCCATGGGGTCTCCTTTTTAACGCCCGGCATGCGTATGGCCACCATAGATCATGCGATGTGGTTTCATCGGCCATTAGACTTGAATGATTGGCTACTGTATAGCAATGAGAGTCCTCATGCCGGAGGTGGCCGAGGCTTTGTTAAGGGACAATTTTTTAATCAGGCCGGTGAGCTGGTGGCTTCTGCAACACAGGAAGGTTTAATCAGGCTATCAAAGGGCAAATAGGCTTGTGAGTCGGGCTTTTTGAATTAGCCTGGTAAATTATCTGTCTTATCCGATAAAATGCGTGTGAGTCCATATCTATGAGTAGGAAGATGTTTGTAATGATGAAGAGAGCCCTTGTATTAATCTGCGTGATGATGCTTTCTGCCTGTGTCACAGTCACTGAAGATGAACCTGTAATTGTTAATGGCGCCGCTGGTTATCTTGAGAAGATTGCCTTGCCTAATGGCAGCTCAATCACCATTGCCATTATCGATATGGATACTCCCGGTGCGATTATTGCGCAGAAGAGTTTTGATATCGCCCGAGCGCCGGTACCATTTAAGTTTATTCTGCCTGCTGAGACGGTTAAATCCAACGTTAATTATGGCGTTGTTTCCATGATTAAATACCAAGGGAAAGTGATTTTTCAAACCTACGACCGTTACCCTGTGATAGGTAACGGAAAGTTCACAACGGAAGTACTTATGAAAGCGGTGCCGATCAAGTAGTGACCTATGTTCAAAGGTTGAATCGTATTGATATTAAAGGAGCTTAGGCTCCTTTTTTTGTTAGTTTATACCGATTGGTATTATGTCGGTTTTAAAAGAAGGGGAGCTGAAATTGAGTGAATATCAACTGAAGCTGGGCCAATGGATAAATGGATCTCCCCGGCATATTCGTGCATTACGGGCCGCGAGTGTACTGGCGTTGCCGCAATGGAGTTTGGCTGCAGGTTTTGTAAGAAACCTGGCCTGGGACAGACTACATGGAACAGATATCACGCCATTTACGGATATCGATCTTATCTACTTCGATCCCTCAGACCTCTCCAGAGAGACTGAACGACATTTTGAGGCTGAATTGAGAGTTTTAGCTCCTGAGTATCCTTGGTCGGTAAAAAATCAAGCCAGAATGCATCTGAAAAACGGTGACAAGCCTTATTCCTCTATGCTGGATGCCATGGGCTATTGGCCCGAAAAAGAGACGGCTATCGCTGTTTCACTGAGCCCCGATGGAGCAGCAATGGGAGATAACTCCTTAATCTCAGAAGGGGAAACGATAGTATTTAGTTCGGCGTTTGGACTCGAATCGCTGTTTCAGTTGCAGCTCACTCATAACCCTAAACGCCCCCTCACACTGTTTAACCATAGAGTACGCACCAAGGGGTGGCTAGACACATACCCTCGCTTACAAATCTCAGCTCATAAGCCCTAGCTCATAAGCCCTAGTTTATAAGCCATAGTTTGCAAGCCATAGTTTTATAAGTCTTAGCTCACAGACTTTGTCTAAAAATCTTACCTTGCAAGCCTTAACTTTCAGCCCTTCGACTACAAAGCCAGACTTATATACCTAGATTTGTAAACCCAGGCTTATAAATGCGTCACGGCTGAAATGACTCTTCCTTCAGGTGGGGATATGGGTGGGCTGGTTGTTACCGGTATGTTGCGCTCAACGTTGTTTACCTTGATGTTTTATTCCTTGGTGAAGCTTGTTGTTTTTGATGTTTGTCTCAAAAATAAAGCTGTATTTGCCATGCTTCTTTTGTTTTTTGTGATTTAGATCATGCGTTTCTATCTATAAGTGAGTAGCTAGGTGAATAGTTGATCTGGATCAACATTGTTGGTGCGCTCGTCTGGCAGGATGCACGCGAATGTTAAAGAAGTTGATAATAATAAAGAATTTTCGTGTTGTATTAATGGAGTAGTATGATGAACAAAACTATTGTGTCTGGATTAATCGCGGCCGCCCTACTATCTACCGGTTTCGCTTCTTCTGTTTCTGCCCATCAGGCGGGTGATATTATCGTTCGTGCCGGTGTTGCTGTCGTCGCACCAAATGAATCAAGCCAAGATGTCGCTGGAAATGGTGAGTTTGGCGTTGATGATAATACCCAGCTGGGTTTGAACTTCGGTTATATGTTAACAGACAATATCGGTATCGAGCTTTTAGCGGCTTCGCCGTTTACTCATGACATTTCTCTTGATGGTATTGGAAAGATTGCCGAGACTAAGCACCTGCCACCTACCTTAGTCGCTCAGTACTACTTCGGTTCTGCCGATTCTAAGCTTCGTCCATATATCGGCGCCGGTGTAAACTTTACCAATTTCTTCGATAACGAGTTTACCAATGATCTCGACGGTGCCTTGACAGATCTTAGTCTGGGTAACTCTTGGGGCCTTGCGGCGCAGGTGGGTCTGGATTACCAAATCAACAAGAATTGGCTAGTCAATGCTTCAGTTTGGTACGCTCAGATCAGCACCGATGTTGATTTCAACTTGGGCGGTGATGCCGTGACGATTGAAACGGATATCGACCCTTGGGTTTACATGGTGAGCGTGGGTTACACTTTCTAAGTGATATCTCGTCAGAGATAAGACACTAGAGAGTAAAAAAGGAGCCTAAGGCTCCTTTTTTGTTTTAATCTTTCGCTACTCGAACCTATTTCTTCCCTTCGGCCTTGGCTGCGAGGCGTTCAGCCTTGGTTCGCCAGTGACGGGTGTTGTAGACAAATTCCGGCAATAACTTAGTCAGCCAGGCGACTAAACGCCATCGTTTGGTCACATAGACTCTTCGTTTCCCGCCCTGCATCGCCTTAATTATCTGCCTTGCGACCTCATTCGGCGGCGAGAGCCATAAACGACTTTGCTGCATCGCAGCCTTATCGAGTAGGCCCAGCTGAATATCTGTGATTGTGATAGGTAACTTTAATCGCTGAGCATGCATGCTCAAACCTTCCAGATAATTGGTCGCAAAGGCTTTTGATGCATGATAAGCCACACTTGGACCGCCACGCAGGCCTGCAATCGAGTTTACCGCGGCAAGTTGACCGTAACCTTGCTCTCTGAATAAGCGAAAAGCCGTATTGCAGACGGCCGCAAAGCCCTGCACATTAACCGTGATGATATCTTGCTCTGGTCCCCAGGGAAGCTGAGGATCATAGCTGTTCAGACCGGTATTAACCAAGACCAGGTGTGCCCCGCCCAGTTGCTGCCACACCCCCTCCAGGCTTGAGATAATGGCTTGAGGCTCTACTATTTGTAATGGAAACAGATGTACTTTGGTTGGAAGGCTATCTGCAAACTCTTGAAGTGAATCAGGATCTTGTGCGAGTAACGCCAGTTCGACACCTTGAGCGGCGAGCTGTTTTGCGATTTCTCGGCTCAGGAGTGAGCTAGCGCCCACAATGATGGCGGTTGCTTGTGTCATTAGGCTATTCGGCTTGAAATTGGTAGCCTATGATAGGGAGATATCGTGGGCAGGACAAGATTTATAGTTATACCAATAGGTATTAGTGCTTTGTGCCCTGAGGCGAGTCATTGCCATGACATATCTCTAATAGCAATTCAAAAGTGTCGAATATTTTAATATGGACATATGGACATCCAGAAGTCTTGATGTATGATTAGGAGCAAGAATATGAAAAAGTGGTTAAAGCGAGTTTTACCTATAGTCTCAGTGGTCGGTACATTCGTCGGAGCGTTAGTCGTCGGTGCATTAGCCGGTTGTGCTACACCCAATGCGGGCGTAGAGATCCAGGGTGAGATCTGGTTCAAGGAGCGAATTGCTCTGCCACAAGAGGCTGTGTTAACGGTGGAACTTAAGGATGTATCACTGATGGATGCGCCGGCAATTATACTGGCTCAGTTTGAGCGAAGCGATGTCAGTACACCGGCCCCTTTTCAGTTTTTGATACATAGAGATCAGTTTGAGTCGGGTCATACCTATGCCATAGGTGCCAAAATTACCCTCAATGACAAGCTGTTATTCATCAATACTCAAGCATACAACATAGATTTAGGTTCCAGTGAGCCTATGTCAGTATTGGTACAGAAGGTTGGCCGTTAAGCTTATCATTAGCAAACTAACAGCGCCGATTTCTCTGTCAGATACATTATTTTAATGATTTAGATAATGGAAGAGGCGCGGTATGCCGGTTAAAATTCCCGATGATCTGCCAGCAGCAGAGATCTTAGAGTCTGAGAATATCTTTGTCATGAGTGAGACTCGGGCTGCAAATCAAGATATTCGCCCGATGAAAGTGCTTATCTTGAACTTGATGCCGAATAAGATTGAGACTGAGACCCAGCTGCTGCGTTTACTGGGAAATACTCCTCTGCAGGTCGATGTGGATCTGCTCAGAATTCATGATAAAGCCTCCAGGCATACCTCAATAGATCACATGAACAACTTTTATCGTGATTTTGAAGCCGTGCGTCATAAAAACTATGATGGCTTGATTATCACCGGCGCCCCCTTGGGTCAGGTTGAATTTGAAGATGTGACTTATTGGGACCATATTCGCGAAATTATCGATTGGTCACAACACCATGTTACCTCCGTGCTTTTCCTCTGTTGGGCAGCGCACGCAGCGCTCTACCATCTCTATGGATTGAATAGAAACTTACTCGAGGTGAAACGTTCTGGAGTATTTCCTCATCGACGAGCGCACAGACACTTCCCCTTGTTACGCGGGTTCGATGATGAGTTCCTGGCCCCTCATTCACGTTTTGCCGAAATGGATATTAAACTTTTAAAAGCGCATCCAGCATTGCAGGTATTAGCTGAATCTGACGAAGCTGGCGCCTATATGGTACTCAGTACCAATAACCGTAACCTGTTTGTTATGGGACACCCTGAGTACCAGAGAACGACGCTTAAGGATGAGTATTTCCGGGATCTGGGTGAAGGGTTGCAACCTGAGATCCCGCAAAACTATTTCAGGCACAATGACCCGAACGAGGAACCCGTCGCGCGCTGGTATGGTCACGGCAGTCTGTTGATCAGTAATTGGCTCAACTACTATGTTTACCAGTTAACCCCCTATAACCTGGCTGACATGAGTGGCATCACCCCCTGGGAAAGTGAGGGTAATTGAGGTACTAGGTACTAGGTACTAGGTTCGAGTGGCTTTAGCTTGCTACTCGACCCTCGACCCTCGACCCTCGACCCTCGACCCTCGACTCTTAAAACTTAAAACTTAAAACTTAAAACTTAAAACTTAAAACTTAAAACTTAAAACTTAAAACTCTATATTCCCCCTCTCTTTTTCTGCCACTTCCCTTCGTTAGGCTCCTTGCCATCTTTCAATACGACTAAATAGCTAATCTGTAAATCTTGAGTGACATTCAGACCTCATACTTTGGTAGAAGTTTGACCAGCTATACTTGCTTTACGTTCGCGTAAACGTCACAGTGATATTAATTGAGCAAGATCACACTTACTATTTGTTTTTAGATGTTGGTGATTCAGGTTATTCACCGACAGGGCTAATCCATTACCGGAGTAGATATGAGTACAGAGCAGTCAAACCAAGATATCGTCATCGTTGCCGCTAAACGTACCCCTATGGGTGGATTTCAAGGGGCATTGTCGAGTGTGGCTTCACCAAAATTGGCAGCAACGGCCATCAAGGCCTTAATGGAGCAAACCGGATTGCCTGGTGAGCAGCTGGACGAAGTGCTGATGGGCTGTGTATTGCCTGCAGGACTGGGCCAGGCTCCGGCTCGTCAGGCGACATTAGGCGCTGGACTTCCTTTGTCTGTTGGCGCGACAACGGTAAATAAAGTCTGCGGTTCGGGCATGAAGACCGTTATGTTAGCCCATGACCTGATTAAGGCCGGCAGTGCCTCAGTTGTGGTTGCCGGTGGCATGGAGAGTATGAGCCAGGCGCCATACCTGCTCGATAAAGCTCGCGGCGGGATGCGTATGGGGCACGGCAAGGTGATGGACCATATGTTCCTCGATGGCCTCGAAGATGCTTATACCGGTGGTGCTATGGGCACATTCGCTCAAGAGACGGCCGATGAGTTCAATTTGACCCGAGAGCAGATGGATACATTTGCGCTAAGCTCACTGGAAAAAGCCAATGCCGCGATTGAAAGCGGTGCCTTTAAAGAGGAGATCGCTGCGGTTACGGTTTCCAGTCGTCGCGGCGACACCCTTGTCGATACCGATGAGCAACCCGGCAATGCCCGTCCGGATAAGATCCCAAGCTTACGTCCGGCCTTTGCCAAAGATGGCACCATTACGGCGGCGAACTCAAGTTCAATCTCTGATGGTGCTGCGGCATTGATGTTGATGACGGCTGAGCAGGCCTGTTCACTGGGGTTAGCTGTGCTTGCCACCATCAAGGGACATACGACGCATGCTCAGGAGCCATCTATGTTTACTACGGCTCCTGTCGGTGCGATGAATAAGCTGCTCGATAAGGTGAACTGGAGCAAGGAAGATGTGGATCTGTTTGAGATCAACGAGGCCTTTGCCATGGTGACCATGTTGGCTATTTCAGAGCTATCCCTCGATGAATCGAAGGTTAATGTTAATGGTGGCGCGTGTGCGCTTGGTCATCCTATCGGTTGCTCCGGTGCACGCTTGTTAGTGACGCTAATCCATGCCCTTAAGGCCCGGGGTCTTAAGCGAGGCGTCGCCTCCTTGTGTATCGGTGGCGGTGAAGCGACGGCCATGGCTATTGAAGTCTAGTTCTATCGATTTGCACTAACGCGAGTAACTAACGCAAGCAACTGTCGTAAGTAAATAAGAGATGTGAGTTAACAAGTAGTCACTCACATGTAGCAATCAACAAGACAAAATGACCGTTTTTTTGTGTGTAAAAACAATAATAATGCCGCAAAAATCGGTTCGAAACGATCTTAATGGGAAGCAATATGACAACTCAAGTTAAGCATTATATCGACGGCCAATTTATTCTGGGTCAGGGAGAACAGCAGATTTCGGTAACGAACCCTGCAAACAACGAACAGATAGCGGTGATCAATAGTGCCACCGTCGAAGAGGTAGAAACCGCTGTAGCCAGCGCCAAGACGGCATTTAAAAGCTGGAAAGAGGTGCCTGTATCTGAACGTGCACGTGTGATGTTTAACTACCAGCATCTTCTTAAAGCGCACCATGACGAGATTGCGACTATTTTAGCCCAGGAAACGGGCAAGACATTTGAAGATGCCAAGGGCGATGTATGGCGCGGTATCGAAGTGGCTGAGCATGCATGTAATATTGCGACTCTGTTGATGGGAGAAACCGTCGAGAATGTCGCCCGCAGTATCGATACCTACAGCTACACTCAGCCTCTTGGTGTTTGCGCCGGTATTA
The DNA here is from genome assembly GCF_003966265.1 of Shewanella atlantica. Taxonomy (GTDB): domain Bacteria; phylum Pseudomonadota; class Gammaproteobacteria; order Enterobacterales; family Shewanellaceae; genus Shewanella; species Shewanella atlantica. Next base: position 415,634 of record NZ_RXNV01000001.1, on the reverse strand, counting down.
CACCGTTTAACTTTCCTGCCATGATCCCGTTATGGATGTTCCCCCTCGCCATTGCATGTGGTAACACCTTCGTGCTTAAGCCATCGGAACAAGATCCAATGACGCCACAACGTCTGGTCGAGCTGTTCGAAGAGGCGGGTGCACCTAAGGGCGTACTGCAACTGGTTCATGGTGATAAGGTTGCCGTAGATGTGCTTCTTAATCATAAAGATATCAAAGCCATCTCATTTGTGGGATCGGTCGGTGTAGGTCAGTACATCTATAAGACGGGAACCGATAACTTAAAGCGTGTTCAGGCATTTGCCGGGGCAAAAAACCATTGCGTCATCATGCCCGATGCCAATAAGCAGCAGGTGATCAATAACCTGGTGGGTGCCTCTGTAGGTGCGGCGGGTCAACGCTGTATGGCACTGTCGGTTGCCGTGTTTGTCGGCGCCGCCAAAGAGTGGGTTCCTGAGTTGAAAGCGGCGCTGGCTAAGGTTAAGCCAGGGCTTTGGGATGACAAGGACGCCGGTTATGGACCTGTTATCAGCCCCGCAGCTAAGGCTCGGGTGTTATCTCTTATCGAGCAGGGGAAAAATGAAGGCGCAGAATGTGTGCTCGATGGTTCTGAATTTACCGTCCCCGGATATGAGAGTGGCAACTGGATTGGCCCGACTATGTTCACTAAGGTGACAACCGAGATGAGCATCTATAAAGAGGAGATCTTCGGACCTGTACTGTGCTGCATGGAAGCCGATTCATTAGAGGAAGCTATCGATATCGTTAACGACAGTCCCTACGGTAACGGCACCTCAATCTTTACTGCCAGCGGCGCGGCCGCCCGCAAGTATCAGCATGAAATCGAGGTGGGGCAGGTGGGCATTAATGTTCCCATTCCTGTGCCTCTGCCGTTCTTCTCATTCACCGGATGGAAGGGAAGCTTTTATGGCGACCAACATGCTTACGGTAAGCAAGCCGTTCGCTTCTACACCGAAACGAAAACCATCACCTCTCGTTGGTTTGAGTCGCAGATCTCTGAAGCCGAACACGCAGCGCCAAATATGACGATTGCACTAAAATAAGTAATTAATATAAGGGCTTAATATAAGATCTTAATATAAGCACTTAAATAAGTCGGTATAGAAAGTCGTCCGCTGTCTATAAGGTTTTTCTATAGGCAGCGGTATTAAGAACCCGTATCACTCACATTATTAACGCAAGGCACAATAAAAAAAGAGAGCCGATTTTAGCCACTAAGATCTACAGCAAGCTCAATAACTAGTTCAACAACTAGTTTAATAAAAATATGTGCCGAAGGAGACCTACAGATGGATTTCAATCTGAATGAAGACCAACGTCAGTTTGCCGATCTCGCCCTGCAATTTTCTCAAGAGGAGTTAGCCCCTTTCGCCTCTAAATGGGATGAGGAACATCACTTCCCCAAAGACGTTATTCAGCGCGCCGGCGAACTCGGATTCTGCTCACTCTATTCACCGGAAGCTGAGGGAGGTATGGGCCTGTCCAGACTCGACTCCTCAATCATTTTTGAGCAGCTCTCAATGGGATGTACTGCCACCACCGCCATGTTGACCATCCACAATATGGCGACCTGGATGGTCACCAGTTTTGGCTCACAAACATTAAGAGATGAGTGGTCTGAGTCCCTCACCACGGGTCAGAAGCTGGCTTCCTACTGCCTGACCGAGGCCGGGGCGGGAAGTGATGCGGCATCGTTGAAGACTAAAGCGGTGAGAGAGGGCGATGAGTATGTGATCTCCGGCGCTAAAATGTTCATCTCGGGTGCGGGAGCCACCGAACTGTTAGTTGTCATGTGCAGAACCGGAGATGAAGGACCCAAAGGGATCTCGGCTATCGCAGTACCGGCCGATGCGGCGGGTGTCATCTACGGTAAGGCGGAAGATAAGATGGGCTGGAATGCCCAACCTACTCGCGAAATTACCTTCACAGAAGTGCGCGTTCCTGTCTCAAACCTACTGGGCGAAGAGGGGCAAGGTTTTACCTTTGCCATGAAGGGACTCGATGGCGGGCGCATCAATATCGCGACCTGTTCAATCGGTACGGCCCAGGCCGCTCTCGAACGTGCAACTCAATATATGAATGAGCGTAAACAGTTCGGTAAACCCATTGCCGCATTTCAGGCGCTTCAATTTAAATTAGCCGATATGGCCACCGAATTAGTGGCGGCAAGGCAACTGGTGCGTCTGGCTGCGTTTAAGCTGGATGAAAAAGATCCCGAGGCAACTGCCTACTGCGCCATGGCAAAACGTTTTGCTACCGACATCGGGTTTCAGGTGTGTGATGCGGCGCTTCAGCTGCATGGTGGTTATGGCTATATCCGTGAATACCCGTTAGAGCGCCATGTGCGTGATGTGCGGGTGCACCAGATATTAGAGGGCACGAACGAGATCATGCGTTTGATCATTGCCCGTCGTTTGTTGAATGAAAATGCAGGCCAGATCCTGTAACTCACAGTGTTGGAACTGACTCGACCAGCTAATAAGGAATCGATTAATGACAGGAATAATTGAACGCATAGAAGGCCATACAGCCATTCTGACCATGAGTAACCCGCCGGCAAACACCTGGACAGCCGAAAGCCTGCAAGCTCTAAAACATAAGGTACTTGAGCTCAACGAGAACAGGGATATCTATGCCTTAGTGATGACTGGCGAAGGGGAGAAGTTTTTCTCGGCAGGCGCCGACCTTAAGCTCTTTGCCGATGGTGATAAGGGCACCGCGGCGTCGATGTCGAAACACTTCGGTGAAGCGTTCGAAGCCTTGAGTCAATTTCGTGGTGTATCTGTTGCGGCGATAAATGGTTATGCCATGGGGGGCGGATTGGAGGTTGCGCTGGCCTGTGATATCCGTATTGCAGAAGTTCAGGCTGTGATGGCGTTGCCGGAAGCTTCGGTTGGATTACTGCCTTGCGCCGGTGGCACTCAAAATCTAACCGCACTGGTTGGCGAAGGCTGGACCAAGCGCATGATCTTGTGTGGTGAGCGACTCAAGGCCGACAAGGCCGAGTCTCTGGGCTTGGTTGAAGAGGTGGTTGAAACCGGTGAGTCTCTCAATGCGGCGATTGCGCTGGCCGCAAAAGTGGCCAATCAGAGCCCAAGCAGTGTAGCCGTGTGTAAGCAACTTATTCAAGCAGGCCGGACTATGCCCAGAAGCCTGGCATTACCCTTAGAGCGAGAACTGTTTGTCGGTTTGTTCGATACAGAAGATCAGGCGGAGGGGGTGAATGCCTTCTTGGATAAGCGCAAGGCCAACTGGAAAAATTGCTGATGACAACTCATAAAAACGCAGGTGCTGAACTGGTTGCCCAGAGTGATAACAGCGTCGTATTTCAGACATTAGGTACGGCGTCGGGTAAGCAGATCGGTGTCGTGACACTCAATGTTGAAAAGGCGCTCAACTCGCTTAATCTCAACATGGTTAACGCCATGACTACGCAGTTATTGAAGTGGCAGCAAGATGAGAATATTGCCATGGTGATGCTCGATGGCGCTGGCGAAAAAGCCTTCTGCGCCGGCGGCGATGTAAGGGCTATCTATCATGCTTCGATTCAAACGCCGGGTGAAGTGACCGAGCAGGCAGAGACGTTTTTTGAACGTGAATATCGTCTCGATTATCTGCTGCATACCTTAGGTAAGCCGGTCATGGTGTGGGGCGACGGCATTGTCATGGGGGGAGGCCTGGGCTTAATGGCGGGAGCCAGTCACAGAGTATTGACCGAGCGTTCACGTATCGCCATGCCTGAAGTCACTATCGGTCTATATCCCGATGTCGGCGGTAGCTATTTTCTTAATCGCATGCCGGGTAAAACCGGGCTGTTTCTCGGTTTAACCGCCTACAATATGAATGCCGGCGATGCAAAATATGTCGGGGTGGGTAACCACTATCTCAACAGTGACAGTAAAGAGCCACTGCTGGATCACTTAGCCACCTTGGGTTGGAGTGATGAGCAACAGCTCAATCATAGCTTGTTAACCGAGCAGCTCAATACCATGGAGCTGCAGGCATCGGTGCCCTTGCCTCAGGGGAAGTTAGAGACGAATCAAGCCGAGATAGACGGGCTGATGACAGGCTCTTTGGTCGAGATCATCGAGCGGGTTTCCGATTTTGATTGCAACGACTCCTGGCTCGAACGCCCACTGAAGACGCTGCTCTCGGGTAGCCCAATCAGCTGGCACCTTATCTATCGTCAAGCTCAGCTTGGTACCTCGCTCAGTCTGGCTGAGGTATTTAAATTTGAGCTGGGGTGTAGCGTGAACTGCTGCGCTATCGGTGATTTCAGTGAGGGAGTCAGGGCTTTGTTGATCGATAAGGACCGACAGCCAAGATGGCGTTATCAGGACGTTTCGGCAGTACCCCAGGATTTGATAGCGCAATTAATCACATCACCTTGGGCTGATGCTCAGCATCCACTGAAGACGCTCTCTTAGACATAATGGTTTAAGCAAAGTGTCTTGAAAGAGATGTGCTAATGAAATGGCGTAACGGTGTGAGCGCGAAAGTGAACGCTAAAAAACAGAATGAGTATGAACGACTAATAATGAATTAAGTTTATCTTCAAATTGAAGGCTAAGGAGCATGAGATGACAAGTGTCGCATTTATCGGGTTAGGGCATATGGGGGCGCCAATGGCGGCCAATTTAGTTAAGGCTGGCTTAACGGTGCGAGTATTCGATCTGGTACCGGAAGCGATAAAGTCGCTTACCGATCTTGGCGCGTTAGCGGCGAGCAGTGCCTGTGGCGCCGCAGCGGGCGCAGATGTCGTTATCACTATGCTTCCGGCCGGCAAACATGTTCGTTCGCTCTATCTCGGAGAAAGTGGCGGTGGTGAGGGTAAGGGCTTAATTGATGTGGTTGCAAGGGACACCTTACTGATAGACTGCTCAACTATAGATGCGCAAAGTGCGCAGTTAGTGGCAAAGTTTGCCGCAGAGAAAGAGCTCGAATTCGTCGATGCTCCGGTTTCGGGGGGAACGGCTGGTGCGGCGGCGGGGACACTCACCTTTATCTGTGGCGGCAGCGATGGTGGTTTCGAGCAAGCTAAGAACGTGCTTAGCAATATGGGAGCGAACATTTTTCACGCAGGTGATGCGGGCGCCGGTCAGGTTGCCAAGATATGTAATAACATGTTGTTATCTGTCCTGATGGTCGGAACCAGTGAATCTTTGCAGATGGGAATCGACCATGGTCTGGATCCCAAGGTATTATCTGAGATAATGAAGGTAAGTAGTGGTGGTAATTGGACGCTGGATAAATATAATCCTTGTCCGGACGTAATGGAATCAGTGCCCTCATCGAATGGCTACCAGGGGGGCTTCATGGTGGACTTGATGGTTAAAGACCTCGGGTTATCCCAAGAGGCTGCACTACTGTCTAATTCAAGCACGCCGATGGGAGCCTTAGCGCGCAGTTTATACGTTAACCATGCTCGTCAGGGCAATGGTGCACGTGATTTTTCCAGTATTTTTGAACAGTTTACTAATTTAAAACAGGTTAAAAACAAAGGGTAACTCGATGGATTTAAAAGATAAGGTTGTGGTCATCACTGGTGGCGCCGGTGGATTAGGTCTGGCAATGGCGCTGGATTTAGCTGAATCGGGTGCTAAGCTGGCGCTTATCGATGTTGATCAGGAGAAACTTGAACGTGCCTGTGCCGACATCGGCGACAGAGCAGAAGTTCAGGGTTACGCTTTCGATATCACAGATGAAGAAGATGTGGTCGCCGGTTTCGGCTTCATCATGGAAGATTTTGGCAAGGTTAATGTGTTGATCAACAACGCGGGGATCTTGTTCGATGGCATGTTGGTGAAAGCTAAAGAGGGCAAGGTCACCGACCGTATGTCGTTCGAACAATTCCAGGCCGTTATCAACGTCAACCTCACAGGTTCATTCCTGTGTGGCCGTGAAGCGGCTGCCGCCATGATTGAGTCTGAGCAGGAAGGGGTGATCATTAATATCTCCAGCCTGGCTAAGGCGGGCAACGTAGGTCAGACTAACTACTCTGCATCTAAAGCCGGTGTCGCGGCGATGTCAGTCGGTTGGGCTAAAGAGTTAGCTCGCTACAATATTCGTAGCGCAGCCGTCGCACCAGGGGTGATTGAAACTGAGATGACTGCAGCGATGAAGCCTGAAGCATTGGAGCGTCTGGAGAAGATGGTTCCGGTTGGTCGTTTAGGTCAGCCGGGAGAGATCTCTTCGACGGTTAAATTTATCATCGAAAATGATTATGTGAATGGCCGCGTATTCGAAATCGATGGTGGGATACGTATCTAAACGATACGATACCTTCTGATATCGCTGAAAAAAACGAGCTTAGGCTCGTTTTTTTATTGCTTGATAAGATGGTTACTTGTTCGAAACTTAGAAATTAAGCTGTATCTAGTGGTCAAAAGTGAAAATCAAAAAAACAGCCTCTAGCGACTGTTTTTTGATTTAAGCTACTCAACAATACGGAATACTTCCCACTTCATAGTACCAGACACAATGTGAGGCTCGAGTTCGATACTCCATTGCTTATGGCCGTCTAACGCACCTAGTTTTTCCCAAGACTCATTTAATTCAGCCAGGTTATTGAGAGTAATTTCAGAGATAACTGTCGACTCTAAAGCACCAATAGAACCTGTTAGAATTCTACATTTTCCTTCCCAGCCGATTTGAGCCCCAAAATTATTTTGCCATTTTGATAGAGAGTCAATAACAGCAGGCTTATGTCCAAATTTTGCGTCTATAGACCAACGTGCAACTATCATATGAACTCCCTCCCTCTATATTGGTTACGAAGTAATAAATATAGCCCATAAATGCTATTTATCTAGAGAATGAGTATCATTGCTAACTTTGCTTTGCGCCCCATCGGCATGAAGGTCTCTACAGAACTGCTGTCTTAAGCTAATTCTTGCTCGCCGTATCTAAATGATACCTTCTTATTGGATTCGCTCAGTCTGCTCTAAAATCTACACTTTGAAGTAGAACGGGTATGGCTCATTTGCTAGAATCCATTCCTATTTTATGGCAGCCGTATTGGCTGCTACGCTCTGTTCGTACTGACGGTTTCGCACCGTTCAGTTTCTAACAGTGCATTCAGGTTTTACAATTTAAAGGCAGGTTATGACCGTTCTTCTAATGACTCCACCTATGACCCAGCTTAATACGCCCTATCCGGCAACAGCGTATTTAACTGGTTTTTTACGCTCTAGAGGTTATGAGGCGGTGCAGCGAGATCCTGCTATTGAGCTTTTCCTGGAGATGATGACAGCACCTGCGCTGGAGATTATTCGTCAGCATGTGGAACAAAACTTTGAGCATTTTGAAGACGATGAGCTACCTGAAGTAATTTTTAATTTTCTGGCTGAGTTTGACCGTTACCATCAAACCGTTGAGAGCGTTATTCGCTTTTTGCAGGGCAAAGACCCAAGCCTTGCAATGCGTATCAACTCCCGTCGTTTTTTACCTGAGGGGCCGGCGTTTGACACGATTGCTCAGATGGAAGCGGTATCCGGCGATGTGTTGCAAGCGGCCTTTGGCAACCTAGGCGTACAAGATAAAGCCAAATATCTGGCAACCCTGTTTATTAATGACCTGTCTAATGTCATTACTCAGGGGGTTGATCCTTACTTTGAAGTCAGCCGTTATGGCGAGCAATTAGCGGCGGCCAACCCAAGCTTTGACAATCTCTACGATACCTTGATGAACGAATCGAGTTTCAGCTCGGAAATTTTAGAACAATTGGTCGAGCAATATCTGGAAGAAACTCAGCCTAGCGTCGTCGCATTAACCGTACCTTTTCCCGGAAATATGTTAGGCGCTTTACGTATTGCGCAAACCTGTAAAGCCATTAATCCAGATATTCCCATCGTTTTGGGCGGTGGTTTTATCAATACCGAGTTGCGAGCGCTGAAAGACCAGCGAGTGTTTGAGTTTGTCGATTTTATCTGTCTGGACGACGGCGAGCGTCCTTTTATCACGCTGCTGGAATACTTCGAAGGAAAGCGTGGGATAGACGACTTAGTACGAACCTATTTCCTCGCCCAAGACAGCGATGGCGATGAAAATGGCCAACCCTATGTACACTTCAATGAAAATGCGCAGCTCCACGATATCCCTCAAACTGAGGTCGGTGCACCGATATACGATGGCCTGCCATTGGGGGAATACCTCTCTTTGTGTGAAATGCTCAATCCTATGCACCGCATTTGGAGTGATGGACGCTGGAATAAACTGACCATCGCCCATGGCTGTTACTGGCGTAAATGCAGCTTTTGCGATGTCAGTCTGGACTATATCGACCGTTTCGATGCCGCTGGCGCCGATGTTCTGGTGGATAGAATCGAACAACTCATCGAAGAAACCGGAGAGACAGGCTTTCATTTTGTCGATGAAGCCCTACCGCCAAAGCTGTTGTTTCAGCTTGCAAAACGGCTCATTGAACGCAATGTGGTGATCAGCTGGTGGGGCAATATTCGTTTTGAGAGAACCTTTAGTCAAGCGCGTTGCCAGTTACTGGCGGATTCCGGTTGTATCGCTGTAAGCGGCGGCCTGGAGGTGGCATCAGATCGTCTATTGAAATTGATGAAAAAAGGCGTGAGTGTTGAGCGGGTCGCCCAGGTAACCAAAGCCTTCAGTGATGCAGGTATTTTGGTTCATGCCTATTTGATGTATGGCTTTCCGACACAAACTGAGCAAGAAACCGTTGATTCGCTGGAAATGGTGCGGCAGATGATGAAGCAAGGTTGTTTCCAGTCCGCCTACTGGCACCGTTTTGTGGCCACGATTCACAGTCCTGTTGGCATAAACCCTGAGAAGTTTGGTATTACCCTTGCGGAGCGACCTGAGATCTTATTCGCTGAAAACGATGTGGACTTCAGCGATCCGACCGGTACAGATCATGAAATGTTGGGCGAAGGGCTCCGTAAGGCTATCTACAATTATATGCATGGTATTGGCTTTGAGCAGCCGATGAGCTTCTGGTTTAATCAGCCTGTAGCACGTACTAGGATGAAAAAAGACCTGGTATCAAAAGCGATTAACAATCTAATCACCAGCAATGAAGAGTGAGCAGTAGTTAAGCACCATCAACGATTAAAAGTCATCAGCAGTGAAGAGCCATCAGCAGTTAAGGGTCATCAGCTGTTAAGGGTCATTAGAGTCAGGTGAACACCAATAGATTTAATCTATAAAAAAGGCCACTTTCTTGTTCCGGAAGAAAGTGGCCTTTTTAGTGAACAACCATATTTACCCTCGCGTTCATAATCATATATCTACGCCATATTCACCGTTCTCGCAGAACCTTTTCAAATTTAAGAGTGCACATACCTCGCCGTAGGCGTCAGGTAAAAAGAAGGTCGACCTTAAAACAGGCTATCCAATATCGACTCAGCCAGAAGCTAAATCAGAAAGTGCAAACAGCCTTCATTCGAAGACCTGCAACCCCGAAGCTGAACGTCTCTTGAACTGTATCGCTAATCTAGGTGATAATAATCACGTTATGGGGATTTTGTATCGATGAGATTTGATAAGAAGATGGATTGGTTGGAAAAAGTAACGCGAAATGTCATGTTGTTTGTTGGGGTTTCTGGTGTTTTGATTATCTACTGCGGCTTCTTTTTTCTCCTGTTCAGTGGGCGTGACACAAGTGTGTTGCCTTGGTACCTGCTGCTTTCCCCTTGGGTATGTATCTATTTCGGACTGACCCAAGCTAAACAATTGGCCGTTATTGAATGGTTTAAGAATAAGATTGTCACAAAGAAGTAGCTGATTGACTAACTTTAGGGAACTGATTTCAGTGAACTAATTCTAACTAATAAAGCAAGATGAACTTTGGAGGTATCAATGAGATTTCGCGTGTATACGGCCTATATTTTCTCAGCGCTACTTTTAAGCTTGCTTGTCGGTTGCTCTAAGAAAGATCCTACCGAACCCACAGAGCTTATCGATAAACGAACGGGTTGCCAGATTGATACTTATGGCAGTTGGACATCGCCGATATCAGCGAGCGATGTTTATGGGTTATCAGACAATTTTGGCGAGTTACAGAGTGTAAACGATGCCGTTTATTTTGTGCAATCCGATGCCGCCTCCGATGGCAGGTTAGGCATTAAACGCCTGGATCTCGATGGTAGCGTGTCCGAGGCCGTGAACAGCGGGTTTGATGTCAGATCTAAGGTACATGAATACGGTGGCTCCCCTTTTCTCGGTATAGGTCAGAGTCTGTTCGTCTCTAAGGGGAAGGATCAACTCCTCTACCGAATAGCCCCTAATCAAGAACCCGTGCCGCTCACTCCCAATGGGACTCGCCATGCCGATTGTGTCTCCTATTCCAAAGGCTCCCGCATTATCTGTGTCAGGGAAGATCATCGTAAGCCTGGCATGCCGGTTTCCAGTCTGGTTGCACTGAACTTGAACTTCTCCGGGGAGGGGGCGGTACTCAGTTCCGGCGCCGATTTTTATTCGGCGCCCAGAGTCTCACCGGATAACAATCAACTGGCCTGGATATCATGGAACCACCCCAACATGCCCTGGGATAATACTCAATTATGGGTCGGCGAACTTGAACCCAAGGGCGGATTGCATAATGCACGCAGATTGATTGCCGATCATGAAGGCTCGATCACCCAGCCCCTGTACAGCCCGGACGGTCAGCTCTATTTTGTGGCCGACTTTAATAATTGGTGGAACCTATATCGCATCAATTCGCAGGGGGAGCTCGAGCATGTACTGGACATGGAGGCGGAGTTTGCCGTTCCCGATTGGAAGTTGGGAAATCACAACTATGCATTTGAGTCTGACAATACCATCATCGCCAGCTACAACCATAACGGTGAGGCGTCGCTTATCCGTATCTTTCTCGATACCGGGTTAACTGAGTCTATCGCGGTGGATTTTGGTGAGATATCTCAGGTTGTGAAAGGTGAAAACGGCATCTATTTTGTCGGCGCGAAAGTGACGCCGGAAAAGGGAATATATAAGGTGAATGGCCGTGGCACTCAGCTTGTTTATGCGCCAGAACTACCGGTACTCGATCCTAACTATATATCCAGAGCCGAAAGCATCAGCTTCGAATCCGGGGACGGTGAACAGGTTTTTGGTTATTATTATGGCCCGGTCAACCCAGATTATATCCCTCCTAAGGATTCCCGGCCGCCACTGTTGGTGATGTTACACGGTGGACCAACCTATAAAGCGAGTCTGGCATTCAGACGTGATATTCAGTTTTGGACCAGCCGGGGGTTTGCGGTGATGGATCTCAATTACCGTGGCAGTTCCGGCTTCGGGCGTAAGTATCGTCAGAGTATCTATGGCCGCTGGGGCATCGCGGATGTGGAAGATGCGGTCAGAGCCGCGGGGCACCTGGTGAACAAGGGCTGGGTCGATGGTTTGCAGCTTGCCATGCGCGGAAACAGCGCGGGCGGGTTAACCGTTCTGTCGGCGTTAGCCTTCTATGACACCTTTAAGGCCGGTGTGAGTTATGCGGGGATCAGCGACATGGAGGTGCTGAGTAAAGAGGCGGATAAGTTTGAGTCGAAATACCTTGAGCAATTAGTCGGAGTCAGCACCGAAGCACAGAATGTCTATCGTCAGCGCTCTCCTCTGTATCATCTCGAGGAGCTGGATGAACCTCTGTTATTGATCCAGGGGAGCGATGATGCCCTTGTCGCGCAAAAGCAGTCGAAGACCGTATTCAATGCGCTTAAAGCCAAGGGCGTGCCCGTTTCTTATCTGGCTTTCAATGGTGAGGGGCACGGGGAGAAGGATCCGCAGAACAAGGTCAAAGCGTTGGAGGTGGAGCTGGCTTTTTACGGTAAGGTCTTTGGCTTTACACCGGCAGGTGAACAGGCTCCGCTTCAACTGGAAAACGCCCAAAACCTTAAACATACCGAGTAAGGTGGTTTCACCTCTTTCACTTCGGTTTTACTTCAACTTAAGCTGTTGATGATTGAGCAATCAGGCTGATGTCCCCCGCGACAGTCATCCACCAGATGTTTGAGCTGAGCCTCCAGAGCCTGAAGCTTGATGATACGCGCGCTGACTTGCTCGAGATGTACCTTCGCTAAATTTTTAACGTCCTCGGCATCCCTTGCAAGGTTCAGTTTAAGGTCAAGCAGGGATCGGCAATCATCGAGAGAGAACCCCAATTCTCTGCAATGGTGGATGAACTTAAGAGACTCGATTTGAGGTCGGCCATATTCACGGTAACCGTTTTCACCGCGTGTGGCGCAGATAAGTCCAATATCATGATAATAGCGAATGCTCTTAATCGATAACCCTGTCTCTTTAGCCACTTCACCAATTTTCATTTTCTGTCCTCATTTTCTGCCCTCATATAGGCTATTTTTAAATTACTTTAAAAAGATATTTGACTCTCCCATTAGGGGAGACATTACGCTTGTTTTAGTCGTTATACCAATCTGTATTAGACAAATTAACTGATAAAGGGTCGGGAGAAACTATCTTATGACGAGCATGATTTTATATGTCCCCAAAATGAACTGCGCTAGCTGTGTTGCCAAGATCGAGGGCGCATTTGCAAAGTTAGCCCGGGAAGAATCCGCGGAGCACGTCGAGGCGCGAGTAAACCTAGGGGAAAAACAGGTGCTGATCAATGGCGATATCACCAGCGAATTAGCCATAGCTGCAATAGCCAGTGCCGGTTATGACAGTGAGTTAGTACTCGATGCAAAACTTGCATCCGAGGACAAGCTTAAAGAGGAGAACATCGAGTATCGCACCCGTATTATCCAGTCGGCACTCGGCCTGGGTTTAGGTATTCCTATGATGCTGTGGGGGCTGCTTGGTGGTGAGATGATGGTCAATAGCCCGGGTCAGCAATTTATGTGGGGGGGGATGGGCCTGATAACCTTAGTGCTGCTTATCACCACCGGTGGGCACTTCTATCAAGGGATGTGGCGGGCCCTTAAGGCGGGAACGGCGAATATGGATACCCTGATTGTGCTCGGCACCACGAGTGCCTGGCTCTATTCCATGATAGTGGTCTTGATGCCTGAGGGGTTCCCGGCCGAGGCCCGCCATGTTTATTTTGAAGCCAGTGTGATGATCTTAGGTTTAATCAACTTGGGCCATGCGCTTGAGCTCAGGGCAAAAGGCAAGACAGGAGAAGCGGTACAGCGTCTCATAGGCTTGCAGTCAACTACAGCCATCAGAGTGACCGATTCAGGAGATGAAGAGGTTGAAATAGCCTGGGTCAATGTCGGCGACCGTCTCAGACTCAAACCCGGTGGCAGAGTCGCGCTCGATGGTGAAGTGCTATCCGGCCATTCACAGCTTAATGAATCTATGTTGACCGGTGAGCCCGTCCCCGTTAATAAATCTGCAGGAGATCCCTTGAGTGCGGGAACCGTTAACGGCAATGGCAGCTTGATATTTAAGGTGACTGCTGGCTTAAAGGATACCCGGTTGGCGAAGATCATAGAGTTAGTTCAACAGGCGCAAACATCCAAACTGCCTATTGGCCGCCTGACCGATAAAATCTCGGCCTACTTTGTGCCTGTCGTTGTGCTGATTGCACTGGCCGCGTCATCAGTCTGGTTTATGGCTGGACCCGCGCCTCAACTGTCACATGCACTTATCGTATTGACCAGCGTGTTGATTATCGCCTGTCCCTGCGCCTTAGGTTTAGCGACGCCGATGTCGATAATGGTGTCGGTGGGAAGGGCGGCAAAGATGGGGGTACTGATTAAAAATGGTGAGGCGATGCAGACGGCGAGTAAGGTTAGCTGTGTGGTACTCGATAAAACCGGCACCATCACCTTAGGCAGGCCTTCGGTTACCGATATTTTGTTGGGATCGGGGAGGGACAGTATCGATAGTGGTGATGCGATAGATGTCTTGATAAAAAGTGTGGCGAGTCTGGAGCAACACTCGGAGCACCCGCTGGCCGATGCCATGGTGAGTGAGGCTAAATCCAGAAAGTTAGATCTGTTTGAGCCCGAAGCGTTTACCAATTACCAGGGTAAAGGCATTGTCGGTGTCGTCGATGGGCAAAATCTGGTGGTAGGTAATATGGAGCTGATGAAAATGCAGAGCGTTAGCAACATGGACGCGCTGGAAGATGAAGTCATATCGCTTGCCGAGATGGGAAAGACGCCGGTCTTTGTTGCACTGTACGGGGTACTGAAGGCGGTCATTGCCATTACCGATCCGCTAAAACCCGATGCTTTAGAGGCCATCACGGCATTGAAACGCTCCGGTAAACGCGTGATTTTACTCAGCGGCGATAATCACAAAACCGCCAATGCGGTAGCAAGAGAAGTGGGAATTGAAGAGGTGATAGCTGGGGTGCTGCCCGAGCAGAAGCAGCAACATATTATCGACCTTAAGAGCAGCGGTGAGATTGTTGCCATGGTGGGGGACGGAATAAACGATGCCCCCGCATTGGTCAGTGCAGATGTGGGCATCGCTATGGGGGATGGCACACAAGTGGCAATAGAGAGCGCCGATCTGACCTTTCTATCCGGCAGATTGTCTGTTCTGGCAGATACATTCTCACTTGCCAGCGCGAGTATGCGTAACATTAAGCAGAACCTGTTCGGCGCCTTTATTTACAATAGTTTAGGCATACCCATTGCCGCAGGCGTTTTGTTCCCCTTTACCGGAATGCTGTTGAGTCCGGTTATCGCTGGTGGGGCAATGGCATTGTCATCACTGACTGTGGTTACTAATGCTAATCGGTTAAGGCATCAGAAACTGAACTAATAGCAATCGACGATAGAGGAGGGCGCCGGCACTCTTCTATCTGTAATCCAATCACTATTGAATTTAATCATCCAGGGGAGGAATCTGTCATGGCGGCGGGCGCCACCTAATCTTGATAATTTAAGCCTGATCTACTATACTTTCGCGCTTGATTTTGCTCACTCAAGCGCTGGCAGCGTGAGCTTGCCGCGCATCGCATAACTGAATTCGGAATACTTAAACTTGATTACTACAGCTAATATCACCATGCAGTTTGGCGCTAAGCCACTGTTTGAAAACCTCTCAGTCAAATTTGGCGGCGGAAACCGATACGGTCTGATCGGCGCTAACGGCTGTGGTAAGTCAACATTTATGAAGATCCTTGCCGGCGACCTTGAACCAACATCGGGTAACGTCTCATTAGATGTTAATGAACGTATGGGTAAGCTAAGTCAGAACCAGTTTGGTTATGAAGAGTTTAACGTCGTAGATACCGTTATCATGGGTCATGCTGAACTGTGGGAAGTTAAAAAGGAACGCGACCGTATCTACTCTCTGCCGGAGATGACAGAGGAGGAGGGGATTAAGGTTGCCGAACTTGAGATGGAATTTGCCGAGATGGACGGTTATACCGCCGAATCTCGTGCCGGCGAACTCTTAATGGGCGTAGGTATCGGTGTCGATCAACATTTCGGCCTGATGAGCGAAATTGCACCGGGTTTCAAGTTGCGTGTACTTTTGGCACAGGCGCTGTTCTCCGATCCAGATTTGTTGCTTCTCGATGAGCCTACCAACAACTTGGATATCGATACGATTCGTTGGTTGCAGGAGATGCTTAACCAGCGTAACAGCACCATGATCATCATCTCGCACGATAGATATTTCCTGAACTCTGTTTGTACCCATATGGCTGATCTGGATTACGGTGAACTACGCCTGTTCCCTGGTAACTATGATGAGTACATGATGGCTGCTCAACAATCCCGTGAGCGTTTGATGTCAGACAATGCGAAGAAGAAAGCCCAGATTGCTGAGCTTCAAGGCTTCGTTGCCCGTTTCTCGGCTAACGCATCTAAAGCTAAGCAGGCGACATCACGTGCTAAGTTAATCGACAAGATTAAGCTTGACGAAGTTAAAGCTTCCAGCCGTGTGAACCCGTTCATTCGTTTCGAACAAGAGAAAAAATTGTTCCGTAACGCCTTGGTTGTGGAAGATCTAACCAAAGGATTCGATGAAGGTCCGCTATTTAAAGACCTGAACATCATCGCTGAAGTGGGCGAGCGCATTGCCATCTTGGGTGATAATGGTGTGGGTAAGACCACTTTACTGCGTACCTTAGTACACGATATCCCGCAAGATAGCGGTACAATTCAATGGTCTGAAAATTCATCAATTGGATACTATGCTCAAGATCACGAGTCAGATTTCGAAAACGATATGACCTTGTTCGAGTGGATGAGTCAATGGCGCAAGCCGGAAGATGACGATCAATCAGTACGTGGCTACTTAGGCCGCATGCTATTTGGTTCTGATGATATTAAGAAGTCAGTTAAAGTGCTTTCCGGTGGTGAGAAAGGACGTATGTTATTCGGTAAGCTGATTATGCAGAAGCCAAACATCCTGCTTCTCGATGAACCGACTAACCACATGGATATGGAATCGATCGAGTCATTGAACAACGCACTAGAGATGTACGAAGGTACATTATTGTTCGTCAGTCATGACCGTGCATTTGTATCATCACTTGCCAACCGCATTCTTGAAGTCACTCCAAATGGCGTGAATGACTTCAAAGGGACTTATGATGAGTTCCTGGTAAGCAAAGGTGTGATTGAAGGCTAATCCTTCACGCTAACGAATTATTGAAAAGCCTCGGATAAAGTCCGGGGCTTTTTTATGTCTGGCCATAAATGTTCCATTCATTTATTGGCATTTCCGCCATCCTTGGCAGTCAGAACATTTATGAATATTTGGCAGGGATGCATACAAATATCCGTTATGTCTGGAACACTCTCTTGAATAGAAAGGGCAATTTGGCAGGGATGCATACAAATTGGCGTTATGTCTGGAACACTCTCTTTAATATAAAGCCGGATTCGGCAGGGATGTATACAAATAGATGTTATGTCTTGAACATTTATGACTGCCTAGTCATAAAGAGTGTCTTTCAATTATATTACTTTTTGTCCGGGGAGCTTGTTTAACTTCGCAATATGTCTACTTGTCCCCCGTAAGGGGGATGCCAAAACATCTTGTTTATTTGATGCTTATGTTACGTATCAATATAAGGAATGAGATGATGAAAACACAAAGTAAAAAATCTCTAATCTATTTAGCTGTCGGCTTAAGCATTACCATGGTTGGTTGTGGTGGGAGTGACAATGATTCAACGCCAGACCCAACACCTACACCAGTTGTTCTTAGTGGTGTTTTTTCAGATAGTCCCGTATCAGGTCTTGGATTTGAAACTGCGAGTCAATCAGGGGTGACTGACGCTGAGGGGATGTTTGACTACCTGGAAGGCGAAGAGGTGGTCTTTTTCTTGGGGGGAACACGCTTTCCATCTGTGACAGCTCAATCAGAGGTCACTCCAATGGATCTTTATCAAACCGAATTAGCATCTGATATTGGTGTGGTAAATACCTTGCGTATATTACAGTCACTAGACCAGGATCATAATCCTGAAAATGGCATTCAGCTAGCCGAAGGGATAAATGAAATTTTGGCTGGAACGGAGATGGATCCTCAAGCTCCACAATTTGAACAACAAGCTACTGCTGCACTTGTTGTTGCGGGGATGAGCGCCGATGATTTGGTTGATTCCAACGAGGCCTTAGCGCACTTTGGCCAAGGTCGTCCGTATCAATTGGCAGATCTTACCGGGCGTTGGCACAGCGTTTTTTTTACCGTTCCGGTAATGGGGACTGCATCGCAAAATAGTTTGAACTATACAGTTGAAAGCTGGGATGTGACTGAGCAGGCGCTTGTGACTAGCACCGCACTGATTAAAAATCCGGGCAGAGAGTTGGATACCGAAACCTTCAGTATAAATGTGGATGAAAAGGGAAGGATCACTCTTTTTGATGAGGATTTGGCTGGTCTTGATATGGGCTTGAGTGCTAATAAGGATGTTATTGCTAACTACTTTGCCGATGAAGATGGACTTGAACAGGAGTTAGGCTTAGCTATTAAGCTATCTAATGGCCACAGTGTGAGTGATCTAGAGGGATTGTGGCATAACCTCTCTATAGAAACTCCGGTCGCAGATAACTTTAACCCAACCGAATTCGGAGTTTGGGCCGATTCTATGCAGGTTGATGCACAGGGCCATGCGGTTATTAAAGAGATGGCGCTACCCAATCAGCAAGCACAAACAGGAAGCGAGGAGCTTACATTTACACTCGATGATACCGGAAAAGTTGCATTTGACGGTGATGATGAAACTAACGTGATGTACATATCTAGAAGTAATGATGTCATTCTTCGACATGGTCATAAGGCTGGTAGGGCGAACTTCGTGGTGATGCTTAAATCTAGTCTAACCCCCTCTTTGGCTGATCTGCAGGGTTCGTGGAGGTTGTACAATTTACAAGTGCCTAATGAGGGAGATATGGATCCGGCGGGGTTTGGTTATTGGATAGTGGACTTGTCCTTTGATGACAAGGGGAATGCCACATGGAGCCATATTGCCACTTCAGAAGATGCTTTCTTAACAGAGCAATCTATGACAATGAGTCTTAATAATGGTGTGTTTACCGGGGATGAAGACCTTTGGGCGATGAATCAGACGAAAGACCTTATGGTGGTGACGTCTATATATGATGGAAAAGCAGCATATGCTATCGCGATCAAGCAAGTTCGCTAAGGTGAAAGCTGGTATCGAGGTTAGTCATTTGTCAGAAAAATTAAGCTAAGGTAAGTTGGAATATTTGTTTTGTGATTGCGAGGCGCAACTTTAAGCCTATCTAATCTTCCAAGTAGATAGGCTTTTTTTATTGGATTGTTTTTAGATATCAAATATCGATGGAGCTTTATACAACTGTTGACTAGTGGGACATAGTGAATAGTTCATCATGGGCATAGCGGCTTAATAATTCATTTTGATGCCGAGTCCCCGTCTTATGCAAGAGACTCTTAATTTGGCTCTTGATGGTTTCTTTAGATACATTTCTTATTCTTGCTATATCACTGCCAGATTCGCCTTCAGTCAGTAGGTTTAAAACTTGATTTTCAGCTTGAGTTAGGCGGATAGGTTGCGTGAATTTCGCCGAGAGCGGAAAATGTTGCAGACATTGTTGCGATGCAAAATAAGCTTGTTGCTGCGCTAAGTTATGGTAGTGAGAAGCCAAGACCCAAGGAGCCATAGAATGACTTATTTGTTGTTGCAGGATACGAGCATTTCGGTCGAATGGTTTAGAGAAGCGATGAGCAGTAAAAATGAGATAGAGATGCTTGGGATAGCAGGCAATCTGGCTTAAAGAGTGATTGAATTTAAAATAAGGCTGCAGAGTATCTATAAATATCGGGTCTTGAATTTTTTGCATAGGTAGCAGTTCATGCATGAATTGAGACGAACCAATAAGTCCCTGTTTAAGATAGGTATTGAGGTATACATCATGTGCTTTGTGTGTGCCGTAAAAAGCAATATCTTGCTCAGATAGTTGAGGTGACCAGGTATGTTGAAATGATAACCTTGTATCGACCAGAGTGATGGTTATGACGTCAGCTTCTATCCAAGATGAAAGGAGAGAAAAATCTTCCCCTTGTATCGGCCTGATATTCTGAATTGTAATGAGCTCTTGCTGCCATAAAGCGAACTTATTCCAGTCCATTTTTTTCATCACAATAATATTTCGGATAACATATCAGTAACATGTTGAGGGGCGAACTTTCAATCTGTAAAATAGTTTTTTTCAGCTATCTTTGACATAAGTCACAATAGGTTAAAACGAAAAGTGTTGTTCTCATTGGAGAACATTTTCTTGCTGGAGAACATTTTCTTGCTGGAGAACATTTTCTTGCTGGAGAACATTTTCTTGCTGGAGAACATTTTCTTGCTGGAGGACTGAGTGCTTTGGTCTGGTATGTCCCCAATATCTATATGCATACAAGATATCAATATTGATTTTCCATTAGCCAGAGCCATGTTATTCGAACTTAGGAGACTCCACTTCTCCTTAAAATATGTTCATGACTATTTTCATTCAAGGTAAGCAGTGGACACCAGGCAGACTAAAAGCTGGCAAAAAAAGGCGAACCACTCGGTTCGCCTTTGGTGTTTGACTCTTTAATCTGAAGAGTTATGCAATACTGAAAAATATTCCTGCTAAAACTGCACTCATCAGGTTAGCGAGTGTGGCGGCGAGTACGGCCTTAAAGCCTAAGTTTGCCACGTCACCGCTGCGCTGAGGTGCCATCACACCGATGCTGCCGAGTTGAATCGCAATCGAACCTATGTTGGCAAAACCACACAGGGCGAAGGTGATGATGATCTGAGAGTGAGCCGAAAGCTGCTCTTTTACCGAGACAAAGTCCATGAAGGCGACAAATTCATTGAGGATCAGTTTCTGTCCGATAAATCCACCGGCCTGCATCATCTCATTGGCTGGCACGCCTATGATAAAGGCCACTGGTGCGAAGAGATATCCCAATAGGCTCTGCAGCGTGACGCCTTCGAAGTTGAACCACAAACCAAGCTGGCCAAGCCCGGCATTAAACATGGCGATAACGCTGATAAATGCGATAAGCATAGTACCGATAGCAACGGCTACACGCATACCGTTCATGGCGCCGGAGGCTAAGGCATCGATGACATTACTGTGCTCACTCTGGTTCATATCGATATTTTGATGTTCATCTACAGACTCAACTTCAGGTACCAATAGTTTTGCCATCATCAGGCTGCCCGGTGCGGCCATAAAGCTCGCCGCAATAAGGAACTTAAGCTCGACACCAAGACCTGCATATCCGCCTAAGACGCTACCTGCGACCGATGCCATTCCACCAGTCATAACTGCGAAGAGCTCTGAACGGGTCATTTTTGGCAGGAAAGGCTTTACCAGCAGCGGTGATTCACCCTGACTCAGAAAGATGTTTCCTGTAGCGACCAGAGACTCGGCGCGGCTAATGCCGAGTAACTTTTGTAGCGCCCCACCAATGAGCTTGATCACCCACTGCATGATGCCCAGGTAGTACAACATGGAGATGAGGGCACTGATGAATATCACCAGAGGCAACACTCTAATCGCAAATATGAAACCTGTGCTGGCCAGATCGCCAAACAGAAATTTAATCCCTTCGTCGGCAAATCCTAATACCGATGCGACGCCTTGGCTGACGCTACCCAGTACCTGTTGCCCCATAGGGACATAGAGAACCAGAGCGGCAAAACCTGCCTGGAGGGTTAAGGCGCCGATAACGGTACGCCAATTAATTGCGCTGCGATTTTCAGAGAAAATCCAGCCACAGAGTATAAGAAATAAGATCCCGGCTAAGCTAATCAACAACTGCATGATTTATCCAAGTTTGAACTACAAAGGAGTAAGTCGAAGGTGAACGTATGCTTGTTTTGATGACGCTGGGGCAGGCTTTTGATAAAGCGACATTTGACGTCGCTAAGTGAAGACACTTAGACGAGCGGTTTGAGTTGTCCGGCCATTGATACAAGAAAAGATCACCTTTAAAACTTACAAAAGTTTTGCCGGTCCAACTCCGTGGGTCGATCACTTGTCCTTGTAACAGCCAGCTTTGAACCTGAGGTTCGAGCCGGAAAAGGATTATACAAAAAACATTACAGATTAAAAGTAATTAATGTTGCTAAATTACAGTTTGACTAGATTGTAGACTGTCTAGCGATTTTTTCATGGGATTCTATACTGAATTTAGCATTTTTGTTGAAATATTATTACTTAATAGTGCGGAGGGCGGGAGAGGGAAAGAGTAATACCAATCGGTATAAGAAAGTGATCTACTCAGAGTTTCTTTTGGCAAACTAATTCAAGGCGGATGGATGAGGGAATGGTGCTCCCTTCTGAAATTATTCAACGCAGAAGTAGGCAGCCAAAAAAACTCCTGAAAGGCGAGTTTTAGCGCATCCGATGCTGTGTTAACGAGCTTAAACGTAGAATAACTATGCTCTTCACTCGTTGCCTTGCCTCTGAAGCGCTAAACTCTCGCTGAGCGATCACATCTTTATACCGGTTGGTATAAGGCCTGCAAGCAGGCCTTATGAGGTGGTATCGGTTGGTATTCGTTTATCAATTATTTAGTGAAACGTGTCTGCAGATAGTCAAATACAGCGCGGATACCGAATGCTTCACCGCCGATAGGGCGACCGGGCAGTTTACGGTTATTCCAGGCCATCACATCGAAGTGACTCCAGCTGATATCTTCATCGACAAAGGCTTCGAGATAGAGGGCTGCAGTAATTGCGCCGCCAAACGGTACCTTGCCGCAGTTTGCGAGATCGGCTATATCACTGCCGGTCAGCTCGAAGTATGGCTTGTGAAGTGGCATGCGCCAGATTGGATCTTGAACCTTAAGGCCAGACTGAGTCATGTCTATAGCCACCTGATCATCATTACTGAAGAAACCGGGGAGCTCAGTTCCCAGAGCGATACGCATTGCACCGGTAAGCGTGGCGAAGTCTATCATAAGCTCAGGCTTGTCATTGTTGGCTTCGGCGAGCGCGTCACACAGGACCAGGCGTCCCTCGGCATCGGTATTATCGATCTCAACCGTGAGCCCTTTACGGGTTTTAATGACATCCCCGGGTCTGAACGCATTGGCAGATACGGCATTTTCTACCGCAGGAACAAGCACGCGCAGGCGGATCGGCAGGTTACTGGCCATGATCTGATGTGCAAGACCGATAACATGGGCGGCGCCGCCCATATCTTTCTTCATCAGACGCATGCCCGCGCCTGGTTTTAGATCCAATCCTCCAGAGTCGAAGCAGACCCCTTTACCGACTAAGGTAACTTTTGGCGCATCTTCATCTCCCCAGGTAAGGTCGATAAGACGCGGTAAGTTCTCACTTGCGCGGCCTACCATATGGATGGTCGGGTAGTTCTGCTCCAGCAGCTCGTCACCCACAATTTGTGTGACACTTGCACCAAATTCGCTGGCTAACCCTTCCAGGGTTTCACCTAAATGCTGTGGCATCATGTCGGCAGCCGGCGTGTTGACCAGATCACGTACAATAGAGACCGAGCGTACCATCTTCAGTGCTTCATCGGCTTGTGCCTGAGTCGGCAATACAAGCTGAGGGAAGACCTTTTCACTGGCCTTATATCTATCGAAGGTATAGGCACCGAGTCCCCAGCTGAATGCTGCGACCTTTATCTGCTCATCAGAGCCGGAAATTGCGTATTGTCCTGCGGGAAGCTGGTTAACGAGATCGCCACATAACCAGTAAGATTCGGTCTCAGCGCTCACTAAGATAACCTGTGCCAGCTCGCCATTGGCTGCGGGAATAAGGCTCATACCCTTGCCGGTAAATTGGGTTGTCGCTAGCCAGTTTTGTGTTTGTTGCTCTTGCTGTGCCAACCAGTCGGCATAAGAATCGGTATGTAAGATGGTCAGTGGTGTACCTGGAACGCCTGAAATCAGTAAATCAGTCATGTGGGATTCGTACTCTCTGCTGGTAGTTAAAATAGTTAGGGAAGAGTGAACAATTCATTCATACATAGAATATCAATCGATAGGGTAACAGGCTATGAATTCAGGGGGAAGCGGGGAGGGGATTTAGGTATCACAATATTGGCAGCAGTGTCAGCCATTAGATATTCAGTGCACTTTTGAGTTACTTATTCTAGTCACTCAAAAGAAGGTTACTCTTTACTGCCAGCCAACACCGGAGATTTTCGCTGTCTTTTTCTCTCCGACATATTATTAAATGAGCTGGGTAATACATCGACTCCGACCACTTTACCTAGTTTAACAACTATGGGAATGGTGATCGGCGCGAAAGGCAATACTGCAAACATGCCAAGTCCTAACCCTTTTAACAGGTCCCCGAACTGCCTGTTAGCTTCACGTAGCTCTTCACGATTGGCCTGCTTGCGGGTGTAACGCTTGTAGGTGACCAACATATCTTTGGTCTCCTGTTTTTCCTGCGCCAATGCTTCTTTGAGGACGATAAGATCGCGTTTTAGACGTATCGAAAAGCGCCGCTTGCTGATGCGGAGAACTCGAATGGGCGCTTTATGAACATGGGCGTATATTTTCATGGCGCAGATTGTCTCACAGGCGGTCTGATTGGCATAGGAAAGGTTTCTCCTTTGTGTAAGTATTTCTTAAGATTGTCATCTCTCTACTCTTTAAATCTAGTTTATAGCAAGCGGCTGAGTGGAATGACCATTGGACTCATATTGTTTCCATTTTTTTCAGAAAGTCATTTTCAGTCTTAAGTCTGCCATAGAGCAGGCATTAAACTCATCATATAAAGATGCAGGTGTAAACAATTAGTAACAGCAGCGATAGTGAGATTTTTAGCGATGATCTTTGGTTTTGCGACTAGTCACTCTGGTTCTGGTAGTTGATTCATGTAATATCCGCGCACGTTGATAAACATTGACGTTTATTGAGTGACTAATAGGAAGAGAGCGGATTATGTGGAATAGGTTGAACAGTTCGATGATGATTTGCCAGATGATGTTTGGCATGTCTTTTTACGGTGTCATGGTGATATTGACCCGTTTCTTTCTGGAAGATCTGAACTATTCAGAAGCTGATACCATGATGGTCGTTGGTGCTTTTTCTGCTATCGGCCCCTTGTTTGCCATTGCCGGCGGTTTCATCACCGATAAGTTTCTGGGGGCCTATCGCTCCCTGACCTTGGCCTTCGTCTGTTTCGCTGCAGGTTATGGCTTACTGGTGCTGGGCGCATCGATAATCAATGTGCCGCTTAGTCTGGCGGGTATCGCCCTGGCCAGTTATGCCAGAGGCTTGATGTTCCCCTCCTATTCACCACTATTCAAGCGTACCTTCGCCACCGAAGAGGCCTTCGAGAGTGGTTATGCGGTTAACTACTCAATTAACAATATCGGTGCCTTTATTAGTCAATATCTGTTTCCGTTAATTGTGCTGGTCATAGGCTTTAGTGGCAGTTACCTCTTGTGTGCAGCGATGGCCCTGTTGGCCTTTGTGCTGATGGTGGTAACCCGCAAACCTCTGCTTGAGGTCAGCTCAGAGATTGACAGGCAGCCTGTCAGTACCAAGAACTGGGTGCTGTTTTTAATAAGTTCGGCGGCCATGATAGGTTTGGTCTTCTTTATGTTCTCTAACATGGATATCGGTAAGAATATTGTTTATGCGATAGGTCTGGGTGCCATAGGTTATTTCATTTCGATAATGCTAAAATCGGAAAAGCGTGAGTCACTGAGAATGGGGACCATATTAATTATGGTGTTGCTGACCATCGCATTTTTTGTTTATTACGGTCAGATGATGACCTCGATGACGTTAGTGACCATTAATACTATGCGCGGCGACCTGTTTGGGATCATTCCTATAGCGCCGGAGGCTTCGATGGCCATGAATCCTATGTGGTGCATGGTCGGTGGCCCGCTGATCGCACTGGCTTTTACTGCTTTGGAGAAGCGGGATATTCACTTCACTATCGCGACTAAGGTAGGCTTTGCCTTTATTTTTACCGCCATCGCCTTTGGTATCCTTACCTTTGCCGTTATGACGGTGGGCACTGATGTGGTTATCCGCCCCGAAGTATTTTTGGTTATTCATTTCTTCCAGGCGTTAGCGGAAGTGATCGTTGGCAGCATGGTTGTCGCCTTCATTTTGTCTGTGGCGCCTAAACATATCGAAGCATTCTCGGTCAGCCTGTTTTCGGTCGCGATTGCGCTCAGTGGTGTCGTTGGTGCTGTGTTCTCAACCTCCATTGCCGTTGAAAAGGGACAGGCTATAACACAGGAGGTCGTGCGTAGCTTATATGGCGATTATTTCGGTATCTTGACCATTATGGCTGTGGTGATGGTCGGTGTCGCATTTGCCGCATCTAAGCTTATCAAGAAGATGTTGGCTAACGATGAAGACCTGACTCAGGGCGTGGGTGAAGATAAGATGGCGAAGGCCGAGGGGTAAAGGCTTAGCTATGGATATTTTGCCCATTTCTCTCTTGTGCAGAAAAATGGGCAGAAGTGTTCTGTCAGTCGGTATTAAATCAGTTGAATTTGCTGTGTCATTATTGAAAATAATGCCTTCAAAAACGAATGTTAACCCGCTCTCAGGCTTAGAATCGAAGCGAGGTCTATCGGCTCAGGATAGCGGCAAAACTGTGTGTCCTGTTGGTCGATAGCATAGATCGACATCCGGTCGGCTAACTCATTGCCCTCAATGCCCACGTGAGCCGCCACATGAGAGATGTGGAGCTTATTTTTTATCTCCTCATATATGGCGTGAGATAGCTGAATTATCT
This sequence comes from Shewanella atlantica, assembly GCF_003966265.1. Classification (GTDB taxonomy): domain Bacteria; phylum Pseudomonadota; class Gammaproteobacteria; order Enterobacterales; family Shewanellaceae; genus Shewanella; species Shewanella atlantica. Next base: position 389,494 of record NZ_RXNV01000001.1, on the reverse strand, counting down.
CCAGGTTTTTAATATCTCCGGCGGTCTTTCTCTTCCAGCCTTTCTGCTTCCAGCCATAGGCCCAGTTGGTTATACAGTTAATGGAGTATTGGGAGTCACTCAGGATATGAACACTCTTGCCCTTTTCAAGGTTTTTCTGAGCGATTAAGAGTGCCTGATGCAGTGCATTTAACTCGGCAGTGTTATTGGTGCCGAAGGCATTATAGAGTCCATACCAGAGCTCTGATAGTTCGCCATCCCGGTATACGGCGATGCCTGAGCCGGCCTTTCCTGGGTTGGGTTCACATCCCCCATCTGTATATATCTCTACATCATACTTTTTAGCGTTTTCAGAGACGCTGGTTACTGTAGGGCTGTTAGCTTTCCTCTGTGCTGAAGCGGGCTTAGAATAGGCTTTTTTAGAAAGAGACGATGTCGCCCCCTTTCCAAAAGCCGCTTCGGCTTCGGCTTGGCTGGGAAAAGATTTGTAGCGTGCCCCCGGAAATTTATCGACCAGCTTTTTAGTCTGATCCCAGGTGGTAAAAATTCCGGTTTCTCTGCCTTGCCACACTACGTAAAACTTCTTCGCCATTGTTATCTCTTCTATCTGTGAATAGGGAAAATACTTCCCTATGAGGCTCATGCCTGTTGAATACTAACCTATGAGGCTGCAAAACATAAATTATGGGGCTTTGAACCTTTATGGAACTAAAAATGGAATTAAATATGTAACTAGCTTTTTTTCCCCATGCATCCAGACAGTAATTTTTCAAAAAAATCACTGCCCTTCTTCTGGGAGAACTCGATGTTACGCTCGGGGATCGATTCCGGATCATCATAAGTTGCCAGAGCCAGCTCCATGCTGGCTTCGCGTATGATATGTAGGGTCGGGTATGGTGAGCGATTCGTGTAGTTGGAAGGATCATCCATCGCTTCCCCATCGAAACAGTAATCTGGGTGGAAGCTCGCGAGTTGATATATCCCCTCAAAGCCTTGCTCGATAAGCAAGTCATTAGCGATGTCGACGAGATCCAGGTAGGGGTAAAACCCTTCGAAGCCTCTGGGAATAATAAACAGCGTCGTTTCAATCTCAGGGTGAGCATCTAAGTGCTGACATTCAGCGATTAAGGCCTCGAGCACATTGTGCATCTTACTCTCATCGATAACGGCGTACCGAATGCTGCGACGCTCAACTTCCCGGCGAGCGAAAGGACAGATGTTGTACTTCATGATCACACGTTCAACCCAGTTCAGTGTGTGCTCTGCAATGGCTTGAAGTTCAGTATCCTGCTCTTGGTCTTTCACTCTGCTTTCTCCTTGCCCTATTCAGGCTGTGTCGTTATGCCAGCCTTACTCACGCTACGGCTATCAGTTTATGGGGCGATGATAGGGATGATAGATGCCACAAGCAAGAGCGCCATAGAGATGTTGAAGATTTTTTGTTGGCGGCGGTTTCTTAATAATCGCTTTAAGCCTACTCCGAATCCCAGCCAGAGGATGGCGGTGGGGAAGGCGACACACATGAAGACGGTGGCGATGGTCAGTACTTGGGGCGGCAGTGGCGACTGAACGCTTGTGAAGGCGGCGATTGCCCCTATGGACATTATCCAAGCCTTCGGGTTCACCCACTGAAAAGCTGCTGCCTGTATAAAGCTCAATGGGCTAGATGTGTTCTTGCCCTCAATTTTACTGCTGTTATTGGCAATTAACCAGGCGAGGTAGAGAAGATAGGTGATGCCAACATACTTGATGATTGAATGAATGACTGGATGCGCCTGAAATACGGTGCTTAAGCCTAACCCTATTGCGAGTACCATGGCGGGAAAACCGATGCAGACTCCGGACAGGTGAGGAAGGCTTCTCTTCACACCAAAGTTGACGCCTGAGGTCATGAGCATGATGTTGTTGGGGCCGGGCGTGACGCCAGATGAGAATGCAAAAAGTGCAATAGTTAAAACCAGTTCCATGTCGATCCGCTGTTGGAAATATAAAGCTGCATTTTAGCGGAATTTTTTGATCAGCTACAGAGAGGATATAGCTTGAGCTGATAATGATTGCTCACAGATGTTTTTTGGTTAACTATTTGTAATTACTTATGAGTCAGCTTAGGTTAATCTTTAACGGGTTATTATTGGATTATATTTAAGAGGGAATCTTACATCATGTTCAAAAAAATCAGCTGCTTGTTGTTAACATTTTTTCTGACCGCCTGTGTCACTGTCGATGTACCCAAGTCTAAGCCGACACGCGCCACTATGGTGACAACCGGAGATCTTAGCTTCCTGTCACAAAGCACCCCCCGTTTTGCATGGCACCCATCTCTGGCCAGAGTAGCGGCAGAGGAGGGCGTTAATGATGATAACGTTGTCGGCCTTATGCGCGCATCGATGACTAAAGCGATGGAAGCTAAAGGCTATCGTCTGGTTTCAATCGATGATTCACCGGATCTGTTATTAGGTTTTGGTATCGCGCTGGAGTCTGAGATGAGCGATGCACAGATACTGGACAAAGCGGGTCTGGTTCCTGGTCTTTCCACTATCGGAGTCGATGCCGATAAGCATGAAAAAGGGTCGGTGCTACTCGCGCTGTTTAATCCGCGTATGGCAGCACCTGCATGGCGCGTGTTAGCGCAGGGGTTCACTGATTCAGAGCAGAGCAGGGATGAGCGTCAGCAGCGAGTCGATGAGTTGGTCTCACTCATGTTGGGGGCGGTGCCGAGTATCTAGTAGTTATAGAACATCTGCCGGACTTGTTGACTGCTATCTCTTTCATTATTTTATCTCTTTTACGGGGCCGGTTAATACCGGCCCCGTTTTTTATTAATCAGTTATAAACAAACCTGTTTTTGAGCACCTTAGAAGCTGGCCTTAACTCCAAGGTTTACCGTGGTCCCTAGCCCCTTAGTGTTATAACCCTTGTAGGTAAATGCCTGAGAGCGGGCGGAGTAGTAATCTTCATTGAGCAGGTTTTCTACACCCAGTGACAGCTGCCAATTATCTATGGTGTAGCTGCTGCTTAGATTGACCAGATTATAGCTGCTCACCGGCCCTTGGGCGCCGACATAGTTACCGTTTGTTGGCTCGAAGCGAGAGCGGTCGCCAACATAGAGGTAATTAATGCCTATGTTTGCTGCATCGATTGGCTGCCAGTCAATGCTGGCGGTAAATTTGGGGGCAGAAATTGCCTTGCCATCGAGATAGACATCATTCTCGGTATCTTTACCCTCTATCCAGCTATAGGTGATGTTGCTGCGTAAGTTGTCCTGAATTTGATAGCCAAGTTGTGCCTCATAACCCCAGATCTTCTGTGGTGCTCGTACCGGCATATAGACGCCGGTTGCTTCATCATACTTGTTACCCGTCCCCAGATCTGAGTTACTGCGGTAGGCGGCAAGCTCAAAGGTGAGATCCTCAAATTGCCCCGAGAAGCCCGCCTCATAGTTATCGACAACTGAGGCTTCGGTGCGAATAAGCGAGATATCATCAACCGTTGCGGTGCGCAGCAAACGACCTAAGTCTGAGATATCCGCGCCTTGTGAGAAGCTTACAAACGGACTGAAATGCTCATTCATATTGTACCTGATACCTAAGTTAAAGGTCGTGGTGTCGTAGTCGATATCTCCCCCCTTAACGTCCATAGGCACCGAGCAGGTATTGGCATCGCGGCATACCTTCAGAGTCTCATAATCATCGACGGTGAGATCAACCCTATCCTGACGCACGCCGGCTTTAACAATCCAGTCGCCATCGATGATTATTTTTGTTTGCAGATAAGCTGCAAGGTTGGTCATATCAATCTCCGGTACCCAGATGCGTCCATCGTCCAGGGGTTGAGAGCTGACGTCATTGAGTGCATCCAGGCCATAGATGAAGCTGACTTCGACATTATCCCAGTCTATCTGAGTGTTAAGGTTAACCCGCAGTCCTTTCTTGTCAGATTTTATCAGTGACTGACCGCCGGCGTAGCCTTCACTGGGGTTAGAGAGGCTGGTCGAATAGAAGAACATGTTCTCGATGACTTGAGCATAGCCGTCAACAGTTAACTGAGTATTGCTGAATAGCTCATCATCTACATATTTGAGCATCAGGTTATGGTTACCGCGAGGCCCTTGCGGTGCACCAAGTTTTGGATCCCCGCTGGTATCTTTGACGGCGTAGGTTTTTACGCCGGAATTGACGCTGCCGACCACATCGACATAATCCGCTTCCTGCTGAGCTTCAAAGTAGTTATAGGTAAGCTGAAGGTACTTCTCTTCATCGAAGGCATAGCCCAGCTTAGTAAACAGATTCTTGGATTTGGCTTCGGAGAGGCCGTATTTAAGGCCTATGACGTCGCCCTCTGCGTCACGTTGAAGACCGGTCTCTTCGATGGCGCCACTGAGTACATAACTGAAGTTCTCATTGGTCCCGTCTATCGAGGCGTCGAAACGATAACCCGGTGTATCTTCAAATTTTACCGCACTGAACTTGGTCGAGGCACCCAGCTGTACTCTGGCCTTGTCGTCGCTGGTGGCTTTTTTGGTGATGTAGTTGATGATACCGCCGGAAGCGCCGTTACCATAGATTGAGGTCGCGCCTTTGATCACCTCGATACGTTCGATAGCCCCGGCATCGATGGAGCGAATACCCAGCTGACCATTTCTCAGTGGTGTCGATTGCGGCACGCCGTCTATCATGATCAGTGCCTGACGGCCACGCAGGCTTTGCCCCGAGTTACTCGAAGTTCCGGAGCTTGGCGCCATGCCGGGTACCCGAAATGCGAGAATGTTTTGTAGCTCAGAGCTGACTAACATGTCTTGCTTTAGCGCTTCATTGTCGATCAAGGTGACCGAAGAGGGGACCTCATCGATGCGCTCTACCGAGCGGCTTCCTGTAATTATCATACGCTCCATTGACTGAGCTGAAGCGTTAGTCTGCTCTGCTGCAAAGCTGGCGTAAGAGGGAAGGGTGAGACAAAGTAATGCACATTGGGTAGCAAGAGCTGTCTTACTTAATGAAAACGGCATGGTATTTCCTGGTAGGTTACAAAGAGATGCGGATGATAACCATTCTCAATTACCTTTGCAGGGTATTTACATCTGTTGCATTTATGTTGCTGCCACGGGGGGCGTCTTGGGGGCGTCTTGGGGGGGGGCTTGTGAGTGATACAAAAGACGGCAACGCGCCTTTTTCTTAGCTTTGGCTTCTCTTGAACGGGAGGTTAATGGATCTATGTGAGGAGAATCAGGAGTTCAGCCAAGATCCGGGAGTCGAACCTTGGCTGGTGAGCGTAGCTATCTGTGCTGTTATTATGCGAGTTTAAATTTACTGACTAACACATTGAGTTGCTCGTTTGCTGCCGACAGATTCTGAGTACTCAGGGCCGTTTGTTGACCGTTTTGTAATAATTCCAGTGCCATGGCCTCTATGGTGTGCATATTCCGACTAATCTCATCAGTTACCGCACTCTGCTGCTCGGATGCCGTTGCTATTTGACTGCCTAAATCGTTAATCTCTACGATAGAACCTGTCATTGTATCCAGGCTTGAGGTGACTAATGACGTGTTTTCGGCCACCTTCTGACAGCTATTCTTAGTCTCGGTCATCACTTTTTCAGCCGTCGCTGCGTCGCGTCGTAATGTAGATAATATCTCTTCAATTTGAGCCGTACTCGATTGTGTACGGGAGGCGAGTGAGCGCACCTCGTCAGCGACAACTGCGAATCCTCGTCCCTGCTCCCCGGCGCGGGCGGCTTCGATGGCGGCATTGAGGGCGAGGAGATTGGTTTGTTCGGCGATCCCTCCTATAACGTCGAGTACCGATACGATCTGCTTGGTATTCTCGCTCATGGTATTGATGCTGCTGGTTGCCGTGTTCATCTCCTCTACCAGGGCTATGACACTGTTCGAAGCATCGACAACCGTGACCTTAGAAGCTTTAGCCTCTTCATTGGCTTGTTGGGTGCTTGATGCGGTTTGTACCGCGCTTTGTGCGACTGCTTCGGCTGAGGCGTTCATCTGAGTGATCGCCGTAACTGCGAGTTCGGTCTCTGAGGTGTGGCTATTGAGGGCCTGACTGTTTAGTTCCGACTGATTGTTTAGCTGAGTTATCCCCTCGGTGATCTCTTTAGAGGATTTGGAGATATCAAGCATCATAGCTTGAAGGTAACCGATAAAATTATTCACCGAATGGCCGATATCTGCCAGCTCATCACGGCTAGCTATCTCCAATCGAGAGGTCAGATCCGCTTCGCCGGTGGACAGGGTTTCTATGCGTTCTTTAAGCACCACCATATCAGTGATTATTTTGTTCAGCAGCCATACACAGAAAATGAGTGCAATGATGATAAGTACACTTGTAACTGCGATACTTTGATAGATTTTACTGTCAAATATCTCACGGGTGCCCGCAGTCAGCCCCTGTTGAATCGAGGTTACATCGGATTCAAAGGCGCCGGTTCCTATGACCCAACCCCATTCGGGGAGGATTTTTCTGACATATGAAATCTGTGCTTCGGTGGTATTGGTTGAAGAGGATGAAACTGGCAGCAGTACAAAGGCCTCGGATTTTGCACCTAAGGCTTGTTTTGCCTTATCGGCGTTTGCTGTTTGTTGACCTATGAGGCCCTTTTGGGAATGAGCCAGAATCTTCCCGTTGGCATCTTGTACCCAGAATTCACCATTTTCACCATACTTTGCCGCCATAACGGTCTGCAGTGCCGCAGTGACCTTATCCTGTTTCAGGGTGCTGATGTACTCTCCGGTAGCAATGACCAGATTGAGTGGCTCAAAATAGAAGGAGGCTGAGAGCTTCTCTTCGACTTTGCCGTTGGTTGGATTCGAAAAGAAGTAGCTGGTGAAACCTATCTCATTTTCTTTGGCTGCTGCGACGATATTACGAGCGTAGTAGTTGCCTTTTTCATCGACAACATCACGACTGTTTCCCATCGATACGCCACCAATACCGGCAGCTTCGTTCGTTAGGGTGTCAGCGTCATAGGCAAACAGGTAACGGCCTTCTCCCCACTGATATTCGTTGATGAAGGTATAGACCATCATGTCGGGATCATCGGTAAGATTATTCTCATACATGCGATCGATAATATTGCGAAACATGACAATCTCATCGCCCAGGGCCTGTCTGATATTTTCGACTCTGGACTGTTGATAGAAGTCGTTGACCGAGCGGCTGAGCGTATCCACCTGACCGATAAGATTCTGCTTTACCAGGCTTTCGACTTTATCGCTGATGTTAAGCTTTTCTTGTTTGAGAACCGCCTGTTCAATCACGATCATATTGATAATGAAGTAGCCGGAAACAGCAACGAGTAAAGCACCTACTAATATGATTAATTTAGCTTTAATTGTCATTTTCATGAAAACCACCCTAGGATGAGTTCGATAAGACATAAGAAAAATCTAATAGATATTAAGTGACAAATAACACTCAAATACAATACGGTGGTTGCAAAAGTGTGAACCCGGTGTAACTCCAATATCTCAAATGGGATCCGATTAACAAATATATCGAAAATAACGTGTTGTTGAACAAGGTCACTGCTGAGGAGTGAATGAGGACTGGCTAATGTAACTTATTGGAAATAAAGGGGTTGCGTAAGTTTTTTGCCGTTCATCTGATGATGTAAATAGGTGCTGGGGGCGTTGCTTGAAGTGTTAGAAAATAAGCCGGCTTTCTTACAAGTGATACACCGGCTCATAAAAGCTTGTAGATTAACTGACACTTATCTCATAGGAGGTAAACTTACGCAGATTAATAACGCCTGTGTCGAAGATAAGATATTGTCCCTTAATACCCTGTAAAACTCCGCTAACGATAGGATTTTTATCAAAGTTGTGTGAAGTTATCTTTGTCGGGAACTCTGTGATCGGAAAATGTATCTCCTGGGTATCTTCATCGAGTTTCTCGATGGCGTATTCGCCATGGGCCATACAAATCTCATGAATTTTATTCTCAACCTGGGGCAACAGCTCGGTAGCTTGAGCCTTAAGATCGATATTTTCCGCATTACCTTTGAGCATGGTGCGCCAGTTGGTCTTATCAGCAATTAACTTAGCCAGCTCTACTTCAACTAAACCTGAGATCTGTCTGGTCGATACCTTTAAAATGGGCAGCCCCTGAGTGGCCCCCTGATCTATCCAACGTGTTGGCAACTGGGTATGGCGGGTGATCCCGACCTTGAGGCCCGATGTATTTGACAGGTAGACATAGTGAGGGACGAAACAGTTATCCTCTCCCCACTGCGGCTCACGACAGGTGCCTTGGTCAAAGTGACAGGTTTCGGGCTTCATGATGCACATATCGCAACTTGCGAGCTTCTTCATGCAGACAAAACAGTGTCCCTGAGAGTAGCTTTTCTTGGTCTTTTTGCCGCAGTTACTGCAGCAAATTTTGCCGGTATGAGTCAAAGTGACAGTTGTACCGATAAGAGGATTCATGGCTAACAGCTCATCACCTATGGGGAGTTGGTACTGCACCAGTCCATCATTATCTAGTGTGGCGCGCATTTTTTTAATCGTACCTGAGACAGTACCTAACATTGAACCTGACATAACTGTTCCTAGCATAAATATGCCCTATTAAGATAAGGCATAGAATTGAGCAAGACATTGAGCTGGTGTTATTGACCAGTCTTCTGGATTGATCACAGTCTAACAGATTGTTTAAATGAGCTCTGATAGATTTTATCGATTGTTGCCGCTTAAGAAAAACATCAATGGAAGTACAGTTTGAGTGGGGTGTTTGCGCGGGGGATATGAAGGAGAGTCAGCCTCACTCTCCTTTAGTTGGTTTTTAAATGCTTAACAGTTTAAGTAGTGACCTTATCAAGGACCACATCATCACCTATTGCATATAGCGCACTGGAAAGCAGATCTTCTTGTTCGGGGTTCTTTATTCCAAGATCGAAATTAGCTCTGAAGAGGGGCACACCCGTGTGGCTCGCGCTTTCATAGCGAGTGCTGAAATGTTCAATATTGATCCCAAGAGCACTGATCTTATTTGAGATGTCATGTACTAAACCCGGTCTGTCGTAGGCCACGAGTGAAAAACTTAAGTGCTTAATCTGATGTGAATTTTTATTCGTTTTAGCATAGGTCATGCTCAAACCTTCGATGCACTCTAAATTTTCGGCCAGAATATCCCAGTTAGAAGCGGGGACCTCTAAAAGGAGAATGGCCGCAAAAATTCCGTCGATATGACGAAGTTCAGAATCGAGCCAATTACCACCATGACGGCTAACCGCGTGCGCGATCTGTTCGACTAACCCTTTTCTATCCGCTACCTGTAGGGTGACTAAGTATCGTAACATGTTGATTTAGCTCCTTTGATTAAATATTCTATCTGGATTCTAACCCTGTAACACTAGTGTCATCTTTACGTCATATAATTCGACACATCAGAATAATGAGAATGTTTCTAAACTATTGTTAGCACAGCAATTGAAACAATCCCAGTGAAAACTCTACTGGCTATTTAATAAACGAGGTTCTAATGGTAACTCAGGTAATAAAACCTGATCCTAAGGCTAAAAACCTACTGATGGGTAAAGGCTCGAGTAGAAGGGCGATTCAGGACAGATTAACCCAAGTCGGGGTGACTATAGGGGGGACTATGGTATTTGTCGCCCTGCTATTGATCTTCTTTTATCTGTTATACGTTGTTAAACCTATTTTCGATGGCGCCGAGGTTACGCCATTGGTGAGTGTCGATATTACCAATAACGCAAGTCCGGCATTAATGCTTGGTAGTGATGAGCAAAATGAAATCATCTACCGCGTGTCAGAGTCAGGTCAGGTCGATTTTTATGATGCAAAAAGTGGCCAGTTAATCGAAACAGAAACGCTGCCACTTCCCCAAGGCGCTGAGGTTGTGGGTAGTGCAACTTCGGTGGCCAGTGAACAACGATTTGCCCTGGGTCTGAGTAATGGTCAGATGTTACTTGCTGGTATTAATTTTGGCGTGACTTATCCCAATAACCAACGCGTGATCACTCCTGACTTAAGGTATCCAGCCGGAAGCGCGCCGTTAACAGTCGATGGCAATGGTTCACCGCTCAATAATCTGGTTTTTGGTTATAGCAGTGACAAGATGAGTTTCGCCTATCAAGACCAGAATAACCTTTGGCATCTCACCCGCCAGGAAGGCGAAGAGAACATGATGACCGAAGAGGTTGAATGGATTGCAACAACGGGGTTGATCACTGATGCGCCACAGGATGTCCAGCAAAGGTTAATGACTCCTGATCAGCGTCAGCTTCTACTAAGAAGCGGTGATAAGTTGTTTATCTATAATATTCGTGACGCTGACGATATCTCCTTACAGCAAGTGCTTGAGTTAGAACTGGCTAAGGCGAAGGTTACCGATGTGAGCCTACTAGCCGGGGCGAGTTCTATCTTGGTTAGTTACGATTCGGGTCTGGTTGCGCAGTACTTTCAAGTTAATGGTGAGAGAGGGCGTCAATACCAGGAGATCCGCTCATTTGATGCGTCTTCATCGGTTGCCAGTGTAGCCAGTGAATTTTATCGAAAGAGCTTCGTGACTGTTAGTGACCAAGGGGATCTGACACTCCTTTACACAACCAGTGAACGTGAGTTGTTTTCAGAATCTTTTGACCTTAAAAACCCCAAAAAAGTCGGTTTCAGTCCAAGATCTAACGCGCTTGTGGTGGAGGCTGGCTCAAAACTGCATCTATTCGCCGTCGAAAATTCTCACCCTGAAGTTTCCTGGAGTGCGATGTGGAGCAAGGTCTGGTATGAAGGCTACCCGGAACCTAAGTTCGTATGGCAATCGACATCCGGTTCCGACGACTTTGAGGCCAAGCTAAGCTTGATGCCACTGGCCTTCGGTACCATGAAGGCCGCGCTCTATGCCATGCTGTTTGCAACCCCTCTTGCGATTGCCGGAGCGATCTATACCGCCTACTTCATGTCGCCGAAGATACGCTCGATAGTGAAGCCGACAATTGAGATCATGGAAGCCTTGCCTACCGTCATTCTGGGCTTCTTAGCGGGTCTGTGGCTTGCCCCTCTGATTGAAGACAATCTGCCGGGCATTTTGGTATTGCTGGTACTCTTACCCTTATCGATTCTGGCCACGGCATTTCTCTGGCATAACTTACCCGGCAAATGGAAACAGCGTCTGCCTGAAACCTACCAAGAGCTGATGTTACTGCCTGTGATCATCTTCATCGGTTGGTTCTCTTTCGCTATCAGCCCCGCCATTGAGGTTGCCTTCTTCCATGGTGATTCACGCATGTTTATTACTAACGAATTGGGGATCACATTCGATCAGCGTAATGCGTTAGTTGTTGGTATCGCCATGGGCTTCGCGGTGATTCCAACTATCTTCTCGATTGCCGAAGATGCGGTGTTCTCGGTGCCTCGTCACCTGTCAAATGGTAGCTTAGCCTTAGGCGCGACGAACTGGCAAACCTTGACCCGTGTGGTATTACTCACGGCCAGTCCGGGTATCTTCTCTGCGATAATGATGGGCTTGGGCCGTGCGGTGGGAGAAACCATGATCGTGCTTATGGCAACGGGTAATACCGCCATCATGGAGTGGAGCGTGTTCGAAGGTATGCGTACCCTGGCCGCTAACATTGCAGTAGAGATGCCTGAGTCGGCAATTGGCAGTTCACACTACCGGGTTCTTTTCCTTGCAGCCTTTGTTCTGTTTATTTTTACCTTCTTCTTCAACACTATAGCTGAAGTTGTGAGACAGCGTCTGCGTGAACGTTATAGTTCACTGTAATGATGAGTAATGAAAATGATGACTAGATATATGAACATGAATATGAGTGTTTCAGAGTCAAGATTTGTATTTGGGAGTATGACTCATGGGTAAGTGGTTTAAATCCGGGTCTCCATGGGTTTGCATAATGACAGATGGGGCGGTGGCTTCAGAGCCTGAGTTAGTGTTTGGGAGTAACCGTCATGGGTAAGTGGTTTAAATCCGGGTCTCCGTGGGTTTGCATAATGACAGATGGGGCGGTGGCTTCAGAGCCTGAGTTAGTGTTTGGGAGTAACCGTCATGGGTAAGTGGTTTAAATCTGGATCGCCTTGGATATGGATGACAGGTGGGGCCGTAAGCATCAGCTTAATTGCCGTACTGGGATTACTGTTGATGATTGCCTGGCGTGGACTCAGTTATTTCTGGCCGGCTGAGGTTTATCAATGGGAGCTAAATGATCCCGATGGTAATCGTTACACCTTGATCGGTGAAATTTATGATAAAGAAGAGGTGCCAACCGAACGTCTTATCTCTGCGGGCCATGTGTTTAAGGAGATGCCAGGGGAAACCGTGACGCGTTATCTGGTTAAAACGGGTAACCGTGAGTTCGTTGGGTTAGATTTTCGCTGGATATTAGCAACAGATATCATCTCACGCACTCAGCCTGAAAATATTGCCGTGATTGAGAGAAGTAAAAACGGTGATTTTTATGGCTATCCGATTGCTGTGGTTGAAGATGGAAAGCGACTCGCTCTAGATGATATCGAAGCCTCTTTTGAGGCTCATATCGAGCGTGCTGTTGAGCTCAACGATAAAGCCGTAACACTGCAAAAGAGTGAAATCGGCTCTATTAACTATGCAATGGAACAGCTTCGTCTACAGGAGAGGCGATATGAGTTAGATGGTCAACTCACCGAGGCGCGTAAGGCGGAAATAGCAGTAAAGCAAGCGAGTCTACAAGCTGATTATTTGCTGCTGGAGAAGTCCTTCTTTGCCTTGCGTACCGAAGCGGCTCGAGACTCAGTGATCATCAAAGATATGCGCGGCGAAGAGGTCGTACTAAAACTCGATACGATTTTAGATGTAACCTATTCCAATCGCATCAGCCTGATAGGAAAAGTCGGCCATTGGTTTGTCGGTGTCGGTCGGTTTATCAGCGATGACCCACGGGAAGCCAATACTGAAGGTGGTGTTTTCCCGGCTATCTTCGGTACCGTTTTTATGGTGATGTTGATGGCGGTTATTGTGACCCCCTTTGGCGTGATTGCGGCGATTTACCTGCATGAATACGCGAAGAAAGGGCCTGTGACTAAGATGATCCGTATTGCTGTGATTAACTTAGCGGGTGTGCCGTCGATTGTGTATGGTGTATTTGGCCTAGGCTTCTTCGTCTATATGTTTGGTGGCACATTAGATCAACTCTTTTACCCTGAAGCGCTGCCAGCTCCGACCTTTGGTTCGCCGGGCGTGCTCTGGTCTGCATTAACGTTAGCGATATTGACTCTGCCAGTGGTGATAGTCTCAACCGAAGAGGGGCTCAGTCGCATTCCCAGTGCCGTTAGGCAAGGCAGTTTGGCGCTTGGGGCGACAAAAGCTGAGACACTTTGGCGAATTGTTATCCCGATGGCGAGTCCGGCTATTATGACCGGACTGATCCTGGCAGTGGCTCGCGCCGCCGGAGAGGTGGCGCCATTGATGCTGGTAGGAGTCGTCAAGTTAGCACCGACTTTACCAATCGATATGAATTTCCCATTTGTGCATCTGGAACGTAAGTTCATGCACTTAGGTTTTCACATTTATGATGTGGGCTTTCAAAGCCCTAACGTGGAAGCCGCGAGACCTTTGGTCTATGCGACTTCGTTCCTGCTCGTTTCAGTAATTGTGTCATTAAACTTGACAGCTATCGGCGTCCGCAACCATTTGCGTGAGAAGTATCGCTCGCTTGAGCATTAAATATTGAAGCACATATTTAACAAATAAGTCGCCACGCAGTGGCATAAACAGAGCGGTGAGGCCGCTCTGTTAAAGTGATAGGATATAAAATGATTTCCATAGATAAGTCTACTATGAACACCAATTCAGTCGATCTGAACAATTTGAGCCAGGAAGAGACAGCCCTGGAGATCCGCAATCTGGATCTAAAGTACGGTGATAAACAGGCACTTTTCGATGTCTCGATGAAGATCCCCGAAAAACAGGTTACGGCATTTATCGGGCCAAGTGGTTGTGGTAAATCCACATTATTGCGCTGCATTAACCGGATGAATGATCTGGTCGATAACTGTCATATCGGTGGCGAAATTTTGCTTAACGGGCAAAATATCTATGACAAACAAGTCGATGTTGCCTCTTTGCGCCGAAATGTCGGTATGGTATTCCAGCGTCCAAACCCATTTCCTAAATCAATCTATGAGAATGTCGTGTACGGCTTGCGTCTTCAAGGGGTGAATAATCGCCGCGATCTGGATGACGCCGCCGAACGCTCTTTGCGTGGCGCCGCTATTTGGGATGAAGTGAAAGACAGGCTACATGACAATGCATTTGGCCTTTCCGGTGGTCAGCAGCAACGTTTAGTGATTGCCCGTGCGATTGCCATCGAACCGGAGGTTTTACTGCTCGATGAGCCTACGTCGGCACTGGATCCTATTTCGACATTGACCATTGAAGAGTTGATCACCGACTTAAAGTCTAAATACACCGTGGTGATTGTGACCCATAACATGCAACAAGCGGCGCGCGTCTCAGACCAAACTGCTTTTATGTATATGGGCGAGCTGGTTGAATATGCCGATACTAACACCATATTTACGACTCCGAGAAAACGTAAAACGGAAGATTACATAACGGGTCGGTACGGTTAATCAAACTGATTAGTTTTCAGGTCCGGCGATTAGAAACGGGCGTTAACAGAATTGGAAAAGGTTTAAATTGCAATGGAAAATATGAATTTAAGTAAGCACATCTCTGGTCAGTTTAATGCCGAGCTGGATGATATCCGTAACCGTGTCTTAGCGATGGGCGGTTTAGTTGAACGTCAACTGGAACAGTCTCTGGATGCCCTAAGTACACTGGACTCTGAGTTGGCGCAGAAAGTTATCGATGGTGACCACAAAGTCAATGGGATGGAAGTTGCCATCGATGAAGAGTGTACCCGCATCATTGCCAAGCGACAGCCCGCAGCGAGTGACTTACGCTTAGTACTGGCGATCTCCAAAACCATTACTGATCTGGAACGCATCGGTGATGCTTGTGTGAAGATTGCTAAGGCAGCAATGGATAAACGCTCTAAAAACCAACAGCCATTATTGGTGAGTATCGAGAATATGGGACGTCATGCGACTCGTATGCTCAATGCCACTCTAGATGCATTGGCGCGAATGGACGCAGAGGTTGCACTGGAACTGCACAAAGAAGACATCAAATTAGATAAAGAGTATGAAGGGATCATTCGCCAGTTGATGACCTATATGATGGCCGATCCACGCTCTATTCCCGAGGTTTTAGATGTGCTTTGGGCTGCAAGGGCTGTTGAGCGAGTGGGTGACCGTTGCCAAAATATCTGTGAGTACATCATCTATTATGTGAAGGGAAAAGATGTGCGTCATGTCTCCTATGAGGAGATGGAGAAAGACCTTAATTTTTAGTTAGCATGAGATAGTAAAGCGTAAAAATATAATTCTTTTAAAACAAGCGGCTACTGAGCCGCTTGTTTGTTTCTATGGTGCCCGCTCAGATTTAAAGCTGAAATTAATGTATAATATACTCATATTTGTGTATAGATAGATTGTATTCAATAGTGCCGAACAGATTAATTTTTTAGTATTTGGCCGCTATTTAATGGGATTTGTTGTTTTTTGCTTTCTGGTTAATGATTCGCTTAAAAGCTTGGCTCAAAAGCTTGGCTCAAAAGCTTGGCTCAAAAACCTGGGCTTAAAGACCTTAGCGTAAAAAACTGAGTATATAGCCTTATTGGCGTTCACGAATTGTGATTTCCGGCGCAGTTACAGTTATGCAAAACTGTATGATGCCTCACCGTCTAATGTTGGCCGGGATCTCTTGTAGTTGAGTGAGCTGTATCAACTATTAGCTAATTTTCGAGAGTTTTATGTCGATCAAATCCAGTATTAATCCTCCTGTTTTTTTCTCGTCCGTTTTTTTAATTGCGTTAATGGTGTTTGTCGGGGCGTTCTGGCCTCAACAGGCGCAAATTGTATTTAAGTCTGCCCAGTCTTGGTTCGAACTCAAAGCTGGCTGGCTTTACATTTTAGGTGTTGCCATCTTCCTCATCTTTATTATTTTTGTAATGGTGAGTCGTTTCGGTGATATTAAATTAGGTCCGGATCACGCCGAACCCGATTACAGCTACAAAAGCTGGATCGCCATGCTATTTTCAGCCGGTATGGGTATTGGCTTGATGTTCTTCGGTGTTGCCGAACCTGTGATGCACTATTTAGCTCCACCTGATGCGACGCCTGAGTCGATTCAGGCCGCTAAAGATGCAATGAAGATCACTTTCTTCCATTGGGGTATCCATGCCTGGGCTATCTATGCGGTTGTCGCACTTAGTCTGGCTTACTTCTCCTATCGACATAAGTTGCCTCTGCTTCCGCGAAGTGCGCTTTATCCTCTGATTGGTGAGCGTATCTATGGGCCTATAGGCCATGCGGTCGATACATTTGCCGTGTTAGGTACCATGTTCGGTGTCGCAACTTCTCTGGGTTTTGGTGTGTTACAAGTTAACTCCGGCTTGAACTATCTGCTCGATGTGCCGGTAAATGCTTACGTCCAAGTTGGTCTTATCATCGCAATTTCATTGATTGCGACACTCTCAGTTTTCTCCGGGTTGGACAAAGGCGTTAAGCGACTAAGTGAGTTGAACTTGGGTCTGGCGGTATTACTGCTGCTCTTTGTGCTGGTCTTTGGACCTACCGTCGAGTTACTGCAGGCCTTTGTACAAAATACCGGGGGATACTTGAGTGATATTGTCGGTAAGACATTTAACTTGTATGCCTACGAACAGAAAAATGACTGGATTGGTGGTTGGACCCTACTCTATTGGGGCTGGTGGATCTCATGGTCCCCATTTGTAGGAACCTTTATTGCCAGAGTTTCCCGTGGCCGTACCATCAGAGAGTTTTTGGTGGGCGTGTTGTTCGTACCAAGTGCATTTACCTTCTTGTGGATGACAGTATTTGGTAACACGGCGATTGATGCGATCATGAACCATGGGGCAAACTATCTGACGGAAGCGGTTTCAAGTGATGTTTCCGTTGCTCTGTTTGTCTTTTTCGAACATATGCCGTTCTCGACTCTGTTATCTACGATTGCCTTGTGTCTGGTTATCACCTTCTTTGTCACCTCGTCTGACTCTGGTTCACTGGTTATCGATAACCTAACATCGGGTGGCGATCATGATGCACCGGTATGGCAGCGTGTCTTCTGGGCCCTACTTCAGGGAGTCGTCGCTTCTGTTCTACTGCTTGCAGGCGGTCTGCAGGCACTACAAACGGTTGCGATTGCCAGTGCATTACCTTTCTTGCTAATCATGCTTTTGATGTGTTTTGGTTTGTATAAGGCACTTCAGGACGACTGGCTTAAGATCAACAGTGTGCAGCTTCATAATACGAGTGTGCAGTTCACCAAAACCAACGTGAACTGGGAAGACCATATCGATGTGTTAGTGTCTCATCCGAGTCAAAAGGATGCACAAGCTTTTCTCGATGACGTGGCCACACCGGCGCTGACTAAGGTGTGTGAGAGCTTTATCAGTAAAGATATTCCGGCCGAATTGTTGAATTTTGATAATCGAATTCGTTTCGTTATCGCCAACGAGGAATATGATGACTTTGCCTATGGTCTACGAATACGTGCCTTTTCCATTATCAATCCACTCGAGAGTGAACTCGATGAAGGTGAAACCGAATATTATCGGGTGGAGGTGTTCCTCGAGCATGGCGGCCAACATTATGACGTGATGGGCTTTACTCAAGATCAGATCCTGGCAGATGTGGTGACTCAGTATGAAAAATACCTTCATTACCTGCACCTATCCAGTTCAGAGTACTTAGGTTAAGAGCTAGGTTAGGAGAGTGGTTAAGAGCCAGTTTATAAACTAAATAACCAAGCTAAGTTTAATAAGAGATAGGATAAATATTTTGTCTCGAAAACCTGGTTATAATACCAAGCAGTATAAGAAAGTGAGCTGCTCAGAGTGATTTTTAGCAAACTAATTCAAGGCGAATGGATGAGACAATGGTGCTCCCTTGTGAAGTCATTCAACGCAGAACTAGGCGGCAAAAAACACTCCTGAAAGGCGAGTTTTAGCGCATCCGATGCTGTGTTAACGAGCTTAAACGTAGAATAACTATGCTCTTCACTCGTTGCCTTGCCTCAGAAGCGCTAAATTCTCGCTGAGCGAGCACATCTTTATACTGATTGGTATGAAACAGCCCTGATGGTATCATTAGGGCTGTTTTTTTATATTCACTCATTTAACGATCGATAATCGTGTCCGGAACCTCTACGTAGGTTGTTTAACAATGGGACTGAATAAGCGTTCAACCTAATTCGAGATGAAAGATATGTCAGCAAACCAAGGCCAAAGTAAGTTAGATAAAGTATTGGCAGAAGCCAGAGAGTATAAAGCGAAACGAGAAACTGGCTATAGAGAGCAAGCGCTAAAGCTCTACCCCTGGGTCTGTGGGCGTTGTTCGCGAGAGTTCAATAATGCCAACTTACGTGAGCTCACTGTGCATCATAGAGATCATAATCACGATAATAACCCGTCTGATGGCTCTAACTGGGAGTTGTTGTGCTTATATTGCCACGATAATGAACATTCTAGATTCGAAGAGTTGATTCAATACGGAGCGACTAAGGAAGCTAAAGTAGATGCGGCAACTTACAATCCTTTTGCTGACCTCAAAGGCATGATGAATAAAAAATAGTTTTGCATAACTCCCTGGTCGCTAAAGAGGCGACCTACAAGGTATTTATGGCTGCTCTTAAAGGCATGATGAATAAGAAGTAGTTCAAAGATCATAAAGGTCAGGTAAGTTGAAACGGAGTCGGCAACTTACAATGCGTTTATGGCTGTTCTCAAAGGCATGATGAATAAGAAATAGTTCAAAGATCATAAGGTCTGGTAAGTTGAAATAGAGTCGGCGACTTACAATGCGTTTATGGCTGCTTTCAAAGGCATGATGAATAAAAAGTAAGACTATTTTTAATTCTTGCTGTTCTGGCTTTCAAGACTTAGTCGGGCAACCCCGAGCGTATTAGAGATATGTTCAACATCTCTAATACTATCGTTAATATGGAACTAGGCTCTAGCCTGCGACTAATGCCTCTTCCTTGAGGCGTGCCGCCACTTCTTGCCACCTATCTTTGCTTATTTTTTCACTGTTCACCCCTTTGCCTAATTCAGCTTTGCGGCCAGGGATCTTCTTCCAGACTTGGGCCTTAAAGGCATCATCGGCTTTACTCCAGCCGACGATTTCATCAATATTTCGATAGCACCCCATGCAGATATCATCTTCGTTTACACCACACTTCGCCACACAAGGAGATTGAATCATGTCACATCCATTTTTAATTTAATGTCATACGTTCTAATGGGTGTCGATTTTAATGCGCTTCGTCATAGTATTCAAGGTGAATTGGTGCTAGGTGGTCTGAATTGTTTGTTAAGTAACGACCCTTTCCCGATCGATCTAATAACAGACATAATTTTTGCCAATTATTGCCTGGTGAATAACCGGTAGCGGGATCAGTGATAGGTTATACCCGGCTATTAAGTTAAACTAACAAACGAATTAATTTGTTTTTTATACTAACTTTTCAATGGGTTGTTACTATTTTTAGAGGGTTTTATGAACGTGTTGTTACGCTTAACTGTTGTGGTCATGCTAGGGCTGTTTTTGACTGCGTGTTCTTTATTGGAAGTTAAGCTTGAAAGTGGTATCGAACCCCTGCCTCAAGAGCAGTTGAATATGCGTGTCTTCAGCCGTGATTTTAGCAGTTCATTTTATAGTAAAGTCGAGCTTACGGCCGATAAAATAGCCTCTTCTGAAGACGATGGAGATCAAAGCCTCTATCTGAGATCTAATTCGTTGATGTGGAAGATCTATTCCGAACAGGCGCTGCAGAGAAGCATTTTTCAAACATCACCGGTGGCAGCCATGGTCGATACCTGGGCGTTAACTGCGCAGATGACGGCCTTCTATGACACTGGTGCCGGTCAGTCTCTTTTTGGTTCACAGCAAACACTGGCCATTGAGACAAGCAGGGCATTACAGTCACAGTTTGAATCTACCGTTAAAGGCTTCTTAACCTCGGGGGAATTTCAGAAAAACCGTGATTTCATCGAGCAATACGTCATCGCTAACCCGCTGACCGAGATGACCTTCAGCCGTAAGTCGGCATTTAATGATTGGTTAAAGTTCAGAGAGATAAATGAATTTGAAGCGGTGACAACCTTTGGTTCAGTGCCGGAGGTGATGAGTGATATCTCTGATCGTATGGCAATGATCTCTGAGCAGATGCCTAAAATTCTTGGTTGGAAGGCCGAACTCTATGCCATGCACTCTAATATTAATGCCGAGGAGATACAGAAGACCCTGAACCATATCAGCGTCACATCGGCTAAGTTCCAGGAGCTTATGGCACAAAGCCCAGAGATGATACAGACATTGGCTGTCGATATGCGTCGCGAGTTAAGCCCCTTATTGCAACAGCTCAGTGACTCAACCGACAGTAAGTTAGCTCAGTTATCTACCGAGCGACAAGCTTTAGAATTAATGGTCAAGAGCGAGCGTATCGCGTTAGAAGAAATGGTCGCAAGGGAGCGTGTTGCTGCCGCCGCCAATTTAGATGAACTTTCCAAGCATACAGTCGAGGTCGTGTTTCAAGAGCTGACAAAAACACTCAAGAGTTTGATCCTTTACTTTGTGCTCTTTCTCGTTGTGGTTTTCTTTGCCCCCTTAGGCTTAGGCGTCTGGTTAGGTAAGCGTATGGAAGTTAAAAAAACACAAAAAGCGCATGAGCTATAAGTTTTAAGTTTCTGTTTAGTACTCGTCTGAACGCTGTCACCCACAGACGCTTTATTTAAAAGCGGGTGACGGCGATAGACTTAACCGCTGTTGATTTATATTCTTCGCAACTCGTAACTTTTCTAATTATGCTTCCTAACGTTTCTGCTTTATAATCCCGCCTCGTAGCTCGTGTCGAGCGTAACGCAATCTCTGATATCCTGAAAATCGAGTGACAACTATTTAGCCTATGTCTAATCCCCCAAAAAAGCCCACACAAAGTGCCTTATTTAAAAGGCTCGATACCCTGCTAATCCAAAGTCGTGACTTATGGCAAGTTAAGGCATTCGATTGTATGGTTCTGCCATGGGCGACTCGGTTTCCGCGCTTAGCCGAGAGTGTTTGGAGTATTGCTGATGAAGATATTGATGATGTCGACAGAGTCCAGTCAGATCTCATTGCCGCGTTATTGCCCTCTCTGACAGAAGACCTGGCGGAGGCTGGACTAGAGTGGGAGTTGAGCCTGCTGGATATCTCAGCGCCCTTGTGTGATAAACCTGACGAACTCTTGTTATCGGGTAAAGCGCTTTCCCATTTCAGTGCTGGCATTAAGGGGCGTAAGTTTGAACAGATCAGCGCATTTGCAGCGCAGTTAACCCCGTCTGACAATGAAGTATTAGAGTGGTGCGCCGGTAAGGGGCACTTGGGGCGATTGATTGCAAAGGCCCATAACCGTTCTGTTGTCAGTCTTGAGTGGCAAGAGAGTTTGTGTGAAGCGGGTAAAACCTTTGCCGAACAGTGGCATCTGCCGCAAACCTTCATCTGCGCCGATGCGTTTGCGGCCAACCAAAGCCAACTAAAGGTGAACCAGCAGGCCGTTGCACTGCATGCTTGTGGTGATCTTCATATCGAGTTGCTGCGGTTAGCCGCATCGGCAGGAACCAGAAATATTGCATTTTCACCTTGTTGCTATCACCTTATTCGTGCCAAAGAGTATGAAGCGCTGAGCGTCGATGCGCGTAACAGCAAGTTGAGCTTGAGTCGACATGATCTGCAGCTACCACTACAACAAAGTACCATTGCAGGCAGTAAGCAACAGGAGTTGAGGCACAAGGAAATTGCCTGGCGTCTTGGGTTTGATTCATTGCAGCGTGAGGTTCGAGGTTGTGAACATTATCTGCCCATTCCTTCGATAAAACAGAGTCAGCTCAGTGGCGACTTTAACGGTTTTTGTCTTTGGGCAGCACAAAGCAAAGCAGTGCGTTTATCAGAAAATACAGATTTCGCCTATTTTGAACAATTAGGCTTAAAGCGTCAGCGATTGACCAGAAGAATCGACCTTGTTGCTCACCTTTTTCGTGCCGTGCTTGAGCATTGGTTGTTACTGGACAGGATCTGTTTTCTCGAAGAACAAGGCTATCGGGTTTCTCTCAGGAAGTTTTGTTCTGAGCGGGTTACACCGAGAAATTCATTAATTCAGGCCGAAAAATAAACAAAAAAGATTTTAAGTGATAAAGTAAAATCTAAGTCACTGTTTATTAAGGTTGGTCGGGTTAATGTGTGAGCGTTTTCTAATCAAAGACCTGCAATTTTGTAGTTACGTATAGAGTTAACTGGTGAAAAAATCGGACCTTGGACGGTTTTTTATTGAATCATTAGCTTTTTCTTGCTCAAATGTCGGGTTAACACTAAATAACAATATTTATTGGCTGTCGAAGCGCCGATATAGTGAGCGAAATAATACTGTTTCATGAAATATTCCCGAGTATTTATCAATAGCCTGGCATATGAACTGGCACCTGAAGTGGTGTCCACTTCCGAATTAGAATCTCGATTGGCACCGCTATATAAAAAGTTTCGTATTCCAATGGGCCAGTTGGCTGCACTAACTGGGATCCAAGAACGTCGATGGTGGCCCAAAGGTCACAGGTTGTCCGACGGAGCTTTAGCTGCGGCGCATAAAGCCATCAATGAAACCGGCGTTCAGGTTGGCGATTTAGGTGCTGTCGTCTATACCGGCGTGTGCCGTGATCAGCATGAGCCGGCAACTGCGTGTCGTATCGCCGCCGAACTTGGCGTGTCTAAAGATACGGCAATCTATGATATCAGTAACGCCTGTTTAGGTGTCTTGTCAGGTATCTTAGATATTGCTAACCGCATCGAGTTAGGTCAGATTAAGGCTGGTTTAGTCGTCTCTTGTGAATCGGCGCGTCATATTGTCGATATCACCATAGACAATATGCTGGCCGATCCTACCATGCAGAATTATGCTCAATCTCTGGCGACCTTGACCGGTGGTTCAGGAGCTGTAGCGGTATTGCTGACCGATGGCAGCTTGCCTCTTCGTGGTGAACGTCAACATCAATTGTTAGGTGCGAGTCACCTATCGGCACCTGAGCACCACAATTTATGTCAGTGGGGCCTACAGGAGGCTGGAGTGCATCTCTATCGCGAGTTTATGCGTACCGATGGCGTAGCCTTGCTAAAAGAGGGCGTTGAGCTGGCGCGCCATACCTGGAGCCACTTCTTAGAGCAAAGAGATTGGTTGGTAGAGCAGGTCGATAAAGTTATTTGTCATCAGGTGGGCGCATCTAACCGCCGCCAAGTACTTAATGCGCTCAATATACCTCAAGAGAAAGAGTTTCCGACCTATCAATTGCTGGGCAACATGGGGACGGTCTCTCTGCCTGTTACAGCCGCGATGGCCCATGATCAAGGCTTCCTTCAAAAGGGCGATCAGGTAAGCTTTCTTGGTATTGGCAGTGGCTTAAACTGTATGATGCTTGGAATCAAGTGGTAACGCCTATTCAGGTCATCTATCGCTGAGCTTGACTGATAATAAGCTGCTAACTCGGTAACTCGTGCCTCACGTTTGCCGGGTTTCTCTTATTGACTCGGTGTTAGCACTATATAATCAATGGCCCATAATCTGGCCATCACAATAAGAATATTTAGGAAGAGTCATGTTAGACACTCTGTTTCCCTTCAAGCGCAATTATTTAGACAGAAATGGCAATAAGTTACAGTACGTGAACGAAGGGCAGGGTGAACCTGTGGTTATGGTTCATGGTAATCCTAGCTGGTCTTTCTATTACCGTAACGTGGTAACCGCTTTGAGTGGCAATCACCAGTGTATCGTCCCCGACCATATTGGTTGTGGTTTATCGGATAAGCCCGATGACAGTGGTTATGATTACACCCTTAAGAATCGCATTGACGATCTTGAGGCCCTGCTCGAACACTTAGATGTGAAAGAGAATATCACCCTAATCGTGCATGATTGGGGAGGAATGATCGGTATGGGTTATGCGGCTCGCTACCCTGAGCGAATCAAGCGTCTTGTGGTGCTCAATACCGGTGCTTTCCACCTTCCTTCGTCTAAACCTTTTCCATGGCCGCTTTGGATCTGCAGAAATACTCTGTTGGGTACAGCATTAGTACGTGGGTTTAATGCCTTTTCATCGATCGCATCCTATGTGGGCGTGAAACGTAAGCCGATGTCGAAAGAGATCAGAGAGGCCTATGTCGCTCCCTTTAATTCCTGGGCCAACCGCATCTCTACGCTTAGGTTTGTCCAGGACATTCCGCTTAAACCCGGCGATAGAAATTATGAGTTGGTATCGGAAATTGCGGCGAGTCTGCCAAAGTTTTCAAAAGTGCCCACCCTTATCTGCTGGGGCTTGAAAGATTTTGTCTTCGACAAACACTTTCTTGATCAATGGAAAGCAGAGATGCCCCACGCCGTGGTGCATGAATTTGCCGATTGTGGTCACTATATTCTGGAAGATGCGAGTGATGAGGTGGTCGGTCATATCACAGACTTTATGTCCCATGACTCTGCCGTTAGTGACAGCTAGGTAAAGTCTGGAATACAAGCTAGCGGATCGTCACGATCCGCTAACGTATCAATGAAGCGAGAACGGTTACCGATTATGTCTAATTCTTCGGAAATGAATAGAGGAGCCGGCGCTAACCTTTGTCGTCACCTTAATGACGCCGCGAAGCACTCCCCCGGGCAACTTGCCGTTGCGGTACAACAAGCATCCGGATCAATATTTTCTGCTAAAACCTTAAGCTATCAAGAGATTACCTTTGCCGAGCTGGAAAGCCGCAGTGATAAGCTTGCCCATGCTTTAAATGAATATGGGATTAAACGTGGCATGAAAGCCGTGTTGATGGTGACGCCCTGTATCGACTTCTTCACCTTAACCTTCGCACTCTTTAAAGCCGGGATAATTCCAATTCTTGTGGATCCGGGAATGGGCGTTAAGAATCTCAAGCAGTGTTTTATCGAGTCTCAGCCCGATGCATTTATCGGCATCCCTAAGGCGCATCTGGCCAGAAGGTTATTTTCCTGGGGCAAAGACTCGGTTAAGCACCTTGTGACTGTCGGTGGCTGTGGGCTATGGGGCGGGGTGAGCCTAAATCGCTTGATGGAGGACGCTGCATCAACCTCATCGGTAAGTCCCTACCAGATGGCTTGGCTGGATGAAGATGAGATGGCCGCAATCTTATTTACCAGCGGCAGTACTGGCACGCCTAAGGGCGTGGTTTATTCTCATAAGATGTTCGAGGCGCAGATCACAGCGTTAAAGCATGATTACGGTATCGCATCCGGAGAACGGGATCTTGCGACCTTCCCACTGTTTTCTCTGTTTGGTCCGGCACTTGGTATGGCCTCAATTGTGCCTGAAATGGATGCCAGTAAACCTATTACTGCTAATCCGGGTTATCTGTTTGCCGCGATAGAGAAGTATCAATGCTCCAATATGTTCGTCAATCCGGCCTTGATTGAACGATTAGGCCAAGCGGGTGTAACACAAACCAAGACACATCAATTATCGAGTATTAAACGGGTTATTTCGGCGGGGGCACCTGCGACGATTGCCTCGATTAAGCATTTCAGCCAGATGTTAAATGATGGCGTCGAGGTGCTTAACTCCTATGGGGCAACCGAATCTTTACCTCTGAGTAAGATGGGTAGTAAAGCACTGTTTGCCACGACCCAAGTCACCGATGCTGGTGGCGGCATCTGTGTGGGCAGTCCGATAGAGGGAGTCGATATTGCGATTATTGATATCGATGAAGCGCCGATTGCACAATGGCATGATAGTTTAAGTTTAAAGCCGGGCGAAATTGGTGAGATTGTGGTTAAAGGTCCTATGGTCAGCCGAAGCTATTACAGACGAGACAGCGCCACCGAGCAGGCTAAGATAATCGATGGCAGTGCCATTCGCCATCGAATGGGCGACTTAGGTTATCTCGATGAAGCAGGAGAGCTATGGATGTGTGGCCGTAAGGCCCACAGAGTCGATACTAGTCAAAGTGTGAAGGGAGAACCCTCCAGATATTTCTCTATTCCCTGTGAGCGAATTTTTAATACTCATCCCCAGGTGAAACGTTCGGCGCTGGTTGCGGTAAAAGTGGCGGATCAAACCGTTCCCTTGCTGTGTATCGAACTTGAAAAATCATTAGGTTGCTCTATGGGGGCGAGCCTGTTTGCCGAACTAAATGAGATAGCGGAGCGGCATGTGCAAACAAAGGGAATAAAACGTTTTCTTATTCATCCCGACTTTCCGGTCGATATTCGCCATAATGCAAAAATTTTCCGTGAAAAATTGGCCGTATGGGCCCAGAAAAATCATAAGGAATAGTTAAGATGTCAGCCAGCAATGTATCTGTATCTCACAGCCAACTGGCTCTCGGGCACTATCATATTGATGAACAAACGGCGCTTAAAAAGTTAAGTAGTCAGGTTAAGCGAGCATTCGTCACCGGCGCAGGTGGTTTTCTGGGAAAGGCCATTTGCCAGCGATTGATCGATGCCGGCGTTGAGGTTACCGGTTTTGCCCGCAGCACCTATCCTGAGCTAAGTGCCATGGGCGTTAATATGATCCAGGGGGATATCGGCGATAGCGTTGCGGTTATCGACGCGATGAAGGGCTGCGACCTGGTGTTTCATGTGGCCTCTAAGGCTGGAGTGTGGGGCAGTAAACAAAGTTACTTCTCACCTAATGTCGACGGTGCGGCCAATATCATTAACGCCTGTAAGCGACTCAATATCGAATATCTGGTCTATACCAGTACCCCCAGCGTGACCTTTGCCGGTGTCGATGAGGCGGGGATCGATGAAACGGCACCCTATGCCGATACATACCTTAATTATTATGGTGAATCGAAAGCGATTGCCGAGCAGATGGTACTGGATGCGAATGGCTCCGCTCTGAAAACGGTCTCCTTAAGACCGCACCTTATCTGGGGACCTGAAGATCCCCATTTGGTGCCTCGCGTCATCGAACGAGCCCGCGCCGGACGGCTTAAATTGGTGGGCCGTGAAGATAAGCTTGTCGATACTATCTATGTCGGTAACGCCGCTTACGCGCATATACTTGCGGCACTGAACCTCACTGATGTGAATACCTCTGCAGCAGGTAAAGCTTACTTCCTGAGTAATGATGAACCTATTACCATGGCCGCCATGCTCAATAAAATATTGAATTGTGCTGACCTGCCTGAAGTTGATAAGCGAGTACCCGCTAACCTGGCATATGCTGTCGGTAGTATTCTTGAAATGATATACGGCGCGCTTGGTAAAACAGATGAACCCCTGATGACACGTTTTGTCGCAAGGCAGTTATCCACCAGTCACTATTTCGATATCTCGGCTGCGAAGAGAGATCTGGGGTATTCGCCCTTGGTGAGTATTGACCAGGGGATGACAAAACTGAGAGAGTATCTTAAAGCCAGTTCAGTTTGATATCGACTGCAGCGAAGTGATCAGTAAGAAGTGAGCCTCTGGTGTGTGGTTCAGCTTCAGGTGCTAAGTGAGCGCTAACCTTGCTACTAGTGCCCACCATTAAGCATTTAGGAGTGAATAATGCAAAAAAACATGGATGACAATCAGCTGGTCAGAAAGGCGAGCTGTAACTGCGGTCAGTTGTCTATTGGTGCTACTGGTGAACCTAAGAGAGTGTCAGTATGTCATTGCACAGCATGTCAAAAACGTACCGGCAGTGCCTTTGGTGTTCAAGTGAGATTTCCTGTTGAAAGTGTTGAGTTCGCCGGGCAGAGTAAAAGTTATCGCCGCCGCGGAGACAGTGGCTCGGAGATATGTTTTCATTTCTGTCCCGATTGTGGCGCAACTGTGTGGTTCATTCTCGACAGCGCGCCTACCGATGTGGTGGTCCCTATGGGCAACTTTGCCGATGAGCAGGCTTTTCTCGAACACCAGTCGAACCTTAAATTACCTAATCCTAAGATCTCTATCTATGAGGAGCGCGCTCAGCCTTGGGTCATACTCGAAGGAGTTGATGAGAGATGTGACTGACTAGATCTATTATACGGCTGAGTTTTGTGTTCTAAATTATTGGATGGCAATGATGGGTCCTCACGCTTTATTACCGGGTTGCTTGTATTAAAAAGCCGTCTGTGATGAGACGGCTCTTACTTAGTCAACAGACTCTATTAATCAATAGGCCTGATAGCCATAACTATCAGAAAGACTGATTGTTGTTCAAGGCTCCTTTAGTGTTTAGCGTGGCAGATTGCCAGCTGAAATCAGCATATTCCTTGCCTGTGCCGGAAAGCTGCAGTGAGTAACCGCTCTTGGTTGAGGATGATTCACTTACGCCAACATCGGTTGATGTCTCGCCCGTTGCCGCACCGTTAGTGGCCGTCATGGTTCCCTCATAGCTAAGGAACTGAACCAGGTTACCGCTGTCATCGACTAAAGCTATGCCGTCGGGTGCTCCATTTTGAAGCCCTAAGGTATCAAACCCTAAGGTCCCCATTCCATTTTGCTGATTTGCGATAACACCAGTCAGATTGAAGGTGTTGTAGACAGTACCATTACCGCCGTTATAGACCTCAATTGTCCAACCACTAAGATCAGTTCCCGCACTGCCGGCTATTTCAATGAACTCGTTAACATCGGTTTTTTTGTTGTCGTAATGGAACTCGTTAATCCAGGGGATACTGATCACATTGATAACAGTTACGCTAGTGGAACGGCTGGCAGATGCGCCGTCATTATCCGTTACCGTTAGTGTCACTGTGTAATCACCATCTGCATCATAGTTATGAAGAGGTGTCGCACCTGTCGCAGTTCCGCCGTCGCCAAAGCTCCAGTCGAAGCTGATGACACTGCCGTCACTATCGCTGCTGGTGCCTGCATCAAATGTACAGCTGAGATTGATGCATGTCTCGTTAAATGAGGCTGTCGGTGCCTGATTCACAGGAGTGGATGAGCCAAATACCTGACCTGTATTGGGCTGGTTTGGGCTATCCGCAGTGGGAGCTTGCCAGCTGAAGTCCGCATAACTTACGCCTGTACCGACCAGTTGCAGTGAATATCCTGCGGGTGTTGATGTGGTTTCTGACACTCCAACATCAGCTGATGTCATGCCCGCAGCGGCGCCATCTGTAGCAGTAAATGAGCCTTCGTAACTGATAAACTGCACGACTTTTCCATTACTATCTACCAGTGCCAAGCCGTCGGGGGCACCATTTTGCAGACCTGAGGCTACAAAACTCACGCTACCTAAGCCAGCTTGTTGATCGGGAATAATCCCTGACAAGCTGATGGTCTTATATCCACTTCCGCCATTGCCGTTATAGGCAACAATGCTCCAGCCAGTGAGATTAAGCCCCTCTGTGCCTGCGACTTCGATGAATTCACCTACATCGGTGTTGGCATTGTCATAGTGGAATTCATTGATCCACAGCGCCGACTCCGCTGGCGTGGTGCCCTCTTCGGTAGTCGCAAATACTTCACCAGTTTGTGGCGATTCATTACTTGAGCTGTCGATCGCTGTGACTGTATAGAAGTAAGTGGTATTACCTGGAAGGTTATTATCTGTATAGGCACTGGTCGTTATCACTGAGCTGTTTAGCTTTATGAAACTGCCGCCAGAGCTATTGCTTCTGTAGACATTGTAACCAAGCAGATCTTGCTCGGTATTAGGGGTCCAGGCGAGTTCTATCAGTCCACTGCCGCCGGTAGCGGTAATGTCTGTTGGAGTGGACGGTGGTAAAGTATCACCGCTACCAAAGTTACAGTCACTCTCAAATACACAGGCAACATATTCAGGATGATCGACAAATGGGTTACGGTTGCCCTGGAAACTGTATACGGCTTCATTGTGCCTGAATTCAAAAGCATCAACAGGGTCCTCTTTATGCCACTGAAGTAGCACAGACTTTAGTCCCATGTAGGCGACAGAAAGGTTAGCGCCGACATTTGACGCTCCAATAAGGGCTCTGTCATCGGTTAACTTTAAATCGGGTTCACTCACACCTGTAATCGAGTGAGTTCCGCCTTCATAGCGAACGGCCAGATACATCAAGGCACGCGCTACATCTCCCCTTCGTCCTGGCCATGTTTCCCAACTTCCCTCGGCACCGGATCCTATCGTCCAGCTTGAATCGTTAACTCCGCCCCCACGATTGTTGTTGACCAGGGTGATCTTCTCGATACATCCAGAATCACAGTTGGCATAAGGCTTATTGCTGCGGCTCGAATTATATCCACTATCAGCTATAAATAAGTGGTGAGTATCAGTATAAGCATAATTGGTACTTCCGTCCTTGGGAAAGCCATATGATTTAGGCCAGCTATGCTCACGGTTATAGAATGTATTACCACCACCGGCTTTGGTGTAGCTTGCGTTCTTATAGACGTCGATGACGTTACCCGAGTTATCAGGATCTTGATCGGCAGCCTCTAAAATATCCCATGTATCTGTCGAAGATGATGTATATGGGAATCTTTGGTGGTCGTCAATGATCTCGTGTAACGAGCTATGAAGTGTCTGAGTGTTAGTCGTATCCGCTGTGTTGTAATAGCCATCCGGAATAGCAGCGTAAGCCGAACTACTTGCTATCAATATTAACGGAACGAAAGTTTTAATTGGATGCTTTTTTATAGAATGCATCTTTAACCCCTAATTATTAATATAATTTATTTGTTATTTATATGGCCTTTTATTGGCCGCCTATATTAATGACTTAAATAGAGTTATAAATCGGTAGACGCTTGAGGAAGTGTGATCTAGCGCAAACTGTTTAACCTCGAAACGTGTCTCGTGTTCCATTTTTGTTAACTGGGTCGATAATTTTTAACGTGTGGGGTTTTGTTTCTTGTCTGTTGTGGTAGATATATTTCATCAACTGAAGTGGTTGTCATTAAGTTTTTAGTAATCAGTGCTTTACCCTTGGTTTTATTGTGGGTGCTTTTTTGTTTTATTAACTCTGACTCGCACCGTTGAACGTATTTGCAACAAGTTGTCAACGGTTTGTCGCTAAATCCATACCGAAATTTGTTAACAGTTGTATCAGGATGTGTAAGGTTGGATTTACGCTCTAAGAATGAAGTGAATCAGGTATTTTGATGTAAATAATACCTTTGGTTAATGTATTAAATCTCAGTTGGAGGTGACTGTTCTGTTTTGGGTACAATTAATGTTCTGATATTTATGTGGTAAACATGTTTATTGTAATGTTAGTTTTATATTAGTCCTTAAAATAGGACTTGCGGGTTTGTTTTTATATCTGGAGATATATATTATACGATATTACATTCTTTAAGCTTCTATGGGTTTAGATTTTACTTTGTACCGTTGGATAACTCATCTGCTCATTAAGATTTATCAGGCATAAACATGAAATTAATTTTATATTGTTCAAGATGAATGGAGGTGTTTTTTCATTCCCATCTACTGGCTTCCATTTTTGAGACTACATCCAATAATCTTAAATAAAAAGTGGTGAAAATATAAAAGAAAAATTCCAAGATTTCCCCCTGAAGCGTCACTGCATGCCAGAAACTCAAGGAGGCTCCTTTGGTGTTCAAGCTAGTTTTCTGCAGGAAATATACGCTTTCTGGAAGAAACGCAAGCTACAGCCGAACCGATGAGCCTGGTTCGAAGATCTGTTTTCATTTCTGTCCCGATCCTGCTTTATCTCTGTATTCTTCAATCCATTTTTGATGTGAAACCCGACAATGACAGCAGTTGCTATACTCATATCTCTTGCTGTTTTGCTAGGTCTGACTCCAGATTCAGGCTTAATAATTGAATAACTGTTGAGAATTGAAGATGAATATTGATGATCTTCGCTCTTACTGTGATGCATGGAATGCACATGATATCGACAAGATTATGGCCTTTATGTCTCAGGAGTGTGTGTTTGAAACCGGTGGCGGAGCGGAAAAATTCGGTACACGATATACCGGATATACTCAGGTTAAGTCACGTTTTATGTCGGTTTGGCATGATTTTCCTGACGTGCGTTTCGAAAATAGCAGCCATTTCGTGGCTGCCGACAGAGGCTGCAGCGAATGGACATTCGTCGCGACAAAAAGTGATGGCTCCCTTATTGAGGTTGATGGATGCGATCTCTTCACCTTTCAAAACGGCAAAATCGCAGTGAAGCGTACATTTTTAAAAAACCGTAAATGAGTCGTTTGCAGAGCTACTAACGTTCCGTGGAGGGAGGATTATGAACAGGACCTTAAAATCAATCAACCCATCGACATTAGAGGTCGTGGGCGAAGTGCCTATCTCTTCGGTTGAAGAGATCCACAAGCAGGTTAGGATAGCAAGAGAAGCGCTGAAAACATGGAGAGAGACCTCATTAAGTGACAGGGCGGAATGTTTAAGCAATGCCGGTCAGGCATTAGTCGAGAACGCCGAAGAGTTCGGTGAGATATTAAGTAAAGAGATGGGGAAGCCTCTGAAAAGTGGTATCGGGGAGGTGCGTAATTGTGGCAATAGCATAGCAGGTAAGGTTAAAGCGATTAAATCTGCCCTGCAGACCGTTGTCCATGCAAATGACAGCGCACAGACAAGCATAACCTATCAGGCTATCGGGGTTGTGGGAGTTATCAGCCCCTGGAATTACCCCATGGCTATGCCTCAATGGATGTTGCTCCCTGCATTGATGGCGGGTAATACAGTGATCTTAAAGCCCTCGGAAGAGACGCCTCTGATAGCGCAATGCTATGTCGATACGTTAAATCAATTTCTCCCGGCCGGAGTATTACAAATAGCTCACGGAGCCGATGAGCAGGGAAAAGCCTTGGTTGAAGCCGATATCAATTTAATTACCTTTACGGGCTCCCGAGCCGTTGGCATCGATATTATGAAGCGCAGTGCTGACGGCTTAAAGCGACTGGTCCTCGAGTTAGGCGGCAAAGATCCTCTCATAGTGTTAAGGGACGCTGATATTGAAAAAGCGGCCGAATTTGCGGTCAGTAACAGTGTGGATAATGCGGGGCAGATGTGTGTCTCTACCGAACGGGTTTTTGTCCATGAGGATATCGCCGATGCATTTGAGCAGCGGGTTGTAGACATTGCAAAAGAGATAAAGGTCGGACCCTGGAATGAATCAGGGGTTCAGATGGGCCCGATGATCCACGATAAACAGCGATTACATGTGCTCAATCAGATTGATGCTGCAATAACCAAAGGAGCCAGTGTATTACTGGGAGGAAAGAATCTCAGGAAAGGGTATGTGATGCCTACGGTATTGGGCGGTGTGACACATGACATGTCTATTGCGAAGGATGAGACCTTTGGGCCGGTTGTCTGTATTACCCGTTACTCTGAAATAGATGATGCGGTCCAACAAGCTAATGATACCGTGTATGGGCTCGGTGCTGTCGTCTTCGGTCGGGATGAGTCAGCTACTGAAAAGGTGGCTAATCGTCTAGAGGCGGGCATGGTGGGTATAAACAAGAGTATCTTTGGCGTTGGAGATAACCCCTGGGTTGGCGCTAAGCAGAGTGGGTTTGGTTATCATGGTTCACCCGACGGTTATCGCCAATTCAGTCAGGTTCGGGTTATCAGTAAAGCCGCTGATTAGAGGGCTCCCGCTAAAGTAAAAAAATCGAGAGGGAGCTGCTTAAGGGATATTAGGGAGCGGCCGAGGGTTAAAGCGCAGGTCTGAGCCTCTGTGGTAGCTCAAACTTCTTCTCTTCGCCGGTGATAGGGCACGGGAATTTAAGATAACAGGAGGTCAGCTGAAGATTTACCTCTGAGTCATCGGCAATGCCGTGCTGGCGGTCTCCCACTACCGGGAAACCAATCGATGCCATATGAATACGGATCTGATGTTTACGTCCCGATTCTATCTTCACCTGCACGAGTGAGCGTTTTTTCTCATTATCATATTTAAGCAGCTTTGCATGTGAACGGGCAGGTTTGCCATCGACTTCACTGTCGATAGTCACTAATCCATCGGCTCCATGATTTGAAAAGTCTCCCTCAACGATGACCTGATAATATTTTTCTAATAGCCTCTGCTCGAATAACTTAGCTAACGTTGCTGTCGTTTTCTTGCTGTGACCGATAAGCACCAGCCCTGTGGCGGCTCTGTCTAATCTGTGAATAATAAACGCGGGCCGGTCAGGGGTTAAGTGGGTCTCGGCGTAACGGTTAATCGTCGTATGATCGCCCCACTTTGAACCCTGACAGAGCATGCCGTAGGGTTTGTACCAGAGGCTGTACTGTCCTTCGTCAGCAATAAGCTCAGCGTCAGCAACTTCATGCTCAAGTACGTCTTGGTTATAGTAGAGATGGAGTTCATCGCCTATTTTCAGTGCTCTTTTGGCGCGGCGTAATCTTTGAGTGTGCTTGCCACGCGTTAACCAGACGGCTCCTTTATTCATGGCCTGTTTGATTAACTGTTTTGATAAGCCGGATTCGAGTGCTAACAAGGCTGCGGCGTCCGAGTCTAACGAGGTTACTTGAATATGGCTTTCTATCTGTTTTTTACTCATTGATAACAATCTGTGCTGCCTAGGGACGAGCACATTTTACATTATTTAATGCAATTGGTATGAAATATCAGTGCAGCGAGGGTGTATTCATATTGATAAGAGAGACCCCTATGATAATTAGCACCATGCCAAAGATAGTATCCAGATTTAGCATGTTGCCCTGTATTGCGCCAATCAGGGCTATCAAGACTATACCCGCACCACACCAGATTGCATAAGCAACGGCGGTAGGAATATGGGCGGTCGCCATAGAGAGAAAATAAAAAGCACTCGCGTAGCCAACGCCACAAGCCAGCGAGGGGATAATTCGGGTAAATCCCATGGTTATGGGGAGCAAGGTTGTTGCTATGACCTCGGAGATAATCGCTATAGCCAGATATAAGTAGCTGTTCAAGACATGTTCCTTCCATGAGATAAGGTCACTAACGGGATAAAAAATGGCCCTACTGAAAGATAGGGCCTAAAAAACACTAAGTAGATACAAAGGAGAAGCAGGTTGAAATGATTTATCACTGATTTTACTCACCGGACGATGATGTGACCCGTAAGTGTAAAGAGTGAAAACCCGGTTGAATCCTGTTTGACTTCGAGAGCCATTTTGCCCGCCATTTGTTTACCAATCATCATTAAGACAATTTATAAATCTTGGTAATCATGTATGCCAGATATAACAACTGAGGCCATATTAACGCCTTAAAATAAACCGTTGGATAAACTCTTGCTTGTGTTTTTGAGGAGGATGTAGGCATTCATTGGCTTCATTTCCTATATTTAATTCAAATATGCTTGTCCTCATTCCCTGTCAGGCTTAATCTAAATGTAAATCATTTTTAATTGTCGCGAAGTGGGCGACGATGCTCTTGGATAAACGCTGGAGTGCAATATGGATACACAATTAAAGTTTAAGGTTAATAACTGGCTCGAAAATGATCCAGATCCCCGTACTAAGCAAGAGCTTCAAGGGTTAATCGATGCCAATGATGAAACCGAGCTAGCGCGACGCTTCTCGGGGCGGTTAGTATTTGGTACAGCAGGTCTCAGGGGCGTTGTCGGTGCGGGCCCGATGCGAATGAATCGCTTGGTAGTACAGCAGACCTCCGCTGGGCTTGGCCTATACCTTAAACATCAGACTCGTGATGTAGAAACCCGCGGAGTTGTCATCGGTTACGATGGACGACATGACTCTAAGCAGTTCGCCCATGATGCTGCCGCCGTTTTAACGGCAATGGGTATTAAGGTTTATTTGACCTCCGCAGTTGCGGCCACCCCTCTGGTCGCGTTTGGGGTGACCCATTTTGGCGCCGCGGCGGGAATTGTGGTGACCGCCAGTCACAACCCGCCTCAATACAATGGCTATAAGGTGTATTGGGGTAACGGAGCGCAGATCATCCCGCCTCACGACAGCGGTATTGCGGCCTGTATCGATAGGGCGGCCACTCAAGCCATTGTTATGCAGGAGTTAGATAAGGCGATAGCCGTTAACTGCTTGATCATGCTCGAGGCTGATTTTTATGAAGCCTATCGTGAGGGAGTAAGAACGGCCGATACTTTACAAAATCATACGCGTCCGGAGTTGGTTAGTCTCTCATATACGGCTATGCATGGTGTTGGTGCTGAGATGGCGGAAACCGTGCTCAAGGATGCCGGCTTCACTCAAGTATATTCGGTTGCTTCACAGCGTGAACCAGATGGTGATTTTCCCACGGTCAAGTTCCCTAATCCGGAAGAGAAGGGCGCTATGGATAGGGTGATCGCCGAGGCGAAAAAGCATGGTGCGACTCTGGCTTGTGCCAATGATCCCGATGCCGATCGCTTCGCCGTTGCCGTGCGTAAAGACGACTACGGGAGTAAAGCTGAGGCCGGAAAGGGAAAGTATCAGATGTTAACCGGCGATCAGGTGGGTGTGTTATTGGGCCATTATCTGCTGACACACTCCGCAAAAGATCAAAGGTTAACTTGTACCACTATCGTCTCATCGAGTTTGTTATCCAAAGTTGCCGCGAGTCTCAATGCCACCTGTCGTACAACACTTACCGGATTTAAATGGCTCACCAATGTAGGCATGAGTGAGCAAAGTGATGACAATCGCTTCCTGTTTGCTTATGAAGAGGCCTTGGGTTATACCGTCGGCTCTATGGTATGGGATAAAGATGGCTTATCTGCGTTAGTGGCTTTTGCTCAACTGACGGCCGAGCTTGCTAATAAGGGACAAACCCTTTGGGATAGGTTGGAAGAGATATACCGCGAACATGGTTTTCACCTTAATTTTCAGGTCAGCATTGCACTCAAGCCTGAAACCCCAAACATCGGTGCTTATCTGCGTGATAACCCGCCCTCGTCGATAGCTGGAAAAAAGGTGTTGGTAACCGATGATATAAGTACTGGTCTGCGTCGGTTCGAAGATGGTTCCACCGAACCTATTGCCTTGCCAGCCAGCGATGTGCTCATCTATCAACTGGAGGGAGGAGCACGGGTTATTGTCAGGCCCTCGGGTACCGAGCCTAAGATTAAGTGTTACTACGAAGTCGTGGAAACCATGACTCCCGCGGACTCACTAGCGAGTACTCAGG
Organism: Shewanella atlantica; assembly: GCF_003966265.1. Lineage (GTDB taxonomy): Bacteria > Pseudomonadota > Gammaproteobacteria > Enterobacterales > Shewanellaceae > Shewanella > Shewanella atlantica. Next base: position 352,413 of record NZ_RXNV01000001.1, on the reverse strand, counting down.
CCAGGGCACAAGAGGTGATGGATGAATTTATCGCTTCTCATCAACTGTCGTTACCCCAATAGCATTTAGCTATCTGAGCACTGATACCAATCAGTATAAAGATGTGATCGCTCAGCGAGAGTTTAGCGCTTCTGAGGCAAGGCAGCGAGTGAAGAGCATAGTTGTTCTACGTTTAAGCTCGTTAACACAGCATCAGAAGCGCTAAAACTCGCCTTTCAGGAGTGTTTTTGGCTGCCTATTTCCTCGTTGAATAACTTCACAAGGGATCACCATTGCATCATCTATTCGCCTTGAATTAGTTTGCCAAAAATAACTCTGAGTAGATCACTTTCTTATACTGATTGGTATGATTTGTTAAACCATCGGTGCTTAGGTGGGCTGAGTGGGTACCAGTACCTGGCCTAAATAAAGCTGCAGTAATCCGTCCAGCTCCTGAATATTAACCCCGGTGATCTGCTGTATCTTTTCCAGTCTATATCTTAAGGTGTTTCTGTGAATAAATAGGGTGTTGGCGCAGAGTTGTTGATCGCCAAAGTGTTGTAAGTAGACAGATAATGTCTTATTAAGTTGACCATTCTTATCGGCATTGAGCAAGGCTTGATAAGGTGTTGTCAACTCCTGACCACGCCAATCACCCTTTAGTCCGGAAAGTAGAACTAAAAGTGAAAAGTCTTCATAAAGATACTTACTTTCAGCCGGGCGCAGCAGTTTGCCTGCATCGAGTGTTTCTTTAGCTGTTTGATAGGAGCGACTGATATCGGCGGCATTGGGAAAGAAGTGACCCAAGGCAATTTTAAGCCTGACATTCATCTCTTTCGGGATGCGTGTCAGTAATCTATCTATACGAAGACTCTCCAGCTCAGGATCCCACTGCTTGCCATCGAGAAAGGCGGGCTTTAAAATGACTAACTCTGTCATCGAAGTCATAGCCACTAAGTTTCCACGAGAGGGGTTTTCCAATAGGTTAAGTACTTTTTTGAGTACTGAGTTTGCAGGAGCTTGGTCCTTATCTCCCTGTACTTGAATAACGGCAGCCACACGAGGCTCTGTCAGGTCTATTCCGAGTTGAGCCGCCCAGTTCAGAAGATGAGTACTAAAACCATTTTCAGATTTGATCAGTTGAAAAATAAACTCCTCTTTCTGTCGATATTGCCATAGTGTCAACTCTAATGAGTTAGCCTGTTCGACAATCAGTTCGGCCGTCATTTTAAGAAGCTCGCCATAGCTACGCAGACATTCAGGTTCTCCGGTTATACCGATAACCCCTATGATCTCACCTTTATAATGTAAGGGGAGGTTAATACCAGCTTTAACGCCATGCAGATCTGATGCGGTTGCCGAGGTGATCTCGACGGTGCGATTCTGGCTGATGGCGAGTAGGGCACCTTCATGGGTTGCACCTATCCTGTGAGGTTCTCCTGAGCCTAAAATAATACCATGGTGGTTCATAACGTTAATATTATGGGCAATTATTTTCATCGTACGAGCGACGATCTGCTGCGCCAAACCTGAATCAAGAAAGTACAAGATGAAGATCTCCCCAAAATTTTTGTCAGCTTAAGACATTTTTTTGTTGAGGGCTATTCGCTGTGCAGAATTTGCGGGAGTGGGCCGATAAGGGTCGCTCAATGAAATATTAATCAAATTGTCAGCTATTTATTTCTCTGGTTCGATACAGTATCGAACCAGAGATTAGCCACGGTACGACTTACATTATTCTGAGAACTGTTTTAATGACCAGTTCGATGGTGAGTCCGGATCCGCAACAAGCACATTCAGGTGATTACTATCGAGATGAGAGAGTGATGTTTGCAGCAGATAGTTGGAGGTGTTACTGAAGCTGGGTTGTGTGCCGGCCGGGATCACTATGATAGCGGTCTGTGCTAAGCCTGCGTCATAGACGTGTACGCTCGATGTCTGCTTATAACTCAAGTTCAGTACTAATGCCTGTTGGGTATCGACACTGTATATGTCAACGCCGCCAGGGGAGATTGCATTAGCATGTATGAAGCGATAGCTGTTCAGCACGCCCTCAAGTTTATTGACCCTATGTAATGTTCTTCTCTCCAAACCTGAGGTCCTGCCCATTGCTAGGAGGAAGAACTCTGGTTGTGCTGAGCTAAATTCCATGGTCGTAGTCGATAGCACAGATTGATTGTTAAACGAGTCTTTGACGCTGAAGATTAGGTTCGCTTTAGCCAAGCCTTCCCAGCCAAAGCTGGATGAGCGTAGTTTCTGGAGATAATCGACGTTTGATGCAATTTCAGCTTCATCAATTCCTGCATTTTTATAAAAGAGATCTACTTTGCTGTTGAGTCGGGCTGTGTCAGATGCCGTTATGAAGTTTATTACATCGGCACGAAATTCATGCTTACTCGAGCTGTTCGGTGTCGTTGTCGCTTCCGAGCTGGCTCCGCCGCCACCGCAAGCTATCAATATCGTACTGATACAAGAGGCCATACAGGCTGTCAGGAGAGGGGATTTCACGGTATAGGTTCCATCTATAGTTATTCCAATATGTAGTTATTTTATCCTTGTTATTAAGGATGTATCAACTTTTCTAGTATCGGAATGCTTGAATGCTCGCATTTTGTGCTGAAACGGTAATGGTTAGTATACGTTAGTCCTGATTACTTTTTAGAGAGTTTGTTTTGATACATATAGTCGTCGGCATGCTTGAGAAGCTCGTCTAATTCCGCCTTGTCGCCGGGCTTGATCACCGCATACCCAAAGGAATACTTTATGTCGTGTTCCAGCTGTTGCCGCGCGAGTAGCGTATTCAGCCTTTCGGTAAACAGGTTTACACAGCTTTCACTCTCTGCATGGATCAGAACGATAAACTCATCTCCTCCCCATCTGGCAACGAGATCACAGCTTCGGCTATTTTTTTTGAGTGTTTTGGCGAATGTTTTCAGCATGATGTCGCCGGCATCATGGCCGAAGGTGTCATTGGCATGCTTGAATTCATCGAGATCGAAGTAGAGTAAGATGAGTTTTCGGTTTAGCCGCTGAGCGAGTTCTTGAGTGCTTCTAAGCAGGTCAGTGAAGCCCCTGCGGTTAAAGATCTGTGTTAACGGGTCGGTATAACTCAGTGTGAGTAGCTGGTTCTCCTTGTAGAGATGGCGTAGATCGCTGTCTATCACCTCTTTTATTACTGCAAGGGCGTTGATGTAGGTCTGAGGGTAATTGGTCACTTTAGTGTCGAGCACGCAAAGTGTGCCAAACACACTGCCATCGGGCCAGGAGATGGGGAGTCCAAGGTAAGAAACATAATTGTCTTCGGTGTATTCAGGATTATCATTCCATTTCTGATCTTGTCCGGCATTGCGAACGTAGAGTTCTGAGGAGTTTTTTACCACATGGTGACAGTAGATATTAGTGTCTAAACTGCTGCTTCCGGGCTGATAGTGGGTCTCAGGCTTTTGTGAGGCGATAATGACCTCTATACCCTTCAAGTTTGCCTGATTGATAAATGTTGCCGGGGCATTAAACATATCTGCTACGGTATTGACTAAGCGTTGCCATCGGTGCCAGTCGATCTCCTCTATCTCAAGATTCAGGATAGAGGCGTAAGGGTAGGGAGGAAGTGTCTTACCGGGCAATTCGCTCACAAAGCGGCCTTATCTTATTAGTTGGTATGCTTAAGTTTAGCCAACTGATGACTTTTTGTAAGTTATTGCGATATTTTTAGGCGACTTTACCTGATAAGGCTTTAACACCGGGCTGCCTGTGGTAGCTCAGAGTGAGCTTATGATGCGCTCAACCCTGAGTTTTAGCTGAGGAAGGAGCTGTGTTTCAAATTCAGGATGCCGTTTAAGCCAGATATTATTTCGAGGGCTGGGGTGGGGTAAAACTATCTGTGAAGGCCAGTACTGTTTCCAGTTTGCCACCGCAGATGTAACCGATATCTTAGTGGTCTTTTTTGAAGTTTTGTTAAGACCGGAGGAGGCATTACCGAGATGATAGTCGATAGCGTATTGCCCAAGGATCACTGTGAGTTCGACTTTACCTAAATGCTTTAGTATGGCTCTACGCCAAGTCTCGGCGCATATGGGCATAGGAGGCTTGTCGCCGGCTTTTTTTCCATTTCTAACGATATTGCCCGGGAAACAAAATCCCATAGGCAAAATGGCAAATAAACTTGGGTCGTAAAATTGTGAACTTGTCACACCAAGCCAACTCCTGAGCCTGTCACCGCTCATATCTTGAAATGGCATGCCTTGGTTATGGGCTTTCATTCCTGGAGCTTGACCTGCGATAAGAATTTTTGCATCTGCACTCATTTGAATGATGGGTTTCGGCTGGTAGGGAAGCTCCGCCTGGCATATTTGGCAGGCAGAGATCTGAGCGATTAATTTTTCTAGGCTAGTTTTACTGCTCATCAGTGCTTATCTGTGATCTTCAATACGGGGAAACCTGATGTTATGAGGTGAACATCTGCAGAGTTTGATATAGCCAATAAGCCATCAATGGATAACCGATAAAAAGGGCGGCAAATGAGACAATACGGGTCTTGTTATTCGGTTGGCTCTGTAGCGCCACATGAGCGACCAAAACGGCAAACAATACCACCGGAGGAATCACATAGGCGATGGCGAGAAACACAAAGGCACCAAGAGCTAGAATCAAGGGGCTATGCTGGCTTGGAGCACGCTTGCTGAGTGTGAGTTGAAGCGGAAGCAGTGCCAGTGCAATGGCTACGAGTATCAATCCAAGGTTAAAGGCTATGTCTGCGAAACCTCTGTGATCCATCACAGTAAGGACTAATGCGATTAACGGAACAATGAGTGAGCCAAGGGTATGGACTTTACTGAAGCGTCGGCTCTGGTATTTGCCTGCAAAGAAGAAAAGTGCATTTAAGACCAGGTTCAGTAAGGTAAAGCCACCTAAGACTAATATGATAAATGCCGTTGCAGTAGAACCCGCAGCACTAAAAGCGAAGGCGGGTACAGGGAGAAGTAATAAAAGAGCGCTGATGGAGAGACGCTGTGCATCCATGGTTGAGTGAATCATTTTTAAAAACTTAGCGGTTAACTTTGATACTTTTGTATCTGTAATTACCAGATTAAATAGTGAAGGCATGGGATCTCATGAGGCATAAAAAGAGTTGCATTAAGATCTACTAAAGTGAATGACAATTCAAGCTCAATTAGAGACTTGAGTGATATTTAAGTGGAAGTTCAGATCCAGTTCAAGGTTTAAAAGTAAGCCTGAAAATAAAAAGGCCAGCTTCCTAAATATGGAAACCAGCCTTTTTTACAGCTTAAAGCTTAAAGTCTATAACTCATGCTTAGCATAATAAGATGTGCAGTGATGGGTCATAGAGCTGGCTGTTAGAGCCCGGATCTATGACCTGTTTCACTACTAGAGCCTGTAACTCATGCTTAACATAATGAGGTGTGCTGTATAGTCGTGGCTGTTAGAGCCAAAGCTGACTACATTCCAGATACCATCTGGTGCTATCTCATTTGCAGCATCGTTATCTTCATACTTCTCCATCTTATAATCTAATCTCAGAGCCATTTTTGGTGTGGCTTGAAATTGACCATAGATATTGACGTTATGTGCTTTAGCATAGTAATCGCCGTAGTCACCTGTAATACCTTGAGTGACTTGAGTGTTACTGTCTGAATCTGAGTAAGTGTAGTCAACGCCTAGACGTAACTTCTTCTCCATCAGATTGTTATAGCTAAATCCAGCACCGATAACATCGACCTGATCTTCGACTATACCAGTCCAGTTTGGCGCGGCGTAGTTGCTGCTACCAGCCTGCTCTGAGTCGATATTCTGACGGTTATAGAAAGCCGTCACAGTCATGTCATCGTTGAGCAGGTAACTGACACTGGCATCGTAACTTAAATCTTTCGATTCGGTCAGACCGACTTGAGTGTCGTTGTAGTCATCGATCGCGTAACGAGTACCAAAGTCTAATGTAAGCGTATCGATTGGGCTGTGAGTCACACGAGCTTCAATCATAGTACGCTTACGGTCGGCCAGGTTGTACTTACGCAGTAAGTCGTTAGACTCCGATGAAGTCCACTCGGATGCTTCATAATCAGAACCATCACGCTCGCCATAACTACCTTTGATCCACATATCCCAGTTTTCGAACGCGCTTAGACGGAATTTACTCCACAGCGTATGTTCGTCAGTGGTTTCGCGATCTTGGTAACTACGGTCATCGGTACGGTAATCGTAACCAGCTTCGAGTTTCATTCCACGTGTAATACGGTAATCGACACCTAACTTAGCGCGCTGAGTGGTGATATCGTAAGGCGTGTTGTAAGCGGCTTGACCATTAACTTCATTAATACTGATCTGAGTCCACTGCTCGACACTGGTCTTGTTGTCACGGTCTGTGTAGTCGTAACTGGCATTAAGGCGAACACTACGATTTATACGTGAGATTAACTTGAGGTTCACCCCTGTCATATCGACACGACCATCGAGAGATTCAGCCGGCACCTGATAACCATAGCCGGAAGTCACAAACTCTTGATCTTGAGTCATCTGTCCGTAGTGGACGCGACCGCTCATGATCGTTTTATCAGCCGTCACTTGTCCCATTAATGAAACCGTATGAGACTCGTTATCCGGATCGAGTGACATGTAACCGCGAGTCGCCGCACCAAAGGTTGGGTTAAACGCGTTATCGAAGCCTAACTGGCTATATTCATTTTTGAAGATAGAACCATTGTAGTTGATGGCTGTAAACCAGTTATCGCCTCGAAGCTTAATGCCGGCTTCGATAGTATCGGTGGTGTAATCAACAGGCTCGGCAAGCATCATAGACTGGTTAAAGAAGCTACCCGATGTTTGCTTAAGGCCTGACTTATCCTCACGCTGATAGTTAACGTAAGTGCTCCACAGGGACTCTCCCTGATACTCAATGCCCATACCGGCGCGTTTTCGCTTGAGTGATAGCTCTGTTGGATTCAAGCTGGAGTAGAGCTGGCTCATCTCCTGGCTGGAACCTGCAGTTTGCCAGTTACCGGGTAGGGTGAGGTCATCTCCACCGACACCTTGGTAAGGCGTCATTGCACTGTCAGTCTTGTAGGTCGCAATCTGTCTGTAATTCAGGTTCAGGTTGTATTGACCTGTCTTACCAGCATTGATATCTAAGCGGCCATTTTCCATGCCAAGATTATCGGCTTCTATGCTGGCTCGGTAACCACCTTTGCCTGCATAAGTAAGGTCGGCATCGACCTTGCCTGCGAACTCATCTTCGGCGGCGAAAGCATTTGCCGAACGAATGTCGTCACTGTCGTTGTAACCCACGCCGACACCGACGGTGCCTGCAAAGCCGGTTTCAACTTCACAGCGCTTACAGACCCATTTTTCGAACTTAACTTTACTCGTGTTCGCATTTTGAAGGCCGTAGCCTTCGGCTGCGACTGCAGTGCTAGTCATTAAGGTTCCGGCAACACCTGCGTTAGCAAGTAGAGCGAGGGTGACTAAATTTAACTTGAATTTCATCTTCTCGTCTCCTGATTAACGCTGGAACAGCTTGCCAGATGGATGGTTAGAACCATGGATCTTGCTATGACAATTTAGGCAGCTATTGCCTCCAGTGAAGGCGTTATCACCAACACTCGAGCCTTGACCTGTGTTACCAAAGTTAGCTCTGCTGGCATGACCATCGCTGGCATGACACTGCTGACAAAGTTGTGGAGCACGAGTCTTAAGCATGCCTTCATTGACTGAACCGTGTGGGTTATGACAGGTCACACAATCCTCAGTTACGGGTGCATGCTCCCACAGCTTTGGGCCACGTTTCTCAGCGTGACATGAATAACAGGTCTCGTTGACGCTTGGCTTAACCAGATCTGAATCTGCTAGTGTGCCGTGTGGATTATGACAATCGCTACACACCATTTGAGCCCATTTCATTGGGTGGCTTGAGCGCTTGTTCATGTCCGCTTTTTGCTTGGTATGACAGCTGGTACAGACTTCCATCTCAGTGTTCTTAGACAACACTGCATCTTTGTCTGTGTGAACCGAGTGACAAGATGCACAGGCAACATCGGCATTGTCATGGTGTCCACCATTCCACGCCATGCGCTTATCGTCCTGGTGACAGCTCATACAGACACTGTTTTGCTTCTCTGCGGATAGAGTCGAATCAGGACCGAAGGCGATCATCGGCTCCTTGCCACCCTTGTTATGCTTACCCAGAGGGCCGTGACACGCTTCACATTGAAGACCTGCCATCGGGCTCTTGCTTGAGTCAATTGAGCCGTGAACACCTTTGAAGATATCCATCACTTTTTCTGACTTACGGTGACACATTAAGCAGGAGTCGGCGCCTTTAGGTGAGTACTTACCTTCGGCAAACTTTTTGTCCAGCGTCGCTTCGACTTCATCGGGTGTCATCTTAGCGTCCCACTTAGAGGCTGTTGCAGTCGATGCAAAACCCAGTGAGAGTACCGCTGAAACCATAAGTGCTGGCAATACTGCCATCGAGAGTTTTTTAAATTTGTTTGTGATTTTCATATTAGGCTTCCTAATTTGCACAAATAAGAGAGAAAACGGGGGAGGTGACTCCCCCTCTTTTCAACAAAGCTTTGGCAAATTACATCTTCACCTGAGTGTGATCGCTGATGGCTGGGTTATGACAGAAGAAACAAGTTTCAAGCTGTGCTGCATCGTTCGCAGCTTCATAAGAACCATCGATAATCGCACCTTGACCAACAGCGTGTAGCTTAGTGCTGTCTTCCTTATGACAAGAGGTACAGGTTGCGGCAATCGGAGTTGTGTATAAGCTTTCTTCATTCGGTCCATACTGGTCGAAAACGCTGGTAGCCAATGCACCTTTAACTTTGAATGCGTCAAGATTAAAGTCGTTGTGACACTGGGTACAATCTTTGATGATGCCTTGCTCGCCGTGAACCACGTGCAGTTTCATCTCTAACGCACCTTTGTTAGCGCCTTTTGCATATGTACCGTCTGGTGTGTGACAAGCCACACAGCCGTCGACACCCACAGTCATCTGACCGTTTACTTCACGACCAAGTTGCTCGGTCATCACAAAACCTGCGTGGTAACCTTTGTGTAGTTCCCACTCAGTGCCATGACAGCTTTCACAAGCGGCGAAGTTCACCGAATCAGTGTGACGTACACTTGCTGCTTCACCCGAAAGAGTGCCATGTGCCAGTTCAGCTTTCATACTGGTGGTCGCAACGCCTTCTGCACAGTTGATAAGCTCTGCGCCATCACTACAAACCTCAAGACCGATAAAGCTAAATGCAGTGTCAGCATCTGTGCCCGCGGCACCGAAAGGTAGAACACCGGTATTGATAACCAAGTTGCCATCGGCGATTTCAGCGTTGTTGGCCAGCTCACCACTTAGGACAAGATCCAATGAGACGTGTGCCTCGCCATTTCCTGGGCTTGCTTTATAGCCCATGATTGGGAAGTTAGGCCCTACGTTTATGAGGCTCTCAACTCGCTTAATCTTTGGCAGCAAGGTAGTGGCATCAAGTACATTACCTGCACTATCGGTAAAGCTAATGGTCAAGTTGGCACTCTTATCATCCTGAACGGCAGTAAGCGTTGCATTCATGCCGATCTGATCGATAACAGCTTTCTTCTGAAGTGCGTCTTCAGTATGAAGCTCTTCGGTCCAGCTTGCATTATGACAAGCGACACAGTTGCTGTTGTCAGCCTGTTGTGAGTGACCTTGGCCGGCTTCGAAGTCTATATTTACGTGACAACTGGTACAGGTTTCCATGGTTGGAACTCGTGTCCAGTTACCCCATTCAGTTAAGCCTTCAGTGCCATCTTCCGGTGCAACGTGACAGTTTGTACAGTTATTTTGAACGATATGCTGAGCCGTTACTGCGTCTTTAGTAAATTCACCGGTATCTCTATCGGCTTTGTAACCTTTAGCAGAATTATGGACGTTGTGGATCAGGTGACTCCACTCAATCTCAGGCTTGCCACGCTCTTCTGCGTACTCTTTAGTATGACAAGTTGCACAAGTTTCTTGTGTCATGTAGCTGTGGTAAATCTTCTCGCCTTCGGCATGACAGGCATTACAGCTAGCTGTTGAGACGATATCCTTGGTGTATGTGGCTTCATAGCCTTCACCACTGAAATCTTCTGCTATCTCAGCTTGCGGCACTGATGTGACGCCATCTAACAATGTTGAAGCTTTGGCAATCACATTATAGCGTTGGGTTAATGCTGAGTTGTACCCTTCAACTTCGATGTTGAAGGTGTAACTGCCATCTTGGTTATCGATGAAAGTTTTTTGTGAGCCGATAACCTGCCACTGGGCATTATCGCCAGCACCTGTTGAGCCTTGTGGAAGTAACTGTGCAACCTTTTTAACTTCAAAGTCTTTCAGACCAACAACAGGAAGATCTTCTTCGTTTGTGGCGAAAACTTCGATGCTAGGCATGCCATCGACATAGGTGACCTTAGTCACGTCTAAGTTTAGCGTATTGATATATTCGGCAGCCGGGCCATCAGGCTTGCCTGGATTACCGTCTGTACCATCATCACCACCACAGCCAGTTAAGGCCATAGAGACGGCGCTTGCTGCCAGAAGCAGCGCAAATTTATTATTTTTTACGTTCATCATTTTTTCCCTGCATAGGTTTGACATTGGCTTAAGTGCTGGCTGCAAGATGATATTGATTCTCATTTGCATTTTTTCATTATAAATGTGCTACTTAGGTCAATGCTGGAAATAAAATTCCCCAAGGAAAGGCTAACGTAATAGGGGCTTAAAATCTGCAAATCAGCTCTTAATGTGTGACCTAGATCAGGCTATTTATAAAGGGGTATATGGGGGGGGGAGGAAAGCCTAACTTAAATCAATAAAATGCTGATTTTATCGGCATTTAGGTCAATATCTTGTTTGAAATTGATACAAAATTGTTTGTTTTTATGAAAAGAGATTTCTGTATTTCAGATAGTATAAAGGGAGGCAATGCCTCCCTTTATTTATGTAGTGGTGATGCCTTAGGTAATGACTAAGATAATCACCGCTAAAGCGACTTCAATATCACAAGATTAGTGACCGTGAAGTGCCATTACTTTTTCTGGAGTGTGACAAGTCTGACAAGCTTCAGCAGCACGTGTACGTACGTCTTCTGCACTTGTACCATCCAAGATACCACCGTTAGTGACAATGTGTGATTTACCTGCATCACTTAGGTACTTCTGGTGACAGCTTAAGCAAGTACCCGCATCAGATGATACGAAGATACCAGTGCTATCCAATGTCTCCATGTTAGGGTAGTTCCAAACACGCTCTGGAGAGCGGCCTAGCTCAAACCCGTTATCTGTATGACATGTCTTACAGTCAGTTTTAACGACAGTCTTAGAACCAACACCGGCATACTTGAGGTAGTGACCTTCAGCATGGTGTGCCTTGTAAGCGAAGCTTGTTGGCTTGTCAAACTTACCTGAGTTGCGCTCTGACTCTTTGATAGACTTATCAGAAGTGTGGCAAGCCTGACAGTTTACACCGTTAGAGTCATGATAGAACTCGGCGCCATGACAGCTGTGGCACTTAGCATCATCAACGATTGAGCGGCGAGCAACAGCTGGCTCTTCAGATTGACCATTATTCCAGATAAAGCGCATTGGCTCGTCTTGAATGTAGGCTGCTTTTGCGTTGCCGGCAATGGTTACACCATCAGCTTCGTAGCAAGACATAGGCTCAACTAGTGGACGACCATAGCCACCCTTCTTAAAGCATGTCTTAACAACAGGTAGTAGCTCGAAGCTCTTACCATTGATGTCAGCTGGCAGCACTAAGTTTGCACTAACAACACTGAACGTCTTGCTGGCTTCGTCATAAGTTGCCTGAGATGAATCATACAAGCTAATACGACGTTCTGAGTACTTACTACCCGTCTCGTATGCTGGGTAATCGGCATCGACATCCCAAGATACAACGATATATGGGTTTGAGTAGCCTTGCTTGTAGACGAACTCTTTAGCAATTGGTGCACCAGCATCATCGAGAAGCTGTACATCAAAACTCAGGCCTTGACCTTCAGGCTTGATATTGGTGAAAGTTGCTGAATAGTTCTTGCTTACATCATAGGCTTTAGTTGCATCGCCATGAGCTTCTACACCACTGCGAGCATAGCCTTCTTCGATATGACAAGACATACAGTCAGTGCTGCTGTGCATTTGCGAAGGTTTCTCTGTATGACAACCTACACAAGCAGTGTTACTCAGGTTTGCTTTAAACAGATCGGCATTGGCCGGGGCATTTTCGCCCTCGACGTGACAAGCGGCACAATCTGCAGCAGGCTTTTGCGGGAACATCACCTTGCCATAATCATGAACGCCGCCACCGTATCCGATAACCTTGTATGGAGCAGGAACCATGCCTTCAGCTGTGCTGGTCATTCTTTCTTGCCCTTTATGGATCGCATGGATCATAAAGGTAAAGTCGACGCTGTTGCCACTTTCAGGATCGCCTGAAGTACCAGTGTGACAAGATGCACAGTTTTCGATGTTTATACGGCGACCGCCATGAAGTTCGAGACTCTCTGGCTGGTGACAGGTGTAACATGTTTCGATTGAAACTACGTCACGAGTCTGAATGCCTTCGGTAGCACCGCTCGATGGCTGCCAGTCGTAGTTGGCATTTGCTGCGAAGCTTGAAAGCTCAAGTTCCATAGTGGCACGTTGAGTGCTTTCGGCACTGTAAACCACTTCAACAGGCTCGACTACGCTGCCGATATTTTGCTGGAAAGTGTAGGTGTAGGTTCCGTCTTCGTTATCGACGAAACAAGTCTCACAGTCGCCGGCTTTTTCTACATTAGCCTGGAACTGATTCGATGGGTTGATATGTGACTCATCTTCTGGAACCCAGTCCGGATTCGGTGCTTTTTCTGCATTGATATAGGCTTGCCATTGGTAGCCTCTATCAACTTCAGTTTCACCCATCAACTCGGTGACATGGCTCAGTTGAGCGATACCGAAACGTAAGTCGTGATCTTTGGTTAAACCAAGAACGGCGACACCGTTGTCATTTTGAAGCTTGAAATCGACAGTTACGACGCCGGCCTCAACCATTGCGTTTGTAAATACCGCATTGACACTTTTAGCTGCGTCGATGTTAACGCCAACAACGCCATCTTTGCCATCTTCACCATCTTTACCGTCGCTGCCGCAACCGGCAAGTGCAAAAGAGAGTATCCCTGCACTGAGAACAGCCTTGGAGGCTGCGTTGAGGTTAAAATTTTTCATCATGATTATTCCCTGCAATAGTTTTAATCATCACTAAACAAATCTAATTAAGCTCATCTTTATATGAGAGTGATTCTTATTATCAAACCGTTAATAAACAAGTGTTTAGTGTGTGGAATTAATTTCCACCTATAGGCTATCTAAGCAGGGACTTTTTAGCAGGTGTTTTAAGCGCTTTATGTGAGTTATGTCCGACTATTTCTTTAGGGGTAGGATAATCGGACATGTTTTTGAGACAGAACAATAAATATCCCTTTTATTTTAACCATTTTGTTGCAAAATGGTTCAATTAAGGTTCTGTTAATTTTTCAATTATTCGACATGATTTTCTTCATTACCTGGATGTGAGCACTGTTTTGAAAACGTCTGTTACATATGTTGTTGGGTGGTTGGCATTATGGCTCAATCGCCACCCTTTTATCTGGGGCCGATGAATAATTAAAAAGGGAGGCTGGCCTCCCTTTTGATTGGCTAGAGTAGAGCTTTAATTTCCATGTAAGGACATTATCTGCTCAGGTGTATGGCAGGTCGAGCAGGCTTCGCTGGCGCGAGTTCGTACATCCTCTTCACTCGTTCCATCTAAAATACCACCGTTAGTCGTGATATGGCTGGCGCCGGCATCACTTAGGTATTTTTGATGACAAGTTAGACAGGTTCCCGCATCCGATGAGACCCAGATGTCCGAACCTGTGACTTTATGGCCAAAGCGCCAAACTCGCTCGCTCGCGCGACCCAATTTTATGCCGTCATCGGTGTGACAGGTCATACAATCCGTTTTTAACACAGTTCCTGATTGCACGCCTGCATACTTGAGATAGTGTCCCTCTGCCCCGTGGGCTTTATAGGCGAAGCTGGTCGGCTTCTTACCGCCGGGATAGGTATCATCTGACTTAGTGGTTTTGTCCGATGTGTGGCAGGTTTGGCAGTTGACGCCGTTATCATAATGGAACACCTCCTGATTATGGCAACCCTGACACTTAGCCGTGTCTATGATGCTGCGGCGCATGGCGGCCTGACTGTCAGGATCCATACCCGTTTCTGACCATACAAAGTGGTAAGGTTTATCTTTGACTTCGATAGAGCGTGTATTGTCAGAGCACTCAGTCATCACTACTTCGGCAACGCCGTAGCCTCCCTTGTTAAAGCAAACCTCGACGGCAGACCAGAGTTCGAAGGTTTTTCCATCGGCATCTACAGGCATATCGAAGTTATTGCCTGTGATGGTGAAGATTTTTAAGTTTTCGTCGTATGTACCCTCGCTGAGCCTGATGCGACGATTGCTGTAGGAGGCATCATTGTATGCCGGATAGTCTTTGTCACTGTCCCAGGCTACGATAACGCGAGTGCTCTGATTGATAAATTCGCCGGCAATCGCGGCACCGTCAGCGTCAAGAATGCGCAGATCGAATTTTATTTTTCCATCGCTACTTAATCCGATATTACTGAATTCAACGGCCATCGCCCCGGCGTCGTTATAGGCCTTCATTACATCAAGATGACGTTTCTCTGCACTACCGGTTCCAGGATAAGTATCGGTTGAATTGTGGCAACCCATACAGTTAGTGCTGCTATGATTTTGAGACGGTTTTTCGGTGTGGCAACCGATACAAGCTGTATTGCTGAGATCGGCTTTGAACAGATCTGCATTAGCCGGTGCACCTTCTCCTTCCACGTGACAGGTGCTGCAATCGGCGGCGGGGCCTTGCGGATACATCACCTTGCCGTAATCATGAATGCCTCCGCCATAACCTATGATCTTATAGGGGGCCGGCACCATGCCATCGGCTGTACTTGTCATCCTGTCTTTGCCTTTATGAATCGCATGGATCATATAGGTAAATTCGACACTATTTCCACTCTCTGGATCGCCGGAGGTCGAGGTATGACAAGATGCGCAGTTTTCAATCGCGATTCTCCGTCCTCCGTGAAGTGCCAGACTCTCGACCTGATGACAGGTATAGCAGGCCTCAATGGCAACAACATCCCGGGTTTGAATACCTTCACTGGTATCAGAGGAGGGCTGCCAATCCAGAAAGGCATTAGCCGTTACCTGAGGAAGCTCAAGTTCGAGGGTCGCCCTTTGAGTTGAGTCGGCGTTATAAGTAATCGCTAAGGGAGTTGTCACCTCTGCAATATTTACCTGATATGTGTAGGCATAACTGCCATCACCATTATCGAGGAAACACTCATCACAATCGGCGGCTTTTTCAACATTGGCCTGATATTGATTTGAGGGTTTGATGTGTGACTCACCTTCAGGGATCCAATCCGGGTTAGGTGCCTTCTCAGCATTGATATAGGCTTGCCAATGAAAGCCCCTATCTGCTTCGCTTTCGCCCATGGTTTCACTGATTCTGGTGAGCTGGGCAACACCGAAGCGTAAGTCATGATCTTTGGTCAGCCCCAGTACCGAGACACCATTGGCATTCGTCAGATCAAAATTAATGGTGACCAGGCCATCGGCGACCATAGCTTTAGTGATATTGGCTGACAATGTCGCCGTAGAATCGATATTTACGCCTATTACGCCATCTTTTCCATCTTCCCCGTCTTTACCGTCGCTTCCACAACCAAACAGCAGGGTAGAGCAAGTCAGCGCAATTAAACTTAGCGTCGAGCTTTTTCTTTTTATATCCATAATTTAGCGTTCCATTTTTGCATCATCAAGGGGGAGGTCGCTTATCAATTCATTGCATAAGCGCCAAGCATATGATTCTTATTAGTTAATGGGGTGAACTTTTAATATATCCGCCGGAGCACCTGCGCCGTGACAAGTGCTGCAGCTTTCAGTACCTGCTGTCGCATCAGCCTCACTGCCCATAAATACGGCTCCCTGTTGAGTCATATGATTTCGGGCTGTGTCATTGAAGTGACAATCACTGCAGATAGCTGCGGTTGCACTGGTAAACGTACCGTTATCTATGGCTAAAGGTCTGACCCCTGAATACAGGGGCAGGGACGCGCTGAGCAGTCCATTGTCATCACTGGTGTGGCACTGAGCACAATTACCAATCTGTCCCGGATAGTTGAGAGTTTCATAGCCTTCACGTTGTGCACTGTGGAGCGAATGGATCAGATGCTTGTAGTCTGCTGTGGAAACCGACGGATTAGATGCAGTAGCATCGGCCGTCATGTTTGGGTTATGACAAAGCTGACACTGACCTTCAAGGTCGTTGCGTGCGCCGTGGAAGTTCAGCTCCTGTACGCCATGACAACTGCCACAAGTGCCGTTAGTTACCACGACTCTTCTTCCTGTGTCCGTCAATTCAGCTGCAGAGAAGAACTGATGACTCGATTTAATATTAACTGTCGAGAACTGCTCCTCTTCACAATTACCTAACTCTCCTTGTGATGAACAGAGCTTACCCTGAATGGCTAATGTGCCATTATCGGACTCGGTTCCGGCGGGAATAGTCAGACCGCTGATTGCATAGGTGTAAGTTCCATTACTGCCTGAAATGGGGGAGCTGTTCTGCAGCTTGATCGATTTAGCCGAAGGGGCGTAATCGAAGCTGGTACCCCAATTCCCATAGACGCGAAGATCGTCGATAAAGTCGAGCTTATCGGCGCTATCAAGATACACCGTATTGGTTGCCGGATTAGTCAGCGTGATGCTAAAGGTTACAGTGTTGCCAGTAAGACTCGCACTGACAAGGTTAGCGTTAAACTGTGCCAATGCTTCATCATCACCACCATCATTGTGGATGCTAGCCGTCCAGTCAGAGTTGTGACAGGCGACACAGTTACTGTTATCCGTTTGCGCCGGGTGTCCCTCGCCTGCGGGGAAATTAATATTGGTATGACATGAGCCACAGGCTTCCATACCCGGAACCCGTGCCCAGTTCATGTTTTCGGTCAAGGTTTCATCTGCTACGTGGCAGGTTTGGCAATTAGCCAGGTCTCCGGGAAAGCCGGTCAGATGTTTAGTGTGGATCATCTGCGGGAAAATGTTGTCAGGGTTACTCACCCTATCGGCATTGTGACAGGTTACACAGGTCTCGACTTCATTGTACTTCTCGAAACCAGAAGGGCCGTGAAAAGCCAAGTCGTTATGGCAGGTGTTACATGTCTCGATGGCAATAAGGTTGCGAGTATAGGCGGGCTCTCCGCTGTCGCTCCAGTCGAAGTGTTGGTTGGTTATCGGTAGCGAAGTGCCATCGGGCAGGGCGTCTCCGCCAATTTTGATGATCATCCTCTGGGTTGAACCGGGCAGATAGCTGACATCATTTAAACCATCAAATGCAGCACTGAACGTATAGCTGTAGTTGCCATTTTTATGATCGACCAGTTCACCCGTACAGGTCGATGTACAGCTTTCAGAGGTAAAGTACTGCCATTGGCTGCCGTTACCGGCATTGGTATAACCTTGGGGAAGAAGTTGAGCAGCAATATATGTGCCCGTAGCTACGCCCACTACCGGTTCATCGTCCTCATTGCTAACGCGGTAGTTTACCGTTGCAATACCCGCATCGGTTGTAACATCACTGATATCAACTACTAATGTGGAAATATCATTCGCCGGTGGGCCGCCGGGTTCACCGGGGTTACCCGGAGCTCCATCATCTCCGCCACACGCTGCAAGGATCATTGTTAAGGTTAATGGTATTAATCTGTACAGGCTCACCATGTTGGACTTTGTGCTTTTATTCATCATCTCTTCCTTGGAATCTGTGCTAATTCTGTTCTTTCTAAATCATATGTTTCCAAAAATGCTTTTATCCGGGAGCCCTGTTATTCAGGGCTCGAAAAACGTCAGACTAAAGTTGGTAACTCAGGGTCAAGCCAAGGTAGTGGGCGCTATAATCGTGGCTGAGAGAGCCGAAGGTCAGTACATTAGGTATTGCGTCCAATGAGAGCCCCTGGTTACTCCAGTCGGCATCTTCATATTGTTCAAATATCCAATCGATGCGAATTGCCATCTTTTCACTGAATCGATAGTCGGCAAATGCATTGATATTGTGTTTAGTCGAGAAATAATCACCGTAGGGAGATGTGAAACCCTGAGTTATCTCTGTGTCGCTCTGGCCATCTGAATAGTTGTAATCGAGACCGAGAGAGAGCTTACTATCCATAAGATTTTGATATTGCACCCCTGCGCCGACGAGCGTGGATCGCTCATCTGAATTGGCATACCAGTTTGCACTACCGAAATTACTGCTACCGGCCTGTTCGCTATCGCGCCAATCCTGGTTTAAAAAGGCATTTATGCTTAGGTCTTCATCGATCAGGTACTGAGCCGAGATGTCATAACCTGATGTTGTAACGTCGGTAAGTCCTACGTTCGTATCGGTATAATCGTCCTGACTATAGTGCAGGTTGGCGCTGGCAGATAAGGCTCCTGAGCCACTATAATCGGCCTGTAAACGGTATTCCTGATGCTCCCTGTCGGCGAGGTAGGACTTTCTTAAGAAAGGATTGTTGTTGCTCGATGTCGTGGTCACGGCTCTGTATTCGCTACCACTTCTATCCTTTATTTCCGCTTTAAAGCCAAAAGCCCATGCCTGGGAAGGGCGATAACTGAGCCTACCGTATATCCCTGATTCTTGCAGAGTTTCCCTGTCGAGATCGCTGTACTTGTTATGATCGTAACGGTAACCCGTATCAAGGTAGATGTTTCGGGTAAATCGATATTTAGCCGCGAAAGAAGCTTTCTGTCTGGTTCGATCATATTCCGGGTTGGTAGCAGTCCCAGCATAATAGCTGTCTGTGACAACCTGAGGCATATTCAGTACTTGTGCCTTGTTATCTCTGTCTTTATAGTCGTAGGCTGCGCGCACGCTGAGTTCACGTGTAATTCGTCCGGTATACTTAAGCGTCATCTCTATCATATCGACCTGCCCATCCAAATCGGATTGCGGCAGGGAAGGAGATGGACCATTTATGGTTGCCGGGAGAAAGGTTTCATCTTGGCTGAAACGGCTAAAGCCGGTTTGCATCAGTATCTGATGTCCATTGCCGCCCAGCTGAGCATTAGCGGCGATTCGGTAGGCTTTATTATCGGACGATGACGCACTTTGTCCTCGATATGCCGCACCAAAAGTAGGAGTGAAGGCTGACTGCCAGTTGATGGCGTCATGATCATTGTTGTAATGACTTAATGTGGCATCGATACCGGCTAACCAGTTAGCACCATTAAAGTAGATTTTAGCCCCCAGATTATCGGTCGAATCGTCGATGGGCTGGGCCAGCATGGCACTGTTGGTCAGTAAGTTACCACTGAACGTCCGCTTACCTTTACGCGCTTCATGTTGATAATCAAGCTCTGCTTTATAGAAGCTGCCTATATAACCTGCGCCGAGGTTAAATCTATCGCGTTGAGTCTTGAGTGCGACCGGATTAGCACTGTTAAACAGTTCCGTCATTTGCACTGTTGTAGCACCTGTTTGCCAATTATCAGGCAAATTCATCTTATCGCCATCAATCATATAGGGTGTTAATGCACTGTTTGTATCGTAGTTAGCGATTCCCCTATAGCCTAAGATAATTTCATAATGTCCCGGCGTTCCGGTAGATACTCGGGCTCTGCCATTATCATATCCAAGCTTATCGGCTTCGATGCGGGTCTGGTACCCGGATTCATTTTTTAACAAAAGGTCGGCTTCCAGATGGCCAACCACTCCGTCTTCATCTGTGCCGCTGGTATTACCAAATCGGCTATCGGTTCCGTCGTTATAGGCGATGCCGGCACCGATCGTTCCCCTCGTGTCAGTCGATACACTGCAGCGTTTACATTGCCATTTATCCAGCTTTACGGCCGCACGATTAGCCTGTGATAAACCATAACCATCTGCGTATGCCGGTGACAATAAGCTGGC
The DNA here is from genome assembly GCF_003966265.1 of Shewanella atlantica. Lineage (GTDB taxonomy): Bacteria > Pseudomonadota > Gammaproteobacteria > Enterobacterales > Shewanellaceae > Shewanella > Shewanella atlantica. The sequence continues at coordinate 332,380 of NZ_RXNV01000001.1, read as the reverse complement.
TATAGCCATGGCGAGCAGACTCAGTTTTATTGGTAAGGGCTCAAGATTTAAAATTCGGTTATTCATGTTTATCACTCCCAATTAGCGCTGCAGCAGCTTGCCGGACGGATGGTTAGAACCATGAACCTGACTGTGACAGTTCATACAGCTCTGCCCGGCAGTAAAGGCATTATTTGAATTGGCAAAAACGGCATTTGAAGCGTGGCCATCCGAGGCATGACACTGTTGACACAGTTGAGGGGGCTTACTGATGAGCATATCTTCGTTAACGCTGCCATGTGGGTTATGACAATTCGCGCAGTTATCACTTACCGGTGAATGCTCCCACAACTTTGGACCACGCTTTTCGGCATGACAGGAGTAGCAGTTCTCGTTAACACTCATCTGTTTAAGGTTCGAGTCACTTAAACTTCCATGTGGGGTATGACAGTCACTACAGACCATCTGTTGCCACTTCAATGGATGAGACGAGCGTTTATGAATATCGGCTTTTTGTTGGGTATGACAGGAGCTACACACTTCGACTTCTGTCTTGCGGTCACTGATTGGATCGTTACCAGTATGAACTGAGTGACAGCTGCTGCAGCTTACATCGGCGTTGTCATGGTGATTACCACTCCATGCCATACGTTGTTCGTCATTATGACAACTGAGGCAGACGCTGTTTTGTTTTTGAGCGGGAACGGGAGAGTTGGCTCCGAATGTGATCATGGGCTCCTTGCCGCCGCGATTGTGTTTACCCAGAGGTCCGTGACAAGCTTCGCATTGAAGATCGGCCATGGGAGAGCCGCTAATGTCAGGATTTCCGTGAACACCATCGAACAAGGCCATCACATCGCTACTCTTTCGGTGACACATAAGGCAAGAGTCCGCACCTTTTGGTGAGTATTTTCCTTCGACAAATTTACTGTCGAGAATAGCTTCAACTTCGGCTGGGTCTTTGTCATCCCATGGCGCGGCCAATATATTGAAACTCATTGTTGTTAAAACAAATAAAAGGAAGACAACGACCTCTTGTTTGAACTTAGCTGATTCCATGTTCATCACCACACATCCTGAGCGCTTAAAATGCTATTAATAGTTATATTAGTAATTTAGTTAATTGCTAATGTTGAATGGTAGAACATTCTCACTACAAATGGATAACATTTTCATCAGATCACCCAGCTAAAGAGTGCTGATTTAGAAGGTAAAAAAGAAAGTGTGATCTTGATCACGTTAAAGGTGTGTGGCTACATCTATCATTTCTCGCGGAGTAATAATCATTCTCACTTGCGGTTGAGGATGAGAGTGAATTGCTTTTAAAAGTGTATTAGTTGAGACTTTTGTCACATAATACATAATACAATTGAAAACTATTCTCGTTTTCACTACGAAACATTGATCTAGGTAAAGTTATTCTGGTTTTGCCTCCGTTAGAATTGATCCGAGTTTAAGAATTATTAAGACCTGTTGAAAGGTAATTGAGCATAATGAAATTAAGCGATTTAAATCCCGGCGAACACGCCACTATTTCAGAGGTAGGTCAATTAAGTTTGCCTTCCGTTGTTAAGCGTAAGCTTCTTTCCATGGGGATCACGCCAAACACCTCCTTCTTGATGATCCGAAAAGCACCGATGGGCTCGGGACTCGAGCTCGATATCAGAGGTAGTAAGTTGTGTATGCGTCGTGATTTAGCAGACGTAATTGATGTAGAAAGAGTAGAGGTGGAAACAGCCAATGCCTAAGCAATTTCATTGTGTCACCGTCGGTAACCCTAATGCGGGAAAATCGACACTGTTTAATGCACTGACCGGTGCAAACCAACAAGTAGGTAACTGGTCTGGTGTGACGGTAGAAAAGAAGACTGGTTTATTTACCCTTAATGGCGCCGATGTCTACCTTACCGACCTTCCGGGGATCTATGACCTGCTTCCGGCTGGCAGCAGCTGTGATTGTTCTTTGGATGAACAGATTGCCCAACAGTACCTTGCTGATCAACAAGTTGATGGCATCATCAACCTTGTCGATGCGACGAATATTGAAAGACATCTCTACTTAACTGTACAGCTTCGCGAACTTGGGATCCCAATGGTCGTGGTGCTCAATAAAATCGATGCAGCAAAGAAACACGGTATCGAGGTCGATGCGCAGAAGATGGCGCTTACATTAGGTTGTCCGGTTGTCAGTGTCTGTTCCCGTGATGAAGCCGACATCGACAAAGTTAAAGCGCAAGTGGTCGATCTACTTGAAGGCAGAGTGTCTGAAGCACCTCTGGTGCTTGATTATGATTCACAAATTGAGACTGGTGTTAAATCATTATTGAATAATGATGAAAACCTGAGCCGCGGGCGTGCCCTTGCTATGTTAGGTAATGGTTTAGGCTGTGGTAAGTGTAAAAATGGTCAGATGTTAGACGAAGTCAACCAATGCTCTGAGTCATTATCCAGTCAGGGTAAAGATATCGAGATCATGGTGGCGACGACGCGCTTCGATTTTGTTCAGAATGTTTATACTTCATCTGTAAATGCTAATGGCGCAGAAACCCTAAGCGATAAGTTGGATAAGATCATCCTTCATCCCGTAGCCGGCGTGCCCGTTTTCTTGTTTGTAATGTACTTGATGTTTATGTTCAGCATCAATGTCGGTAGCTCATTCATCGATTTCTTCGATATTACCGCCGGTGCCATCTTTGTCGATCACTTAGGTGCACTGATGTCTGGTATGGGATCTCCTACCTGGTTAGTGACTATCATCGCTGGTGGTATCGGGCAAGGCATTCAAACGGTAGCAACATTTATTCCGGTTATCGCTGCTCTGTTTCTGGCGCTATCGGTCCTGGAAGGTTCCGGGTACATGGCTCGTGCGGCGTTCGTTGTCGATGGCTTGATGCGCAGAATTGGCCTTCCCGGTAAAGCGTTTGTTCCTATGATTGTTGGTTTCGGCTGTTCGGTTCCTGCCATTATGGCAACCCGAACCCTGGGCAGTGAGCGTGAGCGTATTGTGACCGGCATGATGGCGCCATTTATGTCATGTGGTGCTCGCCTGCCTGTTTACGCCCTCTTTGCTGCGGCTTTCTTCCCTGAGTCTGGACAGAACCTGGTATTCCTGCTTTACATCATAGGTGTATTAGCAGCCGTAGGGACAGGCTTATTGCTTCGTTCTACATTGTTGCCGGGAAGCAGTAGTGCCGTTGTTATGGAGCTTCCTAGCTACGAGAAGCCAAAATTCAAGACAGTGATGAACCGTACCGGTAAGCGTACCAAGAGCTTTATCATGGGCGCGGGTAAAACCATTGTCATCGTTGTTACGCTTTTGAACTTCGTCAACGCTATTGGTATCGACGGTTCATTCGGCCATGAAGATAGCTCAGAGTCAATCTTGAGTGTGGCTAGTCAAAAGGTTACCCCTCTGTTTGCGCCAATGGGTGTTGAGCAGGATAACTGGCCTGCTACTGTCGGTATCATTACCGGTATTTTCGCTAAAGAAGCCGTTGTTGGTACCTTAAACAGCTTATACAGCACACCAAGTGATGGTGAAGAAGAGTTGGCACCTTTGTCTGATACCTTCAGTGAAGCGCTGGCTACTATTCCTGAGAACCTGTTTGGTATTGCGCCTGACGATCCACTGTCAATTTCAGTGGGTGATGTATCATCGATAGAAGCGGCTTCTGAAGAGTTAGAGGTTGATACATCGACATTCACTGCCCTTCAGGCTGGCTTCTCAGGCGTGATAGCAGCGTTTGCTTACTTATTGTTTATTTTGTTATACACACCTTGTGTTGCCGCTATGGGAGCCTTGGTTGGCGAGTTTGGCGGACGCTGGGCTGCTTTTGCCGGAACCTGGACGTTTGGTTTAGCCTACGGAACGGCAACAATCTTCTATCAGGCAGCAACCTTTAGCGCTCACCCGTTACAGTCAAGCCTCTGGATAGGCTTCTTTGTGACCGCATTAGTTGTTTTCTATGTTTGGTTAAAGCAGAAAGCTAAGCGTAGTCAGACGATCATTCCAGGTATAAAAATCATTACTGAATAATCTTTAACAGGTTCATGGTTTAAAAAGCAGCGATTATTCGCTGCTTTTTTGTTTTATCATGCTTTGTTTGTTATTTTTATACATCAGCCGTTGTATCTCGCTCTGAGATATAGGATCATCTTTTTAATTACATCAATATCATCGTTCTTTAAGAGGAATCACATGAGTCATGTGGACAGCGAAGTACGTCCAAGTAACTTCATTCGTAACATCATAGATGAAGATCTTGAAAGCGGTAAACACACAAGTGTACATACCCGTTTTCCACCAGAGCCGAACGGCTTTCTTCATATTGGTCACGCTAAATCTATCTGCCTGAATTTTGGTATAGCGCAAGATTATAAAGGCCTATGTAATTTACGTTTCGATGATACCAATCCTGAAAAGGAAGATATCGATTATGTACATTCGATTCAAGATGATGTGAAGTGGCTGGGCTTTCAGTGGGATGGTGAGATCCGTTATTCATCGAACTACTTCGACCAGCTACACCAATACGCCCTTGAGCTGATCAATAAAGGGTTGGCGTATGTCTGTTTCCTTAATAGCGAAGAGACTCGTGAATACCGCGGCACATTAAAAGAGCCGGGTAAGAACAGCCCTTATCGAGATACCTCAGTTCAGGAGAACCTTGAGCTGTTCGAAAAGATGCGTAAAGGTGAATTCAAAGAGGGTGAGTGCGCACTGAGAGCCAAAATTGATATGGCTTCCTCTTTCATGTGCATGCGCGATCCTGTGATTTATCGCATTCGTTTTGCTCACCATCACCAGAGTGGCGATAAGTGGTGCATCTACCCGATGTACGATTTTACCCACTGTATCTCAGATGCGATAGAAAATATCAGTCATTCTCTGTGTACATTGGAGTTTCAGGATAATCGCCGTCTTTATGATTGGGTACTCGATCAGTTAGATGATTTTCAAGCACCGAACAGAACACGTCAGTATGAATTCTCCAGATTGAATTTAGAATACACATTGATGTCAAAGCGTAAGCTAAATGATCTGGTGGTTCGTGACATCGTTCATGGTTGGGATGATCCGCGTATGCCAACGATTGCCGGCCTTCGTCGCCGTGGTTATACCTCGGCTTCTATTCGTGAGTTTTGCAAGCGAATTGGTGTGACCAAGCAAGAGAACATGATCGAAGTCGGTATGCTGGATGCCTGTATTCGTGAAGAGCTAAATGAGCATGCTCCGCGAGCTATGGCTGTCATTAATCCTGTTAAAGTGATTATTGAAAACTACCCTCAAGATCAGCTTGAAACTATCAGTGCTCCCGTTCACCCTAGCAATGAAGAGATGGGTAAACGTGAGTTGGCATTTGGTCGTGAACTGTTTATCGATGCCGCCGATTTCCGTGAAGAAGCTAATAAAAAGTACAAGCGTCTGGTACAAGGTAAAGAAGTGCGTCTTCGTAACGCTTATGTTATTAAGGCCGAACGATGCGACAAGGATGCTGAAGGTAATATTACCACCATTTACTGTACTTATGACGATGAGACTCTGGGCAAGAACCCAAGTGATGGACGTAAGGTCAAAGGTGTTATTCACTGGGTAGAAGCCAGCACGGCAAAGCCTGCTGAATTCCGCCTTTATGATCGTCTGTTTACCGATGCGAACCCGGCAGCTGCGGAAACAATAGATGAAGTGTTGAATCCAGACTCTTTAGTTGTTACTCACGGATTGGTCGAAGCGGGTCTTACCAATGCCGAAGTTGAGAAGGCTTATCAGTTTGAGCGTGAAGGCTATTTCTGCGCGGATAATAAAGATTCTACGCCTGAGAGCTTGGTCTTTAACCTAACTGTCGCGTTAAGAGACTCATCTCAGTAACGGTTAGTTGCTTTAAAAATTGATGCATTAAAAAGGCTTTATGTACTCCCTAAAGCCTTTTTTGTATTCTGTTGCTACGAGCTACGAGCTACGAGCTACGAGCTACGAGCTACGAGCTACGAGCTACGAGCTACGAGCTACGAGTAATAGATTCGCCGCACTTTGCTCCGTGCGCGACTCGAAGCTTTCTTAGCTTTGTCTTTAGCTCGCTACTGCTTCCTCGCACCTTCTTTATTGATACATAGGGCCTAATCCGAAACTCCACAGAATAACGCTCGTTGCCATAAGCGCTACCAGTAGTACTAAACCTGCGGTGACTACCGAACTGGCGTAGATAAACCCCTTCTCCTCAGGAATGTTCATAATGATAGGCACTCCCGTATAGAGCAGATAAACAGAATAGGCCAAACCAATTAAGCCTACGACCATCATAAACCAGAGTGCAGGGTACAAAGAAGCGAGTCCAACCATAAACAGCGGTGTTGCTGTATAGGCCGCAAGTTCAAGGGCTTGAGTATAGCTGGGTGTAGCATCGAAAGTCTTTGCCATCCAGAATGCAAGGTATGCTAATGCGAAAACACCTGCAATCAAGCCAAAATACATACTCACCGACATGACTAATGCACTTTGTTGGGTCAGAAATAGTGGCTCACCAACGCCTAAGTTCCAACCTATTTGGGTGGCGGCGATAAATGTGCAGATCACGGGAATGAGTGCAACGAGTAATACATGGCTAAGACTACTTTTTAGTGCTTCATGGCTTTTTTCAATGGTATGCCATTCTTGTTTAGGATGAGTGTATAGCCCCATTAAGTGATTTAATATCATTATAATTATCCTTGTTCAGCTGTAACTTATGCTCGCCAAACTTCAGACGAACCTATATGCCTTTTGGCCTATTTCCCAAAGACCTTTCGGCTCACGATACTCAGTGCATACAAAGTCGTGCTAAAAAACACGTCAGGTATATGTTTATTTATTGAACATAAACGGCTAAGAGTCAAGTAAGCATTGATTTTGATTTTGTTTATGGTAGGAACTCGCCGGGCAAAGCTGATAAAATACAATGCGGGCTTTGTGCTGAGTTTATGTTGAAAGATGAAAGAGGGTTAACAGCTAGTTCTATATAAACTGTTACTTCAGTATCAACGGTTATTTCAGTATCTAGAGAGCCTTCAAGATAAGTACTATTGGTTGAATTTACGATTAGAGAGAGATATGCAGCAGTTATTAGCCCCGATAGATGCTTTTTTAAAGTGTTCGACTCCCGACAGTTGGATTCAAGAAGCGATAAAGCCAGAGAATCTTGCAACATTGCTTATCGATCATTGTAATTGTGAGCTTAAGGCTGCCCAGACGGGGATGTTTTTCGTACGCAAGTATGCCCTGGACCAGAGGAGTGGCCAGCAGATGCTTGACTGGGCAAAACCCTATGAGCAATTTGTTTATGGCAAAGAGCGGGATATCGCTCAGTTTTTAGATCGTGATAGCAAGAAAAATGATTTCACAGGTGGATTTACCGCTAAACAGAGCTTCGAACATGGGCCCGTATTGATTGCAAAAATGGTTCGATTAATCAAAGAGGAGTTTCACCATTTTGAGCAGGTATTGGAGATCATGCATGACAGGGAGATCCCCTATCAAAACATGAGAGCCGGTCGCTATGCTAAGGAGATGATGAAGATGGTTCGCACCCATGAACCTGCCGCATTAATCGACAAGTTGATTATAGGTGCATTTATCGAGGCCCGCTCATGCGAGCGATTTGCTAAGTTGGCGCCCCATTTAGATGAAGTGCTGAACAAATTTTATGTTTCACTGTTACGCTCTGAGGCGAGACACTACCAAGACTATCTGCAACTGGCTGAGACTTTTGCAGGTGGAGATATCAGTGACCGTATCGAGGCGATTGCAAAACATGAGGCTCATCTAATCTCTTCAATTGATGACGAGTTTAATTTTCATAGCGGTGCGCCGGCATTAGCGAGGGCTTAACGCGTCGGGTGGACGGTTCCCTATTGAGGCTTAGCTGTATAGATCTAGAAGATAAAGGGCTGAAACTTCAATAGGGTTATTTCTCGAAAGGAATTACAGATAGGTCTAACTTGTTTGCCGATACGCTTAATACACTGGCTTGTTCATACCAGTCCCCAACGACGATACGCTTGCGTGTGATACCCGAGCTCGATTTCATCTCGTGAATATCGGGTCTGTGAGTGTGTCCGTGGATCATCTGCACCGTCTGTGTGCTATCAAGAAGCGCTGATACAGCCTCCTGTTCGACATCCATGATGGATACATTTTTTTGCATATTGCTTTGGGTACTTTTACTTCTGATATTGCGCGCAATGTTTTTTCTGGTGTCTCGGGGGAGGTGAGAATAAATCCATTTTGCAAGCTTGAGGTTTCTGAATCGTCTGAACCTTTGGTAAGCCTTATCCAGTGTACACAGGCTATCGCCATGGAGAATAACGGTTGGCACGCCGTACAAATCAATACAATGGGTTTCTGGTAATAAGGTCATTCCGGCTTTATTTGCGTACTCTTTGCCCAGAAGGAAGTCACGATTTCCGTGAATGTAGTAGACGGGCATACTCTTGGATAAGCGATAAAGCTTTTTAGCCAAGTCGATAGCGAAAGGTTCGGCCAGATCATCACCAATCCAGACTTCGAACAGGTCACCTAAAATGTACAGGGCTTGAACATCATCAAGCTGGTTATCGAGAAAATCGTTAAATGCACGAGTAATATCAGGGCGATCAGCACTTAAGTGCAGATCGCCAATAAAAAGTGTTCGCATTAAACTGACTTATTCAGCAATGGTTACTTTTTCAATGATAACCGCTTCAAGAGGGACATCTTGATGCATGCCACGGTTGCCGGTGCTTACAGCCTTGATCTTATTTACAACATCCATGCCTTCAGACACTTTGCCGAATACACAGTAACCCCAGCCTTGAGCCGATTCAGATTTGAAATCAAGGAAAGTGTTATCGTTGATGTTGATAAAGAACTGAGCCGTAGCTGAATGCGGATCTGAGGTTCTCGCCATTGCGATCGTACCAGTCACATTTGAAAGACCGTTATTTGCTTCGTTCTTGATAGTTTCATTGCAACGCTTTTGAGCCATATCTTCAGTGAAACCGCCACCTTGTACCATGAAGCCGTCGATTACACGATGGAAGACAGTACCGTCGTAAAAACCATCTTTTACGTAATTGATAAAGTTTTCAGCAGTAATTGGTGCCTTTTCTGCGTCCAGTTCTAGCGTAATGTCACCGTGGTTGGTGTGAAGAGTGATCATGTTTTGATTCTCAGTAAGTTTAGCAATAATAAATTGTGGCTGGATTCTAACGCAATTGCCATATCGCATAAAGAGCCAAGCATAATTAATAGCTATGATGGTGAGTCGAAAAGCACCAGTTGACAGTCATTACTGTGCCGAGAACAGGTCTTGCCAGACTGCTTAAACAAATCTGTGCTCAATCATTCACATCTGGCTAAAACTGTTGGAAGCAATACTGTGCGATGATAGACTTACCGGCTAATTTAATTGTTATACCCAAACGCCCTCTAAATGCAGGATTCAACATTTTGAAGTGGCTTGGGTATATTTGCTGAAGAGAATATCGATGTTGAAGCTATACAACAGTCTGACCCGCCAAAAAGAGGAATTCAAACCATTACAGCCAGGAAAAGTTGGCATGTATGTGTGTGGGATAACCATCTATGACCTTTGTCATATTGGTCACGGTCGTACTTTTGTCTCTTTCGACATGATAGTGAGATACCTGCGTTACTCAGGGTATGATGTGAACTTTCTTCGCAACATTACTGATGTTGACGACAAGATCATTAAGCGTGCTAACGAAAATAAAGAGAGCTGTGAGTCATTGACCGAACGTTTGATTGGCGAGATGCATCGTGATTTTGATGCGCTTAACATGAAACGTCCGGATTTTGAGCCAAGAGCGACGTTACACATACCTGAGATAATCGATATGGTTGAAAAACTTATCGAGAAAGAACACGCCTATGTGTCAGATAATGGCGATGTCTTGTTCAGTGTCTCTTCATTCCCTGAGTACGGTCGTTTATCGGGACAAAACCTTGAGCAGTTACAAGCCGGTGCTCGCGTAGAAGTCGAAGACACTAAACGTGACCCAATGGATTTTGTGCTTTGGAAGATGTCAAAGCCCGGCGAACCTACCTGGGAATCACCTTGGGGACCGGGTCGCCCTGGTTGGCACATTGAATGTTCAGCAATGAATTCAAAGCATTTAGGTCAACATTTCGATATTCATGGTGGTGGCTCAGATCTTCAATTCCCGCACCATGAGAATGAAATTGCCCAGTCTTGCTGTGCTCACAATACACCGTATGTAAATTACTGGATGCATACTGGTATGGTGATGGTCGATAAAGAGAAGATGTCTAAGTCGTTAAACAACTTCTTCACTATCAGGGATGTTTTAGAGCACTATGATGCGGCTACCGTAAGGTACTTCCTGTTATCTGGCCATTATCGCAGCCAACTGAACTACTCAGAAGATAATCTTAAGCAGGCAAAGTCGGCGCTTGAGCGCCTCTATACATCACTCAAAGGCTTAGACCTGACGGTTGAAGCAGCACCAGGCGCTGAGTATGTCGCTAAGTTTAAGGTTGCAATGGATGATGATTTTAATACGCCTGAAGCTTACTCTGTGCTGTTTGAGATGGTTCGAGAGATAAACCGCCTAAAAGAATCCGACAATGCTAAAGCATCCTCACTTGGTGTGAAACTTAAAGAGCTTGCCGATGTATTAGGTATTTTGGATCAGGATGTCGATACTTTCTTTAAAGGAGAAGGCAGCTCAGACGAAGTGGCGGAGATCGAAGCCCTGATTGTCGAACGTAACAGAGCGAGAGCCGAGAAAGATTGGCCCGCTGCCGATGTTGCCCGAGATGGCTTGAATGCCCTTGGCGTTATCTTAGAAGACGGCCCGGATGGAACAACCTGGCGCAAGAAGTAAAGTTAACACTTAATGATAAAAAAGCCTGCATCTGCAGGCTTTTTTGTATGCTTTCGTAGCTCGTAGCTCGTAGCTCGTAGCTCGTAGCTCGTAGCTCGTAGCTCGTAGCTCGTAGCTCGTAGCTCGTAGCTCGTAGCTTAAATGCTAATCATGATACTGCTCAGCCGCATAAAGGGTATTTTCCAGCAGGCTGGCAATGGTCATTGGTCCTACACCACCAGGGACAGGGGTAATGAAGCTGGCATTTATCGATGCGGAATCAAATTGCACATCGCCGGCTAAACTGCCGTCTTCGAGGCGGTTGATTCCAACATCTATGACGATGGCACCAGGCTTGATCCACTCTCCGGGGATGAAACCTGGCTTACCTACGGCAACAACAACAAGATCGGCCTGTCTGACTTTCTGTTCAAGGTTTCGAGTGAAACGGTGACACGTTGTTGTCGTGCATCCTGCGAGGAGCAGTTCGAGGCTCATAGGGCGACCTACGATGTTCGAAGCACCAACGATGACAGCATCTAATCCATAAGTATCAATACCCGTTGACTTAATCAAAGTCATAATACCCATAGGAGTGCATGAGCGAAGGACTGGGATACGCTGTGCGAGTCTGCCAACATTATAGGGATGGAAACCGTCAACATCTTTATCGGGTCTGATCCGTTCGATCACTTTCGATTCTTCGATATGTTCCGGAAGAGGTAACTGAACTAAGATACCATCTATAGCAGGGTCTTCGTTGCATTCGTCGATAAGTTCAAGCAGTGCTTCTTCAGATGTAGTTGTATCTAAATCATAAGAGCGGGATAAAAATCCGACCTCTTCGCAAGCGCGTCGCTTACTGCCAACATAAACTTGTGAAGCGGGATCTGCACCGACTAGAATCACGGCTAAACCCGGAACCCTCTGTCCTGCCTCTTTGCGGGCGGTAACTTTCTCTTTAAGCTGTGTTCGAATGGATTGAGCGATCGCTTTGCCATCGATTCTTTGAGCTGTCATTGGGGTGAATATCCTTTATGGGGCGCGATAAAAAAATCGGCGTCATTTTAACAGGACAAGGTCTAAGTGTCATTTATTAAGCGGCGTAACAATCAGTTCTAATATACGGATAATTTAATTTACCGGATTTGGCTTCCCCGGAGTGTCCTTATCGATAGATTATTTATTAAGCCACCTGAAGCCCGAAAGGTTGGACTGCTGGAGTTTGTACGATGCATCTCTATTTAAGTGTGAGAAATGAGGCGAGTATAATCGGATATCAGTCTGTGACCCGGATAACCATAGATTGGTTGGTTGACTATAAGCCCTGCCGATTTTTATTGGATATACCGCAGATATACCCTTATAGTGCAAATGTTAGACCTTTTATTTACGTATAGTTTGTTAATTAGCCAAGCGAACTTTCTTTATAAAAAAACCGTTGACGCATTTCAAATGAGGGGATAAGATGCGCTCCGTTCTCAACGAGAAGCCTAACAGCTTAAGTTGTGAAGGAGATAAGATGATTCATCCCATAAGTGAATCTCATTAATTATCTCAGATAAAGTAAGACTCGGTGATTAGCGCAGCTTGGTAGCGCATCTGGTTTGGGACCAGAGGGTCAGAGGTTCGAATCCTCTATCACCGACCAAATTTACATTTATCTGTTCACCAAAGCAGGTAAATAGAAAGATACGTCTTTCAACGCTAATTCAGGATGTGAGTTTACTCACTTTCGAAGCGCCCGTAGCTCAGTTGGATAGAGCACCCGCCTTCTAAGCGGGTGGCCGCAGGTTCGAATCCTGCCGGGCGTACCATATCAGTGGTGATTGTAGCTCAGTTGGTAGAGCCCCGGATTGTGATTCCGGTTGTCGTGGGTTCGAGCCCCATCAGTCACCCCATTTCTTTATGAAGAAAGTTAAAAAAGCGACCCTAGGTCGCTTTTTTTACGCCTGAAATTCACGTTTTGAGGTCGACTCTGCTGTAAAGCGTGGCTATAATGTCGCGTCTTGATAAATATCAGTTGTTAATGAATATGAACGACTAGGGCCGGAATTCAGTTGTGATGGGCTTTCTAGTCAACTTTTAAGATCAAGAAACGAATACCTTAATAGTTGATATTTCGACTATTAGAAAAGACGTTAGACTTATTTTGAGGTAAAACAATGCAAGTTTCTGTTGAAACAACACAAGGCCTAGAGCGCCGCCTGACTATTTCTGTTCCTGCTGAGCAGATTGAAAATACTGTTAAAGAAGCATTAAAAAGCGAAGCTAAAAAAGCTCGTATCCCAGGTTTTCGTCCTGGCAAGGTACCAGTAAGTGTCATCAACAAGCGTTATGGCAAGGCAATTCGTCAAGATATCACTGGTGAAGTGATGCAGCGCAATTTCATCGAAGCTATTATTGCTGAGAAATTGAACCCAGCTGGCGCACCAACATTTGTTGCTGGTGACACCGATACTGAAAGCTTCAAGTTTGTTGCTACTTTCGAAATCTACCCAGAAGTAGAGCTAAAAGGTCTTGAAGCAATCAATGTTGAGCAGCCTACTTCAGAAGTAACTGATGCTGACGTTGACACAATGATTGAAACTCTACGTAAGCAACACGCGACTTTCGAAGCGGTTGAGCGTGAAGCAGCAGTTGGCGACAAAGCTAAGATCAACTTCGTTGGTTCAATCGACGGTGAAGAGTTTGAAGGCGGCAAAGCTGAAGATTTCGAACTTGAACTTGGTAGCGGCCGCATGATCCCTGGTTTTGAATCAGGTGTTGAAGGTCATAAAGCGGGTGAAGAGTTCGATATCGAAGTCACTTTCCCTGAAGATTACCATGCAGAAAACCTAAAAGGTAAAGTTGCAAACTTCGTTATCACATTAAACGAAGTACTAGCAGCTAACCTTCCAGAAGTTAATGACGAGTTTGCACAGCTATTCGGCGTAACTGATGGTGGCTTAGAAGCACTTAAAGCTGAGATCCGTAAGAACATGGGTCGTGAACTTGAGCAGGCGCTTAAAGCGAATGTTAAAGAGCAGGTTCTTAATGGTTTGCTTGAGCAAAACGAAATCGAACTTCCAAAGCCTCTTATCGATGGTGAAGTTGAAGTGCTACGTAAGCAGGCAATGCAACGTTTCGGCGATCAAGCCGCTAACATGCCTGAGCTACCAGCTGATCTGTTCACTGAGCAAGCTGAGCGTCGCGTAAAAGTCGGTCTGTTACTAGGTGAAGTTATCAAGACTAATGAGCTGAAAGCTGAAGATGATCGTGTTCAATCACTTATCGCTTCTATGGCTTCTGCTTATGAAGATCCAAGTGAAGTTGTTGCTTATTACAATGGCAACGAAGAGATGATGCAGAACATGCGTAACGTCGCTCTTGAAGAGCAGGCGGTTGAAGCTTTGTTAAAAACTGCAAAATTAACTGAAAAAGCAGTCAATTTTGAAGAATTTATGAACAAGGCTACTCAACAAGGCTAAGCTTAGCTTGACTTAAATGGTTGTTCACCATTTATAATGGCTCGTATGAGGTTCCTCATGCGAGCCGTTTTTATTTAGGGAATATTAATAATGCAAAATGCACCAGAATCAGTACTCAATGCACTTGTTCCTATGGTGGTTGAACAAACCGCTAAAGGTGAACGTTCATACGATATCTATTCTCGTCTGTTAAAAGAGCGCGTAATATTTTTGGTTGGGCAAGTTGAAGAGCACATGGCTAACCTTATCGTTGCACAGTTACTGTTTTTGGAATCTGAGAGCCCTGATAAGGATATCTACCTCTATATCAACTCTCCGGGTGGTTCTGTTACCGCTGGTATGGCTATTTACGATACAATGCAGTTTATTAAACCAAACGTGAGTACGGTTTGTATCGGTCAAGCTGCCAGCATGGGCGCTTTTTTGCTCGCCGGTGGCGCAGAAGGTAAACGTCATTGTCTACCTAATTCAAGGGTGATGATTCACCAGCCATTGGGTGGTTTCCAGGGTCAGGCATCTGACATTGCGATCCATGCCCAAGAGATCTTAGGTATCAAGAATAAATTGAACCAGATGCTAGCCGAGCACACGGGGCAGCCGATGGAAATTATTGAACGCGATACCGATAGAGATAACTTTATGAGCGCAGCCGAAGCGGCTGAGTATGGACTTGTTGACTCAGTGTTGAGTAAACGAGGCTGATTTTTGCCTTTGCCTGAGCTATGCTGAGTTTAGGGCAATAAGATGATTTAGGCAGTAGTGCAGACTGTTCAAGAGGTAGTGTAATGGGCGACAACAAAAGCAACGGTGATAGCGGGAAACTGCTGTACTGCTCTTTTTGTGGAAAGAGTCAACATGAGGTTCGAAAACTCATCGCTGGCCCTTCAGTATATGTTTGTGATGAGTGCGTTGAGCTCTGCAACGATATAATCAGGGAAGAGATCAAAGAGATTTCACCGAAACAAGATCAAGATAAGTTACCGACTCCAAGAGAGTTGAGAGCGCATTTGGATGATTATGTTATTGGGCAGGAGAAGGCTAAGAAGGTTCTCTCTGTAGCTGTATATAATCACTACAAGCGCTTAAAAAATGCAGGCCCTAAAGATGGCGTAGAGTTGGGCAAGAGTAACATCTTGCTGATTGGACCAACGGGTAGTGGTAAGACATTACTTGCCGAGACCTTGGCTCGTTTCTTGAACGTCCCTTTCACCATGGCCGATGCAACGACACTAACCGAAGCCGGTTATGTCGGTGAAGATGTCGAGAATATTATTCAGAAGCTGCTGCAGAAATGTGATTATGATGTAGAGAAAGCGCAGCGCGGCATCGTTTATATCGATGAAATTGATAAAATCAGCCGTAAGTCTGACAACCCATCGATCACCCGTGATGTTTCCGGTGAAGGCGTGCAGCAGGCATTGCTTAAGCTGATTGAAGGCACGGTTGCTGCGGTTCCGCCACAAGGTGGTCGTAAACACCCTCAGCAAGAGTTCTTGCAGGTAGATACCTCTAAGATTCTATTCGTCTGTGGTGGTGCTTTTTCAGGCCTTGAGAAGGTCATTGAACAACGCTCTCATACCGGAACCGGCATTGGTTTTGGCGCCGAGGTCAAAGGCGAAGATGACAAGGCGACTATCTCAGAAACCTTGATGCAGGTTGAACCTGAAGATCTGGTTAAATATGGCCTGATCCCTGAGTTTATCGGTCGATTACCTGTCTTAGCGACTTTGGCTGAACTTGATGACGCAGCACTTATCCAAATTCTATCAGAACCTAAAAATGCGATAACAAAGCAGTTCGCTGCCTTGTTTGACATGGAAGGTGTTGAGTTAGAGTTTAGAGAAGATGCGCTCAAAGCGATTGCACTGAAAGCACAGACTCGTAAGACCGGTGCTCGTGGTCTACGTTCAATTGTTGAAGGCATCTTGCTCGATATCATGTATGACCTGCCATCGACTGAAAATGTGGCCAAGGTGGTCATCGATGAATCAGTGGTAAAAGGGGAGTCTACTCCTATACTCATCTATGAAAATAGTGAGTCTCAAGCGGCCGGTGCTGAGTAATAATTCAGCTAACGACTAAGATGTAAATTGAAGAGGAGCCTATATGGCTCCTTTTTTATACTCTCGGCTTATATAATTACGAATCACCATTGAAAACAACGAACTCATCCCAATATACTGATTAATAGTATCATCAAACGGAATCGAGCTATGACACAAGAGCGTGAAGCGCGAATCGAACTACCCGTACTGCCACTCAGAGATGTGGTGGTCTATCCTCATATGGTAATTCCGTTATTCGTCGGACGGGAAAAATCTATCCGTTGCCTGGAAACGGCAATGGAGCAAGACAAGCAGATTATTTTAGTTGCACAGCGTGACGCTGAACTTGATGACCCCACCAGTGATGACATTTTTGAGGTTGGAACCGTCGCCTCAATTTTACAGTTATTAAAATTACCTGATGGTACCGTCAAGGTATTAGTCGAAGGGGGCCAACGCGCCCGCATCGAGAAATATACCAGTGAATCATCATTCTTTGTTGCGACAGCACAATACCTTGAGTCTGAGCCTATGGCTGAGAAAGAGGAAGAGGTTCTTGTTCGCTCGGCTGTGGGACAGTTTGAAGGTTATATCAAGCTTAACAAGAAGATCCCACCTGAAGTATTAACTTCTCTTTCGGGTATCGACGAGGCTCCTCGCTTAGCCGATACCATGGCGGCTCATATGCCGCTGAAACTCGAAGATAAGCAATCTGTGCTTGAGATGATCGATGTCGCTGAGCGACTCGAATATCTGATGGCGATGATGGAGTCAGAGATCGATCTGCTTCAGGTTGAAAAGCGTATCCGCTCTCGTGTTAAAAAGCAGATGGAAAAGAGCCAGCGTGAGTACTATCTGAATGAGCAGATGAAAGCGATTCAGAAAGAGTTGGGTGATATCGATGAGTCCCATGATGAATTTGAAAGCTTAGCTAAGAAGATTGATGAAGCGCAAATGCCTGAGGAAGCCAAAGATAAGGCTACTGCAGAGTTAAATAAACTTAAGATGATGTCACCTATGTCGGCAGAGGCTACGGTTGTTCGTAGTTATGTTGACTGGATGATCTCTGTACCTTGGCGTCAACGCTCGAAAATCAAACGTGATCTAGCGAAGGCGCAAGATGTACTGGATACGGATCACTTTGGTCTTGAGAAAGTTAAAGAACGCATCCTGGAGTATCTGGCGGTACAGAGCCGTGTTAAGCAACTCAAAGGCCCGATCCTCTGTTTAGTAGGACCACCGGGTGTGGGTAAAACTTCACTAGGTCAGTCTATTGCTAAAGCGACAGGGCGTAAATATGTTCGTGTTGCCTTAGGTGGTGTTCGTGACGAAGCCGAAATTCGCGGCCATAGACGTACCTATATTGGTTCTATGCCGGGTAAAGTCATCCAGAAGATGTCGAAAGTCGGTGTTAAAAACCCGTTATTCCTGCTCGATGAGATCGATAAGATGAGCTCTGATATGCGTGGCGATCCTGCATCGGCATTGCTGGAAGTACTCGATCCAGAGCAGAACTCGACCTTTAGCGACCATTACTTAGAGGTTGATTACGACCTTTCTGACGTGATGTTTGTGGCAACGTCTAACTCGATGAATATTCCGGGTCCTTTGCTGGATCGTATGGAAGTCATTCGCCTCTCCGGCTACACGGAAGATGAGAAGCTTAATATTGCTAAGCAGCACCTTCTGCCTAAGCAGATAGAGAGAAACGGCCTGAAGGCAAAGGAAGTTACGGTAGACGATAGTGCCATTATCGGTATTATCCGTTACTACACTCGTGAAGCTGGTGTGCGTGCACTCGAGCGAGAGCTTTCTAAGATCTGTCGTAAGGTTGTTAAGCAAATTCTTCTCGATAAGTCACTGAAACATGTGGATGTGAATCAGGATAATCTGAAGTCATTCCTCGGTGTACAGCGTTGTGACTATGGTAAAGCAGAGTCAAATAACCAAATCGGTCAGGTGACAGGTCTTGCATGGACAGAAGTTGGCGGCGATCTGCTTACTATCGAAGCGACCTCTGTTGCGGGTAAGGGCAAGTTAACTTACACCGGTTCCCTTGGTGATGTGATGCAGGAGTCTATTCAGGCTGCGATGACTGTTGTTCGTGCTCGCGCCGAGCAGTTAGGTATTAACCCTGACTTCTACGAGAAACGTGATATCCATGTTCATGTACCTGAAGGCGCAACACCTAAAGATGGACCTTCGGCCGGTGCTGCCATGTGTACGGCGTTAGTCTCCAGCTTAACGGGCAATCCTGTACGTGCCGACGTGGCAATGACTGGTGAAATAACCCTGCGCGGTGAGGTTCTTCCTATTGGTGGCCTTAAAGAAAAACTCTTAGCCGCACATCGTGGTGGAACTAAAGTTGTATTGATTCCAAAGGAAAATGAGAGAGATTTGGAAGAGATCCCGGCAAATGTTGTTGCCGATCTGAAGATTTATCCTGTTCGTTGGGTGGACGAAGTACTTAAATTGGCGCTAGAACGACCAGTCGAAGGCTTCGAAGTCGTCTAAAGTTTGGGCTAACGCAAGAAAATGCAGAAATGCTTTAAAAAAAATGCAAAAAGGGGCTTTTTAAAGTCTCTACCTGTGGTAGCCTAGGTCCGTGGAGAGCTCAAACCCCTCAAGCCCTTATGGCAACTGGTTTTGAGCAATTTCCAATTTTATTTATTTGCTTTTCCTATAGATCTTGAACTTTAGATTCAAGCTTGTTATAAAAGCCACCGCAGACCTCTCCAGAGAAGGATTTGGTTGCGGCGCAAAAAAAAATCACATTCAAGGGGATGACATGAACAAATCTGAACTAATCGAGAAAATCGCTTCTGGTGCTGACATTTCTAAAGCCGCTGCTGGCCGTGCATTAGATTCTTTCATTGGAGCTGTAACTGACGGCTTAAAAGAAGGCGATAAGATTTCTCTTGTTGGTTTTGGTACTTTCGAAGTACGTCAACGTGCTGAGCGTACTGGTCGCAACCCACAGACGGGTAAAGAGATCAAAATCGCAGCAGCTAACATTCCTGCATTCAAAGCAGGTAAAGCTCTGAAAGACGCTGTAAACTAAATCAGTTTTACCGCACTTTGTGAAGCTTTATGCATTTATAAAGAGCGTCGTAATAACAAGCACTGCTTTAGCGGTGCTTTTTACGAATAATGAGACAAGCTAGGCACTTAGCAACACATAAATGCTAACCACCTAAAGTTTACGAAAAGGCGCATCTCCCAAAGTGATGCGCCTTTTTATTTATTAATCGCAACTAGCGAGATATCAGATGTTAGAAAAGATTCGCGAAGGCTCACAGGGCGTGATTGCAAAAAGCATTCTGGTTCTAGTAATACTTTCCTTTGCATTTACTGGCGTGAGTAGTTACCTAGGATCATCTACTGAGGCAGCCGCTGCCACCGTTAATGGTGAAGAGATCAGTGAATCAGCCTTAGAACAAGCCTATCAAAATGAGCGTGGTCGCTTAGAGCAACAGCTAGGCGAGATGTTTGCAGCGTTATCGGCTGATGAGCAGTACCTGGCGAGTGTAAAGCAAAGCGTTTTAGAGCGCCTTGTTGCAGAGAAATTATTGGATCAGACCGCAACCGAGTTAGGTCTGCGAGTATCTGATGCACAGATCAAAAATGCCATCATGACAGAGCCTGCGTTCCAAACTGATGGTCAGTTCGATAATGATAGATATCAGGCAATCTTGCGTCAGCTGGGTTACCAAGCAAACTCATTCAGAAACATGATGCGCACAGATATGACTCGTCGTCAGCTTGTTGCTTCGTTAGTAGGCTCTGAATTTGTTCTTCCTGGTGAAGCAACTTACCTTGCCGATATCCAAGGCCAGACACGTGATATTCGTTACCATGTAGTGGATGCGACGCCTTTCATCGCCGAAGCTGATGTGACTGATGAACAGGCAAAATCATATTACGACGCAAATTTAGCTCAGTTTATGAGTCCTGAAACATTGAGCCTGGAATATATTGAACTCAATGCGAAGGATATGGCTGCCCAAGTGACAGTTTCTGATGAAGAAGCTAAGACTTATTATGATGAGAATAAACAGCAGTATCTAAAAGCTGAGAAGCGTTTAGCTGCACATATTCTTGTTAGTCTTGGTGACGATGACTCTGCTGCTAAGGCAAAGGCTGATGCAATCTACGCTAAATTGCAAGCGGGTGAAGATTTCTCGCAATTGGCTAAAGCTGAATCTGAAGATACTTTCAGTGGTGAGCAAGGCGGTCAGTTAGACTGGTTTGAGCCTGGTGTCATGGAGCCAGCTTTTGACGAAGTGCTTTATTCTCTGTCTAAAGGTGACTATTCAGCTGTAGTTAAAACCAGCTTTGGCTATCACATCATCAAGCTGCTTGATGTTCAGCCTGCTGCTGAATCTGCATTTGAAGATGTGAAGAGTAAGATCCTTGCCCAGCTAAAAGAGAAGCAAGCAATCGATCAGTACTTTGGTTTACAGCAGACGCTTGCCGATGTGACCTATGAAGTCCCCGATACGTTAAGCGAAGCGGCGAAAGAGTTAGGTGTTGAAGTTAAATCTACGCCTGTATTTGCCAGAAACAACGCACCTGCGCCATTCGATACTCCTGATGTATTGAAGGCAGCGTTCTCGACTAACGTGTTGCTCGATCGTATGAACAGTGATGTTATTGAGATTGAAGCTAACCATGCGATGGTTATTCGCATCAAGTCTCATACCGCAGCCGGTACTGTTGAGTTTGCTAAGGTTAAGTCCGCCATTGTTGGACGTCTTCAGCAGGAGCAAGCTAATGAGGTCGCTCGAGCTAAGGCTCAAGAGTTGATGACATCATTCAGCTCTGATTCTGCATCTACAGACTTTGTCACTAAGACTAAACTGGGTCGTTTCGACCAGGAGATCGATGGTGCTATCGTCGGTAAGGCTTTCCAGATGGCTCAGCCTGCTGCCAGTGCAGTCGTTGATACCGTTGCGCTTGCTTCCGGTTATGCCGTAGTTGTGCTCGATAAAGTTAATGCAGCAGAAGCTATTGATGACAATATGCTGAGCTCTTTGAAGCAAAGACTTAGCTCGCAGTACAGCGAAGGTGATTACAGAGCCCTTATCGCTACATTGAAAGCGAATGGTGAAGTGCTTTACTCTACTGCACAGTAACGAACATTCGTTAATTTAATGAATAAAAGGCCAGCATAAGCTGGCTTTTTTTATGTCTGCGATTCTTTCAATGATGAAAGGTTCGAGGTTCGAGGTTCGAGGTTGAAGGTTCGAGGCCTGGAGCTAATAATTCTTAACGTAGGGGTACTTTAATCGCGAATGTTTCTGGAGAGGGAGAGCAAACAGGAGGGAGATTAAGGCTGAAAAAGAGAGTGGGGTATCAATGCAACATATCATTGATATATTGCATTACAGGGTCTTACATGGGCTTGTAGCTATTAATCTACGGCAACCATAACATTACTCGCCTTAATTACCGCATATGCACTGCCGCCGACTTTAAGGCCTAAGTGTTCACATGATGCCTTAGTTACCACTGAGGTGATCTCCACACCAGGAGCCAGTTCGATAACAACTTCATTATTTACTGAGCCTTCTTCGATAGATTTAATCTTACCGTTTAGAGAATTACGTGCACTGATTTTCATTTTAGTTACCTCTGTTATAAATATTGCTCAAGTCTATTTGAATGTATCGTCAC
The DNA here is from genome assembly GCF_003966265.1 of Shewanella atlantica. GTDB lineage: Bacteria > Pseudomonadota > Gammaproteobacteria > Enterobacterales > Shewanellaceae > Shewanella > Shewanella atlantica. The sequence goes on along the minus strand of NZ_RXNV01000001.1, from coordinate 310,351 downwards.
GTTGGAGCTTTAAATAAAAAAAATGCGTCACTTTTAGAAGTGACGCACATTTAGTAATACCAATCAGTATAAAGATGTGAACGCTCAGCGAGAATTTAACGCTTCTGAGGCAAGGCGGCGAGTGAAGAGCATAGTTGTTCTACGTTTAAGCTCGTTAACGCAGCATCAGAAGCGCTAAAACTCGCCTTTTAGGAGTATTTTTGGCTGCCTACTTCTTCGTTGAATAGCTTCACAAGGGATCACCATTGCATCATCTATTCGCCTTGAATTAGTTTGCCAAAAATAACTCTGAGCAGCTCACTTTCTTATACTGATTGGTATAAGTATTCTTTAATAACCACTGATTAAATAATAATAAATCAGGATTAAAATTGTTCTACGTCGAAATTAACCTCAGGGTTAACATCCGCTTCGTAATTCACATTTTCGATTCCGAAACCAAACAGCTTCAAGAACTCTTCTTTATATTCGCGATAATCGGTCAGCTCGCTCAGGTTCTCGGTTGTTACAGATGGCCACAGGTCACGACAATGTTGCTGGATCTCTTCACGCAGCTCCCAATCATCGAGACGAAGACGGTTAGTGTCATCGACTTGTGGTGCTTGACCGTCTTCACGGTATAAGCGTTCTGCAAACATGCGGTTGATCTGCTCCATACAGCCTTCGTGCAAACCTTCTTCACGCATCTTTTTAAAGACCATGGCGATATATAAAGGCATTACCGGAATCGCTGAGCTGGCTTGAGTTACAACACTCTTAAGTACGGCAACATTGGCGCTGCCACCCGTTGTGGATAGTTTTTGATCCAGGGCTTTAGCTGCACGGTCTAAGTCCATCTTGGCTTTGCCCAAGGCACCATTCCAGTAGATAGGCCAAGTCAGCTCAGTACCTATATAGCTGTAAGCGACGGTCTTGCAACCATCGGCGAGTACGCCAGCCTCTGAAAGGGCCGCTAACCATAGTTCCCAATCTTCACCGCCCATGACGGTTACTGTATCCTGGATCTCTTGCTCAGTGGCAGGCTCAACGCTTGTTTCAATGATTAAGTCTTTGTTGGTATCAACAGCAGTAGCTGTATAAGTTTCACCGATAGGTTTAAGTGATGAGCGGATAAGTTCACCGGAATCGGGCAACTTTCGTACCGGAGAGGCAAGAGAATAAACCACCATATCAATCTGGCCTAAATCGGCTTTGATTATATCGATCGCTTTTTGCTTCGCCTCGTGGCTGAATGCATCGCCGTTAATACTCTTAGAGTATAGGCCTTCGGCTTTAGCAAACTTATCGAATGCGGCCGAGTTGTACCAACCGGCTGTACCAGGTTTTCTCTCTGTTCCCGGCTTTTCAAAAAACACACCCAGAGTTGCAGCGCCACTACCGAATGCGGCAGCGATACGTGAAGATAGACCATATCCACTAGAAGAACCGATGACTAATACTTTTTTCGGGCCATTAGTGAGAACACCTTTAGCTTTAGTGGTATTGATCTGTTCGAGTACATTAGCTTCACAACCAACAGGGTGAGTGGTGGTACAGATAAAGCCACGTGTTTTAGGTTTGATTATCATTTTTCTGCTTCTCTTAAAAAAGTGACGATAGGATAATTAATCGAACGTGAAATGGCACTTATTTTTCGTCAAATTTGCTAAATTATCCAGTGGTTGGAGCAGTTCACGTCTCTGTTTAACCCATTTTAGCGTTTGGGAATTAATAATGCCTGCTCTTGAATTAACCTTTGGGTATACTCATGTTGAGGAGAGTTGAATAAATTTTCCGTTGTGGCCTTTTCCACCATTTGTCCCTTGTGTAACACCATAATTTTATCGCTAAAGTGGCGAATGATATTGAGGTTGTGTGAGACAAAGATATAGGAGAGTCCCATCTCTTTTTGCAGTTTAAGCAGCAAGTTAAGGATTTGCGAACGTACCGACAGATCCAGTGCCGTTAATGCTTCATCGGCAATGATTATTTTTGGGTTCAGCATTAAGGCTCGGGCAACGGCTACGCGCTGCTTCATTCCTTCCGAGATCATATGCGGATAAAACTCAGCATGTTCCGGCAGTAGGCCGACCTTTCTTAGTCTGTCGACAACTTGCTCTTTTCTCTGCTTTTCATTGAGGTTCGTGTTGAACTTTAGTGGCTCATCTAAAAGATCGCCGATAGTGAGTCTCGGGTTTAATGACGTATTGGGATCCTGAAAAATCATTCTGATTAACTTACAACGCTGCTTCAGATTTCTGGTCTCTAACGCATCACCTTCGAAATAGATCTCTCCGCCACTGCGAGTCTCAGCGCCAACAAGAATTCGTGCGAGTGTGCTCTTGCCAGACCCTGCCTCGCCGACAATGGCCAAGGTCTCACCTGTGTTCAGCTCAAATGAAACAGGTTCAAGTGCTTGGTTATAGTTACGTCTGAATCTCTTATAGCCGGTAAAAAAGCGCTTACTGAGATTATTAACTTGTAGTAGTGGCGTCGTCATTACATGGCTCTTCATGGTATGGGAAATGGCACGCAAAATAGCGATTCTTCTTATGGCAAAGATTGGGCTGATTAACGCATCTCTTCTGCGCTTGGGGGCAGCGTGGGCCTAAGCGACAGCCAATGGGAAGATGTTGCAGCGCAGGTGCCGAACCTGGCAAGGTTTTCATCATCGATTTGTGCTTTACCAGGCCCGAGTAGTCAGGAATATTGTCCAGTAAGGCTTTAGTATAGGGATGAAATGGCTGATTGATAATTTCAGACGTAGGACCGGATTCCATTATCTGACCACAATACATGACAGAAAGTTGGTCACACCAAATTGATAAGGTTTCCAGTTCATGACTGATAAGCAATATCGAGACATTCTGTAACTGATTTAATTTGGCCAACAGTCTGAATATCTGAGCTTGAGTCTGAGCTTCCATGGAGTTGGTTGGTTCATCGGCAATGAGCAGACGCGGCTGGTTAGCAACCGCAATCGCTATCATCACTTTTTGACATTCGCCTTCAGAGAGTTCCCATGCATAGCTGGACATGACTTTCTGCGTGTCCTTGATACCAACCTTATGGAGCCATTTTTCTGCCGTACGTTTCTTGTCTTTCGCTCGTTGCCAAAAGTGAAGTTTCTTGTTTTCGGGCATGGCTTCAATGAGCTGATCCCCAACGACAATAACCGGGTCTAAGCTACTGGAAGGATCTTGAAATATCATGGCTATTTCACTACCCATTAAGTTTCGCCGCTGTTTTGGACTCATCTCTAACAGGTTGTGACCATCCCACATCATACGATCGGCTTTTATGCACCAGTTATGGCCCGGTATCCCTAAAATCGCTCTCGCAAGCAGGCTACGCCCCGAGCCGGATTCACCGACTAAACCGTGTACCTCGGCTGGATTGATCGTCAGGCTGACTCTTTCGAGTGCCTTGACTCGTCCATGGGGCGTGTCAAGTTCGATAGTGAGGTTTCGTATATCAAGTAATGGCATAACGAGTTATTACACGCTTAGTTATTGATAGGCGATAGCGCCGATCTCAAGCCGTCGCCGACTAAGTTAATTGCAAGTACACTGCATAAAATTGCAATGCCGGGAATGGTAACCGTCCAAGGTGCAGTTAATAAATTATCCATACCTTGTGAAACCATAGCACCCCATTCCGGGCTTGGGGCCTGTGCACCTAAATTCAAGAAGCCTAAGGCGGCAATATCCAAAATGGCTGCCGATATGCCCAGGGTGGTTTGGATAATCACTGTGTCCCAAACATTTGGCATAATAACATACCAAAATATCTGAAATGGATTTGCACCATCGAGTTTCGCGGCGGTCACATACTCTTTCTGTAACTCTTCATGAATCGCCTGATGAATTGAGCGAACAAACTGAGGGGTGAGTGCCAGTCCGACGGCCCAAAAAACATTATCCAACCCCGGGCCCATGACGGCCACAACGAGAATGGCCATCAGAAGTGACGGAATCGACAGGAGTGCATCGAGCAGGTGGCTTAAAATGCTTGATTTAAGTCCTTTCATCATTCCCGATACGGCGCCGATGATGAAACCTACAGTCAGGGCAGTAACGACTATGCCCAATGCCATTCCGAACGTCAGATGCGCCCCATGTAGCAAGCGGCTAAAGATATCCCTGCCTAAATCATCGGTCCCCAGAAAATGTTCCACGGTACCCGCCGGATCCCAAGAGGGAGCCAGCAATAATGCATGGGGGTCTTGTTGCTCGGGCGCATAGGGGGCAATGAGCGGGCCGAATATTGAGAGTAACAAGATGCCAATAACAGCCCATAAACCAGCAAATGCAAATGGATTATCAGAAAAAGAGTGCCAGATCTTTCTCATGGGAGATGGAATTTCATCTTCCTGATAGATCTTAATTTGAGGCATAAAGTTCTTTCCTACTGAGGGGGTTGATAGCCGTATGAAGTACTTCAATCATGATACTGATAAAGATGATGATCAATGCGACAGCCAAGACGCCACCCTGAATTACGGTGTAATCGCGTTGGTATATTCCCGATACCAGCCAGGCACCTACACCGGGCCAGGCAAAAATAACCTCCACGACCATGGCGTAACTGGCGAATGAACCTAACATTAACCCCAGATTTTTTAAGACCGGAATTAGCGCGTTGGGCAGTGCATGACGTAATACTACCCGCGACGTATGGAGCCCGCGGGCCTCGGCAGCCTTAATATAGGTTTGATCCATAATGGAGATTATCGCCGCTTGGGTAATTCTGACCACAACGGTGAAGGGCAAAACTGCCAGCGTGATCGCCGGTAGGATTATATGCAGCAGGGCATCGATAAATGCCGAGGTACTGTATGGCGAATCTGATAACAGAGTATCTATCAATACAAACCCGGTTATCGGCTCTATCTCATAGAGCAGATTTAACTGGCCTGAAATCGGCAGCCAACCGAGCTGAACGCCAAACCAGAGAGAGAGAGTCAAACCTAACCAAAAAACTGGAATGGAATATCCGGTTAAGGTTATTGCCATAATCGTGTGTTGGGTAATTTTATGTCTGCTCAAGGAGGCAAGCACCCCAAGCGGGATCCCCATTGTCAACGCCAACATGGCTGCAACGGCTGCCAGTTCAAATGAAGCCGGAAGTACTGATGCCAGTTCATCGATAACGGGTCGTTGAGAGGTGGCAGAGATGCCTAGATTTCCACTTAATCTTTGTTGCAGATAGGAGATAAACTGACTGAACTGTCCATCATTGAGACTGTAATCCGCCTCTATCTGTTCTAACTGCTGTGCATTGGGTGAGTGTAAGCCGGTAAGCGCAAAACTTTTCTCAACCGGAAAGTGGCTGGTTACAATGAACAATACGATAAACAGCACAAAAGAGGTTGCAAGAAAGAGGTTCAGCCTGCGAAGAAGGTATTGTGCCATTAGTGCTTAACCTCAATATTATCATCGCTGTTATCACCGTCATCATTACCACTGAATGATATCCCCCCGAAAGGAGTCAGCCGGCTTTGATTAACATTTTTATGTTTAAATGCGAGTCGGGTGGCATGAGCAAACGGTAACATAGGTAGCTGTTCTGCAAACATCGCTTCCGCTTGTTGATAGAGAGTTTTTCGTTCACTTCGAGAGGTGGTAGCTCTTGCCTTGGCAAGAATATGATCAAACTCAGGGCTGCACCAACGCGAACGGTTACTGTTAGAGGCGACAGATGAGCAGCTGAGAATCGGAGTGAAAAAGTTATCCGGATCGCTGTTATCTGCATTCCACCCAATTAAAACCGAGTCATAACTTCGCTGACTTAATTTCTGATTGAACACGCTCCAGTCATAACTGATGATATTGACTTTTACTCCGATATTCGCCAGATCGGCCTGGATCAGCTCGGCTGTCTTATGGGCATTAGGGTTGTAGATCCGGGCAACGGGCATGGCCCAAATATCGACAGTTAAGTTATCAACACCAGCTTGCTCTAATAGCTGTTTAGCTTTCTGAGGATTGAATTCGATAATTCTTTTGTGTTCTGAATATGCCCAAGACATAGGAGGCAACATGCCTGTCGCTGCAACGGCGGTTTTTTGATAGACGGCTCTGAGAATATTGTCTCTGTCTACGGCGTGAGCCAATGCTCTCCTCACTCTGACATCATTGAATGGCGGCTTCTGAGTATTAAAGGCCCAAAATGCCACATTAAACCCGGGCTGTGAGTCTATTTCCAGCTCTTCATGTTCAAGTACAACCGGCAGCTCTCCTGCCTTGGGGAGCGCGGAAACCGTGCAGTCTCCGGTGATCAGTTTGGCCAGGCGGGATGTGCTCTTGGGGGTGATATCGAAGACAAGCAGCTCTGCTTGTGGAAGTGAACGCCAATACTTGTCATTCCTGTGATAGCGAATATATTCATTTTTTACATATTGAATAAATTTAAAAGGCCCTGTGCCTATGGGGAGCCTGTCTATCGTCTCTTCACTGGATTGTGTAATGAGGAGTTGGCCATATTCTTCAGATAAAATAATGGCAAAGCCGGATGCTAAGTTAGAAAGAAAGGAAGCATCTTTATTATTAAGGTGAAAGGCGACTTCATAATCTGATATTTTTTCAATCTTGTTTATCTGTTTATCGAAACCAATACTCTGAAAGAATGGATAACCTGTCTTGGAGACTGCATGATACGGGTGGCTGCTATCGATGATTCTGTTGAATGAGAACAGCACATCTTCAGCATTGAATTCTCTTGATGGAGTGAATCGAGCCGAGTCATGAAACTTAACCCCTTTTCTCAATTGAAAGGTGTAGGTTAGTTCATCTTCACTTATCTGCCATTGTGTCGCCAGAGAGGGAATTATTTGCCCGGAGGTCGCGTTGTAGTCGACCAGACCATTGTAAATCTGTTGTGAGGTCGCATCGACAGTTGTACCCGAAGTTACAAGTTGAGGGTTGAAAGACTCAGGATTACCCTCTGAGCAATAAACCAATCCCGGTGGGACATACTGCGGTCCACAGCCGGTAAGCATGCAGAAAATGCATGCAACTGTGGAGTAAGCAGACAGACGCTTTATCAGCACTCTCATCAAAAAAATCATTTGTTCAGAACTTTGTCAGCCATTTTAGCAGTGCAAATAACCGATGAGCAATGAGCATATCTTATTAATGAGTGTTAAGTTTTATCGAGTAGGTTGTATTTTTTTAGGATCCCGCGCAGTTGATGGTAACTCAAGCCTAAGAGTTCGGCGGTTTTCTTTTGATTAAATTGACCCGCTTCTAATGCTTGTTTTAGTAGGTCAACTTCAAGGCCTTCACAATGATCTTTGAAATCAATCGGGAAATTAATGACTTGTGAAGCACTCTTTTGACTATCTGGATTCGCGCTCTGTACAGGTGCAGGTTCTGCCGCAGGCATAGTTTGTTGACGCTCCAGGGTCTTTACCCTTTGTGTCGGCCGGTAAGGGGATGCGAAAGGGTCTAAAATAATATTGGCTATCGGCGCTTGCATTTCCGCATTACGATAAACGCTGCGTTCAACCACGTTCTTTATTTCACGAATATTCCCCGGCCACGAGTAATCCATCAGCTGCTGCGTCGCTCGCGGGCTAAAACCTTCAAACAGTTCCAGTTTCAGTTGCCTTGCCATCCCCACCGCAAAATATTCGGCAAGGGGCATGATATCTTCTGTTCGATGGCGTAAAGGTGGCAGGGTGATCACATCGAAGGCCAGTCTATCGAGGAGATCCGCGCGAAACTCACCCGCATCGGCCAATGAAGGGAGATCCTCATTAGCTGCACAGACGAGCCTGACATCGGTTTGGACTGTTTTACTGCCGCCAACACGTTCAAACTCACCATATTCGATGACTCTGAGTAACTTTTCCTGAATAAGCCCGGAGGTATTCGCAAGCTCATCGAGAAAGAGTGTACCGCCGTTAGCCCTTTCGAACCGTCCTTCATGTTTCTTACTCGCACCGGTAAAGGCGCCGGCATCGTGGCCAAAGAGTTCGCTTTCGAGTAAATTCTCACTAAGAGATGAACAGTTAAGCTTAATAAAACTTTGATCCCATCGCTTAGACAGATAATGTAAGCGTTCAGCAATTAACTCTTTACCTGTGCCCCGTTCGCCAATGATAAGAACCGGCTTGGAAAGAGGCGCAACTTGAGAAACGTGCTCCAGCACTTCTAACAGTGCATTAGATTGTCCGATGAGGTTATCTTGCTGAAATTGATTTGGCACAGTAAGTTTTAGTCTTTCACGCTAATAGTTGGTGAAATTAATAATAAGTCTCTCTGTTAATAAAAGAAAGAAAAAGTTAATATATTGGTTAAGTAACTGTATTATATGAAATATGAAAAGTTGGCACAGAAAGTGGATTAATATCTTCGAAACCAACGTTAATTAAAGGACAGCATCATGGGAATTTTCTCTCGCTTCGCAGATATCATTAATTCAAACATCAGTGCACTACTGGATAAAGCCGAAGACCCAGAAAAAATGGTACGCTTGATTATTCAAGAGATGGAAGACACGTTAGTTGAGGTTCGCTCAACATCGGCTAAAGTATTAGCCGAGAAGAAAGAGTTATTACGTCGTATCTCTAAAGTGCAGACTCAAGTTCAGGATTGGCAGGATAAAGCGGAATTAGCCTTATCTAAAGACCGCGAAGATCTTGCTAAAGCTGCTTTAATTGAGAAGCAGAAGGCCAGTGAACTCGTCGCCACCTTAGAGCAAGAGCTAGTCATGGTCGAAGAGCAGATAGCTCGCCTTAAAGAAGAAGTAAACCTTCTTCAAGAGAAGCTAGCCGACGCAAAAGCACGCCAGAAGACGATTATTATGCGTAAGCAGACAGCTTCTTCTCGTTTAGATGTTAAGCGTCAACTCGATTCGAGCAAGATTGACAATGCGATGAATAAGTTTGAGCAATATGAACGTCGTGTTGAGGGGTTGGAGTCACAGGTTGAAGCTTATGACCTGGGCAATAAAAAGAGTTTAAGCGATGAGTTTGCAGCACTCGAAGCTGAAGATTCAGTGACCGCTGAGCTTGAAGCGCTGAAAGCAAAAGTCAAAGGCAATAAAACTAAAACTAAGTCTAAGTAATAACAATTCAGAGGTGAGCTATGAACGCGGATATTTTAATGGCCCCAATTATTATTTTTATGATAATAGTGGCTCCCATATGGCTGATTCTTCACTACCGCAGTAAGCGTCAAGTGAGCCAGGGGCTTACTGATGAAGAGTATACTCAGCTCAATGAACTAATAAACAGAGCCGACAAAATGGCTCAACGTATTGATACATTGGAATCGATTTTAGACACTGAGTCGCCACAATGGAGGAGCCGTGATGAGTGAAGCTAATGGGCGTACCTTATACCGAATTCCTCAATCAGGTAAAATTGCTGGAGTATGTGCAGGGATAGCCGATTACTTTAACTTTGAAACTTGGCTTGTCAGAGTCCTAGCGGCATCAATTTTCCTTTTAGGTGGTTCGGGTATTGTTTTAGTTATCTATGTTTTGTTATGGATGATATTAGATATTAAGCCTGGAACTGCAAAAGATAAAACAGCGCATAAAGATATCGAGGTAAAGAAGAAAATTTGGCAAGCGGGTGAGCCTGCCAAAATGGCACTCAGAGATGTGAACACACAATTTCGAAGTTTAGAAATTAGGCTTCAAAAATTAGAACGCCACGTCACATCAGATAGCTTCGACCTTAAACAAGAGATCAATAATCTTTAATCCTTCCAATGGGCGGTCTAACCGCCCGAATAACTTCTAAGTGCAGGCTATGGGTAGTATAAACCGCTCTTTTTCTAAGTTAGGTAAAAAAGTTAGCCAAAAGACACAAGCATTTGCGCACCGAACTTCCGATAAGCATATCCGATTAGCCGTGACAGGACTCTCCGGGGCCGGCAAAACAGCCTTTATTACAGGTTTAGTCAATCAACTCCTCAATGCAGGTTTAATTGGAAAGAGCAATAACCTGCCACTTTGGCAAGTGATCAGAGAGGAGCGCCTATATGGCGTCAAGCGTGACCTTCAGCCCGATTTAACCGTTGCCAGTTTCGATTATGAGCAGGCGATGGCTTCGCTCAAGCACACCCCCTCTCAATGGCCAGCTTCTACGCGGAGCATCAGTGAGCTGAGGTTAGCGATTAGGTATCAACCTCAAAAGGGACTGCTAGCAAAACTGACAGATAGTGCGACCCTCTATCTCGACATTATCGATTACCCGGGGGAATGGTTACTCGACCTGCCCATGCTGAAGCAGAGCTATAGTCAATGGTCGATGAGTCAGACCCGGCGTGAGAATGTTTTCAAAAAGTCTGAATGTTATGGTCCTTTTAATGAGGCTGTATCTGAACTAGACCTTTCGGCTGAGGCCGATGCTGCTCAACTGAAACAGATTGCCTCCCTCTATCAGAAACTATTGCTCGATTGTGTCAACGGCCATGGTTTCTATTATGCTCAACCCGGTCGGTTATTATTGCCCGGAGAGCTTGTGGATACACCCGTTTTAGCCCTGTTTCCTCTGCTGGGTTTATCTGCTGAAACAGTGACTAAATTGGAGGCGGGGGCATCCAATACGGCCTATCAGGTATTGAAGACGCGATACAAAGAATATCAGAGTAAAGTGATCACGCCTTTTTATAAGGAGTACTTTGCTAAGTTTGACAGGCAGTTACTCCTGGTGGATTGTTTCACTCCACTCAATAGTGGTAAAGATCAGTTTGATGATATGACCGAGGCCCTTAATGGGATCATGGAGAGTTTTAAATTTGGCCAATCAAATATCCTTAAGCGGTTATTTTCTCCCAGAATAGACAAATTACTGTTCGCTGCTAGCAAGGTGGATCACATTACCCGAGATCAACAGGGCAATGTCCTTTCGCTATTGACGCAACTTGTGAAACAGAGTCAGAAGCAGGCTAAATTTGAAGGCTGTGAGGTCGAAGTGATGGCGATTAGCGCAATCAAAGCGACTAAACATGCCATGGTAAAATCGGGTAGTGCTGAAGTAGAGGTTGTACATGGCGTCGACTTATCACAGCAAAAAACGGTAACCGTATTTCCCGGAGAGGTGCCGAAGACGCTTCCACAAGCTTCATTTTGGAATACGCAAGGCTTCGAGTTCACTCATTTTGCGCCGCCAGAAGTCACGCCCTCAACACAAGGCGCCGACTTTGAACACATACGATTAGATCATCTGCTTCAATACCTGCTCGGTGATAAGCTCAACTAACGGCTTAGCCGTTCCAGGGAGATTGTCAACAAATGGGAAAGCGGCTTGATAATGCAGTGATACCAATTGGTATAAGCATCTTTATCGAACCGGGAAACCGCTAAACTTAAAGAGTCGGAAAGTAATATTTCCATATTGGTACAAGAATTATGCATGAAAGTGAAAATGGTCTGAAAAAAAAGCAGGTGTTCGAGCCCGTTATCGAAGCTGAATCTCCCACACTTAAGGGGGCTCAGCATTTCGATGAACAACCGCTTCAATTCACCACTGAACCCCTTACAACCGAACCAGATAATGGTCTGGAAGCCAATATTGATACCGCAGTCGAGGCGGCGTTCGATAAAGAAAACCTGGCAGGAAAGGCCCCTCGTCAGCGACGCTGGTCCGTACTGGCAAAGCTCTCTTTGCTGGGCGTGTGTGGCCTGGTTGTGACAGAAACCTTGTTAGGGTTGCAGAGTGCCTGGATTGAAAGTCCTTGGTTATTTGGACTCTACGTCACTGTCACATCACTTATCTGTTTATGGGCCGGTAAACTTACTGTGAGCGAGTGGCGTAAGTTAGCAAGACTTAAATCGGTTGAAGAGGCGCAGCAAACCGGTGACCGATTGTCGCAAAGTATGCAGGTTGGCGAAGCGGATAAGTTTATCAATAAGTTGCTGTCCCAGTTGCCGAAAGATGTCGATTTGAGTCGATACCTGTCTTCCGTTAATGATGAACATAATGATGCCGAGAAACTTATTTTATTCGATGAGTTGGTGTTGAGTGAAAGGGACCTTATTGCAAAGAAATATGTAAGAAGATTCTCTCAAGAATCGGCACTTCTTTTAGCTGCGAGCCCGTTAGCCTTATTAGATATGGCAATCATTCTTTGGCGTAACCAACGCATGATCTACAAAATTGCGGAATGTTATGGTATCGAGCTGGGTTATTGGAGCCGTATAAAATTGATTCGCGGCATCATTACTAACATTGTTTATGCGGGGACCAGTGAGATCATCACAGATCTGGGGACCCAACTATTGTCTGTCGAAATGTCGGGTAAACTCTCCGCCAGATTAGGCCAGGGGCTCGGAGGTGGTTTGCTAACAGCCAGACTTGGGTATCAGGCAATGGCGCTGTGCAGGCCTATCTCATTTGAGGACAAATCACGTCCAAAGTTGTCCGGTATTCATAAAGAGTTGCTACTGGATCTTAAAGATTTCTCTTCGGCAGTTTTAGCCAAAAGCGTATCTCGTAACAAAGATTTTACATCTTAAGCCAGTTAAATTTTTAGCTATTGTTTGCCCGGACAGACAATAGCGGTCAAGGTGATACCAATCCTACTAAATATGTGATCGTTCAGCGGGAGTTCAAAGCGCTGTAGGCAAGGCGGGTGCTTGAAGCTAATAGTTATTCTATATCGAAAGCATCTAACGCGGCATAAAGTGCTTTGACCCCCGCACTACGTGAGCCACTCAGGCATTCCACTTCAGTGTTGCATTGACTTAAAAGGGAATAATCATTTCTTCATCAATGCGCCTTGAATTGTAAGGCCTGAAAGGCTCTGAATTGACCATCTATTTAGTGAGATTGGTATTGTCACTGACATTTCACACATAATAAATCTAACCGTCGGTGATGTTATATCTGAATAAAGCAGGAATAGCGGCTCGCCGTATCTTGTGATGATTTGGATATCAGACCTTGGAGAGATTTTATGCAGGATAAATGGAAGCCCGCCACGAAAGTGATACATGCCGGACACATCAAAGATAGCACCGGAGCTTTAGTCTCCCCTCTATGTCAGAGTGCCACCTTTGTTTTTGACAATGCCGAGCAGGGGGCATCGAGATTTGCTGGCGACGAAGCCGGCTATATTTATACTCGTTTGGGAAACCCGACAACAGCCGAACTGGAGCGAAAGATGGCTGTTTTGGAGGGAGCGGAGGCCGCGACTGCAACCGCGTCGGGGATGGCGGCGGTATCATCGGCCTTGTTGGCTAATTTGAGCCATGGGGATCATCTTGTCGCGTCTAAAGCCGTATATGGCTGTACTTTCTCCTTGATGACCAGCCAGCTGGTAAAGTTTGGCATTCAAGTGACGCTGGTGGATTTTAATGATCTGACCGCCGTTAATGATGCAATAACCTCCGACACCAAAGTTATATTCTGTGAAACCCCGGTCAATCCACATCTCGATGTATTCGACCTCGACGGTATTGCCGCTATTGCTAAGCAACATGAGTTAATCAGCATTGTCGACAATACCTTTATGACTCCGCTTCTTCAGCAACCATTGAGTCACGGTATCGATCTCGTTATTCACAGTGCGACTAAATACCTCAATGGGCATGGTGATGTCATTGCCGGACTTATCTGTGGTTCTAATGAGCAGATTGAGAAGATTAAATACGAGACACTCAAAGACTTAGGTGGAGTCCTCTCACCCCATGATGCCTGGTTGATCTTAAGGGGGCTTAAGACATTAGATGTACGACTCGAGCGGCATTGTGATAATGCTGAGGTGATCGCGCAATATTTATTGAATCACACCAAGGTTACCAAAGTTTATTACCCGGGGATTAAGGGACATAGTGGCCACCAATTTTTAGGGCAACAGATGAAAAGAGCCGGGGGAGTCATTGCCTTCGAGCTCGATGCCAGTTTGGAACAGAGCATTAAATTTATTAATGGCTTACATCTTTTTGCTATTGCCGTGAGCTTGGGGGATGCCGAATCACTTATTCAACATCCTGCATCTATGACGCATTCTCCCTACTCAGATGAAGAGAGGGAGGCTGCGGGAATTGGCGCCAGCCTGTTAAGGATCTCTGTCGGTCTGGAATCGGTTGAGGATCTGATTGTCGACCTGGAGCAGGCCCTTATCCAGATTTAATCCCTCTGGTTTAATGACTCTGGTTTAATGCCTCTGGTTTAATGCCTCTGGGTTAATAGTCCAGGTTTACCAAAAACAAACGCCGCGCTTTCCAGCGCGGCGTTCGTTTTATGGGAGTTTTATTCCGGTGTTATACCGATTAGTATTAAATATTCCAGAACGTATGGGCGATGATATACAGCACAAACATACTGACAAAGTTAATGATGACTCCGGCTCTCATCATCTCAGATTGTTTAATAAACCCTGAACCATAAACAATGGCATTAGGTGGCGTTGCGACTGGCAGCATAAAGGCGCAAGAGGCAGCGATACCTATCAGTACCGATAACATGACAGGTGACAGCCCGAGCGCCTCTGCGATTGCAGCAAATACAGGTACCAGCAGAGCGGCACTGGCAGTATTACTGGCAAATTCGGTTAGCATGACAACAAAGAAGATCACGGCAAAGGTGAAGAGTGCCATATGGGTGTTACCGAAGATATCTGTAACCCAATGGGCTAAGAAGACACTGGTTCCCGTGGCTTTTAATATTGCGCTTAAGGTTAAACCGCCACCAAACAGGATGAGTACGCCCCAGTCGGTAGTGCGTTCAATCTTCTTCCATTCGACTAACCCAAGGCCGGCTAAGGTAACAACTGCACTTAAGGCTACTACCGTATCGAATTTTGAGATCCCGCCTAGAGCTTGTGAAATAGGTTTACTGAATATCCAGCAACATACCGTCGTGATGAAGACTAATAGGGTTAGTTTTCCTTGAAAATTTAATTTAGTTTCAGAAGTAGATAACTTACAGATGACTGAAAGATCCGGTTTTAAGAACAGATACAGGGCAATAAGCATGGTCGGGAGCATTAAGGCTACTGTGATAAGCCCAAACTCTAACCAGTCACTGAAGCTTAGGCCGACTTGGGCTGCAGCGATAGCATTTGGTGGGCTACCCACTAAGGTACCAATACCGCCTATATTAGCGGAATAGGCTATACCAAGAAGCATAAACAGATAGGTTTTTTTATGCTCTTTAAAGTCTAGTTGCTGCAAAATGCCCAATGCGAGTGGCAACATCATCGCGGCCGTTGCTGTATTGCTTATCCACATGGATAACAGAGCCGTTATGCCGAATAGAAACATGCAGGCAAGGCTTAGCTTGCCTTTTGAAGCAGTAAGCACCCTATGGGCTATGAGTTTATCTATTCCCTGTTGATTCAGTGCCGCAGCGAGAACGAAACCACCAAAAAAGAGGTAGATGATCGGATTGGCAAAATTACTCATTGCCGTTTTTGTTTCAAATACACCTAATACCACGGCCAGGATAGGAATGAGTATGGCAGTGATACTAATGTGGATAGCTTCTGTGAGCCAAAGAATCGCGGCAAAGATGAGAATCGAAAGCCCGGTGTTAATGCCTTCTTCGAACGGAAGGAAATTATAAAGCATTATAAACAGGGCTATATCGGCAAATAAAATAAAATGATTTCTCTGTATTTTGCTCTCTGAGGGTGTTGGCTCAGTTAAACATCCTTCGGTTTGTTCCATAGACATTCGAATGTCCTTTATCGTTATTATTTGGATGGAACACACTAGCTCAGCCGCTTAGTTACGCAAAATAAATTAGATTGTGCATTTATTACGGCTACCTCCAAATAATTAGGTGATACATGTCTATTTTTACTCTGTTTCGTGACTCGTCATGCGCTCCGATATCATTAAAGGATCTGATTGAGTTTCAAAACGGGGCTTTGTTGAGCCTGTAGCTGTGAATGTGAAAATTACCAATAAATCAGAAAGTGTGAGCCAGGCGTTGTTTTTGGTTGGGTTAATGGGGCAGGAATCAATTGTTGGCAAGAAATGCGCTATTGATCTACATTTGTAAAGTGGCCAGGGAATAATGGACTGATGGCCATAAATTAATGGAATACTCACAAGAAGGAATAGAACCATGAAACACACAGTTATTACTGCGTTATTTGCTGCTGCACTCCTATCTCTGAATATCAACATTGCTGAGGCTGGCACCACTAACACTAAGAGCGCTGAAGTCGGTGTTGTGCAATCACAAAACCAACATCAGAGTATCAACATCAATACCGCTTCAGTTAAAGAGCTGGTCTTGCTTAATGGGATTGGTGAGTCTAAGGCAAAAGCGATAATCGATTATCGTACCAGCCATGGACAGTTCGATTCAATTAACGATCTGGCCAAAGTGAAGGGCATAGGGGAAAAATTGGTTGAAAAGAATAAGGGGGTGATAACTTTGTAGTCGAACAGATCCATGAAAGGGCACTGTTTACCGATATTTGCTTATAGAAACAGCAGTCGATACGGTTCTCGAGATATGTTTAGTGCAAAGGCTTGATTGCTGGGCGAGCATAGTAGATAATGCTCGCCGTTCTCTGAGGTGTTTGTCTCGAGAAAGCAATGGTGACCCTAGGGTCCCCCCGCAATGATAACCTGTGAACTCGGCCAGGCCCGGAAGGGAGCAACCGCAGCAGGCGACTCATGTGCCGGGGTGCGGCTCTAGGGGAGCCTCCAAACTCCCCCTGATTTACCTATATCTCCTTAAATTAAATAACTTTTCTCCTTAACTTTGAGTTATTGAATTTAGTCTACTTGTACAATTGGTGTGTACCACCTCAAAGCGATTGATTGAGATCAGTCTTTTTCTTTGTTTAAGTTAGCCTTTAGAAAAGCACGCGATTTTTCCAATGCCGTTTGGATCTCTGACTTCATTTCTGCCAGTTCATTGTAATCTTCGAAGAAGTAGGTATCGACCAAGTGACGAATGTACCTTACCGGAAGCTGATTGAGTGTGACACAGCAAAGGTCAGCAAGATAATCGGCGGGTAATTCATCTAACAAGCCTTCATCGGATAATAGTTCTATTAAGAGTACTTCGTAATAATTTCGAATTTCTAGTTGCATAGAGATGCTCCATGATAATTATCGTAATTGCTATTAGCGAAAAAGTTGCTGACCTTTAGTTTGCTACCATAATCGATTTGCAGCAATAGATATTTCACCCGGCCTTTTTGATAATTCTAGTGCCAGTTTGCGATAACTGCCTCCTACATATGGCAATGATGCAAAACAATGTCTGTGTGGCTAGACTGCTGGTAGGATCGGAAAGGCTTGTTTATTGAAATGTTTTGTTGAGAGATGAAAACGCCAGCCTGTAGTGGCTGGCGTGTTAGAAGAGGTTATACCAATCGGTATTAATTAGAGCTGCTTAATAGCCCAGCTCATGAACTCTTTACGTGTCTCTTGATCTGCGTGCAACCACCAGTACTGCAGCATTTGCTGAGCGTGTGCAGCATCGCTTGCTTTATCACCTATGGCCGGAACAGGTGTGATACCTGCGTCAATAGGTGCAGGTTTACTGACTGGTGCTGTAGTGGTTGTGGATGCGATAACTGCACCACCCGTTGCTGCAGTTGCGACACTGGCAACATCCTGTCCGTTTCCGCCACCAAAGAGCGTATTTACGAATGAATCTTCTGTGAATTCGGTTTGCTCGACTTTATAGCTAACCTGACCTTTATCGCTTCGAGTTATTACTACCTGGGGGGATTTTGCAAAAGATTTTGGTTTTTTGACAAAATTGCCATCGGCGGGTTTTAGGCTGTATTCATGATCGCCATCTACTGCAAGGGTGATGATAAATGGTGATGATTTAACAAAGCTTTCACCGTCACTAAAAGCATCCTCTACCATGTCATGGTAGCGAATTGCGATTTTATGAGTGCCATTGCTCAGGTCAAGTTCGGACTTATGATTAAACAGGCTGGTCTCTATTTTCTTCCCATCGATGGCAAGGTATTCGAATGCCATTGGAATATGCAGGTTGGCAGCCAGAGCCGATGAGGAACCAAGCAGAGCTATGATTGCGGTGATTGGCTTGAGTGATTTCATTGTTGCTCCTTAACGATAATAATTCGGATATATAGCCAAACTGAACGGATCTAGTATCTTCGATTGGTTTGTCTATAAGGGCGTTCAAATGCCTGAATACGCTCTTCTATATAACTGATAGCTTGTCGGCATTTACCTAAACGTCGATGAACTAAAAGGATTTCATTTTGCATTTTGATTTTGTCAGCACTATGACAGTTTTCGAGTTCAGATTGCAAACTTTCAATTTTCTGCTCAAATTTCTTCACCCAATTATGGTGTTTATTTAGCTCTTCATAGAGTTGATGGCTGTTTTGCATCACGCCTGCTGCAATCCAATTGAAGCCGCTGTCATTATGGGTTTTCTTACGGCGACTACGAGCTTGTGCGATGCGTGCGGCTTTTTGTTGTTCAGCCGATTTAACCCCAAGCGTGGTTGTATTTAAGGCTCTTCTTACCGCAGTGAACCTATCTTGTATACGCTCACAACTTAAAGCGATTGTGCTTGCCGATAAGCCACTTCTGAGTAACTTTTCTAACTGTTGAATACTCTTATTTATCTGCTCAATACAAGGCTTAAGTTCTGCACCTGTTTGAATGAAAAGCTCATCGTTAAAGCGTTCAGTGTCCTGAAGTAACCGTCTCTGTCCTTTGGGCAGTACAGCGTCGTGTTGAAGCACTTCTTGCTCTAATTGCTTATGTTGGACTCTTAATCGTTTGAGTAGTTCATTTGTATTCAAAACCAAGCACTCCAGGCAAGTTTTGCCGCGATCAATAGTACGATAGTGACAAATACGGGTCTGATGAACTGCACCCCAAATTTTATTGCAGATCTTGCACCAATGAACGAGCCTAACATCATGCACAGTCCCATAGAGAGACCAATTACGACGTTGACCTTTCCCAGAGCAAAAAAGATAAACAGTGAAGTGAGGTTACTGGTGAATGTCATCGCTCTGGCTAAGCCACAGCTGTGTAGAAGAGGGAGACGATGATAGGTAGTGCTGCTTATTGTCCAAAAAGCGCCGGTACCGGGACCTGCAAAACCATCATAAAATCCCAGTATTACACCTTGGACCCACTGCTTAAGAGTAGTCGCCGGCTTTTTCAAGGGAGTAAAACTGTGACAGCCCATCGCATTTGGTTGTAACAGAGTATAAATCGCAATGACGATGATAATTACAGGCAACCACTTTTCTAACCAGCTCTTATCAATCAGATAAACGATAAATGTGCCTGTAACGGCGCCGATAAAGGTGGCAATAAATGTTTGGTACCAAAGGCTTGGTGTGAAGAGGTTCTTGCGATAATAGGTAAATGCAGCCATAGAGGAGCCAAAGCATGCCGCTAATTTATTCGTTCCCAGAGCTAAGTGCGGTGGGATCCCTACAGTAAGTAGTGCAGGGATAGACAATAATCCCCCTCCACCGGCAACGGCATCAATAAAACCTGCGATGAAGCCAATGCCGGCTAATATGGCCCATGTTGAAGGTTCAAACAGTAAATCCAAAAGTATGCCTATTCAATTACGCGGCGAAAGGGAGGTAGAGCATCCAGTAACGATTTACCATAGCGTTTACTGACAAGACGTCTGTCTAAAATCGTGATGCGGCCATAGTCTTGCTCTTTACGGAGTAATCTACCACAACTTTGTATCAGTTTACGCGATGCGTCGGGAATCGTCAGCTGCAGGAAGGGATTACCACCTTTTATTTTAATGTATTCTGCATGAGCCTGCTCTACGGGAGAGGTAGGTACAGCGAAAGGGAGCTTAGTGATGATCAGGTTGGTCAGATATTCACCAGGTAGATCGAGTCCTTCAGAGAAGCTTCCGGTTCCAAAAATGATACTTGGCTCATTTTCATCACAACGCTTCTTATGATTGGTTAATATTTGTTGTCTCGATGCAGTACCCTGCAGCTGCAATCCGGTCTTTATTTTGCTTTCAACAAGATCTGCGACTTTTTCCATCTGCCAATAGGAAGCAAATAGCACCAGAGTTGCTTGCTCGCCATCAATTAATGCCAGGATCTGTTCTGCAAGCTCTTCAGTATAATTGTCATCTGTAGGCTCAGTGTTCATCTGAGGCAGGAAGAGTGTGGCATTTTGCTCGAAATCGAATGGAGAATCTAAGGCAAGATAGCGGCTGCCGTCGTCGATAGATAGCCCTACCTGGCGGGTGAAATGGTTGAAGTTGTTCAATGCCCGCAATGTCGCACTGCAAAGTACAACACCTGCTGCTTTATCCCAGAGTAATTTCTCCAGCATGAAACCCACTTCGATTGGAGATGCGTTAAAAAGGTAGTCAGTTTGTTTGCCGGTGATGAGTTCAATCCAACGTGCCATAGGGGCACCTTTGGGATTATCCTCCTTCGCCATCATCTTCCACAATTTCTGTAGGTTTTCTAATCTTTGCAACATGAAGCCGGTTTCTGTGAGTAGTTGCTCAGACTGATGTTTAGGTATATCACCGTCTTTAATCGCTTCACTGAGTAATACCAACATCTTATTAAACTGTTTCAGCGCTGTTGTAGAAACCGTGGCTAAGTTTTCAGCTTGTATCAATAAGGCTTCGGGTAACTTGCCATGTTCGAACCGGATACGATTTTCGGGGTTATCGAAACGCTTGGTTTGAGAGTCGCAATAGTGGGCTATCTGATTCAATAAACCAGTCAGATCCGTTATATGGTCCTGCATCGCCTGAGCAGGGGCGATGATATGGTTACTTTTTATTTGATTTTGTAACTTACTACTGGTTTTATCTATTTTTTCAAGCCAATCGATGGCGCCCCTTAATGTTGATTGGGCACTGGAGAAGTCTCTAGCCACCATAGGCAGATGGTGGGCCTCGTCGATAATGTAGTAAAGCTCTTCGGGATCGGGAAGAATGACACCACCGCCTAACTCCAGATCGGCAAAAAGCAGGCTGTGGTTAGCAATCAGCACATCCCAGTTGTCGATATCTTCTCTGGCTTTGTGAAATGGGCAATTTCGATGGCTGGCCAATTGGCGGTGACAACTGTGTTTATCACAGGCTATCTGCTGCCATAAATGGTCGGGTAGTTGCGAGGTCAAGGTATCCCTTTCGCCGTTCCACTTCCCCTCATGATAGTCTTTTAACAGGGCTTGTAACTGTTTTACCTGACTATTATCGGGCTTTGTTTGCCACATAGCCATTTGGGTGCCGTTGTCGGCGCCGATGAGCATCTCGAGCTTAGACAGGCAAACATATCTCTGCCGGCCTTTTACCAGACCGAAAGTAAAATCCAGTTCAGATTGTGCGAGAAAAAACGGCAAGTCTTTGTGTAAAAGCTGTTCCTGAAGGGCAACTGTTGCCGTGGCAATACAGACTTTCTTCTTACTGGCTAATGCAAGTGGAATCGAGCCTAATATGTAAGCCAGAGACTTTCCGATCCCGGTTCCGGCTTCAACAACTATGATACGCCTATGTTTATCGTATTCACCGGCCAAGGTTTTAGATATCTCTGCGACGATATAGTTTTGTTCCCGCCTGGAGCGGAAGTTGGGTAGCGCCGCAGCAATACCTTTATATATAGTACGAATTTGAGTTTTTACGTCAGCAGATAACATGCGCATACAAAGAGAGAAATAGAGCTGTACATAATAACAGTGATTGCATAGCCTTAACTAGAAATATTTAGTTTATTGAGTAATACATTATCAGATTTGGTACTAGCACCGGTTACCAACGAAATGTGAGTCAGGCATCGAGGCTTGTTTAACTGTTATGAATAAAGAGATAAACCCCAATATTGCGTTAAAGGGAAGGGTGCTTTCACGGCATGTTGTTCAAGAGCCTGCTTCATTATGGCTGCATTATTATGTGAAAACTGAGAATGGCTCTGTTTTGGTTAAGGTTCCTCAAGCTGAATTTATCTGTTTTTGTGCCACTACTAACCTGAGCAGCTTGCTTTCAATACCCGCACTCGGCGTGGTGAGGACCAAGGCGTTAACCTTACATAGCTTCGATTTGGACAAAGTGACAGCTATCTATTGCCAATCAAGACAAGGTTTCAGACACCTGATAAAAGGCGCTATCGACCTAGGAATTGCTCTTTTTGAGGCAGAAATCAGACCCGAGCAACGCTACCTTATTGAGCGTTTCATCGCACTAGATGGCGAATTTATGGGACATTATGCTCAAGCCCTACCCTCAGCAGGCCTACCGGTGTTTATCGCTCAGCGCGCAAGAGCAAGCTTCCTCGATATCAAATTAAAATCAATATCTCTGGATTTTGAATGTAGCTTCAATGGTGAGCTATATTCGGTGGGACTTTATGGGCGTGATGGGAATGGGGATGAGTATCGAAAAGTGATCATGGTAGGCCAGCAGACGACTCAGGCTTTTAATGCGCAGCCCGATGGAGATTTTAATCATATTGTCGACGATATCCAGTGGGTGAGTGACGAGAAATCACTGATTGTCGCATTGATAGATTGGTTTGCTGATTATGATCCCGATGTGATTATTGGGTGGGCCGTTGTTACTTTCGATCTGGCTCTGCTGTATAGAAGAGCCAAATTTCACCGTATTGCTCTGACTATTGGCCGCGGGGCTAGTGAGCTTGGATGGAAAGTTGCAGATAAATATCGACCTGAAACCCTGACTTTACCTGGTAGGGTCGTGCTGGACGGCATCGACTGGCTAAAAGCGGCATTTTATCGATTCGATAGTTTCTCTTTAGAGTTTGTCAGCCGGGCATTATTGGGTCGCGGTAAGGCAATCCATAATGTAGAAAATAGAGGAGAGGAGATCACCGAACTTTTTCACCATAATAAGTTGGCATTAGCCCACTATAACCTTAACGATAGCCGTCTGGTCTGGGATATATTTGAGAAAACCCAGCTATTCGATTTTGCTATCGAACGTTCCAGGTTAACAGGTCTGGAGTTAGGCAGGGTTGGCGGGTCTGTCGCCGCATTCAATAACCTCTATCTCCCTCATCTTCATCGAGCGGGTTATGTCGCCCCAGCTATGGCAGTGAGTCAGGGGCTCGAGAGTCCCGGTGGCTATGTGATGGACTCTATACCTGGTTTATATCGGGATATTGTGGTTTTGGATTTCAAGAGTCTTTATCCCTCCATTATTCGTACTTTCTTAATCGATCCTAAAGGGTTAATAGAAGGACTTTCATCACAGGAGTCCGATACCGTGGACGGTTTTCTGGGGGCAAAGTTTAGTCGGCGCAATCCCATCTTACCGCAATTGATAAAAACCTTAGCTGAGCATAGGGAGGAGGCAAAGACTGAACACAACGCCCCGCTGTCTCAGGCGATAAAAATTATCATGAACTCCTTATATGGTGTACTGGGATCGAAAGGTTGTGTATTTCATGATGCCCGCTTAGCTAGCTCTATAACTCTCAGAGGTCATGAGATCATGAAACAGACTAGGAGGTGGATTGAGGAGTTGGGCTATCAGGTGATTTATGGCGATACCGACTCAACCTTTGTCTGGTTGGGTGACAGAACTCCCGAAGCGGAGGTAGATGCACTTGGGAAAAAGCTGGTGGAAGTCGTTAACCTAAAGTGGAAAGAGAAACTTGCAGACGAGATGAAGCTCGACTGTTATCTCGAGTTGGAATTTGAATCTCATTTTGAGCAGTTCTTTATGCCGACATTGAGGGGGTCATCTGAAGGGTCAAAGAAACGATATGTGGGAGCCTATACAAAAGCCGATGGTGAGCTCGAATTGATCTTTAAAGGCATGGAACAGGTGAGAAGTGATTGGAGTCCATTAGCCAGAAGGGTACAACAAGAGCTTTATTTTCGTCTTTTCTCTAAGCTTGACGTTGTCTCTTTCTTGCACGGCGTTATCGATGATCTGAAGCTGGGTAAGCTAGATGATGAATTAATATTTACCAAAAGGCTGCGAAGAGATATCAAAGACTACACCGCTAAGTCATCGCCGCATGTCAAAGCAGCTCAGAAGATGTGTCAATCTACCGGGGATGAGCAATATGCCAGAAAAGGCACCAAAGTTGAGTATCTGATCACGCTTAACGGGGCCGAGCCGGTGAAGTTTCAAAAGTCGCCGATAGATTATGATTACTATATAAGTAGGCAACTCTTCCCTGTTTCTGATCCCGTACTTACCATACTGAAAGTTAAATTCGAAAGTATTGCGTCTAATCAGTTGCCGTTAATTTAGCTGAGCGCATCTTAATGTGGTGTTGTGGCTATGTTGCGAAACGGTGCTTTACTTGCTGTAAAAGGGTTTTAATGGTGTTTTCGCTGCTAAAAACCGCATTTTTTGTGACATTCCTCTTTGAGTGATTACTAATATTTTGTTAGTCTCAATTGCAATCAGGAAGAAATAAAACAACGGAATGACACAAAATAGAATCAAGCAGACTGAAAACATTAAGGTTAGACATCACATGAAAAAGACTCTAGTAGCATCCGCATTAGCAGCCGTTATATTTGTTCCGTCGGTATCGGCAATCGAGATCTATAAAGACGACAAAAATGCCGTTGAGATCGGTGGTTTTATTGATGCGCGCGTAATCAATACTCAAGGTGCTACAGAAGTGGTAAACGGTGCATCACGCATCAATTTTGGTTTTACTCGTGAAATGAGCGATGGATGGAAAGCATTCACAAAGCTGGAGTGGAGTGTTAACCCATTTGGTAACAGTGAAATCAATTACAACAATGACAGCAGTATTTTTTCTTCTGACAGTGATGAGTTTATTCATAACCGTCTCGGTTATGTCGGTTTAGGTCATGATACATACGGTTCACTTACTATAGGTAAGCAGTGGGGCGCTTGGTACGATGTAGTATACAACACCAACTATGGTTTTGTATGGGACGGTAATGCGGCTGGTGTATACACATATAACAAAGCCGATGGCGCGATTAATGGTGTCGGACGTGGTGACAATACCGTTCAATATCGTAATGCCTTTGGTGATTTCAGCTTCGCAGTACAGGCGCAGCTAAAGCAAGATAGCTTCGAAATTAATGAATTGGTACCAAGTGCAGGTCCGTTCCAGGCAACTGAACAAAACTTTATGGTATCTGGTGGCTTAACGGGTACAAATAGCAGTAGCGTTACTACCGTTGAGTACAACAACACATATGGTGCAGCTGCAACATATAATGCAACAGAGCAGTTGACATTCACTGCCGGTTTCAACCTTGGTGAATTCGAAGCGACGACTTCACAAGGACAAAAGTTTACCGAAACTGATTATATTTATGGTGTTGGTATCACTTGGGGTGGGTTCGATAATGATGGCCTATATGCTGCGGCGAACTTCAACAAGAATGAATACCATGATACAGACAATATCGGTCGCATGATCCCGGAAGCTTATGGTGTTGAAACTCTGGTTTCATACAAGCTTGAAAATGGAATTCGTCCATTCATTTCATACAACATCTTGGAAGCCGGCGATGCCTACCAGGCCATGTACGGCGGAGATGTATTTAAACGTCAGTTCGCCGTAGCAGGTGTTCACTATGTTTGGGATGCAAACACAGTGCTGTACATCGAGGGACGCAAAGACTTCAGTGACTTCACTGGTAGTGAAGAAGCTGCAATGTCTATCTCTGAAGATGACGGCGTAGCTATCGGTATCAGATACACACTATAAGCTTGTTATAAATAAAGCTTGTAATAAAAAAACGCCCTTTATGGGCGTTTTTTGCTTTTACCAATACTGCTTTTACTTTATTTAGTTAATAGCTGAGCAAATAGAGTGGGGCTATCAATTATGTGAGAACCTTTGAATAAGCTCTGCAACTATCCCTTTGACTACGATTAAGCGACCTCTTTTCCTATTATATATAATCAGCACATGCACCTCTTCTATATAAAATAAGCAAAAAATGTCGGTTCTCTTATATTAGCCATATCTATATACCACCTTCACGAACAAGTTAAAGCCGCTTTGTCAAGCCTTGAGCCCTTTTCAATTTAAATTTATAAAATGAATATAAAGCGAGTAAAACATCGATTCCTACTGATGGCGTAACGAAAGGTTTACACATGTTATTCGGGTGTTAACTTTAGGGGTAATTGATTAAATAGCATCGACTTCTTCACTAAAGCAAAGCATATTCCCGTGCTCTTGCTATCCACTTCTCTTATTACTGCTTAAATATCAGACTAATGGTTAGTTAACGTGTTGTTTTTTTGGAGGTTAATTTGTTTTTTTCTGCTGAAGGAGAATGCAAGCAGACCTCCTTAATACCTGGTTTATTAAAAACACCTAATGGAGAACTATCTAAATAATTCAGTTTTTTACAGCTACTTGTATACAAATTAATCGAATGAATATCACAGCTGTAAAAAAAACTATTGATTTGTTGATTAAATGTTTCAGGTATGGTCTTATTTGTTTGCGAGTGTAGCCAGGTGTAACACATTGTGTTCATATGGATACATCTCATAATAAAATAAAAAATAGAGTCCAGGGAGAAACAACATGTATAAGAACAGCTTACTAGCTAATTCAGTGCGTTTCGCACTAATTAGTGGTGCTGCAGCAACAGCTGCATTAACAGCTCCGGCAGTTTTCGCGGCAGATGAGTCTGCAGAAGTAGAACGAATTGAAGTAACTGGTTCACGTATTAAGCGTAGTGACCTTGAAGGTGCATCTCCTGTAACAACCATTACAGCCGATGACATGAAGGTTGAAGGTAACTTTACTGTAGCCGATGCGCTACGTAACAGTAACCTTAACTCTTTCGGTTCATTCTCTGAAGCGTCAGGTAGTTCTTGGCAGTCTCAAGCAACAATTAACTTACGTGGCGCAGGTTCAAGCCGTACTCTGGTTTTGATCGATGGCAAACGTTTCCCTGGTTCTCCAACTATGGGTGGCGCATCGGCAAACCTTAACGCTATCCCTATGGCTGCCGTTGAGCGTATCGAAATTCTAACTGATGGTGCATCTTCTACTTATGGTTCTGATGCGATTGCTGGTGTTGTTAACATCATCATGAAGAAAAATTACCAAGGCATAGAGTTTAATGTTGGTGCTGGTGCCCGTGAACGTGATGACGGCATGACGAGTAAAGAGTTTGGTCTCGTTGCCGGTTACGAGATGGATAAGGGTAATATTACCTTTGCATGGGATCATCAGGATCGTGAAGGTATTGCCGATGGAGCACGTGACTATACTGCCGCGAAGATGACCGATCATAATAATGATGGTATTATTCAGGCGTACGAAGAGACTGATGGTTGGTCATATTTCGGTGCGACAATCGCTTCACCTGATTGGGCGACTACACAAGCTTCACCATTATGTGGTGATTTAGAAGCGCAATATGGTTCAGATGTTTTCCAAACCGTTGCCGCTGATAACGATTGGTCTCCTGGGTCTGAGTACTGTATGTATGCATATGGTAATGTCTCTTACAATAAAGCATCTATCGACCGTAACACTGTCTATGTCGATGCAAACTATGAAGTGTTTGAAGATGTTGAGTGGTTCGGCCGCGTTATGTTCACCCAGAATGAGTCGTTTGGTCGTTATGCACCACCTGCAGCGACTTGGGATAATATGGCTGCAGATAATCCACATAACCCATTTGGTGAAGAGACTACAGGTCTGTTCCGTTGGGTAGACATTGGTACTCGTGATGGTAACAGCAGCGATTATAACCAAGATTACCTGACTGGCCTTCGTGGAACTATCAGTGCATGGAATGATGCAACTTGGGAAGTTTACTACCATTACAACAAGGCTGATAACAAAGATATTGGTGAGTATTACCTAAGTAAAGGTGGATTAGCCCACAACATCGCGAATGGAATCGATCTAGGTTCAGAGCAAGGCGTTGCTAATATGAAAGCGACAACCTTGACTCAAAATAAGGCAATATTCCACCAGTATAATGCGGGTATTGGTTTTGATGCGTTCGAACTACCGGGTGGCGAAATTGCTCACTACGCAGGCATGGAATATTTCACTCAAGATTATTCATCAGTTTATGATGCTCAATCTGAAGCGGGCTTAATCGGTGGATCCGCTGGTAACTCTGCAGGTGGTGATCGCTCTGTAACTGCTTTCTTCTATGAAGTCGCAATGCCAGTCGTTGATTCAGTTGAAATTAACCTAGCTGCTCGTTACGATGACTACAGTGATTTTGGTGGCAACTTATCTCCTAAAGCTTCTGTTCGTTGGCAGGCTCTTGACAGTGTAGTGGTTCGTGCTTCTTACTCTGAAGCATTCCGCGCACCATCACTAGACCAACTCTACGCGGCAACTTCGTTCAGTGCCGAGGACGCTAGAGATCTACCTATGTGTGACGCAACAGGTAGTGCAGGTTGTGATGAGAGACAGGTTGATACCTGGTATAGTGCCAATGACCAATTAGGTCCAGAGAGTTCAGAGTACCTAAACTTAGGTGTTGCATGGGATATTACTGATAGCTTTGGTATGAAGGTTGATTACTTTAAGCTTGATATTACAGATGTTATTAGTACTCGTAGTACAGAAGCTGTTATCGAGGGTATTCATGATGGTTCGATTGCAACAACTGATACATTCTATGTAGACCGAGCTCCAACTACTGATGGATCATTAGGTCGCGTATTAGAAGTAGGTACTGGTTATGATAACGGTTCTGGTTTCACTATCGAAGGTATTGATGTTGGTTTAAATGCAAATGTTGAAACTGAGATGGGTGACTTCGCATTTAACTGGTCTAACAGTTTTGTTCTTAGCTACGATGAAGAGCAAAGTGTTGATGGTGAGTTGAAGTTAGTGGATACTGCCGGTACGAATGATCAGCCTGATTATAAGTCTGTGTTTACTACAACATACAGCATGGGAGATCACCGTGTTGGTTGGAACATGAATTACACTTCGAGTACAGAAGAAGAAAGATCAGACGGTACTATGGATGAGCGTGATTCATGGTTAATTCATAATATTTCATACACTTATGATATTGGTAGCTTTGGTATCGTCATGGTTGGTGTGAATAACTTGACTGATGAAGATCCAGTATTGAGTTCTAAAGGGAAGTATGAGAACCCTGAGCTATATAACAACTACGGTCGCGAATATAAAGCTTCTTATACAATTAAGTTCTAAACATAGTATCTAACTAAGTTCTTCTTAATATAGTATTTAAATTGAAAAAAGACCCGCAAGGGTCTTTTTTTTTAGTGTTTTTCTGTATTATCTTCAAATAATTACAATAACGAGAGTGTGTAGTATGAATAACCATTGGAGTGATTATTGGGAACAGGGGCATTTGACCTCTTTTGGTGAGAGCTTTACCAGTAATTATACCGGCGTGCTAAATGATATATGGACACCTAGGTTCGCAGAGTTAACAAGTGACTTTAAAGTACTGGATATCGCGACGGGTAATGGTGCTTTACCCTTAATGATGAGCGACTATCTGAAAAATCGGTCAGTTGAGGGCGAGGTGATAGGTGTCGATCTGGCGAATATTAAGACAGATATTAGCTCAGTTAAGCTGGCTGAGAACCTTAATATAAAATTATTATCAAATATTGACTGCATCAAACTTCCTTTTGAGGATGGACAATTTGAGCTGGTCATATCCCAGTTTGGAATTGAATATGCCAATCTTAAAAAAGCGGTCCCCGAAGCGTTAAGGGTGCTCCGCACTAAAGGGCGACTAGCTTTAGTTATGCACCATAAGAACTCGCTAATTTTAAGACGAAACCGTCGAATATTGTCATTAATTAAATCTGATGAAATTGAAGATATATTCAATTTACTCAGTGGGATAGTTGACAAAATGGGAGAGGTGAAGAGTAAACAGGATTTAGATAGAGCCAAGCAAGACCAGAGCTGTGAAGCCCTCAGGAAGCAGCTAAATACGTCGATCGGT
This sequence comes from Shewanella atlantica, assembly GCF_003966265.1. Lineage (GTDB taxonomy): Bacteria > Pseudomonadota > Gammaproteobacteria > Enterobacterales > Shewanellaceae > Shewanella > Shewanella atlantica. The sequence continues at coordinate 280,543 of NZ_RXNV01000001.1, read as the reverse complement.
ATACTGGCCGAACGGGACGAAGAGGCCCTTAAAGATTGCGAGCTATTAAACTATGTCGCAACTCTATTTCAGACTGGCTTGTTTTGGAAAATGGATAAAAAGCAGAACTATATTGAGTTTGCAAGACAACAGCTAAAAACCCTCTATGTAAGGCTATCTGAATTGGCCGATGCGGCGCAATCTGAGAGCTCTTTAGCGGAGATTATTAATCTGATTTCACTGCATGATGCTTCATTGGACCACCTTTCATCGGTCATTGATGAAAACAGGGATGTTTTGGGCTGGAATTTATTGATAACAAAACAATAGTTCATCTAAGGATGGTCTATACTCGTGATCTTAATGTTTAAACTCTTGATTGCCTCACGTCTCTTTTATTGAGAATGTGTGATCTGTGGTTGAACAGCTGATTTGCGCTTTGCGACATAAGATTAAAGGGTATAATTAGGATGGTTTTGACAATAATTTACCCGGTATAGCAATGTAAATGTATACTGGTATAACCAGCTTTCGTTAATGGTATGTTAAATCTGGAAATATAGTGTTAACAACTTAAATGACAGTAAAAACAATCACTAAGGGGTGGGTTGTGGTTTTTTTTATTAGTCTCTTGTTAATGTGCTTTTTACTTAGTTGTCTAAAAAACTCCCTTTTGCTTGTTTTCCATCCTTTAAGCTCGTTTTCTACTAGTTTTAGACCGCTTCAATTGTTGACACAGGTCAACATTTTGTGAAATGATGCCAGCGGTGCTACGCCTTTGACGGCGTAGAAAAATAAGATAATAATTAACAATCACAAGAGAAAGACATACTTATAAACTGGAGATTCCTGCAAATATAAGCAGAACTCCATGTTGTTAATAAGTTAAACCTTTTTAATTTTACTTCAAATTGGTTGGGAACTATGTCCAAGGTAAGCAATAAAACAAAAATCGCTACAGCGCTCGTGGGCGCACTAGCCTTAGCCGGCAGTAACTTAGTGATTGCCGATCCTCTTTCTGACGTTCAGAAGGCTGACAGCAAAATTCACGCTGAAGCAGCAACATCTCAAAAGAAAGTAGATAAGTACTTTGACCAAGCTCAGGACATGGTGTTCGAGTATGGTTCAGTTGCAGATGAGCGTGAATCACTAAAGTCTTATAACGATTACGTAGCAGGTCTGGTTGCAGACCAAGAAGCTACTATGAAATCAATTCAAGATGACATCAACGGCGTTGACGCACTTCGTCAAGGTGTTGTTCCTCTAATGTTTAAAATGGTTGATGCGCTAGAACAGTTTGTTCAGCTAGATCTTCCTTTCAACACAGAGACGCGTATTGAGCGTGTAAACAATCTTAAAACGCTTCTTAACAGCGCCGAAGTTACACTGGCTGAAAAGTATCGTCTTATTCTTGATGCTTACAGCATCGAGCGTGAATACGGCGGCTTTATCGCAGTTAAAACTGGTCAGTTAGAGCTTGATGGTAAAGAAGTCTTGGTTGATTTCTTTAACTTAGGCCGTGTTGCCCTTTATGCTCAGAGCTTAGACGGTAGATTAGCTTGGATGTATAACGATGAAACTAAAGGTTGGGATCAACTAGAAGATAGCTATCTTCGTGAAATCACCAAAGGTATTCGAATTGCACGTAAACAGGGTGCACCGGATCTATTCTCGTTACCAATTCCTGCTGCGGAGGCTGCACAATAATGAAGAAGTTAATTACTACAGCAATCGTTGCTGCAACCCTGTCATTATCTTCAGGTATTGCTAGCGCAGCTGACGCACCTAAGTCTATTGACCAGCTTCTTAAGCAGGTTCAAACAGACCGCGCAAATGCTTCTAAAACAAACAAGAAGCGCGAGCAAGAGTTTAAGAATGAGCGTGGCGATAAAGCCGCAATTCTTAAGCGTGAAAAAAATGCACTCGCTGCCGAAAGACAGCGTGGTAAAGACTTAAACCAGGCATTTTTGGATAACGAACGTAAAATCGGTCAGTTAGAAGAAGATCTTAAAACAGCTCAAGGTGACTTGGGTGAGATGTTTGGTGTTGTTAAAGGTGATGCAGGTGATTTCGCTGGTAAGCTAGCGGGTTCTAACATCTCTGCACAGTACCCAGGCCGTGATGTTTTCATCGCCGACCTTGGTGCCCGTAAGCAGTTACCAAAAATCGACGAGCTAGAGCGTTTCTGGGAAGAGCAGCTGTTCGAAATGGCTGAGTCTGGCAAGGTCGTTCAGTTCGAAGGCGCGGTTACCGATATCGATGGTAGTGTTCGTAACACAACAATCACTCGTGTTGGCCCATTCAACCTTTTAGCCGATGGTAAGTACGTTGTATTTAACGCAGACCTAGGTTTGATTCAGGAGCTTTCGCAGCAACCTGACAGCTACCAAGTTAAGACAGTTGCACCATTTGAAGGTACAACTTCTGGTGCGGCTAAGCTTTATATTGACCCGGTTAAAGGTGTGCTACTGAACATCTTTACTCAGAAGGCTACTATCGAAGAGCGTATCGAAGCAGGTGGAACCATTGGTTACATCATCATCTGTCTACTTATTCTCGGTGCTCTAATCTCTATCGAGCGTCTAATCACGCTTGGTGTTGTTGGTGCTAAAGTTAACAGTCAGCGTAAAGACTTGGAAAATCCAGGTAACAACGCACTCGGTCGTGTACTCAAGGCTTACCAGGACAACAAAGATGTTGACGTTGAAACGCTTGAGCTGAAACTTGATGAAGCGATTCTGAAAGAGACGCCAGCGCTTGAGACTCGTATCTCTATCATCAAGGTTTTGGCTGCTATCGCACCTATGATGGGTCTGCTTGGTACCGTAACCGGTATGATTGCAACCTTCCAGAGCATTCAGTTGTTCGGTACGGGTGATCCTAAGCTTATGGCTGGTGGTATCTCTATGGCACTTATGACTACGGTTCAAGGTCTGGTTGCTGCACTACCGCTTATGCTTATGCATGCTGTTGTTATTGCACGTAGTAAGTCAATCGTACAAGTTCTAGAAGAGCAAAGTGCGGGAATTGTTGCTTCACACGCTGAGAAGAGGAAAGCCTAATGTTATTCCTGATGGATATCTGGGATTCCGTCAGGGGCTTCATGGCCGCCGGGGGCGACGTCCTCTGGTTAGTGGCTGCTGTATTGTTTGTCATGTGGGTATTGATGCTTGAGCGCTACTGGTATCTTAATTGGGTATCACCAAAAGAGCACAAAGCAATCATTAGCGCATGGGAAGCGAGAGAGGATTCAACCTCTTGGTATGCACACCGCATCCGTGAAGCTTGGGTATCCCAAGCGAAGCAAGATTTAACGGCACGTATGCTGCTTATCAAAACCTTAGTTGCTATCTGTCCTATGATAGGTCTGCTAGGTACCGTAACCGGTATGATATCAGTATTCGATGTGATGGCAGTTCATGGCACGAGTAATGCTCGTATGATGGCAGCTGGTATTTCAATGGCGACCATGCCGACGATGGCTGGAATGGTTGCTGCGTTATCTGGAGTATTTTTTAGTACTCGTCTGGACGCAAAAATGAAAATCAGTTTAGCTAAGCTAAAAGACAGTCTGCCGCACCACTAGAGAGAGATTGAACATGGCACGTAGAAAGCATTCTAGCGTAGAAGAGGAAGCTGAGATTGATATGACACCGATGCTCGACATCGTGTTTATCATGCTTATCTTCTTCATTGTAACAACATCGTTTGTTAAACCATCGGGTCTTGACTATAACAAGCCTGAAGCGTCTCAAGCGACGAAGAAGCCTTCAGCTAACATCTTCATTGGTGTGAGCAAGACTGGCATCATCATGATGGAAAATCGTCAGGTTGATATCGAACGTGTGACTGCAAACGTAGAACGTATGCTTGCAGAAGCACCTGAAGCTGCTGTACTTATTCAGGCCGACCAGGAAGCGAAACATGGCTTAGTGGTTAAGGTGTTGGATAACGTTAAAGCGGCGGGTATCGATAAGATATCTGTATCGGCGGGGAACGAATAATATGCTGAGAGGAATAGTATCATTCATCATTGGTGGTGCTGTGACTTTTGCTTTGTTTGTTTTCATGGCGTTTTTGGTAGGTGGCGGTCCAACCCGCCACGATGCCTCGACAGAAACACCTGTCATTGAAATTACCATGAACAAAGATGATGCATCAGCACAGAAAAAACCAAGGGTTAAGCCGAAGCCGCCAACGCCGCCGGAGCAGCCACCTAAGCCGGATGTGACTCCGCCTGACAGTTCATCTGACATAGATACAAATATGTCATTTAACATGGGTGGTGTAGCAGCAGGGGGAGCCAGTACAGGCTTTAAACTGGGTAACATGATGACACGTGACGGTGATGCTACACCTATCGTTCGAATCGAGCCTCAGTACCCAATAGCAGCAGCACGTGATGGTAAAGAGGGTTGGGTACAACTTAGCTTTACGATCAATGAGCTCGGTGGTGTTGAAGATGTGAAAATCATTAAGGCTGAACCGAAGCGTTTGTTTAACAAAGAAGCAAAACGTGCGCTTAAAAAGTGGAAGTACAAACCTAAGATCGTAGATGGCAAAGCATTGAAGCAACCTGGTATGGCTGTTCAACTTGACTTCACCTTAGATAAAGGAGGCAGATAACGATGCGTAAAGTCAGTTTTAAATCGACTAGTATTGCAGCAACTTTACTGCTCTCTTTAGGTGGAAGTTTAGCTCTGGTACCAGCAGTTAATGCCGCTGAAAAATGTGAAATCGACACGCGTAAGTCTAAAGCTGTTGGTCAATCCTCAGCCAAGAAAGTGCAAAAATCTTTCAAAGCTTACCAAGAGGGCGACATCGACGCTGCTATCGAGGTATTACTTGAAGCTGATCCTCGTCATGACTTTGATAAAGCGTATATTGCCCGTATGTTGGGTAACTTTTATGCAGAGAAGTCTCAGATGGGCACGGCAATCAAGTATCTCAAGACTGCCGTCGATTTTGATGTATTAGGTGGAACTGACACTGCTGCGACTTTGCGTCTATATGCCGATCTCTTATTGCAAGAGAAGAAGTTTAAAGAAGCGATTCCGTATTATTACAGATGGATGGAGTTTACTTGTAAACAAGAAGCTCAGATATACCGTCGTATCGGTATCGCATACTCTGAACAGAAGAACTGGAATAAAGTTCTTGAGGTTGCAGACAAAGGCTTAGCCATCAGTGACAAACCCGATAAAGGCTTGTACCAGATGAAGCTAACGGCTTACTTCAACCAAAAGAAGTATCCTGAAGCGGTTAAAGTGTTAGAGACCATGGTGCCACTTTTCCAGGACGATAAACGTCTATGGGTTCAGTTAGCTCAGTTCTACCTGATGACTGAAAAGTACACCAAGTCACTTGCCACTTATGATTTAGCGTATAAGAATGGATTTTTAGAGACTGCGGGTAACATTACTCGTTTGACTCAACTGCTTGCACAGAATGGTTCGCCATACCGCGCTGCAAAGATCTATGAAAAGCATATGAAATCTGGCCTGATAAAAGAGGAAGAGAAGACTCTTGCGATTTTAGCCGGTTTCTATCATAACGCTAAAGAGCTTAAAGAAGCGGCGCTGTATTACGGCAAAGCGGCTGAAGCTGGTAATAATGGTAAGTACTACCTGCGTCAGGGGCGAATTCTCTCCCTCGATGGCAAGTCTAAGTCAGCTATTCCTGTTCTTAAGAAGGCACTAGATGCCGGCATTAAGCACCCAGGAGAAGCGCAGTTTGAATTGGCATTGGCCTATCTTAATCTTAAGCAATACAAGTCCGCTTATAAGCGCTGTAACTTAGCGATTAAAGATGATAAGACTGCCCGTTCAGCGAAAGGTTATATCTCTTACATTAAAGAGAAGGCTCGAATTCACAACGTAACTTTGTAAATTTGTTCCAGAAAAAGGCCCCGAAAGGGGCCTTTTTTTTAACCAAATTTTACTCTGTTGATACTTATTGTAAGTGCCTAAGCTCAATGTTTTTGTTTTTCTCACGTCCCAACTCATGGCTTAGACTCTCAACATCTTTAAATATGATCTCAATATTGAGATCTTGTTCTGGCGTGCAGATGCAGCCGGCCAATTCATAATCAACATGGCTGGTATGTTGTTTACCATATTCAAGGTTGAACTGTTTAATCTTGTCTTCAATTCGTTGCAACACCACTTGTGTGCCTGTTTCATCGATATTGAATAAACCTAATGCAAAGCTGTTATTGTTGAGTCGCGCCACCAGATCTGTTGTCCTGAGAATGGCTTCTTGTACTTGCTTCATAAAAAATTCAAGCAAATGAGGTTGCTTAACTGTTTCATGTATGTGCGGGCAAAGATACAATAACGCCAAACTTTGGTGATCTCTTATATGGCGATGCCACTCACGGTTAAAGACCTCCATAAAGTAGGTTTGGTTATAGACACCAGTCTCAGGGTCTCTGAATCCTGAGTTACGAAAAGAATAGATCATTGGTTACTCCTTTCCCATTAGCACAAACTTTTAGGGGGGCTAATCACACGATCAAGTTTTATCAATTGCTATAAGTATAGAAAATAACAAGCATTTGCACAGAATATTAGAGAGAGGGATTTAATGAAAAGAGCTTTACTTGCGGTATCGATTGGATTGGTACTAGGCCTAACAGCTTGTTCAGATAGTGAAAAAGCAACTGGGGTGTCTGTTAACGCACAAGCGGAAATAGCACAAAATAACCAAGCAAAAGAAGGTCAAGCGATTAAGAGTGAGGCTGTCGAGCAGGCTTATTTGACCCTCGTGGATAATTTCTTTAATGACTACCTAAAACTTGAGCCTATCTATGCGACGTTTGTTGGTGTTAACGACTACAATGACCAGTTCGGTGGTGATCTGACCGATGAGTACCTTAAAGCCCGCCACGAGTTTAATACCAGTTATTTGAAACGTGTGGAACAGATTGATAGAAGCCAGCTCTCTCCCGCTCTACAGTTAAGCTACGACATGTTTAGTTATGATCGCAATGTCGCCTTAGTCGATGAAACATTCCCGTCACGTTTTATGCCTATGAATCAGTTCTACAGTACTGTGATAAGCATGGTACAACTCGGCAGTGGTGAAAGTGCTCAGCCTTTCAATACGGTAGAAGATTACGATAATTGGGCTTCTCGTCTCTCTGGTTTTATCAACTGGACTAAGCTTGCACAAGCGCGAATGGATGAGGGGATAAAAAGTAAAGTTGTCCTGCCCCGAATCTTGGTTGAGCGCATCATTCCTCAACTGGAAGCACAGTTGGTAAATCAGGCCAGTGATAGTTTGTTTTATACGCCGGTGAACAATTTGCCGGAAAGCTTTACTCAAGCACAAAAAGATGAGATCACAGCAAAGTACACTCAGCTGATTAATGACGATCTATTGCCTGCATTAACCTCGTTGAAAGAATACTTTGCAACAAGTTACTTGCCGGTTGCTCGAGCCAGTGATGGGTGGTGGGGGCTACCAAATGGTAAAGTCTGGTATCAGCATCTCGCTAACTCACACACGACGACGACTATGTCAGTCGATGAGATCCACCAAATTGGTTTAGGCGAAGTTGCCCGTATTCTGTCCGAGATGGACAAGGTTCGTCAGCAGGTGAAGTTTGAAGGCGATTTAACGGCATTTTTTGCTTCATTGTCTTCTGAACCTCAGTATTTCTTCACTGAACGCCAGGGCTTAATAGACGGCTATATGACGCTTAAAGATAAGATTAATGCGGAGCTGCCTAAATACTTCAATATTATGCCTAAGGCTGATTATGTGGTTAAGCCTGTAGAGAGCTTTCGTGAGCAGTCAGCTGCGGGGGCATCATACGAGTCGCCAGCGGTTGACGGCACGCGTCCGGGGGTGTTTTATATTAATACCTTCAACCTAAAAGCACAGCCTAAATGGGGAATGACTACGCTTTCTCTGCATGAGGCGGCGCCGGGACATCACTTCCAAATTGCCATTAAGCAAGAGCTTTCGGGTGTACCAGAATTTCAACGTTTCGGTGGCTATACGGCCTTCGAAGAGGGATGGGCGCTTTACGCTGAATACTTAGGTATTGAAATGGGCTTATTTGAAGACCCTTATCAATACTTTGGTAAGTTATCCGATGAGATGCTTCGCGCTATGCGTCTGGTTGTCGACACGGGACTGCACGCTAAGGGATGGACACGTGAGCAAGCGATTCAGTACATGAAAGATAACTCGCCCATGGCCGAGTCGGACATCATTGCCGAGGTCGAGCGTTATATGGCCATTCCAGGTCAAGCCTTATCGTACAAAGTTGGCCAGTTAAAGATCCTGTCGTTGAGAGCCGAAGCTGAGAAAGCCTTAGGTGATAAGTTCGACTTGAAATCGTTCCATGACCAAGTATTGACTTCAGGTTCTCTGCCTATGGCCGTGATGGAGATGAAGATAAATCATTGGGTTGAAACTCAGAAGTAGTCGTCGACTCTTCGTTTAGCCGGAACTATTGAACTTTTGTTCAGTTGTTCATATTAGTTCAGGTTATTCATATTAATGCTTTTTAAACCCAGCGAATGTTTTATACTAGCTGGGTTTATTTTTAGTTCATTTGCTTTGACCACGATAGTGGGCGAGCAAACGTAATTTACGTTAGGAGTTATAACATGGTACAAGCCACTGCAAGACATTTACTCGTAAGTACTGAAGTTCAGTGTGAAGAGCTTAAGCAACAGATTTTGGCTGGCGCCGATTTTGGTGATGTGGCTAAAGCTAACTCATCTTGCCCATCGGGTGCTCAAGGTGGCGATCTGGGTTCTTTCGGCCCAGGAATGATGGTTAAAGAGTTTGATGAGGTGGTATTCAGTGCACCGCTAAATGAAGTTCAGGGACCAGTTAAAACTCAGTTTGGTTATCACCTGCTTGAAGTAACCAGCCGCGGTTAATAACCTTACAGGGTTATTTATTATGCTCGAGCTTTATACCGACAGATTAAAAGTTCGCTCCTTGAATCGTGATGATTGGAGCGACTTTTTATCGATTCACCAAGACCCTATGATAAATCAATTTGTCAGACGGCCCGATGATATCGAGACCCTGAAGGAAAAGTTCGAGCATAGATTGGCCCCCTGGTCCTATAGCTCCGGAGATTGGTTAACCTTAGTCATCGAAGAGTTGGAAACGGGTCGCTTTATCGGTTTTACCGGACTCTATTGTAAAAACCTAGATTTTGGGCATGCCGAGGTGGGCTACATGCTAGCGACAAAAGGCCAAGGAAAAGGTTATGCAACTGAGAGTCTAAAAGCTGTCATAGACTGGGCAGTCCTTAGTTTCAGTGTCCATAAGTTTATCGCTCTTTGTGCCAAAGCTAATGTGGCTTCAGCCAAAGTACTGGAACGAAACGGTTTTCAATTAGAGGGGATACTCAGAGATAACTATAAAGTCGACGATATCTGGATTGATGATTGTAGTTACGGCTTACTCAGCGAGGAGAGAACAAGCTAACTTAGTTCGATAACTTTCTCGTTAACTTCACCTGTCAGATACCTCTTCTCCTTATAAGCTTCAATCCCCATATTTTGATACTCGCCATTCCTTAATGCATTCTTATATAGTTTGTTTACCTGTGAGTGCTATAATCCCGTGAGAAATTTGATTAAAGGTAAATCGTGTGACAGCACAAATTGCGACTTTGGCATTATTGCCTGGTGAAGAGTTCATAGAGCTATATAAAATTTTGAAGGTCGAAGCTATGGTTGGCGGCGGCGGAGAAGCAAAATTCGTTATCGGTGAAGGTATGGTGACCGTAGACGGTGTTGTTGAAACCCGTAAACGTAAGAAGGTTCGTGCGGGTGAAGTGGTTTCATTCAACGATACTTCAGTCAAGATTGTAGCGGCAGAATAGAGCGGACGGAGTAAATTATGCAATTCCCAGATGATGATAATGGCAAAATGCTGGCAGCGATGGCTGATGCGGGCATCGATCTGACTAAGCAACTCGATGTTGATTTCTTCCTTGTTTTCGACGACCAAAGAGATGCAGAATCTGCAACCGAAGAGCTGGCTAAGTCTGAGCTTGAAGGTGAGATGGAACTTCATCTGAATGATGAAGTCGGTAAGTGGGAACTGATCGTGTGTATCAATATGGTTCCTGAGTACCAGGCTATCGTCGACCAAGAAGTTAAACTCAATGAGTTTGCCGGCGAATTTGGCGGTGCAACCGACGGTTGGGGAGTCATGCAACATCAAGAGGGTGATGATGAATTCGCCGATGACGAGCATGAATGTAGCGACGACTGTAAGCACTAATATATCTGCCTCTTGTCCCGATAGATGCCACTTTCTGGTGGTGTTATTCGATGTGTCTATTAAGTATTTTTAGTAGATCTAGTTAGCTGATATATTTTGAATTTAGCCACCATTTAGGTGGCTTTTTTTATGTCTGTAATTCATCATTGGACGCAATTGGGTCATCAATGATGAAACCTGGATGTGACAAGTTTTTAGCGATTATAACTGCTGGTTTCATGTCAGGTAAATGCCACAGAGGGAGAAGAGAATGGCAAAACAGATAAGCTTCGGGACGCCGGTGAACGATGCCGAGCGTTGGGCATTTTCATTACTGGCCTCCGAGCTGCCGGAAAATTATATCTTGCTGACTAATGTGGAGATCCCGACAAAATCGGGTCAGGCAATGGAGGTCGATGCGCTCGTTATAGGCGAGTGGGGGGTCTATGTTGTCGACGTTAAGGGCTATATTGGCAGACTGGATGCGGGCCTGCATGCCTGGTCACTCGATGGCCGCGAAGTCGATAACAGCTTAGCAAAAGCTAACTATGTTGCCCGGGTTCTTGCGGGTAATGTTAAGCATAAAATTCCTGTCGGTGTCTACGCCCCCTGGTGTCAGGGTATGGTATTTATTACCGGCCGCAAAGGTGAAGAGATTGAGCTTGAAAAACAGCAAGGATCCCTGAGCATCTATACGCCAAAGCAGATTGTCGCTGCGTTAACCAAGGAGTGGGGACTCACTGCGCCACGTAGCCATCAAGTCACCGATGAGCAGAAAGAGATGGTGCTTAAAACCATAGGTCAGGTTGCCTTGGTCGAGCAGCGAAACAATAAAATTCAGGATTTTACTAAACTCAAATGTCTCTTCATTCAGAGTGGACTGGAAGTTTGGCAGGCGGAATACAACCCGGGAGACTGGACCGCGCCATGGTTACTTAAAATTCTTATTCCGACTCAGTTTACCGATCAGATCCAGTCACAAAATCATGAGGCTCAACTGCGAGCTGAATTTAAACGTCTGCAAGCCCTAACCGGTTGCAGTGGTGTGCCCTATTGTGCTCCGCTCATTCAAGACGGAGAGCAGTTAGTACTTCCTATCCGTATGCCACGTGGTGTGCCATTGAATGTATTGGAAACAGAGACCCTGACAACCTACCAGTTGCTTGAAATCTTAAGGCGCTCGGTCTCCGGGTTACAGCAAATTCACCGTCGTGGCTTTACCGTCGGCGGGTGGACCAGTAACTGTGTCTTCGTATCGGATATGGGCGATGTCGAATTTATCGATATTAAGGATACTCTCAATACCGGTGAAGACATTCAGGCCTATGCCCAAGGCTTCTTAGCCTTAGCCGAGCAGACGAAACAGCCTCGAATCTATCAGTGGTATCAGGTGGCTGCCAAAGGGGGCACAGTCGACCTCGATGCACTTCGGTGCGATCTGTCTGCGCTTATCGATAACGGTGTGTGCGATACTCTGCCTGAAAAGCTGGAGATAACCGTCGGAGCGATAGTCGATCATCATTATCGACTCGAGCAGTTTATTGCGGCGACTCAGCACAGCCAATTCTGGCGAGCAAGGCACATACAGGGGCAGTACCAGTGCGGCGTGTCGGTATACAGCAAGGTCGAGTCAAACTGGCCGACACTGAATAACCTCTATCGCAGTTTATCTAAGTTGCACCATCCACATGTCGAAAATGTACTGGCCTTTGGTCAACTCCCCCAAAGTGAAGAGTTGTTTATTGCCCGCTCCTGGGAATATGGCGTTTCACTCGATGAGCTGTCAGATATTCAGCTGGGGCAGCCGGTTATGTGGTTTACTCAGTTACTGACCGGTCTGCAATATATGCATCAGATGGATATTTATCACGGTGCTATCTGCCCCAAGAATATTATTTGTAATCAAGAGAAGGCCATATTAGTCAACTTCGGCATTGGGCTGGATATTGCGACCAGTCACTATGCCAGCCGATATGCTGACCCTAAATTATGGGCGGCCGAAGGTGAGGCGGAAAAAGATCTCTATGGCTTGGTTGCCAGCTTTATCTCGACATTAGCACCTGTTTCGCTGCAGGGCGACGGCGGCCAGGAGGGCATAATTCAGGCGCTTAACTCATTCGATAAGCAGTGGTTTGGGGAAAAGACCTTCGATACCTGCCTGAAGGTATTAAACTTTGAATTTGATGTCGCTCAAGGCATTAATTACCAGGAAGCGTTCGATGTCGTTGGGTGTTTAGTGTAACTCATGCTCAAATGTTAATGAGGAGAGGCGCTGTTTGTGTCTCTCTTTTTTATGCTTGACTGAGCTACGAGCTATGATAATTAGACTCTATAGGGGGCAAAAATTTCCAATAGCCAGTCTATAAAAGCCTTGGCTTTCAGCGGCAAGTTCTTTGACTTCGGGGTCAGTACATAATAGGTATAGGGGCTGGAAAAAACCGAATCGAAGGGGATCACTAAGCTACCATCGGCCAGTTGCTCCTCGATAAAAAATCGAGGGATCAGGGCCACTCCCATGCCGCTAACCGCAGCCTGACTCAGCATGTAAAAGTGCTCCATACCGAACTTCTTATCTGTTGTTAAAGATAAGCCAACCTTTTCTGACCAGTAGGGCCAAAGCTCCGGGCGTGTGGTGTGCTTCAGAAGTGTCATCCGGTTAATATCATCCAGAGTGTTCAGCCTGTTCGCTATTTGAGGAGAGCACACCAGGCAAAGGTCCTCATCCATCAACTTGATGTAGTTGCAATTTTGAGGCGCGACAGTGGCACTCCTTATGGCGATATCACAGGGGCTCTTGTCGAAGTCCAGAGTAAAGTCTCCGATGGAGAGGTCGACATAGAGATGGGGATAACGCTGTTTAAACTCCTCCATCCTGGGAATAAGCCAGTTAATCGTCAGGCTGGGCAATACATTAATTGCCAGACTCTGTGTGAGCATCTGTTGAGACTTAATCTCATCGGTCGCATGACTGATGGTTTGCAGCGCCGTCTGTATCTGCGGCAGGTAACGTAGCCCCTCGTCGGTGAGTACCAGCTTTCTGTGTTGCCTTAAAAATAGCGGCACACCTAAATACTCCTCTAAACCCCTTATCTGCTTACTTATCGCGCCATGTGTGACAAAAAGTTCACTGCCAGCCTTGGTAAAACTCAGGTGTCTCGAAGCCGACTCGAAGGCAAGTAGCGAATTTAGTGGCGGTAATGAGCTATGCATTAAGGTTCTCGTATTTAAGGGCCAGACGTAGGGTTGAGGTTGTGGGCGAGTTTTTCTCACGCACAAGGGAAGATAACTCCTTTGCCTTTAGGGTGCAAACATCGTCTAATAGCGGCATTCATAAATAAGAAAACAATAAATAAACATGTCAATCGAGCTTTCCTATGAACTCATCACATTACTGTTCGCCGTAGCGGTTTTAGCGGGGTTTATTGACTCTATCGCCGGCGGTGGAGGCTTAATTACTATCCCGGCCCTGATGTGGGCAGGGTTGCCTCCGACGGCGGCTTTAGCGACCAATAAGCTACAGGCCTGCGGTGGCAGTTTCTTTGCCAGCCTTTATTTCGTCCACAAGGGGATGGTCAAGCTTGGGGAGATGAAGCTCGCCATACTCTGCGCCTTTATCGGCTCAGCATTAGGTACTATTGCGGTACAACAGATAGACACCGCCTTTCTTGAAGTCCTGTTGCCGTTTTTGATGCTGGCTATCGGAGCCTACTTTCTGTTCTCTAAGAATATCAGTGAGGAGGACAGGCATAGGGTGCTCACGCCAACCCTGTTCGCTTTCACCGCCGCTTTAGCCGTGGGCTTATACGATGGCTTCTTCGGCCCTGGCACCGGTAGTTTCTTCGCCTTAGCCTTCGTCTCTCTGGCGGGTTTTGGTCTGGCAAAGGCGACTGCCCACGCTAAGGTGCTTAACTTCTCGACCAACATTTCATCCCTTATCTTCTTCGCCATTGGCGGCAAGGTGTTTTGGATGCTTGGCGGCATCATGCTCATCGGCCAGGCACTAGGGGCTACTTTGGGCTCACGACTGGTACTTACCAAGGGCACGAAAATCATCAAGCCGCTGGTGGTTGTCATGTCCGTTGCCATGAGTGTGAAACTGCTGTCAGAGCAGTATGATTTGTTTGCTTGGCTATAGATTTGTTTGGTTCGTTATAGATAGTGGCAGCCTTCGAATGAAGGCTGGTTACATTTTTTGTTTTAGTTATTTGTTTTAGTTTATTTGTATTGGGTAGTGTGTTTGAAGGTCGTACCTTCATGGTTATTTAACGCCTGCCGGCGGGGATGTGCAGATACTTCAGTGGCTCGCTGCAACAACATCCATGTTTAACAGCCAGTTTGGCATCCATGCCTCTCGTTCATAAGCACTGAAACCAGAGGTTTCTATTCACCATCCCGAAGACGTATCTTCACTTAAGGTCGTTCTTAGGCATCCTGCCTTCACGACATTCGTATGTCCTATACAGCACCTGCTGCAAGCAAAACACCAATGAAACCTTGGTACTCAGGAAGCCAAACCAAGTACCAACTCCGCGAAATGAACCCACTTAAAGCTATATGAAACTTGCTAGCGAGCAAGTTATCCCATTTGGTGGCACGGCCTAGGCTTGGGCATAAGCCTTCTTCACCTCATCTGCGATAATCGCTATCCCATCGCGCATCTTGGCTTCATCCTGCACATAGTTCATCCGCAGGCATTGGTGGGCATGGTCCCATTTTTCCTCAGATTGTTCCGATTGGCCGAAGAAGAAGTACTCCCCCGGTACAATCAACACACCTCGTGCTTTTAGTCTGTCGTACAGTTCCATGGTGGTGATCGGTAACTCATCGAACCATAGCCAGAGGAACATGGCACCTTCGGGCTTATGGATCTTGAATCGATTGTCGCTGATAGATTGTTGCAACAGGGAGACGGCAAACTCAGCTCTCTCTTTGTAGAAAGGCTTGATGACCGTTTCGCTCAAGCGCAATAGATCACCCGACTCAATCATATGTTTGGCAATCGCGGGGCCGAAACCGCCTGGGGCCAGACTGATGATGCCGTTAAGGTTGGTCAGTGCCGCAGTGGTCTCTTCATTGGCAATCACGATACCGCAGCGTACGCCCGGAAGGCCGAGTTTGGACAGGCTCATGCATAATATGGTGTTGCGGTTCCAAAAGGGGGTGACCTCTTCGAAGATGATATTGGGGAAGGGGGTACCGTAGGCGTTGTCGATGATTAGCGGAATATCATTAGCCCTGGCTAATCTGTCTAATTCAGCTACCTCTGCGTCGGTCAACACATTACCCGTGGGGTTGGTTGGTCGGGAAACACAGATAGCCGCTACAGACTCATCCACTGTTAACTGTTCAAAATCCACATGGTATTTAAACATGCGGTTATCTAACTGCTCAATCTCCGGCCTGTAGGAGACAAAAATATCATCATCTAAACCCGCATCACTGTAACCGATATACTCGGGCGCCAGAGGTAAAAGTATCTTCTTGTGACTGCCATCGAGCTGCTTTCCCGCCAGCAGGTTAAACAGATAGAAGAATGCGCTTTGGCTGCCGTTGGTCAGGCTGATATTTTTTTCGCTGATATCCCAGCCATAGGTCTCATGTAATAGATCTGCTAAGGCCTTTAGGAAGGTGTTTTTACCCTGTGGGCCGTCATAGTTCCCCAGTGCCGCGACCAGATCGCCATTTGCCAGCATTTCGCTTGTTGCCTGATGAAAATAATCCTGCATCGCCGGAATCGTTGCCGGATTGCCGCCACCCAACATGATGGCTCCTGGCGTGCGCAGGCCCTTGTTGAGATCATCCATCAAACGGTTGATACCGGAATAACGATTAAATTTTTCACCAAACTTAGAAAACTGCATGACACCTACACCTGAAAATACCGAAATGGCTTTAGAATGCCTGTGATATCAATATTCCGTGAGAAACGCACCCATTATTTCAATTATTAGTGACTAATATGGATTTCATCAAAGTTTTGGCAAAAAGTAACAAAAATTTGTTTGCTTGTTTAGTCGCGCAAGAGCTGGAGTCAGGGACTGTTTGCCGCAACGCTTGAGTCACTGCAGCCAGATTGTCAACAGGCCGGTTGCGGCGGTCAGCACTAAAGGTAGCATTATCCAGCGTATCATCCCTGCGCCGCCAATAAACACCGCCAGACAGCCTTTGAACAGGGTGTTAGATACACTCGCTAATACTATGCCAAGCACCGCCATTTTGTGTGAGATATCTTCCCCGGCCATTCTGGAGAGCGTCAGGTTAATGGCATCGACATCGGCTACACCCGACGCAATGGCAATCAGAAATACCCCGGACTCACCCAACCACTCAACAATCCCCCGTCCAACCAGTGCTACGACCACCAACAAGAGTCCGAATAACATGGCCGATGCCAGTTTCAGCGGGTTTTTAGGCTGCACATCATCGAGCACCAAATGATTGCCATTATGGCGATATATCGCGGCCGCACAGGTAAAGGCAACGGTGAGCATCAATACCATAGGCATGAAAAGATCGTCCACTAAGGCAGGTTTAATTAACGCCACTACCAATATCATACGGGGAAACATTACACCGCATGCCACGAGCACGCCTACGGAGCAAAGTTGTTGCAGGGGCGGGTGTTCGCGCGAGAGGCGTGACAGCTGTAGTGTCAGCGCCGTCGATGACAGCAAGCCTCCGGCAAAACCTGTCATCAGGATGCCTCGCTGAGCGCCAAACATGCGGATCATAAAATAACCGACGAAGGATATCAGTGCGATTAGCACCACCATTAACCAGATCTCATAGGGGTTGATTGCCTGCCAGGGCCCATAGCCTTGATCCGGTAATACAGGTAACAGCACCACGGAGATAATAAGCAGGTTGAGTCCGGCGTTCAGTTCATCTTGTGACAGTTGCATCAGCAACTTGTGCAGGAAATGCTTCGAGCGTAGCAGCAAGGTGGTGACGACACCGCAAACCGCTGCGATAACAATCTGATCCAGCCCGGCCAGCGCACCAAGCAGAAAGGTAATCACCATGGCCATATTGCTGGTCATGCCAATATCCGAAGTCTCGCGGCTGCTGATCAGGTAAGCGGCGACGGTCAGCGCCGTAACACAAGCAAAGGCGACACCGAGAAACAGGGCGCCGAGTTGGGAGGTCAGTAGTCCGGATATACCTCCGAGAAGGCCTATCAGGCCAAAGGTTCGCAGCCCGGCCACACGTTTACCTTCGGCAATATTGCGGTTACTCCAGCCGCGCTCGACCCCCACCAATAATCCTATGGCAAGGGCTGAGCCCAATAATAACAGTTGATAAATGCTGGTCTCCATCTCTCCTTTCCGCGTTATTTTTATCTGATGAAACCCCCTATTGTTAATAGTAGATCAAACGGGAGTTCGGGGCGGGGAACTATTGAAAAATAGGAGAAATAGCTCCAGATCTTGGTCGAACATCGAGATGTGAGTGTTCATGGTCTTGTCTTTGCCCTGAGCTGCTTTAACACGTGAACGGTGGGGGGGCTCGGGACGCTTATCATTGCCTATTGGGTTAACATTTCTTACTATAGCGACACAAAAATACTCTGTATTTCATCCGCTTTTTGAGACTTTCATGAAATTTATCCATACATCCGATTGGCACATTGGTCGCCAACTTCATAATCAGAGCTTAATCGACGATCAGAGTCACGTATTGCTTCAAATAATTGCGCTCGCCGAAGAACATGAGGTTGATGCCGTGATTATTGCCGGCGATATTTATGACAGATCCATTCCGCCCGCCAATGCGGTTGCCTTGCTTGATGATGTGGTCAATCGTCTGGTCAATGATATGAAACTTCCCGTGATCATGATTGCCGGAAATCACGATGGACATGAACGTCTCGGTTTTGCTTCCCGCCAGATGGCTGACAGTGGCTTACATATTATCGGTCCTCTGCATAAAGAGCTGTCGCCGATAACGTTAAGAGGAAAGTCCGGCAGTGCGGTGTTTTATGGCTTGCCCTACGCCGATCCCGCGACGGTGCGCCAGGTGTTTGACTGCGAAGCAAGCAGCCATGAACTGGCGATGGAGACATTACTCGAACAGGTCCATGAACATGACAGCCAAGGTCTTCCAAAAGTCGTGATAAGCCACTGTTTTCTAGATGGCGGCAGCGAGTCAGAGTCAGAGCGGCCATTGAGTATCGGTGGGGCTGATAAAATATCGCCAGCACTTTTCACCCCGTTTAACTATACCGCCCTCGGTCATCTGCATGGCCCGCAGTACAAGGGGGAGCAGCAGGTTCGATATTCAGGCTCTATCCTGAAGTACTCGTTCAGTGAACAGCACCAGAAAAAGTCGGTCACCTTAGTCGAACTCGATGAGCAGGGTAAAGCGCAGATTGATTTGCTGCCTCTGATAGCTAAACGTGATGTGCGGATTGTCGAAGGGGAGTTAACGTCTCTGTTAGAGGCGGGGAAAACTGACCCGAACCGTGATGACTATCTAATGGTGAGGTTGCTGGATAAGCATGCCATCTTAGATGCCATGGGCAAGTTACGCGCGGTTTATCCTAACGTGTTACACCTGGAGCGAACCGGCTTGATGAGTGATAACGGTCAGCTGGAGATCCGCCGGGATCATATCAAGAAGGGGGAGTTGGATATGTTTACCGAGTTCTTCTCTCAGGTATCGGGCGAGTCCATGAATGACGCGCAGCAGCAAGCCATGGTACAGGCTATCGATGAGCTGCATAAGGGGGAGCAATCATCATGAGACCACTTTCACTCTCAATGTCGGCATTTGGCCCCTTTGCCTCGACACAGGTTACCGATTTTTCAGCCCTGGGCAGCAACCCGCTATTTTTAATCAACGGACCTACCGGCGCGGGTAAGACCACCATTCTCGATGCCATCTGTTTTGCGTTATATGGCAAGACCACCGGAGATGAGCGTGAAGGCAGCCAGATGCGCTGCGATTTAGCCGCCGAGACACTGTTAACTGAAGTGACCTTTAGTTTTGCTCTGGGTGAGAAGCAATACAGAATAAGACGCGTACCCGAACAGCAGCGAGCCAAGAAAAGCGGTGATGGTTATACGGTACAAAAGCCTGAAGCCCAGCTGTATAGGGTCGATAGCGATGATAGCGATCATCTGCTTGTTGCCAGTAAGGTATCTGAGGCGACGGCCGAGATAGAGCAACTTACCGGGCTCGATGCCGATCAGTTCCGTCAGGTGATGGTATTGCCTCAGGGCAAGTTCCGTGAACTCTTGATGGCTGATTCTAAAGACAGAGAGAAGATCTTCAGCCAGCTATTTCAGACCCAGATCTATCGCAAGATTGAAGATAAGCTTAAGTTTCAGGCATCAGCCATACGCAATGAGGTGAGAGATCATCGCAATAAACGTGACGGCATGTTGCACAGTGTGTCACTGGACAGCGACGATGCGTTAAATAACGAGCTTACCGAGTTGACGCCAAAGTTAACTCAAGCCTCAGAGATAAAAGAGAAGGCGAAGCTTGCCCTGATTGATGCCAATAAGCAGTTTGAATCTGCCAAGTTGCTCGTCAATGATTTCGACGCTCAGGATCGATTGAAACAGGCTGAGGTCTTGTTGGCTGAGCAGAAAGAGAGCATCGAACTGCGTCAATCCAGGCTCGAAAACGGACAAAAAGCATTGCAACTCAAGCCGGTGTTAGATGTCTCTCTGGCACGTGAGTCAGAAGTCACTCAAGCACAACACTCGGTGACCCGGGCACAATCTGCCAAGCAGAGCAGTGAACAGGCGCTCATCCTCAGCCAGGCTAAGTTTGATACCTTAGCCGAGTTAGAGCAAAAACAGCAGCTGGCACAGAGCGAAGAGCAGAAGCTGACTCAGTTAGTTCCACAGCTTCAGGGGCTCGATAGCCTGCAAAAAGAGCTTCGCCTGGCAACGAATACCCGTGACCAAGCTAAAGAAAAGGGCGTTAAGGCTAAAGCCTCTATAGATGGATTGTTAGCCGATAAACAAGCCGCAGAGCAACGCGTACCTCAGTTAGAGCAAGTTGCCGGTGAGCAGGTTAATGCTCAGCAAGCGCTCACGGCGCAAGGTGAGTTGATTGAGCGTTACCATCAATGGCTGTTGGCTGGCAGCGAGGCGGGTAAAACCGAACTGGCGTTGAAACAGGCCGAAGAGCAAGGTAAGCAATTTCGTCTCGATGCCAAAGAAAAGCAGAATGCTTATGACCAAATGCAGCTGATCTGGCATCGTGGACAAGCGAGTGTGTTGGCACAAAAGTTAAATCCGGGTGAGCCTTGTCCCGTGTGTGGCAGCGCTGAACACCCAAATCCTGCTCAAAGTGAGAATATACTACCGTCAGAAGATGATTTAGAGTCGAGCAAACTGGCTTGTGAAGCGGCACAAAGCGCATTGAATCAGGCTATAGCCGATTATAAAGGGCTAAAAGCCCAGTTACAGGAGCAAGCGAAGCTTAGAGATGAGTATGAGCAGAGACTCGGTGAATGGGCTTCTCACCCTCTGGAGTCGTTACAGTCTCACCTGCAGCAGCTACAGCTGCAAGTCAATCAAGCCGACTCAGCAGCTCAAGAGTTAACTCAGCTCAGACTGCAATTACAAACACTGCAGACAAAGGAGAGGGAGCTACAGACTCAACTGGAAGCTGAGCGGGAATACTTTCAAGGGGTGCAGAATCACCTGTTTAGTCTTCAGGGGCAGTTGGATCAAGCCTCTGCCGCAATACCTGAACAATACCTTAGCTTGGAGGCGCTGAGCGGGGCGATAAACCAGGCGCAGCAGGAGCTAGCGGGTCTACAGCAAACCATAGATTCTATACGTCACTCCCACACTCAAGCGCTTGAGCAAGATGCTGCACATTCTGCCGCCCAGGTAGCCGCTCAGTCGAGTTTAACTCAGGCAAAGCAGCAAAGTGACAAGGCGCGAGCCGAGTTAAATACGCAGCTCTCGACCTCAGGCTTCAGTGATAAACAAGGGTTAACCCAAGCCTTGTTATCAAATGAAGAGATTAAGCTAATCGCCGATGGAATTGCCAAGTACCAACAGGAGTGCATTGCTAATCGGACTCAGTTGGCTCAACTGAATGAAAAGTTATCTGAGCAAGTTAAGCCAGAGCTTACCGATGTTGAGGCGAGTTTAGGGAAAATTCAAATTGAGCAACAAGAAGCGGAAAATAGTTGGCAGGTCCTGCAAAGTAGAGTGACTCAGCTGACTCAGACTCAAAACCAGCTCAGAGATGCGGATGCACAAGCTAAGAAGCTTGAAGATGAGTACGCAGTTATCGGCACCTTAGCCGATGTGGCCAATGGTAATACCGGCAACAAGATCAGTCTGCAGCGTTTCGTGCTCAGTGTACTACTCGATGATGTCTTGCTTGAGGCGAGTCATCGCCTGCAGGTGATGAGCAAGGGACGTTATCGTTTGCTGCGCAAAGAGGACAGAGCTAAGGGAAATAAGGCCTCCGGGCTGGAACTCGAGGTCGAAGATGCCTATACCTCTAAGGTGCGCCCCGTTGCGACCTTAAGTGGTGGTGAAAGCTTTATGGCTGCACTATCGATGGCACTGGGCTTATCGGATGTTGTGCAGGCCTATGCCGGGGGGATCAAGTTAGATACTCTGTTTATCGACGAAGGATTTGGCAGTCTGGATCAGGACTCGCTGGACTTAGCTATTCGTACCCTGATGGATCTGCAATCCACCGGGCGCATGATTGGGGTTATCTCTCATGTCTCAGAGATGAAAGAGCAGATAGGTACCCGAGTCGATATCATTAAATCTTCGGTTGGCAGTGAAACCCGACTGGTCTTGCCTTAGCAGTTTTATGTGCTGATGAATCGATGTCTGAAGGTTAATTCTGAAGGCTAATTCTGAAGCCAATTTCAATTGCAATTTTATTTTCTCCTCTTGTGACATTAAGAATAATTATTCTTAATGTCACTCATATATTCATATCTCCTGTTTGTAGTTCCACTTTTTTTTGGTATAAATATGCGGGTTTGCTTACCGGGAACGGTAAGCATGTCAATTTTAAAATACTGCATCAAAGCGATAACAGGCCCTTAGCCATTGTCTCCATAAGTAGACGCGATTGATGACGCTTTGATAGCAGTTTTGTTTCAGTTATATACAAAAGAATAATAATGTGAAGATGGGGCCAAGCTTGCAAACAGGTAAATTCTCTTTTTTTAAAATGTCTCAGATAAATACTCAGGTACTCTCGTTTCTACAAGAGTCGAGTATCCATAAAAAAGTATTATTAGGTGCGGGTCTGCTTATCGGTGCGGCCATATTGTGGCCAACTCATCAGCAAGTGTTGCCTCAGCGTATTCCTATCGACTTAGATGTTGATGCACTTGTCAGTCAGATAAGTTCCACAGTAGCCACAGAGGCTGTGTCAGTTGTAAAGGCTGATTTTGACAAGAGTATTATCAGTGGCGACACATTAAGTGGGCTATTTGTCCAGGCCGGTGTCGATCAG
The DNA here is from genome assembly GCF_003966265.1 of Shewanella atlantica. Classification (GTDB taxonomy): domain Bacteria; phylum Pseudomonadota; class Gammaproteobacteria; order Enterobacterales; family Shewanellaceae; genus Shewanella; species Shewanella atlantica. The sequence goes on along the minus strand of NZ_RXNV01000001.1, from coordinate 257,863 downwards.
CAAACCATGTACCGGGTCTTAGAGGCCGACTTGAACGTGCTGGCGCTCGATACATTAAAGCCGGGTAACGAGATAAAGTTCTGGCTGGATGATAAGGGAGAGCTTGAGAAGCTTGAGCTATATTTCTCTGCGGCCAGACAGGTCGTTTTCAGCCGTTTCGACGATGGTTCCTACAATGTTGATGAGATCAATATCGAAGGGATCTGGCAGAACCGCGCCATAGCGGGGGAGATCCAAGGGTCATTTTACCTCTCGGCTAAGAGAATGGGTTTAAATTCAGGTGAGATCCAACGGGTAGAGTCTTTGTTGAAGGAGAAGTTAAACTTTGCCCGTGATCTGAGGGCGGGAGACAACTTTTCTGTGCTGATGAGCGATCAATATATCGATGGTTCGGTGACAGGAGCAAGCGATATTCTGGGTGTGAGCATTCAGCGGGGTCGTAGCGAAATCAATGCCTATCAAAATAGTGACGGTAACTACTATGATGAAAAGGGCCAGAGCTTAGCCCGTGCTTTTCAGCGTATCCCCTTGGCAAGAAACTATCGTATCAGCTCAAACTTTAACCCCCATCGCCACCACCCCGTGACAGGGCGCACCTCTCCTCACAACGGTACCGACTTTGCTACGCCAATCGGCACTAAGGTTATCGCGCCGGGGGACGGTATCGTCTCTTTGGTGACCGACCATAGATTTGCCGGTAAATATGTGGTGATAGAGCACGGCAATAAATACCGCACACGTTACCTGCATCTCTCGAAGGCGTTAGTGCATAAGGGACAGCGGGTCTCGCGCGGTCAGGTTATCGCACTATCGGGCAATACCGGTCGTATCACAGGTCCACATCTTCACTATGAATTCCATGTTAATGGCAGACCGGTCAATCCGATGAAGGCCAATATTCCTATGGCGAGTCAGCTGTCGCGAAAGCAGATGAAGTCTTTCGAGCAACTGGTGCAGGTTCGTCAAATGATGATGGGCCAGAGCTAACTGTTTAGCTTCGCTATCATATTCAATACGCCAGCCTTGCCGCTGGCGTTTTATTCCCACGATATCTGTCTCTATCTCTATGCAACCACCCTCTATACTTGCTGCTTTTTTATTCTGTAAGTTCGTTCACCGAGTATAATTAACACTGTACAGCTTTATTGCAGGCCATTGAGATAGGTTCGGTGTGTATTACCGGCACCTTTTTGGTTAACAAGTGAGGAGGGGACGGTTGCAACTAATTATGGCTATTATTCTGTCATTGGCCCTGATATGTTCGGCTAATGCCAGGACGCTCACCATTGCATCGAGCGAAGGGCCACCCCATATGATCAACGATATTCATCATGGTATCGATCTCGATATTGTAGAGGCGGTACTCAGGCGTCTCGGCCATGAAGTCAGCTATGAATTTATGGGTTTAAAGCGAGCGCACCGGGAACTGAAACTTGGCAGGGTAGATGTTACGGCACCGATTTTTAAGCAGGCAGACAGCGATGGCAGCTATATTTCAGACTCGATAGTTCTTTATCAACCTATGGTCTTTTCTCTTAAAGCCAGTGGTCTTAACCCCGAGACAATATCCGACCTGCAGGGTCACAGCCTGTTGACCTTTCAAGGCGCGCCGGGATACTTCGGTGAAGCGTTTGAACTGCTTTCTCGGGGAGACTCCTATCAGGAGTTGACCGATATGGGGACGATAGCTGAGCTGTTAACTAAGGGGCGTTATGAGTATGCGGTATTAGATAAATATATTTTTTATTACTACTACCGCCTGAATGATAAACAGCGTGATGTCTCTATCTTTACCGAACACAAGTTGATCCCGCCGGTACCTGCCAGCAGTGCCTTTCACGATGAGAAATTAAGAGATGAATTTAATCGGGAATTGTTGGTGTTTATGAAGAGCCAGGAATATAAACAGATATTTGAACGATACCTGGGTTCAGCCCTGCTCAGTACCGAACAGTCATCTCCCGAGTCTGAACCTGAGGTGGATTTCAGACTCAATTAGTTAATGGATACTCGGCTGCGTGCTCTGACCGCACATCGGCAAAGTCCCTGTTTTAGGGCTGGGCAAGATTGGCAAGGTTTAGCCTTAAAAGGGTGAGAAGTTTCTATGTTCTGAGTTAACCCTGTGGGGTCTATCGCTGCCAGTGAGTTGGTAGCAAATGATATGGGCTGTTCGTATTGGTTTGATTCGGTGACATTGTCAGTCAATACCTTTGTTTCTATGAGCCCATTATTGACCGGGGTGGCCAGCTTTAATCGGTACTTTTGAATTTTAGCCTGATATTTGATCTGCTTATTGAGTCGTTTCGAAACAAGGTCAATATTATCGATATCACGAATGAGTTTATGCTGGTTTTTTAGCAGTTTTGCTTCCGCCTTCTCCAGCTTCTTCGAATATTTTACCTGTTGTTTATCCAGCTCACTGCTGCTGACTTGATACATTGATTAGGCCGATATGAAAACAGTTCTCAATTGTAAATGATAGTTATTATCAGTCAAGGCCTGGTTTCACAATTGAGCTTAAATGTCGTCATTGAGTCAAAATTATTCGAAATCGAGTACAGCCTTCAGTAAACCTTAACGCCGCTGTCGAGTAAGGTTAGCAGTAACCTTAAGTCGAACTCCAGTTGATGATAATCTGCTTCCATATGACAACAGAGTTGGTAGAAGGCCTTGTTATGATCTTTCTCTTTGAGGTGAGCGAGTTCATGAACGACGACCATACGTAATAACGGCTCCGGAACTCTCTTTAAGCGTGACGAAATGCGGATCTCGTTCTTAGCTTTAGTCTTTCTTCCCTGGGCTCTGGATACGAATGAGTGTAGACCCAGTGCCTGATGACTCAAGCTGATCTTATCGTCGTATTGGACTTTAGATAGCGGTTGGGACTTGCGCAAATATTGGTTTTTTATCTCTATTGTATAATCGTATAAGGCTCTGTCAGTACGGACAGCATGAATGTCCGGGTGTCTGTTAAGCAGCACCGTTTTAAGCTTGCCATTGTCGAGTAGCTCAGACACCTGATCTTGTATTGACTGTTGATACCCGGCTAAGTATTTGAGTGTATTCATGAGCGTCACATAAAATATTGGGTAAAGAAAAGGGCGCTAATAGCACCCTGTTCTTATGATGAGGAGGTAGGTCGATCTACTCCTGCTTTCTGTTTAGCTATTACTCGCTATCCCAAACATTGAAAATGTGTTGGTTGTGGTAAGCGTAAGCGGCATCGAAAGCCAGGTTTTGGAAGCGCTTAAGGCCTAGACCATCAAAGTCGACCATAGGAGGGTTACGCTTTAAGCGTTCTTTAACTGTGACCGGAGACATTAATATAACCGGCAATTCAAGAAGCTGAATGGCGGCTTCGGCTTTAAAGCTGGTGGCACTGCCTGCCAACTTACCTTTTTGTTCACGAGAGACGATAACCACTTTATCTACCTTGTAATCTTCCATTAATTTGCTGAATGCAAAATGAAAATCACGAATAGACTCAGTAGACTCTGAATGCGAAATGACAAATGATTGCTGGCGACAATCGGGTACGTTAAAAGTCTCGCCTTCATAGCTCAACAAACAGATGATGGCTTCGCCACCTTTTAATTCAACGCCACAAACTCTCATGTTATACCTTAAAATCGTTGTTGGTTTTGTTACTAGCGACTCTATAATTGGCTAGAGAAAACCGGAAAATTATCAATGAACTTATACAGGTAATAAATCATATTGTTATTACCTGCATCTTAAACTGGTTATTCAGGTGTTTCCTGAAGCTTAGATTTTGGTTTTCTAAGCATAGGGGCATCACCCACATCGACGCCTGTAATAAAGCGCTTGTCTTGTTTTTTAGGCTTAGCCTTAGCTTTACTCTTGGCAGCTGTTGCAGCTTTCTTTGCACTAGCCTTAGGTTTTTTCTTCGCCTTAGGCTTATCTTTCAGCCCTGAAAATTTAGCTTCTAAGCCATCGATAACACTAAACTCAAATGTTTTGCGAAGGAAAACTTGTACTTGTTTGAAGTTGGCCCAATCTTTAGGACCGACAAGGGAAATAGCATCCCCCTTTGCACCGGCTCGACCCGTACGACCGATACGATGAACATATTCTTCTGCAAATTTTGGCATATCGAAATTGATAACCAAAGAGACATTAAGCAGATCCAGACCACGTGAAGCCACATCGGTAGTGACCAAGATATCCTGTAAACCTCTACTGAATTGATCCATGATCTGGTTACGGGCATTTTGCTTTAGATCGCCACTGAGTGATGCTGTGTTAAATCCGGCTTCGGCAAGCTTGGTCGCTAATCTGTCGGTATCTTGGCGAGTAGCAGTAAAAATGATGACCTGTTTGTTGTTCTCATTTTTTAAAATGTGGTTCAGTAACGCTTCTTTATGATCCAGATGATCACTGAGGTAAATTCTTTGAGTAATATCCTGGTTTTCGATATTGCCCGCACCAATAGAAACATGTACTGGGTCTTTTAACAGTTCTGCGGCAATCTCGTTGATCTCATTGTGATCTAAGGTTGCTGAAAACATCAGTGTCTGGCGACGTTTATGGTCTGCGGCCGCGTTAATCGCTTTTAGTTGATCGACAAAACCCAGATCGAGCATGCGATCGGCCTCATCTAGAATTAACAGTTCGAGTCCATTGAGGTGCAGATGATGTTGAGCCAGGTGGTCTGCAAGTCTTCCCGGTGTCGCTACGACGAAGTGAGGATCTCTTGATAATGCGTTAGCCTGATCATTAAAGTTCTCACCACCTAAGATTTTAATGGCTTTATATTGCGTGTTTGCAACTAACAAGCGTAACTGGCTGTATACCTGGTTAGCGAGTTCACGCGTCGGCAATAAGATCAGTACCCTGGGGTCCCGCTTACTTAATGCCTTTGTGGAAATAATCCTCTGCATTGCCGGTAACAAAAACGCTAAGGTTTTACCTGAGCCTGTTTTTGATGATGCCATCAGATCTTTGCCTGACAGGCCTACTGGTATCGCCTGTTCTTGGATCTCGGTAGGCTTTTCTATGCCCATATGATCCAAACTCTTTAACAGACGCGTATCCAGTGAAAAATCGGTAAATTGCAAAGGTGTACTCCAAAATTGATTCGACTGACCATTATACCCTAACTCGTGGTGATTCAGCCATAGAGAAAGTCAGATTCATTTTAAAGCACTTGTTGACCGTAACACATTAGAATAAAGCGCTAAGAGAGTGTTGAATATCGGCTCTGTAATAGGGGGGGAAGGTGTAAAAGTGGTACTCGATAATCTATTAGTGAATCCTTGATAAATAACAGATAAGATAAATCCAGCTTGTTTTTCATCCTTTGTTTTCGTTTTTGTGGGGACCTATTTAATAGGATTGGTATTATGGCAACGATTGGCATTGCATTAGGTAGTGGCGCCGCAAAGGGCTGGGCACATATAGGTGTTCTCAAAGGGCTCGCCGAGATGGGAATAAAGCCCGACAAAATTTCGGGTTGTTCAATAGGGGCCCTCGTGGGCGCAGCCTATGCTAACGATCAACTCGAAGAGCTCGAAGATTGGGTGAGAGGCTTCTCCAGTTGGGATGTGTTGGGGTTGATGGATCTGAGCTGGCGTAAAGGGGGATTAATCGGGGGAGATAAAGTCTTCGATGTTATTCAGAACAGGATTGGCGATTTACAGGTCGAGGATCTACAGCGGCCGCTAATCGCTGTCGCAACGGATCTTTACTCGGGGCAGGAGATCTGGTTTAAAGAGGGGGATCTTCGCCACGCTATTCGTGCTTCTTGCTCCATGCCCGGTATATTACCGCCTGTGAAAGTCAGCGAGCGCTGGCTTGTCGATGGTGCCGTTGTTAACCCAGTGCCTGTATCCGTTAGCAGGGCGATGGGAGTCGATGTCGTGATTGCCGTCGATCTCAATGGTCAGGGAAGGGAGCGATTACAGGTCTTGCCAGTGGACATGACCAGTAATAAACCTACGGTAGAGGACAAGAAGATAGCGCAGGCACATCAAGATACCGGCTTTATGGATCTGTTGGCGCGGGGACGGGATTATGTCACCAGCTTAACGGATAAGTTTACAATTGGCAGTCCCTCCGATCCCAGTATGCTGGCTGTGATGTCGCAGTCGATGGATATTCTCGAACAGCGCCATAAGCGCGCACGTCTTATGGGCGATCCTCCCGATATATGTCTGGTTCCTGATGTTGGAGAGATAGGGACGATGGAGTTTCATCGCGCCGAAGAAGCGATTGCGGCTGGAGAAGAGGCGGTACTGAGGGCAAGACATCAGATAGAGGCCATACTGGGCCCTTGTCGTGAACGTTAAAGAAAAGGGCCCGTTGGGCCCTTTCGTTTTTTATAGGTACGTTGACTTATGTCATTTAACCTAAGCGAGTTTTACCACCATCTTGCCGCGGTTTTTCCCCTCAAATAATCCGATAAATGCATCCGGTGCCTGTTCAAGCCCTTCGTAAACCGTCTGCTCCGCCTTTACCGCGCCACTGGCCAGCCATTGCCCCATCTGCTTGGCAAATTCAGGGTAATGTTCCCAGTGCTCGAAAACGATAAAACCTTCAATCTTGAGTTTCTTTATGATGATCATGGCAAGGTTGCTTGGACCCGGTGTCGGCGCAGTATCATTGTATTGAGATATCATGCCGCATACGGCAATTCTGCCGTGGTCATTCATGTTGTCGAGTGCAGCAGACAGGTGCTCGCCGCCGACATTTTCAAAATAGACATCGATCCCTTCAGGGGCTGCCGCCTTTAGTGATGCAGTTAAATTTTGACTGGTTTTGTAGTTAATAACCGCATCGACACCAATAGATAATAGGTGCTCCGCTTTTTCATCAGAACCGACAGAGGCGATAACCTTAGCCCCCATCAACTTACCCAACTGGCAGGCTACACTACCAACGGCACCGGAAGCGGCTGATACAAAAAGTGTCTCTCCCTTTTTAAGCTCAGCGATTCGATTGAGACCCGTCCAGGCGGTCATTCCCGGCATACCCAGTACGCCAAGGAAATGTGATTCACTCATTGGAGTGTCCGGCAGACGGGTATGCTCGCTGCCGTCGGTTACATAGTGACTGCGCCAACCCAGCATGCTACTGACTTTACTTCCAACCGGAAACTCAGGATGACGTGACTCGATCACTTCACCTATCGCACCACCTTGCAGGACCTCTCCTATGGAAAACGGAGCGATATAACTTTCCCTGTCTATCATACGACCACGCATATAAGGGTCGACCGACATCCATAGGTTCTTTACCAGAAACTCACCATCGTTAATGTCTGCCAATGGTATTGAGGCCAATTTGAAGTTAGTCGTTGCTGGCATACCTTCGGGACGAGAATCTAAGAGTATCTGTTGTGCCTTCATAAAACCTCTTTTGCTTTGCGCGCTAATTAATTGTGGTAAACTCTACTCTTAAATCGTCGAACTGGCAAATACTTTGTGCACAAAGCATCTGGTTGCGTTGGTCTTGAGGTTTAACTCCCGCCGGTATTATTTCAGTAAGAAACCTAAATATACTGGCTTAAGTTTGGCGCAGTTTGAAATAGCTTGGGTATAATAGCTCTTCGACAGAGGATTCCGGCAAGATGATGGCGACAATTAAGGTGCAATTGAGTGAGTGAAAATAGAGATACCCAGATTGAAATTGAAAATCACTTAACCCTCGAAGAGCAAGGGAAGTGCCTATCTGATAATGTTTGTTTCGCGCTTTATACCGCGGCAAATGCCTTGGTTCGGGCATACAGGCCTTTACTCGAAGAGTGCGGTCTCACCTATCCTCAGTATTTGGTTATGCAGGCGCTGTGGCTAGACAATGGTGCAAGTTTGACTGGACTATCTCAAGCGACACGTCTCGATTTGGGAACCTTAACTCCCATAGTTAAAAGGCTGGAGACGAAAGGGTTAGTGAGCCGCAGTGTCGATGTCAAAGATGAACGCAAGAAAGTGATTAAAACCACAGACGCCGGGCTGGAACTTAAACAGCATGCCTTGGCGTTAAAAGAGGTGTTACTCAATAAAGTCACCTTGGATGAGACGGATATTGGGTCCCTGCGGGATATGTGTTTAACCGTGACCGAAGATCTGAACAGGAAATAGTACCTTTCCTGGTTCACGAAGCTTATGTCGGATGCAAAGTTGTCAATCATAATATCTTGTGTCTCAAGCAATTACCCTATTTATGGTTTTGTTAATATCAATATTGCTCTCACTGCCACAATGATAACCGTTGCCTGTGATAAAGGCTTTGCGATAACGAATTTATCGATGGGGACAGCGTATCTATAAAACACTATTTCCCCGCCTCTCCAAAAATAAAAGATACTTCAGATTAAAATACAGTCAGGCAACTCACTCGCCTGTTGTTAATAAAATGTAAATGACGTAGGCTCCACTACCAATTAACGCAACAAGTATTTTTAGCCGTTAAGGGAGCATGAATTTTCGCCGTTAGTCTATATCCCTCTTCGGTATCGTTAATCTTTTAAACTAGTGTCTTCTCATCAATACTCGGGTAATCATGATTATGCCCAGAGAGTTGGGTTGGGGAAGGGGAAAGCAAAATTAATGAAAATTGGTGCAGGCTATCGCCAACGTTAATTTTGCCGCTGTGAACATTAGACTTTACTCATCACATCATTTAAGGAAAACTGATGACAATTAAAACAATTCTAAAAAGTACGCTAGTGAGTACTGTGTTGTTAAGCAATTTTGCAATTGCTGATGATGATCAAATTTTGATCGGGGCATTTCATGACTACGGGATAACTAAGTGTGACAGCTTTATTCTTGAAAATAGCCAGCTTCAAGGAAATTGGAACCTATTTATTAATAAACATAAGGGAGGGATTGATGGCCCTTCTACAGAGGTTACAGTTACACAGATCTACGGCTCAGAGGGCGATACGGTAAAGGTTGAAGATACTTATATACAAACGGCTAAAAAATGTTTCTTGAGAAATACCTGGACATTAACTTTTAAAGGCTCATGTGCCGATAATGTCGATTTAAATGATTGGTATGTTTCCAATGAGATGCCGAATAAAGATTATACCACTTACAAAAATGCTGGTGGTTTGGAGCTACATGCAAAAGAAATTTCAATGGGTAATTTTAAAGCCTGTATTCAGGAAGGTTCGAAACGCTCTTCTGCGAAGCATGGCTAGTTAGTCCAAGCATATAGTGTGTTTAGCTATCGCTGTTGTTGCTTAATGTGGCCAATTCAGCGATAGCATATTCCTCTGCTACACATTCGACTCCTAAATTGACTCCATCTGTTCTTCCTCTGGTTAAATACTATTTTTAATCGCTAAAGTCTTGATTCGCTATCGTTTCGGCATGATTCCTGCTTGTTGATTGCATCAGTTCTTTTACGCCGACTTTTTGACAATGAATCCAATAGCTAATGCTACCAGTGCCGCAAGCCAGCTCTCCACTGCCCCTAATGTTGCCGATGCCTATGGCGTTAACAGCCAGCAGACTGAGGCGGGGAAGAGCAGCGACAAAGTAAGCTTAAGTCAATCTCAATCGACGCGTGCGTCTTCATCGAAAGAAGCGGTTAAAGATGAGTCTGTCTCTCTCTCCCCCCGAGCGCAAAGAGCTCAAAAAATTGAGGGCATGGCTAAAGACTTCTTTAGCTCCGGAAACTTCACGACCCAGGATATTCCAAGATTGGTACAGCGCCTGTATCAGGATGGGATCTTGTCTGATTCACAACTGACACGATTATCGGAAGGCGGTTTCGATATTCCGGATCCTACAACTAAGCCGGAAGATCTGAAGTCCTTTATTAAGGAGCAGCGTAATGAGCTAGAAACTGCTCAGGCTGAAAAGGGTGAGGGAGCTTCGTCAGGTACCGAAGGTGTGTTAATAAAATTACTCGATGATGCCGAGAGTGTCATAGATGGGATGGGAAATGCACAAAGTCCGGTGATCAGCCAGAAAGCCACGAGAGTCTCTGCCCAACTGAATGTGTATCTCAGGGGCGATGTTGAATTAACCCAGAGTTCTCGTGAGCAGTGGCAGGGGTTAAAATCTGTCATGCAGTTAGCCGCTTCGATGGGAGATAATCAACAAGCCAGCGGTCAACTCAGCAGCTATCTTGCTCTTGGGAAAGCATAACTCAACAGGTATCTTCCTCTTTGAAAAGAATAAGTAATTTTTATCCACAATTTTTACCACTCTTATCCTTCATCTAGCCCTCTTTTGTGTCAGGGTCAAGGGTCAAATCAGAGATAAGTGGCCCCATAGGCACTTATCTTTTGTTCTTTTCTCACATCCAAATTTATATGATCGAGATCAATGTTCTCTTGTGATGTTTGTAGCTTAATACGCAACATATTGTGCTGGATAGTCATGAATACACTATATGTGGTGTTAAATTCAGCGTCACTTGAGGAGATATTAAACAATGCCAGTGGTTATAAAGCGGGATGGTTACCGCACGCCTTTTGACGAAACAAGGATTAGAGATGCTGTAGCGGCTGCAGCGAACTCGGCAGGTATTGATGATAATGACTATGCAGCTCAGGTTGCCCAAAAAGTGGCGAAGAGCGTTGCTGACGTGCCAGAAGTTGATATTCATGACCTGCAAGATATCGTTGAAAACCAATTGATGGAAGGGCCCTATAAATCCCTCGCTCGTGTTTACATCGAATATCGTCATGACAGAGATCTTCATCGCGAGACCAGCAGCCGCTTGAACCAAGAGATTAAAGGCCTGGTTGAGCAGAGTAATGCTGCCCTGCTTAACGAAAATGCCAATAAAGATTCTAAAGTGATCCCGACTCAACGTGATCTGTTGGCCGGTATTGTGGCTAAGCATTATGCCACTCGCCACATATTACCTAAAGATGTGGTTGCGGCTCATGAGTCTGGTGAGATCCATTATCACGATCTGGATTATGCGCCATTCTTCCCTATGTTCAACTGTATGTTGATCGATCTTGCCGGTATGTTGACCAATGGCTTTAAGATGGGCAACGCCGAGATTGAGACGCCTAAGTCTATCTCGACAGCGACCGCTGTGACAGCACAGATCATCGCTCAGGTGGCCAGCCATATTTATGGCGGAACTACGATCAACCGTATCGATGAAGTGTTAGCGCCATTTGTAGCAAAGAGCTACGATAAACATTATCAGGTTGCTCTGACTTGGGGGATCACAGATGCCAAAGCATTTGCGACGACTCAAACCGAGAAAGAGTGTCACGATGCATTCCAGTCTCTGGAATATGAAGTGAACACTTTGCACACGGCAAACGGCCAAACTCCATTTGTTACTTTCGGGTTCGGATTAGGGACTTCATGGGAGTCTCGTTTAATTCAAGAATCTATGATGAAGGTACGAATTGCAGGTTTAGGTAAGAACCGTAAGACTGCGGTATTCCCTAAGTTAGTTTTCGCCATTCGTGATGGTATCAACCATAAAGATGGTGATTGTAACTACGATATCAAGCGTCTGGCACTTAAGTGCGCCAGTACCCGCATGTACCCGGATATTCTCAACTATGAGCAGGTAGAGAAGGTTACCGGTTCATTTAAGACGCCTATGGGCTGTCGTAGTTTCCTCGGCACTTATGAGGAAGATGGTGAATTGGTGCATGAAGGACGTAACAACTTAGGTGTGGTGAGTCTTAACCTGCCTCGTGTAGCGCTAGAGGCTAATGGTGATGAGGCCGAGTTCTACCGTATTCTCGATCAACGTCTGCTTATTGCCCGTAAAGCTTTGGATACCCGTATCGAACGTTTAGAGGGCGTAAAAGCCAGAGTGGCTCCGATCCTTTATATGGAAGGTGCATGTGGAGTACGTCTGCGTGCCGACGATGATATATCTACGATTTTCAAAAATGGTCGTGCATCGATCTCCTTGGGTTACATCGGGCTTCACGAGACCATTAATGCACTGTATGGCACCGATAAGCACGTCTATGACTGCGAGTTATTGCGGGAAAAATCGATTGCCCTCGTTGAGTATATGAAAGCGGCGACGGTTAAGTGGAAAGATGAGTCAGGTTATGGTTTCAGCCTATATAGTACACCGAGTGAAAATCTGTGTAGTCGTTTCTGTAAGCTCGATACTAAAATTTTTGGTGTCGTCGAAGGTGTGACACAGAAAGGTTATTACACTAACAGCTTCCATCTCGATGTTGAAAAAGCCGTAAACCCATACGATAAACTCGACTTCGAACTGCCTTATCCGGCCTTAGCCAACGGCGGGTTTATCTGTTACGGCGAATATCCGAATATGCAGAATAACCTCGAAGCATTAGAGGATGTCTGGGATTATAGCTACAACCGTGTTCCTTATTACGGAACAAATACGCCAATTGATGAGTGTTACGATTGCGGTTATACCGGTGAGTTTGAATGTACCAGTAAGGGCTTTACTTGCCCTAAATGTGGTAACCATGAGCCAAGCCGGGTTTCTGTGACACGTCGTGTTTGTGGTTACCTGGGAAGTCCCGATGCCCGACCATTTAACTATGGTAAGCAGGAAGAGGTTAAGCGACGAGTGAAGCACCTCTAACTCGTTTTCAGCTTAACGATTCAAACTTAACGAAAAGTGTTATCGGTAGACGCAACTGACCTGAGTTAGTTGCGTCATTTTACTTTTGTCGCTTTATTTTCGTTATTTGAGCAGTGCTTCCGATCAATAAACACTTTGAAACTGTAGACAAAATAAAGATTAAAATCGCAAGGTATCGCAATGAACTACCATCAATATTTCCCCATAGATGTGATTAATGGACCGGGTACTCGGGCTAGCCTGTTTGTCTCCGGCTGTGAGCATCAATGTCGTGGCTGCTATAACCAGTCGACGTGGAAGCCTTGCAGCGGGCATGAGTTCAATAGCGCGATGCAAGAGCAGGTATTGAGCGATCTGAAAGATACCCGTATCAAACGTAGAGGTTTGTCTCTGTCGGGGGGCGATCCGCTTCACCCTGCGAATGTTTCAACGATATTAGCTTTGGTCAAAAGGGTTAAAGCAGAATGTCCCGATAAGGATATCTGGTTGTGGACAGGATACCTGTTGGACGAATTAGATGATGCCCAGCGTGCCGTGGTCGAATATATCGATGTTGTGGTCGATGGCAAGTTTGAGCAGGAACTGGCCGATCCCAGCTTAGTGTTTCGTGGTAGCAGTAATCAGGTTATTCACTATCTGACACAAAAGCGATAACTGTATTCACACAGATACGTTATAATAGCCATCAAACGAACAAAGCATTAAAAAAAACAGCCGTAATACCCAAACGCTCTCTGCAACGAGCATTTTAAAGTGGCTTGGGTACATATCAGGGCTGTTTTTGCATTTTATAGAATTATTTAAGGCACGAGCATGAATTTAAAAGAAGAGCTTCATGGACTTAGCGACAAGCTAGAACAGTTTCGTCGTAAATTAGCCGCTGCTGAAAAGCGTGGTGACAAAGGGATCATGTTGCAATTTACGCAAGAGATAAACAAGGTCACTAAGCGTATTGCCAGTGTTAAAGCACAGCAGACTCGTGAACTGAGTAAGAAAGGTGGCAGTGTTGCTGGCTTGAAGTTTAATCGCGTTCTGACTAAGGCTGAACAGGCCGATATGGGTAAGCTTAAAAAGTCAGTCAAAGGCTTAGTGGTTGTACATCCTATGACGGCATTAGGCCGTGAAATGGGGATCACCCAGGTGACAGGCTTTGCGCCCAAAGAATTTTAATTACTGAATAATTACTCCACCGCGATTATTCATTAGTGAGCGACTTCAAATTATTTTGTTGTCGCCACGCGTATCCTTCGTACGCTGGCGTTGTGAGTCAACTATCATTTCAGGTGAATCAATAGCCGATTAAATCGCTAGGGTATTTCACTTAAAGATAAAAACACATAAAATACTCCGCCTGAGTACGGGACAGAATTAATAGTCGTTGAAGGCATTTCATCAGTGGCTATAGGTCTCGTTGTTTTTTCTGGATTGTCGTCGTCTCAGGGAAAGAGAGTCGTTAAGGTTATTTCATGTCGATTAAGTATGTCGCTTCTTCAAAGCTGCCCACACCATGGGGCGTATTTACCATGCATGGTTTCGAAGATTCCGATACAGGAAAAGAGCATGTGGCGCTGACATTAGGTACGCTAGATGCAAACACCCCGATTTTAGGTCGTATTCACTCCGAGTGTTTAACCGGTGATGCCCTGTTCAGTTTACGTTGTGATTGTGGATTTCAACTGCAAACCGCAATGCAGAACATTGCCGAAGCGGGTCAAGGTTTTATCCTTTATCTTCGTCAGGAAGGACGCGGGATTGGTCTGCTGAATAAGATCCGCGCCTATGAGTTACAAGATCAAGGTGCCAATACCGTTGAGGCCAATGAAAGATTAGGTTTTCCGGCCGATATGCGAAAATACGATATGATCTTACCTATGATGGAGAAGATCGGTATTAAGCAAGTGAAGCTGATGACCAATAACCCTCGCAAAGTTAAGGCGATGAAAGAGCTGGGTATCGAGGTCGTCGAGCGCATACCGCTTCAGGTGGGTAAAAACCGCTATAACGAAGGGTATCTGAAGACTAAGTCTACTGAACTTGGTCATATGATGTCAGAATATCATTTTTCCGGTGACGAAAAAGAGTAAGCTTCACTGTAGATTTTCAGAGCGCCTCTCGCTATATTCAGAACCATAATTATAAAATCCGCACCTTAATTTATGGTTCTGAACAAAACCTGTTCCATTTTTATCTCTATCCTCTTTTTCTCCTCTTCTGTTTATGGTGAAGAAGACTTTACTCATTACGCTTTTGCTAACTATTTAGGCAGTGGTCTGTATAGAACCTCGGGGCAAAATGCGACTGTTATTAACCTTCCTTTAAGTTTCGAACTTCAAAAAAATGACACACAGGCATTACTACTAAGAGCACCTGTATCACTGGGCTTCTTTAACTTTAAGTGGAGTGATGTGCCTGAAGGGGACTTGCCTTCAAGTGTAGGAACTATGACCTTTACGCCAGGGATCGAGTATCGCGTCCGCAGATCCGACAAGTATGAGTTTCAAAGTTATTTTGATCTTGGCTATGGCAAGAATTTTACTTCGGGAACCAATGTGGCGATCATGTCGGCCGGTGTTTCCAGCCTGCTCGATTTGGAATTTAAACAGACTAAGCCCAGATGGGTAAATCGTCTGTATTTCGCAGGATACAGAAGCTTCGGTGGTGAGCAGAAGGAAACCTATTCCGCCCTTCAATCGGGGATAGATATTGGCACAGATATTCACTGGCGTTGGAACTGGCTGGGGGTCGATGTTGAGCCTCGTGTGTTTGCAGTGGGCTACTGGTACTTCGATAGACTTAAAATTGCCACGCCATTTGGTGAAGATGTGCTGGTTTCCAACAGTTTGGAGGTTGGCGCGACTCTGGCCTTCTCGAAACCGATTCTCTGGGAGTGGATGGGGATAGATAGGCTAGGTTTAAGTGTCAGGGCAGGTGATGGAGTTCAGGCCTGGCGTTTGATATTCGAGTTTCCTATCTAATCTAAATGCTCTTTAAGGTAATCCAGAAATACCCTGATTTTCGGAGAGATAAGCTCTCTTCTTAAATAGATGGCATAGGTTGAGCTCATACTTTCGTAGGGACTGAATGTATGCTGCTTGAGCACATGAGCCAGACTGCCATCTTTAAGCTCTTGGCGGACCGCCCATAATGGCATTAGGGCGAGGCCAGCATGGCTCAGCAGTAACTGTTTTTGGCCATTGACAGAGTTTACCGTGATCCCACCGCTAATCGACAACTTCTTAGGTTTGTCATCCATCAGGAACCACTCTCGCCACCCCGCGTATCCGTAACGAATACAGTCATAATCCGTTAATTCCTGAGGGGCCTCAGGGCTGCCGTGTTGGGCCAGGTATTGAGGGCTGGAACAAAGCATAAAGTTATTATCGGCAAGTTTACGGGCGATAAGGTTCGAGTCCGGCAGGCGGCCACTTCTAATGGCAATGTCAACATTGTCTTCCACCAGATCGATGACCCGTTCGGTGAGTTCGAGTTCGATTTTTATGTCAGGAAATTGCTCCATAAAGGCGGGGATCAAGGGAAGCACACAGTTTTCCCCGAAACCGACGGTCATGCTGACTTTCAGGGAGCCTTTTGGGTTTTGTTGTAGGTCGTTTACCGCTCTGTGGGCTTCATCTAGTTCAGAGACGATTCGCTGTGAATATTGATAATAGGTGAGCCCCGCTTCAGTGAGCCCGATATTACGCGTGGTGCGATTAAGCAGGCTTATTCCCAACTCTTTTTCCAGAGCGATAAGTTGGCGGGATATGGATGAAGGTTGCACATCGAACACCCGACTCGCCTCCGAAATACTTCCCGTTTCGACTACGGAATTAAAGTAGTGCAGCCTGGTGATCATACTCATGTTGATCTGCTTCTGTTGGATAATCGAGCAGGTAGCTTAGTCCGCTTTTGCCTAAAAAGCAAAGCAGGTTTGTTTTGTTGGTTGTTGTTGGTTCTTAGTGCAATCAATAAGATAGCCCCACTGACTATTTGAGGGCACAAACATGAAAGCAATGATCATTAAACAACTGGGTTCGAGTGACGTATTTCAACTTGCAGAGAAAGCGATGCCGTTAGTGAAAAGCGGGCATATGCTGGTGGAAGTGAAAGCAAGCAGTGTCAATCCGTTAGATACCATGCTGCGCTCCAGCGATACCCCCTGGTCTGCAAATTTACCTGAGATCTTACATGGT
This sequence comes from Shewanella atlantica, assembly GCF_003966265.1. GTDB lineage: Bacteria > Pseudomonadota > Gammaproteobacteria > Enterobacterales > Shewanellaceae > Shewanella > Shewanella atlantica. The sequence continues at coordinate 241,145 of NZ_RXNV01000001.1, read as the reverse complement.
GATGTGGCCGGCATAGTGACTGAGATTGCCCCAGATGTGAGCAATTTCAAGGTCGGCGATGAGGTTTATGGCTGCGCCGGAGGGATTGCAGGTATCGATGGTGCGCTTGCCGAATTTATGTTGGTCGATGCAGACTTGATGGCGCATAAGCCTAAGACCGTGACGATGAAGGAAGCGGCCGCTCTGCCTCTGGTATCTATTACAGCTTGGGAAGCACTGCATAACAAGCTAGCTGTAAAAGCGGGAGATAAGGTGCTTATTCATGGTGCGACCGGAGGCGTGGGTCATATCGCTATTCAGCTAGCTAAATATTTTGGCGCAGACGTGACGGCGACTTCTATGCCTCAAAACGTGGCTGTCGCTGAAACCTTAGGGGCGGATAACTTAGTCAACGTGGCACAGCAAACCGTACAGGAGTATGTGGCGCAATATACCGACGGCGTAGGCTTCGATGCCATCTTCGATACGGTGGCCGGTGACAATATTCAGCGCAGTTTCGAGGCGGCAAGATTCAATGGGGCCGTTGCGACGACCCTGCCTATTGAGAACGTTTTACAGGTGGCATTAAAAAGCCTGAGTTTTCACAGCGTCCTGATGCTTATCCCTATGGTTGAGGGGATCAACCGCAGTTCTCACGGTGAGATCTTAACCAAAGTCGCCGAACTGGTCGATCTTGGTATTGTGAAACCACTTCTGGATGACTCTGATTTCACCATCTGGCAGGTCGCCGATGCCCATGCCAGATTAGAGTCCGGCGCAGTGGTCGGTAAAATTGCATTAACGGCTTAGCTCTCATTCCGATTAAAGGAGATAGATATGAATAATCAAAAGATTAAGACTGCCACGGTCGCCGCATGCTGTGGTGTTGTCGGCAGAGCCTTAGTGCAAGAGTTAGTCTCGGCCGGAGCCTCTGTGGTGGGGTTTTGCAGGCCGGGTGATGAAGCAAGAGCACAAGATTTAGCGGCTAAGTATCCCGGTAAATTTACCGCGCTCTTTGGTGACCTCACTTCATCAAAGAGTGCTAAAGAGCTGATCACAGAATCACTCGAAGTCTTGGGTGGCGTCATAGATGCCCACTACCACGCCGTAGGAGTGTACTCCTGGAGTAGTTGGAGCGATGTCAGTGAAGAGGAAGTTGCAAGGTTGTGGAGCTCGAACTTCACTACAGCCTGGAGCCTTGGTCGTGAAATTTTCGATGCTATGAAGAGTCAGGGCGCAGGTGCCCTGATGTTTGTGTCCGCAAGAGACACGATTCGTTCGGCTCCGGCAGGAATGGGACCTTACTTGGCATCGAAAGCGGCACTCAATATGTTTGTGCAGAGTCTTGCGGTAGAGGGGGTACCTTTCGGAATACGGGTTAATGCGGTATTACCGACCATCATAGACACTCAGGTCAACAGAGAGGCGATGCCGGATGAAGATCCATCGAGCTGGGTTGATCCGGAACAATTAGCGGGAGTGATGCTCGATCTTAGCCAGGCATCACGGGCAAACGTATCCGGTGCCTTAATTCCGGTTCAGGGCAAGATGGTATAAAACTGATGGGGGATAGCCACGAATAAGCCGGCTCTCCTTTCCCTATAACGGCTTATAGGTTTAAGCTTATCCCTCACATTGGCTCTTTCCCGATTGGTAACAGCTGGGATCTCGCGGACACACCGCGCCTCTGGAGCAGATCACTCTGGCCTCAGTTTCAATGCCTCGTTCTACCCAGTTTATATTGAGAATTTTCGCTACGCTCATCAGTTCTTTTTTGATGACTTTAGGTATCGATGCCGAGCCGCCTTGGGCCACGCAAGCCTGCTTCAGATCCGATGCCAGTGAAAGTGCATCGCCACCTTGTGCTTCGATAGCCGGGTTGAGATCGATACCCGCACAAAGTACATGATTATTTCCGGCAAGATCTTCAACTTTTATCGACTCACAGCAATAGATCCTGGGTTCATTTTCGACATTGAGTATCGAGATCTGTGCCGATGTGCCTGTTGTTGGTTCATTGATCATCCGAAATACAGCCCAATGCTGACAGGGGTCCTGCACCTGTCTCATGTTCCCCCAAGGTAGCGGAATACCATTACCTCGATACACCGCTTTTAGTTTACCCGGGGCGTAGGCATCGAAATAGTGCCAGTGGGGGTATGGAGAGACTACCGTCATTCTGCGCATGGCGACCGAGGCCGAAATGCCCAGCTGTTTATGAACATCTATCTCATAGCCGTGGCGATCGAGTAGCTGTCTGAATGGCACCTTAGGGCAGAGCAGGGCGCCGGCAAAAAAGCTTGATTCAAAATCTCGCCAGGCATGGAGAATATCTTGTGCATTAACGGTCGAAGATTGGGGGATCCCCGATTCTACATCTGCACTGATCTGACTGCGACCTGTGGTTAGCACAGACTTTAGCCCGTCCTTGTTGTGCAGCACGCAGTGGCCTATATGTACGGCGAGATCGTATTTGAGCCTAATAGGTGTCGTCTTGAGTTGTTCATTGACGTAGATAGTCGATGGTGGCTCGAAGAATGAGGTGACAAGTTGACTGGAGGTGACGCCCATTTCATCGACAACATCATGAGGGGTATCGTTGATCCATTTTATCGAGAGCCCCAAACCTTTCGCTATATCCATCAAATCTTCAACCGCGAGTGGCATGCGCTTCAGGCCTATCTCTTCGGCTGCACGTTCGAGATCCGGAAAGTGATTCTGATGATGTTCCTGATGGGCTCGGATAAGTAGATGGGCAAATTGACGGCCGGTAATGCCGGTTTGAGATAACATCTCTGGAATGGCTATTTGCAAAATATCCTTTGAAAACAGGAAACTTGGTTCTAACGCCATACCACTTATCCCGCCTCGTCTGCCTTTTTCGGGGGTAATGGCTTGATCTTCAGGGACATCGTCTAAGAACCAATCGACCTCTTTTTGAAAAACGGCGGCGATGACGGCCATCATGCCTGCGCTGGGTACCCGCTTTCCTCTTTCAATCATAGAGAGATAAGAGACCGATGGAGCCGAATCGGCATCGACTCGAACACATCGAGCAGACAGATCCTCCATAGTCAAATGATTACGTTTTCTTAGGTTTCTTATCTTAGTTCCCAGAAAATGTGACTTTCTCATCAAGCTTTGATTATTGCGCATTTTGTAAAATTCACAGTGTAAAATTTTAATTGTGAAATTGTAGTAAAAAATTCGCTAGACTACAAATTAAGCAATCAGGGAAAAGTAATTCTATTGAATATCGAGGTCGGGATAAGAATTTGATATTCAATTAAGGTGTAATATTTTTTCTATGCTTTTGTAAATAATGGAAAATCTAACTTAAGACCGAGTGAAGAGGATAAGGCTATGGACATTTCAACAAGCAATAGTATTCAAAGTGAGCAGAACTTTAATGACCTTATCAATGCTGAAGTTGTGAATGTGGAGCTTGTCAAAACTTCACAAAGTGAAACAGCAATAGCCAACGCGAAGCAGTTTCTTGACAGCACATTTCCATTAGCAAAGGGGTCGCATAAGGATGTTAGCAGTTATGTGGTTTACTACCAGCAGTTGCTGATCTTCTTCACCGACGGTACTCATACGGGCTTGAAAGACCCTAAGCAGTTTGTCGCTTTAAATGGTCATAAGAGTGAACCCTCGGCCATCTTGCTGCGAGATAAGGGTACACATGTGGAGTTGACATTCGACCGTTGTGGCGAGGTTGGTGCTTATGACAGAGCCAATGTTGAAGACATTCAAATTGAAGGTCACAGGTATTGGATAAGTCTGCTCAATGTCGATGCCAAACGTATGATCGATGGGTCACTGCAAGATCAGATATTTACCGCAAAAGATGGATCTGACTACATGTTAAAAGCGGCATAAAAGTCTATACCGTTAGAGTTCGGTGATAAGTAGAAAGAGATTAAAAAAAGGCTGAAAGCATTCACTTTCAGCCTTTTTGCTGTGACTATTTTGTTATGGAATTTGTTTATTTTCCCCAGATATTGGCATTGACCTGGGTGTCATCATTTGAGTCTTTATTCGGTTTAGCTGCCGCTCTGCTTTTCGCTGCGCGAAGCGTTTTATCACTGGCTTGATAGCCGTCATCCCTTGGCTTTTTCGCTGGCAAAGGTAATTTATTCATCTTAAGATAAAGATATTCGACCTTCTCTCTGGCCCAGAGGGTTTTACGCAGGAACCTCAGGCTCGACTTGATACTGGGATCATGATTAAAACAACGAATGTCTATTCGGGAGCCAAGCTCTTCCCAGCCGTAATGATCGACCAGATCTGTAAGTAAATCTTCTAGCTTGATACCGTGAAGCGGATTGTTTGCTTGTGTCATGAGTTCGTTGTGTCAATTGATATTAAGTTGATTATATCAGCTATTGCGGTGTAATTAACAGGAGGTCCTTATGGTTAACTTTAATGAAAAAGAGGGCGTGAGCCCTCTCTTTAGTTGTTTCAACTTATTATTGGAAGCTTAACTCCCAAGAGTCGATGCTACCTGTATCACGGCGACCACTGTCTACCGCTTTTAACTTCCACTCTCCGGCAGATTCTATGCCAGTGGTATCGACGGTGTAGGTCTGGTTAATGTTATCTGTGCTGCTCCCTGTGTTATCGTGCAAGATAGCCACTTCACCCGTTGGAGTATGAAGTTCAACTTGCAGATCACCGATATAGGTGTGGCTGATGTTGACTGTCACAGATACCGTGCCTGCATCACCACTTCGGCTCACAGATATAGGACTGCTGATCCCTGCAGCCTTATTGTCAGGTATAGAGTAGCTGTTAGTATTGCTATAGCTCGCCGCTCCGCCAGTGTTTCCACCCGTTGCTTCAGTATAGTTAGCGACCAGATTCACACCGCTAAATGCGCTATAACCTTGAACCATTACATAGTAAGTTCCTGATTCCGCGGTGGTGATTGGGCAAGATTCAGCGTTACCTGTCTTCCATGGACGGCAATCGTAGCTGCTTGTACTCGGCGCTGCGCCATACTGAACATACAGATCGGCATCTCCGCTTCCGCCACTCATGGTGAAGCTTAAGTCTGTCGCACCAGCTGGCACATCCAGAGAGAAGTGAAGTTCATCATTCTTCGCTCCGGTTAAGTCAGTTTTGGCTACGCCATTTTGTAACTCAGTATCATCGGTTCCGGTTCCGGTTCCAGTACCTGGATCGACCGGTCCGTCACAAGAAGCATCGAGATAGGTGTCGGCTGCCACGGCATTGACCAAACCATAACCGGTTTTATCATCGCGGCCGGCAGTTTCAAGATCTTCGGCTGTCGCGTTAAGTGCCGCACGTATTTGTGTTGCACTACATTCGGTGTGATGACTCCAGACGAGGGTAGCAACGCCCGAAACATGAGGGGTCGCCATTGAGGTGCCGTTATAATATTCATAATCTTCGTTGGCGGTATTTTCAACGGTCACCGTTGAACCCACTTGAGCTTGAAGTGCCTGTCCCGTCGTTCTGTCTACCGATACTGACACGATAGCAGCTTCATTGTTGGTATCGACCAGGAAAGGGTTCTGCAGGCCTGGAAGTTCGGTATTACCATAGACAATGACGGCACTCGCACCTGCATTATTACAGGCTCTGACGGCATCTATCTCCGGATAACCGGCGCCCTGGTTTCCGACACGCTCAACCAGACAAACCTTGCTGTTCATGTCACCACAGTTAAATGTACTGCCAGACACGGCACACTCGGCAAGTTCACCGCTAACGCTGCCAAATACCGGTGTTGGGACATGATCAGTGCCCGATTTTACGTAACGGTTGTGAGGGACGACGCCATTATCAAAATATGACAGTCCGCCAATGGTGATGTCCGCAAGACGACCTTCACCTAAAGTGACGGTTGAGAGAATCGCCTCACCCGGGCCTGAAATTTCAACCTGGTTAGTGTATTGCGAGAACGCCGCATGATCTTTGTTGTTATCGACGGCCGCAACTGACATCACTGCATCATAAGAGGCCGGATAACTGTGAGTACTGTCTCCATCATTACCTGCAGCGGCGATAAGTAAGATGCCATTATTCTGATGAGCGGTTAATGCATTTTTTTCTGTGGTGCTGGAGCTTGCACCACCTAAACTCATGGTAACAACATTTGCGCCATTGTCGACACAGGTATCAACGGCTGAAACCAGTGAAGATGAGTAACCCCAACCTGCTTCATTAAATACTTTAATGACATGGATATTGGCATTCTGGTTTGGCATGACACCGACAACACCTTCGTTGTTGGCTATAGCCGCAATGGTTCCAGCTACATGAGTACCATGTGCATTATTATTGCCGGGATCAAACCAGTTGCCAGTGCCGGAGTTATTTGTTCCCGTGACATTATTACCGCTTAAGTCATTGTGACTGCGGTCATAACCTGAATCGATAATACAAATAGTGCGATTACCGGTTTGAGCATCACTTAGACTTGTTGCGCCCACATAGGTTTGACCCCAAGGCGTTGCTTCACTTAAGAGTCTTCTTGGTACATCCTCTTCAACATATTCTACATCTGGACGTAGCTTAAGAGCCTGAAGGCCTTTAGCATTAAGTTTCGCTGTATAGCTGTTGCTGCGACCAATTCTCTTCATCTCTTTGGCAGAAGCATTATTCATTGCTCTGTGATGAGAGAAAACTTCGTTTGATCTTGGCTCATATTGAACCTCACTGATTTCATCTGCTTGAGATTGAATAGCGCTTAATCCACTGTTCTTAAATTTAACAATATAGCGCTTTGGTAAAGGTGATGATTGTTTACTGTCAGCCTTCAGTGATTGTAAGCCTTGAGTGAATGTGGGAGCGGCTTGAACTGTGGCAGAGATAGCGATAGCTAAAACTGACAGGCTCAATGCCGAAGTTGTAAATTGTCTTACTGTCATAATTGTCTTCCATGCTAATTAGAATTAATCATTATTATTAGGTGGCTTTTCAGATGAACATATAAAAAACCGGTTACTCGACAGCGAATGTATCTAGATGTGAAACATTTGTAAACAATTCGTTATTCCAGTGGTGGGGGGAGATATATAGCTGAGTAAAAGATACTTTATTGAATAAATATTACGTTTAAAACGCATTTTACGCGCATGAATCGGTATTTATCCCGCATCATTATGCGAGTTAACTCTTTGATAAATACTTTGTATATTATCTGTGCTGTCTATTTATAGGTGAAATATTTTGTAAATAGCTCTAGTTAAGCTAGTGAAAATACTGATGATTTTTTAACTCGCAAGTTAGGAATAACTTAGATGTAAAAGTAATAAGTGGAGGGGGAATGATTGAAGCATAAATTGAATATAGATTTGTAGAGAGCCTCTTTTTTGGAGGATGCACTGCATAGTGTTGCTGATATTGTTTAAGTAAACAAGCTGGTCGAGTTAAGCTCGATATCAAGTATATCGGGCATTTGAAACTGAAAACGGATTCAGAAAAATGGATTGGACACCATAATATGATGTCCGGCAATCAAGTTTAAGTTATTATTTTTTTACGGCACTCATTAATGTGACATATCCGCCGCCATTGTAGCTGTTGGTATAGCCTTCAGATACTAAAGTATCGAAAGCGATTCCGCTTCTGCGTCCACTCCTGCAGTAGAGTACGACAGACTTATCTTTGGCGATCTTCCGCTCTTTAAATGCAATGGCTATCTGTTCGAAGGGGATGTTGATTGCATTCGGAAGATGGCCGGCTTGAAACTCGCCTGCCGTTCGTACGTCGACAATCATAGCCCCGGCATCGATCATATCCCATGCAACTTGAGCATCTTTATCTGCGGCCCAGGATAGCTGGCTGGCAGTGAGAGATAGCAAAGCGGCAAAGACCAAAAAGTATTTCAGTTGTAGATGCCGCTTTGATTTTAATATTTGTTTAAACACATAATTTCCTATAATTATTTTTCTGTTTTAGTGTGAACCAATCGATCTCTCCTCTCCTAGCACCGCGAGTGATATTTTCAGGGCAAGAGTTTACAAATATGAAAGATCAATTGGCCTTTATTAAAGCCTGTTCAGCCTCGGTTTTTACCCCTAGCTTTTTCATAAGTATAGCGACAGGGCAGAATCCGGTAAATGCGCTTTGAAATAGATTTACGCCGACAAATACCGTCAACCAGATGAAATTAGCATGGACCAAAGTCGTTAATACTATTGAGAGTAAAACCATCATTCCGGCAAAAGCCATGATTGCGCGTTCTATAGACATTGTTATCTCCTTTGGCGGAAACAATTTCCGCGTGCTTTGTTAGTTAATTAATGTGTTAGTCGCTTAATGTGTTAGTTGCTTAATAAGCTTAGTTATCTGTTATTTCAGGTTATCAGGCGTAATGCTTCTTCATTACTGCGTAATAGAGTACGGGGATCACAACCAGAGTCAGTAAGGTCGAGATCATGATGCCGAATATTAAGCTGATGGCGAGCCCATTGAAGATGGGATCGTCGATAATAAACAGGGCACCAATCATGGCTGCAAGTGCTGTTAGCATTATCGGCTTAGCTCGTACGGCACCAGAGTGGATCACGGCTTGTTGGAACGGAACGCCGGCGGCAGTCTCCTTATTGATGAAATCCACCAACAAGATGGAGTTTCTGACGATTATCCCGGCCAGTGCAATCATGCCTATCATGGATGGTGCGGTAAAATGTGCCCCAAGTAGCGCATGTCCAGGCATAACCCCGATCACCGTTAAGGGGATCGGTGCCATGATGATGAGCGGTACGGTATAGGAGCGGAACTGCCCGACGACCAGCAGATAGATGGCTATCATACCTACACCATAGGCTATCCCCATATCACGGAATGTTTCATAGGTGATTTTCCATTCGCCATCCCACAGCACCGCGATAGCATCGAGACCGGAGGGTTGCTTAATAAAGTGTTGCTCGAAACCCAATCCATCTTCTGCATCTATCCTGGCTGCCATATCAAACATGCCATACAAGGGACTATCTAACTCTCCAGCCATATCGGCAACTACCATCACCATAGGGATCATGTTCTTATGGATGATGGGGGCATCTATTTTGCCCTTTTTGATATTCACAAGTTCAGAGACGGGGACTGAAGTACCATTTTGTCCCAGCAGTTTGAGGTTTAACACCTGTTCAAGGTCGAGTTTGGCAGACTCCTTGAGCTGTAATCGGATTGGGGTAGGGTGCTTCTGTCTATCTTTAATCAGGTAGCTCATATCCTGTCCGCCAACAGAGGTGGCTATGAGGCTGACAATATTTTGATAGGGAACCCCCAAAAGGCTCGCTTTACTTCTGTCGATGATCACTTGCCATTTCTGCTGCGCCGCAGGTAGAAATATATCTATGTCAACCACGTCATCGGTTTCATGAAACAATGCCTGTAACTGGTAAGCCGCTTTTTCACGTATAGCTTCGCTCGGTCCGTAGACTTCGGCAACAATGGGTGACCAGACCGGCGGGCCCGGCGGTACTTCGACCACCTTGATGTTGGCATTGAACGGTTTACCTATCGCCTGCAAAGGTGCACGGACTGATTGTGCGATTGTATGGCTGTCTCTTTCTCTATGCTTCTTATCGAGCAAATTAACTTGAATATCACCCAGCTCCTGAGTCTCCCTCAAGAAGTAATGTCTGACTAATCCATTGAAATTCATCGGGGCATTGGTACCCGCATAGAGTTGATAATTATCAACTTCTTCGACCGTACCCAAATAACGTCCCAGTGCTTGAAGCACACGTTGTGTCTGTTCAACCGGTGTTCCTTCCGGCATATCGACCATTACCTGAAATTCAGATTTATTGTCCAGAGGCAGCATCTTTAGTATGACGAGTTTGCCTAAAGGCAATGCCGTTGCAACGCCGATTAAGACAAAGATGGCGCCTGCGAGCCCTATTCGAGCTCTGCGTGCCTGCTTACCTATTACAAAGGGGCCGATAAGTTTAGTAAAAAGCTTGAGCATCAGGCTGTTGTTATCAGGCTCGCTGTTCGTCTTCTCTTTAGTTGAGGCATTAGTTGTGGCACTAGATGCAGACTCTTCAATTGCGTCTGAAGATGGACTCTCCTGATCATGACGTTTAAGTAATTTTCGGCTGAGCCAGGGGGTGACGATGAACGCAACGGCTAAGGAGATAAGCATTCCCATGCTCGCATTGATTGGAATAGGCGCCATATAAGGACCCATTAACCCAGAGACAAAGGCCATGGGTAATAGTGCCGCGATAACGGTAAAAGTCGCTAAAATGGTAGGACTTCCAACTTCGTCAACGGCAACGGGGATCAGCTCTTTAAAAGATTGTTTGCCTATCGCCATATGTCGGTGGATATTCTCGACCACCACAATGGCATCATCGACCAAAATACCGATAGAGAAGATGAGGGCAAACAGAGATATTCTGTTTAATGTAAAGCCCCAGGCCCATGACGCAAACAGCGTCGTCGCTAACGTAATGATAATTGCGATACCAACCACAAGCGCTTCTCTGGTGCCCATAGTGAATAAGACTAAGAGCACGACAGCTGAAGTCGCAAATATCAACTTGAAGATAAGTGTGTTGGCTTTATTCCCCGCCGTTTCACCATAGTTTCTGGATACCGTGACCTCAACATTGTCAGGAACCAGAACATTTTTAACCTGTTCGATACGTTGTAAAATTTGATTGGCGATATCGACGGCATTTTCACCAGGCTGTTTACCTATTGCCAGCGTTACAGCAGGGTATATGTCATTTTTATCGCCATACCAGACACTTTTAACCGGAATATCCGCTTTTAATGTTATCTGGGCAACATCACTAAGGTAGACAGGGGCACTTTGCCCGTCTATGTCTTGGTAAACTGAGATGACGAGCTGTTTAACATCATCTGCGGATTGCAGAAATTGACCGGCTTGAACCTTTATCTCCTGGTTGCCCTGTACAAGAGAGGCGGGCATGGAGATATGGTTATTCGATTTAAGGCTCTGGGCTATTGCGTCATAGGTGAGCCCGTAATAGTTCATCTTCATCGGATCGATTCGAACATTAAGCACGAGTTCGTGTGAGCCTAAGGTATAGACTTCACGCGTGCCGGGAATACGCTTGAGCTCTGTTTCCAGTCCATGAGCAACATGGGTCAATTGTTCTGCTGAAACGGCCGCCTGTTTTGACCATAGCGTTAAGCTGACAATGGGGACATCATCGATTCCGCGAGGCTTGATGAGTGGCTCGCCTACCCCGGCACCCGATGGGAGTTTATCGAGGTTAGAGTAGATCTGATTATAGAGCTTCACTATCGCTTCATTACGTGGGATCCCAACTTCAAAAATTGCGATGATCAGTGCGCCGTCAGGTTGCGAAAATGAGTAGAGTGTATCTATTCCTTTTATCTCTGAGATCACCTGCTCAGCCGGGAGCGTGACTAAGCTTTCAACCTGAGCCGGTGTCGCACCGGGGAAGGGGATAAAGACATCGGCAAAGGTTACATCTATCTGAGGCTCTTCCTCTTTTGGCGTCACTATGACGGCAAATAAACCCAGTAGTAAGCCAAGTATTGCCAGCAGTGGCGTAATGGCACTGAGCTGAAATGCTGCCGCAATCCTACCCGATATTCCTAATTTTGAGTTGGGTGTATTTGATTCAGGCAAAGTCGTGTTTTGGGGTTCGTTCATCTTGACCTCTCTATTTTGCCTGATGATTTTGGAGTGCTTGGTACGCGTCGATAGCAATCACATCTCCGGAGGTTAATCCTGCCAAGACTTCGACCTCTTTATCCTGGTAATTTCCCAGGCGGACTTGACTGAGTACAAAGTCATCCCCCTGTTTGAGGTATACGGCACTGAGCTCATTTTGTTTAAGCAGGGCTGAAGTCGGGATAAGAATACTCGAGCGGCTACCAGCACTGAATCTGGCTTTAGCCCACATTCCCGGCATCAGATTAGGCTCATTTTCGGGGAGGTTTATTCTTACCTTGTAACTGTGACTCTGGGGATCGGCAAATGAGAAAATAGTGAGAGAGTTGGAGCTAAACTGACGACCATCATTGAGGATGATCTGAAATTTAGGTAGCTGCTTCAATGCGTCAATATATCGCTGTGGTACGTGGGTGATGGCGCGCATCTGCGACATGGAAAAACCGGAGAAAAGCGCTTGTCCGGGACTCACTGTTTCGCCTTGCTCCACGTGCCTTTTAGTGACGATGCCTGAAAATGGCGCATTGACTACCGTATATTTGAGTGATTCTGTGGCTTGGGTTATGCGGGCATTTGCACCTCTAACCGCCTCTTGTGTAGATTCTGCATTGGCAATGGCTTCATCCATAGCGCCTTGTGATATGGCTCCTTTAGGAAACAGGGCTTCATACCGACGCCTTTGTAGTTGCGCCTCATTATTTTGGGCTATCGCTCTGGCATAATCGGCTTCGGCAGCAGCCAGCTCTGCGCCTTGTTCTTTACTGGTGATCTCCAGTAATGAGGCCCCCTCGGAGACAATATCATTTACATCGTAATTGAGTTTTATTATGCGACCGGAAGTTTGCGCCGAAACCGTTGCGGCTTTCACGGCTTCAAGTTTTGAATCCAGTTCTATCCATTTCGTTTCCTTGGTCTCAATTAAGGTGGTGGTTTCAATTGATGCAGCGTATAGATGAGCACTCATTAATGAGAGGGCAATGTAAAGAGCCGGGAAAAGGGCTGGGAAAATAGATTTAGTCTGTTGAATACGCATAATAAGCTCACCAATGAAAGTTCATAAGATTATTCTAATGGATGGGGTTTTATGATGCAACTATTAAATTAGAAAAATACGATTGATAGGGGGGGGAATAAAAAAGGAGTCATTGACTCCTTAATTCGGCTAACTTGGCTCAGTCACCTAGAGTTGGGTCAGTCACCTAAATAGTAGGTTAATGTCGAGACTACACGTACTTTCTTTATGTGAGGGGTATTGCTGTCTCGATCTGTGATACTAAATTGACCTTGGGAAGCCTTCTTAATTTTTCCTAATGTTGAATTGGAATCTTTGGCAAACTTGTCAGCCACCTTACGGGCATTTTGAGTGGCGGCCTGTACCATCTCTGGTTTCACCCGGTTGAGTTCTGTAAACAGAAACTCGGTCCGGCTGTTGTAGTCTTGATTAGATATAGCAATGCCATCTTTGGCCAAATCCAGCAGATGCTTACGGCTTGTCAAGAACAGCTCAACTCGCTTGGTGTAGAGCGATATTGTGACCTTAGCGGCGTAGCGAAATTTAACATTAGGGTCGACATAACCCTGAGCTTGTCTGTCTTCAATAGAGGGAAGGGAAGTTGAAATTTCATCGGGTGTAAACCCTTGCTTTGTCAGGAAAAGCACCACTTTATCTGTCTTATCTTGCACTGTCTGATAGAGAGAGTTGAGATCGTTATCGACTTCGGTAAAGCGTATCGGCCAGATGGCGATATTGGCTTTAACTTCCTGCTCGGCCAACCCCTTTACCGTGACGGTACGCTCCATGGATTTCATCTGGATCAGACTCTGACCTATGCTATTACCAAGGAGAATGAGACCCAGACAGAGAAATCCACCTAATATAAATGCCGCGACCTGAGAATTTTTTTGCATGGTTTTTCACCGAGATAACAGAATAGTCTCGATATCTTATACCAATCGGTATAAGAAAGTGATCTACTCAGAGCTTTTTTGGCAAACAAATTCAAGGCGAATGGATGAGGGAATGGTGTTCCCTTCTGAAGCCATTCAACGCTGAAGTAGGCAGCCAAAAACACTCCTGAAAGGCGAGTTTTAGCGCCTCTGATGCTGTGTTAACGAGCTTAAACGTAGAATAACTATGTTCTTCACTCGTTGCGAGCAACATGGATGTTGCAAATGTCATTTATGCAGGAGCAATTAATGACCTTGCCTCTGAAGCGCTAAATTCTCGCTGAGCGATCACATCTTTATGCCGATTGGTATTACTTTTTATCCTTGAAATCTATGATTATATCGATCTGTACAATCAGGCTATTTGAGGTTGCCAAAGCTCCACTTTATTGCCGTCAGGATCGATAAACCACCCAAATCTGCCAAACTCAGAGTCTTCGGTGACACTGATCACCTCGGCGCCACCTCGTTGGACTTGATTGAGGGCACCATCGAGATCGTCGACAATGAGGTTAAACATGAAATGCTTATCAGAAGGAGATAAATAATCATTGCCATTTTCTATCGGCGACCAGACGCTGTAACCGCTACGGGAAAAGGATGAGAGGTTGTCTAAGTAAAATGCCGCACCGCCCCAGGGTTCAACCGGAAGTTGAAGGTGCTCTTTATACCAATCTGCTAATGCTTTGGGATCTGCACTCTTAAAGAAGATGCCACCCAATCCGATGACTTTTGCCATGAAGGTTCATATTCAATGTGTTGTAACTCTAACTGTAGGAAACATTTTGTAAAAGTACAAAAAAGCCGCACTGTGAGTGCGGCTTATAATACCGATTGGTATTGTCGTAACAAGCTTAGTTAAAGCAAATTTTTAGAACTGATAGCTATATTGTACTGAATAGTACACGGCATCTGAACGAGTATATGCAGTTACATCGCCAGACAAACCTGGGATAGCTTCTATCACAGAGCTATGCTCGGTAACATGAACATCTTCACCACGGACAAAAGCAACGCCCATATCGATAGTCGATTGTGTGCTAAGGCCATAACTTACACCAGCTGTGTACCAGTTACGGTCTGAGTCAGGAATAGACAGTGAACTGACATCGCCCACAACGCCCTGATCATGCATGTAACCTGCACGCACTTTCCACTTTTCATTGATAGTGTATGTACCACCGACACTGAATAGCCAAGAGTCATCCCATGCATATTGCTTAAGTACTGCATCGCCGACAGGTGTTCCATTTGCCAGTTGACCGTCAGTAACAGTAATTTCATGGAAGTCGCCCCATGTCGTTAGCTGAGCGGTGTAATGTAAGGCAAATTTTTCAGTGAGCTGGTGAAAACCGGCAACTTGAAATATATCTGGCATTGGGATGTTAATTTCATCAAATGCTATAGCACCTACACCTGGTTGAGTCATGTTGACATCGCCAGTAGCTTTAAATTCTGGGCTAAAGCGGTAGCTCATGCCTAAACGATGGTCGGCATTAAATTCGTAAACAGCACCAATAATGCCACCAAATGCAACACCATCAGCTTCTACATCAACTAAAGAAACCGGCACCATGCTTCCATTTTCACCGAACGGAAGGTTTCCTTCACGGCTTAAGTTACCTTCACCGTAAATGATGTCTACTCCAGCCCCAACACTGAAATGATCATTGAAACGGTAAGATAAGCTAGCATTGAAATTCATGGTAATAATTTCTGTATTACCTAACAGATCAACCGGGGCAGGTGCAGGCACGATTGAACCATCAGCTGCTTTTGGATTGCTGTTGGCGAGGCCGGTTAAATCTGTACCTGTACCAAAATTACTAAACCCTGCGACACCAAATGCCCATTTGTCGTTAATCGGTTGGATATAGTAAAAGTTAGGAATAAGTTTGTTTTCAGCTACGTCATCTGCGTTACCGTAATTCCCCAATGGAATCGATACGTCAGAGACGTTCACGTCTAAGTCGGCATATGCAACACCAACTGACAATGATTTTTCATCAAACAGAGCCATTGCTGCTGGGTTACGTGATAGCACCGATGCGTTATCAGCGATAACAGCATCACCGGCAAACGCGCGGCCGAGTCCGGTTGCTGATTGACTGTTAAGTTGGAATCCTGCTGCCATAGCTTGTGAACTCGCAAGTGTCACAGCAACGGCCAAAATAGTCTTGTTGAAGTACTTCATCTTTATCTTCTCTTTATTTTACGGTCCCGCTTTTTATGACCAACTAAAATGAGTTAGCTGCAGGATCCACTTATTAGACCAGTGCATCTTAGGGATGCATTTGTCTGCCAACAACTCCGACCAGAAGACGTTTTTGGTTACCAAAATGTTAATATGAAGAGTGAGGGATTTGGGGATTGAACGCCTGTATATGAATGCAGGGCTCAAGCCCCTATCTACAGGAAGGTTAAGGGATTAAGCGTATTCGAGCCTAGGTTAATATAATGTAAAATAACTCGGAAAATAAAAACTAAAAAAAGCCAAATAAATAGCGTACACGTGTACGCTATTTATGTTTGTGCTGCTCTGAAACCCTTATTTTTACTGTTTATAGTTTTGAAGTAAATACTCTAAACTGTTCACTGACGGTGTCTGATGGTGCCGATATTTTACTAACAATAACACCGGAAAGTGTCGCAAATACAAATCCTGGTAGGATCTCATACAGATCGAAAATCCCGCCTGATAACTGCTTCCAAATGACAACGGTTAATGCGCCAACTACAATCGTTGCCACGGCGCCGTCACGGCTATACGCTTTCCAGAAGAGGGACAATAGGACTACTGGGCCAAATGCGGCACCAAAGCCTGCCCAGGCATAACTCACAAGTCCAAGTACACTGCTTTCAGGGTTAAGGGCTACGATACCAGCGATAACGGCAATGGCTAACACCCCGATACGGCCGACTAACATCAACTCTTTGCTTGTCGCCTCGGGTCGTAACCACTTCTTATAAAAGTCTTCGGTGATAACACTGGAGCAGACAAGAAGTTGTGAGTCGATGGTGCTCATGATGGCCGACAGAATCGCCGCAATAAGCAGACCGCCAATCCAAGGATTGAAGGCGGCGTGGGCAAGATGAATAAATACCGTTTCAGGATTAGCTAAAGGCTCATTGGCAAAATACAGGGTTCCGGCGAGTCCCGTTGCCAGGGCTCCGAAAAGTGCGACTATCATCCAACTCATGGCGATACGACGAGATACCGGAATATCCTCAGCACTGCCGATAGCCATAAAGCGAGAGAGAATATGTGGTTGGCCGAAATAACCGAGTCCCCAGGCCAATAAGGATACCAGGCCGATTAACGTTGTATTTTCATGAAATAACGACAACATGGCAGGATCTAATGTGTCGATGCCATTTTGTGTCTCCGGCTGACTGAAGATTGCCACAGGCACGATAAGTAGTGCCACTAACATCAAACAGCCTTGAAAAAAGTCAGTCCAACTTACGGCAAAGAAACCACCGACAAAGGTGTAAGCTACTATGATAGTCGAGCCTATAATTAGGGCCAGCGTGTAATCTAAACCGAATACTTTCTCGAACAAGATAGCGCCGCCAACCATGCCTGAAGAAGCATAAAAGGTGAAGAATACTAAGATGGTCACCGCCGATACGAGTTTTAGCAGGCCTTTTGTATCTTCGAAGCGCTTTTCGAAAAAGTCGGGCAGTGTTAGGGCGTTATCGGTAAATTCGGTATAAATTCGCAGCCGTTTAGCGACAAAGAGCCAGTTTAACCATGCTCCGAACACTAAGCCTATTCCAATCCAAGCTTCACCGAGTCCACCAAGATAAACGGCACCGGGTAGGCCCAGTAATAACCAGCCAGACATGTCTGAGGCGCCGACACTCAGTGCTGTTACCGCAGGGCCCATGCCTCTGCCACCAAGGATGTAGTCGTCTACAGAGTCGGTTGCTTTATAGGCCCAGAGTCCTATTCCCATCATTAGGGCGAGGTAGCCGATAAAAGTGATTAAAATCGGTAATTCAATGCTCATGCTTATGCCATTCTTGCTTTTTCTGGAATTGTGAGGGGCTATGCTAGCAGATGTTCGACACGAAGCTCAATATTGTTGAGGAATGTGATGAATGTTTGACTCTGCAGCGATAGCTATCGCCGCAGAGTGATCGGTATATAATTGAATAAGTTAAATGAAGGTTTGCTTAATTTCTTCCTTTACGTAGCCCAGGTCTGCGGTATCTTCACCAACCAGTAGCATGTAGGCCTTATCGGTGGCAAAGCCTTTGCCGATATAATTATTGTCTGCAAAAGCTTCATCTAAAACCATGCGATCTTCAAGCGGAACGATAAACAGGGTGACTTTACCCTGTTCGCCTTGCATCACCAGATGTAAGCTTTTCACACCCTGAAAATCGCAATCAGTACTGTAATAGACTTTACCGGGCTGCTTGGTGAATTTTGCGTTACCTAACGTTCCCATCGAAGCGAGTTGGAAGTTAACTTCGTCGAAACCAACATTGTCATCGACCTTAAGTGCCATTGCTTCATGATAGACATGGGCAAGGGCGTGCTCACCCAAATCAACCGGGCCCATTCTTAAGAGAGTGAAACTGATCCCGGCAATAAATGCGACAGAGGCCACCAGAGCGAGCGTAAACCCGGATTTACGACGTTGAGCCTGGTGTTGATGAAGCTGCTGATTCAAGAGTAATTTGGCTGACAGATCTTCCGGTACATCGACCTTTAATGCCCGCTCAAGTTTGCTATCGAGCTTTTTCAGATCGTTGAGAAAGGACTCACGCTCGGGGGAATCGTGCATTGCTGTGAGAAAATCCTCATCTTGACAGTTTGGCTCTCCATAGGCCTGTCGTCTAAATTTAAGCTCATCCATTGGATTGACCTCTTGCTTGGGGTTGTTCGATAACATCTTTAAGTTGATTTCTTGCGCGAAAGAGTCTGGTCATTACGGTATTTCGGTTTAGATCTAAAATACCCGCAATCTCTTCGCCACTAAAACCACCAATAATCTGTAACAGTAAAGGTTCGCGATACTCGAGTTCTAATTTGGCAATCTGTCTACGAATTAAGTGTTGTTCAGCCTGATCTTCAGAACTGCTTGAGAACACATCTTCAAGATGCTCCTGCTCTACATCTGAGTAATTGAATTGCTTGCGCTCAAATCGACGGGCATTCTCTCTCCTCAAAATGGTGATAAGCCAGGCTTTAGCCGCCTTATCATCTTTTAAAGACTCGAGTGAGCGCCATGCCCTAAGGAAGGTTTCTTGAGTGATATCTTCCGCGACATGTTTATCGCCGCAAAGCCAGTAGGCGTAACGGAATATGTCTGCGTGAAGTGCCCTGACAAGGCTATCGTATCGTCTTTGTTTACTAAGCATGTCTGAATTGACCGTGGAACTAGACTTTTTATTTCGCGAGCGACTAAACATTTCTTAAATCTGTGATCCAACAATACTCGCTAGCTTAACCTGCTGGAGATGAATGGCAAGAAGTTAATAACAAGTTAACTTCTTGCCATACCTGGATAAAGAAAAACTACCGGGGATTGAGTTCAACCAGAGGCGAACTCTCCGGTTTTGTCGATATTGTGGGGGCCGACTTTACTGATGCTAAGACAGTTCGATAATCGAGATTGGTTTTTTCCCGGCTAAAAGCGCTCGCTTGCAGTGCTGCAATCACGCTATGCAGAGCGGGAGATAACTGGGATATCTCATTCAAGGTCATGGTTTGGGCATATTGCTCACAGAAATAGGTTTGAAGAGAAGAGAGTGCTTTACCTGCATTCTCCTCTTCACAGGCCTGTACGATGCGTTCATAGCTACTCGATTGCTTAGGCTGCACAGTCGAAGCCGGTAAACGCTCATTACCGGCAGGTGAATTGTGTGAAAGTGCCCGGCGCCAGAGAAGCAGTGTCACCAACCAAAGTAGAGCAAAAAACAGTGTCGACCAGGGCCAGATACCTGAACTTGTCGAACCATGGGTCTCGGCTGAGATGAGCGGTAACTCATTTTCGACATTATCACTGCCGATGATAACAATTGTTCTTGCTGGGAGTTTAGCGACCTCTTGCTGTTTTGTATGCGGGTTCCACCATGGAACGCTAATCTCAGGCAGTGTGTAACTACCGGCCTTAGTCGGGACTATGGCTAAGGTCTGTGTCAGTTGAGAGACAATCTTTTTATCCCGGACAAAAGACTGTCTTTGTGCCTTTTCCGGATAGGTTTTAAGCTCGCTCGGAACCTTTATGTCGAGTTCCGGCAAGCTTGTTTCGTCGGTATTCACCGCTAAAAGTGTAATGGTTCGAGTGATTGGAGAGCCAAGCTCGTAGCTGTCTTCTTGTGTCCAGTCTTCGTTTAATGCAACAAGATCTGAGACTAACCAATCACCAACAAATTCAACAGGGATCGGATTGATCAAGATGATAGATTTTGTGGCTTTGGCTTGCATGGGTTTACTTTCATTGAAAGAAAACATGCCGCCTCGTCTCGACGACTGAACGACAACGTCACCTGAGAAATTAGCCCCTTCGATGGTTAACTCACCGGGCTGGTCGGCGATGATGCCATAGGTTCTCTCTATGACTCTGTAACGACGTCCATTGACGATTTCAGTGGTATCTACATCTTCGCCAAGTTGCTTAATCTGCGCGCCATCTATCGCTGGTGCGCTCAATACTCCACGCTGCAGGTCTACTGCCAGAAAGAGCTTAACCTTATAGGTGATTAGCTGGCCGACATAGGCTTCCTCGGTCGATAAACTGGTTCGAACGAACAGGCTTTGCATCTGCTGCGTTTGGCTGCCGGCGGGAACGACGCTTAAACTAATCGGCTCTGAGCTTACTCCATCGATGGTGAAGGGCGGAATGAGAATGTTACCGGAACGCTTTGGTGCCAGTAGTACCTGCCAGCGGGTGAGTTTCTTTGAATCGAAATTGACGATCTGTGTACTGCGACTCACACTGGTTCTGCCTACGATAAAATCATGTAGTAGCGCTGAAGTATCGAGCTTTCCTGTGCTGATGTCGTCATCGGCATTTATCGTCAGAACCAGGTATTCACCTTCTACAGCAGGATTTCTATCCACAGAGGTTTCAATTTTGCTGATGGCAAAACTTGGGAATGAGAACGACAGCGTTAATAGTGCCGCAATAAAGAGTTGTCGTATTACCACGATTCTTGATCCTTTAAAGAAAAATTTTGCTTAAAGCTGTTTTGATATACCGATGTGACAAGACATTGCCGTATGAGCATATCTACCATTGCTCTTGCTCCTGAGAAACCATGCCTTGTCTGCGGCGTTTCTGATATTCCAGCTGCATTTTGTTACGAAGCAAAACTTGGGGGTCATCGGCTAAAGCACGTAATGCACGCTCCATCTCAGGTGGCAGTTCATCCTGAGTTTGCACCTGCTGAGCAGCCTCCGTTTTATCTACATTTTGCTCTTGACCTTCTTCACCCATATCCGCTTGGGCTTGTGCAGTTTTAGTTTGCTCTGCTTCAGAGCTGTCATCGTTTTTATCTATTGAGTCAGGTGATTGTTGAGCCTCTTCACCTTGAGGTTTTTCTGACTCTCTCTCGTCGGGATCGGCCTGCATTTCAGACTCGTTACTCTTCTCCTGAGAAGAGGCGTCTGAAGTTTGTTGCTCTTGATCTGACTGCTCGTTTTGATCAGTGCTACTATCTTGCTGAGCACCACCCTGTTCTGAGTTTTCATCTTGCCCGGATTTGTTCTCCTGCTCAGAGCCATCCCCCTTATCAGAGCCTTTCTCTTTGTCTGAGTTTTCATCTTGATCGGACGGGTCTCCCTGCTCAGAATTTTCCTGTTGTTCCGATTGGTTTTTCTTCTGTTCTTCTAACTTTTTAGCTAACTCCAGGTTCTCTTGTGCATCTTTGAGTTCAGGGTTCTTCTTAACGGCACTCTCATATCTCTGGATTGCCTCGTCATATTTACCCTGTTGCATCAAGGTATTCCCTTGATTATAAAGGCCCGTCGCGCTTTCATCTTGTTCGAATAGGGCTAAGGCTTCATCATAATCGCCCGCCTTGTAGTGCGAACTCGCTTGCCATTGCGGATCATTGAATTTCTCAGATGCATTTTGATATTGCTGAGCATGATAGGCCTCCATGCCCTGTTGATTTTTAGTTTGCCATACATCATCCCAACCTGAAGCAAGGGCTGGGGTTGGTTGATAGACAATGCAGATTAATGTGGCGCAAACTAACCCGTATCTGAAACTTAACAAAACCGGAATTAGCAGTAATAAGGCAATGAATGGGCCGGCATCTTGCCAGATCTCACCATCGAACTCCGTTGCCTTAGTCTCTCCTGTAGTGGAAAGCCAGGTAAGAAATTGCTCTAGATCTTGACCATCGGTGCGATAGGGTACAAGTATGCCATCGGCTCCTTGAGCGAGTTCATTGAGTTGTACATAGTTAGTTTTCGCAACCACCACCTGATCAGCATTATCACGAAGTAACTGCCCATCGGGTAATCGGATAGGAGACCCTTGCTCGCTGCCAAATGCTAAGATCCCGAGTCGGTATTGGGTGCCTTTAAGCACTTTTTTGGCTTCATTGAGCTGTCTTGGGGATACGCCGTCCGATAGCAGTATGATATCGCCGCGAATGTGGCCACCCTGAGCCAGCAGGTTTTTGCTTTGCTCTAATGCGCTGATTATGTTTGAGCCTCTCGACGGCATAATATCCGGGGAGAGGGTGGGTAAGAGGTTGAGTAAGGTTGATCTGTCACGGGTTAGTGGACTGATGGTGTACGCATCCCCCGCATAGGCGACGAGCCCTGTCTCACCCTCTGTCAGTTCACCGATAAGATCGGTTGCCTTGAATTTAGCCTGAGAAAGTCTGTTAGGTGATTGGTCCGTCGCGAACATCGACAGTGACATATCCATGACGATAACTCGTCCCTGAGCCGCTTCAAAGACCGGGAGTGATTGTTGGGTAAAAGCGGGGCCGGAAAGAGCAAAAACCGCGACCAACCAGCTAACAGCCAGATACGGGAGTGAGGGGCGCTTCAGCTCTTTTGTTTTTGTTACCAGTAATGTCGCCAGATGCGGAGAAATGTAACGATTCCAGGTCGAGTTTGCCTGTTCAGTTCGCCACAAAAGCCACATGATTAGCACGAGTGGTAGCAGGGCAAGGAACCATTCCGGGCGTAAGAAATGTAACATGTTTAGCTTTTACCCCATCGGATGCTGAGTCGTTTAAAGAATGAGAGCTGCAAAAGGGCCATCAAGGTACTGAGCATCAAGGCTGCAGCAAGCGGCAGGTAAAAAAGCTCCGATTGAGGTCGGTAACTGAGTTGATCCCGACTGATAGGTTCAAGCTTATCGATCTCTTGATATATCGATTCCAGCTCCTGTGCATTTCGGGCTCGAAAATAGAGACCACCAGTTGTTTGTGCCAGCGCGGTGAGCTGGGTTTCGTCGAGATCCATCGAGGGATTTACTCGCTCTTTTCCAAACAGGGTTCGTCTCTCCATCACTTCGGCACCGACACCGATGGAGTAGATCTTAACCCCTCTTTTGGCCGCGATGGCTGCGGCTTGCTCCGGCGAGATGGAGCCTGAGTTGTTGGAACCGTCGGTGAGCAACACTAATATGCGGTTACTTTCATCGACCATATCGAATCGTTTTACGGCTAAGGCGATAGCTTCACCTATGGCTGTCTGCTTACCGACCAGCCCTATTTGTGCCTCTTTTAAAAACTGCGCCACAGAGCGTCGGTCTTGAGTGAGAGGTGCTTGCAGATAGGCATGATCGGCAAAAAGAATTAGACCTAGTTTGTCGCCCTTGCGTCGTTCGATAAAGTCGCTGACAACGGCCTGGATCATCGTGAAACGGTCGACCGTTTTTCCATCGAGCACCATGTCTTCAATCTGCATACTGCCGGAGAGATCGACTGCCATCATCAAGTCGCGCCCTTTACTCGGAAGTTCTATCGGTTCACCCATCCATAATGGACGCGCGACGGCGATGACAAGCAATATCCAAACAAGCCAATGCATTTTTCGTGATCTGGTTTGTTGTTCTATCTGTTGGCTGCCGCTTTGTGCGACCCCTGGCAGATGCAGGTGTCCGCTGATCTCCACCTCCTGCTGCTTTTTACGAAATATCAGCGGTAGCGGCAGCAGTAATAAAAGCCATGCCCATGCAAGCGTTAGCATCTGCTCTCCTCGCCATTCGGTTGGGAACTTTTGACCGGGTTTACTTTGATAGGTAGTGCCTCTTTCAGCCATTGGTGAGCTAAGGTCTTAAGCTTCGGGCCTTCACCACTGGCTAAACCTTCCCGTTGATAACGTTTTTCGAGCAACTGCTGCAGTTGCGGGTCAGGCAGTTTAACTTGAGTATTCATCCAACGATACCACGCCTGACCTTCGAGTCCTGCGACTTGTTCTCGGGGCAGATAGCTCATCGCAGCTCGTTTTATCAGGGTATTAACCTGTGAAGATAACGCTTGATGGTTTGGATCCAGCTCTTTGAGAGCGGCAATCACGATTCGCTTGGGGGCAGAGTCGCGACGTTGACGTTTGACCAAATAGTAAATGGCAGCAATTGTCACTATTATCAGCGTGAGTAATATCCAATAGCCATAAGCTATCGGCCAAGAGGTAATGACTTCAGGTGTCTGAATATCTTTCAGGGACGCTAAGGCTGGGTTTGTTTTTGCTTCCATCACCTCAATGCCCCGATTTGATTATTTAGTGTATCTCCCGCATCTAAAATTCGGGTTTGAACATTCAGCTTTTGCATCATCTGTGTAAATTGCTTTTGAGAGTCGAGCTGTTTTGTTAACCAGGCATCATAGCCGGCACGATTGAGTGTGAGCTCCTTATTTCCCTCTTTGACCGGTAACTGGAACTGCTTTGGCAATGCAAGGGTTCCTTGCCTGAGTGGGTCGGTGATTAAGAATGCCCCCATATCGCAATGACGTTTAAGATCAGATAACGGCGCGAGACAGGCGTCATTAAAATTACTGCCATCGCTGATGATCCAGATTAGAGACCCGGGTTTCGCTATACGCCTTAATCGCTGACATGCCTTGAACATATGTTCGGGTTCACTTTGGTGTTCAGATATCTGGCTTAGTTGTCTCTTATGCAGGGATTCGATACCTGAGATCAACTGTAAGATCCCTTGCTGACGACTTCTCGGTTTTAACTCAAGATGCTCCTGCTCTGTCGCTATTAATGCACCTAATCTGTCACCATGAAAAATGGCACTCCAGCCTAAGGTGGTGGCTAAGTGCGCCGCCTGAACGGACTGAAGCAGTAAGCTTGAGCCAAAATAGAGGCTGTGACTGAGATCGAGCAGGATTAAAATCGGCCGCTCTCTCTCTTCAACAAATAACTTAGTGTGGGCCTTCCCCGTTCTGGCCGTCACTCGCCAGTCGATGGTGCGGACATCATCACCGGCTTGATAGTGGCGCACCTCAGCAAACTCCATACCGCGGCCTTTAATTAAGCTCGCTCTGTGGCCGGAGAGACTTGCACGAGCCTTGGAACGCTTCTCGGGAAGTGCTCTGGCCAGATTTTGGCACGCTAAAAGCTCTTTTTGAGTGAGGTTTACACCATCGGCAAAAAGAGGCAGGACTATCTCTGCCATTTAAGGTACCGCTACTTGAGAAAGGATATGACTAATGACCTGATCGCGACTCACGCCTTCGGCTTGGGCTTGATAGCTCAACAGCAGCCTGTGCCTTAGTACGTTAGGCGCAACCGCCTGAATATCTTCGGGCGAAACAAAGTCTCGCTCATTCAGCCAGGCGCGCGCTCGGGCACATCGCTCCAGTGACAGTGTCGCTCGCGGGCTTACGCCATACTCGAGCCATTTAGCCAAGTCATCGCTGTATCGTTCGGGTTGACGAGTCGCCATAACGATATCGACGATATAGTTTTCCAGTGGCTCAGCAAGATAGATCTCGAGAGATTCTTCACGTGCTTCAAATATATCTTTTTGAATAATGGGTTCGACAGAAGGGGCTTCTTGTTTCAATGCCTCTTTACGTGACATCCGCATGATCTCGAACTCGGTTTCTGCACTGGGATAATCCAGGTTTAAGTGCATTAAGAATCTGTCGAGTTGTGCTTCAGGCAGAGGGTAGGTTCCCTCATTCTCTAATGGGTTCTGGGTAGCCATAACGAGAAACAGCTCAGGTAAAGGATAACTGTTTTTGCCTACGGTAACCTGGCCTTCGGCCATGGCTTCCAGCAGTGCCGATTGCACTTTTGCCGGAGCGCGGTTGATCTCATCTGCCAGGATCAGATTATGAAAAATCGGGCCAGCCTCAAATTCAAATGTTGCCGTTTGGGCACGATAGATATCGGTACCT
The DNA here is from genome assembly GCF_003966265.1 of Shewanella atlantica. GTDB lineage: Bacteria > Pseudomonadota > Gammaproteobacteria > Enterobacterales > Shewanellaceae > Shewanella > Shewanella atlantica. The sequence goes on along the minus strand of NZ_RXNV01000001.1, from coordinate 215,221 downwards.
GTGAGGTCGGCCGGCAAAAGATCGGGAGTAAATTGAATACGATGAAAATCACCTTCGACACCGTCACACAGGGCTTTGACTGCACGGGTTTTAGCAAGACCCGGCGGTCCCTCTACGAGTAAATGTCCATCCGCAATCAAGGCTATTAGCAGGTTTTCGGTCAGGACGGGTTGTCCTAAAATGACCTTGTTCAGGTATTCGCGTAATGCGTGAAATCGACTCAAAGGCATGATGCTACTCGGTTAATTTAGATTAGTTTTGTATAGACCATAGATATGGTAAAAAATTCCAATAGGGTTTGGCTAGTGCCAATTCCCATCTCAGGTGAGAATTTAGCCCTTTAATTACGCTTAATTCAGTTCTCTATTGAATGTTAAGGCTAATTAGTGCCTGATAATATGCATAGTTATCAATAAAAAAATCAAAATATTCTTCATTAAACATTGTTCACAAAGAGTTTTTTGGATTTATTTTGACTAAAAACCAAACAAGTGTTTAAAACTCAGTCGTAAGAAGTTAGAATCAGATCACACTTTAATGGTCAGACCTGTTATTAGAGGTACAGTCGGACTGATTAATGGCAGGTATCTACAAAGGAAATAATATCGTCTCTCGCTAAAGTGAGCGAGGCGTATAATAAGAGGGTGACAAATGAGTGATAGACAACAGGTAACGAATGCCAAGGGCGATCGTATTGCAATTGTAACGGGATTAAGAACCCCTTTTGCAAAACAAGCCACGGCGTTTCATGGTGTATCGGCGTTAGATATGGGCAAGATGGTCGTTAATGAAATGCTATCTCGTTCTGAATTGGACCCTAAACAGATTGAACAACTGGTTTACGGTCAAGTCATCCAGATGCCTGCCGCCCCCAATATTGCTCGTGAAATTGTATTAGGCACCGGAATGGATGTCGCTACAGACGCCTACAGTGTTACCCGAGCCTGTGCGACCAGTTTTCAATCGACGGTGAATGTTGCCGAGTCCATCATGACCGGTAATATTGAAATTGGTATTGCAGGTGGCGCCGATTCATCTTCGGTTTTACCTATTGGCGTTTCAAAGAAATTGGCTCATGCCCTGGTCGATCTCAATAAAGCCCGCTCATTTGGGCAAAAACTGGCAATTTTCCGTCGGTTAGGCCTAAAAGATCTGTTGCCTGTACCTCCTGCTGTTGCCGAATTCTCCACGGGTCTCTCTATGGGACAAACCGCCGAGCAGATGGCGAAAACATACAATATAAGCCGCGCCGACCAAGATGCGTTGGCCCATCGCTCACACTCGCTGGCAACTGAGACATGGAATTCGGGTCATCTGACTGATGAGGTGATGGCGGCGCACGTTCCCCCTTATAAAAACTTTATCGATCGCGATAACAATATTCGTGAAAACTCATCGATAGAATCTTACGCCAAACTGAGACCTGCGTTCGACCGTAAACACGGCACAGTGACCGCCGCGACCAGTACGCCACTCACCGATGGAGCGTCGGCAGTACTCTTGATGAGTGAAAGCCGTGCTAAGGCACTAGGTTACGATCCTATCGGTTACATTAAAAGCTACGCATTTAGTGCCATCGATGTTTGGGAAGATATGTTAATGGGTCCCTCTTATGCGACGCCATTGGCACTGCAACGCGCCGGAATGGAGCTTGAAGATCTGACGTTGATCGAGATGCATGAAGCCTTCGCTGCTCAAACGCTTGCTAATATGCAGATGTTTGGCTCGAAGAAGTTTGCTGCCGAAAAATTAGGTCGTAATCGTGCAATAGGTGAGATAGACATGAGCAAGTTTAACGTGCTGGGCGGCTCACTCGCTTATGGACATCCATTCGCGGCAACAGGAACCAGATTAATCACTCAGGTGTGTAGAGAGCTTAAACGCCGCGGTGGTGGTACCGGACTCACGACGGCCTGTGCAGCAGGCGGTTTAGGCGCAGCAATGATAGTTGAAGTGGAGTAACAGTCATGGAAAAGACCTTTAATTTAGCGCGTCGTGAAGATGGTATCGCCATACTGACAATGGATGTGCCTGGCGAGACAATGAACACCTTGCGCGCCGAGTTTGGCCCTGAAATTAATCAAGTATTGGCAGAGATAAAAGCCGATAACAGCATCAAAGGGCTGGTACTTATCTCAGGAAAGAAAGACTCTTTCGTTGCCGGTGCCGATATCTCTATGCTGGATGCCTGTAAAACGGCGGCCGATGCTAAGCTATTGTCGCAACAGGGACATGTAGTATTTAACGAGCTGGAAGGTTTGAAAATTCCGGTCATAGCTGCCATCAATGGCGCGTGTCTCGGCGGTGGACTCGAGCTGGCATTAGCCTGTCATCAACGGGTATGTAGCTTAAATAGCAAGACCATGATGGGCGTACCTGAGGTGCAACTCGGACTACTCCCCGGTGGTGGTGGAACGCAAAGGTTACCGCGATTAGTGGGGATCACCACCGCTCTGGATATGATGTTAACGGGTAAGCAACTTCGTCCTAAGCAGGCGGTTAAAATGGGCTTAGTCGACGACGCAGTTCCCGAGTCAATTTTACTTGAGACTGCGGTAGCTATGGCTCTTAAGGGAAAACGTGCGCCTAAAAAAGTGAAAAAGTCATTAGTGACTCGCTTGCTTGAGGGTACACCTCCCGGCCGTAACATTATCTTCGACCAAGCCGGTAAGCAGGTCGAGAAGAAAACTCACGGTAACTATCCGGCTCCGGCAAAAATTATTGATTGTGTTCGTCAAGGTATGGCCAAGGGGCTAACCAAGGGGTTGGAGGTTGAGGCTAACCACTTTGCCGATCTGGTCGTATCTAAAGAATCGGAAGCGCTGCGAAGCATCTTCTTCGGCACCACAGAGATGAAGAAAGAGACCGGCGCCGGTGATGTTGAGCCAAGGGAAGTTCATAAGGCTATGGTGCTAGGGGGCGGACTTATGGGCGGCGGTATTGCGTCTGTGACGACGACCAAAGCTAAAATACCCGCTCGAGTTAAGGATATTAGTGAGCAGGGGCTGAGTAATGCACTTTCTTATGCTTATAAGCTATTAGATAAGGGCGTTAAGCGCCGTCATATGACACCTGCAGTAAGAGATAATTTAATGTCTCTGATGACAACAACGACAGAGTATAAAGGCATTAAAGATGCCGATATCGTCGTTGAAGCTGTATTTGAAGATCTGAAATTGAAGCATCAGATGGTTAAAGATGTGGAACGTGAATGTGGTGAAAATACCATTTTTGCATCTAACACCTCATCACTGCCAATCTCTCAGATAGCCGAGGCTGCCAGCCGTCCTGAAAATGTTATCGGGTTACACTATTTCTCTCCGGTTGAGAAGATGCCATTGGTTGAGGTTATCGCCCATGAGAAGACCTCTGCCGAAACGATTGCCACAACCGTCGCCTTTGCCCGTAAACAGGGGAAGACGCCTATAGTGGTTCAAGATGGGGCAGGGTTCTATGTCAACCGTATATTAGCCTTGTATATGAACGAAGCTGCACAACTGCTGCTGGAAGGGCAGAGTGTAGAACACTTAGACAAGGCGCTAGTTAAATTTGGTTTCCCTGTCGGACCTATGACGCTACTCGATGAAGTTGGAATCGATGTCGGAGCTAAAATTTCTCCCATCTTAGAGTCAGAGCTTGGTGAACGCTTTAAAGCTCCTGCAGCCTTCGATAAGTTGCTGGCAGACGATCGAAAAGGTCGTAAGAATGGTAAAGGTTTTTACCTGTATGGCAGCAAGGCTAAGCAGAAATTTAAAAAGAAGGCGAAGCTGGTTGATGAGTCTGTCTATGCCGTGCTGGGCTTAACCCCTTCATCAACGGACAGTAATAAAGACTCTCAAGATGTCGCTAAACGTTGTGTCGTGCAGATGCTCAATGAAGCCGTTCGCTGCCTGGAGGAGGGGATTATTGCCTCACCACGTGATGGTGATATTGGTGCTATCTTTGGAATTGGTTTCCCGCCATTCCTGGGTGGTCCATTCCATTATATTGACTCGATGGGAGTCGCTGAGCTGGTGGCGGAATTGGAAAGCTATCAAGCTCAATATGGTGATAGGTTCATGCCTTGTGCTCGTTTAAAAGAGATGGCTGAAAATGGACAGACCTTTTTTGAATAAATGACAGGCTCGGGCTAATAGAGTTTGTTAACAATGCGGCAACATAATGCCGCATTTTTTTGTCCGGAAGGAAATGTACTGCCTGTTTATTGTTCGTATTAATTGGGTGATTCTGTACAATACCGTTCGCATATTATCCATGAGACACGGCATTTTAGGTAATCGCTCTGAGTTTTTAGTGTTTCGTTGCTGTTTTCGAAGAGGTTGTAGATAAGTGATATTTTTCAGTATCAATGAGGCTGTTTTGGTTGTAGCAGGTGTATTGCTGATCTCTGGTGTTGTGATGGGGAACTTAGCTTTTCGCTCTGGCCTGGGAGTGAAGCGCTGGACTTTGATAGGACTTATCCTGGGCCCGGTGGGCTATCCACTATTCAATACCCATAAGCGGTTTGCAATGAAGCGTGCCGCTGGCAAAAGAGCAAGCACGATTAGGCTATAAGGCCCTGTACTCCTGCTACCTTATAATCATCTAAAATGAGATGGGATAGAGTAAGAGGTAAGAGGCTGGTGTTAAAATTGAGTCAATAAAAAGGAGCCTATGGGCTCCTTTTTTTCTGTATATGATAGGTCTAACTTAATTCCACCAAACCTTCGCAGAAATGACTTCAAGATGTTCTAACCCTTCAGGTAACTGAACTTTTTTACGCTCTGGCTTTTGAGTCAGGCCTAGTGCTTTCTTGATTGAATCAAACATAATAATTCTCCTTAGACCTTAAGCAATTTCTGAGTTGATGAATTTGATGTGTGGTGCAGCGGCGAGTTCAACAGGTTTGAATTTGATATGTGGCGCAGCGGCAAGTTCAACAGGTTTGAATTTGATATGTGGCGCAGCGGCAAGTTCAACAGGTTTGAATTTGATATGTGGCGCAGCGGCGAGTTCAACAGGTTTGAATTTGATATGTGGCGCAGCGGCAAGTTCAACAGGTTTGAATTTGATATGTGGCGCAGCGGCAAGTTCAACAGGTTTGAATTTAATATGTGGCGCAGCGGCAAGTTCAACAGGTTTGAATTTAATATGTGGCGCAGCGGCAAGTTCAACAGGTTTGAATTTAATATGTGGCGCAGCGGCAAGTTCAACAGGTTTGAATTTGATATGTGGTGCAGCGGCAAGTTCAGCAGGTTTGAATTTGATATGTGGTGCAGCGGCGAGTTCAACAGGCTTGAACTTAATGTGTGGTGCTGCTGAAAGAAGTTGTGAATTAGAGTCCGTTGCGTGTTGCTCTGATGCCACTGTAGATGTTGATAATACAAGTGCAATAGTCGTCGCTAATACTTTAATCATTTTCTCTTCTCTCAAGTTTTGGGGCATCCACGTGATGTACCAAGTTAGTAGGTATGTCATTTTTTTTGACACTTGAGAGAGATGTTGCAGTTGTTATGCCAGTTTTTGTTTCCTTCGCGTTTTTTGCTGATTAAATGTTGGTTTATACTGCTTTCGAGCTCTTCTGTATTAAGTCAGGCTCGATAAATTCTTTGTGTAACAGCGTGGTAAACTGGGATTCAGTTACAGCTTTGCTGAATATAAACCCTTGTATCTCCTCACATTTCAGTGCTTTTAATATGCTTAGCTGTGAAGCGTCTTCGACCCCCTCACCGACAACCGACAGCCCCATGTTGTGTGCGATGGTGATGATCGAATCGACCATCTTTAAGTCTCTGTCTGATTTGTCGATATCATCGACAAAGGCTTTATCTATCTTCAGCGTATGGATGGGGAAGCGTTTAAGGTAAGAGAGTGAAGAGTAACCTGTACCAAAATCATCTAAGGCTAGGCTGACTCCCATCTTAGCGAGCTGCTGCATCACCTTAATAGCCTTTTCCGGCTGTTTTATGACGGTCCCTTCGGTAATTTCCAGCTCTAAATTGGCTGCGGGCAGCTGAGTTAGACGTAAAATTGACTCTATTCGCTGTTGAAGGTCGGGAAGAGCGAACTGATATGAAGATAAATTGACGGCAACGCGTCCATCGAAGATTCCTTGACTCCGCCATTTTTGTGCCGCAAAGCAGGCTTTCCTCATCACTAAGTCACCAATTTCAACGATTAAACCATTCTCTTCGGCCAGAGGAATGAAGTCACTAGGTGGGATAAGTCCTTGCTCCGGATGGTTTAGGCGCACTAATGCCTCCATGCCTGCCATTTTTCCGGACTTAAGGTCAATTTTGGGCTGGTAATAGACTTCAAACAAATCATCACGCAAGCCTTCACGGATCAGGTTTTCAACTTCTAGCTGTCGAATGGCGTTACGGTTCAGTGATTCTGAATAGAATTGATAGCGATTACCTCCGCCAGACTTGGCGTGGTACATGGCAATATCGGCCTTACGCAGCAAGGCTTGCTCATTTTGATCGTCTTCAGGATAAAGTACGATGCCTATACTTAAGCCTACAACTACCTTGTCAGAGGTTAGTTCAAACGGGCTTACAAAAGCATCGATAACCTTGTTGGCGATAACTGCGCTGGAGCCGATATCCGGGTTATTATCGACTAAGATGGCAAACTCATCTCCGCCCAAGCGATAGATACTCGTATGGTAGGGGACGGTATCTTCGATTCGTTTAGCCACTTTAATTAGCAGTTCATCACCGACCTGGTGGCCTAAGGAGTCATTGATCTTCTTGAAATTATCTAAGTCCAGCACCATCAATGTATGGTGAGTATCACGCTTGACTAGGTTGCCTAAGGTCACCATAAGGCTGGAGCGATTGGGCAAGTTAGTCAACAAGTCGTTATTGGTCAGCTTTCTCAGCTCCTCCTCTTGCTGTTTACGCCTGGAAATATCAGAGAAGACACCGACATAATGGGATAGTTGGCCTAGCTCATCATAGATAGCATCGACTGTTAGCTCCATCAAAAAGCTGCTGCCATCACCTTTTGCCGATTCAACTTCATTACTCCAACTTCCCTGTTGATGAAGAATAGAGCGGATCTGATCTGAATAACTTTCGGGGTAGCGATCGAAGTTAAGCTGTTTACCGATAAATTGATCTCTCGATGTCATAGACAGTTCACAGCAGGCCTCGTTGACCTCAACAAAAAAGAAGTTGCTATCAAGGATGAACATACCTTCGGATATGTTGGCTATTGCTCGCTCGAATAACCTGAGTTGCTCCTCGGCATGCTTAAAGTTATTAATATTCTTAATCGTTCCCGTCATTCGAACTGCATTGTCTTTCTCATCGCGTTCGACAATTTTGGCTCTATCTAAGATCCATACCCACTCATCGGATTTGCCTTTTACCCGGTAGGCGGCTTCGAAATGATCGGTTTTGCCGTAAAAATGGTTATTCAGTGCACTGCTGACGCGTTCCTGATCCATAGGGTGGATATTACTCTCTTCACCATTTTCGCCTGAGCGTTGTCCGTCTCTCGGGAATTCGAGTGAGCCCCAGATGTTAGAGCGGTATATCTGACCGGTTTCAATATCCCAGTCCCACATTTCGTCGCCGCTGCCCCACAATGACAACTTTAGTCGCTCTTCTGATTTGACTATCTGATTTTGAACTTCACGACGGCGGAGCACTGCCTTAACTATCGCACCTGTGATAATCAAAGTTAACATGAAATAGATAAACTTAGCCTGTGAGGATAACCACCAAGGTGGAGTTATTAAGACATTTAAATGTTTAATTTCGCCAGGTTTTCCCCGTAAAGGATCTGTAGCATAGACGTTGAAGGTGTATTCACCAGGAGATAGGTTAGTATATGTAGCAGTATTTATGCCTTTAGCAGCAATCCAAGAGTCGGATAGTCCTTCCATTTGGTAGAAAAACTCTAATTCGTTTTCCGCTTTTCCAGGAGAGCCAAACTTAAATGTAAAAGGGTAGTCTGAATATTTGAGTGAAATTTCATCGGAGATAGAAATTGGCTGTTTCAAAACTCCATCATTTACTATTCTTGGAATATTGAATATTAGTAAATCTTCGATAGTTACTTTAGGTGGAATAATGCTGTGAATAAAACGTTCAACTCTTGCTGTATTCAATAAACTTATTCCATTTATGCCACCTAGAATAAAGTTTTCATTCCAAAATAATGCCGATTGAGTATTGTATTCCTCTTGGCTTCCTGAAGAGTAGTCTAGAACGGAAAGTTTGTTATTTTGAATGTATATTACTTCGTTTAGCGATGAGGCTGCAATTTTATCTTCGAATGTTGAAATGGAAAATATTGCTTTGTTATTAGTGTATACAGTCTTTATTTCTTTGTTTTTTTTGTTAAGTGATAACAATGACTTTCTTGTTCCAAATAGAACTTTAGAGTTGTAGTTGTTAACGCTAAACACCATATCTTCTGCGTATATGTTTGTCACCTGCCCATCTCTGAGTTGGAACAATCCTCCCTGACTTGATACATAGACAGCACTCTCAGATATTGATATATCAAATATTGGGTTTCCATTATCAATTAATTTTAAGCTCGAAGCTGATTTTGTTTCTGGAGTTATTGTTGATATATAACCATCGATGGTGCCACCTATTATGGTATTGTTATATTTGTTTAATCTTAGAATAGAAAATTTATCAGAGCTGATTTTTTCTGTGGCACCAGTTTGTAAGTTAATCGTAATTAAACCATCAGTGCTACCCACATATAGATATCCATCGAATGTCAGGATGGATTTGGCACCCACAATGCCACTATCATACTTTTTTATGATATTCAGCTTCTTATTATAAACAGAAATCAAGTTTGAGCCGCTTGCAATAGTAAGAAGATTTTGATTTTCTTCATTAAGTGACCACACGTTGTGCTGCTCTAATGAGTGGTGTTGAATGAGATTTGACCTATTTCTTACTTGGATTAGCCCCATATTTGTTGATATGTACAGACTGTCAATACCTACTGAGATTAATGGTTTTTCTAGTATGTAGTCATCATTTTTTAATTTGCCTAAACTTTTAGGAGTGAAATCACTTCCTAATTCAAACACCTCTTTATTTTTAATTCCGTATAGGGTGTTGTCAGATGAAAATAAACTGTCGTAGTTTGTTTTTGTTACCTCAGTTAAAACTCCATTTGATGATTTAAAAATCCCATCTGTTGAATTTATGAGGGTTTCGTTTTTATTTTTTAAAATGTTCGTCGAGTGGTTACTTAATACTCTGGCTTTGTCACTGTATTCAATAACTCTTCCATTGTAATTTCGTATTATATAAGCGTCATTATTAGTTATGACGCTCTTTATTCCATCAAAGTACTCATGTGTTATGGGCGCTGAAGTTGATTTTTTATCGCTATAAAAAATTATTATTTCTTTGTCGGTCCCAATGACAATATCATTGTCATTATTTGAAATTGACCAAATCGGAAGGGTGTTTATTAATGAGTCTTTTATCAAAGGCTTGAATTTATCTTGTGATTTATCTAAAAAAACAAGCCCTTTATCTGTACCTACAAGTAAGTTTCCAGATTTATCTATAGTTAAGCTTCTAATGAAAGAACTGGGTAAACCGCTTTTTCTTTCATCATTTGCAAAGTAATGCTTGAATCTGGAACCGTCAAATCGATTTAAGCCATTAACGGTACCTATCCATACGTAACCGTCTTTATCTTCAACAATAGAGGTAACAGTGCTCTGGGATAACCCTTCTGGAACACCATAGTATTCAGCATTAAGTAGGATAGACACCTGTTGGGTTTCAGTTGTAGGCTCCACCGCTTGTACCTGACCAAAAATGCAGAGGGTCAGTAGGAGAGTGATGATCATTTTCATAAGAGAGTTAGGCATCTTTTTTAGTTGGATTATTAGCCTGTAATGCATAGGCAACAGATGTTTAACCTCACTTTTTCAGAAAGTGAACAGTTTGTCAAAACTTGAAGGCTATTTGGCAGCGGATAATTATTACTATTTCCGTTTTACCCTCAGATATTGTTCTGAAACTATCCCTTATACCTCGTAAAATTGAGGCGTGAAGTCATATTTTTAGTGCTTTTGACTGATTTCCTTGCCCCTTTGATAATCTTATATTTTATATGCCTTTTATTCCGGTACAAAGACTTATGTTAAGGGCTCTTGCTAAGGGCCTTGTTGATGCCATCGGACATCATGATTGACTGCATGGTAGAGAGGATAAGCAGTGCTTGCTGATAGACACTGCTTATCCATTTCACTTAAATCAATAGCTGCTTACTTAACTGTTACTGTTACTGTTACTGTTACTGTTACTGTTCACTTTATATAGGTTCGGTTAATAACTAAACTTGTCAGCATTTAGCTTAAAAGTACGTAGATCTGTGATCATATTATCTGAGGTTAAGGGTTCCTGGTTTCCGTGACTTTCGCCAGTTGTGAACAAAAGGAGCCTGTCGCAGTGCTTAGTTCGCATCTTTTTCATCATAAATTTGATTAAGTCAGATCGAGTTAATTTAGCAACCTCTTTGACGACAATTTCCCTTTGGGTAAATTGATAGTCTTTGTTACCTATGCTTGACCAATACCTCTGTCCGCGAGTCTTTAGGTTAGGATCATGTTCCATAACTTGGTTGATCAGTCCTTGCTTGGTCACTTCCCATTGCTCGTTGGTTATCTGCATTACGGCATAGTTAAAATCTGCAATGAATTCGTCAATAGCTTCTAAAAGCTGTCTTGGACCTTTTGTTGGTGACTGAATATAGAAGATCATGCCCGGGTATCTGTTTAGCGGTAGATACCCTGTACCCACCATGTAACCCAGCTGCTTCTTTGTGCGCAGTTCATGGAAGAAGGTCGAGGACATGGTGTGGTTTAACAAACTGAACAGAGCCATCTGATCTGCAGAAGCGGCATCGGCCTGATAGTAGACTATGATGCTACTGTCCTGATGGGAGACATCCAGTTCACGCATCATAGTCCCGTGACCCGCCAGGTTAACCAGCTCACGCTCTGATTCTCTGCTCGGAGAGGAGACAAGGGATAGAACGTGATCTAAGCGCTTACCTAAAGATTGAGCTTCACTTTCCAGCCAATCACCATAAACCAAGCCTTCGAGATGGATCTTTCCGTAGAAGCTTCTGACATGTTCGTGCAACTCCTCTAGTGTGATCCCCTCCAGCTCTTCTGCCATGCGTGATGGTTCATAACTGCGTTTCTGTAAGGTAACCGTGAGGCTGGTAAATATTTGAGAGATAGGTTTTGCTCTCGTCTGGTTATACCAACTCCTTAAAATTTGTCGTTTAATCAGATTAAACCGACCTTGAGTGAAATTTCGTTCCCTGGCTTTTTCAATCAGAAGGGCGAGTAGCACCTCTTGTTTGCCGGTAAAACCGGTGAGGTGCAGTGTGATCCCGCCCTGGTGTGGATAAATATTATAGCTGAGCCCGGCAACTTCGGCTTGATAGGTAAATTCGGTTAGGTAGTCGAGCAGCATCTCGACATACAGGCGTGTTAACGCTGCATTTCTAGGTGAAGAAGCAGCCTGCACTGAATCGAGTGATAGATATAAGTGTCCCTTAGGCACGTTGAATTCATCATCTTTTCTATGCCAGATTCGGTAACCCTTTTCCTGAGCGACGATAACGGGGACGCTACTTTGACTTTTATCGGCTCTGGGAATTGAGTCTTCGATAATAAACGGGTTGGCGTCAGGCAATTTTAGCTCAGGCCTTATCGGGAGATGACTCCAGTGTTTTATCTTCTCCGGGTTGATGGGCTTTATCTGGTAAGGAGTGTGGTACCAGGCTGCCTGACGTTCGGTATCAAGTTCTGAAGAGATAAGTTGAACGCGCAGGTTCGATGGTGTCATCATATTTAACAAGCTTAGAGTCTGTGGAGCGTTGAGACTCTCCATCTTGTAATCACCGAAAAGAAGGTCTTCAACATCGTAATGGTGCATATTGATGCTGAGGTGGCTGGCCAGATCCAGCGTTTTAATCTGTTCCTGATACTTAAATGCCAGCTTTAACAGGTTGGCCCGCTCCTTATAGCGCCACTCCTGCATCCCTTGTGTTTTGATAAGTTCAATATATTCAAAGGCGCATTCAATAACTGTATCCAGGTTAGCGACCCCTTTCTCTGTGAGTTGAATGCTGATGTTATAATCTTTGAAATTGTAGCCGTTGACCCCACCGCCAGCTGATAAATTCACAGCTAAATCATTATCTTTAAGGTAAGAGAGTAAGCTGCCATTGCCTTCGTAACCCAGCAGGTGACTGATAAAGGTCAAAGGTTTGTGCTTATAGAAAGGATCGATAGCGGGCAGGCTAAAGGTCAAGGCGACCCTTTTTTGTTCCTTAATTGGAATTATATTTATTTGTGACTCTAGTTGCTCGGCTTGATATATGGGGACTTCAGGGTGCGCTTTTATGAGGTGATGATTCTCAATGTCGCTAAAGTAGGTATTCGCCAATGTCTCTAAGTCGGCCAGAGAAGATGGCGCAACGAGACATAGAGTCATCAAGTTAGCACTGTAATGAGACTGATAAAAGTTGATTAACTCTTCTCTTAAGATCGATTCATCCCCACCTAAGGTCTCTAAATTTCCTACTGAAAATTTTGAAAAAGGGTGAGCTGGGTTGACGGTCTCTTTCTGTACCTGATACGTGCGGCGAATATCATCTTTGAGTTTCAGGCTGAATTCGGACTCGATGGCATGACGTTCACGATCGACTAGCTCCTTGCTAAACAGAGGAGAGATAAAAAATTGGCTAAAGCGATCGAGTGACTCTTCGAATACATCTGAATTAATACAAAAGAAGAAGTTAGTTTGCTCTGTTCCCGTCCATGCGTTATTGCTGCCGCCATGTTGATTTATAAAGGCGTGGTATTCGCCGGACTGTGGGAACTTTTCCGTACCCAGAAAAAGCATGTGCTCGAGAAAGTGTGCCATTCCTGGCCTGGAGACGGGGTCATCAAAGTGGCCGACATTTACAGCCATAGATGCGGCAGCCTGGCTGGCTTGCCCATCTTCGACTAATAAAACAGATAAACCATTTTTCATCACCAGGTACTGATATCGGCGATGATCATTAGGGCTTTTTATAATTTGCAAAGATTCTGGCAACTAGACGCTCCGACTATGTTAGCGATTACTATTTCACTCACGAGAAAGGTTATTCTTATACCAAAATTCTCGTTATAGATATTATATATTGGTCTCCTTATCTGGCTTTGGCAAATAACTCTTCGTCTATTCGACTAATTAATAACTTCTTTTTGGTTTGTCCTAACTGTGTTTAAGGCTACAATTGGCGTATAAAGAGATAAGAAAAATGAGTAGCGAGAGTAGTATGCAGCTATTTTTAATGCGACATGGTGAAGCTAGTTATCTTGCTCATTCAGACAGAGAGCGGGTACTTACTGAGACCGGGCGTTACCACACCTCACTGATGAGTAACTGGTTGGCGAGAACTGTGGTGGAGTTCGACCTGGTGTTGGTTAGCCCCTATTTAAGAGCTCAACAGAGCTGGCAGGAAGTCAGTAAACACTTTCCTGAACCCAGGAAGTGGCTAGTGCTTGATGAGTTAGTTCCCTCAGGCGATCCAAGTACTGCGGCCGATCTCACTTTAGCTTATGCCGAGCAGTATAAGGCTGATAAAGTGTTAGTGATTGCTCACATGCCGCTGCTGGGTTATATGGTCAGCGAGTTAGTGGCGGGAACAGAACCGCCTCTGTTTGCGACGTCAGGTATTACCTTAATCGATAAGCATGCTGAGCAGGCTTCATTAGTTTGGCAACATAATCCGCACACAGTCAGTTAGTCTTGAGCTACGAGCTACGCGTGATGTAGGAGCGGCTTTAGCCGCGAATGTTTTGGCGCTACGAGCTATGAGTTTCCTTTGTCATCCCGGCCGAGCTTTAGCCGGGATCTGACCTCCATGGATGGAGGAAATGCCTGAACTGGTATGGAACCAGTTGGGTAGACCTCCATGGTCTTAAACGTTCCCTACGCTTCAAAGACATTTCCCATGTCCCTATGGGTCAGTGGAGGAAATGCCTGAACTGGTATGGAATCAGTTGGGTAGACCTCCATGGTCTTAAGCGTTCCCTACGCTTCAAAGACATTTCCCATGTCCCTATGGGTCAGTGGAGGAAATGCCTGAACTGGTATGGAACCAGTTGGGTAGACCTCCATGGTCTTAAACGTTCCCTACGCTTCAAAGACATTTCCCATATCCCTATGGGTCAGTGGAGGAAATGCCTGAACTGGTATGGAACCCGTTGGGTAGACCTCCATGGTCTTAAGCGTTCCCTACGCTTCAAAGACATTTCCCATGTCCCTATGGGTCAGTAGAGGAAACGTCAAATGGTGTATGCAATATCATCGACCAGAGATTAACTACTTAGCCTTTACTCAAACTGGATTTTGAAACAAGTTCAGAATGACGAAAAATAGAAATTTTCATTTATAATGTCTCAGCTCTTACTTGAGCGAGATTTTCTACCTTCTGTAAGGCACATCGCCGATATCAATAAGTACCAAAAGCGCCGCATCGCCACCCCATTCTTTAGGGGCTTTATGAAAGGCCATCACATGAGGGTGTTGGGCTAACCACATGGGAATATTTTGCTTCAGGATTCCTGTGCCATGTCCATGCATCACGCAGCAGCAATGGCATTGTTGTCTTATGCATGCCTGGATCAATGCTGCCAGCTCAAGCTTGGCTTCTGATTGGCGCATACCATGAAGATCGAGTAACAGATCCGGCTGATAATCGCCTCGGCGTAACCGTTTTACCTCAAAGCTGTCTACATCATCTCGACTCCAGCGCATGGCGCCTTCATCGGGAAGGTGAGGTTGGTAAGTATCTGAAAAATAACTGTCTGCATGCAGCTTTTGCTCTTTATCTTCTATCTGTTTTTTATCTTTTGAAGGCACACGAAAATGACGTTTATCCTGCTTTAAGGGTTTGATCCCTTCAGTTAACGTCGAAAACAGCTCTTGATCTTCGGTGTTATTTTTCTTCTTCATATCTCAATTTACTGGTCTGGAGTGTCGATTTGAACGTCGTAGCTGTGCTTGATTAAGCAACGATTCGTAACTAACTAAGATTCAAATCATAGTGATTCTCCCTCTATTTTATTGAATCCGATGCCATATGAATAGAGTTCAGTTACAATGAGGCGGAATTATCATGCTGGAGTGAGTTTTGGATAAGATTTTTGTAGATGAAGCTGTGACTGAACTGCGTACTATTGGTGACATGCTGCGCTGGGCTGTGAGTCGTTTTAACGATGCCAATATTTATTATGGTCATGGAACCGATAATGCGTGGGATGAAGCGATTGCGCTGGTCTTTCATGCCCTACATTTGCCTGAAGAGATTGGGCAGCAAGTTATACATTCAAACCTTACCAGCTCAGAAAAGCATAAGATTGTAGAGCTAATCATTCGCCGAGTCCGTGAACGTTTACCCGTCCCTTACCTGACTAACAAAGCTATGTTCGCAGGACTGGAGTTCTACGTCGATGAGCGCGTTCTGGTTCCTCGTTCTCCTATTGCAGAGATGATAGCGAACCGTTTCAGCCCTTGGTTATATAATAAGCCGGTAAACCGCGTACTCGATCTGTGCACGGGCAGTGCATGTATCGCTATCGCCTGTGCTTATGAGTTTGACGAGGCTGAGGTCGACGCATTAGATATTAGTACCGATGCCCTTGAGGTTGCTCAAATAAACGTAGAATCTTTAGGGGTGATGGACAGAGTCTTCCCAATGGAATCTGATATTTTCTCTGCGATACCTAAGGGACCTCATTATGACCTTATCGTATCGAACCCACCCTATGTGGACGCCGAAGATATCGGTGATATGCCCGATGAGTTCCATCATGAGCCGGAGCTAGGTTTAGCTTCTGGCAGAGATGGATTGGATCTGACAAAACGGATTTTGGCTAATGCCAGCGACTATTTGACCGAAGAGGGGTTACTGGTGGTTGAAGTTGGTAATTCTATGGTGCACCTCATCGAGCAATTCCCTGACGTTCCCTTCACTTGGGTAAGCTTCGAACATGGCGGAGACGGTGTGTTTGTGTTGACTCGTGATCAGCTAATTGAAAATGAATCACTTTTCGCCATCTATAAAGATAGTGAATAATACCCAGCCTTATAGAATGAGTTCGTAAAACAGGTCTCATAAAAAGGCGATGATTCAGCGGCAGCTAGATGCGCCTTGAATTAAGCACGCTAAATAGCCCGGATATTTATACCAATGGGTATATTAACGGTGATAAAAAAAGCTAACGCATAAGTTAGCTTTTTTTATATCTGTAATTCCAGTCTCATATGGGCTAATCTCGGATGGTGTATTAAATTTAGAGTATTTTCATAACTAGCTAAAGGTGAAGAAAGCGGATGTCCGGAAACAGTATTGGTCAGAATTTTGTGGTAACAACATTTGGTGAAAGCCACGGAAAAGCATTAGGGTGCATAATTGATGGATGCCCTCCCGGACTCGAGCTCAATGAGGCCGATATGCAGCACGATCTTGACCGTCGACGTCCTGGAACTTCACGTTATACGACCGCAAGGCGCGAGCCGGACGAAGTACGTGTACTCTCGGGTATTTTCGAGGGTAAAACCACAGGCACCTCTATCGGCTTAATGATCGAAAATACCGATCAGCGCAGCAAAGACTATTCGAATATTAAGGATCTCTTCCGTCCGGGACACGCCGATTATACCTATCAGCAAAAGTATGGCCTTCGTGATTATCGAGGAGGCGGACGTTCATCGGCTCGTGAAACTGCGATGCGTGTGGCTGCCGGCGCTGTGGCAAAGAAATATCTCAAACAAGTTCACGGCATCGAGATAAATGGCTACCTGTCTCAATTAGGCCCGATAAAGGCTGAGACTATCGATTTTACTCAGATTGAACAAAATGCCTTCTTCTTTCCGGATGCATCAAAATTAGATGCCCTCGATGAATATATGCGCGACCTCAAGAAAAGTGGCGATTCTATCGGAGCGAAAGTCAGTGTGGTCGCAACGGGTGTTCCCGTTGGGCTGGGCGAGCCTGTTTTCGATAGGCTCGACGCCGAAATTGCTCATGCCTTGATGGGGATTAATGCCGTAAAGGGTGTCGAGATTGGTGATGGTTTCGAAGTCGTCAATCAAAAGGGGTCTGAGCACAGAGATCTGATGTCACCTGAAGGTTTTGCATCTAACCATGCCGGCGGAATTCTAGGTGGAATATCTTCAGGTCAGCCTATTGTTGCCCACATTGCGATGAAGCCAACCTCGAGTATCAGTATTCCGGGTGAAAGTATGACAGCTCAAGGCGATGTCGCCGAAGTTGTGACTAAAGGCCGCCACGATCCTTGCGTTGGTATACGCGCGGTACCTATCGCCGAGGCCATGCTGGCGATTGTATTAATGGATCATCTTCTGAGACACAGAGCGCAGAATATGGACGTAAATAGTCAGACTCCGGCGATAGGCATGCGCTAACTCTGTTTGAGTTCATCTGCTCTATTATATTAAGAGTAATTCTTTAGATTAAAGGCGCATTTTGCGCCTTTTTTATACATAAATGTTTTTGATAAAGCTTAACGTTTATCGCTTTGGGCAGTAAAATACTGTCGCCCCTACATTTAGAATAAGATCAATGAATCAGTCATCTCAAGTTAGCGTGCAGTTGCGTTGGATCAGCGCCTGTTATTTCTTCTTTTTTGCCATTCTCGGCGTAATGGTGCCATACCTTGGTGTCTTCTTTGAGAACCGTGGTTTTAATCCTCAGGAGATAGGCTTCTTGCTGGCTATCTTAATGGCCACTCGTATCATAGCGCCGAATATTTGGGCCATGGTGGCGGATAAAACGGGCATGCGTTCTCAGCTGGTCAAGTGGGGGGCCGCAGCCGCAGCCGTCAGTTATTTGAGTTTTTTTCATGATGGCAGTTTTACCTACTTAGCCATCAGCCTCAGCATTTACACTTTTTTCTGGAACGCCATTTTAGCCCAGCTTGAGGTGATAACGCTGGAAACCTTAGGCGAGAACACCGCGCGTTATGGCTCCATTCGCAGCTTTGGCAGCTTAGGTTACCTGGTGTTTGTTGTCAGTGTCGGTTTTGCTATCAGCCTATGGGGAACCGAGATTTTACCTTATATAGGTATGCTGCTGTTTGTTGGCTTACTGATAAGCGCCTTACCTCTGCCGTCAGACAGGGTGGTGGTAAAACATCGGGCCGAAAAGCCAAAACTGAAAATTGATCGTGCCATATTCTGGTTTCTTGTATCCGCCGTCTTGTTACAGATGAGTGCCGGACCCTTTTATGGCTTCTTCGTACTCTATCTGAAGCAGTCCGGTTATAGCGAGGCTATCGCGGGGATCTATGTCGCGTTCGGTGTGTTGGCCGAAATTCTCATGTTTATGCTGGCACCCAGATTACTGGGGCGTTTCGGGGTAAACAGACTATTGATCATCAGCCTAGGCTTCACCGGCGTTCGTTGGTTATTGATGGCATATTGCGTCGATAACTTTCTATTGCTGGGTGTGAGTCAGCTCTTGCATGCGTTTACGTTTGGCTTAGTCCATGCTGCCTCCATTCAATTTGTGCATGGATACTTCGATATCAGCCATCGCAGTAAAGGTCAGGCGCTGTATGCCAGCTTAAGCTTTGGTGTCGGTGGGGCCATGGGGACCTGGCTCTGTGGTATGATCTGGGGCGATGGCAGTGGTGCTTCATTGGCCTGGGTTGCTGCGGCGGTTTGTGCATTCCTCGCCATGCTGGCAATCTTTCTTATCCCCCAAAAGAAACATTAAATCATGTTGCACGTGAGAAGAGGTCGCTGAAACTGAGTGCGAGCTATTAAATATTTGTACAAGGATAAGTCATGACAAGTCGGTTTCGTTTAGGTTTGATAATTAACCCTTTAGCAGGTCTGGGTGGTAGCGTTGCGCTTAAAGGCAGCGACGGTGTTGCTAAAGAGGCGCTGGCTAAGGGAGCCAAGCCTAAGGCTCATCTGCGTATGCAGCAGGCCCTTGAGGTGATTTTACCTTACCGGGATAAGGTTGAAATTATCACAGCCTCGGGTCCGATGGGCGAAGCCTTAGCGCTGGAGATGGGCTTTGATGTTCGAGTCGTGCATGAGGTGGGTGATGAAACTCAGGCTGAAGATACACAGTCCGTGGTTAAGGTCTTACTCGACGAAACATTAGATCTTCTCCTATTTGCCGGTGGCGATGGGACGGCGCGTGATGTGTTTGCTGTAGCTCATGACAATATGCCTGTGCTCGGTGTGCCAGCCGGTGTCAAAATCCATTCGGGTGTCTATGGCATCACTCCTCATGCGTCGGGTATGGTGGTTAAGATGTTGCTTGAAGGCGAGCTTGTGAGCCTGATGGATGCCGATGTGATGGATATCGACGAGGTTGCTTTTCGTGAAGGGAAGGTTAAGGCGCGCCGCTTTGGTGAAATGCTGGTGCCTGCCGAGCCCAGATATATACAGGCTGTTAAGATGGGAGGCATCGAGAGTAATGAACTCGTGCTTGCCGATATAGCTGCCGAAGTGATAGAGAGCATGGATGAGGAGCTTTTTATCATGGGATCTGGCAGCACGGTCGCAGCGGTGATGGGCGAACTTAATTTGGATAATACCTTGCTGGGCGTCGATCTTGTTCAATCTTATCAGCTTCAGGGTTCAGATCTTACAGCTGCGCAACTCATTGAAATGACAGATGAGTTA
Source organism: Shewanella atlantica (assembly GCF_003966265.1). Taxonomy (GTDB): domain Bacteria; phylum Pseudomonadota; class Gammaproteobacteria; order Enterobacterales; family Shewanellaceae; genus Shewanella; species Shewanella atlantica. The sequence continues at coordinate 195,509 of NZ_RXNV01000001.1, read as the reverse complement.
CCGACTAAGTTAGTGATCACTCTTATCGGTGGCCAGGGGCATATCCTGGGAAGAGGCAATCAACAGTTGTCACCGCAATTGATTAAACGGATTGGAAAAGACAATATTATTATTCTGGCTACAAAAACTAAGCTAAAAGCACTTGAAGGTCGGCCATTAATTGTGGATAGTGGCGACCCTGAATTGGATCGGGAGTTATGTGGCTACTATCGGGTTATCACAGGCTACCATGATTATGTGATGTACCAGGTCGCGAATCCGGATTTAGATTGAGTCGCAACTGACCAAAGAACAAATTTGTTTCAAATCAAAATTACACTAAATGAGTGGAGTGGGTATGTTAGAGAAGTATGAGCTGGCGACAGAAAATTGGATCTCAAGCATCGTTGAGCAGGGTGATGATGATGCACTTTTTGCCAGCGGTTATCTTCAGGGACATTTTGCGGTTGTCTTGTCTCAGTTGGAAGTTGAAGACGATCAGGGTTTCGATGCCCTTAATGAAAAGATGCAAGCCTGTCTGGTCCTGGCCAGAGAAGAGTTAGATGACAGAGATTATTCACTGGTAGAAGATGCCTGGTCAGAGCTAAGTAAAGTCATCAGGACTTAATCGTTTGAGTAGTAAAATGAAACAAAGTTATGTCAGTATCGGTTTAGTTAACCCCAAGAGTCCGACCAATGTAGGTGGGATCATGCGTGCTGCGGGTTGTTACCGTGTCGATTCCGTATTCTTCACCGGTAAACGTTACCCATTGGCCGCGAGCAATGGTAATGCGCAATATAATACCGATACTAAAGGTGCGAGCCAGCAGATCTCATTGACGGGAGTTGAGTCCCTTGTAGACGCTTGCCATGACGACGTAAAGATTATTTGTGTCGATCTGGTTGAAGGCGCGATCCCTCTTCCTGATTTTGAACATCCCGATAAGGCTATCTATGTCTTCGGACCCGAGGATGGCACCATTAGTCAGCAGGTGATCAATAAAGCCGACGCCGTCGTTTACGTGCCAACCGTCGGCTGCATGAATCTAGCCGCATCGGTCAATGTCTTGCTGTATGACAGACTAGCTAAGTCGACTCAAACCATAGCCAATGACGACCTGATCAGAGAGAGCCGTGATACTAATAATCGAGTCAGAGTTAGGAAATAAGAGCTAGGAAGTAAGAGTTAAGAAATAAGACTTGAGATATAAAGAAAACCCGGCAAATTTGCCGGGTTTTTTATGGTTCATAGAGAAACCCGATGAGATCAGAGCGCTTTGCCTTTAATCAGCTTCCTCATCCAAAAACGGTTAGGGTTAAGCATTTCAAGCATAGAGATGCTCAGTGGTATTATCTCACCACATAGTTGTGCCGCCAGCGCCTCTGCTGCCAAGGGGCCTGATGTGATACCCCTTGAACCTAATCCTCCGAGAATAAATAAGCCCTTATGCGTCGGAGCGGGCGTCTCCTTCCAGAACTTAATGCTCGCCTTGGTATGTTGATGTTGTTCATATTGGGCTTGTATCACGTCGGTATCGGGGGCACACCCCATCATAGGCGCATGATCCCGGGTTACCATACGCACGCCGACTCGGGCACTGTGCCCGGTAATATCCACATCTTCGGTCCAGGGCTTATCGACATAGCTATGCTTGATTTTATGCAGGTTTTCCACTTGCTCTGTCGCGCTGTAATCGAGGCTCTTCGGATTTTTTACGTAGCTGGCACCGGTACAGTGGAAGTTATTACTGCCCGGGGTCAGATAACCGTGGGAGCAAAGCACCGTGCTCAATTTAGTCAGCTCGTTTCGTGACGGGATATGGCTGACCTGTCCGCGAAATCCGGTAGCGGGGAGCTTTTCGCTCTGCTTAAACTGGGTGAGTCCCTGGCCATTGGCCAGTACCAGATTGGCAAAGGGACCAATTTCAAGCTCTTCTGAACCTTCTGGCGTCTCACTATCTGCAGAGCAAGTGTGCTTAACATTAACGCGCTTGTACAGGTACCAGAGTCCCTCTTTTTGCTCGATGCGTGTAATGTCGGCGTTAAATTCTACGGTAACATCGCTGAGCCGAGCCGCCTTATCGAATGCGGCTTGGGTAAATTCGTGAGGACATATCCAGCCACCCAGCGGGTAAAAGATCCCTGCTTTATCGATATCGATTCCCGCCATTTGTGTGGCCGAGGCAGCATCTATGGGGTAAGCCATCTTCTCATTCCAGGCTTGCCCGTTAATAATCTTGTCCAGACGAGCACTGCTGCGGATATCGAAACCGGTCTGCAGTACGCCGCAAAAATCATATGAGACATTAAACTTATCATCGACCAGCTCCTGCAGGCGGCGGCGACTAAACAGGTACCCCTGCTGAAAGTAGTGACTCAGATGACCGTTGTCTGGCGTAAGAAGTGGGTAGACGGCGCCTTGTTTGTTACCGGACGCCTGCTGAGCAAAGTTGGCGTCGCTACAAAAAATTCGTACCTTTTTATTTCGCTGAGCAAGCGAGAGCGCCAGATGTGTGCTGGCAACGCCGCCGCCGATAATGGCTATTACACCTTCACCGTCACCGTCACTATTATTTGCCGCGGTAACAGGGCAGTACTGAAGTTGGTCTGATTGAGCATGCCTTAGCGCCCGCCGCTCTTGCAGTGGGATAGCATCACGCCTTTTATTTTGACACTCACTGTCAGCTTGCTGCTTAGCCTCTGCTACTGTTTGTTGCTTGACCTCAGCTAAGAGCCGTAGGCCGACGCTTTGTACCTGAGCCGTCATCTGTCTGGTGTTTTTTCTATCGGAAGCGGTGAAGGAGACCGTTGCCTCATCGCGACTTATTTTGGCTATCTGCCAGAACATCGCCTCATTAAGAGTGCTGGCTCTAACCTTATCTGTGATGTTCCAATGGGTGATTAGTGACGAATCATTTGTCCCATGAACTGTGTCTGCTATCGCTAAGATGCTCTTAAGCTGACCGAGAGTGTCTCCTAAGTAAATATCAACTATGAATCGGCCATCATCGAGGATCAGTCGCTGACATCCCTCGATTGCAAGGATATCCATTCGGATCAGGGTCGATAACATGGCTCCTTGGCCTACACCAGACTCAGGTGTTGAATCTTGAGAGGCGAGAGCACCCAGTTGTCGGTTGAAATCGGCCAATGCATCGAAGTTCTCTTCGAAAATTTTCAGATTTACGGCTCTTGAAGGAAGAGTTTTTCGTGAATATTGCCATAATAAGAGCAGCAGCTTAGGAGAAGCTAAGCCTAATTGACCTAACGTGAGTGTCTGGCTGGCATCGTTTTTTGCGGGTAAAAGGGTGAAAATTGAGGATAAATGACCAGTCAACTTACTCATTTGCATATTTTCTTCACGTTCTTCAGTCAATGAATTTACTCTATGTCTCATATTAGGCATTATTTTACCCGTCTTTATGGAAAGCTGACCACTTAATTGCATTAAAAGCGATATTATAGCGGCAGCAAATTGGTACTAGACGTACTAAATGTACAAAATGGATAGGAATAATGAAAAGAGTCGTGATCACCGGACTTGGCGTAGTTTCAAGTATTGGTAACAACAAGCAAGAAGTCACTGAGTCACTAAAAGCTGGCCGCAGTGGTATTACTCATTCAGATCAGTTTGAGGAAATGAAGCTTCGCAGCCATGTCTGGGGCGACATCAAACTGGATCCTAAAGAACATATTGACCGTAAGGCACTGCGCTTTATGGGTAATGCGGCGGCTTATGCCTATATCGCTATGGCTGAAGCCATCGAAGATGCCGGCTTAACCGAAGAGCAGTACTCAGATCCTCGTGTTGGCATTATCGCCGGTACAGGTGGCGCGTCATCGGCTAATCAGGTACAAGCTGCCGATACGCTGCGTGAAAAGGGTGTTAAACGCGTAGGTCCTTATATCGTGCCGCGTATCATGTCGAGCACATCGAGTGCTTGCTTAGCCACACCGTTTAAAATCAAGGGTATGAACTACTCAATCAGTTCAGCCTGTGCAACCAGTGCTCACTGTATCGGCCATGCGGTCGAGCTTATCCAGATGGGTAAGCAGGATATGGTCTTTGCCGGTGGTTCTGAAGAGGTCGATTGGACCCTGACTATGGGCTTCGATGCCATGGGCGCATTGTCGACTAAGTACAATGACACACCTGAAAAGGCGTCACGTACTTATGATGCGGACCGTGATGGTTTCGTTATCTCTGGTGGCGGCGGAATCGTTGTCGTCGAAGAGCTTGAGCATGCCCTGGCACGTGGTGCTAAAATTTACGCCGAAGTTGTTGGTTATGGCGCATCATCAGATGGCTATGACATGGTTGCTCCATCGGGTGAAGGTGCTGTGCGCTGTATGCAGATGGCGCTAGCCGATGTCGACACGCCGGTTGATTACATCAACACTCATGGTACATCGACTCCTGTTGGTGATATGCGTGAGCTTGAAGCGCTGCGTGAAACCTTCGGTGATAACCTGCCGGCTATCGCATCGACTAAGTCTCTGACTGGTCACGCATTAGGTGCTGCAGGAGCGCATGAGGCTATCTATAGCCTGATCATGATGGAGAATAACTTCATCGCACCTAGCATCAACATCGATAACCTTGATGAGAAAGCCGAAGGTATGCCAGTTGTGACTGAATACCGTGAAGCTGACCTGAACACTGTGATGAGCAACAGTTTTGGTTTCGGTGGCACCAACGCCACTCTGGTCATGAAAAAGTACAAGTAATTTGTATTTAAGAGTTGTGCAAAGTGGTTAGCCGCTGATGCGGCGTAGAGAGGGAGCTTAGGCTCCCTTTTTTGTGTCTGGAACACTTATGTCTATTTTGCATGGATAGCTCCAAATTGACTTTGTGTCTGGAACACTTATGTCTATTTTGCATGGATAGCTAAAAATTGACTTTGTGTCTGGCCTTCTTGTAATAAACAGTTATGTCCCCTCTCGTAGAAAGAGTCTAGGGATGGGGATAAATTGACTTTGTGTCTGGCTATCTCGTAGTAAGAGCTACCTATTTGTCGGATAACAAGTAGGTAAAATACCTGCGGTGGTTTCAAACAAAGTCTACATCTTTTTATGATACGCAATCGATGCGCCACTTTACATGGCTAAGGACTCCTCTTCTCCATGTTTCAGCAGCTTTAATGTCGAGCCGTTTCGGCCTCTTTTCTTCGATTCATACAAAGCTTCATCTACGGCTTTCATCAGGAATTTTGGGGTTATTTCACGCTTTGGTATTATAGAGCTAACGCCGAAACTTGCAGTGACCTTGTTAAACTGTGTCTCGTGGGGAATATTCAAATTCTCAATAGCGAGGCGAGCACGCTCTGCAACCAACATTGCGCCATCGCCATCGGTATCCGGTAATATTACTGCGAACTCTTCACCGCCAATTCTTGCTATTTTATCTAAATGACGTATATCCATCGCTTGTAGCGCACTTGCAATAGTACGCAGACAATCATCACCCTTGTGGTGACCATAGGTGTCGTTATAGAGTTTAAAATGATCTATATCTAACATTACCAGAGAAATAGGGTTTTGTGACCGTGATGCTCGTTGCCATTCTTCTAAATAAATATCATCAAATTTACGGCGGTTATATAAACTCGTTAACCCATCTGTTGTAGACAACATGAGAAGCTGTTCATTGGTTTCTTCCAACTGCTGCTGTAGTTCTTCCAATTCGGCTAGTTTCTGATCAAACTCTAACGTTTTAAGTTTAAGTGCATGTTTTTGATTGAATAAATCAACAAAAACACCAACCTTACTACGAAAAATACTCGCATTAAGTGGCTTCAATAAATAATCCACTGCACCGGCTTCGTACCCTTTGAATATCAGCGCATCGCCCCTGGATTCTGCAGTCACGAAAATAATAGGAATTTGTTTAGTTCTACTGTTCCCCCGCATCAATTCGGCGACTTCGTAACCATCCATATCAGGCATTTTCACGTCCAGTAGCACTAACGCAAAGTCATTATCTAATAAGTGTGCCAATGCCTCTTTACCAGAAGACGCTCTTATCAAATCCACATCAAAGTGCTCAAGTAACCGCTCTAATGTTATGAGGTTTTCGAGCTTATCATCGACAATCAATATATTTGGGTTGTTACTTTTCATTAGCATTCGCATATTTCATTTAAAAATTCGCCGATCTCTTCCAGAGGAAGAATATGATCAACACAAGCCGTCTGTATTGCAGCAGCTGGCATAGCTGGTGCTTCTGAAGTTTCAATGGTTTGTACAACCGTTAAGCCACCACGCTCTTTGATCTTTTTCAGCCCTAAAGCGCCATCAGAATTGGCCCCGGTAAGTACAATACCGATTAGTTCCTTGCCAAAATAATCTGCTGCACTTTCAAATAACACATCAATGGATGGCCTTGAAAAGTTCACCGGAGGATCAATGGATAGTGCAACGCAACCATCATATTCAACCAATAGATGATAATTGGGTGGCGCAATATAAAAATAACCTCGCTTGATAGGCTCTTTATCATCAGCTTCTTTAACCTTTAAAGCACACTTGTCTTCAAAGTGAGTCGCTAAATAACTTTGTGTATGTGGGCTAATATGCTGCACTAAAAGAATGGGTAAACAAAATGATGTTTTAAGCTCTTTAAGTACCGTCTCAACGGCAGCCAAGCCTCCTGCGGACGCACCAATCACTACTGCTCGATAATGTGTACCATTACAGTTCATCAGTTATCCCTCTCTTTTTTTCCGGTAAATCTTTTCTCTTTCTGAAACTAATTCAAATTTAGATGCAACATCAGAAAATCGTAGACTTTCTTTAGAGCCCAAACACAGAAAACCACCGGGAACCAGGCTCTCATAAAATAGATTAAAGACTCTATTTTGTAATTCACGGTTAAAATAGATCAGCACATTGCGACAAAATATTAAGTGCATCTCGCCAAAAACCCCATCGGTTGCCAGATTATGAGGTGAGAATAAAATTTTCTCTTTTAATTGCGATTTTATAATGACGCTATCGTAATCGGCAGTGTAATAGTCTGAAAATGATGTTGCGCCATTTGCCGCCTGGTAATTGGTCGTATATTGGCGCACCACATCCATGGGATAAATCCCATTTTTGGCTTTTTCTAATATGGCCTCATTAAAGTCAGTTGCGTATAACTGTGTACGCTCCCGCATTAAGGCCTCTTCAAGCATAATCGCCATCGAATATACTTCTTGTCCTGCCGAGCAGCCTGCATGCCACACTTTTACGAATGGATAAGTTTGTAAGTGAGGGAAAACTAATTCTCTGACTTTTTGATAAAACCAAGGGTCACGAAACATCTCAGTGACGTTAATGGATAAGTCCAACAACAGCTGCTCAAAAAAAGCAGGCTCATGTATCACCTTATGCTGCATGGATGAGTAATTTGTCATCCCTTCCCGGGCTCGCCTGTATTCTAGCCTTCTACGGGTATGTGCTACAGAATATTCTCTAAAATCATAACCATATTTACGGTAAATCGCTTCTAGCAAGAGTTGGATTTCTAAATACTCGTTTTCTGTTTTGTTCTCTTCAAACATATCAGTACAACCACACTCGTAACATAGACAGTAATTTATCTGTATCGACCGGTTTAGCTAAATAATCACTGGCTCCAGCCTCAATACACTTACTTCGGTCGCCTTTCATCGCTTTAGCTGTCAGAGCTATAATAGGTAGTTTCTTATATTTACGTTTTTTACGGATCTCTTTCATTGCATCATAGCCATCCATTTTTGGCATCATTATGTCCATTAAGATGAGGGCTATATCCGGGTTTTGGTCCAGTTTTTCGATACTTTCCAGGCCATCGCGACCAACGACGATTTCAATACCTTTGTCTTCTAAAATGCTTGATAACGCAAAAACATTGCGCATATCATCATCGACTAACAACACTTTCTTACCGGCCAAGACGGTTTCTTTATCATGTACCGCTTTTAACATTCCCCGTTGCTCTGCCGGTAGACGAGACTCGACCCGATGTAAAAAGAGTGCTGATTCATCAAGTAAGCGCTCCGGTGACTTAACCCCTTTAATTATGATGCTCTCGGCATAGCGGCTAAGCTCTTTCTCTTCGTCTATCGTTAACTCGCGACCTGTATAGACGATGATTGGTACTCTGGCTGCAGAGTCACTGCGCCGTATCTTGTCGAGCAACTCAAACCCGGATAGATCTTCAAGGCCTAAATCTAAGATCATACAGTCGTATCGATTTGTCTCCAGCTCTTGTAGTGCTTGTTTTCCCGTCGCCACGCCGACAATGTGAATATCACCTTCACCCAGTAACTGGCGAATACTCTCCCTTTGAATTTCGTCATCTTCGACAATCAGTAATTTCTTAACTGACTTAGCGATGATCTCTTCAATATCGCCAAACGTTTTATTAAGTTTATTCAGGTCTACCGGCTTAGTTAGATATCCAATTGCCCCCATTCTCATTGCATCGAGATTATCATCGCTCGCCGACATGAAGTGCACTGGTATATGGCGTAACTCTGAGTTCTCTTTTAAGCGCTCCATCACTGTCCAACCATCGATGCCGGGTAGCCCAATATCTAAAATAATTGCACTAGGTTTATAGTAATCGGCGAAATGTAATCCTGTTTCGCCTGTTTCAGCGACAATACATTTAAAGCCTCTTTCTCTGCCAAAATCACGCATCACACCGGCAAAGGCGCGATCATCTTCAATGATCAGCAAGGTTTGATCTTCGGCGGCAATCGATAACCTATCGTCATCGATATAACTTTCGTCTTTTACGTTTAGCTTTACACTAGGGATTGCAGCCGCTTGGGATATTAGCTGCAGATCTGTGTTTTCTGCCTGTTTATTAGTGTCAATATCGGCATCTTTTGTAGCTTGGATATTTTTTGGGGGCAGCTCTTCTGATTCTGGTGTGCTTTTTTCCATGACCGGAAAACCCAAAATGCTATTATCGGCTTCTATATCTTTGGGTTGGTATTCAAAAGGCAGTACAACGGTAAATGCACAACCTTTGCCTTCGTCGCTTTTCAGTAAGATAGTCCCACCTAATAGATGAGTAAGCTCTTTAGATATCGATAAACCCAGACCTGTGCCACCATATTTTCGACTCGTGCTGCCGTCCGCCTGCTGAAACGCCTGGAAGATGCCTAATTGCTTCTCTTTTTTAATTCCTATTCCGTCATCTTTTACCGTAAAGGCGACTAAAGATTGTTTAGGCTGTTGCATGCGTGCAGCAACTTCATTTGTTGGCTGGGTAATGCTAAGAGTTACTGCGCCTTCATGGGTAAACTTAAACGCATTGGTTAGTAGATTGCGCAAGATTTGTTGTAATCGCAACGAGTCGGTTTTGATTGCATCCGGCAGATCGGCTGCAAGAGCAATATCGAAATCCAGTCCTTTCTCAACAGCGATATCTTTGTATAAGCGATTAATATCTTGCTCTATCTCTTGGAAGCTCACATCTTCAATTTGCAGTTCGACTTTACCCGCTTCAACCTTGGACAGATCCAAAACTTCATTAATCAGCGATAGTAGATCAGAACCTGAGGAGTTAATGGCTTTGGCTGATTCAATCTGTTTATCATTTAAGTTGCCGGCTTTGTTACCGGCAAGTAGTTGGGATAAAATGAGAATACTGTTGAGTGGGGTCCTCAGTTCATGGGACATATTCGCTAAAAATTCAGACTTGTACTTACTTGCGCTTGCTAACTCTTTCGCTTTTTCTTCCACGACATTTTGAGCTAAATGCAGTTGATCATTTTTCCCCTGCATCTCAACTTGCTGCTCTTCCAGTGCTTTAGTTCGCTCTTCCAGCTCTTCGTTAGTAACGCGAAGTTCTTCCTGTTGAGCTTGTAGCTCAGCTTCTGACTCTTTAAGCACCTTAGTTTGCTCTTCCAGCTCCTCATTGGTGACTCGTAACTCTTCTTGTTGGTTTTGCAATGCTTGTTCAGATTCTTTCAAGCCATCATTGGCTTTACTTAGGTTCTCTTGTTGTTTTTGCGCTTGTTCTAATAATGTACGAATGACTAAGCGAGCATTTGCAGCATCAAAAAGTATGGCCGCACTATTAATGACATCCTTTACAAATTGCTTTTGCAGTGATGTAAAAGGTGCCGTTGAGCCAAGTAGCACTACGCCAACGAGATGACCATCCACAATTAAGGGAACCGACATAAAGCTCTTTAAGCTTGTCTCTCCAACGCCATAGTTTAATGTGGGGGCAGCATGAGTCATGTCAGAGAATATAATGGTCTCCTGTTCTAATGCTGCTTGTCCTACCATGCCTTCCCCAAGTTCAAGTTGGTTGAAATTGCCTTGTCTGTCGGTAAAGCAATAACTGGCTCTGAGGTGTAATTTTTCCTCTTCAAATAGGTATAAGGCCCCTAGCTGACAACCCATATGTTTAGTAAAGAAATTAATAAATAAGCTGGAGAGTTCTGATAGCTCAATGTCACCACGTAATTTATCATCTAACCCTTCTTTACCTGACTTGATCCAATCAAGCTCACGCAGTTGTACGGCCATACCATTTAAGGCAATACCAAGATCACCAAGTTCATCTTTACGTTGTAAGGTCAATTTTGAACTTAAGGTGCCAGCAGAGATATCTTTGGCAAACTTCATCGATTCAATAAGTGGCTCTGTGACCGAACGAGAAAATTTAACGGCTACAAATATCACTAAAAAAATCAATGCTATAGTCGCCAGGACAACCGCCTGGTAAAGCGATGTAATAGGGCGGGTTACTTCATCTTCATTGATTTTTGAAATGAGATACCATTGATACCCTGGTACATTGAGTTGGTTAAAAACGACCAAAACGGGATTGCCGGAACTATCAATGTAGGTATCTTTCCCCCCACTGATGCCCGCCGCTATTGCATCAATCCAGTAATCTAAGTCCTTTTCAAATCTATAACCTACGTTATAGTTGCCATTGCCCATTGTAGTGATATCACTGCGTAACTCTATCTGGCTATCCCGGTTATCTAATCCAATAATGTATGACTCACCCGTTTCCCCCATACCAACACGAGAATTGACAATGTTGTTGACTAAGCCGGGTAAAACTCTCACTGCAATGACGGCGGCTATTTCTCCATTAGCGTTCCAAATAGGGCTGGATAAGTAAGCATTTTGCTGACGCTTCAAGTCCTCATTGCCATTTGATACACCAAAGTCAGAAAAAGTGGGTTTGCGGCTGTTAACTGTTTTTGACCAAGCTCGCCTGAGGGCCGGATCACCAGTATATTGACTGAGCTTGATCCCAACTCTGTTTCTATTCATCAATGAATAAAGCAACTCTCCCGATTCAGGCTCGAGAATAACCAGATCATCGTAACCATAATCGTCTAAAAAGGAGGTAAAGAAGGTGTCGTAGCGGGACGCAATCACTGAGGGTAATATTTCGTGATCACTGCTCACCTGTTCTATAAATTCACTCAGCTCTCCTGTGTGAGCTAATGTATCTAACCCAGATAAGCGTTCGCGGAAAAAATCATCAATTGCCGAGATCCTCAATGATTGTATTGAACTGAGTCCTTGATATGATTTTTCAATCAGTGCCTCTGAGCTTAACCGACTGCTATGAATTGCCACTGCAATCATAGGTAAAATACCAAATACAAGTAACAATCCGAGCATTTTTGGACGAAGACGAATGTCTGCGAATTTGAACATTAACACACCTGAGTAGAGCATAAGTTTTTATTAATGTTACTTTCTACTAAGCCGCGAACTTACTCAACTCCTTAACAAGATAACTTTGATCTTAATCTGTTTTTTAAATCAAAATAACGAATTAAACATAAATTCAAAAAACATGCTGATTAAATTTGATAGATAAAAATGGGAAAAGAGATCCAGCAATCAGGCTCAAATTAAAATAATGCAATACAGAAAATGTAGCCAGCTTCATTCTCAAGCTGCGGCCATATTTGATAGAATGCGCCTTCTCACTTATTCGGGTCATTTTTAGGAACCATTATGAAGATCCTTGCCGATGAAAATATGCCTTATGTGGAACAGCTCTTTGGTGATCTAGGGACTATAGAAGCCGTTAATGGCCGCACATTAACCCCGCAGCAGATTAAAGATGCCGATGTCTTGCTGGTTCGTTCGGTGACTAAGGTTGATCAGGCACTGCTGTCACTCAATACAGGGCTTAAGTTTGTCGGGAGTGCCACCATAGGCACAGATCATATCGACCAGAACTACCTTGCCAGTAAAGGAATCCCCTTCACCAACGCGCCGGGGTGTAATGCCACTGCGGTGGGTGAGTTTGCCTTTATTGCCATGCTGGAACTGGCCAAACGTTTCGGTACCAAGCTAAAAGGCAAGGTCGTGGGAATTGTCGGTGCGGGCAATACCGGCTCGGCGGTGGCTAAGTGTCTCGAGGCCTATGGTGTCGAGGTGCTGCTGAACGATCCACTCATCGAAGCAGACGATCCGCGTGAGTTTGTCTCCCTGGAGGAGTTAATCGCCAGAGCCAATGTCATTAGCTTACATGTCCCTCTGACTAAAGATGGTGCACATAAGACCTGGTATCTGTTTGATGAGCAGAGGCTGCAAAGTTTAATGCCTGATGTATGGCTGCTTAACTGCTGCAGAGGGGAGGTTATTGATAACCGCGCCCTGATAAAGGTTAAGCGCCGGAGGCCGGATATCAAACTCGTACTTGATGTATGGGAAGGTGAACCCGACCCTATGCTTGAGCTGGTGCCCTATGTCGAGTTAGCGACGCCTCATATTGCGGGTTATAGTCTGGAAGGGAAGGCACGTGGCACTTATATGTTATATCAAAAATTGATGGCGGTGCTGGGTCTTGATGCAGATAAGTCGATGACATCTTTGTTGCCTGCGCTTTGGTCACAGCAGGTGTCATTGGATGAACTCCCCTCAGAGAAGGCATTGCTTCAACTGTCCCGTTTTGTCTATGACCTTCGCGACGACGATGAGTTGTTTCGGCAAACTATGCTTGATGATTCTTCAATAAAACCGCTTGAAAATTCCGCTAATAACAATGGGTTTGACCTTATGAGAAAAAATCACAAGCATAGACGTGAATTTAGTGCGTTAAAGCTAGCAACTGCGGGGCAATCTGATGTAGATTGGTTGTTCAAATTAGGGTTTTCAGGAGTTGGTCGGTAATTATGTCACAAGAATTTAATGTTGTCGTTTTAGGTGCATCGGGCGCAGTCGGTCAAACAATGATCGAGATCCTCGAAGAGCGCAATTTCCCCGTTGCAAATTTATACCCTCTAGCCAGTAGCCGTAGTGCTGGTGATACGGTCACCTTCCACGGTAAACAGGTAGAAATTCTTGATGTTGATACCTTTGACTGGTCTCAAGCACAGATAGGTTTCTTCTCTGCAGGTGGTGATGTATCGGCTAAATGGGCGCCGATAGCAGCCGAAAATGGCTGTGTTGTTATCGATAATACCTCCCACTTCAGATATGACATCGATATTCCGTTAGTGATACCAGAAGTTAATCCGGAGGCGATTGCAGATTTCCGTAACAGAAATATCATCGCTAACCCTAACTGCTCGACTATTCAGATGTTGGTTGCGCTTAAGCCTATTTATGATGCCTATGGGATCTCTCGAATCAACGTTGCGACCTATCAGTCGGTATCGGGTTCGGGTAAACAAGCTATCGAAGAGTTGGCGAGTCAGTGTGCCAAGTTACTTCAAGGCTTGCCGGTAGAGCCAAAAGCTTATCCAAAGCAGATTGCGTTTAACGCCCTGCCGCAGATCGATAAGTTTATGGATAACGGTTACACCAAAGAAGAGATGAAGATGGTCTGGGAAACGCAGAAAATCTTCGGTGATGACAATATTGTCGTTAACCCGACTGCGGTACGTGTCCCTGTTTTCCACGGTCATTCTGAAGCGGTTCACCTTGAGACACTTCAGCCTGTTGACGCTGAAGATGTTAAGGCTGTGTTACGAGGGGCTGCCGGTGTAGAGCTATTTGAATCCGATGAAGAGTATCCAACGGTTGTGACCGATGCCGCCGGAACCGATCCTGTTTTTGTGGGCCGCGTTCGTAAAGATATCTCCCATGATAATGGCATTAATTTATGGGTTGTCTCTGATAACATTAGGAAAGGTGCAGCACTTAACAGCATTCAGATTGCCGAAGTGTTAATCCGCGATTATTACTGACCCCGGCTCGATGTAGCGCTGATTTATACAGAAATCGAGCTATTTAGACTAAAAAGCCTGCATATTGCAGGCTTTTTTTGTTTTAGCACTTGTTTTTGAATTGTGAACAGTAGCAGACCTGTGATTTCTGGTTTATAGTAATCTCAATAAATACAAATGCCTAAAGCTATGCTGTTTAAAGGCAGCACCACTGCGCTTGAAAGGGAAGAATTAATGAACTTTCGCACTTCGTATCTCGTCGGTCTGATGGCCTCAGCTCTACTCGTTTTTACTGCTAACCCGCTAAATCTGGCCCATGCCGCAGATCCTTTGAAGATCACGGGTCCCGATGGCGAGGTGAGGGAAACGAACCGGCAATATGGACCGACTCGCTCCTCCGACACCTTCTGGAGTATTGCGCAGAAAGTCAGGCCTGATAATAGTGTCGATATCTATCAGGTTATGGCAGCAATTTTTGATGCCAATCCCCATGCATTTTCAAACGCCAACTACAACAGTTTAGAGAGAGGGATGATACTACTCATCCCGTCTAAAGCGGTGATGTTAGCGATCCCTAAGAGCATGGCAAAGGAGCGCGCCGCCCGCGATGATAAAGGCTGGAGAAAGGCGACCTCCACACCAACAACTTCTTCTCAACCTAAGCCGGTAACTCTCCCCGAAACTCCCCCGAGTGTAACTAAGCCCGTTACCGAAACGGCCACTTCGTCAACGACTACGCCTGTCACTGCCGATACCGCAGATCTCGACGCCTTGACCGCTAAACTTGAGGCTGCTGAAGCTAAGGCGTTACAGCTGACCGATGAGTTAGCCAGAGCCGAAGACCAGTTAAGTCTTGGTAGTCGGGATACTGATTCACTGCAAAGTAAAATCGATGAGCTAAATGAGCAGATCGCGATTTTAGAGGAGCAGCTTCAGATAAGTAAGCAGCAAAATGAGTCGCTAAATGCCGAAGTTCAGATGCTGAAGGAACAAGTTGCCGCTCTGCAGCAACCTGAGCCCGCAGAGGACTCAGATCTTTGGCGTAACCTAATGGGGAACCCATTGCTGTTGATCCTAGGTGCCGCAATTCCTGCACTCTTAGTACTGCTCCTGTTCTGGTTATTCCTCAAGCGTCGTCGCAATGAAGGTGAGAGTAAAGAAGATAAAGAGGGGCAAGACTCAGAATCTGCTGCTCCACAGCCAATACCTGCACCAGAAAACCTGGAAGCCCCCGATGATCTAGAGGCCATGGCGGTACATCTCGATACCGATGAAGAGGAGTCGATAGATTCCTTGATGAATATTGACTCCAGTGAGTTACAGCCCGAGGTGGATATGTCTACGGATCAAGATATGTTCGTCGATTCAGGTGAATCTGCCACCAAGGAGCAAGATCTTGAAGCGGAAGCCGTTGAAGAGGAGGGACAGTCGTTAGATGACCTTTGGGCTGAGGCGATGGGAGAGCAGGATGATGAGGAGCCCAATGCCGATGCGAGTGCAGATGAGGATGATTTAGACTCACTGCTCGCCGGTTTAGATGAGGAGCCTGCACCGGTTGAGAGTGTAGCGGAAAGTAATAGCGAAATCGTATCTGCAGATGATCTGGATTCTTTATTAGCAGACTTTGACGAACCGGCGGCTGAAGTTGAAACCGACCTCTCCGATGAAATTGCTGCTGAGTTAGAGGCTGAAAATGCCGATGAAGTTGTCAGTGAAGAGGATTTGGACTCGTTACTTGCCGGTTTCGATGCCTCTCAAGATGAGCCAGATGTGGATGAAACCGAATTGGGTACCGAGCCGGATCTGAGTGATGAGATTGCGGCCGAATTAGAGGCCGATAGTGCGAATGAAACTGTCAGCGAAGAGGACTTGGACTCACTACTTGCCAGCTTCGATACACCTCAGACTGAAGCCGAGCCTGAAACTGAACCTAAGTTAACCGAAGAGATCGCGGCCGAGTTAGAGGGTGACGAAAGTAGTGCGGATGAAACTGTCAGCGAAGAGGACTTGGACTCACTACTTGCCAGCTTCGATGCTCCTCAGACTGAAGCCGAGCCTGAAACTGAACCTGAGCTAACCGACGAGATCGCTGCCGAGTTAGAGGGTGACGAAAGTAGTGCGGATGAAACTGTCAGCGAGGAGGACTTGGACTCACTACTGGCCAGCTTCGATACACCTCAGACTGAAGCCGAGCCTGAAACTGAACCTAAGCTAACCGACGATATCGCGGCCGAGTTAGAGGGTGACGAAAGTAGTGCGGATGAAACTGTCAGCGAAGAGGACTTGGACTCACTATTGGCCAGCTTCGATGCTCCTCAGACTGAAGCCGAGCCTGAATCAGAACCTGCCCCTGAATCAAAGCCTGCCGACGCTATCTCGGATGAAAAGGCGGATGAAGATGAGCTGGACTCCTTACTGGCTGATTTCGATATGAGCCGGGAGGATATCGACTCTGATATTGCACCTGAGTTGGTTGATGATAGCACTCAAAGCGGGAACGAAGCCGATGCTACTGCCACTGCGGGTAAAGATGAAGCACTCGATGCACTATTAGCCGATTTAGAGTCAGTAGATAATAAATCAAAAGCGGACCCGGTTGCTTCGAAGGGAGGCAGCGGCATGTTTGCTGATCTTAAAGGCAGTAAGAAGGTTGATGATAACAGCTTAGAGTGGGATGGCTCGTTAGCCGATTTTGATGGCAAAGGTGACAGTCCAATATCAAGCGACGATGAGCTTATCGATTCGCCTGAAAAGGTCAGCCCCGATGTAAGTGAAGAACTAGAGTTAGTGTCAGATGGGGTTGAAGAGAAGCTAACCGTCGATGAAGCCTTGGCTGCGCTCGACGCCAAAGAGAAAACGGCGTCTCCTGCGGTAGAAGTTGCGGAGCATGACCTTACCAGCTTCCAAAGTGACAATGGCTTTATCGATATTGATCGTTTACTCAATGAAGCCGATGAAGAAGTCGTCGAAACGGATCAATATAAAGAACTCGATGTTGATATGGGCGAGCTGGATAGTCTGATGGGTAACGCTTCTATGGTCGATGTCGATGATGAGGAAAACTCGGTCAATGCTAAGTTAGATTTAGCTCGCGCCTACATTGAAATTGACGATACCGATAGCGCTAAAGCCCTGCTTAAAGAAGTTCAACAGGACGGTAACGAAAGGCAACAGAGTGAAGCCGAAGGCTTGATCAAAACCTTAGATTAACTTGTCTCACTTTTTCTAAAAACGGCGCGCTAAGCGCCGTTTTTTATTATGGGACAATATGCTAGAATCCAGCGCCCAAACTAGGTTAGGTTGGCTCGATTTTCGGGTCGATGGTTAAAATGTTCAAAGAGGTTGTATGCGAGTAGCGTTAGGTATCGAATATGATGGCCGTCAGTATTTTGGCTGGCAGCGACAGGTTGAAGTTGACTCAGTACAAGCTCAGTTAGAGCGAGCCCTATCTAAGATTGCCAATGAGCCTATTACGGTTCACTGTGCTGGAAGAACAGACTCCGGCGTCCATGCCACCGGCCAGGTGGTTCACTTTGAAACGAATGCGATACGTAAAGATACGGCCTGGACCTTAGGCGTCAATGTTAATCTGCCCGATGATATAGCCGTTAAGTGGGTAAAGGTGGTCGATGATGAATTTCATGCGCGCTTCTCGGCGACGGCGAGACGCTACCGATATATGATCTATAACTATGAGTTTCGGCCCGGCATATTGCGCTCGGGCGTGAGTCATTATCGTGGCAATCTCGATGCCGATATCATGCATCAGGCTGCACAGCTGTTTGTCGGAGAGCACGACTTTACCAGTTTCAGGGCACTTCATTGTCAATCTAAGACGCCTTTCAGGCATGTTCACGAAGTGAATGTTACCCGCCAAGGCATGTATATCTGTGTCGATATTAAGGCAAATGCTTTCCTTCACCATATGGTGCGTAATATCGTCGGTACACTGTTAGAGATTGGCCAGGGTAATCAAGCTCCCGAGTGGATCACCGAACTGCTGGCTTTAAAAGATAGAAGCAAGGCGGCACCAACGGCCAAACCTAATGGGTTATATATGGTCGATGTCACGTATCCTGAGCGCTACGAGCTACCTAAGCATGCCTTGGGCCCTCTGTTTATGTTGGATTAATAGAGCAGCCTAGTATCTCTACTCGATCCACTTCGTGGTGCTATTTTTAATAATGAATTAAGAACGATAAATTTATGGCTGAAGCTCCTGCTAAAGATGCAAGTTTAGATAACTGGTTAGATTACCTTTTAGCTATCCATCCTACAGAAATTGAGATGGGGTTGACTCGTGTATCTGAGGTGGCCGATCGTCTGGGATTACGGAACCTGCCGGACACTCAAGTGATAACCGTTGCCGGCACCAACGGTAAGGGGACCACTTGTGCCTTCATCGAACAGATCTTACTCGGTGCGGGTTTAAGTGTTGGCGTCTACAGCTCGCCACATATGCTCCACTATAACGAACGAGTTCGTATTAATGGTGATGATGCTGCCGATTCGGCATTGATTGAAGCCTTCCAAGCTATCAATCATGCCCGAGATGAGATCTCTTTGAGTTTCTTCGAATTTGCGACTCTGGCTGGCCTCTATATTTTCAAATCTGTGGCACCTGATGTTATCTTGCTGGAGGTAGGATTAGGTGGCCGTTTAGATGCGACCAATATTATCGATGCCGATATTTGTGTGGTGACGTCGATCGATATCGATCATCAGGAATACCTCGGGGACACTCGAGAATTGGTTGGCCGTGAGAAGGCGGGGATTTTCCGTAACTCAAGACCGGCCATTGTCGGTGAGCCCGACATGCCCGATTCAATTTTCGATGTAGCACAAGAGGTTGGGGCAAATATCTACAGAGTTAACCAAGCATTTACTTACCAGGTTGACGCTTGCTCTCAGACCTGGAAATTTAATGGACAGAGGCTGTCACTCGATGGGATCCCTCTGCCTCAGTTACCGCTACCTAATGCAGCGACTGCCTTGGCGGTTATTGAGCATGGCTGGCCGGAGTTGTCGGTTGAGCTCATTAAAAAGGCGATAGGAGAGGCGAGACTCGGTGGTCGATTAGAGACTGTCAGTCAGGCCCCTTTGATTTTGCTCGACGTTGCCCATAATCCCCATGCAGCACGCTATCTGGCGAGCCGCCTCGAAGCGTATAAACCTAAGCGTTTATTCGCGTTATGTGGCATGCTAAAAGACAAAGATTGCACTGAAGTGATTCAGATACTCGCTCCCCGAGTCGATCATTGGTCGTTTACCAGGCTGAAAACCGAACGAAGTGCTTCGGCCGAGACATTGAGAGCAGCATTAACGAGTCAGATTGATGCGCATACATACGAGAGTGTAGATTTAGCCTGGCAGGCGATATCATCAGAGGTGAGTGATGAGGACCTGGTCATTGTCTTTGGCTCATTTTATACTGTTGCAGAATTTAAAGACTGTATAATCAATTAATTACTTTGGTTTTAAGGATAGAAAGTTGTCTAGTCATTTTCAGAACCGTCTTGTTGGTATCATAGTGCTGGTTGCCTTAGGTGTCATTTTTCTGCCCGATATTTTAGATGGTAAGAAAGAGCACCAGGTGGAGCAATTCTCTGAAATTCCACTCAGGCCGGAGGTCGAAGCTGCCTCTCTGCCAGATGAAGCCTTAGTGGCGTTAGATCTGAGTGAAAAAGAGAAAGGATTTGAGTCATCTGGTGTTGAGTCTACTCCAGCCGAATCTGTCACAGCTGGGGCTGATAAACAAATGGATAAGCCAGCTGAGTCTAAGCCAGTGGCAAAAGCAGAGCCAAAAGTCGTTACAAAAACCGAGAGTAAACCCGTCGTTAAACCTTCATCTGCCTATACCTTGCAACTGGGTAGCTTCAATAATGCGGCAAATGTTAAAGGGCTGGTAAAGCAGTTGAGAGGCAAAGGCTTCAATGCCTATACACTTCCTGCATCACCGATAGATGGCAAGCTCACTAAGGTGTTTGTCGGACCGGAGGTCTCGAAATCAAAATTGCAGTCTCTTCAATCAGGTATTGAAAAGCTGACAAAATTGAAAGGCCGTATTGTCGACTACGACCCAACGGCTTCTTAAGCAAAATCTGAAATCAGAGACGCAAACAATATATTCTCATCAATGGGGTGAGAATGTGCTCCGTCTCTGGTAAGATCGCGCCGTCTTAAACCTTCTGCTGGATCACCTTTTCAATGGTTTGGATTGATTACGCCATAATCGCCGTTATCGGAGTATCGACTTTAATTAGTCTGCTTCGCGGCTTTGCAAAAGAAGCCATGTCTCTCGTGGTTTGGTTTGCCGCTTTTTTCGTTGCGAGTCAGTTTTATCAGGACCTCGCTGTATACCTAACCCAAATGCAAGATGAAATGCTCCGCAATGGTGTCGCTATAGCGATTCTTTTTGTCGCGACTTTAATTCTTGGTGCCTTGGTGAATTATCTTATCGGTCAATTAGTCGATAAAACAGGTTTATCGGGAACGGATAGGGTTCTCGGACTCTGCTTTGGTGCCTTAAGAGGTGCCTTAATTGTGAGTGCTTTACTCTTTTTTATGGATGCTTTTACTGGAGCACCCAATACAGATTGGTGGCAGAGTTCACAACTCGTGCCCGAATTTGGCGTCGTTATTCAGTGGTTTTTTGACTACATAGAAAACACGTCTAGCTTTGTACCCAAAATATAAAATGCATATAAGCATTATCATGTTACTTCCAGCGCTCTGTAAGGCTTTTAGTAACTCAAGATTATAATTATCAGAACATCTTACAATGAGGAAGCCTACCCATGTGTGGTATCGTCGGAATAGTTGGCCGAACATCGGTTAATCAGCCTATCTATGATGCATTAACTGTACTCCAGCATCGCGGACAAGATGCTGCTGGTATCGTGACTGTTGATGGTAGTGCGTTTAGATTACGTAAAGCCAATGGTCTGGTAAAAGACGTATTCGAAGCTAAACATATGCAACGTCTGCAGGGTAATACGGGGATCGGACACGTCCGTTACCCAACTGCCGGTAGCTCTAGTGCATCAGAAGCTCAACCCTTTTATGTTAACTCACCATTTGGTATCTCATTAGCTCACAATGGTAATTTAACTAATACTCTTGAGTTGCAAGAGAGGTTGGTTAAACAGCGCCGCCATATCAACACGACATCGGATTCTGAAGTGTTATTGAATCTGTTAGCCGATGAACTGCAGCACAGCGATAGTCAGGTTTTATCTGAAGATGAAGTGTTTGATGCTATTGCTAACGTTCACTCATTGACTCGTGGCGCCTATGCTGTTGCAGCCATTATCGTAGGTCAGGGCCTGGTTGCTTTTCGTGACCCGTTTGGCATTCGCCCACTCGTGTTGGGCAAGCATGAAACTGAAAGTGGTACCGAGTATATGGTTGCCTCTGAAAGTGTTGCACTCGATGCCGTAGGTTTCGAGTTGATGCGTGATGTGGCACCGGGTGAAGCTATCTATATCACTCTCGATGGCCAGTTATTTACCCGTCAATGTGCCGAGTCGCCAAGCTACGCACCTTGTCTGTTTGAGTTTGTTTACTTTGCTCGTCCGGATTCGACCATAGATAAGGTCTCTGTCTATGGCAGTCGCGTCAACATGGGCTCTATGCTTGGCGAAAAGATTAAGAAAGAATGGGAAGACCACGACATCGATGTGGTTATCCCTATTCCGGAAACCTCTTGTGATACCGCCTTAGAAATTGCCCGAAATCTGGACCTGCCTTATCGTCAAGGCTTCGTTAAGAACCGTTATATCGGTCGGACCTTTATCATGCCGGGCCAACAGGAGCGTAAGAAGTCTGTTCGCCGTAAACTCAATGCCATTGGCGTAGAGTTTAAGGGCAAGAACGTACTCCTTGTCGATGATTCAGTGGTGCGTGGTACGACATCTGAGCAGATCATCGAGATGGCGCGTGAAGCGGGTGCTAATAAGGTTTATTTCGCCTCGGCGGCCCCTGAGATCCGCTTCCCTAACGTCTATGGCATCGACATGCCAACCACCGCCGAGTTGATTGCTCACGGTCGTGACGTAGATGAGATCAGCAAGATGATCGGTGCCGATGGCATGATTTTCCAGGATCTGGAAGACTTAGTCGAAGCCGTTCGTATGGAAAATCCTGAGATCAAACGTTTTGAGACCTCTGTTTTTGACGGTAATTACATTACCAATGATGTGGATCAGAATTATCTGGACCATATCACTCAGTTACGTAACGATGATGCTAAGGCGAATCGCAGCAAAGATATCGGCACTAACTTAGAGCTTCACAACGTCTGCCATCCCTAATCGGATGAAGGGCCACCATCGCCCCTAGCTTAGCTGATGGTGAAGTGAAACTAGATGAGATAGTAAAGCCAGCTTTCTTAACAGAAGCTGGCTTTTTTAATGTTTCATGATGTTTGCAGTTATGGATACGACAAACATTTTGTCTCTATCTTTGACATATATGGTGGTGAAAATTTATTGAACTCCTAGAGTTATAGGTGAATCTACTCGTTCATTTCTGATGGTGTCACTTATGAAAAAAACCAAACGTTCGACGCGTTTTATCAAAGATATCTCTATTCATACCCCTTTTGTGGAGATGTTGGCGCTGTTAATTTCTTTATGGTTGTTATTTTCTGCCGGTTTGTACTTTTTTGAGTCAAGTGTCGAAAACTCGTCAATACAAACTTATGGCGATGCGCTTTATTGGGGGATCGCAGCATTTTCCACGGCGGGAATAGCCGATGCTCCTGTCTCCGGTGCTGCTCATTTAATCGGTGGGCTCTGGATAGTCATAGGTTCCATGTTGTTCTTTGGCACCATAGTCGCGACGGTTACCGCCTATTTCATGAGACCAATGCAGGGGCCCCATAAACAGATCATCGACACGATAGAGTATAATCTCGAGCAACTCAATGATCTGTCTATCGATGAACTCGATCTGTTGAAAGAGACCGTTGACGGATTGATTATGCATGTCGAACACATTAAACAAAAACAGGCTAGCTAGTTGTTTACACTGATGTCGGCCTGTTTAACTAGCAAGCTATTGGCTAAATTAGATGTACCAGCCAGACCAACATCCAGGCACTAAATAGCAAGGTTGCAGCACCTCTGTTAAGCCTGTGTTCCATATTAAGTCCGATTAAGCTGCTGATACAGGTGAGGGATATCTGCATAGAGATCAGTAGCATCAAGCCGAAGGTTTTATCTTGGGTAATAAACGGGGTGATAAGTAATGCCAGTGCCGTCACCATGAGAAAATGATACAGCAATATCTTGTCTAAACGACTGCCGGTTTGGTCTGTGGTAGCTAACATCTGTCTTCCTTAGCGGGTATTAATTGCAGAACCTTACACTTAAATGAGAATGGTTCTCAACTAAATTTACAAAGTGGTTAGTGGTGGCCGTAATAGAAAGATTGCAGCAAACAGGAGTTTAGGCTAAAGTTACTGGTAATTTATACAGTGTTTGGTGCCTCTCGTCAGATGATCCTCTATATTGCCGAAAAACCCTCCCTTGGCCGTGCCATTGCCGATGTACTGCCTAAGCCTCATAAGAAAGGTGATGGTCATATCATGGCCGCCAATGGTGATTGTGTCTCATGGTGTATTGGCCATTTGCTGGAACAAGCCGAACCCGATCATTACGACCCTCTGTTTAAGTCCTGGAAATTTGAACACTTGCCCATCATTCCGCAGCAATGGAAGATGAAACCTAAGACTAAGACCCGCTCGCAGCTCACGGTGCTCAGGGGCCTGGTGAAAAAAGCCTCGCAACTCGTTAACGCCGGCGATCCCGACAGAGAAGGACAACTACTGGTCGATGAAGTGATTGCTCACCTTGGGGTCAAAGGCGATAAGCTCAATAACACGCAGCGTCTGCTTATCAGCGATCTGAATCCGCAGGCGGTCAAACGTGCATTAGAACAGATGCGCAGTAATCGGGAGTTTATTCCCCTGTCGACTTCAGCCTTGGCTCGCTCCCGCGCCGACTGGCTCTATGGTATGAACATGACTCGCGCCTACACTCTTCAGGGGCGCAAGGTGGGTTATCAGGGCGTACTGTCGGTAGGAAGGGTGCAGACGCCGCTGCTTGGGCTGGTAGTCAGGCGTGATGAAGAGATCGCGAACTTTGTCTCTAAGCCCTTCTTTGAGGTGTTGGCCAATCTGGAAACAGAAAACAGGGAGGCGTTTAAGGCCAAATGGCAGCCCAGTGAGGCATGTCAGCCTTACATGGACGAAGAGGGAAGAGTGCTCTCGAAAGGCTTAGCACAAAACGTTGTTGGCCGTATTACGGATAAGAGTGCCGAAGTTACCCAAGTACTGGCAAAAGATAAGAAACAGAATGCGCCTCTGCCCTATAGCCTGTCATCACTACAGATCGATGCTGCCAAACGCTTTGGTATGAGCGCGAAAGAGGTGCTCGATACCTGTCAGACACTCTATGAACGGCATAAGTTGATCACCTACCCCAGATCAGACAGTCGCTATCTGCCTGTCGAGCAGTTTCAGCAAGCGCCTCGTGTCGTTGCTGCAGTAACTTCCGGTGCCGCGGAGTTGTTAGAGGGCATGACAGCCCCCGATACCAAGATAAAATCCAAGGCGTGGAATGATAAGAAGGTCGACGCTCACCACGCGATCATTCCAACCGAAAAAACGGCTAACCTGTCGCAACTGGGAGCCCGTGAAAGACAGATCTACCTGCAGGTTGCCCGTCAATATCTGGCGCAGTTTTACCCCCCATATCTCTATAGTGAAACTGAGGTGCATGTCTTGATTGAGGGCGGGAGCTTTAAGACCAAGGCGAAGCAGGAGAGGTCGCTGGGTTGGAAGCAACTGTTTGCTAGAAACAGTGACAAGCAAAAGTCGACTGGTTTTGGCAGTAACGATAGCAGTGGCGATGATGAAGACTCGAGTCAGGTTCTACCGCCCTTAATTAAAGGTCAGCAGCTTCACTCGGGTACAGGTGAACTTGTGGAGAAACACACCCAGGCCCCTAAACACTTTACCGATGCGACTCTGTTAAGTGCTATGACGGGGATCAGTCGCTATGTTACCGACCCTGAGATCCGAAAAATTCTTAAAGACACAGATGGTCTTGGGACAGAAGCGACCCGCGCGGGGATTATTGAGCTGTTGTTTAAAAGAAGTTTTCTGTCGAGACAGGGAAAGTCGATTCTCTCTACAGAAGTGGGCCAAGGTTTGATAAATAGCCTGCCTATGAGTGCGACCACGCCCGATATGACGGCGTTATGGGAGAGTAACTTAGACGCCATCAGTCGAAAGGAAGCTAAGTATTTAAGTTTCATGTCGCCACTCATCAGCTCTCTGTCTGAGCTCATTACCCAAGCCGGCTCGCAGTTGCCTTCGGCGCTACAAGGGGTAAAGGCGCCGGCTAACAGTTTTAAGAAGAAGCGCTACAGTAAGTCGCCAGGCAGTAGCCGCAAAAAGTCGACAACGGCTACGGCTACGGCTTCTCGTGGCACTGCGACAAAGAAGCGGGCGAGTTCCAAGCCTCAGGCTAAGGGCTAAGGGCTAAGCCTATTTTATCGAGCGATATTGGTTCGCCAGAATATCGTACTCAAAGCCCGAGTCGCTGAGCTTCTGTTCCAGTACGGTGCTGGGGATGTCGAGATCATAGAACAGAGACTGCCTGTCCCGACAGTTGAGTCTGAGATGTTCGTTGGCGATGCCGACGAGGATCTCCGCTGGCAGGTGTTCTAAATTCGGAATATTGATCATGCTGCATCTCCCCTAGGTAACTATTACATTTGTGGCCGACATATCACGCGCCTCTATCAGTTAACTATGAGATCAATTCGCTGATATTTCCATCATCTCATCGTGTGATAAGCAGATTTATAGTGAGAAGATGTTAGCCTTCGAATGAAGCCTGATTACATTTTTTTATTTGGCTTCTGGCTGAGTTGGTATTGAGTAGTTTGCTTGAAGGTCGTACCTTCATGGCTATTTATCACCTGCGGTGAGCTTATGTGCAGATACTTCAGCGAAACGCCGCAAGCACATCTGACCTCCATGGATGGAGGGAATGCCTAGTTTTGTATGGAACAAAATGGGCCCTGTAGGCTCGACGATGGTAAACAACCTCCCTGTTTAACTGCCAGTTCGATATCCCCAATCTCTCGCTCGGAGAGTTTCACCTTGTGAAACCTTGCCATGCCATCAACGTCCGCTGCCGCATCTGCTCTGGGTTATTTTCAAAAAAGTTCTCTCTTCGATTAGACTTTATCCGTTAAATATCAGCTTGTTGTGAGTTTTAGTAAAGTGTTGTGCAGATCTCATAATCCCCCACGTACCTTTTTACCGACAGTTGTGAGGGTTTATTCTTCACAAGATACAAATAATCCTTTTGCAGCAATGGGTTGTAGATGATAGCTTTACCTAACTGAACAAGCTGTTATGCAGGCTGACATGGAAATTGGCAATAAGAATGAGTTTTGCTTCGTTATTGGCGAGGCAAAAGATACAGATATACAGGTTGTAGATATATGGTTATCTGGAAGCCTAGTTACCTATTTCGATAATTCGGTTTATGTGCCTCAATTCCTTGAATCGCTTCGGCAGGAGCTATCGATACTGGAATCGGGAAGTATTCCTGCAGGTTACATTGCCTTAGCTCTTGGACCTACGACTGATGATGTTTCTGCGAGATTTAAGATCATTGGCCCTGATTTAGAAATTAGCTTCGAGTTAGGCGAAAGTCAGCCCAAAGTCACGCATGTAAGCTTATCCTCCACTATTGCTGCGTATCGAGAGTGCATTGGATTACTGGGGGAGTAGAAATGCATAACAAGCACATGTTGTCGCCGCTATCGCGGGTGGGACAACCTACACTATGTTTCGGTTGCCCCAAATGTGGGCGTTATAGCTATTTTTTGGCTCTGAAGGATAATAATGAAATATAAGAACATGTCTTTTGACTTATACAGGTATCAACTACTTCCGATTACTCAGGAAGTTCAGCCTGATATGTATAGAAGTATTTTGTCAGTTGAACAGCTAAAAGAGCAAAAGAACATTCTGTTCTATGAAGTTTTATCAAACTTTCCAAAACTTGTTAGTAAAGGAAACATTTTACATCAAAAAGTAGTTCTGAAAGATGGCGATTGGTTTGCTTTTAAACTTGGAGTTCAGCGCTCTATTGAGAGGGAAAATGAAAACTTCGACAAAGAACGAATTGAAAACTGGCCCCATGTGACCGTTATTTTGAATAACGCTCCAGATTGTCAGTTTATTGCTATATCGAAAAACCTAAAAGCCTTTTCTAGCTCTCGCATAGTAGCCAATATTATCACTAACTCACTCAAAGAGTATCTCAAAAGGTTACAACTTACGATGCACGTAAAAGAGCTCTTCGATGAAAAGGAGTTTTGGGACTTGGTCAGTAAGCATAGAGGTAAGATTACATCTGTTAAGTTTGAACTCATTTCTCCTAACATGGCGAATATATCCAAGTGCCTAAAGGTTGATTTAAAGCAAATCAACTTAGATACCAATTCTCATCGAACATGTTTAGAGCTCAATGCAGCAGATGATGCGGCTCTTGAAATTAGAGATGACAACGAAGTTATTGATGGTATCGTTGAGTATGCCTCTGAGGGGGGCGGGGATATATCATTAAAAATTAACGGGTTTAAGCGGTCCATTCATACTCAAAAAACCAACAGAACAGTGGAACTTGATGAATTGACAGTCGAAAACATAAACGCACAATCGCTAGAAACGTTATTAGGGTTTTTGAGGCCATGATCATTGATTACTTGAAAAGTTGCTCGCTATTCATTGTTTTGGGCGTTCTAACTCGCTTTTTGTGTAGCCTGATTGAGTCCGACTTTCTAGTGTCTTTTTTAACAAATAACTTAATCACGTTGTTGATTGCACTACTCGCAATCAACACGACAACTGGTAGTGTCGTAATGACGAAACTACGAGAGATTATTGAGCGTCACGGGGGCAACTTTTCGGCTACGCTAGGACAGCTTAAGCTCTCTATCATTGAACAACTTGTATTTATAGTCTTGGCAATTATTTTCTTGGTGCTGCTTGGAAGTAAGCCTGTTATTGCATCTAACCTATATGTAAAACCGTTGCTGGAATCTGGGTTGATCGCAGTCTTTATTGCTAGTCTTCATAACCTATATGACACGGCGAATTCTATATTTGTCATTCTGGGTTGGGAAGGCGAAGAATAGCTATAACAAAGGCATTAAGGTGACGCTGAACACTCGCCGGTTTTGGTTTGAAGTGTAATTGGTTTTGTAAGTAATGCGTTGGCGCACCTTATGCCAAGCGTTAACGCATACAATTTCAATAGCTTACCTAACCAAGAGCTCATGCATTAGAGCCTAAGAATTAACCCGTTTCTGTCCAAAAATCAGTTACAACAGAAGATTTGAAATCGAAGAGACCCCTTTCTCGAAACCAGACTCAGGTGTAAACGCGGCTGTGACCTTCGACATCAGGGATGATGTCGCAGAGCGTATAGGGACATATTCATAGCGTGTCACAGAAGTGTTTACACATCAGGTCGTTCTTTCACATCTGCCCCATAGGGATATGGGAAATGTCTTGAGATGTAGGGAACATCTCTGACCATGTGACCACGACATTGATATATCCATATATGGCACCTGCTGCAAGCAATTAGTACAAATAGGACTATGGTTTCCCCACGAGTAGGCCCAAGACCAAACCAGATTAATGAACCCAACCTAAAAAGGTATTTGAAACTTGTTACCTGACAAGTAAACATTTTTTCTGTAAGAGTCTTAAAGAGTCAAGCTTAATTCGAAGAGACGGGGAATCGGGTGCAGATGAGGCTGATGACGTTGATAGCATTCCCCACATCTAACTCATATAGATATGGGAAATGTCCGGTCTTTGAAGCCTATGTAATGGTTAAGACCTTAGATTCGATAAGCTATCGCAACTGTTCTCCACGATTGAGGGCGATTAGCCTGTCGAGAATATGCTCGCCATCCATGCGTATGCCGTTATGCTCGTACTCAGATGTGAGCCAATATTTTAGCTTACCTACATGTTTGGCCGTTTCCAGAGAGTAGTTCATCTCGACGAACATATCTTCGCTATAGATAGCGGCGGCGACAGGCACCGAGTTGTTAGCTAGTGTTTCGAGATCGTAGAGCTCGCTCCAATCTTCTTTGGTCGACAGAAGGTTTGCGGCATGCTTGAGCGGTTTGAGGTTAGTGAACTGCTCGAAAAACCAAGGGTAGACCATCTCTCCGGTAAACAGGAAAGGTTTATCGGCGCTGTAATTAAACTCATCATACTGCGCCCGAATTCGTTGAGCCGACCAGTTCGATGCCGACTGCTGGCAGTAGATGCTTTCGTGAAGCAGGGCGAAGATGGGGTTAGTGTTAAAGTCCAACAGTTGGCAGAAGTGAGCCAAAAACAGCGGATTGACCACAGTGCCCGCCTCGGTCTCTATCAGGGCTTGCTCGAGCAGATAATAGACAGATTCAGGCCCTTGTTCCATGCCGATATTGATCCCCAACAATTGTAACATCTCGACCGAGAGTCGCTCGCCGGTGGCAATTCGGACCTCATTGTTACTGATATGCTGTGCCAGTTGGCTCACCAGCTGCTGGGCATCGCTGAAACGTGTGAAAAAATCTTCGTTCTTGGCTAGTACCCGCTTGTACGTCGCCCGGTAGACCTCGTCGGCATGGCGTGTCAGTGAGGGGAGCCCACCAGTAATGTACGCCTCGCTCAGGCCCGATTGGGCATCGTTTAGGTATTTTAGTACGCAGAAGCCGCCGAAACTCTGGCCTAAGATGCTCCATTTTTCACCCGGGCAGAGTTTTTCACGAATCGCTTCTGCATCTCGAATGATATTGTCGGCCCTGAAATGCGTCAGATATTCGGCTTGCTGCTCCGAATTCAAATGGGCCAGGCTGATATGGTTTACAGGACTTGAAAGGCCGGTACCGCGTTGATCTAAGAGCAGCACTCTATACTCTTTAAGCGCTCGCTTTATCCAACCTCCATTTGCGGCAGGGCGCACCGCGCCAAAGCCGGGGCCCCCTTGAAAGAAGACGATAAATGGGAGGCATTTCCCTTGGTTTTCCGGGCTTGAAAGCTCTCTGGCGAATACCTGGATCTGTTTGTCACCAGGCTCAGCATAATCGAGAGGCAGTGTAAATGTATGCTTGATGGCGGTTAAGCCTGCGAAGGTTAAGTCTGGTTTCATGTAGGCCTTGAGCGTTGTTGTTATTAGTTTATTAGATGGGATTGTATACAAAAATGGGCTAAGAACAAATGTGAGTTTTTATGGCTGAGGTCATCTCAGTTCAAACTTTTGTGAAGAGTTATTAGAGAAATCGATGTAGTTGACGTAACCTTTACTTTTAGCCGATGCAATCTTAATACTTTAGCAAAACGAAATAACTATCTGAGCTAAACGAACTCCTTGGCAGAAGCGTAACCTCAATGATTAATAAGTGCAGGCATGAATCAATGAAGTATCAGATTATTCCCGTTACTCCGTACCAGCAAAATTGCAGCCTTATCTGGTGTAACAACACGATGAAAGCAGCGGTTATCGATCCCGGTGGCGATCTGGAACGTATCTTAGCCGAAGTGAAAAAGCTGGGCGTCACAGTCGAAAAAGTACTACTTACCCATGGACATATCGACCATGTAGGGGCCGCAAAGCGTCTTGCCGATCACCTGGGTATTTCGATCTTGGGCCCACACAAGGATGATAGCTTTCTACTCGAAACCCTACCGGATCAGAGCAGCGATTTTGGTTTCCCGGCCTGTGAGGTTCTTGTACCCGGTGAGTACCTTGAAGATGGTGCAAGTGTGACTGTAGGCGAGCAGGCATTAAAGGTCATTCATTGCCCTGGTCACACACCCGGTCACGTGGTTTTTTACTCTGAAACCGATAAGAGGGCGTGGGTTGGGGATGTACTGTTTCATGGTTCCGTTGGCCGAACAGACTTTCCTCGTTCGAGCCACCAGGATCTTATCGATTCGATCACGAAAAAGCTTTGGCCTTTAGGTCGAGAGGTTGAATTTGTGCCGGGTCATGGTCCAATTTCTACCTTTGGCAATGAAAGGGATCAAAATCCCTTCGTTGCGGATCAGCTTTTCTATTAAACAACTTAGCTGACGCAAGTGGTATACCGTTTGCTTTTAGCTCATTGCGTATTCGAGTGATATAGAGAAAAAGTCATAACTTATGTGTTGTGGCTTTTTTGTTGTTTTGTCTTGTTCTGGAATGTGTTTACCCCTTTCACAGGTAATAGATATTTTTCCTGTCGCGATTAAACAGCGATAACTTAACCGGGCTGAATGTATTAAATCACTAACCAATAGCCATTTATAGTTGTGCATTTGTTGGTACTTTTACTACATAAAAAATTATTTTTAAATAAATAGCAGGTTTTTTAACCACAAATTCCAAAAATATGGCCTAGATCCTATTTTTGTTAACGAAAAGGGAGTAATTTAACTAAAAATAATATTCCAATGTAATGAGGGGTCATACATGGAAAATCGTTGGCAAGTTGCCATATCGGCAGGATTACTTGCAGCCGTCTGGTGTGGTGTAGCAGACACATTTCATCTGGTTACCTGGATTGGCTTTTTAGGTTGCAGTACCTATTTCGCACAACCTAAGGCTAACTTCCAAGGGGTAGTCGTTACCTGGTGTACCAATCTGTCAGGTGTATTCTGGGCTTGGTTGATCATCACTGGTAGTGGTTATTTTGATACACCTTTAATGGGGTATCTGTTTACCGGCATTGCAACTTCTGCGATGTGTCTACAAGCAAGTTATCAAAAACTCTCTTTTATTCCCGGGGCATTTATCGGTTGTTGTACAACCTTTGCCATGGGCGCCGATCTGGCGAATATCCTGCCCGCGTTAATTCTTGGTGCATTATTAGGTTACAGCATGACATTGCTAACCTCACAACTCATCACTATCAAACTGAAATGGCTTGAGATTAGAGATACAAGCTCTGCCGCGACAACCAGTTCTGGTACAACGACAGAATAATTTTGTATTGGTATTATACTTAATACCAATCGACATTAGAAAGTGATCCATTCGGAGAGCATCTGGCTGTTTAATTCAAGGCGAAAGAGGGAAGAGATAGTGTTCCCTCTCAAGCAAATTAAACGCTGAAGCTGGCTGCCGGAAAAAACTCCTGAAAGGCGAGCCTTAGTGCTAACCTCATCACTTGATGATCACCTCTATATGCCGACTGGTTTAACAACTGAAATATCTAAAATAGACTGTTAATGTCGATCTGGGTAACTGCAGAGGATCTTTGCTCTTATCTTCTCTTAAGATAATCGCGTTGGTAATGAATATGAAACAGATTGAATTTAGAAAAATTGATGCGCTGATGATCAAGCTCAGCCTGAACGGCAAGTTTTTTGTGCTTTGTTTATTAGTCGCCCTAATTACCACAAGCATAGCCTTGGTTAATTTAAATTATGCTAAGCAAAATGCTGCAGACAGCTCTCAGGCAAGAGCACAGGCAATGGTCGATAGCTTTGCTAAAGTGGCGGCGAGTCAAAACCTGAGTGGCAATGATTTGAGTACATTCGCTGACCGACAAGGCTTGCGCCTCGGTGGTCAGATGAAGGCTTCTCGTCAAGGTGAACAGGTGACGGTGGCTGCGCCGGTGGGAGGACAATCTCTTCAATTAAGCATCAATGTGAAGAAGTGGGAAGAGCAGGCTCTATCGGATGCGAGCATGATGCTGTGGGTTGCTCTGATAGGGTTACTACCGCTTTTCCAGCTAAGCTATTGGACCTCGACCTCACTCGGTGGCGGTTTATGGGATATGTATATCGCCATAAAACGTCTGGCTGACGGCGATCTGTCCCAGCGTCTCAATTTTTTTGGTGTCGATGACTTCAGTATGATCGCCAAAGAGATAGACCGCAGCGCCGATAATATGAGTGAGATGGTAACGGCGATAGGAAATAACGCAGGCACTCTTGCTCAGGCGGCCGATGAGTTTAATCAGCAAGCCAAACAGAGCGATGAGTTGATTGGTTTCCAGCATCAGTTCCTCGATACGGTCGCAGTGGCTATGGATCAGATGACAGCCGCTATCGAAGAGGTGTCGCGTAATGCGGCCAATACTTCAGACCAAACAAAAGATAACTCCAATCAGGCGGAAGTGAGTAAGAAACAGATCTCCGAGGCCGTTGCGCGTATTTCAACCTTAGTGAATAAGATTGATTCTGCATCAGAGTCGGTTTCACAGCTCTCTCAAAATGCATCTGAGATTGGCGCTGTAGTAACAACCATTAATGGGATATCTGAACAGACCAACTTGCTTGCGCTCAATGCGGCGATTGAGGCTGCCAGAGCCGGTGAACAGGGCAGAGGGTTTGCCGTGGTTGCCGATGAGGTAAGAACCTTAGCGGGACGTACTCAGCAGGCCACCGTAGAAATTCAATCTATGATTGAAGGATTGCAGAGCGGCTCATCGACGTTATCGACGGTTACCCATGAAATTGTTGAACAGGCCGATCAGGGTCGTAATGCGATAGTCTCTGTCGGTGAAGATGTGGACTCTATGGCCAACTCCACCAATGATGTGTTCGATATGAGCTCTCAGATAGCGGCATCGGCGGAAGAGCAGAGTGTTTCTGCCAGAGATATTGCAACTCAGCTTAATGATATTCGTGAACAATCGGATACGATTAAGCAAACAGCTCAGCGTTCAGTCGCCTTGGCCTCCGAGCTTAGCCAATCTTCTGTAGAGTTAGAGTCTATCCTGGGACAATACAGGTTAGCTTAATCGGCCTGTTTGTTAACTAGTCTAGCGAGTACAAACGCCTATTTCATCCTATGACCTCCAAGGACGGAGTAAATGTCATTTGATGCTTGAAGCATCTTTGACCCATGGGAAATTGGCATAAATGTTCCAGACATAAAAAGCCCCTTGTTTCTTGTGAACAAGGGGCTTTTTATTTTGAATGACAGTGATTAGCCCGTATTAAAGTGCCGCGGCAACCTCTGTACCTTGTTTAATGGCGCGTTTGGCATCAAGCTCAGATGCGATATCGGCGCCGCCTATCAGGGTCACCTCGATGTTTTCGGCGATTAAGCGTGAGTGCAGTGCTCTGTGCGAGTCTTGTCCGGCGCAGATAACGATATTATCTACCGCTAAAATCTGAGTCTCACCATCGACAGTGATATGCAGTCCTTGCTCATCAATTTTGTCGTAGTGGGCACCCTTGATCATTTTCACCCCTTTATTTTTCAATACGGTACGATGGATCCAGCCTGTGCTTTTACCTAAACCATCGCCAACTTTTGTCTTTTTACGTTGGATCAGGAATATCTCACGGGGGGAGGGCTCACCTTGAGGCTGTATCAGACCACCCGGCGTTGAAACCGTAAGGTCGACTCCCCACTCTTTCATGTAGCTTTCTTTATTCAGGCTCGACGATTGCCCCTGATGGGACAGGTACTCACCCACATCGAAACCTATGCCGCCGGCCCCGATAATGGCGACTCGTTTTCCTACTTTTCTTTTATACTTCAATACGTCTAAGTAGGTCATCACTCTGGGGTCGTCGATTCCGGGGATATCCAGTTGACGAGGAGTGATCCCGGTTGCGAGAATCACTTCATCGAAACCGGTTAAGTTTTCCGGCTCAGCCTTTGTATTGAGCTTAAGGTTAACGCCGGTAAGTGTTATCTGTTTTTGGAAATATCTTAGTGTTTCACTGAACTCCTCTTTCCCCGGTACCTGCTTGGCGATGTTGAATTGTCCCCCGATTTTATCATCGGCTTCGAAGAGGGTGACGCTATGACCACGTCTGGCGGCGGTGGTTGCCGCTGCGAGTCCGGCTGGCCCCGCACCCACCACGGCGATAGTTTTGAGCTCTGTGGCGGGTTCGATGATCAATTTCGTTTCATGACAGGCTTGGGGGTTAACCAGGCAGGAGACCAATTTCATCTGGAAGATATGATCTAAACAAGCCTGATTACAACCGATACAGGTATTGATTTCATCGGCCCTGTCCGCCCCGGCTTTTAGCATAAAATCGGGATCGGCCAACATAGGGCGAGCCATCGAGATAATATCGGCATTACCTTGCGCCAAAATATCTTCAGCGACTTCGGGGGTGTTGATCCTGTTGGTGGTACATAAAGGGATCGTCACCTCCTTCTTCATCCGCTTGGTTATCTCGGCAAAGGCGCCGCGGGGGACGCTGGTTGCAATTGTCGGAACTCTGGCCTCATGCCAGCCTATGCCTGTGTTAATGATGGTGGCACCGACCGCTTCTATCCCTTTGGCCAGCTCAACGACTTCCTGCCATGTACTGCCATCCTCCACCAGATCCAGCATGGAGAGACGATAGATGATGATAAACTCCTTGCCGACGGCCTCTCGGGTTCTTCGTACTATCTCCAATGCCAAACGAATACGATTTTGATAACTGCCGCCCCAACGATCGGTTCTGTGATTGGTACGCTTACAGATAAACTGGTTAATGAAGTATCCTTCTGAGCCCATTATCTCGACGCCATCATAACCGGCAACCTGAGCGTTCAGCGCACAGGTGACGAAGTCCTGGATCTGTTTCTCAATTCCGGCTTCATCGAGCTCCTTTGGTACAAATGGATTTATCGGTGCCTGTATGGGTGAGCAGCTGACTAACTGAGGCTGATAGGCGTAGCGGCCGGTATGCAATATCTGCAGGCAGATCACCCCATCTTCTTTGTGTACGGCCTCGGTGATTAACCTGTGTTTGTTGATATCTTCATCGGTGGCGATCATGGCCGCATTCGGCATGCCACCACCTTCGACGTTAGGTGCAAACCCTCCCGTGACTATCATGCCTATCCCGCCAGCTGCACGTCTGGCGTAGTAGGCGGCCATGCGTTCAAAGCCGCCCGGTGCCTCCTCTAAATTGGTGTGCATCGAGCCCATCAAACCACGGTTTTTGATTGTTCTAAAGCCTAAGTCTAATGGCTCCATTAAATGGGGATAGGGTTTGCTCATCGTGTAATACCTGATAATTATTGTTTGGTTAAAGATAGAGCGAATGATAGGATTGGCCAATGACCAAGTGTTACAAATTGATGATTGTAATTTGCATAGGGCTATCCAATGAAGTTAGGTGATATTTCTGTTTCATATATTGAAATTGTGATTAAGGCGATGGAACACCTGGATATTGATGTCGGTGATATCCTGGCTAAATACTCCATCAATCAGGCCGCACTCTCTTCACCAGATGCCAGAGTGACCATTCCAAAATTTATGCGTATCGGTCATGACTGCATTACTAAAAGCTGCGCTCCCTGGTTTGGATTGGTGATGGGGGAGGTGACGACGCCGACGAATTTAGGTATTGCAGGTCTGCTCGCATTGTCGGCGCAAAACCTGAAGCAAGCTTGTGAACAAATTAGCACCTATGAGTTGCTCAACAAGTATAACTCCAGAGGGCAATCTCAGTTCTATGTCAGTCACTCTTTCGGTATGGAGCAGGGGAGGAGCCGGGAGCTGTGCCGCGATTACGGCGTCGAAGATGGTCAGGGCGTGTTAATGTTTTACTCCATCAACCCCTATAATGAATACAATCATTTTGTCGTCGACTCGGTCTTATCGGGGTGGCATAGCGTCATTAAAGCGCTTTGTGGTCGGGAAGATGCGGTTGCTAAGGTCTGTTTTGAGTTCCCGGCGCCAGCTTATGCGGATAAATATGCCGAATATTTCAATTGCGAAGTCCTCTTCGAACAAGCTGATAATTTTCTGGTGTTAAATGCACAGGCCTTGAGTTGGCCCTGCTTGAATCGCAGTGGGCCGACATTTGAGTTGTTAAGACGAGGAGCCGATGAAGATCTTGAGAAGGCTCGCTTAGGCTTGAGTTTTCATGAGAAGGTCAGCCGCGCTATCGGGCCCTTGCTTGACGGCACTACACCGACTCTGGAGCAGGTATCCGGGCAGCTTAATATGGCCCCGTGGACGGTGAGGCGTAAGTTGGTCGATGAAGGGGGAAGTTTTCAAAAGACACTCAATGAGACCCGCCGAGATCTGTCTATCTCCTATGTGCGCGACACCGCACTGACGTTAGGCGAGATAGCCTACCTGTTGGGGTTTGGCTCTCCCACCGCTTTTCAACGTGCATTTAAACGCTGGACCGGAGAAGCGCCGGGAGGGTTCAGATCACGACATACATCGAAAGATTAACCGAGACTCATTCGATGTATGTCTTATAGTTTGATGAGTTAAGCCGTCATCTTAACCGGCTCGGTCTCATCCTTTAGTTTTCTGCGTAATATCTTACCTACGGGGGACATAGGTAGTTCAGTCCTGAATTCATAAAGGCGTGGGATTTTATAAGCTGTCAGTTTGTCCTGGCAGAAGTCCTTGATCTCATCGCCGTTCAGGCTGGCGTTATTGTTTGTCACAACATAGAGTTTGACGATTTCGCCACGTTTAGGATCCGGAACACCTATAGCTGCACAATTGATCACATCCGGATGGGTGGCCACAACGGCCTCAATTTCATTTGGAAAGACATTAAATCCCGAGACAATGATCATATCTTTAACGCGGTCGACAATACTCACATAACCATCATCATCTATGATGGCAATATCTCCGGTGAGTAACCATTCACCGTCTTCGGTGAATGACTCTCTCGTTGCCTTAGGACGATTCCAGTAGCCCTTCATTACCTGAGGCCCCTTAATACAGAGCTCACCTCGTTCTCCTATTGCAACTTCTTCACCGATAGCATTAATGCATTTCAGCGCTGTTCCCTGCAGGGCCTGACCTACAGTCCCTTGTCGTTCCAGGCCGTTAATCGGGTTCATACATACAGCAGGAGAACACTCGGTTAAGCCATAAGCCTCTGAAATACCGACCCCGGTGATCGCTTTCCATCTGTTGGCTGTATCGTCGATCAGTGCCGTTCCGCCCGATAGGGTAAAAATCAGTTCACTGAAATCCAACTCTTTAAAGTTCGGACTCTCCATCAGGGATACAAAAAGGGTGTTGAGCCCCATAAGTCCGGTGATCTTAAATGGCTTCATCGCCTTGATAAAGGTCTCAGTGTCTCTGGGATTGGCGATCAGTACGCTATGTTCACCTAAGCGGAAGAACGCCATCATATGTACGGTAAATGAGTAAATATGGTAGAGCGGCAGGGGGGCGACCATGATCGACTGTTTATTATCTTCTATAAGAGGGTTACCTTGTTCATCGGTTTGACCCACTACAGAGCCTGCTTGCAGCATGTTGGCAATGATGTTGGCATTGGTGAGCTCGGCGCTCTTTGCAACGCCTGTGGTCCCGCCGGTGTATTGTAAGACGATGGTGTCATCCGGGTTTGCAAGGTGAGCCGGAGTAAAGCCTTTACCCTTACACAGTTTGAGTGCTTTTCTGAAAGAGATGGCTTCAGGCAGATGATATTTGGGGACCATCTTCTTGATATGTTTGACGGTCGAGTTGATTAACACTCGTTTCACGCCGGGTAGCATATCGGCAAGGCTGGCAACCATGACCAGCTCCAGATTCGTCTGTTCTTGAATATTTTCCACCGATTTTGCAAAAATATCCATACAGAGCAGAGCCTTTGCCCCCGAGTCGTTAAACTGGTGGATCATCTCCCGCTCGGTATATAGGGGGTTGGTATTGACGATTCTGAGGCCAGCTCTGAGCGCACCGTATACGGCAATAGGGTATTGCAAGGTGTTGAGCATCTGAATAGCGATGGCATCACCCGGGATTAATGAGGTATGGTTTTGCAGATAATGAGCAAAAGCGGCGCTGTATGCGTCAATCTCTTGAAAGGTTAATGTATGGCCTAAGCTGGTAAATGCCGGCCTGTCAGCATATTTTATAAATGCTTCCTCGATGGCCTGAACTGCCGAGCTGTATTCATTGAAATTAATTTCATCTTTAATTCCTGAAGCGCGCTTACCATCCCAAAAAGATGCTTCCATATTTCCCTCTCAGCTCTTCATCAGCTTGTTATTCTTGACTCAACGAACACGCTTGCTTGTGATGTTCGTCTCGAAAATCTATTTTTATATGATGACTATCACTTAAATTGAAAGTGATGAGAAGTGATGAGAAGTGACTCAAGATAACAAATTAGTACCCCAAACAAACGGGCGTTTTAATCAAGTGACTGAATGCTACTGTTTCTGCGGGAAACCCAATATTTGGTGATGATTAGGGGTGTTGGTTAACCAGCTGCTTTTAAGTGAGTTGATTGATATTTGAGGGAATAAGATTAAGGCTGGATGTATAAAAGAGAGGGGCTATAGCCAGTGATTGAAACTGGCTATAAACCCCCACAGATGTTTCATTCGGTATGAAAATATTCTTACTTGAACGTGCTCCAGATCGGGGCATGGTCGGAAGGCTTTTCTATGCCTCTAAGCTCGTAATCTACATCGGACTCGACCAGACGTTCTGCCAGTGACTTAGTTGCTAATACGACGTCGATTCGTAGTCCACGGTTGTCAACGAAGCCTTTGCTGCGATAATCAAACCAGGAGTAGCGTTCGCTGCGATCCGGGTGAAGTTCACGGAAGGTGTCTACCAGACCCCAGTCCATCAATGTCTTCAGCCATTCACGCTCTTCGGGTTGAAAACTGCACTTGCCGGTTTTTAGCCAGCGTTTGGCATTGGGCGCTCCGATGCCGATATCGAGATCCACCGGTGAGATGTTGATGTCACCTATGACGGCGATATCTTCATCCGGGGTGTGGTGTTCGTTAAGATACACCATCAGATCTTTATAGAACTTGCGTTTTGCCGGGTACTTAGTCTCATGGCTGACATTATCGCCTTGAGGGAAGTAGCCATTTAATACCGTCAACGGTCGACCATTTTCCTGGGTGAATGTCCCCATGATCATGCGGCGTTGCGCCTCATCATCGTCGGTTGGAAACCCTTTTTGTACTTTTACAGGCTCAAGTTTAGATAACATGGCGACACCGTAATGGGCCTTGCCGCCATGATAGTGCACCTTGTAACCCATAGCTTCGACATCTTCTACCGGGAATACGTCGTCATGGGCCTTAGTTTCCTGCAAGCCGATCACATCAGGCTGGTGGCTATCAATCAGCGCCTGTAGTTGGTGTAACCTGGCGCGAATACCATTGATATTAAAAGAGATGATTTTCATCAATCAAAGTTCCTGATATCTATTCCTAAACTCACCTTACGGCAATACACGTTTAAATGGCTTAACGATAACCTTCTCATACACGCCAGCCGCAATATAGGGGTCCTGATCGGCCCATGTCTGAGCATCTTCGAGTGATGCAAAATCGGCGACGACTAAAGAACCGGTAAAGCCAGCTTCCCCCGGATTTTCATTATCGACAGCTGGGTGAGGCCCGGCGACTAAAAGGCGTCCTTCATCGGCAAGCAGTTGCAAACGAGCCAAATGCTCAGGTCGCGCGCTTAAACGCTTTTCTAAACTGTTCTCAACATCTTGAGAGGAGATCATATACCACATGGTTATCGTTCCTTTTATCTGTTCCGGCGCGAAATTATTGATGTTAAGGGGCTTACCCTTACTTATTATTTAACTCTTTCTTATGTTCTTCAGGCATATTTTTATAGAGGTAAATCACGGTAATAACCGTATTGACTAAGGTAAGAGCCGTTAAGCCGAAGACCTTAAAGTTGACCCAAACCTCTTGTGGCAGACTAAATGCCACATAGATATTAACCAGGGCACAAGCAACAAAGAAAGATACCCAGTACCAGGTGACATGAGCCCAAATTCTGTCTTCAACCACTAACTCTTTGCCAAGCATACTCTTGAGAATTGGCTTGTTGATCAGTTGACTGACGGCAAGGGCAATGGCGAATAGGGCATAGACGACGGTGACTTTCCACTTGATAAATGCATCATCATGAAAGACAAGGGTGAGGGTACCGAAAACTGTCACCATAACGAAGGTGATGAGGTGCATCTTCTCTATTTTTTTGTAAAGCAGGTAGGTCACTATCAACTGCAGGGCAGTGGCGGCAATTAATGCACCGCTGGCAGCATAGATATCGAATAACTTATAGACGGCAAAGAAAATCACTAACGGCAGAAAATCGAGCAGTTGTTTCATAGGAGTTTTAATAAATTAAGTATTCAAAAAGTGAGGCCGAGTGTAACACGCAAGCCCGGTTTGATAAACGTCATTGCTCAGTTGCCAGTGCGGCCACGTATCAGCGATGAAACATAGGTGGGATATGCCTAGTTCTGAGAGGCTACAAGTGCTTGCCAGCTCTTCGGGAGGGGTTTTATCCAGGTATCGATTTGGCATCTGTCCGTCATTAACTGTTTCGTCTGTTTAGCCTGCTTTAAGCTTAGGTGTTGCGAGGTGAGGTAATAGGTTTCATTGTGATGTCTGATGAGTAAATTAATGTTTTCACATCGAAACCTGCTTAAGTCATCGGGGCGGGTGCGCCCGGCGTAGATCTGCAGTACATACCAGTTCTGTTCATCTTGGACCAGAGGCACGTTCGATTGATTGCTGTCGATGTTTGATAAAGCTTTAGCACCAGCA
This sequence comes from Shewanella atlantica, assembly GCF_003966265.1. Taxonomy (GTDB): domain Bacteria; phylum Pseudomonadota; class Gammaproteobacteria; order Enterobacterales; family Shewanellaceae; genus Shewanella; species Shewanella atlantica. The sequence goes on along the minus strand of NZ_RXNV01000001.1, from coordinate 153,820 downwards.
CCAATTTCAGGGGATAGCTCTATAAGAGCGTGCTCAGTTTCAGGTTCGGTGAACGGCGTTTCTTCCAGCTCGGAGAGCCCATCGCCACCGTTAATCGTGTCGCCATTATTGTCCTCGACAGAACCTGGTGCTTTATCAGATAACGCTTGGGGAGTCAGGGAGTTATGCGCTGCTATGGAGTCTTGTTGTTTCCGCTCTGAGTGAACATCTCTATCCAATGCCAAGGGTTGCGGGGGATTTTGTTTCGCCATCACAGCGGTTTGTGTCATAACCTTTTTTTCTACTCTGTCAGTTGGCTTGTTTGGAACGCTATAGGTTAATGTCAGCGTAAGGGTCAATAACACCGCGATGGTTGAGGCCGCCATAGCGGTAAGCGTAATGAAAAGTGAGCGGTCATCGCGTGGCTTTATTTTTATTGCAGGGGTTTGACTGACGGCAGTAGAGATAATATTTGAATCTATGGTGGTTTTTGATTGAGCATGGCCAATCATCAAAGCTTGCTCACAGAGCTGGTTAATCAAAGAGGGCCGCCCTCCACTGTATCTATGTACTGCCTTCAAGGCTGCAGGAGCAAACAGCGGGTCGTGATGGCCAGCCACCCTTAGATGATGCTCGATATACGCACAGGTCTCTGATTGGGAAAGCGAAGGGATGTGATACCTGGCGGTGATCCTTTGTGAAACTTGTCTAAGATCATCTTGTTTCAACATCTGAATTAACTCGGGTCTACCAACCAAAATCAACTGGAGTAATTTTTTTGTGTCAGTCTCTAAGTTTGTCAGTAGCCTGAGTTGTTCCAGTACTGAGGTGCTGAGATGTTGTGCTTCGTCTATGATAAGCAAGGTGCTACGGCCTTGAGCATCATTATTGAGCAAAAATTGGCAGATAAGGTCGGTAAAGCACTTGACGCTGGATGCATCTCTATATGGAATATTCAGCTTATTACATATAGTTGCGAGTAACTCTAGTTCGGTAATTGAAGGGTTAGTTATCAAGGCTGCGTCGTGTGTCGTCGACACTTTATTGAGAAAAGCGTTTACCACGCTTGTTTTGCCGGCACCCTCCACACCGGTTAACAGTACGAATCCGCCGGTTTCATTTAAACCGTAATTCAAGCAGGTCAGGGCCTCTCTGTGATGCTCACTGAGAAACAGGTTTTTCGAAGAAACGTTGTTCGAAAAAGGATTATCATTGAGTCGGTAAAACGCTTGAAACATAAGAGTCCTCAACGTCTTTTTATATAGGTAAAGAGTCTTCAACGTCCGTTGTAAATGTAGAGCCTTCAGCGTCTTTTTATAAAGGTAGAGAGCCTTCAGCGTCTTTTTTAAAGGTAGAGAGCCCTCAGCGCAAGTTGTTAATGTAGAGTCATCAACGTCTTTTTATAAAGGTAGAGAGTCATCAACGTCTTTTACAAAGGTAAACAGCTCTCAGCGCCAGTTGTTAATGTAGAGCCCTCAGCGTCAGTTATGAATATCGGTAGCCTTCAACGTCCGTTGTAAAGGTAAAGTCTTTTATAAATTTAAGGGGTTATCAAGCTCTTTTTAGACGTTAAAAGCATAAGCGGCATTTTGAGTTTTAGCAAGTGAAGGGCAGATAAGGGGAAAGGTCAAAGCCTTGAATTGAATGCTATTGGTTTAAAATAAAAAGGCCTGAAAGCGGCAAAACTATCAGGCCTTAACAACATTGTGACTCTCTAGCGGTATTACTCTGCGTCAGCCTTGGTGATCTGCTCTAATCTGGCTTCATGATCAAGCTTGTAGTCAGGCATCTCTTTACCATCATTTTTCAGGTAGTGATCCATCCAGCGCATCAGTCGCAGGTTGTAATCATACTGAGCGGCGACTTTCTTGTTACCGTGACCTTCACCCGGGTAATAAACCAGACGTACATCTTTCCCCTGAACTTTCATGTAACGGTACAGCTCCATAGATTGAGCCGGATGAACGCGGGGATCATCTTTACCATGCATGATAAGCAGTGGTGTTTCTGATTGACCCGCCCAGTAGATAGGACTGCGCTCAAGGTACCACTGCCACTTGTCCCAAGGATATGAACGGGCATGTACTAAGTGCATCTCGTTAGAGATATCTGTAGTACCAAACTTTGAAAGCTGATTTGTCACACCTACAAACATCACACTTGCGGCGAAATGCTTGGTCAGTTTTGTTGCTGCCCATGCCGAAGCATAACCGCCGTAAGAGCCGCCGGTAATACCCACTTTCTTGCTATCGACTAAGCCCATTTCGACTAAGTGCTCTTTAAAGTCCACTAAATCATCGAACTCTTTACCCGCATAATCGTTTTGTCCAAGTTTAGAATAGTCGACTCCTTTACCTGTACTGCCGCGATAGTTGGGATAGAAGACGGCATAGCCTTGAGCGGCCGCCATCTGACCCGGACGCGAGTAGTTGGTGACCCAACCATCTTTGTCATGGCTCTCTGGACCGCCGTGTACCGACATGATAAGAGGGTAACGTTGGCCTTCCTTGTGATCCAATGGGTAGATCAATACACCACCGATATCTACACCATCACGCGCCTTGAACTCAATAGACTCTTGTTTTGCAAAACGCTTATCGCCTAACCAGGCATTTGAGTGGGTAAGACGAGTCTGCTTATGTTTATTGCCACGCAGCATAAACACTTCGTTTGGATGCTCGGCAGTATTGCCCTTTAAGACAACCGTTGCATCGGAATCTGAGATACTCAGTTTGCCGGCGATGAATTTACCGCCCTTAACTACCTCTTTGTATTTTGTTTTACCGGGCTTGATGGTGGTGACTACCGACTGAGTATCTACATTCGCGATTAAATACAGCGTGTTTTCATCGTTAGCCCACTCAAAATCGGCTACATGGCCCTTGAACTCTGGCAACCAATCGGTCACTTCACCGGTTTTAACATTGCCCATAAACAGACGTCCCGTTGCCGGGTCGTGCTTATCTTCGGCGCCATGAATGGCGATATATTTACCGTCATGGGAAAACTCGGCTGCGCCTAACTTTCCTTCGGTAATAAAGGTCGTTACGGTTTTTTGAGTGGCGATATCGACTATCTGCCACTTAGATTTCATGTACTTATCGTCGATCAGAGCCGTTGGTTGAGTCTTGATTAACAGCGTTTCTCCCTTAGGAGACCAATGCATGTCCGAGACATAATCTTCTATCTCCCATGCCTTTGGTTTTAGCGGCTTGTCGGTAATGGCGAGGTCGACAACAAACAGTTGTTTGTTTTTTAAGTTTTCCTCGTAGATCTCAGCCTTAAAACCCAGCTCCTTAAGTTTCTTCTCAGACTTCTCTTTGGCTGGCATGGCCAAAAGAGCGATCTGCTTATTATTTTCACTCAGAGAGAAGTGTCCGATATCGGTACCATCGAGCGCCATGGTCTTAAGGGCCTGGCCGCCATTGAATGGGATCTGATATAGGTTGACGAATTCATCATCACCCATCTTGGCAAGAAAATAGATCAAAGTACCGTCGTTTGACCATTGGATCTGTTTGATATTCACTTCGCCAGTGATGTAAGGACGCTCAACGCCTTTATCGTCGACAATATATAGCTCGCCCCAATTCAAGCCATCTTTGTCCTGATAAAGTTTTCTCGGCACCGAACGGGTAAATGCTACGCTGTCACCGTCAGGGCTGACTTGTACCTGAGCCACCTGTTGCAAGGTTGCCAACTCTTCAGCCGTTATAGCTTCGCTTGCTGAAGCCGAAAAGCTCAGCAGGCCGACGGCAATAGCTAAAGCATGTTTGGCATGTTTTATCTTGTTCATTTAAATAATGACTCCAGTTATCTTTATTTTTAATGTGGTCATCTTGATCTGGTCGGGGATTATAGGGGCAATCGATACAAAACAAAAACAAATCTCATACAAAGATAGCGAATCTTGGTAATGAAAAATTTGTTATGGGTAAGGGAGTGCTGCACTAATAGCAATCGGTGCAATAAACAGATCCCCCTAATCGAGTCCTGGCAGGTTCAGGTCTGTTTGCCCTGCCGGTTACCCGGCAAGGCCTGAAATGGAACTAGAACAGATAGCGATATTGAACCTGTAGTGTGCGGGGGGCACCCTGTGATGCGATAGGGTACTCGGCGCGGTGGCCGTGCTTGAAGATACTCTGAGTCACTTCACTATCGAAAAGGTTATCTATGGTGAATGAGATTTGCTGATTAAGATCTGAGGTTAACCAATATTGGGCACCCAGACTCGCGATAACATAGTCGCCAGCGGTTAGCCCGTAATCCAGGAATTTCCCTACATACTTTCCGCTGAGCCAGAAGTTAAGTTCATCTGATGTGTGATAATTAAGCATACTAAATCCGGTGAACTCAGGTACTCGTGAGATCTGCTCACCGGTATCCTGGCGCTCTGCATTGGCATAGCCCGCACTAAATTCAAACTCCAGATTTTCGGTAAAGTTAGTGACAAGATGAAAATCTGCGCCAAAGCTGGTGACATCTCCTGCCACATTATTGTATTGCCAGACCGCATTGCCGAGATCGGTAGCTTCAATCAGGTTATCGATATTCCGCCAAAAAGCATCGAAAGTGATATGGGTTTCTCCCTGAAAGGTGACTCCCAGGTTAATGTTCTTACTCGTTTCAGATTCGAGTTCCGGATTACCTAAGGTGCCGACTTGCGATTGTGACTCTTCAGCCGTGGGTTGGCGGTACCCATTAGCGATAGACCCTCTCAGCTGCCATTGTTGGTTCAACACATGGGTAATACCTAATGAGCCTACCCAGTGTTGGTCACTGTTTGAAATTCGGTTGAATCTTGCACCCAGGGAGAGAGCTGTATCGGGCAGTGCATTTAATGTCGGCTGGTATTGGATAAATGCAGCATAGTTGTCGTCTTTTTCAGCGACAAATTCCATCACCTCATCGGCGCCATCATACTGCTGAAACTCAACACCCGTGAGGAGCTGCGATCCTGTATCGGTAAGGTAATTTGCCGATATTGTTGCTCCCATGTCGGTAAAACCCCAGTATGAATTCCAATATGCAACTTCTGTATTTCCTTGTTTATCCTTAGTTATTTCACTGTAATGAGAGTCCCACTCTTGATAATGAACCTTGGTTTGTAGCAGCAGGTGTTCACTGGCTTGATATTGCCAGTCGAGGTAGGAGAGTTGCTGCTCTCTGTCGTTCTCGCTTAAGATTGCATTGTAAGCCAGCGGACGCTCTAGCTTTCCCTTGTTAAGTTGGGTAAATATGCTGACACTATTATTTTCGTTGGGCTGCCAGCGAAGTTTTCCGCTGAAGTTATTCATCTGATAGCCACGCTCTTTATCTAACGCGGCTGTCGGTGAGTACTCTTCATCGGCCCAGAGTTGATATCCTTCAGATTGACTGGTACTCGCGCTGATGGTGTATTGAAAGTCGCCTACTTCAGCATTGACGAAGCCGCCGGCATCATAGCTTGGCAATGAATCTGCAGATAAAGAGATCTCTCCCTGATCATGGCCTTGGTATTGCTTAGTTATAATGTTGATAACACCTGCGATGGCATCGGATCCGTAGATGGCTGCTTGTCCCCCTTTGATAACCTCAATACGCTCGATCATCATGGGGTTTATCGTGTCTGTATAGGTCGATCCATAGAGACGGTTGTTTAGCCTGTTACCATCAATCAGCCAGAGAATATCTTTCGGACGGCTGCCCTGCAAAGAGTAATCGGTATCGGTGTGACGACCCGCCCGGCCATTAGCAAAAAGCCCTGGTACAAACTGAGTTAAAATCTTATTAATGTCGACACTACCGGCTTGAACAATCATCTCCTGACTTATAATTGTCACGTCACTACCAAGAGCGACATTGTTATAAGTCCCTTCTGTTTGATATTCAATTCCATGAACCGATATTCTTTCTATTTCATCATCGGCAATAACATAGTTAGATAATAAGAGTAGAGTTATTGCATAACTGATTTTTAATTTAGACATTATAATCCCTTTAATCTGTTTGTACGTTGGATGCAGTTTGATAATATTTTTCTTGCGGATTATAGATATTTTAATGGTGACAAAATTGCGCCAGATCATTATTGAGACGTTTGATGTGAAAAAAATTACAAAAGTATTACTGGGGTGGTGTAAATAAAATAAAAGGCGGCACTATATAAATAAGTGCCACCTTTAGCATAAGCTTATTCAGGAAGTAATAATGGCTTATACAATTCCGGCTCGGCTTAGACGAGCAACCTTGACTCCCTTAAGCGCGGAGATTTGGTTAACCAGCAAGTTGACCTCAGATGCCTGGCCCTTGATGATGATGGTCTCTAAACAGTTATGGTGATCCACATGTACATGTGTGCTGCAAAGTACATGCACCAGATGATTATGCTGGATCTCGATGAGTTTCTCTGACAGTCCGCGTTGGTGGTGATCGAACACTAAGGTGAGTACGCCAACTACATCTTCCTTGCTGATATTCCACTGTTTATCGACGATCCGATCTCTGAACAGATCCCGGATATACTCGGATCGAGACTGGTAACCACGCTCTTGTTGATCTAACTCAATCTCTTTAAACAATGACTCTGGCAGGGATACGGTAAAGCGAATAGTTTCGTCGGACATAATCGATAGATACTTAAATGCTAATGTAGAGCTAGTATCCTATACATATTGTACCAATGCATTAATTGAACTGTGATCTCTGTCAAGTATGCTCGTTTTATCTTGATAAATAAGTCCTTAAGAGGAGTTGAACAGTTGTGGTGTTACGAATCTGAAAGTAGTATTACTCATCGTTTTTCAAAGGTGAGCATCATAGGTGAGAACATTACTTGTTATTATCAGTCTGTTTTATACTTTAGTTTTTGTTAATTCAGCTAGTGCTCAGCCTAATACATTAACCATAGCTTTAGGCGCCGAACCGGATAGTGGATTTGACCCGATTTATGGTTGGGGTAAGTATAATGACCCTCTATTTCAGTCTTCGCTAATAAAACGGGGTAGTAAATTAGAATTAGCCCCTGATTTAGCTTTATCCTGGACTTTATCTAAAGATAAATTGAACTGGGATATTAAATTAAGAGATGGAGTGTTATTTAGTGATGGAACTCAGTTAACGGCTGAAGATATTAAATTCACATTCGACACTGCAAAAGGTGCTGCAACTGTTCATGACTTAACTAACTTGTCTAAAGTCATTATTACCTCCAATGATTCACTATCATTTGAATTAAAAAATCCAGACATTAACTTTATTGACAATTTTATTAATCTGGGAATCGTACCCGCTCACTCTTATAATTCAGGTTATGGTCAAATGCCGGTTGGCACCGGGCCATTTGAACTGGTACGTTGGGATAGGGGGCAACAGTTAATTGTTAAAGTAAATCCCTATTATTACGGACAGAAGCCATTTTTTGAAAAACTACTCATAGTATTTAGCGATGAGGACAGCCGATATTCGCGCTTAGTGGCCGGCCAACTGGATCTGGCGGCTATAGCGCCGCGCTACGCTCAAGCTTTGCCTGCCGGCTTTAAACTCTGGAGCATAGAGTCGGTTGATAACCGTGGGATCTCCTGGCCCATGCAGAATGTTCAAACGGCTGATATAGGAAATGATGTCACAGCCCAGCTGGCTATCCGTCAGGCCATAGATAAGGTGATAGATCGCGATGTTCTCGTGGATCAGTTGCTCGATGGTCACGCAACAGTGGCATATTCAATTGCCGACGGTTTACCCTGGGGGCCAGCTGAGATCCCTATACAGAAGCCTCATGACAAGCAGCTGACTGAGGCGATAGCACTACTGGAGCAATCAGGCTGGAAGCTTATCGATAGCGTACGTCAAAAGCAGGGACTTAGGGCGAGCATGACACTCTACTACCTTGCCGGTGACAGTATTCGCGAACAGCTGGCCTTAACGGTAGCGCAGATGGTTAAGCCCTTAGGTATTGAGATACGCCCGAAAGGTGACAGTTGGGAGAACATCTATAAGCATATGCATAACCAACCTGTGTTATTTGGCTTCGGTAGCCATTCGGCCAGTGAAGTGAGATTTGTGCATCACAGTCAATATCGGGGGCGGGACTATTACAACGCGGGTTATTACGCTAATGCCGAGTTAGATGCCGTTCTCGACGGTGCCCGGCACGCAGCCTCCTGGGAGGAGTCACTGCCGTATTGGCGACAGGCTCAGGAACTTATCCGTCAGGATCTCCCCTGGACCTGGTTGGTGAACCTTCGCCATCTGTATGCCGCAAACCGCTGTCTGGATCTCGGTCATCCAGGAATTGAGCCCCACGGTCATGGGTGGCCACTCGCCAATAACATCAGTGACTGGCGCTGGACATGTCAGTAAGCTCCCCATTTTCCATCAGGTATCCATCAATGCTGGCGACAGGCTTAAGATTGGCATTGCAGCTGGTGTTAGTTATCCTCTTAGCCTATCTGCTACTGGCATGGTCACCGCTGGATCCCATAAATAGCTATTTGAATGGTAACCTTTTCGGGATCTCCGTTGAGCAGAAGGCGGCGTTAGTCTCCTCGTTAGGCCTGGATCAATCTGTGGCTCAACGCATGTGGCATTGGTTGTGTGAGCTTGTCCAGGGAAACTTGGGATTTTCACCTCTCTATCAACAGAGTGTGTTCGATATTATTAAGGAACGCCTTCCTATCTCTTTGTTGCTTATCGGCTTGAGTTGGCTTGCTTCATTGATCTTTGGCTATGCATTAGGGCTGTTGGCTGGCTTCTACCAGGGGCGTTGGCTCGATAAAATTATCCGTAACTGTGCCTGGTTAGTGGCGTGTATCCCCTCATTTTGGTTAGGCATGCTATTAATCAGCTTATTTTCTGTGGCATTGAGTTTGACGCCTGTGTGCTGCGCAGCGCCTCTCGGGATGCAGTTTAGCGAACAAAGCCTGTTGAGCATGGCTTATCATCTCCTACTTCCGGTATTGACCTTGGCTCTTGTGCATATGGCACCGATTGTGCTGCATACACGGGAAAAAGTGATCGATGTGCTCGATAGTGATTTTGTGGAATATTCACGGCTTCATGGGGACAGCAAAGCCTCAGTATTGAGTTATCACGTGATCAAAAACAGTTTATTGCCTGCCATCGTGCTGCACTTTGCCGGTTTTGCCGAGTTATTTGGTGGCTCTATTCTGGCCGAGACGGTGTTTAATTTCCCCGGATTAGGTTCGACGCTGGTGAAAGCCGGCCTGGCCAATGATACGGCGTTGTTGATGGGCTGCACCTTGATATCGGCGATTTTAGTCTTCGTTGGTAACCTGAGTGCTAACGGCCTCTCTAAGTCTCTGTTGGCCGGAGATAAAAGATGAGAAAAGCCTTTGCTCAGCCAACAGTTCTTACTCTGTCACTGTGCCTGTTAGCCTTGATTGTTTTGGCTGGTTTGTGGCCATCTTCGGGAGCTGAACTCTCTCTGCTTGATAAAAACTTGCCGCCGTCACTCAATCACCTGTTTGGTACCGACTGGCTAGGACGAGATCTCTTCAGTCGTAGCCTTAAGGCATTGCTGGCCAGCTTCTATACCGGAGGGCTTGCTGTGGCGTTAAGTTGCTCTATCGCCTTGCTGCTAGCCATGCTCGCTCAGGTCAACTGCGCCGCTCGTTGGTGTGTGGATCTGTTGGTGGATGTGTTTATGTCTTTGCCACATCTCCTGTTGCTGATCCTTCTGGCGTTGGCCTTTGGAGGAGCACAACATGGCTTAATCATGGCCATAGCCTTGAGCCACTGGCCCAGACTGACTAGGCTGCTGCGTTTCGAGATGCAGGCCATTGCCAACGCTCCCTATTTTCAATTGGCGAAACAGTTCGGTCAATCCCCCTTGACGGTGATAAGGCGTCACATGTTGCCCCATGTTATTCCGCAGTGGTTGGTGGGGGGCGTGTTACTGTTTCCCCATGCATTAACTCATATGGCAGCGCTGACCTTTTTAGGCTTCGGTCTCGATCCGGTAAACCCTTCTATGGGGGCTTTGCTATCCCAGGCTAGTCAATATCTTCTTACCGGGCATTGGTGGTTAGCCTTATGCCCGGGGGGATTATTGTTAATCAGCCTGCTTATCTTATCTTATATCGCCAATGCGTTAATTACAGCGCTGCGTAGAGGCCCTCAAACCCATGTGTCGGGAGGTGAGTTTGCTTAAGGTTAATGAGTTATCGATCTACTCGAAAGAGATGAATTTACTGTCACCACTGAGTTTCGAGCTGACTGCGGGTCAATTAACCGGAGTTATCGGTGCCAGTGGCAGTGGTAAAAGTCTGTTAGCGCAAGCTCTGCTCGGGAGTGTACCGCGGGGATTCACGCTTTCGGGGGAGGTGAGTTTACCCCAAGGTCAACGGGTCGCCATGTCGGCGCAGTCGGCAAGTGTGCTGGACCCGCTGCGCAGGGTTATCTCACAGTTAATGAGGCGTATATCTCCGGGGGCGGATAATAGAGTTTCTCAGTTACAGACAGTGAATATTAGCCGCAAGATCGCCGCCTGTTACCCCCATCAGCTCTCCGGAGGGATGGCGAAAAAGGCACTGTTGGCCCAAGCTACCTGGCAGCAGACTGACTTTGTTGTTGCCGATGAACCCTGTTGTGGCTTGGATACTTCCAGCGCGACTGAACTCTATGAGTATCTGGCAAGGCTTGCATCCGAGGAGCGCCGGGGGATACTGGTGATCAGCCATAACCTTAAGCACCTGTTGACGGTGGCCGATGATATCTTGGTGTTAAAAGAGGGGCGATTAGTGGAAAAAACGACCCCGGATAAGATACTCAAGGGGCTGTGTGCACCTTATACCTATGCGCTTTGGCAGGCCATACCCGGTAACTGGAGGAGAACAGATGCTGCAGTTGCGTAACGCCGGTTTAGAATATGGTAACACTCAAATTCGTTTTCCCGACCTCACACTTTCACCGGGCCAAAGATTGGGATTATTCGGACCCAGTGGCCTTGGAAAATCTTCGCTTGCTAAGGTGCTTGCTGGTATTGAGCCTCTGAGCCAGGGCGAATTAACCTTGCCGGACTTTGCCAAAGGGAGCGCTAATCCGGTGCAGTGGGCTATTCAGCAGAGTGAGTTTGCTTTCAATCCTCGCCTGACGATTAAGCAATCACTGCGAGAGAGTTGGAGAGGTGATGGCTTTATGGTGTTGCTCGACCTTTACGGGGTCGAACCTGGCTGGTTGAACAGGCGTCCTTCGCAGATCTCAGGAGGACAGTTGCAGCGGGTAAATTTGGTTCGTGCTTTGATCCCATCTACCGAGTACTTGATTTGCGACGAGATAACCGCGCACCTGGACATGATCACTCAGCAACAGATCTGGCAGGCTTTGGATGAGGAGGCCTATAGACGCAAACTTGGCCTGCTGGTTATCTCCCACGATGAAGATCTACTCAACCTGGTCTGTGATGACGTGCTTCATTGGACTGCATAACCAGAGTTCTGAACTAGAGTTAAACTCCCAAACAATGTCATGGTTGGCGCTGTCTTCTGCAACGCTTCTTTTCATGATTTCTTTCCATCGCTTCCTTCCAAGACTCCTTCCCAAGGTTTCCTGCCAAAGGGAGTGCTATATGCCAGCGGGTATATTATCGGGCAAGTTCTCAAATTTTGAATGACGTATAATCGATTACTTGAATTTTGTTGGTTTTTTGAACCATACTGATATGGACCGGTCCTTTATTTTGGCTTTGTTTGAGGTTGGACAATGATGATGGTGAAATGGAGCTTCGATTTATGATTGTTGAGCGGGATATCTCCAAAGTCCGTGTTGGCATGTATGTCCTGGAAATTACCTGGCCGAAAGAAAAGTTTCATCTGGTCAAGGCTCACTGGCTTGAGAGTGAGGGCATCATCGATGGATTAAAAAGAAAAGGAATAGAAAAAGTCCTCATCGACACCAGCAAGACCAAGGTGATGGCTAAAATCGATAAACCGAGTACCGCTCCCTCCCAGCGCCAAGTTCTCAGACATAAATCCAGTTGGTCAGATCAGCGTTTTCAGCAAGAAGTGATTAAGGCCAAGCGAGTGTTCGACAGATCTAAGGATATTCAAAAACAACTGTTTCACGATGCTCAAAATGGCTGTCCTCTGGATTTGGGGCCAGTGAGCGACATCACCGATGAATCTATCGATCTTATCTTCGATAATCCGGACGCACTTGCCTGTGTCATCAATATTCGCCATAAAGATGAGTATCTGCTTGAACACTCAGTGGCTGTATCCGTACTCATCACCATCTTCGGTTTTTATCTCAAAATTGAAAAGGAGACAGTGAGAAAGCTAGCGGTGGGAGGCTTTCTGCATGATGTCGGTAAGATCATGATCCCCGATAACATCTTAAATAAACCGGGAAAGCTGACCGATGATGAATTTGAGGTGATGAAATCCCACGCTCAACACTCTATCGATACCATAGAAAGAACGCCGGAGATCAGTGAGCTGAGCCTGGAAGTGGCGAGGCTTCATCATGAAAAGCTCAATGGTGGCGGTTATCCTAATGGTGTTTCAGCCATCGATATTTCAATCTATGGGCGTATGATCTCTATCTGCGATATTTTCGATGCCTTGACCTCGAACCGTTGTTATAAGCAGGGGTATCCACAGGTGAAGGCGTTCAATATTTTACGCGCGTTGGCAAAGAACAATGAGTTAGATGATGAGTTGGTCGATCATTTTATCAAGTGCATGGGTGTTTACCCGGTGGGTGCATTGGTGGAGTTAGACTCGAACAGACTGGCCATCGTCGAGAGCCATAACCTTGAAGATCCTATCCGGCCGAGAGTGAAGCCATTTTACTGTTTGCACCCCAACCATTTTGAAGTCGATAAAGATATCGATCTAGCCTCGACTACGGAAGAGTTAATCGTTAAGTGTGTCACGGCCGATGATTACGATCTCGATATGGATCAGATCATCGCGTACCTGGCCAAAGAGGGTTAAATTCATTCATACATAGAAGAAAAAATAGCGCCAAAAAGGCGCTATTTTTTTGCCGGAACAACCAGAGTTAACTAGGTAGCCGCCTTCATATTACGGGTGAATTCAGCCAGCTTAGCTAACAGGGCTTTTTCATCATCTTTGTTCGCTTCGATAATTTTGACCACGGCCGAGCCGGATATTGCACCTGCGGCGCCAGCCTGTATGGCATCCTTCACCTGAGCAGGTTCGGCAATACCGAAACCAAGCAGTGGCGGCGCGCCATCGAACTCTTTTAAGCGATTCAGAATATCACTTATGGGCATTCCTGCCTTAGATTCGGTACCGGTAACGCCCGCACGGGACAGGAGGTAGGTATAACCTTCACCTTTTTCACTGACAAGTTTAAGGGTTTCACTGTCTGCATTAGGCGGTGCGATAAAGATAGGTGCAATGCCATGCTTTTTAGCCGACAAGATAAATGGCTCGGCCTCTTCAACAGGCACGTCGGCGATCAATACCGAGTCGACACCGGCAGCATTGGCTCTTGCATAAAAGGCATCGACACCGTTGGCGTACACTAAGTTGGCGTATAACAGCAGGCCAATGGGGAGATCCGGATATTTAGCCCTAATGGCATTAAGCATGTCGAAGCATTGCGTCGGAGTCGTACCTGCATCGAGTGCGCGTAGATTTGCGCCTTGAATGACGGGACCATCGGCTAAAGGGTCTGAAAACGGGAAGCCCAGCTCGAGTGCATCGGCGCCGTTTTCTACTAAGGTATCGATAATCTTCAATGACAGTTCAGGGCTTGGATCGCCTAAGGTGACAAAGGGAACAAATGCGCCTTGATTCTTAGCTTTTAGTGCGGCAAACGCTGCCTGATAACGGCCTGCTTGTTTAGATTCGGTCATCGCCGCTCTCCTTGTTACCTTCTATACCAGTATCTTGCTTCTCAACTTCTTGTTTTTCCAGGATGTCAGCGACGGTAAAGATATCTTTGTCGCCGCGGCCCGATAGGTTAACCACAAGCAAGGTCTCTTTCGTTGCCTCTTTTGCCAACTTGATAGCGTAGGCCAAAGCATGGGCCGATTCGAGCGCCGGAATTATCCCTTCGCTGCGAGCCAGTAACTGGAAGGCCTCTAATGCCTCTTGATCGGTTGCGGACTCGTAGGTCGCCCGGCCAGTGGCAGCGAGATGCGCATGCTGTGGGCCAACTGAAGGGAAATCGAGGCCGGCAGATATCGAGTAGGACTCTTCGATCTGTCCTTCGCCGTCTTGCATCAGTGGAGCCTTCATACCGAAAAAGATCCCGGTCTTACCGTGTTTGAGTGGCGCGCCATGCATAGGAGTATCGATGCCGAGTCCCGCAGGTTCAACACCGATAAGCTTAACTGACTCCTCTTCGATAAAGTCCGCAAACATACCGATAGCGTTTGAACCTCCACCAACACAGGCGATAACCGCATCGGGCAATCTGCCTTCACGCTCTAAAATCTGCCTCTTGGTCTCTTCACCAATCATACGTTGAAATTCGCGTACGATAGTCGGGAACGGGTGAGGACCTGCCGCTGTACCTAATAGGTAGTGGGCTTTATCGTAGCTGCCGGACCAGTCACGCATCGCTTCATTGCAGGCATCTTTTAACGTAGCAGAACCCGAGGTGACAGGGATCACTTCGGCGCCCATAAGCTTCATTCTAAATACGTTAGGTGACTGACGTTCGACATCTTTTGCGCCCATATAGACTTTACATTTCAGGTCTAAAAGTGCACAAGCGAGGGCGGTGGCTACACCGTGTTGCCCGGCGCCGGTTTCGGCAATGATCTCTTTTTTCCCCATACGTTTCGCAAGTAGGGCCTGACCTAAAACCTGATTGGTCTTGTGTGCGCCGCCGTGAAGCAGGTCTTCGCGTTTTAGGTAGATTTTGACCAGAGGGTTCGGGCTCAAATTACGCGTGAGCGTCAGTGCGGTTGGGCGGCCTGCATAATTTTTTAGCAGATCACTAAACTCGGCTTTAAACGTTTCATCCTCTTGAGCCTCGACAAAGGCGGTCTCGAGTTGCTTGAGGGCCGGCATCAATATCTGCGGGACATACATGCCACCGTATTCGCCGAAGTAGGGGTCGAGCTTGGTCATAATATAATTCCTAATTTCGGTTCAAAATACCTCTGGTTATTGGACTCGACCTTGATGTCGAGTCCAATTCCTTGAGCTAATGTTGACCATAATTTCTAAAGTTAAAAATTCTGTTTAAAATTCTATTTTTGATATTAGTACTGTCAGATGTTAATACTGTCTCAGAGCACTAAACGCTGTCGCTATTTTTTCGTGATCTTTAATGCCCGGTGCGCTTTCCAGTCCGGAGTTAAAGTCCAGTCCATAAAAGCCTTGTTGACTCGCCTCTAACGCCAGCTCCGCACTTAAGCCACCGGCTAACATGGCCGCTTGTTTATTCGGTAGTGCCTGCTGCCAGTTGAAGGTCAGGCCGGTGCCGCCAAACTGTGATACACCGGATTTACTGCTCTTACTGTCGAACAATACCCGGTCCACGTTTGCGGGCACCGTGATTGTGCTTTGGTTCTCCACATCGGCATTGACGGCGACCGCCTTCCAGATCTGTGCATTACAGGTCATGCTGCTCAGTGCTGCTCTGACCTGGTCGATCTCATATTCAGACTCTCCACCATGGAGTTGTACGGCAAAGAGATTGAGCTGGTTTGCTATCTTGGCGATGGTTTGCGGCTGTTCATTAACGAAGACACCAACGAAATTAAGTCCGGGTCCGGTGGCTCTGTGGTGCTCGAGGAGCTCGGTGGCGCGCTCAAGGCTAATTCCACGGGGAGATTTTGGGTAGAAAATCAAACCGCCATAGACAGCCCCCGAGTTTGCAACGGCTTGGATATCTTCGCTACGTGTCAGACCGCACACTTTATTATGGCCCAGGGTGAGGGTGCGGCAGGCAAGATCCAGATCCTCTTCGGCCATCAAAGAGCTGCCCACTAAGAAGCCATCGACCAGGGGACTCAAACGACGGACCTGCGCCTGATTGTAGATGCCTGATTCGCTGATGACGACTCTGTCGGCAGGGATGTGGGGCGCCAAAGCTTCGGTGGTGGCTAAATCAGTTGAAAGGTCGCGCAAATTTCGATTGTTGATGCCGATTATCGCCGCATTCAGGGCGATAGCGCGTTCAAGTTCCTGCTCGTTACTCACCTCGGTGAGCATATCCAGCTGGTATTTTTCGGCCTCAGCGGCCAATATGCGATATTGCTCGTCATCGAGTACGGACAGCATCAACAAGATGGCATCTGCACCCTGATGTGCGGCGAGCTTAACCTGATAGGTATCGATGAAGAAGTCTTTACACAAGATTGGCTGTTTAACGCGGGCGCGTACCTTGGGGATATAATCCATATCACCCTGAAAAAATTTCTCGTCGGTAAGTACGGAGATCCCGGCGGCATATTCGTTGTAGACATCGGCTATCGCTTCGACGTCGAAGTTTTCACGAATGAGTCCCTTGGAAGGGCTGGCCTTCTTACACTCGAAAATAAATCTGGCATTGGGGGCTTTCAGGGCTTCGTACAGGCTACGGTCGGAGATCTTTGGCTCGAGCATCGCTTCCGGAAAACGTAATTTCAGTGCTTCCATGTGTGCCGCTTTGGTATCAACAATTTTGGTTAGCACGTTACTTTCTTTTGTTGTGGATGAACTGCTCACGGTTATGCTCCGACTTTTGCTTGGTTAGCGCTTGCACTGGCAAGCCGCTCAAGAAGTGTATAGGCCTTGGTGCCGGCTATCGTGTCCAGTGCCAGTGACGTACCCGATTTGACGCTATCACACACGCCTGAAATGTACAGTGCGCAGCCCGCATTAACCGCGACCGCGTTGGTATGCGGCGTCTGACCTTGACCCTGTAAGATTGCGCGGGTGAACTCGGCATTTTCTTCGGGTGTTCCGCCCTCTAACTCTTTCAGTTTGGCCTTGGGCACGCCTAGTATCTCTGGCGTTAAAGTGTAATGTACCAGCTTGCCGTCTGTGAGCTCACAGACTGAAGTATTGCCATGGACTGCGACTTCGTCCAGTCCACTGCCATGCACGACCATGGCGCGTTTCATGCCCAGCGCTTTGAGTACTTCTGCAATAGGTTGAACCAACTCCTCGCTGTAAACGCCGAGCAGTATGTAGTCCGGATGGGCGGGGTTGATGAGTGGCCCCAGGACATTGAACAGGGTGCGGGTTTTGAGTGCCTGTCTGACGGGAACCGCGTGGCGAACCCCGCCGTGGTAATGAGGTGCGAACAGGAAGCAGAGACCGAGTTCATCTAAGCAATCGCGGGCGGTCTGTGGCGCCATGGTAAGGTCGATACCAAATTGTGCCAGCAGATCAGATGAACCTGATTTACTCGAGACACTACGATTGCCATGTTTAGCCACTTTCGCACCGGATGCGGCTGCAACGAAGGCTGCCGTTGTGGAGATATTGATGGTGTTATGGCCATCGCCTCCGGTACCGACAATATCGACGATTCCCTGTTTTCGAGTCGTTTCACTTGGACTTGGGAATGCCTTTGCCGCCGATATAAGCGCATCTGCTGCGCCGGAGATCTCATCTATGGTTTCGCCGCGCATTTTCATGGCGACTAACATGCCTGCCATTGCCGCTTCGCTCATATCACCATTAATAATGCAGCTGAACAGTTGCTTGGCTTCGCTGCGTGAGACACTCTCACCTCGATACAATTTGTCGATGAGTGGTTGTAAATCTGTGCTGTCGCTCATGCGTCGGCTCCCTCTTTTGCTTCAGTGCAAGTTAGATAATTAAGCGTTTGGATCAGCAGCTGACTGCCAAGGGTGGTGAGTATCGATTCCGGATGGAACTGAAAACCGACCGCTTTGTATTGTCGATGGGAGATGGCCATGGGCATATCTTCCGTTGTTGCGATCACATCGAGGCAGTCAGGAACTTGAGTCGCGACTAGGCTGTGATAGCGAGCGACGGGTAGCGGAGATGGTAGACCTTGAAATACCCCCTCATTTCGATGATATGTCGGACTTGCTTTACCGTGAACAACCTGTGGCGCGCGTTCGACCTTGCCACCGAAATGTTCAATCATCGCCTGATGGCCCAGGCAGATACCTAACATTGGGACTTTACCTGCAACTTTTGCTACCAGCTCCATCAGGCAACCCGCTTCATGTGGGGCTCCAGGTCCGGGGGATAGCACAAGTGCGGCCCTATCTGCTTCGCTGAGAATTTTGCCTGCAATAAAGTCTGCATCGACATCGTTACGGTAGATGACAACCTCAAAGCCCAGGCTTCTGAATTGGTCGACCAGGTTATAGGTGAACGAGTCGAAGTTATCGAGTAAGTATAGTTTCATTGTCCGCCTCCTAGTTTGATTGCTGATATAACGGCCTGCGCTTTTTGACGGGTTTCATCGGCTTCTGCTTGTGGGTCGGAGTCAAATACGACGCCGGCTCCTGCCTGAATGTAGGCAGTACCATCTTTGACAAATGCAGAGCGGATGACGATACAGGTATCCATATCTCCCAGACCGTTAACGTAGCCAACGGCTCCGCCATAGCTGCCACGGCGCGCTTTTTCGGCGCCGCGGATCAACTGTGCTGCACTTACTTTCGGCGCGCCGGTCAGTGTGCCCATGTTCATGCAGGCCTGATAGGCGTGTAGCGCATCGAGATCGTGTCTAAGTTGGCCGGTAACGCGACTGACTAAATGCATGACATGAGAGTAACGGTCGACCTTTAACAGCTCGGCCACTTTACGTGAGCCACTTTGACTGATCCTGGCCACATCATTGCGCGCCAAGTCGACCAGCATGAGGTGCTCCGATAACTCTTTCTTGTCCAGGCGAAGCTCTAACTCTATACGGCTGTCCAGATCGAAATCTATCTCGCCATCGGCCGTTTTCCCGCGTTTTCGGGTCCCGGCAATAGGGTAGATCTCCACTTGATTGGTTTGAGCCTCATATTTGAGCGCGCTTTCCGGAGAAGCGCCGAACAGGGTGAAGTCCTCACCCCTGAAATAGAACATATAGGGACTTGGGTTGGTTTGTCTCAGCGCGCGATATGCCCCTATTGTGCTGGGGCAGGGGAGGCTAAAGCTGCGTGACGGCACTACCTGAAAAATGTCGCCGGCGACAATGTGCGATTTCAGCTCATTAACCGTTGCTTTAAATGATTCATCGCTGATGTTGACCTGGGTCTGTGCATCCAGGGTGATTAATTCATCAATCTTGCTCTCTTGTAATGACATCGTTTGCAGCGATTGTACTCTTTGCTCCAGCACAGTGGAATATTGTGAAGAGGGGAGCTGTTCAACTGCGTTGAATTGATGGGTGACGATGTCGGCTTGTTGCTGTTGATGATCGATTAAAATGAGTGTTTCAGCGAGATAAAACAGATAATCGGGGCAGGTGTTATCACCTTGAGGAACCTGAGGAAGCGGCTCTACGGTATCGATGAGATCATAGGCCAGTACACCTCCTAAGAACAGGTCTTCAAAAGCGGGGGTGTCGCCGCAATCTATCTCTTTGATTAATGCCCTGAGACCATCGAGAGGAGAGGTGGATTTTAGTCTGGCATCTTCATCGAGTTGAGCGGCCTCTTTACTCAGGGTTAGGGTTAATATGCCTGCCTCTAAGTGCGACTCTGCCCCATGGAAGAAGTGTTGAATGCCGCTAAGAAGCTCAACACCATTTTCGCTCAAGGCGGTGAAGGTCAGTCGATAACTATCGCAACGGATCATCATGGCAGCGTGTGTCATCACAATGCTTTTAAGATGGTCTTTGCTATCTATCTCTGCCGATTCGAGCAGCATAGTATGTGGTGCGTCTTGGGTAAGATGCTGATACAAGCGGAGGGGATCGGCATGATAGGTGATCCTCTCTTTACTCGTCTTTACTTGAGCTATCTTCATCTGGTCTCTCGCTTTTTAATAGTTTTTTATCGCATTAGAGGCTGCTTAGCTAATCTTGGTACTAAATTTCATGTACAAAAAAGCCCGCAATCTATGCGGGCTTCTTGTTGAATCTTGTCTCTTTTACATGAGCACAGAGTTTCACACCACCCGCTAAGTTGGGAAGTGCCACCACCAATTAATGCTTTGTGCTTGTGAAAATGTGTTCATTCGAACCCTTCAATAAGATCATGTAAAATTAATACTTAAAGAGAGCGATTGTCTCTCAAGTGGTTATATAAAAGCATTTGCGGGTGAACCCTGTCAATTGAATATTGTTAATTTTTACATTTTTGATCAGAATTCATGATTATCATTGAGATTATTGCCTTATTGGGGATAGATGGGAGTGAATTAAGTGATTAGTCATGTTTATTCCCCTTTTGGTAATAAACTCAAGTAGAATAAGCTAATGACAGATGAAATTTTATTGGCGGATCTTCACAGCCACACGACAGCGTCCGATGGGCAACTGACTCCTTCTGAGTTAATCGAAAGAGCTATTGGTAATGGTGTCGAGATGTTTGCAATCACCGATCACGATACCATTGCAGGTTTAGCCGAAGCGCATAGCTATAACACGCGTCATGAAACCCCTCTGAAGTTAATCAATGGTGTTGAGATCTCTACCCGTTGGCATAACCATGACATCCATGTTGTGGGCCTTAATGTTAACCTTGAAGATATTCAACTCGATGATTTTTTGAAAAATCAACGTAATCTGCGTGAGCTGAGAGCGAAAGAGATTGGAGCGCGGCTTGGCAAAGCGGGTATAGAAGGCGCTTATGAAGGAGCTAAGGCTTTAGCGGGCGATGCGGCATTGAGTCGTGGCCATTACGCTCGATGGCTAGCCGAAAAGGGTTATGCCACCAGTATGGCTAATGTGTTTAAGAAATATTTAGCTCGTGGGAAAACAGGGTATGTGCCCAATAATTGGTCGGATATGGCTACGGCTATTGAGATCATTCACCGCGCCGGTGGCGTTGCTGTCTTGGCACACCCCAGTGGCTATAAACTCTCGGCTAAGTGGGTTAAACGTTTGGTTAGGGAGTTTAAAGAGGCCCATGGTGACGCCATGGAGGTGGTGGTCAGTCAGCAAACGCTGGAAGATAGAAACAACCTGATTGCACTAAGCCTTAAAAATGAATTGTTCGCCTCTCTTGGGAGTGATTTCCACTTTCCCGGTAGCTGGACTGAGTTGGGAAAAAATATGTTCCAACCTAAAGGTGTCAATTGGGTTTGGCAAATGGATAATTGGGTAAAAGCTTAACATTATTGGATGTCATTACTCGTTATAATATTGCTCATTTGAGCAGGCAACCTAGTGTTTTTTATGTTAATGATGAGAAAATAAACAGCCCAAGGAGAGCCTGAATTCTGTGGACCGCAGAGGCTCCCGGCTAAATGCAGCTCTTTGTGTAGAGCTTGCCAAATGGATAATTGGATGGAAGTGAGATGAGTCAGTTTTTTTACGTACATGAAGAGAACCCGCAGGCGCGATTAATTAATCAAGCGGTGAATGCCATTAAAAATGGTGGCGTCATAGTTTATCCTACAGACTCTGGCTATGCGCTGGGCTGTTTATTGGGTGAGAAGGATGCAATGAGCAAAATTGCACGCATCCGTCAGATTGATAACGATCATAATTTTTCTCTTATGTGCCGTGACCAATCTGAACTGGCGACCTATGCCAGAGTCGATAATCAAGCCTATCGGGTGCTGAAGCAGAATACCCCGGGTCCTTATACGTTTATTTTTAAGGCCAGTAAGGAAGTACCTAAGCGCCTGCAAAATCCCAAGAAGAAAACTATCGGGATCAGGGTGCCTGACAATGTTATTGCCCTCGCGCTACTGGAGGCGTTAGATGCCCCTCTGATGTCGACCAGTCTTATCTTGCCCGGGGAAGAGTTTACCGAATCGGATCCTGAACATATTCGCGATATATTGGAGCATCAGGTGGATGTGATCATTCATGGTGGTTATTTAGGAGAGAAGCCCACCACAGTTATTGATATGTCCGAAGGGGATATTGAGGTGCTGCGTGAGGGTGCCGGGGATGTGACTCCCTTTATATAAGGCTGTGCATTACCTGCCTAACAAGGTATAATCGCGCGCTTTCGCGGATTTGGAGCCATAACGCAGAATCTGCGTGGTTTAATCCGGGTTAGCCTATATGAATTATTGATACGCCGAGGACAGTGGATGCAAGGGACTCAAAAAAGTTTACCCTTGGCTATTGTCAGAGGTGAGCCGGTAAAGCAATTACCGGCGGATCTATTTATACCGCCTGAAGCGCTTGAAGTTTTTCTTGAGTCTTTCGAAGGCCCCTTAGATCTTCTCTTATATCTGATCCGCAAACAGAAGCTAGATGTGGTTGAACTTCCTATCTGGCCTGTGACCGAGCAATATTTAGAATATATTAATCTTCTTCAGGGTAGCAGGGTTGAACTGGCTGCCGATTATTTAGTGATGGCTGCAACCTTAGCCGAGATTAAGTCTCGATTATTGTTACCAAGGCCGGAATTAGAAGATGAGGATGAAGAAGACCCCCGGGCTCAGTTGATACGTCAGCTAAAGGCCTATGAAGTCATCAAGGAAGCACAGGAACGGTTGGATGACCTCCCTCGTCTCGAAAGAGATGTGTTTCAGGCTAAAGCGACACCTGCAGATAATATCAAACCGGTATTACTGCCGCCTCAAGTGTCTTTGACCGATATTGCCCGAGCTTTTGGTTCTGTTCTGAAAAGGATCGAAGCGACTGAGCATCATCATGTGAAGCGTGAGGTGTTGTCTACGCGAGAGCGGATGAGTCAAATATTAGCCATGCTTGATGGTGAGGAGTACCTCCCGTTTGAAGCGCTGTTTGATGTCAATGAGGGGAGAAGTGGTGTCGTTGTGAGCTTTTTGGCTTTGATGGAGTTGATAAAAGAGCTTTTAGTCGACTTAAGGCAGAGTGAACCATTTTCAACCATATATGTTAAGGCGTATTGATTGAGTCAGAAAAAACAGCTGCAGATAAATCCGGATCAGCTTAAACAACTTATCGAGGCGAGCCTATTTGTTATGGGTAAATCGGTCTCGATTAAAAGTTTGAAAGAGACGGTTTTAGTCAACTTTAATGTATCAAGAGCTAAGATTAAATTAGCAATTGAAGAGTTGCAGCAAGACTACCAAGGTAGAGGCATAGAGTTAGTGAGCGTAGCGGGGGGATATCGATTTCAATCGATTGAATCCCTGAGTCCTTTTCTTCAACCCTTATGGCAGGAAAAGGCGCCTAAGTACACACGTGCAACATTGGAAACCTTGGCAGTGATAGCCTATCGCCAACCTGTGACACGTGGCGATATAGAGTTTGTTCGTGGTGTGGCGGTGAGTAGTCATACCATAAAAAGTTTAGCCGACAGGCAGTGGATAAGAATGGTGGGGCATAAAGAGGTGCCGGGAAGACCCGCGCTTTATGCGACTACGACAGAATTTTTAGCCTACTTTGGCTTAGATACCATAGCGGACTTACCACCGCTGACGGATACTGAGTCACTAGCGGCCCTATTTTCTGATGTGAATTCTCTCGAGAAAACACAAGAAGAGGTTGGGCCTGAAGATACACAAAACATAGAAGAGTCTACTAATGAGTGAAAAATTGCAGAAAGTCTTGGCCCGTGCAGGCCATGGCTCCCGTCGTGAGATGGAGGCATGGATTGCTGCAGGTCGAATTAGTATAGATGGTGAAATCGCCAGTCTTGGTGACAGAATAGAAGCCGATGCGAAAGTTCGTATTGATGGCCGTGCTATCTCAATTAAGTCCGAAGAAGATATCGTTTGCCGGGTGATTGCTTATCATAAACCGGAAGGTGAGATCTGTAGTCGTAAAGACCCTGAAGGTCGTCCAACAGTTTTCGACCGCCTGCCTAAAACTCGTGATTCACGTTGGGTTGCAGTGGGTCGATTGGATATCAATACCTCTGGCTTATTGCTGTTTACCTCTGACGGTGAGTTGGCAAACCGTTTGATGCACCCATCGAATGAAGTTGAGCGTGAATACGCCGTGCGTACCTTCGGTGAAGTGAATGATGCCTGTATCCAACACCTTCGTATGGGAGTTACCCTCGAAGATGGTCCTGCAAACTTTGATAAAGTCAAAGCTGCCGGTGGTGAGGGGATGAACAAGTGGTGGCACGTGACGCTTTCTGAAGGACGTAATCGCGAAGTTCGTCGTTTATGGGAATCTCAAGAAGTACAAGTCAGCCGCCTTA
This sequence comes from Shewanella atlantica, assembly GCF_003966265.1. Classification (GTDB taxonomy): domain Bacteria; phylum Pseudomonadota; class Gammaproteobacteria; order Enterobacterales; family Shewanellaceae; genus Shewanella; species Shewanella atlantica. The sequence continues at coordinate 129,696 of NZ_RXNV01000001.1, read as the reverse complement.
TTCGTATCCGCTACGGTAGTATCGAGTTGCCTAAATCACTGCCTCGTGGTGGTTGGATTGAGTTGACGCTGGAACAGGTCAATTACTTGAGAAAAACCGCAGGTATGGAGAACGAAAATCGCACCTTGATGGGTACCGATAAGCATAGCGTCGCGCGTGCTAAGGTGAAGAGCGCTAAGATTAAACGTGCAGTACATAAGCATAAAGCTACTGCTGGTAAGAATACTCGTCAACGCAGTTAAGTTAACCGCGATGTGTTTGTTCTACCTATGAAAGGCCGCTGATGCGGCTTTTTTTGTACCTGTTATTTACTATGAGCTATTTGTCTGCACCCTGTCATCCTAAGATGACTGGCAAAGGATGGAGGCGGGTATTTTGCGGCTAGAATAGTTTGTGCCCTGAACAGATAATGTGTTCAGGGCAAGTTGATGCCAGTAGTTTCGGCAACAAGCATTTATTGTGCGTTAAGCTGCTGTCCGTTGACGCCAACAGAGTCATTGCCCATCAGATACAGATAGGTGGCCATGATCTCTTCTGCGGTTTTCAGTGTCTGTGGGTTTTCAGCTGGGTATGCGTTGGCTCGCATCGCTGTACGAGTCGCACCTGGATTAATGCTGTTAACTCGCAGGTTGGAACCATCATATTCATGGGCGATGGATTGCATCATGCCTTCGGTAGCAAATTTAGAGATGGCGTACTCGCCCCAGAATGCTCGGCCTTGTCTACCCACACCACTGGAGGTAAATACCAGAGATGCCTGCGGCGCCTTTTTCATCACAGGTAGCAGCGCTTTAGTCATCATTATCTCGGCAATCACATTGACCTGCATGACTTCGTTGACTGAGTCCATATTGATATGCTCGAATGGACCTAAAACACCCAACATGCTTGCGTTATGCAGCAAGCCGTCCAGGTGACCAAATTGCTCTTCAATAGTTTGCGCCATATCCAAGTAGTTCTGCTCGGTAGCGCCTTTCAGATCCAAGGGGACGATCGCTGGTTTCGGGTAACCCGCCTGCTCAATTTCGTCGTATACTGCTTCGAGTTTCTTAACTGTCTTACCAAGAAGTATTACCGTGGCGCCATGCTCTGCAAAACTGATCGCAGCAGCGCGCCCAATGCCGTCACCCGCGCCTGTAACGAGTATCGTTTTGTTAATAAGTAGATCTTTTGCAGCTTGATATTCCAACATGAGTCAATATTTCCTATCGACGGAAAAGCCCGCCACCTCTAGAGTCACTGATGTGATGAACACTTGTTTTAAACAAATGATTAATTATTGTTCGTCTATTCGTTGGTCGAATGTGACAAAATTGTAGCTAACTCAATATTTTTACGTTAACTTTAGCTTAGGTAAGGACTTAGAAAAGTCCTCTTTGGTCATACATTTCGACTATTGTGACCAATTTTTTGCTGAAAATAAAATTATTACAACAAGATTTGGGGAAAAAAGATGAAAAGACTCCTTTTGGGTGTTGCTATTGCATCTGCGCTTGGGCTTACAGGATGTAGTGAAGATAGTGTCGACGAACTCACGGATAAGGTTGAGCCTCTGATCCCTGAGTCTCATATTTTATTTAATCCTGATCCAGCTGTTGGTGATGTTCCCTTGCCAAACGATCTCCTCTTTAGTGGCACACTCGATGGCACCATTAACATTCCGGGTGAACAAGCCGATGGGTCGAGTGATTATACCGACCCCTCTATGGCACTTGGCGCACTCGATGGCTGGTCTACCACTGCACCTATCTCTATTAACGTCGACCCGGCAACCGATCATGATGGCACCGTATTATCTTTAGATGTTGCTTCGGTATTTCAACCCGGTGCGGTAAGAGTGTTTGAGGCGACTGTCGGTGGCCCGCTATCTATGGATCCTGAGTGTAAAGCCGCACCTTCGGTTTCCGCTTGTAAGGTGGGTGCTGAACTTCAATTCGGCGTCGATTTTGTCTCTAAGGGATCGGGAAACACGATAGCCATAGTGCCGCTTAAGCCCCTCAAGCCAAATCAGTCATATATCTATGCAACGACCGATCTGATACAAGACTCCGAAGGTCGCAGCATCGCGCCATCAGGCACATATTTACTGCTTAAATTAGATATTGAGACTAAACCCCTCGAAACTCCCGATCAGCTAATGCTGCAAACATTAGTTAATAGTTACGAAAAAGGTATGTCGGCCGCTCACGGTGTGGACTCTGCGACTATCAGTTACTCAGGCCTGTTTACCACTCAGTCGGTAGCAGATGTATATGAGACCTCTAAACTGCTTATGGTCGACCCGACGCCGGGTAACCCGTTTGCACCCTCTATTTCTGTGCCAGTTCAGCATCCTCTTGGGATCACAGTGGCCCAGGCCGCTGGTTTGACTCCTGCCGATGGCGCTGCCTATGTGGTATCGAGCTTAGCCGATGTGTATACCGCACAGGCGACTCTGCCTACCTATGGAACTTGTAATTCTGTTATGTGCGCCGGTATCGACGGTTCATGGAAGGCCCTTGGCGATAGTCCGGTTTCGGTATTGCTGGCACTTGAATCGGGTACCATGAGTCAACAGACTTATGGCGCTCAAGCAATGGCTTATGACATTGATCCGGCGGAAGGAATCGCAAATCCGGCGCTTCTGGCCGGTAAGACCTGGTTACTTGATGATGGTACTGCGGCGGATAAGGCTAAGCATCTGACCAAGTTTAACCCTATCCCACAACCTACCGGCGCCGAGACCGTACCTGTTTTAATCTCTATACCAAATGCTGAGCGCCTTGCAGGCTTCTATGCCGCTCAAGGTTTGCCCTTTACGCCTCCAGTCGCGGGCTGGCCAACGAACCTTGCCATGCATGGCTTGGGTAGTGGTAAAGAAACGGCTTTAGCCTATGCGGGAACCTACGCCGCAATGGGGGTTGCTACAATCGCAATCGATATGCCTCTCCATGGCGCACGTTCGTTCGATGCTAACGGTGACGGAATATATGAAGTTTCATCTTCTGATCCATCCTATGGCGCCGTGATAGGTCAACCTGATGCATTTAAGAACGGAAACCCATTAGTTTTTATCAATATCGAAAGCACCTTGAGTGTGCGTGATAATTTCCGTCAGGCAACATTGGATCATCTGGCCTTGAGAGCGTCATTAACCGGCCTTGCAGGTGGTCTTGCCCAGGCTCAGATGCCTCAGATATTTGATATCACTAAAATGAGTGCACAGGGCTTGAGCCTTGCCGGCATTGTCGGTACCGATTTCGCGACCTATGCGAGTTCCGGTTTAACTCATCCCGATTCCGGCGCCGACTTAAGCTATGTCTATAAGCTTAATGCGGCATCGCTGGTGGCACCAACCGGTGGATTGGCTGGTACCTTTATCGGCTCTGCAACCTTCGGTCCTATGTTGTTTGAGAATGTGACGGCCAGTGATACTTTCCAGGCATTAGTCGATGAAGCTAATACAGCAGGTTACGAGCCGGACACTCCTGAGTACGCGGCGCTTGTACAGGCCGTTTATGCTGAATTTCTACCGACCTTTGCCTTCGCGGTTCAGACGGCGGTCGATAGTGCCGATCCAATCAACCATGCAGCCGTGTTGAAAGCTACCGGTTTACCTATTCACTTAATCGAAGTCGTGGGGGATGGCGATCAGCATCTGCCTGATCAGGTATTGCCAAACAGTGTCGAAGGCTTCCCGACTGCGGGTACTGAGCCCTTGATTGCGAATCTTGGCCTTGAGTGCATCGATACTACAACTGCGGGCTCTGGTGCAGTACGATTCACTAAGGGTCATCACAGCTCGATTATCAGCCCTGAAGGACCTGAAGGTTCGGCGGCTGCGACAGTTGAGATGCAGCAACAGGTGGCTACCTTTGCCTCGACAGCAGGCAAGGGAGATGCAACTATCCTGGTTCAGGATAAGAGCGTGATTCAACCTTGCGCCGTTCCGGCAGGTTAATTTAACTTAACTCATTGGACGATATAAAAAACCCGGCAATAGCCGGGTTTTTTATTGGTTAATTTGTTATTAAGGTTAGGGCTGTTAGAATAGCCCTAATTTTTTGATAGAAACAAAAATATATTAAGCCGGAGCCTATTTTGGAATTTTTGTACGAATATGGATTGTTTTTTGCCAAGGCAATCACTGTTGTTTTGTCGATTATTGCCGTTGTGATTGTCGTGCTGGCATCAGCCGTTAAGCAAAAGAGTGAGAAGGGCGAGCTGAGAATGACGAATGTCTCAGAGGAGCTCAAGACACTCAAGCACGATCTTAAAGAGGAGCTACTCAGTAAAAAGCAGTTTAAAGCCTATGAGAAGCAACTCAAGGCTGATGAGAAAGCTAAAGAGAAGGCGCAGAAGAATCAAAAAGAGGAGGTGATTGAGCCTCGTGTGTTTGTCGTCGATTTTAAAGGCAGTATCGATGCATCTGAAGTCGCATCACTGAGAGAAGAGATCAGCGCCATCATTGCGATAGCAGAGCCAGGTGATGAAGTCATCGTCAATGTTGAGAGTGGCGGCGGCATGGTTCACGGTTATGGTTTAGCTTCGAGCCAGCTCGACCGTCTTCGCCAAGCCGAGCTGCCTTTGACTATCTGTGTCGATAAGGTCGCAGCCAGTGGCGGTTATATGATGGCGTGTGTCGCCAATAAAATCTATGCGGCCCCATTTGCCATTGTTGGCTCTATCGGTGTGGTGGCTCAGGTACCTAACTTTAATCGTCTGATGAAAAAACATGATATCGATTATGAGCAGCATACAGCCGGTGACTTCAAGCGCACATTAACCCTTTTTGGTGAGAATACGGATGAAGGTCGTGCTAAGTTCCAAGAGGAGCTTGAGGAGACCCATAAACTATTTAAATCCTTTATTGCCCAATACCGTCCGGAGCTCGATCTGGCCAAGGTAGCTACAGGCGAACATTGGTATGGTCAGCAAGCGATAGACTTAGGTCTTATTGATGAGATTGCAACCAGTGATGATGTGGTGATGAAACTGGCATTAGAGAGAACCGTTATCAAGGTTCGTTACCAGTTAAAGAAGAAATTTGCTGATAAGATCGCACATGGTGCATCGTTATCTTTCAATGCCATCTTCAATAAAATGGCAGAGAAGAATCAGCCACTGAATTAATTTAAATTGATTCTAATAAGCCTGCATTTTGCAGGCTTTTTTGTATCTGATTGGGTGAATAGAGAAAAAACACTTTTATTATTGAGGCATTTCTTATACAAAATAGATAACAATAATAAAAAAGGTGCTTAATGAAGTTTGCTCAAAGTTATAAGCCCAATATGATGGTAGGAGATCAATCTTATCCGGCCTATCAATTACGGAATTTGCTCAGGTACCTGCAAAAGCATCAAGGTGAGGAGGTAGCACAGAGACTGTGCTCACAGATAGGTGTCGGCATAAAAGAGCTGGAACACCTGCAACTCATCTATGTCTGGCAAGCGGACTTCGCGATGGCGTTTCTGCAGCAATATACTCAAGACCCCGAAATCGGAGCCAAAGTGGGTTGCCAATATTCTGTAGATGATTTGGACTTCTTACTCAGCTTCTTTACCGAGTGTAAAACCATTGGCGAGTGTCTGCAGTTTGTGGTCTCTCATCCCGAGCGAGTGGGGAGCTTTACCGATACCTTGGTCAGCAATGAGGGCGGGAAGCTAAGGATCCGCTGGTTAAATACCGGCAAGATTGACCCAAAGCGCTATTCATGTCAGTTCCAGCATAGTGTCTGCGGTTTGGCGACCGTAGGGAGTGGACTTGCGGGACAGCCAATTTTATTCGATAAAATTACCCTGGCAGAAAAAGCGCGCAATGCGGATTACCTCTCGTCGGTCACAGGGGCCGAGATTGAATTTGGCGCCGAATTTAATGAATGGACAATCGATCATCGTTATCTGTCCCTTCCCGTTACCTATCAATTTAACCAGCGAATGATCAATAAGGAATCGGTGAAACAAACGTCCTATATTGAATCTCTGCTCGAGCTCTTAAGGCAAACCTTTCCTGATTGTCCCAACATGGAGCAGATGGCGATACATCAAAATATCAGCGACAGGACATTGAGACGTAAGATTTCACAGGCCGGGACGAGCTATCAGAAGTTAGTCGATCAGGTTCGCTGTCAAGCCGCTATCGGTTTGATCTTATCCGAAGAGAAGAGTATTGAAGATATCGCCGAGATCATGGGGTTCGGCGATGTGAGTCACTTCAGGCAGAGCTTTAAACACTGGCTTGGACATCCTCCGGGGCATTTCCTGCGTTTAAATGAGAAGAAAGCCGACCAGAGCTAGCCACATAGGATTAATCTTAGGCTGCGATAGAACCACAGCCTTGGTTTCATGCTTACGTTGCAGCTGCTCTCTAATTTATGCCTGACAATTGCCTATGGTGGGGGAAAGTGAGTCTATCCACTGTTTTATCAGTTCGATGGCTTCGGTGTGAACCAAACTTCTACCTATGGGAGGCATCCTGTCTTTTGCGGAGTTCAATTCTTGTCTATAGAGTAAAATCGAATGTTCACCATCTCCGGGGACTATGTCGTAAGATAAACCTTTAGGGCCTCCATCCCAGCCCGGTGGTTGCTTACAGATCCCATATTGATAGCTGGTATGATCGATATGAAAACCGAGTCTCAGTCCGGAAATACTCGCAAACCCTTCGGCTCGGTGACAATGGGCACAGTTGATATCGATATATCCTTTTACCCGCTGAGTGAGACTTTCATCCGTATCAGACAGTGGCGGTGCGTGGGCTATCTCATCGAGCTGCGGTAGGCCGGTTAAGCGTGATTGGTTCTGCCACATCTGTAATTGATTGACTGTAGTGCCATTAAAGTCAATGTCGTGGTTCAACAAATGAGCCTTAAGGCCAATAGGACTGATATTACTGGTGCTATCTATGTTGACCTGATGACAAATTTTACACTCGGCTCGGCTCGGAACGTGATAATCGAAGCGTTCGACCTGTCCCTGATGGTTTAACGTATGAGGAATGTCGGCTCCCGCTTGTATTAAACTGGCCTCACCGTTTTGCCAGAGGTAGGGGAGTGTTGTCCAACCTGACTCCCTGTGGATCAATAAACGTGTTTCAATAAGTACTTCATTTTCCGGGTTGGTGACTTGAGTATCGAAAGGCATTGAAAAGGTTTTTGTTAATATTGTCCCGATAGGAAATTGAAAGGTGTCGGTGGGATGAAAAGTGGCCTGCTTCCCTTCGGGTATAAAGATGAACCTATACTTGCTGGCATAATTAGTGAAAAGTTGAGTCGAAAGGTGGTAGGGCATGCCGGGGGCTACAGGATCTGAGCTTGGTGTCTGGGGATCGACAAAGAGTCCATATTGGGCTAAGTCGTCACAATCCTCATTCATCAGTGCTTCCCAGTTGATGCTGCTTGTTGTCTGTTCGCACAGCGATGCTGGCGTTACCGGAGTCTCGGGCTGTGGTGACGTATCGACCGAGGGCGACTCAATACTTTCAACACCGGGATCTGTCTCTGCTTCTGAACCACCGCACGCCGATATGAGGAAGAGAGCTAAGAGTAAAATGATTAGTTTTTGCATACTTCACCTATGAAGAGCTAAGAGCCTTGTGATGTAGGCTCAATAAAAGAGAGCATAAGCAGTAAACGACTAGAGAGAGGAATAAAAAAGGCCGGGTAAACCGGCCTTTTTGTTGCTATAAGCCTATTGTGAAACGCTTATTGTGAACAGCTTGCCATAGGCAGGCGTTTTATCCATTCATGAATGAGGTCAACACCCTCTGCATGAGCCAGACTTCGACCAATTTCAGGCATACGGTCACCCGGGAGCACTGTTTCCATCCTGAAGTGAAGGATTGAGCGATCGGGCGCCGTAGGTACGACGTCATAACTCAGAGAACCACCACCATAAGCGACCGGCGACTTACAGGTACCATGAGAGAATCCTTCATCTTCGCTGTAGTCCCTGAAGTACTCGAGTTTGAGCCCTGTGTTAGAGGCATTACCTTCGGGGCGATGACAATGGGCACAGTTGATATCAAGATAACCTTTGGCGGTCTTCATCAGCATCTCATCTGTCATTGAACTTAACTGAGCTTCATCGCCATCTGAGAATGTGGGAACCGTGTCTATGGTGGCGATATCGGGGACGCCCTTAAGGATCCCCGCAGCCTGCCATTTCAGTAACTGGTTCATTGTACCATCGGCATAGGTGTGATCTTTATTCAGATAACGAGCCTTAGGACCGATAGGAACAAATACCGCCGGGCTATCGGCATCGGCTTTAAACTGATGACATTGCTTACATTGATTCATGCTTGGAACGACATAATCAAAGTCAAAGGTTTCACCGTTATGAGTCACCTGTTTACCCTGAATCGCACCCGCTTTGGCCAATACCGCATCGGATTTTTCAGAATTAAAGATGTAAGGCAGTGCTGTCCAGCCCGTCGAACGGCGGATCAATAATCGAGTTTCGATCATATCTTCGTTTTCTATACCCCGTTGACTCGTATCTGCGGGTAAAGCGAAGGTTTTGGTGATCACGGTTCCGACAGGGAAGTCCATACTCTCTTCTGCCGAATAGTTTGCCGTCTTACCTTCGGGCACGAATACGAAACGATATTTACTGGCATAATCGGTAAACAACTGGGTGTTCATATCGTATGGCAGGCCACCTGAGTTTGCGCCAACCGTTGGGTTTGATGCATCGGCAAACAGGTTGTAGTCGGAAAGGCTTGGACAGTTTGCGCCCAGCAGTGCCGGCCAGTTGACGTTGTCACCACTGGTTTCACACAAGGCTAAGTCACCATCTCCGACCAGACCACCTTCGCCTTCACCTATGCTGCCACCACCTCCGATAAGATTACCGCCGTCACAACCTTCTACCTCGTCATCGACGCCACAGCCGAAGATCTCATCGCCAAATGTGACCGTGTGAACCGGTAAGCTCACCTGAGCACATTTCATGATGTCGGACTGAGTCGGCTCATACAAGACATCTGCGATACTCATATCCGTATTGTTGTTAGCGTAAAGTCGGCCAAATGAGACATCCCCATTGTCGCTGGAACAGACATTATCACTGCCATCCTCGGCGAATGGAGTTTCCTGCAAGCCCAGGTAAGCGGCGGTGCCGTTATTTGATAGCATTTCACCTAAGCCATCATAGAGTACGCCCGGGAATTTTCCGTGGGTGAAGAGGTAAGCTTTAATGATATCGTCGATAAGGTAACCATTGGGTTTCTTACCATAGTCGGTAATGACGTTATCGTGGAGGTAGATGTTACGCGGCGTAGGTCTCCAACCATCTTCAATAGGTTGACCGGGTTGACCGTAGTTAGCAACGAAGGACCCCATATCCGGTTCAGCAATGAAGAAGCTGGTTATTGCTACGCCCATGGTGTCGTGATTGGTGATCTCGTTATTGAAGATCTCAACATCATCGGTAGATAAAATGATCATGCCGGTACCCGGCGGAACGATATGTACACCGGCTGGGTTAGCCGAGGCATTGGCAAAGTTTTTGGTGTTGTTATCGTAAACTTTGTTGTTAAAAATTCGAACACTTGAGCCATATCTATGGTTGTTGATTGGCAAATCGAATACTAAAATACCACCGGTATTTCCCATCGCTTCGTTATCGTATACGTCGGCATATTTCGAGTTTTCAATTTCAATTCCGGCCACATTTTCTTTCGCGATATTGCGGCGTACGACAATATACTGAGATTGCCCCACGTAGATACCGGCATCGGCACTACCCCGGACATAAGTATCTTCAATTAAGATATTTTCACACTCGACAGGATAGAGGCCGTAAGCGCCATTCCCTTCATCGAGTTCACCTTCCCAAACGGTAGCGAGACGACGAAGAATGATACCGTTAGTATTTTTGAGTTTTATACCGTTGTTTTTGGCTTCATTGACCGAGAGGTCTTGAATGATGACGTTGACGGCGTTCTGAACAAAAATACCATCACCCGTGACAGATTCTGAAAAGTCTAATACGGTCTCATTCATACCGTATCCCATGATGGTGATATTTTTTGCCAGAGTTCCATCGCCATCCACATCGCCATCGAAGAGCAGCGTAGAAGCTATCTTGAAATTGCCTTTAGGCAAGACAATGACATCATTACTCTGAGCGTTTATCAGTGCTTCCTGGATCCGTAGTGTGAGATCCTCCCCATCGGGGATCATGATAGCCCCTTCGGGGAAACTGGGTCCCGGCTCGGGTATAGGGGCAACCGTGTCGGTTTCGTCTTCGATGATCGGCTCGTCGTCATCCGATGAACAGCCGGCGATACTTAAGGCAACGGCACTGGCCACGAGAGAGGGCAATAACCATGATGGTTTCTTGTTAAACATAGCGTCTCCTGCTTATTTTTATTATTCCCTTCTTAGATTGCACTGACGTACTATATATGCAATGTGAAATCCGGCCAACAAGCCTGTAACATAATTGCTTCATTTGATGCTTTCGAATATTAAAACGCGAGGTTGGTGTATTGTTCTTATAAATCAATAAGAAAGATGCAAAGGTAAACAGTGGTTGAAATTTGATTAATTTAATTATTTTTGATAGGAAATTGAGGGAGTGACGGCTGTTATACCGATTGGTATCAGGTTACTCTTAATCAGCAGGCTTAATATTTTTGGCTTTGAGATTTTTAAGCCCGTGGAGTTCCGGGCCGGTCGGTTTTTCAGTTCATGATTGTAGCGTCGGTCAGATATCGATACCGAAGCCTACGATGAATTGATAATCGTTTTGTTTAGGTATAGCGCCACTAGAGTCTATTTGAGGCTTGTTGGTGTGATCCCAGACCAGAGAGAGATCGAGATCAAACATATCGGTGAGTTCAATGGAGATACCTGCAAGGGCGTGGTGCGTGTAGCCACCTGATTTCTCATTACCGTATTGAACTCTATAAAGGGTATTGAAATCGATATCATCGGTTATTTCTGTATCAAATGCCGTATCTACCACTAATGCGGTACTGCCATCGTCCTCACTTTCATCGATGGCGACATTGTCGAACTTGGTAAAGGTATATGCAGGACCACCTGTGAGGCTCCAGTTTGATTTCGGCGTGTCCACAATGTCGTAACCCAGACCGAAACCGAGCGTATTCTTATATTGAATGTTTTTTATCGGATCCAGATATATTTCGGCAAATATCGGGCGCAAGTAGAACTGCTTTGAAATGTACCAATCGAAATAGGCGTTCAGACGATGATTATTGATATTATTGAGACCCTCAGACTTTGAGTAGTTGCCTAAGTAATCGAGGTTAAAGCGTGATTCGGTTGTACGGCGATGTGCATTGGCAATCGCGCTAAAGTCGACCTGGTCAGTATTTCCTGAGCGCAGGTTCGCACCGAGTGAAATTTTACTCGACCAATAGTTTGATTCAGTTTGCTCGCCAGCGATTAGCGTCATGACTTTACTGCGATCAAACTCTTCCCCATCGATATAGACCTTACCATTTTGAAGTCGCAAGAGGCCTGTTTTGGTACTTAGATCTGTAAAACCTACACTGATAAGATCATGACTTTGCAGTACCTTAACGTCTTCCCAGTCGACAAAAACAGTATCTAGCTCATCACTTTCAAATTCTAACTTATCGTCATAAAGGTTTTTAATTTCCCCCTTAAGCAGTTCGAAGGATGTGAGCTGGAGCCAGTCGAAGGATGAGTCGGCGGGAGGAAGAAGTTGGGCCGGAGCAAGCCTGTCAGAAACGGGAGCCTCGGCAATATGAGTCTGCGCCTGGGCTGTAAACATTATGGCCAGACTTAGTCCTAACGTCATATTAGATAATATGGTCTTTTTTGCCTTATTATTCATGAGTCCTTTTCCGGAATGTTCATCATTCAAATCTTGTTGCCAATATTTTATCGATAACTCTTTATAAAGCAAATGGATAGTGTTTTGTACTTAAAGTGCATTTTTAACCCAAGGAAGGATAAACTCTGCGATATCGCCTTGAGCCTCAGCATTTGGGTGTATGCCATCTCGTTGCATCAACTCCGGTTTTGTTGCTATCTGAGTCATGAAAAACGGCAGTAGGGTGATCTCATGTTCGTTCGCCAGATCTTTATACACCTGTGAGAACATTGAAGCGTATCTGGGGCCATAGTTTGGTGGGACCATAATCTCAGACAGGAGCACTTCGACATCTTTAGCCTGAGAGAGAGTAATTATTTTTGTAAGATTTTCTTTCAGTTGCTGAGGAGTAAAACCACGCAATCCGTCATTCCCACCCAGCTCAATTAATATTAACTCGGGCTTGGCAGACTCAAGCAGAGCGGGCAGTCTACGCAATCCGCCCGCGGTTGTTTCACCGCTGACCGAGCCATTTATTATCTCATGTTCGGGGAGTTTAGCTCTTAAAAGGTTCACCCACCCCTTATCTTCATCGACACCATAACTTGCACTAAGGCTATCACCTAGGATTAATATAGGGGCAGCAGATAATTGAGTGCAAAAGAAAACAGTCGCCAGGGTAAACAGGCCCAGAGCAGATTTAAGCATGGAAGAGAAGGGTTTTATGTCAGAAGTCAGTGCTATCACAGTAAACAATCTCGTTAAGTCAGTGGCTACCCAAGAGGGAGAACTTACTATCCTCAACGGCATTAATATGGATGTCAAGCAGGGGCAAAGTATTGCGATACTCGGGCCATCAGGCTCGGGCAAGTCGACCTTGCTTGGATTACTCGCCGCCCTGGACTCTCCGACCAGTGGAGAGATCATACTAGATGGTGTTGCTTTACAGTCTTTGGATGAGGAGAAGAAGGCGGCTTTAAGAAAGCAAAAGGTCAGCTTTATTTTTCAGTCTTTCATGTTGGTCGATACTCTCAATGCGCTGGAAAACGTGATGCTTCCTGCCGAGCTTGCAGGTATCCATCAGGCAAAAGAGAAAGCCGAGGCCATGTTAGAAAGAGTCGGGTTAAGCCATCGACTCACGCATTTCCCTAATCAACTGTCGGGTGGTGAACAGCAAAGAGTCGCCATTGCCAGAGCCTTTATATGCGAGCCGAAGGTATTATTTGCCGATGAGCCGACCGGAAATTTAGATGCGGTAAATAGTGAAAAGGTCGCTGACATGTTGTTCGAGCTAAACAGAGAGAGTGAGACAACTTTAGTGTTAGTCACCCATGATCTGATATTAGCCAAGCGATGCCAGCGTCAGCTGTTAATGGATACCGGCGTGATAACCGAATCTGAAGGTGAGCCTGATAAGGACAAGACTTTATCGAATAATCCGGCACAGAGTCATCTGGCTAGTGTGGAGGCGAGCTAATGGAGATAAGCTTAGCCTGGAGGCTATTTAAGCGGGAACTACTGCAAGGACAGCTACTATTAATCGTTTTAGCAATCACATTAGCCGTGTTATCCGTAACCGGCTTAGCCAGAGTCAGCGAAAGGTTACAGATTGCTATTAATGGGCAGGCCTCAAAGTTTATCGCTGCGGACAGGATCATTAACTCTCCGGTTAAGATTGATGAGTCATTTATTGCAAAAGCAGAGGAGTTGGGGCTAGCACATGTATCGAGCATGCAGTTTAACTCCATGGTGTTTGCAGAGGATAAGTTTCAGCTCGTAACAGTAAGGGCCGTGGGAGAGGGGTATCCGCTCAAAGGCAAAATTGAGCTTAATTCTGATTCAGTGACTCACTCAGGCGATCAGACTGGTCTACCCGGTTCCGGTCAGTTGTGGTTTGAAACCCGTCTGGGCGGATTACTGGCTTATCCCGAATCGCTGGAGCTGGGCAATAAGCAGTTTACGCTCAGTGAGGAGATATCCCGTCTGCCCGACGCAGGTTTTAACCCGTTTGCCTCGTCACCGGTCGTGCTTATCAGGCTGGAAGACGTTGCAGCTACCGGGGTTATACAGCCTGGAAGCAGGGTGACATATTTGGCTCAATTTTCTGGCGACGCGTCTCAATTAAAGCAGTTTGAGTCATATATAAAGCCTAAGCTGACCTCCAGTCAACGTTGGGTCGATGTACAATCAGGTGAATCTCCCATCGCGGATGCGGTGAAACGCGCCGAGCGATTTTTGCTATTGGCAAGTTTGTTAGGTATAGCATTGGCTTGTGCCGCCATTGGTATTGCGGCACAGCGCTATTGTCATCGCCACTATGATGTCGTGGCCATGTTGAAAACCTTTGGAGCATCGGCCAGACAGATCCGAGTTTTGTTCGGTACGCACCTGCTGTTAGTGACCCTGTTTGGCGTAATTCTGGGCCTGATGGGGGGCTTTGCACTGGATGGCCTTATTACCTCCTTCCTCCCCGAAGAGATAGCGGCTTACTCACCGCCCTATATTCGTCCGATATTGTTAGGCTTGGCGACAGGTTTTATCAGTGCGTTTATGTTTTCAGCTTACCCTCTGATGCGCCTGCTCTCTATCCCGCCATTGCGGGTACTGCAACGACAACTTGAGGGGTTACAGCTGGGAATGTGGTTGCACTTGCTTCTTAGCCTTGGTGCTATGGCTCTGTTAGGCTATCTTTACTCGAAAAGCCTGCCATTGACTTTGACTGTGGTTGCCGGAGTGCTCTTGCTGGGCGTGTTATTGAGTATACTCGGCTTCTTGATGATCCGTGCCGGCCATAGCATAGGGATGAAAACGACCAATCCTTTGCAGCTGGCCTTGGCCGGGCTTAGGCGTCGTGCTAAACAGAATGCGGTTCAACTCGTCGGCTTCAGTAGTGCACTTGTGCTGTTATTGACTATCCTGGCGTTAAGGCAAGACTTGCTCAGTGAATGGCAAAACCAGTTGCCCGAAAATGCGCCCAATTATTTCTTAGTTAACATCTCTCCCGATGAAGAGGCTGAACTGGGTAATTACCTGAAAGCCAATACGGTAAAGACAACCGATATTTATCCCGTTATCAGGGGGAGGTTAACCGAGATCAACGGTGAGAAGCTTATTTCGGCCGAACAGGAAAAAGCAGGTGCTAAGGGCCGATTAGGGATCTCTCGTGAATTAAACCTTACCTGGCGAGACTCCTTGCCACCCAATAATGAGATCCTCGAGGGTGAGTTCAATCTAAATGAGAGCGATGTTTCGGTTGAGTCAGGTGTTGCCGAACGCTTAGGTATCAAGATTGGCGATAGTTTGACTTACGTTATTGATAACCAAAGGTTAGTCGTGAATGTGGGGAGTTTGCGAGCGGTTCATTGGGAGACACTGCAGCCCAATTTTTTCATGATTTTTACTCATGCTTCCCTGGCGTCATTTTCTCATACCTCGATGGCAAGCTTTCATCTGGAAGAGAATAAACAGGGGATAATACTCGAAATTATTAAACAGTTCCCCACGGTCTCTATTATCGATGTCGGTACTATGATTAAACAGCTCAGGCAGATCGTAGATCAGGTTTCTTTGTCACTGACGCTGGTATTAGTGCTAGTGGTACTGGCCAGTAGTTTGGTCATGATAGCCCAAACTGAGGCAGGAATGGCCACCAGGCAGAGGGAGCTTGCCGTGCTGAGAACCTTTGGCGCATCGGGTTGGCTACTGAGAATGGCCACGGGGCTGGAGTTTGCGTTACTGGGAACCGTTGCGGGTTTTCTGGCGGTGATCGTTGCCGAGTTTACACTCTACCTGCTTAAGACTCAGGTGTTTGAGTTGAATGTCTATATGCATTGGCCTTGGTGGGGAATAGCGCCTGTGTGTGGCGCATTGACCGTTGCCTTATTAGGCGTCTGGCGTTGCAGGCAACTGCTTAGCAAATCCTGTGCAGACTTGCTAAAAGCCGGGTAAGGTCATTGTATTAGCTGTACGCTGTGTTGATAAGAGGCTGTCTCATAGAGACAGCCTCTTTTGTGTGGGGAGTTATTTACGGGAGAAGATCTCTGAAAATGCATCGTCTAGTTTTGAATATTTAAAGCTGAAACCATCATCCAGAGCCCGTTTAGGAATAACATACTGGCCCTGAGTCAGTAACTCCGCCATCTCGCCGAGTACGAGATTGAGCACAAAGGATGGCATAGGAATTATTGCCGGTCGGGATAAGGCTGACCCCAGACTGGTCGAGAAATCCTTGTTGCTAACCGGGTTGGGGGAGGTGGCGTTGTAGACGCCACGACATTCACCATGCTCGAGTAAATAGACAAATAGCGAGATAAGATCTTGCTGGTGGATCCAACTCATCCCTTGCTCGCCTGAGGCGATAGGGCCGCCTAAGCCCAGCTTAAATGCCGGTAACATCTTTGGCAGCGCTCCTCCACTTAAACCAAGCACTAAGCCTATTGCGACGATGCAGACCCGCGTATTATCGGATTGTGCGCTTAAGGCTGAACTCTCCCATTTCCGGCAAACGGTTTGAGTAAATTCAATATCATTGCTCAGGGATGACTTGGAATCGTCAAAATAGCTCTCATCGATGGGAATTGGGCCCTGTTGGCCGTAACGTCCGATAGCAGAGGCGCTGATGAAGGCCCAAGGCGGGGTTTGACTCCGGGCTATAAGCTCAGATAAACGTGCGGTGATATTCCATCGACTATCACAGATCAGCTGTTTTTGTTCAATGCTCCATCGTTTACCCGCTATGGGTTCACCGGCTAAATTAATCACTGCATCAAATTCATCCAGAGAAGATAAACTATCGAGGGATGCCAGATATTGATGTTGGCTACCTAACTTCTCTCTGGCCCGGGCTGGGTGCCTTGAAAGTAGGCTTAGCTGGTGCTTACTTTCTAATGCTCTGACGAGTTGATGGCCGATAAAACCACTTGCTCCGGTTATTAAAATATTCATAGTATGCCCAGATAGTTAAAAGGTGGATCTAGTACAATTATGACTCAAAAAACTGATGAAAACTGAAGTTGCTCCAACATCGTAGGCTCGAGCAGATTAAAATGGCTCATTTTTTGATTCAATATGACGCTATTTTAACTAATTTGATGTTTATTTACGTTATCATGGGATAATTTAGAGTCTCAGGTTATTCGTTGCTACAGAACCTATCAATATATTAGTTCATCAAGAAGGATTTTATAAAATGCCGAGAATTGATACCCAGTCTGTCGCTTATAAGGGATTTGCGATCATGGCTTTCGTTGTCGTGATATTGGCCGGGATAAAGGCAGCGAGCCCTATAGTGGTTCCTTTTGTTTTGTCAGCCTTCATCGCCGTGATCTGTAACCCGATGATTGGAGGTTTAACCAGACTGAAGGTGCCAAGGGCATTAGCGGTTATGTTAATGATGGTGTTTATTGTAATGATGGGGCTTTGGCTGGCTCAGATTGTCGGTAGTTCTATCAATGAGTTTTCAACTCAACTTCCCCACTATCGGGATCAGCTCGTTGAGCAGTTTGGTTGGATCACCGGTAAACTACGTACCTTTAATATCATCATCACCAAAGAGCAGATTTTAGCTTATTTCGATCCTGGCATTGCCCTGTCTATGACGACCAACATGTTATCTGGTGTCGGCAGTGTGATGGCAAATCTTTTTTTAATTATTCTTACCGTCGTATTCATGTTGTTTGAATCTGAAACCTTGCCCAAGAAATTGCATTTTGCGCTGGATGATCCAGACATGAGAATGCAACAAATTGACAGGTTTCTGCATTCAGTGAATCAATATATGGTGATTAAAACCTTAGTCAGTTTAGCGACTGGCGTTATTATCGGCACGGGGTTAGCCATTATTGGTGTAGATTATGCACTTTTATGGGGCGTGGTCGCTTTCCTGTTTAACTATATTCCCAATATCGGTTCAATTATCGCTGCGATCCCTTCGGTAATGTTGGCATTTATTCAATTAGGCCCAGCCGCCGCTGGCGGGACTGCATTGCTCTATCTGGGTACCAATACGGTCATGGGTAACGTAGTTGAGCCAAAGTATATGGGAAAAGGTTTAGGCCTTTCGACACTGGTCGTATTTCTGTCATTGATATTTTGGGGTTGGTTACTGGGCTCTGTAGGCATGTTGTTGTCGGTGCCACTGACCATGATCGTGAAAATAGCATTGGAATCCAGCAAGGGAGGCAGCTGGTTGGCGATACTGTTAGCCGATGATGTGGATGATGTAAGGGCGTCAGCCCCCGAAGATGAAAAAGACAGTTCCGAGGCTGCTTAGCAGCCTTTAATCTATCCAGATTTTATGAGTGAAAAGTGAGTGTAATGCAGTTATTTTTTGATGAAGTGAATAAGGTAGCGTTTGGTGAAGAGGCCAATCGTCTGTTCCATGGCCGTGGTGGGCTCTATCCCGGAGCCGAACACTTGTGCCTCGACTGGTTCCCCCCAGTATTACTGCTGACCAGTTTCAAGCCCCTGGAAGCCGATGAGTTGGCATTGTCGGTAGATACTATTAAGCAACGTTGGCAGGCACTAAGAGGTGAAGAGGAACTCAACCTTGTCTTTCAATACCGAAGTGGTGGGCAGACGCTTACCGAGCTGGTAGCTGGTAGCGTACCCGAGAAGCATAAGGTAAAAGAAAACGGTGCTGAATTTTATATCCACCTTTTGAGAGGCCAAAATCACGGATTGTTTCTCGATATGAAAAATGGTCGACAGTGGGTGAGGGAGCATTCGCGGGATAAGAAGGTGCTTAATCTGTTCTCCTATACCTGTGGCTTCTCTGTCGCAGCGTTGCAAGGCGGCGCCGACAGTGTCGTCAATATCGATATGAGCAAGGGAGCTTTGTCGATAGGCAAGCAGAACCATCTGTTAAACGATTTTCCGGCGGGAGCCCGTTTTCTTGGTCATGATATTTTTAAGTCATGGGGCAAGCTGACCAAGCTCGGACCCTATGAGATGATAATTGCCGATCCACCGAGTAATCAAAAGGGCAGCTTCGTTGCAACTAAAGATTACTCTCGACTACTGAAGCGAGCGCCTGAGTTATTGACCTCGGACGGAGAGATACTGTTATGCCTTAATGCTCCCGAGTTAAGCATTGAGTATCTGAAGCTGCAAGTGGAAGAGTTCAGCCCTACTTTAGTGTTCGTTGAGCAGCTGGAAAATCCTGCCATTTTTGCAGACATCGACAGGAATAAGGCGCTGAAGGTGCTTAGGTATAAGTTAGCCTAAATTTTTCCCCTTGCTTTATACATTTGCTCTCGATATCGCCTGTAATTTTTAAATGCAGGCGATTTTCGTTTTAGGGTTAATGGCAAGCCATAATAAAGCGAGAGGTTGTCGGTATATACCAATCGGTATAAAGGTGTGGTCATTCAGCGAGAGTTTAGCGCTTGTGAGGCAAGGTCATTAATTGCTCCTGCATAAATGACATTTGCAACATCCATGTTGCTCGCAACGAGTGAGGAACATAGTTATTCTACGTTTAAGCTCGTTAACGCCGTATCACAAGTGCTAAAACTCGCCTTTCAGGAGTGTTTTTTGCTGCCTACTTCCGTGTTGAATGAGTTCAAAAGGGATCACCATTCCCTCACTCATTCGCCTTGAATTATGCAGCCAAAAATAACTCTGAGTTGACCACTTTCTTATACCGATTGGTATTAGTAGTTGAGTCGCTCATCCATAATGGATTGCCCATGTGACTCTATGATGTTTTCAATTTTACCTTTATCGATATTTCTCAGAGAGGATATTTCTGTGAAGAGTCTGTCCTGAACATCTATGGGCATGTTCATCATATCCATAAACATGTAGATGTTCAGGGTGTCCCCTTGATTAAACAGATCCGTCAGCCTCTGTGCCTCAAATTCTACAAGCGCATTCATAGTCAGTACCTCCAATATCATGCCTGGCAATTAAACGACTTTTTTGATAGGTATCCTTAAGTCTTAGCAGTTTTAATCGGTGAGCCTAGAACTTTTGGAAGTTAAAAAAACTGTTTTTAGTCCGCAATCATATAAAAAACTGAAAGACTTTCAGTTTTAACGCTTGCTATTGCTTGTTTTGATGTGGTTTAGGGCTTTTTTACGAACTAAACTGAAAGTTTTGTGTAATTCCTGCAAAATGCCTGATATAATTTGCTTCAAGAAGTTGGTGGAATGTCTATCTCTTCCTACTCAGGAAAGTGTCATCGAAGAAATGACATGCCTCAGACCCTACAAAAGTAATTCGGAGTTGTTATGGAAATTCAAGAATACGAAGGCGCATACTATCAAGTACAAGATGAAGTGATCGAATCTTTGCCTCTGGAAATGGATGAAGAAGCGTTTTTGGATTAAGGATTAATCCAACAATTCAAGAGTTAGTTCAGCCTCGGCTGAGATAAAAATAGCAACCTTAGGTTGCTATTTTTTTTGACCTTTCAACTATGATCTCTTTTGTAGAGGTGATGAGCTTACACCGAATGATTAGTGTAGATTACCCTTTTCAGGCAAGATCTCGATAATCTCCCACTTAGTCCCCTTCTTGTGGAGTCTGATGGTTCTATCGTCTATCCAGGGCTCTCCTCCCTTCAAACCTTGCATTTTGACGATAACGGTGACGTCATCGGTAAACTTTCTGAAAAAATCGATGTCAATCTCTTCGATCTCCATCTGAACTTCAGTCATGGACAAGTTAAGAACATGGCGCTGAACAGATGCAGCAATATGATAATGCGCTAACACTTTCTTCATCGGATCATCTACAAACTGCAGCGCTTTGTCGACATCACGATCGACATAGATAGCATTAAAAAAACCGAGAGAGACATCTTCCGGGGTTCGTTTGGACTCGCTATTAGAAGAGTCAGGGCTACAGCCGAAAAGAAAAGTTAAGCAGAGTAGGGCGATTATTCTCATATGTCTATCAAGGGATGTGTTTGAGCCAGTATCGCTATTGTTATTTGAATTGGCAAGTAAGGTTAGGTGTAAAAATATTTTATAATGCTTGACCTAGCTCGATAAATAAGGCATATCTGAATGAATAACTTTTACCGGTTATCCACAAAATCTGTGGACAACTATGTTGAAGACTAGATGCATAACTTTTAACTCTTTGATTTTAAGGTGTTTAAATCTCTGGTTAAAAAGTGACGGATTCACCTGTTTGGGTGTTTCATTCAGCATCCATTAAGGTTTGAACTATTTTAGCGCAAAAAAAAGCCTGTCAATGACAGGCTTTTTTATGTCTGGAACATTTATGCCAATTTCTCATGGATGGATAGAAATTGGCTTTGTGTCTGGCTCTCTGCCAATAAAGGCTGGCCTTTATTGCTCTTGAGATGCCTGAATCGCTGTGAGCGCTATGGTATAGACAATATCGTCAACCAAGGCACCACGAGAGAGGTCATTGACCGGTTTACGCATACCTTGAAGCATTGGACCAATACTAATAAGGTCAGCGCTTCGTTGAACAGCTTTATACGTCGTATTACCTGTATTCAAGTCTGGGAATACAAATACTGTCGCTTGACCTGCTACAGGGCTGTTAGGTGCTTTAGATTGAGCCACATTTGGCATGACTGCTGCGTCATACTGTAGCGGTCCATCGATAATAAGATCCGGACGTTTCTCTTTGGCTATACGGGTAGCTTCACGTACCTTATCCACATCAGAGCCTGTACCTGAACTACCGGTAGAGTAACTGATCATGGCAACTTTAGGTTCGATACCGAAGGCTGCGGCAGATTCGGCAGACTGGATAGCAATATCGGCCAACTGTTCAGCATTTGGATCCGGGTTAATCGCACAGTCACCATAGATAAGAACCTGATCTGGCATCAACATAAAGAAGATTGATGAGACTAAGCTTGAACCCGGTGCCGTTTTAATTAACTGAAGCGGCGGGCGGATTGTATGAGCAGTCGTGTTAACCGCGCCAGATACAATACCGTCGACTTCACTTTGAGCCAACATCATAGTACCCAGTACCATGTTGTCTTCGAGCTGCTCGCGTGCAACGACTTCGGTCAGCCCTTTATGGCGACGCAGTTCAAGCATTGGCTCTACATAGCGTTCACGTGCCGATGACGGGTCGATGATCTCAACGCCTTCACCCAACACAACACCCTGACGTACAGCAATACGTTCAATCTCTTCTCTATTACCTAGTAATACACATTTAGCGATACCACGGTCAGAACAGATACTGGCTGCTTCAATCGTACGTGGGTCATGACCTTCCGGTAATACGACTGTTTTACGGGCTTCACGTGCCAATTCAGTTAGTTTATATCTGAATGCCGGTGGTGATAAACGGTGCTCTCGAGGTGAGTTCTTAGTGACGGTAGCAATCCAGTTTTGGTCAATGTGACTGGCTACGTACTCCTGAACCTCTTCGATACGTACGGCATCATCGACAGGAACTTCATGGTCGAAACGTTGGATATTAAGCGACGTTTGCCATGTGTTGG
This sequence comes from Shewanella atlantica, assembly GCF_003966265.1. Taxonomy (GTDB): domain Bacteria; phylum Pseudomonadota; class Gammaproteobacteria; order Enterobacterales; family Shewanellaceae; genus Shewanella; species Shewanella atlantica. The sequence continues at coordinate 107,460 of NZ_RXNV01000001.1, read as the reverse complement.
TATCGATTAAGAATACAGGCAGACCCGTTTCGAAGGCTTGTTCACATAGAGCCATGATCTCAGGCTCAGGCTCATAACTTCCTGTCAGCAATAGTGCGCCAACTTTAACGCCGTTCATGGCTGCAAGACAGGCCGATACGATGACATCTGAACGGTCGCCGGAGGTCACGAGCAGTGAATCTGTCTTAATATGGGTGACCATATTTGGAATGCTACGGGCACAGAAAGTCACTTTACGCAGGCGACGTGTGTTCATTTCGCCGGCGTTGATGATTTTTGCACTAAGGTGCTTAGCCAGATCCGATGCACGTGGGGCAACAAGATCTAAGTTGTAAGGTACGCTACCAAGAATACGAAGTGAGCTCTTTCCAGGAAGTTGGAACATACTCGCTGCATCTGGGCGCTGAATATCTGCATGATCAAATACTTCAGATAGATCAGGACGAGCGCGACCTTCGTTATCTACCGGTGCACCAATCTTATTTACAATCGCGCCGATAATACGTTTGTTCTTGCTTCCGCCCCATGAATTGTGAGCAATTTCAAGACGGTGCATCAGTGCAGTTGCACTTTCATTACCAGGTGTTGCGACAAAAATGATATCCGCATCGAGTGCCTTGGCAATGGCGTAGTTTATCTCACTTGAGAAAGGGTGGTTTCTGGTTTGGACCAGTCCCTCTACGACAAGCGTCTCGCTTTCATCTGCACATTCAGTGACACGAGCAATGATCTGCTCCATCAGGGTATCGGTTTGATCACCACGAATTAAACTCTCAGCATGTGCCATCTCAAATGGTTCAAGTGGGTTAACTGTGGGTGACTTACTTAAGATAGTGGTCGAACGCTCTGGCCCGGTATCATGTGGACGTTGCTGTGCAATAGGCTTGAAAAAACGAACTTTAACGCCGTGATGTTCAAAAGCACGAACGAGTCCCAAACTGATAGAAGTTAGACCGACACCCGTGCCGATAGGAATTAACATAATGTTGCGAGACATAAAAACCTCTTTGTGACGCTTTGAAGGCGTATCTTTGATACGCCTAACTGTTTGCTGTCGGCCATTCAGTCGATGGCCGACATATTCTTTACTCTACTTGCTCAGAAGACTCATAGCGTCTTCTGCGATAACCCACTCTTCGTTAGTTGGGATTACCATAGCAATTGGGCCATTGTCGGTGGTGATTTGACCTTCACTACCGAAACGTGCCGCTTTGTTACGATCGGCATCGACTTCAAAGTTAAAGATTTCAAGTAAATTCAGCACTTTCTCTCGGATAAGATCTGAGTTTTCACCGATACCGCCAGTAAACACAAGCGCATCTAGGCGGCCGAGTGGTACAGTGTAAGAAGCGATATATTTAGCGAGACGGTAGCAGAAGATCTCTAGTGCTAATGTTGCACCTTTATGACCGTTCTGATATCCCTCTTCGATGCCACGGCAATCGTTAGTGAGTTCTGATATACCTAACAGACCACTTTGCTTGTTCATCAGGTTATTTACTTCATCGGCTGTGTAGCCTAGTTTATGGATAAGGTGATAGACGATAGATGGGTCCATGTCACCACAACGGGTACCCATAACCAAACCTTCAAGAGGTGTTAGACCCATAGAGGTATCGACACTCTTTCCGCCTTTGATTGCAGTAACCGATGCACCGTTGCCTAAGTGAGCACAGATGACATTAGTGTCAGCGGCTTCTTTGCCCAGTGCTTTAGCCGCTTCGCGGCTAACAAACAGATGGCTTGTACCATGAGCGCCGTAACGGCGTATGCCATGTTCGCGGTACAGTTTGTAAGGAAGGGCATAGATAAAGGCTTTTTCCGGCATAGATTGATGGAACGCAGTATCGAACACAGCGACCTGTGGAAGTTCTGGGAATGAAGCCTGAGACGCACGGATACCAATTAGGTGAGCAGGGTTGTGAAGAGGTGCGAATACTGCACTTTCTTCGATGCCGTGAATCACTGATTCATCGATGATGACCGATTGAGTGTATTTCTCGCCGCCGTGAACGATACGGTGACCGATCGCTTGAATTTTTGCGGCAATTTGTGGATGTGCACCCAAAATGTCGTTAACGATATATTCAACGGCTTCACGATGAGCGGTGAATGCACCTAAGCTCGCTTCCTGTTTCTTGCCATCGACTTTCCATTTGATACGAGAGTCTTCCAGACCGAAGCATTCGGCAAGACCCGAGATCTGGTCATCACCTGTAAGGGCGTCGATAATCGCAAATTTTAATGACGAGCTACCGCAGTTAAGTACCAATACCAGTTTGTTTGACATGTTTAAACCTTTTGCAATGTAGTGAGCTTAAAGCCACTGATCAACAATGACTTCATTGACAATTATTGTCGAAGTCGCTAGAAATGCTCTGATACCAGAGCTGGGAACTACCTACTTAGCAGCTACAAGGCCTTGGGGCTCTATTGCAGCTTGTGCTATGGTAAAAGCAGTATCCCAATAAATTAGGTGTAAAATTGAGCATTAAAGTTTTCAAAACTCTGGGCGAAGGTCGTCAATATATGAAGACTTGGCCTATGGTCAGACAACTTAGTTTCTACTTTCCTGAGTATCGCGTTATTCGCGCTACCCAGATAGCCGTACCCTTGATGCCACTTCTTGCTCTGTTAGCCGCATCGAGTCAGCTCTATATTCATGGCTGGGCATTTTTGCCCCAAGCTATCACTATCGCGCTATTTTTTATCAGCCTGCCAATTCAAGGTTTGCTCTGGCTTGGTTGGCGTGCTCGCCATCCTTTGCCGTTAACCTTGCTCGATTGGTGCGATCAGTTGACGACTAAATTAACGAACATGGGGATCCAGTGTCGTCCCCTGGGGCCGAGAGCGTGTTATCTCGACATGGCGCTAATTTTAAAGTCGGCTTTCGAACGTTTAGATGAACATTATTGGGAAGAACTTTAATTATTATAGTTGGTGATCCCTCGACAACATTTTTATCTAAAACATTTAGTAAATGGCATTTATGCCTGCATCGATAAATACTTGTTTAATGTTTTCCATCGTTTCACTGCTGGGAGGAGATATGTCGTTAAGCTCATACTCTTCACCCATAGCTTCCCATTTGTGCTTTCCGAGTTCGTGGTAGGGTAGAAGTTCTACTTTCTCCACATTTTTCATTGGCTTGATGAACTCTGCTAGTCTTTTGGCTGAGGGGATATCATCGGTAAAACCGCCAACAACGACATAACGTACCCAGGTTTTTTGTTGTCGTTTGCTTAGATATTCTGCAAATTGCAGGGTGCGGTGATTGCTGACCTTAGTTAGGTCGATATGTCTTTTATCATCGATATGTTTTATGTCGAGTAACACAAGATCTGTGTTATCGAGAAGCTCATCGATTATCGGGGTGTACTTTCTGACAAAGCCGTTAGTATCAAGACAGGTATGAATGCCCTCTTTCTTACAGGCTTCGAAAAGGGAAGAGACAAATTCAGCTTGTAATATGGCTTCACCACCACTTGCTGTGACACCGCCACCACTGGCTTCGAGAAATGGTCGATAGCTGATAATCTGTGTCATCAACTCATCTACTTCAATTTCACGGCCACCGTGAAGGTCCCATGTATCTCTATTGTGACAGTACTGACAACGCATCAAACATCCCTGCATAAAAGTGATGAACCTTATGCCTGGACCATCTACGGTACCAAAGGATTCCAGAGAGTGGATCCGACCTTTTACTGTCATTGTGATTCCTTCTTTATAAATTGGGCTGTACTAAATTATCGTACAGCCCACTTTAATCACGTTAAATATTTACCTTTAATCTATAAAGATATCGGGTATTACATACCTTGAGTAAAGGTACGAGTGATAACGTCTTGCTGCTGCTCAGGAGTCAATGCATTGAAGCGAACTGCATAGCCTGATACTCGAATAGTAAGCTGTGGGTACTTATCTGGATTAACCACTGCATCTTCAAGCATTTCACGGTTCATAACGTTAACGTTGAGGTGTTGACCACCTTCGCGGCTGTCATTATGAGCGAAGTAACCGTCCATAAGAGCTGCTAAGTTAGCGCGACGTCCGTTCTCATCTTTACCTAACGCATTCGGTACGATAGAGAAAGTGTAAGAGATACCATCTTGAGCGTGAGCAAATGGTAGTTTAGCAACAGAAGTTAATGAAGCAACCGCACCTTTCTCATCGCGACCATGCATAGGGTTAGCACCCGGAGCAAATGGTGCACCAGCTGGACGACCGTCTGGTGTAGTACCAGTCTTCTTACCATAAACCACGTTAGAGGTGATGGTTAGAATTGACTGAGTAGGTATCGCGTTGCGGTACATCTTCATGTTACGGATCTTAGCCATAAAGCGCTCTACAAGCTCTGTAGCTAAGTCATCGACGCGTGCATCGTTGTTACCGAATTTAGGGTAATCACCTTCGATGTCGAAATCGACAGCGATACCGTTTTCGTCACGGACAGGTTTAACGGTTGCGAACTTGATTGCTGAAAGTGAATCGGCAGCAATAGACAGACCGGCAATACCACAAGCCATAGTACGACGAACGTCACGGTCATGAAGTGCCATTAGGGCTGCTTCATAAGAGTACTTGTCGTGCATGTAGTGGATAGAGTTAAGCGCAGTCACATATTGTGTTGCTAACCAATCCATCATGGTGTCGAGGCGACCCATAACATCATCGAATTCTAAAACTTCAGATGTGATAGCATCGAACTTAGGACCGATCTGAGTCTTAAGTTTTTCATCTATGCCGCCGTTGATGGCGTAAAGCATAGTTTTTGCCAGGTTAGCTCGAGCACCGAAGAATTGCATGTGCTGACCTACAACCATAGGGCTAACACAACATGCGATTGCATAGTCATCTGACTCGAAGTCAGGACGCATCAAATCATCATTTTCGTATTGAATTGAACTAGTGTCGATAGAGACCTTTGCACAGTACTTTTTAAATGGTAATGGTAGCTTCTCTGACCACAATACTGTGATGTTTGGCTCTGGGCTTGCACCCATGTTGTATAGAGTGTGCAAGAAACGGAAGCTGGACTTAGTAACCAGAGTACGTCCGTCAACACCCATACCAGCGATAGATTCTGTTGCCCAGATTGGGTCACCAGAGAATAACTCATCGTATTCAGGCGTACGCAGGAAACGAACCATACGTAACTTCATCACGAAATGGTCAACCATCTCCTGAGCTTGTTCTTCGGTTAGTGTGCCATTTTTAAGGTCACGTTCGATGAAGATATCGAGGAAGCTTGAAGTACGACCAAGAGACATGGCTGCGCCATTTTGGCTCTTAACTGCAGCTAAATAACCGAAGTAAGTCCACTGAATCGCTTCTTGTGCGTTAGTTGCAGGCTTAGAGATGTCGAAACCATAGCTGGCTGCCATCTGTTTCATCTGACCTAGTGCACGATGTTGCTCTGCAATCTCTTCACGAAGTTGCATAGTTGAAGACAAGTCTTCACCGGCTTCGAAGCCAGGTTGAAGTGAGCCAAATTGAGCGAACTTATCGGCCATCAGGTAATCGATACCGTAAAGGGCGATACGACGGTAATCACCGATGATACGACCACGGCCATAAGCATCAGGTAAACCTGTCAATACACCAGACTTACGACAACGCATGATTTCAGGTGTGTAAATATCGAATACACCTTGGTTATGAGTCTTACGTAGTTCTGAATAGACGTATTTAACATCTGAGTCCAGTTCACGGCCGTAGGCTTTACAAGAACCTTCAACCATACGAATGCCGCCATTTGGAAGCATAGCGCGCTTTAATGGCGCTTCAGTTTGCAAGCCGACGATGGTTTCAAGATCTTGCTCGATGTAACCCGCTTCGTGTGATGTAATTGTTGATACTTTCTTTGTATCGAAATCAACAGGAGCGTGAGTGCTGTTTTCCTGCTTGATACCAACCATCACTTTATCCCAAAGCTTGGTGGTCGCTGGAGTTGCTTCAGCTAGGAATGCTTCGTCACCCTCATATGGAGTGTAGTTGGCTTGAATAAAGTCACGAACGTTGACTTCAGTTTTCCAATCGCCAGAAGCGAAACCTGCCCATGCATTGGCAAACTGTTCAGTTTTTTCGGTCATCGTACAAATACCTTCTCGTTGAGATAGAGGTTATTGGCTATCGACTTTAAGCTTTAAAAGCAAGGGTAGCGATATACCAATAGCTAAGTCTTAAAAAAGCTCCCCTCATGGTGTCGCCCTGATGATGGGAACTGTTTTCCGAAGTTGTTAGCTTCGGAAGAATCTGATTGTTGATAACCGTTAAGATGACACTCGTCATTAGTAAAGAATTTCGGCTATCAGATAATTGGTAAGACCAATTAACCAGGGTAATATTAACATACGCAAACATTCGCCGCATCTTAAATAGGCCGAGTTTTGGTCAGTTAATTCAAAAAGTGTTAGCTGGGCAGCAGTTTTTGCTCAAGTTAGGGTTTGCATACAGAGTTAATGTCAGTTATTAAGCTGATCACATAGCAAATCAATTCTACCTACCCCCCAGAAAGTTCGATTTCTGACCCTTGCCTGTTCGAATCAGAGAGTGAATTGGTAAAAAATTGGCTATTTTGTGTGTGATGAAATAACGAACACTTATCGTCACTATCACTAAAACTGATATTAATTATAGAAGAGAAAAAGGACGATGATGAAGGAATTCATCATCGCCCGAAGCTTTTCCAAAAGTGTTATAGGAAAGCAGGTATTCCTTTAATCATACCTACCGCAAGCATTGCAATAAGACAGATAGTGAAGGCAAGGCCGGGGATGATTAAGCGGTCGGTTAATGAGAGGGTTTTGGCTCTCTCTTTGTCACCGATTAGACCGTTATTATCCAATAACATGGTCAATGCCCAAGCCAGTACCGGGTTAGCAACAAATGCGGCAAAGATACAGATACCAGCCGCCTGGCTGTTTTGAGTGTCTTTAACCATCTGCATGCCTGCTTCAAGAAGTGGCAGGAAAACACCAACCAGAAGGGCGATAGACATAACCGGACGCCATACAGTGACATCCATTGGGTAGCCTACTACAGCAACGATAATACACAGTAAACCGAGTAAGATGGCGCCAGCAGGAATTGGACGCTTAGCGATAGCTGCCGGGATCATGTAAGTACCCCATGAAGAGGTGATGTTACCGCCACCTACAGCTGTACCTACAATTTGACGCAGTGAACAGGTTGTCATTGTGTCATCGACGTCCATGAGTACTTTGTCAGTGCCTTTAGGGTAGTTAAGCTCCTGGAAAATTCGATGTCCAAGGAAATCCGGAGACCACATGGCCACGGCCAGAATGGCAAATGGCAGTGATGCAATAAAGTGAGCCATATTAGGCAAACCTAGTTGCCAGCCTTGTTCGGTCGAACCCCACCAGTAAACCGGGTTAAGGTTAGGGATACCAGGCTCGGTCACAAATTGTAGATCCAGTCCAGCCCCCAGACCGAATGCTAGCGCAATAGCGGCAATCGAACATAAAGGAATGGCCAACCAACGTTTACCTACTTTTGCAAGATAAGCATAAAGAATGACGTTAACGAGTAAAATAAAGAATGCTACATAACCCAGGCTGTAATCGAGTGCATGTTTAGATTGCAAGCTCCCGGCCCAGTCGAATAGAGAAGTTATCTGGCTCTTGGCGCCCATAAAGCCCAGGAAGACCAGCAAACCGCCTGCTACCCCACTACTGGTCAGGTTCACCAGTCGTGAGCCACCTTTAACGTAACTGAGCAGGAGTCCAAAGATACCCAGTAAAATGGCTAAAGCCAGCGGATGAGCTCCGGCTAGTGCGATGGCACCGATAAGTGGGATCATCGGACCGTGGTTACCGGCTAAGTTAGCTCTGGGGTTGATAAATCCCGAACTGATGATACAGAACAGTAATGCAGGGATCAGCATTTCGACTCGTACAACTTGAATCGCAAATTCAGCGCCCAGATTGATGTGGTCCCATTTTTCCGTGAGGCCGGCGGCCCAGGCAGCCATTACAGCCGAATACATCACGGTAATGCCGATTGTACCGGCTATAGCTGGTACCAGATCTTCCCATTCAAAACGGAAATCTCGTCCCGGAAGGTTTAATCCCCAGCGTTTGGGTTTCATGATCTTTAGTTCGTGGTCCAGATACTCTTCACGAGTTTCAAACTCTGAAGCTGGGCGATGAAGCTCTTTATAGGTCTGATTTGAGGCTTCTGTTTCTTCGTTTTTCACTGTTTCTGACATAGTTTCTCATTCTCCGAGAAGAACATAGTGATTCATCTGATGTGATGACAACTTTGAGTGATCCTTGAGAGTGAACTTAAGCAGTCGGATTAAGTGTAGTTGACTTATCGACATAGTTTACTCATCTGCAATGTGAGATAAACACGAATGCCCCTCGAATTTATCTTCCATACAGTTATAGTCCCTTACAAACCTGTTAAATTGGTAAGACCAATTTACCTCATAGATATTAACACACCTGTTCGGGGGCATCATTAAGTATCAATAATCTTGAATCAGTCGATTAGGCTAATTGGGACCCACTTAACAACTTATATAGTGATCGCTAAATAATCATCGCTTAGGCATGCATATTGCTTATTGCAGGTTCACACAGGGCTGAAGTTTGTGAAGTCTATGGTTTTTGGTGTGTTTCCCTGTGCTTGATCACTATGCGTACCTGAAGTGTGATGTTGGGCTATGAAAAGCGGGTGTAAGTTGTGATCTTACTCAAAACTCTTTAGCTCTTCCGGCTGGATATGTCATTAAATTTTCAATATTTCAACGATTTACTGCACACCTACTTTTTCCATCAAAACAACTTATAACCCATCAATTGAGCTTGTTTCAGATGAGTTCTGGGCTTGCAGGCTCGTCGTTAGTTTGGCCTGCTTAAAAAAAGAGCGGTTGAGTTGCGATTGAATGGCGCTATATAAACTGGTTAATAATCATTACCTTAAGGTCTTTGCTTCAGAGAGTGAAGCTTTAACAAGTTGAAACATTTAATCTCAATCATCAATTTAACTGATGCTGCTTATCATAATAATCAAATTTTATTCATTCTCTGTTCACGTTAACGTTTTAGCCCTACACAGCAGGTTAATGATTTAACAGGAGAGATCTATGCCAGTTAGGAAGTACTACTCACTAATATTTACACGGGCAGGTGTGTAAATGACGTCTCAACAAAAAGTAAGCGCGATCCCCCTTGTTACAGCCAATGGTGTTGAGAACAAGAAGCCAATGCTATCTCTCTACCAACAGGCAGAGACCTACGGTCAGTCAAAAGTCGTCAAGGCGGTGTGGCAGTCGTTTGGACTTGCAGCCTTTGCTGGTGCTTTCATCGCTTTAGCCTTTGTTTTTTATATCACAGTGACTACGGGCAGCAGCACAAGTCCTTGGGGAATGGTCAGATTGGTTGGCGGCTTGGCGTTTAGTCTGGGCTTAATGCTTGTGGTGATCTGTGGTGGAGAGCTGTTTACCAGCACCGTATTGAGTAGTGTGGCCTGGGCGCAGAAGCAAGTGTCTACCAGCGAGTTGCTTAAATGTTGGCTGAGAGTCTATCTGGGGAACCTCCTGGGCGCCTTGTTGATGCTTGCACTCATTATGTCGGCTCGCATGTATGAACTCGATGGAGGCCGTTGGGGCCTAAATGCATTGAACATAGCACAACATAAATTACATCACGGCTGGTTACAGGCTTTTGTGCTGGGAGTGCTTTGTAACATGTTGGTTTGTCTCGGGGTTTGGATGACATTTGCCAGCCGTGACGCCCTGACGAAAGCCATACTTCTCATGCTACCCGTAGCCATGTTTGTCAGCAGTGGATTCGAACATAGTATTGCCAACCTGTTCATGGTGCCGCTCGGGATCTCGATTCAACATTTAGCATCCCCTGAGTTCTTCGCTTCATTGGGAGTCACGGCTGGACAGTATTCTGATTTAACAATCAAACACTTTATTTTTAATAACCTTATTCCCGTGACTTTAGGGAACATTGTCGGCGGAGGGGCGTTTGTCGGTTTAGGTTATTGGTTAATTGAGCATGCTGCTAAACCTGAGCAACAACCTCTTGCTAAATGCCTTACGCAACTTAATAGCCCTACACATCTATATTCCGTTTCTAGTTCTGGAGAACAACCAAAAATGCCTAAAACAATTCAAAAACTACGTGTGCAAGACCTGATGGATCCTAAACCAATGACAATCTCACCTGAGTTATCCGTTTATGCTGGTTTAAAGCAACTTACTGATGAAAAGAGTCGCAATGCAGCGGTATTAGATGATAAGCAGCGCCTGCTTGGTTTCGTATCGCAGCAGGACCTACTTCGTCGCCTATGGTCTGAAGAGTTTGCCAGAGGGGTGTCCGATAAGGTGAGTGACCTGATGCAAACGGAAGTGTTAACGGTATCGCCTCAGGATTCGGTATCTGAATTGATTGAGTTGATGGTGGTCGACCGCAGTAAACTTTTCCCTGTTAACGACAGTGGGATCTTAACGGGTAATACCTATAAGAGTTATGAAGAGCGCCTGCGCTTTGCCTCCGCCAGTAAGCCCAGTGTATTTCCGGTAGTAGACAAAGGAGTGCTTTGCGGCGTTATTACACGTGAAGCGATTGCACAGAAGGTGTGCGACATCTATAAGATGTAATGAACTGATATAAGATGTAACTGAAGTAACTGATTTTCTCTGGAACGAAGGGCTGCCTAATCGATAGGCAGCCCTTTTTTTTTGCTTTGACTTCTAATCGGTCGATAGCATCACCAGTTCGTTATTCACTAAATCTGGCACCACTTTCATTTCAACAGCTAGCTCAACAGCTATCTCAAGATATAAGATGCGTGTGGGCATAGATCACTGAGTGCTTTACCCCTGATTTCTAATCTGTCGGCTTCGACTCAAACGGCGTGCCTCGGTGATAAGGCAGTCACGTAGCGGATTTTCGCCGGAGTCATTGCGCCAGACAAAAGAGAGGTGACGCTGCATATTTAATTGAGGAGTAGCTAGGATAACTAAGTCGCCGTTAGCCACATCTTTCTCTACATCCAGGAATGGGAGGCTGCTCAGGTATAATCCGTTTTTCACCAGCGCCTTTAATAACGGCACATGCTCATACTCCTTCCATACATTGAGCTTTTCGATGACACCATGAATGGCACCCTCAAAAATTCGCCGTGTTCCGGCACCTTGTTCACGTAATACCCACTTTGCCTGTTCAAGTTGAGACAGACTCGTGCTTTCATATTTGGCATAAGGATGGTGGGGTGACGCGATAACAACGAGATGATCGTCTATCCACTGCTCCTGATGCAGCCGGCTGTCGTCATTACGGCCTTCGATGATCCCCAGGTCGAACTCATAATTTAACAGGCCTTCGACGACATTTTCGGTATTTTCTACCGTTAAATCGATTCGAAGTTCTGGGAAATCCGTATCAATTCTACTGATAAGCTCCGGCAAAAGGTGCTCTGCCGCTGTCTGGCTCGAACATAATCGGAATCTGCCGCTTATAAGGTGTTGTTCATGAAGGCCTAATTCGATTTGTTGTGCATCTTGAAGCAAGCGCCTTGCCTTAGGGCGCAGCCAGTTTCCCCAGTGACTCAATGTCAGTCTATTTCCCTGACGGATAAAAAGTGGTCGACCGAGCAAATTTTCCAGCTGCCCCAGCGACATACTCACGGCAGACTGTGTCATTGATAGTTTTCTGGCGGCGGCACTAACGCTCTCTAAGCTGGCTACGGCATCAAAAACGCTGATTTGCTTGAGTGAATACTTCATCTGCTGAGTTGGCTTTCCTATATGAAATTTTTATAAAATGAAACTATCAATAAAATTGATATTGTTGAGTCTTGATTCTAGAGCCTGTTTCATGGCTTCACAAGCAAACTTGGTGGCGCGGTTACAGAAGTTAGAGAGGGTTCACTCTTTTTAGACTTGTACGTGGCTTGGTGAGGTTAAATATTAAATTTATCTTAATTTTTCCTCAGCTTATCAATAAAAACTAAGTTTAAACAATTTCTAAATAACTCCGCGAAGAGGTATTCGCCTTTTTGATAATGAGTGCTCACTGAAAAGTCAGATGTAAAGAGCACATCACTGTTATGGATTCATATCGATTAGTATAAGTTGAGCAAAAAAATTGTCGGGCAGGTAAATTGTGCTAATTATCGTACACTCTTTCGATGCCCCTTCTCATGTCTGAATCTCATAAGGAGACCCCTCTCAATTATGGTGATTAGGACTGGCCTGAATATCCTGTTTTGACTAGAATCGTCAATCTGTATTATTTCCTGTTTTCATTATGTTTTCACTTTCCAAAGCTGCGTTAATCTTAACCTTTTTCTATTTCATTTTATGGTGTGCAGGTCCGCTGGTATTTGATGCCAATGCAATCTGGTATGGCGTGCCTCTTTGGTTCTGGCTGTCTTGCATCGGTGCGCCATTGACGCTGATCATTTTGCTCATCAACCTCGTAGGCAAAATTGATGATTAACCTATTGCCGGTATTTATCTATCTGATCTCGAGCCTCATCGTGACTCGTTGGTGGAGCGCAGCGGGTGCTAAAACCTCTGGCGCTCTGTATCAGGACAGGGCGAAACGGTTCTTTATCGGGGGGCAGTTTCTCAACGGCCCGATGTTAGCACTCACTTTAGTCGCCACTTATACCAGTGCCAGCTCATTTATCGGAGGCCCGGGAGCCGCCTATAAAATGGGGTTAGGCTGGGTGTGGTTAGCCCTTATTCAGGTTCCGGTTGCGATTCTGACCCTAGGCGTGCTTGGGCCCAAGTTTTTAAGTCAGCGGAAGAAACAGCATTCGACGTTAATTGAATGGCTCGATGATCGTTATAAGAATCGCTGGTTAAGTTGGCTGGCCATAATTAGCCTGGTTGTAGGTTTCGTGGCTATGATCTCGGTGCAATTTATCGGCGGAGCCAGAATGTTCTCCGGGGTTAGTGGTATCAGCTATGAGCTGGGCTTGGGATTATTTGTTATCACTGTGCTGGCTTATACCTTGACGGGAGGCTTCAGGGCAGTGGTCATCACTGATGCGCTTCAGGGAATGATCATGTTACTTGGTTTAATCGTGTTGTTGACGGTTGTATTGAGCCAGGGCTCTTTACCTGAGTTGATGGGCGAGGTAAGTAAACAGTCTCCTGATATGCTGAGCCCTCACGGGGAAAATGATTATCTGGGATGGCCCATGATGTTGTCATTTTGGGTGCTTATCTGTTTTGGTACCATGGGCTTACCCCATACGCTGGTGCGTTTGTTGGCGGTAAAAGATAAAGCTTCACTAAAGAGAGGGATGGTGTGGGGGACGATAATCTGTTTTTTGATGACATTCATTCCTCATGTGTGCGGCGTGTTGGGTAGAGCGCTTTATCCCGATTTAACCGTGCCCGATGAGATCATGCCAACATTAATTTCTGGTTTAATGCATCCGTTTTGGGCGAGTGTGCTATTGGCCGCACCCATCGCCGCAGTCATGTCTTCTGTCGATTCGATGTTACTCCAGTCTGCTGTGAGTATTGTGAGGGATGGAATCGTCAGGATACGTCCTGAAATGCCGCCTGCTAAACAAGTTTTGCTAACGCGCGTTGCGATGTTGATTATTACGGCTATTGCCACCTACTGGGCAATCAAGCCCCCACAGATGATAGTCTGGATCAATCTGGCTGCGTTCGGTGCGCTGCAGGCGGTTTTTCTCTGGCCTATTATTGCCGGCGTTTTCTTCAAGGAGTTAGAAGGTCATAGTGCACTCATGTCTATGGTTTCCGGTTTAATCAGTTACTTAGCCTTTCAGTTTAATCCTCTGTTTATCTGGGGTGTTCACCCCATTGTCCCGGCCCTGTTGGTATCCCTCGTGATTATGCTGTTGTCACATAGATTATCAGTGCTAATCCGCCGTAAGCTATTTGTGCAAACCGTAAACTAATACCAATCGGCTTAATACTCTTTCATTCCATCCCCCTGTACATAGGTATTCGGGGATCTTGTATCCTCTATATTCAGTATCTCTATGCTGGAGCTCATCGGCGGTCGACAGGTCTGGCTAATTGCTTGCTTTAGGCTGTGAACCCACAGCAAATTAGTTTATATTTGCGACCAGATAATAATAACAATGGGCCCACCATGGACACATCTGCTTCAACATCTTCTCACGATAACACGCTAACCGACGCTGCTCGATGGCAGATGCCGGATACACTGGTTATCATCTTTTTTGTGGCACTGGCTGCCGCACTGCTCACCTATGTTGTTCCGACCGGATCGTTTCAAACCCAGGATGTCAGCTATATCGCCGATGGCGTAGAGAAAAGCCGCAGTGTTATCGATCCTACCTCTTTTTCATACGCCTTAAATGAAGCTGGCGAGCCTAAGCTGGCACCAGTTGCTCTTTTTGAAGGCGGAGGAGGGACGGGTTTCTTTAACTTTGCCTTCGAAGGGTTAGTGTCCGGTTCCAAGTGGGGCAGCGCCATCGGCGTTATCATGTTTATGTTAGTGATAGGCGGCTCCTTTGGGGTCGTGATGGCAACAGGTACCATAGATAACGGCATCCTGAGGCTTATCGATAAAACACGCGGCAATGAGATGCTGTTTATTCCGGCAATCTTTATTCTCTTCTCTCTCGGTGGTGCCGTATTCGGCATGGGAGAGGAGGCTATCGCATTCGCCATCATCATCTGCCCGCTGATGATACGGCTGGGATACGACGGTATCACGACTGTGATGGTGACCTATGTCGCCACTCAGATAGGATTTGCCAGCTCCTGGATGAACCCCTTCAGTGTCGCAATTGCTCAGGGGATCGCCGGTGTGCCGGTACTTTCCGGTTCTGGAATGAGAGTCATTATGTGGGCTGGGTTTACCCTGATGGGGCTGATTTTTACCATGCGTTATGCCAATAAAATCAGACTGACACCCGAGCGTTCATACAGTTATCACAGCGATGCTTTTTTTCGCGAAAACCAGAGTAAAGCCAGTTTAGATAGTCGTTTTAACCTGGGTGACTTTTTGGTGCTATTCACCATAGTTGCTACCGTTGTTTGGGTTATCTGGGGCGTTGTAGCCCAAGCTTGGTTTATTCCTGAAATTGCCAGTCAGTTTTTTACCATGGGTATTGTGATCGGCGTAATAGGTGTCTTGTTTAAACTCAATGGTTTGACGGTTAATCAGGTGGCGGTCAGCTTCAAACAGGGCGCCGCGACTATGCTTGAACCGGCCGTTTTAGTCGGCTGTGCTTCGGGAATATTGATCCTGCTCGGAGGCGGCGGCCCGAGTGAAAATAGTGTGCTTAATACCATTTTAAACAGTGCCGGTAATGTTATCGGTCACCTGCCAGATGCTCTGTCAGCCTGGTTTATGTTGCTGTTTCAGGCTGTGTTCAACTTCTTCGTGACCTCGGGCTCGGGCCAGGCGGCTTTGACCATGCCCTTGATGGCGCCTCTTGCCGATATCGTCGGCGTGACAAGACAGGTCGCCGTGTTGGCATTTCAATTGGGGGATGGTTTCACCAATGTGTTGGTGCCGACATCGGCGTCACTCATGGCCACCTTAGGTGTCTGCAGGGTCGATTGGGGGGATTGGCTTAAGTTTATCTGGCGCTTCATGTTAGCGCTGTTTGTCGTATCCAGTGTGGTGGTTGTGACGGCGCACTTCATGGGTTTTAGTTAGTTTTAAGTTTTAAGTTTTAAGTTTTAAGTTTTAAGTTTTAAGTTTTAAGTTTTAAGTTCGAAGGCGACAGAGGGTGATGTTAGCCCTGTTTGTTGTTTCTGGTGTGGTGCTTGTGGCGGCACATTATATCGGGTTTAGTCAATTCCGATTGGTATAGATAGTGCGTTGAGGATGTGGGTTTAAGCCTAATATTTTTGAATAAAAAAACGGTATCTTACGATGCCGTTTTTTATTACAAGAACGCATCGGAGCGAAAGCCTGTTTTCCTCTGTGAAGAGTCGTATAGGGCTATAACTGCTGAACTGTACAGACTTTTGTTTATAAAAATAGGTGAGATTTCTTTTGAAAGCGGTAGTTATTAAGGGAAGAGGAAAGTGCTATTTGGGTACAGTAACAACTGCGGATTTGAGATTGGAACATTCCTGTCAATTCGCTTTTTACTCTCTTTAACATAGATAATATAAGAGCTAGTTACTGAGTTTATATATTGTCACTGTCGTTTGGTTTTTATGGACAACGTATCTCAGAACGAAATGCAACAGGCAAAAAAAAGCCCAGGAAATCCTGGGCTTTTGCTATTTATATCAGTTTAGAATCTTTGTGTGTAAGACGCTGTGTAAGTACGTCCATATAGATTATAAAGTGAAGAATCATACTCTAAGTCAGAGTCTAATACTGGATCTTCGTTAGTGATGTTACGAACACCGAAGGTAAACTTACCATTCCAAGAAGCCATGTAAGTGTAGCTTGCGTCAAATGTAGTTTGTGACGGAAGGCTACCAATCAGCTCATAAGTATTTGGATCTGTTTTTTCAGCTTGACCATCGATGTATTGAGTCAGCAATGAAGCAGAGTGATCACCATATGACCAGTCAATTACCCAAGTGAAACGATACTCAGGCATACCATTACGGCCAACTTGATTGTTTACCGGGCCATCGAAGTACTCTTCATCATCGTATGAGATAACGTAAGTAAGGTCGAAAGTAGAACCAAAGTCACCAGCGGCAGTCTCTAGCCCTGTGTATGTTAGGTTGAAATCAATACCCGAAGTATCGAAACCATTACCGTTAACTTGTGGCGTAGTGGCCGACAGTAGTTTTCCGTTTGGATTATCGCCCGCACGTTTGATTTCACCCAAGGCTAAGTTGCCGTAGCCAACACTCTGCTCTTCTTTCAGTAGAGATGAAAGTGAGACGAATGTGATCACATCATCGATGCTTAGGTTGTAGTACTCAACTTTTGAACTGAAGTTATCTGTAATATTCCAGATGGCACCTAAGTTATAGAAGTCTGAAGTTTCAGGCTGTAGCTCAGAGTTTGCAGTACGAGTAACGTCATACTGTTTAGCCGAACATTCTGCAACAGGTGTTCCTTGCTGCTCACAGTAGTGATAATCAGTTGCTGTATCGGCACTGAATGAGTCTGCGGCATACAAGTTAGACAGTGATGGAGCACGGAAACCCTGACCCCAAGATGCACGTAGAACAAGATCTTCAATTAACTGATAACGCAGAGCAACTTTTGGAGTCGTTGCTGAGCCGAAATCTGAATAATCATCGAAACGGAAAGCAAGGTTTAACTCTAAATCTTCTGTTACTGGGATAATACTTTCACCGAATACCGCAAATACATCACGGTCACCAGATGAACCGTTACCAGATGAACCGATAACTTCACCAGCAGCAGATTCAGCATCTACGTTAGCTTCATACTTGTACTGGCTAAACTCAGTACCAAAGTACCAGCCTACAAGACCAGCAGGAAGATCGATGGCTTCAAAGTTAACACCAGCATTTACACTTTGGAATTCCATTGTGTCTTGCTTTAGCGTGTCATGGCTGATAGCTGCCACTACGTCAGCATTATTACCTTCTGGACCGAAGTTGAACTCTCCACTCTTAACAAGGGCCTCAACGGTTGGGCGGTGGATGTAACCTTTACCGAAGTTACTGTTTTCAGCAAGGTTATAGTGGTAGGTGAAATCCCAGCCAAAATCATCGTGCTCACCGACTAATCCAACCTGGATGTCTGTGCTGTAATCAACAGTTTTTGAGTCGCGGGTACCGACGTCAGTAAAGCGGTAGTATACACGGCCAGCATTTTCATTCTTGCTAGTACCTGTGTTAACACCGTCAACGTAATTTTGAATATCAACCTGGCCAGCATCTACATTAAACCAACCTGCGGCTGGTGCATAACGACCAAATGTCTCGTTACGAGAGAATAAACCTTGACCTTCAAACATGATTTCATCAGAAATTTCATACTCGGCAGTAACATAACCGGCAGTATATTTTCTTGCTGCGTGGTCAGCCGCTTCTGAGGTGTAGTCATAACCACAGATGTAATCGCCGTCACCGTAGTCGTACACGTGACCACCACCAACCATCTTGTCATTATCACAAGCGGCCATTGGGTCAAATGCATAAGTAGTCATGTCAAGGAAGTTACGCGCGTAAGCTGATACACCTGTTGTATCGGAGTACTTATCTGCCATGATATTGGTTGAACTTGAGAACCAGCGATCTCTCTGGTAGATAATTTCACGATTCTGGTGCTCGAATGAGAAAGTTAGGCTACCCTTGTCGCTGCTTGTTCCACCAATGACGTGAGTTTTCCATTCTTCACCACCATCTTGCTCAGGGCTACTAGCGGTACCAGATACTTCTAGTCCTTCAAAATCTTTCTTAAGGATGATGTTTACAACACCAGCTACGGCATCTGAACCATAGACTGCAGATGCACCATCAGAAAGTACTTCGATACGTTCGATAGCTGCGGTTGGAATGGTGTTAAGGTTTACTGCTGTGCCACCCATAGTTGGCGAGCCTGGCATACGCTTACCGTTAAGCAGTACTAGAGTTCGGTCTGCACCGGCTCCACGTAGAGAGATATTAGACTGACTCTGCCATGAGCTGCCTGATGATTCTGAATAAGAACCGAATGTATTTAAATTGCTGCGACGTAGCACATCGGCAACGGACATTTCACCCGTTTTTTCCATATCTGCAGCAGTAATTGTTGTTACAGGTGAAGAACCTTCCATATCGGTACGTTTAATACGTGAACCTGTAACTTGAATACGCTCTACTTTTTCATCATCAATTGCGGCATATACTGCTGGTGCACTTAGTGCGGCAGTAGCTGCCCCAGTTATTAGTGCAAAACGTACAGCTTTAGCCAATTTAGAATTCGGCAACATTTTGTTTTCTCCCTGACACTTACATCGGTTTTTAATTATTAGATGTTCAATTGTTTATTTTTATTTAGCAGATACTGTAATAGTTTTTACACATGTTAATAACTATTGGAAAGTATTACTAAGGGAGAGATATAAGCACACAAAACTAACATCTGCAATAAAGGGGATACACATCAAAGTTAGAGGGTTGAAACCAGTGTTGCAACATTTTAAGTTAAAATAGTTAACAATTGTCATGGTTAACAAAAGGTTAATCAATGACTTATGCTGGGGTTTTGGTTGGCTTGAGCAATTCTTGCACCAGGTTTATATTATTTACGTTGATTTACAAAAGATAAAGCTGTTAATTAATAGTGTTTTATTAACAGGCTTATTAACAATTAAATTTAAAATAAATGCCTCAATGAAACAAATACACGTTATTTGTGAACTTGATCGGGTGTTGTATTTAAAAGTGTATTTTCTTTGTTGGTTGATATGTAAGCGATTAAATGACCGTTTATAATTTCAATGGATACTTAACCAACTAAAATGCTATGAATTTGTTTCCTTAATGTGTCGTTATACGCGTGTTAAGCTTTTAGCGCCGTAGGTCTGTAATGTAACAAGTATCTATATACAACATATAAGACTACAGCCGTTGATATAAGTAACTCTCCCTTTGCGGTTTGTTCGATTAAATCTGTAAATTGACTCTCTCCGAAGCTTTGAACTAACCAATGAGCCGCTTTAATTAAGGCGGTTGCACCTATGACCATTGGGAATGTGAAAGCGGCATAGCCCGGTGAAAAAGGGAGCCTCATCAGATGAAAGAAAGCCAGATAGATGACGCAGGTCATCAATACCGCAATGCTCAGTAACAGTGCGACGACAACGATTGATGGATCACTGTTAATGGTTAAGTAGCCGGCTAAAGATAAACTTGCAGGTGCGGCCATAATAGCAATTGTTGGTTTGGCAGCATCGCTGATTGGTGCACAAAAGATGAGTCTGCACAACATGACAGGCAACATGATGAGGTAACAGACCATACCGAAGTTAAGTGTTGCGTTTGCGACCCATTCATACTGACTCCCGGGAAAACTAACCGCAGCGACTATGATACCGATAGGAGGTACAAACCAGCTCGGTACCATATGTTCCAACTTGAAATCTATAGCTCGGTAGAAGATAAACATGGCTAAGAACAGGATATGAATCATGATAGCGAATAGCCATAGATAACGCCCCTGTGCAGGCAAGTATTGTCCCAAAGCATTAGATACAACCATGAGTCCCATGGCGAATGTTGGGATCACACTTCCTACTACCGGATGAGACAGTTCATCTTTTAATATCCTTGGGTGAATAACAAATTTTAGCACCAGAGACATGAGTAACACGCTTGCTAGGACGGCACCAATCATCTGTCCGCGGTTATCCATATTGGGCAGCATACTGTCCCATGCCCAGCCGAGACTGGCGATAGCCAGAGCCAGTCCAGCCATAGGTGTAGGTAAACGAGATACGTGATTTGAGAGTTTGGTTATAGTGGCTTTCATCCCTATTCCCCTTAAAGTGAGTTTATGCACTTATGTTAAGGGGATAGAGAGGTTGATAAAATTTGATTCTATTTAAGCACTGGGTAAATATAATTTAACCTTCTATCTTGAAAGAGCTAAGGTTTTAATTTACAGCGCAGCAGGGTATGGCCCAGACCTATGTCATCGATATCTTCATCTACAAATAGGCCCGCCTGTGAGATAAGGCTTAACATATCCTTTGAGTGATACATTCGGCTGTTTCCATTCGCCATAGCAGTAAAATAGATTGAGGTTGCATTGACACAAAATGCGCCGGCTTCGAAGGGCTGACGATCCCAGTAGGTTTCCAGGATGCACAGTTCACTATTGGCAGTCATGCTTTGAGCCGTACGTTTGAGGATGCTCAGGATCTGAGTTTTAGAGAAGCAGTCTAAGAATTGGCTCATCCAATAGAGATCGCCGGAATCGAAGAATGCCTGTTCTTCATCTAGCAAGTCACAGCGGTATCCCGCAACTCTGTTTCCTACACCTTTCTCCTCGGCATTTTTCAGCGCGACTTTTAGTTGTCCCGGTAGGTCCATAATAGTTACAGATACATCCGGATCGTAACTTGTACAGGCTAATGCCCACTTACCTGTATTACCGCCGACATCGACAATATGTTTAGGTTGGCTCTTAAAAATAAGCGGTAATAACTGGCCAAAGGCGTGATCTGAATAGTAGTGGTCAAACTCAAACCAACTTTTTTTAACCTGCTGTGGTAGCTCACTTAATGTAGGGTAGATGGTTTCCCAATCACCGAATACCTTTAGCCCGTTTGGCTTACCTTCTTTTAATGAAGACTCAAGTTCAAATAGCCCTTGATAGCAGACATCGTGGACGAAGTTTAAGTTGACCTTCGCCATATCATCTTGCAGCAAAAAATGGCCAATCTTATCTAATATGAAATGAGTGTCATTTTGCCAGATTAGTCTCATGCTCAGTCCCATATCCAATAGCACACTGCAGGCATATTCAGATAGCTGACTCCTCTCCACTATAGCCTCAAGTGAGCGGCCCTCATCGCCGGCCTCATCGATGTGAGCGAGTATTCCAAATTTAAGTAAGCAGCGGGCAACTTGAAAGCTGATTGGAGCGAAGGCAATCTTTTGTGCTTCAAACTTTGCATCGAAGGCGGTGACATCTAACGGGGATTGGTAAAAAGACATATTAATTTTGAGCTCGTTCCAGGTAATAAGTAGAGGAGATCTGGATTAGATCTAACCCCCTGCAAAATGAAAGTTCAGTGATGAGTCCGTGTCTATAGTCATAGGCTTCTAATGGTTCTAACTATCTCGATAGAGGAAAGCCAGTCATAAGAGCCGGATTGAATTCTACAAATGAGGAAGCCGCGCATAAGATAGCATGATGAAATAAAATAATAGCTAGATTTGCATTGAAACGGGAGTAATTTTTCAAACTTGTGAGCCTTTAGCCTATTTCACCTACGGCTCTTCTTTCCAGAGGCTGGCGATAAGGGGGAATGGGCAATGGTTTACATATATGAAAAGCTGGAACTTTCATTTTAAAGTGATGAAAGTTCCTCCGGCAAGTTTTCAATATGATTGTTCTATGTGGATAGTTTCTCTCAACTTACATGGGGTACACCAGATGCTCGAGGCTCTGTTTATTGCTTATAGATGCGTCAGTGCGGATCTTCTCGTCCTCTCTAGGTGGCAAAGAGCAATTCCGGTAGTTTCCCCTAATTTACACGGGTTACACCAAGCGTTCGTGGCCCTGTTTATACATAGCCTTGAGTTGATCATCTATGGCTCTGAGCACATCTGAGCGGGTGATAATGCCTATGAGTTGCTCATTGTCGTCAATAACCGGGAAGATTTTTGGTTTGGCATCGGTCATGATTTGGGCAAGATCGAATACAGAGCCCTCAGGGCGTGCGGTAAGGGGATCGCCATGCATGACATCACTTACTGTATAATGGTTTTCATTCAGGTAGGTGGCTTCCAGCATCTTAATCAGGCAATCCTGCTCAGATATAAAACCTATCACATGCTTGTTTTCATCTACAACGGGACCGCCAATCTGGCCTGCCTGTAAAAATAGTTCAACTGCCTGTGCAATCGGCATGTTGGCGGTAAAAATAACGGGGCGCCTGTTCATGTAATCTGAAATTTTTATCGATTCCATATTCCACTCCTTGAATGATATTCACATAATTGTTCGGCATACCACAGTCATCTTCTGCGCTCAGTACCTTAGATTATTGATGTCACTCATTTAATTATTTAGGCTTTCATTTATAAGATTAGACGGGATTTATTCATTTGTTGGATAAAAAACGAAAACTAATGAAATCAAAAGGCATGTTTATGGATATAATAGTGTTACATTTTGTTAAAGATGTTGTGGTGGACCGGGGGAGAAGCCACATGTTAACGCAATCGGCGAAAAGGATTAATTATGACTCACCCATTGACCTATGTTGGACGGCAGACGAGCCGAAGTGATGGAGAAGCCAGACGATTAGTCATACTTGAAGCAACCTTAAGGTTGATCGTGAGGGAGGGGATCCGTGGTGTACGTCATCGTGCCGTAGCCAAGGAGGCAGATGTTCCATTAGCATCGACAACATACTATTTTAAAGATATTAAAGATCTGATCAGTGATTCGTTAACATTCTTTGCCGAAAAGACATTATGGATGAATGAGGGGCTTGAAAGCCGCAGTTTTGAGTTACTTAAAGAGATCGATGGGTTGGCAAAAGAAGATAAGCACAGTGAATTACTGGTTAGCAATTTAGCCCAGTTTATCAGTGAGCATATTCGTGAGCAGATCTCTCATCGTGATAATCGCATATTAGAGGCTGCCTTTCATGAGGAGGCGTTGAGAAATACTCAATTAGCCGATGCCATTAAACGCTTAGACGATTCTTTTCTGTCTACGATTGGGCGTTTCTTCGAACTCCTAGGGTCGACGAACTCCAATGCCGATGCACATCAACTATTAGCCTTGATAAAATACCTGGAATATAAATACGTTCTCATTGAGTGTGATGAGGCAAACGATACTGAATTAGAGCAAGTTGTGGCTTCGACGTTGCACAATATTGTCCATTCTATTTAAGTCTGAGCAGACTTGAGCTAAAGCTACAAAAATTAGACGAAAAAAGAAAAACCCGAATCTGATTCGGGTTTTTATAATGCTACTAGATAGTCACCCTATGGGTTACTGAATATTCTCAGCGTCGCTGAATTCACCCTGGAAAAGTACTGAAGAGAGATAACGCTCTGCTGCCGAAGGAAGAATCACAACGATATTCTTTCCTTCAAACTCTGGTAACTCTGCAATTCTGTTGGCTGCCACAACGGCTGCACCCGATGAGATACCAACCAGAATGCCTTCTTCTTTCATGATGCGTTGAGCCATTTCGATAGACTCTTCATTTGTCACGGCCTCGACGCGATCAATCATCTCGAGATCCAGGTTACCAGGGATAAATCCTGCACCGATCCCCTGTATTTTGTGAGGTCCGGGCTGAAGGGCTTGGCCAGACAATGTCTGTTGAATTACCGGCGAGTCTGCAGGCTCTACCGCAACCGATGTGATGGCTTTGCCTTGAGCATTCTTTATGTAACGACTGACGCCTGTGATCGTGCCACCTGTACCAACACCTGCGACAACCACATCTACTTCACCGTCGGTATCGTTCCAAATCTCTGGTCCTGTTGTCTTTTCATGGATTTCAGGGTTAGCAGGATTATCGAACTGTTGTAGAAGCAGATACTTCTCCGGTGCCGATTGACGGATCTCTTCCGCTTTATCGATAGCGCCTTTCATCCCCTTAGCACCTTCGGTCAGTACCAGGTTGGCACCGAGTGCTTTTAGAAGCTTACGACGCTCGAGGCTCATGGTATTTGGCATGGTGAGTGTTAGCTTGTAACCACGTGCTGCAGCGACATAAGCCAGGGCGATACCGGTATTACCGGATGTTGGCTCAATTAGCTCTCTGTCTGGAGTAAGCAGGCCTTTTTTCTCTGCATCCCAAATCATATTGGCACCGATACGGCACTTGACGCTAAAACTTGGGTTTCTGGCTTCAACTTTGGCTAAAACATTACCTTTACTAACGCGCTTTAGACGAACAAGAGGGGTGTTACCAATGGTATAAGAATTATCTTCGAAAATGTTGCTCATGGCTTGCTTGCTCCAATCAATTTAGTAAGTAAATAATAATCGCCTTTAGCGGCTTTAGAAGTGATTGTTTGTTCTTCGTTATTCCATTTAGTTATTAATGAATTCATTTTTATTAACAAACCATGGATTAAGGATGTGACAAAAGTGTTAACCTCTTGTCTGTAAGCACTATTCTGACGCAAATATGTGCCTAAAGCTTAATAATTGAATATAGAGTATTTTGGATAAAACCGTTAGTAGTTCCGTCTGTAAATAAACCTGTTAATAATTAAAAAAAAGATAATGGCTTGATATGACTAAGACGATCAAAGAGACAGATCCAAAAACAATGGTGACTCCCTTCGCATTCGAGATCGCTCCTCAGGTTCTCTATACCCCACTTGCCTCTCCACTTAAACGTGGAATGGCTATGGCCGTCGATGGATTACTTATCTCAGTCCTGGCTGAGCAGGCGGGTTGGGTGTTTATCCTGCTGGTGGGGCTAACCCTACTGATACAGAGAAAAAGCTATGAAATTGGCAAGGTGTTGAAGTGGGGATTGTACCTGTCGATGTTTGTGATGATGCTGTGGGTGACGTTTGAGAATCTGGTTTCTACCGGAGCTGATGGAGAAACTCAGGAGTCAGAAAGTTATATAACGGCTCCCTCCGTTGGCGAGGTGCTAGGTTACCTGCCCGAAATCATCCAATTCAGCATGTGTGAAGAAATCACTTGTGCGCAAACAGAGTTAGGTTCATTAATTAAGGTACTTAAACAGACCAATCTGGCTGAAGCGGAGCAGAAGGCGATACTCATCGGTGCTATCAAGGAGTTGGCGCTAACCCATGATGAGAAAGCACAATTGCAGCGTGATATCAGCCAAGCCTATCCGGAGCAGACTATTAAAAAAGAAGTCAAACAAGAAGTCGAGCCATATGTTGAATCAAGTGTTGAACAAGGCGTCCAACAAGAAGCTGCTCAACAAAAGGGTGAAGTTAACGGGAATCATTCGGGTGAATCTGAGCAAGCTCTCATAGACGAGGAGCCAGTATCAACCGAGCAAACCCGGTCTATAGAGTCGTTAACCCACCCATCGGTCGGCACAGCTGAACAGACCGAGGTGGAGAAGTCACATCTCGAACAGCTTGAGGAAGAAGATGGCGGCGGAGAGTACAGTCTCATCTCCTGGGCTAAAGGTATTTTAAATGATCTTGGTTTAGGGTTTGGCTGGGCAGCATTTTATTTTACCGTGTTCACCGCCTGGTTCGACGGGCAAACCTTAGGCAAGAAGTTATTCCGTATTCGGGTGATCCAACTCGATGGTACAGGGCTTTCCCTATGGGACGCTTTCGGGCGATATGGTGGCTATGGTGCTGGTTTTGCTACCGGCCTGTTGGGTTTCTTGCAGATCTATTGGGATGCCAACAGGCAGGCTATACAAGATAAGATCTCTGCGACCGTAGTGGTCGATCTTACCAAGGAAAAGGATGAGTCGATGGTGACACTTTCCTATATAGAACCATTATTTACCAAAGAAAAAGCGGATCCTGCTATGTGACGAGCTGTTACTATGCGCTTAATCCCGCAGATGTTGTCGATTGCAAATATTCACTCTATTGTTAATAGTTCGTTGTCGGGAATATTATTCAGATAGCGCTGTAGAAAAATTTGAGTAAGTCATCGGGTCCTATCACCGGATCCTAAATAGGGGAATTTAATCATTATTACGTTATTACCTGATGGCCAAATTTTACTATCATTATAGGCATGAGTGATAGCCAGAGTTTTGATAGTAATCCTCTTTGCATCAAGAGGGAAAGTGTCCTTGTCGCATCAAAGATCCTGTGAAGGAATTTCGTTGATATCTGGACATAGTAATAGTTAGGAGAATTGATTGCGTATTTTAGTGGTTGAGGACAGTAAAGTTGTGTCCCGTATTTTACAGCATCTTATTGCTCAGGAGCTGGGCTGCGATGTGGATTTCGCAGAAGATCTGGCCAGTGCTAAACAACTGTTAGAACAAAAAGAGTACTTTGTAGCGATTACCGATCTAAACCTGCCCGATGCAAAGGAAGGCGAGATCGTTAAGTTAGTTCTCTCTAAGCAGATCCCTTGCATAGTGCTCACAGGAAGTTTAGATGCTGAGCAACGTAAGCGTTTGTTACAGCTGGGTATCGTCGATTATATTTTAAAAGAAAACCGTTTCAGCTATGAATATGTGGTGAGGCTGGTGGATAGACTGCAGCGTAATCAAGCTGTCAAGGTGTTGGTCGCCGATGATTCTGTCGTAAGTCGCAAATTTGTCAGAAGCTTACTCGAACAGCATCTGTATCAGGTAGTAGAGGCAGATGATGGAAATTCTGCCTGGGAGGTCCTACAAAAACAGCCGGATATTCAACTCTTGATCACGGATTACAATATGCCGGGCCTGGATGGATTTGGTCTTATTTTAAAGGTCAGAGAGAAATTCAGTCGAGAGGAGTTAGCCATTATTGGTTTGTCCAGTGACGATGACGAGAGTCTGTCGGCCCGCTTCATTAAAAATGGGGCAAATGACTTCCTGCAGAAGCCATTTGTGCATGAAGAGTTTCACTGCCGTGTACTCAACACCTTAGATTCATTGGATATGATCCGTAAACTCTGGGATCAGGCAAACCTCGATTATCTGACCGGAGTGTACAACCGTCGCTATTTCTTTAATCAGTATGAAGAGCTGATCATACTGAAAAAACAAAGAAAGGGAGCCTTGACGCTGGCTCTGCTCGATATCGATCTGTTTAAGGAAGTGAATGACACTTATGGTCATGATGTGGGTGACGAGGTTTTAGTGGAGTTCGCCGCACGGTTAAAACGTTCATTCGGTCAACACTTTACCGTTTCCCGCTTTGGCGGCGAGGAGTTTATTGTCGCATTCAGAGGGCTTAATGAGGTGAAGTCTTTTGCCTTAATGGATAAGTTTCGCTCGCAACTTGAAAGCACTCCAATTTCAACCAGTAGGGGAGAGTTGGCGATTACCTTCAGCGCCGGAATCGCATCCCTAAGCGATGATGAGAGCCTGGGAAGTGAAGAAAATTTAGATACCCTTATCCAGCGCGCCGACAAAGCGCTGTATGATGCCAAAGCCGCTGGTCGCAACTTGATCTGTATCGAGTCTGAGCATGAGTAGGGACGGTAAAATCATTTCAGCTCGCCTTTACCAAGGCGAGCGTCGGTACGTCTGTCGTTCTGCCGTCAGATAAAGGTTTCTACTTTCCGAGCGCCTAGGTATTCAATAAATGGCTTTCATTAAGGGCATTCATGAAGTGGAATCGTTGAATGCATCATCGATCTTTTCACGGACCCATTGATGAAGAGGATCGTTTTGATGCCTTTCATGCCACATTCCGCGAATGGTGAGGTCAGGTAGAGTAAATGGACACTCCTTTACTTCCAAGCCATAGAGCTGACTCCCTTGTTTGGCGATAGACTCGGGTAAGAATGCAATTAAATTAGAGCCCGGCAGCAATGGCAGTTGTAAATTGAGGGTCTCGGTTAAGAAGCCTAGCTTACGTTTAGGCAAGCCCATTGCTTTTCCATATTGACTAACCGGGTCGTCCAGCTCGTCGAGTAGGCTGGTCTTGATGTGAGGGAAACGAAAAATGGCTTCGGTCGTCCAGCTTTTCAGTACCGGGTTAGCTTTATCGAGTAAACAGACTAAATTCTCATCCATAAGACGTTTTTGCATAAACCTGGGCTTGGCCTGTAGGCCTGCACCGATAATCATCTCCAGCTCGTCATTATCCAACTTCTCATAGGCTGTTTTATCTAATATTTTTATATCAATTAGAATATTAGGGGCTTCCTTATTGATTTTTTTAAATGCCTTAGAAAGATAAGATGCAAGGATAAAATCGTGGGTCTGAACACGAAAATGGGCGTGGACTTGTGAAAAATCAAATGTTTTGGGGGCAAGTAAGTTATCTATCTCGCTGAGTATGAACCTTAGCTTGCCTGAGAGTTCAATGGCCCGTGTTGTAGGCTCTAACCCTTTGGCGTTTCTGATAAAAAGCGGATCGTCAAATACTCCTCTGAGTCTGGCCAGCGTGTGGCTCATTGCAGACTGAGTGACATTCATTTTTTCTGCAGCGCGTCCGACATGACGCTCTTCGATAAGTGCGCGTAAAGATTTCAGTAGATTGAGATCGACCTTCAATAAATTAATTTCATTCATAATGCATATTAGGCGTAATCATTTTAAATAATAATGTGCGTAAGTTAAGCTTTTTTCAACCCCCAATACATTTCCCCATCAAGAGTAGAAAGAGCAATATGAATATGTTAATCACAGGCACCAATAGTGGATTGGGTATAGCAGTACCAGTTACACAAAAGGAGCTGACAGCTTGTGCCCCGATGCGTTGCCTCAACGGAGAACATCAAGCAAGTTCGGCAGCCTTTGTTGCTCTACAGGGCCGCATTCAGGAGGCTCAATAATGGATATCTTAGTGACAGTGATTATCGGTGTTCTCTCGGCTTTTTTCCTCTTCGCAGGCTCAATCAAACTGCTTGGCTGGCAGAAGATGATCTTCGAGAAGCAGCTTGAGTTTTTTCACTCTTACGGATTAAATCGGCAGATCATGGCCTTGGTCGGAGTTGTCGAGCTGCTTGGGGCGACAAGCATCTGGTTTCAGGGCAGCACACCAGGAGTACTGGGGGCTGCATTGTTATTTTCGACATCTCTGGGAGCCATCTTTTTTCATCTGCGTTTTGATACCTGGAAAGATGGTGTTCCGGCAATGGTCACTCTGATACTGTCTGGCGTCGTTATCTTTTTAAGCTGGTGAGTGTCATTAATTAAGTTTGATTAGACATCTCTCCGTCTCAGCCATAGGCATGCAGCACACTAAATGGCTGATTTATCAATAATAGTCTATCTCTAACTCAAAAGTTTCAGCTGTTTCTTCATCTGAGTCGAATGTAGCCAGCAGTGTGAAGGTGTCACGCTCAATGTCGACACTATCGAAATTATCGATGGCGTCACCGTACTCATGTAACAGGCTCTGTTTATCTTTAGGCAGTCCTAACTTCTCTACGGTATTTAACAGTGATTCTTCGCTCTGTCTTGCAAATATTGATTCACTGACCTTGATTTTTTGAAGTCGCTGTTCAGAAAAATGTAACTGGATAAAGTTACCCGCCAGCCACCACTGTTCATCATGGTTGGAGATATTGAGCTTATTAATCGAAGGGATCGCGGCTATCACTTCGTCTAGGGTAGGCCGGTTTTTACGCTCGATATTCAGATGGTTATACAGCCACTGTTTTTGCGGTTGAGTCAATTCAGCTGGCGCTAACGCTTGGTTGGTAGTCTTAGGTGTCTCCATAAACGCGAGGTTGAAATTGGTAAATAACAGCTCGGGGTTGGACGCGCTATTTGGGTGAAAAGTTTCGAATTGAAGACTCAGGCGTTGCTTATCTTTCTCGATAAGCAACACATCATTTTTTTCTGCCGTGATTTGTGTTTCCAGGGCCTGTTTGACCTCTTCGAAAGGACTTTTATGTTCAACTACTCCTGATATTTTCCACGGGGTATCGTCAAAACCGTCTCTAAAAGCAATCATATTACGACCATAGCCACTGAGTAGTTTTAAGTCGGAGGTGATCTGCGTGAGTCTATCCCCACTGAATATAAACCAAAGGCTTCGACCATATCCCCTGGCAACCTCTTTGTTTTTGAGCTGAATCTCAATGCTGGGAGGCCCCAGTCTTTCCGATGTTTGTGAAGCGCTCATTCCCGGTTTTATTCCGTAAACTCCCTCTTCGATGGAGACAGTGTCAGAAGGTAGAGTGATAGCTTGAGCAAGTGTTGCTGCGGACTCTGTTTTTGGGATTTGTAGGGTAAACTTGTACTCAATAGTTCTGACCTTATAGCCATCGGAGCTGAAGGGGGCACGAATATTCGATAGGGTCTTATCGGCCTTACAGACGATAAAAGCCTGCGCCTCGAGGTGGGTTTGTAAACTCGTTTCCTTAATCACTCTCCCATCCGACGGGCCAGGCCTTGTATTTTCCTTAGTGAAGTTGAGTATATGGTTAGTCACATTGGTAAGTAGCAGGGTATCTGCTCCCTGCTCAGTAGCAAGTTGGCGCAGATGCGTTAATGCGTCTGAAAAGGCTTCGCTCTGCTCTGGTTTCTGCAGGGCATCGTAGTTTGTGCTGCTGGCATCTAACCTAATGGACGCAAAGGTTTGTGTTATACAATTCGGTTTATAATCTGAGATTGTCGCCAAGGGGGCTGTGGTAGCCAATATTGGAAAAGAAAGCGGTAGAGTAAGGTAAAGGGATAAATAAGGAATGATTCTGGTTTTTATCATTTGGTATGCATCCTTGTAACCATTAATTTATGGTGTAACTTCTTATATATTCAACTTAATGTCAACTTTGAATAAGTAGACCATGCTTAGTGTTTATTCATCTGTATTGGTCTTGTTCGAGCGTCATTTATAGTTCGTCATCAATAATGCTGTCTGTCGATAATGTTGGTGAGTCATAAGATATATAGATGGTGGTGCTTGTTGTTACTGGTAATATAATTTTTGTCGGATCTCACCTGTAGGTAATCACTTTTTGGCTAATTCAAGTGTTTTTTGTTCGTCGAAGAAGCTGTAGGGCTTCATAAAAATAGTGCTTGTTGTTTCTATGAATAAATTTTTTACGCTACTTGCTCAGAATTTGTTTCCAGAGCACTGTTTAAATCAGTGTTCAGCCTTAGACTTCTGTTATTGGTCTCACGCTCCTGTGACTTAAATCCGGTTATTGGCCTAATGATATTTTCAATAGGGTAAAGCCTGAGTCAGGTCATATTATTTCTGGTCACATATGGTGATAATAGCTAAATAAATTTATAACAGGTAAATCAACTGTCGCCATGAAAACCGAAGATCTTGCATTATTTAATAAGGTTATCGAATATCAAAGCTTGAGTGCGGCATCGAGAGCCCTGAGTATTCCTGTTTCCAAAATAAGTCGTAATATCTCTCAACTAGAACAATTCCTCGGTACCCGTTTGGTGGATCGTACTACGCGAAGCCTGACACTGACCGAAGCTGGTGTGGATTTTCTGGAGAGAAGTTCGCGTATTTTAGGTGAAGTCGAGGCGCTGCAGTTGAGTGTTGGCCAGCTACAGGTAGAACCCCAGGGTGAAATTATCATTGCCGCCCCTTTAGATTTTATCAATCTGACCTGTAGAAGGGCGCTGGGACAGTTTCATCAACGTTTCCCAGAACTTAAGTTGAAATTTATCTCTTATCAGAGTATGCAAAATCCGATGGATATACAGGCGGATCTGGTGTTGTATGTCAGCCATGAGTCACCACCGGACAGCTCTATGGTGGGACGTAAACTGCTAACTTTGAGGCGTTACTTCGTTGCCAGCCCGGACTTCATCGCTAAACACCCTGAGTTGACTCATCCAGAACAGCTGGCGGACTACCCTTGCTTGCTCTCTCCTAAAGGCGGCCTGGGGGGAAACATCTGGCTATGGAGCGATGGTGAGCAGATTCATAAGTTAGAGGTCGAGGGGCCCTTGGAGTCGGAGATGAATGAACTGTGTATCTCGGCTGCGGTTGATGGACTCGGTGTTGCCTGGGTACCGCCTGTGATGTGCCGTGAGTATCTAAAATCCGGCCGCTTGCAGTTACTGTTTGACGGCCAATATTCCACCGATATCAGCACCTGGGGACTCTATTCCTGTCGCCAGTACCTGCCCCACAGAGTACGGTTAGCGCTGGACTTCTTCCAGCATGAGTGTGCTCAGATGGAACAAAATCAGCTTTGATGATCTGGGGTTTAACCTATATTGAACTCTTGAAACTGTAAAATGACACCAGCCATTGAAGGCTGATGTCATAGAGGAATCCCTTCGTTAAAAAGCTGTCGTTAGAAGGCTCTCTTTAGAAAGACTTGGTCAGGGTAAAGACTGCCGATGAGCCTTCTGTAGTATTCTTGGCACCGAACTCATGTACATAGCGCAAATTACCTTGCAGTAGCCATGGCAGATAGAATAGGTTGATCTCACCACCTATGCCGTAAGCCTGTTTGCGTTCACTGGCGAGAGTGCCCGGACCATCCTGGCTGTCATCGCTGATCTGCCATGTGGCACAGTAGGTGATACCGGGACGCACTAACCAGGTGTGGTTGAATTCCAGCTGCTTGCCTATCCCTCCCTCGATAGTAAATTCGGCGCCAGGTCGCACATCAGTATCATCCTGCTCTGTGTGCACTAAGGTGCGGGTCAGTGCACTGAATGTCCATGATTTCTCTGAGTCCAGATAATAAGTGCCGCCGGCGGTCAACATACCAGTCCAGTACCCGTAGCCGGGCGAGGCGGCGTCATGAACGTCGTAATCGCCGGTGGGAGCAATGACTGCCAGTGCCATAACTGCGTCAAAACGCTCCCTCGGCCAGTTAAGTACCAAGGGTTCGAGGATCACATCTCCTAAAGCGAATGAGGTATCGGCATCGACACCTACGGGTTTTATCGAGATATCTTTACTCACCATAGGTATGAGAACGTTATAGCCCCAGTTAGCGCCCAGGATTGTTTTCTCTGTCATATGCACAAATCTGTGTACCTGGGCATAGGCGCTCAGATCAAAATCCAGACCCGTATCGTCACCACTATTATTTGTCAGAGTATCGGCGCTATACCAGGTGTTGTACATACGGTAATGCATACCGGGTGGTGGCAGGGTGGCGGCTGCGACGCCTTCCCCCCCCATGGGATAGTGTGAGCCCGAGGTGGCAGCGACAGCCGTGACGCTGTTTAATAACAGGCCCGATATACCGGCCATATATAACATCAGGCTCTTTATTTTGGTGTTATTTATTTTATTCATAAAATCTCCGATTATTTATTTGTTCATATTTTTATTAGTGTTTTTCTTATGGGTTTATAAGGTGGCTAAACTGTTAATCTATATATTTATTCATAGTGGGTTATTTTCTTTTTAACTTATATATTATAAGTGAAACATTGAGTGTGACAATTCGATTGCAATTGATGTGTTATTGCAATTAAGAGTTAAACTGTTTGTCCTTATATGAATAAGGTTATGTACGATTCAATTGTGTTGTAATGCTATTCTGGTGGCGCTCCTCTATAATCAGTGGGTTACACATTGTTATTGTTTGTTCATGTTGCTCATTTTTCAGAACGATAATAATCATGGTTAACTATTTGTTCGATCGAAACTGACGATACTCTCTCATTTTTTGATGGTCAATTTACCACTCCCTAATTTAATTAATTTGTTCTTTGATATTGCAGTTTAAGTTGGCTTCTTTGTCATTTACATTAATGAAACTGCCAAAAACTATTACTGTTTTACCAATATTTTGTTATTCCCCGTCTCGTTGTTACCTATATGTGTGAAGAGTGTCATGCAAATGGAAATTCTATTTTGCAGTTTTTGCAAAGGTTCTTCTCGAATATATCGCTATTTTAGAAGGTGTGGTCTGTATAGAATTTATTTCAACATTTACCGTTTTGGTTTCCACCAACACCCAAAGATGTAGGAATAAACATGAGCGAACAAGAGAAGCAAGAGGTCGACGAGAGTCGGCGTCAGTTATTAAAAATTGGTGCCGGGACTGTCGCCGGTGTGGGGGTCGTGGCCGGAGCTGGCAGTTGGCTGAAACATAAGATGGAAGGCGTCGAGCTGGAGGCGTTTCCCTGTGAAGTGAGCCCTGACTTTAAGCCCATGGATCAGCGCAATGTAAATCAGACCTATTGTATCAGTCCGGCGTTACAGGCAAAGCATCCTGAGCGTAACCTTAATTTCGGCCAGGAGTCTGCGGGTCCTATCCAGGCGGGTGAAAAACCCATGAGCATGACTGATGCATTTCACCATTTCCTGACGGCTCACGAACGCTACGACAATGATAAGTTGGGTTACACTCAGCTCGATTACGCATTGGAAACCGCTTCTTGGTTTACCTTGATGAATTTGGCCCCTCTATCTCAGGCCGGAGTGCCAAATCAGGGAGTACTGACCTGGGATCAGTCCGACGTTCATGGGCACCAATATCCCTTTAAAGACTCTGTAGAGAAGGTCTGCGCCATTAAGACCGCTGCCAAAAACTTCGGTGCGGTACGGGTCGGTGTGTGTCGTCACGATCCCCGCTGGGATTACAACCCACTCTATAACCCGCTCACAGAAGAGACCTTGAGCTGGGAAGAGGACTTTCCTTTTAAGCCTAAGAGCGTGATCGTCATGCTGGTGGGAATGGATTACGAGGCAACGGCTTGTGCTCCGATGATCCCACAGTCCTCAACGGCTGCCATGGGTTACAGCAACATAGGTGTATTAGCCGGTTCTATGGCTAAGTTTATGAAAGAGCTGGGCTTCCAGGCCGTAGGGGCGACCAACGACATGGGTAACTCGGTGGCCTATGCCATTGCTGCAGGTTTAGGGGAGGGCGCACGCAACGGTACCATAGTGGCCCCCAACCTTGGCCCGCGTGTGCGTATCTGTAAGGTCTATACCGAACTTGAGCTCGATGAAGCCGCTTACGACAAGCCACGTGATTTTGGCATCATGTCTTTCTGTGAAAACTGTAAACGTTGTGGCGAAGCCTGTCCGTCCGGCGCCATCTGCATGGACGATAAACCTTCAACGGGCCCGACCTATCCCGGCAGTGAGGATCCCCTTTACACCTGGGATGTTAACAAAGGGGTGCGTAAGTTCTATAGCGATCCCAAGAAGTGTCTGAAGTTCTGGTCCGAAAATGGTGGTGACTGCGGTGTCTGCTTGGCAGCCTGTCCATGGAACAAGCCGGATTTCTGGCATCACAGACTGATCGACGCGTCCAACACCTTCACCGGCGGCACCGTGCACGCCATGATGACTCAGGCCGATATCCTGTTCGGTTACGGTAATGTCAACGATGAGAAGGCGGTTAAGAAATATTGGCAGAGTGGATTTAGCGGTGATTTCACCTAAGGAAGAAAGCAAATGATGGGTTTAATGTGGTACTTGATGGGCATGGGTACGATGGCTGCCATATGGGCTTACGTCAGCCTGCTGGGTCGCTACCAACTCGATTGGAAAGCAAATTTGGGCTTATTCGCTGCGTTTGGTTTCGCCTGGATATGCATAGGTTGGTCCTGGGGCTCGTTTGCCGAGGGGGAGCCGCAATCGGGTGCAATGGGCTTGATCTCATTTGGCCTTCCGGCGCTGATATTACTGGTTATGAGCTGGCAGAAGTTTATTTTGCCAAATAAAAAAGCCTAGTGTTAAACGTTGGCGGCCATAAGCAACTTGGCCGCCTTAATGGGTAAAGCTAATCGACCGTTTTTAAAGAGGTATTTTATGACTAATCATCCTCTGATAGCACCAAAGCCGATGCCAGACCCTGAACAAGATACGGGTCGACGAGCTTCCGGGAAAGGTAATAGCAGTATCAAGCTGCTGATGGTCACCACGCTGCTTCTGATCTCGGTTATCGTAATCACAGGCCATGTTATTCGGCAGTTCTTGCTCGGCTAATTCTTTATACACAACGACTTTTTATCGCGTCGTCATCGATTCAGTTCATCACCATTCGCTGTTAAGGGGGGCTTATGCTTCAGGTATCACTGGAACATGGATTAACCGATCTGCTTAGACAAAGCCGGGATTATCTTGGCGTGGGTGATATCTGCTATTGCTACGATATCAACAGCCCGGATGACTGGCGCTGCCGCATAAAAGACGGCAGTAGAATGATGAAGCTGTTTGAAAAACGCAGGCAGCTATTTGCAAGTTCACCCAAGGCTCTCCGTTTATGGCGCAAGAAGGTAATCTACTATACCAAGATGACCGATGAGGTCTCCCGGCTATTTTCCCGGCCTGTCTATATCTGGCCCACAAGCAAGATGCCATCAAGGTTACAGCTTTTCATCGAACAATCCGGCGTGGTGAGCCTGGTGACTATCTCTGTACCTTGTCGTTTCTCCCCTAAGTTGTCGGGACGCTTTATGTTGTTGCTGGACAGCCGGGAACAACTTGAGGCGCTGCAGGAGCGGCTGGAGGATATTGAAAAACACCTGACGGAGCTGCAGATGAATATCGTCATCAACTATGGTGACAAGATTAATCCCTTAGTGGATTACAATATAGTGA
Organism: Shewanella atlantica; assembly: GCF_003966265.1. Classification (GTDB taxonomy): domain Bacteria; phylum Pseudomonadota; class Gammaproteobacteria; order Enterobacterales; family Shewanellaceae; genus Shewanella; species Shewanella atlantica. The sequence goes on along the minus strand of NZ_RXNV01000001.1, from coordinate 70,748 downwards.
CCCCGGTTTCGGCCATGGTATTGAGTTATCTCGCGGCGGGGGAGGACAGGGAAGATGTGTCACAGAAGCTTAAGCTGACGATGCGGGGCGTTGACTATCACATCGGCCTGCTAAAACAGGTGTTGGGGGCAAGAACGATAGCCCAACTCATTTATAGAGCCGGGCAGTGCCGCTTAGTTTGAAGAAGAAACAGCCTTGAAACTTCCCGGCTATGTTCCGAAATCACACCGAAGCTATTCCGAAATTGCTGGGCGAAGCGTTATCGCCCAAGGCTGTTATATAGCTCATGGCTGTTTTATCGCTCAAGACAGTTTTTATCGCTCAAGGCTGCTTTATTGACAAGCGTTACAATAACCAGGCGTAACTTAACTTCATAAAGTAGGTCTGCTCGGTGCGGGTTAATGCATCGATCTCATCATCACGGTTTAAACCGTCTGAATAACCTAAGTAAAATACACTCTGGGGATTGAGTTTATATCCATACAGCACCTCATTGCCCAGTTGCTGCTCCTTTGCATCCGGTGAGCCATAGAGGTAGAGCGAGGGATCGCGCTCGATATGGGTGTAGATACTGGAGATGCGGATAAAGTTACGCAGATTAATATGCCAGTTCAGGCGCAGATCACTCAGGTTGGCGGTGAAGAGTCGACCATCATCGACATCAAGCGAACGGTAGATATGCGACACATCCAGCGATACCGAATCTGATAGCTTCCACTCAACTCCCGGATTAACGAACAGCTCTGTTCCCAACTGATCATTGGCAAAGTCTATGTTATCGCCGTAGCTGAGATCCAGATCCAGAGTCAGGGCTCTACTTGGGATGATCTTACTGTAACCCCAGCCTTTGGTTTCATCAAATAGCTGGGTATTGCCGTCGATGGCAAGCTGTGAGCTATCGTGCCGCCTGCCCACACGCTCTCTGGTCACGATCCCAAAAGCGGTGTAGCTTTGCATCGAACCTTCAAATTCGACTTTAGCTTCCAGCTCCTGCTCCAGCAGTTCTCCGGCCTGGTTATGGCTGATATCCCAATCGCCGCCCAGTTCGACGCGGCTAATCGATGAGTCCTGCGGGTACCAGGTATAGCCGCCACCGGCAACCAGCTTGTTGACGTCTACCTTACTGATAAAACCTAAATCGGCCCTGAAGTCATCACCCGCCGATTCATACTGAGTAAACGCATACCAGCTGCGGCGCTCATGTTTGTACTTGAGATGGTAAAAACTGTCTTGAAGTTCATCATCTCGCTTGGTGCGCAACACCCGCTCATTGATGCCACAGTCTGAGAGTTCACAGTTGCTGTCCGGCAGACAATCACTGCCCGAGCAGAACTCTCTGTAGAGCTCATCAGGATACTGGGTCGCAGAGAACACGTATTGCGCCGTGAAGGTGTCCTGAGGTGTAGGCTGATATTTAAGATCGCCGCTGGCGAGGTAGTTATGATATTGCTCGCTTCGCTTAGCCGTGACTAAGGTACCAATAGAGAGTTCATCATTGATATCGGCGCGATATCGGCCGGCAAGATTAATGCTCTCCTCATCGAGACTGGCGATATCCGAGCTTAGGTTACCCGGAACCAGAAAGTTGGTTTTGGTGTCATTGCTCGCCATCACCGCGAAGGTATGATTATCGACCTTGCTGGTGAGTTTCAGACCATAGTCGGGTGAGACGATATTTCTTGTATGTAGTAGCTGCAGCTGAGTGTCGAAATAGTCTTTATTATCCAGAAAGAAGGCGCGCTTCTCAGGGTAAAACAGCGCAAAGGTACTGTTGATATCCAGCTGCCCTGCATCGGCTTCAACCTGGGAAAAGTCTGGATTGATGGTGGCGCTGAGCAGGGTGCTGGGGGTGATACCCCAGCGAATATCCAATCCGGGTTCGACCGAGTTGTCATTGTCCCAATCAGCGCCGGGCTCTGCATCGCGCTGACTGTTTCGATTAAACACCAAAGAGGGGGTTAACTGCAGGTCCTGACTGGGCTTTAGGCCCTCAAGTCCCGTCGCCGTACCGAGCTGGCAGAGCTGGCAACTGTTATTTCTGTCTATCTGATGGGTCGATAACCTGCGGACCTGATCTCTGGGATAGAAGCGGATAAACTCGACTCCCCAGGTCTGCTGTGATAACTGGCTGTCGAAGTTAAACAGCCGCAGTGGCAGCTCTATCTCGACCTGATAACCTTGCGCTGTCTTGCGGGCACTGGTGTACCATATCCCATCCCAGGCGTCGCTTTCATCACCGGTGAGTTCATTTTCTATGGAGTCTGTCTGCACGCCGTAGGGGTTAACGAAGAATTGATAAGCCAGCCTGGAGTCATTGAAGGTATCGAGCTTAATCCCCACCAAATCGTCGCCCCAGGTATCGTCCCTGTCGTTGAGATTAGCGCGGATAATATCGTCATCGATGCTGGAATCGGGATCGCTGGCAACAAAAGAGATAAACAGGCTCTCACCGGTGGAGAAGATCTTAGCCGTTGTTCCTACAGGAGCGACGATATTCTCTCCCGGACTGGTCTCATATTTAAGCTCGGCTATGGCGGCGTTTTGCCACTGCACCTCATCGAGCTGGCCGTCGATAGTCGCACCGCCTTCGAGTGTTGGAATGCTGAGACTAAATTGATGACTACTGCCTGCAAAAGTGGAAAAAGAGGATAAAGTCGAGAGAGCGCCGATAGCGCTAGCCAGTAACAGGCTCGACAATTGTGTGGTAAAGGGTAGCTTGAATTTTATAGGGCTGAATTTCATTATACTGCTAAATTCTTATTGTTATTTTTGTGTGTGAATTGTGACAGAAAGGTAGTGCTGGTGGCGAGTCGAATTTGTTACAAATGTTATCTGCCTTCGGATTAAGGCTGTTTAATTTTAGCTGTCTAAAGGTATAGGTATTAATTTAGCACTAGCTTAAGATAAGCGCCGTGGATATGAGGGGGAAAGGGATATTCAGGCAAGTGCAAAATATTGAACCTATGTATTACTTATAACCATTAAACGTGCCAGCTGGAAATCATTAGTTAGTTAACACGTTTAATAGATTAAATAGTTGCTAGCTCGCAGTTGATGTTGAAATTCTATTGATTAATAAAGTGTCAGCTGTTTTTAGAGTTTCAATTACTGAAGCGTTTGATTTGGAGCTATATCGCACGTGCCAGCGTTCAGAAATAAGAAACAGTGCCGGGGCAAAAACGAGAATAGTCGCTATCGAGAAAAGCGTGCCGAAGCTAAGGCTTATGACCATTGGAATAAGGTATTGGGCTTGGGTTGATGTTTCAAACAGCATAGGTGCTAGCCCTACAGTGGTTGTAAGTGCTGTAATAACCACAGGCCTGAATCGGCTTATAGTACTGTTAATGATCGCCGTTTCAATATCGACTCTGCTACACAAGTGTTTTTTTATTTCCAAAAGAAGTACAAATGAACCGTTTAACACCAAACCTGATAAAGCGATCATGCCAAATAGGCTCATTACACTAAAACTATGGCTTAATATGATGTGTCCAAGCATGGCAGCCGCTAAACACAGAGGGATCACGCTCAGTATTAATATGGCATCAAGCATACTTTTGAAATATATGGCTAAGAATGAAAATACGATAAATAAGGCAAGTATAATGCCTGTCATTAGCTGAGCACTCACTTTTCTCTCTGTACGTGCACTGCCACCTAATTCTGCATTTACACCGGGGTATTTTTGCATTAAAGCAGGTAATATCGAGTCCGATATTTGGGTAGTGATCAAGGCTACATTTGCCTTGCTGCGAATAAAGCTTGCACTCACTTCTACCTGTTCGATACCGTCAATCCTGTCTATTCGACTGGCAGATAAAATAGGTATTATATCAGCAACTTGTTTGAGCAGTACTTGCTCGCCACTTGGTGACGTAATGAGTAGGTCTCCTAAGGCGTTAGCTTTAAATTGCTCATTACGGTGGCGCATGACCCGGATCTTTAACTCTTCGCTATTTTGAATCTGTCTGTTGACCTCTTCTCCATAAAAACTATTGCGAACCAGTTCACCCAAACTGTCACTGTTAAAGCCCATCATGCTGCCTCTTGGGGTGACGCTTAGGGTATATTCACGCTGAGCATCGATAAGGCCACTATCAATGTCGGTCACTCCCTCAATTTGCTGCAGCTTTTTCATCAGTTCAAATGTCGCCTGTTTTAGCATTTCACTGTCATTGGCTGCAAGCTCTATTGATAACTCTTTACCGCCACCGGGCCCAACTTCGTAATCGAAGAAAAGTGATTTAGTTCCGGCAAGCTCACCGATTTCACTGCGCCAGGTATCAACAAACTGCCTGGCTGTATAGCTACGTTGGGTATCTTCCACAATTTGGAAAGTGGTTGATGCTGAGTTGGCGTGAATTGACATCATTATGTGCTTATAGCTATTAGGTTCCCTGAGGCGGGCGAAAGCACGAATGCCTGCTGCTTCAATTAGTCCCATGGTACGTTTTTTATCAACCAATGCTGTGCCGGCAGGAAACTCGACTTCTGCATCGATACGCTGAGATTCAACCTTGGGAACAAAGCCTGAGTCGACCCTGCCTGAATTCACCCAACTAAAAGTGACAAGGGTGACTGAGACAAAGATAGCCAGAATGCTCCAGGGGTGGCGCAAACTTGTTCTAAGCATCTTATTGAAATGTATCTCCCTAAGTGATTCAAATGCGTTAAAACTTTTCTGTTGTATTTGCCCCAAGCGCCCCATTTTTCTGGGGTTCCCAAGTTGCTTCAGGTGATAAGGTAATATAAACAGGGCCTCGATTAAGGAGACGGTAAAGATTGCGAAGATCAGTAAAGTCATCGGTTTATACATTACACCTAATTCGCCCGGTACAAATAGCAGGGGGACAAAGGCAATAATATTTGTGGCGACAGAAAAGCACACTGGTACGGCCATCTCTGCTGCACCTTGCTTTAGTGCGGCTTCTATTGCGGTACCATCCTGAAATTTTTGATAGATATTTTCTGCCACAATCACTGCATCATCGACCAAGATCCCCAGGGTAATAATGAATGCAAACAGGGTGACCATATTAAGTGGAATGCTAAGCATCGGCATAAATGCGAGTGAGCCTATGATGGCAATTGGGATCCCAAGGCAAACCCAAAATGCTAATCGCATATCCAGAAAAAGAGACAGTGCGATAATGACCAAAATCATTCCGATTAAGCCGTTATTTAATAGCAGGTCAATACGGGTTTGAAAGGATTGTGCTTGGTCATCGAGCACCGTTAGGTTAGCGCCTACAGGCAGTGAACTTTGGTACTGCTTAATGAAATCTTGTATTGCACCACTGAGCTGTATCGGCTTGGAAGTGTCACTTTGGTAAACGACCAGCATGATCCCAGGTTGGCCATTTACTAGAAAAGGGGCCTCTTGCTGAGAAAAGCCATAACTAATATCGGCTATATCACCTAATTTGATCTCGGCACCATCAGATTTGGAATTAATAATGATATTACGAAAATGGGCAATTTGCTCTTTTCTACCCAGAGTGCGGATAAGAATATCACCAGCATTGGTACTGATACTGCCAGCCGAAATATCTGTCACCTCTGCTGCTATTCTCTGGGTGACTTCCGGTAAGGTTAATTGATATTGGTAGAGGCTATCTTGGGTTATTTCGATGATAACTTCAGTGTCTCTTACTCCTGCAAGCGCTATTCTTGCTATATCAAACTGGTTGAGGAGCTCGGTTTTAAGCCGTGTAGCTTCTTGTCTGAGTGCGGTCTCAGGTAAATTACCATACAGTCCGAATTCAACTAGTGAATCGAGCTCCTCTACTAAGGATATTTGCAGTGGTTCCATACTTGAGGGGAAGCTATTGATCGCGTCGAGATCGTTTTTTACCTCTGCGATAACGCTATTGGCGTTGACCCCGTCATTTAATGTAAGCACGAGCCTGGCCGATCCTTCTACTGCCGTGGCCGATATACGGTCTATGTTGGTATTTTCGGTGAGGCTATGCTCTATAGGCATTACTATGCCTTGCTCTATCTCTTTTGGTGTTGCTCCTGGGAAATTGGCTCTGATCTCAATTTCATCGACTTTGAACGATGGCGAAGTTTCCTGTTTTATGCTTGTAAAGGAGTAGACCCCTAATACCAGAATTGCGACGGTAAATAAATTTACCGCAATCGGATTATCTATCATCCAACCGATGAGGCGGTTGAAAATCGAGCCCGACTGCGTGTTTGTATCACAAGGGGAAGGGGCGGTAGACTTTTCCATCAGATAGCCTCCACAAGGTGAACATTTAGGTTAGCTTGTGGTGAGTGCATCTTATTGGTTATAAGCTGTTCATTGTCAGATAATACATTGTGGATCACAGCAGTTGATTCATCTTGAAATAGAATACTGACGGGCTTTTTTTTGAGAGTCTTATTGGCACTCACCAGCCATATATGATCGCTATCTATTGCAGACAGTGGCACCCTAAGCGTATTAGCTATTGGAGGAAACAAGAGTTGTGCTTCTACGAAGTCGCCGATAATGAGCGAGCTAGGATCACCCGGGGAAGGAGTATATTCGGCGAATACTTTTTGAAGGTGTATTTTGTTATCCAGCATTGGAAATATATGACTGATGTGTGCGTTAACAGCCCGCTTGGTGTCGGGTTGATAGAGTGAGACTTTCTGGCCGACTTGTACATCAGAGGCGAGCTCCCTAGGTAAATAAATTGGGACTCTGAGTTGGTTGAGCTCTACAAGTTTTGCAATCTCATCGCCTTTTATCAGGTAGTCTCCTTGGGAGACCTGTTTTGATTCAACAAAATAGTGCTTATCACTTAACCATTGAGCGCGGCTGAGTTCCTTTTTTGCAATATCCAGTGCATTATGAGCAATATCGAGTTGAGCTTTTGCCTGACTCAATTGAGGTTTTCGCAGGAGTAGTTCCAGATCTAATTGCCACTCATTTTCTTCAAAGTCTTTCAACATCATTTGGTAGTCTTTTTCTGCGATGCGCTGCTCACCTAACTCTAAAGCTAGCCTAGCCGTAGCAATTTCTACTTCAGCTTGTCGCTGTGCTAATACGGCCTGTAAATCTGACGTATCTTGTTGAAAGATATTTTCACCTACACCTAACCGTCCACCTTGGATGACATTTCTTGCAAGGTAGGTAAGTTGGCCGTCAACCTGAGCTGTCAGTGTCAGAGTGTTTTTCGCAATCACAGTGCCGTAAGCTTTATAACTTGGCGTAAACATTTGCTCATCGACCTGCATGGTATTGACATTAATGGCTTGCCTTGCATCAGGTCTTACTGCAGGGGTTGGGGCTGTTGCATGGATGATGAAAGAGACCATGGAGGCGATAGAGATAAGAACAACTGGCATGAAATTTTGTCTGTTATTATGAAATAATTTACCCCTTTTCAGTAGGTTATTGGCGTTTGCGTTACAGTTGCTTGTCATCGGTTTTTACCTGTCATCTTCATTAATTCTTGTTCTTGGAGAATCCAGCACATGGGGAAAGTGGTAGATTTCCATCTATTGGTGACGAGGTTAACCTGTGGGTTGTGAAATGAATGTCGAAAACGTTCCCGTGAGGTAAAGCTCCTCACGTGATGGCTTGCAGTGCCTTTAACAAAGCTGGGTAGGGAGAGGTTATTGTGTGTGGAACAATTGTTGAGTCTTGGGTTCTGTATCTATGAGAGTGCGACCTGAAGTATAGATAAACCTAGCAGGCTTTCTTTACACTTCATGAATAATAGAGAAAGCCTTGGGGGGGGCTTATCGAGATATCCCTGTATGGCTGCTTGTTTCATTTTTTGTGTCGATGGTTCCAGCCCTCGTTCTCTTCAAGCAAGGCATTAATCAGCACGCGAACGGCGTTGGGTTGGTACTTTCTAGCTTTGTAAACCAGAAATGATTGACGATCACTTCGATGGTACTCAGGGAGTAACTGCACTAAGTTTGATGCTTCTTTAGCATGTTTGTGAGGCAATGAAGCGACACCTAAACCACGGCTTACAGCATCGACTACAGCCCGCATATCGTTTACTACCAGCCTGGGTTTAATATAATGTTCTTCGCACAGTTGACCATTGTGGAAAAAAGGTAATTTGTTTTTTTTATCTATGGCAACCCAATCGAGTGCCACTAAGTCAGATGGCGTGGAGATCTTACCACATTGTTCAGCATATTCTTGACTGGCAAAGAAACCATGTTTTGAGGTGAATATCGGCCTCGCGATCATCTCATCCATACTTTCTATGTCGAAAGTTATGAGTAAATCACGATCCGTTTCAGGTCTTGCCTGATCGTCGTTCAATATCAGATCGAGTTGAACTTTGGGATAAGCCTTAAGGTATTTGTCGATAGTCGTTGCAACAAAGGAGTGATAAAAGCTATGTGGAATGGATAACTTAACGCGACCAAACACCTGGCTGGTTTGCTCGTTAAGACTTTCAATACCTGATTCAAGCATCTCAATACCACTACTGAGGCTTTCGAAAGCAAGTTTACCTACCTCAGTTGGTGCTAATTCCCGCCCATCTTTTTCCAGCAATCTTAAGCCGAGTCGAGTTTCCAATGCTGTAAGACGTCTGGAAACTGTTGATTTTGGTAAGTTCAGTACCTCAGCTGCTTTCTGAAGTGAGCCTTGCTCAACCACCTTACAGAATAAATATAGATCGTCGATACTTCCAAATATGGAACTCATGGTTCAATTCTTCTGCATTGTTTGCATTTATGATTATGTTTACACTTTTCCTATCTTGATTCAATAGGTGATATGAGTATGGGGAAGAAAGAGTTTTGGTTAACAACTTTTCTGTCATCCTTAACGATGGCGACTATGATGTCCGGATTGATATCCGGGTATAAAATGGGGTTTAGTGCAGAGTGGCCACCCGTTTGGGCGCATAGCTTTGTCATTGCCTGGCCATTTGCGCTGTGTCTTAATTTAACTGTTCTTCCACAGATCCGAACTTTTACAGCATGGTTATGTAGGCCGGGGGAACAAATCTTAGCTAAGGACAATGACCTGGGGTAGATAGTCGCTGTGACAATCATTGAACCTAGCTAAATTGTTATTGATAGTCAGGTCTGACTAAACGGCAACGCCGAACGCTGCATCGTAGAAGCCTGAATTAGTATCGCCTGCTAGCTGAATCTGCCTGATGGAACCAATAACAAGGTCAGCCGCAGACGTTACTCCGGCGCGATCTCCGGGTGCTTGTATGCTTCTCGGTATTTATCTACCCACATGGCCGTGGCGCCGCAAATGGCGACCGGCATGACGATAAAGTTAACTATCGGAATCATCGAAAACAGGGTGACAGAGGCGCCGAAGGTAAAGCTGGTGCCTTTGGTCTGATTGAGGGCAAACTTCATGTCAGAGAAGGGCACCTTGTGGTTATCGAAGGGGTAATCACAATATTGAATGGCCATCATCCAGGCGCTGAATAGGAACCAGATAACCGGGGCTGCGGTTTGACCCAGCAGTGGGACCCAGAACAGGATAAGACAGATGATGGCTCTGGGCAGATAGTATTTAAGCTTTTTCCATTCCCGGCCGAATATCCGTGGCAGATCTTTTATCAGGTCGGCGGTGGTGCCGGTGTTGAGGTCCTTGCCCGTCAGGTATTGCTCCACTTTTTCGGCGAGCAGGCCGTTAAAGGGGGCGGCTATCCAGTTCATCACCGAGCTGAAGATAAACGACAGCACCACCAACAATGTGATGACGGCTAATGGCCATAGGATGAAGTTGAGCCAACTCAGGTAATCGGGGAGCTGGGCCGAAATCCATCCGAAGGCATTTTCCAGCTGGCCGATGGCGAAATAGATAACGCCGGAGAACAGCAGCAGGTTCACCATCAATGGAATAAACACAAAACTTCTCAGCCCTTTGCGTTTTATCAGGCTAAATCCGAAGAGAAAGTAGTCCATCCCACTCTTACGGGATGTTTTAGCTGTTTGATTCATAAGTAGACACGTCTATATTAGGCATAAGAAAAAACTATCTGAATTGTGTTCCACTCGGTTTCCGATGACAAGAGATATATAAAACAATGGGGAATAAAAACGTTACAAAATACTGCCCGCTTTGGTAAAGTAGCCCCAGAAAATCAACTCTAAATAAGCTCTGTTCGGCAAAATGCATTTGCTGAAAACGACCTAACTGGCACCATGAGACTCAAACAGATAAAACTTGCTGGATTTAAGTCGTTTGTCGATTCAACTAAGATCCCTTTTCTTAACCCGCTAAGCGCGATCATTGGTCCCAATGGTTGTGGTAAATCTAATGTCATCGATGCCGTGCGTTGGGTGCTGGGTGAAAGCTCGGCTAAACATCTGCGTGGCGACTCCATGGCCGATGTTATCTTCAACGGCTCCAGTGCCCGAAGACCCGTATCGGTCGCCGGTGTCGAGCTCTTTTTTGAGAACCAGAATGGTCGCCTTACCGGGCAATATGCCAGCTATCAGGAGATCTCGGTTAAGCGTCAGGTGACGCGTGATGGCGACTCCTCCTATTTTCTCAACGGTCAGAAGTGCCGCCGCAAAGATATTACCGATCTCTTTATGGGGACGGGCCTGGGGCCTCGAAGCTACGCGATTATCGAGCAGGGGACCATCTCTCGTCTTATTGAGTCTAAACCTCAGGAGCTGAGAGTATTTATCGAGGAGGCGGCAGGGATCTCCCGCTATAAAGAGCGGCGGCGGGAGACCGAAAACCGGATCCGTCACACCAGAGAGAACCTGGAGAGACTGGGCGATATTCGCACCGAGTTAGGGCGTCAGTTGGAGAAGTTGGCTGAGCAGGCAAGCGCGGCCAAGCAATATCGCGAGTTGAAACAATCTGAGCGAACACTGGACTCTGAGCTTTCTGTCAGTCGTTATATCGAGTTAACCAATCAAACCGAAAAGTTAACCCTGGAGGTTAACAAGCTTGAACTGAATAAGGCCGAGCTTGATGCAGAAAAAGAAAAGTGTGAACTAACGCTAACCCAGTTGAGTGTGCAACTGGTGGAATTAGAGTGTGAAGAGCAGAAGCGGGTAGAAGATTTTTACCAATGCGGTAACCAGATAGGAAAACTCGAGCAAGATCTCAAGCACAGGCAGCAGCAGGACGCCCATATCGATCAACGTATCTCGGCGATCGTGACTAAACTCGATAACCATAATGCCCAATTGAGGTCGGACGAGACCTTAAAGGGTGCCTTGAGCTTAGAGTTTGAAAATCAAACTCCCTTAGTCGACAGTCTGGCCTCATCATCGAATGATTTAACGGCTCGTCTCAATGAGCTCGAAGGCGAAGGGGAGCGGCTTTCAACATCTTTAAACCTGCACAAAGAGCAGGTCTCGGGTTATCGGTTAGAGCATGAGGTTTCACGCTCAAAGCTGAATCACCTTGAGGTGATGGTTGAGCAGAAGAAGCAGCAGATAGAAGACAACCGAAAACAGAGCGCAGAAGTTGAAGCCGAGCAATTTGGTCAAGACCATCAGGTGCAGGCATCAAAACTCGAGGAGTTGGTGACCGAGGCGGATCTTCAGCAAGAGATCAATGAAGAGTCAGAATTGAGACTCACCTCGGCGACCCAAGAACAAGCTAAACTCAGAGCCAAACAGGAAGCCCTGAATCAGTCTCTCGCCGAAGAGAAGGGCCGTTTAGCCCTGGTTGCTAAGCTACTGCCGGATGAGACCGAACTCGAGGGCGAAAAAGCCCTGTGGCAGCTACTCGAAGTGAAACCCGGTTGGGAGAAAGCCGTCGAACTTCTGTTTGATGGACTGCTTAAGACTCCGGCCGGCGTCGAAGCGGGCCGTGAAGGGTTTAGCCCATGGGAGCAGCAAACCTGGTCGGTTGTCAGCTGCAGTGCCAATCTATCACCTTGGCTATCTAATGTTCTGTGGGCGGAGAGTATCGATGCCGCTAAGCCAATGCTCTCAGCGTTAGGTGATAATGAGCGTATCGCCACCGCCGACGGTTACCTGCTGGGCAAAGGATTTGTGATTAGAAAGGGGACGGATTCAGGTTCTCTGGTGCAGTTAAAGCGGGAGCAGGATGCACTTGAGTTAAGTATTACCGATTCCGAGGCCCTGTTGAGCGACCTGTTATCACATAGCCATGAGCTACACGCCACTATTGAACCTTTGAAGTTGTCGCTGCAATCGGGTAATGAACATCTGCAGCAATTGAGGCTAACCATTGCGGGTTTAAGTTCGCAGATAAGTGCCGCGAAACATAGGGCGCAGGAGTGTGAGGCGAGAAGTCAGCGACTGAAGCTTGAGTGTCAGCAATATAAACGGGATCTCGACGAGCTGTTTAGCACCCAAACGACCCTCAGTAAAAAAGTGGAAGCCGGTTTGGCTCAGCTGCAGGCGGCAGAAACTGAACAAAACCATTCAGTACTGCAACTTCAGCTGAAAGCCGAACAGATAAAAGCGTTAAAAGAGCAGGGTGCTTCGCAGCAGTCAAAACTCAATGAGTCAAACTCTGTGATGCAGGCATTAAAGACTAAAATCGCCCTCAACGCCCAGTCTATCAGTCAACAACAAGCCCGTATCGAAGAGCTGACTTCAGCCAAGCAGGCACTTGAAAACCAGTTGGCGAAGCAAGATGCTGACAATGAAGATGGACAACTTAGTGCGTTAAATGAACAGCTTGCAAAAGCCTTGGCGAAGCAGGAACTGCAGCAGACCGAGCTGTCGACACTGCGTCAAGAGCAAACCCGGCTGCAAGAAGCGAGTGATAGCGCAGGATTAACGAAAAAACAACAGCTTGGCAAGATAGAACACTTGACTCAGTCTATCAGCACGTTAAAGTTACGTCGCGAAGGTTTAAAAGGTCAGGCAGACAGCCAATTGATGCAGCTTAATGAGCAAGAGATTAAGCTCGATGAAGTTAAACTGTCTTTAGATATGAATAAGAGTTCGCAGGCCCGCCAAAGAGAGTTAGAGCGAATACGTGCCCGTATTACTCACCTTGGGGCGATCAACTTAGCCGCTATCGAGGAATATGAGCAGCAAAGTGAGCGAAAGTCATATTTAGATAGCCAGGATGCGGATCTCACTTCTGCACTGACCAGCCTCGAAGAGGCGATTCGTAAGATAGACAGAGAGACAAAGAGTCGTTTTAAAGAGACCTTTGATAAAGTGAACCAGGACTTAGGTGTACTCTTTCCAAAAGTATTTGGCGGAGGCAGTGCACATCTGGCGTTGACCCATGATGACTTACTCGAGACCGGAGTGACGATTATGGCGAGGCCACCGGGTAAAAAGAATAGCACTATTCATCTTCTTTCCGGTGGAGAAAAAGCGTTAACCGCTTTATCATTGGTATTTGCGATTTTCAGACTGAATCCTGCGCCTTTTTGTATGTTGGATGAGGTCGATGCACCTTTAGATGATGCTAACGTCGACAGATTCTGTCGGCTGGTCAAAGAGATGTCTCAAAGTGTGCAATTTATATATATCAGTCATAACAAGATCACCATGGAATTGGCTGACCAACTGATAGGAGTCACTATGCATGAGCCGGGTGTTTCACGCATAGTTGCTGTAGATATTGATGAAGCGGTGGCACTAGCCGACGCTGTTTAACCATAGGAAAGACAGGGTAACCAATGGAAAATTTGCAACTGGTATTGTTTGTGTTAGGTGCGATTGCAATTATCGCGGTACTTGTGCATGGTTTTTGGTCCATTAGAAAACAACAACCTAAATCATTAAAAGAGAGCCCCATGACGGGCTTCTATAAAGATCAGGCTGCGACTCGAGACTCCCAGGGATTCGATGCCGACGGTATTGGCCAGGTGAGAGTAAGAAAAGGGTCTCCCATTTCTGATGACGAACGCGATGAAGATGAAATCGCTTTTGCGCCGAAAGAGCCGACTCTGACTTCTGAGGAAGTGATGGAGAGCCCTGTTCGTGAAGATGAGGTTGTTGCTGAGACCAGTGATGATTTTTCTCTGTCTGATCAGCCTAAACAGAGAGTGTCTCGTCAGAGACAGGAACCTGTGTTGTCTGCCGACGTGCAGCAAGAGGAGATCAATCAGATGGAGTTGGGACTGGGGCAACAAGCTGCGCCCAGCCAAAGTTCATTGTTTGAGGCCAGTGTTCCTGAGTCAGAGCCTTCTCCTGAGCCTGCAATTAAAGTAGCAGAACCTGTGTCAGAGTCTATCTCAGAGCCTGAGGTTATTGCCCAAGAGCCTGAAACCTTGCCCGAGCCACAAGATGTACTGGTATTACACGTGGTCGCGGCCGAAGGCGAAGAGCTTAATGGTGCAGAACTGCTGCCCTCTCTATTGTCTCTTAACTTTAAGTTTGGTGATATGAGTATCTTCCATCGTCATGAAGATAATGCCGGTACCGGCAAGACACTATTTTCATTGGCAAATATGGTTAAACCCGGTGTGTTTAACCTTGATGATATGGAACAGTTCACAACCGAAGGCGTCGTATTATTTATGACTCTGCCTTGTCATGGAGATCCCTTGATGAATTTCTCTATCATGTTGAATTCTGCTCACCAATTGGCCGATGACCTGGGTGGTCAGCTTCTCGATGGTGGTCGTGTTGCCTGGTGTGAAAACACTAAACAAAACTATCTGCAGCGTATTCGCACACAGAATTCTTAACCGCCGATTTTATTAGGCAATAAAATTAAAGACCTATTTATAAAAGGCCGCCTTCGCGGCCTTTCTCATGTTTATTCGGATATAACAAGATGCACGCTATTCAAGAAGAGATTAAACAACTGACCTCAGTGCTCAATGAGCACAACTACCGCTACTATGTCGATGATGCACCCAGTGTACCGGATGCTGAATACGATCGTTTAATCAACCGATTAAAGCAGCTTGAAGCAGAAAACCCTGAGCTTTGTCTGCCGGACTCACCGACACAGAGAGTCGGCGGCGTGGCGTTAGCTAAGTTTGATCAGATAACTCACCTTAAACCTATGCTGAGTCTGGATAACGTCTTCAGCGAAGATGAGTTTGATGCCTTCTATAAACGTATCAGCGATAAGACCAGTGAAACGCCGACGTTTTGCTGTGAGCCTAAACTCGATGGTTTAGCGGTGAGTATTCTCTATCGTGACGGCGTCTATGAGCGTGCTGCGACCCGAGGCGATGGTAGTGTCGGTGAAGATATTACCGAAAACGTGCGTACCATCCGCTCTATTCCGCTTAAGTTACGTGGCAGCAACTTCCCACCTCTGCTCGAAGTCAGAGGCGAAGTGATCATGCCGAAAAAGGCCTTTGACTCACTCAACGACAGAGCCAGAGCTAAGGGTGAGAAGCTATTTGTTAACCCGCGTAATGCCGCCGCCGGTAGCCTGCGTCAGCTGGACAGTAAGATAGCTGCCAGCCGTGCACTTGGCTTCTATGCCTACGCTCTGGGCGTTGTCGAACCCGAGAGCTGGCCATTAGGCAAAGGGCATTATGAGCAGTTGATGCAGCTTAAGTCCTGGGGTTTCCCGGTGAGCAGCGAAGTTAAACAGTGCGGTGATGTCAAAACTGTACTCGATTATTATGCCGATATTCTCGAGCGCCGTGATGCGCTGGAATATGAAATTGACGGTGTGGTGATTAAGGTCGATAGCATTGAGCATCAGCTGCAGTTGGGCTTCGTGGCGAAAGCGCCCAGATGGGCAACGGCATTTAAGTTCCCGGCGCAGGAGGAGATGACCCTGCTCGAAGGCGTCGATTTTCAGGTTGGACGAACCGGCGCGGTGACACCCGTAGCCAGGCTCAAACCTGTGTTTGTCGGTGGCGTGACTGTGTCAAATGCGACGCTGCATAATGCCGATGAGATTGCCAGACTCGGTGTGAAAGTAGGCGATACCGTGATAGTCCGACGCGCCGGAGATGTGATCCCTCAAATTGTGGCTATCGTGGCCGAGAAGCGTCCGGACAGCGCAAGTGATATCCTGTTTCCTCAGACCTGCCCTGTGTGTGACAGCATGGTTGAACGCACCGAGGGAGAAGCTGTCGCTAGATGTACCGGCGGTCTGTTCTGTGAGGCGCAACGTAAAGAAGCCATTAAACATTTTGCATCCCGTAAGGCCCTCAACATCGATGGCATGGGTGATAAAGTGGTTGAACAGCTTATCGATAAAGAGCTGGTGGCGAGTCCTGCCGATCTCTTCAGATTAACCGCCTCTGCGATGACCATGCTAGACAGAATGGGCATGAAGTCTGCCACTAAACTTGTCGCTGCTATCGAAGACGCTAAGCAAACCACATTTGCCCGGTTCCTGTATGGCTTGGGGATCCGAGAAGTGGGTGAAGCGACAGCGGCCAACCTGGCTAACTATTTTAAAAACCTTGATAAGTTAAAGTCTGCCGATGCACAAGAGTTTATAAAGGTGGATGACGTCGGGGCGATTGTTGCCCAGCACCTGACCTACTTTTTTGCCCAGCCTCACAACCTCGAGGTGGTAGATAACCTGATCCAAGCGGGGGTTAACTGGCCGGAGATCGAAGAGGTGTCTGAGGACGCGCTCTCTCTGAAGGGGCAGACCTGGGTATTGACCGGTACCTTAACTAAGCTAAATCGTAACGATGCTAAAGCTCAGTTACAGGCCCTGGGTGCTAAAGTTGCCGGTAGTGTCTCTAAGAATACCGATTGCTTAGTGGCGGGAGAGGCGGCAGGCTCTAAATTGACTAAGGCTCAGGATCTGGGCGTTAAGGTACTCGATGAAGATGGTCTGTTAGCCGTGTTGAGTGGCGAATAGTACCTTAGGTGTGAGTCCTGAAGTATAAGTCCTAAGATGTAAGTAAAGTAAGTCGGGATGCCGATTAATGTCATCCCGATGCATTGTTTCAATTGATAAAGGCGGAAACCGAGCGCTTAAAACAGTTTGAATTAGCACCAGAGTAAACAAGGAATGTTAGTCGGAAAGGCCCCATCAATTTACCAAGTTTGAATATTAGCATTGAATTATCTTTTTATGGCTCCATATCACTGTGTAGAAAGGTAATTTAAGGCAACTTCGTGAATTTTAGCAATATCACCTGGCTCGATGACAAAGGGCATATCAAACCTCCCCTCTATCTTTACCTGATATTGGTCTACCTTGCGCGTGGCTGGTGTATCTTCATCGCGTCATTGACGCAATCCAGCGATCGCGCCGCACTGGTAGCGTTGTTTTACCCTCAAAAAAGTGATTTCATCATGGCTTTGGTAGCCGGGTTTGGTGCCTTACTGGTTTATGGCGTTGTCATTGCCGAGCGTAAACGCTCCCCGCTCTGGTTGAGGCCGTTGTTCGGGCAGTTGAAATGGGTGCTGTTGCTCTTGTTAGCTATCGATGCAGGTTTATTAATTGAGCGAACGATTAATTCCCACTACCTCTATAACTGGAGCATGGGCTTAGATGCGCTACTGCTTTTCTGGAGTTTGATCTATCTGTTCAAGTCGAAAAGGCTGAGTTATTACTTCGCCGATTGGCCCAGAGAGGAGGGGTTTCCGGGTAAGGTTTAACGCTTTTAATGCGGCTTAGGTGGGTTTAGTGAATGTCTGTCAGCGGAAGGTGAGATAAAAAAGGCGCTGCAAAATGCAGCGCCAAAGAATCATGTAATACAGACAACGAACTTGTATCTCGATCCAGGATTTCAATCAAAATTATTAAATTAAACACCTGACTTTAGCGGTAGGTGGCCTTTTTAATAATAAAGGACAATTGACAGCAACACTCTTCAAAGAGGCATCGACGGGGTGCAATGCCTCATCAAAGAACAAGTTAACTATATATGTGTGGTATATTGTATTCAATATCTATTTCTGGGTAATCGCCACTTTTCCTCTTTCGAGTTGGAATAACATATATCTGTATTCAACCTGTTTTCACTAATATTCTTGCTGTTAGCTGGAAGTCTTGAGCTTTCCCGTCAGCAGTGAAAATACATCAGTCTCACAAAATCATAACAATCAGTGCTCTCTTGATCGCTACAATGGACTATTTTTAGGGTATAGCTGGGGCTATTTAGGCAGGAAAAGCGGTTATTTGTAATAAAATTGATATTTTTTACTTAAGATTTTTTGCTAATGCTCTATAGTTATGTCATTAACTTCAGTAGGTTTTCACAAACGATACTGTTCGTAACCTCATACTGAGACAGAAATAGGGAACGATATCCTGATTAATTCGGGATTTCAGATGCAGGAAAGGAGTTGCATTGGTGGCTAAAGCCGAGCAGATACATTTACCCTTAGATAAGCTACAGATCGGGATCACAGTCAAATTACCCCTCTCTTGGAAGAATCATCCTTTCCTGTTTAACCGTGTCGAAATTAAAGAAGAAGCGCAAATTGAGCTAATCAAGAGTTTAGGTGTCCCCTATGTGATCTTGCTTTCGGGCGAAGATTTGGTTGTTCTCGATGATGAGGAAAAGGCCGAAGTCGAAGTTGTCGAAGAGGTTAAGCCTGAAGTCGATCATAAGATGCTGGTTAGAAAGTCATTAAGGCTCAGCCAGCAGAGGTTTATTAAATGTGTCAACGAGAGCCGCTCATCATTTAGCAAGATTGCGAGTGATCCTGAAGGCGCCTATCGGAACTCGGCTGCTCTGGTTGAAGATCTGCTCGAACACATGCATGACGTCGAAACGCCGTTTCTTGCCTTGGTGAGCGCCGGAGAGACAGATGCGAGCATTACCCAACATGGGATCTCGGTAGCGGTTGTTGCCCTGATGATAGCCAAGGCGATGGAGCTTACTAAGTCGGATATGAGAGATATCGCCCTAGGCTGCCTCTATCATGATATCGGTAAGCTTAGGGTACCGGATATTATTCGCCGCAAGAAGGGGCCATTGACCGAACATGAAGCTAACTTCATGAAACAACACCCCAACTTTGGCTACGATATGCTCCATAAGACGGGCCTGTATCCTGAGATGGTGTTAAATATTATTCTGCACCATCATGAGTTTATCGACGGAACCGGATTCCCCGATGGTTTGAAGGGCAATAAAATTCCCATCGTGACTCAGATAGTCAGTCTGGCCAACGACTATGACAGGCAGCTTTGGACCGATGAGCTGCGCTCTCCACAGGTCGCCTTGGGTTACCTGTTCAAGAACAGGGCTGGTAAGCACGCTGAATCACTGATTTCCGTTCTGGTTAAGATTTTAGGTATCTATCCGCCGGGGACAATCGTAGAGCTTTCTGATCAGACCGTAGGTAAGGTCATGATGACCACTAAAGAGGTTAAACAGCCTCAAGTGTGGGCCTGTAATGCCGATGGCAGCGAGCCGGCGCTGCGTTTTCTTAACCAGGAGGGCGTATTCGTTGAGAAGGTATTAAAGCTTGAAGAGCTATCGGAGGGGGCAATGAGGGCTCTGCAGGCCGATATGGGCATAAGTTTCTATTTCAGCGGCGTGCCGAAAGAGTGAAGATTTTCGTCTTTTTTTTCGTTAACATATGATCTTAAATAAAAAATTAGGAATAGAGTAACCTTGAAGATTAAATCGGTCAGTATTGTGGGTTGTGGATGGTTTGGATTACCGCTGGCAAAGGCATTAATTAAACAGGGTTATATCGTTAGCGGTAGTAAGCGCTCAATGGAAGCGGCTGCAGCGTTAAATCATGATGGTATTTCAGGCTTTGGCCTGGATCTCGATAAGCAGCAATTCAATGGGTGTGTGATTGGAGAGTCTGAGCCTGGGTTCGATGAGTCGACATTAGCTATGCTGCATCAAGGGCTTCATACCGATGCCATCATTATCAATATTCCCCCAGCAATTGTAAAATCTCCCGGTGCTTACCTGAAACGTTTGAGCTTCCTCAAAAGGCTGATGGCTCAGCATGAATACATGAGGCTCATCTTTGTCAGCACTACCGGGGTCTATCCTTCGTCGGAATGCCCCGTGACAGAAAGCGATGCCGCGCCGCATTCGCCATCGAGCGAGGTGTTGCTCGCAGCTGAGAAGTTGTTTAGCGAGTGTGATAACGCCTGTATTATTCGTTTTGCCGGTTTAGTGGGGCCGGGGAGGCATCCGGGACGCTTCTTAGCAGGAAAAGAGAATTTACCGGGCCGGGAGTCACCGGTTAACTTGGTGCATTTAGACGATTGCATCGGCGCCGTGGCTTGTCTGTTATCGGGCAAGGCGTTATCTCCCAGTTATAATATTTGTGCTAATCAACACCCGACCCGGGAAGCCTTCTATTCGACGGCGGCCAAAGACTTATCTCTCGAGGCGCCGACATTCAGCGATGAGTCCCAAATCGGGCAGGTAGGTAAGTGCATCGACGGCACTAAAATTTCTAAAGAATTAGGCTTTCAATATCGCTATAACGACCCTATAGCTATGCTTTGTGAATGTAACTAACCTGAACTCAGGTATTAACTCAGGTTTTAACTTAGGAAGAGACGATGAATTTTTTAAAGTGGCCTTTAACCACATTACTGCTTTTCGTTGCAGCCAATATGATGATGTTCAACAAGGTAGAGGCTCAGGGCTTTGTCGAAGGAGTCGACTATGTGCAAATAAGAGGGATCCCCGAGGCTAAGTCTCCTATCGTCAGGGAGTTTTTCTCCTATAACTGCGGTCATTGCTATCGCCAGGATCCACTGTTCGAAAAAACGGTTGAGCTCCTCGGTGACAAGGTGGAGTTTAGCAGAACGCCCATCGGCGCCGGCCGCCCTAGTTGGATCTTAAGTCAGGAAGCATACTACCTGGCTCAAAAGTTTAAAATAACGCCCCAGGTCCATGGCAATATTTTTAAACGTATCCATGAGAAGGAGGGGGCATTTACCCGTCCCGAGCAATTAAGAGATTACTTTGTGCAGCAAGGCGTCAGTCCCGACAAGGTAGAGAAAGCGATGAGTTCGGCTGATGCCAGCCTTGCCCTCTCTAATTACGACACTCAGGCTCAGCTGGCCGGAATTCGTGGTGTACCATCCTTGCTGGTTAATGGTCGGTACCTGATAAAGTCTAAGCAACGTACGGCGGAGGAGTTGGCCGAACTGGTGAGCTACCTGTCGTCGCTGGAAGACAAAGAGTAAGCTTCTCTGCTCTACCTATCGACTGACTTTAAAGAGTAAAGCCCGCATTTTTGCGGGCATTTTTTTAGCTATTTTTCAGGCCTGATACCTGCTCGGCATGAGAGTATCTGCGTTACTTGAAAGCGTGAAAACTGGCAGAAAGGTGTGCAGGTTCAGCGTCTAAAAGACCGCGGACAATCTATATATGTACAGCCTGATCAACTAGCCAGCCATAACGAGATTGTTGAGCTATATTTAACTCAAGCCAACGGAGGGCTATCTTGTGAATAAGATGATGCATGAAGAGCAAACGGATTTAATTCATAGCAGTACTTTTGAGCTGGAACAAGTATTGGAAACCCTGCAAACACTCAAACCCGATGAGCGTTCCGATTTTATCAAGCGCTGGCCACCGTCCCTACAAAGCCTATGTGAGCTGATGCGAGTAACCTTAGAGGGACAAAAGGTACGCAATGCTCTGGCCATCAGCGAAGCCTTAGCCACCACATTAAGCATTTACCTTGGTGACCGTGTTCTCTATATCCCCAACGGCGAACACCTCAAAGACGTCCTGCGTGATATCCGTATCTGGCGCGAGTTTGAAGGTGATAATCTGGAGCAGTTATCTCGTGAATATGGGCTTACCGAGCGAAGAGTCAACCAGATCATTGCCGAACAGCGAGCCGCGTTTGTGGCGAGAAAGCAGCGACGGTTAATTTGATATAGCGCAAAATGGACAAAGATTTAAACAGGGTCAGCGAACTGACCGTACCTTAACCGAGTCGGGTACGCTGGCCGACAGGCTAGACTAAAACTCACCAAGATAAGCTCACCAAGATAAGCTCATTATGAATAGCCTCGAATTTGGAAGCAATGAAGAGTATGCCGCCATGCAGCACCAAGACTACCTGCCAGACCCGTTTTAGGGGATGCTCCGTTCGAACGAGTGGTGAGCATCGATATACTGTGTATATCTCCCCCCAAGTTTTAATGACTTTTAAAGGGGATGAATGGTCGCTAATATTTCCAATCATTATTCTCATCAATCTCAGAACCAATCTCCGAATCAATCCCGAATCTGACTTGAACTTAAGCCGTTTTAGTTACGAGTTTATTAGCCATTTCAACTCCCAATAATGTCGGTTAGTTTTCTCATTTGAGGCGGCGTGCGACAAAATGTTGTTCATTATCCTCTAATTTTCCTCCTACCTTAGTCTAAGGTCGCTGAGTACTTTTGTTGCAAGTTGACGCTGGCGTCAACTTGCAAGCTGCTGTTAATTATCGGTATTCACCCGTAAACCTAATTGGGTTGCCGCCAACGTTAGACTAAGGTCGCGATTGTTGTTGCCTCGATGCTTGGTAGATTAACTATGACTTTAATATAAAAACCAGCACAGGGGAGTCACTATGAGTTTTGAAAGTAACGAAAAGGCTGAAGGGTATTGGCGCGAGAATTTGCGTTTAGTCCTGGGGTTATTAGCAATTTGGGCTGCTGTATCATTTGGATGCGGCATCTTATTAGTCGATGTACTAAATGAAGTTCATTTCATGGGATTCAAATTAGGATTCTGGTTCGCGCAGCAGGGTGCAATGTATGTGTTCGTCGCGCTGATTTTTGTCTATGTGGCCAAGGCCAACGCATTAGACAAAAAATATGATGTTCACGAAGACTAACATTCAACCTAAGAAAGGAGCCGTGAGATGGATGTACAAACATTAACTTATTTAATCGTGGGCGTGACGTTTGCCCTATATATTGGTATCGCGATTTGGAGTAGAGCCGGATCGACGAAAGAATTTTATGTGGCAGGTGGTGGTGTTCACCCTGTGATGAACGGAATGGCGACAGCGGCAGATTGGATGTCGGCGGCGTCATTTATTTCACTGGCGGGTATCGTCTCGTTTGTTGGTTATGATGGTTCAGTTTACCTGATGGGTTGGACTGGCGGTTACGTACTATTGGCCCTTTGTATGGCGCCGTACCTGCGTAAATTTGGTAAGTTTACCGTGCCAGACTTTATCGGTGACCGTTACTACTCTCAGGCAG
The DNA here is from genome assembly GCF_003966265.1 of Shewanella atlantica. GTDB lineage: Bacteria > Pseudomonadota > Gammaproteobacteria > Enterobacterales > Shewanellaceae > Shewanella > Shewanella atlantica. Next base: position 47,772 of record NZ_RXNV01000001.1, on the reverse strand, counting down.
CCCGTACCGTGGCCGTTGTTTGTGCCATCTTCATCTGCTTTACCTATATTGCGGGTCAGATGCGTGGTGTCGGGGTTGTATTCTCAAGGTTCCTCGAAGTTGATGTAGAAACCGGTGTTTATATCGGTATGGCGGTGGTCTTCTTCTATGCCGTTCTGGGTGGAATGAAGGGCATTACCTACACCCAAGTTGCTCAATATTGTGTACTTATTTTCGCTTTCATGGTTCCTGCAATATTTATCTCTGTCATGATGACGGGTCACATACTGCCACAAGTCGGCTTCGGTGCTGAGCTTATCGATGCTGCGGGTAACGGGACAGGCGTGTATCTGCTCGACAAGTTAGATGGCCTATCGACCGAACTTGGTTTTTCACAATATACCGAAGGCTCTAAGAGCATGATTGACGTGTTCTTTATCACTGGTGCCTTGATGTTTGGTACAGCTGGTTTGCCACACGTTATCGTACGTTTCTTCACTGTGCCTAGGGTAAAAGATGCACGTGTATCTGCGGGTTGGGCACTGGTATTTATCGCTATCATGTACACCACAATTCCGGCATTAGCGGCGTTCTCTCGTGTAAATATGATTGAGACGATTAATGGTCCTGAATCAACTGGTGTTGCGTATGAAACTGCACCTGAATGGATTAAGAACTGGGAAAAGACTGGTCTGATTAAGTGGGATGATAAGAATGCCGATGGCAAGATCTATTATGCCAAAGGCGCTGAAAGTGAGATGAAGATTGACCGCGATATCATGGTATTAGCAACGCCTGAAATTGCTAACTTACCGGCTTGGGTTATCGCATTGGTCGCAGCGGGTGGTTTAGCGGCGGCACTATCAACCTCAGCGGGTCTGTTGCTGGTTATCTCAACGTCGGTCTCTCACGACCTGTTGAAGAAGAACTTAATGCCCGATATCTCAGATAAGAAAGAGTTGATGTTTGCACGTATCGCGGCAGCCTTAGGTATTGTGATGGCGGGTTACTTCGGTATTAATCCTCCAGGCTTCGTTGCGGCGGTCGTTGCGATTGCATTCGGATTAGCGGCATCGTCACTGTTCCCGGCAATCATCATGGGTATCTTCTCTAAGACGATTAACAAAGAGGGTGCTATTGCGGGTATGGTAACGGGTCTGCTGTTTACCGCTTCATATATTGTGTTCTTCAAGTTCGTGAACCCTGAAATGAATAACGCCGATAACTGGTTCTTGGGTATCTCTCCGGAAGGCATGGGTATGCTGGGTATGGTAGTTAACTTTGTTGTCGCCTTTGCGGTAAGCAAGGTCACTGCTGCGGTACCACAGAATGTTGTCGATATGGTTGAGTCGATTCGTTTCCCTAAAGGATCAGGCGAAGCGCACGATCATTAATCTTCAATTAAAAGTTTGATGTAAAGTCAGATTAAAAAGAGCGCCTCGGCGCTCTTTTTTGTTCATTGGGTTTCAGCTTCAGACTGACAAAGGGGTCAATATGGCCGGTATGGTAACGGGTCTGTTGTTTACCGCTTCATATATCGTGTTCTTCAAGTTTATTAACCCTGAAATGAACAATGCCGATAACTGGTTCTTGGGTATCTCTCCGGAGGGCATGGGTATGCTGGGTATGGTAGTTAACTTTGTTGTCGCCCTTGCGGTCAGCAAGGTCACTGCTGCGGTACCACAGAATGTTGTCGATATGGTTGAGTCGATTCGTTTCCCTAAAGGATCAGGCGAAGCGCACGATCATTAATCTTCAATTAAAAGTTTGATGTAAAGTCAGATTAAAAAGAGCGCCTCGGCGCTCTTTTTTGTTCATTGGGTTTCAGCTTCAGACTGACAAAGGGGTCAATATGGCCGGTATGGTAACGGGTCTGTTGTTTACCGCTTCATATATCGTGTTCTTCAAGTTTATTAACCCTGAAATGAACAATGCCGATAACTGGTTCTTGGGTATCTCTCCGGAGGGCATGGGTATGCTGGGTATGGTAGTTAACTTTGTTGTCGCCCTTGCGGTCAGCAAGGTCACTGCTGCGGTACCACAGAATGTTGTCGATATGGTTGAGTCGATTCGTTTCCCTAAAGGGTCAGGCGAAGCGCACGATCATTAATCTTCAATTAAAAGTTTGATGTAAAGTCAGATTAAAAAGAGTGCCTCGGCGCTCTTTTTTTGCTTCATCAGCTCCCGATACCACATCTATAAGCAGGTGCAAGCTCAGGCACGACGGGGTATTAGTGCATATACTTATCACATCGCTCATGGCTCTTGCTTGTGTTTATAGCTAAGAGCCGCAAGGTACGGTGGTGTTTATGTCTGGTTCATTTCTGTCATTCTTATCATGTAAGTCTTCGACCAACAGACTCTTTTTGAGTGGTTTACTCTGCTCTCTGCTTGTTATTGCACCATTTGAAGGGCGGGCGGAGAACCTGAGTCGTGGTCCCTATCTGCAGCTGGGCACGCAGCACAGCATGACGGTTAAGTGGCGAACCGATATATCCAGCCCATCGAATGTGATTTACGGTACTGAGCTTAATGACTTGAATGCCAGTGCGTTTGGGGCAGATGGGGTGGACCATAGTGTCCTGATATCGGGTTTACTGCCCGATACCCGTTACTATTACGCCCTGCTCGATGAGTCGGGCGGCGTTCTTGCCGGCGGCGATAGCAGCCATTTCTTCTATACCTCACCTGACATTGGTAACACGGAGCTCGCCCGGATTTGGATCATCGGTGACTCAGGCACCGCGGATAATAATGCCCGGGCCGTTCGGGATGCCTACCGGACCCGAACCGGCAGTGAGTACACAGATCTTTGGATCATGTTGGGAGACAATGCCTATTCTACCGGCACCGACAGTGAGTATCAGGCCGCTGTGTTCGAGCTTTATCCCGAGCTGTTAAAGCAATCTCCGCTCTGGGCAACATTAGGTAACCACGATGGGGCAAGCGCTGATTCAGCCTCACAAGAGGGGCCTTACTACGATATTTTTACCCTGCCGACTAACGGCGAAGCGGGAGGCGTAGCATCGGGAACCGAAGCGTATTACTCGTTCGATTATGGCCAGATCCACTTTATCTGCCTGGATTCCTACGAGACCAGCAGGGCAAGTAACGGTGCCATGTTGACCTGGCTGGTTAACGATCTTGAAGCCACCAGTCAGCCCTGGATCATCGCCTATTGGCATCACCCGCCCTACACTAAAGGCTCTCATAACTCAGATTCAGAATCTCGTTTGATAGAGATGCGTGAAAATGCGCTGCCTATCCTCGAGTCTTACGGTGTCGATCTTGTTCTGTCAGGCCACAGCCACTCCTATGAACGGTCATACCTTATCGACAGCCACTATGGCAGTTCATCGAGTTTCAGTGAGGTGATGAAACTCGATGGTGGCGATGGTAAGAAAACCGGGGATGGCAGTTATGAGAAAACGGTGCAGGTCCAGCAGGCCAATAATGGCGCCGTCTATGTGGTTGCGGGAAGTTCGGGTAAGATCTCGGGCGGAACGCTGAACCATCCGGCCATGTATGCCTCAATCAATAGGTTGGGTTCGGTCATTGTCGAGGTGATAGCCAATGAGCTTACGGCGACCTTTATCGATAACACCAATGCGGTTCAGGATGCATTTACCATCACTAAGGGCCAGGATATTCTGTCACCTGAGTTGGTATCAGTTAAGGCGACTATGGCGTCGAGCCTGACGGTCAGTTTTTCTGAGAATATCACCTTGGCGAGTGCAAACAATAGTTTGAATTACCAACTGGATAACGGCGCAGAAGTGCTCTCGGCGCAATTGAGTGCAAATCTGCGCGAAGTCACCTTAACGACCTCAGCCCTGACGGCATCTCAACTTTATACGTTGACAATCAATGGTATCGAAGATATTTCGCTTAACCTCATAGCCGCCGATACGGAGCAAACATTTACCTATATCAACCTTATGACCATAGCATTTCAAGAGGGCGTTAGTCCGGGCGCCGGTTATGCCGGTACAAGTGATGCCTATATCAGTGAGCTCAATGCCAGTACCAACTATGGGGCAAGTTCGAGTTTGTTTATCGATGGCGATGATGGCGGCGGTGTCGACCTTTCGAGTCTGCTTCGCTGGGATATCAGTCAAATCCCCGTTGATGCCATTATCGAGTCGGCGGCGATAACCTTAGATGTATTTAATCCATCGGGCAGCAGTTATGGTGTTTTTCCACTTTACTCCCCTTGGGTAGAAGATGAAGTGACCTGGCAGCAGTATCGAGCGGGCATGGCCTGGGAGTCGGCAGGTGGACAGGGCGTGAGCGATCGTGGAACGATTTCTCTCTCTGCCATTTCGCCCTCTACTGGACTATTCACGGTTGATCTCAATGAGGCAGGAATTGCTATTGTACAGTCCTGGGTTGATGGCTCGGTGAATAATAACGGCTTTATCATCGCACACTCCTCGGCTTCAGATGGTGCCGATTTTTATTCGAGTGAGTCGACAAGTTTCCACCCCGAGTTAACACTGGTTTACTCCCTGCCGGAGCCTGAGGGCGATAGCGAAGCACCGAGTCAGGTTGAAAACCTGCAAATGAGTTCAGTGACAACGGACAGTGCATCAATTAGCTGGGATGCGGCAACCGATAATGTGGCTGTGGCCGGTTATAAGGTACTTCGCGATGATGTGATGGTAGGGACACCGTTGATAACGAGTTTCGATGATGGCGGTTTAACCCCGGCAACAAGCTATACCTATAAAGTGATCGCTTTCGATGGAGCCAACAATGAATCTACGCCGACCTCCGGGTTGGATATCACCACAAACGCCATCGTCTCCTCGGTATATGTCGAGCAGATAGCCATGGTCATCGGATCTGTGAACCGAAAAAAGCTCAGGGCACAGGCAGAGGTCTCGGTCGTCGATAATATGGGCTCAGCCATTGGTAACGTAGCGGTGCAGGGAAGTTGGACAGGTATGTCGGCATTATCTGTGTCCGGCGTAACATCAAATGAGGGCAAGGTTAGCTTCAACTCAGGTAACGCAAGCAAAAACAGCAGCGGTGAATTTATCTTCACCGTTAACTCCTTGAGTCTCACTGGTTACACCTATCTCGCCAGTGACAATATTGAAACCAGTGACTGTATTCGCTCCGATGCCACGGCCTGTGATGGTCTCAGTGCACCAACGGGTGTCAGTGCCAGTTTCAATGGCAGTCAGGTTGAGCTCAACTGGACAGGTGTGGCTCACGCGATCAGCTATAACATCTACCGTTCGCTCGTATCCGGCAGCGGCTATATCCCGCTGGTTCAATCGCTCGTGACGAATTATCTCGATAGTTCGGTGGTGGCGGACACCAGTTATTACTATGTCATAACGGCCAGCGATGGTGTCGAAGAGTCATCCTTCTCACAAGAGGTCGCGGTGACGACCACCATAGCAGCGCCTGCGGTATTACAGGCCGATGATGTCTCACTCTCTCTCAAAAAGAAGGGGCGTAACTATGATATTACGGCTCAGGTATCTGTGATTGATGACTCGGGAAGCGTCGCATCTGGAGCCAAGGTGAGCGGTAACTGGGCCTTAGCCGATGGTTCGACGTCGATGGTGTCGGGGACAACGGGCGCAAACGGTTCCGTCAGTTTGAAGTTATCTAAGGTGGCGGCTCAAAGCGGCGATGTTTTCACTTTTACGGTTATCAACATCGAGCGAGCAGGCGATAGCTTCAATGATGTGATGACCTCGGGGTCGGTAACGGTGCCTTAGTCATGAAGGGACTCTATAAGGCTGTGATCTTATTGCTGACGTTGACTTGCTCCGGTTTATCTGTGGCGCACGTAGATGTAGACCTGCGTGTGCAGCACTATGATTACTTGCTCAATTCACAGACAAATGATGCGCACCTGTATCTCAAGCGGGGAGAACTTCACAGTGATAACCGGCATTGGGACTTAGCCTGGCGTGATTTTCAAACTGCCCTGAAATACACCCATGATGATAAATTACGCCTGGATATCTGGTTTTACATGGGACGCATGCGACTGCAGTCAGGTATGCCGGATGAGGCGAAAACCTTGCTCTCTAAGGTGATAAAGTTAGATCCCAGGTATAAGTCGGCCAGACTGAATCTGGCCAGAACATATAGTGCGCTGGAAGAGTACGAACAAGCCGTGGATGAGATGGATATTTTTATGAGCCTGTTAAACAGGCCCACCCCGGATCAGTTTATTGAGCGTGCGATGATGGCCAAGTCGATAGAAAGCGAGGGGATTAGCAAGGCCATTGACGGACTCAATGACGGGATAGACAGGCTGGGGCCTATGGTCAGTTTGATAGATCTCCTGGTTGACACTTATCAGGAGCTGGGCGAGACTCAGTTAGCCCTCGCGGCCATTGAACTCTTGCCTGATGATGTAGAGGCTCTGCCTCGTTGGCAGCTCAGAAAGGGAGAGATATTACATCGGCTGATGCGTTATGGTGACGCACAAACGGCATATCAAAACGGATTGAACACAATTAGTACTATGCCTGCTCATCGTCAATCTATGCCCGCCGTACAAGCATTGAAAAATCGGCTTGAGGGTAAACTGATATACTGATTTCGTCTTAGGTTGCGCTCTTTTTACCGGTAGCGACTCTCGAACCGAGCCGCATCTATATGACTAAAAAATTGTAATAAGCCAATGCGGAAAGGTTGTATCAAGGGAAGGTTAAATCGAAAAAACGTTATTGTTAAACCGCTTAAACGAGCACTTTGAGTCGGAGCGGATATAATAAAGATAGGAAAACTTAATCCAGGATGGTTAATAAGTTATGGACAGTTCAGTAATCAAGCAGCTTCCAAATATGTTGACGACATTGCGCCTGATTCTGGCTGTTCCCATCTGTCTGATGATCTTGAACGAAGACTATGGCACCGTGTTATGGATTGCATTGATTGCCGGGCTCAGTGATGGCGTCGATGGCTTCCTGGCACGTAAGTTAAATGCCGTCAGTTGTTATGGCGCTATTGTCGATCCTATTTCCGATAAGGTGCTGCTGGTCAGTGTGTATGTCTCTTTTGCGATAGTGGGTATATTGCCATGGTGGGTGGCCATGGTAGTCGTGATAAGGGATTTCTTGATTGTGTGTGGCGCACTTCTCTATCACTGGCAGTCTGGCAGTTATGAGGTGACCCCTAGTATCTGGGGAAAGGCGAGTACCTTCGTTCAAATTACCTTTGCGTTAATACTGTTAACCGATAAGGTTTCCCCCTTCCTAACCCCGCAGAGTTTTCAAGTGGGTATGTGGTCACTGATCGCGATGGCCTTCATCAGCGGAGGGCACTATTTCTATGTATGGAGCAAAAAATCCTTAACCTGACTCGTATTCAGGCTGAAGATGCTGAAATATCTATGGTATAAGAAAGTGAGGTTCTCAGGGATATTTTGGCTGAACTTTTTCTGTTCATATCTTTATTGCTTTCATTAAACTCTCCAACTGCTCCATAAGTCGAATACCTGTACCTTTTTGAATTAGGTATAGTTTTACTATCAGTATCTACTTCCGCTTTTTCTGGTGACAGTCTATGGATGCAAGTGAACTTCAACCCATTACCGAGTTTATCAAGGCGCAGGTGCCTTTTGATACACTGGACCTCGCGACACTCGAACGTTGCTGTAAAAGTCTGAGCGTTGGCTACTACAGTAAATTATCCGCGTTTGTCCCCCTCGATGAGAGTCACCCTCAGTTATATATCGTACGCAGCGGCGCATTTGAGGTGAGAGATAATGATGGTGAGTTACTGGATAGATTAGGCGAGGGAGATTACTTCGGTTTTCCCTCCCTGTTATCCGGTGAAAAGGTGAGTAACAGGGTTCGGATCCTCGAAGATGGTCTGGTGTATCACCTGGATCCCGATACTTTCGATTACCTGCGTGTAGAGAGCAGGGAGTTCGATCGCTTCTTTAACCGCGCCTTCGCTAAACGCCTGCGTCATCAGACCCGTTTCAAGGCCAAGGAGTTAACCACCAATCGGGTCAGCTCCTTAATGTCGGGTGACCCTCTGGTTATCGACTTTAATGCGACAGTCAGCGAAGCCGCCCGAAAAATGCGCTCGGCGCGGGTCTCATCTGTGTTAGTGATAGATAACAACAAGCTCAGTGGGATCTTGACCGACAGAGACTTGAGAAACCGGGTTTTAGCCGAAGGGCTAGAGGGAAGCCTGCCCGTGCATCAGGCGATGACGACAAAGCCCAAAACCCTGACATCAAATTCGCTGGTATTTGAAGCCATGCTACTGATGAGTGAGCATAGTATTCATCATCTGCCGATAGTGGACGATGACCGAGCGGTTGGTGTATTGACCAGCACCGACATCTTACGTGGTCAAAGCTCACAACCTCTGCTTTTGATAGGTGAGATAGAGCGGCAAAATGATCTTGAAAGCCTGATCGCTGTGAGTAAGCAGATCCCGCTCTTGTTGCAGAATCTTATCAGCGCGGATGCCAGAGCGGAGGAGATAGGTCGGGTACTAACCTCGGTGACCGATGCCCTGACACGGCGACTTATCGTCTTAAATCAACAGATCCTGGGAGAGGCCCCCATGGCCTTCTGCTGGTTGGCATTTGGCTCGCAGGGGCGACAAGATCAGGCGGCGTGTTCGGATCAGGACAATGGTTTGTTGCTCGCTCATGAACCTGATGAAGAGGCCGCTGGTTATTTTGAAACCTTGACCAAGGCGGTGTGTAACGGCCTGGACCGATGTGGTTATATCTATTGCCCCGGCGACATCATGGCGCAAAACCCTAAGTGGCGTCTGACCCTGACTCAATGGCAACAGCGCTTCGATAAGTGGGTTAATACCCCGGAGCCTAAGGCGTTAATGCATGCGAGTATTTTCTTCGATATGCGTTCTATCTACGGGCCGAGTTCTCTGTTCGATAGTCTGCAGGACAAAGTGTTAGCGGAGACTAAAGACAATGATATTTTCCTTGCCGGAATGACCAACAACTCATTGCAGGAGTCGCCACCGTTAGGTTTTTTCAAACAGTTTGTGCTCGAGCGAGACGGACGTGAGGTGAAGGGAATAGATCTGAAACACAAGGGCAATGCGCTGATAAACGATATCGCCCGGGTATATGCGCTGTCGGCCGGAATAAAAGAGGTGAATACGGCAAAACGTATTCGTGCATTAATGGAGAGCAACATCATCAATCGTAAAGATGCATTGAATCTTGCTGATGCCCATGAATTTATTGCCCATATGCGCCTGTCTAATCAAGGCTATCAATACACTCACTCGTTAGACTTGTCTAATTATCTTAAACCACAGAACCTTTCATCATTGGTTCGCCATCAGTTACGGGACGCGTTTAAGGTGGTGCATGATGCTCAGGCCGGGATAAAGCTTAAATTTACGAGGACCTTTTAGGTGGTGATGGGTTTCGCTTTACGCTCACAACTGTGCTGGAGAGCTTTTTTGAGCCGTTCGGACTCGACTAAACAGTATTATCGCTCTCAAATGCCCGCGGTTGGTCAGATCTTTTCTGAGTCATCTTTGATGGCTGTCGATCTTGAAATGACAGGCTTAGACCCTAATAGCGATCAGATTCTGAGCATCGGCTTAATTCCTATAGAGAAAGGCCAGTTGCAACTCAGTCGCGCCGAACAGAAGTTGATTCAGATAAACGGCAGTGTCGGCCAGAGTGCAACCATTCACGGTATCGTCGATCATCAGCTACAAGCGGGTGTCTCTATCGATTCGGCTATTGAATGGTTCCTGGAACGTACCAGAGGAAAATTGTTGGTCGCTCATCATTCTCCATTGGATCTAGGTTTCTTACAGGTGGCAATTAAGCAGGTCACGGGAGAGTCGATAAAGTTGCTGGCTATCGATACCTTGGCCCTTGAACGTAAGCGTTTACTTCGCAAACAAGATGTATTGAAAGAGGGGACGCTAAGGTTGGGGGCATGCCGGGCGCGATATGGTTTACCCGTTTATGCTGCTCACAACGCTTTGGTCGATGCCTTAGCCTGTGGTGAACTCCTGCTCGCTCAGGTTGCAGCTTTAGGAGATTTGCACCAGGTGACAGTCGCTGAACTGTGTCACCTATCCTGACTCTGGTTTACCCGTGTATGCGGCCCATAATGCACTCGTCGATGCATTAGCGTGTGGTGAACTCCTGCTCGCTCAGGTTGCAGCTTTAGGAGATTTGCACCAGGTGACAGTCGCTGAACTGTGTCACCTATCCTGACTCTGGTTTACCCGTGTATGCGGCCCATAATGCACTCGTCGATGCCTTAGCCTGTGGTGAACTCCTGCTCGCTCAGGTTGCCGCTTTAGGAGATTTGCATCAGGTGACCGTCGCTGAACTGTGTCACCTATCCTGATGGCTGGTTGATTCTTTGATACCATTTGATCAGCACCCTTTTGATATCTATCAGCTTGTATGGTTTATTGATGATCTCATCCATGCCACTCTCGAAACACTTATCGATTTCTAGGGTCGTGGTACCCGCAGTCAGCGCTATGATAGGTTGACGATATCCCGAGTGCCTTAGTCTCCTGGTTGCTTCGAAGCCATCGACGATAGGCATTCTGCAGTCCATCAACACTATATCGACAGGTTTATCGGCCAAAAAGTTAATGGCTTGCTGACCGTTGTTGACGAGATAGGGTTTGATCTTTAGCTTATCGAGCATCATGGAGATAAGTAATCGGTTCACTTCACTGTCTTCGACAACTAATACGGTCAGCCTCTCCAGAGTGACGTCCATCTCTTCATCCTCGGTGACATCTTCCGTATCGTCTGTTGCCTTTAGCGGTAGCCTGACCGAGAACTGTGTACCTTCATCTTCGCTGCTTTCGAGGCTTATCTCTCCCTTCATTTCGTCGACCAGAAGTTTACAGATTGCTAAACCTAATCCTGTGCCTTCATGGGGGCGATTGCTGGCATTGTTAACCTGAAAAAAAGGTTCAAAGATGTGTGCCAGTTTATCTTTGGGGATCCCGCAGCCGGAGTCCGATATCGTAAAATGAAACATCTCCTGCACCCAATCGACCTTTACCGATATCTTGCCCTGATCGGTAAATTTGATTGCATTACCTATCAGGTTTACAAAGAGCTGTTTAATGCGGTCCGGATCGCCTAGCAACCGGGCGGGAATGTGTTCATCGAATGTTAGTTCAAAAGCCAGGCCTAACTCTGCGGTCTTAGTTGTAAATATGTTCTGGATCATTGAGCACAGCTGCTCGGGACTGAATTTTGTATCTATGATTTTGAGCATACCGGCATTCATCTTACTGATATCGAGCAGATCATTGATTATCACCTCCAGTAGTTCACCGGATTGGTGCATCGTCTTAAGCAGCTGTTGCTGATGGGTCGTCATTTGGGTATCGCGCATCAGATCCGCGCTGCCCAGTAACCCACTGAGTGGGGTGCGTAGCTCATGGTTTATCATGGCCACAAAATCTCTTGCTGTTCGCTCAGAGTACTCGGCTCTGCGCTTCTCCTCCAGAGTGCGATTCAATAGTGCCTGACGTTGGTAGGCAGAGTGGAGCATATCGCAAAACAGGAGTAGCTGCTTTTCTATGGTCTCTTGCCAGGGTTTTGGAGTATTCAATTCGACCTGTAATGCCCCCAGGTGCCGGGTGCCTCCCTTAATGAACACGCTGAGTTGATGACCCTCATCGCTCCAGTGACATAAGTTTTCCTGTGTTGTTTCATGTTGCCAGCTGGTGGGGGCTCCTGCGATAAACCGGCCATTAATGAGTGAGCCGTCGGATGCGGTTAAGTTTAACCTGCACGAGTGAATGTGCTCAATGTCGGCCAGTTCATCGACCAACCGCTGGAGATGTTCGCCAGATGGGTGCTGTTTTAGAAACATCTGGGTGAAGTCGAGTAGCACCGATTCTAAATGGGTCTTCAAATGCAGTAGGGCGATGTCCTGCTCTGAACGGTTCTTAATGATGAATAGATTGTCTTCTAATATTTTTTGGGCAAGGTAAAGCTCACGACTCTTCTCTTCCAGCAGCTTTTCAGCCGCGAGCTTGGTCTGGTGCTCTCTGTGCACCTTTTTGGTAAGTAGTGCTATCTGTTTATGTAAATCCGCCTTTTCATCTTCCGGCATACTTAATGACCCTATTGATAACTCTTAACCTTAGTAATTTTGAATTTAGTACTCCTAACCTTAATAATCGTGTTGTTTGTACTCCTGACTTTAGTAAGGGCTGAGTGAGCGGTTAAACATAGGTGATAGTGAAACGCACTTCCGAGCTATCTTGGGATAGTGGCGCCATGTCAATAGTGACAGTCTGGTTGAAATGGTTGGCACACCCATTAATCAAACCGAAGCAGACATGAGATAAACAACGTGCAGAATGATAGTCCATCACCAGTTCGGAGGCGGATTGTGATATGAAACTAAACCTGGGTGGTTTCGCCTGAGGGTAGAGTTTTTTCACCTCAATATGAATCGATGCTTCGACACTCTTAATAAAGCTGAAAGTATTGTCATATTTTCCCTCGAGTTCAGGCATGCTCTTAAATAGCTGGTTGAACACCGACTCGCCGTATACCTGTTGCAGATCGGCGCAGGAGATACCGGTTAACTTGCTTAGGCTGTTAATTAGTTTTATCAGGTCCCGATGATCGTAAGTTCCCACACTGGTGTAGATACCGGGATCTTCGTTTTCATCCAGCATGCTTTGGCATGTCTCAAGACCAAATTTGTCTTCAACGAGTGAGATAAACTCTGAAAAAATAATGCCTTTCATAGTCTTCCTATTATTAACTTGTATTGTAAAAGCTAGTGTATAGCGCTTGTTTTATCAATTTTTCGGTGATGAGATGAAATGGGTCGTTGGCCCGCAATGAGTAAGGTCAGGTAAAAAAATCTTACATTTTTCTCATTCACAGCCTTCATTTAAAGATTTACTGTCAGGGGAAGTGAAGTGAGCTGGAGTGACTGATATGGCATTACCCTTAATCTGGCTTGGCGGTGCAACCTTAGGTGCTGTGATGCTGGCCGACAGACGAGAAAAACGGCATCAGCTGGAGCATAAGCGCCGTATGGGGAAGGCGCCGTCTATGCCTGAAGAGGGTCAACATGTCGCATTAAAGCCGAGTCTGTGGCATCCGGGTCATAAACAGGTTACACCGCAACCCGGCGCCATTATCTGCTGTTTCGTCTTTGGCTTGATTGAACATACCGGGATCTGGCTCGACGACCATATTCTTATTGAGCTTCATGGAAACGGCTTAATCCGCGCCGTCTCGACAGACCGCTTTCTGGCGGGCAGAACCGGGACCAAGATCTATATCGCCTGCAGTCATGATCACCAACCACTCATCGATGCCGGTGTACTCGAACGTGCAGAATCTGCCATTTTTCAATATCGGGAATATGATCTGTTCGACAATAACTGCCATCGTTTTGTCTGGTCATGTTTAACCGGGCTCGAGGAGTCTCTGCCAAGCTTTAATGATCTGAACCTTCGTCTGGCCGTTCATTTCAAACAACAAATTTACTGGGATGAGGCACGCGTCTGAGCCAGAATTTCTTGTCCTTCCGGCATATTCCTTGCCGTCACCTGGCTCAATTAACTCCACTGCCAGGTAAACTATTCCGATTAACCTGATTTTGAGAACAATGGGTAGAAATAACTTTGGTCTTAATCGATTTATCCTGAGAAATCCAAATAAATACTCACTCCATGTAGATGAAACCGATAACAATTGTTAATAAGTAAGACCAGATGGTGATTGACAGGGCATCACTAACAAACCTGAACCTAAAAATAATTGACCTTAGCCTCAAAAAATGAAAATTATTGACCCATAACGCAAATATCTTGGTATTGTTGATAGGTTTTATGACACGCTTGGCTGAATGCTTAGTCACTTTTAGCGGTAGCGACTCGCCCTATTTAGTTGCTTTGGTCATGAAAATATAAATATTAGCAATTGTATTACCGGGTTAGGTTTATCGGTAACAGCAGTTGAAAACATTACTATCGACACCAGGAAATAACTATGCAAATCGGAATACCAAGGGAGATCCTCGCGCAGGAGAGCCGGGTAGCCGCGACACCAGCCACTGTGATACAGCTTAAGAAATTAGGCTTCAGTGTTGTGGTACAAAGCGGTGCCGGAGAGGCGGCTAACTTCAAAGATGAAGCGTATCAAGAAGCGGGTGCAGAGGTTGTTAGCCTCGAACAAGCGTTTCAAGCTGATCTCGTACTAAAGGTCAATGCACCTGGTATTAATGCAGACACTGGCGTTGACGAAACCGATTTAATGAAAGCCGGTTCGACAGTTGCAAGTTTTGTATGGCCAGCCCAGAACCCAGAGCTACTGGAAAAGTTTAAGGCTAAAGGGATTAACCTGCTCGCAATGGACATGGTGCCACGTATTTCTCGTGCCCAGTCTCTCGATGCACGTAGCTCTTTAGCAAACGTTGATGGCTATCGCGCCGTCATCGAAGCAGCGAACCATTTTGGTCGCTTCTTTACCGGTCAAATCACTGCCGCGGGTAAAGTGCCGCCGGCAAAAGTATTGATTATCGGTGCCGGTGTTGCCGGTCTTTCAGCATTAGGTGCTGCCGGTAGCTTAGGTGCGATCGTTCGTGCTTTCGATACTCGCCCTGAGGTGAAAGAGCAAATTAACTCTATGGGTGCCGAATTCCTGGAACTTGATTTCGAAGAGGAATCGGGTTCAGGTGATGGTTACGCCAAAGTGATGAGTAAAGAGTTTATCGATGCTGAAATGGCGCTGTTCCGTGAGCAGGCCAAAGATGTCGATATTATCATTACCACAGCACTTATCCCGGGCAAGCCTGCGCCTAAGCTTATCCTCGAAGATATGGTTGGCTTAATGAAGCCCGGCAGTGTCATTGTCGACTTGGCTGCGGCCAATGGCGGTAACTGCGAACTGACCGTTCCCGGTGAAGTCGCTGTAGTCAACGATGTCACCATTATCGGTTATACAGAGCTTTCACGCCGCCTGCCTACGCAAGCGAGTCAGTTATACGGTACCAACTTAGTCAACTTGCTTAAGTTAATGGTGCCTGAGAAAGACGGCAACTATGAGATTAACTTCGATGATGAGGTTATCCGTGGTGTAGCTGCGGTTAAAGATGGTGAGATAACTTTCCCGCCACCTGCAATTCAGGTTAGTGCGCAACCTCAAGCTAAAGCTGAGGAAGCACCGGTCGAAGTGGTCGAGAAGAAAAAGAACCCTTGGATCAAACCTGCCATTGCTACTGTTGCAGCCGGCCTGTTCGGGTTAGTTGCTAGTTCTGCGCCTGCAGATTTCCTACAGCACTTCAGCATATTTGTGCTGTCATGTGTCGTCGGTTACTACGTAGTTTGGAATGTGAGCCATTCACTGCATACCCCTCTTATGAGTGTAACCAACGCGATCAGTGGCATCATCGTTGTCGGTGCCCTGGTGCAGATGAACAGTGATAGCACGGCGGTGCTGGTCTTGTCCGGCATTGCGATACTCATTGCCTCGATTAACATTGCCGGTGGTTTCACCGTCACTCAGCGTATGCTGAAAATGTTCCGTAAAGACTAAGGGGATTGACGAACATGTCTATAGGATTATTAAGTGCAGCTTATTTGGTTGCTGCAGTCCTGTTTATCTTCAGTCTTGCAGGCTTAAGTAAGCAGGAAACCGCTCAACGCGGTAATATCTTGGGTATTATCGGTATGGTTATCGCGATTGTTGCGACCCTTGCCAGTACTCAAATTGAGGGTAACAGCTGGATTGTTACCGGTGCAATGGCCATAGGTGCGGCTATCGGTGTGCGTTTAGCACTGAAAGTCGAGATGACCGAAATGCCTGAGCTGGTGGCAATCTTACACAGTTTTGTTGGTATGGCGGCCGTCTTGGTGGGCTTCTCGAGCACACTGGATCACGGTGCCTTGATGGATGCAGTGACGGGTCAAATCGATCCTGTGGCCAAAACCATTCATGACGTTGAAGTGTTTCTCGGTATCTTTATCGGTGCGGTAACCTTTACCGGTTCTGTGGTGGCGTTTGCTAAGCTTCGTGGCTTGGTAAACAGTGCGCCTAAAGCATTGCCTGGTGCACATTGGTTGAACCTGGGCATGATAGCGGTTTCGGTTATCTTAGGTGCCTACTACATGCAAACCGATGCGATTGGAGCCTTGGTTATCATGACGCTGGTAGCCTTCGTATTTGGCTATAACTTAGTGTCGGCTATTGGCGGCGCGGATATGCCTGTGGTTGTCTCTATGTTGAACTCCTACTCGGGTTGGGCGGCAGCGGCTGCAGGTTTCATGCTAGGTAACGATCTGTTGATCATTACCGGTGCGTTAGTGGGTAGCTCGGGTGCAATCCTCTCTTACATCATGTGTAAAGCGATGAACCGCTCATTTATCTCTGTTATCTTAGGTGGCTTCGGTACCGAAGGTGGCACAGTGCTAGAGCGGGTTGCTGATCAGGGCGAGCACCGTGAAGTGCAGGCCGATGATGTCGCCGATATGCTGAAAAATGCACGTAACGTTATCATTGCCCCTGGTTATGGTATGGCGGTTGCGCAGGCTCAGTATCCGGTTGCAGAGATCACTCAGAAACTGCGTCAGCGTGGTGTGAATGTCCGATTTGCTATTCACCCTGTTGCGGGCCGTTTGCCTGGCCACATGAACGTGTTATTGGCCGAAGCTAAACTGCCATATGATATCGTGATGGAGATGGACGAGATCAACGATGATTTCGCCGATACCGATGTGGTACTGGTTATTGGTGCGAATGACACGGTTAACCCTGCAGCGAAAGAGCCTGGTAGCCCGATTTCGGGGATGCCGGTACTGGAAGTGTGGAATGCTGAGAACGTAGTTGTCTTCAAACGCTCGATGGCGACTGGTTATGCCGGTGTACAGAACCCGCTCTTCTTTAAAGACAACACGGAAATGCTATTTGGCGATGCTAAAGACAGTGTGTCTAAGATCTTAGCCAGTATCTAATGCTTTATCCATAAGCATCAGTGAGATAAGAATGCCAGTCGATTGACTGGCATTTTTTTGTCTAATACCAATCAGTATAAAGATGTGATCGCTCAGCGAGAGTTTAGCGCTTCTGAGGCAAGGCAGCGAGTGAAGAACATAGTTTAACTAGGTTTAAGCTCGTTAACGCAGCATAAGAAGCGCTAAAACTCGCCATTCAGGAGTGTTTTTGGCTGCCTACTTCCTCGTTGAATAGCTTCACAAGGGATCACCATTGAATCATCTATTCGCCTTGAATTAGTTTGCCAAAAATAACTCTGAGTAGATCACTTTCTTATACTGATTGGTATAAAAAGCGGGACTTCTCCTGAAATAGCTTTCAAACTTACTCTGATTAGTTTTAGCTGAATAAAACTAAAGTTTTAAATATTTATATTTAAAACTCAGAAGTATTGATGTTTAATTGAACTTCGACACTTGTCCGGTTACTGATTGAACTCACGAAGTTTTTACTGAATTTTTAAGATCTGTCTAGTTAAGTTCATGTTTAAATTGGTGTGATATCAACCTGGTTGAATCAATGAGATGGTATCAGTAGGGCGTAACTCATTTATGAAGAGGCGATACCATGGAAAATAAGCATATTTTAAAAAATGATCAGAACAACCATTTAATCGATCAGATTGGTGAGTTTGTTCAATGTGCGCTGATTAAAAGCGACGAGCCGGTATTGGCGACCCTTTTCAATGAAACCCTATGCAGTGATGAGGTGACCTCTATCTACGTACGTGGTTATAACTGACGCCAGCAGACAAGCCCTAAACACTAAATAAAAACACCAGCACTTAGGCTGGTGTTTTTTATTGTGCTTACGAGCTAAGGAATTAGCCGCAGAAGTGCTTTACAGCCTTACTGACTAACTCGATGCCGGTTTTATCGCATGGAGGCAGCTCTGCATCGCTCTCATTAATTGGCGTGACTCTATCGCCCCACTTAATTAATGCCGCAGCAGAGGTAAGTCCTGCGCCAAATGCACAAGAGAGTATTGTCTGACCAGGCTTAATCTTACCTTGCTCAAGTGCATCACAGATGGCGATAGGGATCGTTGCCGCCGACGTATTGCCGTAGTTGGCAATGTTGACAATTGCTTTCTCTTTCGGGATCTTCATACGGCTGATAAGGGTATCGATAATACGCTCGTTCGCCTGATGAGGAATAACCCAATCAACATCATCTTTAGAAGTGTCACACTTCTCGAGTACTTTCTTACTCAGCTTACCCATGCCTGCGATAGCGCGCTTAAAGATCTCCTGACCATTGAACTCAATATAGAAGTCTAATGACGCAGCATTGAATCTGTCCATTGCAGTACCGAAGCCTGCTTTGAGGATATCGCGACCGGCAGGATCGTTGTTAAGCTCGTAGCCTAAAATGCCGATAGCTTCGTCTGTCGCCTCAAGTACAACTGCGCCTGCGCCATCACCGAAAAGTACGGCAGTTTCACGGCGTGACCAATCGAGGTAGAAAGAGAGACGCTCGGCACCGATAACCAGTACCTTTTTACATTGGCCACTCTTAATTTGAGCACTACCCAGACCAAGTCCATATAAGAAACCACTACAGGCGGCATTGATATCAAAAGCAGCACATGAAGCGCCTACATTGGCCTGTACCGTGGAGGCGATATTCGGGATCAAGGTATCCGGACTTGCGGTAGCGAGGATGATCATATCCAACTCGCTGCCATCGATGCCGGCCGCAGCTAGTGCACGCTGCGCCGCTACAGATGCGAGCTCAGAGGTATCAACATGGCTGATGTGACGCTGGCTGATGCCTGTGCGTGGTTTTATCCATTCATCAGATGTTTCAATAAAAGTGGAAAGGTCATGGTTAGTCAGGGTTGCTGGTGGAACACATTTTCCCCAACCTGTGATAGTGGCGTACTGCATCTGTAATTCTCTCAAATAAAAAGGCAGAACCTTGGCTCTGCCTTATCAAACGTAATTAATTAAGCTTAGCAAGTCGTAAGCTAACCAACAGTGATCTAAGCCACTTGTTGGGCGACGAGTTCACGAATGGCTTTGGCTGCATGTAAAATATGCGCTCGTAGCAATTCGACAGCCTTGTCGGTATCTTTATTCTTGCAAAGACTGAGTAACTCTCTATGGTCTTGTTCTGCTTGTGGTATTCCGCCAGCAAGGAGTAGCTGTAAACGGATATAGCGATCACAATTTGTGTTCAGGCCATGAACCACTTCCAATGTATGAGGGTGGTCTGCCGGGCTATATAAGCAGGTGTGGAAGCGAGTATTGAGTTCACTCCAGGTACTGACAGCGTCTTCTTGCTTAAATGCAGATTCCAGCTCATCGAGTACTTTTTCTGCCTTTAGCAGATCTTCATCTTCCAGCTTAGGAATAGCCTTTGCCAGAAGGTCTGTTTCAATAAGTGCACGAAGTTCGAAGAGCTCGGTGACTTGTTCAACCGATAACTCTGTGGCAGTAGCGCCTTTATGAGCTTCAAATTTGACTAATCCTTCGGCTTCTAACTGTAATAGGGCTTCTCTGACGGGGATCCGACTGACGTTGAGCTCATCGGCTAAAGCACTTTGACGAAGGGGTTCACCAGCAGCAATATCACCAGATAGAATTTTTTCCCTTAGGACCTCTACAACGACTTGCGTGCGCGTTTTATGGATAATTGGTGTAGATCGGCTCATATTTTCCGTTTCTATCTATTCGTTATTCTATTTAGTCCGCCTAAGATTACCGTTAAAGCAAGTATAAATAAAGGGAAACAGTGTTCCCTTTATCTATTTTGATACCTGCGAAGTGAGTTTAAGTCAGATTAAAAGCTGATCACCTTAGGATTATCACTCTTTAGCTCATCGGGTAATAGGGCTTGAGGCATATTCTGATAACAGATTGGCCGCTCGAAGCGCTTCATGGCATCGCTGCCAACAGAGGTACTGCGGCTATCGGTGCTGGCTGGATACGGACCGCCGTGGTTCATTGAGTGACACACCTCGACTCCAGTAGGCATCTGGTTGAAGATGATACGCCCGACCTTGTAGGCGACAGCTTCAATCAATTCTGGCTGCTCGGCCAACTCTTGCTCACTGCCATGAATGGTCGCCGTTAGCTGGCCCTCCAGAGCGTTGGCAATACGCAGTATCTGTGCAGTGTTTTCACACTCTACCAGGATGGCGCATGGACCGAAGATCTCCTGCTGCAGTTCGCTGTTTCTTAAGTAGTCATCAGCCGAAACTCGAATCGCGCTCGGACGGGTATGGTGAGCCGCTTCGGCCGACTGCCCCTGTGCTATCAGGGTGACGGCGGGGTTGTTGAGTAATGATTCGAGTTGCGCCTGATAGGTGGCCGCGATACCGGGTGTCAGCATGGCCGCAGCAGGCAGAGGGGCCAGGTTTTCTGTCATGGTCGCGATATAGCGATTAAGCGCTTCTCCCTTTTGCGCCACGATAACGCCGGGGCTGGTACAGAATTGACCGTGTCCCATCATCATAGATTGAACCTGTGTAGTAGCTAATTGCTCGGCCTGAGCAGACAAGATGCCGGGTAACAGGAACTGCGGATTGGTTGAACCCAGCTCGCCATAAAACGGAATCGGTTCGGCTCTGGCGGCGCACAAGTCAGACAAGATGCGGCCCACTTTCAGTGATCCGGTAAAGCCGACCGCCTTAATTGCATTATGGGTGACCAAGGCTGTTGAAACCTGGGGCGTACTACCCTGTAGCAGACTGAATACTCCTTGTGGCATATCACAGCGAACGACAGCCTTTTCGATGGCACGCGTCACGAGTTCACTCGTCGCTGCATGGGCCGGATGGCCCTTAACTACAACGGTGCAACCCGCAGCTAAGGCTGATGCCGTATCGCCACCGGCGGTTGAGAAGGCTAATGGAAAGTTTGATGCACCAAATACTGCGACAGGGCCCAGAGGTAATACACTCAATCGGGTATCGGCCTTGGGGAGTGGGGTGCGCTGCGGGTTAGCCAAGTCGACGAAGCGTGGCTCGAGTGGTTCACGCAGACGATTGGCGAACATGTTTAGTTGAGTACATGTTCTGCCGGTTTCACCCTGCAGACGCGCCATAGGAAGGCCTGTTTCGGCATGGGCGGCCGTGGTGATGGCATCGGTATCGGCCTGGATCTCTTCGGCAATCGCCTCTAGAAAATCAGCTCTCTGGGTCGGACTCTTCGAGCGATATTGAGTGAAGGCCACATTCGCCGCTGTGGCCGCCTGAGCAACCTCATCCTCTGAGGCGTTGGCAAATTGCCAGTCGAGCTTAGTGTTATTGACAGGGTCGAAGCTGTTAAAGGCATCGGCCTGACCGGTCCATTTGCCATCGATAAAATGTTGTCCGGTAATTTTTCTCTTTATTGCGTCTGTCATAATCGTTCCTGATGATTCTGTTTGAGTAGTCGGGTTGACTGAAAGCTGCTCTGCTATACCACTTGAAATCCGAATGCGTAGGGGTCGCTGTCATCGACTGTGATGGCATTTTTCCCGGTGATCCTGGCCCAGCCCTGAATACTCGGCATGATGCCTATGTAGTCACCTACAGTTGTAGCGGCCTCTATCCGGCCGATAAATTGACTGCCGATGATGCTTTCATGGGTGTATTGGTCGCCGACCTCGAGTTCGCCTTTGGCGTAAAGCTGCGCGAGTCGGGCACTGGTACCTGTGCCGCAAGGGGAGCGGTCGATAGCTTTGTCGCCATAGAACACGGCATTGGCACCATCGGACCCTTCACTGATAGTATTTCCCGTCCATAAAACGTGAGAGACACCGCTGACGGTAGGGTCGTCCGGGTGAACACAGCTGAGCTGTTCGTCAGCAACCTGGCGAACGATGGGGCTCCAGCGAAGAATATCGGCAGCAGACCACAGCCTTAAACCGGGGAAGTTTGTCTGAGGTTCGACGATGACATAGTAGTTACCACCGTAGGATACATCGACTTTAAGCGGTCCCAGTCCCGGAATATCTAAGATCACATCGCGGTGAGCCAGATAAGCGGGGACGTTATATATCTTGACCCAGTCTACTTTCTCACCTGTCTGCTGATACTCGATATTAATCTGACCCGCGGGAACATCGATGACAAGTTTGCCCGGCTCTCTGGCCGTTAACAGACCCGATTCGATAGCGGCGGTGATGGTGCCGATAGTGCCGTGTCCACACATGGGCAGGCAACCACTTGTTTCGATAAAAAGGATGGAGGCGTCGGCATTGTCACTGCAGGGAGGATACAAAAAAGCCCCCGACATCATATCGTGGCCTCTGGGTTCAAACATTAACGCCTTTCTGATCCAATCATAGTGGTTGAGAAAGTCTTGTCGCTTTTCACTCATATTGCGACCCTTAAGGTTCGGGTGGCCACTGGTGACCAAACGAACCGGGTTGCCGCAGGTATGAGCATCGACGCAAAAGAAGGTACCTTTTAACATCTCACTCTTACTCCATTTTGCCTCTCCCCTGAATGTAGGGTAAGCATTGAAATCGGGTGATTATTAATCTTGTTTATTCACCCAGAGATCAATGAGGGGAGCAGGCTTTTGGCTATTTTTTAATTAGTCTGATTTTGTCATATTTATCAGGTTAAGAATTAGTCCAGGTTGTACTTGTCCAGATCGATACGGTTCGCCATCGCTTCTTGCATCAGTGTTTCAACGTATGCACGCTCTTCACCAATTAAGGTCATGCGTGGCATACGCACATTTTCACTGCCGCGACCGACGATTTGCTCTGCAAATTTAATGCACTGAACCAGAGTCGGAATCGTGTCTAAGCGTAGCAGAGGCATAAACCAGCGGTAGATCTCACGGGCTTCTTCGATACGGCCTGCACGAGCCAGCCTGAAAAGTGTTACAGATTCACGGGGGAAGACGTTAGTCAGACCCGATATCCAACCCGTAGCGCCGAGGAAGATACTTTCAAGGGCAATATCATCCACGCCACACAAGATGTTGAAGCGCTCACCGAAACGGCTCTGCAGCTCAGTCAGGCGGCGGGTATCGGTAGTCGACTCTTTAATTGCGACTATGTTCTGCTCATGTGCAAGAATTGCCGTCATCTCCAGGTTTATGTCGACGCCATATCCCACCGGGTTGTTGTAGATCATGATAGGCAGTGTAGTCGAGCGAGCGACGTATTGATAATGAGCGACAACTTCACGGTCTGTTCCGCGGTAGACCATGGCCGGAAGTAGCATAAGCCCATCTACCCCAAGCTTTTCGACATCTTGTGCATATTGAGCGGCTTGCTCTGCGGTATTTTCAGTACAACCTGAAAGTACCAGAATACGACCATTGACGGTTTCAACGGTATGCTTGATAAATTTACGCTTCTCTTCACTACTCAAAGAGGCATTTTCACCAATCGTCCCCAGCGCAATAATGCCGTCGATACCATCGTTAATGAGATCTTCGAGCATGCGTGCATTCGATTCATAGTTGATAGAACCATCATCGTTAAATTGTGTTGAGATTGCCGGGAATACACCTTGCCAATTTACTTTCATGTTTAAGACCTCTTTGCACTTTATATAAACAGATTAACTCGTGTCGAATTTTGGATTCTCCCAAAAACTTATGGTATATTGTATACAATTCTTTCGGAAAGAAAACCCCATTTCATTTTAAATTATATTTACGGTTGCCAAATACTATATATTGCATACAAAAGATAAGGAAGGAGTAGGACATGTTGATTAACCATCTGCCCACGGAATTCACCGAAAAATGTCAACAATTCATAACACTCGACGCCCACACCGAAGGGGAGCCACTGCGCATCATTACCTCCGGCTATCCCGAGCTTAAGGGCAGTAACATCCTGGAAATGCGCCAATATGTCACCGAGCATCTGGACCGATACCGAAAGCTATTGATGCATGAACCCAGAGGTCATGCCGACATGTATGGTGCGCTGCTCACAAAACCAATTACTCAAGGGGCCGATTTTGGTGTGCTCTTCTTACATAACGAAGGTTACAGCAGTATGTGTGGTCATGGCATTCTAGCACTGGTTAAAGTGGCGTGCGAAACAGGAACCATTGAGCTGGGTAGTGAGGTTAGGGTCATTAAGATCGATACACCGGCAGGCCTTATTACGGCTAAGGCGCATAGGGACGTTGAGGGGGAAATTCACGCCAGCTTTCAAAATGTAGATTCATGGGCCGAGGCGCTCGACTGCAGCGTGATGGTAGAGGGCGTTGGTGAGGTGCGTTACGACATAGGATTCGGTGGTGCCTATTATGCTTATGTCGACGCCGATGCCCACGGGATCAGTTGCGCACAGGATAATGTCGCTCAGCTTATCGATGTCGGCAGACGGATTAAGCAGGCCGTGATGGCTGCTCATCCTTTAGTACATCCGCTCGAAGAGGATTTAAGTTTTCTTTACGGCACGATATTTACATCAAACAGGGTGACCAACCCTGAAGCCTATTCACGTCATGTCTGTATCTTTGCCGACGGTGAGGTTGATCGCTCGCCGACCGGTACCGGCGTCGCCGGAAGAGTGGCGTTACTGCACGCTAAAGGTGAAGTCGAGCTGAACACACCTTTGATGATAGAGAGTATTGTCGATGGCAGAATGTTAGTCAGCGCCCTGTCAAAATCTGAGTTTCATGGCAAACAGGCGGTGATCCCCGAGGTCTCCGGGCGCTCGTTTATCACCGGCCGTCATCAGTTTTTTATCGATCCCAATGACGTGTTTCAGGATGGCTTTATGCTGCGTTAATACTATGATTCTGCAAAGCGTTAGCTGAATGACTTATCTGAATTAGTTATTTGAAAACTTATTTGAATGATTGGGTACAAAGCGTTAGTGCAAACAGCGCTTGGTAAAAGAGAGTGGAAGGAGTTATCGTGAAATTGCTTGTTAAAGAGTGGCAAGGATCTGCGGTAAAAATGTGCAGAAGAATCTGTGGTATATATTCTGTGGAGAAAAGTAGATGAATAACACTAATGGGCTTGGATCTCTGACCGTGATAGGGGCGGGGATAGTAGGGCTATCGGCCGCATTACAGCTACAGCGTGCAGGCTTCAATGTGACCGTTATTGACAAAGAGGGGGTTGGCGCCGGGGCTTCTAAGGGCAACGCGGGACATTTTGCGACCGAGCATACCTTCCCCTTGGCCGATCCGGCTATGCTGCTTAAGCTGCCGGGTATGTTGCTCGATCCGCTCGGACCCTTTCGGATCCAGCCCCGCTACTTTTTCAAGGCACTGCCATGGTTTATGCGTTTCTTGCATAATATGCTGCCGGGCCGAAGGGCACATAATAGTGCGGCGATTAAGGCGCTGAACTTGGGTGCTATCGATGCCATGAGATCATTGACCGAGTTCTGTGGTTGTGAGCACTTGCTGACCCTCAATGGAGGCCTGTTGGTATTTGAAGGCACGCCCCTTGCCGAAGTGGAAAAAGAGTTTCGAGCCTATGTCGATGCGGGTGTTGAGCTACAACTTCTCAGCGGCGACGAGGTGAGAGCATTAGAGCCCTCTTTAAGCGACAATATTACCCATGGTTTCTATTTTGCTCATGTAGGGCACACACAAGACCCCTATCGATTATGCCTGGCACTGGAAACCAAGTTCGAACAGATCGGTGGGCAGATTGTTACCGATGAGTTATTACAGATAAAAGCCGCTAAAATCAACTCGACCATAGCACTGGAGATGAATTCCGGTAACAGCAGGCATACAGACAGGCTTATTATCGCATCCGGCGCCTGGTCAAAACCTTTTGCCAAACAATTAGGTTATTCCGTGCCCCTTGAAACCGAGCGGGGTTATCATCTGATGATGCCGCACAAGAGTAAGCTGTCCCGTACGGTAACTTCCTATGAGCGAAAGTTCATCATCACGCCTATGGCTGACGGCACCCGTTTAGCTGGCACCGTAGAGTTTGGCGGGTTGAAGGCCCCACCGGTGGATGCTCGTGCCGATTGCCTCTTCCCCCACGGTAAAGCTCTGTTACCCGAGCTGTTTCGTAATGCGTCAGCGTCCGACGGTGAGCGCTGGATGGGATTTCGCCCCTCGTTGCCTGATAGCCTGCCGGTACTGGGGCGCAGTAAAAAGCAATCGAATGTGTTTTTCTCATTCGGTCATCAACATCTGGGACTGACCTGGTCGGCAATCACTGCCGAGCTACTCACTCAGGAGGTGACAGATAAGCAAACGGATATCGACCTGACCCCCTATAGGATAGATAGGTTTGATTAGTTGCTTCGTTGCTTCGTTGCTTCGTTGATTAGGTAATTAGTTAATAAAGCTCATAGTTAGATTGTAACCTGAGGCTTTCAGAGAATATGTACCGTTACTGCTGTAACTCGTCGCGAGTATATCTATGGACGCCTCACTTAGCTCAAGCAAGCCTGGAGAATCCGCCCTTTTATCATTGTGTGAGTCGCACGATGAGAAGGGCGTTTTTGTGTTGGATTGATAACTATTCGGCACACTCTTTCGAGCCCGGCGATGCTTTAAAACGGGTGGCTTATTCGTTTAGGTTCATCAAATTTCTATTCTGACTCAAAATGAGCTCGTTTTTTATCCAAAAGAGAGTTGCCAGGAGTTTTTAGATCTGAATTGTTCTAAAAATATCCCCCGCTCAACCCAAGTCTGCGCAAGGTAACATACGCCCAAAAAATGGTCGTGCTAACATCATCAGTAGTTATTTAAAGCAAGCGATTTCTAGCAAATAATGCTCGAAAGAACAGAGCAAACAATCCCATATAGAAAGGAATAAAGTTAATGAAAAAAGCAATACTTGCCGGTGTTTTCAGCTGTCTGTTTATCGGTTCGGCGACAGCAAAGTATCTTGAATCAGAGGTGGCGATTGGTATGGCCAGCTTAATGATGTGCAGCACCTTTTACAGCGAAACCAATATGCTGGTCGAAGGCTCTGCAGTCGGCCAAGCAGCCACGAAACATAGAGAAGCGGGTATTGATAAAATGATGATGACGGCAGAAACCAGCGCCGAGTTAGATCGCTTTATTAAACAATTCGACTCCTCAACTAAAGAGCAAAAGTTCGAATTGTGCGCAGGGGCAATGAAATTTGCCGAAGAAAGTAATTTTGGTCAGTGATAACTAGGTTGGCTAAGCTTTTATGATGAGTTTTAGTCGGAGGTTCTTATGCCCGCCAAAAATAACTAAGACGCCCATACTATCACTACATATCTGTTGTGTACGAAGGGCTTACTTATGTGGGTAGACTATTGTAATGGTAAATTTTATGAGCATAGGCGAGATTGGGTTGAAGTCCGATTATTGATACTCGCGTCTGTGTTTGCGATTGATGCCTGTGCTTATGCCTTCATGATTAACAGGTAGTGGAGTAATCACTTGCATGTGGTGTTACGAATTGAGCGTGACTTAATTCGAAATGGGTCAGATGTCGAAGTGATTACTCAATCAGCATTTCAGAATTTTTTACCCAGACTAAAACGGAATAAATCTGCATCGTCTTCATAACCTTTGCGGTCTGCTACTCGGGTAATGCTGCCACCTAAATATAGTCCATTGTAACCTTCCCACTCAGGGTATTAGTTAATTCCGAAAGTAAATAATCGTTTCAGATCATAACCATGCTTATCTTCAACTTTATCATTGGCAAAGTAACCGCCAATCCCTAAACGACCTTCAAAACCACTGGCTAACGGTACGACTTTCCAAAGTTGAGCCGAGAAACCTTGGTGATCGGTCGCGCCGTTATATCCTCCCTCATAAATGTAGCCCACGGATAGTGCAATATTACTATCAAGCCGTTTTGCTACATCAATACTTGCGCCAACGGTAGTGTCAGGGCCACCATGGTTATTTTTAGCGTTAATAATAGATAGCCATGCTTCATTGAAAAATGACTTACGGTTGGGTTGATATTGAAACTTACTATTATCAATATCAAAGCCCACACCAAATAAAAATGAATTGGCATTGGGTCTTGCTGACATTACATAGTTATTCCATTGAAATTTTAAATGCCCATTTTCCCCTAGAAAATCAACGGGGAAGATAAATCAAGCAGTATTCATGAGACCCAAACGTTTCTCGTTTAATTCAACGCCATTGGCATCATTGTAAGTATCAAAAGAGAGATATGGACCCGTGCCCACTTCAAGACGAAATGATTCAAAAGCATCAAAGACATAAGCTGCTTGCAAGGCAAAACCGTCTCGATGATGATTATAAGGATGGCCTTCATTGGCGTGAACTAAGTCTATTCTCCATTTAGGTGAAAAGTGTTGCCCAAAGCGGATATCAAATGAGCGTAAATGCTGTCGATTATCTTCACGGTTATCTGTCTCATTAACTTGTGAGACACCTGAACCACCAGTAACGGAAAAATAGCTGTTATTTTCAGGTTTCATTAAAGGTTCAGTGGCAAAAGAAGAGCTAGAAAACAAAATTAACGAACTAGAAAAATAAATTTGTACCAATTATTATTTAAAGAACAACCATTCATAACCTACCTCAAACACAAGTCTATTTACATTAATTGCTAGTATTGACGAGGCTCAAGACGCACTTTAAGAAAAATATAACGCTTTAGTCCGCTAGCTAAATACCCTTGAAAGAAATGACTCACTGAGATAAAACCTTTGATTGTGGTTCGGTATTGTCTAGCCCTGACAGTTAAATATGGCTGCATAAAGTGACTTCAACAAGTAAGAACATAAAATAACCAGGATAAATAACCAAGACATCCATAATTGTCGATTTGTGCCCTCTCAACCAGGCTTCATTTAAAGCTATAGAGAGGGATTAGTGATGCCAACATTAAGAAAAGCGTTAGTCAGTTTGAATTTGGTCAGATGTCGAAGCGGTTACTCAATGGCAAAAGCTTTTTAAGGGTGATGGACTTTATCACGACTTTGTTAAAGGGGGGGAGCTTGAATTATATCAATAGATTATTGCTTATAAAGTGAGTTAAAGAGTGCCGCCTACGGCTAATGGATATTTCTTGGTTTATGCGGGCTATCAGGTGCGTGGAAAGCCAATGCAGAAGATAGGTGTAAGGGGGGCTCAGGGAGGGAAGATTTATCTATTTCCTTTTTTAAGAGCCAGGCATTGCTCGATGAAACCATTAAATGTTCTTTAAATATTCAATTTGCTAATACTTTCCTCATTATGGCTTAAACTAAAATAATCACTTAAATACGCAGAGGGAAAAGTATGAACTTAATTAACATGCCGTTTGCAGAAACAGAAATTAAGGCAGGACTTCGCGCTTCTCAAAGTAATAAATGGAAACTGCTGCTCGGCCTGCTTGCTGCAGGTTTTACCTGCCCTACACTTGCGGATGGAATCGTAGGTGCTGGCCATTATGCCCCGGCAATTGCCAATATCCGTGACCTTACGGTGCCTGACCAAGCTGGTTTTATATACGAACAGTACAACTTTTACTATACAAGTGACACTCTCGTCACAAGCTCAGGTAAAGATATCAATGCCGAACTTAGCTCTGGCGGTATCGCACCATTGTTTTTGTGGGTGACGGACAGGGAAGTACTTGGGGCACGTTACAGCTTTTACTTCAACCCCGTTTACCTGTCTAACGACTTCGACGACGAAGAAGACCATGGACTGGGTGACCTGTACATTCAACCAATTTGGCTTAGCTGGTTGAATAAGAATTACGACGTGACTCTGGGGATCGGCGTATACGCTCCAGTGGGTAATGAGGGCGTGACTTTAGATATGTGGACAACTCAGTTCCAACTTGCCGGATATTATTACCTGATGGATCAGGCGTCAGCCTTGATGCTTGCGGCTACCTATGAAATTCACAGCGAAGTTGATGAGACCAACGTGACTCCGGGTGACCACCTCACCATCGAGTATGGATGGAGCCAATATCTCACCGCGCAATTTGAAATCGGTATCCGTGGTTACAGTCAGTGGCAAATGCAAAGGGATGACCTGCCGTCCACCCTCAACAACTTGAATCAACTCTTAGGCACTGATATCGGGAATAAATCAGAAGTGCATGGAGTGGGCATACAGGCTGCGTATTGGTTCAATAATCAATGGAACCTTGCGTTTAATTACGCCAAAGAATACAGCGCAGAGTCTCGATTTGAAGGTGAAATGTATTCGCTCAACATAACTTATATGATGAACTGATTTTTATTAACGAAAAAATGCGAATATTCCGAAGTTACCATAACTAAATATTAAAGAAGCCGGATATTCTTAATGTTCGGCTTTAGGAGCCTTGAGGACATTCTCAATACTAACAATGATGCACGTATTCATCACCGATATGATGAAGCTTATCGTCGAAACCGATCTGGTCTTGCTCTAATTCTAAGGTCATAGGATTAAGAGTTTCGGTTAGGAACTAAGCAGCACAACCCGCAAAAACCCTTGGGAAAACTGTGTTTAAAAAGAGTATTTGATCAACAACGCCAAACTGTTTGCCTTCATTCAAACTATAATACGATTTACAGCCCGCTAAAGTACGATAATACATTGTGGCTACTTTGCGGATTAAGATTGCCTAGATGGAGAGCTGAAGATGAACAAATTACTATTCATTATGTTATCAATATTTTCTTTAAATCTGTTTGCCTCAACTCAAGATGAAATTGACCATCTTATGAGTTTTGTGGCTGCGACGGACTGCAAATATGAGAGAAATGGTACTATGCACAATGGGGCTGAAGCGGCTGAACATATAAATAAAAAGTATGAGTATTTTTTCGATGATATTAAGTCAACTGAAGACTTTATAAAGTATTCAGCGACAAAAAGTAAGATGACTGGTAAGTTTTATAAAGTTCACTGTGGCAAAAAACCTTCAATAAAAAGTCGGGATTGGCTTTTAACAGAGTTGGAGGCTTATAGGGGAGCACAGAAGTAGTGCTTGGAAACTATTTTAATTTACAGGTTGTACAATGATGGATGATTTTTTGTATGACTTCCTTTAAGTCATTTTTGCAGTTGGTAATAACTTTAAAAATTGACGTCATCGATGATATCACTGTTGTGTAGCCCTGTTATTCACTATATTTAACTTAACGATTAGATAGTGTTTCATTTACTCTTGATGTCATTCTAATAATTTGTGGCCAATCATATGAAATAATATCTTGTCCGTGAGCTAAATTATTGCGTAGAGACTCTACTTCTTTAATTGCAGTTTTGGCTTCTCGCCTTGAACTAAAACCAAATAGTTCCATATAACCTGGGTCTTCAATAAGAATAAGGGCTTTATCTGATAACTGGACACAATCAAGCAAGTCACACTTCTGCCCTCTACGTTCTCGCTCTTCTTTAAGTTCTTTGGCTTTCGCCAGCCTAGCTGAGCTTGTAAACTTAAACCACTTATCATTAGGCCAAATAAGCTTAATCTGCTCGGCCATATATTGTTCGGTTAAGGTGATTAAACCAAAGAGCCACATACGGACGGCAGGTTTTTGAATATCATTTCTGGAAATAACACCTGCCACCTGTCCCATACTGCTAACAAAACAAAACTGATGATGCACAAGAGTGGCAATAACATTTAATAAAGGGGTATCTATATCAACTAATTGGGCATCCATAAAACGTCGTTTAAGACATGCTGGCTTTTTGTTTGTTTCATCCAACAAAACATAACCATAAACAAACCCTGACTTCCTTAAACCTATTACAGAAATATCGCTGTTGTTCAGGAGATGCAACAATTCATTTTCGGAAATATCCCAGTCATAAGAAGGGAGAGATTCAGCAACATCCCGTGCGCTAAACATTTCACCAAACAGCCGTTGTAATTTACGATTTGAAAATAGATCTCTCGTCGCATGGAGAGCAGGGAGCTCTACCCATGCAGCCCCGGAAGAAGGAGGTATGGACCATTTTTCAGCCCACTTACTGCAAAGGCGCTCAGCCCGTCGATAAAGACGTTCATCCCCGTCAACTAAATGAGGCAATAATTGCTGCATTTCAACAACAAACACTCGTCCAAATCGTTCATCATGTTTACAAATGTCGGCGCAATTATCTAGTAAATCTGCAAGTTTTATAGTTTTGGCTGCAGGGGATGCTTGGCTAAGGTGTTCGCGGTCTATTGCTTTACGTAGGGCACGACTGCCATCACTTGGGCGACTCACATCAGTCAGATCAAAAACAAACTGTACAACCCGAGAACCAAAATTTAATTCAATATCTTCAAATGTTGCTGGGGTATCTTCAACGGTATCATGCAACCAGGCTGCTGCAATGATCTCTGGGTCATCTGTTATTTCAGATACGGTTTGTGCCACCCTCTTCAAATGCATTTGATAAGGCTGTTTTGTATACTTCCTTAAGTGGTTTATTTGGGTGTGAGCTTGGGTTGCAAAGTGTTGCGCTGACTTGACTAGCAGTTTCATTATTCTACCTAATCAAATAAAATTCATTATAAGTAGATTTTAGGGGGTATTTCTCTTCTTTGCATTACCAATGTCGTCTTTATATTTCGGGAATGAATAGAAAACAGCTCGCGTGATTTCACCCGAAAAACATGCTTAAGAATAACAAAATCCAAAGGTTGCAAGGCGTATAGTTGCTCTTCTACTTGAAAATCAAGATGAAAAGCTTATGGAGCTTTGGCAAGAGTTCGAGGCAGAAACAAGTTCAGATACCTCATTCGCCATGCCTCTCGACAGAATGCTACCTTCATGACAGTTAATACCTTAAAGTTGTGACTCGACAGGTAACCATTGCAATAAACCGTTTTTGAAGCGATCCCACCAACTGCTGTAAGGATCATTGTCATAGGTCTTTATTTCGTCTCCAATCTTTTGAGTCCAGATAATCTCACCTTCTTTAAGTGATAGTGTAAAAGCACCATCTTTAACGATACTGTCAAAATCTTCAACAATAAAGGCACCTAATTTTTTGGACTCTGCAATTACACCAATTTCTGTGTTTTCACTGCGTGAACGAGGGTCGAGATTCATTGACCCAATAAAAGTAATTTTGCGGTCAATGACAAAATACTTCGCATGTAAGGTGAGTTTCGATGCGGTTGATGAATCTGCTTCATCTGTATATTTTTTTAATATACCTATACGGGCACTGTCTACTTCATATAATTCCACACCAAGCGATAATAATTCTTGTCGATATTTTGAATATCCAGAGTGTACTATGGTGACATCATTAGATTTCATCGAGTTGGTTAAAACTCTAACTTTTACGCCTTTTTTTACCAGATCGCCAAATAGTGCAACACCTTCATCCCCTGGCACAAAGTAAGGTGAAACGATTACGATTTCATCTTTTGCATTTTCCACGTAAGGGCGTAATTTGGGAGTTAAGTGGTATTCAGTTTTTTCACGTGAAGAGACAATTTTTAATGGATCATCATATAAGACTTCTGCATTACCTATATATTCATTTACTTTATTTTTTTTTACTAAACTTAATAAGTCGTTTTTACGTAGTGCGCGTGCATATTGAGAGTTTTTCTGCTCCTCTATAAAGGACTCTAAAATTTGACTGACTTCATGCACGTCATTTTTTGATGGTTGGTAATCATTTAATAAATTGATGCCGTAGGTGATTTCACTGTTCCAATATAAGTCAAAAGAAGTTTGAACCTCTTGTACAACGCTGCCTGTAAAAGCAATGTCTAAATCACCAAAAGCTACATCTGAGTGCGCGCCATAATATTGGTCACCTACATTACGCCCGCCTAAAATGGATATGCTGCTGTCTACCGTGAATGTTTTGTTGTGCATTCGACGTGTTACTGAACCAAAGCCTGTAATTAATTGCCGAGTGCGCTTTTTGTCACGTAGAAACGGATTGAAAATGCGCACTTCGAAATTTGGGTGAGAATTTACTTTAGCTATATCAATATCCTTGCCGGCTAAATCCATATCATCTACAAGTAAACGTATGCGCACCCCTCGCTCAGCAGCCTGCCATAAGGCTGCCGTTAATAGTCTTCCACTTAAGTCAGAATGATATTGATAATATTGCAGATCGACGCTCTTTTGTGCCGCATTAATCAGGGAAACTCGAGCTACAAAAGCATCAACACCATCTTCAAGCAGCATCATTAACGCATCATCATTGTTTAAGCCGAGCAGCCTACGTTCCTCATCAAGTTCCATTGTTAATTGACTTTCTTGAGATTTACTCATCGCGTAACTTTTACTGCTGGTATTGTCCGGCAGACTAGCACAGGAAAATAAAAAGATAATGGGTAACAGGAGGATGATATTTTTAAGCACAATCATTTCCTTACAAATTATTGTTAAATATTATTTAAGCTACGAATAGTGACAAAAGCAAGGTTTAAAAGACAAAACTAATAAATAAACAAGACACTCATGATTGTCAGTTCAAGACCCCTTAAGCAGGCTTTATTTAACGCTATAGAGAGGTTTTTTGCTGCCCACACCAAGAAAAACGTAGTCAGCTTGGAGCTTTATATTACAGAAGCCCATACTATCATTGCATATCTCGTTGTATGCGAAGGGCTTATTTTTGTGGGGTAGACCATTATAGTGGTCAATCTTATCAGTTATAGGTAAGCGTGGGGCGTAGAAGTCAGTTAATCACTGAAGCGGGTGTATTACCCGCAGCATAAGTAGACGGTCTTTGTAATATCTATTACAAAGACTCATCGGCTTGAATTTGTCCTACCAATAATACTGGTGCAGCATCTAGCTCGTCGGCATCCATCATAGATGCAATACGCTCTACGGCTGAAAGCAACTGGCTTTGTTCCCACTCTTCAAGGTTTTGATAGCGTTTAATAAAATGCTCTTGAAGTGGTCTTGGCGAGTCGACTAATAGCGTCTGGCCAGCTTCACTTAACGATAAGTGCACTTTGCGTTTATCAGTTTCACTGCGTGTTCTGATGACTAAGTTACGGCTTTCGAGTCTGTCGAGAATCGTTGTAACAGTTGCCGGGCTTAGAGTGATCTCTTTAGCAACCTGCTTTGCAAGCGGCGCGTCAAGTTCACCAATTTTGCGCATTACCATTAACTGCGGACCGGTCAATCCAGACTCTTTATTTAACTGCCGAGAGTGTATGCTGATGGCTCGAATCACACGGCGCAGTGAAATTAATAGTTGGTCGTACTTTTCCATAATTCCCCCCCTGAATTTTTGCGTACAATAACAGAAATTATCATAAGACTCATGCGCAAAATTAAAAAAATCAGAATAATGCCTGACATTATTCTGATTTTTCAGTCTATGTACAAAATTTTCTTATAAACTATAGGGTTGTGAAGCAGAAAGTACTGCTCTTACCTCTATCTTCAACTGCCGGATTAAAGCCTAAATTAACCCGGCAGTTTAAAAAACAGTAACCCAACGGCTAAAACCTTTGTCAGTTTGCGAGTTCAATCTTAGTAAAGTCTATTTTGTTCGCCTTTGGTGAGCGCTCAATCTCAACGACCTTTTGATAATGAGTCAATAGGATATAACCGAAGCATCCTAAAATTAACCCTATCGCTAATGCGCCAACCCACTGAATTTGTAGGAAGTCTAATTTAAACAACAACGTTAGTGCGCTTAATAAAGCAATATTGCCGATGATATAACGCACTTTACCGAACCGTTGTACGGTCAGATTTAAGTTGTCGGTATAAAGGCGAACTAATGAATCGAGTGAGTTGATGACAAATGTGATACCAACGATCACCATCGCCAGATTATAGAAGCCTGCCGTCGAGATGGCGTTAGCGCTGTAGTAATAGAGTACGCTGAACCAGATAGCGATCGGGATAGAGGGGAATACCATCATTGCGATTAATACTTGATAGGTTCTCATTCCGCCAACAAAACGTGCGGTAAATTGACCAATCATGATGCTCCACGCAAACCACCAGAACAGGTAAAATTCATGATAATCATTAATCGGTAATATAAAGTTATGCAGATTGGTGAAGTAGTCGCCTAATAAAGCGAAAGTCGTGAAAAATTCACCAACACTCGAGTTATCAGATAAAAATGCACCTGCCCACATTAATGCGATTAAGCCCAAAAATAACCAACTGCTGCTCAGGCTTAAAATTCGGACGTAACGAATATTTGTACTCGAATACACGGCCGCAGCAATCACCAGAAATACAATTAAGTAGAAGCTGCCAACAATGGTTTCACCGTCACCTAAGTCAGGTAAATACCAGGGCAGGTTAGTGAGTAACAGGTAGGCAGTAAAGGCACAGGTGCCGATAATGACTAAGTTGTTAATAAACTTAATTAACGGAATTTCGAAAAACTTAACTCTTGGTTCAATTACACAAAAGTAGAAACAGGTTAAAAAGTAGAATGCCCAGATGAAGAAAGCCCAAAAACCAAATTCGATGGCTAAGGGGTTACTAAAACCATATTCAGGGCTGGTTGCCAAATCGGCATAACCCGCAAACTCGGTTAACGGGAACATGATTAATCCGACATCTAAGCCTGAGGTAAAGAGAATGGCGATGAAGGTAAATTTACGTACCGGAGTGACACCAATACACTTCATATTACCCCAACGGTAAATAACAAACGCTATTGCGGCAAAGGTAAATAAAATGCCGATTGATAACCAAGTAGTCATTATTTAACCCCTGGGTGGATATTATTGGGAAGCATAGTTAACCTGTTGTTTTGTTGTTGGAAAATGCGATTATGCATTTTAAAAAGGCAGTTTCTTCCCTCAACCCTTAAGTATCGTGATGACGATACTTAAACCCTGAAAGATTGAACCTGACTGAGCAGGCCATGCACCTGTTTCGTTTAGGTTGGCCGCGTACCCTGAAATTGTAATTGTGGGCAGTTTTAAAAGGAGACAGTGTTTTGTCTGAAGTCCCTATCAGTCATGCCTGCTTTAATTCATCAATAAGCTGCTGTTGTCAGACGCATTTCATCGAAAATATTGGCATAAATTATTTCAATTTCCACTTGAATCGTTATTAATTGAACGATCAATTAATAACGATTCTAATGATTAGTGTTCTAACTATCAAGTGTTGACTCGAACGTGATCAGTGTTGAGTAATAACCAACTGGACTGGAATTGAAGCGAGTTAAGCGTATTATACGGGTCAAAAAGCGCTGGGTTACAGGGTTTGAACAGGGTTTTGGTTGTTTTTGTTGAAACGAAAATTACTCAGTGATTACAGCTAAAATTATTTTGACTGTAATTATTTTGTGGGTGGTAGTTGAACATTCGATTTCGACAGTAGGTTTTATCCCAAGCAAATCACTCAAACTGCATTGATTGAAACAAGGAAGGAAAGACAGGGAATCTCACCTTCTCCTCGGCGGCAGACTATGCTGATTGGAAATAAGTATAGACGCAGCCGGCAGCCTCATAAGTTGAGCTTTGCCCTATGCTCAATGAATGACTACCAATAACCCGGCTTATTACCCAAACATAAATTATGTGTGATTTTTTCTGGAGTTATTTGCCAACGTTCATTTGTGAGAGTTCGCCAGAAAATATCTATTTCGTACGAAGGAGTCGAAAGATTGTTAGGGAACACATTTAGCAGTAAAAACAAGTTACCAGTAATGCCTGTGCCGGACTTAAAGATAACCTGCAGTAAACTCATTGAATGGGCTGAGCCGTTATTAACCCAAGAAGAGTCAATGAAGACCACTGAGGTGCTCGAGCAGTTTGTGCAGTCCGGCGGAGAGGGCGAAAAACTGCAGAATGAGCTGATTGAATGGAATAATCAACATCCTCAATCGAGCTGGTCTGCGCCCGTCTGGCGAAACCTTTATCTGGAATCACGAGATCCTCTGGTGATTAACAGTAATGTATTTTATTACCTGAAAAGTAAGCTTGATGAAGAGGCTTGCTCACAGGCAAATATTGCAGCTGCGTTAATTGCCAGCGTTTACAATTTTATCGCTCTGATTGATAAGAAAGAGCTTACGGCTGATATGCAGAAAGAGATGCCGCTTTGCATGAATCAGTACAACAACCTTTTTTCCTCAATAAGAATTGCACTGTCAGGAACTGATGAGTTTAAAGTTTCATCATCCAGAAATCATATTGTGCTTATGCATAGTATGCGCATATACAAGCTGGATGTTCTCGATACAACAGGTTGTATCAGGTCTCCAGCGGCGATTGAATACGATCTGGAATGCATTCTCACTAGCCCGGGTAAAGGGCAAAACTTAGGTTTGCTAACCACAATGCAGCGAGACGCCTGGGCAGACAGCCGGGCAGAACTTCTGCAGATCTCGGCTGACAATAAAAAAGCGATGACAGTTATCGAAGAAGCGGCTTTTGTCTTATGTCTGGATGAGAGCAGCCCGGAAGAGATAACCCATGTATCAAAACAGTTACTTCATGGAGAGGGCAGGGATCGTTTCTTTGACAAGTCGCTGCAGTTTATCGTCTTTCAAAATGGTAAGACCGGGGTGAATTTCGAACATACTGGGGTGGATGGCTCTGTGATGCTGCGCCTGATTGCACATATCTATGACACTATTGATAAGATTTCTTTCGATGAAAGGAGCGTTTGGGTTGAGACAATGCAGGCCATTTCCCCTAACGTCATCGAAATTGAGTTTGATTTAGATGATGCGCTGAAACAGACAATTCGTACAGCCGCAGATTCGTTTATTCAACACACGGCAAATACCCAGACCAGGGTTTTAAATTTTACTCAG
Organism: Shewanella atlantica; assembly: GCF_003966265.1. Classification (GTDB taxonomy): domain Bacteria; phylum Pseudomonadota; class Gammaproteobacteria; order Enterobacterales; family Shewanellaceae; genus Shewanella; species Shewanella atlantica. The sequence goes on along the minus strand of NZ_RXNV01000001.1, from coordinate 9,239 downwards.
TTTGGCAAAAATCAGATAAAGCAGTTTGGCGTGAGCCCCGATGCGTTCGTTCAACTGGCACTGCAGCTGGCTGAATATAAGCTTTATGGAAAGTGCTATAGTGCCTATGAAGCTGTGATGACCAGAACCTTTCTCGATGGGCGAATCGATGTCTTATATACCGTTTCGCCCGAGTCGACAGCATTTATTCACAATATACTCGATGCCAACTGCAGTACTCAGTCTAAAATCGATTCACTCGTTAAAGCAGCTCGCAAGCATATCGAAAGGGCAAACGAGTGCAGATTTGGTCAGGGGGTATACTCCCATTTTCTGGCGTTAAAATATCGCTATAAAGAGGCTGGTCGTGACATTGGAATTGATACGCTACCGGAAATATTTACCGATAAAGGATATCAGACACTGAATCACAGCGTGGTTTGTACCAGCACGACGTCAGATTACGGTGTTGAACTGGCGGGATACGGGCCGATTGTTGATGACGGATATGGGATCCGCTACTTTAAACGCAATGACTCCATCTGTTTTAATATGACGAGTCGAAGCGCAATGCAGGACAAACTCGAGTTGATGCAACTCTATATCGAGCAGTCACTGCTTGAGATGGCTGATTTGATGCGAAGCAGCTAGCTAATCAAGTATCTAGCATCAGATATACTTTCCTAAGAGCAGCTATTTTGGACTTACGGATAGAGTCCTGAACACCTCCTATAATTAGATAGTACAAAATCATATAGGAGGTAAAAGTCATGAGTTTAGCCGATATAGTGCAAGGTGGTTGGGAAGCGGTTGGGGCCGGAGATTTCGATGCTTTAGTGGCTGATTATGTGGATGAAATGAGATTTATCATGCCGGGACAAGCCGATCTCCTTGAGGGGCGACAGGCATTTCGTTCTGCGTTGGATGGCCTTGGGGAGATCCTTCCGCCAGGTTTCGAAATCACCGATCTTCGTCAGATTGAAGGGGAAGCTGAAGTGGTCTCAATAGTTGAGTGGAAATCCGATAAGCTTGCAGCCTCTCAACTGTCAGTCTTGTTCAAGTTCGAAGGTGATAAAATCTACGAGGAACGCTGGTTCGTAGATACAGAGCAATGGAAAAGTGCATTTTGAGTGGATTAATGAAGAAGATACGACTGTCTTCGTTCGGCTTGTTGCCGGTGTCCGGGAATACAATTTTGAACATATGGTGAGTGAAAAATCTAGGCCTTTATCTGTCGTTGCTCGTGGCGAGGATGGTGATCTCATTCGAAGATTATCGGAGCGGACGATCTATAAAAACGTCTTAATAGTCGTGGTTTGGGTAGATACAGAGACCAGAGTAACCTGGCTTGGTCGTAAGCTAATGGAACTTGCGGAATTTGAGGTCGTGACGGGATTTCCCCCAAGCCCCGAACGATACTTTCTACTGAAAAACTATTTCTGAAGCACTTTAATAAAACAGACATTTTGCCCATCTGTTTTTCGCCTCTTAAATAACAATAACAATAACAAATGAGGTGTTCAGCCTGCGCCGATAAGAAGGTTATAACTCTGAACGCTTATTAGAAACAGACAGAGTATGGTACCGATGAGCGGCCAGCCGCCTTTCTTATGGCCTTCAATTTCTGGTTCTCTTCGCTGAATTCGCCATAGAGAAAGGTTAATCAGGGCGAATATGATCAAGATAATAAAGCTGGTGGTCTTGGCCAATGTGACCAGAGGTAGCCAAAGGGAGAAGATCAACACCACTGCGGTGGTGATGATGGTGGCAATGATTGGCGTCTGTGTCCTCTTTCCGACGGTTGCGAGAAAAGCCGGAGCTCGCCCCTGAAATGCCATGCCGTATAGCACTCTGGATGCCATGATCAGTTGAGCCAACAGGCCGTTGAGAATAGCGAACAGGCTAATTACGCTTATCAGGGGGCCGGCCATCGGGTGATGGGGCACGAGTATATCTTTGAGCGGCGCGTCTGAGGCGGCTAGTTCACTCTGGGGGAGTGAAAAAACAGCGACAAATGCCACCAAAATGTAGAGCAGGCTTGCGATGATGAGTGCCAGTATTATTCCTCTGGGCATGGTCTGTTTGGGGGTTTTAACCTCTTCAGCAATATTCACCATATCTTCGAAGCCGATAAAGGCATAGAAAGCCAGAAATGCGCCGCTTAACACGCCTCCCCATACCAGAGTATTGTCGGGAATAAAGGCCTGCTGCCATGGGATTGAGCTTGGTAAAGCACCTCCGGCTACAACAATGACTAACAGCAAGCCAAACACTTCGATAAGTGTGAACACCGCTGCCAGCCAAAGGGATTCTGCTATTCCCCATGCCGCGACAAGACCCAATAACATGAGCATGAAGATGATGATCATGTAGCGGGGGAGATCGATAAAGTAGGACAGGTAGCCAACGAAGCCATTGATTAAGGTGGCGGAAGAGACGATTCCGGTAAAAATGACCAGATAGCCGACTATAATGCCGTATTTTTTTCGGTTAAACCCATGCTCCACATAACAAGCCTCTCCGGCGCTCATAGGATAGCGAGCAACCAACTCACAGTAACTCAGGGCGGTAAAGTAAGCGATGATTGCTGCGACGATGAAAGCAAGAGGTGTGAGCATGCCAGCACTGGCGGCCACTTTTCCCACCAGAACATAGATACCTGCCCCAAGCATGGTCCCAAGACCATATAAAGTCAGTAAAGGTAGGCCGATACGCCTGGCCAGGGGGAGCTCATTAGGGCTGGTCTGTTTACGATCCATTAGAACAGGTGCCTGTTTATCAATACCCTACTGTTAGTGTAGTACATCAGCTTTGTGAACCATTGAGACTAATCGGAAATACAAGGCTGCGGTGTTAAGGGAGTTGTCTGCTAAAAGGGTATTATCTACAAAAGCTCATATTATGACTTTAATTTTGGGTGTTTTCTCCTTCAAATCTCTCAAGTTCCGGTGATTCAAATGCAGCTAAATAAAATTCAAAAATCATTAATTAGATTTTTGTTATTTCAATTGAATTCAATAAGCTAGATCATTTTTTGAATCTTCCCCTAAGCTTGCTTACATCAAAAAAAATGTTTATTCTGCTATACATTATTGTCGATATGGATATCTATGAATAAATTTGTTTTTCAGCCAGCGTCTCAAGTTTCTGATGCCGTTCACGGGCAGCCTGTAAAGCGGGTTTGGCATATTCTCATTGTCGATGATGACCAAGCTGTCCATGATGTGACCCGATTGATATTGGCTGATCTAGAGGTCTTAGGTCGGAAGATTCAATTGCACAGTGCCTATTCTGCGGCACAAGCTAAGTCTCTGCTTGAGTCTGATGTCTCATTCGCGATGACCTTTGTTGATGTCGTGATGGAAAGTGATGACGCTGGTTTACAGTTAGTAACTTGGATCAGGGAAGAGTTAAAAAACATCAGTATCCGTATTATCTTACGCACCGGTCAAGCGGGATTAGCGCCCGAAGAGCAGGTGATCAGCCAGTACGACATCAATGACTACAAAGCCAAGACAGAACTCACGGCAACCAAGATGATCACTTCGGTCTATGCTGGTATTCGCGGCTTCCGTGATATTAAGACTATCTTAAAAAGCCAAAATGCTTTTCAGCGTTTGATCACATCATCCACCAATGTCCTGAAAGTCACTCAATTAGCCGACTTTGCCACTGCGGCTCTCAATAATTTATTAACCTTAATGAAGTTAGAGAGTTCAGCTGTTTACATCGTCAGGCAGGAAACCGATTTTTATGATGACTGCCAAGAGACATATTTGGCGTGCACCGGTCGATTTGGCGAAACACCGCAAAGCTTAGATAGCATCCCCGTTAATGTAAACGATAAGATCCGGCAAGCATTTACGAATAAAGAGAACAAATTTAATCAGGAACATTTTATTGGTTTCTATCAGGCTTCTGCAGAGGCATCGAGTGTGCTTTATATCGAGTTTGATTATGCCCCGACACACTTTAAGAGGGGCTTGATGGAGATGTACGCCACTAACATAGCGCTGACTCTTGAAAGCTTGGTTCAGCAACAACAGACTCATAAGAGCCAGCGCGAACTGCTCTATATCGTTGGCGATGCCATCGAGGCTCGCAGTAAAGAGACGGGTTTACACGTAAAGCGTGTCTCTTTGATGTGCGAACTGCTTGCCGTTTCTCTTGGTTTGCCTCATTCATTTGTTCAAGCGCTGAAAGTGGCTGCACCACTGCACGATATTGGCAAGGTGGCCATTCCCGACAATATTTTGCATAAGCAGGGAACCTTGAATCCAGGTGAGTGGGAGTTGATGAAGAGCCATGCAGCTGTGGGCGGTACGCTGTTGGATAAGTCAAATTTACCGGTAGCCAGATTAGGTTCAAGATTGGCGCGCTATCATCATGAAAATTGGGATGGTAGTGGTTACCCTGAAGGCCTGAGTGATACGAATATTCCGGTTGAAGCTCGTATTATGTCTATTATCGATGTGATCGATGCATTGGGTTCTAACCGGAGTTATAAGGATGCTTGGTCGCGTGAACAGATCCTGGCATATATCAAGGAGCAGAGAGGCAAAAAATTTGACCCGCTGTTAGTGGATAAAGCCATAGAAAATTTCGATGCCTTGATGCAGATAAGACAAGACTACCCTGATTAGGAAATACTGATGGAAAAGCATGTTAAGCACATAATTGAAGGTGTATCTAATGCTTATGGCCTGGACTTCTTTGAAAGGCTGACGCTAAAGCTTGATCAGGTCATTGGTGCCGATTTTACTTTTATTGCCCAAATCGATGAGAGGAAGCATAGGTCAGAAACCATCACCTATGTTGAAAACGGTAAGCTAGCCAAAAATTTTACCTACTCTTTAGCCGATACCCCCTGTGCGGATGTGGCGGGAAATAGTGTCTGTTGTTTTCCCAGTGATGTGTGTTCACTTTATCCTGACGACCAAATTTTGATTGATCTGGAATTGGAGGCTTATGTAGGGACGCCATTGCATGATTCCAAAGGTAAGGTGATGGGGCTCATGGTTGCCTTATACAAGACACCTATTATTAAACAAGAGTCTGTCATCACCTTATTCCAAATTTTTTCAGGACGTGCCGCTGCTGAGATGGAGCGACTAGAGTATGAAAGGTCATTGCAGAGACTCAATGATAGCTTAGATCTCAAAGTTCAGCAGCGTACTGAAGATCTGTCGAAGGTGATCACCCAGTTAAGGCGGACTCAGGAGCAGTTGGTCGAAGCCGATAAAATGGCGGCGTTAGGCAAGTTGATTGCCGGCGTAGCACATGAAGTTAATACCCCGCTTGGGTTAACTATCACCACTCATAGCATGATGGAGCTTGAGTTGAGCCGCCTCGATAAAAAAATTACCCAAGGTCAATTGTCAGTCGACGATATGAATCTTTATCTGAGCAAAACAGATCAGGCATTACGGCTACAGGGGGAGACGTTAATAAGGGCTAAAACATTAATTGAATCTTTTAAACGGATGGCAGCCGAACAGCACTATCTTGAAGTAGAAACAATCAATGTTAAAGACTATTACCAGCAACTGTTAACCACGCTGGAGCCGTTATGTCGCCCCAAAGATGTAAAGGTTGTCCTTTCGTGTGCGAAGGAAATCTGTATTAAGACATTACCGGGTTTACATGCACAAGTTATCACTAACCTAGTGAATAACAGCTTACTTCATGGTTTTAACGGTTTGCAGGACAATATCATTAGCATACAGATAAGTCAGATTGCAGCGGATGAAATTGAGGTCGATTTTATCGATAATGGTTCAGGGCTTTGTGGTAACAGCGGTGAACATCTTTTTGAACCATTTTATACAACGGCTCGGGATCAGGGAGGGACCGGATTGGGTTTGTCGATTGTATATAACCTTATTGTGCAGCGACTACATGGCGCGATAAAAATCAAACCGAGTCAAAGAGGGCTGCATCTGGTTTATAGGTTCAAGGCCGATACCTCTCAAATATGCGAGCAATCGCGCTCTGAACCTCAAGTTTCAACACCTTGTTGAGTGTTTATGAAGTTCTTATCACCAGCTGGCAATGGGCCCGGGGAAATAGCTCCAGAAATAGTGACTCGATAATGTTCGGCTATAACGGGAACGGGCGTTAAACGGGGGAGGCGTAAATCGGATAAGCCTCCCGTTTTTGGAAAACATCAGGCCATCATAGTTTGGATCTCATCTATGGTGCGAGGTACACCAGCCGATAGGTTTTCATAACCAATTTTGGTGACAAGAATATCATCTTCGATACGAATCCCCATCCCCCGGTAATCCTTGGGAACGTCTATGGCGTCCAATGGGATATAAATTCCCGGCTCAATAGTGAATACCATGCCGGGTTCGAGTGTCCGCCATTGACCATCACTGTCATGATAGGGGCCGACATCGTGTACATCCATGCCGAGCCAATGGCCGGTCTTATGTACCGTGAAACGTTTATAACTCTGGCTTTCCATTACCTCTTCGATACTGCCACTTAAGAAGCCTAGCTCTAACAACCCTTTGGCCATCACCTCCATACAGGTTTCATAAAGTTCGTTCCAGCGGGTACCGGGCTGTACTTTTGCGATGGCAGAGTCGAGTGCGGTTAATACCAATTGATAGATGCGTTTCTGCGCTTCGGTGAATTTACCATTGACCGGATAGCTGCGGGTAATATCCGATGCGTAATGATTTAACTCACCTCCGGCATCGATCAACAACATCTGTCCGTCTTCAGCCGTGCAGCAGTTTTCCTCATAGTGAAGACAGCAGGCATTGTTACCCGCAGCGACAATATTGGGGTAGGCGACATCGGTACTGCCGAATTGGGAGAGGGTAAAATTGAAGGTTGCAGATAACAGCGCTTCATTGATACCTGGTTTGCAGGCTTGCATAACTGCTTTATGTGCATCGATAGAGGCTGCAACCGCCGCCTTTATATGAGAGATCTCCTCATCGCTCTTGATGACGCGCATGGGGTGTAAGTACTTTGCCAGGGGGGTAAGGCTACGGTACTGTTTGACCGTATCAAAAGGGGTTGTCGTTCTTTGGTGGTCTAGCCAGCCCACGATCTGAGTAGAGAAACGGTTGAGTTCATCACTGATGTATATATGTTGATGCTCGGCTATTTTTGATAAGACAACTTCATTAAGCTCGGTGATATCGAAGGCATCATCGGCATGGAAGTTTGCAATTGCCCCTTCAATACCGGCACGTTCACCAAAGCTGACCTCTTGGGTCGGATCTTTAGGGCGGCATAGTAAGGTAAAGCTAACACCTGAAGCAGCACCTTTATCGGCAGCGAGTATAGCAACGGCATCTGGTTCATCGAAGCCAGTTAGATAGAGAAAGTCGTTATCTTGCCTGAAATGATACTTAATGTTTTTGCTTCTGACCTTTTGTTGATAACCACAAAGAATGACTAAGCTATTCTTCGGTAGTTGCTTCAACAGTGCTTCTCTTCTTATCTGATAGGTATTTGTCATAATTACAGGCTCTTTTGAGATCACCGATGATACCCGCTTAAAGGTAGGGCTAAAATACACTGGCTTTACAACTCAGCCTGTAACGCACAGTACTTGTAACGAACAGTATCTGTGACGAGTGAAATGCACAAAGTCGCTACGAAAGCAGGTTTTGATAAAGCTATCTGTGGGTGAATTTAAATATTTTCCTATACTATATTTGTATATTTTATCCATTTCAATTGAAGATAATGAAAATAGGCAAGTTCGCGGTGCAATTTACTCAAATGGATGGGATAATAATTTTATATCTGATTATGGAGTTAAACACGTGAGCCCTGCAGTTTTTTTAGATAGAGATGGTGTCATCAACGTCGATCATGGTTATGTTCATCAGGTCGATGACTTTGAATATGTCGAAGGTGTATTTGATGCCTGTCGCTCCCTGAAAGAGATGGGATACAAACTAGCTGTAGTGACAAATCAGTCCGGGATCGCTCGTGGTATGTATAGTGAAGATCAGTTTCACAGCTTGACCGAGTGGATGGATTGGAACTTTGTCGATAAAGGAGTGGAGCTCGACGGTATCTATTATTGCCCTCACCACGCCGAAAAGGGGTTAGGCGACTATAAGCAGGACTGTGAATGTCGCAAACCAAAGCCGGGAATGATGTTGACCGCGGCCAAGTTTCTTAAGATTGAGCTGAAGCATTCGGTGATGGTCGGTGACAAGCGAGATGATATGTTAGCAGCCAAAGCGGCAGGGATCCCGACGCGTATATTAGTACGCACTGGAAAATCGGTGACCGAAGAAGCCATTGCTGCTGCCAGCGTGGTACTCGATTCGATTGCCGATGTTCCGGCGTATTTAAAAAGCCTCTAGTTATACCGACTGGTCTTAAAGCTGGCCTATAACCTTTCTATGTATGTACCGTTTGAGGCATAGGTGAGTTAACTCTTTAGAGCTTAGCTTGCCTGTTCCAAACTACCTATATAAGTACGAGCTCTTAGCTAGTACTTATATAGATAACCTTCTTTTGCCCTCTACATCAGTAATGCGGTTTAAATGTGCATATATAATGTGAAAATTAACCGTTATGCCTGTTTACTGTCCACTCGATAGTATTCTTGAAATAAGCGCTTGCGCTGAGAACTAAACTCCCTATAATGCGCAACCACTGACACGGCAGAGCAGATGTTTACTGGCTTATCCACTGGTTTTAGTCGATAAAGATGAGTGAGCACGAGCTGTGAAGGTAGGGTTTTCAATTAAGGGAAATCCAGCAGATAGTCTGTTTTAATGTTTTGGTTGGTGCGTCTTGTATAAGAAGTAGTCAGTCAAAGATAAATGTTAAAAAAGCACTTGACGCAACAGCGGGAATACGTAGAATACGCATCCCGAAGCCAATGACCTAGCGTCTAACGGCAGCATCTGAAAAATTGGTGCTACGCTCTTTAACAATTTATCAAGTAATCTGTGTGGACACTCACAGGTGTTGAGTTATTCGAAACTACTTCTCACGAAGTAGTCAAAAATTTTCTCAATGATTATCTCTTTTATAAGAGGTACTGAGTGACACATAGCAATATGTAGCTTCATTAACATTCTCTTTCTAGAGAGTGATTGATGAAAAACAGTATAATTCATTGAGCCGTTCTTCATCCCTAATAGGATGAGAACAAAAAAACTTTAATTGAAGAGTTTGATCATGGCTCAGATTGAACGCTGGCGGCAGGCCTAACACATGCAAGTCGAGCGGAAACAGAAAGTAGCTTGCTACTTTGCTGTCGAGCGGCGGAC
>NZ_RXNV01000019.1 GCF_003966265.1 Shewanella atlantica | reverse complement strand
AGTATTCACTCTTTGCAGAGTCTAATGCAGTCCGGGTCCCCATCGTCTAGAGGCCTAGGACACCGCCCTTTCACGGCGGTAACAGGGGTTCGAATCCCCTTGGGGATACCACTTTTTCAAATAATCAGATTTCGGTCTGGTTATTCAAGCGTTAAACCTTAGCCTACAGGGTTTAACGAGTATTCACTCTTTGCAGAGTCTAATGCAGTCCGGGTCCCCATCGTCTAGAGGCCTAGGACACCGCCCTTTCACGGCGGTAACAGGGGTTCGAATCCCCTTGGGGATACCACTATTTCAAATAATCAGATTTCGGTCTGGTTATTCAAGCGTTAAGCCTTAGCCTACAGGGTTTAATGAGTATTCACTCTTTGCAGAGTCTAATGCAGTCCGGGTCCCCATCGTCTAGAGGCCTAGGACACCGCCCTTTCACGGCGGTAACAGGGGTTCGAATCCCCTTGGGGATACCACTTTTTCAAAATTTCATGCTTATATTCCAGTGCATGAAATGGGGCCTTAGCTCAGCTGGGAGAGCGCAACACTGGCAGTGTTGAGGTCAGCGGTTCGATCCCGCTAGGCTCCACCATTTTCTTATTGTTAGTTTGATATAAATTAACAAGAGACATGAAACCACCTTAGGGTGGTTTTTTTGTGACTAAAATTGGTGCCATACAGTTCATCTACCTGCGAACATAGAGTCTGAAGAAATCCTGAATACAGTTAGAGGGGATGGAGCTGCGTAGGCAATAAACTACTTTGCTTGCTGGCTGAAATCTGCATACCTATGGCCATTGGTATCATCAGCATTTATTGTTCGTCTACAGAGCTTTGACTTTCCGTCTAATGACGTTAGCCGTTAATAAAAAACCACCCTAACGGTGGCTTTTAAATTGTTAGATTAATGGCTTATCAATCGACCCCTAAAAAACCTCCGGTTTGATGCGCCCAAAGCTGAGCATAGATCCCCCCGGATCGAATTAACTCATGATGAGAGCCCTGTTCGACAATTTCCCCCTCATCGATGACAATAAGCCTATCCATTGCTGCAATCGTCGATAATCGGTGCGCAATAGCTATTACTGTCTTACCCTCCATCAATTGATATAAACTCTCCTGAATGGCCGCTTCTACTTCTGAGTCCAGAGCTGATGTTGCCTCATCGAGTAAGAGAATGGGGGCATTTTTAAGTAAGACACGTGCGATAGCGATACGTTGACGTTGACCACCGGATAGCTTTACGCCACGTTCTCCAACTTGCGCATCTAACCCTCGATTACCTTCCGGATCACTAAGAGTTTGAATAAACTCGTAGGCTTGAGAGTTTTTAATCGCTTTGAGTAGCTCCTCTTCACTCGCATCGGGGTTGCCATAAAGAATATTCTCACGAACTGAGCGATGTAGGAGAGAGGTGTCTTGCGTCACCATACCTATATGCGCGCGCAGAGAATCTTGCTGTACGTTTTTAATATCTTGTTTGTCTATTTGAATCGAGCCTTGTTCGACATCATAGAAGCGCATTAACAAGTTAACCAGTGTCGATTTTCCAGCGCCGGAACGGCCGACTAGGCCAACTTTTTCGCCGGCTTTAATATTCAGATTGAGATTATCTATGATCCCGCTGTTTTCGCCGTAATGAAAACTAACATTGGCAAAATCGATACACCCTCGGGTAACCGTGATTGGCTTCGCATCGATAATATCTTCAATTTCAGTGGGCTTGGATAAGGTGTTCATACCATCGGTCACAGTGCCGATATTTTCAAATAAAGAGCTTATCTCCCACATGATCCATTGGGACATACCATTGAGGCGAAGAGCCAGGCTGATTGCGATAGCGATGGCTCCTACGGTAATCGCACTGCTCGTCCACAACCAGATAGAAACTGCAGCTATGGTAAATGCGAGAAGATAATTAATCACTTGTACGCTGACATTAATGCCTGTAACCAGTCTCATTTGACGATAAACAGTATTCAGAAAAACTTTCATGCTGCCTTGAGCATACTCAGCTTCTTTTTGCGTATGAGAAAAGAGTTTTACCGTTGTGATATTGGTATAGCTGTCTACAATTCGCCCTGTCATGGTAGAGCGAGCGTCGGCTTGCTCCGTTGAGACCTTCTTCAGCTTAGGTAAAAACATGACTTGCAGGCCGATGTATAGCCCTAACCAGATAAGCATAGGGGCCATTAGCCTTAGATCCGCATTTGCAATCATGACTAGCATAGAGGTGAAATAAACCAAAATATATACCAGAACATCTAATAGCTTTGTCACAGTCTCCCTGACAGCCAGAGACGTCTGCATAACCTTGGTTGCAATTCTTCCTGCAAAATCATTTTGGTAGAATGAGACACTTTGTTTGAGCAGATACCTATGTGCTAACCAGCGGATCGACATGGGATAATTTCCAAGTAGCCCCTGATATACAATTAAGGCGTGCAGGAGAATAAGGCTGGGAATGATGACTAACACCAACACAGTCATCCCAATTAGCTTCTGACCTTCCTTTTCAAATAAGGTTTGAGGATCGTTAGCGATTAGCATATCGACTAACTGCCCCATAAAACCGAATAGTGAAACCTCTAAAATTGCCAACGTTGCGGTTAAAATAGACATAAGGACAAGAGGAAGTTCAAATCCTCGGGTGTAATGCCGGCAAAATGCATATATTCCTTTCGGGGGTTGTATCGGTTCTTCTGAGGGCAGGGCGTTGACCCAAGATTCGAATCGTTTAAACATCTATGTTCTCAATGATTATTTTTGCTAACTCTGTCGTTAGCATATAGTAAAAATAAACATTAGGTTAACATTGCTGTTTTTTGTAGAGTTCCGTTTTCCGCTAGTTTAGATGGTGGTTATTAAGTAAAGTAACACTTTATCAAATTACAAATTATGGATTAGGCCAGCTTAACCATGGACCATCACCTCGATACTTTAACCGTCGAATCTTGCCGAAAAGCGAGACTATCAAAAGATCCCCGTTTCGATGGCCAATTTTTTGTTGGCGTGATCACTACGGGGATTTTTTGTCGCCCTATATGCCCTGCAGTATCGCCACAAGAGAAAAATGTCAGGTATTTTGATTCTGCAATTCGAGCAGTGAATGCTGGATTAAGGCCCTGTCTGCGCTGCCGCCCTGATAGCGCGCCGGATTCATCAGCATGGAAAGGGACACAAACAACAATCGAGCGAGCCTTGAGATTAATAGATGCCGGGGTTATGCAGGGTGATGAAGGATTGAATATAGAGGCCTTGTCGGAAAGGCTGGGGATCGGTAGCCGATATTTACGCCAGTTATTTAATAAGCATTTGGGAACATCGCCTAAGAAATACGCACAATTTCGTCAGCTTATGTTTGCGAAGCAACTATTACATCAAACAGATCTACCTGTGATTCAAGTCGGCCTGGCTGCAGGCTACACCAGCATGAGGCGTTTTAATGAAGTATTCAAAGAAACCTTACAGTTAACGCCAACAGAGCTAAGAAAAACAAGAGGTAATAAGCAACCTCTCGTAGTGAAGGAAGCCTGCTCAGACAGAGGTCTTTGCTTAAGTTTACAGTTGTCATATCGGCCCCCCCTGAATTGGAGTCACCTGTCTGAGTTTTACCAATTGAGGATGGTGGAGGAGATGGAATGGCAGAGTGATTCATTGAGTTATGGACGAACTTTTGAAATCGGTACGGCGAGAGGTTTTTTTGAGGCGGTACATGATCCCTTAAAAAATAGATTCATGGTCACGATTCATCTGTCAGACGCACAAGATTTAGTATCGCTTAAGGATATTGTCATGCAGATCCGTAGGTTATTAGATCTCGATGCGGATATGGATAAGATACAGAGCTCGCTCGCATCAATCTCTCTTATAAGCAACCAGATAAAAGAGGGGCTTAGATTACCCGGCACCTGGTCTGCTTTTGAAGCTGGTTGCAGGGCGATTTTAGGGCAGCAGGTCAGCGTTATTCAAGCCACTAAGTTGCTTAATCGCATGGTAGAGGTCAATGGAGAGGTGTTGTGCCTTTCGGGGCGGACGCTTCGTATGTTTCCTACTCCTGATAAGCTTGCCAAAGCCAATTTGGATGAGCTTAAGATGCCTGGAGCAAGGAAAGCCGCGATCAATGCTTTTAGTTTATATGTGGCCACGAACCCGGATGCGGATCTTGATCAATGGTTAACCATTAAAGGCATAGGCCCCTGGACTGTAGCGTATGCAAAAATGCGCGGATTAAGCGATCCCAATATTTTGTTATGCACAGATCTGGTGGTTAAAAAGAAACTACTTAAGATGTATGAACTGGAAAAGTTATCAGGGAAGACAAAAAAGTCAGGTTGTCACCCTGAGCCAATGTCGGCAGAGGCGGTTGATTACGGCGCATTGACCGAGTCACTTCGTCAGCAGGCTACGCCCTGGGGCAGTTACTTAACCTTTCAACTATGGAGTCTGACATGACAGCACTAATGACTAGCAACACTGAACAGCAACCAACTCAGAAGCATAGTGTTGCTGAGGAAGCTGGACTCAATACCGGATCTGTACTTGTTAGCTTGCCGGACAAAGAGAAGGTTGTGCCGCTTGCATCGAAAACCTTTTCAACTCCAGTGGGTGAATTGCTCATTAAAGCAAATCAGTATGGTTTAAGTCACTTAAGCCTGACTGAGATGGATGAAGCTTTATGGGTAGATGAGAGTCATCCTTCACATCTTGATGCTGCCGGATACCTGTCCCAAACGGAGCTCGAAATCCGGCAGTATTTTTCTGGCTCTCGCGAGGTTTTTTCTGTGCCATTAGCGCCTCAAGGTACGGAGTTTCAGAAGCAAGTTTGGCAAGCCTTGCTTGAGCTCAGCCATGGTGAATATTGTAGTTACAGTGATATCGCGCAGAAGATCAATAGACCCAAGGCAGTTAGGGCTGTGGGCGCTGCAAATGGGGCAAATAGAATTGCCATCATTATTCCTTGTCACCGAGTAATAGGGAAAAATGGCCAGCTGACAGGTTATGCCTATGGAATAGATATGAAACGACAACTGCTTGGGTTGGAAGGCAATACTGACCGGAAAACTATTCTGTTTTAACCCTGGTCTGCCAATGAACACTTAGTGTTTGCTCTGTGTCCCATTCTACCAATCTAGATAACAGCAAAATATAAGCTTTATAGGTGAATTTAGCGTAGAATATGTGCCATATTTATTTTATGGCACTCATCCCAAACCTATGACACAAGCTCACTCTTCACAAACATCACAGAACGTCACCTTCGAACAATTAGGATTAATCCCTGAATTACAGGCTCGTTTAACTGAACTTGAGTATGTGACTCCTACACTGGTTCAAACAGGAACTATAGCTGCGGTTTTGGAAGGAAAAGATGTGTTAGCGGGGGCTATCACAGGTTCAGGTAAGACAGCTGCGTTTGCATTACCACTGATACAAAGACTGTTATCAAAACAATCTACCTCTGTGAAGGGAAACCAAATTGGGACATTAGTTCTGGTTCCGACTCGTGAGTTGGCTCAGCAAGTTGCCGAAAGCTTTAAGAGTTATGCAAAACTGATTAAACCTAGAGTTAAAGTTGAGGCAGTGTTTGGTGGTGTTTCAGCCAATACCCAAATGCTTGCGTTGAGAGGTGGGGCGGATGTGCTTGTGGCAACGCCCGGGCGTTTGCTTGATCTGATGTCGAACAATGCCGTGAAGCTTGGCCAAGTGGCCTCTTTAGTCCTCGACGAAGCCGACCGTATGTTAAGTCTGGGCTTCGAAGAAGAGTTAACGGAAATTCTGGCCAAGTTACCTAAACAAAAGCAAACTCTACTCTTTTCGGCTACTTTCCCTGAAGAAGTTAAGATATTGACTGACAAGTTGTTATCGTCTCCGGTAGAGGTTCAGCTTCAAAGTGAGGAAGAGAGTACGCTGACACAACAGGTATACACGGTTAACCGGAACCGTAAAACAGCATTACTGGCGCATTTGATTAACGAGAATGATTGGCGTCAAGTCTTGGTTTTTGCCAGTGCTAAAAATACCTGTAACCGTTTGGAACAAAAGCTGGAAAAGGCTGGCATTGCGGCGCAGGTTTTTCATAGCGATAAGGCTCAAGGAGCTAGAACCCGGGTATTAGAAGGGTTCAAAAATGGCGAGGTCCGTGTATTAATAGCTACCGACATCGCCGCGCGTGGTATAGATATTGAAAAGCTTCCCGTTGTTATTAATTATGAACTGCCTAGAAGCCCTGCTGATTATATGCATCGGATCGGCCGAAGTGGACGGGCTGGAGAAGCCGGTCTGGCGTTATCTTTAATTTCTCATGATGAGTACCATCATTTCAAAGTCATAGAGAAAAAGAATAAGTTTAGGTTAGAACGAGAGCAAGTTGTTGGTTTTGAAGCCTCTGAAGAAGCCCCGCTCGATTGCCCATCCAGAGAGATAAAGCCAATGGCGGCACCCGAAGGTATGGGTAAGAAAAAACGTAAGAAAATGCCTAAGGTCAATGCTGACCTTTGGGCCAAAAAGTCCTGATTTATTCGTTAGATATATGGTGGAAGCTCCACCTTATATTTGAATTATTTTGATCAATGTCATTAATAGTCAATTTGTTATAGGTAGAATTTATGCAGCATCTATTTTGGTTAGTTGAAGACAAAATTGCGGGACGTAGTGGGCCTAACAAGGAAGCGTGGGATCTCAATGAAATTAAAAGTTCAGGTATCGGGGCTATACTCTCTGTAAATGGTGGCGAGGCTTGTGAACCTGACGCATTTACTGAGGCGGACTTGGCGTATGCGTGCATCCCTTTTTCAAGTAATGTACCGCCTAAAGAGGAAGATTTAGGCTTGTGTGTCGAACAGCTCCCCAAGGCTTTGGCCTTTATTCGTGAATGTGAAGTTAACAATATGCCTGTTATGATCCATTGTCGCTCAGGTAAAGACAGAACAGCCTTGTTAATGGCTTATTATTTGATGGAAAATGGGGCTGCGCCTCTTCATGCCGTCAGCCAAGTTCGTGCGGCGAGGGATATTGCTTTTAGTGCCGAAGGTTGGGATCAGTTTGCTTTCGATGTGCTTTACGCATTACAGGAATAAAAAAGTTATCAGATAATTCATGTCATAATCTCTACGCTGAATAGGTTGAGACCAGCAGGCTTTTTGAGGAGTAGGTTTTGAATGGTAACCTATTTGATAAATAGGCTTTTGATAAGTAGGCTTCTGATTAATAGACTTCTGATTAATGGGTATTGGAATGGCATGAAAAGTAAACCCCTTGGCTGTTGGGCTGCTTTTTTCTGTCTCGTATGCTTATCCGCCTGTGGCTCTTTACCCGATTTTGGAGATAAAGAGCCAAGTTATAAATTACCTGCTTCATCAAATGCCAACCTGGTTCAATTTACCACTCCCCTCATCGTTAACCACCCGGCCCAAACTGGTGTCGTTCCCTTAACTAATGGGCTCGATGCATTTATAGCAAGGCTGGCCATCATCACTGCAGCAAGTACAAGCGTCGACTTGCAGTATTATATTTATCGACCCGATGAGACGGGTAAGTTACTCGTTTGGCATCTACTGGATGCGGCAGAGCGAGGGGTAAGAGTTCGTATCTTACTCGACGACTTGACGACCAAAGAGTTAGATCGCGGTTTGATGTTGCTCTCGAAGCACCCCAATATTCACATCCGCCTTTTTAACCCTTCATCTTCGAGAGCGTATAGAGGCCTTGAGTTTATTACCGGTTTTTCGCGCATGAATCATCGCATGCATAATAAGTCTTTGACCGTGGATAATTCGGCGACCGTTGTCGGTGGACGAAATATTGGCAACGAATATTTCTCAAATAATGAAGATGTTGATTTTGGTGATTTTGACCTGCTCGCGATAGGGAAGGCGGTTGACGAGGTATCTAATCAATTCGATCTGTACTGGAATGCTGAGGTCACAGTGCCTATTGAAACGCTATCGGACAAAAGTTTTAGCGAAGAGGAGCTTATCGATGCCGATGAGTCCTATCGGGCCGAACGCTTAGCCTTCGAGACGAACGAGTATCTGGGGCGCCTGGAGTTGAGCCTATTTTTAGAAGAGCTCAGGGAGCACAAACTAAAGTGGTACTGGGGCAAGGCTGAGGTGGTGTTTGACCCTCCGCAGAAGGCCCAGAAAAAAGATGATCAGTTGTGGCTACTTTCAGACTTGTCTAAATTCCTTGAAAGTGCCAAAGAGGAGGTGATGATAGTTTCTCCTTACTTTGTGCCAACGGCGCAAGGTACTCGAGATTTGGTGGCGGCATCCCAAAGTGGTTTAAGCGTTACTGTGGTTACCAATAGTTTAGCGGCTACCGATGTGCTGGCCGTTCACGCCGGATATCAGGGATACCGTAAGGCCCTACTCGATGGCGGAGTTAAAATATTTGAGGTGAGAGTCGACCCTGAGCATAGACCCTCAGGATGGATGGGTAGTTCACGCACAAGCCTCCATGCTAAAACTTTTATCTTAGACAGAAAATCAATCTTTGTTGGTTCATTTAACTTCGATCCCAGATCGGCTTGGATAAATACCGAAATGGGGATGATATTTCATCAGGTTGAATTTGCTGATGGCGTTGTCACCGCAATTGAGACAGGCCTTAAAGAGTCTGCCTTCAGATTAGATATTGAAGAGGGAGAACTTGTTTGGTTTGATGATTTAAGAAGCGAAAAGCTTCACTCTGAACCCGGTGCGGGGTTTTGGCGAAAGTTTATGGCCGATTTTATTTCGCTATTCCCTTTTGAATCACAACTTTAATGACTATCCGCCCAGCCTTTGACCGTCGTCATCTTGTTTTTGCTGTGTTAGGGTTATACTACAACTAATATTAATATTTTATTTGGTACGAAAATGAAGAGTAAGGCCAACCAATCACAAGGCTTATTGCTTTTTCGTCTGTCTCATAGACAACTATTCGCCCTGGGCACGCTAAAGATCAGGGAGCTAGTCCCCTATACTCCTTTAAGTGTCATACCTCAGTCTCACCCCACTATCTTAGGGGCTGCGACCATCCGTGGTAATACTATTCCTGTTATCGATATGGCGGCAGCGGTTGGCTATCCCTCTCTTACAGATGAAGAGTTGAAATCCAGTTATATTGTCATCACCGACTGCCAGCGAATGGTTATCGGTTTTTTGGTTCGCGCTATCGATAAAATTATTGAATGTAACTGGAGAGATATTGAATCTCCTCCAAATAACTTGGGTCCCAATGCCTATTTGACCGGAGTGACTCGCTTCGATGACCAATTGGTACAATTACTCGATGTAGAACTCCTACTGTCCAAAGTATTCCCACCAAGCCCTGAGATGAATCGAGCTATTTTAACCGATGTCCAGCGCGAGAAACTTAAGCCCTTGAGTATTCTGTTAGTCGATGACTCCAAAGTGGCCCGTAAGCAGCTTTCTGATGCCTTAGATAGCATCAATATTCCTTATCAGGTGACCTCCGATGGGCGTGACGCGCTCTCTATCATGGAGAAAGCGGCAAATGAGGGAACGCCTATCGATCTGCTGGTCAGCGACATTGAGATGCCGGGGTTAGATGGCTATGAACTCGCTTTTGAGGTGAAAAATACGCCCGCGTTGGACTCCGCCTATATTATCTTGCATACATCGCTCTCAAGTGAGATCAGCGTAAGTCAGGCTCATCAGGTTGGTGCGAATGAGGCATTAACTAAGTTTGATGCCCATGAGTTAATTAGTGCCATGCTACGAGGCGCAGAGTCCAAAGAGTAGGTGCTCACTTGAACTAACTCCGACAATCAGAGGCAGCAGCTAGGGAGTCATGGCTTTTATGGCTAATGACTTCTCGATGTTGGAGGGAGTTTTAGAGGCTTTGCTGGGGCGAACTGTCTCGATTATCTGTGATAAAAATTGAATCTCTGACAGGTTTAGGATTTGTGGCAAAAAGCCTTGTGAGCAAGCTTGGGTATATAGCTTGTTACCATTATGCTACAAACGGGTAATTTAGTCGGCTATTTCCACACTATGACTAGACATCTTAAGTGAGTTTAGTTAAAACATCTTGTTAAGAAATATTAATTATACTTATCTCTTCGATTAGTTTACGGCACCGCTTTGAAGGTGCCAGAAGCTAACAAGCTACATATTATAATAATGACAGGCCAATCAATGAATCAAAAACAATCTTTATTAGCCAGACTGGCTAATGGCAGCTTAGTGCTGCAAATCCTATTTGGGATAATTGCTGGTATTGCACTGGCGACAGTTTCAAAAGATTCCGCACATAGCGTTGCCTTCTTGGGTGAGCTGTTTGTCGGTGCTTTAAAAGCAATTGCGCCTATCTTAGTGTTTATCTTAGTCGCGGCTTCAATCGCGAATCAGAAAAAAAATGCTAAGACTAATATGCGCCCAATCGTTGTCTTATATCTGTTTGGTACCTTTGCCGCGGCGATGACCGCTGTACTTCTTAGCTTTACTTTCCCGATCACCTTAGTTCTGGCAACCGGCGCCGAAGGGGCCACACCTCCGGAAGGAATAGGTGAGGTGATTCACACTCTACTCTTCAAGCTAGTCGATAACCCGGTCAATGCGGTTATGACCGGTAACTACATCGGAATTCTAGCTTGGGGCGTAGGCCTTGGTTTGGCTCTTCACCATGCCAGCGATTCTACCAAGCAGGTATTTGCCGATGTGAGCCATGGTATTTCACAGATGGTTCGTTTCATTATCCGTTTAGCGCCTATCGGTATTTTCGGACTGGTTGCAGCAACATTTGCGAAAACAGGCTTCTCTGCTATTGCAGGTTATGGACAATTGTTAGCAGTTTTACTCGGTGCGATGGCTATCATTGCCCTTGTAGTTAATCCACTGATTGTTTTCCTGAAAATTCGACGCAATCCATATCCGTTAGTATTCACTTGCCTACGTGAAAGTGGCGTTACCGCGTTCTTCACTCGTTCCAGTGCGGCAAATATTCCGGTGAACATGGCACTTTGTGAAAAATTAGAGCTTCATGAAGATACCTATTCCGTATCTATCCCATTGGGTGCAACTATCAACATGGGAGGGGCGGCTATCACGATTACCGTGCTGACTCTCGCAGCCGTTCATACCATGGGAATTCAAGTTGATATTCTCACCGCAATTTTACTCAGTATCGTTGCTGCTGTATCGGCCTGTGGCGCCTCAGGGGTTGCCGGGGGCTCACTCCTGCTTATTCCTCTTGCGTGTAGTCTATTTGGCATCTCAAATGATGTTGCTATGCAAGTGGTTGCTGTTGGATTCATCATCGGTGTTATTCAGGACTCAGCAGAAACGGGTTTAAATAGTTCTACAGACGTACTCTTTACCGCCGCAGCTTGTGAAGCCGCAGAAAGAAAAGAGACTGTATAAGCTTAATCTATAGAAAGTCCCCGGAGTATAGGCTCCGGGAACTCTCTTATGCTCCACTGTTTTAAAGACAGTATCACACCATCATACCTTTGCTTTTCTCAACCAGTACTCTCAGAGATTGACTCATGAGTCGACCTATACATTGGTACTGAGGGGAGACATATATTGTGTCCCAACTCCTCATCGCTATATCAGTAACAATTAAAAATGGCTGAAACTCCTTTCTGACAGATAGAACCGTCTTAGATGAAACTTTAGCCATTATCTTTATGCCGATTGGTATAAAAACAGGTCTGAAAATATTCATTGACCTATACTCATCGGATGAATTAGGTAAATTAATTCATATTGTCTAAAGTAATGCATATAAAGTGATTTAGATCGCGTTTTTATTTTATGCATGCGATACACTTTTTAATGAATTGTTTAGCTAAGTCGCCATAAATCCGATTTAGCCATATGGTGCTTGATAGATAGCACCATGGCTCGTAACCGTCACAAATATTTAACAAAACACATTTCGATGGAGTTGAATTGAAAATGGATTCAATGGCTGAAGTCATACAAGATGAATGTAGTCAAACTGAAAGTCGAGAATTACTCGAGGTGATTAAAATGTCAGTATTTGAAAAGCGACAACGCTTAAGTTGGCAAGAAAAGGATGTGGTCAGTCGAGAAGTGGTTGGTAGGTGGATAGATGATCGTCATTGTGTGGGAGACAAGATCACACTTTACCGCCAAGGGGAGAAAGTTTTTCTGGAGACCTGGTACAGCGATGGTTGCCACAGTTTAGATGAAATGATGAGTACTCAAACTGAGGATGGGTTGAAATTAGAAGATAAAGGCGGGAATATTTTCGGAGAGTACTTCCTGCTATCGGCAGAAAATCATTTACGTTTTTGTAACTCTAGCGAGTGTTTCTATACCGCTAAAGCGGCTTAAACTCGCATCGCTCCAGATTCTGTCTTTAAAAATTGATATCCATAAGACCAGAAATGGTGCAGCCTGGTCTTATATGACTCATCATCTGTAATGAGGTTATGATCATTAACTAAAAGGGTGAGCGCTACTGAAGGTCATCGCCTTGCCCGAATAGGGGTGAGTAATGCTGAGTGACATAGCATGGAGGCAAAGCCTCTTTGAAGCCGAGATAACTTTTTCATCACCGTAAAAATCATCGCCTAAAATTGGGTGGCCAATTGCCAGCATATGTATGCGTAGCTGATGCGTACGTCCCGTTACAGGCTTTAACTCAACTAATGTGCTGCTTTGTCTACGCTCAAGCACCTTAAAATATGTTTTCGAGGGTTTTCCATCCTGCGCAAGTTGTTGCAGAGGAGGCCGCTCAGTATCGGGTTTCATAGCAAGTTCGATTACTCCTTCCTCATCTACGATATGCCCCTGTACCTCTGCGATATAGGTCTTCTTACTCATCCTGTTTTGAAATTGTGTCTTGATGTTAGATTCAGCTTTCTTGTTAAGTGCAAACACCATAATGCCAGAGGTTGCACAGTCCAATCTGTGAACCAATATCGCTTCTGGATAACGCTGAAGAAGACGGTTGATTGCACAATCGAAGGTGTTCGCAGCTCGGCCTGGGTTTGAGAGTAAGCCAGAGGGTTTATTAATGACTATTATATCTCTGTCTTGATATCGAATATCTAACCAAGGGATAGAAGGGGGGGTATAAGTAAATATCTGCATGAAATCTCCTGTTGCGGAGAATTCTAGCAAAAAGTGGCCATATTGAGAATGAGTAAACGAGGAGTTTTGTTGCTAATTGCCAGGGGCTGAGCCCCTGAGAACTATAAGTATTCGGCCGGTGTGTTTCGTGTCCAGATACGGCTGTATGCCATTAATTGAGGGTAGAAGGTTCTAAAGGCTATCTCAATTTCGATATCCAAAGATTTTACCGCAGCGGTTGCGCCGTTAAATATCTCAGGTTTTGATACTCGCTTGGCCACAGACTCGATGCTTTTGTTTAGCCCCTCTCGACTCTTATAGGCTACCAGCCAGTTCTCGCTTCTAATTCTGGGTGCAAGGCTCTGAAGCTTTTCGGGCAACCCTTCACAAGCGTCGATGGCATCATAAGCTTTGCGAGCGAACTCTTTTAGACTGGCATTATGGTATTCGTCCCAGTACTTAGCCAACATGTGGTCAAAAGCTAAATCGATCAGTATGGGAGCGGCTCGCTTGAGTTGTTTAGGGAATTTCGACTCTAATTCTTTAGTGAGCTCATGGGTATCGGTGAGTTGGTCTATCTGTCTGTGTAGCCAGATACCTTGCTGCAGATGCTTGGGGAATCTCTCTATGCTTCCTTTTGCGAAGTCGCCAGCTAAATTGGCGGCCAGACTCGTTTTACTATTATCGGCAAGATGTAGGTGTGCAAGAAAGTTCATGATGATTTGCTAATTTTCTTGGTTAAAACTCTATTTTCACGTTATCATGTGCATCGATGCTAAGAAAGCCTTTCTCCCACTTTAATTGAGATTATGGTTATTTCTTAAGGATGTGCATCACTCAATATATTCTCATCAATTATCGGTTTAAGGATCAAGGATGATGTGGAACTGGTTATCTAAGTTTTTTGGAAAACAAGAACAAACTCAACGCAAACGCGTACGGGTCGATATTCCCTATGAGCAGCACAGTTATCGTAAGGAAGATTTTGACATCGATGAGAATAGTGTGACGATGAAAGAAGATAATATCAGGAACTAATCCATATACCTTGATCTTCTCGGTCTCTGCAAATAGACTAGCGCCCGATTCATGCTAAGTAGAGACTAACCATGCGCGTTACTGATTTTTCATTTGACCTCCCTGACGAGTTGATTGCTCGTTATCCTATGGCAAACCGGACCTCTTCGAGATTACTTTCATTAGATGGTAATACCGGCCAGCTGGCCGATAATCAGTTCACCGATATTCTGAACATGGTTAATCCTGGTGATCTTATGGTGTTTAACAACACTCGGGTGATACCTGCGCGTCTCTTCGGTCAAAAAATAACGGGTGGTAAGCTGGAAATTCTTGTTGAGCGTATGCTTGATGACAAGCGAATTTTGGCTCATGTAAGATGCTCTAAATCCCCTAAAGTCGACACTATCATCTGTTTAGATGGCGATTATGAGATGAAAATGCTCGGTCGTCATGATGCATTATTCGAACTTGAGCTGCAATCAGATAAGACGATTTTGGAAGTACTCGAAGAAGTGGGGCATATGCCGTTGCCTCCTTATATCGACAGACCCGATGAAGATGCCGATAAAGAGCGTTACCAAACAGTTTACAATCAAAACCCCGGTGCAGTTGCGGCGCCTACGGCGGGTTTGCATTTCGATGACGTTCTATTGAAGGCATTAGCCGAAAAAGGTGTGGATACCGCGTTTGTAACTTTGCATGTTGGAGCGGGAACATTTCAACCTGTAAAAGTTGATAACATTCTTGAACACAAGATGCATTCTGAATGGGCCGAAGTTTCACAAGAGGTTGTCGATAAGGTTGCGCAAACTAAAGCGAATGGCAAGCGTGTTATTGCCGTTGGTACAACCTCGGTACGTTCATTAGAGAGCGCAGCTAAAGCGAGCGAAGGTGAACTAAAAGAGTTTTGCAGTGATACAGATATCTTTATCTACCCGGGATATGAGTTCAAAGTTGTCGATGCTATGGTGACCAATTTTCATCTGCCTGAGTCGACATTGATCATGCTACTCAGCGCCTTTGCCGGTTTCGATGAGGTAAAAAACGCCTATCAACACGCGATTGCTCAAAAATACCGCTTCTTTAGCTATGGTGATGCCATGTTTGTGACTAAAAAAGCGAACTAACGGCTAAATTTGGTTTAAAATACCCACCCATTGAAGAGGTGGGTTTTTTTTAACTTCTATTTTTTTGCTAAGGGTTGATACTCGATTGTTTGCCCTTATCTCTAGTTTTAACGATAGCTTTGTACTGTGTACAAACATTTATGGGTCAGACTGTTTCTCTGGCGAGGTATAAAATGAAATTTGAATTAGATACAACTCAAGGTCGCGCTCGTCGTGGCCGTTTAGTCTTTGAGCGTGGCACCGTAGAAACGCCTGCTTTCATGCCTGTTGGTACTTACGGTACCGTAAAGGGGATGACGCCTGAAGAGGTTCGTGCAACAGGTGCTGATATCCTTCTGGGTAACACGTTCCATTTGTGGTTACGTCCGGGTGAAGAGATCATGCGTAAGCATGGTGACCTTCATGACTTTATGAACTGGCAAAGACCTATTTTGACTGACTCAGGCGGATTTCAGGTATTCAGTCTAGGTGATATTCGAAAGATCACTGAAGAGGGTGTTCACTTCCGCTCGCCTATTAATGGTGAAAAAATCTTTTTAGATCCTGAAAAGTCTATGCAGATCCAGAACTCTCTTGGCTCTGATGTAGTGATGATTTTTGATGAGTGTACACCGTATCCAGCGACAGAAGATGAAGCGCGTAAGTCGATGCAGATGTCTCTTCGTTGGGCACAACGTTCACGTGATGAGTTCGATAAACTTGAAAACCCTAATTCTCTGTTTGGTATCATTCAGGGTGGGGTTTATGAAGACTTGCGTGACGAAAGCCTTAAAGGGCTTGTTGATATTGGATTTGACGGTTATGCCGTTGGCGGTTTGGCTGTGGGTGAGCCTAAAGAAGACATGCATCGAATTCTTGAGCATACATGTCCTCAGATCCCAACTGATAAGCCGCGTTACTTGATGGGGGTCGGTAAGCCAGAAGATTTAGTTGAAGGCGTACGTCGTGGCGTCGACATGTTCGATTGTGTCATGCCTACACGTAATGCTCGAAATGGTCATCTGTTTACCACTGAAGGCGTTATTAAGATACGTAATGCACGTCATCGTGATGACACTTCACCACTCGATGATAAATGTGACTGTTATACCTGTAAGAACTACTCTCGGGCATATCTGTACCATTTAGATCGTTGCAATGAAATTTTGGGTGCTCGTTTAAACACCATTCACAACCTTAGGTATTACCAAAAGTTGATGGAAGGTTTGCGCGGTGCGATCGAGACAGGTACATTAGACGCCTTCGTTGAGGAGTTCTATACCAGTCAAGGACGCGAAGTCCCTGAAGTTCCTGAATTAACCGATTAATTTTTAACTGAAAATAAGAAGAGAACACTATGTTGATTTCAAATGCTTATGCTGCTGATGCTCCTGTAACTGGCGCCGGTGGCACCATGGAACTGATTTTCATGCTAGTTATATTTGGCTTGATATTCTATTTCATGATTTTCCGTCCACAATCAAAGCGTGTTAAAGAGCACAAAAACCTAATGGGCTCATTAGGTAAAGGTGATGAAGTGCTCACAAGTGGTGGCATTTTAGGAAAAATTGCAAAGATCAGTGACGAAAATGACTACGTGTTACTGACGATCAGTGAAACAACTGAAATCACGATTAAAAAGGATTACATTTCGGCTGTATTGCCTAAAGGCTCTATTAAGTCACTTTAAGCCAAGAGGGCGATGGTGTGTTAAATAAATATCCAATGTGGAAAAACCTGATGGTGATGATTATCATCGCTGTCGGTTCTTTCTACGCGATTCCAAACCTCTTCGGGGAAGACTATGCGGTTCAGGTAGTTGCAACTCGTGGTGCAGAGGTTACGGCAACGACCCAGTCGACCGTAAATGATGTTCTTGCAAGTAAGAACATTACAGTAAAGCGTTCAGAGCTTGAAAATGGTCAACTATTGGTTCGTGTGACTAATGGCGATCAGCAACTGTTAGCTAAAGAAGCGATTGCAGAGTCACTAGGTGATAAATACATCGTCGCCTTAAACTTAGCTCCAGCGACACCTGACTGGCTTGAGTCAGTGGGTGGAAGCCCGATGAAACTGGGTCTCGATCTTCGTGGTGGTGTGCACTTCCTGATGGAAGTGGACATGGGTGAAGCCGTTCGTAAGATGACAGAAGCTAAAATTTCTGACTTCAGAACCGATCTTCGTGGTGAGAAAATTCGTTATGCCGGCATTCGTAACAGTGTTAAAGGCATAGAGATTAAGTTCCGTGATACTGAGAATCTGGCTAAGGCTGAACGTTTTCTCAAGACTCGCGGTAACGACATGGTGTTTACCGATATCTCTTCGGGCGACAACTATTTCTTACTGGCGAACTTGAGCGAAGCTTACCTTAAGCAGATCAAAGAAGAAGCACTACAGCAGAACATCACAACGATCCGTAATCGTGTGAACGAGCTGGGTGTGGCAGAGCCTGTAGTACAGCGTCAAGGTGCGGAACGTATTATCGTCGAGCTTCCTGGTGTTCAGGATACGGCACGTGCAAAAGATATCTTAGGTGCAACGGCCTCTATTGAATTCCACATGGTGGATGAAAAAGCCGATGCAGCAGCCGCTGCAAGTGGTAGAGTCTCGCCAAGTTCTCAAGTATACAACCGTCGTCAGGGCGGACAAGTTGTACTGCATAAGGCAGTTATGTTGACCGGTGACCATATTCAAGGTGCTCAACCGAGCTTCGATGAATATAGTCGTCCTCAGGTGAGCATTAACCTTGATTCTAAAGGTGGTTCTATCTTCTCGAATGTAACTAAGGACAATATCGGTAAACCGATGGCAACCTTGTTTATCGAGTATAAAGATAACGGTGATAAGAACCCGGATGGTAGCGTGAAGATGCAAAAAATCGAGGAAGTTATCTCGGTTGCAACGATTCAAGCCCGTCTTGGTCGTAACTTCGTGATCACCGGCCTTGAGCATGCTGAAGCACAAAACTTAGCCCTTCTACTTCGTGCGGGTGCCTTGATTGCGCCTGTGACTATCGTAGAAGAGCGTACCATCGGTCCAAGCCTGGGTGCTGAAAACATCCAAAA
Organism: Shewanella atlantica; assembly: GCF_003966265.1. GTDB lineage: Bacteria > Pseudomonadota > Gammaproteobacteria > Enterobacterales > Shewanellaceae > Shewanella > Shewanella atlantica. The sequence continues at coordinate 35,350 of NZ_RXNV01000019.1, read as the reverse complement.
TGGTGTTCAGGCAATGATCTGGGGTATGGCTGTTGTACTTATCTTTATGTTGGTCTATTACCGTGGTTTCGGCCTTATTGCTAACTTAGCATTGACGGCTAACCTTGTGATGGTAGTTGGTGTGATGTCGATGATCCCGGGTGCTGTACTTACGCTTCCAGGTATTGCAGGCATGGTATTGACTGTCGGTATGGCGGTCGATGGTAACGTACTTATCTACGAGCGTATTCGTGAAGAGTTACGCAACGGTCGCAGCGTACAGCAAGCGATTCATGAAGGTTACGGTAACGCATTTTCAACTATTGCCGATGCGAACATCACTACATTCATGACAGCACTTATCCTGTTTGCTGTAGGTACAGGCGCTGTTAAAGGGTTTGCCGTAACGCTTATGATCGGTATCGCAACCTCTATGTTTACTGCAATCGTGGGTACTCGCTCAATAGTTAACGCTATGTGGGGTGGTAAACGCGTGAAGAAACTGTCTATATAAGGGTCGTTGATTATGTTTCAGATTTTATCAATAAAAGGCACTATCAACTTCCTTCGCCATGCGGTTCCTATCAGTATGCTTTCTTTGCTACTGGTACTTGGCTCACTAACATCGTTAGCGACCAATGGGATTAACTGGGGATTGGATTTTACCGGTGGTACCGTCGTTGAGCTTGAGTTTTCTTCACCTGCAGATTTAGAAGCCTTACGTGCTGAACTGAGCAGTGTTGAGACGGACGGTGCAGTGGTACAGAACTTTGGTTCCAGCCGTGATGTGCTTACTCGTCTTCCTGTTAAGGAAGGCGTATCGACCGATACTCAAGTTAGCCATGTTATGGATGCTGCACTTAAATTGGATCCACAGGTGATTCAAAAACGTGTAGAAGTCGTTGGTCCGCAGATAGGTAAAGAACTGGCAGAGCAAGGAGGCTTAGCTGTATTAGTCGCTCTTATCTGTATCTTAATCTATGTCTCATTCCGATTTGAGTGGCGTTTAGCCTTAGGTTCTGTCGCCGCGCTTGCGCACGACGTTATCATTACTCTGGGTGTCTTCTCGCTATTTCAACTCGACTTTGACCTTACGGTACTTGCGGGTGTCTTGACGGTTGTTGGTTACTCACTCAACGATACTATCGTAGTGTTCGACCGAATTCGTGAAAACTTCCTTAAGATACGTAAGGGAGAGCCGGAAGAGATTGTTAATACTTCAATTACTCAAACTATGAGTCGTACGATTATCACTACGGGTACAACATTGGTTGTGGTAGTAGCGTTATTCCTTAAAGGCGGCACAATGATCCATGGCTTTGCAACTGCATTGTTGATGGGGATATTTGTCGGTACATTCTCATCTATCTATGTCGCGAGTTTCCTTGCCATTAAGCTTGGCATTAATCGTGAGCATATGATGCCTGTTGAAATTGAAAAAGAGGGCGCAGATCAAGACGCGCTGATGCCTTAAGCATTGACTCTCTAATAAAAAACCACCTTCGGGTGGTTTTTTTATCTCTTAATATAGGGAATCACACTAACAGCATAATATGACGCTGCTTGTGTTTGTGTTTCTTTTAATATGGATGAGCATTATTACCGCTCGACAGCCTTGCCCGTTTGGCAGTAGGATGTTGGCAGTCTATCTATTATACCGATTGGTTTTAGTCGAGATAACGCCAGAATTTGCCAGAAGAGCAATAGTTGTTGGGAGAAATAAAATGGAAGAGCGTCGTCGTTTGGTCGCCGGTGGAAACTTACTTCAAGCTCATACCTGGAAAGGGCTTTTAGAGAGCAGTGGAATAGAGGTAGAGCTCAGAGGAGAAGCCCTTTTAGGTGGGGTCGGAGAGTTGCCTGTCGATCTACAAAATGTTGAGTTGTGGGTGTGCGAGTCGCAATATGAGCTGGCTAAAACTCAACTTGAATCTCTTAATGCCGATGGTCCTCAGTGGCAATGTGTAAAATGCCATGAAATGAACGAAGATAGTTTTGAGCTTTGTTGGCATTGCAGTGCAGAGCGATGTGTTCAACACAATTAACCCCGTCTTAATTATTAAATAATCTAAACTTACCTTTATCTATCGCCTTTCCGGGAGACTGTAACATGCAACATAATTCTGCATTTCTAGCTTTGGTCGAGAGCATCTTACCTCAGATCAAAGAGGTGACCGTTGAGGAGTATCAAAATGATGATACTTGGCAACTTATCGATGTTCGAGAGGATCATGAATGGTTGAAGGATCATCTGCCTGCGGCGGCTCATCTTGGCCGTGGGATCATTGAACGAGACATCGAAGTTCGTTACCCGGATAAATCGACGGCATTACTTCTCTACTGTGGTGGCGGCTATCGCTCAGCACTTGCAGCAATGAACCTTCAACTAATGGGATATACCCATGTCGCGTCTTTGGCCGGCGGTTATAAGGCTTGGGTTCAGAGACAGCTGCCCTTGATACAAGATTAGGCGACTAAGCTTATAAGAAATAAGGTTTCTTAGTGGTAAGATTTTTGGGGTCAAGGTTTTCAGGAGCTAATGTTTGATGCAGTACTTTCCACTGTTTGTCGATACATCTCAATTAAAAGTGTTACTTATTGGTGCCGGTGAGGTCGCGAGTCGTAAACTCGATCTCCTTTGCAGGACTGAGGCCGACATATATGTCATCGCCTCTGAGATCTCAGCAGAAGTGCAGGCCTATGCTGACAAGGGGCGGGTTTCACTTTTGGAACGTGCAGCTAAAGATGACGATATTCAGGGTGTAGATCTGGTTTATCTCGCAACAGCGGACCAAGTCTTAAATACCCAATTGGCTAATGTAGCTAATAATCGTGGGATATGGGTCAACGTCGTCGATAGTCCGGAGATATGCCGCTTTATTACCCCATCAATCGTTGACCGCGGGCGTTTACAGGTTGCGATCAGTACTGCCGGTGCTGCACCGGTTTTTGCTCGGGAATTAAGATCCAGATTGGAGTCCTGGTTACCAGGCTCACTGACTGAACTATTTGATTTTGTGGCCGAACGACGACAAGAGGTACAGCAAAAGTTACCCGTATTTAAACAGAGAAAGTTGTTTTGGGAACACTTTTTTAATACCAATGGCGATAGGTTTGATGCTCAAACCCCGATTCATTATGATAATGCATACCAAAATATCTCAACGGGTGGTGAAATACTGCTGTTAGATGATGAGACTCAAGTCTCAATGCTACCCATCGCGGCCATGCCCTTACTGCAGAGGTTAGATCATATCTTTAGTATCGAAACGCTACCTTTCGAGCTGAATGAGCTAGTGAGAAGGGATGCGAGTCGTGCTCCGCTTCCCCCTTTAAGTGAACTCAGCAGGTTGTTTGAAGAGGGAAAGCGATGTTTAATCTATACCGATTTTGACAAATTAGCGCAGTTGAAGGCACATTTCCCGATGGCAAAGCATCTAAAAGCGGGGTCGCTCTAATCATCACAGCCCAGATTTAAACCCTTTAATTTTATATCCTTTAGCTTCATGTATGAGCAAATAGGGTACACTAGTGCCAATCTAGATTAATGATGTTAATACGATGGCACCTAAAGCAACAGTTTATAAAGTTCACCTTCAAGTGGCTGATATGGATCGTGGTTACTATCACGATCACCACTTAACACTCGCACAACACCCCTCAGAAACAGATTCCAGGATGATGGTCCGTCTGCTGGCCTTTGCTATGAATGCCAGTGATACACTCGAATTCAGTAAGGGACTTTGTGTCGAAGATGAGCCCGAGCTTTGGGAGAAATCACTTGTCGGTGATATAGAGCTTTGGATTGAGTTTGGTCAAAGTGATGAGAAATGGCTGAGAAAGGCGAGTGGTCGTTCAAAGCAGGTACAGCTTTTTGCTTATGGTGGTCGCAGTGTACCTATCTGGTGGAAGCAGAACGAACAAACATTTGAGCGTTATAAAAACCTGAAAGTGTGGAACATTCCTGAGGATTCAGTCAAGGAGATGGGAGAACTGGTTAGTCGAAGTATGACGCTTCAATATAATATCAGCGAAGGGCAAATTTGGGTCTCTAATGATACCGGAAGTGTATTAGTTGAGCCTGAGCTCTTAAAAGAGTAACTCTTACTCAATTTATACAGCAAAAAGCCAGTCACATGACTGGCTTTTTATTGGGCTGAGTTAAACCGTCAAAGATTAAGCCTCTTCGATCACACCTTCATCACCTTTGCCCTTAGTCTTGATAATAATCAATGAAGCAAGGACGGCAGTAGTTACTATACCGGCTATGGTCGAAACCGTGATAGGCAGTCCTGCACCTAAAGTTTGTGAGCTTAACAGGAAGCTAACCACTACAGTAGTCATAAACATGGCTGGTGCGGTACAGATCCAATGGAACTTGTTGTGCCTTAGTAGGTATGCCGAGGCAGTCCATAGCATCATTACCGCTGTAGTTTGGTTTGCCACACCGAAGTAGCGCCAGATAACACCGAAGTCAACTTGAGTCAGAATCGCACCCATGATGAACAGTGGGATAGCTAACATTAAACGCTTAGGTAACTCAGTCTGCGGCATCTTGAAAAATTCAGACAGGATTAGACGAGCCGAACGGAAGGCTGTATCGCCTGAAGTGATTGGAAGAACAATAACGCCCAAGATAGCCATAAAGCCACCCACTGCACCCAGAAGGCCTGTTGATGCTTCATATACAACATTTGCCGGGTTACCAGCCATTCCTGCATTAAGGCCTTCAACACCACCGAAGAAAGATAGGGCAATGGCACACCAGATAAGGGCTATCACACCTTCACCTATCATAGCACCGAAGAAAACGAAGCGACCATTAGATTCATTTTCTACACAACGAGCCATCAAAGGAGACTGAGTCGCATGGAAACCGGATACCGCACCACAGGCAATAGTGATAAACAGTGCAGGCCATAGAGGCATATCGTTAGGGTTAAGGTTAGTCAGGAAGTCACCGGCTTCGAAGCCAGGTAACAATGTGTGTTCACTCGAGACTATGATGGCAATGGTCAGGCCGATTGACATGAACAGCAGAAGTGCACCGAAGAATGGATAGAGTCTACCGATGATCTTATCGACTGGGACGATGGTGGCGATAAGGTAGTAAGCAAAGATAACACCCAGGAAGATTGATACGTCCCAACCGGTAAGCTTTCCAAGTAGACCAGCAGGCGCTGAGATAAATACCACACCGACAAGCAATAATAAGATGATGGCAAATACATTCATAAAGTGCTTAGCACCTTTGCCTAAATACTTACCCGCCAGGTTTGGAACTGATTGACCGCCATTACGAACAGATAACATACCGGAGAAGTAATCATGAACAGCACCGGCAAAAATACAACCGAAGACAATCCATAACATGGCCGCGGGGCCATAGAGGGCACCGAGGATAGGGCCAAAGATAGGTCCTACACCTGCGATATTCAGCAGTTGAATAAGGTAGACCTTGCCCTTGGACATAGGCACGAAATCGACGCCGTCGGTTTTAGTAAATGCCGGAGTTTGGCGTTGGGCATTGATACCGAAAACCTTCTCTACGAAAGCACCATAGACAAAGTATCCACCGATAAGCAGGCCGACACACATTAGAAACCACATCATAATTACTATCTCCCATTTTGAGTTGCACTCAGTGTAAAGATATTTGTAATTTAGAAAATGGAGAATAAGGTGAGTGGTCGGATTGAGGGGGTTAACGGTTTCATATCGACCCCGAGTGGTTTTGATTTGTTACGGAAGTGGTCGCTTGTTTGCCGAAATGTTAATCCGCTTAAGGAGGAGACTCCTACGACTTTCGTCACTTTCGACAAATGCCTCATGCCATAGGAGATGACTAAGAAAGCCGAAGGTACTATAAAAAACCAAACATCTGCTTCAATGGTTTTAAGTAACGCCTTGAAACTGGAACTTTAGCACCTGAGACTGTTGTGACTTCGGCTCCGGTTTCCTGGACGTCGATTTCTGATATTGCTTCAGGACTAATCAGGTATTGTCGATGACACTTGATCAAGGAGGTTTTTTCTTCCAGCACTTTCAGGGTTAAGTGGGTATGTGCTTGCTCCTTATCGGTCGCAACATGAACACCACTGAGATCGCTGAAGACAAACTCTACCTCTTTAATCGATACCACCTTGAGCTTGCTCCCGGTATAGCAGGGGAGGTGCGTTAACTGCTCAGGTGCAATTATGTTGACAGACTTTGGCTGAAGATCTTTTCTGACTCGGTTTAATGTTTGTTGGAGCCTTTTTTCATCAATGGGCTTTAACAGATAGTCGAAGGCATGGTTATCGAACGCCTTGATGGCAAATTCATCGTAGGCGGTAACGAAAACGATACGCGGCATGATGTCGGGATCCAGCATGCCAATAAGCTCAATACCTGTGATCCTGGGCATTTGGATGTCCAGAAAGATCAACTGAGGCTTAAGTTTAGTTATCATCTGTAATGCTTCGATAGCATTACTGCATTGGCCGATGATCTCTATATCTGAGCTTTCACTCAGTAGGTCGGCTAACTCTTCTCGAGCAAAAAGCTCATCATCGATAATTAGAGATGTGATCACGACTGGGTTTCCGTATATGGTAGCTTAATGCTGACTCTGGTGTATTCATCTTGGCGACAATCGACTTCTATACCAAATTCGGATCCAAACTGATTTTGAATTCGTTTATGAACCAAATTCATCCCCAACCCCTCCGAATTGTTATCTGACTTGTATAGCCCTGCATTATCAATTACCTCTAATATTAATAAATCATCGTGTACCTTGCCAGTAACTCTTATAAGACCCTGTTCTAACATATGGCTGGTGCCATGTTTTACTGCGTTTTCAATGATGGGTTGCAATGTGAATGCCGGTAGACGAAAAGAAAGCAGTAGAACCGGGATATCAATCTCAACTTTTAGTTTATCGATAAATCGTGCTTTCTCTATGGTCAGATATGAATCTATATGTTCGAGTTCGTCCGAAAGTGTCACAAGCCCCGTGGTGCGCTTGAGGTTAATTCTTAAAAATTGAGATAATTGTTGGATCAGCTGTCTTGCCTTTAAGGGATCTCTTTTTATGATGGCTGCTATGGTATTGAGCGCATTGAAGAGGAAGTGAGGATTAACTTGTGCCTGCAATAACTTTAGCTCAGCTTTGGTAAGTAGATTCTGTTGACGTTCGAAGCGGCCAAATAAGATTTGGTTCGACAATAATCTACCTATTCCCTCACCCAGCGTTCGGTTAATGTTGAGAAATAGCTTGTTCTTCGGCTCGTAAAGTTTAATTGTCCCAATTACCTCATTTTCACAACGAAGTGGGATCACCAGGCTGGAGCCGAGTCGACAATGCGGCGAAATAGAGCAGGAGTAAGCCATATTGACTCCATCGGCAAACATGACACAGTTATTATCTATGGCATCTTGAGTTATTTTCGATGAAATAGGCGTGCCGGGAATATGATGGTCGGCGCCGGTACCGATAAAGGCCAACAGGTGCTCTCGATCGGTTATCGCAACGGCGCCGACATGTGTTTCTTCTATGATTATCTGGGCAACCTGAGTGCTACTTTCTTGATTGAACCCCTTCGATAACACCCCAACGCTACGTTCGGCAATTTTTAAAGCTTGAGTAGAGAATGCCGAGGAGAGTTTGTCGAACATGTTTTTTTGATCTCTTACCATACTCATAAACAGGGCGGCACCGACAGAGTTCACAAGGAGCATAGGAAGGGCTATCTGTTTAACCAACTCCCATGCCTCGGCAAAAGGCTGAGCGACGAGTAGAATAACTCCCATCTGAAGCATCTCTGCGCAAAAGGTAACCAGGCAGACCAATAAAGGGGCGTATATCAGTTCACTCTTATCTTGCCTGCGAAGATAGAGGCTGATTATCCCCGCCGAAAACCCCTCGAGAGTAGTAGAAATTGCGCAGGCCAGATCGGTAAAGCCACCCATGCTGTATCTATGCAAACCACCGGTGAGCCCGACCAGAAAGCCGGTGACTGGCCCGCCCAATAGTCCGCCCAGTACGGCCCCCATGGCACGGGTATTGGCGATGGCGTCGTTAGTCTGTTCACCGAAGTAGGTTGCCATGATGCAAAAGCCTGAAAAGATCAGGTAGATGAATATTTTGTGTGGCAGGCGAGTCGCGGCTTCGGCAAAAAATTTGAATAAAGGGGTTTTACTGACAAGGTAGACCAGCACTAAGTAGAGGCTCATCTGTTGGGTTAAAAGTAAAATCAAAGACATGTATAAGGATCCCAATGAGTCATTTTGGCATTCAAGCGTAAGATAAGCTGAATATCAATTCAAATTACGATTGAAACCTATCTGTGAGTGTAAGATCAAAGTTTAATTTTCGAAAATCATTTATAAAGGGATAAATAATTTATACCTTATATGAGGCAACCTATGTCGAACTCGGTACATGGCCATCAAGTCATGGAATTAATGTTAACCCTAGGGAAAGCGATTAGCAAAGAGGATCTAAAACTCCTGATGCATGAACAGTTTGGAGAGAATGCGTGTTATCACACCTGTTCAGCAAGTGAGATGACAGCTGAAGAGCTGATAGCGTTCTTGGAGAAGAAGGGGAAATTTATTGAGTCGGAGCAGGGGATAGAGACAGCGGCCAACCGTATCTGCAACCATTAGAGTCGTTGTTTTCTAGCGGTGTTGTTTTATAAATTAACTCAACCGCAGTGATAGACATCACAGCGGTTGAGGCAAGGCTAAGTCAGTTTCAGTGATCGTCGCAGGTTGCAATAATCGTGTCTCGTTCAACCTTATTTTTATTCGAAAACTCATGGATTAAGATTCGGATCAGGCGTGATTTTGCGATTTTAGATTGGCTTGCTAGCTTATCCAAAATACCAATAGATTCCTCAGTTAATGAAAATGTCGCATGTTTATAAATTTTAGTGGAGTGTTTATCTAACCCCATGTGTCTGCCCGTGGTGAGTTTTTTTCTATTGCGACTAACCACACTGGGCTGTCCGAAGGCGTAGTTATTTGCGTCTTCGATAAAATCCTCGATAGAAACATCCTTACGAGGTGTTTTCTTCTTCCTTCGCTTTAGGTCAGTTAAGCTCATAGCAATTTTCTGGTTCTATAGCAAAAAGTTCATCGGCAATCGAGTGAATTTCCATTGCAGCCTTTCCTTCGGGCTCAATCTCAATGACAGAGGAGCCTTGCTCTTCACTATCGTCATAGATATTTCTACTGAAAGTGACGGCATTTAACACCCGTAACCCAAAAGATTGTACAACCTCTTTGGCCTCCAGGATCCGTTTAAATTGGCTGGGAAGCGAAGGGCATTGAGTCATCACGATAGTTGCGACCATCTTGGGATTAACCATCTTACAGGTGCTTAACATATCTTCCATATGGGGAAGGGTCTTTAGATCGCGGCGCTTAGGTCTTAATGGAAGAACCACATAAGTCGCTACCGACATGGCGGCTCGCATCGCAAGGTTATCTTGTCCACCACAATCGACAATGACATAGTCAAATCGTTCATCCTGGCTCAATAAGTCATTACGAATTTTTCCGTAGAGCTGGATACAATTAATTGTCGGAAGGCTGGGATCTTCATTACGCGCCTGGATCCAGTCGGATGTCGTGCGCTGGGGGTCACAATCGACCATAAGTACATTGGCTTGAAATTTCTGAGTGATATGAACAGCCAGATTTTGGGCCATGCAGCTCTTACCTGCACCACCCTTTTCGCCACCCACAAGCAAAATCATAAAAATATCTCCATATCCTTTCGCACCAATTACCCTTGGTTATTAAGTACGTTAAGTATAGAACAGACTCCCTGATACTGCTGAAAACCAGGAAAGCGTATTATTTATCTGTCGCGATCAGTTGAAGTGCAATATGGAAACTATTGGGGTTACATTCTGTTGTCCTGCACACCTGGCCTTTAACTGTGTGTGCTTTGTCGTTATCAGGATTGAAGGTGATATTTAATAGTTCGCCAAGTTCGAAACCCTGTTTATAGTCAATTAGCACACCATGTCTGGCGAGATCGATACAGATCCCTTCATCAGTGTTCAAAACACCTTGTTTATCATGCCAAAAGATAACGACCCTTTCTGCTTCCATATCAATTCTTAAGGAAGTTCGTCGCTCATCTAAATCTTCAACATTATCACTCATCTAAGATCCTTTCTTAATGAAGTAAAAGTAACCTCTTTAAAAGTAGCATAATATATGTTCAATAAGGCAAAAAAATCAATAAGAGGATGCTCTTTGCCACAGGCAAAAAAAACTCAGCCTATTTGGCTGAGTTTTTTAATATCAATATTGGTTACTGATGATCTTCACTCTTTGGGTAAGGTAGTTTTAACTGTCCCCAACGGATCACGATTACCGTAGAAGCTAATATTAGCGTGGATACGGAGATTGCCAGAATTCGCCAGTCGTCCATAGCTTTCATATCTAATATCAGATAACGAGCCAAGGCAACGATGGCAATATAGAGAGGCATACGAACAGGAAGCTTTCCTGATTCGGCATAGTTGGCCACCATGGCCAGGACTTCCAAATAGATAAACAGTAGTAGTAGATCGGCTAGTGCGACTTTTCCTACTTCAAATATATGGTATATCTCTTGTCCGATGGCAACGATCGTCGCGATTGCAATGATGAACAGAACGAAATGCTCAACCGCTTTGATACTTTTTGAGCCATATTGAATGTATCGTTTCCCCATAAAGACCTCTTTGCGTTTTTTTTGCAATGGTATCAAGTATTCAGAACTGTGCTAACTTATCTGTGTGATGTTATTCACATTAATACTATTCTAATGCAGGTAGGAGAGGCCGTGGCTGCGCAAATATTTTGCGATATACTTGGAGAAAGCGACATTTATAGATGGTAACCCGAAGTTGAGGATGATTTGTGGTGGGCTCGGATTTTTTAAACGAGCAGGGCGCTTATTCGACAATAGGCACCCTGTTTGTGTTGTGGTTAACCGGGTTTACCGTCTACCCGGGCTTTAAGCAAAATCGGGGTATAGTGATAAATGAATATGACGAAAGACAGCACCCAACACGCTATTGCTGCCTCGAGTAACGGAAGGTAATAGCTCGTCATCAACCCTGCCAATATCCGACATACTGTGGCCAGAACGATGAGTGCAAAAGCCAATGTTACTATTTTCGGAGGAGTTAGTTTTCTGCCCGTGTGGCCTAAAGATACCCTGGCCATCATAGCTAAAATCATACCTCCTAAGCCACCTAAGGTGATCCCATGTAATCCTGCGGAGAAATTCTCACCCGTAGCGATGAGTAATAAACCCAGCGGAATGAAAAAGTAACTAATATGGAGTGACCACAAGAGGGGAACCCGTGCTGTATGTCTTCCTCCCCAGCGTGACCATCGCATCAGTAATATAATTCCGGCAATACCTGCACTTATCCGAATAACTAAAGTGTGCTGAAACAATACTGACAGGATAAGTAAAATTAGACTGATAAAGGTGAGTATTTCGAGCCAAACAATATTCGGGCTTCTCTGCCATTGTGTGGCTCTCTCGGTAAAAAACGGAATCACTCTACCGCCAATCAGTGCCACTACAGTGACCATGAGTAATATCGCGCTATGCAGAGCCGTTTGAGTTAACGCAGAGTCATTCGTTAGCAGGCCGTAATAACTTAACGCATTGACTAGCATCAGCATCAGTAGAATCGGCACGAAGGCAAAATTTCGCCATTGTTTGACCTTTAATACCGACCTTGCCATAAATAGTGCGGTTAAGGGAGCAAAGGCCAAATCTATCGCCATGATGACTTCCAGTGATACCCAGTCTTTATCAAGAAGCAATACTCTTGGTAACAACCAAACCAAGACGAGGGCTATGAGGGATTTACCTTTAACACCAGGTTGTCCGGTCCAGTTTTGTACCGCAGTCAGCAAGAATCCGGCAATGATGGCGATAACAAAGCCAAATATCATCTCATGGCCATGCCACCATATTGGATCTCCATGAGGCGAGAACTGAATATGACCAAAGAAGAAGCCCCCCCAAATGCTGATGGCTATAAGGCTAAAGATGGCCCCTAAAAGAAAGAAGGGTCGAAAACCTAGATTAAAAAGTGAAAATTGGGGTTGGGGCTGAGTCGGTTCATCGATATTTAACATGACACTCTCTAATAACCTAGTAAATATGTCGGGTATTATAAGGTGTATTTCAGATGCAAGTAAATGCTTTTAAATCCTGGAAGCTAACTTTTGTCTTTGAGGTAGTTGAGGAAGCGGGACTTAGAAAACAAAAAAGCCATCATGATTATGATGGCTTTTAATTTTACAATCTGTTCCGGGGGGATTAACGCTTAAGAGCTTCGCTTAATAATGGGCGAGCTGTTTTAACGATTATTGACGTGGCTTTTGGTGAACCAGCAATAATATTACCAGATGTCATATATCCATGGTTACCGGTAAAATCGGTTACAGTACCGCCGGCTTCGCGAACAATAAGCTCACCTGCCGCGATATCCCAAGGCTTAAGACCAATTTCGAAGAAACCATCTACACGACCCGCACCTACATAGGCAAGATCGAGTGCGGCAGAACCTGCACGGCGAACATCTGCACACTGAGTGAAGATTTCGCTGAAGATTTTCATGTAAGTTTCAGTATGCTGTTTGGCTTTGAAAGGGAAGCCAGTAGCGATAATCGCATCGCTGAGATCATTTTGCTTGGTAACACGCATACGGAAGTCATTGAACTTAGCGCCTTTACCGCGAACGGCAGAGAATAGTTCGTCGCGAATTGGATCATATACAACGGCAACTTCTGTCTTGCCTTTGTATTGAACTGCGATAGAAACCGCAAAGTGTGGGATGCCTTTAACAAAATTGTTAGTGCCATCCAGAGGGTCTACAATCCAGACGTATTCGCTGTTTTCGCCTTTATTCTCACCAGTTTCTTCACCAATAATAGTGTGATCCGGGTAAGACTTACGGATTTGGTAGGTAATGGCAGCTTCAGCTTCTTTATCTACGTTAGTAACGTAGTCATTAATACCTTTCGCTGTAACCTCAACTTTGTCGAGTTCTGCGAAAGCACGTATAATCGTTTGGCCGGCAGCGCGGGCAGCGCGCACAGCAATAGTCTGCATCGGATGCATTACAATCCCCTGGATTTTAAAGAACAGATATAAATAATCGGTGCGCATTATACCCTCATTGTCGTAAAGTGCAAGTTCTGTCTCTTGGCTACATCATCGGGTAATAGTGAGCTTCCGGCTTTTAATCGCTGCTCCTAGTTGATCTGCAGGGGCTGTTTGGCCTATATGTTGATTCTATTCATATCATCACCCGCTATCACGGCCAATGAGTACAAAATAGATGAGAGCTGCGAAAGTTATAGTATTGGCTTATCGATGAGTTATACCAATTGGTATTAGATGCCGAAAGAACCTTAGATGTTTTAACAAAAGGGGGGCTGTGCTAATATTCTTCGCTATGTTCTTTTATCAAAGTAAGTAGTTTCATGCTCAGCAATATTCGTGTCGTACTCGTTGGTACATCTCATCCTGGGAACATAGGTTCCACAGCCCGTGCAATGAAAACCATGGGCCTCTCTACATTATACCTTGCCGAACCTCGTGTTGAACCTGATGGGCATTCGGTAGCTTTGGCTGCCGGGGCATCAGATATTCTTAAACATGCGGTTACTGTCGATAGCGTCGCAGAAGCCATCGCGGATTGCAGTTTGGTTATCGCGACCAGCGCACGCAGTCGTACATTAGACTGGCCGATGTTGGAACCGAGAGAGGCGGGCGAAAAGTTAGTTGCCTCTGCTTTAGCCGGCCCTGTCGCCATTGTATTTGGTCGTGAAAATAATGGCCTAAGCAATGAAGAACTACAGAAATGTAACTATCATGTCGCGATTCCTGCAAACCCGGAATATACTTCGCTGAACTTAGCACAAGCGGTGCAGATTATCTGCTATGAAGCGCGTGTGGCCCATCTTGCTCAGGTTAAGCGTGATTTTGAGAATGCCAAACCTGAAGGTTTTGTTGAGCCGGTGAATGAATACCCGTTTGCAAAAGAGCGTGAAAACTTTTTTACTCATCTGGAAGAGACACTGCTAAATACCGGCTTCATTGTTAAGCAGCATCCTGGTCAGGTAATGACAAAGTTGCGTCGTCTGTTTAGTCGAGCCAGATTGGAAAGACAAGAGATGAATATCCTGAGAGGGATGTTAACCTCTATCGATAAAAAAGTGGCACCCAAAGACAGTAACGAAGCATAAGGAACGGGAATCATATGGGAGTTATCGCTCGACTTAAAGATGATATAGCGTCTATCTATCATCGAGATCCGGCGGCACATGGTACGTTTGAGGTGTTATTAAACTACCCTGGAATGCATGCTATCTGGATCCATAGAGTGAGCCATAAGCTATGGGAGCGAAAGTGGCGTTTAACCTCCCGTTGCCTCTCCACATTTGCCCGTTGGATGACTGGAATTGAGATCCACCCAGGTGCGACGATAGGTGATCGATTTTTTATCGACCATGGTATGGGTGTCGTTATCGGTGAAACTGCTGAGATTGGTGATGATTGTACTCTCTATCATGGTGTCACATTAGGTGGTACGACGTGGCAGGCAGGCAAACGTCACCCCACCTTAGGCAATAATGTTGTCATCGGAGCTGGCGCTAAAATATTGGGGCCTATCACCATGAATGATGGTGCCAGAGTCGGTTCTAATTCTGTAGTTGTCAAAGAGGTCCCTAAAGACACTACGGTCGTCGGCATTCCAGGCCGGGTGGTGTCAACGCCAAATGAAGCCAGCAAAGAAACGTCTAAGCGACGAACTGAGATGGCTAAGAAGTATGGCTTCGATGCCTATGCTGTTTCGCCCGATAATCCAGACCCAGTTGCTAACGCGATTGGTCAGATGTTGGACCATATGCACCTCATGGATTCTAAGGTCCAGGAAGTATGTCAGGCGGTTCAATCTATGGGCGGAAGTGTGTGCACCGATAAGCTTCCTGAACTTGAAGTCGATGATTTCAGTGATGCCGAATTAGCCGCCGCGCAAAAGCGTAAACAGTCAATTGATGAGTTTGATCCCATAATCTGATCTTTTAGTGCGCTAAGTTGTAAACATTCATTGAATCTTTTAATAGAAACAGGTTAAATACCCCACCAAAGTGGCAGGGTATTTTTCTGCTAATCAATACCCATATATACCCTGTCTGGAAATAGACTTAATACTTGAGTAAATTATAAGGTCTAATACTTGACTAAAATAGTCGGGTATGTTTGAATTCCCTTATGCATTTTTGGGAGCTGGTTGCTATGAAACTTACATCGAAAGGTCGTTATGCTGTGACAGCCATGTTAGATGTTGCTATGCATTCTACATCAGGTCCAGTGCCATTGGCCGATATTTCTGAGCGCCAAGGGATCTCTCTTTCTTATCTTGAACAACTTTTCGCAAAACTGAGAAAGCATGGACTGGTTTCAAGTGTTAGGGGCCCGGGTGGTGGTTACCGTCTAGGTGCTGATGCCGGGGAAATTTCAGTTGGTATGGTCGTACGTGCAGTCGATGAATCCGTCGATGCAACACGTTGTCAGGGACAAGGTAACTGTCAAAGTGGTACGCGCTGTCTGACTCACTCCTTGTGGGGTGATTTGAGTAAACAAATTTCTGATTTCTTAAATGGGATCAGTCTTGCTGGCTTAATGAATAAACGTGACGTTCAGTTTATTTCAGTTAAGCAAGATGAATTGCAACAGGAACAAAGAGTAACGGTATAAGTTAACTTTGTTATTATTAAATAATTTTTTGTACTTTGTTGAGCCTTTTTACAGGCTGTAAGTACGGAGTGTGTGATGAAGCTTCCTATCTATTTAGATTATGCTGCGACAACGCCGGTTGATCCTCGTGTTGCAGAAAAAATGATGCAGTGCATGACTATGGACGGCATATTTGGTAACCCTGCGTCTCGTTCTCACCGTTATGGTTGGCAGGCTGAAGAGGCGGTTGATATCGCCCGTAATCAAGTTGCTGAGTTAATCAATGCAGACCCGCGAGAGATCGTATTTACATCGGGTGCAACTGAATCTGACAACTTGGCAATTAAGGGTGTTGCTCATTTCTACCATAAGAAAGGCAAGCACATCATCACCAGCAAGACTGAACATAAAGCGGTACTCGATACTTGTCGCCAGCTTGAGCGTGAAGGGTTCGAAGTGACCTATCTTGCACCTGAGTCTAATGGCCTGATCCCACTTGAAACGATCGAAGCTGCGATGCGTGAAGATACGATTCTTGTCAGTATCATGCACGTAAACAACGAGATCGGTGTTATCCATGATATTTCTGCTATCGGCGAGCTATGTCGTAGCAAGAAAATCATTTTCCATGTAGACGCTGCCCAGAGTGCTGGTAAGTTGCCTATCGACGTTCAGTCGATGAAAGTCGATCTGATCTCTATCTCTGCTCACAAGATGTATGGCCCTAAAGGTATCGGAGCACTCTATGTGCGTCGTAAGCCACGCATTCGTCTTGAAGCGACTATGCACGGTGGTGGTCATGAGCGTGGTATGCGAAGTGGTACCCTTGCGACTCACCAAATTGTTGGTATGGGTGAAGCGGCTGCGATAGCAAAAGCTGATATGACAACAGATAATGCGCGTATCAGAACCTTGCGTGACAGACTTTGGAATGGCGTGAAAGGAATTGAAGAAACCTACATTAATGGTGACTTCGAACAGAGCTATTGCGGTAGCTTAAATGTCAGCTTTAACTTCGTCGAAGGTGAGTCATTGATGATGGCGCTTAAAGACCTCGCAGTCTCCTCCGGCTCGGCATGTACATCGGCAAGCTTAGAACCAAGCTATGTGCTAAGAGCGCTTGGTTTGAATGACGAAATGGCGCATAGCTCAATTCGTTTCTCTATCGGTCGCTTTACGACTGAAGAGGAGATCGATCATGCAATTGAGACTATTAACAAGTCAATTGGCGACTTACGGGAGATGTCTCCACTGTGGGAGATGTTTCAAGATGGTGTAGATCTGGACAAGGTTCAGTGGGCTCACCATTAATCCGGTTAAATCGAATATAGAGATTGGAGCAGTACCATGGCTTATAGCGAAAAAGTACTAGAACATTATGAGAACCCAAGAAACGTAGGTTCTTTCGATAAAAATGATCCATCAGTAGTTACCGGTATGGTCGGCGCACCGGCTTGTGGCGACGTGATGAAGCTACAGCTGAAAATTGACAAAGATGGTATGATTGAAGATGCCAAGTTTAAGACTTATGGCTGTGGAAGTGCAATTGCATCGAGTTCTCTTGTTACCGAATGGGTTAAGGGAAAAACGATTGAAGAAGCAGCAGCAATTAAGAATACCGATATTGCTGAAGAGCTTGCACTGCCACCGGTAAAAATTCATTGCTCAATTTTGGCTGAAGATGCAATTAAAGCAGCCATCGATGATTATAAGTCAAAGCAAACTAAGTAATTTCCGGAGTTAAGATGGCTATAACAATGACTCCCGCGGCAGCAGAACGTGTAAAAAGCTTTCTTGTGAGTCGCGGCAAGGGGATAGGCTTACGCTTAGGACTCAAAACATCGGGTTGCTCTGGTATGGCATACATCCTCGAGTTTGTTGATGATTTGAATGATGATGATGAAGTTTATGAAATCGGTGATGTAAAAATTATTATCGATGCCAAAAGCTTCATCTATCTTCAAGGTATAGAGCTCGACTTCGTAAAAGAGGGGCTCAATGAAGGATTTCAGTTTAACAACCCTAATGCTAAAGGGGAGTGTGGCTGTGGTGAGAGTTTCACAGTCTAACCGTCAAAAGAATTGAGTCATGAACTATTTTGAGCTGTTTAGTTTTACACCTTCCTACGAAATAGACACCGCCTTACTTGCAGAACGCTATCGCGAACTGCAAAGGGCGGTTCACCCCGATAAGTTTGCTAACTCCAGTGAACAAGATAAACGTATTGCCGTTCAGCGTACCGCCCAGGTAAACGACGGCTTTTCGACGTTGAAAAATCCAATAACAAGAGCCGAACATATTCTTGCATTGAATGGATTTGATCTTCTACACGAGTCGACGACTGTCAAAGATACTCATTTTTTAATGCAGCAGATGGAGTGGCGTGAATCCCTCGAAGATATCGCTCACAGTAGTGATCCCGATGAGATGATTGCCGACTTACACGAGTCATTTTCGGTTTATGCTAAGGAGATTGAGCAAGATTTAGCTCAATTGCTTCTAAGTAACTCTGAGGAAGAGCTGTCAAAAGCTGCAGATCTTATTCGAAAATTGAAATTTATGGCTAAGTTACAGATTGAACTTGAGCGTGCGGAAGACGTTCTGTTTGATCAGGCTTAGGCATACTTTTCAGTTTGTTAATTATTTTTTATTTGATTAGCTTTAGCTCCATACTGGCTAATACTTAGGTTGGAATTTTTATGGCTCTTTTGCAAATTGCTGAACCTGGACAGACTGCAGCGCCTCATCAACATAGATTGGCTGTAGGTATTGATTTAGGTACCACAAACTCACTGGTTGCTGCCGTTCGCAGCGGTGTCGCTGATACCCTGCCAGATGAGAATGCTCGACATTCACTGCCATCGATAGTTCGTTATACCGATACTGGCATCGAAGCCGGTTTTGAGGCCGAGGCGCATTCTGCTAAAGACCCACAAAATACTATTGTATCAGTGAAGCGTTTTATGGGCCGAAGTCTTGCTGATATTCAATCGGGTATACAAGATCTGCCTTATCGTTTCCAAGCCAGTGAAAATGGTCTACCTTTGTTCGCTACCGAGCAGGGCACAGTTAATCCCGTTCAAATCTCTTCAGAAATTCTAAAGCCGTTGATTTCCAGAGCCGAAAGCACACTAGGTGGCGATCTTGAAGGTATTGTCATCACGGTTCCCGCTTATTTCGATGATGCTCAACGTCAAGGAACTAAAGATGCTGCAGCCCTGCTAGGGGTGAAAGTATTACGTTTATTAAATGAACCTACTGCAGCCGCAATCGCATATGGATTAGATTCAGGGCAAGAGGGCGTCATTGCTATCTATGATCTTGGTGGCGGTACCTTCGATATTTCAATATTGAGGCTCAATAAAGGGGTGTTTGAAGTGTTAGCTACCGGTGGTGATTCTGCACTGGGTGGTGATGACTTTGATCATCTTCTTCATCATCATCTTCTGCAGGAATGGCAGATAGATGCGCCTTCAGCATCGGTGAGTCGTCAGTTACTGATTGAATCCAGACGGGTGAAAGAAGTGTTGACCGATGAGAGTGAAGTGACTGCGACGCTGTTATTGGACGATGGAACGACACTTACTCATGTCGTAACAAAGTCACTGTTTGACTCTCTTATAACAAGCCTGGTTAAGAAGACTGTCGCAAGTTGTCGTCGTGCCTTACGTGATGCAGGTATCAAAGCGGATGAGGTACTCGAAACTGTCTTGGTTGGTGGCTCGACAAGAGTGCCATTGGTCAGAGAACTGGTTGAAGGCTTCTTTGGCAAAGCGCCATTAACGTCTATTGACCCGGATAGGGTGGTGGCTATCGGTGCCGCAATTCAGGCTGATATTTTAGTGGGTAACAAGCCTGAATCAGATCTCTTATTACTCGATGTTCTCCCTCTGTCACTGGGTATCGAAACCATGGGAGGCTTAGTAGAAAAGGTCGTTTCACGTAACACGACAATTCCCGTGGCTAAAGCGCAAGAATTTACTACCTTTAAAGATGGTCAAACCGCTATGGCATTTCATGTCGTACAGGGAGAGCGGGAATTGGTCGATGACTGCCGCTCGCTGGCGCGTTTTACTTTGAAGGGGATCCCGCCATTGGCAGCGGGCGCTGCACATATTAGAGTCACCTTCCAGGTTGATGCCGATGGTTTATTGAGTGTGACTGCAATGGAGAAGTCTACTGGCGTGCAGTCGAGCATACAGGTTAAGCCCTCTTTCGGCTTAACAGATGAAGAGATCGGGTCCATGTTGAAAGATTCGATGGCGAACGCAAAAGATGACATTGCTCGCCGTATGCTTGCAGAACAGCAAGTCGAAGCTGCAAGGGTACTCGAGACATTAAGTGCCGCATTGGCGAAGGATGGTGAGCTGTTAACGGCTGACGAACGTAATGCGATTGAGCAGAGCATGGCTGTATTGGTTGAAGTCGGTGGTCAGGATGATGCCGATGCGATTGAAAAAGCCATTGAAGCATTAGATGCTAGCACGCAGGATTTTGCGGCTAAGCGTATGGATAATTCAATTAAGCTGGCCCTTAAAGGCCAGTCAGTTGACAGTATTTAGATTAAATAGGTAACCCAATGCCGCAAATTGTATTTTTACCCCATGAAGAACTATGTCCCGATGGGGCCGTTATTGAAGCCAATGTAGGTGAAACGGTTTTAGATGTTGCTCTGAAAAATGGCATTCATATTGAGCATGCTTGTGAGAAAGTTTGTGCATGTACTACCTGTCATGTTGTGGTTCGTGAAGGGTTTGATGAGCTTGAAGAGAGCGATGAGCTCGAAGATGACATGCTGGATAAGGCATGGGGCTTGGAACCTGAAAGTCGTCTTTCGTGCCAGACCAAAGTACCTGACTGTGACTTGGTCGTGGATATTCCCAAGTACACCATCAATATGGTGAGTGAAGGCAACTAGTTAACTGAACCGGCTTTAAAAAGGGCAATAGCATTCGTATGCTATTGCCCTTTTTATTTTAGTCTACAAAGATGCTGTCTATACTTTCACTAACCCAAGAGAGAATGCAGGAGCTTACTATGTCATTAAAATGGATAGACTCACTGGATATTGCACTGGATCTATTAGAGAAGTACCCGGAAGTGGATCCTGAAACGATCCGTTTTACCGACCTTCGGGAGTGGATCCTGGAGCTGGACGCATTTGAAGATGATCCCGCCCATTGCAATGAGCGTATCTTAGAGGCTGTACAAGCCTGCTGGATAGCAG
The DNA here is from genome assembly GCF_003966265.1 of Shewanella atlantica. Classification (GTDB taxonomy): domain Bacteria; phylum Pseudomonadota; class Gammaproteobacteria; order Enterobacterales; family Shewanellaceae; genus Shewanella; species Shewanella atlantica. The sequence continues at coordinate 14,387 of NZ_RXNV01000019.1, read as the reverse complement.
AAAGTTGATCGAGTAACACTTTCTTGACTAGTTGGAAAACGTGGGCCTATCTACCTTCTGATTCTTGTAACTGCGACTCGAATCGTTTGTCGTAAGGCAGAGTTCTCTGGTGAACAGCTTTGCTATTTTTGTGTACTATCGGTTGTTTTTTGAGTGAAATGTGTCTTCGATCCGCTTACCTCAGGTTTCTCTTTGATGTATGTCTCACAGCTTCAACTTTAAAGGTAGGATTTCCCCGATAAATCTCGTATAATCCGCGCAAATTAAAAACCTGTTTTAAAAAAAGGAAGCTAGACATGGCTATCGAACGTACTTTTTCTATCATCAAGCCTGATGCAGTTGCTAAAAACCACATTGGTGCTATCTACAACCGTTTTGAAACTGCTGGCCTGAAAATCATCGCTTCTAAAATGATCCACCTAAGCAAAGAACAAGCTGAAGGCTTCTATGCTGAGCACAGCGAACGTCCTTTCTTTGGTGCACTAGTTGCGTTCATGACTTCTGGTCCAATCATGGTTCAGACTCTTGAAGGCGAAAATGCTGTTCTTGCTCACCGTGAGATCTTAGGTGCAACAAACCCTGCTGAAGCGGCTCCTGGTACTATCCGTGCTGACTTCGCTGAAAGCATCGATGAAAATGCCGCTCATGGTTCTGATTCAGTTGCTTCTGCTGAGCGTGAAGTTGCATATTTCTTCAGCGCTGAAGAGTTATGCCCACGCACTCGTTAATTCGAATGCTGGTAAAGAAAAGAAGCCTAATGGCTTCTTTTTTTTTGATCATAAGGCGCTAGCCTATAGCGGTAATCTTGGTTGATATCCTCTTTCATCTAATGTTTAGTTAAATCCTTTCACTAAATCCGTTCTTATCCAATAGGTGTAATAGCACTGTAGATGATGCAGTCTTTAAACCTTTAAATCCCTTAGCGATTAACAGTCATATTTTCCATCATTTTTAATATCGGCTCAGATCCTCGCCTTAAACGTCACAAAAAGTGTAATGCCTTTACCGCCTGATCATCGATAAGTTGTTACGGAAAACTAACCATCGGTATTACATTTTCCATTAAAGTTTGCCTGAATATGATTTCATTCATTGAATGAGCTGTTTAGTTTTGAGACGGGTGTTAATAACTTGTTGCCTGGCCAGTCCTTTATTTAAATGAATATTTTGATCCTGTTTGGTGTTTATGAATTTTATCGTTTCTGCATTACGACGCGGGGTTTGTATAGGTTGGCTTCGCTATTTGTTAGGGGTGGATTTATTATTTATTTATTGTTTGTGTTGGTATTTACTATTTAACCAAGATAGAACAGGTGTATCTGCTTGTAACCATCATCCACCTTCTGCATTCGTTCGCCTTTAAATCTACCTTATAAGCATTCCGGCTTTAACCTGCAGATATAGCGCACTTTTATTTTTTACATTACTTGGTTGTAGCTTGTTTTGTTTGTCTGTTTGTATCAAATCTTTTCACTAAGGTTATTTAATTGTGACCGCTGTTGACTTGCTTAGCATATTTAAACAATATTTAAAGGGAGGTAGTTAACCTTTACTTTAAAATCAGAACAATAAAACAATAATTACTATTAAATTGTTACCTGCTTATATATCGAGTGGTAATGATGAGGGAGAAAATATGAACTCTTTGACCTTAACAGCAAAAGCCGTGCGCACTAGTTTAATCGCTGCCGCTGCAACCAGTGTTGCTTTCTCAGGATTAGCGTTTGCTGAAGAGCAGAGCGAAGGTGCTAATGTTGAACGTATCGAAGTGACAGGTTCTCGAATTCAAAGAACAGACATGGAAACGGCAAGTCCGGTTACTGTGATTGATGCCAGTGCAATCAAGGCCGCCGGTGCAACCTCTATCGATGAAGTACTACAAAAGATGACAGCCACTGGTGGCGCAATGACAAATCCTGGCATTAATAATGGTTCTCAAGGTAACGCTTCTATCAATTTAAGAGGCTTAGGTTCGCAGCGAACCTTAGTATTGGTAAATAACCGCCGTATGGTCAACTCGGGTACAGGTGCAGCTTCAACTGTCGATTTGAACACCATTCCTGTGTCTATGATTAAACGCATCGAAGTACTGAAAGATGGTGCTTCTTCGGTATATGGTTCAGATGCTGTAGCCGGTGTTGTGAACATTATTCTTAAAGATGACTTCGAAGGTTTAGAGGCTAATGTGCAAACTGGTGTTTCCGGTCAGGGAGATGCAAGTGAAACCAGCTTCGACCTCACCATGGGGGGAAGCTTTGACCGCGGTAATGTTGTTATGGGTCTGCAGTATATGGACCGTGGCGAAGCGAGCATGGCTGACCGCGACGCAACACAGTGTGACTATGCCGAGCGTGTCGGTGCCGATGGCAATTTAGAGCTATATTGCGGTGGTAGTTCATATACCCCTGGTGGCCATATTTGGGGGCCTGATGGACGTGATTCTTTACAAGGTAGTCTTGATGGAACTTGGCATGAATTTACCGACGATGATAAGTATAACTACAATGCGTCGAGCTATTTATATACACCAATGCAGCGCCTTAACCTGACTGCATTAGGTAACTTTGAACTTACTGATTCGATTAATCTGTTCAGTGAAGCCATGTATTCTAAGCGCTGGTCTGAACAGCAGATGGCACCTCAACCGATATGGACTGACACATTTACATATACAGAGGCCATGGGAGATAGCCTATTAGAGCATGGTTACGAATATGGTGACGAATTGGACTATGGTCGTCGTATGGCCGATGTCGGAAATCGTGAGTTTTCTCAGGTTGTAGACACGGTTCGAGTTGTCGTTGGACTGGACGGCTTGTTGGATAATGGTTGGGCATGGGATACTTCAGTTAACTACGGACGAAATGATTCGGTAGACCGTCTGGCAAACCTTATCAATATGGGCTCAGTTAATACAGGTATTGAAGAGGGTACGTTTAATCCACTGGATCAAGCTTCCTGGTCGCAAGAAAATATGAATGAGTATCTCTATACCGAGCTAAATTCTGGTGGTAGTGAGATGTTTATTTTATCCGCTAACCTTTCTGGTGAGGTTTTAGAATTGCCTGCAGGCTACTTAGGGTTTGCTACGGGTCTAGAGCATAGAACGGAAAAAGCTTGGTTTATCCCTGATTCTTTAACATCGCAAGGTATGGCAAATGACCCTAAAGTTGAGCCAACGGGTGGGGAATATGATGTTTCTGAAGCGTATTTAGAGTTAGCGATTCCATTATTGTCAGGCGTATTTTTAGCCGAGCAAGTCGATTTGAGTGCCGCGGTTAGATATTTTGATTACAGCACATTTGGTAGTGATAGTACCTGGAAGCTGGGTTTGACCTGGCGCATGACCGATGATCTTATGCTTCGTAGCGTAGCTTCAACGGCATTCAGAGCACCGTCAGTCGATGAGTTATATTCGGGTAAGTCACCCTCGTTCGACCAGGTTGAGCATCCGGTAGGCCAAGATCAAGCGGAAGTGACGCGCGGTGGTAACCCTAATCTGACACCGGAAGAGGCTGAAACCTTTACTGCAGGTTTTGTCTATTCACCTTCATGGTTTGATGGTTTCTCGGTAACAGCGGATTACTATGATATCTCGATAACTAACTCAATTGCCTTAGTTGACTCGCAGTACATCGTTGATCAGTGTATGGATGCGCAGGGTAACCCAATCAATACAGAAACAAGTCTGTGTCAGTCTGCCGATATCAAAATGGGCGGTGGTAATCGCATCATATTTAACAACCAGCTACAGAACATTGGTGCTGAAAACACTTCAGGTATCGACATTAATTTAGCTTATGCCTTCGATGCTGTTGGACTTGCATGGACAACAAGTTTAGATTCGACTATTTTGCTCGAGAACGAATCTATTATCTTAGGTGAGTCAATAGATTATGCGGGCCTTATCACGTCAGGTAGTGGCGGTTTTGCCAAGTATAAGACTAATTTTGACTTAGGTGTGGAAGGGGATAGTTGGGGAGCACACTATCAAGCACGATATATCTCCGGAATGGATAGTTATGCGTGTCAAAGTGAGCCATCTTCTTGTTATGCACCATCGACAGATAGCATTATCTATCACGATGTTTCAGCTACTTACTTCCTTCCTCAAGGATGGACGCTGTCAGCTGGCGTAAATAACTTACTCGACGAAGAGGCACCATATTACACTGGTAATAACGATGCCAACACAGATCCCTACACTTATGATACGTTAGGACGTTACTTCTACTTGCAAGCGAGTGTAAAACTATAATCTAGCTCGTTACCAGATAAAAAGTCGGCTTAAACGCCGACTTTTTTGTGCAGCAATTATAAAGGAAGGTAACTTGCTATAACGATTAATTGCTGGCACACGTAAGGGCAACGATAGTTCAAAGGCAAAAAGAAAGTTCTTACTCGATGTGATTAATGTGTCAGCCTAAGCTCTTGTCTATGCTCGTGCTCATATTGTTCGGCGCAATTAGCGCACCTTTGCTCTATTGGATCCAGAGTTAAACGTTCAGACTCGATCTCACTTTCGCAATCAGAGCATAAACCATATACACCAATATCGAGTTGGCAGATGGCTGCATCCAGTTTCGTCAATTTTGAAAATAGCGGATGATCACATAGGCCGGCTTTGGTCAGTACCTCAATAATTTCGCAAAGAGAGGATGTTTCAGCTTCCAGAGATACTTGATTGATTTCTGCAAGCGCACCGATCTCTTTCCTGAGATGTGTTTCGAGCTGCGACAATTCATGTCTGATATGGGATATGCTCACGAAAATATGCCTAGTTATTGACTTACGGACATTAAGTCTAAACAGGTGAGGCTGTTTGACTATGACTAAGATCAAAACTCAGTCATATTTTCTCCATGAAAATCCCATATCAGTACAGATCTGACCTCTCAGGTTGGGATAATTTGTCCTATATCAAAGAATAAGCGAACAAAATTCCCACACAAGCTGACAAGATAGAATCGAACGATTTCTATACTTAGGCTTTTAATGCCGCTAAAATGTCGGCCGTTTGTTTCATGACTCTAACCTGTCTGAACAGGAGGTCGGCTTCTTCATACTGGAGGACAATAAACCTAAGCCACTGTTTGATCCGTGCCGGGTAGTATTTCTCTTTAGCACTGACGATCTCATATTCAGAATATTGAAGCAGCAGTTGCTTAACTTCATTCCATGGCATGGCATCTTGTGTTCCTTTTAAGACATGAGCAAGGTTGGGAACGGCTAATGCTCCGCGGCCCACCATGACATCATTGCAGCCACTGACAACCTGACACCTTTGGTAATCCTCCCGGTTCCAGACTTCGCCGTTGGCAATAACAGGGATAGAGATAGCCTCTTTGATCTGATTAATATATTCCCAGTGAGCGGGGGGTCTATAGCCTTCCTCTTTAGTGCGGGCATGTACCGTCAGTTCAGTGGCTCCGGCGGCTTCAATTGCCTGTGCAATTTCGACACATCGACTCTTATCATCCCAGCCTAATCTTATTTTGGCTGATACGGGGTGATTACTGGGGACAGCCTCTCTCACTGAATGAGTTACACGGTAGATAGTATCAGGCTCTTTTAGCAGCGCTGCACCACCATTACTGCGATTGACCATTGGGGCCGGGCAGCCAAAATTTAGATCGACACCACGAGAGCCCAGCTCTACAGCCCTAAGGGCATTTTCAGCCATCCAGCTGGGGTGTTGCCCTAATAGTTGCAGTCGTACAGGGGTTCCTGCTTGGGTTTGACTGTTATTGGCTAATTCGGCGCATAATCGATAAAAAACCTTTTCAGGCAGTAGCTGATCTACGACGCGAATAAATTCGCTGATGACCATATCGTATCCACCAACGCTAGTGAGTAGCGAACGCATCGGTGCATCGGCAACCCCTTCCATCGGAGCAAGTATTACGCGCATTGTATGACTCTTTCTATGATTAACAACTTTATAAAGGGGGCCGATTCTCTTACGGATAGTACACAGCAGGTTGCAGTCGACAGCTTCTGTAGACCTTTTCCTGCTGACACCTGGAGTCTGAGTGTCTTCCGGCTATTCGAAAGCCGGCTATTTAAGCTCAGAAACATAACGCCCCTACAAACGGGCGAGCATTCTACCCTAAGCGTGCTGGCGATACAAAACTCACCTTCAGGAGTATTTTGCCTTCCTACTTCTGCGTTGACTGACTTTCAAAGGGGTCAGCACTCCTCATCAATTCGCCTTGAATTAGTTTGCCCAAAAAATACTGAGCAACTCACTTTCTTATATCGATTTGTATAAAGAGATAAATCTCAGGGGATGTTTTCGTAAAACGATGCTTTGTTAGGCAAAGTCCAAAAGTTGCGCTTATGCTAATAATGCGTCATAAATGTGATCCCGGTAAAATTTTTGAAATAAATTTGCGGTGTGTCGGGTCTATTAATGCGAGCCAGCTAACAACATTTTGGTTGGTAACCCAAATCTAATATTTTTAATTTGAAAGGAAGACATTATGAATTTAGTTAAAAAGACCGCTGTTGCTGCTGCCTTAGGCACTGTTGTTATCGGTTCAGCTTTTGCTGCTGAGGTCCAGGCTAACCCATTCGGTTATAGTCAAATGGAAGCGGGTTACCAGCTTGTAGATGGCGAAGGCAAGTGTGGTGGCGATATGAAGAAAGGGAAAGAGGGTAAGTGCGGTGAAGGCAAATGCGGCGAAGGCATGAAGAAAGGTAAGGAAGGTAAGTGTGGCGAAGGTATGGCCAAGGGAAAAGAGGGCAAGTGTGGTGAAGGCAAATGCGGCGAAGGCATGAAGAAAGGCAAGGAAGGTAAGTGCGGCGAAGGCATGGCCAAGGGAAAAGAGGGCAAGTGTGGTGAAGGTAAATGCGGCGAAGGGATGAAGAAAGGTAAGGAAGGCAAGTGCGGTGAAGGCATGGCCAAGGGAAAAGAGGGCAAGTGTGGTGAAGGTAAATGTGGCGAAGGGATGAAGAAAGGAAAAGAGGGTAAATGCGGCGAAGGGATGAAGAAAGGTAAAGAGGGCAAGTGTGGCGGAGATATGTAGCCTTATCTGAATATCATTTATTAAGCACTCTCGTGTCATATTCGATTGATGGTGAGTTCTGTTGAGATAATTAAGGCTGGTTTTAACCGGCCTTAATTATCTTTAAACGGGTATATCTGTTTATCTTTTTTAATGTGAGTCATGAGTTAAATGTTCATAAATTGGGAGAAGCTATGAGTGAGCAAGCCAAAGTCGGCCTTGGTCTTAGACGTGAAATGTTAGATGAGTTTTGCGACTTGACTCCTGATGCTATCGATTTTTTTGAGGTGGCTCCAGAAAACTGGATGACTCTGGGTGGAAAATTTGGACGCCAATTTAAGCAACTGACCGAGAGAAAGCCTTTTTTTTGTCATGGCTTATCATTGTCTATCGGAGGACCGTCCCCTCTCGATATCCAGTTTGTTAAAGATATAAAAGCTTTTATGGATCTGCATAATATCTCAACTTATTCAGAGCACTTAAGTTATTGTTCTGGCACTGGCCATATGTATGATCTCATGCCCATTCCCTTCACGCAGGAGGCGGTCATGCATGTTGTAAAGAGGGTCAAGCAGGTTGAAGATATTCTTGAACGGCCATTGATTCTCGAAAATGTCTCTTTTTATGCGGCTCCGGGAGCCGAGATGACAGAGTTTGAATTTGTTAACGCTGTGCTAAGTGAAGCAGATTGTAGGCTCTTACTCGATGTGAACAATATCTATGTTAATTCGGTTAACCATCATTATGATGCCAGTCAGTTTTTAAGATCTATGCCGACCGAGCGTATTGCTTATCTGCATATTGCCGGCCATTACGAAGAAGCTGAAGATCTTATCGTCGATACCCACGGAGCCGATATCATCTCGCCCGTGTGGCAATTACTCCGGGAGTGCTATGAAATCCATGGGGTGCATCCGACCCTCTTGGAGAGAGACTTCAATATCCCCCCAACCTCTGAATTACTAAATGAAATCGATCAGATCCATGAATATCAGCATGCCGTTCCGAGCCTGCTCTCGAGGAGCGCATAATGAGTTTTACCAAGGTTCAGCAATCATTTATCGATTATATCAAAGAGCCTTCACGCCAGCTTCCCATTGGCACTGAATCAAGAAGGATGAAGATATATAGAGATCTGTTTTTCAATAATATCGATGGTTTTATTTCCAGTGGTTTTCCCGTACTGAAGAGCTTATATTCTCAGGATGCCTGGCAGGCTTTGGTACAGGATTTCTTTGTTACTCATGATTGCCAATCACCCATCTTCATCGATATTGCTAAAGAATTCGTTATTTTTCTTCAGTCGGAATATGAGTTAAAAGCACATGATCCCGGTTTTTTGCTCGAACTCGCCCATTATGAATACATGGAGTTGGTTATCTCTGTTGCTAAAGATAATCCATCCCAAGGGCAAATTACGGGAAATGTCGCTGCTGAGTGTCTTTGTCTGTCCGACACCGCTAAAGTTTTGCAGTACTCCTATGATGTTGAACATATATCTGAGCACTACCAACCCCAATCGCCGACTCCGACACCACAGTATTTCTGTTTATATCGTGACAGTGAAGATGAGGTCGTATTTTTAAGACTTAACCCGCTGGCAGCTCAGGTATTAGGGTACTTATCTCAATCTGAAAATGTCACCTTCGATACGCTGGTGGCTTGGTTATTTTCAACATACCCGGATATGGAAGAAAATATACTCATTAAGGGATGCCGGGAGATGATAGAGGGCTTGGCGCATAATGGGGTGATTAAAGAGGATAAGCGATAACTCTTGGCATAGGAAACATTAGCACTGGTAATAATAGTATTGGCAATAATAGCTGGGGAAATAGTTGAAATAGCCTTTCTATCCGACTGACATCACTCTATAATGGCGCGAAAAATTGATCTAGATCAATAAAGTCACCCCTGAATTTGAGTGAGGAAGTATGAGCCAGCCTTTTAAAGATCCATTTAACATCGTTTATTTTATTGGTTTTATTCTAGTTTTATTATTACCGACCTTGCCTGCGACCCTATCCTGGTTAAAGTTGACCGACATACTCTAATCTTGTGTTATATCCGGTTTATCCGAATCGCAGTGTCAAGGATGACAAAGCGTTCCTGTCTTGTACCTCTGAACTTAGATTTATCTTGTGGTGACTTGTGTGGTGACTTGCCTTAGTTATAAAAATTGACACGATTTAAGCTGTTACTCCCATCAATCATATCAAGCTTATAAATTATCTACTCGTCAGCTATTCCCTTATACTATGTTGGAATGCTATGAAGGTAAAAAATGCTTATCTCAGCCGTAGACAGCAATTTTTAGATCGCCTTTTTCGGGTATTCACCCATGAAGCATTCGGGTATTATGGCTGTTCATTATCGTTTTCAGAGGAATAAAATGGCGTTAAAGCGTGGGGTATATTTAATCTGTGGATTGTGCAGTTTAGCCTTGGGTCTACTTGGGATCCCTCTGCCTATCTTGCCAACCGTCCCCTTTATTCTCCTGGCCGCTTTCTGCTTCGCTCGTTCGAGTGATAGCTTATATCAATGGTTAATGGAGCATCCCTGGTTTTCTGATGCACTCAAACATTGGGAAAGTGAACGTGCGATCCGCAAAGGTCTTAAAAGAAAAGCTTACATTGTCAGTGGGCTCAGTTTTGCGTTGAGCATTGCAATTGTCCCTCTTGTTTGGGTTAAATTTATGCTGCTTTTCTTTGCCATTGCTCTTGGGGTATATCTTAGAAATATCCCGGAGTTAGAGGATTAATACTGTGTCTAAAACCGTCTATATGCGCTTTTTGTTAGCCTAATTATCTCCATGGAACTTGCCGAAATTTACCTATAAAAATTGTCAAAGTGTGACTTTATCCCTCCATTCTTGTTGGTATTAGCTACAGAGTTTGTTGCAACTCATGGTAAAGCGGCTTAAGCTTTACCCCGATTTTTTTACAAGTCAGCTCATAGAGCGGGCGAAACCAAAAGATGATATCGATGAATAACGACACCTTAGCAGTGATAAAACAGAGCATAAAAACCATTCCAGATTATCCAAAACCTGGGATCCTTTTTCGAGATGTGACAAGTTTGCTGGAAGATCATACCGCTTATAAGGCGACAATGGATATCTTGGTTGAGAAGTATAAGAACCAAGGTTTTACAAAGGTTGTCGGCACAGAGGCGCGTGGTTTTCTATTTGGTGCACCATTAGCCCTCGAACTCGGTCTGGGTTTTGTTCCTGTCCGTAAGCCCGGCAAGCTGCCGCGCGAAACGATTTCGGAAAGCTATGAGCTTGAGTATGGTCACGATGTATTAGAGATCCATGTCGATGCTATCAATGAAAATGATAAAGTGCTTGTTATCGATGATCTGCTTGCGACAGGTGGTACAATCGAAGCCACTGTTAAATTGATCAGAAACTTAGGTGGTAAGGTAAACCACGCCGCATTCGTTATCTCTTTGCCCGATCTCGGCGGTGAGAAACGCCTTCAAGCGATGGATCTTGAGCTCGTTAAACTGTGTGAGTTCGACGGCGAATAATCATCCGTAAAAATGTTCCTCGGTAGCGAGTTTTTGCATGGCATGTTATTGTGCCACTATCCGAGGAGCATGCTCCCGAAATTGATAAAGTGACACTTTGGGGAGTTCCATGTCATATCAGGTGTTGGCCAGAAAATGGCGCCCTGCTACATTCGAGCAAATGGTTGGCCAGTCGCATGTTCTACATGCTCTAACCAATGCTCTTTCTCAGCAAAGATTACATCATGCCTATCTCTTCTCTGGTACCCGTGGTGTAGGTAAAACAAGTTTAGCCCGTCTGTTTGCGAAAGGACTGAATTGTGAGAAGGGAGTTACCGCCTCTCCATGTGGTCAATGTTCCAGTTGTATCGAGATATCTGAGGGACGTTTTGTCGACCTCATCGAAGTCGATGCGGCCTCAAGAACCAAAGTCGATGATACCCGTGAACTGTTAGATAACGTTCAGTACCGACCCAGTCGAGGGCGTTACAAGGTTTACTTGATCGATGAAGTTCACATGCTATCCAGAAGCAGTTTTAATGCCCTGTTAAAGACGCTTGAGGAGCCGCCTGAACATGTTAAGTTCCTGCTCGCGACCACTGATCCACAACGACTTCCGGTCACTGTGTTGTCTCGCTGTCTGCAATTTAACTTAAAGAGCTTAACGCTGGAAGAGATTGAACAGCAGTTAACTCATGTGCTTTCTCAAGAGCAATTGAGCTTTGAACCACAAGCACTGAAATTATTAGCAAAATCAGCAAATGGCAGTATGCGTGATGCACTTAGCCTGACCGATCAGGCGATTGCCTTTGGTGCGGGTCAGGTCAAGCTTACTCAAGTACAAACCATGTTAGGCAGCATCGATGAGCATCACGTCATTACCTTGCTTAATGCTTTGATTCAAGGTGATATTGAAAATCTGATGCAGGTAACTGCTAAGGTTCTCTCCTTTGGGGCTGATCCACAGGAAGTGCTTCGAAGTTTACTTGAGCTGTTACACCAAATTACGCTAAGCCAGTTTGCGCCGGCCGCGGCTCAACTGTCAATTTACAGTGAACAGATCACCGCATTTGCCGAGCAGATAAGTCCCGAGCAGATCCAACTCTATTATCAACTGTTACTGACCGGGCGCAAAGATCTTCCCCATGCGCCAGATCCAAAATCCGGACTCGAGATGGCCTTGCTAAGAGCCGTGACCTTTGTACCGGAAGTGCCGGTCAAGCGATGGTCGGTAGCAGAACCGGCGACCATCACTGTACCTGAAGTGAAGTCTGTATCTCAGCTGGAACGGGATAATGTTAATTCGAACGCTCACCCTCCAAAAGAGCAGTCTTCAGTAGATGGCTCTTCAGCAGATCAGTCTTTGGTAGATAGCTCATCAAACAGTGGCTCTTCAGAAGATAGTCCGGCAGCATCGCAGGAGTCTAGCGATGATGATTCAGACTTACTCAACAGCTTAAACAGTGAGCAAGCCCTGATATTGAGCCAGGCTTCTAGTCAGGGAATGGAGCAGGGCGCAGCGGTAGAGTCACCGGTCGAAGCCGTTGCAGTGCAAGGTGTAGCGTCAGAAGTGCCTAAGATTGTTGAAACACAATTTGTTAAGGCTGAGCCTGTAGAGACTGAGCCTGTTGAGACAGAAGCTGCTGTAAACGATGCTCCTGCGGTCGAGACTCTTGTGGTTGATCCTGGCGCAAATATAGAGCGCAAAGACGAAGAGCCGCAGTCTCAGCAGCTTAAGCCCTCAGTTACAGACAAGCAATCAGATGATACCAGGCAAACAGAGGCTCAGGTGACACCGGAAAGTGTGACAGAGCAAAGCATACCAGAGTTAAGTGTATCGTCGCCGAACTCTATGCCCGACGAATATTACGCCGCGCAAGATGCTCAATTTGATGCACAAACTGACGCCTATGATGATCATCCACAGCAGATGGATGAATATCTTCCTTTCGACTCTTTAGCACAGGGAAACCCCGGAGCAAGCGACAGTGAGCTAAATCAGGGGAATAGCGCTGCCGTTACATCACCCGCACCGGACGTTGCTGAAGATGATATTTTAGATGCCGTCCTGGCCGCCCGGGACTCATTGTTAACAGAATTGGTTGAGAGTGAACCTAAGGAGAGTGGTGGAAAAAAGCCTGAAGCGGAACGCCAGAGCTTTGTGCCACCGTCTCGAAAACCAGCTCTTAGTGAGTCCGAGTCCAATGCTGTCGATGAGGGCGTACATGAACTGGGTGACCAAGTGGAAACTCAGGAGCATGAGGGAGCCGATAGTCAGATTGAAGACAGGCCTCCATGGGAGGAGCAAGAATCGTCAGTTTCATTGAGTGGTGAGTCATCAAAGGCTGCCGAGGAGATGCTTGATACACCGCTTCATGATGCCGTTAAGGGTGAGGAGAGTCACGTAGAGCAAGTCGCGGGGGCTCAGACTCAAAGTCATACATCTACGTCGGTTACGGCGGGTGTAAGTCAGAGCGAGTCACATGTCAGTGCTGAGCTGATGCCCGGTAAGCTTCTTGTATCAGGCGATGGCGAGATCACCGGCCATGATATCGATCTTAAATGGTACCGTTTGATGTCGGCGCTGGATGTGGGCGGAAGGGTCAGGCAACTTGCTGTTAATTCAGTTTGTCATGAGTTTATTTCCCCAATACCACTGTTATTGAAACCCAATCAAAAGCATTTAGCTGCTGATATCGCCATCGTTCAGTTGGAAGAGGCCTTGAGTCGAGCACTTGAAAATGAAACTAAGGTGACGATTGAAGTGGGTGTCGATGAGGTGCGTGAGACACCATTAGAGATCCGTCAGCGGTTTCACCGGGAGCTACTTGCCGAGGCCCAGCAAGGCTTGATGAGTGATAGCAACATCCAATGGCTGATGAGTCAGATGGATGCCGAATTTGAAAATGATAGTTTAAGTTACAACCCTGAATTGTTGAGTTTAAAAGGAAATACCATTGAGCTTATCGATAAGTCGAACTTTAAGACGCTAACTGAGTCATAACTTTGTACGACTTTAATTGATTCTCAGTATTATTTTAGTAAGATGAGCCAACTTTAATCGACCCTTAATTGAAGAGAAATAGATATGTTTGGAAAAGGCGGTATGGGTAACCTGATGAAGCAGGCCCAGCAGATGCAAGATAAAATGGCGAAAGTGCAGGAAGAGATCGCCCGTATGGAAGTGACCGGTGAAGCCGGTGCTGGCCTTGTTAAAGTGACAATGACAGGTTCTCACAGTGTACGTAAAGTGGATATTGATCCAAGCCTGTTAGAAGACGATAAAGAGATGTTAGAAGATTTGATCGCTGCAGCTTGTAATGACGCTGCTCGTCGTGTTGAAGAGAATCAGAAAGAGAGAATGGCTGAAGTGACCGGGGGCATGCAGTTGCCACCAGGCATGAAGATGCCGTTCTAGTTCTAAGTTATTGTTTTTGACCTCTATTTTGCTCTGTCTGTATGACGGGGCCAATTAGGGGCCAAATAAAACTAAGAAAAAGCTCAAGTAAATTACTTGAGCTTTTATGTATGAGTCGTCAATTAGTAATATCATTTGTAGGTTTGGTTTAGTTTTTTTGCCATCTCTTTCACGTAATCTGGTTTTTCAGAACTGATCCATTTAGCATAGATTTTTCTGATCATTCCCCAGTCCGAATGCCCCATCTGGTTTGCTAGCCACGATGGCTCAGCTCCAGCCATGAGTAGCTGGCTGGCGTAGGTATGTCTTAATTGATAAGCAGGCCTATGAGTGTTAGTTTGCATCCAAAACTGATCCACTTTCCCCTTAATTTGCATTGAAAACTGATCCACATATTTAATACCTCCTGCCACCCCTGAGCAGGAGAATGTGGAGTGATAGATGTGTCATTA
>NZ_RXNV01000018.1 GCF_003966265.1 Shewanella atlantica | reverse complement strand
GGAAACCATAGCATTGTGGTCCCACCTGATCCCATCTCGAACTCAGAAGTGAAACGCAATTGCGCCGATGGTAGTGTGGGGTCTCCCCATGTGAGAGTAGGTCATTTCCAGGCGCCTAATATATGCTCGTTAGAGCACGTCTCCTAACCCTGACAAGTTAGCGACGATAAAAGAATTTAGTGAAATGCTTCGGCAATTTACTAAAGGAGCGGTAGTTCAGTTGGTTAGAATACCGGCCTGTCACGCCGGGGGTCGCGGGTTCGAGTCCCGTCCGCTCCGCCAACACAAAGACGAAAGCCTCTACAGCAATGTAGAGGCTTTTTTCGTTTTGAGGAAAAAGGAGCGGTCACTTTCAACCATCCATGGTCTACGTGACATTTGTGCATCCATGCACTTCACCGCTCTCGACCATCCATGGTCTACGCGCCATTTGTGCCTCCATGCACTTCGTAGTTCCGTTGGTTAGGGCTTTTATTAGAGGTAGCCAGTATGCTTCCTGCATTACGCCAGTTCAGCATCTGACTGATATGGATATTGGAAGTGTCTAAAAATGTAGGGAACATTTTTGACCCTGTCACTCGGTCATAATGCATGAATGCGTCATATTAATCCGCCAATATTACGATATACCATGACACTTCCATTTTATTTTTAATCTAATTTAGTTAATATTTTTATTCTAATTCATGCATTTAAAATGTTTAATTAAGCTTGTTCATTTTGCTTCTAGTTTCATACCTATAAAAGAGTATAATACTGTTTTATAGGAGTGCTTTTATGGATTGTCGTCTTGGCTGTGGAGCGTGTTGTATTGCCCCATCAATAACTAGCCCAATTCCAGGTATGCCTGAAGGAAAGGCCGCTGGTGAGCGTTGTGTTCAGTTATCCGAAGACAATCTGTGCAAAATCTTTGGCAGCAATGAACGTCCGGATGTATGTAGCTCTTTTTCAGCTACTTTTGATGTCTGTGGTAAAAGCAACAATGAAGCACTTAGGCTGATCGCTTTTTTAGAGTCACAAACCAGCTAAATGAACTTTGAGTAGGTGAACCATGCAGTTAACTCGTTATACAGACTTTGGTATTCGTACCTTAATGTATCTGGCTATTCAACCAGAGAGAGAGGAGTTGTTTCGGATCTCTGAGATCACCGAAGTATTTGAACTGTCGCCTAATCATGTTTCCAAGATTGTTCACCACCTTGGTAAGCTTGGGTATCTTGAAACTATTCGCGGTAAGAGTGGTGGTTTCCGTTTAGGTATGTCGCCTAAAGATATTAATGTTGGCAAGTTAGTGCGTGTGCTGGAGAACTCTTTAGCCCCTATCGACTGTAGTAAACCTTATTGTCGTTTTACGCCTTCTTGTCAGCTTAAGGGCGTGCTTGCCGATGCTGTAGCCGCGTATTTAGCCGTCATAGACGCGTATACTTTAGAAGATATAGTCAGTAATAAGGACGAGCTCAAACAGTTATTGCCAGAGCTTTCTATTCCGGTATTACAAATAGCTTAAGCTGCAGTCATATCATTTGCCAGACGACGTTTGTCTTTTGGCATTATCCAGGAGACCAGATAAGTGCGATTACTTCAATCGTATAGCAGAGTCTCCTCCCTTCTTCTCTTGATTTGCCAGCCTGTATGGTAACAAAGATGATGTCTTAACCAGCTCGATACCCGCCTTATCTAATCTGTGAAGATTACGCTCTAAAAATTTAATTGTTTCAGGATAGGGGTGCGCTATAGCAACTGCCTGACCTTGCTTATGGGCCAGTGAAATCAGGTGTTGGAATCGTTCTTCCAGTGCTGATTCCGATACGTCATTATCTAAAAAAACTTGTCGCCTGAGTAAAGGGATCCCCAGTTGCTCAGCCTTACCGCTGGCCCTTGTGAAGCGGGTGGTCACGCTGTCTACGAAGTATAACTCTCTCTGTTTGAGACTCTCCATTACCCATTGCATAGGCTCATCCAGTTGGGTAAGTAAACTTCCCATGTGGTTGTTAGCGCCCTTTGCATAGGGGATGTTATCGAATGCACTCTCTAAGGTATGTTTTAATTCAGTCTCGTCCATCGTATTAGTTAGTCCACCGGGGCCCATAGTCTTACCATTCAATGCCTGCATAGGTAGGTGCAGCATGATCTCGTGGCCCATATTATGGGCTTTCTGGGCAACTTCGGAACCTAAAGGAGTATGAGGAAGAACTGAAAAGGTGACGCTAGTGGGTAAAGACAGTACTGCTTCATCGGATTGACGATAACCAATATCGTCAATAATGATCGCGACTTGAGATGCATTTACATAACCACTTGAAAAAAATGTAATAAATAAAATTAAAAGAAAGCGCACTATAATTATTATCTTTTTATACCTTAATGGTATTTATGTTTCTGTTTTAATCCATGTGATTGCAGAATGCAGAATTTGATCATCCTTAATTTCATCATGAACCGTATTTTTGTCGATTATAGGCACACTTTCATCGATTGATACAGCTTCTGCATCAAGTTTTATATCCGGTTCGATTCCTTTCCTGTTGATATCATGGCCCTTTGGTGTCGTATACTTTGCTATTGTCAGCTTGATGGCATTACCCTCGACCAGGGTTGGGATCAAGCTTTGGACCGTGCCTTTACCAAAGCTGGTTTCGCCTATAAGTGTTGCTCTGTCATTTTCTTGTAAGGCTGCAGCGAGAACCTCGGAAGCAGACGCCGAGCCCTTGTTGATCAGAACTATCATCGGAACCGATGAAAGCATAGTTTGAGGTGAGGCAAAGTAATCGGAGTTCGCATCAAAAAACCGTCCTTCGGTAGAGACGATGCGTCCTTTGGCGAGGAAGATATCGGCAATCTTAATAGCCTGATCCAATAGCCCGCCTGGGTTGTTCCTTAGATCTAATATTAACCCTTCGAGTCCTATGGCTCGCCACTGAGTCAGCTGCCTGATTACCTCCTCGGTAGAGTTATCCTGAAAGCTGGCGAGTCTTATATAGCCTATCTTATCTTCGTAGAGTTTAGCTGTAACGGACTGTACAGAGATAATACTCGGCATCAGTGTGACTTCAAATACTGTATTCATATCGGAATGAGTTAACGCGAGGTTTATCGATTGATTGTTCTGGCTGTGATGTTTTATCTCTTTAAGTAATGTGTCCAGCTGCTTTGGGTTAACCTCTTTATTATTCAGCTTAACTATCTGGTCTCCTGCCCTAATCCCTGCGAGCTCAGCTGGTGAACTTGGAAAGGGAGTTATTATTGTTATCTTGTCGTCTTCGGCGGCAATCTCAATGCCAAATCCGAAATACTCACCCTTGTTAGCATCTCTGATGTTAGAAAAAGCCTGTTTATCCAGGAAACCTGAATAGGGATCTAACTTGTCAAAAATTCCCTCTATTGCTGCGGAGATTAACTCATCTTGAGTCAGTTCTTTTACGTAGTAAGTTTCTATGGTGTCGATAACATCGAGTAAGAGAGGATAGTTGAGGCGAGGATGGTATTGGTCTGCATTTTCTTGACCGGATAAGGTCACCGATAGGCCGAGTGCTAAACCTAAGAGGGTACAGGTGATATAACGTATAAACTGTGACATGGCGGCCCCTTTATTTGAGGGCTTTTGTCACTCCTAGCGTTTACAATATCTCGCTGGATC
Organism: Shewanella atlantica; assembly: GCF_003966265.1. Lineage (GTDB taxonomy): Bacteria > Pseudomonadota > Gammaproteobacteria > Enterobacterales > Shewanellaceae > Shewanella > Shewanella atlantica. The sequence goes on along the minus strand of NZ_RXNV01000018.1, from coordinate 69,519 downwards.
GACCGCTTGCCCTTTATGCCTTACCTCAAAGTATAGGCCAGCCTCAGTCTGTCCACCCGAACGTCCGACGAGTGCTATCGTTTCACCTTTGTTTACAGTGTCTCCTGCATTCTTTAAAAGTGTTTGAGCATGGCCATATAAGCTCATATACCCCTTGCCGTGGTCGACAACTAACACCATACCAAAACCTCTCAGCCAATCGGCATAAATGACTTTTCCGGGGGCTATGGCAGAAATTTGTTGCCCTTCGGGGGCTGCAAGAGTTACTCCTTTCCATTTTACCTGTCCGGAACGTTTACTACCAAACCCGGATCTTATGCGTCCCTTAGTCGGCCACTTGAGTTTCTTTTTACTCTTAAGCCCTTCCATGCTCGGGCTGCTGTTTGTGGCTAATAACGCTTGCTCTACGACACGCTTGAGGCTTGCCTCCTCAATCTGCAACTGTTCAAGCTTCGCGCCACGGCTGTTAACCGTTCTTTGGAGCTGGGTAAGTGTACTCTGGCGTTGGCTCTGCTCAAGGTTGAGCTGTTTCGAGTGCTGTTGCTGATTAAGGATAAGTTTATTTAGTTCGTTCTTCTCTAATACCTGTTTGTTTTGTATCTCATCGAGTTCAGACATAGTGTCCTGAAGTTCGTTGATGGACTTCATGCGGGCATTATTAAGATATTGATAGTAGGCAAGCAGACGTTCAATGGTTGCCGGGCTCTGCTGATTCAGCAACATTTTGCTGTAATCATGATTACCAGCTAAGTATGCGCTCGCAAGCTGATTAGACAGCGTGTCTTGTTGGGTTTGTTTCAGCACGTCCAATTTATCTTGGCGTTGCTTTAATTTATTTAACTTCTTATCTGTTTCGGCTAACGCGACTTTAGTGTCATTAACTTTTCTGGCCGCCGCGGCTATCGCTTGCTCATCTTTCTTCAGTAGTGAGACTAGCTGTTCACGCTGTTTGTTGGTGTCTTTGAGTGCAGACTCTTGTTTACTAATCTGAGATTGAAGTGATTTCAGATCGGATTGACGTTGCTGCAGATCAGATGCCTGAACAGTAGATGAAAGCATGATAAAGCCAGCAATAATGCTGGCTTTAATAAAAAAGCGAATATTCACTAGTTAAGAGTTACTCATCGAGTTTAATTATATTGCGCCCAGTCATTTCTGACGGCACTTCTTGTCCCATCAAGGTTAACATGGTTGGGGCAAGATCGCTTAACCGTCCATCTTTTTCTATGCTGCCGTTACGGCCTACATAGATTAACGGAACTAATTCACTGGTATGAGCCGTGTGTGCCTGACCCGTTTGTTCATCGGTCATCTGCTCGGCATTACCATGATCGGCTGTGATTAAGCATTCGCCATCAACTTTAGCTAAGGCATCAACGACACGGCCGATACAAGTATCTACTGCTTCACAGGCTTTAACTGCTGCATCGAAGCTACCTGTATGGCCAACCATATCACCATTAGGGTAGTTACAGATAATGACATCATATTTTGTCGACTCAATCGCACCAACCAACTTGTCGGTCAACTCTGCAGAGCTCATCTCGGGCTGAAGATCATAGGTCGCCACTTTAGGCGATTGTATCAGTATTCGATCTTCACCCTTAAATGGATCTTCCTTACCGCCGTTAAAGAAGAAGGTCACATGAGCGTATTTTTCAGTTTCAGAGATACGAAGTTGAGTCTTATCCCTGTCTTGAAGAACTTCGCCTAAGGTATTAACCAAATCGGTCGATGGATAGGCGATAGCAGCCTTAATGTCGGCGGCGTATTCAGTAAGCATGACAAAATGAGCTTTAGGCGTGACGTTACGCTCGAAGCCATCAAAATCAGTATCAACAAAGCTGCGCGTTATTTGGCGGGCTCTGTCTGCACGGAAGTTCATAAAGATCAGCGCATCGCCATCTGCTAACTGCGCACTGTTACCTTGGGTATCAAGGATGGCAGAACTACCGACAAACTCATCGTTCTCATCACGGGCATAAGCTGCCTCGAGCGCTTCGACAGCGTTCGGGTACTGATGTAGTGATTTGCCTTCGGTGATCAGCTCATAGGCTTGAGACACACGATCCCAGCGGTTATCACGATCCATGGCATAGTAACGGCCGATGATCGAGGCGACTCGACCAGTGCCTAATGTAGTAAACAGATCATCAAAATGGGCTAGGCTGCCCTTAGCGCTGCGTGGAGGAGTATCACGGCCGTCGAGAAATGCATGCAGGTAAACCTGTTTGGCTCCACGTGCTACAGCGAGTCGACACATGGCTTCAATATGGCTTTCGTGACTATGTACACCACCCGGGGAAAGCAGCCCCATAATGTGTACCGCACCTTGGTTAGCGATAGCCTTATCTATAGACTCGACTAAGGCCTGGTTTTTATCAAACTCACCATCTTCAATCGCCTTACCAATACGGGTAAGTTCTTGATAGACAATGCGACCTGAGCCGATATTGATATGACCAACTTCTGAGTTACCCATCTGACCATCGGGTAAACCAACATCTAAGCCGGAACCGGAAATCAGGCTATTTGGATATTGGGCATTGAGTCGATCCAATACTGGAGTGTTAGCGTGATATACCGCATTTTTTTGCGTGTTTTCACGGTAACCCCAGCCATCGAGGATCAGCAATGCCAAGGGGCTTTTGCGTGTCGTCATGGTGGTACCTTTAAGTTTAAAAGAATAAAGTTTAAAAATTTAATTGGCTAAATATTACTACGTAACCCGTACTTGAAAAAGAAATTTACCTCGATTGCGCTAAGCGTTTTTTATGAGATCTTGATACTTGTCCGCATTCTAGGGTGTTTTGTGGGCTAACAACTTGCTGCAATCTACTACTGCGATGGTATACTCTGTGCCCTAATTTTAGTTTCAGCCCTCAGAAGTAGGCATTTTACCATGCAAGAATATATTGAATTTTTGAAAGCTAACCCTATGTTGAGCTTAGCTTGGATTGGTCTATTCGTTGGCCTAATCGTCAGTGTTTTCAAATCTAGTTTTTCGAAAGTATCTACTGTTGATCATCAGCAAGCGACTTTGCTGATAAACAAGCAAGATGCGAAAGTGATCGATGTCAGGGAGAAAGCGGAGTTCAAGAAAGGTCATATTATTGATGCTTTGAATATTCCGTTGTCAGAAATTAAAAATAATCAACTTTCGGCCCTTGAAAAGTTTAAAGCCAGTCCCATTATAATGGTATGCAACGCGGGAATGGTTTCATCTCAAGCCGCACAATTGATGGTTAAAGCAGGCTTCGAATCTGTCCATAACCTTAAAGGTGGAATGGGTGACTGGCAGTCAAATAATCTGCCGGTATCTAAGAGTAAGAAGTAGCGAATACCGCTGAAAATTGCTTTTTGAAGACGTTTTTGATTAGAGTGTCTTCTCATAAAAATCACGCAAGGCATGTAAAGTTTGGTATTACACCCTTTATAAGCCTTAAAAGATTGAAATAAAAAAACCTGGGATGGTGGCTGAGCGCATAAGCCTCAAGTAGCAAAAGCCCTAAAGATTGGTTTCAATTTTGAAGCCCAATAACTTGGATAGGTAGGAAATTATGGCTGAAGTAGCAAACAACGAACAACAAGATCCGCAGTTCAACATTCAACGTGTTTACACGAAAGATATCTCTTTCGAAACGCCAAACAGCCCTGCAGTGTTCCAGAAAGAGTGGAACCCGGAAGTTAAGCTAGATCTTGATACTCGTAGCGCTAAGCTAGCAGACAACGTATTTGAAGTTGTATTGTCTCTGACAGTAACAGCTAAAAATGGTGACGAGACTGCTTTCCTATGTGAAGTTCAGCAAGCTGGTATCTTCGCAATCAATGGTCTAACTGAGCAGCAACTAGCTCACTCTCTGGGTGCATACTGCCCTAACATCCTTTTCCCATATGCTCGTGAAACTGTAGGCAGCCTAGTTGGTCGTGGTACTTTCCCACAACTAAACCTGGCTCCGGTTAACTTCGATGCATTGTTTGCTCAATATGTTAATCAGCGTCAAGCTGGTGCAGAAGAAGCTGCTCCAACTGAAGAAGCAAGCGCTTAATAGCAATTCAAAGGTATCTGTTCAGTAGTTGTTTCTACTGCTCAGATAGCGGCTATTTCATTTGAGTGCTAAGCTCGAATGAAATGGCAATATGTGATGAGTAGTTATATGAAAAACACTGCCGACATTACGGTACTGGGGGCGGGGTCTTATGGCACCGCCCTTGCTATTTCTCTAGCCAGTAACGGACATAGAACTCTTCTTTGGGGGCATGAGCCTGAGCACATTGCTAATCTAAAGAAAGACAAGTGTAACAATGAGTTTTTGCCTGGTATTGCACTCCCCGATCTTCTCATCCCGGAAGCTGATTTAGCTACTGCACTCGCGGCATCTAATAATGTATTAGTCGTCGTTCCAAGCCACGTATTTGGTTTGGTTCTGTCGCAAGCTAAGCCGTTACTGCGTGATGATGCCCGAATTATATGGGCAACCAAGGGGCTTGAGCCTGAAACCGGACGCCTGCTTCAGGAGGTCGCTCGGGATATTCTTGGTGAACATTACCCGCTAGCCGTATTATCCGGACCAACTTTTGCCAAAGAGCTTGCAGCCGGCTTGCCGACCGCGATCTCTATTGCTGGCACAGATGTGAGCTTTACCAAAGACTTGGTCGAGTTACTTCACAGCCCTAAACGTTTACGTGTTTATGAAAATGATGACTTTACCGGATTGCAATTAGGCGGGGCGGTGAAGAATGTGATAGCCATAAGTGCGGGAATGTCTGACGGCATAGGGTTCGGGGCTAATGCGAGAACAGCTCTGATCACCCGAGGGTTGGTCGAGCTGACCCGCCTCGGTGAAGCTATTGGTGCTCAAGGTGCAACTTTTATGGGGATGGCCGGCCTCGGCGACCTCGTATTGACCTGTACCGATAACCAATCGCGCAATCGTCGCTTCGGATTGGCGCTGGGACAAGGCCTCGATGTTGATACTGCACAACAAGAGATTGGCCAGGTCGTTGAAGGCTATCGTAATACCAAAGAAGTTTACACATTAGCTAAACGCCTCGGTGTTGAGATGCCGATTACCGAGCAGGTTTATAAGGTGCTTTATCAGGGGGGAACTCCCCATGAAGCGGCTAAAGCCTTGTTGGGTCGCGATCAGAAGTCAGAGACTTCCGACAGCTAAGGTTATCGCTATTCATGGCGAAGATGGAGTCTTTGCAGAGATAAAAAGATTCCATGTACAGATAAGGGTGCTAAAATAGCGCCCTTTTTTATGGCCGTTTTTTGGCCGTTTGTCGTTTGGGAGTTACCAGTGAAACATCATGATGTCATCATTATCGGTGCGGGGGCTGCGGGTCTTATGTGCGCAGCAACCGCGGGCTATCGTGGCCGTGATGTATTAGTTCTCGACAATGCCAAACAGGCCGGACGTAAGATATTGATCAGTGGTGGTGGGCGTTGTAACTTCACCAATCAAAAAGTCGAACCGAATAATTTTATCTGCAGTAATGCTCACTTCGTAAAATCTGCCTTGGCCAGGTATCGAAGCAGTGACTTCATAGATTTAGTCGAGCGCCACGGTATTGAATACCACGAACGGGATCATGGTCAGCTGTTCTGCAATGACTCGGCGAAAGAGATAGTGACCATGCTCCTGACTGAGTGTGAATGGGCGGGAGCTCAGATCAAGTTACGCACCGAAATTAGTGAGATTAGTCAAAATGAACAGGGCCAGTTCGTGCTGGTTACAGACAAAGAGCACTACACATGTGACTCTCTCGTCATGGCTACCGGTGGACTATCAATGCCTAAGCTTGGTGCAAGTCCATACGGCTATCATATTGCTCAGCAGTTTGGCTTAAAGCTGCTACCTACACATGCAGGCTTGGTGCCTTTTACCTGGCATAGTGAACAAAAGCAGAAGTTCGAACCTCTGTCAGGCATCGCCGTTCCCAGTACGATCACATCTAAAGATGGCACTCAATTTAGTGAGGCGCTGCTATTTACCCATAGAGGGCTATCGGGTCCGGCTATTTTGCAAATATCAAATTTCTGGAAAGCGGGTGAAACCATCAGCATCAACTTGCTGCCGGGTGTCGACGCCAGAGCCGCAATCGAACTGGTGTTAGCCAATCATCCCAAACAGAGCCTGCGTAACACTCTAAGTCATTGGTTGCCTAAGCGTCTGGTTGAGGCCCTGTTCGATGAATCTTTACTTAATAAGGCGATGAATCAGTTGGTCCACAGCGAGCTTGAACTGCTTGCTATCGATCTTGAATCCTGGGAGATACTGATGAATGGCACCGAAGGTTATCGAACCGCCGAGGTCACTCTAGGTGGCGTAGATACCGATGAGCTGTCGTCGAAAACCATGGAAGCTAAATCCGTATCAGGTCTCTACTTTATCGGCGAGGTCATGGACGTTAGCGGCTGGCTGGGGGGCTTCAACTTTCAGTGGGCCTGGTCATCCGGCGTCGCAGCCGGACAAGCTGTTTAAATATATTGATGGAATTATAACGCAGACTATTGGAATAAAACGAAGACAAACTTTTTAGTGTAAAGAAGCTAACTAATTGATAGTTAATTGTAAAGATTGTCTTCGTTATTAGGTTGGTTATTTATGCATGGAATATGTTACTAGCTTAAGCTACCCACTTATCGCCCTTAATTGCAAAATCCAAAATCAGCTCATAGATCTTATCAGTCTTGTCTTTAAAGCTTTCAACATTGTATGAATCAGGTAAGTCTTCATCTAGGACTTCTTCCACTGCTGATTTTACAATTTCACGAGTTTGACTATCTTGCCACCAGTCTTGCACTAGTACCTTAGGGTGCTCGTCTAACAATCGAGTTATCAGGTGTTTAGCAGCTAGTTTGACTTTTTGCTCTTCGGCTTTTGTTAGTTTATCTTTGCGTAACGTGTCATAAACCTCTAACTCGTCTTCCGTTAGGCCTTCGCGCACATGCCGTTCATCTTCTTCTTTCATACCTTCAGCAAAGCGCATCAGATCTTCAAAGTAGTTCTCTGTTGATGAACCACCAGCATTGTATGTATCTATTATTTGCTGAAGCTTTTCTGCAAAATCAACCCTGTTATGATTTTGTTCTAACATTCTGCGTAGCTTCTCAGCGATAAAAGAGCGAATTTCTGCTATTTCAATATTCTTATATTGAACATCTTTAAAGTCCTCTTTTAGCTTTTCAAAATCGATTTTACTTAAATCCCACTTCTTGCCTTTTTGAACGATTTTATACTCAGCTTGATGTTCTTTATGAGTAAAAACTTCTTCATTATCAACAACAATACTTTCATCTAATAGCTCTGCTATTTTTTGTGTTACATCATCAATATCTGCCTGCTCAACATGCGTTTCAATAACGCCACGTAAATACTGAATAACAGCTATTAATTTACGAGGTTTTTGTTTAAAAATTTCTGGCTTACACGCTTCGTATAGTGACGATATCGTATTGTCATAGACATAAAATGATTTACGCCACTCATCTAACCTCAACAATATATCCGCGAATTCTTCAAACTTAGCAATGTTTTGAAATACACTACCCTCATCTATAATCGCCTGGAGGTCGATATCTTTTTCTTTACAAAAACCAACTGTTTCTGCTATTGCTTCATCAAGTAAAACAAATAATTCTTTCTTCTCTTGAACTGGTTTTTCGTCTTCACTATCTTCCCCTTGAGCATAGTCTTTTAATGCCTTTTTCATATTCCTAAAGACATTATAATAATCAACTAGCTCGCCATTTTTCTTTTCAATAAACTGTCCGCTATGACCTTTTATTTTGTGCGCGGCAACCCTATTTGCTCTAGCAATAGTTTGCATCAAGGAGTGGTCTTTCATCGGCTTATCTAAATAAAGTGTAGATATTGTTGGTGCATCAAATCCTGTTAACCACATAGCACACACAAATACTATTTGTAGCGGGTGCTCTGGGTCTTTAAAGTTATATTCAATATCATGCCCATGTTTATCTAATTGCTCTAGCCGTTTAGCGTGCGGCTTAATGTCTAACCCTTGTTTTTCGAACTTTTCTTCATCCGATTTAGGGTCACTAAATACCACGGCCATTTCAACCGATTTCATATACTCGATAATCTTTTTGAAACGTGCTTTCTCAATATCATTAGCCGAGCTTTTAACTAGACCTCTAAGACGCTTAATTTCTTCCTTCCACTGTAGTTGCACTTTGTTATACATCTTAATTACAGTGAATTTATCTATTGATACTACCATTGCCTTGCCAAGGTAACCGCGTCGAGGAAAGTGGTAAACAATATCTTGGGCGATAGTATCTAAGCGAGAGTCTCTCTTGATAACTTCCATTTCAGTTGAAAATTTACGCTCTAGTTTTTCTTGCTGAGCATCATCAAGATTTTCATCTTCTAACAGTTGGTAAAACTCTTCACCAAGGTCATCGTTCTGAATGAGTACTTCTGGTACTCTTTTTTCATAAAATAAAGGAACCGTTGCTTGATCATCCATGGCTTGCTGAAAGTTATACTCAGAAACATAATCACCAAACCAAGAGCTTGTTTTTCTTTCCTTACCTAAAAGTGGCGTACCTGTAAAAGCTAAGTAGTGAGCGCCTTGTAATCCTGCACGCATATTTTCAGCTAAAGACTTATATTGAGTTCGATGCGCCTCATCTACCATAACAATAACTTCACGTTTTTCTTTTTCAGGATCAAATAAGCGTGGAAAAGATTTACCTTTGTCATAACGAAATTTTTGAATAAGAGTGAATACAACTTTTTTATTTTGACCAAGAAATTTTCGCATTTCTTCTGAATTGCTTGGCTGAGCGGCATCTTTTTCTTTAATGGTTTTGGTGTTTAAAAAGTTACGATATATTTGGTTATCTAAATCCGTCCTGTCAGTCACAACAACAAAACTGAAGTTCCCAGTCACTTTTCTAAATATTTTCCGAGCATAAAAAATCATCGAAAAGCTTTTTCCTGAACCTTGTGTATGCCAAAACACACCGAGTTTGCCATCATGTTGTTCACGGTTCAAAAAACGTTTAAATGCAGTGTTCACACCAATAAACTGATGATTCTGGGCAACTATTTTAGTTGTTTCTTTGTGGAATATTATGAAGTTTTCTACGTAATCTAATAGTCTTTTGGGCTGACAAAGACCCGCCGAGGCATATTCTAAACTAGTAGCATTATGTGTGATTTCTTTTCGATTAACAGATTCCTTTTCACTTTCTACACGTAGCCAATTAAAAAAGTGCTCCCAACCTGCGGTAAAACTACCTACTTTAGATTCTATGGCGTTAGATAAGATACAAAAAGCATTACAATGGAATAACTGAGGGATGTCATGTTTATAACTTTTTAAATTATCATCGTAGGCGGAACGAAGCTTAACATTAGAGTTCTTAAGCTCTACAAAAACCAGGGGAAGACCGTTAACGTATAGAATAACATCAGGGCGTCTGTAGCCAGCCATCGGCGCTTGAACTGACGATTTTATCCATAACTGTGTAACAGCTAAATAGTCGTTACTTCTATCAGTCTCTTTTTCATTAAAATTAATTAGTTTTACAACTTCGTGTTGTTTTTTCCCTTGTCCATCATCAAATTCAACATTAACGCCATTTCTAATTAATTCATCAAGCTCGCGGTTTGCAGCGATTGCACTCATAGAGTTCCGTCTATTTGTAACTTTTGAGATAACTTGATGGTTTAATATTTCTTCAGGGATAGTAGGATTTAGTTTTATGCAGGCAGCTAATAATCTATCAGCTAAAATGACATCGCGCTTATCTTTTCGGTTTGACCCATCATTCAAGTTGTCAGGTTTAGATGTAAAGCAATTTATTGCATCAAAGCCATACAAACCTTGAAGCCTTTGCACGAAAGCTTGCTCGATATTATCTTCTGAAATAAAGTTCTTTACCATTTCTAACCCCTATATCCCTGTTAAGCGTTAAAGCCGCCATCACAAAACCAATCACTATCTGTTAATGCTTGAAACATTGCTCGTTGCCATGAATTAATGTGATCTTTTCTTCTAGAAACTTCTTCCTCGAGCAAATACTCTTTGACTGCATCAAGACCACCTTTAGAGTGCAAATCACTCAGACGATATCTAATACCAGCAATATATGCGCCAGTTTGCGAACCGTAAAGAGCATTTAATCCTAAAGTCTTAAAATGATAATTAATACGCTTATTTAGCTCATCATCAAATAGAGCTACATCCTTTACGAAAAAAAATAATGTAGGAGAAGGTTCGTTTACCTCAGCAAACAGCCATTGATGGCCTGTAACGTCATCGTAATAAGGGTGAAGCGTTTGTTCTTCAGCATTTTTTGGGGTTTTATTAAGCTTGATTTTATTGCACTTTTCGCAAGAAGGCACCAGGTTTATTGGTAACACTACTAAAGAGGGAAATTTTGATTGAGGTAAATAATGATCTAATTGTTCTACTGTTCTATGCCCACAAAGTGGGCATATGCTAAATGGAGAGCTTCCTTTTAATTCGTCATAATAAGCTCTACCAGGAGCTTTTATATTTGCCATTCGATTATTATAAACCTTCTCCATCTCATCTTTTGAAATAGTGTTATCAACATCAACACTTTCATTGATTAAATGCCAATCCGTAGATTGAGAGTGATTTTCATAGTCTAAAGCATCTGCTTCAATTGTATCCGTTACAGACTCTAAATCTGTTCTTAGTTGAGGATTTCTAACTCTACTGATACAGGTTAAATAAACTGTTTTAGGAACTAATGTTGGCTTAGTAAGAGTTCGCATTATTCATTAGCCTCATTTTCCATTACTAAAATAAGACTACGTAAAATGCCTTTTGCTTCCGAACCTAATTGTCCATCGAATCGTTTAATAATTTTTTTATATGACCTGCTTTGTTCTAACTCTTTTTCCAGTAATTTGTGGTATCCAGAATCAGTAACTTCTAAGCCAAAAATCTCGCGAGTAAGTACACCAACATTCTCACCAAAAGTTTCTATTTGTGGTCGTTCGGGGGTAGCTTTTAGGCCACTACGATTCATTTTATAAACACAATTTCTCGGTACTTCTTGTAAAATAACGGGTGAATGAGTGGCTACGATTGCAACACCATTGCGGTGTGAAAGTAATTCTGAAAGAGCGCGTATAAAAGCAGAAAGCAATGGGGGGTGAAGATGAGCTTCTGGTTCATCAAGCAATACAAGTGTTTTTTCTTCAACCTTTTCAACTAACTTTGTAATAGTTAGTAAAACGATGGCATGCCCTGAGCTCATTCGATTAAAAGTTTTTCGAGCAAAGGCTTCTAATTCAGCACCTTCATATTCAACAAATTCCTTACTCAAAGAAAGATCTCTAAATAAAGAATCAGACTCTAAGCTTTTTATCGCTCTTAACCACCGATCCAATTTTCCCATTGTGATTGATGCCAACATGCTCTTAACGAATTCGTTTGTTAGCATATCTCTACTCATGGGGGTGCCTTTCTCACCACCTCTATTTGTCGCCCTCTTTAATCCTATATATGAATATCTAATTCCCTGTGACTTATCTTTTTTCTCTGGGTAAGGTTCAAATGGATCAAACGCACTAAAAGCGACGGAAACGACACCTGCAAATAATGGTTCTGTTTCCTCTAAATTATACGGTAGTCCATCTTCATCTAATGGTATTGAAAATGAACCAGCCTTTTTAAGGCTTTCATCATCTGCAACGAGTGCTTTAACCATATTATTAAGTAGGTGAGTTTTTCCAACACCATTCCTACCTATAAGCACATGCACATTACTTGGAGGGTTTGATTCAGGATCTACATGAAACTCTAACTCTAAGCCAGCCGTTCTTGCACCTTGTCGGATTTTGTACTTGAAGTGAAATTCAGTTTGAACATCCCCTCCCTGCAATATCCTTTTAAATTGACCTGAAATTGAAGTTAAGCTGATATCTCGCAATAATGATGATTTAAATACATCCTCACTCATCGCAGTTGAAATTATTTTTTCATTATTGACAATATCATTAAGAGATTTAAGGATATTATTCCTTAAATCAGGTTCTAACGATTGAACTGCTGAATAATACTCTTCTGACTGGCCTAAAGAAAAAAAGCCATTTTCTAGCTGTTTAAAGCGTTTAGATAGAAGATCAGCTGACCAGCCTTTATCTTGCTTTATTCGGCCAATCTTGACACTTCCAATATTATGGCTCTCACCATTACTATCAAATACAACTAAGGCAAAGATTGTTTTATAACTAAAATCATCCCAATCAGAGGCTTTTAAATATGCAGTATTAGGCTTCTGGCTTGGACTAGGTACACCGTTAGCTTTTCCCGTATAAAGTTCAAAAGTAATTGCCATGAAAATTCCTTGCCTTTTTAATTAACTTAGTTTTTATCTAACATGCTTGCTGGAAATTGAATATCTAAGTCTTCTACGGATAATTTACCAGAGATTAAGCGCTGTAATAAGTTGTCTTTAGTCGATTTAAGATTTCTATTTTGTGTAATTAAATTCTCTTTTTTTGAGTTAATAGAGTCGATAATATTAAAGAAGGAGGACAATATCTCCTGATTAGGCATAAGTATCTTAACTTTTTTTAATCCTGAAATTGTAAATGCTTGTTGAGACGAACCTATAGTGGTCTCAAGTAAGCTACCCTTACCGCTCGGAGTGTTTATCCAAAAAAATATAAACTTACTATTAATATCAGATTGAGATTTGAACCAAATTAAATTTCCATCTTTAAAATAAAAGCGATCATGTTTTTTCACTAAACATGGAATCCCTAATGTTCCAACAGAAGTAACTAATATGTCATTCTCTTTTGGGGAGCCAAATTTTTCATGTATTTCTAAAAACTTTTCTTCACTTATATATAATGGCGATGATGGTTCAGAACCTTTAGATCTTTCTATCACTTCTTTTGAACGATAAAATGGCACACCAACGTCAACATAATCACTCAAAAAAATACGCTTACTTGATGTAATTTCGACAAGTTGATCCAAACTAATTACATTCCAGTCTTCAGGTATCCCTTTTTCAAAGGTCGCTTTTTTATATCCTGGAAAACGAAAACGAACAAACCATTCACGATAAATTTCTTCAGCCACTTTTACTAGCAACGCAATACGTTTTTTGTTGTTTTCAATTAGATCATCATAAGATGAGAGAATAGCTGCTACTTTCCTTTGTTCATGCAACTCAGGGATTGGAAAGTCGATAGAAAGCAATTTCTCAACACTCATATTATCTTGAGTTGTACCCTGAGAAATCGATTGCATCTGCAACTTAAAGGTATCTAGACAATACTTTATATACTTTAATTCAGCCTTATCAGGATCGGGAATAAAGCCTATGATGCTATCAGGAAAACAGGCTGGATAAGTTAGTATTGCCGTTTCAGCAATATTTGCTGCAATTGTTATGCATAGTGTGTTTACGGGCCATAATTTACTTTGTTCGAGTCCTTTCTCATTATACGTTTGAGTATGCGAGGTTAAATAAAACGGGCTGTGTTTAACGTCACCCGTTTGAATGAATGGATATTCACCTCCATATAATGAGAGGTCATTTCTAGGGCGGTGCTTAGACTTACCTCGGTCTACAGAGCCTAATTCATTAAGCTTAAATTTTTTCATCATCACCCACCAAAGCACTCAAATTTTTTGAAATTAATGTTTGTAGAGCCTCCGCTTCTATTGCTAAGGCGGTAAGCTCATCATTATATTTATTTAAGCACTCTGTAAACTCCTCTTCAGTTCTACCATCTTCTTCAATCACAACCCCTACATAGCGACTTGGATTCAAAGAGTAATCTTGTTCTGCAACTTCTTCCTGACTCGCTAATTTGCATAAGCCTGTTACATCTTCATATTGCGCATTAGGAAAACGATCTTGTAACCAGTGAATGTGTTTGAAATATTGTTCTGCATTTTTCACTTCTTTATGTAACAGTTCCAACGCTTGTTTAAGTTTTTTGGTTTCTTTATCGGTTGTGGTACGTTTGCCCGATACTTTTGATACGTCTACTTTAGCTTTTTCATGTTTACGCACTATTTTATCTAATTGCTTTAAACCAAGGTGCAAAGAAGTAAAGAACGGATCAAATACTTCACGTAACTTATGCTGAGCAATATTAAGCGTTTTTATATCTGCTTTTTTAGTTAACTTACCGTTAGTTTCTTTTAAGTAATTAGCGAAACTCTTTTTTAACTTAGTTAGTGCTTTCCATTCACTGACCAAATCACCAACCGCAGATTTTCCTTGTTTATCATCCAACACTTCAATTAACTGTTCACTGACGGGTTGTATTTGATTGTAGTTCTCTTCGAGTAGTTCAACGCCTTTTTCAAAGTAACTGTCAATTGTGCGGATAAACGCTAAACGGTTACCTTTATGTAGTTTGCTGATGAGTGCAATATTTTGAATTTGCTCTTCATTAAATTCGCGATGAGCACGGTCAATTTGGGTGTAAATGTTTCGAGCATCAATAAATAGTAATTTATCGTCTTGTTTGTTTTTATCAAAAAACCACAAGGTCGCTGGTAAAGTAACGGTATAAAACATATTAGGTGGCAACGTTAGCATGCCATAAATAAGATTTTCTTTAATTAGTGTTTCACGAATACCTGCTTCAGAATGACGAGCATCAGAAGCTGAATTTGCCATTACCAATGCGGCGCGGCCTTTTTCTTTTAATGAAGTCGCGAATAGGTTAATCCACAAGTAATTTCCGTTAGGAACAGTCTCTTTGCCTTCATCACCTTTTTTCTTTTTGGTTTTGTTACGCGGAATACCATAAGTATTAAAACGTGCATCAGCTTCAACCGTTGCTACAGGCACATCGTCAACATTGAATGGTGGGTTCGCCATAACAAAATCAAATTTACCAAAAGAATCATATGGATCTTCAGAATATGTGTTCGCCTGTCTTACATCACCACGTAAGCCATTTACCGCAATATTCATTTTGGCTAGTTTTACGGTATCACCTGTTTTCTCTTGCCCATATACAAAAAGCTGGTTTTCATCATGGTCTTCACCAAGCTCTTCTAATTCAGCTCTGTGGTTCTCAATAAACTGTTGAGATTGTACAAACATACCGCCCGATCCACAGGCAGGATCTAGCACTGTACCTTTGTAAGGCTCGATGACTTCTACCATCAGTTTAACCACTGACGTAGGTGTAAAGAATGCCCCTCCGCCTTGACCTTCGGCTAATGCAAAGTTACCCAGAAAATATTCATAAATTTTACCTAATATATCGCCACTAGCATCACGAGGAATATCAGAAAAGGTTTTCAGTAGTTGAGCCGGTACAGTCGAGTCTGTGCGAGTTAACGGAATGTATTCATCTTTTGGTAATACCCCTTCAAGTTCTGGTTTATACCTTTCAATATCTTCCATCGCTTCTTTTATTCTTTTAGCGACGTTTTCACTTTCTTTAAGTTTTAATAAATAGTCGTAACGTGCGTGTGGAGGTAAATAGAAACCACATTTTTCAACCGCTATTTTATCAATCGACTTTTCACGACGAGTACCAGAAAATTTTGCAAACTCTTCATTAATTTCTTGTTCTTTACTAGCGTAGTTATTATCGGCAAACTTTAAGAAAATAAGCCCTAAAACAGGTGTCGCATATTCTGTCGATTTTAGATCGGTATTAGCTCTTAAGTTATCAGCCGCCGACCAAAGATTTTTCTCTAGTTGTTTTAATTGTTCAGTATTCATATTTTTAATTACTCTTCAAAAAACTCTTCGTCAATCTTCTTCAGGTGTAATACCTGTTCATCTCTGCTGCCGATGTTGTATCGCAACATAAGCTTGGATAATTCTTGGCCATTAATCAGCACGATACGCATACCTAAGTCTCTGGCTGTCTGCTGTGCCGACGATGTGAAGTCTGAGGTAGTGATGAATATCCCTTTCTGAGCTTTTTTAAGGTTTAACGCACCAAAGAAGTCTCGAATATCACTGGCACCAATATTATTACCTTCTGCATACCGTTTGGCTTGGATGTATATCTGATCTACGCCTAGTGGGTCTTGATCTATCACGCCATCAATACCATTATCGCCAGACTTTCCTAATGCATGTGCCGCGCCTTCACCTGTGCCGCCGTATCCCATGGCAAGAAGTAATTGGATCAATAGGTCTTCAAAAAAGGCTGGGGTGACCTTACGTGTACGAGAAAGCAGCTCTGACGTAAGCGCATCATTAATGGTTTTATAAGCTGCATTTAGTGCTTCATCAGGTGTTATCTCACTGGTTGAGTCGTCAGTACCAGAAGGTGTTTTAACCTGAGAGCGAGAAGTGTCATTCTTCTGCTCTTTGAAGGCGATAAACTCATCAAACTGCTTCAAGTAGTGGTTATTGATAACCGCATTAGGGTCTTGCAGCGCTTTAATGCCTCTATCAGAAATGACAAAGTGTGCTCGTCTGGTGACTTCAAGTAGACCTGCTTTAGTAAGGTAAGTACGGGCCCAGCCAATACGATTGTCTAGAATACTTTGTCTGCCACTAGGGAGGGTTTCGCTGCGTTCGTCTTCTGTGAGATTTAATTGGTCGGCAATTTGATTGATGACATCTCTAAGCTTGACCTCTGAGCCATCAGCAGCCTGAGCAATCTCTAAAAAGGGGCGCATGAATTGCTGATAATTTGGGATCATTTAAAACCTTTGTTATAGCTTGTTTTATTTGCAATTTTTTTGAGCTCTATAAACTTAAAAACTCATTTTTATCTTCAAAGCTTCTTAGATATTTTGGGACCCAAGCTGAGGGGGTTAAGAGTATGGTAAAACAAAGAGATAAACAAGAAATCAAGGGGGCTGACATCAAGAAACTGAAGAGCGATAAGTAGAGATTTGGGAGTGAAAGTTAGCTTTTTGTTAACCATAATCACGCATCAAAATATCTTTTAGTTTTCCTGATTGTGATTCAAGCTGCGTAATGAGTCTTTTGTAGCGCTTTCTATATTTGTCTGGTGACGAAGAGAGTGAATCTTGCTCTGACATTTCGACAAACGTCATCCCTTCCAGCTTATCCCAGAAACAGCGAATTTTCTTGTCGTTAAGCCCTGATTCTTTCAGGAAGTCATCAAGCTCTTGTATCGTATCGTGATGAAAGCTTTGCATATTCAAACCCGATGCTGCTATTGAAGAGAGCCAGGCATCCACTTGGTTTGCATCACCACTATAGTGTGTTCTTGCCGCTCTACCAGCCTTTCTCTCTTTGTGTTTTTCACCTTTTTCTAGTTTGGGTTTATTTTTGCCATGACCCCAATAGTACCTCTTCTTTCGGCAGAATGACTTCGTTGCTTCCAAGACGTATTTTTTGACGTAATTCTTGTCCTTTTTAAACTCAAAAAGCTTCCTTTGCCGCTCTTTTACTTTGCTTACCTCATTGGACTGGGCATTCAGCTGGCCAGTTAAAATGCGCTCAATATCTGCGATGCAGCCATAGGTCATGTAATCCAGATCTGCGGCTTCTGGGTATCGACCTATCCTTTGGCCTACCATGTGCCTGATGAGATTCCTATCCCGCCTTGTTACTACATAAAACTCAGCGAGAAGTGCTCCACTGAGCTCTTGCTTTTCATCATTGTCCATTTTGCATCAAAACCTTACTAGTCAGCACCTCGAAGCTTCCCGATTATTAGCGATTTGCACAGCTTTTCAAGCACAGACGTCAAGAAAATCATAATTCATAAAAATAATTTTGTCCGGTACAGCTAAAAAGTCCCCCTAACTATTCGTAAATGAAAAATATTTATGAATGCTTATCAATGATTTATTTATTTAATAGACATAATATATCGATAAATAATGATAAAAATCAATATCTTAACTGTGGTTTTGAGCTTGATTTTTACGACAAATTGCTCATTATTAGATTATTGGAATTTGTTTTATACGGAGTGGATATGGAAAAAGTTGGAATTGAAAAAAGTCATCAGTCTTTTGTTTCTTTGACGGAGGAACAATGGGTAAGAGCTTGAAGATGGTGACCGAAAAGCGGCAGGCAACTTGGTATCGTAAGCACCGAAAAAGTATCGATGACGGGTGCTATGAACCATTCTGGCGAGCTGAAGATGTGCGTTCGTCCGGTATCAAGGTAAAAGTTCGGCACTTCAAGGACCCTAATAGAGTGGTTCACCTGTTGTCGATGAATGAAATGTTCATGTATCAGCTCATTGCATGGGATACCAGTATATCTGAGGTGTATGAACAATTTGCCATTCCTCTTGAAGAGTCTATTGCTATCGCTGATCAGCTAGGGGTTAAGCACCCTGTTTATTTGGATTCAAGGACTCCTATCGTACAAACCGTAGATTTTATCTGTTTGCAAAACGACCAAACCAAGAAATGTATTGCTGTTAAGCAGAAGTCATGGCTGGAAGATCAACGAACCCAAGAAAAGCTGGCAATCCAAGAAGGATATTGCCTTATAAATGATTACGACTTTCAGATTGTTAGTTCCGATGAATTGAAAACCAATCGTTGTCAGAATCTCGAGTTTTTATTCAATCATGCCAATCTTGACCAATTGCTAATCGGCGTTTTTAGGGTTTGGATTTCCAACTTTTTTGGGACTATGGCTGACGATCGGGAGGACCGGGTTGCACACATACTGGAGCGTTCAGCTAAATTGACCGGTATTCCTTATAGGCGAGCAGCACATTTTTTCTTTCATGCAATCTGGGTCAGCTTGCTCGAATTCAACTGGCATCGCCCATTACTGTTAGAAGCATCCGCATCAGATCTGGAGTTAAAACCTAATGACAAATATTGCACCCGCTTACGCGGATAGGCGCTGTGAATTTAAAAATCAAAAAGTGATAGGACCTCATCCGGAATTGGAAGAGACGTTAGTCATTGGGGCGGAGCCCATTGATGAAGATTATTTAGTGATAATGGTTGATGTCGGTATGAATCAAGTGTTCATGATCAACCTAGATAGTACTGCTCGTTTCCCAATCAGTGTGCCTTATGATGAGCTCATGACAACCATTGATGATGGTTTGGTCATCATGGCGGATATGCAACTCGATCCTCGCTTGTTGATGGATGAAGAGAGTCTCAGCCCGGGGTTTAAGAAAAAGGCCAATCAGCGATACAAAGATATATTGCCATTGATATTGGACCTTGAAGCTGTACTGAGATGTAGATATGGAGATAAAGCTTTTAAAAAGGCCTGCAAAGATTCTGGGCGTTCAAAACAATACATCTACGATTCTTTCTATTCGTTTCTTCGCAATGGGTGTCGAAAGTGGGGGTTGGGTATACCTCAAGGAAAGGATGCCAATCATATTCCTAAACAGCGTAAGCTAATGGTCAAACAAGGCTCCTCAAATGAAGACATCCCTCGCGGTAAACTTCTTGATGAGCAAGACTATAAAATTTTCGAAGAAGGTAAGAAGCTCTACCAGAAAACAAGTGGACTCTGCATTCGAAAGGTTCTTCGTCGGTTATGGGAAAAATACTATTGGAGGACGCGTGTAAAGTTATCAGCGCAACAGCGAAGGCTATCTGGAGAAAAGTATGAAATTGAATTGCTTCCTCCTGATGAGCGTCCTACATATTGGCAATTCCATTACTGGTTAAGAAAAGAGTTTGGTGGCTCATTGCCTAAGCGTGACCGTTCACGTGCAAACGCGACCGAATATGCTGCTAATCAGGCCGGACGTCCAGGAGATAGCTTCGTACATGTCACTGCGCCGGGACAATGTTATATGCTCGATGAAACGCCTTTTGATGTGGAAATTGTCTCTATTTTTGACACGACCCGCAGCACTAAGCTGGGAAAGCCCACGTTGTATTTTGTAAGAGATACGTTTTCGTGGGCGATTGTCGGGTTGTATATAACGACACAGAATCCAAGTTATGCGACTGCAAAAGAAGCGCTTTTTAATGCGATTCGTGACAAAAAGGGCTTTTTAGAAGAAATAGGCAGCCCGGTAAAACCTGAAGAGTGGCCAATGCAAGGGGTTCCTCTTAGCCTGCTTGTTGATAATGCCGAATTTCGAAATACTCTGAGCGAAGGGGTTATTACGGACTTACCCGTAACGGTCAAATTTGGCCGTCCAGGGCGGGGAGATGATAAGGGACATGTCGAGTCTCTTTTTCATGCATTTAACAGCTTTTTCAAAGGCGACAGTAAATCACTACAGTCACAAAGTCCACGAGATATCGCGCTACAAACGGCACGCAAGCACGCCTGCCTGACCCTCAATGAACTCTACATAATCGCCAGTGTGTTTATCGTCCATTACAACGATAAACGCCTATCTGAAAACTACCCGATTAACAGGGTCATGGTTAAGGATGGTGTGCGTCCGACGCCGAATCAGCTACATGCCTGGGGAATGACATATCGTCCGGGTGGACTTATTGATATGAGTGAAGATGAGGCGTATCTACGGCTAATGGAGAAGGGGACGGTTTCTGTTCATAAAACTCACATTCTCTTGAAAGAGATAGGTCTTCACTACAACTGTCAGTGGATGATTGCTGAGGGAATACAAGATCGATTACCGAAAAAAAATTCGGCGAAGCCATATAGCTGTCGATACCATCGGGGCTTCTTGGATCATATTTTTATCTGTACACCCGATGGTCTACAAATGGCCACTTTAGATAACAAAGATCAGCGTTTTTCTGGCTTAAGCCTTGCCGAGATAAAGGACCAGAAGGCATGGGAGAAAAAAGATCACGCATTACTGCGAGAAGACGAATTGAATAGCTTAGTCACCGCAGAACGTTTTTTGCGAGATTGGTTGCAGTATGCTGCCTCGCAAAAGCATCCCTCCAGCATGCCAAGTATTTCGACAATTAAAGATAACCGCAAAAATGAATCCATTTTTGATCGAATCCAACAAGCTAATCGGATCGCTCAAGCATTTCAGCACGAACACCTTCAGCCATCAGAGGACCATTTCTCGCAGCTAGAGTCCGAACGAACCGGTACTTTTGGTGCTTGTAGTTTTCCTAGTGATTACTTCGATGATGATGTTGAAAATGCCGAACAAGATGATTTTTACGAGGATGAACCATGAGAAAAATTACCGTAGCCAATGCCCGTTACCGAACCCCTGCATTACCAGAACATCAGCGAAATCCATTGATCTCAGCTATGCCGGATTTGATCAATCCGGCAAGGTTGAGACAGGTACTCACCAGAGTTCCTGTAGTGCCTGAACTTGATGGTATGGATAATAAAAATCGTATGATTTTAGCCAAACGAATTCGAAATATTTTGGTACCAACTAATATCTTTCGAGATTTCTATCACGCACTCTATCACCTGATAATAGTGGGCTATGAGAGTCGTAACCCGCTAGATCCCCAAGTCGTCGAATGGCATTACGATGTTGCAGATCCCACCATCAGTCTAGAAACCTTGGTTGATGAAGATAGGCTGAACCAAAGTGATGTAGATACTACCTGTGAGCATCTGTTTCTGACTGGGTTGTCTGGCGTGGGTAAAAGCGCAATTAAAAACAGCATTTTGGCTACTTGCTTCCCTGATGTGATCATCCATAACAGAGAAGATTTTGATGAAATTCAAATTGTTCAGCTGCATTGCGAAATGCCCCATGATGGATCGCGTGGCACCTTGTTGAAAAACCTAATGGAAGGTTTTGATAATGCCTTGCGAAGTGTTGAGAAAACCAACTTTTTGGAGCAGGTGCAACCAAGCTTGGCGCGAAGTGCCACCATAGGTGCTATGGAGAGCTTTCTCAAATCGTTGTGCGTGAAATATCATGTGGGTGTCATCATTGTTGATGAGTTTCAAAATATAAATGTCGCTTCAGCGCCGGATAAAAACAAGATGCGCCAACTGTTCGATAACATGTCAAACATGTTAAATGTGCCATTTGTCAAAATTGGTACGACGGATTCATTGAGTCTTTTCCAGTCCAAGTTTCGTCATGGTCGCCGCGCAGGTGAAACACTCGAAGTCAGTCCTTATATTCGTATTCCTCAGAAAGTGGAGTCTGATGGAAAGCTACCGACTAAGGCGAATAACAAAGGGCGAGATTGGGATAATCTTGTTCATGCGCTTTTTCCATTCCAGGTTACCAAAAAACCAATTGAGTTTACCGAACGTTGGGATGCGGAGCTTTACCGTTTAAGTTGTGGGATCCCCTACGTGCTATTCACGCTCTGGCAGGAAGCACAGATCGATGCGATACGATCCGGTAGTGAAACGCTTACTATCAAGCGATTGAATTATGTTTTTCAACATCGTTTTAAGCTGATTAAAACAGCACTGAATGCCTTACGAAAACGAAAGATGGGTCAGTTCCAAGATCTGCTCACCATCAATCAGCTATTTGATAAAAATGAAGCGGATGCTGCGATTAAGCAACTAAGTATTTTTGTAGAAAAAGAGAACTTCTCTGGTCCGGCAGCGACTGAAATACTGGATGGTGTAGAGGTGCTGACAGAAGATTTTACCCTGAATCCTACCCAAAAAAGTCGCTTAGCAGCAGTGAAAGCGAAACTGGAACAACGAGCTCAGCCTGTGCTTAAAGGCCAAACCATCGAACATAAGGACTAGAATTATGCAGACAGTCCGCATGTCCTTTGCACCTGGTGAGCATTTGCTCAGTGCTTGGATGAGATACAACCTCAGGCTAGGCTTTGCTCATTTGTCCTTTGATCGCTGTTTACAGTACTGGAAGTTACCCAAGCAGCATTTGAAGTCGCAGCGTGTGTCAGGTGAGGTAACCGATACAATAGTAAGCCAGTTAGCAGGTTCTACTGAAGCACGTAGGTCTTTACTGATGTGCCACACCAATTATCGCTTGTGGCTCCTAAGTGATGATACCGGCATGCTCAATCAAAATCTAAGCGTCTCTACTGGGCGGCCAAACTTAGAAACGAATGTATTGGCATTTCCCGTTGGCTGGCAGTTGTGTTCAGAGTGTGTGGCTGAAAACCGCAGTGTATTGGGCTTTAGCTATTGGCAGCGTGATCACCAGTTGCCCTCAGTCACTCATTGTCTCAAGCATAAGGCACCTTTGCTGACACATGATTCTCTGAGAAAACTTCATAAATTATCGTTGCCTCAGAGCTATTTAAGTCTGCCTTTACATGCAGTTGATGAAGTCTCAGAGCTATTGGAGTGGAGTAGATTTGTTTCCCTTGTGGATAGACTAATTGCTGAAAACTCTACCTTCCCTTCACTTTGGCGAGAGCAAGTGAAAAAAAATCTTGAGTTACCCCATCCGGTAAAGCACACCCACCGTCCAATCTATAAGGCGTTGGGTGAGCAGATGGAAAACTCTTTGGGAGAAGTCTTACTCTGTCATCTATTTAAGGCCTGGAAAGCGCCACAAATGCGTAAACCTAACCTCTTATGGATGACGCTATCAGGTATGAGCTCATCAACACTGCGGCATCCAGTGTACTGGCTGGTGGTCTTGTATTGGCAGCGAGAAAAGCTAGCAGGACTTGGGGCTAGCTAATGAAAGTGCCTGTGCGACATAAAATTCAATCCGATGAAACTTTGTTGAGCTGGGTTGCTAGGTTGAGTCGTACTGGGGCACCGCTGAGGGAAAATGACATTATCAATGATTTGCTGGGTAGGCGGCGTGCTCGGTTGCACCCTTACTTACCGTCATACATTTCCAAACTCGCTAGTGCTATACACATCTCTGAGTGGGAATTACTCAACAACCATACGTTGTATCAATTTTTTAGATTCTTTGGCCTTGATACATTGGGCACTTTACGCGACTCGATGCTATCAGGCGATGCAACCAATACGGTGATATTCGCGGGGTTACCTCATACCAAGATCAGTTTCTTTGATGGACACAAATACTGCCCCATTTGTGTCCGGCTGGGGCGTTACGAATACGGATTTGGCTATTTTAAAATTCATCATCAGATCCCAGGTGTAGAAGCTTGTTCTGAGCATGGATGTGAACTGGTGGGGTTGATGGGTGGTAATTTGGGATATGACAGGCATTTAGTGCTGCCTTCATGTAACGACAGAATGATACTTGCAACAACTAAACAAATTGAGTTTGCTGACTTCGCCAACAAAATTTGGCAAATCACCCAGCACGCTGAGGAGCCCGTTGACTATCACTGGGTGTACCGCTCAGTCCTCAGTTCTCGAGGCTTCATTACGCAGGAACACCACCTTAGATTAGCGCCAATGCTTCAAGAGATGAATGCATATTACGAAGGATACTCATTTGGGCGAACTCTAGGGCTTCCTATTTCGCTTCAGTCATTCGAATTTATTGGGCCGCTGTTGCGGAACAAGACCCACTACCCGTGTCATCCAACCAAACACTTACTCTTTGCATTTTGGTTATTTGATGGTGATGCCAGCTTATATGCCAGTAAGCCAAGTGTTGAGCCTTTAGAAGAACCGCAGATTAAGACTAATTTGGAGCAGACTGCTCACGTGCTATCTCTGCTCAAAGAGGGCATGAGCATGAATCAGATTGAAACGGTCACAGGTAAAAGCCGTAGCTATATACGGCGTGTTGCTGAGCTTAATCACATTCCACATCAAAGCCATGCCACGAAGTATCCTCAGGGTCTTCGACAGCTGGTGGTGCTTCGAGCCAAGCTCGGACAACATCGACAAAAAATAGCGGATTTACTCGGGGTTGGCCTAGGCTATGTGGAACAGATTATATCGAGTACCAAAGGCCTGGTGCCGTGGCGTAAAGCACTTCGGGTCGAAGAAAGGGTGTATCTGGCGACTGAGGTGCTTAAGCGTACACGAGAACAGCATCCAGACTGGCTGCGGAAAGACATTAAAGCCGCTTATTCAGTTGAGTTTTTCTGTCTGTATCATCATGACCGAGCCCTACTTGAGCTGTTATTGCCGCCGAAAACCAAGCCTGTGCCACCAGGGAAAGATTGGGGTAAAGAAGATGCCAGATTGGTGAGCTCAATTCAGGCGCTAGCGCAGGTAGAAACCCTATCACTGAGTCAAATAGATCATGCTATTACTGGTCATGGCTTATTACGCAAATCCATCGATAAGTTACCCATGACTCGTAACTTATTAATTAAGTTAGGGAAGTTCAAGCTCAAAGCAGAGTGATATATAGAGATGTTCGGTTAGCTGTAATGCAGCGATGTGCATGAGATAGAGCGACTACAGATGGAGATTCGATCATGTTTAAACATGCTTATGAAATGTTGGGTGAAGAGAGTGTCACCTTGAAGACCCCGCAATCATCGTTGGACGTGATCGAAGTGCTCCGATCCGGTCTACCAGCCACTACGCTAGATAGCGCAGCGATGCTGCTCTGCACCTCAAAGCGGCAGCTCATTGCTTTACTGGGAATGGAACCGGGTTCTGGGCACTGGCATAGCAAGTTGCTTGATGACCGCCTGTCAGCAAAGCATACCGAACATCTGTTAATGATGATGGAGGTGCTTTATCTGGGGGGACGGTATTTTGGTGAACGTGCTGCGGCTTTGGATTGGCTCAATAAGCCCACCCCAGTCTTTGGTGGGGTAGCCCCCATGAGCTTGTTGGATACAGCAACGGGGATAAGCATCATCACTGACGAACTCAATCGACTCGCGCATGGCATGACTGCCTGATTGCTGAGCCGAATCGCAACATTATGTCTAAGCACGGCATTCTCTTAGTAACTCCCCCGAAAGTCTAGGGTGAACTGGGCTAGGCTTGTAAAAGCCACTCATCAAAACCGGAGGAAACATGCATCAAGCCTGCATTCTCCAGCAACGACTTAACCACCACTTCCCGCAAGTCCGGTTGCTCGATGAACTGTGCATGCAAGACCGCTATGTCTTTCCCTGCTACGGACTCCTCCAGACTCTGGCTGGGCTGGTGGATGCACAAGACGGCTACGTGGAGGTATTCAAAATAGATTATTGCCCTCTAAACGGGATCCCTACGCTCAATCTTATCCTCTCTGGAACGGTAGATATGTTGCTGCTTGATGCGGTGTTTGATCGTTATCAGGCGCTGCTACAGGCCGCTGCGGCTGGCCCCGGGGCTGATTACCAACCATGAGGCTGCTGAGTTGCGGTAACGCCATAAGCGGAGCCTGTCGCACGCAGATATTCACAATGACCTATGCGAATATGTTAAAAAGCCGTTCCCTGAAAGTGACCCGCAGGGGCGGCTTTTTACACATATTTCACTTTGTGCGAAGTAACTATTCCTCTTGAGTAATATGCCAATTCTCAAGTCCTAACACTTTGGGACTTTGTTGTTGTTCTAGATAATTTTCTTTAACTAACTTTTTTAAACCTTGGACAATTAACGCTATATCAGGCTTTCCTAAAAACTCTACCCTTTGGATGAAATCCACTATATCTCCAGTACTAAAGTAATTACTAAAGGGGGGGATTTTAGGTGCTCCTGACGGGTTATGATATTCGTTAACTAATTCAATAATGAATTTAAGTGTTTCTGTGGAGTAGTCGTTCATTTTCATTCCTTAAAGATTGAACGTTAGGGGGGCTGATAAAGTATAGGGGGTGAACACGACTTTCTTTCTACTGCTTGATTGAGTATTAACGGATTTCCGTTTAAGCCACTGTTTTTCATGATTTAATTGATTTACTTTTGTTTCGGCTTGAACTATTGTCTTTGTGTTTATGAAGCACTGAAAAGGTGATAATGATGAAATTAAAAGTGATTATTGAAAGCATAAGGAACTGGTATTTGGGGGAGTGGCGCGCTTATGAAAATGAACCTGGCGATATTGTTATAATGCCTGGTGGGAGACGATATCCACATTGGACAGCTACATTAGCTAGGGTGATAATTGAATTTTTAACAAAGCATGCTAAATGGGGTGGTGCGATTGTTTTATCCGCCTTATTAACTTACTTGTTAAAGAGATTTCTCGGCTAGATAGGGATTATTAAAGCGTAGCGTCACGCCTTGGCGGTGTAGTCCTTCATCCTGCCAGGCACTCCTTTAATTTTTTCTGCGGGATTTCGATGAGGTGCATATTTAAGAGGCCACATACTTTAACAGTGGACTCTACTCCCATATTGGGACTTTTACTTGGCATTGTGCAGAGATGGAAAGAGGGGGAGGCAAGCGAAGCGCCCCCAATAGAAATCGAACTTAAACTGTTTGGGTTACTGTTACACCCAAACTAACTTCGTACATCCGGAATCCTCAACGACTACTGATTGACCATATTTTCAATCTTCGGGTTGCCAATTGTCTAATGCAGACGCCCACATCCACTCTCACACAAGACTGCGCACAATTGGCAGTTATGGTAAATCGGGGAGTTTGGCAGTGGAAATGGCGCTTTGGCGGGGTTGGTGTGTATTAACGGGTATTTTTAATCGTTATCTTGTTGCTTCGGTATCGTTTTAGGGCTGAAAGTTTAATCCGGTTTTTGGTGTGTGGTTGATGACGATGCTGGTAGTTTGAGTTTAAGGGCGATTTGCTACTCAAAGCGCTGTTTATCATAAATTGCTGAGGAGAGTTGAGGTGAGTGAAGTAGGTAAAAAGCGGGTTTATTGTCTGAAGGTGAAGCCGCTCTTTGTTGAAACGCATTATGGTATGTATTACGCGGGGCGTGTCCAGCCGCTGTTTTGCCATTGCGCATTCCATGATGAGTTGGTGTCACTGATATTGAGCTTGAGGGAACGATTGATTGAAGAGGGCTTTCATCAAATTACTCAATGTTTACCAGAGGCGCGGTGGTTCTATGAGTTAAGCCGACGCTATCATCACGAGGTGAAGAGCTTCATTAACGTGACTGAAAAATCGGTGTTCTTGACTGGTTTTCTTTCGCCGTTTGATGAGCCCCATTTCCAGACAACTAAAATACCGATAGCTGAGTTGCTCCTTAATCCTGGTCAATTTAAGCTCGTTGATCCCGTGGTAGATGTTAGCCCGTCGGTAAAAAGTCTCATTGCGGAAATAGAAGCTAAAGATGCTGAACTTGAGCGTCGGCTTGAACAGTCTTATGCGCTGGATAGGCTTGCTGAGGCTATGAGTGAATTGGATGAGGTAACGGCGGTTATTAATGTCGATTTAGATACGCATCAGGATTTACTCAGAAAAGAGGTCGATAGTTTCACCCAGGCTGTTGAACAACTGGAGCAAGAAATAGAAGCGCTCAACATGAGGCTGCTTTATCAATGCCTGAAAATACAAAGCGGAGATTGGGTGTCATCGGATGTGGCAATACCTGGCAAGAAGATCCAGCTGGTGGTTGAGTCGGCCAGTTACTCTGATGGTTGGTTATCTATTCGGGGCACGAACATCACTCAGAAAGGAGAAGTAGGAAAGCGAGTTGAAAGCTTCAGTATAGAGGTGTTGCAGCATGAACATTGAAAGCAAACTGCAACAGCTAAGAAAGGCCAGGAAGCTCAGAGCAATCCTGCCGTTTCACTCAAGGCAAGTTGGTGGCATCGACGTTTCAAAAGAACAGTATTCTGATGTGCAGGCCTTTGTGAAAGTACTCTTTAAGCAGCTAAAAGCCAATAAATTTGATATTCAAGTGACGCATTGGGGCGAGATCTACCTTATTGAGCCAGTGCGGAGTATCCATGTTCTTTTGTCTATCAGCTCAAGAGCGAATGACGATGAGATTGAGCAGGTAAAGCTCGCGCTTAAGTCTAAAGATTATCTGACTAAAGAAGTCGATGGGTTTGCAGAGGAACTGCTTTGCGTGTCATTTTGCGCCTATCGGCCAGGAACAAAGTGGCGTCGCTACCCTCTTGATCTAACCTTGAGGAATTTTGATGAGCTAGTAACTCAAATCATTACAGCAATGAAGTTTAATGTGGCGCAATTATCCACGACAATTAAGCATGAACTGAGCAAAGATATCCATCAAGTGAACTTAGATGATCTGATGGCTTTAATCTGTTATGGCGCGGCAAGGCAAGGGCCTGACTCTCAACTCGCTCACTTAAGTAACAATAACGAGTTGAGATCTCCCACATCCTGCAAGCTGGTGGAGCATCAGTTGACGTTCTATGGATACTATTGCAAGCAACATCAGTTTTTTCTATCTCCGTCGTCTATGAAAATCTTTAGGATATTGCTTCCAGATGCTGGTGACATTGAAGCAGAGTTTGTAGCCTGAACGGCTTGCTTTACTAGGTATGTTGGTAGCATCGACACGTGGATTATCCCATGTCGAAATAATTGTGTTGTGTAAACATGAGGGGATTCTATGAGTCCTGCGTACGGTTACATTGACTAGGCTGTTGAAGCCAATGACAGCTGCGCTTTACTTACTCGTACATGGAGTGGTTATGTTTAATATTACGTTTTATGCTAGAGGGAAATCTATCTTTGACAAAAAAATTAGTGCAAATGAAGTAAAATTAGACTAAGTTTTAGCTCATAAGGATTAGTCCACATTTTCCGCAGACAAATGTTGACCAGGTTTTTTAGGTGGGTAAAATGTAACGCCTAAAATTTGAGGATGATCGTATGGTAGTAGAACTACAAAATAAAAAACAAAAATCAACTAGTAGCGTCTCTTCACCAGCATTTAACGGTAAGGTTGTCGAGTTCGGAACTGCCCGTAAAAAACAAGCGGAAAAAAAGGCACTGGCAAGCATTATGAACAGAGCTAACCGCCTTAATTGGTAGGATTTTTACCTCTTTTACAATATAGTAGAGTTCTTCATTAAATGTTATGGATAACTCTGCACTATGACAAGCAACGTAGCTAAAAAACACTCCTCTCCTGCTAGTAGTGGGCGGCGCTCATCTAGCACCTCCGATAGCATTAAGCTTATATCTGGTCGTCAATCCCAAGAGTTGGTAATTGGTCTATGTGGCCCTATTGGCGCAGGCATAAAAACCCTACGTACAGCTCTTGAAAAACAACTTAAAATTTTAGGCTATCAAGTTGAGCATATTTATGTCAGCAGCTTGATGAATGATATTGATACCGATAAATCTCCAAGTATAACAGGTTCTTACGATAGGTATGTAAAGCGGCAAGATCAGGGTGACAAACTTAGACATCGCTTTTCACATCAAATATTAGCTGAAGCAATAATTAGTAAAATAGCTACGCTAAAGCAACAGATTAAACTTAATTGTGAAATTGAAGAAGATGAACGATTTTCAGGTAAAGTAGCCTACATAGTAGATCAGCTTAAGAATCCTGCTGAAGTTGAGCTTTTACGTCTTGTTTACCAAAATAACTTTTACTTAATTGGTGTTCTTCGACATGAGTCAGAGCGGAAGCGAAATTTGAGGGATGAAAAAATCTCTCCCAAAGATATTGATGACTTGATTCATAGAGATAGAAAGTCAGCTCTAAAAGAAGGTCAGCATACTGAAAAAACTATTTTAGATGCAGATTTTTTTATAAAGAATAACCAAAGTCATATTTCTGAGCTAAATAAAAAAGTTGTCAGAATTTTACACTTAATTCACGGGAAGAATGGTCTTAGCCCATCTCTTTTAGAGAAGGGAATGTACAGCGCCTTTTCCTCTTCGTTGCAATCAGCCTGTCTTTCTCGGCAAGTTGGTGCATCAATTCTAGATATCAAAGGAAATATTGTAGCTACCGGACGAAATGATGTGCCTAAGTCTGGTGGAGGTCTTTACACTTTTGAAGATGATAATTCTGACTATCGATGTATTCATAAGGGGGGGAAGTGTTACAACGATGCACATAAAAATAAAATAAAAGAAGGTATATCACATGAGATAGCTGAAGGAATTATGGCTATTTTAAAGGAGGTAGCTCCAAAAGAAGAGAAGCTAGAACAATTGGTTTCTGAAATTTTTGATAATGGAGCAAGTCAACATATAGCTGATAATATTTTCAAAAACACCTCAGTAGGATCCTTAATTGAATATTCTCGATCTATACACGCAGAAATGGATGCGATTACGTCCTTGGCGCGAACAGGAGACTCTTCAACTTCAGGTAAAATATTATTTACAACTACTTACCCTTGTCATAACTGTGCAAGACATATCGTGGCGTCAGGAATAACTCAAGTTTATTATATTGAGCCATATGAAAAAAGCTTAGCACTAGACCTCCATGATGATGCTATTAATGATGGTGATCACACATCTTCTTTAAAAGTAAATTTCACTCAATTTGAAGGCGTATCACCAAGGCGATATCAGAAGTTTTTCTTTGCTACGGCAGAGCGAAAGTCAGATACAGGTGAAGCCGAAGAGTATGCTACTAAATATAATAATCATGTAGATATACAGTTCATTGATAGCTTCCAAGATTTTGAAGATAGAATAACTCAAGATTTTATACAAAAAACAAAAAAAGTTGATTTAGTTGAACAAAGTTAGAGGTTGGACTGTCCCCAGAACCTAAGGGGCTGGCAGCCTCATTTAGAGGTTGCTTCAGGTTTGATTAAAGACATGTTGAGCTTTGAATCCCTGTGTTGATGAAAAGCTCTTTGTGAGAGTTGAAATGAAGACTATCTCGCCCAACCTAACTCAACCAGAACAAACCATAGTGGTAAGCCCCTAGAACAGTTGGCACTTCACTAGATTCTATGGACTGCCCCGAGTGTTATGGACAAATTTCACCTAAGCTTTTTGCATAGGAGATATGTTTATGAGTGGACAACGATATACCCCAGAATTTAAAGAAGAAGCCGTCAAGCAGGTCATCGTTCGAAACTATGCCGTCACCGATGTAGTGGGGCAATCTAGTATGTAATAAGTTGAACAGACCAAGCCTTTGGATGTTTTCCGGTCATTCGCAAAGACATTCGCTTGGTACATCATTAGCGATCAGAACTGTTGGGTGAAATATGATTTCTGTAACATATCAGATTGATAGTAAGTCAAGTCGAAAAGGATACAAATCAGAAACCGGTGCTTTAAAAGCTATTTGGAAGTGGCTAAAAAAACATAATGGCAAAACAGACATGTCTGCAATTATTTATGTGCCAGGAAGTGAGCCTAGAGTATTCGATGACTGTGAGCAATTACCTTTTAAAGATCCAACGGAGTCTGATTTCTACTCAAGCGGAAAGTGGATGCGGTTACGCTATCAAGCATTTGAAGTATATGGAAATAAATGTGCATGTTGTGGAGCCAATCCTGAAAGCGGAGTAACCCTGCATGTTGACCATATAAAACCGCGTTCGACTCACCCTGAGTTGGAACTAGATATCACTAATTTGCAGGTCTTGTGTGAGCAATGCAATATTGGAAAGCTCAATAAATTTCAAACACAGTGGCGCAAGTCGTAGTGTAACCCTCCCCTAAAATAGCCCCATGCATAAGTTCTCCCGGTACCGGTGACCACTCCCCAGGCACAGGGAAGTGGTGGTGTAAACCTCCCTATTTTGTCCCCCCTGAAAGTGGAGTGGCCATGCATGAGACTATCTAGGGGGAGGTTTACAGTTTAGCTAATTTTGGGCGTCTCAAATGTTAAGAACCAATATTCAAACACTAGAATAAATACACAGAAATGGAGAGGGTATTGATACAAATTAATAGGGAGTAGCTATAAGGTAAAAATTAATGGGACAGGAGTATGCCTTTGTTTCCTATGTAAATCAATGCCTTCTAAACTGGTAAGCTTTCGATGACGATAAAGGAATGTGCGATGTGAGT
This sequence comes from Shewanella atlantica, assembly GCF_003966265.1. Classification (GTDB taxonomy): domain Bacteria; phylum Pseudomonadota; class Gammaproteobacteria; order Enterobacterales; family Shewanellaceae; genus Shewanella; species Shewanella atlantica. Next base: position 36,965 of record NZ_RXNV01000018.1, on the reverse strand, counting down.
CACGTTTTGATAAGGGAGAAACTTGTAACTTAACTGTTAATCAATAAGCAGAGAGCTCATTGAAAGCATCAAGTAAGGAGTTTATATGGGCAATAGAGTGATGATACTTACGCTAACAACATGTTTATTCTTTCAAGGATGCGCAACACATGCTGATGTCGACAGAAAAGTTGAATCTGCAAAAGCCGATAATTTTAGGAGTTTGAAAGAGGCTAAAGAATATTATGTTCAACTTGTGAGGACGTACAAGCAGAGCACAAGCGATAAGGTAGAAGCAGCCTTTGATGCTGCTGCTGAAGGAAAGTTAGAGCTTAGTAAAAAATTGGAAGCCGAAGCTAATGATCTAAAGCAGAAGTTAAAGTCAACACAAAGAGAGTTAGAGAAGATTGAAGGCCTAGTTCAGAATAATAGCGGTGATATAAAAATAAATAAAAAAAATATTGATAGCAATAGTGAGGCCTTAGGTGAGGTTAAAGAAAGCCTTGACTCTGTAAAAAGTGAAAGAGCCATTCTGCAATCAGATATTAATCAGCGACACGAAATGAGTGTGCGTATGTCTGAACTACAAAAAAAGGATCTAGACGATGAGCCAGCCAAACTATACTCCGAACTTGATTAATAAATCCCATATTCTTCTTGCTGCAATTTCGACTTTAGCTGCTGTTACAAGTCTTTCCCTAGCTTGGGATAGTATAGCGGAAACGGAGGAGCTGAATATACAAAAGTTGGCTAGGCAAAATATTGCTCTTTCCGAGAGAGTTTCTGCATTAAGCACTTCTAATGACAGGCTCAAGGATACGGTGAATTCTCTTAAAATCAAAATTGATTTTCTTCAGAAAACCCCAGCCACACTACTTAAAGACGTTGACTCATTAGAGGAAAAGGTTAGGTTGATTTGGAATAGTTCACAACAAAACTTTGAGCTAATTAACCGTGTGGACGAGAAGCACTCCAGACAATAATGATCGAGTTCACTTGGTTTGGGCTTTAGCTCATTCCAAGTGAATTGAGTTAATTGCAGTAGTGGACTGCTCCGAGTCATATGGACAAATTTTACTTAAGCTCTTTGTGTGGGTTGAAATGAGGGCTATCTCGCCCAACCTAACTCAACCAGAACAAACCATAAGGATGTAAGTGCTAAATCAGCATCTTTATCAGTAAGTCCACGTGTATTGTGTCTATGTTCTTCATTTGGTTTTCCGCGAGAGTGCAAACGTCTAACAATATCTGCATTTACAGTGATCAGGTCATGACCATCTTTACTAGAGTTACCATCTTTATTCTTATTTCTTCGCTTGGTTATTCCTGCACCTAAATCTAGTGATAAGTCATTTTCTAGTGCTCCAAAAACGATAGAAAGCAGATCTCGACACCTATCTATCGTATCAACAGGACCTAAGCGGTTAGCACTGTTTTCTACCTTTTCGAGTGATTGCCTTAATTGGTTAAGTGCATCACTTGGTACTTGGTTAGGTATTAACTCTGGAATGGTAGTAAAGCTATGTTTAGCTTTAAGAGTTAGTTGAGGACGTCCATTTGCCAAAGTTTCAACTGTTAATATTTGCCAGTATGAAGCAAATGGCTCTTGCCCGAGTTGCACTGTTGGAAGTTCTTTTACACTTCTTAAGTAAGATAGGCTGTCTTGTTGATATCCTACAGCTTCAAGTTTTGGAGCCTGCCCACCATTCCAGCTCTCACTTTTTAGGTCATTCCGAATAAAGTCATGTACGTGCCAGAATTGTGGTTGTGATCCATTCATGCGGTATACACGACCTCGGCGTACCTTTGTTATTGGATCGAAGCTGTCTTCACGAAAAAGATGACCGGAATAGCCGTTGAATTCAGGAAGAAGGTTTTGGATTTCGACACCTATAAACGATATTGGTAGCAGGTTTACAGATCCAATAGCAGGGGTGCCATTATTCGAGTTACCTTCATAGAGTCGACCTGATTGTTTACATATCCCAAGCTCATGCATATACACATCCCTTTCTAAGCATAATTTACATTGTTATTGATATCTTTGTTGAAATGATTGGTGTTAAGCCTTTGTATATTAATATCTTTGTTCTGTCTATCAATCTCGTTGTTTTACAGGCATTCAGGTGAAAAAATTAAGAGTTTGGCTTCGTGAGTTTAAGACCCGATTCAATATATCGGTTTATTTTACTTTGATTTTCGGTACTAACAGTACCTATATTGCAATAAATATAAACCGCTAGGGTTTTAACTAGGAGCATGTTTGTTCGCAAATGGAAGTGTCTGTCCATGAACCTTTTTAAGTCTTTAATCGTGACATGAGGGTTACATCTCCAAAAAGCGTATTCTTTTAGTAACTCCCCCGAAAACCTTGGTAGCTATGGACTAAGCTTAAGCTTTAAATTGATGTATCGAACTTTTTGAGTGCGATAAGTGAAGATTTATAGAGGTTGCCTTAATGACTCAAGTAAAACTAATCAAAACAGCTCAAGACTACGAACAGGCTTTAGCTCGTTTAACGGCGCTAATTGATCTAGATTTTGCATCAAAACTAGAAGACAGAGATGAAATTGAGATGCTTGTTTATGTGATTGATGAGTATGAACAAAGGATATTTCCAATTAACCCTCCGCACGCTATTGAAGCAATAAAATTCAGAATGGAACAAATGGGTCTAAATGAAACCGACCTGATTTATTATATCGGTTCTAAATCTAAGGTTGCTGAAGTGCTTAATGGTACGCGTAACCTTAGTCTCAATACTTATCGAAAGATATGTATTGGCTTAGGTATTTCAGCTGAAATGCTTGAAGAAATTGAAGAGCTCATCGAAGATGAACTTGATGCTAGGCTTGTTGATGAAAGGCGTGGCCAAGCTGAAATTGAGATTGAAATCGACGATCTTTAAACGCTTATCATGAAAGATTCAGAGGTGGCTTTGCAGCATCAGTTAAGTGACACTTCCCCTGTTTATATGTCTAAAATCTACTGAACCACTACACTTAACTAGATGAACGGTTACATATAAACGGTGGTAAGCTACTGTTAAATAAGAATTCACATGAATTCATATATGGTCTATGAATTCACATATGGCCTATGAATTCACATTCACAGCCAATGCACACATAACCGTGTTTTTATGAGCTGCGTCGTAATTGAGCACACGAAATCGTGTTTTTATGTGCTGCGTCGTAGTTGAGCACACAAAATCGTGTTTTTATGTGCTGCGTCGTAGTTGAGCACTCGAAACCGTGTTTTTATGCGCTGCATCGTAGAGTACACAAAACCGTTTTTTCTGTGCATTGTAAGCCACCTCTATAATAGGTCTCACATCCACAGATGTGACCTTAAGTTCAAAAGTTGCAACTTAAGATGTGTGCAGTATTTTTTCATTATAAACATAGGTTTAAGTTTGTCTTCGTTTTAATTCCATCTTGGGGTCTGAATATAGGCCTAAACAATGGGGCCTAGGTGGCAGCTTTGTCTTCGTTTAAATTACACCGATACATAATCCTTTGCTAAGGTCCTTGCTCATACTCTCGGCTATCTTGTTGCTGAGCGCCTGTGGGAGTCTTCCTCCCGAGCCAAGCACTAAAGCGTCGGCTCAGTTAGAGCGTCAGTTAATGGCATTTCATCAAGAGTGGCGCGGCACACCATATCGACTGGGTGGAATGAGCAAGCGGGGCATCGACTGCTCCGCTTTCGTTTATCTGGCCTATAAAGAGTTGTTGGGGGAGACGATAGCAAGAACTACGTCTGAACAATTAAACTCAGGTGCAGAAATATCTAAGGATAGACTCAAGGCGGGGGATCTGGTGTTCTTTAAAACTGGGTGGACGACACGTCATGTAGGCATCTATTTGAGTGATTCTAAATTTTTGCACGCATCGACGAGCCAGGGTGTGATGATTTCGACATTGGAAAACAGCTACTGGAAACGGAAATATTGGTTATCCAGGCGGTTATAACTTAGCTTTTTTGATCTATTAAATACCGGATTAGCTCCCACTTTTAACCCGCTTAAAGATATAATACGCATTAATTATGCTAGTTTAGACTCAACTAATATCCTCCGCTTCGATGCTGTATTGTGAATGAGCATCTGTAGGGGGATCTGCTTATTCGATAGGACTGAAGATGACCAAAGCAAAAATCGGTATTGTGACTGTAAGTGATAGAGCCAGCGCTGGAATTTATGAAGATCTTTCCGGTAAGGCGATTATCGATGTATTAAATGAATACCTCACTTCTGAGTGGGAACCGGTTTATGAAGTCATCCCTGATGAGCAAGATGTCATTGCTGCGACTCTGATTAAGATGGCCGATGAGCAAAACTGTAGTCTTATCGTGACGACTGGCGGTACCGGTCCTGCGAAACGTGATGTGACTCCGGAGGCTACCGAAGAGGTCTGCGATCGCATGATGCCTGGTTTTGGTGAGTTGATGCGTGCCGAGTCATTGAAGTTTGTTCCGACAGCTATCCTGTCTCGCCAGACTGCGGGTCTTCGTGGTGACTCTTTGATTGTTAACCTTCCGGGTAAACCTAAGTCGATTCGCGAATGTCTCGACGCCGTGTTCCCGGCAATCCCGTACTGCATCGATCTGATGGACGGTCCATTCCTCGAGTGCGACGAAGCTGTGATAAAGCCATTCCGCCCGAAGGCTAAGTAAGTTCTGCTTTTTCTGAATTAGAGTTAGTTTGTAGCCTGTATAGCGAGTGTCTCGACGCACTCGTTATGCCCCGCAATCCCATTCAACATCTCGATTTTGAAGATGGAAACAACCAAGTGCTATTTGGGCTTTTTCTTTTTTAACTCATCAGCTCCAAGCTTACATCTACAGTATCTGCTTAAAGATTCATCTCACTTGGCTCTTTAGATACATTTTCGGCCCTTTTTTATAACTTTTCACAAACTTTTAGACGTTATCCCCTCGCAGGTGTTAGTAACATTTTTTTAACTGTTTTATTCTCCTTCGCCAGTAAGTTAACTAGACTTGTTGTTAGTCATAATTGGTTTAATGGTGGAATTGGATGGATTTTTTATCTTCATGGAGCATTAAGCAGAAGCTCACTGCTGTCATGGTTGTTTTCGGTTTAGCGGGTTTGGTGATACTCGTGAATGTCATTATTAATACCGGATTTGTAGAAGACAAATTTAATGAGTATGACCAAGCCGGGGTGAGCAGTCAGAAATATATGCTGTCGATCAGCCGTGATATGAACTACTGTTCGCGTTTATCCAGAAGTATCATGCTCGGCGATGATTTCGAGAAAAACTTCGGCTTATTGGAAACCCGTATTGCAGATATAGACCGCCATTTTGAAGGACTCGAATCTTCATTAAGTCTAATCAGCGAACCAGATGTAAAAGCCAACCTGAGACAGCTGGCCTCAAATTCAAAGCAAGCGACTAAAGCCTTTCTTGAAGATGGACGTCAGCGCATGTCTAAGCTGAGATTGATCGAGCGTACTCCCGATGTGTTACAGGCTGCCTGGGCCTCTTATCGTAAAGGCGCATCTCCATATGCGAATAAGGCGAGAGCGAGCTTTAAAGCGTTAGCTCAGGCCGAAGAGAGTGCAAGGAGTGATACCCAGGAGGTCGCGCTTACCTCTATGGCAGATATGAAACAAGAGTTAATCGCCATTACCCTTATTTCATTCTTTCTGGGTGGCGTGATTTTATTCCTTGTTGCTCGCATGATTTTGAGCTCAGTTAAGACACTAAATCAATCTGTAAATAATATAGAAAAAAACTCAGATCTTACCCAACGTATCGAATGCAATTCAAAAGATGAACTCGGAGAGCTTTCTCTCTCATTTAACCTTATGCTCGATAAGTTTCAAGCCAGTATTAATAGTGTCTCAGACACTTCACAGCAGCTTGCTGAGTCTGCCCAGGGCATGGCTCAGGTAACTTCAGAGACTGCCACTTCTGTGCAAACGCAGCGACATGAGCTGGACATGGTGGCAACGGCGATGAATGAAATGACAGCCACGGTTGTGGAGGTCGCAAAAAATGCTAACGATGCCGCCGATGCCGCCGTTGAAACCGATAACCAGTCCAAAGAAGGTCTGAATGTTGTAACCAATACCGTGGATATGATCGTTGGTTTGGCTGCAGAAATTGAGAGTGCGGCGGAGGTGATACTGGACTTAGAAAAGGACAGTAATCAGATCGGTTCCATTTTAGATGTGATCAAAGGAATTGCCGAGCAGACTAACCTGTTGGCACTCAATGCAGCTATTGAGGCTGCGAGAGCGGGTGAGCAGGGTAGAGGCTTTGCCGTTGTGGCTGACGAGGTGCGTACTTTAGCAAGCAGGACGCAAGCATCGACCGAAGAGATTCAAAAGATGATTGAGAAGTTACAGGGTGGGGCTAAGGTCGCAGTGAATGTCATGTCTGATAGTCGTAAGTATGCCGATGATAGTGTCAGCAATGCTAAATCTGCGGGTGAAGCCCTACAGATGATCACACAGTCTATAGGTAAGATCACCGATATGAATACTCAGATAGCCACGGCCGCCGAGGAGCAAAGTGCGGTATCTGAAGAGATCAATGCCAATATCGTTAATATTAACCATGCTGCAGAAGAGGCTGCACAGGGCGCTAATGCGACTTCCAGCGAGAGTGAGAGGTTGGCCGAAATGGCCAAGCAGTTAGAACTTCTGGTGCAGCAGTTTAAGATTTAACGCCCTGCTTAATACCACTGATTTATCGCCACCTTGTAGCTCCTTGCTTAAAGGTGGCATTTTTCATTAATCCTGCAATAGACGTCTTTTATCTGGTATCTCTAACCCTCAGATTTCGTGCGATTCGAATATTTCTCGACGACCTTTCCCGTAGTCGCCCATACCATCACCCCACCCCATGCAATCAATGAAAATCCGGCCGGAATACAAGCCAATAGAATGAGCTTGAAGTGCTTGCGGTTAAACATCAGTGCCAATATTGCAGGAAGAAACCAGAGGGCAACTACCACAAGCATTAATAGTGATATAAATGCATAATTTTCACTGGCTACAATTTTATCTATAAATTCCATTTCTCTTCCTTCCTTTAGTTACGATTACTATGTTTATAAGCCGAAAACTATTTTCTCGCTCTTGAGTGATTTCTCCATAGCAAATGTCAGTCCCAGTGCGATAACCAGTGTCGTCATTGATGAGAGCAGTAACTGCAGCATAGGGATCTCTCTGCCCTTGATAAAGGCGATTAAAGCCTGCTGCTGGCCGGATACGGGTAACCACTGCAAGGTGTCCGGGGCTATGTTGTAGCTGGCGGCCATCGAAAGCATCATGGGCACTATCAACACTAAGGTCAGATAAGATTGCGCCTCTTTAAATGTCTTAGCCATAAACGAGACAAACAGCTGTAGGCTGGCGGCCATGATAGCTATCGGAAGTCCAATTAAGAGCATTAACAGGATGAAGTTAGTGCTGATTGAAACCGTGAATCCCAGTTCCTGCCAGGGAACGAAGGAGTAGGAGAGCTTAGAGATGATCAGGGTTAACAGGAGTCCCAGCATGGCGAAGATAGTGACGGCCAAGACCTTCGCTAAGACAATATTGCGTGTGGAAACCGGATGGCTTAGCAGCAGCGCCAACGAGTTACGCTCACGTTCGCCGGCACTGGTATCGATGGCCAGGTTCATGCCGGAGATAAATACCGCATAGATCATGGTCATCGTCGCCACGCCTAAGATCACCCCCCCCTTAGAATCCGGCGTCGCCTGATCTTCAACATTGACCTTAATGGGTTGAACCACGCGGGGATCGATACCTCTGGCAATGAGCCTTAAGCTGCCCATTTCGGCGCTGTAGGTCTGCAGGTTCTTCTCCAGACGTCTTATTGAGTTTTGTAGCTTCTCATTTGAATTATCGGCGACCAGCGTCACTTCGGCACTTAACCCCTTCGCCATCTGTGCTGCATAATCATCGCTGAAGATTAAGCGAATATCTTTGACATCAAGACTCTTGTCCTGTTCGTCGCCATGGGTGATCCCCTGACTGGATAGGTATTTAACCAGATCCGGTGCCCGCTCCCCATTTTCAATCTTGATGTTGAGATCTTCCGGGCTCGATATCTGCCCGATTAGCAGCATAAACATGCCACACATCAACAGAGGCGTACCGATTGCGTAATAGAGGCCCGCCATAACGGATCGCTTGTCTCTTGCCGCATCGATTAGCTCTTTTCTGACCATAGTCATTATGTTACTTATCATGCTGCTATTCCTTTACTCGCGCAGATTGGTTGATATGAAAATAGCGCGTATTCCGATGTGCTTTCTGAAAGAGCTATCATGCAGCTATGCCCTCATCTGTGCCGATCAAGTGAATGAAGGCGTCCTCGAGTGAGTCTTTTCCGGTTTGCTCACAAAGCTCATCCGGACTGCCTACTGCGACCACTTTACCTTGGGCCATAACAATAACCTGATCGCACAGGGCGGCGACCTCCTGCATGACATGGCTGGAGAACAGTACGCAGTGTCCATGTGCTTTTAACTCTTTTAGCAGATCTCTGAGTACCCGGGTACTCATGACATCTAAACCTCGGGTCGGCTCATCGAGAATTATGTTGGTTGGCTGGTGGACTATTGCCTGTGCCAGTGCCGTTTTCATTCTCTGGCCTTGAGAGAAGCCTTTACAGCGTCGGTCGGCAATGTCATCCATATGGAGCTGGCTGAGTACTTTAGCCGTGGCGGCTTTGGCATCGACGCGTGATAATCCATTGAGTTCGGCAAAATAACTGACATATTCTCTCGGGCTAAGTCGTTCATAGAGCCCAAACGGATCTGGGAACAGGCCGAGTTGCTGTTTGGCTTCGATAGGAGATTTAGCCACATCGATACCATCGATCTCGGCACTTCCCATGTCGGCCTGCAGTAATCCAAAAACGGTTCTTAAACAGGTGGTTTTTCCTGCACCATTGGGCCCAAGCAGGCCGGTTATCTGGCCATCTTTAGCAATAAAGCTTAAGTCATCCAGGGCTTGCACCTCACCGATACGCTTAGACAGGTTAGCAACCTTAATCATGACTATCTCCTTGCTCTGCTGTATGGCGAGTATCCGCTTGTTTCGTTTCTTTTGGCGCATCGGCTTTATCCGGTATGGCTTCGACCGTACTGGCATTGAGATAAAAGTTACGTCGTACATCTTTGTCGAGACAACTCCTGTCTAACCCTTCCACGCTACCACTATCGACCAGTTGGGCGATAAGGTCGTTACCACAAGATTGGTTAGCCACGCCATGGGTGGCATAAGGCGCGATAAAATGTTTCGCATTGGTGAGCTCTTCCATGGCTAACTCTCCCCAGCTAGGTGGTGTCGCCGGATCTATCTGTCCCGACAGGGCCAGGGTGGGGATATTACTGCTAATCGGTGCAGAGAAACTGGATTCGACAGCAGGCATATTCCAGATGGCACAAGACTTCTCGAAGTTAGTGATCATCTCCTGGCCGAAATAGGTTTGATTAGCTGCATCTCTCTCCTCTTGTGTGAGTCTCTGCCAATCTTCGCCACATACGACGGAGGCGTGCATGCCCATGGCTATGCCCGTACTATCTATTGTGAGGGAATAGAGCCCCATAACGGGTTGGAAGTTACCTTTGGCCGCTTCGCTGATGGCGTGGGGGATCAGCGCACGTACGTTTGGCATATAGAGTGCCATTCGAATAGCGCCCATAAACTTAGAACGCGTCATTGTGAGTTGGGTGGACTCACCGGTTAACGGATCCCGTACCTGACTGATTGCAGGTTTCAAAGTCAGCTCAGCATCTACCTTATGCAGGTCACCTTTGAGGTTCGGAAACTGTTTGCCGCAGAGCTCATTTTCATCACAATTCTGAATGAGTAGCTCGAAGGCCCTGTTGATGGCATTGCCGATAGCGAGCACACTTTGCTGCATGGGTACCACGCCATCTATGGTGACGGTGGATAATACCTGTGGATACTTGCGCATATAGAGTTGTGCCATACGGGTACCGTAAGAGATCCCGTATAGGTGTAGTTTCCGGTAACCAAGGTGCTGGCGGACAGACTCGAAGTCTTCCAACGCATTCAGGCTGCCATACTGGGTTACATCGGCATCGAGTTTATCGAGACAAGCCTGAGTTTCTTTGGTGACATCGAAGTCGGCTTCATTAATGGACAGAGCCTCCTCAAAACCTTCCCCTTCACAATTGAGAACATTCGAACGACCTGTACCGCGCTGATCTATGAGTAAAATATCTCTCTTCTGTCGCACCTTACTAAACATACGACTGAAACCTGCCGCATTATCTATGGCCGATTGTCCCGGCCCTCCGGCAATGGCAAGAAAGGCTTCTGAGTTTGCGCCGTTCTTGATGGCAGGGAGTACAACATAATGAATGTCTATCTGCTTACCGTTTGGCTTAGTGCGATCTTCCGGGACGCTAATAAAACCGCATTTCAGGCGCTCGGCCAGATCGTCGACATAGCAGTGGTTGACTCTACTCTCATCGATTTTTGAATCTTGTTTGGCAAAGACACTGGGGCTTAGAGCCGACAAGCTAATGATTATCATGCCGATAAGGAACTTTAGAGGTGAGGTTGTTGTAATTATGTCGGCCATGCTTATTTCCGACTCGTTCGCCTTTCCATGAAACATGAGACCTAAATCCTTTCTTAAATTTATCATGTAAATGATAAATATATTGTGTATCAATACGTTAATATATTGTCGAAGGCTAATGTTAGAGGCCATAAATGTCAACCCCGGTCAATTACCCCGCTAACCCTTGAAACTGCTTACTGCAAGTGTTTGTGAAGGTCCGATATGGGAACTTCAATAGATATATATGATTCTATGATTGTAGGTAAAGCGCCAGTTTAGTGAAAGTGGCCTCATTATGTAGAGAAGGGTGTAGATAATTAGAGGGGATTACCGCAGAAAGTGAAATTCAGTTGAAACCGCTTATTGTCTCAATAATCGTACTTTATCCTCTATAACTATATGTTAACAAAGGGTAAGGTTACAGGTGTAAGTTCCAGCTTGGTCGCTAAGTTTCTGTAAAACTGTGCGCGGCCTAACAAAGTTTGAGCAATTGCTCTTATTTTTTTGTATTTATTAACGTAAAATACCAAAAAAGAGGAACACCTGTACGCTTAAAAGGCCCTGAATTATGTCACTCGAGCAGTATCATTTAACACGTTTAATCAAGCAGCAGAGCCAGGAACTTGGCGAAGCTATCGCGCTCGAAGGATTCGAAATGGAGGCCCCATGGGATCAGGTGAGTTGGAGTTCATTCGATAGCATCAACTCCAAGGTTGCTCAGGCCTTGATTCAGTTTGGCATTGAGGCTCAGGATCGCACCGTGATTTTGTCACAAAACTGTCCCCAGTGGGCCTGTGCCGATATTGGTAGTCTTAAGAGCCGTGCCGTCGTCGTGCCAATTTACCCGACGAGTACTTTTGAGCAAGCCAGCTATATTGTGAACGATGCAAGGGCTAAGCTGATATTTGCCGGCGATAAAGCACATTATGAGATGGCCTGTCAGCTGGTTCAGCATTGTGAGAGCTTAACCCATATCGTGGTATTCGATAAAAGTGTTGTCCTTCAGGAGTTTGAGAACCATATCTACTTTGATGATCTTCTCACCAAGACTCATACTGATGAAGTTGTCGCCGAACTGGAAAAGCGTACAGATGAAGCCAGTTTGGATGATCTTCTGACACTCATCTATACCTCGGGAACGACGGGTAATCCAAAAGGTGTGATGATGGATTACCGTAATATCGCCTCTATGGTCTACCAACATGACAAGGTGCTGGCATTTACTCCCGGTGATGTCTCCCTGGCCTTCCTGCCGTTGAGCCATGTATTTGAACGTGGTTGGAGCTTCTATGTTTTGAGCCGGGGTGGTCAGAACGTTTATCTGCAAGATCCTATGGCTGTCAAAGAGGCCATCGTCAAGGTTCGTCCCCATACACTATGTGTCGTGCCCAGATTCCTGGAGAAGGTCTATAGTGCGGTGCAGGATAAGGTGATTAAAGCACCGGAACTAAGACAGAAGATGTTTACCTGGGCGATGTCTGTCGGGCACCGTCAATCAGAAGTTGGCCAGGGACGTCATAAAGCGTCACTAGGTTTGAGCTTGCAGTGGAAACTGGCCGACAAGCTGGTCTTCAGCAAACTCAAGCAGGTACTGGGCGGGCGCCTTAAGTTTATGCCATGTGGTGGTGCCGCTTTAGACCCTAACGTCAGCGCCTTTTTCCAGAGTATCGATGTACCCGTACTGTGTGGCTACGGTATGACTGAAACCAATGCGACTATCACCTGTAATACTCTATCTAACCGAGTGCCTGGCTCTAATGGTAAGCCGTTGCCGGATATGGAGATTAAGTTAGGCAAAGATAATGAGATCATGGTTCGCGGTGAAACTGTGATGCGTGGTTATTACAATCGTCCTGAAGATACCGCCGAAGCATTCGAAGATGGCTGGCTAAAAACCGGCGATGCGGGTCGTATCGATGAAGAGGGTAACCTGTTTATCACAGACAGAATCAAAGAGTTGATGAAAACCTCAAATGGTAAGTATATCGCTCCTCAGCGCGTTGAAGGTAAGGTGGGTTGCTGTCCTTTCATCGAACAGGTTGCCATCGTTGCCGATGCGAAAAACTATGTGACCGCCCTGATTGTTCCAGCCTTCGAAGCACTAGAAGAATGGGCGAAAGAGAAGGGCATTCACTACGACTCACCAATGGAGCTGTTGCGTAACAGTCATGTGGTTGAACACTTCGATAATCGTCTTAAGACACTGCAGGCAGATCTGGCTGGTTTTGAGAAGATTAAGAAGTTTACCTTGTTACCCGAAGCTTTCTCAATGGAAGCGGGTCTTATCACTCCGACGATGAAGTTACGTCGTAAGGTGATCTATAACAAGTATGCCCGTGAGATCAATGCGATGTACGCGAGATAACTGTTAGCTCTGTAGGCTGGAGAAATAAAGGGATGTTGAGCATCCCTTTTTTGTACATGGATGTACTAGGAGAGGGTTTATGCTAGAACCTAGGGCCTAGGGCCTAGGGCCTGATATATAGCCGAAAAATTGCATCCCGGCGGGTTCTCGGTTAACGTCTTAGCCAAAATGAAGATCAATAATAACAATAAGGGTATTCAGACGTGTCAGAGACTTTCTTTAGCTTAGAGATCCATCCCCGATTCAATGAAACGGATGCATTAGGGCATATCAATAACACCATCATTCCCGTTTGGAATGAGGCGGCAAGAAAGCCAATATTTGAGATATTTAACCCTACGCTTAATCTGGACAAGTGGGATCTTATCGTTGCCGGATTTACTATCGCTTTTCTCTCGCCGACTAACTATGGCAGCCCTGTCAGCATCAAAACCTGGATAAGTCGTGTCGGTAATAGTAGCTTCGAAGTGACGCAACAGAGTTGGCAGCTGGGTAAGCAAACCTCAGAGACCAAGACGACCATGGTGCATTACGATTACGGCATAGATAAGAGTCAGCCACTTTCTGAGGAGATTAAGCAGCGGCTCTCGGCACTAACTGGCGAGTAGTAATATCTATTACAATCATGGGCTGCGGGGGCGGTAAAAGCTGAAATTACAAAAATTTCTGCACGTACCAGCAGCTTGTCTCGATGACAAACTTTTCTGAATTGGCCCAGCTGAGCCCATGGCGAACCAGCTTCTCGGCTAAGCCCTTATTCCTGAGTTCTGTGGGCACGAAGGTGTGAGTAAAGTTAACCCTGCCGTCAAAAAGCTCATAGGAGAGGCTAGCTTGTGCTTGTCCTACATTAATAACAAATTCATGTTCATCGATGAGGTGAATGATCTCAATGTCATTTGTATTCATAAGCATGCCTTTTTTCTTTGTTTCCCCGGATTAAGCATCCGCCAGTTCATGGGACTTGAGGGCATCGAGGAGTGCGGGTGTCAGCTCTGCTTTCTTACCGGTTTTAAAATTAAACATCACCACCTGCGAGCTGCCTAAGGTCGTTACAGCTTGTTGTGCCTGACTATAGACACTGTAATGCATCATAAAGCGGTCTTGCTTGATGTCACTGATGGATACACCGACGAGTAAGGTGTCAGGGAAGGTGACCGGACGCTTGTAGCGAGCCGTATTTTCACTTATCACCGGACCGATCTGAGTACTTTGAAGCTCATCGAGCAGGTTTATTTGATTGAAAAAATCGATTCGGGCGGTTTCGAAATAGCGGAAGTAAACAACATTATTCACGTGTTGCAGTGCATCCATCTCACCCCAGGCTACCGGTATCTCGGTATAGATTGGGTATTGCTTGATAAAACGTTCCATTTTCAGCCTTTATTCAAACAGTCGTTTAACTTGTGACTCAGCATAGCAGCATGTCATAGTAGCAACAAGCTCATAGACCTTAGACATTAGACATTAGACATTAGATTCGAGATTTGAAATGAAACAGATACTCCTCGCCGCTATGTTGGTGCTTGTTCCGGCTTGTTTTTCCTGTGAAGTGGCTGCCCTCACTCAGCTGCAATTTCTTCCAGCCGAGAATCTTGAAGATAAGCAAGCTCGGGTCATAGTCGAGTCCGTTTCTGAGCAGATGCAGATACTGTTCGATGAGCAGCTTCCTATTAAGCAGAAGTTAACGATTCAGTTTGGTGCAGAAGAGGGGCCCCTGTTCGATCCCGGGAAGGTGCAGATACTGATACCCTACCAGTTTATCACCGAGGTGCTTAAACGCTTCGAAGGGGACAACTATCAGCAAACCGGTGTAACAGCAGTAGAAGCGACGCAAGATGCACTTATGCATACTCTGGCCCATGAATATGGGCATGCTTTTATCTATAGCAACCAGGTGATAGTACTTGGCAAGGAGGAGGACGCCGTCGATTCTCTGGCCACGCTTCTCCTGCTTAACTCTTTTGATGAAGGCGATGAGATAGCCCTGAGCGCCGCCGATCTCTTCGCTCTCGAGGATGAAGATATTGATAATTTCGATGACGATCATTTTTGGGACGAACACAGCTTAGATGCACAGCGCTACTTTGCGACGCTATGTCTTATCTATGGCAGTGATCCTGAAAAGAACCGGGAGATAATCTCGAAAGCACAGCTGGAGATGGAGAGAGATAGCTACTGCGAGGAGGAGTATCTTCGTCAAGCGGAAAACTGGGACAGGCTAAAAGAGCTGTATCGCATCAAGTAAATCTTCATAACTCTCTATTACAAGAAGTCCAGACACAACGAAGATTTAATACCATCCATGGCAAATCTTCATAAGTGTTCCAGACACAAAAAAGGCACTCTCATGGAGTGCCTTTAGCTTATTTAATATGAAAAATCTTAGAGAGTGAGCTCGGCGAAGCTGGAGATCTGCTTAAAGCTGCCGGTACGCTGGCCCTCTTCCCGAACCATCTGCATGGTGCGCATGCCAGCTTCCTCTGCGGCTTTAAGCTCTTCGACGACATCCGAAATAAACAGCACCTGCTTAGGCGCTAAGCTGATGGTGTTGATGATGTTGCAGTAAGCCTGCTTAAACAGCTTATTGCCGGTACGGGTGTCGAAGTGACCGTCGAACTTAGATGTCAGGTCACCAGCATCACTATGACTGAAAAGTAGCTTTTGCGCTTCGGCCGACCCTGATGAGAAACTATAGAGGCGCATATTTTGTTGCTTGATACCTTCGATAGCGTCGATAAAATCAGGGAAAATATGTCCGGTAAATTCACCCTTGGCATAACCTTGCTTCCAGATAAGGCCCTGCAGGGTCTTAAGTGGTGTCGATTTACGGTCTTCGGCAACCCATTGTTGCAGGATCTCTATGACCCGCTCCAGTGAAGCTTCTGGCTCTAACGCGATATCTCTCACGTCACAGATGCAGTTTTCTACCAACACATTGTGTTCATTTTCTTTAAGAAAGTCGGGTAAGGCTTTGGCTGAATAAGGAAAAAGTGTGTCCTTAATAAAGCTAAGGTCGGTTGTCGTACCTGCTGTATCTACAACTATGGCTCTGATACCCATAATGTCTGCTTACTCCACAATATCTTGGCTAAAAATGCATCTGCAAAATTTCAATTCAGATCCTATGCTGAAACGCATAATTTGGCTAGTTAATTATCATCTTCGTTCCAGTTAGATTTGGCGGATATTGATGCTGCAATTGATACGAACACCACCCTATATAGTGCACCTTAGTTGAATTGACTAAAATACAAACAAATACCATACTGCTAAATTGTTTATTACTTCAACGGAAAGGGGTAACAATTATGAAAGGAAGCATTTCAACTTATACATTAGGATTGCTAGTACTGCTGTGCAGTGGAGCCGCATTGGCTAAGCCGGCGGTTCAATCCTTGTCAGCTCAAATCATTCCATGTGATACCTCTGATTGCAGCAAGACATTTCAGGAGTACAAAACATTAGCCCGTTATGGCCACTCCGATGCAATGTATACCCTGGCCGAGCTTTACCGAAACGGTTACGGCACTGAAGTTGATATGCGCTTAGCAACCAAGTGGTATCGGCGCTCCGCAAAGTATGGCAACCCATTTGCCCAGTATAAGGCCGCCATCATCTACCTGCAGGAGAGTGAAAATCAGGATATTGATAAAGCGATGAGGTACCTGAGAGCCGCAGACAGAGAGGGGCTCGATGAAGCAACACATCTGCTCGGCTTGATCTATTTAGAGGGGGAGCTGATAGAGACAGATCGAGTCAAAGCGAAGGAGTACCTGTCCAAGTCATTCGAACATGGCCATAAGGACACCATCAATGTGTTAGCTAATATCAGCCTGATAAAGTTAGATCACAAAGATAAGAATTCCGCCCCAACCAAGCTTTCCGTTTCGCAACCAGCCCCCGTTGGCGAGATGGAGGTCATTGAGGTGAGCGCTCCATCGATGGAGGAGGTGCTCACCTATCATATCACTATGCTGAGGGGGGGGACCCCGGATGCCCGAGGGACGACGGGAACCATGTTAAGAGGGCGAACCTGTTCAGAGATGATATCTTGTAACACCGAATCCGATAGTGAGCGAATTCGAGAGTTTCTGATGTCGACCTGGTAGTAAAGTGCGCTGCACCAACACCAGGGTCATCAAAAGCTTGCTGTGAGGGGCTTTTTCAATGTGATAAGAGGCTGACACCTTGTGTCAGCCTCTTATATTTTCAGGCGCAATAGTCGTGAATTGAGATTGCTTGAAATCAGCGCTTCACTTGCCGGTTTGTAATCATTTTGTGCATGTTGTAGGTTTGTTAAAGGTTTTCAGATAAGAAAGCGGTTATCAAATTAATACAGGGAAGGCCCATGCTCAGAAATACCTTTTATCTTATTGCTTCGTCTATAGCAGGCTTGGTGTTCAGTTTTAACCTCTACGCTCAGGATGACCGGGAGCTCACCCACTTGAGTAAGGTGGAGAAACTGCTCGTCCCATCTAAGCTGCTTAAAGTGCCTGCCGAATTTATCGTTACCTTGCCACCCAGTTACAGCAAGAGCAGTGACAAAGAATACGTGGTGCTGTTGGACTTTCATCCGCGAAGCCAGGCTTACCTTAGCGGTATGCATGACTGGATGAGCCATAACGGTGACTGGCCCTGGCTCGAAACTATTATCGTGACCGCGCCCGATGGCCACAAAGGACTGGGTAAGTTAAAAGAGCAAGCCATCGAAGAGCAGGGCAATGAGCTGCTGCTGGACTTTATGGGGCAAGAGCTGCTCCCGGCAATTGATAACAAGTACCGGACCAATGGATTTCGTATTCTCAATGGTTTCACCGGTAATGCGGGATTAAGCCTCTACACCTTACTTAATCGTCCCGATATGTTTAATGCCTATTTCGCCGCCAGCCCTGTACTGAGCAAAGATTTTGCCTACGTCATCAAGGATGCCCCCAAGAAACTGGCTGGTATGAAAGGCAAGCCTAGGTTTCTGCTGATGAGCACCAGTGACAGCGGCTTCGAGAAGCGACAGCTGGCAAGCTTTGCCGAGATGGAATCAATCATAAAGGCCAATGCTACAGAGGTGCTTGATTACCGTATTAAGCGCTTCGATGGCACTTACTATATGACTCAGCCTATTCTGGCAACCGCCTATGGCATCGAGCTATTGTTCAATGATATCCATCAAGTACTAAAACCAGATTCCGAGATCTCAAGCCAGGGCGCGCAGGCGATACTGGCACACTACCGTTATCTGTCTGAGGAGAAGTATGGCTTCGAGGTCCCCGCCACCGACTCCCTGATAGCTTTAGCGCAGGCAGAAACAGCTAAGGACGGTGAACAGGCTGTAAAGCAAGGCTTAGCCATCTATAAGCTCGCGGTGAAGGCGGCGCCCGATTCTCACACGGCTCACGATGCATTGGCCGGTGCCTATGCCGAGGTGGGTGAGTTCGAGCAGGCCATCAAACATGAGCAACTGGCATTGGATAACACCAAACATCCGTTCTGGACTAAGAAATATTCTGAGAGCCTGGCCGCATTTGAGGCTAAAAAACGGCTTTAAATTGCTTTGCCTGAGCCGAATAGGGGAGTCAGCTCTCCCCTAAAACCCGTTTATCTCTTTTTAAAAGCCTCACTCCCTCTACCATTTAGCCTGACAGTACTTTCAGGATAAATGTTAGAGCAGACATTTTGTCTTTGCGCTAGTAACAGGTTAATATATCACCGATTTTTAAGGACTTTTACTGTTATTAATTTATGGATGCAGTAAACACAAATATAGGGACAGCAATGAAACTCAATTCTCTGTTAACCGCAGGCATGTTACTGGCTGCGTCGACACCTGCTTTTGCCGCCGACGATCTGGGTTTTTACCTGGGTGGTCAAGTTAATCACACCAGTGTAGAAGACAATATTGGTACCTTAGATGAGTCTGCCATAGGGGGCGGCGTCTATGGTGGTTACAACTTCAATGAAAGCTTTGGCATTGAGGCAAGCTTTTTTATGACCGATAGTTTTGTCGATGAGATGGACTTGAGGATAGCGGCGGTGACCATCTCCCCCGTGATTCGACACGCCTTTACCGACAGCGTCACTGGCTATATGAAGGCGGGTTTGGTAGTCAACAAGACTTACAGCAACGATGACGGTGTTGACGACGACTATCGCGGCACAGGTTGGCTGTTTGGCGCCGGTGTGGATGTGACCCTGACAGAGTCTCTGGCGTTACGAGTGTCTTATGAGATGAGTGAAACAGAGCCGGAATACAGCGAGCTGGATAATTATTACGCCGATATCAGCCTGAAACAATTTGGCGTCGGGTTGCATTATAGATTCTGACGCTCTGCCAGCTTGAAGCAACTTTGTGAGGTCACTGCTTTGGATAAGAGGCATGGCCTCAGTAGTCAGTACAGCTTAAGGAGTTAGCAGGAATGGATGAGCTGAAAAGACTAATCTCATGTCGAGGTTATCGAGTCTCAGAAGAGAGTGGAAAACTAAAGGTAAAACTCGGTGGGATATCTAACGAAGTCGTAATCGAGAAAGATATACCCACTGGATTACTTGTCGTTAATACCAGTGAAATGAGAAAGGCATTACTGTACGGACTGATGCTGTTTATGGGGTTGAGTATTCATGAACATTCAAATCATTATGGTAGTGCGATGATAATTTCATTTACTGTCGTTGGTTTACTTGGTGTCGTGCTAACAGAGCTCAAAGTGCAGAAAATAAGAGAGCTGATCTACCAATTTAACAAGAATGAAAGCACTTAATAAGGGACTGAATCCAGGTACAACAAGGCTGGAATA
The DNA here is from genome assembly GCF_003966265.1 of Shewanella atlantica. Taxonomy (GTDB): domain Bacteria; phylum Pseudomonadota; class Gammaproteobacteria; order Enterobacterales; family Shewanellaceae; genus Shewanella; species Shewanella atlantica. Next base: position 17,253 of record NZ_RXNV01000018.1, on the reverse strand, counting down.
ACATCTTCAGCTCCACCTCGCCGACAGCATTTGGTTCATCTACCTAGCAAATCACTAGATTTCTAAATACTAAGCAACGAAGCTCAATCGAAGAGATAGATAACTCAGTGTAAATACGGCTGCGACCTTTGACAGCAAGGATGCTGTCGTAGAGCCTACAGGGATTGTGCTCACAACGATATCCTTATCTAAAAGCCAGTTCAGCATCCATGCTTCTCGTTCGTAACACGAAGCTTCGCTTCACTCACCGTGGCACAGAAGTACCTGCACATCCCCCGCCGGGAGGCGATTGATAACCATGAAGCCATGGTTATCAATCAAGCCTGCTAAATATAAACACCCTTGAGGGTTACGATAAATAACGATGAGTCAGCCTCATCGCTCAGGCTACCTGCTTCTGATAGAGAGAGTTACTGATGGACCAACTGTCCTGCCTTCACTACCTCAAGGCACACACCTACGCCATATGAGTAGGAAAGCTGAGCTGGTGTCGTAATATCCCACAAACAGAAGTCTGCCTGCATCCCTTCGGCTAATACGCCGACATTATCCTCAATTCCCAGCGCCTTGGCGGCATTGCGCGTCATACCCGCAAGCGCCTCCTCTGGCGTCAGGCGAAACAGGGTGCAACCCATGTTGAGCATCAACAGACTCGAGCAGAGTGGCGACGAGCCCGGGTTGTAGTCACTGGCCAGAACCATGGGTACCTTATGTTTACGCAGCAGCTCAATCGGTGGCATCTGAGTTTCACGCAGGAAGTAGAAGGCACCGGGGAGCAGGGTGGCGCAGGTGCCACTTTGACTCAGGGCTTTTACTCCGGCCTCGTCGAGGTATTCGATATGATCCACCGACTTGGCACCGATCCCGGCGGCCATAGCCGATCCTCCCAGGTTAGAGAGTTGCTCCGCGTGAAGCTTAATATCTAGTCCGGCATCTTTCGCCGCAGTGAGTACCCGCTCGGTCTGTTCGACACTGAAGGCGATATTTTCACAGAAGACATCGGCCGCATCGGCAAGGTTTTCCTCGATAACGGCGGGTAGCATCTCGTTTATGACTAAGTCGACATAGCCTTCGGCATCATCTTTGTACTCTGGCGGGATGGCATGGGCACCTAAGAAGGTGGTTTTCACATCGACGTGATGATGTTTGCCCAGCTCGCGGGCGACGCGCAGCAGTTTGAGTTCAGTCTCTGTTTCCAAACCATAACCTGATTTGATCTCGACCGTGGTGACACCTTCTTTCGCCAGGGCGTTGAGACGTTTTCGGCCCAGCTCAAAAAGTTCGCCTTCGCTGGCTTCACGGCAGGCTTTTACGGTAGATATGATGCCACCACCGCTGCGGGCAATCTCTTCGTAACTCGCGCCTTGCAGGCGAAGCTCAAACTCGTTTGCCCGGTTACCTGCGAACACTAAATGGGTATGAGCGTCGATGAGTCCCGGTGTGATCCAGGCGCCTTTTCCTCTGTAAACCGGCGTTGACAGAACATCGAATTCGGGGAGTTCGCAGCGCGGGCCAATCCAGGCAATCCGGCCCGCTTTTACCGCAACGGCTGCATCGGTTATCGCTCCGTAAGGCGCTGATACAGAAGGAGACATAGTCGCTACGTTGACGTCAATCCAGACCTGATCCCAAGACATATTTTTCCCTCACTCTTAACGTGTTCATGTTCGTTCGGAAATAAAAGTTGTGATCCAACTTGTATTTACTTGTATATACAAGCTAGGATTATAGCGGTAATTTTCATCGTTTGAAAAGCGTTATTGGCCAAAGAGAGGTTTCTAGATTCTAGAACCTAGCTCCTGATACCGCAAAAGAAAGAGCAAAGGATTGGTATGGCAACGCCCAAGTTTGCAGAGATAAAGCAGTATATTTTAGCCCGCATCGAATCCGGTGAGTGGGAGGAGCATAGCCGTGTTCCTTCAGAAAACCAGATGGCAGAACTGTTTGAGTGCAGCCGAATGACGGCGCGCCGTGCATTAACGGAGTTGACCGATGATGGTGTGTTAGAGCGCTCTCAAGGCTTGGGCACCTTCGTCGCCGAGCTTAAATCTCAGTCCTCTATGATGGCTATTCGTAACATTGCCGATGAAATTAAAGACAGGGGCCATGGCTACAGCGTTAAACAACTTGAGCTGACTCAAACCGAAGCGACAGCACCGATAGCCATCGCCTTAGGACTGGAGACGGGAAGTCCGGTTTTTTACTCGGTACTGGTACATTGCGAGCAGGGCATACCTCTGCAGCTGGAAGAGCGTTTCGTTAACCCCAAACTGGTACCGGATTACCTGCAGCAAGACTTCACGCTACAGACTCCCCACGAATATTTGTCACAGGTTGCCCCCCTTACCGAGGCGCGTCATACCTTAGAAGCCGTGGTGGCCAACGAACACAATCAAGAGCATTTAGCGATAGAGTCGAGCGAGCCCTGTTTACAGATAATTCGTCGTACCTGGTCGCGAAAGGGCGTAGTAAGTTACGCCAGGCTGATCCATCCGGGGACTCGATTCCGACTAGGTGGTCATCTGACTTTCTAAAAATATATATCGATGGCTTGGTTTCATTTCTGAGCCATTCAAGCAACACAAGTAAAGCAATAAAAATAACAGCAATACGCCTCTCTACTCCCAATGGGGAAAGAGAGGACAAAAATAAGCACCAACAAATTGAAATGAGGTTACGCAAGATGGATAAGAGACACGACCCAAGCCGTCGCATCATAGCGCCACACGGCACAAAGTTAAGCTGTAAGAGCTGGTTAACCGAAGCGCCTATGCGTATGTTGATGAACAATCTGCATCCGGATGTTGCCGAGCGCCCGGAGGATCTGGTGGTCTACGGCGGTATCGGACGAGCGGCCCGCGATTGGGAATGCTACGACAAGATCATCGAAGTGCTGCAGCGTCTGGAAGAGGATGAAACCCTGCTGGTTCAGTCGGGTAAACCCGTTGGTGTATTCAAGACTCACAGTAATGCGCCACGTGTGATCATCGCCAACTCTAACCTCGTACCACACTGGGCAAACTGGGAACACTTCAACGAGCTTGATAAGAAAGGTTTGGCCATGTATGGCCAGATGACAGCGGGCTCCTGGATATATATCGGCTCTCAGGGGATCGTGCAGGGCACTTACGAAACCTTTGCCGCCATGGCGAAGAAGCACTTTGGTGGCTCATCAGAGGGTAAATGGATCCTGACTGGTGGCTTGGGTGGCATGGGTGGTGCTCAACCACTAGCCGGAACTATGGCGGGTTACTCGGTATTGACCTGTGAAGTGGATGAAACCCGTATCGATTTCCGTCTGCGTACTAAGTATGTGGATAAGAAAACAGACTCCCTCGATGAAGCTCTGGCGATGATCGATGAGGCGAACAAGAGTGGTAAGCCTGTGTCTGTGGGTCTGCTTGCTAATGCGGCCGATGTGTTCGCGGAGCTGGTAGAGCGTGGTATCACACCGGATGTGGTGACCGATCAGACATCGGCACACGATCCTCTGAATGGCTACCTGCCACAGAACTGGACTCTGGAATACGCCGCCGAGATGCGTAAGAAAGATGAAGCGGCGGTGGTTAAGGCGGCCAAGCAATCTATGGCAGTACAGGTCAAAGCTATGCTGGCTCTACAAGCCGCAGGCGCCGCGACTACCGATTACGGTAACAATATCCGTCAGATGGCGTTCGAAGAGGGAGTTGAAAACGCGTTCGACTTCCCAGGTTTCGTACCAGCCTATGTACGTCCGCTCTTCTGTGAAGGTATTGGACCGTTTCGCTGGGCTGCACTATCCGGCGATCCTGAAGATATCTATAAGACAGATGCCAAGGTTAAAGAGCTTATTCCGGATAACCCTCAGCTGCATAACTGGCTGGATATGGCCCGTGAACGTATCGCATTTCAGGGATTGCCATCGCGTATCTGTTGGGTTGGCCTGAAAGACCGTGCTCGCTTGGCATTAGCCTTCAACGAAATGGTTAAAAGTGGCGAACTTTCGGCGCCGGTTGTTATCGGTCGTGACCATCTGGACTCCGGCTCTGTTGCCAGCCCTAACCGTGAAACTGAATCTATGCTCGACGGTTCTGATGCGGTTTCAGATTGGCCATTAATGAATGCACTTCTTAATACGGCGAGTGGCGCGACTTGGGTTTCGCTGCACCACGGCGGTGGTGTGGGCATGGGCTTTAGCCAACACTCGGGTGTGGTTATTGTCGCAGACGGTAGTGATGAGGCCGCGGTTCGTTTAGGCCGCGTGCTATGGAATGACCCTGCGACTGGTGTGATGCGTCACGCCGATGCCGGATACGATATCGCTAAGAAATGTGCCAAAGAGCAGAATCTAGATCTGCCGATGCTGGAGAAGTAATTCATGAGTCATTTAGTTTTAAAACCGGGCACCCTGACCCTGTCTCAAATCCGCGAGATCAGCCGCAGCAAGGTAAGCCTTGAGCTTGCCGATAGCGCCATTGCCGACATCAATACCAGTGCCGGCTTAGTTCAGCAAGTGTTGGATGAAGGCCGTACGGTTTATGGCATCAACACCGGCTTCGGTCTGCTGGCTAACACTAAGATCGCGGCCGATGACTTGCAGTTGTTGCAGCGCTCAATCGTGCTGTCACACGCTGCCGGTACCGGCCAATATATGCAAGATGCTACCGTGCGCTTGATGATGGTGCTTAAGATCAACTCGTTGAGTCGTGGTTTTTCGGGTATTCGTCTCGAGGTGATTAACTTTCTTATCGCACTGGTTAACGCCGAAGTTTACCCTTGTGTGCCGGAAAAAGGTTCTGTGGGGGCGTCGGGTGACTTGGCTCCTCTGTCTCATATGTGTCTGCCGTTACTCGGTGAAGGCGAGATGAGCTACAAGGGAGAGATCCTGAGTGCCAAAGAGGGTCTCGAGATAGCCGGTCTTAAGCCTATCGAACTTGCTGCTAAAGAGGGCTTGGCTCTGCTTAACGGTACACAGGCATCGACGGCGTTAGCCTTAGAGGGTTTGTTTAACGCCGAAGATCTATTTGCGGCCAGTTCAGTGGTTGGTGCGATGAGCGTCGAAGCCGCTATGGGCAGTCGAAGCCCGTTCGACCCCCGCATTCATGCGGCCCGTGGTCAGAAAGGGCAGATCGATTCCGCTGCCGTATTCCGTCATATCTTAGGTGAAGAGTCTGAGATCAGCTTGAGCCATGTGGATTGCGAGAAGGTGCAGGACCCATACTCACTGCGTTGTCAGCCACAGGTACTCGGTGCGTGTTTGACTCAAATCCGTCATGCAGCAGAAGTGCTGGGCACAGAAGCGAACGGAGTTACCGATAACCCACTGGTGTTCCAGGATACCGGAGACATCATCTCGGGTGGTAACTTCCACGCCGAGCCGGTGGCTATGGCGGCCGATAACTTGGCGATTGCCATAGCCGAGTTAGGCTCTATTGCGGAGCGTCGTATCGCACTGCTTATCGATTCTAACCTTTCTAAACTACCGCCTTTCTTAGTCGAGAATGGCGGAGTGAACTCAGGCTTCATGATCGCTCAGGTGACCGCCGCGGCATTGGCATCGGAGAATAAGACCTATGCTCATCCGGCGTCTGTCGATAGCTTACCGACATCGGCAAACCAGGAAGACCACGTGTCTATGGCGACGTTCGCGGCGCGCCGTCTGCGTGATATGTCTGAAAATACCCGCGGTGTCTTAGCCGTCGAGTTGCTTGCATCGGCACAGGGGCTGGACTTCCGTCGTCCGCTGCAGCCAAGTACTGCCGTTAGCCAGGCGAAAGCCGAGCTACGTGAGTTGGTGACCTACTACGATAAGGACCGTTTCTTCGGCCCGGATATCGAAGCGGCGACCGACCTGCTTATCACGGCAAGCTTCAACGCTTACCTGCCAGCAGGAATTCTTCCAAGTTTGTAATTAAACTTGATTGAAATTTCTGTGTGCAGGTTTGATTGATTTGAGTTTTTTATCAATCGGCGTGCGGTAATGAAAGGGCCTTAGGGCCCTTTTTTGTTGCCTGCGGCAAGCTTTTATCCTAATACTCCATAGGTCTTAAGTCTTTTGTCTGTGTTGTACCTGGTTGGAGATTACATTAGCTTAGGTTGATGAAATTTGTTAATTATTGGAGTACAGGATGAGTAATCTTGCCTTTCAGGATAGCTATCCGGAGGAGCTGAGCCACTGCTATGGCTGTGGAAAGAATAACTCCCATGGTCATCAATTGAAAAGTTATTGGGATGGTGATGAAACCCGGGCCGTGTTTATGCCGCAAGCCTTTCATACCGCTATCCCGGGGTTTGTCTACGGTGGGCTGATTGCGTCGTTAATCGATTGTCATGGGACCGGTAGCGCATCGGCCGCGGCTTATCGGGAGCAAGGGAGAGAGTTAGGCTCTCTTCCTGAGCAGCGTTTTGTCACCGCCGCACTCAATATCGATTATCTTGCGCCCACGCCTATGGGAGTCGAGCTTGAGCTTCGCGGAGTGATCCGTGAGGTGAAGGCGCGAAAAGTGGTCGTGGATATTACATTGAGTGCCATGGGAAAGGTCTGCGCCAAGGGGCATATGGTGGCTGTAAAGATGCCTGAAACCATGATGAGTTCAGTTGTAGTTAATGAAGATGCATTGAAGGCTATTTGATAGAAGATTCTCTGATAAAAGTCGCCCCCAAATGTGAACATTCAGGGGCGCTTTCTCAGATTAAAAAGATAGAGTAAAGAGGCTGAGTAACAGATATGAGCTAACAAACTGAGCCTGACAGGTAGACTACATGCGTGAGTCCATCTCGCCAATCTTGAGACTCATTAACTCTTTAGTCCACTGAGACTTGTCTATGCCCTCTATCCAGAAGGTCTTACTCTGGCGTTGTTCACCATTACGCAGATAGGTGTTGGCCATTCTGAATATAGCCTTCCATACCTTGACCGTCTCGGTTTTCAGCTGTTTGCCACTGTCATCGAACAGGGTGATATCCATCTCTATCACAACGTAATTTTCTGAGCTGGTACTGGCAAGGTCGAAAGTAAGTCCGAGTCTGTTATCTGCGTCCCACTCACTCTTGAGTAAACTGACTTTAACGCCGGATTTTGCTGTGTGATTTAACAGAGCCGAGTTTTCCATCGCACTCGCTGTTAATGTGTTGGTCGTTACGACCGCAGCAGTCGTTTTAGTTGCCGTCGAGCTAACTTCTGAAGCTGTTTGAGCCGTTACAGAAGCCCCCGTAGATGCAGACTCCTGACTCTCGAGTATGACGTATTCCCAGGTGAAGTCGTCATTCAGGCGGACTGTAGTGCCATTTTCCAGAGTGATTTTAGCGACCTCTTCGGCCATGACCGGAACCGTAAATAACAACAGTGCCAGTGAAGTGTATACCCGCAGTAGTTTATGCATCAGATTGAACCTAATAAAGGAGATGACTCTAGCATATACAAAAGGTGAGCAAATTTCATATAGGGCGAAGGGTTTTAAGATCAATATCGCCCTGAAACTTAGCTTTGATGAGCAATATCTATTTACATCGCATAACCTATGCTGATCACCGCTGATTCGGAGGCTGAGTTATAACCGGCGCCAATCATCAAGCCAAAATCCATCATATATCGTAGACCGATTTCGGCTCCCCAGGAGGTATCGGACTCCTCTTCCCAGACGGGCTCACCATCGACAATGAAGGGAACGATATTATTGGTGTAGTGAGATTCATGGTTATATGAGACTGCGCCGCCATAGAGGCTGAAGTTGCTGGTCAGGCTATAGCTGAGTCCAAAGCGCCACATCGTGTCTTTGGTGTAACCCTCCCCGGGTTCCTTAACATCCATGTCGTCTTTTTGACTGGCGGCATAACCGATATAGTAACCCCAGTTCGCGTAGTCCCTGTCGTAGTGGTAGGGAGCGAAGGTGACGCCGTACATGTTATTTGCCGCAGGAATATAATCCAGGCTGACACTCATTTTAGGCTTAAAGGCGGAATCGGTCTCTGGTGCTAATTGATTCGCCGTTGCCGTTAAGCTGGTGAGAATGAGGCCTGAGGCGAGTAAATATTTTTTCATCTGCAGCATCCGATTTCGACTTTAAAAGCGGATTGTTGTTAAACTTTTAGCCGTAGTCAATCAAGAGTGCTAAAATTTCTTTTAAAATAGATGCTTGTAACTTGATTGTGTCATTTTATGTACTCTATTGTTTCGGCTTGCCAGCGATGATTTAACAAACAAGTATCCTGGCTCCTGTTTTTAAGGAAGGTAATTGTGGATCAAGAATTAAGGTTACAGATCTCTCAGTGGTTATCGGACTGGGGGGTCAACAGCACGCCATCGGACGGTGTTTCCACATCGGTATTGGTTTTTGCCAGCTTGGTGCTGGCAATGATTGCCTACCTGATTGTCAGGAGAGGTGTCGTCCGTACGATGAATATCGTCATCCAGCGCTCTAAAGTGAACTGGGACGATATCTTCATGGGGCACAATGTGTTGGAGAAATTCTCCTATATCGTGCCGGCGCTGGTGCTCGACCTTCTGTTACCCATCGCGCTCACAGAACATCATCTGATGAGCTCTTTGATCGATCGCCTGCTGAGTGTCAGTATCGTTATCATACTTATCCGCGCGGTATATAGCGCTCTGGATGCTTTCAATGAGATCGCCGATGTAAATCTGGTCAGTCGACGGCTTCCCATAAAGAGTTTCGTGCAGCTGTTTAAGTTATTTCTCTTCTTTGTGGCCGTCATAATCTCCATTTCGGTGATTGCGGATCAGTCTCCGGTCTATTTCCTCAGTGGTTTAGGTGTCGCAACCGGTTTAGTTATGTTGGTCTTCAGGGACACCATCTTAGGTTTTGTTGCAGGTATTCAGTTGGCGGCGAATCGTATGGTGAGTACCGGTGATTGGATCCAGATGGATAAATATGGTGCCGATGGAGCGGTCGAAGAGGTCTCTTTGACGACGGTGAAGGTACGTAACTGGGATAAGACAATTACTATGATCCCCGCCTACGCCTTGGTATCTGACGCATTTAAAAATTGGCGCGGCATGTCTGAATCCGGTGGGCGACGCATTAAGCGCTCCGTCTCTATCGACATTCACTCAATTGGCTTCCTGTCTGAAGAGGATAGAGTTCGCCTCAGTAAGATCAATTACCTTAAAGATTACTTTGCGGCTAAGAATGAAGAGTTAGCAGACTTCAACAGTCTGGTTGATGATGCCGACATGCCAGTTAATAGCCGGCATTTAACGAACATCGGTACTTTTAGGGCCTATTTGAAGGAGTTCGTGAGTAATCACGACAAGATCCATAAAGATATGACCTTGCTGGTGCGTCAGTTAGCGCCGACAGCGGAAGGGGTACCGATAGAGATTTATATCTTCACCAACGATACACGCTGGGCATTCTATGAAGGCATTCAGGGGGATATCTTCGATCATGTCTTTGCCATATTACCCGAATTCGGTCTGCGCGCTTTCCAGGGCCCGACGGGCTCAGATATCAGGAGTTTGAAAGCCGATAAATGCTGAAGCTGGGTTGGGGCGCTTTTATGTAGGAGCGGCTTTAGCCGCAGCAGTTAGCTATAAGTTTTAAGTCGTAAGTAAGAGCAAGCTGGTTATGAGCTGTATATTCAGAGCTACCTAAATGGTTTCAGAATACAGCTTTTGGCTACTGCTTTTTCCCGGAACTTATAACTTACAGCTCTCTCAGCCCTGTCTTGAGCTTATCGCTGCTTTTACCCTTCCCTCGTTACCAAGATTGCGGCCAGCGTGATAAAGACGCCACCGCTGGTCCGGTCAAACCAATGCAGTTTATTACTGGTCTTAAGTGTCGGAGCCAGTACGTTGGCCATGCTGGCATAGAGCATAACAAAACTGAAATCGACTACCGCCCAGGTGATTGCAAGGGTCGCTAGCTGTGGTCCTTGAGGGGCTGAAATATCGATAAACTGCGGAAACAGGGCACCAAAAAACAGCAGATCCTTGGGGTTGCTTATTCCGACTAAGAAGGCCTGTTTGAACATCTGCTTAGGGCTGCCCTTGCCCTTGATGTGTTGCAGGTCCAAGCCTTGCGCACTGGCCTTGGTGAGAAGGAGCTTTATGCCCAGAAATATCAGATAGGCTGCACCACAGTATTTTAAGATCGTAAAGCCATACTCGGTTGCGCTCAGCAAGGCGCCGAGACCCGCGGCCGATGCCGCCATTAAGATAAGGGCCGAGGTGACGCTACCTAATGCCGTGGCTAAACTGCGACTCTTGCCATAGTGAATGCCATGACTCATCGATAGTACGGCCATGGTGCCGGGAGCGATGGCAATGAGAAGTACCGCAAAAAAATAGAGCAGCCAGGTATCGAAGATCATAGATTGTATAAAATCGTGGGTGATGACCGCACTATAGCGGCCAGTCGTTTAATAGGCAATCCTGGTGTTTAAAAACTAATCCATATCAGGGTTGAAAGTCGGGTATAACCTTAGTGTGACGCCCTTTAATCCCACGGTAAAACGCAATAATCTGATCCATATCCTGCTGAATATCGTCGGTAGTCGGGACGCCTTGCGGGATGATCACCGTCTTGTTGCCAAAGTCTAACCCTACAGTAATGATGGGAACTCGTGCCTTGCTGGCAATGTGGTAAAACCCGGTTTTCCAACGTTTTACCGGGCTTCTGGTTCCTTCAGGCGCTAACGCCAAACTAAAGTCGGGGTCTGAGTTGAACAGTTGTACCACGGCATCGACTAAATTATTGCTCTTGGTTCGGTCAACCGGTCTGCCGCCGACGGCCTTAAAAAACCATCCCCAAGGCGGCATAAATAGCTGATGTTTACCCAGGAAGTTGACCTTAGCTCCCAATGCGCCACGCGCCAATACGCCTATGATAAAGTCCCAGTTGCTGGTGTGCGGACCCACGATAGCGACAAACTGGCTGTCGGTGGGGAGAGCCCCCGATATAGTCCAGCCGGTTAACTTTAAAACTAATTTGCAAAATTGTTGGAACATATAAAAACTCAATGCTATTTCATGAAGACCACCACAAATGGTGGGAATGTTGTTAATACAGGAGCTGTTAACTACCCTGAACTCTGTTGTTTTTCGACATGTCGAATCCTGCATTTCGAGGTCGTTTGGGTATATAATCAATAATACACCCAATCGTGCACTTTTGGAGAAAAGCATGTTTAAAAAGGGATTTTCAGCTTTATTGATGCTACTTGCGTTTAGCGCTACCGCTGTGCCGACTGATGATATTGCTCAGATATTGTCGATGCAGGAGGATGCCTGGAATCGTGGTGATCTCGATGGCTACATGCAGGGGTATTGGAATAGTGACAAGATGCGTTTCGTCTCGGGGAAGAAGTTTCGCTATGGCTGGGAAGAGACGCTGGCGGCTTATAAGAAAAACTACCCGGATAAGGCGACTCTGGGCACCTTGAAGTTCACCATCAAAGAGACCAAGATGCTCAGCAATTATGCCGCAATCGTAGTTGGGCGTTGGCAGTTAACCCGGGTAAAAGATCAACCTAACGGTGTGTTTACCCTGCTGGTTGAGAAAATTGATGACCGCTGGGTGATCACCCACGACCACACCTCCAACTAGACTTCCCCGTAACAAACAGGGCTTGCATCAATCATTAGTTTTATCTAATATCTTTAGCGATTAGAAAAAACTAATGGAGTAGTGCGCAATGAATCATACCCGCTATCTGGCCTTTCTGGCTATAACCCTCACCATCTCTTCATTCTCGTTGAGTGCCTCTCAGGAGTTACATCGGGAAGCGGTGGGGCTGGTTAAACAGTTTGGTGCCACTTTGAAACCTCAGCTTATACAGGCTATGCAACAGGGAGGGCCAGTGAATGCCGTCGATGTCTGTGCAGCTAAGGCACCTCAGATAGCTTATGAACTCTCCGAGCAATCCGGTTGGAATATCCGTCGGGTCAGCTTGAAGAGTCGTAATGCCAGTGCTGTCGCCGATGCTTGGGAGCAAAAAGTACTGAAGGAGTTTGAATCGCAACTTGTTGCCGGAAAACCGGCGAAAGCGTTAGAATATGAGGAGTTTATTGCCGGAGAGTATCGCTTTATGAAGGCGCAGGTCACGACGCCTCTCTGTCTCAAGTGTCATGGCAGTAATGTCGCTCCTGCTCTGCAGGAGAAGATCGAGATACACTACCCCAATGATCTCGCCTTAGGTTATCAGGCTGGTGACATTCGCGGGGCATTCAGTCTTTCATTTAAGCCTGAGTAGGCTCCACAGTAAACATCTGGCGGCCAAGGTTTCTGCCTTTACCGTCATATCTAACCTCGACGAAGCGAGTCTTGCCCTGCTGATCCTGCAATATGATGCTGGTGGATCGGGTACCGTACTCTTCGTGGCGAATAAATATCGAAGAGAGGAGCCGCTCCCATTCGACGCCTATGCCGGTTTGAGGGAGTTCCATGTCGCTGGCCCTGGTTTCATCCTTCATGATACTGATCAACTCATCAATATCGGGCTCTGCCGATTCGGTGATCAGCTTTTCCAGTGCCAGGCTTCCCCTTGCCATCTTGGGCCAGATATCGTCGAGGGCCCCGTTGCTGATCGAGTGAAAACCTGAGGTTAACAGGGTTGGCTCTTGTGTGACGCTGTTAAAGCAGTAAAGCTCATTCGCATGGCCGAAGACTAAGTTGAAAGGGTTGTAGTTCTCGCTGTGCTCTCTAAGCCAGCTCATTGTGAGCGGCTCATGTCGTTTCAGCGCCTTAACAATCAATTCGCCACGACTTCTCATATTACTCTTTTGCTTCATCGGGTCACGCAGATTGGTCAAGGCTGAAAAATCTCCCTGCCTGTTGATCCCGAGCCAGCTGCCTCCCGCTTCAAGATCTTTACCCGCTAACAGTTCATTACCGGGTTGCCAGAAATGCGCGGGCTCGGTGGGGCGATGATGAAACTCGTCTCTGTTCGCACAGACTATCAAGGGATACTCAGGATGTTGATTCAGAGCAATAAAGAGAATGCACATAGTTAGTCATATCTGACAGAGTGGTAAACCCAAGTTAACTCTGAATACGAATTAATGCTATGGGAAATGATGAAACTCATTTCCCCGCTTCCGCACAGACTATCAAGGGATACTCAGGATGTTGATTCAGAGCAATAAAGAGAATGCACATAGATTTCGGCTTTAGAGGAGAATGGTTACAAGTTAGTCTCTATGCCGTTTAAAAGCTATTAGAAAACCCAGATGTGCTAGTGATAAGTGTGAAGTTATAAGCTGTAAGTAAAATCAATATCGTAAAAGTTTATAGATGGGGTTAGAGGCTCCCCACTGTAGGAGCGGCTTTAGCCGCGAATTTTTCATGGAAAAAGCTGTAAGTAAGAGCAGGCAACTCGCAGCTATCTCTGCTCCGTCTTGAGCTTACAGCTTAACACTTATGACTTAAAACTATCTCAGCCTTAATGCTTGTGCTCATGGGTCTTAGGCTTTAACAACATGATCCTCGCCATAAACTTTCTCGGGCCTAAACGTAATAAACTTGCCGCGAACAGGGTGGCCAGGATTATCAGCGATACCGTATTTATCGGGTCAGGCAGGGTCATCATGGCATGCCATTGAGGCGCTATCATGGCCGTTATCAGTGAGCAGCCAAGTACCAGAGTGATAACGAGCGCCCTGAGTGTCCAGTTCATCAGCTTCAACTGAGCAAGATTAAAGATAGGTGCGGCGATCAGGGCCAACATTACCGCTGGCATACTCCAACCGCTATAGGCTAAGGACAGAGCCAATACCGCGCCGCCTAAGTTACAGAAACGCATTGGCAAAAATAGCACTAGCAGCACGGCAACTTGAATTGCCGGATTAGCCAAGGGCACAGCAGGGTGACCAATTAAGTTGGCGAGAATTAAGCTTAATAGTATCCATGGGGCACTCCGATCAACGAGATGAGCGAAACCGAAGCGCCAGGGCGATTTGGGCAGGGAGAGATGCGGATCGGTAGGCTCAACCTTGGTCAGCGTCAATAACGTTCCGAGAAGCGAGAGGCCGATAAGCTGAAACAGGGCAACCAAAGGGCCCAGTAAGAGCGCGGTAATAATCAGGGCTTCCGGCCCGGCTAATCGCTGTAGCCATCTTTGACCCAGCTCCCTGTTGTGTGGAGATAAGCCGAAATTGAATCTGATGGCGGCAAAGGTATAGCTGAGCAGCAATACAGGTGCCAATGTCAGCATCCAATCACTCAGCTGTTCAGTGCTGTGACTGTGGTGGTGATGTTCGTGTCCGCCAGAGTCCATCATCAGCAATACAAACAGTAGGCCGATACCGAGCAGACTGCCGATCCCGGCATGGTATTCATATCTGCCTTGTTTATCTTCATGACTCTGACCATGGGGTTGGTGCAAGACAACATGAAGAATAGAACCTGTGACAAAGGCCTGCAGGTATACGGTATTATCCAGACTCAAATGAGCCAGTAGTTGCTCGCCGGCGAAGTACCCTACGCTGGTCAACAGCATCATGCAGCCCAGTACCACCATGGCCCAACGTGCTCCAACCTGTGGTTTTAACAGCCACCATATGGCTAATCCAACAGGGAGTCGATGAAGTATGACCCCTAAGGCCAGTAAAATTGAGTTCTCATCTTGCTGAGCCAATACCATGGCTCCGCCGTCTGTGATGGTATGCAGCAGCAGTCCGCCAATCCCGAGAATAAGTGTCAGGTTATGGGTGACTTCAGAATATCGATGGAAGAGTCGTTCACTGGCTGTGGGCCCCCAGAGTCCTATGATGACAAAGATGATGGCAAGAAACCCGCCATGTTCCAGGAGCTCGGGTAAAATATGAACCAGCACTAAGCCGCCTAAGGAGACGAATATAAATCCATCCAGGCCTTTCTGGAGTCCGTTTTCTGCCGTGAAAAAACGATAGAAAATAGGACCTAACAATAGTGCGATACAACTGGCTAAAAGATAGAGCATGATTTCTTAAGAGGAGGCCTTGGAAAAACGACACATAGTATACCAGTCTTGAGACGAATAAGTAGAATTTACACACAGAGCAAAAAAACAGCTTTTTCGGAGTGATTGATGAGCTTGGTCACACGGGGATGACGCCTGTTTTCGTGACTTGTGAACCTGCTGATGAAATTTGTCTATGGAAGTGTTTGTAAAAGGTTATAGAATATAGGGATATATTGTCCTCTCACTAAGCATCTTATATGGATACCTTTTCCGCCGCAGTTATGCTGTTTCTCATCATGGATCCCTTGGGGAATCTACCTATTTTTGCGTCGATACTGCGTCATATTGAGCCCAAGAAACGCCGTCGGGTGCTGATCCGAGAGCTGACATTTGCGCTCGTCATTATGCTGTTATTCCTGTTTGCCGGTGAAGCGATTCTAAACTTCCTGAACTTAAAATCTGAGTCGGTGAGTATTGCCGGTGGTATTATTTTGTTCCTTATTGTTATGACTAACAGTTTTTTATAATAATCCCTCCACTTTTTTACCATCCTGAGCTTCAAAAAACTCCCTTCTAAATATTTTTACCAAATAAGTGTTAACATCTTTACAAGCTGAGAAATATGCCTAAGATAATAATATAACATATAATAATTCAAAGCGAGCTAGTAATGTTGGCGATGGCGATAAAACAACCTCTAGTTACTAAAAAAAAGGAGGAATTAACGGTTCCGCTGATAATGGTAAGTGACGGCTCTGATATTGTTGTTTTGTCTAGTTATGCTCGCTATGCAGCCGACAATGCACACAAATCACTAACTTGGCACGAAGGTTCTGCACGAGCTATCGAACTTCTATTCGCATATAAGTTAGCGACGGAAGGCCAGTTTCTGTCAGTAAGGTCTATGTTTGAACATTTTACTCAATCCTTACTTGATGGCACTCATAAGAATGGAGAGGATAAAACGGGACTGTGGTGGAAGCCTTATTCCGCTATGCAAGTAAGTAGATTTATTTACTATTTAACGTCTTACAGTGAATGGCTTTATGTTGATACTGAGCAAAAAACTGAGTTATTAAATCCCCAAATTGCATCTTCACAATCTGAATACTTGATGAACATGGCAGCATACCATCATCGAAAAAATAATAGCTTTTATAAACATCTTAAAAATGACAAACAAGCAAGCCAAGATGCGAAAACTACCTATTCAGTCAAAGTAAGAAAAAATCGACATAGCAATGCAACTAGCCCAGAGTATTGCTTCCCTTCAGAAATAACGAATGACGTTATTCAAGGATTTACCCTTCCTGGCTCAAGGCCGCATGATCCGATTTATAAACGCTTAGATTTGGCAAAGGTTTTGATCTTTATGTTAATGCGCTTTGGCGGCGTTAGGGTTTCTGAACCCTTTCATTTATATATTAATGATATCCAGCCATATCCAACCGAAGACAAGCAAATGATAATTAAGATTCATCATCCATCTGACAGCGTGGCTCCTGAGAAGTGGGCAGAACAGTGGGTTACAAGAGAGGTTTATCTTCGAGAGAGTTTTGGTTTAACACCGAGACATCTAAAAAAAACGACAGGCTGCTATAAAGCGGGTTGGAAAAACCCTGCACTCCATAAAGTTTCTCATGGGAATCAGAAAACAGAGCTTTTCTTTTATGTCGAATTTCTCAATGCAAGTGAGCGTGAATTATTTTATCACTTGTGGTTCTTGTACCTAAAGAAGCAAAGGCCAAGAAACAATTACTCTCCTTTTGCCTTTTTAAGTAAAAAGACAGGAATGCCACTCACTATGAGTGCTTACGATGCAAAACTTAAAAAGGTGATCAATAAATTGGGATATGAATATTCTAAAGCCGCAGGCACTACGCCCCATGGTTGTCGGCATTTGTTTAAAGCAGAAGCCAAAGCGCGTGGCATTAGTACACAAGTCATTAGAGAGTTGCTTCATCATAAATCGCTGATGAGTCAGGAAGAATACGCAAAACCATCTATAGAGCAAGTACGACAAGTAATGAAAGATAAAGAAAATGAAATGAAGGCAATAACGCAGGCGCAAGATAATCAGCTAATGGAACAGCTTAAATTAGAGGTGGATAATAATGACAACTAAAAAATATTCAACTCTCGCAGAAGCCAGTGCTGCGGCAATTAAGCTACTGAATAGCAGAGGTGTTGAGCTAATAGGCCCAAATTATAAGAAACGCTATAAGGCAGACCCAAGACTGCCATCGAACCCCAGCGCCGCCTATAAAAGCGATTGGGTGGACTGGTATAGCTTCTTTGGCACGACCGCGCCAGAAGGTAAGTACCCAACCCTTGCAGAAGCCAGTGCTGCGGCAATTAAGCTACTGAATAGCA
>NZ_RXNV01000017.1 GCF_003966265.1 Shewanella atlantica | reverse complement strand
TCGCGTAAATATCATAGAGCCTGAGTTCGCTACTCAATTGAGAGCTCGTACATAAGTTCGCATTTATTTCTTCAAGATTGCCTGTTTGTTGTTGACACAGGGGAGTCCACATAAGATGCGGTTGAGGGTATCGAAAACATGGATGTTTTCGTTAAGCGGCCAGGGATGGCTTCACAGCGTCCCTCAGAAGTATCTGCACATTCAGGTCGTTTATTGGCATCCTGCCACCACGACATTTTTGCATCCCTCCACGGCACCAGCCGCAGGCTATAGATTATATTTGAAGTCATACAATTCAATATCGAACTAAATACCACGAAGTCAGAAGAATAAATGAGAGATATTTGAAACTTGTTATCGGACAAGTAAAAAAAAGGCTGCCTATTGGCAGCCTGATTCTTTCAGCTAAAGACTTAGCCTTGCGGTAATGGGCTTAACACGATCTCGACTCGGCGGTTTTGCGCTCGGCCTTCCTTCGTTGCATTGCTCGCAATAGGGCTAGATTCCCCCAGACCTTCAGACTTCACTCTGCCGTATTCGATCTTCTGGGCAACTAAGTAGTTAGCGACTTCGATAGCACGAATTTTCGATAACCTTAAGTTATATGACTCTGCCCCTGAACTATCGGTATAACCGAGTACATTCAATTGCGTTTGATCATATTCTTTGGCCACCAGGGCGACACTATTGAGTACGTTTTTAGCGCCTGGGCTCAGATCCGTCTGATCCACACCAAAGGTCACCTCATTGGGCATATTCAATATGATATTATCGCCACTGCGAGTCACACTGACACCGGTCGACTGAAGCTGTTTTCTTAATTCAGCTTCCTGAGTATCCATGTAGTAACCGATACCACCACCCAGCGCAGCACCCGATGCGGCGCCAATTAACGCTCCCTTACCACGGTCGCTACGGCTCGATGAAGCAACACCAATGGCAGCACCGGCAATTGCACCAATCAGTGCACCATTGGTAGCCTTGGCATTTTGACTCTCATTGCTATAAGGGTTAGTCGTTTGACAACCGGCTAACACCATTAATGAACACCCCAAAACAGCCTTCACAACAAAAGAATTTTTAGAAATAAGCATGTTTACTCCAAGCCTGCCCAGCAAATTATATTTAATTATCAAAAAAGCAATGATAGAAATGACCCCGGACACCAGCCGCATCCGGAAAAGTCAGGTCGCCATTGTCTCATATCGACAAGCTATTGCCAGTCATAGTGAATCCTTTAATTTCGAAACACCAGGTAGTTGGAGCCCAGCCAATTCACAACCAATCCGGCCAACACACCTAGTGCCAGATAAATGGTAGCGGTAATGCCGGTGGGCGTGCTCAACTCACTCAGCAGATAAAAAACGCTAAGGTTCACCGATGCGGCGCAGCAGGCAAGGATAACCGCCATCGCAAACTGCTCTCCCTTAGGCAGCCTCTTTCGATGAGAGAAGGTAAATAGCCTGTTGCCCAGCCAGGTTAACGTCAACGCCACACAAAAAGCGGCTAACCTTGCATGCAAAATGGACCAATCCAGTTGTTGGGACAGGTAGAGAAACAGCAGCATATCAAAGACAAAACTCAGGCCTCCCACCACTAAAAACTTGAGCTGAGTCAGAGTCAAACAAGCTCTGACTCTGGCGAATATAACGCCTATGTGCCACATAGTAATAAGCTCTTCTCTGATGTGTTAGCCGTGTCTATGCATTGAGAGAAAACCGCTAACTCTTGCAGGTTTTCATTTCTCACCACTAAGTAGAAAGGGATACCTGCCAACTGACGTAACTCGGCCTCACTCTGCAACAGCTGAGCTTTTCCCTGACTGTAGAATTTCGATGAGAAACGACTGTCTTGCCAATAATAGGTCGCGATAGCCGGCGCTCTTTGAGCGAGTAGCCACTTATCACTCTTCTCCTTCGTCGGCCCCAGGTTGAGCACGACAACGGCCATGAGTATTAACACACTGACCCCAAGCGCAATAGGCTCAAGCTTAGGAATTTTCTCACCGCGCCAGGCGTAGGCTAACAGCAGCCCCATACCGGGGATCCCTGGCAATACATAGGCGGGCAGGATATTTCCGGCGAACGTAAACAAGATAAGTGGCGATAACATCCAGCAGATAAAGAACTTAGTTGCCTTATCAAAGCCTGTGCCAGACTGCCATAGACGCCAAAGTGCTCTGGGGATAAACAGAGACCAGGGCAAGGCCGATACGGCAAAGAATAACCAGATGGTGCCTCGGATTTCGTCATGAGCCGAACCATACAGATCGCCCTGCCAGCCACTATCGACAAACCTCAGCCAATGCTCTCCGACAATGAAATACTGCAGGAATCCCGGAGTCGCCTGCTCCGCCATCAAATACCAGGGCAAGCTGAGGAGTAACATCAGGCCAAGACCACCGAGAAGTGGCACTCTCCTATAGAGTTTTTTCCACGGCTGAATCGGGCCATATTGCCATAGTAACCATAGCCCCACAGCTAACCCCATCAAGACCAGCACAACCGGCCCCTTTGCCAGCAAACCTATGGCTAAACCCACAAAGCCCAAATAGCCCCAAACGACCCGGCCCTGCCAGCACAGATAGAAGCCAACCATAGCCAGGGTCATTCCTAGTGTGAGCGCCATATCCGTCATAACAGCGCCGGCGCTGACATAAAATACGCTGGTCGTCGTGAGCAAAATGGCGACTTGCAGTGCCGAAACCTTAACCTGTTTAGCGAAGTAGCCGGTCAAGATTAATACCGCCACCGCGGCCAGCCAATGAGGGAAACGTACCGCAAACTCCGATATACCGAACAGCTCGATGCCCCAAGCACTCATCCAGGTATGCAGCGGCGGCTTGCCCCAGAAAGGAACACCGTAATCGAACAACGGCGTCAGCCAGTTACCTGTCTCTACCATCAACCTGGCCATCTCGCCGTACCTCGCCTCGGTGGTATCCATCAGAGGATACAAGGCAAGAGTCACCAGGCGTACACACAAGACGGTAACCAAAACTCCCAGTGAATAATGAGCCAGGGACACGGACTTCAATCTGTTGATCATCGCGTCGACTCCAGATAGCGGACATTCTCACCCAACTCAGAGTGACTCACACTACTACGCGTACTTTGTTGCTGCTCAACCTCGCGAATAAGGTATATAGGCCTCTGCTTTACCTCCATAAATACCCGACCTAAATACTCACCAATTAAACCAAGCGCCAGCAGTTGAACCCCGGCCAGAGCGACCTGAACTATCATTAATGAGGGGTAACCAGCCACCTCCCCGCCCCATAACACTGTCTTCAGGAACACCCAGCCGCCATAGGTAAATGCAGAGAAGGCGGTGAGCAGCCCGGCCCAGGTCGCCAGACGCAATGGCTTGATACTAAATGATGTGATGCCATCCATAGCTAAACCGATAAGCTTACTGTAATTCCATTTCGTCTCGCCGAGATGACGGGGATCACGGTCAAATAATATCTCTATCTGAGAGAATCCCGGCCAGCTCAGGATCCCTTTCATAAATCGATTTCTTTCGGGTAACTCGTTGATACTGTCTACGACCTGACGGCTGATGAGCCTGAAGTCTCCGACATTCTCCGGCACCGGAGACTCGGCCATACCATTGATGACCCGATAAAAGGCGGCTGCAGAGAAACGCTTAAACCAGGATTCCCCCAAGCGTTTCCTGCGTTTCATATTAACGACATCGAAGCCCTCCCTCCAAGCCTGCAGCATCTGAGGGATCAACTCCGGCGGATCCTGCAGATCTGCATCGAGTAAAATAACCGCCAGCCCCCGTGCCTGCTCTAACCCTGCGGTCATCGCTGCCTCTTTACCAAAGTTCCTACTCAAACGAATACATTGATGCTCACTGGATGATACGGGTAACTGCTGCAGCAACTCCCAGGTATTATCGCTACTGCCATCATCGATAAAGACAATTTCGGAGGACTCAGGAATACTCGATAACACCTGGCTTAAACGGGAAAATAGTGGCTGAAGGACTTCAGCCTCGTTGTACATAGGAATAAGAATAGAGAGACAAATCTGACCGTCACCGCGCTTTGTTGACTTTGGCTGTGCCATACTAAAAACCTTCAATAAACAGAAAAACGAGGTAAACATACAGCTAACTATGTGAATTTATTATCATCGACATTTCTTCTACAAAATAATGTAATAATTGGCTTCTATCGTTAATCAGAGGAACGGATGGCTTTAACACAACTACTCATTGTCGAAGACAACCCGGATGTGGCGGGGATACTTGCCGATTTTTTTGAGGCTCAGGGAGCTGAGGTCGATTTTGCGGCTAATGGTGAGCTAGGCTATAAGCTCGCATCAGAGGGGAGCTTCGACCTGATCATCTTAGATCTTATGTTGCCCAAGATGGATGGTTTAACTGTTGCCAAGAAGCTTAGACATGTGGGCTGCACCACACCAATTCTTATGTTAACCGCACTGGATGATAAGCAAGATCTGTTAAATGGTTTTGCCTCAGGCGCCGATGACTACCTGGCAAAACCCTTTGACTTAGACGTTCTCAACGCCAGAGTCACGGCCTTAATTAACCGCCATCAGGGGAAAGTCGCTCAAGGCGTGCTCAAGTTCGGCTCACTGGAACTCGATACTGCAAAGCATCAGGTCTATCGCAGCGGTAAAAAGCTCGCGCTCACGCCCGCCTGCTATCAAATTTTGCATTATCTTATGCATAAAGCGCCCAATATCGTGAAACGAGAGGAGCTTATCGAGGAGCTATGGGGCGATACCCCGCCGGGTAATGACATTTTACGCAGCCATATGTATCAACTGCGCAACCAGTTGGATAAACCTTTCGATACCCCCATACTGATCACCGTACCTAAGATAGGCTTTAAACTTGAATTAACGAGCAACTGATGTCGAGAGATCCCAGAAAAAAAAGCCCGGTCAATACCATGACCAGTAAGCTCAGTATCTACTTCGCTTTCATTGCAATTGTCATCGGTGCCACTCTCTTTGTACTCAGTCAGGCCATGCTTTATTGGCTGGAAGATGAGTTAAATCTCAGAACACTACAAAATAGTGTCGGGACAGCCATAGTTCAGTTCAAACACGACGCAAGCTCACCGTTAAACATCACTAACAGTATCAGGGCTTATAACCGAATAGAGGACCTACCTAAAAAATACCTGGCCTTAACGCAATACCCTTTAGGTTTTCTCGATGAGATCCAGGATGCAGGCTTCGAAGATCTATTTTTTTACCGCACCGAGTATATCCAGAACGGTAAACGCTATCCTCTGATGCTCATCATGAATGCCGAACATGTGGAGTTATCTCCCACGGAATGGCGTAACATAAACCTGATATCTATCATAGTCATGTTGGTGCTTTTTATACTTTTTGGCTTCGCTATCATCAAGCTCACCCGCAGGTTGATAACGCCGGTTACCCAGTTGAGTCAGCAGCTCAAATCGACCGATCCCAATAGCCATTTCTCGGTGCCCGGGGACTCGGCCACCGAATTTAATGAGTTAGCGGAAAGCCTTAACAGTTACCGCCAGCAAAATGAGAAGTTAATTCGCCAGGAGCAGGCCTTCGCCAGATATGCCAGCCATGAGCTGAGAACCCCACTTACCGTCATTCAAGGGGCAACCTGGTTACTTAAGCAAAAATCTGCCCCCGAATATCAGTCACGCCAGAGAGAGAGAATTGCTAAGGCCGCGACAGATATGCAGCATACGATTGAGGCTCTGCTGAGCTTAGTCAAACAGGAGCAAGCGAAGGAAAACGTCGAGCTCAGGATCATTAACCGTAGCGAGCTAGAACATATCATAGAGTACGTACAGCCACTGGCAGAGAGTAAAGGATTGACCATAACCCTGAAGATGCAATGCGAGCCCAAGATACAGCCGAGTGAGTCGGTGCTGCGTATGTTGTTGATAAATTTACTCAACAATGCCATCAATGCCAGTGACAGCGGGGTGGTAGGAATAGAAGTGGATCAAGACTGCATTCGGGTCACCGATCATGGCACCGGACTCAATGAATCCGAGCAAGCTCCTCAAGGGCACGGTTTAGGCTTATTGATCGTCGATGCACTATGTCAGCGATACGATTGGGGGTTTAACTTGAGTCCGGCTCCAAAAGCCGGTTGCATCGCGACCCTCGAATTTAACCAATAGCAGAAAAAACGAGCCAAGGGGCTCGTTTTTATTCGTAATCAAACTGACGCATCCAGCGCTCTGCCCCTGATGGGTGAATCGGTATATCTGTATCTGTACCTTCCACTTCTTCAACTCGCATAACTAAAATTCAGGAGTAAAAAAAACAACTCCAGATTTTAGCCCTTACGGGTGAAACGATAGGACTGTATCTGCACATCCTCGCCTTTGACCTGAGTATAGGTGTCGACAAGAAACACATCTTTTCCGGCAAAGCGCAGTTCGACCCGCATGTTTTGACGCTCATCACCGGAAAGCGTCTGCCCTTTTACACCGACAGGATAATAACTATACCTCTGGTTATTAGCCTGATGTTCGCCGGAGAAACGCATCTTGTCATTGTTACTGAAATCCGTCTCCAGACTATAGCCACCAGCTGGGGTATACCCAAGCTGGATCTGGCCGGTTAACTCATGGGAGACACCATCGACATTCAATTTATCGAAGTTGAGTTGGGCCGCAGTGGTTTTAGCCAGGCTACCTTTGGCAATGCCGGTGGCCTCGATGCGTTTTCCATCATCAAGCAACGCCCAGATATTGATCTGCCAATCACCGGTAAAGTCATCTAACTTATCCCAATTTTGTGGCGTATTGCTCATTTGCGGCGCAGATGGATTAGCCGCACTTCCCAAACCATTGATATTGATATTCTTGTTACCGTTTTCATTACGGTGATCTTCCCGATCATTCTGATAATCTGCCGCAGCACCAGCAGCGCCTCCGGCAGCGGCTCCCACCATGGCTCCCTTGGCTGCGAGACTCGCATCACCCGTGGCTGCGCCCAAGGCTAAACCTAAGATTGCGCCACCAGCGGCGCCGGTTCTCAGTCCACGATTGCGATCTTGCTCTGTATTTTCACCGTCGGTGGTACTCGCACAACCACTCAGGAGTGAAACGCACAATGCAGCAAGTAAGGTTTTTCTCATGTTTGTCATAGTGTGTTCCTCGGTAAAAAGCGTTACATTACAAGTGAGTCAGTAAGGCTATTTAATCAGATTGATTGAATTTACATCAGGGCATGGCTTCGAAAAAAAAATTTCCTAATGCCTAGTTCAGTTGACCACTCAAAATCACTGAACTTACTGAGCTGTAACCTCATCAGGACCTAAAACCAAAGAGAACCACATGACTAAAGAGCGATTTTCAGGAATAGACGATTACCTCTTAAAAAGACGGTCTCAAAGGGGACTATCCCAAGAGGGGCTGGCACTCGAGTTACAGTCTTTTAGTGAACTGTTTGCGGATATCGACTCACTCGCCATCAGTCGTTGGGAGAGGGGCAAGATCAGTCCCAACATTCGACGACAAATTGCCTTGATGGAATTCTTTTCAGATGAAGCTCACCTGCTGTTATCCAACCCTGACTTTGAATTAAGACAGCTACCTTCGATGTCTGCTTTTCAGAAGATGTTAGATCAGCAAACCAGTTACAATCATGTGATGGGCGCTCACCCCTATATTCCCAGCGATAACATCAATTTCGACAAGATAAACAAGCACGCAGATAATGCCGAGCAGATGATACGCTGGATAAGCCACTACCATAGTAATCTTACTCGCCAGCGTGAAAACTGGAAGCCCGCTTTTATCACTCCCCTGGTGGAACACCCCTCGACAGAGGTGACATTTTATCAGGTTGATGGGGTACTGATTGGCCATATTATTCTGTTGAGGATCAGCCCTGACACTTTAAATTTACTGCTGACGGGTCAGTTGGATGACTGCGAACTCACACCGGCACATTTGGTCGACAGCGATCGGGCAGCCTCTACTTACATACTCAGCGCCTATCTTGGCGGACGACATATCGCCGAGGACTATCTTACCCACCTGTTATTGAGCCTGATTGAAAATCCGCTAACTCTGGCTTTAGGATATCGGGCAAGATCTGACATAGGGATCAAGTTAATGGACTTCCTGACCGGTGTACGGATTGCCACCGGGGAACCACTTACCGACAGGCTCGATGGTGCCAGATACAATGGCAAACGATATTCTTATGTTTCTTTTTCCATACAAAGAGAGGACCTGCTCTCGAGTCCCTTGTTGCTCAACCTGATGCGTAACGCCACTGAGGCGGAAAAAGTGTAAGAATAACGCTGAAGCAAAAAAGCAGAGAAAATACTCTGCTTTAGCACCGACAGCTTTTAATCCCTATTGCTTTTGCTCCCCATTAAAAGAGTGACAAATAGTAGCCCAAAGGCATAGAGCTATCTTTAATCAGCGCCATCGAGTACTGTCCTCCCCCCTCTAAGTTCAATTGCTCAGATTGATAGAGCAAGGTCAAATCATCATTGTCATCTTGCTGCACGACACTGATCTCGTACTCTCCTGACGGTATAGTCAGCGAATTCAATTCGGCAAAATCAGCATTATCTATCTTATATTCTGCCGACTCTATGGTTTCACTGGAGCGAACAAAATAGACGGTGAGATCCTCAAACTCATGCACCAGATTAGCGAAACTCATCTGATACTCAAATGCCCTCGGCCTGAGGTCATGGGTTAAGGTCATGCCCCTTACTCCCCCGGACTCGTCCTGATAGACAAGAATGGATCTGCTCTCGTCTTGGTTAAAGGTCACCAATAGGTTATTAGCCAATACACTGCCCGAGTCACTCTGTTGAATTTGAACCCCATAATCATCAAAGTCTATCTCCCTGAACTCAGAGACCTTACCCACGCCAATATCGTTCACCCGGATGGCACCTAAATGATTTGTCATCTCAGCATCGATACTCCCATGCTCATTCAGGCCATTAAACAGTCTAAACTCGGCGTATGCATCAACATTGGCATAGGTCACCGGGGTGGAACTCGAGTCGACACTATCTATGGTGATATTTGGCGTGCCGGGCCCGAAACTTTCCCGAATAATCAACTTATAAACGGTGGTGCTCGACAACGACATGCTCGCAGTGGTGTATATCGGCTCCTGTGAGTCCGGCTCGGTCAGGTACAGGATATAATCACCGGTATCAAATATCACCGCCTCAGAGTGTTCCCTGTAATTCACTTCTCCAATCAGCGTCGCATCAATAAATTCACGACCATAGAGGCCAATATAGACATCAAACCCGGCGCTATTCATAGCGGTATGAGCCACCAGAACCTGCATCTTGCTATAGTCTTCATCTTCATCGCTGTTCAGCTCATCCATCTCCTCTCTTTGATAGCTAATATCGATAAATTCGGGTGAATGGTAATCACCAAGAAGCATAAACAGATGCTCTTCACCATTACCCAGATTCAGACTCTGCTCATAAATGGTCTGATCGTCACCTAACTCATCATTACCAACAATGGCCAACTCGACGCTGCCTGTCGAATATGAGTATCTGGCCATGGAATCGGCAAAATCTACACCTGTATATTCATACTCATCCATCGATAACCGCGCCGAAGTACTGTTGGGTGATGCATTATAAAATTGAATGTAGCTCGCATCAGACGTGGTGTCCTCATCATCTGAGCTGCAAGCCGTCACGCCCAGCAATGCTCCTGATAAAATGAGTGCCCGCCATAAAAAAGATTTTTTCAAAATAAACTCCCTTTGATTACCAATTGTTATAACCATTTACATGGTTGCTACTTATGACAAAAAAGAGGCGTCAAGAACTGTCAGCTTGAGTAATAGAAGGTAATGAAACCTATAGAATTGTGATTAAGAGAATGGAAAAGTAAACACAAGCATAAACAGCGCCTCCAGGCGCTGTTATATGTTATCTCTACAGGTATGTTTGTTTAGAAAAGGTGGCTGATGATAGAAGTAGAACACGTGTAAAAATCATGGCTTATTAAATGGCGGCCTTCATAACTAAAGCTAGCTAACCGGAAATAAGAACCTTAAATTGATTTAATAGCTTCTCGTCATCCTGACGGCCGTACTTAATTAAGATGTCGTCTTTACCATCGCCATTAAGATCGTCACTGGACAACATATTTCCCTCTTGAGGTAACAGTGTACTGATTTGCTCACTGCGCCCCTCAAACAGCTTGCCGCCGGGTTCGCCCAAGTAAACTTTTAATCGATCCTGACCATCCGAAAGTAGAAGATCCTGCAACTTATCCCCGTTAATATCGGCCAGCTTAACCACAGGGCTGCCACTCTGGCCAGAGGTGAGGCTAAAGTTAAGCTCAACCTCTTTGGATACATTGGGCTTAGTAGAGAAAAGCCTGTTATTGTCCATCTTAAACAGATAGACATCCTGATCGATACTGCCCGATACCAGCGCACCGATAATCTGTGACAAACCAATATCGAAACCTGCAACCATCACCTCAAGCTCGTCATCATTATCGATATCGATAAATTCTAAACCAGTTAATGTCCCCTCGGCATGCACTACACTGTTCGCTTTGGATGGGAAGGTTAACTTGCCCTTACGGTTTTCACCGAGAAAGACCTCATAATCATTGACTCTATCCAGTACACCGGAACTCTTAGTGTACCTAAGCACAAGGTCGGTTATGCCATCATTATTGATATCTCTGACCTCCTCCACCTTCCGGTATATCAAGGAGCTTTGATCTAACGACTCGCCATAGGCATCACGCTTATTCCACCAATCGACACCACTGATAGCTTGCCTGACGGGTATAAAGCTCGCCACAGTGTTAAACATGCCGGTTTCATTTTGCGGGTACACCTCTAACTCGCCTTCGGCAATCTTGATGATATCTTCGCGGCCATCGAGGTTTGCATCACTGATATAGAGCTTAGATTCGATATACTCAGCGCCCCGCTTGTTCACTTTAACCTGCGGCGTTATCGGCAAGGTCTGCTCTTCAAATCCCCCCTCGTCCTTGCCTATCAGCAACCTTAGCTGTGAAAAATCGCTAATCAGGATATCGGCAAGCTTATCGCCATTAAGATCCCGTACGAATTCACCGCGACTGATAAAGTCCGGCCGTTTCTTCAGCGTAATAGATTGAATATCGGCTATAACATCGAAGGGGGCGGCACTGTTGTGGGGCAGATACTGAACAATATGCTCACTGGAGAGAAAATAGAGCCGCTGCACCTTCTGACTCTCATCACTCTCATCACTGATATCGAAGGAGTAGAACGAAGGTGGCAGTAGTAATTTTCGAAATAGGCTATAGCGTTGGTTATCACTGTTTAAAGTGTAAATACCTAACCACTTTTGCAGGTTGTCATCCACGCCGAAGGTAACCAGCTCTTTGCCGGGAGAGGGCAAGAGATCGACGGGAAGCACCGGGTGAGTAAGATTAAACGGTGCCTGAATGGTGTGCTCTTCTATACTGACAGGCTCATCTCCATCGGCAGCAATAGCACCCGATGAAATCATCAGAGCCGTTAACCCCGCCAGTGCCAAATTTGTAAATCCATTTTTCTCACTTCCCATTAACCACACACTCCCTCTAAATGTTGGATACGAATCAATTTCATACTCATGACTAATCTATCGACTCTGAAGAAAAAAGGAAGCATGGTTAACGGACTGTTACAAACTAACTCGATTAGATAGAGAGCCAAAGGCGGCAAACCGTGTTTTCCTCCCTGCAGTCACACGCCCCCATCAATGAATGAAACAACCGCAACCATTTCATTACAAAACATGATATTTATCAGCTCATTAACAAGCGAACCTGTAACTAAGAAATGATATATTTGAGTGATCCAGCTCACATACTCATAGGCATTTCAATGAGAGAATTGCCGCCTTTTTCTACCCTAAATCATCTCAGACTAATTTTATATGCACTCCACTGACACCAGTAAGGTACGCTCATCCATTCAGGGGAACTCCCTTGCGGCTTTTTCTTTTCTCTTATGGGGATTAATGCCGCTGTATTATCAATACCTGCCCGGTGCAGATATCAATGAGATGTTGGCATTTCGAATCCTTTTCTCCGTCCCCTTTATGGCATTGGTCTTTCTGCTCTTGCGTAAAAAAATGCCTTCAATGCGGCTGGTGATGTCCGATAAGCGCTCCCTCGCCCTGTGCGGATTAGCTACGCTTATCATGTGCGTCTCCTGGTATAGCTTCACCTGGGCCATCACCCACGGTCAGGTGTTAGCGGCGAGTCTGGGCTTCTTCATCAATCCCCTCTTCGCCATAGGCTTAGGCGTTATATTTCTCAAAGATAAGCTAACTTCGGCTCAGAAGGCCGCCGTCATGCTGGGAACTGCCGGTATCGGCTACATGGTATATAGCTATGGAGAGCTGCCTTGGCTGGCACTTAGCATGGGAGGATTTTTCGCCCTCTACGGGCTGTGTAAGAAGTTTATCCGTTTCGACTCTCTGACATCGGTGACACTAGAAGCCATGCTGTTAATGCCATTCGCGGCCCTCTACATCATTTGGTTATGGCTATCGGATCAGAGTGTGGCACTCGGCGGTGAGCTATCTCAGCTGCTGCTCTATATGGGTACGGCACCGGTCACCCTGTTACCGCTTATATTTTTCGCCTTAGCCATCAGCCGTACCAGTTTATCTATGATAGGCCTGATGCAATATATCGAACCCAGCATGCACTTTCTATTAGCTGTACTGCTGTTTAATGAGCACTTCGATCAAGTCAAAGCGGTGAGTTTCGCGTTAATCTGGACGGGGCTAATTCTCTGCTCTTTGGAGGCGTTACCCGCCTTGAGGCAGCGAATATTTACACAACGACGCCATAATTAATAATATTCGGTATAAGCAACTGAACTCAGAGCCTTGCCGCTTAGCGGCAAGAGGCACTTGTCGGGTGCCGAGCCTGTCCCGAACGACAGTTATTCCGAGCTGAGATTATTCAAGATCTCGGTAACAATTTTGCGACTGAAAATGACCGACAGGTGCAGCACAATAAAAAACTTTTTGTTTTCAGCAACCTGCCAATAGGAGCTCGAACTCGGCACTATGGTGAAATCTATCGGCGTCCAATATGAGAACACCTTGACCCCCTGCAGGCTGACTTCATCGGCATCCAGAGATCTCAACAGTGCACTGTCAGGCCTAAGCTGTCTCATGCCCTTCGATGGATAGGGAAGATAGGCCCAGTAGCTGCCTCTGTGAGGGGTCGACAGGGTAAAAAAGTTTACCGTTCGACAAGCGCCGCCTAACATCTGCAGATAGTGGCGCGCTACGATTCCCCCCATACTAAAACCAACCAGGCTAATCGGTTCCTTCTCACCGAACCGCTCCTCTATCTGCTGCTTCAGACTCGCGCTGGCGTATTCGATGCCATGACGACCATCAAGTGGGGCGATTGTCGGCGTGAAGCACTCATAGCCCCGCGCTTCGAACTGGCGTTTCATCCAGCGAAGCACCCGGCCCGTATTAAAAATCCCATGTACCAGTACTATTTTCATCCTGCCTACTCTTCAATTCTTCAGCGTTCACAGCTTAGGGCTCAAAGTAAGGGCTCAACGAACAGAGTGTGATGAATATGCCCCGATAACGAGTCTAGGTTATTTATCCGCTAATGTTTGGTATCATGCGCCCAATTAATTACCCAAGCCACTTAAAAATGCTCGACATGCTAAATCCTGCATTTCGAGGTTGTTTGGGTATATACACGCAATACTTGCCTGCTATCCCCGGCACTTAATACGAGCATAATGACCATGTCTATTCCATCTCTACTCGCCAACGCTTTAGAAAAGCGTCAAGACCTCTTAGCCCAAGTTATGGCAGACAATACCGATTGTTTCCGGGTATTTCATGGCACAGTCGAGGGGGTCAATGGCTTAAACATAGACAGATATGGCGATGCATGGCTGATCCAGACCTTTCATCAGACACTCAGCGAAGATGAACTCGAACAGATCCAGACCTCTCTGGTTCAATTCGCCGATCTTCCGGTTGTGTATAACGATCGCTCGAATAAGAACTCTCGTGTACTCAATAGCCTGAACGCTGAAACTGAGACCTTCGCTCTATCGGAGCAGGTGATGCAGGAAAACGGCATCAAGTTCACCACTAAGCTACGTCACGAGGGTCAAGATCCCCTGCTATTTCTGGATATGCGTGTCGGCCGTGAATTTGTTAAGGCCAACAGCCGAAACAAATCGGTGCTCAACCTGTTCTCATATACCTGTGGTATTGGCACAGCCGCCGCAGTCGGTGGGGCTAAACGAGTCGTCAATGTCGACTTCTCCTCTTTTGCCCTGGCCGCCGGTAAGAAAAATGCCGAGCTAAATGATGTCACCGATGTGTGTGAATTTATTCAAAGTGATGCCTTCCCGGCGCTACGGCAACTCGCGGGGCTCAAGGTCGGTGGACGACGCAATCAGAAGCTGCCCGCTTATCCTAAGCTACCGGCGACGCAATTCGACCTGGTCTTTCTCGACCCACCTCGTTTCGCCAAGAGCCCGTTCGGCACTGTGGATCTGATCAACGATTATCAAAGCCTGTTCAAACCTGCACTGTTAACCACCAAGAAAGGCGGCACCATCGTCTGTTGTAATAATGTGGCTAAGGTCGACCGTGACACTTGGTTTAACGCACTGGTTCGTTGCGTCGAGAAACAGGGGCGCACCGTCAGCAGTCATAGCTGGTTAAACTGCCATGAAGACTTCCCATCGTTTGACGGCAACCATCCTTTGAAAATGGTCGCCCTGGAAATTGATTAGAATGATCGATTAACAAAGGTTGATTAAAGATAGCGGCTAATAATGAAGAAGACTTCCTTATCAATGTGATGGCAACCATCCACTGAAAATGGTCGCTCTGGAAATTGATTAGAATGATCGATTAACAAAGGTTGATTAACGAAAGTTGATTAAAAACAATTAATTAAAAATAGCGGCTAATAATGAAGAAGATTTCCTTATCAATGTGACGGCAACCATCCTTTGAAAATGGTCGCCCTGGAAATTGATTAAAAATTGTGGCTAATATAGATGAAGCTGAGCCCGCACAGTCACGGGCTCATCGATGCTGAGCCAAATGCAAACCTAAGGTGTTACGATATTAAACACACCTTTAGGCTTATCCAGCAAGGTGAGAAAACTCACCAAATCCACTTTACTCCCCTCGATATTCAATTCATCAGAAAACAACAGATCCGATACTCCCGCACTGCCAATGATGAGTTCGACAAAAAGTTCGTGACTGATATTGAGTGTCGCATCGGCACTCAGATCCTTTGGCGATTTTTTGTGGTGAAGTACCGAATTTTTAAGCTGTAGCACATAGTTATCACCCAGATCGGTAAAATTGATATTAAGTGTAAACCGCTCGCCGAAGGCTTCGGGCCCTATGACCCTTGAGGCCATGGATTGTAAGAAATTTTCTACCGGCGATCGCAGTAATATCTGTTTCATCGAAGCCAGATCGATCCCCTTATCCGGGCTCCCATGGCGCAGCTCATAGGCCGCTGACAGATAAACGTCACGCCAGGGGGCCGATTCAGACTGATAGCCCAGCTGATCATAGCTCTTAGCCAGTAACTCTTTAGCTTGTGTATTGGTACTGTCGGCAAAAACCAGCTTATTAAGCAGCTCTGCCGTCCAGCGATACTCACCTTTATCGAAAGCGGCATTGGCATGCTTAAGCACGGCATCGCTGCCCCCCATCAACTCGATATATTTTCCGGAAGATTGCTCATCGGGTAGTGGATTAAGGTTTACCGGGTTGGCGTCATACCAACCTAAATAGGCTTGATACACGGCTTTGGCATTATGCCTGGCACTGCCATAGTAGCCACGGCTGGCAAAGGTCGTCGATAGCGATGGCGGCATCCGGATCTGCTCGGCTATCTCATTTGGGGTTAACCCTCCATTGAGCATACGAACCGATTGATCATGAATATATTTATAGGTATCACGCTGCTTCTCTAAGAAGTCGGCGATAGCCTCCTGTCCCCAGATTGGCCAATGATGGCTACCAAAATAGACCTCGGCTCCTCCCTGGTTTGTCAATGCCTCATCGATGGAGCGACTCCATTGCAGTGCATCCCGAACCTTGGCTCCTCTGAGCGTGTAGAGGTTGTGCATCGTCTTGGAAACCAGCTCTGCGCCGCAATAGGCATTGAGCTCAGGCAGAGAGAAGGTAAACTCGGCCGGCGCCTCCGAGCCGGAGACAATCTGAAACTCGAAGTTAACCCCATCGATCACCCTCGACTCATCCTTCTCTATCGTGATTGTCGGAGCCAAAATACCGAAGGTACCAAATGCGGGCGACTTGCCAAGGCCTGAGTCTATATGTCCCCTGGCACTTCGCGGAAGGCGTTTACCATACATATACATGGCACGGCGGCTCATGGCCGTTCCCGCCATGACATTCTCACTGGTTGCCTCATGCATGAATCCCGCCGGCGCCAGGATATCGATATTGCTCAGTTCTGCCTTATCGGGCTCGCCCAACAGACCCAAGGCACCACCAAAGTGGTCCATATGACTATGGGTAAACAAGATGGCAGAGATGGGCCTGTTGCCCAGTTGTTTATTCACAAACTCGAGAGCAACACTCGCCGTTTCGGCCGTAGTCAGCGGGTCTACCACGATCCAACCAGTTTTACCTTCGATGATCGTCATGTTCGCCAGGTCGAAGCCACGGATCTGGTAGACCCCTTTAGTTACTTCGAATAACCCGTGAATATTGTTAAGACTGGCTTGTCGCCAAAGACTTGGGTTGACACTGACAGGTGCCTCGCCATCGATGAAGTCATAGCCGGGCATATCCCAGATGGTATCACCCTCGCCACCCTCGACCCTCAGGGCAGGGAGCTTAGCGATAAAACCACGGCTGGCATCGGCAAAGTCCTGTTTATTATCGAAAGGCAACTCGGCTAACAGCGCCGCATTCGCACTCTTGGTATATGCCGTTGCCGGTGTAAAACCATCAGCATCGGCCAGCGTACTGTCTTCGATCGCGATATTAGTGGGTTCTGGCTGGCAGGCCGTGAGAAGTAGCCCCATCACAATGGGGAAAAGATGACGAACTCGCACTAAACGATAGGAATGATACATAATGACTCTGCTTTTGACGTAACAATTAACCACAAGCTATTACAAGTTAACAACATTGCGGTTATCATTTTACGCCAATCTCAAACTCTGAGGCGATACAGACTAGGGCTTACCCCGTACCATAAATGGAACACTCGGGTGAAGTTGCTCAGACTGCTGTAACCCAACTTGTCTGCAACTTGAGTTATCGATAGATCACTATTGAGCAGATAATAATGCGCCAGCTCCTTACGCTTCTCCTGCAATATCGTGCGAAAACTTGTGCCCTCACTCTTGAGGTAACGGCTCAGGGTGCGTTCGCTCAAATTATAGATCTGTGCCGCCTTAAATAAGCTGGCTTCACCGTCAACCAGCATGGCATGTATCACCTGGCTGGTTTTCTCGCGCCAGCTTAAAGCCTGCATCTTTTCAAGGTATTGGCGAACGGCCTGCTCATTCTTCAGCGCCTGGCTAGGATCGGCCATCACAGTGGCTCTCTCGAGCATATTTCTATCCATCCATAAACAGTTAGCTGTCTGTTCGAATGAGACCGGGGAGTTGAAACAGGTTTGCCAGGGCCTCACATCCTTCGGAGTCTCCCTGATAAGCTCAACGGCTTGAATAAAATTCGAATGGCCAATCATCAGCTCACCGTGATGCATCAAGGTTGCAAAAAATGCATCTATCGCCATCTCACTGATCTCTACCCCATTAAGCGGTGTAATCGTAAACCCAATCAGCTGCGGCGTTCTTTGAAGCTTTATGCTGGCAGAGTTGCTCACCAGGGCGTAATAATCGGGAAGACGCTCGAAGGCCTGCGCCAGAGTTTCAGAGGTCATCATTAGCAACCCCAGAGATCTGAAGTGCATCGGATAAGCATATCGACCCACAGTCAAACCGAATGCCAATGATTCGGTCGTACTTTCTACCGCTTGCCAAAATAGGGTCATTTTTTCTATCGCGATACGAGAGTCAGGCTCACTTTCTATTTCGGTTAATGATAAGCCAGCCTCTTCAAATACGCTCTCAGGATCGATACCCGAGGCTCTCAACGCTCTGGCAACCGCCGATGCCCAGGCAGCGATGGTCGTGTATTTAGCATTTCCCTGCATAAAATTCATCCGCCGATTAAGACTCATAGCGATTAAAGTTAGCTATTAATGTTAGGTGTCATTACTAATTCGATATGAAAGACACATTTCCTATTGTAATCCATCAATTACAAACTCATTTTTACTTCTGAAATCCCGGTCATTTTGCGATATTTGATCAGGTGTTAATCGTCAATTTAATAATCAACGCCCCAACTTGGCTGATAAAACTAAGCGCCGATAACTTGCTGCCCATCCAGCCTGAATACCTTATCCGCCAACCGAACAGTCTGGGCGGGGGAATGTGACACCATCACCATGGTATATTGCTGTTTCAGCGATTCCAATAACTCCTCAATCACCTTAGTATTTTCAGGGTCTAAAGAAGCCGTAGGTTCATCTAACAGTAGTATTTCAGGTTCAAGCGCTAAGGTTCTGGCCAGGCATAGTCGTTGCTGCTGACCACCGGACAGTGAGGAAGCATCATTATTAAGCCTATCTTTAACCTCATTCCATAATTTCACCCGTACCAGCACATTCTCACAGCGCGCCGTGGCATGGGCCAAATCTAACCCAGCAACAACCTTAAGTGGCAATAGCAGGTTATCGATGATGCTACCGGGTAAGAGGTTGGGAATTTGAAATACCATACCGACTTTTCGGCGCAGCAGAGGCAGATGCTTATGGGCAAGTAGATGGACATCGACCTCACCTTCGGACAATTTCAAACTAATACTGCCACTCATCTCATGCCTGTCGAAGCAATCGTTGAGCCGGTTTAATGCCCGTAACAGGGTTGTTTTTCCACAACCCGATGGGCCGGTCAGCATGTGCAGCTGGCCCTTGAGTAGCTGTAAGTTCACATCCCTGAGTATCGTTTTATCACTGAAGCGGATAGAAACGTCCTCAAGATAACCGACGACATCTTCAAAATCCCGGACCTTATCTGACATATATGTTCCTTTTCCGGCTATTTGCCGATCCGAATATATTGCGGTTGCGGCGCCTGCTCACGGCAGCGAGCAGAGTAAAGATGATACTAGTGACAGTAAGCAGGACTAACGCCGCGCCGAATGCCATATTCAGCTCTTGTTGTGACTGATACTGGGCACTGTAATAAAAAATAGTGAATGGCAATGCTTCGAATCGCTGCAGTAATCCACCGGGTAAGCCTGCATTTGCAACGGCCCCCGTTAACATGATGACGGCTGTATCTTCTGCAGCTCTGCCTATCGCCAGCATGAGCCCACTCATTATTCCTGAGCTGGCTTGCGGAAGTAGCAGACGATAAGTCACTTGCCATTGTGTCATGCCTAAGGCTGCCCCGGTAACTGACAGCTGTTTTGGCAAGCTGCTCAAGGCGTTTTGCGTCGCGCAGGCAATATAGGGAAGAATAAGCAGGGCTAAACAGAACGACGCAAGCAGAAGGCTTGCATTTGCCTGAGGAAAGAAACTCCCCCGCAGAAGTAAAATCAGGCTGAAACCAAATAATCCCATAAGAATAGACGGGATCCCGGCCAGAATATCAACCGCCAAACCAAACACTTTCTGAGCGGGCTTGTCCGGCGCACTCGCAAGCCAAATACCACTTGCAACTCCCGGCACCGAAGCCAAAGAAACCGAACATAAGACAACGGTGAGAGTGCCGACACAGGCAGGCCATATGCCTTCCCATACAGGCTGCAATCCCATCATGGCGGCCAGTGGCGCCGTATCACCGAAAAAAAGTGACAGCTCTAATGTCGGCAAGCCCTTAAACAAGATGAAACCAATTAAAGTCAGCATAATACCGATAATAAAAAGTGCACAGAGCCTGCCCCAATAGCCTATTAAACGACTCATTCTGGCTGCCCCAGGCGTTGCAGTCCCATCAGATAACGAGATAACAAGCAGATGCATGCGCTACACATTAACAGCAGCATTCCAGCAGCAAACAAGGAGTTATAGGCTTCACTGCCTTGATCGGTCGCGATCACTAAGGCGATATGTGCAGTCAGACTACGAATGGCATCGAAGACTCCGGAAGGCAATTGCGTCGCATTACCTGCCAACATCAAGGGAAGCATGGTATCCCCTATTGCACGGTTAAATCCGAGTAACACAGCGCCACCTATATTGACCCTGCAATGGGGCAGAATAACCTGCATATAGATTTGCTCAGGGCTAAAACCCAATGCCTGAGCACCCAGCGCATATTGCTGCCATAACGGCGCAGTAATGTTATCCAGCATGACACAGATAACGGGTAAAATGAGCAATATCAACATGCAGACAGCGGCAAATAAACTGTAACCAGAACCCAGCTGAAGGCCATTTCGCAGAAGGGGTAGAAGAAGAAAAAGAGCCGCCAGACCATAGACTACGGTTGGTATTGCGGCCATAAATCTAAGCAGAGTTCGCAACAGAGTAACCAGCCAACGTCGACGCGATAAAAGGCAGAAGCTATTGAGCCCCATGGCGATAATAAAGGCCACAGATGTAGAGATAAAAGCCAGTAACAGGGTACCGAAGACCATGGCCAGGATGCCAAAATGCCCCTGCTCCGGCTGCCATTTTAGACTGAAAACTGAAGTCGTTTCAGTAAAGAAAACCGGTAGAGAAAACCAAATCAAAAAGCAAAACAGAGCAAACAGCAACAGGCCGCTGGTGACCACTAAGGTCATCAGCAAGCCTTGCATCCAGCTGTTTTGCTTTAGCGTAAGCTTATGGTTTTGCATCGAGAGCAATATAACCAGATGCCTGGATATGCTTTGCACCTTGCTTACTATAGATGTAATCGATGAACGCCTGAGTCAGCTCCTCGGGTGCGCCCTTGGTATTCATATATAAACGGCGCACCACAGGATACTCCCCTGAAGCGCAAGCCTCTTGGGTCGGCATGATATGGTTATAAGTTGGTGCTTTTACCATCTCATCAATGTAGCCGACGCTACTGTAACCGATAGCACCGCTATCCTGTGACACAGCGGTTTTCATCGCACCGTTGGATGGCACTATGTTTGCGTTTGCCGCTAGTTGTGCGCCTTTTAACAACTTCTTACTGAACACAGAGCGGGTACCACTCGCTTCATCGCGACTAAAGAGGTGTATCTGTCGGTCTTGACCACCAAGCTCACGCCAATTAGTAATTTGTCCCTGATAAATCTCAATAATCTGTTGCTGACTTAGATCATTGACTGGGTTATCCGGATGAATGATCACGGCAACACCATCGATAGCGAAAGCAAACGAATTCAGTCCTAAATTCATCTCCTTGTTTTTTAAGGCTCGGCCGGTATTACCTATATCAACCAACCCTTTAGCCACCTGCTGTACACCGACGCCCGATCCCCCACCAGCGATGGTGATACGAATATCCGGGTTATGCCCCATGATCTGTCTCGCAGCCCTCTTCATCACCGGAATATGCGCGGTGCCACCGGCAATATTCAACTGACCACTCATCTCATCGAAGGGAGAAAGTTCATCGGCAATAAGTGGACTCGATATAAGTAAGGTAACAATTGTCATTAAGCGGACAGAGCAGGTTTTAAACATCATAATAATTCCGGGCAGTAACATAAATGCTGAATTAGCAGTAACAGAAGATCATTTGGTAAGCTGGGCAATTATTGCTATTAACGACTTAGGAGCAAGCGATTTATCTGTTTTTTGCCACCTGTGTCGGTAACTTTTCAGGCTTAATCTACTATCAGTGACAAATTGCCCCGTGAATGAATAACAAATTGATAATAGAATGTTAAACAGGGTTATCTGAACCTAGGATTGAACATCCTCACCTCCAAGGCATACCTTCAAGGTTGAGCTAAAATTTCGTCTACAAGACATCTTGTCCAGAAATAATTATTACTAAATAGGATAATAAACATCCCATTATAAGCTTACCTTAATAACCTTATTAGAAATACTAACCACTAATAAATACCTAACAACACATATCTTCTATATAATTAATGCTACATAACAGGCTTAATAATTATCGAAACCATCGCATTGTGAGTATCACTATGAAGATAAACTACCCGATATAAATTCAGCCTTAATATTACGAATTAAATAAAGTGCCTCAACAGAGAGTTAATAAAATATATTTATCATCAATGGAGTCGATGTTCATGCCACTAGGTGAAGATAAAATTATCAGGAATCTACAAGAAAAAGGTAAAGAGGCGAGAGATATTTATCAAATATCGTCAGCAACAAATAACAGACTTTCCACCGATCAGGCAGAGATACAAGTTGGAATAAGTGATATCCACTTAGGCGCCAAGTTACAGCTGGAAGCGATCGCCAGACGTGGTTGGGATGAATTAGAGAGTATCACCGACAGAGATCTACGCACAAAGATGTCCAAACTGCGTCATTGGCGCAAAAGGTAGACACAAGAATATTGCTAGATACCGCCCCGGCATTTATGAGCCTTTCACTAAGGCTCTGTTCTCTTGATTTACTTAACCCTACTTTAATTAGATATTTGTATCGTTTATATCGTAAGCACAGCCAGACTCAGACTGGATACCAGCAGCACCAAGGCGCTTAGAGCGACAATTGTGCGCAGTGTTTTCTCAAACTCCATTGAACCTCACCCTCCTCCAACAAAACATGATGATTAAGATGCTGAAATTTTGCATTAAGTACCATGCTAAAACTCGTCTTGTTTAACCAGGAAAGGATATATTGCGTCACTGAAATAGGTCTTCAGTCCCATGTCTGTCTGTTCGATCAACATGGCCGCTAATCCGAGTTCATTGGCTAACTGTATCGACCTCTCCACACTCAAAATCATCATGGCGGTCGCAAACCCATCGGCTATGGCGCACCGGCGATGAAGCACGGTCGCCGATACTAAGCTACCCACTGTCGGCATCCCGGTTGTCGGATCTATGATATGACTCAGTTGTCTGTCATCGCTCTGGATATAATTCACATAGCTCCCCGAAGTCGCCATCGACATATCTTTAAGCTTGATAAGCTCCTGTATCTCCAGGCTGAATTTCTGCGGTCGGGTCACGGCAACTTTCCAATCTCTTCCTCTGACACCAACCCCACGTGTTCGCACCTCTCCGCCTACCTCTACCAGATAATTAACCACACCTGCGCCATCTAGCACTTTGGCAACTCGATCGACGCCGTAACCTTTCGCCACCGCCGAGGGGTTGATCTCCAGCCCTCTTATCACT
Organism: Shewanella atlantica; assembly: GCF_003966265.1. Classification (GTDB taxonomy): domain Bacteria; phylum Pseudomonadota; class Gammaproteobacteria; order Enterobacterales; family Shewanellaceae; genus Shewanella; species Shewanella atlantica. The sequence goes on along the minus strand of NZ_RXNV01000017.1, from coordinate 50,510 downwards.
TTAGTCACGGCTTGCGAGTCCAGGGTAAAGCCGTCCATGCCCGTTTTAGAGCGAGCCAGTTCCAGCTGACCACGGTCTTTATGTTGCAGCTCTCTGGGCTTAGCACCAAAACCCCAGAACTCGATCACGGGACCTAAGGTCACATCGAGCGCACCATAGGTTTTCGCCGATACGTTCCGGGATATCTGTAGCACATCCCAAAGCCTCTCAGATACCGGGATAGGTTTTCCGGTATCGTTCAGATTAAATTCAGATATTTCAGAATCTGCACGGTAAACCGACAGCGCACGGTTCACCCTCTCCAGCTCCAGCTCCACTAACGCCTTTACCTGTTGTTTTGTCACCAAACTGCCTGGCAGGCGCAGCTGTATCGTGTAGGTGGTCCCCATAGTATTACCGGTGATCTGCTCGATATTGATATGCGCCCATGCCTGAGACGCTAACAAAAGGGATATTAACCCACTCACACTCAACCATCTCATCACTAAGAGTCTCATACTGGCCTCATATTCAAGTTCAAAAACGGGTCTTATCGTGGTAAAAAAAATGCCGTTCACCTCAGTGAACGGCATATTATCGTTATGCAGATACTATCGATTATTGCGCAGCTGCTTCTTTACCAGCGATACGACCGAACACGGTAATATCTGTAATGGCATTACCACCAAGACGGTTAGATCCATGGGTCATACCGGTAACTTCACCGGCCGCAAACAGACCAGCAATCACCTTACCTTGGGTATCGAGCACACGGGTATGGGTATCTGTCATTAAGCCCCCCATAGTGTGGTGAACAGAAGGCTTAGCCACCAACATATAGAAAGGAGGCTTCATGATAGTCTTCAGTCCGCCACGATGATTAAACTCTTTATCATCACCCGCTTTAGCAAACTGATTTACACGGCCAACCTGAGCCATCAGTGCCTTCTCGTCGATACCAAACTTACTAGCCAGCTCTTCGATTGAATCAGCCTTATACATCATGCCTTTACGGTTAAGCTCGCCGAACTCATCTTTATGAACCGAGACAACACCGGCAATATCTTCAATCTCACCACCCCAAAGAACATAGGCCTGTTGCTCGGTCTGAGCCAGGATTGCACGGCTGATGACATCACGACGTTCCAACTCTTCGACGAAACGGTGACCTTCCTTGTTGACTACAATTGCCCCGAAGAAGCGAGAATCGGCAATCAAAGAGATCACACCGGTATCGATATGACAGATAGGGTATGTCTGAATTGACTCCATGTTATGAGTCTTTGCATTCAGCTTCTCAGCCATCACGATACCGTCGCCCATGATACCGCGTGCGTTGGTCGTACCGTAACGGTTATCCAACTCAGGGACATACTTGGTACGCATCGCCACGTTAGCACCGAAACCGCCGGTTGCCATGATCACACCGCGCTCGGCGTTATAGATGATCTTCTGGCCATTCTTCTCGGCTTCGACACCAATCACTCGTCCATTCTGATCTTTAATCAGCGCCGTTGCTGTCGTGCGGGTATGGATAGGTATCTGCAGTTCATCGGTTTTTGCCATAAACTTACTGATCCATTCGGCGCCCGTATGATTACGGGGGATCAGGGCACGCTTAACGCTGTGACCACCAAATTGGAATAGCTGATCTTTGTAGAAATCGACCTTGATGTAATCCCTTAGCCACTCTGCGGCAGGAAGTGCCTGCTCGGCCAGGAGCTGCACCATCTCAGGATCCCCCAGATAGTCGCCGCCCTTAAGAGTATCTTTAACAAACAGCTCGATGTCATCTTCGATGCCCATCTTCTTCTGCACCCAGTTACCCGGCACGTTCATCTGCCCACCGGTGATCAAGCTATTACCACCGACAGTTGGCATCTTCTCGATGATCACCACATTAGCCCCGGCATTTTTAGCCGTAATAGCGGCGCTGAAGCCTGCACCGCCTGAACCAATAACCACCACATCAAAATTCTGCTCACTGGCAAGCAGCTCTTTTGATTGTTCATTGTTCTTGGCCATACCGGCCACTAAGGTGACGCCCGCAGCGGCAAGAGAGGTCTCGACAGCTTCTTTAAACGCACCACTGGTGATCGTCGCACCACTGATACCGTCGACTTGGGTACTGTTATTGGCAATCATCGCATCTTTCATTTCAGTAAATACCGACGCCGCCAACACCTTATTTTCATTCTGCTTCAGGACACTGATATCGACCAGCTGGCCATTTTTAGTCTCAGTCTGAACTTGGATCTCTCCATGTTTACCGAATGCAGAGCCTTCACTCTTCGTTAGCTGGTCAGCCTCTTTTACAGAGCAGCCCATAACCAGTGCCACAATTGCACTGGCGATAATTGTTTTTTTAATCACTTTATTATTCCTGTTAATTCAGTCTGGTACTAGAAGGTAAAGCCAACTGCGACGCCATACTCGATGCCATCGTTAGGTGCCGAACCCCAGCTGTCGAAATGGGTCATATGCAACTTGGTATAGAGAGAATCGGTCATGCTTGTCTTTAGCGTGGTGATGATCTGGTGTCCGTAGCTGTCGTAGCCTAAGGTACTCATATGCTCTTCATCACGGTCGATCTGCCCTTCATAGTTGACAGACAGGGAGTGTTTAAGCCCCATAGCCGAGAAAGGATAACGAGCGTTGATCACCGCGGCATAGCCACTGATGCCGTCGAAGTTCGCTCCGGTAGGATCGAAATGGGCTGCAGAGTAGTTCAGGCCAACACCGGCATTGATGAAGAGATCGCCATACTTACGGTTGGTCGTAACACCCAGATAGAAATTGTCTTCCATCACTGTACGGTTAGAGACCAGGAAGTTCTGTCCCCAAAAGTTGTAACTTGTATCTGCAATCTGCTTATCGACGATTAGCAGTGACTTAACGGTCAGCTTGCCATCTTTACCGTGCTGAGCGTCTTTCACTTCACCCGGATTTTCAAGCTTCACATACGCCAGTAGCGTACCCCAGTCGGCTTTATTGAAATGTGTCAATTTAAGAAAAGGTTGGTCATATGCCCCACCGTTATCCGACTTAGTATCTGAGGTGTGTGCCTTGTATCCCAAGTCGACCGAGGTTGCGGACATTGCAGGTGCCATAACCAAGGCTGCCAATGCTGTGACAAGTTGCTTTTTCATTAAAATATTCCTTAATTTCAAGATTCCTGAATAGGATAAAGAAATAATTAATATTCTTTGTGAGCCAGCTCCATTAATAATTCCAACTCATATAAAGTGTGTGGGTTAGAGAAGTAAAACAGGCATAAAGTCAAACAACATAAAAAACAACTTCACTATCTATGTGAAAATTACGTCAAAATAAAATAAGTACTCAAATACTTTTGTGAAAATAACGTCAAAAACAATAGGCAACACGTAGGTTATATAAACAAATAACAAAATCATTCCCAGACAGTTGTTAATTCAGATTCAATTAGTTCAGAAATTAATATTAATTGAACAATATTAGCTAGTGAAGTTTCTAAAGTCTGTAATTAGAAAATACAGTTAAACACTAGAATGAGTAAAGTGTTTCACCCAGCGTAAAGAGCTCCCCCGACTATGAGCGCATTGTCATAACCAGGGACTCATGAGTCTTTATGAAGGGCGTATGATGAGCGTAGCCCTGAAGGAGTTATGATCGTTGCTGGTTGAGTAGTGCCAATTGAGCTGCTTTGCCAGCCTTTCAACCAACATCAAGCCCAGCCCGAATCCGCTGGAGTTATGCTGAGACAGCGGGTTGACGATATCGATTCGATTACCTTCCTGCTCAATGGCAATGCCTTTGGCACCATGTTCTAAGCTGTTACGCACCAAGTTATTCAACACAATGGTCAGGGGCTCCTTGAGCACGAACAGCTCTGTCTCATCGCACTTCAACTCTACCGGTACCTCACTTCCCTGAGCATATTTCTGATCATAGACGACGCGATTAAGCAGGTTTGACAGCTTTACATTACAGCTATCCATCGGACTGCAATCTGAACTCATTAGCCACAATAAGGTTTCGGTGATCGACTTCATCTGAGTCGTTGCCTGACTGGCATGTAGGGTAGGCCCTGTCAGGTGCCCTTGCTCCAGGGTCAGAATATCGAATGACGACTGACATATGGCGATCGGCGTTCTGAGCTCATGGCTGGCAAACCGCAGGAAAGATAGCTCGCGCTGCTGCGCCTCCTTGAGCTGTTTAATGGAGCTGTCCAATGCATCAACGATCGACTGCAACTCGGCATAGCACTGTTTAGGGAAGCGAAGCTGCTGCATCTTCTGCCAGTCGTGTTGTTTTATCGCCCTGCTAATCTCATGCACCGGCGAAATCACCCGGCTCTGTAGGTACCAGGCCAGAATGGCGTTCACGGTAAACGTCATGATGACTAACAGGCAGATGGCCGCCATATTTTTCGGCGCAAACTCAAGATCGTGAGTGGCGTTGTAATGCAGCCACACATAGCTCTCTTGACCATCTTGCCCCTGATGTAACATCAAGGCATCGATAAACTGCCCATCGGTATGTTGATGCTTCACATTTTGTGGCTTATCTGGAGCTACACCACCATTGATTGCCTTCACCCTATCCGGCACCGACTCCCAACTGGGGAATACCGTGATATTGTCCGTCTGAAAGACATTGTTTCTCGGGCTGGTATAGAGCGCTGCCGCTTGAGCCGCATTGCTCATGGTAATGTCATGCATGCTGAACATGCCGGTACACATCATGCACAACGGGATGAAACTATTGATAATCAGGGTTATCGCCAGGAAACATAGGCCATAGACCTGATAGACACGCTTTAAACTGAGCTTAGGCTTCATCTGTGTCTACCTTTAAACATAGGCCTATTCCCCGAATCGTATGGATAAGTTTCTGCTCGAATGGCTTATCGACAATTTTCCTAAGCAGATGAATATGACTTCGCAGGCTATCGCTGTCGGGTAAACTATCGGGCCAAAGTAGTCGCTCGATCTCCTCCCGTTCGACCGTTTCAGGGCTCCTGCGGGCCAGCAGAGAAAGGATCTGCCATCCGGTGCGAGATAGTGCTAACTGCTGACCTAGCCTGTGTGCATGATGCCCGGCAAAGTCTAAGTCCAGCTCTCCGATTGAGAGTAACTTGGGGGAAGGTCGCCGCTGCGAGACCACTCTAAGGCGCGCCACCAACTCAGCCATTGCAAAAGGCTTCACCAGATAATCATCGGCCCCAACCTCAAAACCTGACAGTCTATCCTGCAGGTTACTCCGCGCCGTGAGCATGATGATAGGTGCGAGAATGCACTGCTCTTTCCATTTTTTACACGCACTAATACCGTCGCCATCGGGCAGGTTCAGATCGAGTATTATCGCATCGAAAGTACGACTGAATATGACCTGTTCGGCCTGAGCGAGTGTCTCGGCATAATCACACTCGATCTCATTTAGCTCCAGATAATGAATTATATTCTTGGCCAGCAGACGATTATCTTCGACGAGGAGAACTAACATGCGCTATATAATTTCCAGTTGATGTGCAATGTGAACCAAATTAGCCCTGTTACTGGCCGACAACTTATTTCTCATGGATTCGAGATGGTACTCCACACCACGAACCGTAATATGCAGTTCCTGTGAGATCTCATGATTATGGAGTCCTGTAGCCGCCATTTTTAACGCCTTGATTGCCGTCTGGTTAAATAGATTATTTTGCCGATAAGGATTTATTTCATTATGAAAATGCTCAAACAGACTCATCTGAGCGTGCTTGAGTGTGGGCTCTAAACCGGTCAGGTCTAACTCATCGAAAGAGTGCTTGGACAGCAAGGTGAAACGCCCGCTCCAGGCGTCCGATGCAAAATGTTTCAACGGCCAACTCAGAACGGTATTGACCCCATAACGATTAAAGAGTTTTCTCGCTTTATTCGGCTGCCCATTTTCGCACAGAACATAGCAATAGGGGGACTCCAGCCGCAAGGCTTCGCCAAAGTTAATATCTGTAGGCGCGACGCGTGTCACGTATTGCTCATGTAACTGCTCAACCTTAGGTGATGAAGCAAACACACCTCCACGACTTCTCAGCACCCTTCGTGTCAGCAGGCTCTTTCGACTGTTCTTCAGGTAATCTTGATAGGCACTCTTGGCAACACCCTGAAACCAGAATCCACCGAAGCCATGTTCGGCAATAGGAAGCTTAATGTTATTGAGAATACTTTCGGCCAGAGCGTTGCTTTCGCCAGTCTCACACTCCGGAAAGAATGTTAATTTTTCCATTTCCTCACCATCTCACACTCAATCAGCATTATCTGCAGTCATTTTAAATTCAGAATCACAAACCTGAGTTATAAACCAGAGCTATAAACCAGAGCTACAAACCAGAGCTACAAACCAGAGCTATAAACCAGAGTTACAAACCAGAGCTATAAACCAGAGCTACAAGCAAAAGTTACAATTTGTAAAACTCGTAACCATAACCTTACTTAAATTGCGTTAACCGATAAACGCTCTTAACGGGGATCTTCTAACTACACAACAAAAACACAAAATTAAAATTTATCACCTCCAGTTTTGACGCAATTTTGACGTACCTTACTTTATACTCATCTCTCCATTGCCTTAAACACCCTATGTTATAACTGCAAACAGGGCTAAGCTTGGTCCATTCGTTTGCCGTTCCAGCATTTAAAAGTACCTGCATTTAAAAGTACCAGTATTTAAAAATAAGAATACCAAAGAGACATCAGACTCAATGAGCTGGTGAGTCCTATAATATCCACGTCACCCTCTTCGGCGATAACGTATAGCTCAGCTCTCAGACAACACCTCCATACCGCTAACTGTCGCTAAAAACTGCATCTCCTCGATTTAACACCTTAATTAACGAGCTTAGATTAAATCCTGCCTCTCTCCTTACCCATTCGGCGAAGTCGAAATATATCAAAGTGCCATAACAAACCTCCATTACAAACCCAAGCAAAACCAACGCTTTCGCAAACCTCGAATCATATCACCAACGAAGCCGCCGTTTACAAGCAAATCAAAGAGCAAAAACAGCAGATAACACCTAAATAAAATACATTCAATTACAAGAGGGGAAATGCAAGCGTTCTCATGTGAAAACGGAACACCTCCAAGCTCACCATATTTAATATTGGGGTGCTCGACACACGCACAAACAACAAAAACCCTACTAAACACACACTTAAAGACCAAAGGCCTAAGTTAAACAATAATTAACCTGCCAGATACCAATTCTTCTTTACTTCCAAACAAAAGAGATTTAAATTCGCGAAAAATTGGGCTGACACCGAAAAATCAGACTCCAACACCAAATCAATCAAAAGCCAGCTAAATAGCAACCTTAAAGGAGTTAAAGTGAGAAAAATAAGCATCGAACAGTCAATAAACAGCATTTTAGTTCCAGTATCTGGACTATCATTTTTTGCTGTTGCTTCTGGTTTTTTAATGAGTCTGATCCCACTTTCATTACCGTCATTCGGACTCAGTGAGTCTCTGGTGCCCTGGCTGGCCAGTATTTTTTATCTGGGCATACTGACAGGTGCAACCAGCATCCAGAATCTGGTATCGAGAACCGGACACAGAATCGCACTGGTCATCTTTCTTAGCACGCTGAGCCTGACGATTATCGCTATGTTGGTAATGCCCGATGCGAGGGTATGGTTAATGGCAAGATTCATAGCAGGCTTTGCCGTTGCCGGAGTATTTGTAGTGATCGAATCCTGGTTATTGATGGCCGATAGCAGCAAGCAGAGAGCTAAACGTCTGGGCTTATATATGACTTCACTCTACGGCGGCAGCGCCTTAGGACAGCTGGCTATAGCTCCTGTAGGTATCGGTGGTATCACCCCATACTTAACCGTTATCGGGCTATTGATGCTGGCGATATTGCCGCCGTTACTGATAAAGCGTGGTCAGCCAAGCTGCGAGCAGCACCAAAAGATGAAGCTTTGTGAACTGAAGGGAATGAGCCGCCCGGCCATCTTGGGGTGTTTAGTATCTGGTTTATTGTTGGGCCCGATATATGGCCTAATGCCTGTGTATATCAGCAATCAGGTTCAGAGTGCAGGCCAGACGGGTATGCTGATGGCGGTTATCATTTTAGGCGGAATGTTAGTCCAGCCTCTTGTCAGCCATCTCTCTACACGGGTAAGCAAAAGCCTGTTAATGGCACTGTTCTGTCTGTTCGGTACATTAGGTGTAATTGGCGTGTTAGAGGCGCAAAGTTTTGTGGTTATTGCTACCAGCTACCTCATCCTCGGTGCCTGTAGTTTTGCTCTATATCCGATTGCAATCACATTGGCCTGTGATGCGCTACCGGTGGCAAAAATAGTCTCAGCAACCGAAATTATGTTACTCAGCTATAGTGTGGGTTCAGTATTGGGGCCATTGTTCGCGGCGAATCTGTCTGATTCCCCCGATGGCATCATCTTCTATCTGGGAGGCTGTCTCATCACAACCTGCATCTACATGTTGATAAAAAGCATGCAGAAAACCCACAGCGAGCAGTGGCCACTCTCGCAGTGACAGGACTGGTGGCAGGAGCTATAAGATAAACGAGGGCGCTTTCGATTCGGAAGCGCTTTCTGGGATCACTCCCCGATAGACATCGTTAACGGGTATTACTGATTAATTTATCCGTGGATAGTCGTTCTTAAAAGCAATTAGCCGGAGCAAAAACGGGACACCGCTTCACTCCGGCCAATGGTTATCGGTTGCTTATTACTGACTACTGGTTTTAATAACTATTTGCCAGTAACTCAGGCTTACAATAACTCTGGCTTACCCCTTACTCATAACCGTGGCGACTCACTTCTGACCAGTGCTTATCCACCTCCTCCTTGAGAAACGCCTTTTTCTGCTGAGTTAAGGTATCGAGTGATATCCCAACCGCCTTATGAGCACTCTCCTTGGTACTGATATCCGGGTAATTAACCTCTTTCACCTCAAGCATTTTTAAGATCTCCGCCAGCGCTGTGCGTGCATATTTGGCTTGCTCGATTGCGGTGTCTAACAGCTCACGCCCCTCACTTGGGTTGTGGGCATATAATCCGTGGGATGCCATGGCAAAATCCCAACGCCATTGTGAATGGCGAATAGCCATAAGGGCGTCATTGATGATAGGCCAGGTCGCACCTGCATCCCAGGCCGCCTGCGCCTCATAATGAGCCTTAACCAATAGTCCTTCCACCTCTCTGGCCTTAGCTTCTATCTCATGTTTACCCGTTTCCAGCGTCTGCAGTAATGCCGCCTTATCTCCGTGGCACCCCTGACAAGCTTGAGAGTAATGCTCTAACGCCTTACTGACTTTATGGCTGGTAAATTGATTCCCCTTATCATCACTGGTAGCGGGCATATGACAGGTAATGCAAGTTACGCCCTGCTTGGCATGCTCACTTCGGCTCCAATGTTCAAACTCAGGGTGACGTGCCTTGAGGATAGGCGTCTTAGAGATAGGATGGATCCACTCATAGAAACGTCTGGTGTCATAATACTTCTCGATATCATCTGCATTGTTGCCAAAGATCCAGGGAATATTGACCTTGTTACTGCGTTCAGGCTGAAAATAGTAGCTCACATGACATTGACCACAAACCTGTGCCCCCTGCATATTGATATCCTGCTTATCGAACGGTATATGAGCCTTAGTCATGGCGTCTTGTGCATGTGGACGTGGCAATGCCAGCTTGGCAGAGCCTTTCACATGACAATCGGTGCAGTAGACCACACTCTGAATTTCGGTACCTAAATCGGTAAAGTTTTTCGCCGAGAAGCCTTCGACACCGAGCTCACCGATTAAGCGGGGAACATCCGGTGATTTACAGGTCCAACAGCTGGCTGACAGGCCTTTCTCCCCCTCAGCCACCGCCACTCCGGTACGCAAAGTATGAGTAACATCGGCGACGGCAAAGTGATGGCCTCGGGGGCTATGATACTCTTTTGCAAAAGAGGAACCTGCCCACAAAATAATGGCAGCGGGATAACTCGCCAGCATATCTTGTCGCTCGGTCTGCTCAGATGTGGCCAGCCAACTCTTATACTGGTTGGGAAACTTCTCCTGCATGGCGTTATCGAGCTTAGCATCGACACTCTTCCCTTGCGCTCCTGCAGATACTGGCAGACTAACAGCAAAAACTGAGAAGCATAGACTCAGAAACGCCAGCGCCTTCATTTTATTTTTTTGTATAGAGATCATCTTAAATCCAACATTTAATAGGTAAAACAGATAAAACATCTTTCATCGAAAGTCAGCCATTATCGACTGTAATAAAGCCAGTTAATAAGCATCAGCCCGGACGCCCATCGACTCTGGGGCGACACAGAATAGCCGCGTAATTCCAGACAAACATTCCGAAAGCCACCGACCAGAAAGACCCGGCTAACCATAACCACAGCTGAGACTGTTCAGGAAAAAACAGTGGTACCACAGCCCTGAACATTGCCGCGATTGGCAGACAGATAAAGGCTATCGCCATCTTAGGCCCCTCATAGATATTACGGCTGGTATGCCCGAGTGACACGCGAGAGATCATAGATAAGCAGATCCCGGCCAGCGTGCCTATGGCAAACAGATGCAACAGATGACGGTAGGCATTGAGGTCGTTTACATTCCAGGCCAACGCAAACAAGGTGATCGGCAAACAGATATAGGCCGAGTGCAGAGACCACAACATCGGCTCTTTCAGAGTCTTATGGGGAAACCAGCGTAACCAACGAACGAGGTGAAGTGACCCGGCGGTAATTAACAGTGCCTGCTCAAGTGCCGAAGGCATCAACTTGGTGATCGCCTGAACCACCAGCAGCGCCATCACTACAATGACTGAGCGCTCGATAAGTGTGATAGGCGTAGGTTTAGTCTGCTTTATCTTAATCGCGGTAAAGAAGGGGATCACACGTCCGCCAACTATGGTAATTAGTAGTCCCAACCACCATAGCATGGCCTGCCAGATATGATTGCTCAGGGTAAAATTTCGCTCACTGAGTGCGTAATAGCTGAGAAGGTTAATTCCTAGTGCAATAGCCAGCATGATAGGAAAGCCGATATTGTGCCACTGCTTAACTTTATAGATGCAGCGCCACAGCTTAATAGCGGTGAAACCCAGGAACAGAGAATCAAACAACGCCGGCAGCCACAAGGGGATCTCAAAAGGTGAAAGCAATAACAAGCGGGCGGACAACCAACAACCGAAGGTGACGGCCAGCGGCCAGCCCTTCATGCCGGGCTGATTGGTCCAGGTCTGTACCGAGGTCAGCAGGAAGCCGCATACGATAGCAAGCGCGAAGCCGAACAGCATCTCATGGGGATGCCACCATAACGGCACGACTTTAACCCAAAATTCACTCTGAAACAGGCTATATTGCGGCAGAAACCAGGTCACCAGCCATAAGGGAATATAGAGCATAGCAATGGAGGCGCCACCGAGAAAGAAGGGGCGAAAACCTAACCGCCATATTGCAGGCGTCTTCTCTGTCGCTGCGGGATCATCGATATTTAACATGCTGGCAGACTCCTGCTCTCAATCGTATGTAAATGGGTGATAAAGGACACTGCACGGACAAAACAAGCATTTTAAATGTCACTTTATAATTTGGCCTTAGTTTATCGGTGAACTATCCCCATAACAATTGATAAGCTACGGGAATATAAATTCTGTGAACTGAACATTAAAAATAACCTATCCGGCTGATTTTACATACCTCTTTGTAGGCAAATTATACAAAAAAGGCGCCACACAGGCGCCATATCTAACTCTTCATTTCACAGCCTTCCATCGAGCCGGGCTTAATACCAAGTGGTATCACTAACCTAAAATAAGGCCAGACCCATCGATGAATAATCAGCTCTATTCTTCAAAGTTCACCTTTACCTTTTTAACATCATGCTGCATCTCAACAGGCTTAGGCACATGAATGGATAACACACCTTTCGCGTATTTGGCTGTGACCAGGTCGACTTCTACATTGAAACCCAACGGGATCTGTCGGTGGAATGTACCAAATGAGCGCTCTCTCAGGTGATAGCCTTTCTCATCACTCTCCTGCTCATATTTCTTCTCGCCACGGATACTCAAATAGGTACCCTGGATATCGACTTCAATATCTTTCTCATTCATATCCGGCAATTCAGCCTTTATTTCAAAGTATTCGCCGTACTCTTTAACATCAATGGCTGGAATAACATGGTGCTTGTCCAGCCTCGAATTAGGCCAACTCGATAACCACTCTCTGGAAAAATCATTGAAGATATTATCCATAGCCGATCTGGGATCGTCCCGGTGAAAAATAGATGGGAAAAATGATTTCATAACAACCTCCTTCTGTTAGTTCAACTATCAATTCAAAATCTACAATTCAACTTCTAAATTCAACTTCTAGTTAAACATCGTCCTGAGTTAAAACAATTTAAATTCACCACAAGAATTCGATCGCTTACGCTCTCGAAACTCTCGGATAAAGTTTAGCTCAGCTACACGGAGGCATAGCAAAATAACAAAAAATGATGCAGAAAAAACCAGCAGTAGAAAATGTGCCGGTAGGCTAATACCTATTATAAGAAAGTGATCTACCCGGAGCTTTTTTGGCAAAAAATTTAAGGCCGATGGATGAGGGAGTAACCTCTTTTAAAGTCTTTCAACGCAGCGGCAGGCAACCAAGAACACTCCAGAGAAGTGAGTTAGCGCCTCTTCCTTTCATATGCCTGACTGATAACGTCAACTTCGGCATAGATAGACTCAATGGTTTTAGCTAACTGATAGATAAGCCAGCTATATCCCGTAAGTGCAAATTCCTGTTGCTCATCCCTGTCCAGTGATGCCAATAACTCTTGATGAAGTTCTATCGCCATCTTGTCGGGCAGTGCCGGGAAATCTGCTTGTCGACCGGAGAGAAACTCTGAGAGTTCTAACAAGCTGCTCTGCAGTATCGATGCAATCTGGTTAACCTTTGCATAGGAGGCACTATCTTCATCGGTCCAGCGAGTCTGAAGCAGCAACTCCATCAGAGTGATCACCCTGACTTGCTTATTCACCAGGTGAGTCAATACTGACTTATATTGCCTTAATGTCTTACTCTCCCACTCCAGAGAGAAGAAGAGTTTCTTCTGGGTCAATACCGCCTTCATTGCAGACTCGAGCTCCGGCCTGGCATCGAATGGCTCTGTCATCGAAGCCGTAAAATGCTTATCCAATATAGCCGCTAATATGTTCGTCGACTGAGCCAGCTGGCTGCGCCAGTCCTGCTTGGCCTTTATCGGAAATACAAACAGAGAAACCAGCACGGCAATGAAACAGCCGAGCAGAATATTTGCCGTACGCCATAGCGCCTCAGATGTATCGTGATTGGCATCGCCTATCACGATAATCATGGTAAATCCCGCCACCAAATAGGCATAGCTGTATCGCCCGGCAGAGATAAAACACGTCAAGCTGACACCAAGGATCAGCAAGCCCATGAGTAACCAGTAATTCTGAAAACTGACCACCAGCATAACGCCATAGGCTGAGCCGATGCATGTCCCCACCGCTCTTTGCATCGACTTTTCGACCGCGCCACCAACCTGAGGCAAGCTCATCATGATGATCACTATGGTCACCATGCTCCAGACGAAATGAGGTTGAGCCCAGAAAGCATTGATAATGACTGCAATAAGTAGAGCCAATCCCAGTTTCAAGGCATGAATAACCCGAAAATGACGGTAGATATAACTGGCAAAGGGTGTTGCAGGAGAAAAAACTGACATAGCAGGGGCAACCACACAAACTGACTTCAATATGTAATTATTGCAGATATTTTAAGCAGCATGACCACCAGACTATGAAATAGTGTAAAACTGAGAGCTTCTGTCCTGATAGCCGGAACAGACTTGCACCTATGTCACATAATCCAACGCAATTCAGCTAGTGCTTCAACTCTTTAAAGCGGTTTAGTAAATTCAATTTCACACCCAACTGGATCAGACTTTACTCCTGCGACTCGAACTCAGCCAGCCAGGTTTTAAGCAGTCCGTTGAGCAGAGGTTTCTCAGCTTCACCTAGTGATAGCATAAGTCCTTGCTGAATCTTCACATGCTCGACTATCAGTTCATCGATAAGTGCCAGCCCCTGGTCGGTTAATGCCACCGACACGCTGCGCCTATCCTCCTGGCTGTGTACTCTGACAGTCAAGCCTTTACTCTCGAGGCGATCCAGACGATTGGTCATGGCCCCGGAAGTCAGCATCATGGTGGCGATTAGCTCAGATGGCGTTAAGCAATGATCCCCACCCGCCCTTCCCAACGTTGCCAGCACATCGAATTCGCCCATTGTCAGGCCGTGACGCTTATGGCATGCCGCAATTTGTGTTTCAAGATGCTTACCAATACGCATCAGCCTGCCTATCAGCTGCATCGGCAGAGTATCAAGCTCAGGTTTCTCTCTACCCCATTGAGCGACGACTCTGTCTATTCCGTCTATCTCGCCTGTTCCATCCATTCAATCAACACCTATTAGCTTCAATCACTGCTTTAGTTTTTTAACGTCACGATTATAACTTAACACAAAGAATCTTTACGTAAAGGCACTTTACAAAGTCAAAGCTTGAGCGCACAATTATATCTTAACGTAAAGATACTTAATTATTGCTCCGCATTTGAGACTCTAGCATGAATATTTTACTCGCCATGATCCCCGCTTTTTTCTGGGGAACCACCTATGCGGTGACTCAATATACCCTCCCCGATTGGCCACCACTGTTGCTCGGCGCATTGAGAGCCCTGCCAGCAGGACTCCTGCTGCTGGCCATTAAGCCGAGCATGCCTAAGCAATCAGAGTGGGGAGTACTCTTTCGGCTCGGACTCATCAATATCGCGGCATTTTTCAGCCTAATCTTTGTGATGGCATTAACTCTGCCATCCGCTATCTCGGGTGTGGGAATGATCTCGGTGCCCGTCTTCGCCATGCTCTATCACTGGGTAGTCAATAAGCGCCGCCCTAATGGGGTACAAGCTTTCTTTGGCTTGGTATTGGTCGCTTTGGCCTGGCTGCTGTTCGATCCGAGCTCTATCAGTTTGAGCCCCGTTGGGCTAATGGCTTTGCTCGCCGCCATTTTATGTATTGTCGTCGGCAGCTCTATTACCAAGTCTCTGGCCGATCGGATCCACTGGTGGAGTATTTTGACCTGGCAACTGATCATAGGAGGTATTCTGCTGACCATTGCGGCCACTGTTCATGCCCTCTTTTCACCGGGTGCATATATCGAAGCCGTACAAGGCTTTAGTTCGGCCAATGGCGCAGGTCTGTTGTGGATAACCCTGCTCAATACGGCATTGGGTTACATCATGTATGTTTGGCTACTGCAGAGAATGACGGTGGTCGACTTTACCTTCGGGGGCATAGCTAATCCGATTGCAGGCATCGTCTCTGGTATGGTGTTACTCAATGAGTCCTTCAGCCCCCATCAATATCTGCTTATGGCTGGCATGATCTTGACCTCACTGTTGCCCCAGATAGTTCAGTTGGTCAAAAATCGAAAGTCTCACCCCGTCGCCGTTAAAACCTCCTGAGGTATTAATACAACGACTCTACAGCTTCCCCATTCCTATGGGGGAGTTGAAATTCTCACGACTTCCAAGCAGATAGCCTCTCAACCTAACTCTTTCTGACCTTCCCTTACGTATAAGCGAGCTCCAAATTGCGATCCTTACCTTACTCTGTTCTTGCTTAGAGACAGTGAAGCAAGCATTGATATTCTGAAACCCTGAGTTCCAATCTTACTAACTGTCAGCATTAGTTAAATACGGTATACTCCGCCTTTGTTTTTAAAAAGTTAAACAAGATGCTTGGTTTTTTAGAGAAATGAAGCAGACTCGTGTCATAGGCACACAGAACATTCGTACAGTTACTCAGATGTTGGATACCATAATGACGATATACCGCAGCTGCATCATGCTAGCTTTTTTGGCCATCACCAGCCTAACGGTGCACGCCGAGGATTCCCTGGTTGAAAACAGGTTGAAAGATGAACTCTTAACTGCAGAGCTTCCCTTCGTTCTCACGCCCCATAAGGTGAACTATATTCTGTTTGCCACCTATAACGACAACCCGAATATCGCCCCCTTTCTCCCGGAGGCTGAGCAGCAAGACATAGAGCCTGTAATCGATAACGTCGAAGCTAAGTTTCAGATAAGTTTTAAGTTTCCCTTGATGTACAACGTCTTCGGTGACAACGGACACCTGTTTGTGGCCTACACCAACCAGTCTTACTGGCAGGTCTATAACAAAGATATCTCCTCACCTTTTCGTGAAACCAACCATGAACCCGAGATATTCATGTTGTTCAATAACGATTGGGAGATCGCCGGCATGACCAACTCATTCTGGGGCATCGGCGCCGTGCATCAGTCTAATGGCCAAACTCCAAGTCGTTCCCGCAGCTGGAACCGCATCTATGGCACCATGGTGTTCGATGGCGGTCCCTTCGCTCTCGCAGGCAAAGTGTGGTGGCGTATTCCCGAAGATGAGAAGGAGTCGGCAGACGACCCCCGCGGTGACGATAATCCGGATATAGAAGACTATATGGGTAACTTCGAACTTTCCGGCGTCTATGGTCTGGACGAACACAGATTTACCATGATGCTGCGCAACAACCTGTCATCGCCTAACTACGGCGCGATAGAGCTGACATGGAGCTATCCGATAATCGGAAACTTGAGGCTCTATACCCAATACTTCAATGGTTACGGTGAGAGCCTTATCGATTACAACG
Organism: Shewanella atlantica; assembly: GCF_003966265.1. Lineage (GTDB taxonomy): Bacteria > Pseudomonadota > Gammaproteobacteria > Enterobacterales > Shewanellaceae > Shewanella > Shewanella atlantica. The sequence goes on along the minus strand of NZ_RXNV01000017.1, from coordinate 33,797 downwards.
CCCATACCCAACGCATCGGCATAGGTGTATCGATTAACGACATTCTCTAGCTCATTCTGTTAGTAATAAGAACTAAGGCATCACTATTTCGGTGATGCCTCGGCTGTTCATCTATGCTTAACACGAACGATTAAATCGGTTAGATTTCGATACAGATGAGTATCACTCTGTCACTGTAACCTTCTCAACAACTATTGGCTCTCGTGGCACATCGTCATGATCCGCTACACTAGTGGTTTTGGCTTTCTCTATCTTTCTGATGACATCCATCCCGGCAGTAACCTTACCAAACACGGCATAGCCCCAGCCCGCATTGGTGGTCGAGGTATGATCCAGGAAGCTGTTATCGGCTAAGTTAATAAAAAATTGCCCGGTAGCAGAGTGCGGCGCATCGGTGCGCGCCATAGCGATAGAGCCGATGACATTCTTCAAGCCTCTGTTGGCTTCGTTTACGATAGCTGCGCGAGTCGGCTTCTCATCCATATCGGCAGTCAGTCCGCCGCCTTGCACCATAAAACCCTTGATCACACGATGAAATATCGTGCCTTCATAGAAACCTTCCTGACAGTATCTCAGGAAGTTTTTCGCACTGACCGGGGCGTGCTCAACATCGAGTTCTATAGTGATATCGCCTAAATTGGTTGTAAAAATAATCATATTCGCTGCCGTGTTTCGTTATTGGTTTGAGCTTATGGTATAGGCTCATTTTTGGAAAAAGAGATGACACTAGACTTTAGCGGCTTTCAGGCTTTATCACCACCCCAATGCGGGTTCGCTATCGACACACAACTAGCCACCCGGAATCCATTTTTCCAACACTAAGGTATCATTCAGTTGTAATAAACCTGATACGCAGAAGACGACAGATTGATGCAGCTTCGTGATTAAGGTAACGTTAATACGATAAACCTTGAGGACCATCAATATTTTATAGGGGGCTGATGTGGTAATTTTTGCTCTCTTTCTAGCATAGAGAAGATTTAATGAAATCAATCCGGCCCTTAGGAGGCAGAGTCTCCTCGCAGTTAATTCAGTTTCTTCTATTCTTAGGTGTTCTGTTTTCCCCGTCGGTATTTGCCAGCTCATCGGGAAGTTCGGGGCAGATATTAGACCTGACCACCACGGCAGCGGGTTATCTCGCCATATTTATTTTCGTACTCTCTTATCTGCTGGTCATGGGAGAAGAGGTGCTTCACCTGCGTAAATCTAAGCCGGTACTGGTCGCGGCGGGGCTTATCTGGGGCATTATCGGATTTATCTATGTACAAAATGGCATGTCAGAGCTATCAGAGGCCGCTTTTAAACATAACCTGCTGGACTATGCAGAGCTGTTTCTCTTCCTGTTGGTAGCAATGACCTATATCAATGCCATGGAAGAACGCCAACTGTTTGATGCTCTGAGAGCCTGGATGATCGGGCGCGGCTTCAGCCTGAGAACGGTATTTTGGCTGACGGGTTTTATGTCGTTTTTTATCTCCCCCATCGCCGATAACCTGACCACGGCTCTGCTTATGTGCGCTGTGGTGATGAAGGTTGGCGGTATCAACCATAAGTTTATCTCCCTGGCCTGTATCAATATTGTCATCGCTGCCAACGCCGGAGGCGCGTTTAGCCCCTTCGGCGATATCACCACCCTGATGGTGTGGCAGAAAGGGGTCGTTCAATTTACACAGTTTATAGACCTGTTTATCCCATCACTGGTGAACTACATTGTTCCTGCGACCATAATGAGCCTGTTCATTGTCAATCGCACTCAGAAGGTACAAGAGGAAGAGGTGATCATGAAGCGCGGGGCTAAACGGATCGTAGTCCTGTTTTTACTCACCATAGCAACCGCAGTGTGCACTCATACCTTCCTGGGGCTGCCTCCGGTGCTGGGCATGATGACAGGGCTTGGTTTCCTGCAATTTTTCGGTTTTTTCCTGCGTATGACCTTCGATAAGTCGGTGGCAAGAAAACGAAAGCTGGCCGAGAGAGCTCAAGATGAGAAACGTCTTACCTATCTGGGACATGTGGTGCCTTTCGATGTGTTCACCCGCATCGCCAGAGCCGAATGGGACACCCTGCTCTTCTTCTACGGCGTGGTATTGTGCGTCGGTGGTTTAGGCTTTATGGGTTATCTGAGTTTGGTATCCGAGGCCATGTATACCCATTGGGATGTCACCTACGCTAACATCGCCATCGGTGTACTGTCGGCCATAGTCGACAACATTCCTGTGATGTTTGCCGTATTGACCATGAACCCGGACATGGGATTAGGCCAATGGTTGCTGGTCACCTTAACTGCCGGGGTTGGGGGTAGCTTACTCTCGATAGGCAGCGCGGCTGGTGTAGCCCTGATGGGACAGGCCAGGGGGATCTATACCTTCGCGGCGCATCTTAAGTGGACCCCGGTCATCGCACTGGGGTATGTCGCGAGTATTATGGTGCACCTCTGGCTCAATGCATCCCTGTTTTAATTAAGCTTCAACACTAGCTATCTAACCGGATTCAAAAACCATCACTCTCAATCCCGCAAGTATCACTACTTGCGGGATTTCAGATGCAATCTGTGTCGAGATACCGATATGAGAGAAGGCTCTTGGATAAGGGGTGTTCGCCTGGATGACGATAGCATTGACATAGAAACCTCGAATATAAATGGCTGGAAAAGTCGCTTCTCTGGATGGCATAAGAGTACGCCACTACATTACACATTTTAAATTATCAATACCTCTCACTATCATAATTTACTGTTATGAATTAATGTTGTCGGCTAAAGCTATCAAAAGATGAGACTGCTATGCTCAACCCTATCTGGCTCAATACCTTCAAAACCTTGGTTGACCTCGGCCACTTCACACGCACGGCTGAGAAACTTCATATGACGCAGCCTGGTGTCAGCCAACAGATTCAGAAGCTGGAAAATGCCTGCGGCCATTCTCTCATCAAGCGGGAGAAGAAGAGTTTTGAACTCAGCGAGCAGGGAAGAGTTGTGTATGAATATGCGCTGAAGGTCGCCGAAGGGGAAGCCAACCTGATTGAGACTCTCGGCTTCGACAACCCCTATGCCGGACAATGTAAGCTCTCTTGCTCGGGCTCTCTGGCCCTGCAGCTGTACCCGCCTCTACTTTCACTGCAGCAACAACATCCACAATTGAGTGTTCAACTTGAAGCCGCACCCAACCAGAAAATTTTGCACGATCTGCAATCCGGAAACATCGACTTAGGCATAGTGACCCACATTCCTGCGACTGGTCTCTACCAAAGCGCAATCATAGGTGAGGAGACCCTATGTTTAGTGCTGCCACAAGGGTATGAAAACAGAGATGTCACCCCGGAGCAACTCATCGAATGTGGCTTAATCGATCACCCGGATGCGAAACATTACCTGTCGCTTTATTTCGAACAATGCGGAGATAAAGCATTAGCCGAGATGAGCCCGGATGACCTGCCTAAGTCCGGCTACATTAATCAGGTTAATCAAATACTGCTACCCGTTGCAAAGGGACTCGGCTTCACCGTGCTGCCCGAAAGTGCGGTCAAAAACTTCCCGCAACGAGACGAGCTCTATATTGCTCAAATGGCCAAACAGGTGAAAGAGACCCTGTATCTGGTACAGAAACGTAATCGACAATTACCAGCCCGTTACCAAACTGTGAGCCGATTATTGGGCGGTATTATCTAACCCTGCCAGTATCCTGCTCCACAAGTACCTAGCCCCACCAAAGTGTGCCGACTCGAAGGTACGTTACTTCGAGTCAGTAATTTTATCTTTAAAGCGATTGCTATTAACGATGTACATCGACCACCGCATCGGCGGATTCGCTTTGATAGCGTTCAAACACCTCATCAAGCGATTCAACGGTCTCGGAAAACCCCTTACCCGCAAGAAAGTCTGAGTTATAGAGCTTGGAAGAGGATCGTTCTGCCAGATCGCAGCTAAAGGTCACTATGGTATTACCCGCCCCCATCTTGGCCGCAGCGTACAGTGCACCCGCAACGTTAAGCGCCGAACTACTGCCTAACACAATGCCATCGTTCTCCCTGAGCCGCCGCGCAATGGCAATCAGATCCCTGTCCGGTAATGTGATAGCCTTATCCACCTTTGCCTGACGGAAGTTTTCGACGCTGCGCATGATACCTATCCCTTCGGTGAAGGAGTTCCCACTGGAGACGTACTGACCGGTCTTAAGATAGGAGTAGATCCCCGAGCCGTCAGGATCCACCAACCATGTTTTCAACCCATGATGCTTTTCAGACAGATAGCGTGAGTTTCCGGCTATGGTACCTCCTGTACCGGCCACCGAGACAATTGCATCTATTTTGCCCTGAGTCTGCTGCCAGATCTCCGGTCCGGTATGTTCATAATGCGCCTTGGTGTTACTGGTATTTTCAAACTGATCGGCCCACCAGTAGCGCTCATCCCCCTCAGCAATTCGTTTCGCGGTGTGATAGAAATGGTTCGGGTCTGCGAAGGGACAGGCGTCCACCAGCATTAACTCAGCATCATATAAGCTTATCATCTGCTCTTTTTCGCGGGCCTGCCCCCTGGGCATGACCACCAGCATCTTAAAACCGAGCGCCTTAGCCACCAGTGCCAACCCGATACCGGTATTGCCCGCTGTCCCTTCGACTATGGTCATACCCGGTTTAAGCTTGCCGCTGAAAATCGCGTCCTGAACCATCTGCAAAGCAGCGCGATCTTTAATCGAGCCGCCCGGATTTTGTTGTTCGCATTTCAATAATATTTCACAGCCAGTCAGATCTGAAATGCTGTTGATACGCAGCAGATCTGTGTTTCCGATAAGCTGGGTGACATTTTCTAGAACAGGCGAGAGTGCGGAAGCCCCCCCTACAGGACGCTCTTGGGATTGCTCTTGAGAATGCACTTGAGAATGTGGAGAAGATTTCATAGCCTGATGAATCCTTTGCCGACAACAACTTAAATACTAGGCAGAGATGCCGTTAAAGCAAGTGGTTCTGTATCACACCAGCAGATCCCGACAGTCCGCAGGACGCTGACTAGGGGCCCACACTCCCACTGAAATGACTTTTCTCTTATATTTTCATGATATTAACTGAAACCAGGCAGGATTAACCACCACCGTTATGATATTGTTGACGGCCTCTTTCGTAAGTTAAATTATTAAGTTATACCAATCGATAATAATGTTAGTATTTAGCTGAAAAACTTAAATAAATGAGTCGATTTTACAAGGACGGTAAATGCAGTACGACAAGCAGAAATTCAAAGCCATGCAGCTTCCAAACCCTATGCTGCTCCATTGGATGATTAATCCTGCCATGGCCGTGAATGAACTCCTGCTGGGTCAACGGCTCCCTAAAGTCACGCTAATCGACCAAGATTCAGATAAACCATTAGTCGAGCGGCAAATCGTCCCTTGCCCACACTGTAACGCGATGAATGACGGTATGTTATGGTCAAAAGGCAACTCATTTGGCCACTGGTTTGGCTATGTCTGCCCCGAGTGTGAAGGTAAGATCCCCTGCCTTTGGAATTTCACCAGCTTACTCATTCTGGCCATCACCTCCCCCATCTGGTATTGGTTCAGGAGTTCGGCCGAGCGAAAATGGCTGGCAAAAGAATATCGGCGCGTAACAGCCATGAAGAGCAAAGCCGAATTTTCAGGCGCCACCACAAAGCCGATCTCTTACGCCAGGATGGGACTGTTCTTCGGTTTTTTCATGTTCCTTCTCACTCTGGTCATTCAAGCCGTTCAAGCAGGTTTAACGGTTGAAAACACCTTGAAAGCACTCGCATTCAATACCCTTGGAGGCATACTTTTTGGAGTGGGCATGAAGTTGTTCCTGAATCAGAAAAACAAGAGAAAGCTTTAGCAAAAAGTAATAGGAAAATTTAAAGGAAGGGATATGTCCAAATCGATAGCGACCGTCTTATTTAGCTTAGCGCTTGGTCTAGTCGCAGATCACCTGAATGGAGTCTATCAATTCAGTCAACTCTACGGCACTGCCGTATCAGGCTTAGCTTTCTTAACCCTATATTGCATATGTGGCACCTTCTGTTCCAGCCTGGTTTACAAGATTAGCTTAGGTCAGGCTGCTGACCGTTTTTTTGGTCCATGCAAGACAGATACATGGGAATTCTTGGCCAATGCGCCCATGATAATCATGTCCATCGCCTACAGTTCTAAATCTATCGACAGCTTTCTATGGGTAGCCTTAAGCATCGCCATCGGTGACCTCTACTTTTTCAAATACAGAACACAAAACCAAACACCACAAATGCCCAACTAAAAACAAACAAAAACCAAGCCAAAGACCCACAAAAACAAAACATAAAGTGATATTTATTAAAGGGTTTATCTAAATTGGCACCGCAAATCGATGCAAGTGTAAATACTTTAAGAAACATCAGACTTAAGCGATCTATCTTTGATAGATTGCTCGTCTTCAACTCTATGGGGAGATGTGATGAAACTTAAAATATTTACTGCATTAGCGGCCTTGAGCCTGACTCAATGTACAAGCTTAAATCTGGAACAATGTAAACATTCCGACTGGTACTCCTTGGGCATGACCGACGGTAACAGCGGTTCGGCATCTTCTACACTGAATGGATACATAGAAGACTGCAGTGAATTTGGTCTGAGGGTGAATAGCGAGCAATGGATAGCGGGCTATCGGGCGGGGCTTGAGAACTACTGCCAGCCGGAAAATGGTTACAAGCTAGGCTTGCAGGGTTCTTACTACAACGGGGTCTGTTCAAATAACGAATTCCTCAAGCGGTACAACGAAGGTCATCGGCAGTTTGAGATCAAAAATAAGATATCTAAAATTCAATCCCGGCTCAAAGATATCGAGCGAGAACTTACAGAGGTCAATAAGAAGATCAATGCCAAGCAAGATGTGGCGAGCAATAAAGAAGATAAAAAAAGCCTTAAGAACGAAAGGCATGATTTGGAAAAAGAGTTGATGCTGCTACGCATAGGCGCAGCCGATATCCTCCCCATCCAGCTCCTTTTTTAGGCTCATGCTATCGAATTAAGCCATAACTAAAACCAAAGTTAAAACCAAAGATAAAACCAGAGATAACGGGGCCGAATATTGTGAAGAGATTAACCATCGACTCAGTCCCGTTTTTCCCCTCCTTTCACCTTTCGCAATAAAAAATACAACCTAGCCCTTTATTACATATCACCCACCCAGCAGATCCCGCAGTTGTTGCTCGGCAATCTCGGCAGCACTCTTCTCCTTGTCCTCAGACTTAGGTGAAGGCTTGGGCGTATCGCCAAACAGTTCGGCAAACTCGGCCTGAGCCTGCTCGCTGGCACTATTAGCGTTTGTATTAGTATTCGTGCCGGAGCCAGCTCCATTCACGGATGGTTTAAAGTAATCACAAAAATTGGCCCGTTCATGATCCGATATCCACTCGGCCCGCTCCTCCTTGCAGTCGCCTCTGCCAGAATCATTGAAGAAGACACACATCTTGCACACGTGTTGATCCGCGCCGCAAGCCCCACACTCCTCGCGCCTGGACATAGGCAAAATCACCTCCTCCAGCGCCTTACCGCAATGCCAGCATCTGAATTGATCACTCATTCTTATCACCTGTTGAGAGTAGCAGACCCAAAAATCATAGCCGATATCACCCCATAAAATCGACATCTTATTCTCAACTCTCCACAAGGGCTATCCACACACCCTACCCTACCCGACCTCGAATTGGGATGTGTGGTAGAATCACCGCCTGTTTAACTTCAAAATCATACAAGGTAATGCAGTGAATCCAATTCTTGCGATCTTAAAAGAACACAATATCAGTGACACACAGATTAAAGATCTGTTCCAGACTCTGACCGAAAATCCCTTGATGGCTATGGGCACAATCGGCCAGTTAGGCATTCCTCCGGAGAAGCTACAACAGCTGATGGGGTTGGTGATGCAAAACCCAGCCTTGATAAAGGAAGCGGTCGTTGAGCTAGGCTTAGATTTTTCTAAAGTCGAAGCCGCCAAGGCTCAGTTACAGCAATAAGCCTCCTCATATTCAGATGAGCAGATATAGATCCGCTGAATCAGGGGCCAAACAGGCCCCAAGTTCAACTTAGCCTATCAACTCCCCCCACTAATCAAGCTCCCAGCTTCTCGTGACATCTGCTAATTACACAGGTCCAAAACACTGCCGGTCTGAGCTATAAGGGGTAAACAGTTTTATCATAAAGGCGTATGATAAAAACAACTTAAAGCAACAATTGGACTGACTATGGGACAAACAGCAATAGTACTGGGCGCAACCGGCGTAGTAGGCCGTGAGCTTGTTGAACAGCTATGTCTTGCACCTCTAATAGATGAGGTAATCGCCATAACCCGCAGACCAATTGAGATAGATAGTAATAAAAATGGTTCGAACAAGATAACCAACCACGTGGTTAACTTCGAACGCTTGGAAGAGTACGCCAACGCCTTTAAGGCCGATATTCTCTGTTCCTGCTTAGGCACTACATTGAAGCTCGCCGGCTCCATCGAAAACCAACGCCTTGTCGATGTCGACTATCAATACCGCGGCGCAAAGCTTGCCTTAAACAATGGTGTCAGCCACTACCTGCTGGTCTCATCGAGTGGTGCCAACCCTAAGAGCAATAGTGCCTACCTGAAGATGAAAGGTGAGCTTGAAACCCAAGTTAAAGCCCTTAACTTCCCCAACACCAGCATCATTCATCCCTCACTGCTATTAGGCGAGCGACAAGACTTTCGCCTCGGCGAAAAAATCGCAAGTGCCCTGCTACCACTGCTGTGCAAGCTCCCGGGCCTCACAAAATATCGCCCCATCACAGGCAAACAAGTCGCCAGCAAGATGTGCCGAATCGCAATTCAAACCACTGCCGTGGAAAGCACTCAAGTTAATAGCGCATCACCGGACAGCAAGCTCCAATACTACCGACTCGATGAACTGTTTGATTAATATCAAAAAACATTAAGTTAACTCCCCCCATTTGTTACTGTTTTGTGACGAGCACATTGATACAGGCTATAATGTGCTCAAAAAATCAACGCTGACAACTTTAGTGCGCTTGATTGCAAGATTGATGACTGCTTGGAGTGATTAAAATCATTTAAGCTTTATCAACGTTTTAGGCAACTGCTCTAAAGCGGCATCTCTACATTTCTATTTTTTCACATCTCCACAGTTTCACTGTTTTAAATTTTCAATGGATTGTTTTTCGAGACATTTTTGGTGACAGCCAAAATAAAAAAGGAAGAGAAAATGAAAATTACCATAATTGGAGCTGGCAATGCTGGTTCTGCTTGTGCGTTTATGGCTGCAGAGGCGGGACATAAAGTAAAAATATTGAAGACCTCAAACCGTATTGCTCATGATGACCATTTTGAAGCTATGGTCAAAAACAGAGGAATATACTGTATCGACAACACAAAAAAAGGACACTTTACAGATAGCGGTGATGATGCAGAGAAAACCTTTCAGCCTTTAGAATCGATTACCCGAGACCCTAAAGAAGCGATAGAGGGGGCTGATGTAATCATGATTTTTATCCAAACGACATACCATCCGGCTTTAGCCAAAAGAATCGCAAAATATTTTGAGGATGACCAATTAGTAATCTCAATTCCGGGGTATGCAGGCAGTATTTTCTATAATAAATTTTGCGATAATAATCCAATATTTGCCGAGGGGGAATCAACCCCTAATGACGCAAGAGTCGTTGAACCAGGCACAGTAAAAGTCTTGTTTAAAAATACCAGAAATTCACTCTCATTTTTCCCCGCTACCAGAGCGGCTGAAGGGATGACCATTGCGTCTCGCTTGTTCCCTGCCTACAACATTGAAATGGATAGCGTTCGAAAACATATATTCGAATCCGCACTGCATAACCCCAATATCATTGTTCACACAGTGGGTCAGTATGTGATGTATCCCATGCTCGAGTACTGTGCAAAACATCATCCCGATGAAGTTCCCTATATGTACAGGGATGCACTTTCAACTGAAATGGCATGGCTGATGATAGAAAAGTTGGACGCTGAGAAAATGGCGGTATTAAGTGCGCTGGGGTGTAAACCCATCCCCTACCTGGAAGCATGCTTATTCAGAAATGAAAAAGACCTTAATCGCGACCCCAAAGAAGTATTTGAAAGCTATAAAATCTCGTCGCCCCCTGGTCCTTATAGTTTCGATAATAGATACGTCACTGAGGATGTGCCTATGGGGCTGGTTTTATTATCCTCACTGGGTGAAAAGTTAGGCATTAACATGCCTGAGTGTAATCGTTTGATCGAGATGTGTGGCGGCATTTTAGAAAGAGATTTTTACGAAGAGGGCAGAACGTTAGCCTCTTTAGGTCTAGACGAGCTAACCAGAGAAGAGTTATTGCACTTTGTTGAGGTAGAAAAAGTCGACAACGACCGCTTTGGCAGTTCCAGCATCAGCACAGAGCATTAGCACTTAGCGTAAGAACAGAGCTTAAAATATGAGGGGCAGTTTATTCTGCCCCCAGAGGTTAGATTCCGCGACACATAGATGAATGATGTTATCCCCATGAATAAGCTAGGGATATTATCTAGTAAACATTGAGACTGGTTGACTTGAAGGCTCGGCCATATACACTAAGACTCTTGGAGCTTTATTGTATATAGGATGTATTATGGTAAGTGAGTTAACCGCTCAGAAGCGATTTACGATTAGGTTCACGGTTGTTGGTATCTTCATTTTAGCCACCTTTTTAACTGCTGCCATCGCTATTGGTTTGCAGTTCTATTTTAGTAAAAGCCTTACCACCGAATCTGCACTTAAATACTACGGTCAAGCGGCGGACAACACCAGCAACTACCTTACTCAGATTGATACCCAAGCCAAGAATGCCACTAAGCTATTAGCCAGTTTCGATAACCTGGTTGTCGAGGAAAGCTTTAATAACGAATCAATAAAGACCTTCGCAGAAGTTATGCGTTCAACCCCGCTGTTTTATGCCATCTATGTTGGTCTTGAGAACGGGGATTTCTATGAGCTTATTAATCTCGACGCCCATCCCATTATTCGCGCACAACTTCAGGCTTCACATCAAGACCGTTGGGTTTCCATCACGATTAGTGGAGAAGGTGAGCAAAGAAAGCAGTTATATCAATATTTAAATAAAGATTTTAATGTCCGAACAGCCAGATCGCAGCCCAGCGAATATGACGCAAGCCAAAGACCCTGGTTCGTCGATGCGAGCGAACAAACGGTAAGTAAAAGTGAACCCTATCTATTTCAGCACCTACAGGCTCCGGGGCAGACATATTCAATAAAATTACCCGAAACCGGCGCAGTTTTAGCGGTTGATATCGCACTATCAACATTAAATGAACACTTGATTGCTCAAGGCGCAGACCAGTCTCTCAGCGAAGTCTATCTATATAAGACCAGTGGCGAGTTAATTGCCTCTAATCGTGAGACACAACCACAGATTACGATCCCGAGCGGACTCCCACTGCCATTAACACCTGCTCAGCGTAAGTTAATCGATAGTACCTCAGAACTCATCATATCTAACGAGACAGATTGGGTCCCCATTGATTTTGCCATCTCCGGGCAACCTCAGGGGTACAGCATCGACGTTATGAATATCGTGGCCGAAATGACAGGATTAGAGTTTACCTTTGTGAATGGTTTTACCTGGAATGAACTGGTCGATAGGTATCACAGAGAAGATATCGACATATTACACTCGGTCATGCGAACCGCTAGTAATAAAGCATTAGGAACCTTCACCGATCCCTTTCTGGATCTGAATTATGCTGTAGTCACACGCCCTGATGTGAAAACAATAACTGACTTAGCGCAGTTAAAAGGGAAACGGTTAGCTATTCCTACAGGTTGGTCGGTCATTCCGGTTGTTAAGCAAGAGTTTCCCGATATAGAGGTGGTCGAGTTGGCCTCGACACAGGCGATCTTGCAGGCCGTTGAAAATGGTGATGTCTATGGGGCGTTAGATAATAGCATCATCTTGCACCATACCGCGCAAAGCTATTTTATTGATGGTCTGAAGTACCATGAAACGGTCGGATTTGGCTCATCCGAGGTCCCCACAGGATTACATATGGTGGTGCAGGAGAAAAATAAGCCATTAGTCAGCATTATTAACCAAGCGATTGCAAATATCACTCCAGAGCAAAGAGCCGCCCTTGAGAAAAAATGGCTTGCTAAAGGGGAACAGCAAACCTTTACCACTCAAGGAACTGTACCTTATGAGCTTCTGGTGGATATGGCTGGCGATTCCAAGGTTCAGAACCAGCTGATCCGAACCGAGCTAAACGGGTTTGATCAGTTTATCTATGTCACCTCGTTTGGCAGTAGTAATAATGAATTGATGCAAGATAAGTTTGCGATAATCGTTCCTGCAGAAGTGTTATTGGCATCGAGCAACAGTAAAGTACAAAAATCTATACTGATCACTATCGGCTGTCTGCTACTGATTTTACCGGTATCTTGGGTGTTTGCCTCACCGATTATTAATCCAATTAAGGCTCTGGGAATCGAGAACGAAAAGCTCAAAAATCGCCGCTATAAAGAGGTGGTAAAAGTTGATACCTACATTGAGGAGATTGATGATTTAGCTAACTCTTTGGTTGAGATGTCCTCGGCTATTGAGCAGTATGAAGAGGAGCAGAAGCAGTTAATGGAGGCGTTTATTCGCCTGATAGCACAAGCGATCGATGATAAATCTCCCTATACCGCGGGGCATTGTAACCGAGTCCCCGAACTCGGCCTTATGCTGGTCGAAGCCATTTCTAAATCTGATCTGCCGCCATTTAAAGATTTTGCTCTAAAAACAGAAGATGAACAGCGCGAGTTCAGAATAGCAGCTTGGTTACACGATTGCGGCAAGATCACCACGCCAGAGCATATTGTTGATAAAGGAAGTAAATTAGAAGCTATCTATAACCGTATTCATGAGATCCGAATGCGCTTTGAAGTGTTATGGCGTGACGCGGAGATTGAACAGCTAAAGCAGTCGGCGCAAGCCCCTGAAAATGCAGAACAGCTTAAAGCCGAGTTAGAGAAGAAACAGCAACAGCTAACCGAAGACTTTGCATTTATCGCCAATGCCAACGTAGGGGGTGAGTTCATGAGCCAAGATCATGTCGACCGCTTACATCAATTAGCAGAAAAGACCTGGTTACGTTACTTCGATGATCGACTCGGTTTATCGCCGGTTGAGGAGCTTAACCTGCCAGAAGAAACAGTCCAACTGCCGGTAGTTGAGCCGTTGCTGTGCAATAAACCGCACCATATAATCAGACGAGATTTTCCTGTGCAGTTTGATGAGAAGTTCGGCATCAAGATGGATATTCCTGAGCATAGATACAACCTGGGCGAGTTACATAACCTGGCTATATCTCGTGGAACCCTGACGACTGAGGATAGATTTAAGATTAATGAGCACATCACCAGCACCATCAAAATGCTGGAGAACTTGCCATTCCCGCCAGAGTTGGCAAAGGTTCCCCGTTATGCTTCTACCCACCATGAAACCTTAAAGGGGAGCGGTTATCCACGTAAGTTATCGGCAGAAGATCTCTCTATTCCTGAACGCATCCTGGTGGTTGCGGATATCTTTGAGGCGTTAACAGCGGCAGACAGGCCCTATAAGAAGGCGAAACCAGTCAGCGTCGCCGTAGATATATTGCACAAGATGGCATTAGACCAACACTTAGATATCGAGATATTTAAGCTATTCTTGTCCAGTGGCATCTACCTTGAGTATGCCCACAAATTCCTCGACCCTAAACAGATAGATATAGTCGATGTATCTAAGTATCTTCAACCACCAACCCAGAAGTTAGCGAGCTAATTTCTGGATCTTAGCAATTGGAATATATGGTTCTGAGCTTCGCGGCTAAAGCCGCTCCTACATAAGAAACGACCCCGGCACTAAAATGGACGGTGATGGCGACGGTATTTCCAGCGAAAGGCAAGACTGCAGGCGTTAATGACCAAAAGGGTCTGGGGGCTGCCCCCGCTTACTTTATCGAACATCAGAGACAAACTTAGCCCTTAAGTAGGTGACTTGAGGTTGATACTTAGGCCATATTTTGCGCCAAATATGCGGGTGAAATCTCTGTTAATCTAGGTGGGATCAATATCCGGCGGCAAGTTCCTAGCTATTATATGGCCATCAAGGCGCGAGTGAACGCCAGAAGATTAATTTCGTCAACACTAGGCCGAAGTAAGTCACATCAGGTCAAATAGGCTGACTTTTTACCAATTAGGAGTATCAAAATGAACAAAGCTAGCCTTTGGCTCCTCGCCATGACTTGCAGTCTGTCAGCCTCGCTGTATGTTGCGGATTCGCAGGCTAATACCGAGGGAGAAGCGACGGGACCGACGCCGCTGGTGTTTAACAAAAACCGAGCGTGGAATCCCAAAATTGTAATCTGGCAGGACAGTTACTGGCAGTGCGCTAAGTACAGTGACGACGGCACCTGTGACAGCGTCGAAGCAGCCAGAGACCCCAAGGAAAGCACCTTCGGTGATATTGACTTGCTAGTTATCAATGATGGATATGTGTGTGAAGTTTTCTTTGAGAATGATTTCCGCCAGACCTTGAGCTTAGCCGACTTCGACCGCTACGCCGGTATCATGACAGAGCGCAAGTTATGGAATGAAACAGATATTCAGGCGGTACGCCTCGGTGAGCCCCTTGTCGGCATGAGCATGTGCGGGGTGCAGTCTTTAATGGGAACGGATGCAAGCGACGGCTACGCCAGCGAAAATGAAGACGGCACTATGGACTCATGGGCCGAGTACCAAACCAATGGCACCCAAATAGCGTTCTATTTTACCGACCGCATACTCAGCAGTTTTGATATTAAAGACTGGTATATCGACAAGGATGGCAGAGTTGTCGATAAGGCTGATTTTGACAAACAGCAACAAGTCGCAAAGCCTGAGTCACGTTCTTCCAGTCAACAGGAGGCTCCGACAGTTCAGGATCCGATTATTACGGGCCAGAATACTGTTTCACCTGAGACTCCGTCAGATGACGACGAAGACTGGTTAGCCGAATTTGATGATATTCTTGGCAGTGATAACGAGCCAATGTCGGCCGAAGAAAAGGCTACGTTGGATGCTTATCTAACCACCATAATGGCTAAGGATAAACTCAGGCGTGAGCAACAACTGAAATTCGGCGATGTTAGTGTCAGAGAATATAACTCCAATTGCATGAGCGCCCATCGCAATCATTTTCGCAGTTTGAACTTCTATCCCAAGGGGGCTCGCTTTTCCATGGGCGAAACTGAGTTTAAGCAAGCTTCGCAGTTTATGCAGAGTCAGAAATTGTGGAACAGCATAGATGCAGACGCTATCTTACAAGGAAAGTCGTCTAGGGGAATGACGGCTTGTGGTGTACGGGTGTTAATGGGAGATCTTTGTGACGGCACGGGGTTTGACCGCAGAGGATCTGACTTCGGCACTATCCAGTGTGATATTGCCGAGGGTAAAACCCTTGAGTATCATTTTACCCGGGGGATCTTGCAAGAAGTGTGGCGCAAATAATATGGCCGCCCAGAAGTAACAATAATCAAATCAATTAAAGACGCCTGCGAAAGACAGCATTACAGACATTAACGACCAAAAAGGGTCAGATAAACATAAGTCTGCCCCTGTTGCTCATTACTCAAACTAGTTGTTTATCTACTCAGGTAAGGGTAAAAACAGCTCTTTCGCAATATGATGAACCATCCCTTGAACCTGTTGCTTCAATTTCTCCCCTACTAAATTGTGATTACCTGTATGAAAGGGGGGCTCAGGATCATACTCCAGCAGCAACTCCATGGTCTTGCCGTGCTGTTCTCCCGTGATTTCAGCTATCAATGTTAAGGCAAAATCCAAGCCTGCGGTGATCCCTCCACCACTGATCCGATTACGGTCTTTAACGATACGCTGATTGACATAACTGACCTCCTTATAACGCTTGAGGGACTCAACATAAGCCCAGTGCACCGTTGATTTGTAGCCATCTAACAAGCCTGTTTCAGCTAAGATCAGTGCTCCTGTACAAACAGATGTCACGTATTTAGCCTGTTCCCCTGCTGCGCTTAAAAAGCTGATGACCTGCTCATCTTCTATCTGCGCAATCGGATTAGCACCACCCGGAACAATTAGCACATCGAGTGGTGGACAGTCAGAAAAACCATAGTTCGGCAACAGAGCCACATTGGCATCGCAGGGTAATGGCTCTGCGGATTTTGCAAAGGTGAAAGTGTTGAACAACCGACTAACGGCCAACACCTGCAATGGCCCGTATGCATCTAACATGGTCATGCCGGGAAAAAGAAAAATACCGATATTGAGCTTTTCAGGATCTAAACCTATGGCGGTGGGAGAGATTTGTTCTGTCGATTCTATCATTACACTTGCTCCTAAAGGCTGGCACAGGAAGCCGCTATCAAACAGGTTTGAACAAAACTGCGACGACTCACTGATAAGTTCATGGAATATTCCAATACTGAGTGTTGATGACCCTATATTGGTGGCTCGCGTTATGGTTAGACAGGAACAAAATTACAGATAAGTGCCAGATGGAACGATTTGCCCTAAAGGTTCCGTTTGGTCAATTTGCCCCTCCCCATAGGTTGCCTAAGCAGTATGACCCCCTATACTGAGGACTTCCTGATACTATTATAATTTCATCGATATCTGAGCCTACCTATGTCTGAGTCCGCTAAAATCAACCGCAGCCGCAGCCGAATACAGCAGGCCTTGGCTGGGCTGCTAAAAGATAAAGACTATTGCGATATAACAGTGGCGGAGTTGATTAAAAAAGCTGATGTGGGGAAAACCACCTTTTACCGCCACTATGAGCGTAAGCTGGATGTTTTTCTGGCAATGCACCATTCACTCTTCGACACGCTTTTAGAGGATTTAACCGTTCGAGAGGATTGGCTCAGCCTAACTCCCCGTCCGTCGGTTATCGCTATGCTGAGCAGAATTAGCGCACAGAGTAGCTTCCGTCGTTCTGTCGCTTATAAGCTGGGCAATGATGCACCGCAGGCGCATCGCCAACTAAGGTGCAATTTAACGACACTCATCGAACAACGACTGACTTCGGCATTTGATACCGATGTATTCATCATACCGCTACCCAGTTTGGCCAGCACTCTGGCTGCCATATACCTGGATTTCATCACCCAGCTCTTTAATGATTCTTTAACCTCTTCAGTAGAAGAGAAAGCCACCTCTTTACAGCGTTTAACTCAAGCCAATCTAAGAGCGGCTATCGAAGATTAAAGAAACCATCAACGCAACCAGATGCTCATTTGCCGAAGCCAAGTACGACTTAAATGAATACTCCCCCCCAGAAACGGCCCCGGCACTAAAATGGACGGTGATGGCGACGGTATTTCCAGCGAAAGACAAGACTGCAGGCGTTAATGAGAAAAGTTCTAACTAAAGGGCTCGGCCCCCTTTGTCTTGTTAACTAGATACCATGGGGCTCACAGCGCATATTATGCTAAAATCCCTCTATCAGCTTTATGAATGTGCAACAGATCTCATTTGTTTGACTGAGCGTAGTAAAACCTACCGTGATTAACTAATGAGGATACGAGATATGAGCAAGTTAAATGCCGAAGAGCGTAAAGCCCGCGATAACGAACGTTTTTCACAACGAGTGGATGAGCGCAGGGTAAAGGGTGAAGATGTCGTTGCCTACGCACTTGCCAATAAGAAAGCCTTTAAGTTTCTGACTAAAGCTGAGAAGCACAGCCTTAAAGAGAGACAAGCAGCGCTTCAGGAAGAGGCAAACCTTAAAGCGAAAGAACAGCTTAAGCTTAAAGAAGAGCAAGAGTTAGAAAAGATTCAAGCGGCATTTACCGAGCAGTAAAACACGATAAACAGCCATAGTTTATTATGGCTGACTTCTGTACAAGGTTCATCGTTAGCTGACAGGACCTGAACCCACCTTCTCCCCGCAAGATGAACTGTAGTGATTAAGTTCGATAAGTCCTTGCAGTATGATGCCGTGATAGCGGGCTTTGATCAGTTGATAATCCATAGCGGGTGCAAAATAGTATGTCACCTCTTCGGCACCTGTTTGCTCAACAGGGATCAAGGTTAACTCCCCCCAAGGTGCTACCTTTGCTGTCAGCGATTCTTGAACATAGAGTTGGTAACGCTCTGTAGCATCAGAAGCCTGCCTTATCAGGGCAAATTGTTTGCGGCCCTGAAGCAGATACTGACGAATTTGAATGGCCAGGGTGTCCACATCACGCAGAGGGATATTGGCTGAGGTATAGTTTTCTATGTCTCCATCAAGATCAACCCGGGACTCAAGACCGTTATCGCTAAAGGTCGCCTGCATGTCTCTGGCGCGAAAACCGGTAACCTTTTGATGAAACTTTTCGGTTAGCCACTCATTGGCTGTATCCGACCAGGATAGCTCCGCCCTTTGGTGATATTGGGTGCCGATGCCTAAGATGCTGGCTTCACTTTTCGAGGTAACCACCGCCGATTTTCCCAACCAAGTCTCAGTTCTGCTTACCGTTCCGGTATGTATACCACTGAGGTAAATGTCGTAATTTGAACTGCGGCTGCACTTCTCTACAGATCCAGAGGTGCCTAGTGCTTGAGATGGCACTTGAGATGGCACTTGAGATAGCACTTGCTCTTGAGAAGGCGCATCTTGCTGCGACTCTGACTCGCTGGCAAACGCCATATTCGTTAGGCTCAGCGTTAACGCTAGCCCTATCACATTAGGCAGACTGGCAGATAAACGAGTCATGATCAGAATACTTCATTCACATTGAGGTAAAAGTTGGTTTCGTTTTCGCCCACGCCAATATCCAAACGAAGATTGATATTGTCTTTGATTTTAAAGCGGAAACCGGTGCCATAAGAGGTTAATAGCTCCTCATTTAGATCACTGATCTTTGATGCAACGCTACCCACTCCGCCCCAAAAGACCATGCCGTAACGTTGGAATATCGGTAAGCGATATTCAACTTGTCCCATCATCATCTGCTCATCACGATAACGCCCCTTGATATATCCGCGCATCGCATTAGAACCACCCAGATCCGGCAATAAGTTCCACGGCACATCACCATCGGTAAAATGCCCCTGCACTTGCCAGGCGATAAGCCCCGGCATTGAACTCAGGGCTGATGTTGAACTCAAGTCTATATAGTTTGCTAACTCAATATCATAAGTCGAAAACGTCGAGTATTCACTATTTTGATACAGGCCGGCATCAATTTGAAATAACCAGCCCTTAGTGGCATTTAATCGATAATCTCGTGAATCATAGATACTGGTAACCACCACACCCGAGCTAAAGTTGTTTGGCAAGATATCAGCTGAATCCACAGGCACGCCGGTTTCCACTAACTCTAACTTTTCAGCACTGGCGTAAGTAAAATCGGCACCGACGCCTATAAAATAGTTATCGGCAACTTCAGTCATCCAACGAGGTTTGAAGCTGTATAGCTGCTCTTCAAACTCATGATGATTACTGTCCAGATCGCCTTGTTCGATGCCCTGGCCATAGTAAACCGCAGCTTCATTATGTAGCTCTAACCCCAGTAATAGTCGCTGCTTGCCGCCGTTGAAAAAAGTCATATTTTCAACTTCGACACCATAGGAGTTGTTCATCGATACAAACGAATTCAACACCAGCGACGACGGCTGCTCTTCAATCGATGCACCATCTGTTTTATATAAGCCCACCATCAACAGCCCGACACCAAACTTCTTCTCTGGCGTGTAATACGCCGTTGGCAGGTAGCTCATATCGATGGCTTTGCTTTGGTCAAACTCACCATCGGCACCAAACACTGACAAGATATCATCGACAAATGTCGGTTCCATGTTCTCAGGGGTTTCAATCAGAGGTTCAACGGCGACAGCCAGATTTGAAAAAGCGCACAGGGTCAACAATACAAACCGTTTCATAAATACTCGAATCAATAATGGAAAATAATAGGAATTCAGGAGGCACTATAGTGTTAGAGATAGCGTTTTAAAAAGGGTTAAACAAAGCCATAGAACTCGCCGAGCGGGCATTCTATCACTACAACAGCATTCAACAATGACTTTTTTTGTTTAAGGATTAATCAAGTATGGATAGCTTAGTGATTAACTAAGAGATGATTCAAACTTCCTGTAGTCATTGCTGATAAAGGTAAGTCTATTTAAAAAGATTTTCGCGCGAGTTAGCATCATCAAGCAAAGCTTGTCGCAACTCAACTAGCGCAGTGAAAAACTCTGACTCATCGGTTGTTAACGCTGCTTTTCGATAATCAAGAAAATACTTTCCATGTTTAATCTGATACTTCATCACTTCAGTATGTGATGAATTAGAGAAAAATAAGATATGCTCTTGATACTCCCCCCTTCGACAAAGCTCTTTTTCAGCATAGGGACAACTGCGGTTATATTTAAACTTTGCCCTTACAATACTCTCCATTTGTTCAACTGAACAGTTGTCACAGTATTCAAGCTTTGCCTCAGCTGCGATGGCTGGATTGGCAATAAATCCGATAGTCCCAATAGTTGGCAGTAATAACGATAAAATCCATTTTTTAGTCATGATATTCCTACGTCCAATGTAAGTTCTTGCTTCAAGGCGAGCCCATACAACATACCACTAACTAAGTATTAGTAAATACAAAGCTCCTTGGGTAGAGGAAGGAGATAGAATCAAGTTTGCTCTGCTCATACTTTCATTTCTCCGCTGTTACCTGCACAGACTGGGAATTCAATTCGAAAGCATGACAAAAATCTCACTAATCGGTTGGAGAAAATAAAATAGAACGCCATATACTATAATTATTAGGCTAATTTCTATAAAGTTGCCGAAGAAAAATTAGCCAATGCTAAACTAAAGCCCGGTAAATATAGGTTGTTCTACTATAACAAGGCATCAAAATGAAGAAATATACGATACTGTTTTTAATCGTATGCTCGCTTTTATCTTTTAGCCAAATAGCTTTATCTAAGCCGTTGATGATCTGTATTGTACAGTTAGAGAGATGGGGGGAAGTTGATCCGAGCACACAAAAGCTAGTAGGCATCTACCCCGATCTATTTCGTGAATTTCTCAAACGCACTCAAACAAAAGCCAACTTCCAACTCGCTCCCTATTCTAGAGTCATGCGTACCCTCGAGTCAGGCCGTTGTGATCTATCTGCAACTATCCCTGCAGATAGCATTAAAAATAGTGTTCAACTCGGGGAGGAGATATGGACGATCAAACATGGTCTATACACTAAACCCGAACAAAAGTTCACCGAGTATGGACAACTAAAAGGCCTCAATATCGGGGTATTGAGAGGCGCAGCCATTACTCCCAAGTTCTACAGTGATACCTCTTTTAATAAGGTCACCTCTACCCACTACTCCAACTTGCTATCCATGTTAGCTAGAGACCGTATTCAAGGAGTTGTAGCAGATGTAGACATCATCAATACCATCTTAAACAGCCCGAATGGGCAACATCTTAGATTTGCAGATCCACTTATATTAAACGAGCAATCCATCACAGTAATCATGTCTAATTCGTCAGGTTATTTAGCAGAGTTTGATCGCTTCAATGCGGCGCTTTCCTCAATAACTGATGATGGAACACTGAAGCAAATTGTCTACCATCACTTGAGTACATCACCTTTCAAATAGCTGTGGGCTGTGAGCGAGTACGACGAGAGTGTTGGGTAAGAGTATACTTAAGCCACTCCGATCCCATTTATGTACTTTGCGGCCGCACTACGACTTTAACCACCGAAGGTAATGTCAATATTATGCTCTTCTTCGCTGATTGGTTTTACCGTAAAGAAGGTTCCGATCGGACACTCATCGGCATTAATTGGGGCGGGAGATAAGAAGCCTTTTTGCCCTCCATCATTGGTCGTCCATACCCTACAAGCGCGTTCGCCTTCGTCTGTCATAAAGACGAATTCTGTTGTGCCTTGCTCGTCTATTTTCGGCCCTTCACTTTCACATGCATCCCAGTCCTCCTCTAATGCCTTCGCTACGTTATGACAGATTGATTTAGCATCATATTGCACGCTAGACACAAGAGTTGTGGATGCTTGAACAACTAACGGGCTGAAGCTAATAAGTGACAAAATAACAAGAGTTCTTTTAAGCATTCGCAGACCTGAATTAATGGTTGTCAGCAATATGACAAAAGCCCTTAGGATAAGTTCACTAGTGCAGTTAGGGGGATATTCCTAGCGAAAGAAATAGTCCGGCCGCTACATATCTACTGCAGCCACTGAATCAGCTCGTTAGCCCCTTTCACAGCAAACTGTCTTTTAGTCAGGCTTCCGGATGGATCAAAGAGTAATAGTTCAGCTGAGCCGGCGCGGTGTTTAGCAATCAGATGATCTCCCTCAGGCGTACCCACTCTGGCGAGGAGAAAGAACACCTTATCGCCGAGATGCGTACGAGCCTCATTCATCTGCTCTGTCTGGCTGTTACTCAGTGTAAGGTTGGGATCATAGACAAACACCAGAGCAGGCTTACCACTGCCGATCTCCTCGTGAGTCGTCTTAAAACCTTTGGGCATCACCATTAACAACAAACCAAGCAAAATCACTATAGAAGTGATAACACCGATAGCCACCCAAGGCATTCGGCGAGTAGCGGTTGAATTTTGTTTTCCCATGATAATAGATCCCTCTTTTACAGTTGAATAGATAGCCAAGCCATCAATTGTAATCAAGTAACCTTAGGCATAGATTAAAACCCCAGCACACACCTTTAGCTATGGAGATTATTTTTTACTCACTTTATGATTAGCTTAAAACAGATCTTCCAGCCACTTCTTGGTCAGGCCAATGCTGACCATCAGCTTAAGCTTGATAAGTGCCATGGTATCACCGGACTCCAGTTCCGCTTCGCCGCAACGTGGATCTGAGCGCTGCAATGCGCCAGTCATTTTATGGTCGATTGGGATCGGTTCACAGCCGTGTCCCGACTCACAAATAAAGTCCCACTTCTCTTTGGCGGGTACATGACAAGCGAAGCAGTTGCCATCGAAACGATTCACTACATCAACGAAACCACGTTTCGCAATTTTAGAACCCCTTCCATCAACTTCTAGCTCAAAAAACTCCCAGTCACTGGTTGCCGGAAAGGTGCCAGGCTCGCGCTTGACCATAACTTCGGTTGGTACCAGTTGCACCACAGAACCAGTCGGATAAATCGCTCCCTCAGGCGAGTTAGCGGCGGCCAGAGTCCCTTCAAGGTCTCCTACCAGATTATCTACATAAAAGTGGCGCACTGGCGTCATGTCGCGTATACAGCTAAAACTCGCTTCATCGATATTTACAACGGCGGGCTCAGATTCAGGTGTTGCAGCGGCATAACTCGCTGCACTGCTAATCAGCGTAATGAACAAAATCATCGCACCTTGGCCAATCATTAATGCTGCTTTCATGGTATTCCTTATTACTAAAGATGATTGAATAAACCTGATTTAACATCTGTTTTGCTACAGGCATCCACTGAGCTGCCTTTTACTGTTGTTATATCAAATTTAGATTTTAAACAATTTAATTGTGCGCAACTTTATTGTATTTGTTTACTCATGACAAGTCTATGCCGGATAAACTTGTTCAAATAAACGCATTTGTGCAAGCCAAACCACTAAGTCAATTATAGTCTCAGCGTCATAAGCTCATCAGGGAATAAGGAGAAGTGGGAGCGGAGAAATGGGAGCGGAAAAGTAGAGTCAGAGCGCCCTCTCCACCAAGAAAATAGAAGAGAGGTTACTCTGGCCCGACTTATTAGATTTTATTTCAGTCTAACGACATTATACCTTCGACTTATAACCCTTGTTTTTTCTGTTCCAATGTAATCTTACGCACTGGCTCGTCTTTACTATACTTTCAGATGACTGGTACAACCAGTTACAGTAATGAATTCTGACCATCTTGTTCAAATGCAAGGGAGGGTAGAAATATGAAAAAACTTACAAAAATAATTACCATTATGTCGTTGTTATTTTCTTTGCTGCATGCAACCAGTACATGGGCTGAAGATAAGGTATTAAACATCTACTTCGCGGGAACTGGTAATACCGTAAATGGCTCTTTTTACCTCGATGATTCAGGCATATTTGGAGCGAAATTTGACCAAGAGTTAATTTCGGAATTGTATGGCAACGACAACTCCAACTCTGATTTAACCAGTGAGAGCCTGCATTATAAAACTTTTATTGATGGTATTGGCTCAACCGTTTCATCATTGCTGAATCAAGCTGACCCAGCATTAGATGATCCTCTGAATCTAAATCCACTGTTTCAACCAAGGGGTTGGAAACAATGCCTTAATGAGGCTAAAGCTGATTTTATTCAAATAGCTCAACACACTGATACAGATGATGAAATCATCCTGAACCTGATCGGATTTAGCCGAGGTGGAGTCCTTACTATGATGATGGCTCGTTGGGTATCCGATTCTAGCTGGCAATCAAAAATTCAAAAAATCAACATTCTTGCTTACGACCCGGTTCCGGGCTATCCACTTGGAGACCCTCTTTTTTGGCTGGAAGCTAACCCATCTCTTCCCAACAATATGTTGACACTCTCTGATCTTGTTGAACAATTTGTGGCTATTTATGCACGAGATGAAAGGAGCTTCCGGTTTGAACCCGTAATTCCCATGTGGAATAGCAATAAGACGAAAGCTTTACTGCTCATGTTACCTGGTAGCCATGAGACTCTTGTTGGGAATACCGAACAAGATGGCCATGCCGGAGCGCCCTTTCCGTGGCCTGATACTGTAGATCCAGAGTTAATACATGTATCACACATGTCACGGCTAGTTGCCGAACATTTAATGAGTGGTCCCAATTGGGGGGCTGTGCCATTCGATGAGCCACTTTTCTCTGAAGGTACTATAGAAGCAGGTTTTCAATCATTAATTGACTCAATCTATACAGAAGAACTTTACTTCTTCTATAAACATATGAACTTCACCAGCTTTACAGTTCTATTTCAATGGATTGATGAAAACTATCTCACACTCGGCAGAGATCACCAGCTTTTATCTCTCTTCATTGAAGATGGTACTTACTTGCCATTCTTTAGTCGCTGGTCATATATATCACCTTACCGGCATCTATTTGAAATAGTATGGCGTCCATTTCCACAACTTCCATGGGTTTTTGCAAACCCTGATCAGGTTTATAACCTCTATAATGAAGTTGACTTAATTGACAGTGCAGAGGATTGGGGGAAGATAGATAGTTTCCGGGGAGATGTCGCAGAAAATGATACTGAAGCACCGATTCCAAACCTAGAGGTGCTACCTGACATTATTGATGAATGCACCGTTACTATATCCAACCCACCGAAAGCAACTGACAACCTCGATGGTACTATTATTGGCAAGACAATCGATGCGCTAACTTACACAGAACAAGGAATCTACACAGTCACCTGGACTTATACTGATAAATCCGGAAATAGCAGCTCTCAAACTCAAACAGTCATAATTGAAGATACTATAGCTCCTACTATTAACATATCTGCAAGTAGAGATATCCTCTGGCCGCCAAATCAAAAAATGGTCGAAGTCATATTTACAGTAGAGGTTAATGATAACTGTTCTGCGGCTCCAGCAATTGTTCTGACATCAGTGGAAAGTAATCAGCCTGAGCTCGGCATAACAAAAAAAGAAGCCTATCAGGGAGATATAAGTAGTGCTAAAAGTGGTAGCGACATACAAGGTGCAAATATTGGTAGCGAAGACTACAGCATCTACTTTAAAGCAGATAGAGACGGGTATGGAGATGACCGTTTATACACTATTACCTACACGACGATAGATAATGCTGATAACAGCGTCAGTGGTAGTGCTCTGGTCACTGTGCCACATGACTTAAGGAACAAATAGGAATATGGAAATATCCTGAAGCCCACAGGGAAGTGGGCTTAACTTTCTTTCTAGAGTACATACAGAGTAAACGCTTCCCCACAGCTATCTCCCGAGCGCCAAATTGTCCTAATCAAAAGCTCCCAAGTGCCCTGTTGCCATGGCGGCGGAAGCCCAAACATTTCCGACTAGACGAACGGTTCTGTTGAAAGTCAATGGTGACTCTGGACCGACTTATTAGATTCTCGGTAACCACATCCCCATTGAAGCGGCGAAGATCCCGCCGGCCATCGCAAGAGTGAGTACAACTAAGCCTAAAGAGATCGCCAGCTTATACTTTGGATTCTTACTGTCTGATGCAGCAAAATACAGTTGAGCGACCGCAAGCGGGATCAGGTACTGAGCAAATCCCAAGAAGCTTAAAAATGGTCCTTCGAATGTCTTAGGATCGAAGCCTACTGGTGCCTGATGAACCATCAACCATAACATCAGCCCGATACGGAAAAACCAAACGCCCCCCATAGCGATAAACAACCTCAGTGCCCAACGTCTGTGAGTTTTAATATCTCGCTTAATAGCATGATATACCGCCATTCCTGCAAACATCATGATTAAAATGGCATTTAAACTAATGCTGTATTTACCGATCTCACCGCCTGCGACACCACGAGTCCACACCATAAACAGACCACCCAGACTCAAGATAAAAGCGGTCAGAATATAGATCCGCCCGTTAAAACGGTGAAACTTAGGCGCATAAGATCTTATTTGGGGAATAAGCTGTAACGGCCCCCCAATGAGCACCACGAGTGCCAAAAATAAATGCATACCTACAGCTAAGTTACCTATGGTGTCGCCAGCAACATAACCATGTGGCATCACCTTATTCCACCCGGCGAGATCGCCGGAGAAGGTAACCCCACCATAAAAAATGGCCACATAGGCCGCAAAGAGCCATTGCCCCATGACAGTCACTGCGAACCATAGTTTTGCACTATGACCAAGCCAGTCCCTGCTCGTTGAGTGACTGGCTAACTGATTTGTTGAATGATGACTCACCCCATCGACCGCTATTGTTTTAGTTATTGCAGCTTCGCTCATTCCTATCCCCTTGGCATACCTTAAAAGTTAACTGTTTAGATTTAACACATCGTTAACAGAAAAAGGTATACCAAACATATAACAGAAGTAAATCAATAACTTGAAGGCACGCCTGTCTTAAGGAGCTAATAAATTCACTGAAAGTTAGTCAATATGGCGATTAAGAAAAGCATAAGAAATGGGGTCAAAGAAATAGAACAACTGACAAGAAAAGCATGAGGCCACAGAAAATGGGGACGTCCCTACAAGGGCATAGCATAAAGTTTACTCTGACCCTGACGAATCCACACAAAAAGACAAATGGAAATAATGAGATAGGTAAAATATGAGGAACATTCATGGTATTTGGTGATCAAATTTATCGCCATTTATCCATTTATCCAGTTATCCAGTTAGTTTCTTGTTTCACTTTCGCGGCAAAAATATTCTTCACATAAGCTGATAAATTTCTCCGCCATCGGCGATCGTTGTCGCTTACTCAGTTCAATTACGGATAAATCGATTGCCATTTCTTTGACTGATAAATTAATTTCAGTTAATTCTTTATCTACTATTTCACGCTCAAATATTGGTGCTGGCGCGATAAGCCAAGCATTTGAGGTCAAGACTATATTTTTTAATGCTTGATAGTCGGAGCACATAACCGATGGCAGTGAAGGAGAGGCTTTAGTTAATTTTTCAAATAGCTGATATAAGGGATTTGAGAGAGAAAGCTTAGTGGCACCGATGAGTGAGTAGGGCAGTAAATCTTGCCAAGTGACGGTTTCCAGCTTATTCACAGGGTGGTCATTATTGACAATGATAGACAGAGGAATTGATTTTAGCCGGGATACTTTTATTTGTTCAATATTAGCGTAACTACCAAAACCGGCAATGATAAAATCGAATTCACGTTGTTGTAGTCGCAGGGTAAGTTCTTCTGGCGTTCCTTCGATAATTGAGAGCTTTACCTTGGGATATGCAGCAACAAAAATGGGTAGAATATTCTGGCAAACTAGACCACTGATCGCTCTACCTATTCCTATCTTTAGTTCGCCTTCTTCTAACTTTCTGTAGATATCAGCATTATGCTTAATGTCATCTAATCCGTGCAGAACTTGCTGGCATTGTTCAATGATTGTATTGCAAAACGGAGTAGGTATTACCCCTGTTTTGTGCCGCTCAAATAACACCACCCCTAAGTTGTCTTCTAAACTCATTAGGCTTCTTGTTAATGCCGATTGACTAATACATGCTAACTCAGTGGCAGCTTGAATTGATCCGGCTTTTTTGATCGCTACAACATGTTGGAGCTGTTTGACTGTTAGCATAGAATTAATTTATCTATTCATGTTTTGCATGGATATCTCAATATAACTCATTGTTAATCATAGTTGAAAGAGGGTAGGTTCAAAGCAGAACGAAAATCATTCAAATTGGGGTTAATAATAATGTATAAAATCAAACCAATTGTTACAGCTATTTCATTCGCTATGGCTAGCTCTTTGTCGCCCGTTATAGCACAAGAAAATACCAAGGATGAAACGGTCGAAAAACCGGAAGTTGAAGTGATCACTGTTATGGCAACGAAACGTGCGCAATCTATTCAAGAAGTGCCTATTTCTGTGGTCGCCTTCAGTGGTGAAGACATGGTTAAATCAGGTATCGAAGAGGTGGCTGACCTTGGCGCATTTACCCCTAATTTATATGTATCAAAATCAAGTATGCAAGTTAGCCAGACTATCGGTATTCGTGGTGTTGGTACTTCTTCTAACGCCGCTTTAGAGCCAAGTGTTGCCACCTATATTGATGGTGTATATATGCCTCGACCTGGTGCTTTACTGGGCTCGTTTACTGATATTGAAATGGTTGAAGTCTTACGTGGACCACAAGGGACATTGTTTGGTCGTAATGCGTCGATTGGTGTGGTGAATATACGAAGTAAATCCCCAGAGCTTGGTGAAAATTATACCGATATATCAATGGGTGTAGGTAACTTTGGCGCTCTAGATACCGCTATTACGGCAAATGCTAGCTTAACCAATAAGTTAGCGGTACGAGGTAACTTAAACTATAGCGCTGATGACGGTTACGGAAAAAACTTATACGATGGTAACGACAAGTTAGGTGAGAATGATAGTAGCCTAGGAAGATTATCTTTCCTTTATCAAGGCTCAGATGATTTTAACGCCTTAGCCAAGTTTGATTATCAAAAACTTAACGGTACGGGTTCACCGATAGAAGTTCTTCCAGAATCAGCAACACCAGAAAGGCTTCAAGTGCTTAACTACTTAGGTGCAGTGCCTGATTTATCGGGCATAGATGGGGTTGTTAACCAAATTCATGACGATAGTATGGAAAGCTCTCAGTGGGGAACCATGCTGGAAATGAATTGGAACAACCTGTTTACAGATTATTCTATTAAATCAATATCTTCGTATAGAAATTGGAGTAACAATACCCTCGAAGGTGACATAACAAGGTTGCCGCTTGATTTAGCCGCTAGGCAGTCAGATTATTCTAGTCGTTCATTTAGCCAAGAGTTACAATTTATTTCGCCAATTGGTGAAACATACGACTATATTGCCGGTCTGTACTTTAGCAAGGAGAGTTATAGCATTGATCAAACCTTTCATTTAGGTGCGGCTTTTTGTCCTGTTGGCGTTGGTGCATCGCTTGCTGGTAAACCCCCAGCCCTTATCCAAGCGACAATCGCTGCTTGTTTAGCAATGCCGCAAGAAAATGCTACCCCTGCAGCTTTCTCACAAACAACAGAATCCTTGGCGGCTTTCTACCAAGGTACTTGGCACTTGAATGATAAACTAGATATTACTGCAGGTATTCGTTACACCGACGATAGTAAAAGTGCTGATATGGTTGTAGACCCACAAAATCTTGTAGCAGGTGCTCTTTTGGCAGGAAAAGA
Organism: Shewanella atlantica; assembly: GCF_003966265.1. Lineage (GTDB taxonomy): Bacteria > Pseudomonadota > Gammaproteobacteria > Enterobacterales > Shewanellaceae > Shewanella > Shewanella atlantica. The sequence goes on along the minus strand of NZ_RXNV01000017.1, from coordinate 3,951 downwards.
AGATCATCAGCTTAGCTTTGATGACTCACAAGTAACTTGGCTATTAAATGGTAAATATCAATTTGACCAAGACTTAATGATGTTTGCAACAGTTTCAACTGGTTTCAAATCGGGTGGCTTTAATTCTGTTATGACACAAGGCGGGCTGACAGCCGATGAGCGAACAATTAAGTCTGAAGAAGTAATTAATTATGAGCTTGGCTCAAGATCTACTTTGCTTGATGGCATGATGACAACTAATGCTACATTGTACCGAACCGAAATAGATAACTTTCAAGACCGCTCTTTTAAAGGCTTAAACTTTATTACCAGTAATGTTGGTAAATTAAGGCAGCAAGGTTTAGAGCTAGAAATGAATGTTTATCCAACAGATGAATTAACCTTGAGAGCTTCATATGCATATTTAGACTCAGCATTTCTTGATTACAAAGATGCAACCAACCTCCCGGGTATACCCGGTCCACAAGATTTAACAGGAACACCGAATAATCGTTCACCTAAAAATCAATTGAGTGCCTTTGCTGAATATGCGGATACGTTTTCAAGTGCGAATTTAGGTTGGTATGCACGTATTGAATCAAATTGGCAAGATGATTCTAATGTTGGCTCAACTACAAATAATAATCCTCAGGATATTCAAGAAGCTTTTGCTTTAACCAATATCAGACTTGGGCTTTTAGGCAGCAATGAGGATTGGAGTGTGCAACTTTATGCTGAAAATGTTACTGATGAATCTTATTGCCAAAATACCTTTAACCAACCTTTTGGTGAGCAGTTTGGTACGGTAAGCAATGGTGGCACACTTATTCGATGTGTAATGGGAACACCAAGAACCTTTGGTCTTCGCGCTAGCTACCACTTCGAATAAATTTTTTAGTTCCTCACCTGGGCGTTTGGGGTACTTAGTACCCCATTTTTCAATCATTTAATGGGTTTTATGATCAAATCAGTGAAAACTAAACCCGCTGTTAAAGTCTACTCAAGGACTTTGTTGAGATTAACTATCCAGATGACTACTGCTTTGTATCAACCTAAAAAAGGAGCATAGAGTGAAGAAAGCACTTTTTACCATTATTATTTTCGTTACCTGCATAGCGCTCACCCTCTTTCTAGCTCGTGGAGCAATAAAGGACTATCTTTCATACCGTTTTATTGGCCCTGCAAGCTATTTTGACTTGGATGAAATCAAGGATCAATCCACTTTGGATGTTGAGGTCAAGCAAGATAAAGTGGTTGATAGTCAGTCTCGTCCAGGCGAGAAGGTTAGAGTCATTAAACTTTCTTTTACCAGTCAGAATTGGCACGGTTCCTTTTGGAGGCACCCTGCGACTATCTATGTTCCAGCTAATTACCAAGGTGAAGGTAATGTCGGCATCATTGCCACCAATCGTGCTTTTAAAGGCCAAAATGAAACAGGTAGTACATCTCAGGGGAAAGAAAATAACAGTGCAGAATCAAATGCAGTGCCTGAACATCTGCGACACTTATTTGATCGTCAAAAAATACCGGATACTGAATTAAATACTGAGGCTGAATACGCAGAAGGCACAGCGATTGACCTGAAGCTACCGATCATGATATTTCCAAACCCTCCTACGTTAATTTTTGACAAGGATGAGAGTAATTTGATGGGCTACGGCCTACAAATGGCAATAAAAACATTTGATTTGAGTTGGGTTGGTTATGTCCCCATTGCCACGAGTTATTTAAAAGCCATTACTTTGCTTGAGTCGATTGAAGGGATAGAAGCAAAAAAGGCCGTTATTATGGGCTGTTCTAAACGTGGTTTTGCTTCGTCAATCGCCCTAGGGGCGGGTGATGAACGTTTAGCAGGAGTTATGGCAACTTGTTATTACGGCGGTAATGTTCTTTACGACATCATGAGAAAGTTTGAATCGTTTGGTACTGGCGTTGGTGGTCCAGCGGTAGAAAGAGACGGGCCGGCATTTCAACCAGCCGATAAACTCTTAGCCAAAATGAATGGCCCTGCGGGTAACTTAGTTACCATGGCCTTTGATCCTTACCTCTGGAGGAAAAAGATTAACACACCTTATTTTGTCGCTCTGGGTACCAATGACGAGTTCTTCGGACTAGGTGCACCCAACGGTATGATGAGTGAGCTTAAAGGTGATAAAGCGTTTTTATATATAGACAACCTACGTCATTCATGGGTTTCAAAGAAACACTTACATTCATGGCGCACGTGGCTAGCTCACGTATTTTATGATCGCAAACTGCCGACAGTAGAAGTTAAATCAGAAGAAAGTGAATCAGCAATAAATGTGGTGGCGAATGTTTCATCTTCAAATACCTTGAAACAGGTTCGTTTGTATTATTCAGTTAACTCCTCACTGGACTGGCGAGAAGCCAAATGGCAAGTCAAATCGATGGAAATGGTCGACGGCCAATTTCAAGCGGATCTTGACAGAGTTGTAGGTAAAAATATCGCCTACTATGTCGAGGTTGAAGACTTCCATGATAAAGGTGGTATTGGCTATTTAAGTTCTCTGGTGACGATAGAGCGCGCCAAGTAATTCGAAAGTGTCAGATTGAAATGCCAGCTTGAAACGACAGGGCTAATAGGCGTAAGTCTTTAGCCCTATCGAAATCCCTGTCCGGTACTTTAAATCATGAACTATCCCTAAACATAAGTAATTCCACTTCTTTAAGTTGACCGTAATGTTGCCAGTATATCTGGACTGACTCAGAACGATGAGCAAAGCATAAGGCGCGGCTGTGCTCCGGGCAGATGGATTACACCTCTTTAGTTAGGTTGAATAATGAAAAAACAGTTACTTCGGATCTTGTCTGCACTCTCTATTGCCTTGGTAGTTTATATAGGGTTGCTGTATCCCTTTGCTATGCTTGAAGCAAGAAAGCCGGTCGGTGAAACCCAGTCTATGATTTTGACCAATGGTAATCTTATGACATGGCACGTATCTGGGACTGGTCCGCGTATCACACTTATTGCAAGCCTTGGACGTGAAGCAAGTGACTTTAATGAACTGGTTTTAAGCTTAAACAGTGCAGGGTATCGTACGGTTGCTGTTGAATCGCCTGGTATAGGAGATAGCGAGTTGCTTGAGAAGCCGATCAGCTTGTATCGGCTTGCTGATGATGTAGCACAGATTATTCATCAGGATATCGCAGCAACGGGAACTTCTGAAACCGTATTATTAATCGGTCATGCTTTTGGTAACAGGGTTATGCGCGCGACAGCCAGTAAATACCCTGATATAGCCAAAGGCGTAGTATTGATTGCAGCTGGTGGTCAACGCGAAATAGAGCCAAAGGCCAAGCAGGCGTTACGTAATTCAATCATGCCATATTTGACAGCTTCTCGCCGCGCAGAGGCTATTCGATATGCTTTCTTTGCTGATGGTAATGAAGTGCCGGACTATTGGCTGCGTGGTTGGTACCTGCGAACAGCGCTGCTTCAAGTTTCTGCTGTGGATCATACTACTGACAAACACTGGCAGCTGGCTGGTGGCTTACCTATGATGATTTTGCAAGCGGATAGCGACACCATCGCCCCCATCAAAAATACTGCGGATCTGTTAAAGGAAAAGCTTGGTGATCAGCTAAGTGTCGAGATAATCGAAAATACTGGCCATGCTTTGCTACCAGAAGCTCCTAAAGAAATAGCTCGTGCCGTACTCGACTTTGCTAAAGGGCTAAATCAGCAATAATCTGGTTGTCATATCTTCTCCAACAGAAAAATGGTCAGAGTAAACTTTTACTCTGACCATTTTGTTGTTAATACCCACAGTGTTGCCTTTCACATGGGATGCCGTCGCTATCGCCATCAATAAATGGGGTCAGAATAAATGGGGTCAGAGTCTGTGGGATCCCCACGAATTTAATAGCATGCTTGTGGATCCCTGACTAAATCCAGTAGTGACTGTATCGCAGCTTGCCAATGCGCCTTTACTAACCTCAACTTCTTATCCT
>NZ_RXNV01000016.1 GCF_003966265.1 Shewanella atlantica | reverse complement strand
CCTGTGAGTGTCCACACAGATTTCTTGTTTTGAATTGTTAAAGAGCGTTAGCATCAATCTTTCAGATGCTGCCGTTAGACGCTAGGTCGTTGGCTTGAGGAGGCGTATTCTACACTTCCAGCTATTGGCGTCAAGTGCTTTTAAAAATTAAATTTATAAGCGTTTACTTGTTGCCCTGACTGCGTTTCCGCTTCCGTTTAAGAAGACTGGTTTGCCGTGTCAGTGGGTGCGCATTATAGGGAGATCCAGAAAGAGCGCAAGGGCTTTTCTTGAGAAAAGTGTTGTTTTCCTGCCGTTTGTCGATAAAACACCCTGACTAGCCACTTTTTAAGCTTTATAATGCCGAAAACCGCTATTTTAAGGACTTTTATTAATGACCATCTCGAATAACACCCAGTCATTACGCTCTTATAAAGGAGTTACTCCTGAACTTAAGGATAATGTGTATATAGATGAAGCTTGCGTACTGGTTGGGGACATAACCCTCGATGATGATGCAAGCATTTGGCCCTTGGTAGCCGCTCGCGGCGATGTTAATCATATTAGAATTGGTAAACGGTCCAATGTTCAGGATGGTAGCGTTTTACATGTTACCCGTAAGTCCACTGCCAAACCTGACGGTAACCCTTTGCTTATTGGTGATGATGTTACTATCGGCCATAAAGCGATGCTGCATGGTTGCACTGTTGGTAACCGCATATTAGTCGGTATGGGCGCAATCATTCTTGATGGTGCGATACTGGAAGATGATGTAATTTTGGGTGCGGGCTCTTTAGTTCCCCCAGGCAAGATATTAAAGAGCGGCCACTTATATGTAGGTAGCCCTGCGAAACAGGTTCGTGAATTAACCGACGCAGAGTTAGCCTTCTTGCCTCAGTCTGCCGATAATTATGTCAGGCTTAAGAATGAATATTTGCAAGAGGTCCAAGAGTGCTAGTCACCACTCTTTGACTGGAGCTTATTAATAGGAGCTTACTTTACAACAAGTCGGCCCAGCTCATCGAATGACTCGCGTTCGATGAGCGTTTCAACCTCTTCTTCAATATCGAATCTATATTCTTCAAATATGGTTAACGCTTTCTCTTTGATACCGCTGTCGGTACTTTTTAAGAGCGTTAATGCTATTTCGGATAACTTAGCTAACCCTATACGACATTCAATATTCGCACCTTGTACTTGTGCCGGAAAGACGACTGATTGCGTTTGTTCATCCCAATCCTGCAGATCAGGAAACAGAATATTCTGATTCATATTACCTCTTCTTTTTAAAGCAAGGTTCTAAGTTCGACTAATACCGGTTCTACATTAGGCTTAACCTTGCGCCAAATAGCAAAACTTTGGGCAGCTTGACCAACCAGCATACCTAAACCATCTAAAGTCAGCTTTGCACCGTGTCCTTCTGCCCAAATATTAAAAGATGTAGGTTCTTTTCCATACATCATATCGTAGCAAACGGTACTCGTACCTATAACTTGAGTCGACAAGTTAGGCACCTCTCCGCTTAAACTGGAAGAGGTCGAGTTAATAATGATGTCATAGCTTTGATTATCATGTTCCATCGGCAAAGAGCACACATCACCATAACGACTGAAACACTCAGCGAGTCGCTCTGCTTTACTCTGTGTACGATTTACAATCGTCAACTTACAAATGCCGGATTGAAGTAGCGGTAGGACACTTCCTCTGGCAGCCCCACCAGCACCCACCAGTAAAACAGATAAACCATTCAGTTCGCCTATATGTCTTTTCAAATCCGCCACTAACCCCAAACCATCGGTGTTATCCCCACGTACACCACCGTTAGGCAATAAGGTTAAGGTATTTACAGCTCCGGCCAGCCGAGCCTGCTCACTCAATTCATCACACAAATCAAAAGCTTGCTCTTTAAAAGGCACAGTGACATTGGCCCCTTTACCATTTACTTTCCAGAACTCATTCAAGCAGGAGGCAAACTCATCGACTGGGGCAAGTATTGCCTCATACTCCAGAGTTTGTTCCGTTTCTTGCGCAAATAGGCCATGGATCAGCGGAGATTTACTGTGGGCAATCGGGTTGCCGAAAACGGCGTATTTATCAGTCATGACTGGTCTCAAATATAGAAGGGCTTTGCAACTGTTTCACTAGTCTACTCAGACTATGCTCAGGTGCAATTGATTACTCTTCATATTCTTGGCATTTTTTGATTGCCAAGCTTGATATAATCACAGCAACATCTGTCCTATCGTTATTAAATCGATTATGAATTGGTTCAAAAAACTCTTCCAAAGAAAATCTGGCTCATCGGAAGATATCAGTAACTCAAGAAACACCAGACAATCCAACGCTTACGATCTCATTGGCGGGGAGCCTGTTATACGCGCTTTGGCACATCAATTTTATCTGCAGATGCAGGAGCAAGGGCGTGCCAGTGAATTACTATCGATTCATCAGGCACCAATTGAAGAATCCGAACAGAAGTTATTTGAATTCCTAAGTGGTTGGCTAGGCGGCCCGGGATTATTTGAGCAGAAGTATGGCCACCCGGCTTTGCGAGCACGTCACATGCCATTTAAGATCGATATGGAGATGCGGGACCAATGGTTATTTTGTATGAAGCAAGCCATTGAGATTGAGATTAAAGAGGAGGAACATCAAACTGCAATATTTCAGGCAATAAGTACTCTAGCCGACAACATGCGTAACCAATAAACCTAGTAATATGCTAATTAGTTAGTCTTGAAGGACAATCTCAACTGAATATAGGGCATAGACATCAACATCGTTTTAGTAACGACCTGATGCCCGTGCGTATAAAGTGCCTTATTTATCTAAGCCTAATCAATCTCTCGGTTTCAAGAAATCGGTGTAGAGTTTAGCTTCCGCAGAACCAGCTTCCGGCGTATAGGCATACTGCCAGCGAACAAGAGTCTGGATATAGGGCATAGACATCAACATCGTTCTGATAACGTTCTGAGCCCATGCCTATAAAATGCTTTATTTATCTAAACCCAACCAGTCTCTCGGCTTCAAAAAGTCGGTATAAAGAAGTGCTTCAGCTGAGTTAGCCTCGGGGGTATAAGCATACTGCCAGCGAACAAGAGTCTGGATATAGGGCATAGACATCAACATCGTTTTGGTAACGACCTGATGCCCGTGCGTATAAAATGCTTTATTTATCTAAGCCCAACCAATCTCTCGGCTTCAAAAAGTCGGTATAAAGAAGAGCTTCAGCTGAGTTAGCCTCGGGGGTATAAGCATACTGCCAGCGAACAAGAGTCTGGATATAGGGCATAGACATCAACATCGTTTTGGTAACGACCTGATGCCCGTGCGTATAAAATGCTTTACTTATCTAAACCCAACCAGTCTCTCGGTTTCAAAAAATCGGTATAAAGAAGTGCTTCAGCTGAGTTAGCCTCGGGGGTATAAGCATACTGCCAGCGAACAAGCGGCGGCATAGACATCAATATAGACTCGGTTCGGCCACCGGTTTGCAAGCCAAACAAGGTTCCTCTATCGTAGACCAGATTAAACTCAACATAACGTCCACGACGGTATAGTTGGAACTCCCGCTCTTTCTCGCCATATTCGGTATCTTTACGGCGCTCGACAATTGGAGCGTATGAGGTTAAGAAACCATTACCGACAGCTTGCATAAACTCGAAGCTTTTTTCAAAACCGTCTTGATTGAGATCGTCGAAGAACAAACCGCCCACACCACGAGTTTCATTTCGATGGGGTAAGAAGAAGTATTCATCACACCACTTCTTATATTTAGGATAAACAGATTCACCAAATGGCAGGCATAAGTTATAGGCATTCTGGTGCCATTCGATCACATCCTCCTCAAAAGGATAATAGGGAGTAAGGTCGAAACCACCGCCAAACCACCAAACCGGGTCGGCTCCCTCTTTTTGAGCGATAAAAAAGCGAACATTGGCATGAGTTGTAGGAATAAATGGATTCTTTGGGTGAATAACTAAAGAAACTCCCATAGCCTCAAAGCTACGCCCTGCAAGTTCTGGCCTGTGAGCCGTTGCCGATGCCGGCATTGCGGCACCGGTAACATGAGAAAAGTTTACACCTGCTTGCTCGAATACTTTGCCATTGGTTAATACACGGCTTGTACCACCGCCTCCTTCTTCACGCTTCCAGGAATCTGCCTCAAACACCCCTTCTCCATCTAACTGCTCCAAACCTTCACAAATTCGCTGTTGAAGATCGAGTAAAAACGCCTTTACTGCACTGGTGTCTGGCACAGACATAATGATTCCTTTTTATTATTTATTTTCGATTGTCTAACGTAACACTTTGCCACTGATCGCATCGACGATTGTTGATGGTTTTCGCTCAGCTCCAAGAGAGCCAGCTATCAGGGCATCGATCTCACCATCAAATTTAGCAATAACCTCTTCACTGCTCATAGCCGGAGGGTCGCCGGCATGATTAGCACTAGTCGAAACCAATGGTTTACCAAGCTTCTGACAGACAGCTTGAATAGTTGGATGGGAAGACACTCTAACTGCAAGCGAGTTAAAACTGCCACATAGCAAATTTGAGATCCCGGGCTTAATCGGCATGATAAAGGTAAATGGTCCAGGCCACTTACCAAATACCTTATTTAACTGCTCATTGTTTAGCTTTGATTCATCAATATAGGGGAGTAGTTGCTGATAATCACTGGCAACCAAGATAAGCCCTTTCTGCCAGGGGCGCTTCTTTAATGCAAGCAATCTACCTATTGCGACATCATTATCAGGATCACAGCCTAAGCCATAGACAGCCTCGGTAGGGTAAGCGACGACACCGCCCTGTTCGATAATCTCCTGAACCTCGTCTGGAGCCTGTTGCAGCATAACAAAACCTTAAAAAACTTATTTACCCAAGCGGCTTTAATACCACTAACTCGATAAATGGAATTATACAGAGTTCCCTAATACTAACAATCACACCCTATAAAGGGCGCTTATACTTACATTGCTTTTTCGGACACTCTAAACGTGCCCCTGCCGCTCCCTTACGTTCGACCAGGATACCAAAACCGCAATCAGGACAGGTTTCATGCACAGGTGGGTAATTAACCAGAAACTTGCACTTAGGGTAACCACTGCATGCATAAAAGCTTTTACCAAAACGATTGGTTCTGTGCTCAATATGGCCTTTAGTACAGATAGGACAAGGTATCTCTTCCTCCCCCACCTCTTGGTCTTGTTTCTCAATATGTTTGCATTCAGGATATTGAGTACAACCGATGAAAATGCCAAATCGTCCGGACTTTACTGCCAGCTCGTGTCCACACTCCGGACATTGAGACCCCTCAATCACCTGAGTTTCTATCGACTCGTGCTGCACCAGTGGCCGGGTATAATCACAGGTCGGGTAGTTATTACAACCGATGAAACCACCATGTTTACTATTTTTTACCGATAGTTCACAGCCACACTTAGGACAAAGCTCAAACTCTTTCTCGAGTGCATGTTCATGGGAGCTAAATAGCTGTTGATCGATTTTAGACATGGTTATCTCACTTACAGAAGGTGTTCATATTTTATCAAGCTATGACAATGCAGGGAAATGGCAATTTCTACTAATTAACCTTGGCTATATGATATTATCGCCGGTATATTGTATGCAAAAATAAAGGAGTCATTATGTTTCGCCGTTTTCTTATTGCTATCACACTTCTCTCACCCGCACTCATGACACTAAGTGGGTGTAGCAGCCACCCTAACTTAATAGTAGACCAGGCGCTCATCAGCCAGATTAATCAGGCCAATACAGATTCATTTTTTGATGCCAGTAACCCGCAGTTAAACAAAAACTCATTTGAACAGGTAGCTCTCGCCTTAGCGACCACGAGCGATCGACAGCAAGCCGATAACCTGCTTTATTATCTACGCGCGTTTAGCTATTTTGGGCCCATCGATGAGCTTGATGAAACCAGCATTGAGGCACTCACCTTTGGTCTTAAACAACTCGCCAATAATGAGTTACTGAGTCTTTCTTCTCGTCTACAGGAACAATATGCAGTGACCCTGTATCGTTACTACGCTAACAGCGAACGGACAGCACAACTGGCTAAGCTCTTACCTCAACTCGACTCGCAACTATCTTCACTCGGACTGAGCGATTCCAATACAGAAAATGATTACGCCCTGTGGGAAACGCTTAGAGCCTACGGTCTACTATTAAATACCGCCAGAAAAGAAGCGGATGGAGATCTTAACAAGTTATTGGTAAAACAGGATTTGGCTCGTCCTCTACTGGAGTTTGCAGCATCACCGACAAGCATAAGGTCCGGTAATGACTGGCCTAAAGCAAATGCTTACTGGGCTTTAGGGCTGTACCGTTTAGCACTGCCGGCAAGTGAGAGTGATGAGCCTACAGCTGCAGAGCAGAGGGTCGATGACGAAGTTGCCGACATAGCTAAGCAAGACATTAAGTTACGCGGAGCAAAAGCAAAAGATACCTATACCTTAGGCTATCACGTCAACGCTTTTGCGGGTAAAGAGGCGTGTCAGGAAAGCAGTGAGATCTGCCGTATACTCAAATTAGAAGATATTCTGCCTATCAAGCATTCATGCTCTGACAGTCTGTTCATTCTGGCACAAGACTTAAATGAGCAAGAGCTGGCGACGAGCTGCAGTAAACTAACCTCACAAGAGAGTCACTTTCATCAAATTCTGGAAACCCAATATCAGCCTACTGCCAATGATTTCAACAATGCACTACGTGTTGTTGCATTTAGAAACTGGAGCCAGTACAACGCATACGGACAACTGCTTTTCGACATAGATACTGATAATGGCGGCATGTATATCGAAGGCACTCCATCTAAGCCAGGCAATCAGGCGACATTCTTTGCTTACCGACAGTTCTGGATAGAACCCGAATTTGCTATCTGGAATTTAAACCATGAGTACGTACATTACCTCGACGGACATTTCGTCAAATATGGTGGGTTCGGACACTTCCCGGAAAAAATGGTGTGGTGGTCAGAAGGCTTAGCCGAATACATATCCAAGGGCAACGACAATCCAGATACGCTAAAAGTGATTAAGCAGGATATTGATAAGGCACCCAGCCTCGAAGAGGTTTTTGCCACTGAGTATAAAGACGGCCAAGACAGAACATATAAATGGAGTTATATGGCGGTGCGTTTTCTGGTTGAGAATCACCATTCAGATTTCGTTCAATTGAGTCATTTTTTAAAAACGGATTACTTTGAAGGTTATGATAAATTGATGGCCAAGCTCACCGATCATCAGGCTGAATTTTCAGATTGGCTAAATATGCAGGTACAACAGTTTGATGATAGCGAAGAGAAAGCAAAGCCCAGGCTCAATAAGCAAAACAGATATAGCTATCGGGATTACTTAAAGCCTGAGCACCTCAAGCAAGACAGACAACACCTGCATTATTAATCTTCCTGAATGCTACAGAAATAAATATTGCGGACATAAGTGTTCTGAATGCCACGGTCTTAAGCGTTCCTGGCGCTTTAAAGACATTTCCCATCTGACCCACACGGACGTGGGAAATGCCTGAGTGATATCAGGAATATCACAGACCCTATGGGTCAATGGAGGAAATGCCAATGCTTTTTGAGCAAAACAGGGGGAACATTAATGGTCAGACACAACTCCTCCAATGCTATCTGACCTCCAAGGAAGGAGGAAATGTGCTACAGATGTAGGGAACATCTGGCACCCTGCGTTCGGGGATAATTTTATAGACAAGAAGTCCATGTACAAAGTCAATTTGTTTCCATCCATGGCAAATAGACATAAGTGTTCCAGACACAAAAAGGAGGCGTTATGCCTCCTTCTTATTTCAAGCGAAGTTAAGAGTGTAATCGTCCATCTGGCTGTTCAAAGATCAGATCTTCCATCTGTTCATAAGCAGACTCATTTCCAGGAGCATTAAATAGCACCATTAAAACAACCCACTTAAGATCTTCCAAAATAAGGGCTGGCTCATCCAGTTCCATGACCCGATCTATCACCATTTCGCGAGTTTCTACACTGAGCACTTTAATCTGCTCCAGAAAAAGTAGAAAACCACGACATTCGACATCAAGCTTATCCATCTCTTTCTGAGTATAAATCCGGAAAGAGTGTTGGGCGTGATCACAAAGGTAAGGTGTATCACCCTCTTGCAACTCGGCTAAGTTTTCAAGCCAAGATAATGCCTTAATAATTTCGGACTGATGAAAACCAGCACGGGTGAGCTCCTGAGTGAGCTCATCTTCATCCACTAAGAATTCTACTTCGCTGTGAACATAGTTTTCAAATAGATACATGAGGATATCAAACATGACTAGCTCCTCCTTAGTCTTACATAACCACCGGGTACTACAGCGACCCAACCTTGTAGCTCAAGTTCAAGCAACTGCTCTAATACTAACTCTATGGCTTTTCCACTATGCTCAACCACCACATCAATTGGAGTGGTCTCATAACCAACACTAGCTAACAGTGAGGTAAATGGCAAATTTGAAGTGTTCTCCCCCCCTATATGGTGACTACTTTTCAGTTCTTCAAGGTGAAAATCACATAAAGCTGACACTTCTTCTATTATATCGGCCACATTCTCGACAAGTTTTGCTCCATCTCGCAATAGATCATGGCAACCCTGGCTCTGCCCACCCAAAATATTCCCCGGAACCGCAAACACCTCTCTTCCCTGCTCCAACGCCAATCGAGCTGTGATTAATGAACCACTTTTCCGACAGGCCTCAACAACCAAGGTACCTAATGATAGACCGCTGATAATCCTGTTTCGTTTCGGAAAATTTCCGGCATAGGGTCTGACATCCGGCCAAAATTCACTTATAACAGCCCCATGATATTGAATTTTCTCATATAGCTTCTTATGTCGACGAGGGTAAATAACTTCAACCCCGGTTCCCAATACCGCTATGGTTTTGCCACTATTATCAATACATGCCTGATGCGCTGCGCCATCGACTCCCGCCGCCATTCCACTGGAAACAGAAAAGCCAAGGGACCCGAGTTCACCCGCGAGCTGGTAAGCCGATTGTAAGCCCGCACTCGTTGCAGCGCGGCTGCCAACAACGGCAATACTCGGTATAAGGAGCGTGTCGGGCTCACCCTTTATAAACAATATCGATGGAGGATCGGATATCTGTTTCAACAAGTTCGGATAATGGGGGTCATCTAAGGTAACGATATGGTGATGTGATGACCTTTGCAGCCAGTCTAACGCCGAATCGACAAGAGAAAAATCGGGGGCAAGCTCACGCTTGAGCAGACTCTCCGGTAGAGGTAAAGCATCTTTCTCATGCTCCAATCTCTGCCTAAGTTCCTCTACATCCATGTAGTTGAGCAATTGTTGAATCCGGGCTGGTCCTAGCCCGGATACTGCACTAACAACCAGCCAATCGACCAGCTTTTCAGTAATCATTCACCTCGCAAGCGATTTTAACCGCTGAATTACAGATAGAAAAAAACTATTCACTCGCCAATAGAGAGCGTGGTTGTATAAGCTTGTCGTCAACCCGCACCGGCTTCTCATTTACCATGATCAAAGCCAGGCTGGTTTTCTCGAATACCTTGAATACCATAAGCTTTCCACGATAGATATCCGGCATTTTCACAGCGTTATCGGATGAGATTCCGGTTAATAAACTTTCATAGGTGCTGCGATCCTGAGGTAGTACAGGTTGGCCATCGCCGTTGATAACGATATCAACACCCTCTCTGAAGATAGAGAACACATGCCCTGTTTCCACACCATCCTCATTACCCTTATCTATGTAGACAACATCCAGCTTACCCATCTCTCGGTTCTTCTTATCGGAAGCGATCACCGATGCAGGTACTTTCAGATTGGCGGCTCTGGGCATGAAATAAGCGGAGAGCAGGGAGTCCTCTTCGATAGGTAAGACCCGATACCCGGCTTTCGTTTCACGAAAATTACTCAGTAATCTGACTTTAGAAATAGGCCCGGACTCGATGACTCGACCTGTGGCGGTCAGTATCACCTCTTGTCCTAAGAGCTCACCCTCTTCCTTACTGACAAATTCACGGCCTTGAGAGTACACGCCAAATTTGTCACCTAAGGTGAGTTCATCTTGAACATAGATGATATCGTCAAGGATATGATACTTAGACTGACTTTCTCCGCCCATCACCATGGGCTGCTCATCAAACCAATCACCGTCGACAACTCTGTTTTGAACTAAGAAAGGCCGGATCAGGGAAAGGTCAACCGCAGGTATAGCCCCATTTTTTGGCATTATCCGACCTTCAGGGCTTTTGCGAATATGCGGCTTAACCACTAATCTTGGTTCACCGTCGATAAATACTAAAGTGAGTCGGTCACCCGGATAGATTAAATGTGGGTTAGCTATTTGAGGGTTTGCCCCCCAGAGTTTAGGCCAGCGCCAGGGATCATTTAAAAAATGTGCAGAGATGTCCCAGAGGGTGTCTCCCTTCTTTACAACATACGAATCAGGGTGTCCGGACTTTAATGTCAAAGTATCCGCGAAAACGAACGAGCAACTTATTATCATTAAAGCGAGTAAAATTAGTCGTTTCATGGGGTTTTCCATGCTGTTTGCTCTTTTAATAGAGCTTTTGCTGTTATTGAATGCCGCTAAGGATTAAAATTAAGCCATTAACTAAAGTCAGTATAACCAACTGATAATGATTTGACAGACTTGTTAAGAGTTTATGTATGAGTTTATTAAAAGTTTTACGTTTTCCCGATGAGAGATTACGCACGATTGCGAAGCCTGTAGCAGAGTTTAACGCTGACCTGCAGGTTCAAATCGATAATATGTTCGAAACCATGTATGAAGAGAAGGGAATCGGACTGGCCGCAACGCAAGTCGATTTTCATCAACAATTGATCATCATGGATCTACAAGATGATGTAGAGAGACCCACGGTCTTTATCAATATGGAGATAATTGCCCGTGATGGCAGTTGTACCAATGAAGAGGGCTGCCTTTCTGTGCCTGGTATTTATGCCAACGTAGATCGCGCCGAGTCGGTAACGATTAAGGCTTTCGATCGTGACGGTGTTGAGTTCACCTTAGATGCAGATGGGCTGTTTGCGATATGTCTGCAACACGAATTAGACCACCTTAACGGTAAGTTATTTGTGGATTACCTGTCGCCATTAAAGCGCCAGAGAATCAAACAGAAACTGGAAAAAGCAGCCAGGCTCGAAGCCAAACAAGGATAACCCGTACTTGAAACCATTAAACATTATTTTTGCTGGTACTCCAGATTTTGCGGCTCGCCATCTGCAAGCGCTAATCGATTCGCAACACAATATTATCGGTGTTTATTCACAACCGGACAGACCGGCCGGACGCGGAAAGAAGCTCCAGGCAAGCCCGGTAAAAAGCCTGGCCGTTGAGCATAACATTCCTGTCTTTCAGCCGAAGTCGCTTCGGGATGAACAGGCTCAAGCCGAGCTGGCCAGCCTGAATGCCGATATCATGGTTGTGGTCGCCTACGGGCTTATCTTGCCAAAAATCGTGCTCGACACTCCTAAACTGGGTTGTATCAATGTACACGGTTCAATATTACCCCGCTGGCGCGGTGCGGCGCCGATCCAGCGTGCACTCTGGGCTGGAGACACCGAAACGGGTGTCACCATCATGCAGATGGATATTGGTCTGGATACCGGTGACATGCTATTGAAGACCCGGTTACCGATTGAAGATAATGATACTTCGGCGAGCCTCTATGAAAAGTTAGCCGAGCAAGGACCTGATGCCCTCATTGAGGCCCTTAGCGGGTTAGCTAAAGGTGAGTTAGCGGCAGAGAAACAAGATGAAAGCCTGGCTAACTACGCAGAAAAGCTCAGCAAAGAGGAAGCTGAACTTGACTGGAACAAATCGGCGCTCGAACTATGGCGTGAAATCCGAGCCTTTAATCCATGGCCTGTCAGCCACTTTACCCACCAGGATGCGAGCATCAAAGTGAGAGAGTCAGTGGTCAGCGACATCAGCACTGATGCACCTGCAGGCACTATTATATCGGCGGGTAAACAGGGTATTGATATTGCGACGGGTGATGGTGTGTTAACCCTGCTTAATATGCAACTGCCGGGCAAGAAACCATTGAGCGTCGCCGATATTTTGAATTCTCGTGGGGAGTGGTTTACTCCTGGTACCTTCTTAAATAATAAAAAGCTAGATGGCAAAACGCTAACGGCAAAAGAGGCTGAGTAACATGAATTTGCGAGCATTAGCGGCCAAGGTCGTATTTCAGGTGCTGGAGAAGGGAATTTCGCTATCCGTAGCCCTACCCGATCAGCAGAAACACCTTGAAAGTGGTAAAGATAAGGCTCTACTGGCAGAGCTCTGCTATGGCGTCATGCGTCAACTGCCTCAGCTTGATAAACTGGTCAGTGACTGCATGAGCAAGCCACTAAAAGGCAAGCAAAGGATCCTTCATCAGCTGTTGCTCGTCGGCTGCTATCAACTATATTTCACCCGCATTCCGAGCCATGCAGCCATTTCGGAAACAGCCGAAGCCTGCCGACAGCTCAAATTTGATGGCCTGGTAAAAGTTGTCAACGGTGTACTGCGCAATATTCAGCGTCAAGAGAAGCCACTTCCTACCGACAACGAAACCTTAGCTCTCAATACTCCAGCCTGGATAATCAAGCGCCTCAAAGCGGCCTATCCGGAAAACTGGAAAGAGATCGTTGAGCAAAGCCACCAGCGACCACCTATGTGGCTACGCAACAATAAACTGTCGCAAACCCGAGATGAGTACCTGGCCTCGCTTGCCGAAATTGAGGTCGAAGCTTCGGCAGGAAAAAGTAGCGATGCTATCTTACTCGAGAGCCCTAAAGATGTAATGCAACTTCCCGGCTTTGAGCTCGGAGCAGCCTCAGTTCAGGACGGAGCAGCTCAATGGGCAGCAACGTTACTAGCCCCTATCGATGGAGAGCTAGTCCTCGATGCCTGCGCGGCACCTGGCGGTAAGACTTGTCACCTGTTAGAACAAGCCCCCAATATTGAATTAGTCGCCGTCGATTTTGATGCCAACCGCCTCGAACGAGTCCAGCAAAACCTTGACCGCCTGTCGCTCAACGCAAAGCTGATCCATGGCGACGCAGCCGATATCGATTCATGGTGGCAAGGAGATAAGTTTGATCGCATCTTACTCGATGCTCCCTGCTCGGCAACGGGTGTTATCCGTCGTCATCCGGATATCAAATGGCTAAGAAAGCAAGCCGATATCGAAGAGCTGGCCTCACTGCAGAGTAAAATATTGGACCACTGCTGGCAGTGGCTCAAGCCCGGCGGCACACTGCTCTACGCGACTTGCTCCATTCTTCCCCAGGAAAACGAGCAGCAGATCCGTGCCTTCCTGGAAAGAGCCGATGATGCGACTCTCGTTCCAATCGATGAACAAAACCACCCTGATGATATCGGCTGGCAAATTACACCGGGATTAGAGAATATGGATGGATTTTACTACGCACGCCTGGTAAAGGGATAAAGCAACGCCATGAAGATTATCATTTTAGGTGCAGGTCAGGTTGGTGGCACACTAGCCGAAAACTTAGTCGGCGAGAATAATGACATCACTATCGTCGATAACGATAGGAGTCGATTACGCTCGCTGCAGGACAAGTATGATCTGCGGGTTGTTTTCGGTCATGGCGCTCATCCCAATGTCTTAAAAGAGGCTGGTGCCGAAGATGCCGATATGCTGATTGCCGTCACCAACAGTGATGAATGCAACATGTCGGCCTGTCAGATGGCGTATTCGCTATTCGGTACACCGACAAAGATTGCCAGGATCCGCTCCGAGCAATATCTTGCCCTAAGGGATAAGTTGTTTATCAACACCGAAACCAAACAAAATGATAATAGCCCTCGTGGCGGTTTTATTATTGATGAGCTAATCGCACCTGAACAGCTGGTTACTGCGTATATTCGCAGACTGGTCGAGTACCCCGGAGCCCTGCAGGTTCTCGAGTTTGCCGAGGGCCGATTAAGTCTGGTTGCAGTTCGTGCCTATTATGGTGGCCCCCTCGTCGGTAATGCATTGGCAGCCCTCCGTGAACATATGCCGAATATTGATACCCGGGTAGCCGCCATCTTCAGACAGGGGCGTCCCATCATGCCTCGAGGCACCACGATTATTGAAGCCGATGATGAAGTTTTCTTCGTTGCCGATAGCCGTCATGTTCGCGCAGTAATGAGTGAGATGCAGAAGCTGGATAACTCCTATCGAAATATTATGATAGCGGGCGGCGGTAATATCGGTTTTGGGCTCGCTCAGCAGTTACAGCGCAATCACTCAGTAAAATTGGTTGAGCATAGACAAGAGCGCGCCGAAGAGTTGTCTGAAAAACTCGAAAACACCACCGTATTTTGTGGCGATGCCTCAGATCAAGAGCTGCTTATCGAAGAGCATATCGATCAAACTGATGTCTTTATTGCGGTAACCAATGACGATGAAGCCAATATCATGGCAGCCTTGCTGGCTAAGCGTATGGGCGCCAAGAAGGTAATGGTACTTATCCAGCGTGAAGCGTATGTGGATATCGTTCAGGAAGCGAATATCGATATCGCCATCTCTCCACAGCAAGCGACCATCTCGGCCCTGCTCACACATATTCGTCAGGGTGATATCTGTAATGTGTACTCACTCAGGCGCGGCGCGGCCGAAGCCATCGAAGCTATCGCTCATGGCGACTCAAAAACCTCTAAAGTTGTCGGTAAACAGATAGGTAATATCAAGTTACCCCCAGGCACGACCATCGGTGCTATCGTCCGTGATGAAGAGGTATTGATGGCTCATGATAAGACCGTCATAGAGCAAGGCGATCACGTCATTCTCTTCCTGGTAAACAAGAAGTTTATCGGCGAAGTCGAAAAGCTGTTCCAACCCAGTGCTTTCTTCTTCTAGAACCCTATCGTCAACAGGCGTTTTTCAAAGGTTTGAGTCGTTATGCTGAATCTTCGACCTCTGCTGTTTATTTTGGGCATATTTCTGTCGACCCTGACTGTATTTATGTTTATCCCGCTGTTCTTTGCCCTGTTTTATGGCGAAGAAACGGTGGGGGCCTTTATGATAGCTTCACTGTTCACCGGGACATGTGCCAGTGCCTGTATGCATCAGGGCCGTGGTCATCAACTCCACCTCAACATCCGTGATATGTTTCTGCTGACCAGCTTAACCTGGTTAATCGTTAGCTTTTTTGCAGCAATGCCATTCACCCTCTACCACGGTATTAACTATACCGATGCTTTTTTTGAAACCATGTCCGGCATCACGACAACCGGCTCGACCGTCTTGTCAGGCTTGGACAAGATGGATCACAGCATCTTAATCTGGCGCTCATTGCTCCAATGGATGGGCGGCATAGGTTTTATCGTGATGGCCGTAGCGGTGCTTCCCTTCCTCAATGTCGGTGGTATGAGACTGTTCAGAACAGAGTCATCAGACTGGAGTGATAAGGCGATCCCCCGCACTCAAGATATGGCAAAGCACCTTTTCTATATCTACATATTCTTGACCATTTGCTGCGGCCTCGCCTACCACTGGGCAGGTATGAGCTGGTTTGAAGCTATCAATCACTCGATGACAACACTGTCGACGGGGGGTTACTCTACCTCCGACAGCTCTATGGCTGCCTTTTCCAATCAGGCGCACTGGGTTGGCACTCTCTTTATGGCCGCAGGAGGCTTGCCATTACTGTTATTCGTCAACTGTATTCAGCACAGATCTCTTTGGGTTTGGAATGATGCCCAGGTAAAAGGGTTTCTGTTATTTATATCGACGGTCTCTATCGGATTGGCCTTCTGGTTATGGATGGGTCATGAGATGACGCCAGTCGATGCCCTGCGCCTCGCCAGCTTTAATGTCGTATCCGTGGTAACAACCACAGGTTATGGACTCACCGATTACACCGCTTGGGGGGCACTTGCCAATGTCGCCTTCCTGTTTTTGATGTTTGCCGGCAGTTGCTCAGGCTCGACATCTGGCGGTATCAAGATTTTCCGCTTCCAGATAGCTATCGCAATTATGCGCGAGCAACTCAAGCAGCAGTTCCACCCCAACGGCGTGTTTAAAGAGAGATATAACAACCGGGTGATAAGCGAAGATATTGTCCGCTCGCTGGTCACCTTCGTATTGCTATTTTTGTTGGTTATCGTCGTACTGTCAGTCATCCTGGTGATGACCGGGCTCGATCCCACCACCAGTTTTACCGGCGCAGTAACGGCGGTAACAAATGTTGGTCCCGGGCTTGGGCACACCATCGGACCGGCAGGTAATTTCTCCACCCTGCCTGATGTGGCCAAGTGGGCACTGGCAATCGGCATGCTATTGGGTCGATTGGAGATCCTGACGGTAGCTGTGCTGTTTCACCCAGGCTTTTGGAAATACTAGCGGAAATATTAGTTCGAAGTATTTGGGTCGACTTTGCTTAGTTTCATTTGGCTGGTTTTGTATTTGATCGTTTTATGGGAAACCATAACCTCAATGTGATCTATAGCGTGCGGCTCGTGACGTGCAGGGATGCACAAATGTCGTGGTGGAAGGATGCCAATAAACTACCTGAATGTGCAGATACTTATCTGCACATTTCTCGCCGGAGGCGGTAAGTAAGACCCTAAAGCAAATCACTTAACACCAACAACTCACAGAGAAAATGTAATCGGCCTTCATTCGAAGGCTAACTATCAATACAAAGCTGAATCTTAATCAGCCAGACTAACAATATGGTCAGCGTAGACCTTAACGTCATCCCAATCTGTGTAATCGATAACGGTTTTAGGATCCGTTGGGCCATCGGTCATCTTCATGATCAACTGAATCGCCAATCTGTCCCACCAACGCCAAGATGGGTAATCAACCTTACCCGCAATCACTTTGACATCTTTCGGTTTCCAGGGAGATAGCTCGATAAACTTCTGCAAGTATTTATTATTTTCAGGTACGCGCTTTTCAGGCTTACGGGCGACGACGTTAACACTGTAAAAACTGCTCGGCTTCTCGCTTAAGGCGGCTTGATGTTTAGTGGTAAACTCGAAGACACTCTTATCGTAAGTGCCGTACATGACACAAGCCCCCAAGGCGACACTGTCATACTTGGACCAGTCCAGCCCCTCTTTCACCGCTTCACTGATATGCATAACTGCACATTTATTGCCGCCACTCTCAATATGCTCAGCAATGGCGCGGCTGATCTTAGCGGTATGTCCGCCTCGAGAGTAATAAAGTACTAGAACTGATTTCATCGATATACCCGGTTAATATTCTGATATCTACACCTATTGTTACAGTAAGTCCGTTAATAAACAGGATAATTGATCACAAATTAGCTCTAGCTCATATAATTTAAAGTAAAAATTGAGATCCGTGTTATCGCTCAGTATTATTGTTTTTATGAACCAACTCAATTAGAATTAACTAATCAAAGGCTAGAAGTGAGTAACCGTATGCAAAAAGATATAGATGTAGATGCAATGGTAACCAATGCTGAGAGCGCAGCGAAATGGCTGAAAGCAATCGCCAATCCTTACCGCTTGATGATTTTGTGCTTATTACTCGAAAATGAGTATAGCGTTACCGAGTTAAATGAGACGGTTCCTCTAAGCCAGTCTGCACTTTCGCAGCACCTTGCCGTGCTACGTGCACAGGATTTGGTATCTACCAGAAAAAGCTCTCAGGTTGTCTACTACAAGCTTAAAAATGAGCAGGTCACTAAGATCATCTCTATTTTACACAGCCAATACTGCGCTAATTAATCACTTATCGATTAACCTTGGTTATATCGTAAGTGTTAAAAAAGCCTGCAATTGCAGGCTTTTTTAGTACGTAATTTGAAATCGCCTGATACCATGATCTGTCGAAGATATCAGTCGCTAATATCAGCCACAATATTCCAAGTCACATCAGATTATCGCAAGCAACTAGGCTTCACTAAATGCTCTGGCAAAATCTTCAACCTGCTCCCAGTCAGTAAACTCATAGGTACCGCTGGTGTCAGTTGGTCCCTTGGTGATCCACATGATGAGGCGGATCATGGTCTTATCGAAAAAGCGATAACTCGGGTAATCAATCTTTCCGGCAAACACGGCTAACTGTTTAGGCTTCCAGAGTGACAACTCCAAAAACTTCTTCATATAGGGATTCGTTTCAGGGGTGTTTTTTTCGGGCTTTCTGGCAACCACATTCACGGTGAAAAATGCGTTCTGTTTAGCGTTGAGCACGGCGTGATGACGATTAATATACTGGTAAAGTTCCGGCCTGTGTTTACCATAACGAATACTGGCACCTATCAAAATTTTGTCAAAATCAGCCAAATTTAATAAGTTAGCTTCTTCCAGAGAAGCCAGAGTTACCTTGTCACCCGCACCTTCATTTATTCCCTGAACGAGCTCACAGATCGATTTCGTCTGACCATCTACAGTAGAATAAATTATTAATGTATTGCTCATCAGGTTTCCCAAATTATGTTCGCATTATGAGTTCTGAGAGGAAATAGACCAAGCTCCCCTCCCCGCATTGAGATAACTCTTCATGATAAGTGAAAAGTTAGGTTTTCCAGAATGTCGGTGTAAACAGTACCAATAAGGTAAAGACTTCGAGTCGTCCAAACAGCATAGCGATCAGCAGTACCCACTTAGCGCCATCTCCGATACTGGCATAGTTACTGGCCACTTCACCTAAACCTGGCCCCAGATTATTCAGACAAGCCGCGGTAGCGCTAAAAGCGGTGATATTATCCATCCCCATCGCCATCAGGGCCAACATACAGATAACGAATACCAGCGCATAGGCAGAGAAGAATCCCCACACGGCATCGATAACACGCTCAGGAAGCGCCTTATTTCCTATACGAATGGAGAACATTCCTCTTGGGTGTACAAGACGCTTCAGTTCACGCGAGCCTTGCTTCAACAGCAAGATCATCCGCATCACCTTGATACCACCGGCGGTCGAGCCACCGCAGCCACCAATGAAGCTGGAGAAGATAAGTAACATGGGCAGGAAGAGTGGCCATACATGGAAGCTCTCTGTGCCGAAGCCTGCCGTTGTTGATATTGAAACAGCCTGAAACAGGGCGAAATCTAACGTCTCTTCGGGTGAATCATAGATCCCTGAATGGTAGAGAGTTGCAAAGCATATCCCCGTCAAAACCAACTGGACTATTATTAACGCCTTAAACTCAGCATCTTTAAAATAGACTTTAAGGTTGATTCCGCGACGTGTGAAAGCGGCGAAGTGCAGACTAAAGTTAAGTGCCGCGATAAGCAGGAAGACCACACACACCATGTTAATCGCTGTGCTGTCGAAGTATCCCATACTGGCATCGTGGGTGGAGAAGCCACCAATAGCAATCGTCGAGAAAGAGTGGCAGATAGCATCAAACAGATCCATGCCAGCAACCCAGTAAGCAAATGCGCAGGCAATCGTTAATGCAAAGTAGATATACCAGAGAGCTTTAGCCGTCTCTGCAATCCTTGGCGTCATCTTACTGTCTTTTACCGGGCCAGGCATTTCCGCTCGATAGAGCTGCATCCCTCCGATACCTAACACAGGTAATATGGCCACAGCCAATACAATGATCCCCATGCCGCCTAACCATTGCAACAGATGTCGATAAAACAGGATTGCTTTAGGAAGTGAATCCAGACCGACAATCACTGTAGCACCTGTGGTTGTCAGCGCCGAAAATGACTCGAAAAAACTGTCGGTCATACTCAGGTCTGGTTGACTTGAAAAGATAAAGGGAACGGCACCGATAGAACCCAGCACCCCCCAGAAAAGAACGACGAGCAGGAAGCCTTCACGGGTGCGCAGATCTTTGTGGTGCTTTCTGTTTGGATACCAAAGAATAAACCCAAGAAAAAGACTGAGTGCAAAAGCCTGTATAAATGCCGTTCCGCCGCCATCTTTATAGATCACTGCCACCAAAGCCGGAGGAAGCAGTGACAGGGAGAACAACCCCATTAAGAGGCCTGTTATTCTTATTATTGTTCTATATTGCATTAAACTATTCAGTCTTTCCTAAGTTTGCACACCTTGTGCTTTACTATTTTCGCACAAATGTTTAACGCGCAACAGCATTGCGGCACATCGAACAATGTGGCTTCATCGGCTCAAGCAGAAATTCATATCTGACACAGTCATAGCAACCATAGCCTTAATGAATGAACCTTGACGAATTAACTCTTAAACTTTGCCGACAAGCTCCCTTGACTCATGGTCGCTAAACCAAGATTCAAGGCGTCTTGATAACGCTTTGGGATCTCAAACTCAAGTGTCACCTTTTCTGTAAAAACTCTATCTTCGACAATCGCATCATATTGACTCAATAGATACTCAACATCTTTTAGCTGGCTATACTCACACACCAAAGAGCCGGGATATCTAATCTGCTTCAACTCAGTCTGCAGTTGAATCAGCCCTTGTTTAATCCCGGAGCTATAGGCCCTGACTAAGCCACCGACACCCAGTTTTGTGCCACCAAAATAACGCACGACAATGGCGCCTATCTCTCCGATATTGGCCCCCTGTAATGTCGCCAACATGGGGCGCCCGGCACTTCCGGCAGGCTCACCATCATCGCTTGAGCCTATAGCAATACTATTTTGTGGTTCAGCAGCTACAAATGCATAGCAATAATGGTTGGCTCCCGGGTAATCAGCCTTTACGTTAGTGAGTACACACTTCAACTCTTCGTAAGACTGGCAGCGAAACAGAACAGAAATGAAGCGACTATGCTTTATCTCCTCCTCGATCACCAGCTCAGCCGATGGAACCTGATAACTATCGGTCAATCTTTACCTCTTACCACATCGAACATGGGTGAAAATCTAACACTCACTAATCTAAACCTAAGTTCCTAGTCATGTTTTCATTTTTATCACTGTGAACTATGACATTATCTTCGATACGGATCCCGCCAAATGGGCGCAACTGATCGACATTGTTCCAGTTAACCTGATGCTGGCGCTTATCCTGTTTCAATCCCTGCAGCAAAGAGTCGATAATGTATAAACCCGGTTCGATAGTCAGTACCTGATTCGCGGCCAGTGTGCGCGTACAACGCAAAAATGGATGGGCATCGGGTGCTGCAATATGTGTACCGCGCTCATCATGAAGGAAGCCCCCCATATCGTGAACCTGTAAGCCCAACATGTGTCCCAACCCATGAGGGAAGAACACACTGGTGATCCCCTGCTCTATCAGACCTTCACTATCTCCGGTTGCGAGCTCGAAATCGATAAGCATTTGAGCCACCTTTTGGTGAGTAGCAAGATGAAGATCCACATACTTAACACCGGGACGCATCATATCGATAATCTCAAGCTGTGCCCTGTCCATAGCCTGAATTAACTCGCTGAAAGTATTCTTCTCAAACGCATAGGTTCTGGTGATATCCGATGCGTAGCCAAAGAAGTTCGCACCGGCATCGATAAGGAAGGAGCGGCGGGGCTGCGGAGATTGATGCTCCAACTTGGTGTAGTGCAGTATCGACGCATTGTGGTTCAACGCGACAATATTGCTGTAAGGCACCTCGTTTTCCCCTTGATTTGTAGCCATCAGGTATTGCTGTTGGATCTCAAACTCTGAACCACCATTATAGAAAGCATTCTTGGCCGCAATATGCCCCTTTACCGCAATCTCATTAGATTTGCGCATACAGGCTAATTCATATTCAGTCTTTGTGGCGCGATGATAATGGAGGTAACTCATAACGGCATCTGGATTGCGGGTCTTAAAACCAAGCACCTCAGCCACATCCAGGTGCTCACCAATATAGGCCCAATCAACGATATCTCTTGGCAGTAGATCGGCCACTTTATCTGCTTTGGTAAGCAACTTAATATCGACATGGGCAGTCCAGAAGTCATCGGGAAGGTCGGCGACCTTATGCCAAAAGTCGACCGGACGATAGAAGATTAGCTGAGGCTTATCGCGTCCGTTAACTAACAACCAACAGTGTGGGTTATCTAAGATCGGCAGCCAGGCTTTAAAGTGAGGATTAACTTTAAACGGATAATCCATATCATCGAGAAACTGACGGTGAGGTTGCCCCGAGTGAATCACCAGGCCGGACAGGTTTTCACGAGCAACAATCTCTGCAACCCTATGGTTTAACTCTGCCACATGAGCATGAAAATGATTAGCTAGCTGATCCATGAGCGATTTCCTATAGATGGTTTATTGCTAATTCACACAGCTCAATTTATTAAGTAATAGACTCACACTTTCTACTCAGTCAACTAAGCTATTTAAAATCAATTTAGATACTTACAACAGTCTAACATAAAGGTGAAAAATCCCCCTAACCAGGGAGGAATCAAACAACCGTTTAAATTGGGTGTTGTAATTTACTCATTTTACAAGCACACTGAGTCACAAGTGGTCAAATGATGGCCTGCTGTGAGATAGAACATTTACCTAATTACCTATACCCGAGAAAATTTGAATTGAAGGTAAGCCATTAAGAGCAGGCAATAAAAACTCCTATTTCGATAATTTCGGGCATAAAACAAAGACAGGTATCACGCAAAAGGAAGCAAGCAATGATCTACCAAAGTCCTACGATTCAGGTTGAGTTACTTGAGGATAATATTGCCCAGTTATGCTTTAACGCATCGGGCTCTGTCAATAAGTTAGATAGAGAGACAATTAACTCTCTCGATTCAGCATTAGACGCAATTCAACAAAACTCAAACATTCAAGCATTAGTACTGACGTCAGCTAAAGGTGCTTTTATTGTCGGTGCCGATATCACTGAGTTTCTTGGCTTATTTGCTCAAGAAGATAGTGTTCTTCTTCCATGGATTGCCGAAGCTAACGTGGTGTTCAACAAGTTAGAAGATCTGCCCTTCCCAACGATTTCAGCCATTAACGGCTTCGCATTGGGTGGCGGATTCGAAACCGTACTAGCTACAGATTTCCGTATTGCCGATACCACAGCAAGAATAGGTCTGCCAGAAACCAAGTTGGGCCTGATACCAGGCTTTGGTGGTACCGTGCGTCTGCCTCGCCTTATAGGTACCGACAATGCACTGGAGTGGATCACATCGGGTAAAGATCAACGTCCAGAGGCCGCACTAAAAGTTGGCGCTATCGATGCGGTTGTTGCTCCCGAAAATTTACAAACTTCAGCCATTAAAATGCTTAAAGAGGCGCTGGCTGAAAAGCTCGACTGGCAATCACGCCGTGCCCGTAAACAAGCAGCACTTACACTACCCAAATTAGAAGCCATGATGTCATTTGCTACCGCGAAAGGCATGGTATTTAAGATAGCTGGTAAGCATTACCCGGCACCAATGGCAGCGATCAGCGTTATCGAACAAGCCGCGAACTGCGGACGTGCCGACGCCTTAAAAGTTGAACATCAAGCCTTCATTAAGTTGGCCAAGACCGACGTTGCACAGGCATTAATCGGCATATTCCTTAACGACCAACTCGTTAAAGGCAAGGCAAAGAAGGCTGGCAAGCTGGCGAAAAATGTTGATACCGCGGCCGTACTAGGTGCCGGTATCATGGGTGGTGGTATCGCCTATCAGAGTGCCAGCAAGGGCACACCGATTGTTATGAAAGATATCGCGCAACCTGCTCTCGAATTGGGTCTGGGAGAAGCCTCTAAATTACTGGCCGCTCAAATCAAGCGTGGTCGCTCAACACCAGAAAAGATGGCCAAGGTGCTCAATAACATCACTGCCACTCTGGATTACACACCGGTTAAAGATGTCGACGTTGTCGTAGAAGCCGTTGTTGAGCATCCAAAAGTTAAGTCTATGGTACTGGCAGAGGTTGAACAAAACGTTAGTGATGAAGCCATCATCACCTCAAACACCTCGACCATTTCGATCAACTTGCTCGCAAAGAGCCTGAAAAAGCCAGAGCGTTTTTGTGGTATGCACTTCTTTAACCCAGTGCATAAGATGCCGCTCGTTGAGGTCATTCGTGGTGAGAACAGTTCTGAAGAAACTATCGCTTCAGTTGTCGCTTATGCCAGCAAGATGGGTAAAACGCCTATCGTTGTTAACGACTGCCCGGGCTTCTTCGTAAACCGCGTACTATTCCCTTATTTTGCAGGCTTCAGCGGCCTACTTGCAGACGGCGCTGATTTCGCTGCAATCGATAAGGTAATGGAAAAGCAATTTGGTTGGCCTATGGGTCCGGCCTACCTGCTCGATGTTGTCGGTATTGATACCGGTCACCATGCACAAGCCGTTATGGCTGAAGGCTTCCCCGACCGCATGGGTAAGAGTGGTAAAGATGCTATCGACATCATGTTTGAAAGTGAGCGTTTCGGACAGAAGAACAGCAAAGGTTTCTATGCGTATTCAGTAGACCGTCGCGGCAAGCCAAAGAAAGATGTCGATCCAATCAGCTATGAGCTATTAGGCTCAGAGTTTGGTGAGCTTAAGGCGTTTGAGTCCGATGAGATTATCGCCCGCACCATGATCCCTATGATTATCGAAACGGTGCGCTGTCTCGAAGAGGGTATTATTGCGACTCCGGCGGAGGCCGATATGGGTCTCGTATTTGGTCTCGGATTCCCGCCATTCAGAGGTGGTGTGTTCCGCTATATCGATACCATGGGCGTAGCTAACTTCGTGGCACTTGCCGATAAATATGCTCACTTAGGTGGCCTTTATCAAGTAACCGATGCCATGCGCGAACTCGCCGCTAATAACGGCAGCTACTACCAGTCTTAATTTGTGGGAAGGAATAGAACAATGAAACAAGCAGTTATCGTAGATTGCATCCGTACTCCCATGGGCCGTTCAAAGGCTGGAGTATTTAGAAATGTACGTGCAGAGACACTCTCTGCAGAATTGATGAAAGCACTGTTAGTGCGTAATCCTCAGCTGGACCCTAACACGATTGAAGATGTGATCTGGGGATGTGTACAACAGACCCTGGAACAGGGTTTCAATATTGCACGTAACTCTGCTTTACTTGCCGGGATCCCCAAGCAAGCCGGTGCAGTAACTGTCAACCGCCTGTGTGGTTCATCTATGGACGCTTTACATCAGGCCGCACGTGCCATAATGACGGGTCAAGGCGATACTTTCATCATAGGTGGTGTAGAGCACATGGGTCACGTGCCGATGAATCACGGTGTGGACTTCCACCCGGGCCTTGCTAATAACGTAGCAAAAGCCTCGGGCATGATGGGCCTTACTGCCGAGATGCTGGGCAAGATGCACGGCATTACTCGTGAACAGCAAGATGAATTTGCCGTCCGCTCACATCAACGAGCTCATGCAGCAACCGTTGAGGGACGTTTCGCAAATGAGATCCACCCTATCGAAGGTCACGATGCCGATGGTGCTCTGATTAAGGTATCGCACGATGAAGTCATCCGCCCTGAGACCTCAATGGACTCTCTGTCGGGTTTGCGCCCGGCATTCGACCCAGCCAACGGTACCGTAACGGCCGGAACCTCATCTGCGCTATCTGATGGTGCTTCAGCCATGTTAGTGATGGAAGAGGAAAAAGCCAAGGCATTAGGTCTTCCGATCCGCGCCCGTATTCGCTCTATGGCCGTTGCCGGTTGTGATGCTGCCATCATGGGTTATGGTCCGGTGCCTGCGACCAAGAAGGCGCTCGAACGTGCCAACTTAAGCATAGATGACCTCGATGTTATCGAGCTCAACGAAGCCTTTGCTGCTCAGTCACTCCCTTGTGTAAAAGACTTAGGTTTGATGGATGTAGTTGATGAAAAGATTAACCTTAACGGTGGTGCAATAGCATTGGGTCACCCACTGGGTTGTTCCGGTGCTCGTATCTCAACGACATTGATAAACCTGATGGAAGCTAAAGATGCAAAGTATGGTCTGGCAACCATGTGTATAGGTCTTGGCCAAGGTATCGCGACAATATTTGAACGCCCTTAAGCACTTCAATATATCTAAAGAAAAGCCAGCTTATGCTGGCTTTTTTACTTTACACAACCCGAAGTATGAGGCTAAACCACAGGTAACAGCCACTAGCCGATAGAATAAGTGATTTATCACGGTATTAATTTACCGATTATGAAAAAATGACTCCAATTCAATAAATAGCATCACCACGACTCAGGAAGACAATGACACCAGCCATAGACTTACTCATTAAACATAAGGTTGCCCATCAGGTTCATGAATATCAGCATGATCCCGCTTGCCAGGCATACGGCTTAGAAGCAGCCGAAAAAATCGGTGTTGCTGCTGAGCAGGTCTTCAAAACCTTAGTGGTAAAGTTAGATGGAAAACAACTTGCGGTAGCAATAATTCCGGTGGGCGATAAACTCAGTATGAAGGCTATCGCTAAGGCGGCTAAGGCTAAGAAGGCAATGATGGCTGAAGCCGCTGAAGTTCAACGCAGCTCAGGATATGTGCTCGGAGGCGTCAGCCCTCTCGGGCAAAAAAGGGTGCTCACAACCGTGATCCATGAATCGGCGAGCAAACTCCAAAAAATGTATGTCAGTGGCGGCCGTCGTGGTCTCGATATCGAATTGGCCCCGCAAGACTTAAAGCAACTCCTCAACGCGCAATTTGCTTCACTGACCGCCTAGAAACTTATATAAATTAACTCAAAACAACAGTGTTCCACGTGGAACACTAAACCATGCTTAATGATCTAAGCTCACAAATTACGGCTACAGGCTTGGATAAATCAGGCCGCTGGAGTAATATTAGCCACTTCTGTTTAATCGTTCAGCTGAGGTAATATGAGCGACCAATTTAGTACTGCACAACACCAACTCGATGCTCTCGGACTCAGATGCCCGGAGCCGGTCATGATGGTTCGTAAGTCAGTACGCAAAATGGCTCAGGGCGAAACACTATTGATCATCGCGGACGATCCGGCCACGACTAGGGATATTCCCAGCTTCTGTGAGTTTATGGATCATAAATTACTGGCCAGCCAAACAGACTCGACGCCCTACCAATACCTTATTCAAAAAGGCTTATAAGCCGAACAGAGTGAGAGTCAGCAAGGATTGCTCAATGAAAAAACTTATCGCTATCGGCTTTAAACCCGTCAAACAAGGTCCTATGACGTTAGTTGAATCGGCTAACGTCACCCAGACTCATGGCGTAGAACAGGACTTCTTTGGTCGGCCGGGTAAACGCCAGGTCACGGTGATGTCCAATGACCAGTGGCAACTTGTTTGTGCCGAACTTGAGTCGTCACCCCCATGGACGACTCGACGTGCAAACCTGTTGATCGAAGGACACAGTTTCTCCGCCGCAGATCAGGGTAAGTTATTACGTATTGGTAAACTTACACTAGAGATAACCGGCGAAACCGATCCCTGTAAGAAAATGGAAGCCGCCCGCTCTGGGCTCGAAGCTGCACTGGCTCCAAATTGGCGTGGCGGTGTTACCTGCCGGGTATTAAACGATGCCATGATCAGCGAAGGCGATTCGGTTCAGCTACTAAGCTAACTCCGGACAATTTTTTAATGACCAGTTTTGTTCTCAGACTCTCTGGTCACCATCCCTCTTTTAAGCCTCCACTCACGGTTTCACTAATTTAAGCCATATCAATCGATAATCAAGCTCGTTACTGTTAACAACTTTGCTACACACTATTTGTGTTACTGATCACATAAATGTGCGATAAATGGTACCCAATATATAGCATGCAAAAACAATAACGAGAAAAGCGCCAACAGAGCAGCTTTCATTATATCAACGATATGAAACAGGGACTCAAATGTTAAAACATAAGTTAACCCCACTATGTGCAGCGATAGCACTCAGCTTCAGCCCTCCCATTTTCGCAGAGGAAACCAAATCAGATAAAGAGCCAGCCTGGCAGGTAAATGCTCCTGCAAACGCCCCCTTAGAGCAGGTGAATATCGACGTTTCCGAAGGCACCTGGATGAACGTCAGTGTCAGCCCGGATGGCAAACATATCGTGTTTGATATGTTAGGTGATATCTACCAGATCCCGATGAAGGGTGGCGAGGCTAAAGTACTGGCCAAAGGCATAGCCTGGCAGATGCAGCCCGTCTACAGCCCGGATGGTAAATATATCGCCTTCACCTCCGATGAGGATGGTGGCGATAATATTTGGATTATGGAGGCCGATGGAAGCAACCCAAGAGCGGTAACCGAAGAGACGTTCAGACTACTTAACAGCCCTGCCTGGAGTCCCGATTCTCAATACCTGGTTGCCCGTAAACACTACACCGGTTCTCGAAGCTTAGGTGCAGGCGAAGTCTGGATGTACCATGTTGCCGGCGGCGAAGGGGTTAAGTTAACCAAACGGCCAAACGAACAAAAAGATCTCGGCGAACCCGCCTACTCGCCCGATGGTCGTTATATCTATTTCAGCCAGGATGCCACACCGGGAAAAACATTCCATTACTCCAAAGACTCAGTAAAAGGCATCTATAAGATTAAGCGTTATGACACCCAAACCGGTGACATCGAAACATTAATCGAAGGTACCGGCGGCGCGATACGCCCGACCCCCAGCCCTGACGGTAAGAAGCTGGCATACATAAAGCGAGACGGATTTCAGTCATCACTCTATATGTTAGATCTCAGGTCCGGAGAAACCGAGAAACTCTACGGTAGCTTAGATAGAGACATGCAGGAGACCTGGGCCATTCATGGCGTCTATCCGACCATGAGTTGGACGGCAGACAATGAAGAGATCGTCTTCTGGGCCGGTGGTAAGATCAATAAGCTTGATGTTGAATCAAAGTCAGTCAAGCCGATCCCCTTCTCAATCAAGACTCAACTCGACGTACAACCCGCCGTTCGTTTCACCCAAGATCTTGATCAGGATAAGTTCGATGTGAAGATGCTGCGTATGGCACAGGTATCTCCCGACGGCAACAAGGTAGTCTATGAAGCATTGGGTAAGCTTTGGGTTAAGCCTATCTCTAACGGAAAGGCTAATGGTAAACGCACTCGGTTAACTAAGCTGGATCCGGAACTGAGAGAGCTTTTTCCTCAGTGGTCCCGTGACGGTAAGAGTATTGTATTCACTACCTGGGACGATCAGGAACAAGGTAGCGTTCGCATAGTCAGCCTGAGAAACAAGAGAGTGAAAACCTTAACCAAGGAACCGGGAAAATACGTAGAGCCCACCTTCTCACCCAATGGCTCGTTTGTGGTTTACCGTAAAGCCAAAGGCGGATATATAACGCCAAGAAGCTGGTCTCAGGAGACGGGACTATATAGGGTAGACATTAAAGGCAAAGACAACATCAAGATCACTCCCGATGGCTACCAGCCACAATTTGGTAGCGACTCTGATCGTATCTACTTTATGGATCACGGTGAAACACCAGAGTTAGCCTCGATAAACTTAGATGGTTTCCAGAAACGAGTGCATTACACGAGTAAGCATGCCACCGAATTCCGTATCTCTCCCGATGGCAAACAACTCGCCTTTGCCGAGCGCTTCAAGGTATGGGTTACCCCTTTTGCTAAGCATGGCGAAACCATAGAGATAGGCCCGAAAGCCAATAACCTTCCTGTCACCCAGCTCAGCGTTCGCGCCGGTGAAAGCATCAGTTGGAACAATGATAGCAATCAGCTTTATTGGACCTTGGGCCCAGAGCTCTATCAAGTCAAAGTCGACACGACATATAAAGCCAAAGATAAGTCCGCTGACAATGAACAAGCTAAAGCCATTGAACCACAAGTCACCGACCTCGGCTTTACTCACAAAGCCGATGTTCCACGTGGAACAATCGCCTTCGTGGGCGGAAAAATCATCACCATGGAAGATGACAAGGTGATCGAAAGCGGCATTGTCATAGTCAAAGACAACCACATAGTTGCGGTTGGTGGTGCCGATACAGAGGTACCCGAAGGCGCTACGCTGGTCGACATAAGCGGCAAGACCATAATGCCGGGTCTGTTCGATGCACACGCTCACGGCTCACAGGGCGAAGATGAAATTATTCCGCAACAGAACTGGGAGCTGTACTCAAACCTATCCCTTGGTGTAACCACTATTCATGACCCATCCAATGACACCACAGAGATTTTTGCCGCTTCGGAGCAACAGAAAGCGGGTAACATAGCTGGCCCTCGTATCTTCTCTACGGGTACTATTTTGTATGGTGCCAATGCACCGGGTTACACCTCACATATAGATTCGCTGGATGATGCTAAATTTCATTTAGAGCGCCTCAAGAAAGTCGGCGCATTCAGTGTGAAAAGCTATAACCAGCCCCGTCGTAATCAGCGACAACAAGTTATCGCTGCGGCACGCGAACTCGAGATGATGGTAGTCCCCGAAGGTGGAAGTTTGCTTCAGCACAACCTGACGATGATAGCCGATGGCCATACCGGTATCGAGCATTCGCTACCTGCGGCATCGATCTATAATGACATCAAGCAGTTCTGGAGCCAGACTAAGGTTGGTTATACACCAACCTTAGTGGTCGCCTATGGTGGAATTTCCGGTGAGAATTACTGGTATGACAAAACCGATGTATGGGCTCACCCAAGACTCTCCATGTATGTACCTGCCGATCTGCTCCAGGCGCGCTCGATGCGACGTCCTACTGCTCCAGATGAACACTACAACCATTTCAACGTGGCTCGCGTGGCTAATGAGATGAACGACCTTGGTGTGAAACCTAATATCGGTGCCCATGGTCAGCGTGAAGGCTTAGCCGCTCATTGGGAGATGTGGATGTTTGCCCAGGGTGGAATGAGTAACCTTGAGGTATTAAAAACCGCGACCATTAATCCGGCGAAACATTTTGCCATGGATCATCAAATCGGTTCTATCAAGCAAGGTAAGCTTGCCGATCTGATTGTGATCGATGGAAACCCGCTGGAAGATATTCGCGTCACCGATCGCGTTACTTATACTATGGTCAACGGCAAACTCTATAACGCAGAAACGATGAATCAGCTCAATGGTGGATCCAAAAATAACGGTAAAGAGAGAAAAACGTTCTTTTTTGAAAATCGCACCAATGACTAAGTAGCCCCTAAAAAATTAGTTTCAGGAAAATTTAAAAATGGATCAAAAATTGCCAAATTTGTATTTATTCTGAAAACTAATTTGTAGGAGCTGATTCAAAAAGCAAAAAAAGAGTGTTCCACGTGGAACACTCTTTTTTAATATCTAACCTCGATGCATCTTATTCTGTGACGGGCTGTTTGATCGGTTTCAGACTCAAAGAAAAAGTGAGCACAAATCCAACTACACCAAAAAGAGCCATCGCGATAAACAGATCGGCTTTAAGGCTATCGAACAGATAACCAGTTATGAAAGTTACTAATGCCGTCACAGCCATATATAGTCCATTATACAAACCTTGAAATTTTGCCATCTGCGATTCCGGCAGATACAACTGAATAGACTTAATTGCAGCAAGGTGGGTCATTGCAAATGTGACTCCGTGCAAGGTTTGACTCCGTGCAAGGTTTGACTCAATGCAATGAACAAGGGTTGCTCAGCAATTGAAAGTGCTCCCCATCGAATAAGTACGCCAATACAGGCAATTTGCAATAACAGCTTAGGAGACACATTACTAAAAACTTTATTAGCAAAGATAAATACCAGAATCTCACTGACTATGGATATCCCCCACAGGTAGCCTATAACCCCTTCAGCGATACCTATCTCTTGCCAATAGACAGAGCTGAATCCGTAAAAGAAGCCATGACTGCCCTGCAATAAAGATAATATCCCCAACAAGAGGATCAGTTCGGCACCCAGCCAGTGCTTGCCATCTTCTTCTAAAGTTTTATGTTGCGATCGCTGTGTTTGTAGATCAGGACACCTTAGAGTTACCGAAAACAGCATCAAGCTACAGCTGATAATGAGGATGATAGGCAGTACGCTAATAGTCCAAAGCTCAAAGCAATAGCCGCCAACCACAGTCGCTCCGACAAAACCCAATGACCCCCACATGCGGGTCGGTCCGTAACTGAGGACTTTTCTCTTGTCCAGAGTGGCGATAATCGCATCGGATAATCCAAACACCGGAGCTATGGCGGCATTAAACAACACCGTTAATATCAACAGATGATAAAAACTTGGGCTCCAATAAACCATAGAAACTGCGGTACACAGACCCAAGGCACTGACCAGTCTGAGTGCATTTTGATACTGACTCTCATGCTTGGCTAATATCCCACCGACTATGCTTGCCACGCAACGGCTCATTAAGCCTACGGCCAGAATTATACCTATGCTCTCGCTACCCATCCCCTGATCACTCAACCAAAGTTGATAGAAAGGGAGAAATATTCCAAAACAAAAGAAGAACTGAAAAACGTAGTTAGAACACCAAATAAAGGCAGAGCTTTTATGACTCATCAACACAAGATCCAAAACCGAACGACGAACAGAGAAACGGGCTTAAGCCGCTTCCAGTAAAAGGAGAGTTATTTTCGCTCGGATTCTGTTTCATGTAAACCATAACAAAAACAATCTGTTGTATGATCGTTAACCATACCCACAGCCTGCATAAACGCATAACAAATTGTCGGACCTACAAAATTAAACCCAAGTTTTTTCAATGCTTTAGACATTGCTTCCGACTCAGGAGTCTGAGCTGGAACCTCAGCCATAGTCTTAAATCTATTCACTATGGGTTTCCCACCGACGAAGCTCCACAGGAACTCGGAGAAATCATTGCCCTGCTCACCCTCAATGTCAGAAAAGTGGGCCATATAACCTCTGGCATTTTTTATGATCGAGTTTACCTTTAATCTGTTACGCACTATGCCCTTATCCTGGAGCAAGGCTTCAACTTTTTCATCGTCAAATTCAGCGATAATCGCAGGGTCGAAATTAGCGAAAGCCAATTCATAGTTCTGTTGTTTCTTGAGAATAGTGATCCAGGACAGACCCGCCTGTTGACCATCTAAACAGAGCTTTGCAAATAGCTCCTGACTGTCATAAACAGGACGCCCCCACACCTCATCATGGTACGCCTGATAGATGTCATCGGCCCCAACCCAGCTACAACGTTGCATTTCCATGGTCATTTTTCCAATTTTTATCTTGTGAGATAAAAAATAACCTACATATGACTAAACCTACAAGGTATAATCGAAACCATTTTTTATATTTCCAAGCTAGCTCTGCATGCTGAAATAGCATAAAGAAAGGTTGGTTTCATCCTGACGGCGTAGATAGTAGACATGACGACGAAACATGACGTAAAGACATTCCAGGGTTTCATTATGACCCTGCAGGAGTTCTGGGCGCAGCAAGGTTGCGCAATTGTTCAACCATTGGACATGGAAGTAGGTGCGGGTACATTCCACCCTATGACCTTCTTACGAGCATTAGGCCCAGAGCCTATGAGCTGTGCTTATGTTCAACCTAGTCGCCGCCCTACTGATGGCCGTTATGGCGACAACCCTAATCGCCTACAACACTTCTATCAATTCCAGGTAGTGTTAAAGCCGTCTCCGGATAATATTCAAGAGCTTTACCTTGGTTCTTTAGCAGCCGCAGGTATCGACATGGATATTCATGACGTGCGCTTCGTTGAAGACAACTGGGAATCACCAACTCTGGGTGCCTGGGGTCTTGGCTGGGAAGTCTGGTTAAACGGTATGGAAGTATCGCAATTTACTTACTTCCAGCAAGTGGGTGGACTAGAGTGTAAACCTGTTACCGGTGAGATCACTTATGGTCTTGAACGTCTTGCAATGTACATCCAGGAAGTCGATAACGTCTACGACCTTGTCTGGACAGACGGTCCAATGGGCAAAGTTATGTATGGTGATATCTTCCACCAGAATGAAGTTGAGCAATCAGCTTATAACTTTGAACACGCTAATGTTGAAGTATTATTTAAGGCATTTGATGATTGTGAAGTAGCTTGTCAGCACCTTCTCACATTAGAAAAACCTCTTGCCCTTCCTGCTTATGAGCAAGTCATGAAGGCCTCTCACGCATTTAACTTACTTGATGCGCGCCATGCTATCTCGGTTACTGAACGTCAGCGTTATATTCTACGCGTTCGAACCATGGCTAAAGGCGTAGCTGAAGCTTACTATCAATCTCGTGAAGCACTTGGCTTCCCAATCGGTAAGTAGAGGATTAACTAATGAATTTTGAAAATTTACTGATTGAAGTCGGTACCGAAGAACTGCCTCCAAAGTCACTACGTAAGCTTGCGGAGTCTTTTCTAAGTAACTTTACTGACGAACTAAAGACAGCAGAGCTCAGCTTTGAATCTGCGGTATGGCATGCTGCGCCACGCCGCTTAGCAATCTGCGTCAACCAACTTGCTCTAGCTCAGGCAGACAAGGTAGTTGAAAAGCGTGGTCCCGCTGTAGCACAAGCCTTTGATGCTGACGGTAACCCGACTAAAGCAGCAATGGGCTGGGCTCGTGGTAATGGTATTACTGTTGAGCAAGCTGACCGCCTTAAAACCGATAAAGGCGAATGGTTACTACATCAGGCAAAAGTTGTTGGTGTTGAAACCAAGAGCCTGATTGCCGCTATGGCGCAGCGTTCGTTAGACAAGCTACCTATCCCTAAACCTATGCGTTGGGGCAGTAACAGCACTCAGTTCATTCGTCCTGTACACACAGTGACTATGATGCTTGGTAGCGAAGTGATTGAAGGTGAGTTGTTGGGTATAAAGTCGGCTCGCGTGATCCGTGGCCACCGCTTTATGGGCCAGGCAAGCTTCGAGTTAGATCATGCAGACAACTACCTATCGGCACTAAAAGAGCAAGGTAAAGTTGAAGCTGACTATGAAGTGCGTAAAGCACAGATTAAAGCTGATGCTGAAGCCGCTGCCGCTAAAATTGGTGGTGTAGCCGATCTAGAAGATGATCTACTTGAAGAAGTTACCTCACTGGTTGAATGGCCTGTGGTATTAACGGCAAGTTTCGAAGAGAAATTCCTCGACGTGCCAGCAGAAGCTTTGGTTTACACCATGAAAGGCGATCAGAAATACTTCCCTGTATTCGATAAAGCCGGACAACTACTGCCTAATTTCATCTTCGTGACTAATATTGAGTCTAAAGATCCACAGCAGATTATTGCCGGTAACGAAAGAGTGGTTCGCCCACGTCTTGCCGATGCTGAATTCTTCTTCGAAACCGATAAGAAAGACTCACTTGAGTCACGTCTTAGCAGTTTAGAAACCGTTGTATTCCAGAAGCAACTTGGCACTATTAAAGATCGTGTCGCACGTATCTCAGATATGGCCGGTTTCATTGCTAACAGCATAGATGCTAACGCCGATGAAGCGTCTCGCGCAGGCTTACTGTCTAAATCTGACCTGATGACAAACATGGTTATGGAATTTACCGATCTTCAGGGCACCATGGGTATGCATTACGCACGCCTCAATGGTGAAACAGAAGCGGTAGCCCTTGCCCTGCAAGAGCAATACAAGCCTAAGTTCTCTGGTGACACGGTTCCAACCGCACCGGTCTCTGTCTGTGTTGCTTTAGCTGAAAAGCTGGATACCTTAGTAGGTATCTTCGGTATTGGCCAGGCACCTAAGGGCGCAGCCGATCCATTCGCACTTCGCCGTGCAGCTATCGGTATCCTGCGTATCTGCGTCGAAAATAACCTGCCATTAAACCTTGTTGACCTTATCGCTAAGGCACAAGAGCTACATGGCAGTAACCTGACCAATGATAAGGCTGCCGAGCAGGTACTTGAGTTCTTCATGGGCCGTTTCCGTGCCTGGTATCAAGATCAAGGTGTTAGTGTAGACGTTATCTTGGCTGTTTTGGCTCGTCGCCCTACATCACCAGCTGATTTCGATAGTCGTATCAAGGCTGTATCTCACTTCAGAAGTCTTGAACAAGCATCGGCACTGGCCGCAGCTAACAAGCGTGTATCTAATATTCTGGCTAAAGTTGAGGGTGAACTTCCGGCAACTATCGATGCTGGTCTATTAGTAGAGAATGCAGAGAAAGCCTTGGCTGAAAAGCTAAACGAACTGCAGCCACAACTGGCACCGCTGTTTGCTGCTGCTAACTATCAGGAAGCGTTAGCCCTGCTTGCGGGTCTGCGTGAAAGTGTCGATACCTTCTTCGAAGATGTGATGGTTATGGCCGATGACGAAGCACTGAAAAACAACCGCTTGGCTTTACTATCCAGCCTACGCGAGCAGTTCCTTCATGCTGCCGATATTTCATTGCTACAGTAAGCAATAAGGTTCGAGGTTCGAGGTTCGAGGTTCGAGGTTCGAGTAAAATGAAAAAAGCCTCAGAGAAATCTGAGGCTTTTTTTTAAAACTCTTTCAGCTTTTCATGAAAGATATCAAACTCTTCGCGAGTCAAACCAGCATCGGTAAGTAACCGGTTTAAACACGCTTCATCTAATTTTCCGGCTTGATGTAGCATTGAGCATTCACTGATTAAGTTCGCCTGCCAGACCACTGCAGCATGCCTTTCTGTTGGCTTAGTACTCGTATTAGCCAATGCATTCAAAGATGTCTCAAAACTTGCCGGCAACTGCCAACACTTAACCAAAAGTGCACTTAAACTTAATGATTTTGAGGTCATCACCTGCCTGAACAGCGAGGAACTGGGTAGCTCACCCGGATCGGCTAAGTTAAACCCATCCAACAACATCTTGAAAATAGCTATCTTACCCACATCATGTAACAGACCTAACATAAAGGCGGTATCGGGATCTTCATTTGACAACTCACCCTCTAACTCGGCAGAAAGAAATGCCACTTGCATAGAGTGACGCCATATCTGCAAACCAAAGCGTCGATAATAGATGGGCTTTATCTCTATCATCTCCCGTACCAAAGAAGTGGTAACGAAGCGTCTTAATTGATCCCGACCTAATTGCACGAACGCTTGTTGAAGACTTGTCACCTCTCTTTCTGAACGCTTAAAGGCGGGTGAGTTACATAGCTTAAGAACCTCTACACTTAGTACAGGATCTTGCTGAATGAGTTCGAGCAATACCTTAATATCGACACTTTCATCGCCCAACTTCTTATCAAGCTCAGCCATACGAGTCGGCAACTTAAGCACATTTTCTGCAATCTCCATAGGCGAAGACAAGGCTCGCTCAACATCGCCGATAACATTTTTCTCTAAGTTGTTAGCGACCCCGCCCTGATCTTTTTCTCTTGCAGGAAAAAGCAGACTATAGAAGAGCGCGGAAACATCTACAGCGTCTGCAACAGCAGTTAACGGCTCAATACTCGCTTTAAGCTTGTTGCTTGATACCTGCTGTAATTCAGGATTCTGACTGAAACTTTTAGGCTGAGAAACGACAGCATTATCTCTGATATTAAAGATTTTCTGGAATAATTTTATGACCAATTTTTATGACCGGGTATAAGTGGAATGCAATAGAGGTACAGAAAGATTATAGGACAAAATTCTATTACTACACTAAGACAAAACAGATAGCGGGAATTCTATCCGCAATTATAAACAGTAAAAACAAATTCCGAGTCAAAGTTATACTTACT
This sequence comes from Shewanella atlantica, assembly GCF_003966265.1. Lineage (GTDB taxonomy): Bacteria > Pseudomonadota > Gammaproteobacteria > Enterobacterales > Shewanellaceae > Shewanella > Shewanella atlantica. The sequence continues at coordinate 54,310 of NZ_RXNV01000016.1, read as the reverse complement.
GCTTGTTTTTACGACAATGAATGCCGAAACTAACTTAAGTGGCCACAATAAGAAGCTAACAATGACAACAGAGCAGAGCCCTAAGGTATTTAGATTAGGGGAGAGTGCAGTGGTTATAGACTGCACCAATTTCTTTCCGGAGGTATCGAGACTGACTATCCAACGCAAAATTTGGTGGTTGGCCGAAAGATGCCGGCAGACAGATGACTTTATCGATATCGTCCCCGGCATGAATAACCTCACCCTCTTTATGAAGAGTACCAATCGAATAAATTATTGGTTAGCGCAATTAGGTGATTTTTGGCTACAGGCGAAACAGATGAACCTCAGTGGCCGAAATGTAGAGATCCCCATAGTCTATGGCGGGGAGTTTGGTCCGGATCTGGAGCAGGTTGCCAGGTATCACCAACTCAGTTGTGAAGAGGTTATACGGCGACATTCAAGCGGGAGCTATACCGTGCTGTTTCTTGGCTTCCAGCCAGGATTCCCCTATCTCGACGGACTGGACTCAAACCTGTTTACTCCCAGATTATCCGTGCCCAGAATCTCCATTCCGGCAGGCTCTGTTGGAATAGGCGGTAATCAGACAGGTATCTATCCGGCATCGGCCCCTGGTGGCTGGCAACTTATTGGTCGCACCAATATGCCCTTGTTCACCCCTCAATCACCCGGTTCTCCAACGCTTGTGACGCCCGGTGATACCGTTCAATTTATTCCGGTAGCAAGTCTTGAATTTGATGCAGAATAATTAACAGAATCAAAGTAATTAAAAGAAAATGACTAAAATAAATAGTATCCAAGTCCTCAAACCTGGTATGCACTCCTCGGTACAGGATCTCGGCTGCACAGGTTATCGGCATCTGGGGGTAACCACAGGAGGAGCACTGGACAGGCACGCCTTAATTCTTGCAAATAGACTGCTTGGCAATAGTGATTCGTCTGCGGGTATTGAGCTGACCTCAGGTTCAGTTGAACTTAAGTTTAACTGCGATATCTGGTTTGTCGTAACCGGAGCTCGTTATCAAATATCAATTGGCCAACGTGACATCTGGTGTAACTGGCGCAATAAAATAAAGGCGGGCGAAACCCTCACCCTGAGAGGTCCTAAGTCAGGTATGCGTGCCTACCTCGCTCTCGAAGGCGGAATTATCGGCGGGGTGGAAAATGGTATGCCTGACACTGATTCCCCCTTAGGTTCCAGGTTTTCAGGTGTCTTAGGCGCAGTGCTTAAGGATGGCGATAGGTTAGCGTTAGGTCAGGCGGGAACAATATCGAAACCAATCGGTGCTGTGCCGCGGGGATATTCAAATGAGATCCGCGCTCTTCCCGGGCCGGAGATGTCTCTGTTTTCGACCGAGTCAAAAAAATCGTTCTGGAATACCTCCTGGCAACTCACCAACGAAAGTAACAGGATGGGAGCCAGACTCTCCGGCACATCATTATCCTTGTTGCAGCAACAAGACATGGAATCCCATGCCGTCATGCCGGGCACGATTCAAGTCCCCCCTTCCGGACAACCTATAGTATTACTGGCCGACTCACAAACCACGGGCGGCTATCCTAAAATTGCGACCGTGATAGAAGCCGACCTCTGGAAGCTGGCCCAGACAAGACCCGGAGAAGAGATTAGATTTATTCACGTAAGCCCGAATCAGGCGGATGATGCAAATTATGAATGGGAACAGTATTTTTACCGTTTACAGAGAGCAATAGAAGCTAATGGCTAAGATTAAGAAGGTCTCGAGTTACGAGCTAAAGATAAACTTAAAACTTTTACGCTCGTAGCTCGTAGCTCGTAGCTCGTAGCTCGTAGCTCGTAGCTCAATAATATCACGGAGGCCCATCATGTTATCGAATCCGAAAGGTTACCCCATAGATCTCAACGCAGACCTTGGTGAAGGTGGCAAGTTTGACCCTCAGCTATTGAGCCTTATCACCTCGGCAAATATCGCTTGTGGAGGTCATGCTGGAGATCCTCATAGCATGAGGAAGGCGGTGACTCATGCCCTTAAAAACAGCGTCAATGTTGGCGCTCACCCCAGCTTTCCCGATCGGAAAAATTTTGGTCGTACAAGAGTAGATATTTCAGAGGCACAGCTATCAGACTCAATCTATCAACAAATAATGGCATTAAGAGCCATCTGTGATGAACTGGGAGCAAAACTGTTTCACGTGAAACCTCACGGAGCCTTTTATAATGAAGTGGCTAAGAATAAGGTTTTAGGGCTTATTTTAATTGATGTCATTAAGCTGATAGACCCGGAGCTTAAGTTAATGATCTTAGCCGGGAGCCCTCTGGTTAAACTGGCCCGGCAACAAGGACTCACAGTTATCGAAGAGGCGTTTGCCGATCGCACGTATCTCAATGACGGTTCACTCGCGCCCCGCAGCAAAGATGGCTCCGTGATACATGACCCTCAACAGGCATTGCAACAGGTACGACAAATTATCAGAAATATGCCGGTGAAAACCTTAGACGGCAAACCGATCATCATAAATGCCACCAGCATCTGTCTGCATGGTGATAATGAACAGGCCCTGGAGTTTGCCAGACAGATTAGCAGTCTGTTACGCAAAGAGGCAGAATAGAAACTGTCACAGAATCAACTAATTCTTGGTATAAGTAAGCACGATATCCCCACTACTCATGCTCGCATAGGAAACATCCAATTCAGGGTGATTGTGCTGAAACTGCTGCAGGTAATCACGAGCAAAAACTACCGAATCATGATTAGCCCTTATCAAACAGGTGGTTTCTTTGCAGTAGTGATAATTTACGTTCAGCTCATTAAACTCACCGCCCCAGTTATTGCTATACGGTTCATCAATCTCGTTAAACTCTGCAACACGTAACTCAATAAATTGGTCCGGATCGTCAAACATCAATTCGTTTAGTGAGGGGGGTGTAGCCACAAAATAGGGCTTACCATCAGTTTCAACATAAAAATAGATGATTCCTTGATCCGTAAAAGCCCCTTTCTCCAGCTCATATTTATCAAGTAACCTCAGATAGTCCTTATGGGAGCTGTCGATATTAAACGTGCGAATATAGGGTCCCTCCTGTTCATCTATCTCACTTGATTCATTCACTGTTTGGAGTTCGATTCTTGGCTCAACCACGATACCCTCTTGAGCTAACGAATGATTTTTGTCCTCACTGAATGAGGTAACTTGAAAAGTCTGCAGTACGTTAGCTTGATATGCACCACTATTAAAGTTAAGAAAATAGATAACCACAACCAGCAAAGTTGTAATAACCAGAGTAAGTAGATAATGCGGTTTCATCTTCGATATCCCTTTCGTAGACAAATAGTTCCCGACGAAGCTAAGTGCAAACTCCTTTCAAGTAAAGCTGTATATCGGCAATAAAAAAGCCCCGGATTTCTCCAGGGCTTCTGTTTTTAGCTTTAACCTCGTAACCCGAGACTAGAAACTCGTAACTGCTCTTCTAGACATCCAGGTTAGCTACGTTAAGCGCATTCGATTCGATAAAGTCACGACGTGGCTCAACCTGATCACCCATCAAACAGGTAAACAGCTGATCGGCAGCAATCGCATCTTCAATCGTAACCACCAGCATACGACGAGATTCAGGATCCATGGTGGTTTCCCATAATTGCTCAGGGTTCATCTCACCCAGTCCTTTGTATCGTTGGATATAAAGGCCACGTTTAGAGTCACCCATTAACCAATCGAGTGCTTCAACGAAGCTGGAAACCTCTTTCAGACGCTCACCACGCTTAACATAACCCCCCTCCTCAATTAAGCCATCAAGGGCAGAAGCAAGCTTTGTCATACGCTCATAATCGCTAGACTGCAGGAAGTCATATGAGAACAGGTAGTGAGTATCGATACCGTGCTTACGGATAGTGATCTTAGGAAGATACACTTGACGCTCTGGATCTAAGAAGGCTTCTCCGCTAAAGATAAACCCACCGGATTCTTTCTCTGCAAGATCGGCAACATAAGCATCACACCACTGCTGAACCTTAGCTTCATCGGCTAATACATCGTTACTCAAAGCAGGGTGATACAACATGCGCTCAGTTAACATCAATGGATAACGCTGATCTAAGCGGTCAAAGATAGCTTCAACTTCACGATACTGGTAAACCAACTTCTCTAGTGGTGCACCCGACATGGCCGGCGCATTAGCTGACGCATGGATTTCACCACCGTCTAACGCTAAGTTAGTCAAAAATTCAGTCAGCGCCGGGTCATCTTTTAGGTACTGCTCTTGCTTACCTTTTTTAACCTTATAAAGCGGTGGCTGGGCAATATAAACATAACCACGTTCGATAAGCTCTGGCATTTGACGGAAGAAGAAGGTCAATAGCAAGGTACGGATGTGCGAGCCATCGACGTCGGCATCGGTCATGATAACGATGTTATGGTAACGAGTCTTATCAGGATCGTATTCATCACGGCCAATACCACAACCTAACGCAGTGATGAGGGTCGCGACCTCCTGTGACGATAGCATCTTATCGAAACGAGCTTTCTCAACGTTTAGAATTTTACCTTTAAGTGGCAGAATCGCTTGGTTCTTACGGTTACGCCCCTGCTTGGCGCTACCGCCAGCAGAGTCCCCTTCCACTATGTATATTTCAGAATGAGCAGGGTCTTTCTCTTGGCAATCGGCCAGTTTCCCCGGCAGGCCACCCAAATCGAGTGCGCCTTTACGACGAGTCATCTCACGGGCTTTACGCGCCGCTTCACGAGCACGAGCCGCATCGATAATCTTGCCAACGATAAGCTTAGCTTCATTTGGATGCTCCATCAGGTAATCACCTAACTGCTCACCCATGGTCTGCTCAACCGCAGACTTAACTTCGCTCGATACCAGCTTATCTTTGGTCTGAGAGCTGAACTTAGGATCAGGAACTTTAACAGAGATAACAGCGGTCAGACCTTCACGGGCATCATCACCGGTTGCGCCTGTCTTGCCCTTCTTGTTATAACCTTCACGCTCCATATAGGTGTTAAGGTTACGCGTCAAAGCACCACGGAAGCCGGCTAAGTGAGTACCACCATCACGCTGAGGAATGTTATTGGTAAAACAGAAAATATTTTCCTGGAAACCATCATTCCACTGCATAGCGACTTCAACGGTTATGCCATCTTCGCGCTCTTGGATAAAGTGGAAAACCTCTTTATTCACCGGCGTCTTATTCACATTCAAATAATCGACAAATGCGCTGATACCGCCGTCATACTTGAAAAACTCATCACGATTATCGCGCTCATCAACAAGACGAACACCCACACCTGAGTTCAGGAATGACAGTTCACGAACACGCTTTGCCAGGATATCGAAGTGGAACAAGGTATCAGAGAAGGTCTCTGAACTTGGCCAGAAGCGGATCTCTGTACCTGTATTAGTGGCATCACCAATGGCTTTAATCGGCTCATTTGGCACACCATGTGTGTAAAATTGCTCATAAAGCTTGCCGTCACGACGGATTGTCATTTGTAGCTTGTGAGATAGTGCGTTTACAACAGAAACACCTACACCGTGAAGGCCACCAGACACTTTATAGGAGTTATCATCGAACTTACCGCCGGCGTGCAGTACAGTCATAATAACTTCGGCTGCAGATACACCCTCTTCAGGGTGAATGGAAACCGGGATACCACGGCCATCATCTTTAACCGATACAGAACCGTCTGCATGGATAGTGATAGTAACGTCGCTACAATAGCCGGCAAGTGCTTCATCGATAGAGTTATCGACCACTTCGAATACCATGTGATGTAGACCTGTGCCATCATCGGTATCACCGATGTACATTCCTGGTCTCTTACGTACCGCATCAAGGCCTTTTAGAACCTTAATACTCGAAGAATCATAACTATTCTCTGACATATTATTCTCTCGTCGGTTATTCAATTACCGTTACACGCCCTTGTTCCACATGGAACAGTTTACTGGGCGGCGTGTTTAACGAATCTAGTATCGCTGCAGGCTCGATGGCGGTGACAAATACCTGTGCACCTGTGTCGATTAACTGCTGCAGCAGCAACTGTCTGTGCTTTGCATCCAACTCTGCTGGAAGATCATCCACCAGATAAATACTATTCTTATCTATTTGTTGTTTTAGCAACTTTCCCTGTGCGATACGCAGTGCACAGACTAACAATTTCAGTTGGCCCCGGGATAACGCGTCTTGTACCGGTAAGGTACCGACACGTAACCTCAGATCGGCTTTATGAGGCCCACTACCGGTATTTCCGCTAGCGAGATCTCTGGGATATTGCATCTCGAGTAACTGCGCGTAATCAGTTTTACTATCCCAACCTCGGGTAAAGGAAATTTTAACATCGACCTGAGGTAAAAACTCCCCAATTATACCCTTAAGTTGCTCATTTAACGAGTTTACATATCGAGTTCTGATATCGGTAACGACTTCAGAATATCGAACCAATTCTTTATCCCAAAATTGAATTTGAGAGTAACTGGTTTCATTCTTAAGCAGCTGATTTCTTTGCTTTAAAATTCGTTTAACATTGACCCAAGCCGAATGAAAATTTTTATCGCAATGAAATGCTCCCCAATCGATAAATTGACGTCTCGATTTTGGCCCCTCAAATAACAGCGCAAAACTCTCTGGAGTGATCACCTGAATAGGCAAAGATTCGGCCAAAGTTGATAGGCGTTTAACTTTATCACCATCAATTTTGACCTCAGTTTCACCACTGCGAAACCGCCTCAACCCAATTTTGCTCTCTTTATCGAGTACATTTAAGTTGGCAAACAGCGTCAACTTATCATCTGAATGTTGTATCACCCGCTGTGAAAGGTGGCTGCGAAATGAGCGCCCCATACCAAGAAAATAGATCGCCTCTAAGATACTGGTTTTGCCGCTGCCATTATGGCCATAAATCAGATTAATTCCTTCACCGGGAAGCAGTTGAGCCGAAGTGATATTCCGAAATGTTTCAATATGAAGACGCGTCAGACTCATTAATGGCTCAGTTATCACTTATCCGGCAAGCCAGCTAAAAAATACCTACCCCAAACCTGAGAGATAGAGGGTAACCAGCCGGGCGAAAAAATTAAAATAGCCAAGAAGATTAGCATATCCACAGGCCACATCAAAGCGGGGATTGAGCACTGACGACGACTAAAAATTCAAGTGGATTGCGCTCGTAAGATGAAGAATACTCAGGCCAACAAACAAAAACAAAAAAGACTGTAAAAACAGCCTCTTATTTGTAAATCTTGGGTTTGTAGTATCTAAGTGAAAACTAGAGCCTCATCGGCATAACCACATACATAGAGTTTTCTTCTATATGGTTCTCAATCAAGGCACTCGAATTACCATCGATAAGCGTGATACGAACATCATCTGAAGGTAGGTTATTGAGGACGTCGAGCAGATAGCTGACGTTAAATCCTATCTCCAGCGGGGTATTTTCGTATTCAATATCTAAGATCTCTTCCGCCTCTTCCTGCTCCGGATTATTGGCGGTGATCTTTATCAAATTGTTTTCAAGTTGAACCCGTACGCCACGGAATTTTTCATTTGAAAGGATCGAAGCACGCAACAGCGCCTGTTTCAGGTGGTTACGGCTCGCAATAACGATTTTATCGCCACCTTTAGGCAACACACGACGATAATCAGGGAAGCGACCATCGACCAGCTTACTGGTGAATACAGCACTAGCTGTCGTGGCACGAATAGCATTATCGCCGATAGCGATAGTGATATCTAAGTCTTCGCCTTCGAACAAGCGTTGCAACTCGACCACACCTTTACGCGGCACGATCACCTGCTTCTCAGGCAACGAATCTTCGACCATACGATGACTCAAGGCTAAACGATGACCGTCGGTAGCAATAGCACGCAGCACATTCCCTTCAGTCTCTAACAACAAACCATTAAGGTAATAGCGTACATCCTGATTAGCCATCGAGAACTGAGTCGCATCGATGAGTGATTTGAGTGTACCCTGCTTTATCGTAAATTCGATATCGGCCTGGAAGGCCTCAACATTCGGATATTCTTCGGCAGGAAGTGTTGCCAGAGTAAAGCGACTACGACCAGAGCGGAGTAACAGGCGGTTTTCCTGTTGCTCGATTTTAAGCTCTACCTGATCGGGTAATGATTTTACAATATCGAGAAACTTTTTCGCCGGTATCGTGGTACGTCCTTCCAGAACGTCACCCTCTAACTGAACTTGGCCCACCAATTCGACTTCTAAATCGGTACCGGTCATCTTAAGTGAGTGACCACTCACTTCAACTAAGAGGTTTGCCAGTATTGGCAAGTTATGTCGTCTCTCCACCGCTCCAGTCACAAGTTGCAACGGCTTTAATAGGGCATCCCTATCAATTGAAAATTTCATCAGTTTCAATTTCCCAGATTTATGAAGATAGCGTACGGATCAAGTTAGCATAATCTTCTTTCGTGTCATGACTTTCTTCTCTCAACTGCGCAATTTTACGACATGCATGCAGAACAGTTGTATGGTCTCGACCACCAAAGGCATCCCCGATTTCGGGCAAACTATGGTTAGTTAACTCTTTAGAAAGTGCCATAGCCACCTGACGTGGTCTGGCAACACTACGCGAACGACGCTTAGAAAGCATGTCAGCCATCTTGATCTTGTAATATTCAGCGACCGTTTTCTGAATATTATCTATAGTGACCAATTTTTCCTGTAGTGCCAAGAGATCTCTTAAGGCTTCGCGCACAAAGTCGATAGTGATCGGACGGCCGGTGAAATTAGCGTTCGCGATAACACGATTTAATGCACCTTCAAGCTCTCGAACGTTAGAACGTAAACGCTTAGCAATAAAGAAGGCCACCTCATCGGGTAGATTAATGCCACTCTCCTGAGCCTTACGCATCAAGATCGCAACACGGGTCTCTAACTCCGGTGGTTCAATCGCAACAGTTAATCCCCATCCGAAACGAGATTTGAGTCTGTCTTCTACACCGTCGATCTCTTTAGGATAACGATCCGACGTCAGAATGATCTGATGATTACCTTCTAATAGTGCATTAAAGGTATGGAAGAACTCTTCCTGGGATCTGTCTTTGTTAGCAAAGAATTGAATATCATCGATAAACAAAGCATCGACACTACGATAATAACGTTTGAACTCTTCGATGGCATTGTTTTGCAATGCCTTAACCATATCCTGCACAAATCGTTCAGAGTGCATGTACACGACTTTGGCATTAGGGTTGTTCTTGATGATGCCGTTTCCGACCGCATGCAACAGGTGAGTCTTACCCAGACCGGTGCCACCATATAAAAACAGTGGATTATAGGCACCACCCGGATTTTCAGACACCTGCATCGCAGCCGCCTTACCCAGTTGGTTAGACTTACCCTCTACGAAGTTTTCAAACTGATAGGTCAGATTGATATTGCTTCTGTGATTTGCGGCAACCGCAGGCTCAGGTGAATTAACATTAAATGAAGTCTTAGCCGGCTTGGTATTTCGTTCGAACTTTGGCCTTTCTACAGCGGCAGTAGCCTGCACAGGCGGTGGCGATGATGGACGACTCCCGATATCGAAGCGTAATTTAGGTGCATCACTTCCCATCTGTTCAGTAAAAAACTGATTAATGATGTTGATGTACTTATCTCTTACCCAATCGAGAACGAAACGGTTCGGAGCATAGAGAACTAATGTATCTCCATCCATTTGAGCTTGTAACGGTCTAATCCACATACTAAATTGCTGAGCAGAGAGCTCATCTTGTAGTCGTCCGATACATTGCTGCCAAAGTGAAACCGCCACGTACTTATCCCCAAAAGATCACACAAAGAGAGCTATTCTATAGTGAGATCACGATGATCGCTATCCTTATAATAGTTTTATCCCCAGATAGATCATCTTTCATAGCTTATATCGATCCAAAAGGATCGACTGCGATCCGATTATTTTCAAAAAGCAGCAAATCCAGCTTTATTAAGCGATCCGGATCGATCTATAATTAAACGGTTCAGATCAGGTTTAAGATCACTGGATCCACAAGATGTAGTGGTCATACACAGAGTTATCCACATATTATGGTGCCTTTGGATAACCTGAGATAGAATTAATTGGCCAGAATTTTAACACTTGGTGCGTTTGCTTGTTGACGGGCAAAGCTAAAGTGATTACAATTCGGCCTCTTTTTTGCCCTTGCCTCAATTTTCTGATGGTAAGGTTTGTTAACTAACACAAAGACGGATTGCCACAATGAGTAAACGTACTTTTCAACCAAGCACCCTAAAGCGTAAGCGTTCTCACGGATTCCGCGCTCGTATGGCTACAGTTGGAGGCCGCAAGGTCCTAGCTCGTCGTCGTGCCAAGGGTCGCGCTCGTCTTTCTGCTTAATCGTAGAAATGCAAGTGACTAGCTACACCTTTACGCGGGAGTTACGTTTGTTAACTCCCGCGCAATTCAAATCTGTATTCACAAAACCCATCAAAGCTTCTTCGGCTGAAATAACCTTACTTGCTATTCCTAACTCTGAACAACATCCTCGTTTAGGATTGACTGTTGCTAAGCGTTTTGTAAAGAAAGCCCATCAGCGAAACAGAATTAAACGTATCATCAGAGATAACTTTCGTTTGCATCAGCACGAACTGCCTCCTATCGATATAGTCGTACTCGTCAGAAATGGCGTGGTAGAGATGGAAAATACAGATCTCCATAAATTGGTAGAAAAGCTATGGCGAAAACTCAATCGCCGTTACAATGGCTAGCGACCACGTTAATTCGTGGCTACCAAGTCTTCATCAGCCCCTTTTTAGGGGCTAATAAGTGCCGCTTTCATCCAACTTGTTCCACATACGCAATTGAAGCAATTCGTTTGCACGGATTTGCAAAAGGCAGTTGGCTTGCAGCAAGACGCATATTAAAATGTCACCCTTTACATCCGGGCGGAATCGACCCCGTCCCCCAAAAAAAACACAGGTGTAATAAATAGGCTATGGAATCTCAACGTAATATACTGCTTATCGGTCTGCTTTTTGTCAGCTTTTTGCTATGGCAACAGTGGCAGGTTGATCAAGCCCCACAACCGGTAGTGACTGAATCTTCATCAGTTATTCCGTCTTCGTCTACTGCAGATTCTCACAGCTCTGACGTTCCGGATGCCGACTCAGCACTTCCTGCTGCAGTTGTTGCTTCTAAAGAACTCATCACAGTGAACACCGATCAGTTAATCATTAAGATTAACCCTATCGGTGGTGATATCGTTTATTCTGCACTCGTTGAACACAAACTTGAGCTGGATAAAGACGAGCCTTTTGTTCTTTTAGAGCAAACGAAAGATATAAACTACATTGCTCAAAGTGGTCTTATCGGTCGTAACGGTATCGACAGCAGCTCTAAGGGCCGTGCACACTTCGACAGTGCTTCACGTCAATACACCTTAGCCTCTGGCCAGGATACCTTAGAAGTTCCGCTTACTTTCGTTGCCGATAATGGTGTGGCTTACACTAAGATGTTTGTCTTCCATCGTGGTCAATTTAAAGTGGATGTCGACTATGTCATCGACAACACGACTGACCAACAGCTGCAAGTGCAGATGTACGGTCAGATTAAGCACAGCATCAAGCAGAGCGAAAGCAGCATGATGATGCCAACTTACCGTGGTGCCGCTTTCTCTACTGCCAATACCCGCTACGAGAAGTACAGCTTCGATGATATGGCTGATAAGAATCTGGATGAGAAAACATTAGGTGGTTGGGCTGCAATGCTTCAACACTACTTTGTTTCTGCCTGGGTGCCACCAGCCAACGATCAAAACATCATCTTCTCCAGCATAAGTGCAGGTGGACAAGCCAATATCGGTTTCCGTGGTGCAATCTATGATGTCGCGCCGGGTGCAACTCAAACGATCAACTCTGAGTTTTATGTTGGTCCTAAGAATCAAGAAGCCCTGTCGGCCATCTCTGAATCACTTAACCTGGTTGTCGATTATGGTTTCCTTTGGTGGTTAGCCGTACCTATCTACAAGTTACTTATGTTCTTCCAATCATTAGTAACTAACTGGGGTATCGCAATTATTCTTATCACGCTAACCGTGCGTGGTATGTTGTACCCGCTAACGAAAGCTCAGTACACCTCAATGGCTAAGATGCGTAATCTGCAACCTAAGCTTGCTGAGATGAAAGAGCGCTTCGGTGATGACCGTCAGAAGATGGGTCAGGCTATGATGGAGCTGTACAAGAAAGAGAAGGTAAACCCAATGGGTGGTTGTCTTCCTATCTTGCTACAGATGCCTATCTTCATCGCCCTATACTGGGTACTGCTGGAGAGTGTTGAGCTACGTCATGCACCATTCATGCTTTGGATCACCGACCTTTCGGTACAAGATCCTTACTATGTAATGCCAATCCTGATGGGTATCTCGATGTTCGTTATGCAGAAGATGCAGCCAATGGCACCGACGATGGATCCAATGCAACAGAAGATGATGCAGTGGATGCCGGTAGTATTTACCGTGTTCTTCCTATGGTTCCCTGCAGGTCTGGTACTTTACTGGTTAGTCGGTAACTTAGTTGCTATCACGCAGCAGAAGATCATCTATGCCGGTCTGGAGAAAAAAGGGTTAAAATAATCCTTAGTATCCAATAAAAGAAAGCGGTTGATACTCAGTATTAACCGCTTTTTGCTTTATATGAGAGACCGATTTTATAATTTAACTCTCCATTTTTAATTTCCATATCAAACTAGGAAACACAGTAATGACAACAGATACTATCGTGGCACAAGCAACCGCTCCAGGGCGTGGTGGTGTAGGTATCATTCGTATCTCAGGCGAACAGGCCAGCGAAGTAGCGATGGCCGTCCTTGGACACATTCCAAAGACCCGTTATGCCGATTACTGTGACTTTAAAGATGGTGAAGGCGAAGTCATCGATCAGGGAATTGCCCTCTACTTCCAGGGACCCAACTCCTTTACCGGAGAAGACGTACTCGAGCTTCAGGGTCATGGTGGCCAGATAGTCCTCGATATGTTGATAAAACGCGTGATGGAAGTTGAAGGGATACGTATCGCCAAACCCGGTGAATTCAGTGAACAGGCTTTCATGAACGACAAGCTTGACCTGACTCAGGCCGAAGCCATTGCCGATCTGATCGATGCCACCAGCGAACAAGCCGCTAAAAGCGCCCTGAACTCGCTGCAAGGTGAATTCTCGACTCAGGTACATGAACTTGTCGATCAGGTCACTAACTTGCGTCTATACGTCGAGGCGGCTATCGATTTCCCCGACGAAGAGGTGGACTTCCTCTCCGATGGAAAAATTGCAGGCTCACTTTATCGCATCATCACTAAGCTGGACTCAGTTCAGGCCAGTGCTAAGCAAGGTGCCATTATCCGTGAAGGGATGAAAGTGGTGATTGCCGGGCGCCCTAACGCCGGTAAATCCAGCCTGTTGAACGCACTGGCAGGTAAAGAGTCGGCGATTGTCACCGAGATAGCAGGCACCACCCGAGACGTACTACGTGAACATATCCATCTCGATGGTATGCCATTGCACATTATCGATACCGCGGGACTCAGAGACACGGCAGACACAGTCGAACAGATAGGCATTGAGCGCGCATGGGCCGAAATAGAAACCGCCGATCAGGTTTTATTTATGGTCGATGGCACCACCACAGATGCAGTCGACCCCCATGAAATCTGGCCCGACTTTATCGACCGTCTACCTAAGAAATTAGGCGTCACCGTTGTTCGTAACAAGGCCGATATCACGGGTGAAGCACTCACTGTCACCCAAGACCATGGCCACAATGTATTTAGAATATCGGCCAAAACAGGTTTAGGCGTCGAGGAGTTACAGCAGCACCTGAAATCCCTGATGGGCTACCAGAGTAACCTTGAAGGTGGCTTTATCGCACGACGTCGCCATTTAGAGGCCTTAGAGTTAGCCACCAGCCACCTGATGATAGGTAAAGAACAGTTGGAAGTGTATCAAGCCGGTGAACTGCTGGCCGAAGAGCTGCGTATGACGCAGATGGCGCTCTCCGAAATAACCGGAAAGTTCACCTCAGATGATCTTCTTGGAAAGATCTTCAGTAGTTTCTGTATTGGGAAATAGTTAATGAGGCCATCTGCTTTTCAGATGCCCTCATGCAATGCCCCCGGAAATAACCGGAAAGTTCACCTCAGATGATCTTCTTGGAAAGATCTTCAGTAGTTTCTGTATTGGGAAATAGTCTTTAGAAGATTCTAGGTTCTAGAAGCGAGGGCAAAGGCGACGCTTCGCTATTCGACGGGCTTCGCCCTGTTCAAACTGAGACGACGCTGCGCTATTAAAGATCCTGGCTTTTAGGATCTTTAACCTCCTCCAGTCGTTCCAGCACTGTAATGTTCGAGATCCCGCTTTTACAGTGCTGAATCTGTCCACTTAGCTAAAGCTGGATCCTGAAATATATTCAGGATGACGAAAGCGTAACGATTCTCTCTGAACGATCATATTTTTACGCTGGCAAGTATTAATGAAACATAGCTCTTGAGATAGCTTTTGAGATAGGGCTTGAGATGAGTCTTTTAGGCGGTAAAGGCAGATCAAATTTTTAAGATCATAAAAAGATCCCTGTGGCACCGCTAACGCACAAAATACAATGATCCGGATCAAAATAATCAACAGGTATATCAACAAGCAAATGATAGCCAGATAAAGATCTGGCTCACTGTTTAGATCTTTTTGTAATAGTTTGTTTTAAAAGTATTTATTGTGGGTAATGCATTTGAAAAAACAATGCCAATAATAAATATAATTTCAGCCTGCAGAAAAGTTATACGCAAAAAAATTGATAAAAATAGTTATTCGTACTGTAAAAGATCGCAGCACTCTCAATGGCACCGTTTTTTATACTGAATTAGTCAGCTGTAACAGTACAAAAACCATCCAGCCTAGCCGGTGCGGTAACCCCTAACCATTTATTTCACGTCCACTACACGGCTGGCCTTACGGTACTGGATCTTCCAACCTACCCAACGTGGTAACTCCCACCGCTTGGGCCCCGTCTTCCTCAAACCACTGGCATATACCAAAGTGACCAACTTTCGCTTAGGTAGATACTCCACCGAAACTTTCAATTCCGCCAAATAGAGCTGGCTAGGATACATAGCATCAAATGCGTCACGCTCCCACTCGGGGATCCCCTCAAAGAGAAGATCTTCGGCCTCAATAAGCTCAAGATCGTCAAAGCTTTCGACTCCAAGCTCGGATAACTTATTCGAAAGATAGCTTTCGAATACCAAAGGCTCTGTACCTAATGCCTTCAACTCCGGTGTGGGCGCTTGCTCTTTGTTTTTACCTAAGGCTAACCAGATATTCCATGCTGCTATATCGTTATTCAATCTGGCCGCAACCCCTTTAAACTGACGACCTAGACCGATACTACGCACTATCGCCTCCAGAGCCTGTTCGCCTTCGACAGTCTTTAAACGAGAACCTATCACCCGACCGGCATAAACCGTTTCGACCACAACCTTATGAGATGCTCCCTTCTCTCTGTTTTCGGCCAAACGCTCCTCACCTAAGTCGGTATTCAGTAACTCCTTCAGCGAAACCGGTGCCATGCAACTAGCCAGGTTTAGTGTCTGTTTACTTCCTTTACCCGCAATCGAATGTTGATCAAATACCACTGCAGCCAGCGCACTCTCTTTGCCGTTGAAATCTTTAAGTTCAGTACAGAAACGGCTATCGCGGCCAATTTGAACTTCACTGTAACCATTGCCTAAGGCCGTAATTCGTTTCTCACGGCGTACAAATGCCAACTCGGGTAATGCCTTGATCACTGACAACAACCAGCGCTGACGAAGCTCAGACTGCTTAATCCCAACAGGTTCTGCATGATTGAGCCCAGCTAATTGCAGAGCAGAGCGAATTTGATTCGACAGGAAGCGCGCTTCCTTACGTGCATTGAGATCAACAAGCGCATTTTCACTCATGAACCCGGGCAGAGGTTCACGAACTAACTTGATCAAAGTAAAAGCATCACAACCCAGAGGCTCCCACTCACTAAGGTCTTTTAAATCCTGCTCCGATGCAGGCAATTTAAATAGCCGATGGGGCACGCTCAATGCCGCCGCCAGATCCACCATTAAGCCACGGCATTCATCATCGGGCATGGCACTGATTAAATGTGCAAATTGAGTATCGATAGGTAGCGGCGATAGCTTATTTCCATGCTTAGTGATCAACCCCTGCTCATCTATGGCGCCCATAGACAATAGTTTTTGTTCGGCAATGGCTAACGCCTTATCCGGGATGGTATCGACAAACTTAAGCTCAGATAAGCGATAACCACAGCCGGCGGCCGCAAGCATAGGCTCCACCAACTCTTCACGTTGCAGTTCCGGCGGCGTTATAGCCTCCAGAGGGGCACCCTTGCCCCACAAACGGATACAGATCCCATCCTGAGTTCGACCCGCACGGCCTTTTCTCTGCTCGCTGCTGGCTTTCGAAATTCGAACCAAGGACAACACGGTACGTCCGTTACGCTGGTGGGTACGTCGCTCGAGTCCTGAATCGACCACGGCGGTGACCCCGGGAATAGTCAGAGATGTTTCGGCAACATTGGTGGCAAAGATAACTCGCTGGCGGGATGACTCAATCAATACCTTCTTCTGCTCCATAGGGGATATTCCCCCATGCAAAGCTAAAAGCTCCAACTCACTCCCATTACACTTGTCATCGCGTTGAAGCGGTTGGCAAGCCTGTAAGCATGCTTGTATCTCACGTTTACCCGGCAGAAACACCAGAATATCGCCGCCTGTTTCTGTTAATAACTGACTCACCGCGGTTTTGACAGCCTGCTCGACTCCACGAATATCCGGCAGATGATGACTCTCTTTAGCCTGATATCTAAGTTCCACGTGGAACCTTCGCCCTTGTGCATATAAACGTTTAGCGCTTAAGTCGCTTTCACAGCCTTGAGCGGTGTTTTGAAAACAGCCCTGAGCGGTATTTGTAGAGGAGCCCTCAGCGGTATTTGTAGTACAGCCTTGAGCGGTGTTTGTAGAAAGGTACGAAGTTAGTCGCTCCCCATCTATGGTGGCGGAGGTCAGTACCAACCTTAAACCGGATGAACTCAAAGCCTTTTGTTTCAGCATAGCCAACAAGAGATCGGTATCCCAGCGGCGTTCGTGGAACTCATCGATAATCACAGTATCGAAACTGGCTAAGCCATCTTCTTGCAACCAACGCAGTGCAATACCTGGTGTAACGAAAGCTATTTGAGTCTCTGCCGTCACAGTAGAATCGAAACGTATGGCATGGCCTACTTTCGAATGGTTAGAGCCCTCAGCGTCTTTAAACAGAGAACCTACAAATGAAGAGAGCGCCAAACAAGCGACTCTGCGTGGTTCCACCACCAATACCCGCTTAGCTCTCCCGTTATCGGGCTCCTTCTCTGCACACCAAAGCGGTAAACGGGTAGACTTACCCGATCCGGTATCTGACTCGACCACCAGATGGTTATCTTTAATCGCCGACTTGAAATCATCGTAGAGACTATCTATGGGTAAAGAGCCAGCTGGTAATGAATCGGTAGCTAATGTCATCTGTTATGTCGTCACTTTTGGGCTAGGTTTCGCTAATTTATAATCGAAGTATTTGCGGTTCTCGGGGCCCGCAGCATTGGCGCTGATCTTATTGGGATGTTTATACTCATCCCAGCTGGCAACGTTTCGGCCCCTATTCAGGTGCGGAAAGTTTAAATGTGGAAAGTTAAGATGTGGAAAACTCTGGTTTGATAGACTCTGATGTGGAGAGTTCTTATGAGAACTGCTCCGTGCTGAAGTATCAGAATCGCTGGAGCCTGCATCTAACTCTAAAAAGTTCAACAATCTAGACAAGCTGCCGGATTCACCAATATCGATACTGAGCAGCTCCTCTCTCCCCTCAAAGTAATCAAAAACTTGCTGCTTGTGGGCCTGGTAACTCTGAATAAGATGCTCACTATCCATGGGGTTTTCTACCCGGTTCACTCCAAAGCTATGGTTAAAGCTGCGCTTCAGGATAGTGTTAAACCGCCCCGTCTTATCATCCAGATGCACCAACATGCGACTCAGCAACATCTGCATCGATGGTACCCAAGTCTCCATGGAGCGATCCAGATAGACAAACTTAGACCCGGGAAACAGCTTATCCAGCTGACTGTAATCACTGAAACAGGGGGCATCGGATATAACATCTGCTAACTCAAATGCCTGCTTAGTAAAGGCCTGATGCGCCACCTTATATCCCCGTTCAAGCAAGGCTACACTCACACTCGTAGTCCCGGTACGAGGCAAGCCAATTATGAATATCTTAGTCACTACATCTCCGTTAGATACGGAGCTGACTTTGGCATTAACCATAGATTTTGTTGGCGAGCTTGATGTCATCGGTCTGCTTTCTTAGGGATAGTGGGGTCAGGGATTAATATGGCGCCAGTATAAGTGAATAGCGCATGCAGGTTAACAAAATTAGCCTCTCATTGACGCTCTACCAGTAAAGGCGTGTTTGACAGCCTGGTGGTCTACAGGGTTTAGCGAGGATAGAAAGGTTCAATATGTAAACCAGACAGATATTGAGTCAGCGCTTCACCCTCTTCGGTTTCGAACAGGGTAAAACTATGCTCATCATGGTAGATCTCCGGTTCATGCAATGAGCCCAGATTCGTGGCGGTCACGATAGAGTAGCGACTCGTAGTCGTGTTCTCTCGCTCCTCTTTATTTGGATAATCGACCCAGAGCACCAGATATTCCACCAAACTGTTTTGCTTTTTCTCAGAACCTGTATGCTCTAAACCAAAGCCAGCATGACCTAAGCCCGAATTTAACTTGAACATAAAACTAGGACAGGCCTCATCCTTCCAACTCTTATCCTCCAGATGCGGGAAGTTACCAAGTTCAAACCCCAGCTCAAAACCTTCACCAAACTCTTGTTTATATTGAAGCATAGAGAAACACCCAAGCGCTTTTCGATACTTAATTATAGTTTATTAAATAATGACAAGTTTGATACATGTAACTTGCAAAAAACAACCTACCTGGCATAGTTCCTATCAATCTAGGCATAATTGAGTTTTTTAATGCAAACAGGTATTTATGAGCAACTGATAACTAAAGTTATCAGTAATAAGCTGGATAAAGATAATTTCTATTTTTCAGACAGAAAGATAGATACAACTGAGCAAACGCTTTGGTTAACTCGTGCATTAGTTCATGTTTTTCATCTAGCAATATCTGAATCAAAATATACAAAAGACTCACCATTAGCCCAAATAGATCTTGCTAATGAGCTTATCTATTGGCTTCAGGAAAAAGTAGATAATTTAGACTTATCAGATTACACCGTAGCCCAACCAGCAAAAATACTTACAGCCATTTTTGATAAACAAGATCCTGTTGCAGCCAAATTTTCCGCACATATTGATAAAATAACCCCACTTACCGGCCTCACACAAAGCGAGTTATTCTGCGGTAGTAACCAAGGCATTTCATTGGAAAGTGAAATCAAGCGTGAAATATTATCTTCCAATAGAATCTGTTGGATTGTTTCATTTATTAAATGGACCGGCCTCAGGATTTTCATGGATGAACTTCGAACTTTTACGCGTAATAACAAACACAAGCTTCAAATTATTACGACATCGTATATGGGGGCAACAGATCTTAAAGCCGTTCAATGGTTAGCCAAATTACCTAACACCGAAGTTAAATTATGCTATAACCATAACCAAGAACGTCTTCATGCTAAATCCTATCTATTCATGCGAAACTCAGGGTTTCATACAGGCTATATAGGATCATCAAACCTCTCACGTTCAGCACTCACTAACGGATTAGAGTGGAACTTAAAGATAACCAGTCAAGAAATCCCACACATAATTGAGAAAACATTCAGTACATTTGAAACATACTGGCAGCAACCTGAATTTGAGATTTTTGATGGTTCAGAGAAAGCGAGTAGTAAACTAAAGCATTCACTTAGTGCTGGCCGAGGTGACAAAGCTCTTTCAAGTACCGTATTTTTCGATTTAGCCCCTCACCAACATCAAATTGAAATTTTGGAACGACTAGATGCAGAGCGGAATATTCATAATCGAAATAGGAACCTGATAGTAGCCGCGACAGGTACAGGGAAAACGCTGATATCAGCTTTCGATTTCAAACGTTTCTATCAAAACAACCCTACAGCTAAAATTCTATTTATTGCCCATAGAGAAGAGATATTAAAGCAAGCAATCGAAAGCTATAGAGCTGTACTAAAACAGCCTAATTTTGGCGAGTTATGGGTAGGACAACATAAACCTGATTCATACAATCAACTTTTTGCGTCAATTCAGAGCTTTAATAATCAAATAGACAATATAAACCTAAATTCAGATTATTATGATTTCATTGTTATTGATGAAGTTCATCATGTATCAGCTGATAGTTATCGAAAGTTCATCAACCATTTTTCCCCCACTATTTTACTCGGACTCACTGCTACACCCGAACGTCATGACGGTAAAAGTATATTGGATGATTTTGGTGGTGTGATCGCTGCAGAGCTTAGATTACCTGAAGCAATAAATCTAAGACATTTATGCCCTTTTCAATATTTTGGTATAGATGATAATACCGATCTACGGCAGGTTAAGTGGGAAAACGGCCGTTACAACCCAAGTGAACTGACTCAACTCTATACCCAAAATGATCAAAGGCTACAGAAAATACTTCAAAATATTGAAGAGCTTGTATCTAAGCCTTTAGAAATGCGCGCATTGGCTTTTTGTGTCAACCAAGATCATGCTCGATATATGGCTGAAAAGTTTTGTCTCAAAGGAATACCGAGCGCAGTACTTACCAGCAAAAATGCTTCTGAAAGGCATGCAGTAAGGCAAGAGCTGCAACTAGGAAATATTAATATTCTCTGTGTTGTCGATATATTCAATGAAGGCGTCGATATTCCAGAAATAGACACCCTGCTCTTCTTACGGCCAACAGAAAGCTTAACAATATTTTTGCAGCAGCTAGGTCGAGGCTTGCGCCATAACGATGGCAAAGAATGTGTCACAGTTTTGGATTTTGTCGGTAATGCTAGAGCAGAATATGATTTTTCACAGAAGTTCAGAGCCCTAATAGGAAAGACTCATACCGCCATAAGCAAAGAAATAGAGCACGGCTTTCCGCACCTTCCACTTGGCTGCCACATTGAACTGCAGAAAAAAACCAAAGAGATAATCTTAGAGAACATTAGGAAAGCAGCGCTAAATCAGCAAAGGTTAAAATCCTATATTCAAAATTATCAACATCATACAAATCAAAAACTGACGTTAAGTAATTTTTTAAAGTTTAATCCTAACATTCAGCTTAATGATATTTATAAGAAAAAACCTAAAGATGGTGGAGGGTGGACTCGTTTACTAAGCGATCTAAAATTAATAGAAAAAGTAAACGAAACCCCAATAGCCGAAAATTATCACAAAGCCATTAGCAACAGCTTAATGAGCTGTGATGCTAGAACTTACCTAATTTTTATTCGTTCACTAGCAATAAATAACTTTAAGTGGATAGATAATGACGATCCAATAGAGCAAAAAATGGCTTTGATGTGTCACTATGATTTTTGGAATTGTGCAGGAGATAAACTAGGTTATAAATCTTTATCTAAAAGCTTAGCAGCACTTTCTCATCCTGAATATCAAAATGAGTTAATACAAGTTATCAATTACTTACTTGATAATAATGATACGAAAATTCAAAAACTTAAAACTGACTTTCCTTGCCCAATTCAACTTAATGCTCGCTATACACGAGAACAAATAATCACTGGTTTAGGCGGGGCTAGCTTCGAAAAGCAAGCTATAAGCCGTGAAGGTTACTTCAACCTAAAAGAGCTCAATGTTGAACTACTCTTTGTCACGTTACAAAAGTCAGATCAGCATTTTTCTCCTACGACGCTTTACCATGATTATGCTATGAGCCCTACTCACTTCCATTGGCAAACTCAGAATTCAGCCAGACCAGATAAAGGCAAAGGACTGGCCTATATTCAGCATAAAGACATTGGCAAAAAACTCATGCTCTGGGTACGAGAGTCCAATAGAGACGAGAATGGAAATACTATGGGGTTTGTAAACTTAGGTTGGGTGAACTTGGCAGAAACTAGCGGCTCCCAACCTATGAATATAACTTGGGAGTTGCATGAACCTATGCCCAGTTATCTATGGAAAGATGCAGCAAAACTAGCAAATAGTTAATTAAAACAGCCGAAGCCCCCCGCTTTGAACACCAAGTGTAGATACGGCAGTGAGCTTCCAAAACATGGATGTTTTGGCAGAGCCCACAGGGCCTATTTTGTTCCATACAAAATTAGGCATTTGCTCCATCCCTGGAGGTCAGATGTGCTTGCGGCGACTCACAGAAGTATCTGCACATCCCGCGCCAGAGGTGATAAACACCAATGAAGCTATGGTTACTATTAATCTAACCAGCATCAAAAATTTATGCCGTAATTCAAACAACGATGCAACAGCTTCATCGTTCAAGCAAAAAGGCCATGGTTCCCCATAGCCAATCAAACATCCATGCCGTCAGACAAACCAAAAAGTTCCTTCAACCTTGTTAACCTACAAGGAGCCAAGTTTGTTTACTCACAGTCTAATTCAAACAGCACTTCTTGAATTTCTTGCCACTCCCGCAGGGGCATGGGTCATTACGGCCTGGTTGAATATCTGCAATAAAAGGCTGTTGATTATCGAGAGCCTCAAAGTACCTATCGTCTAGTTCCCTTGGCGTATTCATCAAATCATCGAAGACGGCCATTAGGTCCTCATCATTCATCTCAGCTTCCGCGTTGAAACCAGCCCACTGGCTAAGATAATCGATCACATCATAATCGCCGCTTATCAGCCCACTTTCCCACTCTGAGTAACCGATAGACTGATTATCCCAATCGATTATGCACTGGTTCTCAGCGGGGCCTTCATCTATCACTTTACTCTCTACGTAACCAACAAACTGGTTGTGGTATTGATTAAACTGATTAGAAATTAACAAATTAGTCAGTTCAAACAGCGCTATAGAGTGATTATTTTCGATGAGACTGTCGATAAAACCAGGAATACTTTGATTAAGTGTCTCTCTATCAATCTGGCCAGTATGTAATTGAGAAAACAGTGCACTCAAGGCAGCCATCTTAACCATTTCGCCCGCTTGATCTGAGTTAACCAAGAAACAAAGTTGCTCAGACTTCCCTTGGGCCAAAATATAGTAAGCAGTGGAAAGGTCTGAAGCGATAAAGTCACCAAGTAGGATTTCTAACGGACTATTACAGTCATCCTTGTTGGTTAGGTTTATCAGGGAGTCAAAACAACTACACTGCTTCCGGTCGACAATAAGACAGATGCCGAAGAAGAGAAGATTGGACTCAGAATCGGTCAATGCCTCTTTAACAATAAACTTCTGCATCAACTCTTCGATAAGAGGCAGTAATTCAGACCACTGCAATCTGGCTGCCAGCAAGGTTTCAACCGGAAGTTCTGTTAAGTCGCCACGACTCAGAGTGGTAATTATCTCATCTAATTTCATATAGCTTTCAAAGGTAGGAGGTGATTTTGCACCTAGAGTAACAAAGGAGGGATGTAATACCAGTTGCATTAAATAATTAACCAATTCAGAGCCCCTCAGGATTTTCAATTCAAGGCGCATTGATGAGGAAATGGTTACTCCCTTTTAAGTCAATGCAAAGCAGAAGTGGGAAGCCTGAGGGACTCACGTAGTGCGACTGATGTTTAAAGCAAAGGGCAAAGCCCTTTATGCTGCACAGGATTCTTTCGATATACGACTAAATGGATTTAGGAGGTAGAGCAACGCAGGAGCTTGTTGCCGAGAATAACTATTAGCTTCAATCATCCTATTTGCCTACAGAGCTTTGAATTCTCGCTGAATGGTCAGGTACTTAATGCAATTGGTATAAAGCCCTAGTGAAGTTGTGATGAAACAGACAACATCGTAGAGATATTGCTTTACCTACAGGTGTAGATGCGGCTGCGACCGTTGATGGCAGGGTGAGGTATAACAAAGTGATACTCTTCGAACGAGAGATAAGGCCTAAAATATTCCCTACATTTTTAGACATTTCCAATATCCATATAAGTCAGATGCCGAACTGGCTTTTAAACATGGAGGTTGTTTGAAATCGTCGAGCCTCCAGGGAGGACTCCTTTGAAATCAAGAACTGGCGAGTCGCAGAAGTATCTGCACATTAGTGAGCCGCAGGCTATAAATACAAAGAAGGGCATGGTTCCCCATAAACCAATCAAACACCAACAATGCCAAATGAAACCTTAAAAGTTCCTTCACCATTGTGAACAGACAACCTTAGCTCGATTGTTCAACTGCAGCTTCAAGCTGAACTATCTCTTGCGCTTCCTGCTCTTCTATATAGGCAGTAATATCCTGATAAGTTAACCACGAAGCATAGGCGATAATGCCGTAAACCATAAAACGAAACATAACAAACTCTCACTACTTTTAATCTGATAGACAAAATATATCTCACATTAGTAATGAATAATACTGTCAATATGGTGTCGATTTTATTGGTTTTTTTACCATTTTGACTGTCTTAATAGACAGTCAAAAAAGCAACCCGACGTCATTTTTTTGAACGTTTTTCATACTATTTGTTAAAGATTTTTATTAACCTTATCCCGACGTAATTGCTCATAATGTTTACGATGAACAGTTAATTTTAGCTTGGTTCCCCTACTCGATGTATTGGCTCTCATCGGCAGTCTAATCCATTCGAACTGAGTTTAAATATCCAACAGTGACAATTAATTACAACCACAAGTGAGTTACAGCGACAGATGGTATTAATCACCACGGGTCCTGCCGTTCAGCATATTGATGGCACACTCAATCCAAGAGGATTAGCGAAAATACAGGACTCATAGAGGCTTAGTGGCTATAGCGCGGAAGCAGCCTGAGTCAGGTTTTGATAAAACAAAAAGTTATTACATGCTTAAAAAATAATCTAAGAGCGTCGATGAAAAAAAGGCCAAAATGGGAAAGTGTCAATAAAACGATCACTATTTACGTCTGCACCTCCCTTCTAAACTGGACAAAACAGGGCAGCTGGTAGGCTAAAAGTAGATATAGTTGTAAACAGAGCCTGACACCTACTGCAGGATTTAAAACCGGCATCACTTTTAAATTCTGTTTATCACTGTAGAATCCCCGCCCTTCTATCTAAACCTGTGCATTAATGATGATCGATCTCGCTATACTTCCCCTCTACTTAACCACTGTCGTAGCCCTCTTACTGATCCCCGGGCCGGATATGTTACTTATTGCCAGTTCCAGTTTAAGTTATGGACGTAAGGTCGGCGTTTTCGCCAGTTTAGGAAATGCGACATCCGGGTTAGTCTTAACCCTGTTGGCGGCGATGGGAGTCTCGGCATTGATAGCCATGAACCCAATGGCACTGCAACTGCTGCGCTTGTTAGGCGGAGCCTATCTGTTAAAAATGGGTTGGGATTGCATGCGAGCCGGACCGGTCGATGCACCTGAGGTAGCGCAAGATAATAATCTGGCTAAGACCCTCTACCGACGCGCCGTATTCAGCAATCTGCTCAATCCAAAGGCCCTGCTCTTCTTCGTACTTTTCTTACCTCAGTTTGTCTCTTCACAGTTAACGGCAAGCTCAGGTGAACAGATGCTGGCATTGGGTTTACTGCTCAATGTGATGGGATTACTGTTTAACCTACTGCTGGTGGGCATGGTTGGAAGCCTTGGTAAACCCCTATTGAAGAATGAGAAATTCAGGGCTAATCAGAATAAGTTTATGGGGGTTATATTCTTTGCTTTGGCTATCTGGTTACTGGCCTCTCAAGTTCAAACCATGAGCTAAATACTGAAGAAACAGCGTTCCAGCTTTTAGAGATGGTGATCAGGGAAGAGAACTTCCTGCTGTCATCATCTCTTTAAATAGTCATCCCCCCTTAGATAAAACTCCCGCAGCCCCCAACCCTTTCATATTTTCCTGTCTGAAACGCTTAAGTTCCACGTGAAACGATTTTTTTTATTCCCGAACATGCCCTCAATATTTGGGAAATTAGGTCGATAAAGAACACACGCCAGGGGGCGCTTAATCAAGCTCATCACCAGGTCTAAGTTTGATCTAAATAGATAAAAAAATATGGCCTGTAAATACATTCAAAACATCTTAATAAGCTGTATTTAAATAAGTTATTTGTTAATGTTTTGTTTAGTTCTGGCTGAGTTATCACTTAAGAAATGCAAGCCGCGCTACTGTATCTCATCATAAAGATGGTTAATTTGCGCTCAAGCTTTAGTCTGTGACCTTGTGTTCTGCTACGCAAAAAATGAAGAAAATCCGAATATTAGTTAACTTTGGTCTTAATACTCTTGTTTCGGTTTTCTTCAAAAACAGCATCTATTGAAGTAAGATGTTTTCAAGCTGTAACAAGGTACCCTTTACTGTTACAGCAATATAATTTGAGCCAGGATGGCCAGCCAACTATCACGCCAAATTTAGGATGATCATCATGAAAGAAGTCGCTTTCCGTTGGATAGACAAGTTTCTGGTAAATATAAAATTGCAGGAAAATTTTTTAATCCTGTTTTTCTCTTCACTGCTGGCAATACTCATAGTGAGTCTTACTGTGATCAATGCCGGACAAGCTCAACAAGAACAGCAGCTAAAGCAGGAAATCGCACTCATATCCAACCTTATATCCAAAACGGATTTAAGTCAGAGTGAAATCACCAGCCTAATAGCCAACAGCAACCTTCAAATTGGAAGCCGAGGGCTGTATTCCACAAACGTCCCTAACACTAACCTTACTATCAGTGGCAGAGAGCTCCCCGGATTATTCTCAGGCCTGGGCGCAGGACATATCAGCATTATTTTGTTTTGCATCGGCTTCATCATTATGAGCTCCTACTACATTAAGACATTTATGGGTGGAGCTCTCTTTAATATCTACGATGCCGTTCGACGCCTTGCTGATGGTGACCTCGCGTCCCGCATAGCCTATGCGCCGTCACGTAATGAATTCAACCTCATTGCTCAAACGATTGATAGAGTCTCTGAGCGTGAACATGTACTGGTTAAAACCACTCAGGAAGCCATCGCCCTTATTCAACAGATCAGTTCTGAGTTACGCCAGCGAAGTAATGAAAATGCCGAGCTTACCAGTCAACAGCAGGAGCGTATTGATTCACTGGCCAGCGCAACCGAACAGATGGCCTCCTCTATTCGTGAAGTGGCGAGTCATGCCCATGATTCTTCCACTCAAACCAGTGAAGCTACGCAGACCGCAACATTGGGATTGTCTCAGGTAGAGTCGACTCAGGGAGCAATTAAGAAGCTGACCTCAGAAATCAACGCGGCATCCGGTGCCGTTGCAGATTTGGACTCTAGTGCCTCGCAGATCGATGATGTGGTTTCTACCATTAACGCCATCTCTCAGCAGACAAACCTACTTGCACTTAACGCAGCTATCGAAGCAGCCCGAGCCGGAGAACAGGGCCGAGGCTTTGCCGTTGTCGCAGATGAAGTACGTACGCTGGCTGGTCGAACGCAAACAGCCACGGTAGAAATTCAGAAGATGATCGAGGCGCTGCAGAGTAACAGTCAGGGCCTGATAACTGTGATTGAACAGACTGTCGCGGAAGCCGAAACCAGTGAAACCCTCATGGAGTCGGTGAGTAAGAACATCAGCGAAATATCTGGTCAGAACCAATATATCGCCGATCGCAGCATTGAAATTGCCGCAGCAGCAGAAGAGCAAGGCGCCGTGGCAGACAATATCGCTTCAGATGTAGATCTGGTGCGAACCGGTTCTGAAAGCGTTGCCACTATGGTGACCCAGACGGCCAGCGAGATAGAATCCTTAAACAGGCAAGCCGATGTACTTGAAGGTCTGATGAAAGATCTTAAGGTCTAACTGCGATCAGAGCTGTCGATGTCACTTGTGACTCGGCAGCTTTTTTATATTTAAATAAAAAAATCAATACTATAACCTCAACACTCAGCGATAAAAGACAAGATATTCTCACCAAAGAACATACACAACTCCCCTTCCCATAACCGAGCTAAACCACAAACTCATGCTATTGCATATATAATGGAACAACCACTCACATCACAACAGCCTCTATGTTAGATAAAAGCCGTCTGAGTCCTGGACTGAACAATGAAAGAAAGTCAGCGCTGGATACTGAAAGAGAGATAGCTAAGTTCAACGCATTAGCCAATGAATGGCGCGATCCTAATGGGAAATTTAAGCATGTATTAGCCTTTAACCAGACAAGGTTGATCGCGATAGAGGATGCCATCGCCTTCCATTTCGAGAGGGATCTGAATCAAGATGTCCCTTTTACCGAACTATCAATATTAGATATCGGCTGTGGTGCAGGTCTGCTGTGCGAACCATTAGCCTGGCAAGGCGCCAGAGTGAGCGGTATAGATGCCAGTAGCCACAATATAGCCCTTGCACAGCAACATGCCAACTGCAACTCGGTGACAGTAGACTACCGTCACTGCTTGGCTGATTCGCTGTTAGATCAAGATGTAAAAGGTAATATTAATCAATATGATGTAATACTTAACACTGAGGTCATCGAACATGTAGGCGATCAGGAAGCATTGATTAATACCTGTTGCCAACTACTCAAACCTGGTGGATTGCTGATCATGGCGACACTAAACCGCACACTAAAATCCTACCTGATAGGCATAATCGGCGCCGAATACCTGATGCGTTACTTGCCTATAGGTACCCACGATTGGCGTTTTTTCGTTAAACCCGAAGAGATAGATGCCATGATCACTCCCCGCGGTCTACGTACTGTCAAAGCGGAAGGAATGAGCTTTAATCCTTTGACCAAAAGATGGAAAGTGACCAATAGCACTGACGTAAACTACCTTTTACATGCAACAAAAGACTGTTAATTCAACATACTAACAAAGAAACCAGCGTTATAATCACGGACACCAGACAAGTAATAATAAAACCAGCTATATAAGTATACCTTTTCAATTATGCGCTTTGATTCCATCCAGAACCTGATCAGCATTGCTCTCTCAGGCGGTTTACGCACTTATACCCAAACAACCTCGAAATGCAGGATTCAGCATGTCGGGAAGTGACAGAGTTTAAGGCATGAAATTGCAGTACTAGTCATTCTAATTCAATATTTCATAACGCAGAAACATGTTGCTTCTCGGCTTGCCCTTCGGGAGCTTCCGTAGAATCCCTGCACTGCGTTAGTGATATTGAAAAGGGAATAACCATTCTCTTCATCACTGCCTTGTTCAGTTATTCTACGGGAGCTCTGAAACGAGCATTTTGAAGTAGCTTGGGTATATATGGCCCCAACTTTTCCCTTCTCACCTCAGTCAGCAGACAGTGTCTCGGTCGCCATTTATATACCTTAAACAGCAATCTTCTTAGCAAAAATTGCCTTATACCTTATGATTAGCGCAAACATAACGCAGATCGTAACGATAAATTAGATAGATGAGTGCCGATCTAAGCGTTAAATTAACGACTAAATAGCTCAGTAGCAGGATGAGATCAGGAACATATATGGCAAAAATAGAACTTTTAGTGGGCACAACCTTAGGTGGTGCCGAATATGTAGCAGACGAATTGGCGGCTCAATTGACCAGTTTGGGGCATGAAAATCAGATACATTTGACCCCAAAACTCACCGATTTGGACCCTAAATCTTTATGGTTGATCGTATCATCAACACACGGAGCTGGCGATCTACCAGACAATATCATGCCCTTTTTCGATGAGATCGCAGTTCAAAAACCCGATCTTAGCCAGACCAAGTTTGCCATTTGTGCCGTCGGCGATTCAAGTTACGACACTTTTTGTCAGGGACCGGAAAAGCTGTCGAAAGCGCTCGAAGAGTGCGGTGCACAAGTCTATGTGGATAAGATCCAGATCGATGTTCAATACGATCATATACCAGAAGACCCAGCACTGGCTTGGCTAACACAATGGCAAGATCAACTTTAAGATCGCCAATAAAGAATAACCATAGGAACAATACACAGATTAGATCTACTTTATCCACACATTACGATCTCAAATGATAAATATGTGGATAAGGTATTATTTTGATCTGATCAAACCCTGTATTAATCAACACCCGATCCGCTCAATGATCCACCTTGTGGATAAGTAGGCGATCTATCCCCAAGCTTATTTAAGTTTGATCGTTAATAGATCACAGGATCTGATCGCTTTTAAGTGTTGATTATAAAAGGGAAAAAGGGTTACCCACAGAAAAACGCGATCCTAATAGTAAGAATAATAAAGGATCTATATAAAGATCTTAAGATCTATTAAGCGGATCCTCTTGCGATCGAAACACTGAAATTGATCATTCACCTAAGAAGAATCAAATGCTAAAATGCTCTGCTCGAATTCACAGTTTGTTCTTTACCAACTTAGTTTTAATTTAAGGTTTACTCATGCATTTTCATGAACGGTTTGATGTAATTGTTGTAGGTGGTGGTCATGCCGGAACTGAAGCCGCATTAGCCGCAGCAAGAATGGGATCTAAGACCCTATTGCTGACACATAACATCGATACCTTAGGACAGATGTCTTGCAACCCCGCCATTGGTGGCATAGGTAAGGGACATTTAGTCAAAGAGATTGACGCTCTTGGTGGTGCAATGGCTATTGCAACCGATTATGCGGGCATTCAATTCAGAACGCTTAATTCCAGCAAAGGCCCGGCAGTACGAGCAACACGTGCTCAAGCTGACAGAGCCATTTATCGAGCTAAGATCCAGGAAATACTCCAAAACCAACCGAATTTAAGACTATTCCAACAAGCTGTAGACGATCTTATTGTTGAAAATGGCAAGGTCACAGGCGTGGTAACTCAGATGGGACTGGCCTTCGAAGCGCCGGCTGTCGTGTTAACTGCAGGTACTTTCCTCAGTGGTAAGATCCATATCGGATTACAAAATTACAGCGGCGGTCGAGCAGGCGATCCACCATCGATCGCTTTGGCTGATCGATTGCGTGAATTACCGATCCGTATCGGACGTTTGAAAACAGGTACACCGCCTAGATTAGATGCAAATACCTTAGATTTTAGTAAGATGCAGGAACAGAAAGGTGACACTCCCCTTCCTGTAATGTCGTTTATCGGTGATGTAAGTCAGCACCCTGATCAGATCTCCTGTTTCGTCACACATACTAACGAACGAACCCATGAGATTATTCGTGGTGGACTAGATAGAAGCCCAATGTATTCAGGGGTTATCGAAGGTGTGGGGCCACGTTACTGCCCATCTATCGAAGATAAGATCAATCGTTTTGCAGACAAGAGTTCACATCAGATCTTCATTGAGCCGGAAGGTTTAAATACCAATGAGATCTACCCTAACGGTATCTCGACCAGCCTTCCATTTGATGTGCAGCTTGATCTGGTTCGTTCAATTCAAGGTTGTGAAAACGCCGAGATCATTCGTCCGGGCTATGCCATCGAGTACGATTATTTCGATCCAAGAGATCTGAAAAACTCATTAGAAACAAAGAGTATTCAGGGACTGTTCTTTGCCGGACAGATAAACGGCACTACCGGTTACGAAGAAGCCGGTGCCCAGGGACTATTGGCGGGAATGAACGCTTCGCTGCAGGTTCAGGGCAAAGAGAGTTGGTGTCCTCGTCGTGATGAAGCCTATCTTGGTGTGCTAGTCGATGATCTTTCGACTCTGGGAACCAAAGAACCTTACCGTATGTTCACCAGCCGCGCTGAATATCGTTTGTTACTGCGTGAAGACAATGCCGATCTTCGTTTAACCGAGAAGGGTCATGAGATCGGGTTAGTCGGTGAAGAGCGCTGGGCTAAGTTTAACGAGAAACGAGAGTCTATCGAACTGGAACTTCAACGTTTAAGAAGCCAGTGGGTTCATCCTAACTCGCCACTGCTGGATGTATTAAACCCTGAGTTGAATACCCCTATCTCTCGCGAAGCATCTTTCGAAGATCTACTTCGCCGTCCGGAAATGGATTATCCAAAGTTGATGAGTCTGGAAGGGTTCGGTCCGGGAATCGAAGATCAACGTGCTGCAGAGCAGGTACAGATACAAGTTAAATATTCGGGTTATATCCAGCGTCAACAAGATGAGATCGACAAAGCGATAAAACATGAGACGACAGGTTTGCCGTTAGAACTTGATTATCAGGAAGTTCCGGGCCTTTCGAATGAGGTTATTGCCAAGCTCAACGACCATAAGCCTGAAACTATTGGTCAGGCCTCGAGAATTTCTGGAATGACACCGGCAGCGATCTCTATTTTGCTGGTACATCTGAAGCGTCGCGGTCTATTACGTAAAAACCCTTCTAAAAGCTAATTTATTTGCCTGTAAGGGAAGCCAAAGCCCATTTATATTGGCTTTTAGCGCTTCCCTTAGTGTTTTCTGGGCTTCATAATGTCAACAGTTTCGATTTACGTACGTTATTAAGGATTAATCCTGTGTTATCTGCCCAATTAGATGAGTATCTGGCTGAAATGAACCTGTCTGCAACCGAGCTGCAGAAAAAACAGCTTATTGGTTTTGTTGAGATGCTCAACAAGTGGAATAAGGCCTATAACCTGACGTCGATTCGAGATCCGCAGCAGATGCTGATCAGACATATCATGGATAGCTTAGCCGTTTCACCACACCTTGTGGGTGAACGTTTTATCGATGTTGGCACCGGGCCTGGTCTGCCGGGTATTCCTCTGGCCATTATGAATCCGGATAAAACCTTCGTGTTGTTAGACAGTTTAGGTAAGCGGATCCGCTTCCAAAAGCAGGTTCAGCATGAGTTAGGTATTAAGAATATCAGTTCGGTAGAAAGCCGGGTTGAGGCTTATGAGCCTGAGACAAAGTTTGACGGTGTCTTGAGTCGTGCCTTTGCGTCGATTGAAGATATGCTGCATTGGTGTCATCACCTTCCGACTGACAACGGCTGTTATTACGCCCTGAAAGGTCAGCTTGCAGAAGATGAAATGGAAAAACTTCCTGAAGAATTTGAAGTTACCGATGTGATTGAGCTCAAGGTCCCTCGCCTGGACGAGCAGCGACACCTATTGAGAGTTATCAAAAAATAGCGATAAAGTTGCATTTTTTTAATGGTTCAAGCAATTTGGTATGGGTTTCAATAGTGTCGATTATACGAACGCGACATACAGGATGGTATTGTGGGTAAAGTGATTGCCGTGGCTAACCAGAAAGGTGGCGTCGGAAAAACAACAACTTGTGTGAATCTTGCAGCATCTTTGGCCGCCACTAAGCGCAAAGTGCTGTTGATCGATCTCGATCCCCAGGGGAATGCGACCATGGGAAGTGGTATCGACAAATACAGTGTCGAGAATACAGCATACGAATTATTGGTCGATGAGAAATCTTTTGATGACGTTGTGTATAAAGATACCAACGGAAAGTATGATCTTATTGCCGGTAACGGTGACGTTACCGCGGCAGAGATCAAGCTTATGGAGTTCTTTGCTCGAGAGATTAGATTAAGAAATGCATTAGCACCGATAAAAGACGATTATGACTTTATCTTTATCGATTGTCCGCCTTCATTAAACATGCTGACAGTTAATGCCATGTCTGCTGCAGACTCTGTTCTGGTTCCTATGCAGTGTGAATATTATGCCCTGGAAGGCCTGACAGCTCTGATGGATACCATTAGCAAATTAGGCGCTATGGTTAATCCTGGACTGCATATCGAAGGGATCTTACGTACCATGTATGATCCGCGTAATCGATTGTCAAACGATGTGTCGGATCAGCTTAAACAGCATTTTGGCGAAAAGGTTTACCGCACCGTTATCCCGAGAAATGTCAGGTTAGCCGAAGCACCAAGTTTTGGGGCTCCGGCGATGTATTACGATAAATCCAGCGCAGGAGCTAAGGCTTATCTTGCTCTGGCTGGAGAGATTATTCGTCGTGCCGAACAGCACGAACAGGTTGAGCAAGCTTAAACAAAGGCAGTGGAAATGACAGTAAAAAAACGCGGTTTGGGCAAAGGTTTAGATGCATTACTCAGCACTAGCCACGCGGCAAATAGTAAGCCTGCACCAACAAATGAAGTTGCTGATAAATCAGTTGAACATGATGATTTGTTGATGCTTGATGTTGACCTTATGCAGCCGGGAAAATACCAACCTCGTAAAGATATGTCTCCAGAGGCGCTCGAAGAACTTTCTGAGTCAATTAAAGCCCAGGGAATTATCCAGCCAATTGTTGTTCGTAGCATTTCTCCAGACAAGTTTGAGATCATTGCCGGTGAACGTCGCTGGCGTGCCGCTCAGTTAGCTAAGCTTGATAAGGTTCCTTGTATTGTAAAACAGGTGCCCGATGAATCTGCTGTAGCCATAGCCCTGATTGAAAACATTCAACGTGAAGACCTTAATGCGATGGAAGAAGCGATAGCCCTCCAACGTTTAATGGAAGAGTTTAGTTTAACCCACCAACAGATCGCCGGAGCCGTGGGTAAGTCACGCGCTACAGTCTCTAACCTGCTGCGTCTGAATGGTCTTAATGAACCTGTAAAACGTATGCTGGAGTACGGTGATATCGATATGGGGCATGCTCGTGCCCTGCTTGCTATCGAAGGTGACGAACAGACGATTATCGCAAGATCTGTTGCCGCAAAGGAATTAACTGTTCGTGAAACTGAACGCTTAGTTAATAAAACCTTAAACCCACCTGAAATTGCCAATAAACCTGTAAAAGATCACGATGTCACCCGTCTCGAAAGTCAATTAGTCGAACGTCTAGGTGCAAAAGTTTCCATTACCCACAATAAAAAAGGTAAAGGAAAATTGGTAATAAATTATCAAGATCTTGCTGAATTAGACGGTATTATCGACAAAATCCGCTAAAAAACTGACGTTAACGCCATATTATGTAATTTTGTGACATGTGTTAAATTTACGGTTTTACATATTTGGCGTTAGATCACGCTAAAAGACTCGATTTTCCTCAGCTTAAACTTGCTTTGAAGGCCTGAAAAGGTATACTTTCGCAAGCTTTTTTGTCGCTATTGATTATTCGGATATTTGTCATCCGGTCATCGAAACAATAAAGCGTAAATGCGGAGAAGATAAATTGAGTAAGGTTTTAGCACGTCGTGGCCGGTGGTCTGCCTATAAGTTGGTTTTGATGCAGGCGGCGATGGCTGGGGGTGCTTCAGTTTTCTTTTTCGCCATGTGGGGAGTTCAGTCTGGTCTGTCTGCCTTGGCAGGTGGCGCTATCGCTGTACTTCCTAATTTTGTATTCGCAACCCTCGCTTTTTCCCATACGGGAGCTAGTTCAGCAGGAAAGGTCATGAAGACTTTTTACTGGGGGGAAGCGGTAAAGTTGCTGTTAACCATAGCTATGTTCTCGCTGGTGTTTATCAATTTTAAGGTTGGCTTTATGCCTCTCTTTGTTTGCTACACCCTAGCGTTAATCGTGCATTGGACGGCTCCTTTATTTTTCAAGCAAAGTAAAGTGGGATGAATCATGGCTGCAACTGGTGAAGCGTTAACACCGCAGGGCTATATCCAGCACCACCTTACCAACTTAAGTGTTGGTGAAGGCTTCTGGACATGGCATATTGATTCGTTGCTCTTTTCGGTTGGGCTTGGTGTTCTGTTCTTATGGCTATTCCGTAGCGTTGGAAAGAAGGCAACTACAGGTGTTCCCGGCAAACTTCAGTGTTTTGTCGAGATGATCATTGAGTTTGTCGACTCTAGCGTGAAAGAAACCTTCCATGGCCGCAATCCTGTTATTGCTCCGTTGGCATTAACTATTTTTGTTTGGGTATTCATGATGAACTTCATGGATATGGTTCCAGTTGACTGGATCCCATCACTGGCAGCTGCTGCTGGTATCCCTTACATGAAAGTTGTACCAACGACAGACTTAAACATTACCTTTAGTTTAGCTATTGGTGTGTTCTTGCTGATTATTTACTACAGCATTAAAGTCAAAGGCATTTCAGGCTTTGTTAAAGAGCTGACTATGCAGCCTTTTAACCATTGGGCAATGATACCCGTCAACTTCTTGTTAGAGACCGTAACTCTGATTGCGAAGCCAATTTCATTGGCATTGCGTCTGTTCGGTAACTTATATGCAGGTGAGTTGATCTTCATTCTTATTGCGTTGATGTATGGTGCTAACATGGCGTTATCTGCCCTAGGTGTTTCATTACAACTAGGTTGGTTAATTTTCCATATTTTGGTTATTACCCTACAGGCGTTTATTTTCATGATGCTGACAATTGTTTATTTAAGCATGGCGCATGAAGATCATTAAGAATTGCTGAAGAAATTTTTTTAGCTAAATCAAAAACTAACTAGATTTAGAATATTTGGAGATAGAGATGGAAACTGTTCTAGGCATGACAGCTATTGCTGTTGCTCTGCTAATTGGTATGGGTGCACTAGGTACCGCTATCGGTTTTGGCCTGCTAGGTGGTAAGTTCTTGGAAGGCGCTGCGCGTCAACCAGAAATGGCTCCTATGCTACAAGTTAAAATGTTCATCGTTGCTGGTCTTCTGGATGCTGTAACTATGATCGGTGTTGGTATTGCATTATTTATGCTTTTCACCAATCCACTAGGTGCAATGCTGTAATAAACGCTTCTGTCTTTAATTTAAATAGGAGGCTGTTGTGAATATCAACGCTACCCTACTCGGTCAGACGGTTGCCTTTATTATCTTCGTGTGGTTCTGCATGAAGTTTGTTTGGCCCCCTTTGATGAATGCCATCGAAGAGCGTCAAAAAAGGATTGCCGACGGTTTAGCTGATGCTGACCGTGCCGTAAAAGACCTGGAGTTGGCTCAGTCTAAAGCAACTGACCAACTAAAAGACGCCAAAGCTACTGCTAACGAGATCATTGAGCAAGCGAACAAACGCAAAGCTCAGATCGTCGATGAAGCAAAAGCCGAAGCAGATGCTGAGCGCGCTAAAATTATCGCTCAGGGTCAAGCAGAAATTGAAGCTGAACGTAATCGCGTTAAAGAAGACTTGCGTAAGCAAGTTGCTACTCTTGCCATTACTGGTGCTGAGAAGATTCTTGAGCGTTCTATCGATGAAGCCGCCCACAGTGACATAGTTAATAAACTAGTTGCTGAACTTTAAATAAGGAGTTTGAGTTATGGCTGAAATAACCACCATCGCTCGTCCTTACGCAAAGGCAGCTTTTGATTTTGCTATTGAAAACAATGCAGTCGATAGTTGGGCAGAGATGCTGAACTTCGCGGCTATGGTAAGTGAAAACGAAACCATTAAGCCACTGCTTGCCGGCGGATTAGCCAGCAATAAGCTTGCCGAACTCTTTGTTGGAGTTTGTGGTGAGCAGGTCAATGAGCAAGGTCAAAATCTGTTAAAGGTAATGGCTGAAAACGGTCGTTTAGAAGTACTACCTGCTGTGTGTCAACAATTTGTTGAACTACGCAACGAGTGGGCAAAAGAGATTGAAGCTAATGTAGTTTCAGCTGTTGAGCTTACTTCAGAGCAGCAACAGGAAATTAGTGTTTCTTTAGAGAAACGTCTCGCACGCAAAGTTAAGCTGAATTGCAGCATAGACGCCAGCCTGATAGCTGGTTTAATGATCACGGCAGGAGACCTAGTCATAGATGGCTCGGTCCGCGGAAAAGTTTCGCGTCTGTCTGATACGCTGCAATCATAATTGGGAGTTTGAGCATGCAACTGAATTCCACTGAAATCAGCGATCTGATTAAACAGCGGATCGAGCAGTTCGAAGTCGTTAGTGAAACTCGCAACGAAGGTACTATCGTTGCAGTTAGTGACGGCATCATCCGCATCCACGGCCTGGCCGATGTGATGCAAGGTGAAATGATCGAGCTGCCTGGTAACCGTTTTGCAATCGCGTTGAACTTAGAACGTGATTCTGTCGGTGCCGTAGTAATGGGCCCTTATGCCACATTGGCTGAAGGCGACAAAGTTAAAACAACAGGCCGTATTTTGGAAGTCCCTGTTGGTAACGGTCTATTAGGACGTGTTGTCAACACATTGGGTGAACCAATTGACGGTAAAGGACCTATCGAACACGATGGCTTCTCTCCTGTTGAAGTAATCGCTCCAGGCGTTATTGAACGTAAGTCAGTAGACCAGCCAGTGCAAACTGGTTATAAAGCTGTTGACTCTATGATCCCTATCGGTCGTGGACAGCGCGAATTGATTATTGGTGACCGTCAAATCGGTAAAACCGCTTTGGCGATCGATGCCATTATCAACCAAAAAGATTCAGGCATTAAATGTGTATACGTAGCGGTAGGCCAGAAGGCTTCTACCATCGCTAACGTGGTACGTAAGCTTGATGAGCACGGCGCTTTGGCGAACACCATTGTTGTTGTTGCTACAGCTTCTGAAGCTGCAGCACTACAATACTTGGCTCCATACTCTGGCTGTTCAATGGGGGAGTACTTCCGCGACCGCGGTGAAGATTCACTTATTGTCTATGATGATCTATCTAAGCAAGCAGTTGCTTACCGTCAGATCTCATTGTTGCTAAAACGTCCACCAGGACGTGAAGCATACCCAGGTGATGTATTCTATCTTCACTCTCGTCTGTTAGAACGTGCTTCACGTGTTAACGCTGAGTATGTTGAGAAGTTCACTAAAGGTGAAGTTAAAGGCCGTACAGGTTCTTTGACTGCTCTACCGATTATTGAAACTCAAGCTGGTGACGTATCTGCTTTCGTACCGACTAACGTAATTTCGATTACCGATGGTCAGATCTTCCTTGAAACTGACCTATTTAACTCTGGACTACGTCCTGCTGTTAACCCAGGTATTTCGGTTTCTCGTGTTGGTGGTGCGGCTCAGACTAAGATCATCAAGAAACTGTCTGGTGGTATTCGTACCGCACTAGCACAGTATCGAGAGCTTGCAGCGTTCTCACAGTTTGCATCTGATTTAGATGATGCAACTCGTGCTCAGCTTGAGCATGGTGAGCGTGTTACCGAACTAATGAAGCAAAAGCAATATGCTCCTATGAGTATTGCCGATCAGTCTGTGTCTCTTTTTGCAGCTGAAAAAGGTTACTTGAAGAGTATTGAGCTAGCTAAAATCGGTGATTTCGAAGCGTCTCTGCTCTCTTTCATGAACAGCGAGCATGCTGAGCTTATGAAGACCATCAACGATACTGGCAGCTATAATGCCGACATCGAAGGTGAGTTGAAGGCCAGCCTCGACAAGTTCGTTGAAACCCAAACCTGGTAAAAACAGAGGTGTCGTAAGGCGCCTCAGGTCCAGATTGGAGAGTTAAGATGGCCAACGCTAAAGAGATTAAAACCAAGATCGCGAGTGTTAAAAACACTCAGAAGATCACGTCTGCTATGGAAATGGTTGCCGCGAGTAAAATGCGTAAAGCACAAGATCGCATGGCAGCTAGTCGTCCATATGCAGAAAATATGCGTAAGGTGATCGGTCACGTGGCGCAAGGTTCTCTCGAGTATAAACACCCCTATTTAGAGGTGAGAGAGGCCAAGCGGGTTGGTTACATTGTTGTATCAACCGACCGTGGTCTTTGTGGTGGTCTGAACGTCAACCTTTTCAAAAAGGTTGTCGCAGACGTGAAGAACCAGCGAGAGCAAGGGGTAGAAGTTGAATTCTGTCCTATTGGTGCTCGCAGTGTACAGTTCTTCAATAGCTTCGGCGGACAAGTATCTGCATCTGCTTCAGGTTTAGGTGACGCTCCAAAGCTCGCTGACTTGATCGGAACAGTACGTGTCATGCTACAAGCATACAACGAAGGTACATTGGATCGTCTGTATGTAGTATTCAACAGATTTGTGAATACTATGAGTCAGACTCCCGTGATCGAACAGCTGCTACCGTTGCCTAAGTCTGAGGTTGATGAGGTTTCTCATCACTGGGACTACCTATACGAGCCAGATCCAAAAGAACTTTTGGAAACTTTACTGGTACGTTATGTGGAGTCGCAGGTCTACCAAGGTGTTGTTGAGAATCTTGCATCTGAGCAAGCTGCCCGTATGGTTGCTATGAAGTCTGCAACTGACAACGCTGGTGATCTTATTAGTGACTTGCAGTTAGTCTACAACAAGGCCCGTCAGGCTGCGATTACGCAGGAACTGTCGGAAATTGTTGCTGGCGCTGCAGCCGTTTAGATTAGGTAACGAATACAAGTTTTAGAGGATTAATCATGAGCACAGGTACTGTTGTCCAAGTAATTGGCGCGGTTGTGGACGTTGAGTTTCCACATGATGCCGTACCTCAGGTATATGACGCTCTAGAGATCAAAAGTGAAGGCTTGGTGCTGGAAGTTCAGCAGCAACTAGGTGGTGGTGTAGTTCGTACCATCGCTATGGGTTCTTCAGATGGTCTGCGTCGTGGCCTTGAGGTCGTAAACTCTGGTTCACCAATTACTGTTCCGGTTGGGGAAAAAACCCTTGGCCGTATTATGAACGTATTGGGTCAACCAGTAGATGAAGCGGGTCCTATCGGTGAAGAAGATCGCTATGTGATCCACCGTGAAGCTCCTTCATATGAAGATCAGTCAAGCTCCACTGAACTTTTAGAGACTGGTATCAAGGTTATCGACCTTGTATGTCCATTCGCTAAGGGTGGTAAAGTTGGTCTGTTTGGTGGTGCTGGTGTTGGTAAGACCGTCAACATGATGGAACTTATTAACAACATCGCAAAAGCACACTCTGGTTTATCAGTTTTTGCCGGTGTAGGTGAGCGTACCCGTGAGGGTAACGACTTCTACTACGAGATGGAAGATTCTGGCGTTCTCGATAAAGTGGCCATGGTATATGGTCAGATGAACGAGCCTCCAGGAAACCGTCTACGTGTGGCACTGACTGGTCTGACTATGGCTGAGAAGTTCCGTGACGAAGGTAAAGATGTTCTTTTCTTCGTTGATAACATCTATCGTTACACCTTGGCGGGTACTGAAGTATCTGCACTGCTAGGCCGTATGCCATCAGCAGTAGGTTACCAGCCAACATTGGCTGAAGAGATGGGTGTACTTCAGGAGCGTATTACATCGACTAAGACAGGGTCTATTACCTCTGTTCAAGCCGTATACGTACCTGCGGATGACTTAACGGATCCGTCACCAGCAACAACCTTCGCTCACTTAGATGCGACTGTTGTATTGTCTCGTAACATTGCTTCTCTGGGTATCTACCCAGCGGTTGACCCATTGGATTCGACTTCACGTCAGCTGGATCCACAGGTTGTTGGCCAAGAGCATTATGATGTTGCTACTGGTGTACAGACTGAGCTACAACGCTATAAAGAGCTTAAAGATATCATTGCGATCTTGGGTATGGATGAATTATCAGATGATGATAAGACAACTGTATTCCGTGCTCGTAAGATTGAAAAATATCTTTCACAGCCTTTCTTTGTTGCAGAAGTATTCACCGGTTCTCCAGGTAAGTACGTTTCTCTTAAAGACACAATTCGTGGCTTTAAGGGGATTCTAGATGGTGAGTTCGATCACCTTCCAGAGCAAGCGTTCTACATGGTTGGTTCTATCGACGAAGCCGTTGAGAAAGCTAACAAAAAATAACTAAGTATTCTGTATCTGTGTGAAAGCATTGGTGTAGAGTAATAGTTTAAAGGAGAACGGATGGCAGCCATGACAGTACAACTTGATATAGTAAGTGCAGAAAGTAGCATATATTCAGGTCTTGTAGCACACCTACAAGTTACCGGTTCAGAAGGTGATCTGGGTGTTATGCCTGGTCACGCGCCACTACTGACACATATCAAACCTGGCATGGCACGCATCGTCAAGCAAGATGGAAGTGAAGAGGTGTTTTATCTTTCGGGTGGTATCCTGGAAGTTCAACCTTTTTCTGTTTCAGTATTGGCTGACGTCGTATTGCGTGCCGATGAGATTGACGAGCAAGCAGCTGTAGAAGCTAAACGTCGTGCAGAAACCGCTCTTGCGGATGCTGGCGCCGACTTTAACTACGCTTCAGCAGCAATTGAGTTAGCTCAGGCTATCGCTCAATTACGCGTTGTCGAAACCATCAAGAAGAACATTGCCAGATAAGGTCATTGTTTGATGAAAAAAGGCGAACATCGCAAGATGCTCGCCTTTTTTGTTTTTAAAGAAGTTGCGAGAAATCTAGAAACTAGGCCCTAGGTGCTCGAGTCTCGAACCTTCTTCGCTTTTCCCCACTTTTCCGTTAAAATCAGCGCACAAAATAGACCTCTCTATAGAATTTCAGCAGCTTTTAGCTCAAGGATAACTCAATGGCACTAAACGTAGTGATTTTGGCCGCAGGCAAGGGAACCCGCATGCGCTCAGATCTTCCTAAAGTTTTACACCCTATCGCCCATAAGAGTATGGTGCAGCATGTGATCGACACCGCCCATAGTGTCGGTAGCGATGCTATTCAGTTGGTGTATGGCTATGGTGCGGAGAAACTACAGAGTGTGTTGGGTGAGCAGCAACTAAATTGGGTGCTGCAGGCCGAACAGTTGGGTACCGGTCACGCGGTGGCTCAGGCTAATTCAAATATTGCTGATGACGATACAGTGCTTATTCTTTACGGTGACGTTCCGCTTATCCAGGCATCTACACTCGATGCACTTCTTGCTGCCCGTGAAGATTATGGTCTGGCTATTCTTACGGTTAACCTACCTAACCCAACGGGTTATGGGCGCATAGAGCGTGAGGCAGGTAAAGTTGTTGGTATCGTCGAGCAGAAAGATGCCAGTGCAGAACAGTTGGCTATCAATGAGATCAACACAGGCATAATGGCCGCACCAGGTAAGCAACTTAAAGAGTGGCTTGGTCAGTTATCGTCAGATAATGCTCAAGGTGAATATTACCTTACCGATATCGTTGCCATGGCCCATAAAGATGGTATTGAGATCACTACGGCTCAACCTGAATCGGCTATTGAAGTTGAGGGCGCTAACAACCGAGTTCAGTTGGCTCAGCTTGAGCGAGCTTATCAGGCACGCGCTGCAGAAAAACTTATGCTCGAAGGCGCGAATCTCAGGGATCCTGCAAGGTTGGATATTCGCGGCGACGTCACCGTTGGCATGGATGTGATGATAGATGTAAACGTCATCATTCAGGGTAAGGTCACAATAGGAAATAACGTGACTATTGGCGCAGGTGCTATCCTTATCGATTGTGAGATCGGTGATAATGCCGAGATTAAGCCTTACTCTATCGTTGAGAATGCCAAGGTCGGTATCGAGGCAAGCGCAGGCCCATTTGCACGTCTTCGTCCGGGGGCGGAACTAAAGCGTGATGCTCACATAGGTAACTTCGTCGAGATGAAGAAAGCCGTGTTAGGTGAGGGGTCAAAGGCGGGCCATCTTGCCTATATTGGCGATGCGCAGATAGGTTCCGGAGTGAATATTGGTGCGGGTACTATTACTTGTAACTATGATGGTGCTAATAAACACCTGACTGTGATTGAAGATAATGTATTTGTCGGCAGCGATACTCAACTTGTGGCTCCTGTGACTATCGGTAAGGGGGCGACACTCGGTGCCGGTTCTACCATCACAAGTAATGTAGCTGAAGGTGAGCTGGTTATCACCCGGGTTAAACAGCGTCACCTGAGTGGCTGGGCCAGACCGGTTAAGAAACCTAAAAGTTAAGCCCTGACAGATTAAGCGAAGCGACCCGAATGGGTCGCTTTTTTGTTTTAAATACGCAGAAAACCCTGCCAGAAGTATTGTCATCAGATCTCGATTTTCAGTTAATAATTTCGTTAAGTTAGTACTCGATCACTTACCTTTGTAAATTTCCGTAAAGAAACTTAAATAAAAACGATTCTCATTTATATTGCGTTCAACATTTGTTTGGTATCCATTTTTGAGGTTGACCATGTCGTTCAAGAGATCATTTAAGTTTTCATCTATCAGTGTCGCAGTTCTGTCTGCACTTGCCACAATTCCGGCTATTGCAGAAGGGCAAGCCGGCGAGCCGGCTATCGCTAATATTGAGCGCATTAGTATCACTGGTAGTAACTTTAATGATTATAAGGTCGGCAGCGCTTCGGGTGCTATGCGTGGCGATATCAGCC
Source organism: Shewanella atlantica (assembly GCF_003966265.1). Classification (GTDB taxonomy): domain Bacteria; phylum Pseudomonadota; class Gammaproteobacteria; order Enterobacterales; family Shewanellaceae; genus Shewanella; species Shewanella atlantica. The sequence continues at coordinate 10,257 of NZ_RXNV01000016.1, read as the reverse complement.
TTATGGATACGCCACAATCAGTGACCGTCATTCCCGATTTTGTCACCGATGAGCAGTTGGCTACCAACCTTTCTGAAGTGCTGGTCAACGACTCCAGTGTCACCGGGGGTAGTGAGAAGTGGAACCGTCAGGTATTTAGCATCCGAGGTTTCGAGCTGGATTCCGGTTCCGGTTACCTGATCAATGGTCAGCAGCAGTGGTCTCACTATGTGCAACCGATTGAAACACTACAACAGGTAGAAGTGCTCAAGGGCCCATCTAGTATGCTTTATGGTCAGTCAGGCCCGGGTGGTTTGATTAACATGGTCACTAAGAAACCGACCTATGACACTATGTTTGAACTTGGTTTCGATACCGATGAACATGGCTCGACCCGTTATCAGCTGGATGCCGGTGGCAGCCTGAATGAAGCTCAAACTATCCGCTACCGTACCGTGCTGGTTAAGCAGGACACACAATACTGGCGTGAATATCAAGATGGCTCTAACCAGGAACGTGATCGCTGGTTAGGTTACCTGAACCTTGAGTTTGATATTACCGACGATCTATTGCTATCGCTTAAGTATGACCATACTCAAGACAAAACCGGTATAGATACTGGCGGCTGGTTAGACAGCAGCGGCGACTTGATCGGCGGCAGTGACATTATCTGGGATATGCCTTGGGCGTTTACCGACAATACTATCTCTAATATGGGCGCTGATATTGTTTACCACATCAGTGATGACTGGAAGGTGAAAGCGGGTTATAACGATCAGCAGTTTAGTCGTCAGCGTTTAGATTCTTCACCATCGATGATCAGCAGCTCAGATGATCCAATTACTAATGGCTACTACGTCAGCCCCTTCGATCGTTATGATGATTGGCAGCATAAGACAAGTTATGTCGACTTTATCGGTAACTTCTCGACCGGTGGGTTAGAGCATCAGTTCCTGATCGGGGCTAATATGCTGGATTATTACTATGGTCAGTTGAAGGACTCTGGTGAGAAGAAGCAACTCGTTATGCCTGGTCAGCCATTGCCTAAGCCTGATCTCGATTACAACCGTGATGAAACTCTATACGAGAGTGAATATAAGCACTACGGCTTCTATATTCAGGACCTAGTTACAATTAACGATAGCTGGCAGGTGTTGGCTGGTGTTCGTTACGACGAGCAGAAGAAAGAGGGCGAAGGTAATAACAGCTACGCTGTGTCGCCTAAGTTTGGTGTTATCTACTCACCAGCGGCAAACGGCAGCATCTATGTTAACTACTCTAAGAGTTTCACTCCTCAGGGCATAGTTAATGATGAAGATGATGTAAATAACAAGATGAACCTTGACCCTGAATATGGTGAGCAATATGAGATTGGTACTAAGTGGGAGCTGTTCGATGGCAGCCTGCTGCTAACTGGTGCCGTATTCGATATAACAGTCTCTAATGTTACCGTAAGTGAGCAACTTGAAGCTACCGACCCTAATGGTAATAACACTATTACGACTCAATCCGGTGAGCAGCGTCATAAAGGCTTCGAAATGGGGGCTCAGGGACAGGTGAGTGATAACTGGTTCCTGACAGGCTCTATGATGTATCTGGAAGCCGAGTACCTGAGACCTGAAAGTGATAGCTTGAATGGCAAGACACCGGTAGATGCGCCAGAGTGGTCGGCTAACGTTTGGACACGTTACGAGATGACCGAAGATTTAGCACTGAACTTCGGTGCTATCTATGTAGGTGAGCGCTTCGCTAATACCGACAACACTATCTCGAAAGATAGCTACGTACGCTTCGATATGGGCGCCGCATACAGTATGGACGTGATGGGCAGCGATGTGAGTGTTCGCCTGAACATTAAGAACCTGTTCGATGTCGATTACCTGGCCGGTGGCACAACTACCGATGTTACTGTAGGTGAAGGACGGCACTTCGGTTTAGCGTTAGAAGCTAAGTTTTAAGCCTGAAGCTAAGGTTTAAAGAGAATAGCGAAGCCTCTATCTTAGATAGGGGCTTTTTTTTGCCTGATTTTCATACTTTATTCAACATTTGAGCGATCAAAGCTAGCAATAAAGTTTCGTTTCACTATAATCCATCTTTCGAAACGAAACTTAACTGAAAGGTTTTATGAACAAACGTAATACTCAACAGCGTCGCCATAGCATTATTAGCCTATTAACCGAGCAAGGTGAGGTGAGTGTTGACGAGTTATCCTTACGTTTCGAAACTTCTGAAGTCACAATCCGCAAAGATCTGGCCGTATTAGAAAAAACCGGGCTGCTGTTGCGTCGTTATGGTGGTGCGGTGGCGATACCCGATGAGGTGACGCAGCAATTCACTGCCAAGATCGCACCTAATAAGTTATCTATTGCCCAGGCGGCAGCTAAGCTGATTAAAGATCATAATCGCATCATCGTAGATAGCGGCAGTACCACATCCGGTTTAATTCAACAGCTTAATGATAAGAGTGGCTTGGTGGTGATGACTAACTCATTGCTGCTGGCTAATGCAATCCATGAGCTTGAGAATGAACCGACATTATTGATGACCGGTGGAACCTGGGATCCTCATTCGGAGTCATTTCAGGGGCAAATTGCCGAGCAGGTATTGCGTTCATATAACTTCGATCAACTCTTTATCGGTGCCGACGGTATCGACCTTGAGCGTGGCACGACAACCTTCAATGAACTTACCGGGTTGAGTAAGGTGATGGCTGAGGTTTCCCGTGAGGTGGTAGTCATGCTCGAGTCAGAAAAACTAGGCCGGCGTATTCCGAATCTAGAGCTGGCCTGGGGCAGTGTCAGCGTGCTGGTAACCGATGAAATGTTACCTGCCGAGGCTGTTGAAACAATTTCAAACCATGGGGTGCGGGTGATCCTGGCACCTCATGTGGGATAACAGAGATTGTCCCTTTCCAAATTCAATTTAAATTTAACTCTCATTTTTACTCTCGTCTTAGAGAGGTTAGGTAATCAATATGTGTGGAATCGTTGGCGCTGTAGCGCAAAGAGATGTAGCTGAAATCTTAGTTGAGGGGCTTAAGCGTCTCGAGTACCGAGGGTATGACTCGGCTGGTGTTGCAGTCATTCAGGATGGTACGCTCAGCAGCACTCGTCGTGTTGGTAAGGTACAGGAGCTTTCGGCTGCTTTAGATACAGCGCCATTAGCCGGTGGTACTGGTATTGCGCATACCCGTTGGGCCACACACGGTGAGCCGAGTGAGCGTAATGCTCATCCACACTTGTCTGAGGGTGATATTGCCGTCGTACATAACGGTATTATCGAAAATCACAACAAACTACGCGAGATGCTTAAGGGTTTAGGTTATACCTTTGCATCAGATACCGATACTGAAGTTATCTGTCACCTGGTTCATCACGAGTTAAAGTCTAACGATACCTTACTAGGCGCCGTTCAAGCGACGGTTAAGCAGTTAGAAGGTGCTTACGGCACTGTGGTTATCGATCGTCGCGATAGTGAGCGTATGATTGTAGCCCGTAGTGGTAGCCCGTTGGTTATTGGTTATGGTTTAGGTGAGAACTTTGTAGCTTCCGATCAGCTTGCTCTTCTACCTGTCACTCGCTCCTTTGCTTTCTTAGAGGAGGGGGATGTCGCCGAGGTGATGCGCCGCGAAGTCAATATCTTCGATGTTGACGGAAATGCGGTCGAGCGTGAGATCAAAGAGTCGGAAGTGACCCATGATGCGGGTGATAAAGGTGAATACCGTCACTATATGCTGAAAGAGATCTACGAGCAGCCACGTGCGATCTCACACACATTGGAAGGGCGTATTGCCGGTGGCACAGTATTGGATTCAGCCTTCGGTGAAAATGCCGCCGAGTTCCTGAAAGATATTAAACACGTGCAGATTATTGCCTGTGGTACCAGTTATCATGCGGGTATGGCTGCGCGCTATTGGTTAGAAGACTGGGCCGGTGTTTCTTGTAACGTAGAGATCGCATCCGAATTTCGTTACCGTAAGTCGCACCTGTTCCCGAATAGCTTATTGGTGACGATCTCTCAGTCTGGTGAGACCGCCGATACCTTAGCCGCACTTCGTCTGGCTAAAGAGATGGGCTACAAGGCCACAATGACCATCTGTAACGCACCGGGTTCATCTTTGGTTCGCGAATCAGATATGGCCTATATGATGAAAGCGGGCGCCGAAATTGGTGTTGCCTCGACTAAGGCATTCACCGTACAACTTGCCGGCCTGTTAATGCTGACCGCCGTTGTCGGTCGTCATAATGGTATGTCTGCCGATATGCAGGCAAAGATAACTCAAAGTCTGCAATCTATGCCTGCAAAAGTTGAGCAGGCACTGGGTCTGGATGACGCCATCGCAGAGTTGGCCGAAGATTTTGCCGATAAGCATCATGCCCTGTTCCTGGGGCGTGGGGATCAGTACCCTATCGCCATGGAAGGTGCACTTAAGCTTAAAGAGATCTCCTACATTCACGCGGAAGCTTATGCTTCTGGTGAACTTAAGCATGGTCCGCTTGCGTTAATCGATGCAGATATGCCTGTTATTGTGGTCGCGCCTAACAACGAACTGTTAGAGAAGCTTAAGTCTAATGTCGAAGAGGTGCGTGCTCGTGGCGGCCTGATGTATGTCTTCGCCGATGTCGATGCAGAGTTTGAGTCTGATGACACCATGAAGGTCATCCCTGTGCCTCATTGTGATGAGTTTATGGCGGCACTCATCTATACGATCCCAATGCAGTTATTGTCATACCATGTGGCCCTGATTAAGGGCACCGATGTGGATCAGCCACGTAACCTGGCTAAGTCTGTAACGGTAGAGTAAGCTGCGACAAGCCATATAGAACGAAATAAAATACCCGCCAGAGTCAATTTAGCGGGTATTTTTATATCTGTTGTAAAAGAAAGCACTCCCGAAGGAGCGCTTTCGTTTATGAGTTAACAGTTCGCCGTTGTTAGCTAAATACAATAAAGTGAGAGACACATAGCAGGATACCTGTGCCAATGATGATGTAGGGTGAGGAACCTTTCGATCTTAAAGATAGCGCTCAAGTTGCTGCGACTCGATATCTCAGTACGCGTCATCAATTGCTATCTGCGGGAAATTAAAGCCAGCCAGACATCGATGACCTAATCGCAGAGCTATTTAATGATCGAGCTATTTAATAAGATGTTTGCTGAGCTGTAAAACTTCAATTGCAGTTTTACCTAAGGTGTACCTACCAGAAATAGCATATTGATGGTTATATTTTTCTAACCAGACCCGTAAACTTTCATTGAATGCATCAATAGAAGTGACTTTGTTCTTTTTCAAGAATGCTTCATAAAACTCGTTATAAGCCAGGTGTTGGAACTGTGAGGCCATGCCGTTTACGACGGGGCCGTTATAGGCTCTCATTTGAATATGGTTTATGTCGAGTTCGGTAATGGCCTCTTGAAAGGGAACACTATTCTTGCCGGAGAATTCAGCTCCCCTATCAGTCAGAATGCTATTGATATGAATATTGCTCTCTCTGTACCAAGGAATAACAGTCCCCAGTAAAAAGTCTGCCGCTACAGTGGAGTCATTGCTTGTAGAAATAACGGCGTGTGCGTATTGGCTGTAAGCATCAATAAAAGTGTGCTGGTATACCGGGCCAAGGCCGTTAATCTCTGCAATTTTAAATGTATCCTGAACACAGACATCGCCCGGGAACTTGCAGTCTAATGTTGATTCATTTTGTTCAAGTTTATAGAGCTGTTCCATGTCGTGTTGAGCCTTGAAGCTCAGATGATTTTGCTGTCTCAATCGACTATTTAGTGCGAGTAATCTGTTTTTCTTGGTTTCTAAGTTATGTCTTAGCCATATTGTTCTCACCCCGCTGGCTGAGATGACACAACCTCTGGCCGTTAGAATTTCTGCGGCTTTAGCCTGACCATAATTAGGGTAATCGAGTGCAATTTCGATAACCTGATCTTCCACTTCCTGTGATACTCGATTCTTTAATGCCGGCTTCTTTCTCGATAAATTAATTAATCCCCGCTCACCGGCTTCTTCATATTGTTTTTTAAAGCGGTAATAACTGTCGCGACTATATCCCATAATATCGCAAGCTTTGCTGATGCTATTGAGTTCTTTAGCAAGTTGAAGCAGTGCAAGTTTACTGCGGATTTCGTTACTGTTCTGGGTCATAACTTCTCTATTCCATCGAAAAATATGTGCAGCTTTGGTTATTCTATCAAAAAAGCTCATTCGAGGTGTAGCTAGCTATCTGACCAAAGTCTCGTCTCAACAGAATATTTGATTTTTTTGGGGGATATCCCTTGTCCCAAAAGAGATTGAGATAATATTGCTATATCAGCTCGTTATAAAAGCAGCAAGTTGAGAGGAGAGCTATCCGATTAATAACGATAGTCTTGGTTGATGTTTCTTTAAAGCGGCTTCTACTCAGCTATTTCCTATCGGTCACTTTCGACATCATTAAGCGGCTACTTCAAGTGAGGCATCTGGTGAAGAGTGACTTTGAATTCTCTGCCATACCTTTTCATGGAAATAAAAAACCACGGTATTAACGGCGGGTTCGATGAGGGCAATGGCGCCACCGATAACGACACTACCAGTTAGTAGATAAGTAACTGTGAATGCGACGCTAAAATGTAGTATTGCAAAGGTGATTGTTTTAGTCATGGTGAGCCCCGTTATCGAATTAAGCTAAATGATAACTATTCTCATCTGTGTTTGATAGTGGGATTATTAGATTTGTTTAATCGATATGTTCAATTGAAAGCGGTTTTTAGTTATAAAGCCGTCAGCTTTAATGTCTGGTAATAAAAACTAACGGCTTTATTCAGTAAGCTATTTCAATAAGCCTACGGCGTGGATATCTTTGGTACTCATTGGGATCAATAGTGCCATGGGAAATCAGAGAAATCCTGATCTCGTTTCTCAAGGAAGGAATCCCGCCCCTCTTGTGCTTCGTCGGTGCCGTAAGCTAAGCGGGTCGCTTCACCGGCAAACAGCTGCTGACCAACAAGACCATCATCCGGTAAGTTAAATCCATACTTAAGCATACGCATTGCCGTAGGGGATTTTGAGTTGATCTCTCTGGCCCAGTTTAGGGCTTCGGTTTCAAGTTCCGCATGAGGAATTGAACGGTTTACCATCCCCATATCGAATGCCTCATCGGCAGAGTAGTTAAATCCAAGGAAGAAAATTTCTCGAGCGCGTTTCTGTCCAACCATTTTTGCAAGATAAGCACTACCATAACCGGAATCGAAACTACCTACATCGGGATCGGTTTGCTTAAAGATTGCATGTTCTTTTGAGGCTAAAGTGAGGTCACAGACTACGTGTAGGCTGTGTCCACCACCAACTGCCCAACCGGGAACAACCGCAATAACGACTTTCGGCATGAAACGAATTAAACGTTGTACTTCGAGTATGTGAAGACGACCCATGCGGGCTAGGTCAGGCGTGCCCTGTTCGGCACCTTCATATTTATAGCCATCTTTGCCGCGAATACGTTGATCGCCACCGGCACAAAATGCCCAGCCACCATCTTTTGCCGACGGGCCATTACCGGTAAGCAGTACGCAACCCACATCTGACCATTGTCTTGCATGGTTTAATGCCGTGTATAACTCATCAACAGTTTTTGGACGGAAAGAGTTTCTACACTCTGGGCGGTTTATTGCGATACGCACAGTGCCTTGATCTTTGGCTCTGTGGTAGGTGATATCTTCAAAATCAAATCCGGAAACTTGATCCCATAGTGTAGGATCAAAAATGTCTGAAACCTGCTGACTCATGATTATTAGCCTTTATACCCAAATTTAGATTGAGCAAAGGCTAGGCCGAAACCGAACTCAGGTCAATCTTCAGTTTCTATAAATGCCTGGCTATATACTTAGAAAACTAACTTACTCTGAAACTACTTCAGCTTGTCACAAATAAAAAAGAGGTTATCTTTATTAAAGCTGTCATGCTGTTTTGCTTTGCCACTACAGTACTCATCTTTGAAGTCTTGCAGAGCATACTCAGATGCAAGTATTTTATCTAAAGCCAGTAACTCCCGCTCAGACATCCTTTGCCCAATCTCTTTTTTCAGATGGGCAATGCGATTATCTACTCTAATGATCTTAGTGCCCGTCAATGAGTCTAATTTCCGCTCGATTTTTTGTAACAGCTCATCTGATTTGGCAATTGGTTCATCGAGTTTATTGGTCTCTGTTGCTACGTAATATAGCAACCCGGCTCCTAAGCCTAATATGATCCAGCCTCTCATATATTTTAATCCAACTTTGATGAATAAAATGTAATATAACAGGTATAATAAGCTAATTTTCGTGCAATATTAAAGCGGTAAGGTTACAAAGATGAGCACAGAGTCTGAAAAAAAGGATTATTCGAAGGCTAAACGAATCAAGATCCATCAACCTGATGCAGATAAGGCTGATCGATTTAACCCCCGTAATCGAATATATGTACGAGCCGTCGATGGACTGTGGAGTCAGCTTCGAAGACGATTAGGTTGGATTGCCATGCTCTTTTTCCTTCTCTTACCTTGGATCCCATGGGGTGACCGTCAGGCAGTTTGGTTTAATTTAGGCGAACAGAAGTTTCATATTTTCGGTTTAACTATCTGGCCTCAGGATCTGACCCTGTTAGCCGCATTTTTGATGATAGCTGCCTTCGGCTTATTCTTTATTACTACTTACCTTGGTAGGGTGTGGTGTGGCTACACTTGCCCGCAAACGGTGTGGACGTTTATTTTCATCTGGTTTGAAGAGAAGCTTGAAGGTGCTCGTAATAAACGAATGAAGCTGGATCAGATGCCATGGAGTTTCAACAAGCTGTGGCGAAAAACGGCAAAACACGCATCCTGGCTATTTATCTCCTTATTGACGGCAATGACGTTCGTCTCATACTTTGTTCCAACAACTGAAGTTTACCGTGATGTATTTACTTTAAGTGCGAGCGGAGGGATCTATTTTTGGATTGTATTCTTTACTCTGGCTACTTATGGTAATGCTGGCTGGATGAGGGAGATAATGTGTCTTCATATGTGCCCTTATGCCCGTTTTCAGTCAGCGATGTTTGATAAGAATACCTTTATCGTCGGTTATGACAGTAAAAGAGGAGAAGCACGAGGACCAAGGTCGCGTAAGGCCGACCCAAAAAAGATGGGGCTGGGTGATTGTATCGATTGCGACCTCTGTGTGCAGGTCTGTCCTACCGGTATAGATATTCGAAACGGCTTACAGTATGAATGTATTAACTGTGGTGCCTGTATCGATGCCTGTGATACGACTATGGAGCGTATGGGGTACGATAAGGGACTCATCGCTTACACTACCGAAAACAAACTAGACGGAATAAAACAGAAAGTACTAAGACCTAAGCTGGTGGGTTATGGTGTTGTTCTGACCGTTATGATCGTGATTTTTGTCTATGCAAGCGCAACCATAGCTCCTGTACGCGTCGATGTCATTCGGGATAGAAACCAGTTATTCAGAGAGAATAATGATGGTTTGATTGAAAATACCTTTACATTGAAGATTCTCAATAAGACTGAATCTGCTCATGACTATAAACTGACAGTAGAGGGGTTACCTGAGTCTCAATGGTATGGGTTACAACAAGTTCATATTGCAGGTGGTGAGGTGTTAACTCTACCTATTAGTATAGCGGTTGATCCTGTAGACCTTTCAAGATCTATGACGAAGATAGATTTTAGGGTTACAGCCGTTAATGATGATGTAAACGATGGTAATGTGATCGAGGCGAAACAGGAGTCACGTTTCTTTAGTCAGTAGCGGCAATTGGTAATAAAAGAGTATAAAAAGGGACGTTTCGTCCCTTTTTGATATCTAAAGCACATAATTCGTATCTTAACTAACCGTATCGCGTGATAATGCTGCATTCGATGCACTTAATGTGACTTTCTTTCAAAAAGCCCTTGTGCTCCAGGCTCACATCCCTATAATGCGCATCCACTGACACGGCACAGCAGGCCAACTACTTAGTTGAAAGGCTAGATAGAAAGGGACTTGCAGCAGGGTTAGAGAGTTTAACTTCTTTGGAATTAGACTCAGGTGACAAGCGCTTTAGGGGCTTCGGGTTTTGATTGGTTTTGACCTTAATGGTTAACAAATCATCGCTTGGAAAACTTCTTAAAATAAGCACTTGACGCCAACAACTGGAAGTGTAGAATACGCCTCCTCAAGCCAACGACCTAGCGTCTAACGGCAGCATCTGAAAGATTGATGCTAACGCTCTTTAACAATTCAAAACAAGAAATCTGTGTGGACACTCACAGG
>NZ_RXNV01000015.1 GCF_003966265.1 Shewanella atlantica | reverse complement strand
GAACCGTATCCACACCGCCGCCGTTATAAGTGTCACTGTCACTTATAAAGGGCGCCACATCCATGGTCACGGTCGTTTCAGTATCTACCATATCCGAGTAGTGCCAGTTTTCAGCGCTGGGAGCATGATTGAGGTTATCAGACACAGAAATATCGATGTTACCTATTTTCATGTCAGGCTCACCGCCGACTAACCCCTCTAGGGTGTAAATTAACCGCGTATAGCCTTGCGTACCGGCTGAGACATACGTGATGGTGTTAGCCACCTCGTTTACATCGGTCACCTGTCCGTCACCCAGGAGGGTGATATCGCTAATCTCGCCAGAAAGCACATACCCTGACGGATAATCAGGTGACAACTCATCATCTAAATCAATCACTACGGTTTCATCTTGCTGCATGGCCACGGAAATAGGCTTCATGACTGGATCACCTGGCACCGAGACCACTACAACTACTTCACCCGTGGCAACCGCAGCGCTACTGTTTGTTGATTTAACGTCATATTGGTAATGACAAGCCGCACCACCGCCGAGTGTGGCGGTAAAGCCTGACCCTTCCGGTGCGCTGTGCTGACAAGAGCCCGTCCCTTGGTTTTTTATTTGTTTCACCCCCACCAACGTATAGTCGCCCTTGGCGCTAATAAAGGGGGATAAATCGATAAAGGTGGGCACATCACTGCTCACGGGCTGTAGCCCATTGGATACGTCCAGTATCACCTCGGGCGCTGATTGTACAGGCGTACCCGCATCATCAGACTCGCAGGCGGTTATCACCGAGGCGAGCATGACAGCGCTAAATATATGGGTGTATCGTGTATTTTTCATTTCATTCCTATTCATTACAATTTTGTCTTTTTTCGTTGGCACTTACTTAATGAGTGGGAGGGTATTCTTTTACAAAACATTAAACCCGCTACTCATCACTGTGCCCATTGAATTAACACCAAGTGGTCACCAGGGTAAATCCTCTCTGGGTCACGACCGAGCGTGCTGTCCTCGCCAAATGCCGGATTAAGCGCCAAAAATTGGGGCATCGTCATCCCACGCTCACGAAGCAGGAGGTGAATCCATTCTCCCTCCACCACTACATACTCCACCTCTTTATACTCCACCTCTTTCGTCGGTGGGAAGCTGGGCGGTGAGGTAAGCTCCAGAGGGGGCGGTGCAGTGGCAGACTCTTGCGCCTGCGCCGTTGTTACTGTCTCGGCGCTTTTCTGGGCGATAACTGTCGGCCTTGCTGCTTTGGTGCCACCAAATCTGTACTTTATCCCAAACCGAAAGGCGTCAACATCAACCCCATCAACGCCAGAGTTAAAGTGACGCTTATATCCCAGATTAAGTGACAAAGCCTCACTGACTTGAAAGTCTACACCGATAGCGGATACGCTCCGCCACTCCCCCCCGAACCACGCAGGACCCGCACCGAGGAAAAATGATGTTGTTGAAGAGTAGGGGTAATACCCCAACACCAATGCATCACCATAGAGGCTGCGCTCATCGCGGCCATCGCGACTGCCATACCCAGCCCCAAACTCTATACCAAAGTATGAGTTAAGTTTCGCACCGCCAAATAATTCTGCACCAATATCTATGTCGTTACTCACCGTCGATACCTCCTGGTACTCAAGTGTTGAAAAAAACGGGGCCGCCCCCAAATAAAACTCCTCTGCCATTAATGGCGTCGATAAAAGCGAGATAAGCGGCAGGCACAACCATGCAGACTTGAGTCGTGTGCCATGATATTTAAAGTTTTTCATTACCACTCCACCCTACCCAAAATCCGGCCTTTTGATGTATACCGCTCTGGCCGATAAAACATGACTACAGCCTCATTGTTATCTTTCACTTGTATATTCCCCTGCAAAAGAGAAGTATTTTCATATAAAGAAAAACCTTTGAGTTTCGCATTCGGTAAATTTGTTGCTACGTGGGCATCAACATCTCGCAGGTACAGATAAAAATATGTTTCAGAGTAGCTAAATAGCCACCCTTCAAATGTTAAAATTGGCTCACCACTGTGCGAGACTAACTCGCCGCTCATCCGGGCTTGGTGGCATTGAATGTTGACATGACTCTTTAATTGGTCGTTAACGCCATGAAATCGATAATCACACCCTGCGCCTCGCAGCAAACCGTACCCAAAAAAAAGCAGTGCGATAATGCCGCTTACCCTAATCATGATCCAAATATTCATATCCTACCTCCCCATGAGAATTTACCGAGAAGTAGACGGTACGAGCGGCTCGATAAGGGACTGCTTCAAGTAATTCGGCCGGCATCGTATCAAACCCACAATACGCCATCTCTTTCACTTTAGTGCAAACCAATGACTCCGTACTGTGCCACCATGTTGCGCCAATCAATACCATTGCGAATACCCCGAGCACGCAAACGATATTGAACGCAGTCGTCGCAATGTAAGTCACCAGGTCATAAGGGCTGACCTCCGCTGTCGCTACCCGCTCCACCTCATTAGCCTGGGGGAGCTTTATCTCGAAACAAAAATCGGACTGATACCCCTCCTTGGGAATGGTTATCAACTTACTTTTAGGGGAAAGTTGCTTCAAATAATTTCGAAGATTTCCTATTACAATATTGACCGATGTTTCCGAAACAATTGAATTCGGCCACCCGATCTCCAGTAGTTCCGCACGTGTAAAAATTCGGTTTGGATTGTCGTGAAAAACAAGAAGAATACGGCGATCAGCATCTGATATCTTAAGGGCTATATCTCCTCTTATTAATTTGTTATACTCAATAACAATGTGTTCCATCTCCCCCCCCCATGAGTAATGACGGCTCGTCATTATTTGTTAATTTCCAAAACATTTATTCCCAACCCTCCCCATCGCAATACCAACATCCGAAGTGATTTAAACTCTTCCATGGAGCATGAAAAATCACCCACCACGTATCGCTCATTCACGGCGTTACTGATGCACAATGATTCCACCTCGTGGATGGTGCGACAGGTGCTATTTATTGAATGGGGCTTTGCCGATGCAACCTTTGTATTCCTAATACTTACCTCTGTCTTTGTATTCATAATACTTACCTCTGTAATGATGACATTTCCATTTAACGTGTTGAGTGACGACACTTTTAGGGAAGGAACAATAAAATAACTCGGTACTATCTGTATTGTTCCCTCGCTATCAACAGCGTGCTTTCGGCACCGTCCAGTCCTTAACCGTAATTCCCGTCAGGAATTAAGCATGGCCTGATGGCGCTTGGCGTCAAGCAACTCCCCTGATGAATGAAAAGTTGAACCCGCGAGCCACTACTTCCGAGCATAGCGGTGATATATCTTTGTCGCACTCAGAGTTATCCCCATTGTCTTTGTCCTTTAGCATTCGCATTTTTGCGGTGCACGAGTTAAATATCGACCAAGTTGAGTGTAATAAAAGCACGGCGAGGAAGATGTTGCAGCGTAAAAAAAAAAATATATTTTTATTATTGTAGAGATCAACCTTTATTGGGCCACGGTTTTATACGTAAGCTAGATTCTTCTCTCTGACTCATTTTGTGTCAGGCCACCATTATATTGTTGTGGCCTGATCTGGCTGTAATATCCAACAATATTGTTAGTAATTGATGATTTAGCTTCACTTAAGTAAGTGTACGCCGTTGATGGTACCCATTCGGTTTTTATGCTTCTGAAGAAGCGCTCCATAGGGGAGTGTCCCAGTAATTACCTCGTAGACTTAAGCTCTGCTTTATTTGGTAGCGCCAAAGCAGTTGACGGTATTATCGACTCGTATAGTGGCAGCCTTGATCGCTATGAAACATGAGCCCTTTAGGTTTCCCTCTTGATTTAAATGCCATCGATAACGCCTTTCTTGTTAAGGTTTGTATCAGGCGATAACGACATTGCCCAACCAATCGCTTTTCGAGCCAAAAGGTCGATAACCACGGCTATATAGGCCCACCGAGTGCCAGTCCCAATATAGGTAACATCTCCACACCACACTTGGTTAGGCTCAGTTACTTGGAACTGACGAGCCTGGTAGCTTGGTCTTTCAATATGTCCTCGGCCTGCTTTTTTATATGCATGCTTTGGAAGTAGGCAACTTACTCATCCAAGTTGTTTCCTGAGCTTACTCGCACGGCAGCAGCCTAAAGTTGTACCTTAAGTTGTCACTATATCTGCAATACTTCTGGCGCCCGCAGAGCCGTTACTGGCTGAGTGAGCTTCCCGCACCAGACTTTGTAACTTCAGCTTCTCTGGTGAAAGAACCTTTGGACGACTGCGCCACTACTTGTAGCTACTGCGATGAAGCCCGAACACTTCACAAACTCGTTTTACTGTATGGCTCTGCTTGAGCTTCTCGACTAACGAGAGCTGTTCAGGAAGTCCGACATCAAGAGAGCTGTAGCCTTTTTTAGGATTGTATCGTGCTTCTCAAGACGATCGACTTTCTTCTTTAACTCGCGAATTTCAATCTGCTCTGGTGTCATAGGAGTGGGTTTAGGGGAGAAGCCCATATGTTCTTACTTCAGCTGTCGCCCCCACTTTTCCATGCCTGATTTGCTCACGCCCATGGCTTTCACTGCCTCAGTTGCAGAATGGTTTTGGTCAACGACCAGTTGTGCTGCCTCAAGTCAAAACTCTGGCCTACATTTAGATCTGTAGATTTTTGTCACCTGTTTAAATACAAAATTGATGAGATCACCTCTAATCAGGTGGCCAAGTTTAGTGTGCTATTACATATTGATTTGCGGCTTTGACGTCTGCCATCTTGAGTTGACGCTTCGTATAAAACCGCTAAGCAAAAAATAGCATCATAAGGCTCAGTGCCTATTTTGATATTTGTCCGCTCTCGATTTGCTCGCGTATTACCACGGCGACATGCCCCTCACTGTGTATGTCGAGGGGCGCAATTATATCTGCAACTATATACTTTTGGCGTAAGTCACTGATAAGGTTACTTTAAAGGTGTTAATTATTTATCAATATTTTTATTTAATAGCTTTGGTGGGGGCGGGGGGGGTTTAATGGCGGTGTTCAAAAGCAGCGTGGCCTAGATAGGGGGTTATCAACTCCTATATTTGTTCCAACCTTTATACGGCCACTTTGCTTTAAACACCATTTAATTTAACAAACATCACTTAGCTTCTCTTGCGCTGCTTAAAGAGCGTGTAGCAAGGTAACTAACATTTAAAATATTTAAGGAATTACTAATGAAAAAGACACTACTACTAACGACTCTTGCCACTATCCTTTTTGGCGCTGCAACCACTAATGCAATCGCTGCTGGCGACAGTGTTGGCAATTTCTCATGGGTAGGGACTGTCCCAATGGCGGATTCTGGTGACTGGACATTCCATAACTTGAACGGCGACAATGATTTTGCTAACTCGCCAATGGAGTTTGAAAAAGCGGTATCGGGTAATTCAGATTTATACGATGTTTTGGTCGCACAGCAGCACATATTTGACGTGGTTTCTTCAACTGATAATACCGTACACCCGGCTACAAGTTATAACTTAGTGCTTAACTCGCTCACTTACTCTGGTGAAGATGGCATTGCAACCGATGGTACTGGTCTGTTTGTCGTCTCGCTTGATAATGCTCCTATGACACTCAATGATGAAGTAGGGGGCCTATCTGGTGACGAGCATCAAATTAATATTAGCGGCACCGATATTCCTGCTCAGATGGGTGATCGTATGGAAGTGAACGCTCAGCTACTGATCAAAGACGTACTATAATTTAGCCATTATTCGAGGTTTCCCGTGAAAATATTGCCATTAGTATTATGTTTATCATTGTCGGCGCTAAGTAGCGCGGTGGCGGCGGGGGAACTCGAGGTGCCTGTATCTGTTAACGTTGATATTGATTACCCGTCAACGTTAGCGATACAAGCCCCTACGGAGGCATTAGCGGCGACATGGAGACAGGATCTGCTAACGTTTAAACCCCTCACGTTTGATTTTCAGGTAACCAGTACGGACAGTGACGAAGATCAATATCAGCTTGAGCTGATGAGCAATACGCACCGCTGTGTGGATGATGACGAAACCATTGTTGAGTTTGATGTTGCATTGACGTTAGACGGTACTGAAATTGTGACCGAAACACCGTTAGCTGGCTACACTTTTACTCATACCAACAATGATAACGGCTGGCAACAATTTAGAGGTCACTCGTTAACGTTAACTTTTCCCGCTATAGAGCAGTATGAAATGGAAGCGCGCACATGCTCTGGTGACATTGAGTTATTTGTTTTTCTCGATTATTAATTATACATTCAGGTTGTTATGAACCATTTTAAGCGCACTGTCGCCACTTGTACCTTATTAGCTTCTCCTCTCTGTTTAGCCGCAATTCATCCTGATGAATTTTCAGATTTTTTTATTGAAACCCCCAAAAAAATCAGTGTGTTCATTGCTGGGGATGTTGATACTCAATTTATCAATGCCTTAGCCAATTATGAAAGCGTTAGGCTTGAACAAGATGAGGCTTCTTTTGAGTCATTACGTTTTTTTTTACAAAATAGGCAGCTTTCCCCAACAACCGTTGAAAAAGTGCTCAATGACATACAGGCGGGCGTGTCAACCAATGAACAGTGCGAAGGCAAACTGACGCAATGCATCCTAACCCCATCAGGCGAAGAAGTATTATACGTCTTTGATTTTGATAATAGGCTATTGCGCTTGTTTGTTGCTCCTGGGTTGCTCTTAAACGATGCCAGTGAGCGAGATTTTCAGCCTGCGGTCAGTGAAAAAAATGCGGTGATCAATTGGACCGATCTTTATTTGTACACCGACTTTGATGGTGGTGAACAATTTACATGGAACAATGATACCACGATAGGCCTTCCTTATGGGCACATCAGCCTTGACACGCAATACGGCTCAGAGACGCAAGATTTTGATGCTTATGAAGCATTTTATGATTTAGAAGTGGGCGCAAATCGACTTGTTGCGGGTAAGAGTCGTTATAACCTTTCCTTTAACGCCACTGATTTTTTTAACCGCAGTGCGTCTTTGGGGTTCGACTCCGGCGTTTATGTTGGCTCAAGTTATAATTTGGTCAAAGGCGGCAGCGGCGAATTGCAGCGATTGTATTTTTATATGCCTCAAAATGGCCAAATCGAAGTGTACCGCGGTGATAAATTAGTGTTAACAAAAGTCGTTAATGAAGGTAAGCAGTATATCAGTTATAGCGAGCTGCCACGAGGAGCTTACGATATACGACTACAGGGAAAAGTCGGTGGAAAAGTGGTGCTCAATGAGACCAAACAGATCGTCAATAACAACCAATTTCAGCTGCCCGCTGGTAGCTTTGACTACCTTGCAGGGGTCGTGGAACTTGAAGATACGCAAGTGAATGAAAACGGTTATAGCGATTATAACCGAACGGTTGCACGCGGCAGCGTGGCTTACCGTGCTAATGATGCCATTTTACTCGGGGGCTCTGCCACAGGTAATACTGATGACCACTATCTTCAAGTTGGGGGAAGCTATTATTCTGAACGTTTTTCTCTAGAGGTGACTGCCGGAGAGTTCAGTTCTAACGATTCTTTCTTATCTGGTCGTTTTACGCTCGCTCCTTTCTATATCGATTACAGGCGCTTTAAAGAGGAAAGCTCAAATGACCGCTATCGCCTCGCTAACCATTTGTATGGGGTCAATGGTTATGAAGAATTAAGTTTAGGGCTCTCCGGAAAAATCTTCGGGGGACAAGGGTATGTGAGTTGGAATTACTATGGTAATGACACGACAGATTATTTTACTCCCGCCCCTGAAGTACCTACACTTTATGCTCGTGATTTAAAACAATCGACACACGCTTCTTGGTCAACGAATATGCTCAGTGGGACCTTGACCTTGTATGGTGATTCACAGCAAAAGTTCAATGATAAGCGGGAATTCACACTTGGTGCAACCTTCTCTATTCCGTTTGGTGAGCATGTCTCAGGGCAGTTTTCAATGGAGACCGACGAGCACGGCCTCAATAATAATTTGAATTACCTGACTTGGGAGGACAAATTTAATAATTGGTCTACCAATGTGACTGGAGGGAAAAATATCATGCGTGATGGTGATAATCGCCTCGATGTTTCGGGGACCGTGATGGGAAATAACGATTACATTAACAGTAATGGTTATGCTTACATCAGTGACCAAAATAATCAGTATTTCTCAGGAAATATCACAAACACGCAAGTCATTACTTCTGACGGCGTGGCGTTTACAAACGAACGCTCTCCTTCATTTGTAAACGTTAATGTCACGACGGATGCGGATGAAGAATTGCTCCCTCTTTTATCTGTTAGTCAACTGGCTAATGGCCGTTCAGTGTCTAGAAAACCATTAAAAGGTGAGGATACATTAATAAAAGTCAGGGAATACAACGATATACACCTAATGATTAATGATGGCGGTGAAAACGTTGAAGTGTTCAATGGCTCGCATATGTCATTTTCTCACCCCGGCTCAGTTTATGAACTGTCTGCTGATATCGTATCTTTGAAAAGCCAATTAGTCGTATTAGATCAAATTTTAACAGAGCCCGTGGAGCGAGTTCAGTGTGTGGGTAAAGGGTGCATCAGTGTTGAACCGATCACACCGGGGGTCTTTCGGGTCAATTATCGAGAAGATGAACCCTATCGACTGGTTTCTAATCGTGGTTTATGTGTTTATGAACCTTTCGGGCAAGTTAAATATGCACACGGTTACTGTTTACCCGGCATAGATTCGAACCTTGAAGAGGGGACGTGGCAATATCGAACGGCCAAAGCCAATGGACGTCAAAATGATGAGCTTATTTTTTACATCGGAACGTTCATTAAAGGCGGAGAAACGGACACTATTATCGATAATTTAACGAAAAATAATATTACCCATAAAGCGGTGAGTGTTGAAGACAATGTATATCTTTATGTCTTTGAAGAACATCTATTTACACCAGAACAACGACGACTCCTCGAAGAGCTTGACGCATATGTTATGCTCAAAGATAACGAAGTCGATTTGCTTACCTTACATGACCAATAGAGGAATCTAGTATGTTTAATTCGTTACGATGGTTTACAGTTTTTTTATTTATTTCAAACTCATGTCATGCTGTTACGGTTAGCTCCATGATCGAGATAGCTGATGAAAACGGCCAAGCAAAGTATACCGTGACTAATACCGGCGACAGCCGAGTCTATTTGACGGCAGAAATCTCCGAAATTCAAGTTCAAAATGGAGAAATTAACACCATAAAGTACACTCGGGATAACCTAGATATATGGAAGGCCTCGGTGAGACCTGCAAGAACGATTATTGATCCTAAATTTGAAAAAGACATTAAAGTCACATTTGATTGCAGCGACGTTGAATCTGGGTGTGAAAAAGGGGTTGAACGGGTGTTTTCGATTGCGATGGTGCCAACGCCTTATTTCGAAGATGAGCAACCCCTACATTCAGTGCAGGTTGCCATTGGCTTTGCACCATTACTGATCATACTGGGAACAGAGGAGCCGATTAACGTTGATTTAAATCGAACGAAAGAGACGTTGAATGTTTACAACCATAGCGCGGGCTACGTTAACGTGTCCATTGATGCCTGTGCTGAACTAATCGAGTCGACAAAAAACGTGTCAGAATGTAAAAGAAACGTCCGGGTGTTGGCGGGCCGAAACTTACCCTTTGTTTTACCAGAAACCTTTCAAAAAGAGGATTTAAAAGTGACGGTGAAGTCATTTAAAGGGGCGTTTGAACAAGTTTATAGGTTGAATTACTAATGATGAAAAAAAGATTCTCTACGTTGTTATTATTAGTGGTTTTATCCTCTACAGCCTACGGTGCAACCCTTAAGGCAACACTAGAGGGAAAGACGCTAGTTTGGGACAATGCGTTATCACATGCCGGGGCTAAAATGCCGAGCCAGTGGGATATTCCGTCAACATTAGTCCCTACCAATCGATGGTCGCCTGGAGGTTTTTCAGGCCTACCACCGACCGAAATATTACTCAGTAATGCCAGTGGTGAAAGTGTCACCGTCCCTGTTGAATTTCTCGGGTTTGATTATCATTCGGGGGGGGCAAGTGCAAATGAAGGCAGCGCATTCTCTGGGCCTACTTGTTCACAATATGATTCATTGGGCGATATTTATCGTGTTGAAGGAAGTAACTGTTACTACCCGAATAACCTAAACCTCACGGAAACGGTTAACCCTTTTGCATTTATACGTCCTGTGTTTAAGGTGGTTGAAAATGATGTGATCGCGCTTTTTGACGGCAAATCGTTAGGTGAATTTAGGGGGGGGGTCGTCCTTAATCATACATACGATTATGATTTCAACGGCGTATCAAGTCGATATTATGGTCGGCAAACGTTTACGCTAGCGATTGAGCATGTTCCTGCGACGTTGCTGTCTGTTACGCTTAGCGGGACGGAAGCTATGGCAACAACCTATACAGGGCAAATGGTCTCTGGCACAACAACCTTTAATATGAGTGCCTTAGGCTATTTCACCCAAGGCTTGGCATTATCATTAAAAGAGAGTGATGACTATACTCTGAGAGGGGACGATAATACTGGGGAAATTCCTTACAGTGTTGATTGCTCTGGGTGCGTAGCTCTGAATTTAGTGAACGAGGGCGTAGTGAGCATTAATGATAATGCCACGACAATTACAGGCACTGGCAATAGCATAGCGTTCGATATTACCGTGTCCTTTGCTGACGTTGCTTTTTTAGATTTAGATGAAGGCACATACAGGGACACTTTTGTATTGGTTTTTGAACCTATCATGTAATTGCAAGCGACATTCACAATAGAGAGACAGTTACTTAAAAAGGTAGTTAGTTTTTATGAATGATGAACCATTACCAGCCAGTTTTCCTGAATGTGTTTTTACCAGTAAAGCACTATATTACTAGGTGGTTCAATCTGGTCTTAACGGCAATATTTTAGAGAACATATTTGCAGAGGTGCCAAAGCTTAATGAGGTTCTCTTGAAGTCGTTAGGTATAACGTCATCTGAATTGGCTCTTCTTATAACCAAGAAACTAAATCCACATCAGTCTGAGCAAGTGCTAGATATTGTAAGCATACAACTAGAGGTCATTTCTACTTTCGATACCCTAGATAATGCCAATGAGTGGTTATTTGCAAATCTTCAAGCTCTAGATGGTTTCGCACCTATCTCATTTCTAGACACCTTTGTGGGGCGTTCAATAGTACGTGACGTATTAGTGAAGATAAAGTTCGGTGAATTTAGCTAGTCTTATCTTCAGAAGGCTGAACACAAGTCGAATTTTCAAATGAGTTAGGCATGAATAGGGTCTCATTTGTTGTGATGATATATGCAGAGTCTTGACTTAAGCTCTCGATAAGTCGACCAAGGTCATCTATTTTGGTGACCTGATTTTTTTTATCTCTACAATAGACTAAAAGGAGATATTTATGGACTGAGATTTGGAGTGCTAAATCAGTATCTTGATGAATTAGTGATATATAGGAATTACCCTCTCCCATTTCTGAACGCAACAACTGATATTCGAAAGGTACTGAATATCCAGGTATTGATATTTGTTTATAGTTTTGCTGTAAAAGCCACTCACAAGCCTTCCTATTTGTGGCTTGCTTAACTGTAATGATGAATGAAAGTAATTTGGTATATTTTTCATTTTCAAGTTTCGTTAAAAAGGGGAGTTGTAAGTTGATACTACTTGCTCTCTATATCCGCCCTTAATCTCTAAAGAACAAAGGATGGCTTATTGTTCATAGTGACTGGAGAACCTAGTTGCTGATTGCCCTGAAGCTCTAAAAATGAGGTAGGTGGTCCAGTATTCTGTTTTGGCATGCTAGATTCCTCTAAGGGGAGAATTGTTGCTTGTTGCCATGAATTAGTTTTAATGAAGCTCTTTTTTATAATTACTGGAGATTCGGGAAGTTCAATAGCAACTCGGTGAGCAAAACTTGTAAGTTTTGGTTCTGCAAAGGTGTATAGCCAAGTGTAAACCTTCCTGTTTTAGTTCCACTTAAAAATAGAGTTTTCTTCCTGCTTCTTGCTCGCCAAATATTCCCACGGAGTGAGATCTCCAAGTGAGTCATGTGGCCGCTCTTCGTTATACTCATTCATCCAGTTATCAGTAATTTCACGTACCTCCCTCAGGCTTT
The DNA here is from genome assembly GCF_003966265.1 of Shewanella atlantica. Taxonomy (GTDB): domain Bacteria; phylum Pseudomonadota; class Gammaproteobacteria; order Enterobacterales; family Shewanellaceae; genus Shewanella; species Shewanella atlantica. The sequence continues at coordinate 82,169 of NZ_RXNV01000015.1, read as the reverse complement.
TAAACAGGTACATATCCAGAACTTCTGTTCGGTATGTGCGGTTAAATCGCTCGATATACGAATTCTGTGTCGGCTTTCCCGGTTTTATGTGCTCCAGTTGAATTCGGTTGAGCTCCGCCCAATCAGCCAAAGCCAGTGAGATAAACTCCGGACCATTATCCATCCGCAGCTTTTGTGGCATACCACGCCAGGCTATAACTCGCTCCAGCACTCTGATAACGCGTTGGGCCGGGAGGCTTAAGTCTACTTCGATGGCTAATATTTCCCGGTTAAAATCATCAATGACATTAAACGTTCGGAAGCGATGACCGCAGTGTAAACTGTCACACATAAAGTCCATCGACCAACACTGATTCATCGCCTCTGGGACCGCTAACGGTGCGGGATTACGATTCGGCAGGCGTTTCTTGCCCTTGCGACGAAGGTTCAATTTAAGCTCGCAGTACACACGATAAACACGTTTATGGTTCCATGACTTTCCCTTGCGTCTAAGCACTTTAAATAGCTTGCCAAACCCGTATGCAGGGGGGGTCTCAGCATACTCCTGAAGTGCGGCAATAACGGGGTTATCCCGACACTTATCAGGCTGATAACGGTATACCGATGGACTGATGCCAACTACGCGACAGGCTAGACGTATACTGGTTTGGTGCACACTGCGCACATATTCAACCAGTTTGCGCCTGACCGCTGGCTTCAGAGCTTTTTTTCGACGAGATCTTTGAGGATCTTATGTTCCAAACTGATGTCTGCAAACATCTGCTTTAAGCGTCGATTTTTATCTTCCAGTTCGCGTAAGCGCTTAATGTCTGAGGCCTCCATACCACCGAACTTACTCTTCCAGTTGTAATAGGTTGCATCTGAAATACCATATTCGCGGCAGACTTCCTTGATAAGGCGACCACCTTCTACTTCTTTCAGGATCTTAATTATCTGAGTTTCGGTATAGCGTGATTTCTTCATTGCTGTTCTCCTTGAGATATCAGTGTACCGGGAGAACTCTATTTATGCATGAGACTATTTTAGGGGAGGGTTACAAATGGGCACCTAACCTGACATTGCGTGACATACGGAACACGGTAAGCCTGTATCGCTCCCTTTGGGAAAGTTATCTGTGAAGATAGCCGATAGTGGTGCAGGTAAAGGAGGCTGGAGAAAGCCAAGGCTGCATTGTAATGATGCAGATACAGACTTGTGTCTGGCACGAAAGTGAGCCCACTTCCAGCTGGTTTCCCGTTGCAAGAAAATTGGGAGAACTTTATTAATGGAGAAACGCAAATGATGACTTCAAATGAAGTTAGTGCCTCTCCTTACGGCGCTCAATGGCAATCCATCAACTGGAAACCTATTGAGGAGCAAGTTTTGAAGCTTCAAATGTGCATTGCAAGACCTGCCTTAGTGGCAGGTGGGTAGCATAGTACGCCTTAGTGGAGGCTTGAGCCCAGTGCAGTGAAAGTTGCACGCTGGGTTCTTAGGAGGGCGGCACTTGGCAACAAGTGCCGCCTATCCGACCAAGGTGAGCTAACATTACAGTGTAGCTTAGATTCGGACTGAACTTTTGACTTCCAACAATGCCGCGAGAAAAGTGACTCGCTGTTTATCTATAAGCCAATTGTTATATTGATAAGTTATGCTATAACAATTGTGCGGGTCAGGTTTATCCCAGTGTTTATAGTGGTTCATTCACTCACTCACTCTAATTGTTATATTTTTGCTCTACATATTGGTGGCGATCAGGATGATCTTTCCCCAGCCGGGTGGTGTCGTTGGATTGGCGGCGGGTGAAGAACCCTTTATCGTGCCTATGGCCATTCCGTTAATGGCAGGGCCTTCGGTACTGGCCGCACTGATCCTGCTTGCGCACACTGACAGCACTCGGATGATGGACTGGACCATAGCATTACTGGCGGCGTGGGGCGCGAGTGCCGTCATTCTGCTCTTCTATAAAGTATTCACTAAGGTACTCGGAGAGAAGGGGCTTACCGCGGTCGAACGCCTGATGGGTATGGTGCTGGTGATGATTTCTGTGCAGATGTTCCTCGACGGCATTGCAGATTATATGTCTCACATCGGACAGGCCGTCCAGTAAGCAGGGCAACGAGCTATATTGTAGGAGCGGCTTTAGCCGCGAATGATTCAAGAAATTGATAGCTATAAGCCGTAAGAAAGAGCAAAGCCTCAGTTGATTTCCTGCACTGAGGTTTTTTTGTTGCTTGCCATTCTTTTTCTTTATTATCATCTGCTCGCACCTCGCACCTCGCACCTCGCACCTCGCACCTCGCACCTCGCACCTCGCTCCGCTCCGCTCTGTCTTGAACTTATAACTTACGACTGAAAACTTACCGCTTCTTTTTCCTCCCTTGCATCAAGAGCGGCTTCTCGACATAATCTGAATATTGTATTCAATTTTACGTTTGGTCAGCTCATGCTCTCTTGTCTCCTGCTCTGTATTTCAAGCCTCACGGCACAGACTTCTGTCGATTATCATGATCTGCTCCCCTATCGGGGGGCCCCGACCTCTATGGAGGAGCGGGACACTAAGGGAAATTTGGTTATCCCCGCCACCTACGTGGATCAGGGAGCGTGGCATGGTTTTCATCTACCCGAAAAAACCGAGCACTATGGCGGCTTTACCGGTCCCTTGTTTATCGCTCAGGAGTACAGTCTGTATCTGAGTGACAGTTTGCAGAGGCTGTCGCTCAAGAACATGGATAGCGGCAACACATTAGATTTTGCTCAGGCGACACAGAGCCAGATATATAGTCGCCCCGATGCGCTAGTTCAGCAGTTTCAATGGCCCGAACTCTCATTAGAGATGAGCCTGAGCTACAGCGACAATCGCACATCGGTGATCCGTACCCGGCTTATTAATAACACCATCAGCCCGCAGCGGTGGCAGCTAACCTGGTCCGGCGTCCCGTTCAGCTCTCACCCGAAAATTCCTGACCATAGCGTCATTAAGCGGTTGGACAGTTGGGACTTTGGAGTGAGATGGCACCTTAACCCCGTCATGGAAACCTGGCAGATGCAGTTAGCCGATGCCGAATATGAGATCTGGTTTGATACTAAGATGCGGATAGAGACGTCGGAGGATGATGGCTACCAGGCTTCTACGTCAGCCATACTTCTCGCTGGTAGTGAGCATAAGGAGTTTTTGAGTGCCCAGCGCTACTTTCATACTCAAGCCGAGCGTATCTCCCATCAGGTACCAAAGTGGGGTGAGGTAGGCAGGGCACTGGATACGAACCGAGGGCGCTGGCAGCAGAGAATCGATCGAGCCATCTCCGGCGGTGAACCGGCATACCGCAAGATGGCCGTGAAGAGCATGCTGACACTGATGCATAACTGGCGTAGTCCGGCCGGTGCACTGCTGCACGATGCGGTGACACCATCGGTCACCTATAAATGGTTCAATGGTGTCTGGGCGTGGGATAGCTGGAAACAAGCGGTGGCCCTGTCCCATTTCGATAGCGAACTGGCCAAGTCTAATGTATTGGCCATGTTTGACTACCAATTTACCGCTGAGGATAAAGTTCGACCTCAGGATGCCGGTAGCCTGCCCGATGCCATTTTCTACAATAAAGACCCCGCCCGGGGCGGGGAAGGTGGCAACTGGAATGAGCGCAACGGTAAACCGCCGCTGGCAACCTGGGCCGTGTGGGAGATCTACCTGCAGAGTGACGACCTTGAGTTTGTTAAGCTCATGTACCCGAAGCTGGTGGCCTACCATCAGTGGTGGTACCGCAATCGTGATCACAATGGCAATGGACTCGCCGAGTATGGGGCTAACCTGCATCCGGCGCACCTCAAGGATGGTAAACCGCTACGTGGCGCGATAATAGAGGCGGCCGCATGGGAGTCTGGCATGGATAATGCCCCCAGATTCGATGATGATGCCAGTGTGCAGGTGTTGGAAAACCATGACCTGAATGGCAAGCTCATCGGCTATTCTCTGTCTCAGGAGTCGGTCGATCTCAATGCCTATCTGTTTGCTGAGAAAGCGCTATTGGCCGAAATGGCTAAGCTGCTGGGGCTGGATGGAGAATCGAGCCGCTGGATGAGTGAAGCTGCCAGCCTCAAGGAGCTTATTCAGACCCGGATGTTCGATGAACCCAGCGGTTTCTTCTATGATTTGAGATTCGATGATTCCGGATCCCATCGAATGGTCGATGCCGGAAAGGGAGTCGAGGGCTGGATCCCCCTATGGGCCGGCGCAGCCTCAGCCTCGCAGGCAAAGCAGATGGTCGATAAACACCTGACTGAGCAGACATTCGCGACAAAAATCCCATTCCCTACGGTCAGTGCCGATAGTCCTGATTTCGCTGCGACTCAGTACTGGCGTGGTCCGGTTTGGCTGGATCAGGCCCTGTTTGGGTTAATGGGGCTTAAAAGGTATGGCTATGATAAGCAAGCCACCCGTCTTGCAACACGCCTGGTTGAGCAAGGTGAGGGGGTTCTTCAACAGGCGCCTATCAGGGAAAATTATGATCCACTTACCGGCAAGGGGCTGCACTGCACCAACTTCAGCTGGTCGGCATCAGTGCTGCTCTTGATATATGATTCATGGCTGAGTCAGCCGTGAAGCTAACATTGTCATTTTTGTATTCCTGAGTTGGCCGCCCACCATACGGCAAAGGAGATAAAACTATAAATTTATGCTCCTTAAAGTGCAAAGTAAGGTAAAGAGTAGATAAATATCGATAATACACTGTAAAACATGCCTCCGTGCTGTTATGGTTTTGTGAGTTAATGTTATACCAATCAGTATAAGAAAGTGATCTACTCAGAGTTTTTTTTGGCAAACTAATTCAAGGCGAATAGTTGATGCAATGGTGATCCCTTGTGAAGCTATTCAACGAGGAAGTAGGCAGCCAAAAACACTCCTGAAAGGCGAGTTTTAGCGCTTCTGATGCTGCGTTGACGAGCTTAAACGTAGAACCACTATGCTCTTCACTCGCTGCCTTGCCTCAGGAGCGCTAAACTCTCGCTGAGCGATCACATCTTTATACTGATTGGTATTGGTGTGTTATGAAACTCCTGCTCTCTTTGCGTGCACCTATCACCTCAGTCGCCCTGTTGTCATGTACGCTTACGGCATGTTCAACGGGGCCTGGCGAAGTAAATTCGGCGACTAACGACACGCTATCGGAACCCCCTGTAAATACCCTGAAACAGATATCCCCCTGTGGCGCCGTGCCGCCCATTAAAGATAGGTCTAAACTTAAACAGAGTTTGCAGGAAAGGGGGCTGATAAAAGAAGATATGAGCCTTGATGAGGCCGACAGAGTCGTTGCCGAATATATTAATAAAAGACAACAAGCCTTCGAGCATTGCCCGAAGAAGAGAAAGTGAAAATAGGTGTTCAGATGAATAGAAAAAATGGTGTTAATCTGCTTTCTACGCTTGGGTTGTCCCTGCTCCTTACCATGAGTGGTTTTATCTCTCTTTCTGTAGCGGCTCAAGGCGGGAACTCGGTGACTGACAAACCTAAACCCGGGACATTGGCCGATGCCGGTGTGATCAATAAGGAACAGATCCTGTATTGGTTAATTAAACGAGGTGAGTTGTCGGTTGAAGCGAGTGAGGCTGAAAAGCGCGCCGCAGTTGCTGCCTTTACTCAGCGTGCCAGTGGCTTTCAGAGTAAAGGGGGGCTGGTTGAAGCGCAATTTGAAAAGTTAAGACTGAAATCGAATGCCAACCTTAAGGCTGAAAAAACTCAGCTGCAGAGAAGTGTTGTAGCCTTTGCCGATGCCGATATCACCAAGACGGTTAAGGTGTTGGGAGTATTAATCGATTTCCCCGACCTTCCCCATGATGATAATCGACTCACTGCCAGTGACACCCCTATGTTCTATCCCAGTTACCCGACCGCTCATTATCGGGATCTGATGTTCTCGACTACGGGTTTTACCGGTCCTCAGGGACAAAACTTAACGACCGGGTATCAATATTATCAGGCGGTATCGGGTAATAGCTTCTTTTTTACCGGGGACGTCAAAGGTTGGGTAACGGCGGATAATAACGCTTCATTTTATGGTGGCAACGATGTTGGCAACAGTGGCGATGATAAGGCTGTACCGGATCTCGTCAAAGAAGCGGTAACTAAAGTTGTCGCGAGCATGTCGGCCTCAGAGTTGGCCACTTACGATGTTGAAGATCCCTTCGATATCGACGGTGATGGTAATTTTGATGAAGCCGATGGTGATATCGACCATGTGATGCTGTTTCACTCCAGTGTCGGTGAGGAAGCGGGTGGGGGCGTGCTCGGTGCCGATGCTATCTGGTCTCATCGGTTCTTCGTCTACACAGGTGGTAACCCGGGTTACACCATTCCGGGAACAGGCAAGAAGGTATTTGGTTACACTGTGCAGCCCATAGACGCCGCGGCGGGTGTCGTGGTTCATGAATTTGGCCATGATCTGGGCTTGCCCGATGAGTATGACACCACTAACACTGGTGACGGTTCTCCTGTGGGCTCCTGGTCGGTGATGTCGGGTGGTAGTTGGACTGGCTTGCCTGCAGGAACACAGCCTACAGGCTTTAGTCCCTATGCACGCTCTTATCTGCAGGAGAGGTACAAGGGAAGGTGGATAACTGAGCAAGAGATATTGTTCGACAATATCCCCAATACTGGCTTGGATGTTCAGCTGGCCGAAGCGGTGAATCATGCTCAGACAAATCAGCTTTCGATTCCTTTGCCCGTTGCCAGCATTCCGTTTAAGCAGCCCTATGGGGGCGGTTATCAGTACTATTCAGGTCAGGGGCACCTTATTAATAATGCAGCCTCATTCGAGCTAGACCTTCCAAGTACAACACCTCTTACCCTGAAGATGAAGGCACATTGGAATATAGAACCGGATTATGATTATGCTCAGGTGATGGTCGATGGTGTCGCTATTGCCGGTGATCACACTAAGGCGAGCAACACCATCAACGGGGCCAGAAATATCATCACAGGCAGCTCTGCCGATATTGCGGGTGCCGAGGGGATCGATAATTGGGTTGACCTCGAGTATGACCTCAGTGCCTATGCCGGACGAGCTAATACCCAAATCAGTATCATCTATCGTACCGATGAGGCCGTTGGAGATTACGGATTGGCTGTCGATAACCTGGTTATCATGGCGGAAGCCTCTCTGGTTTACAGTGATGATGCGGAAACTCCGGCGACTATGAATTTAGCCGGTTTTTCAAGAATCGATAGCGAGCGTCCCGGTGATGCCCGTCGTTATATCATTCAGCTACGCAGTCATAACGGGGTGGATGTGGGTCTATCCAGCCACTCATATGAGCCCGGAGTCTTGCTCTGGTTAGAAAACTTCAGCTATTCAGATAATAACTCGAGTGAACATGCGGGCGTAGGTTTAATCGGGGTTGTCGATGCCGATCAGAATCTGATTGGAAACAGCAGTACCGATATTCAGATCCGCGATGCCACATTCAGCATGTTCAACCAGTCGAACTATTTTGGTGACGAGCACCTGACATCTGTGTCTCTGTTTGATGACAATTTGGATTACAGTGCCCCGATTAAACCTCAGGCCGGCATTATCTTGCCTGAGCTGGGTTTGACAATGGAGGTCGTAGCGCAGAGTAGCGACTCGAGTACAGCTACCGTACGCTTGAAATATGCCGAAGGTGTGACCCAGGATCCTGAGGCGCTTAGTGCAACCATTACCGCTCAGCAAGCGGCGGGAACGGTAAGCTTCAGCGCAGCGGTGAGTGGAGGAGAGGGAAGCTACAGTTATGCATGGGAGTTTGGCGTCACTGGTGCAAGCAGCACCCTGGCAAATCCGACTTATACCTACAGTGAATCAAATGACTATACGGTTTCCCTGATGGTTACCGATAGCGCAGGCGCAACCGCCAGCGACTCGCTGTTAATCAGTGTTCAGGTACCCCCGAGAGCGAGCTTTAGCTATGAGGTTGATAACCTGAGTATCACACTGAGTAATGCTTCGAATGCGGGTGTAGGAGAACTCAGCTACCAGTGGAGTTTCGGTGATGGCCAAACGAGTACTTCTATATCGCCCAGTCATACTTACACCAATGGTGGTAGCTATACGGTTTCGCTGACGGCGACCGATGAAGCTGGCAATTCGAGCACCTTCTCGACTTCTATCATTGTGACGGCACCTGTGGTTCCGCCAGTGACCCCATCGACAGATTCTGGATCCGGTGGAGGAAGTCTGGGCTGGTTTAGCTTGGGGCTACTGGCGATGTTAGGTTTAAGAAGACGATACGTTTAGGGTCAGTACGTTTAGGGTCAAGTACGTATAGGGTCAGAGTTAGCCGGATAAACAGAAAATGCCCTCGGGGGCGTTTTTATGTCTGTTCGGCTCTGGTGTTGTCAATCAGGTAACAGCTAGTGCTCTTAGAGTCTTTCGATAGCCTGACGGGCTGCAGGAAGAAAGGTTTCACCGACGATAAGCTGCTCACCTTGATATGAGAAATAGCGTCGACGCCCCCATAGCTCCTGAGTGAGAGACTGATGGAGAGATTCGGTCAGCTCTGCCAGCTTCTGGCAAGGGGTGAAGTGCGCGACCTCAATCTTACCCGGTGTAAACTCGTTGTTGGTATAAAGTAGTTCACCCAATGGACGGGTCCCCAGGTTTAGCAGCTCCTCTTTTTTCTTATCCAGTAAGCTACCGGGGATTAAGGTTCGGGCGAAAACCCAGGGGGTTCCATCCAGGCAGAGCAGGACTTCGCGGACCCAAACCTTATTCTGATTTGGAAATTCGTTATCGAATGGGACAATTGTTCCCTCACCGAGTACCTTAACTTCAAATTCATCACAGTAAGAGCGTAATTTTTGGGTTAAACTTTCAGGTGAAAGTAACCAATCGGTTAAAGGTGATTTGGGAAGATCGATGATTTTTTCTGGTGAAAACCACTGAATTGATTCACCATAGGGGAAGCTTAACCTAGTCACACTCATTTAATTCTCGGTACAATACTGGCTGGCAAACTGGTGCAGTCTAGCACGCTGGAAAATGATAGCCAGAAAGATCAGCAGGCATTTGTTACACAAGAGTAGGAGTCATTCTTGAAAATTCAAAAATTAGCATCGCTACTGCTTATTTTAGTCGCGACAATTTTCAGCTTTGGTGCTTATGCCGAAGATGGAGATATTGTAGATAACTATGCCTATTATGGCTTCGAACCCGATCTCATCACTAACTATATCTCCACCGGTAAGAAGTTGGGATTTGTACGTATCGGTATCGAGCTGATGGTGAAAGATCCAGAAGACTTGGTCGACCTCGAGCATCATGATCCTCTGTTGCGTGCCGCTATCCTGGAGATCATGGGGAGCCAGACCGCCGATAAGGTTAAGTCACTGACCGGACGAGAAGAGATAAGACGTGAATGTTATGACACAGTCAATCGCCTTATCGAGCAGGAAACCGGTAAAGCCATTATCGTTAATCTGCTCTTCACTAAGTACCTGTACGACTAGTATTTTTACCTTTCTCTACTGCTGCCGTTAGTGTCTCGGCTGACGGCATAAGATCTCATATGACCAATCTTACTCAAAAAAAGCTTACTCAAAAACAGAACAGCCGGAAACCAACCACTCAGAAGCAGGCCCGACGAAAAAAGCCTGCAGGCAAGCGACAAGCTCAGCCTGAAGCAAAGCTTGATACAAGAGCGACGGTCGAAAAGAAAGGTCTCCATCAGCGAAATCTGCATCGCAGCGGTTATGACTTTGATAAGTTAATTGAGGCGTCACCGACGTTAAAGCCCTATGTCAGGCCGAATCCTTATGGCAACCTTTCGATAGACTTCGCCGACGCTCTAGCCGTTAAGGCGCTGAACCTGGCCCTGCTGCAACTTCACTATGGGATCGAGTATTGGGATATTCCAACAGGATTTCTCTGTCCTCCTATTCCCGGCCGGGTCGACTATCTTCACTATATCGCCGACCTGTTGGCGGGAGTTGATTCGAACACGCTAGGGGATAAAGCAGAGGAGCAGGTTGAGGAGAGAGGGGCGGGACAAAATGTCCCATATGCTTCAGAGCCAGATTCTCACGCTTCAGCGGCTAAACAAAAGCATAAGTCTAAGCCTCAGAAAAAGATGAAAATTAATGTCCTGGATATAGGTACCGGCGCTAATGGCATCTACCCGATACTCGGCATTCAAGCCTACGGCTGGCGATTTGTCGCCAGCGATGTGGATCCGATGTCGATAGAGAACGTTAATCGGATTGTAGAGCGAAACAAGGCCTTGCAAGGTAAGTTAAAGACACGTTTGCAAACCGATCATCAAAAAGTGTTTCACGGCATTATCGGCCCGGACGACAGGTTCGATATCACGCTCTGTAACCCGCCATTTCACGGGTCACTGAGTGAGGCGAGCGAAGGTAGTCTTCGCAAGGTGAAGAACCTGGCCGCTAACCGCGCGGCTAAGGGCCATAAGCCTGAGTCTGTTGGCAGTCAGGAAAAGTCGGATGCCAATGAGCTAAACTTCGGTGGCCAGAAGGCCGAGCTCTGGTGTGAGGGCGGCGAGAAACAGTTCCTCGCTAACATGATCAGTGAGAGCAAAGACTTCGCCACCCAGTGTTTGTGGTTCACCAGCCTGGTATCGAAGAAGGAAAATCTGCAGCCTTGCTACGTCGCATTGGAGAAGGCGGGGGCGGTAACAGTAAAGACCATAGATATGGCGCAGGGCAATAAGCTTACAAGAGTTTTGGCCTGGAGTTTTTTGACTTCATCACAAAGGGATCTTTGGGCTAAATACCGTAGCTAAGAGTCGCTCTTAGCCTTTGAACGGTTTATTTATTCAGGCTTCGCCTGACCCTTATCGTTAGACTGCGTCTAACAACTTGAGATGAGTGATTGCATCACTCTTCGGCTTGTCAGCCGAGAAACGTCGTGGGTTTTCAACCCACACCCGACCAAGGAGGACTGCTCGTCCTCATCCTCCTTGGGACCACCATGACGCCCCGGCGAAGTTACATGCATTAAGTACGGGCCTTCGGTCTTTCTTGAAAATAGCTAACGTTTCCGATGGGGCATCCATCCCCCCCGAAAACTAGCCCTACATCCGTGTGGGACTAACGCTATTTTCTGCGACACCCTCCGGCAACTTCCAACGGGGAACCATCGTATCTGGAGGAGGGCTGGGTATTCGGTGTTTTTTGATATCTGTTAGGGAAGTCTAAGCCTTGTAAAAAAACGCTAACTACCTTAAGTTCATGTAGATACAGTGGATATACACACTGTGCAGCTGTTAGAGGTATTCAAGGATGAGGCGATCCAAACAAGGTCTGGTTACCCTTTCCGATAGATTAATAAGTGTTTTTTCTTCTCTTTTCTTTTCTGTACCTACCAGTTTATTTCTGAGTCTTAAAATGAGTCAAAACCTGTTAGCTTTGCAGCTCGACTTTACCGTTGGTGGAAAAGGCTTTTTGATTTTGGTGTCAATGTTTTCATTGTTAGCATTCTTATTTCCTAAAGTAATTCCTAATCTATTAGGGTGGGTTTGGAATATTTTTATGAAACACTAAATGGAATAAAGGGGTCGTAGCCCTTTAAATTTTAACGGCAAATCGAAGAGATTGATAACCCGGTGTAGATGCGGCTGTGACCGTTGGCGGCATGGATGCCGCCGTCGAGGCTATAGGGATATACTTGTGCCGTGTCACAGAAGTATCTGCACTTAAGCCCACGGCAGGTGATAGATAACATCGTGGGTCAATGTTCAAATTGACCCGATTAGATACCTAATCAGGCCAAATCAAAAAGTTACTTAGAGAATTGTTAACCGACAATTCCTGATAGCCTCGCCCCTAAAACCCCGAACCTTCGCTTACGAAGGGTTCCACAACAACTGTCCACAGTCAGTCAGATCATATCCGCCAAGTGTGGCGGCCAGTTGCCGTGTCTGGGTGCTGGCAAGCATATCGAACAGGTGCTGCAGCTGGCGGCGGAAGTAGATCCCCTGTGGCATGACGAAGTCGAAGGATTCGGTGATCAGTGGGATAAAGCTGAGGCCGCTCTCCATAGCAACCGATTGGCAGCCGAAACCGATATCGGCATCGCCACGGGCGATATAGGCGGCGAGTTCACGCTCGCTATAGGCGGTGACGTTAGCGTTAAGGTGTGTCAGGGCAGCACCCTGTTTCAATAGCCAGTGTTCAAGGTGTTGCTGGCTGCCTGCCCCCGCTTGTCTGTCGACCCAGCGCCAGGGTAGCGAGACAATCTTCTCCTCCTCCTGACACTGTTGCAGCATATCGCTACGCACCATCAACCCCTGCTTACGGGTATAGCCGTGAACCATGACCCATTGCTGGTGGTTGGCGTAACCCTTAAGCAGTGCCGGATGGCGAATGTTACGCTCATCGACGCTGCCCCAGTGAAGCGTACAGACATCGGCGTAGCCACGGGACAAGAGATCCAGCCCCATGCGTGAACCGGTCGAGCTGTAACTGATCAAGTCGCTCTTACCAATCTGGGTCATCAACCTGGAGACCAGCATAGAGAGCAGAGGGTCATCGCTGCCTGTGATATGCATACGGTCAGACAGCATGCCGCTGTGACATGAGTCCATGACCCAGCGGTCGATAAGGATCTTAGGGAACAGCCATTTACCCGTGATCTTGGTCGCGGGTAAGACTCTGTCATTCGCCATCGCATAGACCTTCTTTTCGTTAAGGTCTAAATACTCAGCGACCTGTTTGGCGCTCATGTAGACGAGTTCACTTGGTTCTGTCATTGCTGTTCCTTACGGAAGAACTCTGCGGGCGAGTTCCTATAAAATATTTTATCCTGGGTTTATCGTGTTCGAACTCGTTGCAGTTAGCTGGTTTTAGCCGGGCGTTTAGGTGGAATCGCATCGAGCTCGACATTTTCGGCACCATGGTAGATAAGGAAATGCCTGCCCTTGGCTCGGGCGATCATGGTGATTCCGAGCTTCTGTGCCAGTTCCAGTCCCATCTGAGTGGCGCCGCTGCGTGACAGGACGACGGGGATGCCCATCTTGGCTACTTTTATCACCATCTCAGAGGTCAGGCGACCCGTGGTGTAAAAGAGTTTGTTGTTGCCAGTGTCTTGCTTCAACCACATCTCACCGGCAAGTGTGTCTACCGCGTTATGGCGGCCCACATCTTCGACAAAGTCGACGATCTTATCATCCTGACACAGTCCACAACCATGCACTGCGCCGGCATTCTTGTAGGTTTCATTATAAGCGCTGATATTTTTAAGCAGGCTATAGATCATGCTCTGTTTAAGTTGTGGTTGAGGCAGAACAATATCATCGAGTCCGTCCATGAAACCGCCGTAAACCGTGCCCTGACCACACCCGGTTGTGACTGTCTTCTCAGAGAGTTTCTCCTCTAAGTCAGCCGTGCTTTCCGATGTAATGATGGCGGCGGAGTTCACATCCCAGTCGACAATCACAGATTCTAACTGCTTAAGGTCGGAGATGAAGCCCTGGTTTTTCAGGTATCCCAGCGCGAGAGATTCGGCGCGGGCACCTAAGGTCATCAAGGTCACGATAGGGCGCCAGTTCAGGTAGACAGTGAGCGGGCGTTCGCAGGCGATATGCTTCTCGACTCGCTCACCGTTCTCATCTATGGCGTTAACGGCAATGGTTAGCGGCACATCGGTATCGGTTTTGATTAAGCTGGGTTTGTGCTGGCTCAAGGCTGGAAACTCATTTTGAACATTCGATGCAGAGATCATAGCAATAATTGTACCTAGGTTTGGATTCCTCGCCCCAATGCGTGATCTCTCTCTGTTTACGCCTCAAAAGCGTCCTTTTATGTCCTAGCCTGAATTGCATATAGGACAAATTGTCCTAATCTTAGGCTGGAATTGATGATCCAGCTCAAGTTATCTTAACCTTTAGGCTGGCATGCATATTGCTTTACTAGGGATAGAAGTTATTTAGCAGGCCTGTCATCTCGACATGCCTCTACAGGCAAGACGGAGACTAAATGCGACATACCGAAAGCCAATGGCCTATGCACGTTTCTCTCAAGAGAGTAGAGAAACAAGTCGGACGCTGGACCTCAGTGACCTGGGAGCTGGATCAGATATTACCGGCGACTCACCAGGCCCCCGAAGGATCCACCCTCGTTATGCTTGAGCTACATAAAGATGAGCGTGGCAGTTATCGTATAAACCTGGATATGGACAACGCCATGTTGTACATCGTCTGTGATGAGCTGGAAGATGGAACCTGGGTTCCGGCCTCTATCTCTGCCGATCAGAACGTTGCCGCAGGTTGCCTCGAAGGTGATACCCCAGTACTCAATCTGCTAATGCCTGAAGCTATCGCATGTTGGATCGAAGCCTATATTACCCGCCACGGTGAGGTTGAGATCTGCGCCCATCGTCGTAAACATGTAAATCGCCGTAAGAATGAAGGCCCGAGTAGCAATAACAACTTCGGGCAGAGAAACTAATGAGCGATAAACCTACCGGATTACTTTCGCGTTGGAATCTTCGCCGCCAACAGGTGGCCGATGAGAAAGAGGCTGCAGAGCTGGCCGCACAGGAACAGGCCGAAGCGCCAATCCAGGATCCTTCGCTTCAAGACTCTTCGTTACAAGATGAGTCGACAGAGGCATCACCTGAGTCCGCAGCGGAAGATAAAATTCTTTCTGCCGAGGAGTTACCGGATCCTGACAAGATTGAAGTGGGTGGCAGCTTCGCCAGCTTCATGGCCGACAACGTCGACCCTACCGCCAAGGCTGCAGCGCTGAAAGCACTCTGGAAACAACCTCAATACAATGAGATCGATGGCTTGCTCGAATACGCCCTCGACTACAGTAACCAGCCTAAGTTGACGCCAGAGCACTCTGCCGAAATCGCCAAGAAAATTTTCCGTCATGTCACTAAGGACAAGGAAGAGGAGCAAGAGGGCGAAGAGACATTAACGGCTGAACTTGATACCGAAGCGGAGGAAATTGCGACTCATTGTGGTGAAGAAATAAGCGGGGACATTTTGGACGTCGAGTGTGATGACTTGGCCCAAAATGAACCACAAAAGCAAGATGAATCCAAGGTGACGGTTTCTTAAAGTAATTTTAGAGAAGTTTAATAACCATAAATTTGGTATGTGAATTGCTGTAGATATGGCCATATAAAGTTTGCAGATAAAAGCAGACATAGAAAGCCAGCAGATGAAATAGGTAAAGCTAGCGCAGATTCGACATAGCGCACATAAATAGTTTCCCTGAAGGATTGGGAGAAACGGATAGCGACCTAGCTGACAGCAACAACCAAATACTGTTCAGGAACGCAACGTGAGCAAAAATTTGAATAATGATACCCAGGTTGAACTCAAAGCAGTTCGACAGCAGGTGTTGGCAAATACTCAGATCCTTCAGAATCTGATCCCGCCGACCGTAAGTTATACCACTGAAGGGAACGTGCTAATCATAGGGCCGGAAGATCTGGCTCGTTTAGCGGCGGACAAGTTGTCCAATATGGGCAAGCTTGCCATCTTGGCCAATGAGTCGATTACCAGCCAAGATGAAGCGCACCTGGAAAAGGTAATGAGCTCGGCAGAGAATGTTGAGAGCTTTTACAATAAACTCATTGAGATTAAAGGCTTCCTAGGCCAGTTTCAGGTTAAGGTAGACTCTGGTTCAGACAACGCCTCTGATACCAATGCCGTTGAACTTAGCATGGTGGCGATACGTAAAGCCCATTTCGATCTTATTCTGGATCTGAGTCAATCACCTTGCATCAATCTTGAGATGCTTCCAGCGGGCTACTTCTACGTCGGGCAGGATGAAGCTAAACTTGATGATGCCATCGTCCAACTTCCGGAACTGATAGGTGAGTTTGATAAACCACGCTACGTTAAGGTCAACAGTGAGATCTGTGCTCACAACCGTAATGGTATCGATGGTTGCAACCGCTGCCTCAACTTCTGTCCTGCCGATGCGATTCAAAGTATCGACAAGATGATCGAAATAGATCCTTATCTTTGTCACGGTGCCGGTAGTTGTACCAATGCATGTCCGACGGGCGCCATCAGTTATGATCTGCCCACCCCGCAAGCCCTGCACTCTTATCTGCATAAGCTAGTGACCCGTTTTCGTGAGCAGGCGCAAACGGCGCCGGTTATCCTTTTCCATGATGAGGCCAATGGTGCTGAACTTGTCGGCGTTGATCTACCGGGAGCCGTCATTCCCGTTGCTCTGGAAGAGATAACGGTTGCAAGCATGGATCATTGGATGTCATCTCTTGCCTGGGGAGCACGTCAAATTTTGGTGTTAAACACCGAAGCGACGGCGCCGACCTTGACTCAGATGCTGCAAGGCGAACATAAGTTAGCCAACGATATCTTAGACGAGATGGGTCAACCAGGTCGTATCTCAGTTATCGATGAGTCGAGCATAGGTGATCTTACCGCATTGTTGGAAACCAGTTCGAACTGGCCAATGATTGTTCCCGGTGAGTTTGCTGCCACGACAAAGCGTAATACCTTGTATGCGGCGATTGACCACCTCAATGAGCAGGCCGCGTCGGTGGATACCTGCTTGAGCCAAAGCAATATTCCTTACGGTAAAGTCAGCATCAACAGCGACAAATGTACCTTATGTCTCTCTTGTGTTTCGACCTGTCCGACTCAGGCATTAACCGATGGTGGTGATAAGCCTGCACTACATTTCGTCGAGCAAGACTGTGTGCAATGTGGTCTGTGTGAGTCGGCCTGTCCCGAGAAGGTGATCAGCCTGACACCGCAAATGAATTTTGATAAAGCGCAGCGTCAGCAGCGTCAAACCTTGAAAGAGGAAGCCCCATTCGATTGTATTCGTTGCGGCACCCCTTTCGCCACCCAGTCCATGGTGCAACGGATGCTGGAAGCAGTCGGAGGTCACAGTGCCTTTAGCGCTAACATCGATCGATTAAAGATGTGTAGCGACTGCCGGGTAAAAGATATGTTTGAAGACATCCTTCAAGATCCTGAAAAGCAACTGCGATAAGAGTTTAGCTATGACCGAATTAGTAAGAGAAGTATCAGAAAACGATCAGTTAAGAGCCGACATCTATCAGCTTTTGGCAGCACTACTGCGCAGTCAGCCAAGCGCTGAGCTATTGCAATTTTTAGCCAATCTTGAAGTCGATGCAAACGACGATAGCGAGATGACTAAAGCCTGGTTATCGCTGAAGTTAGCGGCGAATCAATTTACCAGTGAGCAGCTTGAAGATGAATATTTCAACATCTTCTATGGCGTAGGCAGCGGTGAAATCATGCCTTATGGCAGCTGGTTTATGACGGGGTCTTTGATGGACAAGCCATTGGCCCTGTTACGTCAAGACCTTCAACAGTTAGGTTTCGAGCGTGAAGAGGATGTCAAAGAGCCTGAAGATCACGTTGCTGCACTATGTGAAGTGATGGGCACCTTGATTTTGGAAGCGCCGGGCTATCGTCAGCTGGCATTCTATCAGCGCCATATCGGTAGCTGGATTGAGCGCTTCTGCACTAACTTAGCCAAAACACCGAGCGCCGCATTCTATGCGACAGTGGCTCAGCTGGCTAAGTCTTTCTTCGAAGTTGAGGCAAACGAATTTGAACAACTTCAATTGGATATTCCTGTGAACTGTCCTGGCTCTGAAGCTGAAAAAGCCGAAGCTGAGAAAGTTGAAGCAGAAAAAATTGAACCTACTACCAGTGAGCTGGCTTCTTAAGCAGTGAGCAGGTTTGGGTTGTACATGAACATCAACTTGAGGTGAGTTTGAAGGTTAAACCACCGTGTTAAAAGCAAACAAGTTGATGTTATAAAATCGAGGGTTCGCCCTCAAAAGTAACCGGGTCATCGACTAGTTGACCCATATTTTAACGAAAAACTAAGCGAAAACTTAGGAGACACTATGAAGAAGCAAGCTTCCGATATGGGTCGTCGTCAATTGCTGAAAGCATTGGCAGTCGGCAGTGCGGCTGGTGCAGTTGCAACTGTCAGTGGCCAAGCTCTTGCCGCATCACCAAGCGTTGAACCAACAAAAGCTAAAGGTGATGGTTACCAAGAGACTGACCATGTTCGCAGTTATTACGCGTCATTACGTACCAAGTAATTACGCCATAAGTAAATAACATTAGGAGAGTGTGTGATGCGATTAACCCGCAAAACAGACCAGGCTGAAGTAGCTAAAAAGCCAGCCCTGGGTCTAAACCGTCGTCAGTTCCTTCAGTCTGCAGGTCTTGCAACTGGTGGTATTGCTGCGGCATCTATGCTTGGCGCAGGAATGATGCGTAAAGCAGAAGCTAAAGAAGTACCTCATAATGCGCCAACTGAAATCAAGCGTACTATCTGTTCTCACTGTTCAGTAGGTTGTGGTATTTACGCCGAAGTACAGAATGGCGTCTGGACAGGCCAAGAGCCTGCATTCGATCACCCATTCAACGCCGGTGGTCACTGTGCAAAAGGTGCTGCGCTACGTGAGCATGGCCATGGTGAGAAGCGTCTTAAGTATCCAATGAAGCTGGAAGGCGGAAAGTGGAAGAAGATCTCTTGGGATCAGGCGATTGAAGAAGTGGGTGGAAAGGCATTGGATATCCGTAAGGAATCTGGTCCTGATTCAGTATTCTTCATGGGTAGTGCTAAGTTCTCAAACGAACAAGCGTATATGTACCGTAAATTCGCAGCTATGTGGGGCACGAACAATGTCGATCACTCAGCGCGTATTTGTCACTCTACCACTGTAGCCGGTGTTGCTAACACTTGGGGCTATGGTGCGCAAACTAACTCTTTCAACGATATCCGCAACGCAAAAGCGATGATGTTCATCGGGTCTAACCCGTGTGAAGCGCATCCGGTTGCTATGCAACACATTCTTGAAGGTAAAGAACGCGGTGCGAAAATCATCGTTGTTGACCCTCGTTTCACCCGTACTGCAGCTAAGGCTGATGAGTTTGTACATATCCGTCCTGGTACAGATATCCCATATATCTACGGTCTGCTTTGGCACATCTTCGAAAACAAGTGGGAAGATCAAACCTTTATCGATCAGCGTGTATACGGCATGGAACGTATTCGTGAGGAAGCCGCTAAGTGGAATCCTGCCGAAGTTGAAAACGTGGTTGGTGTTCCTGGTGAGCAGATGCGTCGTGTCGCTAAGACATTGGCCGAGACTAAGCCAGGTACCGTAGTTTGGTGTATGGGTGGTACTCAGCATCACGTCGGTAATGCTAACACTCGCGCCTACTGTATCCTTCAGCTTGCTCTGGGTAACATGGGTAAATCGGGTGGTGGTACTAACATCTTCCGTGGTCACGATAACGTACAGGGTGCAACCGATTTCGGTCTGCTGTTTGATACGCTACCTGGCTACTACGGTCTTAAGACCGGCTCTTGGAAGCACTGGTGTAATGTTTGGGATCTTGATTATGAGTGGGTTAAGAACCGCTTCGACCAAGAAGAGCATCTAGGTCAGGTTCCAATGAACTCGACTGGTATTCCATGTTCTCGCTGGCATGACGGTGTACTCGAAGACAAGTCTAAGATTGCACAGAAAGACAATATCCGCATGGCATTCTTCTGGGGTCAATCGGTTAACACTGAAACCCGTGGCCGTGAGGTGCGTGAAGCATTGGATAAGATGGACACAGTTGTTGTTGTCGATCCATATCCAACAATGGCGGGTGTTATGCACAATCGTAAAGATGGTGTATATCTGCTTCCAGCAGCGACTCAGTTCGAGACTTACGGTTCTATCTCTGCATCTAACCGCTCACTGCAGTGGCGTACGCAGGTTATCGAGCCATTGTTCGAGTCTAAGCCAGATCACGTGATCATGTACAAGCTCGCTAAGAAATGGGGCATCGAGAAAGAGTTCTGTAAGCATATTAAGGTTAACGGCGATGAGCCATTGATTGAAGATATGACCCGCGAATTCAACCGCGGTATGTGGACCATTGGTTACACAGGTCAGAGCCCAGAGCGTTTGAAGATGCACCAGGAAAACTGGGGTACCTTCGATATCAACTCGCTTGAAGCACCAGGCGGCCCAGCTAAAGGTGAGACTTACGGTCTGCCTTGGCCATGTTGGGGTACGCCAGAGATGAAGCACCCTGGTTCACAGATCCTCTACCGTACCGATCGTGAAGTTAAGAACGGTGGTGGTAACTTCCGTGCACGTTATGGTGTTGAGCATAATGGTAATAACATTCTTGCCGAAGGTTCTTACTCTAAAGGCGCTGAAATTCAGGATGGTTATCCAGAATTTACCGCTGACATGCTTAAGCAACTTGGCTGGTGGGATGACCTGACGGCTGAAGAGAAGAAGCACGCAGAAGGTAAAAACTGGAAGACTGATATTTCCGGTGGTATTCAGCGTGTGGCTATCAAGCATGGTTGTATGCCTTACGGTAACGCAAAAGCGCGTTGTATCGTTTGGAACTTCCCTGATGATATTCCAGTGCACCGTGAGCCACTCTATACGCCTCGTCGTGACTTGGTATCTAAGTACCCAACCTACGAAGACCGTATGGTTGCACGTCTTCCTACCCTGTATAAGACTATTCAGGATCAGGACTTCGCTAAAGACTTCCCACTGGCATTGACCTCTGGTCGATTAGTGGAATATGAAGGTGGTGGTGAAGAGACCCGTTCTAACCCTTGGCTAGCTGAACTTCAACAAGAGATGTTCATCGAAATCAGCCCGGGTGATGCGGCGGATCGTGGTCTTCGTGACGGTGACGATGTTTGGGTTCACAGTCCGGAAGGCGCAAAAATTAAAGTTCAGGCCATGGTAACCCCACGTGTGATAAATGGTGAGACTTTCATGCCATACCACTTCGCGGGTGTATTCGAAGGTGAAAGCCTAGAGAAGAATTACCCTGAAGGTACAGTACCATATGTGATTGGCGAATCGGCTAACACAGTATTGACCTACGGCTATGATGTTGTGACTCAGATGCAAGAGACTAAGTCTAGCTTGTGTCAGATCACCAAAGCCTAACTGAACTTGATGAGGAGATAAGCCATTATGGCAGTCATGAAATTTCTGTGTGACACCAAACGCTGCATCGAGTGTAACGGTTGTGTCACTGCTTGTAAGAACGAAAACGATTCCGCTCTCGAGTGGGGTATTCAACGTCGCCGCGTAGTAACAATTAACGATGGTGAGCCAGGTGAAGCATCTCTATCAGTGGCATGTATGCACTGTACCGATGCACCTTGTCAGGCGGTTTGCCCAGCAAACTGTTTCTACAAGACTGAAGACGGATTAACGCTACACAACAAAGATACGTGTATCGGTTGTGGTTACTGTCTCTACGCCTGCCCATTCGGTGCGCCTCAGTTCCCTAAGAAGGGTGCTTTTGGTAGCCGTGGCAAGATGGATAAGTGTACTTTCTGTGCCGGTGGCCCGGAAGAGACTCATTCAGATGCTGAACGTCAGAAGTACGGTTCAAACCGTCTGGCTGAAGGTAAGTTGCCTATGTGTGCTGAACTGTGTGCAACTAAGTCGCTGTTAGCGGGTGATGCAGATATCGTTTCTAGCATCTATCGTGAGCGTATTGTCGCACGTGGCAATCCAAATGCGATATGGGGTTACACCCCTAAGACTGGCGCGTAGGACAAATAGGGCCGTGAACTCAGTTCATGGCCCTGTTACTAGTCCGATAAAGGAGTGACTATGTTATTAAAATCACTGCGTGGCCTGTTTGCTTTGCTGGTTTTACCTTTTGTTTTAACTATGGGGTTAGGTTTGAGCACATCGGCGCTTGCTGTCGATGATCAAACCAGCCAACAGATGGCCAACACTAGCGATGCCGATCTATGGCGCGCTGTGCAGTCTGGTGATTCTGGCTATACCACCAAGAAGGGCGTTGAAAGTGGCGTTCTGATAAACGTATCGGCGATTGAGGCAACTGAGATAAAAAATCAATACCTCACTCCTGCAATGGGTTTGGCGGTATTGGGTGTATTTGGTGCTTTCGTTGTCTTCTATTTTGTTAATGGTCCTTCTAAATTAAGTAAGGGCTATTCAGGCAAAATGGTATTACGTTGGTCTAAGGCTGACTTGTGGATCCACTGGGTATTAGCTATCTCTTGTCTGGGACTAATATTCACCGGTATCAACATCATGCTGGGTAAACATATTCTGCAACCCTATGTGGGTGAAGGAATGTGGGCCGGACTGATTAACGCCAGTAAGTTTATCCATGATTACGTGGGCCCGGTGTTTATCGTATCGTGGATCTTATGTGTCGTTAAATGGATGCCTCTGCAAACATTTAAGATGTATGACCTGAAGTGGTTCCTGGTGGTTGGTGGTTACATCAACTTCGGTCCATTCAAGGGTAAGCATCCTGATAGTGGTTTTGCTAATGCCGGTGAGAAGATGTGGTTCTGGACACTTACCCTGTTCGGGCTGTTCATCAGTGTTTCAGGCATGATGTTAGTTTTGCCTGGCTTAGAGCTTCCACGTGAAGCATCTTTTGCGGCACTACTGATACACGCTATCAGCGCGATCATCATTATCGCATTTACTATCGTACATATCTGGATGGCGACAGTATTGAGTGAAGGTGGCATGGAGTGTATGAAGTCTGGTTACTGTGATGAGAACTGGGCCGTGCAACACCATAACCTTTGGTATGATGAGATTAAGGCTAACGGTACTTTGGAATACAAAGATTAGTTATTAGTTTCGAGCTACGAGCTACGAGCTATAAGTCTTAAGCTGTAAGTCATAAGAAAAATGCCTCGTCTGGTTTCAGTTGAGGCATTTTTGTATATGGCCATAAATATTCCCGATATTTATTGGCATTTCCTCCATCCCTGGAGGTCAGATACTCTTATCGAGGAGAGTTATCCCTGATCTACATGGAGGTAGAAGGAAAGGATTCGTGTCTGGCCGCTGGTGCTTGATGCTCACGCATCATTGAGAACTGGGCACTCTTGACAGAAGCAGACACCATAACCTTTGGTATGATGAGATTAAGGCTAACGGTACTTTGGAATACAAAGACTAGCTTTTAGTTTCGAGCTACGAGCTACGAGCTACGAGCTATAAGTCTTAAGCTGTAAGTCATAAGTAAAAACGCCTCGGTCGAATAAGCCGGGGCGTTTTTGTGTCTGGAACACTTATGCCACCGTCCATGGATGGAAAACTGTGGTATTTGTATATGGATATAATTATCCCTGATCTACATGGAGGTAGAAGGAAGGGATTTGTGTCTGATAGTTGGTGCGGGACATTCTCCGTGTAGGAGCGGCTTTAGCCGCGAATCTTGCTCGTTATTCTGCTGGCACCTCGCACCTCGCACCTTTCTCTGCTCTGTCTCTAACTTAAAATTTACAGCTTTTTACTTCTCCATTTAACCTTCAAATCTGCATTTTATCGTGCTGACTTTTTAGTCAAAACGTATCACTTTAACGCTTCAAAAATTCAGATGTTGAAAACCATTTTTAATTATTTTTATTCTTAAGTATTAACATGTTGGTGTACAGCCTTGTAACAAGTTTGGTTTGGTTTCTATTGAGAACTTATGCAGGAGAAATGAACAGATTTCCAAAGCATGATTGAGTTAACACTTTGGGTCGGTTTTAGGTTCTTTGATATATCTAATAGGAGTCAGATCAAGTTTTTCTCTTCATTTTTTGTTTTATATTGCACCCGTGTTTTGCTGGTTGCTCAACATAAACAAGATTCCTTAAGAGGTTGTTACTTTTTATTAACTTAAGGGGGACTTGTCTATTTTGTCCAGCTCAGTCAAATGCATCAAAATATAACAAATAGGGGAGTTCCCCTTTGATACCCGGAGTCATAATGAAGAAGCAACAGCCTGATCTGAATCGCAGATCTTTGCTGAAAGCACTAACTGTAGGCGGTACGGCGAGCGTCGCCCTTGCTGCTACAGGTATCAGTGCCGCTCAAGCAACAGAAAGCAATGTAAGCACTAAGAGTGCTGATGGCTACCATGAAACTGCTCATATCCGCAGTTATTACAATAGCTTGCGTAGCTAATTTAGGAGAAATCGAGCGATGCAATTAACTCGCAAATCCAACGCGGCACCTAAAGTTGAGAAGAAGTCTTTAGGGATCAGCCGTCGTCAGTTTATGAAGCATGCAGGTATCACTACCGGTGGTATCGCAGCAGCTTCACTTTTGGGTACAGGCATGATGCGTCGTGCTGAAGCCAAAGATATCCCACACAATGCGCCAATCGAGATCAAGCGTACCGTTTGTAGTGCTTGTGCGGTAGGTTGTGGTCTATATGCCGAAGTACAAAATGGTGTTTGGACCGGTCAGGAGCCAGCATTCGATCACCCATTCAACAGCGGTGGACACTGTGCGAAAGGTGCTGCACTGCGTGAACACGGTCACGGTGAGAAACGTCTTAAGTATCCAATGAAACTTGTCGATGGCAAGTGGAAGAAACTATCTTGGGAACAGGCTTTCAACGAAGTCGGCGACCAGATGCTGGATATCCGTAAAGAGTCAGGTCCTGATTCACTTTACTTTATGGGTAGCGCTAAGTTCTCGAACGAAGGCTGCTACATGTATCGTAAATTTGCGGCTATGTGGGGCACGAACAACGTCGACCACTCAGCACGTATCTGTCACTCTACCACGGTAGCCGGTGTTGCTAACACTTGGGGCTACGGTGCGCAAACCAACTCTTTCAACGATATTCAGAATGCTAATGCAATCTTCTTCATCGGGGCAAACCCGGCCGAAGCGCATCCTGTTGCAATGCAGCATATCTTGCTAGCGAAAGAGAAGAACAACGCTAAAGTTATCGTTGTCGACCCTCGTTTCTCACGTACTGCCGCTCACTCTGATCTGCACTGTGCATTACGCCCAGGTACTGATATCCCATTCATCTACGGTATGCTTTGGCACATCTTTGAGAACGGCTGGGAAGATAAGACATTTATCCAAGAGCGTGTGTTCGAGATGGAAACTATTCGCGAAGAGGCGAAGAAGTTCCCACCTAAAGAAGTTGAGCATATTACCGGCGTAAGCGAAGAGCAGGTTTACCAAGCCGCTAAGCTTATGGCTGAAAACCGTCCCGGCACCGTAGTTTGGTGTATGGGTGGTACTCAGCATCACGTAGGTAATGCTAACACTCGTGCTTACTGTATCCTTCAGCTTGCGCTGGGTAACATGGGCGTTAAAGGTGGTGGTACTAACATCTTCCGTGGTCACGATAACGTACAGGGTGCGACCGACTTAGGTCTGCTATTCGATACGCTACCTGGCTACTACGGTCTTAAGACCGGCTCTTGGAAGCACTGGTCTCATGTATGGGATCTGGAGTTTGATTGGGTTAAGGGTCGCTTCGACCAAAACTCATACCTAGGCCGTATTCCAATGAACACGCCTGGTATTCCTTGTTCTCGTTGGCATGATGGTGTGTTAGAAACGCCTGAGAAACTAGCTCAGAAAGACCGTGTTCGCATGGCATTCTTCTGGGGACAATCGGTTAACACCGAAACCCGTCAGCGTGAAGTTCGTGATGCACTGGATAAGATGGATACTGTAGTGGTTGTGGATCCATTCCCAACTATGGCGGGTGTTATGCACCGTCGCCAAAATGGTGTTTACCTGCTTCCTGCGGCAACTCAGTTCGAAACTGAAGGTTCAGTATCTAACTCTGGCCGTAGCCAACAGTGGCGTGAAAAGGTTATCGAACCATTGTTCGAGTCTAAGACTGACCTTGAGATCATGTACCGTCTGTCTCAGAAGCTTGGTTTCGCCGACGAATACACTAAGCGTATCGCTAAAGATGCTAATGACGTTCTGGTTATCGAAGATATCACTCGCGAGATTAACCGCGGTATGTGGACTATCGGTATGTCGGGTCAAAGCCCTGAGCGTCTGAAGATGCACACCCAAAACTGGGGTACGTTCAGCAATAAGACTCTTGAAGCCGAAGGTGGTCCTGCTAAGGGCGATACTTACGGTCTACCTTGGCCTTGTTGGGGTACTCCGGAGCAGAAGCATCCTGGTACTCAGATCCTTTATAACACGCACAAGCATGTACTTGAGGGTGGTGGTAACTTCCGTGCCCGTTATGGTGTGGAATACAAGGGTAAGAACTTACTGGCCGAAGGTAGCTTCTCTAAAGGCGCTGAAATCCAAGATGGTTACCCGGAATTCACCGCAGAGATGCTTAAGCAACTTGGCTGGTGGGATGACCTGACAGCGACTGAGAAGGCTGAAGCTGAAGGCAAAAACTGGAAGACCGACCTTTCCGGTGGTATCCAGCGTGTCGCTATGAAGCACGGTTGTATTCCTTATGGTAACGCTAAGGCGCGTTGTATCGTTTGGACCTTCCCGGATCAAGTGCCTGTTCACCGTGAGCCGTTATATACGCCACGTCGTGATCTTGTTGCTAAATACCCAACTTATGATGACATGCAAGTTCATCGTCTGCCGACTCTGTACAAGTCAATCCAAGAGAAAGACATGACAGGTCAGTACCCGCTGGCATTGACCTCTGGTCGTCTGGTTGAGTATGAAGGTGGTGGTGAAGAATCTCGTTGTAACCCATGGCTTGCAGAGCTTCAACAAGAGATGTTTGTTGAGATAAGCCCTGCTGATGCTGCCGATCGCGGGATCCGCGATGGTGACACCGTGTGGTTGGAAGGTGCAGAAGGTGGCCGAATCAAGATTAAAGCTATGGTGACACCGCGTGTTAAGCCTGGTGTAACTTGGATGCCATATCACTTCGCGGGTGAGATGCACGGCGAGAGCCTTGCACCAAACTACCCTGAAGGTACGGTTCCTTATGTTATTGGTGAGTCAGCGAACACTGCATTGACTTATGGTTATGACCCTGTGACTCAGATGCAGGAAACCAAGTCGTCGCTTTGTCAGATTGAAAAAGCGTAAGTGCAGATAAGCTAGGAGAAATGCCGTTATGGCTACAATGAAATTTTTGTGTGATACCAAGCGCTGCATCGAGTGTAATGGTTGTGTCACCGCTTGTAAGAACGAAAACGACTCTGCTCTGGAATGGGGCATTCAACGTCGCCGCGTAGTGACTATCAATGATGGTCAACCTGGTGAAGCATCTATCTCAGTGGCTTGTATGCACTGTACCGATGCACCTTGTCAGGCAGTATGTCCTGCGAACTGCTTCTACAAGACTGAAGATGGTTTAACGCTACACAACAAAGATACCTGTATCGGTTGTGGTTACTGTTTATACGCTTGCCCATTCGGCGCGCCTCAGTTCCCTAAAAAGGGTGCTTTTGGTAGCCGTGGCAAGATGGATAAGTGTACTTTCTGTGCCGGTGGTCCTGAAGAGAACCATTCAGATGCAGAGCGTCAGAAGTACGGTTCAAACCGTATCGCTGAAGGTAAACTTCCAATGTGTGCTGAGTTATGTGCGACTAAGTCGTTACTTGCGGGTGATGCTGAGATTATCTCGTCAATCTACCGTGAGCGTGTTGCATACCGTGGCTCTAAAAATGCAATCTGGGGTTAATCCCTAGTCTGTATTCAGCCCAAAAATCCACGCCATGGTGACATGGTGTGGAAGATAAGGATGTAATATGAACAATTGGTTCAAGCAGATTGGCTTAACTTTAGTGCTGATGTTTAGTGCTATTGGCCTAGCTCAAGCTGGCTCTTCACAAGGAGCTGAGCAGCCTGTCGCAACAGACGGCCAAATTTGGTCTCAGTTAAAGGCGGGTGCCACAGGTGTAACTACCTCTCATGGTGAGTTCCACAATCAGCCGATCAATACCTATGACCTACGTGTTTTAGAACTTCGTAGTGATCTGCTAGCGCCGGCATTAACGGCTGCGCTATTCGGTATGATCATCATCTTCGTCCTGTTTATCAAAGTGAATGGTATTTCTAAACTTCACGGTGGTTTCTCAGGCAAGCTGGTTTATCGCTGGTCTAAGTTTGATGTGTCGATTCACTGGCTAGGTGCTATTCCTTGCCTGTTATTGATTCTGACGGGTCTCACTCTGTTGGCCGGACGTTTCTTCTTCCAGCCATACATTGGCGAAGGTTTGTGGGCAGGATTTGTCTATGCCGCTAAGCAAGTGCATGACTTCATGGCTATCCCATTCATGTTGGGTTGGGCCTTGATGACTACACTTTGGGCTAAAAACCAGTTACCTAAGATGTATGATCTTAAGTGGATGATGGTGGTTGGTGGTTACATCAACTTCGGTCCATTCAAGGGTAAGCATCCGGATGCCGGTTTTGCTAACGCCGGTGAAAAACTCTGGTTCTGGGCCTTTGCTGTATTTGGCTTGGTTATCTCAGCGTCCGGCATGTTGCTGCTATTCCCGAACTTGTTCGAGCCTAGCCGTACACTGAGCCTGATTGCACTCGTGCTTCACTCTGTCAGTGCCATCATTATTACCGCTTTCTCAATCGTCCATATCTTTATGGCAACGGTTATGTCTGAAGGTGGTATGGAGTGTATGGTATCCGGATATTGTGACGAGACTTGGGCAAGCCAGCACCACAACCTTTGGTTCGATGAGATCAAAGAGAACGGTACGCTTAAGTATAAAGATTAGTACCTAGGTTCTAGAAACTAGAATCGATTTTAATAAAGCACCCCGTTGGGTTACTAGCGGGGTGTTTTTGTATCGGCCGGATGCTTGAGTTGCTTGTCATCTCCGGAGGCTATCCAGGTAGGAGCGGCTTTAGCCGCGAATGTTTCTTTGCTGGAAAGTGTGAACGCTTTAAGCAAGAGCAGTTTTCAAGCGCTTAGTTTTGTTAATCGCTAAAACATGACTTGCTTAACAAAAATCTCTAGATTTCCTTGTTAGGTGACAGTAACTTATAACCAGTTCACGTTTTGGAACCTTCTCAAATGATACTTTTATGCTTCAAAGTGGTTTTTTTATTTACCGGGTATCATTCGTAAATTTAGAGTGTTGTTCTTCAATTTTCTGACGCTACTTATAGATAGCTCAGGTAGGAATCTTTATGTCTTCAATTATTCAAACGGCTAGCAGTGAAATCATTAAACCTTATGAGGCTGATATCACTGTGCCCAACTGGATGCTTAGCTCTATGGAGCGGGTTATGCAGTTCTATGTGGATAAGAATCTACGGTTGGATACTCAGTCAGCCGACATGATGCCTGCGCCGGTTGAAGGCAAGAAGTATATGCTCTATGCGCATATCCCTTTCTGTCATACGCTCTGTTCGTTTTGTACCTTCCATCGTTTTATCTTCAAAGAAGATAAGGCGCGAGCCTATTTCATCTCGCTCAGAAAAGAGATGGATATGGTTAAGTCGCTAGGTTATGACTTCGAGTCTATGTACATAGGCGGTGGTACCACAACTGTACTGGAAGATGAGCTTGCCCGAACCATTGAGCATGCTAAGACGCTATTCCCGAGCATTAAAGAGGTCTCCTGTGAATCGGACCCTCAGCATCTTGATAGCCCGGGGTTTAAACAGCTCGAAGGTTTAGTCGACCGCATGTCTATCGGTGTTCAAAGCTTCAATGATGATATCCTGGCAATGACAGACCGCATCGAGAAGTTTGGCTCGGGCCAGCAGACCTTCGATAAGATTATGGCGGCGAAAGAGCTGTTTCCGATCATTAACGTGGATCTGATCTTTGGTTTCCGCGGGCAGACCGATGAAGTCATTCAATATGACCTCGATATGGCATCGAAACTCGATCCACGTCAGATCACGACCTATCCTCTGATGATCACCCACCAGACCCGTAAGAGTGTGAAGGGAAAGCTGGCGGCTCCTCAAGGTGATATGGCACGTCAGTATCGTCAAATTCTAAATAGCCTGAATGGGCAATACAATCAGCTTTCAGCCTGGGCGTTTGGTAAGACAAACAACGAAGGGTTCGATGAGTATGTCATCGATTATGATGAGTATCTGGGTGTTGGTTCTGGCTCATTCAGTTTCCTCGATGACACCCTATATGTGAATAATTTCTCACTGCGCAAGTACCAGGAGAATATTGCAGCGGGCCGCATGGGCGTCGAGCAGCAGAAGAACTACAGTAAGAAAGATGTGATGCAGTATCGCTTCCTGCTGGGCATGTTCTCCGGTCGCCTCTCCCGTAAGTATTTCCGTGAGACCTTCGGCGTAAACTTAGATACGGCGCTGTTTAAAGAGATGACCTCTATGAAGGTGATTGGCGCAATTAAGAATGACCCTACCGATCCCGACAACTTGATTGTCACAGATAACGGTAAGATGATGGGCCTGTTGATGATGAAAGAGTTTTACTCAGGTATGGATAATGTGCGTGCTCAACTGCGTAAGCCACTGAAGCCCTGTGACATGTAGACTCCATACTTCCTGAACTAAAAGGTTGAAGCTTTGCTTCAACCTTTTTTTTGCGTATTTTTTCTTCTGTATTGTTTGCTGACAAGCCAGCGGTGAGGCACGCCGTCGTGGCCTAGTTAACTCAGCTTAGTGTGAGTTGTGATGATTGCTGTTGGGGAATGAAAACATCTATGGCTATGGTGTTGGGCTCTATTAAGCTGATCAGATGGGAGAGTGAAGCCGTTGGTGCCATTAGAGCGTTGGAGTTGTGAGCCGTCTCGACGCTATCCCAGTAATAGAGTTGTAGCCACTGATCGGGAGTGCCACTCTCATCGCTGTTTTTTGCAGTACTCTCTTTCAATGAAAGTGATTGGTACCTGAATCCCGGGACTTTTTCTAAGTCGGATACCATCCGCTCTACAGCGTTCACCATCTCGGTTCGTTCCACACCGGCCTTCGCCGTCCAGCTTACGGTTTCAATTATGTACATCATTTATTGCCCTCATCTATCGGTTCTATTCACTGATATTGTATTGGGATGAGTCTAATTGTTATTGTTAAATGGATAATCTACCATTTAGTGAATTGTTAGTTTCTTGAAAGGAAATAATATGGGGCCATTTGAGAAGGCGCAGATGTTCAAACGCGTGGTTGAGATGGGCTCTATGGTGTCGGTGGCTAGGGCCATGAATATCAGTCCATCGGCAGTGAGTAAACGCCTGGCCGAGCTGGAGTCGAGCCTGGGAGTTCAACTGCTTAAGCGATCTACGCGTAGCTTGGCTGTAACTGAAGCCGGTGAGCATTTTTATCAAGAGGTACGGCAGATA
Organism: Shewanella atlantica; assembly: GCF_003966265.1. Lineage (GTDB taxonomy): Bacteria > Pseudomonadota > Gammaproteobacteria > Enterobacterales > Shewanellaceae > Shewanella > Shewanella atlantica. Next base: position 51,142 of record NZ_RXNV01000015.1, on the reverse strand, counting down.
AGTAGTCAGTGGGAGGCCCTGCTGGATGAGACTGTCTCCCTGGGAGAATCTCCTGGCGGTAGCCTTACTGTTGCCGCGCCCGCACCTGTTCTGAGTCGGGTATTGATGCCCATGTTACCCAGATTTAATGCCAGATACCCTGATATCAAGCTGGTATTACAGTCGGTCGATTACGACAGTCTTCCACTGCGCAGTGCAGATATCTCACTGGCCAGACATATCGATAAGTTTGATTCGGGAACGTTCGTTGGTGTAGCGCTTTGTGATTACCATAACAGCCTATTTGCTTCGCCTGAGTATATTGCTCGTAATGGTATGCCTGAGACCTTGGAGCAACTGAATATGCATACATGTCTCTGTTACGGAAAAGAGAGTAAGCCTTTTGTTTGGCAGTTCTCAAGTGGTGAAAGCGTTGAAGTTAATGGCATCTTAGTGAGTGATAATACAGAAGTTATTGTCGAAGCTGGCGTGCAGGGGGGAGGTATCATCTATATTCCAGAGATGATAGTGCAGAGGGAGCTGGACAGTGGAAGCTTAATACCTATCTTGAGTCAGGCCACGAGCCAGCAATTCTCTATGTGGGGCTACTATCAAAAGCTCTCTTATCTTCCGGCTAAAATCAGGGCCTTTATCGACTTTTTTCGTCAGTGCTGGTAGTGCCTTTTTTTTTGGGGGGGGGAGAGCAATCAAGCTGCTGGATTCTGCATACCTATCAAGGGCGTGTGTTCCAAGTTGTCAGTTTAGCGGAAGCTTAAGTTTCTTTTCTAAGATAACGACTTCGTTGCGTATCTGCCTGATAAAGGGGTCATCGTAGTTGAGGCGATCAAACTCCTGCAGACAGGCTTGATAGCGCTTGAGCTTGCTCTCTGGCGAACCTGTAAGCTCAAAATATTCTTCCAAATTAATTATTGAGTCCATTCAACAATCCTACATCCGTTGTGAAATTCTATATTAGCCATTTAAGTTGAAGGTTAGGGGGGAGTGAAAACGGGCTGAACGAATTGAGCCAATATCAATTGGCATTAAGTGTTTGATAATTTTATTTTTGGTCGTTTTATATTCGTTTGTTCAAGCTTCTTTAGATGGCAATCTCAGACAGGGTATTGAGAGATCTCTTACAAAAAGATTGGTTAACCTCATCGATTATCGACTGTCAGGCTTGAGTAAGGTCTTGTTGCTAATATTTTCTTTTCAGGTAATTTGGGAGATCAGAGGCTAATTTTTGAGGAAGGGAAGTCTAAATGATTGTTCGAATAGGAGAGTTTCAGGCTGCTGAGGGGCAGGGTGACGCCTTACATCAGTTTTTAATATCCCTCACCGCCTATATTACTGGTTCGAAAGGTTGCATCTCCTATGAGGTACTAAGCAGGCAAGATGAGCCGATGCAGTTTGCCGTAATAGAGCGCTGGGTTTCAATCGAAGATCATCGAGCCTCAGTAGAACACTTTCCTCAAGATGAGATGCAAGCTGCAATGTCTCTTTTTGCCGCGGCGCCCACTGGTCGATATTACCAAGCCTGATATTTGTTTTGGAGTTGAAAATGAAACCATTGTTCCAGACTGAACGTATTATTTGTAGAGAGTTCGAGTCTGCCGATCTAGAGGCATTCGCTGAATATCGCGCCCTACCTGAGGTCGCCCGCTACCAGAGTTGGACCGAATACCGTTATCAGGATGCATTGGCCCTGTATGAAGAGATGAAGAAGGTCCCCTTTGCTACCGTGGGCCACTGGTTTCAATTGGCGATTGTAACGAAAGGAGAAAAAGACTCTCAACAGATGTTGGGGGATCTTGCGGTACATTTTATCGATGGACAACAGATTGAGATAGGTTTTACCTTTGCCCCTGATTTTCAGGGGCAAGGCTATGCATCTGAGGCTGTTTTAGGGCTGTTGGCTTATCTGTTCAGTGAGTTAAAACCCCATCGAGTCATTGCAACCACAGACAGTGACAATGTGCCTTCATGGTTACTGCTCGAGAGAGTCGGGCTCCGTCGGGAGGCGCACTTCATTGAAAATGTTTTCTTTAAAGGTTCCTGGGGCAGCGAGTTTCAGTATGCCATGTTAGCCTCCGAGTGGAGAACGGGACATGGAGGGTAATATTTATATTAATAAATATAGATGTCTGCACACTTTCTACTATTTGGGAATATGCGTCCGGCCTATATTCCTTTACCATCATTAGATGATATCTACTTTCTGGAGCATCAATGGCTAATATCCTTCTGGTTGCTAACTTGAATTGTGATCGAATCTTAGAGCTCGATAAGCCTCTGCAGACGGGCGGGCGATTTCACTATCAAGATGGAGGACAAAGGTTGGGTGGCGGTGGAGCTAATACCGGACTGGGATTGGTGTGGGCAAATCATAGAGTTGCATTAGTAAGCCAGGTCGGTCGCGATAAGATTGGTGATTGGCTACTTGCCGAAGCAAGCACTCAGGGGATCGATTGCCACCTTATTCAGCGCCATGAGGAGAGCAGCTGTGAGATGTTGTTGGTGATGACTCCCGATGGCGAGCGAACGATTATTCGTCCACAAAGGCCTGTCTTTGAGCTGCCGGCTCCTCCGGTATGGGATCAATGGGATGCCGTATACTTTAATTCATCGGCAGAAGGCTCGGTGAGCTGGGCGAAAACGGCTTTGAATCACAGCTTAGTTCTGGCGCAACTTGCCAAGGATGAGCGTCTCAGACCCTGTCATATATTGATTGCATCAAAAACTGATATGCAGGGACGAAGTGAGCTGTCTACCTGGGAGTACGGACAGAGTATTGCCGGAGAGTCATTGAAGTATTTTATTGTGACTGATGGGGTCGACGGCGCGTATTTGTACAGTGAGGACGGTTGCCAAACCGTCGCGGCGGTAACTTCTGAGGTTGTCGATACTACCGGGGCCGGCGATGCTTATGCTTCGGGGCTAATTCATGGGTTGGCGACAGGTCTGACAATCACCGACTCGATGAAAGAGGGCTCGACCTGGGCCGCCTTTGCGGTTGCGACTCCTAGCTCCATTCCCGGAGCGGCATTGAAACAATATCTGAATGGATGAGATCAGGCTATTGGCTTAAAACTTTAAATTTACTTTGCAGAGTGGGGAGCTTGTCATAAATGTATCACTTTTCTGTCATTCGGCTGTGACACCTGCCTTCTATTCTCTGGGCTATGGGTTCTCCTACTGCTGTTCTTTCATAGTTTTTAGCTGTTTTTCATCTGTTTGCCCCGTTCCCCCAACGGGGCATTTTTTTATCTGATTGGTTTATCTGATCATCTCCTGACTCATTTACGACTATGCTTAAATTCGATGCTACAGATCCGCTATTCGAGTTCAGCGGGGATATGCCATGTGGAAGGTGAGTGTTCATAACAGGATAATTGTAGATGGGTAAGACAATTTGGAATGACAAGAAAAAGTTTGTCTGGATCCTCTCCGTTCTGCTTTTCGGTGCCTTCATCGCGACCAGCGGGATCAGTTATCAAGTTGCCCATAGTTCTCTGAGTGAGCAAATTGAAGAAAATACCTTACCTCTGACCAGTGACAATATCTATTCGGAAATTCAACAAGACTTGTTGCAACCCATCTTTATCTCCTCGTTGATGGCACAGGATACCTTTGTTCGTGATTGGACGATTAATAGAGAGGAGCGGCCAGAGAAGCTGATCCATTACCTTAGAGAAATTCAGGATAAATACGATACCGTGACCAGTTTTTTCGTATCTGAAAAATCCAGAAATTACTACCACTCCTCAGGTATCCTGAAACAGATTAAAGATATTGATCCCGAAGATGCGTGGTATTTTCGAGTTAGATCACTAGCCACTTCAGAGCTTTATGAAGTTAATATAGGTCCGGGTTCCACCGACGACGAGAAGACTGTCGTGTACGTTAATTATAAAGTTTTCGATTTCGAAGGTGGGTTTATAGGTGTTACCGGGGTAGGTCTTGCCGTAGATAGAGTTAGAACCTTAATTGAACGATATGAGAAGCGCTATAACAGGCATGTCTATTTTGTTGACCGAGAGGGTCGTGTCACTCTTCATGGTGAAGCTTTTTCCGGGGAGGAGACAATACAGGGTACTAAGGGGCTGGAAAAGCTGGCAACACGCATTCTGACCAGTCCGAGTGCGTCATTGTCCTATATTCGGGATGGGAAAACAGTCTATCTTAATAGCCGTTTAGTCCCTGAGTTTAAATGGTACTTGATGGTTGAACAGGAGGAGGTCGATAGTGAGAAGAGATTACTAACCACCTTTTGGGCGAACCTTGCCATCAGCTTTATTGTGACTATCGGTATTTTATTGGTCGCAAACTTAACGCTGGGGCGCTACCAGCGAAAACTGGAGTTTATGGCTTCGACAGATAAACTGACGGGCGTTGCCAATCGGCAAGTATTCGAAGAGTATTTTGCAAAGGCGATGGTCGAGGCCGATGAGAATGAGGCTCCGGTTTCAATTATTTTACTCGATATCGATCTCTTTAAGAGGGTGAATGACACTTATGGTCACAACATAGGTGATCTGGTGATTAAAACAGTGAGCAGCGTATTAAAAAATCAGCTAAGAGAGAAAGATGTGGTTTGTCGCTGGGGAGGAGAAGAGTTTCTGTTATTGCTGCCAAACCTGGAGTTAAGCCACGCCGTCGACGTCGCAGAGCGGATCAGGGGAAAAATTGCCAAGCGAAAGATTAGAGTCAATGAGCATGAGATCTGTGTGACTGTGAGCTCTGGAGTTGCGGAATATAATCACACCGAAAAGCCTAATGAGTTGATAAATCGTGCCGATGTTGCTCTTTATCAAGCAAAAGAGTTGGGACGCGATCAGGTAGTTCTCTCCCATTGAGTAGCCCGGCTCTGTTTTAATTTCGGTCTATCGATTCAATATTCGAATGATATTGAGGTCCAGCCATCAGAGTCTTGTTAAAAACGACTCTTGCCGTGAAAGATTCTGAACCATTGTGTTCCTTTAGTTTACTAATATAGATCTGATTATTTTTATCCTGAGCAATGGAGACATCGGTGGAGGCATATATTTTGTCGGCATTTTCTAGGGATGTGATATCAAACTTTTTCGAATCAAATGGGCTTGAATCAAACTGGCCTTCATAAACACTCAGTTGGCTCGTCGGTTGCCCCTTAGTCTGATTGAACCCCATTACTACTATTCCATTTTCGTAGCCTACTATTAGTGCCGTTTTGGTGATTTTTATTAGGTGGATTGGATGGTTATGGTTCTTGAAATTGAGAACCAAAGCTTGTCGCTGACGATAATACTCTTCGATGTGGTTATCTATAGCATCAGAGGCTACCAGATGCGGTGCTATTTGGGGGGCGTGTGCCTCCTTATTGCTAAGCGTTGCGGCGATTAGCATTGTGGTGAGAAATATACACTTCATATGGCCTCCAGCATTGAAATCTCATTATGCTAAGGATATGCAAGGTGAACCAGAATGAGTATGTATGAGTTTGTATGCCAATATCCCTGACATAGACCGAGCTCACTCTCCGGAGAAAAGCCAGGATGCAATTAGCTGAGTGCCGTAGGAGGTCTCTATATGTTTATGGTCATCTGCTGAGGACTATAATGGTAGCTTGATATTGAAACAGGCTCCGCCCATCTTACTGTCAGAGATGTAGATGCGGCCCTTGTGCTGTTTTATTATCTGCTTAGTGATAGCTAAACCCAGTCCATGTCCGCCGCTTTGTCTGTCTCTCGATTTGTCCAGGCGAACGAAGGGGTCAAAAATGGTTTCTCTGTCTTTAATGGGAATATCAGGGCCGTCATTTTCAATAGCTATGTGGAGCTCTTCCGGGCTTGCCTGTAGCGATATTCTCACTTCAGAGTTCGCATATTTATAGCCATTACGGATGACATTTCCCAATGCGCGCTGCAATGCCCTCACCGATACCGGTGCTATGCAGTTGTCTGTGACGTGCAGGGTGAGTTTAGCCTCGGTTTCAAATTGGAGGTGGTTAAGCTGCTTCTCAAGCAGGTGGCCTATGTCGGTCGGTTCCAATGGTAAGCTGGTATCCAGGCGTTCCAGCTTAGAGAAGTGTAATAACTCTTCGACCATGCTGTTAAGTTCGTTCAGATCAGACTGGATCCCTTCGAGGTGAGGCATTTGATCGGGGCGCACTTTTGAATCATCGAGCATATCCAGATTACATTGAATTCGAAAAATAGGCGTTCTGAATTCATGTGCAACGGCGTTGGTCAGGTTTCGGTTACTACTGATGAGCTGTGAAATTCGGTCGGCCATAATATTGAAAGTGTTATTTAACTTACCCACGTTATGGAACATCTTAGTCGATGCTCTGGCGGTAAAGTCGCCATCGGCGAAGGCAATATAAGTATTCTCCAACCGACGTAACCTTCTGGCCAGAAAGAAGAGAACGATAAAAGTAATGATAGCGAGTGACGTACAGATCTCCACCAGTATCAGCCACTCCTTATTACGCATCTGCTGCATAAATGGGGAGCTCATATCGTCAGCAATTAGATAGATCTTTTGTTTATCACCAAAGACCAGATAGGCAATATCTTCTTCGGCATCTTCGATAAAGAAATTCCTGTCTGAGAGGTGTGCCTTTATCTCCTTACTGATCTCGGAACTGCTTTCCTCATAAGTTTCTAAGGTTAAGTGCATCTTATCTGCGAACCTTTTAAATGAACGCTCTGCCTGAGCTTGACCCTTGAGCTCGGCTATCTCAGTCAGCAGGCCTGCAGTTGCTGATATCTCATTGCCAAATGCAATATCTTCAAGTTCGTCGGTAGAGAAAAGCTCAAGTTGATCCATCGCTATCATGGCGATGAAAAAGGTAATTAAGATGGTTCCATAAGATAGTAGAAACAGTCGCTTCATCAGTTTTCCAGTGACTCTTAGTTAACTTACCAGCGGTCCGGTACAAACAGATAGCCCTTGGCCCGTACCGTGATTATTTTCCTTGGCAGGGCCGGATTATCACCGAGCTTCTTGCGCAATACCACTATCTTGTTATCTATGGTGCGGTCTATGCCATCGTATTCGATGCCGCGAATTGTCTTGACTAAGAAGTCACGGGATAACACCTCGTCGGCATGGCTAGCTAGTAGCCAGAGCAGATCGAACTCACTGCTGGTGAGCTTAGCATCTACCGTTCCCAGACGGCATTGTTTGCGCTGATTATCCAGATAGAGTTCACCAAATGTGAGCTCTTTAGACACTGGCTTTGGACTATCGGCATGGCGCCTGAGTAGCATGCGAAGTCGGGCGAGAAGCACCCTGGGCTGCACAGGTTTTACGACAAAGTCATCTGCCCCCATTTCCAGTGCGGCGACCTGATCCATGTCGTCTTCACTGGCAGTAAGAAAGAGCAACTTGCCATGGTATTGCGGTTGAATTTGACGACAAATAGTAAATCCATCCACATTCGGCAGCATAAGATCGAGAATCACAATATCTGGCTGTATATCTATGATGGTTGCGACGGCGTCGGCACCATCATTGACGCAAGTGACCCGAATATTTTGCTTCTCCAGATAACATGACAGCAGTTCACTGATCTTCTCATCATCTTCAACGAGTACGGCGGTTATATTGTTCATCTCTTCCTGAGCATCGAGCGTTATATCGGACAAATCTACCACTCCTAGCGTATATGAGACAAACAAGTTAGAAATAAAATTTTATTTCTAACCTGCACCTGCAGAAAATCAGTCGTCAAAATGGACATGGTCGATGATGTATTGAGCGTTGTAAACTTTTGTTTTTTGGTTTTTGTTACCCATTAATCCTATCACTTCTACTGAAGTGGTTGTTTCATGAAAAGTACTACCAAAATTAGATATAGAGTGTTTATCTTTATAACCTGAGCTCGTTGAACTGACCTCATCTGTATCAACTCTTTCATTTTCCAGGATGAAATAGGGATATCCCCCTTGTGCTACCAGCTCTGCAGCCTTCTTGATTATATACTTTCGTGTAAGTGCTCTGTCAGTATTGATATTGCCAACGAAGCCGATTTCCCAACTGTTTACATCCACTTGAGCTACATCGAAACCTTTACCGAAAGTCCAAAAAGATTTCTTAGTATCGTAGGAGGTTGCACAGCCTGAAACATATAAAGTGAGTAGGACGGCAATAGCAAAGCGGCGAGCGTAAAGCATAAATGTTCCTTTAAAAGTATTGATAAGCAAGCTTGGTGTGCTTATTGTTATTTTTAGTAAGCGGAAAAGGTAGAATCAACATGTATGGGTATGTCGTCGCTTTGTAAAGGCGAGCAGGACGGAATAACTTGTCGGTTATGTAATCAGGAGTAGAGTGAATGTCGAAAGGTGTACTCGTAAACCGGTTATCTGGGTTGTACCTTGGTAGTGGAACCTGTCTTGAGTCTGGCATTCCCAGCGGCATAGATCAAAAAGTGGCTGCTACCGAGTTAGATGTCAGAATTGAGACTGTGCTAGGTGATGCTCAGGCCGATCCTCGTCACCATGGAGGGCCTGATCGTGTGTTGCATCATTTTCCCCGTGAACATTACGGGCAGTATCGTCGCTGGGATATGATGGCTCAGTTTAAGGATGCCCCTGCGATGGGGGAGAACATCAGTACCGTTGGCTTGGATGAGAATCAGGTCTATATTGGTGATATTATAGCCATTGGTGATGTTGAGCTGCAGGTGACGCAACCCAGATCGCCATGCTTTAAGTTAAATCATCAATTTGGCCATAAAGAGTTTGCTTATGCGATGCAGACCAGTGGCCTGTGTGGTTGGTTTTATCGCGTGCTTAAGCCCGGTCATATCTTTCATGATAATGGCGTTTCACTGATCGAACGCCGTAGTGACATCAGCGTTAGGGAAGCGATGGCAATCTACTTTGCATCTGAGTTTGATGCTAGCGCCTATGACAGGCTGGCTTCCTGTGAAGGCCTTGCCAGCTCTTGGGTTAACAGCTTACAAAGAAGATTAGCAACTCAAAAAATGGAGGACTGGCAGATGCGTCTGTTTGGTCCGCAGGCAGATTAATTTCAGGGAGAAGAAAAGGTGACAGATCAAGCGTTGACGCAAGGTGAGAAAAACATGGGGATCGTGGTTCATGTCGCCAGTTTTGCCGGCTACATTATACCGTTTGGAAGCATTTTAGGTCCTTTAATCGTTTGGCTGATGCAGCGTGATGAGATTAAATTTGTCGATGAGTGTGGACGTAACTGTTTGAACTTTAAGATCAGCATGATGATCTATGTGATGATTGGTTTTGTGCTTATGTTTGTAGGAATAGGCTTTATTCTGGTTGGCTTTTTGGCTGTGTTCGATATCGTGGTGACGATTATTGCGGCGATGAAGGCCAGTGAGGGAATATGTTACAAATACCCTATGACCATCAAGTTTATCAAACCGCGAAACTAGTTGCGGTTTCCGGGGGCTACCCCCGGAAAGCTCGCAAACTCGTCACTGGTTTTTTTAGAGCCAGAATAACGTGAGTGTCGATTAGGCCGAAGGCCATCTTCCAGCACCGCGTCATCTTTGCTCTTCTTGCCGTTATACCTTAAAGCCCGCCACCAAAGTGTCCAAGCGATGAGCAAGTTGATTGAGTGATTGACTCGCCTGAGCGACAGCTTCAGACGTGTCCGCAGTTCTTTGTGTTATATCACTGATCTCGGTGACATTGCGGTTGATATCTTCAACCACGGTTGATTGCTCTTCCGTCGCTGCGGCCACCTGAATGTTCATGTCTGTGATATGACCAATCTGCTCACTGATCCCCGATAGCGACTGACTCGCCTCATCGACGGCTGTCACACCTTCAATCGAGCGGGAACGACTCTGGGTCATGGCATCGACTGCTCTGCCAGCCTCTGACTGTAACTTATCGATCATGATCTGTACTTCATTGGTCGACTCAGCCGTGCGCGAGGCAAGGTTACGAACTTCATCGGCGACGACTGCAAATCCACGTCCCGCTTCACCTGCTCGTGCCGCTTCGATTGCGGCGTTCAGTGCGAGTAGGTTGGTCTGTTCAGATACGGCGCGGATAACATCTAAGATACCGCCAATGGATTTAGTATGAGTCGCTAAAGATTCAATAACCTCTCCGACTTGCTCTACATCATTCGATAGTTGGTTGATCGTATCACGGGCACGGGTGACAACAACCTGGCCAGTATTGGATTCGGTATCGGCATTTCTTGCGGTATCGGCGGCCTTAGCGGCATTACCGGCGATTTCGTTAACCGTTGCTCCCATCTCATTGATAGCGGTAACCACCATCATGGTCTGATCTTTCTGCAACTGACTATCAGACAGGGTCTGTTGTGCCTGATTGGCGACATCTTTTGCCGATAGGCTTAATTGTTCACTGGTTTCGGTTACTTCAATGATAGAGCCCTGGATTTTACTGATAAAGCTGTTAAACCCCTTTGCAAGCTGAGTTAGCTCATCATTACCTTCGACGGGCAGGCGTTGACGCAGGTCACCTTCACCCTCACCAATATCTTGCAGCATTGAAGCTACTACAGATATGGGGCGACTGACTGAGCCGGCAACAAAGGTGGCTAATACAATGAAGCCTGCGGCAATGAGCATCGTCCATATTAAGATCTTGTATGCAGACTCTTCCAGCAGCGCAAAAACCTCACCCTCCGGTACCTGTGCAATCAAATACCAATCCATAGAGGGGATATAGCTACTGGCGACAAGCATCGCCTCACCATCTACCTCGGTTTTCAGTAAGCTGAAGTCACTGCGATTAAGCAGGCTATTGGTATTGCTGTTCTGATAGAAGCTATTGAGATCAGCATTACCAATTTTTGCCGTATCTTGATGTAATTTGACCTGTCCCTTGGCATCTACGAGATAAACAAAGCCGGACTCTTCAATTTTAAAGGAGGCGAGCAATCTGACCATATCATCCAGAGATTTAGCTAAGCCGACCAGGCCTCTGCCATTAGGTTGCTGGTAGTTGATAAATAGCTTCACATCACCATTGGCTTCGGTAAAGACATTGAGCATCCGCTCCGTGCCACTGTTTTTATAGTCGAAGAACCAGCCATCTTGAGATGGAGTGAGCTCACGCAAGAAACCATCCTGAGTATAGTATGCGGCGGTTTCACGATCGGCGAATGACGCTTGGGCGAGACCATATTGCTGAGTGATATCTTTTAGTTGATTGGTGACTAAGTCTTCACTTTCTGCGGGGCGGCCATCTTCTAACCATTGGATTAACATGCGGCTATTAGCAAGTTGCTCGGCGGCATTCATTAAGGTTGAAATATCGAGTTCAACCTTGTTACGGATCTGCTGTAACATGTTTGGCATCTCTGAGCCTAACATTCTCTGCTCTACAATGTCCTTCGCACTGCGCTGACTGAGCACCCCAACCAGAATCGTGGATAACAACACGGCGAGCGTAACCGTAAGCAATATCTTTTGTTTAATTGTGAGCATATTAAATTTCATAGTTAGCAACCTGCTTATTTTTGAACCGATTGGACTTCGGTTACCAAAGTCATGGAGCCTGTGATCTGGTAATAAAATAGAGAACTCTAAACAGTTTATCGAGCCGTTCAGATATTAGTTTAGTAGGATATTGGATTTTTTTTCTGAAAGAAAAAATTAGCGTTTGCTTGTTTTGTAACGCTTTTATTAGAGAAGAGGATTATGGTTATTTTTTGACTCGATTGCAACGTCTGATTTTAATTCATGAAAAAAACGCGCTCCGATGAGCGCGCTTTTTTTGCCACTTATGAGCTACATATTGGGGTAGTTTGGCCCACCGCCTCCCTCCGGGCTCACCCAGGTGATATTCTGGCTAGGATCTTTGATATCGCAGGTTTTACAGTGAATGCAGTTTTGAGCATTGATGACGAATTTGCTTTCGCCTTCCTCTTCAATAATCTCATAAACTCCTGCAGGACAATAGCGCTGAGCGGGTTCATCAAACCTGACTAAGTTCACATCGATAGGGATACGTGCATCCTTGAGTCGAAGGTGACACAGCTGATCTTCTTCGTGAAAGGTATTTGAAAGGTAAACCGAAGAGAGTTTATCGAAACTCAGCTTTCCGTCGGGTTTAGGGTAGTCAATCTTACTATAGCTACTTACATCTGCCATTTGAGCATAGTCAGGTTTCTCATCCCTTAAGGTGATGGGGAACTTGCCACCAAACCAGTTTTGGTCAATATAGTTGAAGGCACCGCCGAGGTAGGTACCAAATTTATGCATTGCAGGACCGAAGTTACGAGATTTATATAACTCATCCTGTAACCAGCTTTCTTCGAATCTGCCATTGAAGCAGTCGAGATCTTTACCACCCTCAACCCCAGCCATAAGCGCCTGTGCGATTGTTTCTGCCGCCAACATGCCGCTCTTCATGGCAGTATGAGTGCCTTTGACCTTAGCAAAGTTCAGGGTGCCGGCATTACAACCAATAATAAGCCCTCCGGGGAAGCTCATCTTAGGCAGGGAGTTTAAGCCACCTTTAGTGATCGCTCGTGCGCCATAGCTTATGCGCTCGCCTCCGGTCAGGTATTTTGAGATGACCGGGTGGGTCTTATAGCGCTGGAACTCATCGAATGGACTCAGGTGCGGATTTTGATAGTTCAGGTCGACAATAAGGCCCACTGCGATTTGATTATCTTCGAGGTGATAGAGGTAACCACCACCCGATGCGCCTTCGGTTAATGGCCAGCCGCCAGTATGAACCACCTTGCCCTGTTCATGTTGTTCGCCGGGAACTTTCCAGATCTCTTTAAAGCCTAAGCCGTAGTGCTGTGGTGTCTTGCCATTATCTAAGTGATACTTCTCGATGAGTTGTTTGCCTAAATGGCCACGACAACCTTCACTGAAGACAGTATATTTTGCGTGAAGCTCCATGCCGGGTTCAAAGCTATCTTTAGGCTCTCCATCGGTACCTATGCCCATGTCACCAATCAAGATCCCTTTGACACTTCCATCTTCATTAAAGAGCAGTTCACTTGCCGGAAAGCCCGGAAATATTTCGACGCCAAGCTCTTCGGCACGTTCGGCTAGCCAGCGTGCCAGATTGCCTACGCTAATGATGTAGTTACCTTCATTATGCATCGTTTTTGGCAGAAGCGAGTTGGGCATGGCGCGTGAAGCGGTCGCCGAGCTCAACATATGGATCTCATCAGATTTGACGGCTGTGTGAAGTGGTGCGCCTTTTTCATGCCAGTCGGAGAATAGTTCATCCAGCACTTTAGGTTCAAATACCGCGCCAGAGAGAATATGAGCCCCAACTTCCGAGCCTTTTTCTACAACACAGACAGTAATTTCCTGGCCACTGTCTTTCGATACCTGCATAAGTCGACACGCTGTTGCCAAGCCTGCGGGGCCTGCTCCAACGATGACGACGTCGAACTCCATCGATTCGCGTTCCATCACTTCACCTCTAATCGGTCACTTCTCCCCGTTAAACGGGTGTTTTAATCAGTCTATCCACCATACCTCAAAAATGCTTGATGGCACAGAGTTTATACAGTGATAACCGTCTATCTGATACTAATTATGTATGTGAGGGGTGTCACAAAATATTAACGCCTGATTGATCTTGAGCAACTAATGCAGCATTTCCGCTATGGATTGAAATAAAAATAGGACTATAATCAGCCCTGACGGTTCTCCGAGCTTTTTGTCCTACGTCAACAGATACGGACGCTAAGCCGTGGCAATAACGCCACCGGGGTGTGAACAGAAATGCTCTCACCTCCCCTTACTTGGAAAGGTGATCATGTCTCAACTACAAGACAAATTTGGTCGAAGATTTCACTATTTGCGGATGTCTGTTACAGACGTTTGTAATTTCAAATGCACTTATTGCCTCCCCGATGGTTATCGTCCCGATGGACGTTCAAAATTTCTTGCGCTAAGCGAAATAGAAAATCTGATCGCCGCTTTTTCAGAGGTCGGTACTCAGAAGATCCGTATCACAGGTGGCGAACCCACTCTGCGTAAAGACTTTACCGATATCATTCGAGCGGTTGCCGACAACGATAAGATTAAGACCATTGCGACGACAACTAATGGCTATCGTTTAGAGAAACACGCTAAAGAGTGGTATGACGCCGGATTGAGACGGATTAACGTCTCGGTCGACAGTCTCGATCCTAAGATGTTTTATCAGATCACCGGTGAAAATAAGTTTGATGAGGTGATGCGTGGGATTGATGCGGCGCTCGAGGCGGGTTTCGAGCGGGTGAAAATCAATGCCGTACTGCTTAAAGGGCTGAATGATAAAGATCTGCCCCGTTTTCTGCATTGGATAAAACATACGCCGATAGATCTACGCTTTATCGAGTTGATGGAAACGGGACTCGGGCATGATTACTTCCAGGCACACCATTTAGCTGGAGCAGATATAAAGTCGCAGCTCGTTGAACAGGGCTGGACCTATGATCAGCCGGCTGCCGATGACGGCCCTGCTCAGAATTTTAGTCATGAGGACCATAAAGGCCGTATCGGCTTGATTATGCCTTATGAGAAAAACTTCTGTGCTAGTTGTAACCGTCTACGGGTCTCTGCAAACGGGAAACTCCACTTATGTCTGTTTACTGAAAATGGTGTCGATCTCAGAGATCTGCTTCAACATGAGAGCCAAAAGGCTGAACTTGTTGAACGTCTTCACGGGCAACTCGCGCAGAAAAAAGAGACCCATTTCCTCCACGACGGCATCACAGGTGTGACTCAGCATTTAGCTTCCATCGGCGGATAGTCGATGAAAGAGGGCAGGCTTATACTTGTTTATAAGTACTGTCCCGAATGGCTCTATGTTTCACATCTATCGCTGGTTAATCATTTCATGAGCTGCTTCAACTACATGACGCAGGGTAATGAGTATAATTTTGCCGTTAAACATAGAGTTACTATCAACTACAGTTTAAGAGATTAATTTATGGGACACTGCACCAATACCCAATTTGTACCATTAAACATCGCTGTGCTCACCCTGTCAGATTCCCGTGATTTTAGCCGGGATACCTCTGGACAGTTTCTTGAAGATAATCTGATCGAGGCTGGGCACACACTTGTCGATCGTAAGTTGATAAAAGATGATAAATACGAGATCCGCTCGGTATTGTCTCAATGGATCGCATCGGAAGAGGTGCAGGTCATTATCACTACCGGTGGAACCGGATTTACCGTGCGAGATAATACTCCAGAAGCGGTCAAGCCCCTGTTCGATAGAGAGATAGAGGGTTTCGGAGAGCTATTTCGTCATGTTACTTATACCGAATTAGGCACATCGACGGTGCAGTCGAGAGCCTTGGGTGGCTTTGCTAACCAGACCGCTATTTTTTGCTTGCCCGGTTCGACCGGAGCTTGCCGTACCGGTTGGACAAAGATAATTAAAGAACAGTTAGATGCAACACATAGACCCTGTAATTTTGTGATGCATGTGAAAAAAATATCGGGTTAAGTCGTAGTCTCAGTATTGCTAAGTAGCATACTGAGTGAGTTTTCTATTTGAATTGCGTTAATGTAAAAGGTCAAAACTGATGTCGAATGAATTTACTCATATCAACGCCGATGGCAATGCTCATATGGTAGATGTGACCGAAAAAGCGGTAACCGAGAGAGAAGCCAGAGCGGAAGCCTATATCGAAATGGCTGCAGATACTCTGGATATGATCATGAGCGGCAGCCATCACAAGGGTGATGTGTTTGCGACGGCTCGTATTGCAGGTATTCAGGCGGCAAAGAAGACCTCGGATCTTATTCCACTGTGCCATCCCCTGATGTTGACTAAGGTAGAAGTTGAACTTGAGGCTCAACCTGAATTTAACCGCGTCCGCATCACCAGTTTGTGCAAGCTCTCGGGTAAGACGGGAGTTGAGATGGAAGCATTAACCGCAGCATCTGTTGCGGCTTTGACCATCTATGACATGTGCAAAGCGGTTCAGAAAGATATGGTGATCTCACAGACACGTCTGTTAGAGAAACGCGGCGGTAAGTCTGGTCATTTTAAGGTATAGAGATTAGCTATGATAAACGTATTATTTTTTGCGCAGGTTAGAGAGTTATTGGGCGAAAGTGGCCTTCAGGTCGAAGCGACCGATGAATTACATTCTGCTGAGACGCTCCGCGCGGCACTCGCTGCCAAAGATGAGAAGTGGGGCCGGGTGTTAGCCTCAGATAAGTTGCTTGTTGCCGTCAATCAAACTATCAGTAGTTGGGACACGCCGGTACAAGATGGTGATGAAGTGGCCTTCTTCCCGCCTGTTACCGGAGGGTGAGCATGTCTGCGAATATGAACAAGGTTCTGGTACAAACTGCAGATTTCAGTGTGCCAGAAGAGTACGCTCGGATTGCCGATGATAACAGTGATGGCGCTGTAGTCACTTTTGTCGGTAAAGTCAGAGATTTTAATGATGGCAGCGTGGTTACCGATCTGACACTGGAGCATTATCCGGGCATGACCGAAGCCGTATTAAACCAGATTGCTGTCGAAGCTCGTGAGCGTTGGCCTCTGAATAATGTGACCATTATTCATCGTGTGGGGACTATGGCGTTGGGTGAGCAGATTGTGTTTATCGGTGTGACCAGTGCCCACCGTAAAGCGGCATTTGCAGCTTGTGAGTTCTTGATAGACTTTCTTAAAACCAAGGCTCCCTTCTGGAAGCTGGAAGCCGGCGAAAGTGGTAAGAGCTGGGTAGAAGCTAAAGACGCCGATGAGCAAGCGGCTAAGATGTGGGATAAGTAGCTTATACCCAAGCTATCTCAAGATGCTCGCTTCAGAGCTCCCTTAGGATAGCTGAATTCTGCATTTTGAAGTGGTTTGGGGATATCAGGGTTATTTTCAAGGCTTGGCATATTTCGGGAAGGAAGTGATGAAGACGTTGAAAGGGCTGGTCGCGCTTTGTGTTGCAAGTTTACTGTTGTTTTCAAACATGGGCGCACAGGCTGCGAGTAATGATGTACCTGCGATTGCTGCGGCATCGAATATTAAGTTTGCACTCGATGAAATTGCCAAAAATTTTACCCGGGATACGGGTCAGAAAGTAAGGATCTCTTACGGTTCTTCGGGTAATTTTGTGGCGCAGATTAAGCACGGTGCACCCTTTCAAATGTTTATGTCGGCCGATGAAAGATATACCCATCAGTTGGCCCTGTCGGGGGCAACTGTTGATGAAGGGGTACTTTATGCGGTCGGACGGCTAGCTATTGCGGCACCGAAAAACTCTCCACTGGCGATAGACCCTGAGCTCAATGGCCTGAAGTCTTTGTTGCAGAGCGGTCAGCTGAAGCGCTTTGCCATCGCGAACCCGGACCACGCACCATATGGCGAACGTGCGCGAGAACTGTTGAAGAATATCGGTCTTTGGGAGTCTCTTGAGCCTCATCTTATCTATGGTGAGAATGTCTCGCAAGCGGCTCAGTTTGCCGTTAGTGGCTCGACCCAAGGGGGGATTATCGCGCTCTCCTTAGCGATAGCGCCTCAATTTCAACAGATGGGTCACTACCAGGCACTACCAGCCGAACTTCACGCTCCCTTATATCAACGTATGGTGCTCACCAAAAAAGCGGGTGTTACGGCTAAGGCATTCTATGCCTACCTGCAAACCGAGACTGCCCGTCAGACATTTATCGAGTTTGGGTTTGGTTTGCCTGACTCATCCACCTTTACTAAATCGGGTGATTAACGGATGGATTGGGAAGCACTCGGGTTATCAATCAAGCTGAGTAGTGTCACAGTACTTATTTTGATCCCTTTCGCCATCTTGCTTAGCCGCTACCTGGCTTATCACCACTTTACCGGTAAATCCTGGGTCGAAGCCTTGATCATGGTTCCCCTGGTGCTGCCGCCTACGGTGATCGGATACTATTTGCTGGTGGGACTCGGCAGTCAATCCTGGCTTGGACAGATGCTGGAGGAGCTACTGGGTCATCAGCTGGTCTTTAATTTCTCCGGTTTGGTCGTGGCCTCAATTCTAGTCAATATCCCTTTCGCGGTTCAACCAATACAGCGAGCTTTCGAGGCGGTACCAGAAGAGGTGCGGGATGCGGCTGCCTGCTGCGGAATGAGCCGAATGAAGGTGTTATTTAAGATTGAGCTGCCTATGGTATGGCCGGGTGTATTGACTGCTTTAGTACTCTGTTTCTCTCATGTCTTAGGCGAATTTGGTGTCGTCCTGATGATGGGCGGAAATATCGCAGGAGAGACTAAGACTATCGCCATCTCCATCTATGACAGTGTGCAGGCGTTTGACTTTGCCAGTGCCGGGCAGATGTCTTTGGTGTTACTCATTTTTGCTGTCACTGTATTGGCATTTACCACCAGTTTGTCCAGACGTATGGGAGCGGCGCATGTCTCAAGACGTCAGTGATCTTTATTGTCGTATTAAACAAGATAAGCAGATCAGACTCGATGCCGAATTTAGCTGTAAGGCCGGAGAGGTCATGGCTGTTGTTGGCCCTTCCGGCGGTGGTAAATCGACCCTGCTTCGAATGATTGCCGGTTTAAATCAACCTGAGTCGGGTGAGATCCGCTACGGAGATAAGCCTTGGTTTAAAGGTGATGCCAAGGTTAATCTGAGTCCTCAACAGCGCCACCTGGGTTATGTGCCTCAACATTTTGGCCTGTTTCCTAACTTGACCGCACTCGAAAATGTGGTTGCCGCATTAGATCATATTCCTAAGCCTGAGCGGATCCCCCGTGCTAAAGAGTGGCTGGAAAGGGTGAACCTTCATGGATTGCCCGATCGTTTACCCGCCAACCTGTCCGGTGGACAGAGGCAGAGAGTTGCACTGGCCAGAGCGCTTGCTCGAGAACCGTCAGTACTCTTACTGGATGAGCCATTTTCTGCCGTGGACAGGGAGACTCGTGAGCGCCTCTATCTCGAGCTGGCCAGACTGAAAGAACAGCTCTCTATTCCCGTTGTCATGGTGACTCACGATCTTAATGAGGCGTTACTGCTGGCCGATAATATGATTTTGATCAGTCAGGGGAAGATGTTGCAACAGGGGAAACCTCAGGAAGTATTGACTCGTCCCCGTAATGAAGCGGTTGCTAAGCAGATGGGCTTGCGTAATCTATTCGATGCTCATGTGATTGCTCAGGAAGAGGAGCGCCAGATCACCTGGCTGAAGTTTGGCGAGCATCTGATAGCCAGCACCTATTTTGACAGTTTAGAGGTCGGGACTAAAGTGCGCTGGGTGATCCCAAATCAGGGCATACGATTTAACTCGATTAAACAGGGCAGACTATGCCGCAGCTTTAACAAGTTAGATATCACCATAGACTCGATGTTGACGATGGGAGAAACCGTCAGAATCGTCGCGAGTGTTAAGGGAGTACGGCATCAGATTAATGCCGAGGTGCCGCTGCATTTAGCATTAAAGCTTGAACTGGCAAAGGGGGTTAATACAACCGTAGCCCTGAAATCTGAGCTGATCCATATTCTGGATCAGTAATAGGAAGTTTT
Organism: Shewanella atlantica; assembly: GCF_003966265.1. Classification (GTDB taxonomy): domain Bacteria; phylum Pseudomonadota; class Gammaproteobacteria; order Enterobacterales; family Shewanellaceae; genus Shewanella; species Shewanella atlantica. The sequence continues at coordinate 31,735 of NZ_RXNV01000015.1, read as the reverse complement.
AAGGTTCCAGGTGGTAACCGATATTTCTTGCTCCCATTTATGATCAAACATTAATCTGGTTTCCATCTCTCCTTTACTGTTAAGCGCATAAGATTAGCGTTAACTTAACAGGAGAATCCAGAATGCCTAAAAAATTAACCGGCTCTATTATTTTATCTTGTGTATTAACCCTACCTGCATTTGCTGCCTATAACGGCCCGGGGGTTAACAATCATGCCAAAACTGCGGCCGAAGCCGGTAACGCGAAAGATGACACCCCTGTAGAGTTAACGGGGCATTTGGTTAAAAGCTTAGGCGATGAAAAATACATTTTCCGGGATACAACCGGTGATGTTGAAGTCGAGATTGATGATGCGCTTTGGCGTGATATAGAAGTCTCCAGCGATACCACTGTGACGCTCAGAGGTGAGGTCGATGATGAGTGGCAAGGTATTGAGATCGAAATTGACAGTATCGACCTGATTAATTAGCTGCTGAGCCACTCTATAGAGTCTGTAAGTAGTAAAGTAATTTCGACTCGGATAGGCTCAGTTACAGTATAATCGGCAGTAGAATTACCTGAACGGTAACGGTTTTTTCTTTATTGATATAAGATGAAACGAGTATAAATGATAACGGAGGAGCAATGGCTCGTTGGCTAGTTGGTTTAGTTCTTTTTTCAAGTACCGGTTTTTCTGCCGCATGTATGGCTGGGGCCTCGGTATTGGAACTGCTCTCAGATGGGCAAAATATCTCTCCGCAAACATTTATGCTGCAAGTCGAGAAAGATTACCCCGGAGTAATAAGCGAATTTGAAATTGATGTTAAAAAGGGTGAGCTTATCTATGAGGTTAGCGTGATAGACACGAGCGCCGAAACCATCACCGAATTTGAGTTCAGAGCCAAAGATGGTCGACTTATCCATCAACAGGTAGAGTCTTTAGAAGCCGATGACAAGGATGAGCTTAAAGCTGTGAGTGTGATGGAAGATGAGTCATTAACTTTTAGTTATCTGGTTAAGCAGGCGATGGCTGCCAGCCAAGCGTATATTGTAGAAGCACAACTGGATCACGACCTTAATATCAGTTATTTAGAGTTAAAACTGTTAGATGGAAACGGTAAGAGCAAGATAGCATTCGATATTAAAACTCAGCGTCCTCTACCAATGCTTAAATGGAACTAGGTTACCTGTATGAAAATTTTACTTGTAGAAGATGATGCAACCACCATCGAATATGTGGTTAAAGGATTTTTGGAGCAGGGGCATAATATCGAGACCGCAAGTGATGGGCATCAAGGCTTACTCCTCGCGACGAGCATGAAGTATGATCTGGTGATATTAGACCGTATGCTACCTCAACTCGATGGGTTAAAGTTGCTTGCCGCACTCAGGGCTACCGGTAGTCAGACTCCGGTATTGATCCTGTCGGCCCTAAGCCATGTTGATGAGCGTGTAAAAGGTTTGAGAGCCGGTGGCGATGATTACATGACTAAGCCTTTTGCCTTCTCTGAGTTGCTGGTTCGTGCCGAAAAACTAATGCAGAGAGGTTTTTCTCAGCCTGCAGATACCGAGCTTGCTGTGGGAAATCTGGTTATGGAACTGCTTACCCGTAAAGTGACCTTAGACGGCACAGAGCTCATGCTGCAACCTAAAGAGTTCCAGCTGCTAAAGTATTTGATGGAACACCCAAATCAGGTGATAAGTCGTACTTTGCTATTTGAAGCCGTATGGGATTACCATTTCGATCCTCGCACCAATGTGATTGATGTTCATATCGCTAAGCTCAGACGCAAATTTGAAGAGCTGGGATTTGGTGAGTTGATTGAAACCGTTCGAGGTGCAGGTTATCGCCTCCGCCAAGGGCATTAAGCCTTATCAGAGTAGTGCCTGGCGCATTACCATTATCTTCTCGGCTCTTGTTACCTTAATCATAGGTACTTTGCTCTTTGGCATGTACCGACAGTTGATGAACGAACAGGAGCTGCAGACAGATCAACATCTCGCGGCGGAAAAAGCCCGCTATCAACAAATGGCACTGACCTTAGATCGAAGAAGCTTCGGTATACAGGTCAAGACAGCCGATCCTAAAACGGCGCTTGTCGTATGGCGTAACTCATTCGACTTGGTTGGTGCATTAAGTTTGATGCCCGATGATATGCCCATGTTGCCGCAAACCCGTGAATTTCCGGTATTGACCGGTGGTCCGGATAAGCTGCATATTCTCACCGGCGGCCTGGTCATGACCCGCTATGGCCCGGTATTGATCGCCACTCGTACCGATCAGCTCGCCACTCTGATAGACAGATTCGTTAACGCTGCCATCACCGCCATGATGTTGACCATAGTGCTGACACTAGCCTTAGGTTATCTGTTTTCTAAGGCGATTTTACGCCGATTGGTGCAATATAACCGTCTTAGCCGCCGCATCGAACGCGGAGAATACTCGACACGTTTTCCTGTCAGTTGGCGCCAGGACGAGTTCGACATGTTGGCCAGTAAGTTTAATCGGGTGCTGGATACGCTGGAAAATAACCTGACGGCAGTGAGGGGGGCGACTGATAACATTGCCCACGATCTCAGAACGCCTCTGTCACACTTAAGAATAGGTTTGGAGCAGCTGCCGGACAGATCCTGTGAAGAGTTACCCGAAGCCTGTGCCATATTGACCGAAAAATTGGATCATTGTCTGGCGACGTTCGATGCCATGCTATCACTGACCCGTATCGAAGAAGGGCAACAGACTTTAGAGTTGCAGGAACTTAGCCTGAAGGTTTTATGTGAAGACCTGTTTGAGATGGCCGAGGCGATGGCTGAGATGAATCAACAGACTCTTTCGGTTACCACTGGAACCGATGTCAAATTAACCGGGGACAAGTACCTTCTGTTCCAGGCTCTGTTTAATCTGGTCGATAATGCGATTAAGTATGCGGGTGAAGGGGCGCATATCGAAATAGTACAGAGAGACAGGGAGATACAGATCCGTGATAACGGCCCGGGCATTCCCGACGAAGCTAAAGATAGAGTTTTCGATCGCTTAGTGAGGTTAGACCCGAGTCGTCACTATCAGGGGACTGGTTTGGGCTTATCGTTAGTGAAAGCGATCTTGGCCAGACATGATGCCAGGGTTAAGTTAATGGATAATCAGCCCGGACTCATCGTTAGCATTACTTTTTAGTGCACCAATATCTTCTTTTATACATAGGCAGTGAGCAGGCATATAGATGTACCAGATAGTTGCAGATGAAACAGATTTTTTAGTTATTGCAAAATCCCATGATGTTCACTTTCACAGCCAGGATGGGACTGCGGGGGTTATGGCCAAGGTTGAACAAGATCTCGGGGTTAAACTCTTCTCCGTTCATCGACTCGATACCTTGACCTCCGGGTTGTTGCTGTTTGCCAAGAGTAGTCGAGCCGCTGCGGAATTTACCCAGCTTTTCACTGCGCATAAGGTTCAGAAATATTATGTGGCGATAGCGAAAGGAAAGCCAAAGAAGAAGCAAGGCTGGATTGTCGGAGACATGGCAAAATCTCGTCGCAGCATGTATAAGCTGCTGCGTTCGATGGACAACCCTGCGATGACACAGTTCTTTTCTCAATCAGTTGCCGAAGGCGTCAGGTTATATCTGCTTAAGCCTTTGAGCGGCAAGACCCATCAATTAAGGGTAGCATTAGCGAGTATCGGTGTACCGATTTTAGGCGATCGGCTTTATGGTGGCGATGAAGCCGAAAGGGGCTACCTGCATGCGTTTAGCTTAAATTTTATCTTTCGCGGTAAAGCCTATCAATACCTGAACAATCCGGCGCAAGGGGCTGAATTTACTACGCCTGATGCCATTAAGCAGTTGCAAATATGGTCAGAGCCTGAGAAGTTAGATTGGCCAAAACGAAAATGAATTATTTTTAGGGAGATCTATTAATGGATACAAATAAGCTTTTATTGATTATTATCGCTATCTTGCTACCACCTGTAGCCGTATTCCTAAAGTCGGGTGTGGGTAAGGATCTGTTGATTAACATTATCCTATGCTTAATCTTCTTCATTCCGGGTTTGCTGCATGCGCTCTGGGTCGTGACGAAATAAGCTTGCTTAAATAAAGAGTTGTTTGACAGAAAAAATGCAGCCTAATGGCTGCATTTTTATTGATAAGCTGTAAGTTAATACCGATTGGTATCAATCTATCTCCCCGGCAATTATTTTGTCATAGACGCCATTCGAATGGATAATCTCTATCCCCTTATCTAATGCTTTGGCGAGCGCCTCTGAGTCCGGGTGTTTCCTGGAGAAGGCGATGTGGATTTTGCTCTCTTTATTCGGGAAGCCTCTGTATAAGCTTGCTGAATCCAGCTTCATCTTATTCAGGGTGTACTTTGCCACCTCATCGTACATGATCACAGCATCGACTCTGCCCGCCAGCAATATGTTGATGAGTTGAGTCTGGCTGGATACTTTAAGCTCTTCGAATCTGTGTTGTTCATGTTCGAATAGCTGCCCATATTCATAGCCGAAAATTCGTCCAACTTTAAAGTCGTCAGGAAGATCGTCAATGCTGGCGTATTGAGCTCCATCTCCAGGACGGAAAAAGAATGAAGATTTAGCAATGAACAGCGCCGAATGACCAAATAGGTATATCGCTTCAGTGGATGTTTGTTTACTCACATTAAACCCGCCAACGACATTGCCGCTCTTGATATCGTAAAGCACTCTTGCGTAGGGTAATACCTGGATTTTCGGTGTAATGCCAACTGCAGAGAATGCATGTTGTACTATGGATGTAGACAGGCCCTTTCCCATTTCATCGGCATAGGGAGGCCAGCTATTTTCTACCGCTATGATAGGAGAGAGTGTTGCTTCCTGAGATAAAGCTTGTCGCTCCGCAGCCGAGGTCGTTAAGCAAGTCAGAAAAAAAATAAAGGGCAGAGTTGCCAGAGAAAATGGTACCTGTATTGTCATCGCAAGGCTTAAAAGTAATAGTTCATTTAAATAATGCTAATATAAATCCGGCGTAGTGCAAATAAAAGATGGTGTGTGCATTTAGGTATTATGTGTCTCGCTGTTATATAATAGCCTGCTGACTAAAGCATTGAGGGCCGGAAGATGAATCGCAAGAAAAAGATTAACCAGACACTAAAAAGCAAAGCTAAAAAAGCCAATGCTAAGCTGCACGGCCGTAATAATAAGCCTAAGTATATCTCTAAAGCTGAGCGCGCCAGGTTGGCTTTAGAGGAGGAGCAGGCGAGCCCTGTTGCTGCAGATTGATTTAAATTTACACATCTTCTGGCCGTATTACTTTTATATCTCCGTAAAATAGCTTCAGCTTTCCCTTCTCACTTGATTGTTAATTCATCTGACTGATGGATTAGTAGCCTGGTAATGTATTTTTTCCTCTTTATTTGCGACGAATATGCCTTTTTGCTAATTCTGCAATACCGTAAACAGGGTGAGTTATGGCAGAATGCCCGGCTGTCTCATCACAAGTACCGAACATCTCTCTTTGTCTGGTACTGACCGAAAGAAAGTAAAGTTATTGATAGCCTGAATTTTGATGTTTCGGGTTAACGCTGTTTGGCTTTACATATTCAAATAGGAGTTTCATGAATACAGTTTATTCAATAGGTGAACTAGAGTCGTTCTTAGTGGCTATTTTGGTGCTTTTCATTGGCCATTTTGTCAATCGTCACGTTGCCTCATTCAGAAAATATAATATCCCTGAGCCTATCGTCGGTGGCCTTATTGTCGCCGCGATCATTACGATTCTGCATTTTAATAATATTGCATTGGAATTTACGCTATCGATGCAAAACACCCTGATGCTGATGTTTTTCAGCACGGTAGGTTTAGCGGCAAGTTATAAGTTATTGCTTAAGGGGGGGAGTAAGGTCTTTGTCTTCTTAGGTATCGCTTCTCTCTATATCGTGATCCAAAATGCCGTCGGTGTCAGTTTAGCTACGGCGTTGGGATTAGAGCCTCTTATGGGGTTGATCGCCGGCTCCATCACCCTGTCGGGAGGTCATGGAACAGGAGCTGCGTGGGCACAAACTTTTTCAGATACTTACGGTATCAATACCCTTGAGTTCGCCATGGCTGCGGCTACATTTGGTCTGGTCATGGGCGGGATAATTGGTGGTCCGGTAGCACAGAGGTTGATCAATAAAAATGATCTGCTTTCCTCCTATGGTGTTGGTGGTAATCACCATAAAGATCACCCGGATCTGGTTACCTACGATCAGTTAGAAGAGGATAGGGTGACGGCTAAGAGCATCCTTGAAGTGCTCTTCCTGCTGCTTCTGTGTGTGGCGGGTGCTAAGTGGATTGGGTCGCTGGTTTCTACCATGGATATCGGTTGGCTGAAAATGCCCGACTTTGTCTATGCACTATTTTTAGGTGTGGTGATCACCAATATCACAGAGTTATCTCGTGGTTATAAGATAAACACAGAGAGTGTCGATGTCTTGGGTACGGTTTCTTTATCACTCTTCCTTGCAATGGCATTGATGAACCTGAAACTCTGGGAGATATTCGACCTTGCTGTGCCATTATTGATAATCCTGTTGCTGCAGACTATCACCTTGGCTTTCTTTGCCTACTTCGTGACGTTCAGGCTTATGGGAAGTAACTATGATGCTGCCGTTATGGCTGGTGGTCATTGCGGCTTTGGTATGGGGGCGACTCCTACGGCCGTGATGAATATGGGCGCGCTCGTTTCGAGAACGGGTCCGTCACCCCAGGCCTTTATGGTTGTACCTATCGTCGGGGCTTTCTTTATCGATATTGTGAATGCGATTATCCTGCAGGGCTATTTAAGCTTTATAGGTTAAGCCTGAGCTAAACCAATAGCGCGAGCTGATCCAAATAAAAGCACTTCTTTTTGAAGTGCTTTTTTGTTGCAGTTTCCAACTCGCTCCCCAACTCCTTTCCCCAAGAAGCTGACAAACCAGACTCCAGAATTAAAAAGTAACAAATATTTTACAATCGGTGCAATCAAACAGGGTCTAGTATTCGTTATAGATATGAACACTTCATTTTCTATAAGGACAGATCGATATGAACTCTACTAATAAAGCTCTCGGGTTAACGGTTGCGGGCATTTTGGCTGCGGGTATCTCTGTGGGGGCAAATGCGGTTCCTGAACAGCCCACCCAGTGGGAAAAGTGTGCGGGTATAGCCAAGGCTGGGGCAAACGATTGTGGTGCGCTCGATGGCAGTCATGGCTGCGCCGGACAAGCTAAGTCTGACAACTTACCCAATGAGTGGGTCTATGTACCTGCCGGAACGTGTGAAAAGATCACCGGCGGTGTCGTTAAAGCCGTGAAGCCGGCTAAATCCTGATGAAGCGGGGGAGTCTGAGTGGCGCAGGAATTGGCCTGCGTATCCCCCATGTGCAGCAGATCTTAGCTGCCGATGAGACCGATATCCCCTGGTTTGAAGTTTTGGCGGATAACTGGATAGTCGAAGGAGGGCTGAATAAGCAGATGCTCGAGGCGATTGCTGAGCGATATCCTCTGGTGCTTCACAGTGTTGGTCTCTCTTTAGGTGGTTTACCAGCCATCGACATGGACTATCTGGCACAAATTAGAGCATTAAAGGAGTCAACGGGCGCCCTCTGGTATTCGGAGCATGCAAGCTTCTCCGGTAATGCCGGATGTAAGGTCCCGGATCTCTTGCCCTTACCCTATACCGAAGAGGCCGTTAGGCATCTGAGCCGACGAATTATTCAGGTGCAGGAGTTTATGGGTGAAAGAATTCTGCTTGAAAACGTGTCTACCTATATAAGTTGCCAATTTAATGAGCTGACCGAAGGTGAGTTTCTTGCGGCGGTGGCGAAAGAAGCCGATTGCTATCTGTTACTGGATATCAATAACGCCTATGTCACGGCTAAGAACCTCAATCAGGATATGCAGGCATTTATGGAGGCTATTCCTGTGGAGCGGGTGAAACAGATCCATCTTGCGGGCTTCCATGATAAGGGAGACTACTTGCTCGACGCCCATAACCACCCGGTAGACAAAGATGTATGGCATCAATTCGAACATTTTATTGCCAAAAATGGCGCCGTACCCAGCATGATCGAATGGGATAATGATCTGCCACCACTGGAGAGATTACTTGCCGAACGAAATATCGCTGCAGGGATATTGCAGGCCGCCGATACAAACAGCCACTCGAGTGAGAGCCGAACCGATCCACAGAGGAAAGCTGAAGGAGACAGAGAGGTGGGGCAATGCGTTTAGCTCAATGGCAAAACTCATTTATGAAGGCGCTGGGCCCTGAAGGCTGTGATGAAGAGTTTCTTTCACTGGTCAATCCCCATGAATCGGCCCGGTTAGAGATATATCGTAATAACACCTTACAAGCTTTAAAGGCGACCTTGACTAAGGCTTTTCCCATCTGTGAACAGATTGTCGGTGAGAGTTGTTTCGCTAAGATGGCTCAGGATTACCTTAACGTTAACCCCATGCAGGAGAGTAACCTTAACCAGTATGGTGAAGGCTTTCCCCGGTTTATTGAGGGCATACTTGAAACAAACTCTGCATTTAATGGACTCGACTATCTCCCTGAGTTCGCTCGGCTAGAGTGGCTTCTGCTTAAGAGTTATTATGCCGCAGACGCAGTCAGCTGTCTGGAGTTACCAGAGATAGCAGGGCTTAGCGAGCAGCAGCAAGAGGATGTCGTTATGATATTGAGACCCGATGTTTTCATCCGGGATTCAGGTTTTCCTCTGTATGAGATCTGGCTGAATCATCAAGACCTCAATGCTCGAGAGCACTGTGACCATCTTGAGATCTATACAGCTCAGGAGCAATATCACTTCTGTATCTATCGTGATCCCTTTAAACCCAAAGTTGAACGTATTTCTCACCCAGAGTATGTGTTGTTAAGGGCGATCGAAGCCGAGGAGACCTTAGGGGAGATGACTGACGCGGCTACTGATATGACGCCTCTGCCGGAATTCATCGCCAAGGGCTGGATATGTGGATTTCGCCTGCGAGAGTCTGCGTAGATGTTGTCCCGCGAACAGCTTCAAGGCCTGTATCGTTACTGCTTCTGTTTAACGAGTGAGCGAGGCAGTGCCGAAGACCTGCTACAAACCTCGTTGGAGAAGTGGATTCGGCGCAATAAAGAGGTCGAGTATTCCCATGCCTACATAAGAAAGATAATTCGTAATCAATTTGTCGATGACTGTCGCCGAAAACAAAAGATAGCGTTTGAGCCAATTGAAGAGCATACGCCGGTTTTGCTCGATGAAACCTGCTTAGAGACACTGCAGATCCAGCATCATCTTATAGAGCAGGTATTTAAGTTGTTGAATTCAGCAGAGCGGGAGGTGCTCTATCTTTGGGCCATCGATGGCTTTAGTGCATCAGAAATCAGTGAAGATCTTAACCAACCGCGGGGGACGATTCTGTCCCGTTTACATCGTATAAGACAGAAGGTTGCCGATGCTACCGAAGAACAGAAAAGAAGTTTAGCCGGAGTATCGTCATGAAGATGAATACCGAACAGATGAATACTTCGTTTAAACAATCGGCTAAGCAGTTTATCGAGCAGCAGCATCTCGATAATGAACAGTTAGCTAAATTTGAAAGCCTGCTCTCGGACCATATGGGAGAGGCGTTGCCGGTGGAGCCATCATCGATCTCGAATAGTAAAGCGCAGGCGGCCGATATCAGTAACTCGAAGGTGCGGTTTAGATCTTATATCGCCTTGGTTGCCAGTCTTATTTTAATTGTGACCATGAGTCTAAATTATTATCCTCAAGGACCGGCCATCAGCTTAATGATTGCCGACGAAGTGGCCATGAACCATATTAATATGAAACCTCTCGAAGTCGACTCTCAGAGAATTGAGCCCATACGTGAATATTTCACCGAACTGAATTTTTCAGTTGTTAAGTCGAGCCTGTTTTCGAAACAAAATTATCAGATGCTGGGTGGGAGGTACTGTTCAATTCAAGGTGTTAGCGCGGCTCAGATCCGTTATCAGACTGATAGCGGGAATAAAGTGACGCTCTATGAGGTGGGTTATGATGCAGAGCTTTACGGGAAGCTGCCTCATTTTGAGTCTGGTGAGCCAGCCTTGGAGGTCTATGTTAAAGGGATCAGGGTATTGCTTTGGGTGGAAAAGGGCCTGTTGATGGCCGAGGCTCAGAGTATCGATTGAGCCAGCCTTATCCGAATACAGCTCATAGCGGGAAAAATTTAGACTCAAGGGCTTGCCAGCAGGTCTCATCCTCGCAATGAGGAACATGGTGTAGCAGATAATTGAGGTCACCTGTGTGCCTTAACTGACTCAGTACCATCAGATGTTGCTGCAAACCAGCGTCTCGTGTTCCCTGGTAGCCATAACCATCGAGGAAGGCGTGAAATATTCTGGGTTCTCCCTGGGCGAACAGCAGAGCCGGAGAGGCAAACTCAAATAGTGGATCGGGGCAAACAAGGGCGTCACCGAAATCAAAAATACCTACCAATCGGTAATGACCCCTTTGCTCTGTCACCATCAAATTACCCGGATGTAGATCTGTGTGAATAAGGTGACTATTTTCACTATTTAAAAAGGGTTCGAGCCTGGAGATATGCAGATCCAGATAGGAGGTTAACCCCTCAAGTAATACGCGGGAAACCTGTTGTTTCTTGCGTTTTTCATAGCAATTCTGACGCTGCAGTCGAATAAACTCGGGCCAATCAAGTTTCATCTTTGTGGCTTCGGTTCCATGGAGCTGATGTAGCCGGGCACTGAATTGACCGAGCGCTTGGGCTATCTCTACTTTATTATCTATCGTCAATGTGTCTACTACGGATGACAGCATCACCCCTTCGATTTTCTCTATGACTAAATAACGCCAGTTTTCGATCTCTCCCGAATAGAGTAACTCGGGTACCTTGATGCCTAAATCTTGTCCGTTAAGCAATTTGAGGCTGAGATATTCACTCTGAAACTGGCTGTACCAATTTGGCGCCAGAACCTTAACAATATAAGCGTGCTCTTTGCCGGAGCCAGAGTTCAATGTCAGCTCGAACACCGGGTTGGTGCCATCGAAGTTTTGAGAGAAGCGGGTGACATCTATGCTGTGCCGCTCGGTGATGATATTGAGCATAGGTTGCCAATCATTGAGCTGCCAATGATCGCAAATATCGCAAGCCTCATCATAATCTGGGTTACGGGGCAGCTTAGTCAGTGGCATGGAGTTTATCCTCTTCTATTCATTCAACTAAGTGGGTTTAGTGTTCGTAATTAGTTTGTTAATCAGTAGGTACAGTATGCATCCCTGATTGTAACATTTGATGGGGGATTTGTGATTTTGTTGGTGATGCACTGAAAAGTGACTATCGAGCCTGCTTGTTTAGGTTAGTATCAGCTGCCATTTCCACAGATTTAAAACGGCTTAATATGAGTTCAATGTTAAAGGTATCGTTAGCGGCCATAGTTGTGCTGACTGTTTCGGGGTGTGCGACCCCAAATGGCTGGGGAGCCGTTGGTGGCTCAAAGAGTGATGCCGTCGTGCGGCTAAGCTATGAATTAGGGGCTTTAGATACAAAAATACCTGACGAGAGCGATGGGATTAAGTTAGCTAAGCAGCGCTGCGGTTACTGGGGATTTTCCGGGGCTAAGCCATTCGATGTGGAAACCAGGACCTGCGCCGATGAGCAGTGTCGCTCTTACATTATCACCAAAGAATACCAGTGTCTTGACTGATTAGATTGTAATGGAGCCATTGCGATTAGATAATGGTTTACTTAATCGCACTGGCTCAATATCGTTTCCGGTGAACTTGCGGGACAGCTATTTCTCAGCTTGCTGCTCGCCACAGACTGAACAGTTAGCCTGTTTTGCGATTTTCATCTCACGAAACTCCATCGTCATGGCATCGATCATCAGGATACGGCCGATGAGTGGTTTGCCCATATTTGAGATGACTTTAATGGCCTCGGTGGCCTGTAAGCAACCTATCATGCCGACGACCGGTGCCAGGATCCCTGACTCGACGCAGGTAAGCTGCTGCTCACCAAACAACTTGCTGAAGCAGTGATAGCAAGGGTGTTCACCTTGATAGTCAAATACAGTTACTGTGCCTTCCATGCGGATAGCGGCAGCAGAGACCAGGGGCACCTTGTGAGTAAAGCAGCATTTATTGAGTTGTTCGCGTACCGCCACATTATCGGTGCAGTCCAACACCAGGCTATGGTTGGCGACGAGCTCATCCAATTCAGGATCGTCGAGCACCGCGTTGATGGTGTCGATCTGAATGTGAGGGTTGAGCTGGTTTAGGGTCTCTCTTGCCGATTCAACTTTTGGCTGGCCGACATTCTTGTCCTGATGCAATACCTGACGCTGAAGGTTAGAGATCTCAACGGTATCAAAGTCGACTATGGTCATCTGACCTACACCCGCAACGGCAAGGTATTGAGTGGCTGCGCAGCCAAGACCGCCGGCACCAATAACCAGAACGTTAGCGAGTTTTAGCTTCTCCTGTCCATCGAAATCCATCGCCTTGATGGAGATCTGTCGACTGTATCTGAGCATCTCACTATCGGACAAAATCTCATCGCTATCTTGGGTCGAGCTCATATTGCTTTATTCCTGAACGAATAACTTAAATTCTTGTGTCTGAATCAATTTGCTAAGCACTGTTATTAGCAAAGTACTGAATTAAAAGGTTCAACCGTGACTAAGGTACCATCGGCGGTATCGCCCTGATCTTGATTTAAGATCACGAAACAGTTGGCTAGACTCATAGAGGTCAGCATGCCCGAACCTTGGCCGCCGGTAATGCAGACTTCGGCTTCACCTTTGTCGTTGGTAGTCAGGATGCCACGCTGATATTCAACGCGCCCCGGGAATTTACGTAGATTGCCTTTTAGCTTCGCCTTTAACTGTAATGGCTTAGATTGAGGTAAGCCCTGCATCTTATTTAACAATGGCCAAACGAGCTTATAGAAGGTCACCATAGAGGAGACCGGATTACCGGGTAGTCCGCAAAAGATTGCTTTACCTAAGTGACCGAAGGCGAAAGGCTTTCCAGGTTTGATGGCCAGCTTCCAGAAGGTTACCTCACCCTCTTCGTCGAGGATCTGCTTAGTGTAGTCCGCATCACCGACAGAGACGCCGCCTGAGGTCAGAACCATGTCGGCATTAGCCGAGGCATTACGAAAAGCATGACGTATCGCTTCAGGATCGTCTTCAATAACGCCCATGTCGATCCATTCAACATTGGCACGACTCAATAGACCCTGAATGCTGTAACGGTTGGAGTCGTAAATCTGTCCCGGTGCGAGTTCGGTGCCCACCGGGCGCAACTCATCTCCGGTAGAGAAGAAGGCAACTTTTACCTGGCGGGTGACTCGGAGTTGGTTTGCCCCAATCGTCGCCAGCACTCCCATTTCGGCAGCCCCTATCTGGGTACCTGAGACCAGCACCTTGCCGCCGGTTTTCACCTCTTCGCCACGATAGCGTACATTGGCGCCCTTAGCTTTAGGTGCTTCAATGAAGATTGAATTCTCTTTAGCTGCAACCTTCTCCTGCATCTGCACTGTGTCGTATCCATCCGGAACGGGTGCTCCGGTCATGATACGAATACAGGTGTTGGCCTTAGGTACCCCTTCAAATGGATGCCCTGCAAAAGATTGACCTATAAGAGTCAGGCTTTCGTTATCGGCGAGATCGTCAAAACGGAAGGCGTAACCATCCATAGCCGAATTATTAAAAGGAGGAAGGTCTATGCTGGAAGCTAAATCTTCAGCCAGAACGCGGCCTAAAGCCTGGGAGAGCTGTACAACCTCAGAATCATCTACTGTGTTTACCTGCTTGAGAAGTAGGGCGATCGCTTCATCTGGATGCATAAGACTTGGTTGAGAACATGGATCTGCTTTACTGGGCATCGGGCTACCTTAAGATACGTGAATACAGGCGAATAGAGTCAAAAGTTGCTGCTCATTATGCCACGGTGAATCAAGAAGGCCATGATCTCAACTGCAGTTTTTAATCGGTATGAATAAGAATTGTATGAAATTGTATTTCGAAGGGGATACAGCCCGGCTCAGGGGCTGTATTTATAGTTATACCTTAGGTTATACGTTAGCCAGCCGTTGCGACCGCCTCTCCCGGGAGGGCCTGAAGCTTAACTTGCTGACCATCTTGTAAGGTTTCGGCACCACGAATCACGACTGTGTCGCTATCGGTCAGTTCGCCATTGACGGCTATCCAGTCACCTTCACCATCGCCGAGTTCAACCGGGATCTTCACCGCTTTATTGTTGGTGTCTATCTTAAACAGATGGGCCCCCGCCGAGCGAAGCACGATAGCATCTCTTGGCACTAAGGTGGTGAGCTGTTTAGGTGCTATAGGCAGAGCCAGAGAGACAAGTTCGCCAACACTGAATGCATCTTGCATTTCGATTGGCAGATCGATACGAGCCTCGAAGGTTTGTGAGCGGATATCCGATACGGGGATCAGGCTACGTATATTGGCCTGAAACTCACCTTCCGTGTGATAGATATGAAGCTCATCTCCCACCTTTACCCGTCGGCTATGTTTCAGAGGCGCGTGCAGACGTATCTCTAAGTTATCGGGATCTGTCATAGCGATGATTGAGACCGAGCGGCTGATATCTTCACCGGCCTGGTGTTTACGTTCGGTGATGATGCCGGAGAAGGGGGCTTTGACTTCGGTGCGGCTGATATCGTCCATGATCATCTTCAGCTTTATCTGTGCCAGTTTAAGGTTGGCAGCTGCCAGATCTCTGTCTGAACGCGATTTATCCAATTCGGTTTCGGAAGCACTCTTGCTGACGATCAATTTTTGCAGGCGTCGGTATTCGCGCTCAAGCCGTGTCAGACCGACTCGTTCATATTCTATTTGTGCCTCTTGCTGCTCTTTTTGCAAGGCTAATCTTGTCTGTTCTAGTTTGGCGACCACTTCTCCTGCCTTTACTCGGGTGCCCGCCTCCTGGACCCACTCCAATTTACCGTCTATACCTGCAGTTAACTCGGCGCTGCTACGGGAGTGAACCGAGCCTATGACCATGATCTTGGGAGAGAGAGCCCGATTCTCTACTGAAACAACACTGACTAAGCTAGGGGGAGTCTCCTCTTTTTTATCCCCTTCGGCAGCTATGGCGCTCTGAGGGGAGAGCAGTGACAGAGTCAGTGATAATGTGATAATCGTTGGGATAAAAGTAAGCAGTTTCATCACTTGGCTCCGGATTCGGTTGCATTAGAATGAGTTAAAGGGCTGTGAGTGGTTTGAGTGTTGCGTGCCAACAGGTGCGTTAACCTCAATAAACTCGGCATTAATATCAGGGTAAACAGGGCACTGAATGTCATGCCGCCAACAATGACGGCCGCAAGCCCCCGATAGATTTCGCTACCGACGCCAGGTACCAGCATGAGTGGCAACATGCCAAAGATAGAAGTGAGTGTGCTCATATAGACAGGACGCGCCCGCGTGGCAACAGCCTGATAGATAGCGTCGTCGATATTGAGTCCATCCCTGGTTCCCTGGCGCGTCTGATCGACTAACAGGATGGCGTTGTTGACCACTAAGCCCAACAAGATGATGAAGCCGATCATCGTCAGTAGATCTAAGCTTTGAAAGCTAAACAAGTTTAGTAGTCTAAGGCTGAGTACGCCACCGCAGATGGCCAATGGCATCGAGAGCAGTACCAGCAGGCTGTCTTTAGCCGATTTAAACATGGCGGACATCAGCAGGAACAGAATAATGACGGCAAGCAGGAAGTTAGCCCCCATATCTTTTATTGTTTGATCCAGCTTGTCGGCGCTGCCCCGGAACTTGAGTGAGCTGTTCGCAGGCAAACTGGCTTTCAGGCTGGGGATCGCCTTCTCATTGATGGTCTCCAATGCTTCATCCAATGACATATCGGCTGGTGGAAATATCAATAAACTGACGCTACGTTTGCCATTAACTCTTTGTAGCTGAGTCGGACCCACGGTACGTTTAATTTTTGCCAGTTCGCCTATTGTTTGAATACCCGCAGCCTGGGTATAAACAGGCGTTGCCGATAGTTGCTCCGGAACCTGCCATTTGGGGCCTTTTAACAGAATATCCATGCGTTCGTTACCATCGAAGTACTCTCCGACAAACAGGCCGGATGTATAGGCTCGAATGGCATTGGCTATCTGGGTTCTATCGACGCCGGCCTGAGCGAGTCGTCGTTCGTTAGGAATAAGCTGAAGTTCAGGTTGGGCCATGGATAGTCCCGGCAGTGGCCGAACGACGGCACCGGGAAGCGCATCGGTGATAAGCTTCATCCCTTTACCTGCAGAGGTCATCAAGGCTTCCATATCCGGGCCCTGAAGATCGATATTGATCGCCCGGCCACCGTTAAAGCCAAACTGCAGCAGTGAACCCCGGTTGGTAAACGCCTGAGTATCGGGCAGACCGATTAATATCTCATCATTGAGAAGTTTAATCATCTCATCGGCTTGAGAGGGATCTTCCGGATAGATAAATAGCACGTTAAATGCGGCGTACATAGAGAAGTTATAACCCTTGATATAGGGAGACTTCTCCTTATCGTAGTAAGGCTTGAGTCGCTCAATAATCACATCTCCCACCTCTTTCTCCAGCGTCTGTACGTTGGAGCCGGGAGGTAAAGAGAAGAAAGCAAATATGCCATCGGAGCGAGCCTGAGGTAAAAAATCCGGACGCGGCATTAATGCAAAGGTCATGAAACCACTGCCAATGATCAGTAGTACACACCAGATAGCCGCCCGCTTCTTATTTCCGGTGAGGGTGCGGATAAGCCCGGTCAGCCTGGACCATAAGTTTGGCCTGTCCACCTGTGAGGCCTTTTTTTCGGGGAGCTTTAGCCACAATAGGCTAAAGACTGGAATCAAGGTTATTGCACTGATAAAGGATGAGACGACGGCAACCGAGAGTGTAAGGGCCAGATCGGAGAATAGCTGCCCCTCCACACCCGGCATAAACAGTATGGGGACAAAAATGGCAACCGTGGTGGCCGTGGATGCCATGAGCGCGCCCTTTACCTGTCCGGTACCCTCTTCAATCGCTTTTCTGAGCCCGCGACCTCGTTGCAGCAGTCGCACTATATTTTCCTGAACAATAATGGCGGCATCGAGCACTAAGCCGACGGCAAAGGCAAGGCCGGCCAGAGAGATCACATTCAGCGTGCGACCCATGGCCTCCAGGGAGAAGAAGGCGATAAGCAGCGCGACGGGAATGGTCGAGGCGATCATTAAGGTGGCACGGAAGCTGCGCAGGAAGGCGAACAGGATCACAAGAGCTAACAGTACGCCTATCGCTAAATTTCCTTTAACCAATAAGATGGCGCGCTTGATATGTATAGAGGCATCGAATGAGAGGTCCATAACCAGACCAGCCTCTTTCAAGTCTCCGGCATTCAGTTCATCGATAGCTCTGTTTACACCGTTGAGTACGGTGACGGTATTCGCATCGAAGGTACCTTCGATGGTCATATAATAGGCCGGATAGCCATTACGCTTAGTAAAGCCCTGAACTTCGGCGCTGGATACTGCGACATCGGCGAGCTCGTTGATATATACCGGACGTCCATCGTTGTAGGTGACGATCAGGTTACCTAAGTTCTCCGGCGTGTATTGGCCGATAAATCGCACCATGTATTGGCGACGACCTACGTTTGCTGTACCGCCGGAGATATCGGCGGCCCGTGATAACGTATTGCGTAGTTGCTCCAGTGTGATCCCCAGTGCTGCGGCGCGATATGGATCAAACTGAATGTGCAACTCCTTGGGTCGTCTGCTCTGGAGCTGCACGCTCCCGACCCCGGTTATCTGCCTGAGTCTGGGTTCTACAACATCGTCGATGAGCTTCTGGTACTTTGCGAAATCGGTATCCGGGTTATCCGGGGCCATGCGAATGAGTAGTGAGGCCAGGTTAGGTGCGCCCCCACCGCCACCGACATTAATAAAAGGCTCGTTGGCATCGAGGGGACGAGGCGGGGTTTGATTGAGGGCGTTGATCACATTGATCATCGCCTCTTGCATATTGCTCCCCACCTCAAAAGTTAATGAGACCCGACCAAATCCCTGGGAGATATTTGAGGTCATCTCAACGACTCCGGGAACCTGTCTAAGTACATTCTCCTGAGGTTCTATGATGTTAGATTCCATTTCCTGTGGTGCTGCTGAGCGCCAATTGTTGAACACTGAGATTTGTGGACGCTGAATATCGGGCAGCAGCTGGATCGGTAACTTGGCGATGGCTAAGGCACCAAAAATGGCGATCAGCAACAGGGTGACTAAGGTGCCTGCTGGATTATGGGTACTTATTCGAGTCAAATTCATTGTCTTTCCTGACACTTAGAGAGTCTGTGGGAAGGGCTCTCTTTCTTTGAAGGTCATTTTCTAATGACTGATAGTAAAAGCTAATTGTTAACAGGTCTGCATCATTTAGTTAGCAAATGTTACTGTGCAGGTGGAGATCTAAGTTTTATAATCTTTAATGATAATTGTTTGTATTTAATAAACAGTGGCTTAAGTAAATTTCATTGCTTTTTCACTCCAGCTTGATGACAATGACTTAGCCCAAATAGTGATAGGAATTAAAATGCTGGCACAAACAATGATTGATCAATTAAACGCTCAAATTAATGTTGAGTTCTTCTCTTCAAACCTTTATCTGCAGATGAGCGCATGGTGTGAAGACAGAGGTTTCGAAGGTGCGGCTAAGTTTATGCGCGCTCATGCAGACGAAGAGATGCAACATATGCATCGTCTGTTTACTTATGTTAGTGAAACTGGCGGTATGCCATTGCTTGGTGCAATTGAAGCACCACAGTCAGAGTTTTCATCTTTGTTGGCGTTATTTGAATACACCTATGAACATGAGCAGATGATCACCAGTAAGATTAATGCACTCGCTCATGCGGCTTTCACTAATCAAGATTACTCTACTTTTAACTTCCTTCAATGGTATGTCTCTGAGCAGCACGAAGAGGAGAAGTTGTTTAAGTCGATTGTCGATAAGATCCGTTTGGTAGGTGAAGATGGCAAGGCGCTATTCTTCGTAGATAAAGATCTGGCTCAGATGGCTATCGAAGAGTCTGCCAGTGTAATGACAACTGCGGGTGAGTAATCCTTCGATAGGCTAGCTTAGGTGATTATACCTATTGGTATTCGCCAACAGCTTTTTGCCTGATTAGGAACACTTCAGCTAATGACTAAGGAGCAGGCTTTCTGCTCCTTTTTGATCG
The DNA here is from genome assembly GCF_003966265.1 of Shewanella atlantica. Lineage (GTDB taxonomy): Bacteria > Pseudomonadota > Gammaproteobacteria > Enterobacterales > Shewanellaceae > Shewanella > Shewanella atlantica. The sequence goes on along the minus strand of NZ_RXNV01000015.1, from coordinate 12,544 downwards.
CTTAGAGCAATTGCTACTTTGTTCTATAGCGTAGAGCACCTTTTCAGCTCAACTTCTTGCGCCGGTTTCAAGTTGTCGACCAATAACTCGGTCAGTTCATTGATAGGTCGGGGTCTTGAGATCAGATAACCCTGGCCAAAATTACAACCTAAGTTTTGCAAGAACTCCCACTGCTCCTCGGTTTCTATGCCTTCGGCAACGAGTTTCAACTCTAAGCTTTGCCCCATCATGACAATCGCCTTGATCAGGTTGGCATCTGATTGACGCGCCAGCATATTATCGATAAAGCTCTTATCTATCTTAATTACCGAAATAGGAAAACGCTTGAGGTAACTCAATGAGGAATATCCGGTACCAAAGTCATCAATATAGATATCGATACCGAGATCACGAATAGCCTCCAGTTTTTGCTGACACTGCTCGGTATCATCCATCAGCATGGATTCGGTGATCTCAATGTGAAGGTATTTAGGTGCTATCTTGTGCTTTTGCAACATATTGTCCAGCAGGGAACTAAAGGGGGCCTGATTGGAGTTGATAAGTTGTCTGCCAGAGACATTGATCGCCATGTTGATCATAAAGCCATTAGCATGCATTTGGCTTAGATCGGTGAGCGCTTGTTGTATTACCCATTCACCTATGGGTTCGATGAGCCCTGTTTCCTCGGCAACTGGAATAAACTTATCCGGTGAGATGAGTCCATACTTGGGATCGCGCCAGCGAATAAGCGCTTCAACTCCTATGACTGTTCGATCGTCCATGTTGACTATGGGTTGATAGAACAGACAGAACTCTTCCTGCAGTACGGCTCGTCTTAGGCGTTGCTCCAGTTGTACTCGCTCCAGCATATTGCTGTTCATGTTTGCAGAGAAGTAGCGGTAACTGTTGCGTCCATCGCCTTTTGCCTGATACATAGCCGTTTCGGCGTTGCGGGTTAACAGCTCTCCGTCATCACCATTTTCCGGGTATAGACTCACACCTACGCTGGCAGAGATCATCAACTCATTATTACTGAGTCCGAAAGGTGAGGATAGGTGATCGATAACCCCCTCAACGAACTGGCGCACCTCACTCCTGTGTTTCACATTGGAGAGAATAATGACAAATTCATCACCACTGAGCCGGGCGACAAAGTCATGTTTACCTAGAAGCGACTCTAATCTGGCGGCGACCAGACACAGGAGCTCGTTACCAACGGAGTGACCATAGATATCATTGGTATATTTAAAGCGGTCGAGATCAATGAAAAGAATGGCAAGTTGTAGAGACTGCTGCTTTGCAACTGACATCTCTTGCTGAATTTTCAATGTGTACTGGTGGCGGTTGGCCAGATTCGTGAGTGGATCATAATTTGTCTTATACCAGATATCTTGTTCATATTTTTTACGATTACTGATATCGAGAAAAAGACCGATATGGTGAGTGATCTCATCCGCTTCATCTCTGACGACTGTGATGGCTAAATATTCCGGATAGACCTGACCATCCTTACGTTTATTCCAGATTTCACCTTCCCACTTATCTAACTCTTTCAACGACTTCCACATGGAATCATAGAAATGATGTGGTTGTTGATTGGAGTTTAGTACTGATGGGTTTCTGCCTTTGACATCTTCCAGACTATAACCGGTTATCTGAGTAAATGCGGGGTTAATGAGTTCAATGTGGTTATCTTTGTCGGTAACCATGATCCCCTCTGCAGAGTAGTCGAATACGGCGGCAGCCAGGCTGATCTGACGGTTGGCCTTGAGCCGCTCCTTAAGCATAAGATTCAGTGCCTGAGACATCTGGGCAATTTCATCATTGCCTCTGACCGGCACAGTAAGCTCAAGATGAGGATCGTGGGCCATCTTCTGCATATCGTTGGCGATACAGGCGATGCTACCGACCAAGTTTCTCACCATGCTACGTCCCAAAAGGAAGAGCAGTAGGATTGTTAGCAGAGCGGTCAGGATCCCTATCACGAGATAGATGATAGATTGATTTTTTTGTTCAGAACTGAGTTTGGCAACCTCGTCTGTGATCACCGAGCTGACCCTGTGCAGATGATTGATCCGCTCGCTTGCAGTTTCCCACCAAACCTCACTGTCGACGCTGGGGGCTTGATACTGAAGGAGTGATAATGCGTTGAGCATAGGTTCGTCGTCTATACGTATCCGGTTGTCCTGTTCCTCTATCGTGAGCTTTTGTTGCTTGAGTACCCGTAGCTGGTCGATATGTATGGCGTAGTTATTAATGGTCTCAGCAATCTGTCCGATCGCACTAAGCTGGTTATCGGTAAGATCTGAGTGCTGCCTGATCTTAGTCAGCTGAAAGTTTATCTGCTTTAGATTTATATTGAAGCTGTCGAGATACTCTTGATCTCCTCTCAAGAGATAGTTCTTGAAGTCATGAATCAATCCGCCATAACCCATAGATACACTCATCTCTTGTGCCTGTTCGATCAGCTCTATCTGAGTCTTGACATGCTTGCGCATAAGAAGATAGTCGAGATTAGATTTACTCGTTAATAAGTCTTTGATTAGCTCTTTGTTTTCATCTATCGCAGTCGACAATAGTTGAGAGACGGCGTGGTCTAATTCGTGCTCAATCGTATTTATGCCGATATAGGCGCCGGCTTCCATAAGATTTGCCGATAGCAGCCGATTCATAAGACCACGCTCTTTTCCCGCCAGCTCCTGGATCATGAGGACATTGATCAGATCGTTATAGGCTCTGGCCTGGGGGACATCTTCGGTCTGTTGCTGTAGTTGCGAGATAAAGATTAATAGCTGATGATTGAACTCTGAGTAGAAGTGAAATGATTCCTTTTCCAGTTTTTTAGTGACATCTTCACGGACTAAGATAATCTCATGACTCATGGTTTTTATCTGATTCAAGCTGTCCCGAAGGGGGGGGAGCTGATTCGAATTGCCCTTTAATGCCCGGAAAAGCTGTTGAATAGCCTTACCTGTCAGCAGTTGGGATAAATGTTTATCGGTATCGACCCTTTGGGTCGTAAGCCTGTTCTGGTATTTATCACCTGCACTACCTATATACCCTGCGGAGAGGCCGCGCTCTTTTTGTAGTTCGAAAATCAGATTTTCAACTTCTTGAGTTATCTCAATGGCCAGAGCATTTTTTTGAGCGGATTGATAGCTGTCTGAAAGGTGCAGCATCCCCATAGAGCCAAATAGTGTGAGTAACAGCATTGGAATTGAAGCAAACAAAATTAACTTTTGTTTTAAGCTAAGCCAATTCATTACTGATGACATTTAAGTGCTCCGTGCCTGTGTTGTTCTACGGTGTTTTCTGGTGTCTATCGCGACCGTAAAATATTGGGTCACGGATAAATATCATAGCTTTATAGATGTGTCATAGTTATTTCATGGAAGTCTAATCTAGGTCACGGTTTTATTTTTGATGTGTCAAGAATTCGACTAAAGCATTATTTTTGTTATATTTATTAATGATGATATATGTGATTGTTTTATAAGCGGGACAGTGGGGGTGTCAATAACCATAGTTTTCATATGGTTATTGACGCTAAACAAAAAGCAGGGGGTTCTGCTTTTTGTTTAGTTTACTTTTACGAAGCTAGATTAACTGGCTTCGGCCATCATAGATTTGCGGTATTCGACAATATCTTCGATGGTCAGAACGGGAAGATCATGTTTTTCCCCGAAACTGATGATCTCAGCTAGTCTGGCCATGGTGCCATCGGGATTAGTTATTTCACAAAGCACGCCGGCTGGCTTCAACCCTGCTAGTACCATCAAGTCGATAGTCCCTTCTGTATGACCTCTGCGAGTCATTACACCACCGGGTTGAGCGCGAAGCGGGTATACATGACCGGGGCGAGCCAGGTCGTCGGGTTGGGCGTCGTCTGCAATTGCGGTTTTGATGGTGGTCACACGATCGGCGGCAGAAACCCCCGTAGTGACTCCCACCTTTGCCTCAATGCTGACCGTAAATGCCGTTCCATACTGGCTCGAGTTATTCTCGACCATCGGAGGAAGGGCTAAATGCTTAACTCTTTCATCGGGAAGACAGAGACATACTATGCCGCTACCCTCACGAATAAGCAGTGCCATCTGTTCATTGGTTAGCGTTTCGGCTGAATAGATGAGATCGCCTTCATTTTCTCTATCTTCATCATCGACAACGAGAACGCCGCGACCTTGCTTGAGAGAGGTCAGCGCTGTTTCGACACGTTCGATAGCTGTGCCGAAAGGGGAAAGTAATGACTGATTCATGGTTTAAAATCCTTAAAAACTACATTGGGTTTTCCAGAATCAGGGCGTGCAGAAAATGACACCAACATTGCAGATACAATGAGAGTGTGAAATAAGAGGTGGAGACGGTACGTACACCGAACAAGAGGCTGAGGAGTTCCTTCGAGTCTCTGTCAGATTCTGTGCACAGCCATTCCATCTTACATTCTCTTTCATCCGGACTCAGGCTTGCTACTTAAGTAGAAAGCTCATTACCGTCGGCTCTGGAATAGTTTGATTTCCAACGACAATAAAGTCTAATTGAAAAGCAAAGATCACCAGATCTGCTGACCCCAAACTGAAATATGATCTTCGAGGATAGTTCTTCTAAGATATTAAAGTCAGTGTGGGCGCTCGCGGGCTTAAGTTTCAGGCTGACCTGAAAGCTATCACCGCCGGTGGGGAGTTTCACCCCGCCCTGAGAATTTACTCGCTTATCAGGCAATAGTCCGATAACGAGCGCAAGCATGGTGCGCTTCTTTTATACAAATGACAAGTGGTAACCAGTCAAGTGTGAGGTATGACCCGTGTTTGGATAATATCTTCGGACTCAGGGCATGTCGCTTTCTTTGCTTTACCTCAGAGGTTATCGACTTTAGACTCGACTCAATGATCTGTTTCAACCCAAGTCATCGTCTAGCAAGGATGTGTAAGATGTCTATGATCCCTAAGTTCGTTTCGAGTTTAGTACTATTAACCCTATCCGTTGGATGTACGTCTATGAAGCCTGTTGATCCGGTTCAGCCCCCGAGTGCTGAAAAAATCCCTAATGAGATGACGTTGCATGGCATCACGCGCATCGATAATTACTATTGGTTAAGAGATGACGCTCGTAAAAATCCCAAAATATTGGCTCACTTAGAGGCTGAAAACCTATATACGAAGGCACAGTTTTCTCCGCTTGAAGGCTTTCAACGAACACTGTTTGATGAGCTCATTGGCCGTTTGGATAAAGATGAATCGAGTGTGCCATACCTATGGCATTCACATTGGTATTCACGCCGATATAAGCAAGGTTTTGAATATCCTCTGGTGATAAGACAAAGTGAACCTGATGGCGAAGAAACTCTGTTACTCGATGTGAATTTACGCGCAGAAGGCCATGAATTCTATGGCCTTGGCGGTGTGTCTGTGAGTCCCGATGAATCGATAATAGCCTTCGGCGAAGATACCTTAAGTCGCCGAATTTATAGGATCTATTTTAAAGAGATTGCCAGCGGGAAATTGTTAAAGGATGAACTTACGGGAACCGATGGCCGGGTTGTTTGGGCTAATGATAATAAGCATCTGTTCTATATTGCCAAAGATCCTAAAACCCTGTTGGGATTCCAGGTGTTTCGTCATCAATTAGGGACGCCACAATCACAAGATGTTCTGGTATTCGAAGAGCAGGATGATAGTTTTTACATCTCGTTGGGTAAGTCTCTCGATGAGTCCAGAATTACGCTTTTTAATGAGAGCACGACTACGAGTGAGGTGTCGGTACTCGATGCCGATATGCCATTGGGTGACTTTAAGCCACTTTTGGCAAGAGAGGAGGGGCATGAATACTCTGTCGCTAAGCTGGGTAGTACTTACTACATTCTCACCAACTGGAAGGCGATTAACTTTCGCTTGATGAAGGTCGACGAGACTCAATTTAGTGATAAGGATATGTGGCAAGAGGTTATTGGCGCCAGTGCGGATCGCCGTATTGAAGATTATCTCCTGCTGGAGAAATTTTTAATCGTGCAAACTCGTGAAAATGGGATCAGCCGCCTTTGGGTTTCCCCCCTAACTCATGCTGATAACAGTGATATCAGCCAAGGCGGAAAGGTTGAAGGCGGGCCTTTTGAGATCCCGTTCCATGACCCGGCCTATGTGGTGGGGCTGGATGTCAATGCCATACAGGAGAGCGATAAGCTAAGGATCTACTACTCGAGCCCAACGACTCCGGAGTCGATTTATGAGTATGACCTAACCAGTCTGCCGACACGAGTGTTACTCAAGCAAGAAAAAGTACTTGGAGGGTTTGAAAGCGAAGCCTATAAGGCCGAGCGTGTATTCATCACGGCCAGAGATGGTGCTCAGGTCCCCGTCACCTTAGTTTATCGAAAAGATTCATTTAATAAAGATGGCAGCAATCCACTCTATCAATATGGTTATGGTGCCTATGGCCATACGATTGAGCCTGATTTTGACAGTTCGGCGTTAAGTCTTCTGGACAGGGGGGTGGTGTATGCCATTGCCCATGTCCGTGGAGGGGAGATGTTGGGAAGACCCTGGTATGACGATGGCAGAATGCTGAATAAACAACATAGTTTCGATGATTTTATCGACGTGACCAAGGCGTTGACGTCTCAGGGGTACGGTGATAAGAAACGTGTGGTTGCGGCTGGCGGCAGTGCTGGTGGCTTGTTGATGGGAGGCGTCATCAATCAAGCTCCTGAACTTTATTTTGCCGTTGCAGCCCATGTGCCCTTTGTCGACATTGTGACAACAATGCTGGACGAGTCGATCCCTTTGACGACCAATGAGTATGATGAATGGGGTAATCCCAATGAGAAGACATATTTCGACTACATGCTTAGCTATTCGCCCTATGATCAGATAAAGCAACAAGCCTACCCCCACATGCTCGTTACTACCGGCCTTCATGATTCGCAAGTGCAGTATTTTGAACCCGCTAAGTGGGTCGCTAAGCTCAGGGATTATAAGACTGACGACAATGAATTACTCTTTCATATTGATATGGAAGCGGGTCATGGTGGTAAGAGTGGCCGTTATAGGAGATACCAGGATACGGCTCAGGAATACGCTTTCCTCCTGGGTCTACTGGGACTTAACGAGGTTGAGGCTAGATGAGTGAACCTATGTGGTTCCTGTATATGATCCGATGTGCTAACGGTCACCTCTATACCGGGGTGACGCTGGATATTGAACGGCGGTTTAAGGAGCATCAAACCGGTGGACCTAAAGCCGCTAAATTCCTGCGAGGTAAGGGGCCTTTGGCCTTAGTGTATAACGAGGCAGTAGGCACTAAGTCTGATGCATTAAAGCGAGAGATTGCGATTAAGCGTTGGCCCAGAACTAAAAAGCTTGCCTTGATAGGCTAGGATTATGAAAATCGAGGTGGATACGGTCCCCCCTGAGTACCCTCTTTCTCTGGGGAAGTTAGACCTTTCGTTTAAGCCTCAATTTTGATGGATTGCATTCTTTTTATTAGAGCAATTGAGTAAACAATCTTCGCTATATCATGAAGATTGTTTATTTCTCCCAGTTTTAAGACCTAAAAAAACTGACAGACGTCTTCACACTTCTTTCACCTCCTTCGATGTACTCTCTGTCAGCTATAAGTCTTAACTGTTATTTGAGCTCAAATTTGAGGAATATGATGACTGCTCTGATGGAACAAACAAGAGAACCTATCTCTCATCGAACCGAACTACAGGGGGCGGGCTTTCAGTGGTCCTTGTATGGGTTGTTGATACTTCACTTTGCCACATTATTATTTGATAGATATGGTGAGTTATCTACTAAGGCAAGGACTAAGGTGAAAACAAGGCTTAATCTGGATACCTGAAGTTTGTGCTGCCGGGCTTATCGGCCAGACACAAGGCATAGATATGGCTGTAATTTGCAGACGGGGTGGGCAGGGGCTAATTGGGACAATTTATCATTGTCCTGCCTAGCCGCCTGCGCCGGGAAGACTATTGGTTGCCGATAGTGGGCTATACCAATCAGTATAAGAAAGTGATCTACTCAGAGTTATTTTTGGCAAACTAAATCAAGGCGAATAGATGATGCAATGGTGATCCCTTGTGAAGCTATTCAACGAGGAAGTAGGCAGTCAAAAAACACTCCTGAAAGGCGAGTTTTAGCGCTTCTTATGCTGCGTTAACGAGCTTAAACGTAGAACAACTATGCTCTTCACTCGCTGCCTTGCCTCAGAAGCGCTAAACTCTCGCTGAGCGATCACATCTTTATACTGATTGGTATTAATGCATACTTACCGGACCATTTATCCGATCGAAGCTCACGTCACCCGAGCCGGAATCGATAATGTTTAATCCCAGAGTGTTGACGACATCTATACTGCCGGAGCCATCATCAATGGTTACCTTGCCCTGTACGTTCTTTACAGAAAGGCTACCGGAACCATCGTTTATAGTGATATCACCGTCGACATCTTTTATCTCAATAGAGCCTGAGCCATCTTCGAGCTGGATCTCACCATCGACATTATTAAGGGTGATACCACCTGAGCCATCTTCTATCTCCAGGTTTTTTCCACCTTGTATAGCGATACTCCCGGAGCCATCCTGAAGCTTAATGTCGGCGTCAACGCCTGAAATATCTATGCTGCCTGAGCCGTCATCAATACTCATCTTCATCTGTGAGGGGACTTTCAGCACAAGATCCATATGTGGAGAGTTCCCGAAGCTCACATTTGAATCGAAATCGGCAATCAGGTGTGCCTTTGTTCCCTGACGTTCGAGCGAAAGCTCAGCCTCTACGCCATCTCGGGTATAGATATCGGCCTCGAGTGTTATATGGGTTAAACCTTTAACTCCCTCTATTTCGAGCGACCCCGCTCCGGTGTCGGCAACCAGCGCATTGAGACCGCTAGCATCGAGTTGAATGGATTGGTGTTGATGCTCAAGAGGGCTCATATCGGCACCATTAACATTAATGATGCATCCAGAAAGAGATAAACTTAAAACACTAGCTAAGATAGTAGGGCGAATGAGCATCTTATTATTCCTTTTAAAATCAAAATATTCTTGTTTGGTAACTTTCTTCTGTACACGTGACTTAGCATTGTTCATGCCAACAATGTATCCATATGTTTATTAAGTGTTTTGTTAATGTTATTTAAAATGTTTCTCTTAAGTGTTAGCTTTTATGCTCAAAAGGTAAGGTACTTGACCTATTGAGTTGGTTAAATTTATTAACTCGCTCCCCTAAAAGAACAAGATAAAGAACAATAAGAGAGATAAGAGATGGATTACTTAGCTGTAAATAAAGCCGCTTGGGATAAGCGTACAAAAATCCATGTAGGTTCGAAGTTTTATGATGTCGAAGGTTTCCTGAAAGGTAAGAGCTCATTACAGGAGATAGAGCTGCGGGAGCTGAATGTAAAAGGTAAGAGTCTGCTTCATCTTCAATGCCATTTCGGCTTAGACACCTTATCCTGGGCACGAGAGGGGGCCGATGTCACCGGAATCGATCTCTCATCCACCGCGATAGAGCAAGCACAAGAGCTGGCGAAACACCTTGAGGTCGAGGCTAAGTTTATCTGTACCGATGTATACAACACGCCAGAGCGAGTACCCAATCAATTTGACATCGTGTTTACCTCTTACGGCGCCATCGCCTGGCTGCCAGATCTGGATAGGTGGGCGCAAGTGGTGAGTGATTGCTTAAAGGCTGGTGGACAGTTCTATATGGTGGAGTTTCATCCTTTAGAAGCCCTGTTCGACGGCTACAGTTATTTTGCGCAGCAAGAGCCGGATGTCGATGATGAGGCCACCTACACAGAGAACTGTAATGGTGAGACAAATACTGTGATGAGCTGGCCGCATCCTATCTCTGAGGTGTTAAATGCCCTGATGAGAGCCGGGCTGGAGCTAAAGGGTTATAACGAATTTGACTTCAGCCCCTATGATGCATTTGCCGGCTTGCAGGAGGAGAGTGTCACTAATCCTGCTGGAGAGCAGAGCTGCAGATACTTTCTTGAACATAAGCAGCAACGTGTGCCATTGACCTATTCGGTGAGTGCGATTAAGCGAGCTTGATGCTGTCTGTAAGGTAAGCAAATAAAAAGGCCGCATGGAGAGTGCGGCCCCTGATTGAGATAGTAGAGATAAGTTGAGATTTACCTCTGTCTCACAACTGGGTATTTTTCATAGTTATCATCAAAGTAAGGACTTCTTTGATAAAACCAGCGTAAACGCGCCTTTGGATCTGCGGCGAATGCTTCATCTTTGAGTGCTTCATTAAATGCCTGTTGTAGCTTTGGGTTCTCCTGGAGCATCTGAGCGGCCAAAGGCTCAACGGCATAATTTTCAATGTATTCCGTTCTGGTAAATATTGGATTGAAAAAGCCCCATTGCAACAAGGAGTCCGGCGATTGAGGCTCAAGCAACAAAATGGCAAGGTCACCAAGGGGTTGTCTGGTTTCTATCTTGACGGTTCCGGCTGGCAGTAGAGTGTCGATTGGGCTGAGTACTGCCTGGGCGCTTACACGCTGTCGGCCTTCGTAATCTTTAACTGAGAAAGTCGGCTGACTTAGGCGGTATTGCTCGACACTTAATTGAGTCGGGGCTTCTAAACGGGTCATACGTATACCGTGAATATTAAGGCGTTCGATAACCTCATCCCATTGTGGTGGAATGTAATAGGCGCTTGGGCGTTTCACCCGAATGTCTGCCACTGAGTTACCTATGACAGGTAGATCCGGGTAGAGCTTAGGTTCACCAGTCCAGCGAACGATATCATTACCACTGATAGCACTTTGCTCTAATCGGTAATTTATTCCTTTAAAGTCCCAGCCTTTTTTCTGCTGCTGCTCCTTCCAGGTCAGAGTGATCTGAGGCGAGTAGCTGTATTTATCTTGCTGAATGGCAGATCTGAGCTTAGTGGACTGTTCGCCAACCGTTTTGAGCGTTGCCTCCAGCATAACGTAGGTGCCGAGAACGCGCTGCTTGAAGGGTTTAAGACTGTGATTTTCAATTAAAATAGTCGGCAGGTGGCGTGCATCGCCATAGCCGTTTGAGTATCTTGGGCTTGGATTCCATAGCGACATACCTTTAGTTATGTCCGTATTATCGATTGCAAATATCAACTGCCCGGGAATGTGTCCCTGAGCCGAAAGCTCGGCCTCTATTGCAGGGCGATAGTTCTGCTCAAGCCAGCGGTAACTGGCCGGACTGAGCCCCTGTGGCTGGTTGTAACCAAAGGTGACATCATACTGATAGTCTATGCCATCGGTGACATGCACATCGATGTAGAGAGCCGGTTGCCACTCATTGATGGCATGCAGCATATGCTGCATTTCCAGAGCATCTGCCTTGGCAAAATCCCGATTAAGATTGAGGTTTTTTGCCGTCGTACGCCAGCCCATATTCACAGGCCCGCGTTGATTGACACGGTTATATTGCGTCGAACGTTCATGAGCATCGACACTAAAAATCGGTACAAACAAAAGGTTAGCGTTATCGAGTAGAGCTTCTTTTTCACCGATAACGATATCTCTTAGCAGCATCATTCCGGCATCTTTGCCATCGATCTCTCCGGAGTGGATCCCTGCCTGCACCAGTATGCTTGCCTTACCATTTTTTTGTAACTCCTGCGGGGAGTCTGCACCTTCACTCGATGCGATGATCATCCAGATGTCTCGCCCTTGAGGACTCTTACCCAGGCTGACTTTCTTCAGTTTATCCGTCTGTTCAATGAGTGTATCTAGCCAGGCGAAAGTTTCCTCATAGTCAGGGCTGGTTTTAAGACCGTTTTGTTCGAACGGTGTCGCCCACTCATCATCTGCATCAAGAAGCAGAGCTTCACTCTTGCCATGCCATTCGATGGCTGGTGGCAGTATGGCATCGTTGATATATGTTGTGGCTACTTGGGGCTCAGCCAGCTGGGAGGTCACTTCATCGTTAGCGAGTACGCCGGAGCTTGAAAGGCTAACTAAGATGGCTACAGATAAGAGCTTGAAATGCATGTTGGCTACTCAATATTGGTTTTATTATTAGCCAGATATCTTTCATTAAAAAAGTAATGAATACAATAGGAGGGAGTCACGTAATAGCTTTTTATATTCCTATCCTGGAGACGGTTCAATATCTCTCCCCATCTCATCATCGAAGATAGATTCGATAGGCACTGCAAAAAGCCTGGCGAACTTAAATGCCAAAGGTAAACTCGGGTCATACTTGCCCTTTTCGATGGCATTAATCGTCTGCCGGGAAACCTCGAGTTTTTCAGCGAGATCGGCTTGGGTCCAGTCTCGCTCAGCACGGAGCACTTTTAATCGATTTTTCATCTGTATCTCAACTGTATCTTAGGCGGCCACTGACGATGCCAGCGATATAGGTTAATGCCATCAGCGCTATCAGGTAGGCTGAGTTCAGCTCCGGAAGAATGCCATTTTTAGCTAAAATTGAATAGCTTGAGAAGCTAATTATGGTAGACATAATGACTCCCCACGAGGTGCTAGCCTCCAAGTTCGTGGGTTAGTCCAAAATAATTAAATTGTGCACCAGAGCCATACTGTATTTGTGACCATACAATATTGCAAATGGAGGCTA
>NZ_RXNV01000014.1 GCF_003966265.1 Shewanella atlantica | reverse complement strand
GGAAACCATAGCATTGTGGTCCCACCTGATCCCATCTCGAACTCAGAAGTGAAACGCAATTGCGCCGATGGTAGTGTGGGGTCTCCCCATGTGAGAGTAGGTCATTTCCAGGCGCCTAATTAAGTAGAAAAGCCACCTGAATAAGGTGGCTTTTTTGCGTTTGGGCTTTTTAAAAAATATCAACGCTCGTGTGTCGAAGTGACCTGCAGCGAAATCAGGCGGCTTATCCACTTAAGCACGTGCGTGCAATGCCTACTTCACATGCAGCCCGTAGCGACTTCGTCGATGTGGCCGTTAATTGCATCCATGCATTAACTGCATTTCCGCCATCCATGGCGGTCAGGGTCTATAGTCTCTTTGTTAGGCTCGAAGCTGACCATGACAGGCGCCTTTTGCCCTTATTTACAAACCCGCTTATGCAGTATGGCCGTAAATTGATGTTTAGGATTAACAAATGCCTTGGTGGCAGGGATGCAAATGAAAGGCCTTGGCGGTCGTAGGGTGAATATCGCGATAGCGATGTGCTTATGAGCGCGGAGCTTTAGCGTAGCTGACCATGACAGACGCCTTTGCTCTTAAGGATAGCTTCGCGGCTGAAGTACGCTCCTACAGAGGGGGTGGGCATTGTTTATTAGCTAGAACCTTCAATACCCACAAAATCGTTCCATTACTCTCATGTTTACATTTACCTTTAATTTTAAACTCTCTGTTTTTTGCCTCTGTGCTGAATAACCGTTAGCATAAGCTTTACGCGCATTATATTTATTATTCAACCCAGGGTAACTTTACTTTTGTTGAAATTGAGTCGGCCCTCTTTGGTCTTTGTTGTTCCGATTTTTGCTCTTACTCTCTACTGCTGCCTCACCAGTGTAGAGTTTTTCTATGAGCGTAGTGAAATGCAGCGTGAGGCGATTGCAGGTGAAGTGACACGTATTGAGCAGCACCTGATCAAGATGCAGCATATTGTAGAATCTGCTTTAGCTATTCAAGATTCGGCCAGAATAGAGCAAGAGATTGCTCTAGCGGCAACCGATTTAAATATCATGGTCTATACCATACTGAATCAAGCCAGTAATATTCGCTTCGCAAACCATATCGTTTGGCGAAACAGTAAGGCTGTGGATGTAATCGATGGGTATAACCCTCTTACTCATAAACAAGTTACCAGCGTCAATACGCCTTATATTGCAATAAACCTTGAACGCTTAGCGGTACAGGCCTATTACCCTCTGGATACAAAGTTTCAAAAAAATAGTTCTGATTTACATGATCTTGTTTATTTAGAGTATGACATATCTCCCCTGATAACTGCGGTGAACAAAGATGTCCTTCAAAGTGCTATGCGCTCATCTGGTATTCACCTATTTGGGCTGATGATCTTCTTAGTCTTGCTACACTTCTACCTTATTCACCCACTTAGGGCATTAAGTCAGCAAGCTGGTGCAATTACTAAAGGGACTAGCCGTGAAGAGCTTGAAGATAGTAATAAGCCGATAATCTCATTGTTTAGTGAAGTTGCTACTATTCAGAGTCACCTTTCTGATTTTTATGAAAAACTTCAATTTAGTGAAAAGCAGTTGAATGATAGCCAACAACGGTGGCTATTTGCGGTTGAGGTTTCAAGGAATGGTATATGGGATTGGAATCTGAGCACCGATGAGGTTTTCCTCTCCGATCGCTGGAAAGAGATGCTGGGATATCATTCTGATGAACTACAAGATGAACTTCGTACGTGGCAAGCAATGCTTCATCCTGAAGATAAATCCGAAGCTTTAAATGCCCTCCACAAATACCTAAATGGTGAAGTGGAGGAATTTGAAAGTGTTCACAGGCTTAAGCATAAGTCTGGTCATTACATATGGGTGCTTGACCGTGGAATGATCGTCGATTGGGATTCAAAAGGTAGACCTATCAGGATGATAGGCACTCACACCGATGTATCGAATGATGTAAGAAACCAGCAGGCAGTCATGCATCAGGTTAATCATGACCTTCTCACTGACTTAGCCAATCGACGAGCTTTGCTCGATGAACTTTATCGTATAAAAGAACTCAAGCAAGCGGGTACAGCAGCTCTGTTTGCCATAGATCTTGATAATTTTAAGATGATCAATGATGCTCTTGGCCACCATCATGGTGATCGCCTGCTGATTCAAGTTGCCGCAAGATTATCGAGTTATTTTTCTAACAATGCGCTGATAGCGAGGCTCGGTGCCGATGAGTTCGTTATTCTTGCTCAAGGGCTGTCTGACGATTTGAGTGTCGCAAAGAGACGAACTATGGCACTTGCGAGCCAAATCAGGCAGATGATAGGTCGCAGCTTTCATATCAACAACCAAACTCTGAACATTTCGGCCAGTGTGGGTATTTGTGTTTTAGATAAGTTGTCAGATATCGATCCTGAACAGGTATTACAACATGCTGACTTGGCCATGCATCAAGCCAAAGAGCAAGGACGTGATGCTCATGTTGTTTACTGTGCAGAGATGGAACGAGTGGCGCAACATAGTCTACTCATCAAAAGTGAGCTTAAAAATGCCATCGAGTTGAACCAACTTTCACTGGTTTATCAGCCCATTGTAGACCGTGAAGGTGAAATCATTTGTGCTGAGGCATTATTACGCTGGCAACATCCGGAAAAAGGCAATATCCCCCCCTCATTGTTTATTCCAATTGCTGAAGGAAGTGAGCTGATCCAGGATATCGGACATTGGGTTTTATCTGAGACGTGCCGATATATTAACAGACTTCAGGATGAGAGTGTTGAGCTGGGTTCTGTTGCCATAAATGTCAGTGCCAGACAATTTAATCATGATGACTTTGTCGAGAGTCTGCTGGACGTTATTCGGCAGCAGGGACTTGCAGCAGGGAGTATTGAGCTTGAGTTGACAGAGTATGCCTTGCTGACAAATCTGGATATCATCCGGCAGCGTATGGAGGTATTGAAAGACGCCGGTATATCTATTGCCGTTGATGATTTCGGTACCGGGTATAGCTCTTTGAGCTATTTACAGAGTTTACCTCTATCAAGGCTAAAATTAGACGCCGCTTTTGTCAGTCAAATTGGTGTCAATGATGCCTCGAACTCGATCGTGATAGCGATTATTAATATGGCTCATAGCCTAAACTTGCAGGTGGTCGCCGAGGGAGTAGAGACTCAACAGCAATATGAGTTCTTGTTGCATCATGATTGTGACACCTTCCAAGGCTATCTGTTTAATAGACCATTAACTGCCGATAATTTTATACTGGCAGTTAAATCCGGTAAGAATTTATCCCTTCAGTCAGTAGGTTAAAAAAGAAAAAGTAACTCATCAATATAAACGAGAGTAGCGCCCCGGCTATGACAGGGTATAGTAAGTAAGTGTCACCTGAACGCCTGGCACGACGGAAACAGAGATTCATCAGAATCAGGTTGAACATCGTCAGCATAAATGAAGCCATTACACCGTGCCTGAAAGTCATATGTCTCATTTCAGTAGATATATAAGAGCATAAACCAGTCGAGTAAAATCAGGTAAAGAAACGCTTTTTGAAGACCATCGGGTCCCTTGCGCCTATGTGGAGTCGCCATTGTAACCTCCCTATACAATAATCATTTTCTATCTGGATTCCCTACCTAGGAGATCTGAGAGGTGTGTTTAAATCAACGCAGGCTGAATTTTATTGATCATAGAGATAATCTTTTCTTCATCGGTCGATATCCAACGAGCACCTAAAAATTTAAGTTTGCTATTGATGGCTTGTGTGCGACAGATTTTGACTAACATCCTATACCCATCAATATCTATGTAGACCTCTTGGCCTTTATCCAGAGAGATGGCCGTGATTAAACCTACGCCGCCGAAGCCGGTATCTTTGATATTAGCGATGCCTAGTCTGTGGCTCTGTAGCCAGTTTTTGTGTAGCAGAGTGACTGTGACCCCGTCGCAGGCCAAGGCTAAGTTCTCATCATCACTCTTTCTTAGGCTCAACCTGATATGTTGTCGATTCTCCTGGCTGGCCTTTTCTCTCTTTTTAGATTTATCGCTGGAGATAAACTCATCAAATTGACTCATTCGGTTACCCACTGCTGTGGATATCGAGTTCTGGGTTGATTTGCTTCGGCTGTTTGTTGAGCATGTTTCAGTATTGGAGATGATGGTTTTTCATTTTTTGGTAATCCAGTCATCTCTCTGATCTGTTGCTCTGCAGATGTCGTTAGTACCAACATCTCGATTCGTCTATTTGCTGCCGCTGCCGGATCATTGGGGATATATGGAGATTGATCTGCCATACCAGTCACTTGAATGATCTGATGCCGCTTTACTCCAGCATATTCTAATACACGTCTGGCTAGTAGCGCTCGCTTACTCGACAGCTCCCAATTGGTAAATGTCTTTCCGGCATAGGGGGTTGAGTCTGTATGACCTGAGATGCTTATTTTATTTTCAACCCCTCCTAATAATGGACCCAGCGCCATAAGCAGGTCTTCAAAGTAGGGCTTCATATCTGAGCTGCCTCTGGTGAACATAAACTGATGGACGTTATCGTGGATCAGTATTCTTACCCCTTGAGGAACAACTTTGATCTCTACATTAGCCGCTAGATTTACCTCAGTTGTCACGCTATCGATCTCTCTGGCTAAAAATTCAAGTTGAGCCTGAGTTTCAAACTTTCCAGGGACTAATGAGTTAAGCTCGGGCCCCCTGCTTGCTTTAGCGTTATCTTCGCCAACAGGTATATGGTTATGTATCGCCGGTCCGGCTTTCTCTACTCCGGTTCCGGTTGCAGGGATAATGGCTTGCTGTAACGCTATAGAACCTTGAAGATCGATCATGGATGGTGACTGACTCAGATCGAAGGGGTTTATTGAGCCTGAGGCAAACATGTCTCCATTGAGATATTGCACTATCATGGTTCGTTCTTGCTGATCGGCAATCTGCAAGATCCACAAAACCATAAACAGAGCCATCATCGCCAGGGTAAAGTCTGCGAACGCCACCTTCCACGCGCCACCATGTGTCGCGGAGCGCTTCTGACGTTTTCGTCTCTTAATGATTAAAGGTTCATTCTTAATTGCCATTAGCTCTTCTGATCCACCATCCAACGTTCAAGCTCGATAAATGTGGGACGGTTTTCGCTTTGGATCTGCTTACGACCCGCGTCGATGGCGATCATGGGAGGCTTGCCTTTGGCAAATGCGGTCAGCATGGCGGCAACACAGCGAAGCTGGGCCGACTTGCGTTCGACTAAATGTTCAAGGGCCTTTGATGTTGGTTCAAATAGGCAGTAACAGGCAAAAATTCCGATAAATGTTCCTACCAACGCTGCAGCTACCTTCACCCCAATCATAGTGATAGGTCCATCAATGTTGGACATAGTTATGATGATCCCCATGACCGCCGCTTTAAATCTGGGGTATTCGGTTGTCGATAATGCCATAGTTTTAAGCGATCGCCTCGCAAAACAGTCACCTAAATTGGCGGAATCCTTAAGCACGGCGTTAACCCCGATCCAGCAGCTTAAGGTGTACCGACTATTGTTGAAAGAGCAGGTGTCATTGAAGGACATTCGCACCATAGCAACGACCCTGCTAGATTGCAGTGAAAACAGTAAAGATCCTGTCTTGTTGGCCGCGGATGTACGTTGTGCTCTCCGTAACAGTATTCTTCACTCCATCGCGGGCCCGGCTTCGCAGATAAATGTATTGACCTTGGCTCCTGAGCTGGAGCAAACACTGATGACCGCGCTCAATCAGTCTCAGCAGCAGGGCAAAGTAGCGTTGGATAGTTTTCCGGTAGAGCCACAGTTACTGGCACAGCTGCAGCAAAAGATGCCGCAGATCTTAGCGGAGGCCAAGGAGCAGGGCCATAGCCCTATGTTGCTGGTGTCGCCGCAACTCAGACCTATTCTTGCCCGATACGCATTGGCTTTTGCCAGAGGGTTACATGTGCTCTCATACAATGAAATTCCTGAGACCCGTGAGTTGATGGTCGCCGGGCAGCTGGGCTAGTCATTTGATTGTTGGTTGAAGCTGGATAGAGGGAGCGTGGCTCCCTTTAATCATGTCCGATTATGAGTGGTGAGAAGCCAGAAAATTCAGTAGCGCATCGACGGCAAAGTTGCGGGCTTCATCTTTTTCCATAAAGACCTCATGACGGGCTTTGGGAATATTGAGCAGCTGACAGAGCCCACCAACGGCATGATATTGAGCGAAGTTATCGACAACCGTGTCCTCGTCAGCCTGAAGTATCAAGATGGGCACCCGACTATGTTTTGCCGCTGATATTGCGCGCTCTGCCGCATCGATAGACTCATGTAACCAGCGGTTGGTCGGTGATCCCACCTGCACTTGTGGGTGTTGCAGATACAATTTCTTGTAATTTTCATAGCGAAGTTGGCTCTGAGTCAGGTCATTTTTGGCAAACTCAACGGGTTCATAGTCACCTCCTCCTAACACATAGTTAGGCCCTTTGGCTGAGTCTGTTGTGTCGAGCAACTGAGCTAACCAACGGATAAAGCGGCGGCTTACAGGCAGCTTGATGCCATACATGGGGGCCGAAAAGGCTGCCGCCCTGAAGGTATCGGGGTGCTTCTCCATGTATAGGGTACCAATGGTGCCGCCCATAGAGTGGCCAACCAGGAATAGGTCCTGATACGCTTTGGGCTTAACGACGATTTCTATAAAGTGATCAAAGTCTTCTATGTAGGTATCAAATCTGTCTATGTGTCCCAGTTGGGGATTATTTGTGGTTCTGCTCGACAGACCTTGCCCGCGATGATCTATGGCGTAGATGCTATAGCCCTGATGATATAGATCGAAAATCAGTTCACTATATTTTATGTATGACTCGATCCGACCGCTGCTGATGACTATGGCTTTCTGGCTTTTTGGGTGCTCGATAAAGCAGTATGCCAGGTTGGTTTCATCAATTTTGATGACCGATTCAGTCAACTGTGACCACATTGCCTGTTGCTCTGCTGAGTCAAGATTTTGCTCGGAGGAGAGGGTTATATCGGCGTTATCTTTTGGCGTGTTTGCTTGTGGTTCGAGTGCTATCGGCATGATATTTACTGAGATTATTTATCTTAAGGTGCAGTGTAGCACAGACAACAAATTGGCCGCGAGTGACGGCAGGAGAGCCTTATCCCGTCGCTCGCGGCTGGTTCCTGGAGCGGTTAGCTGCTCTTGGCCGATTTCTGAGTCGAGATAAAGTCATCTATCTGCTGCTCCAGCACCTGCATAGGTACCGAACCATTTTCCAGAATCGCATCGTGGAAGGCCCTGATATCAAACTCTTCTCCCAGTGCATTCTCCGCTTTGGCTCGCAGGCGCTTTATGGTGAGCTCACCGATCTTGTATGACAGCGCCTGTCCCGGCCAGGAGATATATCTGTCTATCTCTGTGGTGACATTATGCATAGACAGAGCTGTATTGCTGGCCATGAAGTCCAGAGCCTGCTCGCGACTCCACCCCTTGGCGTGCATGCCTGTATCGACAACTAATCTCGCAGCTCGCCACATCTCATAGGTTAATCGACCAAAATTACTGTAGGGATCCTGGTAGAAGCCCGCTTCTAAACCAAGATACTCGGAGTAGAGTCCCCAGCCTTCGCCAAATGCCGATATGTAGCTATAGCGGCGAAAGTTAGGTAGCGAGGTGAGTTCGGTGTTGAGAGATATCTGCAGATGATGTCCCGGCACCGCTTCATGAAGGGTGAGGGCTTCCATCTCGTACAGCGGGCGCTTATCCAGCGCATAGGTGTTGACCCAGTAATATCCGGGTTCATCATCTCTGTTAGAGCCGGAGTAACGTCCTGTGGTGTATTTAGGTGCTATCTCGGCCGGTACTTCCTGAATGCCATAGGGAGTGCGGGGCAGCTTGCCAAAGTATTTAGGCAGCATAGCATCGGCTTTCTTAGCGATATAAGCGGCCTCTTTTAATAGCTGCTCGGCAGTCGTCGGGTAAAACTGAGGATCGGTTCTGAGGAAATGGAGGAACTCTGCAAAAGAGCCTTCAAAGCCTACCTCGTCGATAATTGTTTCCATTTCTGCCCGGATGCGTTTGACCTCTTTTAATCCCAGCTGGTGGACCTGCTCTGAGCTCATATTCAGGGTGGTGTAGTACCTGACCCTATTTTCATAGAAGGCTTCACCATCAGGAAGGCTGGCTGTTGCGATACTGGTGCGGGCTCCGGGAATATAGTTCAGGGTCATAAAGTCATAGAACTGCCGGTACAGGGGGAGCACAGTATTTTGAACCAGCTTACGGCCCTCTTGGGTTAACGCCGTTTTCTGTGCTTCATTGAAATGCTTCGGGAACTGAGTGAAAGGTTTAAAGTAGCCACTCTGTTCGATCGGTACGATAAAGGCACTGATGCTCTCTTCAAACCCCTTGAGCGTTACCTTAGGTGGCGTGATCCCGCTATCGACCCCCTGCTGTAACCAATAGGTCTGCTGCGCGAAGTAGATTGGCAGCGCTCTTAGTTTGGCTATGTAGTTCCTATAATCCTGCTCGGTAGCAAAGCGAGCTTTAGATATCGAGGCTATATAGGCATGAAAACCACTCTCGGAAGAGATGGGAAGATAGTGATCTTTATAGCGATAGAGGTCGACGTTGTTTTGCAGCTGATCTTGCAAAATCTGAGTGTTAATTTTCTGCTCTTTTGTCAGTGGATTTCTATCCAGTGACTTTAGCGACTCGAGTGTCGCTTGCCGTCTTTTGTTGAGGCTCGCTAAGGACTGAGGCGATAGGTCGGCGAGTTGTCCCGCCTTATCTACATCGCCTTGAGAGTAGGCGAAATCCGGGCTGGCATCTAAGGTGATGAGCCATGCCTGTTCAATTAACTCCTGTAGCCTATGGCTGGCTTGAGTCTCGGCGGGGATATCTTGAGCCTGCGGCTGGTCGGTGTTCACTGTGTTGATTTGGCAGGCACTTAAGCTGATGGCAAGCAGGCCGGGTACCAGAACTTTGTACATTGGAGTTTATCCCTTATATTTATTATGTTGATCAGGCTGGATGAATTTAGCACTATTTTTATTTTTTGTATGTAATACCAATCAGTATAAGAAAGTGATCTACTCAGAGTTATTTTTCGCAAACTAATTCAAGGCGAATAGATGGTGCAATGGTGATCCCTTGTGAAGCTATTCTTTGATGAAGTAGGAAGCCAAAAACACTCCTGAAAGGCGAGTTTTAGCGCTTCTTATGCTGCGTTAACGAGCTTAAACGTAGAATAACTATGCTCTTCACTCGCTGCCTTGCCTCAGAAGCGCTAAACTCTCGCTGAGCGATCACATCTTTATACTGATTGGTATACTCTCATCGGGAGTCATTCGAAAGAGTCCTCTATTTTCAGGCACAAAAAAGCCGACGGAGAGTCGGCTTTATATGAATATTTTAAATAGCGTTATTTAAAATTAGATCACTCTTGAGAACTGCTGTTGACGCGCTTTTTCGCGGTAATAAACATCGAAACAGATACAGATATTACGGATAAGCAAGCGACCAGTTGGACTGATGGTGATCTTTCTGTCTGTAATGTTGACCAGCTTATCATCGATAAATGTTTGCAGCAGTTTCAGATCTTCTGAGAAGTACTCTTCGAAGTTGATTCCGAGCTTCTCATCGATTTGTGCCATATCCAGGTCGAAATGACAGATCAACTGCTTGATAACCACACGGCGGATCTCATCGTCACGGTTTAAGCTACAGCCCTTCCAAAGCGCATGACCCGATTTATCTACAGACTCATAGTAAGGGCGGATATCTTTTTGGTTTTGTGCATAACAATCACCGATTTGGCTGATTGAGGATACACCCAGACCTAATAGATCACACTCTTCCTGGGTAGTGTAGCCTTGGAAGTTTCTGTGTAGACGACCTTCATTTTGAAGAATTGATAACTCATCATCCGGCTTAGCAAAATGATCCATACCGATATATTGATAGCCTGCGCCAGTCAATGTTTCGATGGTTTGATGTAACATATCAAGCTTCTGCTGAGGGCTTGCTAAATCTTCATCTTTAATCTTACGCTGCGCAGCAAAACGTGCAGGCAGGTGAGCATAGTTGAAAACAGACAAACGATCCGGGTTCAGATCCAGAACGCGTTGCATCGTTTCTGCAAACGTTTCAGGAGTCTGGTGTGGCAAGCCGTAGATAAGATCTATGTTGGTAGAGACAAAACCGAGTTCTTTTGCCTTAGCCATTAAGTCGAAGATGAACTGCTCGTCTTGCTCGCGATTCACAGCAACTTGGACTTTCTTATTGAAATCTTGCACACCGATTGAGATACGGTTGAAGCCCGCTTCTTTAAGCGTATCTAGCATAGATAGCTCAATTTCGCGTGGGTCAACTTCGATCGAGTATTCACCTTCATCTGCCACATTGAAGCTGGACTTGATTAAGGCCGATAGTCTTAAGATCTGATCGGGACT
This sequence comes from Shewanella atlantica, assembly GCF_003966265.1. Classification (GTDB taxonomy): domain Bacteria; phylum Pseudomonadota; class Gammaproteobacteria; order Enterobacterales; family Shewanellaceae; genus Shewanella; species Shewanella atlantica. The sequence goes on along the minus strand of NZ_RXNV01000014.1, from coordinate 87,598 downwards.
CAGGAAGGTCGGTGTTCCGCCACCCCAATGTATCTGGGTGACTAAATAATTTTTAAATAGTGGTGCGCGTTTTACTATCTCAGCTGCAAGGTATTCAATGTACTGATCTGCTTTGTGCTGATGGCGAGTGATCACCTTGTTACAGCCGCAGTAATAACAGAGTTTGGCACAGAACGGGATGTGGACGTAAAGTGAAAGCTTGTCACTCTTACTGTTTTCAATTGAAGTCAGCAATTTCTCTTCGGTAAAAGAGTCGTCAAATTCCAGCGCAGTAGGATAAGAGGTATAACGGGGACCGCTGTAATTGTATTTTTCGATCATTGACTGATCCCAACTAATTTGGGTGGGCTGCTTCAAGGCGTGTCCTCCGGTAGGGTAGTTTAGCAACGTTTAAAGTATGCATCGTTATTTGCTCAATAACCTTGATCCATGTTGTAAAAACGAATCCGCATAGCTATGAGAGAGTGAATATCCATGAAATAGGACCGAATGTCTGCGCTCTTATGGGGAATTTGTGCACAGACTCACGCCTTATTGCATTTTACTCTAATGTAAGGCTAATCCTGTTTCGAATATTCATCTTCTGAACCAGTTTGATTATATCTTAGCTGGCTCTAATGTAAATGTGTCGGGATCTCTGTTTGGCTGTATGTAACTAACTGTTTCGCTTCCTCAAGAATGGCGCTTTCAAGTTCGGCTTCGGAGCGCATTCGTGCGAAATCTAACTTCATTCGCTGTTTCTTCTCAAGCTGTTTTCTTTCGGCCATGATGGGATGCTCTTCAATTATGTCGAAGTGCTTAAAAATAGCGGGAAACTGTGGCGCAACCTGCTCAGACATAGACAGAATGCCAAATAGTTTTGCGATTCTCATTACGCCTTCAGAAAGCTCACACCTCTCTTCTAACATGGCCGTGGCAATATAACGTATGCTATCTAAGTGTTCCTCGAATCTGGCTCTGTTTATTTCATCCAACTCCTGCTGTCGCTTTAGCTTCTGAGCTGTCTGCTTACGTAGCTTGAGTAACAATACCGTGGCATAGGTGGCCAGGGCCATAATGATGATGAAACCTAAAACCAGAAGTGTTGTCGTCATTAGCTGTTCCGTTTTTATGAATTAGCATAGAAAAATGGCATCTCTTCGATGCCATTTACGTGTTGTTGGATAGCGTTACTTATCTTGATAATCTTTCAGTAAGTCAGAGCCCGACTCAAACTTATCGAGAAGATCGTCGTCGCTGGCAACGGTCGTCTTCATCACGTGCTCCAGATCATCCTCTTCGGTGATCCCCAGACGCTCCATGAGTGCCTCGATGGTGTTAAGTTGCTTGTTAAGCCATTTTTGATCATCTTCGCTTAGATCTTTACCCTCTTCCAGCATATCCAGAAGTTGGTTCAGTCTAGGATCTTCCTCTAACTTCAACAGACGCTGTTCATCGGTCAGCTTTGGACCTTTCTCTTTCTTCGGGGCGATAGATTTACCTGGAAGATCCAGTTTAACTGCTACCTTGCTGCCATGACGTGGATCTTTCTTCTGTGCTGCAGAGCCTTGGGTACCACCGACCAGGTTTGAGTTGTGGCGGCTTCCGGCTTTATTTCCAGTATCTTTCTTTTTGCCAGCCAGAACGCGTTCATTCTTTTTGGTTCTAGGTGCTAACTTTGGAGCATTTTCATTGCTTTTACGCGATTTTTTAGAGTGTGACATGGCTTTTTCTCAATAACTGGTAATACAAACTTTATATAGTTGCGACGATTAAACATCATCAAGCGAACTTTGGTCGCGTTTTATATCAGATCCTGATGGTTTTTGCACCAGAATGAGATCATTTGCTGCGAATAATAGCTTAAAACCTGCTTGTTGGGCTAGAAACTCAAAGGTTGAGCGCTGATAAAAGCTGACATGGGTGAGGTTATTTTTGTGGTGCCACTTATCAAATGCACCCGGTTCGGTGAGTAACTTGGTGCTGATCGCTAACCAAGCCCCCGGCTTCAGTAGCTTGCCAAGTAAGGACCATTCTTTAAATGGAAAGCGAAAATGTTCAAAAACCCGGTAGCAACATATAAAGTCATACTGGCGTTTGAGCAGGTCATGATTGGCGGCAAAAAATGGATCATATTGATATAGGGTGTGCCGATGAGACTCTACACTTAAAACTGTTTCAGGCTCGGCAACTCTTCCGAAGTTCAGGCCAATCAGTGAACCTGTGCTCTGTTGTTCACATTGAAGTATTAGGCTCATCAAAAACTGCTTTAAAGGTTTTTGGTTTTTTGTGGACTGTTGTTGATACCTGCGTTTCTCTACCGGGGGAGGGAGATGGGAGTTGGCATCGGAGAAAACGAGTTGACAGCGGCCGCAGATATACATATTGCGCTTTCTATCTTGGTGAAACTGAGAGGAATCTTGATTGTGGCACAGGGGGCATCTACGCATTGTTATAGATCGACTCTCCACTTGAGAATTAGATTATTTTGCCATAAAAAAAGGCGACAGTATGACTGTCGCCTTCACAAAGTGTCAAAGACACCAAATCTTCTTCCAAGTATCCATACTTGCTATGCGACTTTCCCGGTCAGTATCCATCTTTTTTTAGTCTGCTTTCCATGCATAGTTTTTAGTTGTTGGTCTTCCAGACGCTTTCTTAATATTCCTGAGTCTTCCTGACCACAGCTTCCGTAGATGGTCTTCATGACACATCACAATCCTACCGTCATCTTTGACGCTAAATAAACCATCCCTGTCTTTTTACGGTTAGTTTAGTGATACAAAGCTCTAAAACAGCAAGCTGCGGAGCAATTGACGCTAAACCTGTAAGGAGAGTGCTATTACAGCGGTATGGCCTTCCTAACCAAATCCTTACGAAAATCTTTCTGACCTGGACTTCAAGTTGAAATCACGACTCTTATTATTTTTAGTGAGTGGTCTTAGTTGTATTATTGTTATTGAATGTATTTATTCTTATATCTTAAATGTAATTAATACCGAAAACTGCTCGTTGTTATTAAATATTTTTTATACAAACAGATGGGTTCATCTCGGTACGGGCTCATTAAACCTAAATCTGTGATCGGTGTCAAGCATGTTTTTATGTGAAGTTTACGTAAAGGTAAACTATGTGGTATTAAAAAAGGTGGCTTAGCCACCTTTTTGTAACAAGTCTGTAATCTTACTTAAGGCTTGATATATATTGAGATAATGCCTCAATATCTTCGCTTGTAAGCTTAGCTGCGACGTCCTGCATCATGCCGTTTATATCGTTGTTACGATTTGCATCATGGAACTTATTAAGCTGAATTTTTAGATAGTTTGCGTGTTGGCCACCAATCGCAGGGAAGCCTGCCAACTCAGAACCACTACCGTCAGGGCCGTGACAAGCGATACAGGCGGTAATACCACGAACCATGTCGCCACCCTTATAAATCTGCTCACCAGAGGCTGGAATATCTTTTACTTCAGCAAGGGTTTGTACCTGTGAGGAATAAAATGCAGCAACATCTTTGATATCCTGATCGCTTAGCATTACAGACATGCCACCCATTATCGGATCGTTACGTCCCTCTTTGCCGCCTGTCTGAGCTGCACTACGGAAATCATGTAGCTGCTTCTCGAGGTATGTCGCTTGCTGTCCGGCAAGTTTAGGGTACATGTCTATCAGGCTGTTACCATCAACACCGTGACAGGCTGAACAAACAATGGCTTTAGTTTTTCCCGCTTCAGCATCTCCTTCTGCCATAGCAGGAGTAGAGATAGAGGCTAAAACTGATAGCGCAAGAGCTAACTTTTTCATGGCGTTCCAACTTATTGTTAAATTTTTTTGTCCTGAGCTTACTAGCAATGCCTGCAAGCGTGATAAAATGTAACTTATGTGATCGAGGTAATATTTTACACGAAATTGTGAAAATGTAAGCAACTCTTCGATATTTAAAGTGCGAAACCTAAAATTTTTGGAGTGGGTAGTGTCTGAATCTCGTATTGATTTTCGTAAAGCAAAGTTTTTAATCAGTGCTCCTGATATTGCTCATCTGAATGAGCACTTACCAGGGGATGCTGGAGTGGAAATCGCCTTCGCTGGCCGCTCTAATGCTGGTAAGTCTAGTGCATTAAACTTACTGACTGACCAGAAGAGCCTGGCCAGAACCAGTAGAACACCAGGAAGAACCCAGCTAATTAATATTTTTGAGCTGGATGAGCATCGTCGCTTGGTGGATCTTCCAGGCTATGGATTTGCCCAAGTTCCTCTTGCTTTGAAGAAAAAGTGGCAGGAATCACTGGGAGAATACCTGCAGGAACGCCAATGCTTGGGTGGCATGGTGGTGTTAATGGACATCAGGCATCCACTGAAAGATCTGGATATGCAGATGATCGCCTGGGCGGTAGAGAGTGAGATTCCGGTGCTTGCCTTGTTGACTAAGGCTGACAAGCTAAAGCAGAGCGAGCGGACTAAGATGGTGAATGAGGTGAGAAAGCACTTAGGTGATTTTGATGCCCGGGTTAAGGTCGAGCCTTTCTCATCTTTGAAAGGGATAGGTAAATCTAAGGTATTGGGTATCTTGAATGAATGGTGTCATCCGCAGTGGTTGGTAGATGCTATTGCCGATGCGGAAGCTGAAGAAGAGTAATTCTTTGGTATAAAGCCTGACAGACCAGATTGAGCCTCTCATTTTACTTCGGTGAAATGAGAGGCTTTTTTTTACCCGAAATTCAGGCAAAAAAAAGCCGACGGCATTACCATCGGCCAAATTAGCTCTTTTGGGGAGAAGCTAAATTCAACAAGACTCAAGTACCATCAAGTACAACTCGATGGCTCTCAATGACGACAGCATACATGGAATATAACTGCATTTAAAGTAAATGCTCTAAATTTTATTTCAGACGAAAAAAAGCCCCAGCAAAATAAATTGCTGAGGCGCCAGAATGTGGCTGTTCACTATAACAGTGATATAAAAAGGTCTGAAAGATAGAACATCTTAACCTCTGTACCCTACGCAGAGAATATTACCTCATTGGTCTGAATATGAAAAACTGTTTCTTGAAAAAGACAGCAATTATGTGACGTCGATCTAACACCTTTGTTCAAAATTGAGCGATTTATGATCTAAAAATGTCGTTTTTCTGTTTGATAATGAAACAGTTAACCCTATTTGAGTAAAAAACATCCCTAAATTGATCTTTTTGCCACATTTAGAGCTTTTGCTCAGCGGGCTTAGAGCGGATTCGCGGTTTTGGAAGCTTGATATCGATCTCAGGTTAGCATTTGGCGGCACATAAGCTGCTTTTTCTGGAATGAGGATAGAATTTCCATGAAAACGGATGCTTCTTGTTCATAAGAAAACGCCCCTAAATAAAGGGGCGTTTATGGTGCAGTAATATTCGGGGGGGAGTTTGACTAGTGAGCCTGTTCCCAGTTGTCACCGAGCCCGGCTTCGGCTAACAGTTCCACATCGAGATCGGCAGCTTGTGCCATCAACTGACATACTTTTTTCTGAAGTGCTTCGGCTTTATCACTGTCGACCTCAAACACTAATTCATCGTGTACCTGCATAATAAGGGTTATCTCACCGTCGGTCTCATCAGCAATCCAGTCTGCGATATTAATCATGGCTTTCTTGATGATATCGGCAGCGGTACCTTGCATAGGCGCGTTAATTGCGGCTCGTTCGGCAGCTTGACGTCGCATGGCGTTTCTATCTTTAATTGCCGGCAGATACAGGCGTCGTCCATAGAGTGTAGAGACGTAACCCAGATCCGCAGCAATTGCCCGTGTCTCTTCCATATAGCTAAGTACGCCTGGGTAACGCTTAAAGTAGGTGTCGATATACTTTTGAGCTTCACCACGGGGGATGTCGAGCTGCTTTGCAAGACCGAATGCAGACATGCCATATATCAGCCCAAAGTTAACCGCCTTGGCGCGGCGTCTCTGCTCGGTTGTAACCTCACCGAAATCAACGTCGAAGACCTCTGCGGCTGTCGCCTTATGAATATCCTTACCTTCGGCAAATGCGGTTAGTAAACCTTTGTCCTGAGAAAGGTGTGCCATGATGCGTAGCTCAATTTGAGAGTAATCGGAAGCAAGCACCTTCCTGCCCTCCTGGGCAATAAACGCATGACGGATCCGTCGCCCCTCTTCGGTTCGAATGGGAATATTCTGCAGATTTGGCTCACTGGAAGATAAGCGCCCGGTAGCGGCATTTGCCTGGTGGTAACTGGTATGAACGCGGCCGGTTTGTGCATTGACCATCAGCGGAAGTTTGTCGGTGTAGGTACTCTTTAGTTTTGCTAAGCTTCTGTGTTGCAGAATAATCTTAGGTAATGGGTAATCCAAGGCTAGTTCAACTAACACCTCTTCAGCGGTCGATGGTGCACCTTTAGGCGTCTTCTTAATGACTGGGTAACCCAGTTTTTCAAAGAAGAGTACCTGTAGCTGTTTCGGTGAGCTTAAGTTAAAGGGTTCACCGGCAATTTCATAAGCCTTCTGCTCAAGCTCATCGATTGTTCTGGCGAGCTCTTCGCTCTGTTGACCCAATAGCATGCTGTCGATAAGTACACCTTGGCGCTCCACATCGGAAAGCACTTGAACCAGTGGCAGCTCTATATCGGTAAATATTGAGGCTAACTCAGGCTCTTTTTGTAATCTTGGCCAGAGGTGTTGGTGCAATCTTAGGGTGATATCTGCATCTTCAGCCGCATAAGGGGCGGCGACCTCTAATGAGATCTGGTTGAAGGTCAGCTGTTTTGCGCCTTTCCCCGCGATCTCTTCAAAGCTGATATTTTTATGACCCAGATATTTAAGTGCCAGGTCATCCATGTTGTGTTTGGATGCGACCGAATTGAATACATATGATTCGAGCATAGTGTCGAAGGCGATGCCCTGCAGCTTTATGCCGACATTAGCCAGAATGCTAATGTCGTATTTTAAGTTCTGGCCAACTTTCTTAACCTCTGGGTTTTCCAGCAGTGGTTTCAACTTGGCTAATGCTTCGCTCTGGTCAAGTTGCTGTGGCGCGTCAAGATAGTCATGGCCTAAGGGCAGGTATGCCGCTTTCCCCGCTTCTACAGCAAAAGAGAGCCCGACGAGTTTCGCCTCCATATAGTTGAGGCTGGTTGTCTCGGTGTCTACCGCGAAAAGCTCTGCTTTTGTCAGCTTATCGATCCATAAATCGAGCTCATCATGGGTAAGAATCGTAGAGTATTCGGTTTCGATATCTTGTTTAGGAAGTTCATCTTCTTCCGTTGACTCTGGAGTCGATGCGCCTGAGCTGCTCTTATTATCCAGCACCTCAGCCAGCCAACGCTTGAACTCCATCTCGCCATAGCACTTTATCAATTCATCTTTGTCTGCCGGAGCTATGGTGAGCTCTTTCCAATCCTGCTCAAGTTCGACATCGAGTTTGATGGTTGCCAGCTCGTAGGATAGCTTCAACATTTCACCATGCTCGGCTAATTTTGCAGGCATGGTCTTAGAGCCCCTGAAGCCAAGCTCAGGCATTTTCTCTGGTGCAGCAAGAATTTTATCTATGCTTCCTGCCCCGGTTAACATAGCAAGAGCGGTCTTCTCTCCGACTCCAGGCAGGCCTGGAATGTTGTCAGCCTTGTCGCCCTGAAGTGCTAACAGATCGATAATTAACTCAGGACCGACGCCAAACTTCTCGGTAACCTCAGCGGGTCCCATTATGGTATTGGTCATAGTATTGATAAGAGTGACATTCTCATCGACCAGCTGAGCCATATCCTTATCACCGGTGCTGATAAGGACGGCTCTACCTTCCTTACTCGCTTGAGTAGAGATGGTACCGATAACATCATCGGCCTCGACTCCGGGAATGCAAACCAGAGGTAAGCCCAATGCGCGTATTATTTTGTGCAATGGCTCTATTTGAGAGCGAAGATCATCCGGCATAGCGGGTCTATGAGCTTTGTACTCTTCATACATATCGTTACGAAAGGTTTTTCCTTTCGCATCGAATACAACGGCCATCTGGCTGGGCTTATATTGATTAAGCAGGCTACGAAGCATATTAATCACGCCATAGACAGCCCCGGTTGCTTCACCTTTAGAGTTTGTTAGATGTGGTGGTGCGTAATAAGCTCGATATAGGTAGGAGGAACCATCCACAAGAACTAATGGGTTTTCAGCAATTTTTGGCATAATTAGTATTCGATTTTTGATTTTCGATGATGCCGCTAGCATGCCACATAAGGGCGTTTTCGGCCATTGGAAAATAATTGACAGCCTGTGGATAACTCTGTGAGTGAAAAACTGCTTGTGGTATGTGCAATAGGATGCGGTCAGAAATGACCGTTTGCTAACGTGTTGATTTAATGCTTGAAATCAAAAAAGTGTGAAGTGGGTATAAGTTTCTTGAAAATGGTCTCAATTTGTGGACTTAATTTTTTCCCTCTCTTTCCCGACTCTATACTTGGCTAAATATTCAGCGCTTGATAAAGTCGAGGAACTAACTTAGCACGAAAAATAATCGGATCAAGTTATTTGTTGTGGTCTTGTTAAAATAAAAAAGTATATGGAGAGCGTTTTTAATGAAAAAAATAGCAGTTTTATTGAGTGGCTCAGGTGTATTCGATGGTTCAGAGATCCACGAGGCCGTGTTAACTATGTTGGCGCTCACTAAGCTGGGTGCGAGTTATCAATGTTTTGCTCCGGACATTGAGCAGATGCATGTCGTTAATCATCTGACCGGAGAGGTAGCTGCTGAAGAGAGTAGAAATGTTCTGGTGGAATCGGCAAGGATTGCAAGGGGCGAGATCACGGCTACCGATCGACTCGATATCGACGCATTCGATGCACTTGTTATTCCCGGTGGCTTCGGCGCGGCAAAGAATTTGTGTAACTTCGCAACCAATGGCAGTGATTGTGAGATCTCTCTGGAGGTTTCGGACTTTATCAGTGAGTTTGCCGATGCGAAAAAGCCTGTCGGCTTTATCTGTATCGCCCCGGTCATGATCCCACTGCTTTATGGAGAGGGAGTGACCGGAACGATTGGCAACGATATTGATACGGCTCAGGCGTTTAATTTGATGGGGGGTCATCATCAGGAAGCCGCTGTACAAGACATTATCGTGGACGAAGCCAATAAGGTTGTGAGTACACCCGCATATATGTTGGCCGGTAATATTGCCGAAGCTAACGAAGGTATCGAGAAGCTGGTAAAGAAAGTGCTGGAGATGGTTTAAGGGAAGGTAAAAGCAGGACTAACCAGATCGCTTCGCTTCGAGGGGACTGCGCCATAGGTGGTAGTCCCAATAAGTGGTTGTACATTTAGATTATGTTTGCCATTTTCATAAGAAATAGTGCAAAGCCACCAAATAGCACGATGAAGATGATAAGCATGATAATGAGTGTTTTAGATTGTCCAGCCGATTCCGCAAAACCAAATTCGGTTGGAAACAGTTGAGAGATTAAGCTCGGCTCTTGAGTCTGTTTATTCTCAGGGCGTTTACTCGTTTTTTTATCCATAATTACCTCTATCCTTGAGTGATTATTGGGTACTAATGATGTTTGTTTAATCAAATCTACATGAGGGAGTGCCTGTGATAACTGCTCCCTCTATTACCTAAGAGCCCGGAGGCATTCTCTGCCGTATTCATAGCGAAGCCACTCGGAGCTAGGAACTTTAGCCTAGGGCCTAGAACCTCGAGCCTAAGCCCTTCTTCTACTATCAATCAAACCTTGTAGCAGGCCTATTGCCAGTCCACCGGTATGTGCACCATTGGCGATAGATAGCCCGAACATGTCGGTGAACCCGAAGACTAACCATAGCATCATAAACCCCATTAATGCCGGTGGTAGTCCAATGCCTTTTTCTGGCCTCTTCACTCCCATGATCCAGGTGTAGCCCACGACCCCATAGACAACCCCGGAAAGACCACCGAAATGTGGTCCGCCAATAACATATTGCAGAATATTGGGTAGGGTACCCGCGACTAAAAGCAGGGTAAGAAGAGGGGATATACCAATTTTATTTTCAATCTTCCCACCTAGGTACCACCACCACAGCAGGTTGAAAATGATGTGCAGGGCAGAAAAGTGCAATAGCGATGGAGTGAATACTCGCCAGAAATCGGTGAGTTCGGTGCCGGGTACGGCATTAAAGAAGGAGAGGTATTCATAAATCGGGTTGGCAAAGCCGAGGTTGAATCCGGCAAAAACCAGAATACAGACACAAATAATCGATAGCGTTAGGGGGCCGCCTCCTGTAATAAACTGAGTCAGCAATTGGAGTGTTGGTGCCCCATAGTCAAATTTTGCGTTGGTATCACCGTTATCCCAGGAAGCCTTAAGATACTTTTCATCGTAGGGGTTTTGAATGAATCGCTGGAACTCAATTCCGGCCCTTACGCTATCCTGATCATGAATAACGATTAAGCTCACACCTTGTTCTGCTGCGATCACTTTGCAATCTATATTTTGACCTTTAAGGTAATCGACGAGTGCCTGAGCTGCACGCTCATTGGGTAGTCTGCCTATTTCTATCATCGAGTGTCCTTAATAAGAGTGCCGCTTAAATCTGTTTAAAGATGAGGTTAAAGCGAGTTATGCATGTGCTTCTCGCCAAGCCTGGTAGCCACCATCCAGGCTATATACTTGATCAAAACCTTGTTCGACCAGATACTGCGCGGCACTTTGGCTGCTGATGCCATGATAACAGATGACGATGAGAGGGAGATCCATATCGGCTTCTGCTATGAAGCTTGCTAAATTCTCATTAGAAAGATTGATAGAACCTTCTACATGGCCTGACTCGAAACTTGCCGCATCGCGAATATCGGCTATCTGGATATCAGAGGTACTCTCTGAGAGTTGGATTAATTGATTGACACTAAAATGCTGGAAGCTGGACATAATGAGGTTCTTTTAGGGAGGAGTCGTTGGTTTAAGTGTGAAGCACGGGGCCGTATTAGTACAGCCCCCTACCAGTAACGGGAAGATATTAATCCCAGTTAAGAATAACCTTACCCGATTGACCCGAACGCATAGCGTCGAAGCCCTGCTGGAAGTCATCAATCTTGAAATGGTGAGTGATAATTGGAGATATATCTAACCCGGATTGGATCAGGCTCGCCATCTTGTACCAAGTTTCAAACATCTCGCGGCCATAGATACCCTTCAGGATTAACCCTTTAAAGATAACTTTACTCCAGTCGATAGCCATATCTGTTCCAGGAATACCCAGCATGGCAATTTTTCCACCGTGGTTCATGGTATCCAACATGGAGTGAAATGCACTCGGTACTCCCGACATTTCGAGGCCGACGTCGAAACCTTCGGTCATGCCAAGCTCTTTCATGACTTCATCGATACTTTCCTTAGCAACATTGACGGCACGTGTTGCCCCCATCTTGTTGGCTAATTCGAGGCGGTACTCATTGACGTCCGTGATCACCACGTGGCGGGCACCGACATGACGGCAAACGGCGGCAGCCATGATCCCGATGGGACCAGCACCTGTGATCAACACATCCTCACCGACCAAGTCGAAAGACAGTGCAGTATGCACAGCATTACCAAACGGATCGAAAATAGAGGCGAGATCATCTGAGATATCATCAGGAATTTTAAAGGCATTGAATGCCGGAATAACTAAATACTCTGCAAAAGCCCCGTCACGATTGACGCCTACCCCTGAGGTATTGCGACAAAGATGAGTTCGGCCACCTCGGCAGTTGCGGCAATGCCCACAGGTTATATGACCTTCACCTGAGACACGGTCACCAACATTGAAACCACGTACTTCAATGCCCATATCGACGACTTCACCAACATATTCATGCCCTACAACCATAGGAACCGGAATGGTCTTCTGTGACCACTCATCCCAGTTATAGATATGGATATCGGTACCACAGATAGCCGTTTTTCTGATCTTAATTAACAGATCGTTATGGCCCATCTCCGGCTTGGGAGCATCGACCATCCAGATACCCTCTTCTGGCTTTAATTTACTCAGTGCTTTCATTTTGTAACCTTGGCTGGTTTATGAGCATCGAACATCCGAATACCTTTTTTAGATATAAGTATACTCAGTGCTTTCATTTTGTAACCTAAGCTGGATTGGAAGCATTGATGAGCTAAGTTGTTAGCTGAACTGATGCCTCCATCTCGATTTTCTGTTTAAATTATACCCATCTCTTTGGCTATACGGGTAAATGCATCGATAGCTCTGTCCAGCTGCGCTTTAGTGTGAGCAGCAGACATCTGAGTGCGGATACGCGCCTGTCCCTTAGGTACAACCGGGAATGAGAAGCCGACTACATAGATGTTCTCTTCGAGTAGTCGGTTCGCGAAGTCACCGGCTAGCTTAGCATCGCCAATCATTACCGGGATAATGGCATGGTCTGCACCACCTAAAGTAAAGCCTGCTTCGGTCATTTTTTCACGGAAGTAACGGCTATTCTCCCAAACGGCTTCACGTAGTGCCTGTCCGGACTTGAGCATCTCGAGTACATGAATCGATGCAGTGACAATCGAAGGGGCTAACGAGTTAGAGAATAGGTATGGACGAGAGCGTTGACGCAACCAATCAACCACCTCTTTTTTAGCCGATGTAAATCCGCCCGATGCTCCACCTAAAGCCTTACCTAAGGTGCCGGTGATAATGTCGACGCGATCCATTACTTCGCAATATTCATGTGTACCACGACCATTGGCACCAATGAAGCCTACCGCATGAGAGTCATCGACCATAACGAGCGCACCGTACTTATCGGCGAGATCACAGACCCCTTTCAGGTTGGCTATAACGCCATCCATCGAAAATACACCATCGGTAGCAATCATGATGTTACGGGCACCGGCTTCTTTTGCGGCTTTAAGCTGAGTCTCGAGATCGGCCATATCGTTATTGGCATAACGGAAACGCTTAGCCTTACAGAGGCGAACACCGTCAATAATTGAAGCATGGTTCAGGGCATCGGAGATGATGGCATCTTCTGCGCTCAGTAGTGTTTCAAACAGGCCTGCATTGGCATCGAAGCACGAAGAGTAAAGAATCGTGTCTTCCATGCCTAAAAATTCACTCAAGCTAGACTCGAGTTGCTTATGAATATCTTGAGTACCACAAATAAAGCGAACTGATGCCATACCAAAACCATGGTCATTCAGACCGGCTGCCGCCGCTTTTATCAACTCAGGGTGGTTGGCAAGTCCGAGGTAGTTATTGGCACAGAAGTTCATTACTTCGGTTCCATTAACCAGAATTTCGGTTTGCTGAGGAGAGACTATTACGCGCTCACTCTTGTATAAGCCTTCGGCTTTAACGTCAGCGAGCTGTTGATTGATCTGGTTGTAGAATGAGGTCGTTGTCACCTGAATTCTCCTTCATTTGCATTATTTTGAGTATGGGAGTGGCGGCATTTTAACCTTAAAATTGCCAGCCCTACAGCCTTTTTTTTATCGGTATTAGCAAGATGAATTAGTTTAGGGGATGCAAAGTATTCACATTAATAAAACTAATCCTTAACGTGGGTGGAAAAGTGTCCATGAATACGACATATAGCTGTTATTTTAGAAAGGTTTGTAGAAAGAGGTTAATTAAAATATGAACAAACCTGCCTGAAAATCAATAGAGCGCCGGTGATGACACCGGCGCTTAACGTTAGGCGCTTGCTGCGGTTGGCGATGCAGCCAGTTTTCGGTAGTGCTGTTCGAGCCTAACAAAGGTTGCCCGGGATTCTGGTGTTGAATAAGCTTTCGCAATCATTAATAACCTAAGCAGACCTTCATAGAGTGAAGTCTTGGTGATGCTCGTATCGATAGAGTGGATCTGTTTATAGCCAATCCAGAAACTTACAATCATCTTCATTGTTTCGGTCAGGGGGATGATCTCATCAGGTTCTATCGAAAGCACACCATCCTGATTTAGCTTAATCAAAATCTGGCTGCTACGGGTGAGCACCTGCTTCTGAGCGGCTAAATAGAGTTTTTTAAGTTCTTCATCACGGCTTAGAATGTCGGTCAGATTCGCGTACATGAAACGAAACTCCCACATCGCATAGAACATAGCATCGAAGTAACTGATGAGGAGCTCAATGCTTATTGGTTCTCCCTCGTAGGGCTGGAACCCTGACTCGAGGTGATCATGGTACAAGGCAAAAATGGAGCGAATGATGTCCTCTTTATTACGGAAGTGGTAATAGAGGTTACCCGGGCTGATACCCAGGTGCGCTGCGATATGATTGGTAGTGATATTCCTTTCACCATGTTCGTTAAACAGCTCCAAGCTGGTATAGATAATTTTATCGCGGGTTTTCATTGGCGTCCTAATTGGATTCATTATTGATGAATGAAGCTCATCTTTAATAGACGATTTGTCTGACCAATTACCATTTCTGTCATAGTATTTGTCAAATAATAGTAAACATACTAGCACTGACAGAATTAATCAGGCAAAGCTCAATTATAAAATGATTGAGTATGCCGCGAAGTGATACTCATCTCATTAAGTATTTTGGCAACTCAGACCACTTCAGATAACAATTGGATCAGGGGCTGAATGATTTAGTCATTCGCTTCTGAACAGTCAGGTGATATTGAGACGGAAAGGCTGAGGCGGCCGTTAAATAAGTCAATATTTAACGAATCTGGACTAATGGTAAACCTAATGAAGGTATAGCCTCATTTTATGAGGCCAACGAGTGAACATCCAGATTTGGCATAAAACAGGTATTAGCCATGGCTTGGTAATGTTGTTCGAGCCTGGTAAAGGTTCCCTGAGATTCTGGTGTTGCATGAGCCTTAAAGATCATCAGCACTCTGAGTAACCCTTCATACAGAGAAGCCTTGGTTATGGTGGCATTATCTGAGTGAGTCTGTTTATAGCCAATCCAAAAACAGGCGATCATTCTCATCGTGTCTGCAAGTGGTGTTATCTGCTCCTGCTCTATGGCGAGCACGCCATCTTGCTTCAGCTTAGATAAAATGTGGCTGGAGCGATTTAAGGCTTGTTGCTGGGTGTGCTGATACCGTTTCAGTACAACCTCATCCCGAGTCAGGATATCGGTCAGGTTATCGTACATGAAGCGAAACTCCCATAGAGTTTCGAACATGGTATCGAAATAACCAACGAGTAATTCCAGGTTGACCTCTTGCCCCATATAAGGCTGAAATCCTGAGTCTAAATGAGATTCATACAGGAGGAATATCGAGCTGATGATGTCTTCTTTATTACGGAAATGGTAATAGAGGTTTCCGGGGCTAATATTGAGGTATGCGGCAATATGATTAGTTGTGATATTTCTTTCACCGCGCTCGTTAAATAACTTCAAACTGGCGTGGATGATTTTATCGCGGGTTTTCATATTGATCCTGAACACAGTAAATATCGACTGATTGAATAAGCTAACTCAACTCAACAAAAATGTCAGGTAAATTATCTTTAATCTGGGGCTTGTAGACTGGATTAGTGTTAGCATTGATGGCTTATCTGAAGTCATTTTATTTAAGCGTATGGGCGAATGAACCGTTTTATTTATTCAATATTACTCTATCTACTTTTTCCTCTGTTGGTTTTATATTTAGCCGTACGCGCCATCAAGAGTCCCGATTATCGTGGTCGGTGGGGGGAGAGGTTTGGCCTTACATCCCTCAATAAGAGCGACCTGCTCATTCATTCCGTCTCTATGGGGGAAACCCTTGCAGCTATTCCGCTGATAAGAGCTATCCAGCAAGCGCACCCTCAGCTTAGCATTACCGTAACCACGACGAGCCCAACCGGCTCTGCCGAGGTAAAAAAAGCCTTCGGTGAGAGTGTTCAGCATTGTTATCTGCCTTTCGATCTACCCTTCAGTGTTCGTAGATTTCTGAAACAGGTCAAACCGCAGTACTGCATCATTATGGAGACCGAGCTGTGGCCAAATTTGATCCATCAGGCCTCTCATTCAGGCGTAAAGCTGATGCTTGCCAATGCGCGTTTATCCGAAAAATCGGCCGGCCAATATCAAAAGCAGCTGACCCTCTCTCAACCTATGTTGCAGAGCCTGGATTCGATAGCGGCTCAGTCGCAACAAGCCGCAGAGCGCTTTATCGCATTAGGCGTGTCCGCCGATAAAATTGAGGTATGTGGCAGCTTGAAGTTCGATCTTAGCGTTGCAGATGACAAGCGTGAGCAGGCCAGGGCCTTGCGTCAACAGTGGCGGCCTGCAACTTGCCCTGTATGGATTGCCGGTAGCGTTCACCCCGGTGAGTTCGATGCCATCCTGACAGCACATAGACACCTGTTGACGATATCCCCGGATGCGCTACTTATCATGGTGCCACGTCATTCGGAGAAGTTTGATGCCGCTGCCGCCAGGATAACCGAGGCTGGGTTCTCCCTCGCCAGACGTAGTTTAAATGAGAGCGTCGATGGTGAAACTCAGGTACTGCTTGGCGATACCATGGGAGAGTTACTAACCTTCTATGGCGCGGCCGATCAGGCATTTGTCGGTGGTACATTAATTGAAAACGGCGGTCACAACCCGCTGGAGCCTGCGGCGCTTGGCTTGCCGGTATTTGTCGGGCCGCATCATTGGGATTTCGCCGAGATAACCGGGTTACTTAACGAGGCCGGTGCCCTGAAGGTGGTCTCTTCGGCCGAGGAGTTAGGCACAGCCCTGGTGGGTAACTTCGAGGACAAGTCTGCTTATCAGGTGGCCAGCAAGGCTGGGTTGAGAGTAGTTGACGCCAATAAGGGGGCGTTGCAGAAGCAGTTCGCTCTTACCAATAGGTTGATCGCCTTCGAATGAAGGCTAATCACATTTTCTTTTTTGGCTCATTTGTATCAAATTTGGCTTAACGGGTGGGAACCTCTAATCAAGCTCCGCTTGATAAACGTCGCGGGTCTCCAACCCACACCCGGGCAAGGAGGACTGCTCGTCCAAGGCCTCCTTGACTCTCTGTAAACCAAAGTTCCATGACGCCCCGGCGAAGTTATGCTCCTCAGGACTTATGGATAAATCGCTAACACTTCCGATGGTCCGAATTAAGTCCCTATAATTCCAGCCAGTTCGGCTATTCCTGCCTCTCGTTCATGAGCGGAAAACTTTGTTTTCATTCACCCTGCCCGATATCCATGTCGCTCTCACCCGATTTATTCCAACTCATTTTGGTAACTTCCTGCGGGGGGGAGTTATTGCTGAATATAGTAAAATTGAGAGTTGAATATCTAAAGCTTATGTGATTTTTTGTTAAGAATATGATTGGTATATTTTTAAACAAAAGATAATCAAGGCTGCAATACCCAAGTACGTTCTAAATTTTTCATAGCGCTTAATTTTTTGATCACTCTTCTCAATTTCTGTTCGGATACCTTGAATGTTTCTGTCTTCTTTCATCAGAATATTCTTGTATGAAATAACGAAAATATTAACACGGAAAATCAGCAATGTTTATTTTGGTATGAAAATCAGAGAGAAAACCCTCAGTTTATAACCCAAGTGTAGGCGCGGCTGTGGGCTTCGATGACAGGGATGTCATCGTAGAGACTATAGGGACATACTTGCGTCGTCCCACAGAAGTGCCAGCACATAAGCAAGCTGCAGGCGATAGATCAAGCATGAGGTTATGGTTAGCCATAAACTAACCAAATACCAAACCTGCCAAATGAAGCCAACTCAGAGATACTTCAAACTTGTTATCAGACAAGTCTTAAGCTTGTGAATAGCCCTTCATCAAGCTTTGCCAGTTGGACTCGGTAAAGGCCAGCGAAGGTAGCTTAGCCAGCTCCTTTCTGAAGGAGCGTAATAACCTCTCCAGGTTGGCCCCCTGCCACTTAGGGTTAGGATTGCGGATCTCGCCTCTGTCGAAGTCGATAAGGTAGAACTTGTCTGGCGTGATAAGGATATTCTTGGCGTTGAGATCGGCATGATAGACCCCTCGCTGGTGGAACTTAGCGATACAGGCGCCGAGTTGCTGCCACTGTGTATCTGACATCGGCGACTTGCTCAGTTGGGCCACCAGATCTTGAGCGCCATCTACGCGCTCGATGATGATATCGGCGCGGTAATAGAGACCGTTTCTCTCTACGTTGGCGGCGATGGGCTTAGGGACTGCAAACCCTTCGCTATACAGTAGTTCCAGCAGCGATAACTCAGCCACCGCTCGGGTGTTTTTCAGCCCGGTAAAGAGATAGGAGTCTTTGCTGAGCTTTTCCATCAGCCCGCCGCGGTAATAGTGGCGTAGTACCCATTCACTCTCGTCTGTCGCCGAAATATCGGGTTTAACAAACCAGGTGGTGTATCGCCCCTTTGATGAACCGGTGATAGCACTCAGATTCAACCAGTAATCGTAGGTAAACCACTGTGTTGAGATGGTTTCAAGCGTGGCATCGCAATATGCGATAGCGCCTGATGGGGTTTGTTTAATCTGCATATTGATTCGGATCGTCTCTTTTTAAGAGTGAAAGCCAGTTCTGATGTTCGCTATTCTACAATAACTTATGGCTATCGCGTAAATTTAGCTAGTTTGATAAGTGATTCGAGATTTTCCTGCCAGGATTTTGCCTGCTGTAGGGTTTGAGACTGACTGATATCGAGCTGACTGAGCCCAGGGCGCATAGCCACGGCTCCATACTCTTGGGATGAGATGGGAATAATCGGGATCTCTGTTTCAAGCTTGCCATATTTCAAAGCCAGCCGTTGAATAGTGACGGCAAACTCATACCAGGAGGTCTTGCCGCTATCGCACCAATGATAGAGGGGAGACAGTGACCCCTGCTCTGTGAGAGTCCATAGGAACAGAGCTAGCTCTTTGGCTGAGGTCGGACTGCTAACCTGATCCGATATCACCTTTATCTCCGGCTTTTCACGCATAACTCTAAGCATGGTGTTAACGAAGTTAGTGCCATATTGTGAGTAAAGGGAGGAGGTTCGAACTATGGTCGACTCGGTTGGCAAACATTTGCGAACGGCCTTTTCGCCGGCAAACTTAGAGGCGCCATAGAGGTTGATTGGATGTGGGGTATCAAAGATGGTGTAGGGCGTGCTTTGTTTGCCATCAAAGACGTAGTCGGTAGAGATATGGATCAGGCGGATATCTCTGTTCTGCGCCGCCTTCGCAATTTTTTCTACCGTAAGTTCGTTAATTCCATATGCTGACTCAGGTTCTGATTCGGCTAAGTCGACCTGGGTATAGGCCGCCGTATTGATGATGAGATCCGCTTTATGAGTCGTGATGGCCGATTCTATCTCATCGGTAACTGCTAAGTTAATATCAAGGTGCCCGAGTGCGACGCATTCGATATGCGCGGGTTTATTGGCGATAAGCGCCTGGGCCAGCTGACCGCTTTTTCCTAAGATGAGTGCCTTCAACTTTGAGTTTGCCATATTTTATGGTGTTTCATTCGTTCAATTCTTATCATCAGCCGAAACATTTCGATAGCTGCCATCTCGTATATGCCGACACCACTCAAGGTTATCTAAATACCACAGGATGGTCTTTACTATGCCTGACTCGAATGTCTCCACTGGCTTCCAGCCCAACTCATTCTTGATTTTTGTGGCATCGATGGCATATCTAAGATCATGTCCCGGCCTGTCCTGGACATAAGTGATCAGTTGATTGAAGTCCTCGACGCCCGAGGGTTTGTTTTCAATCAGACAATTTAGCTGATCACAGATGGTGGTGATAACTTCAATATTCTGTTTTTCGTTATAGCCGCCGATATTATAGGTCGAGCCAGACTTGCCATCAGTCGCTACCTTGTAGAGGGCGCGGGCATGATCGTCGACATATAACCAGTCCCTGATCTGTTTTCCATCGCCATAAACCGGTAGAGGTTTCCCCTCCAGAGCGTTAAATATCACCAGGGGGATCAGCTTTTCAGGAAATTGAAAGGGACCATAGTTATTCGAACAGTTGGTTATCACCACGGGTAGTTGGAACGTACGAGACCAGGCTCTGACCAGATGGTCCGAGGCAGCCTTACTTGCCGAGTAGGGTGAGCTTGGATTATATGGGCTCTGTTCGGTGAAGAGTCCGGTCTCCCCCAGATCGCCATAGACCTCATCGGTTGAGATATGGTGAAACCTGAAGTCTTGTTGCTTACTGCCTGAAATTTCAGTGAGATAAGTCCGACTCGCTTCGAGCAGGGTATAAGTTCCCTGAATATTGGTTTGTATAAACTCATCCGGCCCATCGATAGAGCGATCGACATGGCTCTCGGCGGCGAGGTGCATAATAATGTCGGGTTGATACTGTTGCATCACATCATCGACAAGGGCTCGATCGCAGATGTCTCCGAGGACAAAGTGATAGCGTTCGCTACTCTCTATCGATGACAGAGACTCCAGATTTCCCGCATAGGTTAATTTATCAAGGTTGATAACCCGATGAGATGTCTCGTTAATCAGAAATCTCACCAGAGCTGAGCCAATGAAGCCGGCGCCGCCTGTTACCAGAATCGTTTTATCTTTGCGGATACTCATAGCCAGTGCTCCCGGCTGTTAAATACAGAACCCGCGCTATCCTTCTCCGACAGTATGGGCTGTGCAGAGTAAGCCTTGGGTTCTTTGTTTCTGGTGAGTGGCCAATCTATCGATAGCTTTGCATCGTTCCAGATTATGGTCTTTTCGAACTCAGGAGCATAATAATCGGTGCATTTATAGAGACAGTCTGCAGATTCTGAGGTGACATAGAAGCCGTGGGCAAATCCGGGGGGAATCCAGAGTTGGCGTCTGTTCTCTTCGCTAAGATAGGTACCGAACCATAGCCCGTATGTAGGGCTATCTCTACGCAGGTCTACGGCCACATCGAATACCTCTCCTGAGGTGACACGCACCAGTTTTCCCTGAGTCTGGTTGGATTGATAGTGCAGCCCTCTTAATATTCCGCGCTTGGATCTGCTATGGTTTTCCTGAACAAATTCAACATCGCTGACATGCTCCCTGAACCAGGAGTCCCGAAATGTTTCGAAAAAGAAGCCTCTCTCGTCGCCAAACATTTTGGGCTCGATAATTTTGAGATCTGCAATGGGGGTGTCGATGACTTTCATCTCAGGCTTGTTACTGGCTGCATAGATAAATTAGCTTTAATAATAACATCTTCTCAGGGCAGAAGCGGCGAGCTTATTGCCTGAATGAAGCAGATGATGAGAATTATCCGTTAAAGCATGGAACCTAAGCGGCTTCTACATTAAACTTTGCTCGTTCTATTCACCAACCCCTGAGCGCTATGAGTTTAAAACTGAACGAGATTAACTCTCTATGTCTGTTGCGTTTATCTGCCATCGGCGATGTCTGCCATGCGGTGGCGATGGTGCAGGCCATTCAGAGAAAATACCCGGAACTTAAGATCACCTGGGTGATAGGCAAGGTTGAGTATCAATTACTTAAACATCTTGAGGGGGTTGAGTTTGTTATTTTTGACAAGTCACAGGGCTGGCGCAGTTATTTTTATCTGAAAAAGGCGTTAGCGGGACAAAGGTTCGATGTACTGCTGCATATGCAAGTGGCACTGAGGGCGACAATTGCTTCGATGGCAATCTCTGCCAGAGTAAGAATTGGTTTCGATCGCTTCAGGGCGAAAGAGGGGCAGTGGTTGGTAACAAATCACAAGATTGAGCCGCAAGAGACTCCCCATGTTCTGGAAGGTTTTATGGCGTTTGCTAAGGCGCTTGGCGTTACAGATCTTTCTCCTAAGTGGAATATTCCGGTACCACTAGCAGATACTGAGTTTGCCCGACAACTGCTTCCTGATGGTGACAAGGCCTTAGTCATCTGCGCCGCAGCCAGTAAAGCCGAGCGAAATTGGTTGCCCGAGCGTTATGCCGCGGTGGCGCAGCACGCCATATCTAAAGGCTACAGGGTCATACTCTGTGGCGGACCCACCGCATCAGAGAAGGTATTAGCCGAAGATATTCAATCGACTTGCACTCAAACGCTGGAGAATATGGTGGGTAAGACCTCACTCACTCAGCTATTGGCCGTACTTAAGCAGGCTAGCATCGTTTTGGCTCCCGATACCGGTCCGGCTCATATGGCTGTGACTCAGGGAACACCTGTGATTGGGCTTTATGCGCATTCTAATCCGGGCAGAACCGGACCCTATCTGAGCCAGGACCATGTGGTCAGCGTATATGATAGCGTTATCAAGACCCAGCATGCTGGGCCGATAGCCTGGGGGACGCGGGCAAAGGGTAATGACCTGATGGAGAAGATTGAAGTGCATTCTGTTATTAAGCAGCTAGATAAGCTACTCAGTTAACTGTTCTTATAGGGAATGCTTGCTTGGTATAAGCTGCCCGCATACACTGGTTCTATTCAACTTTTTTATTTGGTGAACAAGTGGGAAATCGAAGTGTAGCTCTGGTACTAACCAGTTGTAATCGGTTTGATTTGCTCGAAAAAACCTTGGTGAGTTTTTTCAAGTTCAATACCTACCCTATTGCCCAACATATCATTATTGAAGATAGTCATAACCTGGAGAAGCTGAATAAGGTATTGGTTAAGTTTTCCGATATTGATTTTACCGTTCTGAATAATGACCCCCAGTTAGGACAGATGAAAAGCATCGACAGGGCCTATAGCAGAGTAACCTCTGAATATATCTTCCATTGTGAAGATGATTGGGAGTTCTACCGTGCAGGCTTTATTGAGGATTCGTTTAAAGTGCTCGATAGTGACGATAAGATTGTAACTATTTGGCTTAGAGAACAGAATGATACCAATAAGCACCCAGTCGAACCCGAAGTCTTTAAGTGTAAAGTCTCAGGTAGCCGTGATTACCAAATTATGATGCGAAATTATAGAAGAAAGGTCGACTCCGATGCCTGGCATGGGTTTACGTTTAATCCTGGCTTAAGGAGGCTCAGAGATTATCAGTTATTTGCGCCCATTGGTGAACTTGGCCGTGAGTGGAATATTAGTGAGCTATACCATGGGAAAGGGTTTAAAGGGGCTATCTTTGAAACTGGTTATGTTCGCCACATCGGCTATCACAGAGGAATACGTTATAAGATCGGTGAGAGCCAATCTGCCAAAGACTTCTCTGTAAGATACAAGCGAATTAAGGCAGGAGTTTGTAGGCTGTTGGGCATTTAATGACGTTTTGTGTCTCTTAGGTTAATCCAGTATTGACGAATCGTACGGAACTTCGTGCTTTTGATTAATGGTTATTAAAAAGCGTAAATGATGGGATATAGTGTCACGGATTTTGGAAGTCACGTGTTAGTATTAAAGGCTGCAAGGAAACAAATGTATAGATTTGTTCGGCTGTGGGTTATTTTCATAAAGGATTATTGAATGCTGTTGTCCCCTAAATTTTTGTTTGTTCCGGTGTCTTCGGCTGAGGGGATTGGGGAATACATGCGTTCAAAAATTATCGCGGATGAAGTTGCGCAGCACTGGCCTGAAGCTCAGATTGAGTTTGTGCTTAACTCTAATGCCCCCTATATTCACTCTTGCCCTTATAAAATACACCTGGTTGACGACTCGCCAACCAAGAAGATTCGTGAGGTGAATGAACTCATGACTGAATTATCCCCGGATATAGTGATTTTTGATGCCGCAGGGCGTAAGGCTCAGCTGAAGCATGCAAAAAAGCTTGGGGCTAAGGTCATTTTTATCAGTCAGCACAGACGCAAACGTTCACGGGGAATGAAGGTTGAGCGAGCCTTAGTCACAGATAGTCACTGGGTGGTTCAACCTGAATTTGTTATTGGTGATATCACCCGCTTTGACAAGTTTAAGCTAGACCTCATTGACCGTCCTCATCCCATTTTTACCGGCGCCGTTTTCCCGCAACCCGATAAAGAGCTACAACAGAAACTGCAGCAAGAATTTGATTTAGTCGATGGAGACTATCTGCTTTACAGTGCTGGCTCCGGTTCACATCATGTAAAGAATGGTCTGGCGGCAGATCTGTGGGCCGAGGTTGCCCAAAAGACCTATCAGCAGTTTGGCATTAAGAGTGTGATGGTATTTGGCCCTAACTACCCGCACCCATTGCCCGAACTCGATGGGGTGATAGCCGTTCTTCAGCTAACCAGCATCGAATTTATTAATCTGTTGCAAGGCGCCAAGGCTTCTGTGTTGAGTGGTGGTGATACCTTGCTGCAATCTATGGCTCTGGGAATTCCAAGCTTGGTAGTCCCGGTGGCAAAAGATCAGCCAAATCGAATTAAAAAGTGTTATGAAGCGGGCTGGATCCACACGAGTAAGCCGCAAGTCGATGCTATGTGTAAAGCATTATCGAGTTTATTGACCGAGTCTAAGTTAGTTGAGCTTAAAGATAAGTATGCTCAGTGTTCACTCGAGAATGGTTTGAATATTGTCATGTCTGAGATCGAGCGATTACTGGTAGATTGAATCAGTAGTCGAGGCCCTATTTTAGCGGGAGAGTAATACTCTCCCTGTACCGACAGTTTTAGTATTTATGCTTTGGGTGGACCAAGCCAAATACAAAACTTAGCAGACCCATAGGCAGTTTTGTCTTTCTATACTGCTTGAGTATATACCAATGCCAAGCTTGCTTCTTATAATCTAATATCTCAGCTTCAGTTAATACATCTTTATAGATATCACAGTAGTCAATGATGTACTTTAATTCTCGCATCGGGACTTTCTGACGATATCCCCGACCTGAATAGTGAATGAAATCAGCTTTTTGATAATTATCATGACCCAGTAACTGCATGCGGTTAAAACCTGACTCTACACCGACGCTCTTAATATTATCTCTTCTAATCAGGTAGTTAATATAGGTTTGATCATAGAATTTAACTTTGTTGCAGATGGCCTGCATCTCTTCGATGCCTGCGCTATCGAACAGACCTGTTTCTTTAGAAACCAGAAACATGCCTGAGTTGTAGTAGACAATAAGATCATCTTCTTTTGGCCAGTCGACGTCACCCAGTACTTCGTTAATCTGTTCTGCCTGGGCGCCTCGATCCCTGTGTTTGCCTTCATTGAACATATACACAGTATCTCTGTCAGGGCATTCCTCAAAGATATCCCTTGCCCAGGGAGTGACTATCATGTCGGCATCTAAATAGAGAACTCGATCGTATTCTTTTAGTAGTTCAGAGATATATAGCTTTTCTGACCACGCAGGACTCGCATCAAACTTGGGGTTTTTGATGTCAATTTTGTAGTGCAGTTTGTCAGAGGTAATTACGTCTGCACCAACTTTTTTACCATATTCTTTAAAGCTTGCTACCGCAGCTTTATACATAGGGTTATCACCAATGGCGAGTGTAAAAATGGCCTTTTTCATTAAAGCTACCTTGTTTTATCTATCTGAATTCATCGTTTCATATTGTTTGAAGACACGCTCTACCGAGATATCTGAAATGTGCCCTTTACCTTCAGTGGCATACAAAACATGAGAGTGTGAACTTTCAGGCGGTGCCCAGTACGGTTTTTTCTGTCGCATCATAGAGAGTAATGGACGTTTAGCGGCAAATGCAAAATGTAAGATTGCCGTGTCTACAGTGATCACAAAATCGGCTTTTGCGATAAGGGAGGGCAGTTCAAAAAAATGTTCATTTACAGTGAATACGGCGACCTGTAGATTTTTTTGCTTTACAAATGATTCGGTTTGAGCGAGAACCGAATCATAGTTTTCTTTCGTTACATTGATGATGAAGCGACAAGAGTCGTCAGTTGACGCTATTTTTTCTATCAGCTCAAAAAGCTGACTCAGCAACCAATCTTTTTTTATATTAGTAGAAAGGTGATTTAGAAAAATAAGTTTACCTTGTTTACCAGGCTGCTTAAATTTTTCTGTGAGCCAGTTTTCCGTGATGGGGGCGATCTCCTGCGGCACAATAAGTGTCGGCATCAACGCATCATTTTGTAGTGAGATCCCCACAATACTCTGAAAAATATTATTGTAGCGATCAGTAATGTGATGGGCTTTAGGCAAGTTGTTTTCATCCAGCACAAACGTGTGGTTTGAATGGCGAAAAGCAATAGCGTTGAAAAAACCGAAAGAAGCACTTTTTGGGATGCTTGAAACGATAAACGCCTCCGGACTAACTGTTCGGGCAATCTGGGAGTACTGACGGCTTTTGCTGACTGAGTGGCAGATGATGATATCGTAATTACGCTGCTTAGCCAGATCTATGTGGGCTTGAGTTGCTTCTTTGGAATCGGTGCAACCATAGCTAAGGTTAAATACGCCTTCTGCCTCTATCCACTGCTGAAGAATTTTACTACGTGAAAGGCGCCAGCTGTCGGTGTTACATCTATTATCATCTAACCATATATCTAACTCGATATGCGGATAACTGTTTTTTAATGCTATAAGAAATGTTTTCAGGTATAAAAAATCACCGAGTGCAACAGGTGAGATAAACAGTAAACGTTGGCATTGATTAAGTTGTGCTTTTGAGATGATAGACATAAATCTACAGAATCCAGATATTGATCGCTTAAGCATACCTTGATTTAAGTAATTATAAAAAGGTTTCACTATTAGAAGTGGATCATAAGCTTTTTAAAATTGTCTATTATATGGGGGAGTCTATGGTTGTGAATATAGATTAGCAATTTAGGTATGGTATTATCTGTGTTGTTTCCTTGTTCTACTCTAACGTAACACGATAAAGAAGGCTTATTTTGATTTGCTTTGATGCTTTGCAC
Source organism: Shewanella atlantica (assembly GCF_003966265.1). GTDB lineage: Bacteria > Pseudomonadota > Gammaproteobacteria > Enterobacterales > Shewanellaceae > Shewanella > Shewanella atlantica. The sequence goes on along the minus strand of NZ_RXNV01000014.1, from coordinate 61,031 downwards.
CCATACTACCTTCCACAGTATTTACCGGTTATGAATGAACTGTTATCACGTGGTGAGTCGGTTCATTTTGTAATTTATCGCAGCAAGGAGCAGCAAGCAGCCCTCGATGCGCTAGTGAAGCAATATAAACTGCCAGTTACCTGGGTAGATGATGCAGAGCAGGCGCTGGAATTTTATTTAAAACAGAAGCCCGAGTGGGTGATATTTGGTAATACTTTTGATGGCAGTACAAAACTCAAGGGTGTGTGTCGAACAGCCTTGATGCAACATGGTATTGGCCCAAAAGCCGTTTACTATACTGTGTCTGAAGCCGACTTCGATGTGAGATTTGTCGAGGGCGAGTACCGCTTAAAGCGTTTGCAAGAGATGTTTCCGGATAAGTTGTTTATCGATACCGGCTATGCCAAGTTAGATCCTATCGTTCAAAGAAAGGAGGCGGGGTTAGAGCTCAGCGCTTTGGGTCTGGATCCTGATAAACCCACCTTGTTGTACGCGCCTACCTTCTATCCCAGTAGCATTGAGAAAATGGCAAAGGACTGGCCTGCGCAATTCAGTGAATACAATATTTTGCTGAAGCCCCATTACTTTTCGTTAAGTAAGCCTGCTTATAAAAAGCAAAAACAGCTTTTAGAGCACTGGGCAAGTTTCGATAATGCTTATCTGGCTACAGCAGAACAAACTAACTTGCTACCGTTTATGGCCAGTGCCGATCTGCTTATCAGTGATGCGTCTTCGGCGTTGTTTGAGTTTGCTGCACTGGATAAGCCTGTGGTGTGGTGTGACTTTTATCATTTAAGGTGGAGCTATAGAGGTATCTTTAAGTTCCGCTTTAATCAGCGCATGGATGAAGATCTGTATCGGTATGCCGGAGTAGCAGTACACGCCAAAACCTACAAAGAGTTAAAAAGTGTTGTCGATCAACAGATAGCCGAGCCAGATTCTTATGCGCCACAAAGAGCGCAATATACCTATGAGCTTGCGGGTAAGGTAGATGGCTTGTGCAGCCAGCGTATTGTTAACTTTCTAACATCTTAAGATTCAAATGCGTTGAAATAAGCTGCCTCTAAAGTTTCTTGAGGTATATCTTGTAGATGCTCTAAGAATGTAATACGCCCTTTACGCATGTCTGGAGCAAGGGATAAGGCTTTAAAAAACTCTTCTTTGCTTATGCCCAATGAGGATGGAGTGCTTTTTATATTGAAGCCATCTATGGTCGGCAATACCCGAGGATCCAGAGTCGGCAACGACAGTTCCATTCGGAGAAAGTGGCAAAACTTGGTTCCCAACGCAACTTGTTCTCCATGAAGCCCTTCGCCTAGCTGAAAATAATCGATAGCATGGCTGATGAGATGCTCTGCTCCGGAACAGGGCCTTGAGTCGCCGGAAAATCCCATTGCAAGACCCGATAATATTAGCCCTTCAGCAAGTTGATTGATAACCGCTAAGTCATTGAGTGGTTTACTCTCCATACCGAGGATTTCATTGGCTGCTGACTTCGCCAGCAAAAAGGAAAAACCATCAATTTCTGCACGACCCTTTGCATACTTCATATCCAGTAATGCGGAATAGTTGGAAAGCAGATCACCGACACCTGCTTGAGTTAATCTCATCGGTGCTTTAGCACACAGCTGGGTATCTACCACGATAAAGTTGGGGATTGCAGCTGGCAAACTGGCTTTCTTGCCTGTGTTATCAAAAATTACGGCAACAGGAGAAGAGATACAATCACTCGAAAGCGCGGTAGGAATAACAATGAGCTCAACTTTTCTAATCGTTGCCAGACGCTTACAGACATCGAGTACTTTTCCGCCACCAAAAGCGACGACTGTTTGGATTTGTTTCTGAGCACACAAGATATCAATTTGGCTAATATTATTAAAATCAGCTGCTGCAATAGAGTGTGTAATACAGTTAGGGCTATTGAATAAGTTGGTCAGTGAAACTTCAGCTAACTCCAGCACTCCATCATCAATGGCTAATAAGACATTTTTTGAAGAGAGGTGAGTAGATAAAAGTTCAGATTCTGAAACCGCTCCTTCCTGAACAACCAGTTGAGCTGGAAACTCCAGTTGTCGCGTGCTCAGTTTGTCCATAAGGTTAAGCAATTATGATTCCTTAATTTTTTGGAGTAGAGCGCTAGTACTGACGGTCGAATGGTATTGAGTATAAGCCAGTGAAACTCCGTGCTCTTCGAGGTACTCTTCAGTACAACGGATCTGTTTCAAATAGGATTCATGTTCCCAATCATCACCGTGAACAATGATATCTATGTTGTGTTTTTCGATAATAGGTTTGACGTCAAAACTGTCAGTCACTTCAACGAGAGAAACACATGACATAGCGCTCAAGATCGTAGCTCTATCTTGCTCTGAATATATTGGGCGCCTTTTGTATTTTTCTGTCATCTCATCACCGTTGATTAAGATGATCAGTTCGTCACCATAGCTTGCTGCTTTCTTTAAGAACTCGACATGGCCACGATGAAATAGATCAAACACACCAACAACTAATACTTTCTTAGACATTTCACACCATTTTTAAAGGTAGTATTACAACTATCATTGTAACGTTTTCATTATTTGGGATTCAGCTGATACTGCAAACAGCCTGATATCGAGGCTGCCATAGTATGCACAGATTTTTGTAAAATAACCCTTTCTTAGCTAAATCAAAAATACTTTTATTCTGAATATGCAGGAATCTCCCCTCCTGCATATTCACAGTTTATAGGCAAATAAAGGGCTAACGAGAAGTATTATTGCCCGATAAAGTGCTGCTCAGCTAACCAATCCAGATACTCAGGTACCGCTTGTTCTACTGTCTTAAAGGCATCGGTATAACCCGCCTGACGTAACTGGGTCAGGTCTGCTTGGGTGTAACTTTGGTATGCGCCTTTTAATTTATCGGGAAATGGGATGTACTCAATTTTACCCTTTCCGTGATAGTTAATTGCCGCATTAGCAACATCATTAAAGCTTTGTGCCTGACCGGTTCCGCAGTTAAAAATGCCTGATGTTTCAGGATTCTGCCAAAGCCATAAGTTAACTTTTACGACATCTTCAACGTAGACGAAATCTCTTAACTGCTGGCCATCTTCAAAACCATCGATGCCTGCGAATAGTCGACAGATCTCATTTTCTTTAATTTGATTATTGAAGTGGAACGCGACGCTGGCCATTCCGCCTTTGTGCTGCTCACGTGGACCGTAAACATTGAAGTAGCGTAATCCGGCAACTTGGGTTGTCAGTTGCTGCTGCCTGACGTATTGATCAAAGAGGAACTTAGAGTAAGCGTAAACGTTCAGTGGCTTTTCGAATTCACGTTGCTCGATAAATTTTTCACTGCCACCATAAACAGAGGCAGAAGAGGCGTAAATGAACTGACAATTATTAGCTTGGCTAAAATGAAGTAAACTCTTCGAGTACTCATAATTATTAGCCATCATGAACTTTCCATCCCACTCCGTGGTAGATGAACAAGCGCCTTGATGGAAGATGACTTCTAACTTTCCGTTAAATTCTCCAGCTTTGATTTGTGCCAGAAATTGGTCTTTATCCAGATAATCGGCAATTTCGCAATCGGCCAGGTTAAACATCTGTGTGCCATCACTGAGATCATCTACTGCGATAATGTCGTTGCGACCTAGCTGGTTAAGTGCCTTAACCAGGTTACTGCCAATAAAGCCTGCTGCACCGGTAACTACTATCATATTCAATTCCACATTTATGTCGATATTCTAACGAAGAATATCACGGTGAGTTTAATATCATTCACTATAGTGAGTATTTAAAAAATCAGCTATCCCAGACGATGCTGCATCCAGATCGATCAAGTCCATATTACGTCCCGTTTTCTTTCCTATGGGAGGGGTAAAGGCCAGACGCTTATGACTCTGGGTTAATGTTTGCCAACGCACTTTCGGCGCCGATCGCCTACCGGCGTAAAAACCAACGGTAGGAACGTTATGTAAGCCTGCGATATGTAATGGTCCAGTAGAACCCGCTATAAACATATCCGCTGCAACAATAGACTTAGCGAAATCTGAGAGCTCGTTAAGTGGTTTAGCCATGACCGCATTGGTCCCTTTTTCATTGAGGCCTGCGTGTATCTCCTCGGCTAAGCGCTCTTCATCTCCGTTGAAGGTCAGTACAAATCTGCATTTATGACGGCTCTTACTATCTACACTTTCCAGTAACTTTATGAAAGTCTCCGTGGATAGACTCCCGGATGACCCTCCGGTACCCGGATGGACAAAAATGAGCTTTTCACCATCTTGCTTACCATAGTACTCCTGCCACCTTGGACGTTCGGCACTCATATCCCAATATTGCGTGGGGTGGGGGGGAATGGTTATATCGTGTGCAGCCAGAAAGTGTTCAACCAGCATACAGCCACCACGCCAGCAGCCCTCTCCCTTTTTATATTGGGCGTCGGCTCTGTGTTTGTAAAAGTACTGATACCAGTTGTGTTTAGGGGCTAGTTTATAGGGAATATCAAGGTGCTGGATCATCTTATAAATACGGAATTGCGACAGAGATACAATAACCGCATCGTATTGGCGTGCAGCAAATTCGGCACTAATGGCTTGATCGTCACCGGTATCGACAATGACATGATCGATATATGGACAGGCTTCAGCCAGCGATTTTACCGCCGGTGCGACAAACACCTCGATACTGGCTTGAGGTAGTGCTGTCTTAAGCAAGTGTAATGCCGGCCAGAAAAGAACAAAGTCGCCAATTTTATCGTGTCGAATTACCAATACTTTTTTGATCATATAAAAACAACCGTTTATAGATATAGATACTGGTTAATACGGCGATGAACCGCAATAAACAGAGAGCTGTAAAACTATACAAATAGCCGCGTATTGTATCAGTTTTATATCCCTTAATCTGTACTTTTGGGTGTGTGGAGGTACAGTTTTCCAATTGGAATTTAGTTAACTCCTTGGCATTAGGGTCTTTTTACTTGCGTGTTGTTTCACTGGAGCAAGGCGGCGCGCCGTTGAACCTCGTTGCGTGAGAAAGTGTCTGTAGCAGAAATAGACTGTAAAGGTAACAGGAGCAAGAAAAATTAGGTACAATCGGGGTTTATTTTTGCAATAGATAAGAGTGTTATGAAGGTTTCTCTGCCAGCATTTGAAAAAGCGAAGGTTCTTGTAGTCGGTGATGTCATGCTAGATCGTTACTGGGCAGGGCATACAGGACGTATATCTCCGGAAGCGCCGGTGCCTGTCGTTCGCGTAAACCAGATAGAGGATCGCCCAGGTGGAGCGGCTAACGTGGCGCTTAATATTGCGACACTGGGCGGGCAGGTATCTTTAGCCGGTATTGTTGGCCAGGATGAAACAGCCGATGCTTTAACTACCGGTTTGCAAGCTCTGGGAGTTGAACCCAAGTGGCACAGTGTTGCCGATAAACCAACAATCACTAAATTAAGGGTCATGTCCCGTAACCAGCAGCTGATCCGTCTCGATTTTGAAGAGGGCTTCCAAGCCGCTGAGAGTCAAGCCTTGCTTAACGTCGCCGCTGAACAGCTTAGTTCTGCCAAAGTCGCCGTGTTATCAGATTATGCTAAAGGTGCGCTTGTCGATCCCCAGCCTTTTATTCAGCAGGCCAAGGCTCAAGGGGTTAAAGTTTTAGTCGACCCTAAAGGCAGCGATTTTTCCCGTTATCGTGGGGCGACCCTACTTACGCCAAACATGAGCGAGTTTGAACTTGTCGTCGGTGAGGTAAGTTGTGAGGCCGACCTTGTTGAAAAAGCGCATAAACTACTCGAAGAGTTTGAGCTGGAAGCGCTACTCGTGACTCGCTCAGAGAAAGGCATGACGCTCATCACTTCAGATAAAAATGAGCTGCACATTCCTACCGTTGCCAGAGAAGTCCATGATGTGACAGGGGCGGGGGATACTGTGATTGCATCACTTGCAACCGCGCTTGCAGCTGGAAGTGAGCTTCCCGAGGCTTGTGCAATCGCTAACATTGCCGCGGGTATTGTTGTGGCTAAACTCGGTACCTCCACGATCAGTCGTGTTGAATTGAGTGAAGCATTGTCCCGTAGCCATGGTGAGATGGGGTTTGGCGTTGTTTCAGAAGACCAACTCGCTTATGCACTTGAACAGGCAAAACTGCGTGGTGAGCGTGTCGTGATGACTAACGGTTGCTTCGATATATTACATGCTGGTCATGTGAGCTACCTGCAGGAAGCCAAAGCACAAGGAGACAGGCTCATCGTGGCGGTCAATGATGATGACTCAGTGAAACGTCTCAAAGGTGATGGTCGACCGGTGAACCAACTCGATAGGCGTATGGCTGTACTTGCAGGCCTGGCTTCGGTCGATTGGGTAGTACCTTTCAGTGAAGATACCCCGCAGCGGGTAATCGCACACTTACTGCCGGATATGTTAGTGAAAGGTGGTGATTATCAGATAGAGGAGATCGCCGGTGGCGAAGAGGTCATAGCTGCTGGCGGTGTCGTGAAGGTACTCTGCTTCGAAGATGGGATCTCTACGACTAAGATTATCGAAAATATTATGGCGAAGCAGTGATCGCTAAGGCCGTTTAAGTTGCTAACGCTCCGATCATCCTTTTGAGATTTTTTTATAATTTTAGTGTTAAAGGCTAGTTATGCACACAAGAGCTATATACCCCGGGACATTCGATCCTGTTACTAATGGTCACGCCGACCTCATAGAACGAGCGGCTAAACTGTTTAAGCATGTGGTGATTGGGATTGCTGCCAACCCCTCTAAGAAGCCGCGCTTCACTCTGGAGGAGCGTGTGGAGCTGCTCCGGGTGGTGACGTCACATCTGGATAACGTTGAGGTTGTCGGTTTTAGTGGCTTACTGGTGGATTTTGCCAAGGAGCAGCAGGCAAGTGTGCTGGTCCGTGGTTTAAGAGCCGTTTCTGACTTCGAGTATGAATTTCAGTTGGCGAACATGAATCGCCGTTTAAGCTCAGACTTGGAAAGTGTATTTTTAACTCCCGCAGAAGAGAATTCATTTATCTCATCGACCCTGGTAAAAGAGGTCGCGCATCATGGTGGTGACGTCAGCCAATTTGTTCACCCCGAAGTTGCGAAAGCACTGATGACGAAAAGTTGAGAGTGAAAGTCATAATGATGGAAAAATTAAAGTCATTTAGTGTGTGGTCTTTTGCAATACTTTGCTTATTTACCTCTTTTATTTCTGTATCCGCTCCTTGGGTGGATACTTCTGATATCTATCTGCGAGCAGATATTCAGGCTCTTGCCGATGAAGGTGTGATCACGGTTCCCGTTAATACCTATCCGCTGATGTGGTCCGGTATCGGTGCGGATCTGAGTAAAGTTGAGCCTTCGGTATTACCCCCTTCGGTAGCACAGGCCTTCGCCCGGGTTAATTACTATTACCGAAATGCGGTCGAAAATCGTGGCAATACGAGAATAAAAGCAGCGGCGGCAACCGATGCTGCTCGCTTTCAGCATTTTGGTTCAGATTACAGTGAGCAGGGTGAGTTACAAGCATCTTATGAGTATATGGGAGATCGCTTTGCCTTTAAGGCTTCGGCTTCTGCCAACTATGATCCCAGTGATGAGAAAGAGTTCAGACTCGATGATTCCTATATGGCGGTTATCTTAGGCAACTGGATTTTCAGCGCCGGCGCTATAGAGCAATGGTGGGGGCCAGGATTCGACTCGTCATTGCACAGATCTAATAATGCACGCCCATTGCCTTCGGTGATGGTCAGTCGTAATAATGCGGCGGCATTTGAAACCCCCTGGTTATCCTGGCTCGGACCCTGGACACTTACTGCCGGCGTGAGTCGTTTAGAGGAGGAGCGTGCGGTCGTTAATCCGCTACTGTGGAACTTCCGTAGTTCACTGCGGCCCTTCAGACAACTGGAGATAGGTTTCTCCTGGAGTACACAGTTCTGTGGTGAAGGGGAGGAGTGTTCCTGGGAAAGTGCCTTAAAGTCTATAACCGGTCAGCGTGATTGTCGTGGTGCGGGTGAGGCGGGTTGTACCAACTATGGTAATCAGATGGCGGGTTATGATATCCGTTTCAGCGATACCTGGTTCGATATTCCATTTGGTGTCTATTATGAGAAAACCTGTGAGGATGCCAAAGGTTCAGCCCCTTGGGATATCGTCGATTGTGGTCACGCTGCCGGTATAGATACTCGCTTTAACTTTGACTCTGCCCAGTACAAGCTCTTTTTCGAGTACACAGATACCATGGTCGCTTGTGGAGAAGATGACAACGTCTTCAACTGCATGTATGAGCATGGTGATTACCTGAGTGGCTCTCGTTATTACGGCAAGACCTATGGCAGCACCTATGAAAGCGATGCTAAAGTCTATGTACTGGGGCTTATTGGGCAGTTTGCGGATAGCCGGGGTATCACCTCACTGTTACGTTATGCACAATTGAACAAAGATGGATCCAGTCCGGCTCATGGTTGGGCGCCTCAACCTGCGAAAGAAGATCTGTTAATGCTGGAGCTTAGCTACCGCATGCCAATCTGGAAAGGGATGATGAGTGTCGGTGGCACAGTGTCTCAATCGGAATTTGAGGTCGAAGACAAACAAACCGATGCGACCCTGTTCGGTACCTACGAGTATCGTTTTTAGAAGAGTCTAGGAGCTAGACTCTAGACTCTAGGTTCTAAAAGCAGCTCGCAGCGCCCTCGCAGTGAGCCTGCGAACGTCCTTCTTTGTCATTTAGTCTGACATAGGCCACAAAATACTGTGGCCCTCTGTCCCAGTTTGATCTCGCTGAGCAGATTGCCACACTGGGTACAGGTCTCGCCGCCTCGGCCATAAACATGAAGTTTCTGGGCAAAGTATCCCGGCTTTCCTTCGGCATTGGTAAAGTCTTTCAATGTCGTTCCACCCTGCCTGATGGCGTTTGCCAAGATCTGTTTCACCTCGGTAACCAAAATGGTCAACCTCTCGCTGTCGACCTTGCCAGCCTGCATTTCTGGGTGAATGCCTGCAGCAAACAGGGCTTCGTTGGCATAGATATTACCGACACCCACGACAATATGGTTATCCATCAAACAGAGCTTAATGGCTTTCTTCTTATCCCTTAATTTCTGTTCAAGGTAGGCTGGATTAAACTCATCCTTCAATGGCTCAGGCCCAAGCTTTGACAGTAGTGGATGCGCCTCTTCCGGCAATTCACACCATAGCCAGGCACCGAAGCGACGTGGATCGTTAAATCTCAGTACTTTGCCGCTGGCCAATTCTAAATCTATATGGTCATGTTTCTCGACAGGCGTTTTCCTGGAGACGATTCTCAGGCTTCCTGACATGCCAAGATGCACGATTGTCGTGCCAGCATCGGTATCGATAAGCAGGTACTTTGCCCTGCGACGCACGTTTCTAATAGTTTCTCCCACGATCTGCTGGGCGATATCCGGTACCGGCCACCGAAGGCTGGCGTTACGAACTGTGAGAGCCGTTGCTTGTTGATCGACTAGATGAGGAGTGATCCCCTGACGGGTAACTTCTACTTCGGGCAATTCAGGCATATTCATTCTCGGATAAGTCGATAAGGTTAAGGCTAACTAAGAGCCGTCTTTTTGATTGTTAGCTATCGGTATTTGAGGCCGCGGCTATTTTGATGACCGGTGAAAGCGCCTCTCTTTGGCTGGGAGGGATCAGGTACCAGTTATTTGCCGGGGATTTCAGTAGTCCCAGCTTTTCATACCAGCTCCAGGGCTGCGCCTGCTCGCTGTTGGCGATAACTATGATGACCTCCTTGGGAATGTCGGCACTGGAATGTTCAAACAGCTCTTGTTGATCGACAAGTGGAGATAGTTGTATCTCGCTCCAGGCTTTTGCCCATACCTGACAATTGAGAATTTTTGGGTGGCATTGCCAATTGCTACTACCCTTGTTGAGCCAGAGTTCATTTACTTGCAGTTGCGCCAGAGGAGAAGTGTTATCGAAAAGTGGATGGGCATCTTCGGGCAGCTGAGATGTTTTGTCATCCAATAGAGTGAGTATAGTGATCATTAACAGGGAAGCGATAATGATTACGTTGTTCCATTTTTTTCGGGATAGAGCCATGGCATCAAGTTTCAGCGTGGTTGATTGACGGTAAATAGTCAGTCTATCATGCAGTAAAAAGCCAGGCGAAGAAAGCGGCGATAAATATTGGTAGCCGATTTTAGGACTGCAATAAAAAAGGTTGATAGCTTTATGCTATCAACCTTTTCGAATCGATTGGTACGCGTTTATCGTTATCCGCCTGTCGCGTTCATAAAGCGTAGGATCTGTACATCCCCCTCAGGCCCGAACACATGTTCTTTAGGTTTGAGTTTAATGGCATCCAAAATGGCAGTTTTTAGCTTCTCGATATCAGCGGGAAACTCTCTGACAATGGCTTTAAGATCCACGGAGTGTTCATTGCCTAAACAGAGTAACAAGCGGCCCTCTACAGTGACACGGACGCGGTTACATTCATGACAGAAGTTGTTGCTGTGAGGAGAGATGAAGCCCACATGAATAGAGCTACCCGGCATTGTGTAGTAACGTGCGGGTCCACCGGTGCGCTTGTCGGATACACTGAGTTCATATCGCTGAGAGATAATGGCTTTTACCTCTTCACTGCTGCAGTGACGACTCTTCTTACGCTCATCGATAATGCCGAGTGGCATCTCTTCGATGAAAGCTATGTCCAACTCTCTGCCACGACAAAATTCGATCAAGTCCAGAACTTCATCATCATTTTGGCCTCTCAGAATTACCGCATTGATCTTGATGCGAGTAAAGCCTGCGGCTTTGGCGGCATCGATCCCCTCAATGACGCGCTCAAGTTTGCCATTACGGGTCAGTTCGGTGAAGAGCTCAGGCTTTAATGTATCCAGGCTGATATTGAGCCTGCCAAGACCCGAGCCGCGCATCTTTTCTGCAAACTTGGTCAGTCGGGAACCATTGGTGGTCATCGAGAGCTCAGATAACCCGGGCAGTGCGCCGAGCAGTTTGACCAGTTGGTCGCAGTCGGTGCGTACCAAAGGTTCGCCGCCGGTGAGGCGAATTTTTTTCACACCCAGCTCAGTAAATGCCTGACCTACCCAGGCCAGCTCCTCTAGGCTGAGAACTTGCTCACGATTGAGAAAACAGGGATCTTCGCTCATGCAGTAAACACAACGAAAATCACATCTGTCAGTAACGGAAAGACGCAAATATTCAACCTTGCGTCCGAAGGTATCGACGATCAAACTCATACTAGCTACCTACAAAAACACCGTATTGACTCAGCTATCTGAGCCAATACAGAAAACAGTTAAACAGAGATCACCAATTAGAGTAGATCGGCAAAAGGTTGAATATAAACGGTATCACCAGGATTTAACTGATCATCTTTTTCGCTGATAACGATGAAACAGTTTCCTTTTACCATAGAGCTCAACATCCCCGAACCTTGTGCGCCTGTCGTCGTGACATGCAGCTTCCCATCGACTCCTAAGTGATAGATGCCTCTGGTAAATTCGGTGCGACCCACACGGCTACGTAAACCTGTATCTGCGATTGCGGGTACCATACTCTGGGTCCAGCTGTTTTCTCCGGCTAGTTTTCTAAGTGCAGGTTGCACAAATTGCATAAAGGAGACCATAACCGCAACCGGATTACCGGGTAGTCCGAAGAAGAGGCTATCGCCAATCTGGCCGAAAGCCAGTGGTCGTCCAGGTCGCATATTGATGCGCCAGAAGTTAATCTGGCCGACCCGCTCGAGTGCAAGCTTGATAAAGTCGGCATCGCCGACGGATACACCGCCGGAACTTATCACCACGTCGGCATCGACGGCGGCTTGGCTAAGCGCATCGGCAAGTGCATCTTCCGAGTCGTGAATGATCCCCAGGTCTATCACTTCACAACCCAACTTTCTGACCATAGATTTGATGGTGAAACGGTTTGAGTCGTAGATGCAATTAGGTTTTAGTGGCTCTCCGGGCTGACACACTTCATCACCGGTAGAGAAAACGGCAACCCTGGGGCGTTTGAATACCGGCAGCTGACCAAAGCCCAGTGAGGCCAATAGTCCCTGCTCTGGTGCTTGCAGCCGAGTATTAGCGGCTAGCGCCGTGTGGCCTTTAGCTATATCCTCGCCTGCGAGTCGGATATGTTGCCCCAAAGTGATATCGCCCTGAAAGCTAACTTGGCCTTCCAGCTCTGTAGCCAACTCTTTCATCTGAACGGTATCAGCGCCGGCGGGTACCGTTGCACCAGTCATGATGCGCACCGCTTCGCCTGCCTGAAGCACTGCAGAATATTGATGTCCTGCCATGACATCGGCGACAATCTTATAACTGGCTAGCATGGGACTGGAGTGCTTGAAGGCGTATCCGTCCATGGCCGAATTGGTCTGCTGTGGCACATTGACAGGGGATATCGCATCTTCGGCCAGTACCCGGCTGTTAAGCTCATCCAGAGGGAGTGCTTCACTGGACGTAATGGGATTAACGTAAGATAAGATCTTATCTATGCCTTGTCTTACCGACAGGGTTTTACTGGTATCGACCTCGCAACCACACTCTGGTGCCGGTGAGAGCGGTAAGTTGATATTTGCTGGCTGCCAGTTTTTTGCATACTCGATAACGAAGTCGGCAATTTGAGCGACATCATTGATATCCAGTCGTCTTAAGTCACCAGGAAGTTCAGTCTCATCACAGCAGGCGATTGCCTGAATGTTCTTGTCATGGGTATGAATAAAAGGTTTATCGTGGGCGGCACGATGGAGCTCAATCTTTGGTAGCTCGAGTTTTTTGAAGCCTTCAACCAATACAATATCGACACTATCTTGTTCAATCTGCTGGAGCAGGTGAGGTAGCTTGGGGTCTTCCTCGACGGCATCTTCCGTCATCAGCGCCCATCTGACGTGTGAGGCAACCAGCATCTGGCGAGCACCCGCCTTACGCATCTCGTAACTGTCTTTACCCGGAATATCCACATCGAAGTTATGATGAGCATGCTTTATGACTGCCAGCTTCACCCCCCTGCGGTTTAACTCGGGGATCAGTTTCTTTAATAGCGTGGTCTTTCCTGTGCCACTATAGGCACAAAATCCGAGAACAGGAATTGTTAACGGATTGGTAAAAGGGATGCTCATTTAAACCTCGGTTTTTATTTGGCAATTGCCTCAGAAAGTTGTTGTTTTTGTTCTGGCGTATTCACATTAACAAAGGCGTTCGGCTGATCTGAAAAGTCAGCTACGGCGCAGTTATGTTTAGCGTACCAAAAGTCGATTTTACGTTCGCCAGCATCTAAGAAGGCTTTCATCGAGTCTCTTAATTCTGGCTTTAAAAGTAGTACTACAGGTTGTTCGCGCTTCCCATCACTTGCTACTGCAAGGTCGGCATTTTCGATTTCTAACTGGGAGAGCATACGCTCGACAAGATCTGTCGGCAAAAGCGGACAATCACAAGGAACGACAAGAAGATAGTTGGCCTGTGTCTGCCCCATTGCAGTTATCATTCCTGCTAGTGGCCCAAGATAACCAGAGTCTTCGTCACTGATAACTTTATAGCCGAACTCAGCATAACGGGTTTGGTTACGGTTTGCGTTGATCAGGATCTCTCTAACTTGTGGTTTTATGCGATCTATGGCGTGTTTTATCATAGGTTGTGACTGGAGTTCGACTAAACCTTTGTCATTCCCCCCCATGCGCCTGGCCATGCCTCCGGCTAAAATAACTGCATCAATTTGCAATGACATATCTTGGTTCCTGTAGATTTATTGGCGTTGAGTCCGTAATATTCTCAGCCGTAAACGATGACATTATATGTTGATTTTCAATGACCCAGCTTTGGTTGCACAAACTCGTTAGTACACAAGATTGGTGGCTACTGATCAGCATGCCTGTTCCAAGTTGCTGTAGGTCAGAAATCATGGTCAGTACCAGATCTTGTGAAAACCTGTCCATATTGGATGTAGGCTCATCTAACATTAATAACTTAGGCTGCATTATCCAGGCTCTGGCGATAGCGAGTCGTTGTTTTTCACCACCAGAGAGGCTGGATGCCGCCTGATTTTTGAGGTGAGTTAATTCTGCCATCTCAATTGCAGTCTGGGTGCGCTCACTCAGTTGCTGTTTTGTCATGTTGCAAAACGGATGAGGGTAGCTCAGGTTATATTCGACGCTGCCATCGAACAGGTACGGATGTTGATGCAGATAGACGGCCTTACCTAACAAGGCATTGGAGCGCCACCATGGCAGTGGATCAAACCCTTCAGTTGTTATGACTCCTCTGCTGGGGGATATCAGACCGGCAAGCAGTTTCATCAGGGTGGTCTTTCCGCAACCGTTATCGCCCTGAAGGTGTATCGTTTGTCCCTGAGAAAGTTGAAGTCTATCGACACTGAATATATGTCTTTCACCAAACTTCATTTCTAGATTGTTAGCGACTAATTTGACCATCTCTTAATGACTCCTCGGCTCTGCTTTGCCTCTGAGCGTTCCTAAAGTAAAGTTAAGAACGAGAGATAAAATGAGCAGAACAAGACCGAGGGCTATTGCCTGGGCAAAGTCGCCTTTGCTGGTCTCGAGTGCAATAGCGGTAGGGATGTTTCGGGTCACATCTGCAATATTTCCACCGACCATCATGGAGCAACCCACCTCTGTTAAGATGCGGCTAAACCCAGCCACAATCGCCATGAGTAATGGTACTTTAAGTTCTCTACAAACTGTCCAGATGGCCCTGAACCATGAGGCTCCTAGAGTACGTGAGGTTTCCCAGGCTCTACGGTCGACGCTGGTAAAGGCCGCTTGACTCATCGCGACTAACACGGGAGCGCAGATCATCATCTGTCCTAAAATCATGCCTTTTTGAGTAAATAGCCATTTAAGATCACCCAGAGGACCCATGCGTGTGAGCATTAGATAGACGAGTAGGCCGATGACAACGGTAGGAATTGATTGGAGAGTTTGAATTAAGTTGGTGACAAACCAGCGGCCGGGAAAGCGGCCAAAAGCCAGCAGGAATCCCAATATCATCGAGGGCAACAGGGTGATCCCGAGAGCCGCAAAAGATACAGAAAAAGATACAGAAACAATGGACCACACATCCGGGTCCAATGAAAACAGCAGGCCTAAGGCCTGCTGTAAAAGGGCTAACCAGCCTTCATTCATCTGTGATAGCCCGATTCAGATAACTGGATAGCCAGAGCATTAGATGTGTCCGCTGTGTAGCATTTTAAAAAACGGCTTAACCAGAATCTTAGAGTCATTCGCTATAAGTTGCCTTAAATAGTTGCTCACCTTGAACTTTATAACTATTGATCATGCCTTGAGCTTCGGCACCAATCAACCAATCACTAAAGGCTCTTGCGCCTTTGTGGTTTAGATCAGGGTATTTAGCAGGGTTAATTAACATGATCTGGTATGGGTTCGCTAATGCCTGGCCGCCATCAAAATCGATAGCCATATCCAACTTTGCTTTGTAGGCCACGAAGGTACCACGGTCAGAAAGTGTGTAACCCTGAAGTTCGTTTGCCATCAACAGGGTTTTACCCATTCCCTGACCAACAGACTTATAACCAGCAAAAGAGGTTTCGACCTTAGCCTTGTTCCAGATGATCATCTCTTTCATGTTTGTGCCGGAATTGTCTCCACGAGAAACAAAAGTGGCGCCTGATTTGGCTATTTTAGCAAATGCCTCCTCAACTGTCTTACTGCTGCGGATCTTAGCCGGGTCATTTTTAGGGCCTAAGATCACAAAATCGTTTTCCATTATGCCGCGAGGTAAAAGACCGAAACCTTCATCTACAAACTTAGCTTCTGCTGCAGGGGCATGTGTCATGATGACATCGACATCACCTTGACGGGCAAGTTTAAGCGCTTTACCGGTACCCGTTGCAATTACCTGGACTTTGTAACCGCTTTCGGCTTCAAATTTAGGTAATAAATTTTTCAACAAACCTGAGTTCTCAGTGCTTGTTGTTGTGGCTAGCTTTATAATCTCTTCGGCCTGTGCTGGCATACCAGTGACTAAGGTCGCAGCTAATGCAAAGCTGAAGATAGATTTAAGGTTTAACATTCTTGCTCCTTGGCGATTAAATAATGAAGATTCTTTGCCAAAATTAATCTTCTACAAATTATGCCAGTTTATTTAGCAAATTTGATGCCAAAAGCTATCTGCCCGTGCAGGTGTCACAAATGGTTGTGGAGTGTGATCTTCGTCGCAAGCTTTAATGGTGTCATACAGACATTTTGTCCTATGTCCCTCATTCTTTGTCTCACAGTGACCTATTTTCTAGACTATGATGCTAGAATCACCGTTAAATGAGTCAAAATGTCCTAAAGAAGACAATATGAGCCAAAATAAAAAAGATTTAAAACCCC
The DNA here is from genome assembly GCF_003966265.1 of Shewanella atlantica. Lineage (GTDB taxonomy): Bacteria > Pseudomonadota > Gammaproteobacteria > Enterobacterales > Shewanellaceae > Shewanella > Shewanella atlantica. Next base: position 44,700 of record NZ_RXNV01000014.1, on the reverse strand, counting down.
TTCCTTCAGCCGTATCTGTGCTTATTGTAGATGATGAGCCCGGTATGCGTAGCTTTCTGAAAAAGGCGCTATCTAAAAAATTCGCCCTGGTCGAGACCGCTTCCAGTGTCGAGGACGCAGAACAGTTAAGAAGTCGATGCCATTTTGATCTGCTGGTCGTGGATATTCGTCTACCCGGGCGTTCAGGAATTGAATGGCATGAAGCATTAAATGATCAGGAGAGACGTTCTGACATTATCTTTATGACCGGTTATGCGGATATGGATGTTGCCATCAAGGCATTAAGAGCCGGCGCTTCTGATTTTATCATGAAGCCATTCCATCTTGAGCAGATGATGAAGGCGGTAGATCGTTGTATCGAGCGTCGTCTACTCAAGCGTGAAAATCTGATGCTGCGTCGCGAAGTCTCTATTGGTCAATCCTCTACTATTATCGGCAGTAGTGATGCAATGCAAGAGGTGAAGCATGTCATCGAGCGTGTTGCCCCAACGAATGCGGTGATCTTAATTGAAGGTGAGTCGGGAACGGGTAAAGAGTTAGTCGCAAGACAGTTGCATCTTCTTAGTGGACGTCAGGGGCCTTTTGTCCCGGTCAATTGTGGTGCTATTGCACCGGAACTACTCGAGAGCGAACTCTTTGGCCATTCGGCCGGGGCTTTTACCGGTGCGAAGGGCAATCGTGAAGGTCTGTTTAGTTTTGCCTCCGGTGGCACAATCTTTCTCGATGAGATTGGTGAGATGCCTCTTAAGATGCAGACCGCTCTGCTTAGGGTTCTGGAACAGAGAACGATCCGTCCCGTCGGTAGTGAGAAAGAGACGAATATTGATGTCCGGGTACTAGCGGCTACAAACCGTAAACTCGCCGAAGAGGTGGAAGAGGGTAACTTCAGACGAGATCTTTATTACCGCTTAAATGTGTTAGATATCGTGATCCCACCCCTCAGAGATAGACCGGAAGATGTTGTTGAATTAACACATCATTTTACCAGACAGTTAGCGTCTGAACTCGGTGTTAAAGAGGTGGTTTGGAGCCATGAAGATATGCTCAAATTACAGCAGCATGAGTGGCCGGGAAATATCCGTGAACTGAGAAACATGATTGAGCGCTGCATCTTGCTGGGTAAACCACCTGCAGAGTATTGGAAACAGCAACCCAAATCTGACATGCCTAACGAGTCCGGTTATCCGTTAGACTGGGGACTAAAGGAGGTTGAAAAACATCACGTTACCCAAGTAGTCGACCTTCATAATGGCAATAAGTCCGCAGCGGCCAGGGATTTAGGGGTTTCGCGAAAAACCTTAGATAGGAAGTATAAAGAGTGGTTCGATACCGATAAACAAGAGGAGAGTTAAGGTGTCCTTTTTCCCTCGTATTTTTGGTATCAATTGGCAGCAGATGCAAGCTAAGGTCCGTTATCGAATTTTAATCCTTACCTTGCTTCCGATCTTGCTCACTCTGGTAAGCCTAGTATTTATCACCATCTATTGGAATATTAGCTATACGGGTAAGCAGTTGTTTATGAAGGTTAAGGCTGACCTGACTGTTGCGAATAACACGCTTATTTCCGTACAGAAGAGTCAGGAGAAACAGCTGGAACTCGTGATGGAATCATGGGAGTTTCAGAATGACTTTCGCCTGTTCGATAGCAATAAAAATAGCTACCGAAAGCAGATCGAGCTTTTACTGGATTCAAAAAAACAGCTGTTAAATTTAGATTTCTTGCGCCTGGTTAGTGTGTCAGAGGCCGCTGCAGATCCTGATCTTAGGGTTATGCTTCAGAAAGTTAATGGTGAGTCAGCATATTCAGGCTTAATGGTGCTGGAACCTAAGCGCCTGGCGTTAATCGATCCTGAGATGGTGAAGACGGCAAGTATTCCACTGGTTGAAACGCCAAGATCACAAAAACCGACTAAGACAGTCGAAGACAGGGGCTTACTCAGCCGAAGTTTGTTGCCCGTTCCCGATGCCGAAGGAAATATTGCCTGGTACTTAGATGGCGGCATCTTGTTTAATCGGGATATTCGTATCGTGGATCACATCCGAGACCTGGTTTACGACAAGGGAACATTGCCGGAACGCTCTATCGGTACTGTGACTATATTCCTGGATAACACGCGTATCAGTACCAATGTTCCCCTACACTTTTTCCCACAAGGTGGTGAGGTCGAGGGGCGCGCATTAGGCAGCTTGGTATCTGAAGAGGTGAAGCAAAAAGTATTTTCTCAGGGGTTGCTCTGGGTCGATCGAGCTTTCGTGTTTAATGATTGGTTTATCTCTGCCTATGCGCCACTCGAGGATGTTCAGGGTAAACGGATCGGGATGATCTACACCGGCTTCTCAGAATCGCCGTTTATTCACAACTATCTACTGAATATTATTGAGTTAGGGACAATTTTGATGCTGGTTTTACTGGTGTCTGGATTACTCGTCTATCGCGGTGCCTATAGTTTACTTCAGCCAATTGAGCGTATTCACCACGTGGTTAAGGCTGTGCAGTCAGGTCGAAACCTACGCATCGGATCTTTGGGACTTGAACGAGATAATGAATTATCAAACTTAGCCGAGCAATTTGATCGAATGCTGGATCTGCTGCAGCGCCGAAATTCACAGATCCAGGCTGCTGCCGAGCAGTTAGAGGTGAAAGTTGAAGAGCGGACACGAAGCCTGCAGGAGAAAACAGAGGAACTTCAAAACAACGTTGCTTTGTTGAATGAAACCAGACAGCAACTGGTCACCAATGAAAAGCTTACCGCACTGGGTGAGCTGACCGCAGGTATTGCCCATGAGATCAATAATCCGACCGCGGTGATCTTAGGCAATATGGAGTTGATGAAATATGAGTTAGGCGATAAAGCGGAGGATGTTGAGGAGGAGATCGATCTTGTCATCCAACAGGTGGGGCGTATCAGTACCATTATCCGTAGCCTGTTACAGTATAGTCGCCCCGGCGAGTTTAATGCGCCGCTTGAGATGCACCAGCTTACTCCGATTATCGAAGAGATGTTGGTACTGGTGCGTCACTCGATTCAAGAGCAAAAGGTGATACTGAATCAGGAGTTGAACGCCAGTTACCCGATAGAGGTTAACCGTCCTCAGCTATTACAAGTATTGATTAATCTCGTGGTAAACGCGGCCCATGCCATGGATGAAGAGGGAAGAATTTGGATTCGGACCTATGACTGGGTTCAAAGAGGTGAGCCTATCGGGGTTAAGATCGAAATTGAAGATGAGGGTAAGGGGATCCCGAAAGAGCAGTTGAGTCGCATTTTCGATCCATTTTACACCACCAGAGCCGACGGTACGGGTCTGGGGTTATCTTTGAGTTACGGGATTATTAAGCGTATCGGCGGAACTATAGAGGTCAGTTCTACGGTGGGCAAAGGGACGTTATTTACCATAGGTTTATACCATAAAGCTAAGGAAGAGCAGGTAGATACGCCCTATGAGGGGCTGCACTTTAACGGTAATTGATTCTGGTTATCTACTTCACTCGGAAATCTTTCTTGTGAAAATAGGCTAAAAAAATGCCGGGAAATAATCCCGGCTAATAAGTGTGTGAGCAATGTCGTGCTTTGCAAACCCATGCTATTTGTCTCTTAAAACCTGAGAGTGAATTAAACAGAGATGAAGTGTTTAAGTCTAAATAGAGCGAGTTTCTTGGAACGCATGTAAATAGTAATCATTATCATCTATGGGTGCAAGCTCTTTTTGATATTTTTATTGGTTATCTATATGTTCCTTTATTATCAAAGGTATACACTTTAATCATCCTATGCCTTACATTCCAGAAAAGTTCGTCGGTGCTAATCTCTGCTCTTTCTTATTGCTATTAGCTCTCTTTATCGAGCCTGATATATTTCAGACAAAAAAATGCCGGGAAATAATCCCGGCAAAAAAGTGTGTGAGCAATGTCGTGCTGTGCAAACTCAATCTAGTTTCTTCCTAAAACCGAGAATAGAATCAAACAGAGATGAAGTGTTCGAGTCTACATAGAGAGAGTTCCTTGGAACGCATGTAAATAATAATCATTATCATTAAGTGGTGCAAGTGATTTGTTGTTTTTAATTTAAATTTACACTATCTCTATGAGTGACTTCTGTAGTTCTATCTTGTTATTTTCAATATTATCAGTTGCTTGAGTTATATTGGTTATCTGATACCGACAGGCGGTTAGCATGGCTAACATAGATGGAAAACGGTTAAGGGTTTTAACTTCTATGTGTTGATATCCACTTTCCCTTGCCCAAGACTCTTGAGCCTGTAGCAGTTGTTGGGCTAAACCTAAATTTCGATACTCTGGAATCACACCACCGAGCCAGCTATAGAATGTAGAGCCATTGAGTTCGTAACCTAGCTTAAAACCAGCCAATTCACCCTCTACTCTGATAAACATGATAAGAATAGGTTTGTGATTAAGCCGTAATTGATACTCTGATTCAGGATATGGTTTATCAAATTCAGGGATCTGTTGATGTATATCGAGCAAATCCCTCAGCAGATCCGCGGTAAGCTCAGTTGTTGTTTCAATCTCTACATTGTACATGGGGGGCCAGTCTCTCTGTAAAAAAGCAGCAAGTGGATTGCTGCCTTCATTGGAATGGTTGTGTGCCTATATTATAAGCTGGCTATATTATTACAAAGTAACTGGTCTGGCCAGTTACTTCGGCGAAAGGTTTAGTTAGGAGCCAGTTCTTGTTGGCTTGGTATCTTTACGATTCTTCGTTCCAGTACCTTCAACAAAACACCATATGCTGGTAGAAATAGTCCTAAGCTAACGATCAGTTTAAAGCCATAGTCGACACTGGCAATTTCGGGCCAGTGTTCTGCCATGAAGCTGTCGCTGGAAGCATAAAAAGCCAGTGAGAAGAAGACTAAGGTATCAACCAGGTTTCCGACCAGTGTCGATGCTGCAGGCGCTACCCACCAAGATTGAGTATTCCTGAGTTTGGCGAAGACCGTGATATCCATCAGTTGGCCAATGAGGTAGGCGGCGAAGCTGGCGAAGGCGATACGGAAAACAAAACTATTAAACTCTGAGAGTGCCGTGAAGCCCTGAAAGCTTCCCTGGTGGAATATGACACCCATTAAATAGGAGATAAGCAGTGCCGGGACCATAGCCTTTAGAATAATACGCCTGGCAGAGCTCTGTCCGAAGATTCTGACGGTGAGATCGGTGGCAAGGTAGACGAATGGAAAGCTAAAAGCCCCCCAGGTAGTATGAAACCCAAATATCTGAAAAGGTAATTGAACCAAATAGTTGCTGGCGCAAATAATCAGTATGTGGAAGCCGACCAGCAGCAGCAGAGCGCGACGAATCTGCGCGTTTGTTAATGTTAACATCTTGTAGCCTTTTTAATTGATTATCCGTTTTCACGGTCACGGGGTGAGGGAACCCGTTAAGAAAAGTGGTATTTGGCACTATATTAAAACACTTAGCTTACTCGCGCACACTTAGCACGCACTTAGCATGTTAGTTATGCCTATTCTTGCCCCTGTAGGGGCGGCACATTATAGAGAGGTTTTCAGTTGGAGCAAGAGTTAAGAGGAGTTTTTGTTCAAAAGGTCGTAAAAAGACCTAGACTTCTATTAGTATTTACCAGATAGACTTAGTTTTTAGCTGATTTGAGTTTTGTTACTTTTGACTTAGCAGAGAATGGTTATCTCTATGAAGAGACAAATACTTACTACTTTACTGATATGTATGACTTTTCTGCCGAGTTACCTCTTGGCAAATCCTACTCAGCCTATCGAAGGCCCGAGGGTGGTAACCATAGCCACCGATAGCTGGTTGGGTTATACCAACAGAGATGGAAGCGGCTACTATTTCGATATTTTGAAACGGGTATTTCCTGAAAAAGAGTGGCAACTTCAAATCGATATCGTGCCCTTTTCCCGGGTGAGGTATTTAGTCGACCACAACAGGACCGATATGGCTTTAGGTTTCTATAGCGGAGACACTGCTAAGGCCTTGTATAGCCACTATCCGGTTGAAGTCGATAGTGTGGATGCCGCGATAACTCCAGAGATGGCTGTCATATGGAAAGGGGCCGAGAGCTTGAGCCACAAGAAGGTGCAGGCACTGCTGGCATATCGTTATGATGAATTTATCTCTGTACCTATGTACTACGAGGAGAGCAGTAATCTACTCGAGATGATGAATCGGGTAAACCGAGGCCAGGTGGATGCGGTGTTGGATTATAAGCCCGTGATGCTAACTATGGTGCCTAAGTTGAACCAGCCTAGGCAGTTCGTGATCATAGAGAATGTGTTCAGAACCGAAATCTACTTCGTTTTTTCTGACAATGAAAGAGGCGCAAAGCTAAAGCGCCACTTCGATAGCGAATTGAAAAAACTTATCGATAGTGGCGAACTCGACGAGCTCTTTCGTCATTACGTTGGGCCCGATGCTCAAAGGCTACATTCGAGCAGAGAGTAGTGATTCTTCGGTTTTCAAATCCTGTACAGAGGAGAAAAGCCCTGTAATCCTCAGAGTAGAACCCGAGCTTAGTCGCTTAGAGTTCAGTAACTCTTAACCCTGAACTTGATTTTAATAGCCTAGAGTTCAGTAACTCTTAACCCTGAACTTGAATTTAATAGCTTAGAGTTCAGTAAGAATGGAAAGTATCGTTGTTAGCTTATTTTCTAATTCAACCCATTCGGCTTCGGGCTCTGAGCCGGAAACAATTCCAGCTCCGGCAAATAAGTTGATCCGGCCCGGCTCTATGAGTGCACTGCGAATCGCGACGGCAAACTCACTCTCATATTTATTGAAATATCCACATGCACCGGCATACCAACCTCTGGCGTAGCCTTCACGTTGGCGGATAAAGTTCATAGCGGGTTCTTTTGGTAAGCCTCCCACTGCGGGTGTCGGATGGAGCGCCTGTAATAACTGAAAATCATCGATACCAGGCTTCAGTTCAGCGCGAATTGAACGGTGCAGATGTTGAATATGGCTGAGTTTAAATACACGAGGCGTCTCTTCTGCGCCAACGTAATTACTCAAAGGTGTCAGCGCATCAACGATGTGTTCCTTTACCAGCTGGTTTTCATGGCTATTTTTATTATCTTCCAGTAACTGCTGAGCAAGAGCCCTGTCTTCTTCCTGGTTTAGCCCACGTGTCGTCGTGCCAGCCAATGCTTCTGTAAATAGTTCTCTTTGTCTGCGTCGATAGAGGCGCTCAGGTGTGCAGGAGATAAAAGCCCGTTCGGGGCTAAACTGGAATCCAAATTGAAAACTATTTTGATTACGTCCCTGCCAGCAAGCAAGTAGCATCCAGGGGTCAACCTCTTCATCGACCTCCAGTTGCGTCAGGCGTGACAGCACAACTTTTGGGGTATCTTGTATAAACTTCTCGTGAGTGACTTTTTTTACCAATTCGGTCCAATGATAACGGTCGGGTCTATCACTTCTACTCAATAAGTTGATCTTATTTGGCGGGGGCAGTGGCCTTGGAGATACCAGTTTTGCCAGCGCTTCTATCGCTAGGGCTCGTTCAGCTTCCGGTTCATTACTTTCACAATTAAGGTTGATCAGTAATTTATATTCCTCACCACTACGTCTTAACTCTATTCTGGGCAGGACAAAGTGAGCGCGACCAAACTCAGGCCAACATTCAGTCGTTCTGTCGAAAGCGACGCCACCGTAATAGCGAATGTCCTGATTATTGGAGAGGGCTCTCTGTTTCTGATACTCCAGAGATAACTGGTTATCATCGACAGCTTCTTCATAGGTGAAATCTTTGCAGCTTCCGATGGCTGCAACTTCCTCTTCGGTATCCCTGCCTTTCCAATAAATTCTTGGGTAGATCGGCTGAGCGGCTAGCCAGGCGATTGCGGGCATGGCCGAAATTGGCACAGAAACTTGAATGATAGGATCACTGTGGGACTGAAATTTCAGTTGTTTTAGTTTGTCAGTAAGGGATGAGATAGCCTGTGACAGCGGGAAAGCAGTCAATTGAAACTCCAAACAAATATCAGTGAAAATAGAACAGTGGAAACTACCGCAGAGATCCTTTGATTCTGACGCTATCTAGTTCCTTTATATAGTTGGTAATAAGAATCTTTACCACAAAATAATGCTCAAGCTAAAAACTGTCAAGTCGTTGCGATTCAAGCTGTGAACTTGACCATGAATACAGCAACACAAGTTTGTATTTCACCTACCTTATCATCAAGTTGATGTCTATAACTCTGAGTAATTTTGTCCTTTCGCTTATCAGGTGTGGACAATTTGTCCCTGGGCATTAGCTCTATGTGTAGACATTGTCTGAATTTGTCGATCTTGGTTTGTTTTTGACTTTTTATTTCTTGAGGCCAGATAGGCGGATGCTGACAATAACGGCGAATAAGCTCTGGTCAGGATACGTTAAGTATGAAAGCACAACAAAAAATAATAAAAATGTCGGCAATCGCGCTCGCTATAGGTAGTAGTGGGGTTGCACTTGCGGACGATATAGATAGAGACCCTATCCTCAATATAAATGACGTCATCGTAGTTCATGGTGAGGGGCCGACCGCAACACAAGTTGCTACGACTCACTGGAGTATCGATGAGGACGAGATTAAGGCTCTCGGTGCTCAAAGCTTAGATCAAGTACTTAAGAATGTGCCTGGCGTATATGTGCGAACCGGCGGTCAGGGTACCCCAAGGGTCGATATTCGTGGTTTTAAGACTCGACACGTTACTCTGCTCATTAATGGCGTGCCGGCAAATGGTGCCGAAGATGGCCAGTTTGATCCAAGTGTGATCCCAACCAGTCAGATCGCTTCAGTCGAAGTTTCTGTGGGTCCGACTTCTGTTCTTTATGGTCCAGGTGGGGCCGGCGGTGTGATTAACATCATCACCAAGCAGGGAGAGGATGCGTCTACTTTGTCAGGGCGATTAGAAGCATCCGGTGAAGATACTTTCAATGGTGATATCAGCGCCGCGAGTTCAGGTGATAACTGGCAAAGCTTAGTCAGTATCAGTCATCAACAAACGGACGGTTTCCCCTTGTCAGGTGATTATCCACATAACGATGTTCAGTTTGATGATGTCAGGGCTAATTCAGATAAAGAGATCGATAATATCTATGCTCAGGGGAGCTATTGGTTATCGGAAAGTACCCAAATCACTGCCAACATGAGTCTTCGCTCCGGTCAGTGGGGCAAGCCTTCCCGAGATGGTAGTGGTAGCGGAACCGTTAAGTTTGAGCGGGCCGATGACTATGATGCAAAAACTTTCCAGTTGGGAATGGCACATAAATTCAGTGAGATGTTCACCCTTAGAGGCTTCGGTTATCACAATCAGAGTGATGTGCTGGAGACTCAATATACCGATGCCAGCTATACCAAGGTGAAGCAGAGCCAGGACGGACGCTCAAAGGTACAGGGCGGGAACCTGCAATTTATCACCAACTTTGGGGATGCGGGGATATTGACCAGCTCTGTAATCGCAGAGAATCAAAGCTGGGAGTCCACAACATCCAAGCCGTCGACAGGTGACAAGTCGAGTCAGAAACAGAGTCGGGCACTCGATGGCTACAGCGGCGGTGGAAACGGTGGCGGAAGTGGTGGTGGAAACGACGGTGGAAGTGGCGGTGGAAGTGGCGGTGGAAACGGCGGCGGAAGCGGCGGCGGAAGCGGCGGCGGAAGCGACGGCGGAAGCGACGGCGGAAGCGACGGCGGAAACGACGGTGGAAACGACGGTGGAAACGGCGGTGGAAATGGCGGTGGAAATGGCGGCGGAAATGGCGGCGGAAACGGTGGAAGTAGCAACTTCGATGACTCTGCATGGCTTTATACTTTAGCCGCCGAATATCAATATCAGGATGATGGCTTTTATGGTTTCACCATTGGTGGTGCTTTTCACGATCAAGACCGTGTCAAAGAGTCTGAAAATGATTACTCAGGACAGCTTTCCGGATTTTGGCAAGCATTTGAACAGACACGCTTTAATGCGGGAATAGCAAGAAAAGTTCGCTTCCCTTCGATGAAGAATCTGTATTCACAATCTTCAGGCAATGCCGATTTAGTTGCAGAAACGTCGAAACATTTTGAACTCGGTGTTGAGCAGGAGCTGGGAGCATCGACGGCGCTCTCTGTTGCGGGCTACTACACCGATGCCGAGAACTATATTGCTAAGGATATGTCAGGTGTTTATCAAAATATGGGACGTTATCAGTTCAAAGGGGTCGACCTGTCTCTGAACAACCAATCTTTCGACGATCTGTCACTAACATTCGTCTATAGCTTCCTGGACACCGAAGACAAAGATGCTTTCGATGGTATGGGGACTTTAGAGTATCGTCCAAGGCATCAGCTACGTCTTCAGGCCGAATATGAGCTTCCTTTTGCTATGCGAATCAACATGAACCTGGAAAGGATCATGGGGCAAATTTACTACGAGCAGGAGAAGGTTAACGGTAATAAAGTTTGGACTGAGCAGTCATTACAAGATTACACCTTGCTGGATTTGAACTTAGTACAGCCGGTATTGGATGACAAGCTTGAGCTCTATATCAGGGCGACAAACTTGTTAGATGAAAACTATTACCAAAGCGATGCTATTCCTCAGGCTGGCCGACAAGTCTTTGTCGGTATTAACTGGCAAATATAGGCCGATGATCTACAAGTTCAACTGAGGACTTAGTTGATCTGTGCTGGAACAGTTAACTCTCACTATCAAATCGGCGGATTTATCCGGGTGATGGTGGGAGTTGGCTTTTAGCTGGTTGGACTGAGCTTCAGTTATAACGCTAGCACTCAATAGCAAGTAAACAACATAAGTAATTCAAATGGATATGGTTTGTGTAGATATGAATCTACTGAAGTTAGATAGAGTAAGCTTCCGTTACTACAGTGACTCGCCTCTGGTGTTGAATGAGGTGAGTTTATCTGTTCGCAAGGGTGAGTGTCACTGCATTAACGGACCTACCGGCTCTGGAAAGTCCAGTCTTCTCAATCTTATTATGGGTTGCCTCTCCAGACCTTTCGATGGTGAGCTTCATATCGCCGACGGCGTTGTGCTTGGCTTGGTGATGCAAGACCCTAATGTGCAGTTCATCCGGCAGAGTGTCGGTGCTGAAGTTGCCTTTGCGTTAGAAAATCTGGCTGTCCCCTATGATCTTATGGTCGGTAAGGTTCAAGCGGCGTTAAGAAGAGTGGGGTTATACGTCAGTTTAGATATGCCCATCGAGCAGCTATCACTCGGACAGAAGTATCGCTTGATGATCGCGGCTCAATTGGTATATGAACCAGACATATTGCTGCTGGATGAACCCTGGGCTCAGCTCGATGATACCGGGGTCGAAGAGCTGATGTCGGTATTGAGGCGATTAAAAGCCGATAATGTCTCCATCGTTTTAGTTGAGCATAACCCTGCTGCCTTCGATGATGTGGTAGACCAATTTTGGAAACTACAAGATGGTAAGCTGACGTCAGGCTGTTTCGAGTCTGCTCCTGTTTCATTTACCCGGCCTGGATACGTTCCTGTTGGAAAAAGTGTACTGGCTTTCGAACCTTTTGAATTCTGCTTCGAAGAGCAAAGCCCACTGTTTTTGTGTCATGAACATCTTGAATTGTTTGAAGGCGAGATTGTCGCTTTGGTTGGCGATAATGGTGCCGGTAAAAGTAGTTTACTGAAGAGTATCGCTGGCATTCAGTCTAATGTCAGAGCTTTACCTCTGGCTGTATTAGGTAAGAAGCCTAAGCTTGGGATCTTCGGGTCAGAGCTGGGTTTACTGCTTCAACGTCCAAATCGTCAGCTTTTTGAAAACACTGTGCTGGAAGAGATGCAATTTAGCCTTAAGCGCTTCGGTTTACCGTTAGATAATGCCGACAGGCTATTGAGTGAGCTGGGATTGGAACACCTGAAACCTCATTCTCCCCATACCTTGTCCTATGGACAACAACATCTGGTCGCTCTGGCTTCACTTGCATCGCTGAAGCCTAAGGTACTGCTGCTCGATGACCCTCTTGCCGGTCTGGATCAGGCATTTTACTGCAGAGTATGGCAGCTGTTGGTCAGACTGAGTCAACAAGGTACGGCAATATTGTTGAGCAGTCACAGGCAGATGAGTCATATGCCTGTGACGAGATCATGGTTGCTTTCCGATGGCGTCTTGCAAAGTGAACAAGGGTTTATGGATAGTGTAAATGTGGGTTAAGGGCAGGCGTAAGCTAATTGCATATTGTGAAGACTATGCCTGTGAACATCAGCGGCTATGGCTGTTTTCGTATCGAATAATGCGCGGTGATGACTTGTCTTTGGCTGGTGTGGAGAGCATGAATGCAGGTTAAGGGCAGGCGTAAGGCTACTGAATATCGAAGAGCCACTGGCAGTGGCAATCGTTGCCTCGAAGGCTCGGCGGCTCAGAAAAGTAGTTTTGTTACTGCCGCCTCTTTAATTCTTGTCTTATTTTTGTCGAGTGCCGCTTTTTTTATTCCTGATAGATATCTTCCCGGTTTGATCTTGTGTGACATTTTCCTGGTTATCCATGGCTTATCTCGTCGCGGAAAGCTGGGCGTTATCGTTCGAGTTTTTTTGGTACAGCTCATTATCACCATGAGCCTCTACTATCTTATTCATGGTCAGGGACAGCTTGCTCAGGGAGCGCTAGCTGTACTGAGGATCTTATTGGCATTTATTCCTGGCTGGTGGTTGTCAGTCAGCTGTAGAGCGGAGCGGATCGGTGAGGTGTTAACCTGGATTTTGCCGGTTAAGTGGGCATTCGTTATTGCCGCATCGATAAGATTATTGCCATTTATGACGGTCGAACTGCGCGAAATTTATCAGATTCAGTGTCTGCGTGGTGCCCGTATCACTCCTAAATTCCTCAGAGATCCCAGGAATTGGCCTGAATTAATAAATTGCGTAATTTTCCCCCTTCTTATTCAACTTCTTAAGCTTTCCAGGCAGGTCGCTGTCGCCGCTCAATTACGATATTTTGGCAAGAATAAGAAACCGACTCATTGGAGGTGATTTTACATTTAGGGTATCTCTTTTTATTCAAACGGTTAAATAACCAAACTATATGAAGAAGGTGTTATGAGTAAGAGTTTTAACTTCAGTTTGCAGGATGCACTCTTTATCGGCTTTTGTGCCACCTTGTTGGTGGCATTGAAAAGTATGATGCGCCTTAAGTTGGGCATTTCGGGTCATTCGATGTTTCTGATGACATTTTTCTACCTCATCTGTTATGGAGTGGTGGGACGAGTGGGTTGTATCTCAGCATGTGGAGTGTTATCCGGGTTAGTTGCCATGATCTTAAGCGTGGGGAAAGGGGGGCCATTAATCCTCATAAAGTTTGCATTGCCGGCTATCGCGATGGACCTGAGTCTGCTCGTGTTTGCAGGGCTGTTTACCCTAAGATGGCGCTGCGTCGTTGTCGGTCTGATAGGTTGCTTCGCATGGGCTGGAAAGGGATGGGTAGAAGATCTGTTGGTGGGGATGACAATGCAGGTTGCCCTGGTTCAGTTTGCTCTGAGTATGTTAAAGGGGGGAATGTTTACCCTGCTTGCGGCCTCGATGGTTCCACCAGTTTTGAATCGATTGAAATCACATGATCTGTTGTACAAAGACAGCACCGAATAGCGTGGTAATTGTTGGTGTATAAAAAGTCCCATCACTTGGAAAAGCAGGTTTTATTGTATAGAGAGGCAGTAGATAAAATGAATAATGAACAGTTGAAGTCCTGGTTAATCTGTATCGATGATACGGATGATATAGGGACTAAAGGTACGGGAGAGATAGCGCAAGAGATCGCAGAGATACTGTCCGATGGTGAACATGAAAGCAGTTCGTTTATTACTCGTCATCAACTCTATGTACATCCGGATATTCCATACACCTCCCATAATAGTGCCATGTGTTTTCAGCTGCAGACCTATAAGTCTCTCGAGACGATCAAACAGTTGACCGTAGCACACCTGTTAGAGCAGAGCGCGGCGGCTTCCGATCCCGGCTTAGCGATATTGGATTGTGACTCAGAGTTCGATAGAGAGGCGCTCATCCGCTTCGGTTTGGAGGCAAAAGAGCAAGTTAAGACTAAACAAGACGCTTATGATCTGGCGCTGAGGTTAGGTATCTGTTTGAGTGAGCATGGTGGTACCGGACAGGGCGTTATCGGGGCGTTAGCCGGGATCGGATTAAGGCTATATGGCCGGGACGGCCGGGTGAAGGGACAGGTAGACCTTGGTCAGGAGCTTTATGAGGAGGGGGTAGAACTCACTGTGAAAGAAGCATTAACACGCAGTGGACTGGATATCGTCGTTGATTTAAGTGGTCAGCAATTAAAGATCACCGAAGTTCTGCACCTGACCAGGAAGGTCAAAGCTGTGTATTGCCAACATCAATTTGCTCTTTTGGTATATCGTCATGAGGGTCGGTGGTGTAACGCGTTAAAGCGACAGTTAAAGGAGTACTGATTGTGATGATACAGTTGAAACCTTGGTATGAGTTTGACGGTAAAGTTTTTCGCTTTAAGTTTGGCGTTGAAAATAGTGCAGCATCCAGAGAGGCGGCTCAAACCTGTAAGCAATTCAGCCCCGATGATGAAGATGAGCAGATCGATGACACGCTGGTTTCTTGTTACAACTGCATGAACCGACGCTGGCTCATCGATGGCGTCGAATGTATTCAGTTTAAGTAAACAATTGTTACAAAGATGAAGTTTTTACCCTTTGATAAATAAGCATTAACTTAAATTAACATGTGCTCTTGGTCAATGTTTGGATAGTTTGAGATTGAGATGCACATCTTTGCTGTGGTTATTTGTTTTTTCAAGGCTTAGAATACCTCCCCACAACGTCCTTGTTTTAAAGCAAAAAAATGTGGTAAAGATAAGACGTACCAACATATTCAAATCAATATGTTCATTTGCTGTAGGTCATCCTGGGGGGGCTTGGATTCATGGCAGATTCTGTAGAATCTAAAGCACTTGTTAAATTTCCTGTGTCTAAATTGACCGTTGGCATGTTTGTTACGGCAATTGACAGGCAAGGTTTGGTCAAAATTTCCAATGCCGGGCAGATCCGTCATCGTGATGCGATTGCCAAATTGGCTAAGAATGGTATTAAACATGTGTGGATCGATGTTGATCGCTCTGCAGACCATTGTGGATTAAAACGTGCACCATCACCAAAACCAGTCGTTAAGAAGCCCCAACAATCCCGGGAAAAGTCGCAAAAACAAGCCAAGAAGCTGATTGTTGAAGCTAAAGATCTCGTTAAAAAAGTCCTATCTGAAACATTTGAAGGCAAGGCGATAGAGGTTGCACCTTTTGGTGCACTTGCAGACAATATGATTGAGTCTGCCTTGCTCGATGCCGATGCCATGAAATGTGTATCGGCACTGAGAACGAAGGATGCCTATCTTCTTGAGCACTCTATCAATGTCGCTTTTCTCTTGGTCACCTTCGGAAAATACCTTAAGTTAGAGAAAGATACCCTGAGGCAGATGGCTATTGGCGGGATGCTACACGATATTGGCAAAATCAAGGTCGACGACAAGGTGCTGAATAAGCCGGGAAGGCTTACGCCTGAAGAGTTTGAACATATTAAGCTGCATCAGACTTTTGCCATAGATATCATGAAAGAGACAAAAGGCCTTTCCAGCATCAGTAAAGATGTTTGTCTGATGCATCATGAAAAGCTCGACGGTAATGGTTATCCGAACGGTTTGAAAGGCGATGAGTTACCGCTACATGGACGCATGAGCTGTATTGTCGATATTTTTGATGCCCTGACTGCAACTCGTTGTTACAAAGAGGCCATGAGTCCGGCTGCAGCCTTCAAAGTGCTCCTGAGCTTGACGCCATTTCATCTGGATCAAGCTTTAGTTTATGACTTTATTCGTTGTGTCGGAGTGTATCCGGTGGGCTCTTTAGTCGAGTTATCCGATGGCCGGATTGGTATCGTTTGGCAAGCGAGTAACCGAGATGCCCTGCATCCGATCCTCAAATGTTTCTACTCTATAAGACATAAGCGTTACACCGAGGTCGCCATGGTCGATCTGCTTAAGTCTGATCTGCATATTGAGCGTGGTGTTTCCCCCAGTAGCCTGGATGTCGACCCATCTCCCTTCTATTGATCGACTAAACAGCCTCCCTCTCAAGCAGAGACTGTCAAAGCACCAGCTCTCTGAATGTTCTAATCCTCGTTTTGCTTGGTATAATGCGTTTTTTTAATGCCGATGAGCAAGTTCCCCGATGAAAAGAATTCTCCCCGTTTTTATAATTTTGCTCTCCCTGGTATTACTGATCCCCGGAGTGACTCAGCCTATTTTGAGTATCAGTGGAACCATAGACAAGTCTGAATTGACCATGGCTGGTGTTGAGCATCTGGCAAACAGTTTTAGTGATGACTCTGCCGGTAGTGGAAGTGCCAGAGGCATGATCTCGATGATATCGGGTATGCTGGGACTCAACGAGATCGAAGGCGAAGTCGAAGTTTTTCAGAAGACACGGAGTATTTGGGGAACCATAGAGGAGCTCTATCGAGCGGGTAATGCTCCGGTGTCGGCTCTGGTGATGCTGTTTAGTGTTGTTATTCCTGCACTGAAATTAAGTTTGATGTTGTTGCTGCAATTTTCTGTTCCGGAAAAAGTTGAGTTGCGATTAAATCGGTTTATCGCATTAATCAGCAAGTGGTCGATGGCCGATGTTTTTGTTGTGGCACTGATGATCAGTTTTATGGCTGGAAATGCATCGGCTGGCATGGGAGAGTTATTGAGAACAACCGCGAACTTCGAGGTAGGATTCTACTATTTTACAGCCTATTGTATCTTCTCTGTCTTCAGTACCTATCTGGTGTCGCATACCGATCGTGTAAAAGCGGTCGATGAAGAGCGCCGCGTCGCTGTAATGGATGTTCAGTAGTGGTGCTATTGAGCTGTTTGAACGCAAACTTCAGTGATTAAATATCGGAGATCACGCCCGTGATCTCTTTCTCTATCAGAGGTAGCAAGGTTTCTATCGAGTCGAGTTGTTCGGTGATACTCTCCCTCGTCTGTTGATTATCAGGCCTTTTAGCGGCAGCTTCGATGGTTTCACAGTGGTTTCCTATTGAGAGTAAACCGACCGTTTTAGCGGAGGATTTGAGTTTATGGGCTAATTGTCCGATAGCGTCAATATCAAAATCGCGATCCTCAACCATAGACTTAATCTGTGGCAGGGCTATCTCCATAAAATCTGATAATGCGGCGAAATAGTCCTCTCTGTCATCGTCAAAGACTAAACTAATGACATTCTGGTCTAAGTAGCGCTTTTCAGCGCCCGTTTGTTTTTTATCAGTATCAATGCTGTTTTTAAGAGGTGAGGATAGCCATTTTTTTAGCATTTGGCTGAGTTTGACCAGTTCTACAGGTTTTGAAAGGTAATCATCCATTCCTGCAGCGATACACTTCTCAGATTCTCCCACCAGAGCATTGGCGGTGATCGCGATAATCGGCACTTCGATCCCACTCTTCTTTTGAATCCCCCTGAGTACTCTGGCCAGCTCGTAACCATCTCTTTTGGGCATATGACAATCGGTCAATACCATGGCGAATTTATAGGTCGGGTAAAGCTCTTCTGCATGAACTCCATCGTCAGCCACGACACAGGAGTAACCTAGCTTGCTCAGCTGGCGCTTAATCACCTCCTGATTGGTTTGATTGTCTTCGGCGACAAGAATTAGGCGTCCCGCTTTCTCGGCATCGGTAATCGACAGAGGAGTATGCGATAGGGCATCGGCTTCCTGAGCGGAAGAGTCTAACGGACTCTCTCTACCCAGAGCAACATGTAAGCCATATAGGAGAGTGCTTATTTTCAGAGGTGATGCTGCAATCGAGAAGGTTATATCATCTATGATGCCATCCCCTCTGGACGTTGGTTTTAGCACGAGAAAGCGTATGTTCTTCTGCTCTGCATCGGTAAAACTCTGCTCCACTCGCTGCCGGGATTGTTCGAGTTGATCTGTGGCTATGACGATTTGAATCCAGGTTTCAACATTCTCTCTGAGGTGTTCAGAGAGGTTCACATAAGGCATAGATATTATGTTGACCTCTTTTGAGCTTAAATATTCCTGAACTCTAATCGATAGCAGTTCTGAATCAATATCATTGATCACTAATACTTTTTGATAGTTATGAGTTAACGACAGAGGCCGTTCTAAATATGGAAATGAAAGGTTAACCTTAAAAATTGAGCCTTTATCCACAGTGCTGGCTACATCAATTTTACCTCCCATTAAGTTAATGAGATTATGGCAAATTGCGAGCCCCAGCCCTGTACCGCCGAATCGTCTTGTCGTCGATGATTCGGCCTGAGTGAATGGCTGGAAAAGTCTCTCTAGTTGTTCGGCTTCAATGCCTATGCCGTTATCCTGGATCTCAATAGTTAAGAAGACGAGTCGATTTCTCAATTCATTTTTTTTGAGAGAAATACGCACCTCTCCTCCATGATCCTGATCGGCAGAAAACTTAACCGCATTTCCAACTAAATTAAATAATACCTGTCGAATACGTACCGGATCACCCTGGATATGATGAGGAATATCGGGGTCAGTATAGAGCTCCAGAGTCACCTTCTTTTCATCTGCATGGGGCGTTATTGTGTCGACAACACTTTCGAGTAGTTCGCTAATGGAAAAGTTAAGGCTTTCAAGTTCTAATTTGCCAGCCTCTATCTTAGAGAAGTCGAGAATATCGTTAATAATGTTGAGCAGTGAAAAAGATGAATCGCGAATGGTATTAGTCATACTGCGCTGATCTCGGTTCAGACTCGATGTGAGCAGCAGATCTATCATTCCTATGATGCCGTTCATCGGAGTTCTGATCTCATGTGACATGGTGGCAAGAAAGCTGGCTTTTGCCTTGGATGCCGCCTCTGCATTATCTTTTGCCATTACCAGCTCCAGCTCTGCGGCATTGCGGGCGATCATATTAGTTTTAAACACCTCCACCGCCTGGGCCATATTACCGACTTCATCATGTCGATCCCGATAGACGACATCGACTTCGATATCGCCATCGGCGAGCTGTTTCATCGTGTTACTGAGCTTAGTGATGGGACGGGTGATGATCCGATAGGAGAAGTAGATAATACTGATACAAAGGGTCAGTACCAGAACTAATGAGATGACAAGGACGTATTGATTTGAGGTTGTCACTTCCCTCAAACCCAATAGCTCTTGATTGGTATTCTTCTCAGCATCTATAGATACATCATCTAATAAACGCTCTAACCGGGCGAAGGTTTGATGTTCCAGCTCATCGATAGCCTTGATTGCTTCGATCTTATTCGATGAGTTATAGCGTTGAAATACTTCAAACCCGCCATCTCGAAGTACTTTATAAAGGGCTTCTACCTCAGCCAGAAGGGCGATCTCTTCGGGTTTCTGCTCGAGAGGTTTCAGCTTGGTCAAATACTCCTCAAAATTTTGAGCGTTCTCAATGAAAGAGCTTTTAGCGTTATATATACCTGAAATATACTCAGTTAAGTTCGCCGTCATATCTCCGGCTTCATCGACTAACTCTAAGTAGTAGCGCACGCCGGGTAGATCATCATGGATCACCTCATCGAGCTCAGGCTGAGATCCGACATCTTTAATTTCACTCTCCTTGAGTGAATCTAATAGCACCTCCAGTTTATGGCCGGTGACATTAGTAAGTCCGTGGACTCTTTGCTTCGCCCAGGCTTCGTTATTCGGGTTATAACGGTTAAACACATTAGCTCTAGCGGAGGTGTGAAAGTCGTTAAACAACTCTTCGATCTCATCGATGCGGCGGTCATGTGCTTTAAGGGCTTTTTTCAACCTGGCAAGGTATTGTGTAAACATTATCTGGTTCTGGTCGAAATCACTTCTCTCATCGACTTCTCCCAGCACGTACTCCAGGATGTTGGCATTCATATCACCAATTTCGTCTAACATATTAATGGCTGCGATAGCCTTGGGGATCTCGTGTGTACTGACCTCTGTCGTATCCTCTTTTACTCGTGTATTCATGATGAAGTTTGATGCCGATAGCATGAGTACGAGTAAGCATATCCCAGTCATAGAAAGGATAACTTTACTGCCGATAGAAGTGAGTGAAAGCCATTGAGTTAAAAGCCTAAAAGGCATAATAAAAAACCGATTTTTCAATTTATACACTTTAGTGTAGAACAGAGGTTTAATTTTGGAGAGAAAGGACTGTATTAAGCTTACTCGAAGTTTCATTTCGATGATTCGGGCTAGGCTGCTGTTCAGCTTTTATAACCTGCTTGTTACGGGCACTGTTTAGTCAAATTCAGATCGATGTTTTTCTATCAATATCCCGTTTTATTGGCTATATCTTCTTAGTTCACACTTCAATTCATTTGCGATAAACAGAATGAATTTTCTCAAGATCAGACAGACTAATAATTTATATTTGTACCATTAATATGAGTAAGTGATGAAACGCCGTGATTTTTTAACTGCAGGCAGCCTGGCCATGGCCACCGCTATGGTCTCTCCGCAACTTTTTGCAGTAACTAAGGATAAACCTTTACAGATTCTAGCCTTAGTCTTCGATGACTATGAAACCCTGGATCTACATGGCCCGGTTGAGATGTTAGGCCATATGAAAAATGTGCAAATTAAGCTTGTTGGGGATAAGAGTATTATCAGAAGTTATCAAGGGCCAAAAGTGGTGACTGATGTCTCGATGAGTAGCGTGACTCCCTGTGATCTTTTCATTGTTCCCGGAGGGTTAGGTACCCGTAAACTGGTTGAGGATGAAGAGCTGATGGCTTGGCTAAGAAAGCAGGTTAGCGTATCGGGTAAGGTGTTTTCTATCTGCACCGGCTCCGCACTGTTGGCTAAAGCGGGAATTTTAGATGGCGTTAATGCCACAACCAATAAGATGGCCTATCAGTGGGTGACGGGATTAGCCGGGCAAGTTAATTGGCAACCGAGTGCTCGCTGGGTTGACGATGGTAAATATCTGACATCATCAGGTGTATCGGCTGGGACTGATGCGGCACTTTTTTATGTCTGTCAGCTGAGGGGGAAAGTTGAAGCGAGAAGAATCGAGAGACTTACCGAATATCATTGGAATGATGATGCAAAAAATGACCCCTACGCAGTCTCTTAGTTGATCTAGCTATTTGTTATTAAGAACGAATATTTTGGATCCCATCTCTATTCGATAAATAATGACCACTTCTTTGAACTTATGCCTGACTATTATTGAGGAGGCAAAATGAAGCAGTGGTTAATTATCTTATGTTGTACCGTTTTTGTTGCCGCCTCCCTGCTCACCAGCGGACTGACCCGCGCACTTATCGATCTGGCAGCCTTTGCCAGTCTGCTCTGGATTGTCCTGGGAATTAAATCAGAGCCTGTGAAGCACTAGCTCCCGGCTCTGATGATTTTAGAGATAGAGGATGTAGAGTAACGAACTCGTTCCTATCGATAACCATAACAGCACACCTAACAGCAGAGGCTTAGGACCTGCCGCCCGCATTTTTCTAACGGTGATCCCAGCGCCGATTAAGAACAGACAGAGCACCAAGACGCGCTTCGAAAGCTCAAATAGCACTTCATATACAGCCTGCCCCTGAGGAAGCCAGTGGGCGATGGCGATTGCCAGACAATAAAAGCCGATGAAATATGGGATGGTTATCCGTTTCTTGTCGCCGCCAAATGCCATAGCACTGAGCAGGGCTATCGGGATTATCCACAGCGCCCGAGCCAATTTAATGGTCGTTGCCGTAGTCAGTGCCTCTTCGCCATAGGCTGAAGCTGCACCCACCACCGAAGAGGTGTCATGAATCGCGATAGCGCTCCAAACGCCAAAGTCATACTGGCTCATCGAAAAGAGATGACCTAAGGCCGGAAACAGGAAGAGTGCCACCGAGTTTAAAATAAATACGGTTGCGAGTGCGATTGCCGACTGCTCACTCTTAGCATTGATTGCCGGTGCGACTGCGGCGATAGCGCTTCCCCCACAAATAGCCGTACCCGCCGAGATAAGGTGTCCCGTTTTGGTGTCGAACCTGAGTGCTCTTGTCAGTATAAAGCCCAGGAGCAGGGTGAAGATGATAGAGCCTAAGATCAGCGGAAGATTTTGCAAACTTGCCGATATAGCAGTTTGCAGCTGGATGCCGAATCCGAGGCCAATAATAGAATATGAGAGTAGACGTTTAGTGATCTTGCCCAGATCGATCTCATTGGGGATTAGCCCTAAGCTGGCTAAAGTGAAACCCAATACCAAAGCTATGGGTGATGAGATGATGGGGAACAGACACAGGGCAGCAATGAAGAAAAAAGGAAAGTGACGCTTTAGAGTCTGAAGGGATATTGTGCCGGGTTTCATCGAAAATTATTGCTAAGTGAATTAGGCGGTGATTATAGCCAGACCCATGTTTTCAATAAATTCAATTAATTTTAGCTTTAGGTTAAAAAAAACTTACTCTTTTGAACAGTAGAGTCACTCAATACTCAGCCCTTTAAGCCTGAACACCTGTCAGGCTTAGAGGAGAGAAGCATTATCTCATAGTCACAAACTCTTCGGCGCCCGTCGGGTGGATAGCGACAACGGAATCGAATTGTTTCTTGGTGGCGCCCATCTTCATGGCGACACCGAAGCCCTGAAGGATCTCATCCATGCCAAAACCTATACCGTGTATGCCCACCACTTTCTCATCGGGACCGGCACAGACTAACTTCATCTTACATGCCTGACGATGTGCTGTGACTGCGGTATACATAGAGGTGAAGCCCGAGCTGTAACACTTAACCTGATCTGCACCATATTGGGCGATGGCCTCCGGCTCAGAGAGGCCCATGGTGCCAATGGCGGGGTGACTGAAGACCACGGTAGGAATAAGGCTGTAATCCATTTTTGCATCTGTCATGCCATTGAACAGACGTTCGGAGAGTAGGCGACCCGCCTTAACGGCAACAGGGGTAAGCTCAACACCGCCTTCGATAATATCTCCCACGCAGTAGATGCCCGGGTTGGTGGTGTTTTGCTGTTCATCGACGACCACGTAACCTTTATCATTCAACTTAACTTGGGTATTTTCCAAGCCGATATTGCCTGTAGAAGGTTTGCGGCCTATTGCCCAGATAAGGGTATCAACCTCAAAACTCTCACCATTTTCAAGTTTCAGGGTCAGACTTCCGTCGTTATTTTTGATGACCGACTCAGGTATGCTGTTGGTATGCAGCGTTGGACCATCAGTCGCCATCGAATCCATCAGTGCTTCGCTGAGCATAGGATCGAAACTACGCAGCGGGGCATGTTTACGAACAAACAGATGAGTCTCACTGCCCAGAGAGTGCAGAACACCGGCGAGTTCTACCGCAATATAGCCCGCACCGATAACTGCCACACGTTTAGGTTGTGCGCGCAGCTGGAAGAAGCCATCGGAATCTATGCCATGCTCGGCACCGGGGATATTAGGAATGCTTGGTGAGCCACCCGTTGCGATCAGGATGTGATCGGCGGTGTACTCTTGTCCGTCGACCTCTATGGTGCGCTCGTTAACGAAACGGCCATAACCACGCACTAAGGTGACTTTATTGTTTTCAAGACCACGGTCGTATGAACCATGGATCCTCTCAATATAGGCTTCGCGACTCGCGACCAGAGTATTCCAGTCGAACTTGTTGACCGTGACATCGAAGCCATAATCTTTAGCGTATAGATGTAAGGCTTCGGCAACCTGAGCGCCATACCACATGACCTTCTTTGGTACACAGCCCACGTTGACACAAGTGCCGCCCAGCGCCTTAGCTTCGATCAGTAGTACCTTAGCACCACGCATGGCTGCGCGGTTTGCCGATGCAATACCACCACTACCTGCGCCAAGACAGATATAGTCAAAATGTTGGGCCATTCTTAATCTCCAAAGAGTATGTTCAAAAGTTGCTATAAAACAAGCAGCCATTGTAGGGGGAAATAATGCCTCAGTACAGAGAAGGTAGGCCTATCATATTTCAATCTAATCCATAGCTGTTCTCAGCGGCGGTATTGGCACCTGTCATAATCTTTTTGCTCCGGTCCTTCGACGCCACATTTCATACATTTCCACTCCTTGTTCCTGATGACCAACTCTTTTTTATGGTAACTGTTCGCCGAGCTATTGCCGGCAGATGCGAGGCTTTCCTCCAGTTTGTTCATTCTGCTGTTTAACCAACGACAGCTGGGATCGTTGGCGACATGTGATCTGCTGGTTAGTTGTTGTTTGCGGCTGAGTTTTTTCGTACGAGGCTTTTTTTTGCGGGGCTGAACAAGGGGGGAGTATTTATCGGTTTTTTTTACTTCCGGTGATCGAAACTCCAACGCACTCCGGTTTTGCTTGGGCAGAGATATGGGGTTACCTTCGCTATCCAGAACCACGCCAAGAGGGAGAGGAGCCCCGGTGTCTGCTTTATCGGATTCGGCTTGGCAAAAAAAAGAGGTGACTGTAGTAAAAATTAATAGGCTGAACATTGCCATTTTGGCAGGCTTATTAGGGCAAGTATATTTGGTTAAGAGTGACATTCCCTGTTCCTCTTGAAGGTGTGTTTTACAAACGTTTTGTCAAAAACATTCCCTGTCTTTGGTTTAGATAAATTTAGTCGAGGATCGATGTTTTTACAAAGTGCTCAGACTTTATCCCCTGAGCACTTTGGCTAAATGTCTAGAAGTTCCAGGTTAAATGAACACCTGCATAAGTTTGATCCAGGCTGCCTTCAACACCGTCGGCCTTAGCTTCAGCTTTGATATCTTCCTGGGCAATGGTGTGACTAACATGACCCGACAGAACTATTTGATCATTTAACAGATATTCAGCCTCTACACCAAACTGGAAATGGTTAGCTCCATCATGATCTTCGGTAGCATACTGAAAGTCGAATGCTTGAGTGACATAAGGCGTTACGGTGAAGTTTTCCAGTAACTCCCAGCTGCTGTGCAGGCTGGCCTCTACAAAGTAACCACCTGCTTCTGTCGCATAGGTGTAGGCTACAGATGGAGTTAGCCACTCGATACCGCTATAGGTAAGCGAGCTGAATAACTCATTATCATGGGCTCGTTCATCACCGTAAAACTCGAGTCTTTGGTAGCCAACGGTTGCCTCTAATGTATCGGAGAGAGGTATGGCATATTCAAGACCGAAGTTCCACTCGGTATAGTCCTGATCATCGGCGCGGCCAAGGGTGACGTAGACATTTAAATTTCCATGCTGTACGGCTGCTGTGCCCCAGAATATCCCGCCTTTATCCAGATTATTTCGGCCTTCCGAGACATATTTAGAATCCCAACCCAGATCGAGAAGGTAGTTTGTCTCTGGCTGTTCGTTTTGTGGGAGGCTAGTCCTGCTATGTGAGTCATCTATAGTTGCACTTGTGTCGGCATAAGCCGCCGACGCAGTAATGAGTAGGCTGGTCAGTAGTGAAAACTTAAATTTATTATTCATATATGGCTCAGATTCAGGCGAATTGGATGATGTTATTATTTACTTGGTGATAATAATACAAACGTCAAGAATGTAAATGATAACGCTTCCTATTTGAGAGATGATTCTCAACAGTAGGAATGTAAATGATTCTCATATGGTTTTCTTGCTCTAGATCAATTTATTCTAAGGTATGCCCTGATAGGTGAGCTGAGATGGAATGACTTGCTACAGATAGTTCTTGAATATGACTCAATTAGCCCATATCTAATCTTTAGACCATTATCTAGAGCATAGAGTATTTCTATGCTGAGGAATCAATATGAGCAACCCTTTGCTTACCAGCGCAGTGTTACCCCCTTTTTCTAAGATCAAACCAGAGCATATTCAAGACGCCGTTGAGCAGGGTATTGCCAATTGCCGCAGTCAGATAGAGAAGGTACTAGCCCAGTCAGTCCCTTTCGCATGGGATAACCTCATCGCTCCTCTCGAAGAGGTTGATGATGAGCTTAGTAAGATTTGGTCCCCTATCTCTCATATGAACTCAGTTGTAAGTAGCGAAGAGTGGCGCCAGGCCCACGATGCCTGTTTGCCCCTGCTTTCAGAGTACGGCACTTTCGTTGGGCAGCATCAACCACTTTATCAAGCTTATAAGTCTATAAAGGCTTCGGCAGAGTTTGAGCAGCTTACTCAAGCGCAGAAAATGGTGATCGAACATAGCTTGCGTGACTTCGAGCTTTCCGGAATCGGACTCAATGATACCGACAAACAGAGGTACGGTGAGTTAGTCAAACGTATGTCAGAGTTGACTAGCGGCTTCTCGAATCAACTCCTAGATGCAACTCAGGCATGGACTAAGTTGATCACCGATGAAAAGGAGCTCGCAGGTCTACCCGAATCTGCTATCGCAGCGGCTAAAGCCATGGCAGAAGCTAAAGAGCAGCAGGGCTGGCTATTCACCTTAGATTTCCCTTCTTATCTGCCTGTGATGACCTATAGTGAAAATCGTGAGCTGAGAGAGGAGTGCTACCGTGCATTTGTGACTCGGGCATCGGATCAAGGACCATTCGCCGGAGAATATGATAACGGCCCATTGATGGATGAAATCGTGGCATTACGCCATGAGTTGGCACAGCTACTAGGCTTCGACAGCTATGCACACAAATCATTGGCAACCAAGATGGCTGAGAGTCCCGAGCAGGTGCTGGAGTTTCTCAATGAACTGGCTTCCCGCTCTAAAGAGCAGGGAAAAACTGAACTCGCCGAGTTGACCGAATTTGCCGAGCAGGAGTTTGGCGCAACAGATCTATCACCTTGGGATCTCAGCTTCTACGCCGAGAAGTTAAAGCACCACAGGTATGAGATCTCTCAAGAGTTGCTTCGTCCCTATTTTCCGGAAGATAAGGTCTTATCGGGGCTTTTCTATACCGTTAATCGCCTGTTTGGTCTGAAGATCACCGAACTGAAAGAGTTCGACTCCTGGCATAAAGATGTTCGCTTCTTCAGCATCGAAGACAGCGAAGGCGAGCACAGAGGTAGCTTCTACTTCGACCTGTATGCCCGTGAAGGTAAACGCGGTGGAGCCTGGATGGATGATTGTCGCGTGCGCAGACAAACCACCTCTGGTATGCAAAATCCGGTGGCTTATCTTACCTGTAACTTTAATGCGCCTGTCGATGGTAAGCCTGCCCTGTTCACCCATGATGAGGTGACAACCCTATTCCATGAGTTTGGCCATGGCATCCACCATATGCTGACTAAGATCGACGTGGCCGGTGTTTCCGGGATTAACGGCGTACCTTGGGATGCCGTCGAGCTTCCGAGTCAGTTTATGGAAAACTGGTGCTTCGAAGAGGAAGCCTTGGCTGAGATCTCTGGTCACTTTGAGACCGGTGAGCCATTGCCGAAGGCTATGCTCGATAAGATGCTGGCTGCGAAGAACTTTCAATCTGGCATGGGAATGTTACGCCAGCTGGAGTTTTCACTGTTCGATTTCAGAATGCATTTGGAGTATAGCCATGAAGAGGGGGCTAATATTCAGGCTAAGCTGGATGAAGTGCGTAGTCAGGTAGCTGTGATCAAGGCGGCTGACTTTAACCGTTTTCAGCACAGTTTCGCTCATATTTTTGCTGGTGGATACGCTGCCGGTTATTACAGCTATAAATGGGCAGAAGTCTTGTCTGCAGATGCATTTTCTCGTTTCGAGGAGGAAGGCATATTTAACAGCGAGACAGGTCTGAGTTTCCTTAACAACATCCTGGAGATGGGAGGAAGTGAAGAGCCGATGGAGCTGTTTAAGCGTTTCCGTGGGCGTGAGCCTCGCATCGATGCACTACTTCGTCACTCGGGTATTAATGGATAACCCTATGCAGTAAAAGATGCCAATTGGTTCTGCCAATTGGCATTTTTGTAGCGTATTTTATTACTTTACTATCTCTAAAATATACCGTTTTTGCGAGCGAACCTCTTTGACACTACCATCCGTCTGAATTGATTCCGACCATGAATCAAGGCCGCCAATCGTCACTTTCTCTTCTGGTTCCGCTTTAACTTGGGTCACTATTTGATTACTGGAAACTAATTTCTCCCCTGTCACCTTATCAACTCTCGTAGAGATTATTTTCGCATCAATATGAAACAGGTTATCGCCAACATTTTGAATGCTAATTTCATATTGACCATTATTAAAGTTTAACTCCTTCTCAAGCTGAGCTCCGGACACCTTTATGGTTGCCAACGAGTCTGAGTCTTCGATAGTGATCACACTTGGTCGGGGATTATTGGCACATGCGCTTAGCGTTATTAATAGTGTTACTAATGAGATAGATAATATAAGGGACAAAAAAATAGACTTCACAAAATTTCCAGGTTTTAGTCGTTTGCTCAAGATGGTGATCTTAATGAATAGGTGCGGATAAGAGCAAGTCACAGTTTGTCTCGATATGTAATGAGACTGGTATCAAAAAAGCTGTGGTTGCAGTGGGTGTGAACTGGAGGGCTAAGATAAAACTAAAGGGTAACCCCTAATTTGAGCGAAACTTGTGATCTGGTATGACCTCTGTTAGCCTTTCGCGTTCATTCTAAGGGACTAATGTTAATGAACCTCTATTTCAGACTTTTTTGGCTATTTATCTGGCGTGTTCGCCACTGTAACTCTATCGATTTCTTGGGTACCAGTCGTATCAGTTATCGTGCATTGCCGTTGGACTGTGATATTAACTGCCACGTGACCAACTCTCGTTATCCGGCACTTATGGATCTGGCTCGTACATACATGCTGGCGGAGATGGGACTCCTTAAGCGCTTCCTTAAGCTTAAGTGGCTACCGATCGTCAATGCGGCAGAGTTTACCTATATTCGGGATATCAAGCCGCTCACTAAGTTTGAGATTGAATCTAAACTGGTTGGTTGGGATGATAAGTACTTCTATATCGAACAGCGCTTTGTCAGTGAAGATATACTGCACTGTATCGTTCATGTCAGAGGTGTCTTTGTGTGCAAAGGTAAACAGGTACCGATAGATACCATGGTTAAAGAGGTTAACTTCGAGGGACCCAGGCCCGAGTTACCGCCGGAGGTGGTTAAATGGAAAGCCTTCCTGCAACTGAAGAAAGAGCGCAATATATAAAAGGTCCTAAGTTCTTGAATTCAGGCCCTTCTCCTAAGGAATGGGTCTGCGGCCTGAGAGTACATCGACCATAGCCAGTTCAACCTCCTCTTTGACCTGTAGATATGAGCCTCTGAGCTGAGCCTGATGCCAGTATCGGTTCAGGTTGTCATATTGAAACAGTTTAAAATAGTCTTGTGCACAATAGAGACAAGGAAACAGAGCACAATCTGCCAAGGTTAAACCGTCTGAGCATAACCAATGATTTTTCTCTAATTTTTTGTCCAGATAAGCCAGAAACTGACTGAGATCATTTTCAAGTTGCTTGATCATTATATGGTTTTGATCGCTGTCCTCTAGTTTCTGATGCTCTAGCTCGAAGAGTACATTACTGAAATCATTGTCAATTAAGCGATCTTGTAATCTTGTATCGAGTGCAATCCTTTTATCTATAGGGAAGAGCCGTGTCCCGGTAGAAAATTCACTGTCGATGAATTCGATAATTATGCTGGATTCCGGGATCAGCTGACCACTCTTACTCTTAAGCAGGGGAAGTTTCCCCGGAGAGTAGAAATGACAAAACTCTTGTCTGGATAGTGGATCCGATAACTCAATAACCCGCGGATAAAAATTGGCTTGTTTTTCATAGAGCGCAATCAGTACTTTCTGTGAATAACGGGAAAGTGGGTGGTAAAACAGTTCCATCAGCAACTTCTCTCGACAGGGGTAACGAAAAGTTAGATCTAGATAACTTTGGCCTGGGTATACCCTCAATTATAGTCGTTAATCAGGTAAAACCATTCGTTCTTATTGCCTGAATCCTTTATGCCGCCTGAATTCCGAGAATATCCGGCGGCATAAGATATGTTGAAGTCTGGTTACATTTGGTTGTCAGGGAGCAGACGTTTTTCTATGAAATTGAGAAATGCCCTGACTCTAGGCGGCGTAACATCGTCAAACGGATGAGTGGCATATATCACTCCCTCCCTAAGGTGGTAGTCGGGAAGGATATGAACGAATTTGCCACTGTCTATCTGGGGCTGTACTAAATAGCTGGGGAGTATCGCTATTCCTAACCCCTGCTTAGCAAGTTTGACGATGCCATGATTGCTGTTACAGCTGATAAATGGATTGATCTTAATCTTGAATTTATCTCCGAAGCTGTTTTGTAGCAGACAACTCTTAGGAAGATAGTTAGATGACTGCATAATCCATTGGTGCTTTGCCAGCATGTCCGGGTGGAGAGGTGAGCCATGTTGTTCAACATATTCCGGACTTGCAATCAGGTATTCATCGAACTGACCGAGCTTGATAGAGGTTAATTCTGTAGCCTGCTCAGTCTGTATTGCGATATCGATATTATTTTCCAGTAGGTTAAGCCTTCTATCTTCGAGTAGTAATGTGATTCGAATCTTGGGATAGCGTTTATTAAATTCGCCTATGTGCTGAATGAGGTTTTGTTCTCCAAGACAAACGGGAGCCGAGATCTTGATGCTGCCCTGTAGCTCTTTATCTTGAGGTTTTGTTGAGTTCTCGGCTTGTTTGGCAAGTTGTAGCAGTTCGGCGCAGTAGTGATAAAAGCTTTGCCCATCTTCTGTTAGTGCCATTTTTCGTGTCGTGCGGTGTATCAGTTGTGTCGCACATCTTAGTTCAAGCTTCTTCAGGTGTTGACTGACCATAGAGCGGCTGATGCCAAGCTCATCAGCAGCTGCAGTGAGCGAACCTTGTTCGACAACGTTGGCAAAAACAAGCATTCGATAGAGTTGGGCCGCGTCCATAAGCATAATCCACGCTTGTTGATGTCTATTGGTTAATTTCGATTACCAAAATAGGGTTGTTGGTGTTGATTGTGTAATCTAATTAGGTGTGTATTAAACCTAGATGTCGAGGTGGATTTTGTCCAGTAAATAGCCCTTATGAGACAGGCTAAGGATTGCTTTATCTTACTGGTTTCATACTATGTAGCTCTCTACTTCGTTTGAAAGCTAATTTAATTATGAGTCAATTAGAGTCTTTTTCCTCTATTTATCAAAGAGCCAGTGATCGTAAAGGTGGAAGTTCCGGGTTAGAAAGCCTCTTGTCTGCAAGTTTATCCGCAGATGAGATTGGGCAATATCGAGATTCCGAGCTTCTGTCTGAGATGAGTAAGAAGGTCTTTCAGAGTGGTTTCGTGTGGCGTATCGTCGAGAATAAGTGGCCAGCTTATGAAGCTTCCTTCTTCAATTTTGAACCCCATAAAATTCTGATGCTGTCACCGGAACAGTTGCAGCAAAGGGCGACGGATCCAAATCTCATTCGGCATATGAAGAAGACCATGGCCATTTATGATAATGCCTTGATGACACATGATGTTGCTAAGGAGCATGGCAGCCTGGCCGAATATATTGCTAATTGGCCTAGTGAGGAGATCACTGGTCTTTGGTCTGTGTTAAAGCGACGGGGCACCCGCTTAGGCGGCAATACCGGTCCCTACTTTCTACGTGCCATAGGTAAAGACACTTTCCTGCTGACAGGCGATGTGCAAGGTTACCTTAAGACACATAATTTGGTCGATTTTGGTTTCAGCTCTAAGAGTGGATTAAATCAGGTTCAGGCCGTGTTTAATCAATGGCAGCAGGAGTCGGGGCGCAGTCTGGCGGACATCAGTCGGATCTTAGCCTGTAGCGTCGGAGATAACAGGGTTTAGAACCAGAAGCCAGAAGTCCGGAGTTGTAAGTGTTAAGTGGTAAGGAAATAGCCTACAGAAAAAAGCGCCAGCCTGGAGTGGGCTGGCGAAAGATTGCCGAAGATAGAGCAATAAATAGAGATAAACATCGAACTGTGTATTAGGTGGAACAGTTTTCCAAAGTTAAAACTTAAAAGCTCTTGTTGATGCCGATAACGACCCGGTCATCAAAAATTTCAGTCTGTGTACCGTAAACCTTGTGAGTCTCATCGACGGTGCTGCCATGATATCTAAGATCGAAATTCAGACCGTAAAATGCTTTGCTGACACCTAAGTTCCAGTGCCCCCAGCCTTCCGCATTGTCACCATCAAGATCCTGATAACCGACAGACCCCGATACTTTCAAGCCATTGCTGAATGCATAGCTTGGGTGAATTGAGTAGTTGACACCTTGCCAACCGTCGACACCAAACCAGTCATCGATTGTTGGAGTGACTTCTAGTTGAATATTGGCCTGACCGAACTGCTTACCGACTTTCATCCAGAGTTCGGTGTAGTTAGAGTAAGAGGCACCCGGATAAAGATATGAGAACACCATAACATCATAAGTGATACCACTGTCACCGAACTCACCGGCTTTACCTATGTAAGGTGCGGTAACGATCTCGAGATTGGGATCGGCAAATTTGATATTTGACGCAAATACTCCGCCATACCAACCGTCATCATTGCCCCAGCCAAGTGTGCCCTGAACTACCGGAACATCGCCGTCCATGGTTTCAGACTCGCCACGGAATACATAATCAGAAGCAAAGGTCAGGTTGCCACTGATTGTTCCACCGAGAACTTCAGCTTCATTTTCAGCTTGTGCAAATGAGGCCGCGGAGAGTAGTAGCCCGCCTAAAAGTATCTTGTGTTGTAGTTTCATCTGGATAGTCATGGTTCTCATCTCATATTGAATTATTTGTTAACACAGTTGTTACTATAGGGTTAACTTATGAATGGCGATGGGTTATGGCGTGAATCAATAGCGTCATAATATGAACAATTATGAACGAGCAGATCATCGACTGGCTTGTGGGGAGGCTGTGAATGTATTGGGAAGTTTGAGGCCGGCTCGGCAATTGTAAAAAAACAAGCGAGCAACAAGGGTAGGTTTAGGACATTGAATTTAACTTGTCATTAACACAACACGCTGATTAATGGTGAATATTTGCATTCGTTTACAAAATTATAGCCTTGTACTCCTTGTTGAGATGGGCCAGTTATGAGATAAAGACAGGTTCAAATCTTACACAAAAATTATGCTGTCAATAAATGAAGCCGCAGAATTTCCTGCTGCTACGATTGTTATGTTTGATAGGTAGCTTTATTAGGAGTTCTCATGCGGCAAATAGTGAAAATTGCCTCTGTTTTAAGTGTGGCGTTATGGATAACTGCTTGTGGACAACAACCTGAACAAGGGCCACAGGAACGTGGACCTATGGAAGTAGGTGTTATAAAAGTAGAGGCAAAGCCTCAATCAATTTTGGTTGAGTTGCCTGGTCGAAGTAAAGCTTACTTGGAAGCGGAGGTTCGTCCTCAGGTCAGCGGTATTATCATGACCCGCGGCTTTGTGGAAGGAAAAGATGTTGAAAAGGGTCAGTCTTTATATCAGATCGACTCAGCGACTTATACTGCAGCACTTATCAGTGCTAAAGCGGATCTCAAGAGCGCACAGGCAAACTTAGTATCGGCTAAGGCTAAGGCGTTACGCTTTGAAAAGTTGGTCGAGCTTAATTCTATTAGTGAGCAGGACTACGATGATGCCGATGCTGCATACAAAGCTGCATTAGCAAGAGTTACCGTTGCCGAAGCTGCGATCAATACCGCAAAAATTAACCTTGAGTACACCGAGGTGCGTGCACCAATTTCCGGGCGTGTAGGTAAGTCTTCAGTGACTGCCGGTGCACTCGTTACAGCCAATCAAACTCAAACGTTAGCGACGATTCAGCAACTCGATCCTATTAATATCGAGATAGCGCAATCAAGTGCTCAAATGTTGCGCCTGAAAGCTAAATTAAAACAGGGACAACTAGAGGCTGCTGACAACGCGGGTGTTCAGTTAATTTTGGAAGACGGTACAACATATAAGCACGATGGTGTGTTGCAGTTCGCCGAAGTTAGCGTGAATGAGGACACGGGTTCCGTGATTTTGCGTGCAGAGTTTCCTAACCCGGATGGTGTGTTAATGCCTGGCATGTATGTGCGTTCTGTGTTGAATACCGGTACCGATCCTGAAGCGATTTTAGTACCGCAAAGAGCCATCACGCGTAATACCAAAGGTGAGGCCGTAGCCATGATTATCGATACAGAGGGTAAGGTTGCTGCGCGAGTCGTCACGACTGCCGAGGTGATTAATAATCAGTGGCGTATTATTGATGGTTTAACTGTGGGTGATCAACTGATTGTTGAAGGTCTGCAAAAAATTCGTCCTGGTGCACCTGTTAAAGCTGGTCCGTTAGTGGCGGATAAGAAATCACAAGCACAACAACAGAAATAGGGTAAAACTATGGCACGTTTCTTTATCGATCGCCCTATTTTTGCTTGGGTGATCGCCATTATTGTGATGCTGGCCGGGGTGTTATCTATCCTGGGTCTACCCGTATCGCAATATCCGAGTATCGCACCGCCATCGGTTGAGATTAGGGCTGTGTATCCGGGAGCATCGGCTAAGACGATGGAAGATTCGGTAACTCAGGTTATCGAGCAGCGAATGACAGGTATTGACCACCTGCGTTACATCTCATCAACCAGTGATAGTTTCGGTAATGCTACAATTACCATAACCTTTAATGCCGAGGCCGATCCGGATATCGCGCAGGTACAGGTGCAGAACAAGCTTCAGCTTGCAATGCCACTGCTTCCGCAAGAAGTTCAGGCTCAAGGTGTTAACGTTGCCAAGTCCAGTGCTGGTTTCTTGATGGTTGTGGGCTTCGTATCTCAGGATGGTTCACTGGATAAGAATGATATCGCTGACTATGTCGGCTCTAACGTTCAAGATCCTATGAGTCGTGTGCCTGGTGTGGGGACAATCCAGTTATTTGGTGCCCAATATGCGATGCGTATCTGGCTCGACCCACTGAAACTGACCCAGTATAACCTGACCAGCCAAGATATTATTGCTTCTATCAGGGAGCAAAATGCGCAGGTTTCAGCTGGACAGTTGGGCGGCGCACCATCGGTCGCAGGCCAACAGTTGAACGCGACGGTATCGGCACAGAGTCGTCTGCAGACGGCCGATCAGTTTAAGAAGATCATCATCAAGGCCGATTCGACCGGTGCAAAAGTGTTCCTCGAAGATGTCGCACGAGTTGAGTTAGGCGCTGAGAACTATGATGTAGAGTCTTACTATAACGGTAAACCCGCTGCCGGTATCGGTATTCAGCTGGCAACCGGTGCCAACGCGCTCGCTACCGCCGAAGGGGTTCGCGCTAAGATTGCCGAATTGCAGCCTTTCTTCCCACAAGGGTTAGAAGTCGTTTATCCCTACGACACTACACCATTCGTTGAGAAATCGATTGAAGGGGTTGTGCATACCCTGCTTGAAGCTGTGGTCTTGGTTTTCTTGATCATGTATCTGTTCCTGCAGAACTTCCGCGCAACGCTGATCCCAACGATTGCGGTGCCGGTTGTACTCTTAGGTACATTTGCGATTTTGTCGGCTGCAGGCTTCTCAATCAACACCTTAACCATGTTTGCCATGGTACTGGCCATTGGTTTGTTGGTAGATGATGCCATCGTTGTGGTTGAAAACGTCGAACGCGTGATGTCCGAAGAGGGGCTCAGTCCCATTGAGGCCACCAAGAAGTCGATGGATCAGATCACCGGCGCACTTGTGGGTATTGGTCTGACGCTTTCAGCGGTATTCGTTCCCATGGCATTTATGTCTGGGTCGACCGGTGTGATCTACAGGCAGTTTTCGATAACGATCGTGTCGGCGATGGCGCTATCTGTGATGGTTGCTATCATCTTGACGCCTGCGTTATGTGCCACCATGCTCAAGCCCATAGCTAAGGGACATCATGCGGTTGATACCGGCTTCTTCGGCTGGTTTAACCGTAAATTTGATGCTTTGACCTCTCGTTATGAGGCAAGTGTTGCCGCCATGATCAAGCGCGCCGCTCGTACCATGATGGTTTATTTAGCCATTACGGTCGCTGTGGGTTGGATCTTTATGCGTATGCCAACCGCCTTCCTGCCGGATGAAGATCAGGGCATCTTGTTTACTCAGGCTATCTTGCCGGTGAACTCGACTCAGGAAGAAACGAAGAAAGTCTTGTCAGATGTGTCAGACTTCTACCTGGAACAGGAAGGCGACAACGTTAAATCTGTATTTAGCGTGTCGGGTTTCAGTTTCGCCGGTAACGGTCAGAACATGGGTATTGCGTTCGTGGGCTTGAAAGACTGGGCTGAACGAAGCAATCCTGGTCAGGATGTGCAATCTGTCGCTGGACGTGCCATGGGTATGTTTATGCAGATGAAAGAAGCCTTCGTGTTCGCGTTTGTGCCGCCAGCGGTTATTGAACTGGGTACAGCGAATGGTTTTGACTTCTATCTGCAGGACAGAAATGGTCAGGGTCACGATAAACTGGTTGAAGCGCGTAACATGTTGTTAGGCATGGCTGCACAAAACCCTAACCTTGTGGGCGTTCGTCCCAATGGTCAGGAAGATGCGCCCATGTATCAGATCCATATCGATCACGGTAAGCTCAGAGCCTTGAGCGTCGATATCGATGCAGTTAACAGCGTGCTGGGTACTGCCTGGGGTGGTAACTACGTTAACGACTTCATCGACCGTGGCCGAGTGAAGAAGGTTTATGTCCAGGGTGAAGCGGATTACCGTATGCAGCCTGAAGATATCGACTCCTGGTACGTCCGCAACACTAAGGGCGACATGGTGCCATTTTCAGCCTTTGCAACCGGCTCATGGGAATATGGCTCACCGCGACTGGAGCGTTTCAACGGTCTACCCGCGATGAATATCCAAGGTGGTGTTGCACCGGGCTTCAGTACCGGTGAGGCGATGAACATCATCGAAGATATGGTTAAGCAGCTGCCACCAGGTTTTGGTGTCGAGTGGAACGGTCTATCTTATGAAGAACGTCTCTCTGGTAACCAGGCGCCAATGCTATATGCACTGTCTATAGTGGTGGTATTCCTGGTACTGGCAGCACTCTATGAGAGTTGGTCGGTTCCTTTCTCGGTTATTCTGGTTGTGCCCTTGGGTATTATCGGTGCGCTGATTGCGATGAATGGTCGTGGTTTACCTAATGACGTATTCTTCCAGGTTGGTCTGTTGACGACCGTTGGTCTCGCGACCAAGAATGCTATCTTGATTGTAGAATTCGCTAAAGAGTACTACGAGAAAGGCGCTGGATTGGTTGAGGCAACGCTGCATGCTGTCCGCGTTCGTTTGCGTCCAATCTTGATGACGTCGCTGGCATTCGGTCTTGGGGTTGTACCTCTGGCTATCAGTAGTGGTGTAGGTTCAGGAAGCCAAAATGCTATCGGTACTGCGGTACTGGGCGGCATGATGAGCTCGACCTTTATGGGGATCTTCTTTATCCCGATCTTCTTCGTTATTGTTGAACGTATCTTCAGCAAACGTGAGAAGAAAGGAGCTAAAGCAGAAACACCAAAGGCTGAATAGCACTAACGTGTTTGCTTAAATCTTTAAAGCCCGGCAATTGCCGGGCTTTTTGTTAGGCTTTTTTTAAGGTCTCCTGAAGACTATTTATTTCACCTCCGACATGCACTCTTCGATTAATATCGCTTGGTATAGTGCGTTAACTTAATGGCTTATCAGCAGAAAAAACTATCAAAGATTTTTCTGTTAACCACATCGGATATTTAGTCATTACTTTACTGAACATCCGGCTTTGTAAGTAATCGTTGAGCCATTTTCTAATGTTGGGATAGGGTGACTGTAAGTACCACTGACGCTCAACTCGGGCCAACTGTCGAATAAATGGCAATATCGCTAAATCCGCTAAGCTTGGGCTATCAGACATCAAATATGTGTGTTGAGATAGCTTCAGCTCCAACATTTTCAAATATTGCTCACAAGCTAACCTATGTTCCAATACACTTTCGTCATGATAACGTTTTGCGCTGCGATACTTCTCAAGCCGTAACTTAAACTCGGTATCAAAAAGGTCGACTAAACTAAGCATTTCGGCTCGTGTATTCGGACTGTCGCTCATTAAGTAGTTGTTAGGGTCGCTTTGTTCAAAAGCCCATATCATTATCTCCAGACTTTGCTCCAACACTTCGCCATTGCTCAGTACTAAAACCGGTACTGTTGCCTTGGGCGAGACCTGGAGCATATGAACAGGCTTATCGCTTAATACGATATCGCGGAGCTGCACAGCTTGGCCTGAAACATAAACAGCCATTCTTGCGCGCATGGCGTAGGGACAATTTCGTAAAGAGTAAAGCATTGGTAGAGATGATATTGTGGTCATAGCGATAACATTAACTCCTTTTTACTCTGGAAATACCTCATATTTAGCTATCCAACTAAGCATAACTTAATCGCAAGTGGATCCATGCTAACTTGTTTTTTAGCTATGATAACCTTAGAGTTGCTTTATCATCTGCAATAGCGCTTAAATCATTAATTTACTATGGTTTACTAGTCTGAATTGCACCGATTTTTTAGTGTTAAAGAGGGTTTTGTGGATAAACTTACCATTGCAGTTGATTTCTTACTAACTCATAAGCTTTTATTGACCATTCTGGTGATTGTCTTCATCTCACTGATCAAACGTGTTGTGATCTCGAAAATTCGTGGTGATATCCCATTTTTAACAGAGGTGCAGCGCAAGTGGATGTCGCGTACCAAAAACGGTACCTTTATCTTAATCATCGTCATTCTATTTATGCTTTGGCAGACAGAGATAAATAGATTTGCACTGTCAGTTACCGCCATTGCTATCGCGATTGTGGTTGCTTCAAAAGAGATTATATTGTGTTTTACAGGCTCAATTCAGCGTGCGAGTTCACGCTCATTTGTCATCGGAGATTGGATTGAAGTTGGTAAATTATGTGGTGAGGTCATTGAACATAATTTAATGGCGACAGTGATCCAGGAGATAGATCTTCACCACGGGCAATACCATTACACAGGTAAAACGGCAACGTTACCTAACAGCATGTTCTTCAGCTATGCGGTCAAGAACCTTAATTTTATGAAGCGCTATGTCTACCATAACTTTCATATAACCATTGTTGAGTTCGTTAACTTATATCCTCTCTTTCCTGAACTACGCGAACAAATTGAAGCGCATTGTGAAGACTTCCATGAAGTGGCAACACGCTACAATAGTGTTATTGAAAAACATGCGGGTGTTGATCTACCAGGCTCAGAGCCGCATATCCATATCAATAGCGGTCCAAATGGCGAGCAAAATATTCATATTATGATTTTTTGCCCCACTGAGCGCGCAGCTCATCTGGAGCAACTTATTCGCGAAGATTTTATGATTGCTTACCATGAAGCTTTTGGTAAAGAAGCACTTCAGTAGATCTTAACACTCATTAAGATGTGATATTTAAAATATGTAAAGGCGCAGCACAGGGGAGCCCCAATTGCTGCGCCATATTTTTATCTCTTCATTTACGGGGTGTAATAGGTCTCTGCTCCGGGTCCTACCGGTAGACCCAGTACGAATACCCAGATGAAGAAGAAACAGGTCCAGCCGATGAAGAAGACGATGGAGTAAGGCAGCATGGTCGCGATCAGTGTGCCTATGCCGAGATTCTTCTTATATTGAGAAGCGACCGCGAGTATTAATCCAAAATAGCTCATCATGGGGGTGATCAGGTTCGTGACCGAGTCGCCTATTCGATAAGCCGCCTGAATCGTCTCCGGTGCATAGCCTACCAACATCAACATAGGCACGAAGATGGGGGCAGTTACGGCCCACTGCGCAGAGGCGCTACCCAGCATCAGGTTGATGAAGCCACACAGCATGATAAACAGCACAAACACTAATGGACCTGTCAAGCCGATAGCGCTCAGGGCGTCGGCCCCGGAGACGGCTAACACTGCACCTAAGTTAGTCCACTTAAAGAAGGCGACGAACTGAGAAGCGAAGAATACCAGCACGATATACATGCCCATAGAACTCATACTGTGCGACATGGCGTCGATGACATCTTTATCTTTTTTCATGGTGCCCACGACCTTACCGTAGACCAAGCCCGGAATAGCGAAGCAGATAAAGATAAAGGCGACAATGCCTTTAAGGAAAGGGGAGCCTGCCACTAAGCCTGTCTCAGGATCTCTCAGTGGACCATTTTCAGGCACAACAGTCAGTGCGACCAGTGAAGACAGTATTAATACCGCGATCCCCGCAGCCTTTAGACCGCGTTTCTCATCAGTGCTGACACCATCCATCTTTTGGCTGGCGAGATCGACTGCAGCTTCATCAGGATCATACTTCCCCAGTTTGGGTTCGACAATTTTCTCGGTGACGATAGCGCCCAGAATGGTGATAAGGAAGGTAGAGACGAACATGAAATACCAGTTCACCTCGGGTCCTACCATATACTCGGGATCGATCATCTGCGCTGCGGCTTCGGTGATCCCGGACAGAAGCGGATCCACCGTGCCCAATAACAGGTTGGCACTGTAGCCGCCCGATACACCGGCAAAAGCGGCGGCAAGCCCCGCTAGGGGGTGACGACCGAGAGAGTGAAATATCATCGCCGCCATGGGCACAAGGACGACATAACCCAGCTCGGATGCGGTGTTAGAGACAATACCGGCAAATACAATCGTGAGGGTTACCAGACGTTTTGAAGCTCCGATGACCAGTAAGCGCATCGCTGCCGAGAGTAGGCCGGAACGTTCGGCTATGCCGACACCCAGCAGGGCAACCAGTACAGTGCCCAGTGGAGTGAATCCGGTGAAGTTAGTCACCAGGTTTGAGACTATCATCCTCAAACCTTCGCCATTCATTAGGCTCACGACATGGATAAGGCCATCTTCACTTCGACCCGATGAGCCTATCGGACGGGGATCGACGACTGTTAATTCAAAATAGCCGGCGATGCCACTGATGGCGATAACGGCCAGACAGAACATAGCGAAAAGGGATATCGGGTGGGGAAGTAAGTTTCCTAATCGTTCGACAATATTAAGAAAACGAACAAAAGCACCACTCTGCGGCCCTGATGCTCCCGGTGAATTGAGAGGCAGTTCTATGCTCTCTTCTTTATTTAAACCCATACCCTTTCCTTCAATGTTTGGCCTCTGTGGACCTTTTAAATGCCAGCTTCGATTGCGGCTTTATACCAATCGGTATTATTGGTTTTCGGACTCGGTATTTCCGAGTAGACCAGCCATAGTGTCTTAGTTGGTTTAACTGAATATTAAATTTGTAAAAGAATTGAGGTATGACAAGACTCGAGCGAGGAGGGAATAGCGCGAGGGGAGGGTTTAAATATTAACCGAGTTAGCCGAAATTCAGGCAAAAAAATAGCCCCATAAAAGTGGGGCCAAAAGGGATAGGGTTGCGCCAGCAATAACATCAAATCAATCAGTTGGGGTTGGTTGTCATCATGTTTGCTTGTGACCAATATAGCTTATATTGACTGTATGAAAACTGAATGAGAATAGCGTGTTTTCATTGGGTTACAGGCAAAAAAATAGGCTCAAACTAGAGCCTAAAAAGGATGTACAACTATGACTTAATGAGATGATGTAACAAGACTTCATGAGACCTATTATGCCTGGGCTTGTCTGTATGGAAACTGAATGGTTTGCTGTAAATCTGAACATCAATGTCATTGTCGTTTGAGATGAATTCGATGGCGACATGCCGTTAAGCATGAATATAGGTGTTAAAAACCTGGTTATTGACAGCATCTCGCATAATACATCCCTTAGTGGTGATTTATTCAGGTTAACTTAGTGAGAGTTCAGGAATATGCTTTACTATTTCTGAATGGGTGCTCATTTTTTACCACTTCGCCGTTCGATGCTTTCTGATTGTTAAGTAAGGTTTTTTATCTGAAATTAAATTTATGATTTTATTTTAGTAGTGGTTTTTCTGATCCTCGCTGATATTTATCGTTAGCATCTTGTTAGCGTATGTTTACTTTTGAATAAATGTCATAAAATGGCTGAACATTTTGAAAAAAGCACAATTTGTACCCTTTATTCTTTGGCCTAGATGGCCGATAAATATCTGGAAATATTATAAAAAATAGGTGAGAGTAGAGAGTTATGGCTTTATAAATAAGCTGAGAATATCCAAATAAAAATCAGAATAATAAGGACATATGATGGAAGGGTTGCTGTTGGGGTTAGGGCTACTGGTTATCATTGCCTACCTTTGGTACGTCAGTC
This sequence comes from Shewanella atlantica, assembly GCF_003966265.1. Classification (GTDB taxonomy): domain Bacteria; phylum Pseudomonadota; class Gammaproteobacteria; order Enterobacterales; family Shewanellaceae; genus Shewanella; species Shewanella atlantica. The sequence continues at coordinate 2,656 of NZ_RXNV01000014.1, read as the reverse complement.
TGGTTAAAAAGCGTAATTCTGTTCGCGAAGCTCTATCCGGTATAGATGTGCAGTTGAAAAAAAGATCTAACCTGGTGCCTAATATTTTAAAAATTGCTCAGAAATTCATGGATCATGAAAAGTCCTTATTGACTGAGATCACCGAGCTACGTGCCCAGGTAGAAAAATCTTATGACATCGGCGATGCGTCAGCTGTTAAGGATCATCTGGTTAAAGCCGAGCTATTGAATGGCAAGATGGGTCAGTTGATGGTGAGTGTCGAAAACTACCCCGAGCTAAAATCCGACAACACTATGCTACAAGCGATGCAGACCTATAATGAGGTTGAAGCTCATATCTCTGCTGCTCGCCGATTCTACAATGCATCGGTAACTGAGCTAAATAATGCGGTGGAGATCTTCCCCGGCTCAATTATCGCTTCTATGGCGAATATTAAGGTGATGCCTTTCTACGAAGCCGACGAAGCTTCGAAGGCGCCGGTCGATGCCTCCGATTACCTGAACTAATGTTATGGGTGACACGAGTGCCGTACATCACTGCAGGTGTTCACTTAGCTTAACTTCTCATGAATATAATTAGTTTTCTTTTTGGTGCACGTATTAAGCCTAAGCGCCAGGCAAAACCTCTGAGTGCCGTGGGTGATGAACTCGAGTCGTTACAGGCGCATTATGATGAGCATATAGAGCCATTGACGCGCAAGTTTGAGAATCGTCGAGTGGCCTGTCTAAAGGCACTTAGGCTGCGAATATATATGAGCATAGGTCTTTTTGCTGCCGTGCTCTTTATCTGTCTCTTATTTGATTCGACACAGAGACTAGTCATACCTTGGCCCTTCTACTTGTTGCCCTTGGTCCCCCTTTGCTGGTGGTGTTCCAGACCCGTGACCCATTATCAGAGCGATGTAAAGCTGCAGGTATTTCCCAAGATATTTCGCTATTTTGGTGATGACTTTATCTTTAGCCCAACACACAGCATGAGCATGAGTACGCTCAAGCGTTCAAAGCTGCTACCCGGTTACGATAAGGCCCATTTCGATGATTACGTTCAGGGTACTCACCGGGGGATCGAGATAGCGATCAACGAGCTGGCGCTTACTAAGGAGGTCAGGCGAGATAAGCGCAACGAAACTAAGACGGTTTTCAATGGTGTGATGGTGCAACTGGGCTGTCATAAGAAGTTTAATGGTCACACTGTGGTTGTACGTAACAGAGGTAGTCTGATGAACTTCCTTTCTGACTCCTTTAAGCGGTTGTCCAGGGTCAAGCTTGAAGACCCGCGGTTTGAGAAATTATTCGATGTGTTTTCATCTGATCAGATCGAGGCCCGTTATCTATTGACCGTCTCTTTTATGGAACGCTTACAGGAGCTGGCGGACTGCTTTTCCGGTCAGTTTCAATGCGCTTTCTATGAAGATAAATTACTCATCATGTTAGCCAGCAGAGAAAACCGATTCGAGCTGGGTTCCATTTTTCATGGCGCCACCTTCGAGTATGAGTTTAGTCAGATTAACAGAGAGATGAGGCAACTGTTTGCTATGATTGAAGTACTGAAACTCGATGAATATACCGGTCTGTGATGAAATATATGCATGCCTTCTGCTGTGGTGGCATTGTCAGCTCTCTGCTTTGGCTTGCGGGCGTAACCCACAGTTATGCTCAGGTCACTATTGAGAGGGATGTTGAGGCGGATGCCAAGCCTCATTATAAAGCCAGTTACTCTAAAGAGGGGATACTGGGCAAGTCTTCTACTGCTCATCCTGCATCCTTCTCTCCTTCGAAAGAGGCTGAAAACCAGCTAAAGGTATACCAATACAGGCAGGAGAATGGTGTCATGGCATTCTCCGATCATGCTCCGGGTTCGGCTCAATATCAGGTGCTGTTATATGACTGCTATGCATGCCAGCCCGACTCCAGTCTGGATTGGAAGAAAATACCTCTTTTCTACAGAGACTATGATGAGTTAATCAATCAAGCCGCCAATACCCATAACCTTGATCCAGCACTCATTCGGGCGGTTATTCACGCCGAATCGGCATTTAAGGTATTTGCCTTGTCCCGAAGCGGCGCCATGGGGCTGATGCAACTTATGCCCGAAACGGCGAAAGAGTTGGGGGTTAAAAATGCCTTCAAGCCGGAGCAAAATATCGATGGCGGGGCAAAATATCTGGCTCAAATGTTGCGACGCTTCGATGGGGATATAGATTTAGCCTGTGCCGCCTACAATGCCGGCCCCGCGAATGTTACCCATTATAAGGGGATCCCGCCTTACCCTGAGACTCAAGCCTACGTAAAACGGGTGAAGATCTTACTCGAACGATACCGCAAGCCGGGGTAAGTCGTTTTAGTGGCTGAGTGCTTAGGCGATAATCTCCTTCCTTAGGATCCCGCTCCAATACCTTCAGAGACCCAAGCCTACGTTAAACGGGTGAAGATCTTGTTGGAGCGTTATCGCAAGCCCGGCTAAGTAGTTTCAGTAGCTGAGTGCTTAGGTGATAATCTCCTTCCTTAGGATCCCGCTCCAATACCTTCAGAGACTCAAGCCTACGTTAAACGGGTGAAGATCTTACTCGAACGATACCGCAAGCCGGGGTAAGTCGTTTTAGTGGCTGAGTGCTTAGGCGATAATCTCCTTCCTTAGGATCCCGCTCCAATACCTT
>NZ_RXNV01000013.1 GCF_003966265.1 Shewanella atlantica | reverse complement strand
CTGTCTGAGTTTTGAGTGACCAAAAGCTCCCATCACAATCATCTCCAGCTGTTGTTCTTGCTGATAATTAAGCAGCGCTTCATCGACACGCCCGGACAGGATATTCTCACTCACGCTAACTTCGGCTTCCCGAAGTCGCATAGCCGCCTGATCGAAGGCCGTGGTCTTAGTGCCCGATTCATCCACCATAACCAAATGACACTCGTGTCAGTAAATAGTGCCCCCCTTCGTTAATGGCATAACTAATGACCTCCGACTAAGCTTTGATGAAGCATTTAACCAGGAGGTTACTATGCCCCGCCCTCGCAGTACTCAAGTCAGTTTGGAAGATACCCCATATTATCATTGCTGTAGCTGTGTAGTTCGCCACGCTTTTCTTTGCGGAGGTGATAAGTACACAGGTAAAAACTATGACCATCGTTATGGTTTGGTGGAGAAGCAAATACTTAAGCTCACAGAAGTATTTGCCATTGATGTTGCAGGCTGTGCGGTGATGAGCAACCATTTACACCTTGATTATTAATGGCCGGCTATATTTTTTGCATATTTTTCATTTTACGCCGGTATGCAGCAATTTATAAATTCTGCTGGGTGCAGGTGCTGTAGTTCTCTTGGGTACACAGGTTAATGGGAGTATGAATAAACTCATCGTAATCTAGATTTTTTACAATATTATGCAGAGTTAAAATGGCTTGTCTTCCCATTTCATAGGGGTTTTGGCCAACATTGGCATGAGCAAGCCGGTCTCGTAACATGGCTAACTGCTGATCTGACGCATCTGACATAACCACTATCATCTCTTTACGTTCAAGCTTATCTTTAAACGGGGCAATCATGTTTCGGTAAAGGGCTTCATCATTTTGAGGCCAACCTCCGACAGCAATAAAGGAGTCTGCCTTCAATCGCCTTCCCTGTACCACTGACTCCATCTGTTTTACCGCCCTTGAGAGCTGATCGAAATTAATGAAAGGATCTCTGACTTCGGTCCAGCCACTATCATTTCGGAGCATTTTCCCGGGAGGGGTAATATATTGTTTGCCCGATAGCGCGGAACGGATCCCCATAATTCTGAGATTCAAATTTGGAGAGTATGGACGCCCGGTTTGGATGATTAACGCTCCACCGTTGGGGCGCTGTTTTTTTAATTGTTCCCCTAACGCTCTGCCAAACTCGAAGTTATCAGTCCCTATATAAGTTGAGCGTAACTTTTTATACTTTTCCAGAGTCGGAGCGTCAAAATCGGAGTCATAAGTGACAATTGGTATTCCTGCATTGCGCGCTTTTTGAATGCTATTTTCTGCGAGGAATTTAGACTGTGTCACGGCGACAGCGATACCATCTACTCCCTCATCGATCAGTTGTGAAATGATCTGATCCTGTACTCTTACACTCGCCGTTTCGGGTCCCCGATAAATACACTCGACACCTTCGATTTGAGAGGCTGCATGCTTACAACCATGTTTACTCTGCTCAAAAAACACACTCTGGTACTTTGAAACAACAGCGAACTTAAGATCTTGTCCACTGGCTGAAAATAGTGGCAACAGGGTCAATACCAAGAGTATTATCGATAATCTCACCAAATGTTCTCCTGTAAATAATGAGACTGTTAGTTAAGCTTCAGTTTTCAATGACTCAGAGAAGGTTATTCTCTATGGGCTAGCTTTCACGACTCTCTACCTGTCAGCTACCACAACATACTAGACTCCAGATGCCAGATACTAGGAGATGCCAGCCTTCATAAAATGCGAGTCTCAACATCATAGAGTAATCCAAAACAGCAACACGCACACCAAATTAGTTACAGATACACCAAAGCGATCACAAACGCAGCTACAAGACACAGCCAGAAGAGTGCATGAGCCACCCACGCTGATTGGTGAACTTTCGCTAATTTCTACTCCAGAGAGATTTAACTTGGGATGTTTCAGCGCGAGGTATATGAACATGTTGAGCGAAAGGCTGGTTTGTTCTGCCCCCTCGTATTAAAGGCAATCAGAATGGGTGTTTAGGCTGTTTTATTTAGCTTAAAGTCTGTTTGTTAGTCGTTATTTCTCCAATAACCCATAAAAAAGCCCACTTTATAAATGGGCTGGTTTATCTGTTTTTATCAGTTTAGTTTGATCTCGACTTCAAGGTGCCCCTCACCTTTTCCCTTTCCTTTAAGCGAGATAATCGCTGTCTCGTTACTGTTTTTGACTCCTATCCAATAGTATTCCCCACAGCCATCGACCTTGATGCATTGCCAGAACGCATCCATTTTTTCGTATATTTTCGTACCGTGCAGTTCATCGGATTTTTGTTTTACATACCCTTGTTTTTCCAGGGCTGAGATCATGAGTGAAAATTGCCTTCTCCCCTCGGTGCCGAAGGTATCACCAGTTATCGGGTATCCGGTGCCGACGACCTTGTTGGTGAGGGATTGCTTATCGCCATAGATGGCATAGCTTTCAATTATCCGATGAGGTAGCGGAGTACTGAAAGTGAAAACAACGTCTTGACCGTTAACATTTTTAACGCTGCCAAAATGAGATAACTCCTCCCCCCAGGGCAAGCCAAAAGGATCCGCAACTGCCGAAGATGACGCGAACAACAGAGCTGATAGTGCTATTACTTTTTTAAGAGCCATTAGTTATTTCTCTATCTAAATTATGGCAGAGATAATATCAGTGATGGCTTGTAAACAACTGGTACTTATAGGCGTAAAACAGGTAGAAAAAAAACCATTCAACGACTATATATCGAAAATTCGCTGTTGCATGTTTCAGGGGGGACTGTGCTGGCCGAATGACCACTCTAAACGAGACGCATGGCTTTTACCTTACGGGCTTGGAGGATACAGCCTTTTCTAAAACTACATAGATAAAACAACATAGTTAAATCAACATAGTTAAAACAACATAGATATCCAAAGTTATCATCTGTCGTTTTTACTCAATGCCCCTCAATATTTTCAATCATTTACATTGCTTGACTGTATATTACTTTGTTTTCAAACAGAATGAACTGTATTAACAAGGTGTGTCAGAATCAACATTGTTACAAATACATCGCTGTTATACCTTTTGCGCCGTCGCTAACCAATAAGGTTTCATTTCGTGTTTAAGTTTATAGTCGTGGGTATTTACTGTCTTATCTCTTTTCTTATCTCTTTTCTTATTACTGGTTGTACACTTTGGGATAGTAAACAGGAGTCCGGCGAGTTGCGCCACCGGATTAACGAAGCCTATGATTTTGAAGTAACCCATTGTGATAGTTTTGCCATGGCCAGAGGCACGGGAATCGGTGAGTTTGCTTTAAGAGATGCGAAAAACCAAGCGATGAAATATGGTGAAGAGTTAGGTGGTACCCATATCGTATGGTTACACCAGGATGAATGTGAAGAAAAAGATGAAGGTTACGACATAAGAGTCGTCGCCGTTATTTACAAGTGCAAGCTTTAGTAACGTAGGTTTTTATTTGGCGCAGCTCATAGTGGCTTCTAAAACAGGTTCACAATTATCTGCTTTTTTATAGTAACACCTTATAGCTACTGTACTTTTACTGCCGAGTCCAATCTTCATTGCTTAAGCCTCGAGGTCAGGCTCGCTCTCCTCTGTTCAAGTTTATCGAGGCGTTCATGATAGCTTTGAAATGAAGGAATGCCTAAACAGAGTATAAATTTTCCCGTCGGGTTATAAATATATTGGCCGATAGTATCCACTGTTATGTCATCAGGGCACTCTCTCATATCGGCAGTGCCTGCTAATATTTCGGCATAACGATTTGCGGTATCTTGTTGCTGCATCAGAGGAAGCAACAGAAATTCGGCGGCCTGCGATGCAATGTCGCTTGTATCATCAACCGCTTGGCTTGCCTGTACAATTTGGGTGAAATAGTGCCACTCACCCAGTTTGGCATTGTTTAGCGCTAATACTTGGGGTGGCATGGGATTTAGCCAGCTTTGTGGTATGGCAGCGAGTTGCTGCTGTTGCGATAATTGAGTAATAATCAGCTCGCCCAATTTCATATTTCTCTCCATACCACCATTGCTAACCATTTTATTGATCAGTAAATGGGTATTTGCAGATATCTTTTGCCAAAACAGCATATCTTGGTCGATGGCCAGTGAAATTAATTTGGGGTCTGTGGTGCCAGCCTTTTGATAAACATCGAGGAGATAGAGTTTCTGTGCGCTAAACAGGTGTTGCCAGGTCAGGCCTGGTATGAATACATTATAATGGGTGCTTCCTTGCCAGCTCCCCATATCGAGCATCTGTTGGTACCGCTCGATTATCCACCGGTTTTCGGCTAACAGGGTATTAAGGTTCTTCTCCTGCTCAAGCTTGGCTTTACAAGCCATCAAGAAGTCATCTCGATTAAGGCAGTATTCCAGCGGTAGGTCTGGCAGCTCAAAGCGCGGAGGTTGCATGCCATCAGCTGTGTCCATAATACCTAAGCTTTGCAGCAATTGCAGACGCTTTACGCCTTCAGTCATTGGCGCGACGTCCTCGGGCACATTAAATCCCAATGCAAAAATATAGGCATTATTATCAGGGTTTTGAGCCAGTGTGCGTTCGTTATCAGCTATTTGGGCAAAGTTACGCTTTGCTCGCTCTGAAGGGGCTTCATCTTGTATATTGATCAGCAGCACAATGAAGTAGAGGCTGAGTGGGACACCCAGAACGGTCAATAAAATCCATTTTAACACGTGTAAAAAGAGTCGCAAAAGTTAGTCCTTTATTTCTTTTCTAAGCCAATTTTCTCTAAGCTAGTTTTTAAGCTAGTCCTGTTCCAGGAAGTTGTTTGCAATGGAGTCTCTCAGCAATTTCTGATGCCGCTCGGCCCTGAGGGCGAAGTACATCACTACCATACAGGTCGCGAGCACGCCGTAGAGTAACATGAAGCAGGCGCTATAGACTCCGATGACATCGACGGCAAAACCGAACATGATAGGTAGCGTACATCCCCCTAATGCACCGATGGCGGCGACGATTCCGCCCACACTACCCATATGATGAGGATAATAGTCGTAGATAGTCTTATAGACACTGGCGCGACCGAAGCCCTGCGCCAGACCGATGATGAAAATCAGGAAGGTAAATACCCAGACATTCACCTCGAACGAGACCTCGACATCTTTAGTCACGCCGTGGATGATCATGGTGGTCGGCGGATAACTCAAGAAAAACAGGCACACCATACAGATCCAAAACGCGGTCCAGTTCACCGCCCTCGCCCCATAGGTATCGGCGAACCAGCCGCCCACGGCTCTGACCATGCTCGAGCTGGTGACAAACAGCAGTGTCAGCGCCATAGCTTGAGTCAATGAAAGTTCATAGGCGGAGACATAGTAGTGAGGCAGCCAGAGAATGAGCGCCAGAAAACTGCCAAATACGAAGTAATAGTAGAGTCCGAAACGCCATACCTGTAGGTCTTTAAGTGGCGCCATATGAAACGCCATATCATGGCTGTCTCGCTGCTTCTGATAATATTCATTCACTTCAGGCGCCATCAAACGAAACAGCACCGCCATAAATATCATGCCCACCCCGTAGGCATAGCCTATCTGTTGCCAACCGAAGATATCGACAATAAATGGCACCAAAACCAGTGTAATTGCCGCCCCGGCATTACCCGCACCAAACACCCCCAGTGCGAAGCCCTGACGTTTAGTCTCAAACCAATCGGTGACATAACGGATACCTATGGTAAATGAGATCCCAGTCAGACCTAAAACGAAGCCAATCCAGATATAACCCGAATAAGTTTCTATATGAGGTAGATAGAATAGCGGGGGAACGGCGAGTAACATCTGCCAGAAGAAGAGGTTACGGCATGATACTTTTTCAGCCAAAAAGCCTATTGGAACACGAAAGATTGCGCCGGTAAAAATGGGGGCCGCAAGCAGGAAACCGAACTCGGTAGCACTCAGACCCAAGCGTTCTTTAACCTCGATGCCAATGATTGAATAGAGGGTCCAAACTGAGAAACATGCGGCAAATGCCAAGGTGGCAAGGGTTAAAGCCTGGTATGAGCGACGTTGTTGAATGTCCATAATATTCCTGAATGAAATGAGTGATCCAGTAAAAACCTTTACGTCTAATTCCTATATTAATTGAATCTGATTAAAAACCAACCCAATCGATTATCATTAACCTAATTTGATGTTCCACATCAATTTTTACATATTATAAACATAATATGCCACCCTTTCTCCCGGCTTTAGTTCTATACGTACAAGGTTAACTTCAAATACCGCTAGTTTCTGTGGACTTACCCATCCAAACACATAGAATATTACCTGTTTGCAGATATCGCCTACACGTCTATCGTTATTTTACCTGGGAATATTCATGCTCTATCTTGTACAGTCTAATCGAATGGAAGCACTCTCGGCCCAACTCGCGACCGAGCTACAGACGCCAATTCCCGGTATGCCGCTGTTAATGCCTGAGCAGGTGTTAGTCCAAAGCCCCGGCATGTCTACCTGGCTCAGACTCGAGATAGCAAGACAGAACAAGATAGCCGCTGCGCTTGAATTCCCGCTGCCCTCAAGCTTTATCTGGCAGCTGTGCCACATCCTGTTGCCCGATGTGCCAAAGGAAAATGCCTTTACCAAGCCTGCCATGACCTGGAAGCTGATGGAGTTACTGCCTGAGCTGCTGCATATCGAGGAGTTCGCGCCGCTTAACAACTACCTCAAAACCGGTATCGACTCGCACTTACCTCAGACTCAGGATGATGAGTCTGATGATACAGCAGCACAAGATGCTGACTCACAAGCTATTTGTGTAAATGACGCTCCGCTGAAACTGTTTCAGCTTTGTGGACAGATAGCCGATATCTTCGACCAATACCTGGTCTATCGCCCCGATTGGATAGCGGCCTGGGAGGCCAATGAGCCCACCCTACCACCTAAAGATGATAAGTTGTCTCCCGCGCAGGCTTGGCAACCCATTTTGTGGCGCGCCCTTATCGAATTTAATAACCTGCGTCTCAACAAGAGTCGTTACCACAGGGCTAATCTGCATCAGTCTCTGTTTGATGCACTCGATGATCCCGATACTTGCCTCGATGGTCTCCCCAGACGCTTATTTGTATTCGGTATCTCATCCATGGCACCGCAGACCTTAGATGTGCTCTATCACCTTGCCAAACGCATCGATGTGATCATGCTGAATTTAAGTCCCTGTCAGCACTATTGGGGCGATATTGTCGACCCTCGCCTACGAGCCCGTATGGCCCTTGAGTACGCCAACAGGAATAAACTCGAAGCCTTATGGGAAGATAAGCTCGAGGTCGGAAATCCGCTACTCGCCAATAACGGTAAGATGGGGCGTGAACTGTTGGACTTGATATTAGAGCTACCCGAGGAGCACACCAACTTTAATTTTGAGTGCTATCAAGATCCACTGGGAAATGCGCCTCAAACGCTGCTTCGCGGCGTTCAACACGACATTCTGGAGCTGAGTACCCGCAACAGAAGCTTAGGCCCCGATGCGTCCTTGTACCTGACGCTTGACGATCGCCGCGTACTCACTAAAACCGATGACTCGCTGACGCTTCGCAGTTGTCACAGTCCGCTGCGTGAAATCGAGACCCTGCACGATCACCTGCTCGAAATGTTGTCCCGTGAGCCTAACGACCCAAGCGATCCCCTGCTTGCTAAAGATATTGTTATCATGCTGCCCGATGTGGCGGCCTACGCGCCTTATATCGATGCGGTATTCTCGGCGAAACAGGGCGCGCATTACATCCCCTACGCCATCGCCGATCGCGGCGCGGCGCAGGAATCGCCCCTGATCAACAGCTTCCTGCATATTCTGGCCATCAATCAGAGTCGCTTCGCCCTGACCGATATCTTAGGGATATTAGAGGTGCCGGCCGTACTGCGGAGATTCGAGCTCGATGATGAAGCCCTCTCCATGATACGCCACTGGCTCGAACAAGCCGGCGTACGTTGGGGGCGGGATGAAGACAGCCGCGCGGCGCAATCTATGCCCGCATTCGATAAAAACTCCTGGGCCTTTGGTATCAAGCGACTCATCTTAGGCTACGCCTTCAGTGACGATGCCGCACTTTATCATGACACCCTGCTGGTCGAAGGCATCGAAGGTCAATCGGCCCAAGCTCTGGGGAAACTGCTCAACTTCATCGAAACCTTAGATGAGTATCAGCAGCAACTCGCTCAAACCTGCTCGATTGAGGAGCGCATGGGTCAATTAGCTCAGCTGTTGGAAGACTTTTATGAGGTCGACGATGAGGAGCAGCAACAGCTGCAAGCGATACGCGAGGCAATCAGCAAGCTTAAAACTGAGCTTAATGATGCCGGACAAGTCACGCCACTCAATACTCAGGTGCTGCAAAACTGGTTTAACAGCACCTTGAGTGAATCCCGTGTCGGCCAACGCTACCTGGCCGGTAGCGTCAACTTCTGTACCTTGATGCCGATGCGATCTATCCCGTTTAAGCTGGTGTGCTTAGTAGGCATGAATGATGGGATCTATCCGAGGGTTCAGCACCCGGTTGGTTTCGATCTTGTGGCGCAGTTTGGCCCTCGTAAAGGTGACCGTTCACGTCGATTAGATGACAGGTACCTGTTTTTAGAGGCGATACTCTCGGCAAGAGAACAGCTCTACATCAGCTATATCGGCCACAGTGAGCGCGATAACTCAGAGCGGATCCCCTCCATGCTGGTCTCGGAGTTGGTTGAATATTGTCAGCTATGTTACCTACCCGAGGAAAGTTATCTGTCGGAACAGTTAGAAAGCGGCCAAAACGGTGAGCCCGATATTCCGGCCATTGAGTCCGCTATCCATAGACAGTTATTGATTGAGCAACCACTGCAGCCTTTCGATGAGCGGCTTTATCTGCCTGAAAACGGTGATGACCCCCAACTTAAACAAAGTTATTCCGCCCAGTGGTGCCCGGCAAAATCCGGTGACAACAGCGATGAAACACCTCGCTTCATCGAATCGAGCCAAACGATTGAGCAAGACAGTGCGGCATCGGACACTCTTGAAGAGAATGAGCTTGAGGTCTCGGCGCTTATCCGTTTCTTCAGAAATCCGGCGCAGTACTTCTTCAACCGAAGCCTCAAGGTCGATTTAGGCCTGAATATTCAGGCCGATGATAACGACGAGCCCTTCAGCCTTAATGCTTTGGAGCGATATAAGCTGCAGGCAAACCTGCTCGATAATGCCATATCACAGAAACTCGAGGCTCCAGATGAACAACTCCTGCAACGACTAAAGGCCAGCGGCGAGCTACCACTGCAGCCGTTTGACGATTTACTGCTTGGGTTATATCTCAATGATATTCAGTCCGTACTTGGGCGAACACTATATCTTCGTGGCGAAAACCAGCACTCGCTGGATATCGAGCTTGCCTTCACGCCATCGGATAGCCTGAAAGAGCCCGTTAAATTAGTGGGGCGTATCGATGACCTCTGCGCTAAGGGGCTGGTCAACTATCGACCCGGCACCGCCAATGGCCGCGACCTGATCAGAGTCTACATACGACATCTTTGCATCAGTGCCATGGGTACTTGTGCTACTAATGTCAATGCGAATGCGAATAATACTGGTGCAACTGAGGTTAAAGATTTTGCTTCGTCAACGGGGCAAGCTCACATCAGTTACCTTTTAGATATCGGCCACTTCCATGCGTTTCATAGTGTCACGGCCGAGCAAGCGAAAGCCCAGCTGAGTCTGTGGCTGAGTTATTACCAATCGGGCCAGATCCATCCGCTGATGTTTATGCCCAGAACCGCCCTCGCCTATGTCGAAGCCGAGGGTGAGCACAGCGATAAGCTCAAGGAAGCGCAAAGCCAATGGATAGATGAGCAGAGCCAACTCGGTGAAGGCTTCGAGCCTCATTACCAGCGTCTGTTTAGTTTCCCTGAAGATTTTAAAGAAGATGAATTCGGACAGGTCGCCATGTCACTGCTAAGCCCCATGCTCAGTCTATATCACAAAGATAAGCTCAGCGAGCTTGCAAGTTTCGTTGAAGGGGGCTGTTAATATGTCATCTTTGAATACCGATCAAACTAAAGGCCACTCACAGCCACTCGATACCCTCACCCTGCCCTTTGGTGGCAGTCGTTTGATTGAGGCCAGCGCCGGTACGGGTAAAACCTTCACCATAGCCGGTCTGTATGTGCGTCTGTTGCTGGGCCATGAGATAGAGAAACCACTGAGCTGTGAGCAAATTTTGGTAGTGACCTTTACCAACGCCGCCACGGGTGAGCTCAGGGACCGTATTCGCCGCAAAATTCAGCTGGCCTACCGCCGCTTTATCGGACTGGAAACCGATGATGACTTGATTGAGTCTCTATATCGGCTCACGCCGGAGAGTGAACGCCACCTGGCACTTAAGCGTCTGGATCTGGCTCTGAAGTCACTCGATGAAGCCTCCATCTTTACCATACATGGTTTTTGTCAGCGCATTCTGGCTGACATGGCATTCGAGTCATCGCTACTGTTCGAGTCAGAGTTCACCTTAGATGACAGCGAGTTTCTGCACCACGCCGTACGCGACTTCTGGCGTGAGCAGTGTTACCCCTTGCCCGGATATCTGGCCGAGATAATCCAGAAGAAATTTGCCGATCCCGATACACTATCCAAACAGCTAAGGCCTTTGCTGGGCGCAAGTCAGGCCAGTGCTCAACCGGTGCCGCAAGAATTTACAAAACTCCAGCAAACGCTCACGCAAAGCTTAAGCCGGCTTAAGCTTATATGGCCCCGCGAGCGCGACGAAATCGAGACCTTGCTGCATGCTTTACCACTAAGCGGCGTAAGATTCGGTAAAAAGGCTGACGCGTATCCCAAGCTTGCCAAAATGCTCGATGATATGGACAACTGGTGCAAATTCAGCAACAGTTTACCGCCAATGAAAGTGATGGAGAATCTGTCACTGAGTGAGCTTAAGCTAAATAAGGGCGGCGAAGTGCCCACGCCCGAGCAGGCCCCGGTACTCGATCATATCGAGCGTCTGTGCGCGCTTATCAAAGATTTTGTTCCAAGTTTTCTCTTTTGCGCCAGAAACGGTATCTCGGCCCGCTTTGCCCAACAAAAATCTGAACGAAACCTGCTGACGCCCGACGATCTGCTTATCACACTCGAGCAAGCCCTTCGCCCAAATTCAGAAGAGGACAAAGCTCAAGCGACAAGTCTGGCCAACACCATAGCCAGACGTTTTCCCGTGGCACTTATCGATGAATTCCAGGATACCGATCCGCTGCAATTTGCCATTTTCAATCGGATCTACCAGCAGCCCTCTGTCGATGCGCAGAGCTCTGGTGATCCGCAGACCGCCATGGATGAAGCAAATGCAGACACCTCATCGAAAGATTTGAGTCTGTTGATGATTGGCGATCCGAAACAGGCGATCTATGCCTTCAGGGGCGCCGATATTCATACCTATATTCAGGCGCGTGAGCAAACATCCGAACACTATAATCTCGATACTAACTACCGCTCCAGCCGCAACATGATTTTGGCAGTCAATGCCCTGTTTGAGAATCGGGACGATGCGTTTATCAGCGAGGCTATTCCATTTGAATCGGTGCAGCCCTCACCCTTTGCCGACAAGAAGGTATTAGTCGAAAAGTCGAGCGCTACGTCGGCGCTGAAAATAAAGCTACTTAGCGAAGATCCCGAAAAAGGCCTCAATAAAACCACCGCCAGAAAGCGATTAGCCGAAGATGCTGCGGCTGAGATCGCACGCCTGCTCACCGAGTCGCAAGATGGCGAATGTACTATTAGTGAAAAGCCACTGAAAGCCAAAGATATCGCGGTGCTGGTACGTGACAGAAATGAAGCGGCGGTGATCAAAGAGTCACTGTCCAGCAGACAGATAGGCGCGGTATTCCTGAGTCGGGACAGTGTCTTTAACACCCTCGAAGCCCGAGAAATGGCACTGGTACTGCACGCCTTGGCCACGCCCAAAGATGAGCGCGCCCTGCGTTCGGCCTTGGCGACCTCCCTGCTCGGTTTTAATGCCCTGGCTATTCACGGCTTTAACCAGGATGAGACGGTAAGACAAACCCTGCTGGAGCAATTTGATGGCCTGCATCAAAACTGGCTGAGACGCGGGGTCATGCCCGCACTTTTAAATTTGGCCAACGAAACCAAGCTTATCGAACGTCTGCTTCAAAGCGAAGATGGTGAACGCCGTTTGACCGATTTCAGGCACCTTGCCGAGCTGCTACAGCAAAAAGCCACCGAACTCGATGGGATCAGTGCCCTGGTCAACTGGTACGAGCAAGCCCTTATCGAGAACCATGCTAATGAAGAGGCGCAGCTCAGGCTCGAGAGTGAGCAGAACCTGGTACAGATTGTCACCATACATAAGAGTAAGGGGCTCGAATATCCGGTCTGTTTTATCCCCTTCGTCAGTTTAGCCCGTGATAATCGCCGCAAGCCTGCGCCTATGCTCTACCATGACAATAATCAACTGGTGTGGGATATAGAGCAGAGCGATGAGGGTTGGGAGCGGCATAAACGGGAAAACCTCGCCGAGGATCTGCGCCTGTTATATGTTGCCATGACTCGCCCCGTGTACCAATGCTACCTCTATATCGCCAACCACAGCCGCTTCACCAAGAAAGCGGGGATCACCAGTCAGCTCCATGAAACCGGCATTGGTTACCTGCTTGGTATAGAAGATAAGGCCTGTGAGTTTTCACTTATCGAAACATCTGCAAACCGTCTTATGAGTGAGGCGATTAGTGTCTGTGAGATGACCGATGACGTCTCAAGCCAAGTCTTAGAGACGATATCGGATGAGCAACACGGCTTTGCCCCGAAAGTACTAAAGCGTCGACTCTATACCCCATGGCGTGTGGGCAGTTATTCGGGTCTTGTGAAAGACTTGCCCCATGAGCGGGTGCTACCGGGGGCGGATGATGAAGCCTTTCCGGAACTCGAGGAGATCAAAGATGAGCTTGACCCACTGCCGTCTCGCTTCACCTTCGAGCGCGGCGCCAATGCCGGTAGCTTTATGCACCTGGTGCTGGAGCTGATTGATTTCACTCAAGCACAAAGTGGACTCTCCGAGCAGTTACCTGTCGCCATGGAGAGATACGGCATAGATGAAGGCTGGTGTGATGTGCTGACTCACTGGTATCTGGATCTGCTCGATGCGCCACTCATGCAAGATGGTTCACTCAAGCTTGGGCTGTTAACCAATAACCAAAAATTGGTTGAGATGGAGTTCTACCTGCCTATCGAGGCACTACAGGCCGATAAACTCAACCAACTACTCGAAGAGTATGGCTACAGCGCAGGGCTTAACTTCGAGTCGCTCAAGGGCATGCTGAAAGGCTTTATCGATTTGACCTTCGAACATCAGGGTCAGTTCTATATCGCCGATTATAAGTCTAATCACCTGGGCGATGATTTCAGCCATTATGGGTTCGATGCCATGAATGGCGCGATCCGCAGCCATAGATACGATCTGCAGTACATCATCTATACCCTTGCGCTACACAGATATCTGAGCCTGAGAATGCCAGGTTACGATTATGACCTGCATATTGGCGGCAGTTATTACCTCTTCCTGCGAGGTATGTCTGTCGATGCGCCTATGTCCGGGGTTTTCTATGATAAGCCATCCAGAGGGCTTATCGAGTCTCTCGATACGCTGTTCGACCGGGCGCAAACTAAATCAAATGTTCAAGCAGCACAAACAGATCAGATGGAGCTTAAGCTATGATCCAGTCAACACAGCCAATTAAAGCCCTGCTGAAAATCTGGGAGACAGAGCGATTAATCACGCCATTGGACAGGCACTTTGCGCTGGAGATGGCTCAAATTCACAAGACTAAGCTGCACGAGGCTGAGCTCGCCCCTCTAACCGAGCAGGATAACCACTTACTCAGTGAACTCTTCCTGCTGATTTGCGCCCTATTGAGCCGACAACTTTCTCAGCAGCACACTTGCCTGCCGATACATCATATTGTGCTCGACAATCCGATGCAGGAGCCGGTATCAAGTTGTCAGATATTGAGCAGCCACAGTGAGATTATTGAGGTTTTAGCCAAGTTCAATGGGATTAGCGCGCCGAATTTAGAGCAAGTTACCTCCCCGTCGACACCGATAATATTAGATAACGGCGATCTTTACCTGCAACGTTATCATCAGTTCGAGACTCAAGTCGCGAGCTACCTGACTCAGTTGGCCGATGCTGAAGTGAGTGTTCAGCCTGCACAGAACAGTACTCATATAAGTGCTGATATAAGTACTGACATAAGTGCCATCAGCAGTACATTAGACATGCTGTTCCCTCAAAGCGATGAGATGGCTGCCACCCACTTTGACTGGCAAAAAATCTCGACGGCGACGGCCTTTACCAAACGCCTGGCGGTCATAACCGGCGGTCCGGGCACGGGTAAAACTACCACTGTCACTAAGTTATTGTTTCTACTTACTCAGCAGGCGGAGATGACCATACGCTTAGTCGCACCGACGGGTAAGGCAGCTGCGCGCTTGAGTGAGTCAATCAAGGCCTCCAAGCTGCGCCTTAAACAGGAGCTGGCACCGTTTGCCGACAAGATTGATCTATCCAGCTTAAGCCGTGTGCCGGAGGAGGCTTCCACCCTGCACCGCTTGCTTGGGGTTATCCCGAACTCCCCTAAATTCAGGCACCACAAAGATAACCCCCTCAGGCTGGATCTGTTGGTGGTCGATGAAGCGTCTATGGTCGACCTGCCCATGATGCACAAACTGCTCTCGGCGCTCCCCGCACATGCGAGGCTCATATTACTGGGCGATCAAGATCAGTTAGCCTCGGTAGAAGCCGGCGCCGTGCTGGCGGATATCTGTGCAGGATTGAAACAGCAAGAAACAAGAACGAATGCCAGTGATGCTAAATGGCAGATGCGATATTCGAGCGATTATGCAGGGTATCTGTCTAAGTTATCAGGGTTTGACCTTAGCCCCTTTATCAGCCCGTCGCCTAAGATAGGCGATAGCTTATGTATGTTGATGCACAGCCACAGATTTAAGGGAGATGCAGGCATTGGTCAGCTGGCCGCCGCGGTTAATAACTCAGACAAAGACCGAATTATGCAGGTATGGCAGACCGGCTATGCCGAGTTATTGTGGATTGAACACCTTAAAACCAATGCAGGTAATTCGGGGCTCGATGCGCTACTGACTCAAGCGGTGAGTCATTACCGGCAGTACCTTGAGATGGCTAAAGATAGCAGCAAGGGGGCCGCTGAGATCATCGACTGTTATAACGAGTTCCGTCTCTTGTGCGCCATGCGTGCGGGCGAGTATGGCGTCGATGGAATCAATCAGGGCGTTACTGCCGCGCTGAAACAGGCCAAGCTTATCAGTGCCGACACTGAATTTTATCTCGGCCGTCCGGTGATCATTCAGAGTAACGACTATAATCTGGGGCTGTTTAACGGCGATATTGGCCTTATCCTACCCGACAGCTTACCCGATGCGTTGAACAAGCCTGTATCGGGCAATTTAGCCGAAGATGGCAACAAGATGACACAGCCTGTGAGGCTGATGGCACACTTTATTCAGGCCGATGGCAGTATCTTAAAGGTACTGCCCGCTCGCCTTCCAAGCCACGACACCTGTTTTGCAATGACAGTACATAAGAGCCAGGGCAGTGAATTTGCCAATGTTGCTCTCGTGCTGCCAATCTGGCCCAGTCTGGCCCAAAAACAGCTACTCACGAAGGAGCTAGTCTACACGGCCATCACCCGCGCCAAAAAGCACTTTACCTGCCTGGGCTCGCAAGCGGTTTTCGAGCATGCCAGCCTGCAAGCCACTCAAAGATCATCCGGACTGGCGAGGCGTTTGTGGGGTTAGCGTACACAGATAAACCGACGCTCTATTACGTTTACGATCCTATGTGCAGCTGGTGTTGGGGTTACGCGCCAACTTGGAGCAGGCTCGAGGCTGAGCTGGAAAAAGCGGGAATAAAGGTTGAGTATCTACTCGGTGGTCTGGCAAGCGACTCCGATGAACCTATGCCACAGGAGATGCAGCGTTTTCTGGAGCAGACCTGGCGTAAGATCCATACACAATTGGGTATTGAGTTTAACTTCGATTTCTGGAGTTTATGTAAACCCAGACGCTCGACCTATCCTGCTTGCCGCGCGGCACTGATTGCCAGAGAGACTGATCTTGAACAAGCCATGGTTCAGGGCATTCAACATGCCTACTATCTTGAGGCGAAAAATCCTTCGGATATTGAAATCTTAGTTAGCATTGCCGCCTCTATCGGGCTCGATGCAGCCTGGTTTACACAGCAGATGCAGGGTAAAAGCCTAAATCAACGCCTGATGGAAGAGATAGCAAATGTGCAACAGTTTCCCATTAGAGGGTTTCCATCTCTGGTACTCGGGGACAAGGGACAGTTAACGCCGATAGCGCTCGACTACCAGGACTGGCAGTTAAGCTTCAGCGCAATAACAGATGCGATAACTTAACCTATTACCTAAAGCCATTACATAAAGATTTGAATACTCTCAAATCATAATGTTAAGTTCACGACGCAGTTGCGGCCCTCACGCTTAGCTCCATACAGAGCTTTATCTGCACGAATAAACATATCTTCGTCGTTGTCATCCTTTATCGAGACGGTGACACCGAAACTGGCGGTCACATGTCCTACCTCAGGAAAATCCGTGTCTTCGATGATTATTCGTATTTTTTCAGCAAGCTTTATCGCACCATCGATGGAGGTTTCGGGACAGATAAGCAGAAACTCTTCACCGCCCCATCGACCTACCAGATCATTCTTGCGCACATTCAAAGCCAAGAGCTGTCCCATCTCGATCAGGACCTTGTCACCCACCTTATGGCCAAACTTATCATTGACCTGTTTAAAGTGATCGACATCGAGCAATATCATGGCAAATTGGCGTTCATATCGATTGAAGCGATCAAATTCATGACTGAACAGGTCATCGAGTCTACGACGGTTATTGAGTCCGGTGAGCGTGTCGGTGACAGACAAACGTTCGATCTCCTTTTTATCAGTAATATCATGACTTACCGAGGTAAAGCCTACTATCTTGCCGCTATCGTCAAAATCGGGAGTTATCACATGGTTAAGCCAGAAACTGCTACCATTCTTAGCTTTATCTTTGATCTCCCCATGCCATGTCTTGCCCTGCAAAATTGTCCGCCAGATATCCTCATGGGTTTCGGTTGGGGTATCCGGGTGTTTGACAATGTTGTGTCTCTTTCCCTTCATCTCTTCGGCCGAGAAGCCATACACCTCACTCAAGGCAGCGCTGGTAGACAAGATATGCCCCGCTCTGTCTGTCGATGATGTGATGACATATCGATTAATTATTTCGGCATAATTTTTAATCTTGAAATACGCATCACTCAGTTTGCTTTGCAATCTGGCAGGAATGATGGCCACTAAGCCCGACAGAACCAAGGATACCAGCAGCACGGTAAGAGCGGTAAGCCCCGCAGTTAATAGGTTATTTTTCTTGAATTTAGCGAGCAGACTCTTGCGCGGAACGGCCATAACAAACGCTTCATCGTCGTTCATGAGAATCTCACTTATTGAGAAAGTGAAATGGTCTCCTTCACGGGTATCTTTTAGCTCTGAAATAGAATTTCCGAACTGTGGAAACTGCTCAAATACGTTAGGACGGTCAGGAAGGTATCGACTCCAGGCCAGTACGTAGGAAGGATGAAGAATAAACTCCCCATCCTTGTCTATGATATAGACATCAAAATCGGTAGATGCGCCGAGTGTGGACAGGAGGGTATCGATTGAGATGTTAGCAACAATCAAGCCCGAAAACTGGTTTTGTGAAAATACCGGAGTCGCAATACGAAATGTGGGACGAATAGGCATCTCAATCTGGCCGTGCTCCATATTCAGGTCGAAGTGTGAATGCCAATATGCTCCCTCAGACAAGTGGGCTGCCTCTTTAAAATAATATCTGTCTTTCTTATTCTGAAGCAGCGGTTTCGGGATGATGACTGGCATATCCGCACCTTTAATTCGATCGACTCTAACGGCCTCCATTCCCGATGACTCGATGAAACGCAGTTGCATAAATGAATCATTAGACGCTGTGGCGGCAAGCAGAAGGTGATTGAGTATATGGTGTGAATCGGGACTGTTTGTAGTGACATAGTTGAGTGTCAGATCGCTGGCCGCAATAGCCCCTACAACATTTTCTGCGTGCTGCATAAATTCATTAAGCAGCTCATATTTAACGGCCTTTTCTGCGGCCACTTTTTCACGGATCTCACTCTCAATATTGGTATATTGAATGTTGTAGTTAATCAAGGAGGTGATCACCGCAACTAAGGTACCAAACAGCAGGAAAAAAAGCGTAAAGATCCAATAATACCGTCTTCGTATTATTGAGGTGGAAGAATTGGAACTGTCCAAAGTACCTTTCATATCAAGCCCTTTTACCGCTTAGTGTCATGATTTTAACCCCTTACAACAATTAGGCCTACTTTTAGTATGGATAAATATTCGATAATTGGAAGTAAATAAGCCGTTGCTTGACGGCTCTTAAGTATGACTCCCCTCTCTTAATCTTAAAAAGTCTGAAGAAGCGTCACATTTGTAATAATAACCCAGTTTTACTCTAGGTTCCCCACCCGACACCATTCACCTTACATTTCAAAGGCTTGCGCACACCCCACCTCAATCAGGACTCTCATCATTCATATTTTGCGAGAATTATCACAACAAAATAGTAGCAAGAAACGTAAATTAACAACATTAATAGAGTAAATACTCTAACCGGATGAATCTAGCAAATGTCTATCGATACGACACCTCCCCCTCATTTAGGTAAGGCAGGTGTAAACAAGCCGAATGACAGCCGTTTGTTGGAACAGTTTCAAAATAAGGGGAAATGATGGACACGTTTAAGACTCTTGAAATTAAAGAAAGCGTATTTGAAAACAACAATATTCAGGCTGACTTATTGAGGGACGAACTGAAGCAAGAGAAAGTGTTTCTGCTTAATCTTATGTCATCACCGGGCTCGGGGAAAACCACTACATTAGTGAGAACCATTGAAACGCTCAAAGATGAGATGAACATTGGCATCATGGAAGCCGATATCGACTCGGATGTCGATGCCCATACTATCGCTCAAACCGGTACCCGGGTGATCCAGCTTCACACCGGCGGCATGTGTCACCTCGATGCTGATATGACCAGACAGGGACTGAGCGGTTTAAACATAGATAAGCTTGATTTAGCGATATTGGAGAATGTGGGCAATTTAGTCTGTCCGGCCGAATTTGATACGGGCGCATCGAAGAATGCCATGATCCTGAGCGTACCCGAGGGGGATGACAAGCCCCTTAAGTATCCATTGATGTTCTCAATAGTGGATGTGTTGCTGATTAACAAAATTGATGCCATTGGCTTTTTTGACTTTGATCTCGAAGCGGTAATTCACCGTGCCAGAAAGCTAAACCCCAATATTACTATTATCCCTATCTCGGCGAAAACCGGTGAAGGTATTGGCGAGTGGGCCGATTGGCTTCGCAATCAGACCAGGCTTTGGAATCAAAGTTAACTGAGAGCGATTGTTGCTATATCACCCACAGCTCATATCGAGCGCAACTCATATCAAGCGCCATAGAAGCAAGCATAAGTCAGTCGCTATTTATTGTTGGAGCCATGACCATGGTTAAAGAAAAAGTATTAGACCTCGCCAATAAGATCAGCCGAACCAAGCGAGGTTCAAGGAATGAAGTTAAGCCGGACGATCCCGAATACCAGATCCTGGAGCCTATTGTTACCGAGCCCATGGCCGAAGTGGCACTGTGCTTAGCATTACGTGAGCCTATGAGTGCAAATGAGGTCGCGCTTAAGTGCGGAAAACCGGAAGAGGAAACCGCCAAACTTCTTTGGCAGGTCGCCATGGTCGGCGCCGCCTTCGTCAACGAGATCGATGGCGTCGATAAATACTGGATAGATGTCTGGGTTCCAGGTCATATGGAGATGATCGTCAACAACAAAGAATTGATCCAGAAATACCCGCAACTCGGCGCCGCCTTCGATGCTTTTGGTAAGAAAAAGGGCCCGCTCGCCGCGGGTAATATTCCTGTGGGCTCGGGCCCTATGCGGGTGATCCCCATTCAAACAGCCATCGATGGCGAGACCCGCAGTGCTTCCTATGAGGAGGTATCCAAATACCTGAATGACAACAGCCTGTTCTCACTATCCGATTGCGCCTGCCGCACATCCAGAGAGGCGATGGGCGAAGGCTGTGGCCACCTCAAAGAAGATATGTGTATCCAGATGGGTCACGCGGCCGAATACTATATTCGTACCGGTAGGGGCCGAAAAATCACCCGAGACGAAGCGTTTGAGGTTATCAGAAAAGCCGAGGAAAACGGCTTAATGCACAGCATGCCAAACTTCGATGGTTCGGGCGAGACTCATGCCATCTGTAATTGCTGCGGTTGTGGCTGTTTCGCCCTCCGTCTTGCCGGCATGTGGCAAAACCCGGATATGGTCCGCTCCAACTATGTCGTAAAGATCGATGCGGAGCAGTGCGTGGCTTGTGGTGAGTGTGTCGAGGTCTGCCCCACCAATGCCTTGAAGTTAGGTCAAAAGTTATGCGAGATATCCCCCGCCAAAACGGCAAAGAGAGAGTTGCCTCATGATACTCACTGGGGCCCGGATAAATGGAACCCCGATTACCGAACCAACAAACAAGTCGTACTCGATGGTGGCACCAGCCCTTGTAAGGCCGAATGCCCTGCCCATATCGGTATTCAGGGCTATATCAAGTTGGCAGCTCAAGGAAAATACCGCGAAGCCCTCGAGTTGATTAAGCGAGAAAACCCCTTCCCGGCCGTGTGTGGCCGCATCTGTCCTAAGAAGTGTGAGTCAGATTGTACCCGGGGAGATATTGATAATCCGGTTGCTATCGATGAGATAAAGAAGTTTATTGCCCAACAAGATCTCGACGCCCAAACCCGTTTTATCCCCGAGATTAAGCATCACCATGACAAGAAAGTTGCAATTCTCGGCAGTGGCCCGGCCGGCCTTTCCTGCGCCTACTTTCTGGCGATTGAGGGATACCGGGTTACCGTATTTGAAAAGCAAACCGCCCTCGGCGGTATGTTAACCCTGGGGATCCCCTCTTATCGACTCGAAAAAGAGGTCATCAATGCCGAGATAGAGGTATTAAGAGCGCTGGGCGTTACCTTCAGATGCGGGGTCGAAGTAGGCAAAGATATCAGTCTGAGCGAGTTAAGAGACCAGGAATACCAAGCATTTTACCTGGCGATCGGTGCACAGGCCGGCAGACGCTTGGGTCTTATGGGTGAAGATGCCGAAGGCGTTATGACCGGGGTCGATTTTCTTCGTCAGGTAAATCTGGGCGAAACAGATAAACTGGATGGCAAGGTGATTGTTATTGGTGGTGGTAATGTCGCCATCGATGTTGCCAGAACGGCCACTCGTGTCGGTGCCAGCACAGTAGATCTATTTACCCTCGAAAGCTTGGATCAGATGCCGGCCCATATCGAAGAGGTTGAAGAGGCGCTAAGTGAAGATATTTCCATCAACAACGCCTGGGGGCCCACACGTATCATCACTCATGATGGAAAAGTTACCGGCGTCGCATTCACCAAGTGTCTGTCAGTGTTCGATGAGCAAGGTAAATTTGCTCCCCGCTTCGATGACAAAACCACGACCATCGTCGAGGCCGATCATGTGCTTATCTCGGTCGGTCAGGCAATGGACTGGGGCAACTTGCTATCGGGGAGTGCTCTGGAGCTTAATCCCAACCTGACGGTTCAGGCCGATCCTGATACTTTCCAGACCCATGAAGCGGACATTTTTGTCGGTGGGGATGTGTTAACCGGCCCAAGATTTGCTATCGATGCCATCGCTCAGGGCAAGGAAGGTGCTATCTCAATCCATCGCTATGTGCAACACGGTCAGAGTCTGGTACTGGGTCGTATTAAGCGGGATTATCGTTCTTTCGATAAAGATAAGCTCAGCCTCGATGGCTTCGATAACGCACCGAGACAGGCACTCGCTCATGTTGATGGTAAGGAGTCTAAGCAAACCTTCAGAGATCTGCGCGGCACCTTTACGCAGGAGCAGGTTCAGCAGGAAACCGAACGTTGCCTGGGATGCGGCGTTGCCGTTGCCGATGAATTTATGTGTATCGGCTGTGGTGCCTGCACGACTAAGTGTCAGTTCGGGGCTATCTCTCTGGTCAGAGCCTATGATGCCGATGGCGCCGATCTTCGAACGGTGAAAAAGGTCATTATCAAGCACGCACTGAAACGTAAGGTCAGAATTGCTGTCAATGCGCCCATCAAGCGCATTAAAGCCATGATGACTGACTAAGGCTAACATTGAGCCTTTAATAGCAATCAGTATAAGAATAATAGCCGAGGGAAGTGACTATCCCCCGGCTATTACAGTCGAATAACCCTCCTAGATAAAGGAAGTTGATATGCACGAACTAGGTGTAGTCATCGGAGTCGTTAACAAAGTCATTCAAGTGGCAGAGAGTAATCAACTGCAGAGTGTAGATACCATAGTGCTGCAAATTGGCCAACTGTCATCTATGATCCCCAGCTATATCCAAGCCTGTTATCCGGCGGCGGTCGATGGCACTATGCTCGAGCAGACCAAGCTAGAGATAGAGATCTTACCCGCCAATGCTATGTGTAAGGCTTGTCACCAGGTATTCAATATCATAGAAAATCGATCGCAATGCCCACACTGTGAAGGTGATGACTGGGGATTACTCAGCGGTAAAGAATTTATCATCAAAGAGATCATCGCTCAGTAATGTCTGATTTGGGCAAAGCGATTTATGCTCTGCCCCTGATTCAATGACGCAATAAATATCGAGCTGAAAGAAAAGCGACAAACAAGAAAGACATTATTTATCTAAGGTGATGATGTTTTTACGTTCTATGCTGCACTCGTATGAGCCCATTTCAAACTCTCTGCAGATCCAGGGGCGATTTTCGTAAATTGTACATAACAGGGTGTCACGATCGGCCGCGATACACAGTCCGTCATCTAAACGAGCCATAACATCACCATTGAACTCATCCGAGACTATGTATTCAGGCGGTACACCGGTATCCGAGATAATCATCACTTCGAGGCGGCAACAACAAGCCTGGCAAGTTGAACAGGTCATTTGAGGATCGGGTAAATTTGTTACTTCAATAGTCATAGAGCTCAATAGTCAGAAATAGCGTCGCAATAATCGATCGGTATAATACCCTAAAGGGACGGCGATCTATAAATATAAAATGCCCTCATAGCGCAAAAAAGCGCACCGGATGCCGGTGCGCATTAGGTTGAAGAATTAGGTTTGAGAATTAGGTTTGAGAATTAGTGTCAAAGCTGGACCTGAGGAGTGCATCCCCCTTGCTCAACTCTGAATTACTTAACCTTTGATCCTATAGTCCCCTTTGGTCGATAGAGTCACAGTAATTGGTGAGTCCGTTTTATTCTTCCAATACCAGCCATGGGAACCGGCGAAAGGAGTGGTGAGCGAACCTTTCATCTTATCTGAGGTAGTAATAGAGAAACTCTCGAAATAGCCTGTGGTATCCCCTTTCGGCTCACCATGAAAATCGAAATACAGCGCTTCGCCCCCCGTACTCCACTCATACTCTAAGTGAACAAAATCATCCATCAGCAACTTATACTCAAGCCCTTTGCCTGCCGGTATATCAATCTTAACAGTGTCGCTTCTCACCCCCGGCGTTTGTCGTTTCTGTGCTATTTCAGCCACTGAGGGCGTATTTGCAAGTGTTTCTTCCTTCACAAACGCGATAAACGTCTCCTCACTTTGTCCTGTGCCGGTACTCGTTTTAGGACCAGTGTCAGTGCCTGTATTAGTAGCTTCATCAGATGCGGGAGCGGCCTGGGCCAGTGAGGTTAACCCAGACATATGACCAATACCGGTCGGATCTATGTTGTACTCGGCAGGTAAAATCGCCGTGACGAACACCACAGCTGCGATAACCGTTGCCCCAATACTCGCCTTCACTAAGGTCGCCGTCGAGTGAACCGGGATCCCGTTGACTCTCTCACCGTTTGTATTTGCTTCTGTATTCTTATTACTCGTTATCATGTTAATTCCTTCGGCCCACAGATGAGCTCGTTTTCATTCTGTCAGCCCCTGGCCAGTAGTCTGACTTAGAGGCTTAATTTAGTAGCTTTATTAGGTGTTTCTAATCAGAGTGTTAACCGGTAAAGTAGCCCGTTAACTGAAAGCCCACCAGCATCATGCCTGCGCTCATTAACAGGGTGTTTGCCGCGGTAGAAAACTGAAGATAACTCCTGTGACGACGCCAGAAACTCATCAGAATAAGTACCACACCTAAGGCCAGGAATTGACCTATCTCCACGCCGACATTAAACGCAAGAATATTGGGTACCAACCCCTCTTGGGGCAGATTAAACTCCTGAATTTTGGTGGCTAAGCCAAAACCATGGAAGAGTCCAAAGATCATCACGGCCAGCTTAGTATTGGGCTGAAAGCCAAATATTCGCTTGAAACCACCTAAGTTATCGAACCCTTTATAGACAATAGAGAAGCCGATGATGGCATCGATAAGGTAGGCATTGATCTGGATATCACTGAGTACACCAAATAGCAGGGTGATACTGTGGCCTAAGGTAAACAGACTTACATACAGCAATACATCTTTACTTCTGAACAGAAAGAAAATCACTCCAACAAGAAACAACAGATGGTCATATCCGGTCACCATATGCTTGGCGCCGATATAGATAAAGGGCAGAATCGATACCCCTTCATTCAGGATTAAAAACTGCTTGGTATCCTCATCGACCCCATGGGCCGACAGGGAAAACGAAGCGAATACTCCTAATAAAACCACCAATAAACTCACTACAAGTTTCATGGTGTGGGCCAAAGACTGGCTCATTACACATACTCCAAAACGTCGGTTTTAATCCATAAAATAGAGGATTAATCCGTAAAATGCAGGACAGCTGTCAGCCATAAAGTGGCCTTAAACATGTCCATATAGTTTGCTATGGCGAGCACCTCTCAATACAAATAAAGTCCACGATAAAGAGACAGTTAGGTAAGGAGGAGAAAGCTCGCAAAAGAGAGTAGATGCTAAGCGTGCGGAGGGGGGATGGGCGGTGCGTAACGTAAGTTAAGGTATGAGATATCGTCGTCGATAAGCGTTTCAGACTGGAAAAAACCCGACATAAAAATGGCGTCTACCGGCGGATGTGATGGTGTGTGGGAATGGTTCGCGTGTTCATGTTCCGTCTCTAATGCCTCAGAGACCAATGATGAATTAAGCTCTGCATCATTTGATTGTAATGCATAGTCTTGTGAAGTTTGGCTGGCTTGAAAATGTATAGTGGTGTCCACAGGTTCGGTGGCATTGAACGCGCCATGTTCATGACCGGGGTCCCGATGCTCCCCGGCAGAATCTCTGCTTTCACTCACGCCATGACCAACACCATGAAAGTGATGATGGTTCACATCAAAGCCCATAGGGTGCTCACCACCGGGATATTGAACCGAAAAAGCGGAACTCGTCGCAAAAACCTGACACATCAAGACCACCAGCAAGATAGCCAGTGTTAACTTAGAATGCACTTTCACTCTTGAATTCACCGGGCGCGAACTCACTGTGTGCAATGATGTGAGAGTTTTAGTATGAAACAGGTCGAACTCCAAATTGTGCTTTTCCATTATGGGAACATGAACTCATAACGAACAGCTCGAGAGCATTCTCTCGAAACATGAGCCCAAGGCATTTAATCAGATCGCCAGCAAAACATCCAGCGCACACACATAGTGATGGGACGATTGCCCCTACATCAGGCAAGTCGTCATCCCCTGTTTTCTATTGCCCATACCGCGTGGCTTCGAAGCTATTAAGCAAGCGATGAACGAGATAACAGGCCAACAGGGTCACGACGATAGCAACAAGAATACTGCTGACCCGATATAACCCGCTAAAAAATAGATCGTTATCCGGTGCCAGGTTTTGTCCAAACAAGATCCCCAATGTGGTGAGCGCACCGAAGCCGACACTGGAGCCGCCCCCCTCTTTCGCGTGTGTATAGCTAAACAACATTAAGCCTATCCACAAAAGAGGCAAAACTAACACTAACTCTCCCGACCAGTTGTACAGTAAAAACTGTGTAATTAACCCTACCGCAACACCTAAGACGGTTCCCATGGCGCGTTTTCTTGCATACCCCAACGTCCCGTTCCAATGCATAGGAAACAGCAGAAGTACACTAGTGGCTTGTGCCGACAAAGAGTCACTTAAGTTAAATACCTGAAACATCAGAAACGACAGGGTCGCAATTGTCGCTCCCATCAACATTTCATGGCGGGTCTGATTATTTTTTTTAGCTTGCGGCTGAGGTTTAGGCGCTTCGTGAACGATGGCTTTAGCCTCAGTTTCAGTATCCGGGATCAGCACAGTCATTACGAAGGCGATCATCACACTCAAGATACTGGCACCGAGATTAGTGAAAATAAGATCGTTAAGATCCGTGCCCGGATAACTGGCAAAATTCAGCATGATACTTAAACTCAGCGCACCATTGGCACCAAATAGAAACAAACTCCCTTTGGACATACAGGCAAATTTATATAAAAACAGCAAGAAAACGATGATTGACATCTGCACTTGGTGACCACCAAACAAGCCGCCGATGATCCCTACCTCCAGCCCACATATAACCGCCGAAGCCAGACACTGCCGGGCGGCATGGCCGGTCATTTTAGGTATCATGCCCAGGAGTAATATAGGCGTTACCGTAAAGAAAACGCCATAACTCCAGTTAAAGAATTTGCACAGGAAAAAGCCGATACTCGCTCCCGTCGCAATACGAAGGCATTGTCGAATGTCATTGTCAGATAGCGGGTGATGCCATAATTTCATAGCCGCTCTCCTAGTAGATATAGTGCAGGTAACTCAGCAGGCGAATTTGTACCCTTGCCAGCAGACAAAAGACGGCATTATCAGGCAGCAGCTGAACCGTGGCCTGCGCCCCCGATGGCAACATGTCCGGATAGGGCACGTCTAAGTTCAGGTGAAGACGCATACGCTGGGCATCACGGACCCACCGATTGGATTCTGTCGGCGTCGCTAACTGACCATTAGCATCAAACTGACCGACACTCACTCCCGCATCTTTACTGGAGATCACCGCAGGATATAATTGGCCTGGCTCTCCGTCAAAGGCAACCAGAGCACGGCTACCATTGACCGCCTTACGTGAACTCTTCTCACGAAAGTCTGCGATGATATCTATCTTTGATGAGACCAAAGCGAGCAGAGGTTGCCCTGCGCTGGCGTAGGCGCCAGCCTGAAGCTGAAGATTCGTAACTGTACCATCTTGCTCGGCTCTGACCTGAGTGTAAGAAAGATTTAGCTCAGCTTGTTTTAGCTGATTGACCGCGACACGTAGATTAACGTTGTTTTCATTAACTTCACCGCGGCGTACGGTTAACTCTTTTAATCGGGCCTTGCTTGCCAATAGATTAGCTTTCGCAGCCGTCGCATCACTTTCCAGGCTGTCTTTTTGCTGTTGTGAGACGCCATTACGATCGAAAAGAGAATTAACCCGTTTAGCGTCTGCTTGCTTCTGCAACGCTATTATGCTGCTGGCTTTGACCTCTGCTGCCGCTGCCGCAAGAGATGCGTCCAACTCGGCATTGGACTTTCGTGTCTGTTCAAGATTAAGCGACGCCTTCTCTACGTTGAGCTGGTAGGGAGTTGGATCGATATAAAACAGAATATCCCCTTTGCGTACCACTTGATTGTTTTTAACGTTGATATCGATAATATGCCCATTTACCCGAGGTGCCACCTTAGTCACATCTCTGGTTGCCATCGCCTGCTGGGTCAGTGGCATATTAAAATCGGCTAAAATAAAATATGAAAAAATCATTACAAAAACTAACATTGATAACTTGATCCAACGTGCAAATTTTTGATCTGGTGTCATCTAATTCCTCCCCTTGATGGTGATATTCAATAGTATTTAGTCTTGTTCACTTTCGTTTAGTTGCGCTAACGCATTGTGAGCAATAAGCTCGATGGTACGCTTAAATTGGTTCAGCTCCTCTTCGCTGACCCCCGCCATAAGGTTTTTACGGATCTGTAAAATACGCGCTTCCACCTTTGTGATCATGCTCTTACCTTCATCAGTCAGGCTTACAATTCGCACACGCTTATCTGTTTCACTGCAGTAACGCACGATGAGGTTTTGATCCTCTAGTTGACTCAATGTGCGCATTAAGGATGCCAGTTCAATTTCCAGGGCATTTGCCAGCACCTTTTGACTCACATTGTCATTGAGGTTCTGCAACTTCCACAGTGCCGTCCAGCGCGGATGGGTAAGACCTAACGGCGCCAACTCTTTATCGGCTACGTTTCGCCATAAACGGGCTACCCGCCTCAATTGCTCGGCGAGAGAAAGCTCCTTAAGAATTTTTATATCATCAACCATATGCGTCTCTATTTAGTTAGCGTGCGAAGCATTATATATTGCTTCGCACGCTAAGTAAATATTAGGAGTATGCCCAGCCGATGCTTGCCCTCCCTCCGAAGAGGAAACAACACAGGCAGAGGCTACCAACAGATGGGGATCGGGATATTAAATCGCCATTTAAATGAGAAGTTAGTGCTTCGAGGTTGCAATAAATATCGGTTACGCCATAGTGACTCTGCAAATATATTTATAGGTCGGAGATGAAGATACAATGAGCCAAACGAATCTACTTTTGTTATGTGGCGGTGGCGGAGATGAGCATGCGATCTCCCTGTTATCGGCAAACTTTTTTGAAACTTCACTCGCTGACATCGATGACTTTAATGTTTTACGGGTCGAGTTGGATGCCGATGGGCATTATCACACCAAAGAGGGTGATAATTGCGAACTGACCAACCGCAAACAGATAAGATTCGAAGATCAATCCAAGGTCCCCTGGCCTGTCGATTATGTGATCCCTTGCATTCATGGCTACCCCGGAGAAACAGGCGATATTCAATCCTATTTTGAATTGATCAACCTGCCCTATTTCGGCTGTGACTCTGAAGCCAGTAGAAACTGTTTCAATAAGGTCACCGCCAAGATGTGGTTCAGCGCGCTTGGTATTCCTAACACCCCCTATATTTTTCTTAACGAATTTAATGACGATGCCATAACTCAAACTGAGCAGGCATTAGATAATTGGGGCTCAGTGTTCATCAAGGCCGCATCTCAAGGTTCATCAGTGGGCTGTTACCGTGTCGACAGCAAGGAGGAGCTGGCGAGCTCATTGAAGGAAGCCTTCTCCTACTCGCCCTATGTGGTCGTTGAGAAAACCATTCACGCTCGGGAGCTGGAAGTCGCCGCCTATGAGTTGGACGGCGAGATAGTTGCAACAAAGCCCGGCGAAATCATCTGTGCCGGTAATACCTTTTATACCTTCGATGAGAAGTATGC
Source organism: Shewanella atlantica (assembly GCF_003966265.1). Lineage (GTDB taxonomy): Bacteria > Pseudomonadota > Gammaproteobacteria > Enterobacterales > Shewanellaceae > Shewanella > Shewanella atlantica. Next base: position 74,484 of record NZ_RXNV01000013.1, on the reverse strand, counting down.
TGCCGACAGTCAGGCCGAAACTAAGGTCGAAGCCGATATCAGTGATGAGTTGAGTGCCGAGATCCGCGAATATGCCGTTAAGGTTTTTAAAGGGATGAAGCTGAGCCATCTTTCTCGTATAGATTTCTTCCTGACCGATGAGAATGAGATTCTCCTTAACGAAATTAATACTTTTCCCGGACTCACCCCTATCTCAATGTTCCCTAAGATGCTACAAAATCACGGCGATAACTTCAGTGAATATCTGGTGCGAAACATTAAGGCTCAACTGATCTAGCCTACAGATTTAAAAGACAAAAAAGCCAGACTCTGTCTGGCTTTTCTAATATCGACCTAAAATTTATCACCCAAGAATGTAGAGCGTTAAATTTTAACCCCGTACTCTAGGTAGAGTCGACTCATATAGCCATCCCTATACATAGACTTAAGGGCATTTTCTAACGCTAATGTTTGATCACGCGGTATCTCTTTATTACATGCCATGGCGCGAAGAGAAGTATAAAAAATCAGCTCGGGGACGCCAAAATTTATCGCCTGCTTTTGCATCTGCTCTTGGGCGCTGACAAGCTCTGCAGCCCAAAGATCTATCCTAGCTCGTTTAAGCTTACGCAAATTTTGTGCGCTCACCGATGCCAGTTCCACATCATATCCTAAGTCAATTAAGTACTCACCTATGCCACTTCCCAGAAAGCTGCCAATTTTATAGGATTTTGCATCACTTAAACTTGTCAGAGGGATAGTTTGATTGCTGCGGCTGAAAAGCCCGTACCTTGACACCAATACAGGGCTTATCCACCGAAAGTGAGCCTCACGTTCCTGACTTCTTGCGACCGGTAACACACAATACCCGGGCGTTCGTTCCGTGGTGATGATCGCCCTTTTCAGGGGAATAAATCTGAGGTTGTAGTCGAGTGAGGTTCGTGAAAACATCTCTTTGAGCATGTCTACTAGTAGGCCGTGATGAGTCTTACCTACTTTCACCGCAAAGGGAGACTCTTCGTAAGTTAACACCTCAATTGTTTCGGCCTGCAAACTTGTGCTTGTCAGTATCGCACAAAGGATCCCGCCCCCAAGGAGCAGCGCTGAACATAATTTGCTGCAAGAATTGGCTATCGCCGACCTTACCCCTTTAATGGCCCAGTTCCGGCTATTTCCACACATTGATAGCCTCCTCGTAGGAAAGTGTCTTTCCCACTTGAGAAGCGGATATTTCACGTTTAGGCGCACCTGGAGCATTCAGCCAGACCTCCCTCTTTGAAACAGGGTTTAATTTTGGAGCGCACTTCATATCCGCCCTTGCGCCGATAAGCTTCAATCGTTTGTCTACCGCGACGGCAAAGTTATCCATCCCTTTCTGTACCGTCACCTTGCCCTCGATGATCTGTGAAATATAGTGCCACCAGTAATTTGCCAGGCCAGGATAGTCGGGCACATTGGTTCCGGTAGGCGTCCACACATCTCTGCCTCGACTCCGGTAGAACTCGACCAAGCCCCCCAGATAAGGCGCTCTTTGTGTCATCACATCCGATTCAATATCTGACAGGCGAATAGGCGTTAACCCCACTAAGGTTTTTTTAAGTGACACGGTTTTAGACACGACAAATTGGGCATAGAGCCAGGCGGCTTGCTGCCTTTCTAACGGGGTATTTTTTAACAGGGTCCATGCGCCGGTATCCTGATAACCCGACTTCATCCCATCTTGCCAATATTTTCCCACAGGCGATGGTGCGACACGCCACTTAGGCGTGCCATCGCTATTCATCACCGGCAAATCTGGCTTAGTGAGATCGGCGACAAATGCGGTATACCAAAATATCTGTTGAGCGATAAGACCCTTACCCGGCCACTCTCCTGCCTGAGTGAAGTTAAGCTCGATAGACTCCTCTGGCGCAAAACGATTCAACCAATAGATAAACTTGTCGACCGCATACACAGAAGCCGGGCCGTTTAAGGCGCCACCTCGTTCCACGCTCGCCCCTACCGGACGACACTGCTCGACTCTGATCCCCCACTCATCCACCGGTAGTCCGTTAGGTAGCCCCTTATCTCCCACTCCCGCCATAGATAGCCAGGCATCTGACATTCGCCAGCCAAGTGATGGATCGGTTTTGGCGTAATCCATATGCCCATAGACTCGTGACCCATCTATCTCTTTAACGTCGTCACTGAAAAACTCGGCGATATCTTCGTATGCTTGCCAGTTCTGGGGCACCCCAAGTTCATAGCCATATCGCAATCTAAAGCGTTGCTTAAAATCTTCCCGGTTAAACCAGTCATGCCTGTACCAATAGAGGTTCGCAAACTGCTGATCCGGCAGTTGATATAACTTGCCATCCGGCCCGGTGGTAAACTTTAGGCCGATAAAGTCTTGCAGATCTAATGTGGGGAGAGTGACAGCCTCCCCCTCCTGCTTCATAAAATCAGACAGAGGAAGCACGGCATTGGACCTGAAGTGGGTACCAATCAGGTCGCTGTCATTGATGTAGGCATCGTAGAGATTCTGTTGGGTAAAGATCTGCGCGGAAAGTTTGTTGATGACATCATCTTCACCGGTTAATTCATGGACGACATGAATGCCGGTTATTTCAAAGAATGCTTTTGCCAGTACGCTGGCTTCATAGCCGTGGGTGGCGATTCGCTCCGACACCACCCGGATCTGCAAGCCGAAATAGGGCTTACTGGCCTCAACAAACCAACTCATCTCCTGCATCTGCTCGACTTGAGTCAAGGTAGAGGGTTGAAACTCATTGGTGACCCAATACTCTGCGGCTTTCATCTTAGGATCGAACAAAGCATGCGCATCAAAGCTTAACCATACAATGCACAGCAACAGGAGAGTGAATAGCTTATTCTGTCGGATATCGGACACTCGCGTACTCCAATGATAGTTAAAACTAACACCAAACCTTATAACTATGGATTAACAGTGTTATTTCTGTCAATTAAAGCAGAAGAGTTACATGTGAAATAAATAGTGGTATTCCTGTCTTTATACGAAGCAATCCCAATCGACACTATATTTAACGGCTTTCCCCTTATTCAGAAACCCTCTATGATGAGAAAGTGTAGGCATAGCTGGAATAACCAGACGATAGATTCCACGCCTCTATCGGCCTTCCCTGAGGCAACAAGTTTCAAATAATGAAAGGTCAACAGACCTGAACGTTCAACTTAAGTTTATAAAACGGTAACAGATTGAAAAATTTCGACTTTAACCTGCTAAGCGTCCTTGAAGTTTTACTGGAAGAGCAAAGTGTCACCGCAGCGGCAGCCAGGCTTCATTTGAGTCAATCGGCGGTAAGTAAACAGCTCGCCAGGTTGAGACTCACTTTCGATGACCCGCTCTTTGAAAGAACGGCTTATGGATTGAGGCCCACCCCTAAGGCAATGCTGCTGGCCCCGGATCTGCGACAAGTACTCAATCAGGTCGCCCAATTAACCCGACCAGATGAATTTGAGCCTGAGTTAAGCCAGAGAAAATTCAGACTCAATATTGTTGAGACGGCTTACTCGTTAACCTACCCACATTTTATGCCAGAGCTATTGCAGCAAGCGCCCGGTATCAAACTGGATAGCCAAACCTGGCACACAGAGAGTATGGATAAGCTACTTCGCTGCGAAATAGATCTGGGGATCGCCTGCCGGGAGTGGGATAAACGTTCATTGTTGCACATGAATAATATTCCCGGCGATCTTAACTATGTGGAGCTGCTGCGTGATCACCCGGTCTGTCTGGTCAGTAGTAAGCATCCCTTGCTTAATGAGCCCTGGAATTTAGAGACCTTTCTAAAATACCGTCACCTTCAGGTTACTTTTGGTGGTTTTGAGCATTGGTTACTAGATGATGTTCTTAATCTGGAACATCAAAAGCGGGATATTGCAGTAAATTTAACTGATTTTCACAGCGCCATGCACTTGTGTGAAAATAGTGAGCTGCTGCTTTGTTGCCCGGCCAAATACGCCGCCCAGATGAGCCATCAATTTTCGCTGACGACCTTAGATATCCCCCTGGAACTGGTGCCCGGTGCTTATGTGCTACTTTGGCACAAACATTTTGATTTCGACCCAAGCCATCGCTGGCTTAGAGAGATGATCATTGAATCGGTACAGCAAGTCTAGTGCTCTAGGCGCTAGGCGCGCATTATGACCTAAGAGTTAGTTCAGTGAAGCGCAGCGAATAAAAAAGCCTGACTTTAAGATTAAAGTCAGGCTTTTAGGTTTATTGCATCTTATATTTTTATACCAATCGGTATAAGTGCTTATACCAATCAGTATAAAGATGTGATCGCTCAGCGAGAATTTAGCGCTTCAGAGGCAAGGCAACGAGTGAAGCGCATAGTTGTTCTACGCTCAAGCTCGTTAACACAGCACCCGATGCGCTAAAACTCGCCTGTTAGGCGTGTTTTTGGCTGCCAACTTCTGCGTTGAATGGCCTCACAAGGGAACAACCATTCCATCATCCATTCGCCTTGAATTAGTTGCCAAAAAACACGCTGAGTAGATCCCTTTCTTATACTGCTTGGTATTACTTATCTGCTGTTTTGGAAAGAATCCAAATAGAGGCTGCAGCAACCACTGCAAATCCCGCTAATATAATGACAGGCATGGCGCTGTAGCCAAGAACATGCCAAATAACACTCTCTAATGTACTCATGTAGGCTCCTTATTGCCAACCGTCAACTTTATGCATATCTGGCAGCTTATGCGCGATACCTTTATGGCAATCCACACAAGTATTGTCACCACTGGCAAGAGCAGTAGAGTGCTGTCTTACACTGCGTGGGCTCTGCTCTGAGAAGTCCATATAATCAAAGTTATGACAGTTACGACACTCTAAAGAGTCGTTCTTTTTCAGCCTTGCCCACTCCCTTTCGGCTAAATGAGCGCGTCGCTCTTTGAACTTCTCTGGTGTGTTAATGGTTTGAGTAACAAAATATGCAAACAGCTCTTTAGAAGCCTGAACCTTACGCACAATTTTATCCGTCCAAGCATGAGGTACGTGACAATCTGAACAGATAGCACGAACACCAGAGCGGTTTGCGTAGTGAATAGTTTCTTGAATTTCTGCCACTATTGGCGCGTGACATCCAGAACAAAACTCTTCAGTGTTTGTCGCTTCCATACCTGTGTTAAATGCACCCCAGAATATCAGTCCACCTGCAAAGCCCATAAATAGAACGATACCTACAGCGGCTTTACTGGGCCGCCTCAATATGCCCCAGAAGCCTTTTAAGGCGTTAATAATCCATTTCATATTATTACCTGCCTATTTTATTTTTGCAGTGACTGAACACGTTCGAAGGTATTACCCACTAACGGTTTCGCATCTGATTGTGTCACGTGGCACTGCAAGCAAAAGTATCTTCTGGGAGAAACATCAGCCAACACTTCATCGTTTCGATTAGTAAAGTGAGTCACACTGATTTTCGTGGCTCCCATCTGCTTGGCATTTTTCCAGCCATGGCATGATAAGCACTTATTTGCATTAAGAGAGACTTCATAGCTTCTGATGTGATGAGGGATCAGTGGTGGCTGAAAGACATAACTGCTTTCAATATCCACCTGGTCACGGGGTACTCTCTTCAAAGGATCGGCGGCTCTTGTTGTTTCTAACTCAGCACTCCCGCGCAAAGACTCAACACCACCGATGCCACGTTCCTCACTGATAGCAAAAGCACTTATCAGGACTAAGTTCAAACTGATTGTTAATAAAAGTAACTTGTTCATGTTAAACCCGCCTTATCCCACTTTAGTAATTTTTATTGGACACTTTTTAAAATCTGTCTGTTTTGACAGAGGGTCAGTTGCATCTAAAATCAGCTTGTTGACTAGAATACGAGCATCGAAAAATGGAACAAACACTAAGCCTTTTGGTGGACGGTTACGACCTCTTGTCTCAACACGCACACGGACCTCACCACGTTTGTTGCTCATTAACACTTCATCACCACGGCGTACACCATGTGATTTAGCATCATCCGGATGCATGAAACAAAGTGCATCAGGCACGGCCTTGTAAAGCTCGGGGACACGGCGTGTCATGGTACCTGTATGCCAATGCTCTAATACACGGCCAGTACATAACCACAGGTTGAACTCATCATCTGGAGACTCTGGTGGTGCCTCATATGGAGCTGAGATGATCCATGCTCTACCATCTGGCTTACCATAGAACTCAAAACCTTTGCCTTTACCTACATAAGGATCTGAACCCTCTTTAAAGCGCCACTTAGTCTCTTTACCATCGACTACAGGCCAGCGTAAACCTCGCTCTTGATGGTAGCGATCGTATGGGGCTAGATCATGACCATGATCGCGACCAAAGCTTGCATACTCTTCGAACATACCTTTCTGTACGTAGTAACCTTGATCTTTCGCATCATCATTCAGCGCTTGAGCCTCTGATAATGGGAACTTGTTCACTTGGCCGTTTTCAAACAGCACTTCGCACATGTTTTTGCCACGTACTTCTGGCATCTTAGCGATAAGCTCTTCACTCCACACTTCTTCAATTTTGAAGCGCTTCGCAAATTCCATTATCTGCCACAGATCCGATTTAGCTTCACCTGGAGCCGCAACTTGCTGGTACCAAACCTGTGTACGACGTTCAGCATTACCATAAGCGCCCTCTTTCTCTACCCACATCGCTGTTGGAAGAATCAAATCAGCGGCTTGTGCAGTTGCTGTTGGGTAAGGGTCTGAGCAGACGATAAAGTTATCTGGATTACGGTAACCCGGTAAGCGCTCCTCATTGATGTTTGGACCGGCCTGCATGTTGTTGTTACACATAGTCCAATAGGCATTAAGCGCACCATCATTAAGCTTACGGTCTTGTAAAACGGCATGGAAGCCAGGCTTTGGTGGAATCGTACCTTCAGGGATCTTCCATAATTTCTCAGCAAGTTTACGGTGCTTAGGGTTAGCAACAACCATATCTGCAGGTAAACGGTGTGAGAAAGTTCCCACTTCACGTGCTGTACCACAAGCCGATGGCTGACCCGTCAGTGAGAATGGTCCATTACCTGGCTGTGATATTTTTCCAACAAGTAGGTGGATGTTATAAACCAGTGAGTTCATCCATACACCACGAGTGTGTTGGTTCATACCCATGGTCCAAAGTGACATCACCTTAATCTTAGGATCGGCAAACTGCTTAGCCAGAGTCACAAGCTGATCTTCGCTAAGCCCTGTCATCTCGGCAGTCTTTGCGGCTGTATATGGCGCAACGGATTTTTTGTACTGCTCAAAGTCGATAGCTTGAACTTTACCAACGTTAGGGTTAGCAGCCTTTTTCTGTAGCGGGTGCTCGTCTCTTAAACCGTAACCAATATCTGTAGTGGCTTGCTTGAAATGAGTGTGCTTATTAACAAAGTCCCAATTTACTGCGTCGTTTTCAATAATGTAGTTAGCAATAAAGTTGGCAATAGCTAAGTCTGACTGTGGCTTAAAGATAAAACCTTTATCAGCAAGCTCAAATGAACGATGGTAATAGGTTGATAAGACGTTCACTTTAACATGAGGGTGACTTAAGCGACGGTCGGTGATGCGACTCCATAAAATAGGATGCATCTCTGCCATATTAGAGCCCCATAATACGAAGGCATCGGCTTCTTCGAAGTCATCATAACAGCCCATAGGTTCATCGATACCAAAGCTACGCATAAAGCCGCCAACAGCAGAGGCCATACAGTGACGCGCGTTAGGGTCGATGTTGTTAGAGCGGAAACCTGCTTTCATCATCTTAGATGCAGCATAGCCTTCCATTACCGTCCACTGACCAGAGCCAAACATACCCACACTGGTAGGCCCTTTCTCTTTTAAAGCCGTTTTCCACTTCTCAGCCATGATATCGAAAGCTTGATCCCAGCTTACTGGAGCAAAATCACCGTTCTTATCAAACTTACCATTAGTTTGACGTAACAGCGGCTGAGTTAACCTGTCTGAGCCATACATAATTTTTGAAAGAAAGTAACCTTTAATACAATTAAGGCCTTTATTTACAGGAGCTTCTGGGTCACCTTGGGTGGCAACAACTTTACCTTCCTGAGTACCAACAAGTACGGAGCAACCAGTACCACAAAAACGGCAAGGTGCTTTATCCCAATGAATTTTTGACTCTTGGCTTGATGCGATTAAGTTCGTTGCTGTGGCGGGAAGAGTCACACCAGCAAGCGCTGCAGCTGAAGCTGCTGCATTTGCTTTGATAAACTCACGTCTGGACATTTTCATACTTGTTCCTCGCTAACATTATATTTGTTATCAGGCGTTTGATTGCTGGTATCTGGTTCGACATCAATTTGGTGATAAACCATTGTTGCACCAAGCACTCCTGGCATATTATTTATTTTTTCAATCACGTCAGTAATAAAGCCTTGTGTTTGGGTCTCTAAGACAACAACAATTTTTCCGACTTCATTAACGCCATAAATTTCGGCTTCTTCAAACTCTTCTATGAGCTTTTTCGTTGTATTTAAGTGCTCAGGGCTAACCTGGACTAGTAGGCTTGAGATATGCGCCTCAGCTAACGACATGTGGGCGTTCCTTATCTATCTTGGAAAAATTCTGAAATGGTGCAGATTGGACGACTAGAGATGAAAATCCCAATCCCAAATGTACCGATACAAAAGGAGCGAGAAAGACGGTGAGAAAAATAAAGGTTTTAAGCTGTACACTTTTCTCTTCTTCGCTCTCTGCTTCGGCACTGGAACTCATAAGTCCTCCAACGTGGGGCGAAAGCCCTGCACATGGTGAGCCATCATTTTTGACTCAAATTTGATGGTTGATATGTAATATTTCAACCAAGTTGTTAACTTGACGAAAATAGTACTCGTAATGAGTTAGCAAGCTGTATACCTCTAACTTGGTAAAGCTCATGCAGCATGACATGCGTCACCATTCTTATGTAAAACTTGATACAGATCAACAAAAGCATCCATCTATTTTAGCTTAAAAATCAAACATTCAAATAATTACCATGATCTAGAACATGTTTTAACGTGATCCAAGTCACAATAGTTCCCTACCAGCTGGTTAATCAGATGTAAAGCTATCGCTAAATGGATACATGGCTCACAAAAGGTGTGTTTAAAAATAAAGCGTTTAACATATGCTTAAGCCCGTGATGATAGAAGCCGCAGGCAGATGAGGAGAGAAACGGCTTTGATTCAAGGACAGAGATGGGGCTAAATCCGGCTGAAATAAAAAAAGCGCAGAAAATAATTCTGCGCTTTTTCTGTACAAAGCGAACGTTTGTTGAGAGAGGAAAGAAGAGCTTAACTCTCTTTAATTCGGTTCAAAATCCGCTTTTCAGAGATCGGATAAGCCGTGCCTAGTACCTGAGCAAAACATGAAACCCGATACTCCTCAATCATCCAACGCGCGTCGAGCAGTGACTCTGGTGTAGCAACCGATCTGGGGATCTTAGCCAGTTGTGCCTCGAGCTCCTTTTGAACATTATTGATACTTTGCATATGGAGTCGGTCTCGATTCGGGTCAACCGGTAGCTTATCTAATCGGTTATCGATGGCCTTCAGATAGCGCACCATATCCGGAAGACGCTGCCAGCCGCATCGTTCAACGAAGCCCTTAAATACCAACTGGTCCAGTTGCGTTTGAATGTCACTCATAGCAAAGGCGATATCCAGACTTATCTTGCCCTTCAATCGCTTCTTGATCTTCTGGTAGAGCGTCAGTATCTCTTCGACTTTTAACGCAAGTTTTGCAGCTGTTGGGTTGAGCTCCTGCCTGACCCAGTCTTTCGCCTGTTCGAAGTTGCTCTGTGAGCGAACATCGACGCCTTTCTCATCGAGTAACTGCTGCACAGCAGCCGCTAAAATATCATCGATTAAAATCTGTACCTGGCCAAATGGATTAAAGTACATCGCCAACTTCGCCTTATTAGGCAAGGTTTTTTGCAGATGTTTCACCGGTGAGGGGATGTTGATCAACAAGAGGCGTTGCAGACCCGAGCGGTGTGCCCGAATCGCTTCATTCTCATCATCGAACAATTTGATCGATACACTTTCTCTGTCATCAACCAGAGCAGGGAAAGCTTTAACCTCGAAGTTCCCTTTCTTCTGCTGGAATTGGCTCGGCAGATCGCCGAAAGACCACTCTATCAGATCAGATTTTTCGATCCCCGAGTCCGCCACCTGACGAATAGCGTGAGAAACCTCCCCCTGCAAACTGGCTTTGAGCTGTTCAATGTCACGGGACTGAGCAACCAACTTACCTTTGTCATCTTCTACTTTGAAGTTGATCAGCAGATGTTTACTCAACTGGCTAACATCGAACGCTTCAGCACCGACACGCACACCACTCATGCGAAGCAACTGCTTGCACATAGCATCGATTAAACTCATCTCGAAAGGTTTCATGGCCTGCATACAGGCTTTGGCATAATCCGGTGCAGGAACAAAGTTACGGCGTATCGCTTTAGGCAGGGATTTAATCAGTGCAATGCACTTCTCCTCCCTGAGGCCCGGCACCTGCCAGTCAAAATCCACATCTTCGATCTGATTAAGCAGGGCTACCGGCACATGAATCGCAACGCCGTCATCTTCAGCCGAAGGCTCAAAATGATAGCTAACAGATAACTTAAGGTTACCCTGATGCCAGAAATCCGGAAAATCCAGAGCAGAGATATGACTATCGCCACGCTGCATCAACTGCTCACGTTCGAAGTCCAATAGATCCGGACTCTTTTTACGTTCGACCTTCCACCAACTGAAAAACTTAGGCGCGTTATAGATCCCCTCAGGAATGCGCGGCTCATAGAAGTCGACTAAAACCTGCTCGTCGACCAGGATGTCACGACGACGCGACTTGTGCTCTAAGGCCTCAACTTCTTTAAGTAAGCTTCGGTTTTTAATGAAGAAAGATTCATTGGTTTTTAGCTCGCCATCGGCTAAGGCACTACGAATAAAGATCTCACGAGCTTCAACGGCGTTCACCGGTCCGTATTGTGTCTTGCGACGATTAACAATAGTAAGGCCATACAAGACTTGATTTTCGAGTGCTACAACACTGCCCTGTTTGGCTTCAAAATGAGGCTCAAGGTAATTTTTCTTCACCAGATGTCCGGCTAACGGCTCGATCCATTCCGGTTGAATTTTGGCACAGCAACGGGCAAACAGGCGCGAGGTTTCGGTCAGTTCTGCCGCCATGATCCATTTCGGCCCCTTCTTCGCCAGAGGCGAACCGGGAAACACGAAGAATTTACGGTTACGAGCCCCTAAATATTCATTGTCTTTATCTTTAAAGCCTACATGGCTGAGCAAGCCTGTCAGCAAGGCTTTATGCAACAGTTCATAATCGGCGGGTTCAGTATTGAGACGCCATTTTAGATCATGTACTGCCTGCTTCAACTGAACGTAGAGATCTTGCCACTCACGTACCCTCAGGTAAGCGAGAAACTCCTTCTTACACTGCTTTCTGAATTGGCTGGAAGAATATTGTTTCTGCTGAACCTTAAGATGGTCCCACAGGTTGACGAAAGAGACGAAGTCAGAATTCTTGTCACTGTGCTTCTTGTGGACTTCATCGGCCGCCTGCTTCTTATCCATCGGACGTTCGCGTGGATCTTGTATCGATAACGCCGAGGTGATAACCAGTGCCTCATGCAGACAGCCATTTTGATTGGCCTGAATAACCATCCGCGCCAGTCGAGGGTCCACAGGGATATGAGCTAACTGCTTGCCCAGTGGTGTTAATCCTAAACGACCTTTGGCTTTCTGAACGGCTTCTAACTCTTCGAGTAGCAAAAAACCATCCCGGATATAACGCTGATCCGGTGGCTGAATAAATGGAAAAGCTTCTATGTCACCAAGACCTATCGAAAGCATTTTCAGGATAACGGACGCCAGGTTGGTACGCAGGATCTCAGGATCGGTAAATTCCGGACGGCTGGTAAAATCATCTTCGGCGTAAAGCCGAATACAGATCCCCGGTGCCACACGACCACAACGCCCCTGCCTCTGATTGGCACTGGCTTGTGAGATGGGCTCAATTGGCAGGCGCTGAACCTTAGTGCGATAACTGTAGCGACTGATACGCGCCGTACCTGGATCGATAACGTATCGAATGCCGGGTACCGTCAAGGAGGTCTCGGCCACGTTGGTGGCCAGGACGATACGGCGACCCACATGGCTCTTAAACACTTTCGATTGCTCGCCATAAGAGAGGCGAGCATAGAGAGGTAATATCTCGGTATCTCGATATTGACGTCGGTTTAACTGATCGGCCACATCGCGAATTTCACGCTCGCCATTCATAAAGATGAGAATGTCACCCGGTCCTTCCGCTGTCAGTTCGTCGACCGCTTCAAATATCCCTTCGGTAAGGTCCAGATCTTCATCACTATCACGCACCAGTGGTCTGAAACGGGTCTCAACCGGATAGGTTCGCCCCGATACCTCGATGACAGGTGCATCACCGAAGTGCTTTGAAAACTTGTCGAGATCGATAGTTGCCGAGGTGATAATCACCTTAAGATCGGGCCGCTTCTTCAGGACATTTTTCAGATAACCTAAGATGAAGTCGATATTGAGGCTACGCTCATGGGCCTCATCAATGATGATAGTGTCATACTGAACCAGGAATTTATCGTTGGTAAGTTCGGCCAGCAAGATACCATCAGTCATTAACTTGATATAAGAGTCGCTATTGATAGCATCGGCAAATCGAACTTTAAAACCAACGACCTCACCCAGCGGGCTCTTAAGCTCATCGGCGACTCGACTGGCGACACTCCGGGCAGCTAATCGTCTTGGCTGAGTATGACCAATCAAGCCACGACAACCTAAACCCAACTCGAGGCAGATTTTAGGTAACTGAGTCGTTTTTCCCGATCCCGTTTCACCGGCAATAATCACAACCTGGTGACCCGCAATAGCCCTGGCAATCTCTTCACGCTTCTGTGAGATGGGCAGACTTTCAGGATAACTTATTTCCGGACGCCCTTGACGTCTCCGCTCTACCTTCTCAAAGGCTTCAACCGCTTGTGCTTCAAGCTTCTCGAGTGTGAGACGTTTCTTATCTGAATCGGCCTCTTTATTGAGTCTGTAAAGGCGTCGTCTTATGCGAGAAGCATCGGCTTGATAGCACTGTTTTAGATATGTATTCGATAGAGGGTGTTGTTGCGAACTCAAGTCCAGATTCCATTACCAGGATCAAAAAAGGGATCCTAGCAAGGATAAGCGGTTATTGGTATGGAAAATTTACTCTATTGGCCGTAAATTACGGGTATCATCGAGCCCTCAGTGAAGAGAGATAAGCTAACTGTCCACTCAATAGTAGTGACCTACATGAGAACTCAAACAGAAGTGCTACCACGACTAAGCCATATATAAGAGACACCACTGCTCAGTCGGGGTCAACTGATTGCAGATTATACTCAGCCAAAATACTTTGGATAACACCGGTTTGTTGTAGCTTAATAAAACCACGGTTAAAGCGACCTACCAGATCCTTATCCGCATGCTTGCGACCAAAGCCGATATAATAATACAGCTCTTCATTCGGGCCGGCATAACGAATATTCTGCAAATCATATTGGGCTATAACCGTGTTACCTACATCCCTGTTGGAATAGATCATCTCAATATTGCGACCTTCATTATCTAACATCTTAAACACCAGCTTATTGTCATGGATCCCTTGAATAGTTATAGGGTCGAGGTTTAACTCGATCATCTGCTGGCGGATCTTTTTAAGATGATCTGAGGTATTAGATGATTCAAGCACACCTACTTTAGCCCCGGCCAAGTCTGAAAGTGACTGATAGTCTAGTGGGTTAGTTCTGTTAACGAAGAATCCATACTGGGTTTTTAAAAGCGGTGGAGAAAACGTCAGCCACTGGTCACGTTTATTATTCCAGCCAATGACGAACATTGCCTGTGCCTGCCCCCTTTTGACTTTAAATTGCGATCGTTTCCAGGGTAATAGTTCGATGGGACAGCTTATCTCTATCTCGCTACATGTTTGACGAACAATATCGATAGCCGCTCCCGATAGCGTCCCACCACTTTCATGACTAAAAGGGGGAAAATCATGGGTAACAAACTTAAGTTCTGCGCCCTCTGCCGTGCCCTGCGCAGCCATAAGCAGATTAGCCATTAGAAATAGGAAAATATGAAATTTTTTCATCATAATCCTTAAAACCATCTACTTTGACAATCCTTTCAGAGGAGGCTTTGGTAATTATTCAATGCACATATCCAAGCATCGTTCATTGTGACTGTGACAGGCGATGAGAACCAGTTAACCCCATCTTTCATCTAGCATAGCTGGGTATATGAAAATTTGCCCTGACCGGAATGCCCACAGAAAAAGGACTCACCGATCAATGAGCCTCATAATTGTCTATATAAATGCTTGATTAGCGATATCGAAGTGCAGATTAAAGAATGGAAGTTTGAAATATGGCACTGCGGGCAAGCCCGCAGTCAGAAGTAATGCTTAGCTATAAATGATTAACTATATTAGAAATATTCGTTACAAAAAGAGTCTAAGCCGGAGCGAGGTAGCATTGCTGCATATACTTGTTGATGGCATTGAGTACATCGGTGCGATTTATGGTGCCAATCACCTTACCCTCTTCTACGACCGGGTATACTTTCGGTTTAGGCCCCAACATCTGTTCCGCTAGCCTTAAAACGCTGTCATCGGGTGATACCCAGAGCACATCGCTGCGCATGCAGTCCTCTACATTAGCCACTAAATCACAGTGGTAGCTGCTTTTTAGCATCACAGACATGCAATCCTGTTGAGACAGGAAACCAACGAGTTGACCCGAAGCATCTACAACAGGTGCCCCCAGCTTTTTCTTCTCTAATAAGGCGTCGACCGCTGCAGCCAACGACATTTCGGGTGTAAGCAGCACGGGTTGACGGTCCATATATTCGGTAACTTTAATTGAATCCATTTTCTTCCCCTGTGGTTTGTCTTAACTTCAGTTTACATAATAAATTAACAAGCTGTATAGAAAACATTCAACAAAGCTAATCTAAATAATTAATTTTGTTGGGTTAGTGTAATAAATAACAAGTGAACCAAATAGTTAACATTTCAAAACTGCTTATAATATGCATGTTTTATTCAGTCTAAAAAACCAGGTTTTCCCCTTTAAATCACTAGATTTACTGATTTTTATTTATGTGAGCATCAACAGGTAAATTTTCAGGCTGAGACATTTTGACCCACATTAATGCTGAAAGATGATCTAGCTCATATTGATGAAATCTAATGCACGACTTTCGTCTCAAGCACGATAAAGCTTGATGTGAGTCAATATTCTCGATTTTTTTAGGCATAGACTTGTTTCTGAAAAGTGAGCAAAAACAATTCAACTCCATAACAACAACAAAGGTTTAACATGGACACACATGCAGCCCTATATCGACAGGGACAGGCGCGTTTGGATATGCTGCGCCAACTCAAATCCCGAGACGGACAGTCATTAACTAGCAAAATGAAAGAAAACGGCATCACCCGCCGTGATTTTATGAAGTGGAGTGCATCTGTAACAGCGATGCTTGCTCTACCCCTTCCATTCAGTACGCTTGTCGCGGAAGCCGCGGAACTTGCCGATAGAGTGCCGTTAATCTGGTTACATATGGCCGAGTGTACAGGTTGTTCTGAGTCTTTAATAAGAACCGATACACCTAATCTTGATTCTCTTATCTTCGATCATGTTTCATTGGAATACCATGAAACCTTGATGGCCGCAGCAGGCTGGCAAGCTGAAGAGAACCTTGAACACGCAATGGAGGCCTACCACGGCAACTACCTTCTTGCAGTAGAAGGTGCGGTACCTACGGCAAACAACGGTGCTTACCTGACTGTTGGTTGTAAAGGTCACACAGGCCTCGAAATCATCAAGCATGCTGCCGATGGCGCTGCGGCGATTATTTCGGTAGGTACCTGTGCAGCTTTCGGTGGTATTCAAGCCGCTTCGCCTAACCCAACCGGTGCAAAAGGCGTACATGAAGTTGTAGACAAGACAGTGATTAACTTAGGTGGTTGTCCTCCAAGTGAGAAGAACATTGTCGGAACACTGATGTATTTCATCATGTTTGGCAAACTTCCAGCGCTCGATATGTTCAATCGCCCTAAATGGGCTTACGGTGCTCGTGTTCACGATAACTGTGAACGTCGTGGTCGTTTCGATGCCGGTGAGTTCGTCGAAGAGTTTGGCGATCAAGGTGCTAAAGAGGGCTACTGCCTCTACAAGGTCGGTTGTAAGGGTCCTTATACCTACAACAACTGCCCTACCGAAAGATTTAACCATCATACCAGTTGGCCAGTGCTTGCAGGACATGGTTGTATGGGCTGCTCAGAGCCAAATTTCTGGGATGATATGGCTGACTTTGAAAAGCCACTTGGCAGACAACTCCTCCATGGAATTGATGCAACTGCGGACACCGTAGGTGCCGTCATTCTTGGAGCAACTGCAGTGGGTATTGGCGCCCATGCCGTTACCAGCATTTTCGCCAAGCCACTGGAGGAGTAATCAATGAGTAAGCGTGTAGTTATCGATCCCATTACCCGTATTGAGGGTCACTTGCGCGTCGAAGTCGAAGTCGACGAAAACAATGTAATTAACAAAGCTTGGTCATCATCTACCCTATGGCGCGGCATCGAAGTCATCCTCAAGGGTCGTACCCCTATGGATGTCGGACTGATCGTACAGAGAATTTGTGGTGTTTGTACTTATTCTCATTACCGTGCCGGTATTGAAGCAGTTGAAGATGCATTAGGAACTCAGATCCCGCTTAATGCTAAATACCTGCGTTCATTAATGCAGACTTCTCTGTACATGCATGACCATATCGTTCATTTCTATCACCTGCATGGCTTGGACTGGGTAGATGTCGTATCTGCACTAAGTGCCGATCCAGCAGCTGCGGCGCAAGAAGCGCTTAAGTATACCGATAAGCCTATTGCTGCCGGTGAAGGTGAACTACGTGCCGTACAAGAGCGAGTAAAAGGTTTCGTTGAAACCGGTAAACTTGGCCCATTCGCTAACGCTTATTGGGGTAACGGCACTTACAAGTTTACACCTGAGCAAAACCTAATCGCCCTATCTCACTACCTTAAGGCACTTGAAGTTCAACGTGTCGCAGCTGAGATGTTAGCCATCTTCGGTGGTAAGTCCCCTCATCCACAATCTTTGGTTGTAGGTGGTGTGACTTCGGTTCGTGATATGTTGAGCCCTGCGCGCTTGCAGGAATGGAAGCAGAAACACGCAATCGTGACTGACTTCATTCACCGTGCCTATAAAGCCGATATCGTTATGGCTGCGGCAGCATTTGGTGGCGAGCCAAGTGTACTTGGTGGCGTAAACGTGAAGAACTTCATGGCAACCAACGACTTCGTATTGGCCGATGGTCAGTACATGTTCGATCAGGGTGTGATCATGAATGGCGATCTTGCCGGTGTGACCGACATCAACCCGGATCTCATCAAGGAAGACGTGACCCACGCCTGGTACAAAGCCGACGGTGCACAGCATCCGTATGACGGAACGACGGTTCCTGACTACACAGGTTTTGTTGAGCGTGACACAGTCTACGGTAAGCTACCTACGCTCGATGGCGACGGTAAGTACTCTTGGGTTAAGTCTCCACGCTACGACGATGAGCCAATGGAAGTGGGTCCACTTGCAAGCTTGCTCGTGAGTTACGCCAAAGGCAACAAGGTTGTTGTTGATTCAGTCAACGGCCTGCTTGAAGCCACTGGTTTACCTGTAGAAGCCCTATTCACTACCTTAGGCCGTACTGCGGCGCGTATGTTACAGACAGTAATTGTCGCTGAAGAAGGTCTTAAGACGTTCGATGCGATGCTGGTAAACATGCAGTCTGATGAGTCTACCTACGTTAAACCTGAAATGGATTCCAGTCAGGAGTACGTTGGACACTCGATGATCGAAGCCCCACGAGGCATGCTAAGTCACTGGATACGTATTAAAGGTGGTCTGGTAGAGAACTATCAAGCCGTAGTACCGACAACCTGGAACGCAGGCCCAGTCGATGCTAACGGAAAGATGGGTCCTTATGAAGCTTCTTTGATTGGTCTTAAGTTGGAAGATCCAACTAAGCCATTGGAAGTCATACGAATCATTCACTCATTTGACCCTTGTATGGCTTGTTCTGTACATGTTATGGACTTTAAGGGACAAGAGTTGGGTGAATTCCGTATCGATCCCAACGGCCAATAATCACTAAGGGAGGGATAGCAAAATGAATCATTCTGCGACCCATACTAGAGACTTGATCTTCAGCCCTGCGATCCGGATTTTTCACTGGCTCCGTGCGCTGTCGATACTCGTTCTGGTTATCACAGGATTTTATATATCTTGGCCATTTTTAGTGGCACCTGAAACTAACGATATTCAGGTTCAAAGTTATATCCGCTTTGCTCACTTAGTGTTTGGCTTTGCGT
The DNA here is from genome assembly GCF_003966265.1 of Shewanella atlantica. GTDB lineage: Bacteria > Pseudomonadota > Gammaproteobacteria > Enterobacterales > Shewanellaceae > Shewanella > Shewanella atlantica. Next base: position 56,043 of record NZ_RXNV01000013.1, on the reverse strand, counting down.
TAACGGCCATCACCCTGGTGCGCTTTTACCTCTTCTTCTTCGGCAAGAGCGACATTGAACGTCGATCTTTCCGGGATGCATCGAGTGTAAGTAGCTGGGTTAAAAACTTGAAATCATACTTATGGATGGGGCACCTGAATAAAGCGGGTGTTTATGGACCATTACAGTTCACAACCTATGTATTGATCTCATTTGTGGCTCTGATTATCTGTATCACTGGCCTGGTACTGTATGCCAACGTCTACCACCTTGGAATGGGTGGCATGATGTGGGATGCAGCAGGTTGGATCACCGCACAGATGGGTGGACTGGCACAAGTAAGAATTTGGCACCATTACCTGACTTGGGTATTTGTCATCTTCGTTCTTGTCCATGTATACATGGCCGTATGGTCGGGTATCAGGTTCAAGCATAACTCTGTAGATTCTATTGTCTCTGGTTATGATTACCACAAGAAACACAAGTAGATATTGTCGTCACTAAGCAATGTCAGGGTACGCCGATTCTGTCGGCGTACTTTTATTATTTTTAGACCATTATTATCTGATCACTATAAATTCATGGATAGAAAGTGGTGTTGAAAGCAGGTATAAACCTTACTTATCGATGATGATAGTCACTAACAACAAGGCAAGGTTTTAATGAAGGTATTGCTGCTAGGTATTGGCAATGTCCTGTACGCAGATGAAGGTATCGGTGTACATTTCGTCAATTATATCGCTGAAAATTATAAGTTCAGCCATGAGAGTGACCAGCTGGATATTACAGATGGTGGCACCCTCGCCCAAGGTTTAATCCCTATTATCTGTCAATATGACTACTTAATTGTGGTCGATACGGTCAATGCCCATGATGTCGAACCCGGGCAAGTCTATTTCTTCGATTTCGATAAAGCCCCGGCAGAGATCGACTGGCAAGGCAGTGCTCATGAAGTAGAGATGCTGCAAACATTGAACATGATGGATATGGTAGGCGATCGTCCTAAAACCTTTATCCTCGGGGTCACTCCAACTGTACTCGAACCTATGACCTTAGGTTTAACCCCTATGGTTGAGGCTGCAGTTCCACTCATGGAGAAAACACTTTTAGCACATCTTAATCAGCTTAATTTCGGCTGTGAACGCATCAACGAAACAGATATCAATACCTTAATCCCCGAGTCATACAAACGCGGTGTTAATTATAATGAAGAATATTAGGTTTGAATTTACCTGCTCGAGACAGGTTCCCCTTTATGCACACCTGTGTAATCAATATCTTAATCATGACCAGCTGAATATCACTGTAGGTTACCAAGAGCAGGTCTATTTTATCGAGGCCCAGGGTGAGTTAAAGGAACTTGAATCCCTCGCCGATGCGATTGCACAAGATTTCCTTATTTCAGTCTGGCTGACAGATTCACGCATATCTCTTATAGATTCTCGTATGGGTAGCCATCAACTATTACCCGATGCCAAGGTAGAGCAGGAATTTTGTCAGCAGTGTCTGCCGCTTTTCGGGGATAACCAATCCCCTCTCTTTGGCGATATCTCCCTGAAGTGTGACTGCTGCCATGGCCGAAGCCGTCTTCATAAAGAGCACTTAGGCCTCTCCTATACCGACATCGTTTCAATTGCTGATGCCTTACTAAGAGATGGTGAAGCTAAACTTCCAAACAAAGACACCATAACATTGAGTCTTTCTCCGTTAAGTAATACAGGCCGGGATAAGCTACTTATCTGTAACCCCAATACACTTAACGCTCAGTTCCACCTGAAAGATCACCAAATTTTAGCTCTCTCGAGTATCGAAAAGCCGTTAATCACCGCCCGTCCTGTTAACGAACACCCAAAACTGGATGCGCCTCTTTATGATATCTGCTTTGCCTATAATCGCGCCGTGGTCGTTCTGTGTGAAATATTAAGGCAGAAAGGGATCGATTGGGTCTATTTTCATGCCGACAATCTCAGCAAGCCTATGGTTTGGATCCAGTCGGCATGGAGTAAAATATCCACTGAAACAGATAATAACGACCCCATAGTCGTTTTAGAAAACACCCCTGAACCATTGCACGATGAGGCGAGCTTCAAGGGCGTAGTGGCTAAGTGGAAAAAGGGACTGATTAGCTGTACTCATTCGGACGCCGATGTAACTGATGTCGAAAGAAGCGACGCCGGGATCTGTGCCCTCCACGCGGGAAATCTTGAGAGTGGCCAGTTTAAAAATAACGCTGTTATTTACTTCAGTCAGGAGCAGGCTGGCCAGATAGTGACTCAAGACAAAGATAAGAAAGCAGAGTTATTCTTCTCTCTGCCAACGCTTCCGAGCACTGGATACGACATCTACCACCATCTGGAGCAGAGTCCTCAACGTGGAGTGGTTGAAAAGTTCAAGCAGAAATACCCGGATGATTATCTCAGGCTACTGGATCTAAATTTAGCCGCGCCAACGGATAACCTGCAGAGCCTTTGGGCTATAGCGGCGATCATTCTCGGGCTTCCAACGAAGGCCTTGACTAAAGATGCGCTATCCGATGCCTTAATCAGTTGCGCCATGGCTCACAGAGGCTCAAATTCACCACGCGTCGATTACCCGCTGACAAAAGGTGAAGCACACAGAAGTTTAAACTGGTGCAAAACATTAGGCTCTCTGATAAGTTTCCGGTTAGCCGACGATAGAGACTCACATAAATTGGCATTCGGTATGCAAGATTCGCTGGCTGACTTTTTAGCTAATTGGATTGAGCATCTGGATCTCAATATTGGGATCAATTCCGTCGTTCTGGCAGGTAGTGAGTTTGCCAACGAAGTGTTGACCCAAAGGTTATCATTGAGACTGGGGAAAAACTTCCCGCTGAAAGTCAACCACAGGCTGGATCTCGATGGAAATAACCTCGCTGTCGGCGGACTTTACCTTAAGAAGCGAAGATAATAAATAATGATTGAAACCAGAGACAATCACTCTCTCTCTTCCTTGCAGCCGGAGTCGGCTGCAAGGGCTGAAATCACAGTCACAGGTATCGTTCAGGGGGTCGGTTTCCGGCCCTTCGTCTATCGTTACGCTAAGAGTGAGCGGCTCAGTGGCTTCGTCCTTAATAATGGTCAGGGGGTAACCATTGAAGTTCAGGGGTTACAGAGTAATATCGACAGTTTTATTGCCCGTTTTGAAAACTCGCCTCCCCCGCTCGCACGCATCGACACACTCAGCTCAAAGCCGATTGCCATTGTCGATGACAGTCAGGATTTCATCATAGTGGCAAGTGATGGCAATTCGAATGCCGTAGTCGCAGTGTCTCCGGATAAGAGCTGCTGCGGTGACTGCTTAAATGAAATTAATGATCCAGATAACCGTCACTACCGTTATCCGTTTACTAACTGCACCAATTGCGGGCCTAGATATACATTGATTAAGGCCTTGCCTTACGATCGTAAACACACCTCAATGGCAAACTTCGCCATGTGTTCAAGCTGTGAAAAATCTTATCTCGACCCAATGGACAGGCGTTATCATGCTCAGCCCGTCAGCTGTCCGCAGTGCGGACCGCAGCTGTCTCTGCTCTCGAGCGATGGAGAAGTCGTCGCCCACGCTGATATCGCACTAACCGAAACGGTCGAGCGCTTATTACAGGGCGAAATTGTCGCCATTAAAGGGCTGGGAGGGTTCCATTTAGTTTGTGATGCAACCAACCATAGCGCCGTCGAGCTGTTGAGGCAGCGAAAAAGACGTCCGGGAAAACCATTAGCCGTCATGGTGAACAACCTCGAGATGGCAAAGTCCATAGTGACAGGGTCTCAATTTGAGTGGGAGCAGCTCACTTCGATTGAAAGACCTATCACTATCATGACAAAGCGTCACTCAAGTGCATCGGGTTTGAGCCCCGCAATCGCCCCGGGCATAGACAAGCTGGGTGTGTTTTTACCCTATACACCTCTGCACTCTCTGCTTCTTAATGAGCTCAATATTCCCATCGTGGCCACCAGCGCTAACCGTAGCGGTGAGCCGATCATTTGTGAAGCGAAAGAGATCATTAATCAATTGGGGGATGTTGTCGATTCGATACTCGACCATAACCGTCCCATCATCAACGCCTGTGATGACAGTGTCATTCAATGTGTCGGTGATGAGGTTCAGGTGTTGCGCCTTGCCCGTGGTTTCGCGCCACTAAGTATCCATAACCCCGCTGGCAGCGTATCGCATCAGCTTGCCGTCGGTGCACAGCAAAAAAATAGTATCGCCTTTGGGTTCGCCGACAAGATGGTGCTAAGCCCTCATATCGGTGATCTGTTTAGTTTAGAAGCCGAAAGCTACTTTGAGCATACATTGGCGACCTTTAAGCGCCTGTATCAGTTCAGTCCAAAAGTTGTCATCAGTGATAAACACCCGGAGTATGCCCCTTCCAAATGGGCACAACAATTTACAGAACAAAACGAGGGGGTTAAACAATTAAAAATTCAGCATCATCATGCCCATATATTGAGTGTGATGGCTGTCAATCAGGTTAAAGAAAAAGTATTAGGCTTTAGTTTCGATGGCACCGGACTCGGTGACGACCAATCTCTGTGGGGCGGTGAAGCGCTCATCGCGGATGTGAATGGCTTCGAGCGGGTCTGCCATATTAAACCCTTTATGCTGATTGGTGGAGAGCAGGCAATTAAGGATCCTAAACGACTACTACTTGCGATTCTGTTCCAGCAGTATTCCTTAGAGGAAATTGGCGCCCTTTCACTGCCCATTCTGAATAAAACTGAGCCAAGACTCATCGAGAACCTGCATAAGTTGTGGCAGGCCAAGAGTAACTGTATTGAAACCTCTTCAATCGGTCGGATTTTCGATGCGGTTGCCGTGTTACTGGGATTGATAGAGAAAACACAATTTGAAGGCCAGGCCGGTATGTTACTCGAAGCGGCGGCCAATCGATTCGACAAATTCGACGATCACATAGCAACTGAAGAGTTTGGTTACTCACTACCTGTTATCGATGGCATGTGGCAGCTCGATACCCTGTTTAAGCAGTTAGTATCCAGTGTCAGCCAAGAGACATTAACAGAGCAGAGAGTCGGTTATATTGCACGTGGTTTTATGAATAGCCTGGGCGATGCCGTCACCGAACTAGCAAAACAACATAGCTCCCTGCCTGTAGTGTTATGCGGCGGTGTCTTTCAAAACCGTTATCTCTCTGAGCTATGTATATCCAAGCTTACCGAACAGGGAAGTCAACGCTTGATGCCCCATCATGTTCCGATTAACGATGGCGGTATTGCACTGGGCCAGCTCTGGTATGGCTTGCATCACAAATAACGACCAAAACGACAAGAATCAATAACTGACCTGATGGGAATCAAAGAAATTTTCACATTTTCAGACATTATTTAACATCAGGACTAAAAATGGAGTACAACAATGTGTAAAGATTGCGGCTGTTCACTGACTCGTCCCTCCCATGGCGAGCATTCCCATGACCATGAACATCACTCTCACGGCGATCTACATAGTAATCCCCAACTGAATGATAAGAAAACATTAGCGGTTATTCATAAAATACTCGATAAAAATGATATTGAAGCCGCCCATAACCGCGAACATTTTGAAGCTAATGGCGTCACAGCCTTTAACTTAATGAGTAGCCCGGGTAGCGGTAAGACAACCCTGCTTGAAAACCTCCATGAATACACAGACCTTAAATATGCCGTTATCGAAGGCGATCTGGAGACATCCCGGGATGCTGACAGATTAAAAGCTAAGGGGATCGATGCTTATCAGATCCAAACCGGCTCGGCTTGTCACCTGGATGCCTTTATGGTCCATGGTGCCCTGCATCATGTTGAACTGAAAGATCTCGATATCTGCTTCGTTGAAAACGTCGGTAACCTCGTCTGCCCGGCATCCTATGATGTGGGAACTCACCTCAATGTCGTTCTGGTATCAGTTCCTGAAGGCGATGATAAAGTTGAGAAGTATCCGGTTATGTTCCGCCGGGCCGATCTTGTCTTAATCACTAAATGCGATCTGCTTCCCCATTTTGATTTCAGTGTCGATGAGGCCCGCGCACAAGTTAAGAAACTCAATCCTGAAGTAGAGGTCCTTGAGGTCTCGATTAAGGATGGCGACTCGATGGCTCAGGTTGCTCATTGGCTCAAAACTCACCGTAAAGGAGCGTAACCATGTGTTTATCTATTCCTTCTCAGGTCGTTGAGCTTCACGAAGAGGAGCAAAGCGTCACAGTCGAGACCATGGGCGTGAAGAGAAAAGTTAGCGCGCACCTGATGCCCGAGCCTCTCGAAATTGGTGATTATGTCTTAATCCACATCGGATTCGTCATGAATAAAATCGATAAGGCCGATGCGTTAGAGAGCATCAAGCTTTATAACGAAATAGTCGAAAAAATGGCTGCGGCGGAGTAATTGAATGTTAGCATTAAAATCACTTTACCAAGGATTTAGAGACCCTAAAACCATTGCTAAACTGGCAGATATGATCGCCATAGAAGCGGCCAAATGTTCAGGACCGATTAACATCATGGAAGTGTGTGGCGGACATACTCATACCATCATGAAATATGGTTTGAATCAGCTCTTGCCGGACAACATCAAGTTCATCCATGGACCGGGATGCCCGGTTTGTATTATGCCTAAAGAGCGTATCGACCATGCAGCAACGCTTGCCAGTCAACCTAACACCATTCTGGTTACATTAGGCGACATGATCCGCGTGCCTGGCTCAAAAGGCAGTCTTGCAGAGTTCAGGGCTAAAGGCTGCGATATTCGTCCAATTTACGACCCGCTCGATACTCTGACTATCGCCACCGGTAACCCGGATAAAACCGTCATCTTCTTCGCTATAGGCTTTGAAACCTCGACACCTATGACGGCGGTTCTTCTCGAACAGGCGGAAAAGAGAAATATCGATAACCTGCTTTTCCACATCAACCATGTGTTAGTGCCACCGGCAATGGATGCGGTAATGGCGGATCCTAAGGCGACAGTCAACGCATTTATCGGCCCAGCTCACGTCAGCGTGATCAGTGGCGCTAAGGTCTACCGCCCTGCCGTTGAAAATTACAATATGCCCGTCGTTGTATCGGGGTTTGAACCTGTCGATGTTATGGAATCCATCTTAAGGATCACTAAACAGAAGGCTCAAGGCGTTGCCGAGCTCGATGTGCAATATAGCCGAGCGGTGAGCGAAGAGGGAAACCTTGCCGCTCAGGAGAAGAACGAACATTTCTTCGAAATAAGAGAAGATTTCCGCTGGCGCGGCCTGGGGCCAATTCCAAAGTCAGCGCTGAAACTCAGTCCTCAATATGCACACAGGGATGCTGAACTCATATACGCAGACAGGTTACCGGTAAAAGAGATCGACGACCATAAGGCCTGTCAGTGCGGTGATATTCTGCGCGGACTCGCTAATCCTAAAGATTGTAAAGTATTCGGACGCGGTTGCAGCCCTGAGTCACCACTGGGTAGCTGTATGGTCAGCTCAGAAGGTGCCTGTAACGCTTACTACCGCTACAACGGAGTTTAACTATGTCGAATAAACCTGTGTCGAATAAAATGAAGAGTAAAACTGTTCAGCTTAGCCATGGTGGCGGTGGTAAAGAGATGAACGCACTGATCCAGGATATTTTCTTCAGTGAATTTCATAATCCGATCTTAAACAGCGAGGAAGATGCGGCACTATTGAATCTTTCCGGTGAGACGGCATTTACCACCGACTCGTTTACCGTCGCCCCAATTTTCTTCGCCGGCGGCGATATAGGAAAACTGGCTATCGCGGGAACGGTTAACGATCTGGCAATGATGGGAGCAGAGCCACAGTATTTGAGCTGTAGCTTCATCATCGAAGAGGGTTTTGAGGTTTCTAAGCTCAAGACAATTGCCGCGAGTATGCGTACCGAGTTAGCTAAGAGTGGCACACGCATCGTCTGCGGTGATACTAAGGTGGTGCCTAAAGGTTGTGCCGATGGCCTGTTTATCAATACCTCAGGCGTTGGACGTGTTTTGCACAAGGGGATCTCGGTTAAAAATATTCAGCAAGGTGATGCCATCCTGGTCTCTCGAGACATTGGACGTCATGGCGCTGCTATCTTGATGGCCAGAGAGGCACTTTCTCTCGAATCAGATCTCACCAGCGATTGCGCCAATTTATGGCCGGTGATCGAGCAGCTTATCGCTGCAAATATTGACATTCATGCTATGCGCGATGCAACACGAGGTGGATTAGCCGCAGTTCTGAATGAGTGGGCCGTGGCCTCAAATGTCGGTATTAAGGTCGAAGAGTCAGCCATCCCTATCAGTGATGAAGTGAAAGGTTTGTGCGAACTCTATGGTTTTGAGGCCCATGATTTAGCCAACGAAGGTACATTTATCATCGCACTTCCTCAGGAGATCGCTGAGGGAGCATTAGAGATAATGCAACGCTATGGTCACTGCGAAAATGCCGCCATCATAGGCACTGTGACCGATGAACACATTGGCAAAGTCGTTATCAAAACACCTTGGGGAAGTAATCGCTATCTGGATCTCCCTCACGGTGAACTACTGCCAAGGATCTGCTAATCATGCATCAGATAGACAGTTCTATTGTCACTGGCTCTGCAAGCAAGTATGCAGGAGAAGTTAATCATGCATGAGTACTCGATTGTCAGCGCCTTGATTGAACAGTGTGAACAACATGCCATCGAAAACAGGGCTAACAGCATTGCTCGGGTCGTGATAAAAATTGGCGTCATGAGTGGTGTCGAACCCGAGCTGCTTAAAACGGCGTTCGAAACGTTTAAACTCGATGGCATTTGCAAGAATGCCGAACTTGAGATGCAGATCCAGCCTCTTGTGATCCATTGCAGTGATTGCGACACCCAGACACAACTGGAGGAGAGAAACCTCATCTGCCCTCAGTGTAAGAGTTTCAACACACGGCTTACCGATGGCGAAGAGATGTTATTGATGCAACTCGAACTCGAGACAGAATAGCGTTATTAACAGATACCAACAAATTGAAGTGTTAAAGATTAAAAGCTTTTGAAACTAAACCTACAACAAACAAAATGGAGTTACCTATGAAGACAGTATTATCGATGATCGCACTACTGGCAATGCCGACAATGGCAATGGCACATTCAGGACATGAGGGTGTCGGCATGTTCCACCATATGTTTGATATATTGCCATTAGTAGCCGTTGTGATCATTGCAGCCGGTGCATTTGTCTGGAAAAAAAATCAATAGCAACTAAAGCTTCAGGCAAGGGTTTGTGTATTTGATGAACAATGAGCTTCGAACATCGAGACAAAAACTCAAAAGCATGTTTGAAGCCCTTGTTATGATCATAAAAGAGGAGGCTCCCTCCTCTTTTATCACACCGCTTATCCTCTCGAAACATTAATCTGTCAATAGAGTACATCTTTCGCTGAGTCCATTAAGGACACCAAATGAAGACCATAGAGCTAGTTTCTAAGATCACCTGCCCCGTCTGCGGGCATAGTAAAACCGAAGAGATGCCTACCAATGCGTGTCAATGGTATTACGAGTGTGAGTCATGTAAAACGCTGCTAAGGCCGCTTAAAGGTGACTGCTGCGTGTTTTGCTCATATGGTACGGTGAAGTGCCCGCCTGTGCAGGAAGGGAACAAGTGTTGTGGTTAGTTAATCTAAGCCAGACACTGAAGTCTCATTGTCTACCCCAGACAACTCTCTAGCCACACCCTATCAAGCTAATACCCGGTTTGATTACCTACTTGCGCCCGTAGTAACTTGAACTTATGAAAACCTTTATCTCGCAGGCGCTGCAGATCAAAATCGATCATGCCCTTACTTTCACGGGCCTTTATCGGCTGTGAGCACTTAAACTCATCCCCGGTAAACTTATTCATCTTTGAAAAAGATTTATAGCAGATCCTGGCGGGACAGGTATAGGCGCATCCGGCGTTGGCAAACAGCCTTATCCTGCTCTTATCATCGATGCTGTCTAATAGCGCATCATCATCGTTAGCAACCATAGGCAAAACCACCGTGGTGTAGATAGCTAACGCATCTTCAATCTGACTTGAGGTGGTAATATTTTTAATCACACTCGCTTCAATATCATAATCAGGAAGTCATTGCGGATCCACTGGGCTAAGTCATCATTAGTACAGATAATGGAGTTAAGCGGCTTATGGTACTTCTGCAAAATTCGTTTGTTTTGCTGATATTCATCGCGAGTGGCAAAGTGGTTGGTCATCGGGATCCTAACCCCTATCCCCCACTCATTCAGTTGTAAGACATCGCTATTGGAAAGTTGGCGTTGTTGAAAGGCCCGACCGCCATACAGGGTCGAGCGCTCGACAAAACCGAAGATACTCTCAATCTGGCTCAGAGGAAGTGAAGCGAAATTTGTCTTCAGAAAATTGCCGATTGGCTCCAGTCGGCTCTTCCCTCTTGCCGAAACTGTAAAGGTAGAAAGTGGTGTAACGATTTTTTTTGCTGCAATATTTTCCATCTGGGCTTCTGTTTTAATTATAATTTGTCACCCACTATAAGAGACACCGCTGATTTTACCTTGATTCACATCAAAAATAACATTTTAGATACATAAGATAAAAGATACCTAATTGATATCCCATCAAGCCAGCCACTATTGACATGCGACGTTTTAAGCTTTAAATCAATAGCTTGAAAACATCGCAGTATAATCACCAAGCGAGGTACAAACGATAAGATGAAGTGAACAGCAGTTATCACTAAAAAATGTTAACCTGCTGTATATGAAAGCGGCTGATTAACTAACCACAATCACCTTTTCACTCCCGGCGCTTTGCTGGCCGTTAATCGTTAAACCTCTTCCGGCATACAGACCGAACAGGGCGCAGAGTCCGCAAGCCGATGCGCAGAGTGCAAGAGGAGTCTCCCAGCTGTTTGTCACACTGTAGATAGAACCTACCAAGGCAGGTCCCGTAGCCGCCAACAGATAACCGACACTCTGAGACATACCCGATAGCGCCGCTGCCTGGTGTGGGTTATCCGTACGCAAACTGATGAAAGACAAACCAAGAATTAACCCCGCACCAGCACCGAAGCCAAATATCACGGTCCATAACATCGCAAGTTGCGGCAGATAGAGTAATCCCAATATAGATAGCATGGCGGCAGCTGAAACGCTAAATGCTAACCCGCGCTGATCTTTCAGTCTTCCCAGCACAGGGATTAGCAATAAGCCGGGTATCGCCGTTGATAGCTGCAGCAATCCATGCATTGCTCCCGCCTGTGAAGCCGAGTAACCAGCATCGATAAGAATAGTCGGTAGCCAACCGATTATGATGTAGGAGATAAATGAATTAAAGCCGAGAAAAAAGGTCACCTGCCACGCCAATGGCGAACGCCATACCTTTCCACCACGGGGAAGACCCCGGGTATCTTCCGACGGTTGAGTGTGATTTCTCATCTGTGGTAGCCAGAGCGCCATGGAAAGCAATGGGATCACGATGAAACTCCCCATCGAAAAGGCCCAGCCGTTATCATGAAATTGTGCCAGTGGGACAGCAACGGCAGAGCCGATGGCGGAGCCTACTCCCATAGTCAATGCATACACAGCAGTAAACGTTGCAATACGGGCAGGGAAATCACGCTTTAATAAGCTGGGTAACAACACATTTCCGATAGCGATACCGCAGCCGAGAATCACAGTCCCCAAATAGAGAGCCGTTACACTTCCCGATGAACGGATCAAGATCCCCAACGCAATGATGCTTAACGCCCCCATAATCGAAGGCTCTAAACCATACTCTTTTGCCAGATATGAGGCTATGGGTGACACTATCGCGAAAGCCAGTAGCGGCAAGGTTGTCAGTAAACCCGCCTGTGTTGTTGATAACTGGAGACTCTCACTGAGCATGGATAATAACGGGGCGACGCCCGTGATAGGTGCACGTAGATTTGCCGCGATCAGTAATATTCCGGCTATCAATAATCCGCTTTGAGTACTTCTTTTCATTGTAGAACCTGATGAATTAAACAGGTGGGAACTATAAATATTTCGGCGTTCGCTGAATTTAGATATAATGCCATTTAATACCTAAAACCTGCCATATATTGAGTTATGTCGAACAATACTGCTGACTTTGACCCGGATCTGTCTCCTCTCGATGTTGTAGGTCTCAGGCAAAATGACATCAAGCCTGCCGATGAGCTCCCCGTTCATACCCATCAAAAAGGTCAACTGATCCTTGCCCTGCATGGTTACATCACCTGTGAAATATCCGATGCGATATGGATAGCACCTCCGCAAAGTGCGGTCTGGATCCCAGCGGGCTTCCCCCACAGCAACAAGGTGTCCGGTGATGCTTCCTTATGCCTACTTTTTATCGCACCTCATGTGGCAGACTTACCTGCACGCAGCTGCACCTTGTCTATATCCCCCCTGTTAAGAGAGCTCATTAAACATTTTGCTCAACTGCCTCAGAGTTATGAAACTGGAGATCCCACCGATCTGTTAGTCAAGGTTCTGCTACACGAACTGGCTCAGATGCCTACAAACCAACTGGAATTTCCGATATCTCAAAATAGTAAATTAAGAAAAATAGCAGAATCATTGATGACGGCGCCAAATGACAGAAGTACGGTGGCACAGTGGGCCTCGCGCTACGCCATGAGTGAACGAACCCTGACAAGGTTAATCAAAAAGGAGACGGGGATGTCATTCGGAAGGTGGAGAACTCAATTACATATCATTATTGCCATACAGCGACTATCAAGCCATTACACTGTTCAGCAGGTCTCAGAAGAGCTGGGTTATGAGTCTGTCAGTGCGTTTATCACCATGTTCAAGAAAAAACTGGGCGAGTCTCCCAAACGTTATGTGAATAAAAAGGAGTAACCATAGCTGCTTATCTACATTCTCTCTCATCTACATTCCCCCCTCATCTCTTATCCTAAAAGTGATAAGTTTCAAAGGAGAAAAGTTTCATTAAGTAAATATTACTCAGCGCTCACTATCTTCAAAACTTGCTCAAGAAAAGCGGCATAATCTGTTTCGCTCTGATTGACACTGAAGACTATCGTAAGCTGTTGTGCGGGATCGACATATAACATGACGCCCCAATGCCCCGGGTGATAGAAGATGAGTTCACCCGATGAATTTTCGTCGATAAATGGTCCAAACCCTATCCCTTCCGAGCCTTGAGTCGTCATCATGGCCGTGTAGGTTTGCGGCCGCTCAAAAAAACTCCCCTCTGCTAATGCGATACCAAACCGGGTTAAGTCCGCCGTTGTGGTAACAAAGCCGCCGTCAGCAAATTCCATACTCGGGTGAATTTGGTTCATATCATAATCGCCGGCATAACTATGGATAAGTTCAACCTCTGTTGGCCACCCCTGAGCCTGCTCAAAGGTATTCTCAAGATTTAAAGGGGCCAACACCTGCTCACGCACGACCCTGTGATAGGCCTGTTCAGTGACGGCCTCGATAACCAGACCCAGTAAGATATAACCTGCAGAGGTATATTCCTGACCCTTTCCCGGCTCATATTTCAGACCAAGCTCGGCAGCAAAAGACAATAACTCTTGTGGTTGTTTCTCCTTTTCTGAATTTTGCATCATCCAGCTGTTTTTAGCCGGGTCATTATCAATATTGGCTAAACCACTGGTGTGGGACAGCAGTTGGCCTATGGTGACCATATCGCTATAGTCACCAAAAAGTGGATAGATCAGTTTACTATCGAGGTAATAACCGACCGGGGCATCGAGACTGAGTTTACCCTTCTCGGCTAATTTCAACACGGTGACGGCGGTAAAAAGTTTGCCTACGCTGGCTGAGCGAAAATAGGCATTGGCGGAAACAGGTCTGTCATCATCGTCAGCGAAAGACCAAAAACCTGAAGCCCCGTCAAATACAGTGACGTCTGCGCGCTGCACTCTCAATAAAACACTGGGAACCTCACTCCTGTCAGCCCAAGCGGTAACCAACTCGCCTAGTTCGCTCCTTTGTTGCTCAAGCATGGAATGACCCACAGGTTCAGCCTCATCCGACGCATCGCTGCAGGCCGAAATGACTAACAGAAGAGAAGATAACAAGAAACCCGATAGCTTTTTCATGACAACACTTTTCATGACAACTCCTTAATTCAGGAAACCGCGTTTCAATCCTTGTCTCTTCAACCGTGTCAGTCAAAGTTCAAGAGGGATAAGCGGTTAAACAGGATTATTGATATCGACAAAGTGATGCTCTAAATTAAATTCTCTCGCCAAATGCTCGCCCAGGGCCTGTATTCCATAACGCTCGGTCGCATGATGCCCGGCGGCGAAATAGTGGACATCCAACTCCATGGCACTGTGAAAGGTTCGCTCCGATACTTCACCACTGATAAAGGCATCGACACCGAGTTCGGCCGCAATATCGATGTAATCCTGAGCTCCCCCACTGCACCAGGCGATGTTTTGAATCTCATCGTTGCTTTGCCCAATGTGTAGCGCGTCTCTGTTTAACACACGGTTTAGCTGAGATGAGAAGGCCTCGACAGACATAGGCGTATCCAAGCGCCCCTGCCAGATAAGTCCCTGGGCGACCCCCTCTACCGGCTCTGCATCCAAAATATCGAGTCTACGGCCGAGCTCGGCGTTATTGCCTAACATAGGGTGGCCGTCCAGCGGAAGATGGTAACCGAAAAGGTTGATGTCGTTAGCGAGTAAAGCCTTGATCCTACGCTGCTTCATACCCGTGATGACTTCAGGCTCCCCTTTCCAGAAAAAACCATGATGTACGAGAATCGCATCGGCATTTAACGCTACAGCTCTATCGATCAATGCCTGACAAGCCGTCACCCCTGTGACGATTGTGGCGATCTTTGAGCGTCCTTCCACCTGTAATCCGTTGGGGGCATAGTCTTTATAGTTGGAAATCTGAAGTAACTCTGAAAGATATCGGCTTAGCTCTGTACGTGTCATTGAAACGCCCTTGATTATTTTTTGGAAGTGTAACTGGTATAAATAATGACACAGTCCTCACGTCCAGCTGATTATTAACTAAACTAAGTGGTAACTAAATCGCCTGTTCGTTACCGGCTTCGCTATGATTTTAGTCGCATTATGTTCATAAAATCGATGAAAACGTCAGATTTTCAGTGAAAATTGGACTTTTTACCAGTTTCACCTATAAAATTGGCTCAAACCTTCAGGTAAACATTAAAATAAATAGGTTATAACTATGTCAAAACTGACCAAAGAAGAGGTTATCAGCGCGTTAGAGTCTGCCTTAGCCGACAAGCAAGGTAGTGCTGTAACAATCGAGCAAAAGGGAAGCTGGTACAAAATCGATGGCGGTAAGTCACTACGTTTCAGTGAACTCGAGAGCATGCTAGCCGAAATGAACGGCGCAACATCACCTCAGGCAGCAACTGAAACTAAAGCGAAGCCTGTGGCTAAAACCACAAAGCCTAAAGCGGCAGCCAAAAAGGCGCCGGCGAAGAAAGCCAAGTCTGCTAATGCCAGCGGTGGTAAAACACCGAAAGAGTTATGGCGTGAGAAACTTGCAGGAAAAGGACAGCTACCTCGCGGTTTCTAGTCCTGATCCTACTTGCGATAAATAAAAAGGAGCCAATTGGCTCCTTTTTATTTATCCGGGTTTTGCTACACCTTCCACATCAGCCCTTCATATGAGCCCTTCATATGAGCCCTTCATATGAGCCCATCATATGAGTCCATTACATGGCACGGTCGACCCTAACACCGCCTTTAAGATAAACCACCCGGACTTCATCGCCAGTATTGAAAATCATTCCCTGATCTAAGTCCTGAATAATCATCACCTGCTCACCATCATCTTGTTTAATCATCAATTCAACCAGCTTTAATTCCTGAACATAGCTCGAGCTCCCGTGACGATTTCCCACTCCCGCGCCTATCAGCGCTCCCAGAACGGTGGCAACATCCTTACCGCTTCCGCCACCAAACTGATGTCCGATGACACCGCCAATAAGGGCTCCGCCGAAGGTTTTCCAACCTTGATTTCTATCCTCTACCAGCTGTTTCTCTGTAATATTCCTGACAGAAACAATACTACCGTAGACCACTTTTTCAACGGGTACAGCCTGGTTACGATCATAACCGGCATGCGCCGGCAGGAATATGCTAAAAAACAAGCAAACGTAGAATAAGCGACTAATACTAGGTTTCAACATAATCAATTTTCCGCTAACTTATAAGAAGGTCTCATAAAGATAATCTTACTCAATTGTGAACTCACTGTCCTATTTAAATCATGAGCTCGAAAGGTTTCCTTCACCGGAATACGCGCTTACCGACCCTAATGGTCTGCTCGCTATTGGTGGAGACTTACATCCGACTCGACTGTTTAATGCCTACTACGAAGGTATTTTCCCCTGGTTTAATGCCGACGACCCTATTCTTTGGTGGTCTCCCGATCCCCGTGCGGTGTTCGTTCCCGGCACGATGAAGACCAGTCGAAGCTTAATAAAATCACTTAAGAAACAACCTTGGACCTTTACCATAAACCGCGCCTTTGAAGAGGTGATGAAAGGCTGCGCTGCACCCAGGGCAGCTCAGGATGGCACATGGATCACCCAAGACATTCAACACGCCTACCTTGAGCTACATAAACAGGGGCTGGCACACTCTGTCGAGGTCTGGAATGAGGAGACACTGATCGGCGGCTTATACGGATTGGCCATAGGACAGGTTTTCTGTGGTGAGTCTATGTTTCATACACAGACAAATGCTTCTAAAGCTGCCATGCTGATATTACATCAGTATCTTTTAAAACAAGGGTTCAAACTCATAGACGCTCAGGTGGTGAATCCGCATCTTGAGTCATTAGGCGCCACCGCATTAAAGAGAAAAGATTTTATTAATCTACTTAAACGTTTTCGTGACGGTAAGGTCGTCTCGAATTCCTGGGTAGCAAAAGAGGTATTTCTTGAGCTTTAAATCACAGCCTATATCGGTCGGAATAACGAAAACCTTTCCCTGCAGCTATATCGAAACAGAGTTAGAGCAGTTATTGGTCCTTCAGGAGGACAATATCGGGTTGGCACTATTCGAGCAGCTCTTGGCGCTAGGTTTCAGGCGTAGCGGCGGTACCATCTATAAGCCTCAATGTCCGCATTGTAACGCCTGCCTGCCGATTAGGATCCCTTCTTTTTTATTCACCCCTTCAAGAAGACAGAAAAGAACCCTGAAGAATAACCAGGATCTCATTTGGAAAATTGTCGATACACAAGCCGAAAGCCATTATGAACTTTATGAGACTTACATCAATGTAAGACACAAAGATGGTCCTATGTACCCTGCTTCGAGGGAGCAGTATAACCATTTTATCGACTCTGGCTGGCTCGATCCCATATTTATTGAACTGTGGAATAAAGATAGACTCATCGGCGTTGCCGTTACCGATATACTGCCAAACAGTTTATCGGCCATATACAGTTTTTTTGCTCCCGATGAACATAAACGTTCCTTAGGTTCACTGCTTATTTTGATCCAATGCCGTCTGGCAAAACTGATGCACAAAGAGTTCATCTACCTTGGATATCAGATCGATGAATCCAGAAAGATGAACTATAAACGTGACTACACGCCATATCAGATTTTAACTTCATCCGGTTGGCAGCAAACTCCTGAAGAATAAAACCAATTAGACAATCTTTCCCCTCCGCCTCTCCCTTGGCTATTTATCACGCTTAGGCTAACCTTCTCTTTACAGGAGCGGTAAATTACGGCATGATACGCCCGTTTTTAATATTTGAAGGCTAACAGGATAACTGATTAATGGCGAAAGAAGACAACATTGAGATGCAAGGCACGATCCTTGAAACCTTGCCGAACACAATGTTTCGTGTAGAGCTAGAGAACGGTCACGTTGTGATTGCACACATCTCAGGCAAAATGCGCAAAAACTACATTAGAATTTTGACCGGTGATAAGGTCACAGTTCAGCTGACCCCTTACGATTTGAGCAAAGGTCGCATCGTCTTCCGTTCACGCTAAGTTAGCAATAACAGATTTTTAAAAACCGGCAAGGCCGGTTTTTTTATTTCAATCGTATTAAAAAAGGCTGCAGTTGCAGCCTTTTTTTTATTCCCATAAGCAGGAAAGCATCAACCGTTCACTTTCTCAGGACTCTTGATAGAGATAACTAATTCATCTTTATTGATATCGACATGGGCGACACCGCCCTTCTCAAGGTCGCCGAATAAGATCTCATCGGCTAATGGCCGCTTAATCAATTCGGTAACGACTCTCGCCATCGGCCTTGCTCCCATCGACTTATCATAGCCTTTCTCTGCGAGTAAGGTTCTGGCTTCATCACTGACATCTAAAGTCACCCCCTTATCATCGAGTTGAGCCTGAAGTTCGACGAGGAACTTATCTACAACCTTAGCAATCACCATCATATCGAGATGGTTGAACCAGATGATCTCGTCTAACCGGTTTCTGAATTCCGGTGAAAAGACCTTATTGATCTCAGACAGTGCATCCAGACTGTGGTCTTGTTGCTTAAAGCCTATCGACTTTCTCACCGTCTCCTGAACACCGGCATTGGTCGTCATCACCAGGGTCACATGCCTGAAATCGGCCTTACGGCCATTGTTGTCGGTTAAGGTACCGTGATCCATCACCTGCAACAGCAAGTTATAGACATCAGGGTGCGCCTTTTCGATCTCATCGAGCAATACCACACAGTGAGGTGTTTTAATCACAGCATCGGTTAACAGACCACCTTGGTCGTAACCAACATAACCCGGAGGCGCACCGATAAGACGTGAAACCGTATGACTTTCCATGTACTCAGACATATCGAATCGCACTAAGTTAAGACCAAGACATTTAGCCAGTTGACTGGTCACCTCGGTCTTACCTACACCCGTGGGACCGGCAAACAAGAAGCTTCCAACAGGCTTCTGTTCTCCGCCTAAACCACTTCTGGACAAGCGAATCGCTGAACTGAGGCTCTCAATCGCATTATCCTGACCAAAAACCACCATCTTAAGGTTACGGTCAAGATTACGCAGAAGATCTCTGTCAGTTGCCGATACAGACTTCTCAGGAATACGCGCCATCTTGGCAATGATCGCCTCAATCTCTCCCTGACCGATCGTTTTCTTACGACGACTCGCGGGTTGCATCGCCATACGGGCACCCGCTTCATCGATGACATCGATAGCCTTATCCGGGAGGTGGCGATCGTTAATGTGTTTATCAGACAATTTTGCAGCAACACTCAGTGCAGCCATCGTATACCTGACACCATGATGCTCTTCATACTTAGATTTAAGTCCCTGAAGGATCTTGGTTGTTTCAGCCACCGAAGGTTCATTAATATCTACCTTCTGGAAACGTCTGGCTAATGCCCTATCCTTCTCAAAAATACTCTGGTATTCCTGATAGGTCGTCGAGCCCATGCATCTCAGCTTACCGCCGGATAGCAGAGGTTTAAGCAGATTCGATGCGTCCATCACGCCACCCGATGCAGCGCCTGCACCTATGATGGTATGAATTTCATCGATAAATAAAATTGCGTGCTCATCATGCTCGAGTTCTTTAAGAAGGCTCTTAAAGCGCTTTTCAAAATCACCTCGATACTTAGTCCCGGCTAACAGAGCGCCTAAATCTAATGAGTAGACGGTAGCCTTACTCATGATGTCAGGTACTTCCTCTTTTACAATTCGGTACGCCAGCCCCTCAGCGATGGCGGTTTTCCCCACCCCCGCTTCCCCTACTAACAAGGGATTATTCTTTCTTCTGCGACAGAGAATTTGGATGGAACGCTCTATCTCGTCACTTCGACCGATTAAGGGATCGATACTTCCGCTAAGAGCACGTTCATTAAGATTGTCTGCAAATTGAGACAATTTACTCTTCTCTTCTTCTGTCTCAGTTTGATCTTCGATTCGTTCCTGATTTAACCCGCTATCCATCTCATCTTTAGAAACACCATGAGAGATAAAGTTAACCACATCGAGGCGGGTCACTTCGCCATTACGCAGGAGATAGACAGCTTGAGATTCCTGCTCACTGAAGATGGCAACGAGAACATTGGCACCGGTCACTTCATTGCGACCCGATGATTGAACGTGGAAAACGGCCCTTTGCAGTACTCGCTGAAAACCTAGTGTAGGTTGAGTCTCTCTATCGTCTTCAGGATCGGCGATAATAGGCGTCGTTTGTTGAATAAAACCTGACACATCTTCTCTTAACTTATCAAGATTTGCCCCACATGCCACCAAAGCTTCTTGTGCTGCGGGGTTGTCAATCAAGGCTAAGAGTAAGTGTTCAACCGTCATATACTCATGACGGGCATCTCTGGCTTGCTGAAAAGCCAGATTCAAGGTGACTTCAAGATCTTTATTTAGCATAAGCACCCCCTAAATTTACAACGTAATTTACCCAATTCAGGCTTTCTCTAAAGAACACAGTAACGGATGTTGGTTTTGTCTTGCAAACTGATTTACCTGAGCAACCTTAGTTTCTGCAATACCAAAAGGAAATACTCCACAGATCCCTTTACCCTGATTATGAATAGCCAACATGATGTCCGTGGCATCCTGTTCATTCTTTTTGAAAAAGAGTTGTAAAACCTCAATCACAAAATCCATCGGAGTGTAATCATCATTATTTAATATCACCTTATACATCGGAGGTGGCATTAATTCCGATTCAACACGCTCTTCTACATGTTCGATATTTACTGCTTTACCCATGTTTCAATATTAGCCTCTAGTATTGGCTTGTACCAATCAATGACAATTTAATTGCCATTGATAACTCAACATCTCATAAATCCCGCACTGATTGATACAACTTTTTTACCGATTTGTTGATTAAATGTTAATTTATTCTTGACAT
Source organism: Shewanella atlantica (assembly GCF_003966265.1). Classification (GTDB taxonomy): domain Bacteria; phylum Pseudomonadota; class Gammaproteobacteria; order Enterobacterales; family Shewanellaceae; genus Shewanella; species Shewanella atlantica. Next base: position 35,235 of record NZ_RXNV01000013.1, on the reverse strand, counting down.
ACAATCATACTGCTTTCATTCTGTTCAACAGGCGGTGAATTTTTCCCGCCTACTAAGTTTTACTATCTTACTGGGAAGTAGACAACAGAAGGAAGTGGAAGTATGGCAAACGGAACTGTTAAATGGTTCAACAACGCCAAAGGATTCGGGTTTATCTGCCCTGAAGCTGGTGGTGAAGACGTTTTTGCACACTATTCTACCATCGAAATGGAAGGCTATCGAACTCTAAAAGCAGGCCAACCAGTCCAATTCGAAGTAGAAGCCGGTCCAAAAGGTATGCACGCGTCAGCAATTTCGCCAACAAATTAGTGGTGCGATGTAAGAAAAAAAAGGCAGGGAATTTAATATTCCCTGCCTTTTTATTTTGTTTCTAGCTAATACCTATCGGTATAATACGTTAACAGCGAAGAGGTTCACCTCTCCGCTGACTTTTTGCCGTTAGTATTAAACCGCAAACAAGGCGTTCAATGTCTGACTTGGACGCATCTCAGCGGAGGCTTTATCCGCATCGAGACGATAATAACCACCCAGATCGACAGCATCTCCCTGAGCACTATTGAGTTCATCGACAATTTTAGTCTCACTGTTCGTCAATGAATCAGCCAGACCGGTAAACTGTGCTTTCAGATCTGCATCCTGGCTCTGCTCCGCAACAGCCTGAGCCCAATACATAGCAAGATAGAAATGACTACCTCGGTTATCGAGCTGACCGACACGACGCAACGGTGACTTATTTTGGTCAAGGAAGCGGCCAATCGCACTGTCTAACGTATCGGCTAACACCTGTGCCTTAGCGTTATCGGTAGTCTGACTCAGGTGCTCCAGTGATGCCGCAAGGGCTAAGAATTCGCCCAGAGAATCCCAACGCAAGTGACCTTCCTTTTCAACTTGCTGAACATGCTTAGGCGCACTTCCGCCTGCACCGGTTTCGAATAACCCGCCGCCATTCATCAGAGGTACAATTGAAAGCATTTTAGCACTCGTACCAAGCTCGAGAATTGGAAATAGATCGGTCAGATAATCACGCAGTACATTACCTGTCACAGATATGGTATTTAACCCATCTTTAGTTCGTTGTAGTGTAAAGCGAGTCGCTTCCACCGGTGACATGATGTGGATCTCTAACCCGTCAGTATCATGTTCAGGCAGGTACTGATTCACTTTCTTAATGATTTGCGCATCGTGTGCACGGTTTTCATCTAACCAGAACACGGCAGGAGTCGAGGAGAGGCGTGAGCGTTTAACGGCGAGTTTCACCCAATCACGGATCGGCGCATCTTTAACCTGACACATTCTCCAGATATCACCGGCTTCGACCTCATGTGACAATAATACGTCGCCATGGTTATCAATGACTTGAACCGTACCGGCTGCCGGGATCTCAAATGTTTTATCATGGCTGCCATACTCTTCAGCCTTTTGCGCCATCAAGCCCACATTTGGTACGCTTCCCATGGTTGACGGATTAAAGGCACCATTTTTCTTACAAAATTGCATGGTCTCTTGATACACACCGGCATAGCAACGGTCCGGGATCATCGCCTTAGTATCTTTAGGCTGGCCATCCACGCCCCACATCATTCCAGATGTGCGGATTGCAGCTGGCATAGAAGCATCGATGATCACATCGCTAGGCACGTGAAGGTTGGTGATCCCCTTGTCTGAATCGACCATAGCCAGCTCAGGACGTGTCTGATAGATAGCCGCGATATCGGCTTCAATTTCTGCTTTTTGAGCCTCTGGCAGCGTAGCTATCTTAGTGTAGACATCACCGATACCATTGTTTACATCGACACCCAACTGCTCAAACAGCGCTGAATGTTTAGCGAACAACTCTTTGTAGTAAACCTTAACGGCATGACCAAAAAGAATAGGGTCTGAGACCTTCATCATGGTCGCTTTCAGGTGAAGAGAGAGTAGAACTCCCTGTGCCTTTGCGTCTTGGGTCTCACGCTCAAAGAACTCAAGCAATGATTTCTTGCTCATGACAGAAGCATCGATAACCTCACCGATCTTCAAAGAGAGAGACTCTCTTAATACCAGCTCCCCCCCATCTTTCTTGGCCAGTACTATATGTACATTACTCTCTTGGGCAAGCGTTAATGATTGCTCGCTACCATAAAAATCTCCTTCGCTCATATGCGCGACATGAGATTTTGATTCTTTGCTCCAGGCACCCATAGAGTGAGGATTCTTCTGTGCGTACTTCTTTACTGAACCCGGAGCGCGACGATCTGAGTTTCCTTCACGAAGAACCGGATTAACCGCACTGCCTTTAATTTTGTCATAACGTGCCTGAATCGCTTTTTCGGCTGCGTTAGCAGGCTCATCGGGATAGGACGGAATGTCGTAGCCTTTATTCTGTAACTCTAAAATACAGGCTTTAAGCTGAGGAATTGATGCACTGATGTTAGGTAGCTTGATAATATTCGCATCAGGCTGACTCACTAATTCACCTAATTCACCCAAGGCATCTGAAATTTTTTGTGCATCTGTAAGCTTGTTAGGGAAATTAGCAATAATCCGACCCGATAGAGAGATATCACGAGTTTCAACATTCACACCAGCGGCTTGAGTAAACGTCTTGATAATAGGTAACAAAGACAGAGTGGCTAAGGCTGGCGCTTCGTCCGTTTCAGTATAAATAATCGTTGATGATTTGTCGGTCATTTTTAGTCCTACATTATTGTAATAATAAAGAATTTAAGATACTTATAGTTTATTCTTATACTGTTTTTATATGTAATACAGTTTCTTATAAGAGTTATCATACAGGCCTGCAAACGGCCCTCTAATCATTGCTGAAGGTGGTCACTGAAGGCCATAAAGCATCTTATTTCGCGAGTTTTACACTCACAAAATGCAAGACCTTCAGGCCTGAATAACGCATTACCACCCACGTTGAACTTCTCAAAACTTAATAACAACTTGGCGCAGATCACACTTTAATGGCGCATATCATAAAACATTCCAGACAATATTCAAATTCCACTAATGGCCAATGCACAGTACACTAGTATGAATTAAGTCATACTATGCCAGAAGTTAGCCCAAGTGAGTCACACAAATTCTCGTCAATCTAAATCTAAAAGCGCCACTTTACCTTCCTCTACGGATCGCAGAGGAACATCCAACAGGTTTAATAAGGCAAAAAGCCCGCATCAACGCGCTGACAAAACCAAAAACCGTAAATCGGTTAAACCCAGAGCAAAGGATCCCATCATAGTCTTGTTTAACAAGCCATTCGATGTGCTCTGTCAGTTCACCGATGAACAGGGACGACAAACCTTAAAAGACTATATTCCCATTGCTGATGTCTATGCCGCCGGGCGATTGGACCGGGATAGTGAAGGCCTGCTGTTACTCACCAACGACGGGAAGTTACAGTCAAAAATCACCGAGCCGAAGAAAAAAACCTTCAAGACCTATTGGGTACAGGTTGAGGGTGAACCTGGCCAAGACGATTTAGATAAGTTACGCCATGGAGTCGAGCTAAAAGATGGGATGACCTTACCGGCAAAAGTTATGATAATGACCCAACCCGATGTATGGCCTCGTACTCCCCCCATCAGAGAGCGCAAAGACATACCGACGACCTGGCTCGAAATTCAAATCTGTGAAGGCCGTAACCGTCAGGTAAGAAGGATGACCGCAAATATCGGATTTCCCACTCTCAGATTAATTCGCTATAAAATAGGACAATGGAGTCTTAACGATCTCCAATCCGGAGAATTCCAGCGTATCGATATGCCAAACTAACCAGATCACATCTGGTTAGATTTCTACAGCGCGAAGTATATTGAATACCTGTTTTTATCTGTAAGTCTGCACATTTAAAGGGGCAAACGATGGGCGATAGATATAAACCCAATGTCACAGTGGCGTGTATTATTGAGTGCCAGAACAGGTACCTTATCGTCGAAGAGATCATCGACGGGATTAAGCGCTACAATCAGCCGGCCGGGCATCTTGAAAAAGATGAAACCCTGATCATGGCCTGTGAACGTGAAGTTTTCGAAGAGACGGGATTAACCGTGTCGCCTCAGGGCTTAACCGGCATTTATCAATTTGCTGCCAATGATAGCCTCGCCTTTCTCAGGTTCACCTTTTTTGCGCGTATCGAAACCCTCTCCCCTCTCCGGCCTCAAGATCCGGACATTAACCGGGCATTATGGTTAACGTATGATGAGATAGAGGGTTTAGAGCAGGTACTCAGGAGTCCTCTGGTGTTATCCAGCCTCGATGACTTTCGTAACAAAATTCACTATCCGCTGGAACTGCTTAATGGCGACCATCTGAGGTTAGCCCCGGGCTCGAATGCGTGATAGAATACGCCCCCGAAAATGTAGCTTATTTTCTGTGTCACTTCGGCTCTTCTGCTGAATGACGACTAACAATAAGCTGCGAAGACACATTCAACGGTTTTAGGATCTATGGCATTAATCGAACCCACTGCTATTAATAATAAAAAAGTCATCGTCGGCATGTCTGGCGGTGTTGATTCATCAGTTTCGGCTTACCTGTTACTTAAACAGGGATATCAGGTCGAAGGTCTTTTCATGAAAAACTGGGAAGAAGATGACACCGATGAATATTGTGCCGCAGCAGACGATCTAAAAGATGCGCAAGCAGTATGTGACAAGCTGGGTATAAAACTGCACACCGTCAACTTCGCCTCTGAATATTGGGACAATGTGTTCGAGTATTTTTTAGCCGAATATAAAGCGGGCAGAACGCCAAACCCGGATATCATCTGTAATAAAGAGATTAAATTTAAAGCTTTTCTCGAATTTGCAGATGACATCTTAGATGCAGACTATATCGCTATGGGTCATTATGTTCGCAGAAGCGATGAAAGCGGTCAGAGCCAGATGCTACGAGGCAGAGATGGCAACAAAGACCAAAGCTACTTCCTCTACACCTTAAGCCATGAGCAAATTTCCCGCTCACTCTTCCCTGTAGGCGAACTTGAAAAGAGCGAAGTCAGAGAGATAGCGAAAGAGATGGGTCTCGTCACCCATGACAAGAAAGACAGTACCGGGATCTGCTTTATCGGCGAACGAAAGTTTACTGACTTCCTGAGTACCTTCCTGCCTGCGCAGCCGGGAAACATTGAAACAGCAGAGGGTGAGGTCATAGGCACTCACCAGGGTCTTATGTACCACACCTTAGGTCAGCGTAAAGGCCTGGGTATCGGCGGCATGAAGAACAGTAATGATGACCCTTGGTATGTGGTCGACAAAGAGATGGACAGAAATGTACTCGTTGTCGGTCAAGGCGGTCATCATCCAAGATTAATGTCGGTGGGTTTCTATGCCGATCAACTCCACTGGGTTGACAGAAAGGGGCCTATCGATGGTGCTCAGATCACGGTCAAGACTCGCTACCGCCAAAGAGATGTTGCCTGCACATTAACTTATGAAGGCGACGACAGAATCAAGGTCCTATTCGATGAGCCCGTAGCAGCGGTGACCCCTGGTCAATCGGCGGTGTTTTATGATGCCGAGCTTTGCTTAGGCGGCGGTATCATCGATTCATTAATTAGAGAATAAAACGTGAGCGATCAGCTAATTGACCGTACTATGGCCTTTGCAGGGATTTTGCAGGCCATAGCACAAGTGCAACACATAGCCAGGCATGGTAACTCTGACAAAGATGGTCTTGCTGCCAGTTTGAACACTGTATTAGTAACGAACCCAGACACGACCGCAGATGTTTATGCTGACAAGGTCGCCTTAAATAAAGGCTACCAACTCATCATCAACCAACTCGGTGATGCTAAAGATAAAGATGTCGAAGTGACTCGATACCTTGTCGGTATATTAGCCTTAGAGAGAAAGTTGGCTCGTGGCAATGCCATGAGTATATTATCGGAAAGAATCAATCAAATTCACCGTCAGCTTCACCACTTTGAGATCACCGACGAACAGGTCATCGCCAATTTCGCTGGTATCTATAGCGATATTATCAGCACCTTAGGTCCAAAAATTCAAATATCGGGTAATCCGGAATATCTGAAACAATCTCAGGTACAGGAAAAAATCCGAGCACTGCTGTTGTCTGCCATGCGCAGCGCAGTATTGTGGCGCCAATTAGGAGGCAAGCGCAGACACCTTGTCTTCGCCAGAAAAACAATAGTCGATACGGCAAAAAAAAGCCTCACCCTATAAATAAGCTAAGTTCATAAAGGAGCTTCAAATGGAACTTTCCGCACTAACTGCTATCTCTCCCGTAGACGGTCGTTATGGTAGTAAAACCGCCTCACTTAGAGGGATTTTCAGCGAGTACGGCCTGACCAAGTACCGTGTTCAAGTCGAAATAAACTGGTTGAAGCTGCTTTCCAGCTGCCCAGAAATTGAAGAAGTTCCCCCTTTTAGCGAGACAGCGCTTGCCCTTCTCGATCAAATTAAAGATAACTTCAGTGAAGAAGATGCGCTTCGCATTAAAAAGATTGAAGCCACCACCAACCATGATGTAAAAGCGGTTGAATACTTCATTAAAGAGCAAGTAGCAAACAATGCAGAACTTGTTGCAATCGATGAGTTTGTTCACTTTGCTTGTACCTCTGAAGATATCAATAACCTGTCTCATGGTCTGATGCTCAGTGAAGCACGTGAACAGGTATTGGCACCATACTGTCAGCAGGTCATCGATGCGATCAAGGCCTTAGCAAAAGAGCACCGTTCTGTACCTTTAATGTCTCGTACCCACGGACAGCCAGCCTCTCCTTCTACACTAGGTAAAGAGATGGCTAACGTTGTTATTCGTCTCGAGCGTCAATTAAAGCAGATCAATGCTGTTGAAGTCATGGGTAAGATCAATGGTGCCGTAGGTAACTACAACGCTCACCTATCTGCCTACCCTGAAGTTGATTGGCATACACTTTCACAGCGTTTTGTCACCAGCCTGGGACTTAACTGGAACCCTTACACTACACAGATCGAGCCACACGATTATATCGCCGAGCTCTTCGATGCAGTTGCGCGTTTCAATACTGTACTTATCGATTTCGACCGTGATATCTGGGGCTACATTGCTCTGGGTCACTTCAAGCAAAAAACCATTGCAGGCGAAATTGGCTCTTCGACCATGCCACATAAAGTGAACCCTATCGATTTTGAAAACTCGGAAGGTAACTTAGGTATTGCTAACGCACTTATGCAGCATCTGGCATCTAAGCTTCCGGTTTCTCGCTGGCAGCGTGATCTTACCGATTCGACTGTGCTCAGAAACTTAGGTGTTGGCATGGCTCATGCGTTAATCGCCTACCAGGCAACACTCAAAGGGATCAGTAAGCTTCAAGTGAACGAAGAGCAACTTCGTGCTGAGCTGGATAAAAACTGGGAAGTATTGGCAGAGCCTGTACAAACAGTTATGCGCCGCTATGGTATCGAGAAGCCCTATGAGAAGCTAAAAGAGCTGACTCGTGGTAAGCGTATCGATGGTGAGCAACTCGCCCTCTTTATCGATAGTCTTGAGTTACCTGAAGATGTCAAAATCGAACTTAAGAAGATGACACCTGCTAACTACATCGGCCGCGCGGAAGCCTTCGTAGACGAACTATAGTCATCGCCTTAATGGCAAGCTATCTTTAAGCTATACAAAAGCGGTAAGCTAATACTTACCGCTTTTTTTATAACTCACATCAAGTTATCACAAAAATCTAATTAAGTTACTATGTATAAACTAAATCTGAATATTTCTGAGTTTTTAACGTCTCACTGGCAAAAAAAACCGTTAGTTATCAAGAATGCCTTTACGAATTTTGATGATCCCATAAGTGCCGATGAACTGGCTGGTCTTGCCTGCGAAGAGGAGATATCTTCTCGCGTGATTGTCACTCAGGATAAAGGTTGGAATATTATTCAGGGTCCAATAGAGGATTACAGCGAATTTGGTGAAAATAACTGGCAACTTTTAGTTCAGGCAGTAAACCATTGGTATCAAGATACGATCCCACTGATTGAAGCTTTTCGATTTATCCCTGATTGGCGCTTCGATGATCTTATGGTCTCTTTTGCAACTCCCGGTGGCGGCGTCGGACCTCATATCGATAATTATGATGTTTTTCTGCTACAGGGAGAGGGCAGCAGACGCTGGAAGGTAGGAGCTAAGGGTGAATATGCTCCACGCGGGGGCGATATGAACACCGCACTGATCGATGACTTCGACCCCATTATCGACGTCGTACTCGAGTCGGGTGATATGCTCTATATCCCGCCAGGCTATCCCCATTGCGCCAAAACGCTCACCACAGCTCTGAGCTATTCAATCGGCTTTAGAGCTCCGAGTCAGCAAGAGCTATTAACGGGTATTGCCGATCACCTGCTGGACACTAACACGGGATTAAAACGCTTCACCTCGAGCTCTGAACCGACTTCTGCAGCGACACTGCCTGTTAAACAGCAGCAAGAGATGCTCAGCCTGTTAAGTGAGTTATTACACCAACCTGAGCACTATCAAGCGGTATTAGGCCAGATTTTAAGCCAAAATCGTTTCGAACTGGATATATCAGAGCCGGAGGCGCCCTACTCTTTAGACGAGTTAAAGTCTGCATTGGCTGAAGGGGCTGAGATACACAGGATCGGCGGGTTAAAAGTCATATCGCTCGAAAACGATATAAATAGTCGGCTTTTTATTAATGGTGAGATTGTTAACTTTAAATCCTGTGATATGACGCAATTGTCCCAGATTGCTAACTCTCTGACGATGACCAATAGAGAAGCTGCCGCACTCTGCCAATCTGATGAATTAGCTCACTTTATTTTAGAACAGCTCAATAGAGGCTATTACTACCTGGCTTAATACCTATCGGTATAATCCCAGCTGTTGAACATGTGTATTTAGCTAAGATTGCTAAGATTGCTAAGATTGCTAAGATCAAAAATGGCATCGAATCGATGCCATTTTATCTATCTCATAACGAATAACCGTTACAGGGTTATGCCCACAACTTTTCATCATTGTGGATCTGGTAGAGGCTTTCTGCCCTTGATACCAGTAACTGTGCAAATTTTGCCTGCATAGGATCTTTGGTTGCGCCTGATTTGTGTAGGTTTTCAGCTTTTAGCTGCCACATCATAGAGAAATGACGAATTGCCTCACGCGCCGTCCCGGCAACATTCACATCGACATAATCCGAGGGAAGATCGCCTGACATCACCCAAAAAGTTTGTTTCTTCGGCTGTTTAGATTCCATTTTCCAAACTGCAACGTAAGGAGCTAAATAACGGCTTTCATCAGCAATAACATTACTCGGGATCACTCCTTTTTCGGCGAGAAAACGATTCGCTTTCTGAAAGTGTTCTCTGATCCACTCTTGTCTCAGCGCTTCCTGTTTTTCCTGATCAATCTCTTGAGTTTGATCGACTGCTTGCTCCGTCATACTTAATTCCTATCTTATTGTTATTTTGCACATCTGTAAGCGCTTTCCAAAAGTGTCCTTACTTTGTCCAAAGAAACATCACCAAACTTTACGTTAACGTAAAGTGGAAAGCTAAATTGCCACGCAGATCACAATTAATCCAAATCTTTACTTTGTTGAGGGTATCCCTAAATGCTATCGTTCTGCAATAAATTTAAATAAGCCGTCGAATGAACACTTCATGTTCTCGACGTTTTCATTCCCCAGCGGAGAACTGTACGTGGCTGTATTCAATCATATCTCTTTTGACGAACATGAACAGGTTGTATTTTGTCAGGACAAAGAAAGTGGCTTAAAAGCGATTATCGCCATCCACAATACAAAACTAGGGCCTGCTGTTGGTGGCTGTAGAATGTGGAACTACGAGTCTGACGACGAAGCCTTAAATGATGTATTAAGACTGTCTCGTGGCATGACCTATAAAAATGCCCTTGCCGGATTAGATATGGGCGGCGGTAAGTCTGTGATCATCGCCGATCCAGAGACAGAAAACAGAGAAGAGCTGTTTCGTGCTTTTGGCCGCTGCATTCACGGTCTTGGCGGAAAATATTATTCAGCAGAAGATGTCGGTGTGTCGACTGCAGATATTATGATCGCCCATGAAGAGACGCCATATATGGCAGGCCTTGAAGGCAAAAGCGGCGACCCATCACCTTTCACAGCTCTGGGAACATATTTAGGCATAAAGGCCGCAGTAAAGCATCAGCGCGGTCTTGATTCACTCAAAGGACTCAAAATCTCGGTTCAGGGTGTTGGCCATGTCGGTTATTACCTATGCCGTCACTTGCACGAAGAGGGAGCCGAGCTTATCGTTACCGATATCCACCAGTCTTCTTTAGACAAGGTCGCCACTGAGTTCGGTGCTACCGTGGTGGCTCCACAAGACATCTATAAGCAAGATGTCGACGTTTATGCTCCTTGTGCATTGGGCGCAACCGTCAATGATGTCACCATTCCACAACTTAAAGCAACAATCGTTGCCGGTTGTGCCAATAACCAGTTAGCCGAGCTACGTCATGGTGAGAAGCTTAAAGAGCTCGATATCCTGTATGCGCCGGACTATGTGATCAATGCCGGTGGCATTATCAACGTGTCGTTCGAAAAAGATTATGACGTGACCTCATCGACTAAAAAAGTCGAGGAGATCTACGGCACTCTCATGAGAATATTTGCCCAGGCAGACGAGCAGAATAGAACGACAGGTTCGGTAGCCGATGAGATGGCACGCAACATCATTGAAGCCCCCAAAAGCTAAGATCTGTTAGTAACACTTCTCACAAGTTTGATGAAGGGACGAAATCATTATTTCGTCCCTTTTTTTAATTATTTTTTTTTACCTGTGCTGCCAAAGGGATAGAAATTTGACACAGAAATTTCACCTTCCCGACTGGATAATGTCATATTTGTCTGCTTGACTTAGAGCCTCGTTATCTCGCGAAGGAAAACGCTATGGTTACTTTCAAGTATGATCTCAACCAAGATGTAGTTGAACTTCAAGCCAGCAATTGGTGCGGCTTAGAGCAGGTTTTCATCAACGGAAAAATGGTGTCGAGAAAACTTAACTTTAGTCAAAACAGCGAACATAAAATTAAGCTTAATGATGGTAATTCATGCCGTTTTCAATTACTTATAGACCCCACATCTGAACAGATGGTCTGCAGGATATATAAGAGAAATAGCTTGGTCACCAGTATCAATCAAGGTAAAGAAAACTTACTACAGAGTAGAAAACTGCTTCAAAATATGACCATTTTCTTTACCCTTTCAGGTTTGCTGTTCTTACTGCTTAACTGAGGGCTGAGATAGGAGCGCGCAGTTAACACAAGGTGATAGAATCGCCTTTAATGCAGATCTGCTGACTGTCCTGATAATTACCGCTTCCAGCCGTCACCGTTGTAATAGAGAGCTTCTGTTTATCTGATCCATTCTCGATTAACATCGCCTTTAAAATGGTGCCATCACGGGGAATTGACACTGCGCCAGCAAAATCTCCTACAGATAGATCTCGATACAGTTTGACTGTAATACTTCCTATGGACCTGGGCTCTAACCTCCCTTCACTCACGACTAATGTGGCGCCATTAGCCAGTTCAAACTTTTCCAGGTAAACCCCAGGCGAAGAGTGAGCTGCAGTATCAGATTTGGGCTTAGGTTTATTGATATTGATTGAGCACGCGCTAACGGCGAAAGATAACAAGAGTAAAGGCAGATATTTGATCATAAGATCCTCTGATTGAACCTATAGAATTTAATAACAGGAAAGGGGGATGATTTAAAATAACGAATCAGTCATTCGGGGAATCGGTTAATTTTATTGAGTAAGGCCATAAAGGCTAAGCGTTCATCACCCGATAGATTATCAAGAAAGTTGGCATTGACTCGCTCGGCTTCGATCACAAGATCTTGCTCTAACGCCTTTCCGGCATCGGTCAAAAAAATGTGAAAAGCACGACGATTGTCTGCTTCCTGGTGTCGGGTAACCAGACCTTGTACCTGTAGTTGGTCGAGTAGGCGCGTCATCGTATAATGTGCAACATCACACCGTTTCGATAATTCAGTCTGCGTGATCCCCTCCTCTTGCCACAAGGCAAAAAGAACCGGCCAGAGTTTTATATCGAGTTGGTAGCGTTTGAGCTTTTGATCCAATGCATTTTGTAGATCAATATTCAAATGCGACACAAGATACCCGAGGCTTTCATACTGTTTCAATCAGCATCTCCAATCCATCAGCACCTGATTTAATACTACCACTTAGCCTGCAAGAAACTAGCATTAGTCATAACTAATTACGAATTAAAGCTTAAACCTTTGATTAATTGTTAAATTTTAAGAAATCATGAACTCATTGATAAAGCGGTAATAACAAGCTCGCCCCAATTTAGCTTTGAGCCCTCTTTCTAACTCAAAGAATATGCCTTCATCATGAAGTTCAAATGCCTTAACACTCTCCACCTGGTGCTGCGTCTCGAGAGCAGAGTCCAGCAAAAATGAAGTCTCTTTTTGTTCGTAGTCCACGATGATTATCGCCGCTTCGGCAACCGTAACCGGCAACTTTTCAACTGGGGTAATCAAGTAATATTGACCGTCGATGCAGTGCAAAATCGATGAAAAGAGCCGTGCAAACTTCTTAGGTAACTGCTCACCTCGATAATACCAATCTCCTTGGCTACTGATATTAAATAGGGGTTCCTCAGAGCAAAGCGGTACCCCGTTTGTCAGCTTAGCTAACTCACCATCGGCATCCGTGTTGTTTTCGCTCATATCGACTCCTTAGAACAACAAAGCCAGGAAAAACCTGGCTTATATCGCTGATAACCTGATTAACTATTTATAAAATTGCCAGTAACGCCTGAACCGGATGTCTGGGCTTAAAACCACCGAAACGTTTCACCTGGCTTCGACAAGAATAACCGGATACTAAGATCTGTTCATTGGGTAATGACTTTAGTGTTTGCTCCCAAGACATAGAAAATAGTTCCCGAGATCGCTCTTGGTTCTCAGCTTCATGGCCATAAGTGCCCGCCATGCCACAACACCCCAGACTCACTGTCTCCAACTTTGCACCGAAGTGGCTAAAAATCTTCTTCCACTCTGCAGCGGTATTGGGCTTTGCCGTTGACTCAGTACAATGGCTGAACCAAGTGAACTGATTTGAAGCATCTTCATTAAGCGTCACCTTATCGCAATGCTCGATAGCCTCTAAGAGCCATTCATTAGACAACTTAACATTAAAATCACCACAACTTTCGCCGATCACTTCACGATATTCATCCCGATAACAGAGCACCATAGCCGGGTCGACACCTACCATAGGCATATTCAGCTCATGAACCTGGGTCAGGAAATCGGCCGAAGACTGAGCCGTCTTGGCAAATTTACTGAGGAAACCTTTAATATGTATCGGCTTGCCATTGGGTTTAAAGGGTAAAAGCACTGGCTTAAGACCCAGCTTTTCAATCAGCTTGATAAAGTGATAAACAGTATCGGCTTCATAGAAGCTATTGAAGGGATCTTGTACCACCAACACATAGTTATGGCGATCGCTCTGAGGGATATTTTGCAGCGCTTCCAGATCATAACCACGACATGCGTGGCCATCGAGACGTTGTTTAAGCGTCGGAACCGATAATGCCGGCGCATCGACATAACCTAAAGACTTCTTTATCACCCACTGACTCACCGGGTTCTGAGAAACGGCATTGGTTAACCTGGGCGCTATGGCCATTAACGGCAAACTGTCTTCAATCCCTGCGACGAGATAGTCTTTTACCGGACGCAGATACCTTTGATAATAAATATTAAAGAACTGAGCTCTAAACTTAGGCACATCAACTTTAACCGGACATTGAGATGTGCAGGCCTTACAGGCCAGACACCCTTTTAATGACTCCATCACTTCATGGGAGTAATCATACTCACGACTGGCTTTTAATGTGTTCTGAGTGCGCTGCAATAAACCCAGAGGCTTAGATTTGGCCAAGGCCTCAACATCGATCCCCTCAGATTCGAGTAAACGTAACCATTCACGCATTAAGCCCGCTCGCCCTTTTGGAGACTGAACACGATCCCCTGTGACTTTAAAAGAGGGACACATAGGTGAATAGGCGCTGTAGTTGAAACAAAGCCCATTGCCGTTACAGTTCATCACATCAGGGAACGCGTCTCTGGTTTCGATGGGGATTTGGCGATCGAAGCTGCCGCGTTTGACACTATCGACATTATAAATCAGTGCACCGGTCCCCTTAGGAGCCACCAGCTTACCGGGATTCAGTTTATTCTTAGGATCAAACAGCCCTTTAACCTCTTCCAGAACACCGTAAAGTTCTTCACCAAAGACAGAAGGTCCGTACTCTCCACGAACACCTTTACCGTGCTCCCCCCACATCAAACCACCATATTTTAATGTAAGTTCAGCCACCTGATCAGAAACGGTTTTAAGCAGTCTTTCATCATCAATATCACACATATCCAGTGCAGGTCTGACATGAAGTACGCCGGCATCGACATGGCCAAACATGCCATATTGAAGCTGATGACTGTCGAGTAAGGCTCTGAACTCCATGATGAAGTCGGCAAGTTTCTCCGGCGGTACGGCCGTATCTTCTGCAAAGGCCAGCGGTTTTCTACGTCCTTTAGCCGCGCCAAGTAAGCCGACGGCTTTCTTACGCATGGCGTAGATCATATTGATGCTCTTTTTATCACTGGTTACCTGGAAGCCCAGCAGCCCAGCGGTAGATTTATCAATTTGATTTTCTAATGCTGAGATTAATGCAGCAACTCTGGCCTCGACCTCCTCCTGCTCTCCGGCAAACTCCACCATATTGAGCCCATCGATAACATGGCCGGGGACGTCTTTGATCAGTTCAGAAACTGAGTGCCAGATGATGTCCTGTTGCGCCAGGTTAAGCACTTTCGAGTCTATGGTTTCGACGACGGTCGCATTGGCTTTCACGAGTTCTGGCGCATGGCGCAGAGCCGATTCGAACGAGTCGTATTTGATATTAACCATCATACGTACCGAAGGAAGCGGTGTAATATTCAATTTCGCTTCGGTAATAACGGCAAGCGTCCCCTCAGAGCCCGTCAATATTCTCGATAGGTTAAATTCAGTTAAATCATCGTTCCATACATTCTTAAGATCGTAACCCGTTAAAAATCGATTAAGTTTTGGAAATCTGGACTCAATGAGTGGACGTTTATCACTGCAAATATTGGCAATCGACGTCAGCAAGGTTTGACCGAGAGGATTAGATGTCACGGCATCAATATTCTCGAGTTCCTCAGGTGTGATTGAATAGGTATCGAGCACACTACCATTGTATAGCACGCTGGAGAGACCTATAACATGGTCAGAAGTTTTACCATATACCAGTGAGCCGGCTCCGGAGGCATCGGTGTTGACCATTCCCCCCATCGTCGCCCTATTTGATGTTGAGAGATCGGGACTAAAGAAGTATCCATGGGGTCTCAAAGCATCATTAAGTGCATCCTTAACGACTCCTGCTTCTACCCTGACCCATGCTTCCTCAGGGTTAATTTCTATGACTTTATTCAAATACCTGGACAGGTCCAGGACTAGCCCGTGAGTCAATGCCTGACCATTCGTTCCGGTACCGCCACCACGGGCACTGAATACCACTTGAGAAAATTCAGTATTGGTCGCCAGCATAAGAACTAAACGCACATCTTTCTGAGTTCTTGGGTAGATAACTGCTTGAGGAAGAAATTGATACACTGAGTTATCCGTCGCCTGTGCTAAACGCGCACTGTAGCGTTTATCGATATCACCGGTGAAATCACTTTGCTCAAGCGCTGCCAGAAAGGCAAGGTATACGGGCTCTAGCGTTTGTTCATGAGATAACTTTGGTAACTTAACGATGGGTAACATATCAGCTTCAGTCTACTTTAATTGTTAAAATTCTGGTTCACAGTATATACCCAAACGACTTCGAAATGCAGGGTTCAGCATGTCGAAAAGTGACAGAGTTCAAGGTAGTTAACTGCTCTTCGGTAACAGCTCCATGCGTTACTCTACCTCCTATATCCATATAGTCGTGCATTAACGACATTCCCACCATCCGTGGTGGTCAGCATGAAATAGCAGTACTAGTTTTTCTCGGCTCCGGCATCCTGCTTCGCCCTACCTCTTGCATCCATGCAGTCGTAATTCAATATTTATTCTTATAAATAAAGAATACTGAAACATGTTGCTTTTCGACTTGCCCGTCGGGAGAGCCCGTAGAATACCTGCACTGCGTTAGTGATATTGAAAAGGGACTCATACCAATCGATATAAGAAAGTGATCTACTCAGAGTCTTTTTGGCAAACTAATTCAAGGCGAATGGATGAGGGAATGGTGCTCCCTTCTGAAGTTATTCAACGCAGAAGTAGGCAGCCAAAAACACTCCTGAAAGGCGAGTTTTAGTGCATCAGATGCAGTGTTAACGAACTTAAACGTAGAATAACTATGTTCTTCCCTCGTTGCCTTGCCTCTGAAGCGCTAAACTCTCGCTGAGCGATCACATCTTTATACCGATTGGTATCATCTCTTCAATCACTGCCTTGTTCAGTTATCCTACGGGAGCTCTGAATCTAGCATTCAGAAGTGGCTTGGGTATTAACAAAAAAAGCCGCTAAGTAGCGGCTTTTGTGATTAGCTTCTTCTATTTAAAGAATTATTGAGCGTGTTCCTTGCCCAGATATAGCCAAGTATCGATTACGGTATCAGGGTTTAGCGATACCGTGTCTATGCCTTGATCTACTAACCAAGCCGCAAAATCGGCATGGTCCGAAGGACCTTGACCACAGATACCGATGTAAGCACCTTTAGCCTTGGCGGCTTTAATTGCCATAGCGAGTAATGCCTTAACCGCTTCATTACGCTCATCAAACAGATGACTGATGATGCCCGAGTCACGATCCAGACCGAGTGTTAGCTGAGTCAGATCGTTAGAACCGATTGAGAAACCATCGAAGTGCTCAAGGAATTGATCGGCAAGCAGTGCATTTGACGGCACTTCACACATCATAATGACGCGAAGACCATCTTTACCGCGCTCTAAGCCTTGCTCTTTCAACAGCTCGTTAACCTGTTCAGCTTCGCCCAGCGTACGTACGAATGGGATCATGATTTCGACGTTTTTCAGGCCCATATCATTTCGAACACGTTTAATCGCTTCGCATTCAAGCGCAAAACAGTCACGGAAAGATTCTGAAATATAACGACTCGCGCCACGGAAGCCCAACATCGGATTCTCTTCTTCTGGCTCGTATCTGTCACCACCGACCAAGTTAGCATATTCGTTCGACTTAAAGTCAGACATACGAATAATCACTTTCTTTGGATGGAAAGCAGAAGCGATGGTCGCCATCCCCTCAACAAGACGTGCAACATAGAATTCAACAGGTGATTCATAACCAGCAATCATCTCGTGGATCTCTTCCTGCAGCGCTGCATCTTGCTGATTAAACTCAAGTAGTGCCTTAGGGTGGATACCAATCATACGGTTGATAATAAACTCAAGACGAGCTAGACCAACACCTTCATTTGGAAGACGGGCAAAATCAAACGCTCTGTCTGGGTTACCTACGTTCATCATGATCTTCATTGGCAGCTCAGGCATAGAATCTACACGAGAACGTACAACATCAAAATCTTGAATGCCATCGTAGATGAAACCAGTGTCGCCTTCGGCACAAGATACTGTCACTTCCTGACCGTGCTTGATACGCTCGGTCACATCGCCACAACCAACAACTGCAGGAACACCAAGTTCACGAGCGATAATCGCCGCGTGACACGTACGTCCGCCACGGTTAGTGACGATAGCGCTAGCGCGCTTCATGATAGGCTCCCAATCAGGGTCTGTCATATCGGTAACGAGTACGTCACCTTCTTTGATCTGATCCATATCATCGATTGAAGACAGTACTTTCGCGACACCGTTACCAACCTTATGACCGATTGCACGACCTTCACAAAGCACATCACCCTTAGTCTTCAAGTGAAAACGCTCAATCAGCTGCACATCTTCACGAGAACGAACTGTCTCTGGGCGTGCTTGAACGATATAAAGCTTGCCATCGTTACCATCTTTTGCCCACTCGATGTCCATTGGACGTCCGTAGTGCTGCTCGATGATCATTGCTTGCTTAGCAAGCTCCATGACTTCTTCATCGTTCACTGAAAATTCGCGGCGCTTATCGGCTGCAACATCTTCAATTTTAACTTGTTTACCGTGTTCGAGATCGTCCGAATAAACCATCTGAATTAACTTGCTACCGATATTGCGGCGTACAACCGCTTTATGGCCAGCTGTTAAACTTGGCTTATGAACATAAAACTCGTCCGGGTTAACCGCACCCTGTACAACCATCTCACCAAGACCGAATGAAGAGGTAATAAATACCACATCATTGTTACCTGATTCGGTGTCCATAGTGAACATAACACCTGAGGCTGCCGTGTCTGAGCGAACCATACGCTGAACGCCAGCAGACAGTGCGACGCCCTTATGGTCGTAGCCCTGGTGAACACGGTAAGAGATAGCGCGATCGTTAAACAAAGAAGCAAATACATGCTTAATCGCAACCAGTACAGAATCATATCCCTTAACGTTCAGGAATGTTTCTTGCTGACCAGCGAAAGACGCATCAGGCATATCTTCAGCCGTCGCGGATGAGCGAACAGCAAAAGAAGCTTCTTTGGTTTCAGAGGAAAGTGTATCGTAAGAATCACGAACAACTTGCTCAAATTCGGGGTGGAACGGGGTGTCTATTACCCATTGTCTGATCTGTGCACCGGCTGTAGCGAGTGCGTTCACGTCATCTACATCTAGAGTATCTAGAATGTCGTATATCTTCTGGTTAAGTCCGCTTTGTTCAAGAAACTCATTGAACGCGTACGAGGTGGTGGCAAAACCGCCAGGCACTTGAACACCTGCATTAGCTAAGTTACTAATCATCTCACCAAGAGAAGCATTCTTACCGCCTACCTTGTTGACGTCACCCATGCCTAATTCTTGATACCAGAGTACATATTGCTGCACAGTTCTATCTCCGCAAGTTTATTTCAGTGTGGCCCCTTCACATGAGGGCAGCGGCATTTTACACTCCAGCGCAGGAACCGTAAATCTATAATTTTATTTGTAATTTTATTACTACAAGAGGTCAAAATGTTGCGTAAAGTATTTTATATCTCAGATGGGACCGCGATCACAGCAGAAGTATTTGGTCATGCTGTTCTTTCTCAGTTTCCCGTTGAGTTTGATGCACTTACAATTCCTTTCGTTGAAACAGAATCTAAAGCTCATGATGTGAAGGCTCAGATCGATGATTGTTTTATTACAACAGGTGAACGGCCTTTAGTTTTTCATTCTATCGTCAAAGCCGAGATCCGTGACATTATCTACAGCAGTGAAGGACTCGATTACGACTTTTTGAACACTTTTGTGTCACCGTTAGAGAAACAATTGGGAATGAAAGCCTCTCCGGTCGTTCATCGTACCCATGGCAAGGCAAATGACGGTTATGAAGCTCGTATCGATGCGATTAACTACACAATGGACAACGATGACGGCCAGACTTTAAAGAACATAGATAAAGCCGACTTAGTCCTTTTGGGCGTGTCACGTTGTGGCAAGACCCCAAGTAGTCTCTACCTTTCTATGCAGTTTGGTATCAAAGCAGCCAACTACCCTTTTATCGAAGATGACATGGATAACCTTAAACTTCCTACTGCTTTAAAAGAGAATAAGAGCAAACTATTTGGTCTAACGATCGATCCCGTACGATTACATGAGATACGTAAGAGCCGAATGGATAACAGCCGTTACTCCTCTTTAAGGCAGTGCCGTATCGAAGTGAAAGAGGTCGAAATGATGTATAAACGTGAGCGGATCCCCTTTGTAAATACGACCAACCATTCAGTCGAAGAGATAGCGACGAAAATTTTGGATGTCACCGGACTCGAACGTCACATGTTCTAAAATCCAACACGTTTTCATGCAAAATGCGTCTTTTTGTCAATTTAACTGCACAGCTGCTTATAAATAGGGAGAGAATTCCCATAATTGGCACTGTGCAAGTCGCAACTATTAGTTATAATCGCAAGCAATAAGGCTAAATGCCCATACGAACGCTCGGTATATTGAATGACCATTAAAACAGATGAACTACGCACCACTTTATTATGTAAGGCTATTTCTCCCGCTAAATTGGCTTCAGAGTTCCCGCTAACACAAGATGCAGCCGATTATCTGGTCCAGCAAAGACGTGAAGTCGAAGCCATCCTTACAGGAGACGACCAACGATTGCTGGTCATCATTGGCCCTTGCTCTATTCATGACACACAAGCCGCTATCGATTACGCAACCCGATTAGCCAAGCTTCATCAAGAGCTCAAAGACGACCTATGTATATTAATGCGTGTCTACTTTGAGAAGCCACGTACCACGGTCGGCTGGAAAGGCTTAATCTCTGATCCCGATCTCGATGGCAGCTTCAACGCCAATAAAGGCTTACGCCTGGCGCGTCAGTTACTGCAAGAGATCACTGAGCTCAAGCTACCCATCGCCACTGAATTCTTAGATATGGTAAATGGCCAGTATATTGCCGACCTGATCACCTGGGGTGCTGTTGGCGCCCGTACAACAGAGAGTCAAATCCATCGTGAGATGGCTTCAGCTCTCTCTTGCCCTGTTGGCTTCAAAAATGGTACTGACGGCAATATCAATATTGCCATCGATGCCGTACGTGCAGCGAAAGAGCCTCACATCTTCTATTCACCGGATAAAGATGGTGCTATGGCGGTTTATCGTACGACCGGCAACCCTTATGGCCACATCATTCTCAGAGGTGGCAAGCAACCAAATTATCATGCAGAAGATATCGATGCCGCGGCTCAAAAGCTCGAAAGTGTCGGTGTATCCCATCGCATGGTCATAGATTTCAGTCACGGTAATAGTCAAAAGAAACACCAACAGCAGTTAACCGTTGCCGACAGTATCATGAAACAGATGAGCCAGGGCTCAACTGCTATCGCCGGTATCATGGCCGAAAGCTTTATCGAAGAGGGCAGCCAGAAGGTGATTGCCGGAGAGGAGCTTGTCTACGGTAAAAGTATTACCGATGCCTGCCTGAACTGGAATGACTCTGAAAAACTGCTCCGCGATCTAGCTAAAGCCTCACGGAACAGAATCAACACACTTAAAAAGTAGTTGAGTCTTCGCTTCTAAGGGCTCCTGACTCACATAACATAGGCTTCACCGTTTTATACAGTGAAGCCTTTTTGTGAGGTTCAGCTTTCAATTTAAGCTGCACTCAAACACTGCTCTATACTCCGCCTCTACATCGAGTATGTCTTACTTTTAATTATTAATAAGTAAGGCGGATCATTCATTTAACTCAATTTATTTCAACGATGAGTATTACGCTACTCACGATATTTTAATTGCATAACCTTAGGTTGCCGTATGCCACTCACCCAAACATCAACGCCTCACTCCGACGCGATCAACGAACGTATACAAAACTCTGAAGCCAGAGTCATCAAAGCTATCTTTCCCTCTATCACCAACCACCACAACACTCTATTCGGTGGAGAAGCATTAGCCTGGATGGACGAAACGGCTTTTATTGCCGCTACCCGCTTTTGTCGAAAACCATTGGTTACCGTCAGCTCGGACAGAATTGATTTTAAGAAGGCGATTCCGGCTGGCAGCCTGGCAGAGATCATCGCAAATGTTATCCATGTCGGTAACACATCCCTGAAGGTCGAGGTTAATATCTTTGTCGAAGATATGTACAAGGACCATCGAGAGCATGCCATACGCGGTGTTTTCACCTTTGTCGCCGTCGACGAAAACAGGCAGCCAACGAGAGTTTGGACGCAGGAGTAGTAATACAGATTGGTAGTGATAGCAGTCGCAGTTATCGACTGCTATCACTTTATTGAAAAATATTGCTGCTCCCTACTCAACTTCCCACCAGAATCGTTACTAGACTTAAGTCTAACAAACCGAATTTAAAAGCAAAATTTGTCCCCTTTCTGACAAACCAATAGGATCCCCCCTCCTTTTTCTGTTACATTGAATTAATCTTCACGTGCAACTAACACAAACATAAAAGCCATGAAGCTAGAAAATTTAAATATAATCATTGCAGACGATCACCCACTATTCAGAAATGCCCTACGCCAAGCATTAACTGGATCCTTTACTGACACCCGTTGGTTTGAAGCCGACAGCGCCGACGCATTACAGAATCAACTTGAAAATGATGAGGTTGAATTCGACCTGGTCATGTTGGATCTTCAGATGCCCGGCTCCCATGGCTATTCAACCTTAATTCACCTTCGCACTCATTACCCGGATCTCCCCGTTGTGGTTATTTCGGCTCACGAGGACAACATCACCATCAGTCGAGCCGTACACTATGGTAGTGCCGGTTTCATTCCTAAATCTGCTTCCATGGAGACACTGGCTGCGGCATTATCAGCCGTGCTTGAAGGGGATATATGGTTACCTGCGAATGTAGAACTGCAGTCTATTGAGGAAGATGCAACCGATCTGATGGCCAGTAAATTGGCCGATCTCACGCCTCAGCAATATAAGGTGTTACAGATGTTTGCCGAAGGCTTGCTAAATAAGCAAATAGCCTATGATCTCGGTGTCTCTGAGGCCACTATTAAAGCCCATGCAACGGCAATTTTCCGTAAGCTTGGTGTGCGAAATCGAACTCAGGCTGTTATCTCACTACAGCAGTTAGAGATGGAAAAAGTCGAGCTATAGGCAGTTTAATTAAAACTAACCAGATAACAAAAGCCGAACTCATGTTCGGCTTTTTAATTTATGAACAAGTCAGATCAGGTAACCAGCTCAGCTTATGGTGAAGTCAGGTGTTAACGGAAATTTTCCATCATCCGATAATACATCATGCCCAGTGCCATCCCTTGATTTCCCAGCCATTCTCCGACCGGCAATCTTATCTGTCTCATGTCAGCAAACAGGTCAAACTCGGTCAATTGGCCGATGATGGCATTTGCCATGATCTCCCCCATGATGTGGGACGTCGCAACGCCATGGCCGGAATAGCCCTGACAATAAAAGACATTAGGTGACACCTTACCCAATTGCGGAATTCGATTTACTACAATTCCCGCCATGCCCGTCCACTCAAACTCGATATCGACCCCCTTGAGACGCGGAAAGGTCCGCTCGATAGCCGGGCGAAGCTCTTGAGCGACATTCTTTGAATCACGTCCGGAGTAATTGGTCCCGCCGCCGAACATTAACCGGTTATCGGCCGTCATCCGATAGTAGTCCAACACAAATCGACTATCATAAACAGCAACATCGTGAGGGTTGATAGCCTTAGCGACTTCGTCGGTCAATTTTACCGTTGCACAATTTCCTAACGAGGCGGGAAACAGCATGCCGCTTAGCTTGTTTCTGGCCAGTTTATGGTAAGCGTTGCCCGCTATGAGTACGCTATTAGCGGTTATTGAACCATGGGCCGTTTTTACCACAGGTAAGGCACCATCACATATATCCAGTACCGCGGAGTCTTCAAATATCATCGCCCCGTGACTCTGCGCCGCTCTCGCCTCTCCTATACACAAATTCACAGAGTGTAGATGCATATTACGCTTATTCAGCAGACCACCGTGATAGAGGGGGGTGTCCAGAAACTCGGGGATATCTCGTTTAGATAACAACTCAAGCTCACTACCCATTCCACGGCGTACACCTTCATCAAAAGTCTTTTGCATCTCCTGCATATGTTTAGGCTTGTAGGCAGTATGCAGATGACCAAATTTAAGATCGCAGTCTATTCCGTATTTATTGACACGATTTTTTATGATCTCATGGCCCCGCCAGCGCAGATCCCAGATAAAGTTTTCCGCCTCCGTACCCAGCTTATTCTTAAGTTGCTTCACCATAGCTGCATCACCGGACAGACTCCCGGTAACCTGACCACCATTTCTACCCGTCGCCCCCCAACCTATCTTGTTGGCTTCGACAATGGCGACCTTTAACCCGCGTTCAGCCAATTCGACGGCCGTCGAGACCCCGGTGAAGCCACCACCAACAATAACAACATCGACGCGAACATCGCTTTCCAATCTGGGATATTGGGTTTCATCATTAATCGTCGCGTTATAGTAGGAATCACAGCGTTGTACTGGCATAAAAATAGGCTCCATCCGTGTTCAATAAAATGATTTTTTGTTTTATATTTTTTACATTTTAATTTTGAGTATATAGATGGATGAATTCTCGTCAATGACAATTGGCCAGTAGATAGTATTTTTTTATTTAATAATGAGAAACCACAGGCCGTTAATATCCTTCAGAAAAGGTTTAAACTGCAGGGCAACAGGGGTGAGTCATTAATTCTTTACAGGTGGGAACGACGGATAGGGGAAGAGAAAGCCTGTAGAGGGTATAGTCTCTCCCTTTGCGAGTATAAATCACAGACTAAAGAGCACGCCAGCATGCCTTTATCAGGCTTGAGCCATTATCGCTAAGTGTTACTTTAAACTCGTCCCCCGCATTCACTATGCCTACCCCTTTGGGTGTACCGGTCATTACTATATCGCCATCCTCCATGCTCATAAATGTCTGAATTTCACTTAAAATCTGTAAAGGCTTATTCATCATCAGTCCAATATTACCGGATTGAATCGGTGCATCATTGATAAACAACTCGAAGCTTAATTTATCACTGATCCCTTGGATTGGAATAAATTCACTCATGAGAGCGGACCCATCGAAAGACTTTGCCCGCTCCCAGGGAAGGCCTTTACCTTTGAGTTTACTCTGCAGACCTCGTTTTGTAAGATCCAGTCCAACGCCTACAGCAACAAAAGTCCCACCTTCAACCACAAAGCACAATTCAGCCTCATAATGAATCGCTTCGTGATGAAAGCTTTTCAGTTCATGGGCAATAGCAGAGTTCGGCTTTACAAAAAGCACCATATCATCGGGGATCTCGTTATTCAGCTCTTCGATATGCTCAACATAATTTCTCCCGACACAGACGACTTTTGATGGTTTAACGACTCGATTACCTACAGCAACAGTGTTCACTTATCTCTCCATTATTTCCTGATTAAACTTGAGATCAACGCCCTTAACGCTGCGGGTTTTACCATCTTTGCCATATAACGATAACCCCGTTGCTGTACATCATCGATAAGATCTTTACGGGTATTTGCTGTGATTAACACCCCTGGAAGATGGCTGCCATATAAGGCTCGGATCCCGTCCATTGCATCTACGCCATTTTGTCCATCATCGAGATGGTAATCGGCCAGCACTATGTCCGGTGCAACACCTTTAAGCCCTAATTTTATTCTCGCATCGGCGAGGTCTTTTGCACAGATCACCTCACACTGCCAACGACTGAGCAGACTCTCCAATCCGGCAAGGATCGCCTCTTCGTTGTCTATACACAGCACTTTAACACCGGCTAAAGGCTGTAACATGGTAGAAAGCTTCTTAGGTTGTGCTTCTCTTACCGTTTGCCCCAATGGCACCCGAATAGAGAAAACCGAACCACGGCCAAGCACAGATGATACATGGATCTTATGATCCAGCACCCGGCTGATCCTATCCGCAATAGCCAGCCCCAAGCCCAATCCACTCACACTTTTACTGTTTGGATTATCTAACCGTTTAAACTCTTTGAATATCTCTTGTGTCTCTTTTTCATCAATACCACAGCCGGTATCCAGCACCTGGATCTCCAGTTCATTGCCGCGGTAGCGACAACCAAACAGCACCCGGCTTCCCCGTGCATATCGGTAAGCATTGGTTAAAAAATTCTGCAATACGCGTCGCAGCAGGCTTAAATCTGAATTGATGGTTGCGCTACATGGCACCATATGGAATTTGATTTGGCTATCTTTAGCCATAGCTGCAAACTCCACGGACAGACCATCGAGCAACTCAGACACCGCAAAGTCGCGTCTATTTACCTCGACTGTCCCCGAGTCTAACTTAGATATGTCGAGTAGATCGGTGAGCAACTCCCCGGCGATCTTCAAAGAGCTGTTAACATGTGACAGTGTCTTCTTTCCCTCTTGATCCAGATTAGGATATTGAGAAAGCGATGCCGTAAATAGACGTGCCGCATTGAGGGGTTGCATCAGATCATGACCCACAGCCGCCAAAAATTTACTCTTAGACGCATTTGCCATCTCCTCCTGCGCCTTGGCCTCTAATAACTGACTGTTTAACATAGCCAGCTCATAGGTACGCTCTTTCACTCTGGCTTCTAAGGTATCATTGACCTCTTGCAAGGCTTTGGCATGCTCGCGATATTGAGTAATATCGGTAAATGTCATCACAAAGCCACCGCCGGGCATTGGGTTACCCTGGATCTTGATCACTTTGCCATCTTTTCGTTCACGCTCAGAAACATGAGGCGTACCATTACGCATATGTTGAACGCGCTTGAGCACTTTAGCCTCAACATTACCGACGCCACAGAATCCACGGGCAGCATTAAAGCGCACAACATCGCTGATTGGCATACCTTCCTGCAAAAATGATTCAGGGTATTGATACAACTCAGAATACTTATGATTCCATGCAACCAGGTTCAAATCCTTATCTACCACACTCATGCCTTCATATGCATGTTCAATCGCACCTCTGAGCATATCCTGGCTTAAGATAATTTTTGAGGAGGCTTCATCCACTAAGCTGAATACTTCATCGAGCGCCAGATCGCGCCCCTGCTGTACAGAGTCCATCACCAAAGAGGCACTTGAGCCCCCTAAAACACCGGCCAACATATGTTCTGTATGAGCTATGAGCTCAGGCGGCGCAGCTTTATGCCAACTGTCACTCTTTACTGCCTCATCTGAAAATCGTGAAAAACTTTCGTAAGCGCGGGTTGGACTCACGAAACGACTGGCCAGGATCAATAGGTCTTGTTGTGAAACCGGCGAACCTTTTCTATTGGTATTGCTCTTTAACTCGCCCGGCGCTACAAATGCACTGGCCTGCATACGCTCGGCCACACCAGCCCTGAACCAGATAGAGCCAAGTACATAGCAGGCCAAATTGGCCAACAACGCCGTTAAAATATCTCTGACATTGGGATTGATTGATTCGAGCAATCCAAAATCATTACTAAAGACCCCAGATGCATCACTCGCACCTTTTAACAAGATATAACACCAGAGTCCGAAGCCTACAGCCAGACCTAATAAGACGCCGGAGCGATTACCGTTTTTCCAGTACATGCCACCAATTAATGCCGGAGCGAGTTGGGCAAAAGCACCAAAGGACAACATTCCAAGTCCTGAGAGGGAATCACTGTCCATAAATGACAGATAACTGAAATAACCAAGCCCCAAGATAATGATGATAGACAGGCGTCTGGCATTGAATAGAAATTGAGAAAACTGACTGAAATTCTTCTCTTTAATCTTGCCTGTACGTAGCATGACCGGCACAAGCCATTCATTACTCACCATCACACTGATTGTCACAACAGCAACGATCACCATACCCGTTGCAGCAGACAGGGTTCCAAGCAAGGCGATAATGGCCAGCACAGGCTGATCCAGTGCCAATGGCAGGTTTATCACGTAGGTATCGGCTGCAACACTATCACCCAGAATTAATTTCCCAGCTAATGCCAGAGGCGCAACAAACAGACCAAACAGGAGTAGATAAACCGGAAATATCCAGCGAGCTCTTAATAAATTGTTCTCATCGATACACTCGACCATCATCACATGGAACTGACGGGGCATACAGAGGAATGCTGCTATACCAACCAGAAGTTGCGGCATTAATGACTCGACCCGCAATACGGGCTCACTGATTAAGCTTCGCTCACTGGCCTGTTGCCAGATATCACCGAAGCCATCGAAGAAACCAAAACTTATCACCACTCCAACAATGAGGAATGCTGCCAGCTTCACCAGTGATTCGAAGGCAATCGCCAACATCATGCCGGGGTTATGTTCGGTCGCATCCAGCTTTCGGGTGCCGAATAAAATGGCAAACATAGCCAGTACTGCGGTGATGATTAAGGAGACTTTGGCGCCATCGTAGGGAGAGGTCTCGGGTTGAAACAAGTTGAGACTAAACACCATGGCTTTTAGCTGCAGTGCGATATAAGGCATGATGCCGAACAGTGCAATCAAGGTGACGATAGCCGCTAATAGTTGAGATTTTCCATATCTTGCGGCAATAAAATCGGCAACAGAGGTAATGTTATGCGCCTTAGAGACGATAACCATCTTTCTAAGTAAACCAAACCCCAGGGTGAAAATAAGAATAGGCCCTATAAAAATGGGCAAAAAAGACCAAAGATCTTGCGCAGATTGACCTACGGTTCCCAAAAAGCTCCAGGAGGAGCAATAAACTGCCAAGCTCAGACCATAAATCCACACCTGTAACTTCTTTGTGATACGACTAAACCAGCGCTCTGCTCCCCAAGCCAATAGGAAGAGCAGGAAAACATAAAGCACGGCAATCACGCCCACAAAAATGGTCAAATTCATAACATTCTCTTTTTTTATTCCATTGTGCGTCAAAAAAAGAATTAAATCTAGCAAACTAATGTCTTACAACAGCCTAAAAACAAAGAGAATTTTAGCACTAGACCAAGGTCTAATAGAGCTAGTAGCCCCTGAGACTCCATACTTCAGTTACGCATTATTAGATTAAGGGAAGCCCAATGAGCACGCAGTCTCTCTACAAAGTTTCTAGCGAAATCGCTGAAAACGCACATATAAACGAAGAAAAATATAAAAAGATGTATCAAGAGTCGATTGTTAACCCTGAAGGTTTCTGGAGAGAACACGGGCAACGCATCGATTGGATTAAGCCTTATACAAAGATCAAGAAAACCTCTTTCGACGATCATAACCTCTCTATTAATTGGTTCTATGACGGCACTCTTAATGCCTCAGCGAACTGCTTAGACAGACATCTGGAGAAACACTCAGATAAAGTCGCCATTATCTGGGAAGGTGATGACGCGAAAGATCAACGTACAATTACTTATGGCGAACTTCACTCTGATGTATGTAAGTTTGCTAACGCACTACGTAGCCAAGGCGTAAGACGTGGTGACGTTGTAACGGTTTATATGCCTATGGTGCCTGAAGCCGCTGTCGTCATGTTGGCGTGTGCACGTATTGGTGCCGTCCACTCCGTTGTTTTTGGCGGCTTCTCACCTGACTCCATCGCATCACGTGTGATTGACGGTAAATCTAAGGTCGTTATCACTGCAGATGAAGGCGTTCGGGCCGGACGCATCATCCCGCTGAAGGCTAACATAGACGAAGCCTTATCTCATCCGGATGTAGACTGTGTTGAAAAGGTCATTGTTCTGGAACGTACAGGCGGTGACGTAAACTGGGTCGAAGGTCGTGACATTAAGTGGGAATCACTGATGGATACTGCTTCCGAGCACTGTATCCCTGAAGAGATGGGCGCCGAAGACCCGCTATTTTTACTTTACACCTCAGGTTCAACCGGCAACCCAAAGGGTGTTCTACATACGACTGGCGGTTACATGGTTTACGCCGCCATGACACACGAATATGTTTTCGATTATAAAGACGGTGAAGTCTATTGGTGTACCGCCGATGTGGGCTGGATCACCGGTCACTCTTATATGGTGTATGGCCCTCTGGCTAATGGCGCAACCGTCCTTATCCACGAAGGTGTGCCAAATTACCCAACGCCTGCTCGCCTGGGTGAGATGGTTGACCGTCATAAGGTCAATATCCTCTATACTGCGCCTACACTCATTCGCGCATTGATGGCTGAAGGTAAAGAGCAGTTTGCAAATTTCGATGGCAGTTCATTACGCATCATGGGCTCCGTCGGCGAACCAATTAACCCTGAAGCGTGGCGTTGGTATAACGAAGTCATCGGTCATGAACATTGCCCGATTGTCGATACCTGGTGGCAAACAGAAACCGGTGGCATTTTGATCAGCCCACTACCAGGTGCTACCGATACTAAGCCCGGTTCTGCAACTCGTCCTTTCTTCGGCGTTCAACCTGCTCTGGTTGATAACATGGGGAATATAATCGACGGGGCAACCGAAGGTAACTTAGTGATCCTGGACTCCTGGCCCGGACAGATGCGAACCGTTTATGGGGATCACGACAGATTTGCCCTCACCTACTTCAAGACGTTCCGTGGCATGTACTTCACAGGCGACGGTGCACGAAGAGATGAAGATGGTTATTACTGGATCACCGGTCGCGTCGATGATGTGATTAACGTATCGGGCCACAGACTCGGTACAGCAGAAGTCGAAAGTGCATTAGTGGCACATGAAGACGTAGCCGAAGCTGCCGTTGTTGGCTACCCCCACGATATTAAGGGTCAAGGTATCTATGCCTACGTCACCTTAACTAAGGGGACAACCGAAACTGAAGAACTTCGTCAGGATCTCAGAAAGTGGGTACGTAAAGAAATTGGCGCTTTAGCAACGCCCGATCTAATCCAATGGGCTGGCGGTTTGCCCAAAACTCGTTCGGGTAAGATTATGCGTCGATTCCTCCGTAAAATTGCTGCCAATGAGGTCACAAATCTCGGAGACTCATCGACACTGGCCGATCCGGCAGTTATCGACACCTTAATTGAGTCCAGACTTAACCGTAGCGAATAAGCCAAAAGTACTCCCACTAGCCCCTTATCTATCAGCAGTAACAGATAAGGGGCTTTTTTTAACTTACTCCATCAATAACTCTTCCCTCAAAAAGAACATCAACTACTAACCAGTCGCTTTGCTGAACAAGCTGCACTCTTCTTCCTGTTGTCTCCTAAGCTAACTATAGATCCCCCCCCCTTGTCACTGTTATTCTCTATCCCTGAAAGATTAAACCTATTAGGCTCTACGTGCAGTTAAGAGATTACCAACAACAAGCCGTCGACTCGGCAGTCAACCACTTTAAAAAAAGTACTAACTCGGCAGTATTAGTCCTGCCGACAGGTTCCGGAAAAAGTATTGTCATTGCCGAATTAGCTCGAATAGCCAATGGCCGGGTGCTGGTATTAACTCATGTAAAAGAATTAGTGGCTCAAAATGCCGAAAAAGTAGGATTACTCACGGCTGAGGCCAGTATCTACTCTGCCGGGCTTAACCAAAAATCGACGAAGAATAAGACCGTGGTGGCCAGCATTCAGTCCGCTGTGAGAGCACCGCAGCAGTTCAATGAAGCATTCTCTTTAGTGATAATCGATGAATGCCACAGGGTAAGCTCAGAAACCGATAGTCAATATCAACAACTCCTGTCCCACCTGAGCACACAAAACCCCAAAATAAGGCTATTAGGCCTCACTGCGACCCCATACCGTTTGGACAGAGGCTGGATATATCACCAACATTATCACGGAAAAATGGGTAACCCTGATAAAGCGGTATTTCAACAGTGCATTTTTGAACTGCCTATGCGTCCATTGATTAAACAAGGCTACCTCAGCAAGCCCAAGGTGTTCGATGGGTTATCGGTACAGTACGATTTTAGTGAATTAAAAGCGTCATCCACTGGAGAATACCGGGAAAAAGAGGTCAATGATCTACTCAGTCACTGTGGACGCGCCACTACGGCCATTGTTAAACAACTCATTGAGATAGGAGCCAGCAGACAAGGGGTCATTATCTTTGCCGCCACAGTTCGCCATGCACAAGAGATAATGAAACATCTAGTGCACGAGACGGCAGCCCTCATAACTGCCGACACTAAAACTGTAGACAGAGACGAGATTATCTGTGATTTCAAGGAGAGAAAAATAAAGTATCTCGTCAATGTAGCCGTACTGACCACAGGTTTCGATGCTCCTCATGTGGATCTTATCGCCATTTTAAGGCCTACCGCCTCGGTTAGCTTATTTCAGCAGATGGTCGGCAGAGGACTTAGGATCTGTGAGGGAAAAGATGAATGTCTGATCATCGATTATGCAGCCAATGGTTACGATCTCTATTTTCCTGAGGTGGGACAAAACAAGCCCAACAGCAAGAGTGTCCCCGTACAAGTTCACTGCCCCGTTTGTGACTTTGCCAATATTTTCTGGGGAATCGTCGATGAAGATGGCGATATCGTTGAGCACTTTGGACGCCGATGTCAGGCATTAATTGAGCATAAAGGTAATAAAACTCAGTGTGACTTCCGCTTCAGATCTAAAGCCTGTCCTAATTGTGGCGAAGAAAATGATATTGCAGCAAAAATTTGCCACCAATGCGACTCGATGTTAATCGATCCCGACAAGCGCTTGAAAGAAGTTTTACAGCAAAAACACCATCACCTTTTTAAGTGCCAGACGATGTTGCTGGAAAATGAAGCGGATAAATTAAAGGTTCGTTACATAGATATCGATGGCAATGACTATTGCCAATATTTCAGTTTACAGTCTAAGGCACAAATCCGAGCCTTCTACGCCCTCTTCGTTCTGACACATACTCGTACTCCTGGATTGAAGCATGAACAATATAAAAATGCTGAACAGGTCATTGCGGCGGCTCATCAATTCAGAAAACCCGACTTATTACTCCTGAAACAGAACAAGAAACGATGGGATTTAATCGAAACATTCTTCGATTATCAGGGCCGTTATCAGGTTGAGAATAAGTTTAATCATTAGAGAATATGCAAATATGCTTCTCCTGTGGTATAAAGTACGCGTATAAATTCTCAGGAGCAAATATGTTTGTCGTAATTTTTGGCCGTCCAGGCTGCCCATACTGTGTTAGAGCGGTACAACTTTCAGAACAACTTGTTGAAGCTCGAGAAGACTTTAAATTCAAGTATGTCGATATTCATGCCGAAGGGATCAGCAAGGCAGATCTTGAAAAGACGGTAGGTAAGCCCGTAGAGACTGTTCCGCAAATTTTCGTCGATAAAGAGCACGTAGGTGGCTGCACCGAATTCGAACAGTTTGTTAGAGAAAACCAACTTCTGACACAACCTGCATAACGCTTGTAACTAACTCCAATAGCACAAAGCTGATTGGAGCTGTTAAATAAAAAAGGAGGCCTAAGCCTCCTTTTTTAATGGTACAAATTTATAACACGTATTTTACCGAGAAAATCACTCGATTTAGCTCACCGCTATCGCCATTTTGCTTAGTGTTTTCAGCATACATATACTCAACACCGACAGTCATAGGTTTCACCGGTGAATAGAGCAAGTTCACGTAACCTGAATAGGACTCTTCATTCACTGCACCGCCGGTTAACGCCACATCATTATCGGCTTTAAAACCTGAAACGGTGAAACTTGAACGCCACTTATCATTCCACCAATGGCGATATGAAGCAAAACCACCGTAGGAGCTGATGGTCTGAATATCACCATTTTCATCTATGACACCTGCATTTGCATAGTTAAGTGCCATATAGCGGCCCATACCGTCACCAGCTGTCGCTGAAAGTTTGATATCGTCACTACCAACCGGAATCACACCGGTAAAACTAACCCCATAACC
Organism: Shewanella atlantica; assembly: GCF_003966265.1. Classification (GTDB taxonomy): domain Bacteria; phylum Pseudomonadota; class Gammaproteobacteria; order Enterobacterales; family Shewanellaceae; genus Shewanella; species Shewanella atlantica. The sequence goes on along the minus strand of NZ_RXNV01000013.1, from coordinate 1,838 downwards.
CATCTCCTGGGTATCCAGTTCATCTTTTTCTATGTTCAATTGCCTCGCTAAACCGGCAACGGTGAATTTAGCGCCCCCCTCTGTTTTAAAATTATAGCGAGCAACAAAATCCGGAACCATGCCACTGCCACTGGTGATGCGTGAACCGCCCTCAAATGGAGTAACAGTAGTCTCTGGGTTCTCTACCGCAAACTGGAAGCCACCATTGGTATAGCGAACCAAAGACTGACGCACAAACGGCGTACCTTCAGCCGCGCCGACAAAATCTAAGTTCTCAGGAAGCGCGCCGGGGTTTTGGAACGTACTCCAGGTCTGACCCACTGTCCAGTTATCGAAACTGACAATGGCATGACGAATTCGAGGAGAGTAACTATTTGAAACACGCTCATTACCATCTGCATGAGTCATAAAATCAAGCTCGATGAACCCACTTAACTTATGACCATCAAGATCAGTGCTGGTTTTGAAGTTAAAACGTGACTCGCGGGCCTGAAAATCGACAACTTGCTCACCGTTATCGCTGACACCATATATTGTTCCGGGAACATAGAACTGTCTGGATAGATTTCCAGAATCCGGGGCTCCATTACTGTAATCACTGAACATGACGTCCGTTTTTACATATCCACCAAATTTGAACTCTGTATCACCAGCTTGTGCACTCACACTTACAGCCAACATAGTCGCAACGGCTACAAGGCTTAAGTTTGCATGTTTCATTGTTTATCTCCCTCATCATTATATTATTTTTCAAAATTAATATGACGGAGTTAACAAGCAATCAACATTAGCAAAACGTCTATCAATCAAAAGTATTACAGCATGTCCTAATTGACAATTCGTAGCCTGAAAAAGTAAAAACAGTAAGAATATATGAAGGGGAAATTGAAACTAAGATATTCGGTATTGATGAATCCTGATGAACCAGAAGCTTCGCCAATGACTAAAAGAAACCACATAGAATAAAGAGAGTGAACCAAGCCAACAGCCTGTCTATCACTAGAAGCAATTGAGCTAACGATCTATAGCTATTAAGGGGATTTCTATCTGTGGAATTATTTAGCAGGCTTGAATTAACTGGATAAAACTGAGTGATGCCACCAAAATGGTGGGGCGTTAAGGATTCGAACCTTCGACCAATAGCCAGCTTTTAATAGAAGAGAGTAAGAGTAAAGCCAACTGCCTGTTGTTTTTAAAAGAGTCAACTGAGCCAACGACCCGTACTTAGTATTGCGCTTTGAATCTAACGACTAAAATAGCTGTTCTGTATGAGGAGTCTGTAACTGGATTGAATTAACTGGATAAAACTGAGGGATGCCACCAAAGTGGTGGGTCGTGAAGGATTCGAACCTTCGACCAATAGCTAAAAAAGTAAAGCCAACTGCCTGTTGTTTTTAAAAGAGTCAACTGAGCTAACGACCTGTACTTGGTATTGTGCTTTGAAGAGTATTTCTATTTGAGAGATTATTTAGCAGGCTGGGTAAAACTGAGGGATGCCACCAAAGTGGTGGGTCGTGAAGGATTCGAACCTTCGACCAATTGGTTAAAAGCCAACTGCTCTACCAACTGAGCTAACGACCCGTACTTGGTATTGCGCTTTGAATTCTACGAAGACATCGTACACTTTCAAAGAAGTGGTGGGTCGTGAAGGATTCGAACCTTCGACCAATTGGTTAAAAGCCAACTGCTCTACCAACTGAGCTAACGACCCATCTTAGTGTTACTTTTGCTTTGAATCTAACGAAGGCATCGTACACTTTCAAAGAAGTGGTGGGTCGTGAAGGATTCGAACCTTCGACCAATTGGTTAAAAGCCAACTGCTCTACCAACTGAGCTAA
>NZ_RXNV01000012.1 GCF_003966265.1 Shewanella atlantica | reverse complement strand
TGGCATTTACTCGTGGTAATTTTTGTTTGGCGATAAATTTGATCACCAAATGCCATGAATGTTCCTCACTATTTTACCTATCTCATTATTTCAGCTTACCTTTTTGTGGGGATTCGTCAGGCTCAGAGTAAAATTTCTCTAGTTCATTCGAACACCGCCGCAGGTTACAACAATTCCCCGTTGGAAGTTGCCTAAGGGCGTCGCAGAAAATAGTGTAAGACCCACACGGATGTGGGTCTAGTTTTCGGGGGGCTTGGACGCCCCATCGGAAACGTTAGCTATTTTCAAGAAAGACCGGAGGCCCGTACTTAATGCATGTAACTTCGCCGGGGCGTTAGGGTGGATGCAAGGAGGGCGAGGACGAGCAGTCCTCCTTGCCCTGGTGTGGAATGGAATTCCACGACTTTAATCGGTCGTAAGACCGAAAAAGTGGCGTCAGCCATAAATCAAAACGGAGTTTTGAATAAAGGAATAGGCCAATCTGTCTACCTAGATTGGCCTAACTATTCGCTAATCACATCCCCAGAGGGGCGTATCTTGGCAAAGTTCTCCCTTGGTTTATCGGCTCGACTAAACCTAAACACATTCTTGTCCACCTGTCGCTTAATCGTAATATCAACATAGGTGGTCTGGTTGGGGGCAAACACCTCTTCAATGGATAACCCCTCGGAGCGGAACTGGCCAGAATGGAAATAACTAAATCCCTTGTCAGGCCGCGCGTTCACCTGAATACCGAAGCAGTTGTCCTTAATATGTGACATCTTAGCCGCATCCAGGTAATACACCAGACTGTGGCTGGAGGTATTCATCTGCCTATCAACAAAGAAACCGTCGGGCAGACGGTTGGGCTTATAGCCACTTCCTGCGAGCAGGAGTATGTCATAATCCTGATGCTCAATCAGATCCCCCAATTCATCCCGCACCCGGATCACCAGCATGGCATAGCTGCTAATAGCCTCGGACTTCCCCTGCGGCACTTTGGCCTGCTCGGCTTGAGTTAGCTGCTCCAGTGCTTGATGGCGTTGTTCATAATCTGTCATTGAATCTACCTTTAGGCAGTTCAAAACCTCCGCCACCAGGACACCATGATTAGGGCTCGTTGCCTTATTGGCCATGATCCCCATCTTAGTACCGGAATGGCTGAACTGACTGAAGACCCCCATGGGCACCAATGGTGGCTTTCTTACTGCTTGCTCTGCAGGCGCTAACCGATAAACCTTGCCCTTGAGTCTGGTGAACCGCTCCTGGGTCTGGGTCAGTGACAGGTAGCGATAATTCATGTTGGCACCAGCCACTCTTATCACCCCATCTGAGCCTGACTCCACCAGATAGCCATTGAGAAAGTCATAAAACGTGGAGTCGATACCCTGACCGATAAGTACGAAAGGATAAAATTCATGTTGCGGATAGTGGTAATTTAAGGCTTGCTCATTGAGCTGCCACTGGCCCTTGCTACCCAGGCAGAGCCAATCAAGCACCCGCTGCCCTGGTTCGACACCACTGAACCAGGCCTTGATCCGCCCCACTCGCTTTTTGCCTAAGGTTGCTAGACTGGAACCGTGGTTTGCAGGAGCCAGCATCACCAAGTGTTTTAATGGCTGCAGCGCTAGTCGATCATCTCCATCTCCATCGCCAGCGGTCACACCATAATATTTTTCAACCCAAGCTCGTACCACTGGACCACCGGTAGAGTGGGTGATACAGGAGAAAGGCGCGATCCCATCTTGGGCATCGGGCCCATCTGAGCCAGGCAGTTCCTTCAATGCATAATCAAAGGCGCGGGCTATATCATCCATGGTCACTTCATCGTGAAAGCTGATGTACTTGCCGAGGTAAATATGCTCAATTTGAATTTCAAGCCCTACACCGGCAGCCTGAGAGATAATCGATTGAGGCAGCTCACCATAGGTATTAGTGTTGGTGACGCTCCAGCCGTGAACAAATATGAGTCTCATAATTCGACATCCTTGTGCTTGAGGTGCTTGAGATACGCGGGTTAATGGCACCTAATCTACGCTTTTTTCACATAAAAATCATGTAACTCTCTCCCAAATTGTCATGGAAATCATTCTGATATAGGAAGGGATAAGAAGGCTACGAGCTACGAGCTACGAGTTACTATGTAGGAGCGGCTTTAGCCGCGAAGGTTTCGGTTTAAAGAGTGGTAAGTTGTAAGTTTTAAGCGGTAAGAAATAGCTGGAGTCTTATGAGCAGGTGCTAGCTTTAGCTTTTAGACTTGTAGGTTTTGAAAGTTAGATCCCGGCCTAAAGAGTGCCGGGATGACTATGTCGCGATTGTTCTTTTCCTGAGCTTAGTCTGTCGAAACAGTGCTGTCATGATGTTCTTTTAACTTTTGAAACAACACGTCCTTCAAATTAGCGCGCTCTACCTTGAGCTGGTGCATATGCTCGTCATCGGTCGGGCTACCATCAATTTCAAGCTGACGAATATCATAATCTAACAGGTGATACTGCTTGGATAAGTTTTTGAATGTGTCGTCTTTATAATTCAGATATACGATGTCTTGTTTAAATTCCGGGAAGTCGAAAATAAGTGCATGATTCTCATTTAGCATAGGTAACCCCTGAATGGTGAACTGAAATCTTTAAGAACTAATCTAGGAACTAGAGTCACTATAGCACTATGAAGTTCAATAAAAAGTGGGCACAGAGCAAAGTTTTTCCATTTCATCTAAATGCATCAGCAGGCTACAGAAAATAGGGGGCAGAGCTGCACCTCCTCATCTCATCCAACTGCATCCGCAGTCCATACCTGTTCTCCCCTGTGGCCGCTGCTTATCATAGAGGAATGCTTATGGGGGGAAGGTGAACAGGCTTGTTAACAATTTGTAATTCACACTTGGATCATCTACCCTATTTGCTCATTTTACGGCCATTGCATCAGGTTTAATTAGTATAACTAAAGCCAAAGTACCTAATTGCAAACAGGCACAGGAGAAGCATGTCAGACTCTGATATATCACCTCATTTCAGTTCAACAATGAGCATTACAGATTATAAAAAAGTAATCCAAGATGCTGACAACTACTTTAATAAAAACTTCACCCACGTTGCTATCGATGAGATAGTGAAGTTACGCGCTGATTTTTTTGATGCCTTACTTCTCCACCTCTGGGAATGTGCCGGTCTTGCTAGTGAAAACTTATCTCTTAATGCCGTAGGCGGCTATGGTCGTCAAACGCTCCATCTACACTCTGACATTGATATTTGTGTATTATTTCCCGAAGAGTTGAGTCCCCATCAAGCCTCGCAGATTGGCCATTTTTTTACCCAACTTTGGGATGTAGGATTAGAGCTCGGCCATAGTGTTCTGGCACTGACTGAAATTGATAAGGCCTGTGAAGATATAACCATTGCGACCTCACTCTTTGAGATCCGCCATTTAACGGGGCCAGAGCTTCACGCGAATCAGGTCTTAGACAGGCTATATGGCGATGACCTCTGGAGCAGTGAAGCCTTCTTTAAGGCGAAATTCATCGAGCAAGATGAACGCCACCAAAAGGCGCAGGGCAGTGCTTTTAGCCTGGAACCCAACCTAAAAAATAGTCCCGGTGGTATGCGTGATATCCAAACGCTGATCTGGGTAACCCGTAAATATTTTGCGGCTGAAGATATGGCGGCATTAAGACGGTTCGGCTTCTTTACTGCCGACGAGTATGCAGAGCTGTTAGAGTCACAGCACTTTATATGGCGTGCTCGCTGGGCACTGCACGCCGCCGCTCAGCGCTCTGAAAACCGATTACTTATCGCGTTGCAAAGTGATGTGGCCAGGCTGATGGGCTTTGGGGACAGCAGCCACCTCGCCATCGAGAAAATGATGCGTCAGTTATACCGGGCAATGAGGCGGATTAGCGAACTTAATCAAATGCTATTGCAGTATTTTAAAGATGAAATTCTGGTACAAACAGACAGGAAGTCGACCCCGTTAAATCAACACTTCGAAATCAATGGCCGACTGATCAATGCCCGCCATGATGATGTCTTTGTTGATCGTAAACAGCTTATCGCTCTGTTTATCCATATCGCAGAAAACGCCAACGATATTGACGGTATTACGCCACAGACGATTCGATTAATACGTCAGGTAAGACGCCGATTACTGGGCGATCTGCAAGATTTTCATAGTTGCCGTAAAGAGTTTATCTCTCTGTTTCGCCACCCTCAAGGTATGGGGCTCGCGCTATCATTAATGCACAAACATGGCATCTTAGCGTCCTACCTCCCCCAATGGCGCGAAATTGTGGGTCAGATGCAATTCGACCTATATCATGTTTACCCCGTGGATGAGCATACTCATAAATTACTAAAAAACTTATATTCACTGAACGACAAGCCTGAAAATCCCTCTCTTACACAGCCTTGCGCTGTTTACAAATCGATAGAGAATAAAGAGGTATTGTTGTTAGCAGCCTTATTTCATGATTTAGGCAAGGGCCGTGGCGGTGATCACAGTGAATTGGGGGCTGTCGATGCGCTGCAATTTGCTAAATTTCATGAGCTAAAACCTTCGCAAGCTAAGGTGATCACCTGGTTAGTTAAAAACCATCTATTGTTGTCTTTATCCTGCCAACGGTTAGATATCTATGACCCTTCTGAAGTTAAGAATCTTGCTAAAGCGATTGGGACTAAAGCCAGACTCGATGCGCTCTACTGTTTAACGGTTGCCGACATTAAGGCGACCAATGATGATCTGTGGACCAACTGGAAGGCTACCTTGCTCCGGGATCTCTATTTGTCGATTAGTTTCGCACTGCGTAATGGCTTGGAAAATGTTCTGGAACAGCGAACTATCGTTCGTGAACACAAGAATGAAGCGCTGGAGCTGATGGGGGCAAGTGAAACGCCTGAGGTGATTAAACAGCTCTGGAAACGCTTACCGCTATCCTTTTTCAGCAATGCTCAACCCAGTGAAATAGCCCGTTATTCTCAAGCCATGACGCAACATCCTGCCGATCATGCTCTTATTTTGATAGATGAAAGCAGTACTAAAGGCAGCAGTGATCTATTCGTCTATATGAAGGATAAACCCGGCCTGTTTGTGACACTGTTTAATACCTTAGCCTCACTACAGATCTCAGTTCAGCAAGCGAATATCTCTAAGACTAAAGATGGTTATGTGGTGGAGTCATTAAAAATACTGGATTACGACCATCATCCAATAAGAACCTCCGGGCGACGTGACCGCATCAAGCAAAGGCTGAAACAAGTACTGTTTGAAAATAGAAAGGTGCCTAAACAACGCCATAATAGCAACATTGGCTCATTCGTCAGCGAGCCCAAAGTCGAGTTCTTACACTCTCGTAAAAAGGATAGAACCCTTATCAGCGTTACCGCACTCGATAACCCACAGTTTATGAGTCACTTCTGTGACGGCTTCAGGCAGTTTGAACTCAACATTCACTCTGCAAAAATAACTACGGTGGGCGAACAGGTCGACAATGTATTTCTTGTCTCTGACAAAGAGGGCCAATCATTAGATGATGAGAGCAAACAAGCGCTCAAATCTTTCTTTGTCGATTTTATTAAAGAGCAGGCCCCTGTTTAATCCATCATTAAACGCCGGAGCCTCAACAAGAACAGGCGGGTTAGTCGTCGCTTCCAGCCAAGGTTAAACCTTGTTTAAAGCGACGACATTCTTGATGTAGGAGCGGCCTTAGCCGCGAAGGTTTCAAGCGGTAGCCATAAGCGCTAAGTCGTAAGTAAATGCCCGCTGGCTGTTAAACACCTGGTCGTCATTCTGACCCCTTGCTAATAGTAAAGCTGCGTTCAATGTACTCACCTCACCACCTCACCACCTCACCACCTCAGCACCTCAGCACCTAAAACTTTACACCTCATCACAGTATCCTTCTTATTTTGTGGCGGGGGTTTTATGCTGTTTGGGTGAGTATTTAGTCGGTGTGAGTAGGTTTTGTTTATGCTTGGGGGATTTCTTAGTTGTTAACACGGCCTTAACTGAAACTTAATATCCTTACTAATTGTAGTGGTTAATAATGCTACAGCCCAGATGCCGTGCTGTATACCACTATATTAGAGGTTAATATATGAGCGATCGTTGAATATCCCTTTGTATATAGCTGTTTAGGCTTAATTATTTTTGTTGAATATATCATAATGGGTGCAAAAGTTGATCTAAAACCAGTAAGTGGTATACCTCTTTAGGGATATTTGGGTGGTGTGCCAGTGACCATCCTCACACAAGTGTTAAGTTAATGTTTACCAGAAGCTCTCCGTTTTGTTATAGCTTGACTCGTCTTTAGGACGCTTTGCTTACAATGATAAATTACATAAAAAGTGAATAAAATTCACTTGCAGGAGAGGTAAGATGAGATTACAAAAGCTTGCGGTTGCTATTGCGGTATCTGCTGTTTTAGTTGGTTGTAGCGATGATGATGACACACAATTAATTACCTGTGGTGAGGGCTCGCAACTCAATACAGACACAAACGTCTGTGAAGTGCTTCCCGTTGATCCAGTTGATCCAGTTGAGCCTGTTGATCCGGTTTTATGTGGTGAAGGGACTGTTTTAGATGCAGATACCAATACCTGTATCATTCCCCCATCAACAGGACCTGTTGATTTTTACAACAGTGATAACTGGCAGGAAACTTTCCCCGATCAACATGCTACCTGGGCCAGCTCCGAAGAGAACACTCCGGAATCCGGCACGCCAACAGATCTGCTGGAAGCAAACCCTAACCTGGTCAGCGCTTGGGCTGGTTATGGATTTGCGAAAGATTATAACCGCGCCCGAGGTCACCAGTTTGCATTAACCGATGTAATGAAATCCTTGCGAACCGGCAGTCCAATCGTTGGTCACGACGGTAACGTTGTTGGCGAAGCTATGGCTGCATCTTGCTGGTCTTGTAAGTCTCCTGACGTTGCTCGCATGTACGAGCTTGTCGGCGAAGATAAGTTTGCTAACAACAGCTGGTCCACCTGGGGCCATGAAATGAGTAACTCAGTTGGTTGTGCCGATTGTCACGAGTTAGGTGGAATCGACCTGCGTCTAAGCCGTCCATATGCTGAACGTGCTATGACTAAAGTTGGCCTGACGTTCGAAGAGCAAGATCACAACGGTCAAGCAAGTCAAACCTGTGCTCAGTGTCACGTTGAATACTACTTCGATGGCACAGACAGTAAAAAGGTTCGCTTCCCATGGGATCATTGGGTACCGGGTGTAGAAACCGATTACGCCAGCGTTGTAGGCTACGCGGGTGAAGATATGCTCTACAAAGGCTTCGCTGCCGAAGCTCAATTAGCATATTACGATAATATCAACTTCAAAGACTGGACTAACGCGGTATCCGGTACACCATCGCTGAAAACACAGCACCCGGAATATGAGAACTTAATGGATAGAGCCTCTCATACGATGCCTACTCACCTTGAGTTCAGCTGTAATACCTGTCACATGCCTAAAGCTGAAAATGCAGATGGTCTTGAGTACTCTAACCACAACGTTAAATTTGACCCTGCTAAGCTACCAGGCAGCTGTAAGGGTTGTCACGATGACAACGCGATTGAGTCTATGCTGGAGTCAAGAAAGACTGCGATCAATAACCTTCGCTTTACAGCCACAGGTACTGACCCGCGTCTGACTGAGGCACACTTTAAAGCACAGGCTATCTGGGCTGCTAACGGTGTTGAAGGCATAGATGCAGGCAAGACTATCGGTGAAGCCAAAGGCAACTATGAGGCTGCACTTAAAGCGGGTAATGAGTTAGCCACAGAGATGAATAGTCTGCTAGGTAAAATCCGTAATGCTCAGTGGTTCTGGGATAGCGCTACCGCATCTCACGGTATGTATGCTCATAACTTCACAGAAGCAAAACGTCTGTTGACTAAGTCTAATACAGTCTTAGACACTGCTATTGCCGAAGCCGATGTACTGCTTGCTAAATATGCGCCTGACTATGTATATGACGCAACTAAGTACGATACTAAGGCTAAAGTACAACCTGAAGCCGGTCTTAACTATGACGCCATGAAAGCTGCTAAAGATGAGTTTATCAATGAGCGTGTTAAGAAAGAGTGGCCAATCGAACTTCGTTAAGTAGACGCATCATCTCTCCTCCGGAGCGTCTCTAAGCAAAATGCCAGTCAGTAAAAACTGACTGGCATTTTTTTGTTTCGTTTTCCCTTACCAATGTAGGAGCGGCTTTTGTTAGGTGTCGAGGTTCTAGGGGCGAGATACGAGGTTCTCTATGTAGGAGCGGCTTTAGCCGCGAAGGCTCGGAAGCAGATAGTCGTAAGTCGTAAGTTTTAAGTGGTTTGTAGGAGCGGCTTCAGCCGCGAAGGTTTCAGGCTAAAGAGTCGTAAGTCGTAAGTTTTAAGTGGTTTGTAGGAGCGGCTTCAGCCGCGAAGGCTCTGAAGATTAGAGCTACGAGCTACGAGCTACGAGCTACGAGCTTGAAAGCCTGTCATACTTAACTCGTTCGTTGTAAAGAGCTGGAGCCAGCTTTAGCTTTTATACAGTAGGTTACACAAACACCTCAAGACATTCAGACTGGATACCTGTCAGATGTGGGTATGGAATACTTTCATCTCTTCGCGGCTAAAGCCGCTCCTACATCAAGATAGGCCAATTATGTGTCATGAATATGTGGGGATTGAGCAAAGCTTTTTAGTTAAACCAAACGAGGCCTAAAGCTACAGCTGTCCCCCGTTGAAAACCCTAAAGAGCATCGCCGGGATGACGGAGTTACATGTAGGAGCGGCTTTAGCCGCGAATGTTTTGGGGGGCGAGGTTCGAGCTACGACGCTCCTACATCAAGTTTGAACAATTATGTTTCACTACTTTCTTCGGTCGACAGACCGACTCTACACCGCGTGAGCGTAAAGCCGATTCTTTCGTTTAGACCTTCGGTCACCGAGCAAACAAGTTTGCTCTCCCGCTCAGGGCTGGCTCTTTCGTTTAGACCTGCGGTCACCGGACGGACAAGTCCGTCCTCCCGCTCAAGGCTGTCTCTTTCGTTTAGACCTTCGGTCACTGGACAAACAGGTTTGCTCTCCCGCTCAGGGCTGCACTCTTTCATTTAGACCTTCGGTCACCGGACGGACAAGTCCGTCCTCCCGCTCAGGGCTGGCTACTCTGGATCATAGTCAAGCACAGGTGCTAACCAACGCTCGGTCTCTTCGACGCTCATCCCCTTACGAGCCGCATAATCCTCAACCTGATCCCGGCCAATATTGGTCACGCCGAAGTAGCGTGACTTAGGGTGGGCGAAGTACCAGCCGGATACCGCTGCCGTCGGGAACATGGCGTAGCTTTCGGTGATGTTAAGATCGATCGTCTCATCGGGCTTAAGCAGATCCCAAAGCAGTCCCTTCTCTGTGTGGTCGGGACACGCCGGGTAACCCGGCGCGGGACGAATGCCCTTGTACTTCTCGCGGATCAGCGCTTCGTTATCGAGTGCCTCATCACTGGCGTAGCCCCAGAACTCCTTACGTACCCGTTCATGCATACGCTCGGCGAAGGCTTCGGCCAATCGGTCGGCGAGACTCTTGAGCATAATCGCGCTGTAATCGTCGTGGTCGGCCTCGAAACGCTCGACATGCTCATCGATGCCGTGGCCTGCGGTGACCGCGAAGCCGCCCATGTAATCGGCAACGCCGCTGTCCTTGGGCGCGACGAAGTCGGCGAGACAGAAGTTGTCGTTACCCACACGCTCTATCTGCATACGCAGATGATGGGTGGTCATTATTGGTTTCTCGCGGCTTTGGTCCGTCCCATCACAAGAGTAGAGCTCGATATCGTCATGGTTAACCGTGTTAGCCGGGAACAGGCCGATAACGGCCTTGGCGGTGAGCCACTTCTCATCGATGATCTGCTTAAGCATCGCCTTGCCGTCGGCGAATAGCTTACGTGCCTCTGCGCCGACCACCTCATCATCGAGAATTTTCGGAAAATGTCCGTGAAGCTCCCAGCTGCGGAAAAACGGTGTCCAGTCGATACGGTCGACTAAGTCTTCCAGTGGGTAGTCATCGAACACCTGACGGCCAAGCTGGTTCGGCACGAACGGGGTGTAGTTTTCCCAGTCGTGCTGACAGCGATTTTCACGGGCCGCCTCGATAGGCACTATCTGCTTACGTTTAGCCTGAGAGTTACGCTTGTCGCGCATGATTTGGTATTCGTTATAGGCCTCATCTATGGTGGCCTGACGGGTCTCATTATTGATGAGCTTAGATACCATAGGCACGGCGCGCGACGCGTCGGCGATATAGATGGCGCCTTCGGGCGAGTGGGGGGCTATCTTTACTGCGGTGTGAATTTTCGAGCAGGTGGCTCCGCCGATAATAGAGGGTATGGTTAGCCCCGCCTTATGGAAAGACTTTACGTTATGTACCATCTCATCGAGACTCGGAGTGATAAGGCCGGACATGCCGATGATGTCGACGTTCTCGGCTCTTGCCACTTCGATGATCTTCTCCACCGGCACCATTACGCCAAGGTCTATCACCTCATAGCCGTTACAGGCCAGCACTACCCCGACGATGTTCTTGCCGATATCGTGTACGTCACCCTTTACTGTCACCATCAATATCTTGCCGTTTGACTGACCCTCGACCTTCTCAAGTTCGATATAGGGGTTGAGGTAGGCCACGGCTTTTTTCATCACCCGGGCCGATTTGACTACCTGCGGCAGGAACATTTTACCCGAGCCGAACAGGTCGCCGACTATGTTCATGCCATCCATCAGGGGGCCTTCGATGACGTCCAGCGGGCGGGAGGCATTGACTCGGGCCTCTTCGGTATCTTCATCGATAAATTCGGTGAGCCCTTTGACCAGTGCGTGGGCGAGACGTTTATTGACATCCCAGCTGCGCCACTCCAGATCTTCCTTCTTGGTGGCTTGAGAGCCATCGCCGCGAAACTTCTCGGCGACCTCTAATAAAAGCTCGGTGTTGTTGGTCTCGCTACCGTCTGAGGCAAGCGCGGTGCAGGGCAGGTTCTGCACTATGGCTTCGACCTTCTCCTTGAGCTCGGCGTCGATATCGTCATAGATGGCCAACTGACCTGCGTTGACGATTCCCATGTCCATCCCCGCCTGAATGGCGTGGTAGAGGAACACGGCATGTATCGCTTCTCGCACCGGGTTGTTACCGCGGAAAGAGAAGGAGACGTTAGAGACGCCGCCGGAGATCATGGCGTGGGGCAGGGTGCGTTTTATCTCGCGGGTGGCCTCGATAAAGTCGACGGCGTAGTTGTCGTGCTCGTCGATACCTGTGGCAATGGCGAAGATGTTAGGATCGAAGATAATATCTTCCGGCGGGAAGCCTACCTTATCGACCAGCACCCGATAGGCGCGGGTACAGATCTCAACCTTGCGTGCCTTGGTGTCGGCCTGACCCTCTTCGTCGAACGCCATGATAATCGCCGCAGCGCCGTAGCGTTTAACCAGCTTGGCCTGTTCGATAAACTTCTCTTCCCCCTCCTTGAGGGAGATAGAGTTAACTATACCTTTACCCTGAATACACTTGAGGCCCGCTTCGATCACCTCCCACTTCGAGGAGTCGATCATAATAGGCACGCGTGAGATATCGGGTTCGGAGGCGATAAGGTTGAGGAACTTGTGCATCACCTCGACGCCGTCGAGCATGCCTTCATCCATGTTGATATCGATGATCTGTGCGCCATTCTCCACTTGGTCGCGCGCGACTGAGAGCGCCTCCTCATATTCACCTGTCTTGATAAGGCGCAGGAACTTAGCCGAGCCGGTGACGTTGGTGCGTTCACCCACGTTCAGAAACAGCGAGTTCTCATCTATGGTGAGCGGCTCGAGACCTGATAAACGGCAGGCCACAGGGATGTCAGGCAGGACGCGCGCCGGGTGTTTGATAACAGCTTCGCGGATGGCGCGGATATGGGCGGGGGTAGTACCGCAGCAGCCGCCGACGATATTTAAGAACCCCTCTTCGGCCCACTGGCCTATGACTTCGGCCATCTCCCGTGGCGTCTCATCGTAGCCGCCAAATTCATTGGGCAGGCCGGCATTGGGGTGCGCCGAGACATAACACTCGGATATTTTTGACAGCTCTTCGACGTAGGCGCGCAGCTCTTTCGGGCCAAGCGCACAGTTAAGACCGATAGAGAGTGGTTTTACATGACGCAGCGAGTTGTAGAAGGCTTCGGTCGTCTGGCCTGTCAGGGTGCGACCCGATGCATCTGTGATGGTGCCCGAGATCATAATTGGCAGACGCGCACCTAAGTTCTCGAACACAGTTTCTATGGCAAACAGCGCGGCCTTGGCGTTCAGGGTATCGAAGATGGTTTCCACCATGATGATATCCGAGCCACCTTCGATAAGCGCATCGATAGACTCGATATAGGCCTCGACCAGTTCATCGAAGCTGACATTACGAAAACCCGGGTCATTCACATCGGGGCTGATGGAGCAGGTGCGGTTGGTCGGGCCCAGTACGCCGGCCACATAACAGGCGCGTCCTGTCTCGGTTTCGACTTCATCGGCCGCTTCGCGGGCGAGGCGGGCACCGGCCAGGTTTATCTCTGCCGATAGCTCCTGCATGTCGTAATCGGCCATGGCGATACGGGTCGCATTAAAGGTGTTGGTCTCGATAATGTCGGCGCCGGCGAGCAGGTAGTCTTTATGAATTTGCTTAATTGCGTCTGGCTGGGTGAGCACCAGCAGGTCATTGTTGCCTTTTACATCGCTGGGCCAGTCTTTGAAGCGCTCGCCACGAAAGTCGGCTTCTTCAAACTTGCGGTCCTGGATCATGGTGCCCATGGCGCCGTCAAGGATCAGGATATTATCTTTTAGTTGTTGGCTGATCTGTAGGCCAATATCTCTTATTTTTATTGAGTTGCTTAGGGTGCCAGTGGCCATAACTTCTACCTGCCTTAACTACATAATTATTTACTGATGCTTATATCTGCTATCTGCAGTTCGAGCTCGAAAATGCGGTTTTATGAGACCAGATTCGAATTCGAGTTTTAGATGTTTATACGTATAGACGTCTATAATAGAACAGACGCACACGATAGTCGAGTCGACTTTTTATACCATTTTTATTGAGTATCTGCTCCTTTTACCAGCTTAAGGAGCCAGGTGCCTGCTGAGGATTTTTCCACTCTTTGTTGCGCTGAACTATGCTTTAGAAAGACCCTTTGCTGGAGAAACTAAGGTGTGGAGGAAAATCAATAATCAGCCAGCTTTCAGATTAATAACCTTGTTATTGGCCTTTTTTATAACCTCTTGGCCTGTAGCGACTTATATCACTCTTAGTCTGTCCGCCACGCTGCTTAGTATTACACTGATCTGGTTGGGATTAATTCTGTTTTTGCTTGCTTTGGTTAAGTAGGTTTAGTCTGTGAACAGCTTTGACAATCAGGCTCTTGCCCCGTTTATAGCAAGTTGCATAGCTGCACTTTCTGCCTCTGAAACGGTAATTGGGGGTGGCTTATGATGAGCGCCTCAAGTCTCCTGCTGGTGATTTTTTTCTATGTGGCTCTGCTGTATATGCTGGCGTCATGGGCCGAGTCCGGCAGCGAACGAGCCAAAAAGCTGACAACCAGTGCCGCCGTCTACGCGCTGTCATTGGCCATTTTCTGTACCAGTTGGACCTTCTTCGGTAGCGTAGGTTTCGCTACCCGTTCGAGCGTATTAATGCTCTCTATCTATCTGGGGCCGACACTCCTGATGATTGTTATCTGGCCCCTGATGCAACGCGTATTGCTGATAAAGCAGATCTACAGGGTCACCAGTATTGCCGACTTCCTCTCGGCCCGATTCAACCGCAGTATCTTTCTTGCCGGCCTCGCCGCAACCGTTGCCATGGTGGGGATCGTTCCCTATCTGGCGTTGCAACTCAAAGCTATCAACACTGCCATCGATCTCGTTCTCGAGACCGAGGGCGGAGTCGCTGCCAATGAGATTGCCTGGTTGGTCTGGTTGGGAGTCGCCCTGTTTACCATTATTTTCGGTATTCGCCATCTGGATCCTACCGAGAGGCACCCGGGTATGATGCTGGCGCTCGCCGTCGAGGGGATGGTTAAACTGCTGGCCATGCTGTGTGTGGGTGTGTTTGTCAGTTTCGTGATGTTTGACTCTCCCCTGGTTATCCTCGAGCAGCTGGAACAGAAGATGCCCGAGGCGGCTAAAGGGATGTCGTCCAAGCCTGAGCTTGTTACCTGGTTCAGCTACCTGTTGCTCGCAGGCTCGGCCTTTATGTTATTGCCACGTCAGTTTCATGTCATGGTGGTCGAAAATCCCGATGCCAGACATATCAAGAAGGTGCAGTGGTGGCTGCCTGTTTATTTGATATTGATGACAATTTTTATTACTCCTATCGCCGCAGCGGGCATGTTACTGCTTGGCCCGGAAACGGCAGACAGTTATATGCTCTCCCTGCCTATGCTTGCTGGGCAGGATCTGCTCACCCTATTCGTATTTATCGGTGGTTTCTCAGCCTCAATGGCCATGTTGATGGTGTCGGGCATGACGCTCTCTACCATGTTCAGTAACCACCTGGTTCTGCCTCTGTTGCAGTGGTTCAGCCCGGGAAGCATCTTAAAACGGTACCTGCTTCAGTCCAGGTGGCTTGCGGTGTTTATAGTGTTAGGTGCCGGGCAGATGTTCTATCTCTATCTTGGTGAGTCATACATGTTAGTGAACATGGGCATGATCTCCTTCGCCGCCGTATTGCAATTTCTTCCCCCGGTATTGGCCGGACTCTATTGGCCAAAGGTCACCGCTAAAGGGGCCTCTGCGGGCCTGATGGTGGGCTTCATTGTGTGGTCTTACTGCCTGTTATTGCCCGCGATAATGAAGAGTGGCTGGATAGATGCGGATATTCTTGAGTTGGGGCCATGGGGCTTCTATTGGTTGCATCCCGAACATCTGATGGGCACTGAGATGGATAAGATAAGCCATGGAGCCCTGTGGTCGTTGGCAGGGAACAGCATAGCCTTAGTTCTGGGCAGCCTGTTTTCGAAGGTGACGGGCGAGGAGCAGAGATATAACGCCGAGTTTATGGATGTTATGGCGGAGCGTGTTGCCGAGGATGAGGCGATTATGGATACCTTGCCCAGCAATATCGAACTCAAACCTAAATTGAAATTATTGAAAGGAATATTTTGTCAGTACCTTTCCGCCGAACAGGCTGAAGTTAAAGTGAAAGCCTGTTTAGCCGAGGCTGAGCTCAATGATGATGAGCGGATTAATGTGCAGGAGTTGGCCTACCTGGAGAGGGCGACAGAGAGGTTGCTCAGTGGTATTACCGGGGCGGCGGTAGCCCATATGGTGGTGAATCAATCGAACATCTATACAGAGAGAGAGAGCCTGACTCTGGAGCGCTATTATGCCCAGCTGCTGGCTCAGTTAAAGATCAGTCCTGCACAGTTGCGGCAACAACTTAACTACTCAAAAGAGAAAGAGCAGTTTGCTCAGCGCTACTCAGAGCAGATGGCAAAGTTAGTGGAGGAGAGAACCTTTGAGCTTAGCTCTACATTGGATCAACTTAAGAGTGCCCAACATCAGCTGGTTGAGACGGAGAAGCAGGCGTCGTTAGGTAAGATGGTGGCGGGGATTGCCCATGAGATCAATACTCCTATCGGTGTCTGTGTCACCGCGGCATCTCACCTTCATGCTGAGGTGCTCGAGGTCAAGAAGATGTTCTCAGAAGGCGAACTCAGTGAAGAGGAGTTTGCAGGGTTTATGCAAACCTGCAGTGAAGCCATGGATATCATTCTTAAGAATAATGCCCGCGCTTCTAAGTTAATTCAGAGCTTTAAGCGGGTTGCTGTAGATCAATCCAGTGAGGAGTTGCGGGAATTCGACATAGATGAGTATCTCGAAGAGATACTGATGTCCCTCAGGCCTACGCTCAAGAAGGTGCCCCATAGGATAAATATGGATTGTGCATTCAACTTAAGCTGTAACACATACCCCGGAGTCTTGGCCCAGGTGGTAACGAACCTGATCATGAATAGTTTGCTGCATGCATTCCTCCCCAAACAGATAGGAGAGATCACCATAGCCGTTGAAATTAAAAATGACTGGGTGATTATGGATTACAGCGATGATGGTATCGGACTCGATGAAGAGGGAGTGAAGAGCCTGTTTGATCCCTTCTATACGACCAAGCGTAATCAGGGAGGCAGTGGCTTGGGGGCGCATCTGGTGTACAACCTGGTCACGCAAAGGCTCAGGGGAGAAGTTGAGGTCGAGACCTCACCCGGTAATGGCCTCTGTTACCACATACGTTTCCCGAGTAATTTGCAGAAGCTTGAGCGGGATCTGGGTGGCAATATATAGCCGCGAGTGTTTGGTCGTTTCAGTGAAGGTGAGGGGGCTCGGTCAGACGGGGGAGAGGCAAAAGGCAGGTAAACTATTCTCTACGCTTCAAAAAGACGGTATAAATAGGTGGCCCGAACCTATTCGATAATCAGCCTGGATAGCAATTTATTATGACCAAGAGTAAAGATCACTACCAAGCAACGCCTAATCCGGGGATCACCACAACCTTCTATCTTATGCGTCATGGCGAGTGTGAGGGAGGACAGATCCTGAGGGGGCATACGGATGTCTCGTTGAGTGAGCTTGGCCGTAAGCAGATGTTTGATGCCATCGAAGCTGCGGATATCAGTTTCGAGCACATTATCAGCTCACCCTTGCGCCGCTGTTGTGAGTTTGCCCTGAGGCTCTATCTGAAGAGAGAGGTGCCCCTTAAACTCGAGGACGGGTTTAAGGAGATGAACTTTGGTGATTGGGACGGGGAATCATTAGAGAGTTTGTATCAGACCAGCGCGGGGCCTATCGAAGCCTATTGGAAGAATCCTTGGGCGAGCACGCCGCCCGATGGCGAGTCGATGCTGGACTTCGAGGCCAGAATCGACCGTGCCTGGGAGTCGATACTCAATCAACACCGGGGGGAGTCTCTGCTGCTGGTGACCCATGCGGGAGTCATACGTCACCTGATGGCCAGTGCATTGGGGGTTAGCGGGGTGGCGGGCTTCTATACTCAACTGAGTCTGGCCTACGCGGCGATAGTGAAAATTACTGTCTATACCACGCCCCAGGGCACCCACTTTCCTCAGTTACACTGGGGATAGACTGTTCTAGGTTCTAGGTTCTAGGTTCTAGGTCGCGGGTTAGGAGGCTGGAAACTGGGGAAACACTTGTAGCAGCCTCAACTGCACTGGTGATCCTTTCTTGCCCCCCTTTTCTGCTAAAGAGTGTAATTGAGAACCTTGATTTTTCATTTCAGCTAGGCGACAGGCTTTGCCTTAAGTGATAAAAGCTGCATAATAAGCGCTCTCAGAAACTCTTCACTCCTAAGCTCGTGCTTGAAGCATGAGCGTTGCAATAAGCCTTTAAACATAAGCTATTAAGTGAGTGAATAGGATCGCAAAATCAGGTGTTGAGAGCCATTGTCGATAAGACAAGGGTAACTCAAACTTAAAAGGGAACCGGGAGCTAGCAAATAGAAAGCATAAGCCCGGACTGTGCCCGCAACTGTGAGTGTTTTGAAGAAGCCGAGAGGTCCTAGGTTCTAGGTTCTAAGTCCTACAAACCTTCTTCAAACCATAAGTCAGGATACCTGCCTAATTTTGTCGCTGAAGAACTCGAGCGGGTAACTCGGGGGGATCTATCATGCTACCTTTTTTAAGCTTTTTTGCGGGTTTATTCACCGCTTTACTCTGCCGTATTGATTCACGCAAACCGTTTTGTGCAGTAGCGTCACGCCTCCAGTTTCTGCGGTATGCTGCGCGCTGCGTGATCCATTCCTCTGCTGTTTTTTCTGTTGAACCAGCTAAATCGGCTAAGCTATTTCAGTCAACTCACTCAACTCACTTGTTTAAGTCAGCTAATTCATTTCAGTCTATGAGATTGGCTAAGAGGTTATCTGTTTGAAATTATGGGGTAAAGAAGTCACGACTCTCGAGCAGATGAGTCGTGATAAAGTCAGTGGTGATAAAGTGAGTGGGGGTGAAAACCTTAGCGCTGACAATGGCTATGCGTTAACGGTTAGTGACCTTAGTTGGCATGCCGATGACCGGGCTATTCTATCTGATATCAGTTTTTCACTAGCCAAGGGTGAGATGCTGGGGATCATAGGTCCCAACGGTGCCGGAAAATCCAGTCTGTTGCGGTGTTTATATCGTTATATTAAGCCCGATAACGGAACGATAAGTCTGTTCGGGCACAATACTTCTTACTTCTCGGCAAAAGAGTTTGCCAGGCAAGTTGCTGTGGTTTTGCAAGACACTCCCCATCACTTTGAGTTAACCACTGAGCAACTGGTTGCCATCGGATTGACTCCCCATAAAGGGCCGTTTGATCTGACGACTTCATCGGATAGGCGGCTAGTTGCCGATGCGTTAGAAAAAGTGGGGTTAACCCATAAGGCTGGCCAGATCTATGAGCACCTTTCCGGCGGTGAAAAGCAGCGGGCACTGATCGCCAGAGCGATAGTGCAGCAGCCTAAGCTGCTTATTTTGGATGAACCCACAAACCATTTAGATATTCGATATCAGATCCAGATAATGGAATTGCTTCGCGCGATTGGGATCTCGGTGATCACCTCGATTCATGATCTGAATTTGGCCAGTGCCATGTGTGATCAGCTGTTACTTCTCGATGATGGTAGATGTGTCGCTCATGGGACACCTAAGTCTGTACTTACCGAACAGCGTATCAGCGAGGTATTCGATGTGTGTTGCAGCACGCAGCCTCATCCTCAACATGGCAATCCTCAGATCAGCTATTTCTATGGCTACTCATATGGTGACAGCACTCATGATAAGAGCGCTAATGATGAGGCTGCTCATGATGAGACTAATCATGATGAGAATGCGCATGGTCTGAAGGCTCTTGGTCAGAACTCTCTTGGTCAGAACTCTCTTGGTAAGAAAGCTTTTGGTCAGAACTCTCTTGATAAGACGGATTTTGAAGAGAACTCTCTTGATAGGCGCCATTGGAGCAGTATGGAGAGGCATAAACAAGATGAAGACTAGTCAGGTTAATTCAGTCTCGCCCCCTTCCGCTGGTCGAGTCGATATCGGTCATAAATGGGCGGTACCGACATTATCGATATTGAGTGTGATAACTCTGCTGGCCGCAGCCAGCTTTGGCGCGGCCAATATCTCATTCAGTGATGTGATTAATGTGGTATTGCACAACACCTTTGGTACGGCCATGTTTGGTATGACAGAGGTGTCGGGCATCGCCGAACGTATTGTTATGGAGTTACGGTTTCCCCGCATTCTGTTGGCCTTTATTGCCGGAGCAGGTCTCTCTGTTGCGGGTAGTGTGTTGCAAACGGTGACACGTAATCCGTTGGCCGATCCCTATCTGTTCGGCATCTCATCGGGCGCCTCATTTGGTGCCGTGTTGGTGATAACACTTTTTAGCGGCTCAGGGCTTTTTGCGGAATCAAGCTCAGGGCTGTTTGCTAGCTCAAGCGGAGGATCCGGCTCAGGGCTGTTCGAGCTGCTAGGCTGGATAAGCCTGCCGCTGGGTGCATTTCTAGGTGCCGGGGTGTCGGTGCTCATGGTGCTGACACTATGTGGCCGTAATATGAGTAGTCAGATAGAGCGAATGCTGCTTTCCGGGGTGGCTATCTCATTCATGTTCGGTGCGTTAACCAGTTTGCTGCTCTATTTTTCCAGTCCTCAGGCGGCCGCATCTGTGCTGTTTTGGAGCTTGGGAAGCTTCGCAAAAGCGAGTTGGGAGGGCTTGTTATTTCCGGCCGTCGTTGTCTGTGCTGCTACCGGGATCATCTTGTTGTTTAAGCGTCAGATAATGGCGATGCGGGCCGGTGATGAAACAGCCCATACCTTAGGCATCAATGTCAGTCGGTTGCGACTGCAGATGTTACTGCTCTGCTCCCTTATTACAGCCATCTTAGTGGCTAACTGTGGTGGGATCGGCTTTGTGGGCTTAATGATCCCACATACCGTACGCATGCTCTTTCCGGGTCGGTTCCCACTTATTACGACCGCATTAGTCGGTGGCCTGTTTATGGTATGGATTGATGTTTTGGCGAGAACCATGCTGAGTAGCCAGGAGTTACCCGTAGGTATCATCACCGCCGTCATCGGCAGTATCTTCTTCCTGTTTATCCTGGGAAGCAGGAGATAGCGGCTTTAGCTTTGAGGTTCGAGGTGAGAGGTTTGACATTCTCCATGTAGGAGCGGCTTTAGCCGCGAAGCTTTTGGGCTTGTCATCCTGAACTGATTCTTTGTAAAGAGCAGGCTTTGGATTTGAAGCTTGTTGCTTTCTTTGCTTATCTTGAGCTCGTGACTCGTGACTCGTGACTCGTGACTCGTGACTCGTGACTCGTGACTCGTGACTCGTGACTCGTGACTCGTGACTTAAAACTTAAAACTTAAAACTTATATTTAAAAACTTAGAACTTAGAACTTAGAGCTTATATTTAAAAACTTAGAACTTAGAATAAATCGTTAGGGTATATAGATGTTTAATATCAGTCCGGCAAACCATGAGTTTGATGATGAGATCCAAAGTAAAATTGACAATAAAACCAAACCTTTGGGAGCGCTAGGCGAATTAGAAAATTTGGCTAAACAGTTGGCCCGGGTGTTAGGAAAAGATAAACCTGAGATCACTAACCCTAAGCTATTGGTCTTTGCGGCGGATCATGGGATTGCCTCATCAGGTGTTTCAATTGCTCCCAGTGAAGTGACCACTCAGATGGTGATGAACTTTGTCGCCGGTGGCGCAGCCATCAATGTCTTTTGCCGCCAGGTTGGCTTGGAGATGGAGGTGATCGATTGCGGCATCCTTCAACCGTTAGAGGGAGTCGAAGGGGTCATAGATCAAAGATTGGGCGCGGGCACTGCAGCAATTCACAAGCAAGCTGCAATGACATTGGGAGCCGTCAAGCAAGGGATGGAGATGGCACGTGCACGCATTGAGCTTCACCATCAGCAAGGTTGTAACCTTATCGCCTTGGGAGAGATGGGCATAGGAAACACCTCCTCTGCGGCTGCCATTATGGCCACTGTCATGGGGATGAACAGCGCCGATTGTGTCGGCCGAGGCACCGGAATCGATGCTGCCACCCTTAAGCGTAAGCAGATGCTGGTGGAGCAGGCACTGCATATTCATGAGTCTGAATTAACCGACCCCTATAGTATTTTAGCCTGCCTTGGTGGCTTTGAAATTGTGCAGATGACGGGGGCTATGCTCGCCGCAGCCGAGAGAAATATGCTCGTCATCGTCGATGGCTTTATCGCAACGGCGGCTGCCATGGTTGCGGTGCAGATTAATGCGAACGTCCGAGATTATATGATATTTGGTCATAAATCGGATGAGAGGGGGCACTGCATGATGATGGAATACCTGCAAGCCAGGCCGCTACTCAGTTTATCTATGAGGTTGGGCGAGGGCAGTGGCGCCGTATTGGCGTTACCACTCATTCGAGCCGCCGCCGGTTTCTATAACGAGATGGCCAGCTTCAGCGATGCAGGAATCGAAATTTAAGAGAAGAAGGTTAGAGTATTAAGTTTTAAGTGATAAGTAAGAGCGTGGGACGATTACTTTCTTAGTTTATCTTTGTCTTACAACTTACAACTTACAACTTACAACTTACAACTTACAGCTTTCTTTGCTCTGTCTTGAACTCAGTATTTAAGGAGTTTTATAAATATGTTTCGTCGGGAACTGACACTGTTTTTTATTGCAATGGGCTTCTTTACCCGTATCCCTATGCCAGCTTGGGTGCAGGTAGATAGCGAAAACCTGAATAAAGCAAACCGCTATTTCGGACTGGTCGGCATTCTGGTGGGGGGATTAAGTGCCGCCGTCTATGCCCTTGCCGTTAACTGGTTGCCGACATCGGTAGCTATTATATTTGCGATGATCACCAGTGCCATCGCGACCGGTGGTTTTCATGAAGATGGTTTGGCAGATACCACCGATGGTTTCGGCGGTGGCTGGACGGTTGCCGATAAACTATTGATCATGAAAGACTCCCGTCTCGGTAGCTATGGCGCGTTGGCCCTGGTATTTATTCTGCTGCTGAAGTGGCAAATATTAAATGAAATGGCTGCTATCGATATCAATATGGTGAGCGTCGCCTTGATAGTGGGCCACTGTTTAAGTCGTGTTTTTGCCGCCAGCTTTATCTTTAGCGAACAATATGTCAGTGACTCAGACACCAGTAAGAGTAAGCCTTTGGCTCAGAACCAGAGTATGAATGAGCTGCTGATTTCATTGATGACGGCGCTTACTATTCTGATGCTGTTAAGCCTGAGTCAGGCTCTGCTCCTTATCGGTGCACTCTTGCTGCTGAGATGGGGATTGGTGGTGGCTTTTCGTCGTCAAATCGGAGGCTATACCGGCGATACGCTGGGGGCCGGGCAGCAAATATCTGAGATGCTCTGCTACCTTACGATTCTTGTTCTGGTCAGCAGCCTGTGATCCATCTGATATTAGGCGGTGCTCGCAGCGGTAAGACCCGGTATGCAACCGAGGCTGCCGTTACGCTCAGCGCGCAAGGATATGAGTGCATCTATATTGCCACCGCTCAGGCGCTCGACGAGGAGATGAGTTCGAGAATTGCCAGGCACCGACAAGATAGATGCGACGATGCGCTTGAGTGGATAACGGTCGAAACACCACTATTATTAGCTGAGTCTCTGACGCAATACGCAGCTAAAAACCGTGTAATCATTGTCGACTGTATGACGCTGTGGCTGACAAATCGGCTACTGGCCCATGAGCCTATGACAGATTCTTGTGGTGAACAAGACAAGACAAAGGTGAGCCAGGTCAGTGCGGGCTGTGTGGGCGGTGTGGATGGTGTGGATGGTGTGAATAGTGCGGATAGTAAAGAGATAAGTTGGTCCGAGGCCAAGGCGGCTCTGCTTAATTTACTGCCAACCCTTGCGGGTGAGATCTATCTGGTGAGTAACGAAGTGGGCTGCGGCATAGTGCCCTTGGGTGAGCTGAACCGCCGTTTTGTCGATGAAGCGGGCTGGCTGCATCAGGATATAGCCAGACTTGCCGACTCGGTGGTTCTGGTCACCGCGGGGCTGCCCATGAGATTAAAAGGCGCTTAATGTAGGAGCGGCTTTAGCCGCGAAGCTTTTTCTTATGAGCTTTTTCTTATAAAAAATGTAAAACAACGATATGAATACCGATAACAGAGATATGCCAGCTATTCCAGAAACGCGAACAGCCAAAGTGCTTATGATACAGGGCACCACGTCAGATGCGGGCAAGAGCACCTTGGCCGCGGGGCTATGTCGTCTGTTTGCCAGACGAGGGGAGCGGGTGGCGCCTTTCAAACCGCAAAACATGGCGCTCAACAGTGCGGTAACTATCGATGGCGGTGAGATTGGTCGCGCCCAAGCCCTGCAGGCCATTGCCTGTGGATTGCCCGCACATACCGATTTTAACCCTATTTTGTTGAAACCCAGCTCAGATACCGGCGCTCAGATCATAGTTCAAGGCGAGGTGCTCGATCAGATGGAGGCACAAACTTTCTTCGGCCTTCAAGGGGGGCGGGAAGAGGGGGGGCCGGGCTATCGGGTCAAGGCGATGTCTGCAGTTTTGGACTCTTTCTCCCGTTTAACCGATAACTATGAAATGGTGATTGTCGAAGGGGCGGGAAGTCCGGCCGAGATCAACCTCAGAGAGGGAGATATCGCTAACATGGGCTTTGCCGAAGCCGTCGACTGTCCAGTGATTATCATTGCCGATATAGACAAAGGCGGCGTGTTTGCTCATCTGGTTGGCACGCTGGCGTTACTGAGTGAGTCGGAGCAAGCCAGAGTAAAAGGGTTTGTAATCAATCGATTTCGCGGTGACATCGCCTTACTGCAATCGGGGCTGGATTGGTTAGAGCGCTACACCAATAAACCGGTATTGGGTGTGCTTCCCTATCTGCACGATCTGCATCTGGACGCCGAAGATGCCCTGGCTCCACCGCTGACAGCTTCATCTTCCGGGCAATTATTACAGCCGAAGCAGAGCAAGCTCAAAGTGTTAGTTCTGGTGTTCCCCCGGATCAGCAACCACACCGACTTCGATCCCTTAAGGCTTAATCCCTTAATCGAATTTAGTTACGCCTCTTTGCAGAGCGCAGAACCCGGGAGTGTTCAGGGGTTACCCGATGCCGATTTGATTATTCTGCCCGGCAGTAAAAATGTACGCGCCGACTTAGACTTTATCCGAGAACAGGACTGGGATACCGCCATCAAGAAGCACTTACGCTATGGCGGTAAAGTGCTTGGGCTCTGTGGCGGTTATCAGATGCTGGGTCTGCTTATCGATGACCCGGGTGGCGTCGAAGGCAGCCCCGGAGAGAGTGAAGGCTTAGGTCTACTGCCTCTGGTTACCGAGCTGAAAAATAAAAAAGTATTACGCCAAGTCACCGGGCACTTATCTCTGCTGGGGGAGCAGGCACCCGTCGAAGGCTATGAGATACATTGCGGCCAGTCGCAGGTGTTGAATACTCACATTCAAGCTCAAGCTCAAGCTCAAAACAGAACTGATGCTCAACCAATATCGCTGTCGGTGAAAGAGGCATTCGGTAAGTCTAAAGTTGATCCGGCTGAATTAGTTGCCGATGGCTTAGTCTTTGATGGTTTGGCCTCAGACGACGGCCTGATATTCGGCACCTATCTACATGGCCTTTTCGACTCACCTAAGGCCTGTGCACTAATACTTAAATGGGCGGGGCTGAAGCATGCAGAAGCGGTCGATATCGATGCGATACGTGAGCAGCAGCTCGATAGATTTGCCGACCAATTAGAGAAAGATTTAGATATCGATAAGTTAGAGAGAATCCTAGAAACTAGAACCTAGAACCTAGAACCTAGAACCTAGAACCTAGAACCTAGAACCTAGAACCTAGAACCTAGAAACTAGAAACTTCTTAGCTTTAAACATACGGAAACATCATGACCGAAAAAAATGCAGATGAGCTGAAAGCGCAGCGCCACAAAGAGCGTCAACAGAAACTTAAAGATGGCGTCGATGCCAAAATTGCCAAGGCTCAGGAGGAGAAAGGCATACTACTGGTGCTGACAGGCAATGGCAAAGGCAAGTCTACCTCAGGCTTCGGCACCATTGCCCGCGCCGTTGGCCATGGCAAGAAAGCTGCCGTGGTGCAGTTCATCAAGGGTAACTGGGATTGCGGCGAGCGAACCTTGCTCGAAGGTGCCGGCGTCGAGTTTCATGTTATGGGAACCGGGTTTACCTGGGAGACGCAAGACAGAGAGAAAGACACGGCAGCAGCATTAGAGGCATGGGAAGTCGCAGAGAAGCTACTCAAAGATGAGTCCATAGATTGCATCATGTTAGATGAGCTCACATACATGGTGAGCTATCACTATCTGGAGGTTGATAGGGTGCTTGAAGCATTAATGAATCGTCCGCCGATGCAACATGTCATCGTCACGGGAAGGGCGTGCCATAGAAGTATTATTGAGATGGCCGATACTGTGAGTGAGGTAAAGCCCATCAAGCACGCCTTTGATGCAGGCATCAAAGCCCAGCCCGGCTTCGACTACTAAATTTCTGCCTGTTCAGAATGAGGGGGTATTGTCATCGTTTTTCCAACCAATCACATATAAAGCATATGCTCATGGTCTGGAAAAGCTCGACGGCTTACCCCTCATCCCGAACAGTTTGAAATTGCATTTCTGCGCGTTCTTTGTTGTGACGTTATTGTCTGCGCTGCTTGCTGTTATAGAGAGCCACCCCATCACAGAGCCTTCAGCGTTTTTTTGGTAAGGAGCCGTCAGCTTCACTTAGTTAAGAGTGCATATGCTCAGGGAAGCAAAAAATCGACGGCTTAGCCCCTGCTTTTTATGAGATAGGCGATCACTTTGAAATATCCTGAGTGGCTGGGGGACTTACTCTTTGTGGCGTTATTGCCTGTGCTGGCTCTTGAGTTCATAAAGAGTCATCCCAATCACAGAGCCTTTAGCGGATTTTGGTAGAGAGTGCGTATAGCCTGTTATGAAAATAAGGGCTTGATGACCAGATAATTGCTGCGCAAAGAGATAATAGCTGTTTGTAGCTTAAGAGAATAAGGCAAAAATTAAATAGAAGGGGGAGGATTGAAAGTGTTTGATAAGATTTAAAATTTTGGTACAGATGGAGAGACTTGAACTCTCACGCCCTTGCGGGCACTAGCACCTGAAGCTAGCGTGTCTACCAATTCCACCACATCTGCATCGACAAACTATTGAATGAAGTACTAGCTAAAATATCTAGTTTTCAACTGCTTGTAGGGCGGATACTACTGCTCTATCATACAGCTATCAACCCGTTTTAGATGATTCCTTGATGAGAGTTTAAAGTGTGAGCAACTGGTGACAACCAGTTACGCTTGTCGAAATGATGTGTACTCTTCTCAGGTTAAGCTTGGCGAAACATGAAAATTATAACTTGTTATATTTAAACGAGAACCAGATGAAAAATATAAGAAACTGCCTCCCCATATTAGCCATCTTCCTTCCGGCTTTATCTATGATGGCGATACCGGTGAGTGCAGCTCCCGCAAAACGTGTAGTCGCTCTGTCACCCCACTCGGTGGAGATGCTTTATGCGATCGGTGCCGGGGAGTCTATCGTTGCCACGACAGAACATGCGGATTATCCACAACAGGCGCTGCAAATTCCCCGTATCGGTGGGTATCACGGTATACAGATAGAGAGAGTGATTGAGCTGGATCCCGATCTGGTGGTGGTGTGGGGCAGCGGCAATAAGGCCGAAGATATCGAGAAGCTCAATAACCTGGGATTTAAGGTGTATAACAGCGACCCTAAGACACTAGAGGCCGTCGCCACTGAGCTCGAAGAGTTGGGTGAGTTAACGGGTCATCAAGAACGGGCGGCAATGGTGGTCGCCGATTATCAAATGCAACTTAAAGAGTTACGCGCAACCAATTCGGTTAAACCTAAGGTAAAGGTGTTCTACCAGCTTTGGTCCAGCCCCTTGATGTCAGTCGCCAAGAATAGCTGGATTCAGCAGATCATCGATGTCTGCCATGGAGAGAATGTATTCTATGATGCCGACAGTGATTATCCTCAGCTTAGTCTGGAGAACGTGCTGTTGAAGATGCCGGAAGTGATCTTACAGAGTCAGGATAAGGGCAATATTCTCGGGGTAGACTGGAGTCCGTGGCAAGAGATCCCTGCCGTTAAGAATAACCATATCTATCCGCTGAATGCCGATCTTTTACATCGCGCAGCTCCCCGCGCTATCTTAGGTGTCAAATCTCTGTGTGATGCCTTGGACAAGGCACGCTAATTTTTAAGAGATTTAGAGCCATAAGCTGTAAGTGTTAAGCGGTAAGTAAGAGCCTGATGGTTGTGGCGATAAATTTTAGCTGTCATCCTGAACTTAAAACTTAAAACTTAAAACTTAAAACTTAAAACTTCATTTTTGAAAAGGATTTTTACTCCAATGACAACATTACTCATCTGCCTGTTTATCGCTATGTTGCTTCCCTACCTTGCCAAGGGGCCGGTTGCGGTGGCGATGGCAAAATTGGGTGGTTACGATAACGCTCACCCCAGAGAGCAGCAGTCCAGGTTAACCGGCTTCGGGGCTCGTGCCGTCGCGGCCCACCAGAATGCCTTCGAGTCTCTGTTGATATTCGGCCTTTCGGTATTGGTTGTCATCGCGACACAAAATGTCACGGACACCGTAGGGGTATTGGCGGTAGTTCATGTTATCGCCCGTATGGCATATCAGGTTCTTTATCTTATCGATAAAAGTACCTTGCGTTCTTTATCCTGGTTTGTTGCCATCTTCTGCTCGTTCGGTATCTTCTTCCAGGCATTTTAAAGCTTTATGTAGGAGCGGCTTTAGCCGCGAAGGTTTCAGCTTAAAAAGTTGTAAGCTGTAAGCTGTAAGCTGTAAGTTTTAAGTGGTAAGAAAGAG
Organism: Shewanella atlantica; assembly: GCF_003966265.1. Classification (GTDB taxonomy): domain Bacteria; phylum Pseudomonadota; class Gammaproteobacteria; order Enterobacterales; family Shewanellaceae; genus Shewanella; species Shewanella atlantica. The sequence continues at coordinate 78,872 of NZ_RXNV01000012.1, read as the reverse complement.
CTGGAGTCTTATGAGCTGGAGCCAGCTTTAGCTCCTCATCCCGAATATGGGGCAAATTTTCCAGGTCGCAGTGGCTTTCTTTGCCCTGGATCACCTTTTGATATATTCCTTAGCTTTTTCTAATGAAATAAATTCTCATGTACTTGGCGATGTAATAAACTAGCTGGCAATAAATTTTGCTTACTATGTTATTAGGTTAAGTATGAAGAAGTTACTGATTATTGGTGGTGTTGCCGGAGGTGCCTCTGCAGCAGCGCGTGCCAGACGATTAAATGAAGAAGTAGAAATTATCATGTTTGAACGTGGTGAGTTCGTCTCCTTCGCAAATTGTGGATTGCCCTATCATATCAGTGGTGAAATAGCCGAGAGAAAGGCCCTTATTCTTCAGACCCCTCAAAGCTTCAAGTCTCGTTTTAATGTCGATGTACGTGTGCGCCAAGAGGTGACAGCCATCGACAGAATGGCTAAAACTGTTACCGTAAAAAATCATGTGACCGGTGAACAGTACCTCGAAAGTTATGACGCCTTAGTGCTCTCACCGGGTGCCGCGCCTGTCGTTCCGCCAATTCCCGGACTGGATACTCCGCTGACGTTTTCACTGCGCAATATTCCCGATATGGACAGGATCTTAACCTTGCTTAAGGAGAGTAAACCGGTTCATGCCACGGTTGTCGGTGGTGGTTTTATTGGCCTGGAGATGATGGAGGCGCTTAATGAACTGAATATCGATGTCACTTTGCTTGAGATGTCGCCACAGGTGATGGCACCCGTCGATATCGAGATGGCGAATATGTTGCACAAGGAGATTGTAGACAAGGGCATAGACCTGCGTCTCAACTGCGGCCTGAGTAGCGTCGAACAGGTGGGCTCCGGCTTGGAGCTCTTCTTGAGTAACGGTGAGTCATTAAACACAGGTATCTTGATATCTGCGGTGGGCGTGAAGCCGGAAACCACTTTGGCGGTTAACGCCGGTCTGGCCATCGGTGCGCTTGGCGGTATTGTGGTCGATGAGCAGATGAGAACCAGCGATGCCTCCATCTATGCCGTAGGCGACGCCGTTGAGGAGTTTGATTTTCTTACCGGTGAGAAGGCGCTTATACCACTGGCCGGCCCGGCTAATCGTCAGGGGCGAATCGCTGCGAATAATATCTTCGGCGCAGGTGATAGCTATAATCGAACCCAAGGTACCGCAATTTGCCGGGTTTTCGATCTGGCGGTGGCAAGCACCGGACTGAACGAGAAACGTCTGGAGCGCAGTGGTATTCCCTATGAGAAGATCTATGTACATGGTGCGAGCCATGCCAGCTACTTTCCTGGCGCACACCCGGTGTCACTGAAGCTGCTGTTCAGTACCGATGACGGCACAATTTTGGGCGCTCAGGCCATTGGCCGTGATGGTATCGATAAGCGTATCGATGTAATGGCCGTGGCTATCAGGGCCGAACTTACCGTGTACGATATGCAGGATATGGAGCTGACCTATGCTCCACCTTTTGGCTCGGCAAAAGATGTGCTGAATCAGGCGGGTTTTGTCGCATCCAATAGCTTGAAAGGTGAGACTCGGTTGTGCCACACGGCCGATATCGATGCATTGAGCGACCAGCAAATTCTACTCGATGTCAGAAATCCCGGTGAGCTGATGAAATCAGGAGCGGTTGAGGGGGCTGTTAATATCCCCGTGGATCAGCTCAGAGGACGACTCGATGAACTGCCGAGAGACAAGGAGATATTGATTATCTGTCAGGTCGGTTTACGCGGCCATGTAGCCTATCGCATGTTGGTAAATCATGGGTTTATGGCGAAAAACCTCACCGGTGGCTATAAGACCTATCAGGCGGTTCACGCCAAATTTTAGCTATCTGTATTGTCGTTGCTTCAACTCTAAGGGGACGTTTTGGAATTTTCATCGTTTGCCGCCGCATTGGGTGGTGGTGTACTTATCGGCCTTTCAGCCATCTTACTCATGATATTCAATGGACGAATAGCAGGGATCAGCGGCATTGTATCGTCGGCATTCTTTGCGGATAAAAAGTTAACCGATAAAGGTTCTTCGGAAAAAGCGTCCGGTCTTGCCTGGCAGTGGTTTTTTATTGCCGGTTTAGTGCTGACGGGCGTGATATATGCGCTTGTATATGAGCAGTTAGGCTTACCGGCTTATGAGTTCGATATGGTATCAGAGCCTATGCTGTTAATCGGTGGCCTCCTCGTTGGACTAGGGTGTAGTTTAGGGCGCGGTTGTACCAGCGGACATGGAATATGTGGCATAGGACGATTATCGCTTCGCTCTATCGTAGCCACTTGCGTGTTCATTGCTGTTGCCGCCTGTACGGCAGTATTTATTCATTGATGTTGCTGTTCGTTTGGCTGAGTCATAACAAGAAAGATAGTGAGTAGTTCCAGATGAAAACCAGTTCCATAAAGAAAACTAGTTTTATAAAGAGTAAAGTCGTAGCCCTATTGTGTGGCGTGCTATTTGGTACCGGGTTATTGGTATCGGGCCTTGCCGACCCCGCCAAGGTGATAGGGTTTCTCGATGTCAGTCGTATCTCAAACGGTACCTGGGATCCGTCGCTTATGGTGGTGATGACAGGTGCTTTGGCCGTTTATATGTCACTATTTTATCTTGTGGTTAAGCCTAATATCAGAGCCGGTCGAGCGCCCGTCTGTGACACTCAGTACCATTTTCCTGAAAAGAAAACTTTAGATACTCACCTGATTTTAGGGGCGGGTCTGTTTGGGCTAGGTTGGGGAATCGTGGGGATCTGCCCGGGCCCTGCTATCGTCAATATTGCCACTCTCGATATGAGTCTTGGCCTGTTTGTCGTGGCCATGCTGTTCGGTCTCTACCTGGGTAAACTCATCAAGTCTACCCAACCCGATATGGTAAAGGCGGGTTAAAAGTTATCTGGGCTCTAGGAACTAGGGCCTGGAACCTAGAACCCTAAAAAGCTTCGCGGCTAAAGCCGCTCCTACATGGGTCATATCAAGCTTATCTCGTATCTCGTATCTCGTATCTCGAAACTCGCTACTCTTGCCTTAAAAAACCGGACACTTTCCCTATATCGGACATCTCCTCCTGAAAACCGGACACTTCCCCCTGTGTCCGCGGACACTTTTTGCTGTTTAAATTCCACCTTAAAATCCTAACCTGCTGTTATGTATATGTTAATTGTTTTTGGCACGCTACTTGTAAAGTAAGTGTTAATTCAGCGCTATTTAACCAATAGTGACCAAGCGGACAGTTAGGGATAGATGATGATTCAGGATACGAGCGGACAGGACACAGTAATACAGGCCAGCCTGACAAAGAAGTTGAAATTGCCCCTGATGGCAGGCGTCGCCGTGTTATTGGTATCAGGCCTCGTTTGGTCAAGTGTCGGTGGCAGTCAGGTCAGTGAGTCAATTAGCCGAAGCGAGCTTAGGTTTGCCACTCTGGAGAAGGGCACACTCACACGAGATATCGCCACAACGGGTAAAATTGTCGCCGCCAATGCCCCCATCCTATATAGCAACGACCAAGGTACGGTCACCTTGATGGCAAAGCCCGGAGATCGCGTCGAAAAGGGTGACGTGGTTGCGACTATCGAGAGTCACAAACTCACCAATAGTCTGAAGCAGCAGGAAGCCCTGTTAGAGGGGATGAAAAGCGCATTAGAGCGTGCCCGTCTCGATGCCCGCCGTCAACAGCTTAAGGCACAGCAGACTATCGATATGGCTAAGGTCGACCTTGCCGCCGCCGATCGTGAGAGCCGTCGTGGTGATGAGCTTATCCATAACAAGCTCATCTCTAAGATAGATTTTGAGAAAGGCAAAGACGACCTCCATAAAGCCAAGCTGCTTTCGGCTCATGCAAAGCAGGAAGCCGAGTTGATGAAAGACACACTCACCTTCGAAATTAAAAATAAAGCCGCTGAGGTTAATCGTCAGGCATTGGTTGTGACAGAACTTGAGCGCCAGGTTGCTGCCTTGAGTATCGAGGCTCCGGTGGGCGGCATTATCGGTAACTGGTTAACGGAGCAAAAAGCCCGCGTCGCTCAGAGCCAACCCATTCTGACCGTAGTGGATTTGAGCGCCTTCGAGGCAGAACTGGCCGTCCCCGAGTCTTACGCCGATGAACTGGGCTTAGGTATGGATGTGGAACTGAGTTTCGGCTCTCTGACATTGATGGGCCAACTCTCCTCTATTTCACCGGAAGTAAGAAACCGTGAAGTGACCGCCCGAGTGCGGTTCGAGCAAGATGAACGCCTTCATTTACGTCAAAACCAAAGGTTATCGGCGCGGGTATTACTGGAAAACAGACCTAATGTCCTGATGGTTAAGCGTGGCGCTTTTGTTTCAACCGGTGGTGGCCGAGAGGTGTATGCCATAAACGGTGATATCGCTGAACAAACTTCAATTCAACTCGGCGCCCGCAGTATGAGCCATATCGAGGTGCTACAGGGCGGTAAGGCTGGTGATGTCTGGGTTATCTCAAGCATTCAACCATTTAACAAAGCACAGCAAGTGCTGGTTCGCTAAGGAGAGCAAGATGAACAGATTAAATCAAAGTATGAATGAGCACGAAGCCCTTAGTGTAGACAGAGACTATGGCGAGCAAAGCGCCCTTAGCGTACAGAGAGCCTTCGGCCTGCAAGGAACCTTCAGCATAGAGAGAGTCATAACGATTACAGCACTTTTGCTGCTGCTCGTTGCGGTTCAGGTCTCGACTCAGAATGTTGGTGACTGGTTCGTGTTTGGACTGAATATTTTAGAGGTCACCGAGCCACTATCTGAAGTCTCGAATGTCGGCACTAATGTAACGACTAATGCTCCGGATTTTGTACAGAAACTAGTGATGGCGTTGGTCTTGTAGGACCGGCTTTAGCCGGGAAGGAAGAAACAGATACATGTAGGACCGGCTTTAGCCGGGAAGGGCCATTGCCGCAACATCAGCCCCTACAGTCGCAAACAATGAACATCAAAGAATTAAACGATAAAAAATAGGGAATATTGAACATGTTATCGATGAAGAATATCAGCAAAGTATTTAAAACCGATCTGGTGGAAACTCATGCGCTGCGTGAATTTAATCTGGAGGTAAATGAAGGCGAGTTTGTGGCGGTTACCGGCCCATCCGGTTCGGGTAAAACGACCTTCCTCAATATTGCAGGTTTGCTCGAAGGCTTTACTCAGGGGGATTACTTTCTCGATGGGGTGAATATTTCAAATCTGAGCGATAACAAGAGTGCTGCGATTCGTAATGAAAAGATTGGCTTTATCTTCCAGGGCTTCAACCTGATCCCGGATCTGAACCTGGCGGAAAATGTGGAAGTGCCGCTGCGATATCGCGGTTTCAATGCCAAAGAGCGTAAGCGTCGCGTACAGCATGCACTTGAGCAAGTCGGTCTTGCTGCCCGTATGAAGCACCTGCCATCTCAGCTTTCAGGTGGTCAGCAGCAGCGTGTAGCTATTGCCCGTGCCTTAGCCGGAGAGCCTAGATTCCTGCTTGCCGATGAGCCAACGGGTAATCTCGATAGCATGATGGCGCGTCAGGTGATGGAGCTGTTAGAGGAGATTAACAAGGCGGGTACCACCATTATCATGGTGACTCACGACCCTGAGCTTGCTCGCCGTGCTCAGCGCAATATTCAGATTGTCGATGGCCAAGTATGTGATTTTACCATGTATCAGGGCGGAGAACGCACCATCGAGAAGCCACATCTGGTGACAGGATCTCAAGAGCCTTCGAATCAAGACAAAGTGGCGAGCTAAGGAGAGTACCTATGTTTTTTTATTATCTTGATCTCGCCTGGCGCAGCATAAAGAAGACGCCATTTTTGTCACTACTAATGGTGCTCGCTATCTCTATCGGTATCGGTATTACTATTACGACCTTGAACATCTATCAGATGGCTTCGATTAACCCGGCGGGTGAGCGTTCTTCTAAGTTATTTGAGGTGCGGTTATGGAGTCAAGGGATTGATACCTGGTCACGCCTTAATCAGCAGATCACCTATCAAGATGGTTTTAACTTGCGTAAAAGCCCGGTGCCCGTTCGCCAGACCCCCATGTTCATGACAGGGTTTGCGGTGCAAACAGATGACCCGGAATTTACCCCTGTTTTAGAAAATGCTCGCGTCACTGATAGAGATTTTTTTGGGCTATTCTCTGTGCCATTCCTCTATGGCGGTGCATGGGATAAGCAGGTGGACAGTGAGCCTGCCTATCAGGTAGTGATCAGTGAAGAGCTCAATAAACAAGTGTTTGCAGGCGAAAATAGTGTCGGTAAAACACTGTATTTGAACCGTAAGCCTTATCAAATTGTGGGCGTGACTAAGACCTGGAATCCAAGCCCTAAATATTACGATGTGAACAATGGCGCCTTTAACGATGCCGAGAAGATCTTTGTTCCATATTCATTAGCGCCCACCGAGGAGTATCAAAGCTGGGGTAACAATCAGAGTTGGCGTAATGAACCCATGGATACTTATGCCCAGCGGCTGGCGTCAGAAGCACACTGGAATCAATATTGGGTAGAGTTGGATAATCCTGAGCAAATTCGCGCTTATGAAGAGTGGCTTGCCAACTATATTGAACAGCAAAAGCTGCTCGGTCGCTTCGAGATGCCGGATGCAAAAGCTGAGATAGCCGATGTCGCACAATGGCTGAAAGTGAATAAGGTGGTTCCGGAAGACAACAAGATCCTTGTTGGCTTGAGCGCTCTATTTCTTATCGTGTGCCTGGTTAATATGTTGGGGCTGTTGCTGGCTAAGTTTCTCAAACGTGCCCCAGAGATTGGCGTTCGCCGCGCTATCGGCGCAAGTCAAACTCAGATTTTTTCTCAGCATATGGTTGAGGTCGGACTAATTGGCTTCTGTGGCGGGGTACTGGGCCTCCTTTGGGCCTGGGGCTCGCTATCTCTGCTATCGGCTCACTTTGAGCTGGAAGATGCACTGACTCAACTGGGTTACAGCATGTGGGTGTTAGCGCCTAGCATCGCAATTATTGCAGCACTGCTTGCCGGTATATATCCCGCCTGGCGCATCTGTTCGACTAATCCAAGCGTTCATCTGAAAAGCCAATAAAGAAAGGGAGAGCTTAGCATGTTACAGATTAAACCCATTTTAAGTACGCTTATGCGCAATAAGAGTGGCCCGATATTGCTGCTTATTCAGATAATTTTATCTGTGTCCATAGTTGCGAATGCCAGCTTTATCATCAGTGAGCGAATTGATTTAATGAGCCGGGATTCAGGCTTAGCCGAATCGGAAGTGTTCGATTTTAGAGTCTATAACTTCAACCCTGAGACAGATTACGGTGCGCAAAATGGCCGTGATATGACTACTCTGCGCAACTTACCTGGTGTTATCGGTGCAACGAGTACCAGTATGACTCCCTTAAGTGGTGGTGGCTGGATGTCAGTGTTCACTTTAGGAGAGAGCGAGGAGACGGCCAAGGAGACCGAAGGCGCAGCCATCTATTATGGTGATGAGCAGATGCTCAAAACCTTAGGTGTAAAGCTTATTGCCGGGCGTAATTTCTTCGAAGAGGAAATTCTTCAGGGCAGCCCGAATCAGGCGAACTTAGGCATTGTCAGTCAGGCGTTTGCTAAGGCGACCTGGGGAGATGAGCCAGCTGTTGGTCAAGTTTTCTATGCCGCCGATTTTGGTCAAGAACCTGTTGAGATCATAGGTGTAGTGGAGACACTGCAGGGGGCTTGGGTAAATAACTCTAGTCTGGAGAACAGTGTCATACTTAATGTTGAGTTAGCGTTTCCATTCACTAAGTTTTTAGTCAGGGCGGAAGAGGGGACCTTAGCACAGCTAAAAGAAGCTATTCCGGCTGCACTGCATAGAGATAATCGAGAGCGTGTAGTCAGTGGTTTTAAATTGATCAGTGAGCATAGGAAAAGCGCCTATCGTAACCATGAATTGATGGCAACGGTGCTGTCTATGATGGTGATACTGCTGCTACTTATTACCTCACTGGGTCTGGCAGGTATGGTGATGTTTAACATCGAACGCCGCACTAAGCAGATAGGTACCCGCCGTGCATTAGGCGCGAAGAAGCGTGACATTATCAGCTTCTTTCTGGTGGAAAATTATATAATCTGTATTGTTGGTGGTGTTATTGGTGCTTTGGTCGCTGTGCAATTAGGGCAACAACTGATGAGCCTATACAGCTTACCTCAACTAGAGCTCATCTATCCGCTATCGACTGTGGCAGGGCTCATTGTGCTAACTACCATTGCGGTTATTTTGCCGGCTCGAAAAGCGGCAAGAATATCGCCTGCAATCGCGACGCGAAGCGTATAGGGATATAGACTCGAAGCGTGTAAGCATATAAATGTTAAGCGAATGAGAAATAGTCTTTAATTCTCATTCGCTTTCAGTTAGTTTTAGTCTCAGTTTTAAGCGACATTAAAAAACAAATTTCAGACAACTATTGACTATTTAGCTCCCGAGATTAGGAGCTCTTGTGACGACTAGCATTCGGTTACTAGCCCTCAATAACTCACTATCAAACGGGTATACAGATTATAAAAGAAGATATGGATACGATTCTTATTGTCGATGATAACCAAGCCGTGTGTAATGCATTGGCCTTGATGTTGGAACTTCACGGTTATCATTCGCTTACTTGTTTATCACCCGATACTGCGCTGGAATTGATACACCTGCATGATATCTCTCTGGTGATCCAGGATATGAACTTCACTCAAGACACCACGTCCGGTGAAGAGGGCAAAGCGCTATTTTACGCCATCAGGGGAATTCAGCCTGACTTGCCCATCATACTGCTTACCGCATGGACTCAGTTAGAGATCGCGGTAGAGTTGGTTAAAGAGGGGGCGGCAGATTACATGGGGAAGCCTTGGGAGGATGCCAAGTTACTGACCAGTATCAATAACCTTATCTCGCTGCATACACTTTCAAAAGCCAATACTCAGCTCAAGCGCGTCGAAAATGAGCGTATGTCTGCCATCAAGGGAGCCGATCTGTGTGGCATAGTCTTCGGCAGCGGCGCTATGCAGCGCTGTGTCGATTTAGCCCTGCAGATAGCGCGCTCCGATGTGTCGGTGCTTATTACCGGACCTAACGGTGCTGGCAAAGATAAGTTGGCCGATATCATTCATGCTAACTCGCCTCTTAAGGGGAAACCTTTTATCAAGGTGAACATTGGCGCTCTGCCGATGGAGCTATTAGAGGCGGAACTGTTTGGTGCAGAAGCGGGAGCCTTTACCGGGGCGAACAAGACCCGTATCGGTCGTTTCGAAGCTGCGGATGGCGGCACCCTGTTTTTAGATGAGATAGGTAATCTACCTCTCTCGGGTCAGGTTAAGTTATTGCGGGTGCTACAAACCGGTGAGTTTGAGCGCTTAGGTAGTCATCAGACCCGTAAGGTGAATGTGCGGGTGCTGAGTGCCACTAACGCCGATCTGGCAGTCGATATTCGTGAGGGGCGTTTTCGTGAAGATCTGTTTTATCGACTCAATGTGATCGAGCTGCCTCTGCCTCCACTTAATGCTCGCTGTGATGATATTCTTCCTCTGGTCGACCACTTTATTGGCCCGGGTTTCTCACTCAATAAACAGACTCAGCAGGTGCTCGTTGAGCATCAATGGCCGGGTAATGTCAGAGAGCTGGAAAATGTCTGCAAGCGTGCGGTGATACTGGCGCAGGATAATGTGTTAACTGTGGAAGATTTCGGCTTGATAGCGACTTCGGCTGCCAGCCTTACTCCAAGACAGGCTGAGCATAAGCAGCCTGAGCATAAGCAGCCTGAGCATAAGCAAGCAGCGGATATCGATAAACTCACTGAGGATGAGACTCATAGCGTTGACTCATCTCAGACATTTGCTGAAACTGGTTCTGGCAAAGAATCGGAACCAGTGGGCAAGGAGCCCCTGGATAAGGCAAGCATCGAGGCGGCTTTAGTCGAGCATCGCGGAGTTATTGCCAGAGTCGCCAAGTCATTCGGTCTCAGCAGGCAAGCCTTGTATCGTCGTATGGAAAAGTTTGGTATTGATAAGTAATGATTCATCCGTTTATTTATTAAAGAATACGCCGACAAGCCCTCTGTTGATAGGAGCATGGACGCATGGAAAAGTTTGGTATTGATAAGTAAAGGAGTGGTCTGCCGCTTATGGCTATAAATTTACCTTTTAATGTGTCTCTTAATGTAAGAGTGGCATTACGCACTAAATTGATATTAGGAACCGTGATTGCCAGCGTGTCCGGTGTTTTACTCTCTTTTTTGCTCTTGTCTGAGCCACTCTCTGAATCACTGACTGAGCCGGTTCAAGGTCAAGGTAGGCAGTGGGGAGAGTTGGCACTCATTATATTGGCCACCATCTCACTTTCCTGGGCGATGAGTTACTTTGTTACCCGTAAGTTGGCGACGAGTCTGATGGCATTGGAAGTTGGCTTGCTCAACTTTAAAGATAATGATTTCAGCATCAGTATTCCCGTGAGCGGCGATGAGCAACTCAGTGCATTGGCGACCCTTTTCAATGAATCTGCCGCCAGCCTGCGTCAGGAACGTCAATATATCTACCAACGTGAACTCCTGCTCGATAAAGTTATCCAGAGTTCACCCAATGTTATGCTGCTGCTCGATGATGCACAGCGGATCATTTATGCCAATGATGCGGCAAGGCACCTGTTTAATCAGGGCTCCCGTATCGAAGGCTTAAGCCTGCTAACGCTTTTGGAATCTGTTAGCGATGAACTTTCCAGAGCATTACAAAACCCCAAGGGGGGGCTGTTTAGTCTTGCTGCCAGTGATGATGGCGAAGATGAAACCTGGCACCTGTCTAGGGGGCAGTTCCTGCTTAATGGTCAATATCATCATCTGTTGCTGCTGAAGCAGATGACTCATGAGCTCAACAGGCAGGAAGTGGCAGTGTGGAAGAAGGTGATACGCATCATCAGCCATGAGCTGAATAACTCGGTGGCGCCAATCGCCTCTATGGTGAACTCGGGGCGCATGATCACCAGTGAGCTGAATGACCCTAAACTTAAGATGATCTTCGATACCATTGAGGATCGCACTAATCATCTGAGCCAGTTTATCTTCAACTATGCACGTTTCGCCAAGTTGCCTTTGCCCAAAAAGTCTGTCGTAGATTGGCATAAACTCACGGAGCAGCTCGGTCAGCATTACTCATTTAAACTGGAGGGAGAACTTCCCGGATCTCAGGGGAGTCTCGATCTTATCCAGATGGAGCAAGTACTGCTTAACTTGCTTAAGAATGCCCACGAATCGGGGTCTGCTGCAGATGGCGTGACTCTCAGCATTGAAGAATCTACCTTGGTCGATGGCACCTCCGGGATCAGCATAGAGATCAATGATGAAGGAGCGGGAATGTCACCTGATGTGCTCAAGCAGGCCCTGTTACCTTTCTACTCGACCAAGCAGTCCGGCACAGGCTTGGGCTTACCCCTTTGCCGAGAGATCATCGAGGCCCACGATGGCAGAATTAGCATGCATAACCGCGATAATGTAGGTCTGTGTGTAAGGGTGTGGTTACCCCAATAGTTGATACCTTCGAATGAAGGTTGATTACATTTTCTATTTCAGTTCATTGGTATTGGGTAAGGTTGTTGAAGGTCGTACCTTCATTTCCGTTTATCACCTGCGGTGAGCTTATGTGCAGATACTTCAGTGAGTCGCCGCAAGCACAATCCCTGTGGGCTCTGCGATGACATCTGATGTGAATGGATTCACAAATGCCGTGGTGACATGGATGTCATTGAACGGCCCTGTCATCGAAGCTCGCAGCTGCATCTACACTGGTTGATTTACAAGACGGTTGTCTCTTCGATTTGGCTTTTGCTCGAAACTCGATACTTTCTTTGCTTTGCCTTGAGCTCGCAACTTCTCAGCCCTTAGCCATCGCATTCCAAAACAGGGCAAAGCTGGCTTGTTTGTGTTCAGGCTCCTGCCACTTGCCTGGATTATCTAAGAAGTAACGGGTGGCGGCGAGGTATTGTCCGTGACAGTTATCTTGCATTAAAGCCAGCGGATAGTTCGCGAGTAACCCCTGTGCTTGGCCTTGCTGTAACAGAGTGCCCATGAAACCTAGTATGCCATTCATGGCCTGCTCTCTGATCTCTATGGCGATAGAGGGTGACATGGAGTACTGCTGAAAGAATTCCTGCTTAAGTGGATTATCCATGGCCCATTGTATGGCGCTGCACCAGAGGTGCTCGGCGTCATTCTTGAGATCGCCGCTATCTTTTATTTGGGCCTGGATTTCATTGGCGAACTCTTGTTTTATGGTTAAAAAAAGATGATTCATCAGTTCATCCTTGGAGGGGAAATGATGAAACAGAGTGCCGGTAGCCACACCCGCTTTTTTAGCTATCGAGGCGGTCGAAGTCGCATAAAAGCCTTGGCTGACGAACAAGGTCAGTGCGGTGTCTAAGATGGCTTGTTTTTTATCTTTTCGGGTCATGTGTATCCTAAGCCAGACTCTCATCTGGCTCTCTGTTTTTATGCGTGTCTTAACGTAAAAAGAGTTTATAAAGCAGTGCTTGAATCGCATTGCCATAGGGCGGGTGAACAAATTTTCCTGTGTTCAACTTGCCTCGGCTTAATACCGTTTTTGCATGGCTGAGTGTCAGGAACCCCTCCTTGCCATGATAGTGTCCCATGCCCGACGGTCCAATTCCACCAAATGGCGCGTCATCGGCGGCGACGTGGAAAACTGTCTCGTTAATACAGACGCCACCTGAGTGTGTCTGGTTAAGGATGCGTTCCTGAACCTGATCATCGAAGCTCATGATGTACAAGGCTAAGGGTCTAGGGCGTTCGTTGATATAAGTGACGGCATCATCGAGTGTGTCATAACCGATGATCGGCAGCAGAGGGCCAAATATCTCATCTTGCATCAGCAGCATATCATCATCGACGTCGGTGATAAGCTGAGTCGGGATTTTTCGCTTAGCGGTATTGATGGCTTCATCGTTGGCCGAAATCACCTTGGCTCCCTTAGACTTGGCATCTTCGAGTACCGAAGTCAGGCGGTCGAACTGACGTTGATTGATGATGGCGCCGTAATCATTATTGTCGCTAACCTTGCCATACATTGCGGTGAACTTAGCCTGATAGGCCTTGATGAATTCGGCCTGTTTCTCTTTAGGAACCAAAACATAATCCGGTGCGACACAGATCTGGCCCGAATTTAAACATTTACCATAGATCATGCGCTCGACAGCGGTCGCTATCGGCATATCTGGTGCAATGACTACCGGTGACTTACCACCGAGCTCCAGAGTTACCGGAGTCAGGTTCGCCGAGGCTGCTCGCATCACATGACGTCCCACGGTTGTGGAGCCCGTGAAGAGCAGGTGGTCGAAGGGTAAGGATGAGAACTCTGCTGCGATATCCGCTTCGCCTTCCACCACGGCAACCTGGCTGGTATCGAAGATACTTGCCAGCATCTCACCTATGACCTTATTAGTTTGGGGAGTGAATTCAGATAGTTTCAACATGGCACGATTTCCCGCGCTGAGGGCTGTTATTAATGGCCCGACCGAGAGCATTACCGGGAAGTTCCACGGTACTATGATGCCGACAACGCCTACAGGTTGATAATGTACTTTCACCTTTGCCGGAGCGAGCAGCAACCCTGCGTGACGCCGGCTTGGCTTCATCCACTTCTTCAGGTTTTTCAGGCTGTAGTTGATGTTGTTGATACAGGGCATGATGTCAGAGATTAGTGTATCGTCGGTCGATCTGGTGCCGTAATCGCGATTGAGTGCTTCAGCCAGAGGCTGTCGATACTTGAGCAACGCCGTTTTTAGCGTTTTGAGCATCTCGACTCTTTGCTGGTAAGTCGGAGTGCCTTGAGACTTGTAGCCATCTCTCTGTAGTGCTAACAGCTCTGTTAATCCGCTTTCTGGACTGATCTCTGTCGTGATGGGCATATTCATTGGTTCACTTCTCCGGCTTAGGTATCGGTAGGGCCGCATGCTCTCTATGTAAAAGCGCTTTATTACAAGCTCTCTATCTATAAAACTCGCAAAACCGACTGATTAGTCGGTCCGTGTTTTTTATATTAGTGTAATTTAATCATAAGGTCTACTGCTGTTTGATATTTGTGCAGATTAGGGGCGCAGTGTGATCCCGATCAACTTCCACTCTCATACAAAAAACTAGACTTGGTTAGTCAGCGATGCTTTTAGTGGGAGGGGGCATCACTACTTTCCGGGATAAAGGAGTGATATATGAGTAACGAGCGACATGGAATTTCGATTGGAATTGAACGTAATGGTGATGACTTTTATCTGTCATTTATTGCGACTGGCAGTCTGACTCATGAAGATTACGAGCAGATGGTCCCTCTGTTAGAGTCCGCCTTAATTGGGATAAGAGAACCTGATATTCACGCGCTCGCCGATCTGAGGGCGTTGAAAGGGATGTCTATTCATGCTGCATGGGACGATCTTAAGCTAGGCTTTTCTCATGGCAAAGAGTTTAAAAAGATGGCGATATTAGGCAAAGGCAGCCTACAGGAGTGGATGTCTAAAATGGCTGATTGGTTTACGCCCGGGGAGATTAGGTTCTTCGAAGACAGGGAAGAGGCCCTTAATTGGCTTAAGTAAATAGTTTATTAGACTGTTAACAAATAGAAAATTGGTAAAAATCACCAATATATTTGTGTGCATAGGTGTAAATTTCAATATGAAAGCTATGCTTTAATTAATGGAGGTATTATGAGAACTCGTCAAATTTTGTGTCCAACAGATTTTTCAGAAACTGCGTCTCACGCACTTCGTTATGCGATTGAGATGGCTAATTTTTATCATGTCGGTTTTCGCTTACTGCATGTGATAGATCAGCCTTATGGTGATGCGAACTTCCAAATCTTAGCCATTACTCCGGAAGAGTTGGCTCAGAATATGGAAGAGGACGCCGCCGAGAACATGCGACAGCTACTTGCAAATCTTAAGAGTGAGCTGAGTATTGAAACTGTAATACGGCGTGGTGTGCCCGTGGAGCAGATTCTGGAAGAGGCGGAAGAGAACGATGTTGGAATGATAGTGATGGCCTGCCATGGCCGCACCGGGATATCACACTTTTTGCATACCAATGTTGCCGAAGGGGTGGCCAATGGCGCTAAGTGCCCTGTGCTGGTAGTGAAATAAACCCAGCTCACTCGCCTGAACTACCTGGCCGTTATGTGCTGCCTCATAATATGAGAAGGAAATTAATTCATGAGTAAAAAAAGAAGGAGTAAATAATTATGCGTACTCGTCAGATTTTATGTCCTACTGATTTTTCAGAGACAGCTTCGCATGCCCTTAGTTATGCCATCGAGATGGCAAATTTATACCAGGTAAATATAAGACTTGTACATGTTATGAGTAAGCCTTACGGCGAACACAATTACGGGATTATTGTTGAGAGCCCTGAAGAGCTCGAGACACAATTAGAAGCCTATTCAGAAGAAAAATTAACTGAACTGGTCGCTCAAATTGAACCTGCTTTAGATGACAAATTGAGTGTGGTGCCAGTGATCAGAAGTGGCGATATTTTCGCTAACATCTTAGAAGACAGCGTTGAAAATGAGGTCGGCATGATTGTCATTGCCAGCCATGGCCATACAGGCTTGTCTCATATGCTGAACCCTAATGTGGCAGAGGCGTTGGCGAATAAGGCTAAGTGCCCGGTACTGGTCGTTAAATAAGTGACCTGACCTCTACACTAAGTTGAGTCACTTGGATTAGGTTGTGCCTGAAAGAAGAGTGTCTCTTAAATATTAATATGCCTGAGGGTAAAGCCCTCAGGCATCAGGTTGGAATGGCCCGAAGAGACGGTTTTACTCATTTCAAGATTAACTCCCTTCAATATTAAATGTTTTAAGTATTAAATCTAATAAGTATTAAATTGCTATTTAATCAATGCGTTGTTGGTGCGTTGTCAATGGCTGGACATCGCCTATAGCTAGCTCTTGTAAATCGCTATGTCTGCCTTGCCGTAGATTTACATACAGATATCACCGAGGCTATCAGTGGCTCTTCCATCCTACCGGCATTATAAGCCAGCCCTATTCGTTTCATGAGTTTCTCGTTGGCAATAGGACGTAACACCAAGCCATCGTTATGTTTTATCTCCTGCCAGTCCGGCAGTAGGGCGGCGCCGACACCTGCACTGACCATAGGCCAGGTATATTCTATGGTACGGATATTGGCTCTGGGCTGAAACTGAACGCCCTGAGCCGCCATAGTTTGTTTTAATCTGTCCAGCGCATCGCATGGAGTGCGGTTAATAAAGGGGATACCGTCGAGATCTTCGATAGAGATAAGAGGTTTACCGGCTAAAGACCAGCCGTTAGGTATGGCAAGTTGATAGCTATCTTCCCAGATGGGAATAAAGTCCTCACAGCTCGATGCTGACTGAGATAAGACCACTCGCGCATCACAAGGTTCATCGGGTTCAACCAGAGTCAGCTCAAGATTATCTATGCGCTTAGTCAGCTCGGTGAGTAGCTCACTCATTCGCTGTGCTCCCAGAGAACGCATCAGTCCCAAGCGCAAGGGAATAGGGGTTGGGCCATCGCTGAACAGATGCAGAATTGACTGTTCGTTATCACTCATCTCCCTTGCCAGAGGGTAGAGTTTATCGGCTGCCGAAGTCGGCCTGACGCCACCCGCATGGCGAACGAAAAGCTCGATGTTGAGCTCTTGTTCCAGCTGTGAAATCGCTGCGGTGATAGAAGGTTGAGAAACGAAGCACTGCCTCGCCGCGCTGGTGATGCTGCCCTGTTCGTACACAGATTGAAAGTACTTAATCGATCTCAGTTTCATTTTAAAATCCTATTAAGCGTAAGCTACGGGCTACGGGCTACGACATTCTTTATGTAGGAGCGGCTTTAGCCGCGAATGTTTCAGAGCTAGAGTGAACGCAGCTTCTCTTCGTCTATACTCATTCCTCATTCCTCGGACCTCGCTCCTTTCTTAGCCTTGTCTTATTCTCGCGGCTTCTCTGTCTTTCAAGTCTACTCAGACTTTTCTATGCAAACAAGCTTAGGTCATAGCTTTTAACTATGAGCGGCATAAAAAGATTGTATTTCATCAATACCCATAAAATATGTATGGTTAATAATTAACCGTCGAGAGCTGTGGTTTTACTGTCTGCTTTACTCTTTCTGTTTAAAAACGTTTGTTTAAAGGCACTTGTTTAGCGGCTCTTGTTCAGCAATCTTTTATTAAAAACTCTTGTTAACACTCCAATTAAAAAAGGGGTTAAGAAGAGCATCATGCCCCTTTCGATAGGGGAGATAAGTCACTGACAGGACATAATAATGAGCAATCAGAACTCTGCCGAAAGTATTATCACCACCTCAGCCCCTCAAAAGCATTTAGTCGTTAACACTGCCGCTGTCGAACAGACAATGACCCGATACGGGTACAGTGACGAGACGATGAATATCATCAACCGGGAGAGGTTACTGCCGGCGGGATTGCTTAGCAGATTGCATGCCTCCTATCCGCAGCACTCGGGTCTGCTCGAAAGCCGCGAATTTCTCTTTAATGAAAAAGAGCACTACACCGGCTTGTCCGGGTTTCGTGAAGTCTGCTCGATACTGAATAAGAATGGCATAGATATCGGTGCCATCGACGAGCGTGAACTGTTTGTCGAGGTGTATCGCTTCCTGGCGACGCGTCACACACTCAATAGTATCAACTGGGATGATTACCCAACCGATTCAGTGTTCCAGCTGGTGTTCCCACAGCCCGGGATGATAGATGAGCAGACAACGCAGCAATATATCGACAGTGAGGATGCCAAGGCCCGTACTCAGGTGGCTGTCGATTATATGGAGAAGACCAATCCCCACGACGGTAATCAGCAGCTAAATAAGCCTTGGTTTGTGAACGATGAAGGCGTACTTGAGTTTCTCGATGGCAGTCAGCATAAGTATCCTCAGTGTCAGCTGGTGTTTGATAAAACCACCCAAAACTGTTTCTCTTTCTGTACTTACTGTTTCCGTCACGCACAGGTTCGTGGCGATGAAGATATGTTTATTCAGAAAGACATCGCTCAGCTCCATGAATACCTGAGACGGCATACCGAAGTGACCGATATTCTTATCACCGGCGGTGATGGCGGCTATATGCCGGTGAGCCGTTTACGCCAGTATGTGATGCCTCTTATCGAAGATCCCTCTTTGCTGCATGTAAAAAATGTCCGCCTGGCTACCCGGGCGCTGACCTTCCAACCAGAGATGGTGCTAACTGAAAAGTATGAACCTATGCTTGAGTTGTTCGACACCATGCGTGATAACGGCGTACAACTGGCTTGGATGGCACACTTCTCTACGCCTCGTGAACTGCTTAACCCAAGCACCATAGCGGCTATTCGTCGTTTGCAAAATCACGGAGTGAATATTCGTAGCCAGAGTCCGATGATGAATCACATCAGCCTGTTCAAAGATGAAGCCGGCAATGTAGATGTCGAACGTTCCTCTCAAAACTGGATCGATCTGGCCACTATTCTGGGCATGATGTGTGTGGGCTTCCACTCCATGTATTGCGCACGCCCAACCGGTGAACATCATTACTACACGGCACCGTTAGCAGATATGGGCAAAATTTTTAATCGCATCTATCGCTCACTCGCCTCTATCAACCGCCCATCCCGCCATATCTCCATGACTATATCGGCAGGTAAGTTGGCCATTTTGGGAACCTCTGTGGTGAATGGCGAGAAGTGTTTTGCCTTGCAGTTTACTGAGGCCAGAAATATGGAATGGATGGATAGAGTGATATTGGCTAAATATGACGAGAAGGAGAATAAGATCGACTGTCTAACCCCATTGGATACCGATAAGTTCTTTTTCGAAGATGAACTCAAGCAGATTGAGACGGATCTGGCAGATGCACTGCAGCAGCGTTTAGGCTAATAAGGGGTTGTAAATATGATAGATAAACGTATAGCTTCGTGTCGCGACGCGGTGGCGGACATTTTCGATGGCGCGACTGTGATGATTGGTGGTTTCGGTGAGGCCGGTAGTCCGATAGAGCTTATTCATGCCCTGATCGATCACGGTGCCCGCAACCTGACCGTGATTAATAACAATACCGGTAGCGGTCATGTGGGTTTGGCAGCCCTGATCGAGAATGGTCAGGTTGGTAAGATGATCTGCTCATTCCCCCGCACCGCCAACTCGACGGTATTTCCCGACCTGTATCGTGCCGGCAAGATTGAGCTCGAGTTAGTGCCTCAGGGCACGCTTGCCGAGCGGATCCGCGCAGGAGGCGCCGGGATCCCCGCCTTCTACACGGCGACGTCTGTGGGAACACCACTAGCCGAAGGCAAGAAGCATGAAATATTCGATGGGCAGGAGTTTGTTCAGGAGCGTGGCCTGACTGCCGATTTTGCCCTGATAAAAAGTCTAAATGCCGACCGTTATGGCAACCTTATCTACAACAAGACGGCACGCAATTTTGCCCCCATCATGGCGATGGCGGCTAACTGCACCGTAGTGCAGACACAGGAATTTGTCGAAGCGGGCGATATCGACCCCGAGATTGTCGTCACCCCAGGTATCTTTGTTAATCGTATCGTGACCGTCGCAAATCCGGCTCAAGAGTCGCAGTTAGTCAATGCCGGAGTCTCCTATCCATGAGCAATCTAACCATGAGTAGTCTATTTATGAGCAAAATAAGTCAACATAATCATGCATCAGACAAGATCGGCTGGGATCGTGAGCAGATGGCTCAGAAGGCCGCTCAGGATATTCCCGATGGCGCCTATGTCAACTTAGGGATAGGGATCCCGGAAAAGGTTGCCCGTTATGTTCCCGAGGGACGTGAAGTGATTTACCACACCGAGAATGGCTTGCTCGGCATGGGGCCAACGCCAGAGGAGGACGAGATAGATTCCGAGCTTATCAATGCGGGTAAGAAACCTGTAAGCGCGATAGCTGGTGCGGCCTATTTTCATCATGCCGACAGTTTCGCCATGATCCGTGGCAAGCATATCGATGTTTGTGTGTTGGGGGCGATGCAGGTCTCGGCTAAGGGGGATCTGGCGAATTGGTCGACGGGTGCCGTCGATGCCATTCCGGCAGTGGGTGGCGCCATGGATCTGGTCGCCGGGGTTAAGACTATATTTGTCATCACTCAACATACGACCAAGCAGGGGGAGCCTAAGTTAATCGAGCACTGCAGTTACCCGCTGACAGGACAGGGAGTTGTCAGCCGCATCTATACCGATCTGGCCGTTATCAAGGTCACAGAGCGAGGTTTAGAGGTGGTGGAGTTGGCGCCGGGTGTCGATTTTGACTACGTGCAGCAGCGCACCGGTTGTGAACTGCTTCGGTCATAGCCTTGGTGTTATGGTTTAGATCGAAAGCCTAGAACTTAGAACTTAGAACCTAGAACCTAGAACTTAGAACTTAGAACCTAGAACTTAGAACTTAGAACCTAGAACCTAGAACCTTAGTGCCAGTTAATAGCAAGAACCCTACAAAGTTAGTAAATTGGAATATGAAAGATGGAAGATAACCAGAACAATATTCATAGAACTAATAGCAGCAGTACTGATAACAATAGCAAGAAAATGCCTTCCAACCGCAGCGCCGAACTCTATGAGAAGGCATTAACCTTGATGCCGGGCGGTTGCAGTCGTAATACTGTGCTCAGAAGCCCTAACCCTCTGTATGCCGAGTCGGCAAAGGGCTGTTATGTCACCGATATCGAAGGTGTCACCCGCGTCGATTTTGCCAATAACATGGCGGCCCTTATCCATGGGCATGCTCACCCTAAGGTTGTCGCCAATGTCACCGATCAACTCAATAAAGGCAGCGCGTTTACCTTAGCGACAGAAGTTGAGATCGATTATGCCGAGCACTTGTGTAGCCGCAATAAGGGCTTCGAGAAGATCCGTTTCGTAAACTCAGGTACAGAAGCTGTGATGAGCTGTTTGAAGGCGGCAAGGGCCTATACAGGAAGGCCAAAAATAGCCAAGGTCGAGGGGGCTTATCACGGTCTCTATGATCACGCCGAGGTGAGTCAAACTGCCAGTCCTGCTAATTGGGGGGATGAGTCAAATCCCAATAGTGTACCTGTCGCATTCGGTACACCCGAAGCCACACTCAATGATGTGGTAGTGATCCCTTTTAACGATGCAGAACGAGCCATCACCATCTTAGATAAGCACAAGGATGAGTTAGCCTGTGTGCTGGTGGATCTTCTCCCTCACCGTGTCGGGCTTATTCCTGCCTCACAGGAGTTTGTGGTTGCGCTCAGGGAGTGGACGACTAAGCACAATGCCCTGTTAGTTTTCGATGAGGTGATCACCTTCCGCAACGGTTATGGCGGGGCACAGGACAATTACCCCATCAGTCCCGATCTGACCGCCATGGGCAAGATGATCGGGGGCGGCTTCCCGGTCGGCGCACTGGCAGGTCGCAACGATGTGATGGATGTGATGAACCCTCTCAATGATAAGGTGTTGTTTCCTCACTCAGGTACATTCTCGGCTAACCCTGTCACTATGGTGGCGGGCCTAACCGCTATGACACTGTTCGATCGAGAAGCTGTGGCTAAATTGAATGCCTTAGGTGAACAACTCAGATCTCAAATCAGTGAGGTGATTGCGATTGCGGGTGTCCCCGCTTGTGTTACCGGTGACGGCTCCATGTTCCGAATTCATATGAAGGCTAATCCGCCGAAGAACTATCGTGCCTCCTTTGCCGATGCTAAGGAAGGCCGTA
Organism: Shewanella atlantica; assembly: GCF_003966265.1. Taxonomy (GTDB): domain Bacteria; phylum Pseudomonadota; class Gammaproteobacteria; order Enterobacterales; family Shewanellaceae; genus Shewanella; species Shewanella atlantica. The sequence goes on along the minus strand of NZ_RXNV01000012.1, from coordinate 57,160 downwards.
TCAGAACTGCGTTGGTGGACCACCTTTTCGATAATGGATTTATGATGATCAACACCTGCTCCGGTACGCTTTCGACCGAGATGACAGGTAAAGAGATAAACCAATTTACCCAAGTCTTGCTGGATGGGTTTCGTAAGATTAAGCCACTGTTTTCATCTGGAGAAGGTCACTAACATGAATTCAAATAAGCTGAAAGATGTCTATATTTGCGATGCGGTCAGGACACCGATAGGTCGCTATGGTGGGGCATTATCTTCCGTTCGGGCCGATGACTTAGCAGCCTTACCACTAAAGGCTTTGATGGAGCGAAATCCTCAGGTGGATTGGCAGGATGTTGATGACGTGCTGCTGGGGTGCGCGAACCAGTCTGGCGAAGATAATCGTAACGTCGCCAGAATGGCGACGCTGCTTGCCGGGCTGCCTCAGGAGGTACCCGGCTGCACGGTTAATCGCTTGTGTGGTTCGGGTCTTAATGCCATCGGTGATGCGACTCGTGCGATTAGTTGTGGTGAAGCCGAGTTGATGATCGCTGGCGGTGTCGAGAGTATGTCCCGAGCCCCCTTCGTCATGCCTAAAGCGACTTCGCCATTTTCTCGCTCAACCGAGTTTTATGACACCACCATGGGATGGCGTTTTATCAATCCTAAACTCGATGCCGACTATGGCACCGAGGCGATGCCTCAGACGGCGGAGAATCTGGCCAATGACTTTGGCATAAGCCGGGAAGATCAGGATAAGTTTGCACTCTGTAGTCAGCAGAAAGCGGCGGCGGCACAAGAGGATGGTCGACTGGCCCAAGAGATTATCGAGGTGAGTATTCCTATGCGCCGCGCCGAACCGGTGATCTTCAGCCAAGATGAGCATCTGCGCGGCACGAGTCTGGATAAACTTGCCAAGTTAAGGCCATTATTCGATGGCGGTACGATTACTGCGGGCAATGCCTCTGGGATTAACGATGGTGCTGCGGCTTTGCTGCTTGCCTCGGCTGACGCGGTTAAGAAACATGGCCTTAAGCCCAGGGCCAGAATTTTGGGTATGGCGGTTGCGGGTGTGCCGCCAAGGATAATGGGTTTGGGCCCGGTGCCAGCGACCCAAAAATTACTGAAAAGGCTTTCACTCACTCTCGATGATATGGATATTCTCGAATTCAATGAAGCCTTTGCCGCTCAGGCATTAACTTGTACCCGCGAGTTGGGACTGAAGGATGATGACCCCAGAATAAATCCACAGGGTGGCGCTATCGCACTTGGGCACCCTTTAGGCATGAGCGGTGCGCGTCTGGCTACCAGTGTGACCTACCAGTTAGAGCGAACTCAGGGAAAGCTGGCGTTATGCACCATGTGCGTTGGTGTGGGGCAGGGGATCGCCATGGTGATAGAGAGAGTGGATGGATAAAAGTTGTTAGTTCCTAGAACCTAGGTTCTAGGAACTAGTATTTAGCTCCAGGTTTATTAGCTATTTATGAACTTCTGTCTGAGGCTGGGAAAGCTGAAACCCGGCAATAATAATCTATGAATTCTTAACGTTAAAACTGGTTGCATCGGTGAAAGTCATCTAAATTTAACTTATGAGTAAGTCGTTAATAATAAGGTGATAGGAGAACAATAATGCGTACTCGTCAAATACTCTGTCCCACCGATTTTTCCGAGACAGCATCTCACGCTTTAGGCTATGCCATGGAGATGGCTCGACATTATCAGGTAGGAATCCGTTTATTACACGTGATCGATAAGCCTTTCGGTGATAAACACACGCGGGTCTTATCAGTGACATCCGAGGAGCTTGCGACTCGCTTGGAGGGAGAGGCTGCTGAAAAGATGCAGAAATTGATAGATGACTTGGATACAGAGGTAAAAATTGAGGTATTGATCCGCCACGGCCATGCAGCTAAACAGATTTTGGATGGAGCAAAAGAGATGAATGCCGGTATGATCGTCATGGCAAGTCATGGCTATACTGGTCTGAGCCACTTTCTGCACCCGAACGTAGCTGAAGCTATCGCAAGTGGAGCCGAATGTCCTGTGCTGGTGGTGAAATAATATCCTACCAATTGACGTAATATCAATTGCGCTAGAGACTGCTCTATAGTTCTTTAGCGCAAATATCTCTGACAGAGAAACTGGTCAGCAGATGAACGTTTGCCCGTGGATCTGCACGGGTGAAGGTTTTCAAAAAAATAGCCCATTTAAATCACTCATTTTAATAACTTATTTTAATCTTCTCCCTCTTAATACCGGTACCCCCTCATAAGCCTAAACCCTTTAATTATCAGCTTGTAATAGTTGACAACAATTTTTATTTGCTCTGTTAAGCCCTGTATAAATAGAGTAATCCTTTGTCTTTCATTCATTTTTACATATTCATTAGAATAAACTGTTGCTAAGTGGTTGTTGGTTAGAACAAAATTTATCCAGTATTTTTTATTGTTTGTTATGCTTAATATTAGGGCTCGAAAAATGGAATGCCTGAGCCGAAACAAAGGAGGCGATAAACTCGACTCGGTAGGCAGTGTGATGGTCAACTTACAGATTAAACAAAAAATGACGCTGGGATTGTTGGTCCCGTTAATTCTATTAATCAGCATCTGTTTTTTAGCGGTCAACATGATGGGGAAGATCGAACTTGGCGTTGTAAGCATATACAACGATAGAGTCGTTCCTCTGGAAGATCTTAAAATTATCGGTGATGACTACGCAGTTTCGGTTATCGATGCGGTTAATAAGGCCAATGCCGGTATGTTCAGCGCCGCAGAAGCCAGCCGTGCAATGACTGACTCCAGCCGAAATATCAGCGAGAAGTGGGATGGCTATATGGCGACGACCTTGACCGATGAGGAGTCCAGGCTAGCTAAGGAGGCCAATCGATTATTCACTCCGGCCAATCAAGCAATCTCTCAACTTGTTAATAAGCTAAACAACATGCAAGGTTCACCCAAGTGGCAGTTGAACGATGATATTGCGCCTCTCTACGATGTGATAGACCCTATTAGCGGAAAAATTTCCGAGCTGGTCAGCCTGCAGTTAAAGGTCGCTGGTGAGGAGAAAGATAGAGTCGATGAAATTTATGTATCTTCTGTGAAGATTTTTATCGTCTTGACCTTGGTTGCTATCGTGGCGAGTGTCTTGATAGGGCTCTGGGTGACAAAGGCCGTGATGCGCCCCATAGATAATATAGTCACCACGCTCAATACCGTTCGTGTCGATTCTGATTTGACGGTGAAATTCAAGACCTTTAATGATGATGAGCTCGGTCAGATCTCGACCAACCTGACACTGGTGATTGAGCACCTGCGTGGCATTCTTAACTCTATAGCTGATGCGGCCAACACTGTCGGAGATTCAACCATCAAGCTGAGTGAGTTTACTCAGCAAACCAATGACAGGATGCATCAGCAGCAATCGGAAACTGAGCAGACTGCAGCGGCAATGAACCAAATGACGGCAACCGTTGCCGAGGTCGCTCAGAGTGCAACTAATGCCGCAGATTCCGCCAAAGATGCAGAAGGCAATGCAACCAAAGGTAATGGTATCGTTCAGCAATCGGTTTCCAGCATGTCTCAGCTCTCTAAGCAGATAGATCAAACCTCTGAGGTGATCACCCATCTGGCCAGTGAGAGTCAAAATATCGGTAGTGTTCTGGATGTGATTAAGGGCATAGCCGAACAGACAAACCTGTTGGCGTTAAATGCAGCCATCGAGGCGGCCCGTGCCGGTGAACAGGGACGAGGCTTTGCAGTGGTAGCCGACGAGGTGAGAACCCTGGCACAGAGAACTCAGGAGTCGACCCAAGAGATTGAGTCTATGATCGATGGTCTGCAAAAAGGAGTTCAGGAAGCCGTAGGTGCCATGAAAGTGGGTACCGAGCAAGTTTATGATGCCAACGAGAAGGCAAATATGGCCGGCGATGCGCTTAATGAGATTGTGCTCTCCGTCGATAATATCAGTAACATGAATACTCAGATCGCCACCGCAGCAGAAGAGCAGAGCAGTGTAGCCGAAGACATTAACCGAAGTATCATTGCTATCAGCGATATCGCACAAACCTCCACCATGGCGGCGCAAGAGCTGACAACTTCTGTGGCTGAGTTAACCAGCCTGTCGGAAAGTATGCGTGAGCAGGTGAGCCAATTTAAACTCTAGAGTTTCCTGGCTGAAAACTGAGAGAGAACCTTTACCTAAGGTTCTCTCTTTTTTTGATTAAATTATCATTCGTTGCTTGAAGCCGATACTCGCGCTCCAGCTAAAAACTCGAGCCCGGTTGTGACAAAAACTCCAGCTCGACCGCCGTCGATTTTCGTCCGAGGATCTCGTTTCTGTGAGGGTATCTTCCGAAGCGATCGATAATGGTTTTGTGGCGACGTTCAAACTCAAGGTTACCCTTGGCCGACTCCCGACTGAACAAGATCATCGCAACCTCGTGGATGCGCGGGGATTCACTGTGCATATAGGGCATAAACAGGAAAGGGATCTGTTTACCCTTGAGCTCGCTATCGATATTCAGTGCGACCGCTTCCTGGGCTAAGGTCAGTGCCATAGGATCGGCGGCGAATGACTCTGGCGTATCACGATAGATGTTGCGGCAGAACTGATCCAGAACGATGATCTCGGCGAGTCGTCCCTCGGGCGTTGTGCGCCAATGGTAGAGCTCTCCACGTTTGGCCTGTTCAACCAATTCACCAAATCTGTCTTTGAGCATACTATCGAACTGGGTGTCTTTAACCCACCAGAGTTTAGGGTCTATCTCTTCAAACCAGAAGTCGATGATGGTATCCGGGGTCATATTAATAATGCTTTGACTATTAACTTGATTGATGGTGTTCAATGTCTGACTCTCCTTGGCTGGCACGAACCGTAATCGACATAAGGGAGTCCCCCTTCCTGTCGATAGTTATATGGCTACTTAATAAATGCTGCTTTCCAATCTTTTCTCACTGGCAATAATTTAGCAATTTAAGTTTAGGCTATTCAACTGCTTGTTTGTGTTTTTATATCGAGTGTTTCCTTATACCGATCGACATTAGATCCAGTTCGTATGATCTTTGGCGGTTATCGCCAGTGCACGTTCGGCGATAGCTCTGGCATCCTTCAAGGGCATATAGGGGATGGTCTGTGGGCCGCTGGCAAGTCCCAGCTCCAGGTTGGCCAACTGTTTTCGTTTCTGGCTTGGTGTCTGGGTGATGGACACATGTTGGACTTTTTTCAATGCGATTAGATGCCAGGTTCGTCCGAGCATACCGGTATGGATCCAGCAATCATCTCCCTGATGCAGGTAACCCCATTGGCGATATCTCAAATAGAGGCCAATCACAAAGCAGATTGCCCCGAACCATAACAATTCAGTGAAGGGGTTCAGACCTAAGAAAATGGTATTTACCATGGGAATGAGCAGTGGCAGAAAGCCTCGACGCCAGAACCACCCCAAATGGATCCCTGAGTAGGAGAGAGGCAGTGTCGAACTCACAGAGACTAACCCCGGCAGTTTAGGCATTAGCGCTTCGATGGCCTCTCTCGTCATGCTGGGGACCAGCATATGCTTCTTTGCGACCTGTTCAACTTCGGTGCCTTTGACCTGCTTGAAGTTTATTGTCCATAGCTTGAGAAAGCGCCCGATAATGGGTTGAGTAAAGCGAATGACCTGTATGCGGTGTTGCGTCAGGGCATCATTTTGCTTAGCGATTACTCCGCCGGTTCTATGCAGTGTATCTCCACTTAAACTCAGCCGATAGGGGTAATATTTGAGTACGGATGCCGTCATAGATATCAGCGAAAGTAACAGATAAAAACCGATAAGCATCGAGCAGGCGAAGAGGATCTGGAGCAACATATTTACGGCTATGGTTTGTTCGTACCAATGCAATAAAGTGAGGGCAAAGTCTGTATTGGCCAGAGCTTCCCAATCGAACTGACCGATAATAGGGCCAGCGATGATGGCAAACCAAAATAGATTATTTTGATAGAAGCCGAACAGTAACAGTGATTTCATCTTCTTCAATACCAAGGGGGCTTGGCTATTCGCTGGACTCGCATCTGTCCCGGATTGATTTGGCGCTAAGTGCCGGGGTGTTTCGGCCTTGCTGTCTGCCCTTGAGCCGGAAATACTCGATGGGTTAACCAGTCGCTGCTTGAGCTCAATGGCTTGCTGATAACTGACGGCGGCTAATACGGCTTCATCTTTCTTAGAACCCGCAGTTTCGACCACTAAACTATAGAGGCCCATTGGCCGGAAATAGAAAGGCTGTTCCAGGCGGATGTTCTGAATCTTACCCAGAGGAATTTCATGAGCCTTCTTAAAGATAAGCCCCTGACGAATACCAAGCTTGTCATCGAACAGACGATAGCGAAACATGGCCCAATCTATAACTGCACTGATAACAATAAGTAAGCATGCACCAGCAAAGCCAATGATCATCCAGGGAGAATCAAACCCTTGTTTCCAACCTGTATAGACGAAAGGAACCATGGCGTAGCCGTTCGTGACCAGAATTCGAATGGTGTTAAAGGTAAAGCTCACTATTGACCATGGAGACAGGCCCTTCCACTGAGGGAGTAACTGACTCATATTATTGCTCAGCTCTGTCGGCGGCGGGTTCTTCTTCATTGATCTTTTTCTGGTTCACCTCTTCATTCACGTTAATGATAGCAGTGGTTTTGATGGCGATTGCCGCCATACTGAGCAGGTGTTGTCTGAGCTTTTCTGCGGTTTTACTCTCTAAGCCGGGCAGCTCGATCTCTGCACTACCACTTCCGGCGCTAAAGCATTTCAGGGTACGCAGATAAAACTTTCGCTCTAGCGGGCCTTGAGACAGGCTGATATGTTGCAGTCGGGTATAGGGGAGCGAAATCCGCTTCACCCAAAAGATCCCTGTCTGCATCACAAGTTCATGGGAACAGACGGCGTAACCAATTGCCTTGGCATTGAGGTACCTCACCCAAGTGATCCCAGAGCCAATCATCAATAGGGCCGGAATGACTATTGCCGCAATGGGCAGGGGAATCGTTGCGACAAAAATGAGAAATACCGACAAGATAGTGATAAAGATTATTGAGATAGTTGCCGTTTCAATAAGTACTTGCGTGTAATGACGCGGCTCAACGGGCGACAATGGGATCTGGTCGAAGCTTTGCCATTGCTCCTGAGGCTGTGGCCTGTGATCTAATCGTTCACTCTTTAAATTAGAGAGCTCATCGACAGAGTCCATAGAGGGTGATAAATCCGTTACCACCGCCGAACCACCTTGCAGAGCCGGCTCTTTTATCGATGTGCTGGCCTTGATATCAACTAAACGATCTTTAATTTCACTACCTTTTATCTCAGGCGTTTCATGGGTCATGTGCCAGTATCCGTTTCTGGTTTCTTATTCAATTTCGAATAACACTATATCAAGAAGCGCTAACCTTTCTCCATAGGCTGACATATTTCACAACAATTTCACTCTGTGGTATTTTTATAGGGATATGAGCTATTGATGTTAGTCATTGATAGTTGAATTTATTTAAATAAAAGGTGCCGATTTGGACATTGAAGTTTCAAAACAGAAAAAAGCATTTCTACGAAAGCTATATCTTGCGCATCATATCGACAGCGAGCAACATAACCTATTGTCTTTAAATAAGTTAACGGGCATGCCGCGACGTACGCTTCAAGATGCTATTGCGGCGCTGTCGGACATAGGTATCGAGTGTCAGTTTATTCAGGACGGTGAACGCAATAACGCCGGGCATTATCGTATCAACACCTGGGGCCCTATCAGCAGTGCTTGGGTAGATACTCATCTGGCCATGATCACCGAAGTTTTGGCTTGATATAGTCTTTAGTTACGAGGTTCGGGGGGCGAGGTCTGGGAACGGGCGACGAGCTACGATATGCGAATTACGACATCCTCCATGTAGGAGCGGCTTTAGCCGCGAATCTTTCAGGGCTGGAATCTTGTTAGCGCTTAGTCATCATCTTGAATTCATTCCCTGTAAAGAGCAGGATCCCGTTTTTTTAATGCCTGAATACTTTTGTCTTCCTGCTCTATAGCCAACCGGCTTAAATAGTCCACATGAATACAGTCAGCCCCATCATCTCAGCCTTTTCATTTTTAATAAAATTTTAAGCTATTCCTGCTAGAGTCCGCCGACTGCGGGATCGGCCGACGTTTAGTTGTTTGTTTTTCGAGTCATCCTTATTCCAATTGGAATTTTATCTCTGCAGCTCCCATTTATCAGACAGACCTTTTTAAATAACCAAATTTTGATGTAGAGGAGAGCTGCCGTGCTGGCAAACGTTTCTGGCATACAGGACAAACTTAAGCTGATTGACAACAGCAAGGCCTTTCAGGGCTTTGTGATTTTTGTGATCATAGTGTCAGCCTTGTCGATTGGGGCACACACCTACCATCTGCCATCCTGGATGGAGAAGAGTCTGGTGGTACTGGATGTCGGTATCACCGTGTTTTTTGCCATCGAAATTGTGATTCGATTTTTAGCGAGTGATGGCCCTAAGAAGTTTTTCACTAATGGCTGGAATATTTTCGATACCCTGATCGTGATTGGCAGCTTAATCCCTGCCGGTGGCGCCGGAATTCTTATCGCCCGTCTGTTGCGTATCTTCAGGGTACTGCGGCTCGTCTCCATGATCCCTGAGCTGAGAATGCTGGTGAATGCCCTACTCAAGGCCATTCCGCGCATGGGTTATATTGCTCTGCTGATGTTTGTGATCTTCTATATCTATGGCGCTATCGGCAGCATGTTGTTCGCCCATATCAATGACTTTCTCTGGGGCGACGTTTCGGTCGCTATGCTAACCCTGTTTAGGGTGTCTACGTTCGAATCATGGACCTCTGTAATGTATGAAACCATGGCGGTCTATCCGTTGAGTTGGATCTATTATCTTAGTTTTATCTTCCTGACAGCCTTTGTATTTCTGAACATGATGGTGGGTGCCGTACTCGATGTGATGACACAGGAAACACAGGCGATGCGAGCGGAAACAGAGGCCGAAGAGGAGGCCGCTAACCATAATAGCCAACAGACTGAGACGAAGGCTGAACTGCCCGCCAGCGCCGCCGATGTGGCGGAACTCAAACAGCAGATAGCCGAACTCAAAGGCTTGTTAGTACAAAATGCGCAAGGGGCGGGATAAGTTTAGTAACAAAGTTCCTAGGATCTAGAACCTAGGAACTTCCCTTTGTACCGGAAGTTGCATTTGCCTTATCTTTGACTCGTGACTTGATGCTATCTCTTACTTCAGCTCTTTATTTCAACTCTTTATTTTAAAAAATGGAAGCCGATAAATCCAATCCAGCTGAGTACCAGTAACCCCCAAGGCAGCATCGGGCGAGTCGAGTTAGTCTCAAGCTCGGTTGTATCGCTGTCTACCGTTTCGGCAGCACGCGCCTTGGCTCTGATCTCCTGCTTACGGGACTTGTCTCTGTCTCTCGCCTTACTCTTCTGTTGCTTCTTATATTCTGCGATTCCTTTCTCAATACCTAAGGCGATAAGCTTAGTCTGCTCCTTGGTTTGTCCCGGTTTTTGAGTGGCCTTGGCCACTTTCATCGCTTCATTTTGGGTTTCGCTGGAGATGTTCTTTGCCATAAGGTTTTGCTGCTACTCTCAATGGGTATCGATTCTTAATGAGACAAGACTATATACTTAAATGCAGATAAGTTCAGTCAAACAAGGCGCATTTTTTGATACAAACTAAATCGACGTTTGTAGATTGGTTTTGATATTCTCTACTTATCCAATGAGCTTATTGAAGCGCTTGTTCATTGAACGGGCTGGATAAACTCATTCTACCTCTTTAAGTCGTTGCTCCAAGAAAGGAACTCCCATTGAGTCAAGATACGACCTCGGTTTCACCCATGACCGCCAGTTCAAAACAGAGTAAGTCACTTTCTTCAGGTTCCGATGTAGCCAAGAGAGCGGTTTTACCTTGGATAGGGGCTTTCTTACGTCCCTATAAAGGGCGAGTCATTGCCGCCATTATCTTCCTGTTTATCGGTTCGCTGGCTTGGCTCTCGCTGGGGCAGGGAGTTCGTCTGATGGTCGATGAAGGCTTCTTGCAGGATAACGGTGACAGGCTCAATGAGATCATCATGTTGGTGATAGGTATCACCGCCCTGAGCAGCTCCGCCATATTCTGCCGTTTCTACCTGATGACCTGGCTCGGCGAGCGGGTGAGTGCCGACATTCGCCTTAAGGTTTACGACCACCTATTGAAACTGTCGCCGGGCTTCTATGCCAGGTTACGTACCGGCGAGGTGATCTCCCGTTTCACCGCCGATTCGACCTTACTACAATCGGTCGTGGGATCGAGTCTCTCCATGGCCCTGCGTGCCAGCGTCACCGTTGTCGGAGGTATAGTGATGATGGCCATCACCAGCCTTAAATTGACCGGTCTGGTATTGCTGGCTGTGCCTATGGTGCTGGGGCCTATCTTCTTCTTTGGTCGCAAGGTGAGGGACCTCTCCCGTCAGAGTCAGGACAGAGTTGGTGATTTAGGCGCCTATGTCGATGAGACCCTGCACGAGATCCATACGGTGCAAGCCTATACCCATGAAGATCGTGACAGAGCCCTGTTTAACGATCGTGTCGAAGCCGTAATGGATGCGGCGAAGGGGCGAATTCGCTATCGCTCAATTTTAATCTCATTAGTGATGTTTCTCAGCATATTGGCAATAGCACTGGTGACCTGGGTTGGGGCACAGGATGTGATGACAGGAAGTATATCCGGTGGTGAATTGTCGGCCTTTATGTTCTATGCCGTGATGGTGGCGGGGTCGGTTGCGACCATCAGTGAGGTTATCGGTGAGATCCAGAGAGCAGCCGGAGCTTCAGAGCGGTTAATAGAGTTGGTCGAAACCCCTATCGACATTCCAACGGTTGCGAAACCTGAGACTTTACCTGAATCCGTGGCGGGTAAACTTAGTCTTAAACAGGTTCGATTTTCCTATCAGAACATTCAGGAAAATGGTGATTCGATTGCGAGTGACTCGCAGGTCATACGCGGGCTGGATATCGAGATTAAATCCGGTGAACGCGTGGCGCTGGTGGGTGCAAGTGGTGCAGGAAAGAGTACCCTGTTTGAGCAGTTACAGCGTTTTTATCAGCTCGATAGTGGCACTATCGAGCTCGATGGTATCGATATCGCAATGCTGGCACCGCAGACGCTGCGCCAACAGTACGCCCTGGTCCCGCAAGAGTCGGTCATTTTCGCCACCAGTGTGCTTGAAAACGTCCGCTATGGCAGGCTGGATGCGAGCGAAGAGGAGGTTATCGATGCCTGTATTGCGGCCCGCGCTGATGAGTTTATTCAGGAGTTCAGCGACGGTTATCAAACCTATCTGGGAGAGCGGGGCGTCAGATTGTCCGGTGGGCAGAAGCAGCGAATCGCCATCGCCAGAGCCATCTTAGCCGACAGACCCATCCTGCTGCTGGATGAGGCAACCAGTGCCCTCGATGCGATCAGCGAGCAGAAGGTTAAGCAGGCGTTGGATAGCTTAATGGTGGATAAGACGACCCTGATTATTGCCCATCGATTGGCGACTGTGCTCAATGCGGATCGTATCTTAGTGTTAGACAAGGGACGGTTAATCGCCAGTGGCACCCACCAGGAGTTGATGGCGTCGAGCGAGCTATATCGTGAATTTGCCAGCCTGCAGCTGATCACAGAGACTTAGTCTACTTGTCGGATAACAAGTAGGCAGTATCTCTTTGGGTTCGGTTCATTGGGCGGGATTGATGTTTGGTTTGCTGGGCATCAATACTTACCTGTTACTTATCCAGTATCAAAACCGCCAAATGAAACAAGTAAAAAATGTAATCAGCCTTCATTCGAAGGCTGGCTAACTTTGGTGTTAATCGTCTAACCAGTCCATATTAGGTAATTCATCCAAATGTTGGTCATAACGCTTTCCGTTAAAAGAGGCGCCATTTTTCATGACATCGAATACTTCGACTGCCAGCGCGCAGGCCATCGATTGAATCGCTTCTTCACGTGGTGTACCAGTCATGACTAGACGCATCAAGGTTTCTTTTACCTTTTTGGGTTCGCCGTCTACGATTTGATTCTCGACAGTTTCAATTAATGTTTCTTGAGTCATGTAGCTGTCTTGTTCATTGTCCATTTTTACTACTCTGTTATCTAGCTATCTGTTATCCAATGAATGCCATTATGCCACATGCATAAGAAAAGATTGGACTGTCATATCTTTGAGGATAATAAATGGTTCCGCTTGGAAAATGCCGCCAAGCTTCATTGACGCGAACCAAACTTATGATTGAACTTATCTGGTGATGGGCACATGATGTCAATGTACAGATAACTCTGAATTGCATTCACTCGAAGATAGAAAAATATGCCACGAATATTAAAACGGATTTTGACCTCGGTGATAATCTCTATTGTCATCTACCTGGGGATAGCCTTTGGGCTTAGCTACTTTGGCGGGCCAAAACCAGAGGCTGTGAATCAAGAGGGCGCAGAAAAGCGGGGAGATGTAGTGAACAGCGGCATCAACTTTTCTGAGATGATGCTCGATTATGCCGGTATGCCGTCACTGCAAAGCTATGGCACACGAGGCCAAGGCCAACTTCAATATCGATATTACTCTTCCGACTCGGATAAGGTGTTAATTCTACTCCATGGCTCGGGCTGGCACAGTCAGCAATTTTATCAGCTGGCCAAATTTATCAGTGAGCAGGGACTGGCTCAGGTCTATACACCGGACCTGCGTGGTCATGGCGTTAATCCACAGAGGCGCGGCGATATCGATTATATCGGCCAGTTCGAAGATGACCTTGCCGATCTGATTTTGGGGATAAAACAGGACTCACCCAAGTCCGACATCATCATGGGCGGGCACTCATCGGGAGGAGGCTTAGCTATCCGCTTTGCCGGAGGAAAATATGGAAAGCAAGCGGATGCTTATCTGCTGTTAGCGCCCTTTATTTTTTATAATGCACCGACCACAAGGCCGAATGCCGGTGGCTGGGCTACCCCTTATACGGCCAGAATTATCGGTTTGAGCATGCTCAATAATATCGGCATCCATGGTTTGAATGACTTAACCAGTATCAAGTTTAATATGCCTCAAACCTTTCGAAATGGCACTGAAACCTTAGCCTATTCGTACCGACTCAACACCTCTTTTGCCCCACGGGATTACGAAGACGACCTTAGCGCAATTTCTCAGCCACTGCTGGTGTTGGCCGGAGCCGATGATGAAACCATGTTTGCGGAGCAATATCAGCCCGTCATCACCCAACATATTCCCGATAACAAACAGGCACAGGTAGAGGTATTACCGGGTGTCAGCCATATGGGAGTGGTGGTGAGCCCGGATGTCAGACCCGTTATTCAGGCGTGGATAGAAGGATTGAGACTGTGATGTAGGAGCTGCTTTAGCTGCGATATTAGATTTTCATCTTACCTCTCAGCTAAAGCCGACCCATTCCCGGCTAAAGCCGGTCCTACATACTTTTCCTCAACTCCCTTCGCAGTATCTTTCCTACGGTAGATTTTGGCAGCATAGGTACAAACTCGATCACCTTAGGGAGCTTATAGGCGGTTAACTGCTCACGGCAGTAGGCCAGAATATTTGATTCCACCTCTATGGTGTCCGCCTCATTGTTGGCGAGTACGATAACAGCCTTAACCGCTTCACCACTGCGTTCGTTGTCTATACCCACAACGGCACATTCGAGTACAGCTTCATGGCTGGCCAGCACTTCCTCCACCTCATTAGGGTAGACGTTAAAACCCGATACTATGATCATGTCTTTCTTACGGTCGACGATTTTATGAAAGCCGTCTTGTGTCTCAATGGCGATGTCACCGGTTTTAAAGAATCCCTCATCTGTCATCACATTTGAGGTGTCATCGGCTTTGTTCCAATAACCGCTCATCACCTGAGGGCCTCTCACTGCCAGTTCACCACTTTCACCCAATGGCACTTCATTGTCATCGTTATCGAGGATCTTCACCTCAGTGCCCTGCACAGGTTTGCCAATGGTGCCCAGCTGTTCGAGTCCGGGGGCGTTGAGTGAGACAACAGGCGATGTTTCCGATAAGCCGTAGCCCTCTGAGATGGTGCATCCCGTGGTTTGTTGCCAGACATTGGCCGCGGCCTGTGTCAGGGCGGTTCCGCCAGAGATGGTGATCTTCAGATGACTGAAGTCCAATGCCTTAAACTCAGGTTGATGACACAAGCCGACGAAGAGGGTGTTGAGGCCGGCAAAACCGGTAAATGGATACTTAGAGAGGGTAGTTATCAACGAGGAGATGTCCCTCGGGTTGGGAATTAATACCGAGCAACAGCCACGCTCGAAATAGAGTACCAAATTCACCATGAAGGCATAGATATGGTAGACGGGAAGCGGCGCGACAAATATCTCTTCACCCTCAACAAGCTTCTTTCCTAATCGGGATTTAATCTGCATCGCGTTAGCGATTAAGTTGCTGTGGCTCAGCATGGCTCCCTTAGATAGCCCGGTCGTGCCACCTGTGTACTGCAGCGCGGCCAGATTATCTATATGACGGCTTACCCGGTTAAAGGGTGATTGCTCCCCTATTGCCAATACGTCATTAAAGCTCTTGGTATCAAACGGCACCTCGGGTTGCGCGTGAGGGGAAATCAAGTCTAAGGCATGGGTGGAGATAACGGTTTCGATGCAAGTATTGGCGACGACATTGGTGAGTGTCGGCAGTAGATCGGAGAGGATCACCAACACCTTAGCACCACTATCATTGAACTGGTGGGTCAACTCCCGCTCTGTGTATAGCGGGTTAGTGTTAACCAGTACCATGCCGGCCCTGATGGCACCGTAGGCGGCGATAACGAACTGGGTAATATTTGGCAACTGTATTGCGACGCGATCGCCTATTTCCAATTCGGTATGATTTTGCAGGTAAGCGGCAAAATAGCGTGAGTCACGCTCAATTTCAGAAAAAGAGGTGTGATGCCCAAGGCTGGCATAGGCAGTCTTGTCACCGTAACGCCTGGCGGCCTGCTCAATCAGGTCGATAAGAGAGGTGTATTGTGTAAGGTCAAGTTTCACATCTGAATCATATGCCATAGGTACTGCCCTTGTTCAATAAATTGAATGCTTGTTGAGCTGAATGTTTAGTTGTTTTTGTTTTCATGGAATCAAACAGGCGTTTAGATTAGAGCTAAAAATAGTCAAAGGTCAACTAGAAATGAGAAATAGATCACACTAAGTATAAGAGCTATCATCTTGTTAAAAATAGAATTTATACTCTATTTGTTCTTAGGGTATGCGTCGATTTACATCGTGTTGGTTAACAATTTTCGATGGTAAGGTTATGAAAAATCCCCGTTTACTTTGTGATTTCTTCGCGGGTTTATCCGGCGATTTTTCAGGTTAAATCTGGAGCATCAGGGGGAGGGCTCGAGTGAGGGGACGGTTAAACTTGAGTGAGACGTTCGTTAGTCATCGGATGAGTTGAGTGCCGATGAGGCAGAATTGATCCGCTCAGGGGAGAAGATCCCGAGAGCGAATACTGAGTTAGCCAGAGTTTTATTCTTGTCTGTGTAGTCAGTGCTATCTGCAACTGGCCATAAAAATAGGGCCGAAGAAGTTAGACTCCTGGAAAACCGCAGTCTCATCGCGACCCACTTCAGAAACTGAAAATACAATGGGACTGGGAGTGCCGGGTAACATAAGAGGATTGGCCCGTACTGTAACCGGGTAATCGAGCAACTCTCCGGCCTTAATGACTAACTCCTGCTGCGCCGACAACTTAAACAGCTCCCGATTATCGACAGATAGGCGATAATACCTTGTCTCTTGGGTCTTATTTCGAATTTTGAGCGTATAGCTATTTTCAACCATATCATCGACGGTTTCACGATATAGCTCCTGCCTGTCACGTATAACACTGAGTTGAATATCGCTGCGACCATTCATATCTATGCCAATCACGATAAACATGATGACGACAGCAATGCCATAGCCGATAAACTTAGTCGATCTGTATACGGGTTTTGCTTTGCCCTTGAGGGCATTTTCACTGAAATAGCCGATAAGGTTTGGCTGGTAGCCGAACTTCTCCATGGTTTCATTGCAGGCGTCGACGCAGGCACCACAGTTGATACATTCGTACTGTAAGCCATTACGGATATCTATGCCGGTAGGGCAAACATCCACGCACAGATTGCAATCTATACAGTCACCAAGTTCCGTATTCTGCTTACGTTTTCTGGGGCCGCGACTCTCTCCCCGCGCCGCATCATAGGTCACAGTCTTGGTGTTGCCGTCGAACATGGCCGACTGGAACCGGGAGTAGGGGCAGCAGTGCAGGCACATCTGTTCCCGCATCCAACCTGCGTTGAGGTAGGTACACAGGGCGAAGAACCAGACCCAGGCAGAAACCCAGAAGCTGGCGTTTAAGGTAAAGATATCCAGGTAGAGTTCTCTTGCGGGAATGAAGTAGGCGATAAAGGCGCAACCTGTGATCAGTGCACTGAGTCCCCAAGTCAGGTGTTTAGCTAGCCTCTTTAAAATCTTATTCGAACTCCATGGGGCCTTGTCTAAGGCTAAGCGTTTAGTGCGGTTGCCCTCGATGCGGGTTTCAATCCAGACGAACATAAAGGTCCAGGCCGTCTGTGGACACAGATACCCACACCAGACACGCCCCCAGAATACGGTCACGAAGAAGAGTAGGAAGGCTGCCGCAATAAAGACCCAGGCCAACACGGTGAAGTCCTGTGGCCAGAGGCTGGTACCGAAGAAGAAAAACTGCTGCGCTTCTAGATCAAATAAAATGGCTTGTCGGCCTCCATAGGAGATAAAGGGCAGCAACACAAACAGCAACACCAGCCCGGTATTCATTGTGGTGCGGATCTTCTGAAACACGCCCTTCTGTTCCTTTATCTGGATTTTATTTGAACTGTTGCTGCCGGAGGAAGGCCGGTCTACAGGGATCTGTTTAACCGCTATGGTGTTACTCGTGGTTTGATATTTGGGTTCGCTTTTATTATTTGGCATCTTACTTCTCTAAATGGCACGCTGCAGACTCAACACATGCGCAGATATAGCAAGGCTCAGGCCAACAAGTTTGTCTTGTTAACCAACTGAAACTATATGATTTTTTATTTTGCTGGGTGTTGTCGGGTCACGATATATCATTTTGTGGCGATATATCGTGACCTGAAGGCTGAAGCCTTTGAAACAAAGGCGGAGGAGGACGAGTCGGGCTTAAACGGGGCGGATGATGTTGAGCTTTTTCATGCGGGATCTAAGCGTACTGGGCGGCAGGTCCAACTTGGCTGCGGCTCCCGTAGAGCCTGAGATACGCCAATGGGTCTCCTGCAGAACCTGAATGATATGTTGTTTCTCCATGGTGGCCAGGGTTTGATCGCTTGAGTTTGCTACAGTCTCTCCCTGAGCCGCCTGTGGTGCAAGCTGTTGAGATAGCTGTAGTACCTGGCTCTGAGTAAGGATAGATTCACGCTCGATAACATTTTGCAGTTCGCGGACATTACCCGGCCAACTGTGCTGCATAAGCCTCTTCAGTCCCTTGTGGCTGACACGGGT
This sequence comes from Shewanella atlantica, assembly GCF_003966265.1. Taxonomy (GTDB): domain Bacteria; phylum Pseudomonadota; class Gammaproteobacteria; order Enterobacterales; family Shewanellaceae; genus Shewanella; species Shewanella atlantica. Next base: position 39,617 of record NZ_RXNV01000012.1, on the reverse strand, counting down.
GATCTTCTTGCCCAGCTTACGATTGAGTCCTTGAATGATATGGCTGACCAGCTCGGGGATATCGCTGAGTCTGTCTCTCAGGGGAGGGACGAAAATGGGGAAGACATTGAGGCGGTAGTAAAGATCCATACGAAACAGCCCCTGTTCAACTCTTTTGAGCAGATCGTGGTGGGTGGCGGTGATGAGCCTGATATCGACCTTAATGGTGTCGCTGCTACCGACTCGCTCAAATTCCTGCTCCTGAATCACCCGCAGGAGTTTTGACTGTGCCTCTAACGTCAGTTCTGCCACCTCATCGAGAAACAGGGTGCCATTATTTGCCAGCTCGAAACGTCCCTTACGCCGACTTGTCGCGCCCGTGTAAGCGCCTTTCTCATGGCCGAAGAGTTCACTCTCCAGCAGGCTGGAGGAGAAGGCGGCGCAGTTAACACTGACTAAGGGTTTGTCGGCACGATTACTGAGTTTATGCAGGTTACGGGCGACCAGCTCCTTGCCGGTACCGTTCTCACCGCTGATCAATACCGTACTCTCGGTATTGGCAACCAATTTAATCTGTCCGATCAGCTGTTTTATTTGTGAACTGGTTCCTGAGATCTCCACATCGCCGGTTTTATCTGCCAGCTCCAACTGCAGGTACTGATTCTCAGAGGATAGCTTCTCTGACAGAGCCTGTACCTGCTGCAAAGCCTGTCTGAGAGACTGTTCGGTCTGCTTCTGTATGCTGATGTCGCGAAATATCGCGACCACACCGATTAGCTGCCCACCCTTGTAAACCGGCGTCGAGGTATAATGTACGGGAAAGCTACTACCATCTTTTCGCCAGAAGACTTCATGGCTTATTTCGCGGGCGATGCCGTCTTTTAAGGTGTTATATATGGGGCAATCTTCTTTGGGGTAGTGACTGCCATCTAAATGGCTATGATGATGACAATCATGGATATTCTTTCCCAGAAGCTCGGCGCTTTTCCATCCCGTCATACGCTCGGCAGCAGGATTAATAAATACCGCGTTACCATCGAGATTAAACCCATAAATCCCCTCGCTGACCGCGTTTAGAATGAGCTGGTTTTCCGGGAGAAATCCGTCATGGGCTGAGCTTGGGTTTAAGTTAATGGCGGTCATAACGCATCCAAAGAGTAGCTGATTGCCCTGAGTATAACTCTAAACCCCTAAAACACGAAATGTCGTGAGTGTTTTGCATTGCTTGCAAAAGCCTCACGCAGCTCTTACCATCCGAGAAAGTAGATTAGATGAAGCTCTGAACGGCAGAGTTTTTCAATTAATAAAATTTAGGGGTGTTATGAGTTTTACTGCCTGGCTGAGTTTACTGGCCATCTGTTGTCTGGGGGCTATGTCGCCCGGCCCGAGTCTGGCTATGGTTGTGCGTCATACACTGACGGGGGGGCGTGGGAAAGGGATACTCTGTGCCTGGGCACATTCCATCGGTATTGGCTTGTATGCCCTGGTAACATTATTGGGACTTGCCGTCGTACTTAAACAGGCGCCTATGGTATTTAATGGTATTGCGATTATCGGTGCACTCTACCTCGCCTGGATGGGGGTTAAAGCACTCGGTTCGAAGGGAGGCATATCGGATAAATTAGATGCCGGAAATGGCTCCGACAGTGCGCCGGTAGAGGGGACTGGTTCTGCTGCGGCTCATTCGAGGGCGGCAACACTTGCCGCAGCCAGAGATGGATTAGCCATCTCACTGTTTAACCCTAAGATTATGCTGTTTTTCCTGGCCCTGTTCAGTCAATTTGTTATGGCCGCCGACAGCTTGGTAGGTCAATCGCTTATCGTATTTACGCCACTTGTTATCGATGGCCTCTGGTACACCTTTATCGCGCTGATCCTGTCACACCCTTCGGTATTGCCCAAGCTTAGAGCGAAGGCGGCTATCATAGATAAACTCTCGGGTGTGGTGCTTATTCTGCTGGCCATTCGGGTCATAGTGACTATTTAACTGCTTAGCTACGAGCTACGAGCTACGAGCTACGAGCTACGAGCTACGAGCTACGAGCTACAAGCTACAAGCTACAAGCTACGGCTATGACATCGATATTTGTCCGTATGAAGGATACAAAAATGCCATCGCAGTTATCTACTGACGATGGCATTTTTTAATGCTAAAAGTTTTTAGCTACGAGCTGCTGCGACATTCTCCATGTAGGAGCGGCTTTAGCCGCGAAGCTCTGAGGCTCGAGCTTAAGCTGGCTCTTCAGTCTTTTCCGCTTGAGATACCGGTGGATTCTTGATGTGATCTTCCAGGTTATCGTTAAGCATATCTTTGTATTCTTTTGTGAACCACTCAAGTGCAGCATCTTTTTCTGCTGCAAGATCGGCTGATTTTAGCGCCGCTTCGAAAGCGTTGAAACGCGAAGCTGCAAAGCGCATTGCCGTGCCTACCTTACTAACATCCTTTTCTTTACCGCTTAACTCGTTTGCAAGGGCAATAAACTGATCGGCTAACTGAAAAATGGTGGTTTCTTTTTCCGCTTCTGACATGGTGCACTCACTCTGTAATAAATTTTTAGTAGCCGGATTCTAACTTAAATTAGCCGTTAATGAATCATTGTTATCAACTATATGAGATCTTAATCGCTATCGGAGACGAGCTGTGAGTGATCAGCCACGAGTTTCGAGCTGCGAGGTTCGAGATACGGACTAGGAGCAATGCCATTCTCTATGTCGGAGCGGCTTTAGCCGCGAATGTTTAGAAGGTCACGAGATTCGAGGTTTAAGCTACGAGTTGAAAGCTTATAAGCAGTCATCCTACTTCTAACTGATTTTGCCTTGCCCCGTTACTTACAACTTTCTTTGCCCTTTCTCGGGACTTAAAACTTACAGCTTAAAACTTTCCTTGCCCTTTCTCGGGCCTTAAAACTTATACCTTACAACTCTCTTCGCCTTACCTCGTGACTTACAGCTTACAACTCAGAGCTTCTTATAGTTCCGGATCTGAGTCTGTGATAACCGTGCCGTCGCGGGAATCATAATAGATGGATAGGGCGGGTAGCTCATTGAAAAAGTATCTGCATTGATCCGGGCTGATATAGGTCGCTCTATAGGCTGATTCGGCAACTTCGGCGGAGGTGGAGACCGTGGGTGCATCGAGCAGTACGGTGCGCCATACCGACATGCAGTCGTTGACATTGTTCAGTCGCGGACTTGCTTCGAAAGGTGGGTAACTTTGAGCAGGCCAGCCCCACAGGTTGATATCCAGTTGACCGCTGGTGCCATTGTCATACACCTGAAGGTTATCCACGGGGCCGGAATGTCCCTTCGATGCCCACTTAACATTGGCCAGCTTTATGCCCGCGGCGAAGGCGCCGCCGGTTGCCTCTACTGTCGAGATCTGCGCGTCTTGCTTGATGTTCATAAACTTTGGCAGGGCGATGACCGCCAGTATTCCCAGTACGATAATCACCACGACTATCTCAATTAAGGTAAAGCCTGAGGCTCGCTGTGTAGGGAAATATCTGTTGTTCATTCTGTCATCCATGGAAGTGATTATAGAGTGAATCAAAGACTCACTCTGTTATTGTTTTATATGTGGAGTTTATTAACAGGCTTAGTTGTTTGGGTCTGAGTCGATAGTCACACTGCCGTCGAGGGAGTTATAGGTGATGCTCAGATTGGTATTGGCTGAGTAATCGTAGCGGCATCGCTCTGGTGACAGGTAGTTAGCCTTGTAGTCGGTTTCATCGCTACTGATCACATCAGAAACGCTGGGCTCATCGCCTTCGAAAATGGTTTCCCAGACAGAGATGCAATCAGCTGTGTTGTCGAGTTTAGGTGAATCGCCTTCAGAGTCTGCAGTCCCCCAGTGCTGGGCAGGCCAGCCATTGTCGTTAAAGTCTAACTCGCCCTCAGTAGCAGTGCCGAAGACAGGTAGGTCATCTGCGGGGCCTGAGCTTACGCGGGTGGCCCATACGGCTCTGGCCAGATTGATCCCCGATTTGAACGCACCACCCGTGCCTTTTACCGTGGACACATGGGCGTCTTGGGAGACATTGATAAATTTGGGGAGCGCGACGACAGAAAGTATTCCAAGTATAATGATCACTACTACAAGCTCTATCAGAGTAAAGCCTTTTGTTTTTGCGATGGAAGAGGTTAGTGAGCCAGAATACATACTTGTAATAAACCGAGTGCTATTTAATCGAACCATAATAACACTTTTATACCGGTTTATAATCTGAGGCTTGTCAGGTTTATAATAATAGTTGTAATAATTCTTATAAAAACAGTTGTAACTTTTCGTGCGTGACAGGTGTAACCGCATGTTTATTAGCGGTTTTTATTGGTGCGTTAATTGAGTTTTAAATCGTTAATGAGGGTATATGGTAGAACATTCGAACTGGGATTCATTTATTGAGGCTGAAAAGCAGCAGGATTATTTCAATCGACTTCAGGCATTTGTATCTGCCGAGCGAGCCAGTGGGAAGGCTATCTTCCCTCCCCAGAGTGAGGTGTTCAGCGCGTTCGAGCTCACGCCATTAAACAAGGTTAGAGTCGTCATTATCGGGCAGGATCCCTACCATGGCCCGGATCAGGCTCATGGTCTGTGTTTCTCGGTCAAGCATGGCATTAAGACTCCTCCTTCATTGGTGAATATGTATAAAGAACTCGTCGATGACATCGACGGCTTTGTGACTCCGGAACACGGACATCTGTCGAGCTGGGCAGAGCAGGGGGTGTTGATGTTAAATACCGTGTTGACCGTAGAGCAGGGCAAGGCCCACTCACATGCAAAATCGGGTTGGGAAACATTTACGACTCATGCACTTGAGTTATTGAATCAACAGACGACACCGATAGTCTTTATTCTTTGGGGTGCCCACGCCATTAAAAAGGGTAAGGTGATCACCGCGTCTCAGCACCATATTCTATCCGGACCGCACCCCTCACCACTCTCAGCTTATCGGGGCTTCTTCGGCTGTAAACATTTCTCCAAAACCAATGCCTTGCTTGCATCACATGGGAGTGAGCCTATCACCTGGCAGGTGTGATTTTAATTAAGCGATAGCTATCGGCCAGAGCACCGCTGATACGATTGCCCGCTCTGTCTAACATGAACAGCTGATTCTCACCGACCAGAAATTGTTTGCCAGCCAGCTTGTCGGTGGGCTCCGATTTCAAGGTGATCTTGCTACCGTTTGAGTTCCACTCAAATACCCCTTGCTCGATAAAGGTCTTATCACTTCTGCCCAGGTATTCAGATTGCAGAATGTAACGGTTATCGCGCTTGAGGGTCAGTAGAGTCTTGATCCCTTCGCAGCTTGCACATGGAGTGACACCCGAATAGGTGCCATCCCAATCGAGGGCATTTTGGCTATTGTCGCCAAGGGGAATTTGCACCGTCTGCGGAGCCGCTTCAATGCTTGATTGTGCTGTCTCTGCGCTTTTTTCCAGTTCCGGGGGCTGAGTCGAACAGGCCGTAGCGCTTAACACTAGCAGAGTCAAAGCTGGCAGGTTAGTCCACATATTTAATTGAAGTTTCATTATATTCCCTGTTTTTTTTACCGTTTTCGCTCTCAAATTATTTATGTAGGAGCGGCTTTAGCCGCGAAAAAATCTTGAGAAAGCTAGCGTTAGTTTTTATTACCCTCGCACCTCGTTTCTCGCACCTGGCTCCTAAAACACGAGCACCCGTGTCGGTGTGACCATCACAGGCAAGGGGACATCCCAATGCTCGATGGGGAGCGCTTCGACCTGCTGGCAATCGTGGGCAAAACCTATGGGGTAGGGTTTGCCGATTTTCTGCCAATTGGCCAGGGTCCTGTCATAGAAACCTCCTCCCATTCCTATTCTGCCCCCTGCGCTGTCAAACGCCACTAAGGGGGTGACAACGACATCCAGTTGGTGAACTAGCATCATCTTAGTGATATCAAGTTTGGGCTCCGGGATCTTGAGCGAGTTTTGCACCAGTGTCGTCTCGGGTGTGTAGGCGAAGAAGAGCAGGTTGCCTTTACTGAAGGGGTGAAGGTGGGGCAGATATAGGTTAACTCCCTGCTTCCAGAGGGCATGGATCAGTGGCTGAGTACACAGCTCTCCATCGTTAGTGAGATAGATTGCGACATGTTTCGCCTCGAGCTTAGTTATCTCATCGAGCATAAGCTTAGTCGCCGTAGCGGCAAAGCTGTGTTGTTCCTTATCACTGATGCCGCGTCGAGCATCGCGAACTTGCGCCCTGAGCGCCTTTCGTGTCGCCTGAGCCTTTGTATTGCTCGTCGCGTTAGCCGTTGTATTAGTTTTTGTACCAGCTGACTGACCGGATGAGAGTTGTGGTTTCAATATTTGATACTCTTTTGGGGTTTTAACCTGTGTATCCCTTTTCCCAGTGTATCTCCTGAAGAACCCCGACATCAAATTAAGCTATCTCATCTGACTCTGAGTGCTTTAATGAGGGGCTAACGCTACACCAGCTCTCTGGGATCGCGAATACTAAGGTCCACATTGTTGAGTGTATTCCCAAGGCCTGTCAGATCGGTTAAGTAGATGCCGCCACGCTCCAGATGAACCAGCTTCTCCTTCTCTAACTGTTTGATAGTTTCGTTGACTCGTTGGCGGGCAATGCCTGTGATCTGGCTGATCTGTTGTTGTGACACTGAGAGCTTAGGTATTTGACCGGCAATAAACGGGATATGAGCGGCAAGCTCGATAAGCAGGTAGACAATGCGCGAACGAATATTTTCACTCATCATGAGTTGAGATTGCAGCCACTTGGCTTTTGCTTTAAAAGAGAGCGAATGGAACCATTTGTAGCTCTCAATATTTTCCTCGGCTAACCGCTGCAGATGTGAATTCTTAAAGTGTATAAGACGCAAAGGTTTTATTTCGGTGAGAAAAAACGGAGTGTAACTCGCATCCTCACTCGCATAATTTCCGAACCAGTCACCCTGACCCATCACTATGTTATTCACGGTTTTCAAGTTAGGTGTCTGCAAGCAGATGGTAACTGTGCCCTCCAGGATGAAACTGATGCCTTGATGGGCAATGCTCGAGTCATCTAACTCACTTGCAGTTAACTTGCTTCTGAGCTGAGCGATATCGAGGAGCTTATGGGTCAAGTCCGGCGACAGCTGTGTTGTCCAGTGAAGCTTATTTGATAATGCAGAATCAATCACAGGTTTTACCTAAGGCTAGTGCACCAGGTGTTATGCCCCATGCAGTTTTAACAGTTATTTTGGCCAATATACATCAAGTGTCCTGTGGCGGACAGTTATCGGTCTGACAAGTCTCTATATTCCCCTGTCAATTAATGAATGCTGATTTAGTCATATAGTAGTGGAGTGGAAAGGGTCGATGAAAAACCTTAATAGGAGAGTAAAAAAGAGTGAAGGCCGTAAGTCTGGTTTTATCGAGATCATGAGAATATCCCTCGCATTCCTCATAGTGCCTGCCGGAGCGGGCGCGCTGCTGGGGTTAGCCACAGGACTGGCTTTTGCCAGTACAGCGGTAGCCGGTTTCGATGAGAAGGTTGCAGCCTCATTCGCGGCTAAATATCAGGTGTGCGCCTTGAAGTTGAAAGATACGCCCGGCTACAGACTCAAGGCGTTGGGGCTTAAGGCTAAGTCAGATGAGATTGGTCGCGACAAGCTAGGCGGTGGCGGATATATCAAGGCTTTTCAGAAAGAGAAAAAGAAGGCCTGGCTGCTATCTAAGAAAGAGTGCAAGAAGTTCGCGGATAGGTTGTAAGTATGAAAACAGTCATGTTCGTCGTTTTACTTTATGCGTTTAATTCCTCAGCATTAGCTTCAGAGACCCTTTTGAAAGAAAGCTATCGATGCGAAGACCTTTTCGGCCATTTAGATAGGAGCTTAGCAACGCTACCTGAATGGCGAATAAGGATCAGCATAAGTCAGTGGGAGAAAGAAAGAGGAAACCTACCTGAAGGAGTTACTAATATGCCGACTTTAGTTTTTAGGTTTTGTAAAAAAAAATCTCCTCGCAACCTGCAGGTAAGTGATGTTGTATACCATATTCTAGACGAAGCCAACACAGCCCCATAGCCAAGGTCTTTTGAGCTTTAAGGGAGAAAGCGGGGGGGAGGGGCGGTCAGTTGCTGGTTGATTTTTCTTCTCGAAACTCGCGACTCGAATCCTCGCGACTTCTTTTATAGAATGCTCCCCAAAATACCCTTGCCGCCACTCTCTGTTATAAAGAGTGCCCTTGAACTATTGACTCTTTTTGAAAGCAGAGGGCAAGGCGGGTATATTGTGAGTTCAAATCCAACAAAATTCAGACACAAAAAAGCCATCACTTGTCAGTGATGGCTTTTTTGCTGTTCGAGTCTTGTGACTCGAACCACGGCTCTTTTTGAAAGAAAGGGCTGGGCGATGTTAGTTAGAAGGAAGGGTTAGCGTTCCATATTCATTGACTTGAGCAGTACAGGGCTGTTGTAGTCAGCGACTGCTGTTTTGGCTGTGAGCCAGAAATGTCGGCGGGTTAAGAAGTAGCTAAACAGCACTGATAGCATTGCAAGTTCTGCTAGGTTGTACTGAATAAACATTAGCGCCGGTTCAATGATCTGCCCAAGTCCTTTGAAGTAATTTATCTCAGTAGGCACTATACCTAATACGCCATTGAGCATAGCTATCACAAACTGAATCCCAACATATAACAACGCAGCAAGGATTAAACCAATAGGTTTTAAGTACCATTTACTGGGTCGCTTCACCCCAATCACTAACAGGTATAGACTTGCAAATACTGCTCCTCCAGCTAAGGCGTTGACAAATAATGGCGGGTGCTGAATTGCATTGAGGGTATTGTAGTAAAGGCTAAGGCCAACATGTGGCAATAGTAAGGTGATCCCCAGCGCCAGGATTATTGTTTTGCCTTTACCGATATTTTTCCAATAGTACCGTTTTACCAGTTGATAGCTGAGCCAAAAGAGCCCTAATGCCATCGCATAGTTGGCTAAGGGATGGATACCAAATAGGGCGAAATCGGCGCTTAATACCGCGAAAAGCCAGTTAGGATATTCCAAGACTCCCATACGCTCATGGGTTTGCTCGGCAAATTGCGGGAACAATAACGCGATGATTAACCCTAAGGTAAAGAACAGGTAACTATACTTGACTATGCCGCCAAGCATGTTCGGGATAATACCTTTGACGCTTTGCTTTTTAAGTTGGCTAAGCAAGCTGTCATAATTAGCTAACACAGCGTCTTTGATGTCAGTGGATACCCAATTTTCATCAAGTAGGGCTATTTCGCTGTGAGTCGCGTTGGCTTCGAGAATATCTTTTATTGCAGGCGTAGCTAATGCACGAGTATCGTCGCTTTTATTACCAGCGCCTAGTTTTTGTGCCACTTGCCATACAGCGGGATCATAGATCCCCCCTGCATCGTGAGTGAGGTTTTGTTTACCCGCGAAGCACATCTTGGTATTTACCTTATCAATGCTAGCTGTAAATTGCAGTGTGGGTAATTTTGCGCTAAATGCGTAAACAAAGGTGCAGCCATTAAGGTCGCCGTCAACATCAACTTCGATAATATCGGTAAAGCCATGAACCACATGAAGTCCTGTGCGCTTAATAAAGTCGCCTGTCCACTCATGGTAGTCGCTACTGGTATGCTTCCATCTGGTGCTGCGTTTAGCTTGTCCATCAATGGTGTAGCTGTAGTAAAGATAGCCACCTCCGTCACAGGTGCCACAGGTGACATCACCGCTACCATTACAGGTTGAGCAAGTCCGCTGACCACTGCCATAGCATGATGAACAGGACTCGGTGGTGTATACGGTACGCTCGTTATAACTGTCGTACTTACTGACACTGATTCGGCCACTGCCGTTACAAGAAAAACAGCTGCTTTTACCACTGCCATGACAGCTATAACAATTGTTGCAGCCTGTACCACCGCATTTGACGCAAATATCCTGACCAACATAAGTGTCGGGGCCTGAGTTCAAGCTGTTGTTTTTAATCAGGAAGTTCTGCGATATATCTGGACCGAGAATTTTAATGAAGCGCTCGTTAAACAGGGGATCTCTACCACTGATGTATTCCTTAGCCGCTTTATTGGCTTCGTAGCTAGCATCAGAAGACGTACCACAACGAATACCTGATGGGCGATAGCTACCGTGATCATGCGAACTAACGCCAATCTCAACCCTCCAACCAAAGGTGAAGTTTAGGTGTGCTTGTTTGGCTTGTTCATCGGACAAGACCACTGGCACATCTACGCCGGTGAGCTTCTCACCATTACTTATAATAAAATCTTGAAATTGTTGCAATCTACTCACGTGCTACTTCCTTTTGATCACAGGTTAAAGCTTGATGCTAAATTGGGTTTTGTCGGCTGTTAAATACACCCATTGGCGTGTAGCTTCATAGCCCGGAGCGCTCACCTTTATATCGTAGCCCCCTGGTGGTAATAGCATGCCAGCTTGATATTTAGGTTTGATATTCATCACCGCTATCTTGGCGTTGGTCACATTGGTGCTAACGGTTAGCGGTAGTTTTAACGTTGGTTTAGCAGAGCTCCCTTTTGCGGTTGCACCACTCGTGTCATGTTCAGGCATTATGGCTAAATCAAAGCGATTTAATGGTGCACTTATGGCATGGAAGGCTTGGGTTATGCCAAAGGTATTGTCGATGGCGGAGCCGATAGGCTGTACTAGTGGTTGAGTGATAAGCAACCACTTCAGTGCAATGGAGATACTGGCCGAATCATTCTTCTCCATCTGTTTGAAGAAGTAGTTCATCGCCGAATCTTCCATAGTGTATTGATTACCCCCCATCGACAGAGGTACAACAAATATTGATGCTAGTAGGGTGATGGATATAGCGGGTTTGATGTAGGCTGTACGTGCTGCTTTATCGACAGGCTTAGCCTGTTTAGCTTGTACCAGCTCCAGCAACTTCATCGGTAACTTGAGCACAGTTAATAGCACTAATGTGAGGCTTATAGACATCGATATAGGCGGAATAATAGTTGCTCGCAACGCCGATTTACCCGTTGATTCAAACATACCGCCGTCAGCAAACTCAGACTTTTGCGCTTCTAAAACATCAAGGTATTCGGTGGTTTTGCGCTGAATGTTTGGCTCGATAATCTTCTTTTTAAACTGACGGTTATTCCAATCTGCCAAGGTCGGATTAACGTACAAGTCACCCATGCGTTTAGCAATACGTTGCTGGATATCACTGTGGTTTTGGAACTGCTTCCAGCTCAGGTTAGGCTCCATATTAGTGTTTTTAGCGCGCATCTTATTACGCCACTCAACATTGACCTGCTGACGAACCTTGCTAGCGACGGCTTTATCGAAGGTACGACGGTCGGTGAGCGACCAAGCTGCTGGCAACATTAGCCCCTTCTGTTTGAGTTTCTTATTAACCTTAATACTTGTTAGCTCATGAACTCTGAAGGTGTGTAGCGAGGTTATCCCTAAGGGGTAACCACCTGATTCCTTCATAAAATCTGGTTCCATTTTCACCATCAGCACCTGTTTATAGTGATTGATGTCATCGGTGTATACCATGCGGTGATCTTTAAAGCCTGCATCTCCCCCTGTTACTGCGTCAGCGGCCTGCATTGCGGTAAACAAGCCAAAGGTCATCACGCCTGCAATTAACGAGTTACCGATGTTTTCTGAGGTAGAGACCTCTTCACGAATAAGCCAATCATCAGGTGGAATATAGGGAATGCTGTATTTTTTAATTTCGCGATCGTAGCCGGTTTGCAAACGTTCAAAACAGCGGTTTCGACTGTTGCCTTTTTTCTTGTCGGCGCATTTGTTACGGCGCTCGAAATAGTCATGAATCTTTGGCGCAATTTTTTGTGCTCGGGATTCAACTCGAGCCTCGTAGGCTTTTTCCCCTTTTTGATATTTTTCCCAGCCCTGTTTGACTTGGTTTTGGGTGTCTAACCAATATTCATCTGAGCGTTCAGAGATACTGGCAATTGCTTGGTTATATTTGGCGGAGCCTTCGTCATATTCTTGATACTTTCCTCTTAGGGTTTGGCGGAACTGGTCATAGTCCTGATAATGGCTATCGAAGTTAGTCATGGCTTTATCTCGGACAAATTTTTCCATGATCATGCGTTTTTTCTGCGATAGGTCTTCCACCAGTTTATCGTCGGCATACACCAGGCCACCAAATACAGACAAAAAGGTTTTTTCCGTGCCACTGTGGGATTTATCCGGGTCGTACTCAATGCCCTCAAATTGAATCGATTTTTCGATTAACGCACTGCGCAGTACCTGTGACAGATAGGCTTGCTGGCGCTCTTCAGGGGTTGAGGCATCAATAATAAAATGATCGACCAGCCACTTTTGGCCAAAGAATACACTTGGCCAGATAATCAGGGCGATCAGAGTGAAGTAGCCAAGGGCACGACCGACTTTGGCAACGCGCTTGCCACTCAATAGAATATCGGCTAGCAGTAAGGTGACCCCGATACCACTGATGGTTCGACCAAATAGCTCTACGGCGCGTAAATCTTCTTCACTGGAATTATGTCCACCGGCGACATTGGTCAGTGCTGCGTTAAATACCGCTTCAGGAAATAGGTATATCACAGAGCAGATAAACATGGTCAACATCCACCAAAATGGCTTACCGACACTGGCGATCTGTTGCTCAATTTTCTGCTGTTTTTGTTGTTTAACAGTTTTCGACTTTTTCTGTTTCTGCACCTTTTGTAACTGCTTTTCAGCCGCTACCATTTTGGTTTGTGTCGGAGCAGAGCTGAGTAGGTCGGTGGCAAACGGGCTGTGTTTTTTATCAGTCATTATTGATACTTGGTAGGGTTAAAATGATGGTTTTGCTGTTAGTCGTTTCGATTTGCTCGTCGACAATCACAGGAAATCCATACGGATCCGTTGATGGCATCTTACTGCTATGACTCACCACTCTCTTTTTAGTTTTAGGCTTAGTAATTGCTCTTAATCCAGAGTTCAGAGAAATGTAATACCCCTCTTTCTGGTAACCCAACATCTCATTGAAGCGGTCAAAATCGGCGTCGTTGGGAAGCGAGGCTATGTACTTACCTGCTGCGCTTAGTGGCTGATACTGCTGGCGGGGGAGAGCACTGTTATATAGCTTTTGGCAGATTTTATATGGCGTATTATCGACAATCACACCATCTGGGAGTTTTGTTCGAGAAAGTCTACTCAGTTGGGACTGATGGTAATCGGTTCCATTAAGTGTATAGGTATACACTTTCATGCCGTATGTGTGGGCACTGGCAAGTACTCTGGGGTTTTGCATATAGCTTCGAATATCCAGATGTATGCCAGAGTTACTGCCAATAGTGGTGAGTAGCTTGCTAATACCTTTGGAGGAGGCATAATTTTTATAACGAGAGCGATAGCGTTTGGTACCGTATTCTCCCGCGAGTTCTAACCGATGTTGGTTATCAAGGTAGTAGGCATCGTTTTGTACCCCTTTACGCAAATTCGAACGCAACTTTTCAACACTAGTGGGGTGACCTCCTTGAACAAATCCTAGGTAAACAGAAGAGTTAATGCCCCGGATTTTTTCTAATATGTCGAGGTCTGCCGCTGAGTAGTAATAGCCGCCAAGGCCGATAGTGTGGCGTAACATATTGTCCAGCTGCGCAAGATCATGGCCATTGGCATCAGACTTTATCTCGACATTGAGCTGCTGGTTTGCACTTCGGTAGGCGGCAAACGTATTAAATGCTTCATAAGCGGTGATCGGACGAGCATCCAATAGATCGTTTGAACCTTTATCACGCAGCTTCAAATTGGCATATTGCTGTCGACTCATTCGCTTAAGTTTGTGGCGCTCACCTGTATAGTAAACGGTTGCACGACCCGTTTGGCTGTCATGGTGGTTAACCCAAGTCCCATCTTTGAGTTGCATAACATCGATTTCAACGCTGTTATAGTTATCATTTAAGGCCGCAGCAATTGCACTCGCACTGCTTTCTGGTAAGCGAAAGTCACCACGATGAGCAGAAATATCTAACGGGCATTGGGAAATAGACACCATCTTGATGTGACCATTGTCGGTAAGATATAGATTACGATCGCCCAGTGCTAACTGGATATCGACAATATCAAGGCCATCAACTTTCACATCGCTGGGCAGATGGCTCAGCGTGACTGGGATACTCTTAGTTGAGGCTTCTGGAGTTGTTGGGGTGGATTTACAGCCAGATAATACAACGAGCGTGATAACAAGTGCCGTGTAACAACGGCAGAATTTCCATATGTAACTTGTCATAGTCCCTAAATTACAAGTCATTAATAATTATCACTTTATACTCGAAAGTATAGATGGAAACAATACCGAATAATTATTGCTGACTTGTAAGGTGTTGATTTTACTGGTGTAGGTGATTCGTCGATAAGTGGGTAATGTTACGTATTGTGACATGAAACATAACATGTGCAGACAGTTTCTGATTGCGATTATCAATTTAGGAGCGGCTTTAGTCGCGAGAGTTTAATGAATATAAGTTACGAGACACGAGCTATAAGCTACGAGCGCTGCAGAGGTGAATCTATTCCGTCGCTGTTTGCATATCTTAAAAACCGTAGCGCTTCAAAAATTCAGGATACAAAAAAGCCACCACTTCTCAGTGATGGCTTGTCTGCTTCCGGAACTCGCGACTCGAAACTTAAATTCTCGCGACTTCTTTTGTTGAATTGCTCCCCAGAATCCCCTTGCCGCCACTCTCTGTTATAAAGAGTGCCCTTGAACTATTGACTCTTTTTGAAAGCAGAGGGTTACAAGGGCAAGACGGGTATATTGTGAGTTCAAATCCAACAAAATTCAGATACAAAAAAGCCATCACTTGTCAGTGATGGCTTGGTTGCTTCAACCTAAGTTGAATTTGGAATGCTCCCCAAAATACCGTTGCTGGAGTAGCTCCTTGAACCATAGATGTTTCAAGGCGGGTATATTGTTCGTTTTAATCCCACAAATTTTAGACGTAAAAAAGCCACTGCTGTAATTAACAGTGACTTTCTTATTTGGAATGCTCCCTAAATACCCTTGCTAGGGTAGGTCATTGAACCATAGACTTTTTTAGGGGAGGGTTACAGGATCAAGGCGGGTGACTTGTTGATAAGTCAAAATTTGAGATACAAAAAAGCCATCACAATTAGATGATGGCTTGGTTGCTTCAACCTAAGTTGAATTTGGAATGCTCCCCAAAATACCGTTGCCGGCGTAAGCCCTTGAACCGTAGGTTCAAGGCGGGTAAATGATTATATCCTAAGGCTTCTCGATACGAGCCGAGCTTGCACAATGTCAATAAAGCATTCACCCTGGGTTTGTAAATATCGGCACAGGGACATTGCCGACTGACGCGTATACCAGGGAGCAAAACTGGTTATCAGGTTCATCTTCTAAGCTTACTTTAGCTTACTTTAGCTTACTTTAGCTTACTTTAGCTTACTTTAGCTTAATCTGAGCTTAATGAGTCGTTATGCCCGTACAGGGGATAACACAAAAGTCGAACACTGATTGAAATCTTTTCTTTAACTACTTTCTCTAACTAGAAACTAAAACTCTAGTCTCTAACTTACGTCTATAAGTATAGTTTAATCGTCTTTTGTCGAACGCTCAACGAGTGCGTTCTCTAAAGTTGATTGAAGCAAACCGATTTTATCATCCATCTGCTGTATATAATCTTGATTCTTCTGTTGTTCTTCCAACAACTCATAACCGATATTTAGGGCTGCCATAATAGCAATTTCTTCGCGACTCAAATTGTTGGTTTTGGTTTTCAGTGAACTCAACTGTTGTTCGAGGTTTTGTGCCACGTGCTGTAATGCTTCCTCTTGTCCTTGCGGGCAAGCGATGGAGTATGTACGGCCTAGTAAGCTAATTTCAATAGCGTGGCTACTCATGACGCAAAGGGTCCTTTCTTCTGGCTCTTGAGCGGACTATATCGGTCTGTATGGCAAAGTGCAACATGAGGAAGCGCTAAGATGCCTCATATTAGATTAAATGTTGTTTAGATAACCTAAAGCAGGGTGAATAATACCCAGCTCCCTTTGTAGGAGCGGCTTTAGCCGCGAATGTTTAGGGGGCGAGCTACGAGTCACGAGTCACAGAATAAAAGCTTTAGCTCGTCGCCTTGATAGCTTTGTCTTCTACTTACAGCTTAAAACTTTCTCTGCTCTGTCTTGAACTTACAGCTTAAAGCTTTCTCTGCTCTGTCTTGAACTTACAACTTAAAACTTTCTCTGCTCTGTCTTGAACTTACTACTTATGACTCCTTTGTATGCCTAAGTGCTCAGATGTCGGTGTTGTGCATCGCTTTTCTTGGTCGAACGTGTCACTTCTGCTAGCATGTATACCAGTATATTTTGCTTTCGGACACAGTTATGGCTACCCCTCCCTCTTTACGTATAGATAACTTAATGGCTGCACTCGACGCGGCAGAAATCGGTCAGCAGCCTGGTGAAGTACATGGCGCGCTTGTAGGCTTGATTTGTGGCGGTGTTGAACAATCAAAAAAGGCATGGAATAGTGCATTTCTGGAGCTGATGAATGATGGCCAGCCGCTGCCGGATGCACTACAACAATTAATCGATGAGCTCTATCAGGATACCCTGACAAGATTGTCGGATGCCGATTTTGGATTTACGCCTATGCTTCCCGAAGAGGAGGAGCCCTTGGCCAAACGCGTCGAGGCGCTCTCGTTATGGGTGCAAAGCTTCCTGACCGGTATCGCCATGGTTCAGCCCAAGCTGAACAAGGCATCGGCGGATGTACAGGAGGTCATTAAAGACCTTGCCGAAATCGCCTTGGTGGAATTCGATGTTGCAGATGACGATGAGTCCGAGTCTGCGTACATGGAACTGATGGAGTTTTCTAAGATGGCAGCCTTGCTCTGCTACTCAGAGTTTGGCCCTGAGCCCTCTGAGCAAGAAGCGAGTGTGATCCACTAATCTCGGTCAGCAGCACAGAGACGTTACATAAATAGTCGCAAGACACACAAAAAATTATCTCTTATCGAGTTTCGGCAAAGCGTTGACTCAGACGCTTTACCGGATAAGAAGCTTTGGTGTAGTAGAGAACCTGAATGAAAGCTCAAACTGAACAAGATCCCAGCCAAACGATTAAAGTTGTCGATGTCGCCATTGTTGGCGGCGCGATGGCCGGGGCCACCTTGGCCTTAGGGTTAAGGAAATTGGCTAAAGACCTTCAAAGACCACTCAAGATTGCCCTTATCGAGGCTCATCGCCCCGATGACAATCATCCTGGTTTCGATGCGCGCTCCATTGCCGTCGCCCATGGCTCTATCTTCGAGCTGAATCGACTCGGTATCTGGCCAAAGCTAGCCCATCTGGGTACTCCGATAGAGAACATTCATATTTCAGACCGTGGTCACTTTGGCATGACAGAACTCAATGCCGATGACTTCTATCTGAAGTATCTGGGGCAGGTGGTTGAACTCGAGCGGGTGGGGCAGGTGCTGTTTAAGCAGATCGCCGACACCGACATCGAGCTTTATTGTCCGGCTAAGCTTGCTTCGGTTGAGGCGCAGGCCAATGCTCAGTTACTGACTCTGGACGATGGTACCCAGCTTAGTGCATCACTGCTGGTTGCTGCCGATGGGGTTAATTCCAAAGTCAGGCAGGCATTTAAGCAGCCTCTGGAACAAGTCGATTTCGATCAGGTTGCCGTCATTGCGAATGTAGAAACTGACACCCCGCATGAAAACTGGGCGTTCGAACGTTTCACTGATTCTGGTCCTCTGGCTATTCTGCCAATGTCTAAGTCCAAAGGGGCTAACAGAGTATCTCTGGTGTGGGCATTGAGGCCCGATGAGGCCGAGCGTTTAATGTCTGTGCCTGAGGCCGAATTCTTAGCCGAGCTGCAGCAGGCATTTGGCTATCGCGCCGGTCAATTTACCGGGGTTGGCGAACGTCACTCATATCCCTTGTTGCTCTCGCACATGCCAAGACCCATCTACCATCGCACCGTCTTTATCGGTAATGCGGCGCAGACACTGCACCCCATCGCCGGTCAGGGGTTTAACTTAGGGCTGAGAGATCTGGTTAGCCTGCTCGAAGTGCTAAAGCAGACCATAGAGAGTGAAGCTGTTGATGAGCTGGATCTTGGCAGCGCTCAAGTGATCCATCAATACCTGCAAAGCCGGGAAGCGGATCGAAGCGAAACCATGACAAATATTGAGTTTCTGGTGCGGGGGTTCTCTAACGACTACTGGCCACTGGTTGCGGGGCGGAGCCTGGCACTGAGATTACTCTCCTGGCTGCCGCCACTGAAGACGCCTATCGCGCGCAGTGCCATGGGCTGGAGATCATAAGTTAGCCGGGTTTAAAGGCCTGGCTTGAAAATTCGCTCGAAGCAGCGCTTGAACACAAGTTTTGCAGAATCATAAGTGTTTACTTTTAAGGAAGGTTAAATGTTGAGTTCACAAACCTATGATGTCGCCATAATCGGCGGAGGAATGGTCGGGCTGGCTACCGCTATCGGTCTGGCAATGGAAGAGTTACGGGTCGTGGTTATCGATGCCGGTGAAACTCATGCCGTCTCTGGTGAGCCCAGGCTCAGGGTGAGTGCAATCAACAAGGCCAGCCAACGATTACTGCAAAATCTGGGAGCCTGGAGTTATCTGGACAACGACCGTCTCAGCCCCTATCAAAAGATGGAGGTGTGGGATAAGGATAGCTTGGGGAAAATTGGTTTCGATGCCCACTCGCTCAGCGAGCAGCACCTTGGCAGCATCATAGAAAATGACAACATCAGTTTTGCCCTGGCGAAGAGAGCGGCCGAGTTTGACGAGATCACCCATCTCGAGAATCACCGTCTGGATAAAATTGCCTTCGGTGAACGTGAAGCCTGGTTAACCCTGGATAACGGTGACAACCTCAGCGCCGCATTGGTGATAGGCGCAGACGGCGCCAACTCCTGGGTGCGTGAGCAGTGTAAAATTCCGATGACGTTCTGGGATTATGGCCATCATGCCATCGTTGCCAGCATACGCACCGAGATCCCACACTTAGACACCGCAAGACAGGTTTTCCTGGATGAAGGACCATTAGCCTTCCTGCCTCTGTATGAATCCAACCTCTGCTCTATCGTCTGGTCGGTGCCACCTGCAAAGGCTAAGACCTTGCTCGATGCCGACAAGCTGGAGTTCGAGCATAAATTAACGGCCGAATTCGATGGTCGCATGGGGATGTGCCACTTAGAGGGCGAGCCTCAGGCGTTCCCGCTGAGAATGCGTTATGCCCGTCACTTTGCCCGTCACCGTCTGTTGTTGGCCGGTGATGCGGCGCACACCATACACCCGCTGGCAGGGCAGGGGGTCAACTTAGGCTTCCTGGATGCGGCCGCTATTATTCAGACTATCGGCGAGCTGAAACTCGATGGTAAAGATATCGGCGACTATAGTAACTTGCGCGCGTTAGAGCGTTGGAGAAAGGCCGACGCTCTGGAGATGATCGCGGCGATGGAAGGCTTTAAACGCCTCTTCGAGGGTAGCAATCCGGTGAAGAAAGCCCTGCGGGATTTCGGTTTGAATTTGGTCGATAATATTTCTCCTGTGAAAACACTGTTTATGCAACAGGCGATGGGTAATAAAAATAGCCTGCCCAAACTCTGCAAAGCAGAATAGCAGTTTTGTTGAGCAGGATTAATAATCCAATTTTTTCAGTAAGTTGTTATGGCTTTATTTGAAAGCATCTCTGTGCATGTAAAAAAACTACATGTTTAACATGAGAAAAAGTAATGACTGAATCGTTCGGATTAGAAAATTCTCTTGTATACAAAACTGTGACGCAAGGTATAATTTCGCCGCATTTTGATACCTTGCTTTAAAGTGATGCTGGTTATATATGCATCTCTACTTAATGCAATGTATGTAAGTTTTATCTTTGCAATCACATCCTGGCAGTGAGTTCCCTACGCCAGGCAAAGACCCGAAAAGGGCCACAAAGAAGAGATAATAATGGCTAATAAAACTGTACTCTTTAACAAGCACTTGGAATCTGACGCCAAGATGGTCGACTTTCATGGTTGGGATATGCCTCTTAACTATGGTTCACAGATCGAAGAACATCACGCCGTTCGTCAAGATGCCGGTATGTTTGACGTGTCACACATGACCGTTGTCGATGTGACCGGCACTGATGCCTGTGCTTTCCTGCGTAAATTATTAGCGAACGATGTCGCTAAGCTTAAGGTTCCCGGTAAGGCGCTATATGGCGGCATGCTGGACCATAATGCTGGCGTGATTGACGACCTAATCACCTATTATCTTACCGATACTCATTACCGCGTAGTGGTTAACTCTGCTACACGTGAAAAAGACTTAGTCTGGATTGCCGAGCAGGTTAAAGGTTTCGATGTTGAGATAGTCGAGCGTCCCGAACTTGCCATGATCGCCGTTCAAGGTCCTAACGCCAAGGCGAAAGCCGCTACGGTATTTAACGATGCGCAAAATGCTGCCGTCGAAGGGATGAAGCCATTCTTCGGTGTTCAAGCCGACTCACTGTTTATTGCAACTACCGGTTACACCGGCGAAACGGGTTACGAAATCATCGTACCTGAAGCCGAAGCCGAAGCGCTTTGGCAAGGTCTTTTAGAGGCCGGCGTTAAGCCATGTGGCCTAGGTGCCCGTGATACTCTTCGCTTAGAAGCCGGTATGAATCTATATGGCCTGGATATGGACGAAACGGTTAATCCGTTAGCGGCCAACATGGGCTGGACCATAGCATGGGAGCCACAGGACCGTGACTTTAACGGTCGTGAAGCACTGGCTGCGATTAAAGCTGCCGGTACCGAGAAGCTGGTCGGTCTTATCATGGAAGCCAAAGGCGTTATCCGTCCGGGCATGTCGGTATTTTTCACCGATGGTGAAGGCACAGAGCAGCAAGGCACCATCACCAGCGGCACATTCTCGCCGACTTTAGGCTATTCTATTGCGATGGCCCGCGTGCCGAGAAGCATAGGTGATACAGCCGAAGTCGAAATGCGTAAGAAGCGTGTCTCTGTTAAAGTCGTTGCACCCTCATTTGTACGCAACGGTAAACAAGCCTTCTAATTCTTCAGGCTTTATACTGGTTATTTCGTCCTACTTTGTTGTCGCCAGTGCTCATTGATACGTATCAACTGCGCGCTGGCTCCTAAAATTAGAACGAAATTCCTGCGTATAAACCGCAGAAAATAGTGCTTGTGTTGAGGTGATACAGATTATTTCGTAATTGGTTGTGGTAAAGAGTGTTGTCGCCTGTGCTCATTGATGCAGTATCAACTGCGCGCAGGCTCCTAAAACTTGAAAGAAACCACTGCGTATTTGCGCAATAAAATGAAGTAGATAATTGTTCAATGGTTTTTCGTGGTTAGAGTCTGGCGTATCAATTGCGCGCAGGCACCTGGAACCAGAACGAAATTCCTGCGTATTAACCGCAGAAAATGATTTAGTAAAACAGATAATAGAGTTAGTGGTGGTGAGTTTTTGTTTGCCTGCGGTCTTAGATGCACTCCAAGAGTGCACAGGCTCCAAAAACGTGAGCGAAACACCTGCTAATTCGAACGAAAAATCAGTATATTGTCTTATTAATAAAAAATTTAGATAACGGAATAAGGATTAAGAATAATGAGCAACATTCCAGCTGAATTGAAATACGCTTCTTCTCACGAGTGGATCCGTAAAGAGGAAGACGGTAGCTATACCGTGGGTATCAGTGAGCACGCACAAGAACTTTTGGGCGACATGGTATTCGTTGAGCTTCCTGAAGTTGGTGATACCTTGAGTGCCGGTGAAGATTGTGCCGTTGCGGAATCAGTAAAAGCCGCCTCAGACATCTATGCGCCACTTTCGGGTGAAGTACTTGCCATTAACGAAGCACTTGAAGATTCTCCAGAGCTGGTCAACAGCGATGCATTCGGTGACGGTTGGTTCTTCCGCGTCATGCCAAGCGATGTTGCCGAAATCGACAACTTGCTCGATGCCGAAGGCTACCAAGCCGTTATCGACGAAGAATAATCGCCGATTGATAACAAAGCCTCATATTCAAATATGGGGCTTTGTTCATTATACCCAAGCTACCTCAAGATGCTGAATCCTGCATCTTGAAGTGGTTTGGGTATATACCGCTCCAAATTGCTAAACCAAACTAATCAAAAATGAGACCGGTAACTCCTCCCCCCCTACAGGCTGGATATCGGCAAAAATGGAACAGGTTATCATGACCACAGAAACCCTCACTCAGTTAGAGCAGCACGAACTATTTATCCGCCGTCATATTGGCCCGGACAGTGCAGAGCGCCAAGAGATGCTGAACTTTGTTGGTGCAGAATCTTTAGAAGACCTGACACAGCAGATCGTACCTGAGTCAATTCGCCTTAACCGTGACTTAGCCGTTGGCGGTGCGTGTGGTGAAGCCGAAGGTATGGCCTATATCCGTGAAATAGCGGACAGAAACAAGGTTTTCAAGAGCTATATCGGCATGGGTTACTACGGTACTGAAGTACCCACAGTTATTCAGCGTAATGTATTCGAAAATCCTGGCTGGTACACGGCTTATACCCCTTATCAGCCGGAGATCGCCCAGGGCCGTTTAGAAGCGATTCTGAACTTCCAGCAGGTCTCTATGGATCTGACAGGCCTTGATTTGGCCTCAGCCTCTTTGCTCGATGAAGCAACTGCAGCCGCCGAAGCAATGGCACTGGCCAAACGTGTATCCAAGGCGAAAAAAGCCAACATCTTCTTCGTCGCCGATGACGTATTCCCACAGACATTAGATGTGGTGAAAACCCGCGCCGAATGTTTTGGTTTCGAGATTGTTGTCGGCCCTGCAAGTGAAGCGGTCAACTACGAGCTGTTTGGTGCCCTGTTCCAGTACACCAACCGTTTCGGTGAGATCACCGACTTTACCGAGCTATTTGCCGAGCTTAAAGCCAAGAAGGCGGTTGTATCGGTTGCCGCCGACATCATGTCACTGGTTATGCTTAAGTCGCCTGGCTCTATGGGCGCAGACGTAGTCTTCGGTAGTGCTCAGCGTTTCGGTGTTCCTATGGGAATGGGTGGTCCACACGCGGCATTTTTCGTTACCCGTGACGCACACAAGCGTTCACTGCCGGGTCGTATTATCGGTGTATCACAAGATACCCGTGGTAACCGCGCACTACGTATGGCGATGCAGACTCGTGAGCAGCATATCCGCCGCGAAAAAGCCAACTCAAACATCTGTACCGCACAGGTGCTTTTGGCCAATATGGCTTCTTTCTACGCCGTATACCACGGCCCGCAAGGCCTTAAGATTATTGCCGAGCGCATTCACCGTCTAACCGATATTCTGGCATCTGGCCTACAGGCTAAAGGCGTTGAGCTGGTTAACAACACCTGGTTCGATACTCTTTCATTGAAAGGTACCGACAGCGAGGCTATCACGGCCCGCGCCTTAGCTGCGGGTCTGAACCTGCGCATCGACAACGACGGCATCTTAGGTGTCAGTCTGGCTGAAACCACACTGCGTGAAGATGTGGCCGAGCTGTTCGATGTGATTTTAGGCGAAGGGCATGGCTTAGATGTTGCTGCACTCGATGCACAAATCATCAAGGCTGGCAGCAGCTCGATTCCGGCGCAGCTTGTTCGTACCGATGCCATCCTGACTCACCCGACGTTTAACAGCTATCACAGCGAAACCGAGATGATGCGTTACATCAAGCGTCTCGAAAATAAAGATCTGGCATTGAACCACTCGATGATCTCGCTGGGTTCATGCACCATGAAGCTCAATGCGGCGACAGAGATGATGCCGGTCAGCTGGCCTGAGTTCGGTAATATGCACCCGTTCAGCCCGCTGGAGCAGTCACAGGGTTACACCGACCTTATCGAAGAGCTCGCCGATTGGCTTGTGGACATCACAGGTTATGACGCCATGTGTATGCAGGCAAACTCAGGTGCATCGGGCGAATATGCCGGTCTGCTGGCTATCAGGAATTACCACATCTCACGTGGCGACGCCCACAGAAATGTCTGCCTGATCCCTCAGTCTGCCCACGGTACTAACCCAGCTTCGGCTCAGATGGCTGGCATGAAGATCGTCGTTACCGCCTGTGATAAGGCCGGTAACGTAGACATGGAAGACCTGAAAGCGAAAGCCGCAGAAGTGGCCGAGAACCTGTCTTGCATCATGATCACCTACCCATCGACTCACGGCGTGTACGAAGAGACGGTGAGTGAGATCTGCGACATCATTCATCAGCACGGCGGTCAGGTTTACCTCGACGGTGCCAACATGAATGCTCAGGTTGGTCTGACAACACCTGGTTCTATCGGTGCCGATGTGTCTCACCTTAACCTGCACAAGACCTTCGCTATTCCACATGGCGGCGGTGGACCCGGTATGGGCCCAATCGGTGTTAAGGCACACCTGGCACCATTTGTCGCCGGTCACGTCGTGGTTAAGCATGGTCGTGAGTCTGACAACAATGGTGCGGTTTCTGCGGCGCCATATGGCAGCGCAAGCATCCTGCCTATCACCTGGATGTACATCAAGTTACTGGGTCATCAGGGACTTCGTCAGTCAACACAGGTTGCTCTGCTAAGTGCTAACTACGTGATGAAGAAGTTGTCTGAGCATTATCCTGTGCTTTACACCGGCCGTAATGACCGTGTAGCTCACGAGTGCATCATCGACCTGCGTCCGCTTAAAGAGTCATCGGGCGTGACCGAGATGGATATTGCCAAGCGTCTGAACGACTATGGTTTCCACGCACCAACCATGAGCTTCCCTGTTGCGGGAACTTTGATGATTGAGCCGACGGAGTCTGAGTCTAAGGTTGAGCTGGACAGGTTCATCGAAGCGATGATCTCTATCCGCGGCGAAGCGGCGCGCGTCGAGTCAGGCGAGTGGCCTGCCGACAACAACCCGCTGCACAACGCACCGCATACCATGGCCGATATCATGGACCCTGAGTTTGACTCACGTCCTTATAGCCGTGAAATTGCCGTGTTCCCGGCGGCAGCGGTTAAGCTTAATAAGTTCTGGCCAACGGTTAATCGTATCGATGATGTGTTTGGGGATCGCAATTTATTCTGTGCGTGTGTGCCAATGAGTGATTACGAATAGGTTTTCGTAGAAAATCTATTGTAGGAGCGGCTTTAGCCGCGAAGTGACTAAAGCGAACCGTTAGTGGTTCGCTTTTTTATTACCTTTTTATGGCCTATCGGCCACTAACGTCGTGGAATTCCATTCCACCTATTTACTAATCAAGCTGCGCTTGATGAACATCGCAGGGCTCCACCCTGCACGGGGCAAGGAGGACTGCTCGTCCTCGCCCTCCTTGCATCCACCTATGACGCCCCGGCGAAGTTGTGCTCCTCAGGCTTATGGATAAATCACTAACGCTTCCGATGGGGCGTCCATGCCCCCCGAAAGCTAAACCGACATCCATGTCGGCTTCACGTGATTTATTCCAACGCCCTTCGGCAACTTCCAACGGGGAATGTTGTAACCTGCGACCTCATTTCTATGTGCCACGACTCCCCTGATAGGCAGGATGCCTGAATGTCGAGTAGACCATGCTTCTCGTTCATGAGCTTATGGCTGCGCCATATTCACCTTCCATGGGGGAGTGCTGTAACCTGCGGCGGTATTTGGAATCATCGTCCCCCTGATAACTTCTTTATCCCGTTTACTCAGCCTCCACTTAGTGGTTAAATCTAAAGTTATCAGCACAATGATCTACGGCCATTATTCATGACAAAAGCAGAAGCACAAACAATTGCAGAGTTGCAGCAAGAACTTCCCATTACGATAGCGGCCGATAGTCGCTTCTCTAGTTCGCTGAAGCCCTTGTTAACGCAGCTGGAGATGTGGATCAATTTTCAGGCGTTAAAGGCGGATTGGTACGGTAATGAAGATTTTGTCCTCTCTTTTGATTTTACGCTTGTCAGGTCATTGGATGAGAAGATGCAACAGTTGAAGGCAACTGGAGCGTCTTGTAATGCAAGTAATGGGAGCGCCGCGGCGGCTTGGAATATAGAGAAAGGTTATGCGTATCACTATGAAAGCAGCAAGCTGACGACGATTGCCTTTATCGCAGTAGATGATCTGCTTGAAGGTGGCGTGGGTATTGAGCAGGGGATAAAAGACAGGTTGGCAGCTGTTGCCAACTCAGTGGGAAGTGAGCATGGTTTGTTGGCTTTGTCGTAGAGAAGCCCTTCTGACACAGCGATTTATGATGTGATAGAAGGGAGTAGATTCTGGGTTGCCTTTTGCCCTAAAAATAGTGTTCGTCGAGCTGAAGTCATAATGGCTATCCGACACTAGGTCAAGAGGAGGTACTACAAAGGCTAGTAGAGGATAAGCTAAAGGACAAAAGATATGGCTGTCCTGTCTTTTTTATGAGTTGGTTCATATACATGGTTATTGACTTTTAATATACTATGTAAAAATAAGGATATTATTTATGACCATTAACCCAATAAGTAAGGTTTAAGAGAATTTAGCATCTTTTGAAATTGACTTGTCTAAACCAGCACCAACTCCTTCAAAAACAGTTGCAACTTCACAAGCTGATTTTGTTGCTTTTGTAAGAGAACTTGCTAGGAAAGTTAACTCTTCAACTTCAACAAGAAGTTTTTCATTTAATGGGAACTCTAAAGTAAAAGCTAGTGTTGAAAATGTTCTTACCGCTGGTTTTTTAAAGGTTGATACGAGTAAAATAGCGCAGTATCTATATGATGCAGAAACAACCTACTCGTCTAAATATAAGATTGCTGATATTAAACAAGGTAGTCTACTTATTTCAAGGTTTAGTATTGGGGCCGATGATTTACTGTTAATTGCAAAAATAGATTTTGAATCATTTTTTGATAAAACCTCCTTTAAAAAGGAAGAAGGACTGCCATCGGAAAAAGGATTGCTAAAAGCGGCTCTTTTCAAACTAGATAACGGGCTGTTACCTAAACAGTTTAAAATTGCTGATTCTAATACATCAATATCAAAGTTTTGGTCTAGTGAATTTTTAGATTCGTCACCATTTAAATCTGATAATGAAAATACTAAAAGTGCTTTTAATTTAATTATTAAATCAATAAATAGAATTCTAAAGGATTCGGCTGAAGATAAAATAACTATTGCAAACAGTGTTAAAAGCTATTTTTCAACTAAAAATAAGTTTGATGGTACATCTTTTGTTGATGATGTTGTCGGAACTTACACTTGTGTTGGTGATGTTACTGTTGATGATGTTAGAACTGAAATAATGAAAGTTATCACATCGAGTAAATTCGATGGTATCTTTAACATTGTAGCTTCTGAAATAAAATCTAAAATGAAAGAAACTTACAAGCTTGAAGATGATATTAGTATTGTTACAAATCAAGGGACTAAAGGTAGGATATATTCTAAAGGAGTAAATGGGAAAAAGTATGTATTGATACAGTCAGATACAGGCTACGACAAGTTTCCAGAACTGAAATGATTACTGTAAATGAAAGTGAAGACTTTAACTCTTATAAATTAAGTTATGAATTTTCATTAATTAGTGAGGTCGATGAAATTTTTGCTTCAGATTCATTTGTTAAGGGTGTAAAAGACCTGGTTGTTAACTATGCTTTATATATACATGATGAATCAGAAATAGTTACTACAGATTGGAGTGTTTTCCATAGTAAGTGCCTTGATGTCATTGATGACGGTGATTCTTGTAAAATTGCTTTAGTTATTGATAAAAATGATGCTTCATCTTTTACTGTAATAAACTCAAATGCTTTTAGTAAATACCTTAATTCTATAAACTATATAGTTTCCGCGACTACTTTTCTATCTGAAATAATTAAGTATAACTATACAGTTAGTTTTTACGACGGAGAAAAATTATCTGTCCTTGAACTCGAAAGAGCTACACCTATAGAAATAAAAAACTCTATGGTAAGTAAATCTGCATTGTTATTTAAGTTTTTTTCGGATGGAGGTAACCCAGATTTAATGTTTGATTGGTCCAGACAATTTGAAAATGAGTTTGGTGAATACTTATTGAATACGTCATCATTATTAATGTTATCTAGGATATGCACAGATTTTGATGTTGAAAGCAAAACTTTTTTATTTTCAGGGTATAAAGATTTAGAGGTTAAGTTCGAACATATAGTTAATGATGATGAACAGAAAGATATTCTGCAAACTGTTTATCAGTGGGTTTACTCTGGCCAAGAAGAATCAGCTAAGTTAGGGATTCTTAGCAATGTCATATCGTTGTTCTCTACCAGAGGTGAAACAAAGTTGTTTGACCAAAACTTGAAAAGAACTATTTTTTCAAATTATAAAATATACTTAAAAGAAAATGTAGAGAGGTACATAGAGGTTAAGAATAAGGTTTCTGAGTTTGTATTTGAATTATCAAATAAAATAGTTGAATATACAGATAGCTTTAGGGGGGAGGTAAAGAAATCTGTTTTTGCCGTTTATGGTTTTTTCTTTATGTCAATAGTGTTTACAGGGATTGATAAAGGGAAAGTGAATAATATTTTTACTTTAGAAGTGTCATCTTTAACTATACTATTCCTTGTGGCTGCAATTTTTTATATTTATGTTTCAAGAACGGAGTTAATTAAAAAGGTTGAGTTTGCTGAGGAACAACTAAAGGATTTAGAAAAAAGATATAGTGCAGTTCTCGATTCTAGCGAATTAGAAGATGTTTTTGAACGAGGTATTATATCTAAAATTCACGAGAAATTTAGTGAAAACGGAATATTTTTCTTTGGGATTACTCTATGTTTTTTGTTGATGTTGTTTATCATTGCAGGTTTACTTTTTAATGTAGGTCTAGTGAGTGTTGTTGGTGAGATATCTGCTGTATCCAGGCGTGTTTTTTATTGATATAAACGAATCTAAATTGGTGATAACCGTACATTTGGTTATTCAAAAAATAATTTTTCTTGATAGTTAAACCATAGATTGCTGAACCCCAATATTTCTAGATTGTTTAGCGTAATGCTCAGATGTGTATTCAAGGAATGATTCTGGTGATGTCATAGCTTCTTTTAGTAAATTACATGATTTTAAGCTTTGATAAAGTGCTATTGCATGTGCTTGACAGTTAATGGATTTTTGTGGATTAAATTCAATATCAGTAAAGCCATCAAAACCAGATAACTCACATTCAAGTTCTTGGTTCTGCAGCAAAGCATTTATATAAACCCAGTCGTAAAAATAGGTTCTAGGGGTAGTTGGAAAATCTCGATTAAAAAAACGAAAACGAACAAGGTTTCCCGACTCTTTTAGCCGAATATCTTTTTTAGCAGATAAGGAGTCTTTGTGTAGTAGATCAGTATAGGGGCCACCACTTTCGAACACTTTACTACTTTGGAAAGCGCTTTCGACTGAAAACTGTTTGTGATATTTCTTTGTTGTGATCATTAGATTGAAGGCACTAAGTTTAACTCCTATTTTATTCTCTGATTTGCTAGATATTTCTAATAAATTTGCAAAGCCAAGTGCTCTTGCTGCTTCATGCATTGAAAAGATTGATTTCTGTTTTTGAGACTTCGCAAAACCAGAGTGCCAATGGAAGTCTATAGGTTGCTCACTAACTCCAATACTATCTATTAAGGGGCTAAAAATAGGCCTTACTGCCATTAATTGAATCTCCTTTGTATTTCTCGTCTCGATAGGTATATTTCACGCTCAGCATGGATGAGTGTATGCCTACCATTAAGGATACCTCGATGTGCTTCTTCTGCGGATTTAGAGGTAAATACAACACCAAATATATCTTTAGACTCTATATTACCCTTAACTAAAATTTCAGCCTGTACGTCTGTAGAGTCATTTGGTTTAAGGAGCTGCTCTTGCCTAGATTTAATGCTAGGAATTTCAGCGAACATTTCTTCTAAGGCTTTTGATTTCCTTAGCTCTGCTTCCTCCAAAGAGGAAATTGATGCGCAAGCTGCATTGTGTTTACAAAATAGGGCATCTTGTTTTAGCAGTATAATAGGATCAATACCAAGAACACACCAGTCAACGTTGCAATCTTTTTGACGATATTTGAAAAACATAGAGTCATTGGGGTGATGTATCGAAATAGATACCGTATCAGTATGGTTATCTAGCCTCATTTCGTCATTATACTTAGCTGAGTTGTCTAGATTATCTCTTGTTTTTAATCCACCTTGCAAAATACTTGGTAAATTTGATAGTTGAGTAAAATGAAGAAGTACCCTTATATCACGAGTCTCCAATATTTGTTTTATCTTCTCATTTCTAGACATATCGAACCTCTAACAACAATAATATTAGTAATTAAGGAGAATAACTATGTCACCCACAATCAAATCTATTTGATTGTGTATTTTGGGAAGTGCATTCTTGATAAATAGGTAGGAAGATTTATATAAATCAATTGCTTGCGTTTTGATTGATGTGTCACTATCTTCATCCCTGAATGCAGTTTCTCTAGTGAGAGCGTTTCCCTAACTGCACACACATTAACCTACTTTTACTGTGGTTTTCAATGCCTCCATCACATATTTCTAATTGAAATAGAAAACTCTGTGTTTTGTCCTAGGCTTATGTTCTGGTTACTGTTTTTGGCTCGGTGGAAGGGGCGGTTGATGTAAAACAAAGCGGCTTGCATATCGCTATGCAAGCCGCTTGAATTCACAGCTCTAAGTTAAACGGATAGCCTAACCAACAAACCCGATAAACAGGTAGGACGCCAGTAGCACGGCTACCCAGAGCACCATATTGCCTGAGGGGTATGAGCCTGAGAGCAGGCCGCCTAAGCCTTTATGCTTGCTGGCAATAAAGGTTTGGCATTGGCTTAGTCTACTGGTAACAGCGTTGCGTAGCGCTCCGTCTGCCTGCCAAATGACTGCAAATACCTTTTGCAGCACATTGGGAATGGCGCGCCTGTAGATCCAGTCTACATCTAAGTTGGTTGAACGCAGCTCTGGTGGATACATGCCTCTGATATTTAACCAAACAAACGCCAAGGCTGAGAACAGCAGCAACTGAGTTTGCGCTAATACGTGGGTCGCATCATAAGGGTTGTAGCCCGTATCATATGGCAGCAGCGAGTATAGCGCGGCAGGATAGATACCGATGGCGATACAGAGGCTGGCGGCGATAAACATGGCGAACAACATATTGCGCGGTGGATCGCTGGCGCGCAGCCCGGAGTCGTGGGCGAAGAAGGCAAAATAGGGGATCTTAATTCCTGCATGATGGAATACACCGGCGGAGGCGAACAGTAGCATTAGCCAGATCCAGTCATAACCATTTTCAAGTGCAGCAGACATCACCATAGACTTACTGACAAAACCACTGAACAGCGGGAAGGCTGAGATAGAGGCTGCACCGACAATACAGAGTATCGTGGTCTTGGGCATGGTCTTATACAGGCCGCCGAGATCTGAGCCGTTCATTCTGCCGGTCATATGCAGTACCGCGCCCATGCTCATAAATAGCAGCCCTTTAAAGATCACATCGTTGAAGGCATGTGCAATGGCGCCGTTGATTGCCAGTGCGGTACCGATACCAATACCGACCACCATAAAGCCCACCTGGTTTATCAGGCTATAGGCCAGTACTCTGCGGAGATCATTTTCAATCACCGCAAAGAAGATTGGGAAGCAGGTCATGGCTGCGCCAATGTAAACTAAAAGCTCGGTGCCTGGGTAGGCGCGCGCCAGTGCATAAACGGCCACCTTAGTGGTAAATGCACTGAGTAGCACTGTTCCTGTTGGTGTCGCTTCCGGGTAGGCATCGGTAAGCCAGGTATGGGCAAACGGGAAAGCACATTTAATACCAAAGGCGATAAAGATCAGCCAGCCAGCAACCCCTTCCAGGCCGATATTACCAAAGGCCAGTGAGCCCGTTTCAGCGGCGTAAAATAGTGCGCCGACTAGTAAGATGACACCAGATAGCACTTGAATGATCAGGTATCGCATACCGGCATGGTAAGCGCGGGTCGTTCTGCGCGCCCAGATTAAAAATACCGAAGTAAAGGCCAGTAGCTCCCAGAATACAAATAGGGTAAGTAGATCGCCGGCAAATACCGCGCCCAGTGCACTACCTGCATAGAGCATGGCTGCTACCTGTTGTACGGTATCTTTAACATGGAGCGAGTAGATAATGGAGATGAAAGCGGCGATATGAAATACATAGCCGAACATCAGGCTCAGTTTATCGGCGCGGTATGGCACCAACTCATAATCTAAAAACGTCAGCTGCAGATGAATACCTTCAGGCACGGTCCACAGGTGCAATGCGCTAACGAATGGAATGGCAACCATTATCGCACCGCGTAGTTTGCCCCGGGTCATTGCAGCAATAAGCCCGCCTATAAAGAACAGGGTAAAGGGCGGTAGCTCAAGCATCCACATTGTGATCACCTACTTTTTTGTTTTCAGCCTGATTGTTTGCACCCTTGTGGGTGTTTTCATCTGCAGCTTTTTCTAAAATGTTTTCGTTGTCATCTGGATGGTCATACTGCTTATCGTAATAGTCTTCTGAGCGCATCAGAAAGGTGCGCATCCAGCGAGCTATGACCACCAAGACGACACAGCCTACAAAGCCATAGATGGGGTAGAAGGCTGGCAGGTTTTCCCAGCTATGGTAGACATGGCGATGAATGACAAAATCAAGCACCACAAGCAGGGCGCAGCAGGCATAAAGTAGGTGCAAAACCCGTTTAGTGTTTTTGGGGTTATCGAAGAAGTACTGCTTGTCTTTTGTCTTGTTAGTGTCCATGGCTGACTCCCGGTACAGTTAAGATGGTTTTAGCCAACTCATAGAGAGGTTGCGGATAGATGAACAAGATAAGGCAACCTAAGGTGGTGATGGATAGTGCGATGAGTGACACCATCGGCGCTTCCTTGATGCCCGTCTTTGCCGCTGGATGCCCCTTGCCCGGGAAGAATGCATGGTAGGGGATAGGCAGTAGGTAGGCGATATTGAGCAGAGAGCTCACCATCAACACCATCATAATGACAAAGTAACCTGTCTCTATTGTGCCCATCAGCAGGAACCACTTACTCCAGGTGCCGCCAGCGGGAGGCACGCCTATGATACTTAGGCTAGCGATAAAAAAGGCCGCCATGGTGACTGGCATAGTAAAGCCGAGGCCGCGCATTTCGCTTATTTTCGATTTATGGGTCGCCACCAAAATGGCGCCTGCACAGAAAAACAGGGTGATCTTGCCAAAAGCATGGGTAGCAATGTGCATTGAGCTGCCGATAACCCCTGATGAGGTGGCCAGCAGTGCGCCTATGGTGATATAGCCAAGCTGGCTCACGGTCGAATATGCCAAACGTGCTTTTAAGTTGTCCTGACGCATTGCCACTATTGAGGCAAGCAGCACAGATGCCCCCGCTAAATAGAGCAGAAACTCGGTGGTCGGCAGGGTGGGTAATAGCTCGATACCAAAGATAAACACGCAGACCTTTAATATGGTGAACACCCCAGCCTTAACGACCGCTACGGCATGCAGCAGGGCGCTCACCGGCGTTGGCGCGACCATGGCGGCAGGTAGCCAGCGATGGAACGGCATGATGGCCGCTTTACCAATACCAAATACAAACAGTACCAGTATTGCTCCGACTAAGCTGGTATCAACATCAGAGCCAAATACGCCGCCAGCGGTGAAGTCCAGGGTGCCGGCCACAAACCAGGTTAAGATAATCGCTAACAGGAAAAAGGCGATAGAGGTGCCGAGCAAGATACCTAAGTATACTCGTCCGCCCTGTTTGGCCTTTTCTGTGCCCGCGTGGGTCACTAAAGGGTAGGTGGAGAGGGTCAACACTTCGTAGAAGATAAATAGCGTGAACAGGTTGGCCGAAAATGCCAGCCCCATCACTGCGCTTATGGCTAACGCAAAGCAGAGATAAAAGCGGGTTTGATTCTCCTCCCCGTGGCCACGCATATAGCCGATGGCATAAAGGGTGGTGATGAGCCAGAGAAAGCTGGCAATCAGGGCGAACAGCATGCCTAAGGGCTCAACCACAAAGCGGACTTCCAAACCTGGCAGAAGCTGCCACCAAAACACATCGATAGAGGCGCCGGCACTTAGGCCTTGATATAGGTTGACCACACAAAAGAGTACCGCAAGGCTGAAGCTTATGGTGACAGCCTCACGAAGGTTGGGATGTTTTCCCGTTGCCAGGATCGCCAAGGTGGCGATCAGAGGCAAGATAATGGTCAGCTGTAGCAACAGCTCCAAAGATAGATTCATGGGTTAATTCCAAACAAGCTTTGAGAAGCCGCCTGTGCTACCTGCACACTAAGACGGGTATCGATGCCAAAATAGATGTTGGCCAGTACCAGTGCCCAAATAGGGGCGAGGAAGGTCCAGGGTGCTTCGCGCACCGCTTCACGACCCGGCAGAGGGGGCTTGAAATAGGCTATTTCAACGATTCGCCATATATAAACGACTGCCAGTAGAGAACCCAGTAATACCAGTACTGCTACCGGCCACATCCCCACCTCAACGGCGGCGACGAGCAGGTACCACTTGCTGACAAACCCGACTGTCAAAGGCACGCCAATCAAACTCAAGCCACCTACCACTACGGCTGCCATGGTGAGGGGCATCTGTCGTCCGAGCCCCTGGAACTGGCTAAGTTGTACGCTGCCGATGCGGTACATCACCGCGCCTAACGCCAAAAACAGGGCGCTCTTCATCAGGGCGTGGTTAAACAGGTGCAGCAGGGTGGCCATAAGCCCGGTGCTGGTGTGGATGGCATAGCCAATAATCATGTAGCCAACCTGAGCTATGCTCGAGTAGGCGAAGATATGTTTGACATTGGTTTTATATATCGCCGCCGTTGAGGCCGCGAATATCCCGACCAGCCCAAGGACCAAAAACAGGTTCTGCAGTGGCAGGGTGGTGAAGGAAAACTCGATACCAAATACCGTAAAGCTAAAGCGTATCAGTAGATAAACCGCAACTTTAGTCGCCGTGGCAGCGAGAAATGCAGTCACTATTGAGGGGGCATAGGCGTAGGCATTAGGTAACCACAGATGCAGTGGGAATAGTGCCAGTTTTAGACAGACTCCGACGATTAAGAAGGCAAATGCGGCAAATACGGTGCGTGTTTGGTTAACCTCAGCAAGACGATTGGCGAGATCATCCATATTAAGCGTACCTGTCATCTGGTACAGCATGCCGATGCCAATCAGAATAAAGGTCGCGCCGATAGTGCCCATGATCAGATATTGATAAGCGGCCCAAAGGGCGCGTCTATCTTTGCCGAGCGCAATCAGGGCGTAAGCTGATAGTGAGGAGATCTCCAAAAATACGAATACATTGAACACATCTCCGGTGGAGACGATGCCGAACATACCCGTTATTGAGAGCAGGTACAGGCTATAAAAGAGCGTATGGCGATCTTCTGGCAGCTCCTTTTGGATACTGGTATGTGCTGCAAACAGGACTACCGTACCGACGGATGAGATGATCAGCAACAGAAGGGCGTTGAGCTCATCGATGCGATATTCGATCCCCCAAGGGGCATCCCATCCGCCGAGTTGATAGATAATGGTGCCAGAGCTCATCACCTGTTGCAGCAGGAATATGCTATTGAGGCAGGTAAAGGCGCTCACCAGTAAGGCAAGCAGCCACACTAGTTTAGAGCGGTTCAGGAACCAGCATAAAGGCGCTGCCATCAGCGGCACAATAACTTGTAAAATAGGCAGATGGGCTAACACGATGTTTTATCCTCAGTGAGCTGATCTTGAATTTGAATCTCATCCTCCTCGATAGAGCCGTATGACTCTTTGATTCTTACCACCAGTGCAAGGCCAAGCGCCGTCGTTGCAATACCTACCACAATCGCGGTGAGAATAAGCACATGGGGGAGGGGGTTAGAGTAACGAGCCACACCTTCAGCCAGGATTGGCGCGCTGCCGCTATCGACATTGCCCATGCTGATGTAAAAGATAAAAACCGAGGTTTGAAAAATCGTTAAGCCAACCAATTTTTTGATCAGGTTGCCATGGGCAATAACGATATAGAAACCGATCATCATCAGCAGTACCACGATCCAGTAGTTATAGAGTCCCAGTAACATTACTCGCCCCCTTTTTGTTCAGTGCTGTTTATTAGCTCAGGGCTGTTCTGTTCTGTAGCGTTCAGTTCAGGGCTGCTCTGTTGTGCTTCTCTGCGGCCTGCAAAGTTGAAAAAGATAATGATCATCACCGCGGCGACTGTGCAGCCCACTCCCAGCTCGATCAGCAGAATGCCTAAGTGCTGACCAGCAAGTGGGTCGTCAGCTAATACGTTGTAATCTAAGAAGTTGCCGCCGTTAAATAGCGAGACCACGCCAACACTGGCATAGAGCAATAAGCCGATAGCTGCGATCAGCTGGATCAGCGATTGATTAAAGACACGCCTGGCTTTGTCCAGCCCAAATAACATGGCATAGAGGATTATTGCGGCGGCAAAAATAACACCCGCCTGAAAACCACCCCCAGGGCCAAAGTCGCCGTGGAACTGCACATAGAGTGCAAACAACAGGATAAAGGGGATCAATATTTTGCTAATAATTCGCAGCACCATATGCTGCTCATGCATCTGCTTTTCAGTGCTATCTTCGCTGCTCTCATCTAATTCAGATGACCTGCGACGTCGGGGCAGTGACAGGAGTGACAGCACACCAATACCGGCAGTAAAGATAACGGCGACCTCACCTAAGGTGTCAAAGGCACGGTAGCTGGCCAGTACCGAGGTGACAATATTGGGTACACCGACCTCTTGCATCGAGTCGTTAATGTAGCGAGGGGCGACATGTTGATGAACCGGTGCTTCGAAGCTGCCAAAATAGGGCATATCCAAGGTGCCATAAATCAGCATTCCACCTGTGATAAATACCACCAGTAAAGCCAGCAGAGGCTTATGACGTTTAGGGGCCTCGGCGCGACCTGTCATGGTGATGGCCGCCAGCATCAGTAAGCCTGATATGCCTGCGCCTACAGAGGCTTCGGTAAAGGCCACATCCACTGCATCGAGTACAACAAAGAAGCTCGCGGATAGTAAGCCATAGATCCCGGTCAACATCACCACGGCCAACAGATCTTTGGTCCGGACGATGGCGATAGCGATCACGACGAGAAAGCTTAATAGAACGACATTAACTAAGGTTTCGATGACTTGTCCCCTCCCTGGTTGCTTGTTTCGTCGAGCACCGGCTGCACGTTGTTGCGCAGGGCTGCTTTGGCCAGTGCATGACTTGCAGTAGGGTTGATAAATAGTGTGAACAGTAAGATCATCATCAACTTAAGCAGTACCAGACCCTGTGGATTTTGTAGCATCAGGCCAATGAGTATCATCCCAGCACCTAAGGTGTCGGTGACCCCAACCGCGTGCATGCGGGTAAAGAAATCAGGGAAGCGCAAGATGCCAATACCACCTGATAGACATAGAAAGCAGCCGAGCAGCAAACACAAACCACTGCCGATCTCGAGTAAGAGATTCATTGTTTATCCTCTTTGGTTGACGCTTGCTCTTGAAGCGGGTGCTTGAACTCAACAGAGTCAGAAAAGCGCAGTACGCCGATAACACTGATAAAGTTGATCAGGGCGTATACGAGGGCAATATCCAGGAACTCAGGCCGCCCCATCAAAAAGCCCAGTATCGAGATCAGCAATACGGTTTTAGTGCCAAACATATTAAATGCCAGGATCCGATCGTATAGCGTTGGACCCACGACGCATCGAATGATCGCGAGGAGCATGACAACGAGAATTGCGATTGTGGCTGCAGTTAACATCTGTTTTCCAATTCAGTTACCCGGCGATCCATCTCACCGGCTTTTAAGGTATCGATATTTTCTTTGACCAATGCGTGGATGGTCATGCGATCACCGACTAAGTCCACAGTTACCGTACCCGGCGTCAAGGTAATGGAGTTGGCGTAGATAACCTTGCCGAGATCTGTGCGCTGACTGGCGTCTATCGTGACAAGAGTTGGGGAGATGCTGCTATTGCCAAGCCAGATATATTTGACCACAGAGATATTGGCAACAATGATCTCTTTGGTTAGCCATAGCAGGTAGCCAGGCATTTTTACTGATAGGTGAACTGGCTGAGACTCATGGTCGATTACATCCATCCTGTGTGCAATATAGAGCACGAGTAGAATAGAAGCGGCCCCCAGTGACAGCAGAAGTGGGTTGCTGTAGTTTGAGTTAATCCACCAAAAGAGAGACAGGCTCAAGCATAGGCTGAGTGTGTGGGTCGGCATCTGATAGCTTACCTCCTCTAGTGGTATTTTATTTAGTGCTTTGCTGTTATTCATCGTTTCTCTTTAAACCTAGCATATCCAGAAAATCGGTAAGTAAATGTAAGATGACAAGTTGAAGAAACCCTTGTCTCTGATTTGTAAGCTTCAGCGCTATCAATAGGCTTATAGCTTTGGTTACAGCTATTTATCAGCATGAAGATTCCACTGCGAGTGCTTGGTAAATTTGGGTGTGCAGCAACTGAATCGACTCGATTGGGTAGGACAGATGCCCAACGAGGCGCTCTGCTAAGTGCTCAACATTGTCATCTCTAGACAGGCATAGCTGGATCGGTTGCTCCTTCGATGTCCGTTTTCCTACTCGAGTTTGATAGGCTCTATCGAAAAATACTCCCGATGTTTCACGCAATACGTAATCTGATTTTGTGGTTAATGAACCTGCCAGAAATCCCTGAATATAGTAAATACAAGTGTTTGCAGAGCGATCTTCAGGGGCATTCTTAAGTGACATACAAGATTCAAGTACTGCTTGCTCCTCATCAGTAGGATCACTTGGTCCTGAAAATACCGAAAAAGATAAAGTTAATGTCAATGCTAATGTTAATAGCGCTAATAACTGGCTGCACTTCATTTAAACTCCTTGTTTATATATTGACTTAATCGAGTGTAAGTAATTCGAGTGTCAAAAATTATAATGAGTAGAAGTAGTTATATATTATTGACAAGTTTTAATGTCTTAGTTCTCAACCTTGATGCTGATGCGTTTTAGAATGTTAAAGTGTTTACTCTATCTGTTATCTAACTATCTGTGTGGCTAGTTAATACCTATTTGTAGATAGGCATTTCATAAGGTTAATTATTAAGTCCTACTTATAACTCATATTTATTTGTTAGCTGTAGTCACTGTTTTACCTTGATATTTAAGAGCAAATTGCTAGTTAGTGTATACTCGAATATTATTTCTTTATTCATCGAAAATAACGAGGTGTTGTCGCATCTTGTTGTTTTTATTGCTGTTGTTTTTTGTTGTGGATGCGTATTTAATCTGGCTGAATAAATGATTAAGTTTTGATTTATGTTGGGTTAAGCTTCTTTTGGGCTATTTTTAAGTTTATTTTAAGTTTCAGGTTGGCATTAACTTTCAAATTGTCAGTGGTTTATTTTTAAGGGGGCGCTAAATATCAGGGGATCTCTAGGTGTTATAAGCTGTTTCTTTTGGTAGGTATTTAACTATGTTGTAATGAATTTATGGATTAGCCTTATCTTTGCTATTTCATTTGTTTGTTTGCGTGCCGGGTTTGTAGATATTTGTTTTATTGTTAATGTGCGTAAATAAATGGGGTCAGAGTCTGTGGGATCCCCACGAATTTAATAGCATGCTTGTGGATCCCTGACTAAATCCAGTAGTGACTGTATCGCAGCTTGCCAATGCGCCTTTACTAACCTCAACTT
>NZ_RXNV01000011.1 GCF_003966265.1 Shewanella atlantica | reverse complement strand
CAACTAAAAAATCAAAGGAGAAAAAGGCTAGAAAATAGACCATGATTATGGTCATATAACACCAATTGGGTGGATCACTTTTAGATGCAAATCGTGGATCAGTTTTACCTGCAAATTAACAGACGGTTCCTGAACTATCACTCTTAGTGGATAAGGTTTAGCTCTTACTTTGTTGCGTCTGTAAGTTATTGAATAGTAGCTGTGTTTTATTGCTGGTTTTTTATTAGGACTAAATGTTTAGCTTTCTTATTAGCTATTGATTTTAAGTTGATAATTTTGATAAGTTCATTGTGAACTGCCGAATAGGCAGCTGAAAATATAAACGAATCTAGCGTTTGTCCAGTAATATTGTGACCTGCCGTGTAGGCAGCTGAAAATAAAAACAATCGTTTCGATGTTCATGTTAATGCAACAAACTGCCGAAAAGGCAGTAAAGACCTCTTCTCATTGTTGTGGGAGGAGGTTTTTTATTTATTCCGGGAATAAAAAGTAGCTAAGTATTTACCATTTTTACTGTTAAAAATTTTCTCTCCATTCACCTTGCTTACCGTTACGCCCTTCTAACTTACTATTAAAACTCCTAAAACAGACATACACCGGAGTTTATATGTCACAGCAAAAAAAGAGTCCTCAATCACAACAAAAATCAATGACAGCAGAAGCGGCTGCTCGTATTCATAGTGCAGAAGCACATGCTAACGGAGGTCAAGTATCTAAAGGTAGCTTTACTGCACGCGCACAGAAAACAGTGGCTGCTAAAGCCAATAAATAGTAGTGCGAATTACAAAGGGGTAAGCGCTCTTACCCCTTTGATATAAGGAATGCTAAATGAAGCGCTTTAGTAAAGATAAGGATATTAATTCCTTCATAAGACAGCTGATTAAGTCGGATAAATGGTATTGTTTGCGAGGTAAGAAGCATAACTCGGTATTCTCTCCAAAGGGAAAGCGCGTAACCGTGCCTTCAACACCGAGTGATAGGCGAGCATACATCAACTTTAAAAAAGATATTGAAAGGGTCATTTCTTGTGAAGCTGCTTAATTCTGAACGAAAAGCACCATATCCAACAGTCCAAGCCGTATTGAGGGAGATAGCTGGTGCACTAGGTACTAAATCATACCTTTCACAGAATGTTGCTAGAAAGCTTGATGATAGCTGTGCAAAGAAGGTTGATATTCATGTTGGTGAGTTTGAAAATCTTAAAGAGTTAACTATTTTAACGCCAGTTAGAGATGTGTTTGATGATGAACTTGCGGCCCGCATGGAGTTATATCTTAATGCTGTTTTTGAACGCTATTTAGCTTGGATAGTGGAACATCCACTTGATGGGGTTTCTGTTTGTGAGGCAAGCGAGCTGTTTAGCCTTACAGGTTATTTTGAAGATCTACTGACGGGATCATTTCTCGAGAAGGACTCATTCGGACAAAAATTATGCCTTCCAGATGAAATGATATTGACCTTAATCGATGAAAAAAGCTCATCTGAGATGATTAACTTATTGGGAAGTAAGGAAGCGAAAGATAGGGTTCGTTTATGGGTTTCTGGTGAGGAGAGGCCATCATTTAAGTACGTAAGAAAGTTAGATCAAATTGCGTATGAATCTGATGTTTCTGATGCTGAATGGCTTCGCTATAAGTGGGGGATTATTGCTTCAAGGTTCATTATGAGCTTTCAGCCAAATATAAAGTTTGGATATATAACACAGAAGCATAGCGACACATTTAAATTTTTTTATGAACAGGTTTCAACTCAATATTTGAAAGCGAGAACATATGTATCAGCTATCTTGCATGAGTTTCGGAGTAAAGGGGAGAGCTGTAAGACTCATAAAGATCGTGAAAGAATAGAACGTTTGCTAGGTCTGTTAAAAGTGGAGTTAGATAGAGCAAATCCACAGCTCGATGTTCTCTATGTATTTCACCAGTTGAATGCGAGACATCTAGTCTTGGCTGGTGAGTTGGAGCTGGCTAACGAACAATATAAACTAGCCTTCGAGAAGTCTTTATATCGAGCCCACTCTAATAGTCAGATCCAGATCGTGATTCAAGAAGCCCTACTGGTCGCTTCATATCAAGCCAAGCCAGATCAAGTATTTCTTAAAAGGCTCAAATCAACTGCTATCCTGTTAGGCTTGGATTATCTTCCAGCTAAAACAGAAGAGAAAGGCAAATATAAGTTAGAAGTTTTGAGTAGTAATGAAGTGGCGGCCTATCGAAGTGAATTTGCACGTATGTTCCCTCAGGAGTGGGCATATCCATCTGTAGAGTATCCTAAGTATGCTTCCCAAGTGGGGTGGTTGTTTCAAGCATTAGACTCCGTGTCTGAACCTCAATTGAATAAGAAAAAGATTAAGAATGGTTGTGAAGGAATGTTGCAAAGGACAACAACTCCTCTGATTGAAGCTGCTACTAAAAATGACGTTGCTCTTGTGCAAAAATTACTTGATTCGGGTGCTAGTGTTAATGTTGTTTCTGAAGTAGGTGATTCGCCGCTTCTGATGGCTCTGACCCAACTAGATTTTGTCGAGCCAACATCTTCGATAGATGATCGGCTCTTCGATTTATTATCCGCACAAAAACATAGTGATAGTGTCTTAAATCAAAGAACAACAAGAAAAATGCTTACTCCATTATTTGCAGCTGTTGATACTGGTAATCCTGATGTGGTTAAGAAAGTGATATCCATGAGTCCTGGAGTTGAAATAGATCTCAAGGCTGGGTTGGATTTTATATCTCCCCTTTATCATGCCATGTCTTTGCTTAAGTTAGTGAAAGACCCCAA
Source organism: Shewanella atlantica (assembly GCF_003966265.1). Lineage (GTDB taxonomy): Bacteria > Pseudomonadota > Gammaproteobacteria > Enterobacterales > Shewanellaceae > Shewanella > Shewanella atlantica. Next base: position 135,562 of record NZ_RXNV01000011.1, on the reverse strand, counting down.
TTGGTTTGAAGGTAAGATAAATAATATTACTGAGGAGGCTATTCATAGATTAAAGCCCATGATGGCAGGTTTTACCTCGACCTCTAACAGCGAAGAACTAGGTAAGTTGTTGAGAGGAGAAGGGCTATCGGAGCGGCAAAAAAAATTTATGAATAAAATGTCAGAATATAATTTTAACAGTTTTCTTGATAAGAAACCTTCACCAGCGAAGATCAGACACATTGCTAGGATTCTTATAAGAAAAGGTGCAGATGTAGATCTGGACCATCGAGTTCATGGTATGAAATATACTCCACTGATGTTAGCTGCAGAAATGGACGAAGTTAAATTGTTTAGAACCATGATTGAAAATGGTGGCTGCTGGGATAAGACCTATACCGTTCCAGCTAAGGTAATCTCCAAGAAGAAGGCTATTGATTGTCTGGATATTGCGATTAATTTTAAATCGACATCTGTAATTACATATATCAAAGAGCACCTAATGTAATTTAGTTACATTTAGAGTTTACTCATCAAGATAGAATACTCCCAATATGTCGGCTTATGGTTATATTTTGTGTCAGATTATGGTTATACCTTTAGGCTAACTGATTGAAAGCTGGAAGCCGTCTATGTCAGGTTATGCTTCCAGCAACAGCTGAGATAAGTTACATAAGTAAAGCTGAGGATCCCCAGAGCGTCGGCTGAGAGGTCCATTATGTCAAATGTTCTGCTGGGGATGAATGCCTGGCTGATCTCCTCCGCAAGAACGAAAACAGTCACGACCGCGGTGCCATAATAGACACGGAATTGACCTATCGGAAACGACTTGCAGCGAGAGGCTAGGTTAAACAAAAAAGTCAGCGTACCAAAAAGACAAAAGTGCCCCAACTTATCGCCATAGGGGATCATGCTTGTTATATCGAAAAACACGCTGCTGCCCCCGGTATTTGCCAGGTAGATCACCCACAAAATAAAGGTGGAAAAACCCAGCGCTAAACCAACTGCCAATTTATTCATTATGTTCCAGAGCCTTATATCTGTAGTCTCCTTTAACTTATGCCAAAAGCCAGATTCGAGTACAGTTAATGAATGTTAACCATTCCTTCTCTCGTTTACACACAGAATACAAAAAGGAGCCATATGGCTCCTTTCTGGTCTCTGCTGGCTAGTGAAATCTAGAAGTAGTGAACGTATTCAGCATGCACACGGTAGAGAACATCATCGAATCCAATTAAATCTTGTTCAGACGTGCGATCGATATACTCAGTTGCGAAGTGCAGCAGGTTATTTTTATTGGCCAGAGGAATAACGACACCAAAATTAATCTTATTGAAGGTATAAGACTTATTATCATCATAATTCCACAGGCCATCGTATCGGCTGTAGTTTAGTGATAATTGAACTCCGGTGTGGCTAAAGGTATAGCTGTTCTTCAATTCAAAATAGTAACCAAAACCGCGACGGTTGAGCTCTTCTTCTGTGATCCCTTGCGACTCTCTTGGCCAGTCATCATCTTTTTCCTCTTCGCTGAAGGCTAATCCTAAGGTGACCCCTAAGTCATAATGATGGGTGTCACCAAAACGCCTGTTAAGCGCCAGGCCCCCGACGGCAAGCTGCTCAAATTCCTCGAGTTGTTGACTGTTGTAATGGCCCGCGTAATGACCGATTACGCTGAGGGTATAATCGTCATCGTTATTGAGGCTCATGAAAGGACGCTGGTAATGAAGCTTAAGATCCATCGAATCCCGATATCTGTCTTCATCGTACTTCTCGGAATCTTTCTCGTAATAATAGGTACCGCGTGCCCGGAAATAATTTTTATTGAGCTTGTAGGTTTGATCGTATCTGAGATCGTCCCAAATGAGTGAGATGCCGGCGCCTTTCGATAAAGAACTGCCGGGTGAATCTTCATAGGCTTCCATACCCGAAATAATAGATGCGGCCAGCGAAGAGCCGACCTCTTCAGCATTCACTTGGAATGACAGACCTAAGGCCGCAATAGTCGTGCCGAGAGCTAATTTATTCATCGTATTCCCTGATGCTATTTGTTACTCATCTAATCGGAGTAAGTCATTTAATAAACAATATATTAGCACGGGATTTTGAAAGGGTCAGGCGGCATTAACAGTTTTCTGCTGATCCAACTCTATACCTAAACAGATGAGGATATCGATGGCTTGTGTTTGAGCTTATTACTCCATGGGTAACCAAACCTGAGCGTGTAAGCCACCTTCGGTTCGATTTGTTAGGACTATTTCCCCTTGATGACGATCGGTAATACGTTTGATGATGGCAAGCCCCAGACCGGAACCCACACTGCCCCTTGCCGTATCACCCTGAGTAAAAGGCTGAAATAGTTTGGGTATTTGATCTTCAGGAATACCGGGCCCATTGTCTTCGACACTGAACCCCACCCGTTTGCCATCGAAATGTGAACTCAATTTTACCCAGCCTCTACCATATCTGAATGCATTCTCAACCAAGTTACTGAGTATGCGCTTGACGGCGATGCTCTGCATGGGGATCTCGGGACATGGGTTGAGTTCGACTTCAATTTTTGCCTCTCGGTTCGATTCGGCTTGCACTACATCTTCTATCAAGTCGTTAAGCTGCCCCTGTTCTCGGGTACTTTCCTGATCTTGGCGGATATAGGAAATAAACTGATTGATGATGGCATCCATATCTTCGATATCGTGCACTATGCCGTCTTTGAGGTACTCATCCTCTTCAACCATCATCTCAGAGGCCAGACGGATGCGGGTCAGTGGCGTGCGAAGATCATGAGATATCCCTGCCATTAACAGGGCCCTGTCCTGTTCAAGCTGTTTCATGCTATGGGACATTTGATTGAAGGCGTTGGTCACTTCGACAATTTCGGTTGAACCAGTGAGGGGTAATGGTTCGGGATAGTCTCCCATCGAGACCGATATCGCCGCTTTTTGAAGTTTCTTGAGGGGCCTGTTTTGTTGTCTGGCAAACCACCATCCGCCGGCGACACTCAATGCACCTATCACCATAAGGTAGAGGGTGAGTGGCGACAGATCTGATTCGTTGAAGCCGGTTAAGGGAACCTTTATCCATATCGACGGAGCTTGAGGGGGACGGATCCAAATCTCGAAATCATCTCCCTGGGCTATCTTAACTTCGGCCTTGCCCCCCAAATGCTCAGACATCTGTGATGACAAGAAACCATAATATATCGCCTGATCGATACCCGCTTCCCGCGCCTGCTTCTGGTTGTAGATCTCCATGCCATCGTCACGCACCTTGGCATTTAGGGCATCGACCATGGTGAGATGTTCACGACCGATATCCACACCGTCGACGAAAAGCAACTTGACCTGACGCGCTATCAACTGATTGATCTGTTGATAGGTTGGCTGGATAAAATAGGTGGCCACAGAAAGGTATGACACCAGCTGATTAATCAGCAGCAAGCAGCCAATCAGCATGACAGTCTGACTAAATGCGCTACGGGGGAGAAACTTTTTCAGCCACTTCATCTTAGTGGCTGACCCTACCTGGCTGAGGTGACGAATAACAGCTTAAATGAAGGCTCTGGCTCATCGTCGGGCGGCGCCATCGGGAACAAACACATACCCAAGGCCCCACACAGTCTGAATATATCTGGGATTTGCCGGATCTTTCTCTATCAAGCGTCGTAAGCGGGAAACCTGAACATCGATAGAACGTTCGAGTGCAGAATAGTCGCGGCCGCGGGCTAAGTTCATTAATTTATCACGGGATAGCGGTTCACGTGGATGGCTTACTAATACCTTTAGTACGGCAAATTCACCACTGGTGAGAGAGATCGCTTCTTCGCCGTGGTACATCTCGCGAGTAGCAAGGTTTAATGCGAACTCACCGAAGGTGATCTCCTCCTCTTGCTGAGTCGGCGCACCCGGCACATCCTGGCTCTGTCTGCGCATCACGGCTTTAATTCTTGCCAGTAACTCACGGGGGTTAAATGGCTTAGGCAGATAATCGTCGGCTCCGAGTTCGAGGCCAATGATACGGTCAACCTCATCACCTTTGGCTGTCAGCATAACAATAGGAATGGGGTTTCCTGCCTGACGGAGTCTGCGACAGATAGATAAGCCATCTTCACCGGGAAGCATAAGGTCCAATACAAGTAGATGAAAGTTTTCACGCTCAAGTAATCGATCCATCTGCTCTGCATTGGCCGCACTACGAACCTGATAACCCTGCTCCATCAGATAACGCTCTAGCAAGGCTCTTAGCCTCATATCATCATCGACGACGAGAATTTTAGAGGTTTCCTGTCCCATGCTTATTATCCTTTTGATAGGTATTCAACGATGTTCGGTATCCAACTGGCTGATATTGAATATGAATCTTTTTAATTAAGGCTAATATAGCCGTTTATTCCTGTCAAAGACCAGCGCCCATTTTTTTGTCTATCACATTCTATTCACGTCATCATGAGTAATGACAAGCTTAACGCTTTGAATTTAATGAATATTATATCGTCTTAAACTCCTGGTTAATGAAATTGTAACTAAATAGAATTAAATCGTGTCCTCAATTTTTTACATACTCTGGAGGACTCAGCCTCTAACTCAGAGAATTTAGATCCATCCAGAGCTGTTCAGGAGCGCAATTGGGTGCACTTTTATAGGTTAGGAGAAATAGATTAGGCAAATCGCTTATCTGAGCGAACGCTCAGGGGATCTAAGCCTCGTTCATACCAGCCATCTTTGGTGTTTTTAATATTATCGAAAGACTGTATATAGGGTTTGATATCCAGAATCGGTGTTCCATCTAACAGGTCTATGCCACGGACGAAGATGCGGTTTGCCTCAACTCGCTCAATTTCGACAATCGATAATCCGATGGCATTGGGTCGCTTAGGTGAACGTGTGGCAAAAATCCCTCTGTGTTCATTGTCCAGAAACGGCTTTACCTTAAGATCATAACCCTCAGATTTATGTATATGAAACACGATGTAGATATGGGAGAAGCCATCGAGATCATCCAGTCCCGATGCATACTCCTCATCTAGGATCAGCTCACCAATGTCTTTTGATATTCCGGCACCCTGTACCGGGACATTCTCTATCTGTGTGAAGGGGGTTTTTGCGTATCCTATGGGGTTAAATTTGATCATTGCTATCTCTTTGTTACTTATTAAAAATGACTTATGTAATAACGGTCGTAATGAGCAGTTTAGCCACTCTCTGTAGATTAGTGAGATTGGGCCAGGTTTGAGGCCGTCATGCTAACAGCTTTTATTTGGGCAAAAAGAGACAAGGGCGGGCTTATCTTTAAGTCATCACAGGCCCTGCGAGTGATACTTCCCCACAAGCATATGTCGCCACTAATTTTTCAGGCCAATCGAAGTCTGGGGTAAATTGGGATAAATTCGGCTAGAGATAGTGCTGCCAGCGAGCTAAGATACGCGAATATTGTTTATATCGGCTTTGGAGCTAGATAGATGAAAGCCATGTTAATTACCCGTAAGGGTTGGCAAGCTTTAGATAAAGAACTCAAGTATCTGTGGAAAGAGTATCGCCCCGAGATCACCAAGAAGGTGCAGGAGGCAGCCGCTCAGGGGGATCGCTCCGAGAACGCCGATTACACATACAATAAAAGGCTTTTGCGTCAAATAGATAGCCGGGTTCGCTATCTGGTTAAGCGGGTCGAAGAGCTGCAGATCGTCGATTACTCGCCTCAACAGGAGGGCAAGGTATTCTTCGGTGCCTGGATCGAGTTGGAAAATGAGGCGGGCGAGATAGTGCAGTACCGCATCGTGGGTAAAGATGAGTTAGATACTAAGCTGGGCTACATCACCATAGACTCGCCCATGGCCCGTGCGCTTATCGGCAAGCAGGTGGACGACGAGGTGGTTGTCCCGACACCGCTCGGTCCTAAGGAGTGGTATATCAATAAGATACAATATCAGGCTTTTGACGATCCCCAGGATTAGATGGGTTCAATAGAGTTGGATAGTGCGCGGTTCTTCTCGGGTTCCCTTTCGGTTCCACTAACCTGAATCTGAGCCAATGATCGGCTTGGTGTAAAGCCGGGCCTACACGTTATGTTCGCTTATCAGCCCTGTGACATGGGAGAGTGACCCGAGTCACACTTATATGTCTCGTTATCTATACACTCGGGCTGTTCTGTTCATTTTTTCAAAACTGATCTCGATCAACACCGTCTTTTTCAATCCCTCTAGGCTGCATTCTCAATGAATTAAAGAGTGTCAGTGAACCAGAGAAGGATTGTGCCGTGTCTCCATCGATTAAAGATAACTTTGGTAGTGAGTATTACAACAGTTTGCCACTTTTTGGCGATTGCCTTGGCGAGTTATTGGCTTTTTTTGGGGTTAAGAGAGCCTATGGTGTCGGTGGTGATTTTGTCGCAAACCTGATCAACTCATTAGAGGGGCACCTCGATGTATTGCCATCGAGCAACGAGATGCACGCCGGCTTTAGTGCCTGCGCTCAGGCTGAGCTGAATCCTCTGGGGTTGTGTTTGACCACTTATACGGTTGGCAGTCTTCCTTGCGCTACGGCTGCAGCACTGGCGAGAACTGAAGGCTTACCTGTGGTCTTTATTTCAGGGGCGCCCGGTGAGGCAGAGGTGAATAGCCATGCCCTGCACCATTCGGTACACCCGCATACGGCCTGGCATACGGATCTTGATGCGGCCTTAAACTCTTTTCGGGCATTGGGTGTCAGAGCCGAGCGCCTGCAGGGACAGAGGCATAGCGGTCAGCCAAATATTGCCGCCGAGCAGTGTTTGGAGTTACTCAGTTATGCCTATCTAAATCGTCAGCCTGTGTTTATTGAGATCCCAAGAGACCTGATCAATCAGCCTACTCAGTCACTGAGTTTGCCGCAGTGCCCGGAGCAGATAGCGATGAATCAACCTCTTAGCTTGAGTGGTGCCGAGCTTATCGCCAAAGATATCGAGTCAAAGCTTAAACAGGCTAACAAGCCTTTGGTGTTTCTGGGGGAGAAACTGAGGCTGAATAGCCCACTACTCACTAAAATTATCTCATTTTGCCATCAACATCATCTGCCCTATGCGACCAGCTGGTTTGGTAAGGGGATGCTGGATGAAAGTGAAACGCTCTGTCTGGGAAGCTATAACGGTGCTTTCAGTGAACTCGAAGGCAAGCACTACATCGAATCTCAAGCCGACTACATTTTGGAATTAGGAACGGCAATATTTCCCTCCGATACCAATAATGCATTCAGCAGTCAGACCCATGCGATAGACACTCATGGCCATAAGACTATGCTGCGAGGCACGGCAAGATGGGAGAGAGATATTGAGGCCGTTATCGATCTTCTGCTGCAGACGTTACCTATAGGTGAGGCCATTGAAAATACTCAGGAGAAGGGAAGAGAGGAAGAGCATAAAGAGAAAGTAAGCTCGCCTCTGGAGTCTGTAACGCTTGGCTATCACAACTTAGCGGACACGATTAATCAGGCTCAACGTCAGCTTACCAACCCCTATATTTTCGTACCGGAAGTGGGCAGCTCCCTGTTTGCCAGCTTCGAACTGGAGACTCAGGCGAGTGATATCGGTAGAAGCTATCTGGCTAACCCCTGGTATGCGGCCATGGGAACCGCTCTTCCTTACGCAAGAGCCATCGCCGATCAACTAGCCGACGCTAACAGCCTGCAGCCGATATTAGTCATGATTGGAGATGGTGGTTTTAATTTTCAGGCTAATGAACTGATCAACCTGCAGAAGCAGGCGGCCAATGTGACGATTCTCTATATGAGAAACAATATATTTCATCTGGGTAAGGCGGGGGACGCCCCTATCTATTCCTGTAACGATCAAGGATTCGATCCAAGATTATTGATCCAGGCCTACGGTGGTCAGGGACATCTTTGTGAAACAACCGAGCAACTCACTCACTGTTTGATTGAGACGGCTCATAAAGGCGGATTACACCTGATCGAGGTGCCGACCTCTGTGGAAGCCGGGCATCAGAGCGAGACGACTAAGAAGCTTAATACTTACATAGGGTTCAGAAACGGTGACCCTCAAGCCACTCAAAAATGGAATGAGCTGTGTGGTACAAATTAAAGCCTATGGATAACGGAAGGGAAAGCGAAAGTTGACCACGCTTTTACATTCAGTTTCAGAAACGGCGATCCCCAATCGAGTCAAAAATGGAATGAGCTGTGTGGTCTTGCTTGATGGATCAAGGATAAGCCTGTTCGGAAGTAGTCAGTATTAGCTATGGCTAAATTGATGTCGGTCATGATGAGGCGGTATTTGTTCATGCTAATATCAAATTTTAAGCCTTGATATGTAAAGCGTTCCCTATAGGCTAGGGGACAGTTGGTTTACTCATATAGCGCAAGTGATTCTTCGACAGATAACAAAAATGGATAATAAAGATGGATAACACTCAGTATTTTTATCGTACCGCCATTTTCACACGCAAAGATAATCAGGTTTCCTTGGTTGATATCGAGAAACCGGAAGACACGACTCCGATGGAAGATTGGATGGCGATAGTGGTATCACTTGCCGATGGTCGTCATACGGTGAATGAGTTGATTGCTTATATGGGATCTCAATATCAAAGTGCGCCACAGGAGTTAGAAGATACGCTGCACTCGGTGCTGGAAAGGTTGCAGGAAGGGAAGATAGTTCAACTGAGTGATCAGGCTGTCGAGTTGCCCTATTATCTGGCCGAGCCTCTGGAGTCACTGGATATTGAAAAGGCGAAAGAATTGATCAAAGAGGATGGCTATATTCATCATTGATCGCTTTCTCAAATAAAGGCCCGCTCTCAGCGGGCTTTTTTGTTCACACGGTTTAAATCTCTTTAAGCATATTTCATGCAAGAGGTGTATAGGCTGTGCTATCTTTGGCAGCACTAAAATCTTTCTATCCAGGCACGACAAAACTTCTTATGCAAATGACGCAGAATATTGCCCAAATCATCGCTCAGGAACTGAATGTTCGCGAACAACAAGTCACTTCAACTATCACCTTACTCGATGATGGTGCAACGGTACCTTTCGTTGCGCGTTACCGAAAGGAGGCGACGGGAGGGCTGGATGATACTCAGTTGCGTACATTAAATAGCAGGTTGAGTTACCTGCGTGATCTGAATGATAGACGAGCGGTGATCCTATCGAGTATCGAGACTCAGGGAAAACTGACGCCTGAATTGAAAAAAGCCCTGGTCGATGCCGACAGCAAGACCCGTTTAGAAGATCTTTACCTGCCTTATAAGCCTAAGCGTCGCACTAAGGGCCAGATAGCGATCGAAGCAGGCATCGAGCCCTTGGCCGATTATCTGCTCGGTAACCGACAGGCAGATATCGAACTCGAAGCGGGTAAGTTTATCAATGCCGAGGCGGGATTTACCGATAGCAAATCTGTGCTCGACGGGGCGCGTTTCATTATCATGGAACGTTTCGCCGAGGATGCCGCGCTGCTGCAAAAGATAAGACAGCACCTTAACCAGAATTCTGTGCTCGAGAGCCGAATGGTTAAAGGGAAAGAGAAAGAGGGCGCGAAATTCCGTGATTACTTTGAGCATACAGAGAAGCTAAGCAAGATACCTTCTCATCGTGCTTTAGCCATGCTACGTGGACGCAATGAGGGGATGCTGAGTTTAAGCATGAATGCCGATCCGGACAGCGAGTCCAAGCAAAGCAGCTATTGCGCCGTTATCATCGCCGAGCACTTTAAGCTTAACCTGACCGATAGTGCGGTAGATCAGTGGTTGAAAACCGTAGTCACGGCAACCTGGCGTATCAAGATCGCACTTCAGATGGAAACTGAATTTCTTGCAAAGATGCGTGAGCAGGCTGAATCTGAGGCGATCAACGTTTTTGCCAAGAACTTGGGAGACCTTCTGATGGCTGCTCCGGCGGGAGCTAAGGCCACGTTAGGATTAGACCCGGGCCTGAGAAGTGGTGTGAAGGTGGCAATCGTGAACAACACGGGTAAGCTGGTAGCCCATACGACTATCTTCCCCCATGCTCCGCAAAACCAGTGGGATAAGTCTGTTCGCACCTTAGCCAACCTTGCCAAGATGCATAAGGTTGAGTTAATCGCGGTAGGTAATGGTACCGCTTCGAGAGAGACGGATAAGCTGGCGAGCGATCTGATCGCCAGCGTGAAAGCCGAGCTACCTGGTTTAACTAAGATTATGGTGAGTGAGGCGGGCGCCTCGGTCTATTCGGCCTCTGAACTCGCCGCCAATGAATTTCCCGATCTTGATGTCTCCATTCGTGGCGCCGTGTCTATCGCCCGCCGCCTGCAAGATCCGCTCGCAGAGCTGGTTAAGATCGAGCCTAAGTCGATCGGAGTCGGGCAGTATCAACATGATGTCAGTCAGAGCCAATTGTCCCAGTCTCTCGAAGGGGTCGTGGAAGACTGTGTTAACGGTGTCGGTGTCGATCTTAATATGGCTTCTGCGCCCTTGCTGTCACAAGTTGCCGGATTAAATAAAACATTAGCCAGAAATATTGTCACCTACCGAGATGAAAATGGTCAATTTAAACAGCGTAAGCAGCTACTTAAGGTTGCTCGTTTAGGCCCTAAAGCCTATGAGCAAGCGGCGGGGTTTTTGCGCATCAGCGATGGTGATAACCCACTAGATGCTTCCTCTGTGCATCCGGAAGCCTATTCGCTGGTGGAATCTATTGCTAAGGCAAAAGAGCAGGGCGTAGACACCCTAATGGGTAACAGTGAGCTGTTGCGTAGCCTGAAAGCCGAGGATTTCATTACCGAAAAATTTGGTCTGCCAACCGTCACAGACATTCTGGCCGAGCTCGACAAACCCGGACGAGATCCACGCGGTGAGTTTAAGACTGCCACCTTTAAAGAAGGTGTCGAAGAGGTTAAAGATCTTAAACTCGACATGATCTTAGAGGGTGTGGTGACTAATGTGACTAACTTCGGTGCCTTCGTCGATGTAGGCGTTCACCAGGATGGATTGGTGCATATCTCTTCACTGACGGATAAGTTTGTCAGTGATCCTCACACCGTCGTTAAGGCGGGTGATGTGGTGAAGGTTAAGGTGATGCAGGTCGATGTAGAGCGCAAGCGTATCGGTCTTAGCATGCGTCTGGATGAGAAGGCCGGTGATATGCCGGCGAGCCGATCTAACCAAAAGAACCAGTCAGGGTCTAAGCCTGCTGCTAAATCGAATCAGCAAGGTAAAGGCAAGCCGCAACATAGATCTCAGCCGAAACAACAAGCCAACGCTGCCATGGGCAATGCTTTTGCCGATGCCTTTGCTAAATTGAAGAAGTAATACCAGTAGGTATAACGATCACAAATACTTTTGTGATTGATGAGTTTGAGAATGTCGAATGGGTTATCCCATTCGACATTTTTTTTACTTATGCCTGTTAAAATTGTTTCTAGATTGTTTTCTCTTTATTGATAACTGGTGAACTTATATAATCCGGGCTTGTCTTATTCTAAGCCCGTTTATTAAGGGATGGTGAATCTAACTCGTGCAGATGTTTTATTGCGGTGAAAGAGGCATTTACTAATCACTCCTCAGAGAGTGAGAAAAGGAAACTCCCGAGGGAGTATTAGCGCATGGACCACTCCAGATTTCTGGATTAGTGATACTAGATAACTTTTGGGTGCTTTCATGGCCGCTCGCTTTTCTGTTTTGGGTCCATTTAGATCCATTTTATGTTTTTGTTTAATCGCTTTATTAATTGTCACTTTAAGTCGTATTGGCCTCGGTATCTGGCAATTTGACCGAGTCGCTGCCGTTGGTGGTTGGTCCCATCTGATTATCCAAGGCCTCAGGATCGATCTGGCAACACTTTGCTGGTTGTGGGGCGTTGCGGCTCTGGGCACAGCGATATTTTCCGGAGATCATCTTCTGGGCCGCACCTGGAACTCCCTGTTAAGAGTCTGGTTAACGCTTGGCCTTTGGCTGATGTTATTTCTTGAGGCCTCTACCCCTTCATTTATCCAAGAGTATGGAATAAGACCAAACCGCCTTTATATTGAGTACCTTATCTACCCTAAAGAGGTGTTTTTAATGCTTTGGGGCGGACGCAAGGCCGAGCTTATTTTCGGTGCCATGTTGAGTATGACAACCCTCTGGGGCGGATGGAAGCTGAGTGGCAGCCTGCTGAAAAATGTTTGTTATCCTCGTTGGTTCTTGCGCCCGTTTATTGCGCTGTTGGTGATCGCCGTTACCCTGCTCGGCGCTCGTTCCAGCTTGGGACACAGGCCGTTAAACCCGGCATTGGTCTCTTTTGCCGACGATCCTCTGGTCAACTCTCTGGTGACCAATTCCTCCTACTCTCTGTTCTTCGCTATCAGTCAGATGAAGAGTGAGGCTAGTGCCGCGAAAATATATGGCAACATGGATGAAGAGCTGGTGATCGATACGATACGCAGGGAAAGTGGCAGAGAGCTTGCCGCATTCACCTCGCAAGCTATCCCCAGCCTCTCTTTTAACCCAGCAAGTTATCAAGGTAAACCTAAGAATCTGGTTATTATTTTACAGGAAAGCTTGGGGGCTCGATTTGTCGGTAACTTAGGGGGCTTACCGCTCACACCGAATATTGATGAGTTATCTCAGCAGGGCTGGTCTTTCGAAAATCTCTACGCAACAGGTACCCGTTCTGTTCGTGGTATTGAAGCCGTAACGACTGGTTTTACGCCGACTCCGGCTCGCTCTGTGGTTAAGCTGGGTAAGAGCCAGCATGGATTTTTCTCGATTGCGGCACTGTTAAAACAACATGGTTATGAGACTCAATTTGTCTATGGTGGCGAGAGTCATTTCGACAATATGAAGAGCTTCTTCCTCGGTAATGGTTTCAGTAATATTGTCGATGAAAATGATTATGAAGATCCCTCTTTTGTCGCTTCCTGGGGAGTCTCGGATGAAGATCTGATGCGAAGAGCTCATCAGGAGTTTGAGCAGTTTCACCAGCAAGGAAAGCCATTTTTCAGCTTAGTGTTTAGCTCGAGTAATCATGATCCTTATGATTTTCCCGATGATAAAGTCGAGTTGTATGAACAGCCTAAGCAGACGGTAAATAATGCCGTTAAATATGCAGACTATGCGGTAGGCGAATTCTTTAAGTTAGCCAAAAATTCCGATTATTGGAAAGATACCCTGTTCTTAATCGTTGCCGATCACGACAGTCGTGTTGGCGGTGCGAGCTTAGTACCGATTTCCAGATTCAGAATACCGGGCATTATTTTAGGTGAAGGTATAGAACCGAAAAGAGATCGCAGAGTAGTGAGTCAGATAGATATGGCGCCAACACTCCTCTCTATGATGGGGATATCGGATAGCTATCCTATGCTTGGCCAGGATTTGACTCGAGTCGGTGAAGACTGGCCAGGTCGTGCCTTAATGCAATATGACAAGAATATGGCCTACCTTCGTGGCGATGATGTCGTCGTGTTACAACCGGAAAAGGAGCCTAGCGGCTTTAAATATGATTTCCTTGCCGAGACCTTGGTTGCAAAGCCACAGAGTGATGAGATGAAACAGGTGGCTTTGGCTTGGGCGCTATGGGGAAGTTTAGCTTATCAGAAGGGGTTATACCGTCCTCAAGATGAGGCTACACGTCGCGATGGTTTGATTTCAGCCGAGACGCCACTTAAATCAGCGGAAGTTACACTTAAATAAGTGCGGATATGGCAGGCTCATCATGTGGGTGAGTCTGTTGCTGATAAAAACTTTCGACTCGTTGGCCAAACTCCCGATAAAACTCCGAGGGTTGCTCTAAGATAATGGCTCTTTCATTCATGTTTTTCTGGGGAACCGGGCTGGCGGCTTGCTGACTGGTTCGAATATCACGTCGTTGAAGTGCAGGCTTTCCTCTGAGCAGATCTTTGATAATCAGAGGAGCGGCGTGTTTCGCCTGATCTTGTTGTTTACCTTCCTGTTGCTGGTGCCCGCTACCTTGCTGTTTACCCTGAATCCTCTCATTTAATCTGGCTTGGGCATCGGCTTGCTCAGCGGTGCGCTCATGTTGAGATGTGAAGGCGCGCTCTTCATGGCCCTTAGTTAACTCTTTAGGTGGGATCACCGGGGGTCTTTGCTGATTATCCGTGCGTGCAGAGTCAGTAGCGGCATTAGTTGTCGCTATCGGCACTTGTGGATAATTAGTGACCACTAACATATATGTATCCCCAACCTTTAATGGTTAAATAATAGTCATTTATCGGTTGAAGATAAAGCATTATCGAAGAAACTCATCCTTTAGTCTGCTAATGCCTCTATCCAGTTCACTAAGCCTGTGATGAATTCCTCCCTATGGGAGATGAAGGGGGCATGTGAGGCCTTGTGGAGTGATAGATCCTGATAGCGCTGTTCATCTTTAGGCATTAAGGGAGGAACCCGTCTCGGGACCAAGCCATCTAATCGCCCCCAGATCCTTAACCAAGGTTGCTCTATCTGCGCTATTTGAGGACGGAGATCGACACTTTTGAGCATATCGAGTCCCTGCTCGAGGGCGGTTGTTTCAGGAAGAGGCCTGGATAAGACCAACTCTCTAAGTAGTTTTATATCATCTTTTGCCGTTACACTGCCCATGGCCTGTATTGCTAAGAAGCGTTCTATGGTTTTACCGAGATTATTATCGAGCTGCTTGCTAAAGTCTGACAATACTTGTGGCGGGATACCGGGCCAGGATTCCTCATCTCTTGCCATAAAGCAGGGAGAGGAGGCGACAGTGACAAGCCCCGCTACCCTATCGGGATAACGCAATGCGGCTCGGGTTGCGATAAGCCCGCCTAATGACCAGCCTACCCAGATTGCCTTGTGAGTCAGCCTGTTCGCTATCGCATCGACCCAGGTGTCAATATCTCCCTCTACCGCTGAACTATGGCCAAAACCGGGCAGATCGACATAGTGCACCCTATACTGAGACAGAGCCGAGTGTAGCGGTGTAAAAACGGCACTGTTCACTCCCCAACCGTGAAGCATAACTATCTCAAGCCCTTGACCAATGGACTCGATATTAAGGGGGGATGGATTCACAGGTTTACCTCTAGATTAGGAAAAAAGGACTTTTTCTATGATAAAACATTCTATGGCGGAGCGTGCATTGACCGGTTTGGTTAAGGCCGCACAGTTCGGTAGAAAACAATTGCAGGCGCTCTACCCCGGAGTCGTTAACCTGCTGGCTGCTAGTTTACCGAATCGATGTCTGATGTGCCATCAAAGCATTGAGTTGCCTGAATCTGGGATCTGCTCCGTATGCCTTGTCACCGGCCTCTACCAGACTCCAGTATGCCAAGGCTGTGGTCGTGCTATGCAAGTCGAAGCCACCTATTGTGGAACCTGTATATCGACTCAACCTCTCACCATTATTGCGCCCTGCAGCTACCATCAGGGGTTGGGAGAGTGGGTAGGGCAAATTAAGTACCAGGCACAGTTTTCAGCATTGCCGGTGTTATCGCACGTGTTGGCGAATCGGGTTCTTTATTTGGAGGAGATAGGGTTACTGCAGCTTCCTCAAGTATTAATTCCGGTGCCTTTACATAGAAATCGATTAAGGAAGAGGGGATTTAATCAGGCGAGTTTAATCGCCGATGCACTTGCCGGCAGGCTCAATATTCCGGTGACAACCCAAGGGTTAACCCGGACAACAGATACGCGTTCTCAAGCTGGGTTAACGGGTAAGCAGCGGCGGAAAAATTTATCAGGAGCTTTTAGCTTGGACAGCCACTTCTCCTATCAGCGTATCGCACTTATCGATGATGTGGTGACCACTGGAACGACGGCAAAAGAGATTGCGGATCTTTTTGAGAAGCGGCATATTCATGTGCAGGTATGGTGCCTCGCCAGAGCTGAGGCACCAGGGTTAATGGATTAGGTTGGTTTGAACCTAATTCTACAAAGTGGTTTAAGTTTGTTAGCGAATTTGATGAAGATGGACTAGCTCTGATGAGTTAATTACCTGCGGCGCTTATATATAGGCAATCACTAGGAACGCTGTAAACCCTTCCTTGGGCGCTCTGCGATTTCATCCATGAAATCGAAGCCCTAGAGCTTGCCTATAGAGGTCAATTCAAGATGAAGAATATCAGGCGGCGAATATTAATAATAAAGCTCAATTATTCTTAGAACGATATGCTCTTCATTAATCCAGTGCCGGCACAAAATAGAGAGCATTGGCATAGATTTTTTCTGATCCCAACCAGATGTTGCGGAACATCAGATTATCCGCCAAGATCACAATCTCCCCTTTTCCTCTGGGTTCGAGGAGTATTGCCGGACTCATAGAGAAGCTGCGTTGGTACTCTTCAGCGAGATATCCACTCAAGAGTGGCTCTTCGGAGTATTTAGCTGCCACAATGAAGGGGGTCGAAGTTTCGGTTAGCCCTAAGGCTTTATTTTTCAGTATCGGTAATCTGTTACCGCGTATTCCGAAACTTAATGGATGAGTGGGGTCGAGTGTTAACTCAAGAATTGCGCCGCCTATTGACTGTCTGGCCTCGAGTTTCTCTCTGTCTGCGAAGCTGAGATTAGTGCTATCAAACAGTTGATTATAAAAACGTGCTTCCTTCAGATCGGTTTTAAGCAGGTGACCCTTATTCAGCCAGCTTAGCGCGCCTTTTTGCGCAATGATAGTGCCACCCAGGCTGGCAAACTGCCCCAACTTACGCGCGAATTTTTCATCGAGCGAAGAGTAACTGCCTCCCGGTAGGATAATATGGCTATAGTTACTTAAAGTAAGGCGTGTCAGACGTTCAACATCGACCAGTGTCACGGGCACAGCCAACTTCGTATCTAAGTAATACCAAAGCTCTCCAACCTCAGATGCATTAGTCCCATGCCCTGTCACTAACAGAGGTTTTATCGGCTTCATCGGGTGGAAATCCGGGCTACCCAGGTCGATGCCTGAGACCGAACTGCTGGTGTTAACGGAGGCGATATCTAACGTGTATTGCTTCTGCAGCTCTGTCAGCTTCGCGGTGATTTCCGCGGCTGAGTTACCGGGTTGCTTCAGCGGGATCTGCAGGCTTCCGGCCGGGAAGTTAACGTCTATGCCATCTACTTTTATGCTAAAAGGCTTGCCGGCAAACTTGGCACGAATACCTGTTTGCAACAGCTGTTGAAGCACGGGGGCGGCATTATCCTGTTGCCAATTTATAAGTAGGGCTACCGCCTGTTCATCGACGTTAAAAGGGCTTGTTTTAGGCCGTTTCTTAGATAATACGTCGATATCCAGCTTGGTGTTTCGTATTAACTGAAGGTGATACGCTTGCTCAAGGTTCCAGCTGGAAACGTCATAAAAAGTAGGATCGGTAAACTCAGTTCTATTATCGAACATGGCCAGTAACAGACTTTTTTGCGGTTGATTTACAGGAATAAACAGACTGGTTTGTGCGGCAAAATTCAGCTTGCCTTGGGTGACCGTTTTAGTCAGGTAATAAAATTCGATATGGTGTTGCTCAAGTAGTCCGCTCAGGTCTGAAATTCTATTTGCATTAGAAGCCGCGCCAATAAGGAAGCCTTGTTGACGTCCCCTTTTCAGGGTTTTGTCCCTGCCTTGGTAAAATTCACTCTGATATTCCAGCAGCTCATCTTTTAGTGCTAAAGAACCCTTCAGGCTGGATATCGAGGTCGCAACTTGGTTATGTATTGCTTCTTGTAATCTTATTTCGCCGTTTTTAGTCGATTGAACCTGACCTCTGGGTCTGGCTTGCTCGAAGAGTACACCGATAGAACCATTGATATCGGGGTAAGTAGAGCCTTTTCCATAGTAAAAATCGTCGAACATCTGTCGGCTAAAGTAGCTCTGTTTAAGCTCATCCAGTGCTTGCTGGTGAAATTTGGCCAGCTTTTCAGTCAGTACCTGGTTGTCTCTTGGCGTTAATGGGTGTGTGCGAGAGGGGACGCCGGGTTGGAAAAAGTAACTCTGATCTCGTCCCATCTCATGAAAATCGCCCACATAGTGAGGCTGCCACTTGTGGAACAGCGCCACCCTGCCTTGGGATTCAGGATGGCGAAGGAAAAGCCAGTCGCGGTTCAGGTCGGCAAAATAGTGATTGCTTCTACCACTCGGCCAGTTTTGTCTGTGCTCCTTGTGGTTATTGTCGCTAACATCCACCTGGCCACGGTAATTATTGGTCCAGTTTGAAAATCGATCTAAACCATCCGGATTTTGACTCGGGGTAATAAGAATGACCGCTTCATCCAGTAACCGGGTTATCCATTGCTCGTTACTACTTGCGAGCAGATGGCTGAGTTTCAATGCCGCGTGTGCGCCACTGGCTTCGTCGCCATGAATAGAGTAAGCCAGCCAGATAACTAAGGGGCCTTGCTGAGCATCGCCAGATTTCACTTTCTGTCTCTGCTGTAAGATCTCACCCAGACGCGCTTGATTATTGGCAGAGCTGATAACTGCCGTTAATTGCTGTCTGGCCTCATGGCTTTGGCCACTTTTTTCGATGGAAACTTTGTTACTTTCACGGGCTAACTGTTTCAGATAGAAGTTTATCTGGTCATGCCGCAGGTGCCACTGCCCCAGGGGATAGTCTAAAAACTGGCTTGGAGAAAGCAGGTTTGTATCGGATTTTTCCGTTAAGATCGGTTTTTTGTCGTGCGGCTCTGCTGCGATTGCAGGAAACAGCAAAGATAAGAAGCAGTAAGTCGCTAGAAAATACAGACAGGATCTCAACATAGATAATGTTCTTTATACTTGTAATATAAAGGTTAAATTAACAGTTAGCGCTGTTTCATGCCATAGCTTGTATTGGAAAAGTGGATACTTTATTAAAACCAATCTTCACAAAATGGCTAAAAAATCTAAAGCAATGCAAATAGGGGCTACAAAGCTGAACTCAGGAGGAGTATCATATGACTAATCCATACTAAAACACTCAAGCATTACCTGACGGAGCATGTCTTAAATGATCACCATTTCCGATGCAGCTCAGGCCCATTTTGTTACTTTGTTAGCAGATCAGCCTGAAGGAACTCATATTCGTGTATTTGTAATAAGCCCAGGCACAGCAACGGCTGAGTGTGGCGTTTCATATTGTCCGCCTGACGCAGTCGAAGCCGATGATATGGAGTTCGAGTTCAATGGCTTTAATGCCATGGTCGACGAGAAGAGTGCTCCTTTCCTTGAAGAGGCAAGCATTGACTTCGTCACCGATCAATTAGGTTCACAGTTAACGCTTAAGGCACCAAACGCTAAGATGCGTAAAGTCGCAAGCGATGCACCACTGAGTGAACGTATCGATTATGTGATTCAGTCAGAGATCAACCCACAGCTTGCGAGTCATGGTGGTAACATCATGTTGGTCGAAGTGACTGAAGAGGGAACGGCTATCCTTCAGTTTGGTGGCGGTTGTAATGGTTGCTCTATGGTCGATGTCACGTTAAAAGATGGCATTGAAACACAACTACTTGAAAAGTTTCCTGGCGAGCTGACTGGTGTTAAGGATGTGACCGAGCATCAGCACGGCGATCACTCTTACCAGTAACGAAAGCTAGTAAATTCCAGGGCTTAGGCTCAAGAATTAATAAAAAAGCGAGTTGGTTTTTAGCCAATTCGCTTTTTTAATGTCCGCAGGAAAATGTTGAGATGACACTGCGTTGGTGGGGCAGAGGTGACGCTACGCTGGTCAATGGTAGGACCGGCTTTAGCCGGGAAAGAATGCACCTTGGAACCTCGGGGCTAAAGCCCCCCTACAGAATAGGGCGAAGCCCGTCGAATAGGCGTAGCCGTCCGCGAAGCGATAGGCCGAAGGCCGTCATCTTAGCTTTTACCGAGTGAACCTAGAACCCTTTATCTCTCAATCGATATCGATAATGCAGCGTCAATGTCATGCTTCGTGCCAACATGAAGCTACTCATTGCGGCCCAAAGTGCATGATTGCCCATATCTTGCAGGAGATACCAAGTAGGAAAGAAGACCCCGAAGGTCGAGATGATCATGCTGTTGCGCATCACTTGCCCCATAGCTGCACCTATGTAGACACCATCGAAAAGGTAAGAGCCGAATGAGAGAAGGGGCAAGATGATTATCCACAATAGATATTGATCGGCGACGAGTCGCACAGCTTCAATATTTGTGAGCAGGTTAATGATGGCCTCTCCACCAAAGGCGAAGAGCAGAGTGAACAGGATTGCTGAGATGGCAGACCAGAGCCAGGCTAATGTGACGCTGTCTCGCATTAACGCTTTATCCCTCTGGCCGTAGGCCCTTCCCACTTCGGCTTCTGCATAGTAAGCGATGCCATCCAGAGCATAGGAGATCAGCAGCAGAAGATTAAGGAGTACGGCATTGGCCGCGACGGTATTGTCTCCCAGACCTGCGCCTTGAAATGTCATGAAGGCAAAGGCGATTTGCAGGCATAAACTTCGGATGAAAATATCGGCATTAAGGCTGAGCAGCTGATGGTAGCTGGTGAGGCTAAGCTCTTTTCTGAGCCTGACAAGGTCGAATCCCCCAGTTTTTTGAACTTGTTTATAGACCATCATTAAGGCGACTGAAAAGCCTGAAATATCAGCAAATACCGAGGCTAGGGCTGCACCTTTTACTCCCCAATCTAAGCCGAGAACAAAGAGCAGATCCAAGATGATATTGGCGGTGTTTGCTACGATCAGTTGCCACATCGCGGCTTTAGGTTGTTGCCGTCCAAGCAGCCAGCCTAATAGCACCAGGTTGAGTAAGGCGAAGGGCGTTGACCAGATCCGTATTTGAAAATACTCACGACAATATCGTTCGACTTCTGCCGTTGCGTCCGTGAGCATTAAGGCCCCATTTAAGATGGGGAGTTGCAGTACTATGGCACTTAACCCTAAAATGAGCGCTAGACTACCCGCTTGAAGTAAGAGTTTGTATTGTGCTTGTGTATCGCCGGCACCATAAGATTGAGCGACTAAGCCTGTTGTCGCCATTCGAAGAAAACCGAGCATCCAAAGGATGAGGGTGATGATTGTAGAACCAACAGCCACTCCTCCTAAATAATAGGCGTTACTTAAATGACCCACCACAGCAGTATCTACCAACCCCAGTAAGGGGACAGTGATATTTGACAATATCATAGGTAGAGCAAGTGCTAATAACTGTCTGTTTTTCTGACTGTTACGGAGTAATTCGACTGGCGTCATATAATCTCAGAGGTTCAAATTTTATGTTTAAAGGCGCTGTAATAAGGCTGCTAATGCTACTTGGCTGCTCAGTGTTTGGCTTTTCGGCTCATTCTGCTGTGATTTTGCAGTATCACCATGTATCTGAAGATACGCCTGCGATCACCAGTGTGACCCCCGCTCAATTTAGCGAGCAGATGCAATACCTGGCCGATAATGACTTTGTTGTGACACCGCTATCTCAAGTAGTCGATGCCATTAAAACTGATCAGGCATTACCCGCCAAAACGGTGGTGATAACTTTCGATGATGGTTATCAAAGTATTGCTAAAATGGCTCATCCTATTTTAAAGGAATATGGATTCCCCTACACGGTATTTGTCTCGGTTGAACCGATTAAAGCAAAGTATCGTCAAATGATGAGCTGGGATGATCTTATCCAGCTCTCTCGTGAGGGGGCTGAGATTGCTAACCATAGTTGGGGGCACGAGCATCTGATACGTAAGCTGGAAGATGAGTCAGATGTTCAGTGGTTGGCGCGTATTGAAGAGAATATTCTTAAAACAGAAGATGAGATAAACAGGGCTACGGGTCAAAGCCATAAGATGTTGGCATATCCCTATGGAGAGTATAATCAAGCGATAGAGTCTATGTTGAGTGAACATGGGTTTATCGGATTAGGACAGCAGTCAGGAGCCGCTGGCTCCCACTCCCCTTTAACGGCCCTGCCGAGATTTCCGGTTGCGGGTGTCTATGCCGAGCTGTCGAGTTTAAAGGTTAAGTTGCATAGCTTGAATATGCCTGTGTTATCGCAAACCAATAGTGATCCAGAGTTGAAGAAGGGTCAGTGGCGTCCCGAGTTGAGGGTCACTTTGGATATGTCAGATATCTATCCGCATCAAATGATGTGCTTCATACAGGGTCAGGGGGCTAAAAAGCCACTATGGTTGAGTGCGAATGAGTTCAGTATCCGAGCCGAATTTGATCTGCCCGCAGGAAGATCCAGGTATAACTGCACCGCGCCGAGTAAGAGTGCATCGGGTTACTACTGGTTCTCACAACCTTGGGTGAGAGCCAAGGATGATGGAACATGGATTAAGGAGTAATCGGTGAAAGCCTGAGCATGTATAGCACTAAGCTTGCGAGGCATTTTTCATGACTGACAGGAGCTTTGCCGGGATCCTGTCTATATGTAACTCCTCACAATTGGCATCCAGTTCTACGGCTGCCCCCGGCATTCCCCAAACTACCGAGCTGGCCTCATCTTGTGCCAGAGTGTAAGCGCCGCTCTGTTTCATATTCAGCAACCCTTTGGCCCCATCTTTCCCCATACCGGTAAGGATCACGCCTAATGCCGATTTCCCGGCAGTTTCGGCGACACTATCGAATAGCACATCGACAGAGGGTTTATGCCTGTTAACCGGATCCGTATCTAAGAGTCTGGTATAACACAGTCCTCCTCTTCTCTCTATGATGAGATGAGCATTTCCCGGTGCGATATAAGCCGTTCCAGGTTTTAATAGCTCTCCGCCCTGAGCCTCTATAACTCTCATGCTGGCATGGCTGTCCAGTCGTTTGGCAAATGAAGCACTAAACGCGGCCGGGATATGCTGTGCTATGACGATGGGAGGCACATCAGAGGGAAGTTGACAGATTAAACGCTGAATAGCTTCGGTGCCACCGGTAGAGGCACCAATCGCAATAAGCTGACTCTGTGAACACCTTGTGGGTGATGTGCTTAACCTGGTAGCCGGCATAGGTGAGGTTGGACGGACTTTACTCTTGGCTGCGAAGCGTACCTTTTCAATCAGCTCATCTCGATATTCCATCAGTTTATTAGTCAGATCTGACTTAGGTTTAGAGATGAAGTCAACGGCACCTATGGACAGTGCTTCGAGTGTTACAGCCGCTCCTTTTTCTGTGAGAGTAGAGATCATGACAACTGGCATGGGTCTGAGTTTCATGAGATTGCGCAGGAATGCTATTCCATCCATCTTAGGCATCTCAATATCCAGGGTCAGCACATCAGGGTTAAACTTCTTTATCAGCTCTCTGGCTTCATAGGGATCTTCGGCGGCGCCAACGACGCTGATGTCGGAGGTGTCACTAAGCAAGTGAGTCAGTAGTTGCCTAACCAGTGGAGAGTCATCAACGATCAAAACTTTTATCATAACCTCTATCCTTGTCGCTGCACTTGGTCAATCTTTGACCTGAGGTGAAATCTATTCTAATGAGTAAAGGTGTAGCGCCGCAACAATAGCTGCTAGTTTATTCCTAGAGGTTAGCAACGGATCGCTTCGTCTGTTGCAACTTATTGTCGCCATGTCCTATCGGCCTATAAATCGTTTGTCCGATAAGATCAAAATCTTCAGAAATATGGGTCAATGTTTCCGAATGTCCGATAAATAGGTAACCTTGGGGGCTAAGCAGCTTTCTGAACCTGGCGATGATCTTTTTCTTAGTCTCATTATCAAAATAGATGAGGACATTTCTGCAAAAAATCACGTCAAATGGCCCCTTCATTGGCCACTCTCCCAATAGATTTAGTTGCTTAAAGTGGATCATCTTCTGAATGCTGGATCGCATCTGAATTTTTTGGCCATTGTCAGTTTGACATGCATATCTGTCAGCATATCGCCCGGGTAAGTTTGTCACCGAGTCACTGGCATAACTGCCAATAGAGGCCTTGCTGAGCACATTGGTGTCGAGATCCGTCGCCAACACTTTAAGATCCCACTCTATCCCGGAAAAGTGCTGTTCCAAAATCATGGCAATACTGTAAGGCTCCTCGCCGGTAGAGCAGGCCGATGACCAAACCCTGAGGCGCCTGTTCTTATTCTTTTTCCATTCGGGGATCACCTTGCTCTCCAGGTATTGGAAATGGTGCTCCTCTCTGAAAAATGCAGTCAAATTGGTTGTGAGTGCATTAACAAAGTTAATCATCTCATCCGGAGTATTTTGAATATGGGAGCAGTATTGGGAAAAATTACCAAAATTCAGATGGCGTAATCGTCGACTGAGTCTCGAGTACACCATGTGTTTCTTTCTTTCCGGTAGTACTATTCCCGTTTTTTCATAGGCAAGACTTTGAATAAAATCAAAGTCTGCCTGTGTCATAGAAAACTCCTTTTCATCTATGATTTCCAATTCCTCGTCTCCTAAAATTCGTTCCACTCTTCACTGCTGATATTTAAGTTTCCGTGAGTGTCTCCCGAAACGAGGGCTAATGGCGCCGATGCAATTCCTGAACTGGTTTGCTCCTTAGCCTGGAAGAAACTCAGCTGACTCTTCATGTTGCGGGCCTGTTCGGCCATGGCATCTCCTGCCGCAGATACCTCTTCTACCAAGGCCGCATTTTGCTGAGTCATCTCGTCCATTTGGGAAATAGCCTTATTCACCTCCTGAATGCCTGAAGATTGCTGTTCTGACGCTATGCTTATCTGGCTAATCATGTCGGCTACTTTAGTCACGGCCTGAACAATATCCTGAAGTGTGTCACCCGATTGGTTAACCAGTTGAGTGCCATCGGTGACCTTACCTACGCTGTCACGTATCAGCTCCTTAATTTCTTTGGCCGCACCGGCGCTGCGTTGAGCCAGGTTCCTGACTTCACCGGCGACGACGGCAAAACCACGCCCCTGTTCACCGGCTCGCGCCGCTTCGACGGCCGCATTGAGTGCCAGCAGGTTGGTCTGGAAGGCTATCTCATCGATAACACCTATGATGTCTGATATACGCTTGCTGGAATCATTGATTGCTTCCATTGCGGTGACGGCTTGCTCAACCACCTTACCGCCATGATCGGCTTTTGAGTTGGCTTCCTGAGCTAACTCATTAGCTATCGTTGCATTTTGAGCGCTTTGGGTGACGGTTGCCGTCATCTGTTCCATGCTTGAAGCTGTCTCCTCGAGTGAGGCGGCTTGCTCTTCGGTTCGCTGACTAAGATCTGCGTTGCCCTGTGCAATCTCTTCGGCCCCGGAGGTCACAGTGTTGGCTGACTCATTGATACCACCAATCACCTCGGTCAGACGTGTGGCTGTCGCGTTTGCATCCTGTTGTAGCTTCTCAAATTGACCCTCATATTCACCATCTATCTGGCGGGTTAGATCACCTTTGGCTAGTCCATCGAATACATTGACCACATCTGAAATTACATTATCTGCAATCCCGACTAATCGGTTGAGGCCATTGGATAGGTTAAGGAAGAAACCATCTTTTCCTTCCGTCGACACTCTATGACTCAAGTCTCCTGCAGCAGCCGATGAGATGATGGTGTCTATCTCCTGTTCTATAGCAACCTCTGCGGTGCGGTCTGTCCACTCGACAACCGTACCTATGCTCTCTCCGTTATCATCTTTGATGGGGTTAGCCACAACTTTGAATGTGCGTCCGCCGACCTTGAGTTGGCTGGAATATGTTGTCGATAAGCTGCCTAATAAATTTCGCTGGTGGCTGGGGTTTTTATGGAAACCGTCGATATTTACGCCGATAAGATTATTGGCATCGAAGTTAGGTAGGTCTTTGACTATGTCGGATTGTGCCGCTTTGAACATGTTTCCTACGGCATTATTCATATAGATGATGTTGAGATCGGTATCTGCCACCATGGTATTTGCCGATACATTATCGAGTGCTTGTTTGATACGGGCATTTTCTGAAGCGAGTCTTAGATCTTCAGCCTCTTTAGCTAATTTAGCGGTAACATCTTGCCATTCAACTACGGTTCCTGTTCGCTCTCCGTTATTGAAAACCGGGGTTGCTATCAAGGTGAAATCGAGGCCTGCGACCTTTATGCTGGTTTCATAGCTTCCGGTTAAATTATCCAGAACTTTTCTTTGGTGCGACGGGGTCTTATGGAAGATGTCTATGTTATTGCCGATAAGTTCTTTGACATTGAAGTTCGGCAGACTCTGTTGAAGTGTCTTTTCATTATCACCCAACATCTCGTTGACCGAGTCATTGAGATAGATGATGTTGTAGTCGACATCGGCCATCATGACGTTGGCTTTACAGACATCTAAAGCTTGCTTAATGCGACCCGTTTCGGAGGCCTGCCTTTGCTCTTCTGCCTCTTTAGCTAATTTTGCCGTGACATCTTGCCATTCGACGACGGTGCCGGTTCGTACTCCATTTAAGAATATAGGGCTGGCGATTAAATTGAAATTAAGGCCTGCGACTTCAATGCTAACCTCGTAGCTTGAGTTTAAGCCGTCGAGCATTCTTCTCTGATGAGAAGGGTTTTTATGAAAAATATCGATGTTTTTACCGATAAGATTTTTGGCGTCGAAGTTAGGTAAACCCGTTTTAAGAGTCTTCTCATTTTCCAAGAGCATTTCGTTGACCGAGTTATTCATATAGGTGATGTTGTAATCGGCATCGGCCATCATGACGTTGGTCTTACAAACGTCTAATGCCTTGGTAATCGTTTCGTTTTGCAGTTGTTTCTCATGCAAATTATCGATTTTATTGGTGAGCAATTCCCAATTTGGAATATCAATATCTGAAAACTTTGTCTGTTCACTGCTTCCCAAAGCTTGGCCCACCTCATAGAGTGCCTGTTCACTCAATTTTTGAGTCTGGTTATGTTTCACAAGCCCTGAGGCAATGAGCATGAGTGCAATGATTTGAGTTGCGGCAACCCAGCTCGTCGCCTGACCTGAAAATAATAATCCTAATGAAATAAGGATTAGAACCAAACCAGCAATGGGTAAGCTGTTTGCATTCGATAGGTTGGATTTTTGTGCTTCCATTCGTTTATCCTCGTTATACCTGTTTATGCATTAACAGCTTGTGGCTGCTGAGCATCAATATTGTTAATTAAGTTAGAAAGTTGAGATGCTTCAGGCAAAATTTCGCTGCCGAGCAGCATATTAATATCCAGCAAGATAACCATCTTATCTGCAGCATTGGTGAGCCCTTTTATAAAGCCCAGGTTAGTGTCGTCACCAAAATCGGGGGCATCACGCACATCGGCATCATTCACACTAAATACATCGGAAACAGCGTCGACGACAATGCCTATGACTTTGTGCTCATCAGACATGGCAACCTTAACGACTATGACTACGGTTGTGGCTCCATACTCGAGCGTTTCAATGCCAAACCTCTGTCTCAGATCTATGATAGGAACAATCGTCCCCCTGAGGTTAATAACGCCCTTTACATGACTGGGGGAGTTTGGAATGACAGTCGTCGCTTCCCAGCCTCTAATCTCTTGTACAGAAAGAATATCGACACCATATTCTTCGCTAGCCATGATGAAAGTTAAATATTGCTGACTGGCATCATCCATACTGGCCTGCTCTTGTTGGCTTAGCTCTGTCATATTTTCAAGCTCCGTCTTCCTTGTTTACCGAGAGGTTTA
The DNA here is from genome assembly GCF_003966265.1 of Shewanella atlantica. Taxonomy (GTDB): domain Bacteria; phylum Pseudomonadota; class Gammaproteobacteria; order Enterobacterales; family Shewanellaceae; genus Shewanella; species Shewanella atlantica. Next base: position 108,161 of record NZ_RXNV01000011.1, on the reverse strand, counting down.
TCTCTTCAGTGTTTAAGCTGCATGCTCATTGGTATTAGTGATGCCGGCAAGGCTAACTAATCCTGAAATATCAATAATTAAAGCAACGGTTCCATCACCCAGGATTGTGGCTCCTGATACTCCGGGGACCTTGTTATAGTTATCTTCCAGACTTTTGATAACCACCTGCTGTTGTGATAACAACTCATCCACGAGCAAACCAATTTTTTCATTATTGGAATCAACGACCATGACCAGACCATCTTTGATCTCAACGGCATCGGCTTCATGACCGAACTCTTGAAATACTTTGATCACAGGAAGGTACTCATCTCTCAGCCTGACCAGCTCGTGATTCTCACTGATACGGTTGATGCGCTGTGGTTCTACCTGTAAAGACTCATGAATAGAGACGAGTGGTACTACATAGGTGTGATGACCTATTCTTACCAGCTGCCCGTCCAGAATGGCCAGAGTAAGGGGAAGTCGTATGGTGAAGCGGCTACCTTTATCTTGAGTCGACTTAAGTTCAATTGTGCCGTTGAGTTCATTAATATTTCGGCGAACCACATCCATGCCAACGCCTCTGCCGGATAGATCCGAGACGGCATCTGCGGTAGAGAATCCAGCCTTGAAAATAAGTTGATGAATCGCTTCGGTACTAAGCTCTTCATCATCCGCGACCAAGCCTTTATCTCTGGCTTTTTGAAGTATCCTATCTGTATCCAATCCCGCCCCATCATCGATTATTTCGATAATGATATTGCCACCTTGATGGAAAGCGTTGAGCGTAATACTGCCTGTTTCAGGTTTGCCTTTACTGGCCCGTATTTCTGGAGTTTCCAGACCATGATCCAGTGAGTTTCTAACCAGATGCACCATAGGGTCGACAATTTTTTCCATTACCGTTTTATCCAGCTCGGTATCTTCTCCCTTAAGGATTAAATCGACTTTTTTGCCTAACTGCTGGCCAATGTCTCTTACCAGTCTGGGAAAACGATTGAAGGCAAAACTGATAGGTAACATTCTGATCTGCATTACGCTTTCTTGAAGATCCCGGGTGTGTGAGGCTAGTTGCTCTAATCCCTGCTTCATGGAGAGTAATGATTCCTCGTCGATCTCATCTTGCTGTCCTATCTGACCTAACATCGCCTGAGTAATGACCAGCTCTCCGACCATATTTATGAGTAGATCAATTTTCTCTATGCTGACTCGAATGGAGCCACCCTCGGGAGATTTTGCTTGTGAAACGATTTTGGGCTTAACCACCTCAGCGGGTAGGCTATCTGATGTCGAAGTTGATGCCTGAGTTGATTCAGGCTCTGGAGAAGTCTGAGCCGACTCGGAATCGCCTTGAAGCTCTCTTGTCTCCCCGGTATCTATGGCCGATGAACTGTAGTGAATGGTGCACTCATCTTCGACCCATTCAAATACCTCTTTCAGACGTTCAATTTTCTGTTCCGTGATGAGTTCAAGGTGCCAACTGAGGTAACAGGCTTCGGGATCTATATCGACAAAATCCGGGTAACTAGCCTCGTCTAACTTAACGGTGAGTTCACCCAGCTGTCTTAGTTCTGTGAACATGAGCAGGGGGTCGTTTCCGCATCGCAGAATATCTATTCCGGCCTGAAAATCTATATGCCAGAGTTGCTCGTCAGGTGTCTGCTTGGTATCGGCTTGTGTTGCATCATCCCCTGAAACGTCTTTTGAGTCTCCCTCCAGCTCCGCAGTAAATCGTTTTTCAAGTTGAGATAATAGCGGATCGTCGAAGTCTGTTTTACGCATCAAGGCATCGATCATGTTTCGCAGAAGATCCACCGAGAGAAGAAGCATGTCTTGGTGTTCACCGGTCATCTGGCGACGACCATCTCTTATCTCATCGAGCAGAGTTTCGAGCAGATGTGTGTAGTTCGCGACTTGGGTGAAACCGAATGTGGCGCTGCCACCCTTTATAGAGTGTGCAGCCCGGAAAATCGTGTTGATAGATTCATCTTCAGGTTCATTGACATCAAGCTTGAGTAACTCTGACTCCATGCTTTCTAAGCCTTCCAGGCTTTCTTCGAAAAAAACCTGGCTAAACTGACTGAGATCGATTTCCATATTTAATTGCCACCCGTTATATCCATTTGACGAATTTTATTCTGACTAACCCAGTACTTTCCGGACAGTTGCTAAAAGTTGATCCGGATTGAAGGGTTTTACAATCCAGCCAGTGGCACCGGCTGAACGACCTTCCTGTTTCTTGTCTGTTCCTGACTCTGTGGTCAGCATTAATAACGGAGTAAATTTATAGGCAGGTAGTGTACGTAGGTTCCGAATGAGGGTGAGTCCATCCATGACGGGCATGTTTACATCTGAGATGACCAGATCGTACTCTCCCTTCTGAGCGACTTTTAATGCTTCGTCGCCGTTACTCGCCTCAGTGACATCAAATCCTGCGGTTTTAAGTGTAAAGCCCACCATTTGGCGCATCGATGCTGAGTCGTCGACTGCTAATATTCTCTTCATAGCATCATCTCCTGTGTATCAGTTTGAAGTTCCGGGATGACGATACCTAAGCTTTTTAAGTTAGTTCTTAGCTCCGGCTGACCCCCTTGCCATTCAACCTTCAGGGAGCGTGCATTGCATGTTTGGGAAAATAGATAAAGGAGTTGAGCACCAGCTGTATCGACACGGGATAGTTGACTGACGTCTATATGGAGTAATTTATCGTGTGTTAATAGCTCAGAAAGTCGTGCAAATATGGGCTGAATATTTCTAATGGTTAATTCTGAATCTAATTTAATGGTTTGATCCGTCATCTGATTTTCCTTTGAATAACATTGCTCGTCCCTGCAATATCAAAAGATAGTCGTCAAATAAGGGGATTTCCTCTTTTGGTTAATGTTTTTTTATAACATTGGTGTTAGGAAATATTTCTCGTTAGTCGCAGATGAAGTTAAAGTCAAATATATGGTATCTCCATGTATTTATTATGTTTCACCCATTTTTTATTTGTATGATTTGGTGAATGTCTGAGATGAGGGCTTGTGACGTTATTTGAGGAAGTGTACCGGGAGTTAAAGACTTCGGCTTAATGATGGCAATATTCTCTCCTTCGGGGGAGATAAGTGCCATCGATGCACTATGATCGATTTGATAGTTTTCTCCATCTCCAACCATGGCATATACAAATCCTAAACCACGGGTAAGGGGGAAGAGTTGTGTGTGGTCTCCCGTTAATGCGATGAATTTGGGATTAAAAAAATCCATATAGCTTAATAACTTCTCCTGTGTGTCTCTTTGTGGATCGACGGAGAGAAAGATCACCTGTAAATCGGCGGACTCCAACAGTTCGGGGTAAGCCGCTGTGAGTTTAGCCATAGTGGTCGGGCAAACATCGGGACAAGAGGTATAGCCTATGAAAAACAGGCTCCACTTGCCCTTCAGATCGGCATTGGTGAAGGGGGTGCCATGTTGTTCCATCAGCTTAAATTGCGGCAGTCTTTTGGGGGTAGGGTAGATAAAGCTATTGGATAACTCTATCTGGTTATCCTCTGCAATCATCGATTGAAATTGAAGCGCGGTGAAGCTTCCCAGCCCCACTATGACAACAGCCAGAAGCACTGCAACAACCCGAGTTAAACGTTTATTCATCGTCTACAATTTTCCAATGCTTTAGCTTGATTAACAGGTGCTCTAACCTCTGAGTTATACCCATAGATAATGGTCAACTAAAAGAATGAGGAAGAGTAACATCAGGTGATAAATCGAGAAGCGAAAGACCTGCATTGCCAGACCCGGTTTATCATCATATTTTAGCTCCCACGCCTTATAGATAAAGCCACAACTTAGCAGGGTTGAACCGACTAAATAGACGGGGCCACACATGCCGACCAGTACGGGTAGGAGGCAGGCAATAGCCAGGAGCACTGTGTAGAGCAGGATACAGGTCTTGGTAAACTCAGTTCCGTGGGTGACCGGAAGCATAGGGATATCGACTTTCGCGTACTCAGCCTTTCTATGGATCGCCAGGGCCCAGAAATGAGGAGGTGTCCAGGCAAAAATTATAATGACCAGTAACATCGCATGGCCGTGAAATTCCCCTGTCACAGATGTCCAGCCCAGCAGCGGAGGCATTGCTCCTGCTAAACCACCCACAACAATGTTTTGCGGAGTCGCCCGCTTAAGATAGGCCGTATAAACGATGGCATATCCTATCAAACTCGCAAAGGTCAGCCAGGCGGTAAGCTCATTGACGAGCGTATAGAGTAAAACAAAGCCCAGAATAGCCAAGGTGATTGCAAAGGTGAGAGCCTTAGGGATGGATACCCGACCCTTGGGAAGCGGTCGGTTATAAGTGCGCGCCATTAATCCATCAATTTTGCGATCGATAAGATGATTAAATGCTGCGGCCGCTCCAGCCATCATTCCAATTCCCATCATGCCAATGACTAATGGTTGAAGAGGTACGCTGCCCGGGACGGCGAGACACATGCCCACTAAAACAGTAAGCAGCATAAGAGCCACGACCTTAGGTTTTGTCATTTCATAGTATGGCCGCCATGCAAGGGAGTGACTCTTGCTGCCAGATGTTGCAGATGGAATCGAAAGTTGTTTGGCCATGCTTACTCCTTGCTTAGGCTGTCAGCCTTAAATTGATTACTTTGATCATGCTCGAGTGCCTATCTGATTTGGGGTAATCAGGCTTTGCGCCATAAGCAATAGTTAATAAAAACGAGATTCATGAGCAAGAACACGGCACCTGCATTGTGGGAAACGGCGATCCCCAATGGCAGGTGCAATACAACATTACTTATCCCCAGTCCGACTTGCAGACAGACCAGTAGAAATAACAATTGGGCGGAGCGTTTTAACTGTGATGATTGAGACTGTGTATGTAATTTATAGGCTAACCACAGCAGTACCCCAGCAGTCACTACGGCGCCGAATCTATGAGTGACATGGATTGTCATTCGGGAGGCGTAATCCAGTACCCCAAATTCATAGCTGTCATGGGTTCCCTGGAAGGGAGTGAACGCCTGAATAAAACGTAATTTGTTATACCAGTCTCCCTCGCAGATAGGTAAGGAGGTGCAAGCCAGTGCGGCATAGTTAGATGAGGTCCAGCCACCGAGAATTATCTGCAGTGTCAGTACGCTTAATGCTGCAGCCGCAAGGGGAGCCAACTTTCTTGCACCATGATCTCCCCCCGGGATCCTTAAGGGTTTTGTTCTTAAATAGAGCAGGAGCAAGAGCGATATTAAGGTGAAGCCGCCGATAAGGTGAGACATGACAATCACGGGCATTAACTTCATCGTGACGGTCCACATCCCCAAAGCTGCCTGAAACAAGATAAGCAGGGCTATGAATGTTGGCAGTTTCTTGGGTGTTTCTCTGTTTTTAAGACAGATCACCAAGATCATGAGCACTAACAACCCGAGTGTGCCGGCGATATATCTGTGGATCATCTCGAGCCAAGCTTTTTCCTGTTCAACTTTATGCTCCGGAAATGAATCTAATGCCCGAGCCAACTCGTGATCCTGGCTCGGCACTTTTATCATGCCGTAACAGCCTGGCCAGTCCGGACAACCCAAACCCGCATCGGAAAGCCTTGTATAGGCTCCCATCAGAATAACGCAGAGGGTAAACACTATGGTGATCTTTAAAAAATAGGACAGATTTTTCATTACCCGACCCTCGATAACTTAAGCATTTTTCTTAAGTCAGAGACTAAGGATTTACCTTGCAGGATCTGTTTGGCTCGACCTGAGACCTTCGAGTAACGCATGACTAAACTTCCCAGAGGGTCAACAATGACCATTTGCTGGTCGTTGAGTATGTTTATCATTGCGGTGCTGGCTTTAACTGTTTCGAAAGAGTGAAGTTTTAGTGCCGAGATATCGCTGCTTTCGGTGAGTAAAATCATGGTGTGAACCCTGTTTTGTTCTCTGCCCAGTGCAACATGGCTCTGCTTGAGGATATAGAGACGATCCAGGCATAAGGCGTCGCAATCGCTGGGGAGCAGATAAAGAATCTGCCATTCACGGGGTCTGGGATTTTTCATTGCCAAGCTGGCATAACTGGTTTCGGGGGAGAGCAGCTCACCTTTATTGGTCGCACCACCATGATAGAGGTTCATGCTAAGTACAATTTTTGCGGCGACAACAGGAAGTAAAAATACTAACAATAAAATTATCAGTGGTTTGGCACCGCTCTTCTTGGGGGAGTTCATACTCTCTCCTCTGGTTAGACCCCATATCAAGCCCCCGTAATCGGGCCCATAATAAGGAATGCTAATTGTTTCCCGAGACGGCTAGGAAACGACATTGTTATTTTTATCGCTTAAATCCTAACCTACTTGTTCTCGTTTCCATTGGCAACCATCAATTGATTGATAATCATTCGAATTAAACGTGTTGTTTTTTGTCGCCATCTATTTGTTCTTTCTTCGTTTTCTGCTGTAAATAAAGAATAGGACTAATATTGCGAATGCGAAAGCCATCGAAAACCACTGTAGCGCATAGCCCCTGTGTTTTTGAGCCGACAGCGGGATCGGTTTCCAGGGATGAGGCAAGTCAATGCCCTTAATTTTTTCGGGCTGAAGTACAGCAACGGCTATGGGACGATTGACCAAATCACTCATTTCGCCGACATTAAGATTCTGAATGCGTTTTGGCCAACCCGGTTCGGCCATGAGTGCGCTGCTCATCGGGTTACTCTGTTTCTGATATAGCCGCCCGGTAAGGCTCTGACTCTTTGTTATTGGCTTTATTGCGGGTAAGCTTGCCCTGTTTGCGGTTGCGGGTATAAAACCTAACTCAACCAGCAACCAAGGTCGATCGGGAGTAACCTCCATAAGTTGCAGTGCTAAATAACCAACCTTGCCATTAAATACCTGATTATCGAGTAGAAAAACCTGCTCAGCGAGCGGCTGTGCCAATACTGTTAGTCGGTATCCCGTTAGTGACTCTGTTTCAGGTAGCGATAGTAGCTCTGCATAAGAGAGTGATTCGGCAGCTTGACGTGTCGTTAATTGGGTCTGCCATAACTCTTTTTCTTCGGCGCGGGACAGCTGCCAGAATCCTAACTTGACCAAAAAGAGAAACAGACTCAAAGTGATAATAATAAGCGAAGCTCTTGAACCCACCAGATACAGTTGAGGATAACGAGTGAATACATTATTTGTTTTCAAATTAGTCTTAGTTCTGTTACTGCTATTCATTGTTTTTAATTTAGCCAAGGCCCTATTTTTGTTAGTTAAGGGGGACTCTGAAACGCCGATGAGTCACTTTCTGGGGCGTAGGGTTATCTTCTCCCTGCTGGTGGTCGTATTAATACTCATAGCGCTGGGATCCGGGGTGATAACCCCTAACCCCAGACCCTATTAATTAATGCATTCATATCCGCTGACTGAGTGCAATGTCATGTGTCACTCATTACAGGACGTAGACGAAAATAAACAGGCACAACCAGACAACATCCACAAAGTGCCAGTACCAACTTCCGGCCTGAAATGCGAAGTGCTTCTCTGGGGTAAAGTGTCCCTTTAGCACTCTAAGAAATAGCACCATAAGAAACACTGTACCTAGGGTGACATGCATGCCATGAAAGCCGGTAAGCAAGAAAAACGTATTCCCATAGACGCCGGAAGACAGTGTCAGTCCCATCTCCTGATAAGCGTGGATATATTCTTCGGCTTGTAATACCAGAAAACCCATACCGAGCAATATTGTTATTCCCAGCCAGATAGCGATGGCAGAACGTTTTTCTTTCTCCAGACTGACGTGGGCAAAGTGGAGGGTAACCGACGAGGTGAGCAGGATAATGGTGTTGTATAGCGGCAGTCCGGTCCAGCCCATCGCTTCAGTTCGGGTTCCATCGGGTGTCATCACCAGGGGCCAAACCGCTTCAAAGCCAGGCCAGAGAACCTCATTGGTCATGGCGTTATTCGAATCACCGCCCAACCAGGGGACTGCAATCATTCGCGCATAGAGTAGTGCGCCAAAGAAGGCGGCGAAAAACATGACTTCAGAGAAGATAAACCAGCTCATTCCCTGCCTGAATGAGCGATCCATCTGCTTGGAGTAGAGGCCACTCATGGATTCGGCTATAACGGTTCTGAACCAGCCAAAAATCATAAATATGATGATGGCGATGCCCGCGAGCAAGATAAATCCACCGCTGCCGCCATCGGTTTTAAGTTGTTGTACGTAACTTCCTGCACCAAAGGCGATAAGGAATAACCCTAAGGCACCGATAATTGGCCATGCACTCTGTGCGGGAACATAATAGTGTTCGTGCTTACTTGTCATTTTGCTGCTCCTTGCTCTACAACGCTGACATATTCGCGGTCGGTGATGTTGTAGAGGGTATAAGAGAGAGTCAGTGTCGTTATGGAATCAGGAAGATCCGGATCCACGTAAAATATCAGTGGTAACTCTGCACTGGCTTTTGCGGTTAATCTCTGTTGATTAAAGCAGAAGCACTCTGTTTTATTGAAGTAGGCGGCTCCCTGTCCGGGGGATACAGAGGGGATTGCTTGTCCTACAAGCTCATTCATGGAGAGGTTTTTGGCATTAAAGTTAGTGCGAACTAACTCTCCGGGGTGAACTCGCAGGCGTTTCACCTCAGGTTTGAATTCCCAAGGCAGATCACTTTGTATCTGTGCCATAAATTCAACGGTTATGGTGCGGTTTTTATCAATAGTGACAGGCTCATAACTGCTGGCCGTGCTCTGGGTTTTGCCATTTATCCCCAGCTGTTCACAGAGAACGTCATACAAGGGAACCAGAGCGAAGCCAAAGCCGAACATGCCTACAGCTGCTGCAATGAGCCAGCTGATAAGCTTTCGATTAGCGTTCGCTTGATTCTTAGCCATGTTTACTTAATCTCCGGCGGTGTAGAGAAAGAGTGATAGGGGGCCGGGCTGGGGAGTGTCCACTCCAAACCTTCGGATCCATCCCAGGGTTTGGCCGACGCCTTTTCACCTCCGCGAATACACTTAATCACAACGGCGAGGAAGATCAGCTGTGAAAGGCCGAATGCGAATCCACCGATAGAAACTATCTGATTTACGTCCGCAAATTGAACGGCATAATCCGGAATTCGTCTGGGCATGCCCGCTAATCCTAAGAAATGCATGGGGAAGAACAACACATTAACCGAGATAACAGAACACCAGAAGTGGATCCTCCCTAGCTTCTCGTCGTACATATTCCCGGTCCACTTAGGTAACCAATAATAGGCGCCCGCCATAATAGAAAATATTGCCCCGGTGACGAGTACGTAGTGGAAGTGAGCGACCACAAAGTAAGTGTCATGGTATTGGAAATCCACCGGTGTTATGGCCAGCATTAAGCCGGAAAATCCTCCTATGGTGAACAGTATGATAAAGGCTACCGCGAATAACATAGGGGTTTCGAAGCTGATAGAACCGCGCCACATGGTAGCGACCCAATTGAATACCTTAACGCCTGTTGGAACGGCGATTAGCATGGTGCAATACATGAAAAACAGTTCGGCAAATACCGGCATGCCAGTGGTGAACATATGGTGCGCCCATACCAGGAAGGAGAGGATGGCGATACTCGCCGTGGCGTACACCATAGAGGAGTAACCGAAGAGCCGTTTACGGCTAAAAGCGGGAACGATGGCAGAGATGATACCGAATGAGGGTAAGATCATGATGTAGACTTCGGGGTGACCGAAGAACCAGAAGATATGCTGGAACATCACAGGATCCCCACCTCCGGCCGCATCAAAAAAGCTGGTGCCAAAGTATTTATCGGTGAGCACCATGGTCACGGTGCCGGCTAATACAGGCATTACTGCAATCAATAAGAATGCAGTGATTAGCCAGGTCCAGACAAATAGAGGCAGCTTCATCCATGTCATGCCGGGAGCGCGCATATTAACGATAGTCACCACCACATTAATCGCGCCCATGATGGAGCTCATTCCCATGATATGGACCGAGAAAACGAACAGGGCCGTACTATCCGGGCTGTAGGTTGTCGATAGTGGAGCGTAGAATGTCCAGCCGAAGTTAGGACCGCCTCCTTCCATAAACAGGGAGCTGAGTAGGATGGCGAAGGCAAAGGGTAAAATCCAGAAACTCCAGTTATTCATTCTTGGTAGCGCCATATCCGGAGCCCCAATCATCATAGGGATTAACCAGTTTGCCAGCCCAGTGAAGGCAGGCATCACAGCTCCGAATACCATTACAAGTCCGTGGACTGTGGTCATCTGATTAAAAAAGTTGGGCTCAACTAATTGCAATCCAGGCTGAAATAGTTCGGCGCGGATCACCATCGCCATGGCCCCCCCCGTCAGGAACATAATAAAGCTGAACCAGAGGTAGAGTGTGCCTATATCTTTATGATTGGTGGTTAAGAGCCAGCGCATGATGCCTTTTGGCGCCCCATGATGATGGTCATCATGGTGATCGTCCTGAGCTGCTGGTGAATCTTGTGTAATTGTGCTCATTTTAATCCCTTACTTTCAGTGACCAACAACGTCAGAAGCTTGAACGGTATCACCGGAGTTATTACCCCATGCATTGCGCTCATAAGTCACCACAGCAGCTAGCTCTTGTGGCGTGAGTAGTGAGCTAAATGACTGCATGGCAGTCCCCGATTTACCATTGATGACAACATCGAGGTGACCGCTTATTGGGCCTGTGATCACCGGGCTGCCGACTAATGAAGGGAAAGCGCCTGGTAATCCGGTACCTGCAGCCTGATGACAGGCAACACAATGAGTCATGTAGACCTTCTCACCCACGACCATAAGTTCGTCCATCGTTAAGTCATCTAAAACCACCGCTTCAACTTCCTCAACAACTTCGTTTACCGTTTCAGCCACAGCCGTTTTAACTTGCTCAGTCTCGGGCAGGTTCGCTGGTAAAGTGGCAGGGGTTGCGGTGCCTGAATCGTTGGAGGCTGCAGAACTCGAACCACCTGAGCCGACATCAGCTGCTTGAACAGTATCCCCTGAGTCATTGCCCCAAGCATTACGCTCAAAAGTCACTACCGCAGCAATTTCTGTAGCATTAAGTTGCTTAGCAAAAGCTTGCATAGCCGTTCCTGGTTTACCATTGACGACGATATCTACATGATCTGCGACAGGGCCTATGGTTATGGGGCTACCAATAAGAGAAGGGAATACACCGGGTAGACCAGCGCCATTAGGTTGATGGCAAGCGGCACATTGAGCCATATAGATTTGCTCGCCTTGAGCCATGAGTTCTTCCATGCTCAGAGTTTTCGAAAGTGCGGCTTTCGCTTCAGCTTCTGCATTGTTCGCTTGCTGCTTTTGAGCAATCAGCCACTTCTCAAAGTCTACTTCTGAAAGAGCTTCGACAACGATTGGCATAAAGCCATGGTCTTTGCCGCAAAGTTCAGCACATTGACCGCGGTAAACACCGGGCTTATCAATCCGTGTCCAGGCTTCATTAATGAAACCTGGGTTGGCATCTTTTTTCACTGCAAACGCTGGCACCCACCAGGAGTGGATAACATCGTCTGAAGTCATTAAAAATCTGACTTTCTTGTTTACCGGGAGGACTAAAGGTTTGTCGACTTCGAGGAGGTAGTTCTCACCTTTTGCTTCAGTTCCGTCTATCTGTTCTCTTGGGGTTGAGAGCAAGCTGTAAAATTCGAGATCGTGATCGAAATAGCTGTAATGCCACTTCCACTGAGAACCGGTGATTTTGATTGTCAGATCGGCATCTGAAGGGTCTTCCATTGCGATTAAGGTCTTGGTCGCAGGAATAGCCATAAGAATAAGAATGATGAAAGGAACGAGAGTCCAGGCGAGCTCGACTTTAGTACTTTCGTGGAAGTTGGCTGCTACCGCACCTCTGGATTTTCGGTGGTTGATCATCGAGTAGATCATCACGCCAAATACCAGAATACCGATAGCGCAACAGATGTACAGAATGATCATGTGCAGGTTGTACACCCGCCCACTAATCTCTGTTACCCCTTGAGTCATGTTCAGGGGCATATCCGCAGCTAAGATAGAAGGCGAAAATAATAACGCCGGCAAACCATACAACTTTTGCTTCACTAGACTTCTCCTCTGTCATAGAAAGACAAAGAAGAGTCACACAGTAAGTCTCTGCTCTATGCAAACTCTTCAGTTCCCAAAAAAGCAACGATGACTTCAAAGTGCGTTGGCGGCTTTTACTCTTTACCTGCAAAGTAAGCAGTCTTATTTCTGGCTGCTAGGTTGAACCACATCTGCACTTACGGCTGAATATATCCCCGATTTCGACCCGGTAGATCAATGCACTCTTGTGTAAGAGAGTTGATGTACTTTATAGGTGAGTAAATCGTTCGGATATAACAAATTATCGTTGTTACTGACTTAAACTTACTTGCTGGACAAATATTGATCAAGATCAATAATTAAACATTTTTTATGTTCAGGCACAAAAAAGCCCCTAACGAGGGGGCCGTAATATAAAGCAATGAATAATTTAGGCTAATGTAATGAACCAAATAAACTGGGTTGATTAAATGCCTCGACGCCGTTCATATGGGCTTTTCCATGTAAGTGGCTATTCGCATCTTCAATCACAATACCGACGGCGCGAGCACTTTTTGCGACGATCTGTAGGCGACGATTATCTCTTGCATCTAGGGATTGGGTCCAACTGATAACCGCACTGGATGTACCACTTGTGAGTGCTTTTTCCATCGCCCACAGGGTTTCAACTTCATCTTTGGCGTGAACGAGCAGGACTCTATCCATTCTCACTCCGGCATCGGTTAACATCTGTTTGTAACCTATGTTTGGAGGACTAATCAGCACAATCCACTGACCTTGATGACTCAATGAAGCCAGTTGGCCACTCAGCATCTGTAATTCATCACGCCCTTGGGTATGAGTCGTTACTGAAGAGACTGTACAGCCTTGCAGTTCATTCGATAATGGATCTTCAAGATTTACCCATAAACCAGGGTGACGTGGACTATTGCCAATTAATGAGTTCATTGCCAGTCTCCGTTTCTGATGACTCCGACAGCTAAGCCTTCGATGCTTAAACTCTCACTGGTAAGATCGACGACAATTGGAGAGTAGTCTTCATTTTCGGCATGTAGGTAGACGATGCTACCTTTTTTTTCAAAACGTTTTACCGTGACATCATCTTCTACACGGGCGACAACAACCTGACCATTGCGAGCCTGTTCGGCTTTATGAACGGCAAGAAGGTCCCCCTCCAGAATACCAATATTCTTCATGCTGTCCCCACGTACTCTCAGTAGAAAGTCGGCACTTGGGCGAAACATTGTAGGGTCTACCTGATAATGTTGTTCGACATGTTCTTGAGCCAGTATTGGTTCACCTGCGGCAACCTGACCTATCAAAGGCAAGCCAAGTTCCTCTTCGGTTTCATTGGCTTGAGTCAGTCTAATACCACGAGAAGTACCTGGCATAATCTCAATACAGCCTTTTTTAGCTAATGCCTTAAGGTGTTCTTCTGCAGCATTGGCACTTTTGAATCCCAAACGTTTCGCAATCTCTGCACGGGTAGGCGGCATGCCTGTATCTGCAATATTACGTTTAATCAGCTCAAGGATCTCGGCTTGTCTTGGTGTTAATGGTCTCATGGTGAATCCTGTCTTTCTATACAGTAACTGTTAGTATATACAGTATTTCTTTCAGCGCAAGTATTAACCAAGTTTTAAGGTTTTGGGTATCCCAGTTCATTTTCTGGTATTCTATGCAGTTATTAACATGGCTCACATTGCATAAGAAAAATGTCCAAACAAGACTCTCTTTGGTTTAAATCATTACGCTGGTTACAGAACAAGTTGGTACACACTATTGTTGTGCCCCATGAACCCTTTAAAGATCTTAATTTAGATCCGGATAAACCTCTCGCTTATGTGATGAAAACTGAGTCTCTCAGTGATATTGCAGCCTTAAGTGAAATCACCGCAGATCTAGGTCTTCCAAGTCCTTATGAGCCTCTCGAAGTCGGTGGCGAATCGACGCCGAGAGTGGTTTGTCTTGAAGGCGCTAAACCCTTGATGGGTAAGAGAGAGAGCAATCATTTCTTTCTGAATAGCTTTATGGGTCTGCTGAAGATCCATAAAGAGCGTCCTGAGCTCGATATTCAGCTTGTGCCTGTCAGTCTCTACTGGGGAAGAACTCCGGGAAAAGAAGACGACACCATGAAGGCTGCGGTACTCGAGCGTGAAAACCCCACCTGGCTCAGAAAGTGTCTGATGATCCTCTTCTTGGGACGACATAACTTTGTGCAGTTTTCGAATGCCGTTTCATTGCGCTATATGGCCGATGAGCATGGCACCGATAAGCGTATTGCGCAGAAGCTGGCTCGAGTGGCCAGAGTTCATTTTAGTCGACAGCGTAAGGTGATGACGGGACCGGTTCTGCCTAAGAGGCAGGCACTGTTCCATGCGCTCATTAATTCCGAGACCCTGAAGAAGGCGATTCAGGAAGAAGCGACGAGTAAGAAGATCACCGAAGTTGAAGCCAGAGCGAAAGCGATGGAGTATCTGGATGAGATCGCCGCAGACTATTCCGATAGCCTGGTTCGAATTGCCGAGCGCTTTCTGACCTGGTTGTGGAATAAACTCTATAAAGGCATCAACATTAAAGGTGCGGAAGAGGTTCGACAGCTGCATCATGATGGCCACGAGATCATCTATGTGCCATGTCATCGTAGTCATATGGACTATCTGCTGCTCTCCTATATTCTCTATTATCAGGGAATGGTTCCTCCTCATATCGCAGCAGGAATTAACCTGAACTTCTGGCCTGCAGGCCCCATGTTCCGTAGAGGTGGCGCCTTCTTTATTCGCCGCAGCTTCAGAGGGAACAAACTTTATACCGCCGTTTTCCGCGAATATTTAGATCAGCTTTTCACCAAAGGCTATTCGGTCGAGTACTTCACCGAAGGGGGACGTTCGCGCACCGGAAGATTACTCGCGCCTAAGACAGGTATGCTGGCTATGACGCTTAATAGCGTTCTTCGAGGCATGAAGCGCCCTGTGACTCTTGTTCCTGTCTATCTCGGTTATGATCATGTGATGGAGGTGGCGACATACCATAAGGAGCTCAGTGGCAAGAAGAAAAAGAAAGAGTCTGTCTGGCAGGTCTTTGGAGCCCTGCGTAAGTTAGGCAACTTTGGCCAAGGCTATGTGAATTTCGGTAAGCCAATCACGCTGCATACTTTTCTAAATGAACAGAAGCCCGATTGGAAAGAAGAGATTGCCAACGAGCCTGAGCAGAAGCCTAAGTGGTTGACGCCCATGGTGAATACCTTGGCAAATCAGGTTATGACCAATATTAATGATGCTGCAGCGGTCAGCTCCGTGACCTTGACCAGTCTGGTATTACTGGCTTCGGAACAAAATGCACTCGAAAGAGCACAGTTGGAGAAACAGCTGGATCTCTATCTGAAGCTGCTTAAGGATCTGCCTTACACCTCCTATACCTCTGTGGTCGAAGGTGATGGTAAGTCATTGGTTCAACAGGGATTAGAGCTTAAGAAGATCAAGCTTGATAGTGATCCTCTAGGAGATATTATCTCGATCGACGATAGTATTGCCGTTGCTATGACCTACTATCGTAATAACATTATCCACCTGATGGTGATCCCTTCTCTGGTTGCCAGCTGTCTGACTCAGCATGAGCATATCTCAAGAGCCGAGATTATCGATATCATCAACGACTTCTACCCTCTGCTTCAGGCAGAGTTATTTATGGGAGTAGAAGATACAGGTGAGCTTGTCGGTCAGATCCTGGATCTGTTTATCGCTCAAGGGCTGATTACTGAGGACGATGGTTTCAGTATCGTCGAGACCGAAGTGAATCAACTCTTACTGCTCGCCGGTACCGTCGGTGAAACGTTGCAGCGTTACGCAATTATCTTCAACCTGTTGGCGGTTTGCCCCAAGATGGAGCGTTCCGAACTTGAGCGTGACAGCCATAAGCTAGCACAGAGACTAGGCGCGCTACATGGTATTACAGCACCTGAGTTTTATGATAAGAAACTTTATGGTGCCCTTAGCGTCAAGCTTAAGGAGCTGGGTTACCTGTCTGATAACGGCAATCAAGGCGATGTCCAAAGAATACGGGAGCGAGCGAATGGCTTGCTGCGTTCTTCTGTCAGGCAGACGATTGTCGATAGTGTGACTGCGGAGCATAAAGATTAATGGCTAACCATATGAACGCTGTTAAGGATGGAGCAGCGAGTAAATCTTTGCTTGGTGGAGCTATGATCATCGCAGGAACCGCCGTGGGAGCAGGAATGTTCTCATTGCCTGTTGTGGGCGCCGGAATGTGGTTTTCCTATTCACTTGTGATGATGTTAGGTGTCTGGTTTTGCATGTTGGTGTCGGGGCTGTTGTTACTCGAAACCAACCTACACTTCGAACCCGGTGATAGCTTCGATACTTTAACACGGGAAACCTTAGGTAACTTCTGGCGGATCGTGAATGGATTATCTATCGCATTCGTACTCTATATCCTGGCTTATGCTTATATTAGTGGTGGCGGCTCTATCGTTAATCACAGTTTAGAGGCTGCGGGGATCGAACTGCCACAAAGCATTGCCGGTTTGGTATTTGCGCTGGGTTTAGCCTTTATCGTCTTTATCAGCACTAAGGCCGTGGATAGGATCACAACCATTATGCTTGGCGGTATGATTATCACTTTCTTTCTCGCCGTTGGTAATTTACTGATAGAGATTGATACGGTGAAGCTGTTCACACCGGATGGTGAGAGCCGTTACCTGCCCTATATGTTGGCGGCTATTCCCTTTGGATTAGTGAGCTTCGGTTATCATGGTAATGTGCCTAGCCTGGTTAAATATTATGGCAAAGACGCCAGTACCATTATTAAGGCGATTGTTACCGGGACCCTGATAGCCTTCGTTATCTATGTTTGCTGGTTAGTGGCGACCATGGGGAACATCCCACGCAGTAATTTTGTCGATATTATTGCCCAGGGCGGCAATATGGGGGTACTGGTTGGTGCCCTAT
This sequence comes from Shewanella atlantica, assembly GCF_003966265.1. Lineage (GTDB taxonomy): Bacteria > Pseudomonadota > Gammaproteobacteria > Enterobacterales > Shewanellaceae > Shewanella > Shewanella atlantica. The sequence continues at coordinate 91,182 of NZ_RXNV01000011.1, read as the reverse complement.
CGGATGTGATGAGCAGTGGCTGGTTAACGACCATGCTAACGGTGTTTGCTAATCTGGCAGTGGCTTCCTCTTTCTTAGGCGTGACCTTAGGATTATTCGATTACCTGGCCGATCTATTTGGTTTCGACGAGTCTCGTAGCGGTCGTTTAAAAACGGCAGCGGTAACCTTCCTGCCTCCGACAGTGCTTGGTCTGTTATTCCCTGATGGCTTCCTGATTGCAATAGGTTTTGCGGCACTGGCAGCGACTATCTGGGCGGCCATTGTGCCTGCTATGATGGCCTATAAAGCCAGAAAGCTTTATCCAAACAGCGAGACTTTTAAAGTGCCGGGCGGGACATTTGTTATCGCCATCGTCATTTTATTTGGTGTCCTCACCGGGGCGTGTCATCTGCTTGCAATGGCAGAGTTACTGCCCGTATATGGCTAAGCTGATACACTAAATAGCGAAAAAAAAGCCCTCGACGAGGGCTTTTTTTTGCCTCTGATTTAGTTGAAGAGCCGGACTAATCAGGCTCGTTTCGGTTGAGACGGTCTAGATACTGCTGGGGGGTACATTTTCTGAGTCGTTTAAAGGCTCGACTGAAGCTTTGCTGGTTCGCATATCCCAGCAGCGGACTAATCTCCGCGACACTCTTACCATCGAGCATATATTTGATGGCTTGATTGCTGTAAATGTAACTACACAAGGCAGAAAAGGTAAAGCCTTGTTGCTGCAATCGTCTCTGCAGCTGTTGCTTAGAGATATTGAAGAGTTGGGCAATATCTTCGATCTTGGGCAGACCATAGAATCTTGCATAATTCACCATTTCGAAAAGTACCTTCGGGGTGTCATGAGGTTGCGGCATATTGAGGTACTTTTCAAATAGTGAACGTGTCATGGTTACCGGGCTGTTTGCTAACTGCGGCTCTATCAAAGGCTGCAGCATATCATCAAGCTCCAGCCAAATTTCCGTTTGGGCAGCGTTCCAGATCACCGGGCAGTTAAACAGGTTTTCAGTCTCTTGTTGTGCGACGGCCGAACCACTGACACGTACCTGAATCGGATGATACTTGTCACCTAGAAAGTGGCGTAGTGCATTGAGCAGCATGATGGCGACCCTGAGTGAATCGTAGCTTTTCTCCTGCTTAAAGGCGTAGGGATTTTTATAGCACCACTTCATTATCTTACCGGACATGCTGACATAGTAACTGGCACCGGATTGTAGGCTGACGATGCCATAGTTGATACGGCGTATGCTCATGGCCAGATCCGGGGTCGATAACAGGTCTATACCGCTGATATCGAGCCTGGCGAAGTTTAGCTGTTGATGCAGTTTAACTATGTAAGCGGGGTCTTGGGTAAGAAGAGCTAATTTAGATAGCCACTTACCAACCTCAGTAAATGGGATCAAGGCCATAGGCTCATTCATCAGGGTATCTGGAATAGAAAGGGCCCGGTGATTAAAGCCGTAAACTTGCTCGACGCCCTCGAAAATGGGTTTCACATAACAGACGCGAATAAAGGAGGTATTAAATTTCATAGCAGCAACAGCTTAGTTATTGAAGGCTAATTTAATCATTAATGATTCAAAAATGATACAAATAGACCTTACGTCTTGTTCGTTATCGGATAAACGTCAAACTAACCCTCTTGTTTAAATTTAAGAGACCATTTTCATGAGTTTACTCGGTATGCCATTTGTCGATACTGGCGCAGATACGGCGCTGCATGTTGTGGCCTTGGTTGTCATGGTTGGCACTGTTACAGCGTTGGCCATAGGTTTTTGGAAAATCCATGAATTGCCTATCAATAAAGCTCATAAAGAGGATCATCATCAGATAGGGCTGATTACGGCGCTCACCTGGATCGGCTTTGTCTGGCATTGGGTATGGGTATTAGCTGTGTTTGTGGCCTTTATCGATGGTGAGAAAGCATTGCGACGTCTTCGGGATATCTGGCATGAGCCAAGTGAAAATAGGCAAAGCAGCGTAGAGGAGAGAAATAATGCTTGAAGGTTTAGCCGTATGGGCGCTTTTCATCTACCTGCTCCGCATGGTCGGTATGCCGTGGAACAAATATAGTAAGAGTTTTGCTTATGTGGGCGGCGGTGGGTGGTTACTGTTTGTGTGGGTTGGTCTGTTGAATTTCACTCCTATGGATCTATCCGGGGGCTCCTTGGTGCAGTCACCACATATTCAACTCAGACCGGCTTCGAGTCAAATCAAAGGTCAGGTGAAACAGATCTATGTTGAGCCTAATCAGAAGATTGAGGCAGGGCAGTTAATCTATGAACTCGATGATGAGACCTATCAGATAGCGCTCAATAAGGCTCTGGTTGCTAAAGAGTCTGCCAATGTGTCCCTGTCGGTGGCTAAAGAGGATGTGAAGCTGGCTAATAAAGAGTATCAGACCGCGATAACCGATATCGAGATAGTCAAAAACCAGTTAGCGGCAGCAACCAAAGATCTACTTTGGAAACAGAAAATGTTGGAACGGTATATCGAGCAGAATCGAGTCGTTCCAAATACCATTACGGCGAGCCAAATGGATGAGCAGACGAATGGAATAGATCTGGCCAAGGCCAATGTACATACATATAGCTCTCAAATTGATAAGGCAAGTTTGGCCGAGCATAAGGCAAAGCTGAATATTGAAAAAGCTGAGTTAGCAGTTAAGAGTAGCGAGTCAGATTATATGAGTGAGGTTGAGAGCGTTGCTCAGGCTCAATGGAACTTAGATAACACTAAGGTCTATGCTCCGGCAGATGGTTATCTGACGAACTATATTATGCGAGAGGGACAGTTTGTTGGCATGGTGCCGCGCATACAGATGTATACCAATGAAAAGTATGTGCTGATGCGGGTTAACCATCAGGCTATTCGTAACGTAAAAGTCGGTCAGAATGCCGAGTTTGCATCGGCAGTCTATCCGGGAAAGGTGTTTAATGCAGAGGTCGAGGGGATCATCGAAGCGACAGGAGAGTCCCAGGGAAGTCTGTTTGCCCGTGATGATAATGTCCGTCAGACGACCGGACAGAACCTGAATAATAAACATCATTTTGTGCGACTGAAATTAAATGAAACTGAGGATTATGATATTCCGGTTGGCTCGGTCGGACTGGCGTGGATCTCGGGTGAGAAACCTATCTCTTTTCTCGCATTTCTTGATGTGATTAGAGGGATCATCATCAGGATGAAGTCGCAAATCTATTACTTCTATTCTATTTGATGTCATTGGTATTCGTCCCGACAAGATAGGTATCTTGTCGGGACTTTCATTTGTAGATGTGCGAATCAACTCAGGTACAGATCTGGTTGCGCCCTTTCTTCTTGGCTCTATAGAGGGCCTTATCCGCTTCCTTCATCGTTTGTTCGAACGTCTCACCACCTTGCCTTTCGGCAACCCCTATGGAGATAGTTACGCTGACGGTTTTCTTGTTTGACTTGCTGGCAGCATTACGCTTTGCTTTCGTATTTTGCTTGCGTTTATCGTCCCGTAATACTATTCGATACTCCTCGATGGACTCTCTGACATCTTCGAGGTGATCGATAACCGAGTCCGTGTCTTTGCGGGGAAAGACGATGGTGAACTCTTCACCCCCGTATCTGAATACCTTGCCGCCTCCGGATACGCGAGCCATTTTTGCGGCAACGAGTTTTAACACCTGATCGCCAACATCGTGGCCATAAGTGTCATTAAACTTTTTAAAATGATCGATATCGAGCATAGCTACACTGTATTTTCGGCCAAGGGAGAGCACTAAGTTATAGAGTGCCCGTCTCGATGCGAGCCCTGTGAGTTCATCGCGGTAAGCGAGGAAGTAGGAGTCGATTAAGATAGTAAACAGATATATGACCGCGAGTGCCGAAAAAAGCACGGAAAGTGGAAGCTGCCCGGGGGTTAAATTATTAAGCACCCATATGACGAAGGTGATGAGTATCGATGTATTGACCAGATTCGTTTGCCATAGAGTACGAATTAACAGGAGAAGACCGCATAGGTATAAGGGGAGAGCCGCTTGCAGTTGAAAGGAGAGACTCAAAGGTGACTTAGCAGTGATCTCTGCTTGAAAATGTTCAATTCCCCATAGCCAACCGTAGGCCATGACAAAGCTGATGCAAATTGCGAAAAGCCTAACCAGAGTGTGGGGAGAGAGTAGCCCCCTATCTTTGAAGAAGGAGAAACAGGTGATAATTAATGCCCCGCCTAGAAAGAGTGCTTCAGTGTACGAACTAAGAGACGAGGGAACGAGTTGGTGCTGTGTTTCTGCATAAAACAGCAACAGCAGCATAGCGAGATAGGCTAAACGGCTACGATTAAATTGCAGTGCAAGGGCGGTTGTAGTGACGAGAAGCCAAAAAGGAAGCTGGTCGATACTTCCCTGCCAAATTTGCCAATCGGCTTGAGTAAACTGAAGCAAGCCGATTGAAAAAGCAGTGGCAAGCAGAGGAAGAAAGAAATAGCGACATCTATGATAAAAAGCAGACAAAACAAACCTCAATGATGACTTTAGCTTACACAATCATTCACAATCATTCACAATCATTCACAATCATTCACAATCAGGCTCGACTCGAGTTGAATTTTCAAAGCGAGTTAAGCCGTTGAACTCTCGGATAGTTATATCGGACAGAAATATAAGACGACATAATTCCCCTATACATAAAGCAGTATATGGAGTTTATTTTGTTTTTAATAGCGGTTTACTTATCAGGCTGCGATCTCTGGCTTCATCGTGTCGGCAACCAGATGAATAACCGTGATCCACGCCTGTCTTACCTCCTCTGTGTAGGCTTCTCCCAACCCGGTTTTCAGGGTGTAGAGTAAAGCGTTTCCCACCGGAGTGAAGTGGCTTTTTTTCGTACCGTAGCCATTGTGCCTTTCGGCTAACTGCTTCAGGACTGGCACTAAGGCATCGAGATCGTTTAGGCCATCTACGGCAGCCTTTAACATTGTCATCAACTTGCGTCCCTGCACCTTTATATCGCTTCGAAAGAGAGGTTTTAGTGAGGGGTCTATTTTAAAAAGTGCACCGTAAAAAATGTCGGCGGCCTGATCTGCTATGGGCTCGACCTGAGAGAATGAATGTTGCACTAAAAGGATCTGTTTTTGAGTCAATGACATTGGCTTTCCTTAATATCGTTTTCATCCTGAGACTTAAAATTCGTTACATTTCCTAATCTTAAAAATAGTATCTATATCGGCTTAAATTGCTATACATACTCTATATTTACCAAAGCGAGTAACTATATTTCATTTAGCATAGACAGAAATCACAAAACAAGCTTAACTAAATTCAGTTAGATACGATTATTTATTGTTTCTATTTGTCAGCCAAAGGTGCTGTTTATGAAAGTCGAACGATATATCCAGGGGCAACCATGTTGGGTTGAGCTCGCCAGTCACGATGCGAGTGCGGGAAAGCATTTTTATAGTGCTTTGTTAGGCTGGAGTTTGCAGGATATGCCTATTCCTGACGGCGTATATACCATGTTTAACCTGGTCATTGGTGACGAAACCGATGAGATAGGTGCAGCTTATCAGATGCATGCAGAGATGAGCTCTCAGGGAGAGCCGACTAACTGGACCGTCTACTTTGCCGTCGATAGTGTCGATGACACCATAGAGCTAGCGAGGTCCTGTGGCGGGGAGTTGTTGCTTGGACCCCACGATGTCGGTACGGCAGGCAGAATGGCCTTGCTCAGTGATCCCGAAGGGGCAAAGTTTGCGATATGGCAAGCGGGTGAGCATATAGGTGCGGGGAAAAGAGGAGAGGTTGGGACGCTTTGCTGGGTAGAGTTAGCCTGCCGAAATACTGAGCTTGCAAAACAGTTTTACCCTAAAATTTTAGGCTGGAAGGTGCAGCCCGGTGATATGCCGGATTTTGAATACACAGAGTGGCTGGTTGATGGGCAATCTTTTGGCGGCATGATGGAGATGACGGAGGAGTGGGGAGATATCGCACCCCATTGGATGCTCTATTTTACCGTGGAAGATTGCGATGAAACAGTGGTTAAAGCGGCCAAACTTGGTGGCAAAATTTGTGTACCTCCCACCAATATTCCGAAAGTGGGGCGCTTTGCCGTTATCAATGATCCCCAGGGTGGTTTTTTCTCAGTGATTGCGCTTAATAGCTAAAGAGAGCATTTGGACTCTTCATTTATGAGAGGTGAAAAATTGCGCTAAACTTAAATACTATTAAATAACCTGAATTCGGGTTAAGTCGTGCCGCTTAGGTTTTGACTTCAGTGCGTTAAATATAGGTTTGTCTATGATGAATTTACAGTTTAGCATTCGACAAAAAATCACCTTAGGCTTTAGCGCTATTGGTGTGCTGCTCATTGCTGGCAGCAGCTTTTTCTATTACTCCCTTAGTCAGATAAATCTTGCCAATCAAAATGTTGAAACGCTGGCTGTGCCGGTGTTAAAGCAGAGCCATGCGCTGCAGTTGACACTCCTGAAGATGGTAAAGTTATTAGCCGTCGCTAACACTCACAAAGAGCGCTCCGAACTGGACAGCAGTCAGAATCAATTTATTCAGTTACAAAACCGCTATGATAAGGAGTTATCCAGGCTTAAGGGCAAAGTCTTGGATCAGAGTAAAATGCTCAATTCACTTAAGCTGGCCGAAGTGGAGTTTCGACAATTTCTTGCAGAGAGTAATAAATTGTTTGAGGCAAAGATGACCATTATAGAAACTGAACGCAGGTTTCAAGAGCGCTACAAAGAGTTTGAAAAAGACCGTTTCGATGCGAGTAACATGATGCTCGATCTGGAGCTGATTTCGGCTCCACAAGAGGCTCGTTTGTTAGAAGAGGTCATTGGCACGGGCACCAGAATCGATGACATGTTATTTACCATGGGAAATACCATGTCCGGACTGACTCGAGTCGATATCGCTTCAGGAGTGACGGCTCATCAGGAAGATATTGGCTTTTTAATGAGTAACCTGACAACTAATTTCGATTTTTTAAGAAGGCAGGCCGAACCCTTAAGCATTCAAGCCACCATGGGAGAGTTTTCCCAAAAAGTAGATCTGTTGAAGCAATATTTACTTCAACCTGGAGAGCTGTACCTGTTGCAGCATCGCATCATAGACCAAGGGGAGCTAGCACAGGGGGCTTACACTAAGGCAGAGCAGAGCTTCGCAGCCAGTTATGAGCAACTCGATCTACTGGCCAACTTAGCCGACCAACGCCTGGTTCAATTGCAAGCAACGGCAAAAGATAAGATCTCCGCCGGTGAGACTTTGGCCATTATACTCGCATTGGTGTTGATGGCGAGCTTTATCTCAATCGTTACCACCAGAGCCATGTTGGGACCCCTTCAATCTGTTAATCGTGCTCTGGCACGTATTGCCGACGGGGATCTGTCTCAGCGTATCACTAAGCGAACTGATGATGAGTTCGGCACCTTGACCGACAATATTAATAAGTTGTCTCAGGATCTGACTCAGTTGCTCAATGAGATTAGTGAAAATGCACACTCTCTTGATGATTCAGCGTTAGCCTCCAGTCAGCAGAGTCAGCGTATTGCATCTGTCGCCGCGGAGCAGATTGAACGGGTGGAAAACGTCAGATTAAGAGCCGAGCAGCTGTTTGCTAGCTCGACTGTGGTTAAGAATGAAGCCGATACGACTGCCGACAACGTGACTCAGGCATCAAAAAGCAGTCGTGAAATTAAAGGCATAGCAGGTACTAACAGCGAAACGATTCAAAACTTGTCAAATGGGCTCAGTGAGTCGGTAGAGGTGATGTCTCGCTTGAGTCATCACAGTAAAAATATCGGTGGGATCTTAGATACGATTGTCGGAATAGCCGAACAGACCAATCTACTGGCGCTGAATGCGGCGATTGAGTCGGCCAGAGCGGGCGAGCATGGCAGGGGGTTTGCGGTGGTTGCCGATGAGGTGCGAACCTTAGCGATGCGAACCCAAGAGTCTACCGCCGAGATCCAGACGACAATTACGGCGCTGCAGCAGGAAACCGAGTCGGTAGCCGACTCCATCTCTCTCGGGCAGTCTAAAGCGGAACAGTGCGTCATTCAGAGTCGGGAACTGGGACTGGCGATTGAACATATGGATGCCTCCTTGAGTACGATTGAGCAGATGAGTAAACATATTGCTCAGGTCGCAGATGAACAGTTAGCCGATAGTCAGAATATTGAGGTCAGCATGGGGGAAACCCTGAGTACTGCTAATCAAAATGCCCAAGAGGCGAGTGGGGTGGCCGACCGCAGTGCAGAGGTGAATGAACTTGCGCGTTCGCTTACCCGTTCCGTGAAGCGATTTCGTTTATAAGCTTGTCCAGAGTGTTGTTTTAGATACTAAAGAGCACAGCCCATCAATGGGCTGTGCTCTTTATTAATGACGACAGATACCAATTGGTATTACTGTGTCGAGTTTAGCTTTCTGCCGTAAATTATCAGGTAAAGTGCCGGTAACACGAAAAGTGATAGTAAAGGGGCCGTGACCATGCCGCCTATCATAGGTGCGGCGATCTTCTGCATCACATCATTACCCGACCCCGCGCCCCACATGATGGGCAAGAGCCCGAAGAAGATGGTCGCAACTGTCATGGCCTTTGGGCGAATGCGCATGACTGCACCTTCGATTAAGGCTTCCTTCAGATCTGTGACAGATTCATAGCCACCCGTCTCTTTTCTGTGCTTGATGGCGTTATTCAGATAGACCAACATCACCACCCCGAATTCGGCCGCTACCCCGGCTAGTGCAATCATACCAACCGCGACAGCAACCGACATGTTGTATTCCAGCGCATAGAGTAACCAGGTGCTGCCAACCAAGGCAAATGGCAGGCTGAGCATGATAATTCCGGCCTGCAGTGTCGAACCGAAAGTCATCATAAGCAGAATAAAGATAACCCCGAGTGCCATAGGTATCACTTTTTTCAGTTTGGCATCGACTCGTTGCATATACTCATACTGGCCAGCGAAACCATAGCTATACCTGGGAGGTATAGTGAGTTCGTTATCCAGCGCCAGTTTAGCCTCATCGATATACTCGCCAATTGAGGTGCCCTCAATATCGACAAATACCCAGGATATCAGGCGACCATTTTCACTCTTGAGCATAGGTGCCCCATCGGTGATCTCTATATCGGCCAGGTTGCGCAGCGGTAGGTAATGCCCCGTCTTGGTGATCACGGGAAGCTCCCTGAGTTTCTCGATATTATCCCTGAGCTCTCTGGGGTAACGCAGGTTGATCGGATATCGCTCCGCGCCCTGTACCGACTCGCCTATCTCCATGCCGCCGATGGCATAACGGACCACATCCTGTATGTCGGTGAGCGTCATGTCATAGCGGGAGGCCACATCGAGTTTAGGCGTGATATCTATATATCGGCCACCGCCAACCCGCTCGGCATAGGCTGACTTGGTATTGGGCAGTTTACTGAGTATGGCTTCGATATTGGTACCAATTTTCTGCAGTTCATCGACATCGGCGCCCGTTATCTTGATGCCTACCGGAGTCTTGATACCGGTAGAGAGCATATCGATGCGGGTTTTGATGGGTTGAACCCAGGCGTTAGTCAGGCCGGGAACTTTTACCGTCTGTTGCAACTGGTCGATAATATCTTGTAGCTCGACGCCCTCTCTCCACTCATCTCTCGGATTCAACATGATGGTGGTTTCAAGCATCGTCAGCGGCGCAGGATCGGTTGCCGTTTCGGCCCTGCCGACTTTACCAAATACCCGCTTGACCTCAGGTACCGTTTTTATCAGGCGGTCGGTTTGCTGCAGTATCTCAGCCGCCTTACTGGCACTGATCCCAGGTAGTGCGGTAGGCATATAGAGCAGGTCGCCCTCTTCAAGCTCAGGCATAAATTCACTGCCTAAGTTATTCAGAGGATACCAGGCGCTGAGTAGGGTTATGACGGCGACAACGAGTGTGATCTTTGGAAACCTTAACACCAGAGTCAGCGCGGGCTTATAGATTGCTATCAACACCCGGCTGATTGGATTACTGGTCTCTTTAGGGATCTTTCCTCGAATGAAGAAGCCCATAAGAATTGGCACTAAGGTTATTGACAGCAGGGCCGCTGCGGCCATCGCAAAGGTCTTCGTATAGGCAAGGGGGCTGAATAACCGTCCCTCCTGAGCCTCTAATGCAAAGACCGGCACGAAACTTAACGTAATGATCAGCAGTGAGAAGAACAGTGCGGGACCGACCTCTATGGACGCCTCTGTGACGATCTTCCAGTGCTCTTGGTTGTTTGGCGGGCGTTGATATTCCTCTTTAAAATGCTCGAGATGCTTATGCATATTCTCGATCATGACGATGGCGCCATCGACCACTGCCCCGATAGCGATTGCAATGCCACCCAGACTCATAATATTGGCATTGACCCCCATCTTGTTCATCACGATAAAGGCAATGAGAATAGCCAAAGGCAAGGTGATCACGGCAACGAGTGTCGATCGAGCATGCAGTAAGAAAAGCAGACACACCAGGCCGACAACAAACATCTCCTCTACAACCTTGTGGAGCAGGTTTTCCACCGAGCTTTCGATCAGCTGAGATCTGTCGTAGGTCGGGATGATCTCAACCCCTTCCGGGAGACCCGCTTTAAGCTGTTCCAGCTTGTTCTTTACCGCTTCGATAGTCGCTAATGCATTCTCGCCATATCGCATGACTATGATGCCGCCAACCACTTCACCTTCACCATCGAGCTCGGCAATACCGCGGCGGGAAGCTGGCCCTTTTCGAATGGTAGCTACATCTTTAAGTAACAGAGGTGTACCGGAGGGACTGGTTATCCCTAAGGGGATCTCTCTGAAATCATCCAATGTCTGTCGATAGCCTTTGGCCCGCACCATATATTCGGCTTCGGCCATCTCGATAACCGAGCCACCGGCTTCGGTATTCGACTTAGCAATCGCATTCTTAATCGAGGCTATATCCAGCTGATAGATGGCCAACTTGTCGGGTTCGATCACTATCTGGTAGGTCTGTTCCATGCCGCCAACGGTGGCAACTTCGGAGACTCCTGCAACACTTTGGAGTTCCAGTTTCAGATACCAGTCTTGCAGGCTCTTTAGTTGAGACAGGTCTAAATTACCGGATCTGTCCACTAAGGCATATTCGAATATCCAGCCAACTCCGGAAGCGTCCGGGCCCAAAGAGGGTTGTATACCTTGGGGTAAACGGCTGCTGACCTGGTTGAGGTATTCCAGAACCCGGGATCTTGCCCAGTAGATATCGGTACCATCTTCGAAAATGACATACACGTAGGAGTCACCGAAGAAAGAGTAGCCTCGAACGGTCTTGGCGCCGGGTACGGCAAGCATGGCCGTGGATAGCGGGTAAGTCACCTGCTCCTCGACAAGCTTGGGGGCCTGTCCGGGGAACGGGGTTTTAATGATCACCTGTACATCGGAAAGATCCGGAAGGGCATCTAACGGCGTATTTCTCAGCTCTTGAACACCCCATACAGTGATCATAATCGTGATGATCAATACCATGAGACGTTGCTTGATAGAGGCTTCGATAATTTTCTTAAGCATTACCTACTCCTCCTATTATCCAAAGTAGATAGTCTGGTTATCAGAGCTGCAACCTTATCGATCACCAGCATAGTGAGCCTTCGCTTCATAGAGGCTTCATCGTTAATCTTGTTATGCATGAACCCTCTCCTTTAATGCTGGTGGCCGCTGCTGAGGCGCATTAAACTGCCCTTGAGACTGGCTTCTGAGTCGAGAAGAAATTGACCCGAAGTCACTACGCGTTCGCCCTCTTTAAGGCCATTTTTGATCTCTGCCTTGCCTTGGCTGAGCATGCCTACGGTCACCTTGCGAGCGGTAAAGCTGTTGTTCTCCTGCTTCACTATGACTCGGTTCTCTTTGCCCGTCTGAATCAAGGCTTCCTGGGGGATGACTAAGGTATCTCTGTTGGGGCCACCAAATATGTCGATCTTAGCCAGCGTATTAGGTCTCAGTTCGACACCCTTGTTCTTCACTACGATTCTGACTCTTAAGCTACGGGTAACGGCATCGAGCTCCGGATAGATATAGTCAATTTGCCCCTCTATTCCCTTGATACCCATAGCCGGTACGGAGACTTCGGCTTTCTGGCCTATCTCAAGCCAGCTCTGCTCATTTTCAAATACATCGGCGATGACCCAAACCTTGGATAGATCGACCACAGACATGACTTCGGTCGATGGCTGGATATACATACCGTCTCTGACAGATAGAGCCTTAACTATGCCGTCACTCTTAGCGTAGAATGGGACTCGATATTGAGTCTGCTTAGATTTGGCCAGAGCCTTAATCTGACTCTTGTTAAAGCCGAGTAACTCCAACCTCAGGCCGGCTTTTCTCACTAAGTCTTTATAGTTTGCATCGTTTCCTGAGCGCTTTAAGGTATCTTGCGCGAGCAGAAAATCATCCTGGGCATTGATGAGATCGGGAGAGTAGATCTCATATAGCAGCTGCCCTTTGGTAATTTTGTCACCGACTGACTCGATGGTGAGCTTCTCTATCCAGCCATTCACACGTGCATGGATATGATTTATCCGGCTTTCGTCATAATCTATCTGGCCCACGGTTTGGACAAACTTCCAAAGTGTATCCTTCTCGACTCTGGCAACCTTAAGGGCTAATGCCTGTTGCATGCCGCCCGAAACATCAATTTGGATCTCCTTGCTGTTTCCGCCTAGCTCAACTTTTTCCAGGTTCATGCCACAGATTGGGCATGTCCCCGGCACATCGCTGATGATATGGGCATGCATAGGGCAGACATACTTGATATTTGCTTCATCATTGAGAAGGTCTGGCTTGGCGCTATTGAAGACGGTATCTGCCGGTGTCTTTGTCTCTTGAGCTTCATGTGCATGACCCGAGTGTTTGTCCCCAGTTTTGGTTCCAGTGGCACTACTCATATCATGAGATGAGTGATCGACGCTCCCTTCCTCCTCTTCCTCCTCTTCGACGAGGAACATATTACATATCGGACAGCGACTTCCCGCCTCATGACTGGTCTCGTCCGGATGCATAGGGCAGACATAGGTCTTTTGCTCGTTGGTAGTTAGGTTAGTCTTTACTCCGCCTTCTTCTTCCTCAACTCCTTCATTGACGAGGAACATGTTACATATCGGACAGCGGCTTCCCGCCTCATGACTGGTCTCGTCCGGATGCATAGGGCAGACATAGGTTTTCTGCTCGTTGGTAGCAAGGTTAGCGTGAGAACTGCTCTCCTCTTCCTCAACTTCTTCATTGACGAGGAACATATTACAGATAGAGCAGCGACTTCCCGCCTCATGACTGGTCTCATCCGGATGCATAGGGCAGACATAGGTTTTCTGCTCGTTGGTAGTTAGGTTAGTCTTTACTCCGCCTTCTCCCTCAGATTCTTCATTGAGAGTGAGGAACATGTTGCACTTAGAGCAGCGACTTCCCGCCTCATGACTCGTTTCTTCTGGGTGCATGGGGCAGACATAGGTCTTTTGCTCGCTTGCACTTAAGTTAGTCTTGGCTCCGCCTTCTTCCTCAGATTCTTCATTGAGAGTAAGGAACATGTTGCACTTAGAGCAGCGGCTTCCCTCCTCATGACTGGTCTCCTCCGGATGCATAGGGCAAGAGTAAGTTGCCGCTTTTGTATCCCTGTGACTGTGCGCCGTATGCTCGGCTGTATTCGCCTGAGCTAAAAGTTGTTGTGAATGGGCTAACTGCGGGGTGATAACCATAAACAGGCTCAGCAGATAGGCTAATTTGTTGCGCTTATTGTTCGATTCAAAATGACTCATAATGCCTTGTCTCCGCTCTTATCTGCTACTGTTTGTGGTGAGCAGCGTGTTTTCCTGCTTCCTTAGTCGCCGTCTTAATCGGCTCTAAGTTCATCCCACATTTAGGGCAGGTATCACCCTTTTTTCCTGTGATCTTTGGGTTCATAGGACAGGCATGGGTGTCTGCATGCATATCCTTATGCGATTTTGCTCCGTGATTAGGGCAAGAGTCGCATTTTTTCCCATGATGCTTAGAAGAAGCAGCTTTAGAGGCGGTTAAGTTCATACCGCAATCAGGGCAAGTATCGCCCTTTTTTCCGGTAACACTTGGGTGCATAGGACAGGCATGGGTATCTGCATGCATATCCTTATGTGCTTTTGCTTTATGGTTAGGGCAAGAGTCACACTTTTTCCCTTTATGTTTAGAGGTAGTAGCCTTATCTGTTTTTGCCTCTAAATTCATACCGCATTTAGGGCAGCTATCACCCTTTTGTCCGGTAACTTCCGGATGCATAGGGCAGCTATAATCGGCACTGACATGTTGGCCATGCTCGTGCTGATGTGCAGAAGCTGCCGGCACCACAGAAACTAAAATAAAGGCAGATAAAACTAGGCTTAACAAGGTTTTCATAAATTCACTCCATCGTATAGATGGCCGGAGTTATATCGCCTATCTGTGCAGTATTTCAGGCATTTGAAATACTTGCAGGCGAATAACAATTAACGGCTAATATATGCAATCGCAATAAATTACAGTGATCAGCTTATGCTGTGATGAAGCCTACAAAGAGATGTAGATAGCTTCGAAACAACCGTCTGAAGTCATTGATATAAATTGGACCGATAAATAATTGTTTTTAGATATAGCGTATCAATCAATAAAACTGATGATTTTCGTTGGCAAGAGCCAGTAAAATCAAGCTATAGGAGGTCTGAGATCTGTCGTTAACGAGATAGAGTGGAAATAAGGCATTTGAGTGGCCATAGCAAGCTGAGAAGGACTAAATCCAGGCCAGGATTTAGCATAAAATAGAGTACCAGTCACAGAGATAACAAGACAGTGGCTACAATTACCCTGGCAAAATCCGTCGCCGTCACAGCAGTTCTGAGCAGTGCCGGGAAGCACTTCGTTCTGCTCAGTATCACAGCAATGGGCAGTGTTACTTGTCTGTTCTGAGTGGCAGCTAGCTCCATCTCCCATGCTCATCATCATGTCTGAGTCGTGTGATTCAGACGTCATCGCTTCATGTGCCTCAGCATTTCTCACCATCGACAAGCCATTAGTCATCAAGCCCTGGCTCAACATAGCGAGCAAGGCCAAAAAGACTAAAGCATGACGGCGTACTGATTTAAACATGATGCATCCGAATAATGAGTTGTGATAAGTCTATCATGAGAAAGCAATAGCGCATTGACGTAATTCACATTTATCAGAGTTATACATGATAAATTTCTAATCAATGCACTATTGAGTTCAAGCTTAAGGCTAGTTTTTTCTCGTCAATAACACTTTGGCCATCAGCTGTTGGTGGGTGAGTAGAGCTACGCTCTTATTCATACCCTGAGCATCTTTAAGTGTGATCACCGGATTATCGATGAAGTCATAGGCTTCACCTTCACTATCTATATTTGGCGTGATTGCCTGATATTCCTGTTGTTCGTCAAAGTCAGCTAAAAGGTACAGAGGTTCAGATTTTACCCAAGCACCCGAATCATCGGCATTGACCTCAAAAATGTCATGGTATCTTAGTTCAATTAAGTTCTTCCCCTTTGAAAGCTGAGGTTGATGAGTATCAAATCTCTTCTCTCCATTTATACCGGTAACAACCAGAGAATCCGGAAAGGAGACACTTGCAGCGATAGAGGAAAAACTTGCGAGGGTAAGTGCCACAGCGGTAATTAATGTTTTCATAATAAACTCCAATTTGAGCATGTGCCCCGACAGAAATGCAGTCAAGTTACGGCTGTTCTCATCGCGATTAGATCATTGAATTATTAGGTCAATCTTTAATACGATTTTTGTCAGCGTCTTGCATCTGTCCATGTTGAGGCAGAAATATAATATTGAGTGCGCAGCGAATGCGCCAAGCTAATAACGGTAAAGGTTAAGCTTGCTCAAATTTGGGAGGGGGATTGGATGAAGACAGCTCAACAGTCTGAGTTGACCATGAGCCGGATTGTACTCTATCGCTTGATACCTGCGATATCAGGTCAATCTGAGGTTGAGTTAATATCCCTGTTGCCGAGGCGCAGTGAGAGACGCAGTCACCAGGGCCCATCATTTCACATAACGCATCACAATCGATAGTAGGCCCATCATGATTGCTCAAGCCTGACATCGCCATATCACAGTCTTTTTGGCCATGTGTCATGGTTTGTTCAGGGGCTGTATCTATGTTAGTGGAAGAGTGAAGGTTGTCATTCGGTAGCGTTTGATCTGCAACAACAGGTATGGTCTCTGCGGACATTAGCTCGGAATTAGAAAGCTCGGAGTCAGAGTGCTCGGATCCAGAAATTAGCGACATCTGAGTGTGAGAGAAAGCATGTAACAAACTCGGCATAGCCATCGCTGGTGTAAGCAAAAATTGCCCTACCAGAGAGATGATTAATACCAAATGTGCTAATTGCTTCGACATACTTATTGTTATTCGCAAATTGAATATGGGTTATGGATAAGTAGACCCAGAGGTTCTGGAAAAAGTTTCACTCATCAATAAATTTATTTCGAAATTCCTGGTAAATATTATTCATTTAAGAAGTTAATAAACATAAAAACCATGTTAACAAACATGAAAGTCACAGATAATCAAATGATTAGGTCTATTCTGTTGCTAAGGTGAGCGCTTTGAGTTAACTTTAGGAATGCCGAATATAATTTGAGCAAAGGTCAATTTTCTATATTTCGCAATATAGAGTTAGAGCTAGGTCTCATTTTGTACTATTTCAGCCAGATCAATCAGTATGATCTAGTTTATAATCCGGGCTTAAAGAGATGAAGTAACATAAGTTTCGATATAATAATCAAAAAATTTGGAGAAGAGTAATGAACTTGCGTGCACTATTTAGACCAAGCGCGAAATACTCAATATTTGCCCTACTAGTGGTTGGTATTGTAGTCGGTGTTGTTGGCTACTTTGCTACACAACAAACTTTACACGCGACAAGTACAGATGAGTTTTGTATGACTTGTCACAGTAACCATTCTCTGAAGGATGAAGTACTGGCGTCTGCACACGGTGGCGGTAAGTCAGGTATCGTTGTTGAATGTCAACAGTGTCACCTTCCGCAAGAGCCTTTCCAGTATCTTGTTAAGAAGATCATCGTATCTAAAGATATTATCGGTTTCTTAACTATCGATGGCTTCAACACTCAAGAGTGGTTAGAAGCAAACCGTAAAGAACAGGCCGATCACGCACGTGACTTCCTGCGTTCTATCGATTCTTCTACTTGTCAGAACTGTCACAAGCGCATCTACGAAGATCAGCCTGAGACTATGAAGAAGATGGCTAAGAGAATGCATAGCAATAACTTCAAGAAAGCTGAAGATAAGAGAAAGACTTGTATCGATTGTCACAAAGGCGTTGCTCACCCATACCCTAAGGGATAATGCTACTTAGCATTGAGTAACCAGCAGTATCGATTCGTCGATATTGAGTGACTAAGAAGCCTCGTTGTTATCAACGGGGCTTTTTTGTATATGGACTTATCGTTTTTAAGTACTTATCTGCGAACGGCATGGTCTTAAGCGTTCCTGACGCTTCAAAGACATTTCCCATATCCCTATGGGTCAGATGGCGGGAGTGCCAACTGGTGTCAGGAACTCTATTAGCTATATCCACACCTACACTGGTTGTTCTCTCTTCGATTTTATGGTGCTTAATTTTTCATCTTTATAATAAATAGCTAAGGTTTCCGCACTTAGGGATTGATTTAGACAACTTAAGTGAACTAGCTTGGTTTCAAGAGTTACTGGCTGAAATTAGTGGCTTACGCGAGAAGAGGGGGGGGGACTGCTTGATAACCCATAACCTGGCTGCGGCTGTAGAGTTTATTTGGAAGGTGATACTTTACGAATGAGAGAGCTTATTGCCCATCAGCTCGCTGAGAGATAAGGTCAAGCTTGCCTGATCTTATCCCTTCTCTCGAACCTAGGCACTCTTACCTTGTCTCCGCACTCCCTAAGTTCTGCATTACCGTGCTTCTATATTGCAGCAGACTAAATGCTCCGAATACGAATACGTTCAGGTAGTCACTTCTTTTCAGAGGCAGTAGTGATTTAAATATGGTGTGAAATATCACGACCTGAAAACAGTGCATAAATGCGGTGACTGCCAGCAGTATATATAGAATTATGCCGATGTTGCCTTCAAATGGCATGATCAGATTGTATGCCATTAAAAGCCAGGCAAATAGGGTGACCGCCTTACCTGTAGTAATTACAAATTTCATAATGTTCTCGAAAAATATAGTTCTCGTAAAATGTTTATAAACTCTTAAATGATGCCGCTAGTCTGCTTATCGTACCTAGTACCTAGTACCTAGTACCTAGTACCTAGTACCTAGTACCTAGTACCTTAAGCCTAAGGCTGATATTGATATAAGCGGTAGATCACTTGTCCGGCTTTTTTCTCTTTTAGCTGAACCCAATCTGCTGGCACGGCCAGATGTGCCGTTTCACTTTCGGTTTCGACATAAATCTGTGCGTTTTCATTGAGCCAACCATTATCAGCGACAAGCTCGATGGTCTTCTCTGCTAACCCTTTTCGAAATGGCGGATCGATATAGATAATATTGAAACCTTCGTCTGGCTTGACCGCCAATAATTGCAGGGTGTCACCTTTAATGACTTCGGCAGTAGATGAGTCGCACTTCAGTGTTTTCAGGTTCTCTTTTAGTTGCTGTGCAGCGCTAGCTTGTAGCTCGAATACCTTGGCGTAGCTCGCATAACGAGATAGTGACTCCAGGCATAAAGCCCCACTACCACCGAAGCAGTCGAGTATGCGAGCCCCGGTAAGATCTCCGGCCAGCCAGTTGAACAAGGTTTCTCTGACGCGATCCGTTGTAGGCCTCAAGCCTTCGAGATCCTGAATGGGTAAACGACGAGAACGCCATTGGCCGGCAATGATACGTACTTGACCACTGGAAGGTCTATTTTTAGCCATCTGAAATCCTGTTAGCCGAATTATTGGTTGTAAATAGTACGGCGATTTTGCCTGAAGTGAGAAAGTGGTAGACTGTCCCGCTTGATTGAAGGCGTTATTTTAACTCAAAGCAGAACTAAATGGTGAAAAGCTAATAGTTAATGACGGAAATGCTTTGTTTCTCTACATATTTGTTCCTATCTTCTGGTCATAAATAGCCTGCTGGTTATAATGTGCACCATAAAGTGAGTTCAGGTTATGGGAACTCTTTTCCGGGGACTATAGCGGTTGAGTTCGAGAAAAATACCACGGCAGAATTGAGCCGTCAGATAAACATCAAAAATACAAAATGCATGACAGGATGGTTTTCAACGCTTACTTAAAAGTTCGTTTAGTAAGGGGTTGTTAGCCTTCCGGTTTATAAAGTTAAGTCAGTTAGTTGAGTACTGGTATTACACATGGCAAAGAAAGGTTTTTTTTCCTGGTTTCGCAAAGATAAGTCGAAAGATGAAGTTAGTGCACCAGAAACAGAAGTTGTAACGGAATCACAAGATGCTGTAGAAGCGACGGCACTTGCCGAAGATCAGGCTAAGCAAGCCGAGCAGGTCCGCATCGAGGCTGAAGCTGCGGCACTTGCCGAAGAGCAGGCTAAACAAGCCGAGCTGGCTCATATCGAGGCTGAAGCTGCGGCCCTTGCCGAAGAGCAGGCTAAACAAGCCGAGCTGGCTCGTATCGAGGCAGAAGCTGCGGCCCTTGCCGAAGTGCAGGCTAAGCAAGCCGAGCAGGCCCGTATCGAGGCAGAAGCTGCGGCCCTTGCCGAAGCGCAGGCTAAGCAAGCCGAGCTGGCCCGTATCGAGGCAGAAGCTGCGGCCCTTGCCGAAGCGCAGGCTAAGCAAGCCGAGCTGGCCCGTATCGAGGCAGAAGCTGCGGCCCTTGCCGAAGCGCAGGCTAAACAAGCCGAGCAGGCCCGTATCGAGGCAGAAGCTGCGGCCCTTGCCGAAGCGCAGGCTAAACAAGCCGAGCAGGCCCGTATCGAGGCAGAAGCTGCGGCCCTTGCCGAAGCACAGGCTAAGCAAGCCGAGCAGGCTCGTATCGAGGCAGAAGCTTTGGCACTTGCCGAAGAGCAGGCTAAGCAAGCCGAACTGGACGCTGAACAAGCAGCGGCAGAGCAGGAGACCGAAAAACAACCTGAACCCCAGGAAAAACCGACGAAAGAGGGCTTTTTTGCCCGCCTTAAACGAGGCCTTAAGCGCACCAGTGAGAATATCGGCAGCGGGTTCGTTGGCCTGTTTAGCGGTAAGAAGATCGATGATGATCTTTTCGAGGAGCTTGAAGAGCAGCTGCTTATTGCCGATGTCGGTGTTGAAACAACAACTCGTTTAATCGATAGTCTGACCGACCAAGCTAGCCGTAAACAGCTAAAAGATGGTGAAGCCCTATATGAAATTTTGCGCGATGAGATGCAAAAGACATTAGAGCCGGTTTCTATTCCACTGGTCCCGGAAAACGCAGAGGGACCCTTTGTTATCTTGATGGTCGGCGTGAATGGAGTCGGTAAAACGACGACAATTGGTAAACTGGCTAAGCAATATCAGGCGCAAGGTAAGTCCGTGATGCTGGCTGCCGGTGATACTTTCCGTGCGGCAGCGGTTGAGCAGTTACAGGTGTGGGGACAGAGAAATGACATTCCTGTCGTGGCGCAACATACTGGGGCCGACAGTGCGTCGGTGTTGTTTGATGCACTTCAGGCAGCTCGTGCTCGCAATATTGATATTCTGATCGCCGATACAGCGGGCCGACTTCAGAATAAAGCTCATCTGATGGATGAGTTGAAGAAAGTTATCCGGGTGATGAAAAAGCAAGATGAGTCTGCACCTCATGAGGTTATGTTGACCTTAGATGCAAGTACTGGTCAAAATGCAATTAGTCAGGCAGAGTTATTTAAGCAAGCCGTCGGCGTTACCGGTATCACAATCAGTAAGCTTGATGGTACCGCTAAAGGTGGGGTGATTTTTGCGATTGCCGATAAGTTCGGTATTCCTATCCGTCATATCGGTGTCGGTGAGCAGATCGATGATCTACGTACTTTCGATGCCAAAGATTTTGTCGATGCGCTTTTTACTCAAGAGAGTGATGAGAAGAAGTAGTAGGGCTCTTTTCAAAAAAGAATGAGAAATAGATGATTCGATTTGAGCAGGTAAGTAAGGTTTATCCTGGTGGGCAGAAGGCCTTGTCAGATGTTAACTTTCACCTTAAGCGTGGAGAGATGGCCTTTTTAACGGGTCACTCAGGCGCCGGTAAGAGTACGCTGCTCAAATTAATCACAGTGATCGAACGTGCCAATGCCGGCCGGGTGTTAATAAACGGGCATGATATTGCAAATCTATCACGCTCGGATGTTCCATTTTTAAGACGTGACATTGGGATGATTTTCCAGAGTCACCATCTGTTGATGGAAAAAAGTGTTTTCGACAATGTCGCCCTGCCTTTGGTGATCGAAGGTTTTTCTCATGGTGAGATAAAAAAAAGGGTCTTAGCTGCATTGGATATGGTAGGCCTATATGGCAAAGAGCGCCATAACCCGATCATGTTGTCCGGTGGTGAACAGCAGCGCGTGGGTATTGCACGGGCTATCGTTAATAAGCCGCCATTATTGCTGGCCGATGAACCTACGGGTAACTTAGACCCTAAGTTGTCGATGGATATTCTACGGTTATTTGAAACCTTTAATGACTCTGGCACCACAGTGCTGATTGCGACCCATGATCTGGGGCTTATCGCCCGAATGAAATATCGCACACTGACGCTTAAACACGGGCATGTACTGGGTGGCGAAGAGCTGACGTCCTCGGCTGATGGGGTAAAGGGATAACGATGAGCAATAAACCTCAGTTAACCAGAAGCAAGTTGCCTATCTCGGGTCGTATTGTGATGTTCTTTATTCGCCATATCCAGCATGCCATGGGTAGCATGGGCGAGTTGTGGCGTAACCCTGTCTCCTCGCTTATGACTATGGCCGTACTAGGGGTCAGCTTGAGCTTACCTGCGGCGCTACAAGTACTGGTTAAGAATGCTGAGACCATCACCCAATCATGGAATAGCGCAGCTGAAATTTCACTGTTTATTGATGAAGGACGAAGTGAAAGAACGATTCAGAGCTTGATCACTCGCATTAAAGTGTACCCTGAAGTGAGCGACGTTAATTATATTAACCGCGATCAGGCACTCGATGAATTTCAACGCTTATCCGGGTTTGGCGAAGCGCTTTCCTATTTAGATACCAATCCGCTCCCTGCGGTCGTCACCGTGACCCCAAGCCTTAAATATTCCAGTCCGGTCGGGGCGCGTGAGTTGCTTAAGAAGTTAGAAATGGAACCGGAAGTCAGTTTTGGTCGACTCGATATTGAGTGGTTGGAGCGACTTCAGGCGGTTGTGAGGCTATTAGAGCGAACCGTTCTCGCCATTGCGGCGCTCTTAGTGTTAGCCGTGGTACTGGTGATAGGCAATACGATTCGCTTAGCTATCATGAATCGCCGCACCGAGATCGAGGTGATGAAGCTTGTCGGTGCGACCGAAGCCTTTATTCAGAGACCGTTTCTCTATACCGGGATCTGGTATGGCATTATAGGTGGCGTGCTCGCATGGATAATCATTAACCTGCTCGTCTGGTATCTCGATAGTGCACTGGCAGAATTGTTAGGCTTGTATGGGAGTCAGTTGGAGATGCAGTCTTTGACTCTGGTCGAACTTGGTCAGTTAGTTGGCTTGGCCTCATTTCTCGGTTGGCTGGGATCGTATCTCTCGGTGCGCCAGCACCTCAGGGCGATAGAGCCTTCATAACGGCCACGATGAACAGTGAGTCATCGGCGATGGAACGAAAACCCTTTTTGTCTCATCGCTCATGACATTCGAGTATTACAACCACAGTCATCTCTCAGGTTTGCTTGCCCACCTTTATTAACTAACTTTCATTTGCTTTGTTAACCATGATAGGGCAAAAATAACTCGCCGATACCGGTCCAAGGTTGACATAAGTTGTCAGATCGCCGATAGTTCATCAGCTTGACCTTAATCGATTCTGAGGCGGCAAACGAGATTATATTAATCTTGTTGTAAGTTTTTTACTATAAACAGTGTCTTGTTGTAAGACCGGGTAAAAAAACAGCTAAAGAACTTATCGTTAGCGGCTAAATTTTTAAAGTATTTGTAAGAGTAGGAGCGTGAATGACTAATCAAACGCAATCAATGGCACTGACTGTTCCCCACGGAAGCGGTAGCCTGGAGGCTTATGTTCACTCGGCCCACAACATCTCGATGTTGGAGCCAGAGCAAGAGTATGAGTTAGCCAAGCGTTTGCAAGAAACGGGAGATCTACAGGCTGCGAAACAGCTGATTATGTCTCACCTGCGTTTTGTCGTGCACGTTGCTAAAGGATATTCCGGTTACGGCTTACCACAAGCGGATCTAATCCAGGAAGGTAACATTGGTTTGATGAAGGCCGTAAAACGCTTCGATCCCAATGTCGGTGTTCGCCTTGTCTCTTTTGCTGTTCACTGGATTAAAGCAGAAATTCATGAATATGTGCTTAAAAACTGGCGCATAGTCAAAGTCGCTACCACTAAAGCGCAACGTAAACTCTTTTTTAACCTGCGTAAATCTAAAAAACGTCTGGGTTGGTTCAGCGATGAAGAGGTCGGTATGGTTGCCGATAATCTTGGGGTTTCTAAAGCCGATGTGACCGAGATGGAGTCACGCATGGCCGCTCAGGATCCCGCTTTCGATCTCGCCAGCGATAACGATGACGATCACGATTTTGCACCTATGCACTATCTGGAAGATCATTCGTCAGATCTAGCCTCTCAAGTTGAAAATGATAACTTGGAAGCGAGTAACCAGGCCCGCCTTCTGTCAGCGATCAAGACGTTGGATGAGCGTAGTCAGCATATTTTGCAGGCGCGTTGGTTAAATGAAGATAAGACGACACTGCAAGAACTTGCTGCAACTTATCAGGTATCAGCCGAGCGCATCAGGCAGCTGGAAAAGAATGCCATGAATAAGCTGAAAGGCCGAATGGAAGCCTAATTAGATTCCAGTACCGAATAACTGAAACCTGCTCCGGCAGGTTTTTTTGTGTCCGGAACATTTATGCTGATAACCCATGGATGGATAGTTATCAGCTTTGTATATGGATGTACTTATCCCCGATCGCAGGGTGCCAGATGTTCCCTTCATCTGTTGCACATTTCCACAGTCCCTTGCGGTCAGAGCGATGGAGGGGGTTTGTGCTTAAGGTTAAGATGATGCTTCGCTGGTAGGCTGGGCCAATTAGGTGAGAAGGGCTTCGGGGCTAAAGCCCCTCCTACATAGGGCGAAGCCCGTCAAATAGGCGTAGCCGTCCGCGAAGCGAAAGGCCGCAGGCCGTCATCTTAGCCGTTAGAATCATCTTAGCTTTCCTGGACCATCGTCTTCTTTAAAACTTCCTCAATAACCCGCTTTCTCGATACCTTTAAGCTGGTCGATTCAATTTCTGGCCAGGGGTAATAGATTCTGGGCCGTTTAAATCTGGCTATCTTGTCGGCGAGGAATTGAGTTAACTCATCAGACGATGACAGCGCGCTTTCGGAGTCGCTGACTTTTATTATGGCTGCCGGAAGGTTGCCAAACTCTTCATCGGGTTGGGCAAATACGATAGCATCTTCGATAGCCGGATGTTGTTTGAGTGCGGCCTCTACCTCTTCGGGTTGCAGGTTTTCTCCGCCGCAGATAAACATATTATCGATACGCCCCAGAATATGAAGCTTGCCCTCATCATCCCAATATCCTCTGTCCTTGGTAAAGAACCAACCTTCGTCATCCGTCGGGCGTACTAGTTTACAGTCCTGATTATGGCCGTTCGATTGTGAATCGAGATAGCCGAGGAAGAGAGTCTCTCCTTTCACATAGATCTTTTCATCGATGATTTTCAGCTCTCTTGCCGGCAATAGCCGACCACTGCTGCCATCGCTGTTCGCAGGCCCTGTGGTGACTTGAGAAGCCATCTCGGTCATACCATAACTGGTAAAACAGTTAATCGAGAGGTCGTGCAATTGGCTGAGAAGCGTCGATGATATAGCTCCGCCGCCGAGAAGAAGAGACTTTACCCCTTTGAGGCAGTCAATATCTTCCTTTAGTAAGCGTACCAGTTGAGTGGAGACCAGTGACAGGTGAGTGATCTTATCCTGTGATATCAGTACAGAGAGGCCTATATCCCGGTCTTGCAGCGCCACTGTGGCCCCAACGAAGGCGCAGCGATTGATGATGGCGAGTCCGCCGATATGAAAAAGCGGCAGTGACAATAGCCAGACATCACCGGGCTCGAGTGCTATCAAGCTCCTTGACCCCTCGGCGCTGACCCTATGGTTATTCAGGCTGTGAACGGCGGCCTTAGGTTGGCCACTACTTCCCGAGGTTAAAATGATATTGGCGGGAGCATAATGATCGATAGGAGTCGGGGTTTTATCTGCAATTAACGAGAAATTCAGTGTCAGAGCCCTTGGGATGACAGTATTTGCGCCGGATGTCTCGCCCGATACTGAAATCTCAGATAGTAATTGGCTGAAGCCTTTCCCCGTCCATAAAAAGTTTAGCTGGTGTAACTCAATGAGCGCCAAAACCTGATTTGCCGGAAAGCGGGGTGAGAGAGGGCAAAATAGGAGCTGATGATTGATACAGGCCCAGTAAAGCATGACTAACTCGACGGAGTTGTTATCGATACAGGCAAGGCGGTCGCCTTTTTTGAGCCCCTTTGCGATTAACTGCTCACCGAGCGCAATGACTCTCTGACTCAATGTCGAGTAGTCGATTTGTTGATTAACCCCATCCTGATAATAGGTCAGTGCTATTCGCTTGGGGTGTTGCCTGGCGCTCTGATGAAGCGGAGATAGTAACGCGTTCAAGGCCTGCTCCTAACAGCTTTTGATTAAGGTGAGATCATTCCAGGATTGACAACGAGACTTTCCGGAGCAGACGAGAAGATCGGAACTAAAGGCTGTGAGGGTATCGAGTCCCGGGATCTCATCGGGAGTCATTATCTGGCTTAAACGTGCGAGAGCCTCTATGCCCAGACTGGCTTCCAGGCTGGAGCTTAAGATAAACCTGACACCCGAATGCTCAGCTTCGGCTTGAAGTTTTTGTAACTTCTCCAGACTGCCTACTAGCATAGGCTTTACAACCAGGGCTGTGAGTCCAGGCTGCATGGTAAATTGAAATCCAGGGTCATTAAGGCTCTCATCTAACGCCCAGGGCATGCCTATAGCCTGATAGAAAGCGGCGTTGTCAGCCGGTCTTTGGCATGGCTCCTCGATGTATTCTATAGAGGCAAGGGGTAAGCAAGCTGCAAAGTCTATGGCTTGCTCCAGGGTGAAGCCTCGGTTTGCGTCTAACCTGAGTTTTAGATCTGGCCTGATAGCCAGTATCTGATGAATGAGTTGAACCTCCTCTTCCAGTGAGGTTTGAGCTACTTTGACCTTAGCGGCATGCATCTGCTCAGGTATGTCACTGACGCGTTGATGTAATACGTTTATCGACTCATCACAGTTCCGATAGAGCAGAGGGATAGTCCTCCGGTCTGAATTAAGCGATAGCGCGTGTCCGTCCAGTCGCCCCGATAGCTTGGCGTGTATAAGACTCAGACCGAAGGCCAGGGAGGGGAGGGCTTCAATGTCAGCGATATCCAATAAGCTATCTATTGGTTTTTGAACTAACTGCTCTAACAGGCTTTCAAGTTCATCGCTTACCTGAGCCAGACTCTCCTTGCTGAAACCGTGCACCGGGTAGCCATCGATATCCAGCCCGGACAGTGGTGCTATCTCAGCTTGCTCGGTGAGCGCCGCTCCTGTCTCATCTATGGCTTCAACTTTTAATACTAAGCCTCTGCGGACATCGATGCGTTGACTACCGACAGGCAGTAGCTTGTCTAAAGGGATCTGATATTGATAAAGGTGAAGCGCTGAGATGATCATTGAACATCCTCGATTAAGTGTTTAATAAGCTGCCGACAAAAGAGTGCAGGAGATGCCAGATGTGCATTATGACCTGCTCCGGCAATCGTATGGACCCGGATATTTGTCAGACTCGCCCACCGTGATGCTAATGCCGAAAATTTACTGTCATCCTTACCAACGAAATAATGGCAGGGCAGTTGCAGTTGGCTAGGTAGCAGCCATAGATCTTCCTGCTTAGAGAGCGATGTAGGCTCAAAAACAGTGAGCAGGGCTTCTGAGTTGTTGTTGCTGCGTTTTAGGATCAAGGCCTGTCGCTTAGATTCCGTCAGTTCGGCAAATACCCCCTGCAGGTACCACTGTGATAGAAAAGACTCGATAGATAAAGAGGAGAGTTTCTCACTCCAGGCGTGATCGCTGTGGGCCCTGTTCTCCCTCTCCGCTGCAGACTGCAGACCAGGGTGAGATGACTCCAGGCTAAGGCTGAGCAGATTATCAGGGTAAGCCTGTGCCAGATGAAGCGCGATACGTCCGCCTAACGAGTAGCCTAACAGGTGGTATCTCTCTATGGATAAGCTGCTGAGCGTAGTCTGAATCGCACTTGCTACCCGTTCAAATCCGGACAGCCCCGGTGCCAGTGCAGGGCTCTGCCCATGGCCGGGTAGATCGATACAGATACAGTAGAAATGCGGCAGTAGATCGGGGATAAGTGTGTCCCAATCATTCTTACTCCCAAGAAAACCGTGCAGCATCACTAAGACGGGTTTACGGCTATCTCCATGACAAGAGTGGGCTAACATCAGCCTTGTTTTACCCAGGTGGCGATGCGAGCTATCTGCTCACTCGCTTGATCTTGAGCGACCGATACTTCAATCACCGAAGGGCCCTGGTAGTCTATGGCCTCTCGGTAGGCTTCATTGAAACTCTCGAAGTCATCGACCCGATTGTAGGCCAGGCCGAACATAGCCGCGCCATAGCCAAATTCCAACCCATGGGCCAGACGGTAATAATCACTCCTGAGTTTCTCATCGGGGACTGGAAGCAAGTTAAAGATATTGCCGCCATCATTATTTAAAATGACGATGACAAAAGGGCTTTCAATCGTCCGCGCTATGGCCAGTGAATTCAGATCGTGTAACTGGGATATATCACCAATGAGTAAGGTGGTGGCTTTCCCTTTATGCTGAGCGACACCACAAGCGGTGGCGAGCAGGCCGTCGATACCCGATGCGCCGCGATTGGTATAAGTGCGGGGGGAGTCGGGGGTGATCGGAGCAAACATGTCATATAAACGTACCGGTAGGCTATTACCGATAAAGAGTTGGCTTTGGCGGTTTTGAGCCTTAGCTATTGCACGAACGACCATAGCCTCACCAAACTCGGCGTTGTCGATCTGCTGTTGAAACAGCGTTTCAAGCCCGTCATTAAACTGGACGAGTTGCAGCGCCCAGTTGGCATCCGATGAGCGAGGCCAGGCTTGTGAAGCGAAGGCCGCCACACTGGAATGCCATACCTGCTTGGCACTATGGCTTGGATCTAATCTCATCTGCTGGGGTAATACCTGCCAATAACGCTTCCATTTCTGCTCACTTAAGAAACTGATGAGGCGTTTTGAGAGCAAGCGTCCGCCAAATACCAGAACAGATTCAGCCTGTGCCAACAGGGCCCTGGCTTTGGGTTGGTGCAGGAGTTGATCCACGTTACCAATGACACCGGAATGCTGCCTGAGCTGAGACTGAGCATCGGTGAGGAGTGGCCAGCCTAATTTCTGTGACAGTTCGACAAGGGATTCCGGCGACTCTTCGGGTGAAAGCGTGCCGGCAATGATGACACCTTTTCCATGAACGAAGCGGGCCAGTGCATCTTGGGTTGGCAGGCTATGCTGTGACGTTTTACCGTATTGATTAAAAGGGTACGCCGTATGTTGCCAATTACCCAGCGTACTCAGGTACTGAGTAAAGTCGGCACTCATGGTCGATGGATATAGTGGCTCCCGATACATACAATTAATATGAACAGGTTGGCTTTGATTGCTGATTGCTTCATCTAACGTGGTAAGCAGAGCCTCTGGCCGGATAGAGATATCCGGTGTCGGCAGATTAACCTGCTTGGCATATTGGGCAAAGATAGCCGGCTGTATGATGGCTTGATTGGCACCGCAGTCGATCAATTCCGGGGGTCTGTCTCCGGATAGGACTATCAAAGGAACTTGTGTTAACCAGGCTTCGATTATTGCCGGGTAGAGGTTTGCGACTGCGGTCCCGGAGGTCGTGATAATGGCTACCGGAGCCTGGCTCGCTTTTGCCAGACCGAGTGCCATAAACCCAAGTCCGCGTTCATCGAAATGCAGATGTTGTTTAAGCTTTGATTGCTTTGCGGCGGCGAGTGTTAAGGGAGTCGAGCGCGAGCCCGGTGCCATACACACATGTTGAATCCCAAGGCGTGCGAGCTCCTCGAGTATTAGAGTGCCCCATAATAGATTTAGCTCTGCTGTCTTGTCGATTTGCATGGATAAGTACCCGTTGACTGATACAGATAGTGTACCTCGATTCACTTTAAAGGAGTATTTTTTAACGGGATAAGCTTGATAAGCGTCTACGGAGCGAAATTATATGATTCTGTTTTTATATCTAGTTATTAAAAATACGGTTTTAACCCACATTTAAAATGCGCCTTTATTTGTTCTAATGAGGGCTAAGATTGAGGTGGTTAATATAAGTGTCGTAAAGAATAAATAAGTTTTTATTACACTTCGCTCTTGCTAAATAAATTTCTTAAGTAGTTTTTTATTATGCAGCATGAGTTATAGATCACGTTGTATATATCGCTTGGAGGGGAGGGGCACATAATTAAATTTTCTACGACTCTGATTTAGGCTCCCTGCTTGATGCTATTTTTTAAGCGTTACAACAACATCTCATTATTTTGAACTCAATCATATTCGGCGTATTTCAGGCTCAAACCTACGATTAACAAGCCCCGGTGCAGGCTTTAACATACGGTAACCATTGTAACGTATTGAATTTATACATTCTGTGATTTTTCAGTGGCTTAGTCTTATTTATGTTGTCAGCGGTAATGATATTCATTATCGTTGGTGGCGGTGCTATATCACAGGTTTATTATATTTATTAATTGCATCTCAGTTTTGTTTAATTGTTTTTAACAAATGAAATTTTATATTTAATTACCTTAAAATATTTATATCTGAGCTGAATGTTATTAATTGTTCTATTCCGGTTAATAACTTGGTTTGTTATTTATGTAAGGTCGAGTTAATGATTTTTCGCGTTTTCTACAAATTATTTTGTGGGTTAGTCACAGTCTTGTGTTTATCCCTAAGTGCACATGCCACTCCCTGGCAAAATCTCACCGGTGAACAACTTGAACAAAAATTAGCTGAAAAGTTCTCGGCTGGTGAATATTCTTCGAAAGGCGCCGATTCTTGCTTGATGTGTCACCGAAAAAATGAAGCCGTAATGGCGATTTTCGATGGTACTCACGGCATGATGAACAATAAGCAGTCGCCAATGGCTGGACTACAATGTGAAGCCTGTCATGGTCCTCAAGGAAAGCATAACAGGGGCGGAAAGGAGCCGATGATCGCCTTCGGTAAAGACAGCAAACTGTCGGCCTCCGCGCAAAACAGTGTTTGTCAGGGCTGTCATAACGATGCAAAACAGATGGCGTGGCACAGCAGTACCCATAACCTTGAAGAGGTGGCCTGCTCCGACTGTCATACGCTGCACAGCGCCAAAGACCCCGCTCTGGATAAGCTCAGTGTCAATGACACCTGTAGCTCGTGTCATACCAAAGAGAAAGCCGATATGAATAAACGCTCATCTCACCCTCTGAAATGGGATCAGATGACCTGTATCGACTGCCACTCTCCTCATGGCTCTATGAGTGAAAGTGCCCTGAATAAGCCGACGATTAATGATACCTGCTATTCATGTCACAGTGAAAAACGTGGCCCGGTTTTGTGGGAACACGCACCGGTGACTGAGAACTGTGTCACCTGTCATAACCCTCACGGCAGCGTCAATGAAGGCATGTTGAAGAGCCGAGCGCCTCAACTCTGTCAGCAGTGTCATGCCCCCGATGGTCATGCCAGCCGAGTGGTGCAGGAACCGGGAATGGATGCTTTCGGCGGCGGTAAGAGTTGCTTGAACTGTCACAGCAAGATCCATGGTTCTAACCATCCGTCAGGCAGCTTGCTGCAGCGCTAATAGGGAGCAATATTATGAGATTTAAACTCAATATCATCACAGTATCGCTCCTGGCCGTCTCAGGCTCGGCGATGGCGACAAACTTCGGTGTTGGTAACGCCAATACTGATTCGATCAATATGGATAAGTACCAGTGTAAACGCTGTGTCTCAACCAATGGCTATCGCGGTGAGGTCTCGGTCTCTGCGGGTTACAACTCGGTGGATGATATCCATGCCGGTAATGCGCTGGGAACCGCTGAAGATGGTGCAATCGCTGCCGTAAGTGGTGATATCAACTATCAGAATGAGACCGGGTATCAGGCTCAAATTCAAGCTCATCAGTTAGGTATGGACAACGGCTTTGCCAATATCAAGGTAGGTAAATCTGGCTTATATGAATTGGAGTTGGATTATCAATCGCTTAAGAGTTATCAAGCGGGCGATGTGCAGAGTCAGCTTTGGCATAACGATGGGATGTTAACACCTAGCCCTTATACCAATGAGTTTGATCTGGCGCTAAAGCGAGAGAAGTCGGCGATAGGCTTCAATTATGGCGAGGGGGGTTATAACACCTTCATCCGCTATAGCCAGGAAGATAAAACGGGTCATCAATCGAGCAGTCTGGTAGCCCCGAGTCCAACTAACTTTGGCTTGCCCGTCGATGCCACCACTAAGCAGCTCGATGCCGGAGCATCTTTAGCCGGTGATAACTGGTTAACTGAGTTGAGCTATTTCGGTAGTTATTACAGCAATAACATCAAAGATTTGAGCCTGCCTCACATGAATGATGTCTATTCTGCAACGCCGGATAATGAGGCTCATCAGGTGTCACTCTCGGGTCAGTACCAACTTAATCGCACAGTGATGAGCGGGCGTTTGGTGACGGGACGAATGATTCAGGATGATGCGCTTATCCAGATGAGTGGTAATCCGCTCCAAAGCTGGGATGGGCAGATAGATACCTTAGATGGGCGTTTTGCGGTGACCTCCATGTTGAGCAATCGCCTGCGTTTAGGTGGTAGCGTCGATTACAGCAAACGCGATAACAAGAGCTCTGTGTGGGAGTTTACCCAGTACAGTTACAACGGCTTAAGCGGCTTATTCAAGCAAAATGTGCCTCAGGATATCGAGCGTAACACCTATAAGGTCAATGCCAGCTATCGCATTGCCAGTGGTTACCGTCTGCAAGCCGGGTATGACAGAAAAGAGGTTGAACGCAGCTATAGCGAGCGCGAGCAGACCAATGAAGATAGCCTGTGGGCCAAGCTTAATGTGAGCGCCTTCGATAAGTTCAATGTCAACCTGAAAGCCAGCCATGGCAATCGCGGTGGCTCAGATTATGAAGTTAACGAGCTCACCTCTTCACAAGAGAATGCCTTGATGCGCAAGTACTATCTTGCGGATCGTAAACGTAATGCCGTTGAGCTTAAGGTGAATCACACGCCCCTGTCCTGGATGAGCATCGATGTTACCGGACGTTATGCCAAAGATGATTATGATGCCACCGAGATAGGTCTGACTGAATCGGAAGACTTTGGCTATGACGTCAATCTGAGTCTGCAGCTGAGTAAGCACTTGTCGGCTTACGGCTTTGCCGGTCAGCAGTGGATCAACTCGGCACAAGCTGGTAGCCAGAGTTTTTCGAGCCCGGACTGGAATGCGGATATTGAAGATGAGTTTATCAATATCGGTGCCGGTTTTAGCTACGGCGGCTTGATGCAGGACAAACTCACCTTAGGTGGTGATTACCTGTTCAGTAATTCAATCAGTGACACCTCGGTCGGGGGCACACTGATCACGGCCGATTCCAGCCAGCCATACGGTGATTACTTCTCCTATAACCACAGCGTGCGTATGTATGCCGATTATGCCTTGAGCAAACAGATGGCATTGAAGCTGAGTTATCAATATGAACGATATTACGACACAGATGCGGCTCAAGTCGCGACGAATGCTGTGCCGGGGCTAACCACGTTAGGTGAGCTTAACCATGACTATAACGCGCACCAAGTGATGCTGTCGTTTAGCTATTTGTTGCGCTAAGGCGCAGTGCGGAAAATCGCAAGAGGAAATATTAATGGAACGTAGAAGTTTCTTAAAAATGAGTGCAGCCATGGGTTGTGCAGCAAGCGTAACAGGTTGTAAAACCAGTTCAGATGATGCCAATGTTGTGCCGCCAAAGCCGCCTGTAGGTGAAGAGCAGATCACCTGGTCATCCTGCCTGGTTAACTGTGGCTCTAACTGCCCGGTCAAAGTATTTAGCCGTGATGGTGTCATTACTCGCGTTGAAACCGATCATGACGTTGCCGATGGTGATGATGTTTATCAGGTGCGAGCCTGTGCCCGTGGCCGCTCACTGCGTCAACGAACCTATGCCGTTGACCGTTTAAAAACACCGATGAAACGTGTTGGTAAGCGTGGTGAAGGTAAGTTTGTCCCTATCAGCTGGGACGAAGCAGCAAAAACTATCGGTACTAAGTTAACGTCAGTGATTGCCGAGCACGGCAACAAAGCGATCTTCCGTAGCTATGGCTCGGGGGCTTACTATGGCTTCGCTTCTAATGCCTGTTTTAACCGTCTGTTTAACTTGAACGGTGGCTGCCTGAATGCCTATGGTAACTACTCCTGGGCGCAGCAGATGGAGGCGGCTAAGCATACCTTCGGTACCGGAAGTACTTCAGGTTCATCGACGGTGACTCTGGCAAACAGCGACTTCCTGTTAGGTGTGGCTTATAACCCAAGCGAGATCCGCCAAAGCGGCAGTGGTGAAGGTTATGACTACCTCAAAGCACTGCAAAAAAGTAACGGCCTGAAAGTTGTCATGATTGACCCTCGTTACACTGACTCTATGTTAGGTAAAGAGTCGAAGTGGTTACCTATCCGTCCGGGTACCGACGCGGCATTTGCTGAAGCGATTGCTTATCAAATGATTAGTTCAGGTTGGGTCGACCAGAACTCACTCAGCTTTATCAACAAGTATGCAGTGGGCTTCGACGCTGCGTCTATCACTGCGCAAAAAGAGCTTTTTGCTACTAGCGGCGATGCCACCAAGCAAGAATACGCTAAGGTGATGAAGCCGGAAGAAAACTACCGCGATTACATCTTAAGTCAGGGCATCTACGCCGATCAGCCGCTGAAGACACCGGAATGGGCCGAAAAAATTACCGGTATTCCGGCTGCGCAGCTTGAGCAGATTGCCACCGACCTACAAAACGCTAAAGCCCCTTACATAGTTGTTGGCGCTGGAGTGAACCGTCAGGCCAATGGCGAGCAAAGCATGCGCGCGCTATACATGCTGTCTGTATTAACGGGCAAGTTGGGCACCTTAGGTTCATCGAATGGTGAATTGCCATACATGAGCGGCATGTACCGCGCAGGTATTCCAACGGGTAGCAATCCGGTTAAAGAGAGCATCTCATTCTTTACCTGGTCTGAAGCGATCCATAACGGCGAAACCATGACTGCACGCAGCCACGGCGTTCGCGGTACAGACGGTTTAGACACGCCACTGGGCACCAATATTAAGGTTATTATCTCTGCGTCAGACAGCTCGCTGTTGAACCAACACGCCGAGATCAACAACACGGCTAAAATCTTAGAAGATGAAACCGGTGTTGAGCTGATTGTCAGCTGTGATTGCTGGATGACGCCAGGTGCTAAATTTGCCGACATCATCTTGCCTGATACCAGCTGGTTAGAATCAAACGACCTGGTTAACGACAGCTATGCCTCTGGTGCACTGGGTTACATCACCGCGATGAAGTCGGCGATCGAGCCTATGTGGGACTGTAAGTCAATGTATGAAGCGGCAGCACTGATTGCTAAGTACATGGGTTGTGAAGCCGAATTTACCGAAGGTAAAACTGAAGAGCAGTGGCTAGAAGAGTTATACCAGAAGACGAAAGACAGCAGCACTAACCTGGGCGTCGTACCTGCCTTCCCGGCGACTTACAAAGACGCTCAGAAGGTCGGTTTCTTCCGTAAAAACATGAACGACAAGCATGTTGCCCTTGAAAGCTACATCAATGGTGGTAAAGCACTGTCGACCCCAAGTGGCAAGATTGAGATCTACTCTGCCGAGCTTGCATGGCGCGCCGCGAACTGGGATCAAGAAAACAGTGACGCAAACCCAACCAAGGTTAAGGGTGACACCATCACAGCTATTCCTCAGTACACAGTGACCTGGGATGGCTATGAAGATGAAGATACCAGCACCGATTACCCGATTCAGTTAGCGGGTTACCACACTAAGGGCCGTACTCACTCAAGCTACCACAACGTGCCTTGGTTACGTGAAGCGGTAGAAGATGCCGTTTGGGTGAACCCAATGGATGCTGCAGAGAACGGTCTGAGCTCTGGCGATAAGATTGAGATGTATAACGAGCGTGGTTCTATTGCTGTTAAGGTGCGCATCACTCCGCGTGTTGCGCCAGGTGTGTTTGCGTTAGGTCAGGGAGCATGGTTTAAGCCAGGTAACACTGTTGGCAGCACGGGTCACATCATAGATGAAGGTGGCGCGATCAACACGCTAACCCGCTATCAGCCAAGCCCTGTCGCTAAAGGCAACCCACAGCACACTAACCGTGTTGCAATTAAAAAGATTTAAGAGACTAGTTAATTATGACTCAACCAACTCAATATGGTTTTTATGTAGACAGCACTAAGTGTAGTGGCTGTAAAGCATGTCACGTGTCTTGCAAGGACCGTCAAAGCAACGAAATTCGTAATAACAGCAATCCGGAAGGCAAT
This sequence comes from Shewanella atlantica, assembly GCF_003966265.1. Taxonomy (GTDB): domain Bacteria; phylum Pseudomonadota; class Gammaproteobacteria; order Enterobacterales; family Shewanellaceae; genus Shewanella; species Shewanella atlantica. Next base: position 55,377 of record NZ_RXNV01000011.1, on the reverse strand, counting down.
GCCTTACCTGCACTCGAGGGCGTAACCTGGCGTCGTGTGTATGAGTACGGTGGCGGAGAGTGGACCAAAGGTAACAATGGCTGTTTTGAGCAAAATGTATTTGCTTATTACATGTCTATCGGTTGTAACCACTGCTCTGAACCGGTATGTGTGAAAGCTTGCCCTACCGGCGCGATGCATAAACGTCGTGAAGATGGTCTGGTTCACGTGGCTCAAGAGCTGTGTATCGGTTGTGAGAGCTGTGCTCGAGCATGTCCATATGATGCGCCGCAAATTGATCGCGAACGTAAAGTGATGACTAAGTGTGATGGCTGCTTCGAGCGAATCGCCGAAGGTCGTAAGCCTGTATGTGTCGAGTCTTGCCCGCTACGTGCACTAGACTTCGATACTATGGATAACCTACGCGCCAAATATGGCGATGGAGACGGTCATATTGCTCCGCTGCCATCACCTTCAATTACCTCTCCTAACCTGATCATCAAGGCTAACGTCAACGGTAGCCCGGCAGGTAGTAGTGAAGGACAGATCTTAAACTTATCGGAAGTTTAATTTCATAGCGGTTCTAATATAATTGAACCGTTTCAGGCGCCTGTAAGGGCGCCTTTAATTTTTATATTGAGTCTATTATGCCATCAATCAACACATTCGATTTTCAAGCTGGTCAAGGAATCGCACGTATTCTGCATAACGTTTTACTCAGTTATCCGACAGATGAACTTTTGAGTAACTTTAAGCAATATGACGTCGTAGAGACCTGGCCAGAGTTCGGTCAATCACAAGAGAATCAAACGGGAAAAGTTGCACTGAGTCGATATCTGTCTCAGTACTCGGGTGAGCAGCTCGATGAGTTGAAACTCGATTACGGTCAGCTTTTTTTCGGACCCGAAGAGCCCAACGCCATGCCTTGGGGCTCGGTATACCTGGGAGAGGCGCAATTACTCAACGACAGATCGACACTTGAATTGATAGCCTTCTATAAGCAGCAAGGGATCGAATTTGAGCTGGAGTACAATCAACCACAGGACCATATCGCCCTGTTTTTTTCCGTGATAGATAGGCTTCTGGGCCTGTTAGTCGATAATCCCGATGATGAGTCCGTACGACGAACCTTGAGTGTGCTACTGCAGCATCATATGTTGCCATGGTCACATCGCTGCCTCGAGTTGGCCATTGAACATTCACAAACCGATTTCTATTCAGGCATTGCCCATCTGGCGCTGGATTTTCAAAAGGTATTAGCTGAAGTGTTTCAGGTGATCCCCATGCCGGTTCGTTTGTATCGATAGTTATTGATATAGAAATTTATAGAAGCTAATGAGGTTGAGATGAGTGTGATTAAAGCTGTAGGCCAGCAGCATACAAAATCTGAGTTTGCTTACTTGCTGCAGGGCTATTTAAGTCAGAGTGCCGAAGTGTGCGAGCTGTTCACCGGTGCCACTAACATGACTACCGTGGTTAATCTTATTGCCGCATTGAGCTATCGGGAAAATGACGAGCGTTTTTTTGTGACGTCTCTCGACACCGAATTGGTGTTTTCCGTGTTATTCGATGGCTTTCACCTGTTGTTTATCAAAGAGGTTCAGCATGGCTCTTTAAATCAGGCCGAGCATCTTATTCTGCGGTTAACGCAATATTATGCGGTGAAACTCGAAGCTGAATTTGTATCTGAACAAGCCGACGGCTCTCAATCAGAGCAGCATCTTGAGCTTAGAAATAAACTAAAGCAGGTGCTTATGGCATCGTCACAACTGGACGGTTTATATCTGCAAAGGCGGGGGCAACAGAATAATATGGGACGTTGAATTATCTGTTCAAATAGAAGGCATATTCTTGCTTCATATTATTTATCTTCGATATCATATATAAGGTTGTCAATATGGTGATCGGAGAGTTGCTCATTTACACATGTTACTAATTCTAATACACGATTAAAGCTTTCATCGCTAACAGTTGTTTTCCACTCTAACTGATTTAACTCTTCATTCATCGAGTCAAATATTTTTCTAAGTGACATGTTAATTATATTTTCACGAAATAGATAATTATTAGCTAATAAAGAAAACCCTCTTTCCGTGATTGATACCATAAGTAAGCACTCATCAATCTGAGCATCTGATGCCGTTAACTCTCCCTGTTCCCTTGCCATCATTAAAAATTCTCTGTTCAGAGTAAACCAGGTATCCAACAGCTGTCTGGTTGTCGAGATCCTCTGGTGGGATGCATGCTTCCATACGCAGGGAATTGCGGCCAGGAACTGTACCCCACCTTCATCGATATCCCTGTGTTGACGGTATACCCAGATCATCTGCATCGCGATAAAGCGTTCGGCGAAGCTGTATCTATGTTGACTTATCTCCCGGCTGGCCTGAACTCCCCACTTTCCAATGTAGCGGTTAAATAGACTCACGGCAATATCTTCCCTATTGGAAAAATAGTTATAGAGAGTGTTTACCGAGCAACCTGACTGCCTGGCGAGTTCCAGTAAACTCAGAGAGAAAAGTCCATTTTCAATAATGGCTTTTTCCGCAGAATCTAATATTGCCGAAATTCGTTGTCTTTTTAAACTTGTTCTGTTGGCCATTGATTTGGTCAGCAAATGTCATTGTATTTTCACTATAGGTTATATGGACATCTTATTTCGTGAACTGTTACTCATACTCGTAATGGTTCGGTGTAAATTGTAGTTCAAATGGATCCAAGTCACATTTAATTTAACATTGGTGAAAAGATTCCCCATATTTTAACTTCGAATAATCACATTAATAAAACCTCTCAAGCCATACAATTTCCTCACGTTCTGAAATAGCGATTTAGGGCTATTACTTTCAAGGGGATTAAAATGATAAAACTTCTTTCTACAGCGGCTATCCTGCTTTCGTTTGGCGCTTCGGCGGCCAGTTTCACCCAAGGGGACCATTATGTTGACTTGGGTGAGGCGGCCTTCAATGCACCCAATCAAGTGACCAAAATTTACTCGGTTAACTGCCCGTTTTGTTACAAATATGAAAAAGCGGTTATACCGGGTTTTGTTAAAAACCTGCCGGATGGCGTGAGCTTCGATTCCTATCACATCACCACTAAGCCTCCTTTCGGCAAAGAGAAGGCGATGGTTATAGCCGTAGCTAAGGTATTGGGTGATAAGCAGTATAAAACGGCCAAGATGGCTTATTACAAACATATTCATGACGATAAGAAAAAGTTCAGCTCTGCCGAAGATGCGATCTCCTTTGGTTTGAAAGCCGCAAAGATCGATAGTGTGACTTTCTCTGCCCACAAAGATACATCAGAGGTGAAAGCGTTACTGACGACATGGGATCAGGGAGTGGCCGTGGCTAAGGTGAGAGGCATTCCGGCTATCGTGGTTAATGGTAAGTATTTAATCAACACAAAAACCATCACCAGCATGACAATGCTCGATGAGTTGACTGCTGAACTGTTAGAAAAATAGGTCCTGTTATGAATACGATTTCACAAGGTTGGCAGGACCTTAAAACTGCACCTGTAAACACGCTACAGCAATGGCAAGAGCAACGTTGGGTATGGTTTCTGATGAGTGGCGCAGCCGCATTTCTCATCGGCTCGGCGATGGGATACTTCCAGTGGTTCCTCGAGATGGACCCATGCGAGATCTGTGTCTACATTAGATTCAGCCAGTTCTGTATTCTCTTTGCCGGTCTGATCATAGCCATAAACCCTAACCATATCCTGCTGAAAGTACTGGGCCTGATATTAGCCTGGTATGGCGTCGTGCAAGGCATGATGTGGTCGATTGACCTGTCTATGCTGCACGATGCATCACATGCGATGGATGATGTGATGGCGGGCGGAGGAGATCTCTTTGCCGCCGGCGGTGGCGGTGGAGCTTGCTCAACCGAGCCAACATTCCCTCTGGGACTGCCCCTGCATGAGTGGTTCCCCTATGAATTCCAGCCATCGGGTATCTGTGGCGAAGATGATTGGAGCTTACTGGGACTCAATATGGCGCAATACTGCATCATCGCCTACTCGGTCTTTGGTATCGCACTCAGTGCTGTGACATTTGGCTGGATCTCCAGACTCACTCAAGGGCAGTCAATCGTTAAGGCTCACTAACCTCAACCCTGGTGCAGAAGCACCGGGTTCATTTATAAAAATAACCTCAAGGTAATGATGATGAAGTACTTGCGTAATGTGATAGCGCTGAGTTTGCTTGCGGCTGCGCCCGCCTCACAGGCTGGAATGCTCGCTGTTGAAGCGGGAGTGATGGATTGGAGCCAGCAAGCTGAAGATTATTTCGGTGAAGGGAAGAGCGAGAACAGCTTTATACAGATGAAGGGAGCAACTGGAAGTGCATTTGGCGACTTGTATGCTCACGTAAAGCTGGAAGATATCGAAGACTCAGAGGCTATGGGCTCAGAGATCAATATCATCGGTCAGATCAATATGGGAGACAGTGATTTCAATTGGTATGGGCAGGTATTCAATAAGCAGAAGCCTGTCTGGTCTGAGACCAATACCACCTTAGGTGTGAGCTGGGACAAGCAGTTCGATAATGGTTTGTATGCTCAGCTGGCGTTGGCTGGCCATATAGTCACCGCAGACTATAAGCACTTCAACTCCGACTTCAAGGGGGGATTCAACGGGGGATATTTTATCTACACCCTGATGAAGGATTTCGATATCGGTGAGCAGAACTTTTCCTTTGTCTGGTGGCAGGAGCACTTTTTTGGTCGGGACGACCTCTATTTGAAGCTATCCGGTGACGGAAAAGATTTTGGTTTCAATGGTTCGGCCATCTTGCGCTGGCATTTTCATGAGCAGATATCCGCAGCCCTTACCTACCGTTATGCAGAAAACAATATGGGGAAAGATGGTTTTCATGACGGCGTGTTCTATTCATTGCAGTACAACTTTTAATTATCTCGGTAGCTATCGAGTGGGAGAATGATAATGAAAAAATCTATTTTGGTCGCAGCGTTAAGTATTGAATTAATGGGGCTGGGCGCTCAGTCTGCTTTTGCGGGTGATGATTGGGCGGATAAATACCTGACCTCGGTCAAGACTCAGGGTGAGTTGGGTATAGTTAAGGTTAACCCCTATGATTTCGCTCCTTTGACGGCGCTTATTGATCTCAATGGTTTTGAGATCAGCGACGTCCATGTGCGCGTCGAGCCTAAAAAAGGCGGCGTTGCTATCGATTACCCGGTGACTAAGGAGGGAGTCACGACCCATAATGGTATCCCGGTATTTGGTTTATATCCTGACTTTGAGAATACCGTAAGCGTCGAATATGTGAAAAATGGTAAGAAGGTTAGTGAAAAATATAAGATAAAAACCGGCCCATTAAAGCCTTTACTGTTCGATGGCCAGGTTAGAACCTTCCCTGAGGTCAAGCCGGTTACCGTGGATAAGAAGTTTAAAGATCGTCTCTATATGGTTAACCACTTAGGTGCCGATGAAAACACCGTAGGCTGGGATAACTACCCTGTGGTTTTTGTGACAGATACTAAGGGTGAAGTGCGCTGGTTTATGGATTGGGACGCCGTTTACGATCAAGAGAATGATCCAGGCATCGCCATGGGCTTCCATCAGGCTGATAATGGCGATCTTTATTGGGGATTTGAAAGCTATTATGCCCGCTACGATCTCTTAGGTCGTAAAGTATTTAAGCGTGATATCCCACGAGGGTTCAATGGTTTCAGTCATGCGATGAAAGAGATGCCGAATGGTAACTATCTGCTGCGTGTCGCGAAAGAGGATTATCTGCGTAAAGATGGCAAACGGATCGATACCGTACGCGACCATATTATCGAAGTCGACCGTAACGGTAAGGTTGTAGAAGTCTGGGATCTGAATAAGATTTTCGACAATATGCGAGACGATCTGCTTAAAGGCCTGGATGCCGGAGCCGTATGTTTGAATGTCGATGAATCTCATGCCGGTGAGACTGCAAAGCTGGAACCCGATGCACCATTTGGTGATCTACCAGGCGTTGCTGCCGGACGTAACTGGGCCCACGTGAACTCAATCGATTATGACGAAAAAGATGATTCGATAATTTTGTCACTGCGTCATCAGGGAACAATGAAAGTCGGTCGTGACCATGAAGTTAAGTGGATTCTGGCTGCCAATAAAGGCTGGGGAGAACTCTCTGACAAGGTTCTGACTCCAGTGGATGCTAAAGGCAAGCCACTTAAGTGCAACAACAATACCGGTGAGTGTGAGACAAACTTCGATTTCCCATGGACACAACATACCTCTTGGTTGACCAGTCGCGGCACCTTGGTGTCGTTTGATAACGGCGATGGTCGTAACTTCGAGCAGCCGGCGATGCCAACGATGAAGTACAGTCGTGGTGTGGAGTATAAGATCGATGAAGAGAAGATGACGGTTCAGCAAACCTTCGAATACGGTAAAGAGCGTGGATATGAGTGGTATTCACCTATCACTTCAAATATCGAATGGCGTGAAGACAAGGATACCTTCTTCATGTACTCGGCATCTGCGGGTCTGTTTACGGGTGAGCCGGGTAAGCACTTTATTAACGAGGTTACCGAGAAAGGTAAGGTAAAAGTTGAAATGACAATCAACTCTATGGCTAAGACTGAGCCGAGCTACCGAGCCCTGATCATCGATCCTGATATTATGTTCTAGCAGCTACCTTTATTAAAGGTTAACTATTCGAGCCCCAGTCAGCACTGGGGCTCAATATCACGGCTTCACACCCTGACTCTCTATCCTTGGCTATCTATCCCTGACTCTCTATTCCTGATTGTCTATCCTTGATTGTCTATCCATTCGCTCATGACTACGTGGGTTTTGATCTTGATGATATCTGTCTGCGCATCAATATATTCACGGATCTCGTGCAATCTTCTCATCGAGCTCGCCTGTACATAGACAAGCAGATCCATGTCGCCGGTGATGCCGCGACATGTCACAACCTCGGGGATACTCTGAAATACATGTACTACGTCCGCGCATCTGGGACATTGGTGCTGGATCTCGAAGTAGGCAGATACCCCCTCTTTTTGAGACTCGCTTAGCAGTACTTGATAACCCCTGATCACACCATTGTGCTCCAGTTTTTTTATCCGTTCAGAGACCGCTGAGCGGGACAAGTTAACTGCGTCGGCGATATGGGAGATGCTTTGGCGAGCATTTTGTCTGAGCTCTGTGATGATCGCGTTATCAAATTTATCCAATTTATCCAAGATGAGTTCCTCATTCTCGAGCTGATGATATCGTTGCCCGACATTATGGTTGAGTATGAGCTTAATACCGACATTATGACGGTTTATGATGTGTTTGTGCGGGTTAACAACGGCAGCTTGTATGTTTGTTAACATTTATACTTAGGCTATCAATATCAGAGTAGTAGTACAAATGAATCATATAAAAGGCACGATAGGGCGCTGGCAGGGCGCAGGTTTGATGGCCACCACTTTGTTGGGAACCGGTGTTTTTATTCTTCCACAGATGACAATCGCTACCGCAGGCAGCGGGGCTTTACTGGCCTGGCTGTTGCTGACGCTGGCGATTATTCCCGTGACTCTGGTGTTCGGGCGACTCGCGAGTGCATTTCCCCATGCTGCGGGCCCGGCTTTTTTTGTTGAAAAGGCATTTGGACGAACTGCTGGGAGAACTATCGGTCTGATTTTTCTATTGGTGGTGCCATTGGGGGCGCCGGCTGCAATTCTAATGACCTTCCAATTTGTAAATGTGCTAATTCCTATTTCAGGCTGGAGTCAGGTCGGGATTGAATTGGGTCTGCTAGGCTTGCTGTTTTTGTTAAATTTCAAAGGCATTCATATATCCGCCAAGCTGCAGTTTGCCTTAACCTTGGCAATCGTGAGTGTTGTTGTGCTGATGTGTGGCGCCGGGGGAATGAATATCGGGAAACTGGAAGATTTCGTCTCCGGGACCTCAACAGACTCGACAATGGTCATGGCTGCGGCAGGGATAGCCTTCTGGAGCTTTCTTGGGGTTGAGGCTATGACACATCTTGCCAATGATTTTAAGGATCCCGGTAAAGATATGATCCCGGCGATGTTGCTTGGCACTGTGTTGGTGGGGCTGGTTTATCTTGCCTGTACGGCACTGCTCTTGTTGACGTCATCAGAGTTAAGTTCGGGGTTGGCCATGGTGACCGCTTTCGATAGGCTTTTTGGAGGGTATGGAGCTGAGGTTATCGGTATACTTGGTATTGCAGCCGGTCTGGCGACAGTTAATGTGTACACGGCTAGTGTGTCCAGACTCATCTGGAGCTTTAGCCGGGAAGGAGTTTTGCCTCGTTATTTCGATTCATTAAACTCCCATCATGTCCCGGTAAGAGCACTTAGCGCAGTACTGTTGGCCATGGCTTGCGTCATAGTGCTGACCCATGTTTCCGGTCAGGAGCTTGAGCATCTTATCAAATGGACTAATGGTGTGTTTGTGGTGATCTATTTGGCCTCTATGTTTGCAGCGGCGAAGCTGCTGAGTAAAAGGTATTTGCCTCTTGTGTGCCTGGGATCCCTGTTTTGCATTATGTTAGGCGCCGCCCTCGGAGTGAGTATGTTATATGCCACCGTTCTGATTATGCTGCTGGCCCCGCTTCTTTGGTGGCAAAAATTACATCTTGCCCGTAATGAGGTTGTACCTGTGACTTAACGTCTCATCATGTCATGTTCGTCTGGAGCAGCAGGTTTTAGACTCATATTGCTAATACGTCGAATTAATTTCTTACAAATGCTTCGCCTATGAACTAATGGTTGGGGCTATCCTTTTGAAAGTCACTCTTTTGAAGCTAATATTTTGAAGGGAGCTCTAATGAAGTTAATTAAAGGGATTTTATTTTCGTTTTTCGTGTTTTCTTTGAGCTCTGCATCGTGGGCTCGTCAGGCTTTAACCTATGACATATATCGTCTTGCGGTTCAGTCCGAGTCCCGATTAGAGAGGGATATCAAAAGAGATGAGACCAGGCACCCCAGAGAGGTGTTGGCTTTTTTTGAGGTTGAACAAGGTCAAAGGGTGTTAGATCTATTCTCGGGGGGCGGGTATTACTCCGAACTTCTCTCCTATGTTGTCGGCGGGAAAGGGGAGGTTATTGCTCATAATAATCAGGCTTACCTTCCTTTTGCGAAAGAAGATCTCGATGAGCGCAGTTATGCGGTTAGATTGCCGAATGTCACTCCCTTGTTGAGCGAGGCTAATGATCTGGAGTTGGCGGCTGACTCTTTCGACAGAATTTTTTATATTCTGGGTTTTCATGATATCTATTACCGTGATGAGACTTGGCCGGAGATTGATGATAATAAATTGGTTGCCAACCTATTTCGTAGTCTTAAGCCTGGCGGAATCGTTGCGATAATCGACCATGATGCCGTTGTTGGAGCAGGGAAAGAGACGGCACAAGAGTTTCATCGATTATCATCTGAGCATGTTATCAATAAGATGACTCAGGCTGGATTTGTATTGAACGATAGTGCCGATCTTCTTAAGAATGAAGCAGACCCGCTTACCATCTCTGTGTTCGATAAGGCTATCAGAGGAAAGACGAGTCGCTATATGTTGAAGTTTATAAAACCGTTGGCAAACTGAATGTGTCTGGCGGATAGATTCGCTTGAGACAGGTTAAGCGATTAGTTTAGCAGAGAATAATCAACGCTGGCTCTCAATGGCCTGATTACGCATCTGGATCAGTTCGCTGTGCTTCAGGTGAAGCAGATCCGATGTACGACGAATGATCTGATCTTCATAGCGGCATAATTGTCCATCGGCGTAGGCGAGTTTCCACATGGCCAGGATCAGTTTTTGCTTCTGTTCAATACTACATTGATGATTGATCTCACGGGTGAATTCATAGAGTGAAATCGAGTTCCCCTGTATCTTCTTCGCTTCCTCTATCAACTCTTCAGCCTCGGCTTGAGTCAATGACAGTGCAGAGGTTAACAGTGTAGGCAGAAGTTTGGCTTCCTCCGTTGATAATGTCTCATCGGCAAATACCACTTCTAATAGCAAACTTACTGCGGCCAAATTAAGCTGACGGGCTTGCTCTTCCGGTGTCACGGCTTGTGAGTGTGAGCTCAGAAATTTCTTTAATTTCGCAATCATGAATGGGTTACCTGTGAATAATCAAAAGATCGAAGCTTACAGGGTTAGAGTCGTAGAAGGGGTAAGAGTTCACTTTTCAACAATATGATGGGCATAAGGGGCGAAAAGTAAACTCAGATATGACGCTTAAAGAATCGCACCTAACCCTTTTATCAAGAGATCAGTGGTGCCATTGCCGGCATTGGCATCTAAGTAGCCTTTGACAATATCTATCATAGGCACCGCCAGCTCCTTTGAGATCCCAAGTTTCTCGAAGGCATCATAGATTTGAGCGCCACCTTGCAAAGAAGCACCCAGATCACCGGCTTGAGAGAGAAGTCCGGAAATTCCCGAGTCACTATCGATAGCCGGAGCCGCAGAGAGAAGGCTATCCATATTTGGAATGGCACTGGCTATTGGTCCGAAGTCATCACCACCCAATGTCGACTGAGCCAGAGAAAACAAGCTGCCCAAGCCTCCCTCAGCCTGAGACTGATTGAGTCCGAGTTGCGACATCACACTGCCAACGAGATCACTGCTCTGGGTCTGTGTTACCTGAGGTTTCACCTCTTCCTTCGAGGTTAGATCGTCAAACCAACCTGCCGTTGCAGGTGAGCTCATCATTAGGCTGCCGAGTAGTAAGCCAGTCACAGCAGATAGTTTCATTGTTAGCCTTCCAGTGGTGAATAAATCCGAATATTGCGAGCATTCTAGCTTTTTTAACAAAAATATTGCAGCTTTTTTACGATAGATAGCTCACCAATTGTCCATTTCTTCTGTGCAAACAATATAAAACTTGGGTATTCTATTGGCCTTATTGTCTTATTTAATTTATTAATTGGAAACGCGCATGTCATTGTCCGCGATATTTACCGAAGCATATAACTTCTTTCGCAATCATATTAGTCAGTTAGCTGCTCTCACTGTTCCTATTTTATTTGTTCAGGTAGGTATTCAACTTTGGTTGGGTATGGAGATGGCGAATGCAGATCTGGAAAATCCCCAGTTTGGTGCACTGCATATGGCGGCCGTGATGGCGCTATTACTGGTTTTCTCTCTGTTGATCGCATCGCTAACACTCTTTATGGAGATACGCTCACAGGGACATGAAGTCAACACAGCGCTTGTTCTTAAAACGAGTCTGAGTTTCGTGCCTCCGCTGCTGCTCGCCGGGGTATTTTCCGGTTTAGCAATCTTAGCTCCTGTCATGCTGTTTGCTGCCTTCGGACCGTTATGGCTGGTGGGTCTGGTCATTAGTATCTATATTTTCGCGAGATTAGCCTATGTCAACTTCATGGTGGTGGTCGAGCGATTGACTCCACTGGAAGCGATAAAGGGTAGCTTTAATTTCAGTGGTCCTATTGCGTTCAAAACCTTGTTGGTATTGATGCTTTATATCCCATTGTCTTTGATAGGTGGTGTGCTTTCCTCTGCTGCACAAAGTGTAGGTTTCCCACTTCAGTTAATTGTTGAAGTCTTTATTGCCTTCATTGGACTTTTTGTTAACGTTGCGCTTTTCCGCTTATATATGGTGTCTCGCCCTAAAGTGGAAGAACAGGCTTAACATTACAGAGACTCCCGGGTTTTTAGCCCGGGAACTCGATTCCCCGGAGTAGCTGTTGTGCTTACTGATGTCGAATTCGTTACTCAGTTTTCTGCTGAGCTGGGTCATGATTACGGGGTAGCCAAAAGCTATGTCCGGGATGTCCCCACCCAAGCCTTGCTTCAAATTCGCAGCTTTACACACAAGTTGACCGAGCTGCTGGCTAAGCCCAAAGGGATAACCTTCGATAGCCCCAACCTATATGACAGGATCGAAACGCTTAATCAGAGACGAGTGATCAATGTGCGTACTACCAGAGCCCTGCATAAGTTGCGAGGTGACGGTAACCGCGGGGCACATCCGGAAAAGTATCACCTGACTCCTGAGCAGTTACTTGAGTTAAGTGAGAAATCGATAGAGAAACTGCTGAATCTTGTCGCGTCTGTGTTTACTCAGGTTACCGGCAATCCTCTTCCAGAATATCGTTTTGAAGCTTTCGACTCTTTTGCCGGACGGGATCTGTGTTATCGAGCAGTGATGGAGTCAGAGCCTCTGGCGCAATACTTAGTCGGCATGTCTCTTAAGACTAAAGCCTTGATGCAGAGAGAGCAGGAGCAGGCGTTAGCCGAGCTGGAGGAAGATCAAGAATCTCCGGATAAGCTTTCTGACGGTACATTCAAGAAAGCTGAGTATTGGTTTACTCAAGCCGCCGACAGCAATATGGATGCGCTCTATGAGTCAGGCGTAGCACTTATTCATGGTTATAGCGGTAAGGTTGATGTTGCTGGCGGCGAACAAGCCATAGAGACTGCAGCACAAGCCAATGTGGCGAATGCCATGGCGTTACTCGGCTATTTCTATTTGGTTGGCGGTGAGAGCATTCAACTTGATTCTGATAAGGCTCAACATTACCTTCAGCTGGCCGCGGATCTTGAACAATCAGAAGCGATAGCCAACTTAGGGGTACTGTTTTATCAGCGCGGCGATCTTGAAAAGGCAAAGCATTTTATCGCCAAAGCCGCTCAGGCAGGCTTTCCCCATGCTCAGTATCATTTAGCGTTAATGTTAGCGCGGGGCGAGGGTTGCGATGCCGATGGTATTGCCAGTGAGCAGTGGATGGCCGAAGCGGCAGAGCAGGGACAGGTAGATGCCATGCTGGCCCGCGCGCAATCTATGTTGAATGACGATAATGCTTTTGGATACGATCTCTCACAGGCCGAGAGGTACTTACGGGAAGCGATTAAATATGGCCACAGTGTCCCCGCCATGATTGAGCTGAGTATCGCTTTGGCCGATGGTATGTTGGGGAAAATAGATGTTGTGGGATCGGCGGCGCTACTAAAACTGGCTCGTGAGCGGAGTAATACCCAAGAGTTGGCCGTGATAGACCCCTTATGGGAGTCACTGTCACTACAGGTTGAAAATGTGTTGTCGATGACAGATAACACCGATGAACTCGCCTCTCTTCAGCGAGCAAAAGAACTTCTCTCCTAATCGATAAACGGTTGTTACTCACTTTGAGAACTTATACCAATCGGATTCTTGCATACAATATGCAAAATGGTAATATTGCTTCTTGAGCCAATGTGAATGGAAACAACCTTGCCTACCGCTACCCAATCAGAAAATGAACGACTCAATGAGTTGGCACAATCTTATGTAAAGCTGGTTCTAGCCGTCGGTATGCATGATCCTTTCTATGTTGACGCCTATTATGGCCCTGAGTTGTGGCGCAAAGAGTGCCAGTTAGTGTCTCTTTCATTACTGGATCTCGATGCAAAAAGACTGCTTTGTGAGTTAGATGGCGTGGCCTTGGTTAATGTCGATGCTAAGCTCGTTTCACGGCATACATTCCTGAGAACACAACTGGCTTCGGTGGGTTACTTTATTCGTCACCTTCAGGGGAAGAGAGGAAGTTTTGATGTTGAATCGATTGGCCTTTACGATGCTCAGGCTAATAAGTTCAGTCTGGAGTATTTTGATTCTTCACTGGTGGAAATGGATGGGCTATTACCGGGTAAAGGCTCGTTAGCCGAACGCTTCGAAGCGTTCAGGGCCTGTTTTATCGTACCTCAAAACAGAGTTCCACAGGTATTCGAGGCGGCCGTTGAGAAAGCGAGAGTGTTAACCGGGGTCCATATTCGCTTACCAGAGAATGAAAGTTTCAGCATCGAGTTTGTAAATGACAAAATTTGGACGGCGTACAACTGGTATCAAGGAAATTACCAGAGTCTGATACAGCTCAATCAGGATCAACCTCTCTATATCGAGCGTTGTCTGGAGCTTGCCAGCCACGAAGGTTACCCGGGTCACCACGTGTTTAACCTGCTGCAGGAGCAAGATTTAGTCAGAGGGGCGCGGTGGATAGAATATGCCATCTATCCACTCTATAGTCCTATCTCATTCTTGTCTGAAGGCAGTGCTAACTATGGCTTGCGCCTGATCATGTCAGAAGATGAAGTGGTCGAATTTGAGCGTGACTCTCTCATGCCCCTGGCTGGAATTGATGGGGATATTGAGCACTACCATAGGGTACTCACTTGTTATAAGAAGTTGGCTTATCTGGATAATCTGGTCTGTGAGCAGTTAACCGATGGCCACATTTCGGTGAGTGATGCCGAGTGCCTCTTGATAAATTATGGGCTATATAGCGAGTCACGAGCCAGGCAGAGGGTAAAGTTTTACCTCTCTAATCGAGCCTATGTCATTAATTATAACCATGGTGAAGAGAGTGTGGCACGTTGGGTTGAGAGGGGCGGTAATGCCACTGCCGTTGAGCGCTGGAAACGTTTCGAAGCCCTGCTCAGAAGACCCCTTAGCGCATCACAGTTTACGACCTGACATCTTGCCTATAAGCGAGTGAGTTCCTGACTCCCTAAAACGAAAAACGCCTGCCGAGGCAAGCGTCTCTGCTAGTTATCGGTTACCAGCTAGCAGGGGCTGAACCGGCTATTAGTTCGGATCATGTTCGAAGGTACGTCCCTGATGTGGACTCACCCGGGGGCGTTGTTCGGCAAAAGGGCTTTCTCTGAATGCTTGAGAGTCTCTCTCAACATTGGCCTGCGAAAAGCCTGCTTCCTGCTGCGCACCGTAGACGCCTTGTTCCTGCTGCTGACGAAAGCGCGCAAGCTGTCTCTTAAGAAATATCCGTCCAAATAGGCTCAATAAAATGAAACTGACTGCACCGATAAGCAACACAAATGGCAGCGCTATCAGTGTTAGTGTTATCACGGCCAGACCTATAGCGAAAGCCATCCAGCCTTTGACACCGGAGAACCTATTCTGGAAAGGTGATTGCTGAAATTGACTGTAGATCATAAAAACTCCAAAAAATAGTCTGATACTTAGTCTGCATATTTATTGACCTCAGATCACGTTAAATTCAGTTAATCTTGGGCTGAAAATGTAACAGATTGTCTTCAGGGCCCCTGAAACAGCGACCAGAGACGATGAATGACAATGATACGGTATGGATGATTAATGCAAGCTGAATAGCAATATATACTCAACTTTAAATATTGCTAAATGCATCGGCAACACTCTTGCAGATGGTTTCTCGCATCCATCTGTGTCCTGGCTCGTCATTATTTCGTTCATGCCAGAGGAGCACATAGGCTAAAGGGATAAAGTCAAAAGGTAGCGGCAGCTCAACCAACGGGTATAACTTTTTAGCGTGACGAGCAAAGCTTGAGGGGACGGTAAAGATCAGATCGCTGTGGGCACAGACACTCGCGGCTCCATAAAAATCAGGAACGGTTGTGCTTAGTCGCCGTCTATGACCTTGCTCTGCCAGATGATAATCTAAAGCCCACCATTCATTCCCTTCGCAACGAACCTGTACATGTGACATCTCTAAATAGATATCCAGATTCCAGTTGCCTGTTGTGATGGCAGAGAGGATGGGGTGCTCCTCTCTGACCAGGCATATTTGATGATCGGTAAAAAGTAACTGATGGGCAATGCCATCAGGAAGGTGATCGATATGAACGTTTGATTGGGGATGGAGATCGCGTCCGGCAATACCAAAATCTACCTGACCTTTTTGTAGATCTTGTATCGATTTCCCCATCCAAACATAGCTATCCAGCCTTAAGTTAGGCGCATTGCTTAGCAATGGCCCGATAAAGTAGGGGAGTAGAGTCTCATAGGCACTCTCGACCATAGCAAAAGAGAACTGGCGATCGCTGCTCGCGGGAGTAAAAGTGGGCGGCTGAGTCAGTTGTGATAGCTTTTCCAGTAAGCTTGGCAGCTTATCGCTGAGTTGTACTGCGTGGGCTGTGGGCTTTAACCCATGAGCGGTACGAACAAAGAGTGGGTCACCTAATGCTTCCCGCAGACGGCTCAAGCTTTTGCTTAGTGCTGATTGACTTAGGTGCAATCGGTTAGCCGCGCGGGTGACACTTTGCTCTTCGAGTAGTACCTGCAGAATAACTAACAGATTAAGATCGATTCTGGCCAGATCATTCAGGTTCATAGATATTCCTACAGGGAAATTCAGTTCTGAAATCATACCATTTCTGTTCATAACTTGGGTGCGCTAAAATTGCTTTCATAGAATAACGTTCCAATATAGAGAGAAATCATGCGTCGAAATCTGTTACCTGTCTTAATGTCTATGGTTGTATTGAGCCCTTTAGCCATCGATATTTATCTGCCTTCCATGCCAACTATGGCTGCCGAGTTCTCGGTATCGGCAAGTGAGGTGCAGTCGACACTGGTACTCTTTTTGTTCGCTATGGGGGTAGGCCAAATTATCATAGGTCCTCTGGCCGATAGATATGGTCGTCGCCCCATCGCCATGGGTGGCATCTTACTTTATATCGCGAGCAGTATACTCGCGGCTGTCGCCATGGAATTTCATTGGTTGCAGATAGCCAGAGTGCTACAGGGGTTAGCGGCTTGTTCGACCTCGATAGTGGTCTTCAGTGCCGTGCGTGATTGTTTCACACCCAAAGAGAGCGCGCGCTACTACAGTTACCTGAACGGCGTTATCTGTGTGATCCCGGCGCTTGCCCCAACTTTAGGTGGTCTGTTGGCACTGCAGTTTGGCTGGCGCTCTACTTTCATATTTATGATGCTTTATGCCATCGTCATGATGGTTCTGGTCGGGTACCGTCTGCCTGAAACCCGTCCTGCGAACACTGTGACAACAGGGCCACTATATCGTTGGTCACGTTACAAGCCCGTTATCATAGAGCCACACTTTCTTTTCTATGCCTTCTCATGCATGGCAGGTATGGCCGCGATTCTGAGTTATGTCTCATACGCGCCGGTTTGGATAATCGAAACTTTGGGCATGTCAGAGCTGACATTCAGCGGACTGTTTGGCCTCAATGCTGCGGTTAATATTATTGCCTGTTTTGCGGCGCCTATGGTGATCACCAGGCTGGGCAACCGACCTACTGTGATGCTGGCGCTGACCACTATGCTTGTATCGGCTATCATGCAGGTACTGTTGCAGCAGTGGGGGCCGGCAACCGGACTACCTGCCGCATTAAGCTTTATGTTGCCTATGATGTTGCTCTGTATAGGTTTTGCCCTGCTGCTTGGTCCGGCAACGAGTATGGCATTGGCCGCGTTCGGTGAACGAGCGGGAACGGCTACGGCTATCTTAGGATTTATCCAGATGAGTGGTGCCTCAGTGCTTACCGCCTTAGTACAGCAGACAGATCTAACCGCACCCTATGCCGTTGCATTTGTGATGGGCACTTTAGCGATAACTTTATTGACCATGATGGCGATGCCCCGTTTCGATAACTGGCATCAGGAGCAGCACGCTCATTAATTTTTAAATGATTCTAGAACCTAGAACCTAGAACCTAGAACTTAGAACTTAGAAAATGAAACACCCCCTTGCCCGCCAACTGCTAACCACAGGAAGCGGGCATTTTTTATGAGGTTTGGTGGCTTTAAGGGCTAGAAGCGTCCGTTTATGCCTATTGCGGCGAAAACACCATCCATATCAGGTTCTAATTGTTTCGATAGATTAAACTTGGCGGAAAGTCCATCGGTTATACGCAGGGTATAGGCGGTATTAATATCGTAGCTATCAACCCTATCATCCCCATACTCCCTATCACTGTAGAACGAGGTTGCATACATAGCGCCGACAGACCATGAACGGGTGATATACCAATCGGCAGCGGCACTTAAGTTATTCGAAGGGTCTGAAAATTGATAATTATAGTCTGGACCGGTTACCGTCACATCATAAGAGGAGTGGTTGAACAATCCGGAGAATAAAATGCCCTGACCAGATGACAGGGGAAGGTAACTTTTAACTCCTATCCCGTAGGCCGTAGTGTCGAGTTCGGTTTGGTCAAAGTCATTCACTGAATTCCAAATCCTGTATTTTGTTGTATTTTCAGACTGACCATAATTGACATATACAGAGGAGGTATCGTTAAAGTAGTAACCTAGTGTAACCCCGTATGCATCCGATTCACTGTTTGCAGTGGAAGGGGAACTTTCCCAATCTGCATTTTGATAACGGACGCCAATGTACCATTTGTCTGCGAAGACATATTCACCATCGATAGCGTAGGTAGTGAAATCAGTATAATTATCAGCATCTAGTTTGCTGTATTGGCCCCCTAAATTTGAAGTTTGAGCGAGAAAGCCACTCAAGGCATAAGGAGTCGTATCCTGATTGACCGGGGTGAAATAGTATCGATATTGTCCGTTCCATGAACCATCTGAAAAGTTTTCGCTGGAACCTGCGTAAGTGACTTCGGCTTCATGTTGGTAGTCAGTATCTTGGACGGCGTAAATGTGTGTAGAGGTAAGCCCTAAGAATACGGCTAGTGTTAGGCTTGTTTTGTTCATTTCTCTTCCTTGTTTAATGTTAACTCAGGAAGGCTGAAATGTGGATGTCACCGGTATGGACCGTCATCCATGATCTATTATTTTTAAATAAGAACAAGCTGTTGCCTTCCTGGCGGTCAAACTATAACCGTTATCTGTTTGCTAAGTAAATAGTATGAGAGTCTTTATTCTATATTGAGTTGAGAGACTTGATGGCGATGTCTCGTTTCGATAACTGGCATCGGTAACAACTCGCATGTTGATAGAAGCCAAGCATTGAAAATACCCTTGGCCCGCCGGCTGCTAGCCACAGAAGACGGGCATTTTTATGGGCGTTTACTGAATTGTTATATGAGCTAGAAACGCGCGTTGGCGGTAATGCCGATTAATACGCCGTCAGGGGTGTACGCATCCCCGATGCCAAACTGTTTTGCCACTTTAAAATTTGCCGCAAAGTTTTCTGTTATCTGCCACCAATAGGCGGTGTTTAGAGAGTAGAAGCTATTGCTGCTATCTGATATGGTCTGGCTATAAATATCATCCGGGTCTTTGTACTCTGCATACCAGTCTTCCCATAAGTAGTCGGCTCCAATAGACCAAGATTGATTGATATAGACATCGGCAGCAATAAGTATTTGGTCGTTATCTGAGTCTGAGGTATAAACTCTGGAACCTGGATCGAATATTGTTTTGTTAGTTGCGTGGCTAGATGAGTGAGTCCAATTAGCTAGAAGTTCTATGCCGCTTATAGCTTGAAGTGGTATAAAACTATGTAGATTTACGCCATAGTTACTATCGTCTTTTTCAAAAGATGAGCTTTTGAATACAGGCCCATCAATCACAGTTGCATTATATCTCCCATCATAGCTATCACTAGAGTCGCTTCTTTGATAAAAGACGCTAACCTCTGAACTGGAGTTAAAATAATATCCTAGATTTATGCCGTATCGATTTTCATCGAAACTGTAGATAGACCAATCATTGTCGATATTTATTTTTTGGTAGTTTGCTCCAATAAACCATTTAGAGTCGAAAACATAGCTGCCATGAATACTATACATATCATTGTCTGAGTAGTTATTCATCTGGGTATATTGAGCGCCGATATTTGACTCTTGAGCGATAAATCCATTGAGCGCGTAGGGACCATTTTCGATATTTACCGGATGGAGATAGTAACGGTAATTCAGATTCCACAGGCCATCCCCAAAGTCATCGGTGTGGGTGCTTAGGGTTACGTTTGCTTCGTGTTGGTACCTGTTAGCCGATGAGGTTTTAGCTTCGCTATTAGCATTGGCTGAAAAGGCCATGAAACTGGCGAATATGGCGACAGTGAGTGCGTTCTTCTTCATTCTATTTCTTCCTTGAATTATTTGAGCGCAGGAGGTGATGAGTCATACATAATTTGAGAGAATGATACATGCTTGAACAGGCATTTTATCTAAGTTAAACAAGCTGTTGCCTTCCTAGCGGTCAAACTATAACCGTTATCTGTTTGCTAAGTAAATAGTATGAGAGTCTTTATTCTATATCGGGTTGAGATACACTATAGCTATTGACCTTATTGTCCGAGAAGCCAGTGTCCCGTCCCATCTGCCCTAAATGTCATTATCCGCTTAAGGCTTGTCTGTGTGAAAGTATCGAAGCTATGCAAGTTTCGACTGAGTTGATTGTGCTGCAAGACCCAAGCGAAGTCGGGCATGCGAAGAACAGCGTACGTCTGCTCGAGTTGGTCATCGAAGATACCCAGGTATATGTGGGCGAGATTCCGGACGACTTTATGCAACTGCGCCAGCGTCTCGAGCAAAGCGTTAAACCTGTCTATCTGGTTTACCCCTCGGAGCAGAGTCAGGATGTTGAGAGTGTCAGCTTCGATGAGGATGTGATTTTATTATTCCTCGATGGCACCTGGCGAAAAGCCTACAAACTGTTACAGCTAAACCCCTGGTTGCAAGACCTTCCTGCACTACATCTGGATATAGAGTCTGCTTCGAATTATAAAATTCGAAAGGCGAGCCGGGCTGATAGCCTGTCGACACTGGAAGCTGTGGCGATGATGCTGAAAGCCATTGAGGCACATCAAGAGGTTGCACCTTTGACAAATGCATTAAATGCAATGGTAAATCAAAGGATTAGATCTATGCCTGCTTCGGTAAGAAAACGGTATGAGTGATAGATTTTCTATTTTGTGACATATATCAGCAATATCTGAATAAAACAATATTTAGATCACGCAAATCATTGATGAAATAGGTTTTAATGTGCGCGAATCATCTGTTCTACAGGTGGTGTGAAAGCTGTGTTGGTATACTGTCCATGCAGGGAGGCAGTGCCGGTAATGTTTACCATTAACGGTATCGGCACAGCTTTCACTCTAATTTTTTCTCTGTCTGAACTCTGCATGCCTCGCTGTTTTTACTTCGAGCCTTCGCTCTTTTCACCTTGAGTTAGTCGCTTCGGGTTAATCGCTTTTCGCAAATATTTCTATAACCATAACTTATTTTTACATTAGTCATAGGTTGAAAAGTTTTCAGGAGTGAACCTTGCAGCCTCTTTAGGATGTCCAAAAAAGTAGCCCTGCCCAAAGCCTTTACCCATATTCTTCAATATCTCTTTTTGCTGCTCGGTTTCGATACCTTCTACGACAAAACTGATGTCCAGTGCCTGCGCAAGTTGGATCATGGCCTGGCAAAGTTGTTTTCCTTGAGGTTCACTCAACCTACGGGCAAAACCTGCATCAATTTTTAAACTGTCGATCGGTAGACTTCCTAGCTTACTGAGTGATGACAGGCCTGCACCGAAATCATCGATGGCTATGCTTATGCCCTTGCTCTTCAGTAAGGTTAAGGTCTTCCTGACTCTTTGGGGTTGTCTGAGCAGTGCCAACTCGGTGATCTCGAGCACCAAGGCATCTGCAGGTAATTGGCTGTATGTCAGTGCGTCGGTAACTTGCTGGACAAAGTCAGGATGCTCGAGCTGCATCGGCGAGACGTTTACACAGGCTTTTAGATCCGGAGCATGTTGAGTGCGCCACTTTGCCACTTGCAAGCAGGCTTGTTTTAGCACCCATTGTCCGATGGTGATAAGCAGTCCGGCCTCTTCCAGTAAGGGCACGAAATCGGTGGCATTGAGTATCTCCCCATCGGGCTTTTTCCAGCGAAGCAGGGCTTCGGCACCAATAACCGAGTTACACTCCAGGTTGACGATAACCTGATAGGCGAGACTGAACTGCTTAAGGTTATGGGCGTGGCGAAGTTCACTGAGTATCGTTAGCTTCTGTTCGGCTTCTTCATGCATGGAATTGTTGTAAAAGAGCACATGTTCAGGACTCTGCTTAGCACTATACATAGCAGTATCGGCAAGGCTGAGAAGTTTATTGGCTTCTGAACTGTGTTCTGGAAATAGCGCTATGCCTATGCTTGTTCCGAGATAAAGTTTCTGATCATCTATCTCAAATGGTGCCTCAAAAAGAGACATTATCTGCTGAGAGATATTCTCTACCTCTTGATGACCGCTGCAGTCTCGCAAAACCAGAGTAAATTCATCTCCTCCAAGCCTGGCAATATCGGCCTTCTCAATACAGCTTGCTTCTAATCTTGCTGAAACCAGTTGTAGTACCTTATCGCCGGTGGCGTGGCCAAAACAATCGTTAATATTTTTGAAGCCATTGAGGTCCAAGAACATCAGGGCACCCATTTTCCCCGGAGTCTCTTTGATCTCTTGCAGTGCCTGATTGAGTAATATCTTCAGGTGGTGCCTGTTGGGTAAGCCTGTGAGCGTGTCAAACATGGCTTGCTCTGTGAGTTTTGCCTCCAGCTTTTTCTTAGTACTGATATCACTGAAGATTGTGACATAGTAGACCCGCTCATCGGCGATGATTTTTCGGCAGCTCTTCCAGGCTGGAAATTCGGTACCATCGGATCTTTGCTTCCAGACTTCGCCTTGCCAATTTCCACGCTCTTCGAGTGCGTTATTGTGTTCCTGCTCTTCAGCGGCGGTATGTCTTCTAAGGTCGATGACCTCAACATTTTTCTGCAGCAGTTGGTCGGCGCTGTAACCACAGATACGACACATCGCCTTATTTACAGCGATGATTTTGTGCTCAGCATCAGTGATGTAGGCTGCCTCGGCGCTATCTTCTAAGGTGATAGACAGCAGCTCTTTAGGTAATGTATCGAAGCCATTAATCGCACTTTCTCTGTTTCTGCTACGTCGATTAGACGGTTCGAACAGCGCCAGAATGGCTGGACTGCCTTCGAGTTCAAATGGGAATAACGATATCCTGGTGGGAAGCTCTGTGCCCTGCTGGCTCAAGTGAAGCCAGTTGAATTCGGTGACATTCCCCTCTAAAGCATGGCGCATCATCTGTTGGGCATATTCGATACTGTTTCTACCCGAAGATTGAATGCGGGGCGAAAAGTCGTAGGGAGTTGCGTTTACAAAATTATCCGCTTGAGTCTGAAAGTAGGAGAGCGTAAGTGGGTTGGCACCGATAAAATGGTAACCTTGGATGATGGCCAGAGGGAGTGAGTTGGGCTGCAACTGCCAAGCCTGAAGCCTCTGAGACAGACTCGGTCTGTCAGAGCTTAGCTTAGATAATAAATAAGACCAACGGTCCATCCTGATACTCCCTTGTCCTAAATCCTGGTTTCCTACTTAGCTTTTAACTTCGCTAAAAATGCATTTTACATATCGCTAAAAGGCATTTGTCGTGTTAAAAATAACCTGATTTGAGTTTTGACTCAAATCAGAAATAGTTTTTTGTAATAAATAACCGATATTTAGACTGAATCTGAGCTTTTTGCTGTTTTTTTCTGGCATAGTGGCCATTGGCTGTTTAATCATCAAGATGGAATGCTAACCATGAGGCTCATTATGTGAGTCAGTCGAAGGAGAGTTAGATGGTGTTTTCACTGCGCTTAAAACGTTTGGGGGGGATCCTGATATCAGGATTACTCTTTGCCCTGATTTCAATGTCGATACAGGCCTCAGATAAGAGGAGCCTGACAGAGAAAGCCGATGAGGCGAGAAAGCAATCGAGAACGATTGAGCAAGAGCAGCTACAAAAAGCCCGGGATGCCGCCAATGAGACCCAGAGTCGCGAGAAAAAGATCTTAAAAAGGCAGCAGTCAGCCGATTGGGAGTCTGAGCAGGTTGAAAAAGCCCAGCAGCAATTTAATGAGCGTGAATCCCGTGAGGAGAAGTACCTCAGAGAGGCAAAAGAGGCGGCCTCCCAAGAACGAAAGATCCCTAAGCCATGATGACGGCTGGCGTGTCCTGTAACATTAGGGTGTTGATTTGAATCCTTGCCCCCTTTGCGGGAGAGTCTCCCTGTTCTTTTTCTATCAAGATAAACACCGATCTTATCTGAGATGCAATAATTGCCATATAGTCGTTGTCCCTCCTGAGTTCCTTCTCTGTGCCGAAGACGAAAAGTCTGTCTATGATCAGCATGAAAATGACCCTGAGGATAAAAAATATCGCCGTTTTTTATCCCGTGCTTTTGAGCCGCTCGTTGCGCAGCTTCCTGATGGCGCTAAGGGATTAGATTTTGGATGTGGCCCGGGACCGACAATAAGCGTGATGGCTGAGGAGGTTGGATTGTCGGTGAGTAATTTCGATCTTTACTACCACAATACCCCCGAGGTGTTGGAGTATCATTATGATTTTGTCACCATAACTGAAGTGATAGAACATGTTGCCGATGCTAATGGCCTGCTGGCACGCCTGAACGCTTTACTTCGTCCCGGAGGTGTCTTGGCTGTGATGACATCCAGAATGGTAGACGCTGAGGCGTTTGGTCAGTGGTATTATAAGAACGATCCGACACATATTCGTTTCTATTGCATCGAAACATTTGAGTGGGTCGCCCATCATTTTGACTGGCAGTTAGAGATCGTCGATAAAGATGTCGTTTTTTTTCATAAGAACTGAAAAACCAAATCCAATTTTTCAGTTCTACTCGAAGTTTTTTATTACCCCCCCGAGGTTTAAACGCCGATGAATACTATTTCGGCTGCTGTAACAGGTGATTAAGTATGACCTTCTGAACAAAGGCTTCCGTTTCACTCTTTTCACCGCTTAGCTCAAATCCGTACTGACCACGCATTCTTCCATATTCAATATCCTGAATATTCTTAATGGTGATAGGTATCGACATCGTTTCCGTCTCCTGCAGGACTTTTACCTGTAACAGGCAGGGTGTATCTACGCTAATTTCTTGAAGTATTTTTCCGATGAAGGCTCCGCCATTAATCGATATATTACTTAGCTGTCCCGGTGAAAGTAGTTGAGTAGTCTCTACCTCATCAGAGCCTTCGACCGGCATTACCTGGATGCTGGCTTCCAGATTAACTGCGATCCGTGAATGCTGCCTGAGTGCGACTTTTTGCAGGGCCTTAGGGTAATCTATGATTAACCAAGGCTCGGTACTGCTGAGTAACTTCCTGATAGAACTACGAAAGGCAAGTATGTTGGCATCGGGTTCATCACTATTCACCAGGCGGACAATAATCGGTTGGCCTGGTTTGAGAAATTTTTTGGCTTCCTGCCAGCTGTTATCTGAACCTAAAGCAAAAATAAGTGAACGATGTGGATCGACGCCGATGAGGCGAGTTCTAAGCCTGATGGGTTGACTCGGTGTTACCACCTGAACCGTGACCTCTGTATTACAAGGCATGCTATTCAAATAAGAAAATTCGTAAATAGTTGAACTTCCCACCAATTACCCCCAATTTTTATTAAATATCAGTACATTATTGCCGCTGTGCTTCATCAGTATAGCTAATGTCGGTTGCATTAGCTTACAAAGATCTTTCGCTATGGGGCTTGATCTTATTGTTGTTTTAACCTCTTATAATTGCTTTGATTTTAATCTGTATGCCGGCCAAGTTTCTGTATTGATTAAAAACACTTTATTTAACTGTCTTGCTCATTTAGAAGGAGCTAAAAATGATCCGAAAATTATCGGTGCTGATAATGGCTGCGGGGTTAATGATGACCTCGCAGGTGACTCAGGCGACGCAAGTAGAAGATATCAAGAGCTTTACGCTTGATAATGGCATGAAAATTATGGTCTTGGAAGATGCATCTATTCCAAATGCCAATATGTATCTGTTTTGGAAGGTGGGCTCCAGAAATGAGGTGCCTGGCATCACTGGTATCTCTCATTTTTTCGAGCATATGATGTTCAATGGCTCAAAAAAATATGGTCCCAAGATGTTTGACCGCACCATGGAGGCGGCGGGCGGGGCTAACAATGCCTATACGACGGAAAATATCACGGTTTATACCGATTGGTTTCCGGCCAATGCATTAGAGCGGATATTCGACCTGGAAGCCGATCGAATCGCCAGCCTCGATATTAATGAGAAAATGGTTGAGAGTGAGCGAGGTGTTGTTGCATCTGAGCGTACTACCGGTCTTGAAAACTCAAATTGGCGCACGCTTCAGGAAGAGATAAAAGGCGCGGCCTTTCGAGCGCACCCCTATAGCTGGTCTGTTATCGGTCATGAATCAGATATCGCTGCATGGACGCTGGACGACTTAGTTCAATATCATAAAACTTACTATGCGCCCAACAATGCCGTGGTTGTAATAGCCGGTGACGTGAAGCTCGCCGAGGTTAAGGCGCTTGCGGATAAGTATTTCGCTCCTATCCCCGCACAAGCTCCTCCAAAAGAGGTGAAGACGGTGGAGCCGTTGCAAAAAGGTGAGCGTCGGGTATATGTGCATAAAGCCTCGGTGAGTACACCCAATGTTATGTTGGCATATCATGTGCCTTCAACATCTCATGAGGACTATTATGCGTTAGATCTGCTCTCCTCTGTTTTAAGCACTGGGAATAGCTCTCGACTCTATCAGTCACTGGTTGAAAAGCAGGTTGCGATAGAGGTGGAAACTTATCTGCCGATGACCTTCGACCCTAACCTTTTCTATGTTATGGGTGTGGCAAACCCCGGGATCACGGCAGCTGAACTCGAGAAGGACTTGATTGCAGAGATCAACAAGGTTGCCCGTGAAGGGGTGTCTGAGCAGGAGTTGGAGAAAGTAAAAAATATCAAGTTGATGAATTTCTATCGCTCGATGGAAACAATAAACGGTAAGGCTAATACAGTTGGAACCTATGAGCTCTACTTCGGGAGTGTCGATAAATTATTTGATGCGCCAGAAGCTTATGGAAAAGTGACTCCTGCGGATCTGCAACGCGTCGCACAAACTTACCTGCGCCGTTCAAATCGAACCGTTGCCGTCTTAGCCGCCATAGAGGAGACAGATGAATGAAAACTTTAACTCATCTATCAAAAAGCTCGAACAGATTTATTGCTGCCATCTTTATTGCCGGTATGAGTTTGTCCGGTTGTGCCACTCAGACCGCATCGACACCGGTCGATACCGGTAGTTTTAGTATGCCAACCTATGAGCAGTTTAAGCTTGAAAATGGCTTGACGGTTTATTTAATGCCGCAAAAAGAGGTGCCATTAATTACGGTAAATGCGGTCGTTCGAGCCGGGGCCGTAAATGATACGACCTCAGGTGTCGCTGGC
The DNA here is from genome assembly GCF_003966265.1 of Shewanella atlantica. Lineage (GTDB taxonomy): Bacteria > Pseudomonadota > Gammaproteobacteria > Enterobacterales > Shewanellaceae > Shewanella > Shewanella atlantica. Next base: position 28,431 of record NZ_RXNV01000011.1, on the reverse strand, counting down.
ATGACGGCGCAGAGTTTACTTTTGGGCGCCGATGGTAAGTCGAAGAGTGAAATCGAACTGATGGTCGATTTTCTCGGTGCGTCTATCTATGCAGATGCGGGAAAAGAGGGGAGTTATATAAGTGCTGATTTTATGGCTAAAGACAGCGATAAGATATTGCCCCTGATCCAGAGTTTACTCTTATCGCCGGATTTCGATGCCGCCGAGTTCGATAAATTACGTCAAAGAGAGATCGCCGGACTCTCTCAGGCGAAAGAGAGCCCTCGCGCAGTCATTAGTCGCTACTTTGATAAGCTGATTTATGGTTCACATCCATATGGTAACGCCTCATCGGGTAATAGTGTTTCGTTAGCCGAACTCAATATCTCGCAATTAAGAGCGTTTCATAAGAGTTATTATCAGCCTGCTAACACAGCGATAAGTGTTGTCGGTGACTTCGACGTTAAGCAGATGAAATCGACTATGGAACACTTGTTTGGTCGTTGGGAGAATAGTGACAAGGTCATCACCCCGGCACTTAAATCCAATCAACCTGAGCTGAAGAACAGCCAGGTATTGCTAGTTGATAAGAGCGATGCCATCGAAACCACCTTCCTTATCGGCGGCAAAGGGATCTCCCGTGACAATCCAGATTATGTCGGTTTGAAGGTGATTAATACCATTCTTGGCGGACGATTCACATCGTGGCTGAATGATGAGTTAAGGGTTAATGCCGGATTGACTTATGGGGCTCGTTCCGGATTTATTCCCTATTCGGAAGGCGGCATATTCAGGATCAGCACCTTCACTAAAACTGAGACAACTAAAGAGACCATAGAGCTGGCACTGAAAACTTATGCACGCCTATGGGAGACGGGAGTTGACCAGAAGACGTTAGATTCTGCCAAAGCCTATGTAAAGGGGCAGTTCCCGCCAAAGTTTGAAACGAGCGGCCAGCTTGCAGGTTTGTTATCAGATATGTATCTGTATGGTTTCGATGATGCGTTTATCAATGACTTTCAATCGAAAGTTGATGGTCTGACTCTGGCCGAGGCACAGCGATTGGTTGGTACCTACTTCCCTCAGGATAACCTGCAATTTGTACTTATTGGTAACGCTGACAAGATAGAGCCGATTGCTGCCGAGTATGGCGATGTAACTCGGATAGGTATCAAATCGGTAGGCTTTGGAGGATAGTTAATCTGGCTTCAGGGCTTCATCGCCTTGAAGCCCTATTTTACTTTCTGAGCTTTTCCTGTGACCGTTTCTTTCGGCAGTTTTCTTTTCCCTGTCCTACACTTGGTTATTTAAGGACAAGGAAGGTCAGCATGGTTATGATTCCGATATTGCCTGCTAATAAAAACAGAGATATTCGTCAAGGCGATGACACCGTAGATTGGTGTCATATTCAAGAAAGTCTCAAGATCTTACTGTTAGCCATGGCGCAAATTGAGCTGTCATTGACCGATGGCGAGCATAACGTCACAGAGTTAGGCTCGCTATTTACCAACATGGCTGAACACTTGGATGAAGTGAATACGTTTCTCTCACTGCAGGCTGATACCCCCGATGAGATCATCTCTCATGGGGTTGATTTAGCCGCCTCGATTAACGAGGGAGTCGTTGCTTTTCAGTTTTATGACCGGGTCTCCCAGCGTCTGCAGCATGTCATTATGGGACTGGCACTGATGGAAGAGGTCTTAAACAGTCAACAGTTACGAATATCGCCGGATGCGTGGAGAAAGCTACAAGAAGAGATCCAGGCAAGTTATTCACTTGATTGTGAGAGAAAAATGTTCGATCTTGTACTGCAAGGAACATCTGTTCACGAGGCATTAAAACTCTATCGAGATGAAAACCAATCAGCTAAAGAAGATGATATCGAGCTGTTTTAAATGCAGTTTATTGCTTTTGTCTTTATTTCCCCCTTTATCCCAGGCGGATAAAGCTCGCTTCAGTGATTTCTGTCTGTCGATGGCGGGTCAATGGCAGGGAACCTCGGCTAAATTAAAACAACCGCCCGTCCAGACCGAGGTCAGCGCCATATGTTCGGCAGACCGACGACAGCTAATACTCTCAGTCAGCCGTAGCGCAAAGCACCCTTTTAGTGAAACCTGGTGGTTCAGGGAGCGGGGTGAGTCCACTTATCTTATCTACTTCGATGGGGTTGAGGAAGATAAGAGCCAGAGCTTTAGCCTGTATCAGCAAAACGGGAGTTTTTCACTGCTGGGGGAGGGGGAGTTAAATAAACGACCGGCTTTGATTCAACTAAGGTTTGAGCCAAAAGGATCGGGTTGGCTCTGGTTGCAAAACATTCAATATCTCGACGATGATACCGACCGTTACCTTTTCTATCGCGGCATCGAGATGATGCCGCCAGCACATTAGTTATTAGCATTGCTAAGCTACGAGCTACACCGCCCCTTCGAATCCAACTTGTCTCCATGCTTCATAGCTGATGATAGCCACGGCATTTGACAGGTTAAGGCTGCGACTATTCGCCGTCATCGGGATTTTCAGACGCTGAGTCGTTGGAAGAGACTCGATGATCTCTATCGGCAATCCGCGAGTTTCAGGCCCGAATAGCAGTACGTCCTCTTTCTCATAAGCGAGCTCAGTATGGGGTCTGCTGCCCTTGGTTGTACATGCCATGATGCGCTTGCCATCCATCGCCGCGAGAAAGCTTTCAAAATCTTTATGGCGGGTTACTCGGGTGAGGTCGCTGTAATCCAGCCCCGCACGACGAAGCTTCTTCTCCTCCAGATCGAAGCCCATAGGCTCTATCAGGTGTAACTGACAGCCGTTGTTGGCGCAGAGACGAATAATATTACCTGTGTTGGGAGCGATTTCGGGTTCGTAGAGTGCGATATGAAACATGCTGACCTGCCTAAAAAATAATGAGCGGTGATTATAAGGGAAAAAACAGAGACCGGAAAACCTGAGCATCAAATATATACCCAAGCCACTTTAAAATGCTCGTTTCAGGCCCCCGTAGGATAGCAGAACCAGGCGGTGATTGAAGGCAATGACGAATCTCTTTTCAATTTATATAAGCTTAGATGGATCAGTTTTAGGGTATATTATGCTGCATAAGTTTCGGAGTTTTAACCTATCAGGAGAATGGCTGGTTTATGGACCTCATTAAACTCTCGCGGATCAGCATGAAGCATTTGGTCACTTTGCATGTGATGTTAGATACCCTAAGTGTGACAGCCAGTGCCGAGAGGTTATGTTTAAGTCCGTCTTCAATCAGTAAGACTCTGGGGCAGCTGCGTACTAACCTGAATGATGAGTTATTCTATCGTCACGGGAATAAGCTGGTTGCAACTCCGTTAGCACGCCGTCTCGGCCCCAGTGTGCATCAGATGATCAATGATATGAATCAGATCATGACACAAGAGGCTTTCGACCCCGCCCGTTATCAGGGACGCTTCTCGTTAGCCATGCGTGAGAGTACGTTTGAGTTGTTGGCGGCTAAGTTAAGTGCTCATGTGTTGACACTGGCACCAAATATTCGTCTGGATATCTGGTCAAAAGACAGTGTCGGTTTCGATGGTTTGGCGAAAGGGACATTAGATTTCATCATCTTGCCTCATGACCGCAGTCAGCCTCCAAGTACTCACAGCGATCTTGTGTGGGAGACTTTGACTAATGATGAGATGGTTTGTCTGATGAGTCCGAAGCACCCTCTGGTGAAAAATGGCAACTCGGAGCAGGCTTTTACTATAGATGATTACCTGAGTTACGGTCATATCGGTATTACGGATGCGGATCTTAATATTCCATTTTTTGAAATGCAGCTGGCGCAGCAGGAGTTGCAGCGCAAAGTGTCTATCTCTGTGCCGGATTTTGGTGGTGCGGCCCTGATGTGTCATCACAGTGAGTTACTGTTTACCTGTTCTCGTAGATGGGCCGAAACGGCCTTTCAGGCTAAAGGTTTACAGATAAAACCTCTGCCCTTTAACTATGGCGAGGTGGTATATAGTTTGGTTTGGCACAGACCGAGTATGAATGATCCGGCGCACCGTTGGTTATATCAACAGATATTAGATTGCAGTCGTTAAATATAAACACTCGGTAAGATCAGTGGCTTTACTCCCCGCTCAGTCAACTGGCTTGCCAGTCTTTCGATATTATCCTCCGAGCAGGTTTGCCATGCTAATGCTTCTCCAGTTACGCCATGGTGTTGAAATGCATTGAGCTTGATCCGTGTCGAGGAAGGAAGCCGGGTCAGGAAGCTTGCCAGTGCATCAATCTCAGATTCAAAATCTGTCACTCCAGGTATCTGCAATAATCGCACTTCGTATAATTTATTGTGCTGACTTAATAGGTTCAGAGACCTAAATACCTTGTGGTTATCCCGACCCGTGATGTATCTGTGGGTCTCCTGTTGCCAGGATTTTAGATCTATCATAGCGCCATCAATATAAGGCAGAAGCTTTTGCCAGCCGGTTTCATTCAAGCTGCCGTTACTATCGATCATGCAAGATAGGTGTTGCAGCTCCTCACTCGACTTGATGGCCTTAAACAGGGCTTTAATGAAGTGAAGTTGTAGTGTCGCCTCACCACCGGAAATCGTTATTCCGGAGATGAATGAGCCGTGCTGTTGGATCACTTCCAACATCTGAGCGACGCTATACTCACGAGTCTTAGGGGTCGATTGTCTGGGACATACGCTTAAGCAGGTATCGCACTCGGAGCACAAGTCGCTATCCCAGCGGATCGCGTCTTTACCACCGATTGAAGTCATACTCAGCGCCTGGGTGGGGCAGTGGGTAATGCAGTCGCCACAACTGTCACACATGTCTATTGTGTGAGGGTTATGGCAGTTCTTGCAGTTGTAGTTGCACCCTTGCAAGAAAATAACGAGCCTGCTTCCAGGCCCGTCGACACATGAGAAGTTGATAATCTGACTGACTAACGCCGTTTTACTTAGCGTAGACTGGCGATTGTTCATGACTCGTGACTCTTGGTTTGCGATTTAAAATTCCGGTATTGGCCGCCGCTTCAGCGCCTAACCCTGTGGTATTGGTACGGGAGCCTTGCTGTTTAAAGTCAGCAATATCAGATAACTTAATCATGTAGCCTGTGACCCGGACTAAGTCGTTAGAGGCGACATTGGCGGTAAATTCGCGGAAACCTAAGTTCAGTGTCCCTTTGCACAGCTGATACATGGCTTCAGGGTTAGACTTTACTGTCTCATCGATAGTCAAAATATCGCTGATCCCGGAAGTGTAATACTGATGATGTTCGGCTAATGCCCGCACATGGGATATGGGATCGGGCTCGGTGCCATAGGGGATCCGCACTCCGGGAGTCACATCAATATCCAGGCTGATCCCACCCTGAGAATGTAAAAGCGCACGCCCATGGTAGCCATAGGTGACAGGAGTCGATTTAACTATGTTATCCAGTGCGGCCGAGATTTGGTGACCTAACTCATTCGCAGCCTTGCTGTGACCGTAGTGTTTACTCGGTTTCTCAGATGCCGTTTCAGATAACTCCGGATTACCCAGTAGTATGTTAACCGCTTCTGCCATGCCGTAAATACCGAACATAGGCGCAAACCTTTGTTCTTCGATCAGATTCTCTTTGACCAGAAAACTATCGAAGAAATGTGATTCTTCGTGTAGGTATTTGCTGCGAGCTTCGATCAACTCATAGGTTAGCTGGCAATAATGGGGCAAGGTATGGCTAAAGAAGCTATCTATGCTGTCGGCTTTAAGTGCGACCTCTTTAAGGTTGAGGCGTACTAAGGTATTGGCGCCGCCAGCTAAAGGCAATGAGTTATAGCAGCTGACAATCCCGAAACCCTGTTTGTCATAAGCGCTTTTGTGGATCGGGTAGTTGGCAATATGAGGCTTACTGCATTCACAGATGTTGCTCGCTGCAACCTGTAATAACTCGTCCGGCGTAATATCGGGGTCGTACATAAAGGTCAGGTTTGGTGCGACCTGCTTAAGCTCGGCATCGACTCTCAGAATGGTTCGACAGACGATGTTGTCGCTCGGCCCGATGTTGACATGCATAAAGGCATCGGGAAGCGTGCGGTCGAGCATGATCCAGAAGAGTTTTAATTTTCGGTAGAGGAGTTCTTCATCCAGGCCGTCGACGAAAGGCATCAGGAGCTCATCCAGTTGACCCAGATAAACCGGGATATTGGTCACCGAGGGAACGTGATGATAGATGATGGTTAATGCATTGAGTGCTTCATCCAGATCCTGAGCGGCCTGTAGCTCAAGATAATCCGATCCTTGCTGCAAAAATTTAGCGTAATCGGGCAAAACGTAGCGGGGTTTGAATGGGGCATTGCCCTCAAACATATCGCAGATAATACCTGTTTTCATGGCCTGAGCAACGGCTTCAGAAGTAGCGAGATAAGGTAGACTTGCATCGGCCTCTAATGCTAAATAGTTCGATTTCTGCTTGGGGGACAGACTTGGGTCGTTAACGATTTGAGCCAATTTTTCCTGCAAGGTCATGATGCAATATCCACTTTAAAATTATGGTTACTAATCTACCTCGGGAAACTTATTATCTAAAGTGAAAAACTGTGACTTCACGGTTTCCAAAAAGTAAATCCGTAGTTTGGCCTCACACTTAATTCGGCATTGTTACCAGTGGGGTTTTCTTCGAGCTTGTCAGTTGGTTTCATCGTTTTAAGGTGGGTGGATATGAAGTCGCCATACCCATGAGGGTATGGCGGTGGATCATTTACTTTCTTAACATGTATCTATTTTTAGAAGAAGCCAAGAGGGTTTACATCGTAACTTATCAGTAGGTTCTTGGTATTCTGGTAATGATCTAACATCATCTTATGGGTCTCACGGCCAATTCCTGATTTTTTATAGCCGCCAAATGCAGCGTGGGCAGGGTAGGCGTGATAGCAGTTAATCCAGACTCGTCCGGCTTGAATGCCGCGTCCCATGCGCTGCGCCTTGTTCATATCGCGAGTCCAAACCCCGGCGCCTAAGCCATACTCGGTATCATTCGCGATAGCTAAGGCTTCGGCTTCATCTTTGAAGGTGGTTACCGAGATAACGGGACCGAAGATCTCCTCCTGGAAGATCCGCATATCGTTGGTGCCTTTGAGTATGGTGGGCTCGATGTAATACCCGCTACCCTGGTCTCCATCTAACTTGCACATGTCACCGCCGAGTAGCACCTGAGCACCCTCATCTTTACCGATCTGCAGGTAGCTGAGTATCTTATCGAATTGCTCCTGAGATGCCTGAGCACCGACTTGAGTATCGGTATCTAAGGGATCGCCCTGCTTGATGGTTTTGGCGCGTTCGATAACCTTGGCAATAAAGGGTTCGTAGATCGATTCGTGAATAAGTACCCGGGATGGACAGGTGCAGACTTCTCCCTGGTTAAAGAAGGCTAACAACATCCCCTCAACCGCCTTACTCAGGTATTCATCTTCATGATCCATCACATCTGCAAAGTAAACGTTGGGAGACTTTCCACCTAATTCGACAGTTGATGGAATCAATGACTCAGCAGCACACTTTAGAATATGGTGACCGATTTCGGTCGAACCCGTGAACGCCAGTTTTGCTATACGTTTGCTGGTGGCCAGAGCTTGACCTGCCTCGGTGCCAAAGCCATTGACGACATTGAGTATTCCCGGAGGTAACAGGTCTTCAATCAGCTCTAGCATTACCAGGATGGAGACAGGAGTCTGCTCGGCGGGTTTGAGTACGATGCAGTTTCCCGCCGCAAGAGCCGGAGCAATTTTCCACGCTGCCATCAAGAGTGGAAAGTTCCATGGAATGATCTGGCCAACGACGCCCAAAGGCTCGGGAAAATGGTAGCTGACGGTATTCGAGTCGATATCGGCAGCGCTTCCCTCCTGGGCCCGGATACAACCGGCGAAATACCTGAAATGGTCTACGAACAGGGGCAGATCGGCATTGATGGTCTCACGCACCGCCTTACCATTTTCCCAGCACTCCGCGACAGCTAGGTACTCTAAGTTTTGCTCGACTCTGTCGGCAATTCTCAATAGCAGGTTAGAGCGCTCGGTGACCGATGTTAGCCCCCAAGACTCCCGCGCGGCGTGAGCGGCATCCAGAGCGAGTTCGATATCGCGCTCATCGGAGCGGGGGATCTGACAAAAGGTCTGCCCATTTACCGGCGAGCTATTGTCAAAGTACTTGCCACCGACAGGCGCTATCCATTCACCGCCGATATAGTTGGCATACTGGGCTTTGAATTTGACGAGTGCGTCAGAGGTACCGGGTTGTGCGTAGATCATGATTGAATTCCTTTTTTGTCTTGTTGTTCGATCTTGTTATTGTTCTGCTTACGGAGCTAAACGCCCTTAATACTAGCTGCTTTAAAGCAGTCTGCATGGGGACGTTTATGCCATCGCTATCGGAGCTGATATCGCAAGTAGTGGGCCAAATTGGTAGGAGTTGTGGATTTTTATGGCTAACAGTATGATGAAAAACTAATTTTGCATTATTGAATGTGTGTGGGCTGTCGGTAGTAGGTATGAGCTCAGAGGTCACACTGTGATAAAAGTGCACACCCAGGTGTGCCACAACGGAACACAGCTATGGCATCTAAACTGCAATTACAACATTGGTTATCTGACTCATGGCAGCGAAGTGTGGGCGCAGGTTTATCAGAGTCTCAGCCACCCGAAGAGCTTCGCCTGAATTCATCGGCCATCCGGCAAAAGCATGAGCAACATGGCCAGCTGATAGGCTTGGTTCAGAGTCATGCCTTACCCCTGTTTAATCAGTTAATGGCTCATACCAGCAGTCGACTTATCTTGTCCGACAAAGAGGGCTATGTTTTATGTCATTGGGGAGTGGATAAATACTCCGATAGGCTGGCAAATGTGGCGCTCGACATCGGGGTTAACTGGCAAGAGGCGCATAAGGGAACCAACGCGATTGGAACGGCATTGACTGCCAGACAAGCGGTCTCCGTGGTTGGCGACCAACACTTCATACGACAGCATAGATTTATGAGTTGTACCGCGTGTCCCATATTCTCGCCTTCCGGTGAGATGATAGGGGCAATCGATATTACCAGTGAGCAGCAAAGGCACACTCAACAAACCTTACTCTTAGTCTCCAGCCTGGCTCAGCAGGTGGAAACGGCAATCTTGTGTCATCTCCCCAATAGCCACTATCGCATCGACCTTGCTTCTCAGCCCTCACTCATTAATTCGGGATGGCAGGGTATTTTAGTGGCTGATAATGCTGGAAAAATACTGGGTTGCAACCCTATGGCAAGGCAGTTACTGGGAGCGGCGCAAGTCGGTGATGCCATAGCTCAACATTTGGGGCGAGGCTGGCTCAACAATGAGCGAATACAGCAGCATGAAAACCTGCATTTGCAGACTCAGCCATTAAAGCCGGCTCGTACACCGGTGAGATCAAAGGTATCTGGTTCGAACAGACCAGTGAGTCAGTTGGGCGTTAAGTTTCGTGAGCCTAAATTAGAGCGGGCCTGGCAGCATGCCAATAAAGTGCTGAGTAAAAATATCCCCCTGCTAATTACAGGGGAAACAGGTGTGGGTAAAGATCAATTCGTTAAACAATTGCATGGTCAAAGCCAGCGGAGAGAGCAACCTATTGTTGCGGTCAATTGTGCGGCTTTACCTGACAATCTGGTTGAATCTGAGCTATTTGGTTATCACTCAGGCGCCTTCACTGGGGCTAATCGAGACGGTTATATTGGCAAGATCCGTCAGGCAGATGGAGGCTTCCTGTTTCTGGATGAAATTGGTGAGATGTCTCTGGGGGCTCAAAGTCGGCTATTACGGGTGCTGCAAGAGCGAGAGGTGATCCCGGTCGGGAGTAATAAGGTATATAACGTCGATATTCAGGTGATAGGCGCGACACATACAGACTTGAAACAGCGGGTTGCCGATGGCCTGTTCAGGCAAGACCTCTACTATCGCCTCAATGGGTTACAGATCTGCTTACCACCCCTGAGACACCGCAGTGACATTGAGCGCATCATTAAAAAATTACATAACAAGCATAAGGTGCATGAACAGAATTTATGTGGTCGCTTGTTGAGTCAACTATGTCAGTATCAATGGCCGGGGAATCTCAGAGAGCTGGATAATTTTATGCAGGTCGCCAGTCTTATGGCTGAAGGTGAAACCGAGCTTAACTGGTCCGGTTTACCCGATGAATTGCAAATGCAGTTGATGGATGGAGAAGCTATTCAGCACACCGAGTCAGAACCCATGGGACTGAGTGATACCCTAGATGCTAATGTTGTTGCCGCTTATCGGCGTTTTGATGGGAATGTGAGTCAGTGTGCTAAACATTTGGGGGTGAGTCGAAACACACTATATCGAAAACTCAAGCGTCTCGGCTTGAAAAACTAATAGCAGATTTACTGCGTAGTTGTTTTTGTCGCCGATGGTTCACTTCAAAAAGTGGATGCTCGTCAAATTATCGCTAGTCATGCGTTTGCTGCATTGCATTTATGCAAAATATGCAGTTCAGTCATGTAGTATTTTGCACTATGCTTGAAAGCTCATAATTTCAGAGGCGTCCAACATGTTCAAAGCACTGGTATTAACACAAGAAGATAGGGTTACGTTAGCAAATATTTGTCAACTTCCAGAGACTGACTTGCCTGCAGGTGAGGTGTTAGTCGATGTGGCTTGTTCATCGTTGAACTATAAAGATGGTTTGGCCGTAACCGGAACCGGACGCATTATCCGCAATTTCCCTATGGTGCCGGGTATCGATTTCGCAGGTATCGTCAGTGAATCCGCAGACCCACGCTATAAGGCGGGTGATAAAGTTATCCTGACCGGATGGGGTGTTGGCGAAAACCACTGGGGTGGCATGGCTGAAAAGGCACGCGTAAAGGCTGATTGGTTGGTGCCCATGCCTGAAGCTTGTGATGCAAGCAAGGCTATGATGATTGGTACTGCAGGTCTGACGGCTATGCTTTGCGTGCAGGCACTTCAAAATGCCAATATTAAACCTGAGTCCGGTGATATCTTAGTGACTGGTGCGAGTGGTGGCGTTGGTTCAGTCGCCGTCACCCTGTTATCACGTCTGGGTTATAAGGTCGTGGCCAGTACTGGCCGCAGTGATGCGAATGCCGATCTGCTTCGCTCCCTCGGTGCCAATGAAGTGATTGAACGCAGTGAGCTCGAGCAAGATGCAAGACCACTGGAGAAGCAGCGCTGGGCGGGTATTGTCGATACAGTAGGTAACAAGGTGTTGGCGACCGCATTGGCGCAGATGCAGTATGGTGGCGCCGCAGCGATTTGTGGTCTGGCTGGTGGATTTGCACTGCCAACCACTGTGATGCCATTTATTCTGCGTGGTGTCAGCTTGTTAGGTATCGATTCTGTATCATGCCCATTTGAAAAGCGCCAGGCGGCATGGGAGCAAGTGCTTGAACTGTTACCCGAAAGCTACTATCAGCAAGCGGGTCAGACTATCAGCCTGGATCAGGTTCCTGATTTCGCCGATAAGATAGTTAAAGGGCAAGTTACCGGTCGAGTGCTTGTTAAGCTCTAATCAGCGAGTAACCTTTGTGTCGCAGTGGCTATCTCCTGTCTGAGCCACTGCTGACCCTTGTCTGATTCACACCTGGAATGCCAGAAGAGTTTATAGTTCACTGGTGGCAACTCGAAAGGAAGCGGCTTAACCCTCAACCTGTGTTTACTGGCTGCCAGTTGAGCCATTCCGGCCGGGAGTATGATCAACAGAGGCTGGAAGGGAAGTAGAGCCAGCGCACTATCTAGATGCGATGCCCTCAGCCGCTCCGTCGGAGCTTGCTGCTCGGCAATCGCTGCATCTAACAGCGCCTTCACCCCATCACTGATCGCGATAGTCCCATGTGGGTAGCGTAGATAGTCTTCTAATGTTAATTTACTGTTTGCTAAGGGATGTTCCGGCGATAGCAAGCAACTCACCCCCACCTTCCCCAGAAACTCCTGATTAAGCTGTAATGTCTGTCCTATGGCCCGACAGATCGCCATATCGGCTCCCTGAGCGCTGAGCTGAGATTGCAGCTCTTTATGTTGAACCGGGACGATTTCTAGCTTGATATTAGGCGCCTTACGATAGATATCCGGTAAGATGAAGGGCACCAGGGCCTGCATCGCGTAGTCGGTAGCGGCGATGATGAATTTTTGCCGGCAGGCTTCAGGTACAAACACCTTAGGTGTAAGCATTTCAATTAACTGGCCCGTAGGTTGCTGTAGTTGTTGGTAGCAATCGAGGGCAAATTGAGTAGGTACTAACCTCTGTCCGACACGGGAAAAAAGTGGGTCGTTGAGCATGTCACGCAGACGCGCCAAAATTCTGCTGGTGGCAGATTGGCTCAGGTGTAATCGCTTAGCGGCTTGAGTAACGCTGCACTCTTCGACCAAGATCTGCAATGCGATAAGCAAACTTAGATCCTGTCGGTAGATATCTTCCAGTTCCATACACGCTTTTTTCAGTTTTACTTCTCATAACAGTAACATTACGACATGAACTACGCTTGGTTTTCCTTGCCTTTCGAGCCTTTCACCTTGTTTTGGAATCGAGTCCAAAATACCTCTAAAGTTGTAATTTCAGATGAATTTGAACCTAAGCTGAATTTTCATTATGTTATCAAATAGTTTTGAATACACTGCTCTGTAACTCCCGTTTTGGAACTCATTCCATCTTTAAGATCACCGTGTCGATTAAAACAAATAAAGGTGATGACAGATGAGCAATGTAGATCTGCTTGGACGCCGTAATTTCATAAAAGGAATGGGAGCCGCTGCGGGTGTAGCAATAGCTACTCCTGCGATGGCCATTTCTGAAAAAGCGGACGGTGTAAAATGGGACAAAGAGGTTGAAGTCTTAATTATTGGTTCAGGTTTTGCGGGCTTAGCCGCAGCAATCGAAGCCACGCGTAAAGGTGCAAAAGACGTTCATATCTTCGAGAAGATGTCCTATTTTGGTGGTAACTCCGCCATCAACGGCGGTCTTTTCGCTGCACCGGGAACGCCGATGCAGAAAAAAGAGGGCGTGCAGGATTCTGTAGACAGAATGGTTGCGGATCAGATGAAATCCGGTCGTGGTGTTGCCGATGAAGGACTACTGCGTCATGTAGCAGAGCATGCGGTCGAAGCGCTGCAGATGACTATGGATGCAGGATCTGAATTCCACCCTTACCTACAGCAGTTAGGTGGCCACTCAGTTGCCCGTACTTACCAGACTACAGTCAGTTGTGGTGCCGGTATCACTCAACCGCTTTACAAAGAGTGTAAGCGCATCGGTGTCAAAACTCATAACCGCTCAAAATTTGAAGGCTTCATCATTGGTGAAGACGGTAAAGTTGAAGGCGTTAAAATGCGTGAAGGCTACTACTTCAAAGAGGAAGACTCGGGCAAGGTAGTTTACATTCGTGCTAAGCGCGGTGTGATTGCGGCAACCGGTGGTTTCGCTCAAAACATCAACCTACGTATGGCGCAAGATCCAACTCTGACATCTGAAGTGGGTTGTACCAACGCACCGGGTGCGACCGGTGAAGGTATGTACGAGATGTTCCGTATTGGTGCAATCCCAGTACATATGGCTCATATCCAATCGGGTCCTTGGGCATCACCTGATGAAGGTGGTTTCGGATATGTGTCTAACTACTCTATCTATAACTTCCCTCATTCAATGGCGATCAACCGCCTGACCGGTAAGCGTTTCATGAATGAAATTGCCGACCGTAAGACGCGTGCCGATGCAGAGTTATCTTGCCGTGATGAGAAAGGTGAGGCGCTACCTCCTATCTTGATCACCAGCTACAAGCACTCTAAGAAGCATCCTAATACCAAGAAAGTGATTAAGTACAACGTAGGCTGGAAGTTCGACACGGTCGAAGAGTTGGCTAAGCACTTCGAGGTGCCGGTGAAGCCACTTAAGGCACAGATCGAAGAGTACAACAGCTACGTTAAGTCAGGTGATGATAAGCAGTTTGGCAAAAATATGACTAAGGCGAAGGACAAGTTCATCGAAGCACCTTTCACCGTAGTTCGTTTATGGCCAAAGGTACATTACTGTCAAGGCGGTGTGCAGATCACGACTAAAGCCGAAGTGAAGGATAGCTTTACAGGTCAGCCGATTAAGGGGCTTTATGCTGCCGGTGAAGTGTGTGGTGGTGTTCATGGTGTGAGCCGTCTGGGTAGTTGCTCAATTCCTGAATGTATGGTGATGGGTATGACAGCAGCAAGAAGTGTCATGGAAGCCTAATCCGGCCAGCTAATAAGAGGAATGAGTAATGAGTATTATGAATAATAAAATGAATACCGCACTTGCGCTGGTTCTTGGCTGTTGTCTGGCCCTGTCAGCACAGGCAAGAGACAAGCGTGACTATCACGAGATGGTGTATGACTCAGGTTGTAAGAGTTGTCATGACCAAGGTACTAAAACCTACCCTTCTGATGGCTCCTGCCTGCAGTGTCATGATATTGATGAGTTAGCAAAGCAGACAGCACGTAGCGAAGAGGATAAGTGGCAAAACCCACATAATAACCTTCACTATGGTAAAGATCTGCCTTGTGTAGAGTGTCATGGTGAACATGCGCCGAAGAAGCCTATATGTAGTAACTGTCATACTTTCAAGTTTGATAAGCATAAAGAGTAATAATTACGCTTAGTTGTAACTTTTATAGACCAACCGTAAATCCCCCATCTATTTGCGGTTGGTTTTTTAGTTATTAAAGTGTTATTCATGTTTACTATTAAGAAGTAAATATCCCTGCAAAGATAAAATTTATCTCTTATTGGTCTTCTGTGTGCCCCCCCCTTCCTTAATATTGTTAGTGGAGGGGCTTTGAAATTTAAATGAGTTCAAATGTTGGCTGATTAAATTTGTTTCTGACGAAATGTTCATTAAGTGAGTTGCAAAAAAAGTTAAAAGCGTGAAGTTAATTCAATATTGTAAAGTTGATTTGAGTTGCGGTGTTAGTTTGAGGTGTAAGTTCAGTTTTTAATTTAATGGTGTGATAAAACATTTTTAAAGTTTTAAATTGTAGTGTAAGAATACCTTTATAGTTAGATGTAAAAGTTAAATAAACAAATAATAATCTACTCTTAATATAATACGATGTGGTGATGGAACTATTATGAAAAAAAATGCGATTTTTTTAAGCTTGGCATTGGTTAATAGTGCTTATGCAGTAGAGACTCCAAGTTTTCTCGATATCAATGATATTAAAGATGCTGAATTTAAGTGTTTGGGTGAAGTGCCAAATTATTCAAAAGCAGATCAGAAATATGTAGATATTTTATGGGATGAGACTTTAACTTACTTAAAAGCCTATGCTCATGCATTAACAAATGGTGAAGAGAGTAACTGTATTAACTCTGATGAGGCACTGTTCGATTCCACCGAAGGTGGTAAGAAAATGTGCATCATGGATCGCCGTGACATGAAGATCATGGTGAAAAATATCTATCAGGTGATCAATAACCCTGAAAAAGCCAAGCAATGTTTTGGTGCACGGAGAGATGTTAGCTGGATCTACAGTCCGGGTGGCGAACTGGAGAAGAACTCTCCGGTAGCACAGTGGGCCAAGCGTACATCGTTCGAAGATTTTTTTAATACTAACGTGACCAATAAAGAGGTCAGAAAAATAGGGCAGAAGTTCACTAAAAACTTCGCCAAGATGGTCACAGGCAACGAAGTTAAAATGCCATCCTCTTTCCCATATGATGTAAGTGCGAATGCGTTACCAAACTTATGGGCTGCTGCAGGTTGGTTCCCTATGTATGGTGAAGAGAGCAAGCGTAACGATAAGAACTTCGACAATATTCGTGGTGGCTACGCCTACGCCGAAGTGTTCGGCCATTGGGGCTTGCTGCGTATCGACGAAATTAACGGCGAAAAAGTTGGTGCTGAAGTGGGGATGACAGTGCAATCTGTCGATACCCTGTACCCATATCACAATCACGCCATCTCAGAGATCTACTACAACATGCGTAAGCCTGCATGTGCAAAGCAATTCAAGAGCTTTGCTGTAAGAGAAGACTCTCCACTGGTTAAGACGGTAAAAGAAGATAACAAGATGCGTCGGGTTCAATTTGACGCGAGTCAAGCTAACGAAGCTTCTATGTGGCAAGCGGGGAGCGCAGAGCAAGATCCTCTGCTCTATTTTCATCAAAATACCATTCATGCATTTGATGTAGATGGCAGCTGTGAAGCTAAACCGGAAGAGCGTGCAATTGTGTCTGTTTGGGCAAGAAGTAATGCACATGACAAGCGTAATGACTATGGTACAACATTGCTTTGCGAGTCAGCTAAAAATCCTGGTACACCCGCAAATCGCGGCGAAGTTATTCAGTGTGACCTGACTAAAGTAAAGTGGTAATCGTTAATTTTTGATTATTCCACATTAATATTTCCGGTTTATTACAATGAAAACTATTTATAAGTATTAAGCCGGAGTTTAAATGTCAAATAGAGTTTGGTTTGTACATTCAGTTTAAGTGTTTGTCTGAAGATAATAAAATAATATAAATGGTGATAATGATGAGAACGAATAAGTTCCTGCTGTCTATGGTAGCGAGTGCTATCGCACTATCTGGAATTTCGACTTTAGCTCAGGCTGAAGACGGAATCAATGTTGGTGGCGCAGTACGTGTGAACTACGCTTATAAAGATTATAGTGAAAGTTCAAAGGATAAAGCCGGCGATCTAACTTTTGATATGGCTGCTATCAAGTTTAATGGCAAAACCGGTGATTGGGGACTGTCTGCCGAATATCGATTTACTTCCAGTACCGATTATATTAAGTATGGTTATGGCTATTATGAACTTAATACCGATTGGCAGTTTCAGTTTGGTATTAACAAGGTCCCATTTGGTAACCCCGGCTTTATCTCTAATAGCTTCTGGTTCGGTATTCCTTACTACCTTGGCTTCGAAGATGACCATGATATTGGTGTTAAAGCGGTTTATGAGAAGAATGGCTGGCATACCGATATGGCGTTCTATAAGAATGCCGAATACGGTGCAAGTGAAAACAAACGTTATGCGACCGATCTTTATACCGGAACCATTAATGGCACCGAGTACAATAATGAAGAGACTAACCAGTTAAATCTGCGCCAGACCTACAAAATTGAACATGAAGGTGGCTCGACCACATTCGGCGGCTCGGTCGAAGCGGGACAGATCTACAATAGCAAAACCGGTAATACCGGTGATCGTTATGCAGTAGCCGCACACCTCGATAGCAGCTTCAATGGCTGGAATCTGCAGTTACAGGCGATGCAGTATGAGTATGATGCAGCCGATAGCGCAGATGCTAATAAGATTGGTGTCTCAGTGGTGAGCTGGCAATATGAAATTGCTTCAAAAGGACAGGCTTACAGCGCGAACATCGCGAAAACCGTTACAACCGATTGGGGAAGCCTGAAGTTCTATAACGACTTTGGCTTGATGACACCCGATGTTGCCGATAGCAGCTACGATGACAGTCTGCAAAACGTGACAGGTGTTGCTATCTCTGCCGGTGCAACTTACACCATGATCGACTTTATCATGGGTAAAAACATGACCTTCTCAACGGCGAATAATGACCATGTTGGCCTTCCTGAGATGGGTGATGACTGGGACAAGCGCGTTAACATCAACTTCGGTTACTACTTCTAAAGGATTTAGAAGTTAGTGGTATAGATAAGTTGCCAAAGCTCCCGGTAGCTTATCTATATTATTTTTCAGCAGTATTGACGACTTTAGCATTATGAAGTGATCTATGCTGGTACCTCAATTTTTGTCCTATTTAGATATAGTTTTCCTAGTCCCTAGTTAGCCAAATATTCCCTCGCAGCGTTATCTTCAAGCGAATGAACTGGCTGCTCTTTATAAAATTGCTCATTCATTTATTGCTCACTTCAGGTACTACTCTGAGAATTTCAACTAATCGTATCTCTAAAATCTCTTCTCTATATATGTGGTTAAAGCACTCGATATAGGAGCTTAGTGTTGGCTTCTCTACTCCAATTCCTGAGGACGCGTAGACATGTAATAGTGGGAGCACCGGAAGGTGCTTCTTGCTCTTGTGTCCGAAGTTTAATCTTAACTCGTAATACATATCTCTATCTATTTTCAGATTTTTGAGCATATGAGTTCCGGTTTAGCATGATTTCTCACTGTTATTTTTCTTGAAGTTTCAGTAAACCGGAAATAGCTAATTAAGCATGAAACAATTTTAGAAGGGGGAGGACTTGATTTTCCTTGCCTTTCGAGCCTTCCATTTGGTTTTGGAACTGATTCCAAAACACCCCTAAAGTTGTAATTTTAGGCGAATTTGAACCCAGGCGAAACTTTGAGCGTGTTATCAGTTTGTTTGGAATTAACTGTTTTGTAACTCTCGTTTTGGAACTCATTCCATCTTTATGATCACCATGTCGATTAAAACAAAAAAGGTGATGACAGATGAGTGATGTAAATCTGCTTGGACGCCGTAATTTCATTAAAGGAATGGGAGCTGCTGCGGGTGTAGCAATAGCTTCTCCAGCAATGGCCATTTCTGAAAAAGCGGACGGTGTAAAATGGGACAAAGAAGTTGAAGTCCTAATTATTGGTTCTGGTTTTGCGGGTCTAGCCGCAGCAATCGAAGCTACGCGTAAAGGTGCAAAAGACGTTCATATCTTCGAGAAGATGTCATATTTTGGTGGTAACTCAGCCATTAATGGCGGTCTTTTCGCTGCACCGGGTACCCCGATGCAAAAGCAAGAAGGTGTAAAAGATTCAGTTGACAGAATGGTAGCGGATCAGATGAAGTCTGGTCGTGGTGTTGCCGATGAAGGGCTGCTGCGTCATGTCGCTGAGCATGCTGTTGAAGCGCTGCAGATGACTATGGATGCAGGTTCTGAATACCACCCATATCTACAGCAGTTAGGTGGCCACTCAGTTGCCCGTACTTACCAGACTACAGTGAGTTGTGGTGCCGGTATCACTCAACCGCTTTACAAAGAGTGTAAGCGCATTGGTGTTAAAACCCATAACCGCTCTAAATTTGAAGGCTTCATCATTGGTGAAGACGGTAAAGTTGAAGGCGTTAAAATGCGTGAAGGCTACTACTTCAAAGAGGAAGACTCGGGCAAGGTAGTTTACATTCGTGCTAAGCGCGGTGTGATTGCGGCAACCGGTGGTTTCGCTCAAAACATCAACCTACGTATGGCACAAGATCCAACTCTGACATCAGAAGTGGGTTGTACCAACGCACCGGGTGCGACTGGTGAAGGTATGTACGAGATGTTCCGTATCGGTGCAATCCCAGTACATATGGCTCATATCCAATCGGGTCCTTGGGCATCACCTGATGAAGGTGGTTTCGGATATGTGTCTAACTACTCCATCTATAACTTCCCTCATTCAATGGCGATCAACCGCCTGACCGGTAAGCGTTTCATGAATGAAATTGCCGACCGTAAGACGCGTGCCGATGCAGAGTTATCTTGCCGTGATGAGAAAGGTGAGGCGCTACCTCCTATCTTGATCACCAGCTACAAGCACTCTAAGAAGCATCCTAATACCAAGAAAGTGATTAAGTACAACGTAGGCTGGAAGTTCGACACGGTCGAAGAGTTGGCTAAGCACTTCGAGGTGCCGGTGAAGCCACTTAAGGCACAGATCGAAGAGTACAACAGTTACGTTAAGTCAGGTGATGATAAGCAGTTTGGCAAAAATATGACTAAGGCGAAAGACAAGTTCATCGAAGCACCTTTCACCGTAGTTCGTTTATGGCCAAAGGTACATTACTGTCAAGGTGGTGTGCAGATCACGACTAAAGCCGAAGTGAAAGATAGCTTCACAGGTCAGCCGATTAAGGGGCTTTATGCTGCCGGTGAAGTGTGTGGTGGTGTTCATGGTGTGAGCCGTCTGGGTAGTTGCTCAATTCCTGAATGTATGGTGATGGGTATGACAGCAGCAAGAAGTGTCATGGACGCCTAATCCGGCCAGCTAATAAGAGGAATGAGTAATGAGTATTATGAATAATAAAATGAATACCGCACTTGCGCTGGTTCTAGGCTGCTGTCTGGCTTTGTCGGCACAAGCAAGAGATAAGCGTGACTATCACGAGATGGTGTATGACTCAGGTTGTAAGAGTTGTCATGACCAAGGTACCAAAACCTACCCTTCAGATGGTTCCTGCTTGCAGTGTCATGATGTAGAAGAGCTGGTAGAGCAGACAGCACGTAGCGAAGAGGATAAGTGGCAAAACCCACATAACAACCTTCACTATGGTAAAGAACTGCCTTGTGTTGAGTGTCATGGTGAACACCAGCCTAAGCAGCCTATGTGCAACAACTGCCATACGTTTAAGTTTGATAAGCATAAGCAGTAATGTGCTGAAGTTTCGTTAGTTTCCCATCTTCGGTCTAAACCGAAGCTACCAGCCATATTTGGTTAGTGTTTTCTGAATATGGTTGGTTTTTTCACAATGACAAGTGCCTGGTCGGTTGTTCCCTGCAAAAATAGTTTTGGTCTGGGCAATTGGATATGCCGAACAACCTAAAAGGTGATGTTATCTGCTTATTGGTGTTGAACGGCAGTTATGTGGAACACCTTCCCTTTATTAACTTCTTTTAGGGAAGGTTATTTTAACAATAAAAATATAACGGTGATGTGATGAAAAATAATATATTTTCAGGAAAGCTTAGTTTAATTGGAACCGCAGTCGTTGTTGCCTTAAGTGCTCCATGTATGAATGTACAGGCAGGAGATACAGAGTTTAAATTTGGTGGATATGTAAAAACGGATGTCATGTTCAGTGATTACAGCAATGGTGCACCAGGTTCAGGGTATATTTCCAGACAGTTTTACGTGCCAGGTACTATTTATGGCGTAGAAGGTAATGGTGAGCAAGTTGTCGACTTTCAGGCTCGTGAATCTCGCTTTAACTTCAAAACCAGTACTGATATTGACGGGCATAAACTCAGTGGATTTATCGAACTTGATTTTATGACCCATGCAGATGGTAATGAACGCGTTTCAAATAGTTACTCCCCGCGTATTCGTCATGCAATCGTTAATTTCGATAACTGGACTGTAGGTCAGACCTGGAGTACGTTCCAAAACCCTGGTGCGCTTCCTGAGAACTTAGATTTTGTTGGCGCGGCTGAAGGTACTCCGTTTGTTCGTCAGTCTCTGGTTCGTTATACCAATGGCGGCTTCCAGTTCGCGGTAGAAACCCCTGAGACGACAGTGACTCCATTTGGTGGCGGCGCCCGCATTACCAGCGGCAGTGGTATGGTTCCGGATTTTGTTGCGCGTTACAATTTTAAAACCCAAGGTGGTGCTAAGTTCACTATTGCCGGTTTAGCGAGGCAGCTAAACATTGAGAAAGGTGGCTTAGATACTCAGGAAATGGGCTATGGAGTCAGTGCTACGGGTGTTATTCCTGTTGGCAGTGATGATATTAAACTTTCTGCGACAGTGGGTGATGGCATGGGCCGCTATATGGCGCTCAACTATGCTAATGCCGGTGTATTAAACAGCGACGGAGATATTGAGACTATCAGTTCTTATGGTGGCTTTGCTTCATATCGTCATTGGTGGAATGATAAGTGGCGTTCAAGTTTCACCGTTTCAGGTTTTAAAGCCGATAATGATGTTGCACTAACTGGCGGTAGCGTGAATGAAGAGTCGTATTCAGGTTATGTGAACTTACTTTATTCACCGGTTAAGCCAATGACCGTCGGCGTTGAGTATATGTATGCTGAAAACACGAAACAAAATGGCGATAAAGGTGAGTTAAACCGAGTTATTTTCTCGGTTAAATATGTGCTTTAACTTACTTAATCGAGCATGTTGGCAAAGTGATTGATTGCTAAAATTGCGAGACTAAAGACTAGTTCAAGGAGGCTTAAAGCCTCCTTTTTTGCGGGTCAAAATTGACGAGTGTGTTATTGCCGGTACTTTTCTGTATGAGCCTTAAGTAAGGTGGTTAATTGTTTAGTCGCTTCAGTTTTTTTGTTCGAGTTTAGGTGCTGCGACTCATTGAATACCGGCAGGTATATTAGGTCATACTCTCGGTTAAATATGCGCTTTAAATTAATTAAGAGAGCATATTGGTAAAGTGATTTATTGCTGAAGTTGCGATATTAAGGACTAGTTCAAGGAGGCTTAAAGCCTCCTTTTTTTGCGGGACAACATGACGAGTACGTTATTGCCGGTACTTTTCTGTATGAGCCTTAAGTAAGGTGGTTAATTGTTTAGTCTCTTCAGTTTTTTTGTTCGAGTTTAGGCGCTGCGACTCATTGAATACCGGCAGGTATATTAGGCCATACTCTCGGTTAAATATGCGCTTTAAATTAATTAAGAGAGCATATTGGTAAAGTGATTTATTGCTGAAGTTGCGATATTAAAGACTAGTTCAAGGAGGCTTAAAGCCTCCTTTTTTGCGGGACAACATGACGAGTACGTTATTGCCGGTACTTTTCTGTGTGAGCCTTAAGTAAGGTGATCAACTGCTTAGTCGCTTCAGTTTGGGTATCGGGGTTGAGATACAGAGACTCATTAAACATTGGCAAAGGGGGTAAGTTATGCTCGATATGATCGAGAACTTCCATATTGTCGTTAATCCTAAACTCTGCGATAGGCGCTATGGCTAAATCATTCTCAACTGCCATGCATAGAGCAGTAGGTGAGGGGGTGGAAAGCAAAACGTTTATCTGACGCATCGATATCTGATGATTAGCAAAGACCTGGGCTCGAATAGGGCAGTTTTCAGGGTAGAGCGCCATAGGTATAGTGTTACGTTTGTGAGCATTGCCGCCCTTGGCTGCAACCCAGAGAAAGCGTCGTTCAAATAGCTGCTCACCATGTCCTGGTGCTGGTGTTTGCCAGTGAGTCGCGACGATAACATCGAACTCCCCCTGATGCAGACGCTTATAGAGGTTACCGCTGACATCGGTATCTATCACTAATTCGATACAGGTGAATTCCCGAATAAATTCCAGCAGGCTACTACTGAGATAACGGTTAATGTAATCGGTAGGAACACCTAAACGAATCACCTCTTTATTCTGGCACTCCTTAAGCTCGTCGAGTGCCTGAGAATTTAGCTGCATCATCTTGTAAGCGTAGTTGAGCAGGGTTTCACCCGCCTCTGTTAACGAAACACCTTTATTATCTCTCAATAGCAGGGACTGACCCACACTCTCTTCGAGCTTCTTAATCTGTAAGCTTAGGGTCGATTGAGTTCGGCAGATCTTCTCCGCAGCCTTGGATAAATTTCCGCACTCGGCGACAGCGATAAAGCCTTCTAATAGTTCGCTCTTAAGCATAAGTCACGGCCGTTGATATTGAGATAATTAATAGTGCTACCCATATTACTCAATATCGAACTTTAGTGAAGCTTGTTATCTTATGTTTGTGAAGTTGAAATTAGATTGTTTACTAAAGGTTTGGTGAGGTTGATTATGAGTAACTGGGAGCAGCGTGGTAACTACCTGATAGAGGTCGCTCAAAGGTGTCTGCAAGGGCACAAGACATTCGATCTATGTCGCTCACACCTGGTAAAGGCAAGCCAGATCTCAAAAGGAACCATCTATAATCACTTTCCCTCCGAGGCCGATCTCATCGTCGCAGTAGCGTGCGCCGATTACAGCCGCTGGCTGGCTCAAGCCAAAGAAGATGATATCAACTATAGCGATCCATTAAGGCGCATATTATTTCATCATTGTTGGCGTCTGCGAGATACGTTATCCAATCAACGTTTTGTCATCGAACGTGTGATGCCAAATGCTGAGATTTTAGTACAAGCAACTCAGTATTACCGCCACCGCTTCGAGAAGCTTCACTCTCAATATGAGCAGTGGAATAAGGGCTTGATTAGCCAAGTTGGTGATGTCGCCGGTTTCGACAGGGCCGAGTTAGTCGTCAACTATTTACGCGGCGCCATGATAAATAGCGACGATGCCAACAAGCATAGTGGTGACGTGCAGATGTATTATCAATTCAGTTATGCATTAACCCATCTGATGGGACACTCAGATAAGCGTATCCCGGACAAGTTAGAGTTCTCTGCCTGGTTGGTGCAGGAGAGGGTGGCGTCTGCGGCTTAACAAGGAAGCGCTATAGTCACATTTAGCCCGTGGGGTTCGATATTTGCCGCTGTAATGCTTCCCTGATGGGCAAGTATAGCGGCCTCGGTAATGGCGAGCCCTAATCCCCAACCTCCAGACTCTCGCTCTCGTGCCGATTGAGGACGATAGAAGGGTTTGAAGATCGCCTGCAGATCTTGTTCATTTTCTATGCCCGGGCCATCATCGCTTATCTCAATCGTCACCATGTCCATGTTCTTGTGCGCTTTTATTGAGACCGAAGCTTGTGAGTAACGAATCGCATTGCGTAACAGGTTTTCTATCGCACGGGACAGAGGCTTAGGATAGAGAGGTAACTCTATATCCTCATCTATCTCGATTGATAAACTCTTACCTTGTTGTTCAGCCTCGAACTCTGCATCGTCGAGCACCTGCCCTAATGTTTCGGCCAAGCCCAAGTGTATTTTGTGTTCATGAGCATTTAGTTTGACTTTAGATAACTCTAGTAGCTCTGAAATCATCTTCTCTAACTGCTCAGCCTCATAGGCAATCCGCTCTGTTTCTGTCGATTCCTGACCCTTCTTTCGAGCTAAGGCTAGCGCGAGTTGCAATCGGGTCAGCGGTGTACGAAGCTCGTGTGAAATATCACTGATGAGTCTTTGTTGGCTATTAACCATATTTTCAACTGAGTCGGCCATGCCGTTGAAAGCCTGAGCCAATTGACCAATCTCATCTTTTCGTTTGGTCGTAGCCTTGTCGACTCGATTGGTCAGATCGCCATTGGCGAGCGCATCGGCACTAAGCCTAAGTGTTCGAAGTGGTTTACCTAAGTGCCAGGCGAGTAACCCACATATTAGTCCGGATAATGTGATTGCCAGTGTTAGCGTGAGCAGTTTGTTTTCCGCGAAGAAGAAAAACCAGGGTCTTGGATGATGATCATTAAATCGCCCATATAATGAGTATTGTTTTCCTCCAACATCGAAGTCGTAAGGCCCAAAGAGCAACTCATTTTTAAATTGATGACTGATTGGCTCACTGGCTTCCTCAGCCATCAGCATGAATCGCCGCATGCCGCGTGACACTTTCTCGGTATTGATGACTCTTCCTTGATCATTTACCAGATAAAATCGAATCGGTTTCCCCTTAAAATCACGACGGTGGTTAAGATGCCTGAACTGGTTGTCTTGAATTATCTTAGGGTCCTCTATAATCCGCTCTGCAAATCTTGCGAGCAGGTTATTTAAATGAGGGGGTAATGGGGCACGATCGTGGCTTTGCTGTAGTAGAGGAAGCATGCCGACGATGGCAATGATCAAGGAGCTACAAAGCCAAAAGCCGAGCAGTAATTTAATAAAAATTCGATTCGGAAGTCTATCTCTGATCATTACGGCAGCCAAATGTAACCCTTACCTCGGATTGTCTTGACTCGTGGTCGACCATCGGTGCGCTCTGGTAACTTTTTTCGTAAATTTGAAAGGTGCATATCCAGGCTACGATCGAATGGCATCAGCTTTTTGCCCAGCACTTTTTCGCTTAGCATCTCTTTACTGATTAACTCACCGCCATTTTGTAACATCTCAAACAATAGGCCGAATTCTGTTCCTGTTAATATGAGCAGTTGATCTTGGCAATAAGCCTCTTGTCTGCCGGGGTCGAGTTGAATATCACCATATTCGTGTACAGTCGTCGCCTTTTCATCTGGCAAAATATTTGAGCGTCTTATAATGGCCTTTATTCTGGCAATGAGTTCTCTATCATTGAATGGTTTAGGCAGGTAGTCATCGGCCCCTATTTCTAGTCCGACAACCCTGTCAATTTCATCTCCTCTCGCCGTTAACATCAGCACCGGAGTCTGTTTGCTGGCACGTAGTGCCTTTAGCACTTCAAAACCGTTGAGTTTAGGTAGCATCACGTCTAAAAGAATCAGATCAAATTGCTGTTCGAGTGCGAGTTCTAGCCCCGCTTGTCCATCGTGGGCCAGCGTGAGTTCGAACCCTTCTAACTCAAGGAGTTGGGCCAATAACTCAGACAGGCCTAAGTCATCATCGATCAGTAATATCTGGCTCATTAAATTTCTCTACCTTAATACAAGACGCTTACATGGAAAGTATACGCTTTTGGATGTCAATTGCAGTTTATCAATGTAATTCTACGTAAAGATAACAATGCAGTCATAGGCTGTAATAGTCAGTATTACTATATTTACAGTCTTTTACGAAACCAAAACCCTGACTTACATAGGGGGCGCTAAAATAGCTAGTGTCGAATCAAGGGGATCACCCCATAAAATTAGAGGCCAGTTATATGAAAGCGAATACTTTGAAAGCAGGGCTACTTGCCGTCGTGGCCAGTACCGCGTTATTAGCGACAAGCGTGTATGCAGAACAGCAGACTCGATGCCAGGAAAGTGGCTACCATATGAAGAGTGACAGAATGGGGCATCATAATGGTGGTATGAAGAGTGATATGAAGAAGATGTTCAGAGGATTAGATTTAACCGATGAACAGCGCACCGAAATCAAATCATTGATGAAAGCCCAGAAAGAGTCAATGCAGGATAGCCGTCCAACGAGTGATGAGCGACAGGCACATAAAGCTGAAATGCTAGCTTTGATCACAGCTGATAGTTTCGATGAATCTCAAGTAAAACTACTCATGCAGCAAAAGCATGAGAAGCGCCAAGATAAGGCTGTAGGCATGCTTAAAGTTCAGAATTATATATATAAGCTACTGACTCCTGAGCAGCAAATTAAGTTCAAGGAGAATTTCGAAAAGGGACACTCTCGTCACGAACGTAAAGGTTCGCGATAGTCGTCAGTATTTTAGAATGATTTAAGATACACTTAGGTTCATGTGCTTCCCCTGCTATCTAATAGATAATGATAGTAGCTATAGATAGTAGAAATATGATCCTATGAAACAAACTTCCCAATACGATTTCTGGGTCAAGTTAGCTAGCCGCGCAGCTGTGGCTACTGCCTTGACCCTTATTATTATCAAGATGGCGGCTTGGATGTACTCAGGTTCGGCCAGTATGCTAGCGTCATTAACTGATTCATTTGCCGATGCGCTTGCTTCAGTTGTTAACTTTATCGCTATCCGCTATGCAATCGTACCGGCCGATCAGGATCATAGGTACGGACATGGTAAGGCTGAACCTCTGGCAGCCTTAGCGCAGTCAGCATTCATTCTGGGTTCAGCATTTCTGTTACTGTTTCACGGTGGCGACAGATTAATAAATCCTGCACCAATTAATCATCCAATGCTTGGTGTCGTCGTATCCATCATCGCTATAGTATTAACGTTTGCTTTGGTCTTACTACAAAAAAGAGCCTTAGCAGAGACCTCCAGTACGGTAGTGGAAGCCGATGCGTTGCACTATAAGTCAGATCTGTTCTTGAATGCGGCAGTATTACTTGCATTAGTCTTATCTCAGTATGGCTGGTGGTGGGCCGATGGCTTGTTTGCCATTCTTATTGCGATATTTATTGGCCAACAAGCCATTGGATTAGGCTACCGCTCTATTCAGTCATTGTTAGATCGGGAGTTGGATGCCGATACTCGATTAAAGATTGTTGAGTTGATTCAGCAAGACCCAAGGGTAAATGGATTTCATGATCTTAGAACGCGCGAGTCAGGAAAGACCACCTTCATTCAATGCCACTTAGAGTTGGATGGTGCTCTTACATTAAGAGATGCCCATACTATCGCAGATGAAACCGAGGAAAGGTTAAGAAGCGCATTTGACCATGCTGAAGTGATCATCCATCAAGATCCTGTGTAACAGGATGCGGCCCTAAACAGTGATTAGGTAGCCAAATTACCCCCAAAGGAGATGTTATGTGGATAACTCTGGGGGTAATTAGTGGGTACTATGTGGCTAAAAGCCGGATCTTAAAAAAGATCGTTTTTTCGTTAAAAAGCCCTTGTGCTCTCGGCTCACATCCCTATAATGCGCATCCACTGACACGGCACAGCAGCCTTTCAAAGCGTTAAGCAAAGTAAGGTAGCACCGAGACAGGGCAACAAGTTAGCCAAGTTTTACAATGGTTTTTAACTCGTTTTAAACGATTAAAAAACTTTTTAAAAAAGCACTTGACGCCAACTAAGGAAAGCGTAGAATACGCAGCCCTAGCCCAAAGCGGCAAACGTTCTTTAACAATACGAAACAAGAAATCTGTGTGGACACTCACAGGTGTTGAGTTATTCGAAATTGTCTTCTGTTCTTCGGAATGTCGGCAATCAAAATATTACTCAATGAATGAGTGTTCATAGACTCGAACTTAGTTCGGGTCACTATATAAACAGTATAATTCATTGAGCCGTTCTTCATCCCTAATAGGATGAGAACAAAAAAACTTTAATTGAAGAGTTTGATCATGGCTCAGATTGAACGCTGGCGGCAGGCCTAACACATGCAAGT
>NZ_RXNV01000010.1 GCF_003966265.1 Shewanella atlantica | reverse complement strand
CACCTGATCCCATCTCGAACTCAGAAGTGAAACGCAATTGCGCCGATGGTAGTGTGGGGTCTCCCCATGTGAGAGTAGGTCATTTCCAGGCGCCTAATTTCTCTTTAAGAGAGTCGAAAAATCCCCAGCACTTCGTGTTGGGGATTTTTCGTTTAACGGTTTTTGAAATGTCCACTCGAACATGGGGAATATATATAGCACATGCGTAGCATGTTCCCTTTCATGTGATAGTAGGGTGATACCGCTGCGCTTATTAAACGGAGTTTGATGCTGCGGGAGAACGCGAAGAGCTCTGCTCGAAGCTGACCATGACAGGTGCCTAATTTCTCGTTAAGAGAGTCGATAAAGCCCGTTGCTCACGCAACGGGCTTTTTTCATTTTTCGCGTGGACTCTTTGCTACAAGAATTACCACTCGAACATGGGGAAGGTGTAGGACCGGCTTTAGCCGGGAATGGCTCATGTGTAATGTAAGCATGGCGGCTCAAGCACGCTCCTATATATAGAGCGGGTCCACCATCTGATGCTTAGGGTTAGTAAATGCCTTGATGGCAAGGATGCCAATGAAAGACCATGACAGGCTTCTTTGCTTTGTTTAGAGCCGTAGACACAAAAAAAGCCTGCTGATACAGCAGGCTTTTTGCTTGAGAAATGCTATTCCATTGCCAGCTCTTTCAATTTCCGTGTGAGTGTATTGCGACCCCAACCAAGTCGCTTTGCCGCTTCTTGTTTATGGCCGTTAGTGTGTTCCAGAGCCGTCTCAAGTAATATGCGTTCAAAAGCCGGCTGCACTTCGGTTAGTAGATCGCTTTCACCTTCCGTCAAACGTTGGTTAATCCAGTTCTTTAAAGACTCCTGCCAATCGGCAGTTTGACCGGAACGGTCCATGCTGGGTTTACTGGATTCCTTGAGTAGTTCTGGTGGGAGATCTTGAGGTAAAATTTCCTGTCCGGATGCCATCACCATCAACCAGCGGCAGGTGTTTTCAAGCTGACGCACGTTTCCCGGCCATGGCAATTCCGAAAGCTTTTTAGCAGTTTCTAAGGTCAATACCTTAGGTTCAACAGCTATCTCTTTAGCGGCAGAAGAGAGGAAGTGACGAGCAAGCTGAGGGATATCTTCCCGTCGCTGCGACAATGGTGGTAGGTGAACCCTTATCACATTAAGACGGTGAAATAGATCTTCCCTGAAATCTCCTTTCTGTACTAATTGTTCAAGGTCCTGATGAGTGGCTGCGATGATCCTCACATTAACCTGAACGGGAGAGTGTCCACCGACTCGATAAAATTGGCCATCCGCAAGTACTCTTAATAAGCGTGTCTGGACATCGAGTGGCATATCACCTATCTCATCAAGAAAAAGCGTGCCTTCATTTGCCTGTTCAAATCGGCCTTGTCTGATACCTGCCGCACCGGTAAACGCTCCTTTCTCATGGCCGAAGAGTTCAGACTCAATCAGATCTTTAGGGATCGCTGCCATATTAATTGCGATAAATGGTTTTTCTTTTCGTGGACTGTGCTTGTGCAGTGCACCTGCAACCAGCTCCTTACCAGTTCCGGACTGACCATTAATCAGCACGCTGATAGAAGATCGTGAAAGACGGCCAATTGCACGAAACACCTCCTGCATAGCAGGCGCTTCTCCTATGATCTCAGGCGCTTTAACCTGTATCTCCTCTGGAGTGCTACTTGCCTGCTCTGTACAGTGAGTCAATGCTCGCTCTACAAGTGCAATGGCCTCATCGATATCAAATGGTTTGGGTAGATATTCGAACGCCCCAGCTTGATATGCGCTCACGGCACTATCTAAATCTGAGTGTGCGGTCATTATTATTACAGGAATGTGGGGATAGTGAATTTGAATACGTTCGAGCAGACTCAACCCATCTGTGCCCGGCATTCTAATGTCTGAAATTATGACTTTAGGCTGTGCGAGCTCGAGCGCTTCCCAGAGTGATTCAGCCGCTGCAAAACTGGCGCAGCTAATATTGGCCCCTTTTAAAGCTCTTTCTACTACCCAGCGAATAGAGCTGTCATCATCGAGCACCCAAACTTGTTCCGTTATACTCATGATTTACCCCTATCTGCTCTTATTTATCATTTTTTATCATTTACTTATGTTCACTAGTTTTTTATGGGAAGCAAGATTGTGAATTCAGTCCTCCCAAGCTTGGAGTGGCAATCAATTCTACCGCCATGTAGCCGAGCAAAATTATGCGCAATCGATAAGCCAAGTCCTGAGCCGTTATCACGACCCGTCACCATAGGGTAAAAAAGTGTATCTAATATTTCAGGTTTGATACCGGGTCCGGTGTCTATGATGGACAAGGCTAATACAAGTTTGTGTCTCAAGGTGCCAATAGTGACTTGGTGCTGAGTGCGTGTCTTTATCAATATTTCCCCACCAGTCCTGTCGAGCGCCTGAATTGCATTTTGGACTATGTTTAGCACGGCCTGTTGAATTTGTTCGGGATCCATTTGAATATCGGGTATGGAAGGGTCGTAATCTTGCTTTAGGCAGATATTCGCCGGAAGAGCCATGTTCACAAGATTAAGTACTTTTTGAACAACTTCATGGATATTATGCAGGCTATGTTGGGTTGGTCTTTGAGGGCCGAGCAATCTGTCTACCAGATTTCTTAGTCGATCAGCTTGCTCGATAATAAGATCAGTAAACTCATTAAGCTGAGGATCATGGAGTTCCCGGGAGAGCAGTTGCGCTGCACCACGAAGTCCTCCTAAAGGGTTTTTTATCTCATGGGCCAGGTTTCTTACTAAATATTGAGCGGCCTGTTGCTGTGCATCTAAAGTAAGTTGTTGATGAATACGCCTCTGTTGATCGACCTGCCTGAGCTCTAACAGGCCTAATCCCTGTTCCTGTTCCAAGGGGGTGAGCGTTATGTCTACGGTATGATGTTGGTTGTCCAGTGTTACCAGAGCTGCGGTATTTACTGTGAGCCCTTGGTTTTCTCTGATAGCCTTACTCAATAAGTCGGTATTTACGCCAAGGATTTGGAAACTGTCTGATAGAACATGTTCGGTTAAGCGGTGACTTCCCACACCTAAGAGCTGCTCTGCCGCTGCGTTGGCATAGCAAAGCTTGAGATCTACATCGATAACCATGACTGCTGTGACAAGGTTATTGAACAGGTGTTTTATATCCATCAGTGCTCCAAGTTGACTTACTGCACCATCATGGTGCACCAAATTGGTGCACTCTGCAACTTTCTTCCACTGAGTTATACCTGATTGACTAAAAGCTTAACTACATAATTTTATAGTGTTATTTGTCTAACTTAATTAAAAGGGGTAGCTTTTGTCTTATTGTTTATTATGGCTCTGTGGAGAAAGATCTTCCTTGGTGGAGTCGTTGCAAGTTGTTTGCCATTTTGGGCTACAGCTTTAATGACGAAAGAGTGTTCACCACGGTCAATATTCTTAAGACTAAAGATAGGGGTTTCTTGTGCGGGGCCAATCACCTTGTCATCCATCAATATTACCAGTAGATGTTTGGGTTTAAGATCGGGTGTTATTGTAGCCATTATAGTGATATCACCATTATTATCGCGAATGGTCTCATCTTCCTCTGGCGTTAGAATACTCATTTTATATTGAGTCGAAGGTGCTATCTGCTCTTCTGTATCAGAAGTTGAATTATTGGGAGCCTGAATTGTGATTTTGTTCTGAGTGTTGCTTTTAAATTCAACAACTTCAGAATTATTTATTGGCTTATCTGAATAGTGGATCTTGCCATCTTTGTCGACCCATTTATAAACCGCTGCATGGGACATCACCGTAAATAGTAAAAGGCTGAATATAAGAGCTAAACGCATAAAAGTTCCTTTGTTACACATATGTAAGCCTTTCAAGATTAGCTTTTATTTGGCTAAAAATCATGGAGAAAATACGCATATCTGGATTATCGAACGATTACTTAAGATGGTGCAAGGTGAGCATGTGCATTTCTTTGCGTGATAAGGCATAAGAAGGTGCGCCATCAGGCGCACCCTAGTTATGAGTGAGGGAGTCGGAACTAACCTAGCTGTTTAATCACCTCTTCAGCAACAACCTCGGATGATGCAGGGTTTTGACCTGTTACCAGGTTTCCATCAACTGCGAGGTAACTTGCCCAGTCATCACCTTTACTATACAAAGCACCGTTGTCTTGCATCATGTCTTCGACTAAAAATGGCACTATATCAGTTAGTTGTACGGCTGCTTCTTCGGTATTGGTGAAACCGGTGACCCGTTTACCTTGTACCAATGGCGTGCCATCGGCTGATTTTACATTTTTAAGGGCACCCGGAGCATGGCACACCAGACCGACAGGTTTGTTCGCCTGATAAAAGGCTTGGATCAATGCAATTGAATGGGCATCATTGGTCAGATCCCATAGTGGGCCATGGCCGCCAGGGTAGAAGATTGCATCATAATCTGCGGCTTTAATGTTGGCTAAAGGCAGAGTGGTTGCTAAGTGCTGCTGAGCTTCACTGTCTTGATTGAAGCGCTCTGTTGCAGCAGTTTGAAAGTCTGCTTGCTCACTGCTTGGATCCAGTGGCGGCTGTCCGCCAGCAGGCGATGCCAACGTGATGTTGAAGTTTTTGTCTTTAAAACGGTAGTAAGGACTAGCAAACTCCTCTAACCAAAAACCCGTTTTTAATCCTGTATCGCCGAGCTTGTCGTGAGAAGTCAATACCATCAATATGTTCATTTTTTATCCCGTTTATTTGTATCGTCTGTAAGGTTTTAGCTTGCAGGCGATCGATATGACCGACCTGCAACTAGTTATGCCTTATAAGTTACGTTCTAAAATTTTTCGACTCATGGCTAAATCGACATCTTGTTTCTCACCGAGTGCTGTCATGCCGTGCTCTTCAAGTTGAGTCATGATTTCGTCAATACTTGTTGCGGTCAGATCGTAGTCAGAAAGGCGAGTTTTGATCCCCATGGCTTCGAAGAATTCACGGGTCTTAGCAATAGCTGAATCAATTCTTTCATCAATAGTGCCTTGGGTTATTCCCCAAACACGCTCGCCATATTGCAATAGCTTTTCCTGTTTGCTATCACGTCGGCAATCAAGCATTCCTGGTAAGATCATAGCGATAGTACGAGCATGATCTATGTCGTAGAGGGCGGTTAACTCATGGCCAATCATATGAGTCGCCCAGTCGTGAGGGATACCTTTACCAATGACACCGCTCAGTGCCATAGTGGCGACCCACATCAGGTTGGCTCTGACATCGAAGTCGTCAGGCTGACTTAATGCCTTTGGACCCAGTTCGATTAAGGTTTGTAGCAGACCTTCGGCGAATCTGTCTTGCACAGGTGCATTAACCGGGTATGTTAAGTACTGCTCGGTAATGTGAATAAAGGCATCGACAACGCCGTTAGCAACCTGTCGCTCAGGCAGTGTGAAGGTTTTAGTGGGGTCGAGTACTGAGAATTGTGGAAATACGTGGTCACTCATGAACGAAAGCTTAGCTTGAAACTCTTTACGAGTGACTACGCTGGCGCTGTTCATCTCTGAACCGGTTGCCGGGAGAGTAAGCACGGTACCAAATGGCATCGCCTCTGTAACTTTAGCTCCCCAACTTAGCAGGATATCCCAAGGTTCACCCTCAAACAGGGCTGCAGCGGCAACGAATTTAGTTCCATCAATTACAGAACCACCGCCAACCGCCAGCAGAAAATCAATCTTCTCTTCTTTGATGATGGTGACGGCTTGCATCAAGGTTTCGTAGGTGGGGTTGGCTTCTATGCCGCCAAACTCAACAATATCTCGCTGGCCTAATGCCGTTTTTACTTCATCCAATGTACCTGTCCGTTTGGCACTATTACCGCCGAAAAGGACGAGTACCTTAGCCTTGCTTGGGACTAACTTATCCAGCTCGGCAATCTTGCCTTCGCCAAAGCTGATATGTGTTGGGTTGTAATAGTCAAAGCTGTACATAATTCTTCCTATCTTCGCGACCTGTCTTATTGTTGACGTTAGTAGACCAGTCGTCTAGTGTTTCGTTAAAAAATACCCGCCTTAATCATAGGCGGAGAGATAGATTCTGTTGGTTATTTTACTGTTGAAGCGTTTTGAGCAAGTTGCTTTCGAGTTGCCTCCAGCACACGCTCAATAACTTTTGGATCGCGGTTTAGTTTGTTCATCAAGCTAGCACCTAGCCACATCTGGTAAAGCATTTCAGCGGTATTAAACCCATGCATATCAGGAATTGAACCGTCTGCAATACCTGCCTCAATACAGTTCGCGATACGGCTGATAACACCAGCAGAACCAGTTTTTAATGCTAAACGCATAGGCTCAGACAGATCGGCAACTTCGGCACTTAATTTCACTACGAGGCATTTTTGATCGACACAAGTATCGCCCTGAGTCGCTTGCCAGCGTAACCAATATTCCATCAGTCGCTCCAGGCCAGAGCCTTGCTTTGGGTCGAAAAGTTCATCGATCGCGCTGAGGTAAGTCTTAAAGTAGCTATTAATGATCTCTTCGCCGAACTGCTCCTTTGACTTGAAGTAATGGTAAAAAGAGCCTTTTGGTACATCGGCAAATTTTAAGATCTGCGACAGGCCAACATTAGAGAAGCCCTTGCTGGAAATGAGTGTGTAACCAGAGTCGATAATATGCTGGCGTGTCAATTGAGTGTCTGTTTTCATATGACCAGAATAATAAAGAATAGACCGGTCGTCTAGTGTTTTTTAAATATAATGAATTATAAGCTTGTTGATACCTCTAGTGTCTTCTCTGCTGAACGTAGTCGTAGTCGTAGTCGTAGTCGTAGTCGTAGTCGTAGTCGTAGTCGTAGTGTAGTCAGTTAATCACTGGAGTTTAATATTAGCGACTATGTCGGTTTTAGCAGTTTCTCATAGGAGGTGAAATTGAAAAGGAAGTTAACGGGGCATAGTTAACAGGTAAGGCCTTCGAACTATTGAAGGCCTTACCTAGCATCTGGAGGGCAATAAGCGCTATGGTTTCACCGCTCTTAAGTGTGTTTTGCGGTATTCATACCTGTTGTTGATAGTATTGAGTTCACTTACTGACATCGCTACCGCAATTGGCTGAGAGTTAGTATCACTATCTGAAGTAAACTTCTGCGCGGTGCGATTTACGAAGTCGACAACATAAATATTTTCCGATGCTTGTTTGTTGATCAGTGTATTTATCTCTTGGGTAGAGCAGTCATTACAGACCGCAATTTCTGACATGGCAGCATAGCTAGTAGAGGTAAATAGTAGAGTTAATGAGATTAAGGTTGCTTTGATTTTATTGTTCATGCAGATTCCTTTTTACCAATTAAGTGTGATGTGCGTCACATTTAATCCTAATTGACATTTTTCGTTTTGTCTATTTTTTATTCACCTTCATATCTTTTAAAATCAATTGTTTAGTGATGGCTAATTTACGCTGCAAGCATGATTGGATGTTGAGGTTAGCAAGGGTTTCATGTGTTGTAGGAGTGATACAGACGGGCTCGTTTGGCATCTGGCATTCAGTAGCGTGATGAGTGAATACACTGATCAAGACTTGCTTAATACCATCGGATTTTAACGGTTTAGATATGTAACCCAAGTTCAGGTTATGCCGACACCTGCACCGGTTACTAAGAATGCTGATGCTTAAATGGCACTGAGGCGAAAAGATAATATGGTGAATGGTGAAAAAAAGCCCCGGAAATATCCAGGGCTTTAACTATGTTGCATTTGAATCAGCTACATATTACAAGCTGTAATAAAGCTCAAATTCAACCGGGTGAGTCGTTTGGTTTACGCGCTCAACATCGGCAGACTTAAGTGCGATATAAGAATCGATGAAGTCATTACAGAATACGTCGCCACGGGTCAGGAACTCACGGTCAGTATCCAGACACTCGAGTGCATTTTCCAGTGACGTTGCCACTGTTGGGATCTCTGCAGCTTCTTCAGCAGGGAGATCATAAAGATCTTTATCCATCGCTTCACCCGGGTGGATCTTGTTCTGAATACCGTCAAGGCCAGCCATTAACATTGCAGAGAATGCCAGGTATGGGTTAGCCATAGGGTCACCGAATCTTAGTTCGATACGACGGCCTTTGGGGCTTGGAACTACAGGGATACGAATAGAAGCTGAACGGTTAGCTGCAGAATACGCAAGCATTACCGGTGCTTCAAAATGTGGAATCAGACGCTTGTACGAGTTAGTTGACGGGTTAGCAAAAGCGTTGATGGCACGGGCATGCTTAATGATACCACCAATGTAGAACAGGGCCATTTCGCTCAACCCGCCGTACTTGTCACCGGCAAACAGGTTAACGCCGTCTTTAGCCAGAGACTGGTGAACGTGCATACCACTACCGTTGTCACCTACGATTGGCTTAGGCATAAAGGTTGCTGTTTTACCGTAAGCGTGGGCCACGTTATGAATCACATACTTAAGTACCTGAACTTCATCGGCCTTTAGTGTCAGGGTATTAAAGCGAGTCGCAATTTCATTTTGACCGGCAGTTGCCACTTCGTGGTGATGCGCTTCAACTACTTGACCCATCTCTTCCAGAACGAGACACATAGCGCTACGCAGGTCTTGTGATGAATCGACAGGTGCAACAGGGAAGTAACCACCTTTAACGCCAGGACGATGACCCGTGTTGCCTTCATCGTAATGAGTGCCAGAGTTCCAGGAAGCTTCTTCTGCATCGACTTTGTAGAAACAACCAGACATGTCTGAACCGTATTTAACGTCGTCGAACAGGAAGAATTCTGGCTCTGGGCCAATCAATACTGTGTCAGCGATACCGGTAGAACGTAAATACTCTTCTGCTTTCTTAGCAATCGAGCGTGGGTCACGGTTGTAACCTGTTAATGTGCCAGGGTTAAGAATGTCACAACGGATGTTGGCAGTGGTTTCTGCGGTGAAAGGGTCAAGTACGAAACTTGCTGCATCAGGCATCAATACCATGTCTGATTCATTAATGCCTTTCCAACCTGAGATTGAAGAACCGTCAAACATCTTGCCGTCTTCAAAGAAATCGGCATCGACTTGATGTGAAGGGATAGTTACATGCTGCTCTTTACCTATCGTATCGGTAAAGCGTAGATCAACAAACTTAACTTCTAATTCTTCGAGTTGTTGTAAAACTGATTCAGCTGACATTCTAAGTCTCCGAGTAGGGTAAAGGGGTTTCCCTTATTATATTTAAATTCTTTAGTGCTCAAATATGATTTTAGCTTCTATGCTTTATATAAAGCGAGAGTTATGCCAATTATTTAAGTCTATGATTTATATGGGAGCTGAGCTGGTAACCAACGAACAAAGATAGACGTTTGCACTAAATTGGTGCGACCAATGTTCGATGTTGGTGCGCTCACCAAGGTGGTGCGGATGTGTCTAAAATGAATTATTCATAGCTGACTAAAAAATAATCCTGTGCGAGAGCCCTCGGCTAGAGTAGAATGGCACGTTTTTTATTGCAACAGCTATTATTAAAGCTGTTACAAATACCCCCTATATTTTGATGGTAAGAGGTTTATCTGTGTTAGAGAATTTACGTAACATCGCCATTATTGCACACGTTGACCATGGTAAAACTACCCTGGTAGACAAGATGCTGGCGCAGTCTGGAACCCTTGAAACTCGAGGAGAAGCCACTGAGCGGGTGATGGATTCGAACGATCTTGAAAAGGAGCGTGGAATCACGATTCTGGCAAAGAATACGGCCATCAAGTGGAATGATTACCGCATCAACATCGTAGACACACCTGGTCACGCCGATTTCGGTGGTGAAGTTGAGCGTGTTCTTTCTATGGTTGATTCAGTATTGCTTCTTGTTGATGCGGTTGACGGTCCTATGCCGCAAACTCGCTTCGTAACCAAGAAAGCTTTTGCTCAAGGCCTTAAGCCTATTGTTGTCATCAACAAGATTGACCGTCCGGGCGCTCGTCCTGATTGGGTTATCGATCAAGTTTTCGATCTTTTCGACAACTTGGGTGCTACCGATGAGCAGCTAGACTTCCCAATCGTTTATGCTTCAGCACTAAACGGTTTCGCATCTCTTGATCCTGAAACAACAGAGGGTGATATGACTCCTCTGTTTGAAACTATCGTTGAGAAAGTTTCATCTCCTGATGCAGATGCTGAAGGTGATTTCCAGATGCAGATCTCTCAAATCGATTACAACTCATATGTGGGTGTTATCGGTATCGGTCGCATCAAGCGTGGTAGTGTGAAAACTAACCAGCAGGTCACTATTATTGGTGCTGATGGTAAGACGCGTAACGGTAAAATGGGCCAGGTATTAGGTTACATGGGTCTGGAGCGTCACGAAGTTGCTGAAGCTAACGCTGGTGACATCGTTGCGATTACCGGTCTTGGCCAACTGCAAATCTCAGATACTATCTGTGCACCTACTACGGTAGAAGCTTTGCCAGCATTGTCTGTTGATGAGCCAACACTTACCATGACTTTCCAAGTCAACACCTCTCCTTTCGCTGGTAAAGAAGGTAAGTACGTGACTTCACGTAACATCCTTGAGCGTCTAGAGCAGGAATTGGTTCACAACGTTGCACTACGTGTAGAAGAGACAGATAGCCCGGATCGTTTCCGTGTATCGGGTCGTGGTGAACTTCACCTTTCAATCTTGATTGAAAACATGCGTCGTGAAGGTTATGAGCTAGCCGTATCTCGTCCGGAAGTTATCGAAAAAGAGATCGATGGTGAGATGTGTGAGCCATACGAAACGTTAACTGTTGATGTTGAAGAAGAGCATCAAGGTGCAGTTATCGAGAAGCTTGGTACACGTAAAGGTGACATGCGTGACATGCAGCTAGATGGTAAGGGTCGTGTTCGTATCGACTTCGTTATCCCTAGTCGTGGTCTAATCGGTTTCCAAACTGAGTTCATGACTGCAACGTCAGGTACTGGTCTTATCTACCATTCATTCGACCATTACGGTCCTGTGAAAGGTGGCGATATTGGTCAACGTGCACGTGGTGTATTGATCTCTAACGGTACTGGTAAAGCACTGACATTTGCATTGTTTAACCTTCAGGAACGTGGTCGTCTGTTTATTACTCACGCTGCAGAAGTTTACGAAGGTCAAGTTGTTGGTCTACATGCCCGCTCTAACGATCTTACAGTTAACTGTTTGAAAGGTAAGCAGCTTACCAACATGCGTGCATCGGGTACCGATGAAGCACAGGTACTGACTCCACATATTGAAATGACACTTGAGCAAGCGCTTGAGTTCATCGATGATGACGAGCTGGTAGAAGTAACGCCGCTGAACATTCGTGTTCGTAAGCGTTTCTTGACTGAAAACGAGCGTAAGCGTCACAACCGTGCGGCTAAAGACGCTTAAGCGTTAGCTTTGAGATAGCAGTT
This sequence comes from Shewanella atlantica, assembly GCF_003966265.1. GTDB lineage: Bacteria > Pseudomonadota > Gammaproteobacteria > Enterobacterales > Shewanellaceae > Shewanella > Shewanella atlantica. The sequence continues at coordinate 139,462 of NZ_RXNV01000010.1, read as the reverse complement.
ACAAGATAGTAGCTGCGAGTTTTAAGCTGTAAGCGTTAAGCTTTAAAAAGCCCTGAACATGAAAATGTTCAGGGCTTTTTGTTATCTGCAGACTGGCAGATAGTGTCAGTTTTTTTGCTTTGATTCATTAGGCTGGTTTTGGTATTTGGCAATACTGCGAATACCATGACTTTATTGATGTTTATTGCTTGCAGCAGGTGTAGTGCATGGATGCACAAATGTCGTGATCACATGGATGTGAAAGAACGACCTTATGTCCATATAAGTATCTGCACATAAGGTGCGAGGGTCCTAGAGTCTAGGTTCTAGGACCTATAAGCTGATTTTTAATGCCCAATAGCATTCAAATGCTGTATCAGATAGATACGATCCTGATCTAAAGTTTGGCTGTGCCAGAAGCCGCCGACATAGGCGCCGAGGGGGATGAGGAACATAATGAGTAACAGCATTATGGTTAATCCTCTTGCGGATAGCTTAATCCCATTACGGGTACTGAAATGCAAGGCTTCCTTCTTAGGGCAGGCCGATACGCAGCGCATACAGGCCTGGCATTCATCGGAGCGGATATTCTTCTGGGTGTGAACCGAGATGTTAGCCGGACAGGCGCGGGTGCATTTATCACAGTTCATCCCTTTAGACTCGATCAGGCAGTGCTGAGCGCTTCTGCGGATCTTAAGCGGGCTCAGAAAGCTCATGACGCCAAGCAGGGCACCATAGGGGCAGATGTAACGACAAAATCCCTGACGACGCCACGCAGCTAATCCCAGAATAAACGCGAAACAGGCTAATGTGATGAGTCCTGGAGTGACAAAAAACAGCGCCATCTTGAGGTCGGCTATCTTATGATAGTTGCCCTCTAAGTAATGCGGGATCGAGGCCGTAGGCATACTTATGATGATATAAAGTAGCGCAGCTAACAGCAGATATTTCAGCATTCTGAGTGGCCAGTCTAACCAGGCTGGTGGCAGAAACTCATGTTTGATGAAACGCTTTCTGAGCTTGTAGAGGTATTCTCCGGCAAGGCCGAGAGGGCATGCCCAACCACAGAAGGCGCGTTTACAGAGTAAGCCGGTTAACAGCACGACGGCAAGCATGACTGCGGCGGCCGGGTGGGTTTGATCCCATATGCCTAAGGTCATAATCGCCTTGATCTCTATTCCCCCGGCGATAGGAAGAAATGCATCACCGACATCGGGTCTTGCCAGCCAAGGGGTTATCCCGGCCTTAATCATGGCGGTGTTAGCGGCAAACTGAACGCCGACCAACAGCATGGACAGGGCGAGCAGGTGTTGAGTGCCATCACGCAGCGAGTTAGCTCTGAGTTCACCCTTAGCGGCCTCAGGTCGTAATCTGGTGAACACTGTCAGTGAGATAGCAGCGATGGCCAGCGCCACGAGCAGTGGCCAGTATAGCGAGCTTACCCCAGCCCCGATTGTAATGAGAATGGTGGTAACCGCCCCCGACTTTTTACCGCTCCAATACAGCAGGCTCGCACTGTAGGCCAGCGCCAGCATTAAGGTTAAAGATTCAATAAAGCTCATATGGTTCTGATTTAGTAACGACTTGTATCTGTGTGAGAGTTATTGTCAGGATAAGTTCTTTATTGACGAAATATTTGTGCAGAAGGTCTAAAAAATATATGGCTTATTACCTGGAAAGTGGCCGGAGATCACAGCTTTGCTATACCGAGAAATACCCCATATTAGAAGCGAGAGCCAGACAGACATTTTTACAAATACTTCAGACAGAGCCTCAAAATGTACCGGACTAACACCGACAGTGTCGCCGGTATTAGTCCGATAGATGTCAGGTTAATTCTTAAAATGACTTGGTCAAGGTGAAGACTACCGATGAGCCTTCGGCAGTATTTTTGCTGCTGAACTCATTCACATAGCGTAGGTTCCCCTGAAGTAACCAGGGCAGATAGAACACGTTGAGCTCACCGCCAATACCATAGCCTGCTTTACGTTCACCGGCTAATGTACCGTGGCCATCACGGCTGTCATCGCTGATCTGCCAGCTGGCGCAGTAGCTCACCCCAGGGCGAAGCAACCAATGCTCATCCAATGCGAACTGCTTACCTATACCTCCCTCTATGATAAATTCTGCGCCCGGACGAATATCGGTATCGTCCTGCTCCGAGTGTACAAGGGTACGGGTCAGACCGCTGACACTCCAGGACCTGTCAGAATCCAGATAGTAGGTTCCTCCAAGCGTCAACATGCCCGACCAATAGCCCATACCGGGTGATGCGGCGTCTGTAGGGTCATAGTCACCCGTGGGAACTATCACTGATAACCCTAGCGCCGCCTCATAGTTTTCTCGGAACCAGAATAGGGCCAGAGGCTCCAGAACGATATCTCCCAAGGCGAAGGAGGTACTGTCAGAGACACCGAAATCGGCGATGGAGGTCTCTTTGTTAACCATGGGAACGATGACGTTATAGGCCCAGTTGGCACCGAAGAGTTTCTTTTCGGTGACATGTACCAACCTATGTACCTGAACGTAGGCATCGATATCGACATCCAGCCCCGTGTCATCGCCATTATCATTGGTCAGAGCATCGGCCTCGTACCAGGTGTTATACATTCGGTAGTGCATGCCCGGCGGCGGTGGCGTACCGGCAGCGACGCCCTCCCCGCCAATCGGGTAGTGGGAGCCGGAGGTCGCAGCCAGGGCTGAAGTGCTGCTCAAGAGCAAAGCTGTCATTCCAGCCAAGCGGAGTAGAGTTCCTTTTGTTTTATTCAATTGTTGTCTCCTTAGTTTATCTCATGCTGTGGTTAATCTGGGTTTGGAAAAGCAAATTGCGGTTATAAATGGCGCTACCAATATCTATGGTGTGCTCGGGGCGCTTAGTGACTCATCCTCTATGCCGGTTTTCCTATGCCGCTTAAGTTGCGCCAGGCCTGTTTTGGGTTGGGGGATTAGTTTTTGCATCTGTCGTCAACAGGCGAAAACAGAGACGGGTGAGTATTCACGGTAAATAACAATATCGTTGAGACGCCTATTCCCCCTGCCGCGTAAAATACGGCGTCTATTCCGAAGACACTCAAGATAAAAGCGCCAAAAATAGGGCCAAAAATAAAACCTAAGTTCATTGCACCATTGAATATGCCTACCGTGTTGCCTGTGCCGTAATGCATTCCCTCTTCTATCAGCATGGCGGTGCAGGCGGGTTGCGATAGGGCGCTGAACGAGCCGAGTAGGATGGTTGCGAAGATCATTTGGTTGAAGGTGACTGTGGCGGGAATAATCAAATAGATTATTGAGACAGAGATGCCGCCAAGGATGATTAATAAGGCGTGAGAAACCCTATCCGCAAGCATGCCCATCGGCCGCAGGAGGAGCGTGATAGTGAGACAGCTTGAGGCCATCACTATCCCTGTTTGAGTCCCGGATAACTTGAGCTCTTCAGTTAAAATAATGGGCAGAAATGCGCCTGTAAGAGAGATGCAACTGGCTCGTCCAAAGATAAAGGCCAGCAGTCCTCTTAAGTTCCGGCTCCGGATGATGGGCTGAATTAGGGATGACTGTTTATTACGCTTTGAATGCGTGGCGACGACACGAGGCGAACTATCCCGAACGCAGCAACCGCAGATCAAGATGGCTAAGATACTGAGGAGCATTAGGTTTAAGAATATGGCCGGGAATCCCAGTTGATCTTTCATGTAACCACCCACCACCGGGCCGAAGGATAGGGCTGCATAGAAAGAGATATCGAACGTCCCCATAACCGAAGAGCGCTTCTCTTTAATGGCTGATTCACTAACCAGGGAGACAATAACCGGCCTGAACATGGCGCAGGCAACGCCCTGAAGTAAGCGTGAGATCGCAAGGATAAACAGGTTGGTAGAGACTAAGTATAAAACTGAGACCAGCAGGTAAAGAGTGAGAGAGACAAGCATTATCTTTTCGGCGCCGAAGGTGTCCGAACACCGCCCCATAAAAGGGCTGAAAACTGCTTTTGCCACTGAGTAGGATATCAGGGGGAGGGCCAACAGTACGCCTCTTCCTCCCAGTTCAAAAACATACACAGAGAAGAAGGTATCGCTGATCCCAAAACCCAAGGTAACGATAAAATTGATCACGAAGAGGATCTGGAAATGATTGCGATACGCCATCCTTGTAACCCTATAAGAAGTTCCGGTGGTCAGGTCTCATTCATCAAGATGAGGTGAGGGGATGACCGACAGCATGGCTTAGCCATGTTGCCGGTCCTGCAGAGATCAATAAGTATCTGGGGATTTAGTTATTTATGCTTTCTAAGGCAGCTCGACTTCATACTGATGGCAATCGTTGCAATACAAGACAGAGGGTTCATGGGTCTTATGGCAGGCGGTACAGCGCACTTCGCCATGGGGGGATTTATGGACGTTTACCACTCTCTCCTCTACCTGAAACTCCTTAACTTCAACCAGATCTCCATGGCAGTTTTTACATAACGAGGTTTTACCTCTGCGAGTGGGGGTATCTGTTCCATGGCAATCCATACAGGAGATGTCTGCGTCTTCATGTATTTTGGCAAGTTCGCCGGCATAACTTGGAGCGTTAACGGCAAGCATTAACAGGGCTGCGGTAGCGATGGACATTAAATATTTCATAATCATCTATTCTTTATTGGATAAAAAAAACCGAGACCCAAAAATCGGGTCTCGGTTAAGGGGGACTACAGCTTCATCTTCTGCGCTATGTGCTCGGCAGCGAAACGACCCGAGTTGATGGCGAATGAGCTGGCCATGCCCTCAAGAGTCAGGTTATATGAATCACCATATACGCCGCCCACTTCGCAACCTACAACATATAGGCCGCCAACAGGCTTCATATCTTTCTCACGCAGAACCTGCATATCGGTGTCGGTGGTTGGGCCACCGAGGGTGATTAGCGTGGCGTTTTGACCTTTAACGGCAAAGTAAGGAGGCTTGTCCATAGAGCGAACGTACTTGCGGTTTTTAGGGAACTCTTCATCTACACCGTTGATGGCATAACGGTTGGCATCAACCACTGTTTGCTTAAAGGTTGCTACGTCGATGCCCATCTTCTTAGCCAAACCTTCGATGGTGTTTGATTTAACTAACCAGCCCTCTTTTTGGCCGACTTCGATACCCTCGTCTAGCAGATCTAATTTATGACCAACACGCACCCAGTCACTGTGAGAGATGTCGATACCATCTGTCTTCATGTACTTTCTCATGTTGTCATCGAAGACGGCGAAGTAACCATTACCCACACGCTCAACAGCTGGTCCTGTGTTGTGCCATAGTGGCGCCTGACTCTCATCGATGAAACGTTTACCATCTTTAGCTACCCACATGTATGGCTGGCGAAGCAGAGACGCCATCTGTGAATAGACGGTAGTATGCTCGGGGTGACTTAGCTGAGTGTTTGGATCTTTGCCATATAACCATGCACCGATTGCCAGATGGGTCTTCATGCCTTCCAGTCTTGCGCCCGTCTCTTCCCACCACTTGATACTGTCGCCATCACGACCCTTCTTAGGGCCAACAATCAGGTGGTCGGTGCGGATACCGAATTTCTTTAACATCTTAGGGTTGTTGATGAAGCCGCCGGTGGCAACGATGACACCACCTTTAGCATTAAAGGTATAGGTATCGCCTTCACCGTCTTCGGCGATAACACCGACAACTTTCCCTCCTTTATAGACAAGTTCTGTTGCCGGTGTTTCTGTGTAGATCTTACCGCCGTTCTTGGTGAAAGACTGCTCCATCTTCTGAACGAACTCGACGCCTTTACCATCTTTAAAGATGTGCCAGGTACGGTTACCGTCTTCGAAGAGGGTGCGCACGTCATGGAAGGTGACGCCTTTCTCTTCCATCCATTTAATAGAGTCGTCTGAACGATTAATCCATTTGCGCATCAAAGGACCGTTGATAAAACCATGGTTGAATTCCATATGGTTCTTATAAGCCCAGTCTTTAGTCAGGCCAATGTACATCGATTTTTGCTGTTCAGTTTCAACCGCGAAAGTACCTTCGATATAGAGCGCCGAACCACCGATGTTGGCTTGCTTCTCTAACAGTACGGTTGTCAGACCTTTTTCTTCGGCGGCAGCCGCGGCTGCCATACCACTGGCACCGGAGCCGATTACAACCACATCGACATTTTTGGTGTAATTTGCCGCATAACTACTCGCGCTTAATAAGCTCAAAGCAATTGCCATGGAAAGTTTGTTCATTCAGTACCACCTCTTGTTTAACATTCGATTTAAAACACGTTTTTATTTATGGGTTTCTGTTAACTTCTCGTTATACAAATCTGTAATTAATGACTTTTGCCGGAGTTCGAATGCCCTTCTATTTCAGTTTCAGTCAAAAGATCTGTATGGCTAACATTAGAGACGTCACATATGCGTTGCAGCGCATCTTATTGATAAGGTTTACTTAATTGTCCCTAGTCTCGTGATTTAAGATTGCACTTTGCGTGCCAATAGGTAAGTTGCTGAATTGGTTGGTTTTATGTTTTTAGTGCAAGGTGTTGTAGTTCCGAATGGGAACGGTAATCCCAATTTGGAACCTGTACATAATCATTAGGTAAATTAACAAGATGCTGATAAACGACATAGATCCGAAAGATTTTCTGGAGTTTGTTCCCGAAGAGGGAATTATTAAGCTCAAAGATCAACGCATGTTACTGTTCGATGCCGTAGCCTTGGGTTTACTGCGTAAAGAGCTGATAGACACCTTCGGCCATTTTGCCGCGCGTAGCATATTGACCCGCTTTGGTTATGCTCATGGCTGGCGGACCGCAGAGTTACTGCGTTCAGAGTATCCGGCCATATTTTCTCAAGATGAGGGGGGCTCCTACCTTCATATGTTGTTTGGCTTGACCAGAACATGTGAGTTCAACCATTCAGATAATCTGGCCTCAGGGTTTTCGATGCAGGTGTGTTGGGATAACTCCTATGAGGCGGAGCAACATCATCTGCTCTTCGGAGTTGCAGAGGAGCCCATCTGCTGGACGCTGACAGGCTTTGCCAGTGGTTATGAATCCTGTAAGCAGGAACGTGAAGTCTACTTCATCGAAGACAAGTGCCGCGGCGCCGGCGATCCATTTTGTCGTATAGTGGGTAAGTTCAGAGAAGACTGGGGAGATGAGCTGGAGGCTCACCAGCCATTTTATAGCATGGAGTCTGCCGATACCCTGTTAAAGGGACTGACTCAAAAGCTAAAGAGAACCGAGTTGGATCTCAAGCGCCAACAGGAGCAGTTGAGCCTTTATAACGCCAATCTCCATAACATATCCGGCTTAGTGACCCGCAGTAATGAGATGAAACGGATTGTCGAGTTGGCCCGGCGTATTGCTAAGGTGGACTCGTCCGTCGTGGTCTCGGGAGAGAGTGGTGTCGGTAAAGAGCGTGTCTCCCGGTTCATTCATGACCATTCATCGCGAGCTTCAGGCCCCTTCGTTGCGGTTAATTGCGGAGCTCTGACGGAAACCTTGCTGGAGAGTGAGCTGTTCGGTCATAAGAAGGGAGCCTTTACCGGCGCCGACAGAGATCATATCGGCTTATTTGAGCAAGCCAACGAAGGCACCCTGTTTCTTGATGAGATCGGTGATATATCGGCGGCTATGCAGGTTAAGTTGCTCAGGGCACTGCAGGAAAAAGAGATAAGGCGGGTCGGGGATAGTCAAGATCGAAAGGTCAACGTACGTATCATTGCGGCCACTCATCGAAATTTGAGCGAAGAGGTGAAAGCCAACCGTTTCCGGGCGGACCTCTATTACAGGCTCTGTGTGATTGAGCTGACCATCCCCCCCTTGCGCGACAGGGCGGAAGATATTCTGTTTATTGCTAAGGTTATTCTGGAGCAGGTGAATAAGGATATGAACCGTAATGTTACCGGCTTCTCTCCGAAGGCTTCCGAGTTGCTGCTCAGTTATGGCTGGCCCGGCAACGTGCGGGAGTTACAGAATGTGGTTGAGCGAAGTGTAGCACTGTGTATGGGTCAGGAGATCGCTGTTGATGACTTTCCGGAGACCATGGTCCAAAATCCGGTATTGGTGTCCCAGCTATCGACTCCGACCCTGTCACTGGAGGAGATGGAGATGGAATATATTCTATCCGTGCTTAAGTCGTGTGGCGGAAGTAAGACCCTTGCCATGGAGAAGCTTAAAATCGGCAAGACCACGTTATATCGAAAGCTCAATGATTATAGAAAGCTGTCAGAGGGGCTGGCGACAGCTTGATAGGACGCTGACTACGTCAGCTATAGGACGCCCGCTTCGCAGGCTAGAGGACGACTTCGGCTAAAGGCTGCTTGTCCGATTAGACAACTTGTTGGCGTCATCTGGGCTTTTACAGGGCGTAGCCCGTCAAATAGCGAAGCGTCGTCTTAACTTTTCCAGTGCTTAGCGCGTCCTTTAGCCAGCTTGCTGGCGTCGGTCAGCGCGTAGCGCATCTGGTGACTAGTTACCTTCCAGTGAGGCGATAAACTTGTTCGACTCTTCAATAGACTTGTTCATCTCCTTGATCAGACCTGAGATATCAGTCTGCAGGCTGGTGAACTCACCTTTGATGGCACCTATGGCCTGGGCATTTAAGTTATGCTTGAGATAGAGCATATTGTCTTTCATGGCCGTTAACACGGGTGGCATCTTACTCTCGGCGCGGCGCATGCTTTTTACCAGCTGATTGTATGAGCGCTTAGTTTCGCGAAGCTTAGTCTCGCTGTTACGGCGCAGGCTGGCCTTACTTATCTCACCAATCTCACTCTGCCATTCATCAAATAGTGCTTCGGCCACATCTTCGACCTTATCGATGCGGTTGGTGACATCATCGGCGGCATCCTGAGCGGATTCATACTCATCTTTAGCCTTGTTGTAAGCACTCTCCAGATCACCACCATCGTGGTTTAGCAATGCCTGCATCTCTTCCAGTGCCGAGCTGAACTGCTTCTGTGCGTCTTCTTGGGACTCTTTAGCGTCTTCGACTCTGTCGACCATGATGTCACGCTTGTGATAGCCCACTTTTTCCATGGCACCGTAATAGGCGCTTTGACAACCTGTCAGCAACAGGCTGGTGGCGATAATCGCGATAGAGATATATTTTTTCATCTGTAGGGATCCTTGTCCACGGGGTTCCAAAATGGCGATAGTTAGTCGGCTTTAAACTTTGCTGCGTCGATAATGCTCCACAGGTGGACGATACCACCTATGATTGCGGGTACAATCAGCCACCACATGGCATAACCAACTATAGTTATGATACAGAAAAGCAGTGCGGCCATTATTCTGCCCTGCACTAATTGCCCTAAGCCCGGGAAGAAAAAGCTTGCGATAGCGGCAATGACGTTGCCTGCAGATCCTTGTTGTGACATCTATTTATTCCTTACACTTGTAAATCTTAGGTTATAAGCTTTATTGTACGAAGATACGCATTCAACACCAACTAAATCAAGAGATAGTAGTGATAAAAAAGATAGATGGAACACGGCTTCATATATTCGTGCTGAGCACTTGGCACTTCATGATACATCTAAAGCAGCGCCTGGCGGAAGATCAGATAAATATTCGTGCCGGACACTTAGCCTATGTCACTCTGCTCTCTCTGGTACCTATGGTTGCCGTGACTATGTCAATGTTGTCGGCGTTTCCTGTATTCAGTGGGATCAGAGGGCAGATCGAGGGGTTTATCTATAACAACTTTCTCCCGGCCGCCGGAGACACGGTACAGGTTTATATTAACGAATTCGTCGGCAATGCGTCTAAGGGGACGGCCGTAGGTATTGCTGCTCTGATGGTGGTGGCGATCATGTTGATCTCCGCTATCGATAAGGCGTTGAATAATATCTGGCGAACGACTGAGAAGCGCTCCATGGTGGTGTCATTTTCCATGTATTGGATGGTGCTGACCTTAGGGCCGGTATTGATGGGGGCAAGCCTGGTTGCAACTTCCTATGTGGTGTCGTTAAAGGTATTTAGCGGTTCTGACTTATCCGGTGTTGTTCCCGTGCTGGTTGAACGATTGCCTATGTTCTTCTCGGTAGCCACCTTCCTGTTGATCTACATGGTGGTACCTAATATTAAAGTGAAGTTCTTCCATGCTCTGCTCGGCGCGATTGTCGCCGCGCTGCTGTTTGAATTCGGTAAGAAAGGCTTCGCAATTTATCTGACTAAATTTCCAACCTATGAGGCTATTTATGGTGCCTTAGCGACGATTCCCATTCTGTTTATGTGGGTCTACCTCTCCTGGATCATTGTCTTGTTAGGCGCAGAGATCACCGCTGCCATGCCTGAATATCTCGATAAGAGAGAGTCGAGTAAAGATAAGGAGTCAGAAAAGAAGGTGGAGGTCCATGACCCGCAGATTAGCTTTTCGATCTCGACTGCCGTTAACGAATCTGAAAAAGAAACCCGTCAATAATGAGTAGTCACTTGCCGACATTTATTCGCCGTGACTGGCTGGATGTTGGCGATGGGCATGTGCTTCATCTGGCGCAATATGGTAACCCCGATGGGATCCCGCTGCTCTTTTTGCATGGCGGACCGGGTGGAGGCTGCGTAGTAGAAGATCTCAGGCTTTTCGATAGAGACACATTCCATATTTTCTTGCTGGATCAAAGAGGGTCCGGACGCTCAAAGCCACACGGTGAGCTGAAACATAACGACCTGCTGCATCTGTTGAGCGATATCGAAAGAGTGCGTTTATGGCTCAACATTCCGGCTTGGTGCGTCGTGGGGGGGTCATTTGGTGCGACATTGGGATTTATCTATAGCTGTCTATATCCTCAACGAGTGTTGTCACAGGTGCTTTGGGGGTTATTTATACCCAATGAAGAGGGCGCTAACTGGCTTTATGGTAATCAGGGGGCTGCAACCCTATTCCCACAGGACTATTTAGAGTTTACCGCCCTGGCCCCTTTCACATCTAAGATTGACGCTCTTTTTAAACGATACCGAGCGGGCTTTCTCGATCCGGATGCCGACACTCGCATGGAATATGTGCGTGGCTGGTTGAAGTGGGAGTTGGCGCTTGCGCTTCCGGGAGCCGAGTTGCCGGAGTCGGGTACCCCTTTGGCGAAGAGTCTGGCGGAGATAGAGCTGCATTATGCCAGCCAGCAATACTTCGGTGCCTATGCCCTGATGCGCGAAATGGCTTGTGGAATTAAGGCGAAAACGGTGATATTGCAAGGTGAGATGGACTGGGTTTGCCCCTCTGTCATCATCGAGAAGTTTTTAGCAAAATTTGGCTCAGAAGAGATTAAATATACTCTTATCAAAGGCGGGTATCATGCGCTGGCCAATGATAAGATGTTTCTGGAAGTCGTCTATGCCGTACAGGAAATGGCTAATAATATGAGGGAAATAGATAAATGAAAAAACTTATTATCGCTGGATTAGTGACAATGCTCAGTGCCTGCGCGGCCACCGACAAGAGCGATACTACGGCGAGTGCAACGATTGCACCGGAGCGGGTCTCATTAGGTGGCATGACGAACGAGGATGCGGCCAAGACATTGTTCGATGCCTTGATTAAAAAGAACTACCTCGCCACCATGGCCTCACCAAGCCGTATCGCATTACAGTTTGATGATAACCAGTTTGTACTTCAGCCTAGCATCAATCCGGATGGGATCGATCGCATTATGATGAATCGCTTCTACGCCGTTCATCCTAAGCTTGTGGGTAGTCAAGATCTGCTTATATTGATTGGCACGTTAAATCATAAACTTAACTTTGCAAAGTTTACCCTGCGTGAAAATGGCGCCATTATTCAGGTGCAAGGCGCGGCGACCTTTGTGAATACCATCGAGCTCGAAGAGATACGTCGTTTCATGTTATGGACCGATGAAGGTCTGCGTCAGGTCGGTCATTCACTGCCAAAAGGTTCTGAGCAGTTGATTAAGCCGATACCGGTAATGCAGCAGTCTCAGTCTTTGTAAGCTAAAAACTAATCTAAAAATTCCAGGGCCTAAGTGCTAGGTTCTGGTTTCTTTCTAAATTGGAGAAAATTAAACGTGATAGCCCTGATCCAACGTGTTACTCAAGCCAAAGTCGATGTGGATGGAAAAACAGTAGGAGCCATCGATAAGGGCTTGTTGGTACTACTTGGCGTCGAGCGTGAAGATGACTCGTTGAAGATGGAGAAGCTTGCTAACAAAGTCATGAGTTATCGGGTGTTCAGCGATGAAAATGGCAAGATGAACTTGAATGTGAAACAGGCTGGTGGAGCCCTGCTTGTCGTGTCGCAGTTTACCTTAGCCGCCGATACGGGACGCGGTTTAAGGCCAAGCTTCTCCGGAGCGGGGTCGCCGGATCAGGCGAAAGTGCTTTATGAAGAGTTTGTGGAGTTTTGCAGGGCCAAAGGCATGCCGACTCAAACGGGCGAGTTTGCAGCCGATATGCAGGTGAGCCTGGTTAATGACGGCCCGGTTACCTTTAATCTTCAGGTGTAGCTGTGACCGTTAACTGTGAGGGAGAGTTGCAGATCGCATCACTCCTGATGGAACTAAAACAAACCTGGCATCAAACGATCCCCGTTAGTGCATTGATGCAGATAGAGCCGCTGGATTACCGCAGAGGTCAACTCACGGTGTCTGCGCCAATTACGCCTAATATCAACCTACATCAAACCATGTTTGCCGGTAGCATCTATACCCTGGCAACCTTGACGGGGTGGGGCATGCTTTGGCTGCAACAGCGTATAGCCGGGGTCGATGGAGACATAGTGTTAGCCGACGGCCATATACGTTATCTTGCACCCATAATCGATACCCCGATAGCCAAGTGCATCTGGCCGGAGACAGATCTTAGCCGCTTACCCCAAGGGAGAAGAGTGAAGGTCAAACTTGAAGTTGAGCTATGGTGTGAAGGTACACTTTGCGCAGTATTCGAAGGCCTGTATGTGAGTCAGCCCACCCGCCGTGTAAGCGAAGAATTGCGCTCTTAAAAGGGGCTCTCAGCCCGTTTTTTAGTGCCCGTTATCATCAGCTATTGCCGGTAACATCCCCCCTTGAAACGACTTTACATTCGATTTTATCGAATGAATTGATGAATTTTATCCGCTTTTTATCTTGTTTATCGTAAATTACACTGGCCTCATCGAATTGAGAGATGGTTCTCAATCACAAAATGATGTGGAGTCAGTTATGTCAAAAGTACTAATTTTAAAGTCGAGCATTTTAGGCGATTACTCTCAATCCGGTCAGTTGGTTGAGCATCTTAAGCAACATTGGGAACTGCAGGGTGCCGAGATCAGCGTACGCGATCTGGCGGCTGAACCTCTGCCGGTACTAGACGGTGAAATTGCATCGGGTTTACGAGGTGGTGATGAGTTATCGGCGCGTCAGGAGCAGGCCCTATTATTGTCAGACTCGCTTATTCAAGAACTTAAAGATCATGACACCATAGTGATTGCAGCACCTATGTATAATTTCAGTATTCCTACGCAGCTTAAAAATTGGATCGATCTGGTTGCACGTGCGGGTGTGACGTTCACCTACACCGAAACCGGGCCTAAAGGTCTGATAACGGGTAAGCGAGGCGTGTTGATCACGACGAGAGGCGGCGTCCATAAAGGTGGTGCCTCAGATCATGTTGTCCCTTATCTCAAGACTGTACTTGGATTTATCGGTATCGAAGAGGTTGAAACTGTTTATAGCGAAGCCTTGAGTATGGGCCCGGAAGCATCTAAACAGGGTATCGAGTCGGCTCAGCAAGCTTTAGAAAAAATAGTGGCTTAATTAAGGTGGTGCTTTGATTGTTTATGCCGTTTGGTCTTATACCGATTGGTATTAGTTTGAACGCAAAGGGCAGGGGCGAGGCAGAAGCGGAACTATCAACCCCAGATACCGATTGTTATACCTGTCCCGTCCTGAGATAAGTTGACCCTATTGTTCGTCCATCCTCCGGACCTGAATCATGAAATGACTCGGTTCCGGGGGATTTTTTATATCTGGGTTAAGTTTCAGGTTAAGTCGCTTGATAACTGAGAAGATCTCTCAGTGAGCCTGCATTGATAACATTATGAAAGCCGTTGCATTTAAACTGATCGCAGGCCTTTTGAGCTCTGATGCCCGCGGCGCAGTAAAGCACGAAACTCTGCTTAGGATCTTGGTCGATCAGCCAGGTCGATATTTGGCTCAAGGGTACATTGATGGCTTGTGGAAGGTGTCCGGAGCTGAACTCTTCGGGAGATCTCACATCGATAACCCTGGCGCCTTGCTCTATGAGCTCCCAACAATGTTTATCGGGCCCGGCGCCGGCGAGTTTAGATAGCAAAGATTGTAACATTGATGCACTCCCTCTCACGTGTTCGAATCGTGTCGATTAGATTAATCTTGATAAGGTTAATCTAATCGACGCCTCTGTGCAACAGCAAACATAAGCCGTAAAGCCGGGTTATCTCGTTTCCGGTATCAATAGTAGTTTTTCAGGTACTTCTTTGCATATTTCCGTAACTTTTTCTCTGAGCTGTGCTCAGCGATGTGCTCCAGAGTGGATTTGTACTCCGGCTTAGCCGAGCTTGCCAGCGCTTTTGCCATGTAGGCATAAGTGTTAATCGCCAGCTTTTCATGCTTGAGCAGGCGAGGCTCCTTGAGTTCACTGTCTAATACCGATAACAGGTAGGGGGAGTGCATAGAGCGATTGATCATGCGTTTGGCGGCATAACGCTTTAACTCTAACTCATCGCTTCTCAGAGCATTGGCAATTACGTTGACCTCTCGGGTCTGGGAGGCCTCGTATTGACTGGTGTCGCTTAGGATTGGCGTCCAGCTCTGGTATTGTTTCAGCGTCGGGATAGACTTCTTTGCATACTTTTTCAGTTTGCCAGGGTAGTCGCCAGAGATGATTTCGTTGAATGTTTGCAGGTATCTCTCATCTCCGGAGTAGGCTAACCCTTTAAGCAGCCAGGCGCTGTAGTCGATACTGGCGTTATCGACCGCCTGTGGCAGTGACGCCTGAAATTTAGCGTGTAATGTTTCGAAGACTTTAGGATCCGATAGACCTGCCATCACCAGAGAGTCGATGGCTTGCTTCTGTTTATTGATATCATCACCGTTAAAAATGGCCACATATTCGGCTTCGGTAAATGTTTCAGCAAGAGCCTGTCCTGCAACAGAGCTTAGGGTTAGTACTAAGGCTAATGTGATATTCTTTATCATCCATCATATCCTTTTATTGTGTTGAGTTGGTTTCTGACCAGCGTTTAAATATCAAGGAGGTGTTGATGCCACCGAAGGCGAAATTATTACTCATCACATAGTCTGTATCTATATGTCGAATATCATCCTTAATGTAATCCAGCTCGCCGCACTCGGGGTCTATTTCGGTTAGATTCAGGGTTGGTGCAAACCAGCCGGCATTCATCATCTCTATACTGATCCAAGCTTCCAATGCGCCACAAGCCCCTAAGGTATGACCGGTATAACTCTTGAGTGATGAGATTGGCATGGATGCGCCAAAGACGGCGTGGGTTGCCTGAGTCTCTGCAATATCGCCTCTATCGGTCGCCGTGCCGTGAGCATTCACATAACCTATTACATCGGGGGACTGTTGACTAGTTTTCAAAGCCTGCCTGATAGCTACTTCCATGGTAGCTGCATTGGGCTGAGTCACATGAAGGCCATCGGAGTTCGTCCCAAAGCCGACGATTTCGGCATATATTTTTGCGCCGCGTGCTTTAGCGTGTTCAAGCTCCTCCAGCACTAAGGTACAGGCGCCTTCGCCTATGACTAAACCATCACGGCCTTTATCAAATGGGCTGGGACTCAGCTCGGGACTCTCATTTTTGGTGCTGGTGGCAAAAAGGGTATCGAAGACCACGGCTTCGGTAGCGCATAACTCTTCACCGCCACCTGCAAGCATTAACTCTTGCTGGCCGTACTTGATCGCCTCATAGGCGTAACCTATTCCCTGACTACCGGAAGTACAGGCACTGCTGGTAGTATGCACACGCCCCTTGAGACCAAAGAAGACGCCGACATTAACCGCGGTGGTATGAGCCATCATACGGATATAACTGGTGGCGGTGACCCCTGACATGTCGCCATTTTTTAGCATATCGCCGAAGGCGATAATGGGATCTGTGCTTCCTGTAGACGACCCATAGGCGATGCCCATGGCGCCCGAGGTCACGACAGGATCATTTAACAGGTCGGCGTCGATAAGGGCGAGCTCGCTGGCGCGGGTTGCCATCAGAGACACTCGTCCCATGGAGCGCACTTTCTTACGGGAGTAATGAGCCGGCTTTTCAAAGTCAGTAACGGGAGCGGCTAATCGAGTGTTGAGACCGGTATAACGATCCCACTCGTCGAAACGCACGACGCAGTTCTTCTGAGCCTTTAAGTTAGCGGCGATTGTTGGCCAGTCGTGGCCCAAGCTGGAAATTCCACCACAGCCAGTGATGACGACTCGTCTGCTCATTGGTTTAAATCTCCGTTTAATCCCTGTTTACATTCCATCAGATCATGCCTCCGTTTACCGAGATCACTTGTCTGGTGATGTAAGCGGCATCCTCTGACATCAGAAATTTAGTCAGACCTGCAATTTCGGAGGGTTTACCCATGCGGCGCATTGGAACGATCTCTTTGACCATATCCTTGGGGATATCCGCTACCATGTCGGTCTCTATTAGCCCGGGTGCGATACAGTTAACGGTGATTTTGCGTTTCGCTAACTCAAGTGACAGTGCCTTAGTCGCCCCGATAATCCCCGCTTTAGAGGCGCTATAATTAACCTGCCCCCGGTTGCCTGCAATGCCGGAGACTGAGGCCATGGTGATAATTCTGCCGCCAAGACGGGTCTGGATCATCGGCATAACCGTTGGGTGAATGACGTTATAGAACCCATCTAAATTAGTGTGAACGACGCTGTCCCATTCATTCTCTGTCATGGCCGGGAATGCGGTATCGCAATTAATTCCTGCGTTGAGCACCACACCGTAATAGGCACCGTGCTGCTCAATATCAGTTTCAATACTGGCTTTCACCCCTGCACGATCGGCAATATCAAACTGCAAAGAGGAGACCTTAACACCATGTTCGAGTAGCTCCTGCTTCGTTAGCTCAGCCGCTTCGTGGTTGCTGTGAAAGTGCAGGGCAATATCATATCCGGCCTCAGCGAGTTGTAATGCTATCGCCTTACCAATTCCTCTGCTGGAGCCTGTCACTAATATCCGTCTGTTCATTACGCTTTATCCTTGGCTCTCTGAAATATAGGCGAGGGCATCCTGAGGTTGAAAGACATTCACATTCGCCTCGGCAACTAAGGTATCTCCATGAAATACCTGACAATCGAAAACGGCCAGCCCGGACTCTTCCTGATACAGGCGGGTCACTCTGGTCTGATAGCTCTCACCCAATTTATAATTTGGTCGGTGCATCTTTAACTTTCGACTCCCTAAGAGAAATCCCACCCGGATATCCTCGCCACGCACCTTGGCCTCAACTCCGGCAAGTGCAGCAATACTCTGCGCCATATATTCGATGCCGACGTAATTGGGTACGGCATCAGTCGCGGTTTCGAAGTAGGGGCTCTGCTTGGTAATATTGGTCTGAGTTAACAGAGTATCGGGCCCATGCTCCACCAGAGTATCGATTAAGATCATTGGGGCTCTATGGGGCACAACCTCGGCAACGGGCAATTGAGACAGTGGCTCGGGTAAATGGAATTCTTGGGTCATGATAGTGCTTCTTTGCGGCAAAATATCAGGCTGGCATTACTGCCGCCAAAGGCAAATGAGTTACTCATTATATAGTGAAGATCTGCAGTTTGTCCTTTGTTGACCAAAGGTAAGCCGGGATCGTCAGGATCTTGTTTGCCATCCCAAACCTGTGGCGGGAGAGCCTGTGTGGTATTGAGCGAGCTAAGCAGCAGATAGCAAAATGCCGCCTCGATGGCGCCGGCAGCACCTAAGGTATGCCCGGTCAGAGGCTTAGTTGAATTGCATGGGGGGATGTTGTTGCCAAACACTTGTTGCAGGGCACGACTCTCCATCGCATCGTTTTTGCGGGTAGCGGTGCCATGTAGGTTGATATAATCGATCTTATCCGCACTTATCCCTGCATCAACGATGGCTGCGTTTATCGCCGATATGGCTCCATGGCCCTCGGGGTGAGGTGCAGAAATATGATGAGCATCGCTGGACTCGCCGATGCCTGCTAACATGATTTCCGCATCGCCTTTCTCGAGAGTAAACAATGCCGCCCCTTCACCAATATTGATCCCATCTCTATCGGCGCTAAAAGGCTGACACTGGCCCTTTGAAACGGATTCTAACGAGTTAAAACCATTGAGCGTTAGTCTGCAAAGGCTGTCGCTACCGCCGATTATGACCAGATCACATAGGTCTGCCTGTAATAATCGCCGGGCACTGGCAAATACCTTGGCACTGGAGGAGCAGGCGGTGGAAACGGTATAACAAGGTCCGCAGGTCTTAAAGAGGTGGCGTAAAAAATCGCTGCCATCACCGAGCTCCTGCTGGGAATATTGATAACTTGGGGGGAGCAGACCTTGTTCGCTTCTATGTTTTAATGCTTCCTCACCCTGAGCTATCCCCGAAGTACTGGTGCCTAATACTATCCCGATACGTTCGGGACCGTATTGCTCTCGAGCCTGTGCGACGCTGTCGGTAATCTGCTGTGCGGCGCAGAGTAACAACTGATTATTGCGGGTGCTGAACTGCATAAGAGAGTCTGGCAGTTCAGGTAGCGGCTGGCTGACCTCTCCCACTAAGGCATTGCTCTGTGGGATCAGATCGCCTCGAAGTTTCATAGCGTCGGTATCGCCTTTTACCAGTCGGGCTAATACCTGTTCCGGACTCTGGCCTAACGGAGTGCAAAGTCCTATATGTGAGATGGCTATTTTAGTCATTATATTTTCATCTAACTAATGTTGTATAATCAGGGTGATAATGCCAGTGTAGGGCAATTGTACGAACTCAAATCGGGGTTATTTTAAGTTCAAACCTGGCTTGAGGGATCGCTAATTCGACCTCTGCCTTCCATGGATCTCTGTTATTAAAACTAATCTTCAAGATGCTCTCTTGCTGATTTTCTTTAGTGTCATTCGTCGTAGCATATATTCTTCGGCATCTCGGCGCATCACACTCGGGAGATGTTAGTGTTGCACCTTGTAAATGCGCATTTACATCTTCCTCCGGCCAGTATATCAGCTGGATGAGCGCAAGCAGGTACTCGGCTTTAAATTCATCACCTAACAGCATACTTTGTTGGCTATTCAGACTCACGCCATCGAAGACCAAGGTAAACAGGGCTTGTCCTAATGGAGCTAAACCGACCAGTGTCAGCTTGTCTCTGTCCAGCTCTAATTGACTCAGGAGTTCATGGCGGGAATCATTCACGTTAATGGCGACCTGCTGGGTCGCTGAACGTATCTGACTGTTCGCGGGAATGGGAGCAAGGCAGTAGGTTGCATCTTTGGCCAGATCTACGCAGGTTTGTCGTTGCAAGGTCTGGCTGCAGCCGCTGACAAGCAGCGCCAGACAGATAAAAACGCAGATCCCTGTGTGACGCTTGACGCTGTCAGTCATGGAGTGGTGAAATTGGGCCATAGTGTACTCTCTACTTCAATCACAGCGTTTAGCGACATAGCTCAACGATTAGGTTGAGCCTTTTCTCTGATTCGGCTACTAAGGGGTTGGCTTCATCCCATGCATAGCCCGCCAGAATTGAACAGACCATCTGTTTGATCTTGTTATCCGGGGCATCATAGAAGATCACGTCCTGGAAGCGACCATCATACCAAGCCTCAACATAGGTGCGGAAGGTATCAACTCCACGCATCAAGGGCTTTGCGTACTCACTCTGCCAATCAATATTTTCTCCATTGAGTTGTCTTACTAAACAGTCAGTTGCCATTGAGGCTGATTGCATAGCGATAGTAACGCCTGAGGAGAAAACTGGATCGAGGAATTCGCCGGCATTGCCCAACAGGGCAAACTTGTTGGTGGCCAAGGTGCTGACATTGGCGGAGTAGCCTTTTAGTACCGCACACTCACGCAGAATTTCGGCGTCGGCCAATAGCCTTTTCAGGCCAGGTTCCTGATTGACCATATCCATCAATAGCCCTTCCAGGCTAAGCTCTGAGCCACCCAGAAGGTGTGGTTCGCCGACGACGCCTAGAGAGCATCTGTCGGGGCCTAACGGGATCAGCCAAAACCAGATATCCTTGTTTTCGGGGTGAACGCTGATCAATATTTTATCACGGTCAAAGGGCCTGTTATCGACCTTTTTATCATCAATGTTATCCCGGATGTGGGTAAATATGGCACTACGGTTGGCCAGGTTAGAAGGTTTTTCCAGTTCGAGTAACTTAGGCAGAACACGACCAAACCCACTGGCATCCAAAAGATACTCAGCCTCTATAAGGTACGTCTCTCCGTTGGCATCAATTACCGTTAGCTTAGGCTTGCCGGTCAGGTCGACTGCTGTAACCGTTTCGCCGTAGCGGATCTCAACGCCCTGTTTGGCAGCCGTATCTGCAAGGAGTTTATCGAAGCCGGCGCGTTCGACCTGAAAGGTTGTCCCCGGTCCCGGTGTGAATTTTTCGCTAAAATCGAAATCTGTGTATTGATTTTTATAACGGAAAGCGGCGCCGTTCTTGAACTGAAAACCTGCCTGATTGACGGCTTCGAGCATGTTTGCCTCATCGAGCCATTGCATACAGCAAGGCAGTAGACTCTCACCGATGGAAAAGCGTGGAAACTGCTGCTTTTCGATGACAATAACTCGCTTACCTTGTTGGTGAAGAAGACTGCCGGCTATGCTACCCGATGGTCCTGCACCTATGATAACTACATCAATATCAGTCAGAGTCTCTGGCGTCGGCGAAGAGGCATGCATCACTTAAAAGTCCTTGTGAAAGTTTGAATAAAGGGGGATAGGGCAAAGGTGAAGCCAATCCCCAGCAGGAGTGTCAGCCCAAAGCTATGTATGGCCGGCGTACTGCTGAATGCCAGCAAACCGAAGGCTAGAATGGTCGAACAGGCAGACATAAAGACCGCCATCATCACGCCACGGCTCTGCTGTTTCGATTCGGCAAAAAACAAGCTGTAATCGACCCCGATACCAAAAACGAGAATAAGGGCCAGGGCATGAAATAGTGTCAGGGGAGCCCCAATCAGTCCAAGCAGTGAGAGGCTCAATATCGCAGAAAGGGCTGGCACGGCGACGACGAGAGCGGCCAGTTTAAACGTGAAACGGGTGCTGAACATGATGGCCGCCATGACCATGGCGATGGCAAGTAGCCACAGGGTTAATTCCCGGTATTGGCCCATGATGCCTGAGATGTCACCGACTTTATCCACCAACTGAACATAGGGCTGCCCGGTGAAGAAATTTTCTAATTTGTCTATATCGGTTATTCCGCCAAGCAACACGATGGCACCGTATTCATCTTGCTGTGATGTTGGGGCTATCCATAGCGGCTTAAACAGTTTTCCTGCATCGGAACCGATAAAGGAACCTGCATCTATATAGCTTCCTTTCGCCTTCTGATAAGCCAAGGCTAAGTCAGAGTTTAGTGAGTCATCGAGCCCAAGGCTTACAATGACCCGGGTTAAATCTTGTTGGTATATATGGCCCTGTAAACGGTAATTACTCTCTTGTTTACTCCTGCTTGGAAGATAACTACTTAGGCTAAAAGCATTACCAATCAAACCATCTTTTACTGCATTGTTAAGTTTAGGGGCGAGTATTTCCAGTCGCTGTAACAATAACTCTTCTGTATCGGCTCTAACGAGCAGGAATTGATTATCCGTGCCACCACTGAGAATACCTCTGAGCTGCTGCTCTTCATTTAATACCGACAGCGGACTCTGCTGAAGATTGCGAATATCATCGTCACTGGTGAGTCGATAAAGGCCAAATGCTGAGATGATGACCGACAGGGCGAGTAACACGACCCCAACTTTTAAATTTAAAGACCTCGATAAGGTATTCAATTGAGTCAGGTAAGCAGCTGCCATAGTGAGTGGCTTCTCACCGGAAGGCAGTGGCCCCGAGGCGAGTAGCGGATAGGCCAAAACTAAGGTTATATAGGCGCCAAACAGGCCGGCGGCACAGAAAACGGCAACCTGCTGCATTCCGGGGAAGGGGGCCAGTCCTATTCCTGAATAGGCGAGTACACTGGTAATGAGTGCCAGGGTGATCGCCGGGAATATGTGTCTTATGACATCGTTGGCACTCTTGTTGGTTTGAGCCAGTCGTTCACAATAAAAGTGAAAATTATAGTCGATGGCAATCCCTATCAGGCTGGTACCAAATACTAAGGTCATCAGGTGAATCTCTGAGAAGATCAGCAATGTCATCACTACCGCGGATAACAGGCTGGTGGCTATCGTCAATAGTGCGATGCTCAGAGGCATTATCGAACGAAAGGCGAGCCAGACGAGCAGACTCACGCCGATAAGTGAGGCGAGTCCCAGAGTGGAGACTTCACTCTTGGCACTCTTAGTCGCGGCGCTGGCATGAAACAGGGCGCCGGCTTTGAGTACCTCTATCTGCTTATTTTGGGTCTTAACCGTCTCTAATGCCTCTTGTAGCACGGCCATCTGTAGTTCTTGTGTATTTGGATTAAAGGCACTACCCACGCCCTTGGCCATAACAATGGCGGCTATATGATCCGTTGAGTTCGAATTCTTGTCTGTCTGCCGGGCTTGTCCCAGCAGTATCCCCTGCTGCACCTGCAGTGTCTGTTTTGGAGCGAGAGCCTGCAGGTTGTCAGGATAGAGCAGCAGAGGGTCATTGGCGATTAAGCCACTGTTAGCGTAGCCAAAAGCATTGTAGAGCTGACTCTGAGCCTGCTGGATCAGTTCGTTTAACTTGCCTGATGAGAGGGCGTGAGCCTGAGTCCGGGTTAACAAGTTAAATCTATGACTAAAATAGAACTGGTTCAGTGCCTGAGCCTGATTGAGATCGGCGCTTCTTATATCGACGAATGCGCCTCGTTCGCTGGATGAAAGGCTTTCCATCAAGGTCTTCGCAGCAGTAACAGCCTGGCTTTCATCGTCGGCGAGCAGGGCGATATAGACAGTGTTTGATAGCTGCTTTTCGACACGCGCCAGTGCGGTTTCGGTTAAGGGATCTTCTTTGAGCTCCGGCAGCATAGCCAGAATATCACTTTGGATTTTGGCCCCGCCCTGCCATAGCTGTAGGCCGGTTAATGTGGTGATGCACAGGAATAACACCCAGAGGGCAAATTTGAGCCTTATCGGACATTGACTCAAGCTGAGTGCCAGTTTATCTATCATGGATTAAGTTCTGGCTCAGCTTCGGGCTGAACCTCAAGAGAAGTCTCACTCTGCTTATCTGATAGCAGCAGTAGCTGTTCTTCAGAGAGCGGAGCCTTGCTTATCTGCTCAAACTCAATTCTGCTCTTGTCGCCATTGTTGCTCAGTAGGGTAAGGGCCGATACTTGCTCCTCACCTTCTAATACCATTTGAGGTATCGCCTTAATGAGTAAGGGGTCTTTGGGGATTAACCCCAGCTGCCAAGGATGTTGACTATTCTCTTGTGAACCGTTTTGTGAGTCGTTTGGCTTGAGGTACAGATTAAAACTCTCACTTAACTCGTTCAGGTTACCACTAAGCAGTGCCGACAATAATTTCGGCATGGTTTGCGCTATGGTAGCGGCTCCCTGATTGGAACCTGCCTGTGATACCTGCTTTCTCCCCGCGCTATCTATCTGTATCAGCTCCCCATCTTTTAATATCAGTGTCGTTTCAAAGGGGTGAGTCTGCTGCCACACCAGGCCGAGTCGATAATCAAAAATAAACAGGCCATGGCTGACCAAGGGCTTTTTAAGAACCTTAAGTGTACGATATTGAGTGAATTTCCCACTGGCACTCTCACCTATCATGACTCGCTCAGCCAATGCCTGCAGCCGTTCATTGTCAGCTGTCGATTCAAAAAGAGTGTCATAACTAGCAGATTGTGTAGCATGGCTGTTAAATATGCTCAGGCTCAGCAGCAGGAGTAAACCGAAAAAACCTTGCCCCCGCAATAAGCCTGCTGCGAGCCTTCTGCTATAAGCACTTATAAGTGACTTCATAGGCTGCTTCCTGCGGATATAGCCGGGGTAACTTTCTCTATCAGGTGAGCAATTTTATCTCTGAAGATATCGGGCGTCACGAAGCATAGCTCGTTGGTTGCTGTTTCAACGGCGGCTTGTATTGTGTAGCCCTTGGTGAGCCGCTGATTGGTGGCGACATCCCTGACCTGGTAGTTGATCTTGATTCGGTTCTCCCATTCGACGAGCGAGGCGATAACCTTAACTTTTTGCTCAAACGTGCTGGGTTGAACGTACTTTATCTGCAGATCGACGATAGGCCAGGAGTAACCCGAGGCCTGCATCTCCCGGTAGCCGTATTGGATTTCATCTAATAGCTGACAACGGACAATTTCAAAATAACGCAAATAGTTGCCATGCCAGGTGATGCCCATGGAGTCGACATCATGAAACGGGATCAATATCTCCAGCTCTGTGGTCAAGATAGCTTTGCGCGATAGCCTGGTCATGAACACACTTCCCATAAACCATGCTGGATCTTGTCTACTGTCTGCCTGAGGACCGGCTCAAGCGGTCTGTCTTCTGTCAGTAGCTCAAAGTCAGCCTTCACTTGCTCAAGGGTCTTGGCTACGGATGGCGTCAGCGAGGAGTGGCAAAGCTCCTGTTGTGAGATCCGTAAATTAATCCCCTGAGTCATGGCTAACAGCGCGGCTGCGGCAACCTGCTCCGTCAGCTGGAGTACACGCATGCAGTCGCGGGCCGCTATGGTACCCATGCTGACTTTATCTTGATTGTGGCACTCAGTAGAGCGGGAGAAAACGCTGGCGGGCATGGTATTTTTCAGTGCTTCGGCGGTCCAGGCGGATACGCCTATCTGCACGGCTTTGAAACCATGGTTAATTGAGCGTCTTGCCCCTGTCGATGCCGACAGATTAGCGGGAAGGCCGTTATTGAACTTAGGATCCATGACCAGAGCCATCTGACGATCGATGAGATCGGCGATATTGGCCACGGTATTTTTCATCGAATCCATGACGAAGGCGATATGGCCGCCATAGAAGTGACCGCCATGAAGAATGTGCTCCCCTTCGGCGTCGACGATAGGGTTATCGTTGGCACTGTTTAACTCAGTCTCGATAAACTGACGCATGAAAGGCAGTGCATCCTGTAACACACCGATAATATGCGGTGCGCAGCGGATAGAGTATCTATCCTGAAGTCTGTCTGAATTTCTAGGATGCTCATGATGATTGAGATCTTCGCGGATCCAGGCGGCTATCTGGTTTTGTCCCGGATGAGGCTTAGCGGCGAACAAGATATCATCGAAGTGGTTGGAATTTCCCTTCAGAGTGAGTGATGCCATCGCGGTGATGCGGCTCGCTAAGCGGCTGAGATATTGGGCTCTGTCATATGCTAAACATGCCAGTGCCGTCATGACGGCGGTACCGTTCATGAGGGCTAATCCCTCTTTCGGGCGCAGTCTTAACGGGGTAATGTTGAGTTTGGCATAAACGTCGGCAGTGGGCTGACGCACACCTTCATAGATAACATCACGCTCGCCCACGAGCACCGCGGCCAGATAGGACAGGGGAGTAAGGTCGCCACTGGCTCCTACAGACCCCTCCTCCGGGATCACCGGAATGATATTAAGGTTAAGTAAGGTTTCAATTCTCTGCAGTAGTTCGTAACTCACGCCAGACTTACCGACCGCGAGTGAACTGAGGCGACAAGCCATAACGGCTCGAGCCTGCATGGGAGAGAGTATTTCACCTAAGCCGCAGCCGTGAAATCGAGTCAGATGCAGGGGAAGTTCATGGACCAGATCCAGGCCCACTGTAACCGTGCAAGAGTCGCCATAGCCAGTTGTGACACCATAGACCACTCCTTCTTCGTTAAGCAGGCTGTCGATGAAGTTAGCCCCTTTCTGAATATAGGCCTGATAATCATGACTTTCTTTTAATTTTGCTTTAGCGCCTTTGGCTACCGCAACGACATCTTCCAGGGATAAGGCCCTGTGACCAAAATGAACAATCATCTCGCTTTGGTTTGATTGATTAGTCTGAGTCATCTATTTATCTGTCCTGTCTTTACCGTGAAAATTGGTTCGCTGGATTTCGCTGTCCTTACGCCAAAAATCAAAAAAATTAAACCATTGCAGCGGTTCACGCCGCGCATAATATTCGAGCCGTGAACTGTAGTTATTAACGGCGTCTTCGAGTCTTTGCATTCGACCTTTTCTGGGGCCTTTCAGTGTATTCGAGAATGTTTCCAGGTGGACCCTGTAGCGGTCCTGTTCACGAAGACAAAACATTAAATACACGGGGCAGTCGAGTAACCCCGCAAGAATAAAGGGTCCCTGAGGGAAGGGGGCCTGTTTTCCCATGAAGGGGGCATAGATCACCCGGCCTTGGGTATTAGATGAGGTTCTATCCCCTGCGATAACGACCAGCTCTCCATCTTCAATCTTCTGTTGCAGTAACATTGAGGTTGTCGGACCTAAGTCGGTGACCTGAATAAGGTTAAGCGAGCTATCCGGATTGAGCTGTTTTAAGACGCGATTAAAATTTTCGGCATTTTGCGTTAACACCATGACGTTCACTTTGACTCGCTTCTGGTGAACGGAAATGGCGCGACATAGCTCAAGGTTCCCCAGGTGAGAGACCAATAAGACAGCCCCCTGACCGGCAGCAAGCTGATCGGCCAGGAGGGCGCGATTGGGAAAATCAACCTGGCTGAGTTGAATGCGGTCGCACCAGGCATCGATGCGATCTAAGGCTGCGTTACCGAAGGCAAGGAAGTGTTTGAGGCTTTGACGCCAGCCTACTTTTCCTTGTAGCTGTGGCTGCTCCGGATCATAGTTTTTTACCTGCTTCAAGAATGTGAGCGAGGCATCTCTGGCGCTGCGACCCGTTAAGAAGAAATAGAAGATCACGGGATACATGATGGCACGGCATAGCCAGTGTCCGCCGAGTTTATAGCTGGCAGCCAGTAATTTTATTCCCCAATAACTGCCGCGTTCGGTGATAGAGGACCAGTGGTCATCTTGATTACTCTTGATTAACCTCTGTGGCAAACGTTTTAGCATGCCGAAGAACAGCCGTGTGTGCATACCTGAGATCCGCAGATTATCCCATAACCCCTGAAAGTGGCTGATGCCATCTTCGGGATAGATCACTTGCGTAGGTAGATGGATAACCTCTGTGCCAGCCCAGTGCAGGCGAACTAAAACTTCAATATCGAAGTCCATTCGTTCGCCTAAGGCCTGACTCAGGAATAGCTTTTCGGTGGCGGCAAGAGGATAGACACGAAAGCCACACATGGAATCTTGAATATCGAAACTTAAGGTTTCAACCCACACCCAGAAGTGGGTGAGATAGCGTGCATAGAATCGACTCTTAGGAACCGATTCATCATATTGAGGCAGGCCGGATATCAAGGCTTCGGGATGTGCCTCTGCCTTGGCTAGCATGGCCGGGATATCGTCTAAGTTATGCTGGCCATCGGCATCGACCTGTAGTGCGTGGCTATAGCCATCTTTATAGGCGGCTCGCAGACCTGTAGTCACTGCGGCCCCTTTGCCACGGTTAAATGGGTGATGTAATAGCGTTACCCATGAATACTTATCGGCAAGAGAGATTAACAGGTGCCGTGTTTCATCATTGCTACCATCGTCTACCAGATAACAATGAAGATCGAGTGCAGCCAGTGATTCAAGGGTCTTCTCGATCGCAGCCTGATGATTGTAGTTAGGAATGACCAATGCTAATTGCATCAGCTGACCTCTGTATCGGCAACGGTCGGGGAGGCAAGCAAGATCCGCCCCGACGCGAAGCGCTTCTCATCATCAAAATAGCTAAAGAGCAATTTGGTTTTACTGCTGTTTTGAGAGATTTTCAGGGTTACCTCAGAGTTTGGCAGCATTAACTGCTGAAACTTAAGCACCTCTAAGGTGGCAACATCAACAGGATAATTGAAATGCTCACACCCCATACGAATTGCCCAGTCTAACTGAGTCACGCCCGGCAGTACGGCTTGTTCGGGAAAGTGGCCGTCAAAAAATGGCAGGCCAGCGTCGATAAATATTCGCCACTCTATGGCTTCGCCTTGAATGTCTGTCGAGAGGACTCTGGGAAGCTTGGATTTAATCATGTTCGAATAACTCAGATAATTGATTGGCTAATCGTTTTCCCTGTGAATTTACGGGAACAGTTTCAGGATATCGCCATCGCCTGGGCAGAGTGACGCGTTCGAACTGAGTCAACAGATGAGCCTTAAAAAGGTTATTCAGGCTGAGCTTTCCTTCGGCATCTAACTTCTCTTTGCCGTGCTGAGATAACTCTATGACGGCGCCAAGTTGGGTACGTGGCTGCTCTAAGACAAGTAGCGCCGCCTGACTGACCAGTGGGTGGCTCTCCAGTAGAGCCTCCATCTGCACCAGTGACAGACGTTTCTCTTCGATTTTTACTACCCGGTCGAGTCGCCCCTGTAACTGGAACTCACCAGGCTTGAGAAGAGTGATTTTATCTTCGCATCTCAGCCATTCATCATTCTCAAGATAGGGTGATTTAAGCAGCAATGCGCCATCTTTATCATCCTGCCCGATCTCAATGCTGTCGAAAACGCGCCAAGGTTGATCTTGCTGAGTCTGTCTGCGGTAGGCTATTCCGCCTGTTTCTGTACTGCCGAATACCTCGATGGGATGTCGACCATAACAGTGGGCGATACCCTGGGCCGCCTCGAAATTAAGCGGTCCCCCAGAGCTGAATACCAGGCTTGGGGATCTTAATTGGCGTTCATTATCCAAAGATTCCGGAAGGCGGGATAATTGAGCCGGGCTACTGATCAAACAAAGATTGGGGAATAAACTCGTGTAGTAAGTCAGTGTCTCCGGGTATTCAACAATATCGCTCAGAAATGGACGGCTGGCAGCGAGTGGCCACAGGATCTTAAACAGCAGTCCATAGATGTGTTGATGAGAAACGGTCGATATCACGCTGCAGTGCGGAAGGTGCTTGGCGAAGGTGTTCTCAAGGATGCTGACTTCGGCGTCTAACTGCTCCAGTGTTTTGCATACGGCCTTGGGGTGACCGCTACTTCCTGAAGTAAAGAGCACGAGCTTTCCGTAGTTGTCACATTCCGGCCAAATGTTATTGGTTTGATGGAGGTCTTTCTTCAGCATGATGAAAGCTTTGCCTTCACAAAGAGGCTGATCAGAAATGACTCCATCGAACTCATGGGTTATCTCACTCAAGGTGCCTGTCTGAGTGTTTGATGGAAGAACCACCTCTTTTCCGGCAAGAAGTGCGGCGCACAATCCCACTGCAAACAGGTCACTACTTTCGCATGCCAGCAGCCAACGCTGTGCTTGTGACTGGCTCAGTTGCTGGTGGACATTGGCAACCTGGCTCGTGAAGGCTGCACCGTTGACAATATCATGGTGATTGAAGCTGATAAGTTGTTGGCTCGATGGCCCCTTGGATAACCAAGATTTCAATAACTCTGTCATGACTTTTTTAACCAAATAGTTCTATACAACCACTCGCCACCAAGTAGCGAACCTATGAGCAGATAGGCGATAAGTCCGTTATACAGCGTCCATATTTCCAAACTGGAATAGCGGGCGGTATAGAGGGCTACGACGCCATTGAAAACAAATAAGCCACACCAGATGAGCGTGACTTTTTGTAAGTAAGGGATCGCTTCATCGGGAAGGTCAGGTTCTTTCAACCTGGCGAGTCGTTCAATCATACTCGGTCCCGACTTAAGCGAATAGCCGAACAAAAGTAGCATACTAAGGTTAATCACCACCGGATAGTAAAGTAACCAATCGTGCCGCTTTGCGATAAAGCTTCCGGCAGTCAATCCTATGCCGACCAACAGAGGCAGAACCATCGACTTGACCTGTTGTTTTTGTATCAGCAACCGCAGAATTAAAAACAAGCAAAGTACCATGGCTATGGTGCCTGCCGGCAAATAGTTGAGTCCAAAATAAACGGCTAAAGGATAGCCAATTAATAAGAGACTAGTGACTATTTGTAAAAATAAGCGCATCAGCCTTTAGTCAGCCCTTCGATGGCGGTAACAACATCATCGACAGTCCGTACGGCTTTAAACTCTTCAGGTTTTATTTTCTTTCCTGTCATCTGCTGCAACTTGATGACTAAGTCAACGGCATCGATGCTGTCCAGATCTAACTCTTGATAGAGAGACGCTTCAAGGGTGATATCTTCGGCTTCGATTTCGAACTCATCGACTAAGATCTGAGTCAAAGCTTCCAGAATTTGTTCACGACTTTGCATAATCTCTCCTAAGCTCGCTGCGATTCAATAAAGCTAGCTAAGCTGGCCACACTATAAAAATGTGCTTTAGTAGCTTCAGAGTTAGCTTCAATTTTTACATCGAATCTCTTTTTAATTGCCAAGCCTAGTTCCAGCGCATCGATTGAGTCCAGCCCTAAGCCTTCTCCAAATAGCGCTGAATCAGTTTCAATATCATCGATGCCGACATCTTCGAGGTCCAGGCAATCTATGATTAATTGTTTTATTTCGTTGTGTAAGCTCATAATTTATTCAAGTTCTTTTTTAAAGTGATCTTCGAGATCCCGTGTAAGTAGACGCGCCATTTTTGCATCGCCACCGGCTTGTGTATCATACCTGATGTGCTCGATAGTTTCGCCTACTTCAACACGCATCCCAATGGTGCGACGGGGGATTTCATACCAGGCTTCCTGCTTAGTTAAGCCCGATGCATTGGTATGAAGAGTGACAGGTAAAATATCTGTCTTGGTTCTTAGTGCTATATTGGCAGCACCGCGGGCAAAATCATTGATGACAGAGCCAAGGACTGTGCGTGTGCCTTCCGGGAAAATAATTAAGTTAGTCCCGCTGTCTAAAACTTCCTTACAATCATACAGAAGTAACTCTGCACCCCGATTAGGTATATAACCTGCGCAGGCCACAACACCGCGCATAAAAGGGTTTCGCCAGATCCCCTGTTTAACTATGCACCCGGCATTGGGCATTAAGCTTATCAGCACTACGACATCGACCAAGGTTGGATGATTCATGACAACCACCTTGCCTCTCGCTTCGCTCAGTCGTGCCATGTTAACCGGGGTAAGTTTAATGACTCCGGCCCAGCTAAGCATATGGACGAAACCTCTAAACATAATATGTACGGCTTTTTGTACCCGTCTAATTCTCTGCTCTTTCGTTCCCGGCCAAAACCGCAGAAGAGGTAAGATGGTTAGCGAGGTTAGCAGGCCGCCGAGCCCGAAGACGATATAGCAGCTAACGCCTCCTAACCACCTTGGAATATAAGCGATGCCGGTGAGCCTCTTTGCCG
This sequence comes from Shewanella atlantica, assembly GCF_003966265.1. Taxonomy (GTDB): domain Bacteria; phylum Pseudomonadota; class Gammaproteobacteria; order Enterobacterales; family Shewanellaceae; genus Shewanella; species Shewanella atlantica. The sequence continues at coordinate 108,130 of NZ_RXNV01000010.1, read as the reverse complement.
GAGTATTATCCAAAATTTAACTGCCAATGGTGTTTAGATAGCGTTCCACTCAGAGGTTGGTTCGTCGCCAGACTATGGAGGATCTCTCCATAGCTCACATCATCTGCCGAAGTAATATTGCCTATGGTGAGCTGTGGCTGGCCAGGCTCAGGTGTTGCGAGCGTCAATACGAAGGCCATAGAGAGCGGCAGTTCTGGCTCATCGGTGAATTGACTATAAACCTGTGGGACCGGTTCATCACCAAAAACAAGCAGAAGTGGAGTGGGGTCTTCGTGAAGCTGTGCGTAAGCCTCTACCAGGGCTTGATAAAGCGTCTCAGAACCTGCGGCAATCGAGGTCGATGAGGCACGGTTTCCCTTGAGTATGCTGTAGATCCCACTGGCGGTATTATGGACCGACTGGCTAAATGCCGTGGGTGAGAGTGCCTCCTGATTTACGACATTATCGAGTAGGCCTAAGGTGCGATTCAGCTCTCCATGTCTGGAGCTGAAGATGGTGCGACATTGCTGCGGCGCATCGCATTGAAAAGCGGCTTCGAGTTGCATCTTGGTCAGAGCACTATAACGCCTGCGTTGCATGGCTGGGACCTGTGCCAGTTTAGGCGCGCCGGGCAGATCTGAATCATGGTCTGATCCAGTTTCTTGCCAATTCTGCCAGTCGCTGGCTAGTTGGTATTGAGGTGACCAGGCTCCCCAAGAACAAATTGAAAATATTAACTGCACCGCTTTGCCTCTGATATGACGATTAAGCCTAGGTTATCCATAACGATATAAATATGAAAAACTCTCATATTCTGCACCAGATCTACGCCTTTGATATAACGATTAAGCCTAGGTTATCCGTAACGATATAAATTTGAAAACTCTCATATTCAGACTGGCAAGACTACTGCCAAATCCGATTTATTCTGCACCAGGTCTACGCCTTGGATATAACGATTAAGTCCGGGTTATCCATAACGAGAAAAATTAGAAAAACTCTTTTATTCAGACTGGCGAGATGACTGCCATATCCGATTTATTCTGCACCAGGTCTACGCCTCTGATATGACTATTGAGTCCGGGTTGTCCATAACGATAAAAAGTAGAAAAAGCTCAAATATTCAGACAGGCAAAACTACTGCCATATCTGATTTATTCTACACCAGATTAATACTTATGATGAAGCGTTTTGAGTTACAGCTGTTGTGATATTGTATCGAGGTGAGCAGAGGATTTAGAAGGGGTTTTTAACCTGCAGTAGGTACACTGCAGGTTAAATTGAGGCGGGTGAGCTTAACTCTATTAATCAGCTAAGTGTTTCTTTAGTCTACGAAGGGCTGCCTTCACCTTCTTGCTATTTTCAGGCCCCATTCTGACTAATAACTTTTGTGCATTAGGCAGGGCTTCAAGTTGAGGGTCGACAAATTGATAATTAACGCTGACACCATCGAGCTCTATGGGTTGTTCAATAATCGGTGCCGCCAGCATGACGTCTATGGCCTCTAGCATGCGCTCATTAAAGCTCATTTCACCATAACCTAATTCCTCGAATGCCTCAGATAACAGCGGGGTGAGTTCTTTATAGGTGGCAGCAAGTTGCTCCTCATTTAAGTTGGCAACAAAATCGGCGTAAAGATCATATCTGTGGTAGCTATCCGGATTAAGGTACGTTTTGTTGGTGATATCTGAGACGGTAAAGACTCTGTCCGGTCCCTTGAGCGGACTGACCTTGCGAGCGAGTTCTCCCTGCGCCAGATTATCGACAAATACAACAAAGTGTCTCACGAGATCTTTTTCGACCAGCATGGGCTCGATCGCCATACCGTCGGCCATCACGACCGTCTTGTCATGAACAAAGCCGTCACTCTCTTCCAGCGTCGGCAGAGGTTCAATTTCTGGCTGAGGGGTCTCAACCACTGCGATTTCCGGCTCGACAACGGGCTCTATCTCAGGCTCCGGGATATCGGCAATGGTGACGATAGGCTCTTCGGGGAGCGCGTCGGGTATTTCAACGGCGGCTCTCTCCTGTGGCTGCGGCTCCTCGGTATCACTGAAATAGTAATAAGCTCCACCGGAGATGAGTACCACAACGGCAAGGGCCACTATTGCTATGGTATTGGCACCGGCTGACTTTTCTTGCGGTGCTATTCTATCTTCTTGACTAACTTGCATTTAACATCCTTTGAAAGCTCGACTCGGTTACGGAGGGCCTATTTTCAGGCTTATACCAAAGAGAAAAGAAGGTATCACTCCATTCTGCAAAATTCAGCGGTCTTGTCTAGAGAAGTCAGCTGAAATAAAAAATAATTAATCTGAAAGTGTGTATTAAGCAGCGATTATTTAACATGGCGGTAGCGCTATGCCTGCACAAACTGCTCTCGGTCGCCTAACCAGCGCTGCACAATACTGTCGACATTGTCCGGCGCCTGTTGCATGAGATGAACTGCAAGCTTTTGAATATGAGGAATCAGGGCCTGATCTCTGATGAGATCGGCGATTTTCATATCGGCAATTCCAGTTTGCTTAGTGCCAAGCACCTCACCGGGACCTCTGATCTCAAGATCTTTTTGGGCGATGATAAAGCCATCGTTGCTGTCTCTCAGCACACCCAGTCTTTTGGTGGCACTGGGCGAGAGTGGGGCTTTATACATAAGCACACAGTGGCTCGCCACCGCGCCTCGACCAACACGGCCTCTAAGCTGGTGCAGTTGGGCTAAACCTAATCGCTCAGGGTTTTCGATGATCATTAAGCTGGCATTAGGCACATCGACGCCCACTTCGATGACTGTGGTGGCGACTAACAGATTCAGGTTTCCGGCCTTGAACTCGGCCATAATGGCTTGCTTCTCGGCAGACTTCATGCGGCCATGAACCAGACCAACCTTGAGCTCAGTGAGCATGAGTCTGAGCTCTTCGGCGGTATCTTCAGCCGCCTGACATTCGAGCACCTCAGACTCTTCGATTAAGGTGCAGACCCAATAGGCCTGTCTGCCATCGTTAATTGCGGCCTGCCTGACCCGTTCGATCACTTCGTTGCGTCTCGAGTCGGATACGGCCACGGTAGCAACCGGCGTTCGTCCGGGTGGGAGTTCATCGATTACCGAAGTATCTAAGTCTGCATATGCCGTCATCGCCAATGTGCGTGGAATGGGCGTTGCGGTCATGATCAACTGATGGGGATGAAAGCCTTGAGCTATCCCTTTCTCCCTTAGGCCCAAACGTTGATGCACGCCAAACCTGTGTTGTTCATCTATGATGATCAGTGCCAGTTTGTTAAAGGCGACCTTATCCTGAAAGATGGCGTGAGTACCTATCACCATATTGGCTTCACCACTCTCAATATCCATCAGAGATTGTGTTCTGGCTTTACCTTTTAATTTACCAGCTAACCAGCCAACTTTTAGCCCCAGGGGTTCAAACCACTGAGTAAAGTTCTCTGCATGTTGCTCCGCAAGAAGCTCGGTTGGTGCCATCATGGCGACCTGATAGCCATTTTCGATCGCCTGCAGTGCGGCTAATGCTGCTACTAAGGTTTTTCCCGAACCAACATCGCCCTGAACGAGGCGCATCATTGGAAATGGTTTCTCCAGATCCGTCGAGATATCTGCTCCGACTCTTTGTTGGGCTCCGGTAGGCTTAAAAGGAAGCGATTTCAAAAATGGATTGAGTAGCTGACCAGATGCAGGCATTAAGACTGCTTTGTCCCGATTACTACGCTGGCGCAGCTTCAACATACTCAGGTTGTGGGCCAGCAGCTCCTCTTGAATTAACCTTTGTTGTGCCGGGTGAGTACCTTGTTCGAGTTCAAACAGGGCGACGCCGGTATGAGGCCGATGCAATAGCTGCAGGGCTTCCTTTAAACTCAAATTATTAGGCTGAAGTCCCGGTGGTATCAATTCCGGTAAGCCACCGTCTTCAAGCAGTGTTAAGGCTTGCTCCGTCAGTTTTATCCAGCTGGCTTGTTTGAGACCTTCGGTTGTCGGATAGACTGGCGTGAGTGTATCACTCAAGGCGAGATCGCTACTGGTCTGTACCAACTTATATTCGGGATGAATGATCTCCGCCTGATGCTTTCCACGGCGGATTTCGCCATAGGCGCGAATGGTTAACCCATTCTCCAAGCCATTTTTTTGTGCGACAGAGAAGTTGAAGAACCTAAGCGTGAGGCTGCCGGTGTCATCCCTCACGGTACAGGTCAGCATGCGCTTGCGGCCCTGAATTATCTGACTGGATTGAATGACGGCTTCGATTGTACCGTAGCTGCCCGGGTAAAGTGAGGCTATGGGGTAGATCTGAGTGCGATCTTCGTAACGCAAGGGGAGGTGAAACAGCAGATCCTGTACCGTATGAATGCCGAGCTTAGCCAAGCGTTCGGCCATCTTCTTGGCAACGCCTTTGAGCTCAGTTACGGGAACAAGGTCGAGTCTATTCACTCACAATACCAATCTGATTCGTTGAGTGTAATCGTATAGATAACACTCAATCACTGTGTTTATATACATATACTATCAGATAAACGTGTGATGGCAATCATAAGGCTGGTATTGCTGTTTAAGCTCAGGTGCAAATTTCCCAGAGTCTGACGAAGTGCCTGTTGGTTTATAACCAACCTTTTTGCCGCGCGATCCGTGCCGCATCGATTCGGTTTGATGCATGAAGTTTACTGATGGCTTCAGAAAGATAGTTGCGCATAGGCGTTGTCGTAACCCTGCGTCTGCTGACTCAGGCCTTGCAGGGCCGTAATGTTAATCGTATTCGAAGCGCTATCGATAGTGGGGATCTCGTTAGCTTGAACTGTGTGAGAGAACAGTGTGAGAGAACAGTGCCATTGCAGTGATCAGAATTGCTGTTTTCATATCAATCTCCTGTAAATTCCCTTTATTGGGTACAGGACCAGTATTGAAAGTTGGCTAAGATGTTTGCAGGCACAAAGGTCATCAGAGCGGTATGACAAATGTCACTTTCGAGCTTTATCCATATCGATTGGTATGAGTAAGCCACCGCAAGAGACGGTGGCTTTAGTTGGAATATGAGTGGTTAAGCTGAGGCTTGAGCCACGAGATAACCGATATATGACACATACCCGGCTAATAGAATGCCACCTTCCCGGCGACCGATCCTAAATCCCGACCAGGCGAAGGGTAAGATGAGGAGTGCCAACACCAGCATCACCATCAAATCGAAACTTTGTACCCCTCCGGCGGCAATGGGATGTATGAGTGCCGTAATACCTAATATGCCAAGAATATTGAACAGGTTAGAGCCGACAATATTGCCTATGGCGATATCACTCTCTCCCTTTCTTGCGGCCACAACCGAGGTGACAAGTTCAGGCATGCTGGTTCCTATGGCGACTATGGTCAGCCCTATGATCACTTCGCTGATCCCTAAGCTTTTGGCTAACGCTACGGCGCCATCGACAAATAGGATCCCGCCTGTGACCAGCATGGCTATCCCAATACTGATCAAGAGCACCGATAACAGCGGATGTTGCGGGCTCACATCGATCTCTTCACCATTGCCGCCATTTTTTGAGCTGATGTAGCTGAAGCCCAAATAGGCGAATAGTAGGGTCGTGAGCAGAGCACCATCCCAGAAACCTAGACCACCATCGAGCAGTAAGCCCCAAAAAAGGAGTGAGGCGACAATCATGATAGGAATGTCGCGTCTTACCATCTGAGATTGCACCTGAATAGGGCGAATTAAGGCCGTTATTGCCAGGATTAGACCGATATTAGCTATGTTTGAGCCGATGACATTGCCCAGTGCGATACCACTCTTGCCAGCGAGAGCGGACTTTAAACTAACGGCCAGCTCAGGTGCGCTGGTACCGAATGCAACTATGGTTAAGCCGATCACCAGTGGGGCTATCCCCAGTCTAAGTGCGATAGCACTCGCACCGCGAACCAAAGCCTCTGCACCGAGTGTTAATATCAGGAAACCGCCGATAATAGACAGTAAGATAAGCATGCTTTTTCACCAGGATAATTTCAGGATGGCTAGCATATGTATTTTGCCCGGACAGGCAATCAAAATAAGCGGTGACGGGATTAAATTTCGTTAATTTTTGAATATTCAGATAACAAAAAAGCATGCCGATTGGCATGCTTTAAATGAGGTAACAAAGGGGGCTAAAGGTTAGAGCTCCTCTTCCCAGCGAACCTTACCGCCACGGATCCCATCGACTCTTTCACTGAAACGTTTCTCCAATACATGGCGTTTTATCTTCAGTGTCGGCGTTAATATGTCGTTGTCGACATCCCAGGCTTCGGAGACGACAATTATGGCATCTAAGGTCTCATGGGACTCCAGATTAGGGTTGATGCTGTCCATTGTCGCCTTAAGAGAAGTGCGTACCTCTTCTCTTGGCTGCAGCGATGCGCCCTCGGAGAGTTGCACCAGCGCGATAGGATGCGGCAGGCCGGAACCTATGACGCAGAGCAGTTCTATATGAGGATCCTGTGCAAGCTTACGCTCGATAGGTACAGGCGCGACATATTTTCCTTTGGACGTTTTAAAGTTATCTTTAACCCGACCGGTAATGGTGACACAACCGTCGCTGTCGATTTCACAAAGATCGCCGGTATGAAAGTAGCCATCGGGATCGAAACTGGCTGCGGTCACTTCAGGTTGCTTATAGTAACCCGTCATTAAACCCGGGCTCTTAACCAATAACTCTCCGGACTCAGTTTGCTTTATTGTGCATCCCTCGATGGCACGGCCGACGGTGCCGATCTTAGCGGGATCGAATGGGAAGTTGATGATCGAGTAGGCACTGTTCTCTGTCATGCCCCATGCTTCACTGATGTTGAGTCCGATCTTGTGATACCAGGCGATCAGAGACGGTGGAATAGGCGCAGAGCCCGAACCCAACAGATGGCAGTGCTCTAACCCCAGACCCTCATGGATCTTCTTCTTAACGATACTGTTGAGGATTGGAACCTTAAGCAGAAAATTAAGTTTCTTATAGCCGATCTTCTCGATAATGTTTTGCTGGAACAGGCTCCAAAGCCGCGGGACGGAGAAGAACACCGTCGGTCTTGCGCGTTGAACATCGGCGACAAAACTGTCGAGACTCTCGACAAATGCGACGCTGCTACCGGAATAAAATGAGGAGCCTTCCATCGCCACACGTTCGGTAATATGTGCCAGGGGCAGATAGGAGATCAACCTGTCTTCAATATCTGTCTTAAGATCCCGGACCACAGCCTTACAGGTCCATCCATAACTGGCGAAGTTCTGAATCGCACCCTTGGGCTTGCCCGTCGACCCCGAGGTGTAGATCAGGGTCATGGTCTGATCCGGGGTTGCATACGGCGCATCGATTAGAGGTTGGCCCAGCTCGAGCAGACTGCTCCACTGGTATTGAGCCGGCATAGTCTCGTAGGGCATTGCCATTCTTAAGATGTCACCACCGACGCCTGCTTCCTGATCGGCCCAGTAATCCAGCTTGCCGATAAAAATGGCTTTTGCTTCACTGTGTTCCAGCACATAACGTATGGTGTCTGCGTTGGCCGTGGGATAGATGGGAACACTAATATATCCCCCATGCATCAGGGCGAGATCGGTAATAAACCATTCGGCGCAGTTTTTCGATAAAACCGCGACCTTATCACCGGGCTTTAACCCTAAATGTCTCAGTGCGCCGGCAATCTGCTGCATCTTCTGCTGAACTTCTACCCAGCTAAAGTCTTTATATTGGCCATTAATGGGTTGTCTCAGGTAGGTTTTGTTACCGAGTTTGTCGACCCAATGGGCTAGCATCTCTACAGGGGTTTTAATTGTCGATTCCATCAGCGATTCCATAATTATTATTGTTAAAATCAGACCAAACAGAAGTGTTCTTTTTATTTGTGTTCGATATCTGTTCGACTACGTCTTTGAGTATGGCGAAAAATGTGATCTATGACAAATTCTTTGGAGAATAAATAGTTGGCAGAGGAAAAATTGAGGAAAAGGGAAATTGGAGATAGGTATCGTGACTGTTCGGGTCGATCTTGCGTGTCAGACCGACCCGTTAACAGAGCTGTAAATAAACTTATCCGACCGATTCAGCTTGTGGCGAACGCATTCTTTCCCACCACTGCGGATCTGCGACTATCTGTCCCTGCTCATCAACCTTAGGATAGGGGATATCCTTACGTCGGCAGGCCTTAGCATAGATAGGGTGCCCTTGTTCGAACAGTTTTACCTGGCAGTAGGCTTCATCTAGCTTGCGTTGGCCGTACATTCCAGCCGCCTCTCTCTGACGCTGCGCTTCATACATGATGAGCGCCGATGCTACAGATACATTCAGGGATTGGACCATGCCAATCATAGGGATGATGATATGTTGATCGGCAGCCGCGATCCCTTCAGGGCTTACGCCATCCCGCTCATTACCTAAGATAATGGCTGTGGGACGGGTATAGTCAATCTCGCGAAAATCTACCGCATTTTCTGAAAAATTAGTCGCCAGAATTTGCATTCCCTGAGCACGGAACTGCGCTTGGGCCTCGTCCATATGATCATGCTTGATGGTTTTGACCCACTGTTGGCTTCCCGATGCCGTATTGCCTGAAACGCGCATATCAAGATCCGGCCAGATGGCGTGAATTTGATGTATTCCCACTGCGTCGGCGGTACGTATTACCGCGGCGATATTATTGGTCTTATGGACTTTATCGAGGCAGAGGGTGAGATCTGGCTGGCGGTTATCTAGCATCTGATTGATGCGTGCAAAGCGTTCTGGACTCATGGCTAACTTCTAATAGGTTTAAATAACAAAAGGGCGCCGCAGCGCCCTGATTTGAAGTCGAGGAGGATTAAATCTCCATGACTCCATCCATCTCAACTAAAGAATCTTTTGGTAACTGCTTAACGCCGATCGCAGCGCGAGCGGGATAAGGCTGAGAGAAGTAACGTTCCATTATCTCATTCACAGTCGCGAAGTTGCTCAAGTCAGTCATAAAGATATTGAGTTTAACGATATCGCTGAGTGAACCACCCGCCGCTTCACAAACTGCGGTAAGGTTTTCAAATACCTGAACCACTTGCGCTTCAAACTCATCGCTGACCATCTGCATATTTTCAGGATTCAGTGGGATCTGACCCGAAAGGTAGACTGTGCTACCGACTCTGACGGCTTGAGAATAGGTGCCGATCGCTTGTGGAGCTTTATCTGTGGCGATGATGATTTTTTCTGCCATAACACTCTCTCTGTTTTGTTAACTAACTATCGATTAGGAATTTAATGCTTACAAAACTTATACTTACAAAGCTTGTTATTACGAAACTCAGTCATTCCGAAGTCTAGCGATTACGGGAGGTACGCAGTACTTCAGGTAGTACCCTGATGCGTCGCATTACGTTGGCTAAGTGAATTCGGTCTCTGACCGAAACGCGAAGATTGATGAGGAAAACTCTGCCATCACGCTCTTCGGTGCTGAGGTTGTGAATATTGGCGCCTTCGGCGGCAACAATCGAGGTGATCTTGGCCAAAGCCCCTTGATGATTCACTATTTCCACTCGCAAGTTCGCCTGGTATTCGACGCCTTCGGCGCTGTCCCATTGGACCGGAATATACTTATCCGGTTCACCCTGATAACCACGAATATTGGCACAGCTTTCCATGTGCACTACCAAACCTTTACCAGGACTAACGTGGGCGATGACTGCATCGCCGGGGATGGGGCGACAACAATTGGCAAAGGTCACCAGCATGCCTTCGGCGCCGCGGATTGGCATCATGTTGGAGTCTTTATCTTCGTGCTGCTCTATCTGATCGCCAAGAAGTCGCTGAGCGATAACAATGCTCATGGCATTGCCTAAGCCGATATCGGCCAGTAGCTCATCTAAGGTGTTATGTTTGGTGTCGTTGACGACGCTATCTATCTGTTCGGACGAAATAGTGTCTAACTTGGTTTCGCCCAGTGCATGATTCAGCAGGCGTTTGCCCAGTGCTACCGCATCAACCTCTTTGAGGCTCTTCAATATCTGGCGGATCTTAGCGCGAGCCTTGCCCGTAACAACAAAGTTCAACCAGGCGGCATTGGGCCTGGCACCCTTAGCCGTAATAATCTCAACGGTTTGTCCCGATATCAATGGCTGGCTAAGTGGATAGGCCTGGCGATTAACGCGGGCACCGACACAGGTATTACCCACATCGGTATGAACTTCATAGGCAAAATCGACGGGTGTTGCACCGACGGGAAGTTCGAGAATGCGCCCTTCCGGAGTAAACACGTAGATCTCTTCGGGGAAGAGTTCGGTCTTAAAGTTTTCGACGAATTCGAACGAGGTACTGGCGCTTTGCTGCAATTCCAGCAGGCTCTGCATCCACTTACGGGCACGGACTTGTGTCGTGGTCCCTTGTTCAGCGGAGCTACCTTTCTTATAAATCCAGTGTGCCGCAACCCCTTTATCAGCCATCTGGTCCATATCTTCGGTACGGATCTGTATCTCAACGGGTACAGCGTGAGGACCAAACAGTGAGGTATGCAAGGATTGGTAACCGTTGGCTTTAGGGATGGCGATATAATCTTTGAAACGTCCCGGACGTGGCTTGTACAGCCCGTGCATGGCACCCATAACGCGATAACAGGTATCGATGGAATCGACAATGACGCGGAAGGCGTAGATATCCATCACTTCCTGGAACTGGAGTTCCTTGCTACGCATCTTGTTATAGATGGAGTAGAGATTCTTTTCTCGGCCCTTAACGGTGCCTTGCAGTCCGGTGTCTTCGAGGCGAGTATGTACCGCGGCCTCGATGCTTTGGATCAGCTCTTTACGGTTGCCTCTTGCGGCTTTTACCACCTCTTTAAGCACACGGTAACGCATCGGGTAATACGCCTGAAAACCTAAGTCTTCCAGCTCTATCTTGATATTGTGAATACCGAGACGATTGGCGATGGGAGCATAAATTTCGAGGGTTTCTCTGGCAATACGGCGACGTTTATCGGGTCTGAGTGCTCCGAGTGTGCGCATATTGTGAGTGCGATCGGCTAATTTAATCAGGATAACTCGAATATCTTGAGTCATTGCCATCATCATCTTGCGGAAGTTTTCGGCCTGGGCTTCTTTCTTATCGCGGAATTTTAGCTTATCGAGTTTGGAGACGCCTTCAACCAGTTCGGCGATGGATTCACTGAAAATCTCAGCGAGTTCCTCTTTGGTAACCGGGGTGTCTTCAATGGTGTCGTGCAGGAGGGCAGCCATAAGCGTCTCATGATCGAGACGCATATCGGCCAGGATGCGGGCTACCGCAACCGGGTGTGTGATATAAGGTTCACCACTTGTGCGCATTTGGCCTTCATGGGCATCACGCGCCACCTGATAGGCCTGCTTGAGTAATTCTACCTGATCGGGTTCTAAATAACTCGATGCAGACTCCTTGAGACCTTCAAACAGATACAAGTGGCAGTACTCCTTATATTACGTTGTTACGACCTTCGGCAATCGCAGCAACAGCAGCAATTTCAGCTGCTTCACGTTCACGGACAGTTTGGCGCTCATCGGCATCCAAAGTATCGGCAGTGACTAAACCTAATTCGATTTCGCGAAGAGCGATAACCGTTGGCTTGTCGTTCTCTTCTTCAACCATAGGGTCTTTACCCTGCACGGCGATTTGGCGAGCACGACGCGCTGCAACCAGGATCATATCAAAACGGTTGCCGATTTGTTCTACGGCGTCTTCTACAGTTACGCGAGCCATGTGTGGAAACTCCAGTGTTAGGATGAAAAAATGACGCAAAATTGTACATGATGACAGCTAGTCTGCCAACAGATCTTTAATCATATCATTTTGAGCATGAATTTGGCCAGCACCAGTTAAGCGTTGGCTGCGAATAATGGCGATTAAATCGACGAGGGCGGCATCGAAATCATCGTTAATAATGATGAAGTCGTATTCAGCATAATGTGATATCTCTGATGCGGCTTGTGCCATACGGCCTGCAATTATCTCATCGCTATCCTGCCCACGACCTGTCAGGCGGCGTTCCAGTTCTGCTCTCGAAGGCGGTAAAATAAATACCCCTATGGCTTCAGGCATCAACTTTTTAACCTGCTGAGCCCCTTGCCAGTCGATATCGAGAAACACATCGATACCTTCATTAAGGGTCTGTTCGATCACTTTGCGCGATGTACCATAGTAGTTACCGAACACCTCGGCCCACTCGAAAAACGCGTTGTCTTCAATTAATGCCTTGAACTCTTCGACCGTAACAAAATGGTAGTGTTGACCATTTACTTCACCGGGACGCGGCTGGCGTGTGGTGTGAGACACAGAAACTTGCTTGTCAGTCGGCTTATCTTTCAATAGTGCCGATATCAGTGAAGATTTACCTGCACCACTGGGTGCCGATACGATAAATAGATTTCCGCGTGCGGTCATTTGCTAAGTATCCAAAAGGTGAAAACGAAAGGTTGCCCCGCATTTACGGGTGATCCGGACATTATACAGCCTAGCAAGGGCGTGGCGCTAGTGTCAGTTTACTTCTATTTAGTTCAGCTGAGTTCTGCGTCGGACACTGTTTATAAGGTGATGGAACGAGTCTGATGTTGCTGCAAACGTAAAAAGAGATGTGCCCGGTGAATTTTTCAAGCTGGCACTGACTTTGAGAGAGAAATTGGTTAGTCTGTTAGCAGTTAAAGCTGATTATTTAGCTGGGGCCAAAGTGATATTTTGATATCAAGGCATTTTTTGGGCGTTTATGGCGCCGCTTAAGCTACTTATTTCCCATTCGAAGGTTATTGTTAGGTATCGAAATTCATGCAGTATAGATCGCTCTTTTGTGTCCGGGGACGAGATAATGGTCCAAGGTTTGCGCTTATCAGTGCACTGGCTTACCTCATTTTGTTATTGGGATTCATCTTTATCGGAGCCAGCTCGGCACTGATTATCCTTGGCTTGTTCTTGGCGCCTATCCTTGGGCTTAGCGGCCTGCGTCGTATGCGCGATGCTGCCAGACCGGCTTGGTTGCTTGGTTTGAGCTTTATTCCTTACCTGCTTTTCATTCTCTCTCTTGTCTATGGTGACAGCCTTAGCTTTTCTGCCACTTGTGTTGTCTTTGCCACTCTGATCACTGGCTTTCTGGCGATGCAGAGGTCGGCGAGTAAAAAGGGCCGTTATCAACAGGGGTATTCCGGGCCGGCGGCTATGGCTGCCGATGGGAAGGGGCGTATGAGGGTTGAGCCGACCTTAGATGGCTCAGCGGCGTCTGTTGCGGGACACAGTTTAGATACCGAGTTACCTGAGCAAGCTACAGACTCCGATCCCTATGGTGAATCAGGCAGAGGCTTCGATGGTGTCTCATTTGAGCAATGGAGCGCCTGGGCTAAACAAAACAGCAGGCTGCTTCTGGCCTCGGTTGGCGGGCTATCATGCATGATACTTATCGCAGGTCTTTGGTCGCTCTTTTCCGGGACGACAGATGAATATGTCGCACAGGAGCCGGAGATGTCGGTGCCTGAGATTGTTGTAAAACGGGATGAGGTGAAACTTCCCGATGGATTCAGCCTGATTCTGGAACAAGATCTGTTGGTGATGCGCTGGCTGGGTGAAACTGAGGCTCCCGGGACTATTTGGTCTCTGGCAACGGCTCAGGGAGACAAAACCTGTGCTCATCTGATCTTTAATAATGGTACGCGTTATCGCCCCGTGACGGTGGAGCAGATGCCGGATACAGGCATTGAAGCCAGATTTTCACCTCTCGATACTGAATCCATTATTAGCGACATCGCACGCCGCGGGAGCGTAAAGCTATGTGGCTATGATTTTAGCCTGAAAGGCAGTCAATCTGCGCTAGCTAAGAGTGGCTCATTTATCCCCTATTTATAGTTGGATTATATAGCTGGATATAAATAGGCTTACTCTTTAAACTTTCCGGCTGAGTATGGGTCGTCAATTAGCGGCGACCAAATAATGGTATAGAAACTTAGTGTATGACGCTTAGAGCAATCATGAATGAAAACAGTCCGTTGACTCTGGTAATTATGGCAGCGGGACTCGGTAGTAGATTCGGTGGGGATAAGCAGGTGGCCGCCTTAGGACCAAATGGCGAAACCATGTTGGAACTCTCAACGGTATCGGCATATAAGGCGGGTTTCACTCAGGTTGTGCTGGTGATAAGGCCCGAGCTCGAAGTTCAGCTCGAGTCTCTGTTTTGTGAACGAGTCAAACCTCAGGTTTCACCAGCTTTTCAATATCACTTTTGCTACCAGAGTATTGGTGACCTTCCGGATGAAGCGTTAACTCATCTCGATAGCTTTGACCACAGGCTGAAACCTTGGGGCACGGCGCATGCACTCTGGTGTACCCGCCACAAAGTTAAAGGCTTGATGGCGGTGATTAATGCCGATGATTATTATGGTGACAGCGCCTTTGAGCTGATGGCCGAAGGTTTACGAGCCAGACCTCAAGAGTGGATGTTAGTGGCTTATCCTATGCACTTAACCTTGTCTGAACATGGCGGAGTGAACAGAGGTGTATGCCGGGTCGAACAGGGTGTGCTGCAAGGTGTTGCCGAGTGGACTGAGATCCAACAGAAACCCGAAGGATTAGTGGGTTTGTGTGATGGAGTGTCCGGAAGCCTGAAGGCTTCGACCCCAGTGTCTATGACTTGCTGGGGATTCTCTGTCGATATTTTTGCGATTATAGAGGGTGCGCTGAATCAGTTTATTGCCGAGCATGGCCATGAACAAAGAGCGGAGTGCTATCTGCCCAACGTTATTCAGCAGTATATGGATTCGACCAGGTTTAATAAGCAATCTAATCATGAGCTTAATGTAAAGCAGCAAGCCAGACTGATACGGGTTGAAACGGCTCAGGAACCATGGTTTGGTGTGACCTACCCTCAGGATGTAGCGTGGGTAAAAGATAAGCTCAATGAGCTTGCAAATAATAAGAATGGAGTGGTTGCGTGATCGATTTTATTAGGCAGCCTGTGCTGCCATTTTATGGTATTCCGTCTGCGGAGACCTCAGTGTCACCCCTGGGGAATGGTCACATCAACGATACCTTTCTGGTGAGGTGGCCCCTTGGTGAACTTGTCCTGCAAAAGATCAATACTCAAGTATTTAAAACGCCAAATGAATTAGTCGATAATGCCGATAAAATTGCGCACTACCTGTCTGACAAGCAAGCGTGTGGCGACTACTCACTTAAGGTAGTCAAGCCAGTTAGAACACAAGATGGGCTGTTAGCGGTAGACCTGGGAGAGCGGGGATTTTGGAGAGCGATAAACTACCTTCCACACAGCCATAGCATCGAAGTGGTGAGCTCGGAAGATGAAGCCTTTGCCGCCGCAAAGGCCTTTGGCCACTTCTCATCTGCTTTAAGCTCTCTCGATGCCACCGAGCTTGCCGATGTTATAGCGCAATTTCACCACCTTCCGGGCCGTATCGAGCAGTTGCAAGCGGCCGTTGCCAAAGACTCTCAAGCGAGAGTTAACTCCAGCCGAGAGTGGATTGATTTCGCGCTTTCTCAGCAATCCCTGCTGAAAGAGTTAAGCGATATTTCACCTAAGTTGCCACTTAGAACCTGCCATAACGACACCAAGATCAATAACATGTTATTCGATAAGCGTGATATGAGCAGCCTGGCAATCATCGACTTAGATACCTGCATGAAAGGGCATCTGATGTATGACTTTGGCGACATGGTGCGTACTTTCTGCTCGCCGGAAGAGGAGGATTCAACGGCACTGGAAAATGTTCATGTGCGTGAGTCTATCTTTGCTGCGATCTGCCGTGGTTACCTGAGTGAGTTGGGCGAAGTGCTGAGCCGTGAAGAGAGAGCAAGCCTCTGGCTGGGCGCCCGTGTTATCTGCCTGATGATCGGAGTACGTTTCTTAACCGATCATCTCAATGGTGATGTCTACTTTCATATCCATCATGAGAATCACAACCTGGAGCGCGCCGCCAATCAGTTTACTCTGTATAAGAGCCTGCTTGAGCAGCAAGAAAACTTGTTAGCTTTTCTTAATTAATAAAGTCTGCTTTTTCTATAAAACCCGCCATAAAAAACGTCCCGGGACCTTAAGGCCACGGGACGACGGAAAAATACCTTCACTTAATGAGATTGGGAGCTAAAGCCGGTTATTCCAAAAATTTAATGAGACTGTGATGTAATACCAATCGGTATAAGTTCTGTTAACGCTTCATGTCCGGGTATTCAAATTCATGACATTGATTACAGTAGACCGTACTCTCCTTGTGTTCCTGATGACAGTAAGTACAAGGCAGGTCGGTGCCGTAATGCAGGCTGTCATGAGGATTAGGCTCTACATCGTGTCCCGCATCCTTCGGGCGTGCCGTCTGCATGGCCATATCATCGCTGCTGCCGTGGCAAGATTCACACTGACTCGCCGCTGGAATGGTTTTACGTTTTGCATCACCATGACATGCGGCACATTCAACCTTGCCATTATCACCTGTCATGATCTCTTTATGATAATCCTTCATCTGCACCGCAGAAGCTGCCGGGGCCACTAACAAGCAGGCTAACAATAAAGTATTAAGGGTTTTAAACATCTTGAAATCCTATTGCGGGGCAGCACGCCGCCCCGCCTAACCGTTTAGTATTGAGCGATAAAGTCGTAAGACGCCTTGATATCCGGCGTAAATGGACGGTCTAACTCAACGAATGGCACCTGCTTGCGATAGTTTTTGTACATAGCCTTGGTCGCTTTACCCATATCCAGATCTGGATTGGTAAGCTTACGCAGATCGATGGCCTGAGTTGAATGCAGCAATTCAAGACCATAGATGTAGTTGGTGTTGTCGACGATCTGGATAAGATTGTCTGAAGCCAGTTTCAGGTTAGTGAAGGTATCTTCGATGTTACCCGCAACCGGGATGCCGTCGAATGAAACCGGGCTGGCCAACTGCTTGTTACGTACCTGCATATCGACAAAGTTCTTCTGGATAGCACCGAAAGCGTGACCATGGTTACCAGGTGCACCCAAGAAGCGAGACAGCTTAGTGAAATGGTTGTCTGACAGATGAATAGTACGCATCACACTGTTGTGAGACACGTGGGTCAATGCCACGCTGAGTCCTTGAACAGCCAGTGCAACCGGTAGTGGTTCGAAGTTCGTGGTCGGGAATACTCCGCCTTTACCTTCGATCAGATACTTAGCCACCTGTGGATGCTGAGTGTAATCCTTCGAGGCATTCAGCACCACGCCTGGGTTATCATCCGAGTGGTTGATCTGTACATCGATAACTTCACCCAGATCGGCAAGTGCCTTCTTGGCACCCGCAAAGGTATAGGCGGTAGTACGATAGCTGAGTGGATCTTGTAGTGAACGTTGATCGTTCAGCTGCCACAGGTAGCTGCCATCTAACTGGTTAAGAATTTCGCTGGTCGCTTCCTTGATGTATGGGAAAGGACGAATGTCATTGGTTTGAGGCAGAAATGGCGATACGTTGCCGTTCAGACCTTCCAGGCTAAGGCTGAATACCGTAGGCGAAACAGTCATAAGGTGTGATGCATCCCGGTAACCCTTCATGGCATAAGCAACCGCAACAGAGTTGTTAGACAGAATAGACAGCGCATCTTTACCGATAGGCTTAAGTGGTTTAACACCGGCATCCTTCATGGCTTTAACGCTGCTGACACGCTTGCCCTTATAGAACACGTCCCATTCACCGATCATGGCCAGACCCACATGAGAAGCCATCAAGATATCGGCCTCACCTACAGTGCCCTTTGATGGGATAACCGGGGTGATCCCCTTGTTCAGATACTCTTGGTATAGCTCGGCAACGTATGGTTGAACACCGGTTTGACCGGATAAAATGGTGTTAAGACGTACGGCCAGCGCGACACGGGTCAGGCGAACCGGTACGGCTTCTCCCATCGCAGCGCTGTGAGCACGCAGTGTGCTGTAGTTGAAGCTTTTTGAGGCATCCAGTACGGCCTTGCTCAGCTTGCCATCTGCGGTAAATAACTTCTGATCTTTGTTCAGTCCCACACCGACAGTTAAACCATAAACCGGCTTGCCCAGACGCGCCGCATCCATCAACAGCTCATGGGCCTTAACCAGGTTTTTAGCCGCTTTTTCGCCTATTTTGACGTTAGCGCCGTCGGCAATTGCCCACGCTTGAGCTTGTGTCATGTGCTGGCCATCTAAAACCACACTATCCATTGCCAGTGCACTTCCTGACATCAGGCTTAACGCCAGAGAGGCCATAACAACTTGCTTACTATTCATCATCTTAACCCTTTTTATATTTGACTTAATTATACGTGTTTCAACACAATACTTTTTGATGCGGCACACATTTGCCCGGCGTTACGGCCCGTGACGACACCTTCAGCAACGGCGCAGGCACCGAGACGGCTCGCACCGTGGATGCCACCGGTTGCTTCACCCGCCGCGTACAGGCCTGCAATTGGCTTGTAGGTCACCAGATGCAACACCTCAGAGCGGGTATTTACCTTGACGCCACCCATGCAGTAATGAACCTTTGGCCACATGCGGACGGCGTACCAGGGGCCTTGCTCCAGCTTCATCGCCTTCTGCATGGGTCTGCCAAACTCACTGTCCTCGCCGGTATCGACGGCCTTGTTCCAGCTGGCCACCTGTGCCTTGAGTGCGTCGGCGGGAATGCCATAAATTTTGGCCAGCTCTTCGAGCGTGTCCGCCTTCTTGATGACGTTATATTTCAATCCCCAATCCAGGGTCTGGGCCTTGCTGGCGCCTTCGGCATTGGTGAAGCCGATGGGGTAGACTGGTTGTCCCTGGGCGTCACGACGGGTCATGATGGCGTCGGCGCGGGCCTTGCGGTCTGCCAGTTCATTGAAGAAACGCTTACCGGTGCGCGCATCGACCACTATGCCTCGGGGGTAGGTCGCGATGGTGTTAAATTGTGAGGCGGTACCAAATCCCTTCTCATCGGGAGAGGCCCATGGCCCAAGCTGAATTTGATCCAGATGGATGGGATTAGCGCCAATCAGCATCATCTGCTTCAGCGCATCAGCATTGGCTCCCGGATGGTTAGTAGAGTCCAGCTCCTTGGTGAGTTTAGGTTGTTGCATCTTGCGATATTCGATGTCGCGGCCAAATCCGCCAGTGGCCATGATGACTCCCTTGCGGGCACCATAACGGCGAGTCACACCGGAGCGCTCTTTAGGGAAAAAGTAGTTGGCCTTAACTTCGATACCCGTTATCCGACCGTTATCATCCTCGATGAATGACTCCAGCTTGGTTTGGGTGCGCATATCTATGCCGCGCTTTTTAGCTGCCTTAACCAGAGGACGAATGATCCCGGCGCCTGAGCTCTCTACGGTTTGTAATACGCGGGGAATAGAGTGACCACCAAAGTGCTGTACAAAGGGTTTCCACTTAACGCCATAATCGGTCAGCCATTGGCACGACTCGGCGGTGCCATTACAGACCAGCTTGAGCATCTCGACATCGTTCATGCCACGGCCCGCTTCAAGCATGTCGGCGACCATAGTGTCTACCGAGTCCTTAATACCGTTTTGCTCCTGTAAGGGTGAGCCGGCAACGGCCATGGCGCCACCATTGATGGTAGAGTTACCACCGAATACCGGCATCTTGTCTACCACCATTACGCTTGCTCCGGCTTCCCGGGCCTGCAGGGCTGCAGACATGCCGGCAAAACCGCTACCTACCACTATGACGTCGACAAATTCATCAAACTTGATCTCTTCGGCCGGCACACATGCGGCGCTGACAGGCTTAGCTATTGCAGCTCCCAGACCGGTAACGGCAAGTGCTGCCCCTCCGGTAATTAGCTGGCGCCTGCGATGGCTTATTGGTTGTTTGTCACTCATTCTCGTGTGTTCCTTAATCTTTCCGGGCGTATCGATCTGTTTATCTTCGTTATTACACTGTTAACTGCAGTGACTATGCCAACTGCTGTAAATTGGTGAGAATTGAGGTGGTTTATGATCTGTAACACCAAATCACGATATATGATGAATTGAGACCACGAAGTTTCGTGTTGAACTTGAAATATCGGTCAATAAGAACTGTTAGATAAGGCTATATAACTAATGTGTGTTTTATATTTTATGGTGCTGAATAATAAACCTGTTGTAGGCTTAGATGCCGGGTGAGCAGTCGTGAGGTAAAGAGAAATAAATACTGCTTGTTGTAGGCTTAATTTGTGGCAGTAAATAAAAAGGCTCTATATATCATAGAGCCTTTTTATGGTGCCATAACATTAATGGCGGCAGGGAATTTAATCTTTAATTGCTTCGTGTTGGTTCTAACTGTTTATCCGATATTTAATCGATAAAACTTAGAAATAATATCCGAAGTTAATATTAATTCGCTTGTCCAGATCATCGCCAAATTCCGGCAGGCCAACATGGTCATTATTCTTAGTCGAGAATGTCATGTTTTTACCCATGATAAAATCGATCATGGTATAAGTCGGGCCAGCTGAAACGGCGCAACCTGTGACATTTTGAATGCTGTCATCATAGCTTGAATCAGCAACATCAGGTGTCATTAAACCGAAGTCGTTATAACACTTAACGCTACCCCATGATGTTGGAATGGTCTTGGCAAGGTTGAGGCTGTAAACCTGCCCCTTGGGAGCAATTTCATACTGCCAGTTAACCACCGATACGCCGATCTTGTTGTCATCTACCGCATCGGCGGCGTCATACTCATACTGCATCGCCTGTAGTTGCAATTTCCAGCCGTTGTAGATTGTTTCCATGTGCGCTGCAACGGCATATCTGTCGCCATTGTTACCGGTTTTGTTGTTGTAGATCTGGCCCGCTTCGACCGAAGCACCTAGGGTGGTCGAGCCGCCTTCATGCTCCATGGTGTAGGTTTGACGAAGGTTTAACTGATTAGTCTCTTCGTTGTTGTACTCGGTGCCATTGTCGATACCGTCATAGGTGGTATCTATGGTGCCGGTGAAGAGATCCGTAGCGTAGCGCTTGATCTCAGACGGGCCATATTCCGCGCCTTTATAGAAGGCCAAATCTGTGTGCCAGCCATTTTTTTCATAGACGGCCTTGATACCGATATCATGATCGTCTTCGAAGCCCAGGTAGTAAGGTAGGCCAAACCACCAGCTGTTAGAGATGAAGCCTGGGTTACCGAAGGGGACCTTGTTAATACCAAACTGCAGCTGCCAGTCCGGGTCGATATCATAATAGCCGTAACCATATTTGATAAAGTTGGTGCTCTTGGTGAAACGATATTCGGCGGCCAGACCGAAGTCGCCTTTCTTGCCCTTCATGACTAAGGTCGCAGTGTCGAAAACCAGGTCGCCGCCTTTGTCTTTTGAGCTGTCATCATATAACTTCAGGCCATAATTAACCCGAACCGAGCCACCAATATTAATCCCATCTTCCTGAGCCTGAACGCAACCGATAGAACCGGCCATTGCCACGGCTGTCGCTACGGCGGACAGCATAAGTTGAGTGGATTTCTTCATCATCATTTTCCTGTTACTACTGTTTATTATTGAGTTATTTATATGCCGTTCAGCCATTTATAAAAGGCACTGTTATCCAGCTTTCTTTTGAATGTGAAATGTAAAGTTTGACCTTTATCACAAACAATTAATTATTGTCGAACAGCATAAGTTGAATTTTCTTTTCATCTCTTATCGGCATAATCAATTATTTATATAAACTGATAGCCGTAGCCTTAATAAAGCAGTAAGCATGCCAAGCTATAAATGAAGAGTGAAATGTACGGTTAATTAGATGTGAGTCAACAAAACACGAAATATCAACAAATGATAACACTAAATGCCGTAAAACCACCTAGGTTTCGTTAAACTCGTTACATCTGTATTTGGCATGTAATGCGATCTATTTAACGTTTTTTAAGTAATGGCGATGTAGCGCCGGTGTGTTTAATAAAGGCTTGGTGGCTCATGTTATTTATATAATCACAGTCTTGATCACAAATATTCTATGGCTTTTGTGATTTCGAGTTGGTGGAATATATTGACGTCACATTAATTGAACTTGGTTGGGGAGTATGGTTATTATCAAGTTAATTATTTGATCGGTACCACGGAATCACGAAATATAACGAACTACAATGATATTTAACGGTAGCCATTCAGAAGAATCAATGGAAAAGTTCTATTACAAAGCGACTCAATGTTTATGCAGTAGTCTTCAGTTAGAAGAGTCACTGCAGAGCTACTTTGATTACATTAAATCCCTGCTTCCCATCGATGGGATCTACCTGAATATCTATCGTCCCGATTTCAGCGATATTCAGTTTATCGCCCAGGTCAATGATCAACAGTCTTCTACTCTGGATAAACGGATACCGATCAGCCATGAGATGTGCGAGGCGCTTCAGGATCTCGACAGGCCGATTATTCGTATCGTTAATGATATTGAGCTGGATACTGTGACCCAGTTTGTCGCCCCTCAGGTCATTCCCGAAATTAAGTCTGTCATCCTGTTGCGGATGGTTTCCGGCAATACCCATCTCGGGGTCGTGGGCTTTTACGCCAAGCAAGCCGGAGTCTTCAGACCGCGACATGTGGATATGCTCGAGCCGCACATGCAGACCTTCTCCCTGATAACCGCATTCAACCTCAAGGGGCGTAACCTGCTCAGAGCCAATGAAGCCCTGGCAGAGCAGAACCAGTCGCTTAAGCGGACCTTGAATATCTGTAATGGCGTAGTCGGCGCTCATTCTGGCCTGAAGCATGTGATGCAGCAGGTTGAGTCTATTGCAAAGCTCAACACCACTGTGTTGATGATGGGAGAAACCGGTTGTGGTAAGGAGGTGATCGCAAATGCGATTCATGAACTCTCATTGCGTGCCAATAAGCCATTTATCAAGGTTAACTGTGGTGCGATTCCCGAGAGCCTGATCGATTCTGAACTCTTCGGCTATGAGAAGGGAGCGTTTACCGGTGCAGAGTCCCGCAAGGCCGGGTATTTTGAACAAGCCAATGGCGGCACTATCTTCCTGGATGAAATTGGGGAGCTGCCATTGTCGGTGCAGGTCAGACTGCTCAGGGTTTTGCAAAACAGTACCATTACCCGTGTCGGCGGGCACGATGCCGTGCAGTTGGATATCAGGGTTATCGCCGCGACGCATCGTAACCTTAAGGCGATGGTGTCCACGGGCGAGTTTCGTGAAGATCTCTGGTATCGATTAGCTATTTTCCCGATTGAGATCCCCTCTCTGAGACAGAGACGTGCGGATATCCCTCTGCTGGTGCAGCATTTTATCGAGATGCTGTCGGCCAAGTTTAACCAGGACCAGTTGCCCCGGGTAGCACCCGAGCAGTTGGCGATTTTGAGCCAGTATCATTGGCCAGGTAATGTCAGGGAGCTTATCAATGTGCTGGAGAGAGCCATTATTCAGCACCCCAAGGGACCGCTTAATTTCGATTTCCTGATGCCGGAAGTGAAAGTCGACGATAAAGAGAATAGGGGAGAGACCATCATTGTCGATCCCAGTCATGCAACCGATAAACTGGTGCCGCTGGAAACTATGACCCGAAAATATATCGAGCATGCGCTGCGGGTCACGGGTGGGAAGCTCTATGGTCCCGGTGGTGCCGCTCAGTTGCTGGATATCAATCCCAATACCATGCGCAGCAAGATGAAAAAGTTAGGTATCTGTTAGTCAAATAGATCTAAGCTAACGTCCCATGTTTCGCTTCTGGCGTCGCCTCTTCCCGTTGAGCTCATCGAGCTGTTCGGTCAGATTGAGGAGCTGTTGCTGTAACTCTCTATATTGAGTCAGGCTGAGCTCATTGTCCGGCTTCTCCTCCATCTCTTTTGTTGCCCAGATTTTGGCAAGCTGAATGATCAGGTGCTCCGCCTGACTCAGGTTGTCATGCTCAATCTGTTTGATCATCAGTAACCGAAAGCAGTCGAACAGTATGGTGAGCATAAACTCATGCCCCAGAGGCTGCTCTTGTTCCTGAGCCTCTTCTTCTCGAAAGCCAATAGCCGCGATCAGGTTAGAAACCGTGGTGACCGTGGTTGCGCCAACGAAGAGGGAGTGGATCTCAGGCTCTTGAAGCAGAGCCTGCTCAAGCTGTTGCGCCAGCTTGCCTTTATTCCACTGCGCTCCCAGTGCCTTGATGAATGTCATAGTAATCCACCCGTTATTGAATCTTATGCATTAACGATACAGGCGCGTTGTCATAGGGACCAGATTTAATCTCTGGATCAGTCCATCTAAGTAGGCTTGAGTTAGTATTGCTATGCCGCGGTAGAAGTCGGTTTTAGCATGTTCAGTCATGAGTTCCAGGCAGCGACCCGACCATGGAAGCAGGTGTTGCTGGAGTTGTATCATGCAGCTGCGCTCTATCGCTTCACTATCTTCAGTTTGAGCCCACTGGGTCAGCAGCTGATCCAGCACCGCGAAGAACAGACCGATATGATCCACAGGTTGATTGGTATCCAGCTCGAAGCTGATCCCCTGCTCTTGATAGAAGGCTTTCAGTGCCAGAGTCGTCTTGTCATTGAGGAGTTGTCTCTCGCTCAGGTAGACCGATCCCCAAGGCACGGCATTAGGCTCGCCGGGACCATAGAAGAGTTGTGCATAGTCCAGCTTCAGGGCTTGTTGTTTGTCTGCACTCCACTGGTTGAGGTAGTCAGACAGCAATTCGCGACCACTGGATTCCCGGGCCGAACCCGTAAATTCTGGCCAGCTTTGGGCAACACCATGCTCAATAAATCCTTGGATCAACTCGGGTGTCGGGTCGTTAAAGAGCACATTGTGAAGAATGCGCGCAATGCCTTGATATTCCAGGAGCTCATTTTCGGTAAGGGATGACATGCTAACCTCATTTGTTGAACTAAAATTTGTCGGGATTAAAGTTTGTTGGAACTAACAGCAATTAACAGGAAAAAAGGTGCCATTCCAGAAGAATGGCACCAAGCAGGGGTTAAACTTCTGAGTAGTTCAACACTTCTCCGTCGGTGGCGCCGCTTGGGCGAGAGTGGCGGTTAGGTGTGATGAGTAAGTTTGGCGTCGTCACACTGCTTTCCGGCAACGGAGCAACATCGGGTGAGATGGCTCCAGGGTACTTAGCCTTCAACTCGTCCATAGGACCGAAGTCGATAGCACGCATAGGACAAGACTCGACACATGAGGGCTGCTTACCTTCGGCAAGACGCTCATAACAACCGTCACACTTGGTCATCACCTTACGATCTTTGTCAATCTGTGGTGCATCGTATGGACAAGCTCTTGCGCAGCTTTCACAACCGATACACAGATCTGCCGCCACATGGACTAAGCCATCTTCGCGGCGCTTGTGCATCGCACCAGTTGGACAGGCTTTAACACACACAGGCTCAGAACAGTGGTTACAGCCGATAGACATGTAGTAGGCGAATACGTTCTGGCTTACTGTGCCATCGCCATTTTCTGTCCATTGACCGCCACCGTATTCATAGACCCGGCGCCAGTTGATGCCTACAGGAAGGTCTTTACGATCCTTACACGATACCTGACAGGTTTTACAGCCGGTACATTTACTTGCGTCGACATGAAAGCCGTATTGGATATTATTGCTCATTGTTAACTCCTATCAGACCTTACGGATTTCAACCAGGTTAGTGTGCTGAGGATTACCTTTAGTTACAGGTGTCGTGCGTTGTGTGGTTAGTACGTTCAAACAACCGCCCTTATCCACATCGCCGCCGGGTTTGAACCATGCGCCCTGACCCAGTGCGGTTACACCGACCATGATGCGTGGTGTCACCTTAACTTCGACTTCGATGGTGCCGCGATCGTTAAAGATGTGGACCTTATCGCCGGTTTTCAGTCCGCGATGGTTCGCATCGAGCGGGTTCATCCATACGGCATCCTGTACTACTTCACGTAGCCATGGAACGTTATGGTAGCTGGAGTGGGCACGGCCCTTAGTGTGGTAACCGGTAAGCTGTAGTGGATACTTCTTCTTGGTCTCAGTATCTTCATAACCTTCCCAGGTCGGCACATATTTAGGCAGTGCAGATATCACATCACCCTCTTTGAGCTTCCAGGTGCGGGCTTTGTCTGCCAGACGTGAAGAGTAGATTTCGATCTTGCCCGATGGTGTGCCCAGAGGATTGGCTTCAGGATCGTTACGGAAATCTTCCAACACGATATAGCCGCCGTCCGGCAGGTATTTACGGTAGATACCCTGTTTGAGCATCACCTCTTTATCCGGTAGTCCCGGCGTTGCGGCTTTTGACTCGGCATAGAATTGATCCAGCCAGTCTGTGCGGCTCTTACCCTCGGTAAACTCGGCCTCGACACCCATGCGTTTGGCAAGGTCGACACAGACTTCATAGATAGGACGGCTCTCGAACATTGGATCGACGCCGCTGCTCATCTGTACCAGGGTGGCGGTATCACCGGCTGCGTAGCTTTGGTAGATAAGATCTTCTGATTCTAACCAAGTTACATCGGGTAGCAGGACATCGGCAAACTTGGCACTCGGCGTCATCCAGTTATCGACCACAAGAATAAACTCACACTTAGATTCATCTTGAAGTAACTTCTCTGTCTTACGTACGTCTGAGTGTTGGTTAATAAGGGCATTACCACCATAGTTGATGATAGCCTTGATATCTGTACCCAGCTTTCCGTCACCCTCTTCGTCAGTATCGACACCCTGTACACCATCGGACAGGACGGTCATGTTTTTACCGTCTTCGATAGCCTGAGTGAAGGTAAAGAATGAGATCGCTTTCTTAACCGGGTTTGCGCCTGTCGGCATAAATGGTGCGTGCAGGAATGAACCTTTACACAGTCCGCCACAGTTCGTGCCCGGCAGACCCAGCTGGCCTAATAGGATAGGTAACATGTAGCCTGCGCGGGTGTTGTTCTCACCAGCGGCCTGGCGGTTAAGCGAGGCGGCAATCTGGATGAAAGGTGCACGAGCCGCAGCCAGCTCACGAGCCAACTCTACGATGATATGAGCTTCGATACCTGTGATAGCAGCAGCCCACTCAGGTGTCTTAGCATTAACACCCGGGGTTGAGTCACCAACCGTAGCGTTATCGAGAATATAAGCTTTATAGCTCTCTTCATATCCAACACCAGCTGGCATGGTCTTCTCGTCATAACCGACACAATATTTATCCAGGAAGGCCTGATCCACTGTGTTGGTGGTGATCCACTCATAGGCTAAGGCTTCGAACAGCGCCGCATCGGTACCCGGACGGATAGCGATCCACTGATCTTCCTTACCTACTGCAGAGTCGGTATAACGTGGATCGATCAAGATAGTCTTAAACTTATTCTTCTGCTTCTGCATCAGGAAGTCATAGGCTTCACCCGAACCACTCATGCGGATCTCAGATGGGTTGTAACCTACCATAAGCACTAAGTCTGAGTTTTGCATCTCAGAGACGCTGCTTCCCTGCCAACCCGGACCTGCAGAGCCGTATGTCTGTCCCGCTGCTTCATAAATTTGCGACCAGCTATAGTCGCCATAGGCGTTGAGATAACCACCCTTAAGGTTCATCAGACGGTAGAGACACTGCTTACCGGAGAAGTGATAACGCGCACCTGAGTTATAGGTGAAGTGAATCGACTCGTTACCATATTGGTCTATGGTGCCTTGCAGCTTTTCTGCCACGAGATCCAGGGCTTCATCCCAGCTGATACGCTCAAATTGTCCACTGCCGCGTGGGCCGACACGTTTCATCGGGTATTTCAGGCGATCGGGTGCATAGACACGCTTTCTTAGTGAACGACCACGAAGGCAGGCACGCACGTCATGATCGCCGTATTTATCTGTGGTGGTAAATTCTGACTCTACGCGGGTGATCACCCCATCGGTAGAGTAAACCTGTACCGGGCAGTTAGAGCCACAGTTAACCAGACAAGCCGACCAGTTCAGATTTTCACCGGCAACCGGTGGCGTAGGTGGTACCACTTCAACATCTTTAGAGCTAGAGTTACAGCCTGAAACCGTCGCTGCGCAACTTAGTGCTGCACTCATTTTTAAGAAACTTCTGCGTTCCATTATATTATCCTCATTGCAGTTATGATTAGCACTGTTTGCATTAGCGCAGCTGGTAGCTAAACGACAACATCACTTGGTGCGCGTTATAGTTATGGTTCAGGTCGCCTAAGGTGGTCAGTCCCGGAACTGTATCGACATCAATTTGCGCGTAATCGGTGTCGTAATAGCGCTCATACTGGTAAGCCAGTTTTAACGCCATCTCTTCACTCAATGCGTAGTTAGCATGTAGCTTGAGACTATGATTGAATGAGTAGTAATCCCCCTGCGGCGTGGTGACGTCATAGATGATTAACGTGTCGCTGGTGGAGTTTGCGAATAGGTAATCGCCGCCCAGAGTGAGCTTGTCTTCCAGTAGCCCTGTATAGGTGAATCCAGCGCCCAGGTTGATAAACTCATCTTCGATATCGGCGGACCAATCCGGGGCAGAGATACTCTGGATGCCGGTTTGATTGGAGTCGATCCACTGCTGACCGGCAAAGGCATAGCCAGACAGATGCTCATCGAGCTGCAGCCCAAGGTTGATGTCATAGCCGTAATCTTCAGATCCGGTCAGACCCAATTGAGTCTTGTCGTAATCATCTTTGGCGTAGCGGGCGGTCATATCCAGACTGAGCCACGAAGTCGGAGTGTGATTAAATTTGGCTTCGAAGGCGGTACGCTTTCTGTCAGCCAGGTAATATTTCCGTAGTAAGGGGTTAGATTCAGATGACGTCAGTTCGCTGGTTTGATATTCGCTTCCGCCACGATTATCCAGACTGGCCTTGAACTTAAGCTTGATATCTTCCAATGCGCGGACATTGAGCTTGGCCCAAAACACGTCATTATCGGTCTGCTCACGGTCACCATGGCTGCGTTCCATCTCTTTGCGGTCATAGCCGGCCTGCAGGCGATAGTCGCTGCTGAAGCGATAACTGGCATTGAGCTTAAGGCCGCGGCGCTCGGTATCCAGAGGCACATTTTGTTTAAATGCACCCGTGATCCCGTTAACTTCAAATTGAGCGAACTCCCATACCGAGCCCTTGTTGTCGCGCTTGCTGTAATCGACACTGCCGCCGAGTCTGAGTCTATTACTCAAAAGCGAGGTGACTGACAGCTTGCCATCTAAGGTCTCGACCTCTCCGTCCCAGTTTTGTATTGGATTACCGGACATCTGGATCAAATCATCGTCCTGGATCATCTTGCCTGACGCCAGACGACCGCTCATGACGGTGCGGCTCAACTGATATTGACCCGACAGGCTAACTTGATGAGCCTCATTGTCGGGAGCTGGTGCAAAGACGTCATACAGGTAGGGAAGACTCAAGGCGCCGATATCGTTCTTATACTGACTCACGAAGTAATTGAGATTAGTAGCCCAGTTATCGCCGGAAAGTGACAGACCTGCGGTGAGGTTATCTGTGTTGGCATCGACAGGCAGACCGAAATTAACCGGACGGGGAGTGACAATGCTGCTGCTCTGGTAACCGGTTTTATTCTCGTGGTCGTAACGTACATAAGCCTGATAGAAATCCCGGCCATAACTCAGACCCAAGCCAGCTTTGTTTCTCTGCAGGGAGAGCTCCTGGGTCTGAGTATGTTCGCTCGGGGTCAACACGCCATCTTTGTACCATAACTGGCTGCGTGCATCGCCTGACTGATAACTGGTCAGTTGTTGATAATCGGCTGTTATCTCATAGCGGCCGGATTTGCCCGCTTCAAGGTGAGCGAAGCCGTTATCCAGACCTAGTTGGTGTGCCTGGAACCTGGCTTTATAGCCTGCTCCGTTTTGATAATTGAGGTCGGCATCCAAGCTGGCATTAGCGCCGTCTTTATCGGTACCGAAAGCATTGCCGGAGTGAATGTCGTCACTCTCAATATAGGCGGCATTGATACCAATTGTGCCGCTGTACCCTTCGACTTGAGGGCAACGTTTACACTGAAAAGTTTCCTGTTTAACTTTACTGGTATTGGCCTTGTTCACGCCAAAGTCAGCCGCCATTGCAGAGCCCGTTACCGCGCCCGATATAGCGAGAAGTGATAACGTGATGAGGTTAAATTTGAATCTCATTTGAATTACTCCTGATTAGCGCTGCAGCTTGCTGCCGGCTGGGTGGTTGGAGCCATGGATCTGGCTATGGCAGTTGAGACAGCTCTTACCGCCGCCAAAGGCGTCACTTCCACCTTGCTGTACGACACGACTTGCATGGCCATCATCCATATGGCATTGCTGACACAGCTGCGGCGCTCTGTGAGTAAGCATGGCTTCATTCACGCTGCCATGGGGGTTATGACAGTTGGCACAATTTTCAGTAACCGGCGCATGCTCCCATAAAACTGGGCCACGTTTCTCGCCATGACAGCTATAGCAGGTGTCATTGACTGTGGTGTGGTTAAGTGCACTTTCACTCATCGAACCATGTGGGTTATGGCAATCGATACAGGTCATTTGATCCCATTTCATCGGATGGGATGAGCGCTTATTCATGTCTGATTTTTGCTGAGTATGACAAGAGGTACAGGTGTCATTGACCGTGAGTTGGTCCATTACCGGATCTTTGTCGGTGTGGATATTGTGACAATCGCTACAGGCCACCTCGTCTAAATTATGGCTGCTGCTATGCCATGCCATCTGCTTAGGATCGTTATGGCATCCCAGACAAACACTATTCTGACTCTGAGCTGGCAGCTTGCTCTCTTTACCGAAGGCGATCATAGGTTCCTTGCCGCCTTTATTGTGTTTACCTAGCGGGCCATGACAGGCTTCGCATTGCAGACCCGCCATGGGGGAGTTCGGTTGGCTCGTGTTCCCGTGTACGCCACCGAATATCGCCATGACCTTGTCATTTTTCTTATGACACATCAGGCAGGAATCGGCACCTTTCTTAGAATATTTACCCTGAGCAAATTTCTCCGCCAGTTGCTGTTCCAGTTGTTCACCAGTGAGTTGGTTCCAGGGGGCCGCCTGAACTGAGAGGGATAAGCACGCGAAAGCGAATATCCCACAAAGTAACTTAGTGATAATACATTTGTTCATCATCTTGGCCTTACGGTTAATTATTTTATAGTTTGGTAATGTTTGTGTTAATTGTTTTGCATTTAAATTGTAGTTTGAAATTTTAAAAATGCGAAGCTATTACTTAAGGGGTATTACGAAATGTGTGATTTTTAATTTAAAAATAATTTATGCGTGATCGAGATCTTTATTTAGGCTTGCCTTTTATATGTTTGGTTTGATATTTTTATAGCTATCGGTGGCGCTTTAACTTGTTGGTTTTGCTTGTGTTTTTTGTTTGGCTGGTGTCTTTGTTTAATATGTTTGATCTGTTTGCTTTATAAATGAGAATATTTTCAATATAATTTCTTTTATGAATACTTAGAATTATTATTCATATATATTATTATTAAATCAATGCCTATTAATGATTATTCACAACTCCGTTAATAACTTTAATTATGTTTTCATATTTATTCATAACTCAATTGATAATCATTATTGATTGAGGCTCGTAGTGACATATTGTTATTAGCATTTGACAGCTTTCATTTTACTTACTGGTTTGAGTTTTTATCTGTTGTTTTCTTTGAGCTTTATTAGAAGGCTCTAATTTTTGTGGTGACATGAAGTAGATTTCTGCGTTGCCGCAAACTGCTCGGCGAGAGGGCGTGTGGGGAGATGAGATGGCTAGCATTACTCTTAATGAGTGGTCGTATAAGGAGTCATCGGCATTCACCTTACAGGGGGTAAGTCTGCTTATTCAGGTTTCTTGAGTTAGCTATAGCTTGTAGGCTCCGTTTTAAAGAAGCTTATTTTTACTGATATTACTTAGATAGTAATAGCTGCCATAAAGAGCCTAACACTCCAGCAAGGCTCTCTCCTGCAATACAACCTGCCGCGATGGCCAGCAGGAATCGTTGAGACCAGCGCGGTGCTAACCGTCTCGAGCCCCAAGCTAATACTGCGCCGATAAATAGCATCATGCAGACTTGAGCCGGCAATACAAATGCCAGGCCCATTGCCGACATACTCGGAAGGCACCTGTGCCACTTCTCCTTCACGATAAGCAGAAGGAGTTCATTAATGGTGGCTGCTACAATCCCGACAAACATGGCATACCTTGCAGATTGTGGTATCGCCTCTAATCCATCGGTCAGGGCGATAGCAATGACCTTCCAGGTCGCGACGCCTGGTGCAGGCCACTGCTCGGTCATCAGTTGCTCGGCTGGATTGGGAATTAGCAACATGAAGATCCCGGCGCTGGTGAGACAGCCTACCAAGATCCCCATAGTCTGTGCGATAACCTGATGTCTTGGCTTGGTTCCCAGTATATGTCCGGCTTTAAAATCATTGAGCAGGTCCGTTGCCTGTCCCGCGGCGCCGCCAGCTACATTGGCTGTCATCAAGTTGGTCGTAACACTGCCAGGGCTAATTATCGAGAAAGAAAGTTGAGAGAGTTTTCCTAGCGCGCCGACTGGTGGAATACCCGTCTCGCCGACTACTTGTGCGGCAACGATGGCAAACAGGAAGGCGAGTGGGACAGCTAAAATTGCGGCGAACCAACTGATATCAAATAGCCATATCTGGAGAAAGACAATGACCGGGGTGACGGTGCCTAAAAGCAGAAACTCGGGTAAGCCCCACATAAGTGATAGACGTTTTTTTCTATCCGATTTAAATAGGGTTATCGCCGTTGTCGTTAAAGCAGAAGCCAGCATCATGGCGACGCCGGGCCAGACTAACCAATCTATGATGTAACTGAACCAGTTTTCATCGATTGGGCCCGCCTGTTCCCAGCCTTGGCCAAGAATATAGGGGCCTAGCCCAAGCCAAGCAATTAAGCAGCCAATAGAGAGACTGATAGCCGCCCTTGTACCTATGATGGCTCCGAAGGCCAGTAGCATGTAGGAGGGGTCGATAATAAATCCCAGATTTTTAGCACTTATGCTAGTACCAGCCATGACATTTTGACCAGGAATTGAAAACCCTAAGGGGATCTTATAGCTTACAGGAATAAATATTCTATGGCTGATGGTGACCGCCATGGCAGATAGCAGAGCAATGATTCGGTGACGTGCAATGCGCCCACTACTGAACATATCGGTGATCACCTCGGCCGTTGCAATACCGGCAGGAAACCGGAGACGTTCATTATTGAGCATGGCTGGGCGAATGGCTGAAGCGACGCAGATCCCAAGAAGACTGATGGCTATCATCCAGATCACCATGGGCCAATACTCAAACTGAGTATCGGTGAGAATGAGGTAAGCCGGGATGGGAGCGACAAGCCCTGCCGATATAGTTGCTCCGGCAGCCGAAGCTACTGTTTGCTGAATGTTTGTCTCTCTTGGGTCCCATGCTCTGCAACCTATGGTTGTTTCCACCGTTTTCCAGCTAACAAAACCAAGCAAGGAGGCCAGAACAGACATATTTATTGACCAGCCAATGCGAAGGGCCATATAGATGTTGCACAATACCAGCAGACTTCCGAGTGTCATCCCTGTAAGGATCGCTCGGATAGAAAGGGGCTGTGAAATGTTATTTGATGTTGGCATCGTCACTGATAATAAAATTTTTCTGTTAGTTGAACATAGACTATGGTGGATCGTGTCATATTCGAGTGGAATAAAACCCCGCTGCGTTCACATTACCTTGGCTTTATTTATGGATTGTGACTGATGTGGCGGCGAAAGTATGTTGATGTTTATACACAAGTTATACACTTGTGTGTATGGTTGTTGTCTTGTGTGAAAAATAGCGCATAAGATCACAGTCTACCTTATCTTGACTGGTTAACTATCTGTAGTTTGATACATTAGAAATGTATCAAATATAAGGCTAAATGAAGCAATGAGTAAACTAGAACGAGAGTCACGATTATTAGAGGTCGCAAGAGAGCTAATTCTTGAACATGGAATGATGTCGTTTAAGTTCACTGACATTGCTAAACGTGCGGAGGTGTCTCGAGCAACCTTATATAAATATTTTTCTGGTAAAGAAGATGTTTTAGTAAGCTTATTTGTCAGTGATGCTGGCAATACTTTGCAGATGTTACTAGATATTCAGGCCGATAAAACCTTAAACGATAGAGAGAAAATTTTACTCAGTTTATTGGCTCCTGTTGCGAGCTCAATGGAGGCGCTGAATCGTTCTGGTACGCTATTGCTCAGTGCTAATCCCGGTATATTTATGTTCGCGGGGGAAGCGCACCAAGCTAAGCTTGAGCAGATAGTTGCTCAGATCAGAGGGATCGTTTTAGAGTTTTGGGTTATACCTTTTAAACAAGGTCATATGAGAGTCACTCAAGAGCAATTCGAGGAGGTTATGGCATCGACATTTCCTTATCAAAGAGGATGTGTCACCATCCCTCAAAATGTCATGACTGTGGGTAAGCAGATCAATTACCCTCTGAAAAAAGTATTCGAAAACCTATTAAAATTAACAGAGGCATTAGATTGGTGTGAAGCGCATGCTAATGTCGATTATGAGAAAACTTTGATTGGTATAGGAAGGCACAAGAGAAACGAGATGATTGCATATTAGTTGTATGCCTAAACTGCAATATCACACCTCGGCTGATTTAAACTGGCAATAAGGTTAAGTGTGTTTTGTCTGTGGCCGTTTGTAAAAGTGATCTTAAACCTTCTGTTACCTAAGTCTACGCCTTTGATTATCAGGAAGTATGTCATCAATGACAGAGGTGTTAACCGTTAAGTACCTTAATATTGTCGAATAGATTCATTGGGTAGTGAAAAGAAAGCTGGCTCAATACTTAGAACTGCATAAACCGGAAAGCACTGCGTCGGTATCAGATAGCTCTATGTTGTCATACCATGCTAGTGACCTTACTCTCCGGAACAGACTCTATGAGGGAATGAAGTAATGGGCACTTTATTGCGGCCTTCTTAACGACATAAACCACTATATTCTGTACGTCATTCCTCTTACTCCCCATCGTGCACACCGCACTGCACATGCAGACATGTATGAAAGGTTCAATATCTACATCAGCACTGTAAGCCTCTTCGATGTACACTCGAGCCGAAGAGGATATATAGTTACTGGCAGTCCCGATAGTGACTTGCCCGAAGACTCTTGGATTTATATCAAGTGATCTGCTGATGTAATCCTCTATCCATTCCGCTACTCTACCGATCTTATATTGGAGCTTAATTGAGCCTACTACCCCCATAGGGTATGCTCTTTCACTATGATCCCATTAGCCTCAACTAACACATCTAGATAATCTTTAAGTAATAATCCCCACCCTAAGTAGAAGTTAGTTTTAGCGTGCTCAATCGTTAGCTCTGCCACTCGATATGCCCATGGTGCTAAGTGCTCAGCAACGACGGCTTGCAACTCAAAAGTCTTGTTTTGTTTAATGGTATATTCCACTAGTTGTAGAACCAGTGATAAGTGATCGATAGGCTGGTTATCACCATCAATGGTATTGATCGCTATACCTAGAGCATCGATGCGAGCTTGAAGTTTCTGAGTACTTGGCCCACACAACAGGTTATCTTCACTAAGGTAGTATGAGCCCCATAATGGGACTTTCATCTTACCAGGACCGATAAACAGCTGATTAAAATCGAGTCGTAGTTCAGGTAGCTGCTCACAACTGTATTGCTTCATGTAGTTGCTAATAAGGGCAACACCTTCGCTACGGGTTTTACTTTCAGTCAGTAATGGATAGCACTGGTTGAAGTCATATTCTTGATACATCTCCAGCATCTTATCACTAGGATCATGATACATATTGGCCGCTAAGATAGGGGTTATTTCTGCTAATGCGTTATTCATATTTACTCCGGTAAAAAAGGCGGCCAAGTAGCCGCCTTGAAGAGATGTCTACTTA
Source organism: Shewanella atlantica (assembly GCF_003966265.1). Lineage (GTDB taxonomy): Bacteria > Pseudomonadota > Gammaproteobacteria > Enterobacterales > Shewanellaceae > Shewanella > Shewanella atlantica. The sequence goes on along the minus strand of NZ_RXNV01000010.1, from coordinate 72,378 downwards.
TCTAAGCTAGGCTCGTACTGGTAGAACTCAAGACCAGAAGTTGGGCCAACGTTACACCAAGTCGATGTACCAAAATACAGCTTATCGTCGATATCGACGACGTTACGGACACCGTTAGAACACTGGTTACCGAAACCGTTAGTGGTTAGCTTACGTGCCTTGCCATCGGCTTCGATCATCAGTAGATCGCCACCTGGAATAAACTCATCGGCTAGACCGTTCGCTTCCATCTCATTTTTTGTGTAATCGTACATCCACATAGCTGGGTTGTTAGCCATTTGGTTCTTCCACTCACGGTTCTGGAATACGATACCGTCGAATAACATGTACTCACCAGCATAGGCATTGAACAGTAAGTCATGAAGACCAGAGAATGCATCGAAGAAGCCCCAGAATAACTTGCCGTCTTTGGCAATCGAGGTCCAAGAGTAAACGTTACCCGGGTTGCCCATGCCGGCTTCGCCATGGGTAGGCTTCTTGCCTAGTAAGTTTGGTGTCGCTTTCCAGCCATTACCATCGTTAACCTGCATGGTCTCGTAGCCGTATAATAGCTCTACCTTAGAGGTGTCTCCTTCGCTTACCTCATCGATATTGTTAAGATCAATACGGAAGATAGAAGTCGCGCGCCATTCGTTGATCATAAACTCTTTGTGATTGATCTCTTTATTCGCATCAATGACAGAGTAATCGTGTGGGTCAAGACCTGTTAACTCGGTAAATAGCTCAGGATCTGCCTTAGCAAAATGCTTATAAGCCGCATCAGTGCCTTGATGGTAAGTACCGAAGTACATGTAGCCATCGTTTATCGCACTGGTTCCCCATTTGGCACCCCAGCGACCTTTAGTATCTGGGTCGTATTGATCCATACCGAAGACTTCGCGGAATGTTAATTGGTTCTCTACCGTGTAACCTGCAGTAGGGATAGGATCTGAGATCAGAATGACAGACTCTTTGTACTTATCGTTACGTACACCTTCTTTGTAGACAAAAGGATGCGCAGAAGCTGACATGATCAGACGCTCAGTACCATCGCTGTGGGTGAATTGACGCCAGTCACCAACCATACCGTATTGGACGCCATTGGCAGTTTCTTCGTTATCAAGTTGAGTCGATACCTTGCTCCAACCAGTGCTGGTTAGTGGGTCTGTACCTTCGATATTACCACCGGCAAACGGATCATCTTGTGTACCTACCCAGCGAAGTAGTTGAGTTGGACCGTCACCCGCTTGGGTCATCCCCGTCTCAGCACCAACAAGAGTGTAGAAACCAGTCGTGCCGTCTGGGTGCTCTAAGGTGCGGAAGCGACGAGTCGTGTCACCGACAATATCACGGTAGCCGATGAATGAGCGCTCCTTAGCATTGAATACGAATAGACGTAGACGCCCCTGATCGCTAGTCGTCTTCCAGTGTCCGGCAACAAACACTAGGTCGCCAACGGTACCCGCGGCGCGGAAACCATAGGTATTGTTGATTGGCTTGAATGCTTCGGTGAACTGAGGGCCGCCAGATGTCAGCATGCTCTCATTAATCACCTCTTTTTCGCCAGTGCGGAAGTTGTAGATGAAGATCTGTGATGGTGTGCCAGTCGTACCCGGTACCGAGCAACCAGTAGTCTCACTCTCAAAAGTGGTCAGCTCAATTGGCATGCCGATATTTTGGTATGGCCAGACACACCAACCGTTAGAGATGGTGCCCATCCATAACTCTTCACCATTTTCAGCGCTGTCATAGACAGTCGTGCCCCATGGGTAAGAAGCGTTACGCATCTCTTTGTATCCCGCAGGCATAGTATTTTCCCAGTCACGCAGAGGGTCGTACTCGTTATTCGGGCTGGTGGCGCTGTAGAATGCACCGTCTACAATAGTGCGGCCTGCATGTACAAATGGGCCATTTACTGCTGGTGGATCAGCTGGGTCGGTTGGATCTGTCGGATCGCCCGGCTCTGTTACTGGGCATTCATCAGGGTTTGATACCTCTGAGCCGTTTTCGCAGACATATATCGTATCTGAGTCGTCATCAGAACAGCCGGTAACCATAGCACCTGCAAGCAGGATAGCGACAAGAGAAAGTTTAGTATTCATGTTATACCTCGTTTGGATTTACTACAGAACCGGCGCCTGAACCCACAGGTTGGCCGTCTGGATGAACTCTAAGAATTAGATTTGGTTTGGTAATGCTTGCTGCCGGTAGTGGGGCTATTTCGGCCGTTTCACCGTATTTAGCACGCAACTCATCGATGGGACCAAAGTCCAGCGCACGATGGATGCAGCTATCGACACACATGGGTCGCTTACCTGCATTGAGACGGTCGATACAGCCGTCACACTTGGTCATCTTGCCTCGCTCTGCATCAAGCTGCGGTGCGTCATAAGGGCAGGCCTGAGCGCAAGATGAGCAGCCGATACAGATGTCGTCATGCACTAACACCAAGCCGTCTTCGATACGCTTATGCATGGCACCCGTCGGGCAAGCTTTAGTACAAGCCGGTGTATCGCAGTGGTTACACGAAATTGATGTGTAGTAGGCAAAGACGGATTGGGAGAACACTCCATTACCATTGTCGGTGCAGCTTCCGCCTGCATACTCATATACGCGGCGAAAGTTACGTCCTACATTCAGGTCATTCTTATCTTTACAGGAAACCATACAGGCCTTGCAGCCTGAGCAGATTGCTGTATCAACATAGAATCCTAATTGCATATTTTGCTCCTATGCCGAGTAGACTTTGACTCGGTTAGTATTAGAACGGAATGATTTAGCAACCGGGCTTGGCTTACTATCGGTCAAGGTATTTGCGCAGCCACCAACATCGATATCACCCTTCATTCGGCGCCATTGACCCTGAGGCATCGCCACTACGCCAGGGACAATGCGAGGGGTCACGCGGACGGTGATTTCAAGCTTGCCTCTGCGGCTTTCAACAATGACCTTTTGACCGTTGATAACGCCAATAGCGCCAGCATCTACGGGGTTTAGCCATAGGTGATGCTCTAGTACTTCATTGAGCCATGGGGTGCTGGCATGAATGCTGTGAGCACTGTGTTTACCGTGGTAGTTAATGCACTGCAGTGGATACTCAGAAGCGCTAGCATCCTCGTATGATTCATCACAGGCAAAGTACACTGGTAGTGGATTGATCTCATCGGTACCTTCGGCTTGGGATTGTTTACTCTCAAAATATTGTGAGTAGATCTCGATCTTGCCGCTGGGCGTGCCTAGCGGATTGGCTTCTGGGTCGGTGATGAAGTCGCGAATTTTCCCTACGTTTGCATGTTCAGGAGCTCGTTGGCGCTGTGGGCCGAAACTGACAAACTCCTCAAAGGTGTCACCTTGGATCCAAGGGTTACTCTTCTTAAATTCCGAGTAGACTTTGCGCACTTGATCTAAGTAGGTCATGCCACCATTGGTGAACTTGCTGCCTATACCCAGTTTATCGGCGATCATATGGCAGATGTCATAGGCAGGTTTGCATTCAAACATCGGCTCGACAGAAGGTGTGATGCCGTATGCATACATCAAAGAACCACAATCCATCTTGTTGTAGCTTTGGATTACATCGTACATCTCAAGCCAGCTGACTTCTGGCAGGATGATATCGGCGTACTTTGCCGATGCCGTCATATGTTGCTCAACTACAACCACGTAATCGACTAAGCTCTCGTCGTTAAGCAGACGGTCAGCTCGGTTAATATCGCCGTTCTGGTTTGCCAACATATTAGAAGATGCTAACCACAAGAAGCGCACGTTAGTATCTAGTGGCTTATCGGCTGTCATAAGTTCAGGATCTGAGTAGCGAACGTCATGGGTGCTTGGCTTCATCTGAGTGCCGAACTCGATGGCATCTAGATGCGATGCAGCAGGAATCGTCACGTCCATGATTTTCATGTTCATGAGATCTTGCAGCGTATCTGCTGGCATCATGGCGTAATGAGACAGGCCGCCGTTACCTGGTGTACCGCCATGATTCATACCATCACCGGAGATCTTACCGACCAGTAGCGGTAGCATCATCACTGCGCGTGCATTATTCTCACCGTTGCCTTGACGTTGCGGGCCGAAACCTTGGGTGACAAATGGTGCCGATGCAGTGCCAATCGCTTCTGCTATTTCACGGATCTTCTCGGCCGGAATGCCACAGATCCCTTCGGCGCGTTCCGGGGTCTTAGCAATGCCATCGGTGACACCAGTGATGTATTCAACATACTTATCGTGGCCATAGGTGTACGCCTCAAGGAAGGGGATATCAGCGTATCCATCTTCTATTAGTACGTTTGCGATTGCCTCACACAATGCTGCATCAGTACCGGGGCGGATAGGTACCCACTCATCAGTAGCTGTTACCGCAGTATCGGTGAATCTTGGGTCGATGTAGTAGGTCTTGAAGTTGTTTTTCTGCTTAACATTCAAGTATTCATAACCAGAACCAGCACCACCTAGGCGAGCTTCCATTGGATTGTAACCGAAGCAAACCATAAGGTCGCTGTCTTCCAAGCTACGTAGGCTAGAGCCTGTGTTCCAGAACCCGACAGTATCGCCGGTGTTAGATGCTAGGTAGCCGTACATGCCGGCAGAACCTTCACGATACTGAGATGCAGAGTAATCGTTATGGAAGAAGAGGCATCCGCCTGCCATATTCAATAGGCGTACGCTTGATTGAGTCACACCAGTGTTAAGATCGTGAGAACCGCCACCAAGAGGCATGAATATAGCGTTTTTACCGTATTCTGCGTAAGTTTTTTGTAGCGCTTCGGCAACACTGGTTACCGCCTCCTCCCAGCTGATTCGTACGAACTCATCTGTGCCTCGGCGCCCTACGCGCTTCATTGGATATTTGAGACGATCGTGGTTGTAGACCTTCTGACGCATAGAGCGGCCACGAGGGCAGGGGCGAATCTCGTGGTCGAAGTTATCCCAATCGTCCGTAGCCTTGCCTTCAGTTTCGATGCGCGTGATCACGCCATCCTTACTGTGTACCTTTAAAGGACATGCCTGCCAGCAGTTAGTGGCGCATGAACCCCATGTAATACCTTCTCCTACCGGAGGGAGTATTGGTTCAGTTGGGGTCGGCAGAGGGTCACTGGCACTGCTGCTTTCGCAGCCAGTAACAGTTGCTACTGCAGCTGCAGCTGCAGCTGCAGTGAACTTAAGAAACGTGCGACGTTCCATAATTATTACCTCAAGTTTATGGCCTTATGGCCCTTACAGCTTAATTGTGAAAAATGCACCGATCTTATGGTCGGTGTAATTCTGATCGAGGTCCTCAATGGTGTTGATGGCATCAATCGATTGGTTGGCGTAGTTCGTGTCGTAGTGACGCTCATAGGTGTATGCGAAACGAGTTGAGAAACGCGCATTTATGCGGTAATCCATATGGATTTCTGCAAGATGTTGGTACTGGTAGTAGTCACCCATTTCGGTGCTATCGACCGAGGTGTCACTGCCGGAGAATGAGAAGGTGTAGGAGGTGCCTATTGCCATATCTTCATTGATTCGGTACTGATTAAGCCCAAAGCCGAAGTAGGTAAACTCATCACTAACCGTGGGGTTGTGTAGCTCCAGGCTATCGATAGTCTGGGTACCGGCATAGGCGTTGAGCACCAGCTGGTCATTGAAGCGGTAGAAGCCGTCGACGTTGACCGACATCTCATCAGACTCTTTCAGTGCTGAGCTATTGCTGTACTTATCAGTGGCGATGCTGACTTTAAGGTTGGCACCGTAGCTATTTTGGCTGTAACCCAAGCCAAGCTCAGTGCTGAGACGGTCCCTGTCTGCCAGATAGTATTTCTGGAAGATGTCCTTATCGATACGGTAGTCAGAGCCCGTGCGTTCGCTACTGGTGAACTTAATGTGAGAATTAAGTGAATCGTAGCGATAGTCGATACGGGCAAAGACCTCACTCTCTTGGGTCTCCTCACGGTCGCTATCGGAGCGGGTGCGGTCATTTTGCTCGAAGCCTGAACTGAACTTAGCGCCGCCTAAACGGTAGCTGGCATCGACGCCGTAGCGAGTTTTGCTGGTATCGATTGGTGTGTTAATCGCATCGAAAAATTGATAAGAGCCACTGACATTGTCGCGGTCACTGTAGCTGTAAAAACCAGCTACCTTGATACCTGCAAAGCGCGAGCTGATGCGGGCGTTGTAGTCCAGGATTTCGACTTCGCCATCGAAGTTTGAGATAGGCACCAACGAGTTTTCCTGCTCGATAGCCTCGTCCTGAATCATCTTGCCTGAGGCTGCGCTAACACTTAGGCGTGTGTTTCCGTAGTTAAGACCGGCTTTTACACTGGTTTGTTGAGCGCTGTTATCGGCGTCGATACCGATATTGTCGGTAAAGTCAGAATTAAAGGCGGCAACACCAAGGCTCCAAAAATCACCATGTAGCTGCAGGCCGGCGTTCACCACCTGAGTCGTGTGATCGATAGTCTCTAGATAGTTAGTCGGCTTAGGGTCAACCACAGAGCCGATACGCTGGCCTTGCTTGTCTTCACTACTTGCTTTAACAAAGGCTGTGACAAGCTGAGTCTGATACTTCGCACCGGCAGATAACTGCTGACGTTCGGTGCCGATATCGTTATCGTCGAGGTTCCAGCGGTTAACGTAAGCGAGCTCCAGAGCGAAATCACCGAGGTTAGCAGCGGCTCTTAGGTGACCATTATCGGCGCCGGCCTCGACTGCATTTATGCTGTAGTTGGCACCTTTAATATCGGCGCTAGCGCCGTACTGAGTGTCTAAGTGACTACGTTGTTCGGTTATAACACCGACGGTGTTAGCGTGTTCGGTGGCGACACAACGCTTACAGGCGTAGTCTTTTTCAATGTCTTGGGGGACAGCGAAATTTGCTGCGCTGGCATTGGCTGACATGACAGCCAATGCCACTAAAGTGAGTTTAGCGTTCATCATCTACTCCTACTTCTCAAACAAGTGGCCAGAAGGGTGGTTCGAGCCATGTATCTTGCTGTGACAGTTCATGCAAGATTGGCCTTGAGTGAAGCCATTTAAGCTGTTGTGAACATCACCCGGGTGACCGGCCTGGTAGTGACAGCTCTGACATAGCTGAGGTGCACGGCTATTAAGCAGGTTGTCGTTTACCGAGCCATGTGGGTTGTGACAGGTGGTGCAATCTTCTGTGACTGGCGAGTGCTCCCACAGCGCTGGTCCACGCTTCTCGGCATGACAGCTGTAACAGGTGTCATTGACAGATAAAGGGACCTCTTCATGTGGATTGTGGCAATCGCCACAGGTTAGGTTGTCGAGGTGAGTCGAGCGCTTAAATTGAGCGGAATCTTGCTGACTGTGACAGCTGGCACACTGAGCTTGCGGCTGTTTAACCTCTATCTGAGTCTGGTGAATGTTATGACAATCACTGCATGCTTGGTCATGGAACGGTGTGTGCTCCTGACTGTGGCAAGATTCACATACGCTGTTGCGCCCCTCGACTGAGAGCTCGTCACCGAAGGTGAGCATCGGCTCATTCTTACCCTTGTGCTTTCCTTGTGGACCATGACAGGCTTCACATTGAAGACCGGCCATTGGGCCCTCGTTGGTATCACCGTGTGGCGTATTGAAGATTGCCATAACGGATTGGGATTTTTTGTGGCACATAAGACATGTGTCAGCCCCCTTTTTAGAGTATTTAGCCTCCGCGAATTTATTGACCAGTTGCTGCTCTAAAGGAGTAGTAGGTTTATTTGCCAGTGCACTTGGCACATAGAGGGCCGTAGCGGCGATAAACGCGGTTAATAGTCCGATTTTTTGTAAGATTCTCATCGCTTTTCTCACACTCATAGTTTCATAAAGAAACGGTATTGATGTTTTTGTATTCATTTCGGGTTAATTATATTGACAGGTGTCTGTTTTTGGTGTGATCAAGATCTCACGACTGTGTACAGGTGTGTATCTGGGTGTCGATATTGAAACGTGGCTTGGAAGTTGAGTGGTTTTTGTGAGCTAGGTCCATAGTTTTGATGATAATTAAAATCGTTTACTTGTAGGCTGTTAACTTGATCCTTGCTGCTTGTCACATTTTTGAATTGGTTTATGATCGGCAGAGCAAGTTGGTGGTACGGAATAGTAATCGTGTTGACAGGTGTCTTTTTGTGGGCGCAATCTGAATTGGCTTTTTGTTATTTCCCCGATTAGTCCTATCTGACGTTTGTTATGGGTATTGGATATGGATCGTGTGATCTTTAGACATTCTCACCTCCTCCCTGCAGCTGGTGGTGAGGTCACACGATCTTTTTTTATTTGTTTTTAGAGGGGATGAATACTAATAGATTGGAAGTAATTCTAAAGGCTTTATCGTTTTCAAAAGTAGCCGCCTTAACTTATTTTCATCTAGCTAGCGTTATATATTTGAGTCGAAGCTTATCGGTAAAGATGACGGCTGAGCTCTATCACCTCAATGGCCGTTTTCCCTAATGTATACCTTCCGGCAATCGCATATTGATGGTTGTAGCGCTTAAGCCATTTTTGCAGGTTGTCGTTTAAGACTTCTATGTCTGATACCTTGTTATTCTTTAAGAATGGGGCGTAGAACTCACTTTGAGCCAGGCTATGAAATCTGGCGGCGAGACCATTAACGATAGGCCCATTATAAGCCCTTTTCTGAATATGATTAATCGCGGTTTCCTGAAGCAGGCTCTGAAATGGCTGACTATGTTTGCCGCTAAATTCGGCGCCCCTATCGGTTAGAATACTATTGATGGGAATACCCTGCTGCTTATACCAGGGGAGTACCTGCGTGCGGAGAAAGTCAGAGGATATTGCTGAGCTCTTTTCCAGTGTTATCTGCGCATGCGTGTATTGGCTATAGGCATCCATGCAGGTGTGTTGATAGACTGTGCCCAGCTCCGGAATATTGCCAACTTTAAATGTATCCTGTACGCAGATATCACCGGGACTCTGGCAGTCCAGGGCCCCTTCCTCTTGTTGAAGTTTGCAGGATTTTTCTATCTGATGCTGAGCGTTAAAGTTAAGCTCATTTTGCTGTCGCAGGCGACTGTTTAAGGCGATAAATCGATTGTGCTTAGTTTCAAGGTTATGCCGTAACCAGATGGTTCGCACCCCGCTGGGGGATATGGTACATCCCCTCGCGGTTAACAGCTCTGCTACCTTGGCTTGGCCATAGTTAGGGTAATCGAGTGCGATCTCTATGACCTGATCTTCCACTTCCTGTGAGACCCGATTCTTGAGTGTGATCTTCTTTCTCGATAGGTTATGCAGGCCCTGTTCGCCGGCATTCTCATACTGCTTCTTAAAGCGGTAGTAGCTGTCTCGGCTGTAACCCATCATGTCGCAGGCTTTACTGATACTCCCCAGCTCTTTGGCTAGCTGTAATAGCGCCAGTTTGCTTCGGATATCATTATGATTTGAATACATATCAGTTAACTCTGCAGCTTAAAATTGACCGCTTCATCTACCAGAACACACCATTGGGTGTGTAACCTAACCAATGAAACCAGGTTTCGCCTAAGACGACGCTGCCGATCCAGCCGATGGTGAGCATGGTAATACCGAACTTGAATGTGTCACTCAGGCTGTATTGATCTGTGGAGTAGAGGAGTAACGCAGGCTTACTGTTAAAAGGCAGTACATAGACATGCTCGATAAGCAGTGCAACGGGCAGGGCCAGGCTCATAATGGGGTAGTCAAATCTTTGCGCTATGCCTATCGCAATGGGAACGAATAACATGGTTCGCATTGTCTTTGATTGAAAGACGAGTGAGCTGAACAGCATTGCTCCGGTAAGACCTATATAGAAGACGGAAAATGGCGTGTTGTCACCCAGGCCAAAATATTCTAAACCGAAATTTACCGCAAGATTAGGCAGATCCGTTTGTTTAAATCCGGCACCAAGGGTATATGCACCAGCAGAGAAGAGTAGTAGATGCCATGGAACGTCGACCTGATTCCAGTTGACCACACCGATACGCGGGGATAGGGCTACGATGGCGCCGATAAAGGCGACAGCTGTAGCGCTGATGCCATGGTGTTTATCCGTGGCCCAAAATACCAGAATGGTGATAAAGATAACGAGTGCCTTTATCTCTCTGGTAGAGATGGTGCCCATCTTATCCAGCTCTTTTTTCAAGCGATCCATACCGCCTTCAATTTGAGGAAGATGTTCCTCCGGAGAGAGTGGGAAAAAGACTTTTGTCGCTAACAGCCAGCCTACGATGATCATGCATATGACGATAGGCAGGGCGACAACCATCCAATCGGCAAAGAAGAAACTGCCACCGATAGCACCGGCAATCAGGCTGGCTGCGAGCAGGTTTGCGCCAGAGCCTGTGACAAATGCGCCGGCACAGAGGTTAATCTGCAGCAGATTTTGAAGTACCAGGTTTCTGCCGAAGTTATTCTTGTTGTCTCCACCGGTGGCGCCATATACCGCGGCGATAACCATAAAGATTGGCATGAGGATCGCGGCTTTAGCCGTTGTTGCCGAAATGAATGCCGACAAGACTAAGTTGATGACCATAAAGCTATAAAAAATCGGTGTCGCGCTGGTCGCGAATCTACAGATAAACCACAGGGCAAAGCGCTTGGCTGCGCCGGAAGCAACTAGCATAGATGCCAATATAAAAGAGAGAATATTCAGCCACATAATAGGGTGGCCGAGTTGAGCGTAAGCCACTTTTTCCGGCAGAACTCCCGTAAGTACCATAGTGATAATGACGATTAGGGAGGTTAAATAATTCGGAATGGCTTCCGTTATCCACAAGATGATGGCGGCGCAAAAAATGGCGAGCATGGCCTGCCCGTGCCAACTAAATTCAACATTACCCACATCAAGAAAGTGTTTAGAGGCGGTGGCACTGAGAGTCGAAGGATCGAAGCTGGTAAGGAATGTAGAGGGGTCACCGACGAGCAGATAGATAAATGCGGCAATAGCAATCCAGATACCCGATTTTTCCAGCCATTGCTCAAATTTGCTCTTATTCCGTATCGGTAGTTTTTCCATTCGATACTGGTTCATGTCTAATGGATCGACATGTGCTTTTTTTTTGTTCATACCAGCCTAGCCTCTATGACTTATTTTAATGTATTTAAACTGTAACGATAATCCCGCCTTAAAAACACGATCGAGATCAATATTCTAGCTAGCTAGTTTTTATTTAATCTTTTTGTGTTTCACTTTTCAATTTAATGCCACCTTATAAGTCATTGATTTTTTGTGGCAAAGTTTTTAGTTGAATTGTTTTTGCTTGGTGCGTGTCAGATCAAGTTAAAACTTTTGTGTTCGTAAGTTTGATCTAGATCGTGTTTTTTGAAGCGGTTAAAGAATAACATGTATCTCGTTCATCAACACTATTCATCAACATTCATAAAACAATTTTGGAAGGGAAAAACATGTCTGAGTTAAAAATTGGAGAGATATCCAAGCCACGCTTCGAGTTTCGCACGTTTGGTCAGGATTTCAGCGTAGCAGCGGAGCGTATGGCTCGTTTATCGGTTCCTGTACCTGAAAAAGTTTGGCGTCGTGAGAGTGATGAGATCTATATCATGTCGCGTACCAATGACCTTAATAATACGAAAATCCGTGATGGAAAGATGGATGTTAAAGCTTATGTGCAAACCATTGATGGTCTTGAGCAGTGGGATCCAAAACTGAAAGCGGAATTTCCTATCTCGAAATCACAGCTGGTTGAGGAAATTTTCCCTGCCTTTATGGTTGAAATTCCGGCACTCGCTAAGCAAGAGTACTCTTTCGAAGAATTTATCTCGATTATCGATGCTCATCCGGATCTGCAAGCGGTTAAGATCCACAAAGAGCGTTATGGCTACATGGTAAACAACACTATCTGTGAAGTTGCCAATGTACTGGTCAATGGTGCCAGCATCGTGAGTGTAAACAGTGAGTCTGTAGAGCTGGATGATATTAAGAAGACAGTTGCAGACCTTCGTTTAGAGGGCGTGGAAAATATCAATTATTTACAAGCCATCAAACGTGTGATCGGCATGAAAAATCTTCCATTGGCAAACTAATAAGGGGTTAACAAATGGCGCAGGAAATAGAACGTAAATATCTGGTAAAAAATGATAGCTTTAAAGGTCAGGCCGTAAAGGCTGTGCGCATTATTCAAGGCTATTTGAGCAGTGTTCCTGAGCGTACCGTTAGGGTTCGTATCAAGGGAGATAAAGGCTTCTTGACTATCAAGGGAATAGGCAATGAATCCGGTGCTTCCCGTTATGAATGGGAAGAGCAGATCCCTACGGCAGAAGCCGAAGAGCTGCTGAAGATCTGTGAGCCTGGCGTTATCGATAAGACACGTTATTTAATTGAGCATGCAGAGCATATTTTCGAAGTCGATGAATTTTATGGCAGTAACGAAGGCTTGACGGTTGCCGAGGTTGAGCTCACCGATGAAGCGCAGACTGTCGATAAGCCTGAGTGGGTAGGTGAAGAGGTGACCGGAGATGTTAAGTACTACAACTCTATGCTTATGAAGCAACCTTATACTCAGTGGTAATCAGGGCTATATAAATATGTTGTCGCTATCAATTGCCGATCAGTACCATTTGAAGATATCTGTCGAAATACCTCCTGAGCTCAAGAGTCTGCAATGGAAAGTATTCTTCTTCTTCCCTGCAAAACTGGCACAGCATAGCGACAGCATGAGTAGCGCACTGTTTTATCGTAATCTGCTGCAGCAGCAGAGGTTAGTTAAGCTCGAAGCTGTCACCCATCAGGGTGTTAAGCATGATTTACTGATTCTCAGGAAAACAGCTTATGCGGTGGCCAAGGTTAACAAAACCCTCTATCGAAGTGCATTAGCCGATTTTGTTGCGGCCAGTTTGGAAATGCTTAACGAAAAGAGCGGTGCTGAACTGCTGGATTTCGCTAGATACCTGGATAAATTTCATCAAATACATGACGATGAAGAGCGCTTGTCTCAGCGTAAACTGTTTAAACTTGCCGATCACCTCCTCCTTTATCACTATCATCAAGCATTGTTAAAAGCGAAGCTCAGCGCGACTAGAGAGGAGAAAGCGCAGTACTCCTTGAGGATAAAAAATCTCACTGCCTATGCGGAAAGGGAAAACCATAAGTTAACCCATGATACCGAGTTTGGCCGGGAGAAGTTATTAGACCGCTTACAGCTTGCTCAACGAATTATTAATCGCCCCTATCAGCTGAGGCGCAAGATGCTGAATAGCAGCGTGTTAGCCGAACAGCTTATTTTTGGATTTGCCGCTGCGTTTGCCATGGCATTTGCCACGGCTGCTGCATTTATTACCCAGAGGGCGTTCGGTAACTTTTCAACGCCCTTCTTTTTCTCTTTAGTTCTGTCATATATTTTTAAGGATCGCATTAAGGAGTTGGGAAGGAACTACCTGATGGAGAAATACTTCGCCCACTATTTTCAGCATCATTATCGTTTTTATAAAGGAAGTGATTCGGAAGTGGTGTTTGATGCGAAGGAGACCCTGTATCGGCAGAATAGCGGAAATATGCAAGGCTTGCTGAAGAAGGTGCGCAAGGCTTTCTCCTCCTCCGACAGTGGCGCATTTAAAGAGGCGCTTGTATATCAGAGAAGCTATATGGCTCATTTGAAAAAACAGCAAGGCATATCAAGTAAGTTTGTTGATAATCTTACACTGAATCTAAGTGGTCGATTGCGTTCACTGCCAAGGGTTATCAGACGACACTGGAAGGAGGCTGATAGAAATATTCAGGCCGTAAACGTTGAGCAGGTGCATCCAATCTATCTGGCGTTTGAGGTAAAAACGGATGCCGGAATAACCCATAAGCTGTATAAACTAACCGCCAGCAGGAAGGGAATTCATGCATTGACTGAGGCGGTTGAGTAATAACGTCTGCGTCTATAGCTTTTGCAGGTAAGTGCTTACCCTCTGACTTGCTTGCTGTGTGTTATGGTCAATAAGCAGTGCTATCTACGCTCAATAACATGACTTTACTGGAATGCTATACGGATAAGATAAAAAATATAAAAACGATATTTGTACGATTAGATCGAGATTAGTTGAGCTGGATCACTTTATGTTCTCGTCAGTAGTCGTAACCTATCAATAATGAAAAATAAACAAAATTTGATCATGTACGTATAAAAATAAACTAATCGAGGATGTTCTCATGGCTAAAGCTAATGTTTCACGAATCTCAATTGTTGCGCTTGCTGTTTCTGCTTCACTTCTTTGTTTCTCTGCCAATGCTGCCGCGTCTGAAAAAGAGCGAATTACCGAGCTGGAAGAGCGACTCGATATGCTCGAAGTTGAGCTTATCGAAGCTAAGGATGCTGCTTCACAGGTTGACCGGGTTAAATTCTCTAAGAGTTCACCCAGTCCTGAACTTATCAGTAAAGATGGCCGCTCGACTCTGGAGTTTAAGGCTCGAATTCAGACTGATTTCGTTAGTGCCGATGAGATGTATACCGGTAGTAAACGCGAATACGAAGATTCATTTAATGAAGCTAGCATCAGACGCATTCGCTTTGGTTTAGAAGGCTATTTCTCAAATGTATGGGAATACGAATTAGAATTTGATTTTGATGGTGTATCAGAAGTTGAAGTTAAGGATGCGAACATTGCCTATAAGGGGTGGGATAACTCTCAATTGACTTTAGGTTTCCAAAAGTTTGCTTTTGGTTTAGAAGCCACAGGAAGCTCTGCTCACCTGGCATTCTTAGAGCGTGCAGCTACAGATACCTTCTCTCCTGATCGTGCACTCGGTGCTCAATGGCGTTATGTAGGCAACAATTATAACGTCACTTTAGGTTATGGAGTTAACGCAGGGTTCGATGATGACGATTTGAACTTTAAACAAGACATATTCAATGGTCGTATCACTTCTGCGGTTATAGATAACGGTGAGCACCTGCTTCATCTTGGTGCCAGTGCACTATTTATAAATAATAACGAAGCAATTGAAGAGACACGTTATCGTGCGAGACCCAATACTAAGGCCAGTGGTAGAACGATTGATACAGGTAAGTTTGATGCCGAGTCACTTCAACATTTTGGCGCCGAGATCGCATACCAGTACAGTAATGTTCTGCTTCAAGCTGAATATGTAACAGGGATGGCCGATCAGGTGGATGAGCCAGAAGTGACGGTAGATGCATACTATCTCCAAGCCATCTATACCCTAACCGGCGAAGCTTGGAAATATAAAGGAAAAAGTGGCAAGTTCAAGACGGTTAAACCTGACAATGCTATCTCTGCCGGCGGTTATGGTGCATGGGAACTGGCAGTAAGAGTGGACCAAGCCAATTTCGACGATGTTGAAGCCGGTATATATGGTGGTAAGAAAACTGATTACGTTCTTGGGGTTAACTGGTACCTGGAGAACAATTTAAAAGCTCAATTTAATTATGTGCATACGACTGCCGATTACAAGAAGCCCTATGAAGATATCAATGGCGATATGATGTATGACCAAGATGCTAATATTTTCCAAGCTCGTTTGCAGTTTGCATTCTAAGGTGACCTTATGAGAAACAATTTATTGTTAATTGGTTTAGTTAACCTTTGCCTCAGCTCAAGTGCTTACGCCTTGTCGCCGGGGGAGTTCACATCACTCGAGTATCACGTCAATACTGGGGTCGGTAAGACTTTACCCTATGCAGCTAAAGCGCAGACATCATCGTTTAAGCAGGCATTTGATTTTATCAAGTTTGATGACGAGTTATCACAAAAACTCGTGACCTATATTGATACGCCTGACAGAGCCTTTAAGGCTGAAAGTATTCAAATTCGCGTACGTGAGCATATTACTAAGCCGCGTAAGAGTAAGATCACGGTTAAGTTGAGAGCTAAAGATCCCCAAGGGTTTGGTGAAGTTTCCAACTATAAGAAGGCCGAGGTCGACTATACCGAAGGTAAGGCGGCGTATAGTGTCAGTTATGATATCCCCTACTCGCCAGGAGATATCGACGTAAAAAAATTGGATATGGAACTCGTTTTCAACTTGTTGAAAAAGAACAAAGTTGTCTGGGATATGCTTGGTCCAATTTATGAAAGCAATAAGCAACAGTTTATCCAGACTGTAGTGATGCGTACTAATGAATGGGAAGGAACCCTGAAAGATGACCGCTTCAGTAATCTGGAAATTGACTTCCAACTCTGGACACCCTATTACCGTAAACCGCGGGTAACATTTACCGAGTTTTCCTTTAAGGGGCATGTGAGTGACAAGGCGAAGCTTGAGGAAGCGTACCAGTTCCTCTATCAGAAGGTACAAGAGGTTGGCTTTTCTAGTGGTCATCAAGGCTCCAAAACCAAAGCAACATTCAAAATGACGGAGGGATTTAAGTAAGTCCTTCCCTGAAGGTCAGGTAAGCTCCCAATTCCTGCCTGACCTTCACCCTATCCCATTCCAATTATAAAAAGGAGATGTCATGTTTGGCTTTTCTCGAGTCACCTCTTTACTTTCTCAAAGCAAATCTACAGAAGCGAGCATTTATACATTTCTGGAACAAGTTACATTATCTCATCATAAGTTTGTGCAGTTATGGAAAGCTTATTTAAGACATGGCGCCGACAGTGAGGAATTTAAAAGTACATTAGATGAGTTGCAAAGGATTGAGCAACATGCAGATAATTTAAAGAGAGAGATTGAAAATACGTTATATAGAAAGACATTAATTCCAGATCTTAGGTCGGATGTGGCATCACTAATAGAGTTAACTGACAGGCTTATAAATAAACAAGAAACAATTGGTCTACATTTAGATATCGAGAAACCATTAATTCCGGCAGAAGTTGAAGAAGACCTATTATTGTTGTTAAACGTAGTCGGCGATACGATTGACCACGCTCTTTTATGTGCTAAAAGTTTTTTCACCGATCTTCAACGTGTTCAGGAATATCATAAAAAAACAATTATGTTTGAAAGTGATGCCGATAAAGTCTGTACCCGAGCCAAAACTATTTTATTTGCTACAGACCAGCCGTTAATAAATAAAGTTCAGTTGCGTTACTTCTTTGACCGAATCGATCAGGTGGCTAACTTAGCCGAAGATATCAGTGATCGTGTCTCGATATTCACACTAAAACGCGTTCAATAGAGGGAGGAATCGATGGATATTGCTATTTGGATTTTCCTCTCCAGCGGGCTGTTTCTGGGTTGGTCGTTAGGCGCGAATGATGCCGCGAATGTGTTCGGCACCGCCGTTGGAACAAGAATGGTTAAGTTTTCGACGGCTGCACTAATCTGTTCTGTTATGGTGATCTTAGGCGCTGTAATTAGCGGAGCGGGGGCATCACATACATTAGGTGCTTTAGGTAAAGTCTCTGCTTTAGGTGGTGCCTTTACTGTTGCACTGTCGGCTGCAACAACAGTTTATTTTATGACTAAATCAGGGCTGCCGGTCTCTACGGGTCAAGCGATTGTTGGCGCCATTATTGGTTGGAACCTATTCAGTGGTATGGCAACCGATCCTAAGGTGTTGAGTAAAATTCTCAGTACCTGGATCATGTGTCCTATCTTAGCTGCATTCACCGCTGTGCTGCTATATAAACTGGTTGCAGCATCGATAAACTGGTTTCGTCCCGGCTTGTTTCAATTGGATAAATGGACTCGAATCGGCTTGATAATTGCGGGTGCATTTGGTTCGTACAGTCTGGGGGCAAACAATATTGCCAATGTCATGGGGGTATTCGTACTGAGTGCACCTATCGACTCTGCAGTATGGATGGGAATTGAGTTCAGTCCCGCTATGCAGCTGTTTTTTATCGGTTCTGTTGCCATTAGTATAGGTGTTTTTACCTATTCCAAAAAAGTGATGCTCACCGTAGGGGATAACCTAATCCCTATGACGCCGATAACAGCCTGGGTTGTCGTGATGGCCCATTCAATTGTCCTGTTTATTTTCTCTTCGCAATCACTGTCTAATAGTTTTGTTGAGTTGGGATTACCCGCGATACCTTTAGTGCCAGTCTCCAGCTCACAGGCTGTAATTGGGGCTGTTATTGGTATTGCACTGTTGAAGCGTTTACCTATTCGATGGGCCGTGTTATCTCAAATATTGATGGGATGGGTTATTACTCCTATATTGTCAGCTTTAGCATGTTTTATTGGCTTGTTTATAGTTCAGAATTTATTTAATCAGGTTGTAGTTTGATTAGTACTTATGTGTTTAATATTATAATTAGTTGAGGATTATGCTTCTCTATTTTTATATCGGATTCTATTGCTTTCTTGGTGCTCTAAGTGGATTGGTTATCAGTGGGTTGATACTGTTCCTCTCATTTTATTGTTGGTTTTATTAACTGTTAGCTTATCTGTGAATTTTTCTGAGATAAAATCAATATCTAATTGTTATTGACTGTGGAAATCAAGTGTTGATTATTAGGTTTATGTTGTTAGTCCATAATAATGATTTCATGAATAAGATTAGCTTTTATAGGTATTAAGCTGTTTTAGTCTGTAGTTGAGGAGATAAGTTTAATTTTTGGAATTAACACTTTAATGTGAATTGAATGTTCTATTTTTAAATCCGCTAATCACTTTTATGTTGCTGCTAATTAAAAATTGTGGGCTTCAGACTATATAGCTTATAGCTTATAGCTTATAGCTTATAGCTTATAGCTTATAGCTTATAGCTTATAGCTTATAGCTTATAGCTTATAGGTGAATGAGCCCTGAATTGATTAATGGCGGAAAGAAATGGAGAATTCTCGTCGGGGGAGAGTCTTGCTTTGTGCATATTGTGGCAAGCTAGCTACCCTGCATCAATAGTCTGGCATCACTACTGTGTTTCCAGTGTAGTGCTTCCTGAGTCGTGCTCCTTGCTTTAAGTGGATTAAGGTTAAAGTTTTTTGTAGTTCATACAAATTACGGGGTTATTCCCTGTAGTTAATGGTGCTTATAGTCTTTTAAACTAACATGTTACCTTGCCTTTGCTTTGGCTGTAATTTGTGCGATTTAATCGGAACTTTTTGACCTTGGTCACTGTTTTGATTCCTGTTGGGTATATTCTATTCACACGGTTAAATAAGAACCAAAACAGGTTCAATTGGCCACAGAAGTGAATGTCTTTAGGTAGGAAGACGATGAGATATAAGGTGTGTAATCACAATAACATCATGCACCGAGTAAATGCTCTCATTAGGCTTCCATAAAGCAGCGACAACAACTGTCGCAGAGCTGGCGTTCACCGGAGAAGTTAACGTTTTATCATCGACTTTTATTATCGACTTTAACTAACGTTCAAGGAAATGAGCTATGAGATCACACCTACTCGCACTATCTGTTTTACCGTTTGCCTTTAGCGCTATCGCTTCAAGTAGTTTGGATGCACTTTATGGTCCTATCATGCCGCCAGCCTACATTAAGGCTTACGAAGTAAATAACCATCATCAGATCGCATTGAATCCCTACTTGCAGGTCGGTAATGCTGACAATCCTATCATCCTGGACGAAGGGGAAGGGTACGTTTGGGTTATCGACAAGGATGGCAACTTTGTTATTGCCCCAGAGGTGACGTCCCCCTGGGGAAGGAAGTACAAAGAGGGCATGATGAGAATCGAGGATGGTAAGCCTAAAAAATGGGGATACAAAGAGAAGTACGGACATACCGCTTTAATTGGTGGAAGTAAGGCTCGTATTGGTGGTGAGTTGGAGATGGAAAATGGTCAATGGATAATGAATAACAAATCTGGCCGTTACAACAAGCGCCGTCCAGGTCGCACCGAAGAAGCAATGCATAATGCAGGTGACCTGCTGATCGCTATCGCACCACAAATTGCCGAATTAGATTATGAATATTTAAAAGATTATGGCCCGGCTAAACCTATCTCGTTAAAGGTGATGAAAGATATCGAGTGGCACTACATGATCGATGATGACTATTTCTGGGATGCGGAAGGTAAGAAGCTGGGTAAGGCATTCGTTGAGAAGACTCCCTTTATCGACTGGCGTGCCAAGGTCAAGTTCAAAGAGGGTTTCTATATGGATACCCAAGACCGATTCCTGAAGAGTCAGGATGAAATTTTCCGCGTTCGTTTGGATGTCAGTAAGCCGCGTAAATCAAAATTTACCCACAAGCTTCGCTCATCGGATGTTGCCGACTTGAGACCTATGATTAATGGCGAAGGAGAGGTGGATGTCTCTATCGGTGGCTATCTATACAGCCTTGCAACCGATGTCGGTTTTAACTTCTTGAACTTTGACTTCTATAACGCTAATTCTGAGGAAATTTTCGAATACCTGATGTTTGCAGATAGGCGTGCATATAAGCAGATGACGCCACTGATGCGTTATGGTGCTGACAAGGTGTTAAAGACAGATGTCATGCGTCAATCTAAGTACAAAGGTTGGCTCAATACCGGCCCCTTTGCCGGACATGAAATTGAAATTCAGATCTGGAAAAAGATTATCGAGCCCGGAAAGTTTGGTAAAGAAGGTAAGTACAGCGAACCGCTATTGCTGGAGATTGGCTTCGAAGGTAAAACCAAGAACCGTGAAGAGCTTAATAAGCTAAACACCTGGCTTTACGGTAAGTTGAAGCAGGCAGAACTATTGGCTAAAGATCAGTCTCAATCTAAGACAGAGATCGCCTTCGCTGTCAGTAAGCGCTTCGATGCCAAGAAAATCCCTAAGCTTCCTGAAGTCGCGCCAGAGATTAAGATTGCCGCTATCGACGGGATCAAGACTCGTAATTTGGATGGCAGCATCAATGTGAAGACTAACGGTGCCAAGCAGATCATCGCAGGTCAGAAAGGTGTTCAGGGTGAGGTGTATCAAACGGCCCTGAATGATAAGCCTCTTCCGGTTGTCGTGTTAGGCGGTAAGAGCAATATGAAGCAAGCCTCAGCGAAAGTGATAGGTGCTCAAGGTAAGCTCCTGGTCGCCGTGGCTGCAGGGTCTTCTCTGGATAACCCTAAAAGCCGGGCAAAACTTGCCGCTAAGTTAGATGGTGGAAATGCACTGAAAGGCTATGAGTTACTGGGTGATACAGCAAGAGACTATTTGAAGCCTATCATCAAGAAGAATATGGATATTAAGGCTCGCAGCAACCAGCATTACTACTGGTCAGGTGTCGCCGAATAATTGATGTGTAATACCAGATGGGGGAAGGTGTTTTACACTTCCCTCGAAACCAAATACCTCTAGTCCGGTTGGGCTCAACAGTTTCAACCGGGCCTCAAGTAGATAATAATTAATTACGGGGAAGTATCATGACTTTTCATCGTTTGACACTTGTTGCTTTATCATTAACTGCGGCTGTGGCATTACCCTGTCAGAGCGCGGATCTCGACCTTTCACTCAATGCCCAGCCTATCTCATCCGATACGCTTTGGTTTGGCCACACGACTCCTGATACCGATACTACTGTTTCTGCCATAGCGGCTGCAGAGTTTTACGGCGGACAGGCGCGCAGCACTGGCAAGCTCAATAAAGAGACTCAGTTCGTATTGGATAAGCTAAATGTAAAAACACCTCCATTGGCCAGAAATCTGGAAAATGCCAAGGTGGCTTTGGTAGATTTCAACCAAACGACGCAGCTGATGAAAGGCGTGGATCAAAATAATATTCAGGCTGTGATCGACCACCATGCATTGAGAGATAATCCAATTTCATTATCGGCACCTATCAGTATTGTCATTAAGCCTTGGGGATCGGCAGCAACCATTATTGCCGATGATGCATTAGACCATGGCAAAACCATTTCAAAAACCATGGCGGGTCTTCTACTTGCGGGTATCTTGTCGGACACGCTAAACCTGAAATCGGTGACCACAACCCAGCGTGATAGAGAGTTGGTTAAGACACTTTCGGCAAAAGCCAACCTTAACTCCGATGAGTTTGCTCAAGGCATGTTTAAGGCTAAATCCGACCTGTCGGATGTCAGCGCATATGACATAGTCGTGGGAGACTATAAAAACTACACAGTCAATGGTAAAGATATTGGTTTTGGTGTGGCAGAGGTTCTGGACTCAAGCGAGCTACTTGGCCGCGTGGATGAGCTACGCAATGCTATGGCAAAAGCCCGTAAGAATCAGAAGCGGGAACAGATCTTCTTCGCCATCGTAGATATGCAGAAAAAGACTGCCTATGTACTCACCAACAGCGATAAAGAGACTAAGACAGCCAATAAAGCCTATGGGGTGAAGCAAAACAGCCAGGGCATTTTTGTACTGGAAGACACCCTATCCCGCAAGAGACAGATGATGCCGGCGATTAAGAAAGCATTGGCTGACTAAACGGCAGCTAAAAAATCAGGTTCTTGAGCCATCAAGAATCTTGCAAGAAAGGCATGGTACCCGATTTTAGCTGGGTTCCATGCCAAAAGTACCATCACTCCAGCTCCATCTCATCGAACAGGGCGGCTAATATTAGTTCGTCAGGCCGCCCTATATCGAAGAACATAATCAACAGTTTAATCAATCATTCAATCAAAAGCTTAATCAACAGCTTAGCAAAAGAGGACAATAATAAGATGCGTATTATGCTATTAGGCGCACCGGGTGTAGGTAAGGGAACCCAGGCGCAGTTCATCATGGAAAAGTACGGCATCCCCCAGATCTCGACAGGTGATATGTTACGTGCAGCCGTTAAGGCTCAGAGCCCTTTGGGCCTGGAAGCCAAACAGCTGATGGATAGTGGTCAGTTGGTTTCCGATAATTTAATTATTGGCTTAGTTAAAGAGCGGATCGTTCAAGACGATTGCGCTAAAGGTTTTTTATTAGATGGGTTTCCACGTACCCTGCCACAGGCCGATGCAATGGTGGCTAACGGTATCGATATCGACCATGTGGTTGAAATAGATGTGCCGGATGAGGAGATCGTGAAACGTATGGGAGGTCGCCGTATTCACCCGGGGTCCGGTCGTGTTTACCATACCGTGTTTAAGCAACCGAAAGTCGAAGGTAAAGATGACCTGACCGGCGAAGCGCTTATTATACGCGCCGATGATGAGGAGAGTACGGTACGTAGTCGTCTGGATATCTATCATCAGCAGACTAAGCCATTGGTAAAGTATTATGGCAAATTGGCAGACTTTGGAAAGCTAACCTATAACAAGTTTGACGGCACCCAAAGCGTTGCCGATGTCAGCGCCGCTATAGCTAAAGTCCACCAGGCGTTTGCACCAGCTAGTTAATAACGTTGGCTGCTCTACCCGGTAGATAAAACAAAGCCTCGATAGATCGAGGCTTTGTGTTTTTAAATCGGCTTAGCGGTGAAAAGATTACTCTACATTCTGGATCTGTTCACGCATCTGCTCGATTAATACCTTAAGCTCTACCGCTGCGGCAGTGACTTCAGCGCTGATAGATTTGGACGCTAAGGTGTTAGACTCGCGGTTAAACTCTTGCATCATAAAGTCTAAGCGGCGGCCTTGTGCACCACCTTTCTTAAGGATGCGTTGGGTTTCTGCTACGTGGGCATCGAGTCGGTCCATCTCTTCGGCAACGTCCATCTTTTGGGCAAGAATAACCATCTCCTGCTCCATACGAGCCGGATCCAGCTCACCGGTGATCTCGTTGAGACGATTAGTCAGCTTGTCACGTTGCCACTGCATAACGGTAGGCATATGTTCGCGAACGATGGTGACCTGCTCAACGATGGCATCCAGGCGTGTTTGGAGCATGGTCTTGATGGCATCGCCTTCACGACCACGGGCTTCGATGAATTGGTCGATGGCAGAATCGAAAGCGACCAGCAGCTCTTTGCCTAATGCATCCATATCTTGCTCTGAGCCTGACATGACGCCCGGCCACTTTAAGATATCGACCAGATTCAGTTCACCCTGACCGGCTTCCTCTTTTACCCAGTTAGCGGCATTAATCAGCTGCTTGGCTAGATCTTGGTTGATCTGCAGTTCATTACTGCTGTTGTCGGCGAGGTCATATCTTAGGTTAACTTCAATCTTGCCACGGTTTAAACGTTTACGCAGACGGTCTCTTAGCACTGGCTCCAGATTGCGAAAGTGTTCAGGTAGGCGCAGGTAGGTTTCCAGATAGCGCTGATTGACGGAACGAATTTCCCAAGAGGCTGTTCCCCACTCGGCTTTGTGCTCGATACGAGCATAGGCTGTCATACTTTGGATCATGGTTTTTCCAATTGTTTAACCGTGAAAGTGATCTGGGATTATAGACGGGTTGTGTTGTGGGTCAAAGCAATCTCGCCCGGCTTTACTCCAAGAGTTCGAATAACGTGGCGTCAAACGCGACAAGCCCCTATAATATGCACCCAAATTCGCCTATAGATTTATGAATACAGGAATTTCCTATGCGCCCTAGCGACAGAACGCCAGCTCAATCACGTCCAGTGACAATTACTCGTCAGTTTACAGCTCATGCTGAAGGCTCTGTTTTGGTTGAGTTTGGTGACACTAAAGTACTTTGTACTGCCAGCTTCGAAGAGGGAGTTCCACGTTTTCTTAAGGGAAAAGGTCAAGGTTGGGTTACAGCTGAATATGGCATGTTACCTCGTTCGACTCACAGCCGTATGAACCGTGAAGCTGCTCGTGGCAAACAATCTGGTCGAACTCAAGAGATCCAGCGCCTTATCGGTCGCTCACTGCGCGCTGCCGTTGATATGAAGGCTTTAGGGGAAAACACCATCGTTATCGATTGTGATGTGATTCAGGCCGATGGTGGTACACGTACCGCTGCTATCACTGGTGCATGTGTTGCATTAGTTGATTCACTTAACTGGGCTCGTGGAAAAGGTATTTTGAAAACCAATCCACTTAAGTTCCTTATCGCCGCTGTCAGCGTCGGCATCTACAAGGGTGAGCCAATCTGCGATTTAGAGTATATCGAAGACAGCGAAGCAGAGACCGATATGAATGTCGTGATGACTGAAACCGGTAAGATGATCGAGATCCAGGGCACTGCAGAAGGCGAACCATTCAGCCATGAAGAGCTACTGAGTTTGCTGGAGTTGGCTAAGCACGGTATTCGTGAAATTGTCGATATACAGAAAGCGGCACTGAGCTGATTTTAAAAAATAAATATTAAGGGCCCTACGGGGTCCTTTTTGTAAGTAAAAGATAAGCACAAAAATAAACATTTTAAGAAGACCTGCCTACAAATTTTAAGGAGAGATTGTGAAAGCCTATCAGCGTGAGTTTATTGAATTTGCATTAGAGCGTCAGGTACTGAGATTTGGTGAGTTTACGCTTAAATCTGGCCGTACGAGTCCTTACTTCTTCAATGCAGGCCTGTTTAACACTGGTCGTGACTTGGCTCGTCTCGGGCGTTTCTATGCCGCTGCGTTAGTCGATTCAGGTATTGAGCACGATCTTCTGTTTGGACCTGCGTACAAAGGGATCCCGATTGCGACAACCACGGCTGTTGCTTTATGTGAGCACCATGATATTGATATCCCTTACTGCTTTAACCGTAAAGAGAAGAAAGATCACGGCGAAGGCGGTAGTTTAGTGGGTAGTGAGCTTAAAGGTCGAGTTATGTTGGTGGATGATGTGATCACTGCCGGTACTGCGATTCGTGAGTCTATGGAGATCATCGAAGCCCATAAGGCTGAGCTGGCTGGTGTGTTGATCGCACTGGACCGCCAGGAGAAGGGTAAGGGCGAGCTTTCAGCTATCCAGGAAGTCGAGCGCGACTTTGGCTGTGAAATTGTTTCTATCATCAAATTGGGTGATTTGATTAACTATCTTTCTGAAAAGCCTGGAATGGAAGCGCAGCTTGAGTCGGTGAGTGCTTACCGCGATCAGTACGGGATTTAATAAAAGTTTTGAGTTTCTAGAGCTTAGGTTCCGGGAGAGTTCGCGGGCTCACTTAGAGGACGCCAGCAAGCTGGCTTAGAGTATAAGCAAAATACAAACGCTGCGTTTATGACGCAGCGTTTTTTGTTTTCTGGAGTAGCATCTTATGAAACTCGAAGCCATTAAAGGTTCGCGGCTAAAGCCGCTCCTACATGGGGAATGTCTTAACTCGTAGCCTGATACTCACCTTTAATTACTTACTTCTAATTACTTAAGAATTCGGCTCGTGTGGCCGGGTTTGATTTGAAAATGCCGCCCAGTGCCGTGGTTGTCGTTGAGCTGGTGGAGTCCATGACACCACGGGATTTAACACAATAATGTACGGCATCCATTTTTACTGCGACATCTTTGGTTTCCAGCAGGGTCTGCAGTGCTACCAGAACTTGCTGTGTGAGTCGCTCCTGCACCTGAGGGCGCTGAGCGAAGAACTGAACGATACGATTGATCTTAGACAGACCTATGATGTTTTTTCTCGGCAGATAAGCCACTCTGGCTAATCCGTCTATGGTGACCAGATGGTGTTCGCAGGTACTTGTCAGGCTGATATCGTTAACCTTGATCATCTCATCGAAGCCCATCTTATTTTCGATAACGGTGATCTTGGGGAAGTTCCGGTAATCTAATCCTGAGAAAATTTCATCGACATACATTTTGGCGATGCGGCGCGGCGTATCGGCCAGGCTGTCATCGGTTAAATCCAGCGACATCAAATTTAAGATTGCACGCATATGTTGTTCAATCTGGTCTTTACGCTCATCTGCGCTGAGCTCACTGGGGAGCATAGGAGTTTCAAGTCCACGTGCTAATAATGCACTTTGCACAAGCAGTGCGGATTCACTGAGAACGGCTTCTTTTGATGTCATAAGTTCCTCCACTATGGTGGGTAGTGGTTTTATTCTGTATCTTTTGTCGCAACAAACGCTGGACTTGCTGGGTATCAGTCTTCGCTTAATCGGCGCCAGAGTCAACTTTCGGCTCGCTGCTTGAATTAAGAGAGGGCGGGAGGATACCGCGATTTGCTGTAAATATATACCAGAAATCAGGGTTAAGATAACAAAAAAGCCGATAGAGACTATCGGCTTTTGGTCAGCAAAAGCTGATTATAGTTTGAGGTTTTCTTTCAGGAAGCTCAACATCTCACCATAATACTTTGCCTGATGCTCGTCGTTGTAGAAACCATGACCCTCGTCATCCATCACGAGTTTTTGGTAAGGATAGTTACGCTCATTCAGGGCATCTTCCAGAGCCTCAAACTGCTCGATAGGTGCACGTTCATCATCACCACCATGAACCAGTAAAATCTTGGTCTTGAGCTTGTCGACGTTATGAGTCGGTGACATAGATTTCAACACCTTAGTGTCTTCTCCTAAGACCTGCTCTAAGTAGCGCCCACCTGCTCGACGGCTCTGTACGTCTCCCTCTTTGAACATCAATGGCAGATCGTAGACACCGGCAAATCCGATAGCGCATTTAAACATGTCGGGTGCAAGTGTTGGTGCCATCAATGCTGAATATCCGCCGAAACTGCCCCCGGCAATACAGATGCGGTCTTTGTCTACCAATCCCTGTTCGATGACGTATTTAGTCCCGTCGATGATGTCATATTGAATATCGGTGCCCCATTTCTGATGACCTAAGTGTTCAAAGTTTTTCCCATATCCGCCAGAACCACGAAAGTTAATCTGTAATACTGCGGCGCCTTGGCTGGCAATAAGCTGGTTTTGAGGATCGAAGCCCCACCAGTCTCTGGGGCCGTGTGGTCCGCCATGGGGATTGACCACTAAGGGTAAGTTCTTTGCTTCCAGGTTGTTTGGCAGGGTGAGATAACCATGGATTGTTTTACCGTCTCGGCTGGTGAAGCTGATAGGTTTTACCTCGGCCATCAACTCCGGATCTAACCAGTTTTTTTGAGAAACCAGGTACTCAAGTTTCATGGTCTCGTTATTGAAAAGATAGTAATCCCCGGGATTGCGATCATTAAATGCTTTGATAATAAATTGACTGGAATCAGTGGTCTCACTAACCAGATGGATCTGATGTCCTGGTAAAGATGCCAGTAACTGTTTTATCAGTTTGGCCCGAGCATCTTTTTTATCCACAAATTCGTAGCTGGGATACCCATTTTCAAACTCTACTGCGTAAAGCTTTTTATTGTTTTGATTGATCCAGACGTTGTAGGGATCGACCACATCATCACGGCTTATCAGTTTTTTAGTACCCGTTTTGATGTTGATCAGGTATATACCTTTATTTTTCCCGGGTTCACTGCCTACCACATAGACGCTATCTTTATCATCGCCGAATGCAATCGGTCTCATCTGCTCCAGGTTTAACTGCAGCTTTTCTGTATCGACCCAAAGGTGGTCTTTTCGATAGAAAAGGCGTGAGCTGATGTAATCTCTGGTGCCGCTGACAAACCTTACCTCTCCTTCATCATCGGTTAAGAAGTTGGCATACGAGATTGGAGCCGTGGCGAGCTTCTTGCGTTTTCCTTTATAAACATCGACACGATAAACTTGTTGTAAATTTTCAGCCGTATTGCTACCCCCAGACCCCCAAGGTAAAGCCTTTACCAGCATGTAGCGTTTGTTCTCGGGCATGGGATCAAGGATATAGGCCGTTGCACGAATTGGGGTGTTTTTCTTAATTCGGCTGCCTGTCTGTTGTCCTTGTTGATTGTAACCAAATAGATATTCCGGTTTAGAACCGTCGGCATTAACGGCCATCAGCTCGCCGTAATAGAGCGGATGATCTTGCCAGCCCTTCAAGTACACTTTTTGAAGTACAACTCTCTCATCGTTAACCCATTGATAGTCGCCAACCTGAGCGTTAGTAGAGAAGTAGACTGAATGAAGCGGCTTTCTGGTTTTGGCATCTAAAATGATCAGCACCTTTTTACTGTCTTTGGTGGTGATAGTACTGAGATAGTCTCCGCCGGGGGAGATTTTTACGTTACTGAACTCGGCCGAACGGCTGAATACTTCGGCTGGATTTTCTATTTTTGCCACAGCGTTATAGCTGAGAATAGAGAGGCAAGCAAAACTAAAAAACTTAATTAGTTTCATACAACTTCCTTGTAAGAATATCGTGATTAATTTGTGTATTTTTGTATCAGTAGGAGGGTAAAGCAAAAGCAATGGCATATCAATAGGATGGTGAAGGGGGGGGCTGTAGGGTGAAGACCCGTTGTTGTTCGAAGTGTTCAGTCGGCTTCTGTTAGAACTCACTACCTATAATCGGTGCGGTACTTCTACTGATGGGGAAATAACAGCCCGCCTGGAAGATAAGAGTCGGGCTGCATAGATGGTTTCGCTTTGGTTTAACTTTGAAGTAGTTGCTGCTGGATGAAGACCCACTGCTGTTCGAAGTGTTCGGTTGGTTTCTGCTTGAACTCACTACGTACAAACTGCGCTATTCTGCCTTCGGCGATGGCGAGCAGCAGGTTGGCAAGAATAGCCTCATCAAGATTAAAGCCTTTACCCTCTCTCAGTGTTTTCTCTCTTAAGATCTGTTTCAGATGGGTTTCTATTTTTGAAAAAATAAGACTGACTCTGCTACGAAGGCGTTCATTCTCACCAAGCAGAGCGTCACCATTGAGTACTCTGGAGATCCCCGGATTGCGTTCAGAGAAGATAAGCAGAAGCTGCAGCAGCAACTGGCATCGCTTCATGGTGTCCTTTTCTTCCGTCATGATGAGGTTGATGCGAGATAAGAGTGATTCTTCGATGAAGTCGATGAGGCCTTCAAACATACGCGCTTTACTGGGAAAGTGTCGATAGAGTGCGGCTTCAGAGACGCCCACTTCGGCAGCGAGTTTTGCCGTTGTTATTCTTTGTCCCGGGTTGGTTTCCAGCATAGTTGCCAGACATTGGAGGATATGTTCGCGACGATTGATTTTTGGGCTTACAGCCATTTAGTTTTCCTTCACTCAAAATACGGCAGGAGCTAGGTGATCGCTTTGCCTTCGTCCAAAAGCGGATGTTGGCAACAGTTCACTTTTTTATTATTTACAGAGTAGAGGCCGATTTAGTCGGCCTCGTAGATGACAGTGTTTGAGGTTATTGGGTGCCGGAATGACCGAAGCCGCCTTCACCACGAGATGAGTTATCAAATTCATCAACCAGTTTAAATTCGGCCTGAACGACCGGAACAAAGACCAGTTGGGCCAACCTGTCTCCTATTTCGAGAGTGAATGGTTCACTACCTCTGTTCCAGCATGAGACCATCAGTGGTCCTTGATAATCAGAATCGATAAGGCCAACCAAGTTGCCTAAGACAATCCCGTGTTTATGACCCAAACCTGAGCGGGGCAGTATCACAGCAGCAAGGCTGGGATCGGCGACATGAATTGAGATGCCGGTTGGAATCAGAATCGTTTCTCCCGGAGCCACCTGGATACTGGTTTCGAGCATGGCCCTAAGGTCCATACCGGCACTACCTGGTGTTGCATAGGCTGGTAGAGGAAATTGAGAACCAATGCGTGAGTCGAGGATTTTTACTTCTATAGGAGTCTTCATGCGTTATCTATTCGTTTCGCTATCAGGGTGAGCAATTGAGTGGCTAAGGTTAGTTTATCCGTTGCGGGGAGATCTTGCTCTCCTTTTTCCCAAATCACTTTGAGTGCATTGCTATCGGCATTGAAACCGAGTTCAGGGCTGGACACGTCGTTAGCCGCAATCATGTCGAGCTTTTTACGGATAAGTTTATCTTTGGCGTAGCGTGCAACATCTTGAGTTTCAGCGGCAAATCCCACAGTAAACGGTCGTGGGGTATGACTGGCAACGTTGGCTAAGATATCAGGATTTCTAACCAGTGCAAGTTGCATCTCAGTCGCTGATTTCTTGATCTTATCCGTGGCAATATCGGCAACGCGATAATCTGCGACTGCAGCGCAGCCGATAAAAATGTCATTGGAGTCAACTTGGGCCATGACTACATTGAGCATATCATCGGTCGACTCTACATCGATTCTGTTCACACCTGCTGGTGTGGGCAGATGAACCGGACCAGAGACTAAGGTGACATTGGCTCCCATATCGGCAGCAGCCTTAGCCAAGGCAAAGCCCATTTTTCCGGAGCTGTGATTTGAGATATAGCGAACGGGATCTATCGCTTCTCGTGTCGGACCCGCAGTGAGCAGTAATGAGCGACCAGCAAGAAGCTTAGGTGCAAAAAACTGTTCGACCTGTATGGCTATTTCCAGGGGCTCTTGCATACGGCCCGGACCTACCTCACCACAGGCTTGGCTACCGGAAGCCGGCCCCCAGATGGTGAGCCCACGTTCAGATAAATTTTTGATATTGTCTTGAGTCGCCTGATTGCGGTACATCTGCTGATTCATCGCCGGGCAGATCACAACAGGAGATTCGGTGGCTAAGCAGGTTGTGGTGATGAGCTCATCGGCCATCCCCGCATTGATGCGTGCAATCAAATTGGCTGTCGCCGGGGCAACCAGTACCAGATCTGCCCAACGTGCCAGTTCAATATGCCCCATTGCGGCTTCGGCGGCCGTATCGAGGAGATCGGATGCCACCGGATATCCGGAGAGTGCCTGTAACGTCAGAGGCGTAATGAATTCTTTAGCGCTTTGACTCATGACAACACGAACGTCTGCCCCACGCTCTTTGAGACGACGAATAAGGTCGGCAGATTTATAGGCTGCAATACCACCACCTATAGCTAGTAAGATTTTTTTATTTGTCAGAGTCTGGTTCATAAGAGATGGCTCATTAAGAGGTGAAATCAGTCGCTAAATTGAATTGCCGCCTAACATATCACAAACCTGCTGAAGTGGAGGACACAAGTTTTAAAAACTCGACCATACTCAAGAACAGATAAAAAAATCACACAGGGAGGTCGTGATGGGGATTAAAGATTGGCCCGATGGAGAGGGGCCAAGGGAAAAGCTTTTAAAACTAGGAGTGGGACAGTTATCTGATGCGGAGTTGCTTGCTGTCGTCCTTAGAAATGGCATACAGGGCTTAAGTGCTGTTGAGCTGGCTCGGAATTTGATTGGTCAATTCGGAGGGCTTAGAGAGCTTCTCACTGCTTCAGAGCTTGAGATATGTAGAGTACCGGGTATGGGACCGGTAAAGTTTGCTCAACTTCAGGCAGCGGCGGAGCTAAGCAAGCGAATTTCCCAACAAAATTTAAAAAGAGGAAAAATATTGAGTGATCCTGATTTAACTCGGGACTATTTAATGAGACAATTAGCAGATCGTGCCTATGAAGTGTTCGCAATTTTATTGTTGGATAGTCAGCATAGAGTAATTCAGTTTGTCGAATTATTCCGTGGCACAATAGATTCAGCCTCGGTATATCCGCGTGATGTGGTATGCCTGGTGCTTGAGAAAAAGGCCGCGGCCGTGATTGTCTGCCACAACCACCCATCGGGTGTTGCGGAGCCGAGTCAGGCCGATAGGCGAATAACTGAGCGATTGAAACAAGCACTGGCAACCATAGATGTTTCCTTGCTAGACCATATGGTTGTAGGCGATCGCGAGATAGTTTCATTTGCAGAGAGGGGATTGATAGATTAACTATCCCTTGATCTTTGTTTTTAGATCCTGTATAAAATGCGCCCTCTGTTGTGTGCCTCAGGCGACGGCCGTGTTCGAGGTACATTAATGCTCGAGCGTTATATATATTGTTTTGGAGAAGTTTGACATGTCAAGAGTATGCCAAGTAACTGGCAAGAAACCAATGGTTGGTAACAACCGTTCACACGCGAAAAACGCGACACGTCGTCGTTTTTTACCTAACCTACAAAACCACCGTTTTTGGTTAGAAGGTGAAAAGCGTTTCGTTAAGCTACGTATCTCTACTAAGGGTATGCGTATCATCGATAAGAAAGGTATTGAAGTTGTTGTTGCTGAACTTCGTGCCCGCGGCGAGAAGGTATAATAAACCATGGCTAAATCTAAAGGTAATCGTGAGAAGATCAAGCTAGTTTCTAGCGCTAAAACTGGTCATTTCTACACGACTGAAAAGAACAAGCGTAACATGCCTGAAAAGATGGAAATCAAGAAATTTGATCCAGTTATCCGTCAGCACGTTATGTACAAAGAAGCTAAAATCAAGTAATTGCTTGATTCTTACTTCTAGAAAGCCCCTGTTTCAGGGGCTTTTTTTTTGCTCGAATTTCTCTATATTGCACACATAGTTTGTTCTTTCTCATAAAAATTCATATTTAACTTTTCATTTTTCCAGTCATATAACCACTATTCTCCTCCTTTTATAGTTATTTACAGACAATTCTCTTGTGAAAATAAATGCTTTAATTTTGCATTAAAATGCAATAATATGGTTTTGTTACCATGTCATACTTCAAATGACTGCATATTTGATGAATTAAGGTGAGATATTACTCGTGCGTACCACTGAACTCGTTGATGGATTTCGTCATTCTGCCTCCTACGTTAACTCTCATAGGGGGAAGACGTTTGTCGTGATGTTAGGCGGTGAGGCCTTGGCCCAAAATCAATTTCGCTCGATTATCAACGATATCGCCTTACTGCATAGCTTAGGTATTAAGATTGTTCTGGTGCATGGTGCCAGACCACAAATCGATGAAGCCTTGGCTGAGAAGTCCATCATTCCTGAATATTATAATGGAGTCCGGATCACCGAAGAGGATGCTTTCAAGGTAATCAAGCAGGTTGTGGGTGGGCTTCAGCTCGATATAACAGCCAGGCTTTCCATGAGCTTGAGTAATACGCCTATGCAAGGTGCTCAAATTAATGTGGTGAGTGGTAATTTTGTTATCGCTCAGCCCTTAGGGGTCGACGATGGCGTGGATTATTGCCTCAGTGGCAAAGTAAGACGAATAGATGTTCAGGGGCTTAAGGCTCAGTTAGGCAATAATGGCATAGTGTTACTTGGCCCGGTTGCGGCATCTGTAACGGGGGAGAGCTTTAACTTAACAGCGGAAGAGGTCGCGACTCAGATAGCGGTCAAGTTGAAGGCTGATAAGATGATTGGTTTCAGCTCTCAGAAGGGTATTCTGGATAGCACCGGTGAGGTGTTGGCCGAGTTAATGCCAAATGAAGCCCAACAGATCCTGAATAATCTCGATCAGGAATCTCATGTGTGCCTGGGGACCAAGGCATTTCTAAAGGCCAGCATCGATGCCTGTCGAAATGGCGTATCCCGTTGCCACTTTGTCAGCTATCTAGATGATGGCTCCCTGCTTCAGGAGTTGTTCTCCAGAGATGGTGTGGGGACGCAAATTGTTACAGAGAGTGCAGAGCGTCTGCGTCGTGCAGGTATTGGTGATATTGGTGGCATATTAGACCTGATCCGTCCGTTAGAGGAGAAAGGAATTTTAGTGCGTCGCTCACGTGAACAACTGGAGATGGAGATCGAGCAGTTTATGTTGATTGAGCGCGATAGTTTAGTGATAGGCTGCGCCGCCTTCTATCCGTTTGAAGAGGATAATGCCGGTGAGTTTGCTTGTCTGGTCGTGCACCCGGAATATCGCGATGCGGATAGAGGAAGTCTTCTACTCAACAATATCATCGGGCAGGCGAGGGTTAGGGGTTATTCACGTCTCTTTGCATTGACGACCAGAAGCATTCACTGGTTCTTAGAGCATGGCTTTGAAATCGTAGAGGTCGATAAGTTACCGGATAAAAAGAAGCAGTTGTACAACTATCAAAGAAAATCGAAAATACTGGCTCTTGAGCTGTAATTTCATAAATAAAAAGGAGGTGTTATCGCCTCCTTTTTGGGTCTTGTATCACAGAGGCTTTTTACGCTTATAGATCATATCTATGCTGAATACGATTAATGCGCTCCAGATGAAACCGAAGGTGATCCCTTTCTCCAGATCAAATGGTTCTTTGTAGAGCGTAATTGCGAGTATAAACATGATACTGGGGCCGATATATTGAAAGAATCCCAGCATGGATAGCGGAATTCTAACAGCCGCGGCGGCGAAACAGAGTAGCGGTATGGTTGTGACTATACCTGCCGCCATCAAGAGTAGATTGAGCGATAGGGTATTGCTCATAAGGTTACTGAGTGCGCCCCCCATGTTGGCGAACAGATAGATCATAGCGATAGGAAAGAGAATCGCTGTCTCTACTAATAACCCTGTCTTGGCGTCTACATTGACCTTCTTTCGCAGTAACCCGTATAAACCAAAAGAGAAAGCCAGGCCCAGTGAGACCATTGGAATTGAACCGAAAGAGATTAATTGGATCAGAACCCCTGAGGCGGCTAAACCTACGGCAAACCATTGTAGTTTCCGTAGCCGCTCGCTAAGAAAAACCATACCTAACATGACATTAACCAGCGGGTTGATGAAATAGCCCAGACTGGCATCCAGCATGTGATCATTGCTCACCGCCCAGATAAATAGCAGCCAATTTCCCGCAATCAGAATAGATGTCAGTGTGAGTACCACCAACTGTTTCGGGCGCTTCAGTACTTGTCTCAGTTTGGAGAATCCACCAAAGATGAACATGAGGAAGGTCACCAAAACGAATGACCAGATCACACGGTGGAGCAAAATTTCAGTCGCCGATACGTGATCGAGTAATTTAAAATAGAGGGCTGCAAAGCCCCACAAAGTATAGGCACAAAGCGCGAATGCAATGCCTTTGCGGTGTTCAGAGTCAAGCATGAATATAACTACAAAAGAAGAGAGAGCTCTATTGTATGCGTCATGGCTGGCTGGCTCAACTTCATCGGCAATATATGTCAGAAAAAGTGCAGTCCCGTAAAAGTGACACAAGGAAACTAAAGCTGACACTTTGGAGCTACTATTAATACTTGCAGAAAGGAGGGCTAAGCCCGAGTTGGTCTTTCCAGGTCAGATAAGAGACTCAGTCTGCTCGACTGAGCCAGTTTATCCGGATGTTAACCTACCATGTATGTCCCTGTACCGAATGCAATATGGGAGCCTTGTTCATTATGGAGTTCCATGCGACAAACGGAGACCCGATTACCTGCACGTATTACAGTCCCCGTACCGGTAAACTGCATCCCTCTTCCCGGCCTAAGGTAATCGATACGCAGATCTATGGTGCCCAATGTTTGCAATCGAACTTGCAGATCTTCAATGCTCCAGTCATCCCGACTGGCAACCAGACCAGCAAAAGCAGTGAGACCTCCGACAACATCGAGTACGGTTGCCGTGACTCCGCCATGAAGAATTTGTTGATGAATATTGCCGATGAGCTCCGGTTTCATGTTGATAACGACTTCGACACCATCGAGATCATAGTGTTTGATGTCTAGCCCCAATAAGTTATGAAAGGGAACCTGTTTATCGAATACCTCGGCGACTCGATTGAGTGTCTGCTCTTGAATAGGGTTAGTCATAAAGCTCCCTCTTAGACCTGTTTATTATTAGAGCAATTAATCTATCGCTTATGTATGTTGAAATGCAAATTTAAATATCAACAAATGACAAAATGACACTGAATTTATTGAGAATTAACTTAATATATCGGCTGAGTTTATGGCTGTAGCCAGCTAATTATGCTGTCTGACTGGTCTGAACCTAGATGAGGTCTTGCTGCAAAAACTGACAATGACAGTGCCAGCTCCCCGTTATTTGACAAGCAATTTTATCTGATTGGTATTAGAATAGGCCCCCCCAATTTCTGACTCTGATGGCCAATGGAACAAGCGATAGACGAACCTCAATTAGATCCGCTCTCCTCTAGTCTGCAATCTGTTTTCGGCTACCGGACATTCAGAGAGGGCCAAAGAGAGGTGATAGAGCAAAGCTGTTCGGGTTATGACTGTTTAGTCATTATGCCGACGGGTGGCGGAAAGAGTCTTTGCTATCAGCTTCCTGCGCTGCAATTGCCCGGATTGACCATTGTTGTGTCACCGCTTATCTCATTGATGAAAGATCAGGTCGATAGTCTGACCCAAATGGGGGTTTCGGCAGCTTATCTTAACTCCTCTCTGCCCAGAGAGGAGAGCGCAAAAATCTTGCAGCAGATGCATAAGGGGGAAATAAAGCTTCTTTATGTGTCGCCGGAGCGTCTGTTACAAGGTCACTTTATCGACAGGCTTCATGAGTTGCATATTTCTCTGTTTGCTATCGATGAAGCTCACTGTATCTCTCAATGGGGGCATGATTTCAGGCCCGAATACGCTGCTCTGGGTAAGCTTAGAGAGTATTTCCCTCATGTGCCCATTATGGCGCTAACCGCTACGGCGGATCAGGCAACCAGAAAAGATATTTGCGATCGTTTAACTATCAGTCCATTTTCGCTGCTTACCAGTTTCGATCGGCCTAATATTCGTTATACCGTGGCTGAGAAGCTCAATGCAGCGAATCAGTTGCGCCAGTTTGTTACCGATCAAAAAGGCACCAGCGGTATTATCTACTGTAGCAGTCGTCGCCGGGTTGATGAGGTGGCAGAACGACTGAGACTGCAGGGACACAACGCGGAAGCCTATCACGCAGGAAAGACCCAGGAAGAGCGAGCCGATGTTCAAGACCGCTTTCTTAAAGATCAGCTCGATATTGTGGTCGCTACCGTGGCATTTGGTATGGGGATTAATAAATCGAACGTACGTTATGTCGTTCATTACGACATTCCCAAGAGTGTTGAAGCCTATTATCAGGAGACCGGCAGAGCTGGTCGTGACGGTTTAGATTCCGAAGCGCTGATGCTATTCGACCCCGCGGATATCGGTCGCGTGCGTCACCTGATAGAGCAGTCTGAGCCCGGACCACAACAACAGGTCGAGTTCCATAAACTGAATACCATGGCCGCGTTTGCCGAGGCGCAAACGTGTCGTCGTCAGGTTCTGCTGCACTATTTCGATGAAAGTGCGCTTGAACCCTGTGGTAACTGTGATATCTGTTTAGATCCCCCTAAACGCTATAACGGTATGCAAGATGCGCAGAAAGTGCTCTCATGTATCTATCGATTGGATCAAAGATTCGGGATCAATCATTTGATTGAAGTCTTGAGAGGTTCCAAGGCGGCAACAGTGCTCGAACGTGGTCATGATAAGTTATCGACCTGGGGGATAGGTAAAGAGAAGAGTCATGAATTTTGGCTCAGTATTATAAGACAGATCATTCATTTAGGTTTTGCAAGCCAAGATATTACCCGTGGCTCATCGGTGAAGTTGAACCCCTCGGCACGCTCGGTATTGAAAGGTGAAGTTGAGCTGTTACTCGCAGAGCCGAGAATAGTACTGCAAACGACCAAGCGAAAGGGAAGCAGCACTCGAGCACCACTCA
The DNA here is from genome assembly GCF_003966265.1 of Shewanella atlantica. Classification (GTDB taxonomy): domain Bacteria; phylum Pseudomonadota; class Gammaproteobacteria; order Enterobacterales; family Shewanellaceae; genus Shewanella; species Shewanella atlantica. The sequence continues at coordinate 34,458 of NZ_RXNV01000010.1, read as the reverse complement.
ATTATGACCGTAAACTTTTTGCCCGACTCAAGCAGCTAAGGCGTCAGTTAGCCGAGGAGTTGGATGTGCCTCCTTACCTGGTCTTTAACGATGCCTCTTTAGCCGAGATGGCTGCCATGATGCCAACGAGTCCTGGTGAGATGCTGGCCGTCAACGGTGTTGGTGAGCGTAAATTAAGCCGTTTTGGTGGTGAGTTCCTCGATGAAATCGCTAACTATTTAGCCGATAGTTAGCCGTATCAGCCTGTTGGTTCTTCATCTATTTTTGTTTGTCTGAGTTGTTGTATGTGGGCACGCTTTATCAATGAGTTCAGGCTGTCATGTTGTTGCATGTGAGCGTAGCCAATTTTTGTTTTGTTGCCATGTAATAAAGGCGTGATGATCTCCCTTATCTGCTCGATGACCCTTAATGTGCCATTTTCTTTAGTGTGGGGCAGCAATAGTAAGAGTTCCCCATCCTCTCTGTTTATCACCAAGTCCTGATCCCGCAGTAAGTTCTCGATTCTGGAGATGAGTAGTGGAAGGTCGGTTTGATAAACATGCACAGTGCGAATGACAATGAGGCTAAGGGGATATCCACCCTGTTTACTGTTACTGATTAAACGCTCGATTTTATGTTCGCGGCTTTGTGGTTCTATGGCTAATGGTGCCTGGATTGTTCTATTTTTGTATCTGATGGTGATGACACCTAAAACAAAGCCAAATAATAGGGTCAGCACAATTGCTATGTAACCGGATTTAAATCCCAGGCCAACGTTTATCGATGAGTTGCCCTGTAGTAACTCCGTTTTAAAGACCTGCTGTTGCCGACTTAATCTGGCGTTTAACTGAAGCAGACGAGTATCTTTGATGAAGTTGAAGGAGTTCTCTGCCGCATCGAAACGATTTAGCTGATACTTGTGAGCCAGTTTAAAGTCTCCAATATCCGCATAAAAGCTGCTTAGTACTTGATAGCTGAGTATCAACTCTGCGTAGTGAGATGTGCGTATTCCTGCACTAATTGATTTGTTGATTAATTTTAGTGCGTTATCTGTATCACCGCTTGCCAGCAATACCTCTCCTAATAAGCGCTGAGCTCTTAATTCTTCAATAGTCTTTTTCTGTTTTTGAAAGGTATTGAGGCTTATCTCGAGCAGTTGAATCGCACGGATGAAATTTTTTCTCTTATATTCGAGCTGTGCCATTTGTGTGTAACTGACTGCAAGCTCAAACGCGGTACCTAACTCGGGAAGGAGCGTCTTGGCTTGCTGGATTAACTCATCACTTGAAGAATATTGATTCAACTGTGCCATCTTAGCCATGTGAGTCGCAAGCATAACCCCGACCTTACCTTGAAAAGCTTTCGAGTCTGTGGCGCGTTCAATCATCTCAAAAGCTTGTCTGGTCTCACTCTTTTTTGCCAGCAGCTGACTGAGCGGTAGCTGAATATAGATGAGAGGTGGCAGAGTCCAACCCTGTTCTTGATTCTGTGCATCAGGATAAATATCAATCGCTAAACTTAGATCTTCGAATGCGCTGCTATAGCTGTCAACTTGCGTATCTATGATGCCTCTCAATCTTAGGCCATTGACTAAAGATTGTGGCTGTTTGAGTTCTCTGGACAGCAAAATTGATGAGTCGAGTATGGGAAGAGCCTGCCTGAAATCGCCATAATTGGTAAATGCACCCGCCATACAGTTAAGGAAGTAAGGGCGTGCCTGTTCTAGTTTGAGGATTTTGGCTTTGGCGTCGCTGATCCTGGCTAAATTAATCGCCGCTTCGTTCTCACCCAGCTGTAAAAAGGTTTCACATCTGAAAAGGGACAGTCTTAGCTTTTCTGTTTCAGAGAGTTTTACCGGAGAGGAGATAGCTTCGAGGTCATTTATCTCTTTTAACGCTGCACTTGGATATTGATAGAGGAGAGTATCGAGCGTATCGAATTGTACAGATGTGCTCGCCCACACTGGCGCGAGCCAGAATGTCAGGCTTAGCACGACGATACGAAAATCCATTTTTACCAGCTCCGGTTTATTTTTCAGATATCCATGAAGTATGCATTATACCGAATTTAAATAAGATGTTGCATAAAAATACAGCTGAGGGTGAACGATAGATACAGGATTGAAAAAATGGTGATTCAACGGGGTCGAATGGATAAATTCTAGTGAAAGCTATGGTCTGCTGAGGTTTTAGTGATATTTAAAATCGACTTATCTGGTCTAATCTGTAGTTCTTGAAAAAAATGGGGTTGACACAGGAAGGCTCACACGTTAAAAATTAACCACTCGAACGATAAATGAACGCATACATTAGTTATGCTTATTTGATAAAAAATGAAAATTAAAAGTGCATTACTCAACCTCCTCATTCTCATTCTCGCAGATTCTGCGCGGAGGATGTAGTGTTGCACGCTCGATAGAAGTACCAGCATTCACAAACCCCGCGCTAACAACCGCGGGGTTTTTTGTTTTTAAGCGCCAATAATATAAGTATCCACGGAGAAAACAGATGTCTAACCGAGTGATCATTTTTGATACAACCCTACGAGATGGCGAGCAGGCTTTAGCGGCAAGTTTAACGGTTAAGGAAAAACTACAGATAGCACTCTCATTAGAGCGTCTGGGCGTCGATGTTATGGAGGTTGGTTTTCCGGTTTCTTCACCTGGCGACTTTAACTCGGTACAGACGATTGCAAATACCGTTAAGAATAGCCGGGTGTGCGCCCTTGCCCGAGCGCTGGAAAAAGATATCGATGCTGCGGCGCAGTCATTGTCGGTTGCAGATCAGTTCAGAATCCATACCTTTATCTCTACATCAACTATTCACGTAGAGAGTAAATTGAAACGCTCTTTCGACCAGGTGCTTGAGATGGCTGTTGGTGCGGTTAAATATGCCCGTCGATTCACCGATGATGTAGAGTTTTCATGTGAGGATGCGGGGAGAACGCCTATCGATAACCTGTGTCGTATGGTTGAAGAGGCTATCAAGGCGGGTGCGCGTACCATCAATATCCCTGACACCGTAGGTTACACGATACCCAGCGAATTTGGCGGTATCATCGAGACATTGTTTAACCGGGTTCCGAATATTGATCAGGCGATCATCTCCGTTCATTGTCACGATGATCTAGGGCTTTCTGTTGCCAACTCAATCACTGCTGTGCAGCAGGGGGCCAGACAGGTTGAGTGTACGGTTAATGGTATCGGTGAGCGGGCGGGTAACTGTTCACTGGAAGAGATAGCGATGATCTTATCGACCCGTAAAGATTCAATGGGTCTGGAGACCGGAATTAATGCCAAAGAGATCCACCGCACCTCTAACCTGGTCAGCCAACTATGTAACATGCCTGTCCAGGCGAATAAGGCGATAGTCGGCGCTAATGCGTTTACCCATTCATCGGGTATTCACCAGGATGGAATGCTGAAATCACAAAATACCTATGAAATTATGACCCCAGAAAGCATAGGCTTACATCGTAATAATTTGAATATGACCTCTCGTTCGGGTCGCCATGTGATCAAGCACCGTATGGAAGAGATGGGCTACGGTGATAAAGATTACGATATGGATACCTTGTATGACGCTTTCCTATTGCTTGCCGATAAGAAAGGACAAGTGTTTGATTATGATCTTGAAGCGCTGGCTTTCATGGAGGCTCAGGCCGAAGAGGAAGCCGATTATAAACTTGAGCAGTTAGTCGTTCACTCTGATTCTACCGAAGGTAATGCAACTGCCACCGTAAAATTAGAGATCGATGGTAAAACGGTCACTGAGGCTGCGACCGGAAATGGTCCTGTCGATGCGGCATATAACGCGATTGCCAGAGCGAGCCAGTGCGAGGTGAATATCACCAGTTATAAGCTTAGCGCGAAAGGTGAAGGGCAAAATGCGCTGGGGCAGGTAGATATTGAAGCCAACTATAATGAGCAGAGTTTTCATGGTGTCGGGCTTGCGACCGACGTGGTTGAAGCTTCGGTTCAAGCGCTGGTACATGTGATGAATTTGACTTCGAGAGCCGATAAAGTGGCTGACTGTAAAGAGAAAAGACAAAAAGACCGTAGTGAGCTGGGTGGTGTTTAACCACTGCACGTCGAACATAAAGAATAGATAAAATTATAATTGAAGAGCAGGAGTTAGGTGTCGTATGAGTTATCAAATAGCGGTATTAGCCGGAGATGGAATTGGATCTGAAGTGATGGCTGAGGCGCGTAAAGTGCTGAGTGCTGTAGAGGAGCGGTTCGAGCTTGCTATTGAATATAGTGAATATGATATTGGTGGCGCTGCTATCGATAATCATGGTTGCCCGCTGCCCGAGGTGACTTTGAAAGGATGTGAAGCGGCCGATGCCATTTTATTTGGATCGGTCGGCGGACCTAAATGGGAACACCTGCCGCCCAATGATCAACCTGAGCGTGGTGCATTACTACCACTTCGTGGTCATTTTGAGCTGTTCTGCAATATGCGCCCGGCAAAACTACATGCAGGTTTAGAGCATATGTCGCCGCTACGCAGCGATATTTCAGGTAAAGGTTTCGACGTACTCTGTGTTCGCGAGTTAACCGGCGGTATCTACTTTGGTAAGCCCAAAGGGCGTCAGGGCGAAGGAGAAGAGGAAGAAGCATTCGATACCATGCGTTATAGCCGCAAAGAGGTTAGACGTATCGCAAAAATTGCCTTCGAAGCGGCGCTGGGTCGACGTAAGAAGGTAACCTCTGTCGATAAAGCCAATGTGTTGGCATGTTCGGTATTGTGGCGGGAAGTTGTGGAAGAGGTCGCTATAGACTATCCGGATGTCGAACTTGAACATATCTATATCGATAACGCCACCATGCAACTACTTCGTCGCCCTGATGAATTCGATGTCATGCTTTGCTCTAACCTGTTTGGTGACATTATCTCAGATGAGATCGCTATGTTAACGGGGTCTATGGGACTGCTTTCATCAGTGAGTATGAACAGTAAAGGATTTGGTTTGTATGAACCAGCCGGCGGCAGCGCGCCGGATATTGCCGGGCAAGGTATTGCTAACCCGGTTGCTCAGATCCTATCTGCCGCATTACTGCTTCGTCATAGCCTGAAGCTGGAGGAAGCTGCGGTGGCGATTGAAGCGGCCGTAGGTAAAGCCCTTAGTGATGGCTACCTGACCGGAGAGCTACTGCCTGCATCGGAGCGTGGGAATGCTAAATCAACTTCAGAGATGGGTGATTACATTACTAAGTTAGTAAAGGAAGGTATCTGAGACATGGCTAAGACATTATATGAAAAAGTATGGGACAGCCATGTGGTGGTTGAAAATGAAGGTCAGGCGCCGTTAATCTATGTGGACAGACACCTGGTCCATGAGGTGACATCTCCGCAGGCATTTAGTGGTTTGAAGGTCGCGGGCCGCAAGTTGCGAGCGCCGGAGAAAACCTTCGCCACCATGGATCACAATACTTCGACTAAGAGCGCAAGCCTTGATGCGTTGAGCCCCATGGCCCGTATCCAGGTTGAAACCCTGCAGGATAACTGCAAAGAGTTTGGTGTTCGCCTGTATGACATTCATCATAAAAACCAAGGTATCGTCCATGTGATGGGTCCTGAGCTTGGGATCACCCTGCCCGGTACGGTTATCGTGTGTGGTGATTCCCACACCGCCACCCATGGCGCATTTGGCGCCTTGGCGTTCGGTATCGGCACCTCAGAGGTCGAGCATGTGATGGCGACTCAGACACTACGCCAAAACAAAGCAAAGACGATGAAAATTGAGGTGCGTGGTCATGTCGCCGCTGGAATTACCGCTAAAGATATTGTGCTGGCCATCATAGGTAAGATTGGTATGGATGGCGGAACAGGTTATGTGGTTGAGTTCTGTGGTGAGGCGATTGAAGCGCTATCTATGGAAGGCCGTATGACGGTATGTAATATGGCTATAGAAATGGGGGCTAAAGCGGGTATGGTCGCTCCGGATAAGATCACTGCCGAGTACCTTAAGGGTCGTGAGTTTGCGCCTAAGGCAGAGTCTTGGGAGCAGGCTATAGCTGCATGGGCAGAGCTTAAAACAGATGAAGATGCCGTGTTTGATGCAAGTGTTGTACTGGAAGCATCAGATATCGCTCCTCAGCTCACCTGGGGAACCAATCCGGGTCAAGTAGTTGCTATCGATGGCTTGGTACCAAACCCTGAAGATGAGTCAAATGCAACGGTTAAGGCCAGTATAGAGAAGGCGCTGGAATATGTAGCGCTTAGCGCTGGGACCTGTATGACAGATGTCAGCATTAACAAGGTATTTATCGGTTCATGTACTAACTCTCGTATCGAAGATCTGCGTGATGCTGCTCTGCACGCCAAAGGCCGTAAAGTGGCCGCAGGCGTCACAGCGATAGTTGTGCCTGGATCTGGTCTAGTGAAAGAGCAGGCTGAAGCGGAAGGGTTAGACAAAATCTTCCTGGAGGCTGGGTTTGAATGGCGTCTGCCGGGCTGTTCTATGTGCTTAGCGATGAATGATGACCGATTAGAAGCCGGCGATCGCTGTGCTTCTACCAGTAATCGTAATTTCGAAGGGCGTCAGGGACGAGGCAGTCGTACTCATCTTGTGAGCCCTGCTATGGCTGCAGCTGCGGCAGTAGCCGGTCATTTCGTCGATATTCGTAAAGCATACTAGGAGCATCAGAGTCATGAATCCATTTATTTCACACACTGGGCTTGCAGTGATGATCGACAGTGCCAACGTCGATACCGATCAAATTATTCCTAAGCAGTTTTTATCTAAGGTGACCCGAGATGGCTTTGGGGTTCACCTGTTTCATGATTGGCGTTATCTCGATGACGCAGGTGATGAGCCAAACCCTGGTTTCAGCCTCAACCTGCCAAGATACAAGGGTGCCTCTATTCTTATCTCTAAAGAGAACTTTGGTTGTGGATCGAGTCGTGAGCATGCGCCCTGGGCATTAGCCGATTTCGGATTGCGAGCCATCATAGCACCGAGCTTTGCCGATATATTTTATGGTAATTCGATCAATAATGGCCTGCTTCCGGTTCGTCTGACCGATGTCGAAGTGCAGCAGTTGATGGATGAAGTCGAAGCGAATGAAGGCGCAGAGATCACCGTCGATCTCGAGGCTCTCACGGTTACCTCTCCATCGGGGGCGGTATTTAACTTTGAGATAGCCGGCTCGGCAAGGCATAACCTACTTAATGGTCTGGATGCTATCGGTTTGAGTTTGGCTTATGCGGAGCAGATATCCAGCTATGAAGCACAATTACCGACTTGGAAAGCATAAAATGTTTTAAGCGTACGTTTGTACAAGCTTGTTAAAGAAGATAAGCCGAATGGATTTTTGTCCATCCGGCTTTTGTTTTAAGGGGAGATTAAAAAATATTAAGTTATTGAAAATTAGCGGTTAAATATTGGTCGTGTGGGTTTTATGTGACAGAGAGAGCTTTAGCTAGTTGTTTGTCCTGTGATTTTAATCATATTTTGGCGTACACTTGTTTTAATTGTTTTTAGGTCTTAGTTGTTGATAAGTAAGTGATTTGCCACGTTATTGAGCATGCTCAAATAATTTATGGCGACATTGACTTCATCAGTGTAAAAGTAAAAAGCGTTTTAAAAGTCATTTGCTCTGCATTTGCGTTACCTTTCGTTGCCTATTTAGTGTTTTATACTGTTTTGGCTTCTTTGCTTGCAAAGATATGCTGCATGAGTACACTCCCGCCTCAATAATGGTTTGAGCTATTGCTCTAATTAAAAGCCAAGATCACTAAATTCAATAATGACTTTAATAATGAGAGAAACGATGAACAAGCGCATTTTATCTATGGCCGTGGCTGCGGCGATTGTTGGATCAGTTACACAAGTTCAGGCAGCAGGATTTCAGTTAGCAGAGTACTCAGCAACCGGGCTTGGCCGTGCATTCGCCGGAGAAGCTGCCATGGCCGATAATGCTGCGGCGCAATTTCGCAATCCAGCCATGATGACTTATCTGCCTGGTACACAAGTTTCTGGTGGCGCTATTTTGGTTATGCCCAACATCGATATTAACGGTGAAGTGACCTTTGTCGATGGTACAAATCCAACCTCTGCAAACGATATTGCCGATGATGCCGTTGTGCCAAATTTTTATGTGACTCATCAGCTCAATGAACAGTGGTTTTTAGGCCTGGCCTTGGGCAGTAACTTTGGCATGGCAACGGAATTAGACGACAGCTTCCGTGGTACTCAGTTTGGTAATGAAGCTTCGGTAACGACTATTGAGATCAATCCAAACCTTGCCTATCGCATCAATGAGCAGTTCAGTGTCGGTGCGGGTGTGCGCTTCGTGATTGGCGAAGGTAGTATAGGGGCCAAGAGCTCTGCCGATTCTGTATTGCCGACACCGATGGGGAACTTGCCAGTACCTAAAGGGACCACGTTGAAATATATGGAAGGCGATGATACGTCTTGGGGTTGGCAATTAGGTGCGGCTTGGCAGATTAATGATAGCAACCGTATTGGTGTTAACTACCGATCTGCCGTCGATCAAAATCTGGAAGGTGAAGCCAACGGCCTAGCCTTCAACCCAATGGATCCTACCTTGAAGCTGGATGGCGCTATGGAGCTATCACTGCCGGCAACCGCTGAGCTTGCGTCTTTTCATCAGCTGACTGAGAAGTTGGCTATTCACGCCAGCATTAACTGGACCGATTGGAGTTCATTTGAAAAGCTGGAAGCCGTTATTCCAGCGCTATCTGAGCCGACTCAACTGGTGAAGCAGGAGAACTGGAAAGACAGCTACCGTTTCGCTTTAGGTACCACATATGATTTGAACCAAAAATCGACCCTGCGTGCGGGTATCGCTTATGATAGATCTGCGGTCTCTGATGCCAACCGTACCCTGACTATTCCAGAGATGGATCGTTTGTGGTTGAGTGCCGGTTATGGTTACCACTTTAGCGACAATCTTGATCTGGACTTCGGTGTGACATATATCTTTGCGGATGAGTCACCTGTGGTTGAGCCTCGTCCGGGGATTGAGTCTGATCTCTCTTCAGCCCTGTTTGGCGGCACATTCAGTGGTACTACTAGTGGCAATATTATGCTGGTGGGAGTACAGGCAAGCTACCGCTTCTAATATAGAACTTATTGAATAAAGGGTCCGGAGCTTATGTTCCGGCCCTTTTTTTACACCATTAATAACCGTTAAGTAAATATTTTGTTAGCAAAATGAACTTCATAAGATTATATTCATCTAATGGATTACCCTATTAGCTGAGCACTTTTAACCTGATTATATTAGTGCAATACGTGTGTCGGACTTCATTGGGCCGATATGCCGTAACAAAATACGAGGTGTACAATGAGGCCTTATCTATTCGCCGCCAGTTTATCTTTCCTATCCTTTACCTCACAAGCTGCTCCGACTCCTACTGAAGTGGTCGAAAGTTTCATCCAGGCCTATAACAAACATGATGTTGAATTAATGGTGCAGCATACGAGTGAGACCGTACGTTGGATGCATATTACTGGTACTAAAGTGGAGGTCGAAACGTCTGACCGAACCGAATTTGGTGCAGCTATGACCGATTATTTTGAGACACTTAAAGATGCCAATGCCACCATTCTTCAAATTATTGACTCTGGTAGTTATGTAAGTACGGTCGAAAGAGTGACCTGGGATAATGACGGTGAACACCTTAGCCAGTGTAGTATCGGTACATTTAGGATTAAGGACGGAAAGTTAGCCGAATTTTGGTACTTTCCAGCCCACGCTTGCGATGCTCAAGTCGAAGCAGAGACGATTGAAAAAACGGACTTACCTGTTGTAGAGCCTGAAATCGGTGTGTTACAAGAGACTCAACAATAGTCATTTTTCAGGCCGTAATATTGACGGTAACAGAGTTCGCAGTAATAGGAATGAGTTGTGGCTAAAAAGTATGTGGTGGCACTAGATCAGGGGACAACAAGTTCAAGAGCGATAATATTCGATCATGATGCCAATATTGTTTCTGTATCACAGCGAGAGTTCCCTCAGATTTACCCTCAAGCGGGTTGGGTTGAACATGATCCCATGGAGATCTGGGCCTCACAGAGCTCTACCCTTATAGAGTTGCTTGCCCGGTCCGGGATCCATGGCAGCGAGGTCGCTGCAATTGGGATCACCAATCAACGTGAAACGACAGTCATCTGGGATAAGTTAACCGGTAAACCTGTATATAACGCTATTGTGTGGCAATGTCGTCGCAGCAGTCATATCTGTGATGAACTGAAAGCACAGGGGCTGGAAGCTTATGTGCGTGAAACTACAGGACTGCTACTCGACCCATATTTTTCAGGCACTAAGATTAAATGGATCTTGGATAATGTTGCGGGCGTCAGAGAGAGGGCTGAAAAAGGTGAATTACTGTTTGGCACTATCGATACCTGGTTGGTTTGGAAACTTACTGAGGGAAAAGTGCATGTTACCGATCCTACCAATGCCAGTCGTACTCTGTTATTTAATATCCATACTCAACAATGGGATAGTAAATTATTGGAAGCGCTGAATATTCCAAGTTCTCTGCTTCCAGAGGTTAAGCCTTCCTGCGCAGTGTATGGTAAGACCCGCATTGCAGGTGAGGGCGGCGAAATAAGTATTGCAGGTATTGCGGGCGATCAACAATCTGCCTTATTCGGACAGCTATGTATCGATGAGGGCATGGCGAAAAACACGTACGGCACAGGTTGTTTCCTGTTGATGAACACGGGCAAACAAGCCGTAAAATCTACCCATGGTTTGCTCACTACCGTCGCGATCGGAGCCGATTGTGAAGTTAATTATGCCTTAGAGGGCGCCGTGTTCATGGGAGGTGCGACGATTCAATGGCTAAGAGATGAACTGGGTCTTATCAGGGATGCGCAGGATACCGAGTATTTTGCCTCGAAGGTGGAAGATACTAATGGCGTGTATCTGGTCCCGGCTTTTGTCGGTTTGGGGGCACCATACTGGGATCCAAGTGCTCGCGGTGCTCTGGTTGGATTAACCCGTGGCTCGAATCGTAACCATATTATCCGCGCTGCTTTAGAAGCCATTGCCTATCAAAGTCGAGACCTACTCGATGCCATGGCTAAAGATAGCGGTGTCATGCTCAAGCAGCTAAAGGTAGATGGTGGGGCCGTTTCTAACGATTTCTTGATGCAGTTTCAGGCTGACATCACTAATGCAGAAGTACAGCGACCTGCTATTACTGAAACTACGGCCATGGGGGCGGCATTTCTTGCCGGGTTGGCCGTGGGATTTTGGAGTTCGACCTCTGAGCTAAAGCATAAAGCCGATATTGAGCGCACATTTATGCCATCTATATCACCTGAGAAGTGTGATGAACTGTATTCTGGATGGAACCGCGCTGTTACTCAAACGATTAAAGGTTGATGTTTTAAATTAGTACTCAATTGCATAGATGTCTCCAGATTTTTATCGAATCTATGCTTTTTTGCTAAACGTCAATATCGATATGGGGAAGGGGAGACTCGATGGCTTCTTGCTGTGCCTTAGCTAACTCTTTTTTCCTCTCTTCCTCTTTTTCTGTCTGACCACGGCGATCCCCCCGGGGTGATCCGCGTCTGTCTTCAATTGCGTGGCGACGTTCAAGGTTTGGAGGAAGTTGTGATTGAGGGGCTTCATGGCTGTCTGCCGCGATCCCTTTGATATATTCTGTCTCTTCAACGACCCGCTTTCGCTTTATCACTGCCGGAATAGGGCGAGCCAGCATGGCGTATAGACTGTCTAAACCAACCATATCTCCTCCTTTGTCTTAAGTATATATTCCTTTATCGGCAAGCAATGGTCAATATTTACACTGAATTTGAAAGGTTTTAGTTAATTTCCAATGAGTGTTTAAGGCCGTAAAGAGCATTGTTTAATTCCAGATAAATCACCTCATATCAGAAAAATCAGGGAACAAATTAGGACGCTATCTCCACTTAAATATTAATTAATGATAAATAGAGTGTCGCACCTGTCTATTTTTTATGCTTTTTAGGGATGTTGATCCACTTTTTACCCCTATTATTTCCTGTTTTTACAATATTTTAAATTTGCTGCTAACCCGCTTGAATGCTGGATTTATAAATAGTTTGCGCCCTTGACAAGGCTTGCGTTCTATCTCTAAACTTAGGTCTTGTGGGGAATTGTGGATATTTGTGGATCACTTATTATTTTACGGCAAGGATTAAGCTAACGTGTTTCGCGGGGCCAGTGCTATTAACCTTGATACAAAGGGACGGATCGCTATTCCAAAGCGCTACCGTGAGCCCCTGCACGCTGAATTCAATAGTCAAATAGTGATAACCGTTGACTTTCAATCTCCCTGCCTCTTGCTCTATCCATTCGATGAATGGAGCAAGATCGAAGAAAAATTACTACAACTCTCCGATACCCGGGCCACAGAAAGAGCCATGAAAAGGTTACTTTTGGGTTACGCCCATGAGTGCGAGCTCGACGGGAACGGTAGAATATTACTACCTACACCGCTTCGTCAATATGCCAATTTAGAGAAGCGGGCAATGTTGGTGGGGCAGTTGAATAAGTTTGAACTTTGGGATGAAACTGCTTGGCAGAAGCAGATAGAGCAAAGCCGAGAGACGATTCAAAGCGAAGAGTTTGCTGATAACGAACGTCTTGCCGATTTCTCACTGTGATCAGTGAAGCTAAATAGATAGAAGAGAATGATGAGCCAAGAATTTGCGCACTTATCGGTACTGCTAACTGAAACTGTAGCAGGCCTAAATATTAAAGAAGATGGTATCTACATCGATGGCACATTTGGCCGTGGTGGTCATTCTCGTGAGGTGCTTAAGCATTTGGGCGAAAATGGCCGTTTAATCGCTATCGACAGAGATCCTCAAGCGATTGCTGCAGCTCAGCAGTTTGCCGATGATGCAAGGTTTAGGATAGTGCATGGTGGCTTCGGCCAGTTGGCCACCTATGTAGAAGATCTTGGCTTGAAAGGTAAGATCGATGGAGTGCTACTGGATTTTGGCGTCTCATCTCCGCAACTCGATGATGCCGAACGTGGATTTAGTTTTTTACGTGACGGTCCACTCGATATGCGAATGGATAACTCTCAAGGTGAAACGGCTGCCGACTGGATTGCTCGTGCAGAGATAGAAGATATGGCTTGGGTATTTAAAACCTATGGCGAAGAGAAAAACTCCAGACATATTGCGCGTTGTATCGCCGCGGATAGAGAAAAGACTCCCTTCTTACGGACCAAAGAGTTGGCAGATTTGATCGCTCGAGTGAGCAAGAGTAAAGAGCGAAATAAGCATCCGGCAACACGTGTATTTCAAGCGATTAGAATCTACATCAATAGTGAATTAGAACAGATAGATCAAGCGTTAGAGGGGGCATTAAGCGTGCTCGCTCCCCATGGGCGTTTATCTGTGATCAGTTTTCACTCTCTGGAAGACAGAATGGTTAAGCGCTTCATTCGCAGGCACAGCCAAGGTGCAAGTGTGCCACATGGTCTGCCAATAACAGAGGCTGAGATTAATAAAACCCGTTTACTCAAAGGCATAGGTAAAGCAATTAAGCCTTCTGAGGAAGAGATTGAGCGTAACACCAGAGCTCGTAGTTCTGTATTACGTATTGCGGAGCGGTTGGAATATTAATGGCGGGCGAAATAGCAGTTTTATTGCTATTACCTGGTTTGGTGAGACTCGAGGCTATCGATAGAGGGAATCAGATTTGAGTAAATCTCAATTGAATCTACCTCGAATCGTTTTACTCGACTTGTGGCATCACAAGTGGGTGCTGTTACTTGGCATTGCCGTAATGGTGAATGCCGTTGCCGTTGTATATACCAGCCATGTGAGCCGCAAGTACACCACTCAGTGGGATCAGATGCTGCAAGAGCGAGATAGGCTGGACATTGAATGGCGGAATTTACTTCTTGAAGAGCAGTCTCAGTCTGAGCATAGCCGGATCACGCGCTTTGCGACCAAAGAACTCGAGATGAGCCGACCACTGCCTAAAGAAGAGGTAGTGGTAAGAGTACCGTGATAAGTCGTTGAACAGAAAGTTAAAAAAGTGTTGATTAGCTTCCTGAGGTTAATGGGAGTGTCGTTGAGGGTATAATGAGCAAACAGGCAAAGCGTAAACAGAAGCCGCAGCTAATCGAATGGCGTTTATATGTCGTTGTTGCCTTCGTATGCCTGCTGTTTACCAGTCTTGTCGGTCGTGCAGCTTATATTCAAATCATCGAACCTGAAAAGTTACGACATGAAAGTGATATGCGTACGCTTCGTACCACCAGTAGAGAGGTGCAGCGTGGACTTATCACCGACCGTAACGGTGAGATGTTAGCCGTGAGTGTGCCGGTAAAGGCCGTCTATGCCGATCCTAAAGTCGTTCACGATCGCAATGGTTTTGTGGATATGCGTCGCTGGCAAGCCTTGGCCGATATTCTTCATGAGCCTAAAGAGAAGATATTAAAGCGGGTTCAGTCAAATCCAAAGAAGCGCTTTACCTACCTAAAACGTCAGGTTACACCAGCTGTAGCGGATTATATCAGTAAGTTAAAGCTACCGGGTGTATATCTGAAATCAGAATCCCGGCGCTATTATCCGACCAGTGAGATCTCTGCTCAGTTAGTGGGGATCACTAACATCGATGATATTGGCATCGAAGGTATCGAGAACTCCTATAATGACTGGCTAACCGGTACCCCATCGAAACAAAAAGTACGTAAATCCAGAGATGGTCATGTCGTCGAGCGTCTGGATATAGTGCAGGATGGAGACAGTCCAAACGATCTGGTGCTTAGCCTGGATCAGCGCATTCAACAGTTGGCATACCGTGAGCTGAAAAAAGCGACTGAAATAAATCAAGCGACCTCCGCTTCTATCGTGGTTCTCGATGTACACACGGGGGAAGTATTGGCTATGGCTAATACACCATCTTATAACCCCAACTCCCGAGATAATCTTCAAGCGTTCAGAATGCGAAATCGAGCACTTACCGACTCCTATGAGCCAGGTTCGACCATTAAGCCCTTTGTTGTTGCCGCCGCTTTGGAAGCGGGAACAATTCAATCCGATCAGGTTATTAAGACCTATCCGGGACGAATGAGGATCGGCGGCAAGGTTGTGCGAGACTCCAGATATTATGGTGATCTCTCGCTTGCGGATGTGTTGGTGCACTCGAGCAACGTCGGCATGGCAAAAATTTCGCTTTCCATGCCTGTTCAGGAGTTGTTGGGAGCTTATCAGACGATGGGACTGGGTAATTACTCAGGGATAAACCTTGCGGGTGAGAGTGCCGGGCTTATCCATGACCGCAGGCGTTGGTCTGAATTTGAACGTGCAACGCTTTCATTTGGTTATGGGCTTATGGTGACACCACTTCAATTAGCCAGATTGTATGCCACCTTAGGGAGTAAAGGTGTCTTGTATCCCGTCTCTATCTTGAAGCTTAAGCAGCAACCCGAGGGGGAGCAGGTGATTTCACCTGAAATTGCACAGAGCGTGATGGAGATGCTTATCGGGGTCACGGAAAAAGGCGGTACGGCAACTAAAGCCCATATTGAGGGCTATCCGGTTGCAGGAAAAACGGGTACCGCCCGTAAAGCGGTTGCCGGTGGTTATGGTGAGGATTATGTTGCTCTTTTTGCCGGTGTCGCCCCTGTACATAATCCTCAGCTAGCGATTGTTGTCGTAGTTAACGAGCCCAAGGGAGACAGGTATTACGGTGGTGATGTTGCCGCTCCTGTGTTTGCGGCAGTTATGTCAGGTGCTTTACAAATGCTCAATGTTGAACCTATTTCGTCGAGAGAAAAGGTACGTTTAGCGGGTACAACGAGGAGAACTGAGTGATGCTATTACGTGATTTGTTAGCCCCTTGGTTCCACTATGCGGGTTCGGAAAGCTTCAATAAGCTGACTTTAGATAGTAGGGCTGTAAGCCCGGGGGATCTCTTTATTGCCATCCCCGGTCATCAAGTCGATGGCCGAAAGTATATTGCTGCAGCCATGCAGCAAGGTGCTGTGGCGTCTCTGGTTCATACCGATGACCCTGAGAGTCATGGAAAACTTGTCGATGATGAAGAAAAACAGATCTTATTCTTCCAGCTTAATCGTCAATTATCTGCTTTAGCTGCCCAGGCATACCCACTTAACCTCGATCGTTTGAAGTTGGTCGGTGTCACAGGTACAAACGGCAAAACATCGATAACTCAACTTATGGCGCAACTGGTGACCTTATTAGGTAAGCAGAGTGCGGTCATGGGCACTCTGGGCAATGGCCTTTGGGGTGACTTAGTTGACAGTGGTAATACAACAGCCGATGCAATCACCATGATGGCTCAGCTTCAGGATTTTGATGCCCAAGGCGCCGAGTTATGCGCGATGGAAGTGTCGAGTCATGGTTTGATCCAGGGAAGAGTCGAGGCTATTCCCTTCGATGTGGCGGTATTTACTAATTTAAGTCGTGATCATCTGGATTATCATGGCACCATGCAGGCCTACGGCGATGCGAAGAAACGGTTATTTAACTTTCCTTCTTTGAGCTCCGGGTTGATCAATCTTGATGATGAGGTTGGCAAGCAATGGTTAGCCGAACACGATACGGGTAAATACACCAGTTTCAGCATTCATGGTGAGTCTGCTTCGATTGAAAACTCAAACGCAATCTATACCGAAAATAATCATTTCCATCATCAGGGTGTCGATGCAAGATTCGTCTGGCCTGACGGACATGCCGAGCTACGCTCACCACTTTTAGGCTCTTTTAATCTGTCGAACTTAATTGCAGCTCTGGGCGCCTTGTATCTGATTGGTTTCGATATGCATTCATTAGTTGCTGTGGTGCCTAAGTTACAAGCGGTTGCCGGACGGATGGAGCGATTTACTACTCCTGATGATGTCACAATAGTTGTCGATTATGCCCACACACCCGATGCGATCGAGCAGGCCCTTAAGGCACTAAGAGGTCATTGCGATGCTGAGTTGTGGTGTCTGTTTGGATGTGGCGGTGATCGTGATAAAGGCAAGCGGCCATTGATGGCACAAGCAGCTGAAAAATATGCAGATAAGGTCGTAGTGACCAGTGACAATGCCAGAAGTGAACAGCCTGATGTCATCATCAGCGATATCTTGAAAGGGTTAACTGAACCCGATAAGGCGTTAACAGAGGTGGATCGTGAACTGGCTATTCGTCAAGTTGTGGCAAATGCCAAGGCGGGAGACTTAGTGTTATTAGCAGGTAAGGGACATGAAACTTACCAGGAAGTGGCTGGAGTTCGTCGTGAATATGATGAACGTGCACTTGCCCGGGAACTTGCAGAGGTTCAAGCATGATCCCGTTAAGCTTGTCTCAATTGAGCCATAGATTAGATGCTCGCCTCATCGGCTCTGATGCCGAAATCTCCCATGTTTGCAGTGATAGCCGAACCATTCCGCCACAGACGCTTTTTGTTGCACTGAAAGGCGAGAGATTCGATGGTCATGACTTCGCTCATTTAGCGGTCGAAAATGGCGCTCATGCGCTGCTGTTGACTCATGAATTACCTCTGGATGTCCCTCAACTGATAGTGAAAGATACTCAGAAAGCTATGGGCGAAATAGGGGCGTACCTGCGAGAGCTGATTCAGCCTAAGTCGATAGCGCTAACCGGCTCAAATGGAAAAACAAGTGTGAAAGAGATGGTGGCATCCATCTTATCCCAGCGGCACAAGGTACTTTACACAGCCGGCAACTTTAATAATGAAATTGGTGTTCCCCTAACCCTGCTTCGTTTGAGAGAGGGAGATGAGTTTGGTGTTTTCGAACTTGGGGCGAATCATCGCGGTGAGATCGATTACACCTCGTCACTGGTTAAGCCCGATGTGGCTTTAGTCAACAATGTGGCTTCGGCTCATCTCGAAGGTTTTGGGTCATTAGCCGGCGTTGCGGCTGCCAAGTCAGAGATATTTAATCATCTGAGTTGTGACGGGACTGCAGTGATTAATGCAGATGATTCATTCGCTCAGGTGATGAAAGAGGCGGCAAGTGAACATAAGCAGTTAAGTTTTGCTATCGAAGCTGCAGCCGATCTGAAAGCCAGTGAGCTTGAACCTGATCTGCTGGGTCGCTATAGCTTCAAGATGAGTTATTTGGCCCAAAAGGTTTCAGTGAAATTGCCCTTATCAGGTCGTCATCAGGTGAGCAATGCGCTTGCCGCAACGGGGCTCTGTTTAACTTTGGGTCTATCTCTGGATGAGATCGTTTCCGGCCTCTCTTTGCTCGAGCCGGTCAAAGGCAGAATGTTACCAACTCAGCTCGGTCGGCTGCGGGTGATTGACGATAGTTATAACGCAAACCCGGCATCGGTGAGTGCAGCAATTGACTGGCTTCAAGAAATTGATGGATATCGCTGTTTAGTGCTGGGTGATTTGGGAGAATTAGGCGACAATGCGTGCCTTTTGCATACTGAGCTGGGTGAGCTTGCAAAAGAAAGAGGGATAGATGCACTGTTCTCATTGGGTGAGCTAAGCGCAAATACCAGTATCGCTTTTGGTGGTGTCCATCATCAGGATTTCGAGAGGGTAGTACAGGATTTAATTAATTATATTAATCAGTTGCAGGGTGATGTAACGGTTTTAGTCAAGGGCTCACGCAGTGCCAAAATGGAACGCGTGGTTGAAGCCTTAATAGTTGCTTACGGGCGCGGGGAGTTTGTTTAATGCTGGTCTATCTGGCGGAGTATTTAACCCAGTTTTATTCTGGGTTTAACGTTTTTTCTTATGTAACGTTTAGAGCCATTCTAGGCCTGATGACTGCCTTGATATTTAGTCTTTGGTGGGGACCGAAGATGATTGAACGTCTGCAGATGCTGCAGATCGGTCAAGTTGTTCGTAATGATGGTCCGGAATCTCATTTCAGTAAGCGTGGCACGCCGACTATGGGTGGTATTCTGATCTTAGCCGGTGTATTTATCAGTGTACTGCTTTGGGGGGACCTTGCCAGCCGCTATGTGTGGGTCGTGCTGTTTGTGCTTGCAAGCTTTGGTTTGATTGGTTTTATCGATGATTATCGTAAAGTCGTTCGAAAAGATACCAAAGGCTTGATCGCTAAGTGGAAGTATATATTACAGTCACTTGCCGCATTGGTCATTGCATTTTATCTCTATGCCTCTGCTGATCTGGCCGGTGAAACCCAGCTGGTTGTGCCTTTCTTTAAAGATATTATGCCTCAACTCGGCGGCTTCTTTATCGTTTTGGCTTACTTCACCATAGTGGGGTCGAGTAATGCGGTCAATTTAACCGACGGGCTTGATGGTTTGGCTATCATGCCTACGGTTATGGTCGCTGCGGCCTTTGCTTTAATTGCCTACCTTTCAGGCCATGTTCAATTTGCAAATTACCTGCATCTTCCCTACCTGCCAGGTGCAGGAGAGTTGGTGATTGTCTGTACCGCAATTGTTGGTGCCGGCTTAGGCTTCCTCTGGTTTAACACCTATCCAGCACAGGTATTTATGGGGGATGTAGGGTCTTTGGCCCTAGGGGCCGCGCTTGGTGCGATAGCCGTGTTGGTACGTCAGGAGATCTTGCTGGTGATCATGGGTGGCGTCTTTGTTATGGAGACTGTGTCAGTAATTCTGCAGGTTGGATCATACAAGTTACGTGGACAAAGAATTTTCCGTATGGCACCTATTCATCATCATTATGAGTTGAAAGGTTGGCCTGAACCCAGAGTTATTGTCCGTTTTTGGATTATCTCTCTGTTTTTAGTGTTACTTGGCTTGGCCACGCTGAAATTAAGGTAGTCGGGTATGAACTTTACGCCGTCAGACAAGGGTAAATAAATATGGATAACCACAAGTCGCACCTGATATTGGGCTTGGGAGCCACAGGCCTCTCGGTTGTGCGTTATCTGCATGGTCAAGGGATCACTCCCTTGGTTATGGATAGTCGTCAGCACCCTCCAGGTGCGGATACGTTGGCGGCTGAGTTTCCCGATGTCGAATTGATCAAAGGCGGCTTCGACTGCCGGTATCTGGTGCAGGCGACTCAGATTATTGTCAGCCCCGGCATCGCTATCGATACGCCGGAGATCCGAGCCGCGATAGATATGGATATTGAGGTGATCGGTGATGTCGAGCTATTTTCCAGAGCGATCGAAGAGCGGGAAGCTTGCGTTATCGGTATCACAGGATCGAATGGGAAATCTACGGTTACGACCTTAGTGGGCGAGATGGCTAAGGCTGCGGGAATCAATTATGCCGTTGGTGGCAATATTGGTATTCCGGTTTTAGATCTACTCCAGGACGATATTGAGCTGTATGTATTGGAGCTGTCGAGCTTTCAATTAGAAACGACTCACAGCCTGAACTGTGTGTCGGCAACCTGTCTTAATATCAGTGAAGATCATATGGACAGATATAGTGATATCGAAGCATATCGTCAGGCTAAGCTGAGATTATATTCACAAACTAAATTCGCGCTGTTTAATAGAGAAGATGAGCTTACTAAGCCCAAAGATCCGATGAACCAGAACAGCTTCGGTTTATCTCTTCCCGAAAATGATGAGTGGGGAGTCTGCGAGGGCAAGATAGTACATGGCAGTGTTGAGGTAGTCAGCCTTCAGGATGTGGCGTTGGTCGGTAGCCATAACCATGCAAACCTTATCGCAGCCATGGCCTTGGCTTATCAAGCGGGTATAGATAAGGCTGCAATGGTAGAGGTTGCTTCATCGTTTACCGGGCTCGAGCATAGATTTGAGATGGTCGTTAACCGAAACGGTGTTTCATACATCAATGATTCTAAGGCGACGAATGTCGGTGCCACGGTGGCGGCGATAGAGGGGATCAGTGAACATCTTGGAGATATCATTTTAATTGCCGGCGGTGATGGAAAAGGGGCGGACTTCAGACCTTTGGTACCGGCGTTAAAACAGGTAAGTCATCTCATTACATTGGGTAAAGATGGAGATAAAATTGCCGCGCTGTCCGATAACTCTATTGAGGTCGGTTCGATGGCAGATGCGGTCAATAAAGCCGCTCAACTGGCAATAGCCGGCGACATCGTTTTGCTGTCTCCGGCATGTGCCAGTTTGGATATGTACAAGAATTTTATGGAAAGAGGCGATGATTTTCGCCAGTTAGCCGAAGGGTTAAGTGCAGAGGCGTTAGATGCGTAGCGAAGAGAGGCAACTCAACTTATTTGGCACCAGCGTTAGCTGGAGTTGGCCAAATTTGTTTAAAGAGCGAGAAGCGCCGGGCATACAGTTGTATGACCGCGCCTTGCTGTTTGCCGTTTTGTCGCTGATCTGTTTTGGATTCGTGATGGTGATGTCTGCTTCAATGCCAGAAGCACAGAGCCTGACAGGTAATCCTTACCATTTTGTTGTCAGGCATTTGACTTATCTTGTAGGGTGCGCCGTTATTGCAGCAGTGGTGTTACGTATCGAGATGAGTCGCTGGCAGCAGTTCAGCCCGTTATTACTATTGATCGTCGGCATCATGTTAGTCGCCGTACTGCTTGTTGGTACATCGGTAAATGGTGCAACCCGTTGGCTATCTGTGGGGCCGATTAGAATACAGGTAGCTGAAATAGCTAAATTTGCCTTCACCATCTATATGGCGGGTTATTTGGTCAGACGTCATCAGGAGATCAGGGAAAATGCCAAGGGCTTCTATAAGCCGATAGCCGTGTTTGCCGTTTATGCTTTTCTGATCTTGATGCAACCCGACTTAGGTACCGTGGTTGTGTTGTTTGTGGGAACGGTAGGCTTGCTGTTTTTAGCCGGAGCCCGCCTGCTGGACTTTTTTGCCTTGATATTGACCGGGGTGATGGCGTTTGTGGCCTTGGTACTTTTAGAGCCCTATCGGATGCGCCGGGTAACCTCTTTTATGGACCCCTGGCAAGATCCATTTGGCAGCGGTTATCAGCTAACCCAATCTTTGATGGCTTATGGGCGTGGCGATTGGTTCGGGCAAGGTCTAGGTAACAGTATTCAGAAATTAGAGTACCTGCCCGAAGCGCATACGGATTTTATTTTTGCCGTGATAGGTGAAGAGTTAGGGTTTGTAGGCATCATTGTGGTGCTGTCCGTGCTGCTTTTTGTTGCCCTTAGAGCGATTAAATTAGGCAATTTGTGTATTGAGATAGATAAGCCTTTCGAAGGCTATCTTGCTTATGCCATTGGTATTTGGTTCTGTTTTCAGACCGTAGTGAATGTTGGTGCAAGTATTGGAATGCTACCAACGAAGGGCCTCACTCTACCTTTTATTAGTTATGGAGGCAGTAGTCTCTGGGTTATGACCGCCGCAGCTATGATATTGATCCGCATCGATCATGAGCGACGTTTAAGCTCTATTCAAGCTGTGCAGGGGAAAAAAAGTTAATGACAAGCATGAATATTGAGAAGCGTATTTTGATTATGGCCGGTGGCACCGGTGGCCATGTATTTCCAGCGCTGGCAGTCGCGAAATATCTTTGCCAGCAAGGTTGGCAAGTCAGGTGGTTAGGTACGGCTGAACGCATGGAAGCCAGATTAGTTCCTCAGCATGGATTCGATATCGACTTTATCGATATTAAAGGGGTGCGTGGAAACGGATTGCTTCGTAAGCTGGCTGCACCCTTTAAAGTGATACGTTCTATCATGCAGGCCAGAACCGTAATTAAGGATTTTAAGCCCGATGTGGTCTTAGGTATGGGAGGTTTTGCCAGTGGGCCCGGTGGCGTCGCCGCCAGATTATCGGGGATCCCTTTGGTATTGCATGAGCAGAATGCAATCCCGGGAATGACCAATAAAATTCTTGCTCGTATCGCCAGTCAGGTTTTATGTGCCTTCGAAGATACGTTTGACAATGTAGAGGCAGAGGTCGTCGGAAACCCGATAAGAGAAGAGCTTATCGCCTTGGGCGATAGTAATGTCGACACCGTTACCGATGACGCATTAAAGGTATTAGTCGTTGGTGGAAGCTTAGGCGCTAAAGTGTTTAACGACCTGATGCCAAGTGTGACAGCTGCGGTGAGTAAGATGCACTCGATCACCGTATGGCACCAGGTAGGTAAGGGTAACCTTCAAGGGGTCAAGGCAGAGTACCAACACCTTGGCCAGGATGGCAGTGTTAATGTTGCCGAATTTATTGATGATATGGAAGCGGCGTACCGTTGGGCCGATGTTGTGCTGTGCCGTTCGGGGGCATTAACCGTCTCTGAGGTGGCAGCCGTTGGATTACCTAGCCTGTTAGTGCCATATCCACATGCTGTAGATGATCATCAAACCAAAAATGCACAAGTTCTGGTGCAGGCGGGCGGGGCATTTTTGTTGCCGCAGACAATTTTAGATGCCAATAAGCTTATTGGAAAATTACAAATTCTAGCCTCAGATAGAAACGAATTATCTCAGATGGGCCTACGAGCAAAAAGTGCAGCGGTATTGGACGCAACACAGAAAGTTGCCAGTGTCTGCATCAGGTTAGCTGGAAAGGATTGAAATGAGTAAGAATCAAGAGAAGTATTCACAGTTAAGAAGCATCATCCCTGAGATGAGACGAGTTAAGCACATCTACTTCGTCGGGATCGGCGGTGCTGGTATGGGTGGAATTGCTGAGGTACTCGTTAATGAGGGGTACAAGCTATCTGGCTCTGATATTGCTGAGAATGCCGTGACACAAAGGCTTGCCTCTCTGGGGGCAAAGATCCATATAGGGCATCATGAAGAGCAGGTGCATGGTGCAGACGTTGTCGTTGTGTCTACGGCAATCAGCGCCGATAACCCTGAACTGTTAGAGGCTCAGGCGTTGAGGATCCCGGTTGTCCAGCGGGCAGAGATGCTTGCCGAGTTAATGCGTTACCGTCACGGTGTAGCGGTTGCGGGAACGCATGGTAAAACCACTACGACCAGTTTAATTGCAAGCGTTTATGGCCAGGCTGAGCGCGATCCTACCTTCGTGATTGGTGGTCTGTTAAACAGTGCCGGTACCAATGCCAGGCTGGGACACAGTCGTTACCTGATTGCCGAAGCTGATGAGAGTGATGCCAGCTTCCTGCATCTGCAGCCTATGGTTAGCGTTGTGACCAACATTGAAGCGGACCATATGGACACCTATGAAGGGGATTTTGAGAAATTGAAATCTACCTTTATCGATTTTCTGCATAACCTGCCTTTTTATGGCGTAGCAGTAATGTGTATCGATGATCCGGTTGTGCGTGAATTACTGCCTAGGGTCGGTCGTAAAATCGTGACCTATGGTTTCAGTGAAGATGCAGACGTTCAAGCGCTCAACTTCGTGCAGGAAGCCTATCAAAGCCGTTTTACTCTGAGAAGGGCCGGGGTTGAAGATGTTGAGGTCGTGGTGAACCTTCCAGGCCAACATAACGTGCTCAACGCATTGGCCGCGATTGCCGTTGCTACTGAAGATGAAATTGATGATGCGGCAATTATTCAGGCTCTCGCGGATTTCCAGGGGATTGGTCGTAGGTTCGAGCAGCTAGGTTGTTTCGATACCTGTAAAGGGGAGATGGTGTTGGTTGATGATTATGGACATCACCCCAGCGAGGTTGCCGCAACGATCAAAGCGGCCAAATCAGGTTGGCCGGATAAGCGTCTGGTCATGATCTATCAACCTCACAGATATAGCCGTACACGCGACCTTTATGATGATTTTGTCGAGGTCTTATCTCAAGTTGATTGTCTGTTGTTACTCGATGTATATGCAGCCGGAGAGACTCCCGTACCTGGGGCCGATAGTCGCGCTTTATGCCGCTCGATTCGTCAACGAGGTCAACTTGACCCTATTTTTGTCTCCGATAGTGAACAGCTGCTTAGCTTACTACCGGATGTTCTCCAGGCGGGAGATCTTGTATTGACTCAGGGAGCCGGAAATATAGGGGCGATAGCCAAACAGTTATCTCTGTCGAGCTTAGGGTTTGATTCGGTGCCTGCAGGAACGGGTAAGGAATAAATTTGAAAGAACTCTCATTGCCCGTGTATCGGATTTTGACCCCACGAATAAGGTCTATATAATGGCCGGTTTTCTGTGGTTCATTAGTATATTAACGTTTTCGTTAAAATCTGGATTAGGGTTGAATATCTGTGTCTTGGGCTGAGATTGGTCAAAGGTGGAAAGTAAGGCTGGCGCAGGTCGATTGGTATCTGTGTTTTGGGCTCCTGTTTCTGCTCTTGGTGGTACTCGGTTTATCGATGGGAGCATGGAAGCTGAATCTGGTTGTTAATGATGCGGACGCATTGCCTATCGAGGCTGTGGCAATCAGAGGAGAGCGTGACAGGACCTCTGATGAAGAGATACAGGTCGCATTACAGGATCTAATGCAGAGAAGTTTTTTCTCGGCAGATGTAAATCAAGTTCAGGATGCATTAGAGGCGTTACCATGGGTGTATCAGGCCTCGGTGCGACGTGAATGGCCTGCAAAGTTGAAGGTGTATCTGGTTGAACAACAAGTTGTCGCTCATTGGAATGGAGACGCCTGGCTCAATATTCATGGGCAGGTATTTGATGCACCGACAAGAACTGACATTGGACCTCTTCCTCTGCTTGCCGGCCCGGAAGGACAATCGAAAGTGGTACTGACCACATATCGGCAAGTGAGTGAGTTGTTGAAGATAAATGGTTTCAAGTTGGACAGTTTAAGCTTGAGCCCGAGACATGCGTGGCATGGTTCGTTGAATAACGGAATTATGCTCGAGTTAGGCAGAGAAGATAAAATGGCAAGGATACAAAGATTTATCAATGTATATCCGACACTGGTTAAGCAGTCAAAACCAGTTGCCAAGGTAGATTTACGCTACGACACCGGATTAGCCGTAGGTTGGGAAAATGCGCAGAAAGAGAGCCAATAAATAATGACCAAGAATCAAGATAGAAATCTGATCGTTGGATTAGACATAGGAACCTCAAAGGTTGCTGTGATCATAGGTGAAGTGCTACCCGATGGTGAGATCAGTGTTGTCGGCTTGGGTAATCATCAGTCCAGAGGCATGGACAAAGGTGGTGTAAACGATCTTGATTCTATTGTACGCAGTGTACAGCGAGCGTTAGATCAGGCCGAGTTAATGGCCGATTGCCAAGTTTCATCGGTATATCTGGGCATTTCAGGTAAGCATATCGATTGCCAGAATGAAAATGGTATGGTCTCCATCAATGATGAAGAGGTCACCCAGGATGACGTCGATAATGTCATTCACACGGCTCGTTCGGTAAAAATACCAACTGAGCGCCGCATATTGCACGTGCTGCCACAAGAGTATGCCATCGATGTACAGGACGGCATCAAGAGCCCGATCGGTATGTCAGGCATGCGTATGGAGGCAAAGGTGCATATCGTGACGTGTGCCAACGATATGGCAAAAAATATTACCAAGAGTGTCGAGCGATGTGGATTGAAGGTCGATGACCTCGTTTTTTCTGCCATCGCCTCTGCAGATTCAGTATTGACTAATGATGAGAAAGACTTAGGCGTCTGTCTGGTCGATATCGGCGGCGGTACTACAGATCTCGCAGTGTATACCAACGGTGCATTGCGCCATTGTGCAGTGGTGCCTGTAGCCGGTAATCAGGTGACTAACGATATCGCGAAGATTTTCAGAACGCCACTTTCTCATGCGGAACAGATTAAGGTTCAATTTGCCAGTGCGCGAAGCGCCATGGTAAGCCGTGAAGACAGTATTGAGGTTCCTTCTGTCGGTGGGCGACCATCAAGAACCATGTCCAGGCATACATTGGCGGAAGTGGTTGAGCCCAGGTATCAAGAGTTATTTGAGTTGGTACTTAAAGAGTTAAGAGATTCAGGTTTAGAAGATCAGGTTGCGGCGGGTATCGTGCTAACCGGTGGAACATCATCCATCGAAGGCGCTGTCGATATTGCAGAGGCTACATTTGGTATGCCTGTGCGGGTTGCATCGCCGCTACCTGTGAAAGGGTTATTTGAATATGTGGATGAACCTATCTACTCGACAGGGGTAGGCTTGTTACACTACGGAGCAAGAAGGGTCGTCGAACGTCAGTTCGAGCGTCCTGAGCGTCAAGGGGTTACCAGTCTTTGGAATCGGGTTCAAAGCTGGTTTAAAGGTGAGTTTTAATAGTTTAAGAAGATGGCCTCAAGGCTTAGTCGATTAACTATTTTACATATAACGCAGGCAAAACGGAGAGAAGACCATGTTTGAGATCATGGATAGTCATACTGATGAAGCGGTGATTAAGGTCATCGGTGTCGGTGGCGGCGGTGGCAATGCCATCGAACATATGGTTAAACACAACATCGAAGGTGTTGAGTTTGTTGCAACCAATACAGATGCACAAGCATTAAGAAAATCTTCTGCAGGATCAACCATTCAACTTGGACGTGATATCACTAAAGGGTTGGGAGCAGGGGCAAATCCAGAAATTGGTCGCCTTGCAGCAGAAGAAGATAAAGAAAATATCAGAAATGCCATCAAGGGTTCTGACATGATCTTTATCGCTGCTGGTATGGGTGGCGGTACGGGAACGGGGGCTGCGCCGGTAGTTGCTGAAGTTGCCAAAGAAGAGGGTATCTTAACCGTTGCTGTAGTGACAAAGCCTTTCCCATTCGAGGGAAAGAAGCGCATGTCTTATGCCGACCAGGGTATAACAGAGCTTGCCAAGCATGTGGATTCGTTAATTACCATTCCTAATGAGAAGCTACTGAAAGTATTAGGTCGTGGTACATCATTGTTAGACGCTTTTGCCGCGGCTAATAACGTATTGCTGGGTGCTGTTCAGGGGATCGCAGAATTGATCACTCGACCAGGTCTGATCAACGTGGATTTCGCCGATGTGAAAACCGTTATGTCTGAGATGGGTAATGCCATGATGGGCACGGGTGTTGCCAGTGGTGAAGACCGCGCGGAAGAAGCTGCTGAAGCGGCTGTTGCCAGTCCTCTGCTTGAAGATATCGATCTTGCCGGTGCTCGTGGTGTACTTGTTAACATTACGGCCGGTATGGACATGAGTATCGAAGAGTTTGAGACAGTGGGTAACCACGTTAAAGCATATGCATCTGATAATGCTACTGTCGTTGTTGGAGCGGTAATCGATCCTGAAATGAGCGACGAATTGCGTGTAACTGTAGTGGCTACCGGAATTGGCGCAGAAAAGAAACCTGACATTCAGTTGGTGACTAAACCTGCTCCGCGTCCAGAGCCTATAGTGGCACCGGAAGTTCGTCCAGAGACGGTATCTGAAGAACTTGTAGCTCAGCCAATGGCGACCGGAAATGTTGTGCCAGTTGCACAAACTGCACCAGCACCGGCACCAAAAAATGAAGCAGATTATCTAGATATCCCTGCATTCTTGCGTAAGCAGGCTGACTAATACAGTTTTGGAGTACAGCTTTTAAATGAGCTGCCTAGGTTTCGCTAAGGTGAATTCTAAGTTTCACCATGGCGATCACTAGTAGAATTTTGGCTAATTTGCAAAGATATGTTAGCATATCCGACCAGCCGCGCCTGTATATAGATAATTTTCTGTACAGGTTCTGAGCTTTTTTTGTTGAGATGAACGGGTAATAGAATGATTTTTCAAAGAACTGTTAAAGAAATGGTTAAAACCACTGGAGTCGGATTACACTCCGGCAATAAGGTGACTTTGAGCATCAAGCCCGCACCCGTTAATACAGGGATCGTACTCGTGCGCACCGATCTTGAACCTGCTGTGGCAATTCCAGCCAAAGCAGATTTAGTTCGTGAAACGACGATGTGTACGGCACTTGTTAATGATGAAGGTGTACGCATCTCAACAATTGAGCATCTGTTCGCAGCACTTGCGGGCTTAGGTATCGATAACGCTGTTATTGAAGTCGATGCCCCTGAGATCCCAATCATGGATGGCAGTGCCAGTCCATGGGTTTTCCTGCTTCAATCAGTAGGGATTCAAGAGCAAGCGTCGGCTAAGAAATACCTAAGAATCAAAAATACTGTGCGTGTTGAAGATGGTGATAAATGGGCGGAACTAAAACCTTTTAAAGGTTTTAGAGTGGATTTTGCAATCGACTTTGAACACCCTGAAATTGCCCGTAGTCAACAACACATGGTAATGGATTTTTCTACTTCAGCATTTGTGCGCGATATCAGTCGAGCGAGAACTTTCGGCTTTATGCGTGATATTGAATACTTGAGAGCTAACAACTTAGCCTTAGGTGGAAGTATGGAAAATGCAGTTGTGCTTGACGAATATCGTGTCCTCAACCCCGATGGTCTGCGTTATGAGGATGAATTCGTTAAACATAAGATTTTAGATGCTTTCGGTGATCTCTATGTTGCTGGTCATGCCATTGTTGGTGAATTCTGTGCATTCAAAACCGGACATGCGTTAAATAACCAATTAGTGCGTGCTTTGTTAGCTCAGCAAGATGCTTGGGAGCTTGTCAGCTTCGAGAAAGATGAAGCTCCTGTGAGCTTCTCTGTACCAGCAGGTGCAGTGTTCGCTTAATCGATAGATGAAAGAACTCAGAGTTACTTAATTGCTAACGCTAAGATTGCCTTGAACGGCTGGCTAATGCAGCCAGCCGTTTTAGTTTCTCTGCTAAAGAACCCTCCGTATGTTCGGCCAATGCTTCAATATGGGTCGCTGCTGTTTCACTGATGTGATGTTGAGGGATTTTGGGCTTTGTTTCATACAAAACCAGACTCGGGTTGACTTTAACTTCGATAGCGGAGAGCATGGGTAGCGTTTCGGCTTGTAGCTGCTGTAATATTTTGGCTTTTTGGAAGTTTATTCTTGCGGCCCATGCAGCTGTAGTCGTTTCAATAACAAGAACACCCTGTCGAAGATTGGCAACTTTTAGTTGCTGCGACACTGGACCAGCTAACACCTGTTTCACGTAATGATTCAAGTGTAATAGAAGTTCTGCTTTTTCAGCAAGATTAGGCATTTGCCCTTGCTGATGCAGTAATTGGCTTAGGTCCTGCGGGGGCTTTTTCATATGATAACAAAATGGCTTAATTAGGCTATGAGTGTAACAGTTTTTATTCAAGGTCGAAATGGCGCCTCTCGATGGCAGCCCGGTAAACGCTGGCTGTTGTTACCTGTGCTATTAATTGCTGCAGGTTCTGGTTTATATCAGCACAACGCCAAACAAATTCTGCAACAGCAGACCAATGTCGATAATGAGCGAGTTGCGCGTGAAGCGCAAAAAGATGAGCTCATAGAGCTTAAAGGTGCGACAGAAGCCCAACTGGCTATGCTCGTCACTCATGTCGCTCGCATGCAAGCGAAGGTGACTCGTCTCGAGGCTCTCGGTCAGCAAGTTGCGAAAAATAATCAATTAGAAGATCAATTTGATTTCTCTTCCGAAGTCGGTGTAGGTGGCCTGAGTGAATTAGGCGCTAATATCGAGCTCGATCAGCTTATCGCAGATATGGATAAGCTAGTGTCACGAATAGATAACAATAATGTTCAGCTTTCAATACTTGAAACAGTATCATCTAATCTCCATATAGATGAAGAACGTTATATATCTGGGCGGCCCATCCAAAAAGGATGGTTATCATCGCCCTACGGTTTACGAAATGATCCTTTTAATGGGCGAAGAACTATGCATAAAGGCATCGACTTCGCCGGCAAAGAGGGAACCAATGTGGTCGCTACTGCTGGCGGTGTGATCACATGGGCAGGCAAAATGTTTGGCTATGGTGAGCTTGTAGAGATAGATCATGGAAATGGTTTACGAACTCGCTATGGACACAATAAGTCTTTGTTAGTAACCGTAGGTGATGTCATCGCCAAAGGCGAGAGTATCGCCAAAATGGGAAGTACTGGTCGCTCGACCGGACCCCATGTGCATTATGAAGTGTTGCGGGGTGGACAGCAGATAGATCCGCAGAAATTTGTCTACCGCAAAGCAGGTTAATATAAAATTAGGCTTTTGACTCAATCGGGACTTGGCCAACAACATAAAAAGTGGTTCAGATGTTTGGTAAAATACTGACAAAATTATTTGGTAGTCGTAACGATCGCACACTTAAATCTCTTGGCAAAACTGTCACAAAGATTAATGCACTTGAAGATGAATATGAAAAGCTGACTGACGAAGAGTTAAAGGCTAAGACTACTGACTTTCGAGGTCGTTTAGAGTCTGGTGAGACTTTAGATGATGTGATGTCTGAAGCCTTTGCCGTTGTACGCGAAGCGTCTAAGCGTGTTTTTGAAATGCGCCATTTCGATGTGCAGATGCTGGGTGGTATGGTTCTGGATAGTAACCGTATTGCTGAGATGAGAACGGGTGAAGGTAAAACACTTACCGCAACATTACCTGCTTATCTGAATGGTCTAACCGGTAAAGGTGTTCACGTCATTACGGTCAATGATTATTTGGCACGTCGTGATGCCGAAAATAACCGTCCACTTTTCGAGTTTCTTGGTCTCTCTGTTGGTATTAACGTTGCGGGACTTGGGCAGCAAGAGAAGAAAGCTGCCTATGATGCCGATATTACCTATGGTACCAACAATGAGTTCGGTTTCGATTATCTTCGTGACAATATGGCATTTTCGCCTCAAGAGCGTGTTCAACGTCCGCTTCACTATGCGCTAATCGATGAAGTCGATTCGATTCTTATCGATGAAGCCAGAACGCCATTGATCATCTCTGGTGCTGCTGAAGATAGCTCTGAGCTCTATACCAAAATTAATACCCTTATTCCGCATCTTGTTCGTCAAGACAAAGAAGACACGGAAGAGGAGATCGGCGATGGTGATTACTCTATCGACGAGAAAGCTAAACAAGTTCACATGACAGAACGTGGACAAGAGAAAGTTGAAGTTCTGCTTACCGAACGCGGAATGCTGGCCGAAGGCGACTCTCTCTATTCAGCAACAAATATCTCTCTGCTGCATCATGTAAATGCCGCGCTACGTGCCCACACACTGTTCGAAAAAGATGTTGATTATATCGTCCAGGATAATGAAGTTATTATTGTCGATGAGCATACCGGCCGTACAATGCCCGGTCGTCGTTGGTCTGAAGGTCTTCATCAAGCGGTAGAAGCGAAAGAAGGTGTTCATATTCAAAATGAAAACCAAACCCTTGCATCTATTACTTTCCAGAACTTCTTCCGCCAATATGAAAAATTAGCGGGTATGACAGGTACTGCCGATACTGAAGCATTCGAATTTCAACACATCTATGGATTAGATACGGTCGTTATCCCAACCAATAGACCTATGGTTCGTAAGGACCATGCCGATCTTGTGTATTTAACTCCTGATGAAAAGTATGCGGCTATCATCGAGGATATCCAAGGTTGTCGTGAACGTGGTCAACCAGTTCTTGTGGGTACTGTTTCAATTGAACAATCGGAACTACTTGCACGACTAATGAAGCAAGAGAAGATCCCTCACGAAGTATTGAATGCAAAATTCCATGAACGTGAAGCCGATATTGTTGCTCAAGCGGGTCGAACCGGTGCGGTAACTATTGCAACTAACATGGCGGGTCGTGGTACCGATATCGTGCTCGGTGGTAACTGGGCGATGGAAATCGAAGCCCTTACTAACCCTACTGATGAGCAGAAAGCCAAGATTAAAACAGACTGGCAGGTTCGACATGATGAAGTCGTTGCTTCTGGTGGTTTACATATTTTAGGTACCGAGCGTCATGAGTCTCGCCGTATCGATAACCAGCTACGTGGTCGTTCTGGTCGTCAAGGTGATGCTGGTTCTTCACGCTTCTACCTTTCAATGGAAGACAGCCTAATGCGTATCTTTGCTTCGGACCGTGTTTCTTCAATGATGAAGAAACTGGGTATGGAGAAAGGTGAGGCGATAGAGCACCCTTGGGTTTCTCGAGCTATTGAAAATGCACAACGTAAAGTTGAAGCACGTAACTTCGATATTCGTAAGCAGTTACTTGAGTTTGATGATGTCGCCAACGATCAGCGTCAAGTTGTCTATGCACAGCGAAATGAATTGATGGATGCTGAGAGTATCCAGGACACAATCGTTAATATTCAGGCCGATGTGGTAAACGGTCTGGTCGACCAATACATTCCGCCGCAATCTGTCGAAGAGCTTTGGGATGTACCTGGCTTACAAACACGTCTGGAGCAAGAGTATGGGTTGAAAATGCCTGTACAGGAGTGGCTGGATAAAGAAGATGACCTTCATGAAGAAACACTTCGTGAGCGTATCGTCGATACCTGGGTTAAATCATATCAGGCTAAAGAAGAGATGGTTGGCGAGCAAGTTCTTCGTCAATTTGAAAAAGCTGTCATGCTGCAAACACTCGATGGTTTGTGGAAAGAACATTTGGCTGCCATGGATCACCTGCGTCAAGGTATTCATCTTCGTGGCTATGCACAGAAGAACCCTAAGCAGGAATATAAGCGTGAATCTTTTGAGCTGTTCCAGCAGATGTTGGAAACGCTGAAACATGATGTCATCAGTGTACTATCTAAAGTTCAGGTACAAGCTCAGTCAGATGTTGAAGAGATGGAAGAGCGTCGCCGTCAGGAAGATGCCAAGATCCAACGCGATTACCAACATGCTTCTGCCGAAGCTATAGTCGGAGCAGAGGAAGCGGAAGCTCTATCTGCGCATACTCCGGTTGTACGTGAAGGTGAAAAGGTTGGTCGTAATGATCCTTGTCCTTGTGGTTCTGGTCGTAAGTATAAGCAATGCCACGGTAAGCTGACATAAGTACCTGGCTATTATCATTGCTGGGCTATTGGCCCCGTTAAGTAGCTAATCACTGGAATAACTATAAAGGCCACTCATTGAGTGGCCTTTATTTTTTATACAAAGTAGTTATTGGTGAACTGAATAGTTAACTCTGCCTTGTCCTCAGGCGTTAACATGCCTCGTCAATATCATAAATGGATCTCGACTGTAGTTTATTTCGGCTAGTCTATAGCGATTTGTGGATAAGTTTGGGGGTAAATGGTGAGTATTGTGTGGCTATCTTAAAAGATCGAAAAAATATCGTTTTTTCGATAAAAAGGCCTTGTGCTCCGCTCTGAGATCCCTATAATGCGCAACCACTGACACGGCACAGCAGGCATGCAGCCTACATCTCGTAAGAGAGTGCAGTTGAAGTTGAGTTAACTTTTTAACGAAAGATAACTCAGGCAGAAAAGCCTTTAAGAGTTTCATTTGTTGTTCTCTTATATAAGTCTCTTGTATAAGAAAAAGACACTTGAAAAACTTCTTAAAATTAGGGCTTGACGCCAACAACGGGAAGTGTAGAATACGCATCCCTAAGCCAACGACCTAGCGTCTAACGGCGGCATCTGAAAAATTGGTGCTACGCTCTTTAACAATTTATCAAGTAATCTGTGTGGACACTCACAGGTGTTGAGTTATTCGAAGCTACCTTTGGTAGCAACAAATTTTCTCAATGATTATCTCTTTTAAAAGAGGTACTGAGTGACACATAGCAATATGTAGCTTCATTAACATTCTCTTTATAGAGAGTGATTGATGAAAAACAGTATAATTCATTGAGCCGTTCTTCATCCCTAATAGGATGAGAACAAAAAAACTTTAATTGAAGAGTTTGATCATGGCTCAGATTGAACGCTGGCGGCA